>NZ_CP034819.1:0-4876986 GCF_004010735.1 Salmonella sp. SSDFZ54
CGCCCCATCATAGCGACAGACAATCTTCCCTGATCCATATAGATACGGTTAATATCCGTGATTTCTAACTCACCGCGAGCAGAAGGCTTAAGATTTTTCGCCATCTCCACCACGCTATTATCATAAAAATACAGCCCCGTTACCGCGTAATTACTCTTCGGTTGTAACGGTTTTTCCTCCAGACTAACGGCTGTGCCATTTTGGTCAAACTCAACCACACCGTAGCGCTCTGGATCGTTTACATGATAAGCAAAGACGGTAGCACCACTTTCTTTATTAACGGCAGCTTCCATTAACTTTGGTAAATCATGACCATAGAAGATATTGTCACCCAGCACTAATGCACAATCATCATGACCAATGAACTCTTCACCAATAATAAACGCCTGTGCTAAGCCATCCGGGCTTGGCTGTACTTTATATTGAAGATTCAGCCCCCACTGGCTGCCGTCTCCCAGCAGTTGTTGAAAACGCGGCGTGTCCTGTGGCGTACTGATGATCAGGATATCCCGAATGCCTGCCAGCATAAGTGTGGAAAGGGGATAGTAAATCATCGGTTTATCATAAATTGGTAGCAATTGCTTACTTACCGCCATAGTCACCGGATAAAGACGAGTGCCGGAGCCCCCCGCTAAAATAATGCCCTTACGCGTTTTCATTTCCATTTCTCATTCATAGAAAATGCCCTGATGGGCATTTAAATTTATCAGATGGTTGTCGTCGTAAACATTTCAGTCAGCATGCGCTTAACTCCTAATTCCCATTGCGGCAGAATAAGGCCAAAATTACGCTGAAACTTTTCAGTATTGAGACGCGAATTTCCAGGTCTGCTCGCCGGCGTCGGGTAGGCGCTGGTCGGCACAGCATTAAGCTCAGTCAGCGCAAGCGTTATCCCTGCTTTGCGCGCCTCGTCAAAGACTAAGGCCGCGTAGTCATGCCAGGTTGTGGTTCCCCCGGCAACCAGATGGTAAAGACCTGCGACTTCTGGTTTCTTTAACGCCACACGGATCGCATGCGCCGTACAGTCAGCCAGTAATTCCGCACCGGTCGGCGCACCGTACTGATCGTTGATGACTGAAAGTGTCTGACGCTCTTTCGCCAGACGAAGCATTGTCTTTGCGAAATTATTGCCCTTACCTGCATAAACCCAACTGGTGCGGAAGATAAGATGCTTAGGGCAGTTATCCTGCAGGGCCTTTTCTCCCGCCAGTTTGGTTTTGCCATAGACATTCAGCGGCGACGTAGCGTCCGTTTCCTGCCATGGGATATCGCCGGTACCAGGAAATACATAATCGGTTGAATAATGCACTACCCATGCGCCAGTTTCGTTGGCCGCTTTAGCGATGGCTTCCACACTGGTGGCGTTAAGTAACTGCGCCAGTTCTGGTTCAGACTCTGCTTTATCTACTGCAGTATGTGCTGCTGCGTTAACAATCACATCGGGACGAAGCTTACGAACGGTTTCGGCAACGCCTTTCGGATTGCTAAAATCACCGCAAAACTCTTTTGAATGGACATCCAGGGCAATCAGATTCCCTACCGGTGCCAGAGAACGTTGCAACTCCCAGCCTACTTGCCCTGTCTTACCAAAAAGTAAGATATTCATTACTGGCGTCCTTCATAGTTCTGTTCTATCCAACTCTGATACGCCCCACTTTTAACATTGTTTACCCATTGAGTATTTGCAAGGTACCATTCCACTGTTTTACGAATACCGCTTTCAAAGGTCTCCAGCGGTTTCCAGCCTAATTCGCGGCTAATTTTACCTGCATCAATGGCATAACGACGATCATGGCCCGGACGATCGGCGACATAAGTGATTTGTTCACGATAAGAAGTCGCTTTGGGTACAATCTCATCCAGCAGATCACAGATGGTAAATACCACATCGAGATTTTTCTTCTCATTGTGTCCACCAATGTTATAAGTCTCCCCTGCCTTGCCTTCAGTCACTACCATATGAAGCGCGCGAGCATGATCTTCTACATATAGCCAATCGCGAATCTGATCCCCTTTGCCATAAATTGGCAAAGGCTTTCCTTCCAGCGCATTCAAAATGACCAACGGAATCAGTTTTTCAGGGAAGTGATAAGGGCCATAGTTATTAGAACAATTGGTAACGATCGTTGGTAGACCATAGGTACGCCGCCAGGCACGGACTAAATGATCGCTGGATGCTTTTGACGCAGAATAGGGGCTACTTGGCGCATATGCCGTCGTTTCAGTAAATAACGGCAGCGTAACGCTGTTTTCAACTTCATCAGGATGCGGTAAATCGCCGTAAACTTCATCAGTGGAAATATGATGAAAACGAAAATTATTTTTTTTATCTTCGCCAAGCGCAGACCAGTATTTACGCGCAACTTCAAGAAGTACATAGGTGCCGACGATATTGGTTTCAATAAATGCTGCCGGCCCGGTAATCGAACGGTCCACATGACTTTCCGCAGCCAAATGCATCACCGCGTCCGGCTGGTACTGCTCAAAAATACGCGTTATTTCAGCGGAATCACAAATATCCGCGTGTTCAAAATTGTAGCGATTACTTTCAGAAATATCAGAAAGGGATTCAAGATTACCGGCGTAGGTTAATTTATCAATATTAACTACAGTGTCCTGTGTATTCTTAATAATATGGCGAACAACAGCTGATCCAATAAAACCTGCCCCGCCAGTAATAAGTATCTTCACTTTTCTATTCCATAAGGCGTATTTAATGTGGTATTTAATTTGCCAATAAAAATTAATTGCTCAAGTCGTTACACACGCTACCGCCCCTGGCTCATCAGCTACCAGTGCACTGCGTACATATCGACTTGTTACAAACCTCGCCCAGCAGGGCAAAGCTCACTAAAACTTAAACGCTAATTGTCTTATTAATTGCATCCGGAAACAAGGATTAATCTTATAAAATCAGCATTAAAATGCTCCAGATAACCCCTTGTTACTTAAGCCCTTTATACAAAACTAAAACGGCAGTCAACACTCGTTTCAGCCAACTTGCCGCTTCGAATGTTCACTGCCGTTATTATGTTTATCACCAACCATTTATCACGGTTGTTAATACTTATTCATGCAAAAGCTGCTCTATGCTCTTACGGAACTTCGCTCCTTCTTTCAGGTTGCGCAGCCCGTACTTCACAAATGCCTGCATGTAGCCCATTTTTTTACCGCAGTCATAGCTGTCACCCGTCATTAGCATCGCGTCAACCGACTGTTTTTTCGCCAGTTCTGCAATGGCATCGGTGAGCTGGATACGGCCCCAGGCGCCCGGTTCGGTTCTTTCCAGTTCCGCCCAGATGTCGGCTGAAAGCACATAACGGCCTACCGCCATCAAATCGGAATCCAGCGTCTGCGGCTGATCCGGTTTTTCGATAAACTCCACAATCCGGCTGACTTTGCCTTCATTATCCAGAGGTTCTTTCGTCTGGATAACGGAATACTCCGATAAATCACCTTTCATGCGTTTCGCCAGCACCTGGCTGCGACCCGTTTCATTGAAACGCGCCACCATCGCCGCAAGGTTATAGCGCAGCGGATCGGCGGTAGCATCATCAATAATAATATCCGGGAGTACCACAATGAAAGGGTTATCGCCCACAACCGGACGCGCGCACAGAATAGAGTGCCCCAGCCCTAACGGCTGCGCCTGGCGAACGTTCATAATCGTCACGCCCGGTGGGCAGATAGATTGCACTTCCGCCAAAAGCTGACGCTTAACGCGCTGTTCAAGAAGTGATTCAAGTTCATAAGAGGTGTCGAAGTGGTTCTCAACGGCGTTTTTAGACGCGTGAGTCACCAGTACGATTTCTTTGATCCCTGCAGCCACAATCTCATCGACAATGTACTGAATCATTGGCTTGTCGACGATCGGTAGCATCTCTTTTGGGATTGCCTTGGTGGCAGGCAACATATGCATACCCAAACCCGCTACCGGTATAACTGCTTTCAAATTCATCATTGTTTCTTCCACCTGTAAAATGGTTGCTGAATTATAGCTCTTTAGCTTGTTTTCGCCAGCATGAATTACTCTGCTGCCAGGGATAATGATGGCACACTCTACATTACGTCTTAGTCGGCACCATAACATTAAGTATGAACAACTTTTTCCCAGGAATTTTCGTAAAAATAGCGGTACTTACCCTCCCCGCTTCGGCAGCGAAAAATTCACTGCTTCGACATTCACGGTTTGGTGATTAATCCTGTCGATATCCACGGAACTCTGCCCGTCTTCATTGATGGCATGAACATTAGCGAGGGAAAGCAGCGTGTCCTGGCGGGCCATAAATTGACCACGGACATCTTTACGCAAATCGAAATGCATTTTTAACGCCGGGCCAATCGCTGAAGTTTGCATCACGTTGATATTGCGCAGAAAGAGGTGCTGCGGTTGATTATGCAGTTCCAGCGTAGCACGCGTCATCCGTACGTTGGTGATGGCGACAAAAGAGGGGGTGTTACCGGAGGAAATTTGAATGCCGCGTAATTTATAAGCAACCTGGCGATTATCCAACCGAATAGCGTTTAATTTAAAGTTTTGCGGAATTGACAGGTATTTTCCTTTAACGACGCCATAGCCGATGAGCATCCCGGCACTATTCGTCATATCAATATTATCAATGACGAAATTATCACAGCCATAAATGGCGATCGTTGCGTTATCAATACCCGCCTTTTTACTGAAATCGGGCGTGATGTTTTTGGCTTTCACATTGCGAATAACGAAATGTTTGCCATTTTCTACGTGCACCAGCTGTCGGCAATCAGATCCGGTAATATTGGCCACCACAAAGTTTTTTACTGCCTGGTCTTCAGGATAACTGTTGTCATAGGTGCTACCCGCCAGCCCGATGCCGATCCCCCAGTTGATTTTGCCATTGGTACAATCAATGCGTTCGATGACATGATCGGAAATCAGGATATCGCGGTCGTGAATCGCGACATTCCACTCAATGGCGTCCCCCTGTAAATCGCTAAAGCGGCTATGCGTAATCCGCGCTCCATCCATTTGGTTATGAAATCCCTGGCGGAGAATGGCGTAGTTGGCGTGGGTAACGGTGATGTCATCGATAATGAGATTACGCATCACCTGCGGTTCCTTACCGCCGATGAAAATTTGCGCGACGGGGCCAAAGCCGCTCATCGTCACGCCTTTAATCACACAGTCCGACCCGCGAACATCCAGCGTCACATTGTGCAGACTGCCGCCCTGCTCCCCCACCACCTGACACCCGTCCTGCAAAATAAACCGTCCCCGGCCATTCCCACGCACCGCGCCCTGTACCCGCAGCGTTTTTCCCGCCGGAATCGTTATCGCCGCATTGATATTTTCACACACCCATCCTGGCGGTACGACCACGGTCTGTCCGTCGGCGAAGGCCTGTTTGAACGAGGCGATACCGTCATCCGCCGGATAATCCTTAATATCGACGGTCTCGCGAGGTTCACGCGCCTGTACCGGCAAGGCGCGTAGAAAAGGAAGAACAGCAAGCGCAGAACCTGCCGTCAGGAGGGTACGTCGGGAGAATTTAG
This sequence comes from Salmonella sp. SSDFZ54, assembly GCF_004010735.1. NCBI lineage: Bacteria > Pseudomonadati > Pseudomonadota > Gammaproteobacteria > Enterobacterales > Enterobacteriaceae > Salmonella > Salmonella sp. SSDFZ54. Next base: position 5,533 of record NZ_CP034819.1, read on the forward strand.
TCGCGGGCATACCACCTCGTTTATATCGTTTGTAGCAGGCTGGCTAACTGGCGATTAATCGCCTGCTGATTAAAATCTTGCGCCACTTTTTCACGGGCGCGCGTGATCACCGACTCCAGCGTGTCGTGGTCAATCCGGCTGAACTCAGCGAGTCGGGCCGCCAGCGCCTGCGCATCGTTTTCCGGCACCAGCCAGCCGGATTTGCCGGCCTCCACCAGTTCCGGAATACCGCTATGCACGGTAGACACCACGGGAATCCCTACCGCCATCGCCTCCATCAGCGCTACCGGAATACCTTCCATATCGCCATCCGTACCGGTAATCGACGGCAGTAAAAAAACATCGGCGTCATCCAGCATCGCCTTCACTTCATGGCTCGGTTTAAACCCCGGCATCTCAATGACATCCTCTAGCTGATACTGCTCGATGAGCGTGCGCAGCCGACGTTCCCACGGGCCAATCCCCAGAATGCGGTAGCGAAACGCCACGCCCTGTGCTTTCAGTTGCCGACAGGCTTCAATCGCCACATGCAGGCCTTTTTTCTCGGTCAGGCGCGCGACGGAAATCATCTCCAGCGGCATCCCTGGCGCTTTCACCGGACGATGGGAAAAACGCGTCATGTCGACGCCCATGCGCGAAACGGCAATCTTTTCCGGCGGACAGCCCATACTTTTCAGGCGACCGGCCCACAGTTCGCTGATGGGCAGCATCAGATCGCCACGACGAAACAACTGCTGATACTCCGGCGTGTAATGACTGAGCACTTCGCGGCTGGAGATATCAATCCCGTGGAAAATAGTCGCGATTTTGCCGCGAAGCACGCCCAGTTCGCGTAGTTTGGCCGCCGTCACGCCCGCCGGACCAAAGTGCGCGATGAACACATCCGCCACAAAAGGGTGGCTCACCTGTGCGCAAATCGCGGAAAGGATCAAATTGCGTGATTCATCGCCATAGCGGGTAAAATTGAGCGCTTTCCAGGTCGCCGCCCGATGCAGCCCCGGCAGCGTTTTACATGCCCGGTAGCGCAGTTTCGCCAGCCGTCCCTGGGGCTCATCCTGTAACCAGCGGGTTTTCGCCGCCAGGCCATACTTCTCCCAGGCGGCGTGAGTATGTTGGGTATCGCCTTTTTGTAACGCGACAATCTCCACCTCATGGCCCATATCAATAAACGCAGTAATCTGATTCAGCACAAAGGTTTCCGATGAGAGTGGAAATTTCAGCAGAAAAAAGCTGACTTTCATTGTTCCTCCCGAATTCTGTCGAGAACAGATTTGATCATCGTGAACCCTTTCGCCCGCTCCTCGGTGACGGCGTTAGCCACTTTTGCCTTTAGCGCAGGCAATTGATTGAGCGTATCGGCCACCACGCTTTGTAATGAACCGTTCAGCAAGTGACGGATATCGATGGCCAATTCCGCCAGGCCTAGCTGCTGCATAATCCCGGCGGATTTATGTTCATAATTAATGGCGATGGCGGGTGTGCCAAAATTCATGGAGATAATGGCGGAATGCAGGCGCGTCCCGATGGTCAGTACGCAGGAGGCGAGGATCTTTCCGATTTCCACGTCATTGAGTTCGTCCATCGCGATATGGAAATGCTCTGAGTCGTTTACATACTTCGCCATCCGTAACGCAACCATCCGGTCATCGCGGTTATAGCGATCGATACTGGTGCAGGTTGACAGCGCCAGTACCTGATAACCGTCCGCAATCAGGCGATTCACGACCTGGGCAAATGCCTGCTCATAGGCCTGCTGAGTGGTGCCCAGGCGTTTATCAAACGGCTCCAGATCGCGCAACGTAATCGCGACGGTTTTGCGGCGCGCGGTGACGTCCAGCCAGTGCTGGACAGCATAACTGGCAACAAACTCGTCGTGACGTCGTTCGACTAACCAGGCGGTATCCACCCCCTGCTCCACTTTCCGGGTATCGATCTGCGCGGCGGTCATCAGATCGCGGCTGACGGTTTCACGCAGGATCAGCGCACTGGTGCGCCCAAAAACATAATTGGCGAGCTGGTTAAAGTCAGGATTCTGGAAAGGGCCGACGCTATGTCCCACCATATAAATTGGTTTGTTCGCCATAAACGCGCACAGCGGATATTCAAAGTGAGTCAAACCGTATAAGTCGACATAGTTTGAACCGCCCACCTGAATGACGGCGTCATACTGCGCAATAAATTGCGCGAATTCGGCAAATTCCGGCGCGATAGCAAAATTACGCAGCGATCCTTCCTGGGCGACTTTAGACAATAAAATTTTATGCTGAAAACGACGGCGTAATACTTTTTTCACCCGACCGTTAAGCCCTGCCGCCGCCTGCTGTTTCTGGCTTAACTGATACAGCGGGTCGGCAATAATCGGGCGCCCCTGCAACCAGGCGGAACTCACCGGGAAACGGCTCATCACATCCATCTCCGCCTCTGGCGCCTGTTGACGGATGGCATCAAGCAAACCGCGCATAATGGCGCTATCACCACGGTTGCCGCATGTGTGGTTGCCTAAAATTAATAATTTCATAAATAGCCTCTTATATCCCCGTCATCCGACACGTAATAACTTTTTCATTTTTGCACTGCCAACAAGCTGATTTTTAATTTCCATCACCAGCGCATTGCGTGAAAAAATAATCATCAAAATAAAACTCAAAATACCGACCATAACCTGTAGCGCGAATACCCCTGACAACGGTAAATAGCCGTCGACCAGCTTTCCTGCGCCGTAGCTGGTAATAAATGTTGGCAATGAGAGATAAAACGGTAGCCACAGGCTGAGAATATACTGACGATAGCTGGAGCCGAGTACCGGCTTAATCATCACGAAATAGCTCAGAATGGTGTTGATGATTTGTACCACCATGAACCCCAGCGTCACGCCAATCGCCCCCGCCAGATGGCCGCCAATGAGAATTGCCGGGATAAACAGAAACGTTTTAAAAACGTTGAATTTAAAGCTGATATCCACGCGCGCTTTCGCCATCAGCAGCGAACCAATCGGGTTGCCGACCGAACGCAGCAGCCCCACCACGCACAGCAATTGCAGGATCGGGATAATGCTGTTCCACTTCTCGCCAAACACTAACGGCACAAAATTGTTCGCCACTACCATCAGGCCCAACAGCGCGGGAAAATTGATAATTCCCACCACGGAAAGCAACTTATAGAAGTTGACGCGCAGCTTCTCGGTATCGTCCTGGATTTTGGCGAATGCCGGAAATAGCACGCGAGTAATGATGGGGTTAAGCTTCGCCGGCGGCACAACAGCCACGTTGTACGCGAGGTTATATCCCCCGGCGACGCTTGCGCCGAGAATTCTCGCCAGTACCAGCGTCGATAAATTCGTGTTGATGTAATTGACGATACTGTCCGCCGTCAGCCACGCGCCAAAACGCAGGTTCGTGGACACCGATGCCAGCGAAAAATGCAGCCCCGGACGGTAAATCTTGCGGCCGAAGTAACCAAACAGCAGCGTTCGCACCGCACTGTTCACCAGATAGCCGAGAATCGCGGTTAACGCCAGCGGCCAGTAATGGGCGCTAATCACCGTAAAGGTGAACCCCGCCAGTACGGAGGTCGTTTCGATCATGCCAATCTTATTGAACTCCAGCTCTTTTTGCATCAGCGCGCGGAACTGCTGCCCGTGAGGGATCACGATAAACGCCAGCGACAACGTTTTGATTAACGGCGCGAGATCCGGGTTATGCAAAACATGGGCAATCGCATCGCTCAGCCAAAAGACCACCGCAAATACCACAATCCCAAGCCCAACGTTTAGCCAGTAGAGCGTGGTCAGCTCCAGATGCCCAATCGTTTTACGCTGGATAATCGAGTTCGCGATGCCAAAGTCCGAGATCGTGTCGGCCAGCGCGATAATCACCAGCGAGACGGTCAACAGGCCAAACTGGTGGTTGTCGATGATCCGCGCCAGCACCGTCATCTGAATTAACCCCAGACCGATAATCACTATCGTGGCGATAGCCGACCATTTAGCGCCGCTGATCGTTTTTTGTCGTAAACTCATTCTTTTCTCCAGAACCTGTTCACAAGGCGTCATTGGCGCAGCCAGATTGAGCACTGACCTGGTTCAATATGGCAAGTAAAATAGCCTTGTGGGTCAGGTTCTTAATACGCCGCTTTATTAACAAACCCTTTAAAAATAGTCAGAAAAACGATTTTGATATCGAACCAAATACTCCATTCGCGGATGTATTCCAGGTCGAACTCCACGCGTTTTTCCATTTTCTCCAGCGTATCGGTCTCACCGCGCCAGCCATTAATTTGCGCCCAGCCGGTGATGCCCGGCTTCATCTTGTGGCGTAGCATGTAACCTTCAATCAACTGACGATACTGTTCGTTATGCGCCACCGCGTGAGGGCGTGGACCGACGATGGACATCCCGCCGGTTAACACATTGATAAACTGCGGTAATTCATCCAGCGAGGTACGACGCAAAAAGTTACCTACCCGGGTGACGCGCGGATCGTTTTGCGTCGCCTGGGTAACGACCTTATCGTTCTCCATCACCTTCATTGAGCGGAACTTCCAGACTTTGATCGGCTTGCCGTCCATCCCGTAGCGCGTCTGACGGAAAATCACCGGCCCGGGCGAGCTCAATTTGACCGCCAGCGCAATGCAGCACAGTACCGGTGAGATGAGCAGCAGAATCAGCGACGCCAGCACGATATCTTCTGCCCGTTTAAGCAGACGGTTAATCCCTGACAGCGGCGTGTCATACAGCGGAACGACCGGAACGCCGCTCATCTCCTCCACGCGCGAGTGGAGAATATTAAAGGTGAACACATCGGGAATAAGGATCACCGAGCAGGTGGTGTCGGCCAGCTCGCGCACCAGTTTTTTCACCATGGCGCCGTCGCTCATTGACATGGCGATATAAACATTGTGAATTCGCGAGGCTTTCGCATCGTCAATTAACTGCTCGAAGTTCCCGGCCCAGTCAGCAGAGACGCCGCCCGGTTTGGGATCGTGATAGACGCCCACCACCTCAAAACCCAGCCACGGCTCATTACGGAAGCTATCCAGCAACGCCTGGCCCGCAGGCAAATCTCCGGCGACGGCGACCCGGCGAGTGTTATAACCACGATTGCGTAGCCAGCCCGCGCCGAAACGAATAAATGAACGGCATAACACTAAGCCCAGGCTGGACAGCGCATACCAGGCCAGCCAGGTGGCGAGGCGGTTGTCAAAGTCATCATTAAACGCCACCAGACCGGCGCTGAAGATCAGGCTCAGCGTCCAGTTTTGCAGTAACAGCGTTAACTCTGTCGACATTTTGACGCCGCGCCAGGAGCGATAAAAATCGGTCATCCCGCCCAGCATTTGAAAAACAACCAGCGTAATCAGCGCCACCAACAGGTGCATGTACAGGAATGGCAGTCCACTGACTTCACAGATGAACCACAGCCCGCCAAACATGATGGTGATATCTGAAAAGCGTTGCACCATAGAGATTAACGATGCATTGGTTTTGGCTCGTTCGCGCTTTTTTAGATTTGTCATCGTTGTTCCTGTGATTGGCCCCTTACCCGCAGGCGGTAAGGGGAGATCTGACGTTACTGATTCAGCAGCGCCAGCAGAGTGCGTGTTCGCGCTTCCATCAGCGGAATATCGCCACGTGATTCCACATTCAGGCGCACCACCGGTTCGGTGTTCGACGAGCGCAGGTTGAAACGCCAGTCCGGGAACGACATGCTGAGGCCGTCCGTGCGGTCCACTGCCTGCGCCTCTTCCGCGAAGTGCGCTTCCACCCGCGCAATGGCCTCCGCCGGCTCCGCCAGCCTGCTGTTGATTTCCCCGCTCGCCGGGAACGCCGCCATCCGGTCGCGGACCAGTTCACCCAGCGACTGCCCCTTCAGGCACACCAGCTCCGCCACCAGCAGCCACGGGATCATCCCGCTGTCGCAGTAGGCAAAATCACGAAAATAGTGATGCGCGCTCATTTCCCCGCCATAAATGGCATCCTCCGTACGCATCCGCTCCTTGATAAAGGCATGTCCGGTTTTTGACATCACCGGCGTCCCGCCCGCCGCCGTCACCACTGCCTCCGTGTTCCAGGTCAGGCGCGGGTCGTGGATAATCTTCGCCCCCGGGTGTTTTTCCAGAAACGCTTCCGCCAGCAGCCCGACGATGTAGTACCCCTCGATAAACTGCCCTTTCTCATCGAACAGGAAGCAGCGGTCGAAGTCGCCGTCAAAGGCGATGCCCATGTCCGCCCCGTGTTCAATAACGGCCTTGCGGGTGTCGTCGCGACACTCCGGCAGCAACGGGTTGGGAATGCCGTTCGGGAAGGTGCCGTCCGGGGTGTTGTGGATTTTGATGAACTCCACCGGCGCGCCCAGCGCCTTCAGGCGCGCTTCGATGGCGTCAATGACCGGCCCCGCCGCGCCGTTGCCGGCGTTAAACACCAGCTTCAGCGGGGTGAGATTGTTAACACTGATATAGCCGAGCAGGTGGCCGATGTAGGCGTCGCGCAGGCTGATTTGTCTGTAGCTGCCGCGCGCGGCCTCGTTCACCGGCGGGAAGTCGCCCGCTTCCGCCAGACGCTGAACGTCGCGCAGACCGGTGTCGCCGCTTATCGGGCGGGCGCCCTCGCGCACCAGCTTCATACCGTTGTAGTCCATCGGATTATGGCTGGCGGTCACTTCAATACCGCCGTCCACGCCGAGGTGGAAGGTGGCGAAGTAAATCTCTTCGGTGCCGGACATACCGATATCCAGCACGTCGACGCCCGCGTCCTGTAACCCTTTCGCCAGCGCCAGCTTCAGCGCCTCGCTGGTCAGGCGCACGTCGCCGCCCAGCACGATGGTTTTCGGTTTTAAATATTCGCCGTAAGCGCGGCCAATCCGCCACGCGATATCTTCATTGAGCTCTTCGCCCAGCCTGCCGCGAATGTCGTAGGCCTTGAAACAGGTTAATTTTGTCATGTGCTTCCCCTTCTTCAGGCAACAGTTAGCCCTGACCGTAAATGGCCAGCATCGTTATTGTTATTCATTGCCGGATGGCGCGTTGCGCTTACCGGGCATAATTGCAGGCGTCAGACCCGCCCGTAACGATCCTCGAACCGCACCACGTCGTCCTCTTCGAGATACGAGCCGGAACGCACTTCAATTAAATCGAGCGGTATTTTTCCCGGATTTTCCAGGCAGTGGGTCGCCCCCAGCGGAATATAGATGGACTCGTTTTCACCGAGCAGCTTAACCTCGCCGTTGATGGTGACTCTGGCGGTCCCCGCCACCACCACCCAGTGCTCGGCGCGGTGATGGTGCATCTGCACCGACAGTCCTTCCCCCGGCTTGACGGTAATACGCTTCACCTGATAGCGCTCGCCCGCGTCGATGGAGTCGTATTTGCCCCACGGACGGTAAACCTCGCGGTGCATGTGGTGCTCATGGCGTCCGTCGGCCTTGATCTTCTCCACCACCTTTTTCACGTCCTGCACCGCGTGGCGATCGGCAATCAGCACGGCGTCTTTGGTCTGCACCACCACCAGATCCTTCACGCCGACGGTGGTCACCAGGCCGGATTCGGCGTAAACGTAGCTGTTTTCCGTTTTATGGCTGATGACGTCGCCGTGGTGGACGTTTCCCTCCGGGGTGTGGGCGCTAATTTCCCACAGCGAGGACCACGAGCCGACATCGCTCCAGCCCGCGTCCATTGGCATCACCACCGCGTCCGCCGTTCGCTCCATCACCGCGTAGTCAATGGACTCTTCCGGACAGGCGAGGAAGGCCTCTTCATCCACACGAATGAAATCAAGATCCGGATCGACGCCGCGCATCGCCTGTTCACAGGCGGCCAGAATATCGGGGCGGAACTTTTTCAGCTCTTCCAGATAGCGTCCGGCACGGAACAGAAACATGCCGCTGTTCCAGTAGTAATCGCCGCTGGCGACGTAGGCCTGAGCGGTTTCCAGCCCCGGCTTCTCAACGAACTGCGCCACCTCAAAAGCCACCGCATCCGTCGCGCCCGGCACGACATCACCGCGCCGGATATAGCCATAGCCAGTTTCCGGCAGATCCGGCACGATACCGAAGGTCACCAGTTTGCCCGCGTCGGCATAGGGCATGGCGCCGCGCACCGCGTCGCGGAAGGCCTCTTCATTGGCGATTGCATGATCCGCCGCCAGTACCAGCATCAGCGGATCGCAGTCCGTATGCTGGCGCGTCGCCGCCAGCGCCGCCAGCGCAATCGCCGGCGCGGTATTGCGCCCGGCGGGCTCAAGAATAATGTTCTCCGTCAGCTTATTGAGCTGGCGGAGCTGTTCGGCAACGATAAAACGGTGCTGTTCGTTACAGATCACCACCGGGCTTTCGCACTCCACGCCGTTCAGACGGCAAATGGTGGTTTGCAGCATGGTGAGATCGCCTTTCAGGCACAGAAACTGTTTTGGATAAAGCACGCGAGAAAGCGGCCACAATCGGCTACCGGAGCCACCGGCCATCACAACCGGGTAAAGTTTTGTCTGACGCATTATCATCCCCGAATATCTGCAATAAATTGGCGTAGCACGTTCTCTTTATTGAGCGTGCGTTCGGCGTATTCACGTGCCGTCGTGTTGTTTTTCGGCATGGCGAGCGCCTGGCTAATCCCGTCGACCAGCGCGTCGGTCGACTCCGGCTCCACGCAAACGGCGATGCCCGGATAGCGCGCGCAAAGTTGCCCTAATTCGGTGTGCGGCTCAGCGGTAATCACCGCATTACCGCCGACCGCCAGAATGTTAGTCAGCTTGGAGGGCAGTACCGCATCCGCTGCACCGCGCTTTTGCACCACCAGATGGCAGTCGCCCATTTTCAGCAGCGCGGGTAAGGCGTCGTAAGGCTGCAGCGGGAGGAATTTAATATTTGCCAGGCCGCGTTCGCGGGCCATGTTCTCCAGCCGCGCCTTGCCGCCCCCCTGGCCGACAATCGCGAAAATCAGCGGTCGATCGCGTAATCGTTCCGCGGCGTCTATCACCTTTTCCAGCCCTTGCTTTTCGCCGATATTGCCGGAATAGAGCACGATTTTTTTACCCTCTGGCAAGCCAAGCTGCTGACGCAAAGCCGTCACGTCAGCGTCATTAACGTCCTGAAAGCGCGCCACTTCCGACCAGTTCGGAAAAAAGAGGATTTTTTCCGCCGCGACGCCCTTTTCCCGCGCTTTATTCATCATGGAGCGAGAGATGGTCGAAACATTATCAACGCTACGCAGCGCGCTACGTTCAAAGGCCGTTGCTAACCGCGCTACGCTGCCGCGCTTACCTTTTCCCGCCATTCCTAAGCCGAGCATGGCATCCACTTCGTAATCCTGAATATGCAGTACGGTACGCGCGCCGGAGAGTGTCGCCAGCAGACGCATTCCCGGCGTACAAAAGAGCGTCGGTACAACGCCGATAATCCGATCCGGCTTCCAGCGACGCTGCGCCATCAGTGGGAAAAAACTGCTCAATGCAAAGCTCCCCAGATGAAGCAGTCGTTTTAGGGTGGAGGGCTGTTTCGGCACATACAGCGGGCAGCGCCAGACGGTAGCCTCGCCCTCTTCCCGGCGATAGCGCCAGGCGGAATAGCGCTCACCGACCTTCCACTGCGGGTAGTACGGCGGCGCAGTAATGACCCGCACCTCATGGCCTTCCCGCGCCATCCACGCCACCATTTCGCCGGTATATTTGCCGATACCGGTCAGTTCCGGTGAATAGTTAATGCCATAGACCAGGATCTTCATAGGCCCACCGCCGGCGCGTCAGGAGAGAAGTAGGCCCGACTGTTCTCATGAACATTATCGCTTGCCAGAAGCTGTTCCGGCGTCAGCCAGCGGTAACTGCCATGCTGGGTGTCAGGCAGGCGTAAATCGCTCTCCGCCACGCGCAGACGAAAGCCGAGCACGATGTAGTGAGTTGAAAAATCCTCACCGGAAAAGTTGTCGTCATAGAAGTGCTGCCAGACGCCATAAAACGTCCCTGCCGCCAGCGGCAGACGCACGCCCAGTTCCGCCTGCGTCAGGCGTGCAAAGGCGGCTTCCAGCGTTTCGTCTTTGCACACCCGCCCCCCCGGCACAAACCAGTAGCCCTGCGCCGGACGGTTGAGACGCTGGCCCAGTAAAATTTCCCCCTGGCCGTTTTCCACAATGAAATCGAGGGAGATGAGGGGCGTGGTCCGCACCACGGCGGCGAAGTCTTCCTGACGTAAAAACATTGTCACCCCCGGAACCGTTGCTGATTCTCAAGGAACCACTGGTAAGTACCGGCAAGCCCTGCCTCCAGTGAAATTTCGTGATACCAGCCAAGCTGATGCAGGCGCGTGACGTCGAGCAATTTACGCGGCGTGCCGTCCGGCTTCGCGGCGTCGAACACCACCCGGCCCTGGTAACCCACCACCTTTGCGATGGTCTGCGCCAGCTCGCGGATGGTGCAGTCCACGCCAGTGCCGACGTTAATGTGCGACAGCATCGGGGCAGTGTTCTCCTGCCACACTTCACGCGCCAGCTCCATCACGTGAATACTGGCCGCCGCCATATCGTCAACGTGCAGAAATTCACGCATCGGCGTGCCGCTGCCCCACACCACCACCTCCGGCGCGTGGCTCTGCGCAGCCTCATGAAAGCGGCGCAGCAGCGCCGGGATCACATGTGAATTGTCCGGATGGAAATTGTCATGCGGGCCGTACAGGTTGGTCGGCATCACCGAACGGTAGTCGCGACCGTACTGCCGGTTGTAGGACTCGCACAGTTTAATCCCGGCGATCTTGGCGATGGCATACGGCTCGTTGGTCGGCTCCAGCGTCCCTTGCAGCAGCTCGCTTTCCGCCATCGGCTGCCTTGCCAGTTTCGGATAGATACAGGACGAACCGAGAAACAGCAGTTTGTTCACGTTGTGCAGGTGCGCGGCGTGAATAATGTTGCTCTCTATCATCATGTTTTCATAAATAAAATCCGCCGGATACGTGTTGTTGGCGACAATGCCGCCCACTTTCGCCGCCGCCAGATAAACCTGGTCGATACCCGCCCCGGCAAAGAACGCCTGTACCGCACGCCCGTCGAGCAGATCCAGCTCATCGCGGGTGCGCAGTACCAGTTCCACGTCGCCGCGCTGCGCAAGCTGCCGTACAATGGCGGAGCCCACCATCCCGCGATGGCCCGCCACAAAAATTCGTTGCTTATTCATTCTCAGGACTCCAGCGCGATGGCCACCTCGTAACCGTGAGATTTCAGCAGTGAGTGTTTTTTCGCGGCCTCCAGATCGTTCGCCACCATCTCGGAGACCATCTCCGACAGGGTGATTTCCGGTTTCCAGCCCAGTTTCTCATGCGCTTTGGACGGGTCGCCCAGCAGGGTTTCCACTTCCGCCGGACGGAAATAACGCGGATCAACGGCCACAATCACATCCCCCGGTTTCACGCCCGGCGCATCGTGTCCGGTAACGGATACCACGATCCCTTTCTCATTAATGCCTTCGCCTTCAAAGCGCAGTTTTATCCCCAGTTGCGCCGCCGCCAGCTCCACAAACTGGCGCACGGAATACTGCACGCCGGTGGCAATCACGAAATCTTCCGGCTGCTCCTGCTGTAACATCATCCACTGCATCCGCACGTAATCTTTCGCATGGCCCCAGTCGCGCAGCGAGTCCATGTTGCCGAGATACAGGCAGGACTCCAGTCCCTGCGCGATATTGGCGATGGCGCGGGTGATCTTACGGGTGACGAAGGTTTCGCCACGACGCGGGGACTCGTGGTTAAACAGAATGCCGTTACAGGCGTAAATACCGTAGGATTCACGGTAGTTGACGGTGATCCAGTAGGCGTACAGTTTCGCCACCGCATAGGGGGAACGCGGGTAGAACGGCGTGGTCTCTTTCTGCGGAATTTCCTGCACCAGACCGTACAGTTCAGAGGTGGAGGCCTGGTAGAACCGCGTTTTCTTTTCAAGACCGAGGAAGCGAATCGCCTCCAGCAGGCGCAGCGTACCCATCGCATCCACATCGGCGGTATATTCCGGCGACTCAAACGACACCGCCACGTGGCTCATTGCGCCCAGATTGTAGACCTCATCCGGCTGCACTTCCTGTAAAATGCGGGTCAGGTTGGAGGCGTCGGTCAGGTCGCCATAATGCAGATGAAATTTCGGGTTGCAGCTGTGCGGGTCCTGATAAATATGGTCCACGCGCTCGGTATTAAACGATGACGCGCGGCGCTTGATACCATGCACCTCATACCCTTTTTCCAGCAGAAATTCTGCCAGGTAAGACCCATCCTGTCCGGTTACGCCAGTAATGAGAGCGACTTTTGACATTTTCATTTCCTCAAATAGTCCCGTTAGGGAGTAACTTTCTGAACGCGCTGGCGCGTTACCACTGCGGGATTGCCCCGACAAATCGCATTTGCCGGTAATGATTTAAATACGCTGCTGCGCGCGCCGACGACGGTGCCATGACCTATCGTCACGCCGGGCGCGACAAAAACATCGGTCGCCAGCCAACATTTTTCGCCAATAACAATCGGCGCGGCGTTAATATCGAAATGGGCGCTGGTATAATCATGGCTACCGGTACACAAATACCCTTTTTGTGAAATAACCGCATGTGCGCCAATATTAATTTCACCCAACGTATATAACACAGCGTCGTCGCCTACCCAGGCATAATCGCCGACGGTTAATTTCCACGGATAGGTAATTTTTACTGACGGTCGAATAACCACATTCTTTCCAATTTTGGCGCCAAACAGACGCAGCAAAAAGGCTCGCCAGCGATACAATATTTGCGGCGACCCGGCGAATAATGTCGCCTGTACCGCCCACCATAATTGTACTTTTAGCGCATTAGCGCCGCGGAACCCTTTCGGCACCGTAAAGCCGCTAAGATCCTGCATAATAACTCCCGGTGATTAGACTTTGTTATACCGCGCTTTTGTTTTACCCGTCGTTTTCAGACGTAATAAATAGGATAATTGCGCCCAAAACCCTGGCACACGTAATATTTTTCGCTGTACGTTTTTTGCATCCTGACATAATTCCAGATTATTCGAGGTTGACACGCCGCCCATCGAAAATTCAGATACCAGTCCGTTAATTCGCCGGAAAGGATAGCCTGCTTTATAGAGACGGGCCGCCAGCGCATAATCTGAAGAGACATGATATTGCAGATCATAAGGATACTTTTTTAACGCTGCCGTCGGGAAAAATATCGCCTGATGGCTGGCTGGCAAACTATGGTAGATATAATACCCGGGTTTAGCCTTCCGGCGTATTTTATGCCCGCCGCCGAAATCCAGCAGCGCGTCGCCAATATACATCGCCTCGCCCTTTTGCCGCGCCAGTTGGCGGACAAACAGCGCGGCATCATCATGGAACGCATCCCCGGAATTAAGAAACAGGGTATAGCGCCCCTGCGCCAGCGCAATGCCTTTGTTCATGGCATCATAAATACCGCGATCCTTTTCACTGATAAAACGCAGGTTAAACTCACCGTGACGTTTTTGCAGAAATTCGCGCGTGCCGTCCTCCGAACCGCCATCCACTACGATCCATTCAAATGACAGACCCGGATCGCGCGCCAGATTGCGCAGCGAGCGCCAGGTTTTTACCACCCCTTCGTAATTGCGAAAGGCGACGGTAACGACGCTTAAAAACATGCCACCACCCCGTTATGAAATTTTTAACGCCTTGCGCAAAATGAACGGACAGACGATTAAAAAAGCATATTCCGGGCTAAATATTGAACCGGTAAAAAACAGCGACACCGGCGTAAAAAGATAGAGCTGTACCCGAAAATTGCGATTATCGCCAAACGCATTTAGCGCCATTTTTAAAACTTTCCCCATATACCACAGCGTCACTAGCACTGCGAACCAGGAAAAATAAATAATCAGCAGATACAATCCATTGTCTATGGTTTTCCCGACATCCGCACCGTTAAAGATTCCGAATGATGCGACATATTCATAAAGTGAGCCAAATCTGACTACACCATCAATATGGGTCAAGGAATATCCGACCATGACTAACGGGCCCACAATACGATAATAAGAAGATGAGCCTTCCGTCCCTAAATCGCCAAGTCGTGTCGCGATATAAGGAAATGCAATAATTACCCCAACCAAAAACAGGGTTAATGAGACCAGCGCCAGTGGAAGTTTTTTCTTTATCGCATCCTTATTCAAATATTGGAACGCCCACTCCAGAAGGTAAAACAGGATAAAGGTCATTACCCCTGAAAATGATCCTGATAATATTATCCCTGCCAGAATCATAGCATCGCTTTTCGGTGTTTTGATACCAAACTGTTTGATGCTCAGCCAAATTGAGATTAGTGCCAAAGCGAAAAATGCCGGTTCAAAATAAAGCGCAGTGGTACGCTTACCGCCAAACTTTATGAAGTTCAGTACATAGCTATTACTGTAAATGAGATATTTCGAAATTCCTTCCATAATACTGCTGCCGCCGGTAAGGATAATTTGCGCCATCTCAACCGCGGCGAGCGCGACCACCATACCCACCACCAGATAAAAAAAACGCAAAATCTTTCGGTGGTTATGCGCGGAAATGGTTTTGAATCGGATACTCCAGACCATCCCGATAATGACCACAATATAGACAAACAGCATCGTGGACGTGACATATTTACCGGCATTCAGCGACTGGCCGAACAGGAAGTTAAATGCTGTAAGCCCCGCGCCGATGCCTAAGGCGATCATTAATTTTTTTACGCTAATGCGTTCCACAAATAACAGCAGCAACAGCGGTAAAAAAGTGACGATGGTAATGGGAAAGCTTTCCCCCAGTTGGGCAATCTTGACATTGACCAGTAGGTAGATCAGCGGCAGCAGCAGATAGCTACAGATTCTGATAGAACGAGACATACTCCTCCAGCATCTGTTGACCGCTGTACGCGACGCGGCTACGCATACGAAAGGCGTCCAGCGTTGCGCCGAATACCGCCTGAGCAATCTCTGGCTTACGCCGCTGCGCCAGGCGCAGTACATCTGTAGCGGCAAAAGTCTGGCCGCCGGATTTCGCCAGCACCTCCTGCGCCGCCTCGCTGTGGGTGGCGATTACCGGTACGCCGATCGAGAGCGCTTCACACAAGATCAACGGATAGTTATCGACCCGCGAGCTAAAGACCAGCGCATCCATCTCATTGAGCGCGCTCATTAATTTACGCTTATCGGTTTCAAAACCGTGATTAACAACGTTTTGGCCGGTAAAAGGCGAAAATTTACCGAAGGTATGCAGTTCAATTTTTTCGCCCAGCGCCATCATGTCGTGTACCAGACGCTGGTCAGTTTTGCCGTCATAACGCAAGTCATGCGCCACAATGGCAATTCGCGGTTTGCCCGGATTCAGCGGCACAGGTGATAGCTGCGCGAGAATCGCCTCGGTCGCCAGATCGATACCGTTGTTAATAATCTGGCAGCGCCCCGCGCCATAAACGCTGTTAAAGGCCTCGGCCACGTGCTGGCTCGGCGAAATAAACCGGCAGCCCAGCCGCAGCATGTCCCGAAAGCGCTGACGTTTGCCGCCAATAAGCTGGTGCGCCCGATCCACCCTGACCGGCGGATAATTGCTTAGGGTCGGACATTTTTGGCAGCCGCTTTTCCAGCCCTCGCAACCGTCGGTGAAGGCGCAACGCCCGGTGACGCTCCAGTGATCGTGCAGCGTCCAGACCAGCGTGACGTCCGGTTTTTGCGCTTTGACTTTTTCGCAAAACGTCACGATGTCCGCCAGGTTTAGCCAGTAACTGTGGAGAACATGAAAATGCAGCACCAGCGGGCCGGATGTCTGGATAACCGTGCGGTAAAGATTGTCGAGATTGCCAAACAGATCGCGATTCAGGAAACGAAATAGCGCGATATTGGCGATTGCCGTGCCGCGCGGCGTCTGTTTTATCACCTGCGGATAACGGTGGTGGCTGACGCTTTTTTTTCCGCCGTTGCCATAACCGTAGACAAAACGTGACGTCAGCCCTTTTTGCAGCGCCCGCAGATGGAGATCCAACGCCACTCCCGCCGCGCCGCCTTCCGCCAGCCGTACATTAAATTGCAGAATATTCATGTGCTGACCTTCACCCGTGCTTTTTCTCCCACCACCAGCGCATGGTCCGGAATACTGTCAAGCACCACGCTACCCGCGCCAATCGTGACGTGATTACCGATAGTAATATCGCCAAGCAGGATGACATTCGCCCCCAGCTCAACGCCGTGACCAATCACCGGACAAGCCAGGCTGTCCGCGCCGCGATTGCCAATGGTGACGCCGTGGCGAATGGTAAAATCGTCGCCGGCGACGACATGTTTGTTGATCACTACCGCGTAACCATGATGGATAGTGAACCGCCGACCAATGGTCGCGGCGGCCTGGATTTCATACCCGAACAGGCATTCCGTGATCACGCGATACAGCACCAGCACCGGCGCGGCCCACAGATTATTCAGCACATTCTTTTTGCGCCAGACGGAACAAAAATGAGCGATACGGTAGGCCAGCACCATGCAACAGGGGCGTAAGCTCCAGCTATTCGCGCGTAAGTCTTCCAGCATCGTTATCGCCCCCGCAGCCCGGCCGCCAGGCGTTTGCTGTTACGCACGGAGAGCAACGTCAGCAACGTGCGCCAGGTCATTCGCTTATTGCGAATTTGGTACAGGGTAAAAAGCTGGTATTTTTTACTGGCGCGATCGAATTTATCTTTGTGCTTACGATAAAAATGGAAATAGCCGGAGAACTTTTTCGGCGAAGAGGTAATCTGCATCTCGCCGTGGTTGATATGTAAAATTTGCGTCGCCTCTTCGACTTTCCACGGTTCGCCATACTCCACCACCATGCGCAGAAAAATGTCGTAGTCCTGCGCCGCCTTGAGTTCGGTATCGAACAAACACGCTTTAAAACGCCAGGCCCAGGTAAAAACCTGATTGCCAATAATATTGCGCTTGTAGAATAAGCGGCGCGAATAAGGGGATTTCGGATACAGCGGTAGGCTGGCAGGCTGAGAGTAGACCTCGCCCTCGCACACATAGTCGTTGGCATACAAAAAGGCGTGCGTAGTCAACTGGTGTTTGTGGGCCAGAAACACGCTCAGACGGTTGGGCGTCCATTCATCGTCATCATCAATACCGGTAATGTAGTGTCCTTGCGCCTGCATAATGGCCTGATTGCGTACCGCGCAGGCGCCGGTATTCCTGGCGTTATGAGTATAACGAACGCGCGGGTCGTTCAGCTCCTCAACAAATTGTTGTAGCTGCTGATAAGACGAGGAGCAATCATCCACGATGAGCATCTCCCAGTGACGGTAGTCCTGACGTAGTACTGATTTAATCGCCCGGATAGCCAACTGCTGCCTGTTCCAGGTTGGCATATAAATTGAGATCAGCGGATTGTCTGTTGTCATGCTTATTCCCCAGATAGTTTTGCCGCATGGCGCTACGCTTGTCCGGCCTACAGTCACAGGCCGCGCCATCCGGCACGCCTTATTTTTTATTTGGAATCTGACTGGTATTCATATTCGTAATAGCCATAATCCTGGTAGCCCGTCGCCCGGCGGAAAATGGAGTTGAGAATGACGCCTTTGACCTGAATGCCATTCTGGTCAAAACGGCTCAGACTGGTTTCCACCTCTTTTAAGGTGTTGACGGCATAACGCGCCACCATCAGCGTCGTCCCGACGTGACGACCCACAATCGCGGCGTCCGTCACGGCCAGAATCGGCGGCGTGTCGATTAATACCAGGTCGTAGCGGCTGCTTGCCCAGGCGATCAGCTCGCCGAAGCGCTCGCTCATCAGCAGTTCTGATGGGTTAGGCGGTACCTGACCGCGCGGAATAAGATCAAAATTAGCGATCGCCGTGGGTTTCGCGCAGGAGGCTATCTCGCCTTTGCCCGCCAGAATGTCAGATAAGCCGTCCACGTTATTGGTGCCGAGCAGTTCATGGGTGTAGCCTTTGCGCATATCGCAGTCGATCAGTAATACCCGTTTATGCGTCTGGCTGATGACGGCCGCCAGGTTGGCGCAAACAAAGGTTTTGCCGATAGAGGGGCTGACGCCTGTGAGCATGAGTACATTATTTTGCGCCTGCATCATGGCGAAATGCAGGCTGGTGCGCAGGCTGCGAATCGCCTCAATCGCCAGATCGGTCGGATTGCCCACCGCCAGCAGTTGGCTCTGCTTATAACGCTTAATCCCTTTAATGGTTTTGACGCTATCGCGCGCTTTTTGCCATTCCGACAGCGGAATACTGGCATAGACGCTGATCCCGTGCTCCTCCAGCGCCTGCGGGCTTTCAATACCGCGATTAAACAGCGAGCGCAGCAGCACGCCGACAATCGATAACATTAATCCCAGAATAATGCTGCCGAGAATAATCAACGCCTTTTTCGGCTTCAGCACGCCCGGCTGGGTAATCGCCGGGTCAACGATGCGCACGTCGCCAACGGTGCTGGCTTCGGTGATTTTCAGCTCCTGCTGTTTATTAAGCAGTTGCATATAGACCTGCTGGCCGGACTCCACATCACGGGTCAAACGCACAATCTCCTGCTGGGTTTTCGGCATTGCCGTCACCCGCCCGTTCAGTTTGGCTTTTTCATCTTCCAGCGCTTTACGTTTTTCCAGCAGGGTGCGGTAAGCCGGATGCGCTTTGGTAAAGAGCTTGGAAATTTCCGCCTCTTTAAACGTCAACTCATTCAACTGGGCGTCGATATTAACCATCGAATCGAGCACCGCCTTCGCCTCCAGCGGTAAATCCACCGAGTCTTTATCCTGGCGGAAAGCGTTTAGCTTGTTTTCCGCCACATCCAGACGGCTGCGGACTTCCGGCAGTTGTTTTGCCAGAAACGCCAGGCTCTTCCCCGCCTCTTCAGATTTCCGCGCAATATCCTGTTGCAGATAGTTACGGGTAATACTGTTGAGAATTTCGCGGATCTGGTCGCGATCCTCTCCCGTGAACGTCAGGCTCAGAACGCCGGTATCTTTGCCGGTTTCCGTTACGGTGAGGTTATTTTGCAGGTTATTAATCATGCCAAGCGTTGAGAATTTACTCACCGTAAATTCTGTATCAGGACGGGCGTCAATCGCCTCTACCTGCATCGTCACGCCGTCTTTATTGAGTGGCTGGCCCACAACGCCCTGCGCGCTAAATCCGCCGTCGCTAACCAACTGATAACGTTTGTCGCCCAGCACTTTGAGGGTGAAGATCTGTCCGCTCATCGTCTCTGGTCGGGTGAATGTCGTGACTTTCACCCTTTCATTCTGACGTCCCATCAGCCGTTCCCACCCGGCGCCAAAGAGCGGAAAGGTATTTTTGGTGACGGCAATATCCAGATCCAGATCGTCAACGGTCTTCCCCAGCACCAGGCGCGATCGAATGAGCTGAATTTCCGCATCGGAAGCCGGCGGCTTATTCGCTAATGCGCTGTTGATATCCTGTACCAGCGAATTACCGGCGTTTTGTTCAATCTGCACCAGCGCATCGGCACTATAGATGGGCGTGGCGAAGAACGTATAAATTACCGCGCACAGCGCAAATATGGCCGTCGTCCCCAACACCCACCAACGCGCTTCAATCACCGTTCCGACCAGACGCCCGATATCGATTTCATCGCTACCCGTAGCCGCCGCAGATTGTTTTACTTTTTCTGTCATGGTTTTCCCTGCTCTGCATTCAGTGCCTGCGCCCACTGGCGGGCAGACCTTTCCAGTAATGTGTACACCGCCTCAAACGCATCGCGGCTTTTGCGATACGGGTCCGGTATTTCACGCTCGCTGTCCCAGTGACCAAACAGCATTACCTTGCCGCGCATTTCCGGCGCAATGTCGCACAGGGCGGCGATGTGACGTTTCTCCATCGTCAGAATCAGGTCATATTCCCGGCACAGACGCGCGGAAATTTGCCTTGCGCAGTGATTTTCCAAAGACAGATCGTGGGCGCTCGCCACGCTCGCCGCCGCAGGATCGGCGCCTTTGCCGACCAGCGCGCCTAATCCGGCGGACGCAACCGTCAGCGAGGGATGAAAGCGCTTTAGCAAACGTTCCGCCGTCGGGGAACGGCAAACATTCCCCACACAGACCACTAAGATTTTGTTAAACATAACGATTACCAGGAATGAATGTCGCTGGCCGTATCCGTCATATAACGGACACCGCTAATGGTCGGCAGCAACTGATTGATCAGACGGTTCCAGCGAGCAACCGGCGCGGTCGTGACGTACACCACATCGTAAGGCTGAAGTCGGAATTCCGTCGCCATCACCAATGACGTGGCGTCAGACATATCAAGCTGGTAGATATTGGCGATCTTGCCGCCGCGTCCCCCCTCGCCTTTCAACGGACGAATCACAAAAATGCCGCTGGCGTTGGAGGTGGTCAGATCAATGCCTTCCGCATTGCCTAAGGCTTCGGTGAGCGTCATGCCGCTGAAATCCATTTTGAGGGTGCTCTGTTTTTTCACTTCGCCCATGACAAAGACTTTCAGATCGTCATTGCGCGGCACATACAGAATGTCGCCAGGGTAGAGCAAGCGGTTCTGGCTAAGATCGCCATTTTGCATCAGCGCCTGTAGCGAAATGCGCTGTTCTTTGCCGTTGTGCGTCAACACGACGTTGCGCCAGTCCGCCATATCGGTCAGGCCGCCCGCGGCGTTAATCGCATCCAGGACGGTTAGCGGTACGTTAGTAATGGCCTGCTGACCGGATTTATTCACCTGGCCGGAGATGTACGCTTTTTGCGAGCGGAAAGCGGCGATATTGACATCCACCTGCGGGTCCGCGATGTACTTCGCTAAACGCCCGGTAATATCGCTGCGAATCTCTGACAAAGTTTTACCGACGACGCTAACCTTGCCAATGTAGGGATAAAACATGGTGCCGTCCGGCTGTACCCAGTTGCCGGTATCGCTTGAGCTACGGTACTGGCCTGCTGGCGTGGTCAATTCCGGGTGATCCCAGACGGTGACATTCAGCACATCGCCAGGCCCGACGCGATACTGATAGCTGGCGATCTCCTGGTCCAGCGACATATTCGGTTGCGCGACATTGGGCCGCGGGCGTAATTGCTCAACCAGCCGTGGCGTCAGCGGATACACATTGACCATTCGGTCGAGATCAAAGTCAGCGTCTTGCTGTTTGATCACATCTTTCCCCATCGTAGACATATTGCTGCCCGGAAGTACTGTGCAGCCACTTATCAAGCTGAGCGACACCAATAATGGCATCAATTTCATTTTGGATTTCATCATTGATTATTTATCACTTTGGCAGAGTCATTATCCTGTGCAATTTAAATAGCGGCTTCGTCCGTGCACATTTACCTTGCAGTTAATGGCAGAGAAAATTAACTGGCATCATTCTGAAAAAAAATCAATTCATCCGCAGGCTATTGACAGAATAATAAAGGCTTATGTTCAGGCTTTCAGGCACGCTACCGCCCCTGGCTTCTTAGCTACCAATACACTGATTATTCTAAATTTTCGCATTCCCCTCCGATTTCATCCTCGTTCAGATAAAAATCTTCAGCGAAATAAAGGTTACGTATTAATTGTTTTCTCGATGTCGTGACAGGATATTTAAGAGCGCTATCTTAATCCTGCAAGAATTGTTGCAGCTAACCTAATGACAGGCAAGGTAACAAACCCGCCATTCTATATTTTTAAGATTAATATTAAATGAATTAACAGATGATTTTAGGATTTTATTGATGTTGACAATATTTATTTGCTCCACTCCACCTGCGATATTTCCTAAATATATTCTTGACATTATTTAGTTTCTGACAGAAACATTACGGCTATTTTAAAGTTATTTTATAGCCGCGTAACAAAGATAAATTGCTCTGCGGCATTGCATTTTTCCGCCGTATTATCCATGATCGAATTGTGACAATTGTCATATTACAGAAGGTATTGCTCTTACTATGGAATGGATTGCCGATCCGTCAATCTGGGCCGGACTGGTAACGTTAATCGTTATCGAACTTGTTCTCGGCATTGATAACCTGGTCTTTATTGCCATCCTCGCTGAAAAACTACCGCCGGGGCAGCGCGACCGCGCGCGCATTACCGGCCTGATACTGGCGATGATCATGCGCCTGCTGCTGCTGGCGTCAATCTCGTGGCTGGTCACCTTGACTAAGCCGCTCTTTAGCGTACAGGCGTTAAGCTTCAGCGCCCGCGATCTGATTATGCTGTTCGGCGGCTTCTTCCTGCTCTTTAAAGCCACCATGGAGCTCAACGAACGGCTGGAAGGGAAAGATAGCGCCAACCCTACCCAGCGTAAGGGGGCGAAATTCTGGGCGGTGGTCGCGCAAATCGTGGTGCTGGACGCTATCTTTTCTCTCGACTCCGTGATTACCGCCGTGGGGATGGTCGATCACCTGGCGGTCATGATGGCGGCAGTGATAATCGCCATTAGCCTGATGCTGCTCGCCAGCAAGTCCCTGACCCGATTTGTGAACAACCATCCCACCATTGTCATTTTGTGCCTTAGCTTCCTGCTAATGATCGGCTTTAGCCTGGTGGCGGAAGGGTTTGGTTTCCACATTCCGAAAGGGTATCTGTACGCGGCTATCGGCTTCTCGGTGATGATCGAGGCGCTCAACCAACTGGCTATTTTTAACCGCCGCCGTTTTCTTTCCGCTAACCATACGCTGCGCCAGCGCACAACGGAGGCCGTGATGCGGCTGATTAGCGGTAAAAAAGAGGATGCCGAACTGGATGCGGAAACCGCCGCGATGCTGGCAGACCATGACGACAGCCAGATTTTTAATCCGCAGGAGCGCAGGATGATTGAGCGGGTGCTGAATCTCAACCAGCGCACCGTAAGTAGCATCATGACGTCGCGCCACGATATCGAGCATATCGATCTCAACGCGCCGGAAGCGGAAATCCGCGCTCTGCTGGAAAAGAACCAGCATACGCGTCTGGTCGTGACGGGTGAAAATGAACAGGAAGATTTACTCGGCGTCGTCCACGTCATCGATCTGTTGCAACAATCGCTGCGCGGCGAACCGCTCAACCTGCGGGCGCTGATTCGCCAACCGCTGGTTTTCCCGGAAACATTGCCGCTGCTGCCTGCGCTGGAGCAGTTCCGTAACGCCAGAACCCATTTTGCCTTTGTCGTAGATGAGTTTGGCTCGGTTGAAGGCATTGTGACATTAAGCGATGTCATGGAGACTATTGCCGGTAATCTGCCGAATGAAGTCGAGGAAATTGACGCCCGCCACGATATTCAGAAGAACCCGGACGGTTCCTGGACAGCAAACGGCCATATGCCGCTGGAGGATTTGGTGCAGTACGTGCCGCTACCGCTGGATGAAAAACGGGAATACCATACGATTGCCGGATTATTGATGGAATATTTGCAGCGCATACCGCAAACCGGTGAAGAGGTTCAGGTGGGCGATTATTTGCTGAAAACATTGCAGGTAGAAAGCCATCGAGTGCAGAAAGTGCAGTTAATTCCGCTGCATAACGGCGAGCCAGACCAGGAAATGTAACGCCTGTTCGCCTGCCCCGGCCTGCTTACCAGGCAGGCCGGAGGCGCGTTAGCCTCGCCATCCGGCTCTGCCCTTTGGCCAAAAACTACAGCTTATCCAGCAGTTTCTTCACATCTTTACCGTTACGGGTATCTTTATTGCGATCCGCCCAGTCATTGAGCCGACGCTTCGCCTCATCCTGTAAATGCTTGCGCAATAACTGATCCACTTGCAGGGTATAGTTCAGCTCCTGCCACTTGCCATAGACGCGCAACGGCACCGGCGTCTCTTTCAGGAAGGTGATCAGGTTGCTATTGCCGTTCCATCCGCCCAGCACACGCAGATTAAATTGCGTATCACAGCTCTGCTTAACCAGATCCAGCGTTCCGCTGCCGGTTAACGCCAGCATAGAAGATTGCCCGACCATGTCGTCGAGCGTCAGCGTGCCCTTATTTAGCGTCAGATCGGTCGTGAAGCGATCCAGTCGGGTCGCGTTGTCCATATTTTCCTGCGACTGCTGCGCGTCGCCGCCGCTTCGCTCTACGGCCTGCTGCACCAGTTGCTGGAAATTCATTCCTTCGAGGCGCGTATTGCTCATGTCAACATGCGCTTTTCCTTTCCAGCTGTGGCGAAATGCCTCCGCGTCAATATCCGCCCCGGAGAAATCGCCAACCAGCGACATCTTACCGGTCAGGCTAATCGGATAATTAAAGGCTTTCAGGATAGTCCCAATCTCAACATGGTTGAGGCGAGGGTGGAATTCGATGCGCGGACTGGCGGTGCGGGCGTCAAGCGTGCCGGGCAGCGACATCTCTCCGTCGGCCAGTTTCCCCTGCAACTCGGTGATATCCAGCAATCCGGCCTGATTAGACATCTTCGTCGAAACCTGGGTAAAGTCCATTCCCCGCCAGCGAACTGAATCCGCCTGTAAAGCAATCTCCGCCGTAAAGCTTTGCAGCCCCTGATAAGGCGGCGCACCAACACGCGACGCGATAACTGGCCTGGTCAGGGGGAGCGTATTTTGCCCCTGCGACACCGCGCCGCCCGTCTGTGCCACGGTGCTATGATGCGGCAACAGGTTGTCCAGATTAAGCTTGCTGGACTGGAGGTCAATTTGCCATTCCGGCTGCTCCGCCAGCGTTACCTGAACATGCCCGGTCAGAGAACTGTCATTCGCCGTTAAATTTAAGTGGTTAAATGAAAGACGTTTTTGCGCCTCCTGCCACTGCGCCTGCAATTGTCCCTGCCCCTCAATCCCCTGCGCCGGTAGATCCGCGCCCTGCAATTGCCAGCGCAGTTGCTCAATACCCGCGGTTAAATTATGCGGATAATCGGAAGCATCCACCGCTCCGCTGAATGATAAAGCAAGATCCCGCTGATCGCGGTTCACGCGTCCCGAAAAATCAAACGTGCCGCGATGCTCGGCATCTTGTTCCATATTCAGACGAATATCGCGCACCGTGACCTGGTCATCATTTTCATGCTGGAAAACCAGCACGCTGTCGGCAACGCGCAGGCTACGAATATCAAACGACCAGCCGCGATCTTCCGCTACGTCCGGCAAGGTATTATCTTTCGGCGCGACCGGCGCATCATCGCTACGTACCGCTTCCGTTTGCGGCGTCAGTTGAATCACCCCGCCTTTCAGCATCACCTGCTTAACATGAAGCTGATGACTCAACAGCGGCCATAAAGCGACATCCAGGCGCATATTGTCAGCCCGCACCAGCGGTTCGCTGGCGCCTCGCGCCGTTAGCGTCATTCGCCCGGAAAGGATGCTGAGTTGCGGCCATACGTGCCAGCGCAGCGGCCCGTCCAGTTGCAACTGATATTCACTACGCGCGGCAACCTGCTGCACCATATAGGCGCGGAAATCATTCGGATTGACCAACAATACCAACGCAGAGAATCCGGCCACCAGCACGACCAGGAGAATCATCAGCGTCGTCAGAAATCGTCTCATGCTACCCTCAATGGACCGGCAGTATTGCGCCGAATGGCTCAGTCTTTATCAATCCGGCTGGCAACAGCGCCCTGCTGATCGCGATATTTGGCATCCTGACGGCGGTTATAAGGCCGCGCCGCCGGGCCGGACAGCGGCTCAAAGCTCAGCGCGCCGATGAGCATACCCGGACGCAACGCCAGCGGCAGCTTCCCGGAGTTGTAAAACTCAAGCACAATGCAGCCCGACCAGCCGGGATCGATACGGTGCGCCGTCACATGCACCATCAGTCCCAGACGCGCCAGCGAGGAACGGCCATCCAGCCAGCCCACTAAATCCGGCGGCAGGGTAACGGATTCAAAGGTGACGGCCAGCGCCAACTCGCCCGGATGCAGATAAAATGCCTCGCCGTCCGGCAAAACGATTTCATCGCTCATCACGCGATCCAGCGCCGCGCTGACCTCATCTTTCGGCCCGCTCAGGTCGATAAACGCCGCCGTATGGCCACGGAAGGTTCGAAATTTATTGCCAAGACGTACATCGACCGTCGCGCCGTTAATGCGCTCTACGGGAGGTCGCGGGGTGATAGACAAACGGCCTTCATCCAGCCAGGCTTCAATATCTCGGTCGCATAAACGCATGGCACTTTCTCCTTTCGCGCATCAAGCCCTTAAATCAAGCACATCAAGGGCTAACCAGGTTATCACTGAACGGTACACAATTCGCCAGATTTATTCAAAGAACTGGCTGATTTTCGCTTTCAGAATATCAATAGCGATGCGGTTTTTACCGCCGCGCGGCACGATAATATCCGCATATTGTTTGGAAGGCTCAATAAATTGCAGGAACATCGGACGCACCGTTTTCTGATATTGCGCCATCACCGAATCCATTGAGCGACCACGCTCGTTCACATCGCGTTTGATACGGCGCATCAAACAGATATCCAGCGGCGTATCGACAAAAATAGAGAAGTTCATCTCTTCACGCAAACGCGCGTCGGTCAGTAACAGAATACCTTCAAGAATAATTACTTTCTTCGGTTCTACGCGAACCGTTTCCTGCATACGGGTATGCTCAACATAACTGTATACCGGTAATTCAATCGCCGAACCGCGCTTGAGCGCCTGAAGATGCTGAAATAGCAGGCTGTGATCCATCGCATTCGGATGGTCATAGTTGGTTTTTACGCGTTCTTCCATCGACAGATGGCTTTGATCTTTGTAATAACTGTCTTCGGGAATAACGCCAATATGTTCGTCACCCACTTGTTCACGCAATTCGCGGTAAAGGGTACTGGCAATAAGACTCTTGCCGGAAGCCGATGCGCCAGCGATACCGATAATGACGCACTGATGAGACTGATCAGTCATAAATTTAGCGACCTGATTAACCTGGATGTAAGGAAGGGGGGCGCCGAAACGCCAAACGCGGCAATTATAGGGATTTCAGCAGCGCGATACCAGTCCGGCGCTATGCCACGGTGAATTTGTTGGCGGCGCATTCGACGTCGCGACGTAAAAGCGTTCAGTTTTAACGCGGACAGCGGATTTATCGACCCGTCTGGAGGAGGAATACGCTGGGAGCCACAATTTATATTCAGCCAGCGTATAAATCATTACGCGTTTATACTAGCATAATCACAGAGTAAACTGACGCGTCCGGTATTCCGCGACGTTACCGGCGATTCGGATAGAGTGGTAATGAGTAAACCATCCCAACATGTTTTCGTTACCGTCCCCCACCCGCTATTGCGTCTGGTCAGTTTAGGCCTGGTCGCGTTTGTCTTTACGCTCTTTTCGCTCGTATTATCGCGTGTCGGCACCCAACTCGCGCCGCTGTGGTTCCCCACCTCCATTATGATGGTCGCGTTTTACCGCCATGCGGGCCGTCTGTGGCCAGGGATCGCGGTCGCCTGCTCGCTCGGCAGCATCGGCGCCTCACTGACTTTATTTCCTGCCGCCTCGCTTAACTTTAGCTGGACGGCAATAAATATTATCGAGGCGGCCACTGGCGCGATACTGCTGCGAAAACTGCTCCCCAGCTACAACCCCTTACAAAATTTGAATGACTGGTTTCGTCTGGCTATCGGCAGCGCCGTGATTCCGCCGCTACTCGGCGGCCTGTTATTTTGGCTGATAGCGCCGGAAGCGGTCGCCTCGAAAGCGTTTCTGATTTGGGTATTATCGGAAGCCATCGGCGCGCTGACGCTGGTGCCGTTAGGTTTACTGTTTAAACCACACTATCTGTTGCGTCATCGCGACCCGCATCTGTTGCTGGAAACGCTATTGACGCTGGTCATTACGCTGGCGCTAAGCTGGCTCGCTATGCGCTATATTCCGTGGCCGTTTACGTGCGTTATCGTCCTGTTGATGTGGAGTGCGGTGCGCCTGCCGCGAATGGAGGCGTTTTTAATTTTTTTAGCTACCGTTATCGTGGTCTCGCTCATGCTGGCCAATGACCCCACGCTGCTCGCCACGCCGAAAACCGACGTGATGGTCAATATGCCGTGGCTGCCTTTTTTAATGATCCTGCTGCCTGCCAATATGATGACGATGGTGATGTACGCGTTTCGCACGGAACGCAAACATATCACCGAGAGCGAATCCCGCTTTCGCAACGCGATGGAGTATTCCGCCATTGGTATGGCGCTGGTCGGTACGGAGGGTCAGTGGCTACAGGTCAATAAATCTCTGAGCCATTTTCTTGGCTATAGCCAGGATGAATTACGCACGATGACATTTCAGCAATTGACCTGGCCGGAAGACCTGAATAATGACCTTGAACAGCTAAACATGCTGGTGCGCGGCGACATCAATAGCTATTCCATGGAAAAACGCTACTACACCCGCAACGGCGATGTCGTCTGGGCGCTACTGGCCGTCTCGCTGGTTCGTCATAAAGACAATAAACCTCTCTATTTTATTGCTCAGATCGAAGATATTAACGATCTCAAGCAAAGCGAGCAGGAAAACCAGCGGTTGATGGAGCGTATTACACAGGCGAACGAGGCGCTGTTTCAGGAAAAAGAACGGTTGCACATCACGCTTGACTCTATCGGAGAAGCGGTGGTGTGTATTGATGTCGCGATGAATATCACCTTTATGAACCCGATCGCCGAGAAGATGAGCGGCTGGCGGCAAGAGGATGCTTTAGGCGCGCCATTATTAACGGTTCTGCGCATTACGTCAGGTGATAAGGGGCCGCTGCTGGAGGATATTTATCGCGCCGACAGGTCGCGATCGGACATGGAACAGGAGATAGTGCTCCATTGTCATAACGGCGGCAGCTACGATATTCATTACAGTATCACGCCGCTCAGTACGCTTGACGGCGATAAGATTGGTTCGGTTCTGGTTATCCAGGACGTTACCGAATCACGAAAAATGTTACGCCAGCTCAGCTACAGCGCAACGCATGACGCCCTCACCCATCTTGCCAACCGCGCCAGTTTTGAAAAACAGCTTCAACAGCGCCTGCAAACAATACAGGAATCGCCTCAACATCATGCGCTGGTGTTTATCGATCTGGACCGTTTTAAAGCGGTTAACGACAGCGCGGGACATGCCGCCGGCGATGCCTTATTGCGCGAGCTCGCGTCACTGATGCTCAGTATGCTTCGCTCCGGCGATCTCCTGGCCCGTCTGGGTGGCGATGAGTTTGGCCTGTTGCTGCCGGATTGTAATAGTGACAGCGCGCGCTTTATCGTGACGCGGCTTATCAACGCCGTTAATGAGTATCACTTTATGTGGGAAGGACGCCTGCATCGGATCGGCGCCAGCGCCGGGATCACAATGATAAATGAACATAACTGCCAGCTCACAGAGGTCGTGTCTCAGGCCGATATTGCCTGCTACGCCGCGAAAAATAGCGGTCGCGGCCGTCTGACCGTGTACGAACCGCAGCACGCATTAACCTCCTCAAAGGGAATGATGCCGCTGGAAGAACAGTGGCATATGATTAAAAATAACCACCTGCTAATGCTTGCCAGAAACGTCGCGCCGCCGCGTACGCCGGAGGCCACCAGCTTTTGGCTGGTCTCACTCAGGCTGTGGACCAGCGAAGGGGAAGTGTTGGAAGAGCGCGCGTTCCGGGCAGGGTTAGCCGACTCCGCGCTGCATCACGCGCTTGACCGACGGGTATTCCATGAGTTTTTCCACCATGCGGCGACCGCCGTCGCCAGCAAGGGATTAAGCGTTGCGCTGCCGCTGTCCGCCGCGGGATTATACAGCGCGACCCTTATTGATGAGCTGCTGGAACAACTGGAGCATAGCCCACTGCCGCCACGGTTATTACACCTGATTATCCCGGCTGACGTTATCGTTAAGCAGGCGCAGACCGCCGCTGCGACTCTGCGAAAACTGCGGCAACGCGGCTGCCAGGTGATTCTCAGCCATGTCGGGCGCGATTTACAGCTGTTTAATTTACTGCCCCCGCATATCGTCGATTATTTACTGCTGGATAGCGACCTTATCGCCAACGTTCATGAAAGTTTAATGGATGAAATGCTGACCTCGATCATCCAGGGACACGCCCAGCATCTGGACATCAAAACGCTCGCCGGGCCGGTACAAAACCCACAGGTGCTGGATACGCTCTCCCGTATTGGCGTGGATCTGATTTATGGCGACACTATCGCCGAAGCACAACCGCTGGATTTATTACTGAATACCAGCTATTTCGCTATCCATTGACGGTTGCCAGCCGTGGGTATACCAGATATGCAGTAGCGCGTAGGAACGCCACGGTTTCCAGCGCTCCGCGTAGCGACGGATCTGCGCGGCCGTCATCCCGGCGAAGCGCTGTTTAATTAAGTAATCATCGGGTAAAAAGATATCTTTTGCCTGCCAACCGCGCAGGGCGAAATAGTTCGCCGTCCAGCGGCCAATTCCCGGAAACGTTTGTAAATTTTTAACGCTCTGCTCAATATCCGGCGGCGCGGCGAGCGCCAGTTTTCCCGCCAGCGTCGCCTGCGCCAGATGAATCAGCGCTTCGGCGCGCCGCAGCGGCATCCCCAGAGCTTTAAGCTCCAGCGGATCGGCCAACGCCAGCGTTTCCGGACCGGGAAAACAGACATAATCGGGGGCATCCGGCAACGCCTCGCCATAGCGGCGCGCCACTTTCGCCGTCAACCTTGCCGCCATCGCGACACTCACCAGTTGCCCCAGTATCGCCCGCACGCCTTGTTCAAACGTATCAACCGATCCCGGTAAACGCAGCCCCGGTCTGTCCTCGCCCAGTGGCCCCAGCACGGCGGCAACCTGCGCGGGCTGGCAGTCAAGATCAAACAGACGCGAAACCTTCGCCAAACACGCCGGCGCGACGGGAAGTAATCCGGCGCTCACGCTAACCTGCACAGTGTAGGTGGGCAGATGGGGCCTCACGCTGACCAGTCCGCGATGCTCGCCCACCACCAGGCTGCGCGCATAAAAGCCCTCGCCTACTGTTTCCACGCCGTCCACCGCACGCGCGGCAAGAAAGCCCAACATCCACGACCAGTCGTAAGGCGGCTGCCAGCTCAGGGTAAACATACTTTTCTCCTTTATTTGACCTTTCAGCATAAACGCTAATCGCACGTAACGCCTTGCTTTCATATTCCAGTTGTCGCCGCGACGACATTTCGCTAAAGTCACGCCCCTTCTTCACTGGCATGGGGATTTTAAGGTGTTTATAGGATTTGATTACGGTACGGCAAACTGCTCGGTCGCCATTATGCGCGACGGGCATCCACAGTTGCTGACAATGGAGAATAACAGCGCATTACTGCCGTCTATGCTGTGCGCGCCGACGCGCGAAGCGGTGAGCGAGTGGCTGTATCGCCATCATGATGTGCCGGCAACGGACGAAGAAACCCAGGCGCTGCTACGCCGCGCGATACGCTACAACCGCGAGGAAGATATTGAGGTTGGCGCGCAAAGCGTACAGTTTGGTCTGGCGTCGCTGGCGCACTATATTGACGATCCCCAGGAGGTCTGGTTTGTCAAATCGCCGAAATCCTTTTTAGGCGCCAGCGGCCTGAAACCGCAGCAGGTCGCGCTGTTTGAAGATTTGGTCTGCGCCATGATGGTACATATTCGTCATACGGCGCACAGCCAATTGCCGGAGGCCATTACCCAGGCGGTGATCGGTCGCCCGATCAACTTTCAGGGACTCGGTGGCGATGACGCGAACCGCCAGGCGCAGGGTATTCTGGAGCGGGCGGCAAAACGCGCCGGTTTTCAGGAGGTGGTATTCCAGTATGAACCGGTTGCGGCGGGCCTGGACTACGAGGCTACGCTGCGGGAAGAGAAGCGTGTGCTGGTCGTGGATATTGGCGGCGGCACCACCGACTGCTCCATGCTGCTGATGGGGCCGCAGTGGCGTCAGCGCGCCGATCGTGAAAACAGCCTGTTGGGGCACAGCGGTTGCCGCGTGGGCGGAAACGATCTGGATATCGCGCTGGCCTTTAAAAATCTGATGCCTTTGCTGGGCATGGGCGGCGAAACCGAAAAAGGCATCGCCCTGCCGGTGCTGCCGTGGTGGAACGCCGTGGCGATTAACGACGTCCCGGCGCAAAGCGATTTTTACAGTAGCGCGAATGGTCGTCTGTTGAACGATTTGGTTCGCAACGCGCGTGAAGCAGACAAGGTCGCGTTGCTGCTCAAGGTCTGGCGTCAGCGGCTTAGCTACCGCCTGGTACGCTGCGCGGAAGAGAGCAAAATCGCCCTTTCCGGCCAGGCGGATGTTACGGCGAGGCTGCCATTTATCAGCGACGACCTGGCGGCCGCTATCAGCCAGCAAGGACTGGAAGCGGCGCTGGATCAACCGCTGACGCGTATTCTGGAACAGGTGCAACTGGCGCTGGACAGCGCGCAGGAAAAACCGGATGTCATCTATCTGACCGGCGGCAGCGCCCGTTCGCCATTGATTAAAAAAGCGCTTTCCGAACAGTTACCGGGCATACCCGTCGCTGGCGGCGATGATTTCGGCTCCGTCACCGCAGGACTGGCTCGCTGGGCAGAGGTCGTTTTCCGCTAAGCGCCTCGCAAGCCCAGCGCTGATGGATTGACATTATTCTTGATGTGGCTTAACGTCAGGAGTGAGGGTTAGGGAGGATTCCTCCTCCCCCTGGTGTCTTAGTAAGCCTGGAAGCTAATCACTAAGAGTATCACCAGTATGATGACTACCTTCATCATAACCCTTTCCTTATTTTGGCCCCTTCCTCGGGAGGGGCTTTCCCGTTTCAGCGTCCTGCTGAAATCGGTGGCTTATCTTTATTGCCGTGCCGCCACTTTACCGCACTCCGGCGCGTTAACGATTTTCACCGATGAGAGTTGCGTAGCGCCTCGCAAAGCGGGCCGCCATTCAGAATAATCCCGACCGTGTTCCATAATTCCTCCATTTTTCTCCCTTCCCTGCTGACTACAATAGAGGGAGCAACATTCCGCAAAACGTTTCAGGATGAGAAACTTATACCGATGAAAGGCAGTAATACTTTCCGCTGGGCAATAGCGATTGGGGTTGTAGTGGCCGCCGCCGCATTCTGGTTCTGGCATAGCCGTAGCGAAAGCCCGACCGCCGCGCCGGGCGTCGCCGCGCAAGCGCCGCATACCGCCGCCGCAGGTCGCCGCGGTATGCGCGACGGCCCTCTGGCGCCGGTACAGGCCGCGACCGCGACCACGCAGGCCGTACCGCGCTATCTGAGCGGGCTGGGTACCATGACCGCAGCGAATACCGTTACGGTACGTAGCCGCGTGGATGGTCAACTCATCGCCCTGCACTTTCAGGAAGGTCAGCAGGTCAACGCAGGCGATCTGCTGGCGCAAATCGATCCCAGCCAGTTTAAGGTCGCCCTGGCGCAGGCTCAGGGACAGTTGGCGAAAGATAACGCTACGCTGGCGAATGCGCGTCGTGATCTGGCGCGCTATCAGCAACTGGCAAAAACCAATCTGGTTTCCCGTCAGGAACTGGATGCGCAACAGGCGCTGGTCAACGAAACCCAGGGAACCATTAAAGCGGATGAAGCCAATGTCGCCAGCGCGCAGTTACAGCTCGACTGGAGTCGTATCACGGCCCCGGTCTCGGGACGCGTGGGTCTGAAACAGGTGGATGTCGGCAACCAGATTTCCAGCAGCGATACCGCCGGTATTGTCGTCATTACGCAAACGCACCCGATTGATCTCATTTTTACTCTGCCGGAAAGCGATATCGCGACCGTAGTTCAGGCACAGAAAGCGGGGAAAGCGCTGGTCGTAGAAGCCTGGGATCGGACTAACTCGCACAAATTGAGCGAAGGTGTGTTGCTCAGTCTGGACAACCAGATTGATCCCACGACGGGAACGATCAAAATTAAAGCGCGCTTTACCAATCAGGACGATACGCTGTTCCCCAATCAATTTGTGAACGCCCGGATGCTGGTCGATACCGAACAAAATGCCGTTGTGGTGCCTGCCGCGGCGGTGCAAATGGGCAATGAGGGCCACTTTGTGTGGGTGCTGAACGACGAAAATAACGTCAGCAAGAAGCGGGTAAAAATCGGTATTCAGGATAACCAAAACGTGGTGATCAGCGCAGGCTTGTCGGCAGGCGATCGCGTCGTTACCGATGGTATTGATCGGCTGACGGAAGGCGCAAAAGTCGAGGTCGTTGAGCCGCAAACCACCATGGCGGATGAAAGATCCCCTTCCCGCCATGAAGATCAAAAAGGAGCGCGCGCCTGATGCAGGTATTACCTCCGGGCAGCACGGGCGGCCCTTCGCGTCTGTTTATTCTGCGCCCCGTGGCCACCACTCTGCTGATGGCGGCGATTTTACTCGCCGGGATTATCGGCTATCGCTTCCTGCCCGTCGCCGCTTTGCCGGAGGTCGACTACCCCACTATTCAGGTTGTTACGCTCTACCCTGGCGCCAGCCCGGATGTCATGACCTCCGCCGTCACCGCGCCGCTTGAGCGCCAGTTCGGCCAGATGTCAGGACTGAAGCAGATGTCGTCGCAAAGCTCCGGCGGCGCGTCGGTAGTAACGCTACAGTTTCAGTTGACGCTGCCGCTGGACGTTGCCGAGCAGGAAGTACAGGCGGCGATTAACGCAGCCACCAATTTATTGCCTTCCGACCTGCCGAATCCGCCGATTTATAGCAAAGTCAATCCGGCGGACCCGCCGATTATGACGCTTGCCGTCACCTCAAACGCGATGCCGATGACCCAGGTAGAGGACATGGTAGAAACCCGCGTGGCGCAGAAGATCTCGCAGGTCTCCGGCGTCGGGCTGGTGACGCTTGCCGGCGGGCAGCGCCCTGCGGTGCGTGTAAAACTGAATGCTCAGGCTATCGCCGCGCTCGGTCTGACCAGCGAAACGGTCCGTACCGCAATTACCGGCGCCAACGTCAACTCGGCGAAAGGCAGTCTGGATGGCCCCGAGCGGGCGGTGACGCTTTCTGCTAACGATCAGATGCAGTCTGCCGACGAATACCGCAAGCTTATCATCGCGTATCAAAACGGCGCGCCGGTACGGTTGGGCGATGTCGCCACCGTCGAACAGGGGGCGGAAAATAGCTGGCTCGGCGCATGGGCGAATCAAGCGCCGGCTATCGTGATGAACGTTCAACGCCAGCCCGGCGCCAATATCATTGCGACGGCGGACAGCATTCGCCAGATGCTGCCCCAGCTTACCGAAAGCCTGCCGAAATCGGTGAAGGTCACGGTCCTGTCCGATCGCACCACCAATATTCGCGCTTCCGTGCGCGATACCCAGTTTGAACTGATGCTGGCGATCGCGCTGGTCGTCATGATTATCTATCTGTTTTTACGTAATATTCCCGCCACAATTATTCCCGGCGTCGCCGTACCGCTGTCGCTTATCGGCACCTTTGCGGTGATGGTATTTTTGGATTTTTCCATTAATAACCTGACGCTGATGGCGCTCACTATCGCCACGGGTTTCGTGGTGGACGATGCGATTGTGGTGATCGAAAACATCTCGCGCTACATCGAAAAAGGAGAAAAACCGCTGGCGGCGGCGCTCAAAGGCGCGGGCGAAATCGGCTTTACCATTATTTCCCTCACCTTTTCACTGATTGCGGTGCTGATCCCGTTGCTCTTTATGGGCGATATTGTTGGTCGACTGTTCCGCGAATTTGCGGTGACGTTGGCGGTAGCGATTTTAATCTCCGCCGTCGTCTCTTTGACGCTCACGCCCATGATGTGCGCGCGTATGCTCAGCCAGCAGTCTCTGCGTAAACAAAACCGCTTTTCCCGCGCCTGCGAGCGGATGTTTGACCGCGTGATCGCCAGCTACGGACGCGGATTAGCGAAAGTGCTCAACCATCCGTGGCTTACATTGAGCGTGGCATTCGCCACGCTCCTGCTCAGCGTTATGCTGTGGATAGTCATCCCGAAAGGATTCTTTCCGGTACAGGATAACGGCATTATCCAGGGGACGCTGCAGGCGCCGCAATCGTCATCGTATGCCAGTATGGCGCAACGTCAGCGCCAGGTGGCGGAGCGGATATTACAGGACCCGGCGGTGCAAAGCCTGACGACTTTTGTTGGCGTAGACGGCGCTAACCCCACGCTGAATAGCGCGCGCCTGCAAATTAACCTCAAGCCGCTGGATGCGCGTGATGACCGCGTGCAGCAGGTGATCTCCCGGCTGCAAACCGCCGTGGCAACGATTCCCGGCGTGGCGCTGTATCTCCAGCCGACGCAGGATTTAACCATCGACACGCAGGTCAGCCGCACGCAGTATCAGTTTACCCTGCAGGCCACGACGCTCGATGCGCTCAGCCACTGGGTGCCAAAACTGCAGAACGCGCTACAGTCGTTACCACAGCTTTCCGAGGTAAGCAGCGACTGGCAAGATCGAGGATTAGCGGCCTGGGTGAATGTCGACCGCGACAGCGCCAGCCGTCTGGGTATCAGCATGGCGGATGTGGATAACGCGCTCTACAACGCGTTCGGGCAACGCCTGATTTCAACGATTTATACCCAGGCGAACCAGTACCGCGTCGTGCTGGAACATACTACCGCCAGCACGCCGGGCCTGGCGGCGCTGGAGACGATTCGCCTGACGAGCCGCGACGGCGGCACCGTACCGCTCAGCGCGATTGCCCGCATTGAGCAGCGCTTCGCTCCGCTCTCCATCAATCATTTAGATCAGTTCCCGGTTACGACATTTTCGTTTAACGTGCCGGAGGGCTATTCGCTCGGCGATGCGGTGCAGGCGATTCTCGATACGGAAAAAACGCTCGCCCTGCCAGCGGATATTACAACGCAGTTTCAGGGCAGTACGCTCGCCTTCCAGGCGGCGCTGGGCAGCACCGTCTGGCTTATTGTCGCCGCCGTGGTGGCGATGTATATCGTGCTCGGCGTGCTGTATGAGAGTTTTATCCATCCGATCACGATTCTCTCAACGCTGCCTACGGCGGGCGTCGGCGCGCTGCTGGCGCTGATCATCGCTGGTAGCGAGCTCGATATTATCGCCATTATCGGCATTATTTTGCTGATCGGCATCGTGAAGAAAAACGCCATCATGATGATTGACTTCGCCCTCGCCGCCGAACGCGAACAGGGGATGAGTCCGCGCGACGCTATCTTCCAGGCCTGTCTGCTGCGTTTTCGACCGATTCTGATGACCACGCTGGCGGCGTTGCTCGGGGCATTGCCATTAATGTTGAGTACCGGCGTTGGCGCGGAATTACGTCGCCCGTTGGGGATCGCGATGGTGGGCGGCCTACTGGTCAGCCAGGTATTAACTCTGTTTACCACACCGGTGATTTATCTCCTGTTTGACCGCCTGTCGCTGTACGTGAAAAGTCGCTTTCCGCGCCATAAAGAGGAGGCGTAGATGCGCTTTTTCGCCCTTTTCATCTACCGCCCGGTCGCCACCATTTTGATTGCCGCCGCCATTACGCTGTGCGGCATTCTGGGCTTTCGTCTGCTGCCGGTCGCCCCGCTGCCGCAGGTCGATTTCCCGGTGATTATGGTTAGCGCCTCGCTGCCGGGCGCCTCGCCGGAAACCATGGCTTCGTCGGTGGCGACGCCGTTGGAACGTTCTTTGGGACGCATTGCAGGCGTCAATGAAATGACTTCCAGCAGCTCGCTCGGCAGTACGCGCATTATTCTCGAATTTAATTTCGATCGTGATATTAACGGCGCGGCGCGCGACGTGCAGGCCGCCATTAACGCCGCGCAAAGCTTATTGCCAGGCGGAATGCCCAGCCGCCCGACTTATCGCAAGGCCAACCCGTCCGACGCGCCGATTATGATTTTAACGCTCACCTCGGAGAGCTGGTCACAGGGCAAACTGTATGATTTCGCCTCTACCCAACTGGCGCAAACCATCGCGCAAATTGACGGCGTCGGCGATGTTGACGTCGGCGGCAGCTCCCTGCCCGCAGTACGTGTAGGCTTAAACCCGCAGGCGCTCTTTAACCAGGGCGTCTCGCTGGATGAGGTCCGCGAAGCGATCGACAGCGCCAACGTACGCCGACCGCAAGGCGCAATTGAAGATAGCGTCCACCGCTGGCAAATCCAGACCAACGACGAACTGAAAACCGCCGCCGAATACCAGCCGCTGATTATTCACTATAACAACGGCGCGGCGGTACGCCTGGGCGACGTCGCCAGCGTCACCGACTCGGTGCAGGATGTCCGTAACGCCGGGATGACGAACGCTAAACCCGCTATTTTGTTGATGATCCGCAAGCTGCCGGAGGCCAACATTATTCAGACGGTCGACGGCATCCGGGCAAAACTGCCGGAACTGCGGGCAATGATCCCCGCCGCTATCGATTTACAAATCGCCCAGGATCGTTCGCCGACGATTCGCGCGTCGCTGCAAGAGGTAGAAGAGACGCTGGCTATCTCTGTCGCGCTGGTGATCCTGGTGGTGTTTTTATTCCTGCGTTCCGGGCGCGCCACGCTAATCCCCGCCGTCGCCGTTCCCGTTTCGCTCATCGGCACCTTCGCCGCCATGTATCTGTGCGGCTTCAGCCTCAACAATCTGTCGCTGATGGCGCTGACTATCGCGACCGGATTTGTCGTTGATGATGCCATTGTGGTGCTGGAAAATATCGCCCGCCATCTGGAGGCGGGAATGAAACCTTTGCAGGCGGCATTACAGGGTACGCGGGAAGTCGGGTTTACGGTCATCTCCATGAGTCTGTCGCTGGTGGCGGTATTTCTGCCGCTGCTGTTAATGGGCGGCCTGCCAGGACGATTATTACGGGAATTCGCCGTTACCCTCTCGGTGGCGATTGGCATTTCGCTGGTGGTCTCGCTCACGCTGACGCCGATGATGTGCGGCTGGATGCTTAAATCAAGCAAACCACGCACCCAACCGCGTAAACGGGGCGTTGGCCGTCTGCTGGTCGCCTTGCAACAGGGTTACGGCACGTCGTTAAAATGGGTGCTTAACCATACGCGTCTTGTCGGTGTGGTTTTTCTTGGCACCGTTGCGCTGAACATCTGGCTTTATATCGCCATCCCTAAAACATTCTTTCCGGAGCAGGACACCGGCGTGTTGATGGGCGGTATTCAGGCTGACCAGAGCATCTCTTTCCAGGCCATGCGCGGCAAGCTGCAGGATTTTATGAAAATTATTCGCGACGATCCGGCGGTGAATAATGTCACTGGTTTTACCGGCGGCTCGCGGGTGAATAGCGGCATGATGTTTATTACGCTGAAGCCGCGCGGCGAGCGCAAAGAGACGGCGCAGCAAATCATTGATCGACTGCGGGTCAAACTGGCAAAAGAACCCGGCGCCAGGCTGTTTCTGATGGCGGTACAGGATATTCGCGTCGGCGGGCGGCAGGCTAACGCCAGTTATCAATACACATTGCTGTCTGACTCTCTGGCGGCGCTGCGCGAGTGGGAGCCGAAAATACGCAAAGCGCTCTCGGCCCTGCCGCAACTGGCGGACGTAAACTCCGATCAGCAGGATAACGGCGCGGAGATGAACCTTATCTACGACCGCGACACCATGTCACGGCTGGGTATTGATGTTCAGGCCGCAAACAGTCTGTTAAATAATGCTTTCGGCCAGCGGCAAATTTCCACCATTTATCAGCCGATGAACCAGTATAAAGTGGTGATGGAAGTCGATCCGCGCTATAGCCAGGATATCAGCGCGCTGGAGAAAATGTTTGTTATCAACCGCGACGGAAAAGCGATCCCCCTCTCTTATTTCGCCCAATGGCGGCCCGCCAATGCGCCGCTGTCGGTGAACCATCAGGGACTTTCCGCGGCGTCCACGATTGCCTTTAACCTGCCGACCGGCACATCGTTATCGCAGGCGACGGAGGCCATTAATCGCACCATGACGCAGCTTGGCGTCCCCCCGACGGTACGCGGCAGTTTTTCCGGAACGGCGCAAGTGTTCCAGCAGACCATGAATTCGCAGCTTATTTTGATAGTGGCGGCGATCGCTACCGTCTACATTGTGCTGGGGATACTGTACGAAAGTTACGTCCATCCGCTGACCATTCTCTCTACTCTGCCATCGGCAGGCGTTGGGGCGCTTCTGGCGCTGGAGCTCTTCAATGCCCCTTTCAGCCTAATCGCCCTGATAGGGATCATGCTATTAATTGGCAT
This sequence comes from Salmonella sp. SSDFZ54, assembly GCF_004010735.1. Taxonomy (NCBI): domain Bacteria; kingdom Pseudomonadati; phylum Pseudomonadota; class Gammaproteobacteria; order Enterobacterales; family Enterobacteriaceae; genus Salmonella; species Salmonella sp. SSDFZ54. The sequence continues at coordinate 45,476 of NZ_CP034819.1, forward strand.
TGTGAAGAAAAACGCCATTATGATGGTCGATTTTGCGCTTGAAGCGCAACGAAGCGGCGGCCTGACGCCGGAACAAGCCATTTTCCAGGCCTGCTTGTTACGCTTCCGTCCAATAATGATGACCACGCTGGCGGCGCTGTTCGGCGCACTGCCATTGGTGTTATCTGGCGGAGACGGTTCGGAATTACGGCAGCCGTTGGGGATAACCATTGTCGGCGGTTTGGTCATGAGCCAGCTCCTGACGCTCTATACCACGCCGGTGGTGTACCTCTTTTTCGACCGTCTGCGGCTGCGTTTTTCGCGTAAAAATAGCAAACCGGTAGTAGAGATATGACAGAACTTCCTGACAACACCCGCTGGCAACTCTGGATTGTGGCATTCGGCTTTTTTATGCAGTCGCTGGATACCACCATCGTCAACACTGCGCTGCCCTCCATGGCGAAAAGCCTGGGGGAAAGCCCGCTGCATATGCACATGGTAGTGGTGTCATATGTTCTTACCGTCGCCGTGATGCTCCCCGCCAGCGGCTGGCTGGCAGACAAAATCGGCGTGCGTAATATTTTCTTTGCCGCCATTGTGCTGTTCACGCTGGGTTCGCTGCTTTGCGCCCTCTCCGGCACGCTTAATCAACTGGTATTAGCGCGGGTTTTACAAGGCGTAGGCGGTGCGATGATGGTGCCGGTCGGACGCCTGACGGTCATGAAAATCGTGCCGCGCGCGCAATATATGGCGGCGATGACCTTCGTCACCCTGCCGGGTCAGATCGGGCCGTTACTCGGCCCCGCGCTGGGCGGGGTGCTGGTGGAATATGCTTCATGGCACTGGATCTTTCTGATCAATATCCCGGTGGGAATTGTCGGCGCTATGGCGACCTTTATGCTGATGCCAAACTACACCATAGAGACCCGGCGCTTTGATCTGCCGGGGTTCCTGCTGTTAGCTATCGGCATGGCGGTACTCACGCTGGCGCTGGACGGTAGTAAAAGCATGGGGATCTCGCCCTGGACATTAGCCGGACTTGCTGCGGGCGGCGCGGCAGCCATTCTGCTCTATCTCTTCCATGCCAAAAAAAACTCAGGCGCGTTATTCAGCCTGCGATTGTTCCGCACGCCCACGTTTTCACTGGGGTTGCTGGGCAGTTTTGCCGGGCGTATCGGCAGCGGTATGCTGCCGTTTATGACGCCGGTATTTTTACAAATTGGTCTTGGTTTTTCACCGTTTCATGCCGGTTTGATGATGATCCCCATGGTGCTGGGCAGCATGGGAATGAAGCGGATTGTGGTGCAGATAGTTAACCGTTTTGGCTATCGTCGGGTTCTGGTAGCGACCACGCTCGGACTGGCATTGGTTAGCCTGTTGTTTATGTCGGTCGCGCTGCTCGGCTGGTATTATCTCCTGCCGCTGGTACTGCTTTTGCAGGGAATGGTGAACTCGGCGCGCTTTTCTTCCATGAATACCTTAACGCTAAAAGACCTTCCCGATACGCTGGCCAGCAGCGGCAATAGCTTATTATCGATGATTATGCAGCTCTCGATGAGTATTGGCGTCACTATTGCCGGAATGCTGCTGGGTATGTTTGGCCAACAGCATATCGGGATAGACAGTAGCGCCACACATCACGTCTTTATGTACACCTGGTTATGTATGGCGGTTATTATCGCGCTACCGGCGATAATTTTTGCCCGCGTGCCGAACGATACACAGCAAAACATGGTCATTTCACGGCGTAAAAGGAGCCTGTAATGAAAGTCTGGCGGCCCGGAATCACCGGCAAGCTGTTTCTGGCGATCTTCGCCACCTGCATCGTGCTGCTGATCAGTATGCATTGGGCCGTGCGCGTCAGTTTTGAACGCGGATTTATTGACTATATCAAACACGGCAACGAGCAGCGGCTACAAATGCTGGGCGATGCGCTGGGCGACCAGTACCAGCAACACGGCAACTGGCGTTTTTTACGCAACAACGATCGCTTCGTTTTCCAGATTCTGCGTTCATTTGAGCATGACAACGACCGGGATAAACCCGGCCCCGGTATGCCGCCGCACGGTTGGCGCACCCAGTTCTGGGTCGTCGATCAAAATGGCCGGGTGCTGGTCGGCCCACGCGGTCCGGTGCCGCATGACGGTACTCGCCGCCCCATTCTGGTCAATGGCGTCGAAGTCGGCGCGATTATCGCCTCGCCTGTCGAGCGGCTGACGCGCAATACGGATATTAATTTTGATATGCAGCAGCGGCGCGCCAGTTGGATGATCGTGGCGTTATCAACGTTGCTGGCCGCGCTGGCGACATTTTTGCTGGCGCGTGGCCTGCTCGCCCCGGTCAAACGGTTGGTCGAGGGGACGCACAGGCTGGCGGCGGGGGATTTTACCACGCGCGTGACCCCAACCAGCGCCGATGAGCTGGGAAAACTGGCGCAGGACTTTAACCAGCTTGCCAGCACGCTGGAAAAAAACCAGCAGATGCGCCGCGACTTTATGGCGGATATTTCCCACGAACTGCGCACGCCGCTGGCGGTATTGCGCGGCGAACTGGAAGCCATTCAGGATGGCGTTCGCCAGTTCACGCCAGAATCGGTTACCTCGCTACAGGCGGAAGTCGGTACGCTTACCAAACTGGTTGACGACCTGCATCAGCTGTCGTTGTCTGACGAAGGCGCGCTGGCTTACCAAAAAACGACCGTCGATCTTGTTCCCCTGTTGGAAGTCGCTGGCGGCGCGTTCAGAGAGCGCTTTACCAGCCGGGGGCTAACGTTACATTACGCGTTGCCGGATAGTATGACCGTCTTCGGCGACCCGGATCGCCTGATGCAACTGTTTAATAATCTGCTGGAAAACAGTCTGCGCTACACCGACAGCGGCGGTGGCCTGCATATTTCCGCCGAACAACGCGACAAATCATTATTCCTGACCTTTGCCGATTCTGCACCGGGCGTCAGCGATGAACAGTTACAAAAGCTTTTTGACCGTTTTTACCGCACGGAAGTGTCCCGTAACCGCGCCAGCGGCGGTTCTGGACTGGGGCTGGCGATATGCGTCAATATTGTACACGCGCATAACGGTCATCTTCACGCCGCTCATTCGCCTTTTGGCGGGGTTAGCATTACAGTAGAGTTACCGCTGGATCGCGATTTACAGAGAGAAGTATGACTGAATTACCCATTGATGAAAACACGCCGCGCATTTTGATTGTTGAAGATGAACCCAAGCTGGGACAGCTGCTTATTGACTACTTACGCGCGGCGAGTTACGCCCCCACGCTCATCAATCATGGCGACAAGGTACTGCCGTATGTGCGTCAAACGCCGCCGGATCTGATCCTGCTGGATCTGATGCTGCCGGGTACCGATGGTCTGACGCTATGCCGGGAGATTCGTCGTTTTTCCGACATCCCCATTGTGATGGTCACGGCCAAAATCGAAGAGATCGACCGGCTGCTTGGGCTGGAAATCGGCGCCGATGATTATATCTGTAAGCCTTACAGCCCGCGCGAAGTCGTGGCCCGCGTGAAAACCATTTTGCGCCGCTGTAAACCGCAGCGCGAACTCCAGCAGCAGGATGCCGAAAGCCCGTTAATGATTGATGAAAGCCGCTTTCAGGCCTCCTGGTGTGGTAAAGCGCTGGATTTAACCCCCGCTGAATTCCGTCTGCTAAAAACCTTATCGCTTGAACCGGGTAAAGTTTTTTCCCGCGAGCAGTTGTTAAACCACCTCTACGACGACTACCGTGTGGTGACCGATCGTACTATCGACAGCCACATTAAAAACCTGCGCCGTAAACTGGAATCGCTGGATGCCGAACAGTCATTTATACGCGCGGTCTACGGGGTGGGATATCGCTGGGAAGCGGATGCGTGTCGCCTGGTATAATGATTATTGGCATAACAATAACAAGGTCGTAAGACGATATTTTCCGCCAACGCTATTCTGGCGGAATTAACACACTGTCCTCTTTCCTTTGGCCGAGCGGTATCCCGAAAACCACGACGAACGCGATCGGAGACAATAAATTATTTGGCCGCTCTTTTTAGTTTACCGATATACTGTGAGTAGTTTTTTAAACTTATTGCGCATTAATTCATTAAGTGAATCTAAAAATACATAAACATAATACCAGCTTAATTATACATGGATTTTTATGACAGAAACGTCATCTCACCGCTATAAACCACGCAATATAATAAATGCGCCAAATGTAAAATCGTCTATTTTTTCCCGGAGCCAACAACGCGGCGACAGCGAAATTATCCAGCGCTGGTTAAGCAACCATTTTTATCGTTGGATCATTGGTGACTTTCCTCATGTTTACCCTGTGCGCTCCGTCGCCGATTATGCCGTTTATTTTAGCGCTGATGCAGAAATCCCCGCCTGGCTGGTGCCAAAGCTGGGTGGCGATGAGCGCTTTTACTACCTTAACGTTCAGCACCCGCAACTCGTGGCAATGGAAAGAGATTTAGTGGAATTTCTTTCGCGTCAGGAAGGAACGCGGCTGGAAACTAAACTACAGCGTATCAACTGCTTTACCGTGCTGGCAATGCGCGAAGCGGAGCATCAAAAAATGCAGCGCCTGCGTGAACAAGGTTGGTATCCCTCCAACAGCGAGGTGCTAAAACCGGTGATGGCGGTGAATAACGGTGTACTGGTTGAGCTTGATGCAACAAACCCCGGCCTGCGCAGTGAGATGGCGTATGAATCCTGGCATATGCAACACTGCGTCGGAGATTTTGATAATAAAGGCGCGCTTTCCGGCGGCTACGGCGATTACTACGCCCGGCAAATTGAACAACAGAAACTTCGCCTGTTCAGCCTGCGCGACGGCAATAATATTCCCCACGTTACAATAAGCCTGGTGGTTGGTAATAACGGCCTGAGCATTGATCAGATTAAAGGTAAGCAAAATCGCCATCCTATTAAGAAATATGCTAACGATGTTTTATTTCTGTTACGCCATCTGCAACCACTTCCTGAACGCCACGCTGATTGCGAAGGGATGGGAATAGTTTATGAATCGACGCCGGAATATTCAGGTTGGAAATTTATTACTCATATTCATGACCTCAATTTTCTGCTCAATGTGCTGCATGACAATTTTCATTTAATGGAACACTTCCCCACTCCCCCGGTAGCTTTACAGTGGCTGCTGCTGCACAGCGCCCCGGAGGCACTGCGCTACCTTCAGGTTGTTGATCCTAACGTGGCGACGGCTGCGGAAATGCTGTTTCCACGACATGAATGGCACCCTACGCTTGCCGGGAAAAACACCAGTAGCGAACCTTTCGAAATTGAAAGCCTGACGCTACAAACCACGCGCTATCTTTCTGCAACCAGGGAGGAGCGCTAATGTTCTGGATTGTTCTTATTATTGCCGCCCTATTTTTTAGCTGGCGCAACTACAAAAAAAACAAACCGCTGATTGCGGCCCGTATCGCCGAGGAGAAAGAAAAAGATCGCCTGAAAGACCTGCGTCGCGATACCCGACGGCGGCAATGGGCGCTGGCGTTAGCTGATATCCTCGCCCGGCGCAACGGGCTACCGATCAAAGGCGTTGAGCTGGTCTTCAAACTTGACGATGACAAACGCCGCTATCTGGCGCAGCAGGTAAAAAAAGAGCTGGGCTTGAGCGAAAACCTCGACGGCGCGGCGTTACGCCACAAGGTTGAGGATATCTTACGCCGCTGGCCTGCGGGCATCGGCAGCTCGCCGCGCACGTTTTATCATCATCTGGCGGCCCAGGGCCAGGTCCGCGACGCGCTGGCCTTCGACTGTATGCGCACCGCCTTTCTGACCCGCTGTATCGCCGGGCTCGACTGGTGCGACGTACATCAGGCCTGGCTGGTGTTATTACTTAACGCCCAGCGCGCTCAGGACTGTTTTGATTCCTGGGAGGATTACGCCACCGCCTACGTTCGCGCCCGCCGGGTATGGCTCACGCTACGTGACACGCCAACAGCGCTTGCCGGACGGGATTTACAGGAAGCCACCCATTATTTGCAAGACCCGGTCAGCCGCTGGCGACAACTGCCGTGGAATGAATTCAAAATTTTCGAGCCGATTTAAAGGACGCTTTATGGAACAGGATGATCGTCTGCTCAACGCTATGTTTGAGATGTGCAACCACAAAAATCCCCTCAATGACGGGCAACGAGAGTGGCATATTGCCGATATTCCCGGCCTGCTGCGCGAAGAACGCTATGACGAACTGGACGAACGCTACAACCAGGCGCTGACGGAGAGCTTTACCAGCCGCGAAGCGGAAAAGCGCTATTTCTTCGCCTGGAATCAAATGGACAACCCTTTTTACGATATGGACACGCTGGTTGAGGCTGGGCCGCAAGGATTAGCGCTGATCAAAAAGTGGCAGCGCGCTCGTCCCCGCTCCACTCACGCCTGGCTTGCCGAGGCGCAATACTGGAATCACCGTGCGTGGCTTTACCGCAGCTATGGCTGGGCGAGAGAAACCACCCGAGCGATGTGGATCTGCGCCGCCGCCTGCAACGAACGGATGGTCATCGCCGTGCTCAATGCTATCGACTGTGAACCGCGCCAGTGGATGGCGGCGGCCCTGACCAGCACCAACTCAAAAGTCTTCGGCCAGCCCGACTGGCTGGTTGAGTTCCTCGAGGGCGCGGATGTTGCCGGGCAGCCATTAATGGAGGATCTGGCTGAATATCATCGCCATTCACCGCAGGAGGTGGACGCGCTGATGGCCCATTCCGGGCTGTCGTTTGCCGACGCGGTTTGCCCAAATTTGCCTCGCCCGTCCGTGCTGCCGGAGTGCAATGACGATGCCGGGCAAAAATACTGGCTCGCCGTCTGCCTGGCTATTTTCCCGACGGCATTTTACGTGCTGGATGAATATATCCCGTTTCGTATGCCACGCTGGAGAGGGTCTCACGAGGAAATCCGCGAATTTCTGGAATCAAGCGTATGCGATCACCTTTCTGCCGCAGAACGTGAACATCTGGAGCTATTGATCTGGTGGGACGATCACCGCGATCTGCGCATTAAAGAGGTTGACTCCCCGGCAGAACAGGAACGTATTATCGCCAAAGCCGAAGAGATTAGCCTGCGAGCGCATATTCAGGAATCTCGCCACAACGCGCTGGAGTGGCTGCGGGTCTGCTATAGCGATCTGGACGATAATGACGCGCTCTGGCGAACCCTTCAGCGTTCGATCGTGGAAAAAGTTAAGCTCAACAATTATTTCTCTGATGACACGATAAAGTTCGCCCTGCGCGATTTTTCTGACACCTGGTGGATGTATAATTTTCTCTGTCAGAATGCGCAGCAAACGGAATTCGCAGTGCCGAAAATCCGTCGTGGCTACTTTCAGTACGCCGGGTTATTGGGTTTCGAAAAGGATGAGGCGCAAGGCCTCGCCTGGCTCGATAGCGTCGCCGACATTCAATATAACCATAACTGGCGGGCGGCCATTAAAAATTTCAACTGGTTCGGGCTCCCGGAACATTTCGTGCCGCTGGCAGAGCTGGGCGCGCAAAGAAATATACCCGCCGCGCTAAACCTGCTGGGCCTTGAACACAATAATAAAGAGAACAACGGCCTACTACCTTACGATCCTGCCATCGCGTTAGGGTATTTTCAGCGCGCGGCGGAGATTTTGCACCGGCAGTTAGCGCTGCGCGAGAGCACCCCGTACAAATTAATAGATAACGGAGGCTATACCGACTATGAAAATGACCTGCAAAATATTCATTTCAGCATTGGCATCTGCAACCAGCGTCTGAGTAAACAAGAACCTGATACCGAAAAACGTTCCGCTTATGAAAAAGAACTGCTCGATAATCTCTGGCTGGCGCATCAGTTCGGGCATAAAGAGGCCTGGGGCTTGTTCCTGCTGAATATTTTTGAAGTGAAGGATATTACGCTGGCGCATAAGCATCTGGAACTGGTGCAACAAGAGGCCAACAAAGGCACGCTACATGCTATGGTGACCCTATCGCGTCTGCACGGTAATAAACACGATCGAACGCTGTTTAATATGAAGCTAAGCGCACGCTGGGCGCATTTTGCCTTCACACTTTACCCGGATAATGAAATCGTTATGGACTGCCTGGACCACCTGCATTTCGATTCTTTCTGGAAACGCTTTCGTTTCGCCTGGTATACCGTCCGCATCCCGAATTCAGAGCTGCCGGGACAGGTCAACTCAATGGTGTAAGGTGGTGATAATCCAAAGAAAATCTCTATTTCTTTGCGCCCTGCTTCTACTCTGCGCCACCGCCAGGGCTGAAATTACGGAGCAGCAGATCGAGGCCGACTGCGCAAAAATTCCAGTTTTGGCCAGCCAGGGCGAACAGCTTTACAAGACCCAAAAATATGCCAAAGCGCGCGACGCTTTTGAACAGCAGGCCGCATGGAGCGAAAGCTGCGCCCTTGACGACAGCGCCATCGCGACGGCCTACAACAACGTGGCGCTAACCTGGATACGCGAAGGCGAGTGGCGTAAAGCCCGCGCCTGGCTGATGCTAAGGCCGAATGATAGCAAGTCGATCTACAACCTGAAACTGATCAAAGATAAGCAATCGGCCCTGCCGCCACCGGTTTTTGCGGCGGGTGAATACTGGCGCTATGCCGGGCGTGTAAGTATCCCGCATAATCGTGCCATTCACATTTAGAGATCATCCGGCATAATCAATCTGCCAACGAAGGAGATCGCTATGCGTAAAGCCCGTTTTACTGAGCATCAGATCATCACTGTGATTAAGTCGGTTGAAGCTGGACGAACCGTTAAAGATGTCTGCCGGGAGGCCGGTATCTCTGAGGCCACCTACTATAACTGGAAGTCCAGATACGGCGGCATGGAAGCTTCTGATATTAAAAAGATAAAAGATCTTGAGGACGAGAACCGACGCCTCAAACAGATGTTTGCCGACCTGAGCCTTGAGAACCGGGCGCTGAAAGACGTTATCGAAAAAAAGCTTTAAAACCAGCCTTTAAGCGTGAGCTGGTCACTCATCTGATAACGGCATTCGGACTCAGTATCCGTCAGGCCTGCCGGAGCCTGAACCTGAGCAGAACGGTTTATCATTACCGTCCGGATAACACACGTGACGAACCCGTTATTACCGCATTGCAGGCAGCAGCTGAACGGTATCCACGATACGGTTTTCCGAAGCTTTTTCAGGTTCTGCGGCGGCAGGGATACATGTGGAATCACAAAAGGATCCACCGTATTTATTGTCTGCTGAAGCTGAATTTTCGCCGTAAGGGCAAACAACGGCTGCCGGTGCGTAACCCCTCGCCACTGGCCACACCGGAAGCGCTGAACCAGAGCTGGTCTGTCGATTTTATGCATGATGCCCTGGTCTGTGGGCGTCGTTTTCGCACGTTCAATGTCGTTGATGACTTTAACCGTGAGGCGTTGTCGATTGAAATAGATCTGAATCTGCCAGCCCCACGAGTGGTCCGTGTACTCGACAGGATCGCGGCAAATCGTGGCTATCCGGTCATGCTACGCATGGATAATGGTCCGGAATTTATCTCACTTGCACTGGCTGAATGGGCAGAGCAACATGCAGTAAAACTGGAATTTATTCAGCCGGGTAAGCCGACGCAGAACGCTTTTATTGAGCGCTTTAACCGAACATACCGTACAGAAATACTCGATTTTTATCTGTTCAGAACGCTGAATGAAGCGCGGGAAATCACGGAAAGATGGGTGTCAGAATATAACTGTGAACGCCCTCATGAATCACTGAACAATATGACGCCGGAGGAATATCGGCAACACAATCATTTGGCCGGGATCTCAAAAAATGCCTGGAACTAAAACGGGTCTATTTACAGGCGCGCCTCCTGGAACGTGCTTAGCGTGAAGGCATTACCCACCCCATCACGCTATCAGGTTAATTTTCAGGGTTACTGGTTCGGTTTAATGGGGATCTACTTCGGCCCCAATATCGGCGAGTTCTCCGCAACGGTAACGCTGGAAAACGATAAAACCATCGTGGCGCTTCGGGAAGGCGATGATATTCACTGCGACATTTCGCTGGCTTTTTCTTGTGAAACCATTGATGCCAGCACCGATACGTTTGTGGACTGCGGTTTTGGCGCAAATGTCCGCGCCGACGGGCACTATCTGCGCGTTGAATAAATCTGGCGTGGAAACTGAAATTTTATGATTAACCTGAGATCGGTTGAAATTAACAATCTATTTATAATTCTCATAACGTTCCTCATTCTTTCCTGCTATCCATATTACCTCAACACCTCCATTACAATTATTAATGTCGTAAGCATGGTATATTTAACGCTCGCTTCTTTTTTTTACCCTGTGATACTTCATTTCTGGATATCAATTTGAACCGACCATTTTCCATTTGATATTGTTCCTTTATATAAATCTGAGGCGCCTGATCTTTAAACTTTATAGTTACAAGATGACCATCTTTGCTGTCTTCATACCACCTATATATAACATAACTATCAATGCTTATTGTGTAATCCTGGCGGATGACAAAATCAGAAAAACGCACGATATCTTCATAAGCAAAAAAGCTACTAAGTAATAAAGCATCCACCAGGTTTCCTTTTGCATCATAACTATTTATTTGTACATTAAGTAATAACGTATCAGACTCTCCAATTTTATTATAAATTATCAATTTGTAAGTATTACCATCATGTTCAAAGTACCCTAATTCATAATAACGGACACCATCACCAATATACGGAGAAAGAAAATTCTCACCTTTTACCGGCACCTTAATTTCCTGTTGATTAAATAAGTTAGTTTTCTCTTTATATTCACCTGGTAATTTTAATTCCATTACATTATCATCGGAATTAATATCCTTATAATAACAAGCCAATTGCGTAAACTGCGTGGAATCAACAGGAAGAACCAATTTCTTACTCTTTTGATTATTACAACCAACACTTGTTAAAATGATGCTAAGCAACATTACCGAACGCAGGAAATATAAAGAAAAAGTTAATCTATAATTATTCATAATCGGCATTAATATTGGGTTATATGTTGAAAACTATATAATAAAATATTGTCATCATGCATTATTGTATTTTTCAATTAAAAACTCATGATATGATTGCTAAATAAGCGTCAATTATTAAGATGTGCAGATGACGGTGTTGATACCAATTTTTAGCGTTTTTGCTGTATCGCGCACGTCAGCACCATTGAAGGCCATATCAACAATATGGTATTTAACGCCGAGCGTACGGGCTTCACAGGTATAAGACAACTGGAAAACACGTCTACATGACCGGCAACGAAAGCGCTCATGCCGGGCAGAACTATGACCATGACGATAAATTTCATCTGAAAGGCAACGGGGCAATGAATGGCAACAGTAACCATAGAAAACCTAAAATAACAGTACATACCATAAATTCTATCGATTGAAGGCATTACCCCCTGCATCCTCCACAAAACGTTGCCCCGGAGGATGGAGCTCGTTTACAAAACACCACATTATTCACACTTTATTCTTTCTGTACTATTTAAAGAACTTCCAAACTCATAAAAATAGTTCATATTAGTGATATAATCATGATAATTATCATCATTTAATTCACGTTCCTTCTGCATAACCAACGAAAACAATTCGCTGTCAGACTTAACATCATAGCAACCATGAACTGACATCACAGATAACAAATATATAATTGTCATTTTTTCAAAAGAACTATTTGTGGTGGAAAGTTTGTCTCTCAATAGAGGAATAGCCTTCGATCCCATAGGGGCAATACCATCAGCCATCCATAATGGATATGGTCTTTTAGCACGTGTACCATAATAATAAAAATCATACCTTTTATCTAAAGGCAATCCCTTCATATACACCAAAACATCCTGGATAGAGTGCCCGTTGAGGGTACTCCTGACATATTCAGGAATAGAAGACTGGCAAGCTGTTATCGCCGCAACGAATGATATGACCATAATTATAGAGAAAAATTTTTTTGACATAAATTATCACCTGCATCAGTTATTTTTTTCATATCAGATTTTATTTTATTCCCTGTCGCATAGGCATCCTTTTCAAAACCAATATTTCAAAGTCAGAAAAAATGCACGGCACGATAAGAACATTAGCTGGTATCTGACAATCAATCACTATCACTAAATTTGCGTCATTACCGGATTCTACATATTTAAATAAATACCATCATGATTTCCCAAAATTACTCCAAGCCAGAGCATGTTCCTTAGATTTTACTCCCAACAACCCCTCTATTTCCCCCCATAAATGTTGATTGGCGTCTGTCGATGTAACTATTGCCTCAACAAGACCTGTTGCTATGACAGTGGCTAATTCATCATTATCTGAAGCCATCCCATCTTCAATATATTTAAACAATAACCCTTTTTTAACACAATCAAGTTCAGAAAATATCGCTACCAAAGACTTACCAATCTGCGAAAATAGCATAATCAACGGTGGCTCATCAGGAATCCAATACTCATTAACGGACCCAATTGTTTCTGATATAGAGTCCGAAAAAGAACTAAATTTATCCACATAGTCAGCAATAATTTTATCCATTACTCTCCCCTTAAAGCTCGCTGTAAATCTTTCAATATATTCTCTGCCGCCGACCTTCTCACCAGTAGACAATTCATAAAGCACAGCATCCGCAGTGCTTCTGCAAATAGACCCGTTTTAGTTCAATGCATTTTTTAAGATCCCGGCCAAATTGACCCTGGTTGAGTTGTATCCATTTCTTGTTTGGACCAACATACCCTCCCCCCAAGGCTCTACTTTTCCATCAGAATATGGTCACAGTGGCAAAGGTAGAGTTTTCTCTCCAGCTCATGGTGTGGCTCCAGTTGCCCCGTCATCTGCTCCGGCGTCAGCCCGTCCCTCTTGGCTAATATTCACATAACTCATTGATAATAAAAACTTTTACCTCATAGCTAATTCTTTAATTTTTCCAGTTCTTGTAGCTTGTTTTGAGCACCTATATCACCATTTTTTGAAGCCAATCCCATCCAATAAATAGCTTTGTCCAAATCATAATACTTTGAAAAGGCTGGATTTGTATTGGATAAATAAATACCATAATTATATTGAGCTATGATATTTCCTTGAGATGCAGATATCTCCAAATACCTTAATTGTTCGTCAATGTTATTTATGGTGAAGCAATAATATTGATATAATCGAAATGATGCTTCCGAGTCTCCATCTTTCGATTTGTTTTCAAGCTCGAATTTTTGCTCATCCGTTAGATTATAGATGGTGGAAGTGGATTCCGACCTCCATTTATTATCGTCTTTAGACTTAGCCATTTTGCCACCAAATGTGTAAAATGATACTATTAACATTATAAATACAATAACAAATCGCATTTATTTCCTCATCATATAAATTTATTTTATATCGCCTGGTTTCTGAAGCGTTCCAGTGGTCGTTGATACGGGTTTAATCCCCCCATAAGCCCTATCGGGTCCTGTATGATATTCCTCCTTTGCAGCAAATCATACCATCGACATCAGTTGTAATCTCGACACCAGATAATTTTATATGTCATTAGCAGTAGCACAGACAGACTATTATTCACAAACATTTTCTTTTATTTTTTTTATCGATTCATTAATTTTGTCTATAATACGTTCATCTCTAAATTCATTTAATAGTTCATTTAGAATAGGAAGTAATTCTTTACTCCCGGCATTCCCGGCTGCAATAATAATTTCATCAAAAATCACATCTTTCTTAAGTTCTTTAATTATGGTTTCCAGAACACGTTCATCCTTTCTCTCTGCCAGACCTGATATAACCTCAATTCTTATATCATCATTCGTATCCAATAACATCCCCACAAACTCCTCTCTGATATCCTCGGTGTCATATTGATTGAAATTTATAGAAAATGCAGCCCAATTCTTCACGTCGCTATTATTATCACGAAGTAAACATAGCAATAAAGGTATTGTCGAGTTATCATTAATATTTGATAGTGCTGCTGCAATTGCACATCGAACATTTGCCGATTTATCATGAATTACTTTAGTGCATAAATTAATAAATTTATTTTCGAAGTGTTTGTCTTTTTTACAAAAATGCCCTAACGCATTGATAATAGAGGCTCTTATCAAGACTGATTTATTGAGCTGGAACATGTTTTCTAAAAAACAAAAAGATTTTCGCAGTTTCTCATATGACATGGTCATTTGACTTAAAATAGTAACTCCAATTTTCTTTTTATAGTTATCCCTGGAATGACAAAGATTCATGGATAAATTAAAAACATCGTCTCCACTTAATATTTGCAGGCAAAATATAGCAGCATTTCTTTTTAAGTGGTTATTATCATACAAAATAGGAGTGAGTTGTTCTATGGTGTAGTTTTTATAGTTTTCATATAGAAAAATCTCTCTTCTTTCTTTTTTTTGTTTGTATTTTTCAATAACTTTCATAACGATTATCACTTGGTAATTTTATCTTTGGATTGCCGTGAATGTTTGCATCCCCATGCCTTCATGGTGTACTTGTCTCCAGTGCAGTAAATCTACCATCTGCAATTAACTCTTCGAGCATCTCACATCGGCCAGGTTTCTTACCTGTACCTTGCCCTCGCTCACTTATTAATGAATCAACCAGCTTCTGTATTCCTGTGTTAGCTTGATTAGGCGCGGGTGAGTATGAACGGCAGCGGGCCGGGCAGCGTGAAGTCGATCTCACCTGGCAGCACCTTCGCCCCCGGCAGCGGGTTTATCGGCTCGCCGGACGTCATTCCACCCGGACATACCGAACACACCACGCCTGTCGGCGCGCCTCTCAGCACTCCCGCTGAACCCTGGACTATCGGGCCGCCTTTTGCTGTCATATCATTCTGGCGCGCCGCTGGTTTTCCGCTCATACATTATTCCTTTTGTTATTTACCATTATCTTGCCTGATATTTATTTATCGCATCGACCTTAAGGTACCCTTACATCAAACAACCACTTTTCTGTAACACAAAACTCGACACAACAACCACGGCCCTTGTTCGATATGACGATTATTTATGCAGGAAATATTTTTTTATAACAAAACAGCCAGCCTGAAAGATCTTCTGGCAAATCCAGCCAATAACCCCATACTGAATTACTCCCAAAAGATACATAATAGCAACATCAAAATAGACACTTCCATGTGTTGGCAGGGAAAAATAAGCATCAAAAAAGACATATAAAATAGATGATGGAACACCAGAATAATAAACAAAAAATACTGCATTATATATATCAGGCGCCTTAATCAATATATACAGAAAGAATGTCGTGTATATACAAATAAAAACAAAAGGCAACGGAATGATTTTCCTTAAAAAGGAACCAATTGTCATATAACACCAACCCTCATTATAAATATTAAAGGTTATTTCAATTATAAGATTAAATAAATATCAGTTTTGAGTGTTAAATGATTTTATATAACCATATCAATGAAAAACCAATTCCCAATGTAACCCGATAAACTGTCTCAATGTAACGTATTATATAGTGGTACATACCCCACATCCTGTACCAGCTGTTGCCCTTGCGGGCTTAAAAACCAACCCACCATTTTCTGAGTTTCCACAGTCGTTTTTTCGCGAGTGACCATATAAACATCAACAATGTATGGATAACTGCCGTTACGGATATTTTCAATCGTTGGAGAAATATCATTTACTGCCAGTAGTTTAATATTTTTGCTGATATTTTTGTTCATCTGTGTAGCATAGTAACGGAAAGTATAACCAATAGACGGTTGGGTATTCTGATAATCAGCCACTTTATGAATAACCCCTCCCATCAGATCGATTATCGTAGATTCTTTCGCTGGCAGCATCGGTGTATCCTTCATCACTTTCGCCAACATGATTGTCTGGCTACCAGAGTCTGCCGGGCGAGGCCATACCTGAATACGCTCACCACCACCACCAATCGTACTCCATCGGGTAATTTTACCGCTGAAAATATCGCGAATCTGTTGTTCGGTGAGTGAATTTACTGGATTGTTAGTGTTAACAATGAAGACAAAGGCTTCTCTGGCGAAAGGAGTATAAATTAGTTTAACGTTGGCATCAGCGGCACGTTTTTTCTGACCTTCGGAAGGTTGGGCGACAAAAATAATCTCAGCCCTACCATTTATAATACGATTATATGCTTCAGAGGTGCGTGATACGGGCACAGTGTAATCTCGCCCCATGCTGCTATTTTTTGGTGGAACATTTAGAGCATAATAAGCTGAAGCATATAACGGACATAATGCCGTAGCACCATCCACTTTCGGCCAGTTTTCTGTGATACGTAATTCTGGAACCCCCTGAATAAGAGTACGTTTATACCCCCATATACTTTCCTCTACACTATTATATGGATTTTCATGAACACCACACCCTGATATTAAAAAAAACGCTCCCAAAGGCAGAAATGGAAATATATTAACAAGCAAAAAAACATTTTTAGTGAAAAGGCTCACAATCTTCATATCAACCCTCAACATCTACTGGGTACGTGTTCTATAAAAAATCAAAAAAAGATTATTCAGTGATATTTATTTCATTAAAATCATATAAACCACAAATAATAACACAACATCCTTCCCAACAACTCATACCATTTTATTTATAATTAAAACAGTATAAAGAATCAGCCCCCTGACCTGTTATCAAAGGCATGTCAACTAGCTTAACACCACTATTTCCATCTTCTTCCAGTTTTTTAACCCATCCCAAAAATCATTTGGAGATAATGATAAAATTGATGATAAAGGTATATTAACGCCTCCCGAAGATAAAGAGCTGTATGCTCCAACGGTACAATTTTTCTCATATTTACCACTTGCATTCCATGTCCAAAATGGCCTTTTTTGCTCCGGCTTCGCCGCTATATCAAATAAGGAATCATTTGGAACATCAATTTTATAAATCGCATCTGGATCACGTCTTTCTGTTATTCTAGTATAAAACTATAAATCACGGTTCATGAAACCAGTTATTTATAATATCAATCCGCATTCAAATCACCAACAAAATAAATTCTTTGCAATTCCTCTAGTCTATTAATTTAGGGAAATTGTCGTTTATCCAATCATACAACCCCCCTTTAAAAATTACTGGGGTCGCATTGATAGCCCCGTACTTCCCATTTTTATCATAATATATAGAGGCAACTTTTATATTTTCTTTTAAAAATATTACCGCACACCTCAAATCTTTTAAATCGTCAATCTGCTTTATCTCTGTTGCATTCAGTGATTTGATTAACTCACTCCAATAAGGAGACGCCTTTATTTTTTGTATGGACACTTTGTAGAAATAACCATCCTCAATATTTTCTTGATTTATCCGCATGGCACTCTGTATGCTTGAAGGAATGCAAAGAATGTCTACACTATCAAACCCACCAGATTTTATATTGTCAGGTAAACTTCTATTTTCACCTTGTAAATTAACCGAATGTGTCATTGAGCACCCCACCACACTATAAAATAAAATAAAAAATAATGTTTTTACCATATAGATTACCTTGATGTTGGTGATGATACTATGCGGCTACTTCCTCTGTGATCATATCGTGTACCCTCTCCAAACGTTTTTGCTGCATTCCTTTCGGCTCCAGTGACGACACGCCTCTCTTCATAATTGTCATAATCTCCAAAGAAAGAGTCAGGAAGAATTGCTCGTAGTAATTTATCAAACCAACTCTTATTAGCATGAGTCAATTCATGAGCAAGTACCATTGCTGGAGCAAGAAATCAACTTAATCGGTTTGCCTTTTCTATAATTCCGATCTTTCCTGATCATGTCCGCCAATTTTTTCACATCTACAGGGTTACCTGAAGCATCTTCAACATATAAAGGACAGCCATGTACTCCAACAGTGAAAACCCCGGGAATTGTAATATGATCGGCTATATCATGAATATATTGATTTTCAGGGAATAAATTTATATTGACTAACCCCAGAGGATCTATATTTACGACCGGATTGAGCGGGTAAGTATAAGGATTTAATCCCCCGGACAGCCCTATCGGATCCTGCGTAATATATCTTCCCTGCCCCGGATTATAGTAACGGTGCCGGTTATAATACAGCCCCGACTCCTCATCGTATTGCTGCCCCGGCAGCCGTATCACCTGCTCCAGGTACGCCGGATTTTCCTCACCCGACAGGTTTCCCCATTTACCATATTTCTGCACGTCGACAAAGTTATCTTAAATATCAGATCAGTCATGCCTATAGATTGTGTACCATGCGAAACATCGAGCCAACCTATCTGGAATGTATGGAACATGATCTTTTACCCATTTTTCTATATTTTTTTCCTCTGATATTTCAGCCGCACCACTCCATATTGTGATAAAATCATCCTTAAACTCATCTCCAGAATAAAAAATAAACGCCTCATCGGCACCATATGTTTCTATATAGACGATTGAACTATTTTGCTCTTTAAAAAATTCGAGTATATTTAATCGTTCTGTTTTTAGTTGTCTTTTGATATTATTTTGCAAAGAATCTCTTTGTGCAGCACTTAATTTATCAGACATATTAGTACATGGTGTTTTTGCAAATGAAAAACCACAAGCCAGGCAAAATACTAACGTACATTTAAGTATATTTATTCTTATCCATCTCATTATCTCACATCCCCAAATTTCATATTCACCCGATTTTATTATTTCAAAAAAGCTCTTGACATTTCCCCTTCCTATCCTGCAATCATCCTCGTTCATCGCCACATCCAAACGCCAGTGCAATTTATTTTCCACATCTCAATGACTTCTCATCGCATTAGCAAATTTTTCTGCTGTTAAATCCGCTGAACTTATATAATATCTCACCCAACATTTCCGGTTCTTTCTTTCCGCTATGTTTCTCTGAACGAAAAGATACCGTCACACATAGTTTTTTAACCCTTCCATTCAAATGTAAAATCAATTATCTCATCAGGAACATCACTGACAATATGAGTCACATGTTATTTAACATTAAATGAGAAATATATTTCTTTGTAATCTTTAAATAAGGGTGACCCCCCTACTCCCATAAAAATGAACATTATGTTTGTTGATGGTAATGCCACCTCTGCCTGAATGCACTGTTCTATCAGGGAAAGATCATAACAACCATAACTCAAACATTAATTTATGAATTTAGTAATAACGCAACATTAATCTGTAAAATCCAGCACTGACTTGTATTTAAAAAGTTGTATTTAACGTGCTAAATATACGATTCCTAGTTATTTTATTCTTTATCCAGGCGTGTGCAAAAATATACTTTCATACTCTCGTCATGATGCTGAAGGTTAAATTTAATTCATTTTAAAAGGCTAAAACCCGGATGAAGATCTACCTCGTCACCAAATCAATTTACCACCACCACCTATATAACTTCGGCCTGGATATGGAAGTATAAACATGTCATCACATTTTTCCCTGGAACACCCCCAGTATATCGTTTCCTTACCATCGGACCATTCTGCCGTGGCAGCAGCATTAATAGAAAAATGCCACTTTTTCTTATTATAAATCAACTCACCCGTTATTTCACAGGGAAACCAGAGCCAAAATCCAGTCATGGTATCACTCATTTCCTTATATTTATCACTTAACAAAAATATTTTTTCTATCTGACTTGCATTTAAAACCCATTTATTGCATAAGTTTCTATCCCCAGGCTCTTTATTATAAGGACTCATATAATGGGACTGATTTATTTTTAATATCTTCATATCAGCAAAACAATAACTCACAGAGGATAAAAATAGAATCACAAAAATAATCACATTATTCGCTTTCATATTAACACTCTATCCAGAGTCGAACGCATACCTTTGTCGTTTAGTCGAGCGGCGGCGGGCATATAGTTTTCCTCATTATATATTGATGTGATTTTGTATCATTGCAATTATAATATTAAAGTTACCTTACTCAGTTTAGTAAAAAAAGGCAGAACATGTTTGACGTCAATATTATTCAACACTTCTATGAAGAAGTACAAATCAAACTAACAGTTTGCACTTGCTTTTTGAATAAATAATGAGAAATTTTTTATCTGACTTGTTCTTTGCCCTAATTACTACAAATCCGTGAGTTTGTACTCGATTTCACATTATTGTCGATAGTCAGGAATTATTGATATATAATTCAGTAAATTTGACAAATTCGTTTCAGAATGACCTTGCTTTTATGTGAACTTCATTCATTTTTCAAACCGTCTCATATAATCTTTTCATGCAAATTTTCTTGTCATACACATTGAAAACATATAACAAAAATATGTTCACGACATATCCAATTAATATTTCATACCATCATTAACTTCATCATCATAATTTATCAAATATAGAATTATTTTAGTGTAATACGTTTGAGTGGCAACCATTCACCAGGCTGAGAATATGAAAACATTTTTCCTTTTATATAATATGCTTTTCCTTTATTGCTTATCTCAAATTGCGGTGATGGATATGGACATGCATTTTCCTCGTCGCCGTTATAGTATAATGCCAAAACACCAGAATTGATTTTTAAAGAGTAGTCACCAATGCATGTTATCCCCGCATGCCAGGTTGTCATGGATAAAGAAGCACGATTATTTTTACTATCTATCTTTAAATTATATTGTAAAAAAACCTGACTCCCATCATTTAACTCCTCGCCAAGTTCCTCGACTCTAAAGTTACCATCCCATTGAGTTTGAGTAATCGCAAAAGTATTTGCGCTCCATAAGCAAGAAAAAATAAATAGATACTTTATAAAATCGCCCATACCACTAACCCCTGATTTAATATGTAGAAGGTATCAATTCAGTATTCAGCATTGTCACACTATACACAAAACCATTCAAGTTGCATCAAGGCGGCAAGGATTTGCTATTGCGCAATGCGTAAAAAACATCAAGAAAAATATATTTTTTATAATAAAATCTACTAATAAGTAGATTCAATGGATTCCATCTTATCAATAGGTATTTATCATTTTCTTTTCAACCTCAACCTGATTTCCTCTTAGTACTGAGTATCGTCTGCGATCGTTAATTCTACCTCTGATGATATCTCGTTAAAAAATAACGCTACCGCCATACCCTGGTTTACAAACCTGCACACCCTAAGATTACTCTCTTATCTGCATTAAGAATATCATTGTGTTTTTTTTCGGAATATATAAAGATTCCCCATAGTGGATACATAACGTGAGCCAAATTAGTCAAAGACGGGATCACTGACGCTATAATAAGTCAAATGACCTTTTGTATTTTCTTTAATGCATGTTGCCGAGGTGATTTCACCTTTATTTTTTAGTGAATTAGTTTCATATTCAGGAAATGCTTTATTTAAATTCTGAATATTGAGGGGGTGCCATAACATCCTGATAGCAGAAAGATATAAATAAGCAGCCATTTACCCTGATTAAACATATATGCCTCACGCACTACAATCTTCCGTGACCAAATCCAGCAGCGTTAAACTCCACCCTTTGCCCAAGCCATGAAGCTCGCTCAGATGAAAAATCAAACCATCACCCCATTCTTTCGGCACTGCCACCACTCGCTCTGATTGCAGCTCAAGCCGCCTGGCGTTTGCTATACGGGTATCAGACGCCTGATCCCCATTATCCGCTCCATTCACCATGCTAAACGTCAGCAGCGCATTATTAGTACCGGTATAGCTGACAAAAAAACCGGCGTGATCCCATCCCTTTTCACAAACGTACTCAACCTCCGTGTGGTGATCAAATTCGTTATCCACAGGAATATGCTCTGAAAACCAACCTACCTGCCCCAACAGGTAGTTAAAACCGGGTATCGGCTTATTAATATCAAAACTTTTCATCCACTTATAATCAACCCCAGCCCCAATTCGGTACAGCACATACATCCCAACTTTTTTATCAATCAGGGCATTAATTTTCGCGTTGTCTCGCTGCTGAAAAGCGATAATCACCTGTCTTGCCGTCTCTTCAAACGACGGAGCGGCAAAAACGGGATGCGCGACCATTCCCAGCAGACTCAACGCGATGGCCGTGCGGCTCATTTTCATCATTGGCTCTCCATTAACATCCGGTGTTCTATTAGCGCCAATATACTCTCGCAATATTTACTCGGCCTGTCCGTAAGCGTACAATGCCCGCCCTTAAAGTGAGGACTCTCCTCAAGCCGCCTCATCAGGTGAGGCGGATCTGACCTGTCATCAGAACGAGAAAATGATGTTTAAACCAGAACTCCTTTCGCCGGCGGGAACGCTGAAAAATATGCGTTACGCTTTCGCTTACGGTGCCGATGCCGTCTATGCGGGCCAACCGCGCTACTCTTTACGCGTGCGTAATAACGAATTCAATCACGAAAATTTGCAGCTTGGCATCAACGAAGCCCACGCGCTCGGAAAAAAATTCTACGTGGTGGTGAACATCGCCCCGCATAACGCCAAGCTCAAAACCTTTATCCGTGACCTGAAACCCGTCGTCGAGATGGGCCCGGATGCGCTGATCATGTCCGATCCAGGGTTGATTATGCTGGTACGCGAGCACTTCCCGGCAATGCCGATTCACCTGTCGGTACAGGCTAATGCCGTAAACTGGGCGACGGTAAAATTCTGGCAGCAGATGGGGCTGACCCGTGTGATTCTCTCCCGCGAGCTGTCGCTGGAAGAGATTGAGGAAATTCGCCAGCAGGTACCGGATATGGAAATAGAAATTTTCGTCCACGGCGCGCTATGCATGGCCTATTCCGGCCGCTGCCTGCTTTCCGGCTACATCAATAAACGCGATCCGAATCAGGGCACCTGCACCAATGCCTGCCGTTGGGAATATAACGTGCAGGAAGGAAAAGAAGACGTTGTCGGCAACATCGTGCATAAGCACGAACCGATTCCGGTACAGAACGTTGAGCCGACGCTCGGTATCGGCGCGCCGACGGATAAAGTGTTTATGATAGAAGAGGCCCAAAGACCGGGCGAATACATGACCGCGTTCGAAGACGAGCATGGCACCTATATCATGAACTCAAAAGATTTGCGCGCTATCGCCCACGTGGAGCGCCTGACGAAAATGGGCGTCCACTCGCTGAAAATCGAAGGCCGCACCAAATCCTTTTATTACTGCGCCCGTACCGCGCAGGTCTACCGTAAGGCCATCGACGACGCCGCCGCGGGTAAACCCTTCGACCCTACGCTGCTGGAAACGCTGGAAGGTCTGGCTCATCGCGGCTATACCGAAGGTTTCCTGCGTCGCCATACGCACGACGATTACCAGAATTACGAGTACGGGTACTCCGTTTCCGAACGCCAGCAATTTGTCGGCGAGTTCACCGGCGAGCGTAAAGGCCAACTGGCGGCCGTGGCGGTGAAGAATAAATTCTCCGTTGGCGATAGTCTGGAGCTGATGACACCGCAGGGAAATATCAATTTCACCCTGGAACAGATGGAGAACGCCAAAGGCGACGCTATGCCGGTGGCGCCTGGCGATGGCTATACCGTCTGGATGCCCGTCCCGCAGGACGTTACGCTGGATTACGCACTATTGATGCGTAATTTCTCAGGCGAATCAACGCGTAACCCCCATGCTAAGTAGTTAATTGCGGTTATTTTTTCATGACGGGAAGATTCTTAGAAATTGATCACATACCGCTTCGCTCAATGCGGGTATTATTCAACGCGCTGAAAAACATAACCCATAAATGCTAGCTGTACCAGGAACCACCTCCTTGGCCTGCGTAATCTCCCTTACGCAGGCTTATTTTTTGCGTTTAATCAATAAAAAAGTGGTACTTCCCGCCATATCCAAAATTGACCACACTAACCAAAGCGCAAATGGGCGCTTAGGTTTACAGACCTCCACTATTCATGGCCAGCCAGCAAGTCACAATCCTCCCGCATCCGGTCAGACTCAGGACTTAGCATTCTGACGTTTACGTTTAACATCAGTAAATTAAATCAATAACTGCTTTGTGAGAACTTACACAAAAAGTTTCCAGGTTATTAAATTAAGGTTAAAAACTGATAATTTAAGCGTGTAAAAATATGGCACGTTTTAATGCCGCTTTTACAAGGATTAAAATAATGTTTTCCCGGATTAGAGGTTTGATTTCATGTCAAAGTAATACTCAAACCATCGCACCTACGCTCAGTCCACCCTCATCAGGCCATGTAAGTTTTGCTGGGGTTGATTATCCTCTATTACCACTAGATCACCAAACGCCGCTCGTTTTTCAGTGGTTTGAACGCAATCCAGATAGATTTGGTCAAAACGAAATTCCCATTATCAATACGCAGAAAAACCCTTATCTTAATAATATTATCAATGCTGCTATAATAGAAAAAGAAAGAATTATTGGTATTTTCGTTGATGGCGATTTTAGCAAGGGACAAAGAAAAGCATTGGCAAAATTGGAACAAAATTATAGAAACATAAAGGTTATTTATAATTCTGACCTTAATTATAGCATGTATGATAAAAAGTTAACGACGATTTATTTAGAAAACATCACCAAACTGGAAGCTCAGTCAGCAAGTGAACGAGATGAGGTCTTGCTTAACGGGGTAAAAAAAAGCCTGGAAGATGTCTTGAAAAACAATCCGGAGGAAACGCTTATTTCATCTCATAATAAAGACAAAGGTCACTTATGGTTTGACTTCTACAGAAATCTTTTCCTGCTAAAAGGAAGCGATGTTTTTCTGGAAGCTGGTAAACCTGGTTGTCATCATCTGCAACCAGGCGGCGGTTGCATATATCTTGATGCAGATATGTTACTTACTGATAAACTCGGCACGTTGTATTTACCTGATGGTATCGCTATCCATGTAAGTCGTAAAGATAATCATGTTAGCCTTGAAAATGGAATTATTGCTGTTAACCGCAGCGAGCATCCAGCATTAATAAAAGGACTCGAAATTATGCACAGTAAACCTTATGGCGATCCCTATAATGACTGGCTCAGTAAAGGGTTGAGGCATTATTTTGACGGTTCTCATATACAAGATTATGACGCATTTTGCGATTTCATTGAATTTAAACACGAAAATATCATTATGAACACAAGCAGTTTAACTGCCAGCTCGTGGAGATAATCATAATAGCCTTGTTTTACTCGCCCTTCCCACCGTCACGTATAATCGGTATCCAGAGTTATTCCTTTATCCTGTAAAATGTGATACAGATTCTCCATTGATCTAATAACTACCTCAATTTCACATTCAAGTTTCTCTACAGAACCTTCATTGAGTGAGAAGTTGAGAGCCAGTAATAATGATTGTGAGTTATTATCATAACACAAATGTGGTCCATTATTCTCTGCAAACCATAAATTAGCATTGAGAAATTCAAAAGCAAGATTATTGTTATCCGGAGGTCTTCCGCAAAAACCGTATATCATTATATACTCACTGTTAGTGCTTGTTAGTAAGATACGGTAACGGTTATCTATAATAAATGAGCATAATCTGTTTTCGTCAAAGACAATTGAATCGGCATTTAATTTTAGTGAAAACTGTCTTAATAAGCGATCGGCTCTTGAATACATAACACCCCATACTCTATCTAAAGCGTTTCTATATAAGTCATAAGCCTCTGGTCTGGACGCTTAACACCCCGTGTCATCTCCGGAATTCATCTTTTCCCTATGACTTGCTGTGTTTGCTCATTTATGGCCATGCTGGCCGGGTTCTGACGCCATTTGCGCTAAGGTATAGTCCGGCGCATATTCCCATCATACCAATTCCCCCAATGCCAAACGATGCGCCTAAAACCGTCAGAGCGGTAGTATATGCAGCACCACTACTGACACTGGCGACAGCCCCTGAGCATACCCCACTGAAAATACCTGTAAACAATGCCGTGGTTCCCACGCATATTAAACATCTGGGTTTATTGCCGTGAGCGTTAAACTCAACGATTTCAGCTGCCGGAATTTCTTCATTACACCGTTCAGAAGGGGAGAGCAATGGCGTTTGCGCATTCACGCCTGAAGTAACATTCATATAAACCTCTTCATGCACATGCCTGTTTATGTTTATGAGAAAAGCGATACCTCAGGCAACGGTACGACTATAAGACACCGCGCCAAGTCATCATCTAAATAGGTTTTATTTGATAACAAGAATAGTGTACTGCTAATAGTGCGCCTTGTTCCTGCCAAAGCAGTCTAAAGAACATTTCGATTTTATGCTATTAAAAAGTATGTTTGGTAATAAATATCAGGTTTTTATCTGATATTATGAAGTTTGAAATTAATACTGATAACTGACGTATGTTCGTCTTGTTAATTCTCCGTTTCGTTATTAAAGGCGCTATATCGGAAAGCGTCTGACTACCCCTTGTGGTTTCCTTGCACTCTTACAAGCACTACTCAATGCGCATACCGGCATCTCTCTTGTCGCCATTTGCCTTAAACCATGCTTCGCTTACCGCTGCGTACAGCAGGAAGAAAAACGGTAAAGCAATAAGTGCGCAACATTTCAATTTTCATCCTGTTCTGACCTCGCTTTTTCATTTCTGCTATACACTTTCTGGAGATTGTTGTTCAACCTATTAAGGCATAACGGATGGCTAACTTTCCCGCCAGCTTACTGATCCTCAATGGCAAAAGCGCTGATAACCAGCCGCTACGTGAGGCCATTACTCTACTTCGCGACGAAGGCATACAGATTCACGTTCGGGTAACCTGGGAAAAAGGCGACGCGCAGCGTTACGTTGATGAAGCCCGTAGACTGGGCGTTGAAACGGTGATTGCCGGCGGCGGAGACGGTACCATTAATGAAGTGTCGACCGCGCTCATCCAGATCCGCGACGGCGTAGCCCCTGCACTGGGCCTTTTGCCGCTCGGCACTGCCAACGATTTTGCCACCAGCGCCGGTATTCCTGAAGCGCTGGACAAAGCGCTGAAACTGGCGATTGCCGGAAACGCGATGGAAATTGATATGGCCAGGGTCAATGATAAAACCTGTTTTATCAATATGGCGACGGGCGGTTTTGGCACCCGCATTACCACCGAAACGCCGGAAAAACTCAAGGCCGCGTTGGGCGGCGTCTCCTATCTTATTCACGGTCTGATGAGAATGGATACGCTGACCCCTGACCGCTGCGAAATACGTGGCGAAAACTTTCACTGGCAGGGAGATGCGCTGGTGATCGGCATCGGCAACGGTCGTCAGGCCGGCGGCGGGCAGCAATTATGTCCCACCGCGCTGATTAACGACGGACTGTTACAGCTACGGATTTTTACCGGCGAAGAGCTGTTGCCGGCTCTGTTTTCCACGCTCACGCAGTCAGATGACAATCCGAATATTATTGACGGCGCCTCAGCGTGGTTTGATATTCATGCGCCGCATGAAATCACGTTCAATCTGGATGGCGAACCACTCAGCGGGCAAGAATTTCATATTGAGGTGCTGCCTGGCGCATTACGCTGTCGGCTGCCACCAGACTGCCCGTTACTACGTTAATAACACCTGTCGCTGGCCGGATGCGCTCACATCCGGCTTTTCTTCGTTGAACTCAGGCGATGGTGACTTTGCTATCCAGATAGACATCTTGTACGGCGTTAATCAACTTCACGCCATCAGCCATCGATTTCTTAAAGGCTTTACGTCCCAGAATTAGCCCCATTCCACCGGCTCGTTTGTTGATCACCGCGGTACGAACCGCGTCGCCGAGGTCAGTGTCGCCGCCGTCCGCGCCGCCGGAGTTGATAAGCCCGGCGCGTCCCATATAGCAGTTCGCCAACTGGTAACGTACCAAATCAATCGGGTTATCGCTGGTCAGTTTGCTGTACACGCGATCGTCGGTATAGCCGAAGTTGACCGCTTTATAACCGCCATTATTCTCGGCCATTTTCTGTTTCACAATATCCGCGCCAATCGTAGCGGCCAGATGGTTGGCTTGCCCCGTCAGGTCAGCGGATACATGGTAATCAACGCCGTCTTTTTTAAAGGAAGAATTACGCAGGTAAGCCCACAATACGGTCACCATACCCAGCTCATGCGCACGCTCAAAAGCGGCGGAGATCTCTTCAATCTGGCGACGAGACTGTTCCGAACCGAAATAGATCGTCGCGCCTACCGCCACGGCGCCCATATTGAACGCCTGCTCAACGCTGGCGTACAGGGTCTGATCGTACTCTGTCGGATAGCTCAATGTTTCGTTGTGATTCAGTTTGACCAAAAACGGAATACGGTGCGCATAGCGCCGTGAAACCGAGGCCAGTACGCCGTAGGTAGAGGCCACGCAGTTACAGCCGGCCTCAATCGCCAATTCAACAATATTTTTTGGGTCAAAGTAGCGCGGGTTGGCCGCAAAAGAAGCGCCGGCGGAGTGCTCCACCCCCTGATCGACGGGCAGTATCGAAAGGTATCCTGTTCCCGCCAGGCGACCTGTATTATAGAGCGTCTGCATATTACGCAGAACGGCTGGTGGACGATTATTGTCAATCATCACCCGGTCAACGTAATCCTTGCCGGGTAGATAAAGCTGATCGGAAGGAATGGTCATACAACGATGCTGTAAAAGGCTGTCGGCGTCTTTGCCAAGCAACTGCGCAATATCAGTCATAGCTATGCTCCCGTAAGTTCCGATAGGGTATCGGAAGGTGAATAGTCCTGCCCCGCAGATTGCGGGTCGCAATAAGCCTGGTACTGACCGACCATTTTTGCCAACTTTAGCGCATTTTTTCGGCGCTATCTGCTGACTCGATTCACGTCCGAAAAAGTGTTAGAGCGGTCAAAATTAATGCTCAATGGTATTTAAAAGGTATTATTAAATGGTATTGTCGTGGCGTACCTTACCTGTCATGAAGGATTCAAAAATGAAAACGACCTTTAAACTGTCGTTCATGATGTTCGTGGAGTGGTTTATCTGGGGCGCCTGGTTCGTCCCCCTGTGGCTATGGCTAAATAAAAGCGGGTTTTCCGCCGGTGAAATAGGCTGGTCTTATGCCTGTACCGCCATTGCGGCGATCCTGTCGCCGATTCTGGTCGGCTCCGTTACCGACCGTTTTTTCTCAGCGCAAAAAGTCCTGGCGGTACTGATGTTTGCAGGCGCCGTGCTGATGTATTTCGCGGCGCAGCAAACCACCTTCGCCGGATTCTTTCCGCTGCTTCTGGCCTATTCATTGACCTATATGCCGACCATCGCGCTGACAAACAGCATTGCCTTCGCTAACGTACCGGACGTTGAACGCGATTTTCCACGCATTCGCGTTATGGGAACCATTGGGTGGATAGCCTCCGGCCTCGCCTGTGGATTCCTGCCGCAAATGTTAGGCTATAACGATATTTCCCCCACCAACATTCCACTGCTCATAACCGCCGCAAGTTCAGCGTTGCTGGGCGTATTTGCGTTCTGTCTGCCAGACACGCCGCCAAAAAGCACCGGCAAGATGGATATTAAAGTGATGCTGGGGCTGGATGCGCTGGTCCTGCTGCGCGATAAAAACTTTCTCGTTTTCTTCTTCTGTTCCTTCCTGTTTGCGATGCCGCTGGCCTTCTACTACATCTTCGCTAACGGCTACCTGACAGAAGTGGGAATGAAGAACGCCACCGGCTGGATGACGCTCGGCCAGTTCTCTGAAATCTTCTTTATGCTGGCTCTGCCCTTTTTCACTAAGCGCTTTGGTATTAAAAAGGTATTATTACTTGGTCTTATTACCGCTGCGATCCGCTACGGCTTTTTTGTCTATGGCGGCGCGGAAACGTACTTCACTTATGCCCTGCTGTTCCTCGGTATTTTGCTACACGGCGTGAGTTACGATTTCTACTACGTCACCGCCTACATTTATGTCGATAAAAAAGCGCCGGTTCATATGCGTACCGCTGCGCAAGGGCTTATCACCCTCTGCTGTCAGGGATTCGGCAGCCTGCTGGGCTATCGTCTCGGCGGCGTGATGATGGAAAAAATGTTTGCTTATCCGCAACCGGTTAACGGTCTGACATTCAACTGGGCGGGCATGTGGACGTTTGGCGCAGTGATGATTGCCGTCATCGCGCTACTGTTTATGATTTTCTTTCGCGAATCGGACAAAGAGATCACTGCTATTGACGATCGCGATATTGCGTTGACACAAGGGGAAGTAAAATGAAAGCAGAACGTATTCTCGGTGCTCTTTACGGGCAAGCGTTAGGGGATGCGATGGGAATGCCCTCTGAGCTGTGGCCGAGAACGCGCGTCAAAGCGCATTTCGGCTGGATTGACCGCTTTCTGCCCGGGCCAAAAGAGAATAATGCCGCCTGCTATTTTAACCGCGCGGAGTTTACGGATGATACCGCAATGGCGCTCTGCCTGGCCGACGCGCTACTCGAATGCGAAGGCAACATTGATCCCGAGATTATTGGGCGTAACATCCTCGCCTGGGCGGAACGCTTTGATGCGTTCAATAAAAATGTACTCGGCCCGACGTCAAAAATTGCGCTGAATGCGATTCGCGACGGCAAACCGATCGCGGCGCTGGAAAATAACGGCGTGACTAACGGCGCGGCCATGCGCGTTTCGCCGTTGGGCTGCCTGTTGCCGCCAACTAACCTGACAGCCTTTATAGCAGAAGTAGCGTTAGCCTCCAGCCCGACGCATAAATCCGATCTGGCGGTGGCTGGCGCCGTGGTTGTCGCCTGGGCCGTCTCGCGAGCGGTTAACGGCGACACGTGGCAAAGTATTGCCGACTCGCTCCCCGCCATCGCCCATCAGGCGCAGACAGCGCGTATTACCACGTTTAGCGCCTCGCTATCGGCACGTCTGGAACTGGCGCTAAACATTGTCCGCCACGCCGACGGCGTCGAATCTGCCAGCGAACAGCTCTATCAGATCATCGGCGCGGGAACCAGCACCATTGAATCGGTTCCCTGCGCTATCGCCATGGTGGAGCTGGCGAATACCGATCCTAACCGCTGTGCCGTGCTGTGCGCTAACCTCGGCGGCGATACCGACACTATCGGCGCGATGGCTACCGCCATTTGCGGCGCGTTGCACGGGGTAAGCGCCATTAACCCCCAGTTAAAGCAAACGCTGGACGAGGTTAATCAGCTGGATTTTGCGCGCTATGCCGTTGCGCTGGCGAGTTATCGTCAACGGCGGGAGGCACTATGAACGGCGCACGGTTGCTGACATTATTACCGACCCTGCATACCCGGCGTCCGCTCACCGTTATCGGCGCGGCAGTAATCGATATCATTGCCGACGCCTGGACGTTGCCGCGTCGCGGAGGCGATATTGAACTGCAACAACAGAGCGTCAATGTCGGCGGCTGTGCGCTGAATATTGCCGTGGCGTTGAAACGACTGGGGATTGACGCCAGCAATGCGCTGCCGCTGGGCCAGGGCGTGTGGGCGGAGAGGATTCGCCGCCGTCTGGCAAAAGAGGGATTATCCAGCGTGATTGACGCGGTTGAAGGAGATAACGGCTGGTGTCTGGCGTTAGTCGAACCGGATGGCGAACGCACGTTTATGTCTTTTAGCGGCGTGGAAAACCAGTGGAATGCAGACTGGTTGTCGCAGCTCAGGACACCGCGGGGCAGTCTTGTCTACCTGTCCGGCTATCAACTGGCCTCGTCCTGTGGCGAACCAATGATCCAGTGGCTGGAAACCGTCGACGATGTCACGCCTTTTATCGATTTTGGCCCGCGAATCGGTGATATTACAGACGATGTAATGGCGCGCATTATGGCCTGCCGGCCCATCGTCTCCCTCAACCGCCAGGAAGCCATCATCGCCGCGGAACGCGCCGGGCTTGCGACCGATACGCGCACTTTCGGCGAAGCATGGGTAAAACGCTTTTCCGCGCCGCTGGTGGTGCGCCATGATAAAGACGGAGCGTGGTATTTTAGCGCGCAATCTTCCGGCGTTGTGCCAGCGTTTCCGGCAACCGTGGTGGATACCATCGGCGCGGGCGACAGCCATGCTGGCGGCGTGCTGGCAGGACTGGCGTCAGGCTGGCCGCTCGCGGATGCCGTACTGCTGGGAAATGCGGTGGCAAGCTGGGTGGTCGGGCATCGCGGCGGCGACTGCGCGCCCACGCGCGAGGCGCTACTCCTCGCACACAAAAACGTATAGGTCGCTACGACAATAACTGATGCTGTATTCAATAGGCCGCTGCTGCTGATCGAGCGCCACCTGCTTAATCACCAGCACCGGCACTTTACCATCCATTTGAATATGCGACTGAAACTCATCATCCGGCATCCGGGCGCTAACGCGAGATCGGGTACGCTGAGGGTAAATGTGCTGGCGACGAAAATAGTCATACAGAGAAATACCAATCGCGTCGACATCATGAATCAGATGCGCGGGCACCCAGGACTCTTCAATCGATACCGCGTCCTCATCAACATAACGAATGCGTTTGAGTAAAAAGACGTCGCTGCCTGCGGGGATCGCCAGATGCTGCGCGACCTCATCCGGACAACTTATCACGCGTTTGTTAACCCATAGCGTATCCGGTTTTTTGCCGCGCAAGACAACCTGCTGAGAAAATCCCCGCGCCTCTTTCAGGGAATATTCAAAGATATTATTGATTTGCGTACCGTAGCCACGGGCGCGCGTGACGACACCCTCTTCTTCCAGCGCCTGCATCGCTTTCCGTACCGTGATGCGCGAGACGCCGGTAAGCTGGCTGAGATCGCGTTCGCCAGGCAAAATATTACCGTGCTCAAGAATACCGCTGCGCACGGCATCCTTTACCGTCTGGGCGAATTTCATGTATAGCGGCGTATTATCCGCCGCTGAAATTCGTTCATTCAGTTGCGCGATGAGCCGGGTATGCGCTTGTTCCATTTATCTTTCCTGACGACGGGTCTGTAGGCAGTATACTACCACCACGCGTGGAAATGATGTACCGGACCAATGCCCTTCCCCACTTCCAGCGTGTCCGCCTGCGCCAACGCCGCCGAAAGCCATGCCTTCGCCTCGTTTACCGTCTCTCCCCAACAGCGATGCCGGGGCCGTAACGCCGCCAGCGCCGCCGACAGCGTACAGCCCGTTCCATGCGTATTTTTGGTGTTCACACGCGGCGCGCTAAAACGTTGCTCGCCCTCACGGGTAAAGAGCCAGTCCGGGCTTTGCGCATCCTCTAAATGCCCGCCTTTCATCAATACCGCTTCACACCCCATCGCCAGTAACGCCCGCCCCTGCGCCAGCATCTCCTGTTCCGTACGCGCATGGGGCGCATCCAGCAACGCTGCGGCTTCCGGCAAATTAGGCGTAATCAGCGATACCTGCGGCAACAGCCGGACGCGTAATGTTTCTATCGCAGAGGGCGAGAGCAACGGATCGCCGCTTTTCGCCAGCATCACCGTATCCAGCACCACATTACGTACATGATGGCGCTGTAGTCGTTCCGCCACGGCCTCGACAATATCGGTTTCCGCCAGCATCCCGATTTTCGTGGTATCAATGCGCACATCGCTGAACACGGAATCAAGTTGAGCGGCGACAAAGTCCGGCTCTATCCGGTACACCGACTGTACGCCACAGGTATTTTGCGCCACCAGCGCGGTGATGACCGAACAGCCATATGCGCCCAGCGCGGAAAAGGTCTTGAGATCCGCCTGGATACCGGCCCCGCCGCTGGGATCGGTACCGGCAATCGTCAGCGCGTTAATTCTCTTCATTGGCCGCCTCCACATCCAGATGATAGAGCGCATCAAGAAAAGCCGGGATGAAGCTGCCCGGTCCTTCGCTACGCTCTGCCGCGGCCTGTCCAGCCAGTTTCATCCAGCAGCAGGCCGACGCGACATTGTCCAGCGCGGCGCCCGGTAACGCGCAACTGGCGGCGACGACCGCCGACAACGCGCAGCCGGTGCCTACAATGCGAGTCATTAACGGATCGCCGCCGGGAATGCTCAGCGTGCGCTGACCGTTAGTGACGTAATCTACCTCTCCGGTAACCACAACGATGCAGTCTATCTGACGCGCCAGCGCCTGCGCCGCAGGCAGTGCGGCCAACGCCGCCTCGGTGGTATCTACGCCGCGTCCGCCCAGCGCCATGCCGGATAACGCCAGGATTTCCGAGGCGTTGCCGCGTATTGCCGCCGGGCGCAGGGACAAGAGATCCAGGCAAAATCGCCGACGAAATTCCAGCGCGCCCACCGCGACAGGATCAAGGGTCCACGGCGTTTTGGCATCATAAGCGCTTTCTACCGCCGCACGCATCGCGTCAGCGCGTGAGGCGGTTAAGGTTCCGACATTAACCAGCAAGGCGTTGGCGATGGCGGCAAACGGTCTGGCCTCGACGGGATCAATCACCATGGCGGGTGAAGCGCCCAGCGCCAGCAGCGTATTGGCGGTAAACGTTTGTACGACGTCATTCGTCATACAGTGCGTAAGCGGGGAGAGCGCGCGAAAGTGTTTTAACGTATGCGCCGCAAGCGTGCGGCAGTGCAGGTCAGGCTGCATGGTTCAGCTCCTGCCCGCGTGAAGAAGGGACACGAGCAGTGTCAGACTTCCCTACGCTGGCATTATCCAGATCAGGTGGTACGGGTATTTCTCAGCCTTCACAAAGAAGGGCACCCCGAGTCGTCAAGCCCCACCGTGTTAAGCGGGGTTTCGCTATTAAGCATACTGTCTGTGCCAGACAATGTAAATTTACAGTCAGCGGCGGACGATAATTTCAGCGTTATCAGATAGTTCTCAAAACCTATTCGGTTCTGGCAAACTTGCTGGCGGATATGTTGCTGCACGACGCTTTCGTTTACACTTTTTACGAAAAGGGGCGTGAGATAACAAAATAGCGCTTGTCAGATACGCCACCAGCAGAAATGATACACACGATGTTAACTGACCCGCATATGTGGAGGGTAAAAGTATGAAAAGTAAGTTGCTGCCTTGCGCGCTGTTGCTTGCAACCAGTTTTGCATGGGCCGCCCCCGCGACAACGGGCATTGATCAATATGAGTTAAAAAGCTTTATCGCCGACTTCACCCATTTCAAGCCCGGCGATACCGTTCCGCAGATGTACCGCACCGATGAGTATAATATTAAACAGTGGAAATTACGTAATCTGCCCGCGCCAGATGCCGGTACTCACTGGACCTATATGGGCGGCGCGTATGTACTGATTAACGATACCGATGGAAAAATCATCAAAGCCTATGATGGCGAGATTTTTTATCATCGATAAAAAAAGCCCCCTCATCCAGAGGGGGAAATACAGCCCCATGTTACTTTTTTATTAGCCCTTAATCACTCTATCCCCTTCAAACTGCCTTTTTGTTGACTGCCTTCACTACCCGATTCGCTCTGGATCTCGCCCTTTTGAAACTACCGCATACCACATTAAAATTTATTGCAGAAAAATTGTCATCCCGGTCACTTATTATTGTAAGTGACCGGAAGTTCATTCACCTATCGCGCCATATATCTTAAATATTTTTCATATATATTAATCGTATTTCACATAGATCAGCGCAGTCGCTTTTAGATCGCCTGGCTTTATATTGTCTCGGTCATAAACATAATAACTGGCGATAATAGGGATTGTTATCATATCACTGTTGAGCGGCGTGCCTACTTGATCCACTTTCCATAACGTTGAAGCATTACCCTGCTCTGCTGTATTTGAAATATTCACCGTTTTTCCACCGCTCTCCAGTATAAATCCGACGCCATTATTCACAGCACCACGCAACACAGAATAGCTATCTGGTATTAAATCACTGCTGGAGAGATAAACCGTCATTTTACGCGATGCTTGTTTAGCATTACCAAAAAGATTATCACACTGGAGTCGAATATTATCCGCGGCATTTTTATTACTGACCTTGCCTGTGTTATATAATTCAGAAAGCGCAATATTCGGTAGCGTGATCGTCAGATCTTCAGGTTTGCAGGTTGTCTGCTTGCGATCGTAGGACACAAACAGATCAAATGAATATAACCCTGCACCTCTAAGATAACTATTATAATCTGCGGCACAGGCATTCCAGCCTCTTCCTGCTAGCAGGCACCCTAAAAACCGCAAACCGGCCGTAAACTGAGTTGCAGAAGAAGCGCTTGTTATTGATACCACCCCGTTGATTAGGACACTGTTCCCACTACCGGCAGAAATATTTACATTCGCCCCAGAGGAAGCGGGTTCAACCGTTACCGTATAGCCCGTTGTAAACGGCATTGTGAGAGTATTATTATCTGCCCAGGCGATTTTTAACTTCAGTTTTACTGTATCATTGTATAATCCCACGATGATATCGGAAGGATCCATACGCGTTATCTTATAAGTCCCTGAACAAGTTGTATCGTTAAAATTATGGCTATAAGTTGCGGACTGATTAGGGTTAATCGTAAAATCCTCACGAATAATTAAATTATCCTGATAAGTAATTTCTCCCGTACAGGCTGCGTATGTTTCAGGTAAAATCAATAACATCACGATAAAAAGAAAGAGTTTCATTTCACCACCTCACCACTACCGACAAATATAAACTTTACTTTCATCAACCGTTTTACCAAAGGTGATTGAACATGAAAGCCCCTGCTCTTTATCTACTGGTACACTGACTTCGGGCGGAATATCATTCGTTCGAATAAATAGCTGACTACCTTGTCCAACAATGCCCACATTATGACCATGATGATCTACTACATCATAACCAAAAATAAGAGGTGAGCCATCAGGACGCTGCGCTTTAATAAACCATGGTTTACGCTGGTCGGTATCAAAATTCACTAGCACGACGGCCCCTCGGTACGGGGCGGCAACTTTACGGTTACCGCGTAATTCCGTTTCACTGCTACTTTGCGACACATCAAGCATAAGATGGTTTTCGCGATATGGCGTAAGGTTGTCATAAACCACCGTTCCTTTTTTATTGGTGGTCCGATATTTTTGGCCGTTAACGTAGGCTCCTTCAAGTCCCGGAGCCTGCATAATCGCAAAGGTATCTGAAAGCCGGCTGGATAAATTCAACCCGCCACTCCAGGCTACAACCCCACCGGAAATACTTCCGCCGGTCTGAGTATAATTGGACGACTGGCTGTAACTACCATTAAGCGTTGCAACGGGCGTATTCCAGGTTAAATTCGTCCCCGCTGTGGTCTCACTATCCTGTCGCTGATGACTAACATTCACGCCGTAATTAAATTGATCGCGACTGCCTGCCGTACCGGTTAAACCAATATTGTTTGAGGTAAATCCATCATCATCAAAGGTCGTCGAGTTCGACACATTCAGATGACGGCGCGGGGTAGTAATACCGTCCCCCCAGTCAAAGGGAATTGAAATAAACAGGTTAAAACGTTTATCTTCATTATGATCCTCGTCGTAAGTCTGACTGGCGGATAACGTATAATTAATTTTCTGGAACGTATTGGAATAGCTTATTTGATAATCTTTACTGGTGCCGCTACGTCCCCAGTAATCACGCCATAATGCACTCAGTGATACTGCGCCCCATCCTTCTGGCAAGGATTGGCTCACATTAGCTGAAAACGTATTTTTACGCCCAAAATCGTTTTGATAATAATCAGCAATATCGTATACATCATTCTTATCGCGACGATAGTTATTTTTATTATTGGCCCAGACATGATCGTTAAATGTGCGGTAATCCTGTGATGAATACCGATACGCAGCCAGACCAAACCGGGTTAATGTTTGGGTCAGGTATTTATTATAAGCAATCTGATAACTCTGACCATCAAATACATCGCCATTATCCTGTTTACTGTGCGCTCGCGTAGCGTCAAGCGAAATGGCGCCAATCCGGGTATTCCACCCCGTGCCGAGGGTAAACGCATTATAATGGTTCGATAGCATCGTACCGCCATAAAGCGTCAACAGGTTATTAAGGCCATACTGATAACTGATTTGTGTAAAATCGGCCTGATTATCGGCGCCTTCAATATGACTACGGCCGGCGGAAAAATCATACTTAGAGACGCCAGGCTGCAACATGTTCGGTACGGAAGCGTAAGGCACCAGCCAGGTATTTATCGAACCATCCGCCTCACGCACGGTGACATCAAGATCCGCGCCACCGCCCGCGAGTTGCAGATCCGCAATGGAAAAGGGGCCAGGAGGAACCTCTTTCTGATAAACAACGAATCCGTTCTGTTCGATGGTTACCAAAGCGTTAGTCTGTGCAATCCCCTGCACCAACGGCGTAAAATTCTGTCTCGAGTTTGGCAACATTTGCATATCGCGGAACAGGCGAACGCCGGTAAATCTCACAGAATCAAAAATCTCTGACGAGGTATACTGATCCCCGGCGCGTAATGTGCCGAGGAGCTCAGCGATACCGCGCTCCAGATACAATGTGTTGCTTTTCCACTCACCGCTGCTGCCATCGGTTTTATTAAATGTGGTATCCGCATGCGCTTGCCAGCCCAACAGATTGAAACCGCTATTGAACCGAACGTAAGTACTTTCACTACTGCCAGAATTCTTATAGTCACTGTAATACTGGCTGGCATAGTAAGAAGTATAAAATGCATTGATGCCGCGATCCCAGTTTTCAGGCAATACATAACCCGCCTCGACCTCATTTACATAGGCCTGGGGGACGCTCAAATCCAGCCGAAAAACGCCAATATTAAAAGTATAGCCACCGCTTCTCACGACATCTTTTAACGCAATACAATCCGTTGCTCCCTGCGGTTGCAGACCATCGCTTATCACACCAATATTTTTCAACAACTCAGTTGAAATACACGTGCTACCGGGATCATCGGCAACAATGATATCGTATTTACCTCGCCATTGATTGTTGACATAAATATCCAGTTCGTACTGTCCCGGAATTGGCTTATTCTCATCCAGATGGAAATTTGTTATTTTTTGATCTCTCATTCCCCCCACCATAAAATGGGTATCAAACGTTTCCGTCGCGATAGCCTGCGTTTGCCAGGTAAACAGAGTCAATAAAACAAGCGAAGCGATGGGCGTCATCCTTGGCATGATGAACTCCTGTTTATTTTACATTGATTTTGCTACTAATATAGTTACCATTATCATCAATAATCGTTACTTCATACTGGCTTGTTGACGCATATTTCATGTTAATATTTTGCGTCGATAGCGGTGGCAGCATGATAGTTTGATCATTAATCTTAGTATTTCCTGCTTTTACATCCGTCACGGTAATCCAGTTTGCAGTATCATTTTTCATGATGACAGTTTTATTACTGCGAAATAAACCAATCCGCTGAAAACTGTCTTTGGTTACGGCGGCAATTCGACTGGGGCGCCATATTAATTTTATTCGATTCTGCATTGCGAATTTAAGCACATTTTTACCGGCGTTTTCCTGGCTGTTTGGTGGAATATCAAGCACATTCAGATAAAACAGACTTTCTTTGTTGTCCGGTAAGCTATTAGGCATTTTCTTGATTTTGATCTGCTGACCAGATTCAGCGGCAACGCGCGCCACTGGCGGCGTCAGCATAAATGGCACTTGAATTTTTTCTGGCGGTAATGAAGTGTTACCGTCATCAATCCAGGACTGTACCAGCGAAGCTTGCTCGCCCTGATTCACCAATTGTACAACGACTTCTTTCTTCTCTGCCGGGTAAATCACGCGCGTACCATAAATAACAATACCAGCATGCGCAGGCAAAATTATGGCAGATAATAATACTGCAGATAATATTTTCATATTTACACGGCCTTGCTTATAAAAAACCGGCGACGAACGCCGCCGGTTGAATAAATTAGTCAGTAACAACCGTTAAAGTCAGTGTTGAGCTAACATCACCAGAAGCAACATCACCGTCTAAACGCGCATAGCGTGCTAAAAAAGTCAGGTCGTATTCACCGCTGCTATTTGGATCTAGTGTCACCCCCGTCTCTGGATCAATCTGATTATCCGTACTTCCGTAGTAAACCGCAAAACCGACACCTTTGGCAGACCCGTTATTAAATGTGATATCGTGGCTGTCAAATTGCGTTGAAGAGAAGGTAATACGCGGCGCTACACCCTGTTGACATTTTATTTTCAACGGCATCTGAGTTTGATTAGTTACTGCGTCATAAATCTGACCCGGGGTTAAATTAATTATTTTATCCGCACCAATTTCATTCAGTCTAATTTCAGCGGTGTTCGTACCCAAAAATTGACATGTAGTACCAACCACCTTTCCGTTAATATTCAGAACGCCTGAATCATACTCATCAACAGCAAAAGCCCCAGCGCTCATAAATACAGCAGACAATACAGAAGCAGCAATAAGTGAACGTTTCATAATCTCTTCCTTAATGAAGTAATTTCTATTTGTTAAGAGTTATTAACCCTTGCAACGAAAATTCTCATAGACAGGAAGTTATCGCAATGTAAACACGATGTTTTGTTGATTTAAAACAATTTACAGATTGCAATATAATTGCAACAAATAATCATTGCTTATCATTATTTTGTAAACTTATTAATTTCCGAAATTTACTGCCCTTAAATATAAACACAACAAATAAAAAAGCCCATATCATTGATATCAATGATATGGGCCTGCGGAATTAATAAGAATTAGTCGTAATGATTAACAACAATCTGTCGGGTGCTATCACCAGGCACCGTGTATAGCTGCGTTGTCACACCTCTCATCGGCGTAGCGGCGGGTGTTTGCAGCGTTGAAACGTGGATAGTGTTGCCGCAACGCTGCTGCAACTGCGCGTTTACCACTTCTGTACTGCACGTTGGCGCGGTCACTTTTCCACTGATGGTTAATGTTGCGGTGTCGGAGGCAAAAACGGGTACGCTTATCCCATAAGCCGAAACTATAATTCCCATCAGCAAATATTTTTTCATAGTGAGCAATTGTTCCTCTGGTGAACGTCAAACAGTATGCAGGCCGTCCTGATGAGCAGTATGAACGTATCGATACCTTAAAACCAATTGAAAAAATAAATCAGTAGGATAGGTATGATCAATTCAAATAATGTTTTTGCCGATTATTTCAGATAAACACCTGTCTGTTTAAGCAGGAATTAACAATGCGGGGGCTATTATTTTATTAATACATTCACTGCATCAATATATATTAATGCAGTGAATGTCATATTCTCTTTGGAATACGTCAGGAGGATTACACCGCGCGGAAGGCGATTTCACCCGGAATCACTTCACCCTGCCAGTAAAGCTGTGCCGCAACGCGATCGGCCAGTTCGCGATAGATCGCGGTAAATTCGCTCTCCGGACGGCTAACCACCGTCGGCGTACCACGATCGAGATCTTCGCGCAGACTAATATGCAACGGCATCTGACCCAGAAGCTGAGTATGGTATTTTTCCGCCAGCTTCTGCGCGCCGCCCGTGCCGAAGATCGGTTCGTGATGGCCGCAGTTGCTACAAATATGCATACTCATATTTTCCACAATGCCGAGCACCGGCACTTCCACCTTCTCGAACATCACGATACCTTTTTTGGCGTCGATCAGCGCGATATCCTGCGGCGTAGTCACCACCACCGCGCCGGTAACAGGAATGTTCTGCGCCAGCGTTAGCTGAATATCCCCGGTTCCCGGCGGCATATCCAGTACCAGATAATCCAGATCCGGCCACAGCGTCTCCTGCAACATCTGCATCAGCGCCTTACTGGCCATTGGGCCGCGCCATACCATCGCGTTATCGTCAGTCACCAGATAGCCGATCGAGTTGGTCGCCAGGCCGTGAGACATAATCGGCGCCATATGCGTACCGTCTGGCGATGTCGGGCGCTGATCTTCTGCGCCAAGCATGGTTGGGATCGACGGACCGTAAATATCGGCATCGAGAACCCCGACCTTTGCGCCTTCAGCCGCTAACGCCAGCGCCAGGTTTACCGCCGTGGACGATTTCCCCACCCCGCCTTTACCGGAGCTCACGGCAATGATGTTTTTCACGCCATTAATGCCAGGCTGATTTTTGACGCGTTTCAGCGTCGCAATGTTGTACGACAGTTTCCAGTCGATCGCTTTTGCGCCCGTAATACGTAACAGATCGGCGCTGCATTGCTCTTTTAATACCTCAAACGCGCTGTTCCAGACGAACGGCATGACCAGCTCAACGTGCAGCGTATCATCCATCCAGGCGACGTGGTGCAACGCCTTAAGCGTGGTGAGGTTATGCTTCAGGGTTGGGTGCTGAAAATTCGCCAGCGTCCCGGCGACCATCGCTCGCAGGGTATCTGGTGATTTGGCCTGGGATTGTTCGTTCATCCCGACTCCTTTTGTAGTTCTGAAAAGTACGATTGTAACTTTGTAGTTTACTCCAGCGGTAACAATTATTCATTTACGGATAAATGCCCTTATCGATTGGCGCAGTAATTACCATTTTGGTACTATCAAAGCCCTTTTTTACAACAGAAGAAGTAATACCCACTATGACTCAAGTCGCGAAGAAAATTCTGGTAACGTGCGCGCTGCCGTACGCCAACGGCTCTATCCACCTCGGCCATATGCTGGAGCACATCCAGGCTGATGTCTGGGTCCGTTACCAGCGAATGCGCGGCCATGAGGTTAACTTCATCTGTGCCGATGACGCTCATGGCACGCCGATCATGCTGAAAGCGCAGCAGCTTGGTATTACGCCGGAGCAAATGATCGGTGAAATGAGCCAGGAGCACCAGACCGATTTCGCCGGTTTTAATATTAGCTACGACAACTACCACTCAACGCACAGCGACGAGAATCGCGAGCTGTCCGAGCTGATTTATACGCGCCTGAAAGAGAACGGTTTTATTAAGAACCGCACCATCTCTCAACTCTACGATCCGGAAAAAGGCATGTTCCTGCCGGACCGATTTGTGAAAGGCACCTGCCCGAAATGTAAATCCGCGGACCAGTACGGCGATAACTGTGAAGTCTGCGGCGCAACTTACAGCCCGACCGAACTTATCGAACCTAAATCCGTGGTGTCCGGCGCGACGCCGGTAATGCGTGACTCCGAGCACTTTTTCTTTGATCTGCCGTCATTCAGCGAAATGCTGCAGGCGTGGACCCGCAGCGGCGCGCTGCAGGAGCAGGTGGCGAATAAAATGCAGGAGTGGTTTGAATCCGGCCTGCAGCAGTGGGACATTTCCCGCGACGCGCCGTATTTTGGTTTCGAAATCCCGAACGCGCCGGGCAAATATTTCTACGTCTGGCTGGACGCGCCGATTGGCTATATGGGCTCCTTCAAAAATCTGTGCGATAAGCGCGGTGACACGACCAGTTTTGATGAGTACTGGAAAAAAGACTCCGACGCCGAGCTGTACCACTTTATCGGCAAAGACATCGTCTATTTCCACAGCCTGTTCTGGCCTGCCATGCTGGAAGGCAGCCACTTCCGTAAGCCGACCAACCTGTTCGTTCACGGTTACGTGACGGTGAACGGCGCGAAGATGTCTAAGTCGCGCGGCACCTTTATTAAGGCCAGCACCTGGCTGAAACACTTTGACGCCGACAGCCTGCGCTACTACTACACCGCGAAGCTCTCTTCACGCATTGATGACATCGACCTGAACCTGGAAGACTTTGTCCAGCGCGTCAATGCCGATATCGTCAATAAAGTAGTCAACCTGGCATCCCGTAACGCCGGTTTTATCAATAAGCGTTTCGACGGCGTGCTGGCGGCTGAACTGGCCGATCCGCAATTGTATAAAACCTTTACTGACGCCGCTGCGGTGATTGGCGAAGCATGGGAAAGTCGTGAATTCGGCAAAGCTATCCG
The DNA here is from genome assembly GCF_004010735.1 of Salmonella sp. SSDFZ54. Taxonomy (NCBI): domain Bacteria; kingdom Pseudomonadati; phylum Pseudomonadota; class Gammaproteobacteria; order Enterobacterales; family Enterobacteriaceae; genus Salmonella; species Salmonella sp. SSDFZ54. Next base: position 89,032 of record NZ_CP034819.1, read on the forward strand.
TGAGATTATGGCGCTGGCCGACGTCGCTAACCGTTATGTTGACGAGCAAGCGCCGTGGGTGGTGGCTAAACAGGAAGGCCGCGACGCGGACCTGCAGGCCATTTGCTCGATGGGCATCAACCTGTTCCGCGTGCTGATGACGTATCTGAAACCGGTACTGCCGACGCTTTCTGAACGCGTTGAAGCCTTCCTGAACAGCGAACTGAACTGGGATGCCATCGAACAGCCGCTGCTCGGTCACAAGGTCAACACCTTTAAGGCGCTCTACAATCGCATCGACATGAAGCAAGTTGAAGCGCTGGTTGAAGCGTCTAAAGAAGAGGTGAAAGCCGCAGCCGCGCCGGTTACCGGCCCGTTAGCCGACTTCCCGATTCAGGAAACCATCACCTTTGACGATTTCGCCAAAATTGACCTGCGCGTAGCATTGATTGAAAACGCTGAGTTCGTAGATGGTTCTGACAAATTGCTGCGTCTGACGCTGGATCTGGGCGGCGAGAAGCGTAACGTCTTCTCCGGCATTCGTTCCGCCTACCCGGACCCGCAGGCGCTGATTGGCCGCCAGACGGTAATGGTCGCCAACCTCGCGCCGCGCAAAATGCGCTTTGGCGTCTCCGAGGGAATGGTGATGGCCGCAGGACCTGGCGGGAAAGATATCTTCCTGTTAAGCCCTGATGACGGCGCGAAGCCTGGCCAACAGGTGAAATAAGCAACAAGCCGGAGCATGCTCCGGCTTTTTTAACCGCTTAATCCTGACTGGCATATCACCCCATCCGCGTGTTTTAACTTTTTCCTTAATAAGCAATAGCGTTAAGACTCCATATCCGGACTGCTAAATAACGGCTAAAAGTCATATTCTATCTCTCCCTGATACATTGCTATTACTGGGTTAAATTAATTCATTGAAATTATTTTAAAAACCCAATCATTATATAAAATGGAGTTTTAGATGAAAATTTCTGGCAAGTTATTGTCCGCGGCTTTGGCTTCCGTACTGGTGTTCTCTCTTGCTGGCTGTGGCGATAAAGAAGAATCAAAGACCTTTAACGCAAACCTGGCGGGGACAGAAATTTCAATTACTTACACCTATAAAGGTGACAAAATCATTAAGCAGACGTCTGAAAGTAAAATCAGCTATGCCACTGTAGGCGCTAAAACGAAAGAAGATGCCGCCAAAATTCTCGATCCGCTGAGCGCGAAATATAAAAATATCGCCGGAGTGGAAGAAAAATTAACCTATGAAGATACCTATGCCCAGGAAAACGTCTCTGTGGATATGGAAAAAGTGGACTTTAAAGCGTTACAGCAAATCTCAGGGACGATGGTGTCCGGCGATACCAGCAAAGGTATCAGCATGAAACAAACCCAGACGCTGCTGGAAGCTGCTGGTTTTAAAGAAGCGAAATAACTGGCAGGCATAATGTATTGCATCGACTGGTAAAGTCGCTCAGGGCGCTGCTTCGGCAGCGTCTTTTCTTTATGAATTCCGAAAAAAGACAGCCTCGCTGTAAGTCCCCTCGCCAAAGCCTATAATCCCTGAATTCCTGGCCACACCAATACTTAACGACAAGGAATTGTTATGCAGGTTCTACGTCTTATGGCACTGCCACTATTCGCGCTCTCTCTATCGGTTAGCATAACTGGCTGCGATCAGAAAAACGATACTCTCCAGGGAAAGCAAAATAACATGACAGCGTTTATCAAGAAGATAGCCGCTAGCAAAGAGTCAGAGGAAACACAACGCTATGTAGGTAATCTCAACGGTATTGAAATCAAGTTAACCTATTACTACAAAGGGGATATCGTTTTACGTCAAATATCTGAACATAAACTACTTTATAAGACCCTGAAAGCCAATAATAAAGAAGAAGCACAAAAAATGCTGAGTCAAGTCGGCGAAGCTTATCAGGGTATGCCGGGTTTGACTGAACGAATCGACTATTATGATAGCTATGCTACGGAATATGTGGATATTGATTTTACCCAGGCAAAAATAAGCGACCTCTGTAAATTGCCAGGATCATCAATTGACAACTGTTCCGCGTACTATCTGTCAATGATTCGCTCGCAGAAACTGTTGGAAGAGAGCGGGTATCATAGAATCAATTAGTATAATAATGCGTTTTCCCGGTCAGACAGGACGCTGCCGGGAACAATACCGCAGAATTACTTCGCCGCGTGTTCACGGGCCGCCAGACCGCGCAGAAAATAACGCATAAACTGATCGCCGCATTCGCGGAAGTTCTTATGGTCCGGCGCGCGCATCATCGCGGTGATCTCTGGCATTGAGACACGAAACAACTGACCGGTAAGTATCGCCAGGATATCATCTGTTTTTAGCGAAAAGGCAATACGCAGCTTTTTCAGCACAATATTGTTGTTGATACGACGTTCCGCCGTCAATGCAGGCGCCGCCTCATCTTTGCCGCGTTTTTCATAAATGAGGCCATTGAGAAATGAGGACAACACGATATCCGGGCAACGCTGAAACCCCTCTTCCTCTTCTTTGCGCAACCAGATTGCAATCTGCTCCGGCGTAGCATCAACGTTACCCAGCGCCAGGATACGCGCCAGATCGGTATTATTAGCTTTTAAAATGTAGCGCACGCTACGCAGAATATCGTTACTCAGCATGAGGCCTTCGGTCGTTTCTATGGCAAAACGATATTCTAACAGTCTTTTACAGGCCAATCGCCTCTTTTAAACTTTTCAGATAGCGACGGCTTACCGGCACCGTCAGGCCGTTGCGTAAAATCAGCTCTGCCTGCCCATTATCCTCCAGCCGAATTTCCTGCAAATGGGCCATATTCACCAGAAACTGACGATGACAACGCAGTAGCGGCGTCCGGCTTTCCAGCGTGCGCAGCGTCAGCTCGGTAAACCCCTCTTTCCCTTCACTGCTGGTCACATAAACGCCGCTCATACGGCTACTGACAAAGGCGACATCATCCATTTGCAACAAATAGATCCGGCTGTGTCCGGTACAGGGAATGAATTTAAGCGCCTGCTGGTTTTCCGGCAACAACGAAACATCCTGTTTACTGCGCTCCTGACGCAGACGATGTAACGTTTTTTCCAGCCGTTTCTCCTCTATCGGCTTGAGCAGATAATCAAAAGCGTGTTCTTCAAAGGCTTTGATGGCGTATTCGTCAAACGCGGTTAAAAAAACGATATACGGGCGGTGTTCCGGGTCAAGCATTCCTACCATCTCCAGTCCACTGATACGCGGCATCTGAATATCCAGAAACAGCACATCAGGTCGCAGCTTATGTACCGCGCCAATCGCTTCTACCGCGTTCGCGCACTCTCCCACAATCTCAATGTCATCCTGCCCCTGGAGCAAAATCCGCAGATTTTCCCGCGCTAACGGCTCATCATCCACAATCAGCACTTTAATCATGCGTCCTCCTCCAGTGGAAGTCGTAATGTAATTCGGGTAAAACAGTCCGGCTCGCAGGCCACGCTAATACCATAATCATCGCCAAAGTGTTCGCGCAGACGTTTATCCACCAGACTCATCCCCAGCCCGCTACTGCCGGCGGAAGGCTGATACAGTCCCGCATTATCTTCAATATCTAACATCAAATGCTGCCCTTCGCGCCGGGCGCGAATAGCGACGTTGCCGGTATCAAGCAGTTGCGACGTGCCATGTTTAATGGCGTTCTCAACAATCGGCTGTAACGTAAACGCAGGCAATTTCTGACGTGAAAGCGTCGATGGAACATCAAGCTGTACCTGCAGACGCGACTGAAAGCGCGCTTTTTCAATTTGCAGATAAGCGTTCACGTGTTCAATTTCATCCGCCAGCGTGACGATTTCCGACGGGCGTTTTAAATTTTTGCGAAAAAAGGTCGACAAGTACTGCACCAGTTGGCTGGCCTGTTCGCTGTCGCGGCGAATCACCGCTTTAATGGTATTGAGCGCGTTAAACAGAAAATGCGGATTCACCTGCGCGTGCAACAGCTTGATCTCTGACTGCGTCAGCAACGCCTTCTGCCGTTCATACTGCCCGGCCAGGATCTGCGCGGATAAAAGCTGCGCAATACCCTCCCCCAGAGTACGGTTAATTGAGCTGAACAGTCGGTTTTTCGCTTCGTACAATTTAATGGTGCCCATGACTCGCTGATTTTCGCCACGCAGCGGGATCACCAGCGTCGAGCCGAGTTTACACTGCGGGTGTAGCGAACAGCGATACGGCACTTCGTTGCCATCGGCATAAACCACCTCTCCGGTTTCAATCGCTTTCAGCGTATAACCTGATGAAATGGGTTTGCCCGGTAGATGGTGATCGTCGCCAATACCGGTAAAAGCCAACAGTTTTTCGCGATCGGTGATGGCGACGGCGCCGATATCCAGCTCCTGATATAACACCTGCGCCACCTTCATACTGTTCACTTCGTTAAATCCCTGACGCAGAATCCCCTCCGTTGACGCGGCGACCTTCAGCGCGGTAGCAGAAAATGCCGAAGTATATTTTTCGAACATGGCGCGCTTATCGAGCAAAATACGCATGAACAGCGCGGCGCCAACGGTATTCGTCACCATCATCGGCGCGGCAATATTACTGACCAGATGCAGGGCATCGTCAAACGGCCTGGCTATCAGTAAAATGATCAGCATCTGCACCAGTTCGGCAACACACGTAATTGCTCCCGCCGTCAGCGGGCTAAACACTTTGTCCGGGCGTCCGCGACGTATGAGAACGCTGTGTACCAACCCGCCCAGCAGCCCTTCGACGATGGTGGAAATCATACAGCTCAGCGCCGTCATGCCGCCCATAGAATACCGATGTAACCCACCGGTCAGGCCGACCAGCCCGCCGACGACTGGCCCGCCGAGTAGGCCACCCATCACCGCGCCAATCGCGCGGGTATTGGCAATCGAATCTTCGATATGTAGCCCAAAATAAGTGCCCATAATGCAGAAGATAGAAAACGTGACGTAACACAGAAGCTTGTGCGGCAGACGAACCGTGACCTGCATAAGCGGGATGAACAGGCGCGTTTTACTCATTAGCCACGCAATGACCAGAAACACGCACATCTGCTGAAGCAGCAGCAACACCAGATTAAACTCGTACATACCCGCAAACCACACTTCAATTAAAAGCGCGTAACATACATTGAGTACGATTAACTTTCTTTGAACTGTTGCATAAAAATATGAATTCGTGAATACGATCACTTAAACGCCGCGCCGCAACCCGCTACTTCGCGTTTTAATGCATAAAAAACAGGCAAAACTTCCTGGTTCCTAAAAGAGCGTCTAAAGTTAAACCGGGACCTCGCGAGCAAGGGTGAAACGATGGCGCTTTACACAATTGGTGAAGTGGCTTTGCTTTGTGATATCAATCCTGTCACGTTGCGCGCGTGGCAGAGACGTTATGGACTTTTAAAACCACAGCGAACGGATGGCGGTCATCGTCTGTTTAACGATGCCGATATCGACAGAATCCGCGAAATCAAGCGCTGGATAGATAACGGCGTCCAGGTCAGCAAAGTCAAAGTGCTGCTCAGTAGCGACAGTAGCGAACAACCTAACGGCTGGCGCGAACAGCAGGAGATCCTGCTGCACTACCTGCAAAGCAGTAATCTGCACAGTTTACGGTTATGGGTCAAAGAACGCGGTCAGGATTATCCTGCCCAAACATTGACCACTAACCTGTTCGTCCCGCTGCGACGACGGTTACAGTGCCAACAACCCGCCCTTCAGGCGCTGCTCGGCATTCTTGACGGTATCCTGATCAACTATATTGCGCTCTGCCTGGCGTCTGCGCGTAAGAAACAGGGAAAAGATGCGTTGGTGATCGGCTGGAATATCCATGATACCACCCGCCTGTGGCTGGAAGGTTGGGTCGCCAGCCAACAGGGATGGCGAATCGACGTGTTGGCGCATTCGCTTAGCCAGTTCCGCCCGGAACTGTTTGACGGCAAGACGTTACTGGTATGGTGCGGAGAAAACCAGACGCTGGCGCAGCAGCAGCAACTCCTGGCATGGCGCGCCCAGGGACGCGACATTCATCCCCTTGGCGTTTAAACAGCAGCTAACAAATTCGCTTTAATGTATACTCCTTTTATTAACATAAGGAGTACATAATGCGCGTAGCGAAAATCGGGGTGATCGCCCTTTTCCTGCTGATGGCTATTGGCGGTATCGGCGGCGTGATGCTGGCAGGTTACAGTTTTATTTTGCGTGCCGGGTAAGCGCGCGCGTCAGCCTTTCAAACAGGCGATCGATAATGATCGCCGCCAGCGCCACCAGCAGCGCCCCCTGGATAACATAGGCCGTATTAAAGCCGCTAAGCCCGATAATGATCGGCGTGCCTAACGTACTGGCCCCCACCGTTGAAGCGATGGTCGCCGTACCAATATTGATAATCACCGAGGTTCGGATGCCCGCCAGAATCACCGGCGCGGCCAGCGGCAGCTCAACCTGATACAACTGTTGGCGACGGCTCATTCCCATACCGCTGGCAACGCTCATCACGCTGGCAGGCACCGCGCCCAGCCCTGCCAGGGTCGCCTGCAGGATGGGCAACACCCCATACAGGATCAAGGCGATAATGGCCGGTTGCTGACCAAAACCCATGACGGGTACCGCGATCGCCAGTACCGCCACCGGCGGAAAGGTCTGCCCGACGGCGGCGATAGTCTCCACCAGGGGACGAAACTCTTTCCCACTTTCTCGCGTGACCGCAATCCCTGCGCCGACGCCCACCACGACGGCAAACAGACTTGAGATGCCCACCAACCAGAAATGGGCGAGCGCGAGGGCGGCAAAACTCTCCTGTTGGTAGACCGGGCGCGGCAAATCGGGAAACAGCGCGGCAAAGAACGGCTGGCTATAAGGCAATCCAAACAGCAGAAGCAAGAACAGAACAATAAGCCAGAGAAGCGGATCACACAGTCGTTTCACGGGGGGACGTCTCCGAAAGCAGATCGCGGAAATGGAGCGTACCGCAGGGCTCGCCCTGCTGATTCGCCACCGGCAGGACGTCGCACCGACGGGCGACAAACATCGATAGCGCATCGCGTAGCGTCATCTCTTCCACCAGCGCGTCGCCGCTGAGCTGTTCATGCCGACGTACATAATCGCCTACGCTACGTAACGAAAGCAGCCTTACGCCCAGCTCGCTGCGGCCAAAAAATGCCTGCACGAAATCATTTTCCGGCGAGGTCAGCATAGAAAGCGGCGATCCCTGTTGGATAACGTGGCCCCCGTCCATCAGCACCAGATGGTCGGCGAGTCGTAGCGCCTCGTCGATGTCGTGCGTCACCAGTACGATGGTGCGCCCCAGCAGCTGATGAATGCGGGTCATCTCCTGCTGCAATGCGCCGCGCGTTACCGGATCAAGCGCGCCGAAAGGCTCGTCCATCAGCAATACCTGCGGATCGGCAGCCAGCGCCCGCGCAACGCCGACCCGCTGCTGTTGCCCGCCGGAAAGCTGATGCGGATAACGATCGCGCAGCGCGCTTTCCAGACCCAATAATGCCATCAGTTCATCAATACGATCGTTAATCCGCGCACGCGACCACTTTTGTAGTTGCGGTACGGTGGCGATATTTTGCGCCACCGTCCAGTGGGGAAAAAGACCGATAGACTGAATGGCATAGCCCATGCGACGGCGCAGTTCAAGCACCGGCAGGCTGCGGATCTCTTCCCCGGCAAAACGGATCGTTCCGCTATCATGCTCTACCAGCCGGTTAATCATCTTCAGCGTGGTCGATTTTCCCGAACCGGAGGTGCCAATTAACACCGAAAAGCTGCCTTCGCTAAAGTGCAAATTGAGGTCGCTAACAGCCTGTTGATCGCCGAAGGTTTTACTGACATGGTTAAATTCAATCATCGGTTGCTCCCTTCAAAAACGCGATCCATAAATCAAACAGCGCGTCGATCACTACCGCCAGCGCAATCACCGGAATGACGCCCAACAGGACTAAATCAATGGCGCTGCTCAATAGCCCCTGAAACACCAGCGCGCCGAAACCTCCCGCGCCAATCAGCGCGGCGACGACGGCCATTCCCACTGTCTGAACCATTACTACCCGCAGGCTACGTAAAAAGACCGGCAGCGCCAGCGGCAGTTGCACATGCCTGAAGCGCTGGCCGCTACTCATTCCCATTGCTCTTGCGCTCTCCAGCACATCGCGCGGCACCTGATTGAGCCCGGCGACCACGCCGCGCACCAGCGGCAATAACGCATAGAGCACCAGCGCTATCAGTGCAGGCGTCATGCCGGTTCCCGCGACGCCGAATTCGGCAAGCCACGGAAACTGTTTCACCAGCCCGGCCAACGGCGCAATCAGCAGGCCAAACAGCGCGACGGAAGGGATAGTCTGGATCACATTCAGCACGGTAAACACCGGCCCCTGGCGTGAGGCGGAAAAATAACACCAGACGCCCAACGGTAGTCCGATCGCCAGCGCCGGCAGCACCGTGCCCGCCAGTAACATCAAATGTTGCACCAACGCGGCATCGAAAACATCCTGGCGGTTGGTATACTCTTTCAGAAGCGAGAGGTTGTCGAACGTGCCTGAAAACAGCAGCGCCAGCGGGACAATGACAATTTGCGCGTGCAGCAACCAGCGCCACAGCGGCCCAACGGTAATACGGCGGATCGCATCGCTACAGGCCAGCAGCATCAGACCGAGGCCCAGCCACAATCCACTTCCCAGACTGGTACGCGCCAGCGGGCTGCCCTCCTGCGCCAACTGGGTCGCCGCCCTGCCGACTCCCCACAGCATGACAATAAAAAGCGTCTGCGCCATCATCAGCGTCAGTACGCTACCGCGTTTACCGGGTACAAAGCACAACGTAAACAGCGCGCATCCTGCGCCAGTCAGCATCCAGATGGTCGCCGGCCAGATCTCCCATAACTGGCGCCCCTCGCCGCTCACCAGACGATTCGGGGCGTAATTAATGAAAGGCAGCGCGACAGCAAGCAGGGTCAGAACAACCAACAGCAACAGCACACGATTAACCGTGATTTTTTTGGCAGCATCACTCACAGATTACTTCACCCACCCTTTTTGTCGGAGGTAATCTGCGGCGACTTTTTTCGCATCCAGCCCTTCTACGGCGATTCTGGCATTCAACTGTTGCAGCGTTTTCTCATCAAGGCTGGCGAAAACGGGCTGTAGCCAGTCAGCTATCTGCGGATAGGCCTGTAACACCGATTCACGCACAACCGGCGCGGGGGCATAGATAGGCTGGACGCCTTTCGGGTCGCTCAGGGTTTGCAGACCCAGCGCGGCGACCGGGCCGTCGGTGCCATACGCCATCGCGGCGTTAACGCCGGATGTTTGTTGCGCGGCGGCTTTGATCGTGACCGCCGTATCGCCGCCCGCCAGCGACAAGAGCTGGTTCTGATTCAAGGTAAAATCATAGGCTTTTTCAAATGCCGGCAGCGCATCCGCCCGTTCGATAAATTCCGCAGACGCCGCCAGTTTAAAAGTGCCGCCCTCTTTCAGATAACGGCTGAGATCGGCAAGCGAGGAGAGTTTATTTTTTTCCGCGATGTCCTGGCGTACCGCGATGGTCCAGGTATTGTTGGCTGGCGCAGGCGTCAACCAGACCAGCTTATTCTGCTCCGCATCCAGTTTTTTGACTTTCTCAAAGCCTTGCTTTGCATTTTTCCATGCCGGATCGTTTTCATCTTTAAAAAAGAACGCCCCGTTACCGGTGTATTCCGGATAGATATCCAGCTCTCCGGCGGTAATCGCGCCACGAACGACTGGCGTCGTCCCGAGCTGAATTTTATTGACCGTTTTAACGCCGTGGCTTTCCAGTACCTGCAAAATCATGTTGCCGAGCAGCGCGCCTTCGGTATCAATCTTTGACCCGACCGTCACGGGCGATGCCGCCTGTAGAGGTAAACTCACCGTCGCCAGCAACGCCAGCGAACTTACCCATAGCTTTGAGATCGTCATGATGCTTTCCTCATCCTTTTACGGCCTTTTTCAGAGACTTGAGAAAAAAGCATAGTTGAAAAGTCTGCGTTTAACCTGGGATTTTCCGGCAGTTAAGTGACGTGGCAGGCAATAAAAGGGGGGACAGGAAAAGTCATTGCCAGACAGGGCGCAGCTATCGCGCCCTGTTGACGGCAGGCTTACAGTAGCTCGAACGATCCTTGTTTAACGCGAGCGGAATCCACGCCGATAAAGACGTTGAACTTGCCGGGTTCCGCGTCATATTTCATCTGCTGATTCCAGAACTTCAACGCCTCGATATCAATCGGGAAACTCACGGTTTTACGTTCGCCGGGCTTGAGGGTGATTTTTTCAAAGCCTTTTAATTGCTTCACCGGGCGGCTCATTGACGCCGTGACATCCTGTAAGTACATCTGGATGACCGTAGCCCCTTCGCGTTTACCGGTGTTCGTGACCTCTACGCTGGCCGTGACTTTGCCGTCGCGTTGCATTGTCGGTGAGGAGAGCGTGACGTCAGACACCGTAAATGTGGTGTAGCTCAGACCGTAACCAAACGGATAGAGCGGGCCATTCGCTTCGTCAAAATAACGTGAGGTGTATTTGTTTGGCTTTTCAGGATTATACGGGCGTCCCGTATTGAGATGGCTGTAATAGACCGGAATTTGTCCCACCGAACGCGGGAAGGAGATCGGCAGTTTGCCTGACGGGTTGTAATCGCCAAACAGCACATCGGCAATGGCGTTGCCGCCTTCCGTCCCGGCAAACCAGGTCTCCAGAATCGCATCGGCCTGTTGATCTTCTTTTACCAGCGCCAGCGGTCTGCCGTTCATTAATACCAGTACCAGCGGCTTACCGGTGGCTTTCAGAGCGGTGATTAAGTCGCGCTGACTCTGCGGAATGGTGATATTGGTACGGCTGGAGGCTTCATGCGCCATCCCCTGCGACTCGCCTACCACTGCGACCACCACATCGGCCTGTTTCGCCGCCTGCACCGCCTCATCAATCATCGCCTGCGGTGAGCGCGGATCGATTTTCACTGCCTCTTCATACAGGTTTAAGAAATCGACGATATCTTTATCGTTAGTGATATTCGCCCCTTTGGCATAGAGGATCTTCGCCCCATCGCCGACAGCATTTTGAATACCCGCCAGCACCGTCACCGACTGATTCGCGACCCCAGCAGCAGACCAGCTTCCCATTACATCACGTTGACTGTCGGCCAGTGGCCCAACAACGGCAATGGTGCCCGATTTTTTCAGCGGCAGCGTTTCCAGCCGGTTTTTCAGCAGTACCACACTTTCCCGCGCCACTTCCCGTGCTTCTTTACGATGCAGGCGGCTTTCGGCATTGGTGTCCACCGGGTCGCTCTCTTTCGGCCCCAGATGACTATAGGGGGCGTTAAACAATCCCATGTCATATTTTACGTTGAGCACATGGCGCGTCGCGTCGTCCAGTTCCGCCATCGTCACTTTGCCCGACTTAATCAGACCCGGCAGATATTTGCTGTAATACTCATCCGCCATGCTCATATCCACCCCTGCCTTTAGCGCCACGCGCACCGCATCTTCCGGGTCGGCCGCGGTGCCGTGTTTAATCAGTTCTTTAATAGCGCCGTGGTCGGAAACGGTAATTCCCTTAAAACCCCACTCATCGCGCAGGACATCTTTCAATAACCAGGAATCTGACGTCGCAGGCGTGCCGTTCAGCGAGTTCAGCGCCACCATCACCGCGCCGCTCCCCGCATCCAGCCCCGCTTTGTATGGCGGCATGTAATCATTAAACAGACGCTGGGAACTCATATCCACGGTGTTGTATTCTTTACCGCCTTCAACGGCCCCATAGGCGGCAAAATGTTTCACGCTGGTCATCACCGAATAGCGATCCGCCGGACTTTTGCCCTGCATCGCTTTCACCATGGTTTCGCCCATGATGGAGGTTAAATATGTATCTTCGCCAAAGCCTTCGGAGGCGCGTCCCCAACGCGGATCGCGGGAGACATCCACCATCGGCGCCCAGGTCATATTCAGACCGTCGTCCGCCGCTTCATACGCCGATACGCGTCCTACGGTTCTTACCGCATCCAGATTAAAAGAAGAAGCCAGACCGAGGCTTATCGGGAAGACGGTTCGCTGGCCGTGTACCACGTCATAGGCAAAAAAGAGAGGAATTTTCAGGCGGCTCAATGCCATCACCTGATCCTGCATTTGACGGATATCCTGGCGGGTGACGGTATTGAAAATCGCCCCTACCTGCCCGTCTTTGATCATCTCGCGAATCGCTTCTTTCGGGTTATCAGGGCCGACGCTGATCAGACGTAACTGACCAATTTTTTCATCGACAGTCATTTTCTTGAGTAAATCGGTGACGAACGCGTCGCGCGCTTCAGGCGTCAGCGGGTGATTGCCAAACAGGTTTTCCGCCAATGCTGGCTGCATCGCCAGACTCACAGCAACACCTACTGAACATAACCATTTCATGTTGAGTCTCTCTTTATCTTTATCCCGACGAGGCGGTAAAAACAGAATAAAAACCGCAGTTTGCCATAAGCCTAAACGCGAGAGGAGAAGAAAGCGAAGGTTATTCTCCTAATTTTCCGCACAGTCGAATACGCAACCGCCAGCAAATGGTATCAAGGCGGCAAATGAATACCACCAACACAGAGACAATTTGAATGAGAAAGCGTATTGTCATACCAAGCGCTATGCTTAACGCTGATATTTTGTCCCACCACAAGGAGTGGAGAATGTCTTCCATAACAATGACTGATAATAAAACGTTCCTGAATGAGCTGGCCCGCCTGGTAGGCCATTCTCACCTGCTGACAGACCCCGCCAAAACCGCCCGCTATCGCAAGGGTTTCCGTTCCGGTCAGGGCGACGCGCTGGCCGTTGTTTTCCCGGGTTCGTTACTGGAACTGTGGCGTGTGCTCAACGCCTGCGTTAACGCTGACAAAATTATTCTGATGCAGGCCGCCAACACCGGTCTGACGGAAGGCTCCACGCCGAACGGCAACGACTACGATCGCGATATTGTGATTATCAGCACCCAGCGGCTGGATAAGCTGCACTTACTGGATAACGGCCAACAGGTTCTGGCCTGGCCCGGTACGACGCTCTATGCGCTGGAAAAAGCGCTTAAACCGCTGGGCCGTGAACCGCACTCGGTGATTGGTTCGTCGTGTATCGGCGCGTCGGTCATCGGCGGCATCTGTAATAACTCCGGCGGCTCGCTGGTGCAGCGCGGCCCGGCCTATACCGAGATGTCGCTCTTTGCCCGTATTGACGAGCAAGGCAAACTGCAACTGGTCAATCATCTGGGCATCGATCTTGGGCATACCCCGGAGCAGATCCTGAGCAAGCTGGATGATGAACGGATTAAAGATGAGGATGTGCGTCACGATGGTCGTCATGCGCACGATCACGACTACGTGACGCGGGTACGAGATATCAACGCCGATACGCCCGCCCGCTATAACGCCGACCCGGACCGTTTGTTTGAATCTTCCGGCTGCGCCGGAAAACTGGCGGTTTTTGCCGTTCGCCTTGATACCTTTGCAGCGGAAAAAAATCAGCAGGTTTTTTATATCGGCACCAATCAGCCCGCGGTACTGACTGAAATCCGTCGGCATATTCTGGCGAACTTCGACAATCTGCCAGTGGCGGGAGAATATATGCATCGCGATATCTACGATATTGCGGAGCAGTACGGTAAAGATACCTTTCTGATGATCGATAAACTCGGCACCGACAAGATGCCATTCTTTTTCACGCTAAAAGGCCGAACCGATGCGATGCTGGAAAAAGTAAAATTTTTCCGTCCGCATTTCACCGACCGCGCGATGCAGAAATTCGGCCACCTGTTTCCCAGCCATCTGCCGCCGCGAATGAAAAACTGGCGCGATAAATATGAGCATCATCTGCTGTTAAAAATGGCGGGAGACGGCGTCGCAGAAGCGCAACGCTGGCTGAATGAATTTTTTAAATCCGCTGAGGGCGGTTTCTTCACCTGTACGCCGGAAGAAGGCAGCAAAGCCTTCCTGCACCGCTTCGCCGCTGCTGGCGCAGCGATTCGTTATCAGGCCGTACACGCTGATGAAGTGGAAGATATCCTGGCGCTGGATATCGCCCTGCGCCGCAACGATACCGACTGGTTCGAGCATCTGCCGCCGGAAATCGACAGCCAACTGGTACATAAACTCTATTACGGCCACTTTATGTGCCACGTTTTTCATCAGGACTATATCGTGAAGAAAGGCGTCGACGTCCATGCGCTGAAAGCGCAAATGCTGGAGCTGTTGCAGGCGCGCGGGGCACAATACCCAGCGGAGCACAACGTTGGACATCTGTATAAAGCGCCGGAAACGCTGACGCGTTTTTATCGGCAAAATGACCCAACCAACAGTATGAACCCCGGTATCGGCAAAACGAGTAAGCGGAAATTCTGGCAGGAAAATACGCCCGACGAAACGCATTAACACCGTGCGGTTTACCGTGAAGCCCGGCGGCGCGATGCCTGCCGGGCCTGCGGCGACTTAATCGTTCTGTGCGGTTTGCGCCCCGGCACTGGCGCTGGCTGCCGCCATTTGCGCGGCTTTTTGCTTTTTATAGCTCAGCGCGGCAGCCGGAACGGGCATGACTTTACCGGTTTCAATCCATGTACGCAGGCGACTGGCGTCCGCAAAGTGGGTATATTTGCCGAACGCGTCCATGACCACCAGCGCGACCGGTTTGTTATTGATCACGGTACGCATCACCAGGCAATGCCCCGCCGCATTGGTAAAGCCGGTTTTCGTTAACTGGATATTCCAGTTATCACGGTAGACCAAATGGTTGGTATTGCGAAACGGCAGCGTATACGCCGGATGCGAGAATGTCGCCATATCTTCGCGCGTGGTGCTTAGCTGGCCAATCAGCGGGTATTGCTTCGTGGCAATCAGCAATTTTGTTAAATCCCGCGCGGTCGAGACGTTATGAATCGACAGCCCCGTCGGCTCAACGAAGCGGGTATGCGTCATGCCCAGCGCTTTCGCCTTCGCATTCATCGCTTTAATAAATGCGTTATAACCGCCAGGATAATAGTGCGCCAGGCTTGCCGCCGCACGGTTTTCGGATGACATCAACGCCAGCAGCAACATATTTTTGCGACTAATTTCGCTGTTCAGGCGCACGCGGGAGTAAACCCCTTTCATTTCCGGCGTCTGGCTGATATCGACCTTCAGTATTTCATCCAGCGGCAATCGCGCGTCGAGCACGATCATCGCTGTCATTAATTTGGTTATTGAAGCAATCGGACGCACCAGATCCGGGTGGTTCGAATAGATCACTTTATTGGTGTTGAGATCAACAATCATTGCGCTACCGGAGGCAATCTCAGGTTGAGACGCCGCGGTTGTCGCTGCCGTTTTCGCCACAGCCTGCGGGGCAAAAGGAACGGCCAACATCAGAGCAAGGCTCAGGAATGAAGCTCGGAATTTCAGCATGATGAGATTTCTGATAATGATTCACGCGCGTCGTAACGCACACCGCCTGAGCTAAGATTATACTCAAGCTAGCAGTGGCATCATAGCGGCACGCCAGCGTTGCCGCTACAGAAGAATCGTCAGCAAATGCTGCATTGCTGGCTTTTGCGCCAGCCCTTTTTCGCATCAGAACAGGCGGTAGCCGTATCCCCACAGGATCACGGTGATCGCCAGTAGCACCTCCAGGACCAGCACGCCGATAGCGAGCGTCGAACTGGAGAAGCTTAATCCTTCCTCTCTATTAATGTTAAGGAAAGTCGGAATACCCAAATACAGCAAATAGCCGGTGTAAAAGAGCGCGACAGCGCCGACCAAAGCGCATAGCCATACCAGGGGATAGAGCGCCACCAGACCACTTAAAAACAGCGGCGTCGCGACATAGCCGGCAAAAACCATACAGCGCGCAAGCGATGGCCGTTGCGGATAGTTTCGCGCCATCCACCAGATGACGCGTCCCATCACCGCGACGCCCGCCAGCATCACGCCGTAGAACAAGACCGCCAGCGCAAAAGCGGTAAACAGCGAGAGTTGTAACACGTTGCCGTCGCCAAAATTCCAGCCGATTTGCGTCGTGCCGATAAAGGCGCAGACGACGGGAATCGCCGCCATCAGCAAAACATGGTGCGTATAGTGATGCGAAACGGTTTCGTTTTCGCTTTTGATCACCTGCATTTCCCGATCGGGATGGGAAAAAAGCCCCCATACATGGTTCATACTGCCCCCTTCTGCTGCCTCAGATGCCAGTATGTTCAAGTATAATTCAGTTTCTGGTTATTTTATGAGCAATGGCAAAATAGTCTCCGGCAAAACGTCGGCTTTGCCGCGCACGCCTCTTGCCAGGGTGTATGCTTAATGCCGGAGGTGGTTTACGCATGGATATCAACACGTTTATTACGCATTATGGCTATGCGGCGCTGGTTATCGGCAGTATGGCCGAAGGTGAAACCGTTACCCTGTTGGGGGGCGTCGCGGCGCATCAGGGATTACTCAAGTTTCCGCTGGTGGCGGCGGCTGTCGCGCTGGGAGGGATGATGGGCGATCAGCTACTTTATCTGTTAGGACGATGCTATGGCGGGAAGATCCTGCGTCGTTTCCCCCGTTATCATACGAAGATTCGTCGCGCGCAGAAAATGATCCAACGCCATCCGTATCTGTTTGTGATCGGCACGCGTTTTATGTACGGCTTCCGGGTGGTTGGCCCGCTGCTGATTGGCGCCAGCCGCCTGCCGCCTAAAATTTTTCTGCCGCTGAATATTGTAGGCGCGCTGATCTGGGCGCTGCTGTTTACCACGCTGGGATATCTTGGCGGCGAGGTGATCGCGCCATGGCTGCACGACCTCGATCAGCATCTCAGGCACGGAGTCTGGCTGATTCTGGCCATCGTCCTGGTGGTGGGCGTGCGCTGGTGGCTGAAAAGACGCGGCAAAGCGGAGGCCCGTTAAACCCGATGGTATCCGGATGGCATAACGCCGCCATCCGGCACCCGGCGTTTATTTGGCGTTGAATTGCGGATTCGCCAGCATAAACCCGCCGTCGACAATCAGCGACTGACCGGTGGTATAGCTTGCTCCTTCCGAACACAGCCAGGCGACGAGGCTGGCTATTTCATGCGTAGAACCCGGTCGGGCAATAGGGATCGAGGGTTCCGATCCCGGCTCAATGTCGCTGTCATCCATATCATTCATCGGCGTGGCGATAGCGCCTGGCGCGACGGCGTTGACCAAAATATGATGTTCAATCAGTTCCAGCGCCATGGATTTAGTCAATCCCCCCAGCGCATGTTTCGCCGCGGTATAGGCGCTGGCTTGCGGAAGCGGCGTATGCTCATGGACGGAGGTGATGTTGATAATGCGCCCTCCCTCTCCTTGTTTAATCATATGCCGGGCGGCGATCTGCGCGCAGAGAAACGCGCCATCGACGTCCACGGTAAAAATTTGCCGCCACTGCGTAAACGGCATATCAATAAACGCGGATTTGGTCATCGCCCCGGCATTATTGACCAGCACGTCAACGCGCCCCAGGCGCTGAATAAGATGTTCAATGGCCTGCGCGCCCTCGGGCAACTGGCTCAGGTCAAGATGAATGGTCTCAGCCCGCACACCAAATTGCGCCGCTTTTTTCGCCGTTTCCTGCGCGCCGCGTTCATCGGAATGCCAGGTGATACCAATATCAAAACCGTTTTGTGCTAATAACAACGCACACGCTTTGCCAATTCCCGAATCTGATGCCGTTACAATTGCGACTTTGGTCATATTCCTCTCCGGATGATTCATACACAGCCTAAGTATAGGAACCCTGTCTGAATCATCCGGAAAAATCAGGAATGATAACCGCCGCCCAGCGCGCTGGTAAGCTGAATAGAGGCATCCAGCCACTGGCCCTGCAACAGCAAGCCGTTACACTGCTCGCGCAGTGCCGGGATTTTGGCCTCGCTCACGCGGGAACCCGCAATAATACCGGCATTAAAGCGCGCTTGCGCCAGACCGACCACACGCTGCGCGTCATGCTCAATCTGCTGCTGATGCTGATTTTTCTGCGCCAGCGTCTCTACCTGACTGGCGGCGCGCGCCACATCATTAACCGCATCTACCACCGCTTTGTTGTAGTTGGCGATAGAAAGGTTGCTTTGCGCTTTGGCGATATCGAGGTTGGCATTCAGCCTGCCGCTGTCGAAAATCGGCAGCGTCAGCCCGCCGGTAATGCCATATTGCTGTGCGGAATGGCGGAACAGATCGCTCAGATGTAACGCATCCTGCTGTAAAAAAGCCATCAGATTGATATCGGGATAAAACGCGGCCTTCGCGGCGTCAATGCTGCTCAACGAGGATTCAATGTACCAGTGCGCGGCCTGTAGATCCGCCCGGCGCGCCAGCAACGAATAGCCCAGTTGCGACGGTAACTGGCTTTCAACGGCGGGGAGACTCACCTGACGCAGCTTGAGCGCCGCCGATTGCGTATTGGTTAACGCGCTGAGCCGCGCTTCAATAACCTTCATTTTACCGTTAACGTCATTCAACTGCTGCTGGGTTTTGCTGGCGTCGATATCGGTCTCGACCCCTTCAACAGAAGAAGTAATGCCGTGTTGATACAGCTCCCGGTTTACCGTCACCACGTTTTGCTGCTCATGCTCGATTTGCATCAGCACATTTTTCAGCGCCGCCTGCGTCTGCCACTCCCAGTAGAGTCGCGCCACGCCGCTTGCCAGCAGTTGTCGGGTCTGCTCCTGCTCCGCTTCGCGCGCTTTGACCGCCCCGATCCGCGCAGTAACTTCAGCGCGGTTTTTCCCCCATAAATCCAGATCCCAGCCCGCCGTCAGGCCGAATGTACCGTTGGTATACCACGGCCCGGTCGTTCCCGCCGCGGGGTCGGTAATCGCGAATGGCCCCATCAGCCCTTCCGCGGACATTCGCTGGCGCTCAATGTCGGCAGAAAAGTCGAGCTGCGGGCCGTCCTGCGCCTCAACCGCTTTCGCCTGCGCTTCCGCCAGTTGAATACGCTGTTCAGCCACCTGCATATCCGGCGAATGCTGTATGGCATTATCAATCAGCGCGTCAAGCTGCGCATCGTGATACGCCTTCCACCACTGGCTATCCGGCCAACCGTTTTTCAATGCCGCCGGCAGGCTGGAATCAACATGAGAAGAGGGCGTCTGCTGGGTCAGCGACTGGCGGGTATCGTGCATAGGGGCGCAGCCCGCCAGCAAAATAAAAAGCGGTAAGCTCGCTGTCGCGGCAAGGAAAGAATTACGATTCATGGAGGTGTTCTGATAAAAAAAGGTGCGCAGAGAGTACGTCTTACGGCGATCTATTTTTTAGTTACGCGTGGCAATACATCATCAGACAACAAAAGACATATTTTGAAATTTATATGATTAGCAAATAATTTCATCTGATACATTTTTTGATGTAATATTTCAATGAAAAGTCCCACTAACCCGTTCATAAATGAACGATTTTGCTGCAATACCCGCCAGCAGCCTTCATGAGTTAAACGTCGCCGCGCCCAACAAGGCAGCAGATGGCTTAATACTTTCCTATACTTTGTTTGTATTTACCAATAAAGGGACAAACAATGAAAATTCTTTTATGGGCAATCTTAATTATTTTTCTGATTGGGCTGTTGGTGGTAACGGGCGTGTTTAAGATGATTTTCTGATTCCTGCGCCGGGCAGTGATAGTATCTGCCCGGCACACGTTCTGGACGCTGTAGAGATTAGATTTTAATAGCCTGAATCGCCCGCGCAATCTCGGACGAACGGTTTAACGCCCGAATCGACTGAAAGAGTTCCGTCGCCTCAATATATTCCTTACGTAAATATCCCAACCACTGTTTAATACGCGCGACATGATATAAACCGGTATCGCCCTGCTTTTCCAGTCGGGTATATTTTTGTAATAACGTCACCACTTCCGGCCACGGCATACGCGGTTCGTTATACTTCACCACCCGACTCAGGTTAGGAATATTTAACGCCCCACGGCCAATCATCACCGCATCGCAGCCGCTGGTCGCCATACATGACTGCGCGCTCTGCCAGTCCCAGATTTCGCCATTAGCGATAACCGGAATAGTCAGACGCTGGCGTATTTCGCCGATCGCCTGCCAGTCGATATGCTCGGCGCGGTAGCCCTGCGCTTTGGTACGACCATGCACCACCAGTTCACTGGCGCCGGCCTGCTGCACCGCATCGGCGATTTCAAATTTTCTATCGCCGCTATCCCAGCCGAGACGCACTTTTACCGTCACCGGCAGATGCGACGGTACCGCCGCCCGCATCGCTTTCGCGCCCTGATAGATGAGTTCGGGATCTTTGAGCAATGTCGCGCCGCCGCCGCTGCCGTTCACCACTTTTGACGGACAGCCGCAGTTCAGGTCCACGCCATACGATCCCAACGCCGTCGCCCGCGCGGCGTTTTCCGCCAGCCACTGCGGATGCTGGCCCAGAAGCTGAATACGCACCGGCGTGCCGGACGGCGTGCGGCTGGCGTGATGCAACTCCGGGCAGATGCGATGAAACACTTTTACCGGCAGCAGCTGATCCACCACGCGCACAAATTCGGTGATGCAGAGATCGTAATCATTCACTTCGGTCAGCAGCTCGCGCACTAACGCGTCGAGCACGCCTTCCATCGGCGCCAGTAAAACACGCATATCGGTATCCACAGCAAAAAAAGAGGCGCTATCATAACGCCTCTCTGCGATGAGCAAAACTTTTTGCCGGGTGGCGGCGCAAACGCCACGCTACGTCACGTAAGGCGCTCAACGCGGCTCAAGACAGTTATCTTCTTTCCAGCCGTACAGCCATTCGATACCGCGATAAAACGCCTCTTGCGATTTCCCTTTCCACAGCAGATTACGCACCTGACGCTCCACCCCGGCGGCGTGATAGAGACGCCCCATCTCGCGGGTAGACCAGACGATACGCGCCGTGCGGGGAATACGCACCGACTCATACAGCGCAAATGCCTGCTGCGCGTCACCGTCGCAGCGTTCCAGCGCTTTGCCCAGCGTGACGGCGTCTTCCAGCGCCATACAGGCGCCCTGGGCCATATATTGCGCCACCGGATGCGCGGCGTCGCCCACCAGAGTGATACGCTCGGTTCCCCATTTCGCGACCGGCTCGCGATCGGCGGTCGACCAGCGGCGCCAGGAGGTCGGCTTGTCCAGCATCTGACGCGGGCGGGGATGAATACCGGCAAAATAAGAGAGCACCTCTTCTTTACTGCCGTCTTTCACGCCCCACTCTTCTTGCTGGCGGCTGTGGAATGTCACCACCAGATTGTACTGATGGCCTCCGCGCAGCGGATAATGGACCAGGTGGCAATGCGGGCCTGCCCACAGCACCGGTGCGTTAATACGTAAATCGTCCGGCATATCGTCGTAATCAATCACCGCCCGATAGACTACATGCCCCGTTACGCGCGGCGCGTCGCCGAGTAAACTTTGCCGCACGACCGATTTAACGCCGTCGCAGCCCACAAGAATATCCGCCGTCCAGCTATTTCCCTGCTCATCAAACACCGTAACGTCATCCGGCGTCTGGCGGATATCGACAATATGGGTCGAGGTACGATACTCCACGCCAGGGTGCGTCAGCACCGCTTCCCATACCGTTGCATGAATATCTACCCGGTGAATTACCGCATACGGCCCGCCAAAATGGTCGCGGAACGCCTGCCCGGTTTCAATGCATACCACTTCTTCGGCATTCACGGCATCCATCATGGTAATGTGATCGGTAAACACCGCACGCTGGCGGGCAACATCGCCCACACCGAGACTATCCAGCGCCGAAAAAGCGTTCGGCCCAAGCTGAATACCCGCGCCAATCTCGCCAATTTCGTGCGCTTTTTCCAACAGCATGACTTTTATTCCCTGGCGCGCCAGCGACAGCGCGGTCGCCGCGCCGCCGATTCCGCCACCTACAATAATTGCGCTTGTCACGTGAGTCATGGTCATTCTCCTTTTCAGGCCGGGATTTTATCTTGCTGATTTTCCGGCGCGGCGGCAATAAACGCCGGTAGCTGTACGCAGGCGTCATAAACGGCTTTACAGCGCGGATAGCCTGATAAATCGCAGCCCATCCTGAGCGCATTCGCCCACTGAGGAATCAGGCAGCAGTCCGCAAGGCCTGGCGCGTCGCCCACGCAGAATCGTCCGGACTGACTTTTACGCAATAGCTGCTCTACCGCGCTTAACCCTTGCTGTATCCAGTGGGCGTACCAGCGTTTTTTATCCTCTTCGCTAACCTTCAGCTCATCGGTCAGGTAGCGCAACACGCGCATGTTATTGATTGGGTGTATATCGCAGGCGATAGCGTAGACAATTTCCAGCGCCTGGCTGCGCGCCGGGTCGCTCGTCGACAGCAGCGGCGTTTGCGGAAAATGTCGGTCCAGCCAGTCGACGATGGCCAGCGATTGCCCCAACGATTCGCCGTCATCAGTGACCAGCGTCGGCACCAGGCCTACCGGATTCATCCGTCGGTAGGCCAGCTCATTCTGCTGGCCGATACGAATATTGACGCCCACTGTCTGGTAATCAATCCCCTTTAACGCCAGCGCAATACGTACACGATAAGACGCCGAACTATTAAAGAAACTGTACAGCTTCATCGTTCACCTCAGACAATTTTCACAGCAATCGGCGTCAGACCTTCTACGTTCCCGGTGATGACATCCCCTTTCACCACTGCGCCCACCCCCTCTGGCGTACCGGTGAAAATCAAATCGCCTGGCTGCAATTCAAAAAAGCCGGACAAATAGCTGATGGTTTCATTCACCGACCAAATCAGGTGACGAATATCGCTGCGTTGATGGTCTTCGCCGTTAACCTGTAGCCAAATAGGGGCGTTATCCACATTATGCGTTTCAGCGGCTTTGTGTAATGGCGCAATGGGCGCGGAGAGATCGAACGCTTTGCCAATTTCCCACGGGCGTCCCATCTGACGCATTTCCATCTGACGATCGCGACGCGTCATGTCCAGACCGGTGGCGTATCCCCAGACATATTCATGGGCTTTTTCCAGCGGGATATCGCTCCCCTTTTTACCAATCGCCACCACCAGCTCAATTTCATAATGGTAGTTATCGGTCTGCGCCGGATACGGCAGTTCCAGGGTATCCCCCGCCGCTACCGGGACGACAGCGTCCGCTGGTTTACAAAAGAAGAACGGCGGTTCGCGATCGGGATCAAAGCCCATTTCACGGGCATGGGCGGCATAGTTGCGACCCACGCAGTAAACGCGACGTACCGGAAACTGCTCATCACTGCCCGCCACGGGTACTGTCACCGGGGCCTGCGGCTGGAATACATATTTGGTCATGTTCTCTCTCCCTAATTAATAACGTGCTTCGCGGAACAGCCCCAGGGCTTCCTGAACCGGCTTGTCCGAAAAGCTGAATAACACCGTGTCTTCGCTACTGCGAAACGACACCTCATGCCAGGTCGGCACCACAAAAATGTCTTTTGCGGAAAAATGAAAAGTTTCGTTGCCGATAGTGACCTGCCCTGCCCCTTCAACGACGTGGTAGATAGTGCTGTCGGTGCTCCGCGCCACACGCGAGGCAAAGCCTTTTGGCAGCAGTTGCAGGAACGCGCCCATTGACGGCATCGGATAACCGCCGGTGACGGGATTAACGTAACGCAGCTTGTAGCCTTCCCACTCATCCGGATCGCCCATACGGGTCAGATCGTGCAACGCCTCGCGACTGCGGTCGTAACGGTAGTTGAAAATCGGCGACGAGTTCCCGCGCTGGTGGCGCAGCGGCAGCATATTCGCTGCATAGCGTGGCAGATAATCGCCCTCTTTTCGCGTTACCGGCTGCTGATCTTCGGGATAGTCTTCCGCAAACCCACAGCCCAGGAGGTTGACTAACGGCAGATCCAGACCATCCAGCCATACCACCGGCTCTGACCCCGGATTACCATGATCGTGCCAGCGCCACTGCGGCGTCAGGATAAAATCGCCGGTATGCATTGGCGTGCGCTCGCCGTCCACCGCGGTAAATGCGCCTTTACCTTCGACGATAAAACGCAGCGCCGACTGGTTATGGCGATGACTCGGCGCGACTTCGCCGGGCAGGATCAGCTGTAAACCAGCGTATAAGGTCGCCGTGATCGACGACTGACCGCGCAATGCCGGATTTTCCAGCACCAGCACCCGGCGGATCGCCTCTTTCGCGCCAATGACATTGCCGCTTTCCATCAGTAGCGGACGAATTTCCTGATAATTCCAGTAGGCTGGCGCGCAGTTGGCGTTTGGCGTCTGCGGTACCAGGTGATGTAACGATTCCCACAGCGGCGTCAGATTCTGCCCGGAAATATGCTGGTAATACTGCTGACGGCTATCTTTTACGTTCTGATTTATTTCAGACATGGAGATTCTCCTTATTCGTTTACGACGCTGGCACGCGGCAGGTCGTCAGGTACAGAAATCGAAAGGCGGACAACCACCGTCAGCAGGGTAAGCATTACCGCGCTGATAGCCGCCGGAATAGCAATGACAAAAAACAACGTATCGAAAGAGAAATTGAGGGCCATCATCATGCCGCCGGAGAGCGAACCGACAATCGCCCCGCAGCGTCCAATGGCGTTCGACCAGCTCACGCCCGTCGCCCGGCTTTGGGTGGGGTACAGCGTCGCCGTCAGAGCATTAAGCCCGACCTGGGAACCGCTAATACCGATGCCGGTACCAAAAATCGCCAGCGCCATCAGCCAAAGGCCGTTTTCGCTCAGGCCTATCATGACAATGCAAACCGCGCCCAGCGCATAGCTCACCGCCAGTACCCGGAACGGGTTAAGCCGGTCCATCAACACGCCGAGTAACAGCGCGCCAAGCGTGCCGCCAACCTGGAATGCGGCAGTCACCCACGACGCCTGTTGCAGATCAATACCGCGATGGTTAAGTAACGTCGGCATCCAGCTGGAAAGCAGATAGATAATGAGCAGGCTCATAAAGAACACCACCCATAACATCAGGGTAATGACAAGCTGTCGCCCGGCAAAAAGCTGGCGAATACTGCCTTTGGCGATGGCTGCCGTCTCATGCAGAAAGAATTGCGTATCGTGATAGCGCTCGCCGGTAATGGCGCTGACCGTCCGGGCGACAACGGCTTGCGGTAGTTGGCGGCGTACCTGCCAGCGGGGAGATTCCGGCAGCGCGAACAGCAGGCCGAAAAACAGCATCAAAGGCAAGATGCCGCCTAGCGCCAGAATTCCGTGCCAGCCAATCAGCGGCACCAGTTGCGCGCTCACAATCCCGCCCATCGCCGACCCCAGGGTAAAACCACAGAACATCAGCGTGACCAGCGCTCCGCGTCGACGAGCGGGAAGGTATTCCGACGTCATGGTGATGGTATTCGGCATCGCTCCGCCCAGTCCCAGACCGGTTAAGAAGCGCAGCAACACCAGGGTTTCTATATCCGGCGAGAAAGCGGAAAGCAGGCTCAATGCGCCGAATAGCGCTACGCAAAGCTCAATGACCCGCTTGCGGCCAAAGCGATCCGCCAGCGGCCCGCATAGCAGCGCGCCGGCCGTAAGCCCCAGCAGCCCTGCGCCAAACAGCGGCGCAAGTTCGCTGGCGCTTAGCTGCCAGTGAGTACGAATATCCGGGGCGATGAAGCCAATCGCGGCGGTGTCGAAACCGTCGAGCATAACCACCAGAAAACAGCAGATGATAACGCGCCACTGCATTTTGCCGACGGGCGCGGCATCAATAAGGGCTTGTAGATCACGTCGTTGAGTCATAGCTAATGCCTCAGTGCAGGGAGATAGATGTTGTTTTTATGTTTGCTATGTTACGAGTTTGTAGAGTGAGCGATAAAATGTACAATGGCTTTTCAGGCAGAGACATAACCTGGAGGTTATAGCGAATGGCGAACTGGGCGCAGAAATTGAAATTACATCACCTGCAAACGCTGGTTGCGCTGGGCGAACAGGGCAACCTGACGCACGTCGCCCGGATGATGAATATCTCCCAGCCGGCGCTATCGAAGTGGTTATCTCAACTCGAAGATGAGATAGGCATCACGCTTTTTGAGCGCCACAGTAAAGGGCTACGGCCCTCGGAAGGCGGTAAATTACTGCTCCAGCACGCCCAGCGCCTAATTAACGATCTGGAGCGTTCACAGTATGAAATCGCCCGTTTCAAGCAGGGCGGCCTGGTTGGCAGCCTGAAGATCGGCTGTTCGCCCGTGGCGACTGACTGCGTATCACAGGCGATTCTGAGCCTGCTTAACGAAATGCCGACGCTGCATCTGAATATTGAAGAGAAGGTAATGACGCCGCTGCTGCACGATTTGCTTGCCGGTCAGGTGGATGTGGTGGTAGGGCGTGTCGGCGGCCGCGCCCTGCAACTGCCGCTTAATTATCAGGTACTTTATACCGAGCCGGTCTGCTTTGTGGCGCGTCCGCACCATCCGCTGGCCGCGCGAGCGCAGATCGCCTGGAGCGATCTGGCGCACTGGCGATGGATAGTCTGGCCAACCGGCACCCCTATTCGCATCAGTATTGATAACGCCCTCGTCGATAACGGCGTCATGCTCCCGGAAAACACCATTGAATCGGCGTCAATGAACGTCAGCACCAATTTGCTGCAAAGCAGCGATATGATCTCTATTCTTTCTTTACGGCTGGCGCAACGCTATGCCAGCCAGGGGCAACTGGCGATTTTAAACTTGCCAAAAATTGAGCAAAAAGGCAGCGTAGGGATGTTCTGGCGTAAGAATGAGACGCCGTCTTTGGCCCTGAGTCGTTTTTTGTATTTTTTAGCCCAGGTTTAACGCCGCCGACCAGGGGCATTGCCCGATGTTCCTGCTGTCTATACCCACTATGCTAAGAATTCATGATGTGATCGGTAGCACGTTTTAACGTTTAATTGTATGATGAATCCATCTCATCAAGGGCTTTAAACATGAGTAAGTCACTGAATATTATCTGGCAATATATACGCGCTTTTGTATTGATTTATGCCTGTTTGTACGCAGGCATTTTTCTTGCATCACTGCTTCCTATCACTATTCCCGGCAGCATTATCGGGATGTTAATTCTGTTTGTGTTGCTGGCGCTGCAAATTCTGCCGGCAAAATGGGTTAACCCCGGCTGTTATGTGCTGATTCGTTATATGGCGTTGCTGTTTGTGCCGATTGGCGTTGGGGTCATGCAATATTTTGACTTACTGCGCGCGCAATTCGGCCCGGTGGTGGTCTCTTGCGCTATCAGTACGCTGGTCGTTTTTGTGGTCGTAAGCTGGAGTTCACATCTGATACACGGTGAGCGTAAAGTGGTTGGGCAGAAGGGAACGAAAAAATGATGACATATATCTGGTGGTCGTTACCGCTGACGCTGGCGGTATTTTTCGCCGCCCGCAGACTGGCGGCGCATTTTAAAATGCCGTTGCTGAATCCGCTGCTGGTGGCAATGGTAGTCATTATTCCTTTTCTGTTGCTGACCGGTATTCCCTACGAGCACTACTTCAAAGGCAGCGAAGTACTTAACGATCTGCTGCAACCGGCGGTGGTGGCGCTGGCCTATCCCCTTTATGAACAGTTGCACCAGATTCGCGCGCGTTGGAAATCCATTATTAGCATCTGTTTTGTCGGCAGTCTGGTAGCGATGATTACCGGAACATCCGTTGCCTTGCTGATGGGCGCAACGCCTGAAATCGCGGCATCGGTACTGCCTAAATCCGTGACTACGCCTATCGCGATGGCGGTGGGCGGCAGCATCGGCGGCATCCCCGCGATCAGCGCGGTATGCGTAATTTTTGTCGGTATTCTGGGCGCGGTGTTTGGCCACACGCTGTTAAACGCGATGCACATCCGTACTAAGGCCGCACGCGGGCTGGCAATGGGGACCGCCTCACATGCGCTCGGTACTGCGCGCTGCGCCGAGCTGGATTACCAGGAAGGCGCGTTTAGCTCCCTGGCGCTGGTGATCTGCGGCATTATTACCTCGCTGGTAGCGCCCTTTTTGTTTCCGCTCATTCTGGCGGTAATGCGCTAACGACGGGACAAAAGACCGGGTTAAAATTTGCGATACGTCGCGCATTTTTCATTTAAGTTTCACAAGTTGCATAAGCAATGAGATTTAGATCACATATTAAGACATAGCAGGCCCGTAAACTACGGTTCCATTACATTGTTATGAGGCAACGCCATGCATCCACGTTTTCAAACTGCTTTTGCCCAGCTTGCGGATAATTTGCAATCAGCGCTGGCCCCTATCCTGGCGGACCACCATTTTCCCGCCATGCTGACCGCAGAGCAGGTCTCGACGCTTAAAAATACGGCGGGACTGGACGAAGACGCGCTGGCTTTCGCACTGTTACCTCTGGCGGCGGCCTGCGCCCGTACCGATTTGTCCCATTTTAACGTCGGCGCGATTGCGCGCGGCGTTAGCGGCAACTGGTATTTCGGCGCAAATATGGAGTTCCTGGGCGCCACCATGCAACAAACTGTGCATGCTGAACAAAGCGCGATTAGCCACGCCTGGCTACGCGGCGAAAAAGGGCTCGCCGCCGTCACCGTTAACTACACCCCTTGCGGCCACTGTCGCCAGTTTATGAACGAGCTGAACAGCGGTCTGGATCTGCGCATTCATCTGCCGGGCCGCGCGCCGCATACGTTACGCGATTATCTGCCTGACGCTTTCGGGCCAAAAGATCTGGAGATCAAAACGCTGCTGATGGACGAGCAGGATCATGGCTTTACGTTAACGGGCGATACGCTAACGCAAGCGGCGATAACGGCAGCCAATAAGAGCCATATGCCTTATAGCCACTCGCCGAGCGGCGTGGCGCTGGAATGTAAAGATGGCCGTATTTTCACCGGCAGCTATGCGGAAAACGCCGCCTTTAACCCTACGCTTCCCCCACTGCAAGGCGCGCTAAACCTGCTGAGTCTCAATGGCTATGACTATGCGGATATTCAGCGCGCGATTCTGGCGGAAAAAGGCGATGCGGCATTAATTCAATGGGATGCCACCGCCGCAACGCTGAAAGCGTTAGGTTGCCATAATATTGACCGCGTGCTTCTCGGCTAAGCAAATGTGCCGGATAGCGACGCACTGGCGTCTTATCCGGCCTGACTCTCCTCTCCCGCGACCCGATACAAGGGAAATCATGCTGAAAATCTCCGCAATCAGACGGCGGTTTCTTGCGCTACGTCTTCGGGTACAGTAGCCTGATCGTACTTTCATCCTGGTATCGAGTTTCCTGCATGTTAAAGCGCGTGTTTTACAGCCTGTTGGTCCTGGTAGGCTTGCTGCTGTTGACGGTGCTTGGCCTCGATCGGTGGATGAGCTGGAAAACAGCGCCCTATATCTATGACGAGCTACAGGATCTTCCCTACCGCCAGGTTGGCGTCGTGTTAGGGACAGCCAAATACTATCGCAAGGGTGTCATTAATCAGTACTATCGTTACCGTATCCAGGGCGCGTTAAACGCTTACAATAGCGGTAAAGTCAATTACCTGCTGCTCAGCGGCGACAATGCCCTGCAAAGCTATAACGAACCGATGACCATGCGCAAAGACCTTATCGCGGCGGGCGTCGATCCTGCGGACATTGTGCTTGATTACGCTGGCTTCCGTACGCTTGACTCCATTGTGCGTACCCGCAAAGTGTTTGATACCAACGACTTTATTATCATCACTCAGCGCTTCCACTGCGAACGCGCCTTGTTTATTGCGCTGCATATGGGCATTCAGGCGCAGTGTTACGCGGTACCTTCGCCCAAAAATATGCTGACAGTGCGCCTGCGCGAATTTGGCGCCCGCTTTAGCGCGCTGGCGGATCTCTATATTTTTAAACGCGAACCGCGTTTTTTAGGCCCGCTGGTACCTATCCCCACGCAGCATCAGGTGCCGAATGACGCCCAGGGGTATCCGGCCGTTACGCCGGAACAATTGCTTGAACTGGAAAAGAAAAAAGGGAAATGATCATGGATGTACAGACGATATTTGTCATATTAGCCTTTCTGCTACTCCCGCTTTTTTGCTTCCGTGAGGCCTGGAAAGGCTGGCGAACCGGCGCGGTAGATAAAGTTGTCAAAAATGCGCGAAAACCAGTTTATGTCTATCGCCATGCCGATCCCGTACAATATTGGTCTTATCTTTTTCTTTATACCGGTTGCGGTTTTTTATTTACTGGAATGATTATTTATCTTCTTTTTTATCGGTAATCTATTTATTATCCCTTTAAAATTGAGAATAGTTATTATTATGATATAAGGAACAAATGCTGTTTTGCATTCTGGTTTCATTTTTTTGTGAATTCTTTCACAGAATACCCTTCTTTCAATGCTTAGGCTGGCGGTAGATTTTAGATCATTAAAACGCGTTATTTGCGTTTCGCCTTAATTTATTCAAGCATTAAGGAAGATTATATGCCGCAACAAAATTATCTGGATGAACTCACGCCTGGTTTTACGCCATTACTGGCAATAAAAGAGGCTTCACGTTGTTTATTATGTCACGATGCGCCCTGTAGTCAGGCTTGCCCGGCGCAAACCGATCCGGGGAAATTTATTCGTTCTATTTACTTTCGCAATTTTAAAGGCGCAGCGGAAACTATCCGGGAAAATAACGCGCTTGGCGCTGTCTGCGCCAGAGTCTGTCCGACGGAAAAATTATGCCAGCGCGGATGTACACGTTCCGGAATAGATAAACCTATTGATATTGCACGCCTGCAACGTTTTATTACCGATTTTGAACAGCAGACTGCCATGCAGATTTATCAGCCCGGGAGTAAAACACGCGGGAAAGTCGCGATTATTGGCGCGGGTCCGGCAGGTTTGCAGGCAAGCGTGACGCTCACGCATTTAGGCTATGACGTCACCATTTACGAAAAACAGCCGCAGCCCGGCGGATGGCTGCGTCACGGCATCCCGGCATTTCGTCTGCCGCAAAGCGTACTCGATCAGGAAATTGCCCGCATTGTAGAAATGGGCGTCAATATTAAATGTAATTGTGAGGTGGGCGGGTCGCTATCGCTTGCGCAACTCAAAGCCGAATATCGCGCCGTGCTGATGACCGTCGGGATGTCCTGTGGCTCTGATTTACCGTTATTTGAGCAAGCCAGTCACGTAGAGATTGCCGTTGATTTTTTACAGCGCGCCCGTCAGGCCGACGGCGATATTAGCGTTCCGCGTAGCGCATTAATTATTGGCGGCGGCGACGTAGCGATGGATGTCGCCAGTACGTTAAAAATTCTCGGCTGTCCTTCCGTCACCTGCGTGGCGCGGGAAGAATTAGCCGAATTCCCCGCCAGCGAAAAAGAATTTACCAGCACGCAGGCATTAGGCGTATCGATTATTGATGGTTTTACGCCTGTCGCCGTCAGCGGAAATAAAGTGACCTTCCACCATGTACGCCACTCAGGAGAACTGACGCTGGAAGCGGAAAATATTATTTTGGCCGTGGGGCAGCACGCGCGACTGGATACCTTTGCGGAGATAAAAGCGCAGCATAATATTATCGACACGCACAATTATCAAACCGACGACCCGGCGATCTTTGCCGCTGGCGATATTGTTAAAGGCGATAAGACCGTCGTTTATGCGGTAAAAACCGGAAAAGAAGCCGCTCAGGCTATTCATCATTATTTAGAGGAGGCCTGCTCATGTTAACAAAAGATTTGTCTGTTACCTTTTGCGGCGTTAAGTTTCCCAATCCGTTTTGTCTTTCTTCTTCTCCGGTAGGCAACTGTTATGAGATGTGCGCCAAAGCCTATGATACCGGCTGGGGCGGGATCGTTTTTAAAACCATTGGTTTTTTTATTGCCAACGAAGTCTCTCCACGTTTTGATCACCTGACGAAAGAAGATACCGGTTTTATTGGTTTCAAAAACATGGAGCAAATTGCTGAACATCTGCTGGAAGAGAATCTGGCCGCCATTCGACGGCTGAAACAGGATTATCCGGATAAGGTGCTGATTGCTTCCATCATGGGGGAAAATGAGCAGCAGTGGCAGGAACTGGCGCGTCTGGTTGAAGAAGCCGGCGCGGATATGATTGAGTGTAACTTCTCTTGCCCGCAGATGACCTCACACGCCATGGGAAGCGATGTAGGGCAAAGCCCGGAGCTGGTTGAAAAATACTGCCGCGCCGTAAAACGCGGTTCATCTTTGCCAATGCTGGCGAAAATGACGCCGAATATTGGCGATATGTGCGAAGTCGCGCTGGCCGCCAAACGCGGCGGAGCCGACGGTATCGCCACCATCAACACCGTGAAATCCATTACTAACATCGACCTGAACCGCAAAATCGGGATGCCGGTGGTTAACGGTAAATCCAGTATCTCCGGTTATTCAGGAAAAGCGGTGAAACCCATTGCGCTGCGTTTTATCCAGCAGTTGCGAATGCACCCTGAACTGCGCGATTTCCCGATTAGCGGTATCGGCGGCATTGAAACCTGGGAAGACGCTGCCGAATTCCTGCTGCTGGGCGCGGCGACCCTACAGGTGACGACAGGCATTATGCAATACGGTTATCGCATTGTAGAAGATATGGCGAGCGGCCTCAGCCACTATCTGGCCGATCAGGGATTTGCCTCATTACAGGAGATGATCGGGCTGGCGAATGGCAATATTATCCCGGCGGAAGAGCTGGATCGCAGCTATATCGTCTATCCGCGACTTAATCAGGAGAAATGCGTCGGCTGCGGACGTTGCTATATCTCCTGCTATGACGGCGGTCATCAGGCGATGGAGTGGGATGAACACAGCCGCACGCCGCATTGCAATACGGAAAAATGCGTCGGTTGTCTGCTGTGCGGTCATGTCTGCCCGGTCGCCTGTATTGATTTAGGCGAGGTCAAATTTAAAAAAGGCGAAAAAGAACACGCGTTAACGCTGTAGCTCACGGTATGAAGCCCGGCGCGCAGTTTCGCTGCGCCGGGTTATCTGATAAGCAAAGCAATAGGTCTGGATAACTACTTCTTACGCGCGTATTTCAGCGAGTCCAGCGCCACGGCGAAAATGATAATGCCGCCTTTGATAATGTACTGCCAGTACGGGTTTACCCCGATATAGGTCAGGCCATAGTTGATGACGGTAAAGATAATGACGCCGGTCACCACGCCGAAGACCGTCCCCACTCCGCCGCTAAACGATACGCCCCCGACCACGCACGCGGCAATCGCATCCAGTTCATACATAAAACCGAGGTTGTTGGTGGCAGAACCAATACGCCCTGCTTCCAGTAAGCCGCCGAAGGCATAAAACACGCCGGAGAGCGCATAAATCATCAGCAGGTTCAGCGCCACGTTTACGCCAGAAACTTTCGCCGCCTCCGGGTTGCCGCCAATAGCAAAAATGTTTTTACCAAAACGGGTCTTATTCCACAGCACCCAGACAAACGCTACCGCAATCAGAGCGTAAAAGGTGATGTATGAGAGCCGGAAACTGCCCATCGCCACAAAGCCCTGTGCAAAGGTGGAAAAGCCGCTGTCAAAGCCGGAAATGGGCGAAGCGCCGACAAAGTCATAGTAAAGGGAGTTGATCCCATAAACGATAATCATCGTGCCAAGCGTGGTAATAAACGGCGTCACGTTCAGGTAAGCAATGATGATGCCGTTCACCAGGCCAATCACCGCGCCAATCGCGCAGACAATCAGGATGACCAGCGCAATCGGCATGGTCGCCATTTCCGGAAACACTTTGTTGGCGTTTTCCATTGATTGCAGTAATGTTGCCGCCACGACCGCCGCCAGCCCTACCTGACGCCCCGCCGACAGGTCTGTCCCCTGGGTGACGATGAGTCCCGCCACGCCCAGCGCGATAATAATACGTACCGAAGATTGCGTCAGAATATTACTTAAATTCAGCAAACTTAAAAAAGTCGGGTCCTGGAAAATAATAATCGCCAGCAACACTAAAAGAACGACGTAAATTCCGCCCTCTTTCAGCCAGGTCAAAAAGCTTTTCTTGTTTAACGCACTCATAAGGAGCCCCTGATCTTAAAGGTGCAAAGAAGCAAGACGCAAAATTTCGTTTTGCGTTGTTGTTTTAGTATCGACAATGCCGGAAACGAGACCGTTACTCATCACCAGGATACGATCGGTAATCCCTAACAGCTCCGGCATTTCAGAAGAGATAATGATGATCCCCTTGCCTTTTTTCGCCAGTTCCGCAATAAGCTGATAAATTTCAAACTTTGCGCCGACATCAATGCCGCGGGTCGGTTCGTCCAGCATTAATATTTCCGGCTGCGTTAATAGCCAGCGACCAATGATCACCTTTTGCTGATTGCCGCCGGAAAGCGAACCAATTTGCGTGCGATGCCCCGGCGTTTTTACCCGCATGGAGTCAATGACCCATTGGGTGTCGCTTTTCATCCGGGAATTATCCAATAACCCCACTTTATTTTTATAATTACGGATATTCGAAATTAATGAGTTAAATCCGATATCCAGATAGGCGTAAATTCCGGTGGAACGACGTTCTTCCGTCACCAGCGCAAAACCGTGGTTAATCGCTTCGTTCGCAGTGTGATTATTAATTTTCTTGCCATGTAAAGTGATTGTCCCGGACGACTTCTCACGAATGCCAAACAGCGTTTCGACGATATCGGTACGCTTTGCCCCAACCAGACCGGCAATGCCCAGAATTTCGCCCTTGTGCAAATCAAAGGAGACATCGCGAATGGAAGGCTGGCGCAGCGAGGTCAGGTGACGAACCTCCAGGATCACGTCGCCCGGCTTATTTTCTTTATCCGGAAAGCGCTGGTTCAGGGAACGCCCGACCATCATCGCAATGATCTTATCCATATCCAGCCCTTCCAGCGGCTGGGTGGCAATCCACTGACCGTCGCGCAAGATAGTAATTTCATCGCACAATTGAAAAATTTCTTCCATTTTATGCGAGATATAAACAATACCGCAGCCGCGTTCTTTCAGCTTGCGAATAATCGTGAACAGATGATTAACCTCTTTCTCAGTTAACGATGAGGTCGGTTCATCCATAATAACGATCTTAGCGTTATAGGAAAACGCCTTCGCAATTTCGATCATCTGCATTTGCGAAACGGATAACGTTCCTACGCGCGCGCGCGGGTCAATATCGATATCCAGTTCATCAAATATCGCTTTGGTATCCTGGTACATTTTATCCTGGTCGACAAACATACCTTTGGTGGGATAACGTCCCAACCACATGTTATCCATGACCGAACGTTGTAATACCAGATTTAACTCCTGGTGTACCATCGAAATCCCATTCTCCAGCGCTTCTTTCGCCGAATGGAAGTCCACTTCTTTTCCCTGAAATACAATGCTGCCGGAATCTTTTTGATAAATACCGAAAAGACATTTTAATAATGTTGATTTGCCTGCGCCGTTTTCACCCATTAATGCATGAATAGAGTGCGGACGAACGTTTAAGTTGACATTATCAAGCGCTTTCACGCCGGGAAATGATTTGTTAATGCCACGCATTTCCAACAAATATTCACCCGACGACGGAGAGATCGTGCTGCCCATAATGATACCCTGTCGGCCTTTTTAATTATGACTATCCGCGCCGGATGGCAAAAGAAATACGTTATCCGGTCTGCGGCACGTCACCCTTCCACGGTTTCAGGGCGCAACAAAATTGCGCCCACAGACGGAAAAGTTATTTTTGGGTAAATTCGCTCAGATTATCTTTGTCCACGCCGACATAAGGCACGCGCACGATTTTGTTCTCAATCTTCCAGCTGGTGCCGTCAGCCGCGCCCTTGCCTTCGGCGAGGTTTTTCGCCAGATCGAATGTCGCTTTCGCCTGATTGTTGGCGTCATTCAGTACCGTACCGGCCATCGCGCCCGATTTCACCAGCGCCAGAGCTTCCGGTAACGCATCGACGCCAAAGACCGGAATCGACGATTTATTATGCGCTTTCAGCGCCTCTACCGCGCCCATCGCCATCGCATCGTTATTCGCGATAACCACTTCAATCTTGTTAGCGTTCGGGCCAGACAGCCAGGCATCCATCTTATCTTTTGCCTGCGCGGTATCCCACATGGCGGTGTCTAACGCCAGTTGCTCGGTCTGAATACCTTTATCATTTAATTCTTTCACCACATACGTCGTACGGGCTTCAGCATCCGGGTGCCCCGGCTCG
This sequence comes from Salmonella sp. SSDFZ54, assembly GCF_004010735.1. Lineage (NCBI taxonomy): Bacteria > Pseudomonadati > Pseudomonadota > Gammaproteobacteria > Enterobacterales > Enterobacteriaceae > Salmonella > Salmonella sp. SSDFZ54. Next base: position 125,069 of record NZ_CP034819.1, read on the forward strand.
CCTTTCAGCAGAACATACTGAATTTTACCGTCTTTATTCAGATCCCAACCCTGATTCGCCTGCCAGTGTTTGGCAATCAAGTCGCCCTGAATCACACCGGATTCTTTAGAGTCAGTCCCGACATAATACGCCTTGTCATAGCTGTCCAGCGCTTTGCGGGAAGGCTCTTTGTTAAAGAACACCACCGGCACATTTTGCCCGCGCGCTTTCTCAATCACCGTACCGGCGGCTGCCGGGTCGACCAGGTTAATCGCCAGAGCTTTAACCCCTTTCGCTAATAAAACGTCAATTTGATCATTCTGTTTAGATTGATCGTTTTGCGAGTCATTCATCAGTAGCTGGACATCCGGCGCGGATTTGCCATCTTTTTCAATAGCCTTACGCACCACGGACATAAAGTTATCGTCATATTTATAAATCGTCACGCCAATACGAGTATCAGCCGCGTGCGCGTGCGCGCCGAATAACAGACTTGCCATCACGGCAGAAAGGGTCAGTACCTTCTTATTCATGGTAGCTCCGGTTTTATTATGTAGGGTATAGCGTAAAAAAATGCCCGGCTGTTCAGCACGTTAACGCGTGTTACTGAACGCCGAAGCGTATTTAGAGCCTATCCCACCAGGCGTTATTGGCGCAGCCAGTTTGGACACGGACAGCGCGCAAAAACCGGAGCGTACACGTAGTACGTGAGGTTTGACTCGCTACGCTCGCCCTTCGGGCCACCGCTAGCGGCGTTCAAAACGCTAACGCGTTTTGGCGAGCACTGCCCAGGTCCAAAATGGCAAGTAAAATAGCCCTAATGGGATAGGCTCTTATTCAACTCTTTATTTTTGTCCGGTAGTCGCGGGATATTGTGATAACGGTTTTTATAAGCGAAATACCCCAGCAAAACTGACAACTAACTGTTACACATTAGTTACAGTGCGACAAACGTTGTCATCATAGCTATCACAATGTTAATAAACTGTGAATTTACTCACAGATTGAAAACGGTTACATGCGGTGCGTAATCAGTTAGTGATCAGTACCGCATTCTGTCGCCATGCCACCGAATGGCGCCGTACCAGGGTTGGCATGAAGCAGTGCGTCGCCGTGATATCCAGCGTGCCTGCGGCCCCCTGTAACGCCAGCTCGGTCGCGATTTTCGCCATAGAAGCAATAGGATAGCGCACGGTAGTCAACTGAGGATCGGTATAACGAGCAATAGGGATATCATCGAAACCGATGACAGACAGATGCAAGGGAATGGCGATGCCGTTATCTTTTAACGCCGTCAGCGCGCCCGCCGCCATGTTATCGTTATAGGCAAATACCGCCGTCAGTTGCAGATTGCGTCCCAGCAACTCAACCATTGCCGACTCGCCGCCCTGCATATCCGGCGTGCCGGTGCCAATCCAGCTCTCCGACGCAGCAACCCCCTGCTCTTGCAGCGCGTATAACCACCCTTCTCTGCGCATCGCGTCATCTTCAATACGGTGGCTGGAGGCCAGGTAGCCGATGCGTTGATGTCCATTATTCAGCAACATTCGGGTCGCCATTCTGGCGCCGCTCACATTGTCGAGACAGACACAACGATGCGCATAACCCGGCACGATACGGTTAATCAGCACCATACCGGGGATCTGATCCATAAAGTCGCTCAGCTCGCGATCGGTTAAGGCTTTTGAGTGAACAATCAATGCGTTACAACGCTGACGGATCAAGACTTCAATCGCATGGCGCTCTTTTTCCGCCTCATGATAACTGTTGCCAATGAGAACATATTTCTGGTGCTGCTGCGCGACCAGATCTACGGCTTTCACCAGAGCGCCGAAAAAGGCATCGGAAACATCCATGACCACGACACCGATGGTATCGCTCATCTGGGTGGCCAGCGCTTGCGCATTCGCATTTGGCCGATATCCCAGCAGGGTGACGGCCTGCATAACGGCGTCACGGGTGTCGGGACTGACCAACGCGCTGTTATTCAGTACGCGGGAAACGGTCGCTACAGACACGCCAGCCTGGCGCGCTACATCACGAATGGTGATCATATTCACTGCCCTGTTTGAGTTCAAAAATGCTCACAAATGCCCCGTTAGCAGGCGGCTATTTTGTCAGCACCCTGCACAGGACTACGTGAGAAACATCACAGGGATGGAAACGGTTACAGCGATTTTGTTAATGAATGTGATTCAGATCGTTATCTGAGCGATCCTGACGCGCGCAACGTGAGTTGACGCCATAACCACTCGACCGGTCCCTGTCGCCAGAAACGTAGCCAGATGACGGAAAAGAGAAGGTTTATTGCCCATACCGGAACGACAAAGAACAAGAGTTCCAGTCGATTGAATTTCATAAATAAGCCAAACTGATAAAACAGCGTGGTACAGATGATCGTCTGCAGCAAATAATTGGTCAGCGCCATTCGCCCTACGCAGGCAATGGCAAGCGTCAGTCTGCATCGGCTAAGCTGCGGCCAGAAGCCAAACATCAGCGCGGCATAGCCCAGCGTTTGCAACGGCGCGCTCAGTTCGCGCGGCGCCTGCAATAAGAAGGCGCACCAGCGGTACGCCCAGTCCAGCCGCCATTGTAAGATGACCGCAGGCAGGTTGATCATTAGCCCTAACGCCACCAGCAGAATCCCGGTACGGCGATAGTGCCGCAGACTGTACTGACCTTTCAGCCAGCCACTACGCATTAGCGCGGCGCCCAGCAGCATCATACCTGCCAGTTGCCAGCCATACTGCGCGCCGAGCGCCAGTAAACTATTTGACAGCATCTCTGCCCGGTTGCTGATAGCCTCCATGCCGCCGTTCAGCTTCCAGTATTTTTCATACAATATTGCCGACGCATCCGGCGTCCAGGCGCGGCTGGTTTCGCTACTCGATACCACGCCCAGCAGCAGTAGCACGCCAATCCCGACCAGATAAAGGAGTATGCCGGTATTGAACAGGCTTTTTACCGAAGGCGCGTCGCGTACCAGTCGCCAGCAAATTAATCCGACCAGACCGTAGGCCAGCAGAATGTCGCCGTCCCAAAAGAATAACGCATGGATAAAACCTAACAGTACCAATAGCGTCAAGCGCGATTGAATCCACTGTTTACCACGCGGAAGCAGCATTTGTAGCCCCGCGCCAAACAACAACGCGAACAGCGTAAGAAATTTAGCCTGCGCCACAATATCGAGAATCGCCCAGGACCAGGCGTCTTCGGGAACGATCGCGCCGTACCAGGCGGGATTGAGATAAGCCGCCTTCGGCAATCCAAAGGCGCTAATGTTAAGAAGCAGGATACCGAGGATAGCGACGCCACGTACAAAATCCAGCGTGACATTACGCTCCATCGTCTCCGCCTTAATCATGGATGATGGCGAACGGCACGCAGAAACTCCTGGCGCGTATTCTGGCTGGACTTAAACAATCCGCCCAGCGACGTCGTCGTCGTGGCGCTGGTTGCGTCACGAATACCGCGCGCTTTCACGCAGTAATGCACCGCATCAATCGATACCGCTACATTATTGGTGCCGAGCAAGGTTTGCAGCGCCGTCAGAATTTGTTGGGTCAAACGTTCCTGAACCTGCGGACGCTGGGCGAAGAATTGCACAATGCGGTTAATTTTCGACAGGCCGATCACGGAATCTTTGGGGATATACGCGACGGTCGCTTTGCCATCAATGGTCACGAAGTGATGTTCACAGGTGCTGGTCAGCGTGATATCGCGGACGGTGACCATTTCATCCACCTTCATTTTATTTTCAATGAGGGTAATTTTCGGGAAATTGGCATAGTCGAGGCCGGCGAAAATCTCGTCAACGTACATCTTAGCGATACGATGCGGCGTTTCCATCAGACTGTCATCGCTCAAATCGAGATTCAGCAACTGCATAATCTCAGTCATATGCCCTGCGATAAGGCTTTTTCGCTTTTCATTATCCAGTTCATCCATAGGCGGGCGCAGCGGCGTTTCCAGCCCCCGGGCAACCAGCGCGTCATGAACCAGGGCCGCTTCTTTACTGAGTGATGGCATTAATCGTGTTCTCCTGCAGGTGTGGCGCCTCTGCCCTGCATGGGGCAAAGTTTGTCAATATTGTGACAGTGTGATTATTGTGCGTGAGGTAGCGCACATAATCCAGTATTCACGCCCATAATTGTTGAAATTGTCGCTGCCTTTCATGACATCTTTTCCGGTGCGAGAATGATGGCAGGACAAAGGGCATATTTGTTAACGCAACGTTATTTAAATGATGAAGCATGTTTATGTATTACGGAAGTGAAAGTTACTCACAACGCGGTGAATAATCTGTATTATGAAGAATCTGCATACCTTATCAGGTTCACCATAAAAGGAGCCCCCGCATGGAAATGCTCGAAGAGCACCGATGTTTTGGCGGCTGGCAGCAGCGCTGGCGTCATCATGCCGCCACGCTAAACTGCGCCATGACATTCAGCATTTTTCTTCCGCCGACTCAGGATAATGAACCGCCTCCGGTACTGTACTGGTTGTCCGGGTTGACCTGCAATGATGAGAATTTTACCACCAAAGCAGGCGCGCAGCGTATCGCAGCAGAACTGGGCATTGTATTGGTGATGCCGGATACCAGTCCACGCGGTGAACAGGTCGCCGACGATAGCGGATACGATTTAGGCCACGGCGCCGGGTTTTATCTCAATGCCACACAGCCGCCCTGGGCCAGCCATTATCGCATGTACGATTACCTGCGCGATGAGCTTCCGGCGCTTATCCAGACACAGTTTAACGTCAGCGACCGTTGCGCCATCAGCGGGCACTCGATGGGCGGCCACGGCGCGTTAATCATGGCGCTGAAAAATCCGGGCAAATATACCAGCGTCTCTGCTTTTGCGCCCATCGTCAACCCCAGCCGCGTGCCGTGGGGAATCAAAGCGCTTACCGCTTATCTCGGCGAAGATGAATCAGCCTGGACTGAGTGGGATAGCTGCGAATTAATGCTGGCCAGCCAGCCGCAGGACGCCATTCCTGTGCTCATCGATCAGGGCGACAGCGATCAGTTCCTCGCCGATCAGCTTCAGCCCGCCGTACTGGCGGAAGCCGCGCGGCAAACCGCCTGGCCGATGACGCTACGAATCCAGCCTGGCTACGATCATAGCTATTATTTTATTGCGTCCTTCATCGAGGACCATCTGCGCTTTCATGCCCGGTATTTACGGGACGAGCGTGAGACGTCACCAACATAATGAATTTTCCAGCGCCGCGCTGTAGTTCACCTCCTCCGACTGCGGCGCGGAAGATTTATTATTTAAATCCGCGGCCTGCTGGCGTACCTGAAGGCGGCCGCTGCCCTCTCCGCCTTCATAACTTTCGTGAAAATTACGCAGCTCGGATTCAAACAGCACCGCATCAAGATTATGCAACTTATCCAGCGCCCGCAGGAGAGAAATTAACGTATCAAGATTGAGCCCTCCCCCCTTCTCGATACGCTTGATGGTGGCAATACCAACGTGCGCGCGATCGGCAAGCTGCTGCTGGGTCATCGAAAGAGACAGGCGCGTCTCCTTTAAGCGGGCGCACAACGACAGGATAATCTCGTCGTTATTCATCGTATTGTATTTCACGCTGTTACCCTCTCTTGCGCGGCTGAATTTTCCCCAGCGAACCATGATACGTTTCACGGTATTTAGCGCTCATGTCTTTACCGGTCTCGTACATCGCAGCAATGATCTCATCGAGCGAAATACAGGGTTCGCTTACGCGACTCATCGCCATCGTCGCCGCGTTTATCGCTTTCACGGCAGAGATGGCGTTTCTCTCTATGCAGGGAATTTGTACCTGCCCGCCCAGCGGATCGCAGGTCAATCCCAGATGATGTTCCATGGCAATTTCAGCGGCGCTCAGCGTTTGCTCCACGGATGCGCCCATCAGTTCAGCCAGGCCCGCCGCCGCCATTGAGCACGCCACGCCGATTTCCCCCTGACAGCCAACTTCAGATCCCAGAATAGAGGCGTTTTGTTTAAACAATATCGCGATAGCGGCGGCGGTCAGGAAGAAACGGGTCAGAGCACCGGGCTCCAGCGGCGTGACAAATTTATCATACCAGCAGAGCGCTGCCGGAATGATGCCGCACGCGCCATTGGTTGGCGCGGTAACAATCTGTCCGCCGCTGGCATTTTCTTCGCTTACCGCAATCGCGAAGGCATTGACCCAGTTCAGCGCGGTTAAAAAATCGCTGGCGGAGCGGTTAGCCTGTAACGTCTTATGTAACGCACAGGCGCGCCGCGGTACCTGATAGGGACCGGGTAATACCCCCTCAGTATGCAGGCCGCGATAAACCGCCTGCTGCATCACGTCCCATATTTGCGCCAGATAATTCTGCAACGTCTGTGGCGAGTGGCGGCACAGCTCATTTTTCATCATCAGCGCCGCCACGGACAGGCCGTTACGCCGACACAGCGCCAGCAACTGCGCGGCATGACTAAATTCAAAGGGCGACACTGTACGCAAAGGAAGCGATGGCGTCAGCGGCTCGCCATGTTTACGGACCTGCCCGGCGCCGGTCGAAAACCAGGTCTCTTCATACACCGTAAAATAATCATCCCTGGCGCGAAACGTCATGGCATAAGGATGGCCTGGATGCGCCTGGTGATTGGCGATAATCTTGACTTTTATCGTGATTCCGCCCGCGTCAGAGAGCGGGAGTTCGATTTTGTTTTCATTTTCCGCACGCTTAATCACCGCCATATGCGAACGGAGATCGACATTCTCCGGCTGGCAACCCAGCAGCCCAAGATACAGGGCGGTATCCACATTGTGGCACTTGCGGCTTAACGATAACGCGCCATACAGCTCGATTTCAATTTCCCGAATTAGCGGCAACGTCTCTTGTTCTCTGAGCAATGAAATAAAGTGACAGGCGGCGCGCATCGGCCCTACGGTACGTGAGCTGGATGGACCTATTACTATTTTGAATATATCAAGGCAACTCTCCATCGTTATATCAATCCTTTCAGTGTCATTCGCGTTCAGTAATAAATAACATCCTCGCACAGTTGGCATATCAAAAGTGATACCTTTTGTGTCTGAACTTTACCTGGTATCAAAAACAACGCTTTTTTAGCCCTTTTCTGGCTGTGATATCTGTGATAGCACAAGATTCCACGCCGCAAAAGAGTCATTATAATACCCGTAAATTAAGGGAGTTATCATATGAGCATTATTTATTTTATTACTACACAGGATATCGATACGTTTCAGAAAAAATTACAGGAAACGTTATTTAATGCCGTCACCATGCCATTTCCGCTATTATTTGATAAACGTTATGCCGCGCTTATCAATACCGCTTATTTAAAGCTTACGCTGCCAGCGGAATGTCTGACGCCTGAATTTTATCGCTATTTACGCGAACTCTCATTGCAATGGCAGTTTGATTTTTTTATTAAGCCGCAGCCACTGCCTGCTAACGGTATTATCGCGTTTGATATGGACTCGACATTTATTGCGGAAGAAGGCGTGGATGAAATTGCCCGCGAGCTTGGCATGTCGACGCAAATCACCGCCATTACCCAACAGGCGATGGAGGGCAAGCTTGATTTTAACGCCAGTTTTACCCGACGTATCGGAATGTTGAAAGGCACACCGAAAGCAGTGCTGAACGCCGTATGCGATCGCATGACCCTTTCGCCAGGCCTGTTAACTATTCTGCCAGTCATCAAGGCCAAAGGATTTAAAACCGCGATTATCTCCGGGGGATTGGATATATTCACCCAGCGTCTAAAAGAACGGTATCAACTGGATTATGCCTTTTCGAATACGGTTGAAATACGCGATAACGTTCTGACGGATAACATTACCTTGCCGATTATGAATGCCGCAAACAAAAAACAGACGCTGGTTGACCTGGCTGCCCGGTTAAATATTGCCACGGAGAATATTATTGCCTGCGGTGATGGCGCCAACGATCTGCCGATGTTAGAACATGCTGGCACCGGTATTGCCTGGAAAGCGAAGCCGGTTGTACGGGAAAAAATCCACCATCAGATTAATTATCACGGTTTCGAATTGCTTCTTTTTCTTATTGAAGATGAATTATAACGCGACTCACCTCGCCGGAAGGGAATTTTAAAATGAGTATAAAAACATTTATTTTCAGCCAGCCCGATAAGCCGATTGTAAAAGAGAAAAAAGAGATAGACCAGACCTATAAAAAATTTCGTTTTGAGATTATCGCCTCGGTCTTTATCTCTTATGCCGTCTTTTATCTTACCCGTAAAAACTTCTCCGCCGCGATGCCGGCCATGCTGACGGAAACGTCGCTGACCGCAGAAGACTTCGCCATTATGTCTTCCATTTTTTACATTCTTTATGGCGCAATGAAGTTTGTCGGCGGGATGCTGGTCGATAAAATTAACCCGAAAGCCATGACCGGCCCGGTGCTGATTGGCGTGGGGATTGTAAATATTCTGTTCGGCTTTTCCGACAGCGTGGCGGCATTCTACGTGCTGTACAGTCTCAACGCGATCTTACAGGGCACCAGCTTTCCGCCGATGGCGAAAATTATGGCCTCGTGGTTTTCGAAAAACGAACGGGGACGCTGGTGGGCTATCGTTGAAGCGGCGCACAATATCGGCGGCAGCCTCGCGCCGCTGCTGACCAGTTTTGCTATCGCCTTTAGCGGTAGCTGGAAAATGGGATTTTATGTTCCCGGCGCCATTTCGCTGCTGATGGGGATAGTGGCGCTATTTACCATTAAAGATCGTCCCGGTACGTTAGGTTTGCCCAACGTGGGGCAGTGGCGTAACGACCCGACGGAACTGGCCCAGGTCAAGGCCAGCCCGGTCAACCTGAGCTTCTGGCAGATTTTTGTGAAATATATCCTGACCAATCCACTGGTATGGATCATTATTATCGGTGATATGTCGGTTTATATTGCGCGCACCATCCTTAACGACTGGCCGCAGATTTACTATTCGCAGGTTCACGGCTGGAGCCTGATAAAAGCGAACTCGATTATTTCCTGGTTTGAGGCGGGCGGACTGGCGGGTGGGTTGCTGGCAGGCTACTTGTCTGACTTTATGTTCAAAAGTAACCGCTGGATGACCGGATTAATCTTCGCGTTAGCGCTGTGCATATGCATCGTGCTGGTGCCGCTGGTTCAGGATACCTCTTACACCCTCACCGCGATTCTGTTCACCATCATGGGCTTCGCCTTATACGGACCGCATATGCTTTTTGCCGTCGGCTGTCTGGATGTGACCCATAAGGATGCGGCGGGATCGATTACCGGCTTTCGGGGATTGTTCAGCTATGTCGGCGCGGCAATGGCCGGTGTGCCGGTAATTATGGTGAAAAATAGCTGGGCGTGGTCGGGCGTTTATATCTATGCGTTGATCGCTATTCTGCTAACGACTCTGTCGCTGGCGCTGCTCTCCAGGCTGCATCGGTTATAACATTCTGGCGACAGCGGCAAAACGCGGCTGTCGCCAGTCTCTGTCAGAAACGGTAATCCACCGCCATAAAGTAACGACGTCCGTCTTCGGTATAACCGTAGTCGTCGCGTTTGAGATCTTTATCGCCCACGTTCAGAACGCCCGCACGCAGTTTAACGTTTTTCGTCGCCTGCCATGCCGCGCCGGTATCCCAGACCACGTACCCGCCCGGCGTTTTCGCCGTTGCGCTGTCGGCCCGCTTACGCCCGGTATAATTCCCTGATACGTAGAATGACCAGTCTTCGAGCTGCGCCGGTTTCCAGTCCAGCGTACCGTTCGCGGTGTGGAACGGCAGATCGGAAAGCGGCTTGTTCCCGCCATTACTGACGTCGCGTCCGTCGTTATAGGTGTAATTCAACGACAGTTTCCACGCCTCGTTAAACGGAACTTTCAACTCGGTTTCCACGCCCTGAATACGCGCTTTATTCACGTTGTAATAACGGAAGACCGGAACGCGCTGTCCCCGACTGTTGGTTTCGAAACCGACAAAGTTGGAATAGCCGGGCGCGGCGTTAACGTCAGGGGTACGGCTAATGCTGATGCGATTGTCCACATCGTTACGGAACGTGGTAACGCTCGCTTCCACGCCCTCCAGTATGCCTTCTTCGCCCCGGTAATAAAGGCCGAGCTCCCAGCTTTCACTGGTTTCAGGTTTCAGATCCGGGCTACCGATAATGCGGCATCCGCCACGGCAGGAGTTGGTCGCCCAGTCCGGACTTAATTGCAATAGCGACGGCGCTTTAAAGGCCGTGGCCCACCCACCTTTCACCGTCAGGGTATCCGTTGCGTTATAGACCAGATAAGCACGCGGGCTCCAGTGATCGCCATAGGTTTCATGGTCATCCATACGAATACCGGTGGTCAGCGCCAGCGGTTCGAAGATGCGCCACTCATCTTCAAGGAACAGAGCATACTGGCTGGCGGAGGTTTTAGTACTGGAACCGCCGGTCAGGTTCACCGCATCGCTCAGTTTATCGTGACGCCATTCGCCGCCGAAGGTGAGGAACTGGTTGACAGACGCTAACGGCAGAACGTATTTCCCGTCAATCGAATTGCTTTCTGACGTGATAGGGCTACTGTTGCCGGGGTTTTTGTTTTCCACCTTTTCGCCGTAGAACTTGAGCTCGCTATTGCCGAGATCCCAACGTCCGTTATGGCTCAACGCATAGTTTTGCCGTTCCAGACGGTTTTTATCCAGCGAGTCGGAGTCCCGGTCCTGGCGATCAAAACCGTAGCCTGCGGTAACGTCATGATTTTCGTTTGGTGTCCAGGCAAACTCGACGTTTCCATCCCGGCTGGTAAATCCTTCAATGCGCGGCGTTTCACCCGTAGCGGTGGTGGCGGAACTCTGCTGCTCGTCTTTTTCGCGTTTCGCCAGGCTACCGTAGGCTTTCATTCCCAGCACGCCGTCGATCAGCGGACCGCTGGTAAAGAACTGACCGTTATAGGTATCGCCACGGTCGCGATGTTCCTGAATAGTGGAGTCAACCGTGACGCTGCCGTGCCATTTCTGACCAATTTTTTTGGTGATAATGTTGACCACGCCGCCCAGCGCATCGGAGCCATACAGCGAGGACATGGGGCCACGCACCACTTCAATGCGTTCGATAGCGTCAACCGGTATCCAGTTCAGATCAAAATCATTATGGCGGAAGACCGCGTTACGGGAGTTAACGCGCTTACCGTCGATCAGGATCAGCGTATAACTGCTGTCCAGACCACGAATACTCACGCCTTTACGGTTATCCCCTTCGTTAGTGAGCTGTACGCCCGGCACCTCTTTCAGGACATCTTTCAGGTTTTGCACGGGCCTGCGCTGTAAATCTTGCTGGGTAATGACGCTGATACTTGCTGGCGCATCTTTCAGATTTTGTTCGATGGCGGACGCGGTAACGACCATGGTTTCACCATCATCCGTTGCCGCGGCAACCGGCCAGGCCAACGTAACTGCGGACATACAAAGCCCTACCCGAACGAAAGGGTTAAACCTAAACATTCCATTTCTCCATGAGGTAAATACGACAAAAAAAATCGGTTATCGCTCACAACGCATTACGTTTCGCCTGCGATAACGGTTATCACGGCGAACTCTTTTTATGCAGGCGAGTCGGGCTCATGAGTGACGGTCGCGCCCGAATCTTCATCCTTTCTGATTTCGAGCGTAACGATAAAGCAAACGATAATAATTATCAATTTAATTGTTAATAATTATGTCATTTGAACCAATCATAAAGAAAAAACAAAAAACCCTCTCGAATGAGAGGGTTAGAAGGGTCAGGTTCAGGCAGTCCGTGCCGGATGGCGGCATAAAGCCTATCCGGCCATGACGAGAATACCGCGTTACTTTTTAACGCGTTCCGGGAAGTGCATTTCGCTATAGCGCACGAAATGCGTGCCTTTTATCAGCTTGTAGCCGAACCAGATAAGCAGGAACAGCGGAATACCGATATAGGTCGCCGCGACGCCGCCCCAGTCGATGGTATCTTTCAGGAACGCTTCATAGTTCTGCCCCAACGTAATAATCAGGCACAGTACAAAGGCGAAAATCGGCCCCAGCGGGAAGAATCCGGAACGGTACGGCAAATCATTCACATCATACCCTTGTATCACGTAACCGCGACGGAAGCGATAATGGCTAATGGCAATCCCCAGCCAGGCGATGAAGCCCGTCATACCGGAGGTGTTCAACAGCCACAGATAGACCGTCTGGTTGCCGAACATTGAGGTCAAAAAGCAAAGACCGGCAATCACGGTGGTGGCATAAAGCGCATTGCGCGGTACGCCGCCGCGGGACAATTTCGCAAAAATACGCGGGGCCTTACCGTCACAGGCCAGGGTGTAGAGCATACGGGTCGAGGCATACATCCCGGAGTTACCCGCAGACAGTACCGCCGTCAGGATAACCGCATTCATTATCGCCGCCGCAGACAACAAGCCCGCATGCTGGAACACTAAGGTAAACGGACTGACGCTAATGTCTTTGACGTCGTTACGCAGCAGGTTTGGATCGGTATAAGGAATGATCAGGCTGATAATCAAAATCGCGAAAACATAAAACAGCAGAATACGCCAGAACACCTGACGCACCGCGCGCGGAATATTCTTCTCCGGGTTTTCAGATTCCCCGGCGGCAATACCAATCAGCTCAGTTCCCTGGAAAGAGAAGCCCACGATCATCGCGACGCCAATCATTGCCGCAAAACCGCCAGCAAAAGGCGCATCGCCTGTCGTCCAGTTGCTCCAGCCGACCGGCTCGACACCTTTAAAGATACCGATAATCATCGCTACGCCAACGATGATGAAGATAATAACGGTCGCGACTTTAATTAACGAGAACCAGTACTCCGCCTCGCCAAAACCGCGTACGGAAATGTAGTTCAGCAAGAAAATGACGCAGAGGAATAGCGCGCTCCAGATCCAGCCCGGCGTGTCCGGGAACCACCAGCCCATCACCAATTGCGCGGCAACCAGGTCAACAGCGATAGTCACCGCCCAGTTGTACCAGTAGTTCCAGCCCAGCGCGAAACCAAAGCCTTCTTCCACATAGTTCTGACCATATGTCGCAAACGAGCCAGATACCGGCATATAGGCCGCCAGCTCGCCAAGACTGGTCATCAGGAAGTAGACCATCAAACCAATCAGAATATAAGAAAACAGCGCGCCGCCTGGCCCCGCCTGAGAAATTGTCGCACCAGATGCAACGAAAAGACCTGTCCCGATGGAGCCGCCAATGGCAATCATCGTCAGGTGACGCGCCTTTAATTCGCGACGTAGCGCGGGCGCTTCTGTGGTTTTAGTTTTGGAACCCATGTGAAAATGCTATCCATCCAAAAAATGAGGCGCGATTGTAACAGACGAAATACTATCCTTCCGACACAAATGCGCGGTTATAAGAGACCTTCATGACCGGCCACGGATTATAAGTAAAGCAGAGAATAACGTATACGTAAGCGGATACTAAAAATGGCGATGCCGCCCGGGCAGCCCTCCTCTTCACCTTTATTCACAGTAACTCAAAAAACGCTGCAACGCGTTAGAAAGATGTTTCTGCCGATGATGAACACGCCACAACGTGCGCACCAGGCGCGGTAACGGCACCGCGACTTCGCCCAGGGTTCCCGCCTGAAGTTGTTCAGCAATCACCCGGCGCGATAAACAGCTTATCCCCAGTCCATGACGCACTGCATGTTTGATCGCTTCTGAATTCCCCAACTCCATCGCCATATGAAAGCGCGGCAAATGCGACAACAGCAAATAATCGACAATTTCCCGCGTACCGGAACCGCGCTCGCGTAAAATCCATGGGGATGCCGCAAGCTGTTCCAGCGTCACCGGCCCCTGCGTCAGCGGCGAGGACGGCGCGGCAAAGACCACCAGCTCATCTTCCAGCCACGGCTCAGAAATAATCTCTGTACTGTGACATGGTCCTTCAATCAGGCCGATATCAACCCGAAAATCCAGCACCGCGTTAATCACGTCCTGGCTGTTTCCCACGCTGAGTTCCAGCGGTAAGGCCGGATAATGCTGGCGATAGCGGGCAATCATGGCGGGTAAAATGTAATTGCCGATGGTGCTACTGGCATAAACCCGTATCGCGCCGTTATCCTCACGAAATAGCTGCTCAATTTCTACCGCTTGCTCCAGCAATGCCAGCGCGCGCGGGTATAACAAGCGCCCATGTTCGTTGACCACCAGCCGTTTCCCCACCCGATCAAACAACTGTACGCCGAGCTGACCTTCCAGATCGGTGAGCGCGGCGCTAACGGCGGACTGCGATAATGACAGCATGACCGACGCCTGGGTTGTTGAACCGCTTTTCAGTACTTCAGCAAACACTTCAAGTTGTCGTAGCGTAATATGCATAGTCGTATCCCACCGATAGCGTTTCACTTACCACTTATAAAGATTAATTATAAATATATAATCAATTTTATTTTTAAACCAGATCACCGTAACCTTATTGTCCATATACAGGAGAAGGTTATGACAGAACTCACCTTGCAGAATCATCGTCGTACAATGTGGCATTTTATACCGGGGCTCGCTCTGAGCGCCGTCATTACAGGAGTCGCCCTGTGGGGCGGCGCTATCCCTGCCGTTGCAGGCGCGGGGTTCAGCGCCCTGACCCTGGCTATCCTGCTGGGTATGGTTATCGGGAATACCGTCTATCCACAAATATGGAAACAATGCGACGGCGGCGTGCTGTTTGCAAAACAACATCTGCTGCGTTTAGGGATTATCCTTTACGGCTTCCGCCTTACCTTTTCACAAATCGCCGACGTGGGCATTAGCGGCATTGTGATTGACGTATTAACGCTTTCCAGCACGTTCATGCTGGCCTGCTTCTTAGGCCAAAAAGTCTTTGGTCTGGACAGGCACACCAGCTGGCTGATTGGCGCCGGTAGCAGTATCTGCGGCGCGGCGGCGGTACTGGCGACAGAACCGGTGGTAAAAGCGGAAGCCAGTAAGGTTACTGTAGCCGTCGCGACTGTCGTTATTTTCGGCACCATCGCTATTTTCCTTTACCCGGCAATGTATCCGCTGCTGGCGCACTGGTTCAGCCCGGAAACTTACGGCATCTATATCGGCTCAACCATGCATGAAGTCGCGCAAGTGGTCGCAGCGGGTCATGCCGTTAGCCCGGATGCGGAAAATGCGGCAGTTATCGCTAAGATGCTGCGTGTCATGATGCTGGCGCCGTTCCTGATCATTCTGGCGGCACGCGTTAAACAGCTTTCACCGGCGACCGGCGCGGAAAAAAGCAAAATTACCATTCCGTGGTTTGCTATTTTCTTCATCGTAGTGGCGATCTTCAACTCTTTCCACCTGCTGCCGAAAGCCGTGGTGGATATGCTGGTGACGCTGGACACAGTGCTGCTGGCGATGGCGATGGCGGCGTTGGGTCTGACCACTCACGTTAGCGCATTGAAAAAAGCGGGGGCGAAACCGCTGCTGATGGCGCTGGCACTATTCGCCTGGCTGATTATTGGCGGTGGCGCCATTAACGTCCTAATCCATAGCCTTATCGCATAAATTATTACGTTTCACGCCTGTTAACCCGTTATCATAGCGTTCGTAATGAACCGTTAGCGGGTTTAACAGGAGTCTTTTATGAAATACATCGGAGCGCACGTCAGCGCTGCTGGCGGTCTGGCTAACGCCCCTGCCCGCGCGGCTGAAATTGGCGCAACGGCCTTTGCGCTTTTCACAAAAAACCAGCGTCAGTGGCGTGCCGCCCCCCTTACTCCCCAGGTCATTGATGACTTTAAAATCGCCTGTGAAAAGTATCATTTTTCGGCGGCGCAAATCCTTCCCCACGATAGTTACCTGATTAATCTGGGCCATCCGGTCAGTGAAGCGCTGGAAAAATCACGCGATGCCTTTCTCGATGAAATGCAGCGCTGTGAACAACTCGGCTTAACCTTGCTTAATTTTCATCCCGGTAGCCATCTGATGCAGATTGCACAGGAGGATTGCCTGGCGCGGATCGCGGAATCCATCAATATTGCCCTCGCGCAGACCGAGGGCGTTACGGCGGTTATCGAAAATACAGCCGGTCAGGGCAGTAATCTGGGGTTTGAGTTTGAACAGTTAGCCGCCATCATCGACGGCGTGGAAGATAAGTCGCGCGTTGGTGTCTGTATCGATACCTGCCATGCCTTTGCCGCCGGATACGATCTGCGTACGCCAGAGGCGTGCGAAAAAACGTTCGCCGAATTCGGGAAAATTGTCGGATTTCAGTATTTGCGCGGAATGCACCTGAACGACGCCAAAAGCGCCTTCGGTAGCCGCGTTGACCGCCATCACAGTCTGGGTGAAGGCAATATCGGCCACGATGCGTTTCGTTGGATTATGCAGGATGGGCGTTTTGACGGTATTCCGCTGATACTGGAGACCATCAATCCTGATATCTGGGCGGAAGAGATTGCGTGGTTAAAAGCCCAGCAAATTGCCGAAGCGGTGGCCTGACGCTCAATGTTCTTCAGGCAATAAAAAAGGCAGAGCGCGCTCTGCCTTTTTTAGCGTGTTTCTCTTACGCCGCTTTTGCCGCGACTTCCGTCTCCGGACGTTTCAGGACGGCATAAGCCAGCCCTGCCACCAGCGTACCGGCCACAATTGCCAGCAGGTATCCCAATACCGGCGTAATTGCGCCTGGGATAAGCAGAACAAACAGACCGCCATGCGGCGCCATCAATTTTGCGCCTACCGCCATAGAAATAGCCCCGGTCAACGCGCCGCCAACGATACAGCACGGCAGTACACGCATCGGGTCGCGCGCCGCAAACGGAATAGCGCCTTCAGTGATAAAGCACAGCCCCAGCACCAACGCCGCTTTACCGCCTTCCTGCTGCGCTTTGTCGAACTTACGACGCGCCACCATCGTCGCCAGACCCAGCGCTAACGGCGGTACCATACCTGCGGCCATGATCGCCGCCATCGGCGCGTAAGTTTGCGTACTCAGCAGACCAACACCAAACGCATACGCCGCTTTGTTCACCGGGCCACCCATGTCGGTACACATCATCCCGCCGAGAATCGCGCCCAGCAGCACCGCGTTTGCCGTCCCCATGGTTTGCAGCCAGTGGGTGAGCCCTTCCAGAATCCCGGCAACCGGTTTACCGATCAGGTAAATCATTGCCAGCCCCACCACCAGACTGGAAATTAACGGGATGATCAGGATTGGCTTCAGCGCTTCCATACTTTGCGGAAGTTTCAATTTGGTACTGATAAGCTTCGCCATATACCCGGCAAGGAAGCCGGCAATGATCCCGCCGATAAAACCGGAACCGGTGCTAACCGCCAGCATACCGCCAATCAGACCTGGCGTAAGGCCTGGGCGATCCGCGATGGAGAAAGCGATATAACCCGCCAGTACCGGCACCATCAGCGCAAACGCCGAACCGCCGCCAATCTGCATCAGCGCCGCCGCCAGCGTGTCCGGCACCTTAAAGGCTTCAATACCAAAGGCGAAGGAAAGTGCAATACACAGTCCCCCGGCAACCACCATAGGCAGCATGTAAGAAACGCCCGTCAATAGATGCCGGTATGCGCCAGCGCTCTCTTTCTTCCCTTCGGTCGCCGCTTGCGATGCCTTACCCGCCGGTTGATACGGCGTTGCTTCCGCTACGGCTTTATCCAGCTCCTGCGCCGTCTTTTTCAGCGCCAGGCCGGTCGACGTGCGGTACATCGGGAGACCGGCAAACTTCGCCAGATCCACTTCGATATCCGCCGCCACAATGACTAAATCCGCTTCCGCCACCTCTTCAGGGGTGATGGCATTGCCAGCCCCCACGGAGCCGCGCGTTTCGACTTTTACCCACCAGCCGCGTTTTTTCGCTTCTGTTTCAATGGCTTCAGCCGCCATAAAAGTATGGGCGACGCCGGTCGGGCAGGCCGTTACCGCGACCACGCGTTTCGGACCGCCGCTCGCCGCAGGAACAGCCGCAGCAGGAGCGCTGTAAGGGGTCGCATGGCTTTTGGCTTCACTCAGAAACAGTTCCGGATGCGCGACGGCGCGACCAATATCCCCCAGCCAAACCTTTTTGCCGTTCAGAGCATTGTCGTTCGGCAGAGATTCGCCCAGCACGATCGCCAGCTCAGCATCATTCGGATTGTCGATAATTTCCAGATTTGCTTTATGCGCCGCCGCTCCAAGCAGGGTTTTCGCCATGTAAGCGCGAGCCTGGCCGAGATTAGCGTCAATTATCAGCAGCGTTTTCATTATGCCTCTCCTGCTGTCAGTTAAACGGTTGTAAGTCGACGCGCGCCATCATTGCGGCCAACTGAGGACGATCGGTAATACCCACATTGCTCTGGCTGACCGCCAGCGCGGCAACCGCCGTCGCCAGACGCAGCGTATGTTCGCTGGACTCGCGCATCAGCAGGCCGTAAATCAATCCGCCAACCATGGAATCGCCTGCGCCGACGGTACTTACCACGTCAACTGCCGGTGGTTTAGCGATCCATTCTCCTGAGGCGTTAACCCACAGCGCGCCTTCCGCCCCCAGCGAAATCACCACATGGGCGATACCCTGTTCGCGTAACGCGTGCGCCGCATCAATCACATCTTTCATTTCCGGGAGCTTACGACCCGCCCAAATTTCCAGTTCGCGGCGATTCGGTTTCACCAGCCACGGCGCAGCTTTAAGACCGGCGACTAACGCTTCACGGCTACTATCAAAGATAATGCATGGACACTGGCTGCGCAGACGCGTCATCCAGTCGGTGAACGCTTCCGGGCTCACGCCAGCCGGTAAGCTACCGCTGACGCAGACCATATCGAACTGACCCAGCCAGCTCAGGGAGTCGTTAACAAAGCGTTCCCAGTCTGCGGGGGTCACGTCAAAGCCGGAAAAGTTGAAGTCGGTCACTTCGCCATCTTTTTCCGTCAGCTTCACGTTGATGCGGGTCCGGCCCTGAACCACCTGAAAGCGGTTAGCGATGCCCAGTTCGCTGAACAATTGCTGAAAACCGTCCTGGTTATCTTTACCGAGAAAACCGCCGACGGTGACGTCGATGCCTAAGTCTTTCAGCACCTTGGCAACGTTAATGCCTTTGCCCGCCGCGTGCAGACCCGTGGTTTTCACCAGGTTCACTTCGCCGCGTTCGATTTCAGGGCAAAACCCAACCAGATCGTAAGCCGGATTAAGGGTAATGGTGGCAACACGCCTGCTCATTATGCGCCCTCCCCGAGACCGGCGGCGATCGCATCGCCAATCGCTTTCAGCGCCTGTTCAGCATCTTCACCCTGCGCGGTAAAGCGCAGACGATGGCCTTTCTTCACGCCTAATGCCACCACTTTCATCAGACTACGTCCGTTTGCCGGTTTGCCGGTTCCATCAAGGTTTGTCACGGTAATTTCACTGTTAAATTGTTTAATCGTATTCACCAGCATGGTGCCCGGACGGGCATGGAGACCATGCTCATTACGCACTACAAATTCCGCGCTCAGTACGTCATCCGTCAGCGCATCATCACTGGTCAGCAACGCCAGCAGCGTCGCGGCGTCGGCGCTCAGCAGACGATCGGCTTTATTGTTCAGCAACAGGTCGCCGAGGCGTTTTAACACGGCAATCGGCTGCTCGTCGTTCATCGCGACAGTGACTAATAAGGCTGCTTTTTCACCCTCTACGTCAAACGCCTGGGTCGCGCGGCTTACCGCAACAGCACTGCGCAAATTGCCTTCCGCGCTGTCGTTCAGCCAGATGCCTTGTCCCAGATTCATCGGACTATCGTTAATCGTTTTTGCGACGAACGCCGCATCAACCGCTCCCGCCTCTTTCAGACGCGCCGCATTTAGCGCCTGCAATGTGACCAGCGAGCTGGCGATGACATCCAGCGTCATCGTCTCGTTATCAAGTTTTAATTGTTCACTTTGCTTCTCGCCCATCAGCAATGCGCGCAGCTCTTCCGCCGTTGTCGCGGATTTCAGCTGTTCAGCCACGGAGTCATCGCTCAGCACATGCGTCAGCTGACGCAGCAGGCCAAGGTGTTCGTCCGAACTGGCGGCAATACCAATCGCCACGTAGGCGACCTGGCCTTCTCCCCAGGTAACGCCCTGCGGAAATTGAAAGACCTGGACGCCGGTTTTCAGCACCTGATCGCGCGTGTCTGTTGTGCCATGGGGAATCGCAATACCATTGCCAAGAAAGGTCGAGGTTTGCTGTTCGCGCGCCAGCATACCGTCAACATAGCCGCCCGCCACATTCCCGGCCTGCGCTAACGCGGCGGCGATTTGCCGAATGGCCTCTTCTTTATTTCCGGCCTGCTCGCCCGGATGAATGTCCTGAACCGATAACTGGAACATGTGTCTCCTCTCCTGCTGAATTGAAACGATTCAGCCACTATGAGAAAAAAAGCGCCAATCTGAGTTATCAAAAAAACCAGATCGCGCTGAAACGTTTCAAGAAGTCTGGATCTTTCTGCTTCAGCACGCAAGAAAAGTTACCGGTTTTGTAGCAATTTTTTGAGGTGAAGCACATTTTTTCTCCAACAGACCCTCAATAGCTGACGCATAAAAGGCTTCAGCTTTTTTCTTTCAGCTTGCGTCAGCACGCCCTGGTAACAAATTGGAATGCTATTTTGATTTTTCGTGTCGATTTTGATTCAGACGCCTGTTTATTTTCTGACGGGCAGCGTAAACTCCGCCTCTCTTCACACCACTGATATAGAAACATGCACAACAGTCCCGCCGCCGCTGCGCCTAAATCGTTTGACCTGACGTCTACCGCCTTTTTGATCGTGGCTTTTCTCACCGGTATTGCCGGTGCGTTACAGACGCCGACGCTCAGTATTTTTCTGACGGATGAGGTTCACGCCCGTCCCGGCATGGTGGGTTTCTTTTTTACCGGCAGCGCGGTTATCGGCATTATCGTGAGCCAGTTTCTGGCGGGTCGCTCAGATAAAAAAGGCGATCGCAAAAAACTGATCGTTTTCTGTTGCGTGCTGGGCATGTTGGCCTGCGTGTTGTTTGCCTGGAACCGCAACTACTTTATTTTGCTGTTCATTGGCGTCTTTCTCAGTAGCTTCGGCTCTACCGCCAACCCGCAGATGTTTGCGCTGGCCCGAGAACATGCCGATCGTACAGGTCGTGAAGCAGTGATGTTCAGCTCAATCCTCCGCGCCCAGGTCTCGTTGGCCTGGGTCATTGGGCCGCCGCTGGCCTATGCGCTGGCGATGGGTTTTAGCTTTACGGTGATGTATTTGAGCGCGGCGGTAGCTTTTATCGTCTGCGGCGTCATGGTGTGGTTCTTTTTACCGTCAATGCGCAAAGATGCGCCGCTGGCAACCGGCACGCTGGAAGCACCGCGTCGTAATCGCCGCGATACGCTGTTGCTGTTTGTCATCTGTACGTTAATGTGGGGAACTAACAGCCTGTATATCATTAATATGCCGCTGTTTATCATCAATGAGCTGCATCTTCCGGAAAAACTTGCAGGCGTGATGATGGGCACCGCCGCCGGGCTGGAGATTCCCACAATGCTGATTGCAGGTTACTTCGCCAAACGGTTGGGAAAACGCCTGTTAATGTGCATCGCCGTTGTCGCCGGACTGTGCTTTTATGCGGGGATGTTGCTGGCGCACGCACCGGCAACGTTGCTCGGCTTGCAGTTGCTGAACGCGATTTACATCGGCATTCTTGGCGGGATTGGCATGCTCTATTTTCAGGATCTCATGCCAGGCCAGGCGGGTTCAGCCACCACGCTGTATACCAATACCATTCGCGTCGGCTGGATCATTGCCGGTTCGTTGGCGGGAATCGCCGCAGAAATCTGGAATTATCATGCGGTCTTCTGGTTTGCGTTAGTCATGATTGTCGCCACCATGTTCTGCCTGGCGCGTATTAAAGATGTTTAACTTGCAAGCCTGATACTTTTACTCTTCGACACATTTCAGCGCAGAGTTTACCTCTGCGCAATGTTCATGCACGGTGATTCATTGTCTTTTTCTCAATACGATATTCTGTTAGCGCCCTCCTACATAAAAGACCGGTTATTGAGAAAATTACGCCCATCAGCCCGCAAAGGACCAACACCAGCCGCATCTTATATTTTGGTGTTACAGCAACATCTATCACTTCAATGTTAGCATTATTTTTAACCGCCTCCGACAACAATGATAGCTTTGCATATGTTTCCGTTTGTAACATATTTTTATGCACGCTATAACGTTTAATGTCACCGTCATCGATATACCATGCTGCCATTTTATCGACACTATTTTTCAGGGTGGAAATAATATTATTGACACTTTCTTCCCTCCCCTGCGCCTTAAAAATGACAAGCTGTTTTTTCGCGTCAAAACTTATTTTATTTTTATATTCCGTAGGCAAGAAACGGCTAAACTGGTTAAGGATAACCGTTGTTTTACATTGAATATCATTAGTATAGCCACATAACGCATAGGTAGCAGGCGTATCCAGATTAGGTTTGATTGTCATACTCACAACCTTTGTATCATGCTGCACGCTCACAAAAACATAGCCAATGGCAACAAAAATAAAGGTAGCGATCATGATACTTAGCCATTTTCTTATAAGGAATAAGGAAACGTCGACTAAATCAATTTCACTATTTTCTCCCCGCATTTCACATCCCTTTTAAAACGCTAATAGTCAACCCACATACTGAAATAACAAAAAGCAACACCAGCGTAAAAATAAACGCCCTGGCTGCGAACGTATATTTCTTCATAAGATAAAACCCACACATAAGAATTCGAGTATTTTAAAGGAAAATAACAATACATTCACACTGGTTATATCGATCGGTAAATACATCAATGATAGATATAAGCTATCAAATTCATGATATCGATCGTTATAAATAATTAAAATCGATCAAAATTCCTCTTTTTAATAGATAAAAACTATCATATAAATAAAATTGATCGTTTTTGTTTTATGTGACGGTTCATTCGGTACACGTTCAGGCACCAACGGGGTTGAGCGGCGACATCTACCGCTTCAGAAGCCACGAAATAAGGGAATCATGTATTACGCTATTTAATGGTAAAAGGAGGTAATTTGAGGCGCAGCTTTTGCAGACTATTTCGGGATATAACGTAAGCCCCTGCACATTTATCAAAAACGGCTTAGCTCATGGTAAGGTTTTCTGTTCGAGTTCCAGCAAATAAATAATGGCCTCTTCCCGGGTCGTTAAACACATGTCCCCTGCCGGTTGCAAACCAGAGCACACTTTTGGGCGTAAAGGCGAGCCAAAGATAAGGCACAAGTTATCTTCCGAAAGCTGCACGCATCTGGTATTCATCGGCTTGCCATTCGGCATTCCGGGTATCGGCGACGAAATTGAAGGCGCAATACAGCAAGCGCCACAACCGCTACGACAGTCCATGCTCAGCCCTCTATTTATAACCAAATGAAAGATAACAGAATTTGT
Organism: Salmonella sp. SSDFZ54; assembly: GCF_004010735.1. Classification (NCBI taxonomy): domain Bacteria; kingdom Pseudomonadati; phylum Pseudomonadota; class Gammaproteobacteria; order Enterobacterales; family Enterobacteriaceae; genus Salmonella; species Salmonella sp. SSDFZ54. The sequence goes on from NZ_CP034819.1 coordinate 148,410, forward strand.
CCAAAGAAAAATCCAGATTTAAAATGTAGACGTCATCATGATCAGGCCTGCCCTCAGACATTCCGAAGACAAGGCTGGAAACAGAAGGGACAACACAGCACACTTCCCCCCTCCGGGCGACATGCCATCGCGTATTCTCGTTGAACGCGGAACGGAAAGCGGGCGAACAGTATCACCTTTTTTGCACCAGCAAAAGTGACAATTCCACTTGCCTGGACGGCCCGGCGCGAGTAGTTTTACGCGATATTTTAGATAATCTCTACAACAGGATCTCCTCGATGCCAAGAGCGAACGAAATCAAAAAGGGTATGGTACTGAACTACAACGGCAAATTGCTGATTGTGAAAGATATCGACATTCAGTCGCCTACCGCCCGTGGCGCCGCCACACTGTATAAAATGCGTTTTTCCGATGTCCGCACCGGTCTGAAAGTGGAAGAACGTTTCAAAGGCGACGATATCGTTGATACCGTCACCCTGAGCCGTCGCGGCGTTGACTTTTCTTATGTCGATGGCAACGAATATGTGTTCATGGATAAAGAAGACTATACGCCGTATACCTTCACCAAAGATCAGATTGAAGAAGAGTTGCTGTTTATGCCTGAAGGCGGAATGCCGGATATGCAGGTTCTGACCTGGGACGGCCAACTGCTGGCGCTAGAGCTTCCGCAGACCGTGGATCTGGAAATCGTCGAAACCGCGCCGGGTATTAAAGGAGCGTCCGCCAGCGCACGTAACAAACCCGCGACATTAAGCACCGGTCTGGTGATTCAGGTTCCCGAATACCTGAGCGCAGGTGAGAAAATCCGCATTCATATCGAAGAGCGCCGTTATATGGGGCGCGCGGATTAAGTTTCGCATTTTTCGGCTGCGCCCCAGGGCGCAGCCTGACCCTTTTCTTTATTGACTGTTCTGCGCCCGGAAAGAGAAACGTTAAAAATTTAACATTTTCTGCTCTTAAGATGGCAGAAGCACGACTTCGTCAACTCAGCGCTTCTCTTTTTCACGTTTATTCGCCAGGATTATTAAAGTTGTTATGTTGTATCAATATTCTGGAGCTGACGTGACCAAAACCAATCTTATTACTGGATTTCTCGGTAGCGGAAAAACCACCTCTATCCTTCATTTATTAGCCCATAAAGATCCGGCTGAAAAGTGGGCCGTCCTGGTCAATGAATTTGGCGAAGTGGGTATTGACGGCGCGCTGCTTGCCGACAGCGGCGCACTGCTAAAAGAGATCCCCGGCGGCTGCATGTGCTGCGTCAACGGATTGCCTATGCAGGTGGGGCTCAACACGCTGCTGCGCCAGGGCAAACCTGACCGGTTGCTGATTGAACCAACCGGACTGGGACACCCAAAACAGATTCTGGATTTATTAACTGCGCCGGTTTATGAGCCGTGGATTGATTTACGCGCCACGCTCTGCATCCTGGACCCTCGCCTGCTACTGGACCAACAGAGCGTCGCCAATGAAAATTTCCGCGATCAGCTCGCCTCAGCCGATATTATCATCGCCAATAAGACCGATCGCGCCACGGCGCAGAGCGATGCCGCCCTGCAACAGTGGTGGCGACAGTACGGCGGCGATCGTCAACTGATTCATGCCGAACATGGACAGATAGACGGTAAGCTTCTGGATTTACCGCGACAAAACCTGGCGGAACTGCCGGCCAGCGCCGCGCATTCACACACTCATGCCAGTAAAAAAGGACTCGCTGCGCTAAATCTGCCCGCCCAGCAGCGCTGGCGACGCAGCCTCAATAGCGGACAGGGTCATCAGGCCTGCGGCTGGATTTTCGATGCCGATACCGTGTTTGACACCATTGGCCTACTCGAATGGGCGCGTCTGGCGCCGGTGGGCCGGGTGAAAGGCGTTATGCGCATACAAGAGGGGCTGGTACGCATCAATCGCCAGGGCGATGACCTGCACATCGAAACACAGAGTGTCGCGCCGCCGGACAGCCGGGTTGAACTTATCTCAAACACAGAAACCGACTGGAATACGTTACAGACGGCCTTGTTGAAGCTTCGTTTAGCGACGCACGCGTAAGGTTGCCACCGTTTAAAAACTATGGCGAAATGACGATGAAAACCCGCTATTCCTTGATAATTCTGCTTAATGCCGCCGGTCTGGCGCTGTTTTTGTCATGGTATCTTCCCGTCAATCACGGTTTCTGGTTCACCATTGATTCCGGCATATTCCACTTCTTTAACCAGAAACTGGTGGAAAGCCACGCGTTCCTCTGGTGGGTCGCTATTACCAATAATCGGGCGTTTGACGGCTGTTCGCTACTGGCGATGGGCGGACTGATGCTCAGTTTCTGGCTAAAAGAAAACGCATCGGGCCGGCGGCGCATCGTGATAATCGGATTGGTCATGCTGCTAACAGCGGTGGTGCTTAACCAACTCGGTCAGGCGCTGATCCCCGTCAAGCGCGCCAGCCCAACGCTCTCTTTTGAGCATATTTATCGCGTCAGCGAGTTGCTGCATATCCCGACAAAAGACGCGTCAAAAGACAGTTTCCCAGGCGATCACGGTATGATGCTGCTGATATTTTCCGCCTTTATGCTGCGTTATTTCGGCAAAACGGCGGGGATTATCGCCCTTATTATATTTGTGGTTTTCGCGTTTCCGCGCGTTATGATTGGCGCTCACTGGTTCACCGATATTGTGGTCGGGTCACTCACGGTTATTTTGATTGGCCTCCCCTGGTGGCTGATGACCCCGCTCAGCGACCGGGCGATAGCGCTTTTTGAGAATTATCTCCCGGGCGGAAATAAACAAATCTTAAACAAATAACCCATACAATTAACATTACCTTCAGCGATAGTTTTACATCGTTGAAGGTAATTTATGATGATATTCCCCCAGCCCATCATTTTTCGGTCATATTATTCCTCTGCAAAATGAACAGGTTGCACGATTTTTAAACGATTTGCGCTTAATTTGACCCGTGCTGATAGCTCACTTTTCGTATCATAAATTCTTATAAAAAATCACGCGAAATCGCTCGCAATGACAGCAACAATCGGGTAATCTCAAACTCGTTTTGCCTCGCCAGATAATTATTCTCATTGCGAATAAATTTGTGCGTTCCGCCACAGATTTGTGCACAAAGAATTGTCTCAAGCTGTGCAGGTAATTAGTCTCATCACGTTTGGCATTTTTATAACGATATTTATCGTTAAGGACTTCAAGGGAAAACAAACAACATGGTCAAATCTCAACCGATTTTGAGATATATTTTGCGCGGGATTCCTGCGATTGCAGTTGCGGTTCTGCTTTCTGCTTGTAGCACAACCACCAATACCGTAAAGAATATGCATTCTGAGACGCATGCTGTGGGCAATAGCGATAGCTCTTCACTGCAAGCCTCTCAGGATGAATTTGAAAATATGGTGCGTAACCTCGACGTTAAGTCGCGGATTATGGATCAGTATGCTGACTGGAAAGGCGTGCGTTACCGCCTGGGCGGCAGCACTAAGAAAGGCGTCGACTGTTCCAGCTTTGTACAGCGCACCTTCCGTGAACAGTTTGGTTTAGAGCTTCCGCGTTCAACCTATGAACAGCAGGAAATGGGCAAAGCGGTTTCACGCAATAACCTGCGTACGGGCGATCTGGTTCTGTTCCGCGCCGGTTCCACTGGTCGCCATGTCGGTATTTATATCGGCAATAACCAGTTTGTCCATGCGTCTACCAGTAGCGGCGTCATTATCTCCAGTATGAACGAACCGTACTGGAAAAAACGCTACAATGAAGCGCGTCGAGTTCTGAGCCGCAGTTAATCTTCATCAGGCAGCACCTCCCTTGGCTTACCTGATGAGACGGCATAAAAAGCACTGCTTCGGCAGTGCTTTTGCTTATTATCCCTTCTGAACCCGTTTTACCGAATAGCGACGTGTCGCCTCTTATCCAGCCTACAACACACGAACATAGGCCTGATAAACATAGCGCCATCAGACATTCAGGTCGTTTCCGCCAACGACTACTGCGACAATACGCTTTCCTGCGCATCACAGAAAAGCATGACTATCCGGGGTAATCCAGGCTATAGTCTTATAAATCAACCAGTTTAACCGGCATCCGCCTTTTCAGGTCACACCAGGAATTATGCTAACACGCGACTCCTCTTCCGGTCGGAAAATCCTGCTTACCTGTATCATTACGGGGATGGCGGCAGCATTACTTATTGGTAGCCTGCAATTTTTCCTGTCGTGGCATAAACGGGATGTTAAATACAATACGCTCCTTTCTGATGTACAACATTACCTGGCCAGCTATTTCGCCGACCTGAAAGCCACCACCGATATTCTTCAACCGTTGACGATCAACACCTGTCAGCAGGTTGGCGCAGAACTCACCTCAAGAGCCGCTTTTAGCCTTAATGTCCGCGCCTTCTTATTGATTAAAGATAAAAAAGTGTTCTGCTCTTCCGCCACTGGCGCCATGAATATGCCGCTTCAGCAATTGGTGCCGGATATAGATATCCGCAAAGACGTTGCTATGGCGATTCTGCCCGGCACGCCAATGATGCCCAACAAACCGACAATGGTGATTTGGTATCGAAACCCATTACTAAATGACAGCGGCGTATTCACATCGCTGAATATTAACCTGACGCCCTACTTACTCTATACCACGCGCCAGGACGATTTTAACGGCATCGCGCTGATTGTCGGCAATACCGCGCTGTCGACCTTTTCTTCGCGTCTGCTGGCCGTCGCGGAGCTGCCGGGCACGCCATCACGACAGGCAACTATCAACGGCCTGCCGCTTAAAATACAGCTTTATGCCGATAGCTGGACCTACAATGACTTGTGGTATACGTTGATGCTGGGCTGCATTAGCGGCATCGTAGCAGGGTTTATCTGTTACTTTATCTATGCCCTCCGGACGCGACCGGGCAAAGAGATTTTAACGGCGATCAAACACGAGCAGTTTTATGTGGTTTATCAGCCCGTCGTCGATACTCGTACGCTGAGCGTCACCGGGCTTGAAGTCTTACTGCGCTGGCGTCACCCTACGGCAGGCGAGATTCCGCCGGATGCCTTTATCCACTATGCCGAAGCGCAGCAACTTATCGTACCATTAACGCAGCATCTGTTCGAGCTGATCGCCCGCGACGCACCCACGCTACAGAAGGTGATGCCCGTCGGTGCCAAATTTGGCATTAACATCGCGCCGGAACATCTGCACAGCGACAGTTTTAAAGAGGATATGCACCGGCTCAGGGACGCCCTGCCCGCGCACCATTTTCATATCGTGCTGGAAATCACTGAACGCGATATGCTTCAACAGTATGAAGCGGCCAAACTGTTCGAATGGCTGCATTCCGCCGGGTTTGAAATCGCTATAGATGATTTCGGTACAGGCCATAGCGCCCTGATTTATCTGGAGCGATTTACTTTAGATTATCTGAAAATCGATCGCGGCTTTATCCAGGCGATCGGCACGGAAACCGTCACGTCGCCGGTTCTGGATACCGTGCTGACGCTCTCCAGACGCCTGAATATGCTGACGGTGGCCGAGGGCGTTGAAACGCCGGAGCAGGCCCGTTGGCTACGCGATCACGGTGTTAATTACTTGCAGGGGTACTGGATTAGCCGTCCTTTACCCCTAAAAGATTTCGTGCTGTGGATGTCGGCGCCTTCCGTGCCTGAATGGTAGTCCCCTTACGGTTTTAACGGATTCACATCAGACGCAACGTCACTTATTATTCAGCGAAACGCCTGCCGGTTTGCAGCGGGCAATACGATAAGGAAACCGCCTTCAGATGATTGCGCGCGTAATGCTTCTGCTTGTCGCACTGGTTAGCGCTGGCGCCCAGGCCCAGGAAATCAAAGAAAGCTACGCTTTCGCCGTACTCGGCGAACCTAAGTATGCTTTTAACTTTGATCACTTTGATTATGTGAATCCTGCTGCGCCGAAAGGCGGTCAGATGACGCTTTCCGCCATTGGTACGTTCGATAATTTCAATCGCTATTCGCTGCGCGGCAATCCCGGCGTACGTACCGAAGCCCTTTACGATACGCTTTTTACCACCTCGGATGATGAGCCCGGAAGCTATTATCCGCTGATTGCCGACCATGCCCGCTATGCCGCCGACTATTCCTGGGTGGAAATCTCGATTAACCCCCGCGCTCGTTTTCACGATGGCACGCCCATTACCGCCCGCGATGTGGCCTTTACCTTTCATAAGTTTATGACCGAAGGCGTACCGCAGTTCCGTCTGGTCTATAAAGGTACTACCGTGAAGGCGATTGCGCCTTTAACCGTGCGAATTGAGCTGGCGAAGCCTGGTAAAGAAGACATGCTTAGTCTGTTTTCACTACCGATCATGCCCGAAAAATTCTGGAAAAATCACAAACTTAGCGATCCGCTTTCAACGCCGCCCTTAGCCAGCGGGCCATACCGGATTACTCAGTGGAAAATGGGCCAGTACATTGTCTATTCACGCGTCAAAAACTACTGGGCGGCTAATCTGCCGGTCAATCGTGGACGCTTTAACCTCGACACTATCCGCTACGATTACTACCTTGATGACAATGTCGCTTTCGAGGCGTTTAAAGCGGGCGCATTTGATCTACGGCTGGAAAACGACGCTAAAAACTGGGCAACGCGCTATATCGGTAAAAATTTCGATAATCATTACATCATTAAAGAAGAGCAGAAAAACGAGTCGGCGCAGGACACACGCTGGCTGGCCTTTAATATTCAGCGCCCGGTATTTAAAGACCGGCGGGTACGTGAAGCTGTCACCCTGGCCTTCGATTTTGAGTGGATGAATAAAGCGCTGTTCTATAATGCCTGGAGCCGAACCAACAGTTACTTCCAGAATACCGAGTACGCCGCCAGAAATTACCCTGACGCCGATGAGCTGGTATTACTCGCGCCGATGAAAAAAGATCTTCCTCCTGAAGTCTTCACCCAGATCTATCAGCCGCCGGTCTCTAACGGCGACGGCTACGATCGCGAAAATCTTCTTAAAGCTGACGCCTTGTTGACGCAGGCCGGATGGGTGATCAACGGACAGCAACGGGTCAATAGCGTCACCGGTAAGCCTCTGACGTTTGAACTTCTCCTTCCTGCCAGCAGTAATAGCCAGTGGGTTCTGCCCTTCCAGCATAATCTTCAGCGTCTGGGCATTACGATGACTATCCGTCAGGTTGATAATTCTCAGCTCACCAACCGGATGCGCAGCCGCGACTATGACATGATGCCGAGGCTATGGCGGGCGATGCCCTGGCCCAGCTCCGATCTACAAATCTCATGGGCGTCGGAATACATTGACTCCAGTTATAACGCTCCCGGCGTACAAAGTTCGGTGGTGGATAAACTGATCGCGCAAATTATCGCAGCGCAGGGTGATAAAGCGAAACTGGTGCCGCTGGGACGGGCGCTGGATCGCGTGCTGACCTGGAACTATTACATGCTGCCGATGTGGTATATGGCGCAAGACAGGCTCGCCTGGTGGGATAAATTCTCCCATCCGGCGATTCGCCCGGTATATACCATCGGGTTAGATACCTGGTGGTATGATGTCAACAAAGCCGCCAAGCTACCGGCAGCCAGGAGGTAGTAAGAATCAATGGGCGCCTATCTTATCCGCCGTCTGTTACTGGTGATCCCCACGCTATGGGCCATTATTACCATTAACTTTTTTATCGTGCAGATCGCTCCCGGCGGCCCTGTCGATCAGGCTATTGCCGCGATTGAATTTGGCCAGGGCGGCGCGTTGCCCGGCGCCAGCGGCGAAGGCGTTCGCGCCAGTCATGCGCAAACCGGCGTCGGCAATATCAGCGACAGCCATTATCGCGGCGGCCGGGGACTCGATCCGGAGGTGATCGCGGAGATCACCCATCGCTACGGCTTCGACAAACCGCTGCATGAGCGTTATTTCAAGATGCTACGGGACTATCTCTCTTTTGACTTCGGCGACAGTCTGTTTCGCAGCGCATCCGTACTAACGCTGATCAAAGATAGCCTTCCCGTCTCCATTACCCTGGGATTATGGAGCACGCTGATTATTTATCTGGTGTCTATCCCGCTGGGGATCCGCAAAGCCGTCCATAACGGCAGTCGCTTTGATGTGTGGAGCAGCGCGTTTATCATTATTGGTTATGCGATCCCCGCCTTTCTGTTCGCTATTTTATTAATCGTCTTTTTTGCCGGCGGCAGCTACTACGATATCTTTCCGCTACGTGGCCTGGTCTCCGCCAACTTTGACACGTTACCGTGGTACCAGAAAATCACCGATTATTTGTGGCATATTACGCTACCGGTGTTGGCGACCGTCATCGGCGGTTTTGCCGCCCTGACGATGCTGACGAAAAATTCGTTTCTCGACGAGGTGCGTAAACAGTATGTCGTTACCGCTCGCGCTAAAGGCGTGAGTGAAAAAAACATTCTCTGGAAACATGTTTTTCGTAACGCCATGCTGCTGGTGATCGCCGGGTTTCCCGCCACTTTTATCAGTATGTTTTTCACCGGCTCGCTGCTAATTGAAGTCATGTTCTCGCTCAACGGCCTGGGGCTGCTGGGTTATGAAGCAACCGTTTCGCGCGACTATCCGGTGATGTTCGGCACGCTTTATATCTTTACCCTGATTGGCTTATTACTGAATATCCTGAGCGATATCAGCTATACGCTGGTCGATCCACGCATTGATTTTGAGGGACGATAATGCCGCGATTAAGCCCGGTCAATCAGGCCCGCTGGGCGCGTTTCCGCCATAATCGCCGGGGCTACTGGTCACTATGGATTTTCCTGGTCGTGTTCAGCCTGAGCTTATGCGCGGAACTGATTGCTAACGATAAGCCATTGCTGGTGCGCTATGAAGGCCAGTGGTATTTTCCGCTGGTAAAAAATTACAGCGAGCGCGATTTCGGCGGCCCGCTGGCGACAACGGCAGACTATCAGGACCCCTGGCTACAACGGCAGCTTGAGAATCGGGGCTGGGTGTTGTGGGCCCCCGTACGCTTTGGCGCCAATACCATTAATTTTGCCACCACGCAGCCTTTCCCCTCCCCGCCTTCGGCGAAAAACTGGCTGGGCACCGATGCGAATGGCGGCGACGTTTTCGCCCGCATCCTGTACGGCACCCGCATTTCTATTTTATTCGGTCTGATGTTAACGATTTGCTCCAGCGTCATGGGCGTACTGGCGGGCGCGCTACAGGGCTATTATGGCGGCAAAGTCGATTTATGGGGGCAACGTCTCATTGAAGTCTGGTCGGGAATGCCGACCCTGTTTCTGATTATTTTACTTTCCAGCGTAGTGCAGCCTAACTTCTGGTGGTTGCTGGCCATAACCGTACTGTTTGGCTGGATGAGTCTGGTGGGCGTGGTGCGCGCCGAGTTTTTACGGACCCGCAATTTTGACTATATCCGCGCCGCGCAGGCGCTTGGCGTCAGCGATCGTGACATTATCCTGCGCCATATGTTGCCTAATGCGATGGTCGCTACCCTGACATTTTTACCGTTCATTTTATGTAGCTCCATCACCACCCTGACGTCGCTGGATTTTCTGGGATTTGGTCTGCCGCTTGGCTCCCCTTCTCTCGGCGAACTTCTTTTACAGGGGAAAAACAACTTACAGGCTCCCTGGCTGGGGATCGCCGCCTTTCTGTCTGTCGCCATTCTGCTATCGCTGCTGATTTTTATCGGCGAAGCGGTACGCGACGCCTTTGATCCTGCTAAGGCGGTATAAGATGACATCTCCATTGCTTGCAATTGAAAATTTATCGGTAGGTTTCCGTCAGCAACAGCACGTGCGCCCTGTCGTTAACGCCATTTCGTTACAGGTGAACGCCGGGGAAACGCTGGCGCTGGTCGGCGAGTCCGGGTCAGGAAAAAGCGTGACGGCGCTTTCCATTCTGCGTCTTTTGCCTACCCCTCCCGCCGTCTACCTCTCCGGCGATATTCGCTTTCACGGCGAATCATTGCTTCATGCCAGCGAGCAGACGCTACGCGGCGTGCGCGGCAATAAAATCGCCATGATTTTTCAGGAACCGATGGTTTCACTTAACCCGCTGCATACGCTGGAAAAACAGCTCTATGAAGTGCTGTCGCTCCATCGGGGAATTCGTCGGGAGGCGGCAAGGGCGGAGATGATCGGTTGTCTGGATCGGGTCGGTATCCGCCAGGCGAGCCAGCGTCTGCGCGATTATCCGCATCAGCTTTCCGGCGGCGAACGCCAGCGCGTCATGATAGCCATGGCGCTGTTAACACGGCCGGAATTACTGATCGCCGATGAGCCGACCACCGCCCTCGACGTCTCCGTACAGGCGCAGATTTTATCTCTACTGCGGGAACTCCAGCGCGAGCTCAATATGGGATTGCTGTTTATCACCCATAACCTCAGCATTGTAAAAAAACTGGCGGATTCAGTGGCGGTAATGCAACACGGCAAGTGCGTAGAGAACCAACGCGCCGACACGCTGCTCTCCGCGCCGACCCATCCATACACGCAAAAACTACTCAACAGCGAACCCACAGGCGATCCGGTTCCGCTCCCCGCCGGGCAGACGCCGTTGCTGGAAGTAGACAGGCTGCGCGTCGCCTTCCCGATCCGCAAAGGCATTCTGAAGCGCGTCGTGGATCATAATGTGGTGGTTAACAATATCAGTTTCACCCTGCATCCAGGCGAAACGCTGGGTCTGGTCGGCGAGTCAGGATCGGGAAAAAGCACCACCGGTCTGGCGCTGTTACGGCTTATCCGCTCCGAAGGCCGCATCGTATTTGACGGTCAATCGCTGGATACGTTAAACCGCCGCCAGCTTTTACCTGTTCGCCACCGTATCCAGGTCGTATTCCAGGACCCGAACTCATCGCTAAACCCGCGTTTAAACGTGTTGCAAATTATCGAAGAAGGCCTGCGCGTCCACCAGCCTACGCTTTCAGGCGCGCAGCGCGAACAGCAGGTGAAAGCGGTCATGATGGAAGTCGGCCTGGACCCGGAAACACGGCATCGTTACCCCGCTGAGTTTTCCGGCGGCCAGCGTCAACGTATCGCCGTCGCCAGGGCGCTGATTTTAAAACCGTCGCTTATTATTCTGGATGAACCGACCTCATCGCTGGATAAAACCGTTCAGGCGCAGATTCTTGCCCTCCTGAAATCGCTCCAGCAAAAGCACCGTCTGGCCTATATCTTCATTAGCCACGATCTGCATGTAGTACGCGCGCTGTGCCATCAGGTTATCGTGCTGCGACAGGGGGAGGTGGTTGAACAGGGGCAATGCGAGCGCGTGTTTACCGCACCGCAACAGGCCTATACGCGTCAGCTACTCGCGTTAAGCTGACGCCTAAAAAGGATTATTGTTAGAAAAAGGTTCCGCTATCGCCACGCCGAAATTTTTCAGCCGACAGGTGGCGGCAAACTCATCCTGACGATTAACGAACAGGCACGGTTCCCCTTCGCACTCCAGCACGGAGCAAGGAACTTCAATATCGCTTAGCGCCTGGCTGAGCTTATGCATCACTGACCACGCGCTATCGCCTGCCGGACTCAACAGTTTAAGCGCCACCAGACTATTCTCGGTGCTCTGCCCGTTTTGCGGAATCGGTTCAACCTTTGACCCCGCAAAACCCGCCGACCAGCGATAGTTTTGCGGCAGACGGTGAACAATTGAGAGCTGTAATGTATTCACTTTCTTTCCCCGGAAGCACAATTACTTCACAATTTACTTACATTTATATTAACACATCATTGACAACCCGTCCTTAAACAGATTGCTAACGCCCTTCTCTCCGTCAGTGGCTCTATAGCAAGCGGGAGTTAAAATAGTTTTACCGACGCGGAGATAGCGGCGGGCTATATGTACCCGTTTCTGCGATCTAACTCAACCTTTTTAACTACAATGATGTGACTTTTTACATAAATGGATTTTACATAAAATAAACATAAAGGAGGAAAATGATGAATTGGTAATTGATATACATCAACTATGAAAGCCGTTTGGCTTTGCCATCGTGTAGCGGATAGCGTCCCCCAACGCCGCCTGCGCATTCTTCGGCGCCATTGAGGGACACCGCGCCCGTCACCGTTTTTTGGGACGGCTGGCGTAGAGATAAAACAGAATGGAACAGGCGGCGCAAAGCGCAATCGACCAGATCATCGGCCACGCACTGGTAAAGGTAGCCAGCGACAGCAACGCGCCGACGATAGCGCCAATACCAAAGCGGAAAGTGCCCGCCAACGAAGACGCCGTTCCGGCCATATGCGGAAACTCATCCAAAATGACCGCCATCGCATTGGACGAAACCATCGACACACAGCCGACAAACGCCGCAACGCCGACCACCAGCGCCCAGAATCCAATGCCCATCAGCGCGCTGAAAACCATCCACACCGCCATCGCAAACTGAATCCATAGCCCGGCCCGAAACATGTTTAGCGCCCCTACCCGTCTGACAAAACGGCTGTTGATAATCGTCATCACAAACAGAAATACGATGTTCAACGCGAAGTAGTAGCCGAAATCCTGCGGCGGAACATGATTAATTTCGATATAGACAAACGGCCCCGCGCTCAAAAAAGAGAACATACCGGCAAAACTGAACCCGCTCGCCAGCATATAGCTCAGTACGCGTTTGTGGCGAAACAACGCGGCAAAGTTACCTATTGTGGTACGAATATGAAAAGGCTGACGCCGCTCAACGGGCAGCGTCTCTTTAATCAGAGCAAAGATCATGACTGACGCCAGAATCGCCGCAATGGCCAGTATCCAGAAGATATAGTGCCAGCTTAACCATACCAACACCCAGCCGCCGACAATGGGTGCCATTAACGGCGCTATCGTAGTGACCAGCATGACAAATGACATCATGCGCGAAAACTCTTCCTTTGGATAAATATCCCGCATCAGCGCATTGATGACGACGCTTGCCGCCGCGGCCGCCAAACCGTGAAAGAAACGCATCACGATCAGTTGATCGATAGTCTGCGCCAACGCACAGGCGACCGCCGCAGCGGCAAATACCAGCGTCCCGCCCAGGATGACCGGCTTACGCCCGAGGCTATCCGCCATCGGTCCATAGATAAGCTGCCCCAGCGCAAACCCCAGAATATAGGTGCTGAGCGTCATCTGCGCGCTACCGGCAGGCACGCCGAATTGCGCAGAAATCACCGGCAGCGCTGGAAGATACATATCAATCGACAGCGGCATTAACATGGCCAACAGGCCAAGGATAAAGACAATGGCAAAGGAAGAGTGCTGCCGGGTGGTCACATCGAACTCCTGAATTTAACGAGATAGTTAGCCGACGCTGGCGATTTCTTCTTCAGTCAACGGGCGGTACTCGCCGGGAGCCAGATTCTCATCCAGCGTAATGGCGCCAATCCGTTCGCGGTGCAGTTCCACAACGCGATTGCCTACTGCGGCAAACATCCGCTTCACCTGATGATAACGGCCTTCGCTGATGGTCAGACGAACCTGCACAGGTGTTATCACCTCCAGCGTAGCGGGTTTAGTGAGATCTTTTTCATTATGCAACTGCACGCCTTTCGCAAATTGCGCTGCCGTATCGTCAGCCACCGGCGACTCCAGGGTCACCAGATAGGTTTTTTCACAGTGATGGCGCGGCGACGTAATGCGGTGCGACCACTGACCGTCATCTGTCATTAACACCAGACCGGTAGTATCGATATCCAGACGTCCTGCGGCATGCAGCTTATACGCCACCGGCTCATCCAGGAAATACAGCACCGTTGGATGATCGGGATCATCGGTTGAACAAACGTATCCCTGCGGCTTGTTAAGCATAAAATAGCGTGGCCCGTGTTGCTGCGCTAAGGGATTGCCGTCATACGCAACCGCATGTTCCGGGAGCAGTTTGAAGGCCGCATTTTTAATGATGTCGCCATCGACGGTAACGCGGTTACCACGAATTTCACGCCCGGCAATAGCGCGGCTGACGCCAAGCTGCTGAGCGATAAATTTATCAAGTCGCATGTGTGTGATTTAGCCTGTAATAATACGGAAATCGGGCATTCTACCCGAAAAAAGGGAATTGCTATCCGCTCAGTATAGCGGGCTAACTATATCCCTCAAGGGAAATGATTCATGGCATACTATTCCCGGAACCGTTTAACGTAGTGAGACCATGATTTTTACACTCCGCCCCTACCAGCAAGAAGCCGTAGACGCCACGCTCAGCCACTTTCGCCGCCACCGTACGCCCGCCGTGATTGTTCTGCCGACCGGCGCAGGTAAAAGCCTGGTGATCGCCGAACTGGCGCGCGTCGCCCGCGGACGGGTACTGGTGCTGGCGCATGTGAAAGAGCTGGTCGCGCAGAACCACGCCAAATATTGCGCGCTGGGGCTGGAAGCGGATATTTTCGCCGCCGGACTCAAACGTAAAGAGAGTCAGGGCAAAGTCGTGTTCGGCAGCGTACAGTCGGTGGCGCGTAATCTTGACGCCTTCCAGGAGGAGTTTTCGCTGTTGATTGTCGATGAATGCCACCGCATCGGTGACGATGAAGATAGTCAGTATCAGCAAATCCTCACTCACCTGAGTAAAGTTAATCCTCACTTACGTCTGCTTGGGCTCACCGCCACGCCCTTCCGCCTCGGAAAAGGCTGGATTTATCAATTTCATTATCACGGTATGGTGCGCGGCAACGACAACGCTCTGTTTCGCGACTGTATTTATGAACTGCCGCTGCGCTATATGATTAAACACGGCTATCTGACGCCGCCTGAGCGGCTTGATATGCCAGTGGTCCAATACGATTTCAGCCGCCTGCAGGCCCAAAGCAATGGGCTGTTCAGCGAAGCCGACCTGAACCGCGAGCTGAAAAAGCAGCAGCGGATTACGCCGCACATCATCAGCCAGATTATGGAATTTGCGCAAACGCGCAAAGGCGTGATGATTTTCGCCGCCACGGTCGAACATGCGAAAGAGATTGTCGGTCTGCTTCCGGCGGACGACGCGGCGCTGATTACCGGCGATACGCCAGGGCCCGAGCGCGACGCGCTGATTGATAATTTCAAGGCGCAGCGTTTTCGCTATCTGGTTAACGTCTCGGTGCTGACCACCGGCTTTGACGCCCCACACGTTGATCTCATCGCGATTCTACGTCCCACGGAGTCAGTTAGTCTTTACCAACAAATTGTCGGGCGTGGTCTGCGCCTTGCGCCGGGAAAGACCGATTGCCTGATTCTTGATTACGCTGGCAACCCGCACGACCTGTATGCCCCGGAGGTCGGTAGCCCGAAGGGAAAAAGCGATAACGTTCCTGTCCAGGTATTTTGCCCGGCCTGCGGCTTTGCCAACACCTTCTGGGGGAAAACCACTGCCGACGGCACGCTGATTGAACACTTTGGCCGTCGCTGCCAGGGCTGGTTTGAGGATGACGACGGCCATCGCGAGCAGTGCGATTTTCGCTTTCGCTTCAAAAACTGCCCGCAGTGTAATGCCGAAAACGATATTGCCGCCCGACGCTGCCGGGAATGTGACGCCATTCTGGTCGACCCGGACGATATGTTAAAAGCGGCGCTCAGGCTCAAGGATGCGTTAGTCCTGCGCTGTAGCGGAATGACGATGCAGCATGGGCAGGATGAGAAAGGCGAATGGCTGAAAATCACTTACTATGACGAGGACGGCGCGGATGTCAGTGAGCGCTTCCGCTTGCACACGCCCGCCCAGCGTACCGCTTTCGAACAGCTATTTATTCGCCCGCATACGCGCACGCCCGGCGTTCCTTTACGCTGGATCACGGCGGCGGATATTGTCGCGCAGCAGGCGCTGTTGCGGCATCCCGATTTTGTGGTCGCGCGGATGAAAGGCCAGTACTGGCAGGTGCGTGAAAAAGTGTTCGACTATGAAGGCCGCTTCCGCCGGGCGCACGAATTACGTGGTTAATTGTACTTTTCATTGATGTAACGGCGATTTGAGTATAGAATCCCGCCCGCCTTTGCATACGCAAAGCAGATCACTTACCTGTTGCTGGGTCGCCTGTAGCAGGAATTATTAAAGAGAGATTTAAATGTTTACTATCAACGCAGAAGTACGTAAAGAGCAGGGTAAGGGTGCGAGCCGCCGCCTGCGCGCCGCTAACAAGTTCCCGGCAATCATCTACGGCGGTTCTGAAGCCCCGATTGCTATCGAACTGGACCACGACCAGGTGATGAACATGCAAGCTAAAGCTGAATTCTACAGCGAAGTTCTGACCCTCGTTGTTGACGGTAAAGAAGTAAAAGTTAAAGCTCAGGCTGTACAGCGTCACGCTTACAAACCGAAGCTGACTCACATCGACTTCGTTCGCGCGTAATCGCCTGGAAGTTGAAGAAAAACCCCGCCCCGGCGGGGTTTTTTTATGCGTTTAATTGAATTTGACGACATGCAGAGCAACGAGAACCCACTTTGCTTTTCTGCTTTCTTACACCTCGCCATATTCAATTAGCGCCTCCCCTAATCGAGGATCTGTAGTTTCCGCCGCGGTATTCATACCTTTAAGCCGATTGAATAATGCCCGTTGACGAACGCTGGCACTTTCCGGTTTCCATGGCAAAATTCGTATTGGTATCGTTTGCCCGTCATTCAACGCATCAAATACCTTTTCATTGGTCAGTAAGTCGCCGCAGCTCCATGTCTTGCTATCAAACTGAAAATCAAATAAGACATGGAGCTCCAGTTCATCTACACGCACTTGACGCTTTGCATTATCGATGCGTATTTCCACCTTCTCTTTATGCGTCAAAGTTGCATCAAGATTGAGTCCATACCGTTTCAACTGCCCCTTGTCGTAATAGTAACGTATGCTGGACCAGGTTGATTTAAAAGCAAATCCAGTAATGAATAAACCACTTAACAAGAACAGCGGGCATATGAACAAGCTCAGTAACCAGTTGGCGCCATAAGTATAAAACAGTACCAACGAGAGAACGGTGAACACCATGCCGAGCACCAACATCATCAAAAATGCGACAATGTGCGCATACAAAACCTGCCGAAATAAACTGAAATTAACAGGCGGCTTCTGACGTATTCCTTTACTCACTACGGCGTCCTTTTATGTCGTATGCCTCTATTTCCCGCCCGACGAGCGTCGCTGCAACTGGTCGCGCAGATTCGGCGGCGTCCCTTTGATAGTCAGGGTATCGGTCGCCGGGTCCCAGAAAATCCGCTCGCCCAGCAGCATCGCATCAAAGTTAATCGTTAACCCGCCGCCGCTGCCGGCATATTTGGTTAGCTGGCGCAGCGTACTGCGATCCGCCGGAAAGCTCTCTTCCAGCTCATAGCCTTTTTCGGCGGTAAATTCGCTGAAGCTGACTTCACTGACGCCGGAAAGCTCTTTAGACAGCGATTCCAGCTCAATCTCTTCCCCGGCTTGTAACTGCTCGTTGCAGTAGCTGTACACCTGCTGACGCACGTTCTGACGTTCTGCTTTATCCAACTGCGCTTCTGCGGTGAAATCATCCACTGCCTGCAACAGGCCGCGATTCTGCGCTTTGGCGTTCAACCCTTCGCTGGCGCCGAGGAAATCCATAAAGAAGTCAGCGACCTTGCGCCCTACCCGACCTTTGAGAAACGTCAGGTAGCGGGTCGATTGCGGATTAGTTTCCCACTCGGTAAGATCGATACGCGCCACGATATCCGCATGGTTGATATCAAGATAATGCGTCGGGTTAATGTCCAGATTTTCATTGACCCGCATACTGCTCAGGTTGTTCAGTACCGTAACCAGCAGATACTCCACCGCCAGGTAGCGATAATGGCAGAACAATACAATGCCGCCGTCCGCAAAGGGATATTTCGCCAGTTCGTCACGCAGGCGTCCGGTCGCCGCCCGGCTAAAGGCAAGAAAATCTTCTTCCCCCTGACGTTGCAACCGCAGCGCTTGCGCCAGTTCACTCTCTTCATTAAACAGGCCATACGCCTTATTCTTGGCGCTATAGACCCGATGCAGTTCAGCCACCATCTCGACAACGGTGGTTGTCGGCTCCAGCAATGAATCGCGCAAGACCAGCTCAAGATTTTGCTCATCGCGCTTGATAAGCTGGTGCAGGGCAATCTGGTTGATATCCAGACTCATGATAAACTCTCCTTTAAGACCGGGCGGTATTCAACCACCGCCTGCCGGAAGACGCAAGCAATCGCCCTGTCATTTCAGGTGTTATCCGTAACGCGAATGATTTAGGGGATAAAAATGCAGAAAAAAAACTGTTGCTACGGTAATATGTTGCCCTTTCATGAACAAACAGATTTTGATTTATGCCACAACTCTCCCGCTATAGTGATGAACATGTTGAACAACTGCTGAGCGAACTGCTCAGTGTACTGGAAAAACATAAGGCGCCGACCGATCTTTCCCTGATGGTGCTGGGAAATATGGTCACCAACCTTATCAACACCAGCGTTGCGCCGGCTCAACGCCAGGCGATTGCGAACTCTTTTGCCCGCGCCTTGCAGTCTTCGATTAGCGAAGACAACGCGCACTAAAAAGCCGACTCCGGAGAAACAAGCGACAGGTATGGTAACTCATCGTCAGCGCTACCGTGAAAAAGTCTCCCAGATGGTTAGCTGGGGGCACTGGTTCGCTCTGTTCAATATACTGTTGGCTACGTTGCTCGGCAGCCGTTACCTGTTTGTCGCCGACTGGCCGACAACGCTTGCGGGTCGCATATACTCCTACCTGAGCATTGTCGGGCACTTTAGCTTTCTGGTGTTCGCCACCTATTTGCTTATTCTTTTTCCGCTCACGTTTATCGTGATGTCCCAGCGGCTGATGCGGTTTTTATCAGCCATTCTGGCGACCGCGGGTATGACGTTGTTGCTTATCGACAGCGAAGTCTTTACCCGTTTTCACCTGCATCTTAATCCCATTGTCTGGGAGCTGGTCATCAACCCTGACCAGAACGAAATGGCGCGCGACTGGCAGCTTATGTTTATTAGCGTGCCGGTTATCTTATTGATTGAGATGCTATTTGCGACATGGAGTTGGCAAAAGCTGCGCAGTCTTACGCGCCGCCGCCATTTCGCAAGGCCGCTTGCGGCATTCTTTTTCGTCTCCTTTATCGCATCGCATCTTATCTACATCTGGGCAGACGCTAATTTTTACCGGCCGATTACCATGCAGCGGGCAAACCTGCCGCTCTCTTATCCGATGACGGCGCGACGTTTTCTTGAAAAACACGGTCTGCTGGATGCGCAGGAATATCAGCGCCGTCTGGTAGAGCAAGGCAATCCGGAAGCGGTCTCCGTACAGTACCCGCTCAGCAATTTGCACTATCGCGATATGGGCACCGGTCAGAATGTGCTGCTCATTACCGTAGACGGCCTGAACTATTCTCGCTTTGAGAAGCAGATGCCGGAGCTGGCTACATTTGCCGAGCAAAACATCGACTTCACCCGTCATATGAGTTCAGGGAATACCACTGATAACGGTATTTTCGGCCTGTTCTATGGCATATCGCCAGGCTATATGGATGGCGTGTTATCCACCAGAACCCCTGCGGCGCTCATTACCGCGTTGAATCAGCAAGGCTACCAACTGGGACTGTTTTCTTCGGATGGCTTCGCCAGCCCGCTTTACCGTCAGGCATTACTGTCCGATTTCTCGATGCCGACAGCGCAGACGCAGTCTGATGCGCAAACGGCCAGCCAGTGGATAGACTGGCTTGGACGCTACGCACAGGAAGATAACCGCTGGTTCTCATGGGTATCGTTTAACGGTACTAACATTGATGACAGTAATCAGAAGAATTTTGTTAAGCGTTACGCCAGCGCCGCCAGCGACGTGGATGCGCAAATCAATCGGGTTCTGAACGCGCTGCGAGAGGCCGGTAAATTCGACAATACCGTCGTGATCATTACCGCAGGACGCGGCATACCGTTGACGCCGGAAGAAAATCGCTTCGACTGGTCGCAAGGTCATCTGCAAGTACCGCTGGTGATCCACTGGCCGGGGACGCCTGCGCAGCGTATTAATGTGCTTACCGATCATACCGATGTGATGACCACGTTGATGCAACGCCTGTTACATGTCAGCACGCCAGCGAACGAATATTCACAGGGCCAGGACATCTTTACCGTTCCACGTCGTCATAACTGGGTAACGGCGGCAGACGGCAGTACGCTGGCAATCACGACGCCGCAAATGACTCTGGTGCTCAATAATAACGGTCATTATCAGACCTATGACTTACACGGCGAGAAGATCAAAGATCAGAAGCCGCAGCTCAGTCTGCTGCTGCAAGTGCTAACAGAAGAGAAACGTTTTATCGCTAACTGATTAATTATAAATCAGTTAGCACCGTTTCCCCTTGCATTCGCGTTGGAAAGAGGTAGTATTAGCACCCACAAGTCGGCACGTAGCGCAGCCTGGTAGCGCACCGTCATGGGGTGTCGGGGGTCGGAGGTTCAAATCCTCTCGTGCCGACCAAAATTCCCCTTAAAAACCAGCCTCTCAGGGCTGGTTTTTTTATGCCTACAATTAAAAAGTTAGCTGATGCCAGAGACGTTATTTTACATGAACTGATCGGACACCTTTCTTGTGCAGTGGTCAACGTAAAGTCAATGCAGGCAAATAACGTAAACCATGTTTGCACTAAAACAGAAAAAGCGCATCTACACCCTATGCTGGAAGAAATGTTTGCAGTGGCAGGTAAATGAGTAAGCAATCTGTCGCAGCAATAATAAAACGTTCTGGTAAGGTAAACAGCTTACCACTTCTTTGTTACTAACAATTAGCCTCCCTGTCGCCATAGGGTCGATAATGATCGGCTATTCACAACACGTTTTGTAGACAACGTACGGTAATGAATTACTCCTTCAGCCAGCAACTCGCTAATTGTTATTCAACTTCAGAAATTATAACTAATTGAAGCACCTACAAAATTATGCCCTGAATTTTTATCCGTGAGTGATCCATTCGAGAAATGCCGGATATAAGCTTCTGTAGAAAAAGCCCCAAAGTTCCAGCCAAGAAACGCTTTTTCTCCAAAGGTAAATGCAGAATTGACACGCATATCATCTCGCGACTTAGATTTTATATAAGCCCCCAGACCAATACCGGTATAGATACCAGCGAAATGAACCAGCGCCACATCCTTCGAGATACCCAATACGCCCTGGTTATATTTATTGCAGGGAACGCTGCCAGAATGTTTACTGCAATCATCGCTACCCTTAGCCTTAAATCCTCCTAACTCCAGATTATTTCTTGCCTGTAAAAAGAAAAAATCGCTGGGTTCACTGTATGTCAGAAAAGCCGTATATAAGTGCTCAACCCCTCCTCTTCTTATACTTTCTCCCGCAGCAAAAGAGATCTGATGCTTGTTGCCCTTGCCAAAAAAAACATTATCATTAGCAGAACATGCGAATGCACAAAGTAATAATATATATATAAATATTCTCTTCATATACACTCCACCACCATTTCAATGTCAATAGTTATTTTTAACCGGCTAACATATTTAAAATTTTCTACGCCACGCTTACGCTCACAGAAACGGCTGATATAGCATCCAGTATTAATATTATTTTCATAATTACTCCAACCAGCATTTTTGATGCAAACAGGCTGGACATGGACTGTGTGCAGAAATCAAAACATACTCACTACGCTCTCCCCTTGAGTCGCCCCAACGGGTGCTCAAAACGCCGCGAGTGTTGTTCAGGCACATCCAGGATAAGTTATAAGTGAATGACTCTCATTCCTGACCACATTTTCATTTATGATAAGAATATCGTCAGAATCTCTTTATCGCATAAAAATACCTCTGCTATTGACTTAATATTTAATTTAACAGATGTCGCGGTTTATTCGTTCTGCTCAGATGTATTTCATTGACATTAATAAAACCATAAATAAATTCAATTAAAATAATTTGTTAATAATGAAAAGCTTTAGACGCTATGACTTTTAATAAGGAGTTTCCTGCCAGTAAAGATAGTCTGGACTTACGGGTGCAAGGGCGCAGCAACATATGCCACACTTCTGTTATGTCACATTGTCCGAAAAAAGCGCCCAGACCAGTATTCAACTTCAGGGAGTATTCTGTTTTCTCTCACAACGGGTTGTTTTATCCTTTCTATCGTTCAGCTAATGACTCGCCTGTCACAGGTTTTACTACTTACCCATGCACTAATTAAGGTAAAATTTACGCGCTTGACAATGTGGCAAATCTGGACGATTTCCGCGCTGAAAACAATAATCATTCTAATAAAACTCAGGAGATATAGCATGCCTGAAGTAACACCTTTTCAGGTGCTTATTGTGGACGACCATCCACTTATGCGGCGAGGTATTCGTCAATTACTGGAACTGGACCCGGCTTTTTATGTCGTTGCCGAAGCGGGTGACGGGGCGAGTGCGATCGATCTGGCGAATCGCATTGAGCCCGATCTGATCCTGCTGGATCTGAATATGAAAGGTCTGAGCGGGTTAGATACCCTGAACGCGCTACGCCGGGATGGTGTGACGGCGCAAATTATTATTCTTACCGTCTCGGATTCCGCCAGCGACATCTACGCGCTGATCGACGCCGGCGCCGACGGTTATCTGCTCAAAGATAGCGATCCGGAAGTGTTGCTGGAGGCCATTCGCAAAGGTGCTAACGGCGGTAAAGTCTTTAGCGATCGGGTCAATGAATATCTGCGTGAGCGCGAACGGTTTGGCGCGCAGGAAGATCCCTTTAGTATCCTGACCGAACGAGAGTTAGATGTCTTGCATGAGCTGGCGCAGGGGCTTTCTAACAAACAGATTGCGTCAGTACTGAATATTTCTGAGCAGACGGTTAAGGTGCACATTCGTAATCTACTTCGCAAACTAAACGTGCGCTCGCGCGTCGCGGCGACCATTCTATTTTTACAAACACGCGGAATGCAGTAACAAGCCAGGCCCGATGGCGCCTCGCCACCGGGCCGTCAGGGCATTATTTCTCCTGCGCCAGCCGGATACTGCGCTCTATCACCGCCCGCCGGGCGTCACCCGCCGGCAGCAGCTTCAGCATCATCTCCCAGGCCGCCACCGCCTCGCCAAAGCGCTGCTGCTCAAAGGCGCTGAACGCATACAGGCTTAACACCCGGATATCCGTGTGGTCGCGGCTCACCAGCCGGCGCAGCAGCTCCCCGCCGCGGCGGTTATCCTCCGGGTCGGACGAGCGCGTCAGCGCCTCCGCGTAGCCCAGCGCCGCATCGCTGTTTTTCGGGTCCAGACGGTAAGCGTTCGCATAGGCCCCGGTGGCGGTACCGGCATTACCCAGTACCATACCGGTGCGCCCCAGCATGAGCCAGCCCTCAACATTGCCGGCATCATTCTGCAGGCGGGTGCGCAGCCCCAGCGCCAGCCGCGCCATC
This sequence comes from Salmonella sp. SSDFZ54, assembly GCF_004010735.1. Taxonomy (NCBI): domain Bacteria; kingdom Pseudomonadati; phylum Pseudomonadota; class Gammaproteobacteria; order Enterobacterales; family Enterobacteriaceae; genus Salmonella; species Salmonella sp. SSDFZ54. Next base: position 171,712 of record NZ_CP034819.1, read on the forward strand.
TCCTCCTCATTCAGCGGCTGCGCCTGCGGGTCCAGCGCCCGCGCCAGCAGTCCCGGCGTCTGCGCCGTTGCCTGCTGCCAGGCCCTCACCTGCGGATAGCTGCCGGTCAGGGCGTAGCTGCCGGCGCCGACCGCCAGCGCAATGACGGCCCCCGGCACGTAAACGCCCCACCCGGCGCGCGCGCCGCAAACCGGGGTGTCCGCCGGCAGCGGCTCCCGGCGCAGGCGCACCCGCCGGCGCGTGCGGGCGACGATTATCCACCCGCCCGCCACGATGGCGGCCAGCGGCAGCACCCACAGCAGCACCGTCAGCGGGGTCAGCGGCGGGTCGTAGGTGACAAAGTTGCCGTAGCGCGCCACCATGTAATCGATGATTTCCTGGCGGCTCTTCCCCTCCTGCATCAGGTCATACACCCTGCGGCGCATGTCGGTGGCTATCATCGCGTTCGAGTCCGCAATGCTGTTGTTCTGGCATTTCGGGCAGCGCAGCTGCTCCGTGAGCTGGCGGAACTGCTGCTCCTGCGCTTCATCTTTAAACGGCATCACGTCGGTGGTTGCCCGCGCTGACCCGGCGATAACCAGCGCCAGCATCAGCATCACCATGCCCGGTAACAGTCTCATTGCGCCGCCTCCCGGCTGTATCTGTCCCACAGCGGTTTCAGTTCACTTTCCCATACCCGGGCATTCAAATCGCCCGCATGGCGGTAGCGGATAATCCCCCTGCCGTCGATGAGGAAGGTTTCCGGCGCGCCGTACACGCCCAGGTCCAGCCCCAGCATCCCGTCGCTGTCCGATAAACTCAGCGCATACGGGTTGCCCAGTTCCTTTAACCAGGCCACCGCCTTCGCCCGGTCGTCCTTATAGTTCAGCCCCACCACCCGGATACCCTGCGCGGCCAGCCGGTTCAGGTACTGATGCTCGGCGCGGCAGGTCGGGCACCAGGTGGCCCAGACGTTAAGCAGCACCGGTTTCCCCTGCGTCAGCACCTCCGCCTGGTAGTACTGACCCGGCGTCTCCAGCGATTCCAGGCGGAACGCCGGCACCGGCTTTCCGGTCAGTGCCGATTCGAGATTCGTCGGGTCATCCCCCTGCGCGTTGCGCGCCAGCTGCCACAGCAGCGCCGCGGCAATCAGCAGAAAAATCAGCAGCGGTAATAACAGTACGTTGCGTTTCATCCGGCCTCCGGCAATGGTTTACGGCGGCGGTAGCGCGGGTCCGCCAGGCACAGCAGCCCGCCCAGCGCCATCAGCAGTCCCCCGGCCCATATCCAGCGGACAAACGGTTTGTAATACAGGCGCACGGCCCACGCGCCGTTGTCCAGCTCCTCCCCGAGCGCGGCGTACAGGTCGCGGGTCAGCCCGCCGTCAATCGCCGCCTCGGTCATCACCATCCGGCTGGTGTTGTAGAGCCGTTTCTCCGCGTGCAGCACCGCCTCCGGCTCGCCGTGGCGCGTCACCCCGATGAGGGCCACCCCGCCGCGGTAGTTGGGGCCGGTGATGTCCCTCACCTCCCGGAAGGTGAAGCGGTAGTCGTGAATGGTCACGCTGTCGCCCGCCCGCATCCGCACGTCACGCTCCACGCTGTAATTCTGGCTGAAGGCGATGCCGGTAATCGTCACCGCCAGCCCGAGGTGCGCCGCCACCATTCCCCAGTAGCTGAGAGAGGTTTTCGTGCCGCGGGACACGCGCTGTACGGCTTCGGCCACCGCCAGCACCGCAATCCAGCAGGCCATCGCCATCCCCACCGCCGTCATGGCGATGATTTTATCTTCCAGCAGCCATGGCAAAAGTACCGACAGCACCAGGGTGGAGACCAGGGCGGTGAGCAGCAGTTTCCTGATGTTACGCGGCCGGTCCCGGCCCCAGCGCACCAGCGGCCCCACTCCCAGCAGCAGGGCAAAGGGGACCATCAGCCAGGTGAACATGGTGTTAAAGAACGGCTCCCCCACCGAAATGCTGCCCAGCCCCAGCTGTTTGTGCACCAGCGGCAGCAGGGTGCCCAGCAGCACCACCAGCATGGCGGCCATCAGCAGGACGTTGTTGCCGAGCAGCAGCGACTCGCGCGACCACAGCGTGTTGTTCACCCGCGAACGCACCCTGTGCCCGCGCACCGCGAACAGCAGCAGCGAGCCGCCGGTGACCAGCACCATAAAGGCGAGGATAAACATTCCGCGCGCCGGGTCGGAGGCGAAGGCGTGCACCGACACCAGCACCCCGGAGCGCACCAGGAAGGTGCCCAGCAGGCACAGCGAGAAGGCGCAGATGGACAGCAGCAGCGTCCACGCCTTGAAGCCGGCGCGCTGTTCCGTGACCGCCAGCGAGTGCAGCAGGGCGGTGCCCGCCAGCCACGGCATAAAGGAGGCGTTCTCCACCGGGTCCCAGAACCACCAGCCGCCCCAGCCCAGCTCGTAGTAGGCCCACGCCGAGCCGAGCACGATGCCCAGCGTCAGGAACACCCACGCCGCCAGCGTCCACGGGCGGGCAAAACGGGTGAACGCGCTGTCCAGACGCCCGCTCAGCAGCGCGGCGATGGCGAAGGCGAAGGCCACCGAGAAGCCGACATAGCCCATGTACAGCAGCGGCGGGTGGAAAATCAGCCCCGGGTCCTGCAGCAGCGGGTTCAGGTCGCGCCCCTCCACCGGAAAGGCCGGCAGCGTGCGGGCGAACGGGCCGGAAGTGAACAGGATGAACGCCAGAAAACCGGCGCAGACCATCCCCATCACCGCCAGCACCCGGGCGACGATATCCGCCGGCACCGGCCGGCTGAACACCGCCACCGCCAGGGTCCAGCCGCTCATCAGCAGCACCCACAGCAGCAGCGAGCCCTCGTGCGCCCCCCAGGTGGCGGCCACCCGGTACCACACCGGCAGCTGCGTGTTCGAGTTGCCGGCGACATAGGCCACGGTGAAGTCGTTAACCACAAAGGCGTGCACCAGCACGAAAAACGCGCCCGCCACGCAGATGAACAGCAGCCAGGCGAACACCCCGGCCGACGCCATCATCCGCGCGTCGCCGCGCGCCACGCCCCACAGCGGGTAAACGGACAGCAGCAGCGCCACGCCGAGCGCCAGGCACAGCAGCGCGTGGCCGTATTCAGGCATCATGATGAGGTGTCCTTATCAGCGCGTTGCGGGCGGCGGTGGTTTTCCTGCATCGCCTTTTCCACTTCCGGCGGGGTGTAGTTCTCGTCATGCTTGGCCAGCACCTCGTGCGCCAGGACGTGGTTGCCCTTCTCCAGGGTGCCCTGCACCACCACCCCCTGCCCCTCGCGGAACAGGTCCGGCAGTATCCCCTCATAGCTCACCGTCACCGACCCTTCGGCGTCGTAGAGGCTGAAGTTCACCTTCAGCGAGTCCGGGTCGCGCCTGACGCTGCCGGGCATCACCATCCCGCCGACGCGCAGGCGCTGGCCCGCCGCCGGCAGATGCTGCGTCTCGCGCTTGCCGTAGAGGATTTCGCCGGGGGTATAGAACAGGTCGATATTCGCGCGCAGCGCGTACAGGACCAGGGCGGTGGTCAGCCCCAGGCCCGCCAGCACCGCGCAGACCACCCATAGCCGGTTTTTACGTCGCAGGTTCACGCCGCCTCCTGTTGCGCCTGTGCGGCACGCATCCGCGCCTCGCGCGCCTGCTGCTGCGCCACGCCGCGCAGAATGGCCCGGCGCTGCAGCACCGTGTGCAGCGCCAGCAGCGCCAGCGGCGCCACGGTCATCGCCACCGCCAGCCAGACAAAAAAGGCGTACCCGCCCATGGCGAAAAAATCGCTCCACGATGAAAATGCCGGACTCACCGGTGCCCCCTTTTCAGTATCAGTTCGCTCACCCACGGGCGGCGTTTTTCCATCAGTAAAATCAGGTTGCGCATCCGCATCAGCGCCAGCGTCATAAAGAGCAGCAGGTAGCCGGCGATGGCCCAGCGCAGCGGCGAGCGCATCGCCGGGTCGATACTCTGCTGCATCCGCGTCGAGCCCTGGTGCAGGGTGTTCCACCACTCGACGGAATAGTGGATAACCGGCAGGTTCACCACGCCGACCAGCACCAGAATGCCCGCCGCGCGCCCGGCCATTTTACGGTCGTCAAAGGCGTGCCACAGGGCGATGACCCCGGCGTAGAGAAACAGCAGCACCAGCTCCGAGGTCAGGCGCGCGTCCCACACCCACCAGGTGCCCCACATCGGTTTGCCCCATGCCGCGCCGGTGACCAGCGCGATGAAGGTGTACACCGCCCCCACCGGCGCCATCGCCGCGACGGCAAGGGTGGCCATTTTCATCTGCCAGACCAGCCCGGTAAACGCCGCCACCGCCATCGCCGCATAGATACCCATTGACCAGATGGCCGCCGGGACATGCAGGTACATAATGCGGTAGCCCTCCCCCTGCTGGTAGTCCGCCGGGGCGAAACCAAAGCCCCGGACCCAGCCGGTGGCCAGCGCGATGATGCCGGCCGCCGCCAGCCACGGCACGAGCCTGCCGCAAATCTGATACAGCCGGGGCGGCGCCGCCAGCTGATGAAGGGTTTTCCACATAGTCGTCACCTGACCTCCTGAAACCAGTAAAATGTCCGTCGCGCCGGGGCGCTACTGCACGCTGAGGCGCAGCGCCGCCGCGGTGGCGAACGGGCTTAACGTCGCGCTGCCCGCCAGCAGCGCCCCCAGCACCGCCAGATAGCCGTCAGCGGGTAAATGCATCGATGCCGCGTCCATCGCCGCGGCGGCGAAAATCAGCACCGGGACACTCAGCGGCAGCACCAGAATGCCCAGCAGGACGCCGCCGCGCCGCAGCCCGGCCGTCAGCGCAACGCCCGGCGCGGCGAGAAACCCCAGCGCCGGCGTGCCGAGCAGCAGCGTCAGCGCCATGATTTTCCAGCCGTACACGTCCATCCCCAGCAGCAGCGCCACCAGCGGGGAGAGCATAATCAGCGGCAGGCCGGTCACCGCCCAGTGGGCCAGCACCTTCGCCAGTACCACCGCCGGCAGCGGCACCGGCAGCAGCATCAGCTGCTCCAGGCTGCCGTCCTGCAGGTCGTCGCGAAACAGCCGCTCCAGCGCCAGCAGCGAGGCCAGCAGCGCCGCCACCTGGATGATGCCCGGCGCGATACGCGCCAGCAGCTGCGGCTGCGGCCCGACGCTTAACGGAAACAGGGTGATGACCATCAGGAAGAACCACAGCGGGCCGGCGATGTCCGCGCCGTGGCGGAACGCCACGCGCAGTTCGAGACAGAAGACACGCCACATCACAGCCCGGCCTCCCCGCCGGTCAGCGCCAGGCGGCGGACGGTGTCCGCGGCCCCCGGCAGCGGCTGGTGGGTGGTGAGAATGACCATCCCGCCCTGCGCCGTGTGCGCCGCCATCCGCCGGGTGAGGCGCGCCACGCCGTTAACGTCAATGGCGGTGAACGGCTCGTCGAGCACCCACAGCGCGGCGCGGGTCAGCCACAGGCGGGCCAGCGCCACCCGGCGCTGCTGCCCGGCCGAGAGCCGGGCGACCGGCACGTCCTCAAATCCCGCCAGCCCGGCCTGCGCCAGCGCCTCCGGGAGACGCGCGCCGTCGCCGGGGTGGAAGAAGTGCAGGTTCTCCCGCGCCGTCAGGCGGGTTTTTATCCCCGGCTGGTGTCCTATCCACAGCAGGCTGCGATGGAAGCTGTCGCGCACGCGGCGCAGGGGCTCGCCCTGCCAGTACACCTCCCCGCCGTCCGGGCGCGCCAGCCCGGTCAGCAGGCGCAGCAGGGTGGTTTTTCCGGCGCCGTTGCCGCCGGTAACCTGCACCCACTCCCCGGCCTCCACGGTGAACGACAGCCCGCGAAACAGCGTCCTCTCGTCCCGCTCGCAGTACAGATCTCTGGCTTCAAGCATTCCCACTCATCAACGTCCTGTCAGAAACCTGGTTTAACATCACGCATATCCGGCAGTTTATGCGCGATCCCTTTGTGGCAATCGATACAGGTCTGTCCGTCTTTTACCGCCTGATCGTGCATTTTCGCCGCGACGCCTTTTTGCGCGGTCAGATCCATAAAGTCGAAATTGTGGCAGTTACGGCATTCCTGCGAGTTGTTGTCTTTCATGCGCCGCCACTCATTTTGTGCCATTGTCAGGCGATGAGCTTCAAATTTCTGCGGTGTATCTATCAGCCCAAATACCTTCGCGTACAGCTCTTTACTGGCTTTGATCTTACGGATCATCTTCGGCCCCCACTCATGCGGCACATGGCAGTCAGGACAGGTGGCACGAACGCCGCTACGGTTGTTGTAGTGGACGGTTTCCATATACTCCTCATACACCGTGTTGCGCATTTCATGGCAGCTAATACAAAACTCTTCGGTGTTAGCCTTTTCCATTCCGGTATTGAAGCCGCCCCAGAAGATGATGCCGCCGATAAAACCGATTAACAGCAGCGTCCCCAACGCCAGGCGGCTGGGGCTGCGCCACCATCGCCAGACGCGCTTTATCCAGCCGGGTTTACGGTTAGAATTTTCCATAATGACCTCTTATTTCCCGTAACCTTGCGAGGGGGTAAAGGTATTGTCGATAATCGGCGCGGTATCAGACTGCGGTACGTGGCACTGCAGGCAGAAATAACGACGCGGCGCGACGTTGCCCGACACTTTACCGTCGCTGTCCATAAAGTGCGTCGGACTGATACGCGGCGCGCCCGTCGTACGATAACTTTCCACGCCGTGGCATTGCAGACAGCGGTTGGTATTGGTCGTCACCTGGTAGCCCTCGACGCTGTGCGGGATCATCGGCGGCTGGTTGACGTAATTTAGCGGCATACGTTCCTGCTCTTTCGGCATACGAATCGCCCCTTCCTGCGTCCCGGATACTTCCGGCGACTGGCTCAGATCCACTCCGTTTGCCGCCCAAACCGCACCACTTACCACCAGGGCAAGCGTGGCCATCCATTGACACAGCGCTTTCATCAGGTCATGGCTTTTCATTGTTTCGCTCCCGAACTCCATCGCATTTACACTTCATCCTTCGAGCTGCCTCTTTGTTGGCTGCGCTCGAAAATCCCAGTCACATCGTTATCTATGCTCCTGGAGATTTCCTCGCTTACCGCCGCGATGCATCCCGAATGATGTTGCGTATCGTTATTGTAAAAACATCCTCAGAACAGACATCCACGCAGCGACCGCAGGTCATGCAGTCGCGGTGAGTGACCTGCGCCGGGCTTTGCTCATCCAGCACCGGCGCACGTAGCACATGCGGTTCCGGGCAAACATGAAAACAATCCATACAGCGATTACATTTCTCACGTTTTTTGGCCGTCACGGTCACGACGCCTTTACTGCCCAGCACGCCATACAGCGCGCCCATCGGGCAAATATGACCGCACCAACCGTGCTCAACGACTAATAAATCAAATAAAAACAAAGCAATAATCAGCAACGCGCCGCTACTAAATCCCATAATCAGACTACGACCTAACAGCGACACGGGATTAATCCATTCCCACAGCAGCGTGCCGGTCAACGCCGAACCGATTAACACCACCACCAGAAGGACGTACCGTATATGGCGTGGAATCGTCGCAGACTGGTTCAGGTCAAATTTCCTGCGCATCCAGTTAGCCAAATCGGTAACGGGGTTTAGCGGGCAAACCCAACTGCAAAATAATCGCTTTCCCGCCAGCGCATACAGCACAGCGATAATCACTGCTCCCGTCAGCGCCACGGTAGCGGGAAGATGTCCACTGGCGAGACTTTCCAGGGTAATCAGCGGATCGGTCAACGGGAGGGTATCGAACAGCAAACTACTGCTGTAGTTGCCATGCAAAACCCAAAAGCCCAGCCACGGGCCGCTGAGAAACATCCCCAGCACCATAAACTGGCTGATACGGCGTAACACCAGCCAGCGGTGGCTACGCCACCAGCCTTTTTTCGCCCGCGCTTCTCGCCCGGCGTCGCGTTTACGATTTGCCATCTTTCCCCTCCAGCCAGCCGAAGCGGTAATGGTGTCCTAACTCCCCTTTCGCCAATGACAACGGCAACACTTTTATCGCTGGTTGCTCCAGTACGCAGACTTTTTCGCATTTGCCGCAGCCGGTACAGGCGTCGCTGTGTACGGTGGGCAGAAAGCGCGCATGTTTGCCGGTGCGCATGTTGCGATCCAGCTCCAGCGTGATGGCCTCATCGATTTTCGGGCATTCGCGGTAACAAACGTCGCAGCGCAGCCCCTGAAAGTTGAGGCAGTTTTCCTGATCCAGCAGCACCGCCAGCCCCATGCGCGAGTCATCAATGGAGGCGATATCTTTATTCAGCGCCCCGCTGGGGCAGACTTTGGCGCACGGAATGTCTTCACACATTTCGCAGGGGATGTCGCGAGCGACGAAATAGGGCGTGCCTGCCGATAGCCCGGAGGCCAGCGTCGCCAGTTTTAGCGTGTCGTATGGACACGCCTGAACGCACTGCCCGCAGCGCACACAGGCGCTGGCGAAGGCATTTTCATTCAGCGCGCCAGGCGGACGCAGCCGCACGCCCGTTGCGCGCGCGGTTTGCTGTTGCAAGCCCAGCGCCACGCCAACCGCCGCCAGCCCGCCCGCAGTGCGCACAACATCACGCAGAAAGCGGCGGCGGCCATTTTGGGGTTTCGCTGTACGGGACATAACGCGTTACACCTTCGCCAGCTTAACGGCGCACTTCTTGAAGTCCGTCTCTTTAGAGAGCGGGTCCGTCGCATCCAGCGTCAGGTTGTTCACTAGCTGAGCGGCATCGAAGAACGGCATATACACCAGTCCCTGCGGCGGACGGTTACGTCCACGCGTTTCGACAATCGAAATCACTTCGCCGCGGCGGGACGACACTTTAACCTTATCCCCACGACGCAGATCGCGCGCTTTCGCATCCAGCGGGTGAATAAAGACCACCGCTTCCGGGAAGGCGCGATGCAATTCAGGCACGCGGCGCGTCATACTGCCGGTATGCCAGTGTTCCAGCACGCGACCGGTGGAAAGCCACAGATCGTACTCGTTGTCCGGCGACTCCGCCGCGGGTTCAAATGGCAGCGCGAAGATCACCGCTTTGCCATCCGGTTTACCGTAGAATTTGTACCCTTCCCCCGCTTTTACATACGGGTCGTTGCCTTCGCTGTAACGCCATTGCGTCTCTTTACCTTCGACGACCGGCCAGCGCAGACCGCGCGCGTTGTGGTAATCGTCGAACGGCGCCAGATCGTGCCCGTGGCCACGTCCAAACCAGGCGTATTCTTCAAACAACCCTTTTTGCAGATAGAAGCCCAGCTCACGAGACTCATCGTTTAACTGATCCTCTTTCAGCTCGCTCAGCGGGAATTTGCTGACCGCAGGCGTGGCGAACAGAACGTCATACAGCGTTTTACCGCGCAGCTCCGGCTTCTGGGCCAGCAACGCCTCCGGCCAGACCTCCTCGGTTTTAAAACGACGGGAGAACTGCACCAGTTGCCAGAGGTCGGATTTAGCTTCGCCCGGCGCTTTAATTTGCTGACGCCAGAACTGCGTGCGGCGTTCGGCGTTGCCGTAAGCGCCTTCTTTCTCAACCCACATGGCGGTCGGCAGGATCAGATCCGCAGACAGCGCGCTCACCGTCGGGTAAGGATCGGAGACAATGATAAAGTTACGCGGATCGCGCCAGCCCGGCATCCGATCTTCATTGATGTTCGGCCCGGCCTGCATATTGTTATTACACATTACCCAGTAGACGTTCAGCTTGCCGTCTTTCAACGCGCGATCCTGCGCCACCGCGTGTAAACCCACTTTTGCCGGAATAGTGCCAGCGGGGATCTGCCAGTGTTTTTCGCAGATATCACGGTGTTTTTCGTTCGTCACGACCATGTCTGCGGGCAGACGGTGTGAGAAGGTTCCCACTTCACGCGCCGTACCGCAGGCGGAAGGCTGGCCGGTCAGCGAGAAAGGACCGCAGCCAGGCTGGGAGATTTTTCCGGTCAGCAGATGGAGGTTGTAAACCAGGTTATTCGCCCACACGCCGCGAGTATGCTGGTTAAAACCCATCGTCCAGTAAGAGATCACGCGCTTATTCGGATCGGCGTAGAGCTGCGCCAACTGTTCCAGCTGATCTTTCGGCACGCCGGTCATTTCAGCGGTCTTGTCCAGCGTATATTCCGCCACGAAGGCTTTATACTCGTCGAAGCTCATCGGCTCGGAAGCATCGGAGCCCGGATTCTTCGCCGCTTTTTCCAGCGGGTGCGTCGGGCGTAAGCCGTAGCCGATATCCGTCGCCCCTTTACGCAGGTTCACATGCTTTGTGAAGAAATCCTGATTTACCGCGTTGTTCTGAATAATGTAATTCGCGATATAGTTAAGGATCACCAGATCGCTTTGCGGGGTAAAGACAATACCGTTGTCCGCCAGTTCAAAGCTGCGGTGCTGGAAGGTGGAGAGGACGGCAACCTTCACGTTCGGGTCGGACAAACGGCGGTTAGTGATGCGCGACCATAAAATCGGGTGCATCTCCGCCATGTTGGAACCCCACAGCACAAACGCATCGGCCTGCTCGATATCGTCGTAGCAGCCCATCGGTTCATCCATGCCAAAGGTGCGCATAAAGCCCACCACCGCCGAGGCCATGCAGTGACGCGCGTTCGGGTCGATGTTGTTAGAGCGGAAACCAGCCTTGAACAGTTTCGCGGCGGCATAGCCTTCCCAGATGGTCCATTGACCCGATCCAAACATGCCGATCGCTTCTGGTCCTTTCTCTTTCAGGGAGGTTTTAAACTTCTCCTCCATCACATCGAAGGCCTGTTCCCAGCTCACCGGCGTAAACTCGCCGTCTTTGTGATAGCTGCCGTCTTTCATGCGCAGCATCGGCTGCGTCAGACGATCTTTGCCGTACATGATTTTGGGCAGGAAGTAGCCTTTAATGCAGTTCAGACCACGGTTGACCGGCGCGTCGGGGTCGCCCTGGCAGGCGACCACACGGCCCTGCTGCGTTCCCACCAACACACCGCAACCCGTTCCGCAAAAACGGCACGGCGCTTTATCCCATTTGATGGCTTCCTGCTGCCCGACAACGGCGCGGGCGACGCCCGGCACGCTCAGACCGGCAGCCGCCGCAGCGGCCGCAACGGCGTTAGCTTTCATAAAGCTACGACGACTGAGTTTCATGGTGTTTCCTCACCTTGCTCATCCTGCTGGTGATAAACCAGCGACACCGCCAGTACGCCCTCGACATTGCGTACTGACTCAATTGTTTGCATCAGCGTTTCACTCTGATCTGCTTCCGCCACCACGATCAGTTGCCCGCTTTCAACATCGCTTAACGCGACTTCGCAACCCGGCAACGTGTTCAACTGTGTGCCAATGGCGGCGATGTTCTGACTTTTGGCCTGCACGACCAGGCTACAGACCTGCCAGTTAGTGCGCATGGTGGTTCTCCGCTTTGATGGCTGACACGGGACAGATAGCCACACACGCCCCGCATCCGTTACAGGCCTGCGAGTCAAGCTGCGGCTGGTAAATGCCGGATAGCGTGGGACGAAAGGTAATGGCCATAGGTTCACAACTGTCCTGGCAGCGATGGCATTCAACCGATTGCCTGGCGAGGCAGTTTTCCGTGAGCGTAAAAATCAGATCCCAGGCCCTGGTGTGGCGCGGAAGAAAAAGCGATTCAGTACAGGCCTGCGCACAGGCATAACAAAAGCTGCACTCGCCCCGTTTGAAATCTACGCTCGGATATCCCCCCGCCCCTCGCTGCAGGATGTCGGCCTCACACGCCTGGATGCAGGCGTCGCAACGCAGACAATGTGCGAGAAAATAGGTTGTTTCTCTGGCCCACGGCGGAAGAATCCCATTGCTGGCGTTGCGCCAACTGCCGGTCAACATGCTTCGACGGGATAAATCAACCATGATATCGCCCTTCCATAACGACACGCTTCCATAGGGAGTGAATACCAATAAAAACCGTACAATTTATGAGTAGTTGTTTTTGTAAATAAGATATTTCAGGATGTGTAAGAGATGCATACCCCGATAGAGGTAAATGCTGTTGCCGGATCAAAAGAGTGCCGGGTAAAGACCCGTAAACGTGCTTTTTCTCACATTTCAATGAGTTATATAGCTATCTATATAACGAAAACCACTAATAGCTGATAATTCCATTTACATTATCAATATCGGAATATTCCACTATATAAAAAGACGCTATTTTATTAATAATCTTGAAAACATGAGTAAATACAGATTAATAGATAATATGAATGTGTTAATCTGTTGTCCGTGCATACCGAAAACAGCAGAAAGGAAATACTGTGAACAATCAAATGAAGATGTTTGTCCCTGCCGTCGTCTTCGCCGCCCTCGCCAGCGCCTCTGCCTGGGCTAACAATAGCGATACCGCCCAGCCGCTGGAGAAAATCGCCCCCTATCCGCAGGCGGAAAAAGGAATGAAGCGGCAAGTGATAACCCTTACCCCTCAGCAGGATGAATCTACCCTCAAAGTGGAACTGTTGATTGGTCAAACGCTAAATGTGGATTGTAACCAGCATCGCCTCGGCGGCACGCTGGAAACAAAAACGCTGGAAGGCTGGGGCTACGACTATTATGTCTTTGATAACGTCACCTCTCCGGTATCAACCATGATGGCCTGCCCTGAAGGTAAGAAAGAGCAAAAATTCGTCACCGCCTGGCTGGGTGAAGACGGGATGCTGCGCTACAACAGCAAGCTGCCGATCGTGGTGTATACCCCGGCGAATGTGGACGTGAAATACCGCATCTGGAAAGCGGACGCTAACGTACAGAACGCCGTCACGCGATAATGTTACGCTGCCCGGTCACACTTACCGGGCATCTGAACACGCCGGCTCACGCAGCGCTCCGGGGTTCTTTTTAAAACACGTCTGGACACCCGCTCGCCCGATGCCTGGTGGCGACGCGTAGCATCTTATCAGGCCTACCCGCGTGCGGACGTAGGGCTGCCATCAGGTGGTTCATCCGGCGCCATAGTCCATTACGCAGTACGCGCAACCGCATCACGCGAGGCGGCGTCACGTTCGTCGCCGGTGAGTTCGGTTAGCTGTCCGTTACGCATTTCAAGCAGACGATCGGCGTGAATAAAATAGTGATCATCATGGCTGATGGCGAAAATGGTTTTGCCCATTTCCTGCATTAACGGCAACAGTACCTGATAAAACTCCCGGCGGAAATGCGGGTCCTGATCGGCGGCCCACTCATCCAGCAAAATAATATCGCGCTCTTCCGCCAGCGCCAGCAGCAGCGCAATGCGCTTTTTTTGCCCTTTCGACAGTTTAAGATTCAAAATGCGCCCGTCGTTTAGCTCCAGCTTGTGCGTCATTTTCAGGTGCTCAAGCCACTTTTCGACCAGAGCGGGATTGGCGGGTTTCCCCTGCGGCCCCAGCAGGCGGTCGAATAACCACACATCGGTGAACACCGCAGAAAACAGTTTGCGATAATCTTCCGGCTGTCCGGCGGCAATAGGTTGACCATCAAGTAAAATCGTTCCCGATTGCGGCTGGTATAAACCGGTCAATAACATGGCCAGCGTCGATTTCCCGCTACCGTTGCCGCCAATTAAAAACAGCAGTTCGCCGCGGTGAATCGTCAGGTTGATGGGCCCCACGGAAAACGCGTTATCCTGATAGTGGAAAACCACGTTGCGCAGCTCCAGCGTCTTCCAGTCAGGAAAGGCTTTCGGCAGCGGAAAATCAGGCTTATACGGGGCGAGCGCGAATTTATTCAGTTTATTAAACGCCACCTGGGCGGTCAGTAGCGTTGGCAACGCCCCCACCGCAGACAGCAGCGGCGTGCGCAGGAACAGCAACGTCAGTGAATAGGTCGCCGCGACGTTAGTATCCGCCCAGCCGAGACTATTCGCCATCCAGAAGACCAGGCCTATCGCTCCCAGCATCATGATATTCGACCAGTTGACGGCGCTCAGATGAAAAGTATCGGCACGGATAATGTGATGACGGTACTCTTTGGCGTCCGGGGTATAGCATTGCTGAAAAATCTGCTCCGCACGCTCGCGGTTTAGCGTCAGCTCTTTGCGTCCTTCCAGCACCGTCTGATAGTCGTTGTACAGCTTATCTTCGGTCTCGCGCAGGGTCGCCATATGCTGGTAAACCCGCGCCACCAGCACAAATCCGCCCCAGATAGTGACCGCCATCCAGATAGCCGTAACCAGCAGCATTTTTGTCGATAGCATCGCCAGATACGCCGCCGAGCCGACGGTGAGGATAATGCCCTGCACCAGCTCAGGCAGACGCACAAAGGCGATAGTAATATTGCGAATATCGCTGGTCAGACCGGCCAGTAAAGAGGCGCTGCCCAGTTGCTCAATGCGTTCAACGTGCGTATCCAGAATGCGCTTGATAAATTCGCTGCGCAGGCGGTAAACGAAATGGTGTCCCAGAGTGGTGAGCGCCAGTTGGGAACCTAATGTGACGACCATTAGCAACAGGAGCAGACCGAGAAATTCCGGCAGCACCATGACGGTGGTGTCCACCGTTTCAATCAGGCGCTGATTGATAAACGCGATCAGGCCAATCCCCAGCGCCGCGCTGGCGAGGCTCAGCGCCATCACGCTAATAAATGGCCAGCGGTACTGCCGCCAGACAAGAATAAGAAGTTCCATGCATACAACCCGGACCGATAATAACAGCCCGCAGTTTAACTAACTCCACCTGCACAGCAATAATAATTCTTATTTTTATTCTTTTTCAGCCGCCTGACGGAAGGTGAGATTGTAACGAAATTCACCGGTCATGGGATGAAAGCCCGCTTTAAGCGGCTGGATACCATGATAAAACAGCCGGGACTCGCCGCCCCAGACCACGATATCGCCATGCTCCAGTAAGATCCGCTGGAGCGGATCGCTGCGACGCAGGCCGCCAAACTGAAAAACCGCCGGCACCCCCAACGAAACTGAGACAATAGGCGCGCGCAGATCCGGCTCGTCTTTATCCTGATGCAGCGACAGTTTTGCGCCGGGCGCGTAGCGATTGATCAGGCAGGCGTCCGGTTGGAAGCTCGCATACCCTGCCGCGATTGCCGCCTGACGACATACGCTGGCAAACGATAACGGCAGCGCAGGCCAGGGTTTATCGGTCAACGGATCGCGCACGGCATAACAATAACCGTGACGATCGGTGGTCCACCCTAACGCGCCGCAGTTGGTCATCGCCACCGACATGGTGTAGCCGCCCAGCGTCACCATCTGACGAAACGGAGACTGACTGGCGACAAAACCGATATCGTCTAATAGCGACTGCGCCGCGCGAAACGCAAAGCGGCGCAACACCACCGCGCCAGGCGCCAGGGGCTCTTGCCAGGGCGCTTCATCAGCAAATAGATCCAGCATTGCTACTCCTCTTTTTGCGCTTCTCGCTTTAATAGCTGCGCTTTTCGACGCACGCCCCAACGATAACCGGAGAGCGCGCCATCGCGACGCACGACCCGATGACACGGGATCACCATCGCCAGTTTATTCGCGCCGCACGCGCTGGCGACCGCGCGTACCGCCGTGGGTTTGCCGATAGTCGCGGCAAGCTGTTGATAGCTTACGGTTTCGCCGCAGGGAATTGCGCATAACGCCTGCCAGACCAGCTGTTGAAACGCGGTTCCCTGAATATCCAGCGGCAACGAGAGCAGCACATCGCGTGTGTTGATAGCCGCGACAACCTGCCGCACCCGTTGCTGAAAAGGCGCGTCAGCAGGTTCGTGGCGGGCCGCCGGGAAAAGGGTGTGTAATTCAGCCAGTAGCGCGTCGTCGCTATCACCGGGGAGAATCGCGCAAATCCCCCGCTCGCTCTCCGCCACCAGGCACCGTCCGTAAACCCAGTCCGTCAGCGCATAGCGAACGGAGACATTATCGCCGCCTTTGCGAAACTGTTTTGCCGTCATGCCCAGCGTCTGGTCGGCATGACGATAGTAGCTACTGCTATCCGGGAAGCCGGCGCGGTAAATAGCCGCCGTGATCTGCTCTCCTTTCGCCAACGCCTCACGCAGCCGCCGGGCGCGCCACGCCTGCTGCCACCCTTTCGGCGTCATACCGGTGCTCGCTTTAAACAAACGGTGCAGATGAAACGGGCTCATCGCCACCGCCTGCGCCAGAGACGCCAGCGTTACCGGCGTCTCCTGCTCAAGCAAACGGCAGGCGCAGGCAATCTTATCCAACCGCCGTTGCTGCGCGCGCGCATTATCCGGCTGACAGCGCTTGCAGGGGCGAAAACCGGCGTCCAGCGCCTGCTGCGCGTTGGCAAAAAAGCGAACATTTTTACGTAACGCCCGCTTCGAGTGACAAGAAGGGCGGCAAAAAACGCCGGTGGTTCGCACCGCAAAAACGAAACGCCCATCCGCGCTGGCATCGCGCGCCTGCACCCGCAGCCAGCATTCATCATCGGTAAGTAACGCTTTTTTCATCATAGACTCCTTCATTAAGCATAGTGCTTGCTTACATGCAGTGTGTCCGTAAATCCGCCCACAAAAACCCGTAATCTTGCGTTTTAATTCTTATTGCTCACCAGGAACGTTTTGAACTGCGGCGACATCCAGGTTTTAAAGCCTTCACCTTCTTTCATGATCATAAAGACCGCCAGCCCTTCCCGCCGCACGACCTCTTGCGCCTTTTGCGTACCAAGCACCATCAGGCCGGTGTCCCAGCCGTCCGCTTCCAGCGCCGTTGGCGCAATGACCGTAACCGATACCAGGTTGTGTTCAATGGGGCGCCCCGTTTGCGGATCGATAACGTGCGAGATACGCTTGCCATCCAGCTCATAATAGTTGCGGTAGCTGCCGGAGGTGCTGATGCCATGCCCGTTGATATCCACAATCGCCTGCACCGCGTTTTCCCGGTCGGTCGGCTTCTGAATCGCGACGCGCCACGGCAGCCCTTGCGCATTCATCCCGCGACTGCTTAATGCGCCCCCCACCGAGACCAGATAACGCGCAATGCCCTCCTGCTCCATCAGTCGCGCCAGATGATCCGCCGCATAGCCCTCCCCGACCGTGGAGAGATCAACATAAAGATCCGGCAGATCTTTTTGCAAAAACTGATGTCCAGCCCTGTCGATAACCTGCAAATGTTGCAGGCCTGTTTTCGCTTTTGCCGCATCGATTTGTGCTGGTGTTGGGATATGCAGCGGCTGCCGATCCGGCCCAAACCCCCACAGATTGACCAGCGGGCCCACGGTGATATCCATCGCGCCATCCGTCTTCGCGCCAATACGCAGCGCCGAGGTCACGATATCCGCCATGGCTTCGCTGACCGGCCAGGGCGCAAGGCTGCGTGAATGGTTAAAACGCATCAACGCGGAGTTATTTTTATAGGTAGAAAGCAACCAATCATCAGCATCAAGCTGAGTCTGGATTTTAGTCTGTAACTCTGCGGCGCGTTTCGCATCGATACCAACCACGCTCACCCGCCAGAGGGTCCCCATCGTTTTACCTTCCAGCACCTGAGCGGCAGGTGACGCTGTTGTCGTTTCGGGAGCCTCATCGCAGCCCATAAGTAAAAAAGCCGCCGCCAGACACACGGCCCGGCAAAAAGTCATTTTCATCGCTGTTTATCCTCATTCGAATGGACGCAAGCGTATATCAAAACGTCGTATTTGTACGCCGGAATAAGGCATGAAAAAAGGGCCCGCAGGCCCTTTAGCAACATCTTTTGCTGATTAGAACTGGTAAACCAGACCCAGCGCTACGATGTCGTCGGTGTTGATGCCCGCATCGCGGGTAAAGTCGTTTTTATCCAGCAGGTTGATTTTGTAATCAACATAGGTGGACATGTTTTTGTTGAAGTAGTAAGTCGCGCCGACATCAACGTATTTTACGATGTCCTGGTCGCCATAGCTGGCGCCGTAGCCGTTGCTGATGTCCTTACCTTTAGACTGCAGGTAAGCCACAGACGGACGCAGACCAAAGTCGAACTGGTACTGAGCAACCACTTCAAAGTTCTGCGCTTTGTTGGCAAAACCGTAAGAGGTGGACGGGTTGCTACCGTTAGAGGTACCAAAACGGGTTGCGTTATAGGTCTGAGAATACTGCGCTGCCAGATAGATGTTGTTCGCATCGTATTTCAGGCCGCCGGTGTAAACCGTGGCGCGATCGCCGTTACCATACAGGCGAGCGTTAGCGGTGTTGTTCTGATCGGCAGTACGTTTAGACGTGGTGATAGCGCCACCGACAGAGAAGCCTTCGCCGATTGCATAAGTCAGCGATCCGCCGTAACCGTCACCGTTCTGGTTCAGCAGGCTGCGACCGTTGGTGTTTTCACCGCTCACGCTGCCGTTTTTGCCCTGATACTGCAACGCGAAATCCAGACCATCCACCAGGCCGAAGAAGTCGGTGTTACGGTAGGTGGCATAGCCGTTACCACGCTGCTGCATAAAGTTGTCAGCGCCGTAGGTGTCGCCGCCGAACTCCGGCAGAACGTCGGTCCAGGAGGTCACATCATAGGTTACGCCGTAGTTACGACCATAATCGAAGGAACCTGCGTCAGCGAATTTCAGACCCGCAAACGCCACACGCGTCCAGGAGTCGTTGCTGCCTTCAGTCTGGTTGCCCTGAATCTGATATTCCCACTGGCCATAACCGGTCAGCTGATCGTTAACCTGCGTTTCGCCTTTGAAGCCGATACGCATGTAGGTCTGGTCGCCGTCGCTGCCTTTGTCGTCAGAGAAGTAGTGCAGGCCATCAACTTTACCAAACAGGTCTAATTTGTTGCCGTCTTTATTATAAATTTCAGCCGCATTCGCTGCGCCCGCCACCAGCAGAGCTGGTACCAGGAGGGACAGTACTTTAACTTTCATGTTATTAACCCTCTGTTATATGCCTTTATTGCTTTTTTATGCCACTGCTTACTGGTTAACCCTCATTAACCAGTCGGCAAGTCCATTCTCCGCAAAAATACAGAATAATCCAACACGAATATGATACTAAAACTTTTAAGATGTTACAGTTATCTACATAGATGTTTCAAAATATGAATTTTACGGAACTTTTTTAAAGCAAAAATCAAGTAAAAATAAGCACAAATAGACAAAATATATTCACGAGACTTTTAAAATCAATGGGTTAAATTGATGAAATTCATAGCACTGAATGATAAAACAGAATCTTCATTCGCAACTAAAATAGTGCCCGCTATCATCATTAACTTTATTTATTACCGTCATTCACTTCTGAATGTCTGTTTACCCCTATTTCAACCGGATGCTTCGCATTCGGTTTTTTTTAGCCTTTTTCAGACACACCCGGCTGATTTATGCTACCTGCCTAAAACTATCACGGTTATTCACTACACTCCCCTGCTCGACCGTTCGTAAGACATTAGCAAATAATTTCTTGATATTTAGTGCTAAACATTTATAAGTAGTCTTTATATTTGTACCGTTCTGCGAAGGTTGTACGCTTTTCCCGTCCCGCCGACGGAGCGCGTGTTAAGTTGCCCGGCATGACGTAAGTGTCTGGAAATTCATTCATTACCCTTTATACTGCCCTTCACCTTCAGCGTTGCTTTTACAGGTCGTAAACATAAATGAGTCAGTCTGACACAACGGTCTCTACCCGATTCTCCCTTCTACCGGGAAGCATTACCCGTTTCTTCTTATTGCTGATCATTGTGCTGCTGGTAACGATGGGCGTTATGGTACAGAGCGCCGTCAACGCCTGGTTGAAAGACAAAAGCTATCAAATTGTCGATATCACCCACGCTATTCATAAACGCGTGGATACCTGGCGGTATGTTACCTGGCAAATTTATGACAACATCGCCGCGACCACTACGCCATCGACAGGTGAAGGACTTCAGGAAACGCGTCTGAAGCAGGATGTGTATTATCTTGAAAAGCCGCGACGTAAAACTGAAGCGCTGATTTTCGGTTCCCATGACAGCGCCACGCTGGAAATGACGCAGCGTATGTCAACTTATCTGGATACGCTGTGGGGCGCGGAAAACGTGCCGTGGTCCATGTATTACCTCAACGGACAGGATAACAGCCTGATTCTTATCTCTACCCTACCGTTGAAAGATCTCTCTTCCGGCTTTAAAGAGTCCACTATTGGCAATATCGTCGATTCCCGCCGGGCAGAGATGTTGCAGCAGGCGAATGCACTGGATGAGCGCGAAAGTTTCTCCTCATTGCGAAAACTGGCCTGGCAAAACGGTCACTATTTTACGCTGCGCACGACCTTCAATCAGCCAGGACATCTGGCAACCGTGGTGGCGTTTGATCTGCCCATTAATGATTTAATCCCGCCGGGAATGCCGCTGGACAGTTTTCGGATAGAGCCTGACGCAACCCAGGCGACGGGGCGAAGCAGTGAAAAGGAAGCGCCTGATAGCGTCACGATTAGCTTTAACGGTTCAAAAATTGAGATCTCCTCAGCGCTTAACTCTACCGGAATGCGCCTGATCTGGCAGGTACCGTTCGGTACGCTTTTGCTTGATACGCTGCAAAATATTTTGCTGCCTTTACTGCTGAACATCGGGCTGCTGGCGTTGGCGTTATTTGGCTACGCCACGTTCCGTCATCAGCCGGGACGGTCGACGGAATCGACATCCGGCAACGCGGCGAATAACGAGCTTCGCGTCTTACGCGCCATTAATGAAGAGATCGTTTCTCTGCTGCCGCTGGGTCTGCTGGTCTACGATCAGGAAGGAAACCGCACCGTGATCAGCAATAAAATCGCCGATCATCTGTTGCCGCATCTTAACCTACAAAATATTACCAGCATGGCGGAACAGCATCAGGGCGTGATTCAGGCGACAATTAATAACGAACTGTATGAGATCCGTCTGTTTCGCAGCCAGATCGCCCCCCGCACGCAGATCTTTATTATTCGCGATCAGGACCGGGAAGTGCTGGTGAATAAGAAGCTTAAACAGGCGCAGCGTTTGTATGAGAAGAATCAGCAGGGCCGCGCCGCCTTTATGCAAAATATCAGCAACACGCTTAAAGAGCCCGTACGCCAACTGGCGGTTAACGCCGCGGCAGTCACCACGCCGGAAAGCCTGAAACTGGCGGATCAGGCGGATGTATTGGTACGTATGATCGATGAAATCCAACTGGCGAATATGCTGGAAAATGACGCATGGAAGAGCGAAGCAACGCTGTTCTCCCTGCAGGATCTTATTGACGAAGTCGTGCCGGAAGTGCTGCCCGCCATTAAGCGTAAAGGGCTGCAACTGCTGATTAATAACCATCTTAGCGGCAACGATGAACGCTGGGGCGATCGCGACGCCCTGCGCCGAATTTTGCTGCTGTTGATTCAGTATGCCGTCACAACGACCGCTATAGGTAAAATTACGCTTGAAGTCGAGCAGGATGAATCTATCGCGGAGCGTCTGACTTTCCGTATTCTGGATACGGGCGAAGGTGTAACGTTAAACGAGATTGATAATCTGCATTTCCCGTATATGAATGAAACGCAGGGCGATCGTTACGGCAAAGCGAATCCGCTCACCTTCTGGCTGTGCAATCAACTGGCGCGCAAACTGGGCGGTCATCTCAACATTAAAGCGCGAGAAACGCTGGGCACGCGCTATACCGTTCATGTCAAAATGCTTCCTCACGATCAGCATACTCAGGTCGAAGAGCGCCTGCTGGACGACGTGAGCGTGATGGTCGATGTGACGTCCAACGAGGTTCGCGCGATTGTGCTGCGTCAGTTAGAAAACTGGGGCGCCACCTGCATCACGCCGGATGAAAGGCAGATAAGTCAAGAATATGATCTCTTTTTAACGGATAATCCGTCTAATCTTACTGCCTCGGGCTTGCTTTTAAGCGATGATGAGTCAGGCGTGCGGAAAATTGGCCCGGGTCAGTTGCGCGTCAACTTTAATATGAGCAATGCTATGCAGGAAGCTGTACTACAACTTATCGAAGAGCAGCTGGCGCAGGAAGAGATTCCCGCCTCCCCGCTCGGCGGAGATGAAAATGCCGAGCTTCATGCCAGCGGCTATTATGCGCTATTTGTAGACACAGTACCGGATGATGTTAAGAGGTTGTATACTGAGGCGGCAACCAGCGATTTCGCTGCGCTGGCCCAAACGGCCCACCGCCTGAAAGGGGTGTTTGCCATGCTTAATCTGGTACCCGGCAAGCAGTTATGTGAAACGCTGGAACATCTGATTCGTGAGAAAGATGCTCCAGGTATAGAAAAATATATCAGCGACATTGACGCCTACGTCAAAAGCTTGCTGTAGCAAGGTAGCCCAATACATGAACAATATGAACGTAATTATTGCCGATGACCACCCGATTGTACTGTTCGGTATTCGCAAATCACTTGAACAAATCGAGTGGGTGAATGTTGTCGGCGAATTTGAAGATTCCACAGCATTGATCAACAACCTGCCGAAATTAGATGCGCATGTGTTGATCACTGACCTCTCCATGCCGGGAGATAAATACGGCGATGGGATCACCTTGATCAAGTACATCAAGCGTCATTTTCCGAGCCTGTCTATTATCGTTCTGACCATGAACAACAATCCGGCGATCCTGAGCGCCGTGTTGGATCTTGATATTGAAGGGATCGTACTCAAACAGGGTGCGCCAACCGATCTGCCTAAGGCGCTGGCCGCGCTGCAAAAAGGCAAAAAATTCACCCCAGAAAGCGTTTCTCGTCTGCTGGAAAAAATCAGCGCAGGCGGTTACGGCGATAAGCGCCTGTCGCCAAAAGAGAGCGAAGTATTACGCCTGTTCGCCGAGGGTTTCCTGGTCACCGAAATCGCCAAGAAGCTCAACCGCAGCATTAAGACCATCAGCAGCCAGAAGAAATCGGCGATGATGAAACTGGGCGTAGAAAATGATATCGCGCTGCTCAACTATCTCTCTTCCGTCACCCTGAGTCCGACAGACAAAGAATAAATCGCTTTTATGTTACCCAGCCTGATGGCGCTACGCTTATCAGGCCTACCAGTCGACTCATCTTTTACAGGCCGGACAGGCGACGCCGCCATCCGGCATTTTTTATGCCCGCGTTTTACGTACCCGCTCGGCATACACCGCCAGCGTCTGTTTCAACACATCCAGCGTCACAGGCTTCGACAAACAGCTGTCCATACCGGACTCCAGGCAACGTTGTTTCTCTTCCGCCAGCGCGTTCGCCGTCACGCCGACGACAGGCAGCGTCAGCCCAAGCTGACGGATACGCTGCGTCAGGCGATAGCCGTCCATGTTCGGCA
The DNA here is from genome assembly GCF_004010735.1 of Salmonella sp. SSDFZ54. Lineage (NCBI taxonomy): Bacteria > Pseudomonadati > Pseudomonadota > Gammaproteobacteria > Enterobacterales > Enterobacteriaceae > Salmonella > Salmonella sp. SSDFZ54. The sequence goes on from NZ_CP034819.1 coordinate 194,840, forward strand.
TGTTCACATCGCTCAGAACAATATCGATAGCATTTTTACTCAGAACATTCAGAGCGTCCACACCATCATTGGCTGTCTTACACTGATATCCCAGCGATCCCAATTGATCGGCCAGCAGACGGCGATTGATCGGATGATCGTCAACGACCAGAATCATCATGTCGTCATTTGAATCTGCGGTTTTATCCGTCGTCGGCAATGCGCTGGAAAGCGCTTCACTATCCAGCTCAATACTATAAATACGCGCCAACAGTGCGGGCAACTCATGCACCGACGCCACACTATGCACCCACTCGCCCGGCGCTCTTTCCAACGGAATCCCGATATGACGGCGGCAAAAGACGACCGCCGCCCTCCCCTGCCAGGTATGCTCCAGCGCGTCATCGACAATCAAAATATCGTCCGCGGCGGGTTCTTGCCCTTCATAACGCTGCGTATGAACGCCGCTACGCGCCAGACTGGTCTCAATAAACTGGCACAAAGAAGTATTGCGCACCGCCAGCCAACAGCAGGTTCCGGCGAGTCCTTCCACACTCTTTTTCACTGGGTATTGCGCGCCATAAAGCGGGATACGCAGCGTAAACTGGCTTCCCATGCCCGGCTCCGAATCGACGGAAATATCGCCGTCCATCATGCTGATCAATTTTTCGCAAATCGCCAGCCCCAGACCGGTCCCCTGAAAGTTACGCTGTACGCCGGTTCCCACCTGGAAGAAGGGATCGAACAGGGGAACCACCTCTTTTGCCGGAATACCGACGCCGGTATCCCGCACGCGAATGCTGAGATAATCCCCATCACAGCGCACATGCAGCACGATGCAGCCAATATCGGTAAACTTAATGGCGTTGCTCAACAGGTTTGAAATGACCTGCTGTAAACGCATCGGGTCGCCGTTCAGCGATACCGGCACGTCAGGCTCAATAAAACAATACAGGCCGAGCTGCTTACGCACCACCAGCGGCAGATAATTGGCGGTGATATGGTTCATCACCTCTCGCGGTGAAAATTCGCGCGGCTCAATCTTTAGCTGTTCCGACTCAATTTTCGAGAAGTCGAGAATGTCGCTGATAATTTTCAGCAACAGACTGGAGGAGTTATTCATCGCCGTGACCAGACGATCCACGCCTTTTGGCAGCTCTTTGGTTTGCAGCAGATCGAGATTGCCAATGATACCGTACAGCGGTGTGCGCAATTCATGGCTGACCGTCGCAAGGAACATGGATTTAGACTGGCTCGCCTGTTCCGCCGCCTGCGCCATCTCCTGCAGCGACTCTTCCATTTTGACGCGCGTACTCACATCTACCAACACGCAAATCGCGACGTTTTCATTGCGATAGCGGGAATGGACGAAGCTAATTTGCAAATTGGTATTATTGCTGGTCAATACATCAACAAAGTTGACCTGCTGGCCGCAAATGATTTGCGTCAGGCGCTGTCTGTCTTCATGCGTGAGCATGTTCAGGTAGGTGTGCGCCAGTTCGTTACTCAGAATATTGACACCATCAATAGTACGCAGAATACAGATCCCCACCGGCGCGGAGGCAACGATTTTACGGTTGAACTGTTCATGTTCTTCCAGACGCTGGGCATCGCTCTCCGCCGGAATGAAAATTCGCCGCTCATACATCCGCGCAAGCGTAAACAGCCCTGCGCCCACCAGCACGTTCAGCAGGATAGCATTCAGGATAAGAATACGAATACGCTCCAGGACTAAATCTACAGGCACAGAATAGACAATACTGAGCGAGGATGGCGGCAGGCTTTTTTTGAGTACCAGTTCGCGAAAACCTGGCGTATAACCAAACCAGGAGCGCTCCTGCATCCAGCGCGGCTCCGCTTTAATATTGCCGTCAGGACCGGTCAACGAAATCAGCGAATGGCCGTTCTCATCAATAATAGTGACGCCCATCGGCAAACTGCCGGGCGTGAAAAAATTTTCCATACGGATGGACTGCTCGACGCCCAGCAGCGCCTGCAGACGGTTGGCCAGATACACCGGCGTCAGCGCATAAAAGTAGCCCACGCCCTGACGCGCGCCCTGGCTTATCCAGAAAAGGTTATTCCCACTTTCTTCCTGCGGCGCGTTGCGGTATTTCATAATCCGCTCATGTAACGCTTTTAACGCATCATCGCGCTCCACGGGCATTTCACGCAGGCCGAAATTCGCCATACAGAGGTTATCGCTGCCAATCAGGAAAACGCGGTTAAGATCATACGCCGCTGAAAAGTTGTCGCGCCAGTAACGCATAAACCAGGCCAGCGACTCCAGCGATCCACGCCAGGCGGAGCCCATCGCCGCACAGTCTGAGTCGGCAAATAGCGGTTCAAAGTCCGGCACCACCATTTTGTCATCACGCGCACGCGACGACATGACGCCGTTTTCCGCCGTTAAACGGTTCTCGGCGATATATTTGAGCTCTTTCATCACGTCCGACGTGCGCTGGATAAAACGCTGCGCCTGATCGGAGCTAAGGTTGAACTCCTGACGAATTTCAGACTCCCGCTGGTGCAGGGCATTGACGATGTAAAACACCGAAACAAAGGCGATTAAGAGCCAAATGAGTAACGCTAACGCTCTGAATAAGTAGCGCGAGACTTTCAGCGTAGTTCGAAAGGAAGCAAGGTATTTCAAAGGGGCGAAGCTCCGCCTCAGGATGTAAATAGAGTGTGACTAAGGTAGCGGTAAATGACGTAGCCCGCAACGGCAAAGAAAAAGGGCCGGATATCCGGCCCTCGCACAGCAATAACATTACTCGTCAGCGTCATCCGCAACGTCGTCATCGCTTTCCGCTTCCGGGGCGATATCCTCATCCCCTTCGGCCACGCTGCCGTCGATAGCGTCGAGTTCTTCGTCATCTACCGGTTCAGCAACGCGTTGCAGACCCACCACGTTTTCATCTTCCGCCGTGCGGATAAGGATAACGCCCTGGGTATTACGTCCCACTACGCTGATCTCGGACACACGGGTACGCACCAGAGTACCGGCATCCGTGATCATCATGATCTGGTCGCAATCGTCTACCTGTACCGCACCGACAACGGAACCGTTGCGCTCGGTCACTTTGATAGAGATAACGCCCTGCGTCGCACGAGACTTGGTCGGGTACTCGTCCGCTGCGGTACGCTTCCCGTAGCCGTTTTGCGTTACGGTCAGAATAGCGCCTTCGCCGCGTGGGATGATCAGAGAGACGACTTTATCGTCTCCCGCCAGCTTAATACCGCGCACACCGGTCGCGGTACGCCCCATCGCACGGACGGCGTCTTCTTTGAAGCGCACCACTTTACCCGCGGCCGAGAACAGCATGACTTCGTCAGAACCAGAAGTCAGGTCAACGCCAATCAGCTCGTCGCCATCGTTGAGGTTCACCGCGATAATACCGGCGGAACGCGGACGGCTGAATTCGGTCAGCGCCGTTTTCTTCACGGTACCGCTGGCGGTCGCCATAAAGACGTTGACGCCTTCTTCGTATTCACGAACCGGCAGAATCGCGGTGATACGTTCGTTGGCTTCCAGCGGCAGCAGGTTAACGATCGGACGACCGCGCGCGCCACGGCTGGCTTCCGGCAACTGATAGACCTTCATCCAGTACAGACGGCCCCGGCTGGAGAAGCAGAGGATGGTGTCATGGGTGTTGGCCACCAGCAGACGGTCGATAAAGTCTTCTTCTTTAATACGCGCGGCAGATTTACCTTTCCCACCACGACGTTGCGCTTCGTAATCTGTCAGCGGTTGATATTTGACGTAACCCTGGTGAGACAGCGTCACGACAACATCTTCCTGGCTAATCAGATCTTCGATATTAATATCGGCGCTGTTGGCGGTGATTTCGGTACGACGCTCATCGCCGAACTGATCGCGAATTAACTCCATCTCTTCGCGGATCACTTCCATCAGGCGATCGGCGCTGCCCAGAATGTGCAGCAGTTCAGCAATCTGCTCCAGCAACTCTTTGTATTCGTCGAGCAGTTTTTCATGCTCCAGGCCGGTCAGTTTCTGCAAACGCAGATCCAGAATCGCCTGCGCCTGCTGTTCAGTCAGGTAGTACTGACCGTCACGCACGCCAAATTCTGGCTCCAGCCATTCCGGACGCGCGGCGTCATCACCGGCGCGCTCCAGCATCGCAGCAACGTTGCCTAGGTCCCACGGACGCGAAATCAGCGCCGCTTTTGCTTCCGCCGGCGTTGGCGCGCGGCGAATCAGTTCGATAATCGGGTCGATGTTAGCTAGCGCAATCGCCAGAGCTTCAAGGATATGCGCGCGGTCACGGGCTTTACGCAGTTCAAAAATAGTACGACGCGTCACCACTTCACGGCGGTGGCGCACGAACGCTGAAATGATGTCTTTCAGGTTCATGATCTTCGGCTGGCCGTGATGCAGCGCCACCATGTTAATACCGAAGGAAACCTGTAGCTGGGTCTGGGAGTAGAGATTATTAAGCACCACCTCGCCCACCGCATCGCGTTTCACTTCAATCACGATGCGCATACCGTCTTTGTCGGATTCGTCACGCAGCGCGCTGATGCCTTCCACGCGTTTATCTTTCACCAGCTCAGCGATTTTCTCGATCAGGCGCGCTTTGTTCACCTGATAGGGAATTTCATGGACGATGATGGTTTCACGGCCCGTTTTCGCGTCAGCTTCAACTTCCGCGCGGGCGCGGATGTACACTTTGCCACGACCGGTACGGTAGGCTTCTTCGATACCACGACGACCGTTGATGATCGCGGCGGTCGGGAAGTCCGGACCCGGAATATGTTCCATCAGCCCTTCAATGCTGATGTCTTCGTTGTCGATATACGCCAGGCAGCCGTTAATCACTTCCGTCAGGTTGTGCGGCGGGATATTCGTCGCCATACCAACTGCGATACCGGAAGAACCGTTCACCAGCAGATTCGGAATTTTGGTCGGCATGACGTCCGGAATTTTTTCCGTACCGTCATAGTTATCCACGAAGTCCACCGTCTCTTTTTCGAGATCGGCCATCAGTTCGTGGGCGATTTTCGCCAGACGGATCTCCGTATAACGCATTGCCGCCGCGGAGTCGCCGTCAATAGAACCGAAGTTACCCTGACCATCCACCAGCATGTAACGCAGCGAGAATGGCTGCGCCATACGAACGATGGTGCCATACACTGCGAAATCGCCGTGGGGATGGTATTTACCGATTACGTCACCAACGACACGGGCAGATTTTTTATAGGCTTTGTTCCAGTCATTGCCCAATACGTTCATGGCGTAAAGTACGCGACGGTGTACCGGCTTCAGGCCATCTCGGACATCCGGCAGCGCACGGCCAACAATGACCGACATCGCATAATCCAGATAGGAGCTCTTCAGCTCTTCCTCAATGTTGACCGGTGTAATTTCTCTCGCAAGGTCGCTCATCTAACCGCTATCCCTCTACTGTATCCCGGATTCAAAGGTCGCAAATTATAACACATTCGCCCACGTACTGGTAAACGGAATGCAGCCAGACAATGCTTTATTCGGGTGCCGCATGCTCTCTTCATTTATAAGCGTGGTCTCGGCGTTTATTGGCGATCGGCTTCAGAGGCGACACAGGGGAGATCGGGGCCTGGCCAGGAAGAGGCTGGAAAATCAATACCTCCCGTGTATACCCGTCATACTTCAAGTTTCATGTGCGTTGGCGGCAAGTTACTCGGCCCATCCCTGGGCCTCGCCCCGTCGGGGTTAGCGCAAGCGCTGTTCAAGACGGTTAACCATTTTATCCTGCAACTCGAATTATTTAGGGGATATGCCGGGAGGCATAAACCATAATCAGTATCACCAGATGCTATTTAATCACATAGGCCAGGTATTCTTTCACTACCTCATCGTTTAATTCCTGACCCAATCCGGGCTGTTCCGGCGCGACATAATAGCCATTTTCCGGTTGATAATCGTGGGTACAAAGTTCCCGAATAGATGCTTTCATCGCATTGGTATGATGCTCATGAATAATAAAGTTGGGAATTGCTGTTTCCATATGCAGCGCGGCTACCGTGGAAACAGGACCGCCGCAAACATGCACCTGTACAGTGGTGTCATAAATATTAGCATAGTCACAGATTTTCTTTCCTTCGGTAATTCCGCCGCAGAGACACAAATCAGGTTGCGCTACGGCAATAGACTGCTTCTCCAGTAATTCCCTGTATCCCCATCTTGTGTAGGAACGCTCGCCAGTGGCGATTGGAATCGTTGTTGAACGGGAAACTTTCTGCATATTATCAGAATTTAATGGATGAATCGGTTCTTCATAAAGAAAGATACGATACTTTTCTATCGCCTTCGCAAATTGAATAGCTGAGTTTGTACCGAGAAGAGAATGGATTTCCACGATAATATCAGCATCATCCCCCATTGCTTCACGCATAGCGGCAATTCGCGCTTCCCCCATTTTTAATTGATCGGCCAGTAACAATCCTGAATAGTTACGATTTTTATTCTGAAAAACACAGTCATCGCCATTACGATCGATTTCGAGTGGATCCACTTTAATCGCATCATATCCATCGTCAAGAGCCGCACGCGCCGCCTCAGCATATTCATCAGGTGTCACTAATATCTGGCGTTTATCCCCCCAACCAAATTGTAACTGACTAGCATAGGTTCTTAATTTTTCATTAGTTTTCCCGCCAAGGAGCTGATAAACAGGTACACCTAAATATTTACCTTTGATATCCCAAAGAGCAATATCAATAGCGCTCATTCCGGCATAAAAAACGTTCCCGCCCCCCATCCCCCAAAAAGTCTTTCTGAAAAAGAACTCCCAAATTTTTTCGATATTTAGTGGATCTTCACCCACAATCAATGGCGCCAGATCTCTGATGATCCCTACGCCAGCTTTAGCGCCTGCGCCATAGGCCAGTCCTACTTCGCCAATACCACTTAATCCTGAGTCGGTATTCACCCGAATAAGTACTGGATTATAGGAGGACATCGTTTGATCTCTTTTTTTTAATTCACAGTCAAAAACTTCAATAGACGTAATTTTCATAATTTCTCCATTTATCAGGTTCGTGATACAACATTTGTTTGTTGGCTTTTTTCTTTTTTCACATCAATTTTCATTAACGCCAGAACGGCTACCGCAGCGAAGCAAAGTATTGCCTCTACAATAAATATTCCTGTCGCACCATAATGAGTAGAAACGAATCCCAGTGATTTATTAATCAGGAATCCGCCAAGACTTGAACATGAGTTAATAAACGCAATGCTGATAGCCAACCCTGACGGCGACAATAATGCAGAAGGCAGCGCCCAGTAAGGTCCGTAATAGCTGAGGATCCCAACACCATAGAACGTTAGCCCCAGCATTCTCAACGACATTGAGGGGACAAGAGCAATCATCAGAAAACCACAGCCTGCCAGAAACATGGGTAATGCAGCATGCCATTTTCGTTCATTCTTTTTATCGGAATGCCAGCCCCACCAGGGCATGCTGAACATAGCGAAAATAAACGGAATACTCATGATTAAACCAACGTCAGTATCCGTAAAATCAGCTGAAAATCCCTTCACCAACCCCGGCAACCAGTAGTTTGCCGCCAGAGCAGCCGCCTGAATCAACATGTAGGCGAAAGAAAGCTGAAGCAAAACTGGATTTTTGATTACGGAAAGAAAGGATGAGTTGGTATTTTTATTTAATGCAGCTGCGGTTTCATTGTCAGTACGTAATTTATTAACTAAGGCCGATATCTGCTGTGGCGTAAGCCATTTAGCCTTTTCTGGACTGTCAGGCAGTAAATAAAATGTCAGGATGCCAAGGAATACGGTAGGGATACCTTCAATAGCAAAAAGCCAGCGCCAGCCTTCATAATCCGGGGTATTCAAATGCTCGATGATCCAACCAGACATCGGTGCAGCCAATACCGATGCAACAGCAATAGATAACATGAAGAAACTATTGACTTTTCCGCGTTCACGAGCCGGGAACCAGCATGCAAGATAATAAACCATGCCCGGGAAAAAGCCAGCTTCAAATACCCCCAAAAAAATGCGAGCCAGCAAAATATGTTGAGTATCTTTAGCAAAAAAAATCAGCCCTGTTACCGCTCCCCAGCCGATAATAATGGAACTAATCCATTTTCTTGCACCAAGCTTTTGCAAGCCAATGCTACTCGGAATTTGAAAGATTAAATATGATATGAAGAATATAGAAGAAATATTAGCGAAATCCTCAGGCGTAATACCGAGAGATTCATTCATGCGTAATGCAGCAAACCCAATATTGACACGATCCATATAGTTAAAAAAGTAAAGAATAAAGGCCAAAGGAATGATTTTCCTTTTTACAATACGAATTGCATCGTATAAATTTTCTTGTGGACTACTCATTTTGCATCACCTTTTATGATTCAATGAATAAGGGTATTGACCGGAATCGATGTTACGTAAAAAACAATACAATTCAAAAGCTAATGTGTCATATCTGATATATCAGCAAGCAAACTTAATGAAATATACAATAACAACAATAAAGTATGTAAATTTTCTTATATCTGATATATTAGATCCGTTAATTTTGAATAAATTAATTACAATGGAGCCGGGTTTAACCATGGAGGAGAAGAAAATGAAAAATAGATTAAAGCGTGACTTTAGTCACATATCAATTGAAATACCCAAATCCATCACCCAGGTGATTAAAGAGAAAATAAGGGAGATGATTATCCATGGCGATTTCGATCTTGGGCAAGCGATCAGTGAAAATGAACTATCAAATATTCTGATGGTAAGTAAAACACCAATTCGTGAAGCTTTTATTTGGCTGAGCTATAATGAAAACTTGGTCAACATCATTCCCCGCAGTGGGACATTTGTTTTTTCTGTCACCGACGAGGATATCAATGATCTCATCAAAATGAGGGTTATCCTTGAACAGGGCGCAATTCGTGAAGCGATGGAGAAAAATGCTAACAATGTCATAGTCGAATTAAGCAATATTTTATCGAAGTCAGCAAAAATTAATGCAGAGCGAGATACGCAAGCTTATCTCAAACTGGATCATGATTTTCATTATGTTTTTGTGAAATATGCCGATAATAAATACATTTCACAAGCACACCTGTTGATCTCAGCACGTTTATTGGCAATTCGCTACAGACTGGATTTTACCGCTGAATATATCACCAGCTCTAACCGTGGACATGCCACTATTTTGGATATGTTAAAAAACAACAACGTCGAGGGCGTCTGTAATTTTATCACGCACCACATCGGTAGCGGTTTTACAGAACGCGCAAGAAAACTTCTTGCGCTGAAAGCGTAATAAAGACGGCAGTAGATATAACGCAGCGACTTTGCACCTGCTATACTGCCCCGATAGATCAATAGCGGAATCTCATGTACTCATGAACACTGAAAAACCGTCGGTAGCTCACAACGTTGACCATAATGAAATCGCCAAATTCGAAGCCGTCGCGTCGCGCTGGTGGGATCTGGAGGGCGAATTCAAGCCATTGCATCGCATCAACCCTCTACGCCTTGGCTACATTACTGAGCGCTCAGGCGGCCTGTTTGGTAAAAAGGTACTCGACGTCGGCTGCGGCGGAGGCATTCTGGCGGAAAGTATGGCACGCGAAGGCGCTACCGTTACCGGGTTGGATATGGGCTTTGAGCCTTTGCAGGTCGCCAAACTGCATGCGCTGGAAAGCGGCATCGAGGTAGAGTACGTGCAGGAGACGGTTGAGGAACATGCGGCAAAACACGCCCAGCAATACGACGTCGTCACCTGTATGGAAATGCTGGAGCATGTTCCCGATCCGCAATCGGTCGTCCACGCCTGCGCCCAACTGGTTAAACCCGGCGGCGAGGTGTTCTTCTCAACGTTGAACCGCAATGGAAAATCCTGGCTGATGGCGGTCGTCGGCGCTGAGTATATTCTGCGCATGGTGCCAAAAGGCACGCACGACGTGAAGAAATTCATTAAGCCTGCTGAACTGTTAAGCTGGGTAGATGAAACCGTCCTGAAAGAGCAACATATCACCGGGCTGCACTACAACCCGATAACCAATACTTTCAAACTCGGTCCCGGAGTAGACGTTAACTACATGTTGCATACCCGCGCTAAAAAAGCCTGACATCAAAGAATTTTCCTATAAGGGTTGCGTTAGATCATCGGGCGCAACCTTTCTCTTCGATGAAGAAATCAGCATTCGATCAAATTTTGATTTTTTTTTATGAATTGTTGACATCCTCTCCAGGCCTTATCAGACGCGCATTTAGCGATTCTTACGCTTTTGCAACCGCAATTTAACGCCAAAATCAACTCTTGTACTCAAAAGAATCCCTACTAGAATACTCACCATATAGCGTTTCACTTATCGATTACCCCCTATATATAGTATTTATCCACAGAGTTAGTCACAACGTAGCGTTGTGGATAAGCGGGGGGATATTTTTCTTTCACGGACAGGTAAACAGGTAGAAAACCACATGAATCAGAGTCTGCTGGTGACAAAGCGTGACGGCCGTACTGAGCGCATCAATCTCGACAAAATTCATCGCGTGCTTGATTGGGCGGCAGAAGGACTGAATAACGTATCGGTTTCTCAGGTCGAGCTACGCTCGCATATTCAGTTTTATGATGGGATTAAGACCTCCGATATCCATGAAACTATCATTAAGGCCGCCGCAGACCTGATCTCTCGCGATGCGCCGGATTATCAATACCTGGCTGCGCGTCTGGCGATTTTCCACCTGCGTAAGAAAGCCTTCGGCCAGTTTGAGCCGCCCGCACTTTACCACCATGTGGTAAAAATGGTTGAGCTTGGCAAATACGACAATCATCTGCTGGAAGACTACACGGAAGAAGAGTTCAAGCAGATGGATTCGTTTATCGTTCACGATCGCGATATGACCTTCTCCTACGCTGCCGTTAAGCAGCTGGAAGGGAAATATCTGGTGCAAAACCGCGTGACCGGCGAAATCTATGAAAGCGCACAGTTCCTCTACATTCTGGTAGCGGCCTGCCTGTTCTCGAACTACCCGCGTGAAACGCGTCTTGACTATGTAAAACGTTTTTACGATGCGGTCTCTACGTTCAAAATCTCGCTGCCGACGCCCATCATGTCCGGTGTGCGTACCCCAACCCGTCAGTTCAGCTCCTGCGTACTGATCGAGTGTGGCGACAGTCTGGATTCCATCAACGCCACCTCCAGCGCTATCGTGAAATACGTTTCTCAGCGCGCCGGTATCGGTATCAACGCTGGCCGCATTCGTGCGCTGGGCAGCCCGATTCGTGGCGGCGAAGCGTTCCACACCGGCTGTATTCCGTTCTACAAGCACTTCCAGACGGCGGTGAAATCCTGCTCGCAGGGCGGCGTGCGCGGCGGCGCGGCGACACTGTTCTATCCGATGTGGCACCTGGAAGTGGAAAGCCTGCTGGTGCTGAAAAACAACCGCGGCGTGGAAGGCAACCGCGTACGTCACATGGATTACGGCGTACAGATCAACAAACTGATGTATACCCGCCTGCTGAAGGGCGGCGACATTACGCTGTTCAGTCCGTCCGATGTACCCGGGCTATACGATGCGTTCTTCGCCGACCAGGACGAATTCGAACGCCTGTACGTGAAATATGAAAACGACGACAGCATCCGCAAACAGCGTGTGAAAGCGGTCGAACTGTTCTCGCTGATGATGCAGGAACGCGCCTCTACCGGTCGTATCTATATCCAGAACGTTGACCACTGCAATACTCACAGTCCGTTCGATCCGGTTGTCGCCCCGGTACGCCAGTCTAACCTGTGTCTGGAGATTGCCCTGCCGACCAAACCGCTGAACGATGTCAACGATGAAAACGGCGAAATTGCGTTGTGTACGCTGTCTGCATTCAACCTGGGCGCCATTAAAACTCTGGACGAGCTGGAAGAACTGGCTATTCTGGCAGTACGCGCTTTGGATGCTCTGCTCGATTATCAGGATTACCCGATTCCGGCTGCCAAACGCGGCGCAATGGGCCGTCGTACGCTGGGCATTGGCGTGATTAACTTCGCCTACTGGCTGGCGAAAAACGGTAAACGTTATTCCGACGGCAGCGCCAATAATCTGACGCATAAAACCTTCGAAGCCATTCAGTACTATCTGCTTAAAGCGTCCAACGAACTGGCGAAAGAGCAAGGCGCCTGCCCATGGTTCAACGAAACCACCTATGCAAAAGGCATTTTGCCGATCGACACCTACAAAAAAGATCTGGATGCGATCGTCAACGAACCGCTGCACTACGACTGGGAACAGCTGCGTGAGTCGATCAAAACCCACGGTCTGCGTAACTCCACGCTATCGGCGCTAATGCCGTCGGAAACGTCGTCCCAGATCTCCAACGCCACCAACGGCATTGAGCCGCCGCGCGGCTACGTCAGCATCAAGGCCTCGAAAGACGGTATTTTGCGTCAGGTCGTGCCGGATTATGAGCATCTGAAAGACGCTTACGAACTGTTGTGGGAGATGCCGAACAACGACGGTTATCTGCAACTGGTGGGTATCATGCAGAAGTTTATCGATCAGTCGATTTCCGCCAATACCAACTACGATCCGTCACGTTTCCCGTCAGGAAAAGTGCCGATGCAGCAACTGCTGAAAGATTTGCTCACCGCGTATAAGTTTGGCGTGAAAACGCTGTACTATCAAAATACCCGCGACGGCGCGGAAGATGCGCAGGACGATTTGGCGCCTTCTATTCAGGACGATGGCTGCGAAAGCGGCGCTTGTAAGATCTGATGAATAGTGCCGGGTAGCGCTATGCTTACCCGGCCTACGATTGTACGGTTTGTAGGCCGGATAAGGCGCTTGCGCCGCCATCCGGCGCTCATCCCATAAAGGATTCACTTCAATGGCATACACCACTTTTTCACAGACGAAAAACGATCAGCTCAAGGAACCCATGTTCTTTGGCCAGCCGGTCAACGTTGCACGCTATGACCAGCAGAAATATGACATCTTCGAAAAACTGATCGAAAAGCAGCTCTCTTTCTTCTGGCGTCCGGAAGAGGTCGACGTCTCCCGCGATCGTATCGATTATCAGGCGTTGCCGGAGCACGAAAAACATATCTTCATCAGCAACCTCAAATACCAGACGCTGCTGGATTCCATTCAGGGACGTAGCCCGAACGTCGCCCTGCTGCCGCTCATTTCCATCCCGGAGCTGGAGACGTGGGTAGAGACCTGGGCGTTTTCTGAGACGATTCACTCACGATCCTACACCCACATTATTCGTAACATCGTCAACGATCCGGCTGTCGTTTTTGACGATATCGTGACCAATGAGCAAATTCAGAAGCGCGCCGAAGGGATCTCCGCCTACTACGACGAACTTATTGAGATGACCAGTTACTGGCACCTGCTCGGTGAAGGCACCCATACCGTTAATGGCAAAACGGTTGTCGTGAATCTGCGTGAGCTGAAGAAAAAACTGTATCTGTGCCTGATGAGCGTGAACGCGCTGGAAGCCATTCGCTTCTACGTCAGCTTCGCCTGCTCTTTCGCATTTGCCGAGCGTGAACTGATGGAAGGCAACGCCAAAATTATCCGTCTGATCGCCCGTGACGAAGCTCTGCATCTGACCGGCACGCAACATATGCTGAACCTGTTGCGTAGCGGCGTGGACGACCCGGAGATGGCGGAAATCGCCGAAGAGTGTAAACAGGAATGTTATGACCTGTTCGTGCAGGCGGCGCAGCAGGAAAAAGAGTGGGCGGACTATCTGTTCCGCGACGGTTCGATGATCGGCCTGAATAAAGATATCCTGTGTCAATACGTTGAATATATTACTAATATTCGTATGCAGGCGGTAGGGCTGGATCTGCCGTTCCAGACCCGCTCTAACCCAATCCCGTGGATCAATACCTGGCTGGTGTCCGATAACGTTCAGGTCGCGCCACAGGAAGTGGAAGTTAGCTCTTATCTGGTCGGACAAATCGATTCGGAAGTCGATACCGACGATCTGAGTAATTTCCAGCTCTGATGGGACGCGTCACGCTGCGTATCACTGGCACACAACTGCTGTGCCAGGATGAACACCCTTCTCTGCTGGCCGCGCTGGAATCGCATAACGTTGAGGTGGAGTATCAGTGCCGCGAAGGTTATTGCGGCTCCTGTCGTACCCGACTGGTTGCCGGTCAGGTTGACTGGATTACGGAACCTTTAGCGTTTATCCAGCCGGGAGAGATTTTGCCCTGCTGCTGCAGGGCAAAAGGCGATATCGAAATCGAGATGTAACTCAGTGCAACTCGCTGGTGGAAACCAAAGGCATCACGCCACGTTTTTTCATCTGCACGGCATACAGTGCGCCAGCGAGTACCACCAGCACCGCGCCAGCGACATAAATCATACGATAGCCAACCGACTCAACCATCATTCCCATGATAAAGGCGCCAATCGCCATTCCGGCATCCATCGCGTTAAAGAACAGTGAATTCGCCACGCCGATTTTATGCGGTTCAACCGAGCTGATAATTTGCGTCTGGAAAACCGGCGTGACCGAACCGTAGCCGATACCGATGAGACCGCCGGAAATAATCATCATGATGCTGCCATTGGTGTAGCCCAGCGCCACCAGACCGATGGTAAAAGCCAACAGGCATGGGAAAACAACATATTTCGGCCCTTTTTTATCACAAATATTCCCGGTGAAGGTACGGCATATCATCAGGAAAATCGCGTAGCACAGCAGGAAATTACTGGCCGCCGCCATTAAATCCAGCTCACGCGCATACAGCGCCAGGAAAGCCGATACGCCGGCATAGGAGAAAGTCATAAAAAAGGTGACCAGCGCAAAAGGCAAGGCGGCGCGGTCAAACATCGCGGCAAAACCCAGATTCGGTTTCGAACCATCGGCATGACGAATTACCGGAGGGACCGTCACAATCAGGGAAAGTACAATCCCTAACGCCGCTACAGCGGAACAAAGCCAGAATGCGGCAGTGAACGCGTTCCAGCGGGCCATATTCAAACCGATCCACGGTCCTACGACCATCGCAAGGCCCATCGCTAAAGAGAAAAAGCTGATGCCCTCTCCACGTCGGGAGGCCGGAATTAACCGCGCTGAAATAGTTCCTTTTACCGTGGTAATAACACCAAACGTAATCCCATGAAGTACGCGGATAAAGAGCAGCGACTCGATAGAATGGCAAACCGGATACAGCGCGGTAATCACCAAAAAAGCCAGAGAAGAGAGCACCAGAATCTTTTTATTCGAATATTTTCCCACCCACTGTCCGGCAAATGGCCGAATAACAATTGCCGCGGCCAGGAAACATGTCACTAACAGCCCGGCCTTATCTGCAGAAGCATGCAGGTGGTCAGCGATATAAATGGGTAATAAAGTTAGCAGTACATAAAAAACAAAAAAGATAATAAAACTGACTATGGTGATTGCCCAAAAATCCTTCGTCCATAATTTTTCTTTCATTCTTAACGACCCGTTCAGATGGCGCACGCAGGCAACGCTCAGCTCAACTGAACACCTATCAGGTGCGTCAAAATGTGATGTATTCGATAGAATCACAGTATAAACAAGTGCACTCTATTAGAAAAATTAATCGTTTTAATTATATTGATTAGGTTTTACTAATGACGCTAACCCAAATCCACGCCCTGCTTGCCGTACTGGAGTACGGCGGATTTACCGAAGCCAGCAAACGGCTATACATGACGCAATCCGCCGTCAGCCAGGCCATCTCCGCGCTTGAGGAGGAGCTCGGCGTTGACATATTGATTCGTGAGCGTCGTAAAGAGATTGAGCTTACCGCCGCCGGTAGCCGCATCGTCAGGCACTTACGCGCGATCCAGCGCGACGTCAACGCGGTAAAAGAGATTGCCGAACAAGAAAAAAAGAACCCGGCCCGTACGCTACGGATTGGCTGTTTTCCCAGCGCCTGCGCCTGCATTTTACCCGGCGTCATTCGCTATTTTGAAAGCCATCATTCAAATGTAAAAATTATCCCCTATGAAGAGAACAGTACGGCTATTATTGATTCGCTGCAGGACGGAAGTATTGATGCCGGTTTCGTTCCTTTTCCGGTCAACGGTATGTATTGCGTCCCCATTTACCGAGATAAATTCACCGTAGTGGTGCCTGAAAATCATCCCCTGGCGGCCAATAGTACAGTCACGGTCGAAGAACTGATGGACGAACCACTTATTGTCAGTAAAGGTCGTTATGAATTAAGCATTATGGCGTTGTTTAAAGAAAAGGGTATTGAGCCGATATTTAAATATGAATTTAACCATCCCGATACTGCGCTGAATTTTATTCGCCAGGGATTAGGTATCGCCTTATTGCCAGAATTAACCTTAAAAGCCACGACAGGAAAATTATGCTCAGTGGCGCTGGAACCCACCTTTTATCGACAAATTTCCCTGTTAGCAAAAGAACCGCCGGTAGAAGGAAGTCCGTTATTTTTATTACAAAAATGTATGGAAACACTGACCGATGAGGGGTTGCTATAAAACAACCCCGCCTGATGGCATTGCGTTTACCAGACTTATGCTGGCAAACGTTGCGCCAGGCCGGATGAGGCGTTTATGCCCTCATCCGGCGCGTCACTTCGACTATGGCAAACCTTTAGTCATTTTTTTGCAGGAACATGACCGCCTTATCCGGGAAGTCAGTGAACAGCCCGTCGACGCCCGCCTTGTTATACAGGATGTCGTACAACTGATTGACGTCTGTGGCATAGTCCGGCAATTGATCGGCACGCACAGTGTAAGGATGCACTACCATCTTATTCTGATGCGCGTCTTGCACCATTCCAGTCAGCTTGATATTCCCTTTCGTTGAGCCTTCCGCGACCAGCATATGGTAATCCGGACCAATACCGTCCGCATATTCCGCCACCTGCTTCATAGCGCCCGGCTTAAACATCCAGTCGTAGTTGTAATTTACCCAACGACCGTCCGGCTGTTTCTGCTGTGTTTCATTCCAGTCGGTATACGCAATAAGTTGAACCAGATTGAGATCCATCCCCATTTTGGGTTCCAGTTCATTCTTAATACGTTTCAGCTCAGCGACATCAAAACACTGCAAATAGACATTGTCCTGCTTGCCGGTGTAACCATACTTCTTCAGCACTTCCAGCGTTTTCGCGGCAATATCTTTCCCTTCCTGATGATGGAACCACGGCGCTTTAATTTCCGGATAAATACCGATATTTTTACCGGTAGAGTGATTTAATCCCTGAACGAATTCAATTTCCTCTTCAAAGGTATGAATGCGGAAATCAGATTTTCCCATCGGGAAACGGCCCGGATAAGTTTGTACTTTTTTGCCGTTTTCAATATCAAACCCTTCGGTAAACTTCAGGGATTTAATTTCATCCAGCGTAAAATCGATAGCGTAATAGCGCCCATCTTTACGCGCCCGGTCCGGAAAACGATCAGCGACGTCAGTTACCCGGTCAAGGTAGTGGTCATGGAGGACGACCAGATGGTCGTCCTTTGTCATCACTAAATCTTGTTCCAGATAATCTGCCCCTTGCGCATACGCCATCGCTTTCGCCGGTAGCGTATGCTCCGGCAGATAACCGCTGGCGCCACGGTGGGCGATAACGACTTTTTCAGCCGCCACGGCGCCGCTTCCGATGGTCATTCCTGCCAACATTAACGCCACGCTAAGGTTTTTCAGTGTGGTTTTCATGTTATTAGCCTCCGTTGCGTTTTAACTGCAGCTCATCATGATGGCGTTTTTCACCAATCATCACGACCACCAGCAGGATTACCGCCAGAATGCTGCCGCCAATCATCACCATAAAGCCGCCATCCCAACCGAAGAAGTCAACGGTATAACCCACAATGGCGCTTGCAGCGACAGAACCGCCCAGGTAACCAAACAGACCGGTAAAGCCCGCCGCCGTACCCGCCGCTTTTTTCGGCGCCAGTTCCAGCGCGTGCAGACCGATCAACATTACCGGGCCGTAGATCAGGAAGCCGATGATAATCATACAAGCCATATCAACGTTCGGGTTTCCTGCCGGGTTCATCCAGTAAACGATGGTCGCGATAGTCACCAGGGTCATAAAGAACACGCCGGTCGCACCGCGGTTGCCGCGGAAGACTTTATCCGACATCCAGCCACACAGCAGCGTGCCCGGAATACCCGCGTATTCATACAGGAAGTAGGCCCAGGAGGATTTATCCAGTGCGAAATGCTTCACTTCTTTCAGGTAGGTCGGCGACCAGTCGAGGATGCCGTAGCGCAGCAGATAAACAAACACGTTGGCGATAGCGATGTACCACAACAGTTTGTTTGGCAGTACGTACTGCATGAAGATCTGCTTCGCAGTCAGCTCTTCTTCCGCTTTTTCGTTGTAGTCGTCCGGATAGTCGTTTTTATACTCTTCGATAGGTGGCAGACCGCAGGATTGCGGCGTATCGCGCATCATTGCGAAAGCGAACAGCGCCACCACAATCGCGCCAAAGGCTGGCATATAGAGCGCCGCTTTCCAGTCGTTAAACCACGCCATCCCCAGCAGGAACAGCAGTGGCGGGATCCCGCCGCCGACGTTATGCGCACAGTTCCAGACCGACACAATGCCGCCGCGTTCTTTCTGCGACCACCAGTGAACCATCGTACGTCCGCACGGCGGCCACCCCATCCCCTGGAACCAGCCGCAAAGGAACAACAGTACAAACATCACGGCGATGCTGGATGTCGCCCACGGTACAAAGCCCATAAACAACATGACTGCTGCGGCCAGAATCAACCCTGCCGGCAGAAAAACGCGCGGATTCGAGCGATCGGACACCGAACCCATTATAAATTTCGAAAAACCATAAGCGATGGAAATCCCGGACAGCGCAAAGCCCAGATCGCCGCGTGAAAAACCTTGTTCTACCAGGTAGGGCATCGCGAGGGCAAAGTTCTTGCGCACCAGATAATACGCGGCATAGCCAAAGAATATCCCCAGGAAAATCTGCCAGCGTAATCGGCGATAGGTCGGATCAATCTCCGCCGCTGGCAAGCGCGCTTTATGCGGCGCTGGTTTAAAAATACTCAACATATTGTAGCCTCCGTGGCCCGTATTTTATTTAGAGGTAAACACCGCAGTTCGTTCAAACAACCCCGCTGCTCCCAGTGTGGCCGGGATGTTAAGTAAAGATACGTCACGTTAATGTGAATTACAGCACATATTGTTACAGTTTTATGACTAATGTTCAGAAAGGCGCACGAAATCACGTTCATTTTCGAATAGTGAGCGATTATGCGCGAAATCAAACATTCCATATGATTTGTATGGCTAAATGATAAAAAACGAACTGTGAGGAAAAACAATGAAAACTCGCGACTCGCAAGCAAGTGACGTGATTATCATTGGCGGTGGAGCAACAGGCGCAGGGATCGCCCGCGACTGCGCGCTGCGCGGTTTACGTGTCATTCTGGTGGAGCGGCATGATATAGCGACTGGCGCAACCGGGCGTAACCACGGGCTGCTGCACAGCGGCGCTCGTTATGCGGTTACCGACGCGGAATCCGCGCGCGAGTGCATTAGTGAAAACCAGATTTTAAAACGGATCGCCCGCCATTGCGTCGAACCGACGGATGGTCTGTTTATTACGTTGCCGGAAGATGATCTTGCGTTTCAGGCCACCTTTATTCGCGCCTGTGAAGCGGCAGGCATTCGCGCTGAAGCCATCGATCCGCAGCAGGCTCGCATCATCGAACCTTCCGTTAACCCTGCGCTCATCGGTGCGGTAAAAGTGCCGGATGGCACCGTGGACCCTTTCCGCCTTACCGCCGCCAATATGCTGGATGCCAGAGAACATGGCGCAATCGTGTTAACGGCGCATGAAGTGACCGGGCTCATTCGTGAAGGCGCAACGGTCTGCGGCGTCCATGTGCGCAACCATCTCACTGGCGAAACCCAGACGCTTCACGCGCCGGTGGTGGTCAATGCGGCTGGTATCTGGGGGCAACGGATCGCCGAATACGCCGACCTGAGTATTCGCATGTTCCCGGCGAAAGGCTCGCTGTTGATCATGGACCATCGGATCAACCAGCATGTCATTAACCGCTGCCGGAAACCATCGGATGCCGACATTCTGGTACCTGGCGATACGATTTCATTGATCGGCACCACCTCTACCCATATTGATTACAATGAGATAGACAGCAACCGCGTCACCGCAGATGAAGTCGATATCCTGCTGCGTGAAGGGGAAAAACTGGCCCCTGTCATGGCGAAGACGCGTATTCTGCGCGCGTATTCCGGCGTCCGCCCGCTGGTGGCCAGCGATGACGATCCCAGCGGTCGTAACGTCAGCCGCGGTATTGTGTTGTTCGACCACGCCGAACGCGACGGGCTTGAAGGCTTTATTACCATTACCGGCGGGAAGCTAATGACTTACCGCCTGATGGCGGAATGGGCGACCGATGCCGTGTGCCGCAAGTTGGGCAATACTCGCCCCTGCATCACGGCGGATACGCCGTTGCCTGGCTCAAAAGAGTCTACGGAACATACGCTGAAACGCATTATCTCGCTTCCCGCGCCGCTACGCGGATCGGCGGTTTATCGGCATGGCGATCGCACGCCGGGGTGGCTGAGTGAAGGCCGCCAACACCGTAGCCTGGTCTGTGAATGCGAGGCCGTCACGGCGGGGGAAGTGCAGTATGCCGTCGAAAACTTAACCGTGAATAGCCTGCTGGATCTGCGCCGTCGCACCCGCGTAGGGATGGGCACTTGCCAGGGCGAGCTATGCGCCTGCCGCGCGGCCGGGCTATTGCAGCGTTTTAATGTGACGACCGCGGCGCAATCTATTACGCAACTCTCTGAATTTCTGAATGAGCGCTGGAAAGGCGTACAACCTGTCGCCTGGGGAGACGCGCTGCGCGAAAGCGAATTCACGCGCTGGGTTTATCAGGGATTATGCGGTCTGGAGAAGGAGCACCAGGATGAAATTTGATACGGTTATTATGGGCGGCGGTCTCGCCGGTTTGCTATGCGGACTGCAACTCCAGCAGCATGGATTACGCTGCGCCATCGTCACCCGCGGACAAAGCGCGCTGCATTTTTCCTCCGGCTCGCTGGATCTACTCAGCGCCCTGCCCGACGGCCAACCGGTAACCGACATTACCGCCGGGCTTGATGCGCTGCGCCGCCAGGCGCCTGAACATCCTTATTCGCGTTTAGGCGCGCAAAAAGTCCTTACGCTGGCGCAACAGGCGCAAACGCTACTTAACGCCAGCGGCGCGCAGTTATACGGCGACGTACAGCAGGCGCACCAGCGTGTCACGCCGCTTGGCACATTGCGTTCAACCTGGCTTAGCTCGCCGGAAGTACCGGTCTGGCCGTTATCCGCACAGCGAATTTGCGTCGTCGGCGTTAGCGGATTACTGGATTTCCAGGCGCACCTTGCGGCAGCGTCGCTGCGCCAACGCGACCTCAACGTGGAAACCGCAGAAATCGACCTTCCGGAACTGGACGTACTGCGTGATAACCCGACGGAATTTCGCGCGGTCAATATTGCGCGTCTACTTGATAACGAAGAAAAATGGCCACTGCTGTACGACGCGCTGTCGCCAATAGCGACAAACTGCGACATGATCATCATGCCCGCCTGTTTCGGGCTGGCGAACGATACGCTGTGGCGCTGGCTTAACGAACGTCTGCCCTGCGCGCTCACGCTGCTGCCGACGCTGCCGCCATCGGTGCTCGGTATTCGTCTGCACAATCAACTCCAGCGCCAGTTTGTCCGTCAGGGCGGCATCTGGATGCCGGGCGATGAAGTGAAGAAAGTCACCTGCCGTCGCGGTACCGTGAGCGAAATATGGACCCGCAACCATGCCGATATCCCACTGCGCCCGCGTTTTGCCGTACTTGCCAGCGGTAGCTTCTTTAGTAGCGGTCTGGTTGCCGAGCGTGAAGGGATCCGCGAACCTATTTTAGGGCTCGACGTACAGCAAACGGCCACCCGCGCCGAATGGTATCAACAACATTTCTTCGACCCACAGCCCTGGCAGCAGTTTGGCGTCGTGACGGATGACGCTTTCCGCCCCTCCCTTGCGGGCAACACGGTAGAAAATCTGTATGCAATAGGTTCTGTGCTGGCGGGATTCGATCCTATAGCTGAGGGATGCGGCGGCGGCGTCTGCGCAGTCAGCGCCCTCCAGGCCGCGCACCATATCGCTGAGCGTGCAGGAGAACAGCAATGAGCGACACACGTTTTGAAAGTTGTATTAAATGTACGGTGTGCACCACCGCGTGCCCGGTCAGCCGCGTTAATCCTGGCTACCCTGGCCCTAAACAGGCCGGACCGGATGGCGAACGCCTGCGTCTGAAAGACGGCGCCCTGTATGATGAGGCGCTGAAATATTGCATTAACTGCAAACGGTGTGAGGTCGCCTGTCCGTCGGACGTGAAGATTGGCGATATCATCCAGCGCGCCCGCGCGAAATACGATACGACGCGCCCGTCATTGCGTAACTTTATTCTCAGCCATACCGATCTGATGGGCAGCGTTTCAACGCCGTTCGCGCCGGTGGTCAATACCGCCACCGCATTAAAGCCAGTGCGCCAGTTGCTTGATTACGCGCTCAAAATCGATCATCGCCGCACCTTACCAAAATACTCTTTCGGCACCTTCCGCCGCTGGTATCGTAGCGTGGCGGCGCAGCAGGCTAAATACAAAGATCAGGTCGCCTTTTTCCATGGCTGTTTTGTGAATTACAACCATCCGCAGCTCGGAAAAGATCTGATTAAGGTGCTGAACGCAATGGGTACCGGAGTACAGTTATTGAGTAAAGAGAAGTGTTGCGGCGTACCGCTGATCGCTAACGGTTTTACGGATAAAGCTCGCAAGCAGGCTATCAGCAATGTAGAGTCGCTACGCGAGGCGATTGCCGTCAAAGGTATTCCGGTCATCGCCACGTCATCCACCTGTACGTTTGCGTTGCGCGATGAATATCCTGAAGTGCTGGACGTGGACAACGCCGGGCTGCGCGAACATATCGAGCTGGCCACCCGCTGGCTATGGCGCAAACTGGATGCCGGGAAAACGCTGCCGCTTAATTCTTTGCCGCTGAAAGTGGTCTACCATACGCCGTGTCATATGGAAAAAATGGGCTGGACGCTTTACACGCTTGAATTATTGCGGCAAATTCCGGGGCTTGAATTGACGGTACTTGATTCACAGTGCTGCGGCATTGCCGGTACGTATGGATTTAAAAAGGAAAACTATCCGACATCACAGTCCATCGGCGCGCCGCTGTTCCGCCAGATTGAAGAGAGCGGCGCCGACATTGTCGTCACCGATTGTGAAACCTGTAAGTGGCAAATTGAGATGTCTACAAGCAAACGCTGCGAACACCCCATTACGCTACTGGCCCAGGCGCTCGGCTAAGTAAAAAGCGCCGGAGTCCCTCCGGCGCTATTACCCTACTCACCAGGGACGATTTTCCATCAGACATATACCCTTCATACTTCAAGTTGCTTATGTGTTGGCTACGGATTATTTTGGGTATAAACGCGGATGTCTCTTTGCAATAACCTGCCCTATTTGGTTAACCATGACCGCTAACCCATGGTGGCATGACAGATAACGACGTTACTGTGTATAGAGCAATATCTCTTGTATCGACGCGTTACCAGCCCCCTTTAAAGAGAGGGATAACTAAATATCCCCAATAATAATTGAGTGTTATGTGAATAATAAGAAAATCAGGTCTATGCCTGATTTAATATATCCCCCACTAATAATAATATTTTTACAAATAATTATAAATTACATCATATTCGCTACTTTCACCTATCAGGAAACAGAGCAAAATGAATATATGTGTAAATTCACTTTACCGATTGAGCATATCGCAATTTCACAGCCTATATGCAGGAGAGGTGAGCGATGAGACGCTTGCGTTGTTGCTTAGCTCAGTAGAGAACGGTGATCAGAATTGTATTGATCTGTTATGCAATCTTGCGTTACGCAACGATGACCTGGGACATAGAGTTGAGAAATTTCTTTTTGAACTCTTTAGCGGAAAAAGATCGGGCTCACCAGATATAGATAAAAAAATCAATCAGGCTTGCCTTGTATTACATCAAATCGCCAATAACGATATAACAAAAAATAATACTGAGTGGAAAAAGCTACATGCCCCTTCCAGATTACTTTATATGGCCGGTTCCGCGACAACCGACCTTTCTAAAAAAATAGAAATAGCACATAAAATTATGGGCAACCAGTTCGCTCAGACAGATAAAGAACAGGTTGGAGTTGAAAATCTTTGGTGTGGTGTGCGAATGATGTCGTCAGATGAGCTGGCAGCTGCAACGCAAGGTCTGGTTCAAGAATCACCTTTTCTCTCGGTAAACTATCCCATTGGGCTTATTCATCCTACCACCAAAGAAAATATATTAAGCACTCAGCTACTTGAAAAGATTGCTCAATCAGGATTATGTGAAAATGAAATCTTTCTGATAAATACAGGAGATCACTGGCTTCTCTGTTTATTTTATAAACTTGCAGAAAAAATAAAATGTCTCATATTTAACAGTTATCATGATTTAAATGAAAATACTAAGCAAGAGATTATAGAAGCAGCAAAGATTGCAGGTATATCAGAAAGCGATGAGGTTAATTTTATCGAAATTAATTTACAGAATAATGTACCCAACGGCTGTGGTCTATTTTGTTACCATGCAATTCAACTCTTATCGAATGCCGGACAAAACGATCCTGTTACCACACTACGAGAATTTGCGGAAAATTTCTTAACGCTTCCAGTAGAGGAACAAACACTATTTAACACCCAAACCCGGCGACAAATATATGAATACAGTCTCCAGTAATGGTGAGTACTTAGAGCCTATCCCATTAGGCTCTTATCCTGAAATGATGCTCTGCGAAGAATTTATAAGCCATATAAACCAATTTGAGGATGGGAAGGCCAGGCCTTCCCACTAAAAGTTCTATGCCGTCAATGATTCAACCACGTCTATCCAGCCATGCTCGCTGGTAATGTCCTCGCCATTAAGCCAGCGGCGCAGCATATTTAGCGCCATCATCGCGCAGACCTCCTGACGTATTGCCAGACTATACCGATTGGCGCTAAAACGTACGCGTAAGGCATACGTGCCATCCGGCATTTTTCTCAATAACTACGTTTTGCCGTGCTTACTGACTGAACAGATTTAAACATCGCCAACCTGCTGTCCAGCGCCTCGGTGTAGAGCATCGTATCTACCCCGACCGCGACAAAATTCGCGCCCCACGCCAGACATTTCTGCGCCATTGCCGGATCGACCGCCAGAAAACCCGCCGCTTTTCCGGCGGCGCGAATACGATAAATACACGCTTCAATGATCCGCTGCACTTCCGGGTGTCCGGCATTATCGGGGTAACCCAATGAAGCAGAGAGATCTGCCGGACCGATAAAGACGCCATCAATGCCTTCAACCTCCAGAATCGCGTCAAGGTTTTCCAGCGCCACTTTGCTTTCAACCTGCACCAACAGGCAGAGCGACTCATTGGCCTGTGCCATATAGTTGTCGATTCTCCCCCAGCGCGCCGCACGCGCCACGCTCGCGCCAACGCCTCGTTGCCCCAACGGCGGGTATCGGGTAGCGGAAACGACCTGGCGCGCCTGTTCTGCGGTGTCAACCATCGGGATCAGTAGCGTTTGCGCCCCGATGTCCAGTACCTGTTTAATGAGCGCTTTACTTCCCTCGATCGGGCGAATCACCGGCTGGCTGGCGTATGGAGCGATGGCCTGTAACTGATGATACAAGTCCTGCACCGTATTAGGCGCGTGCTCGCCATCTATTAACAACCAGTCATAACCCGACGTCGCCGCAATCTCCGCCATATAAGAGGTGGTTGAACTGAGCCACAAACCAATTTGCGTATCCCCTTTACGTAATCCTTCTTTAAAAGGATTTGATAACAATGCGTTCATAGCGATCCTTACAACGTAGATAAGATTAATGATGCGCAGCGCCGGATTGCGCCACCGGACGATTAACGCTCAGCGTGAAGATAATTAATGAGCCAATGATGGCGACTCCGGCCAGCGTCAGCAGGCCCGCCGCATCGCTGGCAAACAACGTTTCCGCTTTTACGCGCAGAATTGGGGCAATAAAACCGCCCACAGCGCCAAACAGATTAACGAAACCAATTCCTGCCGCCAGAGCCGTACCGGAAAGTAGCTGCGTCGGCATGGTCCAGAATACGGGCTGAACGGCAATAAACCCTACTGCTGCAACACAGAGCGCCAGAATAGCGAGCACCGGAGAAACCAGACCTGACAGGCCAATGCCAATACCCGCAGCCAGTAACGTCACTGCCGCAACGTTACGGCGATCGCCGGTACGGTCGGAGTAGCGAGGAATAAGCCATGTGCCAAGCAAAGCCGCCACCCAGGGAACCGCTGTTACCACCGAAGCGGTAAAGCCCACTTTAGTGCCCAATAGCGCGGCAACCTGGGTCGGCAGGAAAAAGATGAGTCCGTATACCGCCACCTGAATCGTCAGATAAATAATAGCCAGTTGCCAGACGCGTCCATTACGCAGCGCATCCGCAAGCCTTGACGTGACCTTTTTCTCTTCTTCGCTCGCCAGTTGCCTGATAAGCGCGTTCTTTTCTTCCAGGCTAAGAAAACGCGCCTGCTGCGGAGTGTCATCAAGCCAGAAAAAGGTGAATATCCCTGCGCCAATCGCCAGTAGGCCTTCGATAACGAACATCCAGAACCATCCCGGGTGCCCCATAAAACCATGCATCTCCAGCAGAGCGCCGGAGAGCGGCGAACCCAACGTTAACGCCAGCGGCGCGCCCATATAAAATAGCCCCATAATGCTGGCACGGTTACGCTGCGGGAACCATTGTGAAGTTAGATAGATCATGCCGGGGAAAAATCCAGCCTCCGCCGCGCCCAATAGCGTGCGGATTATCAGGAATTTTGCTTCACTATCCGCCCAGGCCATCGCAGCAGAGAGAAAGCCCCACAGCAGGGTAGTCGTGCCGATCCAGGTTCTTGCGCCAAATTTGCGCATCAGCAGGTTAGCCGGTACGCCAAGGAAAGCGTAAACCACAAAGAAAATACCGGCCCCTAGCGCGTAGGCTTCATTACTTAGCCCGGTATCTATCTGATAGGTCTCTTTGGCAAAACCAATATTTGAACGATCCAGAAACGCCAGTACATACAGTGCCAACATAAAAGGAATTAAACGTGCGCGGTTTTTCTTCACTACGCCGTCAAGTAAAGTGATGCTCATAGCAATATCCTCAACAGGATGAGGGCGTTGCCGTACAAAGGCAACGCACGAGTTATTAGTGGCTATAAGGGCGTTTCAAGTGACAGTCACGGTTAAGCTCGACGCCGAAGCCCGGCTTATCCAGCACTGATTTATGGATGCGTCCATTCACCGGCACCGGCTCATCCAGGAGAATCGGGTCAAATTGCGGACGCAGGGTGGAGCAGTCCGGGCTGGTCATCAGGAACTCGCTGAAAGGGGTATTAGTGAAAGTAATAACTGCATGGTGCGAATAGACAGACGAACCGTGCGGCACCACCAGTTGCCCGCGCGATTTGGCAAGCGCGGCGATCTCAACCAGCGTGGTTAATCCGCCGCACCAACCAACATCCGGCTGCATAATATCAATGCCGGTTTCTGCCAGAGTGCGAAAGGATTGCAGCGTACCATGGTGTTCGCCGCTGGTAACCATCATCCCTGCAGGCGCGTTGCGTTTTAATTCGCGATAGCCTTCATACTGCTGCGGCGGCAGACACTCTTCAATCCATTTGAGATTAAATGGCGCACAGGCGTGAGCCAGTTTAGTCGCATAGTTCACATCCTGACTCATCCAGCAGTCGAGCATCAGCCAGAAATCCGGCCCGCACTTTTCACGCATATCCGCCACCATCGCGGCATCTTTACGGATCCCCGCATCACCATCGTGCGGTCCCCAGTGAGTCGGCATTTTACCGCCGATAAAGCCCATTTCTTTAGCCAGATCCGGGCGTGCGCCGGTGGCGTAAAACTGAATTTCATCGCGTACCGCTCCGCCCAGCAATTTATAAACCGGCAGCCCAACCACCTTGCCAAACAGATCCCACAGCGCCAGATCCACACAGGAAATCGTGTTCATCACCAGACCGCCGGAACCGGAGTAGTACATGGTCGCGCCGAGCATCTGATCGTGAATAAGTTTGATATCGCTTACGCATTTGCCTTCAATAAACCGGTTAAGATGTTTTTCTACGATAAAACAGCCCATCTCCCCTGCTGTCGAAACGGCGAACCCCGTCTGCCCATTTTCCGCCTCTACTTCGACAATCAGCGTCCCTAACACGTTGATCCCAAAAGACTGACGAGACTGCTCATAGTCGCGATATTTGCTCATGGGAGTGGCGATATGGTCATCAATCCAGTGATTTCCTCCCTGGTCGTGATAATCCCCGCCGCCAGCCCCTTTCTCTGCGGTAGCGCCCCCAATAAACCAGGCTCGAACGTGTTTAATTTTAGGAAGAGTCATAATATTCTCCATTTTAAGATGCGAGTGAGTCGAAGGGACTTTTCCATCCCAACAGGCGTGAAATATCTTTGGCACAGGCAATAGCTTTACCGGCCAAATAATCAAGATTCTCTTCGTTGATTTGCAGGCGTGTGCCGACCACTGAAATTGCCGCGGTCAGTTCGTTTCTGGCATTAAATACCGGTGCGGCAACGCAGCGGACATCCGGATAATCCTCCCCGTTATCAAAGCTCCATCCACGCTGGCGAATGCGTTCCAGCTCATCATTCAATTGTTGCGGCTCGGTGATGGTGGTCAGCGTGGCTCGCTCCCATACCATTTTTTCAATAATGGCTTTGCGTACGGCGGCCGGCTGCCATGCCAGCAGGCATTTGCCGATGCCGGAACGATAAAGAGAGAGGCTTTTCCCCTCATGCGAGCGCACGCTGATAGTGGATGAGGATTCCACTTTCAGTATGTAATACGCATTTTCGTGGTCGATGATCCCCAAGTGACACAGCAGCCCGGTTTCATCCATCAGTTGTGTTAGACGAGGACGCGCCAGCTCCCGCAGATCCATCTTGCTGAGCGCATGACCCGACAATTCAACGAGCTTAGTCCACAGGCAGTAGTTCTCCTGATGATCGAGGCTAATAAATCGCTGACGTTTTAATTCATTCAACAGCAGGTACGCGGTGCTTTTTGGAATACGCAACGTTTCAATAATGATTGCCGCGCTGCATGGGCCAATACGCGCGATCAAATTGAGGATGTCGATTGCGCGAGTAAGAGCCGGGACTTTACTTGATTCCAACATATTGGACTCCAGTCTGAGACACTGGAATCAGTGTGAAAGGTCAGCAGGGAAAAAATTGTGAAGCGCGTCAAAGCTTATCCGCCTTCCAACGGAGTGGAAGGGTTAACCATATAAATGTGAATTAACGCACGTATTACTTTGTATTCAGTACAATTGGCTGGACAAAAAAGCAGATAATATTGCCGGATAATGGCATAGCGGCCTTATCCGGCTCACGATGTCGTTCTCATCGCAGATAAGAGAAAGGGATTATGATGTCAATGATTCAACCACGTCTATCCAGCCATGCTCGCTGATAATGTCCTCGCCATTAAGCCAGCGGCGCAGCATATTTAGCGCCATCATCGCACAGACCTCCTGACGTATTGCCAGACTATACCGATTGGCGCTAAAACGCACGCGTAAGGCATACGTGCCATCCGGCGTCGCCAGCGCGAAATTAAGATGTTCGTTTTCCAGCCCCGACACGGCCAGCGCCAGACCGGCATAATGATTGCTGCGTCGTTCTGTCGTCCAGTGTGCCGTTTGCGCCAGCGTCTCTTCCTGAGAAGGAACGACTTCGCTGGCAAGAACAGGCGCCCCGGCGCGGGAAAGCTGTAGCGCCAGTAAGCCGCTGGTGTATTGCTCGCTCAACGTCAGACTCAACTGCCTTTCCTGCAGGCGGCGGGCTATTTGCGCCGGCAGGTTTTCCGTACCTTCAAAAATCAGACTCTGCCCGGCGACCCGTTTGACCTCTGGCCATAACGCCAGCATCGCCTCCCGTTGCGTCGCCGGGCCGGTCAACTTCAGTTCAATGATCGGCATTGATGAGCGATACCCCATCGTCACGCCGGGCGGCAACGGCAGTGAATCGAGACGCTGCGCGAGGTCACTTTCTGAACGTCCAAAAGTCGTTAACCGCAGGCAAAGCGGCGGCTCCGGCAGCGAAAAACGCGCGCGTAACCGCGGTAAGATTTCCTTCTCCACCATAACCTTAAATTCCGACGGTACGCCGGGGGTGAAAAACATCAGGCAGCGGTTGAGCTGGAGCGCAAATCCACAGGCAGTGCCGACCGGATTATTAATAAACTCCGCGCTGGCAGGCAGTTCCGCCTGTTTACGGTTGCTCGGCGCCATCACGCGACCACGCTGCTGAAAGTAACGTTCCATTTCGGTCAGCCACGCCTGGTGCAGTACTAATCCTTCGCCTTTTGCCGTTGCCGCGGCGAGCGCGCTTAAATCATCGCTGGTCGGCCCTAACCCGCCATTAACAATCAAAACATCAGCATGTTGACTGCGTTCACGCAAGATAGCGACCAGACTGTCCAGATTATCGCCTACCGTATTTCGCCGTGATAACGGAACGCCCTGATGAAAGAAAAAATCAGCCAGCCAGGCGGCATTGGTGTCAACGATTTGTCCGTGCAACACCTCATCCCCGGTGGATAGCATTTCCACATTTAGCATTGTGTTCTCCTGCTCTTATGATGAAAACACTATAACGCAAAGACGAATATGACGTGGAAAGAAGAATGACGGGAACAGGAGGAATATGGCGCGACGATTGCCGCGCCGTTAGCATCAAAAGCTGGCGTTTACGCCAACATAAGGGCCGTCAGCAATCGCATTATCGCGGTTGCCGTCTTTACCCGCCAGGTTCAGGTAACGATAACCGGCTTCAATGCTCAGCGGGCGCATAATGGTGAAACGCGCGCCTGCATTCGCTTCTTCATAGCTGTCGATACCGCTGGACAGCGAATCTGGTGAATAATAATACTCGCCGAACAGACGGAAGCTGTTGCCGATTTTCCATTGTAGCCCACCGCCGACAGCCGCCGCATAGCCTTCATCGCTGTCTTTCGGATTGGTATAAATACCTTTACCGCCGACCGTCGCCAGCAGAGGTCCCACCGGAATGTTCAGCCCCAGACCCACGCCCGCAGCATCGCCATCATCATCGTTGTGCATCCAGTTGCCGCTTAGCGCCAGTCCCGTCGATTCCGTACCAAAACCCACGCCAATGTTGGTGTAATCTTCGCCCGCCTGGCCGCTAATACTGATGGCCTGCGCCGATGCAGAAACGAACAGCATTCCGGCAAAACCTAATAATATGCTTTTTTTCATTTTTACCCTTTCCAGCAAGCACATAAAGAAAAACTCCCCAAAACGGCAGAATTGTACTGCCAGACGCTGAGGAATCAATGCACTAAGAAACCATTCCAAAAACATATTGTAACGAAATACTACTTTCGCCATGACGCATCATTGCGCCATCACATGGTGACGCCTGCATCAACAGGATTAACAAAAAACGCAGTCTGCGTTATCGCTTCCATTTTTCACAAAGAATTTCGCAGAATGATTTGTTAAGCTGACGACCTGGTGGTTTAAGGAAGCGACTTATGCGTCAACGAACTATAGTTTGCCCATTAATTCAAAATGATGGCTGTTATCTGCTGTGCAAAATGGCCGACAACCGCGGCGTCTTTCCCGGTCAGTGGGCGCTGTCGGGCGGCGGGGTCGAGCCGGGCGAACGCATTGAAGAGGCGCTGCGTCGGGAGATTCGGGAGGAACTCGGCGAACAACTGATTCTGAGCGATATTACGCCGTGGACCTTCCGCGACGATATCCGCGTTAAAACCTACGCTGATGGCAGACAAGAAGAGATTTATATGATTTATCTCATCTTCGACTGTGTTTCCGCTAATCGCGATATATGTATTAACGACGAATTTCAGGACTACGCCTGGGTCAAGCCAGAAGAACTGGCGCTGTATGATTTGAATGTAGCGACACGCCACACATTAGCATTGAAAGGGTTATTATAATGACGACAGCCGCTTCAGGCTGTCTTTACGCTTTTAACATGCGGCTAGCCGGGAACAAATTCACCATCTAAAAAGAGTTTTCCATTTTCCGCATGCATAACGAGCGCATTAAGATAGTCCGGATCAAACTTTACGCCGCGCTTATTTTTTGCAATATACGTCAAACAATGATTATGGGTAAAAATGACTATATTTTTATTCTGCGACTTTTTCAGTAACGTATTGATTGAAGCATAAATACCGCTGCCGCAATCCATCATTTTTTTATCCACCGTAAGCGACCTGCCCGCAGAAAACCAGGTTGCCGACTGGATGGTGCGCACCGTATTACTGGAATAGAGATTGTAATTTTGTATATCGGCACTGAAGGCTTTACCCAGCGCTCTGGCGTCTTGCGCACCGTTGACCGTAATCCCCGTGCTGTCTGACAGGCAGGTATTATCGGAACGATCGCACCGCTCGGCATGGCGGAATAACACGACTACCGGATGCTGCTTCGCCAGCGCCGCCAGCGCTTTACCGTTAATCTGCGGTAGACCGTTACCACTCCAGGCATGTTGTGAGGTCAACCCGGCGATAATAACCAACGCCCCCGCCAGAGTCGCGAGATAGCGTTTGTTTTTAATAAAGCGTAGGGTAAATGCCAGCACATTAACCTCTCAGGCAGACAGTGCAGCTAACTTAATAGCAATACGATTAAAATGAAATTCCGCAACGGAAGACCAGGCCAGAAACATAAAAACAGCTTTTGGGCATGCATAAAATGCCTTAAACTTTCGGCGAAAGCAAAGCATAATTCCGTTAAAAATTATCTTTTTACTTCACCTTAATTTCTTAATGTTAATTTAATATTCATCCAGTAGGGTTCAGCTAAATGCGTTAAAAAATAAGCCCTTTTCTATTGCCGAAATATTTGAAAAGCGGCTTTCAATGGCTGAAGGAAAAATGATGTCGGACTTTTTGCCTTTCTCCCGTCCGGCGATGGGCGCGGAAGAGCTCGCTGCCGTTAAGACCGTACTGGACTCAGGTTGGATAACAACCGGCCCGAAAAATCAGGAACTGGAAGCGGCGTTTTGTCGGCTAACTGGCAATCAATATGCCGTTGCCGTCAGTTCAGCCACTGCCGGTATGCACATCGCGTTGATGGCGCTGGGCATTGGTGAAGGCGACGAGGTCATTACACCGTCAATGACGTGGGTTTCTACGCTAAATATGATCGTTTTACTCGGCGCGAACCCCGTCATGGTCGATGTCGATCGCGATACGCTGATGGTCACGCCTGAACATATCGAAGCTGCGATTACGCCACAAACCAAAGCAATTATCCCCGTCCACTACGCTGGCGCGCCCGCCGATCTGGACGCTATTTACGCTCTTGGCGAGCGTTATGGCATCCCGGTGATTGAAGACGCGGCGCACGCGACAGGAACCAGCTACAAAGGTCGCCACATTGGCGCCCGGGGCACCGCGATTTTCTCCTTCCACGCCATTAAGAACATCACCTGCGCTGAAGGCGGTATCGTCGTCACGGATAACCCGCAATTCGCCGATAAACTACGCAGTCTCAAGTTTCACGGGCTTGGCGTTGATGCCTGGGATCGACAGAGCGGGGGACGCGCGCCACAAGCGGAAGTCCTGGCGCCGGGCTACAAATATAATTTGCCCGACCTCAACGCCGCTATCGCGCTTGCTCAGTTACAGAAACTGGATGCGCTTAACGCTCGCCGCGCCGCCATCGCAGCGCAGTACCACCAGGCAATGGCAGACCTGCCTTTTCAGCCTCTGAGCCTTCCGTCGTGGGAACATATTCACGCCTGGCATTTATTCATTATCCGGGTCGATGAAGCCCGCTGCGGTATTACCCGGGATGCTCTGATGGCATCGCTGAAAACGAAAGGCATCGGCACAGGACTGCATTTCCGCGCCGCGCATACG
Organism: Salmonella sp. SSDFZ54; assembly: GCF_004010735.1. Lineage (NCBI taxonomy): Bacteria > Pseudomonadati > Pseudomonadota > Gammaproteobacteria > Enterobacterales > Enterobacteriaceae > Salmonella > Salmonella sp. SSDFZ54. The sequence continues at coordinate 228,846 of NZ_CP034819.1, forward strand.
CAAAAATATTATCGCGAACGTTTCCCAACGCTCACGCTGCCTGACACCGAGTGGAACAGCGAGCGGATCTGCTCACTGCCGCTCTTCCCGGACATGACCGAGAGTGACTTTGATCGAGTCATTACCGCCCTTCATCAGATAGCAGGACAATAAGCATGTTTGACGCCGCCCCCATAAAAAAAGTCTCGGTGGTTATTCCTGTCTATAACGAACAGGAAAGCCTGCCGGAATTGATAAGACGCACCACCACCGCCTGCGAGAGTCTGGGCAAAGCGTGGGAGATTTTATTGATAGATGATGGTAGCAGCGATAGCTCGGCGGAGCTGATGGTTAAGGCGTCCCAGGAGGCCGATAGCCATATCATCTCTATTTTACTCAACCGTAACTACGGTCAACATGCAGCAATTATGGCGGGGTTTAGCCATGTAAGCGGCGATCTTATCATTACGCTGGATGCCGATCTGCAAAACCCGCCGGAAGAGATCCCACGTCTGGTGGCGAAAGCCGATGAAGGGTTCGATGTGGTAGGCACCGTGCGCCAGAACCGACAAGACAGCCTGTTTCGCAAATCGGCGTCAAAAATCATTAATCTGCTGATCCAGCGCACAACGGGCAAAGCGATGGGCGATTACGGCTGCATGTTACGCGCCTATCGCCGCCCTATTATCGATACTATGTTGCGCTGCCATGAACGCAGCACCTTTATCCCTATTCTGGCCAACATTTTCGCTCGTCGGGCTACCGAGATCCCGGTGCATCACGCTGAACGTGAATTTGGCGACTCTAAATACAGTTTTATGCGTCTCATTAACCTGATGTATGACCTGGTGACCTGCCTGACGACGACGCCGCTGCGCCTGTTGAGTCTGCTGGGCAGCGTTATCGCCATCGGCGGGTTTAGCCTGTCGGTATTGCTTATTGTACTTCGCCTGGCGCTGGGACCGCAGTGGGCGGCGGAAGGCGTATTTATGCTCTTTGCCGTCCTGTTTACCTTCATCGGCGCGCAATTCATCGGTATGGGGCTGCTGGGCGAATACATCGGTCGCATTTATAACGATGTCCGCGCCCGCCCCCGCTATTTTGTTCAACAAGTTATCTACCCGGAAAGCACGCCGTTTACTGAGGAAAGTCACCAATGAAAGCCGTTATTTTTGCCTATCACGATATGGGATGTCAGGGCGTGCAGGCCGTACTGGATGCCGGGTATGAGATTGCCGCGATTTTTACTCATGCCGACAATCCTGCGGAAAACACCTTTTTTGGCTCCGTCTCCCGGCTGGCGGCAGAATTAGGGATTCCGGTTTATGCGCCGGATAACGTAAACCATCCTATCTGGGTCGACCGCATCGCTGAGCTTGCGCCGGATATTATTTTTTCGTTCTATTACCGCAACCTGTTAAGCGAAGAAATTCTGCACCTCGCCCCGGCTGGCGCGTTCAATCTGCACGGTTCTCTATTGCCTGCCTATCGTGGCCGTGCGCCGCTAAACTGGGTTCTGGTTAACGGCGAAAGCGAAACGGGCGTAACGCTGCATCGTATGGTCAAACGTGCCGACGCCGGAGAGATTGTCGCCAGTCAACGCGTTGCTATTGCGCAGGACGATGTTGCGCTTACCCTGCATCATAAGCTATTCCAGGCCGCGCGCCAGTTGCTTAATAGCATCCTGCCCACCATGAAATGCGGCGATATACCTTCTGTTCCCCAGCGTGAGTCTGACGCTACGTATTATGGTCGCCGCAGGCCGGAAGATGGCCTTATCGACTGGCACAAACCGGTTTCCACGGTGCATAACCTGGTGCGGGCGGTAGCCGCCCCCTGGCCCGGCGCGTTCAGCTATAACGGCTCGCAAAAATTCACTATCTGGTCTTCCCGAATTTGTCCGGATGCGCAGGGCGCGCTTCCCGGCTCGGTAATTTCGGTCTCTCCGCTGCGGGTCGCCTGCGCCGATGGCGCGCTGGAGATTATTACCGGCCAGGCCGGAGACGGTATTACTGTACAGGGCTCGCAGCTTGCACAGACGCTTGGTCTGGTGGCGGGCGCGCGTTTGAACCGTCCACCAGCGACCAGCGGTAAACGTCGCATTCGCGTTCTCATCCTCGGCGTCAACGGTTTTATCGGCAATCATTTGACCGAACGGTTACTGAATGAAGAGAATTACGAGGTCTACGGTATGGATATTGGCAGCAACGCCATTAGCCGATTCCTGCTCCACCCTCGCTTTCATTTCGTGGAGGGAGATATCAGCATCCACTCAGAATGGATCGAATATCATGTCAAAAAATGCGATGTCGTACTGCCGCTGGTAGCGATTGCTACCCCGATTGAATACACCCGCAACCCGCTGCGCGTCTTTGAACTTGATTTTGAAGAAAATCTGCGGATTATCCGTTATTGCGTGAAATACCGTAAACGCGTGGTTTTCCCGTCTACCTCTGAAGTGTACGGCATGTGTACGGACGCCTCTTTTGACGAGGACAAATCGAATCTGATCGTCGGGCCGGTGAATAAGCCACGCTGGATTTACTCCGTTTCCAAACAGCTTCTCGACCGGGTGATTTGGGCTTATGGCGAAAAAGAGGGATTGCGCTTCACGCTTTTCCGTCCCTTTAACTGGATGGGGCCGCGGCTGGATAGCCTGAACGCGGCGCGTATCGGCAGTTCACGCGCGATAACGCAGTTGATTCTGAACCTGGTAGAAGGGACGCCGATCAAGCTTATCGACGGTGGTCAGCAGAAGCGCTGTTTCACCGATATTCGTGACGGGATCGAAGCATTATTCCGCATTATTGTGAATGATGGCGATCGGTGCGATGGCAAAATCATTAATATCGGCAACCCTGACAACGAAGCCAGTATTCAGGAACTGGCGACGCTGTTGCTCGACAGTTTTGATAAGCATCCGCTGCGCTGCCATTTCCCACCATTTGCCGGTTTCCAGGTCGTCGAAAGCCGTAGTTATTACGGCAAGGGTTATCAGGATGTCGCACACCGGAAACCCAGTATCGACAATGCCAGGCGCTGTCTGGGCTGGGAACCGTCTATTGCGATGCGTGATACGGTTGAAGAAACGCTGGACTTCTTCCTGCGCAGCGTAGATATCGCGGAACGCGCATCATGACGAAAGTCGGTTTACGCATTGACGTTGATACTTTGCGAGGAACGCGTGAAGGTGTCCCCCGGCTGCTGGCGACATTGCATCGCCACGGCGTTCAGGCCAGCTTTTTCTTCAGCGTCGGGCCGGACAATATGGGACGTCATCTTTGGCGTCTGATAAAACCGCGATTTTTATGGAAAATGCTACGTTCAAACGCCGCTTCGCTCTACGGCTGGGATATCCTGCTGGCCGGTACCGCCTGGCCGGGAAAAAATATCGGCAACGCCAATGCCGGGATTATTCGTGAAACGGCAACATACCATGAGACGGGACTACATGCCTGGGATCACCATGCGTGGCAGACTCACAGCGGCCACTGGAGTATCCGCCAGCTTGAAGAAGATATCGCGCGCGGCATAACGGCGCTTGAGGCCATTATCGGAAAACCCGTCACCTGCTCAGCCGCGGCCGGCTGGCGAGCGGATGGGCACGTTGTTCGTGCGAAAGAGCCGTTCAACCTGCGGTATAACAGCGATTGCCGTGGAACCACCTTATTCCGTCCGCTACTGATGCCGGGCCAGACCGGGACGCCGCAAATCCCGGTTACCTTACCCACGTGGGATGAGGTTATCGGCCCCGCCGTTCAGGCGCAGTCGTTCAATACCTGGATTATCTCCCGTATGTTGCAGGACAAAGGCACGCCGGTATATACCATCCATGCGGAAGTCGAAGGTATTGTCCATCAGCCGCTGTTTGAAGATTTGCTCGTTCGTGCACGTGACGCGGGGATCACCTTTTGTCCTCTGGGCGAACTGCTGCCGACATCGCCTGAGTCTCTGCCGTTGGGGCAAATTGTACGTGGACACATCCCTGGCCGTGAAGGTTGGCTGGGGTGCCAACAGGCAGCGAGCGCCTCATGATGAAATCGATACGCTATTATCTGGCTTTCGCCGCATTTATCGCGCTCTACTATGTTATTCCTGTCAATAGCCGCCTGCTCTGGCAGCCGGATGAAACGCGCTATGCCGAAATAAGTCGGGAGATGCTGGCGTCTGGCGACTGGATCGTGCCGCATTTTCTGGGATTACGTTATTTTGAAAAACCGATAGCCGGTTACTGGATAAACAGTCTGGGTCAGTGGCTTTTTGGCGCTACCAATTTTGGCGTGCGGGCTGGCGCTATTTTAACGACATTGCTGGCCGCAGCGCTGGTGGCGTGGCTGACGTTCCGCTTATGGCGGGATAAACGTACCGCGTTGCTCGCCTCCGTTATCTTTCTCTCCCTCTTTGCCGTTTACAGTATCGGGACGTATGCGGTACTCGACCCGATGATCGCGCTTTGGCTTACGGCCGGGATGTGTTGTTTCTGGCAGGGGATGCAGGCCACGACCCGAACGGGCAAGATTGGGATGTTTTTGCTACTGGGTGCAACCTGCGGTCTGGGTGTATTAACTAAAGGCTTCCTCGCCCTGGCCGTACCGGTAGTGAGCGTGCTGCCGTGGGTTATTGTCCAGAAACGCTGGAAGGACTTTTTGCTATACGGCTGGCTGGCGGTCTTGAGCTGCTTTGTGGTTGTCCTTCCCTGGGCGATCGCCATTGCGCGACGCGAAGCCGATTTCTGGCATTACTTTTTCTGGGTGGAGCATATCCAGCGATTCGCCATGAGCGATGCCCAGCATAAAGCCCCTTTCTGGTACTATCTGCCGGTACTGCTCGCGGGAAGTTTACCGTGGCTGGGGTTACTGCCTGGCGCGCTTAAACTGGGCTGGCGCGAGCGAAACGGCGCATTCTATTTGCTCGGATGGACGATCATGCCGCTTCTCTTTTTCAGCATTGCGAAAGGGAAACTGCCCACCTATGTTCTTTCCTGTTTCGCACCGATAGCGATACTCATGGCGCGCTTCGTCCTGCATAACGTAAAAGAAGGCGTCGCCGCGCTACGTGTCAACGGCGGGATCAACCTGGTGTTCGGGATAATCGGGATCGTCGCGGCGTTTGTCGTCTCCTCATGGGGCCCGCTGAAATCGCCGGTGTGGACGCATATCGAAACCTATAAAGTGTTTTGCGTCTGGGGCGTCTTTACTGTTTGGGCGTTTGTGGGCTGGTATAGCTTCTGTCATAGCCAAAAATACCTATTACCCGCGTTTTGTCCGCTGGGACTGGCGCTGCTGTTCGGCTTTTCCGTCCCCGACAGGGTGATGGAGTCCAAACAGCCACAGTTTTTTGTCGAAATGACCCAGGCGCCTTTGGCATCAAGCCGCTATATTCTTGCCGACAACGTGGGCGTCGCCGCCGGGCTGGCCTGGAGTCTGAAACGAGACGATATTATGCTCTACGGACACGCGGGCGAACTCAGGTATGGTCTTAGCTATCCTGATGTGCAGGATAAATTCGTTAAAGCCGACGATTTTAACGCCTGGCTCAACCAGCATCGTCAGGAGGGCATTATTACGCTAGTACTTTCAATAGCCAAAGATGAAGACATCAGCGCTCTTTCCCTTCCCCCTGCGGACAATGTTGATTATCAGGGGCGTCTGGTGTTAATTCAGTATCGGCCTAAATGATCGGCGTCGTTCTGGTGCTTGCCAGTCTGCTCAGCGTTGGCGGTCAGCTCTGCCAGAAGCAAGCGACACGGCCATTGACGGCGGGCGGACGCCGCCGTCACCTGATGCTGTGGCTGGGCCTGGCGCTGATATGCATGGGCGCAGCGATGGTGCTGTGGCTGCTGGTGCTACAAACCCTGCCGGTGGGGATTGCTTACCCGATGTTGAGTCTGAATTTTGTCTGGGTCACGCTGGCGGCCTGGAAAATCTGGCATGAACAGGTTCCGCCCCGCCACTGGTTGGGCGTCGCATTGATTATCAGCGGCATTATCATTCTGGGGAGTGCGGCATAATGGGCGTAATGTGGGGACTGATAAGCGTTGCGATTGCCTCCCTCGCCCAGTTGAGTTTAGGATTCGCCATGATGCGGCTGCCATCGATAGCGCATCCACTGGCGTTTATTTCCGGACTGGGCGCATTTAATGCCGCGACCCTGGCGCTATTTGCCGGTTTAGCGGGGTATCTGGTTTCCGTCTTCTGCTGGCATAAAACATTACACACGCTCGCGCTCAGCAAAGCCTATGCGCTACTGAGTCTCAGCTATGTGCTTGTCTGGGTAGCCTCAATGCTGTTACCCGGTTTGCAAGGCGCTTTCAGCCTAAAAGCGATGCTCGGCGTATTGTGTATTATGGCGGGGGTAATGCTGATTTTTCTACCCGCCAGATCATGATGGCTTGCGCGTCAACCGCTGCCATTCGTCGCAGGAATAACAGCGTGCATCAACGATTTTTAAGGTCTGGTGTTTTTCCCGATTAATACAATACTGCGCATCCTGTAAAGGCGACAGGATATCGCCAGGACTCAGTAATATCATGGAATTCGCCTCGGCGATCATTTTTAGCGAACCGCCGCTATCGCACAGCACCAGAACATGGCACGCCCTCTTTTTGACATAATGCGATTTCTTAACCAACCATTCCATAGCGCCCCCGTTTCACGCTGATTGTTCATAACACGTTACACATCAACGGATAAACAAAACGGCAATAGCGATGGAATGGTTGTATATTAACCTAACATTAATTTTTACAGCTCTCACACACCCACTGCTGGAGCGCACGGCGAGATATTTTAATCCCTCCGTTTTTCAGTTCTGACGGCAGCGTCAACCAGCGAACCGGCTGCTGAAAACGCGCCAGCTTATCGCGAACCCATTCAGCGAGGTTCACGTCTCCGGCCTGCGATGCATACTCCACAACCGCAACGGGACGATGACCAAACTCTTTATCTTCTACCGGCACGACGAAGGCTTGTTGCACCAGCGGATGCGCGTTAATAACGCGTTCAACTTCCTCCGGCTGAATGCCTTCGCCGCCGCTAAAGAACAGGTTGTCCAGCCGCCCGGCGATGGTTAGCCTGCCGTGGTTCAGCTCGCCGCGATCGCGCGTGGCAAACCAGCCCTCGTCATTAACCAGCGGGATCAGTTTGCCATCACGCCAGTAACCTTCCGCCATACTGGCGGCGCGCAGCCAGACTTCATTATCGACGATTCTGATCTCTCTGCCGGGAAGCGGCGCGCCAACATCATCCGAACCATCGGCCTCTTTGGCGCATACCGTAGACGCGAACTCCGTGAGCCCATACCCGCACCAGCAGCGAATCCCTTGTTTGCTGGCCTGGTCGGTGAGTTCAACCGGAATCACCGCGCCGCCGAGCAAAACGGCTTTCAGCGTCACCGCCGCCCGATTCGCCAGCAGCCGCCACAGCTGCGTCGGCACCAGCGAAGCATGAGTACACCCTGCCAGCATCTGCTCCAGCGGTTGCTTATCGCGTACCGTCATGCGCGCCCCGGCGAAGAGCCAACGCCACATAATACCCTGCCCGGATACATGAAACAGCGGCAGCGATAGCAGCCAGTCATCCTGCGGGCCAAACGGCATTAGCGAAAGCACCCCCTGCGCGCTGGCAAGATGCGCCTGGCACGTATGTACAGCCGCTTTTGGCAATCCTGTGGAACCCGATGTCAGCGTCATGGAAACCAGACGCTGCGGTTGCCAGGCCACAGCATACGCCGCTGTGCTCTTTTGTATCTGCAACGCGGTTAATCCGGAAAACGCGTTTTCGCCTTCCAGTGTCAGCGCAAAACGCAGCGTTAACTTCGGCACCAGCGCCTCCAGCAACGTCTGGGGCAACTGCGGATTGACGGGCAGAACCCGCGCGCCGCACTGCATCAGCGCAAGCCATGCCAACAGAGTGCGCGGCTGATTCCCGGCGCGCAGCAGAACACCGTCGCCCTCGCGTACGCCCTGCGCGGCAAACCCGTCCGCCAGCGCATCAATACGCTCACAGAGGGCGCGCCAGCTTAGCACTTCATCGTTCAGGCGCAGAGCGGGCGCCTGGCTGCGAACCTGACGCCAGTGGCGCCACGGCCAGTCCGTGAATGTCATAACAGTCGTTCCAGCTCATCACGCTTCAGACAAGGCAACGCGCTACCGGGCCAGGGGCGAATCTGTTGCGCCTGCATCAGATGCAAGGTATCCAGTCCGGGCAGCGTTCCCGGCGTCAACCAGGCGGCAATCCGCGCCAGTTGCGTCAGGCCGAGGCTGGACTCGATCGAAGAGCTGATGACCGCCGTCAGTCCCAACGCATGGGCGGCAGCGACTTGCTCACGCACTTTATCAAGCGATCCGGTCAGCGTAGGTTTAATAACCACAGCCCTGACGCCCTCTTCGGCTTCAAAGGTGAAATCCGCTTCGCGCAGACTTTCGTCCCAGGCAATCGCGATGCCGGTTTCACGGGCAAAGGCGCGGGAATCATCCCGCGTCTTACACGGTTCTTCGAGAAAGGCGATACGAGCGCGGTAGTCCGGATTAACGTACTTTGCGAACTGTTGGGCTTTTAGCGGCGTCCAGGCGCGATTCGCATCCAGACGCAGATGCAGATCCGGGATCGCCTCCAGCAGCAAATTAACCACCATGCCGTCACGTACCGCTTCATAGAGACCCACTTTGACCTTAGCGATTTTCTCGCCGGGCATATCGGCAAGCCGCAGCACCAAATCGTCAGGATCGCCAGTGCATAACGGCGCGGCGCGATAGTCCGCCGCCTCCGGCAAGACGCCAGTCAGTTCCGCCAGCGCGCAGCTTGCGCCAAACGCGACCGAAGGCATCTCCGGTAATCCCTCGCTCCCCTGAAGCCAGTCGTTCACCCACGTCAGGAGCGCCGTCTGCGCCTCTTCCCACGTTTCCTGACTGAACCCCGGCAGCGGAGAGATCTCTCCCCATCCCTCACGCTCGCCGTCACGCAGACAAACATACAGCCCGTCGCGAGTTTTTAACCGCCTGTCGCGCAGAACCACCCCCGCGTCCATGGGGATCTGCCAGCGGTATACCTGCGCGCTACGCATTATGGGTTCCGTTTGAATTTGCTGAAGTCAGGCTGACGCTTCTGGTTAAAGGCGTTACGGCCTTCCTGCCCTTCTTCGGTCATGTAGAACAGCATGGTAGCGTTGCCCGCCAGCTCCTGCAGCCCGGCCTGACCGTCACAATCGGCATTCAGCGCCGCTTTCAGGCAACGCAGCGCCATCGGGCTGTTTTGCAACATTTCGCGGCACCAGCGCACGGTCTCTTTTTCCAGATCCGCCAGCGGAACGACGGTGTTAACCAGCCCCATGTCCAGCGCCTGTTGCGCATCGTACTGGCGGCACAGGAACCAGATTTCACGCGCTTTCTTCTGACCAACGATACGCGCCATATACGAAGCGCCCCAACCGCCGTCAAAGGAGCCGACTTTCGGACCGGTCTGGCCGAAGATGGCGTTTTCCGCCGCGATGGTCAGGTCGCACATCATGTGCAGCACATGACCACCGCCGATAGAATACCCCGCGACCATCGCGACAACCGGTTTTGGACAGGTGCGAATCTGGCGCTGGAAGTCCAGCACGTTCAGGTGATGCACGCCGGAGTCATCCTGATAACCGCCGTAATCGCCGCGCACCTTCTGGTCGCCGCCCGCGCAAAACGCTTTATCGCCTTCGCCGGTCAGAATAATCACGCCCACGTTGTCGTCGTAACGGGCATCCGCCAGCGCCTGAATCATCTCTTTGACGGTCAACGGACGAAATGCATTGCGCACCTGCGGACGATTAATAGTGATTTTTGCAATACCGTCGGTGGATTTTTCATAACGAATGTCGGTGTAACCCTCCGAGCAGTCGTGCCATTCTACCGGTGCGTAAAGCATTGTTTCATCAGGATAGATCATAGTGTGTCCTTTAGTCAGAGACGCAGAATCTGAGCCAGACTGTCTACCACGCCAGCGGGGTTTTCCCGATGTGCGTTGTGTCCGGCGTTACGAATGACATGGCATGTCGCCGCCACTTCCTGCGCCAGGGCGCGGAATTTGCTGTCGCGTTCGCCACATAAATAATAAAACGGAAATGCCAGCGCGTTGAGCGCCTCGCGTAAATCCGGCTGGACGGCAAGCGATGTCGCCTCCAGCATCGCAGCCAGCGTTTCGCCGTTATTCTGGCTACGCAGCGCCGTTAGCGCCTGTCTTTGCTGCGCCGTCAGCGAGGCGAACACCGGCTGCTGATACCAGTCGTGAAAAACCTCAGTCAGGGGTTCACGACGAAAACGCTCTGCCCAGCGCCCGTCGGACAATCGTCTTTCAGCGCGCGCCTGTTCATTTTGCAGCCCCGGATGACCGCCTTCAACCACCAGGCCGCACAGGCCGGGTATTCCCTGGCAGGCTGCCATCATCGCCACACGGCCGCCAAGGGAGTATCCCACCAACCAAAACTTTAGTATGTTGTAACTAATTAACGTGGCGCGCAGTAATCTGATGACATCGGCAAATCCGCCGACCGGAATAGCCGCAGATCCGCCATGTCCCGGTAAGTCAATATAAAGCCGTGAACAGCCGTGAAACTGTTCGCCAACCGGCTGCCATTCACGGCAATCGCCAGAAAAACCGTGCAGGAAAACCAGCGAGGGCGCCCCAGGCTGTCCGGGCATGTGCTGCGCGTGCAACATCATAGATGGCTTACCTGAGCCAAAAGTTGCTGCAGCGTCTGCGCGCCATCCGTATCGTTTACCACCAGCTCAATCACCGTTGCCGCCGGGGTTCGCCACGCGCCAGCCAGCGCAGACTCCAGTTCTTCCCAGTTTTCCGGGCGATGATAGCGCAGGTTAAACATGGCGGCCGCATGGTCAAAATGGACGTTTTGCGGCATCAAATAAAAGCGCTCACGTTTGCTTTGCGGCGTCGGCAGCAGGGAGAAGATTTGCCCGCCGTTATTGTTGACCACAATCAACACAAACGGCGCGGATACCTGACGTAGTAACGCCAGCGCGTTAAGATCGTACAGCGCGGATAAATCGCCGACGATAGCCAGCGTCGATTTAGCGCTGGCGCGCTGCACGCCCGCCGCCGTGGAAAGCAGGCCGTCAATGCCGCTCGCCCCGCGATTGCTGTATACCGGATAGCCGGCCGGCAACTGTGACAGCGCGTCGATCAGACGCACCACCAGACTATTGCCCACGAACAATTGCCCCTGCTCCGGCAGATAGTCGCGGATACGGTGCGCCAGCTGCGCTTCGCCAAAGGTGTCTCGCTGCGCGACCACCCGTTGCCACGCCAGTTCCGCCAGACGCGGGATCTCTACACACCACGGTTTACGTTTTTCCGCCGGATGCATCTCCAGCCAGTCGGCGATTTTCGCTACCAGTCTGCGTCCACGATGGTGCGCCGGGTCCAGACGACCTTCAATATTGTCGATTACCCAATACTCTTCCGGCTCGCAGGTTGCCTGCCATTGCAGTAAGCGTTTTCCGGTAAGGCTACTGCCAAGCTGGACGACAATCTGCGCCTGCTGCAGTTCGGTCACCGCTTTGGCGTTGCCGAGCCACAGGTCGGCGCATGGCAGCGGCTGCCCGGTTTGCGACAATACGTCGCCAATTAATGGCCATCCCAGAGTTTGCGCCCACTGCGCCACTTTTTTGCCTTCTTCCGCGCTCATACGCCCGGCGACGACAACGCCGCGTTTTTGTCGCCAGAAGAACCAGTCGCGCTGTTTGTCGCTTTCCAGTCGACGCGCTTCGCGCAGCCAGGGCTTTTCATCCTGCCACCAGTCGCCGAGGCGCTGCTGCCAGACCAGACCGGTGTCATTCATATCGCCATACAGCGGTTCGGCAAAAGGACAGTTAATGTGCAGCGCGCCCGCATGAAGCATGGCGAGCGCATTGTCGATGGTCGACACCAGCCAGCGCGCCGGAATATCCTGCGTGGGACGCGGCAACGACAGAGTTTGGGAGGGGTGCGAGGCAAACATCCCCGCCTGACGGATCGCCTGGTTGGCGCCGCAGTCAATCAGCTCCGGCGGGCGATCGGCGGTAAGTAAAATGAGCTTCTCGCCCGTCAGACCCGCCTCAATCAGCGCCGGATAGAGGTTCGCCACGGCGGTACCTGAAGTGACAATAACGGCAACCGGCTGTTGGCTGACTTTCGCCAGCCCTAACGCCAGATGACCAAGCCCACGCTCATCAAAGTGCGTATGGTGAATAAAAGCAGGATTCTCTGCCGCCGCCAACGTGAGCGGCGTGGAACGGGAACCAGGGGCGATACAAACATGCCTGACGCCATGACGGGTTAAGGCTTCCAGGATGACCGCCGCCCAGCGCCGGTTAAATGCACTTACTGACATGAGTTTGTCCGGTATCAATCATTGGGACTAAGTATAAAGAGCTGCAAAAATGGATTATTGATATGGGTCGGGAATATGTGACTCATTACGCATCCATCTGCAATAAGGTACGTAACCCGGCCGCTTTATTATCTATTTCCTGCCATTCCTGTTCCGGATCGGAGCCGCGGACGATTCCCGCGCCGGCATACAACCGCACCACATTGGCCGTCACTTTGGCTGAACGTAACGTCACGCAAAACTCACTTTGCCGCGTGGAGAGATAGCCTGCCGACCCGGCATACCATTCACGTTCGAACGGCTCATGTTGTTCTATAAAACAACGCGCGGGTTCACGAGGGATCCCGGCGACCGCTGCGGTAGGCTGTAACTGGTGCAGGCAGAGCGTGTCATCCGCCTGATTAAGCGCCGTCCAGATACAGCGGCGCAAATGCTGTACCTTGCGCAGTCTGAGCACCTGCGGCGGCAGCACATCCAGCGAGTGGGTGCAGTTTTGCAGTCGCTGGCAGATGTCTTCGACAACCAGCATATTTTCTCGCTGGTTTTTATCGTCTTTCATTAACCATTCGCCAAGCTGCCAGGCTTTATGGTTATCCGGATGGTTCGCCACCGTCCCGGCCAGCGCTTCGGTACGCAGCGCCGTTTCACGCCGCCGCCAGAGCCGCTCCGGCGATGATCCCAGAAAGGCGGTATCGGCGGAAAAAGCCATAAAAAAGTGGTAGCAGTTGAGATTTAAACGACGACTGGACGCCATCATCGCGGCGGCATTGACCGGACGGGAGAATTGTAAGTCGGTGGCCCGCGCCAGCACAACTTTATCAAACGCCTCTTGCGCAATGGTGTGGGTGGCCTGCTGAATCAGCTTCACCCAACCGTCTTTGTCCGGCCAGTGCTGTTCGCTCGTGAGCGAAAGGCGCAGCGCCGGAACAGGCTTAATGCCGACCAGAGAAGCGAGAAACGCTTTCGCCTGGCGCGCATCATCGCGTAGCGAAACGTCACTGTGCAGATGTAAGCGTAAGGTCGCCGTACCACCGCTACGTCGCCACTCCAGCCGCGGCAGCAATAAGTAGCCCTCTTTCGGCTCGAACGCATTCAGCCCCCAAATACGCAGGTCAGGCTGCGCGTGCTGACGTAAAAACCGTTGCGCCAGATCGAGCGATGAAAAAACGGTGATTGCCCCGAGAACGGCAGCTTCTTCGTCGCCATTGCGCTGTTGCCAGTAGAATTGCGGAAAGGATGACTGGCTGGCCAGCCAGCTCAATGCATCGAAGGCATCGTTTAAAGGGAAAGGCGCATCGAAAACGCAAAGCCCAGGCGTCGCCGGTATCTCTTGCGATAGCTGGCGCGTCAGATTTTCCAGCGCAGTAGTAATAGAATGCACGCGGACCCTCCCTGTTAAAAACCCCACATTATACGGGGTACTGCCCTAAAAAAGCAGTACCTCATTTAGGGAGGGTTGCAATTCTGTTCAGTGGGGGGATTTAGCGCCGCGCCAGCAGCAGTCCAAGCACCAGTCCTACCGCCGCGCCTACGCCAATACCCTGCCAGGGTTTTTCATGAACGTAGTCATCCGCTTTATAAACGGCCTGCTTTGCCCGGTAATAATAGCTATCCGACGCATGGCTTACGCGGTTTTTCACCTCTTCCAGCGCTTGTTCCGCGCGGGCTTTCAGCTCAATGTATTTTTGATCGGCGGGATCGCCTGAGGAACGTAAAATCTCTTCCAGCGTTTCGCTGAGCAAAGTCAGATCATCATCAACACGTGATTCACCAAATTGATATGACATTCTCATTCTCCGTTGTGTTAACACCTGCTCCTAACTATAGTCAACGGTTTCGGTTTATGCCTGATGAACCTCCCGCGCCATTCCCCGGTGCGGAATGCCGTCTTCGTCATAAACATCGGTGACGGGAATAAAACCAAACCGCGCATAAAAAGGTTGCAGATGCGCCTGCGCCCCCAGATATAGCGGCTTATCCGGCCAGTGCCGCCCACAAGATTCCAGCGTTTTCGCCATTAATTGCTGGCCCAGTTTCGCCCCTCGCCAGGCGTCGCTGACGATCACCCGGCCAATGACAACCGGGTCTGATTCGTTATCGCTTTTCAGAATCCTCGCATACGCCACCAGCTCATCCTGATGCCAGCCCAGAATATGCCGATTGTCGCCGACTAAATCATCGCCATCCACATCCAGGTAAGGACAGCGCTGTTCTACCACAAAGACCGCGCAGCGCAATTTGAGTAACGCGTAAAGTTGAGGAACGGTAAGTTCGCTATGGTGGAGATCCTGCCAGTCAATCATGATGCGCTCCTGTGTTGTGGTAATCTTGGGTTAAACGATAACCAAACGTGTATGGACAAGATGGAATTAATTTTTTTAGGTACGTCCGCAGGCGTTCCCACGCGCTCACGCAATGTAACGGCAATTTTATTACATCTGCAACATCCAACGCAGCCGGGAGTATGGCTTTTTGATTGCGGCGAAGGGACACAGCATCAAATGCTTAATACCGCGTTTCATCCCGGTAAGCTTGAGCGCATTTTTATCAGCCATCTTCACGGCGATCATCTGTTTGGCCTGCCGGGTCTGCTATGCAGCCGGTCGATGGCGGGGAATCCCCATCCGCTAACCGTATACGGGCCTCAAGGCGTGCGTGAGTTTATTGCAACCACACTGCGACTTAGCGGTTCATGGACCGATTTTCCGTTGCAAATTGAAGAAATTAGCGCAGGCGATATTCTTGACGACGGTCTGCGTAAAGTGACCGCGTTCAGGCTGGAGCATCCACTGGAGTGCTACGGATATCGCGTTGTTGAACATGACAAGCCTGGCGCGCTGAATGCCAGGGCGTTAAAAGCCGCAGGCGTTACGCCCGGCCCGCTGTTTCAGGCGTTGAAGGCAGGAAAAACCGTCACGCTTGCCGATGGAAGGCAGATCAATGGCGCCGACTACCTTGCTCCCGCCGTGGCCGGGAAATCAGTGGCGATTTTCGGCGATACCGCGCCCTGCGAGGCCGCCCTCGCGCTGGCGCAAGGCGTGGATGTGATGGTCCATGAAACCACGCTGGATGCGTCAATGGAGGAGAAAGCCAACGCTCGCGGACACAGCTCCACCCGTCAAACCGCGACGCTGGCGCGGGAAGCTGCCGTCGGTCGGCTGATCATGACCCATATTAGCTCACGCTATGACGATAAAGGCTGTCAGCGCTTACTGGCGGAATGCCGCGCTATTTTCCCGGCGACGGAGCTGGCTTACGATTTTTCTGTTTTCCCGGTTTAGCGCTCCATTTTTTGTCCTCATTGCCGATAACACTAAAAAAGGCAGGCTTTCATAATGAGGTTAGGATGGACAATTTTCAGAAAGATATTGATGACAGGGCCAATTTAACCCTGTCCAACCGTTTTGAACTGCTGTTATTCCGTCTTGGTACATCGCTGCATGAACAGAAGTCAGAGCTGTTCGGCATCAATGTATTTAAGCTGCGCGAAATCGTACCAATGCCCGCCTTTACGCGCCCGGCAGGCATGAAAGCGCCGCTATTGGGCATGGTCAATATTCGGGATCAGGTCATTCCGGTGATTGATTTACCAGCGGTAGCGGGCTGCAAGCCGGAAACCGGGCTGAATATTTTGCTGATCACCGAATATGCGCGCAGCGTACAGGCATTTGCCGTCGAGTCGGTGGAAAATATTATGCGTCTTGACTGGCAACAGGTGCATACCGCCGAGAAAGCCGTCAACGGTCGCTACATCACCAGTATTGCCTGCCTGGATGACAACAAAGAAACCAACAACCTGGCGCTTGTGCTCGACGTTGAGCAGATCCTTTATGATATTGTCCCCTCCAGCCACGATCTGCGCGCCACCAATCTGAAGACCAATAAATTTTATATTACCCCTGGCGCGGTAGCCATTGTGGCGGAAGACTCCAAAGTCGCCCGCGCGATGCTGGAAAAAGGGCTGAACGCGATGGGAATTCCGCATCAGATGCATGTGACCGGCAAGGATGCATGGGAGAGAATCCAGCAACTGGCGCAGGAAGCGGAGGCCGATGGTAAGCCAATTAGCGAGAAAATCGCGCTGGTCCTGACAGATCTTGAGATGCCGGAGATGGATGGCTTTACGTTAACGCGTAAAATTAAAACCGATGAACGGCTGAAAAAGATCCCGGTCGTTATTCACTCTTCCCTTTCCGGCAGCGCCAACGAAGATCATATACGTAAAGTGCAGGCCGAAGGCTACGTGGCCAAGTTTGAGATTAACGAACTCTCTTCGGTCATTCAGGAAGTGCTGGAGCGCGCAGCAACAAACAGCCAGGGACCACTGATCAGCCGCAAAAGCGCCTGACGTAACAGGGGATGCCTACAGTACAGGCATCCCCTGACGCTTAGTGAGACAAGCCTTCCGCCAGTTTTACCAGTTTAATAAACTCCGCGCGATAGCCTTGTTTATCTTCCCCGCGCGCCTGTTCACCCCATTTAATAATTTGCGGCCAGGTCGTATCTGCCAGCGTTTCTGAGCCACGCAGTTTTTGCCCGAAAGCCGCTACCGCCGCGCGGAAACGAAAATCTTCAGAGGCGTCAGCAAAGATCGGCATCTTTCCCATAACGACCGGGAACTCGGCTAATGTACTTTCGCTGGCCTGCGGCGCTTTCCAGCGCAATTTGATCCACGCCAGCTCGCTTGATTTTGTTGGCTTTGAGGCGGCTTTGTCCTGAGCGTAGCGCAGTTTATCCACCGAGGCTTTCTGCCCGTTAAGCGTCAGTTCAAAGAATAGCGTGACGTGTTTACCCGCGCCGATATCACCGGCATCAACCTTATCGTTATTGAAATCCTCGTCGCGCAGTTGGCGTTTTTCATAACCAATCTGCCGGTACTCAGTCACCCACTGCGGATTAAATTCGATTTGCGATTTTACATCTTTGGCAACGGTGACCAGCGTTTGATGCATCTCATCCTTGAGGACTTTTTGCGCCTCGGAGAGGGAGTCGATGTAGCTGTAATTACCGTTACCCACATCAGCAATTCTCACCATCATGGCTTCGTTGAAATTGTCATCGCCGACGCCCAGCGTAGATAAGGTAATACCTTTCTCGAGCTCTTTTTTTACCAGCGCTTCGATGTCTTTGGGATCGGTAATACCGAGGTTAAAATCACCGTCGGTGGTCAACAAAATGCGGTTAACGCCGCCTTTGATAAACCCTTTTTCGGCCTGCTCGTAGGCTAGTCGTAATCCCGCTTCACCACCGGTACTCCCGTAAGCATCCAGATTATCAATTGCCGCTTTAATCGCAGTTGTGTTATTTCCCGCTGTAGACGCCAGCGCGACGTGAGTGCCGCCCGCGTAGGTCACAATCGTGATGTTATCCTGCGCACGCAGATCGTTCACCAGCAGTTTTAGCGCCGACCGGATCAACGGTAGGCGTTCCGCTGGCTGCATAGAACCAGAAGTATCAATGAGAAAAACCAGGTTGGCAGGTGGCAGATCTCTGGTCTGCATGTCCCGGGCCTGAACATCAACTTTTAATAGCGTACGCTGCGCGTTCCACGGCGAGGGAGCCAGTTCGTATTTAACCGCAAATGGCATCGGTATACAGGCCGCAATGGGTTTAGTGTTATCCTGCTTATCCGCAACGGGCTGAGGCGCGGGAAAATAGTTGAGCATCTCTTCTACCCGCACGGCTTCCGGCGGCGGCAGTTGTCCCTGATTCAGAAAGCGCCGCACGTTAGCGTAGCTGCCAGTGTCTACATCCAGACTAAACGTGGCGAGCGGCGCCTGACTTACCTGTTTAATCGGATTTTCATCGTAGTGTTCGTAACGCGCGGTCCCCATTACATTACCGCCTTGTGCAGCGAACGCTTTTGGTGCCGCGGCACGTGTCTGCATTTCATATTGCGGTGCTTCGGCTGTTGCCAGAGATGCCGCTTTGGCATCTGCCAGGGCTTTGGCTTCAGCATATTCGGCTGCTTTTTTCGCAGCCTGTTGGGCGGCCTCGGCTTGTCTTTTCTGGACAGTGTCATCCCCGGCCTGAGCGCTATTTTCTTTCTGGATAGCCTGCTCCTGTTTTAACTCAGCCGGATTATTTCCCTGCGGGTCGGAGGGCTCCGGCCCACAGCCCGAGAGAACAACCCCACCCAACAACAGCATTAATGTTTTTCCATTAAGCATACAAATTCCTTTTCAATTATATTCGGGTAACTCTCTGCAGATGTCCTGCATTATATTCCGCTTTACTTTTATTATCTGCATGGCGAAAGTAGAAAATAATATTACCTGCGTTAATAACCACCCATAATAAAAAACATAATTATATTTTTGAGGCAAATAATATTTATGTTTAAGATGAAAAACTTAATCAGTTGCTGGCGTTCGACCCACAGATTCTGCGTGAAGAACACTATTTACAGTGACCGGTTTACCAAAAGTGAATATATAAGATGGGGGACAATCTGCACTGTGCCCTCGCCGATACTTCCTTTTACAACCCGCCAGACACCAACCCATTAAGCCGTGCCGTTGCTCACGTTATTGATGGAAAGAGATTATATGCCGCCGTCACATGAAATAATGAACTGAGCGCGATCGTTGTCGCCCTGAAAAACGCTGACAGAAATACGCTTCAGATCAAATTTTTCCCATTGAAGTCGATGAATAAACATTTATCCGGGAAACGGGTCACGAAAACAGTTGGGAGAGTTGTTCCACTGCCTGCTTGCGGAACCGGATACCGAATGTTGCGTTGCGCTCTACCCAACCTACGCCTGATGGCGCTTCGCTTATCAGGCCTACGAATTATCCTATATTGATAACCCTATAGGCCGGATAAGGCGTAGCCGCCATCCGGCATAAATGTTGTACTATGCCTGGTCAGCAACCTACCAGTTATAGCGCATGTTCAGGCTAAAGCTGGCGTCGCCGTAGTCGTTCTTTCCCTTCTGACCGGCGGCCTGGGCGTAGACGCTTAGCCGTTCGCTGACGTTTGCCTGAATCCCCACTTTCACTTCCACGCGGTCGTTCGGCAAATCCTGCGATACCTTCGTGTCGCCAAAGGTGGCCGAGGCATTGTCGCTGGCGTGCAGCCAGTTGACCTCCATAAACGGCTGGATCCTGCCGCTATCTTTGTACAGTTTACCGTCCACACGCACGCCTAAGCGCGTCGTCCAGCTATCATCGTTCTGGCCGCTGATGCGGGTGCCGCCATCGTCAATAACCGTGTCGGCGCTGTAGCGCTGCCAGGTGACCTGCGCCTGCGGCGTCAGGCTGACCGTGTTGCGGTTGCTTAACGCAATATCATAACGATAACCCGTCTCCAGCGAGACGGCGTGCGCAGCGGAGTCGTAACGGCTGGCGCTGAGTCCGTCGTTATCCACGCTGTTGTTGTAGGCGCCGTACTGATACCAACTGTCGATGTAAGCCCCGCGATGGCTTTGCGCATCGGCAAACCAGGTGGCGTAGAGGCCGAGGTTGTAGCCGTCCACGCTACCGTTGGCGGAGAACTGGCTGCCGTCCGCCCCCCGGTTGCCGGTGCTGTCGGTGCTGGCGTTGATGTAGCTGCCCATCAGGCCAACGGTGACGCTCTGCGCGCCGTCGCTCCAGGTCAGGATGTCGCCGCCGAGCTGGAACTGCGAGTAGTCGCTGTCGATATCTACATTGCCGTTAACCGCCTGCGATTCGGCTTTACCGGCCTTAAAACGCATCCAGACGCTGCCGTCGGCGGAACGGTACTGGCTGCCTTCCCGGTCGTAGAGGGTCTGCATTTGCAGGTTGCGCGCCATCCACTGGTTGCCGAGATAAACGCCAATGTCGGCGCGGTACTGCGGCGTCACGGGCGTGACGTCGCCGCCGTCAGGCGGAGTGATATCGCCGTCATCGTCCGGCGGGGTGACATCGCCGCCATCGTCCGGCGGAGTGACCTCGCCGTCGTCGTCCGGCGGGGTGACATCGCCACCGTCGTCCGGCGGAGTGACCTCACCGCCATCGTCCGGCGGAGTGACATCGCCGCCATCGTCCGGCGGAGTGACATCGCCGCCATCGTCCGGCGGAGTGACATCGCCGCCGTCGTCCGGCACGTCATCAGACTCGGAGCGCAAGTACCAGTCGCCGCCGTCTTGTTTCAGCGTGTAAGTCCAGGCGTTAATATCAACATGCCCTTTGTAGAGCGTAAAATCACCGTCGGACTGGCCGCCCACCTCAATGACTTCAATACCGTTAACCGTTTGTGCGCCCAGGCCATTGACGTTGGTGATATGCAGCGTGGTGCTGCCGGCGGTGTCGCCGGTGACGATCAGTTTATCGGTGGGCGAGCTGTCATCGCCCAGTTGGGTATTGAGATAGAGATGACCGTCGTTGCCGGTATAGTTTCCCGCGATCGTCAGCGTATTGTTGGGCTGGTCGCTGCCGCTTATCATCGCGCTGCTGTTGACGACATCGCCATTGACGGTGAACGTATCGACAAAGTACAGGCTGCCCTGGTTGTTAACATGGCCGTTCACCGTGGCGTTGTGGCCGCCAAAGGCGGCGTTCGCGGCGATATTAACCGCCTGCGCGCTCCCCGCAGAGCCGATGGTCGCCGTTTCGGCCAGCCATAGCGTGCCCTCCTGCACGTCGGTGTCGCCGCTGTAGGTATTTTGCGCCCCCAGGATCAGCGTGCCAGCGCCCCGTTTGATGAGCGATTTGCCGTCCCAGTCGGTGGCGCTGTCGGGATTGAGCGTGGCGTCAACGTCCGTCAGCGCGGTGTTCAGCGTGAAGCTGTGACCTTGCTCGCTCAGGGTGAAGGTGCCGTGGGCGTCGGTGGCGGCGTTGTCGCTGTCGGCATACCAGGACAACGAGGCGGTTACGTCATAGCGGGTGTCGTCGGCGGCGTTCACGCGCCCATCGACGGTGAGAAAATCCACCTGTTTGGCGTCCATACCGGCTACGGTGAATTGCGCAAAATCGCTATCGATGGCGCTGTCCGAGTCAATCAGCGTGTAGGCGTACGCGTCGCGGGTCCAGGATTTCGCCACGTTGCCGATGCCGGTAATATCCAGCGTGCCGCCCAGGTTGGCGCGGTCGGCGGTGACGATGGCGCCGCTGTTGCTGTCGGTCAGGTGTACGGCCAGGGTGCTGTTCGCCTCCTGCGTTAGCGTATTTGCCCGCAATGCGCTGCCTGCGCCAATTGCAGTGATGGCGTTATCGTGAGTGGTGAGATTTGCCGTAACGAACTGGCCGCTGGCGTTCAGTTGCAGGCTGGCGTAATTGTCGATATCGCCGCTGCCCAGCGCCTCAACGTTACTGGCGACCAGCGTACCGCCGCTGATGGTGGTGCCGCCAGTGTAAGAATTGGCGCCGGAAAGCGTGAGCGTCTTATCGCCGGATTTTACCACCTGGCCGCTGCCGCTGATGGCATTGTCGAACGTGCCGCCTGTGTTCAGTTCCAGCACGGCGTTGTCGGTGACGTCGCCACTTCCCAGCGCCTCAACGCTAGTGGCGACCAGCGTGCCGCCGCTGATGAGGGTGCCGCCGGTGTAAGAATTGGCGCCGGAGAGTGTGAGCGTCTCGTCGCCGGATTTCACCACCTGGCCGCTGCCGCTGATGGCGTTGTCAAAATCACCGCCGGTGTTCAGTTCCAGCACGGCGTTATCGGTGACGTCACCGGTGCCCAGCGCGTTTACATCGTTGGCGACCAGCGTGCCGTCGCTGATGAGCGTGCCGCCGCTGTAGCTGTTGGCACCTGAGAGCGTCAGCACGTCGTCGCCGGATTTTTCCACCTGCCCGCTGCCGCTGATGGCGTTGTCGAACGTGCCGCCGGTGTTCAGTTCCAGCACGGCGTTGTCGGTGACGTCACCGGTGCCCAGCGCATCAACGCTAGTGGCAATCAGCGTGCCGTCGTTGATGGTGGTGCCGCCGGTATAAGTATTGCTGCCGGAAAGCGTGAGCGCGTCGTCGCCAGATTTTTCCACGCGGCCCGTACCGCCGATGGCGTTGTCAAAATCGCCGTCGGTGTTCAGTTCCAGCACGGCGTCGTTAGTGACGTCGCCGCTGCCCAGCGCCTCAACGTTGCTGGCGACCAGCGTGCCGCCGCTGATGAGCGTGCCGCCGGTGTAAGTATTGCTGCCGGAAAGCGTGAGCGTCTCGTCGCCGGATTTGACCACCTGACCGCTGCCGCTGATGGCGTTGTCGAACGTGCCGCCGGTGTTCAACTCCAGAGTGGCGTTGTCAGTGACGTCGCCAGTACCCAGCGCCTCAACGTTGCTGGCGACCAGCGTGCCGCTGCTGATAAGGGTGCCGCCGGTATAAGTATTGCTGCCGGAAAGCGTGAGCGCGTCGTCGCCGGATTTTTCCACTTTGCCGCTACCGCTGATGGCGTTGTCAAAATCGCCGACAGCGTTCAGCGCCAGCGTGGCGTTGTCGGTAATGTCGCCAGTACCCAGCGCGTTCACGTCGTTGGCGACCAGCGTGCCGCCGCTGATAAGGGTGCCGCCGGTATAAGTATTGCTGCCGGAGAGCGTGAGCGCGTCGTCGCCGGATTTCTCCACGCGGCCCGTACCGCCGATGTTGTTGGTAAAGTCACCGCCTGTGTTCAGCATCAGCGTGGCGTTGTCGGTAACGTCGCCAGTACCCAGCGCGTTTACATCGTTGGCGACCAGCGTGCCGCTGCTGATAAGGGTGCCGCCGGTATAAGTATTGCTGCCGGAAAGCGTGAGCTTGTCATCGCCGGATTTTTCCACACGGCCCGTACCGCCGATGTTATTGATGAAGTCACCGCCGGTGTTCAGCTCCAGCGTGGCGTCGTCGGTGACGTCGCCGGTACCCAGCGCCTCAACGTTGCTGGCGACCAGCGTGCCGTCGCTGATGAGCGTGCCGCCGCTGTAGCTGTTGGCGCCTGAGAGCGTCAGCACGTCGTCGCCGGATTTTTCCACCTGACCGCTGCCGCTGATGGCGTTGTCGAACGTGCCGCCGGTGTTCAATTCCAGCGTGGCGTTGTTGGTAACATCGCCGGTACCCAGCGCCTCAACGTTACTGGCGACCAGCGTGCCATCGCTGATAAGGGTGCCGCCGGTATAAGTATTGGATCCGGAGAGGGTGAGCGTGTCGTCGCCGGATTTTTCCACACGGCCCGTACCGCCGATGTTATTGATGAAGTCACCGCCGGTATTCATTTCCAGCGTGGCGTTGTTGGTAACGTCGCCGCTGCCCAACGCGTCAACGTTGCTGGCGACCAGCGTGCCGTCGCTGATGAGCGTGCCGCCGCTGTAGCTGTTGGCGCCTGAGAGCGTCAGCGCGCCGTCGCCGGATTTGACCACCTGGCCGCTGCCGCTGATGGCGTTGTCGAACGTGCCGCCGGTGTTCAGCTCCAGCGTGGCGTCGTCGGTGACGTCGCCGCTGCCCAGCGCGTCAACGTTAGTGGCGACCAGCGTGCCGCCGCTGATGGTGGTGCCGCCGGTATAGGTGTTTTCCGCATTCAGGATCAGCGTGCCTGCGCCCTGTTTGATCAGCGATGTGCCGTCCCAGCCGGTGGCGCTGGCGGGATCGAGCGTGGCGTCAACGTTTTCCAGCACCGTATTGACCGCAAAACTGCCGTCGGCATTGGTCAGGTTAAACGTGCCGTGGGCGTCGGTGACGGCGTCGTCGCGGTCGGCATACCATGTCAGGGCGGTGGTCAGTTCGTACTGCTTGCCCGTGTCATCAATGCGGCCATCGACGGTGATAAAATCGGCCAGATCGGCGTCCATTCCGGCGACGGTAAGCTTTTCGAAATCGCCCGCAATGGTTTTGTCTGACGCGATCAGGGTGAAGATATCCAGATCGTCCGTGCTGGCGGGATCGCTGTCCAGCACATCGCCGACGCCGGTGATGTCCAGCGTACCGGCCAGCGAGACCTGAGAAGCGGCGTGGATAACAGGATCGGCGGTGTTGCTGTTCAGGTTGATGGTCAGCGTGCTATCGCTTTTTTGCGTCAGCGTGGTCGCCTGTAGCGTACTGCCTGCGCCGATTTCGGTGTTGCCGCCGCTTTCGGTGGTGAGATCCGTTACCGTAAACTGGCCGCTGGCGTCCAGCAACAGGCTGGCGCGGTTGTCGATAGCGCCCGTACCCAGCGCGTTGACGTGAGTGGCAATCAGCGTGCCGCCGCTGATGGTGGTAGCGCCGCTGTAGCTGTTGGCGCCTGAGAGCGTGAGCGTCTTGTCGCCGGATTTGACTACCTGGCCGCTGCCGCTGATAGCGTTGGTAAAGTCACCGCCGGTGTTCAGTTCCAGCGTGGCGTTGTTGGTGACGTCGCCAGTCCCCAGCGCCTCAACGTTGTTGGCGACCAGCGTGCCGCCGCTGATGGTGGTGCCGCCGGTGTAAGAATTGGCGCCAGAAAGCGTGAGCGCGTCGTCGCCGGATTTCACCACTTGGCCGCTGCCGCTGATGACGTTGTCGAACGTGCCGCCGGCGTTCAGCTCCAGCGTGGCGTTGTCGGTAATGTCGCCAGTGCCCAGCGCCTCAACGTTGCTGGCGACCAGCGTGCCGCCGCTGATGGTGGTGCCGCCGGTGTAAGAATTGGCGCCGGAGAGCGTGAGCGTCTCGTCGCCGGATTTCACCACCTGGCCGCTGCCGCTGATGGCATTGTCAAAATCGCCGCCGGTGTTCAGCTCCAGCGTGGCGTTGTCGGTGACGTTGCCGGTCCCCAGCGCCTCAACGTTGTTGGCGACCAGCGTACCGTCGCTGATAGTGGTGCCGCCGGTATAGGTGTTTTCCGCATTCAGGATCAGCGTGCCTGCGCCGGTTTTGGTAAGCGACTGGCCGTTCCAGCCGCTGTTGGCGTCAACGTCTTCCAGCACCGTGTTGACCGTAAAGCTGTCGTCGGCATCCGCCAGGTTGAAGGTGCCGTGGGCGTCGATGGCGGCGTTGTCGCGATCGGCATACCACGTCAACGTCTCGACCAGATCATAGTGTGTGTCATTGACGTTTTTCTGCCCCACGACGGTAATGAACGCGTCCGGGTTCATGGCGTTGCCGTTGATAGTGATGTCGTCAAAATCGCCGCTAATGGCGTTGTCCGATTCGATAAGCGCCAGGGAGATCAGATCGTCGGTGCTGCGTATCGGCTCCTGGCTGGCTGGCGAGGCGACATTGAGCGTACCGTCCAGATTCACGTTTTTTGCGCGGATGACGGGGCCGCTGGTCTCCGTCAAATCGGCCGTTAGCGTGCTGCCGTCCTGCTGGGTCAGGGTATTGGCCTGTAGCGTGCTGCCCGCGCCGATTTCAACGGTGGCGCCGCTGTGGGTGGTGAGATCCGCGACGATAAAGGGATCGCTGGCGCTTGCCGCGTCCAGTTTGAGGTAAGCGCGGTTGTCGATATTGCCGCTGCCCAGCGCGCCGCCAGCGGTGGCGGTCAGCGTTCCCTCTGCAATGGTGGTGCCGCCGCTGTAGCTGTTGTTGTTACTGAGCGTCAGCTCGCCGCCGCCCTGTTTTACCACGTTGCCGCTGCCGCTTATGACGCTGCCGTAGGCGGCGGCATCGCTGCGGTTAAACGTCAGCGTGCCGTTGTCAACGATGTCGCCGTTAAACGCGCCCAGCGTGCCGCCGTTGCCAATCTGCAGCGTCGTGCCGCTATCGACGGTCGCGCCTTTGGCGGTCATCGCGCCGTTCAGTATCAGCGTGCCGGATTTTACCCAAAGCGCGCTGTTGGTTGTTCCCGAGAGGTTCATCGTCGCGCCCGACAGCGTCCAGTCGCCGCTGCTGGTCACGCTGTTCAGGCCGCTGATGCTGCTGCCCAGCGTACCCTCCCCATCCAGAATCAGATTATTGTTGGCGCTGGCGCTATTGTTGTCGTCGGTAATGCTGCCGGATATCTCCGTACCGGTATTGAGGGTGATAGTGTTGTTCTTGCTGCCGCTATTGATGAGAACGGCGTTGGTTCCGCCGGTTATTTTGCCCTGACTGGTCAGGGTGTTGCCGGAGCCGCTAATGGTTACGCCATTGGTGTCGCCCAGGATTGCTCCCGCATTAGCGAGCGTATTGTTATTGCCGTTGAGCTGAACGGCGGTATTTGCCGTGATGGAGCCGCCCGCCAGGTTATTGAGCGTGTGGCCCGTGGTGACGTAGACGCCGAATACCGAGGAGTCCATCGTGCCGCTGTTGTTAATCGTGACAGCGCCGCCGTGGGCATAGACGCTCGCGTCCCCGACGCCTTTACCCGTTGTGGTAATGGTGCCGGTGTTGGTGATAGTGCCGCTGGCGCCGCTATTGTACTGGATGCCGTAAGAGTTACTGGAGCCGGTCGCCGTGATGCTGCCGCCATTGGTGACGTTGTTGGCGCCGCTGTTAATCAGAATGCCGTTGTCTTTGGCGACGATAGCGCTTCCGCTTTCAGTCGTGACCTGGTTATTGCCGCTCGCGATACTGATGCCGGTACTGGTGGCGGTAATCTTACTTCCACTTTTGGCCGTGATCTGGTTGCCGCTGCCTTTACTGACGCGGATACCATTTTTGCCTGAAATTTCACCGCCTGAGGTGGTGACGATATTGTTATTGCCGCTGATAAGGAGGCCGTCGCTTACGCCGGTCATCTTCCCCTGGTTGGTGATGGTATTGCCGTTGCCATTAATCGCCACCGCCGTGTTGGCCGAGATTGCGCCCCCGGCCTGGTTATTGAGCGTATGGCCTTTGGAACGTGCCGAGTCGAGATAAACGCCATAGACGCTGGAACTCATGGTTCCGCTGTTATTAACGATGGTGCCGTCGCCGTTGCCGTGGACATAGACGCTGGCGTCTCCCGCGCCGCCGCCCGTGGTGGTAATGGAGCCGGTATTGGTGATAACGCCGCCGGAGGTACTTTCGCCATAATGGATGCCGTAAGTATTGGCGGTGCCATATGCGGAAATCGTGCCGTCATTGGTGACGAGGTTGTCGACGCCCACTTTAAGTTCCATGGCGGTGGACTTGATGCCGACGAGGCTGCTGTTTCCCGCCGTGATCACCCCGCCGACACGGTTGACCACTTCAAAATGAGAACCGTGATAGAGCGCAACGGTAATAAAATCAGACTGCATAAGGCCGCTATTATCAACAGAAACAGAACCACTCACCGCCATATCATTCAGGGTGTGGACATAAATCGCCGCATCCTCGATCTTGTTTGAACCATCGCTGGCCGTGGTGATAATGGTGCCGGTATTGACAATCGTACCGTAAGTACCGTCGCGAAACTCGACGCCATAAGAGCGCCAGGAGCCGTCGGAGTTAATCATCCCGCCGTTGGTGATGTGGGCCTCGCCGCTCTGGACTATCACCCCGGAAACGCCCTCCAGCACCCCGCTTTCGCTGCTGACGTAACTGCCGCCATTGAGCATATAAACGCCGGCATATTCCTGGGGGATATCCTCAGGATCATGCTCATACGTTGCGCTGTTTTCGATCCGGGCGTCGTTGATCACGCTGCCGCCATTTTGAAGCATTATCGTTCCATCCTCGTTGGAACCGGTGATCGTCCCCTGGTTATGTACGCTGGTGGCGCCCGTTGACGAATCCAGGTTCATCGCCTGGCTGTCGGTCAGACTGCTCCCCACGACAGCGCCGCTTTCAATCAGCAGATCCCAGTCGTTGCTGTTATCGCCGACGATGGCGGCGCTGGTCGCTGTGTCGGTGGCGACGGTATTGCCCGTTTCCACGACGAACGGCGTAGCGCCTGACAGGGTGTAGGTGGTGGTCTGGGAGGGAATGGAAACTCGCGTTTCCTCTGCGACGGCGGGGGCAGCATCCATCGCCAGCAGAGTTACCGCGCACGAGGCGCTGACGCTGACGATAGCGCGGCTACCACTGCGCGCCAGTTCGGAGGTGACAATATACATGCCGCGGGCGGCGTTCCATATAATATTGTAGGTTTTGTTCACTTACTATGTCCTTATTTTCTTTTTGTCCTTTTTGTTTACCTCCGTGGAGCAGCACAAAACCCGGCTATATCGGAGTAACGTTTACGACATAATAAATCGGAATTTGTCATTTTATTAAATTTTATAAATGAACATTAGCATGACATGGTATGCAAATAAATTTATTTAACGATTATATGCACTTAGGGGTTGCGGTAATAATTAGTAATTCTACCGTTTGGATTCATGTAAATTAAATAAATCAAAATAACATTACTGCCAATTATATTAACAAAGCTGGCTGGTTTTGAATTTTATCGCTTCGGTCTATTATTCAGGGGGAATATAGAGGAGATGTGAATATAATAGCGCCTGGCGGCGCTGTCGGATGGCTGACAAAGGAGAATACAACGTTGATGCCGGATGGCGACTACGCCTTATCCGGCATCTGGTTCTGTGTTCGTTGAAAAAGTGTTGGGTTTCGGCTACGCCTCACCCAACGAGTCCAGGGTCTCTATGCGTCACAGGTTTTCATAAGTTGGATGCAATCCAACATTTAGAGGCTCCGGTGTTGGCCATCAGCCTCAACCGCCGATAAATCGGCGGTTATTGACATCATCAACGCGGCATTACATCAGCGGCATCGCCAGTTGCACAAGGCTAATCAGCGGCTGCGGCCAGACGCCCAGTACCAACACCAGCAACGCGGAGATCAGCACCACGATACCGCCTGCGCTGTACTGCCAGTTTGTCGGCGCGTCGCGTCCCGGTTGCTGCGGCGCGTGCAGGTAGAGACTCACCGCAACGCGCAGGTAGTAGTACAAACCAATCGCGGAACCCACCACCACGGCGGCGACCAGCCACCACAGGCTGGCCTGAACGCCGACCGCCAGCACGTAGAATTTGCCGATAAAGCCCAGCGTCATCGGGATACCTGCCAGCGACAGCATCATCACCGTCATCACCGCGGCAAGAACCGGACGGTGCCAGAACAGACCACGGTAAGAGTACAGGGAATCGGCATCCGGGCCGCGGAACGGGCTGGACATCAGGCTGACCACGCCAAACGCACCGAGGCTGCTGAACAGATAACCGGCCAGGTAAACGCCAACCGCTTCCATCGACATCTCGCCGCTCTGCAGGGCAATCAGCGCCACCAGCAGATAGCCGAGGTGAGAGATAGAAGAGTAACCGAGCAGACGTTTGATGTTGGTCTGGCTCAGCGCCATCAGGTTACCAAAGATGATAGAGGCAAAGGCGATAATGCCCAGCACCACGCGTACCGCTTCGCTGTCGCCTACCGGCGCATAGAGGAACAGACGCATCACCACGCCGAAGATAGCAATTTTGCTCGCCGTCGCCAGGAAGGTGGAAACCGGCGCAGGCGCGCCCTGGTAAACGTCTGGCGTCCACAGGTGGAACGGCACCAGAGAGAGTTTAAAGCCCAGACCGACAATCATCAGGCCAAAGCCCGCCAGCAGCAACGGCTCGTGCAGCATACCATCGCCGAGGCTCTTACCGAGCGCTTCGAAAGACAGGTTGCCGGACTGCGCATAGACCAGCGCCATCCCGAACAGCAGGAAAGACGAGGCGGCAGCGGAGAGGATGGTGTATTTGATACTGGCTTCCAGCGAGCGTTTCTGGCGGAAAGCATAACCAATCAGGCCGAACAGCGGCAGCGAGATCAGTTCAATACCAAGGAACAGCGCCGCCAGATGGTTAGCGTTCGCCAGCAGAATTCCGCCCAGGCTGGCGATTAACACCAGCAGGTAGAACTCTTCCTGGTTATCGTTATAGCCTTCCAGCCACGGGTAGGCAAAGGTACAGGTGGCGAGGCTCGCCAGCAGCACCAGCCCGGTGTAGAGCATCGCAAAGCCGTCAACGCGCATCAGCGGCGTGACGTCCATTGCCCCGGCCTGGCCGACAAACCAAAGCGAAACCAGAGCAGCGTTAAGCCCAATGACCGACAGCGTGGCATTGAGGAAGTGATTGCGTCGCCACGCAATGGAGAGCATCACAACCACCACCGTCAAGCCGACGATCAGCAGCGGTAGCAGCGCAATCAGGTGTTGTGGAGTTATTGTCATGGCGATTTACGGCCTTGTAGTAGTAACGGAATTAACAAACCACTGCTGGATGTTGCTCATCGCAGAATGCGAGGTATCCAGAATCGGCTGCGGATAGAAGCCAAGCAGTACCAGAAGCACCACCAGCAACAGAATGATAAACAGCTCGCGCAGCGACATCCCTGGCAGTTCCTGGCTGGCAATCTGGCTCTTCGCTTTACCGAAGTAAGCGCGATGCAGCATCGCCAGCGAGTATACAGAGGCGAATACCAGCCCAAAGGTGGAGATCACGGTAATCATCGGCACCACCTGGTAGCTGCCGAACAGAATCATAAATTCGCCGACAAAGTTACCGGTGCCCGGCATCCCGAGCGTCGCCACCGCAAAGAACATAGACAGCGCAGGCAACCACTTCATCTTGCCCCACAGGCCGCCCATCATACGCATGTCACGCGTATGCAGACGTTCGTACAACTGGCCACACAGAATGAACAGACCGGCTGCGGACAAACCGTGCGCAATCATCTGAATCACCGCGCCCTGGTACGCCAGCTGACTGCCGGTGTAGATAGCGATCAGCACGAAGCCCATGTGGGAAACGGAGGTATAGGCAATCAGACGCTTGATGTCGTATTGGGTAAAGGCCATCCACGCGCCGTAGAAAATGCCGATAACGCCCAGCCACATAGCGATGGGCGCAAACTCCGCCGACGCGTTCGGGAACAATGGCAGGGAGAAACGCAGCAGACCGTAAGCGGCGGTTTTCAGCAAGATACCGGCCAGGTCGACAGAACCGGCGGTCGGCGCCTGGGAGTGCGCATCCGGCAGCCAGCCATGCAACGGCACCACCGGCATTTTCACCGCGAAGGCGATGAAGAAGCCCAGCATCAGCAGATATTCCACACCGTGGGACATCGGCGTGTTCAGCAGCTCTTCATAATTGAAAGTCCACACGCCGGTCGCGTTGTAGTGCACAAAGACCAGCGCCAGGATGGCAATCAGCATCACCAGACCACTCGCCTGGGTGTAGATGAAGAACTTGGTCGCCGCCGTGATACGCGTTTTCCCGTCAGAAGCTTTGTGGCCCCACAGCGCTATCAGGAAGTACATCGGCACCAGCATCATTTCCCAGAAGAAGAAGAACAGGAACATGTCGATGGCCAGGAACACGCCGATAACGCCGCCTAAGATCCACATCAGGTTCAGGTGGAAGAAGCCCTGATATTTTTCGATTTCTCGCCAGGAGCAAAGCACCGCCAGAACGCCGAGCAGGCCGGTCAGCACCACCATTAGCAGCGACAGTCCGTCGAGCGCCAGATGGATAGAGATGCCAAAACGCGGGATCCACGGCAGGACAAATTCAGATTGCCACTGCGGAATACCGGCGGATTGCGTCAGTGAGTAGCCGCCCTGCAACCACAATTGCAGACCGAGCGCCAGCGTCAGCCCCATGGTAATCAGCGCTATCCAGCGCGGCACCTTCACGCCAAAGCGTTCGGTCTGCCAGCACAGAAAGCCGCCGATAAAGGGAATCAATATTAGCCAGGGTAGTAACATGGCGATTTTTATTCCTTTTTAAGGCCTCTGACAGAGGCCTGATTTTCAACGAATTTGGATAAAATTCACTTTACGATCAACGCAGTACCATCAGCAGCGCCAGCACCACAACCGCGCCGATGCTCATGGATGCCACATACCAGCGCAAATAACCGTTCTCGCTCAGTACCAGGCCTTTGCCTGCAAAACGGGAAAGGATAGCCGGAATGTTCATCAACGCATTAAGCGGGTCGCGCTTCAGCAGCCAGGCGATACCGAGGAATGGCTTGACGAATACTTTGTCGTACAACCAGTCAAAGCCCCAGGCATTATACCACCAGGTCCCCAGCAGACGGCCCGGCGCGCTGTTGGCGATCGACGTCACCAGCGTGCGTTTACCCAGCCACAGCCATGCGGCAATCAGGATGCCGGCAATCGCCACTACGCCAGAGGTAATTTCCAGCGTCATGACGCGCCCATGCGCCAGTTCAGTTGTCTGCGGCAGCACCCCCTGCAATGGCGGCACAATCAGCGCGCCAACAAAGGTAGACAGAATCATCAGGACAATCAGCGGCAGATGGTGGGTAATCCCCTTCCCTGCATGAGCATGAATTTGTTCTTTCCCGTGGAATACGATGAAAATCATCCGGAAGGTGTACAGCGAGGTCATGAACGCGCCGACCAGACCCGCCACCATCAGATTGATATGACCGTTCGCCATCGCGCCAGCCAGGATCTCATCCTTACTGAAGAAGCCCGCAGTGACCAGCGGCAGCGCCGACAGCGCCGCGCCCCCCACCAGGAAGCAGGCATACACCAGTGGAATCGACTTACGCAGACCGCCCATCTTAAAGATGTTCTGTTCGTGATGGCAGGCCAGAATCACCGAGCCGGAGGCCAGGAACAGCAGCGCTTTAAAGAAGGCGTGCGTCATCAGGTGGAAAATCGCCGCATCCCACGCCTGCACGCCAAGCGCCAGGAACATGTAGCCAATCTGGCTCATGGTGGAATAGGCCAGCACGCGTTTGATGTCGGTCTGCACCAGCGCGGCGAAACCTGCCATTACCAGCGTAATCGCCCCGATAATGCCCACCAGATGCAGAATTTCCGGGGTCATCAGGAACAGACCATGGGTACGAGCGATCAGGTAGACACCGGCGGTGACCATGGTAGCGGCGTGGATCAGCGCGGAGACCGGCGTCGGACCGGCCATCGCGTCGGCAAGCCAGGTCTGCAACGGTAGCTGCGCAGATTTACCGACCGCGCCGCCCAGCAGCATCAGCGTCGCCCACATCAGCATGTTGTTGCCGTCAGCAAAGTGCGCTGGCGCCAGCTCGACCATTTCGCGGAAGTTCAGCGTGCCCAGTTCGTTGTAGAGGATGAACAGCGCGAAGGCGAGGAATACGTCACCGACACGGGTCACCACGAAGGCTTTCATTGCCGCCGCGCCATTCTTCGGATCGCTGTAATAGAAGCCGATCAACAGATAAGAGCACAGGCCCACGCCTTCCCAGCCGAGGTACATCAACAGCAGGTTATCGGACAGCACCAGAACAACCATGCTGGCGATAAACAGGTTGGTATAAGCGAAGAAGCGGGAGTAACCCTCTTCTCCACGCATGTACCAGGACGCGAACATGTGGATCAAGAAGCCGACGCCGGTGACCACAGAGAGCATGGTCAGCGACAGGCCGTCCAGCACCAGGTTAAAACCGATGTTGAAGTTACCGACCGACATCCACGTCCACAGCGGCTGGCTGAACGCCTGTTTGCCGTTGGCGAAGAAATCCATCCCGACAAACGCTGTCACCAACGCCGCCAGACCAACGGAGCCCACGCCAATGGTCGCGGAGAGATTTTCCGACCAGCGTCCGCGAGAGAACGCCAGCAATACAAAGCCAATCAATGGCAGAATAATGGTTAAGGCAAGCATGTTCATCCACGCATCTCACTTACTGAATCGATGTTCAGGTTCTGGCGACGGCGATGGAGTTGCAGCAACAGCGCAAGTCCAATACTCGCTTCCGCAGCCGCAAGGCTGATGGCGAGAATGTACATCACCTGACCATCGGTCTGGCCCCAGTAGCTCCCGGCGACCACAAAGGCCAGCGCGGAGGCGTTAATCATGATTTCCAGCCCGATCAGCATAAACAGCAGATTGCGGCGGATAACCAGACCGGTTAAACCCAGGACGAATAAAATCGCAGCGAGGATCAGTCCGTGTGTTAAGGGGATCATGCGCGCTCCTCCGTTTTTCTTTTCGCGCGGTCATCGGCGCGGTTGCTTAGCACTTCGCCCGCACGCTCTTCACGACCGACGTGGAACGCCACCACCAGGCCTGCCAGCAGCAGCATAGACGCCAGTTCGACCGCCAGAACATAAGGCCCGAACAGCGTAATGCCCACCGCTTTCGCGCTAATCGGCGTGCCGTCGATGCCCTGGTCGTTAACGCCCAGAATGGCGTACACAATGACCGCCAGCATAATGGCCGACAAAACCGCCGGACCAATCCACACCTGCGGCTTCAGCCACTGGCGTTCCTGCTCGATTTCGCTGCCGCCGAGGTTGAGCATCATCACCACGAACACAAACAGCACCATGATGGCGCCTGCGTAGACGATAATTTCCAGCGCACCGGCAAAATAAGCGCCCAGCGAAAAGAACACCCCGGAAATCGCCAGTAGCGATATCACCAGATACAACAGCGCGTGTACCGGATTGGTATGGGTGATCACTCGCAGGGTCGCGAGGATGGCTATCAGGCCACAGATATAAAAAGCGAATTCCATTGCCCTCTCCTTACGGTAACAGGCTCTTGACGTCGATAGGCTTGGCTTCGTTCTCTGCTTCGCCTTTATCTTTGCCGTCGATTGCCATACCCGCCATCCGGTAGAAGTTATATTCCGGGTATTTGCCCGGACCGGAAATCAGCAGATCCTCTTTTTCGTACACCAGATCCTGACGTTTGTATTCGCCCAGTTCGAAGTCCGGGGTCAACTGAATCGCCGTGGTCGGGCACGCTTCTTCGCACAGGCCGCAGAAGATGCAGCGTGAGAAGTTAATGCGGAAAAATTCCGGATACCAGCGGCCATCTTTGGTCTCCGCTTTTTGCAGAGAGATACAGCCTACCGGACAGGCTACCGCACACAGGTTACAGGCAACGCAGCGCTCTTCACCGTCCGGGTCGCGCGTGAGCACGATACGACCACGGTAACGGGGCGGTAAATAGACCGGCTCTTCCGGATACATCCGCGTTTCGCGTTTGGCGAACGCATGCAGGCCGATCATCCAGATACTGCGTACCTGAGTGCCGAAACCTACTAATAATTCTTTTAAGGTCATGGTCTTTGTGTCCCTTATTGCGCCTGCCACAGAATGACAGCCGCCGTTACCAGCAAGTTGATGAGCGTCAGCGGCAGGCAAACTTTCCAGCCGAAGGACATTACCTGGTCATAACGCGGACGCGGTAACGACGCACGAATCAAAATGAACATCATCATGAAGAACGCGGTTTTCAGCGCGAACCAGACGAATGGCGGTAAGAACGGGCCATGCCAGCCACCGAAGAACAGCGTTACCATCAGCGCGGAAACGGTGACGATACCGATGTACTCCCCCACGAAGAACAGACCGAATTTCATACCGGAATATTCGATGTGGTAACCGTCCGCCAGTTCCTGCTCGGCTTCCGGCTGGTCAAACGGGTGACGGTGACAGACCGCTACGCCCGCGATGGCGAAAGTAACAAACCCAAAGAATTGCGGAATCACGTTCCACAGATGCGCCTGGTTATTGACGATATCGGTCATATTAAATGAACCGGCCTGCGCCACCACGCCCATCAGGGAAAGACCAAGAAACACTTCGTAGCTCACCGTTTGGGCAGACGCGCGCATCGCGCCGAGCAGCGAGTATTTGTTGTTACTCGACCACCCGGCAAACAGCACCGCGTAAACCGCCAGACCGGCCATCATCAGGAAGAACAGAATCCCGATGTTTAAATCGGCCACCACCCAATTAGGGCTAACCGGCACAATGGCGAAGGAGAGTAACAGCGAAGTAAACGCGATCATCGGCGCCAGGGTAAAGATGACGCGATCCGAGAATTTCGGGATCCAGTCTTCTTTAAAGAACATCTTGATCATATCCGCGACCAGCTGGAGCGAGCCGCCCCAACCAACGCGGTTTGGTCCATAACGGTTCTGGAACAGACCCAGCAGACGACGTTCGCCAAAGCTCATGAAGGCCCCGCAGGTGACGACCACCAGCAGAATCACCACCGCTTTGAGAATGCTCAGCAGGATCTCAATCAGATCCGGTGTAATCCAACTCATTGTTGCGCCTCCCGCAGATCTTCAAGACGCGCGCCAGCCAGAACCGGCGCGATGCCAGGCATACCCATCGGCAGCCCTACCTGCCCTGCCGCTAACCCTTCAGAGATTTCAACCGGCAGCGTCACCGTATTGCCATCGTAGCTAAAGGAGACGCGCGTCCCGGCATTGACGCCCAACTTCGCGGCATCCGCCGGGTTAAGTTTGATATACGGCTGCGGCATACGGCTCTGGAAGACCGGAGAACGCTGAGACAATTCGTCGCTGCCAAACAGGTGGTAATACGGCGCAATACGCCACTGACCGTCCTGCGCCTGGAAGCTTGCCGGCACGGTAGTGAAATAATCCAGACCGCCCTCAGTCGCTTCAATCAAACGCACGCCCGGATCGCCGTGACGCAGTTTGCCGCCCACTTCATCCTGGAATTTGTTCCACGCCTGCGGGGAGTTCCAGCCCGGTGCCCAGGCGAACGGAATTTCAGATCGCGGGGCAGTCGGTTGGTTATTCCCTTCCATTGAGAAGGCGAACATGGTGTCTTTATCCTGCGGCTGACGTGGTTCATGCACGCTGATATTGGCGCGCATCGCCGTACGACCGCTGTAACGATGCGGTTCGCGCGCCAGCTTCTGCCCACGAATGCGGAAGGTCGCATCCGGCGCGGCGTCCTTAATGCCGGCAAATTGCGGCATGGCGGCAATGACCGCGTCGATCACGTGGTCAAGCTGAGTCCAGTCCACTTCGCGGTTTTCGACGGTGCTGTGCAGCGAATGCAGCCAGCGCCAGCTTTCCAGCATAATCGTCTTGTTATCGTAGTAGGCCGGATCATAAACCTGGAAGAAGCGCTGCGCGCGGCCTTCGTTGTTGATGACCGTACCATCGCTTTCGGCGAAGCTTGCCGCGGAAAGCACCAGATGCGCGTTTTCCATAATCGCCGTGCGCTGATGGTCAACCACCATCACCAGCGGCGCTTTGGCGAGCGCGGCGTTCACGCGCGTAGCGCTTGCATGACGGTGGAGATCGTTTTCCAGCACCACCACCGCGTCCGCGTTGCCGGTTTCCAGCTCGCCCAACGCATCGTCAAGCGAACCGCCGCCCATCATACCCAGCCCCATGCTGTTCACGGAGCGGGCAATCATAGTAATACCGACGTCGGCGCCACGGCCTTTCAGCGCTTTCGCCACGTTGGCGGCCGCCTGAATCACCTCACTGCTACCGGCGTTAGTGCCGGAGATAATCAGCGGTTTTTTCGCGCCGGCCAACGCCTGCACAATGACATCAATTTTGTTTTGTAAGTCGCTGTCGATACCGTCAACCGCAGGCGCTGTATTGTCCAGCGCATGGGCAATCGCAAAGCCCAGGCGCGCCTGATCTTCCACCGGCGCCCGATAGGTCCAGGCGGCGATATCATCCAGACGGGTGTCGTCCACGTTGGTCACGAACAGCGGATGTTTGGCACGCTGGCCGATGTTAAGGATGGCCGCAATCTGCCAGTCGGCCACTTTCTGCGCCGCCGCCATTTCACGCGCTTTACCTTTCACCGCCTGGCGTACCGCCAGCGCAACGCGCGCGCCGGTCTGAGTGACATCCTCACCCAAGACCAGTACCGCGTCATAAGATTCGATTTCCCGCAGCGCCGGGGTGTAAATTCCGCCTTCACGCAACACTTTCAGCGCCAGTTGCAGACGCTCCTGCTCGCCGCGCGCGATACCGGTGTAGAAGTTTTCCGCACCAACCAGCTCACGCAGCGCAAAGTTGCTCTCAATGCTGGCGCGTGGCGAACCGATACCGATCACTTTCTTCGACTGGCGCAGAATATCCGCCGCGCCCTGCATCGCCTGCTCGGCGTTGAGAGTAATAAAGTCATCGCCACGGCGCTGAACCGGCTGACGCGGACGGTCTTTCAGGTTCACATAGCCATAGCCGAAACGACCGCGGTCGCAGAGGAAGTAGTGGTTAACGGTACCGTTGTAACGGTTTTCGATACGGCGTAATTCGCCATAGCGCTCGCCCGGGCTGATGTTACAGCCGATGGAACACTGCTGGCAGATGCTCGGCGCAAACTGCATGTCCCATTTACGGTTGTAACGCTCGGAGTGCGTTTTATCGGTGAAGACGCCGGTCGGGCAAATCTCGACCAGGTTACCGGAGAATTCGCTTTCCAGCGTACCGTCTTCCGGACGCCCGAAGTAGACGTTGTCATGTGCGCCATAGACGCCCAGATCGGTGCCGTCGGCATAATCTTTGTAGTAACGCACACAACGGTAGCAGGCGATGCAGCGGTTCATTTCGTGAGAGATGAACGGCCCCAGATCCTGGTTGCGGTGGGTACGTTTGGTGAAACGGTAGCGACGGAAACTGTGCCCCGTCATCACGGTCATATCCTGAAGATGGCAGTTACCGCCCTCTTCACAGACCGGACAGTCGTGCGGGTGGTTAGTCATCAGCCACTCCACCACGCTTTCACGGAACTGTTTCGCTTCTTCGTCGTCAATAGAGATAAAGGTACCGTCGGTGGCTGGCGTCATACAGGACATCACCAGGCGACCACGCGTATCTTCCGCGTTTTGGTATTGCTTCACCGCACACTGGCGGCAAGCACCGACGCTTCCCAGCGCCGGGTGCCAGCAAAAATACGGAATATCAAGGCCGAGGGACAGACATGCCTGTAGCAGGTTGTCCGCGCCGTTGACCTCGTATTCTTTGCCGTCTACATGAATCGTAGCCATTAGCATGCTTCCAAATTAAAAATCGTTAACTCACCAGCGCTCTTTGAGCAGGTTCGGCTGAATACCATTGATTAAATGGGTATTGCTGAACGGCTGCTTGATGCCAGCTTCGAATTCTTCGCGGAAATACTTAATTGCGCTTTGCAGTGGCTCAACCGCGCCCGGCGCATGCGCGCAGAAGGTTTTACCCGGTCCGAGGAAACGACACAGTTGCTCAAGTGTCTCGATATCCCCCGGCTGCCCTTCGCCACGCTCCAGCGCGCGCAGAATTTTCACGCTCCACGGCAACCCGTCGCGGCATGGCGTACACCAGCCGCAGGATTCGCGGGCAAAGAACTCTTCCAGGTTACGCACCAGCGACACCATGCCGATTTCGTGGTCTACCGCCATCGCCAGCGCGGTGCCCAGACGGCTGCCTGCTTTACCGATACTTTCGAATTCCATCGGCAGGTCAAGATGCGCCTCGGTCAGGAAGTCGGTTCCCGCCCCGCCCGGTTGCCAGGCTTTGAATTTCAGGCCATCGCGCATACCGCCCGCGTAGTCTTCAAGGATCTCGCGCGCGGTGGTGCCGAACGGTAATTCCCACAGGCCCGGATTCTTCACGCGGCCCGAGAAGCCCATCAGCTTGGTACCCGCATCTTTGCTTTTCGAGATGTTCTGGTACCACTCCACGCCGTTGGCGAGGATTGCCGGGACGTTGCACAACGTTTCGACGTTATTCACACAGGTCGGTTTGCCCCATACGCCGGAGGTCGCCGGGAAGGGCGGCTTGGAGCGTGGGTTCGCGCGGCGGCCTTCGAGGGAGTTAATCAGCGCCGTTTCTTCACCACAGATGTAACGCCCTGCCCCGGTGTGGACAAACAGTTCAAAGTCGAACCCGGTGCCCATGATATTTTTGCCAAGCAGCCCGGCCTCGGTGGCTTCAGCAATCGCACGGCGCAAATGTACAGCCGCTTCGATATATTCGCCGCGCAGGAAGATGTAGCCGCGATACGCTTTCAGCGCGAACGCGGAGATCAGCATGCCTTCCACCAGCAGGTGCGGCAGTTGTTCCATCAGCAGACGGTCTTTATAGGTGCCCGGCTCCATTTCATCGGCGTTACACAGCAGGTAACGGATGTTCATGGATTCATCTTTCGGCATCAGGCTCCACTTCAGACCGGTGGAAAAGCCCGCGCCGCCGCGCCCTTTCAGACCGGCGTCTTTTACCTGGCTGACGATTTCATCCGGAGACAGGCCGGTCAGCGCCTTAAGTGCGCCTTCGTAGCCGTTTTTGCTACGATATTCATCCAGCCAGACCGGCTGTTTGTCATCGCGCAGACGCCAGGTCAGCGGATGGGTTTCGGGAGTACGGATAACGTTTTTCATTTATACCGCTCCAGTAGTTCAGGAATGGCTTCCGGGGTCAGATGGCTGTGAGTATCCTCATCAATCATCATGTTCGGCCCTTTATCGCAATTCCCCAGGCAGCAGGTCGGCAGCAGCGTAAAGCGACCGTCAAAGGTCGTCTGCCCCGGTTTGATGTTGAGATTTTTTTCCAGCGCGGCCTGAATCCCCTGATAGCCGGTGATATGGCACACCACGCTGTCGCAGTAGCGAATCACGTGGCGACCGACCGGCTGACGGAAGATCTGGCTGTAGAATGTGGCGACGCCTTCGACGTCGCTCGCCGGAATACCCAGCACATCGGCAATAGCGTAGATCGCGCCGTCCGGCACCCAGCCACGCTGCTTTTGAACGATTTTCAGCGCTTCAATGGACGCCGCACGCGGGTCTTCGTAGTGGTGCTTCTCGTGCTCTATCGCTTCACGCTCTGCCGCACTCAGCTCAAAAGCCTCGGTTTGTGGTTGTTGATTCTCGTGCATAATTAGCGGTCCACATCTGACATAACAAAATCGATACTACCCAGATAGACAATCAGGTCGGAGACCAGGCTACCGCGGATCGCCGAGGGAATCTGCTGCAGGTGCGCAAAGCTCGGCGTGCGCACGCGGGTACGGTAGCTCATAGTGCTGCCGTCGCTGGTCAGGTAGTAACTGTTAATCCCCTTCGTCGCTTCCACCATCTGGAAGGACTCCTGCGCCGGCATCACCGGGCCCCAGGAGACCTGCAGGAAGTGGGTGATCAGGGTTTCGATATGTTGCAGCGTGCGCTCTTTCGGCGGCGGCGTGGTCAGCGGGTGATCCGCTTTGAACGGGCCTTCCGGCATGTTATCGAGGCACTGCTGAAGAATGCGCAGACTCTGGCGCAGCTCTTCCACTTTCAGCATCACGCGGGTATAGCAGTCGGAAACACCGCCGCCCACCGGCACTTCAAAGTCAAAGTTTTCGTAGCCAGAGTATGGACGCCATTTACGTACGTCGAAGTCGATCCCGGTCGCGCGCAGCCCTGCGCCGGTGGTGCCCCACTCCAGCGCCTCTTTCGCGCCGTAAGCGGCAACGCCCTGCGAACGCCCTTTCAGAATGGTGTTACGCAGCGCGGCTTTCTCGTAAGAATCCAGACGCTTCGGCATCCACTCAAGGAACTCTCGCAGCAGGCGATCCCAACCGCGCGGCAAGTCGTGCGCGACGCCGCCGATACGGAACCAGGCCGGGTGCATACGGAAACCGGTAATGGCTTCCACCAGGTCATAAATTTTCTGCCGGTCGGTAAAGGCAAAGAAGACCGGCGTCATCGCGCCGACGTCCTGAATAAAGGTCGAGATGTACAGCAGATGACTGTTAATGCGGAACAGTTCGGAGAGCATCACGCGGATGACGTTCACACGATCCGGGACGGTGATCCCTGCCAACTTTTCTACCGCCAGCACGTACGGCATTTCATTGACGCAACCACCGAGGTATTCGATACGGTCGGTATAGGGAATGTAGCTATGCCAGGACTGGCGCTCGCCCATTTTTTCGGCGCCGCGGTGGTGATAGCCGATATCCGGCACGCAGTCGACGATTTCTTCACCGTCAAGTTGCAGGATAATACGAAACGCACCGTGCGCAGACGGGTGGTTCGGGCCGAGGTTGAGGAACATAAAGTCCTCGTTGTCAGTCCCGCGCTTCATCCCCCAGTCTTCCGGCTTAAAGGTCAGCGCTTCCATTTCCAGATCCTGCTTGGCTTTGGTCAGCTCAAACGGGTCGAATTCGGTCGCGCGCGCCGGATAATCTTTACGCAGCGGATGGCCTTCCCAGGTTTGCGGCATCATGATGCGCGTCAGGTGCGGGTGGCCTTCGATATCAATACCAAACATCTCCCAGGTCTCACGCTCGTACCAGTTGGCGTTAGGGAAAAGTTTAGTGAAGGTCGGCACGCGCAGGTCGTTTTCAGACAACGCCACCTTGAGCATGATATCGCGATTACGCTCAATGGAAATCAGGTGGTAGAAAACGGAAAAATCCGCGGCGGGTAACCCGTCACGGTGCGTACGCAGGCGTTCATCCATGCCGTGTAAGTCAAACAGCATGACGTAAGGTTTCGGCAGTTTCTTTAAGAAATCGCCAACCTCCAGTAGTTGTTCACGCTTGACCCAAACAACGGGGATACCGGTGCGGGTCGCCTGAACGGTAAAGGCATCCGGCCCAAAACGGTTGCGCAGTTCGCCGATAACCGGATCATCAAGATGATCGCGGGTACTCCATGCAGCGTCTTGCGCGGTTAAGTCGGTCATATTGTTCACCATTGCAAATGGTCCGTGGTGGTCGGCAGTGCTTCGCGCTATTAAAATAGTGGTTAGCGAAGTGAAGTGCTGCTGCCGACAGGCGCAAATTAAATCTCGTCCGGGGTACGCAGGTTCGTGACGGCAATACGCTCGCCGCGTTTACGTTCGCGTTCTGGCTGCATATTGGCGCGATACACGCCCTGATCGCCCACCACCCATGAGAGCGGACGGCGCTCTTTGCCAATCGATTCTTGCAGCAGCATCAACGCCTGCATATACGCTTCCGGACGCGGCGGACAGCCAGGGATATACACATCCACCGGGATGAACTTATCAACACCCTGCACTACCGAATAAATATCGTACATGCCGCCGGAGTTGGCGCAGGCGCCCATAGAAATGACCCATTTTGGCTCCAGCATTTGGTCATACAGACGCTGAATAACCGGGGCCATTTTGGTAAAGCAGGTACCGGCCACCACCATCAGGTCAGCCTGACGTGGCGACGCACGCAGCACTTCCGCGCCGAAACGGGCAACGTCATGCACTGCGGTAAAAGAGGTCACCATCTCTACATAGCAGCAAGAAAGGCCGAAGTTGTAGGGCCAAATTGAGTTTTTACGGCCCCAGTTAACCATGTCATGCAGTTTGCCCATGAACACGTTTTTGTTAACTTCCTGCTCCAGGGGGTCGGTTACGATCTCCTGTTTTTGCAGGGGGTAACGGTCATTCTCACCGTTAGGATCTATGCGGGTGAGCGTATAATCCATCTTAATGCCTCGCGGTTAGCGTTGACGATTAGCGATACTGTTCGTTTCCGGGTTCATACGCTCGCGGCGTGAACGCGCGGGCGTCCAGTCCAACGCGCCAATACGCGCCAGATAAACCAGACCAGCCAGTAACACAAAAATAAAAATTGCAGCTTCCACAAAGCCAACCCAGCCGCTTTCGCGGATAGAAGTCGACCATGCGAACAGATACAGCGCTTCAACGTCGAAGATAACGAAGAACATGGCTACCAGGTAAAACTTGGCAGACAGGCGTAAGCGGGCGGTGCCGACCGAGTCGATACCTGATTCAAACGGAACGTTCTTGTGCCTCGCGCGTGCGCGACCGCCCAAAAACCAACCGCCTACCAGCATCAGGCAGCACAGGCCAATGGCAACGATAAGAAAGATAGCGAATGCCCAGTGATGAGCGATGACTTCAGTGGATGTTGACATACTCATTGCTTACTCATCAAAAGTAGCGCCAGTTTCTCTGCTCTTTACGGCAGATGGGCGCCACATCGATTCATGGGGAGGAATAAAAAAAACCCTACAATTACTGTAGAAAATGATAAAAACAGCTAATTGATGTGGTTTTTTACTCCTTTCTATAACCTTTTGTCAACTTTAACAAAAGTTCCTTCACATTAATTTACATCAATTCATCACCATTAACATTAAGTGCCATCCTGGAGAAAATGACTCTTCGACCAGGGGGATTTTATGTTGTTGAATCGTGTCCGTTGTGAAGCAAAAGAAATAACACACACCTATTTTGACAGGAATTTGTGAAGATGCCTCCCCCTAAATGGGAGTATTTTCTTGATCTGTGACACGCTTTTGTTAATTCACCCCCTAAAACAGCA
This sequence comes from Salmonella sp. SSDFZ54, assembly GCF_004010735.1. Taxonomy (NCBI): domain Bacteria; kingdom Pseudomonadati; phylum Pseudomonadota; class Gammaproteobacteria; order Enterobacterales; family Enterobacteriaceae; genus Salmonella; species Salmonella sp. SSDFZ54. The sequence continues at coordinate 272,964 of NZ_CP034819.1, forward strand.
ACAATTTCTCTAGTTTTTTAACATGCAAATTCATAAAATGGATGTTCTGGTTATTTTTTGCCCATATTGAACTGCGAATCGCTACTGGCTGATTTACCGCAACTTTTACAATTTGTGCGGTTAAGCGCGTACAGATGGGCACAAAAAAAGAGCCACTGAGCGTTTTTTCATCGCCAGCGGCTCTTTATTTTACATTTACGACTTAGCGTCTTTTGCCTGCGAGCTACTCAAAACCCCCTTCCACCATCAGCGGATCATCTCCGCCCTCTGCAGAAAACTGGTTGTAATGCCATGGGTTTTGATAGCTTTCCATCGCATGGAAAATCACCATCGCCAGCTCGTTCTGGCTATTGGGATCGCGGCACAACAGATATTCCGTATCCGGCAAAGGCGGTAATCCGTCTGCGGCGCCCAGCACGCGAAGGTCGGGACTCATCATTTCGACAGGTCGAGCCGTTACGCCAAGACCGGCTTTAACGGCCGCGCGTACCGCCGGTAATGTAGACGCCACATAGGCCAGCCGCCAGGGAATACCCGCTGCATTTAGCGTCTCCAGCACCATATCGCGGAATGGGCTGGGATCGTCCAGCAGGACTAATGGTACGGGCTCTCCCCTTTGCAAAACATACTCAGCCGCACAATACCAATGGGTGGGCGAGGTCCGCAAATTCAGACAGTCCAGCGAATGAGGTTGGTTAGTCGTCACCACCAAATCTACTTCCTGCGATTTAACCATGTCCACCATATAGGCGTTGCGTTTTACCCGTACATCAAGCGCGAGTTTCGGATAAACCGAGCTGATTCGGCTAAGCAAAAAAGGCAGGATAGTATCAGCTGATTCATCAGAAGCGCCGATTGTTAACACTCCCTGAAGATTACTGAACATTAATGATGAACACGCCTCATCATTAAAACGCAGGATTTTTCTGGCGTACCCCAGAAGCTGGATACCGTGTTCGGTCAAAAGCTTGTTACGACCATGGCGGGCGAACAATTCCTTTCCCACGAGTTGCTCAAGACGCTGCATTTGCTGACTGACCGCAGACTGAGTACGACATACCGCCGCCGCCGCCGCGGCGAAGGTGTTCAGATCGGCAACGGCCACGAACGTTCTCAGCAGATCGAGATCGAGGTTAATTATCGGACGATTTGCATTTATCATAATTTTTCACTTACTGGCGGGTCATATCGGGCTGACCTGGTTAATGCTGTGCATTCAGAAACAAGCAATTCCATTTGTAATGTGCATCCTTCGCAGTACCGCCTGGTTACCCAGGTAAATGTTAGAATGTAATTGAAAATACGACCAAAACACTTCTCTTACTTACTGATATAATACCAAATGCAACTGATCGGGATATATCAAAGAGAATGTGTCATACCTTTAGGCGTCTACAGATTTCTGCTAATGATGGACGTGTAAATCTTGTAACAGCGTCAAATAGTTTACCGAGACGCACAGATACAAAAACAATATATTGAACAATAGGTTATGTATAAAATCGCGTCATAATAATTAGCAGACAACGCAGACTACGCCCTCGTTTCGGATCATTATCTTAACCTAAAACCGCTATATTTATAAGTATTATTACGAATAATCTTAACCTGGGATATGTTATACTAATCGGACCAGAAAGATATTATTACGACTTTAGTAAATGCTTTTTAAATATTAAATAATAATTAATTAAGATTTCTACCATTCATTAATTATACTTAACAATAGTTTCACACCCCCCGCCGCCGGAAAGGTCTAACCTTCTCATTTTACCTTTAATACTCAGTATTTCCGAAATAGCCGACGCGACACTAATGATGAATGCTTATCTCTCATAAAACAGATAATTTCTGACAACATAAAAAACCACATTACGCACAATCACATAGAATAAAACACTATACATACAAACAAAAATAGAAAATACATCTAACCAAATGATTTTATGAAGTTTTAAACAGCACGAAAGCGCGTTAAAAATAAACAAAATCTTCTTCTGTTCACTCTTCAAAACTCACCGTCGTGGGAGTACATTGTTTCGTGCTGACTTCCACGGCAGGGAGTGGCAATAACAGCTAAAAGGTCAAGATTCATGTCCCCCATTGAAAAATCCAGCAAACTCGAAAATGTCTGTTATGACATTCGTGGCCCCGTTCTGAAAGAAGCGAAACGCCTTGAGGAAGAAGGTAATAAAGTTCTTAAACTGAATATCGGCAACCCCGCCCCCTTCGGATTCGAAGCGCCGGACGAAATTCTGGTCGATGTCATTCGTAATTTGCCGACGGCGCAAGGATATTGCGACTCGAAAGGGCTTTATTCTGCCCGTAAAGCGATTATGCAGCATTATCAGGCCCGTGGAATGCGCGATGTAACCGTGGAAGATATCTATATCGGTAACGGCGTTTCCGAGCTGATCGTTCAAGCGATGCAGGCGTTGCTTAACAGTGGCGATGAAATGCTGGTTCCCGCGCCCGATTATCCGTTATGGACAGCGGCGGTATCGCTCTCCAGCGGCAAGGCGGTACATTATCTTTGCGATGAATCTTCCGACTGGTTCCCGGACCTTGACGATATCCGCGCCAAAATCACCCCACGTACGCGTGGTATTGTCATTATTAATCCAAACAACCCTACTGGCGCCGTCTATTCTAAAGAATTGTTGATGGAAATTGTCAACATTGCGCGCGAGCATAATCTCATCATCTTCGCCGATGAAATTTATGACAAGATTCTCTATGACGATGCCGAGCATCACTCTATCGCCGCACTGGCGCCTGATCTGCTGACCATCACCTTTAATGGTTTGTCTAAAACCTATCGCGTCGCCGGCTTCCGCCAGGGCTGGATGGTGCTGAACGGGCCGAAAAAACATGCGAAAGGCTATATTGAAGGGCTGGAGATGTTAGCCTCAATGCGCCTGTGCGCCAACGTCCCGGCGCAACATGCTATTCAGACCGCGCTCGGCGGCTATCAAAGCATTAGTGAATTTATTCTGCCGGGCGGTCGACTGTATGAACAGCGTAACCGCGCCTGGGAGTTGATTAACGATATTCCCGGCGTTTCCTGCGTAAAACCGCGCGGCGCGTTGTACATGTTCCCCAGGATCGACGCTAAACGTTTTAATATTCACGACGATCAGAAGATGGTGCTGGACTTCCTGCTACAGGAAAAGGTGCTGCTGGTGCAAGGTACCGCCTTTAACTGGCCGTGGCCGGATCACTTCCGCATTGTGACGCTACCGCGTGAAGATGACCTGGAGATGGCCATCAACCGTTTTGGGCGTTTCCTCTCAGGTTACCATCAATAATCTTAAATTCAGGCTACTTCGGTAGCCTGAATTGCATCTTCATCCCCCTCCCCGCACAATGAAGTCTGCCGCAGTGAAAACAAAAGGTAATCTATGAAGCAGAGCCATTTTTTCGCCCATCTCTCCCGCATGAAGTTGATTAACCGCTGGCCGCTGATGCGTAACGTGCGTACGGAAAACGTCTCCGAACATAGTCTGCAGGTGGCGATGGTCGCCCATGCGTTGGCGGCGATAAAAAACCGTAAATTTGGCGGTCAGCTCAATGCTGAACGCATCTCGCTTCTGGCGATGTATCATGATGCCTCGGAAGTACTGACCGGCGATCTGCCGACGCCGGTAAAATATTTTAATTCCCAGATAGCTCAGGAATATAAAGCGATCGAAAAAATCGCCCAGCAAAAGCTGGTTGATATGGCGCCGGATGAATTACGCGATATTTTCGCACCGCTTATTGATGAGAATGCCTGGAGCGAAGAAGAACAGGCAATCGTAAAACAGGCCGATGCGCTTTGCGCCTACCTGAAATGCCTGGAGGAGCTCTCAGCGGGAAACAATGAGTTTGGACTGGCAAAAACGCGGCTGGAAAAAACGCTGGAATTACGTCGCAGCCAGGAGATGGACTATTTTATGGCGGTGTTCGTACCAAGTTTCCATCTCTCTCTTGACGAGATAAGCCAGGATTCACCGCTTTAGTTGCCGGATGGCGGCTAACGCCTTATCCGGCCTACCGTTCTTCCCGTAGGCCTGATAAGCGTAGCGCCATCAGGCCTTTTCCAGCCAGGGGTTAAAACGGAAACAACATCGGAATCATCACAATACAAACCGCCATCACAATAAGCGTGAACGGCACGCCAAGCTTCACAAAATCGCTAAAGCTATAGTTTCCCGGCCCCAGAACCAGAGTATTGACCGGCGATGAAACCGGCGTCATAAAGGCGGCGGATGCCGCCATCGCCACCGCCATCGCAAACGGATAGGGCGACACCCCCATCGATTTCGCCGCCGCCAGCGCAATCGGCGCCATCAGCACCGCCGTTGCCGTGTTAGAAATGAACAGTCCTATGACGGCGCACAGCACGAACAGGCATCCCAGCATCATATACGGCCCATAGCCGCCGCCGATATTCATTAACCCTTGCACGACCAGAGAGACGCCGCCGGTTTTTTGCAACGCCTGCGCAAACGGCATCATACCCACAATCAAGATAATGCTCGGCCAGTGGATCGCTTTATATGCGCTTTCAGCATCAATACAGCGAAATTTTCCCATCAGCAGGCAGGCGATAATCGCCGCGATCGGGTTGGGAATTTCATCGGTCAACATCAGCGCCACCATCAATACCAGGCAGAAAATGGCGTGCGGCGCCTGGCTGTGCGCAGGAGAGGCTTCGCTGACCTCGACCGGCATATTCAGCACCACAAAGTCGCGGCCTTTTTGCCCCAGCAGGCTGATTAACTTCCAGTTCCCCACGACCAGAATGATATCGCCCATCAATAACGGCTCATCGGCCAGCGACCCTTCCAGCGCGACGCCGTCGCGTTTCAGGCCGACCACATTCAGCCCGTAACGTGTACGGAAAGCGATTTCACGCACCGACTTGCCAATCAGTTCAGACTCCGGAATAAGCGAAATTTCCGCCATCCCGACATCCAACGCCTGATCGGAAAAATATTCTCCACGCAATACCATCGGTTCCAGCAGTTGCTCGGCGCAGAACTCTCTGAGGTCAACCTCCGCCGCCGACATATCAATCAGCAGAACGTCGCGAGCGCGAAACTCCGATACGCCGTTCACATTGACGATAACCCGCCGAAAGCGCCGCCAGCGTTCAACGCCGATGACATTGGCGCCGTAACGTTCGCGCAGTTTAAGGTCGTCCAGCCGCTGTCCCACCATTGGCGAACCGGGGCGAATCGCCAGACGGCGAGCGCGCCCCGTCAGACGGTACTCGCGGATAAGATCGCGGAAAGTGCGCCGCTTACCGGCCTGTTGTCCGGGCGCATCGCCTTTTAGCATGAAGCGCATCACCAGCATATAAACAATGCCGAGCGCCAACACCACTATCCCCAGCGGCGTCACGCTAAAAAAGTTGAACCCGTGCAGGCCTTCACGCAGCAGTTCACTGTTAACCACCAGGTTCGGCGGCGTCGCCACCAGCGTCATCATTCCGCTGATAAGCCCGGCAAAACTCAGCGGCATCATCAGGCGCGAAGGCGAGGTTTGCATATGCATAGAAACGCTAAGAACAACGGGGATAAAGATCGCCACCACGCCGGTTGAACTCATGAAAGCGCCAAGTCCGGCGACGGTGATCATCAGTAAAACCAGCATTTTGATTTCACTGCTGCCCGCCATTTTAACCAGCCAGGTACCGACCACCGTCGCAACGCCGGTGCGCACGAGGCCGTCGCCAATAATAAATAAGGCGGCGATAAGAATGACATTCGGATCGCTAAAGCCGGAGAAGGCTTCCGGAAGGGTCAAGGTACCGCTAAGGACAAAAGCAACAATGACGAATAAAGCCACCGCATCCATACGTACTTTGCCCGTCGCAAACAACACGACGGCAATCGCCAGTAAAGAGAGAACCCAAATCAATTCACCGTTCACAACATATCCTTGTCAGATGAGAAGATAACGCGATTCTGCCATAAATATGCCCCGCCAAAGCGGGGCGATATCATGATCAGGTCTTTCTTAATACCACCACATCGCCGTTTGGTTGTTTAGCGACCGATAATTGCGTCAGGCTATCCAACGCAAAATCAACATCCGCCAGACGCGGCGTGTCGGCCGGCGCATTGACCGCAATGACGTGGCAGCCCGCAGCCAGCCCGGACAGCACGCCAGCCGGGGCATCTTCTACTACGACGCACTCCTGAGGGGCCAGGCCAAGCAGTTGTGCGCCCAGCAAATACGCATCCGGCTCCGGTTTGCCGCGTTTGACTCGTTCGGCGGTGACAAACACCTCTGGCGCTGGAAGGCCCGCGACCTGATGGCGCGCACGCGCGACCGGCATTGAACCGGAGGTGACGATAGCCCACGGAATGCCCGCTTTATTCAGGTGATTGAGTAAATCGACTGCCCCCGGCAACGCGGTGATCCCTGCGGTTTCAGTGGCTTCTATTTGCTCCAGGCGCGTAAACTCAGCGGCAATTTCCGCCTCCGATTTACCCGCCATAAAATGCCGCAACGAGGTGATCGCCTGTTTGCCATGAATAAAGCCCAGCACCTCATCATGAGCAAGGTTAAAACGATCGGCCCAGCTACACCACGCGCGTTCGACGGCAGGTAATGAGTCAACCAACGTTCCATCCAGATCAAACAGAAAACCTTTACACTGCACGCGAGCCTCCTCAGGCATTAATGATTTGATTGATTTCATTCGCGCTCAGGTGGTACTGACGCGGGCAGGCATGCCAGACATTCAACATCCGCTGGTATTTTTCCCACATCGGCGTCTGGGCATTAAAGCCGTGTGTCCCGGCGTCAAAGTGAGTGTAGCGTCCTTCTATATTCACCATAAAACGGACATAGCCGAGGTAACGTGCTTCCGTCGCGGCGTCAAACCCCAGGAAGGTGACGCGACGTTCGTCGATGGCTTGCGTATCTTTGAGGTTGGTCCAGGAGACGTGCAGCGCATGGTACATCTCCATAATATCGATGATGGTACGACAGGTCTCTTCCGTCAGCTCGCCAAACTCGCGATCCAGCTCGCGCATCTGCAGGCCGTAGCCGCGTTCAATAATTGTTTGTAAGCGACGGTAACGCTCGGCGTTGGTGGGATCGAGCATCGTCATCATTTTGTACTGGTTAGACAAAATCAGACGTTGCGCGTTGGTCATTTCCATTTTGAACTCCTGTATCACGCTATGGCGATGAAAAAAAGAAGGCATTGGTATGCCTTCTTTTATATGCGTAATCCGGGGTCAATTACAAATCATCCAGGAAAGTTTTATCCAGTTGTTTGAAGGCGCGCTTAAGCGTGTCAGCTAATGCCTGGTAATCCGGCTTTCCTTCTACCGGCGCCAGCGCTTGTCCAGCCTCCTGCAATTTACCGCGAACTTCGTAAAACCAGTTAAGGATTGAAGGCGGCAATGGCGTCACAGAACGTTTCCCTAACCACCATAATCCCTGCATAGGCAAGCTCAGGGCGAACAGGGCGGTCGCCACGGCCGGACCTAACTGACCGCCCAGCGCTATCTGCCAGCATAATGTAAAGACGGCGACAGGCGGCATAAATCGTATGGCATAGCGCGTCATACGAATGACGCGGTTTTCGACGAAAACGGGCGCCAGCCGCTTTTCCATCGGCCACGTCTTCGCGTAGTGCTGCCCCCGGCGAAATAAGCTAAAAAAATTTACGGAGCGATTATCCGGTGTCGACATGGCCTACCTCAACTTCACATATAAAATTTAAAAAATTTGTGCAAAACAACAACTGCGAGGGACAACGTTCAAAACATTTTGTCTTCGATACCCACTATCAGGTATCCTGTGTCGGCCTGTCAAAGGCCGGTAGTTTAAAATCATTGAGTCGTCAATATTACACATAGTATGCCATTGGCTGAAAAATACGCAAAATGGCATAGACTCAAAGGTATTTCTTCCATCATGCCCAAAAAAACTCCTGCGCATGATGTTAATCATAAATGTCAGGGCTATCATGCGCTACGCTCTATGGCTCACTGACGTTTTTTTAGCCACGTATCATAAATAGGTACTTCCATGTCGAGTAAGTTAGTACTGGTTCTGAACTGCGGTAGTTCTTCACTGAAATTTGCAATTATTGATGCAGTTAATGGTGATGAATACCTTTCTGGTTTAGCCGAATGTTTCCATCTGCCAGAAGCACGCATCAAATGGAAAATGGACGGCAGTAAACAAGAAGCGGCTTTAGGTGCAGGCGCCGCTCACAGTGAAGCGCTGAACTTTATCGTTAACACTATTCTGGCACAAAAACCAGAACTGTCTGCGCAGTTAACTGCAATTGGTCACCGTATCGTACACGGCGGCGAGAAGTATACCAGCTCCGTAGTCATTGATGAGTCCGTCATTCAGGGCATCAAAGATTCCGCCTCTTTCGCACCGCTGCATAACCCGGCTCACCTGATTGGTATCGCCGAAGCGCTGAAATCTTTCCCGCAGCTGAAAGATAAAAACGTTGCAGTATTCGACACCGCCTTCCATCAGACCATGCCGGAAGAATCTTACCTGTATGCCCTGCCGTACAGCCTGTATAAAGAACACGGCGTTCGTCGCTATGGCGCACACGGCACCAGCCACTTCTATGTAACTCAGGAAGCGGCAAAAATGCTGAACAAGCCGGTAGAAGAACTGAACATTATCACCTGCCACCTGGGCAACGGCGGTTCTGTTTCCGCTATCCGTAACGGTAAATGCGTGGATACCTCTATGGGTCTGACCCCGCTGGAAGGCCTGGTCATGGGTACCCGTTCCGGCGATATCGACCCTGCGATTATCTTCCACCTGCACGACACTCTGGGCATGAGCGTGGATCAGATCAACAAAATGCTGACCAAAGAGTCCGGTCTGCTGGGTCTGACTGAAGTGACCAGCGACTGCCGTTATGTTGAAGACAACTACACCACCAAAGAAGACGCAAAACGTGCGATGGATGTTTACTGCCACCGCCTGGCGAAGTACATCGGTTCTTACACCGCTCTGATGGACGGTCGTCTGGATGCAGTCGTGTTCACCGGCGGTATCGGTGAAAACGCCGCGATGGTTCGCGAACTGTCTCTGGGTAAACTGGGCGTGCTGGGCTTTGAAGTCGACCACGAACGTAACCTGGCGGCCCGCTTCGGCAAATCTGGTTTCATCAACAAAGAAGGTACCCGTCCGGCGGTGGTGATCCCAACCAACGAAGAACTGGTTATCGCGCAGGACGCGAGCCGTCTGACTGCCTGATTTCACACCGCCAGCCTCGCTGGCGGTGCTGTTTTGTAACCCGTCCCCAAAAGACGGTAACGAAAGAGGATAAACCGTGTCCCGTATTATTATGCTGATCCCTACCGGAACCAGCGTCGGCCTGACCAGCGTCAGCCTCGGCGTCATCCGTGCTATGGAACGCAAAGGCGTTCGTCTGAGCGTCTTTAAGCCTATCGCCCAGCCTCGCGCTGGCGGCGATGCGCCTGACCAGACCACCACTATCGTTCGCGCGAACTCTACCCTGCCGGCGGCTGAACCGCTGAAGATGAGCCACGTTGAATCTCTGCTCTCCAGCAACCAGAAAGACGTGCTGATGGAAGAGATCATCGCGAACTACCATGCGAATACCAAAGACGCGGAAGTGGTGCTGGTTGAAGGTCTGGTTCCGACCCGTAAACATCAGTTCGCTCAGTCTCTGAACTATGAAATCGCGAAAACGCTGAATGCGGAAATCGTTTTTGTCATGTCTCAGGGTACCGACACGCCAGAACAGCTGAACGAGCGTATCGAACTGACGCGCAGCAGCTTCGGCGGCGCGAAAAACACCAACATCACCGGCGTTATCATCAACAAACTGAATGCGCCGGTTGATGAACAAGGCCGTACTCGCCCGGATCTGTCGGAGATTTTTGACGACTCTTCCAAAGCGCAGGTGATCAAAATCGATCCTGCTAAACTGCAGGAATCCAGCCCGCTGCCGGTTCTGGGCGCGGTGCCGTGGAGCTTCGACCTGATTGCGACCCGCGCTATCGATATGGCGCGTCACCTGAACGCCACCATCATTAACGAAGGCGATATCAAAACCCGCCGCGTTAAATCCGTTACGTTCTGCGCGCGTAGTATTCCGCATATGCTGGAACATTTCCGCGCAGGATCGTTGTTAGTGACCTCCGCTGACCGTCCGGACGTACTGGTCGCAGCTTGCCTGGCCGCGATGAACGGCGTAGAAATCGGCGCCCTGTTGCTGACCGGCGGCTATGAAATGGACGCGCGCATTTCTAAACTGTGCGAACGCGCATTCGCCACCGGTCTGCCGGTCTTTATGGTGAACACCAACACCTGGCAGACTTCGCTGAGCCTGCAAAGCTTCAATCTGGAAGTCCCGGTTGATGACCATGAGCGCATCGAGAAAGTTCAGGAATACGTCGCGAACTACGTTAACGCTGAGTGGATCGAGTCGCTGACCGCCACTTCCGAGCGTAGCCGTCGTCTCTCTCCGCCGGCGTTCCGCTACCAACTGACTGAGCTGGCGCGTAAAGCCGGTAAACGCGTAGTGCTGCCGGAAGGCGACGAACCGCGTACCGTCAAAGCGGCGGCAATCTGCGCTGAACGCGGCATCGCCACTTGCGTTCTGCTGGGCAACCCGGATGAAATCAACCGCGTCGCGGCATCTCAGGGCGTTGAGCTGGGCGCAGGTATTGAAATCGTCGATCCGGAAGTGGTGCGTGAAAGCTATGTCGCTCGCCTGGTCGAGCTGCGTAAGAGCAAAGGCATGACCGAACCGGTTGCCCGCGAACAGCTGGAAGACAACGTGGTGCTCGGCACGCTGATGCTGGAGCAAGACGAAGTCGACGGCCTGGTTTCCGGCGCGGTTCATACCACCGCCAACACCATCCGTCCGCCGCTGCAGCTTATTAAAACGGCGCCGGGTAGCTCCCTGGTCTCTTCTGTGTTCTTTATGCTACTGCCGGAACAGGTTTACGTTTACGGCGACTGCGCAATCAACCCAGACCCGACTGCAGAGCAGCTGGCAGAAATCGCGATTCAGTCTGCGGATTCCGCCATTGCCTTCGGCATCGAACCGCGTGTGGCAATGCTCTCCTACTCCACCGGCACCTCTGGCGCGGGCAGCGACGTAGAGAAAGTACGTGAAGCGACGCGTCTGGCGCAGGAAAAACGTCCTGACCTGATGATCGACGGTCCGTTGCAGTACGACGCCGCGGTCATGGCTGACGTAGCGAAATCCAAAGCGCCGAACTCGCCGGTTGCGGGTCGCGCTACCGTGTTCATTTTCCCGGATCTGAACACCGGTAACACCACCTACAAAGCGGTACAGCGTTCTGCCGACCTGATCTCCATCGGGCCGATGCTGCAGGGTATGCGCAAGCCGGTGAACGACCTGTCCCGTGGCGCGCTGGTTGACGATATCGTCTATACCATCGCCCTGACGGCGATCCAGGCTTCCCAACAGCAGCAGTAACAGTAAAAGCTAATGCCGGATCGGCGTGAACGCCTTGTCCGGCCTACAGGTGAGATACCGTTGTAGGCCGGATAAGACGCGTTAGCATCGCCGTCCGGCATTCTGCTATTTACCCTGCAAAGCGGAATTTTTTGCTTAACTGCGCTGCATCAATGAATAACTATTCCCTTCTTCTCATACTTAGCCTCTTTGCTTTGCAACAGGGATAGTCTGTCATGTCTGTCGTTACAGAATCAAAAACAGCCAGAAAATGGGCAATGCCCGATACGCTGGTCATCATCTTTTTTGTCGCCATTTTAACCAGTATCGCCACCTGGGTCGTCCCCGTTGGGATGTTTGATAGCCAGGAAGTGCAGTATCAGGTCGATGGTCAGACAATAACCCGCAAAGTCGTCGACCCGCACTCTTTTCGCATTGTGACCAATGAGGCCGGGGAAGCGCAGTATCATCGCGTACAATTTTTCACTACTGGCGATGAAAGACCAGGGCTGATGAATTTTCCGTTTGAAGGGTTAACATCCGGATCGAAATTCGGCACTGCCGTCGGCATCATTATGTTTATGTTGGTGATTGGCGGCGCATTCGGCATCGTGATGCGTACCGGCACCGTGGATAACGGCATTCTGGCGCTTATTCGCCACACGCGGGGCAACGAAGTCCTGTTTATTCCGGTGCTATTTGTCCTCTTTTCGTTAGGGGGCGCCGTATTTGGCATGGGCGAAGAGGCGGTCGCCTTTGCAATTATCATAGCCCCGCTGATGGTCAGGCTGGGCTATGACAGCATTACCACCGTCCTGGTGACCTATATCGCCACCCAAATTGGCTTTGCCAGTTCGTGGATGAACCCTTTCTGCGTAGTCGTCGCCCAGGGGATTGCCGGCGTGCCGGTACTTTCCGGCTCCGGGCTGCGTATTGTGGTCTGGATTGTCGCCACGCTGATTGGGCTGGTTTTTACGCTGGTCTACGCCTCACGCGTGAAAAAGAATCCGCTGCTGTCCCGCGTCCACGAATCCGATCGCTATTTCCGCGAACAGCAGGATGAAGTCGTCCAGCGCCCTTTCACCTTTGGTGACTGGCTGGTACTGCTGGTCCTGACCGGCGTAATGATTTGGGTCGTCTGGGGCGTGATTGTCCACGCCTGGTTTATTCCGGAGATCGCCAGCCAGTTTTTCACCATGGGCGTGGTGATCGGCCTCATCGGCGTTATCTTCCGCCTCAACGGTATGACGATCAACGTGATGGCGTCCTCATTCACCGAAGGGGCGAGGATGATGATCGCGCCCGCCTTGCTGGTGGGTTTTGCCAAAGGCATTCTGCTGCTGGTCGGCAACGGCGAAGCCGGGGAACCCAGCGTGCTCAATACGTTGCTTAACAGTATCGCTCATGGCATCAGCGGGCTTAATAATGCTATCGCCGCCTGGTTTATGCTGCTCTTCCAGGCGGTATTTAATTTCTTTGTCACGTCCGGTTCGGGCCAGGCGGCGTTAACCATGCCATTACTGGCGCCGCTCGGCGATCTGGTCGGCGTTAACCGTCAGGTGACTGTTCTGGCCTTCCAGTTTGGCGATGGCTTCAGCCATATTATCTATCCGACATCGGCCTCGCTGATGGCCACGCTGGGCGTATGCCGGGTCGATTTTCGCAACTGGCTAAAAGTGGGGGCGTCGCTGCTGGGACTACTGTTTATTATGTCCAGCGTGGTCGTCATTGGCGCGCAAATGATGGGATATCATTAATCCAAAATGCCGGATGAGCATCAGCGCCATCCGGCAATATCTCCATGATTAAAGCAGTGATTTCGCGGCTTCTACAATCGCTTCGGCGGTGAGTCCGTACTCTTGTTGTAAGAAATCCTGCGTTCCTACCTGCCCATAACGCTCTTTGACGCCAACACGGCGCATCGGCACCGGGCAGTTTTCCACCAGCACTTCCGCCACCGCTGACCCCAGTCCATTATGGATGCTGTGGTTTTCACACGTGACGATACGCCGCGTTTTTTCCGCGTAGTTTTTCACCAACATGCGATCGATAGGCTTTAAGGTGAACATATCAATGACCGCGGCGCTCACGCCTTCCTGCTCCAGTTGGCGCGCCGCCTCCAACGCCTCCGCCACCATAATGCCGTTGGCGATAAGCGTAATATCATCGCCCTCGCGCAGTACGTTGCCCTTGCCAATGGTAAAGGTAGAGCCTGGCGCATAGATACTCCGCGCCTGCTTACGGATGGTACGTAGCCAGTAAAAACCGTCCAGGTCCATTAGTTGGCGTAAAATATCCGCGAACATCACCGCATCCGTCACCTCCAGTACTACGGAGTGCGCCAGCCCGCGAACAATCCCCATATCTTCAAAAGACATATGGGTGCCGCCGTTATGGCACGCCGTCACTCCGGCATCGGAGGCGATCACTTTGACGTTGTTACGCTGATAATCCAGCGCCATAAAGAGCTGATCAAAACAGCGACGGCTGGCAAAAGCGGTAAAAGTATGCACAAACGGTTTGCGACCGGTCAGCGCCAGCCCCGCCGCAGTGCCAATCACATTCGCCTCCATAATACCGCAGTTAATGACATGCTGCGGGTAGTCACGCGCCACGCTGTCCATCGCCATTGAGCTCATTAAATCAGCCTCAAGCGCAATAATTGGGCTTCCGGCCTCAATCTGCCCGGCGACAAAACCGGCGTAAACTTTGCGCATTTCGATATCGTCTTTAAGCCCTGCGGGCGCAAGCTTAATCATGCATGACCTCCAGTTGATGAATGGCCTCATTGAGCGTCTGCTTCATGCCATCCGTCAGGCGTAAGTGGTGAGAATTCGTTAACTGCTCCAGGCATGGCACCCCCTGCCCTTTAATGCTGTCAAGGATCACTACCCGTGGCTGGGCATCGGCGGGCGGCACAGGCTGAACCACCGCCAGTAGTCCGGCGATATCATCGCCTTTGACGGTGACGACATCGAAACCAAACGCGCGGAATTTCCCTTCCAGATCGAATGGATTGATAATCTCCTCCAGTTCGCCGTCAAGCTGCTGTTTATTCCAGTCAATGAAAACGGTCAGATTATTCAGGCGGTGGTGGGCAATAAACTGAAACGCCTCCCAGCACTGCCCTTCATTCAGCTCCCCATCGCCGACAATGCAAAATACCCGGTTGGGTCGCCGCGCCAGTTTATGCGACAACGCCATTCCGCCCGCAATAGAGATGCCCTGTCCCAGTGAGCCGGTCGTGGCGTCCACGCCGCGCGTTTTTAGCCGATCCGGATGGCTGGGAAGACGGGTGCCGTTCTGGTTAAGCGTATTCAGCTCTTCGAGCGGGAAATAGCCTTTAATCGCCAGGGTACTGTACAACGCGGGGCCCGCATGGCCTTTCGACAGTACGAAGTAATCGCGCTCCGGCCAGTCCGGGTCGGCAGGGTCGATTTTCATCACCGCGCCGTACAGAACCGCCAGAGTCTCCACTACCGACATGCTGCCGCCATAGTGACCAAAGCCAAGATGGTTTAAGGATTTGAGCGTGGCGACGCGAATGTCGCGCGCCAGTTGGGTGATTTCGGTTACGTTCATTCTTTCGCTCCGCTATTTTCCTGCACTTCGGCAGTCGCTTTTTTGTTTTTGGCCAACACGTTGTACGCCACCAGTAGCGCGAATAGCGCCACCACCAGCCCCGTGATAGCCATCGGCGACAGATAACGCGCCAGGTTGCCCAGCAAAATACCGATTACGCCAAAGTCAGCATCCGAGAACGTGGTATTGGCGAAGCCGATCGCGCCGAGAACCGGCAGTAACAGCACTGGCAGGAAAGTGATTAATAGACCATTAGCAAATGCGCCGATCATCGCCCCGCGGCGACCGCCGGTGGCATTGCCAAAGACGCCTGCGGTCGCGCCGGTAAAGAAGTGCGGCACAACGCCTGGCAGGATTAACACAAGCTTCATCTGTCCAAGCAGGAACAGCCCCACCAGCCCGCCGAGAAAACTGAACAGGAAGCCAATCAGTACCGCGTTAGGGGCATAGGGATACACCACCGGGCAGTCCAGCGCCGGACGCGCGTTTGGCACCAGTTTTTCTGAAAAGCCGGTAAAGGCCGGAACAATTTCCGCCAGAATCAGACGGACGCCTTGCAGAATGATGAATACGCCGGCGGCGAAGGTGATTGCCATGATGATGGCGTACACCAGATAGTTTTGCCCGCCGCTAAACGTCGCTTCGACATACTCACGCCCTGCGCTGACTGCCATGATCAGATAGATAATCATCATGGTCAGCGAAATCGAGATAGAACTGTCGCGTAAAAAACTGAGGTTTTTCGGCAGGTTCATCTCTTCCGTGGAGCGGGAGCCTTTACCACACAGGCTGCCAATCCAGCCGGAAAGCACATATCCCAGGGTACCGAAGTGACCAAACGCAATGTCATCGGTACCGGTAATCCGCCTCATATAACGTTGGGCCAACGCCGGGAAGAAAGCCATCACCAGCCCCAGGATCAGCGATCCGGTGAAGACCAGCCCTACGCCCTCAAACCCCGCCACGGTCAGGATTACGCCAATCATACAGGCCATGTAAAAGGTGTGATGCCCGGTCAAAAAGATATATTTAAGACGCGTAAAGCGCGCCACGACAATATTGGCCACCATACCAAATGCCATAATTAACGCCGTGGACGCGCCATATTTTTCCAGCGCGATTGAGACTATCGCTTCATTATTAGGAATAATGCCCTGAATATTAAAAGCGTGTTCAAACATACCCCCTAGCGGATTTAATGAACCCACCAGTACGGTTGCGCCGCCGCCAAGCACAATAAAACCTAAAATGGTTTTAATCGTGCCTTTTACCACATCGGAAAACGCTTTTTTCTGCGCCACCAGACCAATCAGCGCAATTAACCCTACAAGCACCGAGGGCACTTTTAAAATATCAACAACAAAATTCAGCGTTTCAAGGATAAACATATCCACCTCGCCAGCAATAATTATTGTTTAGCGAACCATGCGCGCAGCTGCGTTTCCAGTTCGTTGATGTCGATGATGTTATTGATCACCACCAGTTGGCTTTCCGGTACGCTGGCGCTGGCCGCAATATCTTTGGCCATTACAAAAAGATCGGCAGCCCCGGGCGTGGCCGATGAGAGATCGGAGTGTTCCACTTCAGCGTCAATATTGAGTTTCTTTAATACTTTTTTAATGTTCATTTCTACCATAAAACTACTACCCAGGCCGGAACCGCAAATTGCCATGATTTTCATTATTGTCACCTTTTAAAAGTAGAGTTGGTCTGCATCACGCACGGGCGTAATGTTATTTACCGCAAGAAAATGGAATAAAATCAGAAACGGTCAATAATCGTTTTAATGTCCTCCAGGTTTTTTGCCTGATGTAATTTTTCCATATCTACATCACTGGAAAATAATTCCGCCAGCGCCGATATCATTTCGATATGACTGTGCTTATCAGGCGCCGCCAGCATAATAATGATGTCAACCGGATCAAATTCGTCTGCGCCAAATGAAACGCCGCGCTGTAGTTTCAGTAACGATAAACCTAACCCTTTCGCCCCCTCTTCCGGCCTCGCATGCGGCATCGCTAACCCTGGCGCTAATACATAATACGGCCCAAGCTTTTGGTGCTGCTGAACAATCGCCGTAATGTATTCCGGTGCGATAACACCTGCGTCCAGCAGGGGTTTGCCGCAAATTTCCAGCGCCTGCGGCCACGTTTCCACGCTCTCCTGTAGCGTGATGGTTGCGTCAGATAACCAGGTTCCCAGCATGTTATTCGCCCCCACGGTGTATGAAATTATGAACAAACTTTATTCAAGCCATTCGATATTAGCTGCGATCGTTATCACAAAGATAGCGCTACCAGCGACTATTACTCAGAATTGTGATAGCGCTATCAAATTAAAATCATGGTGTGAAATCACAGCAAAAAAGCGGATTTAAGGCGTATACTGCCAGTCATGCGAAGCAAAGAACGACAATAAAAAAGCATCTCAACATGTTGTAATGACGCAGGAATTTGTATGTCGATACCCCGTAAACGGCGCAGTACCGGTAAAGTGACTATCGCCGATGTAGCCCAACTTGCCGGTGTAGGCACGATGACCGTATCACGCGCCTTACGCACGCCGGAACAGGTCTCTGATAAACTCCGGGAAAAAATTGAAGCGGCAGTGCATGAGCTGGGCTATATGCCTAATCTCGCCGCCAGCGCGCTGGCGTCTGCCTCCTCGCACACCATCGCAATGGTCGTACCGAACCTTGCGGAAGCGGGGTGTTCTGAAATGTTCGCCGGGCTGCAACAAATTTTACAGCCCGCTGGCTACCAGATTATGCTGGCGGAATCGCAGCATCGCGTGGAACAAGAGGAGAAGCTGCTCGAAACGCTGCTGGCCTCCAACATTGCCGCGGCGATTCTGCTTAGCGTCGAACATAGCACTACCGTGCGCCAGTGGCTGAAAAATGCCTCTATCCCGGTGATGGAGATGGGCGCGATTCGCAGCGATCCTATTGATATGAATATCGGTATTGATAACGTTGCGGCAATGTATGAGCTGACGGAAATGCTGATTCAGCGCGGTTATCAGAATATCGGGCTACTATGCGCCAATCAGGAGCAGTGGATTTTTCAGCAACATCTGCACGGCTGGTACAAAGCGATGCTTCGCCACCATATGTCGCCAAACCGGGTGATTAATGCCGCCTTGCCGCCCAATTTTTCTACCGGCGCGTCGCAACTGCCGGAGTTTTTACTGGCGTGGCCGGAGCTGGACGCGCTGGTATGCGTATCGGATGAGCTGGCCTGCGGCGCGTTATACGAGTGCCAACGACGGCGGATCAAAGTTCCGGACGATTTAGCGGTGGTCGGGTTTGGCGATAGCGATGTCAGCCGGGTCTGCCAGCCGCCGTTAACCACCATGGCCGTACCGCACCGTAAGATTGGCAGTGAAGCCGGACGGGCGCTGTTGGAAAGGTTAAATCAGGGAAACTGGAGCGATCGAAAATCCATCGCCTCCAGTTTATGTATGCGGGAAAGCTGCTAAAACGCTTATTCCGTCTCTTCCGGTTTCTCCTGAAGCGCGGCTTCGTTTTTGGCGTTGCGGGTCATCCACAGTGCCAGCGCTTTGAGCGAGTCCGGCGTAAACTCATCACAGCGCGCGGTGATCTCCTCCGGGGTCAGCCAACACACTTCGCTGACTTCATCTTCCTGAAGCGCGAAAGGCCCGTGGGAAACGCAGCTAAACAGCGCGCCCCAAACCCGGCAATGTTGGTCTTCAAAGTAAAACAGACCGTGTTCGGCAAACGGCACGCCTGCAATACCCAACTCTTCTTCCGCTTCGCGGCGGGCAGATTCCAGTAGCTGCTCATCAGCCTGGACCACGCCGCCTGCGGTAGCATCTAACATACCGGGCAAAAAATCTTTTGTTTCGGTACGACGCTGCACCAGAATTTTACCCATACCATCATGAACGACGATATACGTCGCACGATGCCGTAAGCGTTGCGCACGCATCTGTTCCCGGCTGGACTGTGCAATGACTTCATTGTCTTCATTCACAATATCCACCCATTCCGTACTTGCCAAACGACGCTGTTCCACCATCAGGAAACCTTCTTATTTCTGGCGCTCTTACGGCGCATTTACGTTTGTGAGGTAAATTACGAGTTAATTGCAACCTGCGCAATGATACTTTGATCATTGAGTGCGATTACGCTCAACACATTATCATCCAGAATACCGTAGCTTGCTGCATACCCGCCTTTCGGGATGCTCACTGACCCAGGATTAAAGTGATACAGTCCTTCCTGCTGTTGCGCCACCGGCAGATGCGTATGACCATAAACCAACACATCGCCAGTATGCAGAGCGGGCAGATTCGTCGGCCCGAAGAGGTGCCCATGCGTTAAAAATAGCCGCCTCTCTTGCGTCAATATTTGCTGCCACGGCGCAGTTATCGGGAAATGCAGCAGCATCTGATCCACTTCGCTATCGCAGTTGCCGCGCACGGCAATGATTTGCGTCGCCACCGCGTTCAGGCGTTCGGCGACCTGGGCGGGCGCATAGCCTTCAGGCAGCGCATTTCGCGGCCCGTGGTTAAGGACATCGCCTAATATCACCAGCCAACGCGCGCCGCTTTGCGCGAACCGCTCAAGCACGCGTTCCGTGGCGGGTAAAGAACCATGAATGTCCGATGCGAACATCAGTTTCATCGCTCACTCCTCGTTGTGAAAAACGGCGTTATGATACTGGAATATGAATAGATTTTCAGCCTGAACGCTTCGAGGAAAGCGCAATAAAACGCTGTACGGAAGCACGCTGCCACTGGAATGTCGCATACGCCGCCAGCGACGCCGGCACGTCATCGCCATGCAGCGCCAGACGATTGATCATCAATGCCAGATCGGTATCGGCAATGCACCATTCACCAAATAAATTTTGCGTCCCCTGCCCCAATAGCGCTTCAGCCGTCGCAAACAGTTTTGCCGCGCTGGCTTTTCCAGCCTCGCTTAGCGGCGCTTTTTTCGCCCCGGCAAACACCACGTCGGTAGGCCGTTCTTCGCGAAGCGGCAGTAAATCGCTGCGTAGCCACGCCTGAATCTGTCGCGCGCGGGCGCGTTTTTGTAAATCGTGCGGGTAGATACGCTCCCACTGCGGCGGCGCGAAACGCTCCTCCAGGTATTCCGCAATAGCGGACGACTCGCTCAACTCAAAATTGTCGGCCTCAAGCACCGGTACGCGCTGCGTCAGCGCATATCCCCGCCAGCCAGGTTGCAGATGTTCTCCCTGGTCCAGATCGCGGGTTTTCAGAGTAAAGGAAAGCCCTTTTTCTTGTAATGCCACCCAGGCGGACAAGACGTAGGGAGAGAAAAAGTTCGCATCCGACCACAGCACAATAACAGGCTTACTCATAATGTCCTCTTGAGGGCGTATTAAGTTTCTTCCCAAAATATAGCGTCTTTCGCCTGCTGTCACCTGATGAAAACTCACACACATCAGGAGGCTTTCTATACTTAATTCAGCCCAGACTCTTTACGCACATGCAGGAGCCAAAATGATTGACCTTTACTACGCCCCCACGCCCAACGGGCATAAAATAACGCTGTTTCTGGAAGAGGCGGAGCTGGCGTATCGTTTGCTAAAAGTAGATATCAGCAAGGGCAATCAGTTTCGCCCTGATTTTTTGGCTATCTCTCCCAATAATAAAATTCCTGCCATCGTCGATCACGCCCCGGCAGACGGCGGTCAACCGCTTAGTCTTTTTGAATCCGGTGAAATTCTTCTCTACCTGGCGGAAAAAAGCGGCAAACTGCTTAGCGGGGAGCTGCGTGAACGCCATACCACACTGCAATGGCTGTTCTGGCAGGTCGGCGGGTTAGGGCCGATGCTGGGCCAGAATCATCACTTTAACCATTTTGCGCCGCAGGCCATCCCCTATGCGATTGAACGCTATCAGGTTGAAACGCAACGCTTATACAACGTCCTGAATAAACGCCTGGAAACCTCCCCGTGGCTGGGCGGCGACCACTACAGTATTGCGGATATCGCCAGTTGGCCGTGGGTTAACGCACATCAGCGTCAGCGAATCGATCTTGATACCTACCCGGCGGTGTATAACTGGTTTGAACGCATTCGCACGCGCCCTGCGACAGCGCGCGCACTGTTACAAGCGCAACTGCACTGTAACAGTGCGAAAGCGTAACGCGGTGGCATACATCATGTATGATGTAGAGGTGTATACACGGAAAAAACCTGCGTCCGGCACCCTTATTCGTATTAAAAACCTGACATTAGGGAAGAGGAAATCCTCCCTACTCTGGAGGTCATATGCAGATTCTGATTACCGGCGGTACGGGCCTGATAGGGCGTCATCTCATTCCCCGGCTGTTAACACTGGGGCACAAGGTGACGGTCGTTACGCGCAATCCCGATAACGCGCGTCAGATTCTCGATTCCAGAGTGACATTATGGAAAGGGCTGGCGGAACGTGAGCACCTCAATGAGATTGATGCCATCATCAATCTGGCGGGCGAACCGATTGCCGACAAGCGCTGGACGTCACAACAAAAAGAACGGTTGTGCCAAAGCCGCTGGGCTATCACGCAAAAGTTGGTGGATTTAATTCATGCCAGCGCTACGCCGCCCTCGGTGTTGATATCCGGCTCCGCCACGGGCTATTACGGCGATCTGGGCGACGTTGTCGTCACTGAAGATGAGCCGCCGCACAACGAATTTACGCATAAACTTTGCGCCCGCTGGGAACAGATTGCCTGTCGTGCGCAGAGCGACCAGACCCGCGTCTGCCTGCTGCGTACCGGCGTTGTCCTGGCGCCGCAAGGCGGGATTCTGGGGAAAATGGTTCCGCCGTTTCGCCTCGGACTCGGCGGTCCGGTGGGTAATGGTCGGCAATATCTGGCCTGGATTCACATTGACGATATGGTCAACGGCATCCTGTGGCTGCTGGATAACGATCTTCGCGGTCCCTTCAATATGGTCTCGCCGTATCCCGTCCATAATGAGCATTTTGCTCATGCGCTGGGTCGCGCGCTGCGCCGCCCGGCGATTATTCGCATTCCGGCGACGGCAATTCGCTTATTAATGGGAGAGTCGTCAGTGCTGGTGCTGGGCGGACAGCGGGCGCTGCCAAAACGGCTTGAAGCCGCCGGATTCGCATTTCGCTGGTATGATTTAGAAGAGGCGCTGGCGGATGTGATTCGCTAGTTCCTAAAGCGCCGTATCCTGCCCGGTAAGCGATGCGCCGCCGGGCTTCTTTTATTTCAGCGAGCCTTTCAGGAATTGCTGTAAACGCGGGCTTTGTGGATTGCCGAACACCTGCTCCGGATCGCCCTCTTCTTCAATTTTCCCCTGATGCAGAAAAATAACGTGCGAAGAGACATGGCGAGCGAAGCCCATTTCATGCGTGACCACCACCATCGTTTTGCCTTCTTCCGCCAGTTGTTGCATGATGCGCAACACTTCGCCGACCAGTTCAGGATCGAGCGCCGATGTGGGTTCATCGAACAGTAAAACGTCAGGTTCCATCGCCAGCGCGCGCGCAATAGAAACGCGCTGCTGTTGGCCGCCGGAGAGATGGACGGGATATTTGCCCTGAGCGCGCTCATCAATCCCCACCTTCGCCAGATATTTCAACGCCCGCTCGCGCGCGTCGTGCTTGCTTAATCCCAGTACCTGAATCGGCGCTTCCATCACATTTTCCAGCACCGTCATGTGGCTCCAGAGGTTAAAGTGCTGAAACACCATCGTCAGGCGGGTACGCAACAAGCGTAGCTGATTTTTATCCGCCACTTTGAGCTGCCCGTCTTTGTCGCGCACCAGATTAATGTTCTGACCGTTCACGATAATCGCGCCTTCGCTCGGTTTTTCGAGGAAGTTAATACAGCGCAAAAAAGTGCTTTTACCGGAGCCGGACGAGCCGATGATGCTAATCACATCTCCGGCGCGGGCCTGCAGCGATACCCCTTTCAGCACTTCATGACCGCCGTAGCGTTTGTGCAAATCGATAACGTGTAATTTATTTTCTGACATCATGTTACTCGAATTATTTAGAGGACACGTGCTGCAACCAGCGTCTTTCCGCCCGACGGAACAGGCTTATCAGGACATACGAAATGAGTAAATACAACACGGCGGCAATGCCAAACGCGGTAAACGGCTGGTAAGTCGCTGAGTTAATATCGCGGGCGATTTTCAACAAATCCGGCACCGTCGCGGTAAACGCCAGCGCCGTAGAGTGCAGCATTAAAATCACTTCGTTGCTGTAGGCAGGCAAGGCGATGCGTAATGCCGACGGCAAAATAATGCAGCGATACATTTTAAATGACGAGAAGCCATAGGCCCGTGCCGCTTCAATTTCACCGTGCGGCACCGAGCGAATCGCCCCGGCGAAAATTTCCGTGGTGTACGCGCAGGTATTCAGCGTCAGCGCCAGTACGGTACAGTTCAGTCCGCTGCGGAAAAACGCGTTAAGAAGATCGGTGCCTTTGACTATCTCCAGCGTATACATCCCCGAATAGAACACCAGTAGCTGTACGTACAGCGGCGTGCCGCGAAAAATATACGTAAACAGCCAGATGGGAAAACGGATGAATTTATTACTGGAAACGCGACCTACCGCCAGAATCACCGCCAGAAGACCGCCCATCACCACCGATGAAATTAACAGCCACAGCGTAATCGCCACGCCGGTAAAACGATAGCCATCCGTCCACAGCAGGGATTTCCAGTACTCCTGAATGATCTCAATCACAAATCGGCCCTCTTCACGCCCACGGAATAGCGACGCTCAAGTAAGAGCAGCACACCATTGGAAACGGTGGTAAATACCAGGTAGATAAGTCCACAGACCACGGCAAAATAGAAAGGCTCCCAGGTGCTTTTACCGGCAAGCTGCGTGGCTTTGACGACATCTTCCAGGCCCAGCAGCGACACCAGCGCCGTCGCTTTGAGTATCACCTGCCAGTTATTGCCGATCCCCGGCAGGGCGTAACGCATCATCGCCGGGAACATAATCCGCCGGAAGGTTTGCCCGTGGGTAAAACCAAAGGCCGTCGCCGCCTCGATATGGCCTTTCGGCACCGCCATAAACGCGCCGCGAAAGGTTTCGGTAAAATAGGCGCCGTAGATGAAACCAAGGGTGATAATACCGGCCACCATCGGATCAATATCTATCTGGTCGATACCCAGCGAATCGGTCACCACGTTAAGCGCGATTTGCAATCCGTAAAATATCAGCAGCATTAAGACCAGATCCGGCACCCCGCGAATCAGGGTGGTGTATCCTTCAAAAATAAGCCCCGTAACCCGGTTTTGCGAAAGCTTCGCCCCCGCGCCGACAAGACCGATAAGCACGGCCAGCACCACGGAACTGAGCGCCAGTTCCAGCGTGACGATCGCGCCCTGTAAAATTACGCCTGAAAACCCGTACAACATGCAGCCTGTCCTGTTGTGTGTGGTGAAGTAAGAAGCCTCTTTTGCATTTTTGCCTCACATCACGCCGGATGGCGGCTATGCCTTGTCAGGCCTACGATGCTCCGTAGGCCTGACAAGCGCAGCGCCATCAGGCAATGCAGACAGTCAACATTCTTTGGGCTTTATCTGCACCGACGGTGATTAACCGCCATAAACATCAAAATCAAAGTACTTTTTCGCCAGCTTTTCGTAAGTACCGTCAGCACGCATTTCAGCAAAGGCTTTGTTCAGCGCTTCGCGCAGCTCGTTATCCTCTTTGCGCAGCCCCATACCGGTTCCTACGCCGAATAACTTCTCATCTTTCACCGCCGGGCCGCCGAATTTATAGTCTTTTCCGACGGGCTGTTTAAGGAAACCTTCGCTGGCCGCGACCTCGTCCTGGAACGCTGCATCAATACGACCCGCCGTCAGATCGGAATAAATGTTGTCCTGCCCCTGGTAAGAGACGATCTCAATCCCTTTCGGCGCCCAATGCTCATTGCCGAAGGTCTCCTGCGTCGTCCCCTGTAGCACGCCGACGCGCTTGCCTTTCAGCGACGCGACGGTCGGCTGAATATCAGAGTTCTTCGCCACCACCAGACGGGAATCAGCGGCGTAAAGCTTGTCGGTAAACGCGATTTCCTGCTGGCGCTTTTCAGTGATGGACAGCGAGGACATGATGGCATCAATTTTCTTCGCTTTTAAAGACGGAATCAGCGCATCCAGCGGGTTTTCCACGAACGTACACTGTGTGTTGATACGTTTGCACAGCTCTTTGGCCAGATCGATATCAAAGCCGACCAATTCACCTTGTGCATTTTTGGATTCAAACGGTGCGTATGTAGGATCGGTACCGATACGAATCTTTTGTGGAATAGCGGCAAATGCTGCGGTAGCGCTGGAAAATGCCAGCACCAGAGAAAGGGATAACGCCAGTTTTTTCATAACTATCCTCAACAGACTGTCTTTCCAGGAGATCTTTACAGATCCGATGCGACTATCGTGCCATTAATCAGGCCGACAAGGCAAAGCATTCTACCTTGTCAGCCGGTTTATTTTGCATAAAAATCGATTAAGTATGCATTTATGCGCCTGTTCCGCAACGGCTTATGCACCAAAAAGGTGCAAAACATCTATTTTGCACCGTGATAGTTCCCCAGCGCGGCGCGTTATCCCCTTCCCTCAATCGCCGTAAACATTAAAATCGAAGTACTTTTTGGCCATTTTGTCGTAAGTTCCGTCCTGGCGCAGTTCGGTCAGCGCTTTATCAAACGCGGCTTTTAGCTCGGTATCGTCTTTACGCAGCCCAACCCCCGTCCCGTCGCCAAAATATTTTTTATCCTTCACGGAAGGACCGGCAAACGCATACTCTTTGCCCGCTGGCTGCTTCAGGAAACCTTCGCTGGCGGCGACTTCATCCTGCAATGCGGCATCCAGACGACCGGCGGTTAAATCGGAATAGATAAGATCCTGGTTAGCATAAGCCACCACATCCACGCCTTTAGTGCGCCAGTTATCATTGGCGTAAGCCTCTTGCGTGGACCCTTGCAGCACGCCGACATGCTTGCCTTTCAGCGATTCCAGCGTCGGCTGAATGGGAGACCCTTTTGCCGCAATCAGGCGTGAATCCGCCGCGTAAAGTTTGTCGGAAAACGCAATTTCTTGCTGGCGTTTATCGGTGATAGAGAGCGATGAAATAATGGCATCAATTTTTTTCGCTTTTAGTGAGGGAATAAGCGCATCAAAGTCGCTGGCGACCCAGGTACATTTCACCTGCATACGCTTACACATTTCATTACCGAGATCGATATCAAAGCCAATAAACTCGCCTTTGGCATCTTTTGATGAGAAAGGCGCGTAGGTGGTATCTGTTCCAATACGAACCGTTTGCGGGAGCGCGGCGTAACTGGCCGCCGTCGCGCCCAGACCTATCAGCAAAGACAAAGCGAGAACGGTCTTCTTCATACATACCCCTCAAGTGGCGTCATTTTCTTATGTTTTACGTGGTGTTGTGTGTTTGCAGACTTTTTCATGCAGGTCTTATGCCATTTTCACGTCAGCAAAACGATTCGACGTTAAATTTGTTAATAAAACGTTGCAATATTGTCCTGATGTTGAAGATAGCAGGTATGACGGTTGAACCGCAGCGTTTCGGCGGCTTTTAACGAATTAAATGTTGAGGATATGATCGCGGTTACAAAATTGCCCTGAAACAGGGCAACAGGGACAATAATGCACGCTAAACAGACAACGCTATGCGCCCTGCCAGCGAACAAAAAGATCGTGCGGAAGGGGGATATCAAACTGATCCAAAACTCGGTTAACCGTTTGATTTATAATATCATCTAACGTCTGAGGAAGATGATAAAAAGCCGGAACCGGCGGCATAATCACCGCGCCTATCTCAGCGGCCTGGGTCATTAAACGCAAATGCCCGATATGCAGCGGCGTTTCGCGCACACACAGCACCAGAGGTCGCCGCTCTTTTAATATCACATCCGCCGCGCGGGTAAGCAGTCCGTCAGTATAACTGTGGACAATCCCCGACAGCGTTTTAATCGAACAGGGCAAGATAACCATTCCCGCCGTCGGGTAAGAGCCCGAGGAAATGCTGGCGGCAATGTCGCGCGCATCGTGCGTCACATCGGCCAGCGCCTGCACCTCGCGCAGCGAAAAATGGGTCTCCAGCGCCAGCGTTTGCCGGGCCGCCTGGCTCATCACCAGATGCGTTTCCACGCTATCGACATCGCGCAAAATTTGTAATAAGCGCACGCCATAAATCGCTCCGCTGGCGCCGCTAATTCCTACAATGAGTCGTTTCATGTTCTCTTACCGTTTACGAGCGCCGTTCATCCCACTGTGTTACGTAATCGGCTCAAAGTGGGTCTGAAGAGATACCATGACAAAAGAATCCCTATCATAAAAGCCAGCTCAACCAACATTATCACTACCCCTTGCTCACTAAACCAGGTGCCGACCATAATGGCAAAATTGGTGATAATGACAAATCGGGCCGTCCAGGGGAAAAGCGGCGATCGATAGCGTAGCAAATCGCTGGCGTACGTTCCATTACGCACCGATTGTCGGAAACGATACTGGCACCATCCGATGGTTATCCATGCCAGGCAACCCACCTGCCCGGTACTGGCGATCAGATATAAATAAAATTGCTGTGCGGGAATATAGCGGGTCAGCAACGACACCAACGCCAACAAGGCCGTGATTAAAATAGCATACACCGGCACGCCGCCGCCGTTCGTTTTACCAAAGCAGGCTGGCGCAAAGCGATCGCCCGCCATAGACCACAGCATACGCGAACTGGCGTAAATAGCCGAGTTAGCGGCAGAAACCGCGGCGGAAAAGATCACCAGCGTCATCAGCGTATCCGCCCCCGGAATGCCCGCGTGGGAGAATACCCATACAAAGGGACTTTGTCCATTTGGCGTCAGTTCATGCGGATAGACCAGCGCCAGCACCGCAATCGCCAGGCCGTAAAACAAAATGATTCTGAGACCGATCCCCAGGATCACTTTCGGTAAAATAATGTGCGGCGATTCGGTCTCCCCTGCCGCATTTCCTACCAGTTCCACCCCCTGGAAGGAGTAAATCACGATCGTCATACAGACCACAATTTGCTCCCAACCGTGGGGAAACCACATTCCGTCTGTTTTTAACGTCGGGTGCCAGTCACTATGGCCCATTAGCGAGTAGATCATAACCCCGCCCGCGCAAATAAACAGCACGATCGCGAAGACCTTAATGGCCGAAAGCCAGTATTCGCATTCGCCAAAACTTTTTGCGGAGGTAAGATTGATGGCCGTCAGGATGAGCAGAATCGCCAGGCAGAACATATATACCGGAACCGCGGGGAAAAACTGGTGAGCAATAAACCCTGCGGCAGTGAGGTCGGCTGCCAGGGAAAAGACCCAGCTAAACCAGTAAAGCCAGCCAATGGTATAGCTCCAGCAAGGTGACGGCATGAACATCAGCGCGTAATGTTGAAATGAACCGGAGTGAGGAAAGGCGCATGATAATTCGCCAAGACACATCATCGTCGCCAGCATAATGCTTCCGGCAAACAGATAGGCCAGTAAGGTTCCCGCCGGCCCGACGCTGCTTAACGGTTCGGCAATGCCGATAAATAAGCCGGTGCCAATCGTGCCGCCCAACGACATCATTAGCAGATGCCGCTTCTTCAGGTTACGCCGCAGACCGCCTTCGGGCTCTGCTGGCGGTGGTTGTTGCAGGGTATCCATCGTTACTCCCTGTCTTTCGTGAGGTCAAAGATGCCGCCGCGACATAGCCGCGGCGGTTATGCGTTAACGCGTAAACCTCCAGGCGACGCCTTTGGTCTGGCAGGCCATTAACAGGCCCGTATAATCCAGCTCAAAGCGAACCACATCGCCTACTTTTAGCGACTGACGACAATCTTCAATATCCACCAGCGTATGATCGCTGGTTTGTCCTAAGATAGTGATAGCGTCGTCGCATGGCACACAGTTATCCGACGGCACATCCTGGCGACCAAACGCCAGCAATGCGCGTCGGCGTATGCCACGATCGACAAAGGTTTTACTTTGCAAAAAGGCATCGACGCCCAGCTCCCCGACCGGGACGGTAGGTTTACTGTTCAGTTCGATGATTTCCGCTTCCAGGATATACATATCGGAACAGGCTTTATCGACCGGTTTTGCGGAGTGGTGAAATTCATTCAGGTATTTCATGTCCACATATTCAATGCCGAATTCATGCAGTCCGCCGATGCGCAGATGATTCAGTCCCTGCGGCCAGATACCTTTATCCAGCAGGTGATAGCTGGTGCAGTTTCCCGCAGAAAGCCGCCGGACAGGAATACCGCTGTCGGCTTCCAGCCGGGCGGCCAGCGCCAGAAAATCCTCGCCATTTTTTACCGTTGGCAACACGGTGCCGTAACAATTAAAGTTGGTGCCCAGTCCATATAATTCCAGACCGGGCAGACCAGTAATCAGAGTCACGGTCTCAAGAATGCGTTGATATTCACCAAACCAGATACCCTCGCGTAAATCGCCCATATCCACCATCAGTAATACCTGATGCGTTTTCCCCTGGCGTTGGGCTTCTTGCGATAATGCCCGTAATACCACCGGCTCGCTATTTAAACTAATATCCGCGTAGCGCACCACATCTTCGATTTCACTCAGACACGGGCTGCGTAACAGGCAAGTCGTACATCCTGTCTCGCGTATTTTTTTCAAATTATAGGTTCGTGATTCAGCAATAACGGTAATTCCGCCGTTGAACACCGCCTGTGCAGTTTCCACGCAGCCGTCAAAAACTTTATTGACAGCCATCACGTCAATACCGCTGCTTGCCAGCAGAGCTTTTTCCGTGCGGGCGTTTTCTTCCAGCTTGCGTAGATTGATTTCCAGAACTGGCATATACATTTTATTTTCCTCCCGCCATGCTTAAACGGGCATTACGTTTCTGCGCCCGATGGTAAATGTACTCCGCGACGACAACCGCCAGCACGGCTCCGCCAATAATTTTCCCGGCGTACTGGAAATATCCGCCCATATCAATTTGAGAAGGCGGAATAAATAACAGCGCAACGGCAAAGGCGATAGAAAGAAAGCCCAGCGCGGGTAAAATAGCCGGTAAAACCTTGCCCGGAATTTTAAAACTTCTTGGCGTATCCGGCTGAGTCTTACGTAAACGCCAGAACGCCGGGAACATCACCAGGTAAGGAATAAAATAGGTGATGGTCGTTAGCGCCGTTAACATCCAGTAAGCCGCCGCAACGCTTGGCGAAATAAAAGTCGAAAAACACAGGACCGTGACAATAATCGCCTGTACAGTCAAGGCAAAGGCGGGCGTTTTCCACACCGGATGTAATTTGCCGATTCGGTCCCCCAGCAGATTATCTTCACGCGAGGCTTCCTGGAGCATATAAATCGGCCCCACCAGCCAGGAGTTAATCTGCCCGAGAGCGCCAAAAAACATACAGATGGCCATAACAGGAATTAACCACGGCATATGCAGCGTATCCGCAGCAGCATGCATAGCCTGCATGACGCCTGCCACAATGTCGGTTTTCCCGGCGGGTAAAAGCGTGTTTAGCGCCCAGGTGCCGACCATATAGATCCCAACGATAACGGCGGCGGAGACGGCCATCGCTCGCGGAAAATCACGCTGTGGATTACGGGTACGCCCGGCAATCATCGGGGCGACCTCCAGTCCGGCAAACGCAAACATCATGCTGGATAAGAAAACGATCGTATCCCAGTGTCCGAGATCCGGAATCCAGTTTTTCGCTGTAGTGTAGTCCGTCTGCATCTGGTGTCCGGTACATAGCCATACCACCGCCAGTAAAATGAGGATGGCGGAGGGAATAAATACGCCGCACCAGGCGCTGATGCTATTAATAATTTTTGTCCATTCCATCCCGCGGATATTCATCAGCGTTAATAGCCAGAAAATTACCGCGGAACCAATACCGATAAATGCTTTATTTTCCGCCAGGCCGCCGCCGATCATATAGCCCAACGCGGTAAAGCCGAATTGCAGCATTAATGGGAAAAACAGTACGCAGGAAAAGAGAAAACAAACCACGACAATCCATGCAATACGTTTACCAAATGCCTCTTTAATCCAGACAAATATCCCGCCATCTTTCGGCCAGCCGGTTGACAGCTCGCCGCATACCATCGCTAAAGGAAAAAACAAGCAGAATGCGGCGATCACCCATAACAACATGGCCGATGCCCCGTAAGGCGCCACGTTAGGGATTTGCCGCAAACTCAGAATAGCGATGACATTCATAAAGACAATGTCTTTGATGCCAAGTAAGCCAGAATTCGTGTTACTCATGGCCATCTCCTGTTATGCATTCAGGCATCACTGCCCTCTTCTTATCATCTGACGACGGGCTTCAGCATGAAACTGAAGCCCAAAACAGTATTAATAAATGTCGTACTTGACCATATCTTCGTAACTGTCTTCCCGACGAATCAGACGCGTCTCACCATTTTTATCGATCATCACCACGCCCGTGCGCGGACGGTTGTTATAAACGGTTTGACTTTCAATGGTGTATGCCCCGGCATCAAGAAATGCGACAATATCGCCAACATGAGTCTCCTTCGGCAGTAAAAACTCTTCGCCTTTCACTCCCATGTGGAAATAATCTCCGCCATCACACAGCGGCCCGGCTAATTTTATCCAGGCGTCGTGCGCTGCCGTCATGCGAGAGGCGTTATAGACATAAAAGAACCAGTCAAAATGCTGGCTGTCAGAGAGTACGCTGTAACCGGCGTCGACAAATTTCCATTCAACGTGGCATTCCACATTGCCGTTAAGATCGTAATTTGTTTTACGTTTTTCGCAGGAGACTTCCGTCAGTAACACCGCCGCCGACCCGGTCACTTTACGTCCAGGTTCAATACATATTTCCACATCGGTACGCCATTTATGCACTTCGCGAATGACCGCATCGGCAAAATCCTGGGCGGTAATACCGGCATACATATTATCTTTTAACGGGTCGCCATTCTCATCGTCATATTTATAGGGAACCGGAATTCCGCCGCCCACGTTGATCAAATCAAATTTAATACCGAGCACCTCTTCCAGGCGACGGGATTCATCCACCAGCACTTTAGTCGCTTTTGCGAAAGGCTCTGACTCCGGCACCTGATCACCCACATGCATATGCAAGCCGCGCAAATGCACATAAGGCATCGCCAGAATGCGGCGGCAGGTTTCTTCCGCCTGTTCCAGGTCGAGACCCGACTTCGCATGGAAAGCGGTAACCAGTTCCGCATGCGTCGCCGAGGGAACATTCGGCTCTACGCGGACGCAAACATTGGCGACTTTCTTCAGCTTGCGAGAGATGGCATCAATATGTTCCAGCTCATACAGGCTATCAACATTAATAAGATACAGATCGTTAGCGATGGCATATTCCAGATCGGCAGGCTTTTTCACCACGCCGTTGAAGACGATCTGATCGCCGCGAAAGCCTATCTCCAGACACTTGCGAACCTCATATTGTGAGTTTGCCTCCGCGCAAATTCCGGCGTCACGAATGGCTTTCAACACCCCCATGACCGAGCAGGTTTTTGACGCAAAGAAGGTTTTGGTATTTTTATGCGCCGCAAATGCCTGCTGGATTTCATGAATGTTACGAATAATCTCCGGCTCAGAAAACACATAGAACGGCGTGGGGTACTGGCGCGCCAGAGCGTCCAGATCGACCCCTTCAAAACACAAATGACCGTCTTTGTGCTGGAAACGGCGATCGCCGTTGATTACCTGCTCACGTAGCTGGTTGTAATTCTGCATAATCGAGTCAGTCATAACGCCCTCTGCTTAATGTTTATGGTAAAAATCCGCATTCTTTACAGGGATAAAGCAAAAGGCATGCAACTATTTTTTATCATAATAATCAATTGCTTATAAAAATAAGCTTTTTCTCATTTTCGTCATTGAGTTTGTTATTCATCACAACGACGAAAATTCGTCACTTTTATAATGGCAATATGAACAATAGATATGAGGAATGCATGTATGGCATCCACCAATCAGGAACTGGCCTCGGCGCTCAGGATGTTTTCCCGCTTTTTCGATTTGATTCATCAGCCGTTGGCCGTCATTAATGAGCGTGGTGAATACGTTTACTACAATCAGGAAAGCGCGGATCTGGACGGCTACAGCATTGAACGGGCAATGGGAAAACATATGCTCGATGTCTATCCGGGCATGAAAGAGACGCAAAGTACGATGCTTTCATCGTTAAAAAAAGGCGTGGAATACATTGGCCATTATCAAATTTATTACAATGCGCGAGGCCAGGCCGTTGACTATCAGCACACCACCGCGCCGCTCTATGCAAGCGATGGCGGCATGGTCGGCGTTATCGAAATCGGCAGGAATATGTCCGGCGTCAGGCGGCTCCAGGAGCAGGTGGTAGAACTGAACCAACTGCTGTATGCCGATCACCAT
The DNA here is from genome assembly GCF_004010735.1 of Salmonella sp. SSDFZ54. Classification (NCBI taxonomy): domain Bacteria; kingdom Pseudomonadati; phylum Pseudomonadota; class Gammaproteobacteria; order Enterobacterales; family Enterobacteriaceae; genus Salmonella; species Salmonella sp. SSDFZ54. The sequence continues at coordinate 306,366 of NZ_CP034819.1, forward strand.
GAGAAGCACCATGCCATTATTACCGAAAACCCGGAAATGCTCAGTAATATCGCCAAAGCCAAACGGCTGGCCGCCAGTAATATTCCGGTGACGATTGTCGGGGAGACGGGAACGGGTAAGGAGTTATTTTCCCGCCTGATACATCAATGCAGCAAGCGGGCGAATAAACCCTTCATCGCCCTGAACTGCGGCGCCCTACCGCCTACGCTTATCGAAAGTACGCTTTTCGGCACCGTGCGCGGCGCCTATACCGGCGCGGAAAATAGCCAGGGCTATCTGGAACTGGCAAACGGGGGAACGCTCTTTCTTGATGAGCTGAACGCCATGCCGATAGAGATGCAAAGTAAGCTGCTGCGATTCTTGCAGGATAAAACCTTCTGGCGGCTCGGCGGACAACAGCAACTCCACTCTGATGTCAGGATCGTTGCCGCCATGAACGAAGCGCCCGTCAAATTAATTCAACAAGAACGTCTGCGAGCAGATCTTTTTTATCGGTTGAGCGTCGGAATGTTGACGTTACCGCCGCTGCGCGCCCGCCCGGAAGATATTCCCTTACTGGCGAATTATTTTATTGATAAATACCGTAATGACGTGCCGCAGGATATTCACGGATTAAGCGAGACGGCACGTGCTGATCTGCTCAATCACGCCTGGCCGGGTAATGTCAGGATGCTGGAAAACGCGATTGTACGCAGTATGATCATGCAGGAAAAAGACGGGCTGCTGAAACACATCATTTTTGAACAGGACGAGTTAAATTTAGGCGTACCGGAAACCGCGCCGGAAAATCCCCTTCCCTCGTCACCCGATCCGCAGTATGAAGGGTCGCTGGAGGTACGGGTTGCCAACTACGAAAGGCATTTAATAGAAACCGCGCTGGATACGCATCAGGGGAATATTGCCGCCGCGGCCCGCAGCCTTAACGTATCGCGCACCACGTTACAGTACAAAGTACAAAAATACGCTATTCGCTTCGGCGTGGTACGTAATTGACATCGGCCAGCGGCATCGCGCCGCTGGCAAAGCCATTAGCCTTCGTTATGCATTTCCAGGTTTTCCATTTCGTTCTGGAACAGCACCGCTTTGGCGTCGTCATTACGTAATGAATCCAGGAAGTCGAGGTATTGCTGGTCTACGTCTTTGGTGACATATACCCCGTTAAATACCGAACATTCAAACTGCTGGATATCCGGGTTTTCCGCGCGTACGGCTTCGATCAGATCGTTCAGATCCTGGAAGATAAGCCCGTCTGCGCCGATAATCTGCCGAATCTCATCCACCTCGCGACCATGCGCGATCAGCTCATTGGCGGTCGGCATATCAATGCCATAGACGTTGGGGAAACGAATTTCCGGCGCGGCGGACGCCAGATAAACCTTCTTCGCGCCGGCTTCCCGGGCCATCTCGATGATCTGCTCTGATGTGGTGCCACGCACGATGGAATCATCCACCAGCAGGACGTTCTTATCGCGGAATTCCGCGCGATTAGCATTGAGCTTACGGCGCACGGATTTACGGCGTAGCTGTTGGCCCGGCATGATAAAGGTACGTCCCACGTAACGATTTTTGACAAATCCCTGGCGGTACGGCTTGCCGAGAATACGGGCAATTTCCAGTGCGATATCGCAGGAGGTTTCCGGGATAGGGATCACGACGTCGATGTCCAGATCTTCCCATTCACGAGCGATTTTTTCGCCAAGTTTGGTGCCCATATTCACACGAGCGCTGTAGACGGAGATTTTGTCGATAAAGGAGTCCGGGCGAGCAAAATAAACGTACTCGAACAGGCAGGGATTACTGACCGGGTTATCCGCGCACTGGCGCGTGAACAGTTGCCCCTTTTCGGTAATATAGATAGCTTCGCCCGGCGCGACATCGCGCAGGAATTCAAAGCCCAGCGTATCCAGCGCCACGCTTTCAGAAGCGACCATATACTCCGTACGACCATCGCCAACGTCACGCTTGCCCAGCACTAACGGGCGAATGCCGTGCGGATCGCGAAAAGCCACCATGCCGTGGCCGATAATCATCGCCACGCAGGCATAGGCGCCGCGGATTTGACGGTTAGTCGCGGCAATCGCGGCAAAAATATTGTCGGCTTCCAGCGGATAGTGACGGAAGTTGTCGAGCTCGCTGGCGAAAATATTGAGCAGGATTTCGGAATCGGAGGTGGTGTTGATATGACGGCGCTTTTCTTCAAACAGCTTTTTACGTAGCTCGTGCGCGTTAGTCAGGTTGCCATTATGGGCCAACGTGATGCCATACGGCGAGTTAACGTAAAAAGGTTGCGCTTCCGAAGCGCTGGAGCTGCCTGCGGTAGGGTAGCGCACATGGCCGATCCCCATGTTGCCCTGCAAACGCTGCATGTGGCGAGCTTCAAAAATATCGTTCACCAGCCCGTTTGCCTTACGCAAGCGGAAGCAGTTATTCGCATCAATGGTGATGATACCGGCAGCATCCTGACCACGATGCTGGAGCACTGTTAACGCGTCATAAATCGACTGGTTGACCGGCATAACACCGGCGATACCGACAATACCGCACATACGTCATTTTCCTCGTTAAGCCACATCTCAGAACCTGTTACGTCCTGGGCAAGAAACTCGACGAGCTTTGCAGATAGTCAAAGAACCATCTGATGATGAAGCTGAACTGCGGGATGAGCTGCGATTTGCTCCAGTCTTCGCTTTTCGACAAGCCGGTGAAAGTATCAAGGAAGAACAGAATGGCGGCGACAATCAGCGCGCCTCGCAGTGCGCCGAAACAGATCCCCAACACCCGGTCAGTTCCCGACAGGCCGGTCTTTTCTACTAGCTGACCTATCACAAAATTCACGATAGCGCCGACGATAAGCGTCGCGATAAACAGTACCGCGATAGCAATCCCATTACGAACCAGTTCGTCTTCAAAGCCCGTAAACCAGACAGACAGGTAAGTGTAGTAGTGACTGGCGACAAAGAAAGCACAACCCCACGTCACCAGCGATAACGCTTCACGAACAAAGCCGCGGATCAGGCTAACCAGACAGGAAAAAGCAATCACCGCGATAATGGCGTAATCAATCCAGACCATAGATGTCCCACGATTTTACGCCCTGTCGTCCTGTTCGGGGCGCATTCTAACAGAAAAAGAAAACGTTTGCGTAGGGATTTCCTTCCCACGCGTAAATAAAAATGGCGCTGAAAAAATATTCAACGCCATCACACTTTTTATCTCTTCGGGCACAACCAGAAGAGCTGCCATCGGCCTGATAAGCGCAGGATACCAGGTTTATTCCTTCTGCCGGATGACGGCGTAAACCCCTTATCCAGCCTACAGAACTTCGGCTATTACCAGGTGAACACCGTAGGCCTTAACGCTGCGCGCTCAGGCAAAACGCGCCTTAGTTCGGGCTATATCCCATCACCACGCCGCTTAACCCGGAAATCTGCTTGAGCTCGCCAAGCGATCCTTTCATCTTATCTTTCGACGCATCCGGCCCGACGAGAATACGGGTTATTTTACCCTGTACCGGCGTTGAGGGGGAAGTATAAACCCGGAACCCGGCGGAACGAAGCTTGCCGACTATCTCGTTGACTTTATCCGCATTTTTCAGCGCGCCCAACTGTACGACATAGGCTTTGCCGGTCGGCGCAGGTTTATCGTCGGCGACTGGTTGCGGCGCGGGCGTCGGCGTGGAAGCGGCGACAACCGGCTGTTGCGGTTTAGGCTGCGGCTTCGGCTTTTCAACCGGCTTCGGTTTAGGCGTCTCCGCCGGTATCGGATCAAGCTCGACATTGTTAGACGCCATGCGCGACGGGTCCAGCGATGGCGCTGCCGCATCTCCCGCCCGCACCTCTTCAGCCGCCCCTTCCGGCGGCTGTGTCGGCAGCGCCTGCGTTGCGGCAGGCATCATATCCGGCTCATCGCGGTCGCCAGGCTTCGGTACCAGTGGAATCGCAGCAAATTCATCCTGATAATGCTTTTTCTGTCCGTCCAGCAGACCGGGAAGCACAATAACCCCCAGCGCGACTAACACAATCGTGCCGACTAAACGATTCTGAAACTTACTCGCCACCGATTCTCCCCGCGTCTATCACTTCCATAACATGTGCGACGGTGTGGAACGATCCGCACACCAGCACGGTATCTTCTGGCTGCGCCGCGTCGATAGCGGCCTGCCATGCCTGCGCGACGCTATCATAGACATTCCCTTTCCCCAGATGTTCCAGAAGTTGTTCCGCCGTCGCGCCGCGCGGCCCCTCTAACGGAGCACAATACCAGTCGTCAACCACGCTTTTCAACCAGGCTAACGTGCCGGCGATATCTTTATCATGCAGCATACCAATCACCGCAAGCACGCGCCCGCGTTTCGGCAACATTTTCAGACGACCCGTCAGGTATTCCGCCGCGTGGGGATTATGGGCGACATCAAAGATAACGCGCGGCGACTCACTCACGATTTGAAAACGTCCCGGCAAGGTAGCCTGCGCAATACCGTCGCGAATCGCCTGCTCGTCAATGTTCAACCTGCTGGCGCGCAGCGCGGCCAGAGCGGTGGCGGCATTCGGCTGAGGAACCTGCGGCAACGGCAGTCCGGCAAGCATGCCGTCACCATCGGTAAACGCCCAGTGGGTCGCTGTCACCTCATAACGCCAGTCAACGCCGCGACGCAGCAACAGCGCGCCGGTCTCCTGCGCGACATCCGCGATGGTTGCCGGCATTTCCGGTTCGCCGACGATAGCGGGTTTTTCCGCACGAAAAATCCCGGCCTTCTCGCGGCCGATACTTTCGCGATCCGGCCCCAGCCAGTCAGTATGGTCAAGCGCGATGCTGGTAATTACCGCTACATCGGCATCCACAATGTTCGTGGCGTCCAGGCGCCCGCCCAACCCGACCTCCAGAATCACCACGTCAAGGTTAGCCTGTTTAAACAGCCACAATGCCGACAACGTACCATATTCAAAATAGGTCAATGAAATATCGCCGCACGCCGCTTCTATTTCCGCAAAGGACGCGGTATGCGCGGATTCCGCTAATTCTTTCCCCTGCACGCGCACGCGCTCGGTGTAACGTACCAGATGAGGCGAACTATAGACGCCCACACGGTATCCCGCCGCGATTAACACCGACTCCAGCGTTCGACAGGTCGTACCTTTGCCGTTGGTTCCCGCAACGGTAAAAACGAACGGCGCAGGCTTGAGGATGTCCAGACGCGCTGCCACCTGGCTTACGCGCTCAAGGCCTAAATCGATACTCTTGCTGTGCAGGTTTTCCAGATAAGAAAGCCACGAGGCCAGGGGCGACGCAGCTTGAGGTATAGATTTGTTTTTCATTGATTCCGCTGCTTCTTTACGGTGAAAAGCAAAAGGGCAGAGCCTGCGGCCCTGCCCTTTTCAGTTATCAGGCCTCAGACTCCTGATCCGGCGCCGGAGGCACCACCACGCCTTCACGCGGGGCGTCCGGGTTCGGCGCGGGCAGATTCATCAGCTTCGCCAGAATGCTCGCCAGCTTCAGGCGCATTTCCGGGCGGCGGACTATCATATCAATAGCGCCTTTTTCGATCAGGAACTCACTGCGCTGGAATCCTGGCGGGAGCTTCTCACGAACGGTTTGTTCGATAACGCGCGGGCCGGCGAAGCCAATCAGGGCTTTTGGCTCGGCGATGTTGAGATCGCCCAGCATCGCAAAACTGGCGGAAACGCCGCCCATTGTCGGATCGGTCAATACCGAAATGTAGGGCAGACCACGTTCCTGCATTTTCGCCAGCGCAGCAGAGGTTTTCGCCATCTGCATCAGCGACATCAACGCTTCTTGCATACGCGCGCCGCCGGAAGCAGAGAAACACACTAACGGACAGTTATCTTCCAGCGCCTGTTCAACGGCGCGAACGAAGCGTGCGCCAACGACAGACCCCATTGAGCCGCCCATGAACGCGAATTCAAACGCGGCGGCGACAACCGGCATACCGTGAAGCGTCCCTTTCATGACCACCAGCGCGTCTTTCTCGCCGGTTTCTTTCTGCGCGGACGCCAGTCTGTCTTTATATTTTTTGGAGTCGCGGAACTTGAGCACGTCTTTTGGCTCCAGCTCGCTACCCAACTCCACAAGGGAACCTTCATCTAACAGGCTATGCAGGCGATTGCGCGCCGACATGCGCATATGATGGTCACACTTAGGACAGACCTCAAGATTACGTTCCAGCTCAGCGCGGTATAAAACCTGACCGCAGCTATCACACTTGGTCCACACCCCTTCAGGAATGCTTGCCTTGCGGGTGGGAGTAATGTTGCTTTTAATTCGTTCAATCCAGCTCATTGGTGACCTTTCTGCCTGAACCTTAGTCAGCTTTATTATAAGGGGGCGCATAATGCCATTTTTGCCCCCAACAGACCATGAATGTTGCACATTAAAACATAACAGCCCGAAACTTTGGATAAAAAAGTGGTCGAACCGCTGAGTTACTTTCTATTTTGCGGCACGCGACGCAGCGCGCTTATGCCGGACAATCTCAATGACGCCAGGTAATATCGAAACCACGATAATCCCCACAATCAGCAGCTTAAGGTTATCCTGAATCAACGGTATCGTACCGAAGAAATAACCGGCGTAGGTAAAGAGCAGTACCCACAGCAGCGCGCCGATGACGTTATAGGCGGCAAAATGCCGATAGGACATGTGCCCCATCCCTGCCACAAACGGCGCAAAGGTTCTGACGATCGGCACGAAGCGAGCGAGAATGATAGTTTTACCGCCGTGTTTTTCATAAAACTGGTGGGTTTTATCCAGATAACTGCGGCGGAAAATTTTCGAATTCGGATTACTGAACAGTTTTTCGCCGAACAGTCGACCAATCGTGTAATTTACCGCATCGCCGACAATTGCGGCGATCAGCATTAACGCCACCATGACATGCACATTGAGATCGTTGGTTTCCAGCGAAGCCAGCGCCCCGGCGACAAACAGCAGCGAGTCGCCCGGCAGGAACGGCGTGACGACCAGGCCGGTTTCACAAAACAGAATCAAAAACAAAATAGCGTACACCCAGACGCCGTACTCCGCGACCAGCTCCGCCAGATGCACATCGATGTGCAGAATAAAATCAATAATAAAGTAGATCAGGTCCATATTTGTCTTTGCCTTTCTACCCGACACGTTTCGGGTGTACGATTCGGATTAGTCCGCCAGAAATAGCGGGCCCATTGGCGGTTTTGGAAGGTCAAACCGGTCAGGGTAATCCACCGCAACCAAATATAGCCCCTCCGCCTTCGCCGTTGCCGCCGCCAGCGTTCTGTCCCTGGCCGCTAACAGCTCTGCGATCCAGCTCTCCGGCTGGTTGTGAGCGCCTACTTCCAGCAGGCTGCCGACAATATTCCTGACCATATGATGAACAAAGGCATTCGCTTTGATATCGACCACCACATAAGGGCCGTGGCGGGTAACGTTGATGTGCATCACATTACGCCACGGCGTGCGCGACTGGCACTGCACTGCGCGAAACGAGGTAAAATCATTTTCGCCAAGCAGACACTGCGCCGCGCGATGCATCCGCTCTGCATCCAGCGGCTCATAGTAATGCGTCACGCCTTTTGCTAACACCGCAGGACGCAGTCGATGATTGTAGATGATATAGCGATAACGGCGAGCCGTAGCGCTAAATCGCGCGTGAAAATCATCCGGTACAGTTTTCACCCAGCGCACGGCAATGTCACCAGGCAAATTCGCATTTACCCCCAGCGTCCATGCCGCATCTTTGCGCAATGCGGTCGTTTCGAAATGGACAACCTGCCCGGTGCCGTGAACGCCGGCATCGGTACGCCCGGCGCAGAACACGTTAATAGGTTCATTTGCCACCTGCGAGAGCGCTTTTTCCAGCTTTTCCTGCACGCTGCGCACTTCATTCTGACGCTGCCAGCCATAATACTTGCTGCCGTCGTACTCAATACCCAGCGCAATTTTATAGACCGGCGATGATTGCTGTCCGGACATCAGTACAGATACTCCTGCACCAGCTTCTCCGCAATTTTAACGGCCATCAGCGCGCCGCCGAAACGCACGTTGTCCGCCACTGACCAGAACTGAATTTGTTCCGGCATACCGTAATCATTATGCACACAGCCAATAGAAAGCTGTGGATTGCCGGAAGCGTCGCCCACCTGCGTCGGGTAATCCGTCTCTTCTGACAGTACGATATCTTCACCGCGGGAAAATGCCTCGCGCGCCTCTTCCGCCGCCAGCGGACGGAGCGCTTCAAAGCTCACCATCTGCGCATGGCCATAGAACACCGGCGACTGCACGACACTGGCGGAGATCATCACGCCATCGTCCTGCAAAATTTTACGCACTTCATCGACGATACGACGTTCCTGGCGCACGCTGCCTTCACGATCCGGCAGCAGCGGCAGCATATTGAACGCTAACTGGCGGCCAAAGAAATCATCTTCATCAATCGGTATGCCGTTAAGCAGCTTCGCACTCTGTCCAGCCAGCGCATCGACCGCTTTTTTCCCCTGTGCGGACGCTGATAACATACTGGTGACGGCGATGCGCGACAGTCCCCCCTGATCGATTAACGGCTTGAGCGCCGCCAGCAGTTGACTGGTCAGACTATCGGCGACCGCAATCACGTTACGGTTACGGTAATCCGCCAGTACATACGGGTTAACTTCCGGCACGACCAGCGGCACATCAGGCTCCAGCGCGAACAGACCGCTGGAATCTATCACCAGGCAACCTGCATTGGTCGCGTCGTCTATCCAGGCAGCCGATGCCTCTGCGCCGGCAACGAAAAACGCCAACTGCGCCTGCGTCCAGTCAAAGTCCGCCGCATCCTGGACAATGACCGACTTGCCACCAAAACGGAGGTGCTCGCCCGCGCTTTCATGACGCGCCAACGCATAAATTTCACCGACCGGGAACTGGCGTTCAGCCAGTGTTTCAAGCAGGGCTTCGCCTACGGCGCCCGTTGCGCCCAGAATGGCAATGTTCCAGCCTTCAGACATGGTGATTTACTCCAGAAATACATAAGCGTCCCTGTCGCATTATTCGACAGGGAGCATTAAGAAGACATTAATGTGCCGGGTGATGAACAGCGTTAAAACCTAGCTTACACAGCAAGGCGGCTGCCGTTTCGTCGTCACACATCACGTATAAAGACGACCATTCACGGCGCTCAAGATAATTTTTACGCAATTTATCAAATTCACCCGGAATTCCAGCGACTTTACGCAGTGGCGCATCGTCGCGGCGCACATCATACACCAAATGCGCCAGTCTTTTCAGCGTCGGTTGATCCAGCGGGCCGTGAAGCGTAATACGACCAAACTCAGGCGCAGGCAGTAATGTCTCCAGCGCGACACGCTGCTCGCGACCGATAAACGCGCTATACGCCTCAAAGACCTGGGTGGTGCCGCGCGCTTTGCCTTCCAGCGTATAGCCGGCAATATGCGACGTGCCGATATCCACGGCTTCCAGTAGCGCGACGTTAAGATCCGGTTCGCCCTCCCACACATCAAGCACCACGCTCAGCGGCTGCCCGGCATTAAGTCGCGCCAGCAACGCGGCGTTATCCACCACCGGACCGCGGCAGGCGTTAATGAGAATGGCGCCGGGTTTCAGTCGACGGATCAGCGTCTCATCGGCCAGATGCAGCGTTTTGTACAGTCCGTCTTTATAGAGCGGCGTATGGAAAGTCAGGACATCCGCTTCCTGCACCAGCTCATCCAGCGTACGAAAATCACCCTCGTCCCCGCGTGCGGCGCGTGGCGGATCGCACAGCAACGTGCGGATACCCAACGCTTCAAGCCTGGTCTGTAGCCGGCTTCCGACGTTACCCACGCCGACAATCCCTATAGTGCGATCGCGTAACGAAAAGCCGTCACGTTCGGCCAGCATCAACAGCGCGGAAAACACATACTCCACCACGGCGATAGCATTACAGCCGGGCGCGGCTGAAAAACCGATGCCCGCCTGCTTCAGCCATGCCTCATCCACATGATCGGTGCCTGCCGTAGCAGTACCAACGAAGTTAATCGGCGTGCCGCTCAGCAGCGATTCATTCACTTTCGTGACCGAACGCACCATTAACGCATCGGCATGGTTCAATTCTTCAACGGGGATCGGGCGACCCGGCACTGCCTTTACCTCACCCAGGCGGCTAAATAATTCGCGGGCGTAAGGCATATTTTCATCAACGAGAATTTTCACGACTGTCGTACCTGTTTGAGAACGAGAGTTAACCGGACAAGTGTGCCATAATCTGGCCGCCAGGCATATATTGCTCAGATTTATGGTTAAAGGATAATTAATTATGCATCCCATCTCCGGCGCCCCTGCACAGCCTCCAGGCGAAGGGCGTAATCCTCTTTCCGCTGCGAGCGAGCAGCCGCTTTCCATGCAACAGCGTACGGTACTGGAAAGGCTGATCACGCGCCTGATTTCACTGACCCAGCAGCAAAGCGCGGAAGTATGGGCCGGAATGAAACACGATCTGGGGATAAAAAATGACGCGCCGCTACTGTCGCGCCACTTCCCCGCCGCTGAACAGAATCTTACCCAGCGTCTGGGCGTAGCGCAGCAAAATCACGCCAATCGTCAGGTACTTTCACAGCTAACAGAGCTGCTTGGCGTCGGGAATAATCGTCAGGCCGTCAGCGATTTTATCCGTCAGCAATACGGTCAAACCGCGCTTAGCCAGCTTACGCCCGATCAACTCAAAAACGTGCTGACGCTCCTGCAACAGGGGCAGCTTTCCATTCCGCAGCCGCAGCAACGTCCGGCAACGGATCGGCCATTATTGCCTGCTGAACATAATACGTTGAATCAGTTGGTGACGAAGCTGGCAGCCGCGACCGGCGAGTCAAACAAACTTATCTGGCAATCAATGCTGGAACTCTCCGGCGTGAAAAGCGGCGAGCTCATTCCGGCAAAGCAGTTTACCCATCTGGCGACATGGCTACAGGCGCGGCAGACGCTGTCACTACAACACGCGCCTACGCTACATACGCTGCAGGCTGCGTTAAAACAACCGCTTGAGCCGGACGAGCTCACAGCGATCAAAGAGTATGCCCAACACACTTATCAAATTCAGCCGCAAACGGTGCTGACCACCGCCCAGGTGCAGGATTTACTTAACCATATTTTCCTGCGTCGCGTAGAGCGGGAGGCGGATGAGCTTGAACCGCTCTCTATTCAACCCATCTACCGTCCGTTCGCGCCGATGATTGAAACCGTGAAAAATCTGTCTGCGCGACCAGGCCTGTTGTTTATCGCGCTAATAATTGTACTGGCGCTTTTCTGGCTGGTTTCTTAACCACGCCGGAACGATAATATCGTCACCAGGATGCCAACCACTGCGGAGATCGCTCCCGCGAGGAATACGGAAGGATAGCCGCATGACGTGGCCAGCATGCCCGCCAGCGGGCCGGTAACGCCGTAGGAGATATCCTGAAACGCGGCGTAGCCGCCGAGCGCCGTACCGCGTACCTGTGCAGGTACGCGTTTCACAACCTCCACGCCCAGCGCCGGGAAAATCAGTGAACACCCTGCCCCGGTGAGCGCCGCGCCTACCAGCGCTATCCAGGCCGTCGGCGCCAGCCACAAGAGCAGCAACCCTGCCGTCTCAACCAGCAATGAGACAACGGCGACCTTCACGCCGCCAAAGCGGTCCGGCATCCAACCGAACAATATGCGCATCAGTACAAACGCACCGCCAAACGCGGTCAGGGTGAATCCCGCCATCGTCCAGCCATTGCTGACAAAATAAAGTGAAATAAACGTACCGATGACGGCAAAGCCCACGCCCTGCAATGCCAGGCCCAGGCCCGGTTTCCAGATAAGCCCGACCACGCTCCACAGTGAAGGTCGCTCCCCCGTATACGCAGGCACTTTACGCACGGTGCCGTTGAATGCCCAGGCCAGCAGCGGTAAAACCATCGTCGTCCCCGCCAGCGCCGCGAAGCCAAAGTGGCTATGGATCAGCAAGCCCAACGGCGCACCGGCCGCCAGCGCGCCGTAAATCGCCATTCCGTTCCACGACATCACCTTACCGGAACGCGTTGGGCCAACCAGCCCCAGTCCCCAGGTCAGGGTTCCGGTCAGCAGTTGGCTTTCGCCAAATCCGAGGATCAAACGCCCGACAATAAGCAGCGCGAATTTTACCGGCGCGGAAACCGGCAACAGCGCGGCCAGGAGCCAGGCGGCGCCCGCCAGCCCGCAGGCAAACATCCCCTGTAACGCCGATCGTTTAGCGCCATATTGATCCGCCAGCCGTCCGGCATAGCCGCGCGTCAGTACCGTCGCAAAAAACTGAATGCCCACGGCGATCCCAACCATCGTATTGCTATAGCCCAGTTCGTGATGAACAAAAAGCGGGATGACGGGTAACGGCAGGCCGACCGTCATATAGGTCAGGAAAACCGCAAAGGCGATGCGGAACAGCGAAAAATTCGCAGACGGGGTCGTTGTTTTTTGGCTAACTGCTGTCATGCATTACTCCAGAATGCAGAGTAAGGCGGGGAAAGGCCACGCCCCCCTCTACCTGAACGTCAGGATTAAGGTGCGTTGGATAACGTTAAACGCTTACGCATTATCGGAAGGATAATGTAGAGAGTGAAGTCTGCCTGTGAGACGCGAAACTTGTCAACCTTGAAATTGCAGCCAGGGTATCAACGTGGCGGCGTGTCATCAAACAGAAAGGGAAAGACCGCTTTCATTCCTCTCACCTTAAAGCGTCCGGTCACCTGCTTGCGCTGTTCTGGCGTCAGTAACCTGAACATCATCTCCCAGATATCTTCAGGCTCCGCTTCCTGTAAGGAAATGGGTTCTGGCGTCGGTTCCTCTCCGCTGTCGTCAAGATAACGATGAACATAAAGAGGGAAAACAGATATATGAAACTCCTCGGCCTTTGATTTAACACGCTTACGCCTGACACCCTCTTTCCCTTCGCTGTACTTATATAAACGTTCGCGAACCGCAGGCTCGCTTCCCGGAAACCCCGGTAAGCCAAGACATTCCTTAACCGTGAACCATTCCTTTGCCATCGGTTTCTTTCCTTTCCCCTGATGAAATAAAAATATTTCTTCTTTTTCGCGAAATTTTGCTTTCTTTCTGGCACTATTCTCAGAGTGAAAAAGAAAGTAACTTTCTTTTTCTCGCGCTAATTTTTACCTTAAAAATATCGGTGCCGATAACACATCTTCTTAGGATTACAGAATGGAACCAAAAAGCCAGGACTGGCATCGTGCAGATATTAAAAGTACACTTGAAAAAAGAGGTATTACGCTCAGAGATCTTTCTCGTCAGGCCGGTGTGCGGAATTTACCCGAAAGGCAATTCAGGCGGGCGGTATCACGCTGGGCATACATATCATGCGAAAGATTATGGCCCAATGTTAAGAAGCGCCGGATTCACCGCTATTGGTACCTATGAAATGCCGCGCGAGGGTGACGTCATCATTATTCAACCTTACGCTGGCGGAAACCCGAGCGGTCACATGGCGATATACGATGGCACAGAGTGGTATTCAGATTTTAAACAACGCGATATGTGGGCCGGCCCGGGCTACCGGGCAGCCAGGCCCTCATATACCATCTACAGGAAGAATTAATGAAAACGTTCTCCCTTGTCGCGCTTATCCTGTTGCTTTGTAGTTGCTCTGCGCCTCATCACGACAGTACGCAGGCCGTGAAGCAGTTCTATACCTCATGGATGACGACGTTCACGAACGATGTGAATACCCCTGACGACACCACCGCCTTAATGCAACGTTACGTTGCTAAAGAGGTTATTCATCGCCTGGCGCTAATACAGTCCCTTTATGAACAGGAGATTGTAGGGGCAGATTATTTTATGTATGCGCAGGACTATGCGCCAGAGTGGATTCCACAGTTACGGGTTGGGAAGGCACACCCTTTCCTCGGCGGAGAAAAAGTGGATGTTCTGTTGGGCACAGAGTCAACGCCCATCCACCTGGAAGTTTATACCCGTTGGGAAGAGGGACGCTGGAAAATTTACCGCGTTCGGGATGCTGACAGGGGTTATGAACAGCCGATTTATGACGCAGGCGCCATCACCCAGGCTGAGGCCTGGTCAGCAAAAGTCGCGCCGGAATATAAGAAGCATTAAAAAAGGGAATCGCCATCGGTCTCTTGTTCGTACCGGAGAGGTTAAAGCGCCTATTTCATCAGGCTCTTATTCCGTCGCTGAAAACAGTAAGCCGAAAACAACCCAGGCATTATTTAAAATATGAAGTGTTATAGGTATCATTAGCCCACGGCTTCTCATTCGAACAACGCATAATATCGATGAAAAAACAAACAGATAAACAAAAGTCACCGCAAAGAGATATTGTGTATGCATAAATGCAAAAGCGAGTGAAGTAATAATAATACCGGAAGCTCTTGAGTACCGACCCCAACCGATACTGCTGTTTAATAAAAACCCTCTGAATATAATTTCCTCCGCCACAGGAGCCAGAAAGCACATCGCCAGCGTGTTAAGAAATTTATGAAGAAAAAATTGCCTTGATAACTCGGCCATCCAGGGTTCCGGGCCACTAAAAGCATTGTAGAGAACGGTAAGGCACACCAGGGCCAGCGCCGGAACAAAACACTCCACGAATGATAAGCGACCCAATGATAAAAACGGGTAATACTTTGAATAAATACTCCAGGCGGCAATCGCATAGACAAAAACAATACTATATATAAAAGGCGCAGCCAGACCTCCCAAATAAAGCCAGGCATAGGAAGGCGAAAATGAGGCAAAAACAAAAATGCCGAACAAACCAAATAAAACAGCCACACAACTCAAACTATGCCTAATTTTATCTAATGTATTAGTTGGCATTTATATAATATCCATATAATTTGTTGTTCCCTGAATGAAAAAACAGGTCGCATTAGCGACCTGTTTCATTGTTGATACTACAACGTAATAGTCAGGCTTACAACTTACGCATCACCAGCGTGGCGTTGGTGCCGCCAAAACCGAAGCTGTTAGACATTACGGTAGTCAGTTCACGCTCGGTCGTTTCGGTCACGATGTTCAGACCCGCAGCCTGCTCATCCAGCTCTTCGATGTTGATGCTCGGCGCGATAAAACCGTGCTCCAGCATCAGCAGAGAGTAGATAGCTTCCTGCACGCCAGCCGCACCCAGCGAGTGGCCGGTCATCGCTTTGGTCGCGGAGATAGCCGGGCTGTTATCGCCAAACACTTCACGGATTGCACCGAGTTCTTTCACGTCGCCTACCGGAGTAGAGGTACCGTGAGAGTTCAGGTAGTCGATCGGCGTGTCTACGCCGTGCATCGCTATCTGCATGCAACGTACTGCGCCTTCACCAGACGGAGCAACCATGTCTGCGCCATCGGATGTTGCGCCATAGCCGACGATTTCCGCATAGATATGCGCGCCGCGCGCCAGAGCGTGCTCCAGCTCTTCGACAACAACCATACCGCCACCGCCCGCGATGACAAACCCATCACGGTGCGCATCATAGGTACGGGACGCTTTTTCAGGCGTATCGTTATATTTGGTGGACAGTGCCCCCATCGCGTCGAACTCACAGGCCATTTCCCAGCACAGCTCTTCGCCGCCGCCAGCAAAAACGATGTCCTGTTTGCCCAGTTGGATCTGTTCAACCGCATTGCCGATACAGTGTGCGGAGGTCGCGCAAGCGGAGCTAATGGAGTAGTTCACGCCATAAATTTTAAACGGCGTAGCGAGGCAGGCGGAAACGCCGGATGCCATTGCTTTCGTCACCACATACGGGCCCACGGCTTTCAGACCACGCGGGCTACGCATGGCGTCTGCGCCAAAGACCTGGAATTTCGGGGAGCCGCCGCCGGAACCTGCAATCAGGCCGACACGCGGGTTATTCTGATAGACTTCCGGCGCCAGACCGGCGTCGGCCACTGCCTGCTCCATAGACAGATAAGCATAGATGGAGGCGTCGCTCATAAAGCGCACGACTTTGCGGTCAATGAGGCCAGTGGTATCCAGTTTTACGTTGCCCCATACCTGGCTACGCATGCCGGCGTCCTTCAGCTCCTGAGAGAAAGTGATCCCTGAACGTCCTTCACGCAGAGATGCCAGGACTTCCTGCTGGTTATTACCGATGCTGGAAACGATGCCCAGGCCAGTAATCACTGCACGTTTCATTCAATACCTCTGTAATTCGCACTATTTTTAAGTTTCGATTGGCACAATAGCGTACACTTGTACGCCGAACAAGTCCGATCAGCCATTTAGTACGGAAATTTGCGCCATCAGGCACACATCGTTAAGATCGCGATACCGCCCGTCAGACGAGTAACTTACGTGAAACAATACGCCATACAACCCGCCACACTCGAATTTAACGCTGAGGGTACACCTGTTTCCCGAGATTTTGATGATGTCTATTTTTCTAATGACAATGGACTCGAAGAGACACGCTACGTTTTTCTTGGCGGCAATCGTCTTGCGGAGCGATTTCCCGTACATTCACATCCATTATTTATAGTCGCGGAAAGCGGTTTTGGCACCGGACTCAACTTCCTGACGCTGTGGCAGGCGTTTGACAGCTTTCGTTCTGCGCACCCACAGGCGACGCTGCAAAGGTTACATTTCATCAGTTTTGAGAAATTCCCGTTAACGCGCGACGATCTGGCGCTGGCGCACCAACACTGGCCGGAGCTCGCGCCCTGGGCAGAGCAGCTGCAGGCGCAATGGCCGCTGCCGCTCCCGGGGTGCCACCGCCTATTGCTGGATCGGGGTCGGGTGACGCTGGATTTGTGGTTTGGCGATATTAATGAATTGACCGACCAACTGGACGCCACGCTGAATCAAACAGTCGACGCCTGGTTCCTCGACGGTTTTGCCCCGGCGAAAAATCCGGATATGTGGACGCCAAACCTGTTTAACGCGATGGCGCGGCTGGCGCGGCCCGGCGCAACGCTGGCGACGTTTACCTCGGCGGGTTTCGTCCGTCGGGGATTGCAGGAAGCCGGTTTTACCATGCAAAAACGCAAAGGCTTCGGGCGTAAACGCGAGATGCTTTGTGGAGTGATGGAACAACACCTCATGCCGACCCTTTCCGCGCCCTGGTTTTACCGCAGTGGAAGCGAAAAACGTGAAACGGCGATCATTGGCGGCGGCATTGCCAGCGCGCTGTTATCACTGGCGTTACTGCGTCGCGGCTGGCAGGTGACGCTCTATTGCGCAGATGATCAGCCCGCCCAGGGCGCTTCCGGTAATCGACAGGGCGCGCTTTATCCGCTCCTTAGCAAACATGACGCCGCCATTAATCGCTTTTTCCCGACCGCATTCACCTTTGCCCGTCGCCTGTATGATGCCCTGCCCGTCTCTTTTGATCATGCCTGGTGCGGCGTAACGCAGCTCGGATGGGATGAGAAAAGCCAGCAGAAAATTGCCCAGATGCTGTCCCTGGCGCTGCCCGCCGGACTGGCCTCGGCGCTCAATGCCGAAGAGGCGGAACAGGCGGTTGGCGTGACGACACGCTGCGGAGGAATTACCTATCCGGCAGGCGGCTGGCTGTGCCCGGAACAATTAACTCGCGCAGTCATCGCACTGGCGACCGAACAGGGTTTACAAACGCGCTTTCGCCATACGCTCACGTCGCTCGTTGCGCAGGAGTCGCGCTGGCAACTGCGCTTTACGTCAGGTGAAACCGCCAGCCATGAGACCGTCGTTCTGGCGAACGGCCATCAGATTAACCGTTTTGATCAGACCCAGCCGCTGCCGGTGTATGCCGTCGGGGGGCAGGTCAGTCATATTCCCACCACCCCCGCTCTCTCGGCGTTGCGTCAGGTGTTATGCTACGACGGCTATCTGACGCCGCAAAATCCGCATAATCAGCAGCACTGTATTGGCGCCAGCTATCACCGGGGTGACGAAAGCACCGTCTGGCGCGAAGAAGATCAGCGTCAGAACCGACAGCGTCTGCTTGACTGTTTTCCGGATGCGAAATGGGCCACAGAGGTTGACGTCAGCGGCAACAGCGCCCGTTGCGGCGTGCGTTGCGCCACCCGCGACCATCTGCCGATGGTGGGCAATGTCCCGGATTACCACGCCACGCTGACGCATTACGCCGATTTAGCCGATAATAAAACGTCGGCGGCGCCTGCGCCTGTGTATCCGGGTTTATTTATGCTCGGCGCGCTGGGATCGCGCGGTTTGTGCTCAGCGCCATTATGCGCAGAAATTCTGGCGGCGCAGATGAGTAACGAGCCGATTCCTCTGGATGCCAGTACGCTGGCGGCGTTAAATCCGAATCGGTTATGGGTGAGAAAGTTATTGAAGGGAAAAGCGGTGAAGTAATGGGCCTGTCAATAGCGGAAGGCGGCAAGCGTCGCCTTCCGGCCCACGGCGTTATTGTTTTGCCTTGTCGAACAAATTGTCCCACATCGCTTTGACTAACGCCTGATCGCGCGGCGACAGTTCGCCGGCGCCGATCGCTTTTTCCAGACTTTGGCTAACGTTGGCATAGACCGCCTCGACGGAGTGGTCATCACCGCTCTCCAGCTCGGCAATGGCTAACGTCAGGTGGCCACGCAGGTATCCACTGGCAAAAAGCTCATCGTCGCTGGCGTGCTCTACCATATCGTCAATTAATGCCAGAATGCGTGATTCAAACTCCGCGATCATCTTCTTTCCTCATTGTAAACGTGGCGCTGGCTTTAATTAAGCGCTTCCGGCCACGGGAACTGTTCCGCCTTAAGTTCGGGCGTGTGATAGTAATTCTGTAGCGCTTTGATGAAGCGGGCCGGACGTTCAGGAATGCCCTGCTCCAGATACGCCATTACCTGCGCATGAACCCGGCGCTGAAACGCCACGCGATCCGGCTCAATATCGCCTTCCAGATTGTCGCAACTGACGTTAAAGGGATACCCCGCCGCCACGCAAAACAACCAGTCGAAAGCCTGTGGCTTCACCTCGACGTCTTCAAATTGACTTTGGGTCTGCGCGTCGCGTCCATCCGGGCAGTACCAGTAACCAAAGTCAACCAGTTCGCGGCGCGCCTTACCGGCGATACACCAGTGAGAAATCTCATGCAGCGCGCTGGCGTAAAACCCATGCGCAAAGACGATGCGGTGGTACGGTACCTGCGCGTCAGCAGGAAGATAGATCGGTTCGTCGTCGCCTTTAATCAGACGGGTATTAAATTCTTCGGCAAAGCAGCCGTTAAAAATCTCAATTAACTGTTCGTAATGGTGCGTATTGTTCATTAATTCATCCCCAACCAGTGGAGGATCTCCTGTCCGTGGCTATCATAAAGTAACCTGGCGCTCATTACCGCCGAGACAATAACGATCATCGGTCTGATAAGTTTTTGGCCTTTGCTCAACACCAGACGCGACCCCATTCGCGCCCCTAAAAACTGACCAACCAGCATCACGAAGCCCGTCGCCCAGATCACTTTGCCGCCGATGATAAATAACAGCAGGCCGCCAACGTTGGAGGTAGCGTTAAGCACTTTGGCATGTGCCGTGGATTTCGCCAGGTTATAGCCACATAAGGTGACAAACGCCAGAGCGTAAAACGACCCGGCGGCAGGCCCGAAAAAGCCGTCGTAAAACCCGACGCATCCCCCGGCTATCAGCGCGAACGGTAATCCATACAGGCGGCGCTGGCGATCTTCCTCGCCCAGCTTCGGCATCAATAAAAAATAGAGGCCGATGAAAATCACCAGGATAGGCAAGATCTGGCGCAAAATATCCGCCTGCACGTGCTGCACCAGCAGCGCGCCGCTCATCGAGCCAATGAACGTCATCAGAATATTGAGCTTTTGCTCGGCCAGGTTTACCACTTTACGGCGAATAAAATAGAGCGAAGACGAGAGGGAGCCGCCGCACGCCTGTAATTTATTGGTCGCCAGCGCGTTTGCCGGCGACATCCCGGCGGCCATCAGCGCAGGGATAGTGAGCAGCCCTCCGCCCCCGGCGATAGAATCGATAAATCCTGCCAGTACGGCGACAAAAAACAGCACCACCAGCAGCAGCGGGGAGACCATAAACAGATCATAAAAATTGTCCATCAGAGTACATGCTCATCCAGTAGCGCCTGGCAGGAAGGCGGCAGCGGCGGCGGTGTCTTCTTCTCAGGCTTTGTGGTGCCAGGTTTTGGCGGTTCGAACCAGCTTTGCAGTTCAGCGCCGCATCCATCGCCCGGCGGGGGTAAAGGTTGATCTTCGCACTCCAGGCTGTCGGCAGGGCAGCGTAAACGCACGTGCATATGCGCGCGATGCTGGAACCAGGGGCGTACTTTACGTAGCCAGTCACGATCGCTTCCGGCATCGAGGCAAAGCTGTTGTTTAATAGCCGGATTGACGAAAATACGGGTGACGTCATTGTCTTGTGCCGCCAGTTTGATCAGGCTGGCGATATCCGACGACCAGCGCGACGGCACGACGTGTTTACCGTCGCGGGACACCAGATCTAACGCCTGCGGGCGCAATAGCTGCGCCTGGCTCCAGCGCGTTTTCGGCAACTGCAAGAAAATATCCACATCAAGCCCGGTCTGATGACTGGCGTGTCCGCCATTAAAGCGGCCTCCGGCAGGCATCCCCATGTCGCCTATCAGGACGGTTCCGAGCCCCCGTTGCTGCGCCTGATGACTCAACCGCTGGATAAACATGACCAGATCCGGGTGGCCGAAATAACGGCGCTGATCGGTGCGCATCACCTGATAATTATCGGACTGTACCGGCAACGTGTCGGCGCCGATGATACATCCGTTGGCAAAGCTACCGATAGACTGGGCGGCGCCGGGGACAGGATGGGTTATTTTCTGCCACGGCGTCGCCGCCAGGCTGGCGCTACTGACAAACCATGCCAGCAGCGCAATCGCGGTTTTTTTCATTTCTTACCAGCGTGGAATCTCTGTCTTTACATCCGCATTCTGTGCCCGATGGCGCAGCAGGTGATCCATCAGCACGATCGCCAGCATGGCTTCTGCGATCGGCACTGCGCGAATCCCCACACACGGATCGTGGCGCCCTTTGGTGATCATTTCGACTTCTTCACCCGCCCGGTTGATCGTACGTCCCGGCACGGTAATGCTGGAGGTAGGTTTCAGCGCCATATGCGCCACAATGTGTTGCCCGCTACTGATGCCACCGAGGATGCCGCCAGCGTGGTTGCTCTGAAAACCCTGCGCCGTGATTTCATCGCGATTCTGGCTGCCGCGCAGCGCCACTACGTTAAATCCTTCGCCGATCTCCACGCCTTTCACCGCATTGATGCTCATCAGCGCATGGGCGATGTCCGCATCCAGTCGGTCAAATACCGGTTCGCCAAGCCCTGCCGGCACGCCGCTCGCCATCACCGTCACTTTCGCGCCGATGGAGTCACCCTCTTTTTTCAGCGCGCGCATCAATTCGTCCAGCGCGTCAAGTTTGTCCGCATCGGGACAAAAGAACGGATTAAGCTCAACCTGACGCCAGTCTTTAATCTCCAGCGGAATATCGCCCATCTGGGTCAGGCAGCCGCGGATTTCGATGCCGAACTTTTCCGCCAGGTATTTCTTGGCGATCGCCCCTGCCGCTACGCGCATCGCGGTTTCACGCGCGGAAGAACGTCCACCGCCACGGTAATCGCGCAGGCCGTATTTCTGCTCATAGGTGTAATCCGCGTGTCCCGGACGAAAAACATCTTTAATCGCGCTGTAGTCCTGCGAGCGCTGATCGGTGTTCTCAATCAGCAGGCCAATGCTGGTGCCGGTCGTCACGCCATCAAACACGCCGGAGAGAATTTTTACCTGGTCCGGTTCGCGGCGCTGGGTAGTATAGCGCGAGGTGCCAGGGCGGCGTCTGTCGAGATCGTGCTGCAGATCGGCCTCCGTCAACGGGATGCCGGGCGGCACGCCATCGACGATACACCCAAGCGCCAGCCCGTGTGATTCGCCGAAAGTGGTTACGCGAAAGAGTTGTCCAATTGTGTTTCCTGCCATCACGGCTCCGTTATCGTTGTTGTCGTTTGCGTGTTTTAATCTTTATAAATATTGAAATGTTCACGGGCCGCGAGCAACTGCGCTTTGGTCAACATAAAGACGCCATCGCCGCCGTTGTCAAACTCCAGCCAGGTGAACGGCACATCCGGATACTGCTCCATCAGATGTACCATGCTGTTTCCGACTTCACAAATCAGAACGCCATCATCGGACAGATAATCCGGCGCATTTCCCAGGATACGACGAGTCAATTTGAGGCCGTCAGTGCCGGACGCCAGCCCCAGCTCAGGTTCGTGGCGATATTCGTTCGGCAGATCGGACATATCCTCCGCATCGACATAAGGCGGGTTAGTGACAATCAGATCGTACTGAACTTTCGGCAGATCGCGGAACAGATCGGAACGGATTGGCGTCACGTGATGGATAAGACCGTGTTCTTCAATGTTATGCTCGGCGACAGCCAGCGCATCCGGCGAAATATCGACCGCATCAACCTCTGCGTCCGGGAAAGCATAAGCACAGGCGATGGCGATGCAGCCGCTGCCGGTACACATATCCAGAATATATTTCGGCTGTTGGCTAATAAGGCCAGCGAAGTGGTTATTAATCAGCTCGCCAATCGGTGAACGCGGCACCAGCACGCGCTCATCGACATAAAATTCGTGGCCGCAGAACCAGGCTTTATTGGTCAGGTAGGCGACCGGGATACGCTCGTTAATGCGACGAATCACTCGCTCGACAATGCGGTGTTTTTCGCTGGACGTCAGCCGCGCGGTCCGCATATCCTCCGGAATATCCAGCGGCAGATAAAGAGACGGCAACACCAGTTGTACCGCTTCATCCCACGGGTTATCGGTACCGTGTCCATACCAGATATTCGCCGCGCTAAAGCGGCTTACCGCCCAGCGCAACATGTCCTGAATGGTATGCAGTTCACTTACTGCTTCATCGACGAAAATTTTATCCACGTATTCCTCCAGGGCATGCTCGCATTAAATTCGGCGGCTAGTTTGCCACGAAGACAGGGATAAATCAGCATTGACGCGGCGGGAGAATACGAAAAATCCGTTTTGACCGTTCGGATATCCTCCGGGTCGGGTAAACTAAGGCAAAAGATCAGACGAGACCCACGAATGAAAAAGAAAACATCGCTCAGCGAGGAGGACCAGGCGCTGTTCCGTCAGCTGATGGTCGGCACCCGAAAGATTAAACAGGATACTATCGTCCATCGGCCACTGCGCAAGAAAATCACGGAAGTCCCTACCCGAAGGTTAATTCAGGAACAGGCGGACGCCAGCCACTATTTTTCTGATGAGTTCCAGCCGCTGCTCAATACGGAAGGGCCGGTAAAGTATGTCCGTGAAGATGTCAGCCATTTCGAGCTAAAAAAAATGCGCCGCGGCGACTATTCGCCAGAACTGTTTCTGGATTTACACGGCTTAACGCAGCTTCAGGCCAAGCAGGAACTGGGGGCGCTGATTGCCGCCTGCCGTCGGGAACATATTTTTTGCGCCTGCGTCATGCATGGACACGGTAAACATATTCTGAAACAGCAAACGCCGTTATGGCTGGCGCAGCATCCGCATGTGATGGCCTTTCACCAGGCGCCGAAAGAGTACGGCGGCGACGCCGCGCTGCTGGTGTTGATTGAAGTGGAAGAGTGGCAACCGCCCGAATTACCCTGATGCGGAATTGCCGGATGGCGGCGCAAGCGCCTTATCCAGCCTACGAACAGCCAGCGCTGTCGTAGGCCTGATAAGCGAAGCGCCATCAGGCAGCAAAGATTAAATCGCTTTCGCCATTTTCAGATTGCAGGGACTCATTTGCCAGTTGAATGTCCCCTTGCCGCTTTCATCAAGCGTAACGTTGGCAATTGCGGACGTCGTGAACATCGGCGGCGTTTCGCCCGGACAAAGCTCAGATACCAGGTATCCGACCAGAGGTAAGTGAGAGATCACCAGCACCGATCCGACCTCTTCATTGGCCAGCGCCTGAAGGTAAGCGCTAACCAGACCGACATCGCCACAGGGCGTTAGCTCCGGCAGGACATCCACCTGAGCCGGCAGATTCATACAATCGCCGACCACATCTAACGTCTGTTCGGCCCGAAGAAACGGACTCACCAGAACACGTTCGATATCCACTTTTTGACCTTTCAGCCAGTTCGCCATCAGGCGAGACTCGTCACACCCACAAGAGGTCAAGGGACGAACCGAATCACTGGCGGCATCGAGGGCTGCGTCGCCGTGACGCATGATAAAAACTTGCATATTGCACCGCTTTTGTTAACCAGTTTCACCAACACGCTTACCACATGCCCCTATTGGCTGCGGCAAAAATGCGGTGGCCGGCATTGTGCCTTATCCATTCACCGAATGAAACGCTGTTTTTTACCTCAATGGCGTAAGTATAGTCAATCCTTGATTATTATTTCGCCACTAAGGAGGCATTCAGTGCGGATTCATATTCTCTTTGACCTCAATTTCCCTGGTCAGTTTCCCCATTCGTCCAGAAATGCTCCCTGCGCTCCGCCATGCGCACTAATTGTTCACAAGGCGCGTAACGAGGACCGTAAAGTGCCACCAGGCGCTGTAATGTCGCCACCATTTCACCCGGCCCGAGAGCATCCATATAGCGGAACGGGCCACCGAGAAACGGCGGAAAACCGATACCAAACACGGCGCCAATATCGCCATCGCGCGCGCTGCGAATCACTTTTTCGTCGAAACAGCGCGCCGCTTCGTTAAGCATTAACATGACACAGCGCTCTGCCACCTGCTGCGCAGACAGTCGACTCTGCCCTTGCACGCCAATAAGCTTATAAATAGCAGGGTCAACCTGTTTTTTGCTTTTACGCCCTTTTTCGCCATAAAGATAGAAACCGCGACCATTTTTTCTACCTTTGCGATCGTCATTCAAAATTGAAGCGACAACATTTGCAGGCGCGCTAAAACGTTCTCCATACGCCGCCTCAAGCACAGGAATAATTTTAGTGCCCGTGTCGATTCCTACCTCATCCAAAAGTTGGATTGGCCCCACCGGAAAACCAAATTTTACCAGGGCGGCGTCAATATGTTCGACGCGTTCGCCTTCAGTCAGCATCCGAATCGCCTCATTGATATATGGCGCAAGAATTCGGTTAACATAAAACCCGGCTTTATCACTGACGACTATCGGGGTTTTACCCTGTTTTTTCGCCAGCTTAACGGTCGTGGCGATGGTCTGCGCGGAAGTAGACGCGTGAGGAATGACCTCAACCAGCGGCATTTTTTCGACCGGGCTAAAAAAGTGCAATCCAATCACCTGTTCCGGTCTGGCCGCATTCGCCGCAATATCGCCAATCGGCAGGGAAGAAGTATTGGAGGCAAAAATGGTGTGAGCAGCGCAATTTTGCTCCACTTCCGCCACCATCTGTTGTTTTAACGGCAGATCTTCAAACACCGCTTCAATGACCAGATCACGATGACTGAAACCACGGTAATCGGTCGAACCTGATATCAATGCCAACTGTTTATCGCGTTCGCTGGCTTTGATATGGCGGCGGCGTACTTTTGTTTCAAGCAGATCCCAGCTGTACTTCAGAGCATGATTGATTCCCTGAGTATTTATATCCTTAATTCGTACTGGCAAGCCGCCTTTACAGGCCGTAACCCAGGCGATACCGCCGCCCATTAACCCGCCGCCTAAGATGCCCACGCTGTTCAGCGGGCCGGGCGGCGCATCACTACCGGGATCTTTTTTCACCTCGGTACTGGCAAAGAAAATAGCGCGCAGCGCCTGCGATTGCGGCGTCATCGCCAGCTCGCCGAAAGCGCGCGCTTCCGCGTCATAGCCGCTACTGCTGCCCTGCGCCAGTCCGGTTTCAATCACATCAATGATCCGCTCCGTCGCCGGATAATTACCCTGCGTTTTTTGCGCCGTCTTTTTACGCACCAGGCGAAATAACAGCGCGCCCCCCAGCGGCCCCGCCAGGATACGTTCACGGACCGGTAAAGTCCGCTGCGCCAGGCGTTCTTTTTTAGCCAGCTCGACAGCCGCTTCCAGTAAAATAGTTTGCGGCACCACATCATCAACCAGCCCGGCTTTAAGCGCCTGTCTGGCGCGAAGCTGTTTACCTGTCAGGATCATATCCAGCGCGGTACTGACCCCCACCAGCCGCGGAAGACGCTGCGTTCCGCCCGATCCCGGTAAAAGCCCTAACTGTACCTCCGGCAGTCCGAGAACGGTTTTAACGTCATCGGTACAGATACGCCGATGGCAGGCCAGCGCCATTTCAAGGCCGCCCCCCAGACAGGCGCCATGAATGGCAGCGATAACCGGAACAGGCAACGCCTGAATCTCCGCCATCAGTTGTTGCCCCTGACGCGCCAGCGTTTCCGCTTCCTGCGCGTTTTGGCAGTGACCTATCATGTTGATATCAGCGCCAGCAATAAAGTTATCTGCTTTGGCTGAGATAAAAACAACGCCCTGCAACGCTTTATTTTCCCGGATCTGCTTCAGGATGGCGCGTACCTGCGCGGCAAACTCCGCTTTCAGGGTGTTCACCTTTTCTCCAGGGACATCAATAGCGACAACCGCGACATTATCCAGACGCACGTTAAGCATAAAAGCAGATGTGGTAGTCATTATTCCGCCTCCAGAACCATCGCCGCGCCAAGACCGCCAGCTGCGCAGGCCGTGACCAGGCCAAAACCTCCGCCCCGACGCCGTAATTCATGCAACGTTTGGGTTATCATCCGCGCGCCCGTTGCGGCAAAAGGATGCCCGTAGGCGATTGAGCCGC
This sequence comes from Salmonella sp. SSDFZ54, assembly GCF_004010735.1. NCBI lineage: Bacteria > Pseudomonadati > Pseudomonadota > Gammaproteobacteria > Enterobacterales > Enterobacteriaceae > Salmonella > Salmonella sp. SSDFZ54. The sequence continues at coordinate 333,077 of NZ_CP034819.1, forward strand.
CGAGCACGTTGAATTTAGCGTCATCCACCTCCCCTGTCGCCTGCGCACGACCAAGCACCTCACGGGCAAATCGTTCGCTGCCCAGCAGTTGTAAGTTCGCCAGAGTCTGAGCGGCAAACGCTTCATGCATGTCAAAAAGCGTCAGATCGGCCATCGTCAACCCGGCCCGCTCCAGCGCCAGCGGCGTTGACCAGGCCGGCCCCAATAGCATGTCCTGCCAGACATCAATAGCGGTAAAGGCGTAGCTGCGCAGATAACCAAGCGGGTGCAGCCCCAGCTCTTTAGCGCGGGATTCGGTCATCAGAATAACGGCGGCAGCGCCGTCGGTCAGCGGTGTACTATTGGCGGCGGTCACGGAGCCATGTTTTCTGTCAAAAGCGGGACGCAGTTTAGCGTAGTCCGCCAGCGTGGAGGTGCCGCGAATGTTGTTGTCTTCTGCAAAGGGGTTTTTATACGGCGGCACATAGGTCGTCATCACTTCTTCCGCCAGTTTGCCCTCCGCCCATGCCTGCGCGGCGCGCTGATGTGAACGATGCGCCAGCGCGTCCTGCTGTTCACGCGTAATACCATACGTTTTCGCCATCTGTTCGGCGGTATCGCCCATGCGCAGACCGGTGGAATACTCAGCAACGGCGGGAGGAACGGGCAACAGGTCGCGTAAGCGCAGACGAGAAAAAAGCGTCAGCCGTTGGCGGGTCGTCCGGGCTTTATTGACATCAACCAGTACCCGCGCCAGGGCTTTACTCACGCCTATTGGCAGTACCGACGACGAATCTGCGCCGCCAGCGATACCCGCGCGTATCGTGCCGGCCATCAGGCTTTCCGCCACATTCGCTACCGCCTGAAAACTGGTGGCGCAGGCGCGGCTTACGCTATAGGCATCGGTATGAACATTCATTCCCGTACCCAGCACAATTTCGCGCGCAATGTTGGGCGCTTCCGGCATTTGTACTACCTGACCAAAAACCAGTTGCTCAATGGCATCGGCTGGAATTTCACTGCGCGCCAGCAGCTCGCCTACCACCATCTTGCCGAGATCAACAGCGGGAATACCATGAAATGCAGTGGCCTGACGAGCGAAGGGGGTTCGTAACCCACTGACAATAGCAATGCGATCGCCCTGACGGGTGACCAACGGTAAAGCCTGACGCATAGTACTCCCCTGTAAAAAAATAAATTAGTGGTCTGACCTGATCACAGTCTTAACCAATTTTTTACATTTAGCCAAGCAGAGAGAAAAGAAAGTGGGAGCTAAGGCACAGTGAAGGGAAGCGACAAAAAAAGAAAACGCCTCCGCCAGATGATGACGGAGGCGTCGTGAATGAACGGATTAACGCAGGCCGAGCTGGAAGATCAGCGTTTCTGCTTCGCAGGCGAAAACAAAATCAATATCCAGACGAACGCCTTCGGATTCCTCGGTAAAGGTTGGCGTAATTTGGCAAGGTTCAGACTCCACGCTACGCGCTTTTTCGGTTAACGCCGCCAGCGTCTCTTCAGCCTCTGCGCGGGTAGCGAATACGCGGCTGTATGACGCGGTGCAATCGGAGTTGTCCATGATGGTTCCAACGTCCATACAGCAGCAAACCGGGGTTTCATCAGCACTGCATTTACTCATTGTAGATTTCCTCTGTATTTGCACCCAGGGTGCCAGATAAACGATGGGGATATTTTACGCTCCCGGCATTCGCCTCTCCAGTCGTTAATGGTGGGAAACGCGTTAAGTGACCGAAATCACACTTAAAAATGATCTAAAACAAAAATCGCGCGATCGGGAGACCGTTAAGCCCGCCGATTTTGCCAGCCAGATCTCGTTTCTAAGATCACAATTGAAAAAACTTATAAACATACTTGCAACATTCTAGCTGGTCAGACCTATACTCTCGCCACTGGTCTGATTTCTAAGTCGTACCGCAGACCCTACACTTCGCGCTCCTGTTACAGCATGTAACATAGTTTGTATAAAAATAATCAATGAGGTTATGGTCATGAGCCAGAAAACCCTGTTTACAAAGTCTGCTCTCGCAGTCGCAGTGGCAATCATCTCCACCCAGGCCTGGTCTGCAGGCTTTCAGTTAAACGAATTTTCTTCCTCTGGCCTTGGCCGGGCCTATTCGGGTGAAGGCGCAATCGCAGATGATGCGGGTAACGTTAGCCGCAACCCGGCGTTAATTACCATGTTTGACCGCCCGACGTTTTCAGCGGGCGCGGTTTATATTGATCCTGATGTTAATATTAGCGGGACATCGCCATCTCGTCGGACGTTAGATGCGGATAACATCGCGCCGACGGCCTGGGTGCCGAACGTCCATTTTGTCGCCCCGATTAACGATCAGTTTGGCTGGGGGGCTTCTATTACCTCTAACTATGGTCTGGCGACAGAGTTTAACGACACATACGCCGGCGGCTCGGTTGGCGGTACGACCGATCTTGAAACCATGAACCTGAATTTAAGCGGCGCTTATCGCTTAAATGAGGCCTGGAGCTTCGGCCTCGGCTTTGATGCGGTATACGCGCGTGCAAAAATCGAACGTTTTGCGGGCGATTTAGGCCAGTTGGTCGCGGCACAGAATCCGGCGCTGGCGCCGGTCGCGGGTCAGATTCCCAGCGACACCAAGATTGCCCACCTGAACGGTAATCAGTGGGGCTTTGGCTGGAATGCCGGTATCCTTTATGAACTGGATAAAAATAACCGCTACGCGCTGACCTACCGCTCGGAAGTCAAAATTGACTTTAAAGGCAACTACAGTAGCGATCTTCCCATCGCTATAAACCGCTTTAACCTGCCTATCCCAACGGCAACCGGCGGCGCGACGCAGTCAGGCTACCTGACGCTGAATCTGCCGGAAATGTGGGAAGTGTCCGGTTATAACCGTGTGGCGCCACAGTGGGCCATCCACTATAGCCTGGCCTATACCAGCTGGAGCCAGTTCCAGGAATTGAAGGCAAAATCGACCGCTGGCGATACGCTCTTTGAGAAGCATGAAGGCTTTAAAGACGCTTATCGCATTGCGTTGGGCACCACCTATTACTACGATGACAACTGGACGTTCCGTACCGGTATCGCCTTCGATGACAGCCCGGTACCAGCGCAAAACCGTTCTATCTCTATTCCGGACCAGGACCGTTTCTGGCTGAGCGCCGGTACGACTTACGCCTTTAATAAAGATGCGTCTGTCGACGTTGGCGTCTCTTATATGCATGGTCAGAGCGTGAAAATTAATGAAGGCCCTTATCAGTTTGAATCTGAAGGGAAAGCCTGGCTGTTCGGTACTAACTTTAACTACGCGTTCTAATCTCTTTCTGAGACGGAACAAAAAGGTGAGCATTGCGCTCACCTTTTTATTTACTGCCGTTTATTCCGAGTCGATCTCTTTGAGTTCGTCCTGAATCGCCTGCGCGTTCGGGTTTTCCTGCGGCTTGAGTTTTCCGCCATTGGCGATAAAGTCATGACGCTGGAAGTACGCCTCGCGCACCATAATATAAGGATCGGAAGACTGGCGCAGCAAACCATCGGAGTCCAGCAACTGCGCGCGGGTTTCTATCCCTTCGATAGTCCATTTTCCTATGGACATTGGCCAGGTCAACCACGAGAGCACCGGATACAAGGTATCCGCCATATCCCCGCCATCTTCACGCAGCGTGAAGCTGCCGTAGAACGGAAGTTGCATATAAGGCCCATACCCCACGCCATAATGGCCCAGCGTACTGCCAAAGCGATGCGGTTCAACGCGCTGCAGCTTAGGATTCGCCATTCCCGCGACGTCAATAAAGCCGCCCATCCCTAATAAGGTGTTCAGGAAGAAACGGGTGAAATGCACCATACCCTGATAAGGATCGCCCTGCAGGAAATAGTTCACCATGATCGCCGGTTCTTCGAGGTTGCCGGTGAAATTACTTAAACCGTTACGCGCAGGCTGTGGAACATAATCACGCCAGGCGACCGCGACCGGCCGAACAACATACGGGTCCAGCACATTAAAGTTGAAGTTGTACATGGTGCGGTTAAACCCTTCAAATGGGTCTGAACGCCCCTGCTGTTCTGTACCGGAACTCGCACACCCGACCAGCAGTGTGGTTCCCAGCGCCAGCGCCGACAGGCGAAGCTTCATAGATGTCTCCCTGTGAATTATGGCTATCGCTGATTGCCATCCATGACGGAACGCTACCGTATCCGCCTGTTTAGGTGTGAGCGATTTTAACAGCACGTCAAACGATGTCTATATGCGCGATCTCATTGCTTTGAGCATAGCCTGGTAACGCAACAACGTGACGGCCCTATTCTAACGAAACAGATAAAAACGAGCGTGATCATTTTTATTTTTTCGGAGAATGCCCCGGCCTGGGTAAATGAAAAACCGCTACGCTTTATTAATATGTGTTAATCAGCAGGGATCATCATGGATAGCCTTAACGACGATAAAATTAACCGGCACAGCAGTGACCTGGAAGTTGAAAGCGAAGAAAAACAAAGCGGTAAAGAGATTGAAGTGGATGAAAATCGTCTTCCTTCCCGCGCCATGGCGATTCATGAACATATTCGCCAGGATGGTGAAAAAGAGATGGAACGCGATGCGATGGCTTTGCTCTGGTCAGCCATTGCCGCAGGACTTTCTATGGGGGCATCACTCCTGGCGAAAGGGATTTTTCACGTGCAGCTTGAAGGCGTTCCCGGCGGCTTTTTACTGGAAAATCTCGGCTATACCTTTGGTTTTATCATTGTCATCATGGCCCGCCAGCAATTATTTACTGAAAATACCGTTACCGCCGTATTGCCGGTAATGCAAAATCCCACTCTGAGTAACGTTGGCCTGCTGATGCGCTTATGGGGCGTAGTCTTATTGGGCAACCTTATTGGCACCGGGGTTGCGGCGTGGGCATTTGAATATATGCCTATATTTGATGAAGAGACCCGCGACGCCTTTGTCAAAATTGGTATGGAGGTCATGAAAAATAGCCCAACGGAGATGTTTGCCAACGCGATTATCTCTGGCTGGATCATCGCCACAATGGTATGGATGTTTCCTGCAGCAGGCGGGGCAAAGATTGTGGTCATTATTTTGATGACCTGGCTTATCGCGCTGGGCGATACCACCCATATTGTCGTCGGTTCCGTTGAAATTTTGTATTTGGTTTTCAACGGCACGCTGCCCTGGAGCGACTTTCTCTGGCCCTTCGCCCTTCCCACACTTGCCGGAAATATCTGCGGCGGCACTTTTATTTTCGCATTAATGAGCCACGCGCAGATCCGCAACGATATGAGCAATAAACGTAAGGAAGAAGCGAGGCTACGCGGCGAGCGCCTGGAACGGGAGCGGAAAAAAGCGGAAAAACAGCGCTGAGTGGCGACGGTTTAACCAGTCAGGCGGCGCTACACTTACTCCGGCGAATAAAAAACGCTATACTGGCGCCGCGTTGTCCCCTTAGTTAAATGGATATAACGAGCCCCTCCTAAGGGCTAGTTGCAGGTTCGATTCCTGCAGGGGACACCATGACCTCTTTTACCCACCTCTCACAAATCTCAGCAAACCCACACCACACAAGGCGTTGCAGCGTCTTTGATGTCTTATGATTTCCAGCGAATAGTGCCTATAAACATAACGAAAAACATCCCTTTAAAGTACCCTCTCGCTGTTAGAACTTAACCAAAAGTTAGCACCTTCACTTTCCGACAGATATAGGCCCAGAACTTCTTTTTTGCCTTCCAGATTCAGTGCCAGAACGGTATAAACCGCCTTGCTCTGATAACGGCCATCCTCACGGTTTTTATAATGAATAGCGTCTAGCCAGACGACGGGATAAATCTTCTCCAGCGGGCGCTGTTGCCACTGTTTTAGTTCAGGGAGGACTTTATCGGTACTGCACTGACGGTGGCGGTTGAAACGCTGAAGGCATCAAGATCTTCACTCTCCCGGCCGATGTCCTGATAACTCATCTCCAGCGCAAACAGTCGAATGATATTGCGCTCGATCTCGTCGTACAGGGGGGTCCGAAGCTTCTTCACCAGTTATGGCTCAAAAGTGCCGTTACGATTGCGCGGAGTTGCCAGTTCAAAACTGCCTGTTGGGGCTTTAATGGCTTTTTGCCGGAACCATTTTTACGGTTTGCCTCAACATCCTGAGCCAGATGGGAGTCAAGTTCAGCAGACAGGGTAGACTCGGTTAAATACTTGATTAATGGCGTTAAGATGCCATCTTTGCCCGTTAATGCCTGGCCGGACCTGAAGGGCTTTAAGTGCTTTGTCGAAATCGAAGGGGTGGGACATGCGCCATTCTTTTTATTTTATGTTACTAAAATTATACAGAATTTTTAACGCTCCCCCTCTCCCCAGCACTTCCACCCTTTCAAGTACCTCTCCCTGAAAAAACATGCAAAGCCTTGTAAGACGATGCAAAGCTTTACATGTCCCGTTTTTATTCCAAGACGTTTGGAAATCAGCAATACCAATTGATCGATAACATCGATCAATATATCAAAACTCAATAGCTTAAAACTATTAAAAATACAATTATTGATCGCTTATATCGATCAAAGCAATTTGTAGGGCACTGTTGCAAAGTTAGCGATGAGGCAGCCTTTTGTCTTATTCAAAGGCCTTACATTTCAAAAACTCTGCTTACCAGGCGCATTTCGCCCAGGGGATCACCATAATAAAATGCTGAGGCCTGGCCTTTGCGTAGTGCACGCATCACCTCAATACCTTTGATGGTGGCGTAAGCCGTCTTCATGGATTTAAATCCCAGCGTGGCGCCGATTATCCGTTTCAGTTTGCCATGATCGCATTCAATCACGTTGTTCCGGTACTTAATCTGTCGGTGTTCAACGTCAGACGGGCACCGGCCTTCGCGTTTGAGCAGAGCAAGCGCGCGACCATAGGCGGGCGCTTTATCCGTGTTGATGAATCGCGGGATCTGCCACTTCTTCACGTTGTTGAGGATTTTACCCAGAAACCGGTATGCAGCTTTGCTGTTACGACGGGAGGAGAGATAAAAATCGACAGTGCGGCCCCGGCTGTCGACGGCCCGGTACAGATACGCCCAGCGGCCATTGACCTTCACGTAGGTTTCATCCATGTGCCACGGGCAAAGATCGGAAGGGTTACGCCAGTACCAGCGCAGCCGTTTTTCCATTTCAGGCGCATAACGCTGAACCCAGCGGTAAATCGTGGAGTGATCGACATTCACTCCGCGTTCAGCCAGCATCTCCTGCAGCTCACGGTAACTGATGCCGTATTTGCAGTACCAGCGTACGGCCCACAGAATGATGTCACGCTGAAAATGCCGGCCTTTGAATGGGTTCATGTGCAGCTCCATCAGCAAAAGGGGATGATAAGTTTATCACCACCGACTATTTGCAACAGTGCCCTCCAGACCTTTCCGAATCCGCTGATTTTCATAATGTTGAAGTTATTCGCTAAGTACACATCGATCGGTGTTCTTAACACGCTTATTCATTGGGGCGTATTTGCTTTTTGTGTGTATGGGATGCATACGCATCAGGCGTTGGCGAACTTTTCCGGTTTTGTTATCGCCGTATCGTTCAGCTTCTATGCCAATGCGCGCTTCACCTTTAACGCCAGCACCACCACGCTTCGCTACATGATGTACGTGGGATTTATGGGAACACTGAGCGCTGTTGTTGGATGGATGGCTGACCAATGTTCTTTGCCACCATTGGTTACCCTCATCACTTTCTCGGCAATTAGCCTGGTATGCGGCTTTATCTATTCCAGATTCATTATCTTCAGGGATAAAAATGAAAATCTCTCTTGTCGTCCTGGTTTTTAACGAAGAAGACACGATACCGATTTTCTATAGAACGGTACATGAGTTTAATGAACTTGAAAAATATAAAGTTGAGATTATTTTTATTAATGACGGAAGTAAAGATGTGACGGAGTCAATAATTAAAATAATAGCCGTATCTGATCCACTCGTCATTCCGTTTTCGTTTACACGAAACTTCGGAAATGATGCAAGATGCACAACCATTTTATTAATCTTTTTTTTAAAATTGAGGTAATTTAAGTTGGAACACTTAAAATACAGACCTGATATAGATGGATTACGCGCAATAGCGGTTTTATCTGTGGTAATATTCCATTATTTCCCATCATTATTGCCGGGTGGGTTTGTTGGAGTAGATATATTCTTTGTGATATCTGGATACCTTATAACATCAATAATATTAAAATCTGCATCAAACAAATCATTTTCATACCTTGATTTCTATAAAAGGAGAGTGCTTAGAATATTTCCAGCATTATCCATAGTTCTTGTATCATGTCTTATTGTTGGTTGGGTTTATTTATTCCAGGATGATTACAAATTACTTGGTAAGCATGTTTTTAGTGGCTCATTCTTTATATCAAACTTTACTCTTTGGAGTGAGTCTGGATATTTTGATTCAAAGTCATACCTTAAACCTTTACTACATTTGTGGTCACTGGGAATTGAAGAGCAATTTTATATAATATGGCCAGTAGTTATATTGCTATGCTTTAGAAGCAAAAACCATAACAGAAACATAGTATTATCATGCGCAACTATATTTATAATTAGCTATGCGATTAGCATTTTTACAATGGCATCTGATGGCGGAGCTAATTACTACTCTCCCGCATCAAGATTTTGGGAGTTAATGGCTGGAGCGATTATATCCACATTGAGATTTATAGGAATAAACACTTCGTTATCAAAATTAATGTCCCTGTTAGGAATTATACTAATCGCATTATCAATAACCATGATAGATGAAAAGATGTCATTTCCTGGATATATAGCAATAATCCCAGTACTTGGCGCCTCTCTTATAATAGCATCTAATGGTAATGATTTGGTTGTGTCGAAATTGCTTAGTGTTAGGCCTGTTGTTTTCTTTGGTCTTATTAGCTATCCTCTTTATTTGTGGCATTGGCCTATTTATTCATTCTATCGTTCAATATTTGCTGGTTCATCAGACTACCATGAATTAACTCTTCTTTTATTATTATCGTTCTTTTTGGCGATATTAACTTATTATTTAATTGAAAAACCACTGAGAAATTCCAGAAGTAAATATATCACAGCAATATTATTAGCATTATCTGTATTTGGGACGGGTTTAATTGGCGCATTTATTTTTCATATAAATGGAGTTAAAGACAGGGAAATCAATAAATCAGCAGGTGAATATGCTTCTGTTACTGACGTGTACAATTATTATAAATATGGAGAACTACTCCGTGGAGGGATATGTCACTCAGTACAACTTACTGCTGCCATATCCAATGGATGTATAAAAAATGGCAAGCATAATATATTTATCATTGGTGATTCTTATGCGGCGGCTCTTTTCAATGGGCTTTCTCATTATATAGATAATAAAGGTTCTGATTATATAATAAGCCAAATGACAGATGGTAATGCTCCTCCTCTATTTGTTGACGGTAAAGATGATTTACAGAGAAGTGTCATCACTCTAAACAATAATAGAATTAATGAAATTAAACGTGTTCAGCCTGAGGTGGTTCTGCTGACATGGTCAGTTCGAGGAACAAATGGAGTACATGATAAAAAGTTAGCAATTGATGCGTTATCATTAACCATTAAAAAAATTAAAGAGGCATCCCCTGACTCAAGGATTATTTTCATTGGACCAGTCCCGGAATGGAATGCAAATTTAGTTAAAATAATATCTAACTACCTGAGTGAGTTTAAAAAAACTCCACCATTGTATATGACATATGGATTAAATAGTGAAATAAGCGAGTGGGACTCTTACTTTAGTAACAATGTTCCAAAAATGGGAATTGAATATATATCAGCATACAAAGCATTATGTAACGAAAGTGGATGTCTTACAAGAGTTGGTAATGGTCCTGATTTTATCACTGCCGTTGATTGGGGACATTTAACAAAGCCTGGTTCTGATTTCCTTTTTAATAAAATTGGAAATAAAATAATCAAATAGATAGGCTGTTACTATTACATATAAATCCAATATGGAACATGCCAGTCATACTGTGTAACTGCCACTATATTAACGGTGATCGCTCAGGCGGTCACCGAACTCGATAATAAAGCGAATCATTGCCAGCGACCAGTCCTGGATCGGCATACTCCATTTTTTGACGTCCCTTTGACCAACTCTTTTACTGCGGCGGTGATCTTAAGTATCAGCATGGGCGACACATCAGCGTCGTACATCTCTTTGAAGGTGGCGATGATTTCGCGGGTAGTCATGTCATGCCTTTGGCATAAAGGGATAAATCTGACTTTCCATCTCGTAATACGCGTCTGATGCTCCTTAATCAGCTACAGTTCAAAGGTATTTTCACGGTCACGCAGCATGTTCAGCACTATCTCGCCGCCATCATACAGCACCGTTTTTAATGAGTAGCCATTGTGGGAGTTTGAGCTCGTTTTAGGAGCATTTTTCTCATGCCCGAGATGGTCAGCCAGCTCAGCATTGAGCGCCGTTTCGACGGTTAATTTCGTCAGCATATGGAAAAACTGACTGAGGTCGGCTTCAGTTTTAAGACCTTTAGCCAGTTCAGCCGCAAGAGCTGTGAGTTTCTTTTCGTCCATAATTGCCTTTCTTCTTTGCTGGAGTGAATATATAATAATCAGATAATTACATAATTTTTAATTACAATATCCCAATACTTATATTATACCCCCATATTCATTACACGTTCAAAGTGTTGTTAACGTTAATCTAACTAATTATCCATTAGGTATTTCCCCTAAAGACCTTAACGAAGCCGAATTATTTTTGCATGTGACACAAAACATGAGTAATCTTTTATAAATTTATCTGACACGATATTAGGACTAATGACATCTCAGCTACCATACAATCTTTATAGTTAACTGTTGAGGATGCGGGGTCTGACAGATTACCAGATGGTGTTTGTTTTATGTCAATGAGTCTCAAACCATTAATAATGCAACCACTTTCTACAAACAATTAGTTAGTGTTAAAGTTTTAGTATCGATTACAGAAATATATGTGAATGCCTTCCCATATGTGTACCATAGACCACCAGACCCTGCGCAATCTTGCATAAGAATGTTCGATACATAACTTCCCCAGCCATCCATACCAAGACCAACACTCTATGAACCAATGGCAACGAGACCATCGACTAAATGATTTGTTGGTAGTTGGTGTACCGGATATTCTGATAGCGAATAGTCGCCTGGTCTATCTTTTTCATTTCCGATATCTGCCCAAAGGTTGAAGCAGTCCCACAAAGAGTATATGGAAAGTAACTTTCTGAATTGAAGTTTATAACATCTGGATGAGGTCCCCCTCTACTGTTCCTTGCCACATCTTAACGCCAAACTCGCCAGATCTATATGAGGTAAACACAATATCACCGGACATGCCATACGTTCAGCAAAAAGTCGTCATCGGCCGGTTATGACCGATGACATCCTGATGTGGTCTAGAAGCGGTACTGCAACCCCGCGGTAACCGTATAGTTATTATTAGCTATACCTGCGGCATCGCCACCAAAATACGCCGTATCACCGCTGGTTTTATCTATGATTTGCGTACCGCCCTTACCTTCTTCATATTTACTGTAAGCGAACTCAGCAAAGATTTTTGCATTATTGGTAATATAATATCCGGCGTCAATAGAAGCGCCATAATATCGTGAATTTTCCGTTTTTTCACGGAAGGTAAGTTTGCGCATGTAGTGTTCGTCATTATCATGCGCATTTACCCAGTCGCTGTATTTAAACAGTACATTACACTCAAAGTCATTAATACGATAATCACCCGCCAGCCCGATATAGGGCATTTCGAAACGCTGGCTATAACCTATGCCGCGCACGCCATGAGGAAAATTACCAATATATCGACCATTATCATAAATATAAGACCCGCCTCTTGCCGTCCAGCTAAAACGGGTTTCCTGATAGCCCGCTGTCACGCCCGCCTTGTAGTTATCGCCCTGCAATAACCAACCTTTCACATTCAAATCGTATTCATTAGCATAGTTGGCGCTGGTGTCCGGATGAATTGAACGATCGGTCCAGCCTGGCTGCTCACTGCTCATCCAGTCATGGTCAACCATATGACCCGATCCCGACGCCAAAGACGTCCAGCCGCGGGCGTCCAGCGTCATGAACGAATAGGGTTCCCATGATAAATCCCCCTGTAACGTGGCGACATTTTTTATTTTCCAGTCCAGTTGACTCAGCTTCCGCCCGGTGTCGGTATCATAAACCAGCTCCCTGGATTTACCATTTAACACACCCACAGAAAGGGATGTCGTGACGCTATCAGGAGAGACGTCCGGAATAAATAAGGTAGACTCCGCATAAACCGACTCAGAAAATACGGCGATCATCATTACTGCAATAGCATGTTTTTTCATTTCTCTTGTCCTCATATTCAGATGTAATCTGGAGAGGTGATGAAGTTTTCATCTTGTCAAATCGTCGGACAAGAGTACATTTATTACGCCAGAGAACTTGACGCATTTTTACCTTATATTGAAGTTAAGAAATAGAATTTGATGCTCAGGTGAATAATAAGCAATCTATAATCATGATGGAATGATTTACCATTACGGTGATGCGACGTTATCTGGCTAACGACATCGTTGCTGATGTTGTCAGCCAGATTGAAAGTAACTGTAATATCAGAATTTATAATGCTCTTTACTTAGACCATATTTTTTCATGCGCAGATAAAGTTTTTTACGGGGAATTTGCAGGTACTCCGCCACTTCATTAATTCGTCCCTGATGAATATTTAATGCTTCGGTAATAATTTGTCGCTCATACTCTTCAACGCGCCGGTCAAGCGGGGTCGGCTCCTGCAGAAGCAACTGCGGGTTGACCGTTTCCGCCAGCGGCAGCACGCCAACAGCAAAAAGCTCTGCCGCATTAGCCAGTTCGCGCACATTGCTTGGCCAGGCGCGTCGCATTATTCCTTTCAGTAATTCCCCCGCTATTTCCGGCACTGGATGATTGAGTCGCAGGCAGGCTTTTCGAAGATAATGGCGAAATAACGGCTCGATATCATCCGGTCGCTGAGAAAGAGACTGGCAGGCGATTTGGGTCATGGCGAAACAGTAGTAAAGCTCGGCCGCAATCTGGTTAGCTGCCGCCTGCTCCACCAGCGAAGCGCTGCCAACGCCCACCAAACGAAAAGGCCGATGCTCCAGGCTTTGTAAACGCGCCAGATGGTGCTGCTGTTCGCGTGTCAGATATTCGGGATGACTCAACACCAGCGTGCCTCCTTGCGCCTGGTCGATGAATGTCTCCAACTGCCCGGCATTCTCCGGCGTCAGTTCATAGCGTACAAACGGCCCTTTCGCGTTACGCCCCAGTTGATGGAGATAACGGGCGCCAGTCATACGTCCAGTGCCATGCTCACCGTAAAACCATACGGCAATGTCCGTTTCCGCCAGTTGTTGTAACCGTTGTCGAAACTGATTCATCCACTCGCTGCGCCCAATCAATTCAACCTGTAACGTCTGCTGGCAATATTGCCGCCGTGCAATGACCGACCGACGCTGGCGTAGCGCGTCTTCAATTAATATCAACAGTTTGCCCGGATCGACGGGTTTTTGCAGAAAATCCCAGGCGCCCTTTTTCACCGCATCAACCGCCATCGGTACATCGCCATGTCCGGTAATCAATAAGATTGGCAGTTGATCGTCATCCTGATGAAACAGCGTCATAAGATCGATACCGGAACACCCCGGCATACATACATCGCTCAAAACGATCCCCTCCCAATCCGCTTTTACCCACTCTTTGGCCTCGAAAGGATGGGTAAAGCCACGCACGCGGTAGCCTGCCTGCTCAAGCATTTGGGTATAGGCGTCAAGTACATCAACGTCATCATCAATCAGCAAAATAGAACATTCATCATTCAACATCATCGACATCCGTTACCGAGAATTGCAGCACCACGCAAGCGTTATGCGTTAGCGTCGACGCCAGACGCAGGTCGCCCTTCATTTGCGCCATCAGCGACACGCTAATCGACAGCCCAATACCCAACCCGACAGCTTTACTAGTGGTAAACGGCTTGAGTAAAGAGGGCAACAGCGCCCCAGGCCAGCCAGGGCCGTTATCTGCAATATAAACCTCCAGCGCCTCTCCCTGCGTCTGCCATGTCACCGCGATCGCCGCATCATGCGAACAGGCGTCAAGCGCATTCGCCAGCACATTCACCAGAACCTGCTGAATACGCACTTCATCGCCGCTAACCCATACGGTGTCGGTTGGCAGTGAAAGCGCTCCCTGCCGGGATTGGTGGCGCATGGCTAATAACTCCCATGCCGCCACGAAGGTTTGGCGCAGATCAACGGGATACAATGGCGTTTCCAGCTCCGCCCGGCGGGTAAACTGCCGCAGCGAACGAATAATGGCGTCAATCCGGTTAATGAGCCCTTCCGCTTTGGTGAGCGTATTTCTCGCCTGTCCGCTCTGACCTTGTTCAATCGCGCGTCCCGCCGTAAATAAATACATTGAAAGCGCATTCAGCGGCTGGTTAATTTCATGCGCCAGCGTGGTCATGGTCTGGCCGACTACCGCCAGTTTCGCCGTCTGAATCAACTCATCCTGCATGGCGCGCAGGTCGGCTTCTATCTCTTTGCGCTCGGCGACCTCTTGTTCAAGCTGCCTGCGTTGCATATTGAGCTGGCCCAGCGTATGACGTAGCAAACGGGCTATCCGTCCTAGCTCATCGCGCCCGTAAACCGGGATAGTCGAGTCGGTTCTCCCCAGCCCTATCTGTACCACAGCCTGATTAAGCGCGGTAAAACGCTTTACCAGCCGGGAACGGATAAAATAGTGGTTGAGTCCCCAGGCCAGCAGCAACGCCAGGAGCGTCGCCACTAAAATAAGCCCGCCGCTAACGCGAACAATCTGTTCCAGGCGTTGATTGAACGTCTGCATTTGCTGGTGACTACTACCTAACTGCGCCTCAAGCAGCGTGCGAAAGCGCCCTAGCGTAGCCTCTCTGGCGCGGCTGGCGTCCAGTAAGGCTTTTTGCGCCGCAACATAATCGCGCATGGTATCGGGCATCTTATTTTTTACCATCCCGATTTCCAATAGTTCGTCGATGGTTTGCCGCAGCGTGATCGTACTGGGCCAGTCATCGAGCGCACGAATATTCTCATCCGCCGTTTTTTTTAGGTTTTCCAGATAGCGAATATGGGTCTCCACCAGCATCCCGTCATTATTGCCGGACTTGAGCTCATTCAATCTGTCGCGCAGGTCGTCAACAATCTGATTTTCAATTCGCGCCAGGGTATATACCTGCTGCTGCTCGTTCTGCACCTCGCGCGAACGTTGCAAATACTGCGCTGCATCGCCCTGATTCGCCTCAATTTGATCGAGTAGCGTCCCTTGCTGCCAGGTAAAATCCTGTACCAGCGAATTTAGCTCCGTGGTGAAATCATCATGGAGCCAGTCGATGCGAGCGGAAAGCTCACTGACTTTCTCCCGCACCAAAAACATGTTGTAGAGGGCGTTGTCCAGCTCCGCCAGCAAGGTCCGGCTATCCTGTAAAATGACGGCCAGTTGCCGGCGCTCAGCAAGCTGAAGCCCCTGACTGAGACGCTCAATCTTATCCAGATGCTGAATAATCTGCGTACGTAACTGCAAACGTACCGTCGTGTTCGGCGCCAGCAAAAATTCATTGAGTTGATCCACGGCCAGATTCAGGTTCCCCTCAATTAAAAAAGCGGAGTGGATGCGAGGAAAATATTCATCAAGCGAATAGCGAACCTGCGAACTTTGCTCATGCCAGGAATAAAGGCTGACCATACTGACAATCAGCGTCAGTAATGCGCCAGTTAAAAATGCGCCCCGTAAACTGTTGCTGATACTGAGCTGACGAAGCCGTTGCAATAATCTCCCCTTCATTTCAGCTCTTCCAGTTTGTGAATCGCCAGCCGCTGATTGTTCAGAAACCAGATCTGCCACTCCATCATTTTTTGTTCGGCAAAGCTTTTATTATCAAACTGCGCCAGCCAGGTTTCATCTTCGCTGCTTGCCGCATCCACCGGGACGCTGGTCAATAAGGCTCTGATTTCAGGTAAGGGGCGTTTAAGCCGCGTTTCTGCGCTGTGCAACGCTCGCCATGCATCTTTAAGCTGCGCAAGTCGAAAACTGATCGCGGTATCAAACATGCGTTGTACCAGTTGCTGACGCTTCAGGATCAGACGATAGTTCAACGGCGGCTGGGCCATCAAACGCTGTTGTTGCGCGGCGCGAGGATTATCGGCGCTAAGCGGTGCGACGGGATACTTACCGGTATTCGCGTCAGCCAGTATCCTTTGCCCTTTCGGACTTAATAAGTAATGAATAAAAGCACGCGCTTCATCTGCATGACGGCTGTTTTTCAACACCGCGACGTAAGTGGGCGACACCGCAGAATACGGGAAATAGGTAAAAGCAAGATTAGGATCGTTAAGTAGCAAATTAGCATAGTTATCAATGACCGGCCCGGCAACGCCAAGCCCGCTTTTGATTTTATCCGCTACGCCGAAACTGCGAGAGGAAATCGTGACCAAATTACCCGAGATTGCCAGCAGCGTCGCCCATCCTGCCGTCCAGCCTTTTTGCTGCAACAGCGACTCCACCATCAAATGATTGGTGTCTGAACGTGACGGACTGCTCATTAATAGAGCGCCCTGGTAACTGGGCAGGCCCATATCCTGCCAGTCGGCAGGCGGCGGAAGATGGCGCGCAGCGAGCGCTGAACGATTGATCAATAGCCCAAATCCGGATACCGCTACCGCCACTGAAGTTGAGCGGATAGAACGCGGCACCAGCTTCTGGCTGGCGGCAGGCGCGCTATCCAATAGCGCCAGCTTTTGGTGCTCCTGAAGGTGTTGCAACAGCATGGGGGATGACGTCAGGATCAGATCGACATTTTCCGCATTCGCCGTATCAAGTAATTGCTCTAAAGAACCGCTGGTACGGTTGAGCGTACGAATCATGACGGAACCCGGCTCCGTCTGCCAGCGCTGGATAATCCAGGCGGTCGCGCTGGGTGAAAAGGTCGTTGCCATCACCAGCTCGCGGCTGTACGCCTGGCAAGAACCGAACATTGCCGCCAGCCATAGCGTAAAAGCGCCCACTCTGGCGAAACGACTACAGCATGAGAAAAGTCGATTTGTGATCCCGTTCATAAATATCGATATCACATAAAGAAAATATTGAGACAAAACTTACCCTTTTATTTCTGTTGGCATCCAGAACAACGTTATTTGAATAATAACGGGTCCGTCGCCCGAAAACATCAATAAAGCGTATCAGATCACTGGCAGCAAATTTGTTAATATCCGCACATGCTAACGATAAAACGGCCATGTCAATAATTAAAGTTTCACCACACCCTTCAGAATGGGTCAAAAACAACCTTTAAATTCACCCAATTGAGTCAATTTTGACACATTTCTTCGACTTGAATTTTATTGTCACTCCTTTCACTCTACCGACAAAACCTCCTGATGTTCATCTCACTATAAAATACAGGTGACTCCATGTTAACAATATTAAAAACAGGGCAATCGGCGCATAAAGTCCCACCGGAAAAAGTCCAGGCTACGTATGGTCGATATCGTATACAGGCATTGTTAAGCGTATTTCTGGGGTATCTCGCTTACTATATAGTCAGAAACAATTTCACATTATCGACGCCTTATTTAAAAGAGCAATTGGATCTCAGCGCTACGCAAATCGGCCTGCTGAGTAGCTGTATGCTTATTGCTTACGGAATCAGTAAAGGCGTAATGAGCAGTCTGGCGGATAAAGCCAGCCCAAAAGTCTTCATGGCGTGCGGTCTGGTACTCTGCGCGATTGTTAACGTTGGGCTGGGATTCAGTAGCGCATTCTGGATATTTGCCGCTCTGGTGGTCTTCAATGGCCTTTTTCAGGGCATGGGCGTCGGCCCCTCGTTTATTACTATTGCAAACTGGTTCCCTCGTCGGGAACGCGGACGCGTAGGCGCCTTCTGGAATATCTCGCATAACGTTGGCGGCGGGATCGTCGCGCCTATCGTCGGTGCGGCTTTTGCGATATTGGGCAGCGAACACTGGCAAAGCGCCAGTTATATCGTTCCGGCCTGCGTCGCCGTCATTTTTGCCTTAATTGTTCTGGTCTTGGGAAAAGGTTCGCCGCGCGAAGAAGGTCTTCCCTCCCTGGAACAGATGATGCCGGAAGAAAAAGTCGTACTGAAAACGAAGAATACGGCAAAAGCGCCGGAAAATATGAGCGCATGGCAAATTTTCTGTACTTATGTGCTGCGCAATAAAAATGCCTGGTATATTTCGCTGGTGGATGTCTTCGTCTATATGGTGCGGTTTGGCATGATTAGCTGGTTGCCTATCTATCTGTTGACAGTAAAACACTTTTCAAAAGAACAGATGAGCGTCGCGTTTCTCTTTTTCGAGTGGGCGGCAATTCCCTCTACGCTACTGGCAGGCTGGCTGTCAGATAAACTGTTTAAGGGCCGCAGAATGCCGTTAGCCATGATTTGCATGGCGCTGATTTTTGTCTGTCTGATCGGATACTGGAAAAGTGAATCTTTGCTGATGGTAACGATTTTCGCCGCCATTGTAGGTTGTCTGATTTACGTCCCGCAATTCCTCGCGTCCGTACAGACAATGGAGATAGTCCCCAGCTTTGCCGTAGGTTCCGCCGTCGGTTTACGTGGGTTCATGAGCTATATTTTCGGCGCCTCGTTGGGCACCAGCCTGTTTGGCGTCATGGTGGATAAACTGGGCTGGTACGGCGGATTTTATCTTCTGATGGGCGGCATCGTGTGCTGCATTCTATTCTGTTACCTCTCCCATCGCGGCGCGCTGGAACTGGAACGCCAGCGCCAGAATGCGTTACATAATCAGGACTCACTGCAGCTTGCGGACGCGCAATAAACGATTAGCCTTCCCGGGGAACAGAAGCGCCGATATTATCGGCGCTATCTATTCACTGACATCGTGTATACCCAAGATAATTCGAGTTGCTTAAAGGCGGCAAGGGAGTGAGTCCCCTGGAGCATAGATAACGATGTGACTGGGGTGAGCGACGTCCCGTCAGGGCGAGGCCCATGAATGGGCCGAGTAATCCATAGCCAACACATCAGCAACTTGAAGTATGAAGGGTATGTACTGACTAACGCTTACCGTATCCCACCATAAAGCGAATAATTAACCCACATGCCGGTGCGAGAAAAAGCAATAATCCGCTAACGATGTCATCGCCATCCTGCAGCCATACATTGAGTAAATAAATCAGCGCGGCAAGGATAACCATTCCCGTAAAAGAAGAAACCGCAGAAAAAGCCCCCATCACCTGACCGATATAGCAACTCACGGCAAGTATACTTATTGCAAGAAATGTCCATAAATAGATCATCTATAATACCTCCTGTCTATGGCAAGGCTTCCATATAGCCTTACGGTCCCTCTCACTTCTCCTTTAAGATAAACCTTATCAGCACGTCATTTCCATAACATTTATCTCACATTTTATTTTTCTAATCATTTTTCAATAACCTTCGTCTGAAATAAAATTATCACTGTAAAAACAATGCATTAAAAATAATGATTAGCTTATTTTTGCTACGGGAGAAATATTTACGCTTCTTGATAAAGAATTTCTGGGCGCGAGTAAATAACTGGTGGTACATTAGCCTGCCTGGCGTTCATGCCCTCGTGGTTTAGTACTGACTTAGTTTTACACTCCTTACGGGAACCATTGTCGTACATGATGGCCTAACTATACGTAAATCATTCAAGTTACCCTGATGGGCTTACTCAAGTAAGTGCTTCGGATAAGCGAACGCAACTTGAAGGATGATGCGTATTTCAGAGTGTACCGCTGCGGATAATGACTCTTCTGCGATACATTATTTTCGTATCTACAGAAGGTATTTTATGTTTCCTCAAAGCAAATTTTCACGCGCGTTTTTGCACCCGCGCTACTGGCTGACGTGGTTTGGCGTTGGCGTCCTCTGGTTACTGGTGCAGCTTCCCTACCCGGTTTTGCGTTTTCTGGGCACCCGCACCGGTAAGCTGGCGCGCCCCTTCCTGAAGCGACGTGAGTCGATCGCCCAGAAAAATATTGAACTCTGTTTTCCGACCCTCTCCCGGGAAGAAAGGGAAAAACTGATCGCCGAGAATTTCCACTCTCTTGGCATGGCGCTGCTTGAAACGGGCATGGCCTGGTTCTGGCCTGATAGCCGGGTTCGCAAATGGTTTGATGTGGACGGGCTGGACAACCTTACCCGTGCGCAGGCGCAAAATCGCGGCGTAATGGTCGTTGGCGTGCATTTTATGTCGCTGGAATTGGGAGGCCGGGTAATGGGTCTCTGCCAGCCGATGATGGCGACCTATCGTCCGCATAACAATCCGCTCATGGAGTGGGTGCAGACGCGCGGCCGTATGCGCTCAAATAAAGCGATGATCGGCAGAAACAATCTGCGCGGCATTGTGGGCGCGCTAAAAAAAGGGGAAGCCATTTGGTTTGCTCCCGACCAGGACTACGGCCCTAAAGGCAGCTCCTTTGCGCCATTTTTCGCGGTTGAAAACGTCGCCACCACCAACGGCACCTATGTACTGTCCAGGCTGTCTGGCGCCGCCATGTTGACCGTTACAATGGTAAGGAAATCCGATAACTCGGGTTATCGTCTGTATATTACCCCTGAAATGGAAGGTTACCCGGCAGATGAAAATCAAGCCGCTGCCTATATGAATAAAATTATTGAGAAAGAGATCATGCGCGCCCCGGAGCAATATCTCTGGATTCATCGCCGTTTCAAGACTCGCCCGTTGGGGGAAGCGTCACTCTACATCTGAAAAAGGCCGCAAGGCCTTTTATTTTGTCATTTCGCATTGCCATAATATTCACATCGTAAATTACTCATTCCTGCTTTTAGCGATAAGTCTCCTGTTTACAGGCGTTTTTTTACTGTGTCGGCGGCGTCGCTCAATAGCGATTCATCACTGTCAGAAATTAAACTGTCGCCGATTCCCGACACTTGTAAGTTACTAAAAGTAAATAAGAAAATGCCTCTTGTTTCACCTCATTTTTAGGCGTACATTAGCGCCGTCTGGAGCGATGACGCGCAGAATTCTGAGGTGATGCAGGCGGTCGAAACACGAATAATTCTCAATTTCGTATTGTCCGGCATCAACTCTCTATAATCAGGTAAGTGTAAGTTCATTTAGGCGTACGACAGGTACGCGGAGAGATGAAACGTGAAATATTTCTTTATGGGCATTTCATTTATGGTCATCGTTTGGGCCGGTACTTTCGCCCTGATGATTTAAAAGTACAATGCAAAGAAAAACAGGAGCCATGGGGCTCCTGTTTGCTTTTCTACTCCGTGCTCGCCTCAACGGGTTTTGGATGTGACGGCAGCACGCCATCGGCGCGGAACATCGCTTTAATCCCTCTGACGGCCTGGCGAATGCGGTCGCGATTCTCTATTAATGCAAAGCGTACATGGGTGTCGCCATAATCACCAAAGCCTATCCCTGGAGAAACGCAAACCTTCGCCTCATTCAGCAGCTTCTTGGCAAACTCAAGCGATCCCATCGCCGCATATTGCTCCGGGATTTTCGCCCAGACGTACATTGAGGCTTTCGGCATTTCAACCATCCAGCCCGCCTCATGCAGCCCCTTCACCAGCACATCGCGACGACGTTTATACTGCTCGGCGATATCGCGCACGCACTGCTGATCGCCTTCCAGCGCGGCGATAGCCGCCACCTGAAGCGGGGTAAAGGTGCCATAATCGTGATAACTTTTAATGCGCGCCAGCGCGCTGACCAGGGTTTTATTGCCCACCATAAACCCAATACGCCAGCCCGCCATATTATAGCTTTTCGACAGCGTGAAAAATTCGACCGCCACGTCGCGCGCGCCAGGCACCTGCATAATGGATGGCGCTTTCCAGCCGTCGTACACGATATCGGCATACGCCAGATCGTGCACCACCAGCACATCATAACGTTTAGCCAGAGCGACCACTTTTTCAAAAAATTCCAGTTCGACGCACTGGGCCGTAGGGTTAGACGGAAAACCCAAAATCATCATTTTCGGTTTCGGATAACTTTCGCGAATAGCGCGCTCCAGCTCGTTGAAGAAATCCACTCCCTCTACCAATGGAACCGAACGCACCTGCGCCCCGGCGATAACGGCGCCATAGATATGAATCGGGTAACTCGGGTTCGGCACCAGAACCGTATCACCATGATCCAGCGTCGCCAGCATTAAATGCGCCAGTCCCTCTTTGGAACCGATGGTCACAATCGCTTCGGTTTCCGGATCGATATCGACATCATAACGTTCCTGATACCAGTGAGAAATCGCGCGGCGTAAACGCGGTATGCCGCGAGACGTGGAATAACCGTGCGTATCCGGACGCTGCGCGACGGTGCAAAGTTTTTCGACAATGTGGGGAGGGGTTGCGCCATCAGGATTACCCATACTGAAATCAATAATATCTTCGCCGCGCCGACGCGCAGCCATTTTGAGTTCAGCGGTGATGTTAAAAACATAGGGCGGAAGGCGATCGATACGCGTAAAGCGACGTTCAGGGCGGAAGTCAGCCATAATATCCTCAGATTAACGTTAGCGCCCGGACCGTCCGAGCGACGCTGCCACGATGGTGGCTCCTTTAGAAAATAGCCTGAAAATTTTCTTCCTGTCGAGAGGCTAATGAAAATATTTTTTAGCGACGAAAAAAGAGGAACAAGCGTAAAAATTTACCTTTTAAGCATGTCAGTTATAGCATCAAACAAATCATATTATTAACAACTTGATATCATTGAATTTACCTAATGTGGCGCAGCCGACGATAATTTCCTGTCAATAAACCTTATCTCAAATAATCCCCTTTTGATTTTGTGGTTTTTCCTCTTTAACCAAAATCCTTACTAATGATAATGGTATTCGATCATGTCATATTGCGGTGTTTTTCAGGGACATTTACCCGAAAATGAGGATCCTTTCCAGCAAGATGCCGCGATGAAACCGTAAATAAGGCAGCGAACCGGATACGTATAGTAAAATAAATCCCTGTTTTCGCCTGACTAACCGCCATGACATGATGACTCAACGCGCCGGTGTTTGACCTTTCGCTCAGCAAGAGTAAAGTGAAATAATTCAGACAGTTGAATCATTCATGCACAGGAAAAGCAATGAAAAAAACCGCGTGAGGCACGCGGTTTGAGACTGGCAAGAGAATGATTAATTGCCTGATGACGCTGCGCTTATCAGGCCTACAGATGACACACTTTTGTAGGCCGGATAAGGCGTTTATGCCGCCATCTGACTTATAGAATATGGCCTAATGTCTGGCGCAGATGCGCGCCGGAGCCTAACAAGCCAGGATTATCATGGACAATCAGATAGACCGGAATACTGTGTACATAATCTTTAAAGCGGCCTTTATCTTCAAAGCCCCCACGGAAGCCGGACGCTTTAAAAAATTCCAGGAAGCGCGGGACAATACCGCCAGCGATATAAACGCCGCCAAATGTCCCCATGGTTAACGCCAGGTCGCCGCCAAATCGCCCCATGATGACGCAAAAGAGCGACAACGCGCGGCGACAATCGATACAGCTATCCGCCAGGGCGCGTTCGGTAATATCTTTCGGGCGCAGATTTTCCGGCAGACGGTTGTCGGACTTAACAATCGCCCGGTAAAGATTCACCAGCCCCGGGCCAGACAGCACGCGCTCGGCGGAAACGTGGCCAATTTCGGCGCGCAATATTTCCAGAATCATAGCTTCTTCTTCGCTATTAGGCGCAAAATCGACATGCCCGCCTTCGCCCGGAAGGCTAATCCAACGCTTATCCACATGCACCAGATGCGCCACGCCCAAGCCGGTTCCCGCGCCATACACCGCAATAGGTTTGCCGTCTACCGGTTCGCCGCCGCCGAACTGAATTAAATGCTCTTTTTTCAGCATCGGGATCGCCATCGACACGGCGGTGAAATCGTTGATGATTTCCAGATGGCTAAAGCCGAGATTTTTTTTCATTTCCGCAATAGAAAAAGCCCAGGTATGGTTAGTCATCGCTACCCAGTCACCGGTAATCGGGCAGGCTATGGCGATACAACCATCTTCCACGCTGACGCTATGCTCATCGAGATAAACGCGCACCACGGCCTCAAGACTCGGATAATCCAGGCCGGAATACGTTTTGGCCTGCGAGATTTCTCCACTGGCGATATCACACAGGGCAAGACGCGCATTCGTGCCGCCTACATCTCCTACTAAAGCATACTTTGTCATTCTTCTACTGCTCCGCTAAAGTCAAAATAAGTCTTTGTCACACTGTAAATTCATGGGGGCATAACAACAACGGCCATCAGGCTGACTGCCTATAAATATAGATCTTCATCACAGAATTACTTTCTTGTTTCAGCACCAATTGCAGCAATGCCGTCGGGCAGGCTGTGCAAAATAGGTATACGACCCCGTGTAAGGAAGAGATTATGTTCCACCCGCGTGCCCGAACGATGCTGCTGCTGTCGCTCCCCGCGCTGATTATTGGCGTAGCGTCAAGCCTGGTTTTAATCGCGGCGATGAAAGTCGCGTCGGTTTTTCAGCAATTTCTTTGGCAACGACTGCCCACCAGCATCGGCATCGCTTATGATTCGCCGTTCTGGATAGTGGGTATGCTCACGCTAACCGGGATCGTGGTGGGTTTAATTATCCGTTACAGTCCTGGACACGCTGGCCCCGATCCGGCCATCGAACCGTTAATCAGTATGCCGGTCTCGCCATCTGCGCTGCCCGGGCTGCTTCTCGCCTTAATCATCGGCCTTGCTGGTGGGGTAAGTTTGGGGCCAGAGCATCCGATAATGACAATAAATATCGCGCTGGCGGCGGCTTTCGGCTCCCGCCTGTTTCCGCGTATCACGGCGTTAGACTGGACGATTCTGGCCTCTGCGGGCACCATCGGCGCGCTGTTCGGCACGCCCGTCGCCGCAGCGCTGATTTTTTCGCAAACGCTTAGCGGCTCTAACGATATTCCCATGTGGGATCGCCTATTTGCGCCGTTAATGGCGGCAGCGGCGGGGTCACTCACCACCAGCCTGTTCTTTCATCCGCATTTTTCGTTACCCATCGCCCATTACACGCAGATGCGGCTGGTGGACATTGCCAGCGGAGCGATCGTCGCGGCGATCGCCATTGCCGCCGGGATGGTCGCCGTCTGGTGCCTTCCGCGTCTGCATGAGTTGCTGCACCGACTGAAAAATCCGGTCCTGATTCTCGGCATTGGCGGTTTTATACTGGGTATTCTGGGCGTCATTGGCGGGCCGCTTACCCTGTTTAAAGGCCTGGACGAAATGCAACAAATGGCGTTTAGCCAGACGTTGGGCGCGGGAGATTATTTTACCTTAGCCGTCGTCAAACTCGCTGCGCTGGTCATCGCGGCGGCGAGCGGCTTTCGCGGCGGGCGCATTTTTCCGGCTGTGTTTATCGGCGCGGCGCTGGGGCTCATGCTCCATGCCCATGTTGAGGCCGTACCCGCGGCGATTACCGTCTCCTGCGCGATTCTTGGCTTAGTGCTGGTAGTGACGCGCGACGGCTGGCTCAGTCTGTTTATGGCGGCAGTCGTCGTACCGGATACCAATCTGCTGCCGCTGCTCTGCATTGTGATGCTCCCCGCCTGGCTATTGCTGGCGGGAAAACCGTTGCTGGCCGCCAACCGTCACGAACCCTAATCCGGCGCAGCGGGGGCCATTATCCCCCGTTGCGGGCTTCCAGCGCCCGGGTCACGGTACGCAGTAATTCCGGCAGATCGGCTTTTGGCAACATCACTTCAATAAATGACAGACGTTGTGGGCGCGCCAACCGTTCGAGGACCTCTGCCAGTTGGATAGCCTGCGTCACCCGCCAGCACTCCGCCTGTTGCGCCGCGTTTAGCGCCGGTGGTATCTGCGTCCAGTTCCAGCTCGCGATGTCGTTATACCGCTGGGCCGCGCCGTGAATGGCGCGCTCTACGGTATAGCCGTCATTGTTGAGCAGCAGGATGACCGGCGCCTGCCCGTCGCGTAACATCGAGCCCATCTCCTGAATCGTGAGCTGCGCCGCGCCATCGCCGATAATCAGAATCACCCGCCGATCGGGACAGGCGGTTTGCGCGCCAAACGCGGCGGGCAAGGAATAGCCGATAGACCCCCACAGCGGCTGAACCACAACTTCCGCGCCGTCAGGAAGCGACAGCGCGGCAGCGCCAAAGGCGGCGGTCCCCTGGTCGACAAGGACAATATCGCCGGGTTTGAGATACTGCTGTAAGGTTTGCCAGAAGCTTTCCTGGGTCAGTTCTCCCTTATCAATCCGCACTGGCTGTCCGGCGGAACGCGTCGGCGGCGGCGCAAAAGCGCATTCCAGGCACAGTTCGCGCAGCGTAGACACCGCCTGCGCCATCGGGAGGTTGAACCAGGTTTCGCCGATGCGCGACGCGTAAGGCTGAATCTCCAGCGTGCGTTCCGCCGGCAATTGTTGGGTAAATCCGGCCGTAAGGGTATCGACAAAACGGGTGCCGACGCAGATAACCCTATCGGCGTCCTCTATGGCCTGACGCACTTCTTTGCTGCTGGCGCCAGCGCTATAGGTGCCAACGAAGTTCAGGTGCTGTTCATCAAAAAGCCCCTTCCCCATCAGTAGTGTCGCATGAGCGATGGGCGTTTCCGCCATCCAGCGCTGCAACAGTGGTCGTAAACCAAAACGCCCGGCAAGAAAGTCGGCCAATAGAGCAATGCGCCGACTGTTCATCAGGCACTGACGGGCGTGGTAACGAAAAGCCGTCTCCACGCCGCTTTGCGCTTCATGCACGGGCAACGCCAGCGCCTGCGTAGGCGGGATGGCCGTTTTTTTCGCCACGTCGGCGGGCAGCATGATGTATCCTGGCCTGCGTGCGGCAAGCATTTCACCCAATACGCGGTCAATCTCGAAACAGGCGTTCTGTTCATCCAATATTGCGCTGGCAGCGGATATCGCCTGACTCATGCGATAAAAATGACGAAAATCGCCGTCACCGAGGGTATGGTGCATCAATTCGCCACGTTGCTGCGCAGCGCTACAGGGCGCGCCGACGATATGCAAGACCGGGACATATTCCGCGTAACTGCCCGCGATACCGTTAATAGCGCTAAGTTCTCCCACGCCAAAGGTGGTGAGTAGCGCTCCAGCGCCCGACATGCGCGCATAACCGTCCGCGGCATAAGCGGCGTTCAGCTCATTGGCGCATCCCACCCAACGCAAGGTCGGGTGGTCAATCACATGGTCAAGAAACTGCAAGTTATAATCGCCCGGTACGCCAAAAAGATGGCCAATGCCGCATCCTGCCAGTCTGTCCAGCAAATAGTCGGCCACGGTATAGGGGTTTTGCATGACAGCTTTCCTTTTGACGTTGACATTATGTTGAGTATTAAGGAATGCCGATGGCTGTCCAGCACGACGGGGATGAAAGCCTGGAAAACAATGTTTACAGCGGCAAACAGTAAAATCCGGATACCGCCTGGCGAGTGTAACCGTATACACTATTTATTCACGCCACAGGGGGAAAGGTCATGATTTATCAGCCCGATGAAAATCGTTATCACACAATGGAGTATCGTCGCTGCGGGCGTAGCGGCGTCAAACTTCCCGCTATTTCGCTGGGGTTATGGCACAACTTCGGCGATGCGACACGGATAGAAAATAGCCGGGCGCTGCTGCAACGCGCGTTCGATCTGGGCATTACCCACTTTGATCTCGCCAATAATTATGGGCCGCCGCCGGGCTCCGCAGAATGCAATTTTGGCCGCATTCTGCAGGAAGATTTTTTACCGTGGCGCGATGAATTGATCATCTCCACCAAAGCGGGCTACACCATGTGGGATGGCCCTTATGGCGACTGGGGTTCACGGAAATACCTTATCGCCAGCCTCGATCAAAGCCTGAAACGTATGGGGCTGGAGTATGTCGATATCTTTTATCACCATCGTCCCGATCCCGAAACGCCGCTTAAAGAGACGATGAAAGCGTTAGATCACCTTGTGCGCCAGGGCAAAGCGTTGTATGTGGGGATCTCTAACTATCCTGCCGATCTGGCCAGACAAGCTATCGATATTCTGGAGGATCTCGGCACGCCTTGCCTGATTCATCAGCCTAAATATTCGCTTTTTGAGCGTTGGGTAGAGGACGGGCTGCTGGCGCTGTTGCAGGAAAAAGGCGTCGGCAGTATTGCCTTCTCGCCGCTGGCGGGCGGGCAGCTCACTGACCGTTATCTGAATGGCATTCCGGAAGATTCCCGCGCGGCGAGCGGAAGCCGTTTCCTTAAACCAGAACAGATTACCGCCGACAAACTGGAAAAAGTTCGCCAGTTGAATGAACTGGCTGCGCGACGGGGCCAAAAATTGTCTCAGATGGCGCTCGCCTGGGTGCTGCGTAACGATAACGTTACCTCGGTACTGATTGGCGCCAGCAAACCGTCGCAAATCGAAGACGCCGTGGGAATGCTGGCCAATCGCCGTTTTTCGGCGGCGGAATGTGCAGAAATTGACGCTATTCTGGAGGGCCGGTTTTAGCAAAAAATGCTCTCCTTCATGATTTAAGAGTTAAGGCGATGAAACAAATCTTTACTGCTTTGTAATATTGCATTAACAGGCCGGCGACGGCTCGATCGTGAAGGAGAGAAAGTATGTTCAGGTCACTGATTCTGGCGGCAGCCTTGCTGGCTTTTACACCGCTTGCCGCGAATGCGGGCGAAATCACCCTGTTGCCCTCAATAAAATTACAGATTGGCGATCGCGATGATTACGGTAACTACTGGGACGGTGGTCGCTGGCGCGACCGTGATTACTGGCACAACCATTATGAATGGCGTAAAAATCGCTGGTGGCGCCATGACAACGGCTATCATCGCGGCTGGGATAAGCGTAAAGCGTATGAACGCGGTTATCGGGAAGGCTGGCGCGATCGCGACGATCATCGCGGGCGAGGCCGGGGTCACAAACATCATCACTAAGCCTCCTGCTGAATAACAGCCCGATGACGCCCACGCATCGGGCCTGCTATCTTTCTGTCTTTATGACAACCCCATCACCGTTCCAACCAGCAACCAAATATTCAGGGCGACGACCAGCACGACAATTATCCAGCCAATCTGTTTTACCCGCCGCGTGTTCACCAGCTCGCCCATTAGCGTAGCGTTACTGGTGAAAATCAGGAGCGGCACCAGCGCCAGCGCAATACCAAAACTCAGCAGCACCTGGCTCATCACCAGAATTCGGGTAGGGTCCAGCCCCATCAAAATCACAATAAATGAGGGCAGCATGGTAATGGTGCGCCGTACCCACAGCGGAATGTGAAAACGGACAAACCCTTGCATCACCACCTGCCCCGCCAGAGTCCCTACCACGGTGGAGGAAAGCCCTGCCGCTACCAGACTAAGACCAAACACCGTTGCCGCCGCATGGCTTAGTAACGGTTCCAGCGTCAGGTATGCCTGATCGAGGTCGGCGATGCCGGTGTGGCCGCTAAAATGAAACGCCGCCGCGGCGGTCGCCATCATTGCCAGATTGACAAAACCGGCAATCGTCATGGCAATAGCGACATCCCATTTCGTTGCTGAGTACCGTTGTTGCCGCGTTCCGCCGTGCAGATGCTGTGTTAATGACGAGTGCAGATAAATCACGTGCGGCATAATCGTCGCGCCAAGCACGCCGGCGGCTAAGAATACGGCTTCCGGGTTCGGTAGCGCCGGGATAACCATTCCTTTGCCGAGCTGCGCCATATCAGGCTGAGAGAAAAACAGTTCCACAATGTAAGCGGCGGCGACAAAAAGCAGTAAACCGCCGATGACTTTTTCAAGCGGTTTTTGACCGCGGCGTTGTAACATTAAAATCAGAAACGTCGCGATACCGGTCAATACCGCGCCCTGTAATAAAGAGACGCCCAGGATCAGCTTAAAACCTATTGCCGCGCCGATAAATTCAGCTAAATCGGTGGCCATCGCGATGATTTCCGCCTGTACCCAGTAAAACCAGACTACCGGGCGCGGATAATGGTCGCGAATTTGCTCCGCCAGGTTCTTGCCCGTGGCGATTCCGAGTTTTGCCGAGAGGATTTGAATCAGCATCGCCATCAGGTTCGCCCAGACCACCACCCAGAGTAGCTGGTAGCCAAAGCTGGCGCCGGCCTGAATATTGGTCGCGAAGTTACCAGGATCGATATAACCAATCGCGGCAATGAACGCAGGTCCCATTAATGCGAGCCTTAGCTTGCGCGCCGCCCGTCCGCTGCTATTCTCTACGCGATTGTCAGTCATCTTTTGCCTCAAAAACATAGCCTTTGCTATGTTTCATGCTATGTTTATTGATAATGATTATCAAGTGCATTTCAATGGGTACGGGTGATTACTTTGATAGTGTGAAACGATAGACCGATACGATGACGACCTGTATCAGAACAGTTTGGCTTAACATTACAAGATTAGCACACTGATATAACTTTTCATTTTCATATTCAGTACAGTAAAAGTGTATTACAGATCACTAATTTTGAATCTCGTCACAGGTCCTTATTATAGTGTGTGTTGGATCTCGTTTTCTTTACGGCTGTTGCATAGAATGTGCACGAAAATTAAACCTGCCTCATATTTGGAGCAAATATGGACCGCGTCCTTCATTTTGTCCTGGCGCTTGCCGTTGTTGCGGTACTCGCACTGCTGGTTAGCAGCGACCGTAAAAAAATTCGCATTCGTTACGTCATTCAGTTACTTGTTATCGAAGTATTACTGGCCTGGTTCTTCCTGAACTCGGATGTTGGCCTTGGCTTCGTAAAAGGTTTCTCCGAGATGTTTGAAAAACTGCTCGG
Source organism: Salmonella sp. SSDFZ54 (assembly GCF_004010735.1). Taxonomy (NCBI): domain Bacteria; kingdom Pseudomonadati; phylum Pseudomonadota; class Gammaproteobacteria; order Enterobacterales; family Enterobacteriaceae; genus Salmonella; species Salmonella sp. SSDFZ54. The sequence goes on from NZ_CP034819.1 coordinate 363,924, forward strand.
ATTTGCCAACGAAGGGACAAACTTCGTCTTTGGCAGTATGAACGATCAAGGTTTGGCGTTCTTCTTCCTGAAAGTATTGTGCCCGATCGTCTTTATTTCCGCGTTGATCGGTATTCTTCAGCATATCCGCGTTCTGCCAGTGGTCATCCGCGCTATTGGTTTCCTGTTGTCCAAAGTAAACGGTATGGGCAAACTGGAGTCTTTTAACGCCGTCAGCTCGCTGATCCTCGGCCAGTCTGAGAACTTTATCGCTTATAAAGATATCCTCGGCAAAATGTCCCGTAACCGCATGTACACCATGGCGGCGACCGCAATGTCTACCGTTTCCATGTCTATCGTGGGCGCGTATATGACTATGCTGGACCCTAAATATGTGGTCGCAGCGCTGGTTCTGAACATGTTCAGCACCTTTATCGTACTCTCGCTGATCAACCCCTATGTCGTTGATGCCAGCGAAGAAAATATTCAGATGTCGAACCTGCATGAAGGCCAAAGTTTCTTCGAAATGCTGGGCGAGTACATTCTGGCAGGTTTTAAAGTGGCGATTATCGTCGCGGCGATGCTGATCGGCTTCATCGCGCTGATCGCGGCGCTGAACGCGCTGTTCGCAACGGTTACCGGTTGGTTCGGCTACAGCATCTCCTTCCAGGGCATTCTGGGTTACATCTTCTACCCGGTCGCATGGGTAATGGGCGTACCGTCCAGTGAAGCGCTGCAGGTAGGAAGTATCATGGCGACCAAACTGGTTTCCAACGAATTCGTGGCGATGATGGATCTGCAGAAAATCGCCTCTACCCTCTCTCCACGCGCTGAAGGCATTATCTCCGTCTTCCTGGTGTCCTTCGCGAACTTCTCTTCCATCGGTATTATTGCGGGCGCGATTAAAGGCCTGAACGAAGAGCAAGGCAACGTGGTTTCCCGTTTTGGTCTGAAACTGGTTTACGGTTCTACGCTGGTGAGCGTACTGTCCGCCTCTATCGCGGCGCTGGTACTGTAAGTCTGCGTTTAATGTAGAAACCGGGGAGCTATCCCCGGTTTTTTTATGCCGCTTATTTGCCTAACGGGCGCGGGCGGCCAATCAGATATCCCTGCAAACTATGTACGCCAAGCTGCAATAGCAGATCGCGCTGCGCAGGCGTTTCAACAAACTCAGCCACGACGCTCAACGATTTTGCTTTCGCTAAATCAGTGATGGATTTCACGATCATTGCATCCAGGGAGTCCGTCAGGATATCTTTTACGAAACAGCCGTCGATTTTAATGATGTCCGCCTTGAGGCGTTTTAGCCGTTCATAGTTTGCATAGCCGGTACCGAAATCATCAATGGCGATTTTTAGGCCAAACTTACGCAGCTGGTTGATATTGTGCATACTGATTTCGGAATGAGAGAAGGCCTGTTCTTCAGTAATTTCGATGATGACCGAAGCAGGCGGGACGCCATAGCGTTTAAAAAGCTGCATAATGCGCGACGCCGTCTCTTTTTGCAGCAGCGTCAGCGGCATCAAATTAACCGAAAAACGCGCCCCCTGCTCCGCCGAAGGATGCGCGGACAACCATTGCAGGAGCGCTTCCATCACCTGCATATCAAACCGTACGCTCAGGTTAAACTGGGCGATAAGCGGAATGAACTGATTGGGCATCATGATACCGTCGTCGCACCGAAGCCGCGTCAGAATCTCGTCATACCCTTTTCCCTGCGCGTCGCGAATGGGTTGCGCATACAAAACCAGCGCACCACGCTCCAGCGCCTGACGGATTTTCTGCAACCGTAGCACCCGTTCCGTCGTCTGCCCGGAAGCGGCTTCAATACTCTGGGTCAGTGCAAGCACCCGACGGTGCGAGCAGGATTGCTCCGCCAGCCAGCTTAACTGCCCCAACAACGGTTGCAAGGTTTCCTGGCGACCATCGAATGTTCCCCACGATGCGCCGTATTCCATGTCCAGACCGGTATTGTTCCAGTAAATTTTGCGGTTATTAAGCACATTGAGCATATATTGCAGGCGGGCTTCCGTCTCCGGTCCCGTCAATACCAGCAATAATTCACTGCCCGGCAGATGGAAAATTTTCTCCTTTTCCAGCAGCAGCGGCTGCAACACGCGAAACACCTCGCGTTCGCAATGCACGCACATCTGCATACCGTAATGACGGCTCAGAAATTCCAGGTTTTCCATGCGTAGATAACACACGCTTTGCCCGGCATCCTGTAAAAGAAACTGCTCCAGCGCGCGCAGGTTAGGCAGTTGCGTCAACGGATCGGTCAATGCCTGCGAGTGCCACTGTCGATTCAACCATTCGCTACGCTGATTAATCCGCGCCATGTACAACAAACAAATACTAAAAGAAATGAGAACTGAAAGGATAAATGCCAGCGAATATTCTGAGCCCACGCCCTGCAGAAAATTGCGGTTATAGCTAAGCAGGAATAGCGCAGTGAGAGCCCAACTAAAATTCAACAGCGGATAGCTGATTTTCCCCACGCCGATGGTAAATCCAATGAACAGAACTGGCACCAGATAGCCAGCAATATACTTTGTCTCGAAAGGCGTACACAGCACCGCTAATAGCGTCGCCAGAGTGGCAAACCAGAGAAGCGTAAACAGGCGTTTTTCTTTGGCGAGATAAGGAGCGACATCCCTCCGCCAGAAAATACGAATATAGTGCGGGCTGACTATCATCCGCAGCGGATAATAGAAAAAGAGGGTAAAAATAAGCGCGGCAGAAATCAGACTCAATAAATCAACAATCGAGAAAATAGCGGTGCCGGTGCCAAAGAAGGTGGAGATGGTCACTGGGAAAGCCAGGTAGTGCCCCGCCAGATGCATACTGATTTTTATGCCAAACGGCGTCATTAACCCTAACCAGAAAACGCGTAGCCAGATGCCTTGGTTGGGTATTCCGTAGCGCCAGCGCGCGCCCAGCTGCCAGCGTACGATAGCGCAAACCAGCAACACGGGAAACATCTGGCAAAATAGCAACACCATCGCCTGTGGCAGAGGTAAATGAAAATTCCATTCATTAGTCAACATCATTCCGCCTACCATCGGCGCGACGCCACGGCGGCCAAATAAAAACAGCACGGAAAACATGACGCAGAGCGGTAGCCAGGCCAGAAAGATATAGCTGGAATCAATTGTGGCGCGGGGAGAAATGAGACGAGATAGCAGAATAGCCGGAACGGTCAGGCAGAAGGCCAGTAAGAATATTTTTATATTTTTTAATACGTTACACTTATCCGGCATTGCTTTAATGCTCACATCATTATATAAGGCGCATGAATAATAAGTATATTCGCATTATGAAGCAATCTAACAAAAGCTCATATTGACCGCAAAAGCAGCGGCAAACAAACGCACCTGAAGAGCAGATCAGAGGCCATAAATTTTGTGACAAAAAGCAAAAACCCCCGCTTTTCAGCGAGGGTTCGAATATTGGTGGAGCTAAGCGGGATCGAACCGCTGACCTCTTGCATGCCATGCAAGCGCTCTCCCAGCTGAGCTATAGCCCCATAGTGCTTTTACGTATACGCCAAATTTATCGGGAGTAAATTTGGTGGAGCTAAGCGGGATCGAACCGCTGACCTCTTGCATGCCATGCAAGCGCTCTCCCAGCTGAGCTATAGCCCCACTACGTAAAGCTTGTCGAGTTGACGGGCGGCATCATATGAATTCCCTCGGCATGTGTCAACGGCAAAATGAACTTGCCGAATTCAATCGCTGAAAAAGCATTCAAATAAAGGACATTGCGGCACAACTCGCATTCAGTAGTTAAACACGTCACGGTTTCGACTAAAATGGTGCTATAAAATGAACCACTAATTAACCCCACGACTATTCAGGGAATCGTTATGTTCAAGGAACGGATGACGCCAGAAGAACTCGCTAATCTCACCGGTTACAGCCGACAAACCATCAATAAATGGGTACGGAAAGAAGGCTGGGCAACATCGCCCAAACCTGGCGTCCAGGGCGGTAAAGCCCGTCTGGTTCATGTAAACGAACAGGTTCGTGAATATATCCGCAGCGCTGAACGTTCAGTTGACCATCACGCAGACACATTCACGCCTGCCAGCAACGCATCGCTTGAAGCGCTGCTCATGACGCTCGCCAAAGAGATGACCTCATCCGAGCAGAAACAGTTTACCTCTCTCCTCGTGCGTGAAGGGATTACCGGTTTGTTACAACGCTTAGGGATACGCGATAGCAAATAATATGAAAAGATTACGCAGTAAAATGACCACTGAAGAGCTGGCTGAATGCCTCGGCGTGGCCAGACAAACCGTCAATCGCTGGATCAGAGAACAACACTGGAAAACCGAAAAATTTCCCGGCGTCAAAGGCGGACGCGCAAGACTCATCCATATTGATGCCAGCGTGCGGGAGTTTATTCTCAATATTCCGGCTTTTCGCAAACTGCCTGCGTTTTATCAGGCGGAAGAGGCTTTCGCAGAATATGCGAACGCGGCGCACAGTCACGCTTATCGCCAAATTATTGATGCCGTTGAAAATATGTCTGCTCAGGAACAGGAAAAACTGGCGCTGTTTTTATCGCGGGAAGGTATTCGCGGATTTCTGACGCGTTTAGGTATCAATGAGGCGGACTAACAAATAATAAACGGCAGGCGTCTGCCCTGCCGTTTATTCTGTTTCAGCTGGCGTTACTGCTGACTTTCACGCTCGGCGATAAAGCCCAGCGCTTTGTTGATACGCTCAATGCTGCGGGTTTTACCAATCGCATGTACGGTGACATCCAGCGCAGGCGACTGCCCGGCACCGGTCACAGCCACACGTAGCGGCATCCCTACTTTACCCATCCCCACTTCCAGCTCATCCGCCGTGGCCTGAATCGCGTGGTGGACGTTTTCTGCTGACCAGTCCGTAATCGCCGACAGCTTGTCGCGCACCACTTCCAGCGGCTGACGCGCCACCGGACGGAGGTGTTTTTTCGCCGCATCGGCGTCAAACTCGCTGAAGTCTTCATAGAAGTAGCGGCAGCTCTGCGCCATCTCTTTCAGAGTCTTGCAGCGCTCGCCCAGCAACTTCACCAGTTCAGCAAGCTGCGGGCCGTTACGGGTGTCGATATTTTCTTGCTCGATATGCCACTGCAAATGTGTCGCCACATATTCCGGCGCCAGCGTATTGATATAGTGGTGGTTCAGCCACAGCAGTTTATCAGTGTTGAACGCGCTCGCAGACTTGCTCACCGCACCGAGGGAGAACAGCTTGATCATCTCTTCGCGGGTGAAGATCTCCTGATCGCCGCTGGACCAGCCCAGACGCACCAGATAGTTCAGCAACGCTTCCGGCAGATAACCGTCATCGCGATACTGCATCACGCTCACCGCACCGTGACGTTTAGACAGCTTTTTACCGTCGTCGCCGTTAATCATCGACACATGCGCGTACATCGGCACCGGCGCGTTTAACGCTTTCAGAATGTTAATCTGGCGCGGAGTATTGTTGATATGGTCTTCGCCACGAATCACATGGGTAATTTCCATATCCCAGTCGTCCACCACCACACAGAAGTTGTAGGTCGGCGAACCGTCGGTACGACGAATGATCAGATCGTCCAGCTCCTGATTGCTGAATTCGATCGGCCCACGGATCTGATCATCAAAAATAACGGAACCGTCCTGCGGGTTAGCAAAGCGCACCACGCATGGCTCATCGTCGGCATGATGTTCGTGACTGTGGCGGCAGCGCCCGTCATAACGCGGCTTCTCGCCTTTCGCCATCTGATCTTCACGCAGTTGCTCCAGACGCTCTTTAGAGCAGTAGCATTTATAGGCCGTTCCCGCCTCCAGCATCTCGTCAATCACCGCGTTATAGCGATCAAAACGTTTGGTCTGGAAATATGGGCCTTCGTCCCATTCCAGGTTCAGCCAGTTCATACCATCCATGATGGCTTCAATGGCTTCCGGCGTGGAACGCTCAAGATCGGTGTCTTCAATACGCAGCACGAACTCACCGCCGTGGTGACGTGCGAAAAGCCAGGAATAAAGAGCAGTACGCGCGCCGCCGACGTGCAGATAACCTGTCGGGCTAGGCGCGAAGCGAGTTTTGATTTTCATGAAATGGCCTTACGTTTATAAAGATGCCGACAACCGGCAAATCCTGGAAAGATGAATAGCCTTGTATTCTATCACTGTGGCTTGATTCCTCAATGTTGATCCGGTCAGAACGCTGCGCTTTGCTATTTCCGTATAGAAATCATGCAGTGCGGGGTAATTCACGATCGTTTTGTTTAATTTTACGACGAACAAACAAAAACTTTAGAAAATGCGTTGACTCATTTTCAACTCTCCCTATAATGCGACTCCACACAGCGGGGGTGATTAGCTCAGCTGGGAGAGCACCTCCCTTACAAGGAGGGGGTCGGCGGTTCGATCCCGTCATCACCCACCAACTACTTTATGTAGTCTCCGCCGTGTAGATAAGAAATTGAGAAGTGGGTGATTAGCTCAGCTGGGAGAGCACCTCCCTTACAAGGAGGGGGTCGGCGGTTCGATCCCGTCATCACCCACCACTTTCTCGCCAGCTAAATTTCTTATTGTGTGAAGTACCGAAGTGGGTGATTAGCTCAGCTGGGAGAGCACCTCCCTTACAAGGAGGGGGTCGGCGGTTCGATCCCGTCATCACCCACCACTTCGGGTCGTTAGCTCAGTTGGTAGAGCAGTTGACTTTTAATCAATTGGTCGCAGGTTCGAATCCTGCACGACCCACCAATGTAAAAAAGCGCCCTAAAGGCGCTTTTTTGCTATCTGCGATTTATAAGATTCGAACCTGCCGCAGGTTCGGGTCTTGCCTGATGCGCTGCGGTTATCAGGCCTACAGACGACACCGCACACGTAGGCCGGATAAGACGTTAGTCGCCATCCGGCACAGACATCATACCGTCAACGCCGCCACCAGTTTCTCCAGTGCTGGCGTTGCCTGCTGCTGGTCATACACAATATACAAATCCGCCGGAATACGTTCCTCTAACGGACGGAACACCACACCCGGCCAGCTCATTTGCGCATAGCCATCAGCCATCAACGTAATCCCGATCCCCATACTGATCATCGCCAACACCGTTTGCGGCTCAACCACTTCCCGAATAATCATTGGCGAGAAACCCGCCTGTTGGCATACACGTTGTAAAAATCCCCAATCAGAATGTACGGAAGGCAACGTAACAAAATATTCATTGCGCAACGCCGCCAACGGCACAGAATCTCTGGATGCCAGATCGTGATCTTCCGGAACTGCAACCATGAATGCAGATTCATGCAAACGTATGCTGGTAAAACCGACTGCTGGTTCGATAGCCATACGCCAGATCCCTGCATCAAGTTCCCGACGCTCTAACAACGCCATTTGCATACCTGGAGACTTTTCGCGAAAAAGTACTTCAACATTGGGATTCGCTTTCAAAAAGTGACGCATCGCAGGACGCATTCTTCCCCACAGCGCCGTACCAACCACACCCAGTTCAATGCGCCCCGCTTCACCGCGACCAATCTGCTCCACTCGCGCCAGAGCCTGATTTGCATTGGCTAACAAGCGACGTGACTCTTCCATCAAAACTTTCCCGGCATGGGTTAATGCAACGCTGCGGGAATGACGGATAAACAGCAATGTACCCAGTTGCTGTTCAAGTTCTTTGATATGGATACTCAAGGGAGGTTGTGACATATTTAACCGGGCAGCAGCCCGGCCAAAATGCAATTCTTCTGCAACAGCGAGGAAATAACGTAATAGCTTTAGATCAATACGATGGGCTCGTTCCATCACTATCGCACTCCAGGAATAAGGGATAACGTCTGGAATTTACCATATTACCTAGTAAAAAATAGATTTAACGACAAGATACCCAATATACATAAATACAATAGATAATACCCCGGGTAAAACATTTGGTGCGGGAATAGGTATACGGCATAAAGTAAAAAATGCGCCAATACCAAATCCAATACCGGAGGAGAGAATAATTTCTTTCATACTGTGTCCTTGTTCATAAAAATGGACTGGCGAACATCCTCTCGCCAGTCAAATAAAATTAATGTGCTAATGATTTGGTCGACAGTTTTTCTGGATGGTGCTGATATTTAAAGAACAATGCAAAAATAACGGCCAATGCCAGAGCGTAGGCGGCAAAAACCAGCCAGATGGTTTGCCAATCTTTTACGCCATCAATAGAAAAATAATCCACGGCCATACCGCTTAAAAGAGACCCAATCCACGCCCCCACGCCATTAACCATGGTCATAAACAGCCCCTGCGCGCTGGCGCGAATACTTGAGTCCACCTCCTGCTCTACAAATACTGACCCTGAGATGTTGAAGAAATCAAATGCGCAGCCATAAACAATCATCGACAGCAGCAATAGCACAAAGCCAAACGGGGATGGATCGCCAAAGGCAAAGAAGCCGAAACGCAGCGTCCACGCCAGCATGCTCATCAGCATTACCGTTTTAATACCAAAGCGTTTAAGGAAGAACGGAATGGTGAGGATAAAGCCCACTTCCGCCATCTGCGAAACTGAAAGCAAGATAGAGGGATACTTCACCACAAAACTATCGGCAAACTCAGGATTACGGGCAAAATCATGCAGGAACGGATTACCGAAGACATTGGTAATTTGCAGCACCGCCCCCAACATCATCGCAAACAAAAAGAAGATTGCCATGCGTGGATTTTTAAACAGAACAAAAGCATCCAGTCCGAGCTTACTGACAAGCGTGGTGTTCGCCTTCTTCTCGGCTACCGGAATTTTCGGTAACGTCAGCGCATACAGGGCCAGCAATAACGATGCGCCAGAAGCGATGTATAATTGCGCACTGCTCAGTTCCAGCCCCATCAGGCTCACCGTCCACATCGCAACAATAAAACCTATTGTGCCGAAAACGCGCACGGGCGGAAATGACGTTACCGGATCCTGACCTGCTTTCGCCAGACAGGAGTACGAAACGCTATTGGATAATGCAATCGTTGGCATATACGCCATCGCATTAACCAACATCACCCAGAACATCGTCTGGGGATCGGTAACGGTGGTGGCGTACAATAACGCCCCCGCGCAAACCAGATGGCAAAGCATATAGGCTCGCTCAGCGCGCAGCCATTTATCAGCAATGATCCCCATAATGCCCGGCATGATAATCGCTGCCAGTCCTTTTGAGCTGTAGACCATACCGACATTCGCGCCGGTAAAATCCAGAGTGTTGATCATGTAAGAGCCCAGGGTAACCAGCCAGCTCCCCCAGATAAAATATTGCAAGAACGACATGACTTTTAAGCGGGACGTAATACCCATTTTTTATTCCTTGCCGTGAGATAAAGCCCCAATACGGGGCCGTAGTCATTGTGTTTAGGCCAGCTTACGTAAAAAGCCGCAAATCAGATTGATAAAGTTCTGCCGGGAAAGTTCAGCCGCCGCCAGCGTTTGCGCATGGGAGAGTTTTACATCGCCCAGCCCTTCCGCCAGATTGGTGATCGCTGAGACGGCAACAACTTTGAGACCACAATGACGTGCGCTAATCACCTCAGGGACAACGGACATTCCGACCACATCGCCGCCAATAATCTGCATCATGCGGATTTCTGCCGCCGTTTCGAAGTTCGGACCCGGATAAGAAACAAATACGCCTTCAGTGAGGGGGAATCCCTCCTCTGCCGCAACGGACTGAAGCATGGCGCGATAATCTGCGTCATAAGCATTAGCCAGCGAGAAGAAGCGATCGCCATAACGATCATCGTTTGGCCCCACCATCGGCGTACCGGGCATCGTATTAATGTGATCGCTAAGCGCAACCAGGCTACCCGGCCCCACTTCCGGGCGCAGAGATCCTGCCGCATTGGTGCAGAACAACACTTCACAGCCCAGTAATTTCAACGTGCGAATGGCATCGGTCATCACCGCCATTCCACGCCCTTCATAAAAATGTCCGCGGCCTTTCATACAGGCCACCGGAACCCCCGCCAGATGGCCGAGCACCAGTTCACCAGCATGGCCGTGTACGGTGCTGACGGGAAATCCCGGCAATTTCTCGTAAGAAATGGCTACCGCATCTTCGATTTGATCCGCCAGAGCACCCAACCCGGAGCCTAAAATAAACGCGACGCGCGGGGTAAATGCCGGTTTATGTGCATGAATAATATCAACACAATACTCAGGATTATGAGAAAAAAGAGCGTGAGGCATAAGTTTCCTTGTTCTATCGGATTTAATTTGACTCCTTTTTATAACGACCATCGCCCCTTGCTGACCAATACACTTTTCACGTGTCATCAATAGCCATTTAATATCGATAGATTTAGATCGCTTCTGTATTAATACAGAGGGAAAACAGTATTGGTTTTTGCTTGCACTTCATATTAACAATATGCCGCTTTCATATTTATAAATTGCCTCTTTTTAATTAACCCATTAATAATTATCGGCATAGGGAAATATGCTATGAAAAAAATTCTTACTCTGACGCTTTCTTCTTTACTCATTATTCCCGCACTCACCCATGCGGAATTTAAAGGCGGGTTCGCCGATATCGGCCTCCATTACCTCGACTGGACATCAGACACCACGGAAAAAACCAGTAAAAAATCCCATAAAGATGATTTTGGGTACCTGGAACTGGAAGGCGGAGCGAATTTTAGCTGGGGAGAAATGTACGGGTTCTTCGACTGGGAAAATTTTTACAATGGCCGCCACGCTAAACCAGGCAGCGAACAGCGTTACACCTTTAAAAATACCAACCGTATTTATCTGGGCGATACAGGATTAAACCTCTATCTCCATGCCTACGGGACGTACGGTTCACCTCATCGCGCTAATTTCCATGATGACATGTTTCTCTATGGTTTAGGCTATAACTTCACAGGTAACGGTTACTGGTTTAAACCCTTCTTTGCCAAACGTTATACCGATCAGACCTACTACACAGGCGATAATGGTTATGTATTAGGTTGGGTGGCCGGCTATAGCTTCTCGTTGGGTAGTGAGAAATTCAGCGTAACGAACTGGAATAAGTATGAGTTTGACCGCGATGCGTCCTACGCTGCGGGCAATGGCGGGAAAGATGGCATTAATGGCGCAGTAGCGCTGTGGTGGAATGCGACTCCTCACCTGACCGCAGGAGTACAATATCGTTACGCTGATAATAAGTTAGGAGAATCCTTCCTGCAGGATGGCATTATTTATTCCATCAAATACCTGTTTTAACACACTGCCCTGTCAAAAATGGCAGGGCAAGACCGCACCTCACACACGGACAGATAGATATTTATAGCTGATACAGCGGATCTTTCGCCCTCGCGGCGGTTAATTCGCTGGCCTGAGTACGCACCACGTCCCACAACGCCTGCGCCGCCGTGGAGAGCGATCGGTTTTTTCGCCGCGCCAGCATGAGCTGCCTTTCAACTACGGGCGTCAGCCGTTTAACCTGTAAGTGGCTGCCCTGCGGGAGCGGTAACGCCAGCGCGGGCAGCACGCTGATGCCGATTCCCGCTTCCACCATTGGAAACAGCGTGGCCGGGTGACCAATCTCCTGCACGATATCCGCCTCAATAGCAAAATGGGCCAGCGCCGCATCAATCAGCGGTCGGCTACCGGAAGCGTAATCCTGTAAGACCAGCGACGCCTGTTTAAGATCCTGCCAGCTTACCCATTCCTGATGCGCCAGCGGATGATCCTGGCGACACAACAGTAAAAAAGGCTCTGATAAGATGGCTTCACACTGTAAATCCACCGCTGCGCCGGGATCGATAACGATGCCAAAATCCACTTCTCCCTGGCGGATGCTCTCCAGCACCCACTGCTGCGGACGATCGTGCAATACAAAATCAATAGCGGGATAAAGTGAATTACTTTGGGCAATGCATTGCGGAATAAGATGCGCAGAAATGGTTTGGCTCGCGGCAACGCGCACGGTGCCGGTTAATTGTGTCCCTACTCTGCCTGCATCGCGCAGTATGCTGTTCAGTTCATCAAGCACCCGCTCCAGACGCGTCGCCAGTTGTTGCCCCGCCTCGGTCAGCACCACCTCACGCGTAGTGCGATCCAGCAGTCTGACGCCGGTTTGCCGCTCCAGCTCTTTTACGCTATGACTGACCGCAGACTGGCTCAGTCCAATCCAGTCCCCTGCCCGACTGAAACTTTTGGCCTGGGCGACGGTAATAAAAATACGCAGTTGACGCAGTGAATAGTTCATCGACTAGATTCATATATAGATGCAATAAATCAATTTTATTTCTCAAAGCGAAAAACGCAAAATAGCTGCACCGACTTTCAGGAGTTTTTATGAAACTTTTTCGTATCCTTGACCCTTTCACGCTGACACTTATCACCGTGGTACTACTGGCCTCTTTTTTCCCGGCGGAAGGCAGCTTTGTGCCTGTCGTTGAAGGCATTACGACAGCGGCCATCGCTCTGCTGTTTTTTATGCATGGCGCGAAGCTTTCACGTGAAGCGATCATCGCTGGCGGCAGCCACTGGCGGTTGCATCTGTGGGTCATGTGCAGCACTTTTGTGCTCTTTCCTGTCCTCGGCGTACTGTTTGCCTGGTGGGCGCCTGTCAATGTCGACCCTATGCTCTACAGTGGCTTTCTGTATCTGTGCATTTTGCCCGCCACCGTGCAGTCGGCGATTGCATTTACTTCACTCGCGGGCGGTAACGTCGCGGCCGCGGTGTGCTCAGCGTCTGCGTCCAGTCTGCTGGGCATTTTCCTGTCGCCGCTGCTGGTCGGTCTGGTAATGAATATTCATGGCGCGCAGGGCAGTCTGGAAGAGGTGGGCAAAATTATGCTGCAACTGCTGCTGCCTTTTGTGCTGGGACACCTGTCTCGCCCGTGGATCGGCAACTGGGTCGCGCGCAACAAAAAGTGGATCGCGAAAACAGATCAGACCTCTATTTTGCTGGTGGTCTACTCGGCGTTCAGCGAAGCGGTGGTCAATGGCATCTGGCACAAAGTCGGCTGGGGATCGCTGCTGTTTATCGTCGTGGTCAGTCTCATACTGTTGGCGATCGTCATCGCTATTAACGTCTTTGTCGCCCGTAAATGCGGCTTCAATAAAGCCGACGAAATCACTATTGTTTTCTGCGGTTCGAAAAAAAGCCTGGCCAACGGGATCCCGATGGCCAATATTCTGTTTCCGACGTCAGTGCTGGGTATGATGGTATTACCGCTGATGATCTTCCACCAGATCCAACTGATGGTCTGCGCAGGGCTGGCGCGGCGCTACAAACGCCAGACCGAGAAGTTACAGGCGCAGCAGGAAAGCCGCGCCGCGAAAGCTTAAAGCGGGCGTTTCAGGGGCTGCACCAGTTGCGTCAGCCCCTCGGTTTTAATCAGCAGCGTGATTTGCATCAATTCCCCCAGTTTACCCGCCGGAAATTGATCTTTACGGGCAAACCACAGCAAATACTCTTCCGGAAGGTCGATCAATCGACGTCCCTGATATTTGCCGAACGGCATCACGGTGTTGGCGATTTCAACCAACTGCTCTTTTTCCATCTCAGGCACCCAGTAAGCGGATCATTTCCGCTTCATCAATGACATTGATGCCCAGTTCCTGCGCTTTGGCCAGTTTGGAACCCGCCGCTTCACCGGCAATCACCAGATCGGTTTTCTTCGATACGCTGCCTGCCACTTTCGCGCCCAGCGCCACTAAACGCGCTTTAGCGTCATCGCGGGACATCTGGCTCAGGCTACCGGTTAGTACCACGGTTTTACCGGCAAACGGGCTATCGATCTCTTGCACATTAATGACTACCGGCGCGGGCCAGTGGACCCCTTCCGCCAGTAGCTGCCCAATCACGTCACGATTACTCTCTTCGGCAAAAAAGTTAAAGACGTGCGTAGCGACCACAATCCCCACGTCAGGTACTTTCTGCAACTCGTCAATGGTGGCGGCCTGTAGCGCCTCCAGCGTGCCGAAATAAGCCGCCAGCCCCGCCGCCGTCGCTTCACCCACTTCACGGATGCCCAGCGCATAGAGAAAACGCGCAAAGGTCGTCGCTTTGGCTTTTTCCAGCGCGTTTACAACATTTTGCGCGGACTTTGGCCCCATTCGGTCCAGGCCGGTCAGTTTACCCGCCGTCAGACGGAACAGATCCGCTGGCGTATGGACATACTCCCTTTCCACCAGTTGGTCGATGATCTTATCGCCCATCCCGTCTACATCCATTGCCCGGCGCGACACAAAATGTTTCAACGACTCTTTACGCTGCGCGCCGCAAATCAGCCCGCCGGTACAACGGGTAACGGCTTCGCCTTCGACGCGCTCTACGTCCGATCCGCACACCGGACAGTGCGTTGGAAACACAATCGGACGCGTCTCTTCAGGGCGTTCGGACAGAACCACGTTGACCACCTGAGGGATCACATCGCCTGCCCGACGGATAACCACCTTATCGCCAATGCGCAAGCCAAGTCGCTCAATTTCATCGGCATTATGCAACGTGGCATTGCTGACCAGCACACCAGCCACCTGAACCGGTTCCAGACGCGCCACCGGCGTAATCGCCCCGGTACGCCCGACCTGAAACTCAACGTCGCGCACAAAAGTCATCTGCTCCTGAGCAGGAAATTTAAACGCCACCGCCCAGCGCGGCGCGCGGGCCACAAAGCCCAGCTGTTCCTGCAAAGCCAGCGAGTTGACCTTAATCACCACGCCGTCGATATCAAAACCGAGCGTGGGGCGATCTTTTTCGACGTTGCGATAAAAATCCAGTACCGCCTGGGGAGAATCGCACAGCGTCACGCGATCGCTGACCGGTAACCCCCACGCTTTAAATTGCAGCAAACGTCCCAGATGCGTATCCGGCAACTCGCCGCCTTCCAGAATACCGACGCCGTAGCAGAAAAATGTTAGCGGTCGCTTCGCCGTAATACGCGGATCGAGCTGACGCAACGAGCCCGCCGCCGCGTTACGCGGATTAGCAAACACTTTGCCGCCAGTACGGCGCGCATCTTCATTGATCTTTTCGAACCCGGCCTGCGGTAAAAATACCTCTCCGCGAACTTCAAGACGCGCCGGAATATTATCGCCGTGCAGCTTTAACGGAATGGCGCGAATCGTGCGCACGTTTGAAGTGATATCTTCACCGGTGGTGCCGTCGCCACGCGTCGCAGCGCTCACCAGCACGCCGTTTTCATACAGAATGCTGACCGCCAGGCCATCCAGTTTTAGCTCGCAGCACCAGATGACATTTTCCGTGCTTTTTAGACGATCCTGCACTCGCTTGTTAAACGCCAGGAAGCTTTCTTCATCAAATACGTTATCGAGCGACAGCATCGGTACTTCATGGCGAATCTGGTTGAATGCCGTCAGCGGCGCCGCGCCAACGCGCTGCGTGGGCGAATCCGGCGTGATAAGGTCCGGACGTTGCGCCTCCAGCTCTCGCAGTTCCCGCATCAGGCGGTCATATTCGGCGTCGGGAATCTCCGGCGCATCCATCACATGATACAGATATTCATGATGGCGAAGCGTGGTTCGCAGTTCTGTCAGTTGTTGTTCGATTGGTTCCATATCACACCATCAATGATAAAAAACCCCCGACAGGCGGGGGTTACGTTAAAAATGTCACACCTGCGTTAACCTCAGGCGTTAGCGTCCATCACCTCGCGGATGCGGTCCTGATATTCGCGCAGTTTCTGCGGTGTCATCATCCGACGCTGGTCATCCAGCACGACGCCACCGACCTCATCAGCGATATGCTGCGCGGATTGCAGCATCAGCTTGAAATTCTGCAGCGCATCGCCGTAAGACGGTACCTGCATAAAGATAGTGACGCCAGGCGTAGTGAAGTCCGTCATTTCAGGATCGAACGTTCCCGGATTGACCATATTCGCGAGACTGAACAAGGCCGGGCCGCTGCCGTCCGGGCTCAAATGACGATGGAAAATATTCATATCGCCAAATTTAAAGCCTGACTGCTGAATACTGTTCAGTAACACTTCACCATTAAGCTCGCTGCCATGATGGGCCGCGACGTTCATAATGATGACCGCCTCTTTACGCTGCGGTTTTTCCACAACCGGCGCTTCTTCCACTACCGGTTCCGCCTCAACCACAGGTTCCGCAGGCTGGAAGGTTTGCGCTGATGGCGGCGGCGCGGGCTGCGCAACAGGCTGCGGCGCTTGCGACGGCGGTGCAGGCTGCTGTTGCGGCGGCTGTACCGGCGGCGCAGATGGCTGAACCTGCTGAGGCTGCGGCGCAGGTTGGACCGGTTGCTGAACCGGCTGTTGCATCGGCGCTTGCGGCTGCGGCGGCGCCGCTGGACGCGGTTGCGCAGACGCATAAGGCGGCTGGTACTGGTGTTGCGGCGACTGACGAGGGGCATCATGCTCCTGCGACTGGCCGGGGGCATGATTTACGCGGTGAACACGAACTTCACCCACGCCTTCGTCTTCTTCGACATCGTCGTCATACGAGTCGTCGTCGCGTTTCGATTTCATGCGTTTTAGTGGACGATCGCGGAACATAGAAGATCGTTCTTTACGGCTGGTCCAGAAACCATGTACCAGTAAAGCGATTATGGCGATCGCGCCAACAATGATTAATATCAGACGCAAATCCTGCATCATTATATTCTCTGTTGTTCTAACACCTTGCCACCACGGCAAACATTTACTCACTAAGAGTATTTGCCGATTACGTCAAGTGCAAGTGTACTGTTGGCTTTCGCAGCATAAAGATGAAGGAAAATGTGCTTTTTGCTGTTTTTTCGAACATTTCCGAACTATCCACCGTCTGATAACCGGGTAAGATATCCCACGTTTACCCAGGGCTTTAAGAAAAAGGAGTATGTCCTGAATATGGTTTCATCATCCACAACCGTACCACGTAGCGGCGTCTATTATTTCTCGCAAGGATGGAAGTTAGTCACCCTACCGGGAATCCGCCGCTTTGTTATTTTACCTCTGCTGGTCAACATTGTGCTGATGGGCGGCGCATTTTGGTGGCTGTTTACCCAGCTTGACGCCTGGATACCTTCGTTGATGAGTCATGTGCCGGACTGGCTGCAATGGCTGAGCTATCTGCTGTGGCCGATTGCAGTTATCTCTGTTCTGTTGGTCTTTGGCTATTTTTTCTCTACCCTCGCCAACTGGATCGCCGCGCCGTTTAACGGCCTTTTAGCCGAACAGCTTGAGGCGCGGTTAACCGGCGCCACGCCGCCAGATACCGGCATACTCGGCATCATGAAAGATGTACCGCGCATTATGAAACGTGAATGGCAAAAGCTGGCGTGGTATCTGCCGCGTGCTATTGTGCTGCTGGTTCTCTATTTTATTCCTGGCATTGGCCAAACCATCGCGCCGGTGCTGTGGTTTTTGTTCAGCGCCTGGATGCTGGCGATCCAGTATTGCGACTACCCGTTTGATAACCACAAAGTGCCGTTTAAAACGATGCGCGCCGCGTTGCGCACGCAGAAGGTGGCGAATATGCAATTTGGCGCGCTCACCAGCCTCTTTACGATGATTCCGGTGCTTAACCTGTTCATTATGCCTGTCGCCGTCTGTGGCGCGACGGCAATGTGGGTTGATTGCTGGCGTGCTAAGCACGCGTTATGGAAATAACGTAAAAATGTATAAATAAGAGATGGCTTATGCTGTCTCTTATTCCATACTGATAACCATTATTTCCCATCAGCATATAGATATGCGAAATCCTTACTTCCCCATATCTGGCTGGAAGGTATGCTGGGAAGGTATCCCAATTTCATACAGTTAAGGACAGGCCATGAGTAAGATTTATGAAGATAACTCGCTGACTATCGGTCATACGCCGCTGGTTCGACTGAACCGTATCGGTAATGGACGCATTCTGGCGAAGGTGGAGTCGCGCAACCCGAGCTTCAGCGTCAAGTGCCGTATCGGCGCCAATATGATTTGGGATGCCGAAAAGCGTGGCGTACTGAAACCTGGCGTGGAACTGGTCGAGCCGACCAGCGGCAACACCGGTATTGCGCTGGCGTATGTCGCCGCCGCGCGCGGTTACAAACTCACCCTGACCATGCCGGAAACCATGAGCATTGAACGCCGCAAGCTACTCAAAGCATTAGGCGCGAATCTGGTGCTGACCGAAGGGGCGAAAGGGATGAAAGGCGCTATTCAGAAAGCCGAAGAAATTGTCGCCAGCGATCCGCAAAAATATCTCCTGCTCCAGCAGTTCAGCAACCCTGCCAACCCGGAAATCCATGAAAAAACCACCGGCCCGGAAATCTGGGAAGACACCGATGGTCAGGTGGATGTGTTTATCTCCGGCGTCGGCACTGGCGGTACGTTAACCGGCGTCACGCGTTATATCAAAGGGACGAAGGGTAAAACCGATCTTATCACCGTTGCGGTAGAACCCACTGACTCCCCGGTTATCGCCCAGGCGCTGGCTGGTGAAGAGATCAAACCGGGCCCGCATAAAATTCAGGGCATCGGCGCAGGCTTCATCCCAGGCAACCTGGATCTGAAACTGATTGATAAAGTGGTTGGCATCACCAATGAAGAGGCCATTTCTACCGCGCGCCGTCTGATGGAAGAGGAAGGTATTCTGGCGGGAATTTCTTCCGGCGCCGCAGTTGCTGCAGCGCTTAAGCTGCAGGAAGATGAAAGCTTTACCAATAAGAATATTGTGGTTATCCTACCCTCATCAGGTGAGCGTTATCTGAGCACCGCGTTGTTCGCCGATCTCTTTACTGAGAAAGAACTGCAACAGTGATGCCAGCATGTTAAAAACGCGTAAAAAAGCACCTTTTTGGGTGCTTTTTTGTGGCCTGCTTCAAACTTTCACCTCACCTGGCATTGATTCACCCTGCCGGAACTGGTATTTAACCAGACTAATTATTTTGATGCGCGAAATTAATCGTTACAGGAAAAGCGTTAGCTGAATCGATTTTATGATTTGGTTCAAATCTTCCTTTCGCGGCATAATGTTTAATGACGAGCGAAACGTCAGCGGCCATAAGTTGCCAGCAACGGATTGCGTAGAACACCTTTTGTGTCGCGTCCCGTTTACGCCGGCGCTAACAATACAGGCTAAAGTTGAGCCGCCAGGCTAGACTTTAGTTCCACAACACTAAACCTATAAGTTGGGGAAATACAATGTTCCAGCAAGAAGTTACCATTACCGCTCCGAACGGTCTGCACACCCGCCCTGCTGCTCAGTTTGTTAAAGAAGCAAAAGGCTTCACTTCTGAGATTACTGTGACTTCCAACGGCAAAAGCGCCAGCGCGAAAAGCCTGTTTAAACTGCAGACTCTGGGCCTGACTCAAGGCACCGTCGTCACCATCTCCGCAGAAGGTGAAGATGAGCAGAAAGCGGTTGAACATCTGGTCAAACTGATGGCGGAACTCGAGTAAGTTTTTTTCCGGGTTCTTTTAAAAATCAGTCACAAGTAAGGTAGGGTTATGATTTCAGGCATTTTAGCATCCCCGGGTATCGCTTTCGGCAAAGCACTGCTGCTGAAAGAAGACGAAATCGTCATTGACCGGAAAAAAATTTCTGCCGACAAGGTTGATCAGGAAGTTGAACGTTTTCTGAGCGGTCGTGCCAAGGCATCTGCGCAACTGGAAGCGATCAAGACAAAAGCTGGTGAAACGTTCGGTGAAGAAAAAGAAGCCATCTTTGAAGGGCATATTATGCTGCTCGAAGATGAGGAGCTGGAGCAGGAAATCATAGCCCTGATTAAAGATAAGCACATGACGGCTGACGCAGCCGCACATGAAGTTATCGAAGGTCAGGCCACTGCCCTGGAAGAACTGGATGACGAATACCTGAAAGAGCGTGCGGCTGACGTACGTGATATCGGTAAGCGCCTGTTGCGCAACATCCTGGGTCTGGCCATTATCGATCTGAGCGCGATTCAGGAAGAAGTTATCCTGGTTGCCGCTGACCTGACGCCGTCAGAAACCGCACAGCTGAACCTGCAGAAAGTGCTGGGCTTCATCACCGACGCGGGCGGACGCACGTCTCATACCTCCATCATGGCGCGTTCTCTGGAACTGCCAGCGATCGTAGGTACCGGTAGCGTCACCTCTCAGGTGAAAAACGGCGACTATCTGATTCTGGATGCCGTAAACAACCAGGTTTACGTCAACCCGACCAACGATGTTATTGAGCAACTGCGCGCCGTCCAGGAGCAGGTTGCGACCGAGAAAGCGGAACTCGCAAAACTGAAAGATCTGCCGGCAATCACGCTGGATGGACATCAGGTTGAAGTTTGCGCCAACATCGGTACCGTTCGCGACGTTGAAGGCGCTGAGCGTAACGGCGCGGAAGGCGTTGGTCTGTATCGTACTGAATTCCTGTTCATGGATCGCGACGCGCTGCCGACGGAAGAAGAGCAGTTTGCCGCCTATAAAGCGGTCGCTGAAGCATGCGGCTCGCAGGCGGTTATCGTCCGTACCATGGACATTGGCGGCGACAAAGAGCTGCCGTACATGAACTTCCCGAAAGAAGAGAACCCGTTCCTGGGCTGGCGCGCCGTGCGTATCGCCATGGATCGCAAAGAGATCCTGCGTGACCAGGTTCGCGCGATTCTGCGTGCCTCCGCTTTCGGTAAATTGCGCATTATGTTCCCGATGATCATCTCTGTTGAAGAAGTTCGCGCGCTGCGCAAAGAGATTGAAATCTACAAACAGGAACTGCGTGACGAAGGTAAAGCATT
Source organism: Salmonella sp. SSDFZ54 (assembly GCF_004010735.1). NCBI lineage: Bacteria > Pseudomonadati > Pseudomonadota > Gammaproteobacteria > Enterobacterales > Enterobacteriaceae > Salmonella > Salmonella sp. SSDFZ54. Next base: position 384,568 of record NZ_CP034819.1, read on the forward strand.
TGACGAAAGCATTGAGATTGGCGTGATGGTGGAAACACCGGCTGCGGCGACAATTGCGCGTCATTTAGCCAAAGAAGTTGATTTCTTTAGTATCGGCACCAATGATTTAACGCAGTACACCCTGGCAGTTGACCGTGGTAATGATATGATTTCACACCTTTACCAGCCAATGTCACCGTCCGTACTGAACTTGATCAAGCAAGTTATTGATGCTTCTCATGCAGAAGGTAAATGGACTGGCATGTGTGGTGAGCTTGCAGGCGACGAACGTGCTACACTTCTGTTGCTGGGGATGGGTCTGGACGAATTCTCTATGAGCGCCATTTCTATCCCGCGCATTAAGAAGATTATCCGTAACACGAACTTCGAAGATGCGAAGGTGTTAGCAGAGCAGGCTCTTGCTCAACCGACAACGGACGAGTTAATGACGCTGGTTAACAAGTTCATTGAAGAAAAAACAATCTGCTAATCCACGAGATGCGGCCCAATTTACTGCTTAGGAGAAGATCATGGGTTTGTTCGATAAACTAAAATCTCTGGTTTCTGATGATAAGAAAGACACCGGAACTATTGAGATTGTTGCCCCGCTCTCTGGCGAGATCGTCAACATCGAAGACGTGCCGGATGTAGTTTTTGCTGAAAAAATCGTTGGTGATGGCATCGCTATCAAACCAACCGGTAACAAAATGGTCGCCCCTGTTGACGGTACCATCGGCAAAATCTTTGAAACCAACCATGCGTTCTCTATCGAATCCGATAGCGGCATTGAGCTGTTCGTTCACTTCGGTATCGACACCGTTGAGCTGAAAGGCGAAGGCTTCAAGCGTATTGCTGAAGAAGGTCAGCGCGTGAAAGTTGGCGATCCGGTCATCGAGTTCGATCTGCCGTTGCTGGAAGAAAAAGCCAAGTCTACCCTGACTCCGGTTGTTATCTCCAACATGGATGAAATCAAAGAACTGATCAAACTGTCCGGTAGCGTGACCGTGGGTGAAACTCCGGTTATCCGCATTAAGAAGTAATTCTTGCCGCAGTGAAGAATGGCGCCTTTGGGCGCCATTTTTTTTGCCTGTTCTTGCGCCGCCATCCGGCGATGGTGCGGCGTACTGCCTGATGGCGCTACGCTTATCAGGCCTACAAGGTTGCGAACATTTCAGCGCCAATCCACGGGTTACAACTGCGAGGTCACCGGGCGAAAGCACTTCTCGCGCATCAGGATCTTCATCCCATCCGGGCCACTCTCCAGCATCCTGCGTTCGGAATCGGACACTTGCAACTCGCACTGATAGCCGCCAGTGATGCCAAACATCGCCCGCGCCACGCAGATATCTTCCAGCGCGTCCAGCCCGCTCGTTTCAAAATGCCCCACGATACGCCCCTGCTGGCGAACCACCAGCCGATAACTCTTCATCGCGCCTCCCCTGCCGGCGGCAGAATTAACTCATCACAGCCACACTGCTGTGTCCAGGTCATCACCTCCAGCACGCGCTGCGCCGCATCTTTTGCCGCGGTCGTCAGTTTTTTTCCCTGCACAATACCGCTGACCAGCTCGGCGCAGAAGAGATCTCCCGTCCCTTTTAACTCCGTCGCCACCCGCGGATGGGCAAAGACCTCCACGACCTGCGCGGTAACGACGGCAACCGTTATGGTCTCCATAGATTCGCCCGGCGCGCTGGTGATAACCACCCATTTCAGCGTATCGGAAAGCAGCGATTGCGCCGCCGCCACCGCCTCTTCCAGCGTGCGACACGGTTTACCACTCAGCATCTCCAGCTCAAATACGTTCGGCGTTAGCCCCTGCGCCTGCGGCAACAAATGTGTGCGATAAGCCTGCGGAATTTCCGCCTGCACATACATTCCACTGTCGGTATCGCCAATGACGGGATCAACAAGAATACACACCTCCGGATGCGAAGCCCGGATCGCCATTAGCCACTTCGAAAGCAAGACAATTTGGTCTGCGCTGCCCATGTAACCGGTGGTAATCGCTTTTAATTCACGTAGCGCATCGCGCTCATTCAACGCCGTAAGGTAGCCTGCAAACCACTCGGCGGGAATAATGCCGCCATAAAAGGTTTTATAGTGCGGCGTATTGCTGAACAGCACCGTCGGGACCGCCGTCACGCGTAATCCCTGCGCTTTAATGGCCGGAACAGCGATACTGTTGCCTACGCTGCCGTACACGACCTGTGACTGGACGGCGACGATATCGGTCTGTAATGCCCGATGGTTGTCGTCGAAGAGCACTGACTGAATATCACTCTCTTGTCCCATAAAATTTTCCTCTCGCTGGACAGCAGGCTACCGCCTCATTATCATTGTCATATGCTAAAATTCATTTTGTCATAGGTCAATAATGATCGACGGAAAAACCGCTAACGAAATTTTTGACAGTATCCGTCAACACATTATCGCCGGCACGTTACGGGCGGAGGATTCGCTCCCGCCGGTACGGGAGCTGGCAAGCGAATTAAAGGTGAACCGCAATACCGTCGCAGCGGCGTATAAACGGCTGATAACGGCGGGACTGGCGCAAAGTTTAGGCCGCAATGGGACGGTGATTAAAGGCAGTCCGTCTCCCGTAGCGCTGGAAGGCGGCGATCCGCATACGCCTCTGCACGACCTTTCCGGCGGCAATCCCGATCCGCAGCGTCTGCCTGACCTCAGCCGTTATTTTGCCCGTCTCAGCCGCACGCCGCATCTCTACGGCGATGCGCCCGTTTCCCCTGAACTACACGCCTGGGCGGCGCGCTGGCTACGGGATGCCACTCCCGTCGCAGGCGAAATTGATATCACCAGCGGAGCTATCGACGCTATCGAAAGACTGCTTTGCGCGCATCTGCTGCCGGGCGACAGCGTCGCGGTGGAAGATCCCTGTTTTTTAAGCAGTATCAATATGCTGCGCTATGCCGGTTTTAGCGCCAGCCCGGTCAGTGTGGATAGCGAAGGAATGCAGCCTGAAAAGCTGGAACAGGCGCTAAACCAGGGCGCGCGGGCAGTGATCTTAACGCCGCGCGCGCACAACCCTACCGGCTGTAGCCTGAGCGCTCGCCGTGCCGCTGCGCTGCAAAATATACTGGCGCGTTACCCTCAGGTAGTGGTCATTATCGACGATCACTTCGCCCTGCTTTCTTCGTCGCCCTGGCAGCCGGTTATTGCGCAGACAACGCAACACTGGGCGGTGATACGCTCCGTTTCCAAAGCCCTCGGCCCCGATTTACGTCTTGCTATTGTCGCCAGCGACAGCGCGACCTCGGCAAAACTTCGGCTGCGGCTAAATGCCGGTAGTCAGTGGGTCAGCCATCTGTTACAGGATCTGGTCTACGCCTGCCTGACCGACCCTGAGTATCAGCACAGGCTGGCGCAAACGCGGCTGTTTTACGCCGCCCGGCAACAAAAACTGGCCCGCGCCCTACAGCAATATGGCATCGCCATTTCTCCCGGCGACGGCGTGAATACCTGGCTCCCGCTGGACACCCATAGCCAGGCTACCGCGTTTACGTTGGCAAAATCCGGCTGGCTGGTACGTGAGGGAGAAGCCTTTGGCGTAAGCGCGCCGTCTCACGGTCTACGTATCACGCTGTCGACATTAAATGACGGCGAGATCAACACGCTGGCGGCTGATATCCATCAGGCGCTAAATCGCTAACAGGAGAAAATAACGTGCGAGTTCATTTTGTTGTCCATGAGTCGTTTGAATCCGCTGGCGCTTATCTGAAATGGGCTGAAGATCGCGGTTATACCATTTCATGGTCGCGCGTCTATGCCGGAGAAGCGCTACCGCCCAATGCCGATGAGTTCGATATGCTCGTGGTATTTGGCGGTCCGCAGTCGCCGCGCACCACCCGCGAAGAGTGCCCGTACTTTGACTCTCGCGCCGAACAGCACTTAATTAATCAGGCGATTACGGCCCGGCGAATGGTTATCGGCATTTGTCTTGGTTCGCAGCTCATTGGCGAGGCGCTGGGCACCGCTGTGTGCCAAAGTCCGGAAAAAGAGATTGGTCACTACCCTATTACGCTCACTGAAGCCGGTCTGCGGCATCCGCTTATCGCCCACTTTGGCTCCACGTTAACCGTCGGCCACTGGCACAACGATATGCCAGGACTCACCGATCAGGCGACCGTGCTGGCTGAAAGTGCCGGCTGTCCACGTCAGATAGTGCAGTACGGCAATTTTGTCTACGGCTTCCAGTGTCATATGGAATTTACCGTCGAGGCGGTTGAAGGATTAATCCAACATTCGCAGCAGGAGCTGGCCGACGCGCAAGGGAAGCGTTTTATCCGCTCGGTCGCCGAGATGCGCGCATGGGATTACCAGCAAATGAATGAAAAGCTGTGGCGTTTTCTGGATGAACTCACGCTGGCGCACTCACAGAAATAACCACACCAGGAGTGCAACTTATTACCCGGCTAACGGTCTGAAGTGCAGTGATTATCGCATGAAAAAGGATTTTACCATGAAGAAAATTGTCTGCGCCGTCGTTGCGCTCCTGCTGACTCTACCCGCCTGGGCGAAGCTAAACGCCCATGAAGAAGCGCGCATTAACGCCATGCTTAATGCGCTGGCGCAGAAAAAGGATCTGACATTCGTTCGTAACGGTGATGCGCATAACTGCGAGGAAGCCGTATCGCACCTGCGCTTAAAACTGGGCAACACGCGCAATCGTATCGACACCGCCGAACAGTTTATCGATAAAGTCGCGTCGTCGTCGTCCATCACCGGAAAGCCCTATATCGTTAAAATTCCCGGTAAAGCGGATGAAAATGCACAGCCTTTCTTGCACGCGCTGATTACTGAAACGGATAAAACAGTTACTGAATAAGATCCATGCTTGTAGGATGAAGTGTACACAATGGAATGCAAGGAATGAGGCATATTAGAACTATAATTATTTTGCTAATTGGATCATTTTTTTCAATTTCATTGCTAATCTTGTTCATTGAGATTGCAATGGGTGATGTATCTAAATATTCATTAGTTGGTATTTTTGTTTTATGGATTACATCTTTGATTATTGGAATAATGAATGTTTGGTGGCATATTTTAATTGCAGTTATTTTAATGATGTTATTTACTAACATTAAGAAAAAATGGTTAATTATTGTGATCTATATATATGTGTTTCTTATCGGATTAACTAGTTGTATTATAACTGGTGTATAGAAATGAATTCATGCACACTAGTAATAATGCAAATTAAGGGAGCATCCATAAATGAATCAGAGAAATTGTATGAAAGAACTATAAAAACATTTGAATATGCCATCTTAAAATTCAAATCAAAATTTAACTATTGTATGAATAATTTTATGTCATTCTTACATTCGATATTGAATAAAAATATATATCTACTCAATTTAGTATTTATACCTGATGTGGTTAATGCTCATGGTATGGGTGTTACAGAAACCGTATTTATAAACTGGTGGGTAATTTTAAGTTTAAATTTTATCATCTTCGTTACATTGTTTTTCTATAATAGAATTATTGTGTCGTTATTTTATTTATTTTCTTTCTTAACGATGTTGTTCTTGTTCTTGTTCTTTCATTTATATATGAAAACTTATATTGATGTATATTTTTATATAAATGGATATGTAGCTTTGATTATTGTACCTTTGCTTATTACATATATTTTTACGCGAGTGAATAAAAATCGAAAAAAATAAAATAGCAGAGTGATTATTATGAACACAGCAATCGTAATGTATATACTCATTATCGTGTAAGTTACAAAAAATATTGGCTCTATCCATTAACTGTCTATACTTCTGGAAGTTCACGAAATTACCGCTAAACCATTAGGCAATAGTTATTTCATTAACCTAACTTCACTTCCCATAAAACTTGTACCACGTACTGTAAATAGACCCGTTTTAGTTCCAGGCATTTTTTGAGATCCCGGCCAAATGATTGTGTTGCCGATATTCCTCCGGCGTCATATTGTTCAGTGATTCATGAGGGCGTTCACAGTTATATTCTGACACCCATCTTTCCGTGATTTCCCGCGCTTCATTCAGCGTTCTGAACAGATAAAAATCGAGTATTTCTGTACGGTATGTTCGGTTAAAGCGCTCAATAAAAGCGTTCTGCGTCGGCTTACCCGGCTGAATAAATTCCAGTTTTACTGCATGTTGCTCTGCCCATTCAGCCAGTGCAAGTGAGATAAATTCCGGACCATTATCCATGCGTAGCATGACCGGATAGCCACGATTTGCCGCGATCCTGTCGAGTACACGGACCACTCGTGGGGCTGGCAGATTCAGATCTATTTCAATCGACAACGCCTCACGGTTAAAGTCATCAACGACATTGAACGTGCGAAAACGACGCCCACAGACCAGGGCATCATGCATAAAATCGACAGACCAGCTCTGGTTCAGCGCTTCCGGTGTGGCCAGTGGCGAGGGGTTACGCACCGGCAGCCGTTGTTTGCCCTTACGGCGAAAATTCAGCTTCAGCAGACAATAAATACGGTGGATCCTTTTGTGATTCCACATGTATCCCTGCCGCCGCAGAACCTGAAAAAGCTTCGGAAAACCGTATCGTGGATACCGTTCAGCTGCTGCCTGCAATGCGGTAATAACGGGTTCGTCACGTGTGTTATCCGGACGGTAATGATAAACCGTTCTGCTCAGGTTCAGGCTCCGGCAGGCCTGACGGATACTGAGTCCGAATGCCGTTATCAGATGAGTGACCAGCTCACGCTTAAAGGCTGGTTTTAAAGCTTTTTTTCGATAACGTCTTTCAGCGCCCGGTTCTCAAGGCTCAGGTCGGCAAACATCTGTTTGAGGCGTCGGTTCTCGTCCTCAAGATCTTTTATCTTTTTAATATCAGAAGCTTCCATGCCGCCGTATCTGGACTTCCAGTTATAGTAGGTGGCCTCAGAGATACCGGCCTCCCGGCAGACATCTTTAACGGTTCGTCCAGCTTCAACCGACTTAATCACAGTGATGATCTGATGCTCAGTAAAACGGGCTTTACGCATAGCGATCTCCTTCGTTGGCAGATTGATTATGCCGGATGATCTCTAAATGTGAATGGCACGATTATGCGGGATACTTACAGTACCACCCACGCCCATCTTCATGCCCCAGATCCATTGCCAGAGCCTCTTTCCCGCTAAACCTTTGCGCCGGATCAGGGCGGCGAGCACACTTTGTTAAAACAAATAATAAAAGATCAAAATACGATCGATTTGTTTATTTTTAAGATACTCAATCGAGTCACATCCTGAAGCCACCGCATTTAAATGCGGTAAACATGACATTGTTAAGCCCGTTTAACAAAGTATGCTCGCCCTGTTTCTATAATACGAATCGGTCCGCAGAATAATCTGGTAGTTTAAATCCCTGCCCCCTGGCTGAAATGCTCTTCACCAAACACGCCGGTAGACAAGTAACGGTCGCCGCGATCGCAGATGATCGCCACCACTATCGCGCCGGGCGTGGCTCGTGCGACGCGTAACGCGCCCGCTACCGCGCCGCCGGAACTCACGCCGCAGAAAATGCCTTCACGAACGGCCAGTTCACGCATGGTGTTTTCGGCATCATTCTGATGAATATCCAGCACCTCATCTACCAGCGAGGCGTTAAAAATGCCCGGCATATATTCCGCAGGCCAGCGGCGAATGCCCGGAATACTGCTGCCCTCTTCCGGCTGCAAACCGACAATCGTCACCGGCTTTTTCTGCTCGCGCAGAAAACGCGACACGCCGGTAATGGTGCCGGTCGTGCCCATGCTGGAGACAAAGTGAGTGATGCGACCTGACGTTTGCCGCCAGATTTCCGGGCCGGTGGTGGTGTAGTGAGCGTAGGGATTATCAGGATTATTAAACTGATCGAGCAGTTTGCCCTCGCCTCGTTCAGACATAGCGAGCGCTAAATCGCGCGCCCCTTCCATTCCCTGCTCTTTAGTGACCAGAATCAGTTCCGCGCCATAGGCCCGCATTGCCGCCCGACGCTCCTGGCTCATGTTGTCCGGCATCAACAGCTTCATGCGATAACCTTTCAGCGCGGCGATCATCGCCAGCGCAATGCCAGTGTTGCCGCTGGTCGCTTCAATCAGGACATCGCCCGGTTTAATTTCCCCGCGCTTTTCCGCCTCGACAATCATCGATAGCGCCGCGCGATCTTTCACCGATCCTGCCGGATTATTGCCTTCCAGCTTGACCCAGATTTCACTGCCGTTATCCGGCCCCAGACGTTGTAATTTGACCAGCGGCGTATTGCCGATGGTTTGTTCTAATGTATTCACGTTTTCAGCTCGTAAAAAAGCCCGGTATGCGTAGCGCCACCGGGCGATAACTATACAAATTAACCTATCAGGCCGATTGCGCCAGAGCAAGTTCCTCTTCACGCGTTTCAATACGCTGGTCGCCGTTATACAGACGCGCTTTTTGCAGTCCAACAAACAAACGCTCGCCGCGAACCGGAACATCCTCACCCGCCATCACCACCGTCAGCGGATCGTGATACCACCCCAGCGGCTGTACCACTAACTGTGTATAGTGACCTTTCGGGCTGGCCTCAATGACCTGTACTGGTAGCGGAGAATCCAGGCTGGTGCGGCGGCTAATATCCACCTCCCACGGACGCAGGAACAGATCGACCGGCCCCTGGTACGCGGGCGTATAACCCAGCGGCCAGCGATGCGCGCCAACGTGAAACTGCCCGCCGCGGACGGTGCCTGTCAGGCGGTTCACCTCGCCCATAAACTCCAGTACGAAGCGAGTTGCCGGTTCACGCCACACTCGATCCGGCGCATCAGCCTGTTCGATATTGCCCTGACTCATCACCACCACCCGATCCGCCACTTCCGTCGCCTCTTCCTGATCGTGGGTGACAAAGACGCTGGTGAATTTCAGTTCTTCATGTAGCTGGCGCAACCAGCGACGTAACTCTTTACGTACCTGGGCATCCAGCGCGCCAAAGGGTTCATCCAACAGTAGAATTTGCGGTTCTACGGCAAGCGCGCGCGCCAGCGCCACGCGCTGTTTTTGTCCGCCGGAAAGCTGGGCGGGGAAGCGATCCGCGAGGTGCGCCAGTTGCACCATCTCCAGCAATTGCGTCACTTTCGTTTTAATCGCCGCCGCAGTTGGGCGGTCGCGTCGCGGCAGCACCGTCAGGCCAAAAGCGATGTTGTCAAACACCGTCATATGGCGAAACAGCGCATAGTGCTGAAACACAAAACCGACTTTACGCTCACGCGCGTGCAGGCGGCTAACGTCCGTACCGTGGAAACGAATATGACCGCTGGACTGATGCTCCAGCCCGGCAATAATGCGCAGCAGCGTCGTTTTGCCGGAACCTGACGGCCCCAACAAGGCAACCATCTGGCCGGAAGGAATATCCAGCGAGATATCATTCAGTACCTGAGTGCGACCAAAGGATTTCTTAATTCTGGCGATCTCAATGCTCATGATTTTCCTCCTGTTGCGCGCGTTTTTCCTGATTCTCCAGACGCCATTGCAACATGCTCTTCAAAAACAGGGTAATAATCGCCATTAGCGTCAACAATGCGGCGGCGGTAAAGGAGCCGACGGTGTTGTAGTCCTGCTCCAGTAATTCAATCTGTAACGGTAGCGATAACGTTTCGCCGCGAATCGAGCCGGACACCACCGACACCGCGCCAAACTCGCCAATCGCGCGGGCGTTGGTTAACACCACGCCGTAGAGTAGCGCCCAGCGAATATTCGGCAACGTCACGCGGCGAAACATTTGCCAGCCGGATGCGCCCAGTAAAATCGCCGCCTCATCTTCCTGACTGCCCTGGCTGAGCATCACTGGCACCAGTTCGCGCACCACAAACGGGCAGGTGACAAAAATAGTGACCAGTACCATCCCCGGCCAGGAGAACATCATTTGCAAATTATGCTCATCCAGCCAGCCGCCCAACGGGCCGTTGGAACCATAAAACAACAGATAAACCAGACCAGCCACCACCGGTGAGACGGCAAAGGGAATATCCAGCAGGGTCAGCAGTAGCTGACGTCCGGGGAAGTTAAAGCGCGTCACCAGCCACGCCAGCAGAATACCGAACACCAGATTCACCGGCACTGCGATCAAGGCAATCAACACCGTCAGCCAGATGGCGTGCAGCATGTCCGGATCGGCCAGATTTTGCAGTACCGGCATTAACCCTTTGCTGAACGCCTGCACGAAGATGTAAATCATCGGCACCAGCAGGATAAACGCCGAAACCAGCATCCCGACGCCAATCAGAAACCATTTTCCCCAGTTAATACGGGGGACGTCGTATCGCTTCAATTGAGTCACTTCCGCCATTAATGACCTACCACACGTCGACCAAAGCGACTTTGCAGAGTGTTAATTGAGAACAGCAGCAGCAGTGACGCCGCAAGGATCACCGAGGCAATGGCGCTGGCGGCGGGGTAATCAAACTCCTGCAAACGCACAAAAATCATCAGCGAGGTCACTTCTGTTTTCCAGGCAATATTTCCAGCGATAAAAATCACCGCGCCAAACTCGCCAAGGCTACGGGTAAAAGAGAGCGCCACGCCGGCAATCAGCGCAGGCGACAGCTCAGGCAGCACGACTTTGCGAAAACTTTGCAGGCGGGTGGCCCCCAGCGTTTGTGCCGCTTCTTCATATTCCGGCCCCAGCTCTTCCAGTACCGGCTGGACGGTGCGTACCACAAATGGAATGCTGGTAAAGGCCATCGCCACCGCAATACCGAGCCAGGTATAGGTCACTTTGATATCAAACTGCGCTAGAAACTGACCGTAGAAACCGTTCACTGAGAACAGCGAGGCCAGCGTTAACCCCGCCACCGCTGTCGGCAGCGCAAACGGCAGATCCATCAGCGCATCCAGCAACGTGCGCCCTGGAAAACGGTAGCGGGTCAAAATCCACGCCATCAACAGGCCAAACACGCCGTTAAAAATCGACGCTACAAATGCCGCCAGTAGCGTCACTTTATAGGCAGCCACCACCTGAGGGTTGGTCACGACATCCCAGTATTGCGCCCAGCTCATCTGTGAGAGCTGCATCACCAGCGCGCTCAACGGCAACAGTAGGATCAGGCAGACAAACAGCAAACTGGTGCCGAGGCTTAACGTAAAGCCGGGCAGCACGCGTCGGGAAGAAACGGCAAGCATTACTTACGCCCCGCCGCCAACAGTTTGTCCAGCTCGCCGCCGCTGGCAAAGTGCGTTTTCATCACCTCAGGCCACGTGCCAAACTTGTCTTCCACGCGGAACAGTTCGGTCTGCGGGAATTTATCTGCTTGCTTGCCCATGATTTCCGGGTTACTCACGCGGTAGTAGTAATTGGTAATGATGGTCTGCGCCTGCGGGCTATACAGCCAGTTCAGGTAAGCTTTGGCGGCTTTTTCTGTGCCGTTGGCCTGCACGTTTTTATCCACCCAGGCAACCGGGAATTCAGCAAGAATGTTCGTTTTCGGGATCACCACTTCAAATCCCTGGGCTTCATATTGTTTGCGGATGTTGTTCACTTCCGATTCAAAACTAATCAGCACATCGCCCAGACCACGCTCGGCAAAGGTAGTCGTAGCGCCGCGACCGCCGGTATCAAACACTTCGACGTTTTTCAGGAACTGGGTCATAAACTGTTCGGTTTTGGCTTTATCGCCGCCGTCCGCGTTATCCGCTGCGCCCCATGCCGCCAGATACGTGTAACGGGCGTTGCCGGAGGTTTTTGGGTTAGGGAAAATCAGCTTCACGTCGGAACGTACAAGATCGCTCCAGTCGTGAATATTTTTCGGGTTCCCCTTGCGCACCAGGAAGCCCATCGTGGAATAGAATGGCGAACTGTTGTTCGGCAGACGGCTTTGCCAGTCGGCAGGGATCAGTTTGCCTTTATCATGGAGAATCTGTACGTCGGTCACCTGATTGTAGGTCACGACGTCTGCCTTCAGTCCCTGCAAAATCGCCAGCGCCTGTTTTGATGACCCGGCATGAGACTGCTTAATCGTCAGCTTATCGCCGCCGTTATCCTTCGCCCATTGTTGCTCAAACGGCGGGTTAAGGGCGGCAAACAGCTCGCGGGAGACATCGTATGAGCTGTTCAGCAGCTCCGTTGCCTGCGCCTGCCCTGCCAGTAACAGCATTGCTGCCAGCGTCAGGGGTCTCTTTTTCAGTAAGTTAACGGCCATTGCGCACCCTTATAAATTTAATGACTTTCTTATGGTCATCATATTTATAACCAGCGCTAAAGGAGTAACGGTTTTATATACCGTTTGATGATTTGAAAGTTGAAAAGGGAATAAGAGAATCCCTCCCCACGCGGCGCGGGGAGGAGACCGGCATCAATCAGACGCCTACGCTTACGCTTTCAGGCAGGGTACTGCCGCCATCAATGACGTTTTGCGTTCCGGTAAGATAGCTGGACTCATCGGAAGCCAGAAATGCCGCCAGTTCCCCTACTTCCAGCGGATCGGCAAGACGGCGTAGCGGAATAGCTTTTGCCATTTCCGTTAATACCGATTCCGGATCGTCAGGGTTAGACTGACGGGCAATGCTTTCCGCCATCGGCGTTCTTACATAACCGGGGCAAATGGCATTCACGCGAATACCGGACTGCGCATACTCTACCGCCAGCGATTTGGTTAAACCGACAATGGCGGCTTTTGACAGCGCATAGGCCGTTTCACCCGGGTCCGCCACCATATCTCCCGTGACGGAAGACATCATCACAATGCGGCCATCTTTACGTTTAATCATCTCCGGCAGGACGGCTTTGGTGACGTTCCAGACACCTTTAATATTAATATCAATGTGGAAATCGCGATCTTCTTCACTCATATCGAGGAAGTTGCCCAGACGGCACACGCCAGCGTTATTCACCAAAATATCAATTCTACCTTCAGTCTCTTTGGCGCGCGCAACCGCCGCCTGCACCGAAGCAAAATCTCTGACGTCAGCCTTAACGGCAGTACAGCGATGCCCGCGCCCGCCCAGCTCATCCGCCAGCTTTTCAATCTCATCGGAGATATCCAGCAAGATTAAGTTCGCGCCGTGGCGTGCGAATACGCGAGCGATCCCTTCGCCAATGCCCTGCGATGCGCCCGTAATCAATGCTGTCTTGCCCGTGAGTTTACCCATTTTCAATGTCTCCTTTTGAATATGGAGTCTTACACTCCATTAACACTGAAAATACAGTAATAACAAATAAGTGCTGAGGAATAGCTCACTAATTCAGGTAAATATTAGGTAAAAAAATCCCCGCGGAGGCGGGGATGGGCATTTTTATGCTGTTCTGCCTGATGGCGCTGCGCTTATCAGGCCTACCAATCGTAGGTCGAATAAAGCGTTTGCGCTGCCATCCGACAGGGTTTTACCTTATAGCGCTAACAGGCGATCCAGCGACGGCGCAAAATAGTAGCCGCCAGTCACCGGCTTGGTGAAGCGCAGCATCGCGTCGCGTTTACCGTCGGTATCGCCGAACATACTCAGAAGCTGCTGTTCGATATTGTGCAGGCGTGCGCAGTAAGCGCAGAAATAGAGACCATGAGTACCGCTGGCGGTGCCGTATGGCAGGCTCTGGCGCACAATCTTCAGCCCTTTGCCATCTTCTTTGAGATCGACGCGGCTCAGGTGAGATGTTGCCGGACGCGCATCGCCGTCAATCTCTTCATTGGCTTCTTTGGTACGCCCGATCATCATCTCCTGATCGTGAATACTCATCCGGTTAAGTTGCTTGAGATTGTGTTCCCAACGCTGCACGAACACATAACTGCCGCCAGCATCCACGCCATCTTTGATCACCGCCACTTCACGGCGCGTCTCTTCGCCCGCCGGGTTCTCTGTCCCGTCGACAAAGCCGCTCAGATCGCGTTCTTCCACCCAACGGAAGCCGTGAACTTCTTCTTTCACGTCGATACAGTCGCCGAAGGCTTCCATCGCCGCCTGAGCAACAGAAAAATTCACATCGTGGCGCAGGGAAAGGATATGGATCAGCACGTCATACTGCGTGGCTGGCGCCAGTCCTTTACCATAAGGAATAAAATCTTTCAGTTCTTCCGCCCCGACGCCGCCACTCAGGGCACGCCAGGTATTGTTGCCAAACGCCACAACGGCCCCAAGATGGGCGTCCGGAAATTTGACTTCGAAGGTCGCCAGTTTATCGGCAAATGTTCTGCTGGCCGCGCGCAGGGCGTCCAGGTCGCCTTTTACATTGGCTTCAATCCAAATTGCCGCACGGCAATGTTCCGGCAAAATGCCACTTTGAACCTGAGACATGATTCCTCCTGAAAATGAGAATGCCACGCAGTCGTGGCATTAATGGAGGCTATTTTACCTTGTTTTTAAGCGAAGCGGTTTGTTCAGGCGCAAATTAACGACGCCAGATAATTTTGCGCACGTCCCAGTTTTTTAAGACGTCATCAGGAGGCATTAAGCCTTCCGGTCCGCTCCACTCGCCGGAGAAAACATAGCTAATATGCTGACTTCCCTCGGCTTTACATTCGACGCTGGTATGGCTATCGCTGGAAACCGGCTCGCAGTGACCAAACGCTTTGCTGTAAAGGTCGCTAAACGGCGTACCGATTTTGCCCCCCGCGGCGGTTGGGATATCGCTGTCCAGCACATCAATACGGCTCACGGTTCCCTGCTCGCCGTTGATCACCATCGCGACATTGTCGCCCTTCATCGCTTCGAAAAAGCGCACCACGTTGCCGTTATCGGTTTTCATACCGCTACGCAGGCGATAATCGCCATCTAATGCCTCTGCAATAGCCGGTTCTTCCAGCGGCGTGGCGGCGGTCAGCGCTCCCACGCCTTGCTCAGTGACTTCTGTCGAGGAACCAAACCAGTTCCATGGATTTGCGGCAGACCAGTTGACCGAGGAGAGCGTCGAGCAGCCGGTCAGCGCCAGCGGCAGTGCGAGTAAAGTCAAACGCAGCGATTTCATCTCACTTCCTTTCTTTTATTAATTAACGTTGGTTGGAGTACGGGTTCGCCAAAAAGTGCCGTTATTCTTTCTCAAGGGAAAAACAGGCACGCAAACGTTGATTGGTTAACAGCCAGATCAGCGCGACGATGTCCGCCAGCAGCAGCGCCAGCCCGACGCCGTTGACCGGGTCGCCACCCAGCCACATCACCGGCAGCCAGCACAACGACACCAGTTGAGCGAGGATCAGGAATCCGCGCAGCCAGCGCCACACACCAGGAAACGCTTCACGCCGCCCGCTGAGTAAAAACGCCACTACCGCCGGAACGCCGGGCAACAGCCCCAGCCAAAAATTATCATGGTCGGGATAAAAAAAGTTTAACAAAGTATTACCCTGTCCACGGGATGAACCGGCAATGACAAAGAGTACCCAGGCGCGCGCCTGAAGTAGCAGTACGCACCAGAACAGAAACGGCAGGCGTAAACGTCCGTGTACATCATAATCGGCTGGATGAAACTCAGTACTCTTCATCTTCAATCAGGCGTTTACCCAAACTTAGGGCGTCAGAATGCTCATACCCCAGACGTTCATACATGCCCAGCACAACGTCGTTATCATCGCGCACCATAATTTGGATTTTCGGACACCCGCGGGCGATGAGTTTTTTTTCCAGCCGGTTAAGCAACGCATTCGCAATGCCGCGCCCGCGGAACTCCGGGTGAACGCCCAGGTAATACGCCGAGCCGCGATGCCCGTCATAACCGCCCATTACCGTACCGACGACTTCGCCGCTAACTTCCGCAACGAGGAACAAGCTGACATCGTGATTCACCTTGCGTTCAATATCCATTTCAGGATCGTTCCATGGACGCAGCAGGTCGCAACGCTCCCAGAGGGTAATCACCTCTTCGAAATCTTCCTGGCGAAAAACGCGTATTTCCATGGTATTCGTTGCCTTTTCGGGTGGAAAAACCAAGATTATGGCGCAAACATCTGATTCAGCCAATATCTGACGCGATGTAGCGGAAAAAATGGCATAATGGCGATGTGTCACGTATTGAAATGAAAAGTAAAACAATTCTCATCACCAACCGTCGTAACGGATTACGCGATACGATATAACATCTTGAACTTAATTTTCACAACTCAGGCCGTATGAGCACTTTTAAACTCCTAAAAACTCTCACTTCGCGCCGCCAGGTACTCAAAACAGGTCTGGCGGCCCTGACGCTGTCAGGTATGTCGCACGCAATAGCCAAAGAAGAAACGCTAAAAACCAGTAATGGTCACAGCAAACCCAAAACCAAAAAAACCGGCAGTAAACGGTTGGTGATGCTCGACCCCGGACACGGCGGCATCGATACCGGCGCGATTGGCCGCAACGGTTCTCAGGAAAAACACGTCGTACTGGCAATTGCCAAAAACGTACGCGCTATTTTGCGAAATCACGGAATCGATGCGCGTTTAACCCGGACAGGGGATACCTTTATTCCGCTGTACGATCGGGTGGAAATCGCCCATAAGCACGGCGCGGATCTGTTTATGTCCATTCATGCCGATGGTTTTACCAACCCGAAAGCGGCGGGCGCTTCCGTTTTTGCGCTTTCCAACCGCGGGGCCAGTAGCGCCATGGCGAAGTATCTCTCCGAGCGTGAAAACCGCGCGGACGAAGTGGCGGGTAAAAAAGCCACTGACCGGGATCATCTATTACAACAAGTTTTGTTTGATCTGGTGCAAACCGATACGATTAAAAACAGTCTGACGCTGGGTTCGCATATTCTCAAGAAAATCAAACCTATACATAAATTACACAGCCGCACTACCGAACAAGCGGCTTTCGTGGTGCTAAAATCACCGTCAATTCCGTCGGTACTGGTCGAAACCTCGTTTATTACCAATCCGGAAGAAGAACGCCTGCTGGGCACGACGGCGTTTCGCCAGAAAATCGCTACGGCGATCGCCAACGGCATCATCAGTTATTTTCACTGGTTTGATAACCAGAAAGCACACACGAAGAAACGGTAATCATGAAACCCGATGCACATCACGTAAAACAGTTTCTGCTACGCCTGCAGGATGATATTTGCCAAACGTTATCCGCTGTGGATGGCGCAAACTTTGTCGAAGATAGCTGGCGACGCGAAGCGGGCGGCGGCGGACGCAGCCGGGTATTACGCAACGGCGGGATTTTCGAACAGGCGGGCGTTAATTTCTCTCACGTTCACGGCGATGCAATGCCCGCGTCCGCCACCGCGCATCGGCCAGAACTCGCCGGGCGTAGCTTTGAAGCGATGGGCGTATCGCTGGTGGTGCATCCGCACAATCCGTATATTCCCACCAGCCATGCTAACGTGCGCTTTTTTATTGCCGAAAAACCGGGCGCCGATCCGGTGTGGTGGTTTGGCGGCGGGTTCGATTTAACGCCCTACTACGGCTTTGAAGAGGATGCCGTTCACTGGCACCGCACCGCCCGCGACCTGTGTCAGCCGTTTGGCGACGATGTGTATCCGCGCTATAAAAAGTGGTGCGACGACTACTTTTTCCTCAAGCATCGTAACGAGCAGCGCGGTATCGGCGGCCTGTTTTTTGACGATTTGAATACGCCGGATTTCGACCACTGCTTCGCCTTTATGCAGGCGGTCGGTAACGGCTACACCCAGGCGTATTTACCGATTGTCGAACGACGCAAAGCGATGGTCTGGGGAGAGCGGGAGCGTAATTTTCAACTTTATCGCCGCGGGCGCTACGTGGAGTTCAACCTGGTGTGGGACAGAGGCACCCTGTTTGGTCTGCAAACCGGCGGGCGCACTGAATCTATCCTGATGTCGATGCCGCCGCTGGTGCGCTGGGAATACGACTGGCAGCCAGAAGCGGGTAGCCCGGAAGCGGCGCTGAGCGAGTTTATTCAGGTACGCGACTGGATTTAACTTATTTATAAAGTAAAACAATGCAAACAAATACACGGAAAGTAGTAACCAGTGACGCCAAATGGCATCCCCATCTGGGTATAAGTTTTATTGGCTGCCTGCTTGCCATTACGCTAGAAATATATTTTGAAGAAAGAATATTCATCCCTCATAGCGGAGGGGTAAGCTTCGGTCTGATCGTGCTTCTGGTTATCAATATGGTGACCATCCCTGTGGTCATGGCCCTGATAGCATTACTCTGCTTTATTATTCATATTCCGCGTAAAAGCGTTAACTGTATCTTGCTATGCCTACTGTCATGTATTTTGACGATAGCCGGTTTGTTTATCGCCTATCCGGTTGGCCGTTGAATAAAAGCAGGCTCGTAGAAATAAACGAGTTCATTGTAGATAAAGAATTCGGATAACCGCCCGCTGCCGTTATCATTAGTAAAACAGTACAGTAAGCACTCGTAGAATTTGCAGTGGAGCACTACCGCATGGACGAGCGTATTCCTTGTAAAAACCCGCAATGCTCACACTTCATCCTGCCAGCAACGGCTGCCCGCACGGAGGGCTATTGTATGCCCTGCGTCCAGGCGCGCTATCGGCAAGAGCAGGAAGAATATATCCGGAAAAACAGAAAAACGATCGACGCGTTCAGTGGCATTACCAACCCTGTTGAAATGCTTAAACTCGTTCATGAACCCCGGGAACACGATCCGTTAATCGAGTGGATTCCCTGCCCCATTCCGACCGATGAGCTTTACAAAAAGCTCTCCGATGATGAAAGCCGCGACATGGTCGATTATGCAGAAGAATTATTTGATTCCGGATGGCAGGAGGAAGCTCAGGAAATTGCGCTGTGCCTGGCGGCATTTACCCGGGCCAATCTGGATAATTTCCTGCGCCAGGTAATAAATGAAGAAGAACTGGAGCTCTCTTCACCCCTACCTTTTCACCGTGCGCCGCCTGACGTACGCGACGCGCTTTTGCAGAAGGTGGAAACCGATGACGAAAACCGTGACGGCATTCTTTGCGCCCTGGCCTGGATTGGCGATGAGGTTGTCGTTGAGCATTTTAACCGCTGGCGCCAGGAACCACCTGCGTGGAGTGCTTCACTTCATATCCTCCCTCATCGCTATGCTCACCAGGCGGGATGGGAGCTCACTGAAAATGGCCGCAGGCGCGATCTTTACTTTACGCAATGTACCCATCTGGTAAAACAGGCACCTGAACAGCCTGCCGTTTTTCGCGCCGTCGCAGAATATGGTGAAAACTGCCCACACTGTTCCCTGCCGCTAATCAATCTGTTTGAGGTTGCGCCGAGCGCCGTCGGCCTCAGCACGCAGGGTTGGCCCGGTCAAATTCGTATTCTGACCTGTCAGTGTTGTACGGCATATAACACCGTTTTCGCCACCGTCGATCCACAAGGCCAGCCGCGATGGTGCGAAAAAAATGCGCTCTCGACGCTGGCGGTGGAGAATTCCTCTGACTGGATAACGCTACCGCTTGATGTTCTGCACCCCGGGGAATCCCGTTTGCCGCTATTCGCTGCTGAAATATTTTTACCCACCACCTTCTCACAGCTCGGCGGCCATCCCGCATGGGTTCAGGATGCAGACTATCCCACGTGCCCAACGTGCGCGCAAACGATGATGTTTCTTGCGCAGCTAAGCTATGAAGATATCGAGGAAGAGGAATATGCGGAAGGAATGCTTTATGGGTTTATCTGCCCCTCCTGCCAAACAACGGCAACGTCTTATCAGCAAACATAAACGCTCATCCTCATGACCTGATGACAAAACTATTTTGCACGTTGTGCGCGCGCTTCCCCGGAGGCGGCGCTGGCGTGCCTTGTCCGGGCTACCAACCACAGACAGCAGCGAATCCGTAGGCCCGGTAAGGCGCCAGCCGCCACCGGGCAATTCCCGACACGCGCACGTTATCAGCAACCGGAGAGCCTACCCATCAATATCAAGCCCATTGCCGCATCCGTTGATGCAGCGTCAACGACGGTTTTTCGGCAAATAATTGCTGATAATCGGTGGCAAATTGCCCCAGATGCCAGAATCCCCACTGCATCGCGGCATCTTTGACCGTGGCGCTCTGCGACCACGGGCTAATCAACTCCCGGCGTACTGCGTTTAAGCGAATACGTTTCAGCCACGCATTGGGGCCTATGCCCAAAATGGCGTGAAACGCATTTTGCAGCGTGCGACGGCTTACGTGTAGCTGGTTACATAAGTCGAGCACCGTCAGCGGCTCCGACATATTTTCCAGCACATATTCCCGCGCCCGCGACAGTAGCCTACGATATCCCTGATGGCTGATGCTTTCGGCGCTATGAATCGGCTTCGCCTCTTCCAGCATCGTGCCCATCGCCAGCAATAAATTATCACTCAAGACCTTACGCACCGCAGGTTGATGCAGGGTTTCAGGACTCTCGCTGAAGGTGGCCAGCGCCTGCTGCACAAAGCCCCACAGCGCCGCTTTATGCTGCTCTTTTACCTCCAGCGCTAACTGGTTACGCAGCATATGCAGCACCCTTTCCGGGTTATGCAAAAACGTGGCCTGACGGGAAATAACATCTTCCGAGATAACGACGCCCAGAATGGTGTAATCATCCGGCGTGCTCAGTTCAAACTCGGTGCCTCCCGGTCGGGTGGCAATCTCGGCGCTGCCGAGCCCCTGCGCGCCGATAAATCCCTGTTCGCCGCGCGTCGCCGGAATACCAAACCAGAAAGAGTTTGGCCAAACCAGACACGACTGACGCAGCGCCAGGCCGGTGTATTCACGGAACACCTGAATCTCATCAAGCAGGATTTCCGTGAACTCGCCATGAAATTTACCCGGGTGTAACTGATCGTAGATCTGCTGCCAGGCGGTGATAGTCAGAGCATGTTCATAGACATCCGTCGTCCGTCGCTGATGAACATTGTCCACCTCGACTCTGGGCGTAAGTTTAACGTCTTCGGGTAACGCTTCATGATAAAGATGGTGCAAATTCGCTGTACGGGTCTTTTTCATGATCTTCTATGCCGGACGCCCGCCAGGACGCCCGGCCCTCCGACAGATTAATTTTTGATGCGATAGCGACTACTGCGTTTACGCAACGCTCCGTCAGAAAAGAGTTGTTCCAGCACGTTTCTGGCCTGCTCCAGCGGCCAGCCAAAATGCGCGGCAACCTCTCCCGCCGTCATTCCCTGGCGTACTGATGCCAGCAGCGCCAGTAACGCTTCAGCGAACTCAGGCGTTGCGGGTACCTGGGGCGCTTTCTCAGTCTGCGTTGTCGCACGCGCAAACCCGCCAACCAGCCACTGGGTGTCCTCTTCCGGACGACCAATTTCTTTGCGACTAATCACACGGCCTGTGCGCTGCGCGGCGGCGCTTCCGGCATCCAGCGCCGCACGACACGCCGCCAGATCGCCCTCCACCACCAGCGTGAGCCTGCCAGGGTCGAGCACTTGATGACTGAGCAAACGCACGTTGGCCGCTTTCAGCATGGCATCCGCCGCATCGACGGCGGCGACCATTCCGTCCACTTCCAGTAATCCCAGGGCATTGATCATTGGCAGCCTCCGTTACGCACGCTGGACAGGGTTACGGGCGATATCCAGCACGGCGTCGGTAAAGGCGTTGCAGGCGGCTTTACACGCGGCCTGGCTTCCCGTTAAGAACGCGGCCGAATAGTTGGTTTCCGACGGCGGCGGCACGTAAGTCACCAGTTGAACGTCAGCGGATTTCATCGCCGCGTCAATGCCGAATGTCGCTTCCAGCGGCGGTGCCACCAGGTAGGCCATTGGATCGCCCAGCGCGATACCTGCGGTAGACGAGAGGTACGAGCCGGTACGCGAAACCACATGCGCCAGGAATGCGGTATTTTCCGCATCGTTCGCCCACTGGAACGCCGCGCCGTTTTCAATGCTGGCGACCATTGCATCCAGACCGGCGCGCACTTCCGCCGGGTTCGGTCCGCCCAGCATAATCAACACCTCACCGGCGGTAGGCGACGGCCCGTGAGCCGCCCCGGCATAGAGGGAGCGGCCATAGACCACTTCCACCATCGCCTGTTTGGTCGCTTCGTCAGCGGCAATATAGGTCACATCATCAGAATCTGCCGTGATGAGTCCGAGACTACGTATATGTGGCGGTAATTTAAGTTCCCGCGCAAAGCCGTCATTCACGGAGGCAATCACGCGCATGGCAGTCACTGAAGGTCGAATCAAATCTAATGCAGGCATGATGTCTCCTTAACGGGTCATGTTGATGCCGGACGCTTTCTGCTCCAGCATCCGTTTGGCCAAATCCACAATCACGGCGGCGGCTTCTACTGGCGGCGTCCCCCCCTGATGAATGTTTGAAATACAGGTTCTGTCGGCCTCGACGGTGGTCGCCACGCGCGGGGAATAGACCGCGTAGCAGGAAAGGCTTTCCGACTGCCCCAGCCCCGGACGTTCGCCCACCAGCAGGATGACGACCTTCGCGCCGAGAATTTCGCCAATCTGATCTTCAATCTTCACGCGGCCATAGCGCACAAAGAACGGCGTGCCGACGTTCAGCCCGGCCTGCTTCAGACCGGCAAGCAACGGCGGCAGGATCTCTTCATAGTTGGCGGTGATCGCATCCGTAGAGAGGCCATCGGAGACCACTACCTGCACATCCGGGTTCATCACGCACTGCGACTTCAGCGCGTCAATGGCTTCCGGGCTCAGGCGACGCCCCATATCCGGGCGCGTCAGGTACAGGTTTTTGTCGCTGATCTCCGAACGCACTTCCAGCAGCCCTTGCGCTTTTACCCACTCTTCCGGCACTTCTTTGAGCACGGTGTCTTTCGAACGGGAGTGATCCGCCAGGAAGCGCAACAGCGCCTGGGTACGTGGACGTGGGCCAGCGCGCCCGGTACATACACGAGCAGCGGTACTGCGACGCAGTTCGGTCAGCACGTCCGCACGATGCGGATTCTCGACGCCAATCCAGGCTTTTGCCTCTGCGGAACCTAAATCCAGCGCGCAGCTTTCGGTCACCGTCGGCGCGGCGCACTGCGGCTTTGCGCCTGCCTGCGTTGACGGCGCGACGGGCTGCGGTACGTCCTGTCCCATTGACGCCATCACGCTACGTACAATTTCTTCAATCTGTTTTTGATCCATGATGTTATCCCCGCGTCATCAGAAGAACAGTGACGGATCGCCCGCCCGTTTGGTCAGACGACCGTTTGCCATAATGCCCATCGTTTCCAGCCAGCGTTCAAACTCCGGCGATGGCCGTAAATTCAGCAACTGACGGACGGTGGCGGTATCGTGGAAAGCGGTGGTCTGGTAGTTGAGCATGATGTCGTCGCCGAGCGGCATCCCCATGATGTAGTTACAGCCGGCAGTGGCGAGCAGAATCATCAGGTTTTCGTTAAGGTTCTGGTCGGCGTCGGCATGGTTGGTATAGCAGCAGTCGCAGCCCATCGAGATGCCGCTCAGCTTGCCCATAAAGTGATCTTCGAGACCGGCGCGGATAATCTGCCTGTCGTTGTAGAGATACTCCGGCCCGATAAAGCCCACCACGGTGTTCACCAGGAACGGATCGTAGTGGCGCGCCAGCCCGTAGTTACGCGCTTCCATCGTCACCTGGTCGGCACCAAAGTTCGCACCAGCCGACAGCGCAGACCCTTGCCCGGTTTCAAAGTACAGGCAGTTTTCCCCGGCGATGCGGTTGAACTCCGCCCCCACAGCCCGCGCTTCGTCGAGCATCGCCAGTTCCACGCCGAACTCTTTTAAGCCCTTCTCGCTGCCGCAAATGCTCTGGAAAATCAGTCCGCCCGGCGCGCCGCGACGAATCGCTTCGATCTGGGTGGTGACGTGCGCCAGCACGCAGCCCTGGGTCGGAATATTGAATTTATCGATAACGCCGTAAACGGTGTCGAGCACGCGGGTCAGGTTCTCCACGTCATCGGTCACCGGGTTAACGCCGATCACCGCATCGCCTGCGCCGAAAGAAAGCCCTTCGTAGATTTGCGCGGCGATACTCTGTACATCGTCACGGGTATCGTTCGGCTGCAAACGGCAGCTAAAGGTGCCCGGAATACCGATGGTGGTATTGGCTTTTTTGATCACCGGCATTTTCTTGCCGCCGTAGATCAGGTCAGCGTTGGAGCAGATTTTCGCTACTGCCGCCACCACTTCGGAGGTCAGGCCTTTGCGGGTAAACGCGATGTCGTCCACGGAGGTTTCATCGCTCAGTACGTATTCGCGCAGTTCGCTGATGCTCCAGTTTTTAATCCGGTTATAGGCCGTTTCGTTGACGTCGTCCTGAATCAGGCGCGTCACGCAGTCCTCTTCATAGGCAATCACCGGATTGTTGCGGATATCCGCCACCGTCATTTCCGACAGTACCTGTTTTGCCGCTACGCGCTCCTGCGAACTTGCCGCGGCAACCCCGGCCAGCACATCCCCCGAACGCAGTTCGTTGGCTTTGGCCAGTACCTCTTTTACATCCTTAAACTGATAAACATTGCCGAACAATGTGGTCTTTAGTTTCATAAGTCGTTCCCTCAGGAAGGAAATGCGAGTGATTTCACCGTCACCGGCACAACCGATCCGCCAAAAAGAGGCGTACCAATGTCGATATAGTCTCCCGCCCGCACGACCACCTCATCGATGACCGCCAGCGGAAGTTGCGGTAACTGTGGGCGCAATAACATGCCCAGCGCTTTACCAAAATCCTGCTCGGCCACCACCAGCAGGGGATGTGGATTGGGATAACGCGCGACAAAAGCCGTCAGCGCGTTGATGACCGTGAGTAATGCGGCGTAACGCACCGGGAGCGTGGCGGGAAGCGCCAGCACGTAAGCGTCGGTTTGCGGGTCGAGATCAAGCTGGAGAAGCGCCTGCCGCCAGGCGTTCACCAGATCGGCGTCATCCTGCGGGATCGCCACCGGCAGGTTGCGCAGCGGCAGTTGGACGTCTTCCAGCCAGATAGTACTGCCGGAAAGCGAGAGCGTATGGGCCCCCGCGCCAATCACCGTGGCGCGCACGGTTTGCGCCGGAAACTGCACGTTCATCTCGCGCAGACGCGGGTGCTCATGCAGCGCGGTCGCCAGCAGCGGCCCAATGTCAGAAAAGCAGAACGGATCGGCAGGTTGGTTGCGGTAGCATTCACCTACCCCACCGGAAAGGGTGATCACCTCCGGCGTAATATCGGCGGGCAGCAGCCCGGTTTGCATCAGCGATTGCGCCAGCGGCGAGAGCGCGCCAGTGATAACCTCGACGATGAGATCCGCCATCCGCCGCGCCACCTGCCCCAACTGTGCGGCAGCTAAGGCGCGAGCATCAGTACCCGAACCGAATACCTCATCGATAATCATCTGCCCCGGCTGATGGGCATAAACCACGCGCCCCTGAGCGTCGGTTTCCAGCAGGCGACCACCGACGTTAAGGCAGGCGGTGCCGCTGACTTTTCCCGCGTCAAACAGCGCGTAGTTAGACGTGCCGCCGCCGATATCAATATTCAGCACCCGGCACATCCGCTGCTCAGACAAGCTTTGCGCTCCGGCGCCGTGACCGGCAATGACTGATTCCAGATGCGGCCCGGCGCTGGCGACCACAAAGTCGCCCAGCGACTGCGAGAGCGTCATGACCGCCGGACGGGCGTTGCGGGTTTTGGCGCTTTCGCCGGTGATAATGATAGCCCCTGAGTCCACCGATTCAGGCGCGATGCCTGCGGCCTGATACTGGGCCAGAATCAGCGCTTTAAGTTCGGCCTCTTTCAGACCGCCCTGCTTATCCACGGGCGTAAAGAAGACCGGGCTTTGCCAGCTAATGTCGCGTTTGATGAATTCGTAGCGCGGCACCTGCGACACCGCCGCACGGTTAACCAACTCCAGGCGCGAGAAGATCACCTGCGTGGTGGTGGTGCCGATATCGATACCGACGCTCAGTAGCTGGCGAGTGTTCACGATTGCGCCTCCGCTTCGGTTTTCACCTGGGCGGCGTCATCTTTCGGCACCAGCATCATCGCCACGCCAATCGCCGTCACGCCGCCGATCAGCTTGCCGACAATCATCGGGAAGATCATGGCGTTCATGTTGGCAGCGGCGAAGCCTAAATGGTCGCCCAGCGCGAACGCCGCAGAGACGGCAAATGCGCAGTTAATCACTTTGCCGCGGGTATCCATCTGCTTCATCATGCCGAACATGGGGATATTGTTCGCCAGGGTCGCTACCATGCCTGCCGCCGCAATATTATTTACGTTCAGCAGTTTACCGACATTCATCAACGGTTTTTCAAACCAGCGGGTCAGTAACAGCACCATCGGATACGCGCCGAGCAGCACGCAGGAGATAGAGCCGATCACTTCAATGGCGCGCATCACTTCGCCGGGTTTGTCGCCTGGCGCCATAAAGATCGGGTCGAGCCCCGGAATCAACTCCCAGCCCAACAGGAATTTAACCACCGCAGCCGCCAGACCGATGGTGATCAGCGCCACCAGAAATTTGGGGAAAATCTGGAAACCGTTGATCATTTTTTCCGGGATGAACTTCAGCCCCAGCGCTACCAGCACCGCGACGATCAATACCGGGATCATGTTCATCAGGATCAGCGCGAAGGTAAACTCCACTGGCTGACCATTGATCTGCACGCCTGAGTACATGGCGATCAATCCCCCCGCAATGCAGCCAATGGGAATGGTGACGATACCCGCCAGTACGCCAAGCGCCAGGTAGCGGCGGTCAGACGGTTCGATAATGCCGAGCGCCACCGGAATGGAGAACACAATGGTCGGTCCCATCATCGACCCAAGTATTAACCCTGAGTATAGCCACGCCGCGACATCACCGCCGGCCAGCTCTTTGGCGAGGAAGAATCCGCCCATATCACAGGCCAGTAGCGTACCCGCGAACATGGATGGGTTCGCGCCCAGCATTTCGTATACCGGGATAATAACCGGCCCCAGTACATGCGCCAGCACCGGCGCCAGCGCGGTCATACCGACCATCGCCAGCCCCAGAGCGCCCATCGCCATAAAGCCCTCTTCAAACTGGCCGCCAGACCCCTCGATACTCTTGCCGAATTTACCGAGGAAGCGCGCCGACCCGCCGAACTGCGACAGGATTCTGTCCACGGCGGCAATCAGCATAAAGAACATCATGATGTACATGATGATTTCGTTAATTCCCATAGCCCCTACTCCCTGTCATTTTTGATTTGTAAGCCGGATAAGACGTTTACGTCGCCTCCGGCATTAACGCCGTGTTATTGCCGGATGGCGGTGCGAGCACCTTATCCGGCCTACAGGCATTACCCGGCAGCCGCGTACAGGTCGATAATCTGTGCCTGTGTGGCGGTGCGTGGGTTACTGCGCAGACAAATATCCTCCAGCGCGGCTTGCGCCCACGCGCTGTAGTGTTCGGGTTTGGCGCCAGCGTCAGCCAGCCGTTTGCTCTGCCCCACTTCGGCAATCAGCTCGCTCACCGCCGCAATCGCATCGCGATCGTCCGATTTCTTATTGGTTAACGCCCGGCCAATTTGACTGAAGCGCTCGCGGCAAACCATCCGGTTAAAGCCCATGACCGTTGGCAGCAGCATGGCGTTGGCCTGGCCGTGCGGAATATGCAGCGCCGCTCCTGGCTGGTGCGCCATCGCATGACACAGCCCCAGACCAGCGCTGGAAAAGGCCATTCCCGCCATACAGGAGGCCAGTAACATATTTTCACGCGCCGCCAGATCGTGGCCGTAACCCACGGCTTTCGGCAGCGATTTGCCAATCATCGCTATCGCGCCAATCGCCAGGCTGTCGGTAAACGGCGTGGCGTTGAGCGCGCTGTAGGCCTCAATCGCATGCGTCAACGCATCGATACCGGTCATCGCCGTCACGTTTGGCGGAACGCCTTCGGTCACGGCAGCATCAAGAATCGCCACGTCCGGCATTAGTGACGCGTGTGCCAGTACCTGCTTGCGTCCGCTGACCGCGTCGATAATCACCGTCACGTTGGTGGTTTCAGAACCGGTTCCGGCGGTGGTCGGCACCGCAATCAGCGGCAGACGCGGGCGTAATGTACTGTGCTCGGTCATGGCGCTCAGCGTCTGGTCAGGGTTAGTCACCAGCAGGGCGACCGCTTTCGCCGCGTCCAGCACCGAACCACCGCCAAAGGCCACTACGCCGTCGCACGCCGCCTCACGCAGTTGCGCCACCGCCGCGCAGACATCGGTGATGCACGGCTCGCCTGGCGGACACGGCCAGACCGTCATCGCCACGCCTTTCATCGCCAGGCTGCGTGCCAGCGGCGCGGTCATTCCCGCCTGATGCAGGAAGCTGTCGACCATCACAAACAGATGGCTTACGCCTCGCGCTTGCGCTTCCTGGCCGCAGGCGCCGAGCGCCCCAAGCCCGCACAGCGTGACCGGCGGTACGCTGAACGTTTTCACCCGTTGCAGATTCAGGGTGTCGAATGCCTGAAATAGCGCCGTCTGTAGTTCAGCTTGCATAGAGTCCCTCCGCTTTCGCTCTCCCGCTGTTAGCTATCGCCAGCGGGGTCATAAACAGGCTGTGCTGCGGTAAATGCACCTGTAACTCCGGGAAACGCTGGCGAAATAACGCCTCCACGCCCGGCTGCATACAGGAACCGCCCGCCAGCCATAAATCAGCAATTCCTTGCCCTTCAATGTGGCGAGCAACGATCTCCGCCATCTTTTCGTACACCGGCTTCACTACCGGCCAAATCTCCTGCGCATTGCTGCGCTTGTACTGTTCCGCCTCTTCCAGGGGAATACGGCGGTTGCCCGCCAGCGTCAGGGAGATATGGTGCCCGCCAGTGGCTTCATCGGCGGAGTAAGTCACCTTGCCCTGTTTGACGATGGCAATGCCGGTAGTGCCGCCGCCAATATCCACCACGCCTGCATTATCAAGCGCCAGCAGATCCGCTACCGCCGTCGGCTCATCCAGTACGTGGCTGACTTCTAACCCGGCAGACTCCAGCGCGTTGATCGAAATACGCGGGTCGGTGCCCGGCGGGAACGAGGTCGCCGCGTGGGTAAAGCGGCAGCCGAGCTGCTGTTCAAGGGTGTCGAGATGGCGGCGCACGAGGGTGACGGCGCCGAAGAAATCCCAGACGATGCCGTCACGCACAACGTCGGCCCAGTCAAGGCATACCGCCACCGGCTGGGCGTTGCCGTCGACCACCATCGACACCACGTCGCAGGTGCCCAAATCGACGCCCAGCCACAGCGGTGTATCGCTGGCGGCGGGCGTCTGGTTACACAGGGCCGCCGCTTTTTGCAGTCTTGGGGTGAGCCAGAGTTGTTCGTCGTGCGCCATGAGTCATCCCTTATACAATGCGAAACGCATCCACCAGCACGCATCGACGCAGCCGCACAAAGGTACGCGCGCTGGTCACCCCTTCGCCGGTTGGCGTGGTGATGGTCATGGTGGTCCAGCCTTCACCGCCCAGTCCGAGACCAGCAATGCACGGACCGTTTTTGACGAAAATACTGGTATCAATGGCGTTCGCCATCTGGTTCATATTGTCGATATTGCGCGAGTGCATTGCCGCGGTGTGGTGGCAGCCGCCCTCAAGCTGGACCGCCAGCGCAATGGCTTCTTCAACGTTGGCAACGCGTACGACAGGAAGCACCGGCATCATCAGTTCGGTCACCGCGAACGGATGGTTGGCAGAGGTTTCAACAAACAGCAGGCGCGTTTGATCCGGGACGTTCAGGCCGATGGCTGCGGCAATCTTGCCCGCGTCACGACCGACCCAGTCACGGCTGACGGTGCCTTTACCGCGTTCATCGATATTCTTCAGCAGCACCGGCTGGAGCTGTTCGGCCTGAGCGGCGGTCAGTTTCACCGCGTGCTGACCTTCCATCAGACGCATCAGCTCGTCGGCGACGCTATCCACCACAATCAGCACTTTTTCGTCGGCACAGATGATGTTGTTATCAAACGACGTGCCTTTGACGATGGATTGTGCAGCGCGCGGCAGGTCGGCGGTCTCATCCACCACCACCGGGGGATTACCGGCACCGGCGGCGATCAGGCGTTTATTAGTATGTTTACGCGCCGCGTCCACCACCGCTTCGCCGCCGGTCACCACCAGCAGGCCAATACCGGGGTACTTGAACAGCCGCTGGGCGGTTTCGATATCCGGGTTCGCCACGGTGACCAGCAAATTTTCCGGGCCACCGGCGGCGACCACCGCCTGATTGAGGAGAGTGATTGCCCGCTGAGAGACCTTTTTCGCCGCCGGATGCGGGGCAAACACGACGCTGTTGCCTGCGGCAATCAGGCTGATGGCGTTATTGATCACCGTCGCCGCCGGATTGGTGGACGGCGTGACCGAGGCCACCACGCCCCACGGCGCATTTTCAATCAGCGTCAGGCCGTTATCGCCGGTCAGCACCTGCGGAGATAAACACTCGACGCCCGGCGTGCCGCGCGCCTGCGCCACGTTTTTAGCAAATTTATCGTCAACGCGTCCCATGCCGGTTTCGCTGACGGCAAGTTCCGCTAATTCTCGGGCGTGTTTTTCGCCCGCTTCGCGAATGGCATGAATGGCAAGCTGGCGCATCGCCACGCTCTTCAGCCCCTGCTGGGCCCGTTTTGCTGCCGCCACTGCGTCATCCAGGGAGGCAAAAACGCCCATCTCATGAACAGTGCTGGCCGGCTGGCTGCTGTCTTTCATTTTCAGCAGTACCGCTTTCACCACCTGTTCAATATCCTGTTGATTCATGATGTTCAGTCCTATTTATGGAAAACCACTTTCCCGCCAGCCACCACTTCATCGACGATGCCAATGACGCACAGATCGACCGGTGATAATTCGCTGCGATGCGCCTGGCGTGCGGAACTGCCGCTGACCAGCAGTACCCACTCTCCGGTTCCCGCCCCGATACTGTCGATAGCGACGGCACACTGCCCGTCGGGGTTGCCCTGGGCATCGATCATTTCCACCATCAGCAATTTGTCATGCGCCAGTCCCTGATGGCGGACGGTACATACGATTTGTCCTGTGACGACTGCCAGTTTCATATCCGCCTCCATGGATTGCCCGTTGGGTCGTAGGCCTTGAATCTGCGCACCATCAGGCAATGGCGCGCATTCATGCCGGATGGCGACGCTGCGCGTCTTATCCGGCCTACCATCAAATGTTGCTGTCGCCTTTGAAGCTGATCGGGAACACTTCTTCCAGATCGCCGTGCGGGCGTGGAATCACGTGTACGGAGACCAGCTCGCCAATGCGCTGCGCCGCAGCGGCGCCAGCATCGGTTGCGGCTTTGCACGCCGCCACGTCGCCACGCACCATGGCCGTACACAGGCCACCGCCAATCTGCTTCACGCCGACCAGCTTCACGCGTGCGGCTTTTACCATCGCATCTGAGGCCTCAATCAGCGCAACCAGGCCCCGGGTTTCAATCATTCCTAATGCTTCCATCGTGTTTTCCTCTCATTAAAGGGGTCCAGAACGGGACCGTTCATTCAACCAGTGTGTGTAAGCTGCGTTCGCGGCTCACGTCAGCCTGGCGCGGCACGGCTGCCACCAACGCCAGTTCGATAATTTCCTGCACGCTACAGCCTCGGGAGAGGTCGTGAAGCGGCGCGGCAAGCCCCTGAATTAGCGGCCCAACAGCGCGATAGCCTCCCAGACGCTGAGCGATTTTGTAGCCAATATTGCCCGCCTCCAGCGACGGGAAAATCATCACGTTGGCGCGGCCTTGCAGCGGGCTGTCAGGCGCTTTTTGCGCGGCGACCTCCGGTACGAAAGCGGCGTCAAACTGCAATTCACCGTCCACAAGCAGTTGCGGCGCACGTTCGCGAACGAACTCTGTCGCCTGCTGCACGTTGGCAACATTGGGGTGACGGGCGCTGCCGTTGCTTGAAAATGACAGCATCGCCACGCGCGGCTCTTCGCCGGTAATGGCCTGCCAGGTGTCGGCGCTGGCGAGAGCGATATCCGCCAGCTGCGCCGCCGTCGGCTGCGGCACTACGCTGCAATCGGCGAACCCTAATGCCGGACCGGCATACTGCGGCAGCATCAGGAAAATAGACGACAATGTTTTGCACCCGGGTTGCAGGCCAATCACCCGCAGCCCTGCGCGCAGCACGTTCGCCGTTGACGACAGGTTGCCTGCGATACACACATCAGCCTCACCGGCGCTCACCATGGCGGCAGCGAACATCAGCGGGTCGCTAAGCTTTTCCACTGCGTCCGGCGGCGTTTTTTCTCCGGCACGGGCAAGCCAGCGTTGCGCAAAACGCTGGCGCATACTCAGGTTGCTGTGTGGGTCGATGACCTGAATGCCATCCATCGCCATACGATGACTCAGGGCAAACTGACGCAGCGCAAACGGACTGGCGACCAGAACGGGGCGAGCCAGACCGTACTGTTGCAGGTAATGCGCCGCTTTCAGCACGCGTTCGTCCAGCGCATCGGGAAAGACGACTCTGGCGGGGGCGCGTACCGCCAGTTCGCGGGCGCGTTCAATGATCATGGCTTCTCTCCCAACCGTTGTTGAATTTGGGCGACCGTCAGCGGATGTTTCGCCACGCTCAAAATCATCATCACGTAAACCGTGCTGGAGAGACGGTTCAGCGCCTGTAAAATGTCCGGGCGCAAGACCTCAAAACTACGGGTAATAAACACTTGTGCGGCGAGGGTTTCCGTTTCGCGGACTTTGGTTCGCAGGAGATTAAGCAGCGCCGCATCGCGACCGTGGCTGGCCTCCGGCACCAGGTGATCGTGGTCGAGATAGCGCAGCGGCTGGTGGGAAAGCCGATGCAGCTCATCCTCGTTCAGCCCGACGATAGACTGAGCCGCCAGCGGTTCATCTATAGCGTCGGCGCGCATAATGTTGCCCAGCCGCGAGCGGATATCGAAAAGCCACGGCTGCCAGGGTTCCGCCAGTTCGATTTGTAGCCACACGGTCAGCGCGATGGCGCTGTCGAGCGCGGCGCGAAAGCCGAGGCGCGGGTCGCTTTTGGCGACCATTTTGTCCGCCGTCAGATGGGTCAGCGTATCGGGCTTTTTCACCACCGGCTGGCGGCACAGTTCACAGCAGGCCTGTGGGTGCGTATCGCTACTGGTTAAGCCATGTACCGGCTGCGGCTGCTGTTCGTCATCATCGACAAACAGCCGACCTTGCGGATCCAGAAACTTAATGCGCAGGCGACGACTTTCCAGCAGTTCCCGGGCCGAGGGCGTCAGGCGGGCATCAGCGGGCAGATGGATCTCCGACCCTTCGCTGAGCGTGTGATTCGCTCTGAGCCACGTTTCGGTGATGAAATCGTTCATACGGATTGCCAGTTTGCAGGCCAGGCGACGTACAGAAAGCGCACGGACGTTGGCGTGCCAAATTCAATGCTGGAGCCTTTAGGGATGAACATGACATCTCCGGCTTTGGCAATCATGGTTTCGCCTTCATGGCGTACGTGCAATTCGCCCTCCAGCACCATGTCGATTTCGTCGTAGTTCAGCGTCCACGGGAAAAAGGCGTTGTCCCACTGCATAAACCCGGCGGCCATGCTGCTGCCATCCTGCTCTGTAACCAGATCGGTTAAGCCGACGCAGTGCGGTTCGGCGCCGTCGAAGCGGCCAAATTTCACGCTGCTGCCGTCAATGACTTTCACGCCGCCTTTACCCGTGACGGAGGTAAAGCTCGGCTGCATCGTCCCCAGTTCCAGCGACTGCTTTTCCTTCAGCACTTTTTCCATCAACTGCGCCACCAGGCTTTCAGTAAACTGCCCTTCCGGGAGCTGCGCGATGATGGCTTCCCGAATGCGCTGGCTTTCGCTTTTACACGACTGCGCCGATGTGGATGCCGGGACGGGCTCGTCGCATTCGGTAATCGTGAAGCCCAGTAGTTCCGCCACTTCGCGAGCCTCCGGGGTAATAATGCTGGCGCGCAGCACTACCGACATCGCCTGTTCGCCGCGGGCGTGGGCCGCACGAATATCGTTAGCTGTGATAAGTTTTTTCACCTGCCTCTTCCTCCTGTTCACTGAGAGCCGCCAGATAATCCACCAACTGCCGCACGCTTTGCGGGTCGTGGCCGTTGAGCTCGAAAATCGGCTCCCGGAACCCAATCTCGCAAAGCAACTGCCGCGTAGCGGCGACGTCGGCATCCGGCATGTCCGTTTTGCTGATAACGGCGATATGTCGTTTACGGGTTCCAACATCCAATAACCCGGCAGGTAAGCGACTTTCTTTATCGTTTGCCGCGTGGACATAAATCAGCGTGTCCACATCCTGCAACGTGGTAATTAAGGCGTGATACCAACGGGGATGGCTAAAATATTCACCCGGCGTATCGATATCGCCATGATCATTAAATTCCACGGCCTGCGTTTTTCTGGCGAGGGAATAATTTCCCCGTAACGCGTTAAAAAGCGTTGTCTTTCCGGCGCCGACCGCGCCGACAAAAGCAATACGTTTCATTACCGCCACCAATTAACTTTTTGTTAACTCACACAGGGTAAAGTTTAATAATCGCCCCAGCCCGCTGACCGTCTGTAATAGCGCTTCTTCTACTGCGCCGACGGTGCCATAAATCACCAGCGCGCCGCTAAATCTGTCGAGAAAACCGATGTGTACATCCGCAGCCTTCATCGCTAAATCGCCAGCGATCATGGCCGTTTCCCCCGGCGTTAAAGTCATAATGCCAATCGCGCCGGCATCGGGAACACCGATCTTTTTCGCCAGTTCTTCACCAGGGTGCGCAATGAGATGCGCCAGCGTGACCTGTTTGCCCGGCACAAATTCCTGAATAATGCGTTCTTTATTCATTGCTCACCGTCTCCACTGAAACTGCCGTCATCGTGGCAATTTTTTGTCGGAGTAAATAACAAAATTCGGCAAGGTGATGTAAAAGGTGAGGTAGATCACTAAGAGGAAGAAAATAAAAGGGACTTCTGTCGAAGGTGTTAACGATAAATATCGTGGTGCATCACATTTTCAGGCGTCATTTTGAATTTAAGCTTGTTCCGCAATAAATACCCACTGGCTATTCTTTGTATTACTATTATTGATAAAAATAATGCGTATCACTCGATTTGTGCATAGTACAGATTCAGTGAAATAAGTAGGGGTAACGCAATAGGTTCCAGAATATCCCCACCCGAGCCTTTCATGCCATGGCGAAGCCCAGCGGCGCATAAAAAAAGCGCAGGAGAACCTGCGCCAGAAGAGAGAGTAATGCGTTATTAAAGCGGCGTGGTTTGCGCTTCAACTACCGCTAACGCCACCATATTCACGATACGACGTACAGAGGCGATCGGCGTTAATACATGTACCGGTTTAGACACGCCCATCAGGACCGGGCCGACCGTGACGCCTTCGGAGCTGGAGACGCGGAGTAAGTTGTAACTAATGCGGGCGGCTTCCATATTCGGCATCACCAGAATATTGGCGGCTCCCTTCAGCGGACTATCCGGCATCCGGTCATTACGAATA
This sequence comes from Salmonella sp. SSDFZ54, assembly GCF_004010735.1. Taxonomy (NCBI): domain Bacteria; kingdom Pseudomonadati; phylum Pseudomonadota; class Gammaproteobacteria; order Enterobacterales; family Enterobacteriaceae; genus Salmonella; species Salmonella sp. SSDFZ54. The sequence continues at coordinate 419,778 of NZ_CP034819.1, forward strand.
CTTTCCACCAACGCCGCATCACCGTGCATCTCACCGTCAATCATCAGATCGGGCGCTCGTTCGCGTACCCGCTCAAGGGTTTCGCGCATTTTGCTGGCGGACAGCGAATTTGAGGAACCAAAGTTAGAGTGCGACAACAGCGCGACTTTCGGCTCAATACCAAAGCGGCGAACGGTTTCCGCCGCCATTACGGCGATCTCCGCCAACTGTTCCGGCGTGGGATCTTCGTTAACATAAGTATCGGCGATAAAAGTGTTGCCGCTTGGCAGCAGTAAGGCGTTCATCGCCCCTGCCGTATGCACGCCGTCACGGTAGCCAAAGACGGCTTTCACGACGCTGAAATGCTCATGGTAGTCGCCGATGGTGCCGCAGATCATCGCATCCGCTTCCCCACGCTGCACCATGATCGCGCCAATGGCCGTATGGTTGCCGATCATCGCACGCTGCGCCTGTTCCTGAGTTACCCCGCGACGCTTCATGATCTGGTAATACTCGCTCCAGTACTCTTTGAAGCGCGGATCGGATTCATTATTCACGATCTCGAAATCAACGCCCGCTTTGATCTGTAGCCCCAGTTTCTGGATACGCATTTCGATCACGCTCGGACGTCCGATCAGGATGGGCTTCGCCAGCCCCAGGGTTATCAACTCCTGGGTTGCGTGCAGCACGCGCGCCTCCTCCCCTTCCGGCAGCACTACGCGCTTCGGATCTTTGCGTGCCTGCGAGAAGATCGGCTTCATGAACAGGTTAGTTTTGTAGACAAACTCGGTCAGTTTATCGATATAGGCATCAAAGTCAGCAATCGGGCGCGTCGCCACGCCGGAATCCATTGCCGCTTTCGCGACCGCTGGAGCGATTTTGACAATCAGACGCGGGTCAAACGGTTTCGGAATAATGTATTCCGGCCCAAAGCTCAGGTCCTGATCGCCATAGGCCGAGGCCACCACTTCGCTCTGTTCGGCGTGCGCCAGCTCGGCAATCGCACGGACCGCCGCCAGTTTCATCTCTTCGTTGATCGCCGTCGCGCCGACGTCCAGTGCGCCGCGGAAGATAAACGGGAAGCACAATACGTTGTTCACCTGGTTCGGATAGTCGGAACGACCGGTACAGATAATGGCGTCCGGACGCACTTCTTTCGCCAGCGGCGGCAGAATTTCCGGTTCCGGGTTAGCCAGCGCCAGAATCATTGGCGCGCGGGCCATTTTCTTCACCATCTCCTGAGTCAGCACTTTCGGGCCTGAACAGCCGAGGAAAATATCCGCGCCGTCAATGACCTCATCCAGCGTGCGCTTGCCGCTGTCGTCCACCGCATAGGCCGCTTTGGTCTCCGCCATATTCGGCTCACGGCCTTTGTAAATAACGCCCTTAGAGTCGCACACCACGATGTTGTGCTTTTGCATCCCCAACGCGACCAGCAGGTTCATACAAGCGATTGCCGCCGCCCCTGCGCCGGAGACGACCATCCGCACGTCGGAAATATTTTTCTCTACGACTCGCAGGCCATTAAGAATGGCGGCCGTACTGATGATCGCCGTTCCGTGCTGATCGTCATGGAAAACCGGGATGTTCATGCGCTCGCGCAGTTTCTGCTCAATATAGAAACATTCCGGCGCTTTAATGTCTTCGAGGTTAATGCCGCCAAAGGTCGGCTCCAGCGCTGCGACCACATTGATAAATTTGTCCGGATCAAGCTCATCGACTTCAATGTCAAACACATCGATGCCGGCGAATTTTTTAAACAGAACGCCTTTGCCTTCCATGACCGGCTTGCCGGCCAGCGCGCCAATGTTGCCTAACCCCAGTACCGCTGTACCGTTGGAAATGACCGCGACAAGGTTGCCGCGCGCGGTGTATTTGTAGGCTGCCAGCGGATCTTTTTCGATTTCCAGGCAGGGCGCCGCCACGCCTGGCGAGTAAGCCAACGCCAGATCGCGTTGGGTGGCAAGGGGCTTAGTCGGAGAAACCTGAATTTTACCGGGTACCGGAAATTCGTGGAAATCAAGGGCGCTTTGTTTTAACTGCTCATCCATTTTGTTGTTCCTTTCACGTATCGTTCAAAAAGTGACGCGGCCTGGTGCGCCGCACATTATCACCGTACTGCGCAACACAAACTTTGAAGGTCTGCAAACTATCACGACGCGGCGCAAGAGTTTGTTATCAACTTATAACGGCCATGTTACCTGCTTATACCAGCAATACCATGCCTGTCTGCTATGCTTTTTGGTTATGTAGTGTATCAATCTTTCAGAAGTGTGAATCAACACACTCATCTAACACTTTACTTTTCAAGGAGTATTTCCTATGAACCAGCTAGACGGCATCAAACAATTCACTACCGTCGTCGCCGACAGCGGCGACATCGAGTCCATCCGCCACTACCAGCCGCAGGATGCCACGACAAATCCCTCTTTACTGCTGAAAGCCGCCGGGCTTGAGCAGTATGGTCATTTGATTGAGGATGCGATTGCCTGGGGGAAAAAACACGGCGGTACGCAGGAACAGCAGGTTGCGGCAGCCAGCGATAAACTGGCGGTCAATTTTGGCGCGGAAATACTGAAAAGTATTCCCGGTCGCGTCTCCACTGAAGTCGACGCGCGGTTATCATTCGATAAAGAAAAAAGTATCGAGAAAGCGCGCCATCTGGTGGATCTCTACCAGCAGCAGGGTATTGATAAATCGCGCATTCTGATCAAGCTCGCCGCAACCTGGGAAGGTATCCGCGCCGCCGGGCAGCTCGAAAAAGAGGGCATTAATTGCAACCTGACGTTGTTGTTCTCTTTTGCCCAGGCGCGCGCCTGCGCCGAAGCGGGCGTCTATTTGATCTCTCCGTTCGTGGGCCGAATTTACGACTGGTATCAGGCGCGTAGTCCGCTGGAGCCGTATGTCATGGAGGAAGATCCCGGCGTGAAATCGGTACGCAATATCTACGATTACTTTAAACAGCATCGCTATGAAACCATCGTGATGGGCGCAAGTTTCCGCCGTACTGAGCAAATCCTCGCGCTAACCGGCTGCGATCGACTGACTATCTCCCCTAACCTGCTTAAAGAGCTGAAAGAAAAAGAAGAACCGGTAATCCGTAAACTGGTGCCTTCCTCGCAGATGTTCCACCGTCCTACGCCAATGACGGAAGCGGAGTTCCGCTGGGAACATAATCAGGACGCGATGGCCGTAGAGAAGCTGTCGGAAGGTATCCGTCTTTTTGCCGTTGACCAGCGCAAACTGGAAGACCTGCTTGCCGCCAAACTATAAACCTTGCATGGAGTGATTTATGTCCCGTAAAGACCTTGCCAATGCGATTCGTGCGCTGAGCATGGATGCCGTTCAAAAAGCCAATTCCGGGCACCCCGGCGCGCCGATGGGGATGGCGGATATCGCTGAAGTGCTATGGAACGATTTTCTTAAACATAACCCCACCGATCCGACCTGGTATGACCGTGATCGTTTTATCCTTTCCAACGGTCACGCCTCCATGCTGCTCTATAGTCTGCTGCATTTAACCGGCTATGACCTGCCGCTGGAGGAGCTAAAAAACTTCCGTCAACTGCACTCTAAAACGCCAGGTCACCCGGAGATTGGCTATACGCCCGGCGTTGAAACCACCACCGGACCGCTGGGCCAGGGGCTGGCGAATGCCGTCGGGCTGGCGATTGCCGAGCGTACGTTAGGCGCACAGTTCAACCGGCCGGACCATGAGATTGTCGACCACTACACCTATGTCTTTATGGGCGACGGCTGTCTGATGGAGGGGATCTCGCATGAGGTGTGTTCGCTGGCTGGTACGCTGGGACTGGGCAAACTGATCGGCTTTTACGATCACAACGGCATCTCCATTGATGGCGAAACCGAAGGCTGGTTTACCGACGATACCGCCAAACGTTTTGAAGCCTACCACTGGCATGTCGTGCATGACATTGACGGGCACGATCCGGAGGCGGTGAAAAAAGCCATTCTGGAAGCCCAGAGCGTAAAAGATAAACCTTCGCTAATTATCTGTCGAACGGTGATAGGTTTTGGCTCGCCGAATAAAGCCGGGAAGGAGGAGTCGCACGGCGCGGCGCTGGGCGAAGAAGAGGTGGCGCTGACCCGCCAGAAGCTGGGATGGCATCATCCGGCGTTTGAGATCCCAAAAGAGATTTACCGCGCGTGGGATGGCCGTGAAAAAGGCGAGAAAGCGCAGCAGCAGTGGCAGGAAAAGTTTGCTGCTTATGAGAAGGCTTATCCTGAGCTGGCCGCGGAGTTTACCCGCCGGATGAGCGGCGGATTGCCGGAGGCATGGGAATCCGCCACGCAAAAATTTATTAACGACTTGCAGGCTAATCCGGCCAAAATCGCCACCCGTAAAGCATCGCAAAATACGCTCAATGCCTACGGTCCCCTGTTGCCGGAACTGTTGGGCGGATCGGCAGATCTGGCGCCGAGCAACCTGACTATCTGGAAAGGTTCGACCTCGTTGAAAGAGGATCCGGCAGGTAATTATATCCACTATGGCGTGCGCGAATTCGGCATGACCGCCATTGCCAACGGCATCGCCCACCACGGCGGCTTTGTACCGTATACCGCCACGTTTCTGATGTTTGTCGAATATGCGCGTAACGCGGCGCGTATGGCGGCCTTAATGAAAGCCCGGCAGATTATGGTCTATACCCACGACTCCATCGGTTTGGGCGAAGATGGCCCGACGCACCAGGCCGTGGAACAACTGGCGAGCCTGCGCTTAACGCCAAACTTCAGCACCTGGCGTCCCTGCGATCAGGTTGAGGCGGCGGTCGGCTGGAAGCTGGCCATTGAACGTCAGCACGGGCCGACGGCGCTGATTCTCTCGCGGCAGAATCTGGCGCAGGTGGAACGCACGCCGGAACAGGTGAAAGCGATTGCCCGCGGCGGTTATATTCTGAAAGATAGCGGCGGCAAGCCGGATATCATTCTGATCGCTACCGGATCGGAAATGGAAATTACCCTACAGGCGGCGGAAAAATTGACTGGCGAGGGGCATAACGTTCGCGTGGTGTCGTTGCCTTCAACGGATATTTTCGATGCGCAGGACGAGGCATATCGCGAATCAGTGCTACCGGCGCACGTGACCGCCCGCGTCGCGGTGGAAGCCGGTATAGCCGACTACTGGTATAAATATGTTGGCCTAAAAGGCGCAATTATCGGCATGACGGGATACGGTGAATCCGCCCCGGCTGACAAACTGTTCCCGTATTTTGGCTTTACCGTGGAAAATATTGTGGAAAAAGCCCGCCGGGTGCTGAACATCAAAGGCTAAGGCGAGCGTTAGCAACACAGACTTTGCGCAGTCTGCAGACCTGTTCTGTAGGCTGTGCAAAATTACTTCGTAGACTCAGGCGCATCTGACTGCCCGATGACGACCTCATCAATGGATTTATGGCACATCAGGCAAAAGGCCTTTTTTTTATGCGCCTGTAATGTTGAATCCCACGCCGCTGATCCGCCTTCTTTATTCACTTTTTCTCTTATCGCCGCCAGTCGATCTATTTCATAATAAGCGCTCAGGCAGCCACAATGGGGGCATAATACGGGGCCATTATTTATTTTCATACTATTTCCTGCTGTGGTGAGGCTATCGGGTAAAGTAACAATCCTACCGTAACGTAGCAATCTCTATACCATAAATGAAACCTCAATAGGTGTATCCCTATTCTGAAAAGGGGATAACAACCAGGATTCAACGCGTGATCCACAGCGTAGGCCAGGCATCCGGCCCGTGCCAGTTATCGCAGCTCGGTTCTTCGGCATAACGTACCAGACGAAAACGATCGCCATCATAGCGCCAGCGCGTCTGGATACCACAGTCGGTTAACCCCCGCCCTTTCGCCAACGTCACCAGCTCGCGCGTTTTCTCGTCAAAGAAGGCGTTCATCAACTCCATGTCATTACTTTCGACGCCGCGATTAAACGGCAGCCGCAAACGTACGGCGCGCGAGACGCGCGTTTTTTTGCGTGAAACTACCCAGGCGAGATCAATAGTGTTATAGGCGCCGGCTTCGCAGTTAACAATCAATAACGCTTTATCATCCGTCAACGCGCTGACCTGCGTCTCGCGACGCAGCGGGTCAAGCGAACAACGAATGCCGTTTACCCGCCATGCTGCGTAGTCCAGCAGATCGTCGCGTTCTTCCTCACTCAGCGGTACGGGCGTTGGATTAATCACGGCGATCCCCTTTAATGCCGGTGCCGGGGGCACGCTGAGCGGCGGTTCGTTTCCTTTTTCAATCCAGGCGGTTTCGCTGCCCACACGTTTTTGTTGCGCGTCGATAAACAGTAATGCCGCTTTTAATCCCGCCAGCGAAAGCGTCTGAACGCCGTTTTTTAAGGTGATGGCCTGCGCATCCTGAATCGTCTGTAAAAATGCGGTGATGGTGGCAGGATCGCCGGTCATGAGATGCCAGGGCGACACGCGCCAGTGTGGACTGTTGAACGAAAGCGGTTTGCCATCCAGCAATAAGCGAGGCGCAATTGCGGCTTCTTTAGCGTCGGGCGGCGCCAAACCGCCGCGGTCGATACGCAGTACCGCATCGGTACGCGCCCCGGCGCTGCGGCTTAATGTCATCACCAGCCCATGATGTTCGCCAGTATTGCGCGCTACGCAAAAATTTTGGTTATTGCAGGTGACCTGCCAGTCGGAAAAAGTCCGTTGCGCTGGCGCAGCCCACAGTAGCTGGACCGGCAACAGGCCAAACAGACAAAAAAGAATAACGCGGTAGCGCATGAACGGAACAACCCCAGATTCAGAACAACACAGCTAAGGCGGTATCTTCCTTGCGCGCCTCAGGGTTCTCAATCAGATTTATCGGATTGGTCTTTTTTGTGTAAAGAAATATATTTCTTTTTTTTCAGTCCATTAGATGAGACGTCTGTAAATAGTTAAGCAATAACACGGTCTTACCGTCCCGAATCTCGCCTGAGCGCACCATTTCCAGCGCCCGGGAAAACGGCAGTTCAAGCACCTCAATCTCTTCATCCTCCACGCCGCCGCCGATGCTGGCGCGCTCGCTATCATGATATTCGGCAATGAAGAAATGAATCAGCTCCGTGACGCCGCCTGGCGACATATACAGCTCAAATATCTTGCGTACCTCACCAACGTCATACCCTGTCTCTTCAATGGCCTCTTTACGGATACAGACCTCCGGCTCGTCGTTATCAAGCAGGCCAGCGCAGGTTTCAATTAACATACCGTCTTGATTACCGTTGACCCATGTCGCCACGCGAAACTGACGAACCAGAAGCACGGTTTTTTTAGTTGAGTTGTAAAGCAGAATGGTTGCGCCATTCCCGCGATCGTAAACCTCACGCTTGTGACGGATAACCTCGCCATTACGACGGGTCAGGTCATAGGTAATGTTGCGCAGAGTAAAATAATTATCAGAAAGAATTTTATCCTTAATAAGCGTAATGGTTTGCGACATGCTGGCTCCAGGGTGTAAAAAGAGCATTAATATTACGCCGTGAGGTCGGTTTTGTCTGCTGAAGGGTTAATCCTTAATGCCGACTGAACGGATGTACAGCCATATTTTTCTGTCACTGCCATGACCATATTCTGCTTCTCCGGGCCGCAGAGTCCATGCTCGCGATATGATTTGACGGCCGGAGTGAGACTGAGGGAATCATCATGAAATTTACTCTCGTTGCGACGGTTCTACTGACGTTTTCCCTTTCAGCTTTTGCCGTTGAGTATCCGGTATTGACCATCGCGAGCCCTGATCAGGTGGGGTTTGATAGCCAAAAACTTCACCGACTTGATGGCTGGATTCAAAATCAAATTGATGCCGGATATCCCAGCATCAATCTTCTGGTGATAAAAGATAATCATATTGTTCTACAAAAATCCTGGGGCTATGCTAAAAAATATGACGGTTCCACGCTGTTAGCCCATCCCATTAGGGCGACCACTAACACGATGTATGACCTGGCTTCAAACACAAAAATGTATGCCACTAACTTTGCATTGCAAAAACTAGTGTATGAAGGAAAAATAGATGTCAATGATTTGGTATCAAAATACATCCCCGGCTTTAAGGATATGCCTGGGGATAAAATAAAAGGCAAAGATAAACTCCGCATTATTGATATTCTTCATCACGTCGCGGGCTTTCCTGCCGACCCACAATATCCCAATAAAAACGTCGCCGGTAAATTATTTTCACAGAGTAAAAGCACTACTCTGGAGATGATTAAAAAGACACCGCTGGAATATCAACCTGGGTCGAAGCATATCTACAGCGACGTGGATTATATGATTCTTGGTTTTATCATTGAATCGATAACGGCAATGCCATTAGATTGCTACGTCGAAACCACCATTTATAAACCGCTCGGATTAAAACATACCGTCTTTAACCCGCTGATGAAAGGCTTCACGCCGCCGCAAATCGCCGCAACGGAACTACACGGCAATACGCGTGACGGCGTGATTCATTTCCCCAATATTCGCACCAATACACTATGGGGCCAGGTGCATGATGAAAAAGCCTGGTACTCAATGGGCGGCGTTTCAGGACACGCCGGACTGTTTTCTGACACCCATGATATAGCTGTGTTAATGCAAGTCATGCTCAATGGGGGCGGCTACGGTAACGTGAAGCTATTCGACGACAAAACGGTTGCGCAGTTTACTCGACGCTCGCCAGAAGACGCTACCTTTGGTCTGGGGTGGCGCGTTAACGGCAACGCCTCAATGACCCCCACGTTCGGGGTATTAGCCAGTCCACAAACATATGGACATACCGGATGGACCGGAACGCTGACGTCTATCGATCCGGTTAATCATATGGCGATTGTGATTTTAGGTAACAGGCCGCACTCGCCGGTAGCAAATCCTAAAGTAAATCCGAATGTTTTTGTCAGTGGATTATTACCTGCGGCGACGTATGGCTGGATTGTTGACCAGATATATGGTTCCTTAAAATAAAAATTAAGAGCCTGTCCCACCAGGCGTTATTGGCGCAGCCAGTTTGGACACGGACAGCGCGCAAAAACCGGAGCGTACACGTAGTACGTGAGGTTTGACTCGCTACGCTCGCCCTTCGGGCCGCCGCAAGCGGCGTTCAAAACGCTAACGCGTTTTGGCGAGCACTACCCAGGACCAAAATGGCAAGTAAAATAGCCCTAATGGGATAGGCTCTAAGAAGGGATTCTGATAGCGTCCCTTCCTTCAATTTACACTCTATTTTCAATACTAAGATTGGCCTCATCAGGCCTGTTAAACGTCGACCCGACGGAAAAATGTTTATCGCAGGGCGTCCAGCCCTGCGAGCGTCAACATTTCTGCAAACGGAGTAAGGTTAGCCAATAAGTTTAAGATTTTTTATCACTCAATCATTTAACCGTTCCAGGCCTTAACCGGCCTACAAATACGCTTATTTAGCTAACCAGTCGAGTATCCCCTGCGCAGCATGTCGGCCTTCTGCCATCGCCGTCACCACCAGATCGGCGCCGCGCACCGCATCGCCGCCGGCGAAAATTTTCGGGTTGGACGTCTGGTAACGAAACTCGCTCTCGACGCTGGCGGCAATACGTCCCCAGTTATCCACCTTCACGCCATGCGATTCCAGCCACGACATACCATGCGGATGAAAACCAAACGCCATAATGACCGCATCCGCCGGCATCACGAACTCGCTGTCCGGTACAGGTACCGGGCGGCGTCGCCCCTGACCATCCGGTTCGCCAAGCCGCGTACGCAAAAAGCGAATACCGCTGGCGCGCCCGTGCGTATCCAGCACCAACTCAACCGGCTGAACGTTAAATTCAAAGTTCGCGCCCTCTTCCCGCGCGTTTTTCACCTCTTTTTTCGACCCCGGCATATTGGTCTCATCGCGGCGATAAGCGCAGGTGACGTTGGCAGCGCCATGACGCAGCGCCGTACGTACGCAGTCCATTGCGGTGTCACCGCCGCCCAGCACAACCACGTTAAGACCCGCAGTATCAATAAACGGCTCGTCAGGCAACGCCGGAAGCCCCATCACCTGTTTGGTATTGGCGATGAGGAATGGCAACGCATCATATACCCCCGGCGCGTCTTCATTCGGTAAATCAGCCTTCATGGAACGGTAGGTTCCTACCCCGACAAAGACGGCGTCATAACTCTCCAGCAGCGTCTCCAGAGAAATATCTTTCCCTACTTCGCAGTTAAGCTCGAAACGAATCCCCATCGCGCTGAAGATTTCCCGACGGCGCGCCAGCAGAGATTTATCCAGTTTGAAAGCCGGAATACCAAAGGTGAGCAAACCGCCGATTTCCGGATGGCGATCGTAGACGGTGGCGCTTACGCCATGGCGCGCCAGCACGTCAGCGCAGGCAAGACCTGCCGGCCCCGCGCCGATAATCGCCACGCGCTTGTCGCTCTTCTGTACGTCCGACAGGTCGGGACGCCAGCCTTTGCTCAGAGCGCGATCGGAGATATAGCGCTCAATGTTGCCGATGGTAACCGCGCCATACTCATCGCGGAGTGTACACGCGCCTTCGCATAGCCGGTCCTGCGGACAGACGCGCCCGGTAATTTCCGGCAGGCAGTTGGTCTGGTGAGAAAGCTCTACCGCCGCATCAATATCGCCGGCTTTCACCAGTTCGATCCACTGGGGAATATGGTTATGCAGCGGACAGGTCCATTCGCAGATACTGTGTTCCCCGCATGTGAGGCAGCGGGCCGCTTCACGCTCCGCCTGCGCGGCGCGAAACGGCAGATAAATTTCCTCAAAGGTGGTTTTACGCGCTTCAATCGCCAGTTTATCCGGTTCGCCGCGCGGCGGCGTCGCCTGCATACGCTCGACTTTGCTGCTTGCTGTCCCACTGTGTTGTGTATCCACGGTATGCCAGGGGCGAATCTCCTGCCGGGCGGTACGCAGCCGTCGCGTTTTAGCCAGACGGGTCAACGAGTCTTCGGTGACCAATTGCAGCGCATCCGCCGGGCAATTTTCCACACAGGCCGGACCCTGTTCACGTCCCTGACACAGATCGCATTTATGCGCGCTGGCTTTGAACTGGTTTGGCGCGACGGGCGTTAATACCATCTGCATGGTGCCGAATGGGCAGGCGACGACGCAGGATTTACAGCCGATGCACTTCTGCGCATTGACCTGCACGCTGTCGTTAATATGCGCGATCGCGCCGTTCGGACAGCTACGGGCGCAGGGCGCATCTTCGCAATGGTGACATGTGACTGCGCTGCGCTGGTGCTGATGTTTAATGACAGTAATTCGGGGCTGATAGCGCTGTGACGTCAGGACATGTCGCTCATCATTGTGAGCCATTACGCAGGCGACCTCGCAGGCATGGCAGCCCAGACACTGCTGGCTATTGGCCATAATAAAACGATTCATGGCATCCTTCTGTTTTGGTTGTAAAAACCTTATTCTTTATATGAGCATTGTTATTAACTGACGAAGGCGGGGTCGGCAATGTTCATCTGCCCAGGAAGCACAACTATCTGTCCAGAACCTGTGGCAGATCAATTTATTTCAAAGCAAATGCAATTGCGATTCAGCTAAATGCGGGGAGTGCCAGCGTGACGGTTAAACGCCCGGTCTCAGCCAGTCTGGCTAAGGCTTTTTTCTATATTGTGCTGTTGTCTATTCTGTCCACCGGCAGCGCATTACTGACGCTGACCAGCAGTTTACGGGATGCCGAAGCGATCAATATCGCTGGTTCGCTACGAATGCAGAGCTATCGGCTGGGTTACGATCTGCAAAGCCGTAGCCCGCAGATTAATGCGCATCGTCAACTTTTCCAGCACGCGCTCAACTCGCCGGTACTGCAAAATCTCAACGCCTGGTATGTGCCGCAGGCGGTGAAAACTCGCTACGCGCGCCTGCACGCCAACTGGCTGGAGATGAATAGCCGCCTACAGGACGGCGACATTGCCTGGTATCAGACCAATATCAACAATTATGTCGATCAAATTGATCTCTTCGTTCTGGCGTTACAGCATTACGCCGAGCGTAAAGTCATGCTGGTCGTCGCCATATCGCTGGCGGGCGGTATCGGCATATTTACGCTGGTCTTTTTTACCCTACGGCGTATTCGCCAGCAGGTCGTTCGTCCGCTGAATCAACTGGTCACCGCCAGTCAGCGTATTGAACATGGTCAGTTCGCCCCGCTGCCGCTGGATACCAGCTTACCCAATGAGCTGGGATTGTTGGCGAAAACGTTTAGTCAGATGTCGAGCGAGCTGCATAAACTTTACCGTTCGCTGGAAGCCTCGGTGGAAGAAAAAACGCACGATCTGCACGAAGCGCATCGCCGCCTGGAGGTGTTATACCAGTGCTCCCAGGCGCTGAATACCAGCCAAATCGATGTCCACTGTTTTCGCCATATTTTGCAAATTGTCCGTGAACATGACGCCGCCTGGTATCTGGAGTTAACCGTGGGCGATAACTGGCGGATTAGCGAAGGCATGCAAAGCCCCGACCTGCCGATGCAAATGCTGCCAGTGACGATGCAGGACACGGTCTATGGCGAACTCCACTGGCAAAGCCCCAACGTTAATGCCTCTACGCCGCTGCTGAACAGCGTCTCCACGATGCTGGGGCGTGGTTTGTACTTTAATCAGGCGCAAAAACACTTCCAGCAACTTTTGTTAATGGAAGAGCGCGCGACGATTGCCCGTGAGCTACACGATTCGCTGGCGCAGGTACTTTCTTATTTACGTATTCAGTTAACGCTTTTGAAGCGCGCTATTCCTGAGGATAACGCCGGCGCGCAAAGCATCATGGCGGATTTTTCCAGAGCGCTGAACGACGCCTACCGTCAGCTTCGCGAGCTACTCACCACGTTCCGTCTGACGTTACAGCAGGCCGATTTACCCTCCGCATTGCATGAGATGCTGGAAGATTTACAGAGTCAGACCCCGGCCAAACTCACGTTGGATTGCCGTTTACCCACGCTGGCGCTGGATGCGCAAATGCAGGTGCATTTGTTGCAAATTGTGCGCGAAGCGGTCCTGAACGCCATTAAACACGCCAACGCGAGCGAAATCGCCGTGAGCTGCGTCACCGCGCCTGACGGCGATCATACCGTTTATATTCGCGATAATGGCATTGGTATCGGCGAACCCCATGAGCCTGCCGGACACTATGGTCTGAATATAATGCGTGAGCGCGCGGAGCGCCTTGGCGGCACGCTGAATTTTTCGCAACCCTCCGGCGGCGGCACACTGGTCAGTATCAGTTTTCGCTCCTCCAACAAGGAAGAGAGTCAGTTAACGTAAAGAACGGCAAATCGCCGGAAGGCCAGATGTCAGGCTTTCCGGCGTTGGCACAAAAAGTATGCTGTAAAAGCGCATGATAATTTACATTATCTCCTTTATTTCTCCACGTTTGGCTCGTAGCTTGCCGCTACAGTGAAGCAGTTCAAATCTATAACGATATGTAGAAACACGAGGTTTCCCTTTAATGGCGAATTTTTTTATCGATCGCCCCATTTTTGCCTGGGTGCTGGCTATCCTGTTGTGTCTGACAGGGGCGTTAGCCATTTTCTCTTTACCTGTTGAACAATATCCCGATCTGGCGCCGCCCAACGTACGTATTACCGCGAATTATCCGGGAGCGTCGGCGCAAACGCTGGAAAATACCGTAACCCAGGTTATTGAGCAGAATATGACGGGCCTCGATAATCTGATGTACATGTCATCACAAAGCAGCGGAACCGGACAGGCGACCATCACCCTGAGCTTTATTGCGGGAACCGATCCTGATGAGGCGGTTCAGCAGGTGCAAAACCAGTTACAGTCCGCGATGCGTAAACTGCCGCAGGCGGTACAGGATCAAGGCGTCACGGTACGCAAAACGGGCGATACCAATATTTTGACCATCGCTTTCGTCTCTACCGACGGTTCTATGGACAAGCAGGATATCGCCGACTACGTCGCCAGTAATATTCAGGACCCGCTCAGCCGCGTCAACGGCGTCGGCGATATTGACGCTTATGGTTCACAGTACTCTATGCGTATCTGGCTCGATCCGGCCAAATTGAATAGTTTTCAGATGACCGCGAAAGACGTGACCGATGCAATTGAGTCGCAGAATGCGCAAATCGCCGTCGGGCAGCTTGGCGGTACGCCTTCGGTCGACAAGCAGGCGCTGAACGCCACCATTAATGCACAGTCGCTGCTGCAAACGCCGCAACAATTTCGCGATATCACCCTGCGCGTTAATCAGGACGGTTCCGAGGTCAAACTGGGCGATGTCGCCACCGTGGAGCTGGGGGCGGAAAAATATGACTACCTCAGCCGTTTTAACGGCAAGCCGGCTTCCGGTCTTGGCGTTAAGCTGGCTTCCGGCGCGAACGAAATGGCGACCGCGAAGCTGGTGCTGGATCGCCTCAACGAGCTGGCGCAGTACTTCCCTCAAGGGCTGGAATACAAGATCGCGTATGAGACCACCTCCTTTGTCAAAGCCTCGATTATCGATGTGGTCAAAACGTTGCTGGAGGCTATCGCGCTGGTTTTCCTGGTGATGTACCTGTTCCTGCAAAACTTTCGCGCCACGCTGATTCCGACGATCGCCGTGCCGGTAGTATTAATGGGCACCTTCTCTGTGCTTTACGCGTTCGGCTACAGTATTAACACATTAACCATGTTCGCGATGGTGCTGGCGATCGGGCTCCTGGTCGACGATGCCATCGTGGTGGTGGAAAACGTCGAACGTATCATGAGCGAAGAAGGGCTCACGCCGCGTGAAGCGACGCGCAAATCCATGGGACAAATCCAGGGGGCGCTGGTCGGTATCGCGATGGTGCTGTCTGCGGTATTCGTGCCGATGGCGTTCTTTGGCGGTACCACCGGGGCGATTTATCGTCAGTTTTCTATTACTATTGTCTCGGCAATGGTGCTGTCGGTGCTGGTCGCCATGATCCTGACGCCAGCGTTGTGTGCAACGTTATTAAAACCGCTGCACAAAGGCGAGCAGCACGGGCAACGCGGATTTTTCGGCTGGTTTAACCGTACCTTCAATCGTAATGCCGAACGTTATGAGAAAGGCGTAGCGAAAATTTTGCATCGCAGCCTGCGCTGGATTCTGATTTATGTTCTGTTGCTTGGCGGCATGGTGTTCCTGTTTTTGCGCCTCCCCACCTCCTTTCTGCCGCAGGAAGATCGGGGCATGTTCACTACGTCTATCCAGCTACCGAGCGGTTCTACGCAACAGCAGACCCTGAAAGTCGTTGAAAAGGTTGAAAACTATTACTTCACCCATGAGAAAGACAACATTATGTCGGTCTTCTCGACGGTCGGTTCCGGCCCTGGCGGGAACGGGCAAAACGTCGCGCGCATGTTTGTTCGCTTGAAAGACTGGGACGCGCGCGATCCCACCACCGGCTCCTCGTTCGCCATTATTGAGCGGGCGACAAAAGCATTTAACCAGATTAAAGAAGCTCGCGTCTTCGCCAGCAGCCCGCCGGCAATTAGCGGTCTGGGCAGCTCCGCCGGTTTTGATATGGAATTACAGGATCACGCCGGAGCAGGCCATGACGCGCTGATGGCCGCACGAGATCAACTCATTGAGCTGGCCGGGAAAAACAGTTCCTTGACCCGCGTGCGCCACAACGGCCTGGACGACAGCCCGCAACTGCAAATTGATATTGACCAACGAAAAGCGCAGGCGCTGGGCGTATCGATTGACGATATCAACGACACCCTGCAAACAGCCTGGGGATCGAGCTACGTCAACGACTTTATGGACCGGGGCCGCGTGAAGAAGGTCTATGTTCAGGCCGCAGCGAAATATCGTATGTTGCCGGATGATATTAATCTTTGGTATGTCCGTAACAAAGACGGCGGCATGGTCCCCTTCTCCGCCTTCGCCACCTCGCGCTGGGAAACCGGATCGCCGCGTCTGGAACGCTATAACGGCTATTCGGCGGTAGAAATTGTCGGAGAGGCCGCGCCGGGGGTCAGTACCGGGACGGCGATGGATGTCATGGAGTCGTTGGTGCATCAGCTACCGGGCGGTTTTGGCCTGGAATGGACAGCCATGTCTTACCAGGAACGGCTCTCCGGCGCGCAGGCGCCCGCGCTGTACGCTATTTCGCTATTAGTCGTCTTCCTGTGTCTGGCGGCATTGTATGAAAGCTGGTCGGTGCCCTTCTCGGTGATGCTGGTTGTGCCGCTCGGCGTCATTGGCGCGCTACTCGCTACCTGGATGCGCGGGCTGGAAAACGATGTTTACTTCCAGGTGGGGCTGTTGACCGTTATCGGCCTCTCGGCGAAAAACGCGATTCTGATTGTGGAATTCGCCAACGAAATGAATCAGAAGGGACACGCGCTGTTAGACGCCACGCTGTACGCCAGCCGCCAGCGCCTGCGACCGATACTGATGACTTCGCTGGCGTTTATCTTTGGCGTATTGCCGATGGCCACCAGCACCGGGGCAGGCTCGGGTAGCCAACATGCTGTCGGAACCGGCGTGATGGGGGGAATGATCTCAGCAACCATTCTGGCTATCTTCTTTGTACCCCTGTTTTTCGTGCTGATACGTCGCCGCTTCCCGCTGAAGCCGCGCCCGGAATAAGCTCCCGGCCAGCCTGATACGAGGTGTCGGGCACAAAAAAGGCGACTTTCGTTGAGTCGCCTTTTCTTATCCCCTATGGGAGCGCGGTGCCTTCCAGGCATTTATTTACGAAGCATGACTTCGATAAAATCTTTCCAGTTCCCCAGTTCACGTTCAATCATAATAGCCTCTCTTATTATTATGGGTATTCTACGTAGTTAGCGGTATAGAGAGAAGTTCATTTAACCGATTGTTGCGATATCCTCTGGTTACGCTGTCTATGATATTACTATGGCGCTGTAGCCGTAAATTTTATGTGACTTACTGCAATATTTAGCAACATTAATACCTTTTCTACTACTTTATCAAATCGGGTTAAAAAACAATCAATTGCATGTGCGCAAAATAGGATTTTCCTCGCGAATTATAAACAAGCCACATCTGGAACGTTTTGGAATCATTATTCACATTCACTCAACAATGTTATATTGATTGCCGATCAGCGCTGGATAAATAACCATTAACAGCCACACTTATTATCCCGCAGACGATACTATTGATTATTTATTCGAATTTCGCGTTAAAGGATTCAATATGATTACCCTCTATGGCATTAAGAATTGCGACACGATCAAAAAAGCGCGCCGTTGGCTGGAGGAGCATGGCATTGATTATCGTTTTCACGATTACCGTGTGGATGGCATAGACCTCCCTCTTCTTAATACCTTTATTGCCGAACTCGGCTGGCAGCCTTTACTGAATACGCGCGGCACAACATGGCGCAAACTGGATGAAGGCGACCGCAGCGGGATTACCGATGCCGACTCCGCCGCTGCTCTCATGGTTGAACAGCCGGCAATCATCAAACGCCCATTGCTCTGCGCGCCCGGGAAGCCTATGCTGCTTGGTTTCAGTGAATCCCGTTATCAGCAGTTTTTTGATGAGGTGTAGTCTATGTCGTGCCCGGTTATTGAGCTGACACAGCAACTTATTCGTCGCCCCTCCCTGAGTCCGGATGACGCAGGCTGTCAGGCATTAATGATTGAACGCCTGCGTAAAATCGGTTTTACCATTGAGCATATGGATTTTGGCGACACGCAAAATTTTTGGGCATGGCGTGGGCGTGGCGAAACGCTGGCGTTCGCCGGGCATACTGACGTCGTACCGGCTGGCGATGTCGATCGCTGGATCAATCCGCCGTTTGAACCTACGATTCGCGACGGAATGTTGTTCGGTCGCGGCGCGGCGGATATGAAAGGTTCACTGGCGGCCATGGTGGTGGCTGCTGAACGATTTGTTGCGCAGCATCCTCATCACCGGGGCCGCCTCGCGTTTTTGATTACCTCTGATGAGGAAGCCAGCGCAAAAAATGGCACCGTAAAGGTGGTTGAAGCGCTGATGGCCCGTAACGAGCGGCTGGATTACTGTCTGGTCGGCGAACCTTCCAGTACTGAAATTGTGGGTGATGTCGTCAAAAACGGGCGTCGCGGTTCCCTCACCTGTAACCTCACTATTCATGGCGTTCAGGGGCACGTCGCCTATCCGCATCTGGCGGATAACCCTGTTCATCGCGCCGCGCCTTTTCTTAATGAACTGGTCGCTATCGAGTGGGATCGGGGCAATGACTTTTTCCCGGCCACCAGTATGCAGGTAGCCAATATCCAGGCAGGCACCGGCAGCAATAATGTCATTCCCGGTGAACTGTTCGTGCAGTTTAACTTCCGTTTCAGCACGGAACTGACCGATGAGATGATCAAAGAGCGGGTACATGCGCTGCTTGAAAAGCATCAGCTACGCTATACCGTAGACTGGTGGCTTTCCGGCCAGCCGTTCCTGACCGCACGCGGCAAGCTGGTGGACGCGGTGGTAAACGCCATTGAGCACTATAATGAAATTAAACCGCAATTACTGACGACGGGCGGTACGTCCGACGGACGTTTTATCGCCCGTATGGGAGCGCAGGTGGTAGAACTGGGGCCGGTGAACGCCACCATTCATAAAATTAATGAATGTGTGAATGCCGCCGATCTCCAGCTACTGGCCCGTATGTATCAACGCATTATGGAACAGCTCGTCGCCTGATGAGCGTTCCGGTAAGAGGAAATAAGCATGGACTGGCTGGCAAAATATTGGTGGATTCTGGTATTGGTGTTTCTGGTAGGCGTACTGCTGAATGTGATCAAAGATCTCAAACGCATCGACCATAAGAAATTCCTTGCCAATAAACCTGAGCTGCCCCCGCATCGCGATTTTAACGATAAGTGGGACGATGAAGAAGACTGGCCGAAGAAAGATCAGCCGAAAAAGTAACCGGATATCATGCCGGACAGGTATCGCTATCCGGTATGGTTCCCACCGCCGGGCATTACGTCGCGCAAACGCTGCGTTCGTCCGGCATCCAACGCAATTAGCGCCTGCGCCGCCTGCGCACGCTGCAACGCCAGCAGAGCTTTACGGCCTGAAATGCGTAGCCGGGCGCACAGTTCGGCATCGCTGGCTTTTTCTTCCAGCCGCCCTCTCAGCGCTGGTAATGGCAATGCGCTGTATTGCAGTAAACGATGCAGGCAACCTAACGATGTCAGTAGCGGGCGGTGCGCGAAAGCAAAACCGACCAGCTCACGCCAGTCTTCATCATTAAGCGCCTGTTCATCTAACGCCGCCAGCGGTATCGCCTCGCCGTTCCACTGCGTCAGGATATCCGCATCGCGGCGCAAACGTCGGTGTTCCTGCTGCGCCAGCCGTTTTCCCGCGTCGCTCAGCGGCAATAACGCCATCGCCGTATAGCAACCGCTGCTCGCCTCCCGATGGTTGCCCATCCGTACCAGTACAAAGCCGCAGCGTTGCCAGAAACGCCACAGCTCCGGCGTATAGCCGAAGCTGACGGAAAGATAATCACACTGCGCCGCCTGCTCGCACGCGCAGGCAATCAACTGCTGACCGATGCCTTCGCGCTGGCGGGCGGGGTGCACCGCGATACGGCTTACGCGACGCCCGACCAGCGTCGCGGCTAAAGGGTCGCTACCGTGCGCCGCCAGCGACTGCGCCACCAGATTTCCACGCGGACGCCGGAAACCGCACCATACAGCCTGACTGAGTTCTGCGGATAACCCGCCCTCTTCGACCAGCCAGACGGCGCCCGCCACACGGTTATTCGCCGTGGCCTGCAAGAAATGCTGTCCTGGCGCATCCATCATTCGGCGCAGATCCAGCGGCGAAGTACGATAGTGCGCCCCCGACAGTAACTGATACACAGCCCTCGGCAACACGGGCGTCTTCCCCCAGGCCTGTTGGTAAAACGCCGAGATTGCTATCGCGCCATGTGGCGCCTGCGCAAACGCTTCATCGTCGAATATCAGCGCCTCGCTGACGATATTTTCCAGCGGGCATTCTGGCGCCCAGCGGACAGGCTGACGAAGCGTGAAGCGGTGAAGCTGCGGAAAACGGGCGCAAAACTTAAGTAAAAAACCGCGTCCGGTGCCTTCGTAGCCCTGAACGGTGGTGGTGAGTAGTATGCGGGAAAAGCGCGAAACCAGTTGCAGCAGCAGCGGCGCGGGGATTGCCGCCGCCTCGTCAACCACCAGCCAGTCGGCTCTTGCCCCGCTCGCCAGCAACGCATCCGGCGCCATAAAGCAGAACCGCTCACCGGCAAACGCTGCCAGGATATCCGTTGCCGTTTTCGCCGGTGCGGTCACGATAGCCGTACCCGCCATCCGGGAGATGAATTGCCCGGCCAGCGCCGATTTGCCGCGTCCACGGGGGGCAATCACCGTCGCCACGCCGGGCGGCATTTCACGTAAACGCGATAAGATAGCCGCCTGCTCCGGCTGTGGCTCGCCGGTGGCGGGTCGCCAGCGTTCACGGGAAGGATAAGATGGCCAGCAAAACGGCTGGCGCTGTCGCCAAAGCAGCGTTTGCGGATCGCGGGAAAGAGTCCGTTTAAGATGCTGTGCAAACTGCGGTGTGGGGATAGGCTGCGCGCAGTCGCTCCAGCGCAGTGAATCGGTATCAGGCCTGCTTTCCCACGTCTCGTACGGCGGCATCAGCAGAAGCAGCCAGCTTCCGGCCTGCAAGGTCCCGCTCAGGGCGGCAAACGCTGCCGCGTCAAAGCCCTGCCAGGCATCAAATATCGCATGACGGAATTCACGGCCCAGCAGCGTTTGTAACGCCTGTGGCGTACAGCACGGCTGGGCGGGCGCGTCAGGCGCGACCCACAGCCAGTCACCGGGCAATGCAGCGCGTATCGCCTCGGCCCGCTCCCGGCACCACGCCGCATCGCCGCTGATGACCAGTAAACGGCGAATGCCTTCCTGTGTCATTTGCGACGTTAACGCCTGTAGCGCATCGATATCAGACATCCCTGCCCCGGTTTATCAAAAGTTTTTGCCAAACGTATTACATTGCGCCGGGTCACCGCTGTCAAATCCACGCTTAAACCAGCTGTAGCGCTGTTCTGAGGTGCCGTGGGTAAAACTATCCGGCACGACGCGCCCCTGCCCCTGTTGCTGTAAGCGATCGTCGCCGATAGCCTGTGCGGCATTGAGCGCCTCTTCCAGATCGCCCGCCTCCAGTACGCCTTGCTGCTGCATACTGTGTCCCCACACGCCGGCAAAGCAATCCGCCTGTAGCTCCATGCGCACCGAAAGGCGATTCACCTCCGTTTGCGACGCGTTTTGCTGCAACTGGCGTACTTTCGGCTCAATACCTAACAGTTTTTGTACGTGGTGGCCGACTTCGTGGGCGATGACATAACCCTGAGCAAAATCACCGTCCGCGCCCAGCTTATTTTTCATATCATCGTAAAATGAGAGATCGATATAGACGGTGCCGTCCGCCGGGCAGTAAAACGGCCCCATCACGGACTGACCCGCACCACAGCCGGTACGCGTCATACCACGGTACATCACCAGTTTTGGCTGCTGATAGCCGCGGCCCATTTTTTGAAAGAGTTGCCCCCAGGTATCTTCGGTCGTCGCCAGAATCACCGAGGTAAATTTTGCCGCTTCATCATCATTGGGGCTTATCGAACGCGTCGACTGCTGCTGCGAAACCGGCTGACCGGTCAACAGACCGGTTAAATCCACCCCATAGTACCCTGCGACCAACACCACCACCAACAGAATGATGCCGCCTTTTCCGCGCGGAAGACGAAAGCCTGGGCCACCCAGCGAGGGGCCGCCTGGCCGATTACGTCTGTCCTCTACATTGTTACTTTCACGACGCCCTTGCCAGCGCATAATCACCTCATTCTCTCTTTGTTATACAGATGATCGTAGGCGGTCAGGCGCAGGATTACCACAGGTAAACGCTATCAGAATGAGGAAAGGATGATACCGGAGAGCGGTTGCCCTCCGGTCAGAAGCGGAATTAATCTAATTTCACGCCCAGGCGATGCGCGACGGCTTCATAGGCTTCAATCAGACCGCCCAGACTCTGGCGGAAGCGGTCTTTGTCCATTTTGTCCAGCGTCTCTTTATCCCACAGGCGGCTACCGTCCGGTGAAAACTCATCGCCCAGCACCACTTCCCCTTTATACAGGCCAAACTCCAGTTTGAAATCCACCAGGATAAGACCCGCGTCATCAAACAGTTTTTTCAGTACGTCGTTGGCTTTGTAGGTTAACTCTTTCATACGCGCCAGATTTTCCTGACTTACCCAACCGAACGTTTCACAGTAGGAACTATTCACCATCGGGTCGTGCAGCGCGTCGTTTTTCAGGAACAGATCGAATATCGGCGGGTTAAGCTCCATGCCTTCTTCCACGCCCAGACGCTTGACCAGCGACCCTGCCGCACGGTTGCGCACCACACATTCAACCGGCACCATCTCCAGCTTCTTCACCAGACACTCGGTATCAGACAGCAAACGTTCCATCTGGGTCGGGATGCCCGCCTCGGCCAGTTTGGTCATAATGAAATGGTTGAATTTGTTATTTACCATGCCTTTGCGATCAAACTGTTCAATGCGCGCGCCATCCCCTGCTGACGTATCATTGCGGAATTCGAGCACCAACAGGTCCGGGTTTTCCGTGCTGTATACGGTTTTCGCTTTACCACGATACAACTCAGCTTGCTTTTGCATCTTTAACACTCCTGGGTGTGAATTAACGATAAGTATTCATTTCCTGCTACGCCTGCCGGAGACGTCGGCCTGTAATTGTGGTGCGAAATAGCGGTTAAATCGCGTTTTTGTACCGACGCACACGTTTGCGTATCTTATCAGAAAAAAGGGCCGGATTACTCCAGCCCTGTTAAATTACTTGTTGAACGCTGCCTGGAAGACGGCAACCAGCGCGTCGTTCTGGCTTTGCGTCAGAGTATGCCCCTTAGGATCGATAAACTGCAAGCTGCTGCGGTTATCTAAATCGCCGACCTGCAATTTATAGTCTCCGGATGCCAGGCCCGGGTCGCTAGCGCCCAGATCCCGCCAGTCGCTGTCAGACAACGGTTTGTACGTTACCGCCATGCTGCCCTGAGAGCGAGTGCTGTCGGTGACTTTCATGCCCACTTTTTCCAGCGCGGCCGGGAGGCGTTGCCACACGAGGTTGAACGGACCGCGAACGACCAGCATAGGTAAACCGGTATCATCAGCGGCGCTCTGCACATCCATCGTTGCGGCGGAACGGTTCTGCGCGGCATTTGCCGCATCCGTAGCGGTCTTATCCAGACCGGCGGAAATGACGTTCATCATTTCCGTGCTATAGCGCTGCAGCGACGCCGCGTCAGCGACCGGCTTGCCAGCCTGTTCCAGATTAACCAGTTTTACCGTTACCGCCTGCTGATAGCCCTGCGGCTTCACCGAGATTTGATAACGTCCACGATACTGTTCGTCTTCATCCAGGCGGTTCCAGTTCACCCAATCGGTCGTCAGGGTCTGGCTGGCATCGTCACGTTTTTCAATCGGATAATTTTTCGCCTGAATCACGCTGACGACTTGCGGCCACAGCGTGCTGCTACGACCATTTTCCACCAATAGCGTAGCGGTATCGCCAGAGAACTGGGTACGCGCGCCGCTCACTAACGCTAACGGCTGCGCTGGCGGACGGATATCCAACGCCTTACCAACCGCGCCGCTCCCCTTAGTGACCGGTATAACGTAGTCGCCGGTCGTTATCGGCAGGATCATTCCTGCCGGGGCGTGAAGTTCAGCAAGCGGCGCGGCATCCAGATAGGATTCATCGCCGCTTACCTGGCGCTTGTAGCGCGAATCGGAACTACAGGCAGCGAGCAGCAAAACAAGCGAAACACCCGCAACCTTCGCCAGGCGCGACTTTTGTACTGAGTAAGCCATCAAATCTCCCTAAACTTTACAGCAGGCCAGCATGCTGAAGCGCTGCTTTGACGATGTCACGACCATGGTCCGTGATAGGCGTCATTGGCAGGCGCAGCGTGTCGGTCGCCACAAGACCCAATGCCTTACATGCCCATTTCACCGGGATAGGATTGGGTTCGACAAATAGTTTGTTGTGTAACGGCATCAGACGCTGGTTGATAGCGCGCGCCTCGGCAAATTGCCCTTCCGCCGCCAGTTTGCACATGTCAGCCATCTCGCGCGCCGCTACGTTAGCCGTAACGGAAATCACGCCATGACCACCCAGTTGCATAAAGTCCAGCGCAGACGCGTCATCGCCGCTAAGCAGAATAAAATCGTCTGAAACCAGCTCTTTGATCTGGTGAACGCGGGTTAAGTTCCCTGTCGCCTCTTTGATAGCGATAATATTTTTTATTTCCGCCAGACGACCCACGGTTTCCGGCAACATGTCGCAACCGGTACGGGACGGCACATTATACAGAATTTGCGGCAAGTCAGTGTGTTCCGCGATGGCTTTGAAATGCTGGAACAAACCTTCCTGCGTGGGGCGATTGTAGTACGGCGTTACCGTCAGGCAGCCAACAATGCCGCTATCGTTAAAACGCTGCGTCAGGCTAATCGCTTCCGCGGTCGCGTTTGCGCCCGTGCCGGCGATAACCGGAATACGTCCGTCAGCCAGTTCCAGCGTCATCATCACGACATCGCCATGTTCATCATGGCTTAGCGTGGCAGACTCGCCGGTAGTGCCAACCGAAACAATCGCCGAGGTACCGTTGGCGACATGATAATCAATGAGTTTTTTCAGGCAAGACCTACTGACGTTACCTTTCTCATCCATCGGCGTAACAAGCGCGACAATACTTCCCGTGAACATGGGCCATCCTCTGTGCAAACAAGTCTCTCAATGGTACGTTTGGTATGGCAATAAAAGCAAGCGACCAAAGCCGTTCTGATTGTTGTATGCAGGTTTTTTTTATGGTTTCCTTAAGATTACCTCACCGCTCAAAGGAATAACTGGTTTGACACCGTCATCACAACACTATTTGGTTATCACTGCGCTGGGCGCCGACAGGCCCGGTATTGTGAATACCATTACTCGCCATGTCAGCAGTTGCGGCTGTAATATCGAAGACAGCCGACTGGCGATGCTGGGCGATGAATTCACGTTTATTATGCTGTTGTCCGGCACGTGGAACGCGATTACCTTGATTGAATCGACATTGCCGTTAAAAGGCGCGGAGCTGGATCTGCTGATTGTGATGAAACGGACGTCCGACCGCCCCCGCCCGGCAATGCCCGCGACGGTATGGGTTCAGGTTGAGGTCGCCGACTCCCCGCATTTAATTGAGCGATTCACCGCGCTGTTTAATAGTCATGAAATGAATATTGCGGAGCTGGTCTCCCGCACGCAGCCGGCTGAAGGTGATAAAGCTGCGCAATTATTTATTCAAATCACCGCACATAGCCCGGCGTCGCAAAATTCCGCAAATATTGAGCAAGCCTTTAAAGCACTATGTACAGAACTCAATGCGCAAGGCAGTATAAACGTCGTCAATTACTCACAACATGATGAACAGGATGGAGTTAAGTAATGAATCCACTGAAAGCCGGTGATATCGCACCGAAATTTAGCTTGCCGGATCAAGACGGGGAACAAGTAAATTTGACCGACTTCCAGGGACAGCGCGTTCTGGTTTATTTCTACCCAAAAGCCATGACACCCGGCTGTACCGTGCAGGCCTGCGGCTTACGCGATAACATGGACGAGCTCAAAAAAGCAGGCGTGGACGTGCTGGGCATCAGCACCGATAAACCTGAAAAACTCTCCCGTTTCGCTGAAAAAGAGCTGCTGAACTTTACCCTTTTGTCCGATGAAAACCATCAGGTGTGTGAACAGTTCGGCGTCTGGGGCGAAAAGTCGTTTATGGGCAAAACGTATGACGGCATTCACCGCATCAGCTTTTTGATTGACGCTGATGGTAAGATTGAACACGTCTTTAATGATTTTAAAACCAGCAATCACCATGATGTGGTGCTGAACTGGCTGAAAGAAAACGCGTAAAAGCCTCAGGCCGCGCTGATGTGCGGCCTGGAAAGAGAATGCGCCGTCAGGCTTGCCGCGCCAGACGCCATATCGCCGCCACATTGCGCGCCGACAGGCTCAGGTTATATTCCGCCTCGTGTAAGGCTTCCGGCAACGTAACGATATGCGACAAAATCGACAGCGCCGCATCGATACCCTGCTGATACACAACGTGATGATCGTGTTGCAGCCCACCGGCGAGCGCGATAACCGGTTTATGATACCGCTTCGCCACTCTGGCGACGCCAATCGGCGTCTTGCCGCAAATACTTTGGCTGTCCAGCCGCCCTTCTCCGGTAATCACCAGATCGGC
The DNA here is from genome assembly GCF_004010735.1 of Salmonella sp. SSDFZ54. Taxonomy (NCBI): domain Bacteria; kingdom Pseudomonadati; phylum Pseudomonadota; class Gammaproteobacteria; order Enterobacterales; family Enterobacteriaceae; genus Salmonella; species Salmonella sp. SSDFZ54. Next base: position 445,993 of record NZ_CP034819.1, read on the forward strand.
ATCTTTAACCGCCTGCTCAAGCTGTAGCGTTTCCACGACAATCTCTACGCCGGCGCGTAATTCCGCATTGAGCAACCCTAAAAGCGCGGCGCCCATTCCACCTGCCGCGCCCGCGCCGGGAGCATTAATCACCTCACGTCCCGTAGCCTGATAAATATGCCGGCCCCAGTTTTCCAGCGCCGCGTCCAGGGTGTTCACCATTTCCGCTGTCGCCCCTTTTTGTGGGCCAAAAATGGCCGATGCGCCCTGGGGACCACACAGCGGATTGTTGACATCACACGCCACGGTTATCGATACCTTACGCAGCAATGGGTGACAACCGGACAGATCGATAGAGGCCAGCGCCGCCAGCGCCTCGCCGCCCGGAGAAAGCGAGCGCCCCTGTTTATCGCGCAATATAACGCCAAGCGCCTGCATCATCCCCGCGCCGCCGTCATTCGTCGCGCTGCCGCCAATTCCCAGAATAATACGCTTTACGCCACGCTCCAGCGCCGCGACGATTAACTCGCCGGTGCCGTAGCTGGTGGTATTAAGCGGGTTGCGCAATTCAGGCGAAACGTGATGCAGCCCGGATGCCGCCGCCATTTCAATCACGGCGGTATCGCTATCGCCCAGCATTCCCCAGCGCGCGGTCACCGGTTGCCCAAGCGGGCCTTGTACCCACTGGTCGACATAACGCCCGCCGCTGGCCTCCACCATTGATTGTACGGTTCCTTCCCCGCCATCCGCCATGGGCACTTTAACGTAGTCGGCGTCAGGATAAATTTCGCGGAACCCCTTTTCTATCGCCTCAGCGACCGCCATTGCGGACAAACTTTCTTTAAATGAATCAGGAGCAATAACAATTTTCATAGGGATTATCCTGCAAAACCAAAGAAACCGAACATCAGAGTAGAAATAAAGGTAATGGCTAACCCCACCAGCGTTTCATACGGCATTAGCTTTAAACGTTCATGAATTTGCATATTGACGCTGCCGCCCGTCGCGTGGAAAAAGCTGCCGTGCGGCAGATGGTCCAGCACCGTGGCGCCCGCATGGATCATAGCGGCTCCCGCCAGGGCGGAAACGCCAAGTTCAAGTAACGTGGGAGAGAAAACGCCGGACGCCACCGCCGTTCCCGCCGTGGTTGAGGCCGTCGCCATTGACATCATGGCGCCAGACACGGGCGCCAGCAGCCAGGACGGCAATCCCGAAGCGGTGAGGCCATGAATCAGGACATCTTTAAGTTCGGAATTAGCGATAATGCCAGCCAGCGTACCGGTTCCCAGCAACATAATAGCGACAGGCGCCATACGCATCAGACCGGCGACCATGTACTGGTTACAGTGGCGCGCGCGTCCCATCAACAGCAGACCGACCAATCCCCCTACGGGCAGGGCAATTAACGGGTCAATGGAAATGCCGGCAAACGGACGGAGAGAAAGCAGGAAAATAGCGACCAGCGGCGCGCTAATCGCCACCAGAAAGCCGGGTCTGGCGACGGAGTCATCATGGTGAGTCACTTCATGATCGGCGACGCCCGCGCCTTTATTATTCAGCCGTTTCGCTAACAGATAGGCGATAATAAGCCCAACGATGCCCGGAACCACGCCCGCCAGCATAATAGAGGTAAGAGGAACATGAAACGCATCGGAGGCGGCAATAGCGTTCGGGTTGGGTGACATCACGTTACCCGCCTTGCCGCCGCCGACCATCGCCAGCAGAATAGCGCTTTTTGACAGCCCTGCATTACGCGCAATCGACAGCGCAATCGGCGCGACGGTAATCACCGCCACATCAATAAATACGCCGACGGCGGTCAGACATAGTGTGGCAATGGCTAATGCCAATAACGCCCGGGTTTCCCCCACTTTGCGGACAATCGTCTCAGCAATCGTATTCGCCGCCCCGGACTCAATTAATACGCCCGCCAGTACGCCTGCGGCCAGAATACGCAATACGGCATTAACGATGCCCTGCGCGCCTGACACCATCAACGACACGGTTTGCAGAAGATCGGCGCCGCCAATCAAACCGCCGACCAGCGCGCCCGCCATCATGCCGTAGGCTGGCGACACTTTTCTTAAAATTAATACGATGGCCACAACCAATGCGGCAATGGCTCCCAGGGTGGATATCGACGTCATATACTGCGCCTCCTTTAACATGGAGCGCGCAGTATGGAAAAACCCGCCTAAAAATCCGCTGGAGCTTTCAACAAATTTCGATTCGACCTGGCAGCGGTAACTTGTCGGACGGTACAGATTCGGCCTGGAGCTCCATACCGATATAAAGCCAAAGCGTACTTTTTAACTCGTTGATTTTTATGTGCGTAATATCCTCACAGCGCTGTAAGCGATAGCGCAATGTATTCACATGAATATGCAATGCTTTGGCTGTTTGCGTCAGGTCACAATTATGTTCAAACCAGGTCCGCAGCGTCTGTTGCAATACGCCTTTCGCGTCATGTTGCGCCAGTTGTAGCCACAGACGCGATAACTCCTGCACTTGCCAACTTTCAGACAGCCCGCTTAGCAGCGCGGGAAGCGCGTGGTCATGATAAAAAATATACTGGCTGCGCAGCTTTTGTCTTTTCGCCATCGCCTGCGTGGCTCTCGCTGTGAGCAAAGATCGGTGCAATCCCGTCTCGCCGGCAAAATAGCCCCCAACCAAAATACGGCTAAAGCCCGATGATGCAGCCCATGATTTAAAAATCTGCAATTCCCCCATTTCCTGGCGGGTATTCCACTTTCCCTCTTTTAACGTGATAGGCTTAATAATGATTAATTCATTAAATTCGGTAAACGTCACCAAATGGTTGCGCGCGTGATTCTCGAAATAATCCATTACATTGCGCAGCGCTTCGCGATCCGGCTGGGAAAGTTCAATAATCAGCACCACTCTGGGAACCGCCAGATCAATGCCCAGATAGGCCGCCATGGAGCGCAACGACTCTGTTGAATTTTCTCGCAAAATCAATTGGTTGATCAGCTCTTCGCGATAGCGTTTATCCCACTGTCGCTGTTCGATCAGCACCATATGCTCGATCACCAGCTCCGCCGCCATTTTAACCAGCTCGGCATACGCGCGAACCACCTCCGGCTCGCCGGTAATGCCGACCACGCCGATAAGCTGTTCATGAAAAGAGATGGGAAGATTAATGCCGGATCGCACGCCTTTAAGCTGATTGGCGGTAGCGGAATCAATTTCTACAATACGGTTTTCCTTCAGCGCCAGAATGGCTCCTTCATGACGCTGGCGAAGCCGCGAAGGTTCGCCAGACGCGATAATGACGCCATGTTCATCCATGACGTTTACCGAGTAAGGAATAATTTTCATGGCTCGCTGTACAATTTGCCGCGCGGTATACCCTTTCAAGTAATGTTTTCTCAACACACTCATTCCCTGTTTCGTTATCGCTTCACATTAAAAAAACAATCTCGCATCAATGATGTCACTTATTAACGAATTTCTCAGAAGAATGCTTAGGCTAAGTCACCAAATTTTGGCGGCTTTACAGCGAGAATTTTGTAGGTTCCAACAATAAAAATGCCGCAACACGGTGCGGCATTAAAAAAAAGAGCGGCTTTCTAAGCGCTTGTCCCTCATCAGGCGTGCGCAAAATGGCGGCAGGGCACTATGATGTCGTTCACGCTTTACAACTTTTGTACAGACCGCTCAGGATGAGGTATCCGTCACCTGACCATCCGGCCAGGCATGGACAACGGCTTTAATCAGCGTCGCCAATGGAATGGCGAAAAACACCCCCCAGAATCCCCACAGACCGCCGAAAATCACCACTGACAGAATAATCACCAGCGGATGCAAATTCACCGCTTCGGAGAAAAGTACCGGTACCAGCAGATTGCCATCCAGCGCCTGAATAATCAGATAAACGGCAAAACAGCTCCAGAATTCCGTCCCCAGACCAAACTGAAACAGCGCGACGCCCACCACCGGAATTGTCACCACAAAGGCGCCGATATAGGGGATCAGGACCGAAAAGCCCACCAGTACCGCCAACAGTAGCGAATAGTTGAGGCCAAACAGCAAAAAGCCCAGCCAGGTCGCCACGCCCACCACTACCATCTCCAGCACTTTTCCGCGGATATAGTTGGTGATCTGCTGATTCATCTCATTCCACACCTGCCCCGCCAGCCCGCGATTACGCGGCAGCACGCGGCGCACGGCATTCAGCATCTGCTCTTTATCTTTTACCAGGAAAAAGACCATCAGCGGCACCAGCACCAGATATACCGCCAGCGTCAGTAGCCCGACTAACGAAGCCAGCGAATACTTCACCACCGAATCGCCCATGTTAAGCATCCGGGTACGCATGTTTTCCGCCATCGCATCAATAATGCCCGCATCCATCAGCGCCGGATAGCGTCGCGGCAAGGTCGCGGCAAAATCGGACAGTTTATTCAGCATACCGGGCATATCACGAATCAGGTAAATACCCTGCTGCCAGGCAATCGGCATCACCACAAACGCCATTAATAACAGAATGCCGACAAAGAGGATAAGGACAATGGAGGCTGCCCAGCGCCGGGAACAGCCAATCGCCTGCAGGCGCGCCGTCGGCCACTCCAGCAGGTAGGCCAGTACGATAGCGACCAGCAGCGGCGCTAACAGGCCGCTAAAGAAAAAGAGGATGCTAAAACCAGCCACCAGAATGACCAGCAAGGCAATCGCCTCCGGGTCGCTGAAGCGACGGCGATACCATTGCATTAACATTTCGAGCATAAAACCCTTCCCAGAACTCAACTGCGGGATTGTGATGCCGAATTGTATCGAAATGTCACAAAAAAGACTTCGCTTTTTATCGTTGATTCAGGAAACTAAAATAGTGAGTCTGTGCTCATCACAGTTACACTTATGAAGTGTCGGAGCGTGGAACGATATTTCACGACGTTGGTCAAAGGGCTATCTCAAAACAACAGGATAGAGGTTATGTTCAGGCAGTTGAAAAAAAACCTGGTGGCAACCCTCATTGCAGCATTGGCTCTCGGTCAGGTCGCGCCCGCATTTGCCGACCCTGCCGACACGCTGCCCGATATGGGAACCTCGGCAGGAAGCACGCTTTCTATCGGACAAGAGATGCAAATGGGCGACTTTTATGTGCGCCAGCTACGCGGCAGCGCGCCGTTAATCAACGATCCGCTGCTGGTGCAATACATTAACGCGCTGGGTATGCGTCTGGTCTCGCACGCCGACTCCGTCAAAACGCCCTTCCATTTTTTCTTGATCAATAATGACGAAATCAACGCGTTCGCGTTCTTTGGCGGCAATGTGGTGCTGCACTCGGCGCTTTTTCGCTACGCGGATAACGAAAGCCAGCTAGCTTCAGTCATGGCGCATGAAATCTCCCACGTGACGCAGCGCCACCTGGCGCGCGCGATGGAAGATCAAAAGCGCAGCGCGCCGCTTACCTGGGTGGGCGCGCTGGGTTCCATTTTGCTGGCCATGGCCAGCCCACAGGCCGGTATGGCGGCACTAACCGGTACTCTGGCGGGAACGCGCCAGGGAATGATAAGTTTCACCCAGCAAAATGAGCAAGAAGCCGACCGTATTGGTATTCAGGTACTGCAACGCGCCGGATTTGACCCACAGGCGATGCCCTCTTTCCTCGAAAAACTGCTCGACCAGGCGCGTTACTCCACGCGTCCGCCTGAAATTTTGCTCACTCACCCCTTACCGGAAAGCCGCCTTGCGGATGCCCGCAACCGTGCCAACCAGATGCGCCCGGTCGTGGTGCAATCTTCCGCCGACTTTTATCTCGCCAAAGCGCGCGCCCTGGGAATGTACAATTCCGGACGTAACCAGCTCACCAGCGACCTGCTGGATCAGTGGTCTAAAGGCAACGTGCGTCAGCAACATGCGGCGCAATATGGCTGGGCGTTGCAGGCGATGGAAGCGAGCAAGTACGATGAAGCGCGCAAAACGTTGCAGCCGCTGTTAAGCGCAGAGCCGAACAATGCCTGGTATCTTGACCTCGCCACCGATATTGACCTGGGGCAGAAAAGAGCCAACGACGCGATTAATCGCCTGAAAAATGCCCGCGATCTGCGCGTTAATCCTGTGCTGCAGTTAAACCTCGCCAATGCGTACCTCCAGGGAGGCCAGCCGAAAGCGGCGGAAACCATTCTGAATCGCTACACCTTTAGCCATAAAGATGACGGTAACGGCTGGGATCTGCTCGCTCAGGCCGAAGCCGCGCTGAACAACCGCGATCAGGAGCTGGCGGCGCGCGCTGAAAGTTATGCGCTGGCGGGACGACTGGATCAGGCAATTTCACTGCTCAGCAGCGCCAGCGCCCAGGCAAAACTGGGTAGTCAGCAACAGGCGCGTTACGATGCGCGTATCGACCAGTTGCGCCAGTTACAGGAACGCTTCAAGCCATACACGAAAATGTAATCGCCGTTTATTAGCCGGATGGCGTCACAAGGAGAACTCATGACCGACACGATTAAAATCTACCATAACCCGCGCTGCTCGAAGAGCCGCGACACGCTGAACCTGCTGAAATCTAACGGCGTGGAACCGGAAGTGGTGCTTTATCTGGATACGCCCGCCGACGCCGCCACTGTGCGGGAACTGCTGCGTATGTTGGGCATGTCCAGCGCGCGCGAACTGATGCGCCAGAAAGAAGATCTCTATAAAACGCTTCACCTGGCGGATAGCCAGCTGAGTGAAGAGGCGTTAATCCAGGCGCTGGTTGAACACCCTAAACTGATGGAGCGCCCCATTGTGGTGGCAAATGGTCAGGCGCGCATTGGCCGACCGCCTGAGCAGGTGCTGGACATCCTCGGTTAACCGTTGAACGCCGCCGTCGCGGCGTATTACAGTTTCAGGATCTCTTTGACAAACGGGATCGTCAGTTTTCGCTGGGCAGTGATCGACGCATGATCGAGCTGATCCAGCGTCATAAACAGCGTGCGCATTTCGCGATCAAGACGTTTGAGCAAAAACCGCCCGACATCTTCCGGCAGTTCAAACCCCCGTAACCGGGCGCGCAACTGTAGCGCCTGAAGTTTGTCTTCATCGGAAAGAGGCTGGAGTTTATAGATTTGCCCCCAGTCCAGACGGGAAGCGAGATCGGGCAAGCCCAGATTTAACTGTCTTGGCGGACGATCGCCGGTGATCAATAACCGCGTCTTACCAGACTCCAGAATGCGGTTATAGAGATCAAAGATCGCCATCTCCCACAGTTCATCGCCAGCGACACACTCAATGTTATCAATACACACCAGCGAGAGGTGTTCCATACCGTCGAGCACTTCCGGCACGAACCAGGTGCGTTTATCGAGCGGGACGTAGCCTACCGCATCTCCACGCTGCGACAATTCAGCGCAGGCGGCGTGCAGCAAATGGCTGCGGCCCGCGCCTTCACGCGCCCAAAGGTAGATATATCCACTATGTTCCTGGCGCAACACGTTTTGTAACGCGGCCAGTAGAGAGGCGTTATCCCCCGGCCAGAAACTTGCGAAAGTTTCGTCGTCAGGAAGATAAAGTGGCAAAGAGAGCTGTGCCGGTGTGTTCAGAGATACCTCAACCCAGGATGACATAAAATCGCGCTGAGTTTACCACATAATTCCCTTGAGATAGAACCGGGCAGCATCGCTGCCCGGCAACCCGTTACTGATGCGGAGGCTCCGCATCATTTGCCTCCAGTACCACTTCTTCCGGACGCAACAGGCTAATCAGTTTAAAAATCAGGCTCAGGCCAATCCCGACGATGGTCGCCAGCGCCATCCCTTTCAATTCTGCCGCGCCGATATGCACTTTCGCGCCGCTCACGCCGATGATCAAAATCACCGAGGTGAGGATCAAGTTTTGCGCTTTGTTGTAGTCGACTTTTGATTCGATCAATACGCGAATCCCCGACGCGCCGATGACGCCGTACAACAGAAGCGAGACGCCACCCATCACGGGTAACGGGATAATCTGAATCGCCGCCGCCAGTTTGCCAACGCAGGAAAGCAGAATGGCGAAAATCGCCGCGCCACCGATAACCCAGGTACTGTAAACGCGGGTGATCGCCATGACGCCAATATTTTCCCCATAGGTGGTATTCGGCGTGGAGCCGAAGAAACCGGAGACGATCGTCGACAGTCCGTTAGCGAACATCGAGCGGTGCAAACCGGGATCGCGCACTAAATCTTTTTTGACGATATTCGCCGTCACCACCAGATGACCGACATGCTCGGCGATCACGACCAACGCTGCGGGCAGAATCGTCAGGATCGCGAACCATTCAAAACGCGGCGTATAGAAAGTCGGTAGCGCAAACCAGTGTGCCTGGGCAATCGGCGTGGTATCGACCACTCCCAGCGCGAATGACAGCGCATAGCCCGCCAGCACGCCGATCAAAATCGGAATGATCGCCAGGAAACCGCGAAACAGTACGGAGCCGAACACCGTCACCGCCAGCGTGACCATGGAGATGATAATTGTTTTCGTGTCCGGCGACTGCCCTTGCGCAGGCAGCAATCCGGCCATCCCCGCCGCGACGCCAGCCAGCTCCAGACCGATGACGGCAACGATTGCGCCCATTGCCGCAGGCGGGAACATCACATCCAGCCAGCCGGTGCCCGCTTTTTTAACGATGAAAGAGACCAGACAGAACAGCACGCCGCACATAATAAAACCGCCCAGCGCCACTTCATAACCCAGCGGCAACAACAGTAATACCGGGGAAATAAAGGCAAAGCTCGATCCGAGGTAGGCCGGAATTTTACCTTTGCAGATAAAGAGATACAGCAGCGTTCCGATACCGTTAAACAGCAGCACCGTCGCGGGGTTGATATGAAACAGAACTGGCACCAGCACGGTCGCGCCAAACATGGCGAAAAGGTGCTGTAAACTAAGCGGGATTGTCTGTAAAAGCGGCGGTCTTTCACTCACCCCGATAGCACGGCGCGTCATAGTGTTTTCCTCTAAGTGTGTTTGTTATGAGTTGTTTTATTCAAAAAAAAGCCGACTCTTAAAGTCGGCTTTTAATTATTTATTCACTTATTTGGTACCAAAAATCTTATCGCCGGCATCGCCAAGCCCCGGAATAATGTATCCGTGCTCGTTAAGCCCCTGATCGATAGAGGCGGTGTACAGTTCAACGTCCGGGTGCGCTTTTTCCAGCGCCGCAATGCCTTCCGGCGCGGCGACCAGCACCAGCACCTTAATGCTGCTACAGCCTGCTTTTTTCAGCAGGTCGATGGTCGCGATGACAGAACCGCCGGTCGCCAGCATCGGGTCGACGATCAGCGCCATGCGCTCATCAATGTTCGATACCAGTTTCTGGAAATAAGGTACTGGCTCAAGCGTCTCTTCGTTACGGTACATCCCGACTACGCTGATACGCGCGCTCGGTACATTTTCCAGAACGCCTTCCATCATGCCCAGACCCGCGCGCAGAATCGGCACAACGGTAATTTTTTTACCTTTGATCTGGTCGATTTCCACCGGGCCATTCCAGCCTTCGATGGTGACTTTTTCCGTTTCCAGGTCGGCTGTCGCTTCATACGTCAGCAGGCTGCCTACTTCTGAGGCGAGTTCACGAAAGCGTTTAGTGCTAATGTCGTTTTCACGCATCAGACCCAGCTTGTGTTTGACGAGTGGGTGTTTGACTTCCACGATCTTCATACTCTTCTCCTATCCTCAGATGACTGGCAACCACAAAAAAAATCGCCGGATTATACCGCTTTTCCTCTCTGACGCAACACAATGTATGCTTGACCTGGATCAACCAAAAGCGCAGATAGCGGAAAAGTGAGTATAAATCACTCACGTTGAAACAGGCGATAAAGGCTAACAACCGATTGAATCTTAGCAATTTTAAGGGTGAATGGCCTGTCCAGGCCACCTGTCGTAAACCAAGTGCTGGATATCCTTTTCTTTTTTACCAACAGAGAAATTTTCAAGCAGCGACCGAAACCATGCAAAAAAAATCGCCCGGATATCCAGGGCGCAGACCACGCTCGCAAACGTTTGCTTTCCCTGTTAGAATTGCGCCGAATTTAACTTTTACCGCAAGAAAAAACGTGGGGAACCAGGCAGTGACCGATAAGACCTCTCTTAGCTATAAAGATGCCGGCGTCGATATTGATGCGGGTAACGCTCTGGTTGATCGAATCAAAGGCGTAGTGAAGAAAACTCGCCGCCCGGAGGTTATGGGCGGTCTGGGCGGTTTCGGTGCGCTGTGCGCGTTGCCGCAAAAATATCGTGAACCGGTACTGGTTTCCGGCACTGACGGCGTAGGCACCAAACTTCGCCTGGCGATGGACTTAAAGCGTCACGACGCTATCGGTATTGATCTGGTGGCGATGTGCGTAAACGATCTGGTCGTTCAGGGCGCGGAACCGCTGTTTTTCCTCGATTACTATGCCACGGGTAAACTGGATGTCGATACCGCTGCCAGCGTGATCAACGGTATTGCCGAAGGCTGCCTGCAATCCGGCTGCGCGCTGGTCGGCGGCGAGACGGCGGAAATGCCGGGCATGTATCACGGCGAAGATTACGATGTGGCGGGTTTCTGCGTCGGCGTAGTCGAAAAATCAGAAATCATCGACGGCTCCCGGGTTGCCGAAGGCGACGTGCTGATTGCGCTCGGCTCCAGCGGCCCGCACTCGAATGGATATTCGCTGGTGCGGAAAATTATTGACGTTAGCGGCTGCGACCCACAAACCACTCTGCTGGAAGGGAAGCCGCTGGCCGATCATCTGCTTGAACCGACCCGTATCTACGTAAAATCGGTTCTGGAACTGATTGAAAACGTCGATGTGCACGCTATCGCCCACCTCACCGGCGGCGGCTTTTGGGAAAATATTCCGCGCGTTCTGCCGGAGAATACCCAGGCGGTAATTAATGAGTCGTCCTGGCAGTGGCCCGCCATCTTTACCTGGCTGCAAACCGCCGGTAATGTCAGCCGACATGAAATGTACCGTACCTTTAACTGCGGCGTCGGCATGGTGATTGCGCTCTCCGCTCCGGAAGCGGACAAAGCGCTTGCTCTGCTAAACGAGAAAGGTGAAAACGCATGGAAAATCGGTATCATCAAAGCCTCTGATTCCGAACAGCGTGTGGTTATTGAATAATGAATATTGTGGTGCTGATTTCCGGCAATGGAAGCAATTTACAGGCGATTATCGATGCCTGCGAAGCGAAGAAAATTAAAGGCACCCTCAGGGCAGTATTCAGCAATAAGGCCGACGCGTTCGGCCTTGAACGCGCCAGAGAAGCCGGCATTCCGGCGCAAGCGCTGACTGCCGATCGGTTTGACAGCCGCGACGCCTTCGATCGCGAGTTGATTCGCAAGATAGACGCGTATGCGCCCGATGTGGTCGTGCTGGCCGGTTTTATGCGTATTCTGAGTCCGATGTTTGTCGCGCATTACTACGGGCGTCTGCTGAACATTCACCCTTCCCTGCTGCCAAAATATCCGGGGTTGCATACCCATCGCCAGGCGCTGGAAAACGGCGATGAGGAGCACGGTACCTCGGTACATTTCGTGACAGACGAACTCGACGGCGGCCCGGTCATTCTCCAGGCGAAGGTGCCGGTTTTTGCCGACGACAGCGAAGATGATATCACCGCACGCGTACAGACTCAGGAACATGCGATTTATCCGCTGGTGATTAGCTGGTTTGCGCAGGGGCGTCTAAAGATGCGCGATAACGCCGCCTGGCTGGACGGGCGTCGTCTGCCGCCGCAAGGTTATGCGTCTGACGAATAATACGTCATCGAACAGGACTGCGTCTGCTTGCCGGATGGCGGCATAAATGCCTATCCGGCCTACTCTTTTCCCTTCCTTTATGCTATCAGTTTATTGTCATATTTTTCTGGCGCAGTTGGACATTAACGCGTAATGCTCGCCATAATCATCAGGCAGTGTCCCGTGAATAAAACGGAGTATAGGTAGTAATGGGTCAGGAAAAGCTATATATCGAGAAAGAACTAAGCTGGTTAGCATTTAACGAACGCGTGTTACAGGAAGCGGCGGACAAATCCAACCCGTTGATTGAGCGGATGCGGTTCCTGGGAATCTATTCTAATAACCTCGACGAGTTCTACAAAGTGCGTTTCGCTGAACTGAAACGACGTATTATTATCAGCGAAGAACAGGGTTCAAATTCTCATTCACGCCATTTGTTAGGCAAAATTCAGTCCCGCGTGTTGAAAGCAGACCAGGAGTTCGACGGCCTGTACAACGAATTACTGCTGGAAATGGCGCGTAATCAAATCTTTCTGATCAACGAGCGTCAGCTCTCGGTGAACCAACAAAGCTGGTTGCGCCACTATTTTAAGCACTATTTGCGCCAGCATATTACCCCGATTCTCATTAACCGGGAGACGGATCTTGTTCAGTTTTTAAAAGATGATTACACCTATCTGGCGGTGGAGATTATCCGCGGCGACACCATCAACTATGCGCTGCTGGAGATACCGTCCGACAAAGTCCCACGCTTCGTTAATCTGCCGCCGGAAACACCACGCAGACGCAAGCCGATGATCCTCTTGGATAATATTCTGCGCTACTGCCTGGATGACATTTTTAAAGGGTTCTTCGACTATGACGCGCTTAATGCCTATTCGATGAAAATGACCCGCGATGCCGAATATGACCTGGTGCATGAGATGGAATCCAGTCTGATGGAGCTGATGTCTTCCAGCCTGAAGCAGCGCCTGACCGCTGAACCTGTGCGCTTTGTCTACCAACGCGATATGCCCGCCGCGCTGGTCGACGTACTGCGGGAAAAACTGACGATCTCCCGGTATGACTCAATCGTACCCGGCGGGCGCTACCACAATTTTAAAGACTTTATTAATTTTCCGAATGTCGGTAAAGCCAACCTGGTCAATAAACCGTTACCGCGGTTACGCCATCTTTGGTTTGATAAAGAGAAGTTTCGTAACGGTTTCGACGCGATTCGTGAACGTGATGTGCTGCTCTATTATCCTTATCACACCTTTGAACATGTGCTGGAACTGCTGCGTCAGGCGTCGTTTGACCCAAGCGTGCTGGCGATCAAAATCAATATTTATCGCGTAGCGAAAGACTCGCGCATTATTGACTCGATGATCCATGCCGCCCATAACGGCAAAAAAGTCACCGTGGTGGTGGAGTTGCAGGCGCGCTTCGATGAAGAGGCGAATATTCACTGGGCCAAGCGGTTAACCGAAGCGGGCGTCCATGTTATTTTCTCTGCGCCTGGGCTGAAAATTCACGCCAAACTCTTTCTCATCTCACGAAAAGAGGGCGATGACGTGGTGCGTTATGCGCATATCGGCACCGGTAACTTCAACGAAAAAACGGCGCGGCTGTATACCGATTATTCGCTGCTGACCGCCGATGCGCGCATTACCAATGAAGTGCGCCGGGTCTTTAATTTTATTGAAAACCCCTATCGCCCGGTCACTTTCGATTATTTGATGGTTTCTCCACAAAACTCACGGCGTCTGCTGTATGAGATGATCGATCGTGAAATCGCCAATGCCCAGCAAGGCTTACCGTCAGGGATTACCTTAAAGCTTAACAACCTGGTCGATAAAGGGCTAGTCGACAGGCTATACGCCGCGTCGGGTTCGGGCGTCCAGGTCAATCTGCTGGTGCGCGGTATGTGTTCTCTTATTCCGCAACTGGAAGGCATTAGCGATAATATTCGCGCGATTAGCATCGTGGATCGCTATCTGGAACACGATCGGGTTTATATTTTCGAAAACGGCGGTGATAAGCAAGTTTGGCTCTCTTCAGCTGACTGGATGACGCGTAATATTGACTACCGTATCGAAGTCGCTACGCCTATCCTCGACCCGCGGCTTAAACAACGCGTCCTGGATATCATTGACATTCTGTTTAGCGACACGGTAAAAGCGCGTTTTATCGATAAAGAACTCAGCAACCGCTACGTACCGCGCGGCAATCGCCGTAAAGTCCAGGCGCAGCTGGCAATTTATGACTACATCAAATCACTCGAGCAACCAGACTAACGCTATGCCAATTTACGATAAATCCCCTCGTCCGCAGGAGTTCGCTGCGGTCGATCTCGGCTCAAACAGCTTTCATATGGTCATTGCCCGCGTGGTTGACGGCGCAATGCAGATTATCGGCCGTTTAAAACAGCGCGTCCATCTGGCGGACGGGCTGGGCGCAGATAACAAACTCAGCGAAGAAGCCATGGAACGGGGGCTTAGCTGTCTGTCGCTGTTTGCTGAACGCTTACAAGGTTTCTCCCCTTCCAGCGTCTGTATCGTAGGCACCCATACGTTACGTCAGGCGCAAAATGCCGCTGATTTTCTCAAACGCGCGGAAAAGGTTATTCCCTACCCGATAGAGATTATTTCCGGTAACGAAGAAGCGCGCCTGATTTTTATGGGCGTAGAACATACGCAGCCGGAAAAAGGCCGCAAGCTGGTGATCGATATCGGCGGCGGGTCAACAGAGCTGGTCATTGGCGAAAACTTCGAACCCAGGCTGGTTGAAAGCCGTCGTATGGGCTGCGTGAGCTTCGCGCAGCTCTACTTTCCCGGCGGCGTTATCAATAAAGAAAACTTCCAGCGCGCCCGAATGGCGGCGGCGCAAAAACTGGAAACCTTAACCTGGCAGTATCGTATTCAGGGTTGGAACGTGGCGATGGGCGCTTCCGGTACGATTAAGGCCGCTCATGAAGTTCTCCTGGCGCTGGGTGAGAAAGATGGCTTCATTACGCCGGAGCGCCTCGATAAACTGAAGTCAGAAGTGTTGAAGCACCGCTCCTTTAATGCTCTCAGCCTGCCGGGTCTGTCTGAAGAACGAAAAGCGGTCTTTGTGCCGGGCCTGGCGATTCTGTGCGGCGTTTTTGATGCTCTGGCTATCCGCGAGCTTCGCCTTTCCGACGGCGCGTTGCGCGAAGGCGTGCTGTATGAAATGGAAGGCCGCTTCCGCCATCAGGATGTTCGCAGCCGTACCGCAAAAAGTCTGGCCAATCAATACAACATTGACAGAGAACAGGCCAGACGCGTGCTGGAAACCACCATGCAGATGTACGAGCAGTGGCAGGCCCAGCAGCCAAAACTGGCGCATCCGCAGCTTGAAGCGTTGCTCCGCTGGGCGGCAATGCTGCATGAGGTTGGACTGAATATTAATCACAGCGGTTTACATCGCCATTCGGCTTATATTCTGCAACACAGCGATTTGCCCGGCTTTAATCAGGAGCAGCAAATGATGATGGCGACGCTGGTACGTTACCATCGTAAAGCCATAAAACTGGATGATATGCCCCGCTTTACGCTGTTTAAGAAAAAACAGTATCTGCCGTTAATTCAGCTACTTCGGCTGGGCGTATTACTGAACAACCAGCGGCAGGCGACCACCACGCCGCCGACGCTGCGGCTAACGACCGATGACAGCCACTGGACGTTATGTTTTCCGCATGACTGGTTCAGCCAGAATGCGCTGGTACTGCTTGATCTGGAAAAAGAACAGCAGTACTGGGAAGCGGTAACTGGCTGGCGTCTCAATATTGAGGAAGAAAGCTCGCCGGAGATCGCCGCGTAAATTGTGGGCCAGACGCCGCGCCGCGGCGTCTGCCTTTACTGAATCTCAGATAATAGCTGCGGCTCGCCAATTAAATATCCCTGAAGATAGTCGATCCCCAACGAGAGCACGACGCTTCGTATTTCTTCGCTCTCGACATACTCCGCGACGACCTGCATATTTTTCATTCGCGCTAAATGACAAATAGAAGCCACAATCTGATAATCGAGACTGTTTGACACTATATTGCGAATAAAACTGCCGTCAATTTTAAGAATATCGGCGTCAACGTTTTTCAGCCGCGCATAGCTGGCGTAGCCAGTACCGAAATCATCAATCGCTATCTGACAGCCAAACTGCTGTAGCTGTCCCAGCGTCAACTGCGCCTGCTCAGCATTGGTGAGAGAGTTGCTTTCCGTTACCTCAAAAACCAGTTGCCAGGGTTCAACCTGATATTGCGTAAGCAGTTGCTTAACTTCTGCAGGGAAACGAGCGCGGCATACTGATGTTGGCGACAGATTAATGGCAAAACGATGCGCGGGCATATATTCCCGGCTGGCCGCCATAAACCGCAGCGTGTTTTCAATCACCCAGAGATCGATAGCGGAAGACAAACCAAACTCATGCGCCACGGGTAAAAAATTGTCCGGGTTGATAACGTCGCCGTTGTCATCCCTGAGTCGCAGTAAAATTTCATGGTAAACGTCCCCACGAACGCCGAAAATAGGCTGCGCCATCAGGAAAAAATGATCGTGCTCCAACGCCTGTTGCAGCCGATTCATCATCGCAATTCTGCCCTTCAAATCGCGCTGCAGGTGCATTGCGCCGCGCCGCTGTAAATCCTCCGGCGCGTTAGTCGTCAACGAAAGATCGGAACTGGTGCTTAATTCGCCCAGCAGAAGATAAAGGTGGCTAACCGGAGAACGCACGCAGCAGTAGCTCACGCCGACAGGCGGCTGTAGCGGCAGTCCATCCCAGATAAACCGAAACTGCTTAATATGTTTATCCAGCGCTTCAATACGCTGCTGATGCGCCTCTGTATTAAGACGCAGCACCAGGTCGTGCCCTGACATCTGGTAGACGCACTCATTTGAGGCCAGCATCGGCGTAATCCAGTGAGAGAGCTTTTGCTTATACTGGATGCGTAGCATGACGCCATAATTTTTACCCAATAGCTCCAGGCCCGGCACGTGTAAAAAACAGATCGTAGACCAGGGCGCATTTTGGAGCGCGCGGTTTAACGCACGTAAATTGGGAAGATGTACAACCGGGTCAAGATAGGCCAGCCGCCGTGCGCGACCACTCACTACGCGCTGGCGCGTGGCCAGTACAGCCATATAATTAACAATAAAAGAAAAAACCAGATAGCTCGAAGAGGTAATCGCTAATTGCGTATCATAACCTGAATACCAGGGCATATAACGCTGATAATAATGAATCGACGTAATTAGCACGACGGCCCAGATAATTGAAATAAACTTATAGCCATAGCGCATCGCGCCCCATAGCATGACCGGCAATAATAACGAAAGCGTATAGTTGGTACTAAATATTGAACTATTATCAGTCAATGGCATACACAGTATAAACATTAGTGTAGTCAATACGGCCAGCCAAATAACGATCTCTTTTTTAGTGGCCTTGCTATCAATCTGTAGCTTTAATTGCTGATAATACCCCCGCAGGTGCAGCGGATTGCGGAGAGTACGAATAATAAAATAGCACAATGGCACGCCGACAAGGTTACCGACCAGTAACGCCTGGTAATTAATCAGCGTGTTGATATTAAAGGGCATTACCCCCATCAGGCTGGCTTTGCTTTCGTACATGCCAACAAAAGCGGCAAACTGGTAGATGACCAGAAATAATGTTGCAGAACAAAATACCTGCCAGAATATTCGTTGAAACAACAGGTGGGCGTCGCCGTGGGAAACATTGTTTCGCCGGGGGGAAAAGACACGATAGCCGCCCCAGCTTAGCACGATAGTAATGATAAAGTGCATCGTCACAGAAAGGGTTTCATACAGCCCTGTCTGCGGGTATCTGCGCCAGAAGATAGCAAGCACAATGCCCGGCAGTGCTGCCCAGCCGAAAAAGAGCATCAGGCTAAGCATAAAAGCTAACGGCAGGTAAAAAAGAACCACATTTCCAGTGCTGGTAAGCGCATAAGTATTTGCGCTACTTAAAACAGGTAGTAAAATCGAAGGAAGGATGAGCGGTAGTCCCCACCATTTATCTCTGATATTTATATAAGTTTTATTTAGTTTCATAGATGCTCAGCAGAACCCCCCAATCCCAAAGGGGCGTTAACAGACAGGCATCCCACCTGACTTTAAATTGATGATGCGATATACATCACACGATAGTCATCGATTGTAATTATTAAACAAAAGTAACATTTGATTTAAGTCAATTATTACCTTTCTCCTGCAGCCTTTATTCGCCTTTTTATTCTTTGTTATCATTAATTTATTATTAATGTAAATACTAAAATTATCTTCCATAACAATATAAGATAAATCAACTGACGCAATTTTACATTAAGAGGAATTGACCATCGGTTCGCAGTATGCCTTAATGTAGAGTGAACGCAGGCTTGTTACGTTCTTCGCCTTGATAATACCCTTGAAGAACCCAGCCTGATCCCGCCCATACCGCTGGGCCAACGTTAAGGAACCCTTTGTGAGTCAGGCCAACAGTATGCGAAAACGACATCGATTTAACACTCGCATGACCCGTATCGTACTGCTTATCAGTTTTCTCTTCTTCTTTGGACGTTTCGTCTACTCTTCTATCGGCGCCTGGCAGCACCATCAGGATAAAAAAGAAGCGCAACAGTCATCGCTTTCTGTCACCACGCCGGGACAACGTTAAGCTGTTATCCGTTAAAATAGTGATGGCGGTATTATCGTCACAGGTTTGCCGTGTTATCCAGCGCTCTCTTACCCCCTTCCCTGGCTTAGCATGAACCGATAAAAACAAAGCATCGTATTATCTAATGCTTTGTTTTTTAGTCTAAAAAAACAATCAACTACAAGAAACGATAGTTTACTTTTTTTAAGATTAGTCTTAAATACATTCCTTTTTGCGTTATTACCTAAACAAGGAATTGTGATGAATTTTAAAAAAAATGCTTTGCCTCTGGTTTTGTTTGCCTCTTTTTCTCTTGCCGGATGCCAGTCCAATGCGGATGACTACGCCGCAGATGTTTACCAAACCGGGCAGTTAAACGCGAAGCAAGAAACAAAGACCGTCAATATTATCTCTGTTTTGCCAGCGAAAGTTGCCGTAGATAATACCGCCAATAAAAAAACCGCTCAGACCTTCGGCGCAATTCTTGGGGCTGTAGCGGGCGGCGTTACTGGTCATAACGTGGGCTCAGGTAGCGGTTTGGGTACTACTGCCGGCGCGGTTGGCGGCGGAGCCGTTGGCGCAGCGGCGGGTTCATTAGTTAAAGATAAAACGTTAGTTGAAGCCGTATCTTTGACTTACAAAGAAGGAACGAAGGTTTATACCTCCACCCAAGTGGGAAAAACGTGCCAATTTACCACCGGTCTGGCTATGGTGATATCGACCAAAGATAACGAAACGCGAATTCAACCCAATACGAAATGTCCTGAGAAAAGCTAACTATCGGGAGATTTTATGAAGAAAGTTATTTTAGGCGCTGTTTTATTCACCCTAAGCGGCTCGGTTTTATCTTCTTCTTTGCAGGATCAGCTTGCGGCGGTAGCCCAGGCTGAACAGCAAGGAAAAAATGAAGAAAACAGACAGCGTGATGCTCTGCAAGCCAAACGAGATCAAGAGGCTCAACAGGAAAGACAAAGGCAAGCCAATGCGGCAGCGGTTGCTAAGCAGCGAGCAAAAGCGGCAGAAGCTGAACGGAAAGCACGGCAAGCAAAATTGGCAGCGGAAGCCGCGCAAGATAAAGCGCGCGATCAAAGCTACGAAGATGAGCTTCGTCGTTTAGAAATTCAGAAACAAAAACTGGCGCTGGCCAGGGAAGAGGCCCGGGTAAAAAGAGAAAATGAATTCATCGATCAAGAGCTGAAAAGTAAAGCTGCCCAGACAGATGTTATTCAATCTCATGCTGATGCAAACAGAAATCTATCTGAAGGCGGTCGCGATCTGCTGCAAAGCGAAGGTAAAGCCCGTGAGGAAAAAGCAAGCGGCTGGTTTAACTGATTTCGCTAATCATTTATGACCAGTAAAAAACCTCTGCGTGAGCGGAGGTTTCTGTCTGGTCGCACAGTATTTTCGCTGTTCAGGACGGGTCACCCTACATAAAAAAGCCCGCGCAAGAAAAAGAAGCTTTAGCGTTAACGCAAAAAGACAATCCCACTCAATGGGTTCAGGCCATGATCAGACGCTTAAAGAGCAACCGCGGGATATCCTGCCTGGGTGACAAGATCATATGCGCGGTTACTAAGATTCCCTCGACCGAATACAAAATCCGATAGCCTTCAGCGTGGTTAAACTCCCGGTAGCTGGCACAAGTTCAGGGCAAATCTGGCATCCCAGCGGGCACTGGCGTACGGTACTCTCAAACTGTGTAAGTATCTCTGCGATAGCCGGATGCGGCTCAACCTCAACGCGCTTCAGGAAACCCGCTATTGTGTCGATGCAGTGCTTTACCGTAAACGTATACTCAAAGGTCACCTGCGGTTCCGCCCTATCCGCCAGAGTCAATGCGAAATCAGGAAGATAACCATCGTGGAAGGAGAATAAGGTGACCAGTCCCATACGTCAGAATTTGTTTTGTAAAGAGCCCATTAAGCTCTGAAATTTTTTAGGCGTAGTCGGCCTGGTGCCAGGAACGGAAGTTTCAATCGTATTTTCAAATGGCCAAACTCTGTAAATCACAACAGATTTCAAACAGGTGGATAATTTTTCTTCAATCATAAACTCACCTTCCTATTGTCGTTAGCATCTGTTATAAAAAACTTAACATCTAATAGAATAACGAATTATTAAAAAGGTCATCGATGAAAAAAACATGCTCTTCATTAAACCTTGGCATCACTCATTCTCTATTGTTCTATATGGCAGTACTCGTCATCATGCCTCAGAGAGCGCCTCTATATCCCATTGTTATTTGGTTGGGTATGATTATTCTCAGTGGGCTAATTGTACACAATTATTGGAATAAAAAGTCATCCAATCAACTGGTCGTTCGCTTACGAAAGAATTATAAAAAAACGCAAGGTGCAGCACTATTGTCGGCATTGCTATTTTTATTAACATGTATTTCCTTTAAAGTCATTAATTATATCAATACCATCATTCCAAGCGCATTAGTTTTTATGACGGCATTGTGTATCATATACACTATATCATCTCACATACAATCGTTCGATAACAAAGAAAAAAACATAGCTATAAAAGTAAAGCTAGGGATTAAATACTCATGGCTAATCGTATCATTAATTTCATATTATCTTGCGCGCTCGCTAATCTCCAATATATTTGATATTCCTTTTGATACCACACTCAATAAACTCATGACGGCAGTCTCAGCATTGCTTTTTATTTTCATATTCTATTATACCATTTACTTTATTTGCATTTCTTATTTAATACTCATGGCCCCAAAAATAAAAAAAAGAAAAGCAACACCATCTGATGACATTAGCTATTCAATGTCAGTTTTCGCTCCACTATTTTTTATTGGTTACATTTCATATATTGCATTTAGTATACAGACGTTTTCCATCATCAAATTCGGTTTCGGATTTGCCATGGAGTATGACACGCGCGATACTTTCTTTTGCAATAATAAGTATATGTGGCTCAGCGAATATTCTAAAGCTCGCTTTATGTTTATCGCTGAAGGAAATTATCGCGCATTAATACCTCACCGTGATGACTTTACAATATCACGCTTGACCTGTACAAATAGTGAACCATTCTATTTACTAGTTACTGTACAAGATAAAAAAGATTTTATGTTAGAAGCTTTGGAAAAACAGGCAGAGATGCTTACTAGTGACCTAAAGACGGCAATATCACTGAATGTTCGATGACGATCTGAATCGCCAAATTCTCGGTAGCCAACTTTCGCACCTCACTCATAATGGACAACCATACTCAAATCTCCCACATTACAGGACAGTTGAGTATGAACACGTCACCGTGAAACAAAGACCGTATCATCGGCCAAAAAAGACCACTTCAGATATCTCATATCTGGGGTATCCGAATCCGGCTTGAACTGGAAGGTAAAACGAGCGATTTGGCTCAGTGATCTTACCCAGCAATAGTGGACACGTGACTTAGTGAGTAAACTCTCAACCAGAGGTAGCTCACATGACAAAACCAGTATCAACCATCAAAAAGATCCGCCAGCAGTTCCGTCTGAGTTGCGACAGCGCCGTGCACCAGGCTCTTCACCGGGCAAAACAGCGCTACGGGGCACTGCGTCTGACCGGTGAACTGCATGCTCAGGGTTACTGCTTCAACGTGAAGACCGTGGCAGCCAGCCTGCGTCGTCAGGCGCTGCGGGCGAAAGCTTCGCGGAAGTTTATCCCGGTCAGTTACCGCGAGCATGGCCTGCCGGTGTCGGAGAACCTACAGAAGCAGGATTTTTACGCCAGCGGTCCAAACCAGAAATGGTCGGGTGATACCACCTGTTTACGTACTGATGAAGGCTGGCTGTATCTGACTGTCGTCATTGACCTGTGGTCGCGTGCCGTTACAGTGCCAGTGGCGGTCTCAGCCCGGAACAGTTTGAAAACCAGAACCTCGCTTAGGTCTGTGTCCACATTACGTGGGTAAGATCACTATAATTGTTGGTCATGGTTAGAAGGGGTGAGTAAATGGACACTACTGAACCATTGAATGGTACCTACTTCTACGGCGGGTTATCCAACCTGACACCACAACAACTATGGTGGGCTATCACCATCGCCGTTGTGAGCGAGCATCTGGGGATCTCAGTGGTTGATGCTGCACTGGTTATCTCAGGGCAACCAATTCTACCTACGAGGGGGAAACCTCGTGGGACAACTCCAGTAACATCAATTGCTTCTAAGTACATCAGTAATTGGTTGAACTATAAACTGCCACCTGGGATCAGATTACCAACGTTGACAGGCAAAACCATCAACTCATTACAGCTAAGCTCAACGAATAATTTAGGTCGTTTCGTTGTTCGTAATGTACCCTGGCTCGGTTGGGTTATGACATTCACTACGATTTATGATATCCAGCGTGATATTAAAGATACATTTAATCGTGTGGCGGTTCCTAAAGATCGCATTCAGTGGACGTACTTCTAATGAGAGATATTGAGAAAGAAATTATCGATTTTATCGATCAGGAATATAACACTAAAAAGTACTTTCTCTGTGGGCCAAAGCGAACCATCACGCTTGATATCAGTATTAGGGATGATCTAAAACTCGTTTTTGAAGATAGTGAAGAACTTCTACAAGAGTACTTCAAGCGTTGGAATGTAGATTCAGAAGGATTTGACATACTCAACTATCTGAATCCAGAGTACTTTGGAAGTAAAGAGCCTGATCCGCGTAAACCACTAACGGTTGGTATGCTCGTTGAAAGTGCTAAAGCTGGACGTTGGTTATATAGTTGAAGAATAAGTTACTATATTTTAAATACCCCTTATTTGGGCTGAGTCGCCACGGATAACCTGGACACTTCTGAGTCGTTGGTAGATCTTTTTCTTTATCCGTTCACGCTTCAGTAGCTGGAAAAAGCTTTCTGCAACCGCATTGTCATGACAGTTGCCACGACGGCTCATACTGCCCTCCAGTCCGTGCAATTTCAGCCATTCATAGCGGGTGTACTGACTATCCTGATCAGACTGAACCAGCACCTGTTTTTGGGGATGACGTCGCCATACGGCCATCAGAAGCGCATTCAGGACAATATCTTTTGTCATTCGTGGTTGCATTGACCAACCGATAACTTTGCGCGAGAACAAATCAACGACCACGGCAAGATACAGCCAACCTTCGTGAGTTCGTAATTACGTCAAATTTGCCGTCAGAAGCTGTGCACTACACAGAAAACTCATCTATGCACATAAATAAAAACCCTCTGCAAAAACAGAGGGTTAAATTCACTTTTACCTGTTCATGAAAACACAGGAAGGGTTATCGGCTTATTCCCATTCAATGATTTAGGAACCATCCAACATCTTGTTATCACGGAATTTTATGACAACCATTTCCAGACGATACTGTAATAAATACCGTCAAAATGATGAAATTTGTGATATTAATCATGTTGCTATGATGGTTTACAGACACGCTCTTTAGATTTGTATTATTGCCGTACAACACGCATTTAGGGTTATCAGGCCATGATCAGACGCTTAAACAGCAGTTGCTGCACGTCCTGCCGATGTGCCAGGATCGCATGCGCGGTCACTAACGTTCCGTCTACTGAATACAAAACCCGGTAGCCTTCAGCGTGGTTAAACTCCCGGTATTTGGCGCAGCCAATTTTAAGCAATTCGGGGCAAATCTGGCAGCCCAAGGGGAACTGGCCTACGGTACTCTCAAACTGTGTGAGAATATCTGCGATAACCGGACGTGGCTCAACATCAACACGCTTCAGAAAGCCCGCTATTGTGTCGATGCAGTGCTTTACCGTAAGCGTGTACTCAAAAGTTACCTGCTGTTCCATGGAAATCCCTTAATGTTGAGCGCGCTGCATTTAATCCGCAAGGCTATCCAGCAACTGGTCTTTCGAGAACACGCGCCCTTCCGCTTTATCTTTCTCTGACAGGGTCAGCAATTTCAGCAAAGCAATGGCGTTTTCCCGTTCCTGCTGCTGGTCATAGGACTCTATAACATAAGCAGGCACACCATTTTGTGTGACCAGGATGGGTTCTGACAGATCAAGCGTTGCTGCGTTCTTTTTAACGTAGCTGATTGTCTCTACTTTCATGTTGGTCCGCCTAATGGTCATGTCTCGATTTTAATATAGACTATATTTAGACCACCAACAAGGCCTCATGCCCCCTGTTGACCTTCCCCCTGTAAACAGTGCCAGTCTAAACTGAAGTTTCCGGTCTTTCTTCCATCTCACAGAGAGGCGCATTGTCATGAAAAAGACCCATTATACCGAAGAACAAATCGCGTTTGCCCTGAAACAGGCTGAAACCGGCACCCGCGTCGGGGAAGTCTGCAGAAAGATGGGAATTTCTGAGGCCACATTTTACATCTATGGACTACCTCCGTTTTGCAAGTACTGAATCTGGTTTTGGGTTGTTGCTTACATCTATCCGGCATCAGGAAAATCTGTGCCCAAATGGGTAATCCGCACACAATCGCCTCAACAACTGGACGGCCTCTGAGGCCAGTATAAAAATCAGGTTCCGATTGTGCAGGTGCAACCTGTCATCATTTCTCAGTACGCTGCAACTTTTGCTGGCAGGGGATTAATTTCACACTACCTGATACCCGGTATCATTTCTCAGCATCGACCAGATTATTCTCGCGTTTTTGTTAGCGACCGCCACGGTCGTTTTATTAAATCTGCGCCGTTCCTTTAACCGGTTAACCCACTGATTCATATGACCATCATTGTTATTCGTGGCAACCCTGACGACAGCGCGGGCACCATGAATAAAAAGTGTCCGCAGATGCTTGTCGCCTTTTTTCGTCATATTCATCAGCACCTGCCTGTCGCCACTCGAATGCTGGCGTGGAACCAGACCTGGCCATGCAGCAAAGTGGCGACCATTCTTAAATTCAGTTCCTTTGCCAATAGCAACAACGGCCGTGGCCGTTTCAGGACCAATGCCTTTAACTTTGGCGATACGCTGACAGGCTTCTGATTGCCTGAATACTGTTTCAATTTCCTTATCAAAAAAATGGATCCGACGCCCGGGATCGTTAAAGAGATCATAGAGTTCGGCAATTGTTCTGCGCATACGGGAACTTAGACCGTTTTCTGCATCTTCAAGGATAAGAGGAATAGCACGGCGAGCTCTGGAGACAGCACTGCCAATAGGGATCCCCCGGTCAAGTAACAGCCCCCTTATTTGAAAGACTGTAGCAGTGCGGTGATTGACAATACGCTGCCTTGCCCGGTGTAAAGCCTGGATATCCTGCTGTTCGGGGCTTTTTGGCGGCACGAACTGCATTGTCGGTTGCATCAGAGCCACTACAATGGCCTGTGCATCATTACCATCATTTTTTTGCCCGCGGACAAAGGGTTTTACATACTGAGGACTGATGACCCTTACTTTGTGCCCCAGTTTCTCAAACTCACGCTGCCAGTAATAAAATGCCCCGGTGGACGCTTCGATCCCAATCAGACATGCAGGAATATTTGCCAGCGTCTGGAGCAATTCTTTTCGGCCAGTGCGTTTCGTATAAACCGGTTTGCCGGCCTGGTTTAACCCGCAGAGCTGAAAAACATTTTTGGCCAGATCAATACCCAGAAATACGATATTCATGGTGATTCTCCTGGTGAGCACATTTCGTACAGTTAACCGCAGCGGGAGGAGGTAGTCCATCCCATTAACTGGAAGAAAAAATTTGCCGGGCCGGGCGTGACGGAACTGCGGCGTCTGCGGCAACTGGAGGATGAGAATCAGCGGCTGAAGAAGCTGGTCGCTGAGCTGAGTCTGGACAAGGAGATGCTGCAGGAGGTACTGAAGCAAAAGTTCTGAGGCCGGCTCAGAAGCGCCAGGCGGTGACATTTTTGCGGGAGGCTTACCGTATCAGCGTCCGGCGGGGATGCGGGTTGCTGATGCAGAGCAGAACCGTTTACCACTGGCAGAGCCAGCGTGACGATCGGGCGATAACCCTGCGTATCCGGGAAATAGCGGAAACCCGGACACGCTACGGTTGCCCGCGTATTCATATTCAGTTGCGCCGGGAGGGATGGCCTGTTAACCACAAGAAAGCCCACCGGATTTATTGTCCGGAAGGCCTGAACCTGCGCAGAAAACGCCCCCGCAGACATGTCAGTGCAGCACGCCGTCAGTAGCACCCGGTCCTGACGCATGTCGATCAGTGCTGGAGTATGGATTTTGTGTCAGATAATCTGTTTAACGGGCGGCGTTTTCGGGCGCTGACTGTAGTGGATAATTTTAGTCGGGAATGCCTGGCGAGCCATGCCGGAAAATCGTTAAAAGGCGAGGATGTGGTCAGAATAATGGAGGCACTGCGGGTGCCGGATAAGCGGGTGCCGGTACGAATCCAGACGAATAACAGCAGCGAGTTTATCTCAAAAAGTCTGGATAAATGGGCGTATGAACACGGCGTCACAATGAACTTCTCGCGCCCCGGAAAACCGACAGATAACCCGTTTATTGAATCATTTAACGGCAGTCTGCGGGATGAATGCCTGAACATTCACTGGTTCCTGCCACTGGAAGATGCGCAGGAAAAACTCGACAACTGGCGCAGGGAATACAATCATGAGAGAACGCATTCATCATTAAATGACATGACTCCGGCTGAATTTATCCGAAGTCTCCGGAAAGACGAAGATCTCTGATTTAGCACTGTACTGAATTTGGGCCAGGGTCAGGTTCTGTCACGAGGAAAAAATGTGGCTATCGAACTGGCCTTGATATCCTGAGCGGGATTCTTAAAGTCATGCCCCCGGTTTTTCGCGTATGTATAAACGCTACTGATAATCTCACGCGCCTGTACCGCCGTGGCATTACCGCCACGATCCACGATGCGATCGCATAGGGTTCGAACCATTGACGGCGTAATCTCCGCCATTTGCTTGTTACCCAGAAAAGGAATGATGTCCCGGTCAATAACGGCCTGCTTCATCGATCTCGTGCTGTCCGCAAGGGAGGCACGCTTCATATAGCTGACGGTAAAATTTGCGAAAGTTTCCGCATTTCTGATCTGATTTTTACCGTCACGTTTCTTCACAGCAGGCGACACGCCTGACTTGATCAGCTTTTTGGCGGCAATGAGTTGTTCACGCGCTTCAGCCAGTGAAATACCGTCAGCGCCATACTGTCCAATGGTCAGGGTTTCACGACGGCCATTAATCCGATAATCGTAACGAAATGAGTGAGTTCCGGTGGGCGATACGGCTACATAGAGCCCATCACGATCGGTAACTTTGTAGATTTTTTCCTGCGGTTTAAGTCTTTTAAGCTGGATATCGGTAAGCATACGCTCTCCGGAAACACCGTCAGAATTGACTAATTACTGTATGTATTGACTAATGAGGACTGTCTACTTTTTCGACGATTACGTCAAATTTGCCACCAGAAGCTGTGCACTACACAGAAAACTCATCTATGCACATAAATAAAAACCCTCTGTAAAAACAGAGGGTTAAATTCACCTTTACCTGTTCATGAAAACACAGGAAGGATTATCGGCTTATTCCCACTCAATGGTAGCCGGTGGTTTACCGCTGATGTCATACACCACACGGGAAATCCCGTTGACTTCATTGATGATGCGGTTGGAAACACGACCGAGGAAGTCATACGGCAGGTGCGCCCAGTGTGCGGTCATAAAGTCGATGGTTTCGACGGCACGCAGAGAGACAACCCAGTCATACTTACGACCATCGCCCATGACGCCAACGGAACGGACCGGCAGGAACACGGTAAACGCCTGACTGACTTTGTCGTATAGATCCGCTTTGCGCAGCTCTTCAATGAAGATAGCGTCCGCGCGACGCAGCAGGTCGCAGTACTCTTTCTTCACTTCGCCCAGTACGCGCACGCCGAGGCCCGGCCCCGGGAACGGATGGCGATACAGCATGTCGTACGGCAGGCCCAGCTCCAGACCAATCTTACGTACTTCGTCTTTGAACAGCTCTTTCAGCGGTTCAACCAGCCCCATCTTCATCTCTTTCGGCAGGCCGCCGACATTGTGGTGAGATTTGATGACGTGCGCTTTACCGGTTGCAGACGCCGCAGATTCGATAACGTCAGGATAGATGGTGCCCTGCGCCAGCCATTTCACGTCTTCCAGTTTGAGCGCTTCTTCGTCGAACACTTCAACGAAAACGCGACCGATGATCTTACGCTTGGCTTCCGGATCGTTCTCACCAGCCAGCGCGGACAGGAAGCGATCTTCTGCCGGTACGTGAACAATGTTCAGACCAAAATGGTCGCCAAACATGTCCATCACCTGCTCGGCTTCGTTCAGGCGCAACAGGCCGTTATCGACGAAAACACAGGTCAGATTTTTACCGATCGCGCGGTGCAGCAGCATCGCGGTGACGGAAGAATCCACGCCGCCGGAGAGACCGAGGATCACTTTATCGTCGCCCACCTGCTCACGAATGCGCGCCACGGCGTCATCGATAATTTTCGCCGGCGTCCACAGTGCTTCACACTGGCAGATATCACGCACAAAACGCTCCAGCATGCGCATACCCTGGCGGGTGTGAGTCACTTCCGGGTGGAACTGTACGCCGTAGAAGCGTTTTTCTTCGTTGGCCATAATGGCGAACGGGCAGCTCTCGGTGCTGGCGACGGTCACGAAGTCGGACGGAATCGCCGTCACTTTATCGCCGTGGCTCATCCACACGTCCAGCAGCGGTTTGCCGTCGGCGGTCAGGGAATCTTCAATACCGCGAACCAGCGCGCTGTCGGTCAATACTTCAACCTGCGCGTAACCAAATTCACGCTCATTAGAACCTTCTACATGACCGCCAAGCTGCATCGCCATGGTCTGCATCCCGTAGCAGACGCCAAATACCGGCACGCCTGCTTCAAAGACATACTGCGGCGCGCGCGGGCTGTTTTCTTCGGTGGTGCTTTCCGGGCCGCCGGAAAGAATAATGCCGCTTGGGTTGAAGTCACGAATTTGTGCTTCTGTCACATCCCACGCCCACAGTTCGCAGTAAACACCCAGCTCACGCACGCGGCGCGCAACCAGTTGAGTGTACTGAGAACCGAAGTCCAGAATGAGGATGCGATGCTTATGAATGTTTTCCGTCATTGACGCTTATTCCGAGGCAAGTGAAACAGATTAAATAAATCGCCCGACGCGAAGGTCGGGCGAAGAAAATCAGGAGCCCAGACGGTAGTTCGGGGACTCTTTGGTGATGGTCACGTCGTGAACGTGGCTTTCCTGGATACCCGCACCGCTGATACGCACAAACTCCGCTTTAGTACGCAGTTCGTCGATGGTAGCACAACCGGTCAGCCCCATACAGGAGCGCAGGCCGCCCATCTGCTGGTGAATGATCTCTTTCAGGCGACCTTTATAGGCTACGCGGCCTTCGATACCTTCCGGCACCAGTTTGTCGGCGGCGTTGTCGCTCTGGAAGTAACGGTCGGAGGAACCTTTGGACATCGCGCCCAGCGAGCCCATCCCGCGGTAAGATTTGTACGAACGGCCCTGGTAGAGTTCGATTTCGCCCGGGGATTCTTCGGTACCGGCCAGCATAGAGCCCACCATTACCGCGCTCGCGCCTGCGGCGATGGCTTTGGCGATATCGCCGGAGAAGCGGATACCGCCGTCAGCGATAACCGGAATCCCGGTGCCTTCCAGCGCTTCAACTGCGTCAGAAACAGCGGTGATTTGCGGAACGCCCACGCCAGTCACGATACGAGTGGTACAGATGGAACCCGGGCCGATACCCACTTTCACCGCGCTGCAACCGGCTTCCGCCAGTGCGCGAGCGCCTGCGCCAGTGGCGACGTTGCCGCCGATGATTTGCAGGTCAGGATATTTAGCGCGCGTCTCACGGATACGTTGCAACACGCCTTCTGAATGACCGTGAGAGGAGTCGATCAGCAGAACGTCAACGCCTGCCGCCACCAGCGCGTCAACGCGCTCTTCGTTGCCCGCGCCTGCGCCGACCGCCGCGCCGACACGTAAACGGCCCTGCTCATCTTTACAGGAGTTTGGTTTACGTTCCGCTTTCTGGAAATCTTTTACGGTAATCATGCCAAGCAGATGGAAGTTATCATCAACGACCAGCGCTTTTTCTACGCGTTTTTCGTGCATTTTTGCCAGCACGACTTCACGGGCTTCGCCTTCACGAACGGTCACCAGACGCTCTTTCGGCGTCATGTAGACACTCACCGGCTGGTTCAGGTCAGTCACAAAACGCACGTCACGACCGGTGATGATCCCTACCAGCTCGTTATCTTCAGTCACCACCGGATAGCCCGCAAAACCGTTACGCTCGGTCAGGGCTTTCACTTCATGCAACGTGGTGGTTGGCAGGACGGTCTGCGGGTCGGTCACTACGCCGGACTCGTGTTTCTTCACGCGGCGAACTTCTTCCGCCTGGCGCTCAATGGACATGTTTTTGTGGATAAAACCAATGCCGCCTTCCTGGGCCAGGGCAATTGCCAGGCGCGCTTCCGTCACGGTGTCCATCGCCGCAGAAAGCATAGGAATATTCAGACGAATAGTTTTCGTCAACTGCGTGCTGAGATCGGCAGTATTCGGCAAAACGGTGGAGTGAGCGGGAACAAGGAGGACGTCGTCAAACGTCAGGGCTTCTTTAGCGATACGTAGCATGGGCAATATCTCACCTGGGAGGTTAATAAATATTGCCGCGGCATTATACAGAACGTAATCGGTTGCATCTACATTTTTTTGCAAATAGTGCTTGCGATCCCCCGTGAGCAGGTTACTATCGATTGAATAACCTGCTGATTTAGAATTTGATCCCGCTCACATGTTATCCTCTCAAACTTCCTCAATTTTTACCGTAAGCCGCCTTAACCAGACGGTTCGTCTGCTGTTAGAACAGGAGATGGGACAGGTATGGATCAGCGGCGAGATTTCTAATTTCACGCAGCCTGCGTCGGGTCACTGGTACTTTACGCTCAAAGACGATACCGCTCAGGTGCGCTGTGCGATGTTCCGTAACAGCAACCGCCGGGTGACGTTCCGCCCGCAGCACGGGCAGCAGGTGCTGGTACGCGCCAACATTACGCTGTACGAGCCGCGCGGCGATTATCAAATCATCGCCGAAAGTATGCAGCCGGCTGGCGAAGGCTTGTTGCAGCAGAAATATGAGCAGCTAAAAGCCAAACTCCAGGCCGAAGGCTTGTTCGATCAGCAGCATAAACAACCGTTGCCCTCCCCGGCCCACTGCGTGGGGGTGATCACCTCGAAAACCGGCGCGGCGCTGCACGATATTCTCCACGTGCTAAAGCGTCGTGACCCATCCCTGCCCGTAATTATCTACCCGACGGCGGTCCAGGGCGACGACGCGCCGGGGCAGATCGTTCGTGCTATCGAACTGGCGAACGCGCGGGGCGAGTGTGATGTACTGATCGTCGGACGCGGCGGCGGTTCGCTGGAAGATTTGTGGAGTTTTAACGACGAACGCGTGGCGCGGGCGATTTTTGCCAGCCGCATTCCGGTAGTCAGCGCCGTCGGCCACGAAACCGACGTCACGATAGCTGATTTTGTCGCCGACCTGCGCGCGCCTACGCCATCAGCAGCGGCAGAAATTGTCAGCCGTAACCAGCAGGAGTTGTTGCGTCAGATCCAGTCCGCCCAGCAGCGTCTGGGCATGGCGATGGACTACTACCTCGCCAACCGCAGCCGTCGTTTCACGCAGATTTTTCACCGTCTGCAACAGCAACATCCGCAACTGCGTCTGGCCCGTCAGCAAACCGCGCTGGAACGTCTACGCCAACGGATGGGATTTGCGCTTGAGGCCAGGATTAAGCAGGCCACTCAGCGTCAGCAACGCGTAAGTCAACGCCTGAGCCAGCAAAATCCGCAGCCGCGCATTCACCGCGCGCAGTCGCGCATCCAACAGCTGGAATATCGTCTGACGGAGAATATCCGCTCACGGTTAAGCGAACAGCGCGAGCGTTTCGGCAACGCGGTCACGCATCTGGAGGCGGTCAGCCCGTTAGCCACGCTGGCGCGCGGCTATACGGTTTCGACGACAACGGACGGCAAGGTGCTGAAAAAGATCAAACAGGTCAAAGCAGGCGATATCATGACTACGCGACTGGAGGACGGCTGGCTTGAAAGTGAAGTCAAATCCGTCACGTCGGGCACGTAATCCAATATTCCCCCACCCTCGGCAGCGCAATGTCAGGTTTCGGTTTCTCCTCAGCCAACCTACGCGCCACGTCGGATAAGGTGTAGCCGCAATCCGACGATCAACCGGTTTGTCATTCGCCTCAAAACCGGGCAGGGAATACCCGCCCGGTTTTGTCTAACTTACCAGTTATAGCGCAGATTCAGGCTACCGTTCAGATCGCCAAAATCATTGCTGCCAGTCTGCCCGGCAACCTGAGCGCGAACGCTCCACTGCTTATCGATATCTGCCTGCAGACCCACTTTCAGCTCCGCACGGTTAGCCGGAAGATCCTGTTTTACCGTGGCATCATCAAACGATACCGACACATCATCGCTGGTGTGCAGCCAGTTAGCTTCAGCAAACGGCTGGATAACCGTACGGCTGCCTTTGTACAGCTTGCCGTCAACACGCAGACCCAGGCGCGTTGTCCAACTGTCGCCATCCTGATCGTCGATCCGGGTGCCGTAGTTATCCTTCACGCTATCCGCTGAGTAGTTCTGCCAGACAACCTGCGCCTGCGGCGTCAGACTGACGGTATTGCCGTTGCTAATCGCAATATCGTAGCGATAGCCGGTTTCCAGCGAGACGGCGTTAGCGGTTGAGTCGTAGGATTCAGAACCCGTATCGCCGCTCTCTACGCTGTTGTTGTAGAAACCGTATTGATACCAGCTGTCGACATACACGCCGCTATGCGTCTGCGCATCGGCAAACCAGGTGGCATAGACGCCGAGGTTGTAGCCGTCTACGTTGCCGCTGCTTGTGAACTGGCTACCGTCCGCGCCGCGGTTACCGGTGCTGTCGGTATCGGCGTTGATGTAGCTGGCCATGACGCCAACGGTAAAGCTCTGCTGGCCGTTACCCCAGGCCAGAATGTCGCCGCCTAACTGGAACTGAGAGTAGTTGCTGTCCATGTCGATATTGCCGCTGACAGCCTCTGATTCCGCTTTACCTGCTTTGAAGCGCGCCCAGACGCTGCCATCTGCGTTACGATACTGGCTGCCTTCGCGGTCGTAGAGGGTCTGCATTTGCAGGTTACGCGCCATCCACTGGTTGCCGAGGTAGGCGCCGATATCCGCGCGGTACTGCGGTGTAACATCGCCGCCATCGTCAGGAGGCGTCACATCACCGCCATCGTCAGGAGGCGTTACATCGCCACCATCATCGTCGCTGTCGTCATCGTCAGACTGTGCTTTTGACGCCAGATACCAGTCGCTATCACTTTCATTCTGGTACAGACGGTAGGTATACAGACCGGCGTTAACCTCATTTTTTAGCTCAAACGCATCGCTGGTCGATACGCCGCCAACATCCACCACTTCGATACCGTTAGTGGTCTGCGCCCCATCGCCGATACCGTTGATGTACAGATCGGTTGTGCCGGAGGCATCGCCAGTAATCACCAGCTTATCGGTCGCCGAATCATCGTCGCCCAGTACGGTATTCAGGTAAAGCGAGCCGCCGTTGCCGGTATAATCGCCGTCAACATAAAGCTCATTGCCTGGCGTGCTGGAGGAGCTGCCGCTGGCGATCGTCCCCATGTTGACCAGATCGCCATTGAGGGTGAAGATAGCGCCTGTCTCCTCGCTGTCGCCGAAGACCAGCGTCCCTTCATTGGTCACCTTACCGTTAACGGCCGTACCGTTGCTGCCGCCGAAGGTCGCCCCGGAGGCGACGTTTACTGCCTGCTGGCTGCCCATTTCGCCAATCGTACCGTCCCCGGACAGCCACAGCGTGCCTTCCTGTACGTTGGTATCGCCGCTATAGGTATTCGCGCCGCTCAGCGTCAGTTTACCCGCGCCCAGTTTGATTAGCGTTTTGCCATCCCAGCCGTCGTTGCCGGTTTGGTCGGCCAGCACGCTGGTGACTTCAAAACTGTCGCCCGCGCCCAGGGTAAAGGTGCCGTGTGCTGCCGTCGCTGACGTGGCGGTCGCATTCCAGCTCAGCCCTTCGGTCAGCAGATATTCTGACGCATCTTCAGGATTGATTGTCCCGGTCATGGTCAGATAGTCCGGCTTGTCGGCGAGGTTCATCGTCAGGCTGGCGAAGTCGCCGCTGATATCGCTGGTCATATCCATCAGCTTAAAGGACTGGAACTCCGCGTCGGAAGCGCGCGCTTGTAGGCTATCGTCGCTGACGATCAAATCGCCGCCAAGCGTGGCACTGCCGCCGGTAATCAGCGGTTGCACTGAGTCACTATTCAGCTCAACGTTCAGCGTACTGCCATCTTGCTGAATTAACGCGCTGTCGCCGAGATCCAACGAGGTGCCGAGCGCCAGTTGGGTCGTCGCGCCGCTATGAGTGGTGATGCCGCCCACCGCGCTGACTTCGCCGTCTACGTCCAGCACCAGCGTGGCGTTATTGTCTACCAGACCGGTGCCCAGCGCCGTCGTACTGGCGGCGACCAGCGTACCTTCATTGATGGTGGTGCCGCCGCTGTAGTCGTTGTCGCCGGAGAGGATCAGCGTGCCTGCGCCTTCTTTGGTCAGCGATTTACCGTCCCATCTGCTACCCGGATCCAGCGTGTCATCAACGTCTGTCAGTGTAGCCGCAACGTTAAAGCTGCCGTCAGGGTCGCTCAGGGTAAAGGTGCCGTGGGCGTCGGTAGTGGCGTTGTCTCTGTCCGCATACCAGGAAAGGGAGGCCGTCAGGTCATAGTTGGTGTTGTCCGTTTCATCGACTTTTCCGTCGATAGTCAGGAAGTCAACATCTTCGCGGTTCATCCCTGCAATGGTCAGATCGTCGAAATCGCTCGTAATGGCGCTGTCGCTGTCAATCAGCGTGTAGGTGTATGCCTCAGGCGTCCAACTGTCCGTAACGCTGCCGATGCCGGTAACATTCAGAGTGCCGCCCAGCGTGACGCTGTCGGCGGTAATGGCGCTTTTACCGTTGGCCTTACTGAGGTCAATATTCAGCGTACTATCGGCTTGCTGAGTCAGCGAGTCGACGTTGAGCGTCGTACCTTTGGCCAGCTCAGTCGTTGCTCCAGACTGGGTCGTGACATTTGCAAGGTTGAATTCGCCCTCCGCTTCCAGCTTCAGCGTACCACTGTTGTCGATATCGCCGCTGCCCAGCGCGTTGACGTTGGCGGCAATCAGCGTGCCGTCAGAGATAGTGGTGCCGCCGGAGTAACTGTTATCGCCGCTTAGCGTCAGCTCGCCGGTACCGGTTTTCACCAGCGAACCGGTGCCGGAAAGCGTATTTTCCAGCTCGCCCTCGCCCACCTTAAGCACGCCGCTGTTGTCGATATCGCCGCTGCCTAACGAATCCGCATGGTCAGCCGTCAGCGTACCGCCGGAAATAGTGGTGCCGCCGGAGTAATTGTTATCGCCGGTCACGATCAGCTCATCGCTACCGCTTTTGACAATTTGGCCCTCGCCGGTCACGTTGTTATCCAGCGTTCCCTGGCTCAGCGCAAGCGTTGCGTTTTCTGCAATCGTCACATCGCCAGTGCCGAGCGAGGCGGCGTCTTTGGCGGCCAGAATACCGCCGTCAATTTCAGTGTCGCCGTAGTCATTGCCGGTGTTGCTGAGGATCAGCGTGCCGTCGCCTTGTTTGGTTAGCTTGCTGCCATCCCAGTCGGAGGTAGCCGTGGTTTCGTCCAGTTCGCTGGTGACGGTAAAGGTACTGTCTGCATCAACGGTAAAAGTGCCATGCGCAGCGCGCGCAGAATTTGCGCCCGCGTACCAACTCAAGCCCGTAGACAACTCGTAGTTGGTATTATCATTCGCATCAACGCCCGCGTTGATCGTGAGGTAATCCGGCATAGCGGAAATGTCGGCATCCAGCGTTACGCTGTCAAAATCGGTAGTGATCGCAGTTTGCGAATCAATCAGCGTGACCGATCCAAAGTGTTCGTCGGTTTCGGGCGCGACAAAGGTGGCCGTTGAGCTAAGGTTCAGCGTCCCGTCCAGCGTGACGTTGGCGGCTTTGATTATTGGCGAGCTGTTGGCGGTATCCAGCGTCGCGTTTATCTGGCTGCCGTCCTGCAAGGTCAGGGTATTATCCACCGTCAGCAGCGTACCTGTCGAACCGCTCGCGTTGCCCAGCGTAATGCCGCCGTCGTTGGTCAGGTTGCCGACGGTTGACGGGTCGGTCATGTTCCACAGGCTGGTGTCGTCGAGCGACAATGAACTGTTCAGGCCGTTGACGCTCCCTTGCAGTGAGGATTTTTCGGCCAGCGACAAGGCCGATACTGTGCTCCCCGCTTCAATGTTGCCATTCAGCGTTGTGTTTTTGGCCTCTACGGTTGCCGCATTATCCAGTTTAATAGCCGTTGGGCCGGTCAATGTGCTGTCGGTTAGTGTAATGGGCGTTTCTATCACCGTGTTTTTATCAACGTGCAGCGCGGCGGCGTCTGATGAAGTCACGTCCGCATTTTCGACCGTCAGCCCGGAGATATTGCTGTAAAAGGTGCTACCTCCCGTGGTCATCAAAATGCCATCGCCTTTGGCTTCGACGGTGGCACCGTCAATGTTGACGGAAGATCTCGCGCTTTTAATGCCTATGCCTTCGGATTTAATGAACATTGAGCTTTTATTGTCGCCGGAAATATTCACCGTTGAGGCGTTAGCGGCCTCAATGGCGG
The DNA here is from genome assembly GCF_004010735.1 of Salmonella sp. SSDFZ54. Classification (NCBI taxonomy): domain Bacteria; kingdom Pseudomonadati; phylum Pseudomonadota; class Gammaproteobacteria; order Enterobacterales; family Enterobacteriaceae; genus Salmonella; species Salmonella sp. SSDFZ54. Next base: position 483,045 of record NZ_CP034819.1, read on the forward strand.
CGCCTTTGGCATTATCGTGCGTGACGGTAGAGTTCGTAATATCAAGAACGCCCTTGTTGGACGCAATAACAGTACTGTCTGTACCCGTGGAACTCACTGCACTACCGTCCACCTCCAGCCAGGAGTTGTATGTCGTATCGCCAACCACACGCACTTGGCCGTTTGTCAGCGTGATTGTGCTGCCGCCCTCAATTCTCAGCGTACTTCCTTCTTGCGATGTTAAGTCACTGGTATTTTCCGTTGTCGCCTTAACCTCAGTCCCTATCAAGGTTGCTTTTGACTCGCCATTGAGCGTCAGGACACCATAGTTCCCCCCGATCTGGATGATTCCCCCCGTTAGTGTCATGCTACTTTGTTCTTTGAGATCGATGCCGGCAGTGTAGATTCCTGTCGTAGTGATTTGTGCGTCGGTAAGGTTAAGCGTCGCCCCTTTGTTAAGCGAAACCGCCGTGCCGATCGCACGAGTACTACCTGAGAGGATGTCTCCACCGCCGTCTGTTTCAATCACAACATCCGTGCCTGTACCCGACGTTGCCTGCCAGCCCCCCTTATCCGTTGGCAGACCTTCCAGAGACAGTGCTGTACCCTGGCCGGTACCTGAATAAGAGATTGGAGACGTTTCTGTGCTCAGGTCATGCTTGGTTCCGTCAATGTAGGACACCTGATTGTCGGCCATGGCCAACGGGCTGAAAAATCCGAGCGCCGCAGCCACGGCGCAAGCCAGCACATTGCGCGTTGCTTTTATTATTTGTCCATATTCGGACTTTTTATTTGGGGAATGGGTTTCACTCGCGCATACTTGCGCTTTAACTTTGCTGTGGCCTCGCGCCAGTTCTGAAGCCACAACATACATATTTCGCACGGCGCTCCAGACAATACTGTAGGTCCTGTTCAATTTTTAAATTTCCTTTTAATAACGTTCACGAAGCAAACTGGATTTTGATTGGCTGTAAATAGCTTTTAAATGGTGTATATAAATGAGATAAATAGTAAATGATAAAAATATGGTTTTATGAATGATTGCAATCACCTGTAACAATATATTATCAAAGCCAAATTATTAACCAATTTCAAGGCCTATTTCAATATCAGGTCAACTTTTGATTAATTTATAATTGATATAAATATATCCATCTCTTTTATATATATTTATATTGTGAATATCATTTAATGATTTCATATATTGAGATAAATAGATGCGCGAGGCAAAAAGGGGTAATTATCATGCGACACCTGGCGTTATTTTAAATATACTCGTCATACTTCAAGTTGCATGTGCTGCGGCTGCGTTCCTTCACCCCAGTCACTTACTTTAGTAAGCTCCCGGGGATTCGCTCGCTTGCCGCCTTCCTGCAACTCGAATTATTTAGAGTATATAGGTAGCGCCAGACGCGTAATACGTTAATACACACACGTCGCATAACCTGCTGTGCTTGCCGGCTTAATGGCGCAGTTTTGTTGCCTGGTATTCTCATCCACGCCGCAATACATGCCGCCGCTCGAGGTTGATTTAGATAAACAGGGATAGCCCTGCGTCGGCCAGCCTAACGAGCTACAGGATTCGCCGCATCAGAGCGCAACTGAACGCTGCCCTGATATACCGGGTTCGTTACACTATCGGCCTGAGGGGGAGTGCCGTTAATAGCCGCAGTTTGCTCAGTGAGTTCCTGCCATGCGCCGCTGCTTCGCACGGCCTGGGCGAAGAAAGGCGTTAAACTGAGGGCGCATAGCAGCAGCCAGAATAAAAAACCGACACACTTTTTCGATTTCACTGACGTACCTGAGAAAGGTCCATTTCGTTGCAGTTCATTCCGTGAATACAAAAACGTAAAAATGCATCGCTACCGGAACAACGCCAGCCGCAAGGGATACCCAGGTTGGGCGACGCAATGCGTCACCCAACATTCAAAGGCGCTCCCGGCCCCATTCACTACGGCACCCGGCACGAGCCTAAGCCCGAGGTCGTCGATTTTTCACGATTACAGGTTGTCTGGCCGGTCGTTTCGTTAAATGAACAGTAGACCTTATTGCTTTGACCTTCATCTTGCGACACATAATCCCAGGACGATGTCGTCGGCCATTGCAACGTGCCGATAACGCTCTGCAACGCTTTCAGATCGTCCAGCGAGGCCATATTTTCCTGCGATCCGCAAAGATGTGTCAGCGATGTTTCAACGTGCTCGGACTGATAATAATAGTTCGACGCCCAGTATTCGTTAGTCATCAGCCAGGTATACTGGGGCATGGCAGAGAGCTCGGCTTTCAGATACGGGCGGCGCAGCGTAACGCCGTTCACCTGCACGGTATCCGGCATATGACCCCAGTATGACGCATACGGCGTATCCGGGCTGGTTTGTACCGTAAAGATTGCATCCACACTCGCCGCCTCATCAAATTGATTCGCAAGCGCCGCCGTGACAGACGTTTTTAACCCCGACGATTTATCCTGAGTTAACGTAAACCGCAACTTACCGTCATCGCCAGTGAAGCCAGACCATTTTGTGCTGAGGCCATTCTGGTTATTAAACACCACTGCCGTACCCGCAGGTGCAACCGGCGTCAGCATCATATTCGCTGGCGAAGTTGTAAACGGAACCGGCTCGCCAATCACGCCGGGATCAATGTATTGCTTATCCACCGCACCGCGCGAATAAGCGTATCCACGCGTCAACAGTACGGCCACCCCGGCCTGCGGCTGCCCGTCGTCGTTAGTCACCGTTACCGTCATCGGTATCGTTTCGCCTTTTTTCGCCACGGCCGCTGATTTATCGGCGTTCCATGCGTCGGAAGAGAGCGCGATATTCAGCCCGCTGCGCGGTTTTGTCAGGCAGAGTTGTAAGTAGTAGTTACCCGGGTTTTCCGACATGCTGTAGTCTTTCCCCGTCTTGAGATCTTTATACTGCCAGTAAAGGGTTGAGCCTTTCAGCAGGCTATCGCCAGCCCACCACCGCTTCCCGACGGGCAATCCAATATCGGTCACCACCTTGCCGCTTGGGTGATCCTTGTACAGCGCCGTGAAATCATCTATCGCAGCCATCTGATTCATCGGACACCCACCGTAATTACCGGTATTAAAATTATTCACCATGATCCAGTATTCATTGGTTTCGAAATAGGTATCCGTGTGCGCCTCCGATGAGGGCTCGCCTACCACCAGCGGGCGCTTAAACTCCGCACCGTTGCTGGCGGTGAAGGTCTCCGGCATATGGCCGTACATGTTGGCCTTGTCGCTGTCCGGGCTGGTGAGGACGGTGAACACCACCGGCAGCGATGAGGTCGCCGTCGGCGTATCGTACAGACTCGCGGTCAGCAGGTTTTTCAACCCTATGCCGCCGGGTTCGGCAAGTGTCAGAGTCAGCGTACCGTCCGCGCCGGTGGTGCCGGTCAGAGCCGATGTGGCATAGTAAAACTGTTGCTGCGCACCGGCGAGCGGCGTCACCGTCATGTTGGTGGCGTTGGTGGTGTTAAATTTATTATAGTCAGTGTTGCGCGGCGTCCCGGCGTCGCGTTTAAGCGAAAAAGCCGTATAAGGCACCGGGTTGCCCATCGCATCGGTAGTGGTGATGAGCAGCGGGATCGACTCGCTGTTTTTCGCCTTCACCGCCTGAATAGCGTCATCCATCGCCTGCGGGGAGGTGAGGGTGATCTGCGTGGCCTGCGGTATCGGCGTCCTGGCGCAAATTTGGTACTGCCAGGCAATGCTGGGCGAGCTGTTTTCTGACCGACGCGAACCATCAGCCAGATCGACTGCGTAATAGAAGTCAACTTTTGCCCCGCTGGAGAGTGACGTCGAGTTCGATCCGCTCCAGTAAGAATAGTAGACCGGCCAGCCCTGGGCAGTATTTATCGTTCGGTTCGGGTATTTGCTGTAGAGCGAATCCAGCGCCTCAACGGCAGGGTAATAGCCCGCCGCGCAACGGGCCGGATTTGCCCCTTCACTGGCTGGCCCATGAAAAACCGCCCAGGTTTCGTTGGTTTCTTGCTTAGTCGTAGTATTGTCCGTACTGGCCAGCTCAGCGTACAACAGCGGGCGCTGGTACACCGCACCATCTGCCGCCGTCAGCGACGGCGCCATATGCCCCCACATGCGGGCGACGCCGACATCCGGGCTGGTGACGACGGTAAAGATGGTGTCGATGCTGGCGCTCACGGCGGCATTTTCATACAGCGTCGCGTTAATCGCGGTGCGGGTGCCGTGGGTGTCCGGGCGGGTAACACTAATAATGCGGGTGCCGTCAGGGCCGGTCTGCGACCCCATTTTAGTGGTGGTCCAGGCCAGCGATTCGCCGTCGATCACCACGGGCGTCACGATGCCTTGCAGATCGTCACCGTCCTGGGCGGTATACTTTTCGCCCCGGCGATCGTAACCGTCGCCGCGGGTGAGCACAAACGGCGCTTCCGGGATCGGGTTGCCGCTGGCGTCCTTCACCGTCACCTTGAGCTGTAGGGTATCGCCCTTTTTCACTTTGACTGCATGCACGTCGCTGCCGTCGTACCACAGCGATGGATCGACCGGTTCAATGGTGATGGCGGCTGGTACCGGGTTGTCGCTGGCCAGGCAGCTGGCATAAATGGAGTCGGTGTTGCCCGCGGAGACGTTGCCATCCTTCAGCGCGATCCATTTCCACGTGCTGGCGCTCTGGAAGGTGGACGACCAGTAGTTCAGATAGACTGGCCAGCCCTGAATGCCGTTAATTTTGCCACCGCTGTTGGCGTTATACAGCGCCTCAAGCTGGTCGATGCGCGGCAGGCGGTTCGCCGCGCAGCCGCCCGCATCCGGATTGCCCGCCGCGTCGGTGTGGGCCACACGCGTCCAGGTCTCATTGCTCTCGTCCTGGGTACGCAGCGGGTTGCTCACTTCATCCGCCAGTTTGGGCCGCTCAAAGGTCCAGTCACCCACGGTAATTGTGTCGGCCATATGGCCCCACATTTTGGCTTTTGCCGTATCCGGGCTGGTGGCGACGGTAAACTTCACGCTGCGGGAAACCGGCGTATTGATGTATGAATGGATGGGCACGATGCTTAACTGTGTCAGCAACCCCACGCCCTTATCCTGGGTGAGGATAATGGTCGCATCGCCGTTGGCGTCGGTGATCCCCTGATAAACCTGTCCGGCAACGTAGCCGACGCCGTCAAACTGCATCTCGCCGTTGCTGGTATCGGTAAAACCGGTCGTCAGCCCGTCGCGCCGCCTGCCGTTCGCCATGGTGACGGTGAAGTCGGTATTGCCGATCGCCATGCCGTTAAGAGCGTTGCGCGAATGGATGTTCAGCTTAATCTGTTCACCCACTTTGGCGGTCATATCGGCGTTTTTGGTCGCCGGGTCGTCGTTGAAATAGACGTCCAGCACCGCCACCATTTCATTGGCCGAGCAGGTCAGGTAGTTCGGCGTATCGGTAAATTTGCCGCTATCGCCGTTTTCGAGGTTGACGTGTACCGTCCCGGAGGCGTCGCTGTCGGCGGCGATGAAATAATCTTCAGTCGGCCAGCCGTGCTCGCTTTCCATCTGCCCGCCCGCATGTTCGCTGTACAAATGCGCCAGCGACGACTGATCCGGCACCTGGCCGGTACCGCACTGCGCGGTGGCCGACGCCACGGAGTTAAATGTCGCCCACTGTTCGTTGTTTTCGTCGAACTGGCCGTCTTTATGGCTGGCCTCCACCGCCAGCAGCGGACGTTTGTACAGGTTGCCCGCGTCCACCACGCCGCGCATATGGCCCCACATGTTGGCGCCGTCCACGTCCGGGCTGGTGATTACGGTGAAAATCACGCTAAAGGGCAACTCGACGTTGCCGCCTTCGTCGTCCGGCATCACGATGCGGATAGGCGTTTCGACCCCCATACCGCTGTCGTGTTTTAACGTCAGATGCGCCTGGCCGTTAACGTCAGTCACGCCGGTATAGTGCTCCGGCGACGAGGCTCTCATGCCTTCGGAATCGACGGTGACCCGCTGGTTATCCCACGCGTCCTGATGCTCCCCTTTGCGGTTTGTCGCCGGGTCGATAAACAGCTCCATATAACGGTAAGGCAGCGGTTTTTGCGTGTCCCGGTCAACCACTGTCATCACCAGATCAATCGACTCCCCTACCCGCGCTTTATACGGCCCTTGCGGGGAGAGAGTAATCTGCGGGTGCGCCGCAGGCTGGGCTTTATCCACACAGCTGACCAGCAGCGTGTCGCTGTCGGCGGCCCTGGCAACCGACGCGCTGTTCATATGTACGGCAGCGTGGTAGCCGCTCATCTGATCTTTGGTCGACGACCAGTATTCGGCATCGTCCGTCGCCGGCCAGCCGGTGTACGTTGCCAGCGTACTGTGCTCATGTCGCATCTGCACCAGTTGTTCGGCGTCCGGCAGAATATTGCAATGGTTATCGGCGCCGTTCCAGTCGAACAGCGCCCAGGTTTCGTTGGTATCGACGACGCTTTTGTCAGCGCCGCTCGCTTCCGCCGCCAGCTTCGGGCGGGTGAAGGTGTAGGTTATACCGTTCAGCATCGCGGTGGTGCTCTCCACCATATGGCCGTACATACTGGCCTTATCGCTGTCCGGACTGGTGATAGTGGTGAAAATGACGGCGGTTTCGGCCGTAAGCGCCGGGAAGTTGACCGAGCTGACAACCAGCGGCGTTTTGACGCCGGGGCCTTCCTTCTGGGTGACCACCACCGTGGCGTTGCCGTTGGCGTCAGTGACGCCGCGATATTCCGTTTGGGTGGTCGTAAGTTCGGTATCGCCAACGCGAACCGGGTTGGCATTGTTGACCACACCCTGGCGGTTTTCCGCATCTTTACGGCGGATGACAAACGGCGCGTTGCCTTCAGGCGTGCCGTCGCACGCTTTGGTGGTGATGGTGAGGGTGATGCTCTCCCCTACCTTCACTTTTGATGCCTCAAAAGCCGAATCAACGTGATCGCCGCTGACCGTAACCGGCGTGTCAGTGGCCGGTTTAATGTTGAGCGTCACTTTCGGGCTTAACAGCGGAATGGTCGCATAATTCGGCACCCCGGTATTCGTAAAGAGCCACAGCGCGGGAACGTTGGTTTCATCTTCCACCTGCGCCCACGCCACCAGCTGTCGCCCGGCGAGGTTTTGGGCGCAAAAGGTCAGGTTCGGAACCGGCTGCGGCGAGAGCGGCGTGTCGGGCGTGGCGGCATCGGCCCATACCAGCCCCATGGCGGGCGGCTGGCGGTTTTCCCAGGCGATGGTGGGCGGATCGCTAAAGAGATCGCCTTCGGTATCGGTGGAATTGACCGCCTGCATCGAGGTTGAGGTAGCATCCGCGCTAAAATCGCGCGGCATGGCGCTGAATTCAATATCGTGGGTTTTGCTCGGGTCAAGCAACGTACTGCCCTGATACAGGGGGATAATGGCCCCGTCGGCCAGCGGCGCGGTGCCGTTAACCGCGCCGGTGACTGAGTTCAGCTCTTGCCAGGTTCCGCCCTTCAATAGCGCCTGCGCAGGCGCGATCGACGCTGCAAACATGATCAGTAATGTCAGTAAGAAATGTACAACTTTATTCACTTGCCGATTCCTGTCCATGAGCGATAGCCACCCGTTTTCATTCTCTGTCGTAATTCAACCCACTTTGCTTAGCGCGCGGCTAAGCAAAGTGCGCGGAAAATACCACTCCCCGCGGGGAGTGGTATGTTGAGGACAACTTATTTGCGTTTGTAGTCGATGGACAAAGCAAAGCCCTGGACACCGTCGGTACCCACGGTAACGCCGCCTTCCGCACCCTCGAACGCCGTTTTCGCGTCGGCATTGGTAAGCGGGATGACAAGGTCTTTATCGTTCCAGCTTTCGTTGACAATACCGCCGGTACCAGTACCTGCAATTTTACTGGTGCCGACGAATTTCCAGCGGTAGTCATACTGGCTGGTAACGTCTTCACCGGTATCATAGGTACCGTTGCTGTTCTTATCGCTCCACAGCAGCACTTTATAGGTGGTGTCGGTTTTGAGCGGAGTAGAGGTACCCAACAGGTTGGTGGTTGAGCCAGACTCATAGATAACCACATGGACGTTTTCATCGACCACCGGACCTTCCGGAATTTCGTCATCATCCGAACCACCACCCGCATCGGTCGACAGGTCTTTCAACAGCAGTTCGGTTGCTACGGCAGGGTCACCGGTAGTGGTGGTTGGCGTGATTTTGATACCGATATAATGGTCTGCGTCACTCGCCTGAATTTCATAGGTATCGCTACCTTTGGTGCCAATCTCTTCGGGATTGCTACCATTCTGGTCGCTGTATCTCATCCACTGCACCGTCTGTTTCGTGGCGGCGTTGTTGGCGTCAAGGTCGCCTTCCGTATCGCCAATCGCCCAGTTCACCGTGACCTTATCGCCAACGTGAAACTGCTTATCGCCTTCGGTCACAACGGTACGATCGCCGCGATCGATAGTTACCGTTACGTGATCTTTGTCGGTATCCGCAGTTTTATCCGCCGCGCGGGTAATCCACGGCACCGTGCCCTGAATGGTGCCCGTCTGTTCAGAGACAATCTGCCACTGCCCCGATTTCAGATTACCGTTTGCCGCCACCGCTGGCGCGGCGCAATATCCGGCAACTACTAATGCTAAAGCGACCTTCGTCAGCCGCCGTTTTACTGTTGCTTGCATTCAGACTCTCCTTTTTCTCCAAATTCAGCGGCTGGCTGGTCAGCCATAACGCTGACGCTATTTCTGGCTATACGTAACGCGTATGCCGTAACCCTGAACGCCATCTTCCTCATTGGCGGCAAACTTCTGCGCCGCCTCTTTATTGGTTACTGGCAGGACAAGGTCTTCATTCATGGTGTTGGCCAACGCGCCGGTATGTCCGTTTGTACTCTGCCCGGTAAACTCCCACTGGTAGTCGTACAGCGCCATCTCTTCTTCCGTGAGCTGCTCGGACATCTGAAAAACATTGTCTTTATTCTTGTCGCGCCACAGCAGGAAACGGTAGGTATTATTGACCGTAGGGTGCTTATCTTCTTTGCCGATAAGGTTGACAGGGTTGGCGGCTTTGACCTGATAAATCACCGCATTCAGCGCGCTCAGGTTGTCGCCGATAAAAGTGACGTCAACGTAGTTACTGTCGCCATAGGCGTCTGCTTTCGCCTTCCAGCGGAAAGTGCCTGGCAGGGTGCTGGAAAGCGTCACCGTCCCCGCTTCTTTATCACGGCTGGCAATAAACACGCAGGGGGTTTCCGTGGTGCAGGGCGTCTGGGCCAGGGTGACTTTTTTATCATTGCTGTCGTACAACACGGGCGTCATGGCATCGTCCACCAGTTCGTTGCCATTGCGATCCGTGGAGTCGCCAAAGGAGTCGGTGATCAGGAGATCCATCACCACGCCGTCTTCGCCATCGGCCAGCGCGCTGGCTTCATGGCTGTGATCGCTGCGATCGGTATCGGCAATGTTGTCGACGATCAGCTCAATTTTGCGATCCTGCTGGACGGTGATTTCCACCACGCCGGAGTTCTGCTTATTGCCCTTTTCATCTTCCAGCGTCATGCGTACTTTCCAGGTATTCAGGGCGGTGCGCTGCTCTTCGGTATCGGCGTTAACCCAGGCAGGAAGCACCAGATTCCAGCTGTTATTGTTGCCTTCGGTTAACGCATTCGCTTTTACCACCGGCATCACCAGCGTACGGGCGGCGTTGTTTTTCGCCTGCCAGGAAGCAGAAATAATTTTGTAATGGTGGTTAATCAGCGCGTTGACCGTCCACTTACATTTCTCCAGCCCCACCGCGGCCTCAGGCGTATCTTCAATCACGCATTCCGGGTGTTCGTTGGTGGCGTCAGCCTTCAGCCACAGCGTGACGTCCAGCGGATCTTTCTCACGATATTCGAGAATGATGAAATTGTTGCGATCGACAAAATCGGTGCGGCTGCCCATTAAGGAGTGCTGAATTTTAACGTTTTCCGGATCGAGTTGCGCCGCCAGCGGCGTGCCTATCTGGTAGTTCACGGTCGCGTTAACGCTAAAATCGTTACTATCGCCAGTACCGGCTTTGTAATCCGTACCAACCGTGACCAGCGGTACCGGCGTATATTCCAGCCCCAAAGTGACGGCATGAGGATCTTTTTGCAGATTATCGGTGCCAAACAGCGCTACTTCATCGCCGTAGTACTGTTCGTAAACTAATTTAGCGCCAAGCTGCGGATAAAACGGCAGCCAGCTTTCCATGCGGATATCCCAGCCGCGCGCGGGTCGTTCTTCATAAAAGTCGAAATCTTCGGAGTCTTTCCAGTCAGAAAGAGGATGGTAATAGTTGCCGGAGAATTTCAGGTAATCCGTCCAGGCTTCGGTTCCCAGACCTAATCGACGGTGACCGCGCGTAAAATCGTAGTCATAGAATGCGTTGCCGCCAAGCAGCCAATTGCCGACGTTCTGGCGCACGCCAAGCCCAAAGTTACCAATGGTGCGGTCTTCCTTACGCTGAGCCGAAATCTGGCTAAAGAAAAGCGTGCTCTGATTGTCATACCAGGGAATAAAATAATCCAGCGAACTGCCGTCCAGATCGCCGCCTTCGCCCACGGTGAGGCTGGTACGGATCTTGCCATAAGGTGACATTACGCCTTCAAGATATGACTGTGCTGAGGAAGTAATTTGGTTTTGCAAATAGCTACGCGCCTGGGATTCCAGCGCTTCCGGGGTGAGATTATCAAAGCCCTGGGTGGCGGAATTAATAAAGTAGTCAGCGCCCTGTTCTTTAAAGGACTTTCCTTTATTTTCCTGTTCTTCTTTTTTCGCGGATTCGCTGGCTAAATCAGGCAGAGAGGAGTGGCTTTCATCATTTGCAGATACAGAGTTATCTGCGCCGGAAGCCGCAACTGATACTCCAGACACTACTAGCAAAACCAGAATGCGAATCCTTCGCACCATATGATATCCCTGTCGTTAAATAAACACGCCTCGATGAAAAGATATTATATGGATGATTCAGATGGAATCATAACTAACAGACCTAAATATATTCCTAAAAAGAAAAGTTTAATATGAAACAGACTTATAATATTGATATAATAAATAAAAAGAAGGCTGTTATTTATTTCTAATATTAATTATCGGGAATAATATTCTCTATAAATAGTTGAATCAATAAAAAGAATAAAATAGCCGCCGGCAGGATACTATGCTGATATTACGGGAGTATCGAATAACGCTTTTGCCCTTAGCCGGATAAGACGTCGGCGCCTCTGCTCTGCGGCGCAACGTCGACAGCGGTTTTATTGATTGGAAATGACGAAGTTAACCCGTTTTTTTGAAATTAAACCATGACCGTTCTGGCAAAAATAGTCCACTGCGCCGCAGGCTTTCAAAACCTGTAACGGCTGGCGGCAGTCAGGACACATTGCCTGTAACGAGAAATCTTTAGCGCATGTCTCGCAATGCGCAGTATCGCCATTGCGCTCCAGCGCGTGATGGCAAACGGGGCAGGTTATTTCCATAACATTCTCCTCAGGCGCGTGACCCACTTTTACTTGAAAGGCCTGATAGCGCAGCGCTTGTCAGGCCTGGAATATTACTGAAAAAGCATTACTTGCTTTTCTTGATATGTTTCATCAGACGCTTACGTTTGCGCATTTGCGTTGGCGTCAGTGTGTTACGCTTGTTCGCATACGGGTTCTCCCCTTCTTTAAACTGAATGCGAATCGGCGTCCCCATCACTTCCAACGACTTGCGGAAGTAGTTCATCAGATAGCGCTTATAGGAGTCTGGCAGATCTTTTACCTGGTTGCCGTGAATCACCACAATCGGCGGGTTATAGCCGCCAGCGTGGGCATATTTCAGTTTTACACGGCGACCACGCACCAGCGGCGGCTGATGATCTTCCACCGCCATCGTCATGATACGGGTCAGCATCGCAGTGCTCACCCGGCGAGTGGAACTGTCGTAAGCCTCGCGTACGGACTCAAACAGGTTGCCGACACCGCTGCCGTGTAGCGCAGAGATAAAATGAACGCGGGCAAAATCAATAAAGCCCAGACGGAAATCCAGCGTCTCTTTCACCTGCTCTTTGACTTCCTGGCTCAGGCCATCCCATTTGTTGACTACGATAACGAGTGAGCGCCCACTATTGAGGATAAAGCCCAGCAGAGACAAATCCTGGTCGGAGATCCCCTCGCGCGCATCGATAACCAACAGTACGACGTTAGCGTCTTCAATCGCCTGCAACGTTTTAATCACCGAGAACTTTTCTACCGCATCGGTGATTTTTCCGCGCTTACGCACCCCCGCCGTGTCAATCAGCACATATTCCCGTTCGTCGCGTTCCATCGGGATATAAATGCTGTCGCGAGTGGTGCCCGGCATGTCGTATACCACCACGCGCTCTTCGCCGAGAATACGGTTAGTGAGTGTGGACTTACCTACGTTCGGGCGACCGACAATCGCCAGCTTGATCGGCAGGCTTTGCGGGTCAAAATCATCTTCCGGCGCTTCTTCGCCATTTTGTTCCGCCTCGAACTGCGCCCAGTATTCCGCGTCTTCATCCACCTCTTCCTGCGGCGCGACATCATCCATCCACGGCAGAAGCACATGTTCCAGCAGGCTCAATACGCCGCGACCATGTGAGGCGGCGATAGGATAAATTTCGCCTAATCCCAGCGAGTAAAAATCGACAACCGCCTGATCGGGATCGAGACCATCCGTTTTATTCGCCACCAGGAAGGTCGGTTTTTCACGGGAACGCAGATGTTTGGCAATCGCTTCATCCGCCGGCATCAGGCCAGCGCGCGCATCTACCATGAATAACACTACATCCGCTTCTTCAATCGCCAGCAGCGACTGTTCCGCCATCCGCGTTTCGACGCCGTCTTCGGTGCCGTCAATACCGCCGGTGTCGATACAGATAAACTCGCGGCCTTCAACTTCCGCACGACCGTACTTACGGTCACGAGTCAGACCCGGGAAATCCGCAACCAGCGCATCTCGGGTGCGGGTCAGACGGTTAAATAGCGTGGATTTTCCGACGTTAGGGCGCCCGACAAGCGCGACCACAGGTACCATGTTTAAAGCCTCATTAAAAAAATCATCAGACAACGCGCGCATTTTGCGCCATTGTTAAAAACAGGAAAACGGCCCCTACACCAGGAGCCGTTTTTTAAAACGCACAACCGTGACGATTAACGCGTAATCGCGTAGACCGTACCGTCTTTGGCCTGGATGAGCAGTTTACCATCCGCCACCGTCGGTTCGGTCAGGAAACCGGAACTGTCTACTTTTTGTTGGGCCACAAAACGCCCGTCATCAACATTAATCCAGTGCAGATAACCTTCGCTATCGCCGACGACTAAATCACCATTATACAGCACCGGGGAGGTCAGCAAACGGTGCAGCAGATCGCTTTGCGTCCACAGCGTTACGCCGCCGTCAGTGGTCAGCGCCAGCACGCGATCGTTCTGATCGACCAGGTAGATACGGTCGCCGTCGACGATAAAGTCATTGACCGAACCCAGCTCGCGTTTCCACATAATCTGACCACTGCGCAGATCCAGCGCCGTTAAGTTACCATTATACGCCAACGCGTAAACGACGCCGTTTACCACAACCGGCGTGGTATCAACGTCGCTCAGACGGTCAATTTCCGTTGGGCCAGTGGCCTGGGAGATACGCTGTTGCCAAATCATCTGGCCTTGTTGCATCAACACGGCGCTGACGCGGCCATTATCACCACCAACGATAGCCGCGCCGAACGCGGTTGCAGGCGCAGATTCCCCGCGCAGCGACAGCGAAGGCATATCCAGGTTCACCGTCCATTTAATGACGCCATCCGCCTGATTTAGCGCCTGCAACTGACCGTTGCTGGTATGGATAAGGACAATTCCATCACTGACAACCGGACGAGACAACGCTTCGCCTGCGACCTTCGTCTGCCATGCTGTGGTACCGTCGCTGGTATTCAGCGCATAAACCTCGGCCTTTTCACTGCCGATATAGACGTGACCGCCCGCGACCGTGACGCCGCCGGACAACAACGCGGACGAACGAGAGAACCAGCCGTCTTTCTCGCCCAGATTCACAGACCAGATCTCTTTGCCATCATCCGCATTGAGCGCTTTTACCACGCCCGCGCGATCGGCTGCATAGACCACGTTATCTGCCATTACCGGATGAAGGTTAGAATAAAATTCGCCAATTCCGTTACCGACAGAGGTGCTCCAGACAGTGGTCGGGGTAAACTGGTTTTCAACCTGCGGTAATGGAGACATCTTGACGACATCTTCTTCACCGCTAAACAGTGAACAGCCGCTGAGCAGGGTAACGGAAAGCAACCCTGGCAGAAGTAATTTACGCAATTGCATCGGGTCCCTCTCAGATGGACAAATTATTGATTTTCATCTGCATCATTTCGCTCAACGCCGGAGAAGCATCGCTATTGACGCCCGCTTCCCATGCGCTGCGCGCGCCTTTTTTATCACCCTTACTCAGCAACGCTTCGCCGCGCAAATCAGCGACAATGGCCGTCCATCCTTCGCCTTTAACGGCATCCAGAGTTTTCAGCGCGGCGTCAGCTTGCTTAAGCTGTAACTGAACGCGAGCGAGACGCAGATTAATCACCGCTTTGAGATTTTCATCGCTGGTGGCCGCCAACCCCTGCTGCAACTGGGCTTCGGCTTTTTTAAGTTCATTCTTATCCACAAACTGCTGCGCCAGTTCCATAGACGCCAGCGCACCATAGGTATTTTTATTCTCAGCCGCGAATTTTTCAGCGGCGGGAATGCTATCCGGCTTATCGGCGCTTACCGCCGTCACCGCATTTTGATACGCCAGAGAAGCAGCACGCGCGGACTCCGTCTGATGGCTGCTCCAGTAACGCCAGCCAACCAGCGCGCCAACCCCTAAAATCACTCCGACAGCCAGCGCTTTGCCGTTTTCGGCAAAGAAGCGTTTAATCGCATCCACCTGGTCGTGTTCGTTCTCGTAAATTTCCACGCTGTCCTTCTCCTTAGCCCAATAAAGTGCGCAAATGCGCGGCGACGCTGTCCTGCGCCACTGCCGTTTGCTCACCGGAGCGCAAATCCTTCACTACAACAGTCCCATCGGCGACTTCAGATTCGCCAAGAACCAGTGCAATACGGGCGCCCCACTTATCGGCGCGGGCAAACTGTTTCTT
This sequence comes from Salmonella sp. SSDFZ54, assembly GCF_004010735.1. NCBI lineage: Bacteria > Pseudomonadati > Pseudomonadota > Gammaproteobacteria > Enterobacterales > Enterobacteriaceae > Salmonella > Salmonella sp. SSDFZ54. The sequence continues at coordinate 498,145 of NZ_CP034819.1, forward strand.
AAAGTTGCCGCCGCCGTGGTTTGTCATTAGCTTCACGCCTGGCATTTCATCGCGCAGCCGCTCCGCCAGCGTCATTGCCGCAGACTGCGTTTGTGCGCCGGCAGCTACCAGGTATATATCGACAACAGGAGAGGCAATAAATTCCGGATTAACTGCCTGAACTAACAAAACAAGTCGTTCCAGGCCCATCGCAAAGCCCACTGCCGGGGTAGCGCGACCGCCCAGTTGTTCCACCAGACCGTCATAACGACCACCCGCACAGACGGTGCCTTGTGACCCCAGACTGTTTGTTACCCATTCAAATACGGTGCGGTTGTAGTAATCCAGACCGCGTACCAGACGCTGGTTGACGGTGTAGGCAATCCCCGCCGCGTCCAGCAATTTACACAGGCCGGCAAAGTGCTCGCGTGAATCGTCATCGAGATAGTCGCCGAGAGCGGGCGCGTCGTTGAGCAGCGCCTGCACGTCCGGATTTTTTGAATCCAGCACGCGCAGCGGATTGGTATACATACGGCGTTTGCAGTCTTCGTCCAGCGTCTCTTGATGCTGTTCGAGGAACGCGACCAGCGCATCGCGATAGTTCGCACGCGCCTCTAATGAACCAATAGAGTTCAGCTCCAGGCTAACGTGGTCAGCGATGCCCAGCGCGCGCCACCAGCGTGCGGTCAGCATAATCAGCTCCGCGTCAATATCCGGGCCTTGTAAGCCGAAGACTTCGGCGCCTAGCTGATGGAACTGACGGTAGCGGCCTTTTTGCGGACGCTCATGACGGAACATCGGGCCGATATACCACAAACGCTGTTCCTGATTGTACAGGAGACCATGTTCGATGCCGGCGCGTACACAGCCCGCCGTACCTTCAGGGCGCAATGTCAGGCTATCGCCGTTGCGATCCTCAAAGGTGTACATCTCTTTTTCAACTACGTCAGTAACTTCACCGATCGCACGTTTGAATAACGGGGTCTGCTCTACAATCGGCAAGCGGATTTCACTGTAACCGTAGCTGCCGAGCACGTTTTTGAGTGTGCCTTCAATGCGCTGCCAGATGGCGGTTTCGCCAGGCAGATAATCGTTCATGCCGCGAATGGCTTGAATGTTTTTTGCCACGTTTATTCTCTTTCTGAATATAAAAATGAACCCTCAGCGCTTCCCCGAACGAACCGGGAGCCATGCGGGTTCAATCATACACGGGAAGCGCGCCGCTTCCCATCACGTTCTTATTTTTCAACCTGCAGCACGTCAATCCGACGCGCTTCATCAAGTTGACTTGCTTTCGCGCGAATACGGGATTCAAGCTGCGCGATCATATCGTCGTTATCGAGTCTGTCCTTACGCACGCCGTCTTCATACAGGCCGCTTTTCTTATTGCCGCCCGTCACGCCCAGCGTTGATACCAGCGCTTCGCCCGGCCCGTTCACCACGCAACCGATGATCGAGACGTCCATCGGGGTGATGATATCTTCCAGACGCTGCTCCAGCGCGTTCACCGTGCCGATAACGTCGAACTCCTGGCGAGAACAGGTCGGGCAAGCGATGAAATTGATGCCGCGCGCGCGAATGCGCAGCGACTTCAGGATATCAAAACCGACTTTGATCTCTTCCACCGGATCGGCCGCCAACGATACGCGCAGCGTGTCGCCGATGCCTTCCGATAACAGCAGACCTAAACCGATCGCCGACTTGACCGCCCCGCTACGCGCGCCGCCCGCTTCGGTGATCCCCAGATGCAGCGGCTGATCGATCTGTTTAGCCAACAAACGATAAGACTCAACGGCAAGGAATACATCGGACGCTTTTACGCTCACTTTGAACTGATCAAAGTTGAGACGATCAAGATGATCCACATGGCGCATGGCTGATTCCAGCAGCGCCTGCGGCGTCGGCTCACCGTATTTTTCCTGCAGATCTTTTTCCAGCGATCCAGCATTTACGCCGATACGAATAGGGATGTTTTTGTCTCGCGCGCAGTCCACCACCATGCGAATGCGTTCTTCGTTACCGATATTGCCGGGGTTAATACGCAAGCAGTCAACGCCGTATTCCGCCACCTTCAGCGCAATGCGGTAGTCGAAGTGAATATCGGCAACCAGCGGGACGTTAACCTGCTGTTTGATAAGCTTGAACGCTTCGGCGGCGTCCATTGTCGGTACAGAAACACGAACAATATCTGCGCCAACGCGCTCCAGCGCTTTGATCTGATTAACCGTCGCTTCCACGTCAGTGGTACGCGTGTTAGTCATCGACTGGACGGCGATGGGGGCGCCATCGCCAATCGGCACATTCCCAACGTAAATACGTGTCGATTTTCTACGTTGAATCGGAGCCTGGTTATGCATGAAAAATCTCCCGCGTTACCCGTCTGTTACTGCGCCGGTGTCGGTTCGGCATTAAGGGTCAGACGCGCAACCTGATTAGTTCTGATAAAGCGGCTCAGATCGACAGGTTTTCCTTGATACTGGATCTGCACCGCGGCCGGCGCGCCAATTTTAAGTTTATAAGGCGCCTGACCGGTTAGGTTTAAATTACCATCTTTACGCTGCATACCGCTAAACAGCTTCTTACCCGTGGCGTCAGTGACTTCGAGCCAGCAGTCAGCGGTAAAATTCATCACCAGCGCGTTCGGATCGGCAGCAGGCGCCGCTACGCCAGCCTGACTGGTTGGCAGCGCGGACGGCGTTTCCGTTGCCGCTGGCGCGGCAGATGTCGCAGCCGTATCGACATTCGCCTGCGAAGGCGCGACTACCGTATTTTGCGTCGCCGCCGCCGTTGGCGCTGGCGTTTGCGTCGCCGCCGTCGAATCAACCGGCGTCGCAGGAGCCGGAGCCGTTTGCGCTGGCGTCGTATCCTGGCTTGTCGCGGCACCGGTGTCCAGCGGTACGCTTTGGCCGCTGTCTTTATCTGCGTTCAGTTCAGCCGTGCTTTGATCGGCCATTGTCGTGATCTCTTCCTGCTGCGCCTTATGGTTCTGCCACCACCAGGCGCCGGTCAGCCCTACGACCACAAACAGTACCAGCCAGGTAAAAGACATTAACCAGCCGTCGCGTTTTTTACGACGCTTTCCTAATGAGAAACTCTGCATCGGGGCGACTTTGGCGGCGCGCAGCGGGGCCTGCTTTTCCAGCCCCGGCAGCAGTTCCTCTTCTGGAACATGCACCAGACGCGCATATGAGCGGATATATCCGCGCAGGAAGGTTGAAGCAAGATCGGACGGCGCCTTATCTTCTTCAATATCGCGTACCGTAGAAACCTTCAGGCAAAGTCGCTCAGCGACAGCCTGCTGGCTGAGTCCGAGTTGTTCACGGGCATTGCGCAGACGAACGCCGGTGGTTTGTGCTTCATTTTGGTCGTGCGTGGCTTCAGTATTCATTCGCTACAGCTACAGGTACGTGTAAATTAGGATTCAGGCGCCGACGAGCCGTAATGCCCGCCCACACCGCGAAACATCAGGTTAGTTAACCTTAGTCAGACAGTATAAGCCTGTCAGGCCGCAGATGACAAAACCGCTAAGACACAAGGCTAAACTCTTGTTGCACCATTACATACTGCCTTAAAGTCGACAAAAACGCACCGTTATTATTGACCAGACAAGTACAACGCCAGACATTATTCAACTGACATTGCGCCACGGTATAATGAATGCCCCGTGGCGCAACTGCTATCAAATAGCCTTGATGTCAATCACCTCTCCCTGCATACGCTTACGCAGAGTACGTTTAGTACGGTCAATCACATCGCCTGCCAACTGTCCGCATGCCGCATCAATGTCATCGCCACGCGTCTTGCGTACGATGGTCGTGAAACCATAACTCATCAAAACTTTAGAAAAGCGATCGATACGGCTGTTAGAGCTGCGGCCATACGGCGCGCCAGGGAACGGGTTCCACGGAATCAGATTAATCTTACAAGGCGTCTCTTTTAATAGCTCCGCCAGTTGATGCGCGTGTTCAGTGCCGTCGTTGACGTGGTCAAGCATCACGTATTCAATCGTCACGCGCCCCTGATTGGCGTTGGATTTCTCCAGATAGCGGCGAACCGCGCCCAGGAACGTTTCGATATTGTATTTTTTGTTGATCGGGACGATTTCGTCGCGAATAGTGTCATTCGGCGCATGTAAGGAGATAGCCAGCGCGACATCTATCATATCACCCAGTTTATCCAGCGCAGGCACCACGCCGGACGTTGAGAGCGTGACACGACGTTTGGACAGGCCGAAACCAAAGTCATCGAGCATAATTTCCATCGCCGGTACGACATTGGTCAGGTTAAGCAATGGCTCGCCCATCCCCATCATGACCACGTTGGTGATCGGACGCTGGCCGGTGACTTTGGCCGCGCCGACGATTTTCGCCGCACGCCAGACCTGACCGATAATTTCCGATACGCGCAGGTTGCGGTTAAAGCCCTGCTGCGCAGTTGAACAAAACTTGCACTCCAGCGCGCATCCTACCTGTGAAGAGACACACAGCGTAGCGCGGTCGTCCTCCGGGATGTAGACCGTTTCAACGCGCTGATCGCCGACAGCAATCGCCCACTTAATGGTGCCGTCTGAGGAACGCTGCTCTTCAACGACCTCCGGCGCGCGGATTTCCGCGACCTCTTTTAATTTGCCGCGCAACACTTTGTTGATGTCGGTCATCTCATCAAAATTATCGCAGCAATAGTGATACATCCATTTCATCACCTGATCGGCGCGGAAAGGCTTTTCACCTAAGTTTTTAAAAAACTCGCGCATCTGCTGACGGTTGAGATCCAGCAGGTTGATTTTTGTTTCGTTGTTAAGAACTACCGGGGTACTGCTTTCAGGTGTGACAATTTGTTCAGACATATGCTATTCCGGCCTCGTTATTACACGTTATGGCCCCTGGAGGGTTGAAAAAAGAAACGCCCCGGTAAGCTTACTGCTCGTCCGGGGGCGCTGCATTGTACAAATTCTGGCGTAAGGATGCCACGTCTGCACGCGGCATTAGCAAAAATAATATTTGAACCGATAATTTATCGCCAACGCATTTACAGGGTGAAAGACGAAGGAGATTAACGGGTGCGCGGGCACACTTCGCCTTCACCGAAGAAAAAGGCGATTTCGCGCTGCGCGGATTCCAGCGAATCCGAACCGTGGGTGCCGTTTTCAGTTAAGCTATCAGCGTAGTCGGCGCGCAGCGTACCCGCCAACGCGTTCGCCGGGTTGGTGGCGCCAAGCAGATCGCGGTGACGCTGTACCGCATTTTCGCTTTCCAGCACGGATACCACGATAGGGCCAGAGGTCATGAACTCCACCAGACCGTCAAAGAACGGCTTGCCGTCGTGCTCAGCATAGAAGCCGCGCGCCTGCTCAACGGTCAGGTGCAGCATTTTAGTGCCAACAATTTTGAACCCTGCAGCTTCAAAGCGCGCAAAGATGCTGCCAATAACGTTTTTTGCCACCGCGTTGGGTTTAATGATGGAAAAAGTCCGTTCAATAGCCATGTTTACCTCTGAAATATGTTCTGTTGTTATGTCAGGCGCGGATTATAAAGAGCATCCCATCAATTGCCTATGGATGCAGGTAACATTTTTTTAAAATAAAATGAGCATTAGCAACAAAAGTTAAAGGCGCACAGCAAACTCAGGGGACTGACACAGCACGCAGTGCGTGTGTTCAGGCGTGAGAGCATGGAAAGTACGTTTGCAGCTTTCGCAGATGAGCGTATGCATCGCACTATGCCGCGTTAAGGCGGGTTCCACGTCAAACCGCAGCCGTAGCGCCTGATGCGGACATACCGCCGCACAGCCGCCGCATCCCGTACAACGCGCCGCCGCTATCGTCAGGGTATTGTCGTCAAGCTGGATAACGTTCTCCGGGCAGCTTCGCCAGCAGGCGCCACACATCCTGCACTCTTGCGGACTGATTTCGGGTACGCATTCGCTGAACGCGGAAAACGCCTGTCTGAGACGCCGTTTCCCCGGCTCGACGGCGCACGGAGTAATGGCGTCGCGCGGAACATGAAACAGAGTGCGCCGCGAGGCGTTAATCTCCGCGCCGACAACGTGTTTGAAAGACCAGCCCGGCTCGCCGTAGCGGCGCAGCGCTAAATTTAGCCCCGCCAGCGCCATCAGCCACTGCGCCGATCGCTCCACCGCAATATCAATAAAGCGAATACCGTACTGGCTGTGCCAGAGAAGCAGTTCATCGACCGTTGGCGCCTGTAGCGAAAACGGCCCCACCAACGTATCCCCCTGCACAAAGCGTTTAACCGGTTTGATACCGGTAATGGCGTCAACAGGACAGACAAACAGACAGTCGCCACAGGCTATGCAGCGCGTCGTATCTATGCTGACCTGCCCCTGCGCCAGCGAAAACGCCTGCGCCGGACAAACATCGGCGCAAGCGCGGCAGGAAGAAAAACGAAAGCGACGACGGACGCAAGCCTGCGTCACGTCTACCGCCGGATCGATCGTCAGGTTAACCATCAGCCAATACTAAAGAAGACGTAGCGCAGCATAATCTCGCCGATAAGCAGCAATACGCTGCCCGCCACCAGCGTCCCTCTGGCGTTTCGCAGACCGCCTGCGGCAAAGCAGAGCATTCCCGCCGCTGAGACACACCAGCCGAGAAGATAGACGTCGCGCAACTGCGCCAGCGCCTGTAGCGGATGATGCGGGAAAGTGACGACCGTCGTATCCACCGCATTAATATCCGCCAGCCATAGCGGCTGCATGATCAGGCGAATCAGCACCATCAGTGCGACCACTATCACAGCGCAGCGCATTGCGGCGCCAGCGTTGCGCAGATAAGCCAGCGCAATGACTACCGAGCCGATAATGCCTGATGTGCCAAAAAACAGCGCCAGCGTGTTGCTATGCTGCCAGGTCGCCACCGAGGCATGGATATAAACCTGCGCCATGCAGAATACATCCACCAGCCCGAACGCTGCCGCCAGCGCCAGCAGCGGCTGCCAGCCTGGCTTTCGGAAAAACAGCAGCACAACCCCCAGTCCCAGCGCCGCCAGATAAAGGCTGGCAAAGACAATTTCGCGACTCAGCCACGAACTGGCGACATGACGTAACGCATTTAGCGCATTCAGGGGATAGCCCATGTGCAGCGCTGAAGCAAGCAGCCCCACGCAGGCCAGTACAAACGCCCCCGCCATCGCGGGAAGCGCGCCGCGTGCAGGCACGCGTCCTTCTACGGCGTACTGGCGGCCCAACGCCAGCCACAGAGTCACGCCCACAGACCCTTGCAAACAGAGCGTAAAAATCAGCAGCGGTAACTCATGCATGGCGTTTACCCTCTTTTTCTGCGCCCTGATGCGCTTTGACAACCAGATTAGGCTTGGTTATGGATGAATCTGGCAGCCCGTTAACGTCGCATACGCTACCGTACTTCGCGCGCAGTTCATCAATCGGACCAAACTTGATGGCCTCCAGCGGACAGGTTGCAACACAGACGGGCGGTTCACCTTTCGCCAGTAAATCAACGCACATGTCGCACTTGGACATTTGGCCAGTCTGCTCGTTAAGCTGCGGCGCGCCGTAAGGGCAGGACCAGGCACAATAGCCACAGCCGACGCATTTGTCGGTATCAACGCGCACGATGCCGTCGCCCGGGCGTTTATGCATAGCGGTAGTCGGGCAATTTTTGGTGCAGACAGGGTCCGCACAGTGGTTGCAGGAAATGGAAAGCGTATAAGCAAATACGTTATTGCTGACCCCGCCCTGCCCGGTCGGGATGAAACTTCCGCCCTTGACTTCATAGACGCGGCGGAAACGACGGCCTACTTCCAGATTGTTTTTGTCTTTGCAGGCCACCTGGCAGGCTTTACAACCGGAGCAGCGTGAGGAGTCGATGAAAAACCCCAGTTGTTTATCGCTCACCGGCGGGTAATGTGTAAACTGACTCATGCTTTAGCCACCTCCACCAGCATGGTTTGATGTGAATTTCCCTTCGCCAGCGCGGTAATACGGGCCGAGCTGAGGACGTTCGCACAGCCGCCTTTATCAATACCGTTCTCATCCGGCTGCCACCAGGCGCCGGCCTGCATCGCGACAACGCCGGGAATAATACGCGGCGTCACTTCCGCCGGGATTTCGCAAATCCCGCGTGAGTTATGAATGCGCACCATGTCGCCATGCGTAATGCCGCGCTTTTGCGCATCCTGCGGGTTGATCCACAATGTCTGCTGCTGCACTTCAATCAGCCACGGGTTAGCGTATTGCGTTGAGTTGGCGCGGTTTTTTCCTTTCCACGTAATTAACTGGAGCGGAAAATCTTTCACCAGCGCATCCTCCGGGCCTTCATGCGCGGGAACGTAGTGCGACAACGCCGGGATTTCCGGATGCTGCATGTCGTACAGGCGCTTCGAGAAGATCTCTATTTTCCCTGACGGCGTCGGGAACGGATGATTTTCCGGATCGCGAATATTGTCTTCAAAGGCGATAAATGGCGCGCTTTTGAACAGATGCTGACGGGTCTTTTGCAGCGTGGCAAAATCCGGCAGATTTTCGTCCGGCATCGCCAGGCGCGTCTGTTCCCAGATGTGTTCAATCCACGCTTTCTCATCGCGCCCCTGGCTAAATTCATTCTCAATGCCTAATTTCGCCGCCACCTCACGTAGCCAGTCGTAGTCGGAGCGCCGCTCAAATTCAGGCTCAATCAGTTTTTCAGAGAGTATCAGGTAGCTTGCCGTGCCCCAGGTTTCACCGATGTTCCAGCGTTCCATAAAGCTGGTTTCCGGCAGCAGTAGATCAGCGTATTTCGCGCTCGGCGTCATAAACAGATCGCTGGCGACAATAAACTGGATCTTTGATTCATCCTCCAGTACGCGTACCGCCTGGTGCAGATCGGGGTTCTGATTCGCCAGATAGTTCCCGGCCAGCGAGAACAGAATACGGATGTTACTGTCCAGCTTATCGGCATCTTTCAGCCCCATATCCGGCGTCACTTTGCTGGCGTCGTCTGCGGCCTGCACCCAGTTCATCACCGAAATTTTGGCTTTTACCGGGTTATCCGGCATCTCCGGACCCGCGGCAAATTTACGGTTAGCGCAGCCGCCGTAACCCGCAGCCCAACCGCCTTTGATGCCGACATTACCGGTAATGGTCGCCAGTAGGGTCGAGCCGCGCGCGGTGCGCTCGCCGCAGTTGTGGCGCTGTGGTCCCCACCCCTGAATCAACGCGGCGGGTTTGGTATTCGCGTAATCACGCGCTAACTGGCGAATGGTTTGCGCCGGCACATGGGTGATCTTTTCCGCCCACTCGGGAGACTTAACGACACCGTCTTTGGCGCCGGTCAGATATGCCACCAGCGATTCGTTAGCCGGTACGCCTTCCGGCATTGAGTCTTCGTCAAAACCGATAGCGTAGCGCGCAATAAATGCGCGATCGTGCAGATTCTCGCTGATGATGACATACATCATCGCGTCCATCAGCGCATTGTCGGTGGTGGGCAGTAGCGGGATCCACTGATCCGCCAGCGACGAAACGGTGTCGGAATAGCGCGGATCGACCACGATAAACCGCGTACCGTTCTGCTTCATCTTCTGCAGGAAATAGTTGGTATGACCAAAAATGGTCTCCGTCGGGTTATGGCCCCACAGAATCACCAGTTTGGTGTCCAAAAGCGTATCCAGCGAACTGCCGCTGGCGGCAATGCCGTAAGTATAAGGCGTCGCGGCCGCCGTGTTGCCCATACTCACAGAATGGTAGCTTTCGAGATAGCCGCCGGTCAGATTCAGCAGGCGACGCGCCATTTTATCGCCGGAAAAGGTGCCGCCGGAAACGGCGGTGCCAACATGAACATAGCGCGAAGCCGGGCCATATTTTTCAGTAATCGATTTTAAATTATCGGCGATTAAGGTTGTCGCTTCATCCCAGGAAATTCGCTCGAATTTTCCTTCACCGCGTTTTCCTACGCGCTTCATGGGATATTTAAGTCTGTCAGGATGATAAACAAATTTACGGTATGCGCGTCCACGAACACAGGCACGCATCACCGGCATTTGCGCATCCAGCACATTATCCGGTCGCGTTGAAATTCGCGTCACGATACCGTCACTAACATGCGCCCGAATATCGCATTTGCCCCCGCAGTCAAAAGTGCTGCATGTCTGAACGACTTTTTCCGCAGGCCTGTTTTCAGTTGCCGTCACAGCGCGCGCCTGAGCGGTAGCTGGCGAGGAGACAAACGGTAACGCAATAAGCGCGGAGCTGGCCTGGATAAAATGGCGGCGAGAAATAGCGGGCTGTTCGCCATTTCCCTGGCTTTTTATATTTTTCATGATCCGACTCGTCAAATAAAAACCCATTCTCACGTTTTTATGCGTTGGTTCTCTTGATATTTATCAAGCTCTCCAGTTATGTATGATCCAGTAATAATTAACAATTATCATTAAGCTTAAATTAAAAGGAATTGATAATCTATTTTGGAGAATGGTTAACGTATTAATTCAAAATTAACCGCTGCAACCTGACCGGACTCATCCATTACGACAAGTTGATAACGTCCAGCGATATTTATTAATAAAGAAAGGCGATTATTTTCGCCATTAACAGGTTCGCCATTTAAAAACCACCAGCGACGCCCTTTACCGCCGGTAGTCGAGACGGGCAGCGTGACGTTTTCCTGGCCTGGCAATTGCCTGATCACCGCGCCATCCCTCACTCCTGACAGCATTAACGGCGCGGCATCATTGCCCTGTAGCGGCGGACAGTAAGCGGACACCGCGGGCAAGCGGGCGCTACGTCTTTCCGCAGGCGGCAGCCACGGCTCCAGCGGCCGCGGCCAGACGATAAACGTATGCGCACGCGCCTGCGGACAGTCGGCAGCGACACGCCGCCCCGTATCATCCAGCCAGACCGGGAAACGAATACCGTTGATGTCCTCCTGCTCAGGTAACAGCAGCGTGGGCGGCTGGCTGTCATCGAGCAGCCATGTCGCCAGTCGGCGGCGACAGTTGCGGTCTCCGGCAGGCAGAGTCTGTCCGCCCGGCCAGCAAATGACGCCGCGGCTTACCGTCTGCGGACGCGGATCTTCCGGCAGGCGTCCCGTATGCGCCAGTAACAGATTATTGACCTGGTTAAGCAATGGCACCGCGCTGGCAAAACCAAATTGCCCCACCACAGGCGTGCCGTCGGGTCTGCCTGTCCAGATGCCGATGATATAGCGCGCGTTAACGCCAATAGCCCACGCATCGCGATAGCCGTAACTGGTGCCGGTTTTCCACGCCAACGGCACAATGCGCGGCAGCGCGCTATCCGGCAAGGGTTGCGCTTCATCCGCCATAATTCGTCGAATGATCCACGCCGCTCCCGGCGACATTAATGGTCTTTCCGACAGCGGATCGTCCGGCTGTAACCGTAGTTTCGCTGCTTTCCCATGACGAGCGAACGCGCTGTATGCCGCCGCCATCTCGTCAAGCCGCGCGCCCGCGCCGCCCAGAATCAGCGAAAGATTGGGCGCCGCGCCAGCAGGCAAATATAGCGGCAAGCCGACGTTACGCAGTTTTGCCGCAAATCGTTTCGGCCCATAGGCTTCAAGCACCTGAACGGCAGGCAGATTCAGCGAGCGTACCAGCGCGTCGCTCATGCTGACCGGGCCGTGAAATCCGCTGTCGAAGTTTCCCGGGCGGTAATCTCCGGTGCGGCGCGGAACGTCCTGTAATAATGATGCGGGATGGATCAAGCCGTCATCCAGCGCCAGACCGTACACAAAGGGTTTGAGTACCGATCCCGGCGATCGGATCGCCGTTACCATGTCGACATGACCAAAACGGCTGTCGTCATTAAGGTCTACCGATCCTACCCAGCCGCGCACGCTCATATCGGTATGATCGACGACGATCATCGCCAACGAACTGCGTGCAGGCAGCCGCCCTTTCCATGCCCGCGCCAGATCTTCCAGTTGCCGCTGCAATCCGGCGTCCAGCGTGGTCACAATTTTGTCGTTCTGGCTTTTACTCAACATCATTCGGGCAAAAAGCGGCGCCAGTTGCGGCATTTGACGCGGTGCCAGCCAGACCGGCTCTTCACGCGACTCGCGTACCGTTTCGGCAGGCCAGACGCCCTGAGCCGCCATCCGATCCAGCACTTTATTTCGTGCCGCTTCGGCTCTCGCAGGCCAGCGGTCGGGGCGTAACCGGCTCGGCGCCTGCGGCAATACGGCCAGCAGCGCCGCGTCAGCGTAGCTCAGGCGTGCGGGCGGCTTGCCGAAGTAGGCCCAGCTTGCAGCGCCAATACCCTGTAGCGTGCCGCCGAACGGCGCGCGGTTCAGGTACAGCGTCAGGATATCGCGCTTGGACAAATGCCATTCAAGCTGGAGGGCGCGCCAAAGCTGGCGGATTTTACCGCCGAACGTGCGCGAATGCGGGTCCAGCAGTCTCGCCACCTGCATAGTCAGCGTACTGCCGCCGGAAATAACGCGCCCGGCGGTAAGATCCTGCCATGCCGCGCGCGCGACGGAGAAAGGGTTAACGCCAGGGTGCCGCCAGAACCAGCGATCTTCGTAATTGATTAGGGCCTCCAGGTAGCGGGGAGAGACCTCTTCAATCGTCACCGGATAACGCCAGATCCCCCCGGCGTCGGCAAAGCGCCACAGCGGCGTACCGTCATGGGCTACCACGACCCGCGCAGGATGGACCTCATTGAGCGGCAGCGGCCAGAGTTTATCCGCTGCCCATAACGCCAGGAAAATAAAAAGCGGCGCGCCCGCCAGCCACAGCCAGCGGCCACGTTTACCACGCCAACCGTTCATTTAAGGCGTCACAATCAGCAGCCCCTCGCTCGCGCCGGTTGCCCGCCTCTGAGGCGCGTACATCGATTCCACCTGCGGTTGCGCAAGCTGGTACGTCCCCGGCGTTACCGCGCGCGCCAGGTAGACCAGCGTCACGGGCTGGCCCTCATTGACAACGACGGCAGCCACAAACCGATCGTCGCGGAATTCCATATACTGAATATCCGCCTGCTGCATCTGATTAAGCAGATTTTGCACTTCGCTACCGCTCTCCGGCAGGCTGGCGCTGCTGTCAGCCAGATTCTGGTTTTCCAGCTCCAGCCCGGCCGGGAGCAGGTCCACCACCAGCGCATCCGGCACATTGCGATCGGCCACTACCGTTAACCAGACCAGCACCAGTTCGCCGCTACGCAACGAGGACAGCGATTTGCGCTGACCATCGGTCCCCAGTATTTGTCGTTCAATCTGCAAAACGTTGCTGGCAGGCTCAGGCGCAGATGAGGGATAGCCGCTGCTATCCAGACGCAGCCATAGCGGCTGGCTACCGGTGTTCGTCACCTCAAGGGCGGCCAGCTGGTCAGCATCCAGATTACGGGTCAGCGCCTTGTCGCCCGCCAGCGGCTGCGCCTCTAAAGAGGTCTGCGCCTGCCAGGCGCCCGCGCTGGCCTGTCGCGAATGCGCGGCGAGGAACAAGGCATTGTTCTCCTGGGTAGAGAGCCAGCGCTGACCGAAGGCCTGCTCAGAAAGCGAGCTTAATAGCGCATTTTGCGCGTCCGGTCTGAGATTGTTCTCTTCCAGTAGCGACAACATCAGAGCGTTATCGCGCAGAGAACTGCCGTAATCCGCTATCCATTGCCGTTCGTCCTGACGCGGCGTATTCAGAGCCAGCGTAATGGCCTCTTCGCCGCGTCTGGCATCACCCATCGTGTTTAACGCGATGCCCAATTGCATCAGCGGCAGTCCTGAAGCCGCCTGACTACGGCGCTCCCAGATTTCGCGCAGCGCGCCGAGCGGCGCTTTCTGCTGACGCGCCAGTACCAGCGCGGCGTAAGCCTGAGCGGCAAAAGTACTGGCCTGGGTATTATCGCTATAACGAATCAGCATCGTACCGGGATCCTGCAGATAGCGCAGCAGTCGCTCATTGCCCCGGTTAATGGCCTCCGGCGGGACGCTATATCCCTGCTCGCCCGCGCGAATGAGGAAATCCATCGCGTAGGCCGTTAGCCAGGGCTCTTCCGCCCCATTTTCATCCCATAGCGCAAAACCGCCGTTATCACGCTGCATCTGTAGTATGCGGGAGATGCCGATATCCACCGCGGCGCGCCGTTTTTCATCGCTATCGCCGGTAATACCGAGCGACTGCAATTGAGCGGCATTGGTATACAGCGCCGGGAATAACCCGCTGGTGGTTTGTTCCAGGCACCCGTACGGATATGCTTTCAGCTCGCGAATGTAGCGCGCCAGATTGAGCGGCGGTTTTCCGCTTAATAGCAGTTGTCCCTGTAACGTGGCTGGCGAGACGTTTGCCAGATGCTGCTCTGGTACATGCCAGCTCTCTCCCGGCGCCAGCGCAATGCCGCTATTTACCGTTTGGGCAGGCCAGGCCGGACGCACGCCGATTTGCCACTGCTTATGCTGCGCGCCGAGGGTTTCTCCCGGCAGATTCAGACCGCTAATGGTCGCCTGGATTTCGCCTTCGCCAAAACCTTCCAGCGCGCGTACCGGAACGAATAAGGTGGTGCGCACGCCCGGCGCCAGGTTGACCGGTTGCGGCTGCTGGCTAAGCAGTTCCAGTAACCCACTGGCGGCGAGCGCAATATTCAGCGTCTGCGGGCGGTCGGTCAGATTGGTGACGTCCAGCACCAGTCGCGAAACATCCCCTCCCGCCAGAAAACGCGGCATATTCAGCTCGGCAATCACTGGCGCGGCGACAACGACTTTGCTTTCGCCGCGACCAAAATCGTCCGCTGTCCATGCCTGCGCCATAACCCGCAGTTCGCCGTTAAAGTCGCCAATCGGCAGCGTTACGACCCCTTCGCCCTGCTCATTGAGCGTGATCGGCTGCGCCTGCTGCGCGATGATATTGACATGGTTTACCGGCGGTTTTCCGCCGCGCTTAAGGTCGTCGCCATCGCCGCCAAAACGCAACGCCGCCAGCCGCCCCTGCCCTTCAATGACCTGGCCGTAAATATCGTAGATATCCGCACCGTAGCGTTTTTGACCGAAGAACGCCTGCCACGGGTCCGGCGTCGCGTAATCGGTGATATTCAATACGCCGCTATCGACCGCGGAGACCAGCACGTTGATCTGTTTTGGCATTTCGCCGTGTTTAACGCTGGCTTTCACCCTGACGGTGAGCGGCTGATTCGGGCGCATTTTAGCCGGGCTTTCCAGCGCCAGATCGAGGCGGCGATTTTCATCCCCCAGCGGTAGGTGTAGTAACCCCACGGCGCGTTTTGGCGTCGCGGAACGAGATTTATCGCCGGGACGCACCACCAGCGTACTGAGATAGAGATCGTGGCGATTCCAGGTTTTATCCACCGGAATCGTGAGCTCCAGACCTTGTGCCGGCACATCGATCGCCTGCCACCACAGCGGACCGTCGCTGGACTCCACCATGGCATAACCTTTACCGGCGACCGGCGCGGCGATATGCAATTTCATGGTGTCGCCTGGACGATAATTCGCTTTATCCAGTTTGAGGGTGACGCGATCCGGACGCGCCGCGCCGCTACCGTCGCTGTTATCCTGCCAGCTATAGCCGGCCCAGAAACGAACGCTGCTGACCGTCTCATTCGGCGCTTTGACCTCCAGACGGTACGCGCCCCATTCCACCGGGAAGCTGACTTTTCCGGTTTCATCCGCGTTCAGATCCAGCGTCTGCTCGCCCTCCACCAGATCTTTTTGATCAAACTGCGACTGCCAGCCTTCGCTTTCCGACCAGTTCCAGTAATAGTCGCGACGCTCGCGGATGAGCCGCACCTGTAAACCAGACACCGCTTTTTTCTCACCCTGCGCGTTGGCGTAAACAATATCGAATGCGGCGTTGCTGTCTTCGTCGACAATCGGTTGATTAACGGTGGTATCCGTACGGTAGTCGTATACCGCTTTGGCGGCGAACTGTGGACGAATTCCCGGTAACGTATCGGCAGGCCAAATCGCCTGCTCTACGCGACGAGTGACCGGACGACCGCCAGACTCCAGCAGGCTGGCCTGTAGAATTACCTGCAGCGGCGAATGCGCTTCTTGCCACTGGCTGGCAGCACTCACTTCACCACGTCCGCCTTTATCCAACGTCAGTTGAACTTCGTCCAGGCTGCGCGAAAGATTCTCTTCGGCAATATTGCCGAACTGGAAGCCAGGCAACGCCGCGACAGCGTCGCGCAGCGGACGCAGGAAAAGTTGCCCTTGCAGGGTATTGCCGTTAGCAGGCGCGCCATACAAGTAATAGCCGACAACGGAGAATTTCACCTCATCCGCAGGCGCCAGCGGTGTTTTTTGCGCCGTCAGGTTGAGCGCCATCCGCTCCGGCATAAAGTCTTCCACGTGGAAATCCCAACTCCGCAGCAAATTATCGCCGGTGTTGGCGCGGACATGCCACAAGCCGGTCGGCGCGTTGATATCCAGCGGATAATTCAAACGGTATAGCCCGTTTTCCGGCTGGCTGACGACGGTACGCATCACCTGTCCGTCTGGTTTTACTACTTCCAGCTTAACGGGTTGATCGGGCAGCGTTTTACCGTCGCTATCGCGCAGTAATCCGTTGAGGATAACCGTTTCGCCCGGTCGGTAGAGATCGCGCGGGCCGAACATAAAGAACTGCTTGCTGTAGCCGGGCGCGCCAGCGACATTAAATTCCGACAGATCCAGAGCCGGAAGCGTGAGATCGAGCAGCGTGGTCTGCTCCTCTTTACGCGCCAGTAATAGCGCCGCCGCTTTATCAGCCTCCAGTTGCACATGTCCCTGCGCGTCGCTCGTCGCCTGCGCCAGCGTCTGACCTTTATCATTCAGAAGAACAATCTCAATTCCCGACTGCGCCGCGCCGTTTTCCAGGCTTTGCGTAAAGATATCCAGCCGATTATGGTAACGGTGCGCGGACACGCCGATATCGCTAAGGGTAAACAACGTAGCGGCATTACTATAGTTGTAGTGTCCAGCCTGATTCATTACCGCCACATATACGCCCGCCTGTTGCAGCGGCTTAATATCGCTTAATGGCAGCAGCAGTTTCTCACGCGTATTGCGCGCCGGATTAAGATCAAAACGACCGGTATAAACCAGATCCGCCATTTTCAGCAGATTGTCGGACTCCCAGTTAGAGAGAGAACTACGGTACTCCCACTGGCTGACAAATGACGCCAGCGATCCGGGCTTAACGCGGAAAAAGTTTACATCAACATGGTTGACGTTAAGCGCCATGACCGGCAGTCCTTCCGCGATTTTCCCCGGTAGCAGCGATCCCCGGCTGGCAAAGCCGACGCTGGGCTGGACATCACGCGTGGTAATCGTTTTTTCATAAGACTTGCCGAAGGTGGCGTTATTCAGCGCCTTAACGGCGGGATCAACCGTGACCACCAGCACGCGTTCAGGTTCCAGATGACGTAACCTTAGCTCTTTTAAATTTGGCGCCAGCTCCCATGCGCCGTCAACGCTGCCGCTTTTCTTATCAACCACGTGAACCACACGGGAGAAATCCTGTTCAGGATCTAAAGGAATTGAAAACGTCAGCACCAGCGTCGCCGCGCCGTCGAGCTGCGCTTCGGAGGCGTCTAATAGCGTGAGCGCTTTGCCCTGGCTTTGCTGCGCCAGCTTTTGTAGCTGTGCCGGGTCTTGCGCGGGCGAGGGCTGCGCTACGGCTGGCGCTTCGCTTTTAGTCGTCGGGGCGGTTTTATCGTTGTTATCGCATCCCGCCAGCGCCAGCATGATCATGCAGGCCACCACGCGTAAATGTTTCATCTTTCATCCCTGGCCTTAACGGCCTGTCAGCAACGGTTGATGAGATATTATGCGCGAGAAATTTTATTGTGTAAGTCCGTATTACTGTGATGATGCGAAAATTTTACGCAGAAATGTGGTTTCGCCAGCCAAAACAGCCTCTTCTACTTGTCCCTTTTCGGGAAACGTCCGACAATTTGATCATAATCAGGTAACAATGGAGATACCCATGACCACCGCCTTTTTTGTCGCCGCCGACTGGCTTGCCGAACATATTGATGATCCGGAAATACAGATTCTTGACGCCCGTATGGCGCCGCCAGGACAGGAACATCGTGATATGGCGGGCGAATATCGCGCCGGACATATTCCCGGCGCGCTGTTTTTTGATATTGAAGCGCTTTCCGATCGCGCATCGCCGTTGCCGCATATGATGCCGCGCCCGGAAGCGTTTGCGGTGGCCATGCGTGAACTGGGTGTTCGCCAGGATAAACACCTGGTCATATACGATGAAGGCAATCTGTTCTCCGCTCCGCGGGCATGGTGGATGCTGCGCACGTTCGGTGCCGAGAAAGTGTCCATTCTGGCGGGCGGACTGGCGGGCTGGCAGCGCGACGAATGGCTATTGCGCGAAGGCGAGGAAGCGCATGAAGGAGGCGAGTTTGAGGCGAAATTCGCGCCGCAAGCCGTGGTGCGTCTCACCGACGTATTGCTGGCAAGCCATGAAAAAACCGCGCAAATCGTTGACGCGCGTCCGGCGGCGCGTTTTAACGCTCAGGCTGATGAACCACGTCCGGGACTGAGGCGCGGACACATTCCTGGCGCGCTAAACGTCCCGTGGACGGAACTGGTGTATGAGGGCGAATTAAAGACCACTGACGAACTGAATGAGGTTTTTTTCAGCCACGGCGTGAGTTTCGACAGACCGATTATCGCCAGTTGCGGTTCCGGCGTGACGGCCGCGGTCGTGGTGCTGGCGCTCGCCACGCTGGATGTGCCTGACGTCACGCTTTACGACGGCGCGTGGAGCGAATGGGGCGCGCGTACCGATTTACCGGTTGAACCCGCTTAATATCTGCCATGCCGGATGGCGCTCACGCTTATCCGGCCTACCGTTCAGGCTGATGTAAAACGATCTACAGACATTGTTTTTATTCAGCTCTTTTCCACTGTCCTGCAAACGGGCATTATTTTCTCTTAATAAAATCCTATTTTTTATCGGTAAATACTTTACGCCGGGTATAAGGAGTATCATCACCGCTGTTTTGGTTTTCACCGGGAAATAACTCCTGTAAATACAATTTTTAAGGATGGAAAATGGATATTTCACGCGCTAATTTAATTGAGTTGGTTAAAAAGGTTAACCGTAATAAGGTACCTAATCCTATGCCTGCCGAGGAAATAAGTCGTCTGCGAGTGCGTAAGTATCGCGATCCGCAAAATACGGAAACCACTGAGTTACCTGAAAGCCTGAAGGCGCTACTGGCCTACGACCGCGATCTACTTAGCAATTATAATATGCCTGTGATTGAAACATTACAAAGATCTATTGATAAAGAGGGAGTAATTCATTCTTACTCCCCTGATGAAGAGGCGTATTACGGCGTTGGCATGGATAGCTCAGGTATTGATATTGAAGATCTGATGCCTGTCTGGAGTAACGATCCCCGTCTTCCGGCATTAATTCGTATCGATCATGTCGGCGATCAGGCCATTTTTATCTATATCACAGAACGGGATGCCAACGGCGAATACCCTATTGCCCGCATGGAACGTAATGAATTCTGGCTGGCGGAGTCTTCTCTGGTGGAATATCTCTATAATATTATTTCGGGCGCTAAAGACATTGGCTTTACCGAAGAGGATTTACATCTTCCGCAATGGAAGGCACAGCAAAAAATGAATGAACAACGCGATGCCGCTTTACTTGACCTGGAGGATTATCATGAGGCGTTTTGGGCAAAACTGGACGCGCTCGTCGATTAATCGACATGATGTCGGGTGGCGCTCACGCTTATCCGGCCTACCGTTCAGGCTGATTTAAAGCGAATCTACATAAATTCTGTTTAAGCAGGCCACAAAAAAACCGCTCAATTGAGCGGTTTTTTTGTGCTGGTCCGGTTCGCGGCCTTTCCAGCAGGCTTTGTTGCCATAGCAACGCAGGCACACCGTAGGGGATTAATACTCCCTTTTAAGGGAGCAAATGTCAATATGATTTACCGGGAAACTATTCAACATTTGAGGTATTATCTTGCCCGGCCCTTTCCGCCGTCTCGCAAACGGGCGCTGGCTTCAGGAGAGGATAACCCATGGCCGTAAGCGCAGGCACACCGTAGTGCCTGCTATCACGGCATTATCGCCAGCGGTGCTGCCGTGATGCGGTCTTCGCAAGGACCGCAACATGAAGGTACGATACTTTTGTGTCGTGCTTCTTGTTTCTGGCACGTTGTGTCTTCACGCAGACAGAAGCCACCCAGGTAGCTCTGTTCCCGTAACGCTCAACGTCCAGAGCAGGTAAGCCAGGAGGCCGCCCTGTTGGGCGGCTTTCTTTTCTTCAGATGATGCGGTTCTGTTTAAAATCGCGCAGGAACCCGCCCCAGCGGCGCTCGTAGAACGGCGCGATATGCTCGGTGATAAAGTGGCTGATACCCTGCTCGCCCTTCCTCACCTGACAAATATCGATCGGTTCGTCACCCGGTAACGTGTCGGTCGCCACATTGCCCGCTGCGTGAATGATCTCTTCAATCTCGCCGTCAGCCTCAATGCCAATCAGCAGATTGGGTTGGGCGTCCGCATGTTCTTTAATCGCGCAGAGAAACGCGCGTTTCACCGGTTTGATGGTTTTAAACAGCGTAGTGAGGGAATCAATCATCTGCGACGGCGGCTCGGCCACTTCGGATAAAATAAGCGACTCGCCGCCTTCCAGCACTTCCTGCGTACTTAACGGACTGCCTTCCTCAGCGAGAAGCAGGCTGATTTCACGCGGCATAAACTCTTTGCCCGTCGGCAATTTAGCGTTGAGGAATAGCGTTTCGCCAAGCGTCATTTCAAACAGCGTGCGCGCTGGCATCACCACAAACGCCTGTTCGTCTTCCACGGCCTGCTGCAGCGCCTCCAGAGAAGTAAAGAAGGGAATGACGGTCGTGCCGTCTTCTTTTTCCCAGTGCTGCAAATCCAGAGCGCTGTCTTCCACAATCGCCTCGCCTTCGGCAGCGCTGCCCGGCACCCAGACGGTGGACTCCAGTAAGGTACGGAAAAATGCCGGACGATGCGCGGGCTCAGTCGCCGCTTTCTCCAGCAAGATTTCTAATTCATTTTTAGTTTCGGACATAGGAATCACAAATTATGTATATGGGTTGTAGGCCTGATAAGACGCACGGCGTCGCCATCAGGCAAAATGCCGGGTGGCGCTTCGCTTACCCGGCCTACAAAAACACCGTTCAGGCGGTCAGCAAATTCGCGATGGTGCGCACACCCAGACCGGTTGCCCCGGCAGCCCACTGCTCAACCGGCGCTTTGCGATAAGTGGCGGAACAGTCAATGTGCAGCCAGCCTTCGCGGTAATTTTCAACAAAGTGCGACAGAAAACCCGCGGCAGTGCTTGCCCCGGCGGGATACGCCGCGCTGCCGGTGTTGTTCAGTTCCGCAAAGTTAGACGGCAGCTGGTTACGGTGGAACTCCGCCAGCGGCAGACGCCAGAACGGTTCATTCTCTTGCGCCGCGCTGGTCAGCAAGCGCCCCGCCAGCGTATCGTCAAAACTGAATAGCGCATGATAGTCGTTACCCAGCGCCGTTTTCGCCGCGCCGGTTAACGTCGCCATATCAATGATTAGCTGCGGGTGTTGCGCGCTGGCGTCAATCAGGCCATCCGCCAGCACCAGTCGCCCTTCCGCATCGGTATTCATGACTTCGACATTCTTACCATTACGGTAGCGAATAATATCGCCCAGTTTAAACGCATTGCCGCTGATCAGATTATCGGCGCAGCACAGGAACAGTTTTACGCGTTTATTCAACCCACGGGTAATGGCGAACGCCAGCGCGCCCGTTACTGTCGCCGCGCCGCCCATATCGGATTTCATTGAGTCCATAAAAGCGCTTTGTTTGATACTGTAGCCGCCGGAGTCAAAGGTGATACCTTTACCGACCAGGCAGGCATAAACCGGCGCATCTTTGTCTCCCGTCGGGTTGTAATCCAGCGCCAGCAGCACCGGCGGACGCTCAGAACCACGGCCTACGGTATGCAACCCCATATAGTTCTGCTCGCGCAGATCTTCGCCTTTGGTGATACGATAAGTGACGCTATCGCACGCGACGCTGCACAGCAGATCCACCGCGCGCTGCGCCAGTTGCTCCGGCCCAAGCTCTTCCGCCGGAGCATTAATGGTGTCGCGCACCCAGTCAATAATGGTCAGGCGGTTATCCAGTTCCTGACGTTGGGCATCGTCTAAATCCGGCCACATTACGGTACGGACGCCTTTTGGTCCTTTGTAACCCGCCCAGAATGCCCAACAACGCTCGATATCCCATCCTTCGCCTGTCAGCGCGACCTGTTTTATTCCCAGGCCGTCGATTTTACGCGCCGCACGCTGGATCAACCCCAGATCGTCTTTACCGTTAAGATGCAAGGTAATACCGTCGTTATTAATACTGTAAGTGGCTTTATCGCCCCAGCGCGCATCGGCAGGCTGCGTGGAAAGCGTAATTTTCATGGCTTCTGTCATTGTTATTTTCCTTATTAGCAAACGGGCCGCCGTAGGGCAGCCCGTTATTTGACTTACTCTGCTTCATCCAACCAGACTAGCAGAATCGCCTCCAGAATTTTTTCATTGGATGCGTTAGGGTCGTCGTCAAAATCGTCCAGTTCGCAGATCCACTGATGCAGATCGGTGAAACGAACGGTTTTAGGATCGACATCAGGATATGCGTCGTATAACGCTTCGCCGATCTCGCGGCTATCGGTCCACTTGAGTCCCATACTACCCTCTGTTAATGCTCACGCGCATGGTTGATTGTGTAACGTGGAATTTCGATAACCAGATCGTCGTCGGTAACGCGGGCCTGGCAGCTCAGTCGACTTTCCGGCTCCAGCCCCCACGCTTTATCCAGCATATCGTCTTCTTCTTCCGAACTTTCCGGCAAGGAGTCGAAGCCTTCACGTACAATACAGTGACAGGTGGTGCAGGCGCACGATTTCTCACAGGCGTGTTCAATCTCGATGCCGTTGCGCAGCGCAACGTCAAGAATGGTTTCACCGGTCTCAGCTTCCAGAACTGCGCCATCCGGACAAAGATCCTGATGAGGCAGAATAACAATCTTCGGCATGTTAAACCTCGTCTACGGAATGGCCTTTCAACGCGCGACGAACCGACTGGTCCATGCGGCGAGCGGCAAATTCCTGGGTTTGTTTATCTACGTTTTTAATGGCTTGTTCTATGGCGTCAACATCATCGCCTTGTGCGACCGCGCTCAAATGTGCGGCGGCATCATCAATGCATTGACGTTCTGCGTCGCTTAACAGCGCGGCGTCGGCAGTTAGCGCGCCGGTCAAACTTTCCAGCACGCGCGCGGCTTCGACTTTTTGCTCCGCCAGCATACGCGCTTTCACGTCCTGCTCGGCAAAACTCATGGAATCCTTGATCATCGAGGCGATTTCGCCATCGGTCAGGCCATAGGAAGGTTTGACCTGAATGGAGGCCTCGACGCCGGTGGATTTTTCCATTGCGGTGACGCTCAACAGGCCATCAGCGTCTACCTGGAAGGTCACGCGAATATGCGCCCCGCCCGCCGGCAGCGGCGGAATCCCGCGCAGCGCAAAGCGCGCCAGCGAACGGCAGTCCTGCACCAGTTCGCGTTCGCCCTGCATCACATGGATAGACATCGCGGTCTGACCGTCTTTGAAGGTGGTGAAATCCTGCGCGCGCGCCACCGGGATAGTGGTGTTGCGCGGAATGACTTTTTCCACCAGGCCGCCCATCGTTTCCAGCCCAAGAGAGAGTGGAATCACGTCCAGCAGCAGCATTTCGCTGTCCGGCTTGTTGCCGACCAGAATATCGGCCTGAATCGCTGCGCCGATAGCGACCACTTTATCCGGGTCGATAGCGGTTAACGGCGTGCGGCCAAAAAATTCGCCCACCCGCTCACGCACCAGCGGTACACGGGTCGAACCGCCGACCATGACCACTTCCAGAACGTCCTGGGGATCAACGCCGGCATCTTTCAATGCGCGACGGCAGGCCAATAGCGTGCGCTTAACCAGCGCGGAAATGAGATCGTTAAACTGCTCGCGAGTGATCTCCCCCTGCCAGCCCGCAACGTTAACGCTAACGGTATCGGCATCGCTTAAGGCGATTTTCGCGGCAATCGCGGCATCCAGCAGTTCGCGCTGAACGCGATTGTCGCTACGATCGGCAATTCCCGCCTGCTCGCGAATATAGTCCGCCAGCAGATGGTCAAAGTCGTCGCCGCCGAGCGCAGAATCACCGCCCGTCGCCAGCACTTCAAACACCCCGCGGCTCAGGCGTAAAATAGAGATATCGAAGGTACCGCCGCCGAGATCGTAAACAGCAATAACGCCTTCTTTGCCTGAGTCCAGACCGTAGGCAATCGCCGCCGCCGTCGGTTCGTTGAGCAGGCGCAGTACATGCAGGCCCGCCAGCCGCGCGGCGTCTTTCGTCCCCTGACGTTGGGCATCATCGAAATAGGCGGGAACGGTAATCACCACGCCATCCAGCTCGCCGGAGAGCGATTCGCTAGCCCGCGCGGCCAGCGCTTTGAGAATATCAGCCGATACGCGTACCGGATTGAGCAATCCAGCCGCCGTATCAATCATCGGCAGCCCATTAACGCTTGCCTTAAACCGGTAAGGCAGATGCGGATAGCGCGCCTGGATATCCGCCAGCGAGCGTCCCATCATGCGTTTCACAGAGCTGATAGTGTTGGCCGTATCCTGCGCGGCATTGTCGCGCGCAGCGTAGCCGACCGTATGGCCCTGCTGCTGATAGTGAACCACTGAAGGCAACAGGTGGCGCCCTTCGTGGTCAGGCAGAGTTTCCGCCTGGCCGCTGCGAACCGTCGCAACCAGAGAGTTGGTAGTGCCTAAGTCGATGCCCGCCGCCAGACGACGCTGATGCGGCGCGGCGCTCAGACCAGGCTCACTAATTTGTAATAAGGCCATGTTAGATTCCAGTTAAAAATCGAGCAGCTTTTCTTCGAGTTGTTCTGCGCTG
Source organism: Salmonella sp. SSDFZ54 (assembly GCF_004010735.1). NCBI lineage: Bacteria > Pseudomonadati > Pseudomonadota > Gammaproteobacteria > Enterobacterales > Enterobacteriaceae > Salmonella > Salmonella sp. SSDFZ54. The sequence goes on from NZ_CP034819.1 coordinate 523,012, forward strand.
CTTCGCAGTTTATCGAGAAACCGCAGTTTGCGCACCGTATCCGCCGCCGTGTCCCACGCGGCGTTGTCCAACTGTTCCACCAATTGCTGAAGACGAGCATCAAACATCTTTTGTACACGTTTGATGAAGCTTTCCAGCCGCGCGTCGTCTTTTGATTGTTCGATATCGTCCAGCTCTTCGCGAAGCGTGAGTTGTTCCATCAGAAACGCGGTGTCGCGTACCGTATGTTGCTCGCTGGCCAGATCGAACCCGTGTAAGGAAAGCAGATACTCCGCGCGCGTCAAAGGGTGACGCAGCGTTTGCCAGGCCTGGTTGATCGTGGCGGATTGCTGGACGGCGGCAAGCTGCTGCGCCTGGGTGCCGTTGGCAAATTTGTCAGGGTGATACTGGCGTTGCAGATCCTGAAAACGAAGGCTCAGCGCCTGGGTGTCAATCTGATAACGGGCTGGTAAGCCAAAGAGGGTGAAGTAATCCATAACATTCTCAGGGATAGCCTGTCAGAACAAACCCCACACGCAGGCGACCACGGTGGGGTTATACCTTCTTACTTCGCGTCGCAGATGCGTTGTCTGCGCGGGTTCCCCCAGTCATTTACTCAAGTAAGCGCCTGGGGATTCACTCGCTTGCCGCTTTTCTGCAGCACGAATGCTCGGTATAACAGCGGAACACGGTTACACGTGGAAGCTTTCGCCGCAACCACACTCATCTTTCACATTCGGGTTGGAGAATTTAAACCCTTCGTTCAGACCTTCTTTTACGAAGTCCAGCTGTGTACCGTCCAGAAATTGCAGGCTCTTGCCGTCAACCACTACCTTAACGCCTTTGTCTTCAAACACGGTGTCTTCCGCCGTTGGCTCGTCAACAAATTCCAGTACATAAGCCATACCTGAGCAGCCGGAGGTTCTCACGCCCAGACGCAGACCAAACCCTTTACCACGGTTGGCCAGGAAGGTATTAACTCGCGCTGCTGCACTGTCGCTAAGTGTAATCGACATAACAAAACCTCAATGTTAACGTTCTATTTTATTTCGCTTCGCGTTTGCTTTTGTAATCCGCAATAGCGGCTTTAATCGCGTCTTCCGCCAGAATAGAGCAGTGAATTTTCACCGGCGGCAGCTCCAGTTCGTCTGCAATGTCGGTGTTTTTAATCGCCTGCGCTTCGTCCAGGGATTTCCCTTTCACCCACTCCGTTACCAGAGAACTGGAGGCGATAGCGGAACCGCAGCCGTAAGTCTTGAAGCGCGCGTCTTCAATGATACCTTCATCGTTAACTTTAATCTGCAACTTCATGACGTCGCCGCAGGCCGGAGCGCCAACCATGCCGCTTCCCACGTTATCGTCGTTGTTGTCAAACGACCCTACGTTACGCGGGTTCTCATAGTGATCGATTACTTTTTCGCTGTAAGCCATTATAAATTCTCCTGATTCCGATACCGATTAATGATGTGCCCATTCGATGCTGTTCAGATCCACACCCTGCTTGTACATTTCCCACAGTGGAGAAAGGTCACGCAGACGGCCAATGGATTTACGTACCAGATCAATGGTGTAGTCGATCTCTTCTTCAGTGGTAAAACGACCTAAAGAGAAACGGATAGAGCTATGCGCCAGCTCGTCATTCATGCCCAACGCGCGCAGCACGTAGGACGGTTCCAGACTGGCGGAGGTGCAGGCGGAACCGGAAGAGACCGCCAGGTCTTTCAGCGCCATGATCAGCGACTCGCCTTCAACGTAGTTAAAGCTCACGTTGAGAATGTTTGGCGCGCCCTGCTCAAGGTCGCCGTTCAGGTAAACTTCTTCAATATCTTTGATGCCGTTCCACAGACGGTTACGCAGACCGCGCAGACGGGCCATTTCGGTCTCCATCTCTTCTTTCGCGATACGGTAAGCTTCGCCCATGCCGACGATCTGGTGAACAGGCAGAGTACCAGAGCGCATACCGCGCTCGTGCCCGCCGCCATGCATCTGCGCTTCAATGCGAATACGCGGCTTACGACGCACATACAGCGCGCCAATGCCTTTCGGACCATAAATTTTATGACCGGAGAAGGACATCAGATCCACTTTCAGTTGGCTCAGGTCGATAGGCAGTTTGCCCACGCTCTGGGTGGCATCAACGTGGTAGATGATACCGCGCGCGCGGCACATTTCGCCGATGGTCGCGATATCCTGCACCACGCCGATTTCGTTGTTCACGTGCATGATGGAAACCAGAATGGTGTCGTCACGCATCGCTGCTTCGAGCTCGTTGAGATCGATGATGCCGTTGCGCTGCGGCGCCAGGTAGGTCACTTCAAACCCTTCGCGCTCAAGCTGACGGCAGGTGTCCAGCACCGCTTTGTGCTCGGTCTTGCTGGTGATGATGTGCTTGCCTTTTTTCTGATAAAAGTTGGCAGCGCCTTTAATCGCCAGGTTATCGGACTCCGTCGCCCCTGAGGTAAAGACGATTTCACGCGGGTCGGCGCCGACCAGTTCAGCAATCTGGTTGCGGGCGATATCGACGGCTTCTTCAGCCTGCCAGCCAAAACGGTGTGAACGAGACGCCGGGTTCCCAAAGGTTCCGTCCAGGGTCAGAAACTGCATCATTTTCTCGGCAACACGCGGGTCCACCGGCGTGGTTGCGGAGTAGTCGAGATAAATCGGTAATTTCATTGCTCTTAAACTCCGTACATCACTCAATGCAAGGAATCAGGCAACCGGCTGGATGTACGACCGTGTTGACGGGACGTCCGCGTCCCGGCCTGATTCTGAATTCTTTTTTACGCTTCATCCTTCAGACGACCGCGGCATTCACCGCATGAGGCCGCCAGAAGAGATGGCGTAATATTTTAATTAAGCGCGTAATTTAACGTCGATAGCGTCCTGCGCACGACCGCTGGCGCGCGGCGCGTCATGCGTGTGCTGGCGACCAGACACATCCAGAACTTCCTGGTTATTCACCAGCTCGCCTAAAGTAATATTGTTGAGAAAACCGGTCAGACGATCGCTTAAATCACGCCACAGCGCATGGGTCAGGCATTTATCGCCGCCCTGGCAGCCGCCTTTGCCCTGGCAACGGGTCGCGTCAACGGATTCATCAACCGCGCTGATCACTTCGCCGACCGCGATACTGCCAGCATCTTTACCCAGCAGATAACCGCCGCCCGGCCCGCGTACGCTGGAAACCAGACCGTTTTTACGTAAACGGGAAAATAGCTGTTCCAGATAAGAAAGGGAAATCCCCTGACGTTCAGAAATATCAGCCAACGGTACCGGGCCCGCTTCGGAGTTGAGCGCAACGTCTAACATTGCGGTCACGGCATAACGCCCTTTAGATGTCAGTCTCATGTCTTACTTAACCTCAAACTCGCCCCTGCCCGGGGTTTTTTATTGTAAAATGGGGGTATTGCATAGCAGGGACAAGTCTGACATTCCCGAGTAATTTGGTCAACTATTTACTTGAGTAAATTAGTCAGGTATTTAGCGTTCCGTGCGGCATTAACGCGGTTACTTGCCTTTATTCTGCTGCTCAATAGACGCCAGAATCCCACGCAGAATATTCAACTCCTGGCTTTCCGGGCGGGCGCGGGTAAACAGACGGCGCAATTTATTCATCACCTGCCCCGGATGGTTTTCGCGAATAAAGCCAGTGGAGAGCAACGTCTGCTCCAGATGGCCGTAGAAACGTTCAAGATCGTCCACCAGCGGATACGGCGTCTCTTCATGATCTGCCGCGTCGCCGTTTTCCTGCGTCGCCAGCCAGGCCATACGGACTTCATACGCGATGACCTGTACCGCCATCGCCAGATTCAACGAGCTGTACTCCGGGTTAGCGGCAATCGCGACGTGATAATGGCATTTTTGCAACTCATCGTTAGTCAGCCCGACACGCTCACGACCAAAAACCAGCGCAACCGGCGTATTTGCCGCTTCCGCCACGCTTTTTAAGCCGCACTCGCGCGGATCAAGCATCGGCCACGGCAGAGTGCGGGAACGGGCGCTGGTGCCGACCACCAGGCTACAGCCAGCCAACGCTTCGTCCAGCGTATCGACGATCTGCGCATTACCGATCACATCGCTGGCGCCTGCCGCCAGAGCGATGGCCTGGGAGTCCGGTTTCACCAGCGGGTTTACCAGCCACAGGTTAGTTAAGCCCATGGTTTTCATAGCGCGAGCCACGGAGCCCATATTGCCGGTGTGGGAGGTTTCCACCAGCACAATTCGAATGTTTTGCAGCATTGTCTTTCTTCAGCTAAAGATTATTCTGACATCTTACCATAAAACCAAGACAGATTCCGATCTCGCTGCTATACTCTGCGCCGTTTTCCCGTTCTTTAACATCCAGTGAGAGAGACCGATGCATCCGATGCTGACCATCGCCGTGCGCGCAGCGCGCAAGGCGGGTAATGTAATTGCCAAAAACTATGAAACTCCGGACGCTGTAGAAGCGAGCCAAAAAGGCAGTAACGATTTTGTGACCAATGTAGATAAGGCCGCTGAAGCGGTAATTATCGACACCATTCGCAAATCTTACCCGCAACACACTATTATCACCGAAGAAAGCGGTGAGCACGTTGGCACAGATCAGGATGTTCAATGGGTTATCGATCCGCTGGATGGCACCACCAACTTCATCAAACGTCTGCCACACTTCTCTGTTTCCATTGCTGTACGCATTAAAGGCCGTACTGAAGTGGCTGTCGTTTACGATCCGATGCGTAACGAACTGTTCACCGCCACCCGCGGTCAGGGCGCGCAGCTGAACGGCTACCGTCTGCGCGGCAGTACCGCGCGCGATCTGGACGGCACTATTCTCGCTACCGGCTTCCCGTTCAAAGCCAAACAATACGCGACCACCTACATTAATATTATCGGCAAGCTGTTCACCGAATGCGCCGATTTCCGCCGCACCGGTTCCGCCGCGCTGGATCTGGCCTATGTGGCTGCAGGTCGTGTCGATGGTTTCTTTGAAATTGGCCTTCGTCCGTGGGATTTCGCCGCGGGCGAACTGCTGGTTCGTGAAGCGGGCGGTATCGTCAGCGATTTCACCGGCGGTCATAACTACATGATGACCGGTAATATCGTGGCGGGGAATCCGCGCGTCGTTAAAGCCATGCTGGCGAATATGCGCGACGAACTGAGCGATGCGCTGAAGCGCTAAGTCTCTTCGGCGGATGGGGCCACTCATCCGCCGTGCCTTTTCAGGCGTTTTTCCTAAACACAGCCTCATCGCTTTACTTGCCTGCATGTTTTTGTACGATCGCTCCCTGCTCCGCTATTGGCATAAAGCGGCAAGGAAGCGAACATGACCCTTCAACATACCCGACGCATCGTCAAATCCCTTTTTATTCTGTTTATCATTGTGGTCTGTATTTATCTGCTACCCCGCGTAGCGATCAATGCCTTTTATTACCCGGACAATAAAGTCTATGGGCCAACCCCTGCCGAAGCTGAATCCATTACCTTTACCGCCAAAGATGGCACGCATCTGCACGGCTGGTTTATTCCCACTGCTTTCGGCAGGCCGGAAAACGCCGTCGCGACGGTGATTCATGTCCATGGCAACGCCGGAAATATGTCGGCGCACTGGCCGTTAGTCAGTTGGCTGCCAGAACGCAACGTAAACCTGTTTATGTTTGATTACCGTGGGTTTGGCGAATCTGAGGGCACCCCATCACAAGAGGGGCTACTGGACGATACGAAAAGCGCGATAGATTATGTGCGGCATCGCGCCGACGTTAACCCCGAGCGCCTGGTACTGCTGGGGCAGAGCCTGGGCGGCAATAATGTACTGGCCGCCGTAGGCCACTGCGTAGGCTGCGCAAATATGCGCTACGCCGACCAGGCGGGCATACGTGCGATTATTCTCGACTCAACATTTTTATCCTATTCCTCCATCGCCAACCAGATGATCCCGGGCAGCGGCTATTTGCTTGATGACCGCTATAGCGCGGATCGCAATATCGCCAGCGTCAGCCCCATTCCGGTATTGATTCTTCATGGCACGGCAGACCATGTTATTCCCTGGCAGGACAGTGAGAAATTGTATGCCCTCGCCCGGGAGCCCAAACAAAAAATCTTCATTCCTGACGGCGATCACATTGATGCTTTTTCCGGACGTTATGCAAACCTTTACCGCGATGCGATGATTAAATTTATTCAGACCGCGCTATCCGCTAAATAGCGCAACGCTGTATATATGCATATTTTATGATTAAGAATATATTTATTATACCGATAGTAAAAACCATTTTTTCCCGTTAGCGAAGGCGGTGGATTAGCGCTAGCGTAACAGTAATATTCAACTGATTTTTATAACAATTTATTTTCATTTGTTTTTCCTGAATATTACTGTGGAGTATGTGATGGCTATCAAAATTACGCCTGACGAGTTTAGTTTGCTTATCCAGCGATTAAACAAAAAATGGCGCGTGTTTGCCCCGTCCGCAGAGTTTCGCGGCGGACGTTTTTCCGACACTGACAACATTATTTATCAACGGATTAGCGGCTGGCGCGATCTCATCTGGCACGAGAAATCGCACATGTCGCCGAATACCATTATCGCCCCTATCACCGAAACGCTCTTTTATTTCGATAAAGACACCATTCAAATTGCCGAGACAGACACCTCCCCGATAATCATCTTTGCCCGCGCCTGCGACATTAACGCCATGTCGCGGCTGGATTATATGTATTTATCAAATGGGAATAATTCCGATTACAGTTATCAACTGCTACGGGAGCATATTCGTTTCGTCCTTATTGAGTGTGAAGAAAGCTTCGAAAATTGTTTCTGCGTCTCAATGGGTACCAATAAAACTGACTGTTATAGCGCCGCCATGCGTTTTAGCGATGAGGGCGCGCTTGTCAGCATCCGCGATCCCTTTATCGAGGCGGCGATACAAGGGCTGGGGCAGGAGGCTGACTATACCCCCTCTTTCGTCAGCGAAAACCGGGAAACCGTCGTCACGCCGGACAGCGTTTGCCGCGATCCGCAAAAAATTCGCGACATTCTCACCCGCCACCCGCTATGGGACGCCTACGACAGCCGCTGCATCAGTTGTGGCCGCTGCACTACCGGGTGCCCAACCTGTACCTGCTATAGCGTCTTTGACGTCGCCTATGATGAAAATCCGCAGCGCGGCGAACGCCGCCGCCAGTGGGCAAGCTGCATGGTGCCGGGCTTTAGCGACATGGCCGGCGGTCATGGTTTTCGCGAAAAACCCGGCGAGCGTCTGCGCTACCGCGCCCTGCATAAGGTCAATGACTACAAAGCGCGCAACGGCATTGAACATATGTGCGTCGGCTGCGGCCGCTGCGACGATCGCTGCCCGCAATACATCAAATTTTCTTTGATTATCAATAAAATGACTGCTGCCGTTCGGCAGGCGCTGGCAGAGGAGGCATAACGCATGTCACATTGTTCCTGTCATGATAAACCGCAGCACAGTTTGCTGCCTGCGGCGTACCGCATCCTCAGTATTACTCGCCACACGCCGCTGGAGTGGAATTTCCGCGTGGCCGTCGATTTTCCCGCGCACTGGGGGCAATTTGTTGAGGTGTCGCTGCCGCGCGTCGGCGAAGCGCCCATCTCCGTTTCCGACTACGGCGACGGCTGGATAGATCTGCTGATTCGTAATGTCGGAAAAGTGACCAGCGCCCTCTTTACGCTGAAAGAAGGCGACAACGTGTGGCTACGCGGCTGCTATGGCAATGGCTATCCGGTCGATACGCTGCGCCATAAACCCTTACTGGTTGTCGCAGGCGGCACGGGCGTCGCGCCGGTGAAAGGCTTAATGCGCTATTTCGTTGAGAATCCCCAGGAAATTGGTCAACTGGATATGATTCTCGGCTATAAAAATCGCGATTGCGTGCTGTACAAAGAAGAAATGGCGACGTGGCGCGGCAAACATAATCTGGTGCTCACGCTGGATGAAGGCGAGGCTGATGACCGTTACCAGATTGGCCGGGTGACCGATCGGCTTGCCGACATGACGCTTAGCGATATCGACACTATGCAGGCCATCGTCGTTGGGCCGCCAATAATGATTACCTTTACCGTAAAAATGCTGCTGCAAAAAGGGCTCAAGCCGGAGCAAATTTGGGTGGACTACGAACGCCGGATGGCCTGCTCCGTCGGGAAGTGCGGCCACTGCCGTATGGGCGAAGTGTATGTCTGCACCGACGGCCCGATATTTAACTACGCCGTCGCGCAACGTTTTGCCGATTAAGGAGAACATCATGAGCATTGATATTGATATCATTAAAGCCCGTGCGAAAAACGAATATCGCCTGTCAAAAGTGCGCGGCGAAGCCATGATCAGCGTCCGCATTCCCGGCGGTATTTTGCCCGCGCATTTGCTAACGGTGGCGCGTGACATCGCCGAAACCTGGGGCAACGGACAAATTCACCTCACTACCCGCCAGAAGCTGGCGATGCCGGGTATCCGTTACGAAGATATCGACAACGTGAACGCCGCGCTGGAGCCGTTTCTTCGCGAGATTGAAATAGAACTGTGCGACGTCCAGGTTGAGGATACCAAAGCGGGCTATCTCGCTATTGGCGGGCGAAATATTGTCGCCTGTCAGGGGAACCGCATTTGCCAGAAAGCCAACACTGACACGACCGGTCTGTCCCGTCGTCTTGAAAAACTGGTCTATCCCAGCCCTTATCATCTCAAAACGGTCATCGTTGGCTGCCCGAATGATTGCGCGAAGGCGTCAATGGCCGATCTGGGAATTATTGGCGTGGCGAAAATGCGCTTCACTGCCGATCGCTGTATCGGTTGCGGCGCCTGCGTGAAGGCCTGTAGTCACCACGCGGTAGGCTGCCTGGCGCTGAAGAACGGCAAAGCGGTCAAAGAAGAGTCCGCCTGTATCGGCTGCGGCGAGTGCGTGCTGGCCTGTCCGACGCTGGCCTGGCAACGTAAGCCGGATCAGCTCTGGCAAGTCCGTCTGGGCGGACGCACCAGTAAAAAGACGCCGCGCGTCGGCAAGCTCTTCCTCAACTGGGTGACTGAAGATGTGATAAAGCAGGTGATCGTTAACCTGTATGAATTTGAAAAAGAGATGCTCGGCGGAAAACCGATCTATCTCCATATGGGCCATCTGATCGACAAAGGCGGCTACCTGCGTTTTAAAGAACGGGTACTGCGCGGCGTTCAGCTCAATCCGGAAGCGATGGTCGCCGAACGCATTTACTGGGCCGAAGACGAATCCGTCGCGCGGATGCATCTCAAACCCGCCGGGCACTAATCAACCACGCCATGGCCGCAGCCCGCCCACAGGCTGCGGCACGCTAAACCACATGACCAGCGCCGCAACAAGCAGTATGACCCCTCCGGCCAGCGCCAGCGTTGACCAGCCTACCTGCCGCCATAACGCCGGCGCTTTGTTTCCACTGAGTTTCACCGCCAGAGCACGAAAAGTGTGTACCAGCAGCGCCAGCGAGGTAATCGTTAGCGAGGTTCCCGCCGCCATTGCCAGTACCGACGCCATTCCCCAGCTAAAAACGCCAATCACTTTACTGAATAACAGCACCATTATCGCGCCGGAACAGGGCCGCATCCCCATAGACAGTACGATCATGAGTCGCGCGCGCCAGTCATCGCCGCTATGCAATTGTTCCTGCGTCGGTAGATGCTGATGTCCGCAGCCGCATTTTTCATGGTGAACATGGCGCGGCGTAAAAGCGATAAAGACAGGTTTACGTAGCAGCGCGCGTAACCTTTTTATGGCCCGCCAGCACAGCAAGATGCCCAGCCCGCCAACTAACGCATAGCTCCCCTTTTCCAGCCAGAAACCGCTCAGATGGAGCTGCCTGGCCGGAAGTTGCAATACGGTCAGCACGCCCACCACCAACCCGATAGCCACGAACCCCTGTAATAACGCGGCGGCGAGGGTTAACACGATACTTGATTTCAGCTTCGAAGGATGCGTCGCCAGCCATGTCGCGATCACCACTTTGCCGTGTCCCGGCCCCAGCGCATGAAGCACGCCATACATAAAACTCAGCAGAAGCAACGATCCGCCCGCCCGCTCAGGATGCGTCGCCACCGCGTTAAGCAGCGCGCTCAACTGCTGATTTACGTCCCGCTGCCAAAGAGCGCTTTTCAACATCACCTGCGGCCAGGCCTGCCATATCCACAGACCGCCAACCAGCATCAGCAGCAGGAATAACGCCAGTGGCCACAGCGAGAGCCAGCGTCGCCCCGGAGCGCGTTGAGAAAAAATTACTGACATTGCAAGGTCACCGTTTGGGCAAACTGTTTACCTAAATCCATATCCTCCGGCGGCGCGTCCTCTTTATCCAGCGACTGGGCGAAACGTAGCGTCTCTTCGCCGGGCGCAGGAGTATAAACCTGAATCCGACACTTTTCGCGCAGCGGTTCCGGCATCGTGATATCGCTGTCCTGGTCATAATGCATATCGACATAATAAGAGGGATCAAACGTTGAAAAGGTATAAGTCTGTCCGCTTAACGGCTGCGGTTCAGCCAGCGGTAGCGTAAAGGTCAATACCGCCTGATGCGCGTCACGCGTCATACCGTATTCTGTCGGCCTGTTTTTAAACTTCACTTTCGCGCCATTGCGCCACACTTCTGTAAAGTAGTGCTGCCCAAGTACGTTAGCCATCACTTCCGCCGCCAACTTTTTCCATATTTCTGACCCCGGTGCCGCGTTTCCGGCGTCATACAGCAGATCTGCGGACGTCAGCGCGTCCATTGTCCAGCGCATTTTTAACGCCACAAATTGCTCATTTTCACTGACCACCTGCGTTTGCAGACGGATGAAGCTGTGCGGATGCGCCGCCGCCACGAAAGATAAAACGGCAAGAAATAGTGTTAAGGCGCTGCGTTTCACTGGCTTCATCTGTTCCTCGCGATAAAAATTCTGTGACGTTCCTCAGCATTCCTGGCCTAAAAGCACGCTTATCACATTTTTCACACGCAAACTTTAGCTATCCTTACCAGACAAACTAACGGGAGACCTGACAGATGATGCCGACAATTGCCCCACCATCTGTACTTTCCGCTCCCCAGCGCCGCTGTCAGGTATTGCTGACGCTTTTCCAGCCGGAGCCAATTGCCACGGTGGAAATCTTCAGCGCGCTTAATGGCGTTGATGATGATACTGCCCGTGAGGATATCACTGAGACAAGCCTGGAGATCCAGCGCTATCATCGCCTTGCCATCACAACATGCCAGAACGGTTGCTATCGGATCGAAGGTACAGCACTCGATCAGCGCCTTTGCCTTTTACACTGGCTCAGGCGCGGCCTGCGTTTATGCCCGACCTTCGTCACGCAACAGTTTACCCCGGCCTTAAAAAACGCGCTAAAACAGCGCGGTATCGCGCGTCCGCTGTATGACGATATTAATCTGCACGCGCTCATCAATCTGTGCGCCCGCCGGTTGCAAAAACCATTTGAACATCGCGACGTGCAGTTCCTGCGTCTCTTTTTACAGTATTGTCTGCTACAACACCATGCCGGCATCACCCCGGAATTCAACCCTGTGCAGCAGATTTGGGCGCAGTCGTGCGCGGAATATCCACTCGCCCAGGAAATTGGTCGTCACTGGCAGCGCCACGTGATGCAGGCCGCACCGCTCAATGAAGCGCTGTTTATGGCGTTACTGTTTTCAATGATTCGCCTCCCCGACCCGATTCGCGACACGCATCAACGGGCGCAGCAACTGCGACTGGAGGTGGCGCGGCTGGTGCTGCGCTTTCGAGAAAAAGGGAACGTACGCTTCAGCGACGAACAAGGGCTTAACGATCAGCTGTATGTCCATCTCGCCCAGGCGCTGAACCGAAGTTTATTCACGATTGGCATCGATAATACGCTTCCGGAAGAGTTCAACCGTCTTTATCCGCGTCTGGTTCGCACCACACGTGAGGCGCTCGCCGGGTTTGAAGCCGAATATGGTATCCACTTTTCCGAGGAAGAGACGGGGCTGGTGGCAGTGATTTTCGGCGCCTGGCTAATGCAGGATAACGATTTGCATGAGAGACAGATCGTATTGTTAGCGGATAAAAATGATGCGCTGGAGACGCATATTGAGCAGCAACTGCGTGAACTGACCTTATTGCCGCTGAATATCAGACGGATATCGCTCCAGGCGTTTCAAAAAGAGGGATGCCCGCGCGGCGTAGCGCTGATTGTTACCCCTTACGCCACGCCGCTACCGCTCTTCTCACCGCCATTAATTCATGCGGATCGCGCCCTCACAGAGCACCAACAGCAGCAGATCCGCAAGATCCTGGAATCATGACGCGGCAACCACTTTGGGCCGAAGGAAGATAGCGGGCAATGCCACCAGCGCCATAATCCAGAATACGCCGCCGCCCAGATGTTGATACAGAAAACCGGCAAATACCGTCATAATCGCGATACTGCCGCCCATCGCCACAGCGGAATAGACGGCCTGCAAACGAATCACCTCGCTTCCCTGACGCGCAGCGATATAGCGCATGGCGGCCAGATGGCAAACGGTAAACGTGCCACAGTGCAGGATTTGTATCACAATCAGCCACGGCAACGCCGTACTCCAGCCCATCAGTCCCCAGCGTACCACGCCGCACACAGCGGAAAGCAACAGCAAGTCGCGGGCGCTAAACCGGCGGAATAGCTTTTTACTCAGGGCAAAAATGATCACTTCCGCCACCACGCCCAACGACCATAAATAGCCGACCGCCGATGCTGAATAGCCAGCCCCCTGCCAGTAGATGGCGCTAAAACCGTAGTAGGCGGCGTGCGCCCCTTGCAGCAAACAGACGCAGGCGAGAAAACGCCAACTTTGTGCCACCAGCGTACGCCAGGCGGGCCAGCCTGCGCTCTCCTGCTGACGGCTTTCCCCTTGCGGCGGCACGCTGGGACGTAACAACATACCCAGCAACATCGAGGCGACGCCGAGCGTCAGTAGCGCCAGAATCGCCTGGTAATCGTATAAACTCACCAGCTTACCGGTCAGCGCCGACCCAATCACGAAGGCGATGGACCCCCACAGCCGCACCCGACCATAGTCCAGGGTAATTTGCTTTTGCCAGGTATTGGCCAGCGCATCGGTCAGCGGCACCAGTGGTGAAAAGAAGAGGTTAAACCCAACCATCACCACCATTAGCCACGCGACATGCGTTCCTGCCCAAAATGCCAGCGCAAATACCAGCGTCAGCAATGCCAGGACGCGCAGCGCGGAGATCAACCGCGAAGGATCGCTTACGCGAGGCGCAATGAGCAGACTACCGAGAAAACGCGCGACCAGACCCACGCCCAGAAGAAGACCGATGGTTTCCGGCGTTAGCCCAAGACCTTTGAGCCAGACGCTCCAGAAGGGCAGAAAAATACCGTAACTAAAGAAGTAGGTGAAATAACTGAGCGCCAGCCAGCGCGTGGAATGCAATGCCATGATTCCCTCCCGTTTGGAGGCGATAGTCTGGCGGTAAACGGTTGCGCTGGCAAGGGTAACATAAGGTTAACAGGCGGAGGGAGAAGTTCAAACGGCAACGCCGCCGGATAATGACTTCCGGCGGCGTCACGTTATGGCGCATAAGTAATGCCCGACAGACGCAGCGCCATCGGGACATTTACACAACACAAACGCTTACGCGTAAACCGGGAAGCGGGCGCAGATATCCAGTACTTTCGCTTTCACGCGTTCAATGGTGGCTTCATCATTGATGTTGTCCAGCACGTCACACATCCAGCCAGCCAGCTCTTTCACTTCCGCTTCTTTGAAGCCGCGACGAGTAACCGCCGGAGAACCGATACGGATACCGGAGGTCACGAACGGGCTCTTAGGATCGTTCGGCACGCTGTTTTTGTTCACGGTGATGTTAGCACGGCCCAGCGCGGCGTCAGCTTCTTTACCGGTCAGGTTTTTATCCACCAGGTCCAGCAGGAACAGGTGGTTCTCAGTGCCGCCAGACACCACTTTGTAGCCGCGGTTCAGGAACACTTCTACCATCGCTTTGGCGTTTTTCGCCACCTGCTGCTGGTAAACTTTGAACTCCGGCTCCATCGCTTCTTTCAGCGCTACCGCTTTACCCGCGATCACGTGCATCAGCGGGCCGCCCTGCGCGCTTGGGAACACGGCGGAGTTCAGTTTTTTGTACAGCTCTTCATCGCCGCCCTTCGCCAGGATCAGGCCGCCGCGCGGACCCGCCAGGGTTTTGTGGGTGGTGGTGGTGACAACGTGAGCGTGCGGAACCGGGTTCGGGTAAACGCCTGCGGCAATCAGGCCCGCCACGTGCGCCATGTCGACAAACAGGTATGCGCCGATGCTGTCAGCGATTTCACGCATTTTTGCCCAGTCAACCACGCCGGAGTAGGCAGAGAAGCCACCGATAATCATCTTCGGCTTGTGCTCTTTGGCCAGCTTCGCCATCTCGTCATAGTCAATTTTACCGGACTCATCGATACCGTAAGGTACGATGTTGTACAGTTTACCGGAGAAGTTAACCGGGGAGCCGTGAGTCAGGTGGCCGCCCTGCGCCAGGTTCATACCCAGAACGGTGTCGCCCGGCTGCAGCAGCGCGGTGTAAACAGCGAAGTTAGCCTGAGAACCGGAGTGCGGCTGCACGTTAGCGTAGTCGGCGCCGAACAGTTCTTTCGCGCGGTCGATAGCCAGCTGCTCTACGACATCAACGTATTCGCAACCGCCGTAGTAGCGCTTGCCCGGATATCCTTCAGCGTATTTGTTGGTCAGCTGAGACCCCTGCGCCTGCATCACGCGCGGGCTGGTGTAGTTTTCGGAGGCGATCAGTTCGATGTGCTCTTCCTGACGTACTTTTTCCTGCTCCATAGCCTGCCACAACTCGGCATCATAATCGGCAATGTTCATTTCACGCTTTAACATCCGCATCTCCTGACTCAGCTAACAATAAAATTTGTGCCTGAAAAGGCAGTCCGTGGGACTTCGGCCAACAGTATAACCGAATCATTCTTCGATAACAGGTCTTGACAAAGGTTTTTACGCAAACGATTACCTGTGCGTCAGATAAGGGTTTCCTGAACGAGAGCCTGACGAATTTCAACGGATTTCTTTTCAGCTTTGTGATGCAGATTTTTCACGTTGTTACCTCCATAACGTAAAGCAGAGAAGATCCATTTACAATGCAAGGGTATTTTTATAAGATGCATTTGATATACATCATTAGATTTTCACATAAAGGAAGCACGTATGCTTGACGCACAAACCATCGCTACAGTAAAGGCCACCATTCCCCTGCTGGTTGAAACAGGACCGAAACTGACCGCCCACTTCTACGACCGTATGTTTACGCATAATCCGGAGCTCAAAGAAATCTTCAATATGAGCAACCAGCGTAACGCCTCCCAGCGTGAAGCCCTGTTTAATGCTATCGCGGCCTACGCCAGCAATATCGAAAATTTACCGGCGTTGCTGCCGGCGGTAGAAAAAATCGCGCAGAAGCACACCAGCTTCCAGATTAAGCCGGAGCAGTACAACATCGTCGGGACACATCTGCTGGCGACGCTGGACGAAATGTTCAACCCGGGCCAGGAAGTGCTGGACGCGTGGGGCAAAGCCTATGGCGTACTGGCTAACGTCTTTATTCATCGGGAAGCCGAGATTTATCACGAGAACGCCAGCAAAGACGGCGGCTGGGAAGGCACGCGCCCCTTCCGCATCGTTGCAAAAACCCCGCGTAGCGCACTGATCACCAGCTTTGAGTTTGAACCAGTCGACGGCGGTACGGTGGCGGAATACCGTCCCGGGCAGTATCTAGGGGTCTGGCTGAAGCCGGAAGGTTTTGCGCATCAGGAGATCCGCCAATATTCACTGACCCGTAAACCCGATGGCAAAGGGTACCGTATTGCCGTGAAGCGTGAAGACGGCGGCCAGGTATCAAACTGGTTACACCATCACGCCAGCGTAGGCGATGTGGTGCATCTGGCTGCGCCGGCAGGTGACTTCTTTATGAATGTCGCCGCTGATACCCCCGTTTCGCTGATTTCCGCTGGCGTCGGCCAGACGCCGATGTTGGCGATGCTCGATACGCTGGCGAAAGAACAGCATACCGCGCAGGTGAACTGGTTCCACGCGGCGGAGAACGGCGACGTTCATGCGTTTGCCGACGAAGTGAGCGAGCTGGGCCGTACACTGCCGCGTTTCACTGCCCATACCTGGTACCGCGAACCGACCGAGGCCGATCGCGCCCAACGCGTCTTTGACAGCGAAGGGCTGATGGATTTAAGCAAACTGGAAGCCGCAATCAGCGATCCGGCAATGCAGTTCTATCTTTGCGGCCCGGTAGGCTTTATGCAGTTTGCCGCAAAACAACTGGTTTCCCTTGGCGTGAATCACGAAAACATTCATTACGAATGCTTCGGCCCGCATAAAGTGCTGTAATTGCAAGAAATCCTCTGAAAAAACGGGCGTTATCGTTAAGGCGAACGCCCGTTTTCCTCCCCGTTCCCCTGCTTATTGCGCTGCTTTTTATGCCTTTCTTTTACAAAAAAGGGGAATAAAAAAAGTCTGTGCAAATCGTGTTATTATTAACGTTTGACTTAGCTCGTTAGGGCATCTTTTTATGCAGCAACCTGTTGTACGCATTGGAGAGTGGCTGGTTACACCTTCTGTTAATCAGATCAGTCGTCAGGGACGCCAGATTACTCTTGAACCACGGCTGATCGATCTTCTGATGTATTTTGCGCATCATCCGGATGAAGTGTTAAGCCGGGATAACATTATTGATCATGTCTGGATGCGCACCATCGTGACCAACCATGTTGTCACCCAAAGCATTTCTGAACTACGCAAATCATTAAGAGATGGCGGAGACAGCAATGCTGAATACATCGTTACCGTACCTAAACGCGGCTATAAGCTGACGGCGCCGGTTATCTGGTGCGAAGAAAATAGCGATGAGATCGATAATTCATCAACGTCGCCGCCGCCGCCGATCGCAGCGACGAATGCAGAACCGACGGAGGGGGTTCCTGCCGCTGCGCCTGTGCCGCCCGCCTCTTTGCAAACGCCGACTAAAAAGGCGAAAAAGCCGCGTATCGCCGCTTTCTGGACGTGGGTGATGTTCCTGCTCTCGCTGGCGACGCTGGTGGTGTTTATCGTGATGTCGGTGGTAGATCATAATGCCGCGGTAACAAAAACGCGGTTATTACTTAACCCACGAGATATAGATGTTCGTTTTGAAGGCGGCAATTCCTGTAATAACTGGGTCTCGCAGGAGTCCTACGCCATCGGTCTGGGCGGCTTAATCACCGACCTGCTGAACACCTACTCGACCTTTATGGTGCACGATAAAACTAATTACCGGGTCAATGAGCCAAGCAGCTCCGGTAAGACGTTAACCATTCAGTTTGTCAATCAGCGCCACTATCGGGCGCAGCAGTGCTTTATGTCTGTGGTGCTCATTGATAACGCCGATGGTTCAACCATGCTGGATAAGCGTTATTTCGTCACCAATACTAACCAGTTGTCCATCCAGGATGATCTGTTTAATAGCCTGTCTTTCGTTTTAACACAGCCCTGGCCTAATCGTATGCGAGAACAACTGGCCCTGTTCAGAACGCCGCAAAATACCGCGCTGATGCGTTTTTATGAGGCGCGCCAGCTTATTCTGAGCGGCGATGCGCAGGCGCTAAGTAAAGCCAGCGATATTCTGAATGGCATTATTAAGGAAACGCCTGATTTCAACTATGCCTATGAATATAAAGTGCTGGTAGATGTATTACGGCAATCACAACAGCCGTTTGATAAAGAACAAGTGGCTGCGCTGAACGAAGAGTTTAAAAAAATAGATCAAATTCCGGGCGTTGAGAAAACGTCTGTTTATTATAAAATCAAGACCGTTGATCTTTTGGGCAAAGGTGATATCGATGCAGCGTATGAGGAAATCAATAAAAGCATCGAGCTTGAAATGTCGTGGTTTAACTATGTCCTGTTGGGGAAAGTTTACGAAATGAAAGGTGAGAATCGTCTGGCCGCTGATGCCTATCTGACCGCCTTTAATTTACGTCCAGGTGAAAATACGCTGTACTGGATCGAGAACGGCGTATTTCAGACATCCGTTCAGAAAATTGTCCCTTATCTGAATAGTTTTCTGGCAGAAGATTAAATTTAACGCTAAACCATGACAAATAAAAGCGAAAAGATATTAAATTTTTCGCTTTTATTTTGTGAAAAATATGTTGCCAAAAATAGCTTATGTTAATTTTGACAACATATTCATCGCAAAGAAATGTAAATATAACCCTTTGTAATTAAACGATGTTTATCCTTTCATGATATTTTCCATGATGTTTATATGTTAATTCAAAAAAATCAATCTATCAGTTTTTTCATGTTTGTGTTTATTTCACTTTTTCTTTAGGACTTATCTCAACCCATTCGTTAATCTTGTCGACAGTTGAACGGGCACGCAGCATATATGAAGCATAAGCCCGGTTCTTAAAAATACAGCTCAGGAGAAATGAACATGAGTTCTGTCAAAAAGATCGGGCTATTTGCCTGTACTGGCGTCGTTGCCGGTAATATGATGGGGAGCGGGATTGCATTATTACCCGCCAACCTTGCCAGTATTGGTGGCATTGCCATCTGGGGCTGGGTAATTTCTATTATTGGGGCAATGTCGCTGGCTTATGTTTATGCGAGGCTGGCAACCAAAAACCCTCAACAGGGTGGCCCTATCGCTTATGCTGGGGAAATATCTCCGGCGTTTGGTTTCCAGACCGGCGTTCTTTATTATCACGCAAACTGGATTGGTAACTTAGCCATCGGCATTACCGCTGTTTCTTATCTTTCTACGTTCTTCCCGGCATTAAATAATCCAATACCGGCAGGTATTGCCTGTATTGCTATCGTCTGGCTGTTCACCTTTATTAATATGCTGGGTGGGGCCTGGGTCAGCCGCTTGACAACGATTGGCCTATTCCTGGTGCTGATCCCGGTAGTCTTGACCGCAGTCGCCGGCTGGCATTGGTTCGATATCGCGACCTATCACGCGAACTGGAACACGTCCACGACGACCGACTCTCACGCCATTGTTAAAAGTATTCTGCTCTGCCTGTGGGCGTTCGTTGGCGTTGAGTCTGCCGCCGTCAGCACCGGCATGGTGAAAAACCCGAAACGCACCGTACCGCTGGCAACCATGCTGGGTACCGCGCTGGCAGGCATCATCTATATCGCCGCGACTCAGGTTATCGCCGGGATGTTCCCAGCTTCCGTTATGGCCTCTTCCGGCGCGCCGTTCGCTATCAGTACCTCCACGATTCTGGGTGGCTGGGCTGCGCCGCTGGTTTCCGCCTTTACCGCTTTCGCCTGCCTGACGTCTCTGGGCTCCTGGATGATGCTGGTCGGCCAGGCTGGGGTTCGCGCCGCCAACGACGGCAACTTCCCGAAAATTTACGGTGAAATGGATAAAAACGGTATTCCGAAAAAAGGTCTGCTGTTGGCTGCGGTGAAAATGACGGCGCTGATGATTCTGATCACCATCATGAACTCCAGCGGCGGTAAAGCGTCCGACCTGTTCGGCGAACTGACCGGGATTGCCGTACTGCTTACCATGCTGCCGTACTTCTACTCCTGTGTTGACCTGATTCGCTTCGAAGGGTTCAACATCCGTAACTCGGTAAGCCTGATTTGTTCTGTACTGGGCTGCGCATTTTGCTTCATCGCACTGATGGGCGCCAGCTCCTTCGAACTCTCCGGCACCTTTATCGTCAGTCTGATCATCCTGATGTTCTACGGTCGCAAAATGCACCAGCGCCAGAACAACGACAGCGACAACAATACGGCTGAAGCGCTTTAACCGCTAACTCCTTTTTCTCAAAGCCCCTTTCGTCACCTGCTATAGCGTAGCGGGAGGGGCCCACTTTACCAGGAACAAGACTATGAACGTTATTGCTATCATGAACCACATGGGCGTCTACTTTAAAGAAGAGCCTATTCGTGAACTGCATCGTGCACTGGAAGGTTTAAATTTCCGTATCGTCTATCCAAACGACCGAGAAGACCTGCTGAAGCTGATTGAAAATAACTCCCGCCTTTGCGGCGTCATTTTCGACTGGGATAAATATAACCTTGAGCTTTGCGAAGAGATTAGCAAGCTGAACGAGTATATGCCGCTGTACGCCTTCGCCAACAGCTACTCTACGCTGGACGTCAGCCTCAACGATCTGAGAATGCAGGTTCGCTTCTTTGAATATGCTTTAGGCGCCGCAGCCGATATCGCGGCGAAAATTCGCCAGAATACCGATGAATACATCGACAATATTCTGCCGCCGCTGACAAAAGCGTTGTTCAAATATGTGCGCGAAGGGAAATATACTTTCTGTACGCCTGGCCACATGGGCGGGACCGCTTTCCAGAAAAGCCCCGTCGGCAGCATCTTTTATGATTTCTTCGGCCCGAACACGATGAAATCCGATATTTCGATTTCCGTTTCCGAACTGGGTTCACTGCTGGACCACTCCGGCCCGCATAAAGAAGCGGAAGAGTATATCGCCCGCGTCTTTAACGCCGAACGTAGCTACATGGTGACGAACGGCACCTCTACGGCGAACAAAATCGTCGGTATGTACTCCGCGCCGGCAGGCAGCACGGTACTGATTGACCGTAACTGCCATAAATCGCTGACCCATCTGATGATGATGAGCGACATTACGCCGATTTATTTCCGCCCAACCCGTAACGCCTACGGTATTCTTGGCGGTATTCCGCAAAGCGAGTTCCAGCACGCCACTATCGCTAAACGGGTAAAAGAGACGCCTAACGCAACCTGGCCGGTCCATGCTGTTATTACTAACTCAACCTATGACGGTCTGTTGTATAACACTGACTACATCAAGAAAACTCTGGACGTGAAGTCCATTCATTTTGACTCCGCCTGGGTGCCTTATACCAATTTCTCTCCTATTTATCAGGGTAAATGCGGTATGAGCGGCGACCGTGTAGAAGGCAAAATCATTTATGAAACCCAGTCCACACATAAACTGCTGGCGGCGTTTTCACAGGCATCCATGATTCATGTTAAAGGCGACATTAACGAAGAAACCTTTAACGAAGCCTACATGATGCATACCACCACTTCTCCGCACTACGGTATCGTAGCGTCTACTGAAACCGCAGCGGCGATGATGAAAGGTAATGCGGGTAAACGCCTGATTAACGGCTCTATTGAACGTGCGATTAAATTCCGTAAAGAAATTAAACGCCTGAAAAGCGAATCTGACGGCTGGTTCTTTGACGTATGGCAGCCGGAACATATCGATGGAGCTGAGTGCTGGCCGCTGCGTTCAGATAGCGCATGGCATGGCTTCAAAAATATCGATAACGAACACATGTACCTCGACCCGATCAAAGTCACTATCCTGACGCCGGGGATGAAGAAAGACGGTACGATGGATGAATTCGGTATTCCGGCAAGTCTGGTCGCCAAATATCTCGATGAACGCGGCATCATCGTAGAAAAAACCGGTCCATACAACCTGCTGTTCCTGTTCAGCATTGGTATCGACAAAACCAAAGCTCTGAGCCTGCTGCGCGCGCTCACTGAATTTAAACGCGCCTTTGACCTGAACCTGCGCGTCAAAAACATTCTGCCGGCACTGTACCGCGAAGCGCCTGAGTTTTATGAAAATATGCGCATCCAGGAACTGGCACAGAATATTCATAAACTGGTCGAACATCATAATCTGCCGGACTTAATGTACCGTGCGTTTGAAGTGCTGCCGAAAATGGTGATGACGCCGTATACTGCGTTCCAGAAAGAGCTGCATGGCGAAACGGAAGAGGTGTATCTTGAAGAGATGGTTGGACGCGTCAACGCCAACATGATCCTTCCTTACCCTCCGGGAGTGCCGCTGGTGATGCCTGGTGAAATGATCACCGAGGAAAGCCGTCCGGTACTGGAATTCCTGCAAATGCTGTGCGAAATCGGCGCCCACTATCCGGGCTTCGAAACCGATATCCACGGCGCCTATCGTCAGGCAGACGGACGTTACACCGTTAAGGTGCTGAAAGAAAATACGAAATAAGTACCAAAGGGAAGTGGCTTGCCACTTCCCTTTTTTCACGCAGCAAGGAGACTTTATGAAAACACCCTCACAACCGCGCGCGATTTTTTACATCGTGGCGATTCAAATTTGGGAATACTTCAGCTTTTACGGCATGCGTGCCTTACTCATCCTTTATCTTACCCACCAGCTTGGTTTTAATGACAGCCACGCGATCAACCTCTTCAGCGCCTACGCCTCTTTAGTTTACGTTACCCCTATTCTTGGCGGCTGGCTTGCCGACCGCCTGCTTGGCAACCGCGTGGCGGTTATCACCGGCGCCCTATTGATGACGCTGGGTCATGTGGTATTGGGCTTAGAATCTGATTCAACGCTGAGTTTATATGCGGCGCTGGCCATTATTATCTGCGGCTACGGCTTGTTTAAATCCAATATTAGCTGTCTGCTGGGCGAACTTTACGCCCCTGATGACAACCGCCGCGACGGGGGATTCTCGCTGCTCTACGCCGCCGGGAATATTGGATCGATAGCCGCGCCGATCGCCTGTGGTCTGGCGGCGCAGTGGTATGGCTGGCATGTCGGCTTTGCGCTGGCGGGCGTGGGAATGTTCATCGGCCTGCTCATCTTTTTAAGCGGTCATCGCCACTTTCAGCAGACGCGCGGTGTTAATCGCCCCGCGCTGCGGGCGGTTAAATTCGCCCTTCCAACCTGGGGTTGGCTGGTATTAATGCTGTGTATCGCGCCGGTATTCTTCACCCTCCTGCTGGAAAATAACTGGTCTGGCTATGTGCTGGCCATTGTCTGCGTCTTCGCGGCGCAACTTATCGCCCGTATTATGGTTAAATTTCCCGAACACCGTCGCGCCTTGTGGCAAATCGTTCTGTTAATGATCACCGGCACTCTCTTCTGGGTTCTGGCGCAGCAGGGCGGAAGTTCGATCAGTTTATTCATCGACCGTTTTGTCAACCGCCACTGGCTGAACATGACCGTCCCCACCGCATTGTTCCAGTCGGTCAATGCGATTGCGGTGATGGCGGCAGGCGTGGTGCTGGCGTGGCTGAGCAGCCCGAAAGAGAGCGCCCGCTCGGTGCTGCGCGTCTGGCTTAAATTTGCCGTGGGGCTGGTATTAATGGGCGGCGGTTTTATGCTGCTGGCGCTAAACGCGCATCAGGCCCGGTTAGACGGGCAGGCATCAATGGGAATGATGATCGCAGGGCTGGCGCTGATGGGCTTTGCGGAGCTGTTTATTGATCCGGTCGCGATGGCGCAAATTACCCGCCTCAACCTGCCTGGCGTCACGGGCGTACTGACCGGTATTTATATGCTGGCGACCGGCGCGGTCGCTAACTGGCTGGCTGGCGTCGTCGCGCAACAAACCACGGAATCGCAAATTAGTGATACGGCGGTAGCCGCCTACGGACACTTTTTCTCGCAAATGGGCGAGTGGACGCTAAGTTGCGTGGCGCTGATCGTCGCCATTGTCGGCCTGAGATGGGTTTGCACCCGGACTACATCGGCGCTACCGCAGGGCGATTAAACGGTGGTTCGCTGCCCACAAGGAGGAGACGGGCAGCGAATCGGCACATCAGATAGCCGCGTCGTCTTCTTCGCCAGTACGGATACGAATAACGCGGGCGACATCAAAGACAAAGATCTTACCGTCGCCGATTTTCCCCGTCTGCGCGGTACGAATGATGGTATCAACACAGGTATCCACGATGTCGTCAGGCACAACGATTTCAATTTTTACCTTCGGCAGAAAATCCACCATATATTCCGCGCCGCGATACAGTTCGGTGTGGCCTTTTTGACGGCCAAAGCCTTTGACTTCAGTGACCGTCATGCCGGTAATACCTACCTCGGCCAGCGCTTCACGGACATCGTCCAGCTTGAAGGGTTTAATAATCGCATCAATCTTTTTCATGCTATTCCTTGAAAAGGTCGCCTGTGTTTTGATCGGTTAAACGTAACATATTTCGCGCTACTTTACGGCATGAAAACTACTCTTTGAAATCATTCGCATCCAGTTCGTGACGGGAGAGTAGTTTATAGAATTCCGTGCGGTTGCGCCCCGCCATCCTTGCCGCGTGCGTCACGTTACCTTTGGTAATTTGCAGTAACTTGCGCAGATAGTTCAGTTCAAATTGGTTTCGCGCTTCGGCAAAAGTTGGCAGCGCGGTGTTTTCGCCTTCCAGCGCCTGCTCGACCAATGCATCGCTGATCACCGGCGAAGAGGTTAACGCCACACATTGTTCAATGACGTTGACCAGTTGGCGCACGTTGCCCGGCCAGCTTGCCGTCATCAGCCGTTTCATTGCATCAGTAGAAAAGGCGCGAACAAACGGTTTATGCCGCTGTGCCGACTGTCTGAGCAGATGATTAGCCAGCAGCGGAATATCCTCGGTACGCTCCGCCAGCGCCGGAATTTTCAGGCTCACGACATTCAGCCGGTAGTACAAATCTTCACGAAATTCGCCCCGCGCCATCGCCTTCGGCAGATCGCGGTGCGTCGCGGAAATAATTCGCACGTCGATATCAATATCGCGATTGCTGCCCAGCGGCCTGACTTTGCGCTCCTGTAACACCCGCAGCAGCTTCACCTGTAACGGCGCGGGCATATCGCCAATTTCATCCAGAAACAGCGTGCCGCCTTCCGCCGCCTGGAACAACCCTTCACGATTGCTCACTGCGCCGGTAAAGGCGCCGCGCGCATGGCCGAATAATTCGGACTCCAGCAACTGTTCCGGCAACGCGCCGCAGTTGATGGCGACAAACGGCTTGTTACTGCGCGGGCTGGCATTATGAATCGCCTGTGCGAAAATCTCTTTTCCGGTGCCGCTTTGTCCGTTAATCAATACGCTGACATCCGACTGCGCGACCATGCGCGCCTGTTCAAGCAGTCGCAGCATCAGCGGGCTACGGGTAACGATAGCGTTGCGCCAGCTATCGTCCGTCGCGGGAGCGGACTGCTCCAGCGCTTCATCTATCGCTTTATATAACGCGTCTCTGTCGATCGGCTTCGTCAAAAAGCTGAATACGCCTTTCTGGGTAGCGGCCACCGCATCCGGAATGGAACCATGCGCCGTCAGAATGATAACCGGCATTCCCGGCTGTACTTTCTGAATTTCTGTGAACAGTTGCATACCATCCATTTCGTCCATGCGCAGGTCGCTTATTACCAGATCCACTTTTTCCCGATGCAGTACCCGCAGTCCTTCCTGACCGCTCTCTGCGGTCACGACGCTGTATCCTTCACTGGTCAGGCGCATACCGAGCAATTTCAGTAATCCGGGATCGTCATCGACCAGCAGCAGGTGCGCCGGTTTACGGCTTATCATGGCGTTACCTCATCTTGTGACGGCGACGGCGCCGCGCCATCTTCAGACGTCGCGGGTTTGTCATTGGTATGCGGCGTATCGGCGTTGTAATTCCCTGCCGGTTTTCGTGTCGAAAGCTGGCGCTCAATATCGGTTAAACTCTCCAGCTTACGGGTGGTAAGATCGAGCTGCGTTTGCAAGGCCTGTTGCTGCTGGCGCAGCGCATCCAGCTCACTATCTGACGTTTGCTGGAGTTTGCTATAACGCTGACGTTCGGCAGAAAGTGCTAATTGCAGCGCCTGACCGTCATGCCAGATTTGGTAGACGGGCCGCACCTGAGCCGGTATTTGCGCGCTTAACGCCTCCAGACGGGTCACTATGGCGCGCCGCTCCGGCGGCGTAATTTTTGCATCCGCCAGTAAGATCCCGCGCCTGAAGGCATTCTGCCAGTTATCATCCGTCAACGCGCGCGCCTCTGCGCGCGACTGAACCGGCATCAGACGATCGGCGCAGTCAATCGTGCGTAGCCAGTACAGCGGATTCGTCTCCACCGCCTGCCCGCGTAGCGACCAGATATCCGCGCACGCCGTCGGGAGATAATCCGCCAGTTGATAATGGGGGAGCGTGTCCTGCGCTGCGCTACCGGGCTGTTGCTGTGAAGCATGGGGAACACATGCGGTCAGCGCCAGACACGATATGCCCACCGGTATTCCCCACCGCAAAAGGCATCGTTTAATAGTTTGGACGAAAACGTGTGACATACGCACCAGGCTTAAATTCATATTAGTGTTTGTCAGATGCAGGCAATGGCAGCGAGATGCGAAAACAAACTTCCTGCGCGTTGTCATCCACCAGTTGGATCTCTCCCTGCATTCGACGAATACAATCTCTGGCGATACTCAGCCCTAACCCACTGCCTTTTACCGCCCCTTTTCGCTGGTGGCTTCCCTGGAAAAAAGGCTCAAAAATCATTTCTCTTTCGGTTTGCGGAATCGGTTCGCCGCTATTAACCACATCGATATAAACCGTGGAGCCCTGAGAGCGACTACGGATACAAATGTTACCGGATTCAGCGCCATAGTGCACCGCGTTGGAATAGAGATTATCCAGCACGCTCATCAGCAACATGGGCTCTGCTATGCAGCGTTCGGCCTCCAGGTCGACATCGGTATGCATCATTTTAGCGCGGGCAGGCAAACTGTGGGCGGAAACCACCATATCCACAAGCGGCGCGATATCGACCGCTTCCAGCTCTGTGGCACTGTCTACCAGTTTCCGGTTGTAATCAAGCAATTGCTCAATCAATTTTTGTAAATTACGACTGCTGTCATCCAGAATATCGACCACCTCTTTTTGCTCCGGCGTCAGCGGCCCAACCACCTGATCGGCCAGCAGCTCTGTCCCCTCGCGCATACTAGCCAGCGGGGTTTTCAGCTCATGGGACAGGTGACGTAGAAACTGATGGCGCTGGGATTCCAGCCACGCCAGACGCTCACTCAGCCAGATAATGCGCTGCCCCACCGATCGTAATTCACGCGGACCGGTAAAGGTGACGGTATTCCCCAAAGAACGGCCTTCGCCCAGGCGATTAATCATCCGTTCAATTCCTTTCACCGGCCCGATAATCATGCGGGTAAAAAGTAGCACCATCGCCAGGCTCACCAGAAATAGCACCAGCGCCTGCCAGCCGAAAAATTGTCCGCGCTCGGCGATTTCTTGTTGTAACTGCTGCCCGCGCGAGTAAACCACAGTACGCGTCGCCTGCACCATTTCCGTATTCGCGTTGGCAAAGGCCTCCAGACGCGCGGCCGCTGCCGCTTCCGGGCCGCTATCTTTACACTGCAATTGCGCCAGCGCGTTTAAATCCTGGCGTAACGCCTGATACAACTTATCATCCGGCAAGACGCCGGCATGGGCGTCCAGCATATCGCTATAGCGCTTACGCTGGCTTTGATACACTTTTGCCAGCGTCGGATCGTCAAGCACGCAATACTGTCGGTAGCTTCGCTCCATCTCCAGCGCGACGTTGGTCATCGCCTCGCTGCGCCGGGCGTCAATAAGCGTGCTGCGGTTAGTCACCGCAGCCTGATCGCTTAACGCGTTAAGGCTTTGCCACGCCTGCCAGGCCAGAACCAGCAACGGCAGCAGGATCAGCAAAAAGGCCAGCATGACCAATTGTCGTAAAGAACGGGGGAAAACAGACCAGCGCTTCAACGTGTCGCTCACATAAAAGAAGAATAAAAAAGATGCTAACCGAGGGAAGCGCCAGATACAACAAAGCCGGGCTAAACCCGGCTTTGTTATGGAATAAGGCGGTGCCTAACTCGACGTTTCGCCCGGAGGTTGATAAAGCTACGCTATTATCAGAAGTTGGACGGCAGGCACCTTGTTGTGCGTCATTCGAAGTTTATGTAGCGCGTCCCTAAGGGGCTGACATAAGAAGGTGAATGAGCCACTGGTTATCATTATGCAGTAATTGTGCCAACATTCAAAAGACTTTGTTAACACAATGATAGATATGAAAAATATCGTTATTCATGCTAAAAATGGCTCTGTCTGTTTTTTGCCCTTTCTGTCGCCAATCAGCAACACCTGCAACACCTAAAAATAAAACAATTTAAAATCAAATATTTAAATGTCTCTTTTTGGCGACAACCTATCCCCCACTCATGTCGGGATTTCCCGACACTTTAATCTTGCGGCATAAGCACTAGTTTATTGCCGGATGGCGGCGTAAACGCCTTATCCGGCCTACCGCTTGACGTTCAAGACGGTAGCTTCAACCGCGCTTCCCCGTGGGCCTGTAAACGCCGTCTACAAAAAAGCCCCTCGTGAAGAGGGGCTTAATGGCTATCGGGCTAATTAACCAAGCTGCTTACGCGCATTACGGAAGATACGCATCCACGGGCTATCCTCGCCCCAGTTTTCCGGGTGCCAGGAGTTGGCGACGGTGCGGAATACGCGTTCCGGATGCGGCATCATAATCGTCACCCGACCATTTTCGGTCGTCACCGCCGTGATGCCGTTCGGCGAACCGTTCGGGTTAGCCGGATAGGTTTCGGTCACCTTACCAAAGTTATCAACGTAGCGCAGGGCGACCAGGCCTTTGCTCTCAAGCGCGGCAAGATGCGCATCGTCCCGCACCTCAACGCGCCCTTCCCCATGGGAAACCGCAATCGGCATCTGTGAGCCTACCATTCCTTGCAGCAGCAGCGATGGGCTTTGCGTCACTTCTACCAGGCTGAAGCGGGCTTCGAAGCGGTCAGAATGGTTACGTACAAAACGCGGCCACAGTTCGCTGCCCGGGATCAGCTCGCGCAGATTCGACATCATCTGGCAACCGTTGCACACCCCAAGCGCCAGCGTCTGCGGACGATGGAAAAAGGTTTCGAATTCGTCGCGCACCCGAGGGTTAAACAGAATGGATTTCGCCCAACCTTCGCCCGCCCCCAGCACGTCGCCGTAGGAAAAGCCGCCGCAAGCCACCAGCGCATGGAAGTTGCCCAGACCGATACGACTGCCCAGCAGGTCGCTCATATGGACGTCAATCGCGTCAAAGCCCGCACGATGGAACGCCGCCGCCATCTCCACGTGAGAGTTCACCCCCTGCTCGCGCAGTACAGCGACTTTCGGTCGTGCGCCTGTCGCAATGTACGGCGCGGCGATATCTTCATTAATATCAAACGACAGCTTCACGTTGAGGCCCGGATCGGCATCATTCGCTTTCGCCTCGTGTTCCTGGTCGGCACATTGCGGATTGTCGCGCAGACGCTGCATCTGCCAGGTGGTTTCCGCCCACCAGACACGCAGCGTAGTGCGGCTTTCGCTGAATACCGTCTGGTCATTAGCGGTAATCACAAAGCGATCGCCAGCCAGGGCCTGACCAAGGTAGTGGACGCAGTCAGCAAGGCCGTACTGCGCCAACAGCGTTTCGACCGCGTCTCTGTCTTCAGCGCGTACCTGAATCACGCCGCCCAGCTCCTCGTTGAACAGTGCGGCCAGATGGTCATCGCCCAGCGCGGCGATATCGACCTGCACGCCGCAGTGGCCGGCAAAGGCCATCTCGGCCAGCGTCACCAGCAGACCGCCGTCGGAACGGTCGTGCCAGGCCAGTAATTTACGCGCAGCGACCAGCGCCTGCATGGCGTCATAGAAGCCTTTCAGTTGCGCGACGTCACGCACGTCCGCGGGTTTGTCGCCAAGCTGACGATAGACCTGCGCCAGCGCCGTTGCGCCCAGCGCGTTGTGGCCCTTGCCAAGATCGATCAGCAGCAAGGCGTTATCTTCCGTTGACAGCTGCGGCGTAAGGGTGTGACGCACGTCTTCCACGCGGGCAAACGCGGAAATCACCAGCGACAGCGGCGAGGTCATTTCGCGCTGTTCGTTGCCTTCCTGCCAGCGGGTTTTCATCGACATCGAATCTTTGCCCACCGGAATCGTCAGGCCAAGCTGCGGACAGAGTTCCTCTCCCACCGCTTTAACCGCGTCATATAAACCGGCATCTTCGCCAGGATGACCGGCTGCCGCCATCCAGTTAGCGGAAAGCTTAATGCGCTTGATATCGCCAATCTGCGTCGCGGCAATGTTAGTCAACGCTTCACCGACGGCCAGACGGGCGGAAGCGGCAAAGTCCAGCAGCGCCACCGGCGCGCGCTCGCCAATCGACATCGCTTCGCCGTAGTAGCTGTCGAGGCTGGCGGTAGTGACCGCGCAGTCAGCCACCGGAACCTGCCACGGGCCAACCATCTGGTCACGCGCCACCATACCGGTGACGGTACGGTCGCCAATAGTGACAAGGAAGGTTTTTTCCGCCACGGTCGGCAGATGCAGAACACGATTTACCGCGTCGGCAATCGTGATATCCGCGCGGTTCAGCGCATCGCCTTTCGCCTTCAATGTTTGCACATCGCGGGTCATTTTCGGCGTTTTGCCCAGCAGGACATCCAGCGGCAGGTCGATCGGCTGATTGTCGAAATGGTTATCATGCAACGAGAGATGCTGTTCTTCGGTAGCGTCGCCAATGACCGCATACGGCGCGCGTTCGCGCTTACACAGTTCATCGAACAGCGGCAACTGGTCAGCCGCGACCGCCAGCACATAGCGCTCCTGGGATTCGTTACACCAGATTTCCAGCGGGCTCATGCCCGGCTCGTCGCTAAGAATGTCGCGCAGTTCGAATTTCCCGCCGCGCCCGCCGTCGCTCACCAGCTCCGGCATGGCGTTGGAGAGACCGCCCGCGCCCACATCATGGATAAACAAGATTGGGTTAGCGTCGCCCAACTGCCAGCAGCGGTCGATCACTTCCTGGCAGCGGCGTTCCATTTCCGGGTTATCGCGCTGAACAGAGGCAAAATCGAGATCCGCATCAGACTGGCCGGAAGCCATTGAAGAAGCCGCCCCGCCGCCGAGGCCGATATTCATCGCCGGGCCGCCAAGGACGATCAGCTTCGCGCCAACAACGATCTCGCCTTTCTGCACGTGATCGGCGCGAATATTACCGATCCCGCCCGCCAGCATGATCGGCTTATGGTAGCCGCGCAGCTCTTCGCCGTTGTGGCTGTTCACTTTCTCTTCATAAGTACGGAAGTAACCGGTCAGCGCCGGGCGACCAAATTCGTTGTTAAACGCCGCGCCGCCCAGCGGGCCTTCGGTCATGATATCCAGCGCGGTGACAATACGTTCCGGCTTGCCAAAATCCTCTTCCCACGGCTGTTCAAAGCCCGGAATACGCAGGTTGGAAACGGAGAAGCCCACCAGCCCGGCTTTTGGTTTCGCGCCACGCCCGGTGGCGCCTTCATCACGAATTTCGCCGCCGGAACCGGTCGCCGCCCCCGGCCACGGAGAGATAGCGGTTGGGTGGTTATGCGTTTCGACCTTCATCAGAATGTGCGCGGGCTCCTGATGAAAATCGTAACGGCCAGTATTGTGATCGGCGAAGTAGCGCCCCACCGCAGATCCTTCCATCACCGCGGCATTGTCTTTATAGGCAGAGAGCACATAGTCCGGCGTGGTTTCGAAGGTGTTTTTAATCATTTTAAACAGCGACTTCGGCTGCGGTTTACCGTCGATAATCCAGTCGGCGTTAAAAATCTTGTGGCGGCAGTGCTCGGAGTTCGCCTGGGCGAACATGTACAATTCGATATCGTTCGGGTTGCGTCCCAGTTTGGTAAACGCCTCCTGCAAATAGTCGATTTCATCTTCCGCCAGCGCCAGACCAAGACGCAGGTTGGCGTCAATTAACGCCTGACGGCCTTCTCCCAGCAGATCGACACTGGAAACCGGCGTAGGCTGATGGTGGATAAACAGTTTTTCCGCATCGGTTAAAGAAGAGAACACCGTCTCCATCATACGGTCGTGCAGCTCTGCGGCCACTTGTCGCCACTGTTCCGCCGTCAACGTCGAAGCCTCGATATAGTACGCTACGCCGCGCTCCAGCCGATCAACCTGTTGCAGGCCGCAGTTGTGGGCGATATCCGTTGCTTTTGAAGACCAGGGGGAGATGGTACCAGGACGCGGTGTGACCAACAGGAGTTTACCCGCCGGCGTATGGCTGTTAAGCGCCGGGCCGTATTGCAACAGACGGGTAAGCTGCTCCTGCTCGCTATCATTTAACGGGGCGTTCAGGTCAGCAAAATGGACATACTCAGCGTATATATTGTGGACCTGGAGGTTGGCAGCCTGAAAGCGCGCCAGCAGTTTATTGATACGGAATGCAGACAGTGCAGGCGAACCACGCAGAATTTCCATCATAAGTCTCTCGTCTTCTAAGCTTCGGTGTGCGCAAGGGGGGAAACGGCCGCCATTATAAAGAATCTGACGCGCTGACGAAACCGTTTGCGTAGAAATAAAATCACCGCTTTTTCTTGTCATACGGTGCGGCTACCGTTGCGAATAAGTTGCCAACTGGCGCATTGTTACGCAAAATGCCGCTCATTAATGACTTATCTATTGCAGCAAAACATCTTTTTCAGCCTGAGGCAACGCACGATCCAGAGAATTAACTAATTGAAAAAATTAAAGATTAATTATCTGTTCATCGGCATATTGACGCTGCTGCTGGCAGCAGCCCTTTGGCCCTCAATCCCCTGGTTCGGTAAAACCGAAAACCATATCGCCGCGATTCAAGCCCGGGGGGTACTGCGCGTCAGTACGATCGACTCGCCATTAACCTATTCCGTTATCAACGGTAAAAAATATGGTCTGGACTATGAACTGGCGCAGCAGTTCGCCAACTATCTCGGCGTGAAGCTGAAAGTGACGGTGCGCCAGAATATCAGCCAGTTGTTTGACGATCTGGATAACGGCAATGCCGACCTGCTCGCGGCTGGGCTGGTCTACGACAGCGCGCGCGTTAAAAACTATCAGCCCGGCCCCATGTATTATTCGGTTTCGCAACAGCTCGTCTACCGGGTCGGACAATATCGCCCACGTTCGCTGGCGACCGTTAACGAGAATCAGCTTACCATTGCGCCAGGGCACGTCGTGGTCAATGATTTACAGCGTTTAAAAGAGACAAAGTTTCCCGATCTGAGCTGGAAAGTGGATGATAAAAAAGGCTCGACGACGCTGCTGGAAGAGGTCATCAGCGGCAAACTGGATTACACCATTGCCGATTCAGTGGCGATCAGTCTGTTTCAGCGCGTTCATCCCGAGCTGGCCGTGGCGCTGGACGTCACGGATGAACAGCCCGTGACCTGGTTTAGCCGACTGGACGACGATAATACGCTCTCCGCCGCGCTGCTCGATTTTTTCAATTCGATCAATGAAGACGGTTCTCTGGCGCGGATCGAAGAGAAATATCTGGGACATGGCGATGATTTCGACTACGTTGATACCCGCTCTTTCCTGCGAGCGGTGGATAACGTCCTGCCGGAGCTGGAACCGTTATTTAAAAAATATGCCAAAGAGATAGACTGGCGCCTGCTGGCGGCGATTTCTTATCAGGAATCGCACTGGGATCCGCTGGCGACCTCGCCAACCGGCGTGCGCGGCCTGATGATGCTGACTAAAAATACCGCCCAAAGTCTGGGGCTGACCGACCGTACCGATGCGGAGCAAAGCATCAGCGGCGGCGCTCGCTATCTTGAAGATATGATGGCTAAAGTTCCCGAAACCGTTCCGGAAGACGAGCGTATCTGGTTTGCCTTAGCCGCCTACAATATGGGTTATGCGCACATGCTCGATGCCAGATCGCTGACGGTAAAAACCAAAGGCAATCCGGATAGCTGGACCGATGTGAAGCAGCGTTTGCCTCTGTTAAGCCAAAAACCGTATTACAGTAAGCTAACCTACGGTTACGCGCGTGGACATGAGGCTTATGCTTATGTGGAAAATATCCGTAAATACCAGATAAGTTTAGTGGGGTATTTGCAGGAAAAAGAAAAGCAGGAAGCGGAAGCCATGAAACTGGCGCAGGATTACCCGGCGGTGTCGCCGGAGGAGCTGAATAAAGCGCCCTTCCCCCTCCTGTCGTTTTTATCGCAGTCATCAGGCTACCTGACGCATTCGCCGTCTTTACTGTTTACGCCGCAGAAGAAAGAAGAAAAATAGCGTGATGGTCTTATCGGATGGCGACGCGTAACCTCTTATCCGGCATTGCGCTATACTGTCGGCCCCGCGCCTTGCGCACGGTCGGCTTTCTTCAGGGCTTTAATTTCCTGACGACGCATACGGAAAAAATCACTGAGCAGCGTCGCACATTCATCGCGCAGCACCCCTTCAATAATGTCGACCCGGTGATTCATTCCCGGATGGTGCAGCACATCAATTAGCGATCCGGCCGCGCCGGTTTTTGCATCGCGCGCGCCAAAGACAACGCGTCCAATGCGGCTATGCACCATAGCGCCTGCGCACATCACACAGGGTTCCAGCGTGACATACAGCGTGGTATCCAGTAACCGGTAATTCTGCAATACCAGACCGCCCTGACGCAGCGCCATTATTTCAGCGTGCGCAGTAGGATCGTGGCGGCCAATGGGTCGGTTCCAGCCTTCGCCAATGACGCGATGGTTATGCACCAATACCGCGCCAACCGGAACCTCGCGTTCGTCCCAGGCGCGTTTCGCCAGCGTCAGCGCGTGGCGCATCCAGTATTCGTGATCTAATTCGACATCAGACAAAGAGGTAACTCCGGTAATGAAAGCGGGCGGCATTATACACAGACGCTATGCGTTTCACTATTCGAGCTGCTGCAACTCGCCGTGCGGCGTCACCCGCCAGCGATGCTGGCAAAAATAAAGCAGCGGGTTATCCTGTTTGCTGTCGCTGTAGCCGCTATAAAGACGCAACGGCGTACCGATTTTACGTTCCAGTTGCGCGACTTTTTCATGGCCCAGACAGCGCACGGTTAATACCCAGCCGCCATACCGTCGCGCCATCTGGCTGGCGATAAGGTTAACGCGCGGCAGCCACGGCGTATCAAAATAGACTTGCTCTACCAATGATTGTGGAGAACCGGTAATAAGCCAGATATCCGCGTCAGAGCTCAATAGATAGGTGGTCAGACGCTCCTGTACAACCGGAAACGCCGTGACGTTAGCGCGAAACCAACGGACAAAATCCGCCTGATGCGCCTGCAAACGCGTTTCGCTATGGCCAAAAGTACAGCCCCACAACAACAGACTCATCGGCCAGCGGGCCGCACGCCCTTTTACCAGTAAACCGATACCGATAATGGGTAACAACGGCAGTACGAGCAGCGCATTTAGCGGCTGACGGCGCAGCAAATAACGCAGAAAACTGCCGAACATATCCTGTTGATGTAACGTTCCATCCAAATCAAAAAAGACGACACGACGCTCGTGGCTGACCAAACCTTACTCCTCTGGATCATTGAACCCCAGCAGCCAGGTAAAAATAAACCCGGCAATTACCGCTATTAAATAGCCTAACAGATAGAACAGGATTTTTCCGGCAACAATTGTTAATGCCAGCGGCAAACCGGAAATACCAAAGGTAATTACCGTCGCCACTTTCCAGTAGCTGATCAACGCCCCGCCTACCGCGCCGCCGAGGCAAGCGCCAATAAATGGCTTACCCAATGGCAGCGTGACGCCAAAAATCAGCGGCTCGCCAATCCCCAGCAGTCCGACAGGAAGCGCGCCTTTAATCACCTTTTTGAGTCGCGCATTGCGGGTTTTCATCAGTACGGCAATGGCCGCGCCTATCTGACCAACGCCCGCCATCGCCAGGATGGGAAACAGCGCGTTATAGCCGTGCGCTTGCACCAACTCCACATGAATAGGCACCAGCCCCTGATGCAGCCCGGTCAGTACCAACGGCAGGAAGGTTCCGGCTAACACCGCGCCCACCAGAAAACCGCCGCGATCGATAGCCCAGGACGCGCCGTGAGCGATAGCGTCTGAAATCCAGCCGCCAAGCGGTTGCAGAGCGACAATCGCTACCGCGCCGGTGATAACAGTCGTCAATAAAGGGTTAAGAATTAACTCCAGCGACCCCGGCAGCAGCTTACGGAACTGGCGCTCAATCCAGCACATTAACGCTACCACCAGCAGGACGGCGATGACGCCGCCCCGTCCCGGCTGAAGCGCCTCGCCAAAGAGCGTAATCTGCGCCAGTTGCGGGCTGGAAAGGATCCCCGCCATCACGCCGCCTAACGCCTGCGATCCGCCAAAGACTTTCGCGGTATTGACGCCAACCAGAATGTTCATGATAGCGAACACCGCGCTACCAAATATCCCCATCAGGCCCAGCAGGTTAGGATAGTGGACGGCAACATCGCCGACGATATCCGGACGTTTAAGAATGTTGATAATGCCGGTAATCAAGCCGGATGCGATAAAGGCAGGGATAAGCGGAATAAAAACATTCGCCAGCTTACGCAACGCATCGCTCATCGGCGCTTTATACTTCGCTTTCACCTCGGATTTGGTACGCGCCATAGCGTCGTCCGACTTTACACCACCTGCGGCAATCTGCACGCGCATCGCATCAACCACCTGCGCAGCCTTCCCCGGCCCAACGATCAGCTGATGCTGCTCCCCTTGCTTTACGTATCCACTGACGCCAGGCAACGCTTTTAAGCGCGGAATATCCAGTTGGCTGTCGTCCTGTACCTCCACCCTGACTCGCGTCATACAGTTTTCCAGGCGCAGAATATTTTGCTCTCCGCCGATACCACGTAAAATGTCGCTGGCGAGCGCTGCCGTCTTATCCATACACACCTCTTTAGTGTTCTAACGCCGCCCTTAAAAAGCCCTGATGAGCAGCGAGTTTTTCCCTGGCGGCTGCAGCATCCAGCCCCGTAAGCGCCATCAAAATGGCGGGCTTAACCTCAAAATCGGTCTGTTTCAGCAACGTTTCCGCCTCTTCACGACCTATCCCGGTCGCTTCAACGACCATCCGACACGCGCGATCGACCAGTTTGACGTTGGTGGCTTTCATATCCACCATCAGGTTTTGATAGACCTTGCCAAACTTCACCATCGCGCCGGTAGAAATCATATTGAGTACCATTTTCTGCGCGGTGCCGGATTTCAGCCGCGTGGAGCCGGTAAGCGCTTCCGGCCCGACAACGGGCGAAATGGCGATATTAGCCTCCCGCGCAATAGGCGAATCTGGATTACAGGAGACGGCAACAGTGGTACAACCGGACTGTCGCGCATAGCGCAGGCCGCCAATCACATAGGGTGTACGACCCGACGCCGCGAGCCCCACGACCAGATCCTGTTCTTGCAGATTTAGCGCGACAAGATCGTCTTCGCCTGCCTGTTGGCTGTCTTCCGCGCCTTCGACCGCTTTCAGCAACGCGCCCGGCCCACCGGCAATCAGCCCGACGACCAGACCGTGCGGAACGCCAAACGTCGGGGGGCATTCTGAGGCATCCAGTACGCCAAGCCGACCACTGGTGCCCGCGCCCATATAGATGATACGTCCGCCAGACTTCAGCGCCGCCGCAGCGGCATCCACCGCACGCGCAACGTCAGGCAGAGTGGCTTTTACTGCTTCCGCTACCCGCGTATCCTGTTCATTAAAACGCTTAACTAATTCAGGAGTAGGCAACGCATCCAGATCCATCGTTTGCGGGTTACGGGTTTCAGACACTAAGGTACCGAGATTCATTTTTGTCCCTCTGGAATTTTTAATTCATAATAAGCGTCCATGATGGAATAGAATATTCCCCCAGGCGAGTGAAATTTCGTTTTGTCGTCGCCATCACGTTTCGCAGGAGCTGCCCATGAACTGTTTGATTCGTATTCGCCAGCGTTATCCGGATCTCGCGCAAAGCGACAGGAAACTGGCGGATTATCTGCTCGCGCAACCGGATACGGCGCGGCATCTGAGCTCACAGCAACTGGCGGCCGAAGCGGGCGTCAGCCAATCCAGCGTAGTCAAGTTCGCGCAAAAACTGGGGTTTAAAGGGTTTCCGGCGTTGAAACTGGCTCTCAGCGAAGCGTTGGCCAGCAATCCTAATCCGCATTCCGTTCCCGTTCATAACCAGATTCGCGGCGACGATCCGATGCGCCTGGTCGGAGAAAAATTAATTAAAGAGAATGTGGCGGCGATGCACGCCACGCTGGACGTTAACAGTGAAGAAAAGCTGTTAGAAAGCGTCACGATGCTGCGCCACGCCCGACGTATTGTGATCACCGGGATTGGCGCCTCTGGGCTGGTGGCGCAAAATTTTGCCTGGAAGCTACTGAAGATTGGCATTAACGCGGTGGTTGAGCGCGATATGCACGCCCTGCTGGCAACGGTGCAGGCGCTGGCGCCGGAGGATCTGCTGCTGGCGATCTCTTATTCCGGGGAGCGGCGCGAGCTGAACCTGGCGGCGGACGAAACATTACGCGCAGGCGCGAAAATCCTGGCCATTACCGGTTTTTCTCCCAACGCCTTGCAGCAGCGCGCCACCCGCTGTCTGTATACGATTGCTGAAGAGCAGGCGACGCGCAGCGCTGCTATCTCCTCGACACATGCGCAAATGATGTTGACCGACTTACTGTTTATGGCGCTGGTACAACAGGATTTAGAGCGGGCGCCGGAGCGTATTCGCCATAGCGAGGCGCTGGTAAAAAAACTGGTTTGAAAATGACTCTTCCGCCTCATGCAGAAGAGCCATCAAGTTTATTGCGCTTCTTTCGCGTGAATCAATTGCGTCAGGAGTGTGTTAACCGGTACGGCAATATTGTTCTGAGCGCCGATTCGCGCAATCGCACCATTTAAATAGTCGATTTCAGTCAGTCGGCCTTTATGTAAATCCTGATGCATAGAAGGATAGTGGTGGCCGCTCTCACGCGGATCGAACACTTTCTTCACCGTATTCATCACCATTTGCTCAGTCAACGGAATATTCTGGCTGGCAGCAACTAACACAAACTCATCAACTACCGCTTGCGCTAAATCTAAAGCACCAGGCCGCTGACCAAATCCGCCGACATTACAATCCAGTAGCGCGCAATAGGTGTTCATTACGCTATTAAAGGCTGCTTTCTTCCAGATCGATAATAATACGTCAGGGCTTATTTCAGCATTCAATCCAGCGCTATTAAGGGTGGCAATGACCTTAGCCTCTTGAGCCGAATCCTGGCTGGCTATCGGCTGCAGTTCAATCGTTCCGGTACCGGTGGCCATAATATGCCCAGCCCCCTCCAGTTCGCTGGACCATAACGTCACACCCGCATAGATTTTCTGCCGATCGACATATTTCTCCAGCGTTTCAATATTTCCCAGACCGTTAGATAAAATCATCACCACTTTCGCGGCTGGCAGTAACGGCTTGATACGCTGTAACATGTTATCCAGCTGCATGGCTTTGGTAAACAGAATAACCAGCTCAAACTCCCCCTGGGATTCATCAGCCAACATAGCAGGGATGGGGTAATACTTCTGAGTCGTTTCCGTTTCGACAAACAACCCCTTGCTACGAATAGCGTCGACATGCTCCTGCCAGCCATCAATAAGCGTCACGTCGTGCCCGGCCTCCAGCAGCATATAGCCAAAACGACATCCCATAGCGCCTGCACCTGCGATTGCAATTTTCATTTTTATTTCCTTATTATCTGATTAATGAATTTTGGCTAAAACCGTTGCGACATATTTCTTCGTTATCAGGGTCAACACGACTCCAATAAGCAATAGCACCGTTGTCAAAATAAATACTGTATTGTAGCTTCCGGTATATTTTGCAATAGCGGACGTTACATAAGGAGCAATAACCGCACCGACGGCAAAACCAAAATACATAAAGCCGTAGTTTAGCCCCTGGTTACGCATACCAAAATTCTGGCTGGTCAAGCCAGGGAAGATAACTAATATACCGGCATAAGCAAAGCCCACGCCCAGAGCGCTGAAATAAAATACCGAAGTATTGCCATTGAAGAAAAATAACAGCAGCATACACAAGCAAGTAAAGAGGTAAACAATAACCAGCGTATTATAGCCGCCTAATTTATCGGTTAACCCTCCCCAGAACAGGCGACCAATTGAGTTAAATATCGATACCAGGCTAACGACTAATGCACCGGACAGTAAACCGTACTGCGTCATACCAATTTGCGCAGAACTTGAGCTAATTACCATCCCAGAGAACACGCCCAGCGCCAGAATCAT
The DNA here is from genome assembly GCF_004010735.1 of Salmonella sp. SSDFZ54. NCBI lineage: Bacteria > Pseudomonadati > Pseudomonadota > Gammaproteobacteria > Enterobacterales > Enterobacteriaceae > Salmonella > Salmonella sp. SSDFZ54. Next base: position 562,872 of record NZ_CP034819.1, read on the forward strand.
AAACAGCAGCCAGAAGCGCAGATCTTTCAGCATGTGCCGATAGTCTTTATCCAGTGGCGACGCTTTAATTCCTCCACTATCTTTTGCTGGCGCGCTACGAATAAAGAACTGGACGATAAAAATAACCACCAGATAAACAATACCCAGATATAACAACGCCCGACTAACATCGTGAGTTTGCGCCATAAAATATTCGGCCAGGCGGGTGCAAAGTAGCGTCCCGACGCCAACACCCGCCAGTACGATACCGCTGGCCAGACCGCGACGGTCAGGGAAAAATTTCAGAATATTATTAAGATTACCCGTAAAAGCCAGGCCCGATCCCAACCCGGCAATGACGCCGTAGGTTAAAAACAGCATGGGCAAATTATCCACAAACCCGGACAAGATAAAACCTAAAGAAAACAGGATACCGCCGATAACTATCGCCTGCTTTCCTTTACCATTGTCGATCATTCTCCCGCCCCAAATCATCGGTAAAGGAATGATCCCCATGTTGATAGAGAATGCTAACGCCAGCGTAGCCGGATCCCAGTGATATTGCGCCATGAGTGGTGTTTTGAAATAGCTAAATGCGTAGACGCCCCCGAGCACAAAATTGATGCACACGTGAGCGGCAAGCATTCCCCAGCGGTTGATTGATGCCGACATAATTTTCCCTTTTTAAAATGCACTGATCACAGTTTAAAAAAAGCAAAATAGGCAAACAATTTGGTATTTTTTATAATCGTTATAACAAAACCCAATCGATTGGCATTAAATTTTAATGAATATCAAACAACTACACTCCTTCCTGATATTGTGTGATGAATTACATTATGGTCGGGCAGCCAGTCGCCTGTTTATCACTCAGCCATCATTAAGTCAGCAAATCAAACAACTTGAGTCATCACTTAAAACAATATTATTTAAGCGAAAAGGTAGAGGAATTAAATTAACAAAAGCAGGCATTATTTTGCAACGACACGCTAACAAAATAATGCTGGATTTAAAAAATGCCGAAAATGAACTTCTTCCCTATCAGGACCAACAGCGCGATACTATTTCAATCGGGGTGTCAGGCAGCTACCTGGTCCTGCCCGCTTTTCGCAACTTTATGGCGCACCATCCGGAAATATCTTTAAATGTTAAAGAGTTCTCAACTGAGCAAACCATTAAAAAACTGACGGATAGCGCCGTTGATATTGGCATTGTTTATCGAACAGCGCTCCCTGCCCAGCTAAGCTCGACCATGCTGTTTGAAGATGAAATTATCGCTGCAATCCCACTTTCTCATCCTCTGGCGACACGCGAACGTCTGCATCTAAAAGATTTAAACGACCAGCCCATTATCGTGCTTAATGACTCTCTGCTATTAAGAGGGATCATCACCACTGAATTTAATAACCGCAAAGTCGTTCCTAACGTCATCTGCGAACTGGATAACCACTACTCATGCCTTGAGTATGCCGAAGCGCAGATTGGCATCGCATTTATTACCCGCTCGCTAACCCATTTATCGACACCCAAAAATGTTCGCCTGGTTTCACTGGGCATCCCCGCATTCTTTATTCCTGTCATGCTGGTGCACAGTAATGACCTTTCACTGGATAACGCAACCATCTGCCTGCTCAAGCAGATCAAAAATTTTTACACTGTAGATAACAAATCAGCGCCAGAAAAGAGCTGGCCCGAGCAGAAAATAGGCGTATAATGCCCGCCCGATTTGTGTTGTTTCTGAGAATTTCCTGATGGCGCTGTTAATCACCAAAAAATGTATCAATTGCGATATGTGCGAGCCGGAGTGCCCGAATGAGGCGATTTCAATGGGCGACAGCATTTATGAGATTAACAGCGACAAATGCACCGAGTGTGTAGGCCATTACGAAACGCCGACCTGTCAGAAAGTCTGCCCGATCCCCAATACGATTTTGCAGGATCCCGCCCATGTCGAAACCGAAGAACAGTTGTGGGATAAGTTTGTTCTGATGCATCACGCAGATAAACTGTAAGCGGGTTAACGCACTTCCAACGCAACAATGCCTGATGGCACTATGCTTATCAGGCCGACAATATATCGGCCTGTAGGTCAGATAACGTGTTTACGCCGCCATCCGGCAAATCTAACTTTCCAGAATGACCGTAGCGCAGGCGTAATGGCGTTCATCGGCTAACGTGACATGCATGTGCGCCACACCGAGTTTTTCCGCCAGCGTTAACGCCTCGCCCCACAGCCGCAAACGTGGTTTTCCCAGCTCATCGTTAAACACTTCGAACTGATTAAACGCCAGACCGTTGCGGATGCCGGTGCCAAAAGCTTTCGCTGCCGCCTCTTTGACCGCAAAACGCTTGGCGAGAAAACGCACCGGCTGCTGATGCGTCTCCCAGATAGCCCACTCGTTGTCACTGAGCACACGCCTTGCCAGACGTTCGCCGGAACGGGAGATCACTGCCTCAATGCGGGCAATCTCTACAATATCCGTTCCCAGGCCGAGAATCGCCATTAGCCGCGCGCTTCCAGCATCAAACGTTTCATTTCAGCCACCGCCTCTTTCAGCCCCGTCATCACCGCCCGACCAATAATGGCATGACCGATATTGAGCTCGTGCATTTCCGAAAGTGCGGCAATAGCTTTGACGTTATGGTAGGTCAGGCCATGACCCGCATTTACTTTTAGCCCCAGACGGGCCGCCAGGGTCGCGGCGCTGGCAATACGCGCCAGCTCTTTTGCCTGTTCCGCATCGGTTTCTGCGTTGGCATAGCAGCCGGTATGGATTTCGATAAACGGCGCGCCGACTTCCGCCGCCGCGTTGATTTGCCTTTCATCGGCATCGATAAAGAGCGAAACCTGGATGCCAGCCGCCGCCAGGCGCGCGCAGGCATCACGCATTTTATCGCGCTGTCCGGCCACATCCAGACCGCCTTCGGTGGTGACTTCCTGGCGTTTTTCCGGCACCAGACAACAGAAATGCGGCCTGGTTTCTACGGCGATCGCCAGCATCTCTTCGGTCACCGCCATCTCCAGATTCATACGCGTATGCAGCGTCTGACGCAGAATGCGCACATCGCGATCGGTAATGTGGCGACGATCTTCGCGCAGGTGTACGGTAATGCCGTCCGCGCCTGCCTGTTCAGCAATAAACGCCGCCTGTACCGGATCCGGATAGTCGGTGCCGCGCGCATTACGTAACGTGGCAATGTGGTCAATATTGACGCCTAACAGTAATTCAGCCATGACAATCCTCGTTAATCTTTCTTCGTTTTTACTGTGCGTTTGGGCATAAATTGCCGGAACAGCTCCCGGCTTTTTAACGGTTTTCCCCCAAGATACGGCTTTAATGCCATACGGGTAAAGCGTTTAGCGGCACGCAGGGTATCTACATCCGGAAATTCCCGCGCCTCCAGCGCTTTCAGGTGCCGTCCGGTAAAGGTGTTGTTATCGATGACGACGCTGGCGAAAAAGCCTTTTTCTTCGCGGTAACGGTAGGTCATGGTGTCATCCACCCGTTCGCCGCTGCCTGCACAGTGGGTGAAATTGACGCCATACCCCAGATGTCCCAGCAACGCCAGTTCGAAACGTCGCAACGCCGGTTCAGGCGAGCCGGTGGTTCCCGCCAGCGCCTGAATACAGTTCAGATAATCAAAAAAGAGTTCGGAGAAGCGCGTTTCATATTCCAGTACGCGAGAGAGGAGTTCGTTGATGTACAGGCCGCTATAGAGCGTAATACCGCTTAACGGCAGCGCCAGAGAAACTGCCTCGGCGCTGCGCAGGGTTTTCACCTCGCCGCGTCCGCTGTAGCGTAACAATAACGGTGTAAAAGGCTGTAACGCGCCTTTCAAATTGGAACGTTTAGATCGCGCGCCTTTGGCGACAAGGCGCACTCGCCCCGATTCTTCCGTGAAGACGTCCAGCATCAGGCTGGTTTCGCTCCAGGGGCGACTGTGCAGGACAAATGCGCGCTGCCACCCTTCCACGCTGTGTTAACTCACAGATCGTCTACGTAACCGAGACTGCGCAGAGCGCGTTCGTCATCGGCCCAGCCGGATTTCACTTTCACCCACAGTTCCAGGTGTACCGGCGCTTCAAACATCTCCTGCATGTCTTTACGCGCTTCAATACCAATGGTTTTGATTTTGGCGCCTTTGTTGCCAATCACCATCTTCTTCTGCCCTTCGCGCTCGACGAGGATCAGCCCGTTGATATCATAGCCGCCGCGTTCGTTGGTAACAAAACGTTCAATCTCAACGGTAACGGAATACGGCAGCTCGGCGCCGAGAAAACGCATCAGCTTTTCACGAATGATTTCAGACGCCATAAAGCGCTGAGAGCGATCGGTGATGTAATCTTCCGGGAAGTGGTGAATCGCTTCCGGTAAATGTTTACGCACGATACCGGCAATGGTATCGACGTTCATACCCGTTTCAGCAGAGATCGGTACGATATCAAGAAAGTTCATCTGGCTTGCCAGGAACTGGAGGTGCGGCAGCAAATCGGCTTTTTCCTGCACGTTATCCACCTTGTTAACGGCGAGAATAACCGGCGCTTTGCCATCGCGCAGTTTGTTCAGGACCATTTCGTCGTCCGGCGTCCAACGGGTGCCTTCCACAACGAAAATCACCAGCTCAACGTCGCCAATCGAACTGCTCGCCGCCTTATTCATCAAACGGTTAATGGCGTGCTTTTCTTCCATATGCAGTCCCGGGGTATCGACATAGATTGCCTGATACGGGCCTTCGGTATGAATACCGACAATGCGGTGGCGCGTGGTCTGCGCTTTACGGGAAGTGATCGAAATCTTCTGCCCAAGCAGTTTGTTCAGCAAGGTGGATTTGCCAACGTTCGGACGTCCGACGATGGCAATAAATCCGCAGTAAGTTTTGTCAGTGCTCATTCCAACTCCAGTTTTTTCAGCGCCTGTTCGGCGGCAGCCTGCTCCGCCTTACGACGGCTGGAACCCGTGCCAACCACCGGTTCGCTCAGGCCGCTGACCTGGCAGTGGATAGTAAATTCCTGATCGTGCGCCTCGCCGCGCACCTGCACAACCAGGTAAGATGGCAGCGGCAGATGGCGACCCTGCAAATACTCCTGCAAGCGCGTTTTAGGATCTTTTTGTTTATCGCCCGGACTTATCTCATCCAGACGGGTTTTATACCAGTTAAGGATTAACTGCTCGACGGTCTGGATATTGCTATCGAGAAATACTCCGCCGATTAACGCTTCAACGGTGTCCGCCAGAATGGACTCCCGACGGAATCCGCCGCTTTTTAATTCGCCCGGCCCTAAACGCAGGCACTCGCCTAAATCAAACTCACGGGCTAATTCCGCCAGCGTATTACCACGTACCAACGTGGCGCGCATACGGCTCATATCTCCCTCATCCACCCGTGGAAAACGGTGATAAAGCGCGTTAGCGATAACGAAGCTCAGGATTGAATCGCCTAAAAACTCCAGGCGTTCGTTATGTTTACTGCTGGCGCTGCGGTGAGTTAATGCCTGCTGCAACAGCTCCTGATGATTAAAAGTGTAGCCCAGCTTCCGTTGAAGCCGATTAATTACGATGGGGTTCATGCGATACCAATAAATGAATGCGTCAACAATCCAGCACACGAAACAGACCTGATACACGTCATCTGTCCTGCCGCATCGCTGCAGCGGAAAGAAGGTTGTCTATAACCAACGCTGTTTCGTGTGCCGTGGCGACCAAACGGCGCCAACCTAAAACTTCGGGGGAATATTCTATACACAACGACAGGGGATGTCGTTAGTCTGAGGGAATTTATCCAGGAAATAATTCACGCTGCCGCTAAAAAGACGGCAGCGTGAACGATCATTTCGTCACAGTTAGTGAATACCGCCGATACGACTCAGGCGTACGCCTGTCGGCCACTCCCCTTCCTGCTTGTCAAAGCTCATCCAGATAGCGACCGCTTTACCGACCAGATTCGCTTCCGGAACAAATCCCCAGTAACGGCTATCCGCGCTGTTATCGCGGTTGTCGCCCATCATGAAATATTGCCCCGGCGGTACAACCCAGGTCGCCAGCGGTTGTCCTGGCTGTTGGTAATACATGCCCAACTGATCCTGAGCTATCGGCACCATCAGGATGCGGTGGGTTACATCGCCTAACGTCTCTTTACGTTCAGTCAGGCGAATGCCGTTTTCTTTCGTCTCGTTTAGCGGAACCTCAAAGAAACCGCTGGTCGCTTCTCCGCCGTTACGGCGGGCAAAAGTCTGTACAAAATCGCTCGGCTCAACGTTAGAGTAGGTAACCGGCAGCGCATTTTCGCACGCCTGACCGGAGCTACAGCCAGGCTGAATCGTCACCTCTTTCGCAACCGGATCATAAGTGATTTTATCGCCCGGCAAACCGACTGCGCGTTTGATGTAATCTAACTTAGGATCTTCCGGATATTTAAATACCACAATATCCCCGCGCTTTGGATGACCGGTTTCAATCAGGGTTTTCTGGTAGATCGGATCTTTAATGCCGTAGGCAAATTTTTCCACCAGAATAAAATCGCCGATAAGCAGTGTCGGCATCATTGAGCCTGACGGGATCTGAAAGGGTTCATAAAGAAATGAACGAACGATCAGAACGATCGCCAGAACCGGGAAAACCGACGCCCCGGTCTCCAGCCAGCCCGGCTTAGGCGCCACTTTATTGAGCGTAGCGTTATCCAGCGCATCTCCCGACGCCGTTTGCGCGGCAGCCTGGCGCGCCCGACGTTTTGGCGCGAAAACAAACTTATCAACGCACCATAAAATGCCCGTCACCAGTGTGGCTATCACCAGAATCAGGGCAAACATGTTCGCCATGCCAACTCCTTAGGGATTATTTATTGTCTTTACCGACATGCAGAATGGCGAGGAACGCCTCCTGAGGCAGCTCGACGTTACCGATCTGCTTCATGCGTTTCTTACCTTCTTTCTGTTTCTGCAGCAGTTTTTTCTTACGACTGATATCGCCGCCGTAGCACTTCGCCAGCACGTTTTTACGTAACTGTTTTACCGTCGAACGGGCAATAATATGCGTACCAATCGCCGCCTGAATCGCGATATCAAACTGCTGACGTGGGATCAAATCTTTCATCTTCTCCACCAGCTCGCGACCACGGCTTTGCGAGTTATCACGGTGCGTGATCAGCGCCAGCGCATCGACACGCTCGTTGTTGATTAACACATCAACACGCACCATATCGGAAGCCTGGAAGCGCTTGAAGTTATAATCCAGAGACGCATAGCCGCGCGACGTTGATTTCAGACGGTCAAAGAAGTCGAGCACCACTTCCGCCATCGGGATTTCATAGGTCAACGCGACCTGGTTACCGTGATATACCATGTTAGTTTGTACGCCGCGTTTCTCAATACACAGCGTAATAACGTTACCTAAATAGGCTTGTGGTAACAGCATATGACATTCGGCGATAGGCTCGCGCAGTTCATAAATGTTATTCAACGGCGGCAGCTTGGAGGGGCTATCAACATAGATAGTCTCTTTCGCCGTTGTTTCTACTTCATACACCACGGTCGGCGCAGTGGTGATCAGATCCAGATCGTATTCGCGTTCCAGACGCTCCTGAATGATCTCCATGTGCAACAGGCCGAGGAAGCCGCAGCGGAAACCAAAGCCCAGCGCCGAGGAGCTTTCCGGTTCATAAAACAGTGAGGCATCGTTCAGGCTCAGCTTGCCGAGCGCGTCGCGGAAACTTTCATAATCGTCGGAGCTGACCGGGAACAGACCTGCATAGACCTGCGGTTTCACCTTCTTAAAGCCCGGCAACGCTTTTTCCGCTGGGTTACGCGCTGAGGTTAAGGTATCGCCAACCGGCGCGCCGAGGATATCTTTAATGGCGCAGACCAGCCAGCCTACTTCGCCGCACTTCAGCTCGGTACGATCAACCTGCTTCGGCGTGAAAATCCCCAGGCGGTCAGCGTTGTAGGTCTGCCCGGTGCTCATCACTTTAATTTTGTCGCCTTTACGCATGGTGCCGTTTTTAATACGCACCAGCGATACCACGCCCAGGTAGTTATCGAACCAGGAGTCAATAATCAGCGCCTGCAGCGGGCCGTCCGGATCGCCTTGCGGCGGCGGGATATCGCGCACCAGGCGTTCCAGAACATCCGTCACGCCGACACCCGTTTTGGCGGAGCAGCGTACCGCGTCCGTCGCATCGATACCGACAATGTCTTCGATTTCTTCCGCCACACGCTCCGGATCGGCGGCCGGCAGGTCAATCTTGTTAAGCACCGGCACCACTTCAAGATCCATTTCCATCGCGGTGTAGCAGTTCGCCAACGTTTGCGCTTCTACGCCCTGGCCGGCATCCACCACCAGCAGCGCGCCCTCGCAGGCGGCTAACGAACGGGAAACTTCATAGGAAAAGTCAACGTGTCCCGGCGTGTCGATAAAGTTCAGTTGATAAGTTTCACCATCAGACGCTTTAAAATCCAGCGTCACACTCTGGGCTTTAATAGTAATACCGCGCTCACGCTCAAGATCCATCGAATCAAGTACCTGAGCTTCCATTTCACGGTCAGACAGGCCACCGCAGATTTGGATAATACGGTCAGACAGCGTCGATTTACCGTGGTCAATGTGAGCAATGATCGAAAAGTTACGTATGTTCTTCATAGAGATAAATTATTATGCCTTACGCCTGGTTGACCAGACTTTAGAGGTCGCTGTTCTGAGCTTAACGTCTGTTTTAACTGAAACGCCGCATTCTACACTACAACGCTAAGGCGAGGAAATGTTCATAGTGTAAGGAGAGCGGGAACTGGAAAACGCCTCGCTTTTTCCTGTAAAACACCGCAACGCAGGAAAAGCGCATGTTGATCGGGACAACAACCCAACGCGGCAGGTGTACCGTTGGGTAAAACGTTTACTGGCGCGTTTCGATTGAGGTAGTTTCGACGCGAACAAGGTCCGGCGGGAGGGCAACGTTTAAAATCACCGGCTGCCAGGCGTCGCGCTCCGCCAGTTTTCGGGAATAGCCGCGGGCAACCAGAAAACCGCCCACGCCGCCCAGCACGGCCCCGCTTAATGCGGCAAGGTCAGATCCAAACAGCATCTGAAAAAGCGCCGCACAAAGAAATAGCCCTGCTAAAGGCGACATATAGACCAGCAACGCCGAACCTAAAAGACTTTTTTCGGCGATGCCCAACTCGACTTTCTGCCCCGGCGCCAGCGGCTCCGCGCTTGGCACAACAATGGTATGCGTGGTTTGCGGCCCTAATTTATTCAGCACGCGACTGCCGCATCCCGCACGGGAGGCGCAGCTGCTGCATGACGCTTTAACGTCGCAGCTCACCACCGCCTGACCATTCTGCCAGGAGACAACGGTTGCCCACTCTTTAATCATTGTACTGCCCTGAATTTGATACTGTCGGCAATGCGCTTCGCCGTTTGCGGCGGAAGCTCGCCGACAATGGTGATTTCCGCGTTGTCGCGAACGCTGCTATAAACCGTTCGGCGCCCGGTGCGCAGCATCTGATCGCTGCTGTTTTGCGTCGCCCGGTTCACATTGACGGAAAAGCTAAACAGACCGTCAGAATAAAGCCGCGATTCGATAGGCAGGTTATCCATCGTCGGCAACGGACGACGGCTGCTGGAAACTTCGCTAAAGCCTTGCGGCACCCAGGATGGACTCCAGTTAAATTTCGTTTTTTCGCCACCGGGAACAGAAAGCAGCGGCGGCAGATTCGCCTTCGCCAGCGCCTGCATGTTGCTGCCGATATCCTGACTCACCGTGAACGCAATAACGCGGAACTGCTCCAGCGTCTCGCCATCGCGATCCAGCAGATCAACGCGCATCGGCAGTTTGGTGTCCATGTCCATCCAGACGATATAGCTGTAACGCGTACCATCGCGCGCCACAACGCGGATAACTTCGCACAATCTGTCTGCGATACGGGTGCGTCCGACGGAAATAAAGTCGTAGTAAGGCGCCAGACGCTTGAAATCGGTGTAAATCAGGGAAGGCAGAGAATCGACAATATAATCACCGTTCAGGGTGAACGGCTCAAGGCCCGGTTCAAAATAACTGATTTCATTACCACGCTGTACGACCTCCCGGCGGGGACCGTCCAACTGTAGCAATTGCGCAAGCGGGCGACTATCCAGGCGTGCGTGTCGATAACGTAGAGATTCAACGCCTTGTTTCGTGATGCTGACGAATGACAGCTCGTAATTCAGTGACTGACTGGCGATGTTCATCTGCTGCAATAACGCCCCGGACGCAGGGTCGGCCGAGGCGTTTGCTGAGAAGAACAGGCTAGCCGCCACAAGGGACATGGCAAACCAAAGTTGCTTCATTACTGCGATTGCGTTCCTAAAGTTTGGATTCCTGGCACCTGTACCGCGGCTTGCTGGGTTTGCGCCTGCTCAAACTGAAGCTGTTCGGAGTGCAGTCGGCGCTGCAGTTCATAGTCCTGCAACATGGCATTAATGCGACGACGCTGCTCCTGTACCTGCTGTTGCTGACTGCCGACAGGCGCTGCTTCAGAAGGCACTCCCAGACTTACCGGGCTGGCTTTCCCCATCATAGGCAGGGTATTGAAAACCGGCGTTTCAGGTTGTTGGGATGTTTCAGATTGCCCATTATAGTGCTGGACACCGACGATAACTGCAAGTGAAACGCACGCCGCCACGCCCATTTGGGTAAGCTGCGCCGCCCACGGACGCACTTTTTTCCAGAACGGCATTTTCTGCCATTGCTGCGGAGCGGGTTGGGCCTCAGGGATTAATGGCGACACCTGACGTACTGGCTCGTTTTCAATAGCGGCCATCACGCGAGCGGATATATCGAAATGGAGAACGTCAGGCGTATCCCCCCGCATTGAATCGCGGATCAGGTGATAACTCTCCCAGGTTTTCTGCATTTCCGGGTCGTGCGTAAGCGCTTTGAGCAGCTCACTATCCAACGTTTCGCCATCCATCAAAGCGGAAAGTTTTTCTTTCTGCATGCCTAATACCTTTTCCAGTATCCCGCTATCGTCAACGCCTGATAAGCGGTTGAACTTTATTATCAATAGCTTCCCGCGCCCGGAAGATACGTGAACGCACCGTCCCCACCGGACAATCCATGATAGCCGCTATCTCTTCATAGCTCAGGCCATCCAGCTCCCGTAAGGTGATTGCCATACGTAAATCTTCCGGGAGGGACTCAATAGTTCGGAAAACTATCTGTCTCAGTTCTTCTGACAACATTAAGTTCTCAGGGTTCGAAATTTCTTTCAGCGCGCCGCCGCTTTCAAAGTTTTCTGCTTCAATCGCGTCTACATCACTGGAAGGCGGACGACGCCCCTGCGCAACCAGGTAGTTCTTCGCGGTATTGACCGCAATACGATACAACCAGGTATAAAAAGCGCTATCCCCCCGGAAAGAATCCAGCGCGCGATAGGCTTTAATAAATGATTCCTGTACGACATCGGGAACGTCGCCCGATGGCACATAGCGGGAAACCAGACTCGCCACTTTATGCTGGTAGCGCACTACCAGTAAGTTAAAGGCTTTCTGATCTCCCTTCTGGACCCGTTCAACCAGGACCTGGTCCGTTAACTGCTCGCTCATCCGAGGTAATGTCTCCCCAAACCAAATTTCCACGCGCTTTCGAAACGCCACTCCATAAGCCGCACTATGAGCAAGCAACAGGTTAGAGTGTCTATGTTTCGTAAAGTTCCGTTACGCATTTGTTTTTGTTTGTCATGTTGTAGACAGGTCTTATCTTCCATTATAAGTCTACAGATGCTGAACAACGCACTATCTGTACAGAAATGCCCATTTCGTCGTTTGCAGAGTAACCTAACAGCATCTTTATTTCACTACAAAATCCGACGCTAACACCCTGCCCTATAAAATATTTTTTGCCGTTTATCTCTCGCCGTATTTTTATTTTATGTTTAATAAGCACAACACCAGCGAAATCATAACGTGCTTTTTAGCGCCATATAGTGCTAATCTGCCGCAACCATGTTTAGTAAATTAAACAAGAGCCATGATGACAACTCCTGAACTGTCCTGTGATGTGTTAATTATCGGCAGCGGCGCGGCCGGACTCTCGCTGGCGCTGCGTCTGGCTGAAAAACATAAGATTATCGTCCTGAGTAAAGGGCCGGTGAGCGAGGGCTCCACGTTTTATGCGCAGGGCGGTATTGCCGCCGTGTTTGATGAAACCGACAGTATTGCGTCACATGTCGAAGATACGCTGATTGCCGGCGCCGGAATTTGCGATCGCCACGCGGTGGAGTTTGTCGCCAGCAACGCCCGTACCTGCGTGCAGTGGCTTATCGATCAGGGCGTGCTGTTTGATACGCATGTCCAGCCAAACGGCAAGGAGAGCTATCATCTCACGCGTGAAGGCGGCCATAGTCATCGCCGTATCCTTCATGCCGCCGACGCTACCGGAAAGGAAGTCGAAACCACGTTGGTCAGTCGGGCGCAAAATCATCCTAATATTCAGGTGCTGGAACGCAGCAACGCCGTTGATTTAATTATCTCCGATAAAATGGGTCTGCCGGGGCCTCGCCGGGTCGTCGGCGCCTGGATCTGGAATCGCAATAAAGAGTGGGTTGAAACCTGTCATGCGAAGTCGGTGGTGCTGGCGACCGGCGGCGCCTCAAAGGTGTATCAATATACCACTAACCCGGATATTTCCTCCGGCGACGGTATCGCGATGGCCTGGCGCGCAGGCTGTCGGGTCGCTAATCTGGAATTTAACCAGTTTCATCCCACCGCCCTTTATCACCCGCAGGCGCGTAATTTTCTCCTTACCGAAGCGCTGCGTGGCGAAGGCGCATACCTTAAACGTCCGGACGGTTCACGGTTTATGCCGGACGTTGACGAACGCGGGGAACTGGCGCCGCGCGATATTGTCGCCCGCGCTATTGATCATGAGATGAAACGACTCGGCGCAGACTGTATGTTTCTCGATATCAGCCACAAGCCTGACGATTTTGTCCGCCAGCACTTCCCGATGATCTATGCGAAACTGCTCGATTTGGGGATGGATTTAACCAAAGAACCGATTCCCATTGTTCCTGCCGCGCACTATACCTGCGGCGGCGTGGTCGTCGATGATTATGGTCGTACCGATGTAGACGGCTTATATGCCATTGGCGAAGTCAGTTACACCGGCCTGCACGGCGCTAACCGTATGGCGTCCAACTCGTTGCTGGAATGCTTAGTGTACGGCTGGTCCGCAGCAATGGATATCGACAGGCGAATGCCTTCTGTCCACAGCGTTGACGTCCTTCCCGCCTGGGATGAAAGCCGCGTGGAGAACGCCGATGAGCGGGTGGTGATTCAGCATAACTGGCATGAACTGCGCCTGCTGATGTGGGACTATGTGGGCATTGTGCGCACGACGAAACGGCTGGAGCGCGCCCTACGGCGTATTACCATGTTGCAACAAGAGATTGACGAATATTACGCCAACTTTCGCGTCTCGAATAATTTACTGGAGCTGCGCAATCTGGTGCAAGTGGCCGAACTGATTGTGCGTTGCGCGATGATGCGTAAAGAGAGCCGGGGGCTGCACTTTACGCTGGATTATCCGCAACAACTGGCTGAATCAGGCCCATCGATCCTTTCGCCGTTAACGCCTCACATAAACAGATAAAATGCCTGGGTCAGCGCCGTATAACTTTCAGAATAATGCTGGTCTGACCCGCGAATCACTAATCTGTCGCTAAAGCACTCCCCGGCTTGCGGGGAGAATGCGAGCAAAACCCGGTGCGGCAAGCGCGCTTCGTTTTCCGCAACGTCAGTACGTAATCGCAAATGCCATCCCATGTTGAGCGCTTGCTGCGTAAAAGCGTTACCTATTTGTTCCGGCAAGACTACGCAAAAAAAGCCATCTTCGGTAATACAATCCGCCGCAATAGCCAATAACGTCTGGTGATCCAGCGTAGCGGTGTAACGCGCCTGCTCCCGCTGCGGCGTGGCGCATTCCACTCCGGGTTCGTAATAAGGCGGGTTGCTGATAATAAGATCAAAGCGTACCGTCTGGCGAGGCGCCCAACGCTGAATATCGTCAGTATGCACCGTTATTCGATGCGGCCAGGGAGAGTGAGCCACGTTTTCCTGCGCTTGCATGGCAGCCCCGGCATCCAGTTCCACGGCGTCAATAGGCACATTGTCATCCGTCCGCTGCGCCAGCATTAACGCCAGCAGACCGCTTCCAGTACCGATATCCAGAATTCGCTTTACATCCGCGACCGGCGCCCACGCCCCGAGTAAAATACCGTCAGTTCCCACTTTCATCGCACACCGATCGTGTGCGACAAAAAACTGTTTAAACGTAAATCCGTTACGACGAAGAACGGAGCCAGACTGAGACATGTAAAAACAACCTTGCAAAAAACGGCGACAGCGCCGAGTGAAAACAATACCTGAGAAGGGATATCCATACAAACAGATGAAGATTGCGGCCGTAACGTCTATAATCAGCGCCCCACACAGAGGTAGAACATGACTGTAACGACTTTTTCCGAACTTGAACTCGACGAAAGCCTGCTGGATGCCCTCCAGGATAAAGGTTTCACTCGCCCGACCGCCATTCAGGCTGCCGCCATTCCGCCTGCGCTCGATGGCCGTGATGTACTCGGTTCTGCGCCGACAGGCACCGGTAAAACGGCGGCATATCTGCTGCCGGCGTTGCAGCACCTGCTCGACTTTCCGCGTAAAAAATCGGGGCCGCCGCGTATTCTGATCCTGACGCCAACCCGCGAACTGGCAATGCAGGTTGCCGATCACGCTCGTGAACTGGCTAAGCATACTCATCTGGATATCGCCACGATTACCGGCGGCGTGGCCTATATGAACCATGCTGAAGTGTTTAGCGAAAACCAGGATATCGTGGTCGCCACGACGGGCCGTCTGCTGCAATATATAAAAGAAGAGAACTTTGACTGCCGGGCGGTTGAAACACTGATTCTTGACGAAGCTGACCGGATGCTCGACATGGGCTTCGCTCAGGACATTGAGCATATCGCCGGTGAGACCCGCTGGCGTAAACAGACGATGCTGTTCTCCGCCACGCTGGAAGGCGATGCGATTAAAGATTTTGCCGAGCGCCTGCTGGAAGACCCGGTTGAGGTTTCCGCCAATCCGTCAACCCGCGAGCGTAAGAAAATTCACCAGTGGTACTACCGTGCCGACAATTTCGAACATAAAGTTGCGCTGTTGAAGCACCTGCTAAAACAAGACGATGCAACCCGTTCTATCGTGTTTGTACGTAAACGTGAACGCGTCCATGAACTGGCTGAAACGCTGCGTCTGGCCGGGATCAACAATTGCTATCTTGAAGGCGAGATGGCGCAGATCAAACGTAACGAAGGTATTAAGCGTCTCACCGACGGTCGCGTTAACGTGCTGGTCGCGACCGACGTCGCGGCACGCGGGATTGATATTCCTGACGTCAGCCACGTCATTAACTTCGACATGCCGCGCAGTGGCGATACCTATCTGCATCGCATTGGTCGTACAGGCCGTGCTGGCCGCAAAGGCACTGCAATCTCGCTGGTTGAAGCCCACGACCATCTGTTGCTGCTGAAAATCGGTCGCTACATCGAAGAGCCGCTAAAAGCGCGCGTCATTGATGAGCTTCGCCCGACCACGCGTGCGCCCAGCGAAAAGCTGACCGGCAAACCGTCGAAAAAAGTGCTGGCGAAACGCGCCGAGAAGAAAAAAGAGAAAGAAAAAGAGAAGCCGCGCGTGAAGAAACGTCACCGCGATACAAAAAATATCGGTAAGCGCCGCAAGCCAAGCGGTACAAAAATGCAGGAGCAATCCAGCGAAGAGTGATGATAATGCCGGGTTCGTTAACCCGGCATTTTTTTATCTTCCACGGTAAAACACGCCTCCATACACTGCATAAATATCTGCATTGCCGGGCTGACCGCTTTCCCGGCATGATGGGCGCACAGCGCCATGATCGATAGCGACGGCGCGCCAAACGGCAGCTCTTTCAACTGACCGGTACTAAGTTCTCGTTCAACAGCAAAACGTGGTAAAAAGCTGATGCCCAGGTTAGCAGCCACACACTGTTTAATGCTTTCAATACTCCACAGTTCAATGGTGTTTTCCAGCGTAATCCGCCTCTGCCGTAGCGTACTTTCAAACAGCTGGCGGAAGACACATTGCGGTTCATTGATGATGAAGCTACAGGGAATATGCTGATCTGGCTGCGTAAAATCAGCATCCTGTAGCAGTGGAGAGGCCACCAGCGCCAGCGACTGCTCCCCCAATTGCTGCATCGTGAGCGCGTCATCATTACCTACGCGATAAAAAACGCCCAGATCGACCTCGTCATTCAGCAACGCATCACGTATCACATAGCAATTCAGCGATTGTAGCGACAATCTGACATTCGGCGCTCGCAGCTTAAAACGTTGTAAAACCTGCGGCATTTTGTACGCCAGTAAGGTTTCACCTGTCGCCACGCGCAGCTCTCCGCCGGGTTCCGCATCCTGTCTTGCGGCTTCACGAATCGACTCCATCACACGCGTCAGTTCATGGATATGCGGCATCAGCTTTTTCCCCTCAGTGGTCAGGCACATTCGGCGCCCTATTTTCTCGAACAGTTGCAGGGAAAACTCACGTTCAAGCTGTTGAATATGAAAAGTTACCGTCGACTGAGTACAGCACAGCTTTTGCGAAGCCCGTAGAAACGAGCCCTCTTCCACTACCGTTTTCAGCGTAATAAACCGACGCAGATCCATAACCACCAACCTATCGAAAATCTCGAATTCAGAATTAAAAAACATTCATTTTTTTAAATATTTCATATCGGGTACTGTCTGCTAAAACAGAGGAGATGACAAGTGACACCGATGCTTTTAAGCGCTTTCTGGACTTATACATTAATCACCGCCCTTACCCCCGGCCCAAACAATATTCTCGCGCTTAGCGCAGCAACTGCACATGGTTTTCGGCAGAGTATTCGTGTACTGACAGGTATGAGTCTGGGATTTTTGGTCGTCATGCTGCTGTGCGCCGGGATCGCGTTTTCCCTTGCGGTTATCGATCCGGCAATCATTCATTTACTCAGTTGGGTGGGGGCTGCGTATATCCTGTGGCTGGCGTGGAAAATTGCCACCAGTCCAGCGGCGGATGAGAATGTCAGACCCAAACCGGTTGGCTTTTGGATAAGCTTTGGCCTGCAGTTTGTGAACGTCAAAATTATTCTGTACGGCATTACCGCTCTGTCTACATTTGTTTTACCGCAAACGCAGGCGCTGAACTGGGTCATCGGCGTCAGTATATTGCTGGCATTGATCGGCACGTTCGGTAATGTGTGTTGGGCGCTGGCGGGACATCTGTTTCAGCGGGCGTTTCGCCATTATGGTCGCCAGTTAAATATCATTCTGGCGTTACTGCTGGTGTACTGCGCGGTGCGGATTTTTTACTGACCCAAATAAAACAAAAGCGGAAAAGGCCCGGCCTCTTCCGCTTGTTATTACCGGATAAGCCTTACAGGCTTTCGGTAAAGGTACGAGCGATAACGTCGCGCTGCTGTTCCGGCGTCAGGGAGTTAAAACGCACCGCATAACCAGAAACACGAATAGTCAGCTGCGGGTATTTTTCCGGATGCTTAACCGCGTCTTCCAGAGTTTCACGACGCAGAACGTTAACGTTCAGATGCTGACCGCCTTCAACGCGTACTTCCGGTTTAACTTCCATCGGAATTTCACGGTATTCAATCTCGCCCAGTTTGCTGACAGCCACAACTTCATCTTCAGCAAAGCCGGATTTTGCAACGATGCAGCGCGCTTCGCCTTTTTCGCTGTCCAGCAGCCAGAAGGAATTCAGCAGGTCGTCGTTAGCGGCTTTAGTAATCTGGATACCTGTAATCATGTGATGCCTCCCCAGGCAAAATTATTTGATTTCGGTCGGCCTAATCCCGGCCAATTGGTAAAACCATTGTTGCTTGAGTGTATATATACCCTTCGATCACCCTTCATTCTTTGATTTAAATCAATAAAAACCACACCATAAAAAAGGTGATGAAGGGAATTTATTGTTTTACATCAACTTACACCATTCAGACCTATAAACTTTTTACATAAATTTTCAACTATCTTTTGTAGGTAACCGTTTTTGTAGCACGCAGGATTTTGCACTGCAGAAAGAAGCAGTTAAGCTAAGGGAACTGGAAATTCGCAGGAGAGCGAGATGGCGACTGAGTTAACCTGGCACGATGTGCTGGCTGATGAGAAACAGCAACCTTACTTTATCAATACGCTTCACACTGTTGCTGGCGAGCGTCAGTCGGGTATCACGGTCTACCCGCCGCAAAAAGATGTGTTTAACGCCTTTCGCTTCACGGAACTGGGCGACGTTAAGGTGGTGATTCTGGGACAAGATCCTTACCACGGCCCCGGCCAGGCACATGGTCTGGCGTTTTCCGTGCGTCCTGGGATCGCTCCCCCGCCGTCATTAGTGAATATGTACAAAGAGCTGGAAGCCTCCATTCCCGGCTTTGTTCGCCCCGCGCACGGTTATCTGGAAAGCTGGGCGCGCCAGGGCGTACTGTTACTGAATACGGTGCTCACGGTACGGGCAGGCCAGGCGCATTCTCATGCCAGCCTGGGGTGGGAAACCTTTACGGATAAAGTGATAAGCCTGATTAACCAACACCGCGAAGGGGTCGTCTTCCTGCTGTGGGGCTCGCACGCCCAGAAGAAAGGCGCGATTATTGATCCACAGCGCCACCATATTCTGAAAGCTCCGCATCCCTCGCCACTCTCTGCGCACCGCGGATTTTTTGGCTGTAACCATTTTGCGCTAACGAACCAATGGCTGGAACAACACGGCGAGAAAACTATCGACTGGACGCCAGTATTACCGGCTGAGAGTGAATAACGTTGGCGGCTCGCCGTTTTATCGCCCGGATAACGGCGCGAAAGCGCCTTGTCTGACCGGGCGGTAGGAAGTACATCATTGGCCCGGCGCGCGTTGCGTCACCGGGCTGCAGCCCTTACGCTTTATTCTGTCGCCACCACTCGGCGAGCAGCACGCCTGTCGCAACCGACACATTCAGGCTTTCCACGTTCCCGGTGCCGTTAATTTTCACGCATAGATCGTCGGGTTCGCGCGCCGCTTCCGGCAGGTAGTCATATTCACGGCCTAAGACCAGCACCATCTTTTCCGGCAGGGTCGTACTAAAGAGCGCCTGACCGCGATCGCTGGACGTCGTCACCACGGTGTACCCCGCCTGACGAAAGTCATCCAGTACGTCAACAATGCTTTCACCAGTGATCGGCTGGACATGCTCCGCCCCGCCTTCCGCAGTACGAATCGCCGCGCCGGACTCCAGCAACGCCGCATCCTGTACCACCACGCCCTTCACGCCGAAGTGCGCGCAGCTACGCATCATGCCGCCCAGATTATGCGGGTTAGCGACATCTTCCAACGCCAGCACGCAGTCTTGATCCGCCGCCTGCTTTACCCATTGCTTAACGGTCGTACCGTTACGCTTTTTAATCAGGAAACACACGCCGCCGTGGTGCTCAGTCCCGGACGCTTTTGCCAGTTCGGCTTCATCCACCACATGGTAGGCTTTACGATTCGCCGCCATCCAGCGCAGCGCCTCTTTAAAACGCGGCGTTACGCTTTGGATAAACCATGCGCGCACGATGGCGTCAGGACGGCTCTGGAATAGCGCCTGGCAGGCATTTTCGCCGTAGACGCGCGTCTCTTCCGCACGCTGGCGACGCAAAACTTCAGGGTCGATAAAACTTTTACCGCTAATACCACCATGATCGACTTTCTCAGGCGTTTCATCGCCTGGCGCGCGGGACACGGTGCGCCACGGCGAAGTTTCATGTTTACGGTCACGGCTCTGATTATTTCGCTCATCACGGGCGGGGCGACGTCCACCGTCAGTGCGAGACTTTGCTGGGCGGCCTCCCCCTTTCCCGGTACGCGGGTTATGGGTGCGTTTATCAGAGTCATCATCACTACGGACATACATCACTTTGACTTTGCCGCTTTTGTTTTTTAATTCATCGTTCATGCTTTTCTCCACCAGCGCTGCGCGAAGCGCGAAGATTACCCGATGTGCATCCGGTTAGCCATGATTTCGTTTAAAAGCTTGCGACTATTGTACTCATTGAATAAAACACATTGTTGTTTAGCACAGACTCCTCGATAATATGTAACATTATAGAAACATCCCGCGCGTAGCGGGACGTCTTCCGACGTATTCAGAGGTTAGCTATGAACACCGTTTGTACCCATTGTCAGGCCATTAACCGCATCCCCGACGATCGGCTTCAGGATGCGGCAAAATGTGGACGCTGCGGTCATGAGTTGTTTGACGGAGAAGTCATTAATGCGACCGGCGAAACGCTGGACAAACTGTTGAAGGACGATCTTCCAGTGGTGATCGACTTTTGGGCCCCCTGGTGCGGCCCTTGCCGTAACTTTGCGCCAATCTTCGAGGATGTCGCAGAAGAGCGCAGCGGTAAAGTCCGTTTCGTCAAAGTGAATACCGAGGCGGAACGGGAACTCAGCGCCCGTTTCGGTATTCGCAGCATCCCGACGATTATGATTTTTAAACATGGACAAGTGGTCGATATGCTTAATGGCGCAGTGCCTAAAGCGCCTTTCGACAGCTGGCTGAACGAAGCGCTGTAAACGCCACGGGGCGCATCTTGTGCCCCGTTTTCACCTCTGCCACAATAGCGTTTTTCTCCGCAAACGCTTTCTATGACCAATAACGCTGTCCTTCAGTTACGCGCCGAACGGCTTGCGCGCGCTACACGCCCTTTTCTTGCCAGAGGCAATCGGGTTCGCCGCTGTCAACGCTGCCTGCTGCCGCTAAAATCTTGCCTGTGTGATACGTTAACGCCTTCTCAGGCGAAAAGCCGTTTTTGTCTGGTCATGTTTGACACTGAACCGATGAAACCCAGCAATACCGGCCGGCTGATAGCCGATATTTTGCCGGATACCGCGGCGTTTCAGTGGTCGCGTACCGAGCCGCCACAGGCGTTGCTGGAGTTGGTACAGCATCCGGATTATCAACCGATAGTGGTCTTTCCTGCGTCCTACGCCGGCGAAGCGCGCGAGGTCATTTCCACCCCGCCCGCCGGGAAACCGCCGCTGTTTATCATGCTGGACGGCACCTGGCCCGAAGCACGTAAAATGTTTCGTAAAAGCCCTTATCTGGATCATCTGCCGGTCATTTCCGTCGATTTATCGCGTCTTTCAGCTTATCGTCTGCGTGAAATCCATGCCGAAGGGCAATATTGTACCGCCGAAGTCGCCATAGCGTTGCTAGATCTGGCGGGAGATACCGAGGCGGCAACCAGTTTAGGTGAACATTTTACCCGTTTTAAAACGCGCTATCTGGCAGGAAAAACGCAACATCCGGGAAACGTCACAGCATAAAATAGCGAAAGCGTTTAAAATTATCCGGTCACTTCTGTGTAAGGGAAACCGGTATGAGCCAGCAAGGACTGGAAGCGCTACTGCGACCAAAATCGATCGCGGTGATTGGCGCATCAATGAAGCCCCACCGCGCGGGTTACCTGATGATGCGTAACTTGTTGGCGGGCGGATTCAATGGCCCCGTCCTTCCCGTGACGCCCGCCTGGAAAGCCGTTTTAGGCGTCATGGCCTGGCCGGATATCGCCAGTCTTCCTTTTACTCCCGATCTGGCTATTTTATGCACTAACGCCAGCCGTAACCTGGCGTTACTGGACGCGCTTGGCGCGAAAGGGTGTAAAACGTGCATTATCCTTTCTGCTCCCACGTCGCAACATGAAGAACTTCTTGCCTGTGCCCGGCATTATAAAATGCGTCTGCTGGGTCCAAACAGTCTTGGGCTCCTCGCGCCGTGGCAAGGGCTGAATGCCAGCTTTTCTCCCGTCCCGATTAAACAGGGCAAGCTCGCTTTTATTTCCCAGTCTGCCGCCGTGTCCAATACTATTCTTGACTGGGCGCAACAGCGTGAAATGGGCTTTTCCTACTTTATCGCGCTGGGCGATAGCCTGGATATTGATGTCGATGAACTACTGGACTATCTGGCGCGCGACAGCAAGACCAGCGCGATTTTGCTCTATCTGGAACAGTTAAGCGACGCCCGCCGTTTTGTTTCCGCCGCCCGTAGCGCTTCACGTAACAAACCGATTCTGGTGATTAAAAGCGGCCGAAGCCCGGCAGCCCAGCGTTTACTTAATACCAGCGCGGGAATGGACCCTGCGTGGGATGCGGCCATCCAGCGCGCAGGCCTGCTGCGAGTCCAGGATACGCACGAGCTTTTTTCCGCCGTCGAAACACTGAGCCATATGCGTCCGCTACGCGGCGACAGACTGATGATCATCAGCAATGGCGCCGCGCCTGCCGCGCTGGCGTTAGATGAGTTGTGGTCGCGTAACGGCAAGCTGGCGACGTTGAGCGAAGAGACCTGCCTGCAACTACGGCAGTCGCTTCCCGCGCGCATTGATATTGCCAATCCGCTGGATCTGTGTGATGACGCCAGCAGCGAACATTACGTCAAAACGCTGGATATCCTGCTCGCCAGTCAGGATTTTGACGCGCTTATGGTTATCCACTCTCCCAGCGCTGCCGCGCCGGGTACGGAAAGCGCCCATGCTCTGATCGAGACGATTAAGCGCCACCCCAGAGGCAAGTTTGTTACGCTGCTGACAAACTGGTGCGGCGAGTTCTCGTCTCAGGAGGCAAGACGGCTATTCAGCGAAGCCGGATTACCAACCTACCGCACGCCGGAAGGCACGATTACCGCGTTTATGCATATGGTGGAATACCGGCGTAACCAGAAGCAACTGCGGGAAACGCCAGCGCTGCCGAGTAACCTGACGTCCAATACCGCTGAGGCGCATAATCTGTTACAGCGGGCGATTGCGGAAGGCGCCACCTCACTGGATACCCATGAAGTACAGCCGATTTTACACGCCTATGGGCTGCACACGCTCCCAACCTGGATTGCCAGCGACAGCGCTGAAGCGGTGCATATCGCCGAACAGATAGGCTATCCGGTAGCTCTCAAGCTGCGCTCGCCCGACATTCCGCATAAATCTGAAGTTCAGGGGGTCATGCTTTACCTGCGGACCGCAAGCGAGGTACAACAGGCCGCGAACGCCATTTTCGATCGTGTAAAGATGGCCTGGCCGCAGGCGCGGATTCACGGTTTGCTGGTACAAAGCATGGCTAACCGCGCCGGCGCGCAGGAGCTTCGTGTGGTGGTCGAGCACGATCCGGTGTTTGGTCCTTTGATTATGTTGGGTGAAGGCGGCGTAGAGTGGCGTCCGGAAGAGCAGGCTGTCGTCGCGCTGCCGCCGCTCAACATGAATCTGGCGCGCTATCTGGTGATTCAGGGCATTAAACAGCGGAAAATTCGCGCCCGTAGCGCGCTGCGTCCGCTGGATATTGTCGGTTTAAGCCAATTGCTGGTCCAGGTTTCAAACCTGATTGTCGACTGCCCGGAAATTCAGCGTCTGGATATCCATCCGCTGCTGGCTTCCGCCAGTGAGTTTACCGCGCTGGATGTGACGCTGGATATTGCCCCGTTTGATGGCGATAACGAAAGTCGACTTGCGGTACGCCCCTATCCCCACCAGCTTGAAGAGTGGGTGGAGATGAAAAATGGCGATCGCTGCCTGTTCCGTCCTATCCTGCCGGAAGATGAGCCCCAACTGCGACAATTCATCGCACAGGTCACCAAAGAGGATCTTTACTACCGTTATTTCAGCGAGATCAACGAATTCACCCATGAAGATTTAGCCAACATGACGCAGATCGACTACGATCGAGAAATGGCCTTTGTGGCCGTGAGGCGGATGGACAACGCTGAAGAGATCCTCGGCGTAACGCGCGCGATCTCCGATCCTGACAACGTAGATGCCGAATTTGCCGTATTGGTGCGTTCAGATCTTAAAGGGTTGGGTTTAGGACGCCGTTTAATGGAGAAATTGATTGCCTATACTCGCGATCACGGATTGAAGCGGCTGAACGGTATTACGATGCCAAACAATCGCGGCATGGTCGCGCTGGCCAGAAAACTGGGATTTCAGGTCGATATTCAGCTCGAAGAGGGCATCGTGGGATTGACGCTGAATCTGGCCAAATGTGATGAATCGTGAGTAATGTACTGGAAATGTTGACCACTTTAACGGGTACTGATGTTATTATTGCTCGCTTATGTCGTCTGCATAGCACAGAGGACCCTTCAATGAACAGAGAAGAAATGCACTGTGATGTTGTCAAAATTTAAGCGTAATAAACATCAACAACACCTTGCCCAACTCCCTAAGATTTCTCAGTCAGTTGATGATGTAGATTTCTTTTATACTCCTGCTACTTTTCGGGAGACACTGCTGGAGAAAATCGCCAGCGCGACGCAGCGTATTTGTATCGTTGCCCTGTATCTGGAACAGGACGATGGGGGTAAAGGTATACTCGACGCGCTCTATGCGGCTAAACGGCAGCGTCCTGAACTGGACGTGAGGGTGCTGGTCGACTGGCATCGCGCGCAACGCGGGCGCATTGGCGCAGCGGCCTCGAATACCAATGCAGACTGGTATTGCCGACTGGCGCAGGAAAACCCCGGCATTGATGTCCCGGTTTACGGCGTACCGATTAATACGCGAGAAGCGCTTGGCGTACTGCATTTTAAAGGCTTTATCATTGATGATAGCGTCCTGTACAGCGGCGCCAGCCTGAACGATGTCTATCTCCATCAGCATGACAAATATCGCTACGATCGCTACCAGCTGATTCGCAATCGGCAAATGGCAGACATCATGTTTGACTGGGTGACGCAAAATCTGATGAATGGCCGTGGTGTGAATCGTCTGGATAATACCCAGCGTCCGAAAAGCCCGGAGATTAAAAACGATATCCGCTTATACCGTCAGGAGCTGCGTGATGCGTCATATCATTTTCAGGGTGACGCTAATGACGAGCAACTCTCCGTTACGCCGCTGGTCGGGCTTGGCAAATCCAGTCTGCTGAACAAAACCATTTTCCATCTCATGCCCTGTGCGGAGCATAAGCTCACCATTTGTACCCCTTACTTCAATCTACCAGCGGTACTGGTGCGGAATATTATTCAGCTACTGCGCGACGGAAAGAAAGTCGAAATCATTGTTGGCGATAAAACCGCGAATGATTTTTACATTCCGGAAGATGAACCGTTCAAGATCATTGGCGCGCTGCCCTATCTCTATGAGATTAACCTGCGCCGCTTCCTGAGCCGTTTACAGTATTACGTCAATACCGATCAGCTTGTGGTGCGTCTGTGGAAAGATGACGACAATACCTATCATTTGAAAGGGATGTGGGTAGATGATAAATGGATGCTACTCACCGGCAACAATCTGAATCCTCGCGCCTGGCGTCTGGATCTGGAAAACGCCATTCTGATCCACGATCCTAAGCAGGAGCTTGCCCCTCAGCGGGAAAAAGAGCTGGAACTTATCCGAACGCACACAACCATCGTAAAACATTATCGTGACCTGCAGAGCATTGCCGACTATCCGATAAAAGTGCGTAAATTGATTCGCCGCCTGCGTCGGATCCGCATCGACAGATTAATTAGCCGTATCCTGTAATCGAAGCCCCGTCCTGTACGGGGTTTTCTCTTAGGAGTGAGCGTGCGCGTGTTGATTCCTTTTGCGGTGTTGTTTCTCTCCGGGTGCAGCCATCTGGCTAACGACCACTGGAGCGGTCAGGATAAAGCCCAGCATTTTATGGCATCAGCGATGCTATCGGCAGCCGGTAATGAGTATGCGCGTCACCAGGGAGTAAGCCCTGACCGCAGCGCAGCGATAGGGCTGATGTTTTCTTTGAGTCTCGGAGCCTCAAAAGAACTCTGGGACAGCCGCCCGGAAGGCAGCGGCTGGAGCTGGAAAGATTTTGTCTGGGATGTCGCTGGCGCGACAACCGGTTACGCTATCTGGCAAATGGCGCGATACTAAAGGCGCAAGCCCTTTCCTTTACGGTGCAACATCAGCGAAACCAGGAAAGCCAGAACGGCCATCGCGGTAACATACCAGAAGAACGAACTCTCCATACCGACAGATTTTAGCGACAGCGCGACATATTCCGCAGAGCCGCCAAATAACGCATTTGCTACCGCATAGGATAAACCGACGCCCAGGGCGCGAACCTGCGCCGGAAACATCTCCGCTTTCAGGATCCCGCTAATCGAGGTATAGAAACTCACAATCAATAGCGCGCACATCACTAAAGCAAATGCGGCATAAGGCGACGTCACATTCTGCAACGCGGAGAGAATTGGAACGGTGAAAAGCGTCGCGAGCGCGCCAAAACATAGCATAGAAGTGCGCCTGCCAATCTTATCGGATAACGCGCCGAATAACGGCTGTACCAACATGAAAACACACAGCGCGACCGTCATAATGCCGCTGGCGACATTGGCATGCATACCTGCTGTATTTACCAGATATTTCTGCATATAGGTGGTGAAAGTATAAAAACACAGCGAGCCTGCCGCGGTGAAACCAAGCACCATCAAAAAGGCTTTGCGATTACGCCACAAACCTTTCAACGAACCGGCTTCTTTTAATGCGCGAGTCTCATGCTTCGAGGTTTCATCCAGTTGGCGACGTAGCCATAACGCCACAACCGCCAGCACGGCGCCCAGCGCAAAGGGAATACGCCATCCCCAGGCACGAAGTTCAGCATCTTCCAGAACCTGCTGCAAAATCACAACGACCAGCAATGCCAGTAGTTGGCCACCGATAAGCGTAACGTACTGAAACGAGGCGAAAAATCCCTTACGACCTTCAAGCGCAACTTCACTCATATATGTCGCGCTGGTCCCATACTCTCCCCCTACCGAGAGCCCCTGAAATAACCTTGCAATAAGTAGCAGCGCCGGCGCCCAGGTGCCGATGGTATCGTAACCAGGTAAGCAGGCAATCACCAGCGACCCCATGCACATCATGCACACCGAAATCAACATTGAGGCTTTGCGCCCGCGTCGATCGGCAATGCGTCCAAACAGCCAACCACCGATAGGCCGCATTAAAAAACCGGCGGCAAAGACGCCTGCCGTTTGCAAAAGCTGAGTAGTGGTATTACCAGAAGGAAAGAAGATATGTGCAAAATAGAGCGAGCAGAAAGAGTAGACGTAGAAATCAAACCATTCCACTAAGTTTCCGGAAGAGGCCCCCACGATAGCCCATATGCGTCGCCGCATCTCCGGAGCCTCAGCGTTGTTTTTATCTATACGCTGAATAATTTCTGCCATACTGTTCTCCTTGTTGCCAGGCTTAATCGGCCTTTTATTTTGGAGATTCAGATTACGCGAGACCAAAAAGTAAATAAAGTGTTAATTATTTGTTTGCTAATTTTTATCCCCACCGTGCCTGATGCTGGCGTTTCCGTTTCAGATAGTCTTCGTCCTGACGGATTTTATCCCACCAACCTTTGAAAACCGTTGCCGCCGCGGCCTTAATAGGATCATTACCCCGTGTATTCAGGCTGCCGTCTTCTGCATACTTTTTACCGCCTTTATAGTTAGCGTATCGCCTGGCGCGGGTGTATCCCATCTGAATAAATTTACGCGCCATGTCCATACCAACGAAATCATCCTGCTGCCGGTAAGCTTCGAACAACTGGTAGATCTGCTCTGCGGATTTCATCGCCGATGCTTCATCTTTATAGCGCCAGAAAGGAAGAATTTCGCTTTTGTAGGGTTCAACCAGTAGCACCCCCTGCTCGCCTCGTCCAACCTGATACAATTCAGGCTGCTGGCGGAAGTCGATGCTGGAAAAGTCCTGCTGGTAGTTAAAAGGTTTGATAGCCAATGAAAATCCTCACTGCTTATATAAGCACGTGTAAAGGATAGTTCATCGTTAACGATTGGGTGGGTTGTGCTCTTATCAGTTCTACAAGAGCACCAACTTCGTAGGCGGAATAATTGCTGTGGGCCGGATAAGGCGAAGCTGCCATCCGGCGGTGCCGGTTGCCTGATGGCGCTGCGCTTATCAGGCCTACATTTTTACAGTTACCACACACGCAAAAAAGCCCATCCTGACGGACGGGCTTCTTCACTTGTCTGATGCCTGGCAGTTTATGGCGGGCGTCCTGCCCGCCACCCTACGGGCCGTTGCTGCGCAACGAGTGCTCACCGACAGACTACAGATAAAACAAAAGGCCCTGTCTTTCGACTGAGCCTTTTGCTTAATTTGATGCCTGGCAGTTCCCTACTCTCGCATGGGGAGACCCCACACTACCATCGGCGCTACGGCGTTTCACTTCTGAGTTCGGCATGGGGTCAGGTGGGACCACCGCGCTAGTGCCGCCAGGCAAATTCTTTTGTGCTCTGTACGCAATTCTTTATCGCATCAGCGGCGTTGCCCGCGCTCGTAAAGTCAGTCACATACTTCTGTATGCTCCTTCCTTTCCTTCGCTTGCCGCCTTGCTGCTGCGCAAATTATTGCGTACTCAACTCTGAATCAGTGCTGAAAATCATCTCTCATCCGCCAAAACATCTTTGGCGTTGTAAGGTTAAGCCTCACGGTTCATTAGTACCGGTTAGCTCAACGCATCGCTGCGCTTACACACCCGGCCTATCAACGTCGTCGTCTTCAACGTTCCTTCAGGAGACTCTAAGTCTCAGGGAGAACTCATCTCGGGGCAAGTTTCGTGCTTAGATGCTTTCAGCACTTATCTCTTCCGCATTTAGCTACCGGGCAGTGCCATTGGCATGACAACCCGAACACCAGTGATGCGTCCACTCCGGTCCTCTCGTACTAGGAGCAGCCCCCCTCAGTTCTCCAGCGCCCACGGCAGATAGGGACCGAACTGTCTCACGACGTTCTAAACCCAGCTCGCGTACCACTTTAAATGGCGAACAGCCATACCCTTGGGACCTACTTCAGCCCCAGGATGTGATGAGCCGACATCGAGGTGCCAAACACCGCCGTCGATATGAACTCTTGGGCGGTATCAGCCTGTTATCCCCGGAGTACCTTTTATCCGTTGAGCGATGGCCCTTCCATTCAGAACCACCGGATCACTATGACCTGCTTTCGCACCTGCTCGCGCCGTCACGCTCGCAGTCAAGCTGGCTTATGCCATTGCACTAACCTCCTGATGTCCGACCAGGATTAGCCAACCTTCGTGCTCCTCCGTTACTCTTTAGGAGGAGACCGCCCCAGTCAAACTACCCACCAGACACTGTCCGCAACCCGGATTACGGGTCCACGTTAGAACATCAAACATTAAAGGGTGGTATTTCAAGGTCGGCTCCATGCAGACTGGCGTCCACACTTCAAAGCCTCCCACCTATCCTACACATCAAGGCTCAATGTTCAGTGTCAAGCTATAGTAAAGGTTCACGGGGTCTTTCCGTCTTGCCGCGGGTACACTGCATCTTCACAGCGAGTTCAATTTCACTGAGTCTCGGGTGGAGACAGCCTGGCCATCATTACGCCATTCGTGCAGGTCGGAACTTACCCGACAAGGAATTTCGCTACCTTAGGACCGTTATAGTTACGGCCGCCGTTTACCGGGGCTTCGATCAGGAGCTTCGCTTGCGCTGACCCCATCAATTAACCTTCCGGCACCGGGCAGGCGTCACACCGTATACGTCCACTTTCGTGTTTGCACAGTGCTGTGTTTTTAATAAACAGTTGCAGCCAGCTGGTATCTTCGACTGACTTCAGCTCCATGAGTAAATCACTTCACCTACGTGTCAGCGTGCCTTCTCCCGAAGTTACGGCACCATTTTGCCTAGTTCCTTCACCCGAGTTCTCTCAAGCGCCTTGGTATTCTCTACCTGACCACCTGTGTCGGTTTGGGGTACGATTTGATGTTACCTGATGCTTAGAGGCTTTTCCTGGAAGCAGGGCATTTGTTGCTTCAGCACCGTAGTGCCTCGTCGTCACGCCTCAGTGTTAAAGTGAACCGGATTTACCTGGAACACACACCTACACGCTTAAACCGGGACAACCGTCGCCCGGCCAACATAGCCTTCTCCGTCCCCCCTTCGCAGTAACACCAAGTACGGGAATATTAACCCGTTTCCCATCGACTACGCCTTTCGGCCTCGCCTTAGGGGTCGACTCACCCTGCCCCGATTAACGTTGGACAGGAACCCTTGGTCTTCCGGCGAGCGGGCTTTTCACCCGCTTTATCGTTACTTATGTCAGCATTCGCACTTCTGATACCTCCAGCAACCCTCACAGGCCACCTTCGCAGGCTTACAGAACGCTCCCCTACCCAACAACACACAGTGTCGCTGCCGCAGCTTCGGTGCATGGTTTAGCCCCGTTACATCTTCCGCGCAGGCCGACTCGACCAGTGAGCTATTACGCTTTCTTTAAATGATGGCTGCTTCTAAGCCAACATCCTGGCTGTCTGGGCCTTCCCACATCGTTTCCCACTTAACCATGACTTTGGGACCTTAGCTGGCGGTCTGGGTTGTTTCCCTCTTCACGACGGACGTTAGCACCCGCCGCGTGTCTCCCGTGATAACATTCTCCGGTATTCGCAGTTTGCATCGGGTTGGTAAGCCGGGATGGCCCCCTAGCCGAAACAGTGCTCTACCCCCGGAGATGAATTCACGAGGCGCTACCTAAATAGCTTTCGGGGAGAACCAGCTATCTCCCGGTTTGATTGGCCTTTCACCCCCAGCCACAGGTCATCCGCTAATTTTTCAACATTAGTCGGTTCGGTCCTCCAGTTAGTGTTACCCAACCTTCAACCTGCCCATGGCTAGATCACCGGGTTTCGGGTCTATACCCTGCAACTTAACGCCCAATTAAGACTCGGTTTCCCTCCGGCTCCCCTATTCGGTTAACCTTGCTACAGAATATAAGTCGCTGACCCATTATACAAAAGGTACGCAGTCACACAGGTAAACCTGTGCTCCCACTGCTTGTACGTACACGGTTTCAGGTTCTTTTTCACTCCCCTCGCCGGGGTTCTTTTCGCCTTTCCCTCACGGTACTGGTTCACTATCGGTCAGTCAGGAGTATTTAGCCTTGGAGGATGGTCCCCCCATATTCAGACAGGATACCACGTGTCCCGCCCTACTCATCGAGCTCACAGCACATGCGCTTTTGTGTACGGGGCTGTCACCCTGTATCGCGCGCCTTTCCAGACGCTTCCACTAACACACATGCTGATTCAGGCTCTGGGCTCCTCCCCGTTCGCTCGCCGCTACTGGGGGAATCTCGGTTGATTTCTTTTCCTCGGGGTACTTAGATGTTTCAGTTCCCCCGGTTCGCCTCATTAACCTATGGATTCAGTTAATGATAGTGTGACGAATCACACTGGGTTTCCCCATTCGGAAATCGCCGGTTATAACGGTTCATATCACCTTACCGGCGCTTATCGCAGATTAGCACGTCCTTCATCGCCTCTGACTGCCAGGGCATCCACCGTGTACGCTTAGTCGCTTAACCTCACAACCCGAAGATGTTTCTTACGATTCATCATCGTGTTGCGAAAATTTGAGAGACTCACGAACAACTTTCGTTGTTCTGTGTTTCAATTTTCAGCTTGATCCAGATTTTTAAAGAGCAAATATCTCAAACGTGACTCGTAAGTCAGTTTTGAGATATTAAGGCAGGTGACTTTCACTCACAAACCAGCAAGTGGCGTCCCCTGGAGGTTTGACCTCATCAGTTTGAACGCTGGCGTCCCCTAGGGGATTCGAACCCCTGTTACCGCCGTGAAAGGGCGGTGTCCTGGGCCTCTAGACGAAGGGGACGTATCAGTCTGCTTCGCAAGACGCCTTGCTTTTTACTTTCTATCAGACAATCTGTGTGAGCACTGCAAAGTACGCTTCTTTCAGGTAAGGAGGTGATCCAACCGCAGGTTCCCCTACGGTTACCTTGTTACGACTTCACCCCAGTCATGAATCACAAAGTGGTAAGCGCCCTCCCGAAGGTTAAGCTACCTACTTCTTTTGCAACCCACTCCCATGGTGTGACGGGCGGTGTGTACAAGGCCCGGGAACGTATTCACCGTGGCATTCTGATCCACGATTACTAGCGATTCCGACTTCATGGAGTCGAGTTGCAGACTCCAATCCGGACTACGACGCACTTTATGAGGTCCGCTTGCTCTCGCGAGGTCGCTTCTCTTTGTATGCGCCATTGTAGCACGTGTGTAGCCCTGGTCGTAAGGGCCATGATGACTTGACGTCATCCCCACCTTCCTCCAGTTTATCACTGGCAGTCTCCTTTGAGTTCCCGACCTAATCGCTGGCAACAAAGGATAAGGGTTGCGCTCGTTGCGGGACTTAACCCAACATTTCACAACACGAGCTGACGACAGCCATGCAGCACCTGTCTCACGGTTCCCGAAGGCACATTCTCATCTCTGAAAACTTCCGTGGATGTCAAGACCAGGTAAGGTTCTTCGCGTTGCATCGAATTAAACCACATGCTCCACCGCTTGTGCGGGCCCCCGTCAATTCATTTGAGTTTTAACCTTGCGGCCGTACTCCCCAGGCGGTCTACTTAACGCGTTAGCTCCGGAAGCCACGCCTCAAGGGCACAACCTCCAAGTAGACATCGTTTACGGCGTGGACTACCAGGGTATCTAATCCTGTTTGCTCCCCACGCTTTCGCACCTGAGCGTCAGTCTTTGTCCAGGGGGCCGCCTTCGCCACCGGTATTCCTCCAGATCTCTACGCATTTCACCGCTACACCTGGAATTCTACCCCCCTCTACAAGACTCAAGCCTGCCAGTTTCGAATGCAGTTCCCAGGTTGAGCCCGGGGATTTCACATCCGACTTGACAGACCGCCTGCGTGCGCTTTACGCCCAGTAATTCCGATTAACGCTTGCACCCTCCGTATTACCGCGGCTGCTGGCACGGAGTTAGCCGGTGCTTCTTCTGCGGGTAACGTCAATTGCTGCGGTTATTAACCACAACACCTTCCTCCCCGCTGAAAGTACTTTACAACCCGAAGGCCTTCTTCATACACGCGGCATGGCTGCATCAGGCTTGCGCCCATTGTGCAATATTCCCCACTGCTGCCTCCCGTAGGAGTCTGGACCGTGTCTCAGTTCCAGTGTGGCTGGTCATCCTCTCAGACCAGCTAGGGATCGTTGCCTTGGTGAGCCGTTACCTCACCAACAAGCTAATCCCATCTGGGCACATCTGATGGCAAGAGGCCCGAAGGTCCCCCTCTTTGGTCTTGCGACGTTATGCGGTATTAGCCACCGTTTCCAGTAGTTATCCCCCTCCATCAGGCAGTTTCCCAGACATTACTCACCCGTCCGCCACTCGTCAGCGAAGCAGCAAGCTGCTTCCTGTTACCGTTCGACTTGCATGTGTTAGGCCTGCCGCCAGCGTTCAATCTGAGCCATGATCAAACTCTTCAATTTAAAAGTTTGATGCTCAATGAATTAAACTTCGTAATGAATTACGTGTTCACTCTTGAGACTTGTTATTCATTTTTCGTCTTGCGACGTCAAGAATCCGTATCTTCGAGTGCCCACACAGATTGTCTGATAAATTGTTAAAGAGCAGTGCAACGCGGCTTTCGCTCACCGTTGCGAGGTGGCGTATATTACGCTTTCCTCTTTTTGAGTCAAGCCTTTATTTTCGCTTTCCTCACAGACTTCTTAACGAAGCCTTTCTGACCCGGCGGCCTGTATGCCGTTGTTCCGTGTCAGTGGTGGCGCATTATAGGGAGTTATTAGAGCCTGACAAGACCTAAATGCAAAAAAAAGCTCAACCGTTCACTTTTCAAACAACATTTGAACCAAAAGCCTATTTTCGCCTGGTTTTTAAACAAAAACGAGCCCGTCAGGGCCCGTTTTATTCAAATTTGTGACTTACTGCACTGCCACAATACGATCATCATTGGCTTCAAGGCGAATCACTTTGCCAGGAACCAGTTCACCAGACAGGATTTGCTGCGCCAGTGGGTTTTCGATCTGCTGTTGAATAGCACGTTTTAACGGACGCGCCCCGTAGACCGGATCGTAACCGTTGGCGCTCAACAGTTTCAGCGCCTCGTCGGAGATATGGATTTCATAACCACGTTCTTCCAGACGTTTGTATAGACGCTGCAGCTGGATCTGAGCAATAGAAGCGATGTGTTGTTCACCTAACGGATGGAATACCACAACTTCATCAATACGGTTGATAAATTCCGGACGGAAGTTTTGGCTAACCACACCCAGCACCATCTCTTTCATTCGACCGTAATCCAGTTCGCCAAAGCGCTCCTGAATGAGATCGGAACCGAGGTTAGAAGTCATAATGACCACCGTATTACGGAAGTCGACCGTTCTCCCCTGCCCGTCAGTCAGTCGACCGTCGTCCAGCACCTGCAACAGAATGTTGAATACATCCGGATGCGCTTTTTCCACTTCATCCAACAAGATGACGGAATAAGGGCGACGGCGCACCGCTTCCGTCAAATAACCGCCTTCTTCATAGCCGACATATCCCGGAGGCGCCCCGACCAAACGAGACACGGAGTGTTTCTCCATAAACTCAGACATGTCGATACGCACCATCGCGTCGTCGCTGTCGAACATAAAGTTAGCCAGCGCTTTACACAGTTCGGTTTTACCGACCCCCGTCGGCCCAAGGAACAGGAAGGAACCAATCGGACGGTTCGGATCGGACAGCCCCGCGCGGCTACGACGTATGGCGTTCGATACTGCTTCAACGGCTTCATTCTGCCCGATCACACGGCTGTGTAACTCTTGTTCCATACGCAACAGTTTTTCACGTTCGCCTTCCAGCATTCTGGCAACCGGAATACCGGTCCAGCGCGCCAGCACTTCGGCAATTTCCGCATCCGTTACTTTGTTACGTAACAGACGCATGGTTTTACCTTCCGACTGGGTCGCGGCTTCCAACTGTTTTTCCAGCTCCGGAATTTTGCCGTACTGCAGTTCAGACATTCGCGCCAGGTCGCCAACGCGACGCGCCTGCTCGATGGCAATCTTCGCCTGCTCCAGCTCCGCTTTAATAGTTTGCGTACCTGAGAGCGACGCTTTTTCCGCTTTCCACTCTTCTTCCAGCTCAGAATACTGGCGCTCTTTGTCGTCCAGTTCTTCGTTGAGCATATCGAGACGTTTTTTACTCGCCTCGTCAGACTCTTTCATCAACGCCTGCTGTTCCAGTTTGAGCTGAATAATGCGGCGGTCGAGCCTGTCCAGCTCCTCCGGCTTAGAGTCAATCTGCATACGAATGCTGGATGCCGCTTCATCGATGAGGTCGATAGCTTTATCCGGCAACTGACGGTCGGCGATATAGCGATGAGACAATGTTGCCGCCGCCACAATCGCCGGGTCAGTGATCTGCACATGGTGGTGCAGCTCGTAACGTTCTTTCAGGCCACGCAGAATAGCAATGGTGTCTTCCACTGAAGGTTCTGCGACAAACACTTTTTGAAAACGACGTTCCAGCGCCGCGTCTTTTTCAATGTACTGACGGTATTCATCCAGCGTGGTGGCGCCCACACAGTGCAGTTCACCACGCGCCAGCGCCGGTTTCAGCATATTCCCGGCGTCCATGGCGCCATCGGCCTTACCTGCGCCAACCATGGTGTGCAGCTCATCGATAAACAGGATGACGTTGCCTTCCTGTTTTGCCAGATCGTTCAGCACGCCTTTCAGACGCTCTTCAAATTCGCCGCGATATTTCGCCCCCGCCACCAGCGCGCCCATATCCAACGCCAGTACGCGGCGGCCTTTTAAGCCTTCAGGAACTTCACCATTAATAATGCGCTGCGCCAGCCCTTCAACAATTGCCGTTTTACCTACGCCCGGCTCACCGATTAACACCGGGTTGTTTTTAGTACGACGTTGCAGTACCTGAATGGTACGGCGAATTTCTTCATCACGACCAATTACCGGGTCAAGCTTACCTTGTTCAGCCCGCTCGGTCAGATCGACGGTATATTTTTTCAAGGCCTGACGTTGGTCTTCAGCCCCTTGATCGTTCACGCTTTCACCTCCGCGCATCTGTTCAATTGCCTGAGTGATATTGGCCGTGGTCGCACCAGCTGATTTCAGCAGATCGGTTAACGTGCCGCGAGACTCAAGCGCCGCCAGAACAAACAGCTCTGACGAAATAAAATTGTCCCCCCGTTTTTGCGCCAGCTTGTCGCAAAGGTTCAGTACGCGTACCAGTTCCGAAGAAGGCTGTACGTCGCCGCCGGTGCCTTCCACCTGCGGTAAACGGCTCAGCGCCTGATCGATAGCGGTGCGCAACTGGCCAGCATTAATGCCGGCGGAGGTTAATAAAGGACGTATCGATCCCCCTTCCTGGTTCAGCAAGGCGCTCATTAAATGAAGAGGTTCGATGAATTGGTTGTCGTGCCCCAGCGCGAGCGACTGGGCATCGGCAAGAGCAAGCTGGAATTTGTTAGTAAGACGATCCAGACGCATAACTCCTCCCATAACAGGTCAAAATTGCTACTGGAGATTAAATGAGGTCATCCCTCAATTATTCAAGGTGAATGACCTGAATTATGTGAAAAGAAAGTTACCCGTACCGGATCGTCTTGATTCTTTAGGTTATATCAGCCAAATAAAACTTGCCATACGACCTGTCGTCTTGTCGCGACGATAAGAGAAGAAAGTCTCACTTTCGCTAAAGGTGCAGCGATCCCCGCCATAGACATGTTCAACGCCGGTATTCGCCAGACGTTGGCGTGCAAGCTGATAAATATCCGCCAGAAATTTTTCCCCGTGCGGCAAAAATGCGCTATCGGCTTGCGCATCTTTTGCTAAAAATGCGTCACGCACTTCCGGCCCCACTTCAAACGCGGTCGGGCCGATCGCCGGACCTAACCAGGCGATGATATTTTCTGGTTTGTCAGCAAAGCAGGTGACAGTTTCCTCCAGTACGCCTTCACATAATCCGCGCCAGCCCGCATGAGCCGCCGCCACTTCTGTTCCCTCACGGTTACAGAATAGCACAGGCAGGCAGTCTGCCGTCATTACCGCGCAGACGGTTCCTGGCGTATTGCTGTAAGACGCATCCGCACGTTTGGAGGCATAAGGTTCCCCGGTAAGCCTCAACACATTTTTACCGTGAGCCTGTTCAAGCCAGACAGGTTTCGAAGGCAGATTGCCCGCCGCAAACAGACGCTTGCGGTTCTCTTCAACATGCTCAGGGTTATCGCCGCAATGCGCGCCCAGATTCAGCGAGTCGTAAGGCGGTAAACTCACCCCGCCAATACGGGTAGAACTACAGGCTGCGACGCCTTTCGGCAGCGGCCACTGCGGGACAATCAGTGCATTCATAACCAGTCCACATCATCTTTATGATCTTCGAAATCGGCGCGCATCGCATCGATAAGGTCCACCATATCTTGTGGAATCGGCGCGTGCCACTCCATTTCGATACCCGATACAGGATGGTAGAGACGCAGCATCGTTGCATGAAGCGCCTGGCGGTCAAACTTACGCAGAGTGGAAATAAACTCTTCCGATGCGCCTTTCGGTGGACGTGGACGACCACCGTAGACCTGATCGCCCACTAACGGGTGCGTAATATGCGCCATATGCACGCGGATCTGGTGCGTACGCCCGGTCTCCAGACGCAACCTAAGACGCGTGTGCACACGGAAATGTTCCATAATGCGGTAGTGGGTCACCGCCGGTTTGCCCATGGGATGCACCGACATATGGGTACGTTTGGTCGGGTGACGACTGATGGGTTCATTCACCGTTCCTCCCGCCGTCATATGTCCGATCGCGACCGCTTCAT
Organism: Salmonella sp. SSDFZ54; assembly: GCF_004010735.1. Taxonomy (NCBI): domain Bacteria; kingdom Pseudomonadati; phylum Pseudomonadota; class Gammaproteobacteria; order Enterobacterales; family Enterobacteriaceae; genus Salmonella; species Salmonella sp. SSDFZ54. Next base: position 600,548 of record NZ_CP034819.1, read on the forward strand.
ATTCGCGGGTGATCTCGCGCAGCTGCAAAGACTCCACCAGGCGCGTTTGCGCCGGAACGGTTTTGGCCACCACCATCAGCCCCGTCGTGTCCTTATCCAGACGATGCACAATGCCCGCGCGCGGGACATCCGCAATCGGCGGATAATAATGTAGCAACGCATTCAGTACCGTACCGTCCGGGTTACCCGCGCCAGGATGTACCACCAGATCGCGTGGTTTGTTGATAACCAGAATATCGTCATCTTCATAAACAATATCTAACGGGATATCCTGCGCTTCAAAACGAATCTCTTCGTCGATCTCCGCATCAATAGCCACCCGCTCGCCGCCTAACACTTTTTCTTTTGGCTTATCGCAAAGTTGACCATTGACCAACACGCGCTGATTCAAAATCCATTCTTTTATACGCGAACGTGAATAATCCGGGAACATTTCGGCCAAAGCCTGATCTAAGCGTTGACCGAGTTGGTTTTCGGAGACCGTTGCGGTGAGTTGTACTCGTTGTGCCATATACAGCTTCTTCGTTTAACGTTGGGTTTTACGGCTTTGCCGTTTAATATAGTGTGCTATTGTAGCTGGTCTTAACCGGGAGCAGGAACAGAGAATCTCCCGTAAAACATTTTGAGGAAAGTCAAAACGTCATGACGCGCATGAAATATCTGGTGGCAGCAGCCACGTTGAGCCTGTTTCTGGCGGGTTGCTCGGGTTCAAAGGAAGAGGTGCCCGATAATCCGCCGAATGAAATCTACGCGACTGCTCAGCAAAAGCTGCAGGACGGTAACTGGAAACAGGCAATAACGCAATTGGAAGCGTTAGATAATCGTTATCCATTCGGACCGTATTCTCAGCAGGTGCAGTTGGATCTTATCTACGCCTATTACAAAAACGCCGATTTGCCGCTAGCGCAGGCCGCCATCGATCGTTTTATGCGTCTTAATCCAACGCACCCTAATATTGACTATGTCATGTACATGCGCGGCCTGACGAACATGGCGCTGGATGATAGCGCGCTGCAGGGTTTCTTTGGCGTCGATCGCAGCGATCGCGATCCGCAACATGCGCGGGCGGCGTTCAATGACTTTTCGAAACTGGTACGCAGCTATCCTAATAGCCAGTACACCACCGACGCCACTAAGCGTCTGGTATTCCTGAAAGACCGTCTGGCGAAATATGAATATTCCGTCGCAGAGTACTATACCGCGCGCGGCGCATGGGTTGCGGTCGTAAACCGGGTAGAAGGTATGCTACGCAATTATCCTGATACGCAGGCCACGCGCGATGCGTTGCCGCTGATGGAAAACGCCTATCGTCAGATGCAGCTGAATGCGCAGGCTGACAAAGTCGCGAAAATTATTGCCGCTAACAGCAAAAACACCTGAAGCAATACCAACAAGCAAAACGGCAGCCTTCCGGCTGCCGTTTTTTTATTCGATATCTGATGCAACAGAAATGATTTCACTGCAACGCATCCAGTCAAATATGGCCTGCTTTCAGCCATTCCTCAAGTAAAAGATCGCTTCTTCCTGCGATGCCTCACAAAAAGTTCGCCTTGACAAAAAGTGACAAAATAATGTGATTTACATCACACATTTTGACATTAAGAACGGTATGCTGGAATCACCAAGACGGGAAAGACAAGAGGTAAAATTTATGACAATGAACATTACCAGTAAACAAATGGAAATTACTCCGGCAATTCGCCAACATGTCGCAGACCGTCTCGCCAAACTGGAAAAATGGCAAACTCACCTGATTAATCCTCATATCATTCTGTCTAAAGAGCCACAGGGCTTTATTGCTGACGCCACCATTAATACACCGAACGGACATCTGGTCGCCAGCGCAAAACACGAAGATATGTACACCGCTATTAATGAATTGATCAACAAGCTGGAACGGCAGCTCAATAAAGTGCAGCACAAAGGCGAAGCCCGTCGTGCCACCGCATCGGTGAAAGATGCCAGCTTCGTCGAAGCAGAAGAAGAGTAGTCCCTTACATTGAGTGTATCGCCAACGCGCCTTCGGGCGCGTTTTTTGTTGACAGGATTAAAACAGTACGGGTACTGTACTTACGTACACAAAGGAAACAGTTATGAAGCTAACCCGGTTTTTCTTCGCATTCTTTTTTATCTTCCCCTGACCGGGAGGCGTTTCGTCATGTGATAAAGAATGCGAAGACGAACAAGAAGGCCTCCCCCACCGGGAGGCCTTTTTTATTGATAACAAAAAAGGCAACACTATGACATCGGAAAACCCATTACTGGCGCTGCGAGATAAAATCAGCGCTTTAGACGAAGAGTTACTGGCCTTACTGGCAAAACGACGCGCGCTGGCGATTGAAGTGGGACAAGCAAAACTACTGTCGCATCGTCCGGTTCGGGATATCGATCGTGAACGCGCGCTGCTGGACAGGCTCATCCATCTCGGTAAAGCCCACCATCTCGACGCACACTACATTACCCGTCTGTTCCAGCTTATCATTGAAGACTCCGTGCTTACTCAGCAGGCGCTGTTGCAACAACATCTGAATAATACTCACCCTCATTCGGCACGTATTGCGTTTCTTGGGCCGAAAGGCTCCTATTCTCATCTCGCGGCGCGCCAGTATGCCGCACGCCATTTTGAGCAATTTATTGAGAGCGGTTGCGCAAAATTCACCGATATTTTTCATCAGGTCGAAACCGGCCAGGCCGATTACGCCGTGGTTCCGATAGAGAACACCAGCTCCGGCGCTATCAACGATGTGTACGACTTATTGCAACACACCAGTCTGTCGATTGTCGGTGAGATGACCGTCACTATCGATCACTGCGTACTGGTTTCCGGCGCTACGGATCTGAATACCATCGAAACGGTGTACAGCCATCCGCAGCCGTTCCAGCAGTGCAGTAAATTTTTGAGCCGCTATCCGCACTGGAAAATTGACTATACCGAGAGTACGTCGGCAGCGATGGAAAAAGTCGCGCAGGCAAACTCTCCGCGCGTCGCGGCGCTCGGCAGCGAGGCAGGCGGCATGTTGCACGGTTTACAGGTGCTGGAACGCATCGCCGCAAACCAGACGCAGAATATCACCCGCTTTCTGGTACTGGCGCGCAAAGCCATTAATGTTTCCGATCAGGTTCCGGCAAAAACCACTCTGTTAATAGCCACCGGGCAGCAAGCTGGCGCGCTGGTCGAAGCGCTGCTGGTGCTGCGTAACCACAATCTCATCATGACGAAACTGGAGTCGCGCCCCATTCACGGCAATCCGTGGGAAGAGATGTTTTATCTCGATATTCAGGCGAACCTGGAGTCGCAGGTAATGCAAAGCGCGCTAAAAGAGCTGGGCGAGATCACGCGCTCAATGAAAGTGCTTGGCTGCTATCCCAGCGAAAACGTCGTGCCGGTAGAACCTGCCTGACGTTCAATAAAACGGCTTTTCTTCATCCCTGCGACGGCTACCTGCAGGGTGAAGATGGCGCCGGAGAGCGGATAATCCGCCACTTCCTGAGCAGACATATTTTCTCTGGTAGTTGTAATAAACAGCGTTTTCATATCTGCGCCGCCAAAGCAAACCATCGTCGGACAACGTACCGGCAACCGGTACTCTTCCAGCTGCTCTCCTTGCGGTGAGAAACGCGCCACGCGCCAGCCGTCAAACATCGCGCTCCAGTAGCACCCTTCGCTATCCATCGCCGCGCCGTCGGGAAGTCCTTCTCCTTCGCCAAAATGGCGAAAAAGTTCACGCTTGCCCGGTTCGCCATGCTTATCAAGTAACGTGCGGTATATCACGCCATTCGGCGTATCGGAGGTATACATCCACTGGTTATTCGGGCTGAACGCCAGGCCGTTGTGTCCCTGGATATCGCACTGGATCACTTTTGCCGTCAGGTCATGATCGATCCGCATCAGCAACGCGCCATTATAGTCACCTGGCGCCCAGAACGTTCCGGCATAAAAACGTCCATCGCCATCAGTGCCGCCATCGTTGAAACGCGCCAGTTTCGTATTAGAGGGATTGTCGCAAACCTTACGCTGCAATAATCCATTTTTATCGGCCAGCCAGATAGCATGACGCATGGCCACAATAAATCCGCCCTGCTCACGCAAGGCAAAACAGCCCACCTCTTCCGGAAACGCCAGCACGCTATGCGTCCCGCTCGCCGGATGGTAACGATGGATCTCCTGTTCCAGGATATCGGTCCAATACAGCGCGCTTTCATCCTCGCTCCATGTGGGGCATTCTGGTAGATGTCCGACATAATCAAATAAAACGTGCGGCGTAGTCATAACGGTTCCTTAAACGAAAAAAGCCAGCAAAGCTGGCTTTTAGTATAGATGTCATCGTTATGGTCGGCTGTCATTCGCCTGACGCAATAACACACGGCTTTCATTCTGGAAGCGTCTGGCATAATCGCCAAACCAGTGTTCAACTTTGCGAAAACTGTCGATAAAAGCCTGCTTATCACCCTGTTCCAGTAACCCGATCGCATCGCCAAAACGTTTATAGTAACGCTTGATAAGCGCCAGATTGCGCTCCGACGACATAATAATGTCCGCATACAGCTGCGGGTCCTGGGCGAACAGACGCCCGACCATCGCCAGCTCCAGTCGATAAATCGGCGATGATAGCGCCAGAAGCTGCTCAAGCTGGACGTTCTCTTCCGCCAGATGCAGCCCATAAGCGAAGGTAGCAAAGTGGCGCAACGCCTGGATAAAAGCCATGTTCTGATCGTGCTCGACAGCGCTAATTCGATGCAACCGCGCGCCCCACACCTGGATTTGCTCAAGGAACCACTGATACGCTTCCGGTTGACGCCCGTCACACCAGACCACCACCTGCTTCGCCAGGCTCCCGCTGTCCGGACCAAACATCGGATGCAAGCCCAACACGGGGCCATCATGGGCCGCCAACATTGCCTGCAACGGACCGCTTTTCACCGATGCCAGATCGACCAGAATACAGTCGGACGGCAGGGGCGGCAGTTGCGCTATGACCTGTTCAGTAACATGAATCGGCACGCTGACGATCACCATTCCGGCATCGGCGACAATGTCCCTGGCGCGCGGCCAGTCCTGTTGTTCCAGAATACGGACCTGATAGCCCGACAGCGTGAGCATTTTTTCAAACAGACGCCCCATCTGTCCGCCGCCGCCCACAATGACGACCGGACGCAGAGAAGGACAAAGCGTTTTGAACCCCTTATCATTTTCGCTGGAGTAAGATTCACGCATTACCCGGCGCAGGACATCTTCAATGAGATCGGGCGGGACACCGATCGCTTCTGCTTCCGCCCGTCGTGAAGCCAGCATAGAGGCCTCACGCTCCGGCACGTAAATAGGCAGGCCAAAACGGCTTTTCACCTCGCCGACTTTGGCAACCAGTTCCAGGCGCTTAGCCAGTAAATTCAACAACGCTTTATCGACATCATCTATTTGATCGCGTAACGCGGTCAATTCAGCAACCATAACAACCTCTTATGCGACGCGCACCGCCAGCTGGCCGCTCAAATCTTTATGAATTTCACGTAACAGGGCATCGGTCATCTCCCAGCTAATACAAGCATCGGTGACGGAAACGCCATACTTCATTTCGCTGCGCGGCTGTTCGGAAGACTGATTACCCTCATGAATATTACTTTCAATCATTAAGCCAATGATTGAACGATTGCCATCTTTAATCTGCGCAACCACAGATTCGGCAACGGCTGGCTGGCGGCGATAATCTTTATTGGAGTTACCATGACTGCAATCTACCATCAGCGAAGGACGTAGTCCCGCCTGTTCCATCTCTTTTTCACACTGAGCGACATCTGCCGGGCTATAGTTTGGCGCTTTGCCGCCACGCAAAATCACATGGCCATGCGGATTTCCCTGGGTTTGCAATAACGCAACCTGACCGGCCTGGTTAATGCCAACAAAGCGATGGGGTTGAGCAGCGGCGCGCATGGCGTTAATCGCTGTCGCCAGGCTGCCATCCGTGCCGTTTTTAAAGCCGACCGGCATAGAAAGACCAGACGCCATTTCGCGGTGGGTTTGCGATTCGGTTGTGCGCGCGCCTATCGCCGACCAGCTAAACAGATCGCCCAGGTATTGCGGGCTGTTCGGATCCAACGCTTCGGTCGCCAATGGCAACCCCATATTCACCAGTTCCACCAGTAGCTGACGCGCTATTTTCAACCCGGCTTCCACATCAAATGAGCCATCCATGTGAGGATCGTTAATCAGCCCTTTCCAGCCGACGGTAGTCCGCGGCTTTTCAAAATAGACGCGCATTACCAGATAGAGGCTATCGCTGACCTCTGCGGCAAGGGCTTTAAATCGACGGGCATATTCCAGAGCGGTTTCAGGATCGTGGATAGAACAAGGACCGCATACCACCAACAGACGCGGATCGCGCCCGGCAATAATGTCAGAAATGATTCCCCGGGACTGCGCTATCTGCGCTTCCTGCGCCAGGCTCAACGGAAAGGCCGCTTTAAGCTGCTCCGGCGTCATTAATACCTGTTCATCGGTGATACGTACGTTATTCAGCGCGTCTTTTTGCATGATGGCGATCCTGTCTTTTCTTGTTTGCGATAGTTGATCCTCCACGAGGATGTTTAAACCATACCACAAAAAGTAAAGATTTCAATCCATATTACGTAAAATAAACTTTACACCATGCGAAATAGTCGATTAAACCCCTTCATTTTGTATCAAAAACTTTACACAACAAGTGAATTATTTTATTCCCAGCCTCAGAAAAGCGGTAAAATGAGCGATGCTCGCTATTTTTTGATTATTTTTTCTCCGCACACATATTTTTACTTTCTGATATAGGGTGATTAATACCATAATCACAAGAATTTAATATCAGGGACGCCAATTAAATTATTCATATTATCAATAAGACATAATGACGATATGGCAAAATAATGTTATTTTGCTACAAACAATCACGGATGTATTTTAATGCTTTACGAATGAAGATGGTGGGGACTTGTTAATGCGTTTTTCTCACCGATTTATCCTTCTGTTATCGCTATTATTAGCAAGCTTGCCTCTGTATGCTCAACGCGTCACGGAAGAAGAGAAATCCGTACGCGCCATCGTCTCCGGTATCGTCAGTTATACACACTGGCCGGCGTTATCCGGGCCGCCAAGGCTATGCATATTTTCATCTGCGCGTTTTGTCAGGGTACTTAGCGAAGAGGCTGACTGGGCTTTCCCTTATCAACCGCTTGTCATCCGTACCACACAAGAAGCCCTGAGCGCCCGCTGTGATGGTTTTTACTTTGGCAATGAATCGCCAGCTTATCAGGTGGAGTTAACGCGTCATTATCCAGTTAATGCCTTGTTATTAATTGCCGAGCAAAATACCGAATGTATTATTGGCAGCGCATTTTGTCTGATCATTAACAATGATGAAGTCAAATTTTCCGTCAACCTGGACTCCCTCTCGCATAGCGGCGTGAGAGTGAATCCAGAAGTATTAATGCTTGCACGGAATCAAAAGCATGAATAAGGAATTTTCTCTGTCCAGGCCAACATTTAAACGCACACTACGGCGGATTAGTATAATCAGCGTGCTGCTTACAATGACATTGATCTGGCTATTAATTTGCGTTGCGTCTGTCCTTACGCTCAAACAGTATGCGCAAAAAAATCTCGATTTGACCGCCGCCACAATGGCCCATAGCCTTGAAGCGGCGCTGGTATTTTCCGATAACGCGGCCGCAGCGGAAACGCTCGCCACACTGGGACGCCAGGGACAATTTTCAGCGGCGGAGGTCCGCGATAAAAATGGCCGTGCTATCGCCTCATGGCGCTATGATGCGCGAGCCGCAGACGATAAGCTCATCGGCTTAATTAGCCACTGGCTTTTTCCATTGCCGGTATCGCAACCCGTCTGGCACAACGGCAGGGCCATCGGCGAAGTACGGCTTGTCGCCCGCGACAGCCTTATTGGTCATTTTATCTGGCTATCGCTGGCAGTGCTGACAGGATGTATTCTGCTGGCATCCGGCATTGCCCTGCTGCTCACGCGTTATTTACACAATGGCGTTGTGGATGCGCTGCAAAATATTACTGAAGTTGTACACGACGTTCGCACTAACCGAAATTTTTCACGCCGGGTACCTGATGAGCGTATTGCGGAATTTCACCTGTTTGCGCAGGATTTCAATAGCCTTCTGGATGAGATGGAAGAATGGCAGCTACGGCTTCAGGCTAAAAATGCCCAGTTACTACGTACCGCGCTGCACGATCCGCTGACGGGGCTTGCCAATCGCGCGGCATTTCGCAGCTGTATTAACGCGCTGATGAAGGACAATTCCGCTCGTAGCAGTTCGGCATTGTTATTTCTGGATGGCGATAACTTTAAATATATTAATGATACCTGGGGACATGCGGCAGGCGACCGCGTACTTATAGAGGTTGCCAAAAGATTAGCGGAATTCGGTGGTAGCCGTTATCAGACTTACCGACTCGGCGGCGATGAATTTGCGATGGTGCTTTACGATGTACATTCGGAATATGAAGTACAACGTATTTGCGCAGCGCTATCCCAGGCGTTTAATCGACCTTTTGAACTGCATAACGGCCAGCGGATAACGATGACCCTGAGTATTGGCTTTGCGCTGACATGGGAACATGCCACTGCCGAAAAACTACAAGAACTGGCCGATCGAAATATGTATCAGGCTAAACACCGGCGTGCGGAACGCTCGCTAAACTAAGGAACGGGCCTGGCCGTTTCTGACTCAGCGTTGAGACCACAGACCCAACCTAATCATGCAACCGTCTATGGCGTGGAGCAAACCCATAAAAAAGGGGCCAGCGTAATGCCAGCCCCTTCTTTTCTACAAGCTTTCGGATGTTGCGAAAGCGCGTTCTTAGTTAAGACGCTCTTTGATACGAGCCGCTTTACCAGTACGCTCACGCAGGTAGTACAGTTTAGCTTTACGAACAGCACCACGACGTTTAACAGCAATGCTGTCAACTACCGGAGAGTGAGTCTGGAAGACACGCTCAACGCCTTCGCCGTTGGAAATTTTACGAACAGTGAATGCAGAGTGCAGACCGCGGTTACGAATAGCGATAACCACGCCCTCGAATGCCTGCAGACGTTTCTTGGTACCTTCAACAACCCATACTTTCACTTCCACGGTATCGCCCGGACGGAAGGAAGGTACGTTCTGCTTCATCTGCTCTTGTTCAAGTTGCTTAATAATGTTGCTCATAATTTAATCTCTTATCCTGGGTAAACTGATATTCGGGGGCCTATGCCATCCCATCATGTTTATGCTGCTGTTGTGCGTGTTCTGTTTTGAACTCCGCCAGCAACCTTGCTTGCTCTTCAGTCAGAGCCAGGTTTTCCAGAAGTTCAGGTCTTCTAAGCCAGGTTCGGCCCAGCGACTGTTTCAAACGCCAGCGACGTATCTCAGCATGGTTTCCCGACAGCAATACTGGCGGTACTTCCATCCCCTCTAACACTTCAGGGCGCGTATAGTGCGGACAATCCAGCAACCCATCAGCAAACGAATCTTCGATTGCTGATGCTTCATGCCCCAGAACTCCCGGTATAAACCGGGCGACGGAGTCAATCAGCGTCATTGCCGGTAGTTCGCCACCGCTGAGAACGTAATCGCCAATTGACCATTCTTCGTCAATTTCGGTCTGAATTACGCGCTCATCTACGCCTTCGTAGCGACCACACACCAGAATGAGTTTCTGATTCGTGGCCAGCTCGCTAACGCCCGCTTGATCAAGCTTGCGTCCCTGAGGCGACAGATAAATCACTTTAGCGCCTTCACCTGCCGCGGCTTTTGCTGCGTGAATGGCGTCCCGCAAGGGTTGCACCATCATTAACATCCCTGGTCCGCCGCCGTAAGGACGATCGTCCACGGTACGGTGCCGGTCATGCGTGAAGTCGCGAGGACTCCAGCTCTGGATGTTCAGCAGGCCATTTTTTACTGCCCGGCCAGTTACCCCGTAATCGGTAATTGCGCGGAACATTTCAGGAAACAGGCTAACTATGCCAATAAACACAAGCCAATCCCCATAACGCCATTTATTACCGTTTATTCGGTGGTTTAAAAACCAGGATCCCAGTCTACTTCGATAGTACGAGTAGCGAGATCGACTTTCTTGATAACCTGCCCATCGAGGAACGGTACTAGTCGTTCCTTGATACCAAATGCATCTTTCAGGTTCGCCTTAATGACGAGAACGTCATTCGACCCGGTTTCCATCATGTCGATAACTTTACCGAGATCGTAGCCTTCAGCGGTGACTACCTGGCAGCCCATCAGGTCTTTCCAGTAGTAGTCTCCCTCCTCAAGCGCAGGAAGTTGCGAGGAATCCACGACAATTTCGCAATTCGTCAGAAGATTCGCGGCATCTCGATCGTCAACGCCTTTCAGCTTGATGATCAGATCCTGATTGTGGTGCTTCCAGCTTTCCAGCTGTACCTGCTGCCACTGACCCGCCTTCTGGATAAACCAGGGCTGATAGTCAAAAATGCTTTCGGCGTCTTCAGTGGAGGAAAACACTCTGAGCCAACCACGGATACCGTATGAAGAACCCATTTTCCCCAGTACAACCGGTTCAGCGGGTACTTGTGCGGCGAGTTGCTTGCTCATCATGACCACCGTGACAGATTAAGCTGCTTTTTTTACTTCTTTGATCAGCGCCGCAACGCGATCGGAAATGGTTGCGCCCTGGCCAACCCAGTGAGCGATGCGATCCAGATCCAGGCGGGTGCCTTCTTCTTTTTCGCTAGCGATTGGGTTGAAGAAACCAACGCGCTCAATGAAGCGACCGTTGCGTGCATTACGGCTGTCGGTGACAACAACCTGGTAGAACGGACGCTTTTTAGCGCCGTGACGAGCTAAACGAATAGTTACCATAACATCCTCTTGTGTGAATAAAACAACCGGGCCCCATCGAGGAACGGAGCCCGGCGTCATATTAAAAGCCCGAAAATTTTACTGATTTCTGGGAAAAAAGCAATCAACATGTGATGAAGCTTGATTCCAGGGCGTGACCGTTGCAGCCAGTTTGGCGTCGGCGTGCGCGCAGAAAGCGGAGCGTACACGCAGTACGTGAGCATTTACTCGCTCCGCTCGCCCTTCGAGCCGCCCTAAAGGGCGTTAAAAACACTATCGTGTTTTGTCGAGCACACTCCGGCGTCAAAATGGCAAATAAGGTAGCCCGATATATTTATCTACCCGGGAAGCCTGGCGGCATCATCCCCTTCATACTCCGCATCATCTTCGCCATCCCGCCCTTCTTCATCTTCTTCATCATGCGCTGCATGTCGTCGAACTGTTTCAGAAGGCGGTTAACGTCCTGCACCTGCATCCCACAGCCCTGCGCGATACGACGCTTGCGGGAACCTTTGATGATTTCCGGCTTCGCACGTTCTTTCAGCGTCATCGAATTGATGATCGCCTCCATACGCACCAGCACCTTATCATCCATCTGCGATTTAACGTTGTCCGGAATCTGCCCCATGCCCGGTAATTTGCCCATCAGACTGGCCATACCGCCCATGTTTTTCATCTGTTTGAGCTGTTCCAGGAAGTCGTTCAGGTCGAAACCGTCGCCTTTCTTCAGTTTGGTCGCCAGCTTCTCAGCCTGTGCGCGGTCAACTTTGCTTTCGATATCTTCGATAAGAGACAGTACGTCGCCCATGCCGAGAATACGCGAGGCGATACGATCCGGGTGGAACGGCTCCAGCGCGTCGGTTTTCTCGCCGACACCGAGGAATTTAATCGGCTTGCCGGTGATATGACGAATAGAGAGCGCCGCACCGCCACGCGCATCACCATCAACTTTGGTCAGCACCACGCCGGTTAACGGCAGCGCTTCGTTAAAGGCTTTTGCGGTATTCGCCGCATCCTGACCGGTCATCGCATCGACGACAAACAGCGTTTCTACTGGCTTGATAGAAGCGTGGACCTGTTTGATTTCGTCCATCATCGCTTCGTCAACGTGCAGACGACCGGCGGTATCCACCAGCAGCACGTCGTAGAATTTGAGCTTCGCTTCTTTCAGCGCGGCGTTGACGATATCAACCGGTTTCTGGCCGACATCAGACGGGAAGAAATCCACGCCAACCTGCTCAGCCAGCGTTTCGAGCTGTTTGATCGCCGCCGGGCGATAGACGTCGGCAGAGACGACCAGCACTTTCTTCTTGTGCTTCTCGCGCAAGAATTTACCCAACTTACCGACGCTGGTGGTTTTACCCGCCCCCTGCAGACCCGCCATCAATACTACGGCTGGCGGCTGCGCAGCCAGATTCAGGGTCTGGTTTTCTTCGCCCATTGCCGCAACCAGTTCGCTACGGACAATCTTGACGAACTCCTGCCCTGGGGTCAGGCTCTTGTTAACTTCATGACCAACCGCTTTCTCTTTTACGCGATTGATGAACTCACGCACTACCGGCAGCGCAACGTCAGCCTCCAGCAGCGCCATGCGCACTTCGCGCAGCGTCTCTTTAACGTTGTCTTCAGTAAGGCGCCCACGGCCACTGATATTGCGCAGCGTGCGCGACAAACGATCGGTTAAATTATCAAACATTGTCTCTCGCCTGGGGTGGAAACGGTTGGTCGCCGCAGCGACACAGTTACAGAATTTCGCCACAGTATACCATGAAGCCGTCTTTGTTGTTATGCAACGGTTGGAGCTGCGGTCACGTAACGCTATACTGCTTCTCTTTCTCACTGGTCAACTGTCGACACAACTATGCCCGTTTTTGCTTTACTTGCCCTTGTCGCCTACTCCTTCAGCCTCGCGCTGATCGTTCCCGGACTGTTGCAAAAAAACAGCGGCTGGCGGCGTATGGCTATTCTTTCTGCGGTCATCGCGCTGGTGTGCCATGCTGTCGCGCTGGAATCGCGTATTCTGCCCGGCGGCGACAGTGGACAAAACCTGAGCCTGCTGAATGTCGGTTCGCTGGTCAGCCTGATGATCTGCACGGTGATGACCATTGTCGCGTCGCGTAATCGCGGCTGGCTACTTCTGCCCATTGTCTATGCTTTTGCGCTGATTAACCTGGCCTTCGCCACGTTTATGCCTAATGAATATATTACGCATCTGGAAGCGACCCCAGGCATGATGGTGCACATCGGTCTGTCGCTTTTCTCTTACGCGACGCTGATAATCGCCGCGCTGTATGCGCTACAACTGGCGTGGATCGACTATCAGTTGAAGAACAAAAAGCTGGCGTTTAGTAATGAAATGCCGCCATTGATGAGCATTGAGCGCAAAATGTTTCATATCACGCAGATTGGCGTCGTACTGCTGACCCTTACTCTGTGTACCGGCCTGTTTTACATGCATAACCTGTTCAGTACTGAAAATATTGATAAAGCCGTGCTCTCTATCGTGGCATGGTTTGTCTATATCGTTCTGCTGTGGGGGCATTACCATGAAGGCTGGCGGGGTCGGCGGGTCGTGTGGTTTAACGTCGCAGGCGCGGGTATTCTGACGCTGGCCTATTTTGGTAGCCGCATATTACAGCAATTTGTAAGCTAAGCTTTTAAAGGAGTTTCCCCTGGAACACATCTCCACCACCACGCTGATTATCATATTAATCATCATGGTGGTCATCTCGGCCTATTTTTCCGGTTCCGAAACTGGAATGATGACGCTAAACCGTTACCGTTTACGCCATATGGCGAAGCAAGGTAATCGCTCGGCAAAACGGGTAGAAAAATTACTGCGTAAACCCGACCGACTGATAAGTCTGGTGCTGATCGGCAATAATCTGGTCAACATTCTTGCCTCAGCGCTCGGCACGATTGTGGGTATGCGGCTTTACGGCGACGCCGGCGTGGCTATCGCCACCGGGGTACTGACGTTTGTCGTGTTAGTTTTTGCCGAAGTCCTGCCCAAAACTATCGCCGCGCTCTATCCGGAAAAAGTGGCCTATCCCAGCAGCTTCCTGCTGGCGCCGTTACAGATACTGATGATGCCGCTGGTGTGGTTACTTAACACCATCACCCGCCTGCTGATGCGTCTGATGGGAATTAAAACGGACATCGTGGTCAGCGGGTCGTTAAGCAAAGAGGAATTACGCACTATCGTGCATGAATCCCGTTCGCAAATCTCTCGCCGCAATCAGGATATGCTGCTGTCGGTTCTCGACCTGGAAAAGGTCAGCGTGGATGACATCATGGTACCGCGTAATGAAATTATCGGGATCGATATCAATGACGACTGGAAGTCTATCGAGCGGCAGCTCACCCACTCGCCGCACGGACGCATTGTGCTCTATCGCGATTCGCTGGATGACGCCATCAGTATGCTGCGCGTGCGTGAAGCCTGGCGGTTAATGGCCGAGAAAAAAGAGTTCACCAAAGAGATGATGCTGCGCGCCGCCGATGAAATCTATTACGTCCCGGAAGGTACGCCGCTTAGTACGCAACTGATTAAATTTCAGCGCAATAAAAAGAAAGTCGGACTGGTCGTCAACGAATATGGCGATATCCAGGGGCTGGTCACCGTGGAAGATATTCTCGAAGAGATCGTCGGCGACTTCACCACATCGATGTCGCCGACACTGGCGGAAGAGGTCACACCGCAAAACGACGGTTCGGTCATTATTGACGGTACCGCCAACGTCCGGGAAATCAATAAAGCGTTTAACTGGCACCTGCCGGAAGATGACGCGCGCACCGTCAACGGGGTGATTCTGGAGGCGCTGGAGGAAATTCCGGTTGCTGGCACGCGCGTGCGCATTGAGCAGTACGATATCGATATTCTCGATGTACAGGAAAATATGATTAAGCAGGTAAAGGTTGTACCGGTAAAACCGCTGCGCGAGAGTGTGGCGGAGTAACACAATGGCGAACTCCGGTTCGCCTTTTTTATCGCCGTCTTTTAAGATTCCATCAATTCCTGCCATTTACTTAACAATGCAATAATGTCTTTTCAGGCATTCAGAAAGGATATTGATGTTATGTCAGAAGATTATGTAATTGAATGGGATAAGAATTTTGCAGACGACCTCAACGTCGTCGCCAGCGTTTTTTTATCGCACAACCCAACCTTATGGCCCACTATTTTCTCTCAACTTTCGACGCAACCTGAAATCTTTGAAGACGAAGATGAAGACGAATATGGGTTGCAGGACGTCCTGGATTGTAGCGGTGGCGATCTCGGAAATAACGATCTGGCACAGGCATTTTTACAAGTTCTACGCGGCGAAGGATTTATTCACCTCGTTGACTGGAAAGGTGAAGATGAAGAAGGCGAACTGGCTAATTTTGCCGCAGATCGCTTTTATGAACTCACAAAAAACCTGACGGATTCTGAGGAATTAAGAAATCTTCTTGTCGAAATAACCCAAGAGGATGAAATCTCCGATGTCTGTGAAGCCGGGGACCGTTACCTTGACGAGATCTTTGAACGCATCCAGACCGAACTCAATAAGAGGGGCTTCCAGATTTTTGATCTGAATGAAGGATCTGACACCTATAATGTGGTCGTTCTGCCAATGAGCGAATATAAAAAAATAGAGGATTTCAACACGCCGTGGCTCGAAGTGCAGGATTTTTTAAGCTAAAAAAATGGCCGACTTTACATCGGCCATCAGACTTTTACTTCGCCTTCGCTACCGTCACCATCGCCGCGCGAATGGTACGACCGTTCAGCGTATAGCCTTTCTGCATAATACCCAGCACATTGCCTGCCGGAACCTCTTCCGACTCCACCATCGCAATCGCCTGATGCACGTTCGGGTCCAGCGGCACGTTGGTCTCAGCAATCACTTCCACGCCGAACTTACGCACCACATCCAGCATAGACTTCAGCGTCAGCTCAATCCCTTCGACCATTGCCGCCATATCCGGATTGGCTTTGTCTGCGACTTCCAGCGCGCGATCCAGGCTATCGATTACCGGCAGCAATTCGTTGACGAACTTCTCGAGAGCGAATTTATGCGCTTTTTCGATATCCTGTTCAGTACGACGGCGCAGGTTTTCCATTTCCGCTTTGATGCGCAACACGGTGTCGCGTTCGCGAGTCTGGGCTTCTGCAAGCTGAACTTCCAGATTCGCAATTTTTTCATCGCGCGGATCCACCTGCTCAGCAGAATCGTTTGGTTCAACTGCCTCAACCTCTTCGTGCTGATCCATGATAATTTCTTCCGGGGCTTGCCCCTCAGGCGTTTTCTGTTCTTTACTACTCATGAATTTCTCCGCGTTTTTTTTCGCATTCATCTCGCTAACTTCGCTTATTATGGGGATCAGATTCAGGGTTTCAAGGGAAGTACTCACATTGTCATCAATCTTCGCTACAAGGACCTCAGAAAAATGAATAATCATTTCAAGTGTATCGGCATTGTGGGGCATCCGCGTCATCCCACCGCACTCACGACACATGAAATGCTCTACCGTTGGCTATGCGATCAGGGTTATGAGGTCATTGTGGAGCAACAAATCGCCCACGAATTACAGCTAAAAAATGTGCCAACCGGCACGCTGGCGGAAATTGGTCAACAGGCGGATCTGGCGGTAGTCGTGGGCGGCGACGGCAATATGCTTGGCGCAGCGCGTACGCTGGCGCGTTATGACATCAATGTGATTGGCATTAACCGCGGTAATCTTGGCTTCCTGACCGATCTCGATCCGGACAACGCCCTGCAACAATTATCTGATGTGCTGGAAGGGCGCTATATCTCCGAAAAACGTTTTCTGCTGGAAGCGCAGGTCTGCCAACAGGACCGCCAGAAGCGTATCAGCACAGCCATTAATGAAGTGGTGCTGCATCCGGGAAAAGTGGCGCATATGATCGAATTCGAGGTTTATATTGATGAAACCTTCGCTTTTTCACAGCGATCTGATGGTCTGATCATTTCTACGCCGACCGGCTCCACCGCCTATTCGCTCTCCGCAGGCGGCCCTATTCTGACCCCTTCACTGGATGCCATCACCCTGGTGCCGATGTTCCCGCATACCTTGTCTGCGCGCCCGTTAGTCATTAACAGCAGTAGCACGATTCGTCTGCGTTTTTCGCATCGCCGTAGCGATCTGGAAATTAGCTGCGACAGCCAGATAGCGCTGCCTATTCAGGAAGGAGAAGATGTGCTGATTCGCCGCTGCGATTACCATCTCAACCTCATACATCCCAAAGACTATAGCTATTTCAATACATTAAGCACAAAACTCGGTTGGTCAAAAAAATTATTCTAATTTTACGTTAGCCTCTTTACTGTATAAAAAACCAGTTTATACTGTATTTAATTACAGTCATGGTTTTTCATACAGGAAAACAGCTATGTTGGCGCAACTGACCATCAGCAATTTTGCTATCGTTCGTGAGCTTGAGATCGATTTTCAGAGCGGAATGACCGTCATTACTGGTGAAACCGGCGCGGGTAAATCTATTGCGATTGATGCCCTGGGTCTGTGTCTGGGCGGTCGCGCTGAGGCCGATATGGTCCGTACCGGAGCGACCCGCGCCGATTTGTGTGCCCGCTTTGCACTGAAAGACACGCCTGCGGCATTGCGCTGGCTGGAAGAAAACCAGCTTGAAGAAGGTCGCGAATGCTTACTTCGCCGCGTTATCAGCAGCGATGGTCGCTCACGGGGCTTTATTAACGGCACCGCTGTGCCCCTGTCTCAATTGCGTGAGCTCGGTCAGTTGCTGATTCAAATTCACGGTCAACATGCGCACCAGCAGCTTACCAAACCCGAACAGCAAAAATCGCTGCTGGATAGCTATGCCAACGAAGCCGCTTTAGCGCAGCAGATGGCTGCCCGCTACCAATTATGGCATCAAAGCTGCCGCGATCTCGCCCATCACCAACAACAAAGCCAGGAACGCGCCGCGCGCGCGGAACTGCTGCAATATCAGTTAAAAGAGTTGAACGACTTTAATCCGCAGGCCGGCGAATTCGAGCAAATTGACGAAGAGTACAAACGGCTGGCCAACAGCGGGCAGTTGCTTACGACCAGCCAGAACGCTCTGGCGCTACTCGCGGACGGCGAAGACGTTAATCTGCAAAGCCAGTTATATAGCGCAAAACAACTGGTTAGCGAGCTGGTGGGTATGGACAGCAAGCTTTCCGGCATCCTGGATATGCTGGAAGAAGCCACTATCCAACTCACCGAAGCCAGCGATGAATTACGCCACTATTGCGAGCGTCTGGATTTAGACCCCAATCGCCTGTTTGAGCTTGAACAGCGCATCGCTAAACAAATTTCGCTGGCGCGAAAACATCATGTCAGCCCGGAAGCGCTGCCGCAGCTTTATCAGTCACTGCTCGAAGAACAGCAGCAGCTCGACGATCAGGCCGATTCGCTGGAAACGCTAACGCTGGCGGTTAATAAGCATCACCAACAAGCGCTGGAAACGGCGCAAGCGCTGCATCAACAGCGTCAGTTTTACGCCCAGGAGCTGGGGCAGTTGATCACTGAAAGTATGCATTTACTTTCGATGCCGCACGGTCTGTTTACTATCGACGTGAAATTTGATGAGCATCATCTGAGCAACGACGGCGCCGATCGCGTGGAGTTTAAAGTGACGACAAACCCGGGTCAGCCGCTGCAGCCTATCGCTAAAGTCGCGTCTGGCGGTGAACTGTCGCGCATTGCGCTGGCTATTCAGGTGATTACCGCGCGCAAAATGGAAACGCCGGCGCTAATTTTTGACGAGGTCGATGTTGGCATCAGCGGCCCAACTGCCGCCGTGGTCGGTAAACTCCTGCGTCAGCTTGGCGAATCCACTCAGGTGATGTGCGTCACTCACCTGCCACAGGTAGCCGGGTGCGGTCACCAGCACTTCTTTGTCAGTAAAGAAACAGACGGGGCAATGACCGAAACCCATATGCAACCTTTGGATAAACGTGCGCGTTTACAGGAACTGGCCCGCCTGTTGGGAGGAAGTGAAGTTACGCGTAATACGCTGGCAAACGCAAAAGAACTGCTGGCGGCGTAAACTTTTTTACCTCCCGAAGGTCTGAGTTCACAACAAAAACGCCGTAAGACCCGACAGCAAAAGGTTTTAAAGTGATGAAAGGTCTATTATCATCGGCATATTAATATGAGCCACGTACTGCTCAGGCCCGAAAAGGAACCCAATCACTATGCGCTGTAAAACGCTGACTGCTGCCGCAGCAGTACTCCTGATGTTGACCGCAGGCTGTTCCACTCTGGAGCGAGTGGTTTACCGACCTGACATCAATCAGGGGAACTATCTTACACCTACGGATGTCGCCAAAGTGCGTGTTGGTATGACGCAACAACAGGTTGCGTATGCTTTAGGCACGCCGATGATGACCGATCCTTTTGGTACGAATACCTGGTTTTATGTCTTCCGCCAGCAGCCAGGACACGAGAACGTGACGCAGCAGACTCTGACGCTCACCTTTAACAGCAGCGGCGTGTTAACCAATATTGATAACAAACCGGCGTTGACGAAGTAATTTTGTGATACCGCCTGATGAGGTTACGTTCATCAGGCCTGCAAACCTCTCCCCCGCCATTTGGTACGAATTTGCCTGATGGCGCTACGTTTATCTGGCTTACAGGCACACCTGTGCTTCAGGTGTGGTACGGCTTTCACACCGTTATCCGGCAAAAGAGGCTAATTATCTGCCAGCCGATTTTTCGGCGCGCTGGCGGCGTAATGCTTTTGGATCGGCGATTAAGGGACGGTAAATTTCAACCCGATCGCCATCCTGCACCGTATCGGTGAGTTTTACCGGACGACTATAGATGCCCACTTTATTTTTCGCCAGATCGATATCCGTGCGCAATTCCAGCAAGCCGGAAGCGCGAATCGCCTCTTCGACCGTCGCGCCCTCCTCCAGCGTTACGCGCTGCAAATACTGCTTTTCCGGCAGCGCATAAGCCACTTCAACCACAAGTTTATCCGGCACGGTAAACCTCTTTGGCGCGAACCGTAAACGCCTGCACAATGTTGGACGCTAACTCTTTGAATACACGACCAAACGCCAGCTCAATGAGTTTATTGGTAAACTCAAAATCAAGCTGAAACTCAATACGGCACGCCTCGGGGCTGAGCGGGGTAAATTTCCAGCCGCCGATCAGCTTTTTAAAGGGGCCATCCACCAGATGCATCAGAATGCTCTGGTTACGCGTTAGCTGATTACGCGTCGTAAACGTCTTGCTGATACCCGCCTTCGACACGTCAACAGCCGCCGTCATCTGTGCTGGCGATGACTCCAGGACGCGACTACCAACACACCCAGGCAAAAACTGGGGATACGATTGCACGTCATTCACTAACTGATACATCTGTTCCGCACTGTAGGGGACTAAAGCAGTCCGACTAATCTGAGGCATAGCAATTCCCATCAACATAAATCGTGTAAATAATACCACTTATCAGCGAGTAAAAAAAATGCTGTCCCCAACCGTCATGCCTTAATTGTGCGTGCATAGCCCAACTCATGCTAAGATAGATTTTTGCACCTCATCAGGACGTAATGGGGTGTTTTCGATATCAGATTACCTATGAATTCACGACACTTATGACGAAGAAAAAAGCACATAAACCGGGCTCAGCCACCATCGCGCTGAATAAGCGCGCCCGGCACGAATACTTTATCGAAGAAGAGTTCGAGGCTGGTCTCGCCCTGCAAGGCTGGGAAGTAAAATCTCTGCGCGCAGGAAAAGCCAATATCGGCGACAGTTACGTTATCCTCAAAGATGGCGAGGCCTGGCTGTTTGGCGCAAACTTTACGCCGATGGCGGTCGCCTCGACACATGTTGTATGCGACCCAACCCGAACCCGCAAACTGTTGTTAAATCAGCGTGAGCTTGATTCGCTGTATGGCCGTATTAATCGTGAAGGTTATACTGTCGTCGCGCTTTCTCTGTACTGGAAAAATGCCTGGTGCAAAGTAAAGATCGGCGTGGCGAAAGGTAAAAAACAACATGATAAACGTTCCGATCTTAAAGAACGTGAGTGGCAACTGGATAAAGCACGCATTATGAAAAATGCAGGCCGATAATAGACATTTTTTGTGACCAGCTTCTCAGTATGAAGCTGGTCAATATTCATATCTCATGCATGCCTCGAAAATATATTCTCTGTGTCTGACGCTTATCAATAGCAATAAATACCGCACCACAACAAGAATATATTCTTTGTTTAAAAAATTTTTATAGCCTAATAACACAATACTTCAAATGATTTTTATAAAATTTAATATTGCTGAATACCTTCACAAAAGGTATTGTTTTTATGTTAAAAAAGAAAAAAAAGATTAAATTAAAACTCATTATAAAACATAAAGATAAATAAAAAACCATCATGCGTTGTTAGCCTACCCCACCTCTCCTTAACACAAACTCCGTTATATTTCAGACGCACTAACACCTTTATCAATAGATCTTAATTTGCAGAAAGATTTTTTTCTGACTATATCATCTAATACGAAAGCACTAGTCAGGCACAAAAAACAAAGGGTTATTCGGCGAGAAAACCAGACCTTCACCTACGCTCATAAAAAAGAATATGGCTACGGAAATTCATCTCTCATGATGAACGGGAAGGCTCGTCTACGCATTTTGCCCTGAACGTCGTGCCCGTTAATTAATACACAGAGCAAATCCATCAGGAGCTAATTTATGCGTCTACTCGCCGTGGTTTCGAAATTGACTGGCGTCTCCACCACTGTGGAATCCTCAGCGGTCACTCTTAACGCCCCGTCAATTGTTAAATTATCAGTGGCCCGGGAGGAAATTAGTCAACTTACGCGCATTAATCAGGATCTGGTGGTGACGCTCCATTCCGGCGAAACGATCACAATTAAAAACTTTTACGTTACCAACGATCTGGGCGCAAGCCAGCTGGTACTGGCGGAAAACGATGGCACGTTATGGTGGGTAGAAAATCCGCAAGCCGGGCTACATTTTGAACAAATCGCTGATATTAATGAGCTGCTGGTCACTTCTGGCGCTTCCCATGAAGCAGGCGGCGCCGTTTGGCCGTGGGTACTGGCTGGTGCGGTGGCGGCTGGCGGCATTGCCGCTATCGCGTCTTCCGGCGGCGGCGATTCCCACCATCATTCGGATGGCGATAATCCGCCCCCCGATAACACCAATCCTGACGGTAATCCCCCTGATAACAGCAATCCCGGCGGCAGTAACCCTAACGGCAATACTCCAGGTAGCAGTAATCCTGTAGATACTACCCCGCCTCTCGCTCCCGGCAAATTGTTGATTTCAGCGGACGGAAAAACGGTGAGCGGCGAGGCCGAAGCGGGCAGTACCATTACCATCAAAGATCCTTCAGGTAACGTCGTTGGCGAGGGCAAAGCGGATAGCGACGGTAAATTTAGTATTGATCTGACAGCGCCACAGATTAGCGGCGAACAACTTACCGTGACCGCGACTGACGATGCTGGCAATACCGGCCCATCGGCAACCATTGATGCGCCCAACGTTCCTCTCCCCGATACACCAGCTATCACCGCCGCTATCGATGATGCCGCTCCCCTCACCGGCACGCTGAGCAATAATCAGTTTACGAACGACAATACCCCCACGCTGGAGGGAACCGGCAGCGCAGGCACAGTCATCCATATTTACGCCAATGGTCAGGAAATAGGCTCCACAACGGTTGATAGCAGCGGAAGCTGGCGTTTTGCCATTACCAGCGCGCTAGCGGATGGGGAAAATCATTTCACCGCCATTGCGACTAACGTTAAAGGCGAAAGTAGCGAATCAGCCAGCTTTACGCTGACTATCGACACACTCAGCCCCGATGCCCCACGCGTTGAACTGATTGCCGATAACACCGGTTTGCTCACCGGGCCGCTACAGAATAATGACCGGACTGACGAGGCAAAACCGCTATTTTCCGGGCAGGGAGAGGCAGGCAATACCATCACGATTAAAGAGGGATCAACCGTCATCGGCAGCGCTACTGTAGACGAAAATGGACGTTGGACCTTTACGCCGACTACGCCGTTAAGCGATGGCGAACATACCTTTACCGTCGAACAAAGCGACAATGCCGGAAACACGAGCCGCGTGACGACAACGCCTACTATCATTGTGGACACCACGCCGCCTGACGCCGCTATCATTGATAATGTTGCGAAAGACGGCACAACCGTTAGCGGCACCGCTGAAGCTGGCAGTACTGTGTCGATCTATGACCCGGCGGGAAATTACCTGGGCTCCACGATTACCGGAGAAAATAACCACTTCAGCATCACGCTGAATCCGGCTCAGACCCACGGCGAGCGTCTGGAAGCGCGTATTCAGGACGCCGTCGGTAACATCGGCCCCGCCACGGAGTTTACCGCTTCTGATTCACAGTATCCTGCCCAGCCGACTATCCTTACCGTGACGGATGACGCTGGCGCCGTTACCGGGCTGCTGAAAAATGGCGATGCCACAGATGATAACCGCCCAACCCTCAGCGGTACTGCTGAACCAGGCAGTACGATATCGATTAACGATAATGGCTTTCCTGTACCGACCTTTCCGCCCATTGTCGCTGACGCTGACGGCAAATGGAGCTTTACCCCCTCGCTGGCACTTGCCGATGGCGACCATGTCTTTACCGCTACCGCGACCAACGATCGCGGCACCAGCGGGCAGTCCGTCTCCTTTACCATTGATATCGACACGCAGCCACCGGTGCTGGAAGGCCTGGCGGTTAACGACGTCGGCGACAGACTTACCGGCACTACGGAAGCTGGCAGTACTGTGGTTATCAAAGACAGCCAGGGAAATACGCTCGGTAGTGGAACGGCAGGCGACGACGGTACCTTCTCAATAGGTATTAGCCCGGCGAAAATTAACGGCGAAACATTAAGCATTAGCGTTACCGATAAAGCCGCGAATAGCGGTCCGGTAGAAACGCTGAACGCGCCGGATAAAACTGCGCCTGCGGCACCGGACGGTCTTATCGTGGCGACCGACGGTCTGTCCGTAAGCGGTCAGGCGGAAGCCGGGGCAACGGTCACTATCCGTGACAGTAGCAACACCGTACTTGGCAGCGCCGTCGCTAACGGCAACGGACAATTTATCGTTCCGCTGAATACGGCGCAGACTAACGGCCAGGCGCTTATCGCTACCGCCACCGATGTCGCGAAAAACGAAAGCGCCGCCGCGACGGTTATCGCGCCGGACAGTACCGCGCCGGAAATGCCGAAAAACGTGGTAATTAGTGAGGATGGCACCAGTATCAGCGGCACCGCCGAACCGGGTAGCGCCATCACGATCGCCACGCCGGACGGCACGCCGCTTGGCAGCGGCAAAGCAGATGGCGAAGGTCATTTTACCCTTCCCCTCGTCCCCGCACAGACCAACGGCGAACAGGTTACCGTCACCGCCACCGACAGCGCCAACAACGTCAGCCCGCCAACTACAGCGCAAGCGCCCGATATCACCGCCCCGGATAAGCCCATTATCACTCAGGTGCTGGACGATGTTGAAAGCTTCACCGGGCCGCTGGTTAACGGACAAACCACCAACGACAACCGTCCCACCCTTAGCGGTACGGCGGAGGCCGGCGCGCGTGTCGAAGTCTTTGATAACGGCGTTTCACTGGGACTCGCCACGCTACAGCCCAACGGTGCCTGGACGTTTACGCCGTCGCAAAATTTAGGTGAAGGCGCGCATCGACTGACCGTAATCGCAACCGACGCTAAAGGCAATGCCAGTCCGGCCGCGTCATTCGACCTGGTGGTCGATACGCAATCGCCGCAGCAACCGGTAATCACCTTCATTACAGATGATGCGCCGGGTATTCTCGGTAGCGTCGCGCATCTGGGGCTCACTAACGACAGCACGCCAACGATTAACGGTACAGGTGAACCGGGTTCCACAGTACACCTGTATCAGAATGGCGCCCGGATAGCGGATATTATCGTCGGTAATTCCGGCGTCTGGAGCTACGCCTACACCACGGCCTCGCCACTGGCGGACGACACCTACACCTTTACCGTGACGGCCAGCGACAGTAACGGCAACACCACGCCTTTTTCGACCGATTTTACGATTACCATTGATACCCAGGCCCCTGCCGCCCCCGGCGTTATCGGCGTAGCTGACGGCGACGGAAATACGATTGATACCAATCAGATTACCCAGGAATCCCAGCCCCGGTTGAGCGGTAGCGGCACCGCAGGCGACACAATCATCCTTTACGATAACGGCAATGCCATAGGTCAGGCGCTGGTCGGCACGGACGGGCGCTGGCAGTTTACGCCGCCTGCCGCGCTGGGCGACGGCGACCACCTTCTGACCGCTCGCGCCAACGATCCGGCGGGGAACGAAAGTCCCGAATCCATCAGCTTTACCCTACGCATCGATACCCAGGCGCCGGATGCGCCGCAGATCGTGTCAGCCGCCATCACAGGCGGAGAAGGCGAGGTGCTACTGGCAAACGGCAGTATTACCAATCAGCGTATGCCGACCCTCAGCGGCACCGGCGAACCCGGCGCCATCATCACCCTGTACAATAACGGCGTAGAACTGGCTACCGTCCAGGTCAATCCACAGGGTAGCTGGACCTATCCGCTAACCCGTAATCTGAGCGAAGGGTTAAACATCCTGACGGCCACCGCCACGGATGCCGCAGGCAATAGTAGCCCCACCTCCGGCGTTTTCTCCGTTACCCTTGATACCCAGCCTCCAGCGCAGCCTGACGCGCCGCTAATCAGCGATAACGTCGCGCCGGTTATCGGCAACATCGGCAATAATGGCGCAACGAACGATACCACGCCGACCTTCAGCGGCACGGGAGAGATCGGCAGCACGATAATTCTCTACAATAATGGCAGTGAAATTGGTCGCACAACGGTAGGCGATAACGGTAGCTGGAACTTTACGCCTGCGGCACTGACGCCAGAAACCTATACCATTACCGTCACGGAAACCGATATAGCGGGCAATATCAGTCCACCTTCAGCCTCAGTCACTTTTACGCTAGACACCACTGCGCCCGCCAATCCGGTTATCACTTTTGCCGAAGATAACGTCGGCGAAGTCCAGGATACTATTGTCAGCGGCGCAACCACTGACGACAATACACCGATCATTCATGGCACTGGCGACATCGGCAGCATTATTACGCTCTATAACGGCAGCAGCGTTTTAGGCGTAGTCACCGTCGATGAGACCGGCACCTGGATGCTGTCGGTGACCAGCGCGTTGCCGGATGGCGTCTACACCCTGACCGCCATTGCCGCCGATGCCGCCGGAAACAGCAGCGGCGTATCGAACAGCTTTACCTTCACCGTCGACACCGTTCCGTTGCAGCCGCCCGTCGTCAATGAGATCCTTGACGATATTGCGCCAGTGACCGGGCCATTAACCGATGGCGCCTTTACTAACGATCGGACGCTGACTATCAACGGCAGCGGCGAAAACGGCAGCACCGTCACGATTTACGACAATGGCGTGGCAATCGGGACGGCGCTCGTCACCGACGGAACCTGGACATTCAATACGCCCGAATTATCAGAAGCCAGCCATGCGCTAACCTTCAGCGCGACTGACGACGCTGGAAATACCACGGCGCAAACCCAACCGATCATCATTACCGTGGATATCACCGCCCCGCCCGCGCCAACGATCCAGACGGTGGACGACGATGGCACGCGCGTCGCCGGACTTGCCGACCCTTACGCTACCGTTGAAATTCATCATATCGATGGCACCCTGGTCGGCAGCGCTGTCGCTAATGGCACCGGTGAATTCGTCGTTACGCTCAGTCCGGCGCAAACCGATGGCGGTACGCTGACGGCAATTGCTATCGATCGCGCGGGGAATAACGGCCCGGCTACGAATTTTCCCGCTTCCGACAGCGGTCTGCCCGCCGTCCCGGCCATCACGGCGATTGAAGATGATGTCGGGAGCGTACAGGGGAATATTGCGGCGGGCGGCGCCACGGACGACACCACGCCGACGCTGCGCGGCACCACGGATATCGGCTCTACCGTTGAAGTTTTCATTGATGGCGATTCGGCAGGCTTTGCCACCGTTGACGCCAGCGGGAACTGGATCTTTGAGATCGCGACGCCATTAAGCGAAAGCACACATTACTTCACCGTCCAGGCAACCAATGCGAATGGCCCGGGCGGCCTGTCCGCACCGGTCGGGATCACTGTCGATCTTAGCGCGCCGGCGCAACCGGTTATTACCAGCGCAACGGATGATGTCCCCGGCATGACCGGTACGCTGGATAACGGCGCGCTCACCAATGATTCACGCCCGACGCTCAACGGAACGGGAGAAGCAGGCGCCACCATCCGCATTCTGGATAACGGCGTAGAAATCGGTTCCGCCACGGTAGATCAAAGCGGCAACTGGCGCTTCACCCCGAACGCGCCGCTGGAGAGCAACGCGCACATCTTTACCGCCGTGGCGACCGATCCCGCTGGCAATAGCGGCCAGCCTTCGGACGGCTTTACGCTGAACATTGACGCGCTGGTGCCAGATGTGCCGGTTATCACCTCCGTGATTGACGATAACAATCAACCGACCGTTCCGGTGTTACCGGGGCAATCCACCGACGATCGGCAGCCAATACTGAACGGAACTGGCGAACCTGGCGCGACAATCACCATTTTTGATAACGGTACGCCGCTTGGCACGGCTCAGGTAGGCGAAAACGGTAGCTGGACCTTCCCGGTGCCCCGCAATTTGTCAGAGGGAAGCCATAATCTGACGGTTAGCGCTACCGATCCGGCGGGCAATACCAGCGCGGTCTCCGCGCCGTGGACGATCATAGTCGATATTACGCCTCCGGCGATTCCGGTTCTCACCTCCGTCGTGGATGACCAGCCCGGTATTACCGGCAACCTGGTAAGCGGGCAGCTAACGAACGATGCGACGCCTACCCTGAACGGGCGCGGAGAGGCTGGCGCGACGATTAATGTCTATCTTGACGGCAATCCAGCGTCCATCGGTACCACGACGGTGAATAGCGACGGCACATGGAGTTTCACGCCGCAGACGCCGCTTGCAAACGGTAGCCACACGTTCACCCTTAGCGCCACCGATCCGGCGGGTAATAGCAGCGCGGTGTCCAGTGGATTTGTGCTGACGATTGACGCCACACCGCCCGCCGCGCCGGTTATCGCCAGCGTGGCAGATAATACGGCGCCAGTAACGGGCATCGTCCCCAACGGCGGCTCGACGAACGAAACCCGACCAACACTCTCGGGTACCGGTGAGGCGGGTACAACCATCTCGATTTATAATGGCAGCGCGCTGGTCGGCACGGCGCAAGTTCAGGCCAACGGTAGCTGGAGCTTTACGCCGTCTACCTCGCTGGGCGCGGGCGTCTGGAACCTGACGGCGACAGCAACCGATGCGGCAGGCAACACCAGCGCCGCGTCCGAAATACGCTCGTTTACTATTGATACCACGGCTCCCGCCGCGCCTGTTATTGATACGGTCTACGACGGTACGGGCCCCATTACCGGCAATCTGAGTTCAGGGCAGATCACAGACGAGGCGCGCCCTGTCATTAGCGGCACCCGTGAAGCCAACACAACTATTCGTCTCTACGATAACGGCACGCTGCTGGCTGAAATTCCCGCCGACAATAGCAGTAGCTGGCGCTACACGCCCGATGCCTCTCTGGCGACGGGCAACCATGTAATTATCGTCATTGCCGTTGATGCCGCAGGCAACGCCAGTCCCGTTTCAGACAGCGTTAATTTCGTTGTCGATACCACGCCGCCGCTGACGCCGGTAATCACATCAGTCAGTGACGATCAGGCGCCAGGCCTCGGCACGATCGCGAACGGCCAAAATACCAACGATCCTACGCCAACCTTCAGCGGCACCGCAGAAGCCGGCGCCACGATCACGCTCTATGAAAATGGCACGGTCATTGGCACGACAACGGCCCAGCCTGACG
This sequence comes from Salmonella sp. SSDFZ54, assembly GCF_004010735.1. Lineage (NCBI taxonomy): Bacteria > Pseudomonadati > Pseudomonadota > Gammaproteobacteria > Enterobacterales > Enterobacteriaceae > Salmonella > Salmonella sp. SSDFZ54. The sequence goes on from NZ_CP034819.1 coordinate 629,379, forward strand.
GCGCGTGGAGCGTCTCCACCTCAACGCTGGCAAGCGGAACGCACGTCATCACCGCCGTCGCCACCGATGCCGCAGGAAACAGCAGCCCGAACAGTACGGCTTTCACCCTGACGGTCGATACCACCGCGCCGCAAACGCCGATCCTGACGTCCGTAGTGGATGACGTCGCGGGCGGGGTCACAGGAAATCTCGCTAATGGTCAGATAACCAATGATAACCGCCCCACGCTGAACGGCACTGCCGAAGCGGGCAGCGTGATCAGTATCTATGATGGCAACACTCTGCTTGGCGTCACCTCGGCTAACGCGGGCGGCGCGTGGAGCTTCACGCCGACGACAGGGTTAAACGACGGCACGCGCACATTAACAGTGACCGCCACCGACCCGGCAGGCAACGTTAGCCCGGCCACCAGCGGTTTTACTATCGTGGTCGATACCCTTGCGCCAACGGTTCCACTTATAACCAGCATCGTTGATGATGTCCCGAACAGTACCGGCGCCATTGGCAATGGACAATCGACCAACGACACACAGCCGACGCTCAACGGTACCGCGGAAGCCAACAGCGCGGTAAGCATCTTCGATAATGGCGCGCTGGTCGCGACCGTGAACGCCAATGCCAGCGGCAACTGGAGCTGGACGCCAACCGCCGCGCTCGGCCAGGGAAGTCACGCCTATAGCGTTAGCGCCGCCGATGCGGCTGGCAACGTTAGCGCCGCTTCGCCATCGATAACGATTATCGTGGATACCATTGCGCCCGGCGCGCCCGGCAACCTGGTCATCAATGCTACCGGTAATCGCGTGACGGGCACCGCGGAAGCAGGCAGTACAGTGACGATTACCTCTGATACTGGTGTGGTACTGGGAACCGCCACCGCCGACGGTACAGGCAGCTTCACCGCCACACTCACGCCCGCGCAGACCAATGGTCAGCCGCTACTGGTATTTGCCCAGGATAAAGCAGGCAACACTGGCATTGCCGCCGGATTTACCGCGCCCGATACGCGCGTGCCGGAGGCACCGATCATCACCAACGTAGTGGATGATGTGGGTATTTATACCGGCGCTATCGCCAACGGTCAGGTCACTAATGACGCACAACCCACATTGAATGGTACCGCTCAGGCGGGCGCCACGGTGAGCATTTATAACAACGGGGCGCTGCTCGGCACCACCACGGCGAACGCCAGCGGAAACTGGAGCTTTACCCCGACAGGTAATTTGACCGAAGGCAGCCACGCCTTCACCGCCACCGCGACTAACGCCAACGGTACAGGCAGCGTCTCCACCGCCGCGACGGTGATTGTCGATACGCTGGCGCCCGGTACGCCGTCAGGTACGCTCAGCGCCGATGGCGGTTCACTTTCCGGACAGGCAGAGGCAAACAGCACCGTAACCGTCACGCTGGCGGGCGGCGTGACGCTCACCACCACCGCCGGCAGCAACGGCGCATGGTCTCTCACCTTGCCGACAAAACAAATTGAAGGTCAGCTCATTAACGTGACGGCTACTGACGCTGCGGGTAACGCCTCCGGCGCGTTAGGCATTACCGCGCCGGTTCTGCCGCTGGCGGCAAGGGATAACATCACCAGTCTTGATCTGACCTCGACCGCCGTCACCAGCACGCAAAATTATTCGGATTACGGCCTGCTGCTGGTTGGCGCGCTTGGCGATGTCGCCTCGGTTTTGGGTAACGATACCGCTCAGGTTGAGTTCACCATTGCTGAAGGTGGTACGGGCGACGTCACCATCGATGCCGCCGCAACGGGAATCGTGCTTTCGCTGCTCAGTACTCAGGAGATTGTGGTACAGCGCTACGACACCAGCCTCGGCGCCTGGACGACGATCGTCAACACCGCCGTTGGCGACTTCGCGAATTTGCTTACCCTGACCGGGAGCGGCGTTACCCTGAACCTGAGCGGACTGGGCGAAGGCCAGTACCGGGTACTCACTTATAACACCAGTCTGCTCGCCACCGGTTCATATACCAGCCTGGATGTCGATGTACACCAGACCAGCGCAGGTATTATTAGCGGGCCAACCATCAGTACCGGCAACGTCATGACTGATGATACCGCGCCGACGGGCACCACGGTCACCGCCATCACCAACGCCAACGGCGTCAGTACGCCGGTCGGCGCGGGCGGCGTGGATATCCAGGGACAATACGGCACGCTGCACATTAATCAGGATGGCAGTTACACCTACACGCTGACTAAGCCCACGGCGGGATACGGACATAAAGAGAGCTTCACCTACACCATCACCCAGAATGGCGTCGGTAGCAGCGCCGCGCAACTGGTTATTAATTTGGGTCCCGCGCCGGTACCGGGCAGCGTGATAGCGACAGACAATAACGCCTCGCTGGTCTTTGATACTCACGTTAGCTACGTCAACAACGGTCCCTCGACACAAAGCGGCGTCACGGTATTAAGCGTCGGACTTGGTAATGTACTGAACGCGAATCTGCTTGATGATATGACTAATCCGATCATCTTTAACGTTGAAGAAGGCGCTACGCGAACCATGACGTTACAGGGAACCGTCGGCGGCGTCTCACTGGTTTCCACGTTCGATCTGTACGTTTATCGCTTCAACGATGCCATTCAGCAATATGAGCAGTTCCGGGTGCAAAAGGGCTGGATTAACACCCTGCTGTTAGCCGGACAGTCTCAGCCGCTGACCCTGACGTTGCCTGGCGGCGAATACCTGTTCGTGCTGAATACCGCCAGCGGCATTAGCGTCCTCACTGGCTATACGTTGGCGATTTCCCAGGACCACACCTATGCCGTTGACAGTATCACCGCCAACACCACCGGCAACGTACTGACCAATGATGTCGCCCCTACGGACGCCCTCCTCACTGAAGTAAACGGCGTGGCGATTGCGGCGACCGGCACGACGGAGGTAAACGGGCTGTATGGCTCGCTCATCATTGACGCAAGAGGCAACTATACCTACACGCTGAAGAACGGCGTCGGCGCCGACAGCATTAAAACGCCGGACAGCTTTATCTATACGGTCAAAGCGCCAAACGGCGATACCGATACGGCCTCGCTCAATATCACGCCAACCGCCAGGGCGCTGGATGCAATTAATGATGTCAGCGATACCCTTAGCGTCGCCACGCTTCAGGATACCGCTGCCTGGCTGGACTCCAACGTCGGCAGCGCCAGTTGGGGGCTACTCGGCAAATCGGGCAGCGGGAGCGGCACCTTTGACGTTGCAACGGGCACCGTACTTAAAGGCGCGTCACTGGTTTTTGATGTCTCCACGCTCATTACGCTGGGCAATCTGAATATTAGCTGGGCCATTCAGGAGAACGGGACCGTCATACGCAACGGAACCGTTCCGGTGGCGAATATCACGCTGGGCAGCGCGACGGTGACCGTCAACCTGAGCGGCCTGGAGCTGGATGCCGGAACGTACACGCTGAACTTTACCGGCACCAATACCCTGGCCGGGGCGGCGACGATCACGCCACGCGTCATCGGCACCACTGTCGATCTGGATAATTTTGAAACGTCCGGAACGCATACCGTTCTCGGCAATATTTTTGACGGCAGCGACGCGGCGGGGGCGATGGATCAGCTTAATACGGTGAATACCCGCCTGAGCATTAGCGGGTATAACGGCAGCGCCGCCACGCTGGACGCCGCGGCGAATACCACCAGCGCCACGATTCAGGGACATTACGGCACATTGCAAATTAACCTTGATGGCGCTTACACCTACACCCTGAATAATGGCGTCGCGATGTCGTCCATCACCAGTAAAGAGGTCTTTACCTATCAACTGGATGACAAGATGGGTCATACGGATAGCGCCACATTGACCATTGATATGGCGCCGCAAATCGTCAGTACCAACCAAAACGATGTTCTCATCGGCTCCGCCTATGGCGATACGCTGATTTACCACCTGTTAAACGGCGCGGACGCGACCGGCGGCAACGGCGCCGATCGCTGGCAAAACTTCTCTACCGCGCAGGGCGACAAGATCGATATCCATGAACTGCTGACGGGATGGGATCACCAGGCGGCGACGCTGGGTAACTTTGTTCAGGTTCATACCAGCGGCGCCAATACGGTGATATCCGTCGATCGCGACGGCGCCGGCAGCGCGTTTAAATCAACCGACCTTGTCACTCTGGAGAATGTGCAGCTCACGCTAAATGATCTGTTGCAGAACAACCACCTGATAACCGGCGGTTGATAAAAAAGCCCCGAACGCCACGACGTTCGGGGCAACAAGCGGTGATATTTAAAAGGGATAAACTATGGGAAGAGTCGCGCCTGTCGCCATCGTACTGGCATTTGCTTTGTTTCATCACCAGCCCCGGGGCGCAGAAGCGCCGCCAATGATTACATCCGAAGGATTAGCAACGGACCAGATGCTTCCTTCGCTGGATGGCTCCGCCGCTGAGTTGCCGCTCAGCGCCGCCGCGCCGGGCAACCTGACGCTCAATGACGCGGTCAATCGCGCCGTTAACTGGCATCCTTCTATTCGCGAAGCCGTCGGCAAACTGCTCGCACAGAATGAACAAATAGAGGTCGCCAAATCGAAATATTATCCGAAAGTCAGCGCTGGCGTGAACAATGGGTACAGCAATACCTACACCGATCACGGGTATAGCCCCTCGCTGGTGCTGTCAGTATCGCAAATGCTTTATGACTTCGGCAAAGTGGCAAGCCAGGTTCGCGCCGAAACCGCAGGCGCAGCACAGCAACAGGCTAATGTGTTGCTCAGTATTGATACCGTCGCGCACGAAACCGCCAACGCCATTGTACAAACGCAGAGCTGGCAGCAAATGGTAGAAGCGGCGGAAGAACAGCTCACCGCGCTGGACGGCATCGGTAAACTTATCCGGCAGCGCAGCGATGAAGGCGCTACGTCGCTCTCTGACGTGGTGCAAACCGAAGCCAGAATCGAATCCGCCCGCTCGCAACTGGCGCAGTATCAGGCCAATCTCGACAGTGCGAAAGCCTCACTGATGAGCTGGCTGGGCTGGAATTCGCTTAACGGCATCAATAATGACTTCCCGGCGAAACTTGCTCGCAGCTGTGAGACGGCGACTCCCGACGATCGACTGGTGCCCGCGGTACTGGCCGCCTGGGCGCAGGCCAACGTTGCGCGGGCGAATCTGGACTATGCCAGCGCGCAAATGACGCCGACGATTTCGCTCGAACCTTCTGTACAACATTATCTTAATGATAAATATCCCAGTCATGAAGTGCTGGATAAAACCCAGTATTCCACCTGGGTGAAAGTTGAGATGCCGCTTTACCAGGGCGGAGGGCTGACCGCCCGACGCAACGCCGCCAGCCATGCGGTAGACGCGGCTCAGTCGACCATTCAGCGCACCCGGCTTGATGTCCGCCAGAAACTGATGGAGGCGCGCAGCCAGGCAATGAGTCTTGCCAGCGCGTTACAAATCCTTCGTCGGCAACAGCAGCTTAGCGAACGCACGCGCGAACTGTATCAGCAGCAATACCTTGACCTCGGTTCCCGCCCGCTGCTCGACGTGCTTAATGCGGAGCAGGAAGTTTACCAGGCGCGTTTTGCCGAACTGCAAACGGAAAGCCAGTTGCATCAGTTACAACTGAACTGTCTGTATAACACCGGCGCGCTTCGTCAGGCGTTCGCGTTAAATCATCGCAGCATTCAATCCGTGGAGATCCAGCCATGACCCGCGCCGCCCCCGATGTAGAAGAGGTACTCAGTGAGCGCGCGCTAAGCCAATGGGCGCAGGCCATCAGCCATGTCGCCGGTCATTATCGCGTTGCCTGTTCTCCCGGTTCAATTCAGGCCAACGCCCCGTGGTTTAGGGGTAAAAGCAGAACGACCGCCTTAACGCAGCTCGCGCGGCAGGCGGGTTTATCCTTTCATGTGCCGGACATAGACAAAACGGCATTTAGTCAGTGGCGATTGCCGTTGGTTGTCGAGCTCCGGGACGGGCAGTTATTGGTCATCGAGCATGTTAATGGCGAAGATGCGGTAGACGTTTTTGTGATTGAAGAAGAGGGTCAGCGTAACCGCCTGACGCTCAGCGAGTTATTGCCGGAGATCCTCTATGTTGCCGCGCTACGCCCGCTATCGGCGCTCAAGGATAGCCGCGTCGATCGCTATATCTCCCGCTTTAAACCCGACTGGATGCGCGAGCTGGTTCTGCAGGATATTCGCCCTTATTTACCGGTAATGGTCGCCGCCTTTCTGATTAACGTGCTGTCGCTGGCCGGGATTGTGTTCTCTATGCAGGTTTACGATCGGGTGATCCCCGCTCAGTCATATCCTACCCTGTACGTGCTCTCCTTCGGCGTGCTGGTAGCGGTGCTGTTCGGTTTTCTGCTGCGTGAAGCGCGTACGCACATTATGGACGTGCTCGGTAAACGCGCCGATATGCGCATTTCCGATCGGGTATTCGGTCATGCGTTAAGGCTGCGCAACAGCGCTATCCCCCGTTCCACCGGCAGTTTTATCTCGCAGTTACGCGAACTGGAGCAGATCCGCGAGATGATTACCTCTTCAACGCTGGCGACCATTGTCGATCTGCCTTTCTTTTTCCTGTTTATGGTAGTCCTGGCGATTATTGCCCCACCGCTGGCATGGATAGCGCCCGTGGCGGCTCTGCTGATGATCCTGCCAGGCGTCGCACTGCAAAAAAAACTGGCTGTCCTCGCCAACCAGGCCGCCCACGAAGCGACGCTACGCAATGCAGTCTTGGTCGAAAGCGTTCAGGGGCTGGAAGATATTAAACTGATGCAGGCGGAGAACCGCTTTCTTCAGCAGTGGAATAGCTATATCCGTATTACCGGCGAGTCGGGTCTACGCACCCGCAAACTCACGCAAGGGCTTATCAGTTGGGGGATGTCGGTACAAAGTCTGGTGTATGCTGCAGTGATTATGTTCGGCGCGCCGATGGTCATTGAAGGCAGTATGACTACCGGCGCCGTGGTCGCCGCGTCGATGCTCGGCTCGCGGATGATCGCGCCAATGGCTAACCTGTGCGGCGTGCTAGCGCGCTGGCAGCAGGTGAAAGCGGCGAAGATGGGTCTCGACAACATTATGCAACTGCCCACCGAGACACAGCATGATGATAGCCTGATACACCGCGACATCCTCCACGGGCATTACCTCTTTGAAAACGCTCAGTTTCGTTACCATAACGACGATCAACGCATACCGCTGCGCCTCGTGCGTCTGGAGATCATGCCAGGCGAGCGGATTGCGATACTGGGGCGTAACGGTGCGGGTAAATCCACACTTTTACAGGCGATGGCGGGCGGCCTGGAGATGATTCAGGGAGATGCCCGGCTTGATAATCTCAGCTTGTCGCACATCGATATGGCGGATTTACGCCGCAACATCGGCTTTCTTAGCCAGAACGCGCGGCTTTTCTTCGGCACCCTACGAGAGAACCTGACGCTCGGCGCGCCGCACGCCAACGATGAACAGATTTTTGACGCGCTCGAAGTCAGCGGCGGCGCCGTCTTCGTCAGGCGGCTGGCAAAAGGGTTGGATCATCCCATTATGGAGGGCGGTAACGGCCTGTCCGGTGGGCAGCGTCAGTCCCTGTTGCTGGCGAGAATGCTGCTGCGCTCCCCCAATATTGTGCTACTTGACGAACCCAGCGCCTCGCTGGACGAGCATACGGAACGAGAGTTTATTCAGCGGTTACATCAGTGGCTTGGCAATCGAACCCTGGTCGTCGCGACGCACCGGGTACCAATACTGGAGCTGGTTGAGCGTGTCGTTGTCCTGAAAGAAGGACAACTGGTGATGGATGCGCCAAAAGCGCAGGCGCTTAACGCGGATCGGATGCAAAGTCACCGTCGGGAGTGGAAAAATGAAAATCAATCAGCATGATGCCGCGATGGACGATCCCGATATTCAGCGTGAACGGGCGTTTTCCGGCGCGGGTCGTATTGTTCTGATCTGCTCACTGTTATTTCTCATTCTCGGCATCTGGGCGTGGTTTGGCCGGCTGGATGAGGTTTCCACCGGCAACGGGAAAGTGATCCCCAGTTCACGCGAACAGGTTCTGCAGTCGCTGGATGGCGGCATTCTGGCGCAGTTGACGGTGCGGGAAGGCGACAGAGTTCAGGCTAACCAGATTGTCGCCCGGCTTGATCCGACGCGTCTGGCGTCCAGTGTGGGTGAAAGTGCGGCAAAATATCGCGCTTCACTCGCCTCCAGCGCACGGTTAACCGCGGAAGTCAGCGACTTACCTCTCGCCTTTCCCGCTGAGCTGAACGGCTGGCCGGATCTGATTGCCGCAGAGACGCGTCTCTATAAAAGCCGCCGCGCGCAGCTGGCCGATACCGAAGCCGAGCTACGGGATGCGCTGGCGTCGGTTAATAAAGAGCTGACCATTACCCAGCGGCTGGAGAAAAGCGGCGCGGCCAGTCATGTTGAAGTGCTACGCCTGCAACGACAAAAAAGCGATTTAGGCTTAAAAATTACCGATCTGCGCTCACAATATTATGTGCAGGCACGCGAAGCGTTATCGAAAGCAAACGCTGAGGTCGATATGCTCTCCGCCATTTTAAAAGGACGTGAGGATTCCGTCACCCGCCTCACCGTGCGTTCGCCGGTACGCGGCATTGTTAAAAATATCCAGGTCACGACGATTGGCGGCGTAATCCCGCCTAACGGCGAGATGATGGAGATAGTGCCGGTAGACGATCGTCTGCTGATTGAAACCCGCCTTTCGCCACGTGATATCGCCTTTATTCATCCCGGCCAACGCGCATTGGTTAAAATTACTGCTTACGATTACGCCATTTACGGCGGGCTTGACGGCGTGGTGGAGACCATTTCACCGGACACCATTCAGGATAAAGTGAAACCGGAAATTTTCTACTATCGCGTATTTATCCGCACCCACCAGGACTATCTACAAAATAAATCAGGACGCCGTTTTTCGATTGTTCCAGGCATGATCGCCACGGTGGATATCAAAACTGGTGAAAAAACCATTGTCGACTATTTAATCAAACCGTTTAATCGCGCGAAAGAAGCGCTGCGCGAGCGGTAAATCGTTGAAGATAAGAAGATACGGGGGCTGGTCACGCGTGTCACAAGTCTGTTATACTTACCTTACACATTGGGGCTGATTCTGGATTCGACGGGATTTGCGAAACCCAAGGTGCATGCCGAGGGGCGGTTGGCCTCGTAAAAAGCCGCAAAAAAATAGTCGCAAACGACGAAACCTACGCTTTAGCAGCTTAATAACCTGCTTAGAGCCCTCTCTCCCTAGCCTCCGCTCTTAGGACGGGGATCAAGAGAGGTCAAACCCAAAAGAGATCGCGCGGATGCCCTGCCTGGGGTTGAAGCGTTAAAACGAATCAGGCTAGTCTGGTAGTGGCGTGTCCGTCCGCAGGTGCCAGGCGAATGTAAAGACTGACTAAGCATGTAGTACCGAGGATGTAGGAATTTCGGACGCGGGTTCAACTCCCGCCAGCTCCACCAAAATTCTCCATCGGTGATTACCAGAGTCATCCGATGAAGTCCTGAAAGCCCGCATGGCACAAGCCCTGCGGGCTTTTTTGTGTCTGTCCTTGTCCGAGAACATCCGGCTAAATCCGGTGATTATTGGTATACGTTTAGGTATACGGTAGGATGTATACCTAAAAGCGTATACCAATTCATGAAGGAGCGGCCACAGTGGCACGGACAACGCGCTCCCTGACCAACACCGAAGTTCTGCGCGCTAAAGCTTTAGAGAAGGATCTAACGCTGCATGATGGCGATGGCCTTTTCCTGATAGTGAAAACCAGCGGGAAAAAGCTCTGGCGCTTCCGTTATCAACGTCCGGCGACAAAACAGCGGACAATGATGGGTCTAGGTGCTTTCCCCGCTCTTTCACTTACTGACGCCCGAGGGATAAGAGCGGATTACCTTGCCTTGTTAGCCAACGGAATTGACCCACAAATTCAGGCCGAAGTTGCAGAGGAACAGCAGCAAATCGCTCTGGACAGTATTTTTTCAACGGTCGCCGCTAACTGGTTCCAGCTCAAAAGCAAAAGCGTTACCCCTGATTACGCTAAAGATATATGGCGTCCACTGGAAAAAGACGTATTCCCTGCCATCGGGGAAATTCCTGTCCAGCAAATCAAAGCCCGAACACTGGTTGAAGCCCTTGAGCCAATCAAAGCACGTGGAGCACTCGAGTCAGTGCGCCGGCTTGTGCAGCGTATTAACGAGATAATAATTTATGCTGTCAACACTGGTCTGATAGATGCGAATCCAGCATCAGGTGTTGGGATGGCCTTTGAGAAGCCCAAAAACAAAACATGCCGACGCTTCGGCCAGAAGAGTTACCAAAACTCATGCGTTCTTTGGTGATGTCAAATCTCTCTGTTTCGACTCGCTGTTTAATTGAATGGCAACTCCTGACGCTTGTGCGCCCTTCTGAGGCCTCCGGTGCTCGTTGGGCAGAAATCGATCTCGATGCAAAGCTTTGGACTATTCCAGCCGAACGGATGAAAGCTAAGCGGGAACACATTGTTCTTTTATCACCACAGGCATTAGAGATTCTGGATGTAATGAAGCCAATTAGCGCTCACCGAGAACATGTTTTTCCCAGCAGGAATGATCCAAAACAAGATATGAATAGCCAGACGGCTAATGCTGCTTTAAAACGAATTGGATTCGGAGGTAAGCTTGTAGCACATGGTTTACGTTCTATAGCCAGTACTGCCATGAATGAAGCAGGATTCAATGCTGATGTTATTGAGGCAGCACTAGCTCATAGTGATAAAGATGAAGTACGAAGAGCTTATAATCGCTCTATATATCTTCCGCAAAGAATAGAATTAATGAATTGGTGGGGTAATAAAACGTCCAGTCTTTAAGAAACTCGCCAGAATAAACTGACGAGACTTTCAATTATGTTAATCTATATACTCATCCTGTGATTCATTTTCAAATACAACGCCTTCAGTGTACTCAGCATACTTTTGCTTTAAGAACTGTAGACCATCTTCACGGTCATACGATATATTAAGCTGATTTTGTAGAAAACCCAATCTATGTTTGTTCTCTTGAATAAGTTGAGACCACGTTTTTATCCAAATAGTCATTTCTTCAGCTTGATATATTGCACCTTCAGGAAGATTTTTTTGTTTTAATTCTCTGAGAGCATAAGTTGTGAGCTCATTTGATATAACCCAGAAGTTCCACTTTGTTTTTAAACCATTAAATCTTGAGTCTTCAGCAACTGCATACGCATAGGATTTAACCTGTTCTATTTCTGATTGACCTATATTTACTTTAGGTGCCTTTAACTCGATAATAATATGCTCACGCTCATCTGGGTAATTTTTGCCTATACTTCTAGTAAGCATTAAATCAACAATACCTACACTACCATCTATCCTTGTTACTTTTTCATCAACTGGAATATCAATCCCTTGCTTTTCTAAATGTACTCTTAATACCTCAGTTAGTGACTTATCATTGACACTCAATGTAAAAGACTCACCAAAAAACCATGTATTATCCGCCATTATTTTATGAAGCTGACTTCTCTCTTTGAATACTTTTCTTGTATTCGGATGAAATAATACATTTTCAAGCCCAGATATGAATTTCAATCTATCAGTAATTATTTTTGAAACACTAATAACAGCTGACAATGAGGCATCCCTTAATATCTCAGCCAATTCAGTTTGTTTTTCCTTAGGAAGCGAGAGAACCTCCTCCAATATAGTTCTCAAGTCATCAGGGCAACTCCCAACAATATGCCTGAGTAATTTAAACTGAAATTTCTTAAGTTTAAGGTCGCCATTATCAAATTGTGGTATGTATTTTATAACATTGATGGCCATAATATCGAATACTTTTCTTTCAGCATCCTCAACAATATTTTCGGCCTTACCCACATACGGATAAACACCTTCATTTTTCCATTTATCAATTAGCTCCCTTGACTTTTCATGATCTCTTTTCCTGAAGTGTTCCTTTATCAAACCTTCGACTTTATTTAATACAGGACTTAAAGAAGGCTCTAAGTCCATGAGCGACAAAGTACCCTCATGGGAAAGTTTGGTCAAATGTGTAGACTTCAAATAAACAGAATAAGAATATGTACTAGTCCCTCTAATTTTCTTCTCATAACTTATTAAGGGAAAACCTTCCTTGTCGCATAAAAAAATCTCATTTTCTTTAGCTGACTTCCATTCAATAACTTGTAACTCATATGAATGTAATTCATCACAATAAACCACATCGTCTAATTTATAGCTTGTATCAAATAAAATCTGTGCTGTTGGATCGATTTGTTCTCGATTTACAAATACTTTTACGGATGGGTATTTACTAAGATATAAAGCAAGTGTAGTGGAAAGAAACTCAGATAGTTTTTGAGGTGTCAATGAGGTGAAGTTTTTCACCAATTCCAATATAGAAACAACTGTTCCTGATTTAGTTTCACTTGATACAACCTTATCAGAAACTGAAATTTTCTTCTTATTATCAGCTATTCCTTTTATTTTATATTCATAATATACATCATCAAGTAAATAAGTAGTATTCCACTCAATATATCGACCTATTGAGAATGCCTTAAAACGTCCTTGCCCTTCTTTTCCGTGTAAAAAACGAGATTTTCTTTCTGATAAAACCTTGTCTTTTTTCCATGACCCGCCCAGTGAACTAAATAACTTTTCTGCATTCTCATAGGGAATACCATTACCATCATCCCTGATAAATATATGCGAGAGTCCTAACTCAGACTCTGTCAAATCAACATATACATTTTCAGCATCAGCATCTAAGGCATTCCATACCAACTCAGCGATTGCTTGTAATGCAGAAGATTTAGAAACCTTATCTAAATAATCTATCTGTACTTCTACATTAAATGATTTCTCTGCCATGTGAGTCCCTTATTTTTTGTTAATATTTTAGCAGTTAAAAAATTAAATCAGTATAATAATTTCATCAGTACTTTAGATCACGTCAAATAATTAAGCCAGTATTTTTAGATAGCCAATCACAAAACATAGCTTTTGACGATTGTTAGTTTGAAATTGATTCTTATGATCTATAAACGATTGTTTTATCACTATTGAATTGGCGAGTTAAAAAAATATCACAACATAGTTGTAAAATTAAAAGTATCTTTAACTTAGCGCGCAATGCTCTCCCCGACACGCCCGCCCGCTTAAGAGACCGCTTTTAATGAGGTGCAAAAGTGGCCTCAGGCTGCGCCGCGACAGGCACAGGCACAGGCACAGGCACAGGCAGGGGCGGGAAAACACATGCAAAACCATGCACCTTATGGATGCATGGCTTATTTGGTTAAAAATAGCGGGATTTACGGGGATTTTTTGACGGGCTACTGCGCGGCCAGTTCGGTGCATCGACGGGTGTAAATCATATTCTGTGCAGGGGTGAATTTTTCACGATTACCATCCCGCGAAGCGGCATCAGGCCTGAATCCGATGGCCGTTAAAATATCGCTGTCCTGCGCAGAATAATTAATTTTTTCACCTGCGGCCAGCCACACCGGCAGGGCTTCACGCAGATAATCAACTGAGTGCTGCATGGCGCTCTGTTTTACTGCGGGAATTTGTTCGTTATACCCCATCAGCTCAGGTGCCAGCGTGGCGGCCAGCTCCGCACCGTGCTGCTGCATAAAGTCATGGAGCCGGTTAAGTTGCACCTCCTCATGCGAGAAGATGTAGCGACCGGCGGCCTGATTCACCTCCCATTTTTTTACGTCAATCAGGTCACGCAATGTCTGTAATCTGCGGGAACCTGATGCGTGTCATCCAGCAATAATTCCTGATATTCCTGCTCTGCGGCGGTCAGTTCGGCTTTACGGTCCAGCCACGCCGTTTTGTTCATCTGACAGGCTTCAAACGCCTGCTCTAAGGTCAGGGAGGAGCTCACTTACACCTGCATGTGTTTACCAAAGGAGTACAGGTTACTAATGCCTCGTCCATTTTCTCTCAACCCTAAGAAGAATTAGCCCGTAAGGAATAAGGGTAATATCCATGCATATAAACCTGAAAATCCAAACTTCGTGGTAAGTCCAAGCCTTACCCCCACTGGTGCTAAATTTTATCTCATATTCAGAAGGAGATGATAGAAAACTATATCTTTCACACGGTATCGAACTTCCTTGCCAAGCCATAATTGGTCAGTTATCTCTACCGTTTCAACACGTTTCTTTTTATCAGTAAAACCAGCATAACTAATATCTGAAACATATTTTTTATAATCTTTTGTCAGTTGCGTAAAATCGTCGATATCACAGTAAACTATAATAAATACCGGACTTAGCCCCTCATTATCATAAGATGAAATCTTATCCAAATGCCCACTAATAGTCCTTTTTTCAAGTGAGAAAAGGCGAAAAGCCTCAAAAATAGCAATTCTAGTATTATCACTGTGCTTAATAACACCATCTATTTCTCCGATACTTTGACCCGATGCTGAGCGCCCCATCCTTTTCTGGTCACCAAAACCAATCCTGGCTTCAGACATACGCATATCAAACAACGACGTAAACCAATCATTAATCAGATCCTCATTAGTAATCTGGCTGGTTATTGTACCTTTTGCTCTCCTACTAGCTTGAAGCTGAAGATTTTTTTTGCGCATCAGAAGTTCACGACCAATGCTGATAACCACATCTTTCAAGAAAATCTCAGTAGTTTGGCCATTCCCAATAATTTTGACATATTCGTTAAATTTACGACTAACGATCAAACCGTATTGTTTGGCGAGTTGGAATGTACTATTCTTCTGTGACTCAACCATAGCCCTGAAAATACCAGTCACAACAGGTTCTTCAGGAAGAGCCTTATTTAACTTCTCAAGAAGTGGCATTAGACTGGTATCGTCGCCGATATCAGCATTTAATTTTCGATAATTATCAATGATCTGCTGTGCTGCCCAGACTTCGTTTCGTTCTACAAGAGCAAGGCAATATGGCAGCATTATTTCTTTGGTGTTACGCTGCTCAGGCGTTAATTTTCGCCAGAAAATATCAGCCTGATGTTGAAAATTCAGTTTCCGCATAGCATCCAGTATTTGGCTTGCCCACTGAGTTCCAATATCTTGGGGTTTCGTCTCTTTAATAGATATGAGAAATTTATCAAGAGCGAGAGATAGAAGTGAAAGATCCCCCACTTTCTCGCCATATTCAATTCTTGCCACAAAAAGGGCAAAGGAATGGTGAAGGCTCTTACTAGTCCTACAAAGGGACTCCATTATACTTACACTTTTCTCCGGATCGCTTTTATACAAGGCTATTGCACAAATGTAACGACTAAACTGGTCACATTGTAAGTATCCCGCATAATCGTGCCATTCACATTTAGAGATCATCCGGCATAATCAATCTGCCAACGAAGGAGATCGCTATGCGTAAAGCCCGTTTTACTGAGCATCAGATCATCACTGTGATTAAGTCGGTTGAAGCTGGACGAACCGTTAAAGATGTCTGCCGGGAGGCCGGTATCTCTGAGGCCACCTACTATAACTGGAAGTCCAGATACGGCGGCATGGAAGCTTCTGATATTAAAAAGATAAAAGATCTTGAGGACGAGAACCGACGCCTCAAACAGATGTTTGCCGACCTGAGCCTTGAGAACCGGGCGCTGAAAGACGTTATCGAAAAAAAGCTTTAAAACCAGCCTTTAAGCGTGAGCTGGTCACTCATCTGATAACGGCATTCGGACTCAGTATCCGTCAGGCCTGCCGGAGCCTGAACCTGAGCAGAACGGTTTATCATTACCGTCCGGATAACACACGTGACGAACCCGTTATTACCGCATTGCAGGCAGCAGCTGAACGGTATCCACGATACGGTTTTCCGAAGCTTTTTCAGGTTCTGCGGCGGCAGGGATACATGTGGAATCACAAAAGGATCCACCGTATTTATTGTCTGCTGAAGCTGAATTTTCGCCGTAAGGGCAAACAACGGCTGCCGGTGCGTAACCCCTCGCCACTGGCCACACCGGAAGCGCTGAACCAGAGCTGGTCTGTCGATTTTATGCATGATGCCCTGGTCTGTGGGCGTCGTTTTCGCACGTTCAATGTCGTTGATGACTTTAACCGTGAGGCGTTGTCGATTGAAATAGATCTGAATCTGCCAGCCCCACGAGTGGTCCGTGTACTCGACAGGATCGCGGCAAATCGTGGCTATCCGGTCATGCTACGCATGGATAATGGTCCGGAATTTATCTCACTTGCACTGGCTGAATGGGCAGAGCAACATGCAGTAAAACTGGAATTTATTCAGCCGGGTAAGCCGACGCAGAACGCTTTTATTGAGCGCTTTAACCGAACATACCGTACAGAAATACTCGATTTTTATCTGTTCAGAACGCTGAATGAAGCGCGGGAAATCACGGAAAGATGGGTGTCAGAATATAACTGTGAACGCCCTCATGAATCACTGAACAATATGACGCCGGAGGAATATCGGCAACACAATCATTTGGCCGGGATCTCAAAAAATGCCTGGAACTAAAACGGGTCTATTTACAACATTCATAAGACAAATTCTTAAAGTGGATGTTGTTTTCAGATAAATCTATATCAGGTTTCTTGAAAGATATTAACTTAGAGGCCCTAATATATTCATCAGGATTATCTTTTAACTCCATAAATAATCTTAAATGTTCATACTTATAAGCATATCCTTCCCATCGACAAATACGCTCTAGCAAATCAATGTTTTTCATACTTCTAAGTCGACTAAGAATAGGTTTTGCTGCCTGCAAGACCCCCCAAGCTAATTTTAAATGATTATTGTCACATGCCGATATGAATGCTAATTCAAGATCATTGAGACCTAAATTTTCTTTATCCAGATCTCGACGAGCTAAAATAATATCCTGCAAAACCTGCTCTCTAGCCAAGATATGACAATGGTCAAGCATGATGTACAAGGAGCTAACTGGAATTCTCTCTTTACACTGTTCGATAAAATCAACATAGAGATCATCGGGGATACTATTCAAAAAAACACTAAAGGCCCCCCATAAATCCCTAGTATTATCAGTAATATACCTATCAAATATATATACCCTACCTTCCTGTTTTCCAAACCCATACGAACACACTATTTCTGTTACTTTTCGCCAAACCCTTTTGTGCTCAATGACATCAATTTTGCACTTAACAACACACATCAAAGTCTGCATGTAATGCCTTATAGCAGAAGCAACTGCCGACCAGTTTTTATTTTCATATGTCAGTGAATCTTTCCAATCTAATATCCTCACTGACATAGAAAGCAAAGGACTAGCTCCTTTTACTGCAATCAGACTTGCCCATGGTAAGGAGGCAAAAAAAGCGCCAGGTTCAAGATCTCGGCGCTTTCCACTAAAACATTCTTCAAAGGCTGTTTGATAGAAGGTATACAAACAGGTACACAATTCTTGCTGAACCTTTTGTTTATGATTTCCCTCCACTTTTTCAATACGCTCAGCGAGCCAAAACCCAATATAGTAAATACTTCTTTCTTTAAGCCTCAAAACTCGTCGAGGTAGTTGCTCTTCTAATTGCTTAATGAAAGAACTGACCAATTGCAGCACACTCGCATCGTCAAGACGTTGCAGTAGGCAAGTTAATATTCTGTATTCTGGCGAATCAATATAATTGTCATTATAGAAACCACATAAATCAGCGATATGATATGCAATCTTCAGTAGACGTTGCCCATTGGCATCACAGCCCTCAATTGTTCGTAAATACTCTTTTAAAAGCGCTTCCCTGTAGGTTTTCTCAATACCCGCAGCCCCAGAATAACTGCTCAAGAGCGAATGAAGCGTTCCCCTACTGATCAAATGAACTAAGGCTGTATCACAAGTATCGGCACGGGATAACAGAAATAGCATATACGTCCAGTTGAATCGTTGTGGTAGGATATTAAACAAGATGTGCCTTAAAACCAGATTGTTTTTAGCCATTACAAGCAGATTTAATGAAAAAGACGAACCTCTGAGGCATCGTCTGTCAATATAGATTGAATGAATCAAACACTCTTGGATCAACCATGTTAAGGGCATCGACAGTCCAAGTTCATACCCGAATTGTTCCCATTTTTCAAAAGCCTCCATTTCATCGGGGTCATCTCCTGCAGGATACATATATAGCGCATCTAAATCCTGAGCCGTTATATTTCCAGTAGCTGATATTCCTGACTTCATTACACTTTCAGGCATATCCTCGTTCAGGGATACATTAAATTGTATAGTTCGAGACTCAACAAGTTGCCGGAAATATTGAGAATTTGTAACTTGTTTGAATATAGTTTTCAATGAATATGACGATGAGAGTTCTGATGATAAGAGCCTTTCAATTTCTTCAAAAAATATTTCCTCTTGCTTCTTTTCCAGAAGGCTAAATAGTACAGGAACAATAGCCCTTCCCTGTACTTGTATACATAGCATCCAGCGTCTAAACGCCTCCTTCGCAGGATACTTCTCAAGTAGAGTTTGCCAGAGATAAGTACTATGAAGAGGAGTGAATTTTGAGGTCTCAGGTGCAACACTGACAGCGTCGTTTATCCGCGTACATAGTGGTAATAATGTTTCCAGAGAAACGTTGCCAAATTCTTCACTTAATAGTGCTGTAAGTTCGTTAACATTTATGCAAAAGTGTGGTTCAATAAAATCATTCAAGCCAAGCCGTATCTGTTTAAGCTGTTCCGCTGTGTTCAAAATATCGATAATACTGTCATCGAGCACTTCTGTTTGCCAAGGATGTTGACAATGTACGCTACACCAGTCAGCGTAAAATGACAAAAATCCCGCATCCTCGAGGAAATCAAGCGAACAGTTAGTTTGTATAAAATGGTGCTTACCATCTTTACATGGCCAGCCTCTCGATCCAGATAATAGTTCAGCTATAGTTGTTTTGTTAAGTACAGGGGTTGCCAAAGTGGCGTGCGCAAGATAGATCGCGAGCGCTCTGGCATGCTGATGCTCTTTGTAAGTCCAGAGTCTATCCCGAGTGAACACAGGTGTTTCATCAACCAATAACTTATGCAAAAGATACCAATTTGGGGAGTAATTATTCATTTTGTTCATCATCTTAGCATTCTTGCCTTTTGCTGATTGTAACCTAACTTAAAATGAATACTTATTTTCTCACTTACTGTAGTCCCTCAAGGTGATTATGGTTGTGAGGTGCCCCTAGCTTATAGCCTGACAGCTCCTGAAATCCCCATCAGAATATTAAACGTCTACTCCAAGTAGATAGAGGTCTGAACGAAAGGCTATAAGATCAGCTAGAAGCAACAAACCTATGACGTCCACCCACAAGCCTCGACTAACACGCAAAATCCTTCCTACAACAATCAACTTAAGAATCAACAAGATACCCCCTTCCATATCAACACTATCGCCACTCTTTTGCGCCTTCGCCTTCGCGCAAAAAATAAAAATCCCCAATAAACTCCCCCACCAATTACAAGGACGCCAGCAAATAAAACAAGGGGCAACGTGAAAACGTAGCCCCTTTTTGTTGTCTATGTCCACTTTACGTCCACCAAATTAAAGGATTTAACGCCAGGATTAATGCAGTCATTAAAAGTATGGCACTGACTACTTTAGGAAGAGGCGTCCGTCACATCACTGCACGGAAAGTCCACACAGAACACGATCTGCCGCCGGATACCATTAAATTGCCCCGCCACGCGTTATCAATACTACTACCTACGCTTCCCGTTACCTTGTTGTCGGTACGTTTACCTCATTGTCTGAAAGGTTATGTGCGAAGTTATCATTAATAATCCACGGGCGTCTGGTATGCGAATCCAGTTCCCCAATCCTGGCGCTTTGCCTGTGCGACCATACGCGCGTAAATAAGCCTGAAACCAAACTTCACCGCTTAACGCTCTCCTCTTTCCCGATTTTTACGCAAAAAATCATCACATGCTCAAGTGTCGTATTAGTTATTGCATTTTCCAAATGATATTGGTAATTATTATCATTCTCATTAACGACTTGTTCGATGTACGACGTGGAGAGAGAGGATTTCTCATGCGTATTCTGTTTGTCGGTCCACCACTGTATGGACTGCTATACCCTGTGCTGTCCCTGGCGCAAGCGTTTCGTGTTAATGGCCATGAAGTACTGATTGCAAGCGGTGGCAAATTTGCACAGAAAGCAGCCGAAGCTGGGTTGGTGGTATTTGACGCTGCGCCTGGTTTCGATTCGGAAGCGGGTTATCGCCGTCAGGAGGCATTACGAAAAGAAAATAACATTGGAACAAAAATGGGGAACTTCTCATTCTTCAGCGAAGAGATGACTGACCCGCTGGTCGCGTTCGCCGGGCAGTGGCGGCCAGATCTCATCGTCTACCCTCCTCTTGGGGTCGTTGGACCACTGATTGCCGCTAAGTATGACATTCCGGTAGTGATGCAAACCGTCGGCTTCGGTCATACGCCCTGGCACATCAAAGGCGTGACGAAATCACTTTCTAACGCCTACCGCCGCCATGGGGTCAGCGCGCCACCAAGAGATCTGGCGTGGATAGACGTCACACCGCCCAGCATGAGCATACTGCAAAATGACGGAGAGCCGGTTATCTCCATGCAATACGTCCCGTATAACGGCGGCGCCGTCTGGGAAGAATGGTGGGAACGTACACCTGATCGCAAGCGTCTTCTGGTCAGCCTCGGCACCGTCAAACCGATGGTGGATGGCCTGGATCTGATTTCCTGGGTAATGGATTCTGCCGGCGAAGTAGATGCCGAAATCATCCTGCATCTTCCGGCAAACGCCCGCTCGGATTTACGTTCACTGCCGCCGAATGTCCGTCTGGTCGACTGGCTTCCGATGGGCGTTTTCCTTAACGGCGCCGACGGTTTTATCCACCATGGCGGCGCAGGCAACACCCTGACGGCGCTGCATGCCGGCATTCCGCAGATAGTCTTTGGCCAGGGTGCCGACAGACCCGTCAATGCCCGCGCCGTGGTCGAGCGCGGATGCGGCATTATTCCCGGTAAGAGCGGGCTTACCAGCAGCATGATCAATACCTTCCTCGGTAATCACGCGCTTCGCGAGGCGTCGCAGGAGGTGGCGGCGGAAATGGCGGCCCAGCCTTGCCCGACCGAGGTGGCAAAAAAACTGATCGCCATGCTGCAACACGGCTAACCGCGGCAGCGCAATGACAATATGGCGGCTGAACCCAGCGTGTGTCGCCATATCTCATCTTTCACCGATAAGGAGGCTTAATGCCCGCGACTCATTCCCCCATGCCCGCTCGTGCCTGGATAGTTCGCCTTGCCCGCGTGTGTTGGGAACGTAAAACACTGAGCATCATTGTCATCGTAGCATCAGTATCGACCATTTTACTGGCTGCGCTGACGCCGCTAATAACGCGTCAGGCCGTCAATGACGCGATAGCAGGCGATACGACCCGCCTACCGTTACTTGCCTGCGGCCTGATATTAATTGCCCTTTTTGATTTTATCGGGAATTACGTGCGCCGCGGCTATGCCGGGGAACTCTCGCTGTGGGTTCAGCATACGTTACGTAACCGTGCGTTCGACAGTATTCAAAAACTGGACGGCGCAGGCCAGGACGCCTTGCGTACCGGGCAGGTCATTTCGCGTACCAACAGCGATCTTCAACAGGTACACACCTTGCTACAGATGTGTCCGGTGCCGCTGGCGGTGCTCACTTACTATGTGGCCGGTATCGCGGTAATGCTATGGATGTCGCCATCCATGACGCTTATCGTGATTTGCGTACTGGTCGCCCTTGCCATTACCGCCCTGCGCGCCCGTCGCCGTGTTTTCGCGCAAACGGGGCTTGCCTCAGACCGGCTGGCGCACATGACGGAGCATATGCGCGAAGTATTGGAACAGATCTCAGTGGTGAAGTCCTGCGTGGCGGAGTTGCGCGAAACGCGTTGGCTCGATGGTCAGTCGCGGCAGATGGTGCGGGTACGCATCGGCGCCGCTATCTCGCAGGCGATGCCGGGCGCAACCATGCTGGCGCTACCGGTGATAGGGCAAATCGTCCTGCTGTGCTATGGCGGCTGGTCGGTAATGAACGGGCGCATCGATCTGGGAACCTTCGTTGCGTTCGCGAGTTTTCTCGCTATGCTGACCGGCCCTACCCGCGTACTGGCATCGTTTTTGGTTATCGCACAGCGCACACAGGCGTCGGTAGAGCGCGTCTTCGCGCTTATCGACACGCGTTCTCGCATGGAAGACGGTACTGAGTCGGTTGAGGGCCAGATTATCGGGCTGGACGTGGAGAAGATGAGTTTCCACTACGACAACGGTAACCGTATCCTCAATGAGATCTCGTTTTCCATTCACGCCGGTGAAACCGTGGCGGTGGTTGGCGCATCCGGCTCCGGAAAATCAACATTGCTGATGTTGCTGGCGCGCTTTTACGATCCCACCTCCGGCGGAGTATGGCTCAACACCACTACGGGTCAACAGAATATTCGCGACCTGAAACTGACGGCGCTTCGTCGTCGCGTTGGCGTAGTGTTTGAAGACGCGTTTCTGTTTGCCGGTACGGTGGCGGAAAACATCGCCTATGGGCACCCGCAAGCGACTCAGGACGACATTCGACGCGCCGCCGATGCCGCAGGCGCCAGCGGGTTCATCAATGCGCTACCGCAGGGGTTCAACACCCGACTGACCGAACGCGGAAGCAACCTCTCCGGCGGCCAACGCCAGCGTATTGCGCTAGCCCGGGCACTGATTACCGCGCTGGAACTGCTGATTCTCGATGACACCACCTCGGCGGTCGATGCCGGTACTGAAGCGGAAATTAACACGGCTCTTGGTCGTTATGCCGATAATGAGCATATGCTGCTGGTGATTGCACGCCGCCGTTCAACACTGCAGTTAGCCGATCGGATCGTCGTGCTGGATAAAGGCCGCGTCGTGGATATCGGTACCCAGGCGGAGCTGGATGCAAGGTGTCCGACGTTTCGCTCGCTGATGAGCGGCGAGGGGGATTTTCTCGCCCTTGCCCCGGCAGAACAACGTACGCTATGGCCAACAACGCAGGCGGTAAAATCCGACGACGCGCATGAGCGCCAGACAACCGCCGGAAAAGGTTTTGTCGACCGGATGACGCGCGTTCCGGAACGCGCCGTACAGATGGCGCTGGCAGGCCACGGGCGTCAAGTCTCATCGCTGCTGACGCCAGTAGCCTGGATGTTCGTCATCGCCGCCCTGCTTATCGCGCTTGATTCCGCCGCAGGCGTTGGCGTGCTGGTGCTTTTGCAGCGCGGTATTGACTCAGGCGTTGCCGTAGGGGATATGTCGACTATTGGCATATGCGCCCTGCTCGCGCTGTGTCTGGTAGCGATCGGTTGGTGCTGCTATGCGCTGCAAACGATCTTCGCCGCCCGCGCGGCAGAGTCGGTACAGCATACGGTACGCTTACGCAGCTTCAGCCACCTGCTACGCCTGAGTCTTCCCTGGCACGAGAAGCACATCGACTCGCGTCTTACTCGCATGACCGTCGACGTTGATTCACTCGCCCGATTTCTGCAAAACGGTCTTGCCAGCGCGACCACCAGCATCGTGACGATGGTCGCTATCGCCGCGGCAATGTTCTGGCTTGACCCCATTCTTGCATTAACGGCATTAAGCGCCGTGCCTGTAGTGGTGCTGGCGACGTGGATTTACCGCCGTTTGAGCTCGCCTGCTTACGCCCAGGCACGGCTGGAAATTGGTAAGGTGAACAGTACGCTTCAGGAAAAGGTCTCCGGTATGCGGGTAGTACAGTCACACGGCCAACAGCAGCAGGAAGCCGCCAGGCTACGGGCGTTATCAGACAACTTCCGCGCCACCCGCGTGCGGGCGCAAAAATACCTTGCTGTCTATTTTCCGTTCCTGACCTTCTGCACCGAGGCCGCCTATGCCGCCGTGCTGTTAATCGGGGCGACCCGGGTCGCCGGAGGCGAAATGACGCCCGGGATACTGGCGGCGTTCTTCCTGCTACTGGGACAATTTTATGGCCCGGTACAGCAGTTGTCAGGCATTGTTGATTCCTGGCAGCAGGCGACCGCCAGCGGCAAACATATCAATGCGCTATTGGCGACTGAGGAAACGGAGAATATTGAACCGTCCTCCATAACGCCTGGCACTGGCGGCGCGCTACGTCTGGAGGCATTGACATTCCGCTATCCCGAAAAAACGCAACCTGTGCTTGATAATCTCTCGCTCACCATTCCGCCAGGAACGGTAGTCGCGGTGGTCGGACGTAGCGGCGCCGGCAAATCGACGCTGATCAAGCTGCTGGCCGGGCTCTACTCTCCCGGCAGCGGGCAAATCCGTGTCGGTGAGCGCCTAATTGATGCCGCGTCGCTTAGTGATTATCGTCGCCAGACGGGGCTGGTCACTCAGGATGTCGCATTATTTAGCGGCGATATTGCCGAAAATATCCGCTATTCGCGGCCAGACAGCAGCGACACGGAGGTGGAGATCGCGGCGCGACAGGCGGGACTCTTTGAAACTGTGCAACATCTGCCGCTGGGGTTTCGTACTCCGGTCAATAACGGCGGCACGGATCTGTCCGCGGGCCAGCGTCAGTTGATTGCCCTCGCCCGCGCCCAACTGGCGCAGGCGCACATTCTGCTGCTCGACGAGGCGACAGCGCGTATCGACCGCAGCGCCGAGGAGCGCTTAATAACCTCGCTTACCAGAGTGACGCATACCGAGAAACGCATCGCGCTTATCGTCGCGCACCGACTGACCACCGCTCGCCGCTGCGATGTGATTGTCGTAATCGATAAAGGATGTATCGCTGAATATGGCAGCCATGAGCAGTTGATAGCGGCTCATGGCCTGTATGCTCGTCTGTGGCGGGCCAGCGTCGGCCAGACACGCGATACGCAAGGAGAGGTCGTAGGATAGTTTTTATCGCCACGATTTACGCAAAAGAAAGCCCGCAAGCGGCTGTTCCTGTAACAGCCGCTTTAGCTATTGATACTGACCGAAATATAAATGAGATGGAATACAAAGAATGAGACTGAGCCCGCCCGTCGCTCCTGTCGCTATACAGACCGCTACGCGCCTTCGCCGTCAACTCGCCGCCGGAAGCCAGGTTGACGCTTCTCACTTCTGGCGAGAAGCAAACTCGCTCGCACTGCCGCTGGTGACAGCCATTAACGGCGCAGACGATGAACGGGAAGTCACCTTCCTGTGGCGTGCCGCCTCTCCTCTGCGGGGGGTTTATGTTCGCCTGAACCGTGTCACCGATAAAGATAACGTGACGAAAGGTATGATGACGCAACTGCCCACAACGGATATCTGGCATCTGACGCTTCGCTTACCGGCGTCCTACTGCGGTTCCTATACGATGGTCGAAATACCACCGGAAACCCCGGACGAGACGGTGTTGCAGCTTGGAAGCCGTTTCGCCTCCCTTGTCGGGAAGGCGGACCCGCTGAACAGCACGCCGGGAATAAATGTTCGGGGCAATGCGCAGGAGTCCGTTCTGGCGTTGGATCATGCCCCGGCACAGGAGGAGTGGTCAGGCTGTCGCGCTTACGCCGGGCAGCTTTTCACCTCAGAGCATCGGCTCGCCGGACAACGTCGCCGTGTGCGGCTGTATCTTCCTGACGTTCCTGTCGTACAACCGCTGGGCTTACTGGTACTCACGGATGGCGAGATCTGGTTCGACCATCTTGGGGTAAGCGCCGCCATTGACGCCGCCATCCGCAGCGGACGCATCGCGCCGGTGGCCGTACTCGGCGTTGATAATATCAACGCGGGTGAACGCGTCGCAATCCTCGGCGGTCGCCGCGAGCTGGTGCTCGACATTGCCGAACGCCTGCTGCCAACCCTTCGCGCCAAATACCCGGAACGACAGTGGGCGGACCGTACACAAACGGTGCTGGCAGGGCAAAGCCTCGGCGGCGTGACCGCGCTGATGGCGGCCCGCCACGCGCCAGAGAGCTTCGGCCTGGTGCTGAGCCACTCCCCCTCAATGTGGTGGACGCCGGACAACCGCAATCGCCAGCCCCATTTCAGCGCAGAAGAGCGCTCATGGGTCAGCGAACATGTGTTATCCGCGCCCTCGCCAGCCGTACGTACGCATCTGTGCGTGGGATCGCTGGAAGGTTCGACGGTCCCGCAGGTCAAACAGTTGCATGAAAAATTGCGCGCCGCCGGCGTTGAAAGCCATTGCAGCGTGTACACCGGCGGTCACGATTATACCTGGTGGCGCGGCGCGCTGATTGACGGATTACGTCTACTGCCCCGATAAAACTTCACCTGCCAAAAAGGAATCACATCCGATGTATGGTCGCCAGTACCACAACAAGTGCTATCGCATGGCGCTATTTTTAGTGAGTTTTTGTTTTAGCGCGCTGAGTTATGCGCAGCCGGATATGCAGCCATTAGGACCGAATATTGCTGATAAAGGTTCGGGATATTACCATTTTAGGGTCAATGACTTTCAATCTGCCGATGGCGCAAGACATTACCGGGTATGGACCGCTATTCCCAATAAAGCCGCCCCGCCGTCGGGTTATCCTGTCTTATATATGCTGGACGGCAACGCAGTGATGGACAGGCTGCCGGAGGCGCTGCTCAAACAACTGGCAGACCACTCGCCGCCGGTGATTGTGGCGATTGGCTATCAGACTAACCTGCCGTTTGATCTTAACGGCAGAGCTTATGACTATACGCCGGCGCCGGGAATCGATCGCGAAGGCAGTGAAAATAACCCGCGTTTTCATCGTAAAACCGGCGGCGGGCCAGCGTTCCGCCAGCTACTGGAGAGACATATCGCGCCGCAGGTGGAACAAGGAATAACCATCAACCCCGAACGGCGCGGGGTATGGGGACATTCTTATGGCGGCCTGTTCGTTTTGGACTCCTGGCTGTCGTCATCCTTCTTTCATATCTATTACAGCGCCAGCCCGTCACTCAGCAGGGATAATTTTGCCCTGTTGAATCGCCTTACGGCAGTGAAGCCGTCGCCGTTCTGCCATAAAAAACTCATCATAATGGAAGGTTCAGCGTCGAATGGAGATAGCAGGCAACGCCAGATGGCCGAGCTCCTGCAAAAAGTTCAGGAGACCGTGAGAACGCTTGAGAACAACGGCGTTAACGCGGCCCTGCAGCATTACCCGGGCCTGGGCCACGGGCCCATGTTTAACGCCTCTTTTCGCAGTGCATTGCTGGATATCAGTCGCGAACCGGCAAGCCAAAAACCACGCTGCCATTAACCCGCCGCCAGAATATGCCCGCCAGCGGCGGGCATAATCCATCAAAACGAGGCCGTCACACCGGCATAATAAGCCCGACCCGGTTCGTTATAGGTATTTGCCCCTTCGGCGGAGCGATAGATCTGTTTATCGAAGATATTGCTGATACCGACATTAAGACGCAGGTTCTTGTTGATATCGTAGTTAACGTTAGCGCCGACCAGTGAGTAAGCCCCCAGCGCTTTCCCGGACAATCCTTTGGTCTCTTCACTACGCGACTCCGCATGTGTTCGCGGTTTTTGCTTGCCGTATAACGTCCAGTTGACGTTAGCGGAGAGCGCGCTGGTGATAGTCCAGTCGAGGAAGGTATTCACCGTATATTTCGGGATTATCGATAAGGGATTACCGGTATCTTTTTGCTCAGAAGTGATCATATAAGTCGCATTGGTATTCCAGTTCAGACGGTCCGGCATCAGCGGAACAGCCATGCTGGCTTCAATACCTTCAATCAGCGCCTTACCGCCGTTCTGCCACTGCAATACATAAGCGCCAGATGCGCTTCTGCCAATAATCTTATCACCTGCGACAATCTTATTCTGATAATCGTTACGGAAATACGTGACGCTTGCGTGGTAATCGTCTACGGTAAATTCCAGCCCGATCTCTTTATTGATGCTAATTTCAGGATCGAGGTTCTTATTACCGACCAGGTAACAGCCGCCTGACGTAATATCTTTTGGACAACCGTTGCCTTTCGAATAGAGTAAATACCCCTCACTGGTTTGATACAAGTTCGGTGCCTTAAAGGCCCGGGCAATACCGGCTTTCACCTTGACGTATTCACCTAACTCCTGGGAAAGGTTAAGACTGGGACTAAAATTACTCCCGGATTCGCTCAAATAGTCAAAACGCAGACCCGGAATAATATTGGTACCGGCCATGGGTTCGATATTATCTTCAACGTACAGCGCACTGATTTCCAATTTATTTTTGCTGCTACGGTTAGCCGCCGAACCGGGAATCCCGGCGATATTGCTATCCTTAACCGTCAGACTGGTAGAGGAAGGATCGTTCAGCTCATCGCGGTTCCACTCCGCGCCGACGGTGAGCGTTTGCTCAAATAGCCATATCACCGGGACATTCACCTCGCCGCTGGTGCGATACGAGATCAGGCGGTTAGTGGTGAACGTCTGGTCGTTGGTAATGCGCCCCTCGCCGCCGCCGGAGAGTCCCTCATTCATGCGGGTATTATCGGTTTTTTCATAGTAGAACCCCAGGCGGCTTTGCCCCCAGTCCCAGATGCTGTTATGAGTTAGACCGTAATTCTGCCGGTACAGGCGATTGGTCTCCCGCCCGGACTGCGCCAGACTTTTAGTAACCGCGTTCGAAGTACTGTTTTGCGTATCGCCGGCATAGATATTCCCCTGCCGACTGTATCCCGCTTCAAAATCAAGGATTTGCTGCGGGGTCATTTTCCATGAGAAGACGCTATTAATATCTTTATTGGTGACCCCCTCCCGTCCGGCGGCATTTTTGGTACCGGCGGAGGAGTTAATATCCCAGCTGTCGGCATCGGTTCTGTTGAGATTACCGTACAGGCGCATCGTCAACGTATCTCCAGCCAACGGGCCGCTAAGGCTAAAGTTACCCCGCCGGGTGTCACCTTCTTTGCTGCTTTCCGGCTGGTTGGTATAGAGCGACAGCGAACCATGCCAGTCGTTAGTCGGACGTTTGGTGATGATATTCACCACCCCGCCAGCGGCACCGGAGCCATAGCGCGCGGCGGCGGGCCCACGGATCACTTCAATACGTTCTACCATCTCCGGCGGTACCCAGTTCGTATCGCCACGGGTGTCGCGTTCTCCGCGCCAGCTATAGCGAACCGAATTTCGTGACGTCACCGGCACGCCGTCAATCAGCACTAAGGTATTTTCCGGCCCCATACCACGAATATCAATTTGTCGGTTATTTCCGCGCGTCCCCGAGGCGCTATTGCCGGTAAGATTAACCCCAGGCATCTTACGAATAATATCGGCAAGATCGTTAACGGGAGGATTCTTCTGAATATCGTCACGAGTAATAATCGAAACGCCCGGCTGTTGCTTTAATACTTGCTCGGCAGTGGATTCAACCACCATCGTTTCGCCGTTGTCGTCTGTAGATTCTGCTGCTGATAATGGACTATTAACCCCTGTAGAAACCACGGTTATTAACCAGAGGAACTTATTAACTCTCATACCCATTCCCTAAATAATGTCTAAAGTAGCGCTGTTGCCCTCAAGCTCACATCCTTGCCAGGTTACGTCTATATAGTAATTATTATCATATGCTAATGATAATAATTATCATTCAATTAAGGAAAAGGCAATCTTTCGACCACAAAAATCTGGTAATAAAAAAACGGAAACGGGATTTTGCAATATGACTCTCTGTCCGGGCTCCACTTTGCCAGTAAATCCGGGAAGGGGGGCAGAATGCGCCTACTGAACGAAGGTTTTACAAAACAGGAGTAGAGAAATAAAACTATTTTTCAAAGCGTTAATGACAAGAAACACCCAGATAAGATGGTATAGCGCGGTTCAGGGTTCACCGCCGCTTCCCTGCCGACGGCGAACCGTTCTTACAGTTTGCCAGAGACTTTCCGTCTGGGTAATGGTGGGATCGGATACGATTGTAGTCATTCGATATATGACAATGAAAGTGATGTTGGCTCCAAAATACAAAGCGCCTGGTAATAATTATCAGGCGCTTTGCAGACAGAAAACCATCAAACATCGGTTTCTCGTTCTCCAGGAACTACTGGAAAATATGGCAACCCACAGTTAGTAGATTTTACTGTCGGGTCTTGCCAGGGATGTTGTGTTACCCCCAGGTCTTTTAAAAGACCTCGTAACAGCACTAACTCGCTGGGTGTCATTTTTTGCTTTGGTTCACCCTCTTTAGGTGGACGAATATCCTCCTGACTAGTACATGTAACACTATAACCTTTTAACTCTATCCACTTAGGCTTAGAGGGGGCCTTAGGATCGGGAGGCGTCGGACTGGCAACGCATGAACAGGCACTTATACATCCAGGCATAACGTTTTCCTTTTCAAACAATTCGCTTTAGTTGGAAGTTCTACTTGAGAAAATAGAAATGGTTGTTCAGATATTTTTACCGTCGCATACTCCTGTAATAATAAAAGATACTGTAAATAATTTACTCTCAGCTACTATTCAGTAGCAGATAGTTATTCTTACATTGCTTTTATTTCAGATTTACGTCAAAAAGGCTAAATATTTTCACTATAAAATTCGTTAAAGAGTGTTTGTGTACTTGTAGACATTCTGGCGTCTTCGGTACGTAAATGGGTTAGTGTACAATCTTTAAAACAGGTATTGTTTAAATTAGCCTCAGCCAAATCAGCCCCGTCCAGGTTCGTAGAAATGAAACTCGCCTTTCGCAGGTTTGCCCGGGTTAAGATAGCGCCTTCCATATCAGCAGCCATTATAGTAGCACCCTGTAATGTCGCACCGCTCATATCGGCGCGTATAAGGGTTGCGCCTGAAATATTAGCATGCTCCATATTTGCACCGGAACAAAGACATTCTACCATGCTACAGCCTAACAGACTTGCGTGTTGTAAATTGGCGCCGGTAAGATTAGCGCGATCGAGGGTAGCGCCACACATAATAGTATCTTCCAGACAGGCGTTCATTAAATTACTGTCGCCTAATGATGCTCCCGATAGATTTGCCCCCTTAAGATTTGCACCGTCACAATCCGCCATGAACAGTACTGCCCCATCTAAATCTGCGCCGCTTAAGTCTGCGCCACATAAATTTTCTGCCGTCAGATTTGCTCCGGTAAGGACAGCGCCTTTAAGATTCATGCCTCCCTGGGCAGTTAACATTACAGAATCCTGAGGGATAGAAAATTCGTATCTGAATAGTAAAACTCGACATATTTTTTCAAAAGAGACAAGCGGAATTTCTCTCGTCTCAGAATGGTCGCCTTTACTGACCCGTACAATAACTTGTTCAGCTTCGTTATTCTCACCAGGAAGATTAAATTCGACACGACACCCATCCATATCCTCCAGTATGATGTTTTCTGGCAACGGAGCACCTCTGTCAGGCATTGAACTTTTCAATGTATCAGCCATAGTGTCTATCAATTCCTTATACTGTGCTTCATTTTTCCGACGCACCCCACCACAGGTAAAAAAGTTAATGATATATTCCAGAATGGTTTTGGGAGAGGTGGCTTGCCGCATAGCAGCAGAAGTCCCCGCGCCAAAAGCAGATGTAGCCATACCAGCCAGACTATCGAGTGAACGCTGCATAATATTTTCTCCCAGAGATAGCAACATGGTACATGATAAAATTTATCATATAGATTTGCATTTAGAGATAAGGTGAATACCCCCTTTGCGTCTGGTTACATAATCACGCATCACGACGCTTTGCTGTCTGACTTACACAATACCAGCCAAATAAATATATTGGCTTATACTCGTCATACTTCAAGTTGCATGTGCTGCGGCTGAGTTCCCTCACCCCAGTCACTTACTTTAGTAAGCTCCTGGGGATTCGCTCGCTTGCCGCCTTCCTGCAACTCGAATTATTTAGAGTATAAACATTATTTAAAATAATAAACACGGCATTCGTTTTAATACTACGTTCAGGACTCATCCCACTCATTAGCAGAAAACCTATTAAAAAGCGCGTTCAGGCGTTTTATTTCTGCCATTGATAAACTGTTTAACAACGTCGTCTGTACAGGCCTTCTTCGTTGCCTTTACGTTTAACTCAATCAGGCTACCGTCTCGGTTATAAGTCTATCGAGTAGTAGGGACGTAGTATGACGATGCAGCAAAGTGATATGGAAAGATATAATCCATTATTAATGTTAAAAGAAGTCATGGCGCAGACGCCTTATCGCCATAAACGCTGGGGAGAGCGTAAGTTTCGCTATAAATTTGTATTACGTTGCCTTATTAACCCTGTAACGACAATTAAATACTTCAATGAATTATGCCATCTGTCTCAGCCCAGAACGCTGATCATTCATCGTCCACTGTTGCCGGCAAAAATCCAGCGGCCCTATTTGTATACCGGGCTTAGCATACGTTGCCGGGCAAAAGCTATTCTGGAACACTACCAGTTCGTTCAGTCCTTTCCGGAAAATAAAATTAAAAAGATCCTCCTGTCCGAGGAACAAATCTTGCTCGCTCACCTGGAAGGAAAAAACGGCGCTCTGGTGGATATCTACTGCGGTCCCTGTGGCTATGACAGGGAAGGTGAACTGACATTAACGCTGTGCTTCAATGATACGCCGTTGGCACGTTTATCATTTTCCTTTATCCGCCATGAAGGGAAGCAAATAGCGCTGGTTGCCGGGTTACAAGGGCCCAGTAAACATGTCGGCCCACAAGTCATACGTAACGCCACCAAAGATTGTTACGGTCTCTTTCCTAAACGGATGCTGTATGAAGCATTTGCGACATTGATGCTGGCCTGTAATGTCGACGAGATTTATGCGGTAAGTGAAAACAACCATGTTTATCGTCAACTCAGGTACTTATTCCAGAAGAAAAAAACTTTTGTGGCCAGCTATAGTGAATTCTGGGAGTCGCTAAACGGCGTTAAGAAAGGTGCCTTATATCATCTGCCATCACAGGTGATGCGTAAAGCGCCTGAAAGTATCCCCAGCAAAAAACGCGCAGAGTATCGGAAGCGCTATCATATTCTGGATACAATAATACAAGAGGTTAACAGCCTCTCCCGGTAGAACTATTTCATACGCGGATGCGCAGATCCTGCTACCGTTCAGCGGATCTCTTTGAAATCTGTATCGCTACTGGATGGTTAAATACAGAATGGCTTGCGAGTGAAAAGCGCGGCATTAAACCGTCGCTTTCACTCATGCTATGATCAACATCTTAATCTTATTCCCTTCACCATAACGTCATCGATTAGCATGTTAACCATTAAATACAAGCTAAACATTTGTCACATTTTTATTTGGTTGAGCAAAAAAATAATACAAAATAGAATTTTCAGTAAGCCAAGTCAGGAGTTTTGGTGAAAATACAAGAAGTTAAGCGTATATTAACCCGCTGGCAGCCGTCTTCCTTTGCCCTATACCGGGAGGTGTTTACGCAATACGGCGGTAGTATCAATATGCACCCAGATATTGTGGATTATTTTATGAAGCGCCATAACTGGCATTTTAAATTCTTCCACTATAAAGAAGATGATAAGATTAAAGGCGCCTACTTTATCTGTAATGATCAGAATATTGGCATCCTGACGCGCAGAACCTTCCCGCTATCGTCAGATGAGATACTTATTCCGATGGCACCAGATTTACGCTGCTTCTTACCCGATCGTACTAACCGGCTTTCAGCGTTGCATCAGCCACAAATACGCAATGCCATATGGAAACTCACCAGAAAGAAACAAAATTGTCTGGTCAAAGAAACGTTCTCTTCTAAGTTTGAAAAAAGACGCCGTAATGAATATCAGCAATTTCTTAAAAAAGGCGGTAGTGTAAAAAGCGTTGCTGATTGTTCTTCTGATGAACTGACTCATATTTTTATCGAGTTATTTCAGTCTCGTTTCGGCAATACGTTATCTTGCTATCCCGCTGATAACCTTGCCACCTTTTTTAGTCAACTGCATCACCTTCTGTTTGGGCATATTCTTTATATTGAAGGGATACCCTGTGCATTTGATATCGTATTGAAATCTGAAAGCCAGATGAACGTCTACTTTGACGTATCTAATGGTGCAATTAAAAATGAGTTCAGGCCACTCAGTCCCGGCAGCATACTAATGTGGCTAAATATTAACCGTGCCAGACATTACTGCCAGGAAAGACAAAAAAAATTACTTTTTTCCATCGGCATACTAAGGCCTGAATGGGAATATAAGCGCATGTGGTCGACCCCCTATTTTACCGGAAAATCGATTTGCTAAAAAGAAAGCCTGGACGTAAATATGTTTTTTACGTCCAGATTTTTCATAAGTCCTGATGAACTGATAAAAAACGAAAGTTTAATCATAATTTAAAAAATAAGTTAACCACCATATAATCATAATGACAATTACTCGAAATTCACTTACACTATGCTCGGTTTTATGGAATTGATTAACACGGTATGTTACAGATAACGTGCTAAAAAGCGTGCAGCGGTTATACATTTTCATATGTGTGTGTCATTAACCTGGCGTCAGGAACAGATGATGATGACAACTACCCTTTTATCTCTTCTGGCCTGGCATACCGTCAGTAGATTAAAGGTGTAGCCTTGCTTTATGGCATTACAAAAATGTGGGTGAGGTCTATGCTCAATGTATACGTTATTTGTAACAACGCTCTTGTGCATAAACAATACGTTATTGCCAACAGCACTGAACGGGTACAGTGGTTCTTGCTGACAACAGGCTTAAAGATCGTCTTAACACGGGATACCTGATAACTGGATTATATTATGACACATGCAGACTGGCTGATTCTTGGGTATACAACTGTTATTATTATTTTTGGTATTGTATGTTATATCGGATTGCTTAAATTGATAACGAAAGGCAAGCATGAAAAATAACGCACTTACCGGGAAGAATATACTCTCAGGAGATAAAATGCTTCGGCAATGATATGACACCACTGCCGAAATGCTATTTTTACAGAAATCAATCAGGTATTGAGGGTGATTTTATCATAGCCGCGCCAGCGATAATTCAACAACGAGAGCAGCCAGAATAGCACAAAAGCGCCCACTACCCAGAAGCCCACATTCCCCATATGATCGTTAAGCGTGCTGA
Organism: Salmonella sp. SSDFZ54; assembly: GCF_004010735.1. Lineage (NCBI taxonomy): Bacteria > Pseudomonadati > Pseudomonadota > Gammaproteobacteria > Enterobacterales > Enterobacteriaceae > Salmonella > Salmonella sp. SSDFZ54. The sequence continues at coordinate 664,353 of NZ_CP034819.1, forward strand.
CGGTCTGCCAAAATGTTCCGCTTAACTGTAACGCATCATCAATCAACCCCAGCGCCTCAAGCCCGCCAATCGCCAGCGCGACAATGACGGATGCGGCGGTAATGGTCATATTATAATAAAGCTTACGTAATGGATGCGAGAAAGCCCAACCGTAAGCGCCGACCATGACAAAGTTATCCAGGGAATCCACCAGCGCCATCCCGGCGGTAAACAGCACAGGAAAAATCATCATCGACCAGAGAGATAGCCCCTGGTTGGCTGCTGAAGCGGAAATGCCCAGCAACCCAACCTCGGTTGCGGTATCAAATCCCAGACCAAACAGAAAACCGACAAAATACATATGCCAACTGGAAGTGACCAAACGAAACGTACGCTGAAATATACGCGTCATCAGCCCGCCAGGTATGGCCTCGTCATGCGCTCTCACTGACTCGCCGCGGGTAACCGAGCGAAATTGCCGCCAGACGTTGAACAAAATAAACAGGTTAAGCAGGGCCATCGCCAGCAGAAAAAAAGCGGAAACAGCCGTACCAATCAACGAACCATATTGATGCAAAACATCAATACGATCGCGAAATGCCATCGACGTCACAACAATCGCCAGACATGCCAGAACGACAATGGTCGAATGACCCAATGAAAAAAATGCCCCCACGCCTAAAGGCGTTTTACCCTGCTGCATCAGTTTACGGGTGACGGTATCAATGGCCGCAATATGATCGGCATCAACCGCATGACGCAGCCCAAAGCTATACGCCAGTATGGCTGCGCTTAGCATGACGGCATGGTGATGAAAAACACAGAATGCCCAAATCCAGGCCAGGATGTTAACCCCGACAAGAAAGACGGTTAATGCTATTCCCCGTCGTTTAGTATGATTATTCATGCCCCTGCACCCACTATATTTTTAATTAACGCTACGGTTTGTAGGGGGAATGTATGATCATTTGATTAAAACGTCACACCTCAAGATGCGACTTTTTGTAAACGTGCTTTACCGCTGACACATTTGTGCGCATTACTGCGGAACAAGGCTTAAAAAGCGTATCCGAACGTATAACCCTCCCAACGCTTCACTACGGGAAAAATGGGGATGAGTACGGTGCAGGCGTGCGATATCATTGACCAAAGCCAGACCAATGCCCGCCCCGGCCACATTTCCTACGTTATCGAGCCGGTGGAACGGCTGTAGCGCCAGATGGATATGTTCATCATCAATGCCGGGGCCGCTATCTTCGACAACCAGCGTCACGGCATCGCCATCCCGTTCAAGCCGCGCGGTGACGATGCCTTGCTCAGGCGTGTATTTCAGCGCATTATCCAGCAAGTTTCCGCACAGCTCGCTAAGCAGTACCTCATCCCCCTCGATCCACATCGCTTCCTGTTCGCCTTCGTAGCCCAGGTCGATATGTTTACTCCGTGCCTGCGCCAGGCGGGTAAAACAGCCGCTCTGTACGATATCGTACAGATTCACCGGGGAAAAACGCCGCTCGCCCTGCTCTTTATGCTTTACCGCAGAAAGTTGCAACAATCTTTCCGTGAGCTGAATGGTGCTATCCAGCGTTACGCTCATCGCCTGCAGACTTTCGTACCAGTGATGAGGGTGCTGGCTGGCTAACGCCACCGCCGCCTGCGTTTTTAACACCGCCAGCGGCGTTTTTAACTGGTGAGAAGCATCGGCGCTAAAGCGTTCCTGCCGGGAGAGGATGCCGCGGAGCCTGTCAATGTAGCGATTAAACGCCACGATTAACAAGCGTGTTTCCGACCACGGCAGCAGTTCCGGCAGCGGCGTTAACAGACCCGGTTCGCGGCGTACCATTAATGACGAAAGTTGACGCATAGGGCGCAGGATCCGGCGTAATAACCAGCCAACCAGCACCAGGGTTAGCAGCACCAGCAGACCCTGTGAGATCCAGGAAGAGAACAGCAGTTGGCCCGCCAGATAACGACGGGACTGCAGCGTCTCTGCGACATAAATCTCCGCCATGCCGATAATGCCGCCTTCGTTGACCGGCTGTAGCAAACGCGCCACGCGGATCGCCTCGCCGCGATACTCGGTATGATAGAACCACGCCAGCGCCGGATAAAGCCGGGTACGGGGCGTAGCGGGCGGCATGGCGGGCAGATCGTCATAACCGGAAATGACCTTTCCGGAAGGGTCGACGACTTTGTAATAGAGTCGATCATTCATATTAAGCTCGAAGCTATCCAGCACCACCCAAGGCACGTTAACTTCCAGATGGTTATTGCGCACCACCAGCCGTTCCGATACCGTTCGCGCCGAGGAGAGCAACGTACGATCATAAGCCTGAGTGGCGGCCTGTAGCGCATTGACATAGCTGTTAAACGCCGACAGCCCCCATAGCAGAATCAGCGGCAACCCTAGGAACAGTAAGAGTTGCAGGTACAACGATTGCGGCTTAACCCACTTCATCGCCGCGCTCCAGCACATAACCCAGGCCGCGCAGCGTCGTAATTCGTACATCGCTTCCCTGGAGTTTTTTACGCAGTCGATGAATATAAAGTTCGATACTTTCAGGGCTTACCTCATCGTTCAGGCTGAACACCTGTTCAAAAAGCTGCTGACGCGAAACCGGTCGCGTTCGTCGGTACATCAATACGGTTAAGAGCGCCTGCTCACGCGGCGTCAGCGCTAACGGCTGCCCCTGTAACAGAAAATACCCTTCATCATGAAAGATCAATTCCCCCAGTTGCTGAACTTCATGGACCTGCCCAGCGCTGCGTCGGAGCAAGGCCCGTAAACGGGCATCCAGCTCTTCCAGTTCAAAGGGTTTCGGCAGATAGTCATCGGCGCCGACGTTGAGACCTTTTACACGATCCGCCACCGCGCTTCGCGCCGTGAGCAGCAAAACGGGCAAGGTCTGACCGCGTTTACGCAGCCGTTGCACCACCTCCAGTCCATCCATTCCCGGCATATTGATATCCAGCACCGCCAGCGCGTACATTTCACTGTGCAGAAGATGGTCAGCCGCCAGGCCGTCAAATACGCAGTCCACGGCAAAGCCGTTTTGCACCAGCGCTTTTTCCAGCCAGTGAGCCAGCTCACGGTTATCTTCCGCCAATAAGAGACGCATATCACATCCTGTAAAGTTTCTGCCGCATTGAAAGGGAATTGAAAGGTTATTGTTTTAACAATCACGCAACCGAACTGCTACATGTCGGCTCACATAATCACAAAAATCTTCTTCCGAACCTGAAAAATCCGGACGTCCGGCGTGAGGATAAAAAATGAAAAAACAATTACTTCGTACCCTTACTGCAAGCATTTTATTAATGAGTACCTCTGTTCTGGCGCAGGAGGCACCGTCGCGAACGGAATGTATCGCGCCAGCCAAACCTGGCGGCGGTTTCGACCTCACCTGTAAGCTGATTCAGGTGAGTTTGCTGGAGACTGGCGCTATCGAGAAACCCATGCGGGTAACGTATATGCCCGGCGGCGTCGGCGCTGTGGCCTATAACGCGATAGTCGCCCAACGCCCTGGCGAACCCGGGACTGTGGTCGCCTTTTCCGGCGGTTCGCTGCTCAACCTGTCGCAGGGGAAATTTGGTCGCTACGGCGTGGATGATGTGCGCTGGCTGGCAAGCGTGGGCACTGATTACGGCATGATCGCCGTGCGTGCGGATTCCCCGTGGAAAACGCTGAAAGATCTGATGACGGCGATGGAAAAAGATCCCAACAGCGTGGTCATTGGCGCTGGCGCCTCTATTGGCAGCCAGGACTGGATGAAGTCGGCATTGCTGGCGCAAAAGGCGAACGTCGACCCGCACAAGATGCGCTACGTTGCCTTTGAGGGCGGCGGCGAGCCGGTGACGGCATTAATGGGCAACCATGTTCAGGTTGTCTCCGGCGATCTCAGTGAAATGGTGCCTTATCTGGGCGGCGACAAAATCCGCGTGCTGGCCGTCTTTTCAGAAAATCGGCTGCCGGGCCAGCTTGCCAATATCCCTACCGCTAAAGAACAGGGCTACGACCTGGTGTGGCCGATTATTCGCGGCTTCTACGTCGGGCCAAAAGTCAGCGATGCCGATTACCAGTGGTGGGTGGATACCTTCAAGAAGCTCCAGCAAACCGACGAGTTTAAAAAACAGCGCGATCTGCGCGGCCTGTTTGAGTTCGACATGACCGGCCAGCAGCTCGATGACTACGTGAAAAAACAGGTTACTGATTACCGTGAACAGGCGAAAGCCTTCGGACTCGCGAAATAATCGCGGAGGCAATGATGAGCGATCGTATCTTTGCGGGTATCTGGCTGTTGCTCTGTATCGCCGGGCTATTCATCGCCTGGCAGATCCAAAGCGAATACAGCTATGAACCCGTCGGCCCCCGCCCTTTTCCGCTGGGGATTATCGGCCTGATGGCGCTCTGCGCGCTGGCGCTGTTATTGCGCCATCCCGACACGGTTAGCTGGCCGCGCCGCCATGTGCTGCAAAAGCTAATTACCATGATCATCATCCTGTTGATGTATGCCTGGGGATTCGAATGGCTGGGTTTTCCCATCGCCACCGCGCTTCTCACCATGGTTATCGGGATGCTGTTCGGCGCCACGATTCCGGCGGCGGGGATCTCCGGCGCGGTATTAGGCATTCTGCTGTGGTATGCCTTTGACCGGCTGCTTGATGTCACCTTACCTCTCGGCGCCTGGCTGAGTTAACGGAGCAACGATGGATACCTGGATATATCTTTCTCAGGGCTTTGCGGTGGCGATGACGCCGGAAAACCTGGTTATCGCGTTGATTGGCTGCTTCGTGGGCACGATCGTCGGTCTGCTGCCGGGCCTGGGACCGATCAACGGCGTGGCAATCTTACTGCCGCTGGCCTTTGCGTTGCATCTGCCTGCGGAGTCGGCGCTAATTCTGCTGGCGACGGTGTACATTGGCTGTGAGTATGGCGGCAGGATCTCCTCCATATTGCTCAACGTCCCCGGCGATGCGGCGGCGATCATGACGGCGCTGGACGGTTACCCAATGGCGCAGCAAGGGAAAGGCGGCGTAGCGCTGTCGATTTCCGCAGTCAGCTCATTTTTCGGTTCATTAATCGCTATCGGCGGCATCATTCTGTTCGCCCCTTTACTGGCGCAATGGTCGCTGGCCTTTGGTCCGGCGGAATATTTCGCCTTAATGGTTTTTGCTATCGCCTGTCTTGGCAGCATGATGGCGCAAAATCCGCTTAAATCATTTCTGGCAGCGCTGATCGGTCTTGGCCTTGCGACCGTCGGCGTGGACGCCAACACCGGGGTTTATCGCTTTACCTTTGACAGCGTTCATCTTTCCGACGGCGTACAGTTTATCGTCGTGGTGATCGGCCTGTTCTCGGTATCAGAAATACTTTTAATGCTGGAACATACCAGCAGCGGGCAAACAATGGTCCGCAAAACGGGTCGAATGTTGTTCAACCTGAAAGAAGGCGCGCAGTGTATCGGCACTACCCTGCGTTCTTCGGTAATCGGCTTTTTTGTCGGCGTATTGCCCGGCGCCGGGGCGACCATCGCCAGCGCCATTACCTATATGACCGAGAAAAAACTCAGCGGCAACAGCGATAGCTTCGGCAAAGGGGATATTCGCGGCGTCGCGGCGCCGGAGGCGGCAAACAACGCCTCTGCCTGCGGCTCCTTCATCCCGATGCTGACGCTGGGCGTTCCCGGTTCCGGCACTACGGCAGTGATGATGGGGGCGCTGACGCTGTACAACATCACGCCAGGCCCGGCGATGTTCACCGAACAGCCGGATATCGTCTGGGGACTCATCGCTGCGCTGCTGATTGCGAACGTGATGCTGCTGATCATGAATATCCCGTTGATCGGTCTGTTCACCCGTATGCTCACCATTCCGCTGTGGTTCCTGGTACCCGCCATCGCTGCCGTATCGGCGGTAGGGGTGTATGCGGTACACAGCACCACCTTCGATCTGGTGCTGATGGTCGCGCTCGGCGTGTTAGGGTACATTTTACGTAAAATGCACTTCCCCATGTCGCCGCTGATCCTGGGATTCGTACTGGGGGAAATGCTGGAGCAGAACCTGCGCCGCGCACTCTCCATCAGTAACGGCAATATGGCGATTTTGTGGCAAAGCGGCGTTGCCAAAGCCCTGCTGATCATGGCGATCATGGTCATTGTCGTACCGCCAGTGTTACGTCTGATCCGTAAACACAGCCGTAAACCGCAGGTTGACGCCGGTTAATTGACTGCTGAAATACGTTGTACTTGTCCGGCCTACGCGCTCATGTGCCAGGCCGGGCAACCCCGCCAGCATCACTCTCCCCATAACTCGCTCATTTTCCCCCTTCTTGCCGTTGTCAGGCTCGTGGCGCCGTTAACCTCACCTTTCGCATTGTTAAATATTTGTTGTTTTTGATCACAATAATTAAACAAAAGCGGTTATTTCATACGCGTTCCTGAAAAATGTCGATATTTTTAATTTATGGCTACGAAATGAGCATCGCCATGTCTCCCTGACCATCTACCGAGAGGAATGATTCTGATGAATGCACTGACTGCCGTAAAAGCGAACACAGATGATTTAGCCCAACGCCATACTGGTTTCACCCTTGCCCCTTCGGTGCAGTCGCCGCGCCTGCTGGCGTTAACGTTTACGGCGGATACCACAAGACAATTTCTCCATCAGGTTGCGCAGTGGCCGGTGCAGGCGCTGGAATACAAATCTTTCTTACGTTTCAAAATCGGCAAGATCCTCGACGATCTGTGCGGCAATCAGCTACAACCGCTGTTGATCAAAACGCTCCTCAACCGTGCGCAAGGCGCGCTGTTGATCAGCGCCGAAGGGATCGATGATGTCGCACAGGCAGAAGAGATGGTCAAACTGGCGACGGCGGTGGCGCATCTTATTGGTCGCTCCAACTACGATGCGATGAGCGGCCAGTATTACGCGCGTTTCGTGGTCAAAAACGTCGACAACTCCGACAGTTATCTGCGCCAGCCCCACCGCGTAATGGAACTGCACAATGACGGTACCTATGTTGAGGAGGTGACCGACTACGTGCTGATGATGAAAATCGACGAACAAAATATGGAAGGCGGTAATTCGCTGCTGCTGCACCTTGATGACTGGGAACATCTGGAGTCGTTTTTTACCCATCCGCTGGCGCGTCGCGTCATGCGCTGGGCGGCGCCGCCAAGCAAGAATGTTAGCCATGACGTCTGGCACCCGGTGTTTGATGTCGACCAACAAGGCCGCCCGGTCATGCGTTATATCGACCAGTTCGTCCAGCCAAAAGACTTTGAAGAAGGCGTCTGGCTCAGCGAGCTTTCAGACGCGCTGGAAACCAGTCAAAACATCCTCTCCGTACCGGTACCGGTCGGCAAATTCCTGTTGATTAACAATCTGTTCTGGCTACATGGACGCGATCGTTTTACGCCGCATCCTGACTTGCGTCGCGAACTGATGCGCCAGCGCGGTTACTTCGCCTACGCCGCCAGCCATTATCAAACTCACCAATAAGCGCCACGGCGAAGGAATTATGCGGATGTATGATTTTGTGATTATCGGCGGCGGCATTATCGGTATGTCGACCGCCATGCAACTTATTGATGTCTACCCGGATGCGCGCATCGCGTTGCTGGAAAAAGAGTCCGCGCCAGCCTGCCACCAGACCGGGCATAACAGCGGCGTGATCCATGCCGGGGTGTACTACACGCCCGGCAGCCTCAAAGCGCAGTTTTGTCTGGCGGGCAATCAGGCGACCAAAACCTTTTGCGATCAAAACAACATCCGCTACGACACCTGCGGCAAAATGTTGGTCGCCACCTCGGAGCTGGAAATGGCGCGGATGCGCGCGCTATGGGAGCGGACGGCGGCCAACGGCTTAGAGCGCGAGTGGTTAAGCGCGGCGGAGCTGCGTGAACGCGAACCCAATATCATTGGCCTGGGCGGGATTTTTGTCCCTTCCAGCGGGATTGTCAGCTATCGCGATGTCGCGACGGCCATGGCGAACCGCTTTCAGGCCAAAGGCGGCGAGATCATCTACCATGCCGAGGTCAGCGCGCTGACAGAACATGCCGCTGGCATTGTTATTCGCACCTCGCAAGGTCGGGAAATAGAAACCGCTACGCTTATCGGCTGTGCAGGACTGATGGCGGATCGGCTGGTCAAAATGCTGGGCGTGGAGCCCGGTTTTATTATCTGCCCTTTCCGCGGCGAGTACTTTCGTCTGGCCCCGCGACACAACCGGATCGTTAACCATTTGATCTACCCGATCCCCGATCCGGCAATGCCGTTTCTCGGCGTCCATCTTACCCGCATGATCGACGGCAGTGTCACGGTCGGGCCGAATGCGGTGCTGGCGCTTAAACGCGAAGGCTACCGTAAGCGCGACGTTTCCTTCACCGACACCCTGGAGATTTTCCGCTCCGCCGGCATTCGCCGCGTACTGCAAAACCATCTGCTTTCCGGGCTGGGCGAGATGAAAAACTCGCTGTGCAAAAGCGGCTATTTGCGGCGAGTACAAAAGTATTGCCCCAGCCTGACCGTCAACGATCTCCAGCCCTGGCCGGCAGGCGTGCGGGCGCAGGCGGTTTCACCGGACGGCAAACTGATTGATGATTTTCTGTTTGTCACGACGCCGCGTTCCATTCACACCTGTAACGCCCCCTCCCCGGCGGCGACATCCGCGATACCTATCGGCGCGCATATCGTCAGTAAAGTTCAGGCGCTACGCGCAAGCCAGAGCAACCCCGGACGTACGCTGCGTGCGGCACGCAGCGTGGACGCATTACACGCCGCATTTACCCGTTAACCCTTCAGACAGGAAGCAATTATGCAACTTAACGACTCTACCCTGTTCCGCCAGCAGGCCTTTATCGATGGCGACTGGCGCGACGCGCGCGGCGGCGATGTCATCCCCGTGAGCAACCCCGCCAACGGGAAACCGCTTGGCAATGTGCCCAAAATGGGGGCGGAAGAGACGCGCGACGCCATCAACGCCGCCAATCGCGCCCTGCCCGCCTGGCGCGCGCTCACCGCCAAAGAGCGAGCCAATATCCTGCGTCGCTGGTTTAATCTGATGATGGAACATCAGGACGATTTGGCGCGTCTGATGACGCTGGAACAGGGCAAACCGCTGGCGGAAGCGAAAGGCGAAATTAGCTACGCCGCCTCGTTTATTGAATGGTTCGCCGAAGAGGGGAAGCGTATCTATGGCGACACGATTCCAGGTCATCAGGCCGATAAACGGCTGCTGGTGATTAAACAGCCCATCGGCGTCACCGCCGCGATTACCCCGTGGAACTTTCCCTCGGCAATGATCACCCGTAAAGCCGGCCCCGCGCTGGCCGCAGGCTGCACAATGGTACTCAAACCCGCCAGCCAGACGCCGTTTTCCGCGCTGGCGCTGGCGGAACTGGCCCGGCGCGCCGGAATTCCCGCAGGCGTATTTAACGTCGTTACCGGTTCGGCAGGCGATATTGGCGGCGAGCTGACCAGCAACCCGCTGGTACGCAAACTGTCGTTTACCGGCTCGACGGAGATTGGCCGCCAGCTGATGGAACAATGCGCCAAAGACATTAAAAAAGTGTCGCTGGAGTTGGGCGGCAATGCGCCGTTTATCGTCTTTGACGATGCCGATCTGGATAAAGCCGTCGAAGGCGCGCTGGCTTCGAAGTTTCGCAACGCCGGGCAGACCTGTGTCTGCGCCAATAGATTGTATGTTCAGGACGGCGTTTACGATCGTTTTGCGGAAAAACTCAACCAGGCGGTAAATAAGCTCGCGGTCGGCGACGGCCTGCAAGCCGACGTCGCTATCGGGCCGCTGATTGATGAAAAAGCCGTGGCGAAAGTCCAGGAGCATATCGCCGACGCGCTGGAAAAAGGCGCCCGCGTCATTACGGGCGGTGAAGCGCACAAATTGGGCGGCAACTTCTTTCAACCGACCATTCTGGCGGATGTCCCTGATAACGCGAAAGTCGCCAAAGAAGAGACATTCGGGCCGCTCGCGCCTCTGTTCCGCTTCAGCGACGAGGCGGATGTCATCAGGCAGGCTAACGATACCGAGTTCGGCCTGGCAGCCTATTTTTATGCACGCGATTTAAGCCGCGTTTTCCGCGTCGGCGAAGCGCTGGAATACGGCATCGTCGGTATTAATACCGGCATTATCTCCAACGAAGTCGCGCCTTTCGGCGGTATTAAGGCCTCCGGATTAGGCCGTGAAGGTTCCAAATACGGCATCGAAGATTATTTAGAAATCAAATATATGTGCATCGGCCTTTAACAGGAGAGTCGCTAATGAATACCAATCACGCTTTAATGCAGCGCCGTCATAACGCCGTTCCTCGCGGCGTGGGGCAGATTCACCCAATTTTCGCCGAGCGGGCGGAAAATTGTCGGGTCTGGGATGTCGAAGGCCGTGAGTATCTCGATTTCGCGGGCGGCATTGCCGTCCTGAACACCGGTCATTTACATCCGGGCATTGTTTCAGCGGTCGAAGCGCAGCTGAAGAAATTGTCGCATACCTGTTTTCAGGTGCTGGCCTATGAACCGTACCTGGCGTTGTGCGAACGCATGAACCAGAAGGTACCGGGCGATTTCGCCAAAAAAACGTTGCTGGTCACGACCGGTTCAGAAGCGGTTGAAAACGCGGTGAAAATCGCCCGCGCGGCGACAAAACGCAGCGGCGCTATCGCGTTTAGCGGCGCTTACCACGGTCGTACCCACTACACGCTCTCTCTGACCGGGAAAGTACACCCGTACTCTGCTGGTATGGGATTGATGCCAGGCCATGTCTACCGCGCGCTTTATCCTTGCCCGCTACACAACATCAGCGACGACGACGCCATCGCCAGCATTGAGCGCATCTTTAAAAATGATGCCGCGCCGGAAGATATCGCCGCCATTATTATTGAGCCGGTACAGGGCGAAGGCGGATTTTACGCCGCCTCTCCCGCGTTTATGCAGCGACTGCGCGCGCTATGCGACCAACACGGCATTATGTTGATTGCCGACGAAGTGCAAAGCGGCGCGGGCCGGACCGGTACACTGTTCGCCATGGAACAGATGGGCGTTGCGGCAGATATTACCACGTTTGCGAAATCGATCGCCGGCGGCTTTCCGCTGGCAGGCGTTACCGGCCGGGCAGACGTGATGGACGCTATCGCGCCGGGCGGTCTGGGCGGCACCTATGCCGGAAACCCGATTGCCTGCGCCGCCGCGCTGGCGGTACTGGACATTTTCGAGCAGGAAAATCTACTGCAAAAGGCGAATACGCTTGGCAAAACGCTGCGCGATGGCCTGATGGAGATAGCGGAAACGCACCGTGAGATTGGCGACGTGCGCGGACTGGGCGCCATGATCGCCATTGAGTTATTTGAAAATGGCGACCCCGGCAAACCGAACGCGGCTCTGACCGCCGACATTGTGACCCGCGCCCGCGAGAAAGGGTTAATTCTGCTCTCCTGCGGTCCTTACTACAACATCTTGCGCATCCTCGTTCCACTCACTATTGAGGCCTCGCAGATTCGGCAAGGCCTGGAGATTATCGCCCAGTGCTTTGATGAGGCGAAACAAGCGTAATGTCCAATAAGCAGCGTCGGATGGCGACGTAACTGTCTTATTCGGCCTACAAAAACCGTTTCGATTGTAGGCCGAATAATTAAGCCAGGCGCCATCCGGTAAACGAGCGCAATAACAATAAAGAGGTTTTAGGATGGGGCAATTGTCAGAATCACATGCATTAGGGGGCGGGCTGAAATCACGCCACGTCACCATGTTATCGATCGCCGGCGTCATCGGCGCCAGCCTGTTTGTCGGTTCCAGCGTGGCGATTGCGGAGGCCGGCCCTGCGGTACTGCTGGCCTATCTGTTCGCAGGACTTTTAGTCGTCATGATTATGCGAATGCTGGCTGAAATGGCCGTCGCCACGCCGGATACCGGTTCTTTTTCCACCTATGCGGATAAAGCGATCGGCCCCTGGGCCGGGTATACCATCGGCTGGTTATACTGGTGGTTTTGGGTGCTGGTTATTCCGCTGGAGGCCAATATTGCCGCCATTATTCTGAATTCATGGATACCGGGTATTCCGGTGTGGCTATTTTCATTAGTGATTACGCTTGCCTTAACCGGAAGCAATTTATTGAGCGTCAAAAATTACGGCGAATTCGAATTCTGGCTGGCGCTATGTAAAGTGATTGCTATCCTGGCGTTTATCGCGCTGGGCGCGACGGCGATTAGCGGTTTTTATCCATATGCCGAGGTAAGCGGTATCTCCCGGCTATGGGATCACGGCGGTTTTATGCCTAACGGCTTCGGCGCGGTGTTAAGCGCCATGTTGATCACCATGTTCTCTTTTATGGGCGCGGAAATCGTCACTATTGCTGCCGCGGAATCCGATACGCCGGATAAACATATCGTACGCGCCACCAATTCTGTTATCTGGCGAATTTCCATCTTTTACCTGTGTTCCATTTTTGTGGTGGTGGCGCTGATCCCGTGGAATATGCCGGGTCTGAAAAGCGTAGGTTCGTACCGTTCGGTACTGGAGCTGCTTCATATTCCGCACGCAAAATTCATTATGGACTGCGTGATTTTGTTGTCGGTGACCAGTTGTCTGAACTCCGCATTATATACCGCCTCCCGGATGCTCTATTCCCTTAGCCGCCGCGGCGATGCGCCTGCGATAATGGGAAAAACTAACCGTAGCAAAACGCCCTGGGTAGCGGTTCTCCTCTCTACCGGCGCGGCGTTTTTAACCGTTATCGTCAATTATTACGCCCCGGCAAAAGTGTTTAAATTTCTTATCGACAGTTCTGGCGCCATCGCGCTGCTGGTCTATCTGGTGATTGCGATTTCGCAATTGCGAATGCGTAAAATTCTGCTGGCGCAGGGCGGAGAAATTAAGCTGAAAATGTGGCTTTATCCGTGGCTCACCTGGCTGGTTATCGGCTTTATCTGCTTTGTCCTGGTGGTGATGCTATTTCGACCGGCACAGCAACTAGAAGTCATTTCAACGGGGCTGTTAGGGCTGGGCATAATAGGTACTGTCCCCATTATGTCTCGCTGGAAAAAACTGATAAGGTGGCAAAAAGCCCCCCTGCAAAACCTACGTTAGTTATTCCCGGCGTCAGCCGGGAAGCTTCTCAGGAGTAAAAGATGACCGCCCTTTCCCAACCGACGGCCATAGATGGCTATCGCTGGCTTAAAAATGACATTATTCGCGGCACTTATCAGCCGGATGAGAAACTGCGGATGAGTTTATTAACCGCCCGCTATGCGCTTGGCGTAGGGCCGCTGCGCGAGGCGCTGTCACAACTGGTGGCGGAACGGCTGGTCACCGTGGTGAATCAAAAAGGCTATCGCGTGGCGTCCATGTCAGAGGCGGAACTCCTCGATATTTTTGACGCGCGCGCCAATATGGAAGCGATGCTGGTACGCCTGGCGATTGAACGCGGCGATGATGCGTGGGAGGCGGAGATCCTGGCGCGAGCGCATATGCTCAGCAAACTGGAAGCCAGCGATGCCAGTGAACATATGCTCGATGAATGGGATCAGCGCCACCAGGCGTTTCATTCCGCCATTGTCGCCGGGTGCGGCTCCCATTACTTGCTACAGATGCGCGAACGCTTATTTGACCTGGCGGCCCGCTACCGCTTTATTTGGTTACGTGAAACCGTTCTGTCCGTCGAGATGCTGGAAGATAAACATATCCAGCATCACACGCTAACCGAAGCGATACTGGCGCGCGAGGCGGCACGCGCCAGCGAATTAATGCGTCAGCATTTGCTGACGCCGATTCCCATTATTCGCCAGGCGATGGCAGGGAAAATGTAGCCTGGCGCGACCTGATAGCCATTATTCTTCAGGAATACGCAACACTTGTCCCGGATATATTTTTTCCGGGCTTTTCAGCATCGGTTTATTTGCCTCGAAGATTTTATTATACAGATTGGCGTTACCATACACTTGCTTTGAAATAGCGCTCAGGGTGTCGCCTGATTTTACGGTATAAAACTGACTTTCAGCCGCCGGCGTCGTGGTTTTAACCTGATCGTCAACGCTGCTAATCCCGGCGATATTCCCCACGGCAACCAGAATTTTTTCTTTTGCCTCCTGACTCAGCCCATCACCCGTCACTGTCGCTTTTCCATCAGCTATTTGCACATTCACTTTGTCAGCGTCGGGTATTCCCGTTTTATTTAAATGTTCCTGGACTTTTTTCGCCTGATCGTCCTTATCATGATTAGCGGTTACCGCGTCCCAGAGTTTTTCACCTGCATCTTTTACAAAATTGAAAAGTCCCATATTCACCTCGCTTGTCAAAAATACACACAAAGAAAAGTGTAGCAGAGAGAATGAGGTTATCCTGATAAGCGGCGCTTATGCGCCGCCGGTGGCCGGTAATTAATGACGCATCTGAACCCAAAATGCGTGGATAAGCCCCGGAATATATCCGAGTAATGTCAGCAGGATATTAAGGATAAATGCCCAACCGAACCCTTTTCCTAAAAGTACGCCGAGCGGAGGCAAAATAATCGTAAATACAATTCTCCAGAAACCCATATACACTCCATACAAGCAAAATTAGTCATTGTTTAAAAAGAGATTTTATCTCTAAGCATAGTCAGTTTACCTGAGCCTGCCAGTCACGCGCCGCGCTTTTACCCTCCTTTACGCTCTTTACGCTGGCATTAGGTTGACGTTTATTTTAGAATTAACTAAATTTAGAAAATGCTTAAATAACTATGACAGAGCTTGAACAACTTCAGGCCAGCGCAGAACAGGCGGCGGCCCTGCTCAAAGCGATGAGCCACCCAAAAAGATTACTGATTTTATGTATGCTTTGCGGTTCGCCAAAAACCAGCGCAGGCGAACTGGCGCGCATTACCGGGCTAAGCCCCTCCGCGACGTCGCAACATCTGGCGCGGATGCGGGAAGAAGGGCTGATTGATAGTCAACGCGATGCCCAGCGCATTCACTATTTCATTAAAAATGAGGCGGTTAATACGATTATCGCCACGTTAAAGAATCTCTATTGTCCATAAGGAGGCACGATGTCCATTGGGATAGTTTCCCCCCGTGAGGCGCAAGCGCTGATAGCGCAAGGCGCGAAACTGATTGATGTACGCGACGCCGACGAATATCTGCGCGAGCATATTCCACATGCGCAACTGGCGCCGCTTTCCCGGCTTGAACAGGGCGATTTGCCCGCCAACCTGCGAGCGGAACAGATTATTTTTCACTGTCAGTCAGGTAAACGAACCAGCAGCAATGCAGCAAAACTACAGGCCATTGCCGCCCCAGCTCAGGTCAGTCTACTGGAAGGCGGTATCGACGGATGGAAAGCGGCAGGATTGCCCGTCACAGAAGACAAATCGCAACCGTTGCCACTGATGCGTCAGGTGCAAATCGCCGCCGGCGGGTTGACGTTGCTTGGGGTGATTCTGGGCTATACGGTCCACGGCGGCTTTTTCCTCATTAGCGGTTTTGTCGGGGCCGGGTTAATGCTGGCAGGCATGACCGGCTTCTGCGGAATGGCGCGACTACTGGAAAAAATGCCCTGGAATACCCGTACTCATTAAGCGGTACCTTCACCGCGCGTCGGTAGGTGTGTAGTAGACTGAAGGCGGGTTTATACCATTGTTCAACAGGAGAGCGTGATGTTCACACCAGGCGATATCGTACAGCCCCGAATGGGTGGGCCGAAACTGAAAGTGATTGAAGTCAACGAGGATCATATTGTCGCGGTACAGGTCGGTAATGAGCCGGGCGAAAAATTGATCCTCAAAGCAGCAGATGTCACCCCCTATTGCGAAGAGGGCGATTTTGGCGTGTGCTGATTTATCAGAATGAGCATGGCGCAACGTTCCCTGAGTCCCGGTTAATAGAGACAGGAAACGCAGCGCCATCTGTTAAAGGTTATCCGTGATTAGATTAAGAAATCATCCAGAGATTTCCCCGCCGCCAGCGCCTGGGCAATCGGTTTAGGCGTACGACCTTGTCCGGTCCAGGTTTTTTCTTCGCCATTGAAATCAGTAAAACGATATTTTGCCGGACGCGGCTGGCGCTTTTTAGCAGAACGCGGCATTGCTGAATCCATGGCAAATAACTCTTCCGGGTTAATACCGTCTGCTTTCATCAGCTCCAGAAAGGCATTAATTTTCTCCTGCTTCTCGGCAAGCTGGCGTTGCTGCAATTCTTCTTCTTCGCGTCTTTCTTTAGTGACAACCCTGAATTTTTCGAGCATTTCTTCAAGAACGTCAATGGAGAATTCGCGAGCCATAGCGCGCAGCGTGCGGATATTATTTAAGTTCTGTAACATCAAATTCATATCAATAAAAACCTTTTAACGCAGAAAACAAAAACTATTACAGGCGGTATTGTATGCGATTATTGATTATATTTCCAGATCCTAAAGTTCATACAGATATACTCAGTATAACTCGATTAATTATATTAATCTGTTAACCAGAAGGTTATATTCATTACCCCCTGTGTGTTTCAGGTTATTCCGCCTACGGTATATCTGTAGGTTTCCCGTTCGGCTGTTTATACCCTTCATTCTTCAAGTTGCTTATGTGTTGGCTACGGATTACCCGGCCCATCCATGGGCCTCGCCCTGACGGGTCGTCGCACGCGACGTTCAAATCTGCTCCCCGCAGATTTGTCGCTCCCCCCCAGTCACATCGTTATCTATGCTCCTGGGGATTCACTCCCTTGCCGCCTTTAAGCAACTCGAAATCCATAGCGTATATAGCGTATTGCGTATCTCAGTAACCGCGGTGACCCTCACGGTGGCTGACCTTATACAGAAGTGAATATTTCAGCACAATAATAGATTAACCATTCAAAAATCATCATCAGAGCTTTATGCTAAAAATCAGCCTGCAATATCTATAATTATGCTGAGAAAAGTAGAGCGCGCGCCGTTAGCCGAGAATACATCGCATCTGACAACATTTGGAATGTGGCTGAAAATCGCCAGAAAAACAATGCATTATAATGCATTGATTTAAAAGTAATTAATGACTAACAACAACGAAAATCTCGCTGCGGGCAAAAAACACACAATCACAGAGTATTTTATCGACAAAAAGCCCATAAATAAAAATATTACACTAGTTGATAGTTATTATATAGGGATATACTCTATGCAAAGACAAAAGTGCTTTATGATTTCACTACCAACCATCACCTCATTCTGATTGATACGCTACAAGGAGCATTAACATGTTCTCTCCACAGTCACGCTTGCGTCATGCCGTAGCAGACACGTTTGCGATGGTTGTTTACTGTTCTGTTGTGAACATGTTGATCGAGATATTCCTCTCCGGAATGAGCTTTGAGCAGTCGCTTTCTTCCAGGCTGGTGGCGATACCTGTCAACATTTTGATTGCATGGCCATACGGCGTTTACCGCGATCTGATTATGCGCGTCGCGCGTAAGGCAAGCCCGGCGGGATGGGCCAAAAACCTGGCGGATGTATTGGCTTATGTTACCTTTCAGTCACCCGTTTATATTATCATCTTGCTGACCGTCGGCGCTGGCTGGCATCAGATAGTGGCCGCCGTGAGTTCAAACATTGTTGTTTCAATGTTAATGGGCGCGGTTTATGGCTACTTCCTGGATTATTGTCGCCGCCTGTTTAAAGTGAGCAGCTATCATCAGGCTAAGGCGTAAGTTAACGTCGCGACTGGCATTGCCAGTCGCGCTTTTAGTCGGTTTTTTCGTCGCCAAAAAGCCCATTCAGATAACGTTCTAACGCTATTCGGGAGCTAAAGCCGTGGGGAATACCGTAATGTTCGTGGGTCTCGCCGCCTAAATAGAGCGGAAAATTTTGGTAGTGATCGCAGGTCTTAATATCCGAAGCCGGGTCAGCCAGTGATGAGCTACGGTCTTTTAATCTGGGATGAATGATCAGCGCAGTACGCCCCATACGCGCCTCGCGGTTAACATAAACATAATTCTCGCCGCGTCGATAACCATACGTCTTATTCGTCACCACATCGACGGTAAACCCTGCCTTTTCCAGTACCCGCGCCACCTCGTCAGGTCGTAAATACATATTTTATCCTCATTCTCTTGTACTGCGGGCTTACCTTACCCGATAGCGCGTTATCAACGCTTTCAGAAAAGTCCAGAAACGCATGATATCGCCGTAACAAGCCTCAGCAGGTAAAAATATGAACTACACTGAAAGCTACATCGAAATCAATGGAGGATCATATGCTTAACAAACCGAACCGAAACGACGTCGATGATGGTGTTCAGGATATTCAGAATGATGTCAATCGATTAGCCGACAGTCTGGAAGATGTCCTTAAATCCTGGGGAAGCGATGCGAAAGACGAAGCCGAGGCTGCGCGACGTAAAGCACAGGCGTTGCTGAAAGAGACCCGGGCGCGGATGCAGGGTCGTACTCGCGTAAAACAAGCCGCCTGTGATGCGATGGGGTGCGCGGATACGTTCGTGCGTGAAAAACCCTGGTGTAGCGTAGGAACCGCCGCAGCGGTAGGGATTTTTATCGGGGCGCTGCTTAGCCTGCGTCGCTAACGACGTGCGCTGCCGGATGGCGACATACTTTATTGGGCCTGCATCATTGCCGCAGGCCCAGGTCGCGCCATTCGGCGAAACGGTTACTGTATCGCCTGTCGAAGCTGCCATGCGACCTGTTTCGCCATGCCAGCGGAAGTAATATTGGTAAACGACAGTAAAATGCCCCCCTTTCCTGACGAAACCACTCGCCAACGGCTTAGCGCCTGTACCGCCAGTCCGGCCTGATTCGCTTTTGCTACCTGCGCTTTATCATCACCTTCAACCTCAATAACCAATTGAATACCGCCTTTCTGTAATGTCACGACAAATCCCTGTTCTGCCAGCGCTTCTTCAATCCATAACCGTCGCTGAGCATAATGTTGGCGCATCTTTTTCAGATGCCGCCAGAAATGGCCATCACGGATAAAATCAGCCAGCGTGTGCTGCCATAACAACGGTACGCTACAGGGCATCAGCGACGCCTGCTGGCGGAAATGCTCAATCTGCTTTATCGGCACCACCAGCCAGGCGGTACGTAATGCCGGAAAGAGCGACTTACTGAACGTTCCGGCGTAAATCACTCGCTGCGGGGCATCCAGACTCTTGAGCGGCGGAAGCGGTTTACCGTGATAACGAAATTCGCTGTCGTAGTCATCTTCAATAATCCAGGCCTGCACATTCGCCGCCCATGCCAGAAGTTGCCGTCGGCGAGTTAACGACAGCGCCACCCCCAACGGACTTTGATGGGCGGGCGTCACCAATGCAAAGCGTCCCTGCGGGCAATCCCGCATCCCCGCCGCGACATTCAGCCCATCGGCATCGACCGGAATCGGCGCCAGCGTAATCCCCTCCTGCGTTATCACCGGGCGAATTAACGGAAAGCCGGGATCTTCCACCCACATGCTGTCTCCCGGCACAGACAATGTACGCAGGATTAGCCGCATAGAATTCGCATATCCGGAGGTAATAAATACCTGTTCCGGCAGACATTCAATGCTACGCGAAACCCGCAGGTAATCGACTATCGCCTGGCGCAAAATCGCCTCGCCGCAGACGTCGCCTAATGCCAGATCGAAGCGTGTCTGCGTGCGCAACCGACGCCCCATTACTCGCGCCCACTTCTCGCGTGGAAAGAGATCCAGCGCCGGTAACCCCATCTGAAAGGGTTTCGGTTCCGGACTTTCTCCGGCAAAAACAGCGGGTATCGGCGGCGCCGTCTCAAACCGTAGAGCGTTGCTCACAAACGTGCCTGCCTGGCCACGTCGCTCCAGCCAGCCCTGCGCCACCAGCTCGCCATAGGCATTTTCCACCGTGGCGCGAGAAACGCCCAGTTCCTGCGCCCACGTCCGACTGGACGGCAAACGCGTTCCGGGCGCGAGTTCTCCTTGCTCAATGGCCGTTTTTAACTGACGAGCGATGTGCTGATAGCGCGGCATATGGTCTGCTTTTTCTGTAAAAATATGGCTCTCTTTTACAGACCATTATAGTGCTACAGTGCTCGTCATCAACACGAGGAGAAACATGATGACGACGTTACGCCAACCCTATTATGAACTGAGCCCGGAGGTTTATAGCGCTCTGGTGCAGGCGAAAAACGCGCTGGAAAAGAGCACGCTTGACCTCACTCTGATGGAGCTGATTTACCTGCGTGTTTCGCAAATAAATGGCTGTGCATTTTGCCTGGAGATGCACAGTAAAGCGCTGCGTAAGGCTGGCGTAAATCAAGCTAAATTAGATGCGCTGGCAGGATGGCGGGTAAGCCACCATTTCAGCGAGCAAGAGTGCGCGGCGTTAGCCTGGACGGAATCGGTGACGCACATTGCTGAAACCCACGCCGAAGATAATGTTTACCTGCCGCTGCTCGATCATTTCAGCGCGCGTCAAATCAGCGATCTGACCTTCGCCATCGGTTTAATGAACTGCTTTAACCGTCTGGCGATTGGTATGCGAATGTGACGCATTGTTGCCGGATGGCGCTGATGTCAGCCAACTCTGTTATGCGTGAACCTGCGGGCCGGCTCGGGCGTTCACGCCGCCATCCGGCAAAAATTAGCCATGCCGCCCCTACCCCGCTGCGTTCATCAGCGACGTTAAAATCAATCGAAAATTCCCATATCTTGTATGGTTGAATCTTAATTCAACTACATCTAGTATTTCCTGTATCAACACACGACAATCCGACGCGTTTCATCGCGCCGTTTTCTCATTTTAAATGGAAATACGAATCATGAGCATTACTATTTACACTCGCAATAACTGTGTTCAGTGCCACGCCACAAAGCGGGCGATGGAAAGCCGTGGATTTGAATTTGAGATGGTGAACGTCGATCTGGTGCCGGATGCAGCGGATACGCTCCGGGCGCAAGGATTTCGTCAATTACCGGTGGTGATGGCGGGCGATTTGAGCTGGTCTGGCTTCCGCCCGGACATGATTAACCGTCTGCACCCGACACCCCACGCGGCAAACGCATGAGCGCGCTCGTCTACTTCTCCAGCAGCTCTGAAAATACGCACCGTTTTATGCAGCGTCTGGGGCTGCCTGCCACGCGTATTCCGCTCAATGAACGGGAGCGAATTCAGGTAGACGAACCGTACATTCTGGTTGTGCCGTCATACGGCGGCGGCGGGATGGCCGGTGCGGTGCCGCGACAGGTGATCCGCTTTTTAAATGATGAACACAACCGGGCGCGCATTCGCGGCGTCATTGCCTCCGGTAATCGCAATTTCGGCGATGCCTGGGGATGCGCTGGCGATGTGATAGCACAAAAATGCGGCGTCCCCTGGCTGTACCGCTTTGAGCTCATGGGCACACAACGCGACATCGATAACGTCCGAAAAGGAGTAAATGAATTTTGGCAACAACTACCCCGGAGCGCGTAATGCAGGAAACCATGGATTACCACGCCCTGAACGCGATGCTGAATCTTTATGATAAAGCAGGCCATATTCAGTTCGACAAGGACCAGCAGGCGATCGACGCCTTCTTTGCCGCCCACGTCCGCCCGCATTCCGTGACGTTTGCCAGCCAGCATGAACGTCTGGAGACGCTGGTTCGGGAAGGGTATTACGATGACGCCGTCCTCGCGCGTTACGACCGCGCCTTCGTCCTTCGCCTGTTCGAGCACGCCCATGCCAGCGGCTTTCGCTTCCAGACGTTTCTTGGCGCCTGGAAGTTCTATACCAGTTACACGCTGAAAACCTTCGACGGCAAACGTTATCTGGAACACTTTGAAGATCGGGTGACTATGGTGGCGTTGACGCTGGCGCAGGGTGACGAAACGCTGGCCACCCAACTGACCGATGAAATGCTTTCTGGTCGCTTTCAGCCCGCCACCCCGACTTTTTTAAATTGCGGTAAACAGCAGCGTGGGGAACTGGTCTCCTGCTTCCTGCTCCGTATCGAAGACAATATGGAGTCGATCGGGCGAGCGGTGAATTCGGCGCTACAACTCTCCAAACGCGGCGGCGGCGTCGCGTTTTTACTCTCCAATCTGCGCGAGGCGGGCGCGCCGATCAAACGCATTGAGAATCAGTCTTCCGGCGTGATCCCGGTGATGAAAATGCTGGAAGACGCGTTTTCGTATGCCAACCAGCTTGGCGCGCGCCAGGGGGCCGGCGCGGTTTATCTCCATGCGCACCATCCGGATATTCTGCGTTTTCTGGATACCAAACGGGAAAACGCTGACGAAAAAATCCGGATCAAAACGCTCTCTCTCGGCGTGGTGATCCCGGATATCACCTTCCGGCTGGCGAAAGAAAACGCGAAAATGGCGCTCTTTTCGCCCTATGACGTACAACGACGCTACGGCAAACCGTTTGGCGATATCGCCATTAGCGAACGGTACGATGAATTAATTGCCGATCCGCACGTGCGTAAAACCTATATTAACGCCCGTGACTTTTTTCAAACACTGGCGGAGATTCAGTTCGAATCCGGGTATCCCTACATCATGTTTGAAGATACGGTAAACCGCGCGAATCCCATTGCTGGTCGCATTAATATGAGCAACCTGTGCTCAGAAATTTTACAGGTCAATAGCGCTTCCCGTTACGACGATAACCTTGACTATACCCACATCGGGCATGACATCTCCTGCAATCTCGGCTCGCTGAATATCGCTCACGTCATGGATTCACCGGACATTGGTCGTACCGTAGAAACCGCTATTCGCGGCCTGACGGCGGTGTCGGACATGAGCCATATACGCAGCGTACCCTCAATAGCCGCCGGTAATGCCGCCTCTCATGCCATCGGTCTGGGCCAGATGAATCTGCATGGTTATCTGGCGAGAGAAGGCATTGCCTACGGTTCGCCGGAGGCGTTGGATTTCACCAATCTCTATTTTTACACCATTACCTGGCATGCCGTGCATACTTCAATGCGGCTGGCCCGCGAACGCGGCAAAACCTTCGCCGGATTTGCGCAGTCGCGCTATGCCAGCGGCGACTATTTTACGCAGTATTTACAGGACGACTGGCAACCGAAAACGGCGAAAGTCAGAACGCTATTTGCCCGCAGCGGCATTACGCTACCCACACGAGAAATGTGGCTAAAGCTGCGCGACGATGTGATGCGCTATGGCATCTATAACCAAAATTTGCAGGCGGTGCCGCCGACCGGTTCGATTTCTTACATTAATCATGCGACCTCCAGCATTCATCCGATTGTGGCCAAAATTGAGATTCGCAAAGAGGGCAAAACCGGGCGTGTGTATTACCCCGCGCCGTTTATGACCAATGAAAATCTGGACATGTATCAGGATGCTTACGATATCGGTCCGGAAAAAATTATTGATACCTATGCCGAGGCCACGCGCCACGTCGATCAAGGGCTGTCGCTCACCTTGTTTTTCCCCGATACCGCCACGACCCGCGATATCAACAAGGCGCAGATCTATGCCTGGCGAAAAGGTATTAAGTCACTGTATTACATCCGGCTTCGCCAGTTGGCGCTGGAAGGTACTGAAATTGAAGGCTGCGTATCCTGCGCGCTATAAGGAAAGCCATATGAAATTATCTCGTATTAGCGCCATCAACTGGAACAAGATCCAGGACGACAAAGATCTGGAGGTGTGGAACCGGCTGACCAGTAACTTCTGGCTGCCGGAAAAAGTGCCGTTATCGAATGATATTCCGGCCTGGCAGACGCTGAGCGCCGCCGAACAGCAGCTCACCATTCGCGTGTTTACGGGACTTACGCTGCTCGACACTATCCAGAACATCGCAGGCGCGCCGTCGTTAATGGCAGATGCCATCACGCCGCATGAAGAGGCAGTACTGTCGAACATCAGCTTTATGGAAGCGGTACACGCCCGCTCTTACAGTTCTATTTTTTCCACGCTGTGCCAGACGAAAGAGGTTGATGCCGCCTACGCCTGGAGCGAAGAAAACCCGCCGCTTCAGCGTAAGGCGCAGATTATTTTGGCTCATTACGTCAGCGATGAACCGCTAAAGAAAAAAATTGCCAGCGTCTTTTTAGAGTCTTTTCTGTTCTATTCCGGCTTCTGGCTGCCGATGTATTTCTCCAGCCGCGGTAAGCTCACGAACACTGCCGACCTGATTCGTTTAATCATTCGCGATGAAGCGGTTCACGGTTATTATATTGGCTATAAGTATCAGATAGCGCTACAAAAACTATCGGCAATCGAGCGTGAAGAGTTAAAGCTTTTCGCGCTGGATTTGTTGATGGAACTGTACGACAACGAAATCTGCTACACAGAAGCGTTATATGCGGAAACCGGCTGGGTTAACGACGTCAAAGCCTTCTTGTGCTACAACGCCAATAAAGCCTTAATGAACCTGGGTTATGAGGCGTTATTTCCGCCGGAGATGGCAGACGTGAATCCCGCAATCCTTGCCGCGCTCTCGCCGAATGCCGACGAAAACCATGATTTCTTTTCCGGATCAGGTTCATCTTATGTGATGGGGAAAACAGTCGAAACCGAAGACGAAGACTGGAATTTTTAACCTTGCGGGCATGGGAAATAACGTTACATTTTCCATGCCTTTATTTCAAGCAATACCGGGTTAAATCGCGCAAATATTACAACATGTCCTACACTCAATACGAGTGACATTATTCACCTGGATTCCTCCAATTCAGGTGGATTTTTGCTGGTTGTCTCAAAAAATATCTCTCCCTCCCCATTCGCGTTCAGCCCTTATATCATGGGAAATCACAGCCGATAGCACCTCGCAATATTCATGCCAGAAGCAAATTCAGGGTTGTCTCAGATTCTGAGTATGTTAGGGTAGAAAAAGGTAACTATTTCTATCAGGTAACATATCGACATAAGTAAATAACAGGAATCATTCTATTGCATGGCAATTAAATTAGAAGTGAAGAATCTGTATAAAATATTTGGAGAGCATCCGCAGCGTGCCTTCAAATATATTGAAAAGGGACTATCGAAAGAGCAAATACTGGAAAAAACGGGGCTATCGCTTGGCGTTAAAGACGCCAGTCTGGCCATTGAAGAAGGCGAGATATTTGTCATCATGGGATTATCCGGCTCGGGTAAATCCACAATGGTACGCCTTCTCAATCGCCTGATTGAACCCACCCGCGGACAGGTACTGATTGACGGTGTTGATATTGCCAAAATATCAGACGCTGAGCTTCGCGAGGTGCGCAGGAAAAAGATTGCGATGGTCTTCCAGTCATTTGCGCTCATGCCACATATGACCGTGCTGGATAATACGGCATTCGGTATGGAATTAGCGGGCATCGCGGCGCAAGAGCGTCGAGAAAAAGCGCTGGACGCCTTGCGTCAGGTGGGGCTTGAGAATTACGCTCACGCCTACCCGGATGAACTTTCCGGTGGGATGCGTCAGCGTGTTGGGCTTGCCCGCGCGCTGGCAATCAACCCTGATATCTTATTAATGGATGAAGCGTTTTCCGCCCTCGATCCATTAATTCGTACCGAAATGCAGGATGAGCTGGTGAAATTACAGGCGAAACATCAGCGCACCATTGTCTTTATTTCCCACGATCTTGATGAGGCTATGCGTATTGGCGACAGGATTGCCATTATGCAAAATGGCGAGGTCGTACAGGTTGGTACGCCGGATGAGATCCTGAATAATCCGGCAAATGATTATGTCCGCACGTTCTTCCGTGGCGTGGATATTAGTCAGGTCTTTAGCGCCAAAGATATTGCCCGTCGCAGTCCGGTCGGCTTAATTCGTAAAACGCCAGGTTTTGGTCCCCGTTCAGCACTGAAATTATTACAGGATGAAGACCGTGAATATGGTTACGTCATTGAGCGTGGCAATAAATTCGTGGGCGTCGTGTCCATCGACTCATTAAAAGCGGCATTAAGCCAGGCGCAAGGGATTGAAGCGGCACTTATCGACGACCCTTTAGTCGTTGATGCGCAAACCCCACTCAGCGAGTTGCTCTCTCACGTCGGCCAGGCGCCCTGCGCGGTGCCGGTTGTCGATGAAGAACACCAGTATGTTGGCATTATTTCAAAACGTATGTTGCTACAGGCTTTAGATCGCGAGGGGGGTAACAATGGCTGATCAAACGAATCCGTGGGATACCGCACAGGTGGCCGATACTACGACGCAAACGGCTGATGCCTGGGGAACACCGGCAGGCGTAGCCACGGACGGCGGCAGTACCGACTGGTTGAACAGCGCGCCCGCGCCAGCCCCTGAACACTTTTCTCTTCTGGACCCGTTCCATAAGACGCTGATCCCGCTGGATAGCTGGGTCACAGAGGGAATCGACTGGGTCGTCACCCATTTCCGTCCCCTTTTTCAGGGGATTCGTGTGCCGGTGGATTACATCCTTAACGGCTTTCAGCAACTGCTGCTGGGAATGCCCGCCCCTGTGGCGATTATTCTCTTTGCGCTGATTGCCTGGCAGGTTTCCGGCGTGGGCATGGGGATCGCAACGCTGATATCGCTGATCGCGATCGGCGCGATCGGCGCCTGGTCGCAGGCGATGATTACCCTGGCGCTGGTGTTGACCGCCCTGTTGTTCTGCGTCGTGATCGGATTACCGATGGGAATCTGGCTGGCGCGCAGCCCGCGCGCGGCCAAAATAGTTCGTCCGCTGCTGGATGCGATGCAGACCACGCCCGCGTTTGTCTATCTGGTGCCGATTGTCATGTTATTCGGCATCGGTAACGTGCCGGGCGTGGTGGTGACGATTATTTTTGCGCTACCGCCAATTATACGCCTGACGATCCTGGGCATTAACCAGGTGCCTGCCGACTTAATTGAAGCGTCGCGCTCGTTCGGCGCCAGCCCGCGCCAAATGTTGTTCAAAGTGCAACTACCGCTGGCGATGCCCACCATTATGGCAGGCGTTAATCAGACGCTGATGCTGGCTCTCTCGATGGTCGTCATCGCCTCGATGATTGCGGTCGGCGGGCTTGGCCAGATGGTATTACGCGGCATTGGTCGTCTTGATATGGGGCTGGCAACCGTCGGCGGCGTCGGCATTGTGATTCTCGCCATCATTCTGGACCGTCTGACGCAGGCCGTCGGGCGCGACTCGCGTAGCCGCGGTAACCGTCGCTGGTATACCACCGGTCCTGTTGGGCTAATCACCCGCCCTTTCGTTAAGTAACTCTCCTGACGCCCGGTGACATTGCGCTTACCGGGCTTACAACTCCCTACCATAATTAAAGGAACAACGATGCGACATACTGTGATATTTGCCTCAGCGTTTGCCACCCTTGTCACCGCCAGCGCTTTCGCTGCCGACCTGCCTGGCAAAGGCATTACCGTCCAACCAATCCAAAGCACGATTTCTGAAGAGTCCTTCCAGACGTTACTGGTCAGCCGGGCGCTGGAAAAGTTGGGTTATACCGTAAATAAGCCGAGTGAAGTCGATTACAACGTAGGCTATACCTCCATCGCCTCTGGCGATGCGACGTTTACCGCCGTGAACTGGCAGCCGCTGCATGATGATATGTATGCCGCAGCAGGCGGAGACAAAAAGTTTTACCGCGAGGGCGTCTTCGTCTCCGGCGCTGCGCAGGGCTATCTGATCGATAAAAAAACCGCCGAGCAGTACAACATCACCAATATCGCTCAGCTAAAAGATCCAAAAATCGCCAAAATCTTCGATACCAATGGCGACGGAAAAGCGGACATGATGGGCTGCTCGCCGGGCTGGGGCTGCGAAGCCGTGATCAATCACCAGAATAAAGCGTTTGATCTGCAAAAAACCGTTGAGGTCAGCCACGGTAACTATGCGGCGATGATGGCTGATACCATTACCCGTTTTAAAGAAGGCAAGCCGGTGCTGTATTACACCTGGACTCCGTACTGGGTGAGCGACGTAATGAAGCCGGGTAAAGATGTCGTCTGGCTACAGGTACCGTTCTCCTCCCTGCCGGGCGAACAGAAAAATATTGATACTAAACTGCCGAACGGCGCGAACTATGGGTTCCCGGTTAATACCATGCATATTGTCGCCAATAAGGCATGGGCGGAGAAAAACCCGGCGGCGGCGAAACTGTTCGCCATCATGAAGCTGCCGCTGGCGGATATCAACGCGCAGAACGCCATGATGCATGCCGGTAAATCGTCTGAAGCCGATGTTCAGGGCCACGTGGACGGCTGGATCAACGCCCACCAGCAGCAGTTTGACGGCTGGGTGAAAGAAGCGCTGGCCGCGCAGAAATAAGATCGTTTTTTATGCCGGATAAAGCGCAGTTCATGCGCCGCTATCCGGCCTATTCAATCTCTCCTCAAAGCGCACGATTCATCACGTCACCGTTCCCCTTTATTCATCAACATCCGCTATGATTGTTTTCCCAGGAAATAATTATCTGAATCACGATTACCATAATGACGAAACCCACTCATGAGCTTAGCCCGGCGCTGATCGTTTTAATGTCTGTGGCCACGGGTCTGGCGGTCGCCAGCAACTACTATGCCCAGCCGCTGCTTGATACCATCGCGCATCACTTTTCGCTTTCCGCCAGCTCCGCAGGGTTTATCGTTACCGCCGCGCAGTTGGGCTATGCCGCTGGCCTGTTGTTTCTGGTGCCGCTCGGCGACATGTTTGAACGCCGAACGCTGATTGTCTCCATGACGTTGCTGGCGGCTGGCGGAATGCTGATCACCGCCAGCAGTCAGTCGCTTAGCATGATGATACTCGGAACGGCCTTAACCGGACTGTTCTCCGTGGTGGCGCAGATTCTGGTTCCGCTGGCCGCCACGCTTGCGACGCCCGCCACCCGCGGTAAAGTGGTCGGCACCATTATGAGCGGCCTGTTGCTGGGGATCCTGCTGGCGCGAACGGTCGCCGGACTGCTGGCAAACCTCGGCGGTTGGCGCACCGTATTTTGGGTAGCGTCGGCGCTGATGGCGCTGATGGCCGTCGCGTTATGGCGCGGACTGCCAAAGCTCAAATCCGACACCCATCTTAATTACCCGCAACTGTTGGGTTCTGTATTCAGCCTGTTTATTCACGATAAGCTGCTGCGTACCCGCGCGCTGCTGGGCTGTCTGACCTTTGCTAATTTCAGCATCCTCTGGACATCAATGGCCTTTTTGCTCGCCGCGCCGCCGTTTAGCTATTCCGAGGGGATGATTGGCCTGTTTGGCCTGGCGGGGGCCGCCGGCGCTTTAGGCGCGCGTCCGGCTGGCGGATTTGCCGATAAAGGTAAATCTCACCTCACCACCACGTTCGGCTTACTGCTGCTGTTACTCTCCTGGCTGGCTATCTGGCTTGGGCACACCTCGGTACTGGCGCTGATTATTGGCATTCTGGTACTGGACCTCACCGTTCAGGGGGTACATATCACCAATCAGACGGTCATCTATCGTTTGCATCCGGATGCGCGTAACCGGCTCACCGCCGGCTATATGACCAGCTACTTTATCGGTGGCGCCGCGGGGTCGCTGATTTCCGCCTCCGCCTGGCAACATGCCGGCTGGGCCGGTGTTTGTCTGGCGGGTGTCACGGTAGCCTTACTTAATTTACTGGTCTGGTGGCGAGGTTTTCACCGACAGGAAGCCGTAAATTAAGCGGATAGTGAGCGTTTACCTTTGTTTAAGCTCCTTAGGGTGTTAAGGAGCTCCCCAGTCTGTTAAGGTTATGCTATTCATTTATCATGGTTATTTTTATACCGGTGAAGAATAATATAATTCTATGGAAAGCCCTGCATCCCCATCTGCTCCCAGGCCAATAGCGCCCGTTCAAGGATTCGAAGGTCGTTCACCGATAGCTATCCGTGATATTCCGGTGGCTTTTGCATCGGGTTGTAAGGCCGTTTACCCGGCTTTCGCCCCTCCCGCTTATCGTTCTCTCCTGATTTTTTCATGCAGGCACTCACGCTTTTCTCGTCATTCCTGGATTTGCCGCAGGTGGCGCTTTACCGGGCCCAATGTTCCCGCTGACGTCTCAGTCTGCGTATCATTGGTTGCTTTATAGCCTGAAAGAATGATTTTGTATTAATAATACATTTACTTTATTTGTCACTGTCGTTACTATATCGGCTGAAATTAATGAGGTCATGCCCAAATGGATAGTTCGTTTACGCCCATTGAACAAATGCTAAAATTTCGCGCCAGCCGTCACGAAGACTTTCCTTACCAGGAAATTCTTTTGACTCGTCTTTGTATGCACATGCAAGGCAAGCTCCTGGAAAACCGCAATAAAATGCTGAAGGCTCAAGGGATTAACGAGACGTTGTTTATGGCGTTGATTACGCTGGAGTCTCAGGAAAACCACAGTATTCAGCCGTCTGAATTAAGCTGCGCGCTGGGTTCATCTCGCACCAATGCGACACGCATTGCAGATGAGCTGGAAAAACGCGGCTGGATTGAGCGTCGTGAGAGCGATAACGACCGCCGTTGCCTGCATCTGCAATTAACGGAGAAAGGCCAGGCATTTTTGCAAGAAGTGCTTCCGCCTCAGCATCATTGTCTGCATCAACTCTGGTCATCACTTAGCACTGCCGAAAAAGATCAACTTGAGCACATCACTCGTAAACTCCTGACGCGTCTTGATCAAATGGAGCAGGAAGGCACTGTTCTTGAGGCGCTGCGCTAAAGCGCCGACCCGCTCAAAAATCCAGATTAATAACAGGAAAGCGGACAGGCCGGCACGCGTTACTGCTGGCCTTTCTGACAACAGGTCGGCTCAGCCGATGTGAATAATAAGATCGTGGAGAACAACATGAGCGCAAATGCGGAGATCCAAACCCCGCAGCAACCGGCTAAGAAGAAAGGCAAACGCAAAACAGCGCTGCTACTTCTTACCTTGCTCTTTGTTATTATTGCCGTGGCATATGGAATTTATTGGTTTTTAGTATTGCGTCATATTGAAGAGACAGATGATGCTTACGTGGCAGGGAACCAGGTTCAAATCATGGCGCAGGTGTCAGGCAGCGTGACGAAAGTCTGGGCTGATAACACCGACTTTGTAAAAGAGGGCGATGTTCTGGTCACGCTCGATCAGACTGACGCCAAACAAGCGTTTGAAAGAGCCAAAACGGCGCTGGCCTCCAGCGTGCGCCAGACGCACCAGTTGATGATTAACAGCAAGCAGTTGCAGGCGAATATCGACGTGCAAAAAACCGCCCTGGCGCAAGCGCAAAGCGACCTTAACCGTCGTGTGCCGCTGGGTAACGCCAATCTTATTGGCCGTGAAGAGCTGCAACACGCCCGCGATGCCGTCGCCAGCGCGCAGGCACAGCTGGATGTCGCCATTCAACAGTACAATGCCAACCAGGCAATGATACTCAACAGTAAACTGGAAGATCAGCCCGCGGTTCAACAAGCGGCGACCGAAGTGCGTAACGCCTGGCTGGCGCTGGAGCGTACCCGCATCGTCAGCCCAATGACTGGTTATGTCTCCCGCCGCGCCGTCCAGCCTGGCGCGCAAATCAGCCCCACCACGCCGCTGATGGCCGTGGTGCCTGCAACCGATCTGTGGGTGGACGCTAACTTTAAAGAGACCCAATTAGCGAATATGCGCATTGGGCAGCCAGTGACGGTGATTACTGATATTTATGGCGACGACGTAAAATACACCGGTAAAGTCGTTGGTCTGGATATGGGGACAGGCAGCGCCTTCTCCCTGCTGCCCGCGCAAAATGCGACGGGTAACTGGATTAAAGTGGTTCAACGTCTGCCGGTACGCGTCGAACTGGACGCCCGCCAGTTAGAACAACATCCGCTGCGTATTGGTTTATCGACGCTGGTCACCGTGGATACCGCTAATCGCGACGGTCAGGTACTGGCCAGCCAGGTACGAACGACGCCGGTTGCCGAAAGTAACGCACGCGAAATTAATCTCGCGCCGGTCAATAAACTGATCGACGACATCGTACAGGCTAACGCGGGTTAATCCTGAGGTGCGTGTGATGCAACAGCAAAAACCGCTGGAGGGCGCGCAGCTCGTCATCATGACGATCGCGCTGTCGCTGGCGACATTCATGCAGGTGCTGGACTCCACCATTGCCAACGTGGCGATTCCGACCATCGCCGGGAACCTGGGTTCTTCCCTAAGCCAGGGGACATGGGTTATCACCTCTTTCGGGGTGGCGAACGCTATCTCGATTCCCTTAACCGGCTGGCTGGCGAAACGTTTTGGCGAAGTCAAACTGTTCATGTGGTCGACGGTCGCCTTTGCCGCGGCCTCCTGGGCCTGTGGCGTATCCAGCAGCCTGAACATGCTGATCTTCTTCCGCGTGGTGCAGGGCGTGGTCGCCGGGCCGCTGATTCCGCTCTCGCAAAGCCTGTTGCTGAATAACTATCCGCCTGCAAAGCGCTCCATTGCGCTGGCGCTCTGGTCAATGACCGTCATTGTCGCGCCGATTTGCGGCCCGATTCTGGGGGGCTACATCAGTGATAATTACCACTGGGGATGGATTTTCTTCATCAACGTGCCGATTGGCATCGCCGTCGTCCTGATGACGTTACACACGCTGCGCGGACGTGAAACGCATACCGAACGGCGACGTATTGACGCCGTCGGGCTGGCGTTACTGGTGATTGGCATCGGCAGCCTGCAAATTATGCTCGATCGCGGTAAAGAGCTGGACTGGTTCTCCTCGCAGGAAATTATCATCCTGACCGTGGTCGCCGTCATCGCCATCAGTTTCCTGATCGTCTGGGAACTGACCGACGATCACCCTATCGTCGATCTTTCTCTTTTTAAATCGCGTAACTTCACGATTGGCTGCTTGTGCATCAGCCTTGCCTATATGCTCTATTTCGGCGCCATTGTTCTACTGCCGCAGCTTTTGCAAGAGGTGTACGGCTATACCGCAACGTGGGCAGGTCTGGCGTCGGCGCCAGTCGGCATTATTCCGGTAATTTTGTCGCCGATTATCGGACGCTTCGCGCATAAACTGGATATGCGCAGGCTGGTCACGTTCAGCTTCATTATGTACGCCGTCTGTTTTTACTGGCGCGCCTGGACGTTCGAACCGGGTATGGATTTCGGCGCTTCCGCATGGCCGCAGTTTATTCAGGGATTTGCCGTCGCCTGCTTCTTTATGCCGCTGACCACCATTACGCTCTCCGGGTTACCGCCAGAACGGCTGGCGGCGGCATCAAGCCTGTCGAACTTCACGCGAACGCTGGCAGGCTCCATCGGCACCTCGATTACCACCACTATGTGGACCGATCGTGAGTCGCTACACCATGCTCAGCTCACGGAGTCGATTACGGCGTATAATCCAAACGCTCAGGCTATGTACGATAAACTGGAAGGCTTAGGGATGACGCACCAACAGGCGTCAGGCTGGATAGCCCAGCAAATCACGAATCAGGGGCTGATTATTTCCGCCAACGAAATCTTCTGGATGTCGGCGGGGATCTTCCTGGTGCTGCTCGGCCTGGTGTGGTTCGCCAAACCGCCCTTCGGTGCGGGCGGCGGCGGTGGCGGCGCGCACTAACTATCTGATAAAAGGGATCTGCGGATCCCTTTTTTAGTAGACCAACAATCAGAAGAAATATTTGAATCTCAGACGCCCGCCGTAACGCGCATCTTCACTGTTATCGCCATTATTCGGATTGGACTCTACCCATGAAGCATAGGCACCGAGGTAGATGTTAAAGTTTTTCATATCCATCACGTTGGGGAATAAATATGAGGCATGAATAGTGTGAATGTCATAATTGCCGGGATCGGTGATCCAGCAATCGTCCTCACAAACGGCATCGATATTAGTAGCATTGAAGGCTTCGATTTTGTTATGCGCATAGATATAACCCAGTTCAAATCGATGCCACAGCGCATTCACCCCAGCGGTAAAATCTGTCTCATCGGTCGCATCCATATAAGCGGTATTCAGGTTAATCACCGCGCCATCTTCCGGGTCAGTTTTTTGACCATTCCAGGTCATGGTAAAACCATAGCCCGTACGATCTGACTGATCGATCCACTTCCCATTCTCATAATAGCCATAGGCGTTGTTAACGACGTTACTTTCCATCACTATCGCCGTTGAAAAACGCCCGTTTTGCCAGGCAATAACCGGACGGACGTAAGCCACGTTTTTATCGTTGGTTAAATCCATTCCGTGGTACTGCTTCTCTGTATATAACGTACTGCCATTTTCCAGCAATGTGTTAACTTCGAAATACCAGTTGTCGATGGTTTTGCTCAGCAGGAAGTTACCCCCACTGTCGCTACGTCCCCGTCCTTCTTTCATCATATAGATATAGCCGTAACCGTCACTGTAAAGATCGTTCGCTGTATTCCCCGAATATTCAATAAACGTATCCTGATTCAGCGGGAACATATCGTAGGCTTCAAAACGACCAACCTTAATTTTCCAGTCATTCTCACGACCAAAGAAGAAAACGGCATCATCAAGGTTCATTTTTCCGGTCAGGTCCGCCAGAGGCTGTACAGAGAATCCGGCAAAATTACCGTTGTCCAACCGCTGGTAGCCATCAAAGCCCAGCAACAAGCGCCCGTTAATATCCCAGCGTTCATTGGTTCCTGATGCCCAATCTTTATTCGCTGACGTTCTCATCGAGGTCAGGCTACCGGAACGGCTTGCCGCATCCATATTAAATTCGACATCGCCATAGAACTTAATATCGCTGAATCCGGATAAGGTCAGCTTCGGCGGTGTTTTACCTGCTGCAGTGGGCTCGGCAGACTGGACATTCACCGTCGGCGTAGCGGCGACCTGCTGCTGTTTCAGCGAGCGAATTTGCGCCTCGGCATCGGATGCCCGTTTTTCAGCATTAACAACACGTTGCTCCAGTTCAGCCAGACGCTGCTCAATAGTGATATTATTCGCTGCCCAAAGGTTATGAGAAAAGCAAGCACCGATCATCAGCGCCAAATATTTAGCCTTCATTTTTTATCCCTTAAGTTTGATGTATACCAGATAAGATTTGCTAAAAACCCCATCGACCGGCTATTAGTAGAGTCTTGTTATTACCTGGATATCTGGCGCATTCCATTATGTTTTTCTATTAATTATTTATGATTTTTAGTTTATGTGATCAATACACTCTGGCATCGTGAGTTATCCGCCTTTTCTGTTTACCAGATCACATTTTATTATTTAACAGGCCAGGCATTACTTAATTTAAAATATATTCTCGCCGCAAATATAATAAACGCAAATTATATTAAGCAATAAAAAACCCCGGCCATAAACCGGGGTTAATTTAAATACTGGAACCGCTTACCAATAAGACTAAATATGCAGTTCCTGCAGTTTTTCTTTCGGCAGCGCCAGCTCTTTATTGCTGTTCACGCGCACATCACGCTCCAGAATATGACGGGCAATGTCCTGCGCTTCACTGAGCGAGTGCATCTGATACGTACCGCACTGGTAAACGTTCAGCTCCGGGATCTGGTTTTGATCCTGCACTTTCAGCACATCCGCCATCGCCGCTTTCCACGCGTCGGCAACACGCTGCTCGTCCGGCGTGCCAATCAGGCTCATGTAAAAGCCGGTGCGGCAGCCCATCGGCGAGATATCGATAATCTCAACGCCGTTACCGTTGAGGTGGTCGCGCATAAAGCCAGCAAACAGATGCTCAAGCGTATGAATCCCTTTTTCCGGCATCACTTCTTTGTTCGGAATGCAAAAACGCAGATCAAACACGGTGATTGCGTCGCCATGCGGGGTGTTCATCGTTTTTGCAACCCGGACCGCCGGCGCTTGCATCCGGGTATGATCGACTGCGAAGCTATCTAATAATGGCATTTAGTCACCTCCGATAATTTTTTAAAAATAAACTGAACTCTTTGTTCCGGGGCGAGTCTGAGTATATGAAAGACGCGCATTTGTTATCATCATCCCTGTTTTCAGCGATGAAATTTTGGCCACTCCGTGAGTGGCCTTTTTCTTTTGGGTCAGGCGTGTTTTGCAAGCCACGCGGCAAACGGCTCGGTATCCGCCGCCTCAATCTCCTGCTGACGACGTACTGAAGCGTCACGTTCAGCAATAAACTCTTCTTCCTGTAAAATCTCCAGCGGCTCTTCGCGTAACAGATTACGGTAAGCCTCACCGAACGCTTTCCCGGTGCCGCCAATGCCTTCATCAATCATAGACCGTAGGATCCGGGCAGAGAATGTCAGTTCAGGATTATCAAAGCAGGCGACCAACTCGTCACATACCTTTTGATACTCCTCTCCCCCGTGGATACTGTCCAGCGTTTGCGCCACGCGTTTCAGATCGCGGAAGAGATCTTTCCCGACTTTGGGCAGCGGGAACTGCGCAGTTTCACAGCCAATGCCTAACGTCAGGCCCGGCTTACGCCCTTCCAGAATAACGCGATTCCAGTTAGTACGCGTACATAACAGCTCATCGCTACTCATTTCCGGCGCATCGGCCAATACGCACCAGACCATAAACAGATCGAGGAAGCGCACCTGTTGCTCGTCTACGCCGATCGGTGAGAACGGGTTAATATCGAGAGAACGAACTTCAATATACTCAATACCACCACGCAGAAGCGCGTCAGAAGGCGATTCGCCGCTGCGCGTCACGCGCTTGGGACGAATGGGCGCGTACAGCTCATTTTCAATTTGCAGAACGTTGCTGTTAATCTGTAGCCGCTTACCGTCTTTTTCCACACCAATCCGCGCGTACTCCTCGGAAGGGGTTTTAATCGCGCGCTTCAGACCTGCAACGTATTCATGCAAATCGTTAAACGTAATTCCGAGATTGCTTTGCGACTTATTGGTATAGCCCAAATCACTCAAACGCAGCGACGTCGCATACGGCAGGTAGTACATGCCGCAGTCCGTTTTTTCAAACGGTAATGTGGTTGGCTTTCCTTGCAGGAAAGAGGAACAAATGGCCGGAGACGCGCCAAACAGATAGGGGATGACCCAGCCAAAACGGTAATAGTTGCGAATCAGACGAAAATAGCCGGCAGAAATTTTTTCTTTTGCCGCTTCGCCTTCCGTAACGCCGCATTTCGCCTGCCAGAACGCCATCGGTAATGAAAAATTGTAATGTACGCCGGAGATGGTTTGCATCAAGGCGCCATAACGATTTTTCAGCCCTTCGCGATAGAGCGTCTTAAAGCGCCCGGTATTGGATGTGCCGTACTGCGCCAGCTCTATGTCCTGCCCTTCCGCAATATAGCAGGGCATACTTAATGGCCACATCCGCTCATCGCCCAGTTTCCTGGCCGTATACCGATGGAGATCGCGCATAAAAGTGAGCATATGCTGGATATCGCCATCGACTGGCGTAATAAACTCCAGTAGGGCTTCCGCAAAATCCGTGGTAATCCATTTATGGGTCAGCGCTGAACCTAACGCTTCAGGATGACCTGTTGTCGCCAGCGTGCCATCAGCATTGACACGCAGCGTTTCGCGCTCTAACCCGCGCTGTATCCCCTTTAACGCCTGAGGATGTTTTTCCAGCCAGGCCAGAGCCTGTGATACGTCCGGGATCAAATTGACCTCCCGCCTGTCCAAATCGTTTTAATAAGCATAACTGTAATGGCAGCCATACATGCCAAACCTACAATTATTACCACCACATCATGCCCTGAACCGTCGCCGCTGCGAGCGCAACATAGCGCAGCGCCTTACCAAGACACAAAAAAAAGATCGTCCGCCCCCACGGGATGCGCATCCATCCCGCTAACAGGCACAACAAATCACCGATGACCGGCATCCAGCTTAATAATAGTGTGGCTGCGCCATAACGCTTTAGCCAGCCAGTCGCTTTTTCCTGCCAGCGCGACGTTTTGCGCAGCGGAAAGAAACGCCCAAGAATAACGTTAGTTACCCCTCCAAGGCTATTACCCATTGTTGCTGTTAAGACTAAGACCCAGGGATGGCTGACGCCGGAGACCAGCATAGCAACCAAAACCACCTCAGAATTACCGGGTAACAGCGTCGCGCTGAGAAAACTACTGGCAAACAGAGACAGGAGCGACAGTCCGTCACTCACAATAGTCGAACATCCACGGCATCCATTCCCGCCGCCCGCGCCGCCTGTAAACCAAAATCGGCATCTTCAAATACCACGCACTGCGTCGGCATGACGCCCATCCGCTGGGCGCACAGTAGGAAGGTGTCAGGCGCAGGTTTGTGATGCTGTACGTGATCTGCCGCCACAACCGCATCAAAATAACGACGCAGTCCCAGATGCGCTAACAAGGCTTCCGCGATAGCGCTTTCGCTACCGGTACCGACCGACATGGGACGCCGCCCATGCCACGCTTTAACCACCTCAACCAGCGGCAGCGGTTCTACGCAGTCCAGCAGGATGCTTTTTACCGCGTCGGTTTTCTCACGCGCCAGTGACAGGGGATCAAGATCGGCATGGTTAAGCTCAATGATTGACTGGGCGATAAGCCAGGTTGGCGAACCGTTAAGCGCGACCATTGCCTGTTCATCAAAACGAAGACCATAGCGCCCCAAAACCTCACGCCACGCTTTGCGATGCGTGGGTTCGGTATCCAGGAGAGTACCGTCCATATCAAAAATCAAACCAGCATAACGTGCGTACATCGTGTTCTCGCAAACCGAATAACCAGACAGTACTTTATCGCAATTGGTTGATTTTGTCGCTAATAGAGATGAAGAGGTGTGTTCAGGATAAGGGGAAAAGCGATTGCGGGACAGTGACGTATCCGGGAGGATTATTCGCCTTATGGGCCGTTGCTGACGCAACGTTATCCTTCTGATGCCAGCGGTGATTACCGCTATCTTATCTGCATCTTCATCGCTGAAAGTACGGAGAATAAAGTATGGAGAATATGGTGCATCCGGGAGGATTCGAACCTCCGACCGCTCGGTTCGTAGCCGAGTACTCTATCCAGCTGAGCTACGGATGCATCGGGAAACTTACTTTACTGCAGATTTTGATACCGCGGGAAAGCCGTATCAAGTAAGGGATGGTGCATCCGGGAGGATTCGAACCTCCGACCGCTCGGTTCGTAGCCGAGTACTCTATCCAGCTGAGCTACGGATGCATCGGAAAACTTGCTTTACTGCCGATATTGATACCGCGGTGAAAGCCGTATCAAGTAAGAGATGGTGCATCCGGGAGGATTCGAACCTCCGACCGCTCGGTTCGTAGCCGAGTACTCTATCCAGCTGAGCTACGGATGCATCGGGAAACTTACTTTACTGCAGATTTTGATACCGCGGGAAAGCCGTATCAAGTAAGAGATGGTGCATCCGGGAGGATTCGAACCTCCGACCGCTCGGTTCGTAGCCGAGTACTCTATCCAGCTGAGCTACGGATGCAAATGGCGGTGAGGCGGGGATTCGAACCCCGGATGCAGCTTTTGACCGCATACTCCCTTAGCAGGGGAGCGCCTTCAGCCTCTCGGCCACCTCACCACACGCCTCTTACGAGTGCTTCGAAGAACTTGTTCTGCTCATCGTCGCTGCGTGGCGCACATATTACTTTCTGGGACTTATAAGTCAAACAATTTTTCCAGAGCTTTTATCGTTTGCACACTTCACGCTCAATTAGTCTGTAAAAAAGCCAAAAAGAGTGTTTTATCAACAGATAATTTGATGACACGCTGGCCGCCAAAAGCGCACCATATCAACAGTGAGGTTGAAAAAAGTCATGAAGGGACAACGCGGGCGAGCGAGAAGAGAGGCTGCGTCTCACCCGAAAAGTGAGACGCGAAAACCTTAGTAACTGGACTGCTGGGATTTTTCAGCCTGGATACGCTGGTAGATCTCTTCACGATGGACAGAAACTTCTTTCGGGGCGTTCACGCCAATACGCACCTGGTTGCCCTTCACCCCTAAAACTGTCACGGTGACCTCATCGCCAATCATGAGGGTCTCACCAACTCGACGAGTCAGAATCAGCATTCTTTGCTCCTTGAAAGATTAAAAGAGTCGGGTCTCTCTGTATCCCGGCATTATCCATCATATAACGCCAAAAAGTAAGCGATGACAAACACCTTAGGTGTAAGCAGTCATGGCATTACATTCTGTTAAACCTAAGTTTAGCCGATATACAAAACTTCAACCTGACTTTATCGTTGTCGATAGCGTTGACGTAAACGCCGCAGCACGGGCTGCGGCGCCAACGAACACTTATAATTATTGCAATTTTGCGCTGACCCAGCCTTGTACACTGGCTAACGCTGCAGGCAGAGCTGCCGCATCCGTACCACCGGCTTGCGCCATGTCCGGACGACCGCCACCCTTACCGCCCACCTGCTGAGCGACCATACCAATCAATTCCCCTGCTTTAACCCGGTCGGTCACATCCTTCGACACGCCCGCAATCAGAGAAACCTTACCTTCAACAACCGTTGCCAGTACGATAACGGTAGACCCCAGTTGATTTTTCAGATCATCAACCATGGTTCGCAGCATTTTCGGCTCAATACCAGCAAGCTCGCTGACCAGGAGCTTCACGCCGTTGAGATCGACCGCTTTACTGGAAAGATTTGCACTCTCCTGCGCTGCGGCCTGGTCCTTCAACTGCTGCAACTCTTTTTCCAGCTGACGTGTACGTTCCAGCACGGCGCGCACTTTGTCGCCCAGATTCTGGCTGTCGCCCTTCAGCAGATGCGCAATATCGTTTAAGCGATCGCTTTGCGCATGAACGGTGGCCATAGCGCCTTCACCGGTTACCGCCTCAATACGACGAATGCCCGCTGCGGTGCCGGACTCAGAGATAATACGGAATAGACCGATATCACCGGTACGACTGGCGTGAGTACCGCCGCACAGTTCGGTAGAGAAATCGCCCATGCTCAGAACGCGTACACGTTCGTCGTATTTCTCGCCAAACAGCGCCATGGCACCTTTCGCCTTCGCCGCTTCGAGATCCATGATGTTCGTTTCAATCGGCAGGTTGCGACGGATTTGCGCATTCACCAAATCTTCAACCTGACGAATCTCCGACGGCTTCATCGCTTCATTGTGCGAGAAGTCGAAGCGCAGCACTTTATCGCTAACCAGCGAACCTTTCTGCGCAACGTGTGTCCCAAGCACCTGGCGCAACGCCGCGTGCATCAGGTGCGTGGCGGAGTGGTTCAGACGGATACGTGCGCGGCGCGCTTCATCTACGTCAGCCTGTACCGCATCGCCCACTTTCAGAGCGCCCGCAGACAATTTGCCGATATGACCAATCGCCTGACCATATTTTTGCGTGTCGTCCACAGCGAAAGTAAATCCAGCGCCTTTCAGCTCGCCTTTATCGCCAACCTGACCGCCTGATTCCGCATAGAATGGGGTCTGATCCAGCACGACAACTGCTTCCTGTCCCGCGTTAATCGCTTCAACCGCTTTACCATCGACAAACAGCGCGGTCACTTTGCCGTTCAGTTCCAGATGGTCATAACCTTTAAATTCAGAAGCGCTATCAACGCGGATCATCGCGTTGTAGTCCGCGCCAAAACCGCTAGCTTCGCGCGCGCGACGGCGTTGCTCTTCCATAGCGGCTTCAAAACCGGCTTCATCGACTTTGATGTTGCGCTCACGGCAGACGTCCGCCGTTAGATCGACCGGGAAACCATAAGTATCATACAGACGGAAAGCTGTTTCGCCGTCCAGGGTGTCGCCCTGCAATTTCGCCAGTTCTTCATCCAGCAGCGCCAGACCGCGCTCCAGCGTACGGGCGAACTGCTCTTCTTCCGTTTTCAGAACCTGCTCGACCTGCGCCTGCTGACGTTTCAACTCTTCGCCTGCGGAGCCCATTACCTCAATCAGCGGCCCAACCAGCTTGTAGAAGAAGGTCTCTTTCGCGCCCAGCATGTTGCCGTGACGCACCGCGCGACGAATAATGCGACGCAGCACATAGCCACGGTTTTCATTCGACGGCAGCACGCCATCGGCAACCAGGAATGCGCAAGAACGGATGTGGTCGGCGATAACGCGCAGCGATTTATTACCCAGATCGGTGGCGCCGGTGACTTTCGCTACCGCTTCAATCAACGTGCGGAACAGGTCGATGTCATAGTTAGAGTTAACGTGTTGCAGTACCGCGGCAATACGCTCCAGCCCCATACCGGTATCTACAGACGGTTTCGGCAATGGTTCCATCGTCCCGTCAGCCTGACGGTTGAACTGCATAAAGACGATGTTCCAGATCTCAATATAGCGATCGCCGTCTTCTTCCGGGCTTCCCGGAGGGCCGCCCCAGATGTGGTCGCCATGATCGTAGAAGATTTCGGTGCACGGACCGCAGGGACCGGTGTCGCCCATCTGCCAGAAGTTATCCGATGCGTATGGCGCGCCTTTATTGTCGCCGATGCGGATGATACGCTCGCGCGGGATGCCGACTTCTTTTTCCCAGATCTCATAGGCTTCGTCGTCGGTTTCATAGACGGTGACCCATAAACGCTCTTTTGGCAGAGCAAACCAGTTTTCACCGGTCAGTAATTCCCATGCGAACTGAATGGCGTCGTGTTTGAAGTAATCGCCGAAGCTGAAGTTGCCCAGCATTTCGAAGAAAGTATGGTGACGTGCAGTGTATCCGACGTTTTCCAGATCGTTGTGTTTACCCCCCGCGCGTACGCAACGCTGGGAAGTGGTTGCACGGGAATAATTACGTTTATCGAGCCCAAGGAAAACATGCTTGAACTGGTTCATCCCGGCATTGGTAAACAACAGAGTGGGGTCATTGTTAGGCACCAGGGAACTGCTGGCAACTACCTGATGCCCTTTACTATGGAAAAAGTCGAGAAACGCCTGACGGATCTCAGCGGTGCTCTTGCTCATAATTATCCTGAAATCAAGCTACACTTCATCCTTCAGGCCGCCTCTGCGTTGGCTGCGAGTTTCCCGGTCACGCGTTCCCGAGGCTCACTTGCCGCTTTGATGCGGCTTGAATGATTTTGTGTATTTAAGGAATATTCGTCGCAGACGCTGTTCGCCGTTAAGCAACCCGCGTCCAGACGGAAAAAGTGGGAATAAGATAAGTTTTCTTTACCGGGAAGTAAAATCCCGTATGCGCTCAATCTGCAAAATTTCGCCATATTTGCTGGATATCGTCCATCAGATACCCGCGATAGAGCAAAAAGCGCTGTACCTTAACCTTTTCTGAAAAGTTTGAAGGGAGCGGCTCGCCATATTTGCGAACGGCCTGTTCATGTGCCATTTCACTCCAGTCAATTTCACATTCTCGCATCGCTTTTTCAGTCGATTCACGGGAAATGCCTTTCTGATTCAACTCCTGGCGAATACGCGCCGGGCCATAGCCTTTGCGGCTACGACTGGCGATAAAGCGCATCACGAAGCGCTCGTCATCAAGATAGTGATGTTCGTGGCACCAGGCGATCACGCGTTCATAATCGTCTGCCGTCGCATCAATCTCTTCCGGCCCATTTTTGCCCATCACCGGCGCGGAGAGTTTACGCCGTAATTCCTGCTCGCTGTGATCGCGGACAGCAAGAATACGTACCGCACGATCAAGGAGACGAGCATAAGCGGGACGGCGCGATGTGGGTTCACTCATAAAAAACCTTAACAGGGAGAAATGCCAAAAGGGCCGCATAAATGCAGCCCTTGATGGTAATTTAACGTTTTGCTGAATGGCGGCTTCGTTTTGTCCGACCCACCATCACCTGATGCTTAAAAATCTTCGTTGGTTTCTGCAACGCCTTCGCTATCGTCAACGGCGAAATCGGGCGTGGCATTCTGATTACTCAACAGTAATTCACGAACCCTTTTCTCGATCTCTTTCGCTGTCGCCGGGTTCTCTTTCAGCCAGGTAGTCGCGTTCGCTTTACCCTGGCCAATCTTCTCGCCGTTGTAGCTGTACCATGCGCCCGCTTTCTCGATCAGCTTCTCTTTCACGCCCAGGTCAACCAGTTCGCCATAGAAGTTGATGCCTTCACCGTAGAGGATCTGGAACTCGGCCTGCTTAAACGGCGCGGCGATTTTGTTTTTCACCACTTTCACACGCGTTTCGCTACCCACGACATTATCGCCCTCTTTCACCGCGCCAATACGACGGATATCAAGACGAACAGAGGCGTAGAATTTCAGCGCGTTACCGCCGGTGGTGGTTTCCGGGTTACCGAACATCACGCCAATCTTCATACGGATCTGGTTGATGAAAATCAACAGCGTGTTGGACTGTTTCAGGTTCCCCGCCAGCTTACGCATCGCCT
The DNA here is from genome assembly GCF_004010735.1 of Salmonella sp. SSDFZ54. Classification (NCBI taxonomy): domain Bacteria; kingdom Pseudomonadati; phylum Pseudomonadota; class Gammaproteobacteria; order Enterobacterales; family Enterobacteriaceae; genus Salmonella; species Salmonella sp. SSDFZ54. The sequence continues at coordinate 708,357 of NZ_CP034819.1, forward strand.
GGCTCATCATACGCGCCGCGAGGCCCATGTGAGAGTCGCCAATTTCGCCTTCGATTTCCGCTTTCGGCGTTAGCGCCGCTACGGAGTCGACCACAATGACGTCCACCGCGCCTGAACGCGCCAGCGCGTCACAGATTTCCAGCGCCTGCTCGCCGGTATCCGGCTGAGAACAGAGCAGGTTATCGATATCGACGCCCAGCTTGCGTGCGTAAACAGGGTCAAGCGCGTGTTCCGCATCGATAAACGCACAGGTTTTACCTTCACGCTGCGCAGCGGCAATCACCTGCAGCGTCAGGGTCGTTTTACCGGAAGATTCCGGCCCGTAAATTTCGACGATACGCCCCATCGGCAGACCGCCCGCACCGAGTGCGATGTCCAGTGAAAGCGAACCGGTGGAGATAGTTTCCACATCCATAGAACGGTCTTCACCCAGACGCATGATGGAGCCTTTACCAAATTGCTTTTCAATTTGGCCCAGTGCTGCCGCCAACGCTTTCTGTTTGTTTTCGTCGATAGCCATTATTACTCCTGTCATGCAACTTGGTATTGAACCGGATAGTGAATTCGTACTGTTGAAGCAATTATACTGTATGCTCATACAGTATCAAGTGTTTTGTAGAAATTGTTGCCACAGGGTTTGTAGCGCGTACGTCGTCGCCTGTCGACGCACCGATTCACGGTCGCCGCTGAAGCATTCCCGACGCGTAATCCCTTCTCCGCTGACGCTGGCGAAAGCAAACCACACCGTACCAACCGGCTTTTCTTCACTGCCGCCATCCGGCCCGGCAATCCCGCTAATAGCGACAGCAAAATCGGCGCGAGCGGCCTTCAGCGCCCCGATCGCCATTTCGACCACTACGGGTTCGCTGACCGCGCCATGCTGCGCCAGAGTCTCTTCACGCACGCCAATCATCTGCGCTTTGGCTTCATTACTATAGGTGACAAAGCCGCGTTCAAACCAGGCGGAGCTTCCGGCGATGTCGGTAATGGCTTTCGCCAGCCAGCCGCCGGTACAGGACTCTGCTGTCGTTACGGTCGCCCCGCGCGCTTTTAACGCCAGCCCGACCTGCTCGCTAAGCCGCATCAGTTCACTGTCAGTCATCATGACCTCTGTCAGTTAGAAATCCTGCCGCACAAGATAGCACTTTCTCACCAGAGATGGGGACGAGCAGTCGATTTTACGAGTCGGATTCCGAAAAAATGCCAGCAGGTTATTTATGCAGAATGAAATGAGGTAGCACATGACTAAATAGCAGTACCATGTCGCTAAATTTACACGCATGGAGAGAAAGCAAGGATGTCACTCAAAAAAACGGAAAGCACACAGCACAAACTGAAACAAACCTGTCAACTACGGCTGTGGTTAATTGTGGGTGGAGTATGTTCATTAGGAATGGGAGTACTGAATATATTGTCGTCAGGCTATTTTGAACCGTATGATGGCGGTCAAATTATCTTAGGCCTGGGATGTCTGGGATATAGTCTGGCACTATCAAAGAAGATATCCCACTTGCAGGCAGAGAATCAGCCCAAAAAGCCATAATAATAGCGGAGGGGGTGCTCCCCTCCCTAAGCGTAAATTAGCGCACCCGCGCCAGCGCTACCGCCTGGCCCAGTTGCCAAACCGCCATCGCATAATGCGTGCTGTGGTTATATCGGGTAATGGTGTAGAAGTTCGGCAGGCCGTACCAGTACTGGTAGCCCGTACCGATATCCAGACGCAGCAGGCTGGCTTCCTGATGATTGCCCAACGATTGCTGCGGCGTTAAGCCTGCGGCGGCAAGCTGAGAGAGGCTGTATTTTGTTTTGAAACCATTCGCCAGTCCCGGCGCCTGACCATTCGCTGGCACCGCAACCGTATCGCCTTTCACCCAACCATGCGCCTTGAAGTAGTTCGCCACACTGCCGATGGCATCTACCGGATCCCACAAGTTAATGTGCCCATCGCCATTGAAATCGACCGCATATTCTTTATAGGAAGACGGCATAAACTGGCCGTAGCCCATCGCGCCCGCAAAGGAACCTTTCAGATTGAGCGGATCGTCTTGCTCATCGCGCGCCATGAGCAGGAAGGTTTCCAGCTCGCCGGAGAAATATTCCGCCCGGCGCGGATAGTTAAATGACAGCGTCGCCAGCGCGTCCAGAATCCGCGTTTTCCCCATGATACGTCCCCAGCGGGTTTCCACGCCGATAATCCCCACGATGATTTCCGGCGGTACGCCGTATACCTGCCAGGCGCGGTTCAGCGCGTCTTCATACTGATTCCAGAACGCGACGCCGTTTTGCACGTTATCCGGCGTAATAAATTGTTTGCGGTAGCGAAGCCAGGCGCCATTTGGTCCGGCGGGCGGCTGAGTGGTCGGCGCTTGTCTGTCCATCAGACGCAGGACGTAATCCAGTCTTTTAGACTGCGAGAGGATCTCCTGCAGCTGCTGACGGTCGAAACCGTGTTTACTGACCATTTTATCAATGAACTGCTGCGCATTAGGGTTGTTGGCGAAGTCGCCGCCCATTTGCATGACGTTATGCTGCGGCTCAAGCAGGAAGCCGCCGGAAGACGTGCCCGTCGTCGCTTGAGTCTCGGAAGATTTTGGCGTGCTGCTACAGGCAGCAAGCAATACGCAAAGTGGAAGTAACGCTACATAACGACGCTTGAACATGAGACATCCATTAAACAAATTCAGCCAGGGAGAAGTATGGTAAAGCATCCCCCGCCGCACAAGGAAGCGGCACAAGAGAATAAATCACCTTTCTCCTCTTTTCAGTTTGTATCCGCTCCCCCACCCCGCAATCTTTCAACTTAAAATATTTTTCTTTTATTTTGCGATCACAATAACACTTTTAAATCTTTCAACATGATTACAATGAACAGGAAATTAGCAAGAAAACTAAAAACCCTACAGGAGAGAACAATGATCGAAACCATTACACATGGTGCGGAGTGGTTCATCGGGTTATTCCAGAAAGGCGGAGAGGTGTTTACCGGTATGGTGACAGGTATTCTTCCGCTACTGATAAGCCTGCTGGTTATCATGAATGCGCTCATCAATTTTATCGGCCAGCAGCGTATTGAGCGTTTTGCCCAACGTTGTGCCGGAAATCCGCTATCTCGTTACCTGCTTTTACCGTGTATCGGGACATTTGTTTTTTGTAATCCGATGACCCTGAGCCTGGGACGCTTTATGCCGGAGAAGTACAAGCCGAGCTATTACGCGGCGGCCTCCTATAGCTGTCACTCCATGAACGGTCTGTTTCCGCATATCAATCCCGGCGAACTGTTTGTTTATCTGGGTATCGCCAGCGGACTCACCACGTTAGGGCTTCCTCTCGGCCCGCTCGCGGTGAGCTATCTGCTGGTAGGTCTGGTGACGAACTTCTTCCGCGGTTGGGTCACCGATCTCACCACCGCTATTTTTGAGAAAAAAATGGGGATTCAACTTGAGCAGAAAGTTCATCTGACAGGAGCGGTATCATGACACGGGTTCGTATTGAGAAAGGCGCCGGCGGCTGGGGCGGCCCGCTTGAACTGGACGTTACGCCAGGCAAAAAGATCGTCTATATCACAGCCGGTACGCGCCCGGCGATCGTCGACAAACTGGCGCAACTAACAGGCTGGCAAGCGGTGGACGGCTTTAAAGAAGGCGAACCGCCGGAAGCGGAGATCGGCGCGGCCATTATCGACTGCGGCGGTACGCTGCGCTGCGGTATCTATCCGAAACGCCGGATTCCAACCATTAATATTCACTCGACGGGTAAGTCCGGCCCACTGGCGCAGTATATTGTTGAGGATATTTATGTCTCCGGCGTAAAAGAAGAAAACATTACTCTTGTCGGCGAAACGCCTGCCAGTCCTCAGCCTGCCAAAACGACATTAGGACGTGACTACGACACCAGCAAAAAAATCACCGAGCAGAGCGACGGGCTGCTGGCAAAAGTTGGTATGGGAATGGGCTCCGCCGTGGCGGTACTGTTCCAGTCCGGTCGCGACACCATTGATACGGTTCTGAAAACAATCCTGCCGTTTATGGCGTTCGTTTCGGCGCTGATCGGCATCATTATGGCCTCAGGTCTTGGCGACTGGATCGCCCACGGCCTGGCGCCATTAGCCAGCCATCCACTGGGGCTGGTGACGCTGGCATTGATCTGCTCTTTCCCGCTGCTGTCGCCCTTTCTCGGCCCTGGCGCGGTTATCGCTCAGGTCATTGGCGTCCTGATTGGCGTTCAGATAGGCCTGGGCAATATCCCCCCGCATCTGGCGCTTCCCGCCCTGTTCGCGATTAACGCGCAGGCGGCCTGCGACTTTATCCCGGTCGGCCTGTCGCTGGCGGAAGCGAAGCAAGACACCGTTCGCGTCGGCGTACCTTCCGTGCTGGTCGGACGCTTCCTGACTGGCGCGCCCACGGTACTTATCGCCTGGTTTGTTTCCGGCTTTATCTATCAATAAGAGGTTCAGACATGAGCGTGATTTATCAAACCACCATCACCCGTATCGGCCAGAGCGCGAAGGAGGCGCTCGGCGAACAGATGCTGATTACGTTTCGGGAAGGCGCGCCGGCGGATATCGAAGAATTTTGCTTCATCCATTGTCATGGCGAACTGACCGGCGCGCTGCAGCCTGGCGCGCGGTGTGAATTGGGCCAACATTGCTATCCGGTCACGGCGGTCGGCAGCGTAGCCGAGCAAAACCTGCGTGAACTGGGGCATATCACTTTGCGCTTCGATGGTCTGCGTGAAGCGGAATTTCCCGGCACCGTACACGTTGCGGGGCCTGTACCGGACGATATCGCGCCGGGCTGTATTTTGACGTTTGTCGCTTAAGGAGAAAAAACATGAATCAAGTTGCCGTTGTCATTGGCGGAGGCCAGACCCTAGGGGCATTCCTTTGCCGTGGGCTTGCAGAAGAAGGATACCGCGTGGCGGTCGTTGATATTCAAAGCGATAAAGCCGCGAATGTCGCCCAGGAAATTAACGCCGATTTTGGCGAAGGTATGGCGTACGGTTTTGGCGCCGACGCCACCAGCGAGCAGAGCGTGCTGGCGCTTTCCCGCGGCGTAGACGAGATTTTCGGGCGCGTCGATCTGCTGGTTTACAGCGCGGGTATCGCCAAAGCGGCGTTTATCAGCGATTTCCAGTTGGGCGATTTTGCCCGCTCGCTACAGGTGAATCTGGTGGGCTATTTCCTCTGCGCCCGTGAGTTTTCCCGCCTGATGATCCGCGACGGCATTCAGGGGCGCATTATTCAGATTAACTCTAAATCCGGCAAAGTGGGCAGTAAACACAACTCCGGCTACAGCGCGGCGAAATTCGGCGGCGTGGGGTTAACCCAGTCTCTGGCGCTGGATCTGGCGGAATACGGCATTACCGTACACTCGTTGATGCTCGGCAACCTGTTGAAATCGCCAATGTTCCAGTCACTGCTGCCGCAATACGCCACTAAACTGGGCATTAAGCCCGACGAGGTGGAACAGTATTACATTGATAAAGTACCGCTCAAACGCGGGTGTGATTATCAGGATGTGCTGAACATGCTGCTATTTTATGCCAGCCCGAAAGCGTCTTATTGCACCGGGCAGTCGATCAACGTAACCGGCGGTCAAGTGATGTTCTGACCGTGAATTGCCGGATGGCGCCGTAGGCCGGATAAGACGGTTACGCCGCCATCAGGCAAACCAACAGGAGCACATTATGGTTTCCACTCTGATTACCGTCGCCGTTATCGCCTGGTGTGCGCAGCTGGCGCTGGGCGGCTGGCAGATTTCCCGCTTTAATCGGGCTTTCGATAAACTTAGCCAACAGGGGCGGGTCGGCGTCGGGCGCTCCGGCGGGCGTTTTAAGCCCCGGGTGGTGGTTGCCGTGGCGCTGGACGAACAGCAGCGGGTGACGGACACTTTATTGATGAAAGGCCTTACGGTATTCGCCAGACCGGTTAAAATTGCCGCAATGCAAGGAAAACATTTGCATGAATTACAGCCTGATGTGATCTTTCCCCATGATTCGCTCGCGCAGAATGCACTATCATTGGCGCTTAAACTGAAACATGGGTAATTTCGTTGTGAATGCGTATAGCTTGCGAAATTATCATTTTGCAACCAATACCCTAAATAATTCGAGTTGCAGGAAGGCGGCAACGCAGCGAATCCCAGGAGCGTACATCAGTACGTGACCGGGGTGAGCGAGGAAAGCCAACGCACATGCAGCGTGAAGTATGACGGGTAAATACATAAGTCAGGGTAATCACGCCTATGAAACCTCGTCAGCGTCAGGCCGCGATTCTGGAGCACCTGCAAAAACAGGGAAAATGCTCGGTTGAAGAACTGGCCCAGTACTTTGACACGACAGGCACCACTATCCGTAAAGATCTGGTCATTCTGGAAAATGCCGGAACCGTCATCCGCACCTATGGCGGCGTGGTGTTGAATAAAGAAGAGTCCGATCCGCCTATTGATCACAAAACGCTTATCAACACCCACAAAAAAGCGCTGATAGCCGCAGCCGCTGTGAAATATATCCATGATGGCGATTCCATTATTCTGGACGCCGGAAGTACCGTGTTACAGATGGTGCCGTTGCTTTCGCGTTTTAGCAACATCACGGTGATGACCAACAGCCTCCATATTGTTAACGCGCTATCGGAACTGGACAACGAACAAACTATCCTGATGCCCGGCGGCACCTTCCGTAAAAAATCGGCGTCGTTTCACGGTCAACTGGCGGAAAACGCCTTTGAGCAATTCAGCTTTGATAAACTTTTCATGGGAACTGACGGTATTGACCTGAATGTCGGTGTGACCACGTTCAATGAGGTTTACACCGTCAGTAACGCAATGTGCAATGCAGCACGCGAGGTGATTCTGATGGCGGACTCCTCAAAATTTGGTCGTAAAAGCCCCAATGTGGTGTGCAGTCTGGAAACCGTCGACAAACTGATCACGGACGCGGGGATCGATCCGGCATTTCGTCAGGCGCTGGAAGCAAAAGGGATTGAAGTAATCATAACCGGAGAAAGCAATGAGTGATGCACTACTAAACGCGGGCCGTCAGACCTTAATGCTGGAGCTACAGGAAGCCAGCCGTCTGCCGGAGCGTCTGGGCGATGATTTTGTCCGCGCCGCCAATATCATTATTCACTGTGAAGGCAAAGTGATCGTTTCCGGTATTGGTAAATCAGGTCATATTGGTAAAAAAATCGCCGCGACGCTTGCCAGTACCGGTACTCCCGCTTTTTTTGTTCATCCGGCGGAAGCACTGCATGGCGATCTGGGGATGATTGAAAGCCGCGACGTGATGTTATTTATCTCCTATTCCGGCGGCGCAAAAGAACTCGACCTCATCATCCCGCGTCTGGAAGATAAATCCGTCGCGCTGCTGGCGATGACCGGTAAACCTCACTCTCCGCTGGGGCGAGCGGCAAAAGCCGTTCTGGATATTTCCGTCGAGCGTGAAGCCTGCCCGATGCATCTGGCACCAACGTCCAGTACCGTCAATACGCTGATGATGGGCGATGCGCTGGCGATGGCGGTCATGCAGGCGCGCGGTTTTAACGAAGAAGATTTCGCCCGTTCACATCCGGCTGGCGCACTGGGCGCGCGTTTGCTCAATAATGTGCATCACCTGATGCGCCAGGGCGATGCAATATCGCAGGTGATGCTTGCCACCAGCGTGATGGATGCCATGCTGGAACTTAGCCGTACCGGGCTGGGGCTGGTGGCGGTTTGCGATGAGCAACATGTTGTGAAAGGCGTCTTTACCGACGGCGACCTGCGTCGCTGGCTGGTGGGCGGCGGCGCGCTCACCACGCCGGTAAGCGAAGCCATGACGCCCAACGGTATTACGCTCCAGGCGCAAAGCCGCGCCATTGACGCCAAAGAGCTCCTGATGAAACGCAAAATTACCGCCGCGCCAGTGGTCGATGAAAACGGCAAACTCACCGGCGCCATTAACCTGCAGGATTTCTACCAGGCGGGGATTATCTAATCCTTCAGTCCCAGACGTTTCGCCAGCCGATGCAGGTTGGCGACGTCGGTTTCCAGCGCCCGCGCGCTGGCCGCCCAGTTATGATTATTTTGCGCCAGCGCCTGGCGAATCATCTCTCGCTGGAAGTTCTCCGTCGATTCGCGCAAATTGCGGCAAGTCGGCAGCGCCAGAAAGCTTTCCGCAGGCGGCGCGGGTAAAACGTCCTCTGACAAGGCAAAATGCTGCGCCTCCAGTATCACCTCATCCCCTGCCCGGGTCGCTCTCGCCAGTACAACCGCACGGTGAATGGCATGTTCCAGCTCCCGGACGTTGCCCGGCCAGCCATAGTTGAGCAAATGGCGGCGCGCGTCGGGACTCAGCACCACGCGGGACAGCCCCAGCCGCAGTCGGCACTGCTCGCAAAAATAGCCCGCCAGCAGCACCACATCATCGCCGCGCTCGCGCAGCGGCGGCACAAAGAGCGGGAAAACGCTCAGGCGATGGAACAGATCGGCGCGAAAACGCCCTGCCAGCACCTCTTCACGCAGGTCACGGTTGGTCGCCGCCAACACCCGCACGTCCACGCGCAGGCTACGATCGTCGCCGACGCGCTGAATATCGCCATACTGCAACACGCGAAGTAGCTTGGCCTGTAGCGCCAGCGACAGTTCGCCAATCTCATCCAGAAACAGCGTACCGTTATCCGCCATTTCGAACTTACCGCTACGATTACTGATAGCCCCGGTAAAAGCCCCTTTTACATGACCAAACAACTCGCTCTCCGCCACGCTTTCCGGCAGCGCGGCGCAGTTGAGATAGACCAGCGGATTAACCGCTCTGGGGGAGCCCTGGTGAATAGCTTTCGCCACCAGCTCTTTACCGGTCCCCGTTTCACCGCCGATCAGCACGTTAAGATCGGAGCCCGCCACAATCTCGATCTCTTTTTTCAACTGCGTCATCGCCGGCGACAGGCCGATCATGTGCGTCTCTTTTATCGGTTCAAACACGCCTGACGACCCCGGCAGCATGTTCTGGCTTTCCAGTTGTTCAATTAACAGCGCATTACTCAATGCCCCGGCGGCCAGCGCGGCGACAAGCCGTAGTTCTTCATCGCTAAATACCTCGAACTGCTCCGGCGTCATAGCATCAAGGGTCAGCGCACCGATGAGGTTCTGTCCGGCAAACAGCGGCAGACCAACACAGGCGTGGACTTTCAGGCTTTCCTGTCCGGGAATTAACCCGTCATACGGATCGGGCAAATCGCTATCAGCCGGAAAACGCACCACGTCCCCCGCGCGGGCGATGGCTTCCAGGCGCGGATGCCCTTCCAGGGTAAAACGTCTGCCGAGGACGTCCTGCGCCAGGCCATCAATCGCCAGTGGAATAAATTGTCGTGATTCATAGCGCAGCAGCGCCGAGGCGTCGCACGCCAGCACCTGACGCAGCGTAGTAATCAACCGCTGAAAACGATCCTGATGCCCAATGCCGCGTTGTAACTCAATGGCGATGCCCGCCAATACCTCCACGGAAAAACTCATGGTTACCTCATTGCCATTTTGACAATCTATAGTGTCATATTGACAGCATCATTTATAGTCTTTTTGACTATATCAAAAATACAAACTTATTATAACTTAATATAAATCAATCAGATGCAAAGTTGGCACACTACCTGCAATAAGCAAAACAACTTTTTGTAAACGTTGAATGAATTGAGGTGGTTATGTCTATTCTGGTTAAAAATAATATTCATTGGGTTGGCCAACGCGACTGGGAAGTACGTGATTTTCACGGTACTGAATACAAAACGCTGCGCGGCAGCAGCTATAACAGCTATCTCATTCGTGAAGAAAAGAATGTGCTGATCGATACTGTCGATCATAAGTTTAGCCGTGAGTTTGTGCAAAACCTGCGCAGTGAAATCGACCTCGCGGATATCGACTACATCATCATTAACCATGCCGAGGAAGACCATGCGGGCGCGCTGACCGAACTGATGGCGCAGATCCCGGACACGCCTATCTACTGTACCGCCAACGCCATTGACTCTATCAACGGCCATCACCATCATCCGGAATGGAATTTTAAGGTGGTGAAAACCGGCGATACGCTGGATATCGGCAACGGCAAGCAGTTGATCTTCGTGGAAACGCCGATGCTGCACTGGCCGGACAGCATGATGACCTATATGACCGGCGACGCGGTGTTATTCAGCAACGACGCCTTTGGTCAGCACTACTGCGACGAGCGCCTGTTCAATGATGAAGTGGACCAAACTGAACTGTTTGAACAATGCCAGCGCTACTACGCCAATATCCTGACGCCGTTCAGCCGTCTGGTAACGCCAAAAATTACCGAAATCCTCGGCTTCAACCTGCCGGTGGATATGATTGCCACCTCACACGGCGTGGTATGGCGCGACAACCCAACGCAAATCGTGGAACTGTATCTGAAATGGGCGGCAGATTATCAGGAAGATCGTATCACTATTTTCTACGATACCATGTCGAACAATACTCGCATGATGGCGGATGCCATCGCACAGGGTATCAATGAAGTGGACCCCAACGTGGCGGTCAAAATCTTTAACGTCGCCCGCAGCGATAAAAATGAAATATTGACCAACGTCTTCCGTTCGAAAGGCGTGCTGGTCGGCACTTCTACCATGAACAACGTGATGATGCCGAAAATCGCTGGCCTGGTGGAAGAGATGACCGGCCTGCGCTTTCGCAACAAACGCGCCAGCGCCTTCGGTTCTCATGGCTGGAGCGGCGGCGCTGTGGATCGACTGTCCACGCGCTTACAGGATGCCGGTTTTGAAATGTCCCTGAGTCTGAAAGCGAAATGGCGTCCGGATCTGGATGCGCTGGAGTTGTGCCGTCAGCACGGTCGCGACATCGCGCGTCAGTGGGCGCTTGCTCCGCTGCCGGAAACCACACAGAAAACCGCGCCAGCCGAAGAAATCACAACCTGCGCCGCCGCAGACCTCGGTCCTAAAATGCAATGCAGCGTATGCCAGTGGATTTACGACCCTGCGCAGGGGGAGCCGTTGCAGGATGTCGCGCCGGGTACGCCGTGGAGCGACGTGCCGGATAACTTCCTGTGCCCGGAATGTTCATTAGGTAAAGACGTGTTCGACGTACTGGCGACGGAGGCAAAATGAGTCGGGGGATCATCATTATTGGGTCGGGCTTCGCCGCCCGCCAGCTCGTCAAAAATATCCGTAAACAAGATGCGCATGTGCCGTTAACCCTGATTGCGGCGGACAGCATGGATGAGTACAACAAGCCCGATCTCAGCCACGTTATCAGCCAGTCGCAGCGCGCCGATGATCTCACCCGCCAGTTAGCGGGGGAATTTGCTGAACAGTTTAATCTGCGACTGTTCCCGCATACCAGGGTTGCTGACATTGATGCCGATGCCCATGTGGTGAAAAGTCAGGATAAGCAGTGGCAATACGACAAGCTGGTACTGGCGACCGGGGCGACAGCCTTTGTGCCGCCGATTGCAGGACGTGAGTTAATGCTTACTTTGAATAGCCAGCAGGAGTACCGCGCCTGTGAGACACAACTGCGCGACGCGCAGCGAGTGCTGATTGTCGGCGGCGGTCTCATTGGCAGTGAATTAGCGATGGATTTCTGCCGCGCCGGGAAAACGGTAACGCTGATGGATAACGCCGCCAGCCTTCTCGCCTCACTGATGCCACCGGAAGTGAGCAGTCGCTTACAGCATCACCTGACCGATATGGGGGTGCATCTGCTGCTGAAATCGCAGTTGCAAAAACTGGAGAAAACCGAAGCCGGTATCCGCGCTACGCTGGTAAGCCCGCATAGTATTGAGGTCGATGCGGTGATTGCCGCCACCGGCTTACGCCCGGAAACCACTCTGGCGCGCCGCGCCGGAGTAGCCGTCAACCGCGGCGTCTGCGTGGATAGCTATCTACAGACCAGTCACCCGGATATTTATGCGATCGGCGATTGCGCGGAGATCAACGGTCAGGTACTGCCCTTCCTGCAACCGATCCAGTTAAGCGCGATGTACCTGGCGAAAAATCTGCTCGGTGGCAGCGCGCCGCTGAAGCTACCGGCGATGCTGGTCAAAGTCAAAACGCCGGAACTGCCGCTGCATCTGGCGGGAGAAACTCAGCGCCGTGATTTAAGCTGGCATATTACCGCAGAATCTGACGGTATGATTGCCAAAGGCATGAGCGGAGAAGGCCAACTACGCGCCTTTGTGGTGAGTGAAGACCGCATGAAAGAGGCCTTTGCACTGCTAAAAACGTTGTCGGTATAAGCCTGTGATGCCGGATGGTGCCGCTTCGCGTCTTATCCGGCCTACGAGTGAGCATCTGTTTACAGGCCGGATAAGGCGCAGCCGCCATCCGGCGCCCTACACTTCACTTAACGCTCGCGCTGCGGCAATCACGCCCTGTCCAAACGACAGCCCGCCGTCGCCCGCTGGTAACCGCTGCGGAAATAACAATTTAAAATCAGAAAGATAAAAGGCAAGACGCGCGCGAAGTAAGCGGTTGTGTATCACCCCGCCGCTGAAGACCAGAGTGGTTATCCCCCGCGCCGTAGCCTGCTGGCGCATTAGCGTGGCAAACCCGCACGCCAGCGCATCATGAAAAGCCCAGGCGCGTTGCGCGGGCGTGGCCTGCCAGTTCAACCATTGTCGCCAGAAAACAGCGACGTCCAGTTGAGCGCCGTTAAGCGGCATCGTTACCGGATGCTCAACGTTAGCGCATTGAGAGGCCAGCGCCTCCAGCGCGCAGGCGGCCTCGCCCTCATAGCTAAGCGATGCTGGCGCGCAGCGAAGCGCGGCGGCCACCGCGTCAAACAACCGCCCGCAGGAAGAGGCCAACGGGGCATTGACGCCGCGCTCAATGGCGCGCGCCAGGACATTCCAGTTTTGCTGTTGCAGCCCCGCTGTCTCCGGATAATCCTGCCAGTCCGGCACAAAGCGCAGGCACTGCGCCAACAGATTACGCCACGGCTGTTTGGCAGCCAGATCGCCTCCCGGCAGCGCCACGGCGGGTAAACCGCCTAAATGTTCGCACTCGCGATAATTGACCCGCAGACATTCTCCGCCCCATAGCGCGCCATTCTCACCCATGCCGATACCGTCTACCGTCAGGGCAATCACCTCTCCGCCGTCCAGCGGCCAACCATGCTCGGCCAGGCAAGCCGCCGCATGGGCATGATGGTGTAACACCGTCTCTGTCGGCAGACGCATCTCACTGGCCCACTGACTGGAAACATAGCCCGGATGCGCATCACAGACGATACGCTCTGGCGTAAAATCGTAGATTGACTGGATCAAACGCAATGCCTCGCGCCACTGCGCCTGGATACCGTCATCGCTGAGATCGCCTAAATGTTGGCTGACAACCGCCTGTTCGCCGCGTACCAGACAGAACGTGTTTTTCAGATCCGCGCCCAGACAAAGTATCGGCGGCACATCGCGAAATCCGGGCGGCAACGCAATCGCGTCCGGCACGTATCCCCGCGAACGACGCAGCATTTCGCCGCTGTCGCGCACGACAGAGTCGTCCATGCGCTGTACAATGTCGCGATTGTGCAACAGAAAACCATCGGCAATATCGTGTAAATCGTCCAGCGCCTGTTCGTTGGTGATGGCGGGCGGTTTGCCGCTCAGGTTGCCGGATGTCATCACCAGCGGGTAATTGAGCTCCTGCAACAAGAGGTGTTGCAATGGGTTGGCTGGCAGCATCACACCCACCTCCGTAAGTCCTGGCGCGATGCCCTCACTCAGCGAAGGTACATACTGCTTATCCACCAGTACAATCGGGGCCGCTGGCGTGGTCAGCAGCGAACGCGCCGCGGTCGGCAGCGTTTGCGCCGTGGGCAACATCACCGCCAATGGTTTCGCCGGGCGATGTTTACGCGCCCGCAGCATCGCCACTGCGTTAGCGTTGCGCGCATCGCAGGCCAGATGAAAACCCCCCAGCCCTTTAACGGCAATAATGCCTCCGGCGTTCAGTTGGGCGACCGCCGCCTGCAAAGCCGCCTCTTTTTCCGCTCGTTCATGTTGGCTCCGCCACTCAAGATGCGGCCCGCATGACGGACAGGCAACGGGCTGGGCATGAAAACGGCGATCGTACGGATCGCGGTATTCGCTGTCGCATTCCGGACACAAGGGAAACGCCGCCATCACCGTAAATGGCCGGTCATAGGGCATAGCGCGAATAATGGTGAAGCGTGGTCCGCAGTGGGTGCAATTGATGAAAGGATAACGGTAGCGCCGCTCGCCTGGGGTATTCATCTCGGCAAGACATGCCGGGCAGGTCGCCGCATCCGGCACGATTTGCGTGTTCATCGAACCGCCTGCGCTCTGACGAATGGTGAAATCCGTCGGTGCGCGCTCCCATACCAACGACGCGTGTTCAACGCTGTCAATGCGCGCCAGCGGCGGGCAATCCTGATAGAGCGCGGCAATAAATTGCGACGGCTCTTCCAGCAGCCGAACGACGACGCCGTCGCCGTCATTACACACGTCGCCGTGTAATCGCAACTGCTGCGCCAGTTGCCAGACAAAAGGACGAAAACCGACGCCCTGTACTTTGCCCCGAATGCGTAGCTGTACGCCGGAAGGTGTGTCTATCGCCATCTTATTTTCCCGCCATCATCGAACCCGGATGCCTGATGGCGCGACGCTTATCAGGCCTACAACCGCACGGACCGTAGACCGGATAAGGCATTGATGCCGCCATCCGGCAATGCTTTGTGGCGTATTCTACGCGCAATCGCAGAAATCAGAAAAGCAGCGATGCCGTTGAATCCAGCGCCGCACGACGGCGTTTTTCCGCGCTCAGCTGTTCAAGCTTATTGCGGTCCACGCAGATGAGGGCGTGCGTTGGGCAAGCGGCCATACAGGCCGGACCGGCTTCACGGTGGTGACACAGATCGCACTTGTTGGCTTCGGCTTTTTCGGCACGCACGTTCAGCCCCGCGCCGCTATTGCGAACCACCGGACGTACCACCACTTCCATGGCGCCGTAAGGACATGCCACTACGCAAGTTTTACAGCCAATGCAGCGTTCCTGCATCACATGAACAAAGCCTTTGTCACGGCTGATGGCGCCATTCGGGCAAACGTTGGCGCACGGCGCGTCTTCACACTGGCGACACAGCGTTGCCGTGGAAACATTCACGCCTTTGATGACATGGATACGAGGTAAAAAGGTTTCAGGGGTCAGCGATGCGCAATCCTGATTTTCCTGATGGGATACGACGCAAGCCACTTCACAGGTACGGCAACCAATGCACTTACTCGCGTCTGCAATGATGAAACGGTTCATCAAATTCTCCAGCAATAACAGATGATGTGCCGATATATACACGAATCGTGCCAATTTTTATTTCGTTGTTATTTAAGAATATTATTTCTATTTTCGTGAGCATTTACGTGTCATCGTCACAAGTGTCGATGACACGTAATGTCGCCAGTGGTGGTCAAAATTTGCAGTGATAGCCAGCCAACTCTGCACCGAAACTGGCATCAATCCTGATTAACGCCTGGCAATACGTTACCGCGTATTAAACAGCGCTGCGTAAGGGAAAGATCGTCCGTTTGCGGATTCCTTCCGGCAATAGGTTTGATAATTAATTTACGGCCAGGATAGTGATTAAAACGGGTCAGCGCCGGATAACTCAACCGGCCAAACCAGCCGTGTACGCGCTGCCAGCGGGCGTCCTTCACCTGATATAAATTGGTTATCCAGTAGCCTGAGTCAAACTGCATATCCAACAGTTGCGTGCGCCCATTGCCCTGTAAATCAAGCAAATCATCGACGCCAGTATCGGTCGCGGTATAAAACCCCCACGGTTCAAAGACGCAGGGGCGGCCATTCTTGAGAAAGGTGAAAATGATGTATTGCGCGCTCGGCGCCAGGCCCAACCCAGGATTACCCAACCAGATAACCAGATCCTGAATGCCGTTACGATCGAGGTCAGCGCGATAAAATTGCGCATTACCCGCCAAATTAATCAGCATTCCCACCGGGACAACCCACGAATTACCGGCTCTGTCTTTTCCGCTAATCCGCCATTCGTTATCTTTTTTCGGCTCCGGCAGTAGCGTCACGCCACTGACTCCGACCTGGCGAAAATACCAGGTCTGGTCGGGCGATACAGAATAAGGCAGGGTCAACAGCGGCTTCAGCGCACGCTTTTGCGCATATTCACCGTCGCTCATCGGCAGGTAACCGACAAAACCGGTGGCCAGTGCGCGCGCGGCGATGCAGAAAAATAGCAGTCCGCACCATACGATAATCTTCACGTTCTTCTTACCGCCTATGCCGGGTAACACAAATCCGTCCAATGGGTACGCATCTTACGCCTCCGGCGCTTCCAGCGCGGCAAATCCACCGTTTCCCTGCCAGCCGTCCAGGCGCTGATAGACGATATTTACCGCGTCCTTAATCGGTTGAGTCATCGGATAATAAAACCCGATGATATCCGGCTGGATACCAACAAAAATCACCTCGCCGACATCCTCTTTGAGCTGATCGATAAGGTAGTTCAGCGGCATATTGTGGGTGGTCATCATAAACATTTCGGCGATATCATCCGGATCGATAATGCGGATCTCGCCCGGATTAAGCCCCATGTCGGTGGCGTCGACAATCAACAGACGCTGCGGGCGCAGTTCGCGAATCGCCACAATGTCGTTTTCCGGCGCGCTGCCGCCATCGATGACAACCCAGTTGCCCTTCGGCTGCGCCGCGCACATTTCCGCCAGTAACGGGCCTGCGCCGTCGTCGCCCATCATGCTGTTGCCGACACAGAGTAAAACGTCAGTCACGAAGCCTCCTCACCATCAGGTAGATGGCGCTTTCCTGATGAATGTCATGCAGCATACTGAGCATCAGTTTGCTCCATTCTTGCTGCTGCGGGGTCTGCGCGGCGCGCGCCTCATCAAACGCGCGCGCCAGCATTTGCACATGGTTGAAATCGATGACGATCTCGCCATACTTCGGCACGCCTTCCATTTTACGCCGGGCATCGCTACCGGCTTCCAGGGTGGCGATCCACGCCAGATACTCATCCCATGGGCAGGTGAGTGCGGCCTCCAGACAATCGATAACCCCCAGGTGGTGACCAATCGCCAGGCTGTAATAGACAACCTGCTGCGCCTCGGCAGGCGTCGCATCGTTCTCATCAATAAACTTACGGCTCAGTTGACTGAACACCACCTGTTCGCTCATCGGATACGCGCCTCTTCAACAACATGATTGAGATGGGTGACAATTTCGGTTAAACGCGGATCGTTTTCCGCTTCCAGCCAACGCGCCACTTGCTGCTCGCCCTGCCCCAACTGTGTCAGGTAATCATCGGCGATCTGACGACCATAGCGATAACCCGCCAGCCGGCGCGCCGCGCGATCCACCTTCACGCGCAGCGGCTGCACCATATCCGGATGCAGGATCTCTGCGGGCTGCTCGTCCAGCTCACCCGGCGCGCGGGCGTGGATTTTCTGCTCCAGCAGGCCAAGCGCCATCGCAAAGCCATACAGCGTCGCCGCAGGCGTTGGCGGGCAGCCTGGAATATACACATCCACCGGGACGATTTTGTCGGTACCGCCCCACACGCAGTAGAGATCGTGGAAGATGCCGCCGCTGTTGCCGCAGGCGCCGTAAGAGATACAGATTTTCGGGTCCGGCGCCGACTGCCAGGCGCGCAGCGCCGGAGAGCGCATGGCGCGGGTCACCGCGCCGGTAAACAGCAGAATATCGGCATGACGCGGCGACGGTACCACTTTGATGCCGAAACGCTCGGCATCAAACAGCGGCGAAAGCGTCGCAAAGATTTCGATTTCACAGCCGTTACAGCCGCCGCAGTCCACGCGGTAAACGTATGCCGAACGCTTAATATTTTTCAGTAGAGACGCCTTCATGCTGGCGATGGATTCATCCACCGTCATCGGTACCGGAATGCCGTTGGCGTCACGCGGGCCTAATAAATTGCTCATTAGCTGACCTCTTTCATATGGCGAGTCAGTTCAATACGGTCGGACGGCACCAGGCATTTCTGACGCTTACAGTCCGGGCAGGTCTCAAAGCTTTCGCGGTGGTTTTCCGCGCGGCTGTCGCCGTTGTGCGCAAGCAGCGCAATGGCATAGTCGATCTCTTTCTGTACGGCGAAAGGACGATTACACACGCGACAGTTGCACAGCGCGAAGCGGGACTGTTGCAGGAAGTCTTCTTTCTTCCACACTGCCAGTTCGTATTCTTGCGACAGTTTGATCGCCGCCGTCGGGCAAACTTCTTCGCAGCGACCGCAGAAGATGCAGCGGCCAAGATTGAACTGCCACGCCAGCTCATTGGTCGCAAGTAAGGTTTCCACCGTCAGCGCGTTCGACGGGCAGGCATTAACGCAGGCGGCGCAGCCGATGCACTGCTGCGGATTATGTTCCGGCTTGCCGCGGAAGTTTTTATCAACCGCAATCGGCTCCAGCGGATAAGACGAGGTCGCCGTGCCGGTTTTGATAACTTTTTTGATAAAGGTAAACATGGCGATTCCTTATTTCAGCGGCGAGTTTTTACGCTCAATGCTGTAGCGCTCAAGTTCTTTGTACGGCACGACTTTGCTCTTCTTCTTACGCACATCGACCACGGTCATCCGGTCGGTACAGGAGTAGCAAGGATCGAGGCTACCGATGATCAGCGGCGCATCAGAAACGGTGTTGCCGCGCAGCATATAGCGCAGCGTTGGCCAGTTGGCGTAGGTCGCCGCACGGCAGCGCCAGCGGTACAACTTCTGGTTGTCGCCAGTCATGCTCCAGTGGATATCATCGCCACGCGGCGCTTCAGCGAAGCCGAGCGCAAAACGGTGCGGAATATAGGTAAAGCCTTCCACCATCAGCGGGCCGCCCGGCAGATTATCCAGACCGAAATCGATCATATTCAGCGAGGTGTAAACTTCGTTGATACGGACTTTCAGACGAGAAATCACATCGCAGCCCTGCTCGCTATGTACTTCCATCGGCAGCAGACCGTAACCGACAAACGGGTGGTCGGCGCGGGTGTCGCGGGCGTGACCGCTGGCGCGCACCATCGGGCCGACATTACTGAAGTCGCGGGCAATTTCCGGGTCCAGACGACCGATACCCACGGTACGCTGTTCCATATTCGGTGTGCTCAGCAGCATGTCCACCAGCTCCTGCACGTCACGACGCATCTGCTGCGCCAGTTGACGGGTCTGGATCATGTCCTCTTTGAGCAGATCGCGGCGAATCCCGCCGATCAGGTTCAGTCCGTAAGTTTTGCGCGCCCCGGTCAGTATCTCCGCCATTTTCATGGAGGTTTCACGCACGCGGAAGAACTGCATAAAGCCGGAGTCAAAGCCGGTGAAGTGACAGGCCAGGCCAAGGTTGAGCAGATGCGAGTGCAGGCGTTCCACTTCCAGCAGAATAGCGCGGATCATCTGCGCACGTTCCGGCACCTGAATGCCCATCGCGTTTTCCACGGAAGTGGTGTAGGCAGTGCTGTGCGCGAAGCCGCAGATACCACACACGCGATCCGACAGGAAGGTGACTTCGTTATAACCCATGCGGGTTTCCGCCAGTTTTTCCATACCACGGTGGACGTAGAACAGGCGGTAGTCGGCGTCGATAATGTTTTCGCCATCGACGAACAGACGGAAGTGGCCCGGTTCATCGGAGGTGACATGCAGCGGGCCAATCGGCACCACGTTATTTTTCTTGTCACCCAGCTCGTTAATGAACTCGTAGGTTTCCGCATCGGTGGTCGGCGCCGGGCGCTGACGATAATCCATGCTGTCTTTACGCAGCGGATAGAGTTCATCCGGCCAGTCGTCCGGCAGCACCAGACGGCGCTCGTCCGGCAGACCGACCGGGATTAAACCGTACATGTCGCGTACTTCGCGCTCACCCCACACGGCAGCCGGCACGCGCGGCGTAACGGATGGGAATTCCAGCTTATTGGCATCTACTTCAACGCGAACGGTAATCCAGCACTTCGTGCCCTGCTCCATCGACAGCACGTAATAAACGGCATAGTGGCCGCACAACTGGCGTTCGTCATTACCGAACAGCACCGACAGCCACCCACCCTGCTGGTAGTAAAGAAACTCCACCACTTCCGGCAGATAGTTCACTTTTACCGTAATAGTCAGCTGATCTTTGGTCTGCCAGGCTTCGTCCAGCACGACGCCCGGAAACGCCTGGTGCAGCGCCGCAAGGTATTGTTGACCTAATTTTTCTTCAGACATGCTCAAACTCTCTTAAATCACGCCGCCAGCAAGGAGACGAAGGCTAAAAACGCAAACCCAAAACCGGCCCAGGTCACGCGTGAAGTGGCGCAAAAACGCAGTCGCGCCATGCTGTTTTCAAACAGGGCGATCACCAGTACGCCGACAATCAGCTTGACGACGGCAATCACCAGCGCCAGCAACAGTCCGCCTGCGCTGAAGGTTTCCATCTGTCCCCACGGCAGAAACACGCCGACGAACATTTGCAGCACCACCAGTTGCTTAAGGCTGATGCCCCATTTCAGCACCGCAAAGCCGCTACCGCTGTATTCGGTCAACGGCCCTTCCTGCAACTCCTGCTCCGCTTCCGCCAGGTCGAACGGCAGCTTGCCCATTTCGATAAAGGTGGCGAAGGCGCAGGCGCACAGCGCCAGAATCAGCGGAATACTGCGCGCGACAGGCCAGTGATAAATGGTATCGGCGATATTGCTGATATGAGTTGAACCCGCCACCTGCGCGGCGACCCACAGACCCAGCAGCAGAATCGGCTCCACCAGCACGCCGAGCATCGCTTCACGGCTGGCGCCGATCGCGGTGAACGGGCTGCCGGTATCCAGGCCTGCAATAGAGAAGAAGAAGCGCGCGATGGCGAACAGGTAAATCAGGGTGATTAAATCACCCAGTTGCGGCAACGGAGATCCAACGGTGACGACCGGCAGCGCGGTGGCGATAGTCAGCATCACGCCGACCATCACAAACGGCGTCAGGCGAAAAACCCAGCCGGAATCAGCGGGCGCAATACTCTGACGACCGAGCAGTTTGATAATGTCGCGGTACTCCTGCAACACGCCCGGCCCTCGGCGATTGTGTAGACGGGCGCGCGCCACGCGAGTAATACCGGACAGCAATGGCGCAACGGCAAATAGCACCAGCGCCTGAATTAACGGATAAAACACACTCATTTTCAGGCTCCTCGTGAAACCACAATCACCACCAGCACCGCCAGCTCAATCAGCGCCAGACGACGGAACAGCCCCGCGGCCGCCGCGTTCTGCCAGCCCGGAATCAACGATACCGGGTTGAGCCACTTACGCAGTTTGAGTACCGGGGCAAAGGCCTCTTTCACCGGCATGGCGAAACCGTGCGCGGTAATCACCATCGACTGCTCATGGTCGTAGCCGCACACCCAGGCCGCGCCGCGAGAACGCGACGGCAGACGGTTGCCTTTGAACATCGCCATAATGATGAACGGCAGTAGCGGACAGGCGACCAACAGCAGCGTGATCATCGGCTGCGATACGGTGGTGTGCGCGGTTTCCAGCGGCAACGGTACCGCAGTGGAAATCATCGGCAGCAGCCACGGCGCGGCAACCCCGCCCAGTACGCAGCAAATCGCCAATGCCACCACGCTGACGCCCATCAGGATCGGCGCGCAGCTGGCATTTTCAGCTTCCTTCGTGCGCGGCGCGCCAAGGAACGTCACGCCATACACTTTCGCCATACACATCACCGCCAGCGCGCCGGTAATCGCCAGGCCAACCGCCAGCAGCGGTCCTAACAGACGACCAACAAATGCGCCGCTGTTGCCCAGTTTGAAGAAGGACTGGTAAATCACCCACTCGCCGGCAAAGCCGTTCAGCGGCGGCAGCGCGGCCATCGCCATCAGACCGACCAGCATGGCGATAGAAATAACCGGCATCCGTTTACCAATACCGCCCAGTTTTTCGATATCGCGATGACCGGTACGGAACCAGATGCTGCCCGCGCCCAGAAACAGCACGCTTTTGAACAGGCTATGGTTCAGCAGGTGATAGAGCCCGCCGGTCAGACCCAGCGCGATCAGTACCGGCTGATTGAGAGCAATCCCGGTAACGCCTGCGCCCAGACCGAGCAAAATGATGCCGATATTTTCCAGCGTGTGATAGGCCAGCAGGCGCTGAATGTTATGCTCCATCAGCGCGTACAGACCGCCGACAAAGGCGGTGATCATCCCAAGCACCAACAGCGCCACGCCCCACCACAGCGGCGCATTGCCGCCAAGCAGAGATAGCGTGAGAATGCCCAGCAGCCCGATTTTCATCACTACGGTCGAGAACAGCGCGGCGGCGGGAGCGCTGGCGTTGGCGTGCGCCTGCGGCACCCAACCGTGTAGCGGGATAATCCCGGCCAGCAGACCAAAGCCGATAACGCCGAGCAGCCAGATATCGGAGCCCAGCGGCAGTTGCTGAGCGCGTTGATCCAGCAGCCCCAGATCCAGCGTGCCGTAGCGCTGCCACACCAGCCAGCAGGCGATTGCTAGCAGCAGCGTACCGAGACGGCCCAGCGCAAACCACAGTTTGCCCTCTTTGCTACCGCCGGTGAGGAACACGGCGCAGAGCGCCATGATTTCCGCCATCACCACCATCGTCCCCAGATTACTGGCGACCACGGCGCAGACGGCTGCCGCCATCAGCAGGTTGATCAACAGTCCGTTGGCTTTTACCTGTGGATGGCGATGCCAGTCGATATTGAACAGGCTGACGAACAGGCCGCACAGCCCCAGCGTAATCAGCCAGATAGCATTCAGCGGCGTAATTTGCAGCATGTGACCGGTAAACGGCATCACGCCGCTCACCGTAACGGCGCTGGTCAGCGCGGTGACCCCCGCGCCTGCCGTACACAGGCTGCCGACCGCGCCGCCGATACCGGCAATCCAGCCGCTCAGCGCTTTATGAAACGAAAACAGAAACGCCAGAACGGCGGCGGCGGCAAACCACGCGACGCCGCTAGTAATCAGTGAAAGTGAACTCATTATGCATCCCCACTCTGAGCCTGCTGAAACAAGGTGAGATCGCCAAAATCGGTATTAAACGTCAGCTCACGTTTACGTTTGCTGGCGCGGGCGATATCCGTGTTCTCCACCAGGTGTAGCGCTTTAGTCGGGCACATCCGCACACAGGCCGGGCCTTGCTCGTCAAAGCTGCACAGGTCGCATTTCACCGCGATAGCGCGTACGCCCGGCACCCAGTCGAGCAACGTACTGACGCGCGCAGGCGCTGGCGGCGCGGGCGGCGCTTTCGGCGTATTGGCGTTCGCTGGAATATGCAGCGGACGGCTGCCGGAAAACTCAATAGCGCCAAACGGACAGGCAATACCACACAGTTTGCAGCTCACGCACAGGCTTTCATTAAGCTGGACAGCGCCGTCAACGCGATTAATCGCGTTAACCGGGCATACCGTGGCGCATGGCGCATCTTCACAGTGGTGACAAAGCTGCGGCGCAGATTCTTTTTCATTCAGCATCACTTTCAGGCGCGGCATTGACTGCAGGCCATGCTGGCGATGCGTCTCTGAACAGGCGGCCTCACAGGTGTGGCAGCCGATACAGAGAGTGGAGTCAGCAATTACAAAACGATTCACCAGGCATTCCTCAGGTGATTGTCATTTTTGACGAAAACATGCCGTTGAAATGTCATTTTCGACACTTATCGACACGCCCATTCCCAAAACATTCATGACGTGGCGCAACGCCACATCGCGAATCAAAGCGGGCAACGCCTCAGGCTTATACCGCCGGGCTGTTTCCCTTTACCAATTGACGCAAATTAACCGGCGAGTTGTTTTCTACAGCGGTATAGAGGCTGTCGTAAACGCTGGCGATTTTTTCCAGATAGTGCTCCAGCACCTGCTCGCGATCGCGGTTGTTAACCCGTTCGTCAACCTTGCCGTCGATATCGAGCTGCGCCTGTGCAATCAATTGCTTATCTTCGCCATCTTTGGTTTCAACGTAGTACTCAATGGTGTGGCTGTTAAAACCATCCGCCAACGCGACGTAAATACGAAAGTGCTCAAACAGGACAAAGCAAAGATCCCTTTCCGGCGCGCAGCTCATTGCGTGATGCAGGCGCGCTTTCGAGAGGGTGATCCCCTGAACCAGCGAGTTGCAGTAAATATGCCACTGGTCCTGTAGGCGACGATGCCGTTGCGCGATGTAATCGGCCTTTTCGCTTATTTCCCAAATAGTCATGTCAGGTTACCCGTTTAACAGAGATGCCTGCGTTAAGCATTTTCCATGCCAATTTTTAACTTATTGTTTTTAATAGCAGACGAGCGCAGTTACTGCCGTTTCGACGCGGTGACGACATGTCATTTCGTCATCGTCGACATTAACCTGCCAGGGGATAAAAATATTGGCATAAATATTGCTTTACAGGGGCAACCACTACGGGAGGCGATATGCACGAAATCACCCTCTGCCAACGGGCACTGGAATTGATTGAACAACAGGCTTCAGCATACGGTGCAAAACGTGTGACAGCCGTCTGGATCAAAATTGGCGCATTTTCTTGCGTGGAAACCAGCGCTCTTTCCTTTTGTTTTGATCTGGTATGCCGCGGCACGATAGCAGAAGGTTGTAAACTGCACCTCGAAGAACAGGAAGCCGAATGCTGGTGTGAGCATTGTCAACAATATGTCACGTTGTTAACCCACCGTGTACGTCGTTGTCCGCAATGTCATAGCGATACGCTGCGAATTGTGGCCGATGACGGCTTACAAATTCGGCGCATAGAGATTGATGAAACTGAAGATTAATGCCGGATAGACGCTCGCGTCGCCATCCGGCAGAAAGCCTGTAACAAGAAAAAGATCAGGAGTAAGCGATGTGTACGACTTGCGGTTGCGCTGAAGGCAACCTTTATATAGAAGGCGATGAACATAATCCGCACTCAGCGTTTCGTAGCGCGCCCTTTGCCCCAGCGGCTCGCCCGGCGCTGAATATTACCGGCATTAAAACGCCTGACTTTGCCCCAAGTCAGACCGCAGAAGGCGATCTGCATTACGGCCACGGCGAAGCCGGAACCCACGCGCCTGGTATGAGTCAGCGGCGGATGCTGGAGGTTGAAATCGACGTGCTGGACAAAAATAATCGTCTGGCTGAGCGCAACCGCGCCCGTTTCGCCGCCCGCCAGCAACTGGTGCTCAACCTGGTGTCCAGCCCCGGGTCCGGTAAAACCACCCTGCTGACTGAAACGCTAATGAAATTGAAAGACCGTGTACCGTGCGCGGTGATTGAAGGCGACCAGCAGACAGTGAACGACGCCGCCCGCATCCGCGCTACCGGCACGCCCGCCATTCAGGTCAACACCGGTAAAGGCTGCCATCTTGACGCGCAAATGATCGCCGACGCCGCGCCGCGCCTGCCGCTGGATGACCATGGTATTCTGTTTATCGAAAACGTCGGTAATCTTGTCTGCCCGGCCAGCTTCGATCTGGGCGAAAAGCATAAAGTCGCAGTGCTTTCCGTGACCGAAGGTGAAGATAAGCCGCTGAAATATCCCCATATGTTTGCCGCTGCGTCGCTCATGCTGCTCAATAAAGTCGATCTGCTGCCCTACCTCAATTTTGACGTTGAGAAGTGCATCGCCAGCGCGCGTGAAGTGAACCCGGAGATTGAAATTATCCTGATTTCCGCCACCAGCGGCGAAGGCATGGATCAGTGGCTGGCCTGGCTGGAGGCGCAGCGATGTGCATAGGCGTTCCGGGTCAAATCCGCGCCATTGACGGCAATCAGGCAAAAGTTGACGTCTGCGGCATTCAGCGCGACGTCGATCTCACATTAGTCGGCAGTTGTGATGAAAACGGTCAGCCGCGTCTGGGTCAGTGGGTGCTGGTCCATGTCGGATTCGCCATGAGCGTCATTAACGAAGCGGAAGCGCGCGACACGCTCGACGCGCTACAAAATATGTTTGATGTTGAGCCGGACGTCGGCGCACTGCTGTATGGTGAGGAGAGATAATGCGTTTTGTTGACGAGTACCGTGCGCCGGAACAGGTAATGCAGCTCATTGAACACCTGCGTGAACGCGCCGCCCTTCTTCCTTACACTGCCGAACGTCCGTTGCGCATTATGGAAGTCTGCGGGGGTCATACCCACGCAATTTTTAAATTTGGTCTCGATCAGTTACTGCCCGAAAACGTGGAGTTTATTCACGGCCCCGGTTGTCCGGTCTGCGTGCTGCCGATGGGACGTATCGACAGTTGCGTGGAAATCGCCAGCCATCCGGAGGTGATTTTCTGCACCTTTGGCGATGCCATGCGCGTGCCGGGGAAACAGGGTTCGCTGTTGCAGGCTAAAGCGCGCGGCGCGGATGTCCGTATTGTTTACTCTCCGATGGACGCGCTGAAGCTGGCGCAGGATAACCCGACCCGCAAAGTGGTATTTTTCGGGCTGGGCTTTGAAACTACCATGCCGACCACCGCCATCACGCTGCAGCAGGCAAAACAGCGTGACGTGCGAAACTTCTACTTTTTCTGCCAGCACATTACGCTGATCCCGACGCTGCGTAGCCTACTGGAGCAGCCGGACAACGGCATTGACGCCTTTCTTGCGCCAGGCCACGTCAGCATGGTCATCGGCACCGAGGCGTACCAGTTTATCGCCGCCGATTTTCATCGCCCGCTGGTGGTGGCTGGATTCGAACCGCTTGATCTACTGCAAGGCGTGGTCATGCTGGTTGAGCAGAAAATAGCGGCCCTAAGCCAGGTTGAAAACCAATACCGTCGCGTGGTGCCGGATGCCGGAAACATGCTGGCGCAGCAGGCCATCGCCGATGTGTTCTGCGTTAATGGCGATAGCGAGTGGCGCGGTCTGGGCGTGATTGAATCCTCCGGCGTCCACCTGACGCCAGAGTATCAGCGCTTTGACGCCGAAGCGCATTTCCGCCCAGCGCCGCAACAGGTCTATGACGATCCGCGCGCCCGCTGCGGCGAAGTGCTGACCGGCAGATGCAAGCCGCATCAGTGCCCGCTATTTGGTAAAACATGTAATCCAGAGACCGCGTTCGGCGCGCTGATGGTCTCTTCCGAAGGCGCATGCGCCGCCTGGTATCAGTATCGTCAGCAGGAGTGTGAAGTTTGAACAATATACAACTCGCCCACGGCAGCGGCGGCCAGGCTATGCAACAGTTGATTAATAGCCTGTTTATGGAGGCCTTTGCCAACCCGTGGCTGGCGGAACAAGAAGATCAGGCGCGTCTGGAGCTGGCGCAACTGACGGCGGAGGGCGACCGTCTGGCGTTTTCTACCGATAGCTATGTGATCGATCCGCTCTTTTTCCCCGGCGGCAATATCGGCAAACTGGCGATTTGCGGTACGGCGAACGACGTAGCGGTGAGCGGCGCGATCCCCCGCTATCTCTCCTGCGGCTTTATCCTTGAAGAAGGGCTGCCGATGGAGACGTTAAAAAGCGTGGTCAATAGCATGGCGACGACCGCGCGGGAAGCGGGTATCGCCATTGTAACCGGCGACACCAAAGTTGTGCAGCGCGGCGCGGCGGATAAATTGTTTATCAACACTGCCGGCATGGGGGCGATTCCCGCCGATATTCACTGGGGCGCGCAAACGCTGAGCGTTGGCGATGTGCTGTTAGTCAGCGGTACGCTTGGCGATCACGGCGCCACTATCCTCAACCTGCGTGAGCAACTGGGGCTGGATGGCGAGCTGGCGAGCGACTGCGCAGTATTAACGCCGCTTATTCAGACGCTGCGTCATATTGACGGAGTGAAGGCATTGCGTGACGCCACGCGCGGCGGCGTGAATGCGGTCGCCCATGAGTTTGCGACGTCCTGCGGTTACGGTATTGAATTGTCCGAATCCGCACTGCCGCTCAAACCTGCCGTGCGCGGCGTCTGCGAGCTGTTGGGGCTGGATGCCCTGAACTTTGCCAACGAAGGAAAACTGGTGATTGCCGTTGAACGGCAGGCCGCAGATCGGGCGTTGGCGGCATTACGCGCGCATCCGCTGGGACGTGATGCGGCGCTGATTGGCGAAGTCGTGGAACGCAAAGGCGTTCGCTTAGCCGGACTCTATGGCGTGAAGCGAACCCTTGATTTGCCACACGCCGAACCATTACCTCGTATATGCTAGCAGCCTGTTGGCAGCATACTGTAGGCCGGATAAGACGCATTTGCGTCGACATCCGGCATTAACGCTGCATTAACGCCTGATGGCGCTTTGCTTATCAGGCCTACGGAGTGTGTGACCAGCGAGTTTGCGGTCAGCCATCCGGCAATAACTTACGACTTATACCTATAATTCATTTACCGTTTTCGCACCGTTTTGCGGTATTTTCCTGGAAAAGCAACATGTCGTATACACCCATGAGCGATCTTGGACAGCAAGGCTTGTTCGATATCACTCGTACCTTATTGCAGCAGCCCGATTTGGCGTCGCTCAGTGAAGCGCTTTCGCAACTGGTAAAGCGTTCAGCGCTCGCCGACAGCGCCGGCATTGTGCTATGGCAGGCGCAGTCGCAACGCGCACAATATTATGCGACGCGAGAAAATGGCCGTCCTGTTGAATATGAAGATGAAACCGTACTGGCGCACGGCCCGGTACGTCGCATCCTTTCTCGCCCCGATGCATTGCACTGTAATTTCCATGAGTTTACCGAAACCTGGCCGCAGCTTGCCGCGAGCGGCCTCTACCCTGAATTTGGTCATTACTGTCTGCTTCCTTTAGCCGCGGAGGGCCGTATTTTCGGCGGCTGCGAATTCATCCGTCAGGAAGATCGCCCCTGGAGTGAAAAGGAATATGACCGTCTGCATACGTTTACCCAAATTGTCGGCGTGGTCGCCGAGCAAATTCAAAACCGGGTAAACAATAACGTCGATTATGATCTGTTGTGCCGCGAACGCGATAACTTCCGTATTCTGGTTGCGATTACCAACGCCGTCCTGTCGCGTCTGGATATTGATGAGCTGGTAAGCGAAGTCGCAAAAGAGATCCACCACTATTTCAATATCGACGCAATCAGCATCGTGTTGCGCAGCCATCGCAAAAATAAGCTGAATATCTACTCCACCCACTACCTTGATGAGCATCATCCGGCGCACGAACAGAGCGAAGTCGACGAAGCCGGCACGCTCACGGAGCGCGTCTTTAAAAGTAAAGAGATGCTGCTTATCAACCTCAACGAACGCGATCCGCTTGCCCCCTACGAACGCATGCTGTTCGATACCTGGGGCAATCAGATCCAGACGCTTTGCCTGCTGCCGTTGATGTCCGGCAAGACGATGCTTGGCGTGCTCAAACTGGCCCAGTGCGAAGAAAAAGTGTTTACCACCGCCAACCTCAAGCTGCTGCGTCAGATTGCCGAACGGGTAGCCATTGCCGTGGATAATGCGCTGGCCTATCAGGAAATCCACCGACTGAAGGAACGCCTGGTCGACGAAAACCTGGCGCTCACGGAGCAGCTTAATAACGTCGACAGCGAGTTTGGCGAGATCATCGGACGCAGCGAAGCGATGTACAACGTGCTAAAGCAGGTTGAGATGGTGGCGCAGAGCGACAGTACCGTGCTGATTCTGGGCGAAACGGGAACCGGTAAAGAGTTGATTGCCCGCGCCATTCACAACCTGAGCGGACGTAGCGGGCGCAGGATGGTAAAGATGAACTGCGCCGCGATGCCGGCGGGGCTGCTGGAAAGCGATTTGTTTGGTCATGAGCGCGGCGCGTTTACCGGCGCCAGCGCGCAGCGGATTGGCCGTTTCGAGCTGGCGGATAAAAGCTCGCTGTTTCTGGATGAAGTGGGCGACATGCCGCTGGAGCTACAGCCTAAGCTGCTGCGCGTCCTTCAGGAGCAAGAGTTTGAACGTCTCGGCAGCAATAAACTGATCCAGACCGACGTGCGGCTGATCGC
The DNA here is from genome assembly GCF_004010735.1 of Salmonella sp. SSDFZ54. Taxonomy (NCBI): domain Bacteria; kingdom Pseudomonadati; phylum Pseudomonadota; class Gammaproteobacteria; order Enterobacterales; family Enterobacteriaceae; genus Salmonella; species Salmonella sp. SSDFZ54. The sequence continues at coordinate 738,221 of NZ_CP034819.1, forward strand.
CGCGACTAACCGCGATCTGAAAAAAATGGTCGCCGATCGCGAATTCCGTAACGATCTCTACTATCGGCTGAATGTTTTTCCGATCCAGCTTCCTCCGTTGCGCGAACGTCCGGAAGATATTCCACTACTGGTCAAAGCGTTCACTTTCAAAATCGCCCGCCGAATGGGGCGTAATATCGACAGCATTCCCGCCGAAACGCTGCGCACGCTTAGCAGCATGGAATGGCCGGGGAACGTTCGCGAGCTGGAGAATGTCGTCGAGCGCGCCGTGCTGCTGACGCGCGGCAATGTGCTACAACTGTCGCTGCCGGATATTACCGCCGTAACGCCCGATACCTCGCCTGTTGCGACTGAAAGCGCCAAAGAAGGCGAAGATGAATATCAGCTTATTATACGCGTGCTGAAAGAGACCAATGGCGTAGTGGCTGGACCAAAAGGCGCGGCGCAGCGTCTGGGGCTTAAACGAACCACCCTGCTGTCGCGTATGAAGCGATTGGGTATTGATAAAGACGCGTTAGCGTAACGGGTTGCCGGATCTGATCCGGCCTGGAGATGATGCGCGCCGTAGGCCTGGCGCTTCCCCTTCACTTCTTGCGCTGATATTTTTCCGGCAATTCCGGAACGTGGCGCTTATCGTCGATAAGGTGCCGCACGGTCAGGACAGGGTGTCGCCAAAGCATTCGCGGACCTGCCCAACGCATAATCTGCTTCATCTCTTCGCGTTTAGCCGGCTGATAGCAGTGCACCGGGCACTGCTTACAGGCGGGTTTTTCCTCGCCAAATACGCATTTATCAAGACGTTTTTGCGCGTAGGCGAACAGCGCGTCGTAATGCCCCTGCACCGCTGACGCCTGTGGGCACTGGCTTTCATACAGCGCGATCATTTTTTTGATCGTCAGTTTTTCACGAGCGATACGTTTACCAGGCATCGTGCTCTCTCCGAACATTAAGGTGTATTTATTTTACACCTTATCCCTCTTTAGCACTATCACTGCATATCGTCGCCATTACGCAAATAAGAATTATTTTCATTTATTCATGCCTTGTGCTATATAACATAGCAAAGGCTATATTCGATGATTAATTAACCACATTGTTGCGAGGGATACTATGACGAATCTACATCGTCTGAAAACACTCCTGATTGCCGGTATTGTTGCGATACTCGCGCTATCGCCAGCCTATGCAAAAGAGAAATTTAAAGTCATCACCACGTTTACCGTTATTGCCGACATGGCGAAAAACGTGGCGGGCGACGCAGCGGAAGTCAGCTCAATTACCAAGCCTGGCGCTGAAATCCATGAGTATCAGCCAACGCCCGGCGATATTAAACGAGCGCAGGGGGCACAGCTTATCCTCGCGAATGGTCTGAACCTGGAGCGATGGTTCGCCCGCTTTTATCAGCACCTTTCCGGCGTGCCGGAAGTCGTCGTCTCTACCGGCGTCAAACCGATGGGCATTACCGAAGGCCCGTATAACGGTAAACCGAACCCGCACGCCTGGATGTCGGCAGAAAACGCGCTGATTTATGTCGATAACATTCGCGACGCCCTGGTGAAGTACGATCCGGATAATGCGCAGATCTATAAGCAAAATGCCGAACGCTATAAAGCGAAAATTCGCCAGATGGCCGATCCGTTGCGTGCCGAGCTGGAAAAAATTCCCGCCGATCAGCGCTGGCTGGTCACCAGTGAAGGCGCGTTCTCTTACCTGGCGCGCGATAATGACATGAAAGAGCTTTATCTCTGGCCAATTAACGCCGATCAACAGGGGACGCCAAAACAGGTGCGTAAAGTGATTGATACCATTAAAAAGCACCATATTCCCGCCATCTTTAGCGAGAGTACGGTTTCCGATAAACCGGCCCGTCAGGTCGCGCGTGAATCCGGCGCGCATTATGGCGGCGTGCTGTATGTCGATTCTCTGAGCGCCGCTGACGGCCCTGTGCCAACCTATCTGGATCTGCTGCGCGTCACGACCGAAACCATCGTCAACGGCATTAACGACGGACTGAGGAGTCAACAATGAGTCAATCTGCGATTACCGTTGATCAAGTCACGGTGACGTATCGCAACGGTCATACCGCCCTACGGGACGCCACTTTTCAGGTGCCTGGCGGTTCAATCGCCGCGCTGGTAGGCGTAAATGGTTCCGGTAAGTCTACGTTATTTAAAGCGTTAATGGGCTTTGTGCATCTTGCGCAGGGCGATATCACTATCCTGCAACAGTCAGTCAACAAGGCGCTGAAAAAAAACCTCATTGCTTATGTTCCGCAATCGGAAGAAGTGGACTGGTCATTTCCGGTGCTGGTAGAAGATGTGGTGATGATGGGACGCTACGGCCATATGGGCTGGCTACGCCGTCCCACTGCGCATGATCACGCCTGTGTTGACGCCGCGCTGGCGCGGGTGGATATGCAGGAATATCGTCACAGGCAGATTGGCGAACTGTCCGGCGGGCAGAAAAAACGTGTGTTTCTTGCCAGGGCCATCGCTCAGGATGGACAGGTAATCCTGTTGGATGAACCTTTTACCGGCGTGGATGTAAAAACCGAAGCGCGAATCATCGATCTACTGCGGGAACTGCGCGATGAAGGCCGCACGATGCTGGTCTCAACGCATAATCTCGGCTCCGTCACCGAGTTTTGCGACTATACGGTAATGATTAAAGGAACCGTACTGGCCAGCGGCCCTACCGAAACCACGTTTACCGCCGCGAATCTGGAACAGGCGTTTAGCGGCGTTCTACGTCATATCGCGCTAAGCGGAGGTGAAGAGCACATCATCACCGATGACGAGCGCCCCTTTATTTCCCGGCGCGTGGCCAGCGGAGGAAAATCGTCATGAACTGGCTTGTTGAGCCGTTTGGCTACCAGTATATGCTCAACGCGATGTGGGTCTCCGCGATGGTGGGCGGTCTGTGCGCGTTTCTCTCCTGCTATTTGATGCTCAAAGGCTGGTCGCTCATTGGCGATGCGCTATCTCACTCTATTGTGCCTGGCGTCGCTGGCGCCTGGATGTTAGGGCTGCCCTTCTCGCTCGGCGCGTTTCTTTCCGGCGGACTGGCGGCAGGCAGTATGCTCTTTCTTAACCAACGCTCACGCCTGAAAGAAGACGCGATTATCGGGCTTATCTTCTCCTCTTTTTTTGGCGTCGGCCTTTTTATGGTGTCGCTAAATCCGATGTCGGTGAATATCCAGACGATTATTCTCGGCAACGTGCTGGCGATCGCGCCAGCGGATATTGCGCAACTGGCGATTATCGGCGCAGTCTCGCTGACGATTCTGCTGTTAAAGTGGAAAGATCTGATGGTCGTCTTTTTCGATGAGACCCATGCGCGTTCTATCGGGCTTAATCCGGGTCGACTGAAGCTGTTGTTTTTCACTCTATTGTCCGTCTCTACCGTAGCGGCCCTGCAAACCGTTGGGGCGTTCCTGGTGATCTGTCTCGTCGTCACGCCGGGCGCGACGGCCTGGTTACTCACCGACCGTTTTCCACGTCTGCTCATAATTGCCGTCGTGATTGGCAGCCTGACCAGTTTTCTGGGCGCATGGCTTAGCTACTGGCTGGATGGCGCCACTGGCGGAATTATTGTCGTCATGCAAACCTTACTGTTCATCACTGCCTTTATTTTCGCCCCGAAACACGGTCTGTTAGCCAACCGTCGACGCGCCCGCCTGCAGAAGGAGCCGACATGTTCTTAACAACGTTACTGGAACCCTTTCAGTTTGATTTTATGGTGAACGCCCTTATGGTTTCGGTCATTGTGGCGATTCCCTGCGCCTTACTGTCCGTGTTTTTAGTGTTAAAAGGCTGGGCGTTAATGGGCGACGCAATGAGTCATGCGGTATTCCCCGGGGTCGTGCTGGCATATATTGTGGGGATCCCCCTGGCGATTGGCGCTTTCATTGCCGGATTATTTTGCGCTATCGCGACCGGTTATCTGGACGATAACAGCCGCATCAAGCGTGATACGGTGATGGGCATCGTCTTTTCCGGGATGTTTGGCGCAGGTCTGGTGCTCTATGTTTCTATTCAATCGGAAGTGCATCTGGATCACATCCTGTTTGGGGATATGCTGGGCGTATCGCTGGGGGATATCGTACAAACGTCAGTTATTGCACTGGGTATTGCGTTAATCATTGGGCTGAAATGGAAAGATCTCCTGCTACACGCTTTTGACCCGCACCAGGCGAAAGCCAGCGGGCTGAATACCACGCTACTGCATTATGGCCTGCTATGTATGATTGCGCTGACTATCGTCGCCACGCTGAAATCGGTGGGCATTATTCTGTCGATTTCATTGCTTATCGCCCCCGGCGCAATTGCCATTTTGCTGACGCGACGCTTTGCGCGCGCGCTAGGATTAGCGGTGAGTCTGTCAGTTATTACCGCTTTTGCGGGCGTTTATCTGTCTTTTTATCTTGATAGCGCGCCAGCGCCGACCATCGTGGTATTATTTGCCATCGTGTTTATTGCGGTATTTATTTACGCAACATGGCGTGACAGGCGTAATGAAATCGTACCAGAGGCGCAAGGTTAACACTTTTTTGCCTGCTATTCAGGAAACATACGGTCATAATATAGAGTAGTCTTATGGCGCTGGAAGTATTTTCTCTGGCAGGCAACCTTATAATTTCATTACGGTTTAAGTAAAGACTTATATTCAGCTATCCTTTTTTTATGAGCGGATATAGAGAGTTTTTTATCGTTTAGCATAACGGCATTGTTATCGAATCGCTCATAAAGCGTTTCATTCTTTTTGTTCACTATACTGCTTCCCGCCGCCGGATTGGCCTGCACATATTCATTTAATCGTTGTACGCCTTGAGTATGTTTGTAAAAACTCACCGGCAGATAACGGTCTGCTTTATCAGACGGGAGAAAAGGTTCCTCACCACACAGACGTTCACAAATATTATCTTCATGAATTTTTACTAAGTTCATAAATTCAAGATGAAGTTTTTTGGCGAGCGCCAGGCTAAAAATACCGCATTCAGAAGAGCTTCGTTGAATGTCCAGCTCGACCATAGCAAAATAACAATCAGGCAGTTGTTCACGTTCAAGAGCTGCTTTGGTCCTCAATGCCAGTAAAGCAGGTCCAAAAGCGCTACACGCTGCTGGTTCGAACAAAATCACCGATGTCTTTCCGTCCATAACTCTAAAATCGACGACTGAAATATGGATACCTGAACTTCCCATATTTACGAGAAATCGGGCAGATTCAACGCCTTCCATTCTGGTCTCCTTTATAGAGGAAACAAGCTCATGGACTGACATAACAAATTTAAGATTTAACTCTGGATACTTCTTATTGGCCTGTGCAACAAGAAAAGGCATCATTTCGAGATCGGTTTCCTCGTAACTGATATGAATCCAGCTGCCATCTATAATTTCACTTTCCAGACGCTCAACAATACAGGTCAATGCTTCGGTGTTTAGCTCCCCGCTGACGTCAGGCTGAGGCGATAAACTCGCCCCCATATTACGAGCCGTAGGACTTAGCATACTTTTCCCTCCACATGATAGCTCCTGCACCGAAAATATCATCTTTAACTTTTCAGATTCAATATATTGCCCGCAAAAATATGCCTCAATGATTGAGCCAGGCAACCAATCACCTCCAGATGATTATATATAAGAATTACTACTCAAAAAATCTTTTTTATAATAAAAGCTCAACACATGGTCATAAATGATAAAAAATATTTTAATTCATTCCTACCGCAATCGGTAACGCGCAATTATCGTCAGGTACAGCAGGGTTATGTGCAAAAGCAGTGCGCTGTAAATGCGCGTCTAGTTTCAGTCCCCGGAACAGCGATAGCGGTGAAGAGTCCATCCCCAAACGATACATAACCTTCTTACGATAAATACTGACGGTTTTTGTTCCCAGACCAAATTTTTTCGCCAGTTCAATTGCCGGATGTCCGGAGGATAATAATATCAGCAGCGCATATTTCGCCTGAGTGACGCCGGGAGGTAGATTCCACCAGGCGTATTGATTGATATTAAACAATACCTCTTCCGGCGTCTCGCCGGCATTAAAAGCATACGTAGTAGCCACGGTTTTCTTTTGTGGCCTGTGGCAGAAACGCAGCCAGGCTTCCGGAAGACGGAGCTTCTCTCGATCCGAGCGGATAGCGCAGGATAGTTCGTCTTTTAAAACATAATCCATAACGCCAAAATATTGCAGCACACAGCGATCGATATAATACAAGCGATCTGCCACTACCAAAACTTTACGGTTCTGCAACCGCGTCTGCAACGCATGAAAAAGATAAACATGCTCATGCGGGTTCAAAGCTAAAATCAGCCCGGCGTCCGGCATATCGGATAGAGAATGCAAAAGTGCGGTTAATGAGTTACACGTTTTAACGCACTTTTCCGGATATTTTTGCTTAAAAATAGACTGAAGGGCATAACAATTAGTCCAGTTAATACCGTATATAATTACATTTCTCATTTATTTATCCTTTTTTGAAAACTGACCACAGCTTCGGTAATAATTTTTCTTCCTGGGCGACTACTGCGCAAGTAGATAACGCCTTCTTACTACAAAGGTAATAAGACCAGATACGTTATTACATGCGCAATGTCGTTACCGAAATGAATTCCTTTTACAAATCTGATAATGATTAAATTTGCTGTTTTACTTTACTGTAATCTCTTAGAGTACAACGATTGCCCGACGCCTGGTGGCCATGTATGTCTGACAATGAACGCTTTCGATTCCCTTTCATTAACTATATATCACTGGTGTAGCGATACTGAAATATACACTACGATTAAAAAAATATTTGGTATCTGTAACGCAAACAGATAGTAACGTTTAAAATAATTTCACAAATCAATGGTTCATCGTACGCATAAAGCTAAGCGGTGTAATCTTAAAATGCCGTTTAAAAATAGCGATAAAATAAGAAGGCGTATCATAGCCACACATCGTCGCGACTTGTGAAATATTTCCAGCACCCATACGTAATAATTTTATAGCCTGATTCATACGAGCATCCAGGTATATTTTGCTAAAACTCACCTCTTCAGCGGCCAGTTTTCGCTTCAGACTTGATACGCTCATAAACAGCTTTCCTGCCACCTCAGCCTGTGACCATTTGCGGGTGAGATCGCTGATAATAATGTTATAAACTTTCTCTTTTGTCGTAATTTTTATTGCTCGCTCAAGGAAGTCAAACCCACCGGGCTTACGTACAAATGCCGATATAAGATACATCAATGAGAAATATGAATAATCATGATCATCAATACTCACGTTACTACAAACCCGTGGACATGCCACACCATGCAAAATAGAGTCAAAAGTATCACTCATCCCTGGCAACAAGTCCGCATGAAAAAAATACTTTGGTTTCGTTTTTAATGATAGCTCTCGATCATTATAGTTTCTTGTACTGTAAAAAACTTTGTAGAATTTTTGCATTAAGTCATAGGAAACTTCCAGTGAAGAAAAATCAATATGCCCTTCTATTTCGCTCATACTAAGAGTGATTGTTTGATCTTTTTCCAATAAAAATAAACACGGCGCAGATTGTTCGATGAACTCCCCAAATTCGTTTTCAATTCGCAAACTGCCTTTATTAAGTTTAAATAATAAGCAGTTTGCGACATAATAGTCTCTTACGTCAGCTAATCCATTTATTAATGGAAATTTGTTCGGCTGTTGAAGGTGATTATTGCTAATGGCCTCAACTGATTTATTCATTGAAGGCAATACCATATTTTATCCTGTGTGCTATAAGGAACTCAAAATCGTTATATTCTTATAAACAAATAATTAAAACTCACAGAGATGATTTAAATCCGATTTTTTTATTATTATAGCCAATAATTACATTCCAACGCGCGTTCATTTCGTCACAAAAAGATACTCTTACAAACTTTATGCACAATTTTGTAATGGAAGCTTACAATATTAATATAATCATTTCAGAATAAAACGCCTAGTAGATACCTTAATAATCCATATACATCAATAAGATAGATACACTGGCATGGTGCATTTTCTGCATTATTTGCTAATATATACACCATACCTTATCACAAATCGCCAGCAATGGGGGGTTCACCAGTCAATTGCCTCTTTGTTTTCCCCACCCGATAAAATAATCTCCTGCATCCAGGAGGTCATTTGTGACTGTGCATTCATTGTACCAACTAATACCCCGTTTAAAGCCTCATATAAATGGGTGTCCGGTTCAACTTTTGCTAACATGTTTTGTAGCATAGCCGTTTGCTGCTCAAAAGAAACAAAAGCCGAATCACCACTTTTAGGATCTTTGAAGGCATTCATCTCTTGATAAATGCTATCTTTAAGCGTTTCAGAAGAGGCTGACTCAGGGAGCGCCAAAAGTCGTTGGTAAAATGCATCATAAAGATCAACGTCGCCGCCATTGCTTAAAGGCGCACTATCCACATTATTCAGCATAGCGGCCCTGGTACTCAACGAAACCACACCCGTCGCTTCAGTATCCGCTGTCGGGACCATATAAGAAGTCGGAATCGTACCCGGTATCACCTTATAACCTCCATTTTACAATGCTTGCGTTTTTGTCTTCCATTCATCAATAAGTGCGTTAATAGCGTTATCAGAAATCGTCCGGCAGTCTTGTGGAAGTTCATCAAGATGATGCTTAATGACGCCTACTGCCGTTTCAACAAATTGTTCAGGTGAAAATTCTGCGATCTGATCGCCGCAACTCATGATAAAGCGCTGTTCCTGATGATATTTAAGATTAAAAGTGCCTGGCCAGTTCTCCATAAGCAACACCATCAGTTTTTGGTGATCTTTTTTCGCATTAACTGGTAGTGTTAAAAAAAGTTGCCCCTCAGGCTTATCGAAATCCCTTAGCCACTCATCCAGGACGGTTAAAAGCGTTTCGGGATGGTCGACCGCAGCTGAAAATAACTCGCGGGCATAAATCTGTATTTTTTCCATCCACTTCCAGGCCATTGTCTGATTATCAGTAAGATAAGCGGCGACCTGCTGTAACGCGTCTATCATTCCCTGCTCGTAACCTTCCTGATAGGCGTACATCCGCAAGGTCTTTGCCTCTTCTTCCGCCTCTCGCAAAATACGCTTAGCCCGTTGATGCGCCTGCTGTTCTAATCTTTCAATAGAGAAATAACGTTCCAGCGTTTTACGCTTTATCAGTATCCCCTCAACAGGCGAAAGCGGGGACGGAATTGGGATATTTTTGAGCATATTGTAAGGCCAGTAGCAAAATTGACATTTCTACAGCATCCTGCTTCGATGCCTCCTCAATAAATGGAGGAAAAAGCAAAGGAAAACGCTGTGCTAAAGATTCAGGTAAAAATTCATTCAGGGCATTTAACTGTGCATACCCGACGCTAAGTAAAAACCGGTGATTCGGCGCCTTATTGCAGACAGATAAACTTGTTCCCTGATGCATTGCCAAAAATGCTTGCGCCCAATCCGGCAGGCCAAGCAAGGCTCCCTGCCTTGCCAGATCGGCTCTCAGTTTATGGCAACCGAGTAAATACGCTACCTGCGGCAGTCGGCGCCACTGACGCAGCCACAGCTGCGTCAGTGAGTTTTGAATACACTCCTTTTCTCCGTTCTTAAGCCGCCATGCCGCCAGTATTAACTCATTTGCCGCCGCCCTGGCGGCGGGTCTGACAATCATTTCCGGTGCTATCTGCAACCGCTGAGGATGGATATACGATAACGGATCAAAAATGATTCTTTGCCAGATAATGGGTAATGGCTGCCTATTCATTTGACGATTTCGCCTTATCATCAGCCGTTATGCCTTTCTTATTGCGGGCATAATGGTTTTTGTAATACCAGACGCCAAAGCCTGCTGACATCACGGATAACAAAATAATCAACACAATCCAACTGGTTGCAAAAGAATTACGTTTTACTGGTGTGCCGGGAGCCTGTAATTGGGCATCAGAACGTTCTGACAACACAACAGAAATGTTGTCATAATCCACATCGGCAAAACTATTCTTTAAGAAACGCTTGATATCGCTGATCTGATGCGCAAGCGGCGAACCTCGTTCATATACGGCTAATGCCGACAGATGAACAGGTTTTGGCGGACGGCCATTTTCACCAGCATCAATATCATAACTAATATGGACCCTGGCGGAGAGCACGCCCTCCATCGTCTGTAATGACTGTTCCAGTCGCTGTTCAATAGCCGAATATAACCTGGCCTTTTCAGCTCGCGGAGAAGATACCAGCGAATCCGCCGGGAACATCTGCGCTATTTCCACCCGTGGCCGGGGAGGAAGCTGATAAGTTTTAATCCAGTACACCGCAGCGGTAAAATCAGGCTCAGCAACGGTAATGCTATAGCCCAATTTTCCGCTATCAATTTTATTCGCCTCTATATTGTGCATTTGCAGAACGGCAATGACCTCATTAGCCTGTTCCTGGTCCAGTCCTTTTAAAAGATCCTTATCCTTACAGCCGGCAAGGGTCATTACCAGCAGAAAGGTATATAGATATCGACGAATCATGAGCGTAATAGCGTTTCAACAGCCCCGACTCCTTTACGAGTAAGGGTACTGACCATAGAAACATACAGGTTATAATCTGAAATCATCTCTTGCGAAATAGCCAGCTCTTTAGGATCCGTCACCAGATTAGGGTCCTCAATCCTGTTGGTAATCGTCTGTTTATCCACAGCCGTGGCAATCGCCGAACCAGAAAAAGCCTGGAGTAGCCGGTCATCCAGCGAGACAATGTCCGTTTCCATAGACCTGATATTGACCGCCTGCCCTATAACGGCATTCTCAGGGACAATAGTTGCAATCGACATAATCCACCTTATAACTGATTAACGGAAGTTCTGAATAATGGCAGCATCAATATCCTTAAAGACTTTTACCGTGTTCGATTGCGCGTTACGGTACAAGTTATATTCCGAGAGCTTACTCTGATACGCCGCCAGTAGCGCCGGATCGGAGGGTTTTGCTGCTAATTTATCCAGCGCCTCTGTTACCTGCGTTTGTAGATTATCAACGCCCGTATCAAATTTTGCTGAGACGTCATCCAGATAGCCTGACCAAGGTGTTGCCATAATGACTTCCTTATTTGCGTTAAATTAAAGTGGGCTTGGGAAATACCAATGGCCTGGGCTCATTTTGATATAACCTTCCGCCCCGTACTGAAATGAGCGCCCCTTGAGCCAGTCATCTTTTAATTCGATCGCAAACTGCACATAGCGTCCTCCCCATGTGCGGTAATAGCTATCGACAAATTGACGGGCTCTGAGTATTTCTACATCATCGAGCGCCCCCTGAATAACAAACGTTACGCCCCCCTTATGATTCCTGCGGGAATAAGGTAACGCCTGCTGTTTTAGCCCCGCTTCCGCCTGGCCTGCGGCGGTAACATCGTCCATCAACGTGATGTTAACCGAATCCGCGTAAGGCATTAGCGCTCTCAGCTTTTGACTTAACACCTCGAGCTCTTTCTTGCTCATCGTGTTTCGCTGGCGGCTTAGCCAGAAAACGGGTTTACGCGGCTCATCGAAATGAAGCCGATAATAAGCCAGCTGAGGATAATAGGTATCCAGCCAGGTAGAGATACGCTTATTTTCTTCGTTTTCGTTAATCACTCGCGCATTTTTATCATAATCGCCCCTCGCTAAAACCTGACGAGCCCACAGCGTATCTCTTTCATTTTGCGCAGCGACATAGAGCATTTTGTCCCGTCCTGGCAACACCTGAAAGCGCTCCTTCTCCTGCCCCAATAACGAATCGAGCTCTGCGGCCTGCCGCTGCGGCGAGTTAAGTATCCATAACGTCCCCACCGTCCCAATTCCCAATATAAAAAACCCGGCCAGTGCTGCTACAATTCCGTTTTTAAAACGCGGCTCGTTCTTTTTTGCAGACGTTTCTAACTTCTCAGGCTGCTCGGGCACCCACGGCTCGCTTTCCGGGCGAATCAGGATAAGCAATTCACCGACCTGTATTGGCGTATTTAATTGCACCGAACGAGATTCAGAATTTCCTTCTTTCAGCTCATGGAGTATAATTTCGGTCGCATCCGTATCCACCTGGATTTCAAAATTTACTCCGCCATGGTCCAGCGGGATAAAAAAGCTATCGGCAGGTATATCAGGGAGTTGGCCTGAAGCAGTGAGCGCATCACTCTGACCTACCACAAAGAGTGTTCGGCCTGTCAGCAATGGAAACTCACAGCCGTTCAGTGAGCTGTTAAGTAATCGAACTATGTATGGCCCAGGGCTTGTTATCGTCTTCTCTTTTGATGTTTCCATATATACTGTTAGCGATGTCTGTCGTTCTCGATAGCAGCAGATTACCGCACAGGACACAGGGATTCCTGATGAAAATAGAATGAAAAGTGAGAAATAAAATCAATTTATTCTGTATAATGCGTCTCAACACATATTAAAAGAACCATCATCCCCATTGGGGCTTAAACTACTGTAGATAAATTACCCAAATTTGGGTTCTTTTGGTGTAACAATCAGACCATTGCCAACACACGCTAATAAAGAGCATTTACAACTCAGATTTTTTCAGTAGGATACCAGTAAGGAACATTAAAATAACATCAACAAAGGGATAATATGGAAAATGTAACCTTTGTAAGTAATAGTCATCAGCGTCCTGCCGCAGATAACTTACAGAAATTAAAATCACTTTTGACAAATACCCGGCAGCAAATTAAAAGTCAGACTCAGCAGGTTACCATCAAAAATCTTTATGTAAGCAGTTTCACTTTAGTTTGCTTTCGGAGCGGTAAACTGACGATTAGCAATAATCACGATACGATTTACTGTGACGAACCTGGGATGTTGGTGCTCAAAAAAGAGCAGGTAGTTAACGTGACGCTTGAAGAGGTCAATGGCCACATGGATTTCGATATACTCGAGATACCGACGCAACGACTTGGCGCTCTCTATGCACTTATCCCAAACGAGCAGCAAACCAAAATGGCGGTACCCACAGAGAAAGCGCAGAAAATCTTCTATACGCCTGACTTTCCTGCCAGAAGAGAGGTATTTGAACATCTGAAAACGGCGTTCTCCTGTACGAAGGATACAAGCAAAGGTTGCAGTAACTGTAACAACAAGAGTTGTATTGAAAATGAAGAGTTAATTCCTTATTTTCTGCTGTTCCTGCTTACTGCTTTTCTCCGACTCCCGGAGAGTTATGAGATCATCCTTAGCTCGGCTCAGATAACGTTAAAGGAGCGCGTTTACAACATTATATCTTCGTCACCCAGTAGACAGTGGAAGCTTACGGATGTTGCCGATCATATATTTATGAGTACGTCAACGCTCAAACGGAAACTTGCAGAAGAAGGTACCAGCTTTAGCGACATCTACTTATCGGCAAGAATGAATCAGGCAGCAAAACTTTTACGCATAGGCAACCATAATGTTAATGCTGTAGCATTAAAATGTGGTTATGACAGCACGTCCTACTTCATTCAATGTTTCAAAAAATATTTTAAAACTACGCCATCGACATTCATAAAAATGGCGAACCATTAACATTTTTTGTATCTGTCACTCAAGTAAAGATTTTTATTAAAATTGTAATAATTTAAAATTCAGACTGCGCATTAACACGCTTTATCAGGATGGGAGGCTATTCAACATCATTGTTCTGTCCGGAAGACAGCTTATACTGATATCTCTGGTAATTTAAAGTAAGGCTGATTATATAAACGATTTTTGTGAACTTGTCATCGCTATGATGACTGGTAAACCGATATTGCCTTATTCACAGCGTAAGAATTCGTCCAGATGACACTATCTCCTTCCGGCTTTAACCCTGTGGATTAAGGCCGGCATTTTATTCATATTTATACATCATCCGTTCCCTCTGAGAACTATTTGCCTGAACGGTCTACACCGAAACAGTCACGCTTGTTAGCTTTCTGCCAGGCATACCTCTTCTCTTCCTCCTGATATCGATATAATGCCTGGGGGCCAGCCTGAGGATGATACTGCTCATAAACCCCCTGCCTTTTTGACGCTATAGCTGAAGGGAGTAAAGAAAAGACGATATCATTATTTTGCAAAAAAATACAAAAATAAGCGCACCATTAAAAACAGTCTTTCATTTATATTTTGGAACCTAAGACAAATTATACTCTTAAACTTTCAACGAATGGTCATTTAGTGGAAATCTTCGAGAAAAATGGTTCTGATGGTGTAATTATCAGACCATTAACCATGAAGATATAATAAGCAGCATTTACACCTCCCAAAAATGCAGTAAGATAGCTACAAAACTAATCTCTATTGCAATGAGGCCAAGTTAAATATGTAAATATTTAGATGCCCGGCGCTGACTCTCTGCTCCAGGATATACGACAGCGTCCATTCGATAATCACGGTTAGTTATAACAATATTATTACCAACATGTCAGTTATTTAAAGCACAGGCATAAGCTAAATAATCAAATGTTAAAAATATATAAACCCGAGCCCGTACAATATGACATTAAGCTCATAATAAAAGCTCAACCTGACCGTTAGTACTAACAGCAGAATTACTGAAACAGTAGATTCTATCCTAACGACTTGTATTAGCTATTATAATTTTTCACCCTGTAAGAGAATACACTATTATCATGCCACATTTTAATCCTGTTCCTGTATCGAATAAAAAATTCGTCTTTGATGATTTCATACTCAACATGGACGGCTCCCTGCTACGCTCAGAAAAGAAAGTCAATATTCCGCCAAAAGAATATGCCGTTCTGGTCATCCTGCTCGAAGCCGCCGGCGAGATTGTGAGTAAAAACACCTTACTGGACCAGGTATGGGGCGACGCGGAAGTTAACGAAGAATCTCTTACCCGCTGTATTTATGCCTTACGACGTATTCTGTCGGAAGATAAAGAGCATCGTTACATTGAAACACTGTACGGACAGGGCTATCGGTTTAATCGTCCGGTCGTAGTGGTGTCTCCGCCAGCGCCGCAACCTACGACTCATACATTGGCGATACTTCCTTTTCAGATGCAGGATCAGGTTCAATCCGAGAGTCTGCATTACTCTATCGTGAAGGGATTATCGCAGTATGCGCCCTTTGGCCTGAGCGTGCTGCCGGTGACCATTACGAAGAACTGCCGTAGTGTTAAGGATATTCTCGAGCTCATGGATCAATTACGCCCCGATTATTATATCTCCGGGCAGATGATACCCGATGGCAATGATAATATTGTACAGATCGAGATAGTTCGGGTTAAAGGTTATCACCTGCTGCACCAGGAAAGCATTAAGTTGATAGAACACCAACCCGCTTCTCTCTTGCAAAACAAAATTGCGAATCTTTTGCTCAGATGTATTCCCGGGCTTCGCTGGGACACAAAGCAGATTAGCGAGCTAAATTCGATTGACAGTACTATGGTTTACTTACGCGGTAAGCATGAGTTAAATCAATACACCCCCTATAGCTTACAGCAAGCGCTTAAATTGCTGACTCAATGCGTTAACATGTCGCCAAACAGCATTGCGCCTTACTGTGCGCTGGCAGAATGCTACCTCAGCATGGCGCAAATGGGGATTTTTGATAAACAAAACGCTATGATCAAAGCTAAAGAACATGCGATTAAGGCGACAGAGCTGGACCACAATAATCCACAAGCTTTAGGATTACTGGGGCTAATTAATACGATTCATTCAGAATACATCGTCGGGAGTTTGCTATTCAAACAAGCTAACTTACTTTCGCCCATTTCTGCAGATATTAAATATTATTATGGCTGGAATCTCTTCATGGCTGGTCAGTTGGAGGAGGCCTTACAAACGATTAACGAGTGTTTAAAATTGGATCCAACGCGCGCAGCCGCAGGGATCACTAAGCTGTGGATTACCTATTATCATACCGGTATTGATGATGCTATACGTTTAGGCGATGAATTACGCTCACAACATTTGCAGGATAATCCAATATTATTAAGTATGCAGGTTATGTTTCTTTCGATTAAAGGTAAACATGAACTGGCACGAAAATTAACTAAAGAAATATCCACGCAGGAAATAACAGGGCTTATTGCTGTTAATCTTCTTTATGCTGAATACTGTCAGAATAGTGAGCGTGCCTTACCGACGATAAGAGAGTTTCTGGAAAGCGAACAGCGTATTGATAATAATCCGGGATTATTACCGTTAGTGCTGGTTGCCCACGGCGAAGCTATTGCCGAGAAAATGTGGAATAAATTTAAAAACGAAGACAATATTTGGTTCAAAAGATGGAAACAGGATCCCCGCTTGATTAAATTACGGTAAAATCTGAGAGAGGAGATATGCATTATTTTTTTATCATCGTAATCTGGTTGCTTAGCATAAATACAGCATGGGCTGATTGCTGGCTTCAGGCTGAAAAAATGTTCAATATTGAATCCGAACTACTTTACGCTATCGCCCAGCAGGAATCGGCGATGAAACCTGGCGCCATTGGTCATAACCGAGATGGTTCAACCGATCTTGGCCTGATGCAAATTAACAGCTTCCATATGAAAAGGCTGAAAAAAATGGGGATTAGTGAAAAACAGTTGTTACAGGACCCCTGCATTTCTGTCATTGTGGGCGCATCCATTTTATCAGATATGATGAAAATCTACGGTTATAGCTGGGAGGCCGTTGGCGCTTATAATGCGGGGACGTCACCGAAACGATCGGATATAAGGAAACGTTATGCTAAAAAAATTTGGGAGAATTACAGAAAATTAAAAGGGATGTCAGCAGAAGAGAAAAACAAAAGACTTTCTATCGCGGTAAACAAATAATGAGACAGGAATAGCTTACTTTCAGATAGTTCTAAAAGTAAGCTATTTTTTTATCAGCTTGCCGTCGTCATAAGCAACTGGGCTTGCATTGCTTTTAGTTGTACAAACTGTGAGGCGTCTTCCAGCATTCTATTGTTCCGTGAATCCCGGAAATCTGCACGTACCTGCTCCAGATTACTATGAGGATTATCCTTAAGTACAAGGGCCGCCGCCATCGTTCCGGTTCTTCCCACTCCGCCCAGACAATGAATCATCGGTAAATGCTTATCTGATGAACTACGCCCCGGCGCGCCATTTTGGTTACTATTTTTCACAATATCCGCCAGGTATTCTAACTGATCCGTAGACGGTAACGGCTGGTGATCTGGCCAATTTTTCACATGCAATACCGGGATTGTATACCGCTTTTCCCCGCAGGACAGTTGCATATTGTATTGGTCTACCGCACCTCCCTGACTGGCTGAACTCACTTTTTGGCTGTTGGTATGCACCTCGCCAAAGGTGTAGCTCCCTCTGAAATAGGGTGGTAATTGTTTTGCCAGCATCTGATCTTCCGACGTTAACACCACCAGGCACGAACATTCTTTTTCAAGAAGCATTTTCATATGCGCTTCCAGCGCATCCGGCGTATTTTTTGGGTACGAACCGGCTAATGCCACAGGCTTACCGTCAAAAGTTAACGTATTCACTGGCACAGGCATTCCATCGCTCAGTTTCACCTGGGTTTGCTGATTAATTGGAATGCTGCTGACCGCAAACCGTGCCAGGCCCAGTGTCGGTCCGCTCATCGTCTGTGGCATTGGCGCGCCGGCTTTTATTTTCTCAAGTTCAGCTGTAACGTTTTTCAGTTCTTTAGCAATAACGTGAATATTTTTTACAGCCTGGGTTAATTCATGGGTAGAGGCTTTATCAATCCACCTCTCAACCACTCCCCCACAGGTTCCCCATTGTGAGAACCTGTCTGCTCCTATCTGAATATTTGTTAACGTTGTAACATAATCATTAAGTTGTTTAGCCTCTGGAATTTTATTTAAATTCTGTAAATTCGTCATTAATGAACGCAGCGGGCCGTTACCTGAAGCCATCTCCTGGAAGTTTTCTCGCAGGCTATTTCCATCCATTTGTTCCAGTTGCGGTAATGTTCTTTTAAGTCCCTTTAGCGCGATATCGAGTAAAGGTTGCTTACTTTCTGCTCCAACATCGTTATTTTTTTCTGCCACTTTTGTATCGCCGCCTTTTATGACTAAAGCGGCATTCCTGACACCAACATTATCCTTGCTATTAATAAGGTTTATAAACCCTTCGTCAGCAGCTTTTACACACTCCGTGATCTGCACTGCTAAACGTTGGGTAAGGGGTTTGTTCATATTTATACGGGACATTAACAGTGCGTCATTAACCGCTGTTTCCCCATATTTTTCCGTTAGTGCATGGAGAAATGTCTGTAAAATCTTTTGGTCCTGTACTCTGATATTTTCCGTATGTTTTTGCACCACTTCAGTGTTTTTAAATAACGGCATTTTTCCAAGCCAGGTTAATACTTTTGACGAAAATTTTTCAGGCGCAACATATGCCTTATCAGTATTTTCCTTAGCAATATAAAGTCGGGCATCATTCGACACACCAACTTTTGAAAACGAAGACAACGTTAAATTATTCAATTTTCTCTCCTCATACTTTAGCATATTCCTGCAGTATGTTTTTGAGCGCTTCCTGCTGAGTCACAAATGACTCAAGCTGCGATATAATATGGTAAGTATTTGTCAGATCGGTAATTGCATGTATAAACAACAACGTCTCTGCAGCATCAATATACGCTAACGTACCTTCATTATTCGCAGCCAGTTCACCATTAATCACCATAATCTGCCGCCAGATAGAATCGCCACAAACAGGCGATAACGGTATAATCATACCGTTCAATAACCAGATATCATCTTTAGCTTCAATAGACGTAAAAATATCGCTATCGAGTAGTAATAAGCACTGATTGTTGTCGTCAAAAGTGAGCGGTAAACCCAATTTCTCACCAATATTAGCGATAATATCCTGGTGTGCTTGCAATTTACTTTCCTCTTGAATTATATCTTTTATAAGATTGCTTCTTCAAATTTAATCTGGTTACATGATGTTTTGATGCATTTTCGCGCCCATCGCCGGGCGCAATATTTCTCTCCTTTAATCCAGTAGAATAGCCATTCACTACGCATCGGAACACATATCAGCAGCTCCTTCGGATCATTTTCAACATGACGTAACTTGCCTTTAATAACAAAACGCGGACTGTCAGCAATATCATCATATATTGCAGACATACCTGAACCGGGTACTACATGTGTGATGATTTTCATAACAATTAATCTTGTTCAATTGTTGTCGAGCGAGAGAAAAATACTACACCCTGGACTCAAGACTTTTTTTAACAACACGACATATATCCGCAAAGGTCGTCATATCAGGAAGATCGTTTTCATTACAACTAATGTCAAACTCCTCACTAAGACCAAATACAATATCAATTAAATCCAATGAGTCAGCGTAAAGATCCTCAACCAGATGGGTCTGACCATTGATACTATCAACATCAACGGCAATACAAGAGGTGATCACTTTTTTGACTCTTGCTTCAATATCCATATTCATCGCATCTTTCCCGGTTAATTAACGCTGCATGTGCAAGCCATCAACGGTAGTAATAACCCGATCCACGCCAGGTTTATTCAGGTATGACTCGTAAGCTGGGCCAGCTCGCCAGCTACCGTCTCCGATAAGGCCGTCCAGCACATTACTTAACACATAGTCAGTTTCCCCTTTTTGCCTGGTCAGCCCCGCCTCTCTGGCAAACTGCAGTGCAATCTCAGCCAGTTTTTCTTTTTGTGGATGATGAGTAATGACCTCTTTAAGCGTATCCATTTTCGCTTTCAATTCTGGGTGCTTGTCAATATCGCTACATTGCGCTTTCAACGCTGCACTCTTTATCGTGTCATTGGGTAATATTTCCGCACGCAAGCCGTCAAACGCTCTGCGTACAGGGAACGGTGTGGAGGTATCCGGCTCCAGGGCTTTACGTATCACACCCAAAAACGTCTCACGGGCGTCGAAATGCATTGAATGCATATTCGTAACGCTCGGTACTGTTGAGAGGAAACTATTTTGCTTAAACTTCAAACCAGAAAATGGGCCAGTCTTATCTGTCTGGCTATTATCATTATCGGTCGTACCGGCTTTATTACCTGTAATTACCGTCGAGTCTGATTGTAAGGTATCGATTTTAACATTCTCGACGCCAGCCAGTTGACTGGCAAGCGGCTTCACATTCACAATCTCTGCCGTCTGGCTTTGCTGTTTATTATCATCAACGCCGTGCACCGTGGCCTGTACAGGCTTGCCGATAATGTTCTTGCTGGTTACGCCATCAACTTCATCAAAAGAGGGTGTTTCACCCGTAGTGCCCTTTTCTGACGTGACCACCTTTCCATCTTTACTTTCGGATGAAGCGTTGGTCACAGCCTCTGCCGTCGCATGAGCCGTGACGTCAATTTTACCCGCGATGCCATGGTCAATTGCCCCTGTGCTGGCGCTGTGTGCCGTCTCCGTTTGATGCGTAGTCGAATCCACACGCGAATGACTATGACTTACGTTACTGCTGTTAGTCGAATGGTGTGACTCGCCATGGCGTTGGCTGTTATCAATAAATGTTCGGCTATTATCAATCGTCTTCCGGCTATTATCATGGTTGCTATTATCGATATGGCGCTGGCTATTATCGACATGGCTTCGGCTATTGTTAATATGCTTACTGTTATCCACGCTATGGCTACTGCTATCAATATTAATATTGATATTAATACCCGTAGGTTCTGCTTTTTTCCCACCATCAGGTACTGGTCCAGCCGCAGGTTCCGGAATTTTAGGGTCAGGCAGTTTATCTGCAGGAATTTGTGCAAAAACATTACGTAGCAGCAGGGGTATCAACGTTTGCGTTTCAAGGTGCCGGGCTTCCCGTCCTACGCTGGTACCCTGCTCTTGCGTTAATTTTTGGTGGCACATATCAAGCGCCTCAACCGCCTTCGCCGCCGCTTTGTCAACAAGCTGCGTAAGACTGCTGCGGGTTAACGGATCCAACGTACAGCCAAAGTTATGTTCAATGCAGCTAGCAATATAGGGCATCACCTCCTGCATAACAAGATTCGTCGATAATTTACTTAATTCACCGCCAGTGTTATTTTTGATGATATCTAACAGCTGCTTTTCCAGGTTTTCCAGCTTCGCTTCCGCTTTCTTTGTTTCTGGCAGCCATGGCCCAAAAGCTGACTTTTCTTTCAGGCCATCTTTTATGATTTGCGCGGTATACTCTGCCCCCACCTTCATCAGTAGCGTCTTCGCCGCAGGAGAATCACTGGTGGCGTTGAGCGCTGAACGAAAGAGCCCGGCAAACTCCATTATCGCTTTCTTACCGGCGACATTATTTGAATTGGTAAAAACTTCTTTTAACGCCTCAGCGTCTTTCCCGCATTTAAACAACGCATCCAGACTCGCCTGTTTGATCAGCGCGGGAAAATCTTCCAGTTGCGGGCCTCTAATTTCCCCTGACAGCGTCGTTGTGGCACTTTCTCTGACTGCGGAAAGATTCGCCGCAAGATTCGTGGCCTGCGTTTTGATCTCGGTCTGCATACCTGGCATTATGACGGGGGGCTGAGTCCTTACACTTGTAACCATTATTAATATCCTCTTCTGTTATCCTTGCAGGAAGCTTTTGGCGGTTTCCAGGCTGCTACTTATCGTACTGCTCAGCACTTTTACCAGGTTGTCGTATAATGAATTGGCATTGCTATATTTTTGCGTCAGCGTCTGTAATGTGGTTTTCAGATTTTCTTCCTGCGCTTTAAAACCCGACTGCCAGGCTTGATATTTGGCGTTATCCATTTCGAGTTTTGAATCTTTTCCCGGCGCGCCTAAACCATCAATATCCTGAACCATTTTTTGTAATGGCGTCAGATCAACGGTGACGACATAACCGGATCCATAAGATTTCAGGCAGCTATTCGGCAAATTCAATTCACTGAGCCACTGTCTCGCTTCCGCTTCAGTAGCTACTTTAACGCCGCTGCCTGACTGCGCTGGGAATAAAACGGTATTACTGTTTATTTGATTATATTTATTGACTAAACTGTTTAAATCATTTTTGAGTGAGGTAACATCTAGCTTAACGGTATTACCGTCCTTACCTGGTAATAACCAGCCTCCCATTTTGGACAGAATGTCACTGAAGGCCTGATAAAAATCGGTATAGACTGCGACAACGTTTTCATAAACGCCCAGATAGCTGTCACCTATCGCCGATATATTTTGGGAAACCATATCCCAAATCTCAGCATCAGAAATGGTTGTTCTCGGCTGCGCCATAGGCGAAGCGCTAAATAAGGCCGACGTCGGCGCAGAAAACGCGCTCCGCAGGTTCTCATTTTGCTCTGCGGATAATGACACGCCAGACTTCGCCAGCGCATTCAGGCTGCTGGTCAACTGCTGGCGCGCCAGCGTGCGCTCGTCATTATTCTCTTCAGAGATCGGTGGCGTTGACTGCAGCGTCTGCTGTGCCTGCTGGATTTTAGTAGCCGCCTGCGATAATGAAATGATATCTGTACCGCGATGTTCTGTGGTAGACGGTACCACGGCAATCTCGGCGTGCTCGCTCGCCGAAGGAGTCTGCGGCCGTTCGGCAACGATCCCCGGATGAGGAGAAGCGGAATAATTTTGAATATTAAGCATAATATCCCCAGTTCGCCATCAGGAGCGCGATTAAATCACACCCCTGATGGCGTATAGATGACCTTTCAGATTAAGCGCGAATATTGCCTGCGATAGCAGCGAGTGCGGATGCTTTCGACTGGTTAATGCTCTCCATTGTTTTCAGCATTTCCTGAATCAGGCTGGTCGATTTACGTGAACTTTCACGGGCTTCGTCCGATGCGGTGCTGGCAACCCGGTTATTCACCTGGCTAATTTGCTGCTCGGAACGTTCCTGAGTAGCGGCGTACTGCCCGGACGCCCCTGCAATACCACCGACCGTAACTGAGTTTTTCATAATCAGATCGCCCGTCATCTGCATCTTGCGCGCATCGATTCGGGTCATATCCATGGTATTCTGCTCAAGACGAATATCGGATTCGACAGACTCAAGACGTTTCGACAGAATAGCCTGATGTTCAGGGGAGATTTGTTTATTACTGTCTTTAATACCCAGACTTTCCGTGGCGCTGGTTCCGGCATTAGATTTAAGCGTCGCATCATTAAGATTTTTCGTCGCATCGGTACCGGTTTTCTTCATATTTAACGATTTCAGAGAATCGACGCCTTCAGCACCGAGTTTGACGCTATTCTGCCCGTTCAGCACGTTTTTAATACTGTGGCTTTCAGTGGTCAGTTTATCGATCTTCGCGGCATTATGTTTAAGCGCGCCTCTTTCATTCTGCAGCCCCTTATATTCCAGTTTGGCGCCCACGCCAGTGATCCCCAACTGAAGCGCGCTCTGGGAAATACTACCGGACAACGCATTCATCCCTTCGCGCATCATGGAGCTTGCCGTCGTTTTAGCTGCATCAAAGCTGACTAATGACAACTTACCAGACAGTTTGCTATCAGCCTGGTTCAACGTCAGCATTAACGTATTCGCGGCAGCCAACAGCGCAACGGCACTGGAAGACATTCCGCTAATATCAAAAAACTTTCCGACTTCTGCCTGCTGCTCGCGTAACTGGGTTTGCACAACCTCATTCGCTTTAGTCGTGACATTATTTGCCAGAGCATTCAAATCCTGATTCATGTCGGTATTTTGAATACTGGCTTTTAAAAAGGACGTGATCGTTCCGGGGGTTTGCGTTAATACCCCTGGCGCAGGCGCGCTCAGTGTAGGACTCAACCCCAGGTCACTGACTTTACTGCTGCTAATACCAATACTATTCAGAATATCTTTAGCGCTAACGGATTGCGAAGCTGTCTGTGAACTATTCTCAACAGAATGATTATTTAAATAAGCGGCGGGATTTACTCCCACATTACTAATTAACATATTTTTCTCCCTTTATTTTGGCAGTTTTTATGCGCGACTCTGGCGCAGAATAAAACGCGAAGCATCCGCATTTTGCTGTACCGCGGAAGACATGGCTTTTTGCAGTTCCGCCGTTACCTTCTGGTTTTCACCAAATATTTCTACGGATTGTTTAAGCCACTGCTGAATCTGATCCATGGCAAAACGGGCGAGCATAAAATCAGCAAGCGCCTCGCTGGCATTTTTAATAAATACGCCCTCGGCAACACCACCGGCTGACTGGGCTGCGGTATTCGTGACTTCCATGCCCAACGCCACTTTATTTAGGGTATTACCTACCAGCTCTTTACTTAAGGCATTCGTTTGCAGGCCCATCTTGCTACCCACATTACCCAGGCCGCTAGTAATACGTTGCATCCCCTGGGTAAAGAGTTTGCTGCCGTTTTGCGCCAACTGTTTCAGCACGTTAGGCACCAACTTCTTAATCGTTTCGCCCATCATTTTGCTCAGCGCGTTACCCAGTTTCGCCGCCGCGCCTTTCCCGACAACTGCGACCACCACAATGACCGCGACCATCGCAATAGCGGCGACAATCGCACCAACAATGCTGCCGGCCATCTCTGCCGTTTTCTTATCGACGCCTAATCCTTCCAGCGCTTTGGTAATCGCCTTGCCAATCAGCTCCATTAACGGCTTCAGCACATGCTCCATAATCGGGTTTAGCGCCTGCTGAATAAACGACACCCCCGTCGCCGCCTTCACAATTTCATCGGCAACCATTACCGCAAGTCCCACCGCAGCCAGCGCCAGACTCGCCCCACCGGTAAAAACAGCGGCCACAACGCTGACAATGGTTAGCAGCGCGCCGAGGACTTTCCCGATACATCCCATAATGCGGTTCGTTTCCTCGGCTTTGCGCGTCTCTTCCTGGAATTCAGCCGATTTCTTTTCCATCTCCGCCTGACGCCCTTCCTGCAAGGCGTTGAAAAGCGCAAGATCGTTTTGCAGGCTTTCTTCCGTATTTTTGCCCACAATCTCAATAAACATGGCCATGAGCATAGTGAGGCGGGCGACATTTGACAGATTATCCTGCTCACCCTGGGAAACCTGATTCTGAGAGGCGGCATTAGCCGTTCCCTGGAATTTGGTCAGAATGTTATCCGCTTTCTCGGCTTTCGCTTTGGCGTCTGTGCCTGCTTTAACCGTCGCATCCGTGGCCTTATCTAAGGCCTCTTTCGCCTCTGTCGCTTCTTTTCCGGCCTGTTCTACCGCGGCTTCAGCTTGTGCATAGCCGGGGTCAGCCGGGTCCAGCGATTGCAATTTATTTTGCGCCTGCGTCAGTTTTTTGGCCGCAGCGTCATAAACACTCTTGGCGGTATCCGTCTTTTTGATACTGGCTTCATAGAGATCCGTCGCCTCCTGAGCCTCTCCCAGAGCCGTCTGGAATTCTTTCGATACCTGAATCCCCATCTCTTTTTGTGACTCAATCATCGCCTGCCATACCGCCAGACGAGACTCCAGTTGAGACAGCGAAACATCGCCCAGTAGGGTCATTAACTTGCCAAGCAGTAATGTCAATTGCCCTTCGCTGGAGAGTTTTTCCCGGGCGGCGTCCGTAGGCGGCTTTAGACCCACCGTATTAATAGCGCTCTCGCCGGACTTTGTTCCGGCTTTAAGGTCGCCCGCTTTCGTTGCCACCACATCTTTAAAAGCTTTATCCGCCGCTTTTAAAAAGTCCGTGTTCTTACGAACGCCTTCAAAAGCCGCCTCAGCGAGGCGCGGATTTTGGGTATATCCGCTACGGCTAATGCTACTTGCGTCATTTACCATAATTATTCCTTTTCTTGTTCACTGTGCTGCTCTGTCTCCGCCGTTTTTAGCGCCTCCAGATAGACCAACGCTTTTGCCCGCAGAGACTCATCTTCAGTACGTTCATTGACAAGTTCAAAACACTGTCTGGCTTTTGCCGCCTTACGCATTAATAATTGACACTGCCCGGTAAAAAAAACGGGGCGATAATCATTTTTAAGTAACGTAAACGCTACTGCATAAAGGTCACATGCTTTCTGAAATTGTTTTTTCAGTTGGCATACCGCCGCCAGTCCCATGGTGTAATCGGGATTGTAAAAATCATAAATGCATAAGAAACGAAAGAATGTCTCAGCTTCATCCAGTCGTCCCTGGTTATAAAACTCATAAGCATGAGCATATAAACCGTCCATCATATCTTGAGGGATCCCATGAACGTCTTTTAGCGTGGCGCCTTCACTAACGGCATCCCAAATCATTTCCGCAACACGTTCTTCGCTGACATTATTTTGATAATCCATTACTTACTCCTGTTATCTGTCACCGACTTTGTAGAACTTAACGACTGCGTTTATCTGATGCAGTTATTAAACCCCGACGGTGGTTAGTGAACATTCAAAAAACGCCCAATGAATACATCGCTACTGCTTTACGCGGCTCAATGCCGTACCTCGTTTTCTTGTGGCTGAATAACGTCTTTGCCCGCGTTTTCTACCTCTTCCAGCCAAACCAGAAGACGTAAAACTTCATCAATTTCTTCCAGACTCACCAGATCATAACGGCGATGGGTTTTGAAAAGACTGCGCGCCAGTTTGATATCGACGATCACAGGTACGCCAACCTTCTCCGCATAGGCGCGGACGGCCAGTGCGCGCTGATTCGTTTCATACACCGAGATCATCGGAATCGGCATCAGTTCGGGTTTAAAATAAATCCCGATCGTAATATGCGTGGGGTTGGCAACAATCAGGCGTGAGTTTTCAATATCAGATTTCACCTGTTCAGACAGAATTTCCATATGAACTTCACGTCTTTTAGATTTAACCTCTGGGTTCCCTTCCTGCTCCTTCATTTCACGCTTCACTTCTTCCTTATCCATTTTCATATCTTTCATGGTCAGGAAATATTCCGCAATAGCATCCAATAATAAGACAATCAATGCGCAAGCAAGGCAAGTTAATACCAATGCGAGGAGAAGTTCACGCCAAATGACGGCAATATCCACAACATTGCCATTTAACTGAGAAAAGATTTCAACCTTATATTTCTTCCAGCAAATGATGGCGGCCACCACAAAGGATGAGAGATACAGTAGGGTTTTGACCGTATCTTTAACCGTGCGCATACTAAAAAGTTTTTTCGCCCCTTCTACCGGGTTTAACGCCGATAAATTAGGTTTTAATGCTTCTGTCGCCAGCACAAAACCGGCCTGTAATAACGCCGGTAATGCGGAACACACTAAGCAGAGCAGCATAAATGGAATTAGATATTTTAACCCTATCCCAAAAACGGCCAAACTGTAGTCAGCCATGCTCTGATCAAAATTATCCGCAATAATGATCTTAATTATCCCCATAAACTCATTAAATGAGCCATACGACACCAGATAAGCAATTCCTCCCAGCGTCAGGCAGGCGATAATGAGATCTTTACTTTTAAATGACTGGCCTTTTTTAGCGGAGTCTTCCAGCCGTTTTTTAGTCGGTTTTTCTGTTTTATTCGAGGACATGCGTCGCCCCTCGCTCGTAAAACCAACTGCTTAATCCTGTGGCCTGGAAAGAGAGTCGCAGTACATTGTCCGGTAGTACCGGGGAGAAATAAAGCAGCATAATTAAAACAGCAATACCGCTTTTTACCGTCAGTGAAATCGCAAAGGCGTTCATTTGCGGAGCAAAGCGCGACAATAAACCCAGGAATACTTCTGACAGCAACAGCACTAATACCACCGGACTGGCCAGAACCAAGGCGTTTTGAGCCACCT
Source organism: Salmonella sp. SSDFZ54 (assembly GCF_004010735.1). Taxonomy (NCBI): domain Bacteria; kingdom Pseudomonadati; phylum Pseudomonadota; class Gammaproteobacteria; order Enterobacterales; family Enterobacteriaceae; genus Salmonella; species Salmonella sp. SSDFZ54. The sequence continues at coordinate 765,828 of NZ_CP034819.1, forward strand.
GATTAATAAACGTTAATAGCGGCGGTAATGAAGGCGTGCACTCGTTCATCGGATCGCATAGCTGATAGCTTTTATTTAACACGTCAACCATCGTGACCAGACCGCCGTTTTGTAAATAAACGACAGCGGCAAACATATTCAGGAAATTAGCCATTTCCGAGGTATCAATACCGTTTGCCGGATCGATACTGCTACTTAGCGTTGCCCCTCGCTGGTTATCGATAATACAACCCAGCGCATGCATAACCCAAAAAGGCCATGACAGCAGACAGCCCAGCATGACGCCTACCGCCGCTTCTTGCAGAACTAACGGGATCATCGCCACCGATAAAAACGGCGGCGCCTCGTTCAATGCATGCGGCCATACTCCCAATGCCACCAGGATGATAATGGCGTTTCTCGGCGCGCCGCTTAATACCCCGCTATTCAAAAACGGCAGGAAGAAAAAAATCGGCGCCACGCGAGCAAACCCTAGTGCCGCAGACGCAACCAGGTGATGAATTTCAAAGTACAACGCGTAAAACATTTTTTACCCCTTAGCCAACGCCAGGAATATCACCTGACGCCCGTAAGAGAGTAAAACTTCGCCATACCAGCCAGAGAGTAAAAACAAGCACAAACACACGCCAAGTAATTTAATGCCAAAAGGCAGCGTCTGTTCCTGTAATTGCGTTACCGTCTGGAATAACCCTACCAGGAGGCCGATAATCGTTGCGACAATCGTCGGCCACCCTGACAGGATCAAAACAAGATAGAGCGCCTTATTACCTGCAAACACTAAATCATCCATTTAACTATCCCGTCTCGTAATGATGTCATGTTGCAATGTCCATATACTGTAATATCAATCCCTTAGACAGTAAGGTCCAGCCATCAAGCGCGACAAAAAGCACCAGCTTAATAGGTGTAGATATCGTCACCGGACTCATCATCATCATCCCCAGCGCCAGTAGCACGCTGGATACCACCAGGTCGACGACGACAAAGGGCAAATAGAGATAAAAACCAATTTTAAACGCGCTTTTTATTTCGCTCAGCGCATAAGCAGGTAATAACGCAAATATTGATGGTTTTTCAATTTCATCTTTGTCACGCTTTACCGTCTCGGTCTCTTCTCCATACTGACGCTTCAGTTGCGCGTTTTCAAAAAACTGGACTAACTCGCGATCTGAATATTTGATCAGATAATCGCGATAACCATCCAGACCTTCATCAACGTGTTTACTTAATGACGAAATATCATTAAAGGTGACATCTTCGTCCTCAAAATAGACGTAGGCATCATGCATTATGGGCCACATAACAAACATAGAAAGCAGCAATGCGACGCCGTTAAGCGTCATATTTGAAGGTATCTGCTGCAATCCCAGGGCGTTACGCACCATGACAAATACAATAGAAAATTTAACGAAACAGGTTCCTGACGCAATAATAAATGGCAACAGGGTGGAAAATGCCAGTAAGGCAATTAATGAGATATCATTCCCCATTACCAGACTCGCTCAGCCATTCATGGATCTCAACGCCTAAGGTGTCATTCATCTGTACCAGTTCGCCATTACCCAGCAAAACACCATTCGCCATAATTTCAACGTTAAGTTCAGCATTGGTCGGCAGTGATAATAGCTGTTGCTGCCCCATGGCTTCGAGTTCGGCGAGGGTAACGTTCTTACGATACAAAACAAATTCCAGTTTGACGGGCAATTGATTCAAGCCAGGCAGAGTTTCTGCAGTTTCAGTTGTATTATTTTCTTCTTCGATATGTTGAATATCTAACGTTTCCACAATAATTCCCCCTTCAACACGGTTGAAATGACCTAACTTTTTCGCGTAGCAATAAACTTCCGCACGGGAAGTACGAATCAGGAGTACATCTCCGATCCCGATTCGGCCCAGCAACGAACGCTGCGTATCACTGCTACCGATTACAAAGCGCAACGGCCAACGCAGCATTTTCGGCCTGCCGCCCCCGACTGCAGGCAGTTCAGGAAGATGCTCAAACCACAGGCCGCCCCGATCGCTCATAATGTGCAACAATTTCCCTTCCGGCAGCGCGCTTCCCGGCACGGGGTTCTCTACGCATAAACGCCGACAGGACAAATGCGGCACGGGCAACTCAAACGGTCGCTCTGTTGCAGCAAGCCAGGGAACGACCAGGTGCTCAGCGCCAGCAGAAACCGCCGCCCCCGCCAGAGCGGGAGAGACATGCTCAAGCCAGTCCCCAGGTTTAATCCAGGCCGACCACCGTTTTTCTGCATCGCTCAACCGAACCCACATTCCCTGTCGCGTCGGATATTCCAGCGTAGCTTCCCGGCCATGGCGCTGGCATTCTGTCGCGGTTTGCGCCAATAGCCATTCGCGACGATCAATCTGTCTCACACGCAATGACATCAGGCGTCATCCTCCTCGCCAGATTGCTGTCTGTGCTGTTGCTGCTGCGGATTTTGTTGATCGTCTCGCGTCAGGTGCCAGCGCTGGGGATTACCGTTTTGCCATTGATCATGCAAACGATGTTCAACCTGCGTATTTGACGGTATTAACGAAAACTCCCCTGCTTGCCGCGCCTGAATATTGACGGAATAGTCATTTCCCCAGCGCTGAAAACGGTAAGTCAGCGAGCTATCCTCTCCTTTCACGCCATCGGCAGTGGGAAAAATAGTCATCATCGGCTTTGATTGCGCCGCTAAAGGCATTTTTTCATCGCCGCCGGTTAATTGGCTAAGATCGGCGATAGTGGTTGGTTGCAGCGGAAGCTGAGAAACATCTTTAACCTTTTTATGATCTTTATCGTCAGGCTTACCGGTATTGGCTGCGGCCATTCGGGCAGGTGCGACATCCCGCGCCAGCGGCGCGCCCTCTTTACGAATGCCTTCGCCCGCGATGGCTTTATTATCTCCAGGCAATGCCTTGATATTATCGTCAGAGATTCCCGTGGCGTTATCGGCTACTTCACTAGCGGATTCCACGGCTTTTAAATCAGCAGATAATTTTTTACCGCTTACGCTTTCTAACGGCCTATTTTTAGACGATAGCAACGCTGCGGATTTATCTACTTTGGCCTCCGCAGAGATCAAACCGACAGATTTTTCAGCAGTGACTTTCAACAGTTTTTCAGCAATCCTGAGTTCGCCTTTTCCGTTATGATGCAGACCAGAAACGTTGCCATTGTGATGTTCTGATTTTGCTGGCGCGCCATGTCGCCATGCCGCCAGTAATACCGGTAAAGCCGTTTCTTTATGCATTACGAAAGCATCACCATAGTCGCGATCTTTTTTATCACCAGAATATTCTGTCTTATGTTTCTCCACCGCTTTTTTTAATGCTTCTGATAAACCGCCGACCTCATCCTGCTGCGGCAGTAAAATGTTTCCGGATGAACTGACAGCTGACACATCGCCCATTAAATTATCTCCTCTGACTCGGCCTCTTCCTGCTGTATCTCTCGCTGGATGTAGTGTCTTTTCTGACGGATTATCCAGCGTTGATAGTTCCCTTCTTTGCGCAACCAATATTTACTTTTTTTCTGAAACTCTTCCCTTTTCTTTTCCAGCTCGCTCCGTTTTTCCTGAATTTGTATAATCTGGAGTTCTAAATCTTTTATCTGCCGGCGAACAATAGACTGCTTACGTAATAACGTATAAATTTCCTCACGACTGAGCTGTCTGTTTTCTGCACGCAGCGTATCTAATAACAATTTCAGACCCGCTATTTGTTCAAGGATCGCCTCCTCCTCGGCCTGCAGCCCGCGGTCCTCATCCTGATAGCGAAGTAATATCGACTCACACTGTGAATGAAATACCGTACAGCGCCGCTGCAATACTTTAATTCTGGTCAGCGAATGCATTCATACCGCTCAACGTGTCATCAAAGGATGAATATTGCGCTACCGGCTGGCATAACCAGGCTTTCAGGCTATCCCGCATCTGCATCGCCCGATCGTTATCGATATTTTCGCCAGGACGATATTCTCCCAAGTCAATGAAAAGCTGGAGCTCTTCCAGACGCGTCATTAATTTACGCACGGCAGATGCCTGTTCAGCATGTGTCGGCGTCGTGACTTGTCCAAAAACGCGGCTTACGCTTTTCAGTACATCGATTGCCGGGTAATGTCCCTGCCCGGCCAGCTTTCTGCTCAGATACAGGTGACCGTCAAGGATAGAGCGAATTTCATCCGCCATCGGGTCCGCCTCTTCCTCGCTTTCCAGCAGTACCGTATAAAAGGCAGTAATGCTTCCCTCGCTGGTCGCCCCGGGGCGTTCCAGCAAGCGGGGCAAATTATCGAATACGGAGGCGGGATAACCTCGACGGGCCGGACGCTCTCCCGACGCCAGTGCCACGTCTCGCAAAGCACGCGCATAACGGGTCATGGAATCGATAAAAAGCACGACCCGTTTTCCCTGGTCGCGAAAATATTCCGCTACGGTTGTCGCCAGTTGCGCCGCATTGCAGCGATCGACCGAGGGGAAATCGGAAGTGGCAAAAACCAGCACGCATTTTTCTTTCTTATGCGAAGCGCGCAACATATCCACGAATTCAGTGACCTCACGGCCTCGTTCACCGATAAGACCAATAACAAAGACATCCGCCTCCGTTTGCTCGATCAGCATATGCATCAGCATGGTCTTACCGCATCCTGCGGAGGCAAAAATGCCCATTCGCTGGCCTACGCCACAGGTCAATAACCCGTCAATCGCGCGCACACCGGTAATCAGCGGTTCACGGACGCCAACGCGCGAAGCGTAAGACGGCGGTGCGACATCAATAACGCGTTCTTCGCTAATCGGCGCCACTTCAGGGGTAAAACGCTCAACGATTTTCCCCGTCGGATCCAACACCGCGCCTAATACCGAGTATCCCACCCACGCCGATAACGCACGTCCAGTGGGATAAAGCACGACATCGCGGCTCAGCCCCTGGGCATTGCCGATAAGGCTCAGCACGGTGCGTTCCCGCTGTAAGCCAACCACCTGCGCACGTGCAACAACCTGTTTTTGGTGCCAGCCACGGCGTATTTCACACAGTTCGCCAATGGCCACATCGCGCAATTCCGCCTCAATAATTGGGCCGGTTATTTTTTGTGGGTAGGCCAGATATTGCAGTAAACGAGGTGTTTTCATCTCATTAGCGACCGACTAAAAACTTCCAGATAGTTATAAAACCCATTCAAGGCAGTAGAGAACTTTTCACCGTCAGATAAAAAATCCGGATGCACTAAGGCTTTAAGCGTTAGCTCCCCATTCTGCTCCCCCAGAAGTAATTGCCCGCCGCGGGCAAAATGGCATCCTTCCATTATGGTCATTAAGATTTCATAAGCCCGCTGTTGTAATACCACCATGCTGTCAGCACCCAATTGCGCCCAGATCCATACATCATCGTCCTTGACGCTGATACAGATACTTGGCAATGCAAATAAATCCAGAACAATTGTTGAATGGCTATCTATTCCTCCAATTAATGAAGGATCGCAACCACTTACTTCCAGTGCGGAACGAACTAATTCAGCGATATCCAAATGTTGCATAGATCTTTTCCTTAATTAAGCCCTTATATTGTTTTTATAACATTCACTGACTTGCTATCTGCTATCTCACCGAAAGATAAAACCTCCAGATCCGGAAAACGACCTTCAATCATTTTCTTAATAAATCGACGGACATCGACAGACGTAAGGAGGACAAGATCTTTATGTGCAATCAATAAATCATCCAACTTAAGTGTAATGAGATCCATCAAATTAGCGGAGGCTTCCGGGTCAAGGCTGAGGAAGGTACTGCCAGAGGTCTGACGGATCCCTTTGCGAATAACATCCTCAACCTCAGCAGATACCATTACTGCTCGTAATTCGCCGCCATTGGCGAATTTATGACAAATATAACGCGCCATTGCTCCACGAATATGCTCCACAAGGTTAATGACATCTTTTTCTCTTGGCGCCCACAATGCGAGCGCTTCCATAATTAATTTCATATTACGCACGGAAACACGTTCGCTTAACAAACGCTGCAAAACTTCAGATATACGTTGTACCGTGGCATGTCTGAGCACTTCTTTAAGTAAATCAGGAAATTTCGCTTCCAGTTGGTCCAGCATATGTTTTGTTTCCTGAATACCGAAATATTCATTGACGTTGCGCGCCAGCGTCACCGCCAGACAGTGGTAAAGCTCATCAAGCGCGTTCCGCAACACATAGCCAAGCTCCCGGAGTTTCTCCCCCTCTTCATGCGTTACCCAGAAATACTGACTGCTACCTTGCTGATGGATTGTTGGATTAATACCAAAGGACACGACTTCATCGGAATAATTTACCACTCGCATCAAATCAAAATAGACCGTAAATTGTTCAACACGGATCTCATTAATCAACAATACGATGCTGTTATCGTCCAGGCCCTCGCCATCGCGTAACAATACTTCCGGCAGGCGCACGCCATAATCAATAAAGAACTGACTACGTAGACGCTCCGCAAGTTGAGCTTTTTCCAGATCTTCACGCCGGCTCTTCGGCACAAGTAATATCAACGGTACAGTCTCTGTAGAGACTTTATCGAGATCGCCAATCAGTCCTAACGACGACCCTTCTTTTTCCTCAATACTGAGCGGCTGCTCGCCTTTGCTGGTTTTAGGTTTGGCGGCGCTACGTTTTGCTTCACGGAATTTAAAATAGAAGAGTACGCTTAAAACCACCGATAAAATAACAAAAACCGGCAGCGGGAATCCCGGCAGAGTTCCCATTGAAATGGTCAAAATAGCCGTAACAACCAATACAAATGGGTTGTTCAACAGCTGCGTCATGATATTCCGCCCCATATTATCGCTATCGCCATTTACGCGAGTCACGATAAAACCGGCACTAATCGCAATCAACAATGCGGGGATCTGGGCGACAAGACCATCACCAATGGTCAGCATGGTATAAGTAGACAGAGCGGAGGACAAATCCATACCATGGCGGGTCATCCCCACCGAAATACCGCCAATAAAGTTCACAAAGATAATAATGATGCCGGCAATAGCGTCACCTTTGATAAACTTCATCGCACCGTCAAAGGAACCGTAAAGCTGGCTTTCCCTTTCCAGTACGCTTCGCCGTTCGCGCGCAGCATCCGCATCAATAATACCGGCCTTCAAATCGGCATCAATACTCATCTGTTTACCGGGCATACCATCCAGAGAAAATCGGGCCGCGACTTCCGCGACGCGTTCTGAACCTTTGGTAATAACGATAAACTGGACCACGGTGACAATAGAGAAGACAACAAAACCCACCGCCAGGCTATCGCCAATAACGAATTGCCCGAACGTGGCGATAATTTCACCGGCATCGGCTTCAATCAAGATAAGACGGCTGGTACTGATCGATAATGCCAGACGAAAGAGCGTGGTAATTAACAGTACCGCAGGAAACGTTGAAAAACTGAGGATTCTGTCAATGTAGAACGACCCCATAAACACCAATATCGCCAGTACGATATTCAGTGCGATCAGGAAATCAACCAGATAGGTAGGTAATGGAATGACGAACATAGAAATGATCATCACCATTAGTACCAGAATCAGTAATTCAGGTCGTAAACGAGCACTGTTAAGTAGAGAAAGCAGCACTATAGGTATCCTGTTAATATTAAATTAAGACAGCTTTTCAATAGTACGACGCTGTTCTGCCATTTCATGCTTGTAGGCAATATCGGTCATACTACGTAACGCCATTAACAATTCTTCCTGCCAATATTCTTCATAAAAGAGTGAAGAGGGTATGGCTTTACATACTTGATAAAATATCTGCAAAAAGGATGCATGTTCTTTATGACTAAGCAATAACGCATTCAAGCCTATAATATCGGCTAACAGCGAATCCACTTCATGTGGCTGTTGCAATAGCGAAAGCATCAGTAGTAACCACGACGACTCCTCCGCATTAAACGCTTTGGTAAACGAATACGACAACAATGTACTCACAAACAGTAGGTCAGCGGAGCGCAACATTTTAAGTTGCGTCAGGCGTCGTAAAAGCTGGCCAAACTCCAGGCGCGAACAACTGGCGTCATTCGCGTCAATATCGGTTAATAGCGAACCCTCAATAAAATCCAGTACCACCAGTCGACGTTGATAGCCATAACTGGCTATCCAGTCAGAGTAAATCTCCACTTCATGTGATTCACTCTGGATAAATTGCCGATAGCTGGCACGCAATAAGCCTGGTTTTAACGATAATGTTTTCCCAAAAAGCCGGGCCTTCAACGCACAATTAATCCCTGCCTTGAGGGTCTTCGGATCGGTTTGCTCTTCAACGTGCTTAAGTAACGACTCCAGCTTTTTCCGCACGATCTCTTCCAGGTCTTTACGACGAAGCAATTCGCGTAACACAAGGACTAAATCACTGGGGTCAGGAAATAAGCTACGCGCCTGACGTAAAAAATCTTCTAACGCGCCGCCATGTACGCTAATTAGCTTTAATATTTGCTTCGCCTTCGGTAAAGCCTCATCCTCCAGCACGCGTTCAAAACTGTTAGATAAATTACTGGATTTTTTTTCATAATCGCGACGGTTACGAAATTGCGCCAGCGCCGCTGACATTTCGTCCGTCGACTGGACAAATTTTTGTACTTCCGCCCCTGGAGACGAATCCTCTGCGGCCTGTTGTATTTCCGCCTGTTGCGCATCAGTATGCTGGGTCGCATCCTGATGAGATGTCTGCCGGGACAATATTCTGGAAAATGAAATACCAGAGGTTGAGCCAGGAATCATTTAATTACCTCCTGACCTCTATCCAGATAAACACGAACCCATTTCTGTAACTTATCGTCCCCACTCCAGGCACCGCTTTGCTTCAGAATATTGTTTACCGATTCGCTGGCATCCGGCGTTAACGGGTCGACAATTTCTTTTGGTTCAATCATGAACACACGAACAACATTACTTTTATTCTTACTGGAATAACGGAACAGGCTACCAATAAGCGGTAATTTGCCTAAAAACGGAATACTTTGGACAGTATCGGTATTTGCATCCCGTGTATAACCACCGACCAGCAAACTTTTTCCGTGCGGAACTCTTGCAATAGTGCTAATTAACGTTCGCCCGACTTCGGGTAACGCATCTACGGAGGTGGTAGTATCGGATTGCGGCGTCTTATCGTTGCCATCTTCAATGTCCAGCGACATTTCTATCTGACCATCTGCGGAAAAACGGGGCAGCACTCGGATCATTGTTCCGTATGTTACATGCTCAAGCGCCACATTACGTTCCCCAATCAGCTTGGTGTAAAACGTTCTGTTGTTATCAAAAATAGCGGGAACATTTTCCTGAGTCAGTAATACCGGACGCGAAACCACCGTCGCCTGTTTCTTCTCTTCTAACGCATTGACCGCGGCGATGAATCGACTGCCATCGAGGGTACTTATTGAAGACTGGTTTAATGACACGCCAAGTTTGTCCCCAATAGTAATGCTGCCGCTCCATGAAGTGCCCAAACGCTCCAGATCGCTTTTATTAAGATCGACAATCCACAGGGATAATTCTACGTGACGTTTGGCGACATCCAGCGCTTTAACCAGCATTTCGATAAAATGCACCTGCTCAGCCGTTCCCTTTACTAACAAACTGTTGGTATCCGGATAGGCCACGATTTTAATATTGCCCGCCGCGGCATTTTGCTTTAAAGCTTCCTGCAGACTCATGCCACCGGCATAATTTGCTGCTTTACCTTTCTCTCCATTCGCTGAAAACGCTGGCATCGCCGGGGGTTCGCTACTGACAATATTACCTAAAGGCTGCTCTTCTCCCTGCAATAACCTTTCAATGGCCGTAGCAATACCGGGAATAACCATTTTCTGATCGCGCAGATTGTAGGTACGATCGCCCACGAAGGTATTGTTCAGACGCATCACCCCTATTTTCTGGCGTCCCAGCTCAATACCATCGTTTTGCTTGTCCATCATGGTGGCGGCGTTGACCACCATATCAACATAGACGGGTGGCCCTGAAACATAGAATGTTCCTTTACGGTTATCGCCACGTAGCGGGTAATTTTTGTTATATAAACCTGAGCGTTTTAGAAAATTGTTGAACTCATTGAGTGAGACGTTGCGTAAAGAAACCACGGCATTGCGCATTTCACTGGCGTCATAAATATAGATAGCCTGCCCATCGAAATACCAAATCAGCCCCAGTTGTAGGGAAAGCTTCTCCAGTAATGCGTTAGGATCGTGAAACTCAAAGTTGCCCGTAATTTTTTTTCGTGCCGCCATTTTGCTAACAATGACAGGCTCCTTTAGCTGTAGCGCCATGGCATCGAAAAATGTCCGCAGGCTATCGTCTTTCGCAACAAACCCACTTCCCGTTACAGGTATTTTTTCACTAGAATAACCAGGTGCAACCAGAACAAGCGCGGCACATGCCAGCACTCTGGCCAAAAGAATATGTGTCTTCATTTGTCTGCCAATTGAATAATATTTGATAATTTCCGCGGCGAAACGCCGATCAGCTCTTTGATCTCACTAGAAAAATGTGAAGGCGATGAGTAACCATGATTAACGGCTAATTGGGTGATGTTCTCGTGGCCTTCTACACTATTCAGCAGCGATTGCGCCATACGCCAGTTTCGTAATTCACTCTTCGCTTTTCCGCCCAACGCTCTGCTGCACAAACGACGAAAATGGGTATAAGAAACGCCATAGTCTTCTCCCAGCATTCTCATCGTGTTGCCGCTGGTTGACTGAGCGAGTAAATAGCCAACCAACCAGTAACTCTCGCTTTTTCGTAACAGCGCCAGTACCTTATTGAAGGCCGGAGAAGGCGTAATAATTTGCTGCAAAAACCAGTACTCGCAGCGTTTACGATCTTGCCAAATAGCGCGAAACTCAGGACTCAGCAAAACCCATTTATCGGATTCAGCATATGTCGTGTCCACTAATCCTGCGCCATCGATAAATGCCAGTAATTTGCTGAGTACTTCAATTTTTAACGGTCGAAAAACCAGGTCTCCTGATACTGGTGCGACAACGGCCTGCTCGCAAAAAAGCAGCGCGCCTTCCTGAATCAGGCAGTTTTCATTGTGTCGGCCTTCAGAAAATGACATATGCAGCTTTTGCGCGGAACACGTCTGTATAAACCATGCTTCCGGGCTGCGGATTTTCCGCTTCTCTCCTTCTTTAAGTACTTCCTGCGTATTTAGCATAGTTGTCAGCACCAGTTAAAAATCATTTTAATATGTAAACAATACCGGGAGCGGGTGGCAAAATCCTGATGCAAACATTATGAAACTGATGCCACCCGCTAATTAAATTAGCCAACTTGCACAGTGCTCGCTGATTTAAAATAGAAAATCAGCTCATAGTGTATAAATTCTGGCTTATTATTCTACAGCAGCAAAAATTCAGATATTGTCATCGGAATGGAGAATTAATTATTTATATCAGGAGTTTTTTTTGCTAGCATTCCTGAAACGCATTCACCCCCTTATAACTATTGTCAGATAACGTTCTGACGGTTGTGTAAAAACATTGCGCCTCATTCTTCTGTAGTTGGAGTTAATATGAAAAAATTTTATAGCTGTCTTCCTGTCTTTTTACTGATCGGCTGTGCCCAGGTACCCCTCCCTTCCTCCGTGAGCAAACCGGTACAGCAACCTGGCGCTCAGAAAGAGCAACTGGCCAACGCAAATAGTATTGATGAGTGTCAGTCTCTTCCGTATGTGCCGTCAGACCTTGCGAAGAATAAATCATTATCAAACCAGAACGCTGATAATTCCGCATCAAAAAATAGCGCAATCAGCTCAAGCATTTTTTGCGAAAAATATAAGCAAACCAAAGAGCAGGCGCTCACCTTCTTCCAGGAACATCCACAATACATGCGTTCGAAAGAAGATGAAGAGCAACTCATGACCGAATTTAAAAAAGTTTTGCTTGAACCCGGAAGTAAGAATTTAAGCATATATCAGGCGTTACTTGCTGCCCATGAAAGACTGCAAGCCTTATAAGGCCATATCACCGTTGGCTGAACTCATCATGATATAATTAAGACCATATTTTGCATTGCCACTTAATATCAATATAATTATTATAGCTATGGTCACTTTTACGGTTGGCCATTTGTCTCTTACGTTGCATTTATCAATCTGCTTTTTGATACAGCAGCACCTCGCTGCTGCTTTTTTTATTGGCGATAAAGAACGGCCTCCCAGACTCGGGAAAATAGCCGAAACTTATACTGACAAACTATCGTCTCGTATATCGCGATAAAATGACATCCCCCTCTTGCCCCACATGTTGGCATTCTTACGATACCCCATCCACTTTTCGCGAATAACGTTCTTTTTACCTGTGACAGCGTATTGACGACCAGGCTAGTATAGCGGCAGAAACGTCCCGATGTCTGGAATGAATGGCAAACAGTCTATAAGGTGATTGAATGGATACGACAGAAGAACTAAACGGAACCTACTTCTACCACGGACAATCGAACCTGCCAGCAGGTGAACTATTTGATGTAATTTTCCTTGAGCAATTTTGTGATGAACCTGGGATTGGTATTGAGTCAGGTGCTACCATCCTCGCCGGGCAACCGTGGTTAAAAACCAGAACGAAACCGGGAGAGGCAATCAAAGGGACAAGTGTTATCTCCAGGTATGGGAGAATGCTTTTACGAAATGCACGAACTCCTTTTGGTATTAGAGTTCCTACACCCGTTGGTATAAGAATGCGAAAAACAAATAATCTTGCCGCAGTCATAGCACGATATGTTCCATGGTTAGGTTGGGTTGGTCTTGTGAATTCAATTTACCAGGTATCAAGGAGAACTCAGGCAAAATACAACCTAATAGCACGCCCTAAAGATCGTATACAATGGACATCCTTTTGATGGACACAATTCAGCAAGAGGTGTTAGCACTCTTCCGTGAAGAGATTCCCGGATATTTAGACAGCAATTGGAAGGAAATCCCTTTAGAACTTGATTCTGATTTATTTGAAGCTCCAGGCGATGACCTGCATGAAGCTTTGGATAAATTTGAAAAAAAATTTAATGTAGATTTATCACAAGTTAAATGGTCGTGTTATTTTCCCTGGGAGAATACTCCACTGCTTACACGATGGTTTAAATTAAAACGGGAAGATGTAGAACGAACTCGTACACCTTTAACAATCAGAATGTTTTCTGAGTCAGCGAAAGCTGGGAAATGGCTTTATGATTAGTGAAAAATATGTCGAATTAATCAGGAGTTAATTACTATGAATTTTGTTAATCGGTTAAAATTAAAAGTAGTAAATTTCATATGCTTTTCAAATTAAAATAATTTGTTGTATCTACCTTTCGATCACCAGTAACTTTGACGCCATCCGTTTCAAATTGACCATTTTGTTCTGGTGTATATCGCGAGTAGACATTTCTGAATGTGTTTGACTATCCACTCTTTTTTAGCCTGCGTGTATGGCGGCGACAATGCTGTTACATAGGTACCGGTATATTACCAAATTGATTCTGCCAGATATCCCGCCTCACGTAGAGCATTCATAATTTTATTCGCTAATTCATACTGATATTCATACGAGGTATTCTCCATGGAAAATACCGTTAATTCATATTTATAATACAGCCACCCATCATTCTCATTTATCAACTTAGGATTACAGTCATAATTTCTTTCTATTGTAATCATTGTATTTTCGTATCTTAAATATAATGAATTCACTTTTATTATGTCTGGAATCCCTTGGGATAAAAAATCAATTAACTCATATTTATCCAGATCAGACTCAACAACGATTGTGAATTCAGCGTTAACTTCTTCCATTATGGAACCTCAATATATGGGCCTCTATTAAACGGTGATGATCCTTTCATTACCGATATCTGTATTTTTGTTACATCATCCGGATGAAAATGTAGGATATACATCCTCCCGTATGCCACCTTCATCACCAGGGCCTAATGCACGCCGTTGGGCCTTTGTTGATTTTTAACCATCTGATCTTACTCAGCAATAGTGGACACGCAACTAAGTGAGTAAACGCTCAAGCAAGAGGTGACTCACATGACAAAACCAGCATCAACCACCAAAAAGCCACGTAAACAGCAAACTCAGCTCTCTTCTTCTGAACGTGAGCAGAAGATGTCCGCCGCTTAGGGTTGTGTCCCTATTACGCGGGTAGGATCAATCAACCAGTTACGGCAAAAAAGAGAATCATGAATATATTTAGCAAACTCCCTGATGATACGTAATCAGTGAGATTAAAATAATGCAATCGCGATAAACCGAAGTTAATCCCCTGTTTAAAGACAGTGAACGACCTTCTTGCCATGTCTGGACTATATCATCCTCACATGTACGCCTTGAAAGCGTACAGATATGTATTATAATTGTACATATTGTTCATAAACAGGAGGATGAAAACCATGCCTCAGATAGCTATAGAATCTAACGAAAGGCTGTCGTTGCGTGTATCGACGGATGCCAAAAAGTTGATAGTCCGCGCTGCGGCAATCCAGCAAACCAACCTGACGGATTTTGTGGTCAGTAACGTACTACCTGTCGCACAGAAGATTGTTGATGCCGCCGAACGGGTATATCTGACGGAGCGCGATACTCAAATGATCATGGAAATTTTAGATAACCCGCCAGCGCCGAATGAAAAGCTTCTTGCCGCTGCTTTCGCCCTGCCGGACATGAAGAAATGATGTTTACAGACTGGCATGAGGCCGCGATAGGAAAAACCCACAATCGAATGAATTTTGATTGTGGGGATGCCGATCTGAACCAATTCCTGCAACGCCATGCACGACAAAATCATGAGAAAGGGACAACGAAAACCTATGTTGCGCTTGATAATTCGGATGTTACACGTATCCACGGCTTTTACTCAGTCAGTCCTGCATCACTGATATATGCACAGGTTCCCGGCGCAATCAGCAAAGGATTAGGGGGATACGATGTGCCAGTGTTTCGTCTGGGTCGTTTAGCCGTAGACAAATCTATGCAGGGGCAAGGGCTGGGAGCACAACTTTTGTTATCTGCCGGAAAGCGTTGCATACAGGCGGCTTTGCAGGTCGGTGGCGTAGCCCTGCTTATTGATGCCAAAAATAAACAGGTCTGCGACTGGTACAAAGGATTTGGCGCAGTACCATTAAACGATCAACCCCTTTCCTTGTTACTGTCGTTTAAAACGCTTTATGCGGCTTTATCTGCATCTGGTAGGTTATGACAACATGAGGCTTTGTTGAATAATTCAGAATCGGCCAACGATAAGGATACAGGACTCCCACCGGAGCACTCGTTATACGAGCCTGACGCTGGTCGGCATTGCCAACAACGTCATCCTGTTCAGCGCTTTGGCCATCGCCATCGCTTCACCCACCTGCGCGTCATAGTTCCGCAGGCTCAGATGGTCGCCCAGCAAGGTTTTGAGACGGAACATCGCTGTTTCCACTACTGAACGACGGTGATAGCCCACTTTCTTTTCCAGACCTCATTGCTGCCGCTCCGATGTTGATTTGCCACCGCGTGGTTACGCTCATGGTACTTGCCCGGCCAGTATCGCGCACCGCTTCGTGGCGGGATTAGCGGCCTGATTTTTTTCCTCAACAACACATCATGGCAATAGCGCGTGTCATAAGCGCCGTCAGCCGAGGCTTCCCTGATTTTACGGTGAGTCTGGCTAATCAACCCCGGCAGTGCCTGCGCATCTGTCGAGCCTCTGAGCGGGAAAGTATGCCTTTGCAATTAATCAGTAAAGTGTTGCGCGAGAAATAGTGCATCTTTCAAGCACATCGTCTACTTTAATTAACCGATTCATAAAATATATATTATCTGTTGATTTCTAGCTTGTAGGTTATTTTAATAACTGTATATTTTAAAGAATAAAAATTAATATCACCCTACTTCTTTGTTATAATACCAGCCTCCAAAATTGTGCTATAGGAACATCATGGAATTAATTCGTTATGCTGACATCAACAGCGATCTCTATCGCCACATTTGGGTCGTTGGTGATATTCATGGATGTTACTCCTTATTGTTAACCAGACTGGCTCAATTAAATTTCTCTCCTGATACCGATCTCTTGATCTCCACTGGAGATAACATTGATCGAGGAAAAGAAAACCTTGAAACACTGAAACTGTTAAATACCTCATGGTTTATTTCTGTAGTGGGTAATCATGAAGCTATGGCGCTTGACGCTTTTGAAACACAGGATGGCAATTTCTGGTATGTAAACGGTGGTTACTGGTACGACTCGGTCACCGAAAAAGACAGGCAAGAAGCCACTGAGCTATTACTAACTTTTAAGCAGCGTCCTCACATCATAGAAGTTGAAACGTCCTCAAAGAAGTACGTGATTGCCCATGCCGATTATCCAGATGACAGCTACGATTATGGGAAGCAAGTTGATATTGCTAGCGTTCTATGGTCACGCGATCGTCTGCTTGGTTCGTTACAGGGGAATATCCATCCAATACGCGGTGCGGATACTTTTATCTTCGGCCATATGATTGTTGACTACACAACAACATTCGCCAATCAAATCTACATTGACACCGGTTCTTTCTGTTCAGGCAATCTGTCTTTTTTTAAAATAAAGTAATCTGGAAATAGAATTATATAATATACGCAACGATAGCGTTACTTTATTTTGTATTCTGAGGATATATATTCAAACATAGAATTCTATCATAGAATATTAACCCTCCCTGCATTATGGGCAATGATATAGCCTTCAATAAGTACCATTGCCCATTCGTAATAGCGTCTAAATTTCGCGTTTTTCCGCCCATTTCAGCATTAAGATCGCAGG
Organism: Salmonella sp. SSDFZ54; assembly: GCF_004010735.1. Classification (NCBI taxonomy): domain Bacteria; kingdom Pseudomonadati; phylum Pseudomonadota; class Gammaproteobacteria; order Enterobacterales; family Enterobacteriaceae; genus Salmonella; species Salmonella sp. SSDFZ54. Next base: position 782,615 of record NZ_CP034819.1, read on the forward strand.
CCAAAAAAACGAAGCCGTAATCCGACGCAGGTAGTTACTCGATCGCCTGAGACGAGTAAAGATCGCACAGCTCAAGATACCTATCGGAAGAAAGCGCAATAACCGTGGTGGCGAAATGGATCGGCTTGCCTTCATGCAACACAATCTTAATACCGGCGGCGGCCGGGATGAAGTTAATGCTCTGTGAATGCCAGGTGTTTTCGGCGATATTTGTCCAGGCCGCGAATTTGCCATTACAGAAGCGAATACCTTCACGACTGATGGTGACTGCCGGCTTTGCCGCGCTTAAAAATGAGCGAGCCAGGCGCACAATAAATAACAGACTGCCGCAACAAATAAGTCCCATAAAGACGGCACCGCCAGTTTTGGGCTCCTCGGGATCGGTGGCCATACTCACCGCCAGCGCAATAAAAACTCCCATCATACAAATCCAGAACACAATACCAACCAACGTTTTAGATCTGGAATAATAGATATTGAACTCCACAGGCATGTTTTGCTGGCTGGTTTTTGATACATACAGTTCCATTGATTCATCCTTGTATAAAAATGTCGTCAGGCGGGTAAACGCTGGGAAAGAAAGTTGAGCAGCAGCGGCTCATTGACGATAGTGGAGCGGTCGATTTTGCAGATCCGGCCCGTAGCGGTGCTAATCATCAGATAGCTCATTGAACTGCCAGCACCCTCCTCGCGCTGGGTGCGAATACTGGCGATCTGCGCATACGGCACCGCCCGGTTTTTGTGTTCAAGCCGATCCGCCAGCGCGGTCACTTTGCCGAATTTAAGACGTCCATCGGCGGCGAGGCGCGCCCCCAGCGCAGAACCGTGTCGCCGGACAAGTTCAGCAGCCAGTCGGTCGTAAATTCCGTTGCCATCGTTCCAGAAATCAAGGTAGATGACGTACTTCTTGCCGCCACTGTGGCGCAAGATGAGTTTGTCGGATTGGTGGAGCAGACGCATTGATTCAAGCGCATCGTAATGGATAACACGATGCCCGGCCTGCAACGCGGTTTCGGTTAACGTCATCCTGCGCGGCGTAAACAGAAACAGAACTGTGACGCTGAATTTCCAGATGATAAACAACAGGCCCACCAGTAGCGATATACCGGAAAGCCGATAATTCACGGTGGCTGTTGCTATGCTGAGAATAAAAAAACCGATCCCGATAGCAAACCATTTCAGCTCCGAAAGCGAAAGATGCCGGGTGTATTGACGACTTTCCATGATGGTATGGTATCCCTGATTTTACTGTCGGCGTATTACGTCAGGTTGAGTAAGGAAGCTATATCCGTTATGTTTCAGGTTATATACACTTCATCCTTCAGGCTGCCGGAGCAACTATTGTACGCTCCTGGAGATTAATGAGAGACATCCTGCCTCTCACCGAAGACCAACCACGAGCCTATACACCATTCGGTGTAAATGCCTTTCTCGGAAGTGAACGTCCAGGCGGCTACCGAACCCGAGCGTGATAATAAAGCGACTCGTTGTCATGAGCCAGTCCCTTAGCGACATTGTCCATTTTCGGATGTCGGCCTGAATTGCCAGTCACACAACCTTTTTCACTGACTCGTCCGTCGGAAACACCGTACGCTTTTGATAGCATGTTGGTTATCTATGCCGGAAATGCGAGTCTGGTTTTTCTTCAGCAGACGATCGAACGGGCTGAGATCTTCAGGTATTTTGAGATTTTGGCCAGTTCATTAGCCAGAGCCTGCAACTGTTTTTCGTCCATAAAGCAACCAGCTTTTGATGTTGAATCGAACATATCAAAATCAGGTAATTACACAATTTTAATTACAGTCTCATTTTGAGTTTGGAAGCATCCGTTTCCCTCTTAATTTTGTTGGGATTTCTCTTTGTTGCGAGCCTGGTCTGAACTAATTGCCTGGCTACTTGCCTTGTTTCGTCAATATTTGGAAAATCGAACACATTTCCAACTTTTACTTTCAAGACAGAACTTGGCTTCCTACCCTCACTGACATTACGATCTGACGAGGCTACTCTTCGCTGGATTACGTAGGTTTTTTTCGTCAAACTGGCTTTTACCCCGAAACCAGCAGGAGCTTCTCTGTGGTCATCGAAAACAATGTAGAGTTTTTGAGCTGGGTTAGCTTCGAAAACGATTTTTCCAGAGCGACTGAGTGCAGACTTAACATTGATACTTAACTTGTTGATAATGAAAGGCTGGCTGAGAGTTGTTTTCAAAGTATCACCCCTGTTGTAGTCCAGGAATGATGAGAATGTAACCTGTCACATTTTAGGCTACAGGTGAGCTACAAATTTATGGGTTTATGTGAGTTTATAAGGGTTTTACCCGGGGCCACATGAGCACTTGAAAGAATAAAAAAACGAGTAAAATCAATATGAATGAGTCATTTGATAAGGACTTCTCCAACCACACCCCCATGATGCAGCAGTATCTCAAGCTGAAAGCCCAGCATCCGGAGATCCTGCTCTTTTATCGTATGGGAGACTTTTACGAGCTGTTTTATGACGACGCAAAGCGTGCGTCGCAGTTGCTCGATATTTCGCTGACCAAACGCGGCGCATCGGCTGGCGAACCTATCCCTATGGCGGGTATCCCGCACCACGCCGTAGAAAACTACCTCGCGAAACTGGTCAATCAGGGCGAATCCGTCGCTATTTGCGAACAGATTGGCGATCCGGCCACCAGCAAAGGTCCCGTTGAACGTAAGGTCGTGCGTATCGTTACGCCTGGCACCATCAGCGATGAAGCCCTGTTACAGGAGCGTCAGGATAACCTGCTGGCGGCTATCTGGCAGGATGGTAAAGGCTACGGTTACGCCACGCTGGATATCAGCTCCGGGCGCTTTCGTCTGAGCGAACCCGCCGACCGTGAAACGATGGCCGCAGAGCTGCAGCGCACCAATCCCGCCGAACTGTTGTATGCCGAAGATTTTGCTGAAATGGCGTTAATAGAGGGACGCCGGGGTCTGCGCCGTCGCCCGTTGTGGGAGTTTGAGATTGATACCGCCCGCCAGCAGTTAAATCTGCAATTCGGTACGCGGGATCTGGTCGGTTTCGGCGTCGAAAATGCCTCGCGTGGATTATGTGCGGCAGGCTGCCTGTTACAGTACGTAAAAGATACCCAGCGCACCTCCCTGCCGCATATTCGTTCCATTACGATGGAACGCCAGCAGGACAGCATCATTATGGATGCCGCGACCCGCCGCAATCTGGAAATTACCCAGAACCTGGCCGGCGGTGTCGAAAATACCCTCGCCGCGGTGCTTGACTGTACCGTGACGCCAATGGGTAGCCGAATGCTTAAACGCTGGCTGCATATGCCGGTACGAAATACCGACATATTACGTGAACGCCAGCAGACCATCGGCGCCTTGCAGGACACCGTCAGCGAACTGCAACCGGTGCTGCGTCAGGTCGGCGATTTGGAGCGTATCCTTGCGCGTCTGGCGCTGCGCACCGCGCGTCCGCGCGATCTCGCCCGAATGCGTCACGCCTTCCAGCAGCTGCCGGAATTGCACGCTCAGCTTGAAACCGTTGACAGCGCGCCGGTACAGGCGTTGCGTAAAAAAATGGGCGATTTCGCCGAGCTGCGCGACCTCCTGGAACGCGCCATTATTGACGCGCCGCCGGTACTGGTCCGCGACGGCGGCGTTATTGCGCCCGGCTACCATGAAGAGCTGGACGAATGGCGCGCGCTGGCGGACGGCGCCACCGATTATCTCGATCGTCTGGAAATTCGCGAGCGCGAGCGTACCGGGCTGGATACGCTGAAAGTCGGCTATAACGCGGTACATGGTTATTACATTCAGATTAGCCGTGGTCAAAGCCATCTGGCGCCCATCAATTATGTGCGTCGCCAGACGCTGAAAAATGCCGAACGCTACATTATTCCTGAGCTTAAAGAGTACGAAGATAAAGTTCTGACCTCGAAAGGCAAAGCGCTGGCGCTGGAAAAACAGCTATATGACGAATTGTTTGATCTGCTGTTGCCGCATCTGGCCGATTTACAGCAGAGCGCCAACGCGCTGGCGGAGCTGGATGTGCTGGTTAACCTGGCCGAACGCGCCTGGACGCTGAATTACACCTGCCCGACATTTACCGATAAACCCGGTATCCGTATTACCGAAGGTCGCCACCCGGTGGTTGAACAGGTACTGAATGAGCCGTTTATCGCTAACCCGCTCAACCTGTCGCCGCAGCGCCGGATGTTGATCATTACCGGCCCCAATATGGGCGGTAAAAGTACCTATATGCGACAAACGGCATTGATCGCCCTGCTGGCCTATATCGGCAGTTACGTTCCGGCGCAAAACGTGGAAATCGGCCCCATCGACCGTATTTTTACCCGCGTCGGCGCAGCGGACGACCTGGCTTCCGGGCGTTCGACCTTTATGGTGGAGATGACCGAAACCGCGAACATTCTGCATAATGCCACGGAAAACAGTCTGGTATTGATGGATGAAATCGGGCGCGGTACCTCTACGTATGACGGGCTGTCGTTGGCCTGGGCCTGCGCGGAGAATCTCGCGAATAAGATTAAAGCGTTAACGCTGTTCGCTACCCACTACTTCGAGCTGACCCAATTACCGGAGAAAATGGAAGGCGTGGCGAACGTCCACCTGGATGCGCTGGAACACGGCGATACTATCGCGTTTATGCACAGCGTGCAGGACGGCGCGGCAAGTAAGAGCTATGGTCTGGCGGTCGCGGCGCTTGCGGGCGTCCCTAAAGAAGTCATCAAACGCGCGCGCCAAAAACTCCGCGAGCTGGAGAGCATCTCGCCCAATGCGGCGGCAACGCAGGTGGACGGCACGCAAATGTCGTTGCTTGCCGCCCCGGAGGAGACATCGCCTGCCGTTGAAGCGCTGGAGAATCTCGATCCGGACTCCCTGACGCCACGCCAGGCGCTGGAGTGGATCTATCGGCTGAAAAGTCTAGTGTAAACGTGTCAGACCCGATAGCACCGCGCTATCGGGTCTGCGCGCCGGAACAGGCTTTTCAGGCTGTGACTGTCGTTTCATGTAAATGACGCCAGACTATCCGTCCTCTTTCCCTTTTTAAAATGACCGTCGACCAGCGTACCGTCTCAGCCTGGCCCGGCAGTTGCTGGCGCTCACGATAACGCAGCGCGGCGCCTTCCGGCCACTCCGCCACAAGGTCAATGTGCTCAACCACGATAACCAGCCCCGGGCGACACCCGCGCTGCGCCTGGAAAAAAGCGCCCAGCGCCGGATAATCCAGACAAATACCTCCTGGCGTTATCATCGTAAAATCAACAGCAAAACGCGCTATCAACGCCTCCAGGCTACCCACCCCCTTACTAAGCCAGTTCTCAATCGCCGCATGGGCGTGAATAATTTCTTCTTTATATGGATTCATGATCTTTCCTTTTTCAGGCACAGAAGCGCCTGTCTATTGTTTAGACAAACAGCGTAAATAAGGGGCAGCAGGGTGATACCGGCGGCGGCAATAAAGGTCCAGCGATAAGCAACCTCAAGCGACATAACGCGCTGGAGCGCATTTAACAGCAGCGTCAACAGCGTCGCGCCAAGGAAAAAGCTGATCTGACGATTAAGATTCCATAGCGCGCTGGCGTCAGGCATGTCCCGGCGAGCAATAGTCAGGAAAGCGCCACTCTGCGCGGTACTGCTGCACAAACTGCCGCCAGCGCCCATTAAGGCGAATATCATCATCAGTACACGGTGCGATGTCGCAGGCGTAACGTTAGTTAAAAGCAGTATCCCTGCGGCCTGAAGAAGACAGCCGACGATAATCAGCGGACGCGGCCCAAGCCGATTGAAGTAACGTCCAGTAAGCATAATGGCGACAAATGAAGCGATCGACCAGGGGATCATCAGCGACCCCGCCGCCGCAGGAGATAGCTGCGCGACGTTCTGTAGATAAAACATCCCGACCACGCTGATACCAATGAACATACCCGGTACGCACAGATAGACGATCATGGCAAAACGCAGCAGCCTGTCCGTCAACAACGGCAGATGGAGCAATCTTGCTGACGCCATTGTCGTCGACGCGGCGTTCAGCCAACAATAAGCGAGCAATAAAGTGAGAACGGCCACCGGCAGCGTGGCAAAGAATATCCAGCGCCAGCCGCACGTTTCCACCAGCAGCCCACCAATCGCAGGCGAACATGCCGGCGCCAGTAGCGCCACCATCATGACAACCGATGACACGCCAGCGCGTTCATGCGGTTCAAACTGTTGCCAGGTTAACGCCTGACCAACCGGGATCAATAAGCCACCGCCCGCCCCCTGCACAATACGCCAGAAAACAAGGCTGTGTAATGAATCGGCAAAACCTGCGGCAGCGGCGGCAACGCTAAACAGAATGAGCGAAAATATGATCAACCGTCGTGCGCCGAGATAACGCGAAAGAAACGCGCTAAACGGAACGATCAGCGTTAATCCTGCGATATAACCGTTACTCACCCATGCCAGCGCCGATATGGACGTATGCAGATCCACGGACATCGCAGGAAAAGCCACGCTGGCAATAAACAGATTAATCAGATCAAGAAAGAAGCCGAGCAGGTAAACCACTGCCACTTTACTGCGATACGTCATTATGCATCCTCCGTCAGAGGCGCTAATGTAGCCGTCCGGAGAAAGCCAGATAAGTCCGCGCTTCAACGATATACTGTCAAAATAATTTTGACAGTAAAGGAGCTCGCCATGCTCAATTTGCAGCGTATGTCGCTGTTTATCGCCGTGGTAGATAGCGGCAGCTTCACGGCGGCGGCGGCCGCATCGGGCCAAACAAAAGCGGTAGTGAGTTTTAATATTCGGCAGCTTGAAAAAGAGCTTGGCGTAACGTTACTGCTACGTTCCACCCGACGACTGACGCTCACAGACGCCGGCGTCCTCTTTTACCAAAAAGGCGTGAATTTACTCAATGCAGCGAAAAATTTGCAGGATGAAGTGCGTGCCAGCCATAGTGGGCTGGGCGGCGAGTTACGTATTACCACTACGTCCGAGTTTGGCGAACAGGTGGTCATTCCGGTACTGGCGCAGTTTAGTCAGCGCCATCCCGATCTCCGTATTCGGCATATGTCCTCATCACATCATGCCGATTTAATTGCCGAGCGCTTTGATGTGGCGATTCGGCTTGGCTCGCTGGCGGACTCCCGCTATCGCGCCGCGCTGATATCCCGCTTTACCATTCTGCCGGTCGCCGCGCCGCAGTGGCTCGCCCGCCACCCCGTGTCGTCACTGGAGTCGTTGGCCCAGGCGGAATGGATTATTCATGAGCGATTACCTACGCCGCTACGGTGGACAGTAACGAATAATCATGGCCAACACTCACGCCTGGAGATAAGCAAAGCCGGCAAAATTTCTGTCGACAGCGCGCGCTCGCTGATGGCCTTCGCTCTCGCAGGAAGCGGCGTCGCATTACTGCCGCAATGGTTAGTCAACACCGCACTGGAGGATGGAACGTTAATTCACCTGTTACCCGACTATCATTTTCCCCGTCAGGGCATTTATGCCGTTTATCCGGACGCCCGCCATGTATCGACAAAAGTACGCGCATTTATTGATTTTTTACGTTCGCAATGGGATTGCGGGGAGCACGCCCCATCATTGTAGCCAGCCCGGGAGCATTGCGCTCCCGGACGGATAATACCGTCTTAATCCTTAACTACCAGCTTGTCTTTGATCCCCTGCGCCTGCCAACGCACCCACAGCATAATTGCCGCCAGAACGACAATCGGCAGTAACGGATCGAGCCAACTGCCGCCGGAACCGAACAGCAGGTTAATCAGCGCCACGCCGGTGCCGCCAATCGCCCAGGCAATGGTCGTCGGTACAGACCAAACCACCATCTGCTGTTTGACATCAGAGACGCCCATCATGCGGTTAACCACCCAGAACAGGCTATCGTTGAAGTAGCCGAAGAACAGCGACCCCATCGTTGCGGCCTGAGCGGCAAGCAACATATTGATGCCGGGGATCTGCGCCAGGATCGGCGCGGAAATCGAGGCGGCAGTGATCATCGCCACCGTCCCCGATCCCTGAATCAGGCGTACCAGCGTCGCCACGATAAACGGGATCAGGATCGGCGAGATCGGCAGGTTGGCAACCTGCTCCGCCAGCTGTTGCCCCGCGCCGCTGTCGCGCAGGATCGCGCCCAACGCGCCGCCAGCGCCCGTGACCAGTAAGATAATCCCGGCGCTTTGCAAGCCCTCTTCCAGACGCTCTGCGGTGGTATGTTTATCCATGCGCGGCACCAGCGTATACACCGCCAGCAGAACGCTGATGGCCAACGCGATCACTGGACTTCCCACAAAGTTGATTGCCTGTACCACCGGATGCGTCGCCAGGCCGGACCATCCTTCTACAGTGGCGAGGGTGGAACAGATAGCCTTCAGGAAGATCAGCACGATCGGCACCACAATAGGCAGCAGAGAGAGCGTCAGGCTCGGCAGATCCTTTTGCTCTTTCTCTTTATTGTACTGCTCCAGCGCGGCATTGACTTCATCGGCGTTCAGCGTACGCGGCACGAAATCAGGGTAGCGTTTATCCAGCCACTGCGCATAGAACACAATGCCGATCACACAGGGCACCGCCAGCGCCATCCCGGTCAATAACATTGCGCCGATGTCGACGTTAAAAATCCCGGCTACCCCCAGCGGGCCTGGCGTCGGAGGTACCGTATGGTGAGTGACCACCAGCCCGCCCGCCAGCGCGACGCCCAGCGTCAGTAGCGAACGTTTACCGCTTTTCGCCAGCGCTTTCGCCACCGGATAAAGAATGACAAAAGCGGAATCGACGAAAATGGGGATGCTGACAATATAACCCGTGATCGCCAGCGCCCACTCTTCACGGCGTTTCCCCAGCCATTTGATAAAGCTCCAGGCGATACGCTCCGCCGCGCCGGAAACCTCCAGCAAGCGCCCCATCATTACGCCGAGACCAATCACCAGGCCAATGCTGCCCAGCGTCGTACCGAATCCGCTGGTGATGACAGAGAGCGTTTTATCAATGCCCATTCCCCCCAACAGACCGGCAATACAGGCCGCCGCCAGCATCGCGATCAGCGCATGAACACGGGTGCGTAACACCAGCCATACCAGAACGAAAACGGCAACGATCAGGCCGATAATTGGGGTCGGTAAACTTGTCATGACCTCCCCTCCATATCATCTTGTCGAAAGCGTTCAATAATGTCATCGAAGCGTTTATCGGCGACAAAACCTAACGCCAGCGCACGCTGGTTATCGATACGTCCCGGCCAGGAGGCGACAATTTTCTCGACGCCTTCGTCGCGCTGATGCGTAACCCGATCGCGCGCCGCCTGGCCGCCCGCCTGACACAACGTTTCCAGCATCTCGCCCACGGTTACGCTGATCCCGGGTAAGTTGATGCTGCTCGCCTCGCCAGGCGCGGGTAACGTTGCGGCCAGCGACAGGTTATGGATCACCGTCGCCGGGCTGGAAATCCACAGCCGCAAACTTTCCGACACCGGGCAGACGGTCGTCTCGCCCTGCAACGGTTCACGAATAATCGCGCTGACAAAAGAAGAGGCGGCGCGGTTTGGTTTACCCGGGCGAACACAGATCGTCGGCAAACGCAGCGCCAGCCCATCCACATAGCCTTTGCGGGTATAGTCGTTGACCAACAGTTCACAGGCGGCCTTCTGCGCGCCATAAGACGAGCGCGGCGTGAGTGCGGTGGTATCGGTGACGCATTCCGGCAGCGTACCGCCATAAACGGCAAGCGAGCTGGAGAAGACAAAACGAATTTTCTGCGGTTGCCGACGACACGCCTCAAGTAACTGGCGGGTAAGATCCAGGTTAACTTTCCATCCCAGATCGAAATCGTCTTCCGCATGGCTGCTGACAATCGCAGCGAGATGATAAACAACAGAGGTATTAGCGGTAATCACGTTCTCCAGCACGCCCGGCTGGGTTAAGTCAGCTTCCAGGCAGCGTAAACGAGGGGAATCTGATAACCGTGCAGGCATTTTTAAATCAACAAGAAGCAGTTCGTTAAACGCCAGCGATGAGTTTAATAAGGCGCTTGCGAGTTTCTGGCCTAAAAAGCCGCCCCCGCCGGTAATGATAATCTGCATCCGGATGTCCTCTTTATTGTTGTGTAGGGTAGTTCAGGGTTAGCGCCAGGCGTTAAACCAGCCAAGCCCGTCCTGCGTGGTATTCCGTGGTTGGTATTCGCAGCCTATCCAGCCGCGATAACCTACGTCATCGAACAGCCGGAACAGCCATGGGTAGTTGATCTCGCCATCATCCGGTTCATGTCTGTCCGGTAGCGAGGCGATTTGTACATGGGCATAGCGGCCCGCATACTCGCGAATCAGGTGACTCAAATTGCCATCCACTTTTTGCGCGTGGAAAGTGTCGAGCTGGATGAACACATTCGGGCGGTCAACCTCTTCTGCGATGCCCAGCGCCTGATATTGGCTGGAAAAGAGGTAGCCGGGTTTAACGCCGGGACTCAGCGCTTCGATCAAAATACGTTTATCGTGGGCAGCAAACCGGTCGGCGGCATAACGCAAATTATCGATAAACGTGGCGCGATAACGTGCGCCATCAGCGCCATCCGGCACTACGCCCGCCATGATGTGAACCTGCTCGCATTCCAGCGCCAGAGCGTATTCCAGAGCCAGATCGATATCGGCGCGCGCGTCGTGTTCGCGCCCCGGTAGCGCGGCACGTCCCCACTCGCCCGCCGCGGTATCGCCCGCCGAAGTATTAAACAGCGCCAGCGTCAGATCATGACGCGATAGCTGGGCTTTAATCTCGCTGGCGGCAAAGCCGTAGGGGAACAGAAACTCAACGGCCTGAAAACCGGCTTCGGCAGCGGCGGCAAAACGCTCGATAAACGGCACTTCGGTAAACATCATCGACAAATTGGCGGCAAAACGCGGCATCGGGTTATCTCCTTAACTGCGCAATTTCTTCGGTGGTTAAATAACGAATCGGGCGTTCGCCAAGGATAAAAATCAGCTTTGCCGTCTCTTCCAGCTCCTCGGTATTATTAGCGGCTTCCTGCAAATTCTCCCCGCACACGACCGGCCCATGATTAGCCAGTAAAAAGGCCTGATGCCGGGCCGCCAGCGCTGCCAAATCGCGGGCAATTCGGTCATCCCCCGGGCGATAGTAGGGAACCAGCGGAATGTCGCCCATCCGCATCACCACATAGGGGGTAAACGGGCGAATCACATTTTGCGGGTCCAGCCCTTCGAGACAGGAAAGCGCCGTTGACCAGGTGCTGTGCAGATGTACCACGGCCTTGCAGCAAGGGTTATTGCGATACAACGCCAGATGAAAACGCACCTCTTTAGACGGTTTATCGCCGCTGAGCCATTCGCCCTGCGGGTCCACTTTGGATAGCCGCTGCGGGTCGAGATTACCCAGACACGAACCGGTGGGCGTCGCCAGAATATTGCCGTCCGGCAGTAACAGCGAGAGGTTGCCTGCCGAGCCGGTGGCATAGCCGCGCTGGAAAAACGAGGCGGCTATCCTGACCATCTCTTCTCGCAAAGCGTGCTCTTCTTTTGCCAGTGTCGTCATACCTGAAACTCCCTTTGAGCGCGGATGAAAAAGGATTCATCGCCAAAATTGCCTGACTTTAGCGCCAGCGAGACCGGCGCATGGAGCGCATTGACCCACGGCACGCCGGGTGAAATGCACGGTCCGATGTGAAAACCGGTAATACCGAGGCTTTGCGTCACCACGCCCGAGGTTTCGCCGCCCGCCACGATAAACCGGGTGATACCGCCTTCCGCTAAGCGAGCGGCCAGCAGGGAAAAGAGCGCCTCTACCGCATAGCTGGCTTCGGTAGCACCATATTGCTGCTGGATGGCAGCCAGCGCCTGCGTGGAGGCGGTGGCGCTAATCATTGGCGCCAGTTCGCTGTCCTGACTGAGCACCCACTGCGCCAGCGCTTCAGCGTAGGCCTCGCGCGTCTCGGATGACAGGCAGCGCGCCACGTCAACGTCGCGTGTGGGAGCATGTTGTCGATAGAAAGCCACCTGCTGATTCGTCATTTGCGAACAGGAACCGGAAAGCACCACCGCGCGACCGCTCAGTGGATAGCCTGCGGAACGGGCCTGAGAAACGCCGTGCTTCGCCCACTGACGCGCCAGCCCCATTGCCAGCCCGGAACCGCCGGTCACCAGCAGGGCATCACGCAAAACCTCGCCCTGGATTTCCAGGTGCCGCTCATTGAGCGCGTCAAGTACCGCGTAGCGATATCCTTCCTGCTGTAAACGCGACAGCGCCGCACGGGTCGCGGCAACGCCTTCATCAATCGTCTGAGCCGGAATAACGCCGCAGCGCCCTTGCGCCTGCGCTTCCATCAGACGCGGCAGGTAGCTGTCGGTCATCGGATTGATAGGGTGGTGGCGCATACCGGACTCCGCCAGCAAGTGGTTCATGACAAACAGATAGCCCTGATAAACCGTGCGTCCGTTAACCGGCAGCGCGGGAGAAATCACGGTAAATGAGGTATCCAGCGCCACCATCAGCGCATCGGTGACCGGGCCGATATTGCCTTCGGTGGTACTATCGAAAGTCGAGCAATATTTGAAATAGACTTGCTGGCAGCCCTGTTTTTTCAGCCATACCAGCGCCGCCAGCGATTGTTTTATCGCCTCTTGCGCCGGGCATGAGCGGGTTTTCAGGCTGATAACCACCGCGTCGCACCCTTCCGGTTGCGTCCCGGTTGGGACATCATTGATCTGCACTGTCGGCATCCCGTTTTCGACCAGAAAACTGGCGATGTCAGTCGCGCCGGTAAAATCGTCGGCAATGACGCCAATTTTTAACATGACGGCTCCTCAGGCGTGACGCCAGGCAGAGTAATCCCCGAGAAAATTTTGATCACAGCGCTGTCATCCTCTTTGCCATAACCGGCGTTACTGGCGCTGATGAACATATTTAACGCCGTAGAGGCCAGCGGTAAGGGGAAGCGCAGCGCTTTCGCCGTGTCGGCAACCAGCCCCAAATCTTTGACAAAAATGTCGACGGCCGAACGCGGGGTATAGTCGCCGTCAACGACATGCTGCATACGGTTTTCAAACATCCAGGAGTTGCCGGCGGCATGGGTCACGACGTCATACATCACGTCCAGAGGAATACCGGCCCGCGCGGCCAGCGCCATCGCTTCGGCCGCCGCCGCAATATGCACGCCAGCCAGCAGTTGATGAATGATTTTGACAGTTGAGCCTGCGCCCGGCGTATCGCTGATGCGATAAACGTTGCTGGCAACGGCGTCCAGCACAGGCTTCAGGCGGGTAAACGCCGCCTCGCTCCCGGAGGCCATCACCGTCATTTCGCCCTGCGCCGCTTTTACCGCGCCGCCGGAAACCGGCGCATCCAGCATGTTAAGATTCAATGCCGTCAACGCCGCGGCGATCTCTTGCGCGTCGGCGCTTGAGATCGTGGACGAAACCATCACCGCGCTTCCGGGTTTCATCAGATGGGCGACGCCATCCTCACCGAATAACACCTGTCTGACCTGGGCGGCATTGACGACCAGAATGACTAACGCATCCACGACGCCGGCGAACTCCCTGGCGCTGGCGGCAGCCCCACAAGCCCCTTCAGCAAGAAGATTCGCGCACGCTTGCGGGTTAAGATCGGCCCCCCATGTGGAAAGCCCGGCGCGCAGGCATGAACGCGCAGCGCCCATTCCCATTGAGCCAAGCCCCACAATGCCGACATGAAAATCGGTTCCTGTTGTCATTATCACTCCATGTTAATCTACGTGATATTATGTTTTGTTATGTGAATATAGGCGTTTTTGTAAACAATTGCGGTGAGTTGTTTCACAAAAAATAACAAAATGTGTTATTTTTTGTGAAGGCAATCCTCATAGAACTTCACACGCTGTGACGAGAAATCGCGTAAAATCGCGACAGGACTAAAGAAAGGAGCAGACGTTGATACCTACTGAGCGTCGACAAATCATTCTTGATATGGTGGCGGAGAAAGGCATCGTCAGTATCGCTGAACTGACCGAGCGCATGCATGTATCCCACATGACTATCCGCCGTGACTTACAAAAACTGGAGCAGCAAGGCGCGGTAATCCAGGTCTCTGGCGGCGTGCAATCATCGACTCGCGTGGCGCACGAACCCTCGCATCAGATCAAAACCGAACTGGCGACGCCGCAGAAAGCGGCGATTGGCAAACTGGCCGCCAGCCTGGTACAGCCAGAAAGCTGTATCTACCTTGATGCAGGTACTACCACGCTGGCGATTGCCAGGCAGCTGGTTACGATGAATAAACTTACGGTGGTGACGAATGATTTCGTTATCGCCGATTACCTGATGGACAATAGCGATTGCACAATTATTCACACTGGCGGGGCGGTATGCCGGGAAAACCGGTCGTGCGTCGGTGAAGCCGCAGCGACGCTTTTGCGCGGGCTGATGATTGACCAGGCCTTTATTTCCGCCTCGTCCTGGAGCGTGCGCGGTATTTCAACGCCGGCAGAAGATAAAGTCACGGTGAAACGGGCCGTCGCCAGCGCCAGCCGCCAAAAAATTCTAGTGTGCGACGCGACCAAATACGGCCAGGTCGCGACGTGGCTGGCGTTACCGCTGGCGGAATTCAACCAAATCGTCACCGATGACGGCCTGCCGGAAAGCGCAATTCGGGCGCTGGCCAAAGTGGATATCTCACTGCTGATGGCCAAAAAATAGCGGAGCGGCGCAAGCCGCTTACGTCATCATCTTGCGTACCAGTTGCGTAAACTGTTCGCGTTCTTCAGCGCTCAGTCGCCCCAAAAATTCATCGTCAACGCGATCCCCCAGTGGTATCGAGGCGGCGAGCAACGTTTGGCCCTGAACGGTGAGATAGACAAAACGCCGACGTTTATCCAGCGGATCGTTTTCTCGCTTTACCAGCCCACGATTTTCCATCCGGCTTAACATCTCCGCCAGCGTCGCTTTAGTGCTGACCGCCGCTTCGGTCAGATCGACCTGTTCAATACCCGGATGTTCAGCAATAACGCGCATCACCGCATATTGAGGTTTGGTGAGCTCCGGTAGTTCATGCTGCCAGCGTGCGGTATGTTGCTGAAAAAGTTGGCGTAACAGATGAAACGCGGTGTTTCGTAACTCCATGAGCGCTCCGGATAAATTAACTTTTTCTATCATAACGACTTATGCACGGTTTTTTAATGACGAATGCTTTAGCTAAACGTGCGCAGGCATCGGGAGCGATCTTGTCGCAAAGGCCGTGTGGGCGTATTTTGATCAAAATGTTCGTATACGAACGATATTTGAGGTAAGAAATGAGATTGATTGTGGGGATGACCGGTGCGACCGGCGCGCCGCTTGGCGTCGAGCTACTCCAGGCATTGCGGGCGATACCTGATGTTGAAACGCATCTGGTAATGTCAAAGTGGGCGAAAACCACTATTGAACTGGAGACGCCCTACACGCCCGCTGAGGTAGCCGCCCTGGCAGATTATTGTCATAGCCCGGCCGATCAGGCGGCGACCATTTCCTCCGGCTCATTTCGTACCGACGGCATGATTATTATCCCCTGCAGTATGAAAACACTGGCGGGGGTTCGCGCCGGCTATGCCGAGGGGCTGGTGGGACGCGCTGCCGATGTCGTGTTGAAAGAGGGTCGCAAGCTGGTGCTTGTGCCGCGTGAAATGCCGCTCAGCACGATTCATCTGGAAAACATGCTTGCGCTTTCTCGTATGGGGGTGGCGATAGTGCCGCCCATGCCCGCGTTCTACAACCTGCCGCAAACCGTTGACGATATTATCCAGCATATCGTAGCGCGCGTTCTCGACCAGTTTGGTCTGGAGCATACGCGCGCGCGTCGCTGGCAAGGACTGCGACAGGCAGCAAATTTTTCACAGGAGAATGGATAATGGCATTTGATGATTTGCGCAGTTTTTTACATGCGCTGGATCAGCAGGGACAACTGCTGAAAATCAGCGAGGAAGTGAATGCGGAGCCGGATCTCGCCGCCGCTGCCAACGCAACGGGACGAATCGGCGATGGCGCGCCCGCGCTGTGGTTTGACAATATTCGTGGTTTTACCGACGCCCGCGTGGCGATGAATACCATCGGTTCCTGGCAGAACCATGCCATCTCACTGGGTTTGCCGCCTAACACGCCGGTTAAAAAACAGATCGATGAATTTATTCGCCGCTGGGACAATTTTCCGGTAGCGCCGGAACGGCGGGCGAATCCGGGCTGGGCGGAAAATACCGTCGACGGCGACGCAATCAACCTGTTTGATATCCTGCCGCTGTTTCGTCTGAACGACGGCGACGGCGGATTCTATCTGGATAAAGCCTGTGTGGTATCACGCGATCCGCTCGATCCCGATAACTTCGGCAAACAGAATGTCGGCATCTACCGTATGGAAGTTAAAGGCAAGCGTAAGCTGGGTCTGCAACCAGTGCCGATGCATGATATCGCATTGCACCTGCACAAAGCTGAAGAGCGCGGGGAAGATCTGCCGATTGCGATCACGCTGGGTAACGATCCGATCATTACCCTGATGGGCGCAACGCCGCTGAAATACGATCAGTCAGAGTATGAAATGGCAGGCGCGCTGCGTGAAAGCCCCTATCCTATCGCCACCGCGCCGCTGACCGGTTTTGATGTGCCGTGGGGATCTGAAGTCATTCTTGAAGGGGTCATCGAAAGCCGTAAACGTGAAATTGAAGGACCGTTCGGCGAATTTACCGGCCACTATTCCGGCGGTCGCAACATGACCGTGGTGCGTATCGATAAGGTCTCTTACCGCAGCAAACCCATTTTTGAATCGCTCTATTTAGGTATGCCGTGGACAGAAATCGACTACCTGATGGGGCCGGCGACCTGCGTGCCACTGTATCAACAGCTGAAAGCCGAATTTCCGGAAGTGCAGGCGGTAAACGCCATGTACACCCACGGCCTGCTGGCCATCATCTCGACCAAAAAACGCTACGGCGGCTTTGCCCGCGCGGTGGGCCTGCGAGCGATGACGACGCCGCACGGTCTGGGATATGTGAAGATGGTGATCATGGTCGATGAAGATGTCGATCCATTCAATCTGCCACAGGTGATGTGGGCATTGTCGTCGAAAGTGAATCCGGCAGGCGATCTGGTACAGCTACCGAATATGTCCGTCCTGGAACTGGACCCGGGCTCAAGCCCGGCGGGGATTACCGACAAGCTGATCATTGACGCCACCACGCCGGTTGCGCCAGATAACCGTGGTCACTATAGCCAGCCGGTTGTTGATTTACCGGAAACTAAAGCCTGGGCTGAAAAGCTGACCGCCATGCTGGCCAACCGTAAATAAGGAGTAACCGATGATTTGTCCACGCTGTGCCGATGCACATATTGAACTCATGGCGACTTCGCCGGTAAAAGGAGTCTGGACGGTATATCAGTGTCAGCATTGTCTGTATACCTGGCGCGATACCGAACCGTTACGCCGTACCAGCCGCGAACACTATCCACAAGCGTTTCGCATGACGCAAAAAGATATTGATGACGCGCCAATGGTGCCGAGTATCCCGCCGCTGCTGGCAGAAGACAAACGGTAAAAAAAAGGCCAGTCGACAGACTGGCCTTTTTTTGACAAGGGTACTTACTCGCGGAACAGCGCTTCGATATTCAGCCCCTGCGTCTGCAGAATTTCGCGCAGACGGCGCAGGCCTTCAACCTGAATCTGACGAACACGTTCACGCGTAAGACCGATTTCACGGCCTACATCTTCCAGTGTCGCAGCTTCATATCCCAGCAGACCGAAACGGCGCGCCAGCACTTCACGCTGTTTGGCGTTCAGTTCGAACAACCATTTGACGATGCTCTGTTTCATATCGTCATCTTGCGTGGTGTCTTCCGGACCGTTCTCTTTTTCATCGGCCAGGATGTCCAGCAACGCTTTTTCGGAATCACCGCCCAGCGGGGTGTCTACCGAGGTAATGCGCTCGTTGAGACGAAGCATACGGCTGACGTCATCAACCGGTTTATCCAGTTGCTCTGCAATTTCTTCCGCACTCGGTTCGTGGTCCAGTTTATGCGACAACTCACGTGCGGTGCGCAGGTATACGTTCAGCTCTTTAACAATGTGAATCGGCAAGCGAATCGTACGGGTTTGGTTCATAATCGCCCGTTCGATTGTCTGGCGAATCCACCAGGTTGCGTATGTTGAGAAGCGGAACCCGCGTTCCGGGTCAAACTTCTCGACTGCACGGATAAGCCCCAGATTGCCCTCTTCAATCAGGTCCAGCAACGCCAGTCCACGATTGCCATAACGGCGGGCAATTTTTACCACCAGACGCAGGTTACTCTCAATCATGCGACGGCGAGAAGCGACATCTCCACGCAGTGCGCGACGCGCAAAATAGACTTCTTCTTCGGCTGTTAACAGTGGTGAATACCCAATCTCACCAAGGTAAAGCTGAGTCGCGTCCAACACACGCTGTGTGGCCCCTTGCGATAACAGCTCTTCTTCAGCCAGGTCGTTATCACTGGGTTCCTCTTCACTCAAGGCTTTTTCGTCAAAAGCCTCTACTCCGTTCTCATCAAATTCCGCGTCTTCATTTAAATCATGAACTTTCAGCGTATTCTGACTCATAAGGTGGCTCCTACCCGTGATCCCTTGACGGAACTAGCAAGTCAAAGCCTGGTTCCGCCGCTTTATCGCTGCGGTAAATAACGCAGCGGGTTTACGGATTTCCCCTTGTAACGAATTTCAAAATGCAAGCGTGTAGAGCTGGTGCCGGTGCTACCCATAGTAGCGATTTTTTGCCCCGCCTTAACTTCCTGTTGTTCCCGGACCAGCATCGTATCATTATGGGCGTAGGCACTCAGGTAATCATCGTTATGTTTGATGATAATAAGATTACCGTAACCACGCAGTGCGTTACCGGCATATACGACGCGCCCATCAGCGGTTGCGACGATAGCCTGTCCCTTACTGCCTGCAATGTCGATCCCTTTATTGCCCCCTTCGGAAGCGCCAAAGTTTTCGATCACTTTGCCATCCGTCGGCCAGCGCCATGCGGAAATCGGCGCGCTGGTTGACGTACTGCTTGCATTTGGTTCGGTCGTGCTTACCGTTGGTGCCGTTACAGGCGCTGTGACAACCGTCCCAGCAGGCTTGTTGTTTGGCAACATTTTGTTAGCACTTTGTTCACCTGAGCCCTCAGAATACGTAATTGTTGGTTGAGACGCAACTGCAACGGTGGAATTTTGTGCAGACCTGGTCACAACTCCTTGCTGTGCTGCATCCGCCTGGGTGATCGCATTTCCGCCAGTAATTGGCGTACCGGATGCGTTACCAACTTGCAAAGTTTGCCCTACATTCAGGCTATACGGGGCAGAAATACTGTTTCTCTGGGCCAGATCGCGGAAATCGTTCCCGGTAATCCAGGCGATGTAAAAAAGCGTATCACCCTTTTTCACGGTGTAAGTACTGCCACCCGTATAGCTACCTTTCGGAATATTCCCATACTGGCGATTGTATACGATTCGCCCATTTTCCATCTGCACGGGCTGTTCCGTGACCGGTTGAGTTTGCATGGGCTGCGTTACAGGACGCTGAACGGGTTGAATTTGCGGCGCTTGTTGCGGCGTTTGTTGCGTCGTCGCGCCCATTTTTGGCGGCGGTGTGATCAACATCCCGGAATTGGTATTTGATGACGAACCACTGTCCACAGACGTGACCGGCGCCGGAGGGTTTGACGAACTGGTACAACCTGCCAGCCATAGTGAAACCAGTGATAGTGCCGCAATGCGACTAACGGTGAATTTTGGGCTTCCCGCGCTCATTTATCCCCCAGGAAAAAATTTGGTTAACAACCAGTGACGTAAGAACCGTGCAACGCATTAAGTGAACACGGGAAAATGTGTTCACGATACGCTTAACCCACCGGGAATAACCAGGAAAACTCCAGGTATTCGTTTCGGCTTCATCAGGCGTAAGAGTGGGTGTTTGCAGGGCAAACTAGGCCAGCTCTCCCTTGACTAACGGGACGAAGCGAACGGCCTCCACGGTATCGATAATAAATTCGCCGCCCCGGCGACGCACGCGTTTCAAAAACTGCTGCTCATCGCCCACAGGCAGAACAAGAATGCCGCCTTCATCCAACTGTGCCATGAGCGCGGTAGGAATTTCCGGCGGCGCGGCCGTCACAATGATAGCGTCAAACGGCGCACGCGCCTGCCAGCCTTGCCAGCCATCGCCATGACGGGTAGAAACATTATGTAAATCGAGCTGCTTCAGGCGGCGGCGCGCCTGCCATTGCAGCCCCTTAATCCGCTCAACGGAGCAAACGTGATGTACCAGATGCGCCAGAATCGCCGTCTGATAGCCGGAACCGGTGCCAATTTCCAGCACCCTGGATTGCGGCGTCAGTTCGAGCAGCTCCGTCATTCGCGCCACCATATAGGGCTGCGAAATCGTCTGACCCTGGCCTATCGGCAAAGCGATATTTTCCCAGGCCTTATGTTCAAACGCTTCATCAATAAATTTCTCGCGCGGCACTGCGGCAAGCGCATTAAGCACCTGCTCATCTCTGATGCCCTGCGCGCGCAATTGTTCAAGAAGAGCCTGTACACGTCCACTTACCATTGCGTGCCAACTCCCACGCTGTCTAACCAGTCTGAAACCACATCATGCGCGCTGTGCGCGGTTAAATCCACATGCAACGGCGTGACGGAGACGTAGCCTTCATCCACCGCCGCGAAATCGGTATCCGGCCCGGCATCGTATTTATCGCCCGGCGGGCCAATCCAGTACAATGTATTACCGCGCGGATCTTCCTGCGGGATTACTTTATCCGCTGGATGGCGGCTACCACAGCGAGTCACGCGGATGCCTTTAATCTGCGCTAACGGTAGATCCGGGACATTCACGTTGAGAATACGCCCGGTACGCAACGGCTCCCGGCTTAACCCTCGCAAAAGCGCGCAAGTCACGGCTGCAGCCGTATCATAATGCTGATAGCCGTTAAGGGAGACCGCTAATGCCGGAAAGCCGAGATGACGACCTTCCATCGCCGCGGCGACTGTACCGGAATAGATCACATCATCGCCCAGATTCGGACCCGCGTTAATACCGGAAACGACAATATCCGGACGCGGACGCATTAAGGCATTAACGCCCAGATAGACGCAATCGGTCGGCGTCCCCATCTGTACGGCGATATCGCCATTATCAAAGGTAAAAGTACGAAGCGAAGATTCCAGCGTGAGGGAATTAGACGCGCCGCTGCGGTTACGATCCGGGGCTACGACCTGTACATCAGCAAACTCACGCAGCGCTTTCGCCAGCGTTTGTATACCGGGCGCGTGAACCCCGTCATCGTTACTCAGCAATATGCGCATAATCACCCATTGTGTTGATCAGTTCCCTTACTACGCTGGTGGCAAAACTGCCTGCGGGCAGCCAGAAACGTAACTCGACGGTAACGTCATCCCACCAGTTCCAGCTTAATTGTTGCGGATAAAGCAGCATCGCTCTGCGCGACGCCTCTACTTTTTCGCGCAGCAACAGCGATTGCAACACCGTTTCCTGGGCAATGGCATCTTGCTCAAACGCCAGCGCCGCACGCTGTGTTCCCCACTCTCCGCTGCCCGGCAACGATGCTGTAATCATCAGCTCTTTTTCGTCTACCCGGCGCTGCAATTCAGGCAGTTCTTCAGATGTCGCGACGAACCAGCTTCCACGCCCCGCTAATTGTAGCGCATCGCCGTCAACAACTTGATTAAAGTCTGGTTTCTTCAGCCGCTGGTGAACAATTTGATTAAACAACGCGCTACGCGCCGCCGACAACCAAAAACTGCGTTTATTGCGATCGCGCACCGGCGCGTTACTTTGCGCCCAGCGCAGCGCGCCCTGCAAGTTGCTGCCGCCAATGCCGAATCGCTGTGCGCCGAAATAGTTCGGCACGCCGCCATCGCGAATCGCCTGCAATCGTGTTTCGACATCGCGGCGATCGCTTATTTCACGCAACACCAGCGTAAAGGCATTGCCTTTCAGCGCGCCTAAACGCAGCTTACGCTTGTGACGCGCGTATTCCAGCACTTTACAACCTTCCAGCTGAAAGGCGCTGAAATCGGGCATCTCTTTCCCCGGCACGCGCGCGCACAGCCACTGCTCGGTAACGGCGTGTTTATCTTTTTGCCCGGCAAAGCTCACTTCGCGAGCGTGAATTTTCAGGAATTTCGCCAGCGCGTCAGCGACAAAACGGGTATTGCAACCGTTTTTCAAAATACGCAGCAGAATGTGCTCGCCTTCACCATCCGGCGTAAAGCCTAAATCTTCAACCACCACAAAATCTTCCGGATTCGCTTTCAGCAATCCGCTACCTTGTGGTTTTCCGTGCAGCCAGGTGAGATTGTCAAACTCTGTCATTTCGCCGCCTTCATCAGCAACGCGACCGCTTCGCAGGCAATGCCTTCTCCGCGTCCGGTAAATCCGAGCTTTTCCGTCGTCGTCGCCTTCACGTTAACGTCATCCATATGGCAGCCGAGATCTTCGGCGATAAAGACGCGCATTTGCGGAATATGCGGCAGCATTTTCGGCGCCTGCGCAATAATGGTGACATCCACGTTGCCGAGGGTGTACCCCTTGGCCTGAATACGACGCCAGGCTTCACGCAGTAGTTCGCGGCTATCCGCTCCCTTAAATGCCGGATCGGTATCCGGGAAGAGCTTGCCGATATCGCCAAGCGCCGCCGCGCCCAGCAGCGCATCGGTCAGCGCATGTAACGCCACATCGCCATCGGAATGCGCCAATAGCCCTTTTTCATAAGGGATACGCACGCCGCCAATAATAATCGGCCCTTCTCCGCCAAACGCGTGTACGTCAAAACCGTGTCCAATTCGCATTATGCTTTCTCCTGGTGGATGGTTCGGGTCAGATAAAATTCCGCCAGCGCCAGATCTTCCGGACGGGTGACCTTGATGTTATCCGCGCGACCTTCTACCAGCGCCGGATGAAAACCACAATACTCCAGCGCTGACGCTTCGTCGGTGATGGTCGCGCCTTCATTCAGCGCACGCGTCAGACAATCGTGCAAGAGTTCGCGGGGGAAAAACTGCGGGGTGAGCGCGTGCCATAAATCGGCGCGCTCTACGGTATGGGCAATAGCGTTTTTCCCCGGTTCGCCGCGTTTCATGGTGTCGCGCACCGGACTGGCGAGGATACCGCCGACCCGGCTGTTTTCGCTGATGGTCAGCAACCGCGCAAGGTCATCCTGATGCAAACAGGGTCTTGCCGCGTCGTGCACCAGCACCCACTGCGCCTCTGCAACGGCCTGTAACCCGGCCAAAACGGAATCAGCGCGTTCGTTGCCGCCATCCACAACGGTGATTTGCGGATGATCCGCCAGCGGAAGTTGGGCAAAGCGATGATCGCCAGGACTGATAGCAATAACAACGCGTGTCACCCGAGGATGCGCCAGCAGCGCATGAACTGAGTGCTCCAGAATGGTTTTATTACCGATTGAGAGATACTGCTTAGGACATTCTGTTTGCATTCGGCGGCCAAATCCGGCAGCCGGCACCACGGCGCAAACGTCCAATAAAGTGGCTGCCATGTTAAATCCCTGGATGGTTTATCGATGAGTTTGCCCCGCCGTTGCCGCGCGTTTTGAGGCGTCAGGCACCAGACGATAGAAGGTTTCGCCCGGTTTGGTCATGCTAAGTTCGTTGCGCGCGCGCTCCTCAATCGCTTCCTGGCCGCCATTGAGATCGTCAATTTCGGCAAAAAGCTGATCGTTACGCGCTTTAAGTTTGGCGTTTGTCGCCTGCTGCGCGACCACATCATCGTTGACGCGGCTATAGTCATGTATGCCGTTCTTACCGAACCACAGCGAGTACTGTAGCCAGACCAGTAAAGCCAGCAACAGCAGCGTTAGTTTACCCATCCTGCCCCCTGAAAAACGGCATCATCATCCCATAACGTCCTCTGTGACTCCACATTCAGGACGGGATTGCCGCGACAACGCCGGCAAATGTACCACATTTGCCGGATGTTACGTATACCCGAGTAAGGAGAACATAATCTCATTGTTGGTTACGGTTTGAATTATGACCGGAGGCGCAGTGATAACCCGTCTACCCTAATAGCCATATAAATAACGCGCCGAACAGCGCGCCTACGGCCAGTAGAGTAAACATAATGCTAAAAAGTATTTTGCCCTTTACCAGCAGATGCAACGCAATGCCGATAATCACTGATACCGGCATTAACGCGAGGAAAAAGGGCCAGGTATAGAGGAAAAAAAACAGCGTGTTAGGGCCATAAAGCAGAAAAGGGATCCCCAACGCCAGCAGCCATGACACAAAGCCGACCACCGCCCCCGGAAATGCACTGGTGGCGTCATCGTCGACCATGAAGGCGTCTGACCTTGTGAAAGTAATGTTATGGCTATTACGCATATTAAATCCTGTAACCTTGACCATACCGGGCATACAAGCCCGGTGGTGTCTCAGGATCTGATAATATCGCGCCGTCTCAGCAGGTCTAATAATTGGGAAACCAAATTTGTTACTAATTGTTCACCATTAAGATGAACCTGGGGCGAGTCAGGCGCTTCGTAAATGGCGTCGATGCCGGTAAAGTTACGCAACTCGCCCGCGCGCGCTTTTTTATACAATCCTTTAGGATCGCGCTGTTCACAGATAGCCAGCGGCGTATTGACATAAATCTCGATAAAACGATCGTGGCCGACGCGCTCTTTTACCAGTTGCCGCTCGGCGCGGTGCGGAGAAATAAATGCCGTCAAAACAATCAGGCCGGCGTCCGCCATCAGACTGGCCACTTCGCCTACCCGCCGGATATTTTCCTGACGATCGGCATCGCTAAAGCCTAAATCACGGCACAAACCGTGGCGCACATTATCGCCATCCAACAGGTAGGTACTGACGCCACGCTGATGTAACGCCTCTTCCAGCGCGCCGGCCACCGTTGATTTTCCCGAACCGGAGAGTCCGGTAAACCACAGCACCACGCCACGGTGGCCGTGGAGCTGTTCACGAGCGGCGACAGTAACGGGATGAGAGTGCCAGACCACGTTCTCATCATGCAGCGCCATGTTTATCTCCCAGCAAATCGCGGGCGTCCCAGTGCGGAAAATGACGGCGTACCAGCGCATTCAGCTCCAGCTCAAACGCACTGTATTCCACGGGCGGCGTCGCTCCGCGTTCGTCCAGTTCCCGCACCATGCCAGCGCCCACGGTGACGTTAGAAAGTCGGTCGATAAAAATCAGCCCGCCCGTCACCGGATTTTGCTGATAAATATCCAGCGCGAGCGGCTCATCGAATGTCATCTCTACCAGACCAATACCGTTTAACGGCAGACTCTCGACGTCTCGTTGGGTCAGATTGTTGATATCAATCTGATAGCGAATAGCCTCGATACGCGCGCGGGTTTTCTTGCCCGCGAGTTTAACGTCGTAGCTTTGGCCCGGCGCCAGCGGCTGTTCCGCCATCCATACCACGTCGATCGCGGCGTGCCGCGCAGGTGCCAGCGTCTCGTTTGCCGCCAGCAGCAGATCGCCGCGGCTAATATCAATGTCGTCGTTGAGTACCAGGGTAATGGCCTCGCCCGCACAGGCTTCTTCTTTGTCGCCATCAAAAGTGACGATACGCGCCACGCTGGATTCCACGCCAGACGGCAGCACTTTAATGCGCTCTCCGACTTTGACGCTACCAGACGCCAGAGTGCCGGCATACCCCCGAAAATCAAGATTCGGGCGATTGACGTATTGTACCGGAAAGCGCATCGGCTGACGGTCTACCGCACGCTGTATGTCTACCGTTTCCAGGACTTCCAGCAGCGTCGGACCGCTGTACCAGCGCATATTCGCGCTCTGCGCGGCGACATTATCCCCTTCCAGCGCCGAAAGCGGGACAAAGCGAATATCCAGATCGCCCGGCAACTGTTCAGCAAAGGTCAGGTAATCTTCACGAATACGGGCGAAGGTCTCTTCGCGGTAGTCAACGAGATCCATTTTGTTGATTGCCACCACCAGGTGTTTGATCCCCAACAGAGTGGAGATAAAGCTATGGCGACGCGTCTGATCCAGCACGCCTTTACGCGCGTCGATCAGTAGGATCGCCAGATCGCAGGTGGACGCCCCGGTCGCCATATTACGGGTATATTGTTCATGGCCCGGCGTGTCGGCGATAATAAATTTTCGTTTTTCCGTGGAGAAATAGCGGTACGCGACGTCAATAGTAATGCCCTGCTCACGCTCGGCCTGCAGCCCATCTACCAGCAGCGCCAGATCGAGTTTTTCTCCCTGCGTGCCATGACGTTTACTGTCATTATGTAGAGAAGAGAGCTGATCTTCATAAATTTGCAGGGTATCGTGCAGCAAACGACCTATCAGCGTACTTTTACCGTCATCAACGCTGCCACAGGTTAAAAAACGCAGCAGGCTTTTGTGCTGTTGGGCCATCATCCAGGCTTCGACGCCGCCTTCATTGGCGATTTGTTGTGCAAGTATGGTGTTCATGGCGGCTCCTTAGAAATACCCCTGACGTTTTTTAAGCTCCATCGACCCCGCCTGATCGCGGTCAATCATCCTCCCCTGGCGCTCGCTGGTGGTAGAAACCAGCATCTCTTCGATAATTTCCGGCAGCGTTTGCGCGTGGGATTCCACCGCCCCGGTGAGCGGCCAACAGCCAAGTGTACGGAAGCGCACCATCCTTTTTTTGATGACTTCGCCAGGCTGGAGGTCGATACGATCGTCATCCACCATCATCAACATGCCGTCACGTTCCAGAACCGGGCGTTCAGCAGCCAAATACAGCGGCACGATGTCGATGTTTTCCAGCCAGATGTATTGCCAGATATCCTGCTCTGTCCAGTTGGAGAGCGGGAAGACGCGTATACTTTCGCCTTTATTAATCTGACCGTTATAGTTACGCCACAACTCTGGCCGCTGATTTTTCGGGTCCCAGCGATGGAAACGGTCACGAAAGGAGTAAATACGTTCTTTCGCGCGGGATTTTTCCTCATCGCGCCGTGCGCCGCCGAACGCGGCATCAAAACCGTACTTATTCAGCGCCTGCTTTAACCCTTCGGTTTTCATAATGTCGGTGTGTTTAGCGCTACCGTGAACGAACGGATTGATGCCCATCGCCACGCCTTCCGGATTTTTATGTACCAGCAATTCGCAGCCGTATGCGTTGGCGGTACGATCGCGAAAGGCGTACATCTCACGGAATTTCCAACCGGTATCAACGTGCAATAGCGGGAACGGCAACGTACCCGGATAAAACGCCTTACGCGCCAGATGCAGCATGACGCTGGAGTCTTTACCAATGGAGTACAGCATGACCGGATTAGCGAATTCCGCTGCCACTTCACGGATAATGTGGATACTTTCCGCCTCCAGTTGCCGCAGGTGGGTGAGTCGTTTTTGATCCATAACCGTTCCTTTGCAATACCGTTTTTTGCTAAACATTTCGATTACACGACTATAGGGAGCGCAGGAGAGTGAATGAAATGACGAATTGGAATGAGTAGTTCCTCAAAGGAATAACGCGGCCCAAAAACCAATATCAAAAAATGCTTAACGTACCGGATTGCCAGCATTTAGGAGCAAATGAAATTGTATTAACACGATCGCGGTTTCATACTAGCCACGTAAAATTTTGTTCTGTATTTAAGGACTCATTATGTTTTCCGCAACGCGCCGCTTTGCCGTCATTCTGGCGCTCGGCGTAGGCTTTATCCTTCCTGCACAAGCAGCATCACCAGGGCCTGGTGAAATAGCGAATACTCAGGCACGACATATCGCCACCTTTTTTCCCGGGAGAATGACGGGCTCCCCCGCCGAGATGTTGTCTGCCGATTATTTACGCCAACAATTTACCCAGATGGGATACCAAAGCGATATTCGAACGTTTAATAGCCGATTTATTTATACCACGAAGGATAATCGCAAAAACTGGCATAACGTGACGGGCAGTACGGTCATCGCCGCCCATGAAGGGCGCGTGCCGCAACAGATCATCATTATGGCGCATCTGGATACGTACGCTCCGCAGAGCGACGCTGATGTCGATGCCAATCTGGGCGGTTTAACGTTACAGGGAATGGATGATAATGCCGCGGGATTAGGCGTTATGCTGGAACTGGCGGCGCGTCTGAAAGATATACCGACCCATTACGGGATTCGTTTTATCGCCACCAGCGGGGAAGAAGAGGGAAAGCTAGGCGCGGAAAATTTACTCAAACGAATGAGTGACGCTGAGAAGAAAAATACGCTGCTGGTGATTAATCTCGATAACCTGATTGTTGGCGACAAGCTCTATTTTAATAGCGGGAAAAATACGCCTGAAGCGGTGCGTACACTGACCCGCGATCGGGCATTAGCGATTGCGCGCCGTTATGGTATCGCCGCCAACACCAATCCGGGACGCAATCCATCCTACCCCAAAGGAACGGGTTGCTGTAATGATGCGGAGGTTTTCGATAAAGCGGGAATATCGGTGCTTTCTGTTGAGGCGACGAACTGGAATCTGGGTAAAAAAGACGGATACCAGCAACGCGTGAAAAATGCCTCCTTCCCGAACGGCAATAGCTGGCACGACGTACGGCTTGATAATCAACAGCATATTGACAAGGCGCTGCCAGGGCGGATTGAGCGCCGTAGCCGCGATGTAGTGCGGATAATGCTGCCGTTGGTAAAAGAGCTGGCGAAGGCGGAAAAAACGTCCTGATATGCTGGGGAAACGTGTTTATCCCCGCTGGCGCGGGGAACACCCACCAAGCCCCTTAGCAGCCCACTGGAGCACCGGTTTATCCCCGCTGGCGCGGGGAACACATAAACAGCGCCCAGATGATCGCCCAGTTGCCCGGTTTATCCCCGCTGGCGCGGGGAACACGATGATGCCAATAAAATGCAAAAAACGTGGCGCGGTTTATCCCCGCTGGCGCGGGGAACACGGTTGGAGCGGATGGTATCCCGGTTATAACCCCGGTTTATCCCCGCTGGCGCGGGGAACACGAAAGGTACGGCAAAGAACAGTGGCTGACTGGCGGTTTATCCCCGCTGGCGTGGGGAACACCCTGCGGGATGTCCACCGTACCGCCGACAGGACGGTTTATCCCCGCTGGCGCGGGGAACACGGAGCAGCTCGGGTAAGCAGACTGTTGTCAATCGGTTTATCCCCGCTGGCGCGGGGAACACATGGCTGGCCGTCATCATGCCGTGGTACACCCCGGTTTATCCCCGCTGGCGCGGGGAGCACATTGATTCAACCGGAAACGGACTAATTGAGATCGGTTTATCCCCGCTGGCGCGGGGAACACTCGGTAAAATGCTGCCCGATACTATTAAACCACGGTTTATCCCCGCTGGCGCGGGGAACACACGCCGCTGAGTGGTGGTAGCGGCGGCCCGGACGGTTTATCCCCGCTGGCGCGGGGAACACTTATCCGCGAGGCCAGTGCGGCCGCGCGTGGGCGGTTTATCCCCGCTGACGCGGGGAACACATTTAATACCGGCGTCTGTCGGAACTAATTGTCCGGTTTATCCCCGCTGGCGCGGGGAACACTTCAATACCGTTGTGAGTGGAGATCAAACGAACGGTTTATCCCCGCTGGCGCGGGGAACACGTCGGCGCTCCGCACAAAAGAGACAGGATCTTCGGTTTATCCCCGCTGGCGCGGGGAACACGCCATTTTCATTACTGACCGCTATCGGCATCCCGGTTTATCCCCGCTGGCGCGGGGAACACGTATTTTTGCGGGATCAATGTCGGCTCGAGCACGGTTTATCCCCGCTGGCGCGGGGAACACCCCGATCACCGAATCCAATTGCGCCGTCTGCGCGGTTTATCCCCGCTGGCGCGGGGAACACGCTCGTCAATGTTGCCAGCGTTTCATTACTGGCGGTTTATCCCCGCTGGCGCGGGGAACACGCCGTATCAGCGATCTGCTGTTAGAACACGAACGGTTTATCCCCGCTGGCGCGGGGAACACTGGGGAAAAACCCCGACCAGTTTTGCGAGGCGCGGTTTATCCCCGCTGGCGCGGGGAACACGCTGATTAATCGTGATCGCCAGCGGTGCGGCCCGGTTTATCCCCGCTGGCGCGGGGAACACACAATGCAGAAATGCAGGCGGTACAGACCATGCGGTTTATCCCCGCTGGCGCGGGGAACACCAGGACAAATTCAACCTGCTCGTTTGTCAGCCCGGTTTATCCCCGCTGGCGCGGGGAACACACCCTGCCGTATCGTACGAATCAGATGATGCACGGTTTATCCCCGCTGGCGCGGGGAACACAGCCGCTGGTGTGGCGGGACAAGAAAAATCTCCGGTTTATCCCCGCTGGCGCGGGGAACACGGCAGCACAGCATAAGGAATGCTGGTTTCAACCGGTTTATCCCCGCTGGCGCGGGGAACACGTCAATTGGAACATACTTTGAGCCGTTCGGTACGGTTTATCCCCGCTGGCGCGGGGAACACAACATCTGATGTCAGCGCCGTTTCAATGGTCCCGGTTTATCCCCGCTGGCGCGGGGAACACGGGAGTCCCGGGCGATCCTCCCAAATTTTAACCGGTTTATCCCCGCTGGCGCGGGGAACACACAGGTATAGGTCGTTGATATCGGCAAGCTGGCGGTTTATCCCCGCTGGCGCGGGGAACACATTTCGGATCGCAGCTTGCTGACGGTGATGAACGGTTTATCCCCGCTGGCGCGGGGAACACATTCCCGCGTCGTGGTGTTTGTTGAACTGGCCCGGTTTATCCCCGCTGGCGCGGGGAACACGCGTGTCGAGAAAGAGGCTCAATTGCGTGAGGCGGTTTATCCCCGCTGGCGCGGGGAACACAGGACGGCAGTAC
The DNA here is from genome assembly GCF_004010735.1 of Salmonella sp. SSDFZ54. Classification (NCBI taxonomy): domain Bacteria; kingdom Pseudomonadati; phylum Pseudomonadota; class Gammaproteobacteria; order Enterobacterales; family Enterobacteriaceae; genus Salmonella; species Salmonella sp. SSDFZ54. The sequence goes on from NZ_CP034819.1 coordinate 813,430, forward strand.
CGTTAAGGGATATCGAACTCGGTTTATCCCCGCTGGCGCGGGGAACACTCCGTGCCGGGTTGATTGAGGCTCCCGATGTGCGGTTTATCCCCGCTGGCGCGGGGAACACAGACCGAGACCGAGACCGGGCAGGGCGTAGCGCGGTTTATCCCCGCTGGCGCGGGGAACACAATACCAGGAGTAACAACGGATGAGTCGGTGTCGGTTTATCCCCGCTGGCGCGGGGAACACATTGGTGTCCCAAGTCGCATATCGGAAATTGCCGGTTTATCCCCGCTGGCGCGGGGAACACTCTAAATCTACCCAATTGAATTTAAATACTTTTTTAGCGCACAAAAAACCCACCAACTTTTCCTAATTTTTAAAGATCTCTAACTTATTGATTTTCAACAGGTAGAAACGACACCAATCGCAGTCCATCAAGATCTACCGGAATACGTCGATTTACACCAAAAGTCTGAAACTCAAAACCTGATTCTGTATTTGTCGCCCACGCCATAACAACATTTCCCTCATCTGCCAGAACGGAAACCTGTTGCCATATCATCTCGCGGATCTTTGCGGAAACATCACCAACATACACACCAGCTCGAATTTCCAGTAACCAGACGGCCAGCCTCCCCCGCAGACGAGGAGGAACATTTTCGGTAACGACAACCAGCATACTCATCGTTAGGTACTCCGATGACCGGAATCTCCCAACGCAACAGGAAGAGGGATCGCTATGGGTTGTGAATCTTCAGGAGGTAACGGCGGTTGAATTTCCCCTGCCGCGAGAACATCTTCAATAAGAGGAATCAATTTCGCCAATGTTTTTCCACTGCGGAAGATATCCCGGCAGGCAATACGGACATCACGATCGGGCTCGGCAGGATTACGTCGCGCAATTTCAAATGCTTTCGGTACAACGGTCTCAAATTTAATGATATCGGCAATATCATAGACAAAAGAAAGCGGCTTGCCGGTGTGCACAAATCCAATCGCGGGTGCATATCCGGCAGCCAGTATTGCCGCCTCCGTTACGCCATAGAGGCAGGAGGTTGCCGAGCTGATACACTGATTAATGACATCGCCTTTCTCCCAGTCTTTCGGATCGTAGCGACGTCCCTGCCATTTCACGCCATACTGTTTAGCAAGTAGTGCATAGGTTGCCCGCACACGGCTCCCCTCAATACCACGCAATTGATCTACAGAACGACGGCTCGGCGCGGGTTCGCCAAAACGTAATTCAAACATTTTACGCACGACCTTCAGCCGCAAATCTTCATCCAGTGCAAGTTTCGCCTGATAAAGCAATTTGTCGGAACGGGCACCACCAGGTTGCCCCGAAGCGTAAACGCGTACGCCCGCTTCCCCCACCCACACCAGTAACGTACCCACCGTTGCCGCAAGTCGCACGGCGGCATGGGAAACCCGCGTCCCCGGTTCCAGCATGATGCAGGCCACCGATCCAACAGGAATATGGGTACGTACACCCGTTTTATCGATAAGCACAAACGCACCGTCGATCACATCTATTTGTCCGTACTGGAGAAATATCATCGAAACACGGTCTTTCAACGGGATGGGATTCAGCGGCAGCCAGCTCATCAGCGTTTCCTTTTTACCATCAGCATTCCGCAGCCCAGCGCTTTACTTTTACCTAATCCGGAAAATAAAGCCTGTTTAAACAGTGCTGCATCGGTGATACAGAGCGCACCGCTAAAATCAACGCTACTGAAAGTGATTGGGGTTTCCTGGTCTTTACGGACAAAACGATGCTGCTGATACGCTTGCACGCATCCACAATGCGCCTGCAATTTACTGTACTCGTCACCAGCCCACATAGCGAAATCATCAGGTTCCGGTGCAATCAACCGGAAACCATGCTGCTGCCCTTGTTGTTCCAGCCACGCCTGCGCGGCCTGCTGTTGAAGCTCCCACCACCGTTCTTTCTCCACACCATTCGCCTTCGCCTGATGTTTCGCGTTCATCATCACGTCACTGCGCTTACCGTTACGGGTTATCACCGGGTTAGCTCGTAGTTGAAAATCAAGCTCAAGACCATTTGTCAGTTGCGGATTAAATGGTTTGGTTTCAATAAGAAACAGGGAGTGCTGCAATAACGGCGGTATTGCCGAGAGCATAAAAAAGCCGCCATGCGCCTCTTCGCGAAACAGAAACTGACGCAATTCCTGTTCCGGAAAGAGCTGCCATAACCACTGGTGGCTGGCATAAGGCCTGGCTGAATTCCACTTTGCCAACATCTCCGGTCGCAAATTATTAAACCGGAGTTGAATACGAGAAAGATACATTATGTTCTCTCCTGCAACGGCCCATTGAAGCGGGTGTAGCCGCCAAACTGCCAGCGTTGGCGGCTAACTGGCTGGTTATTGCTATGCTGCTTTTGTTGCCAGACCAGACTCTCCTCATCAGGATCATCCCAATAACAAATGCCCTCACGCAGGGTAAATCCACTTAATTCCGCTGCGGAAATCTCCTCCACAGCATGGGTGAATACCTCTTTTAAGGTGCCGGTCATTAAACGCGCCGCTAACGGTAACGCCAGCGGGCAGGATTTTCTCCCCAGATAGAGCGGAAAATGCGGTGTCAGCAGCGCCTCTCGCAATTCGCTAAGCGAATGTGGTGCATCAGGCGTGGCGCTTATTGCCACATGCCAGTAGCCGTCGCAGCGATATTCTCGCTGCGAGATAAGCGTCCCCACTTCATCCGGCGCGAGAGTCAGTTCATCCCGGCGCGTGTAATAACGATACTTTTTGTTTTCTCGCGGCGCGCTAACCGTGTGATAATCCCGCAACCAGCGATCTTGTGAAGCCAACGCGTGCACCGCCAGATGATAGTGCCGGTTAAAGTTATTCAGCCGCGCTTCTTCGTCGCGACGAATTCCTAACGCTGCGGCAAGCAGACCCAATAGCGCAGAGCGCGTGGGAACCGTAGCTGAGTGGCGAATCTCGCCAGACGCTTCTTCCCCCCACGACGCCAGCGGCGCATAGAGCTGAAAAACCAGATATTCCTTCATTATTCATCCTTACTGGCTAACAAAGGCCAGTAATTCCGCCAGAGATCCCGTACCTTCCTGAACGTTCAACTCGCGATAATCGTCTGCACAGTTTCCGTATACGCTATCGAAGCTGGCGCGCTGCTGTTTTAAACGGGTTATTGCCGCAGGAATTTGATCGGTATCGCGTACCGGCTGGAAAAATGCCGCCGCCAGAGAACGCGGTTGTTTTTGCCCGACTTCGGCCAACGCATAGGTGGCATAGGCACGAGAAGCGAAGCTGTTTTGTTTACCGGTTGGCGAGACGGTTAACGCTGTTTCAGTGAGTGCCGCGATAGTACGCTTCGCCAGTTCTTCGTTACCACCCAGGTTTTCCACCAGCAGATCGCGGCTGATACAGACATAGGTATAGAAAAGCGCCGAGGCAAAACCCTGCTCGCCCATATGCCCGGAACCTGCGTCTTCCTCTTTATTATTCAGATCGTCAACGGCGGTGAAAAAATCAGACTCAACGGTCACGGCACTTACGCCCAACGCATGGGATACCTGACAAGCAGCCTCGACGTTGAACTCAGGCGATGACGCCAGCATACGGCCAAACAGCGCCATATCTACGCTACGCTGCTCTTTGCGCAACAACTCCACTTCTTCATCGTTAGGTTCGCGTTTGTCGGCAATTAGCGTATCAACCAGTTGCTTAATCAAACTAATTTCATGGTTACTGACGTGAACGATCTGCTCAATTTCGAGATTTTTTTCCGGTTTCGCATCTTTATCACTTTTAAGCTTGCCAAATTGCTTAGCGATTAACTCAGACGAACTCTTAGCAATTTTTTCTTCAATTCCGGCATCTTTCATCGGACGATAAACATAATCCACGCCAATTCGACGAGTACGCTTACCCATAAAACCATCCATTGCCGCTTCAAAAGTTTCCGACACCCGCCAGGCACGCTTCAGACTTTGCGACGATACGCGTAAACGCTCAACTCCTCCCATAAACGCGGTCTTCGGTCTGCCAGACTCATCACGATTCAGGTTAGCGGGCGCATAAGCAGTCAATAAATGCAGTTGAATAAAAGTTGTCATTATCAAATCCTTCTAAAAATGATTATTTGCCACGCGACGTGGAAAGATATTCGTTCGCCCAACGGATGCGATTTCGTTCAAAGGGGTTACGGAATTCCGGCTGATGGTTTTCGCGTCGTTGCCACTCTTCCATCCACAGGAAAATGCCATCGGCAAGTGAAAGAACATTCACCCCCTCCGTACCGCGAATCTTCACTGCCTGAATCAACAACTGGCAAAATGTTTCCGGGTCGGACGCTTTTTGCAAACGTTCAAAACGCAGACCAGAAACGCACGACGTGGAACCTTTAAGCTTTTCCCCTAACTGCGCAGCGAAACTAATATTCGCCTTATGACTCTTAATATGCACAGCGACGCTGACAAACAGAGCCAGAGCCATCTCATCAAGAGGTTGCAGTCGCATATGTTTAAGCAGCGCCTGGCGGAGAGCGTCATGCCCTTCACATATCATTACGCCATATGGCGGCACCATTCTTTTCAACTCAGCCCGCCAGGCGCGACCGTTGACTCGTTTACCATCCTTGTGCTCATAACGCTCAGACAGCGTAGCAAACCAGTCAAGTAGCGCCTTCTGCGCATCGGGGTGGAGAATTCTGCATAACGCTGCGGTATTGCTGTTCAGCATATTTGGCTTCCTTCTGTTATTCGACCAGCGCCAACACATCCTTGCGCGCTTTATGTTTACGATAGCTGCTGGCTAAATCCTGTCGGGCCGTCAGCTGGCGCTGCAGGATATCGTCCGGGCAGTCGGGGTTGGTCAGGGCATCACGGTCAAAAACGTGAAATAGATAGTGTGCTAATTCCGCCTCCCACTGACTTACTGCGTGGCGAGTCTGCGTATCCTGCCGAAGCGGATCGACAGCCAGCGCCTCTTGCAACGCCCGAAAAGCGGGTTCGGTTTCCTGCCAAAAGGCGATATCCACCATACTGAAATCCATTTTGGCTTCTTTCGGACAATCGAATTTGGCGCTCTTTAACGCGTTCCGTAACAGCGACAGCGACTCACTAGCCAGCACCAGCACAATGTTAAGCACAGCGAGAAATTGCTCTTCGTGCGAAACGCTAATGAGCGGAATACGGTGCTGATACCAGCAGCGGACCTTGGCCTTATCCATATCCCAGGCAAAGCACCACAGGCTCATTTTGTTCCGCTGACCAGCGGCACGAACGACCTTTGCAGGCTGCATTTTGTTGAACTTATCCTCACGATTGAGCATCAGCCCCAACCAGTCTTTATAACTTAACCCGCCCGGCTGCCCTTTAAACGCCAGCCAGGGTGCGGATGGATCTTTCAATGCCTGCCGATATGGGGAGAAGGGATGTAGCCAACTGTCGTACTGAACGCCATAATTTTTACTACGCATTTGCAGTAGCAGTGATTCGTGATGCTCCCCGCACAAATCGCAGATACCTGCCACAGTGTGGGTGAAATCCAGTTCTATGCGCCGCGGCATCCCCCAGTAGGCTTGCAAGGGGTGCGCATTATCCGGTGTGACCACATTCCCCGCTTTTTCGCTGGTTTTCGTCGGCGCAAGCCAGGGAAAAATGAGTGGATGCTGTGTAACATTCGGCGGCTCTTCCTGCGGCAAAACGTTAAGCCAAAGTTTTTTCCATAGTGGATATTTATCTTCTTCCTGCGGTACCACCAGCGTAGTCAGCGGACCACCGCCGCGCATCCCTACCCGGTAACCCGCCCCGCCGGCAGGTGAATTGGTTTGAATCGCAAATAGCGCTATCGCCGCGCAGTGAGGACATATTTGTTCTACGTTGCCACGTTTTACAAAATGATCTTTATTGAGCTTGAGCGCATTCCCGCCCGGCGCATCCACCAGCAGCCCGGCAATAGAACCATATTCACTATCGAGAGGATCAAAACTTTGCAGGAAGGAAGGTTTTTGCTCGCCGAACTGTAGAGCCAGAGAAATCGTATTTAACGCCTTCTCCCATTGTTCGAATTCGATACTTTCATGCCAGATATCTGCCCATTCTTCTTTATCTTCCGGCGCGACGGTACATTGTAAAATACCAATCAGCATTTGCCATGCCGCCCCCTGAAAATCGGGCCGGGGGTATGCAAGATCCTGAATGCGGTTATCCAGAAGATCGCGTAATGATATTCTCGTTTTTTCGCCGTTTGCAAATATGACAGGAAGCCATTTCTCTTTGGTTAAATCCATACCTTTACTCCTGCAGGGCTATTTATTAAGCCAATTTGGAATATTACCTACCTATAGGTAGGTTCCGTCCTGAGGTATCTCTTAAATACTGTCATCGGAGTTATACTACATTTTCTCGAAGACGAAAATATAAATAAAAAGTAGATACAGTCTTAAATCAGACTATGTATTTTTTATAGTTATCTGTTATCTTTAATACGTTCCCTAAAATTATGGGATAAACCGTAGATACAGTCTTAATAGCGCAGCGTTCCCCGCGCCAGCGGGGATAACCTAATCCAGACAAAAAAACTGGCCAATTACCCGTATCCCAATTTATTATCGATTTCATTGTAATCCCCCTGCTACAGGAAAAAGATGACACAGATAGAATATCTGGACTACCTCTGCTATTGGGGGAAAACTGATAAATCAACAAAAAACATAATCTGTAATTATCATTTACTGGCATACCATTGCCTGGACGTTGCTGCATGCGGGAAATACATAATAAAAAACAATATATTCAATTCATGTAATATATTAAAGGAATGTAATATCTCAGGTACAAATGCAGAAAACTGGATAATCTGGTTTCTTGCCAGCCACGATATCGGAAAATTCGCCAGAGGATTTCAAAAATACGCCGAATTCCCAAACTCTCTCTTAGTCTCTCCCGTTAGCGGTGTTTCCGCGTTTGAGAGACATGATTCCTTAGGCTTCTATTTATGGGGTAAATTATTTGAAGCGTGGAGTTCAGGCAGTAATGAAATTATCGCAGGTATTGAACCAGAAAATCGCGCCAGGTTTGAAAGCGCTTTAAATAGCTGGATGCTTATTAGCACCGGGCACCATGGCATCCCGCCGGACACCATGAAAAACAGAAGCTCGCTAGCATTCACCGATGAAGACATTGTCGCAGCAACGCATTATCTGGAAGCATTAAGTGAATTATTTCCTTTCACTCTACCTCAGGAGTGGAAAACCAAAGCAGGGAGAAAATGTTTAAAACAGCACAGTTGGTTTTTCGCTGGGCTTGTCACCCTTGCCGACTGGATGGGCTCGGATGAAAGCCAGTTTCCACTGCTCAGCAGCGCCATGCCATTGAAAGATTATTGGCCTCTCGCTTGTGAAAAAGCCCAACAGGCCATCCTCCGAATGCCGCCGTTATCTCAGCACAGCCATTATCAAGATCACCGGGCATTATTTCCGTTCATTCAGACGCTCACCCCTCTTCAGCAACGGGCAAGCGAACTGGATATTTCAGCACCCGGTGCACAGCTGGTTGTCCTGGAAGACGTTACCGGAGCAGGCAAAACAGAGGCCGCGCTGATTCTGACTCACCGTTTAATGTCAGCCAATAAAGGCCACGGTCTCTACGTTGGGTTGCCGACAATGGCCACCGCAAACGCCATGTATCAGCGCCTGGCATCGGCTTATCATGCGCTATTTACCGATGAGTCCAGGCCATCGCTCATCCTGGCACACGGTGGGCGAGAAATGTCGGACTCTTTCCGACAATCCATCTGGCAGCCAACAGAAAATCTAGCTGAAGATTATGCCCGTGATGATGGCAACGCGACTACTGAGTGCCATACCTGGTTTGCAGATTCACGCAAAAAAGCGCTGCTGGCGGAAGTCGGCGTAGGTACGCTGGATCAACTCTTAATGGCGGTGATGCCTTTTCGCCATCAATCGCTCCGATTGCTAGGGATGCGCGACAAAATCCTGCTGCTGGATGAAGTGCACGCCTATGATGGTTATATGGTTAAATTGCTGGAAGGTTTATTGCGCTTCCATGCCGCCCAGGGCGGTAGCGCTATTATTCTGAGCGCCACTCTTCCCGCCGCTTTACGGGAAAAATTACTTAATGCGTTTAGCGATGGCGCGGGATTTATGAGCGCTGGTGGTAGCGATAACGCGGGTTATCCATGGTTAAGCCACCTCACTTCCTCCGGTCTGTTAGAGCAACCACTGGCCACACGTCCCGAAGTCCAAAGGACTGTAGCCGTTAATTGGATACAGCAGCGCCAGGAAGCACTGGACATTATTTATCGCGTTGTGGCAACCGGACAGTGCATTTGTTGGATCCGCAACACGGTTGATGATGCGCTGGACACTTACCAGCAGTTGCTACACGAGGGAATCGTTCCAGAGCAGGATCTTTTGCTTTTCCACAGCCGTTTTGCTTTTATCGATCGTATTGCTATTGAAAATAAAACGTTAAACTGGTTTGGTAACAATGCCCCCGTTTCTGAACGACGTGGTAAGGTATTAATCGCCACACAAGTCGTTGAACAAAGTCTCGATCTGGACTTTGACTGGATGATCACCGATCTGGCGCCGATTGATTTATTGATCCAGCGCGCCGGTCGCCTGCAACGCCATATCCGCGATGCCCATGGGCAACGAAAATCTACGCTTCCGGATGAACGCCAGCCACCAATATTGCATATTCTGGCCCCTCACTGGCAGGAGCAGGCAGAAGAGGGCTGGTTGGGGCAAGAGCTAAAAGGTACCGGCTTTGTTTACACCGATCATGCCTGCCTGTGGCGTACCCAGGCGCTGCTGCGTCAACATGGTGAGATCCGTATGCCGGATAATGCCAGAGCACTCGTTGACGGCGTATACGAGCAGAAAATTGCTGCGCCAGCAGGCTTGCAGACGATCTCTGACGTTGCCTTTGGCAAAGTCCTTAGCCAACGTTCAGTGGCTGCGCAAAATTTATTACGTTACGATCTCGGTTACGATCGAGAAGCCAGCGACTTTTTATGGGATAAAGATAGAGAATTTTCTACCCGTCTGGGTGAAGAGAGTGTTGATGTTTATCTCGCCAGAAAAGACATTGATGGACAGCTACGCCCTTTAGTTGATGAAATAGATTTCTGCTGGGAAAAAAGTCGCTTATCCGTCCGAAAATCATGGTGGCAAAAAAATTCTGGTACATTCCAATGTCCAGATGAGGAAACATTAGCCTGTTTCAGAAAACGCCACCATCGCCCTTCCGGACAGATCGTGCTGGTATCTGATGCCGGAGAAGCTAGCTATTACAGTAAACGTTTTGGATTGGTTGGATAACGGGTATTATTCTAACTCCGTTGTATAGAGAAGTTATTACATTAGATTCACCAAAATCTTTGTAGCTTCTCTATCTACATCCATTTCCATGAATACCTTTAATTAATTAAATTTAACTACTTCATTTCATCATACTTTATCTCTCAGCATCAACACCATTCATGACAAACCAAAATTTAAAAAAACGACCATTTGCGGCGAATCATCTACCTTTTGTCTGAATTATCGTCACCACAAAGGATTACCAACCATAAATGTGCCGTATTAATAATGTCGTTCAAATTCTCTCCTGTAGTAAACTTTATCTGTTTAATAAAAAAGAGCGAATTGAACGATATATTTTACTCCGGATATTGAATAATATAAATTTGAAGGAAAATATTATGCCAGTCACTTTAAGCTTCGGTAATCATCAAAATTATACGCTTAATGAAAGTCGGCTTGCTCATCTGTTAAGCGCAGATAAAGAAAAAGCAATCCATATGGGGGGCTGGGATAAAGTCCAGGATCATTTTAGAGCGGAAAAAAAGGACCATGCGCTGGAAGTGTTACACTCCATCATTCACGGGCAGGGCCGTGGTGAACCTGGAGAGATGGAAGTTAACGTAGAGGATATAAATAAAATTTACGCCTTTAAACGGCTACAACATCTGGCCTGCCCGGCTCATCAGGATCTGTTTACTATCAAGATGGACGCTTCTCAGACACAATTTTTACTTATGGTCGGCGACACGGTGATCAGCCAAAGCAATATTAAGGACATCCTTAATATATCAGATGATGCAGTGATAGAATCTATGAGTAGAGAGGAGAGACAATTATTTTTACAAATATGTGAGGTGATTGGTTCGAAGATGACCTGGCACCCGGAATTACTTCAGGAGTCGATTTCTACTCTACGAAAAGAAGTGACGGGCAATGCACAAATCAAAGCGGCGGTTTATGAGATGATGCGTCCCGCAGAGGCTCCAGACCACCCGCTTGTCGAATGGCAGGACTCACTTACTGCAGATGAAAAATCGATGCTGGCCTGTATTAATGCCGGTAACTTTGAGCCTACAACTCAGTTTTGCAAAATAGGTTATCAGGAGGCACAAGGTGAAGTCGCTTTTAGCATGATGCATCCGTGCATCTCCTATTTACTACATACCTATTCGCCGTTTGCAGAGTTTAAACCAACAAATTCCGGTTTTTTAAAAAAACTTAATCAGGATTATAACGACTATCATGCAAAAAAAATGTTTATTGATGTAATTCTTGAAAAGCTATATCTAACCCATGAACGTTCTTTGCACATTGGTAAAGATGGGTGCAGTCGTAACATATTACTGACATAAAGATAGTCAGTAATATAACTAATTTAAAATCCGGCTGCCTGCCGGATTTTTCATAGCAGCAAGTATAATCATACCGCGTAAGGACAATCACCCTTCATGCAGCCCGCACTCGCGCTTCAGTCCGAAGAAGCGTGTCTCTTCTTCCGCCATACCCGGCTCCCATTTGCGGGTGGTGTGCGTATCGCCCACCGACAGATAGCCCTGATCCCACAGCGGATGGTATTTCAGGCCGTGCTTTTGCAGGTACTGGTAAACGGTACGGTTATCCCAGTCGATAATCGGTAGCACTTTAAACACGCCGCGCTGGATAGCGAGAACGGGTAAATGCGCGCGGCTGCCGGACTGCTCGCGACGCAGACCCGCAAACCACGTCTGCGCTTTCAGCTCTTTTAGCGCCCGGTTCATCGGCTCGACTTTGTTGATGTCATTGTATTTCTCAATGCCCTCAACGCCCTGCTCCCACAGTTTGCCATAGCGCGCCTCCTGCCAGGCTGGACTTTCGCCCGCGCGGTAAACTTTCAGGTTGAGTTTGAGTTTGTCCGTTAACTCATCAATAAACTGATAGGTTTCCGGGAACAAATAGCCGGTATCGGTGAGGATCACCGGGATATCCGGGCGAATCTGGTTCACCAGGTGCAGGCTCACCGCCGCCTGGATGCCAAAGCTTGAGGAGAGCACATATTCGCCGGGCAGATTTTCCAGCGCCCAGGCCACGCGTTCTTCGGCAGTCAGCGTTTCCAGTTGAGCGTTGGTTTCCGCCAACGCCAGTACGCGATCGACTTTTGGCAGGTCGTTCAATGCGTTGAGATCGAGTTGGGACATAAGTTCCTCACTGTTTGCCTTGCCTGATGGCGTGTGCTTATCAGGCCTACACAGACGCCATCCGGCAATTCAGGTTATTCCCAGAAATCACGCGCGGGATCGAGCACCGGGCGAATGATGCCCGCACGCACCGTAAAGTCGCCGAAGCCTTCACCCGCTTCACGCTCTTTCGCCCAGCGCCCAATCAGTTCATCCAGCGAGGCCAGAATATCCGGCTCGGTGATATTTTCTTGATACATCCGTGGGATACGTGTCCCAATACGGTTGCCGCCAAGATGCAGGTTATAACGACCAGGCGCTTTCCCTACTAAGCCAATTTCCGCCAGCATCGCGCGACCACAGCCGTTCGGGCAGCCGGTCACGCGCATCACGATATGCTCATCAGGAATACCGTGTTTTTCCAGAATCGCTTCCACTTTGTCCGTGAACGACGGCAGGAAACGCTCGGCTTCCGCCATTGCCAGCGGGCAGGTCGGGAACGATACACAGGCCATTGAGTTTTCACGCTGCGCGCTCACCGCATTCATCAGCCCATGATCGCGCGCCAGCGTCTCGATTTTCACTTTCTGGCTTTCCGGCACGCTGGCAATAATCAGGTTCTGGTTAGCGGTGATACGGAACTCGCCCTGATGAATCTTCGCGATCTCCAGCAGGCCGGTTTTCAGCGGGCGCCCCGGATAATCCAGGATACGACCGTTTTCGATAAACAGCGTCAGGTGCCAGTTGTTGTCGATCCCTTTCACCCAACCGATACGATCGCCGCGACCGGTAAACTCATACGGGCGGATCGGCTCAAATTTGATCCCCGCGCGACGCTCGACTTCCGCTTTAAACGTCTCCAGTCCCACGCGCTCAAGGGTGTATTTGGTTTTGGCATTTTTCCTGTCGGTACGGTTACCCCAGTCGCGCTGCGTCGTCACTACCGCTTCGGCCACCGCCAGGGTGTGCTCCAGCGGTAGATAGCCAAACTCGCTGGCCGTACGAGCGTAGGTTTTCTTATTACCATGCTCAATAGACAGACCGCCGCCGACCAGCAGGTTAAAGCCGACCAGCTTGCCGTTCTCGGCAATCGCCACAAAGTTCATGTCGTTGGCGTGCAGATCGATATCATTTTGCGGCGGGATCACCACCGTGGTTTTGAACTTACGCGGCAGATAGGTTGCACCGAGGATCGGTTCTTCGTCAGTGGTCGCGACCTTCTCCTGATCGAGCCAGATCTCCGCATACGCACGGGTGCGCGGCAGCAGATGTTCGGAGATCTTCTTCGCCCACTCGTAGGCTTCCGCGTGCAACTGCGATTCGTACGGGTTGGAGGTGCACAGCACGTTACGGTTCATGTCGTTAGCGGTTGCCAGCGCATCCAGCCCCACCGAGTGCAGCATCTGGTGCACCGGCTTGACGTTCTTCTTCAGAATACCGTGAAACTGGAAGGTCTGGCGGTTGGTCAGACGGATACTGCCATAAATCGTGTTATCCGCCGCGAATTTATCGATCGCCTGCCATTGCGTCGTAGTAATCACCCCGCCCGGCAGACGGCAGCGCAGCAGCATGGCGTGGCGCGGCTCCAGCTTCTGCGCCGCACGCTCGGCGCGAATATCGCGGTCATCCTGCTGATACATGCCATGAAAGCGTATTAGCAGGAAGTTGTCGCCTTTAAAACCGCCGGTGAGACCGTCGTTCAGATCTTCCGCAATGGTACCGCGCAGGTAGTTGCTTTCCAGCTTCATGCGCTCGGCATCGGACAGTTTACCTTCGACCACCAGTGGGCCTGGATGTTTTTCGCTCATTAGTAGACATCTCGCTGATAACGGCGCTCTACGCGCAGCTCACTTAAATATTCATCTGCCGATTCGAGGTCCATACCGCCGAATTCAGCGATCACTTCCAGCAATGCTTTTTCGACATCTGCGGCCATGCGCCTGGCGTCGCCGCAGACATAAATATGCGCGCCATCATTGATCCAGCGCCACAGCTCGGCGCCCTGTTCACGCAGCTTGTCTTGTACGTAAATTTTTTCTTTTTGATCGCGTGACCAGGCCAGATCGATACGGTTCAGCACGCCTTCTTTCACGTAGCGCTGCCACTCCACCTGATAGAGGAAATCTTCGGTAAAGTGCGGGTTGCCGAAGAACAGCCAGTTCTTGCCTTCCGCCCCTTCCGCCGCACGCTGTTGCATAAAGGCGCGGAACGGCGCGATGCCGGTGCCGGGGCCAATCATGATCACCGGCGTCTGCGGGTTAGCTGGCAGGCGGAAGTTATCGTTATGCTCAATAAAGACGCGGACTTCGCCCTCTTCTTCCACGCGGTCGGCGAGGAAGCTGGAAGCGCCACCGGCGCGGGCGCGGCCTTCAATGTCATAACGAACCACGCCAACGGTGACGTGGGCTTCGTTTTCAGTTTCCGCCTGCGAAGAGGCGATAGAGTACAGACGCGGCGTCAGCGGACGCAGCAGGTCGATTAGCGCCTGAGCATCCAGTTGCGCCGGAGAGAAACGCACCATATCAACAATGGGCGTGGTCGCGGCGTAGTGCTGGAGCTGCGCTTTATCACCCACTAATGGCAACAGCGACTCACTGCGCGTCAGGGTCGCGTAGTTCTCAACAATGTTGGCGGTATTCACCGTCAGCTCGAAGTGCCACTCCAGCGCTTCGGCGAGCGGCAGGGTTTTACCATCAACCGTCACCGGCTCATCGCCTTTCAGCCACAGCAACTCAACCAGCTCCTTCACCAGAGCTGGATCGTTCTGATACCAGACGCCCAGCGCATCGCCCGGCTGGTAACGCAGACCGGAGTCACCTAAATCAATCTCAATATGACGAACGTCTTTTTCCGAGTTGCGACCGGTGATTTTCTGATTCACAGAGAGGGTCGCGGTCAGCGGCGCGTCTTTGGTATAGGGGCTGGTGTGGATGTCGTTTACCGCGCCAGTAGCGACGGATTGCGAAGGTGCCGCGACAGGTGCGCGGGACTTCAGAACATCAACCACGCGGGCGCGCCATTCGCTGGCAGCTGCCTGATATTCAACGTCAGCATCGACACGGTCGAGCAGACGTTCACCGCCCAGTTCCGCCAGTTTGCTGTCGAAATCTTTTCCGGACTGGCAGAAAAATTCATAAGAGGTGTCGCCGAGGCTAAACACGGCAAAAGCGGTGTTTTCCAGTTTCGGCGCTTTTTTCGAGAACAGGAATTTATGCAGAGCGACGGCCTCTTCCGGCGGCTCGCCTTCTCCCTGGGTGGACGTCACTATCACCAACAGTTTTTCACTGGCAATCTGTTTGAATTTGTAGTCGCCGGCGTTCACCAGTGTCACATTAAGGTTGGCCGCCAGCAGATCATCACGCAGCGCTTCCGCCACACGACGCGCATTGCCGGTTTGCGAAGCGGAGATAAGCGTAACCCCCGGCATCTTCCCCTCAGGAGCAGGCGTGACGGCAACAGCGCCTGAGCGCGGGTTCAGTACGCCCCAAAAATAGCCGGAGACCCAGGCAAGCTGTTCGGGAGTAAGGTCGGTTGTCGCGGCCTGAAGGCGCGCCAGTTGCTCCGGATTAAGCGGAAGCAACCCAGTCAGTGGAGCCGGTGTCGTCATGCGTCGTTATGTTCCAGTAAGCAAAGCGGATCTATACACAAAATCATTCAAGTTCGCCGTAAGCTGAGCGCGCCCCAGGAGCGTACATAAATACGTGACTGGGGTGAGTAAGCGCAGTCAACACAGATGCGGCTTGAAAGATGAAATGTATAAGCGATAAATCCCAAACTGAGGATAAGGTTAACGGTGAGAGGAATAACAATTAAAGAAGGGTTGGAAATAACAAATAACCAAATGAACTAACCTGTTTTAGTTATCGTGATTAACGCCAAAATCGATTTTATAATTGATTGATAATTATTAAATTTTCTGGAAATTCTTAAATTAATTGCCCGTCACAAGGCGGAGAATGGTTTTAGTTAATGATAAAAAATGCGCTTTCCGGTACCCTACGGCGGTTTTTTTATTGCCTGAGAGTTCATCATGTCCACCACGTTGTATAAAGATTTCACCTTTGAAGCCGCTCACCGCCTGCCACACGTGCCTGAAGGGCATAAGTGCGGCCGCCTGCACGGACACTCGTTTATGGTGCGTCTCGAAATTACCGGTGAAGTCGATCCGCATACCGGTTGGATTATGGATTTCGCGGATCTCAAAGCGGCGTTTAAACCGACTTACGATCGTCTTGATCACTACTATCTCAATGATATTCCAGGGCTGTCCAATCCCACCAGCGAAGTGCTGGCAAAATGGATTTGGGATCAGGTTAAGCCCGTCGTGCCGCTACTGAGCGCCGTGATGGTGAAAGAAACCTGTACAGCCGGCTGCGTCTATCGCGGCGAATAAGGTTTATTAACGCGTGGGCTGGATGGCAGATTGATTCCAGCCTATCCACACGACGTTTCATCAGTGAAAACATTGTCCAGCGCGTGGTGTTAAAAGCGCAGTACATCACCGGTTGCAGGTGCGGTTATTTCCGGTAGCCACAACCGCCCCCAGGCCCCTGTACAGTGACAACCGCATAGTTTTTCAGGTTTTTGTTCTTGCAGAAAGCGCCTGACTCGCCACAGCGTGAACGGTGATGCGCAGCGGAGATGAAATCCGCCGACAAGCGCGTAAATCCGCTTTATACCGGTAATGTTCTGACAGTGCCGGACAATATTTGCGATCCCCCGATGCCCGCATCCCGTAATGATGACTAATCCTTTTGTCGATTGATAAATCAGTACGCCCTCATCCAAAATAGAGTCCGGCTCCGCATCGTGGCCGCCAAAAATGCCGTAGGCTTCAGGCGCGACCACCGGTATTTCCCCTGACCAGATAAAGTTTTCGCCAATCGGCAGGGGGTCACGCGTGTACATCATTCGATAGCGTGAATAGTCCACCTCACGCGACAATTTTTTTATTTTTCGGGTAATACCGAGAAAAGTCATTGCCGCATAACGTTCACGCGCAATATCGGGATGGCAGATGATTCGACTGTTATCAGGAAGCCACGGCACGCCGCCGCAATGATCGTAATGACCATGCGAAAGCACCACAGCAGACACATCGGACAGGTCGATCCCCATCGCCAACGCGTTTTGCATAAAACTGCCATCAGGGCCGGTATCGAACAAGATAGACGTAGACTCATCCTCGACCAACAGGCTTAACCCTGGCCTGGCCTTCAACGATTTATCCGCTCCAGCCCCCTTATGATTTTCGAGCAATACCCTGATCCTTAACGCCATGGCCTTCTCCTGTATAAAAGCCTCCCCGGGAAAACGCGGCCTTTTTACTTTACAGGTTTGTAGCTGCCATTACTGGTACACAGATTATGATTATGCAACGGCTATCCTTGTTGGCGCGGGGAACACGGTTTTTCGTCGAAATCAATTTGCCACTCGTGCGGTTTATCCCCGCTAGCGCGGGGAACACGCGCCCTCGTTCTGCTGGGCATACAGTCGGATCGGTTTATCCCCGCTGGCGCGGGGAACACGATCCGTTACAGGGTCTGTCCGGATTTAAAAACGGTTTATCCCCGCTAGCGCGGGGAACACACCGATAATAGTATTACTGACGCCACAAACGACGGTTTATCCCCGCTGGCGCGGGGAACACAATGACAGCACCGCGTCAAACTGCAATTGCGCCGGTTTATCCCCGCTGGCGCGGGGAACACCTACAGCCAGGAATAGCCATTTAAATTTCTGGCGGTTTATCCCCGCTGGCGCGGGGAACACACCAACATCGTTTTTATGAGGCCATTCATGACCGGTTTATCCCCGCTGGCGCGGGGAACACGACACATTGAAATCACTGCCTGTCAGCAATGGCGGTTTATCCCCGCTGGCGCGGGAAACACAAAGTAGATATCACCGGCGCGGCGCACATTACCGGTTTATCCCCGCTGGCGCGGGGAACACACGCAATCAAAGATTTTAATAGAGCACGGGATCGGTTTATCCCCGCTGGCGCGGGGAACACATCAATCTCCCTCAAAATTGACGCAAGGAAAGCGGTTTATCCCCGCTGGCGCGGGGAACACTTGCGCTGGCTGGCGCTGCATATAGAGAGATGCGGTTTATCCCCGCTGGCGCGGGGAACACATTTCCTCGATCCATTTACGACGCTGTTTATTCGGTTTATCCCCGCTGGCGCGGGGAACACAGGTATGGTGTACCCGGTCAGTTCTGTGATCACGGTTTATCCCCGCTGGCGCGGGGAACACAGGTATGGTGTACCCGGTCAGTTCTGTGATCACGGTTTATCCCCGCTGGCGCGGGGAACACTTCAAAGTGAATTGCAAAAGCACAAATTGTGCCGGTTTATCCCCGCTGGCGCGGGGAACACGCGGCGGGTTCCAAACTGGCCAAAGCGCAGGAAGGTTTATCCCCGCTGGCGCGGGGAACACGGCAAGGCGTTTAAACGCTTTTTTGATATCGGCGGTTTATCCCCGCTGGCGCGGGGAACACTACCACCCTCTGAAGCACACTGAGGAAATGTGCGGTTTATCCCCGCTGGCGCGGGGAACACACTAAACGTATATCATTGTTTATAAACTACTTTTTATCAGCACCACATTCCACCAACATAATCGCAACAATTTAAATTATTAAAGAACAGCTAATTTGCTGATTTTGATGCAAAAAAGTTCATAGAATGATTTTTTCTTTAAATTTACCAAAATAGCGTGATCCGTGCATCGCTATGGAAAAATTTATCAGCGCTTTTATACACTCATCGAAATTCACATAGAGAAAATAAACAATGCAAGGTAATGGATGAGTCACAGACGGCATCGGCAGGCCGTCTGTAAGATTAGTAATGCATCAGGCGATATTTAAATATTTATGCGTTTGCATAGACAGCCGCCAGTTACGTGCAATACACGTTTCAATACACAGACGCGTCGCGTCTTCTTTCTGGCTAATGGGCTGCAAAGCAATCACGCGCGGTTTATCATCGCTCAGCGTGGCTAACAGTTCATCCAGCGCCTCAATATCACGAACTCGCCCAACGGGATGCTTGATTTCATTGGCGCGCTCCAGCGCCTGGGAAAGCACGTCATATCCCCCGCGCATATTCACTTTTGGTGAAACCGTGACCCAGGTGTTAGGC
The DNA here is from genome assembly GCF_004010735.1 of Salmonella sp. SSDFZ54. Classification (NCBI taxonomy): domain Bacteria; kingdom Pseudomonadati; phylum Pseudomonadota; class Gammaproteobacteria; order Enterobacterales; family Enterobacteriaceae; genus Salmonella; species Salmonella sp. SSDFZ54. The sequence goes on from NZ_CP034819.1 coordinate 832,039, forward strand.
ATACAGCGCACTTCGTGCGTCCCGCTGGTCTCAATCTGACAACTAAAACCACTCTTTTCAAGCAGATCGGTGAGCGGCATGAGGTCATGAATACAGGGTTCGCCACCGGTGATGACAACGTGACGCGCGGTATAGCCCTGACGATTAATCACTGCCAGCAAGTCTTCACTGCTCGCAGCCCCCCATTTGTCGCTCTCTTTGGTTTTTGCCAGAATGCTGAACAGAGACACTTCCCGATCGCTCAGTTTATCCCAGGTATGCTTAGTATCACACCAGGCACAGCCGACCGGACATCCCTGTAAACGAATAAAAATAGCGGGGACGCCGGTAAAATAACCCTCGCCTTGTAGGGTCTGGAACATCTCGTTAATCGGGTACTGCATAGCGTTCTCTGTTAAGGGGATAATCGTTAATTATTGCAGATTTCGTCTGCCCGGTCATGCACAGCGGCTGCGCTATTGAACAGATACAAAAAAACCCGCCGAAGCGGGTTTTTACGTTAAGAGCTAAAAGCAGGATTACGCCTGGCCTTTGATCTCTTTACGACCGTTGTACGGTGCTTTTTCGCCCAGAGCTTCTTCGATACGAATCAGTTGGTTGTATTTAGCAACGCGGTCAGAACGGCTCATAGAACCGGTTTTGATCTGGCCTGCAGCGGTACCAACAGCCAGGTCAGCGATGGTAGCGTCTTCAGTTTCACCAGAACGGTGAGAGATGACAGCAGTGTAGCCAGCGTCTTTCGCCATCTTGATTGCAGCCAGAGTTTCGGTCAGAGAACCGATCTGGTTGAATTTGATCAGGATGGAGTTAGCGATGCCTTTCTCGATGCCTTCTTTCAGGATTTTGGTGTTGGTTACGAACAGGTCGTCACCAACCAGCTGGATTTTGTCGCCCAGTACTTTGGTCTGGTATGCAAAACCGTCCCAGTCAGACTCGTCCAGACCATCTTCGATGGAAACGATCGGGTACTGTTTGGTCAGTTCTTCCAGGAAGTGGGTGAATTCTTCGGAGGTGAACGCTTTGTTGCCTTCGCCAGCCAGAACGTATTTACCGTCTTTGTAGAATTCAGATGCTGCGCAGTCCATCGCCAGGGTGATGTCTTTACCCAGCTCGTAACCAGCCGCTTTAACCGCTTCAGCGATAACAGCCAGTGCTTCCGCGTTGGAGCCCAGGTTCGGCGCATAGCCGCCTTCGTCACCCACAGCGGTGTTCATGCCTTTGCCTTTCAGCACTTTTGCCAGGTGATGGAAAACTTCAGAACCCATACGGATGGCTTCTTTAACCGTTTTCGCGCCAACCGGCTGGATCATGAATTCCTGGATGTCGACGTTGTTGTCAGCGTGCTCGCCGCCGTTGATGATGTTCATCATCGGAACCGGCATGGAGTATTTGCCCGGAGTGCCGTTCAGTTCAGCAATGTGCTCGTACAGCGGCATACCTTTAGCGGCAGCAGCAGCTTTGGCGTTAGCCAGAGAGACAGCCAGAATGGCGTTTGCACCGAAGTTAGATTTGTTTTCAGTACCGTCCAGGTCGATCATGATTTTGTCGATGCCAGCCTGGTCTTTAGCGTCTTTGCCAAGAATAGCCTGAGCGATCGGGCCGTTAACCGCGCCAACAGCTTTGGTTACGCCTTTACCCAGGAAACGGGATTTGTCGCCATCGCGCAGTTCCAGCGCTTCGCGGGAACCAGTAGAAGCACCTGACGGAGCCGCCGCCATACCTACGAAACCACCTTCCAGGTGTACTTCAGCTTCAACAGTCGGGTTACCACGGGAGTCGATGATTTCACGACCGATGACTTTAACGATTTTGGACATTAGGTTTTCCTCAAGTCACTAGTTAAACTAAAACTTCAGACAAACGGTGCACCGCTGAGGGTGCACCGCCGTTCTAACTTTTTTACTTCGCCTGACGTTTCTGATGCTCGTTGGCGGCTTTAACAAAGCCAGCGAACAACGGATGTCCATCACGCGGCGTGGAAGTAAATTCCGGATGGAACTGACAGGCCACGAACCACGGATGATTCGGTACCTCAATGATCTCGACTAACTGATCATCACCGGAACGGCCTGCGACACGCAGACCCGCTGCTTCAATTTGTTTCAACAACATATTGTTGACTTCGTAACGATGGCGATGACGTTCAACAATCGTCGACGCGCCGTACAACTGACGTACCAGACTGTCATCGCTAAGCTGGCACTGCTGCGCGCCCAGGCGCATGGTGCCGCCCAGATCGCTCTTCTCGCTACGGACTTCAACGTTACCGTCTTCATCGCGCCACTCGGTAATTAACGCCACAACCGGGTACTTACAGTCTGGCACAAATTCCGTTGAGTTGGCGTTGTCCATGCCGGCCACGTTACGAGCGAACTCAATCAACGCAACCTGCATCCCCAGGCAAATGCCCAGATAAGGAATATTGTTTTCACGCGCATAGCGCGCAGTGGCGATTTTACCTTCAACGCCACGATAGCCGAAGCCGCCGGGGATCAGGATAGCGTCCAAATCTTTCAGAATTTCGACGCCGCGCGTTTCAACATCTTGCGAATCGATCAATTTGATGTTGACGGTAACGCGGTTTTTCAGACCACCGTGTTTCAGCGCTTCGATCACCGACTTATAGGCATCCGGCAGTTCAATATATTTGCCGACCATGCCGATAGTCACTTCGCCTGCCGGGTTCGCTTCTTCGTAAATGACCTGTTCCCATTCAGACAGGTTAGCTTCCGGACAGTTCAAGCTGAATCGTTTACAAATATAATCATCAAGCCCCTGAGATTTCAACAGGCCTGGAATTTTATAAATGGAATCGACATCTTTCATTGAAATAACGGCTTTTTCCGGCACATTACAGAACAATGCAATTTTTGCACGCTCGTTGGCAGGAACCGCGCGATCGGAACGACAAATCAGAATATCGGGCTGAATACCGATAGACAGCAGCTCTTTCACGGAGTGCTGAGTCGGTTTAGTTTTCACTTCGCCCGCAGCCGCCAGGTAAGGTACCAGCGTCAGGTGCATAAACAGCGCGTGTTCACGACCGATATCTACCGCCAATTGACGAATCGCCTCAAGAAACGGCAGCGATTCGATATCACCGACGGTACCGCCGATTTCCACCAGTACCACATCGTGGCCTTCGCCGCCTTCCAGCACGCGCTCTTTAATCGCGTTAGTGATGTGAGGGATTACCTGTACGGTTGCGCCCAGATAGTCGCCACGGCGTTCTTTACGCAGAACGTCGGAGTAGATGCGGCCAGTCGTGAAGTTGTTGCGGCGAGACATCTTGGTGCGGATGAAACGCTCGTAGTGCCCCAGGTCCAGGTCGGTTTCAGCGCCGTCTTCAGTAACGAACACTTCCCCGTGTTGGATTGGGCTCATAGTACCCGGATCGACGTTGATGTACGGATCCAGTTTCATGATGGTCACGTTGAGACCACGGGCTTCCAGAATGGCTGCGAGGGAGGCTGCGGCAATGCCTTTACCCAGAGAGGATACGACCCCGCCGGTCACAAAAATATAGTTCGTTGTCATGCGGAACCTGAGAAGTTAGGTTTAAAAGACGATGGAATAACCAGGACGGGAAAGCAGTATACCCGAACATGACCTACGCCACAAACTTTCATTATTCCTCCTCTTCGTCAGGCTGACATTCACACAGGGAGGGAGAAAATAGCCCCTTTGAGGTAAATGTTTTTGACGTAAATCAAGCGCTTGTTATTTAAAAAATCACACAAATCGCTCTTGACCGCCTAAAACCTTTAGAGATCAATTTCCTGGCGTTTTACTTCCTGCCAAACTTCTTCCATTGTTTCCAGGTCCACCCCGGTCATTTCCAAGCCTCTGGCTGCGACAATACGTTCAACTTCGCGAAAACGACGTTCAAATTTATCGTTCGCTTTTTGCAAAGCGAGCTCCGCTTTCGTACCTAAATGACGCGCCATGTTGACCGTGGCAAAGAGCAAATCGCCCATTTCCTCTTCCAGTTTAGCCTGATCAACAACCGCCTGCCGCGCCTCGAACATCACCTCATCGATCTCTTCATAGACCTTATCGACGACCGGTCCCAGCGTCGTCCAGTCAAAGCCCACGTTTGAACACCGTTTCTGGATTTTTTGCGCGCGCATCAAGGCCGGTAAACTGCGCGGAATATCGTCCAGCGCGGAATGCTGCGCTTTTTGCGCGCGCTCTTCCGTTTTGATTTGCTCCCAACGAGCTAAGACTTCTTCGCTATTATCCGCGGAAAGCTCGCCAAAAACATGCGGATGGCGGCGCTCCAGCTTGTCGCTGATGGCAGCGCAGATATCATTAAAATCGAAGCGGCCTTCTTCCTGCGCCATCTGCGCGTAAAACACCACCTGGAACAACAGGTCGCCCAGTTCGCCGCGCAAATCGTCAAAATCCTCACGCGCAATCGCATCCAGTACTTCATAGGTTTCTTCCAGCGTATAAGGCGCGATGCTGGCGAAGGTCTGCTCTTTATCCCACGGACAGCCGTTTTCCGGGTCACGCAGGCGCTGCATGAGGGTGAGAAGACGGTCAATTTGATGGTTAGTTGTCATGGTTTTTAATCGGTTGTAAATACCAGCGACAATTGTAACGTATTATTCTTAACCATTCACGCACAGAGACACTACGGTAACGCCTATATAATAAAATATATTGTTAACAGGTGTTGAATGCTACCTTCCCCGTATAACTTTAAAATTATTAATCGATACACAACAATATAATAATCATATAACTAATTTATTAAAAAAACAGATATTTGCACCAGACATTATAAATAACATCAATTAAGTAAAAAAATTATGCAAACACTATAAGCACCCCACCCAAAGAGCCTTCCCTTTTAAAAAAATAAATTATTTCACTTTTACGGAAAAACGAGTAGCATGCACGCCAGTTTAATATTCAAAAAAGACCGCTTTTTTGTTTTTTCTGGAACATACATGAAATAAATATATTGAAAGTATTACATATAATATTCTATGAGCAGGTGCGATCATTCAGCTCATAAGAATATACTCATAAAAATGTAGAAATATAATATTTTTATTATGACCTATTTTTTACCCAAAGCCCGCAGCATGGCTCTATGCCGCATATCCCTTGGTATACGCGTACAAAATGTTGCCATAAAACACGTTAATTAAGGATAACACGATGAAGTCATCTCATTTTTGTAAACTGGCAGTAACTGCATCTTTAGTTATGGGAATTGTCTCCGGCGCTCAAGCCGCGGGTAGCAACACAGCGAAGGTCACTTTCCTTGGTAATATTGTTGACTCCCCCTGCTCCGTCACATTGGATACGGAAGATCAAACAGTCAATATGGGTTCAAGTATCGGTAATGGCACGCTGAGTAATGGTAAAACGACCATCAACAATGCCCGTACCTTTCATATCGATCTTGAGGGTTGTACCTGGGCTACCGAGAAAAATATGAATGTGGTATTCACTACAGGTAGTGGAACCACAGCGGCTACAGGCGCCACGGATAATCTCGCGCTGATGAAGACTGACGGCACTGGCGCTATTAGCAATGTAAGCCTGGCAATCGGCGATGCTGGCAAAAACAATATCAAACTGGGCGATACCTATACACAGGCCATTGCGGACCTGGACGGAGATACCATTCTTGATGAGAAGCAAAGCCTGAATTTCACCGCCTGGCTGGTTGGCGCAGCAACCGGCACCGTAGGCACAGGTGAATTCAGCAGCGCCGCCAACGTCACTATCTCTTACCTGTAATTCAGTTAACAGAGTCACGACGATAATACCCTGCCGCTTTAGGTAGGGTATTCCTGTTGAGTTTTATTGCGGAATATATTTGATGAATAACACATGGAAAAGTGTTCTTTGCCCAATAGCGTGCGGAGTGGGAATGCTTCTAAGCGTCTCCCCTTATAGCGCGTCAGGCAAAGACATCGAATTTAATACCGATTTCCTCGATGTAAAAAATCGCGATAACGTTAACATTGCACAGTTTTCTCGTAAGGGTTTTATTCTGCCAGGCGTCTACCTCCTACAAATTAAAATTAACGGACAGACTCTGCCGCAGGAATTTCCTGTTAACTGGGTTATTCCAGAACATGATCCACAAGGAAGTGAGGTTTGCGCAGAACCAGAATTAGTTACGCAATTGGGTATAAAGCCGGAACTCGCGGAAAAACTCGTCTGGATAACGCACGGTGAACGACAATGTCTGGCGCCAGATTCACTGAAAGGCATGGATTTTCAGGCCGACCTGGGGCACTCCACGCTGTTGGTGAATTTACCCCAGGCGTATATGGAATACAGCGATGTCGACTGGGACCCGCCCGCCCGCTGGGATAATGGTATTCCCGGCATCATTCTGGATTACAACATTAATAATCAGCTCCGCCACGATCAAGAAAGCGGCAGCGAAGAGCAAAGCATCAGCGGCAACGGGACGTTAGGCGCGAACCTGGGCGCATGGCGACTGCGGGCCGACTGGCAGGCCAGCTACGACCATCGTGACGATGACGAGAACACTTCCACCCACCACGATCAGAGCTGGAGCCGCTACTACGCCTATCGCGCACTACCGACGCTCGGGGCCAAACTTACGCTGGGCGAAAGCTATCTCCAGTCCGATGTTTTCGACAGCTTTAACTATATCGGTGCCAGCGTCGTTTCTGACGATCAGATGCTGCCGCCGAAACTGCGCGGCTATGCGCCGGAGATCGTGGGCATTGCGCGTTCTAACGCAAAAGTCAAAGTCTCCTGGCAGGGGCGCGTACTGTATGAAACGCAGGTGCCCGCAGGACCGTTCCGTATTCAGGATCTCAACCAGTCCGTTTCCGGTACGTTGCACGTCACCGTGGAAGAGCAGAACGGTCAGACCCAGGAGTTTGACGTTAACACCGCATCGGTTCCCTTCCTGACGCGCCCCGGCATGGTGCGCTACAAGATGGCGCTGGGCCGCCCGCAGGACTGGGATCATCACCCCATTACCGGCACATTCGCCTCGGCGGAAGCTTCGTGGGGGGTCACCAACGGCTGGTCGCTATATGGCGGCGCAATTGGAGAAAGCAACTATCAGGCCGTGGCGCTGGGAAGCGGTAAGGATCTTGGCGTGGTGGGCGCGGTGGCGGTCGACATTACGCACTCCATCGCCCACATGCCGCAAGACGACGGGTTTGACGGCGAAACGCTGCAGGGTAACTCATATCGCATCAGCTACTCCCGTGACTTTGATGAAATCGACAGCCGACTAACCTTTGCCGGATACCGCTTCTCAGAAAAGAACTTTATGAGCATGAGCGACTATCTGGATGCGAAAACCTATCATCATCTCAATGCCGGTCACGAAAAAGAACGCTATACGGTCACCTATAACCAGAACTTCCGTGAACAGGGCATGAGCGCCTATTTCAGCTACTCACGCAGTACCTTCTGGGACAGCCCGGATCAGAGTAACTATAACCTGTCTCTTTCCTGGTACTTCGACTTAGGGTCGATAAAAAATCTCAGTGCGTCGCTGAACGGCTATCGCAGCGAATATAACGGTGATAAAGATGATGGCGTCTATATCTCGCTGTCTGTTCCCTGGGGCAATGATTCCATCAGCTACAACGGTACGTTTAACGGTAGTCAACACCGTAATCAGCTCGGCTATTCCGGCCACAGCCAGAACGGCGATAACTGGCAGCTTCACGTCGGGCAGGATGAACAAGGCGCGCAGGCAGACGGTTATTACAGCCATCAGGGCGCGCTGACGGACATCGATCTGAGCGCGGATTATGAAGAAGGATCGTACCGTTCGCTGGGTATGTCGCTGCGCGGCGGCATGACGCTGACCACCCAGGGCGGCGCGCTACACCGGGGAAGTTTAGCGGGCAGCACACGTTTGCTGGTTGATACCGACGGCATTGCGGACGTCCCCGTTAGCGGTAACGGCTCGCCAACCTCAACCAACATTTTCGGCAAGGCCGTGATTGCGGATGTCGGAAGCTATTCGCGCAGCCTGGCGCGTATCGATCTGAACAAATTGCCGGAGAAGGCGGAAGCAACTAAGTCGGTTGTGCAGATCACGCTCACCGAAGGCGCCATCGGCTACCGTCACTTTGACGTGGTCAGCGGCGAGAAAATGATGGCGGTTTTCCGGCTGGCAGACGGCGACTTCCCACCTTTCGGCGCCGAAGTGAAAAACGAACGCCAGCAGCAGTTGGGCCTGGTGGCCGATGACGGCAACGCCTGGCTGGCGGGCGTAAAAGCCGGGGAAACATTGAAAGTCTTCTGGGATGGCGCAGCGCAGTGTGAAGCATCACTCCCGCCCACGTTTACACCGGAGCTATTGGCCAACGCGCTATTGCTGCCGTGCAAAATGCTGGAAGGTCAGCCCCCCACCGCACCGCAGAAAAGTTCTCCGCTGCCTGCGCAACCGCTAATCCAGGAACATACGCAAACCGATGGCCAACCGGCCGCGCCGGTGGCGACAACCACTCAAACCCCGCCCATACCGCTGGCTGACAACCATGCGGTGAATCGCAAGGATATGGAATAAAGGGAACCTGTAATGAACAAGACCAACCATTTTAAGCGCCAGGCGCTTATCGCTTCGATATTACTGGCTGCGCCGCTGGTATCGCACAGCGCGATTGTGCCGGATCGTACCCGCGTTATTTTTAACGGCAATGAAAATTCAATCACCGTCACGCTGAAAAACGGCAACGCCACTCTGCCCTATCTCGCACAGGCGTGGCTGGAAGACGATAAGTTCGCCAAAGATACCCGCTATTTTACCGCCCTGCCGCCGCTGCAGCGTATTGAGCCAAAATCCGACGGGCAGGTTAAAGTCCAGCCGTTACCAGCCGCGGCTAGCCTACCGCAGGACCGGGAAAGCCTGTTTTATTTCAACGTGCGGGAAATTCCGCCGAAAAGCGATAAACCTAATACGCTCCAGCTGGCGCTGCAAACGCGTATTAAGTTTTTCTACCGCCCGGTAGCCGTAGCCCGGCAGGTGGATAAGACGCATCCGTGGCAAACGAAGCTCACGCTGACCTACCAGGGCGATGGAGTGATCTTCGACAACCCCACACCGTTTTACCTCGTCATCAGCAATGCCGGTAGCAAAGAGAACGAAACCGCCTCCGGCTTTAAAAACCTGCTGATTGCCCCGCGTGAAAAAGTGACCTCTCCCATCAAAGGTGCCTCGCTCGGCAGCTCGCCGGTGGTGGGCTACGTCGATGATTACGGCGGTCATCGCCTGCTGGTTTTTACCTGCTCAGGGAATACCTGCAAGGTCAATGAGGAAAAAACCCGTGACGTTGAGAAGAAAGCGAATAAGTAATCCTGTGCGAAAGAGATCCATGACGATGTTGACTCGCTGGAAAATGCTGGTGCTGCTGTGCGGTGGATTCGTTGCCGGCACCGAGGCTGCCGGCACAAAAACCGTGCAACTGGAGCTGCATCTGGTCGTCACTCAACCACCGCCCTGTACGATAGGCGGCGCTTCCGTAGAGTTTGGCGATGTCCTGACCACCAAAGTTGGCGATGCTTCTCAAACGAAACCTGTGGGCTACAGCCTGAACTGCGATGGCAGAGCGAGCGACTATCTGAAGCTACAAATTCAGGGGACCACTACCACCATCAGCGGGGAGCAGGTTCTGCAAACTTCGGTTCAGGGGTTAGGCATCCGTATTCAGCAGGCGGGCAATAAGCAACTGGTTCCGGTTGGCATAACGGATTGGCTGAACTTCACCCTGAGCGGCAGCAATGGGCCGGAGCTGGAAGCCGTACCGGTTAAAGAGCCCACCACGCAGTTAGCGGGGGGCGATTTTAACGCCAGTGCGACGTTAGTCGTGGATTACCAGTGATGGAGAGATTCATAGTGAAAAGGGTGCTTATCCTGACGCTTTTAATCACCCAGTTTGCCTGCGCCGACAATTTGACCTTTCACGGCAAACTGATAAACCCGCCCGCCTGTACTATCAATAATGGTGAAACGCTGGAGGTCAGTTTTGGTAGCGTGATTATTGATAATATTGACGGCGTCAATTACCTGACCGAGATCCCGTGGACCCTTACCTGCGACAGCAGCTTTCGCGATGACGCATTAACTTTTACGTTGAGCTATCTGGGCACGGCGACGCCTTACTCCGCAAATGCCTTAACCACCAATGTCCCTGAACTGGGCATTGAACTTCAGCAGAACGGCACGGTGTTTCCTCCCGGCACGTCGCTAACCATCGATGAGTCTTCGCTTCCCACACTAAAAGCCGTGCCGGTAAAACAGCCCGGTAAAGAGCCTGCCGAAGGCGATTTTGAGGCTTTTGCCACGTTACAGGTGGATTACCAATGAACCGTATTTTTCAAACTGCCGGGCATTTGATCGGAGGCGTAATGTTATGGGCGGTTTGCAATACGCTACCTGCCGCCACGCCTAATGTGCACTACAGCGGTAAGCTGGTTGCCGGCGCCTGTAACCTGGTAGTGGATAATGACACGATGGCGACGGTGGATTTTCATACTATTGGCAGTGACAATTTCGACGCCAGCGGGCAAACGACTCCTGTTCCATTCACACTTAGCCTCCAGGATTGCAAAACAGCGCTAGCCAACGGCGTGCTGGTGACCTTTCAGGGCGTTGAAGACAGTACCCTGCCCGGACTGCTGGCGCTGGAGCCCTCGTCGGAAGCCAGTGGTTTTGCGATTGGCGTGGAAACGGCTGCACAGCAACCAGTGAGTATCAATGCAACAGTGGGTACAGCTTTTGTGCTGAAAGAAGGGATTACCACCATCAACTTGCAGGCCAGGCTGCAAAAATACGCTGGTGAAGAGGTTATGCCGGGGGAATTTTCGGGTAGCGCAACAGTGAGTTTTGAATATCAGTAAGCTATAGGTAAAATTATAAGGATATGAAATGCAGCGAATTTTATTACAGCTAATACTGGTAATAATATCTGGTTTTTGGTGTATTGCGCTACAATGCGCTGAAGTAAGAACGGATATAGAATATAATTCTCAAATTATTTCACAGTTTGATAGCCTTGGTGCACTGACTGGCGATCCTACACTCGATACCATCCATACCCCATTACCAACAAACATTCATATCCTTTCATCGTGCACTAAGTCAGGTGGAGGCGATGGGGGTGGTTGTACTACTCAAGGTACAATTCCCTATGGACTTGAATCCACCCTTGAGTTTGATCCATCAACTTCTTTCATCAATACAACCGCTGTCGATAACGGAATCACTTATAGTTTTACTGGTGAAGCGGTAAAAGCGACGGCACATGCCGACTGTACGGGTAATCAGGCAACTAACAGCGCAATTTGTGTATGGGATAAATCATTTTCACTTCCCCTCACCTTACTTACCAAACAGAATGGAATAACAATTAACCAGCAAAATCTTACAGTTTCGGTAATACCCGGAGGAGGAAATAATGACACTAATCAATATTCATCCCTTTCCGGCCATATTATTATTGATGAATCGGTAAGCAGTTACGCTAGTTATGAACCGGAAACGTCGGGCATTGAGAATCTGAAATTCAAATGGACTGTAACAGTGACAGAAGATACCGAGGGTGATTTCGGTATATGGAACGGTTCACTTGTACTTAATGGCTCTCCAGCGTCCACCCTACATCGTTATTTTCCTCCAGAAATAGTAGATGCTTCATTTTCTGAAAATACGATAGTGCACAGTACAGAAGTCGCCATGACTGGCGCAAAAAATAATGTCGAGCTAGCCTCTGTATATCTCTACCATGGCAATACGCCATGCGACGATACATCCTTGTGTAACTACAGTCTTAATAAGACGTCAGTTGCTCTTGTATGTCACGATCTGAATGCGCAGCTTGCCTTTAGCAGCACTTGTAATGCTTCAGACACAACACATTGCCTGAACGGCAAAGTAGGTACGATAAATGGTACCTGGGGGAAAGTCAGCATTGATACAACTTGTGCAATTACCGTTTTGATACCCTACGAATAAACACAGGAAAAATGATGACCATAAGCAAAAAAATCATAATTTCATTCATTCTATTTATGTTCTTCGCCAACAATACATTTGGATCTGGATACGTTAAGATCAAGGCCGAATTGAATGATATGACAGGCACTGGGGCAGGTACAACTAATTTAAATAGTGACCTACGGGTTAGAACATCATTATTACCAGAGAATATTGAGATGTTATGTACCGGTGGAAAGCTACGTGGAAGTCAGGTAACGTGCGGTCCTGGACTATGGGTCGATATTGAATCAACGATAACAATGGATTCCAGTATAAGAATGATCATTGGCAGCACTTTTTTCACACTTCCCAATATGACTGAAACCCGCCGGGCCCGCTGTACATCACATGATAACTCCACACTTGATTGTGTCTGGACCAGCAATATCGATGCACAATTAAATATATCACCACTATACGATGCACAAATAATCAAACAAGATTTAAAATTACATATCGAACCATCTTCATATGATTACGCACAATCGCAATATATTGATGGGGAAATAACTTACAACACCAAAAAACATCAAGTATCCTATGACGCTTATAGTATAACTACTTACGGCTTTACAGACCATAATATAAAAACGGAAATTTCGATTATTGACGCCAATTTTGGGACCAGCATTACCACCATTAATGATAAAATGTCATTTGATAGTGACAGCGTACAAATTATCGCGTCAATCGATCCTGAAAATTTAGCTGCTTCTTTTGATAAATACTCAGAAGTAACCTCAATAAATAAAGAATTTAGTGGACCAAAAACCAATGAGCTCATTGCAAATATTTTTTTAAGACATGGAAATATGCCCTGTGATGTCTATGAATCAGATTCAATTTGTGCACAAATAATAGATAATGCAACAGTATCAATAGCATGTGATGATAAAAACATGCAGATTGAGGCTATTCCCTGTGATCAAAACAATACTGAATGTGCCCGTTCACAGATGGTAGAACTTCGTGGTACCTGGGGACGAGTCAACATTGACACCGATTGTGCGGTAACCGTATTACTGCCATACGAATAGAAATTTGAACAAAACCGATTTTCATGGAACCATACCAGATATCTGGTAAGCAGATAGCTACCAGATATCTTTATAAACATCAAGCCGTAGCCCTCGAGTATCTCCCTACATCCCGAATAATATCTGATAGATGATTAATATATCGATCGGCCTGTATTTCGCCAAAATGCTGCCAGCAGTAATGCCAGATATTTTCCAGATCTTCACTGGCCTTTGGCGTTAATTTTACCGTTCTCATCGGGTTTGATCATCCCTGTTTTGACCTTCCGTAAGAAGGCATCCTTTTCCCAGGCCTGCGGCTCTCCGCTGTTCAGACCTTCAGCCAGAAGTTCACGTAACGCCTGAAGTAGTGACTCGGCCTGTTTTTCCCTCAGCAGACGAAGAGACTCTCTGATCACTTCACTTTGTGTTCTGTAATCACCTGATTCTATGAGCGATTCAATAAACTCGCGCAGTTCATCGCCAGGATCAACGGTCATTGTTCTGACCATAACAGCCTCCACTGTAAGTATAAATCTTACATAAGAGTACACCGGAAATGAAATGTACGTCGAAAACATACCCCATATCTCATGCTTATGGGGTTGGCTAATGCGGCTTTGCTGAACGAGTAGCAAAGCCGCTACATTATTACTGTCTGGGGTTTACCCCCCGTGCAGTCGCCGTGCATCAATCACATCCGGCACCTGGTTCAGCTTACCGAGCACGCGGCCCAGCACCTGCAGGTTGTAGATCTCGATGGTCATATCAATGGTGGCGATCTGCTGTTTAATGTCGCTGCGGCTGGCGACGCCCAGCACGTTGACTTTTTCGTTAGCCAGAATGGTGGTGATATCGCGCAGCAAGCCGCTGCGATCGTTGGCCTGGACGCGCACCACCAGCGAATATCCCGCCGAGTAGCTTTCGCCCCATACCGCCTCTACGATCCGCTCCGGCGCATGGGAGCGCAGCTCCGCCAGCTGTTCGCAGTCGGCCCGGTGCACGGAAATCCCCCGCCCCTGAGTAATGAAGCCGACAATTTCATCCCCCGGAATCGGCTGGCAGCAGCGGGCAATGTGGTGCATCAAATTACCCACGCCTTCTACCACCACGCGCCCGTCGTCTTTACGACGATTTTGCGGCGCGTATGTTTTTTGCTGAAGCTGTTTCAGCGCCGCTGCATCCTGCTCCTCCGCACTCGGCTTATTGAACTGCGATTGCAGGAAATTCACCATCTGATTAAGACGGATATCGCCGCCGCCTATCGCCGCCAGCAACTCTTCCAGCTCATTAAAGTTGTAGCGCGGCAGCAGATGTTTCTCGGCCTCTTTCAGGCTAATCCCCAAATGCGCCAGCTCATCGTCGAGGATCTGCCGTCCAGCCAGGATATTTTTGTCACGGTCCTGTTTACGGAACCAGGCGTGAATTTTCGAGCGTCCGCGGCTGGTCGTCACATAGCCCAGGTTTGGATTCAGCCAGTCGCGGCTGGGATTCGGCTGCTTCTGAGTGATAATTTCAACCTGATCGCCCATCTGCAACTGATAGGTGAATGGCACAATACGGCCGCCGATTTTCGCGCCGATGCAGCGGTGCCCGACATCGCTGTGGATGTGGTAAGCAAAATCGAGCGGCGTAGATCCGGCAGGCAAGTCAACCACGTCGCCTTTTGGCGTAAAAACGTAGACACGATCGTCAAACACCTGGCTGCGCACTTCATCCAGCATTTCGCCGGAGTCGGCCATCTCTTCCTGCCAGGCGATCAGCTTACGCAGCCACGCAATTCTGTCTTCATGGCCGGAACGCACGCCGCCGGACGCGGCGCCTTCTTTATACTTCCAGTGCGCCGCCACGCCCAGTTCGGCGTCTTCATGCATCTGTTTGGTACGGATCTGGATCTCAACGGTTTTACCGCCCGGTCCCAGGACCACGGTGTGGATAGACTGGTAACCGTTCGGTTTCGGGTTAGCGACATAATCATCGAATTCATCCGGCAGGTGGCGATAGTGCGTATGCACTATCCCCAACGCGGCGTAGCAGTCCTGCAGACGTTCAGCGACGATACGCACGGCGCGCACGTCAAAGAGTTCATCAAACGCCAGATGCTTTTTCTGCATTTTGCGCCAGATGCTATAAATATGTTTTGGTCGTCCGTAGACTTCCGCCTGCACGCCTTCGTTTTTCATTTCGGCGCGCAGATGTCCAACAAACTCTTCGATGTAATGTTCGCGATCGAGACGGCGCTCATGCAGCAGTTTGGCGATGCGTTTGTATTCCGCCGGATGCAGGTAGCGGAAACAGTAGTCTTCCAGTTCCCACTTCAGTTGCCCGATGCCCAGACGATTAGCGAGCGGCGCATAGATGTTGGTACATTCTTTCGCCGCCAGCACGCGCTCATCTTCCGGCGCCTCTTTCACTTCGCGCAAATGAGCGATTCGCTCGGCCAGTTTGATCACCACGCAGCGGAAATCATCCACCATCGCCAATAACATTCGACGGACGTTATCAACCTGCTCCGAAGAAACAGAGTCGTTATGAGTGGCGTTTAGCTGACGGATCGCCGCCATATCGCGCACGCCATGAATCAGGGTAACGATAGATTTGCCGACGCTTTCGCGCAGTACATCTTCGCTGACTACGTTGGCGTCGGCCAGAGGGAACAGTAGCGCCGCCCGCAGCGTGTCGATATCCATACTCAGCGTGGAAAGAATTTCTACCATCTCCACGCCACGCCACAGCAACAGATCCGCATCCGGATGTCCTTGTGTCTGTTGCAGGCAATACGCCCAGGTTTCGGCTAAGCGCTCACACGACTGCTGGCTGGAAATTCCCAGGCTTGCGATCCACTTCTTCGGATCAAATTCACCAGCTTTATTAATATGTGCACTTCTTACCGCGACCATCGTCCTCTCCTTAAGGGACCAGGCCTACCGAAGTCGGTAAGCCGGTAATCATTACATGCGCTCGAACAGAACCATTGATTCCAGATGTCCTGTGTGCGGGAACATGTCGAGCATCGCTAAACGCGTAACCTCATATCCCGCATTGACCAGCGCTTCACTATCACGCGCCAGCGTCGCCGGGTTACAGGATACATAAACAATGCGAATAGGTTTTAATTTTATAATATGTCGCATCACTCCTGTAGCCCCCGCACGCGCAGGATCGAGTAAGACTTTGTCAAAGCCGTTTTTCGCCCACGGCTGCTTCGTGACATCTTCCTCCAGGTTCTCATGGAAGAATGTCACATTATGTAAACCATTGCGGATGGCGTTTTCACGGCCTTTTTCTACCAGCGCCGGAACGCCCTCAACCCCAATCACGCTTGCCGCGCGCGTTGCCAGCGGCAGCGTAAAATTCCCCATTCCGCAGAACAGATCCAAGACACGATCCTCGGCGCGCACATCAAGCCACTCCAGCGCGCGGGCGACCATTTGCTGGTTTACCGCCTCATTAACCTGAATAAAGTCTCGCGGACTGAAGGCTAAACGTAAGCCGTGCGAATCATACCAGGGCGCTTCGCCAGATACCGTTTCCAGTATCTCGCTAAACGGCGCCAGAAACAGAGACAATCCCTCAGAATGCGAAAAGCGTTCCAGTTTTTCTTTATCCGCCGCACTTAATGGCGCGGTATGGCGCAGAATCATCAGCGTACCGCTTCCCGCCTGTACCAGCTCAACATGCCCAAGATGTCGGGTGCCGTGTAAACTCGCCAGACACGCCCTGATTCGGGGCAGCAATGCTGCAAGCTGGGGCGCCAAAACGGGGCACTGTTCGACATTGACGATATCGCTGGAACCCGCTTTGCGAAATCCCATTTGCAGCGGTTTATCCGGCGGGCAATTCAGACTTAACCGCGCACGACGCCGATAACCCCAGGGCGCGCCGGCGATGATGTCATTCACCTCGTGTTTCATCAAACGCGCCAGCGCCGCGCTTTTGCTGCGTTGTTGCAGGGCGATGCTGACATGCTGTTGCTGACAACCGCCGCAGACGCCAAAATGCGGGCAGCGCGGCGTTTCTCGTTCCGGGCTATCATTCAAACGGCGCGAAACGCGTGCGCGGGCAAATTGCTTTTTATCTTCTGTAATAATGACTTCTGCGCTTTCCTCAGGCAATAAACCGGGGATAAACAGCGTCTTTCCGTTATGACGGGCTACGCCCTGACCAAATGAATCGAGGTCATTGACTTTAACGGTTATGATCTGACGCGTCGTCACGCGCCGTTTTGCAGAGTAGAATTGCGCCATCGACCAGCTTTTTCTCAATTTAACAGTGTGACCCTAATTGTCCCATAACGGAACTCCATGACCAACTACAGCCTGCGCGCACGCATGATGATTCTGATCCTGGCCCCGACCGTCCTGATAGGTTTGCTGCTCAGTATCTTTTTTGTAGTGCACCGCTATAACGACCTGCAGCGTCAACTGGAAGATGCCGGCGCCAGTATTATTGAACCGCTCGCCGTCTCCAGCGAATATGGTATGAACTTACAAAACCGGGAGTCTATCGGCCAACTTATCAGCGTCCTGCACCGCAGACACTCTGATATTGTGCGGGCGATTTCCGTTTATGACGATCATAACCGCCTGTTTGTAACGTCTAATTTCCATCTGGACCCCTCACAGATGCAGCTTCCCGCCGGAGCGCCGTTTCCACGTCGTCTGAGCGTCGATCGCCACGGCGATATTATGATTCTGCGCACCCCGATTATCTCGGAGAGCTATTCGCCGGACGAGTCAGCGATTGCCGACGCGAAAAATACCAAAAATATGCTGGGATATGTGGCACTTGAACTGGATCTCAAGTCGGTAAGGCTACAGCAATACAAAGAGATTTTTATCTCCAGCGTGATGATGCTTTTTTGTATTGGCATTGCGCTGATCTTTGGCTGGCGGCTTATGCGCGATGTCACCGGGCCTATCCGTAATATGGTGAATACCGTTGACCGCATTCGCCGCGGACAACTGGATAGCCGTGTGGAAGGATTTATGCTGGGCGAACTGGATATGCTGAAAAACGGCATTAATTCCATGGCGATGTCGCTCGCCGCCTATCACGAAGAGATGCAGCATAATATCGATCAGGCCACCTCGGACCTGCGTGAAACCCTTGAGCAGATGGAAATCCAAAACGTTGAGCTGGATCTGGCGAAAAAGCGTGCCCAGGAAGCGGCGCGTATTAAGTCGGAGTTCCTGGCGAACATGTCGCACGAACTGCGAACGCCGCTGAACGGCGTCATTGGCTTTACCCGCCTGACATTAAAAACGGAGCTGAACCCCACCCAGCGCGACCATCTGAACACCATTGAGCGTTCCGCGAATAATCTGCTGGCGATCATTAATGACGTGCTTGATTTCTCCAAGCTGGAAGCCGGTAAGCTCATTCTGGAAAGTATCCCTTTTCCACTGCGCAACACGCTGGATGAAGTGGTTACGCTGCTGGCCCACTCGTCGCATGATAAAGGGCTGGAGTTGACGTTAAATATTAAAAACGACGTCCCGGATAATGTGATTGGCGACCCGCTGCGCCTGCAACAGGTCATTACTAATCTGGTGGGTAATGCCATTAAGTTCACCGAGAGTGGCAATATCGACATTCTGGTAGAAAAGCGGGCGCTCAGTAACACCAAAGTACAGATTGAAGTGCAGATCCGCGATACGGGGATCGGCATTCCGGAACGCGACCAGTCGCGACTGTTTCAGGCGTTTCGCCAGGCCGATGCCAGTATTTCTCGCCGTCACGGCGGCACCGGGCTTGGGCTGGTGATTACGCAAAAGCTGGTCAACGAAATGGGCGGGGATATCTCTTTCCACAGCCAGCCTAATCGCGGCTCGACCTTCTGGTTTCATATTAATCTTGATCTTAACCCAAATGTTATTATTGACGGGCCGTCGACCGCGTGCCTGGCCGGGAAACGGCTGGCTTATGTCGAACCGAATGCTACCGCCGCGCAATGTACCCTGGATCTACTGAGCGACACGCCGGTGGAGGTGGTTTACAGCCCGACCTTCTCCGCGCTGCCGTTAGCGCACTACGATATTATGATTTTGAGCGTTCCGGTGACCTTCCGCGAGCCGCTCACCATGCAGCATGAACGTCTGGCGAAAGCGGCGTCAATGACGGACTTTCTACTGCTGGCGCTACCTTGCCATGCGCAAATTAACGCCGAAAAGCTGAAACAAGGAGGCGCGGCGGCCTGTCTGTTAAAACCATTGACGTCAACGCGCCTGTTGCCAGCGCTGACGGAATATTGCCAGTTGAATCACCATCCTGAACCGCTGCTAATGGATACCAGTAAAATCACCATGACGGTTATGGCGGTTGATGACAATCCCGCCAATCTGAAGCTTATCGGCGCGTTACTAGAAGATAAAGTCCAGCACGTAGAACTTTGTGATAGCGGACATCAGGCGGTAGATCGGGCGAAACAAATGCAGTTTGATCTGATTTTGATGGATATTCAGATGCCGGATATGGACGGCATACGCGCCTGCGAATTGATTCACCAGCTTCCTCATCAGCAGCAAACACCGGTTATTGCCGTTACGGCACATGCGATGGCCGGGCAAAAAGAGAAGTTGCTCAGCGCGGGCATGAACGACTATCTGGCTAAACCGATAGAAGAAGAGAAGTTGCATAATCTGTTGCTGCGCTATAAACCTGGCGCCAACGTAGCAGCGCGCCTGATGGCGCCGGAACCGGCTGAGTTTATCTTCAATCCGAATGCAACGCTCGACTGGCAGCTTGCGCTCCGCCAGGCTGCCGGTAAGCCCGATCTGGCACGGGATATGCTGCAAATGCTGATTGATTTTCTGCCGGAAGTGCGCAACAAAATTGAAGAACAACTGGTGGGAGAAAATCCCAACGGTCTGGTCGATCTGGTCCATAAGCTACACGGGAGCTGCGGCTATAGCGGCGTACCGCGGATGAAGAACCTTTGCCAGCTTATTGAGCAACAGCTTCGCAGCGGCGTCCACGAAGAGGAGCTGGAGCCTGAGTTTCTGGAGCTGCTGGATGAGATGGATAATGTCGCGCGTGAAGCGAAGAAGATATTAGGCTGATATTCGCCGGATGGCGGCGTGACCGCCTTATCCGGCCTACAACTCAGCGTAACTGTTGCCCCGCTTTCAGCGTTGCAGCCACGTTGCGCGCGGTCATTCGTACGTTTTCACTCGCATTCTTCAGCGCGTCCTCCAGCGTGCAGATGGTATAAATCACGCTGAAAACGGCATCAAGCCCATGTTCATGAACCACGCCAACGTCCGCCGTCAGGCTACCCGCAATACCAATTACCGGCTTGTTATACCGTTTGGCGATGTTTGCCACGCCAATAGGGACTTTACCGTGAATAGTCTGGCTGTCGATGCGTCCCTCGCCGGTGATGACTAAATCAGCATCCGCAAGACACGCTTCCAGATGAAGCGCATCGGTGACAATCTCAATGCCACGCCGTAGCTGCGCGCCGCAAAACGCGTATAACGCCGCCCCCATGCCGCCTGCCGCGCCGCCGCCTGCCAGATCCAACACATCGACATGCAGATCGCGAGCAATCAAATGCGCATAGCGAGTCAATGCCGTATCCAGGCGTTCAATCATTTCCGGCGTCGCCCCTTTTTGCGGACCAAAAACCGCAGACGCGCCCTCTTTGCCGGTAAGGGGATTCGTGACATCGCAGGCGACCTCTATATGGCACGCCGACAAACGCTTATCCAGGCCGCTGATATCAATGCTGGCGAGTGTTTCCAGCCCAATGCCGCCTTGCGCAATATCATTGCCCTGCGCATCCCGTAGCCTGGCCCCCAGCGCCTGTACCATCCCCGCGCCGCCATCGTTGGTGGCGCTACCGCCGATACCAATAATGATATGCTCAACGCCCGCATCCAGCGCATGACGGATCAGCTCGCCGGTTCCCCATGACGTGGTCTTCAACGGATCGCGTTGCGCGGGCGGCACCTGCTCCAGCCCGCTGGCGGCCGCCATTTCAATGAACGCGGAACGCGCATCGCCGGAAAGCCCATAAAACGCATTGACGCGATGCCCCAACGGCCCGGTGACCTCAACATGCACGATTCGACCCGCCGTCGCTTCAACCATCGCTTCGACAGTACCTTCTCCGCCATCAGCCAGCGGCAATTTCAGGTAATCGGCGTCAGGCCAGATCTCGCGAAATCCTTGTTCAATGGCGGTCGCTACCTCAAGAGCACTCAAACTTTCCTTATACGAGTCTGGTGCGATCACTATTTTCATAAGTCGTCCTTACGCATGTTGATCCTGTTAAGCATACACCCAGAGAAGAACCGGTTCCTTACGGAACCGGCTCTGACTTAACGCACCATGCAAGGACGCTTATTATCAAACGTCCAGCCAGGAATTAAGTACTGCATTCCCATCGCGTCGTCACGCGCGCCTAAGCCATGTTTTTGATAGAGCTCATGCGCTTTCATCACCTGATCCATATCGAGCTCAACGCCCAGACCCGGTTTGGTCGGTACTTGCACCATGCCGCCTTTAATTTCAAACGGTTCTTTAGTCAGACGTTGGTTGCCTTCCTGCCAGATCCAGTGGGTATCGATCGCGGTGATCTTGCCCGGCGCCGCCGCGGCAACATGGGTAAACATCGCCAGTGAAATATCAAAGTGGTTGTTAGAGTGCGAGCCCCAGGTCAGACCGAACTCATGACACATTTGCGCCACGCGTACAGAGCCTTGCATAGTCCAGAAGTGCGGGTCCGCCAGTGGGATATCGACGGATTGCAGCGACAGCGTATGCCCCATTTGACGCCAGTCGGTCGCTATCATATTGGTGGCCGTCGGTAATCCGGTCGCGCGACGGAATTCCGCCATCACTTCACGTCCGGAAAAACCCTGCTCCGCGCCGCACGGATCTTCTGCATAGGCCAGAGAACCTTTCAGGTATTTACCAATGCTGATCGCTTCATTCAGCGACCAGGCACCGTTTGGATCGAGCGTGACGCGCGCTTGTGGGAAACGTTTCGCCAGCGCCACGATTGACTCGGCCTCTTCTTCGCCCGCCAGCACGCCGCCTTTCAGTTTGAAGTCGTTGAAGCCGTATTTTTCATAGGCGGCTTCCGCCAGACGCACTACCGTTTCCGGCGTCATCGCCTCTTCATGGCGCAGACGATACCAGTCGCATTGCTCATCCGGCTGGCTCTGATACGGCAGCGGCGTGGCCTTGCGATTGCCGACAAAGAACAGATAACCCAGCATTTCGACTTCGCTGCGCTGCTGACCGTCGCCTAACAGCGAAGCGACGTTGACGCCCAGGTGTTGGCCCAAAAGGTCAAGCATTGCCGCTTCAATGCCAGTCACCACATGGATAGTGGTACGGAGATCGAACGTTTGTAAACCGCGTCCGCCCGCATCTCGATCGGCAAACTGGTTGCGAACGGCGGTCAGGACATTTTTATATTCACCCAGCGTTTTTCCCACCACCAGTGGGATCGCATCTTCCAGCGTTTTGCGAATTTTTTCGCCGCCCGGAATCTCGCCGACCCCGGTATGGCCGGAGTTATCTTTAATAATGACGATGTTGCGCGTGAAGAACGGGGCGTGCGCGCCGCTCAGGTTCATCAGCATACTGTCATGACCCGCAACCGGGATAACCTGCATTTCAGTGACTACAGGCGTCGTAAATTGAGTACTCATAACTGTGTCCTTATTCAGAATTAGTGGCGACCAAAAACAGGGCGTTTGCGGTCAAAAGTCCAGCCGGGGATCAGGTATTGCATCGGGCCTGCATCATTACGCGCGCCGCCTGGCAGCTTTTTATACGCGTCATGCGCTTTTCGCACCTGTTCCCAGTCAAGCTCTACGCCCAGTCCTGGCGCATCCGGAACGGCAATTTTGCCGTTTTTAATTTCCAGCGGATTTTTAGTCAGGCGGCAATCGCCCTCCTGCCAGATCCAGTGCGTATCAATAGCGGTGGGTTTGCCTGGCGCCGCCGCGCCGACATGGGTAAACATCGCCAGTGAAATATCAAAATGGTTATTCGAATGGCAGCCCCAGGTTAGCCCCCAGTCATCGCACAGTTGCGCCACGCGAACGGCACCGGTGAGGGTCCAGAAATGTGGGTCGGCAAGAGGAATGTCTACCGCGTTGAGCATCACCGCGTGTCCCATTTCACGCCAGTTGGTGGCAATCATATTGGTCGCTACCGGCAGTCCTGTCGCGCGGCGGAACTCCGCCATGACTTCACGACCAGAGAATCCTTGCTCCGCGCCGCACGGATCTTCCGCGTAGGTCAGTACATCATTCAGCCCTTTGCACAACGCAATGGCTTCATCCAGTAGCCAGGCGCCGTTCGGATCCACGGTAATACGCGCGTCCGGGAAGCGTTTTTTTAGCGCGCGAACGGTATCAATCTCTTGTTCGCCCGGCAGCACGCCGCCCTTGAGTTTAAAATCTTTAAAGCCGTAGCGATCCTGAGACGCTTCCGCCAGCCGCACGACCGCGTCGCTGTCCAGCGCTTCCTGATGACGCAGGCGATACCATTCATGACTGCCCGGCGTGCTTTCCAGATACGGCAGATCGGTTTTAGTGCGATCGCCAATATAGAAGAGATAGCCCAACACGGTGACGGCATCGCGCTGTTTACCTGGCCCTAACAGTTCACAGACCGGCACATTAAGCGCCTGCCCCAGTAGATCAAGCAGCGCCGCTTCCAAAGCTGCCACCGCGTTAACCCGCAGTTCAAACGTCCATGCGCCTTTACCAAAGGTGTCAAAATCAGCGGCCTGGTTGCCTTTATGCACCTGCTGCACCACTTTGTTCAGGCGGGCGACTTCCTGGCCTAATACCATCGGAATAGCATCGACCAGCGTCTGATAAATCACTTCTCCGCCCGGCGCCTCGCCGACGCCAGTATGCCCGGCGTTATCGGTGAGGACGACGATGTTACGGGTGAAGTACGCGTTATGCGCGCCGCCGATGTTGAGTAGCATACTGTCATGTCCGGCAACCGGAATGACCTTCATGTCCGTAATAACGGGACTGGATTGCGTTGTCATGATAATTGTCCTGCGACAGGTTTCAGTTCAATACGCTTAATATCGCCTACCAGCACCAGATAGCTGATGATGGCCACCAGGGCATGTACGCCGACATAGATCAACGCGCCGTTGAAGGAACCGGTGGTGCCAACGATGTAACCAATCGCGATTGGCGTCACAATACCGGAGATATTGCCGAACATATTAAACAAGCCGCCGGAAAGACCGCTGATCTCTTTCGGCGCGGTATCCGCCATTACTGCCCAGCCCAACGCGCCGATACCTTTACCGAAGAAGGCCAACGCCATAAAGCCGATGATCATCCATTCCACGTTCACATAGTTACAGAACACCATAACCATTGACAGCAACATCCCCAGCACAATCGGCGTCTTGCGCGCGATATTCAGGGAGCCAGTACGACGCATCAGCCAGTCGGAAATGATGCCGCCCAACACACCGCCGATAAAGCCGCAGACTGCAGGAACCGAGGCGACAAAGCCCGCTTTGAGAATCGACATGCCGCGCGCCTGGACCAAATAGACCGGGAACCAGGTAATAAAGAAATAGGTCAATGCGTTAATACAGTACTGACCGATGTAAACGCCAATCATCATACGAGAGCCCAGCAGCTGTTTGATCTGGCCCCATTTGACGCTAAACGGTACTTTCGCTTTGGTGTCTTTCTGATCCATATTGATCAGCGCGCCGCCTTCTGCGATGTACTCCAACTCTTTCTTATTTACGCCCGGATGGTTATTTGGTTCATGGATAACTTTCAACCAGATAAAGCTGATGATGATCCCTAACCCGCCCATAAAGAAGAAGACATGCGACCAGCCCACTTCGTGCGTCAGCCAGCCCATAATCGGCGCGAAAATAACCGTGGCAAAGTATTGCGCGGAGTTAAAGATGGCCACCGCCGTTCCCCTCTCCTGCGCAGGGAACCAGGCCGCAACGATGCGACTGTTGCCCGGGAAAGAAGGCGATTCCGCCAGACCAACCAGGAAACGAAGCGTAAAGAGGGCGACAATAATGCCGAAACCACTAAAGATATCGACAAAACCCTGCAACAGGGTGAAGACTGACCAAATGAAAATAGACCAGAAATAGACGCGTTTGGAACCAAAGCGGTCCAGCAGCCAGCCGCCCGGGATCTGCCCGATAACATAGGCCCATGAAAAAGCAGAAAAAACATAGCCCATGCCTACCGGATCAAGGCCGATATCTTTGGCCATTTCTGAGCCGGCAATGGACAATGTGGCGCGGTCGCCGTAGTTGAAGGATGTGACGATAAACAGCATCACCACTATCCAGTAGCGGGCGTTCGTGCGTTTCTCCGCACTGCTCGCCGCGTGACTTAATGAACTCATTGTTGCACTCCTGAAATTTCGCGTTAGCTACGCTCACTCTGAACTGCACAACCGGTAGGGAATCAGAGATAACGTTTCCTTGTTGCAGCTTTTATTAGGTCGTTTGCTTTGCACGCTGCATGCTTTTATTCACTGGCAGGAGAAGTATAAAAAGCGCGCCACACACACTCACCGTGCAACAACACAGTATTTTGGCGATGAATTACGCCTGTTTATGGCAAAAGCCCAGGACAGTGGAAGCCACTTCACGGAAATGAAATCAGAAGGCGCCAGGCGTCGACGCAGGAGGAGTAAAAAGAGAAGAATGTGAAACAGGTCGCTTGATTACATGAAAACGCCCGTAAAAAACTGCCGCTTTTGCGGGCATATGCCCAAAGCTAACACGATTCAGTTACTTTACACTGTGTACAGGTCGTGATTTTGCTTACTGGCAACGCAAGCAAACGAAAAGGTACCCTCCCGTAGGGGGGAGGGATTTACCTCAGGAAAGTAAAGTTCCCCAGTTTTCAACCCAGGGATTGGACTGGCTCTCCGGCTCCGGATGTTCGCTGGCGTCAATGAATAACATCTCCCCCACCCGCTGCGCGCTTTGCTCTTGCAACAGGGCATCAAACTGTTTACCGCCATTACAGAAATTGGGGTAGCTGCTATCACCTAGCGCAATCACCCCGTAACGCAGGTTTGGCTGAAAACCCAACGTATCTTTAATGCCGTGAAAGAGCGGCGCAATGCTATCCGGTAGATCGCCCTGCCCGGTCGTCGAGGTAACGACCAGCGCAACCTTATCCTGATATTGCTGCCAGTCGGACAGTTCAGGATCTTCAAACACGGTCGCGCTGTGGCCCTGTCTGGCGAGGATCGCTTCCGCTTCTTCCGCCACCAGCAGTGAGTTGCCATACATGGTCCCGACAAAAATACCAATTTCTGCCATTATGCGTATCTCCCTGAATTATGCCTGATGAGTCTCATCCTGCCGGGACGCCGCCGTAAACTCAACCCTTTCATTGTCAGGGAGAAGTCCACGCCAGCCAAACTGTGTCAGCGCCTGCATCCAGGTTTCATCCAACCCGGCCTGAATTATCAACGGCTGTCCGGTAAAGGGGTGCGTCAGCTCAAGCCGACTGGCATGAAGCATCAGGCGACGACAGGCAAAATGCTCTGCGGCGCTGCGGTTTTGTCGCAAATCGCCATGCTTGCTGTCGCCGATGATGGGATGACGCAGATGCGCCAGATGACGACGAAGCTGGTGCTTGCGTCCCGTTTTTGGTTCCAGCTCAACCAGACCATAACGCGTGGTGGGATAACGTCCGGTCGGCACCGCCATTTCGACCGTCGCCAGTCCGCGATACTGCGTTACAGCCGGCTGGGGCGCTTTATCTTCGCGGGCGAATTTATCGGCAATTTTATCGCGCTCTTCCACCAGCGGATAATCCAGTACCGCGTCATCCATCAGCCAGCCGCGCACAATGGCATGGTAGCGTTTACGGATGTGGTGCTGCTCGAACTGCTGCGCCAGACGGCGTCCCGCTTCGCTGGACAGCCCCATTAACAGTACGCCCGACGTGGGTCTGTCGAGACGGTGGGCGGTAAAAACATGCTGGCCGATTTGGTCGCGCACCGTTTGCATGACAACGACTTTTTCGTCGCGATCCAGCCAGCTCCGGTGAACAAGCCAGCCTGCGGGTTTATTCACGGCAACCAGCCACGGGTCTTGATAGAGGATCTCCAGCATCAGGATTTATCGCGGACGAATAGCGCATCCAGATCCTGCAAAACCGCCAGGATCGCCTCCCGCTGCGGATGATCCGCCGCCAGCGCCATTTCATAATAAGGGGCGACGGCAAATGCCTCGGGCAGCGGCTGCGCATTATCAAGTAGGGTATGCATACGTGGGATCAATACCCATTGCAGCCATTCCAGCGGTTCCATGGTATCCATAAAAAATGGTTGGGTGCTGGTAAACAGGTGCGCCTGCGGCGCATCCTGCCGCCAGTGGCGATGCTCGCGCAGCAGCGTTTCAAGCGTATGTAACTGCTGACGCACACGGTCATGAGTCGTCATGTTAAAAACCTCAATGATGAAAATCTGGCGCGAAGAATAACAAAAAAAAGGGAGCACTGTATAAACAGTGCTCCCGGTTCGTTTCGCAGCATTCCAGCTACTTTTCGTGCTCCCTGCTCATCCGTGACAACTTTTCCTGTGACCTTACGGCCTGTTCATCCTGAACGTTTGCATCCTGCGCACATCGCCCGATGTGATAGCTTCTTCCTGAAGCGTCCCTGGTCATCCAGACCCGCCGAACATCCTGATCGGCTCTCGTTCTCCGTCCTGGAGGTGTCCTTTAACGCATCCTGCGCTTTCCACTTTGCTTCATCCTGAAGCCTTTCCTTGTAACACCATCCTGGCGTGTCCTGCTGAAGCGTCATCATCCTGACGTTCGCTTCGTTGTACGACTCCCTGTCGACGAAGATAGAATCGCCTGTTTCACCTTGTCTTACAAGACGCTTACAGACAATACCTTAAGTAAATTTTCATATGAAAGTGCGCAAAAACATTTTAATTAGTTGTTTT
Organism: Salmonella sp. SSDFZ54; assembly: GCF_004010735.1. Taxonomy (NCBI): domain Bacteria; kingdom Pseudomonadati; phylum Pseudomonadota; class Gammaproteobacteria; order Enterobacterales; family Enterobacteriaceae; genus Salmonella; species Salmonella sp. SSDFZ54. The sequence continues at coordinate 860,011 of NZ_CP034819.1, forward strand.
ATATAGACTTACATAAGAAAACGGGGCTCAGTATCCGCTGATATCCTGGCGATCTCCTACAGACTTTGTAAGAGATCTCTCACACCCGTTAGGGCAAACGATTACAGAAGAGGATTAAGTTGCGTAAGGAATTCCGCAAGCGTTGCGGCAAGAACGGTACGATTACGGGTGCCCAGCGTTTCTTTAATCACCTCGCCGGACAGATTACAGACCGAAATGACCTCAAGCTCATTTTCCTGCGTCGCAATAAAAAGCGTGGGAGGAAGCTTGAGCCGCTTTTGCGTGACCAGGTGGCCTATCAGATTTTCCTGCACGCGCCGAAAGTCATCCTGACTCCAGGTTTGCAGTAGCGTAAGCTTTTCATCCGCAAACTGCGCGGGCATGTCGCCAGCAAACTGCGTGGTGTAAAACGCGTGGAGCGCAGGTTGTACCATAATATCAAAGGCGCGTTCAACCGCGTTTACATTTTCTTCGCCTTCAAAAGGCTGCGGCTGCCAGTAAACGGCATCGCGGGTTGAAGAAATAATGCACGGAGAAGGTACGCCATACAGTTCTTCGCTCAACGGCCAGCTACCGTGTTTTTCTTGCCACGCGTCGCAGTAACGCGTCGTAAAGGCTTTCAATGCCTGCGCTGTCAGTTCGTCCACCAGTTTCTCTCTTCATAAAAGCCAGGATACACTTGGCGCATAGTGTATCTGGTTTATGACGGTGAAACATGTCTTCTTATGAAAACCATCAGGCTCTTGATGGCCTGACTCTCGGAAAATCAACGGATTACCGGGACAATTATGACGCCAGCCTGCTGCAGGGCGTACCGCGCAGTTTGAATCGTGACCCGCTCGGATTAACAGCCGATAATTTGCCGTTCCACGGCGCGGATATCTGGACGTTGTATGAACTTTCCTGGCTTAACAGCCAGGGTCTTCCGCAGGTCGCCGTCGGGCATGTCGAACTGGATTACACCAGCGTTAATTTAATCGAATCCAAAAGTTTTAAACTGTATCTGAACAGCTTTAACCAGACGCGCTTTGACACCTGGGAGACGGTGCGCCAGACGCTGGAGCGCGATCTGCGCGCCTGCGCGCAGGGCAACGTTAGCGTGAAGCTTCATCGTCTTGATGAGCTGGAAGGACAGCCTGTCACCCATTTCCACGGCGCCTGTATTGACGATCAGGATATCAGTATCGACAACTACCAGTTTACTACCGACTATCTGCAACATGCGGTCAGCGGCGAGAAGCAAGTAGAGGAGACGCTGGTCAGTCATCTGTTGAAATCCAACTGCCTGATCACCCACCAACCGGACTGGGGCTCGATACAAATTCAGTATCGCGGGCGCAAAATCGACAGGGAAAAACTGCTGCGTTATCTGGTCTCCTTCCGTCACCATAATGAATTTCACGAGCAGTGCGTAGAGCGTATTTTTAATGACATTCTGCGCTTCTGCCAGCCGGAAACGTTAAGCGTTTATGCGCGCTATACTCGCCGCGGCGGGCTGGACATTAATCCCTGGCGCAGCAATACCGATTTCGTGCCCGCCACGGGCAGGCTGGCGCGACAGTAATTTTTTTGTCAATTTTGCGTGCCGGATTGCGCATGTAAGGTTGTGAAAGGTCATCAGCCAGGGCTATTGTAATCAACAGGGAATGGCGTGTTGCGTCCCATAAGGAGTTTACTTGATTACACATATTAGCCCGCTTGGCTCAATGGATATGTTGTCGCAACTGGAAGTGGACATGCTGAAACGCACGGCCAGTAGCGACCTGTATCAACTGTTTCGTAACTGTTCACTTGCCGTTCTTAACTCCGGCAGCCTGACCGACAACAGCAAAGAGCTGCTGTCCCGCTTTGAAAATTTCGATATTAACGTACTGCGCCGCGAGCGCGGCGTGAAGCTGGAATTGATTAATCCGCCTGAAGACGCCTTTGTTGACGGGCGGATTATTCGTGCGCTACAGGCTAACCTGTTCGCAGTGCTGCGCGACATTCTCTTTGTGAATGGACAGATCCACAATGCTGGTCGTTTCCAGCATCTGGATCTTGAAAGCTCAACACATATCACCAATCTGGTGTTCTCCATTTTGCGCAACGCCCGGGCGCTGCACGTCGGCGAAGCGCCAAACATGGTGGTATGCTGGGGCGGCCACTCAATTAACGAAAACGAGTACCTGTATGCCCGTCGCGTCGGCACGCAGTTGGGATTGCGCGAGCTGAACATCTGCACCGGCTGCGGCCCTGGGGCGATGGAAGCCCCCATGAAGGGAGCGGCGGTCGGTCACGCGCAGCAGCGCTATAAAGACAGCCGCTTTATCGGCATGACTGAGCCTTCCATTATTGCGGCTGAACCGCCTAACCCGCTGGTGAACGAACTGATCATCATGCCGGATATCGAAAAACGCCTGGAAGCGTTCGTCCGTATCGCACACGGTATCATCATCTTCCCGGGCGGCGTGGGTACGGCGGAAGAGCTGCTTTATTTGCTGGGGATTCTGATGAATCCAGCCAATAAAAATCAGGTGCTGCCGCTGATCCTGACCGGACCAAAAGAGAGCGCCGATTACTTCCGCGTGCTGGATGAGTTTATTACCCATACGCTGGGCGAAGCGGCCCGCCGTCATTACCGCATCATCATTGACGATGCGGCGGAGGTAGCGCGGCTGATGAAGAAAGCGATGCCGCAAGTGAAAGAGAATCGCCGCGATACCGGCGACGCCTATAGTTTTAACTGGTCGATGCGTATTGCACCGGATCTGCAGGTGCCGTTTGAGCCGTCGCATGAGAATATGGCCAACCTGAAACTGTACCCGGATCAGCCGGTTGAGATTCTGGCGGCGGATCTGCGGCGCGCCTTCTCCGGTATTGTCGCGGGGAACGTGAAGGAGGTCGGGATACGCGCCATTGAAGCTAATGGTCCGTATAAAATCCACGGCGATCGAGAGATGATGCGTCGCATGGACGATCTGCTGCAGGGATTCGTCGCGCAGCATCGTATGAAATTGCCGGGTTCCGCCTACATCCCCTGTTACGAGATCTGCGCTTAGCGCTTATGCCCGGTTGCCGCCAGCAGCCGGGCGCTTCTCCCATTCCTTTCATTGCGGTATGGCGATTAACGTATGCCTTCATTTTTTATGATGATCATCAGAGGCATAGCCCGCATTGTTTTATAAACACCATTTATAATTCATCATAAATAGATTGCCAGGCAAACGTTTACCTGACTCCTCTTACCGTGATTTATCGGTTCAAACTCTCATTCTTCGCAAGAATCCACTAAAAACCTTGATTTTTATAGTCAAACCTCCGTATCTTGCGCCCTAATCTTTCCGGCCTTATATCGTTAATGGTAGCCTTCGCGCCCGGAAATTCGTTATGACGTTTTTTTAATAGATTAATGGTCCAAATTTATCCATGTAAGAAGCGGATTATTGCATTTGAGATCGGGATCACTGATAGATTCATCACTTAAATGTATCTTTCCGCCCGAAAATTATTACGGCGAAAAATTATATAAAAAGCGTCCCTAAGCAGATTTCATTTTATGATCAGGTCTTTTTTCATTGGATTAGACCAGCAACCTGATTTTTAGCATCCTCCAGGAGAAATAGATGGAAACCACTCAGACCAGCACTATTGCTTCGATTGACTCTCGAAGCGCATGGCGCAAAACGGATACCATGTGGATGCTGGGCCTTTACGGCACGGCTATCGGCGCGGGCGTTCTGTTCCTGCCGATCAACGCAGGCGTCGGCGGCATGATTCCGCTCATCATCATGGCGATTCTCGCTTTCCCGATGACCTTTTTCGCACACCGTGGTTTAACCCGCTTCGTGCTGTCCGGTAAAAATCCGGGTGAAGACATCACTGAAGTCGTTGAGGAACACTTCGGTATCGGCGCAGGTAAACTGATTACCCTGCTTTACTTCTTCGCGATTTACCCCATCCTGCTGGTTTACAGCGTGGCGATTACTAATACCGTGGAAAGCTTCCTGACTCACCAGTTAGCGATTAATCCGCCGCCGCGGGCGATTCTTTCCCTGATCCTGATTGTTGGCATGATGACCATCGTGCGCTTCGGCGAGCAAATGATCGTTAAGGCGATGAGTATCCTGGTATTCCCGTTCGTCGCTGCGCTGATGCTGCTGGCCTTGTACCTGATCCCGCAGTGGAACGGCGCGGCGCTGGAAACGCTGTCCTTTGATTCCGCCGCGTCTACCGGTAACGGTCTGTGGATGACGCTGTGGCTGGCGATTCCGGTGATGGTTTTCTCTTTCAACCACTCCCCGATCATCTCCTCCTTCGCGGTTGCGAAGCGTGAAGAGTACGGTGAAGGCGCAGAGAAGAAATGTTCTAAAATTTTGGCCTTCGCCCACATCATGATGGTGCTAACCGTGATGTTCTTCGTCTTCAGCTGCGTGCTGAGCCTGACGCCGGCAGATCTGGCAGCGGCAAAAGAGCAGAACATCTCTATTCTGTCTTACCTGGCGAACCACTTTAACGCGCCGATCATCGCCTGGATGGCGCCGATCATTGCGATGATTGCTATCACCAAATCCTTCCTCGGCCACTACCTGGGCGCGCGTGAAGGCTTTAACGGGATGGTGATTAAATCGCTGCGTGGTAAAGGTAAATCCATCGAAATCAACAAACTGAATAAAATTACCGCGCTGTTCATGCTGGTCACCACCTGGATTGTGGCGACGCTGAACCCCAGCATCCTGGGCATGATTGAAACCCTGGGCGGCCCGATCATCGCGATGATTCTGTTCCTGATGCCGATGTATGCCATCCAGAAAGTACCGGCAATGCGTAAGTACAGCGGTCATATCAGCAACGTATTCGTTGTGATTATGGGCCTGATTGCCATCTCCGCTATTTTCTACTCACTGTTCAGCTAAGTCCTTTAGCGCCGCTTACCGCGGCGCTTCTCTATGATACAACCGCAATGGATGCCCTATGATTAGCGTATTCGATATTTTTAAAATCGGCATTGGCCCTTCCAGTTCTCACACCGTCGGACCAATGAAAGCAGGCAAGCAGTTCACGGACGATCTGATTGCCCGCCATATCCTTACAGATGTCACCCGCGTCGTGGTGGATGTCTACGGCTCTCTGTCATTGACGGGCAAAGGCCACCACACTGATATCGCCATTATTATGGGCCTGGCGGGGAATCTGCCGGACACCGTCGATATCGACGCCATTCCGTCCTTTATCCAGGATGTGAACACCCATGGGCGTTTACTACTGGCCAATGGGCAGCATGAAGTCGAATTTCCGGTCGATAAATGCATGAATTTCCACGCCGACAACCTGTCTCTGCATGAAAACGGGATGCGTATTACCGCGCTGGCGGGCAATAAGGTGCTCTACAGCCAAACCTACTACTCCATTGGCGGCGGCTTTATCGTCGATGAAGAGCACTTTGGTTTGACGAATAGCGAACCTGTTAACGTACCGTACCCTTACAAAACCGCCGCGGATTTACAGCGCCATTGCCAGGAGACGGGTCTGTCGCTCTCCGGTCTGATGATGCAAAACGAACTGGCCCTGCACAGTAAAGAAGCGCTGGAGCAGCACTTCGCCAGGGTCTGGGAGGTAATGCGCAGCGGTATCGAGCGCGGTATCACCACCGAGGGCGTATTGCCGGGCAAACTGCGCGTTCCGCGTCGCGCGGCGGCGCTGCGTCGGGTGCTGGTCAGTCAGGATAAGACCACCACCGATCCGATGGCGGTCGTCGACTGGATCAATATGTTCGCGCTGGCGGTGAACGAAGAGAATGCCGCAGGCGGACGAGTAGTCACTGCGCCGACTAACGGCGCATGTGGTATTGTTCCGGCGGTGCTGGCGTACTATGACAAGTTTATCCGCGAAGTAAATGCTAACTCGCTTGCTCGCTATATGCTGGTCGCCAGTGCGATTGGCTCGCTGTATAAGATGAACGCCTCTATTTCCGGCGCCGAAGTGGGTTGTCAGGGAGAGGTCGGCGTGGCCTGTTCCATGGCGGCAGCGGGTCTGGCCGAGCTGCTGGGCGGTAGCCCGGCGCAGGTGTGCATCGCCGCAGAAATCGCCATGGAGCATAATCTGGGGTTAACTTGCGATCCGGTTGCCGGTCAGGTACAGGTTCCCTGCATTGAGCGTAACGCAATTGCTTCAGTCAAAGCGGTCAACGCCGCGCGTATGGCGCTGCGCCGTACCAGCGAACCGCGCGTATGCCTCGATAAAGTGATTGAGACCATGTACGAAACCGGTAAAGACATGAACGCTAAGTACCGCGAAACTTCGCGCGGGGGCCTGGCGATGAAGATCGTTACCTGCGATTAATTCTCAGCACATTTTAGGATCTGTAGGCCGGATAAGGCGCTCGCCGCCATCCGGCTTTGTTGCCTGATGGCGCTTCGCTTATCAGGCCTACGGATAGCGCTATTTCGCAATGCTCGCCTCCCCCCGCCGTGAATGTTACCCTACGCGCAGGTTTGTAAGGGAGAACACCGTGGCTGCTCATCTGCTTATCGTCGACGCGCTCAATTTGATTCGCCGTATTCACGCCGTTCAGGGATCGCCCTGTGTGGAAACCTGCCAACACGCGCTCGATCAATTGATTATCCACAGCCAGCCAACCCATGCCGTAGCGGTATTTGATGACGACGCGCGCAGCAGCGGCTGGCGTCATCAGCGTTTGCCGGACTACAAAGCAGGACGTCCGCCGATGCCTGACGATTTACATAATGAAATGCCCGCCCTACGCGCCGCGTTTGAACAGCGCGGCGTACGCTGTTGGGCATCAGACGGTAACGAAGCGGACGATCTGGCGGCGACGCTGGCGCTAAAAGTTACCGAAGCCGGACACCAGGCAACCATTGTGTCAACCGATAAAGGCTATTGCCAGTTGCTCTCTCCGGGATTGCGCATTCGCGACTACTTCCAGAAACGCTGGCTGGACGCGCCGTTTATTGAAAAAGAGTTTGGCGTACTTCCCCGGCAGTTGCCGGATTACTGGGGTCTGGCAGGAATCAGCAGTTCGAAAGTCCCCGGCGTTGCCGGTATCGGCCCCAAAAGCGCGACCCAGCTGTTGATTCAGTTTCAAAATCTGGAGGGAATTTACGCCCATCTGGACGAGGTGCCGGAAAAGTGGCGCAAAAAGCTTGAGACGCATAAAGAAATGGCATTTCTTTGCCGCGATATTGCACGTCTGCAAACCGATTTACATATCGACGGAAACTTACAGCAGCTACGGCTGGCGCGGTAGTTTTGTTGCCGGATGGCGGCGTGAACGCCTTATCCTGCCTACAGGACTGCACGAAATGTAGAGCGGATAAGCGCAGCGCCATCCGGCAAAATTACCAGGCGATATGATACAGTTCGACAATGTCCGCCAGACTCGCTTCACGCGGATTGCCGCCCGTACAGACATCATCGAACGCCGCCTGCGCCAGCGCCGGGATATCCTCTTTTCGAACGCCGACATCACGCAAATGCAGCGGAATTCCCACATCGCGATTTAGCGTAAATACGGCTTCCACTGCGGCATTACGCGCCTCTTCAAGACTCAATCCTTCTACCTTCACCCCCATCGCCCGGGCGATATCACGGAATTTCTCGTTGGTAGACCCGGCATTAAAACGCATCACATGCGGAAGCAAAATAGCATTCGCGACGCCATGCGGCGTGTTGTAAAACGCGCCCAGCGGATGCGCCATCCCATGCACCAGTCCCAGCCCCACATTGGAAAACCCCATCCCGGCAACGTATTGCCCCAGCGCCATCGCCTCACCGGCCTCTTTTTCTCCGGCTACGGCGCCGCGCAGCGCGCCAGCAATAATCTCAATGGCTTTGATATGTAAGGCATCCGTCAGCGCCCATGCGGCCCGGGTAATATAGCCTTCAATAGCATGGGTTAGCGCATCCACGCCCGTTGCCGCTTTCAGCGCGGGCGGCATACCGTCCATCATATCGGCATCGATAAATGCCGCCTGCGGAATATCATGCGGATCGACACAAACGAATTTGCGCCGTTTCTCTTCATCGGTAATCACATAATTGATAGTGACTTCCGCCGCGGTTCCCGCCGTTGTCGGGATCGCCATAATCGGCACGCTGGGTTTACGGGTCGGCGATAGCCCTTCCAGACTGCGCACATCGGCAAATTCCGGATTGTTACTGATAATACCGATCGCTTTGCAGGTATCCTGCGGAGAACCGCCGCCAATGGCGATGAGATAGTCCGCGCCGCTTTGGGTAAAGACCTTAAGCCCTTCCTGGACAACGGAAATCGTAGGATTAGGGATCACGCCCGCATAGATCTCCCACGCCAGCCCTGCGGCATCCATTCTGCTTGTCACTTTATCGACCACACCGCATTGCACCAGCGTTTTATCGGTAACAATCAGCGCTTTATGATAACCGCGGCGCGTCACCTCATCGGTTAATGCGTCCACCGCTCCCCGGCCAAACCATGCCGTTTCATTCAGAATCATTCTGTTCGCCATCGCCTGTCTCCTGACATCACTCTTCAATACGTAACCCGTAAGTTTTAAATTTCTCCAGTACGATAGCGATCGCCTCGTCATCCAGTACCGGTACCGGATCGACAATGGCCAGCGTACTTAAATAGAGCTGCGCCAGCACTTCCACTTCATGCGCCAGCCACAACGCTTTGTCTAAATTTTCTTCACAAGCGATAAGCCCGTGATGCTGTAACAGCGTCGCTTTACGATTTTTAAGCGCCACGGCAACATGGTCAGAAAGTTCGCGGGTGCCAAAAGTGGCGTAGGGCGCGCAGGGAATAGAGTTTCCTCCTGCGGCGGCAATCATGTAGTGAATCGCCGGAATCGGGCGATTCAGGATCGAGACTGCCGTACAATGGACAGCGTGGTTATGTACCACGGCATTGGCGTCAGGGCGCGTCTGGTATGCCGCCATATGAAAACGCCACTCGCTGGAAGGCAGCTTGCCCTGCTCATGCTGACCGTCTGCATCAATAAAGACAATGTGCGCCTCTGTCAGCTTCTCGTAGGGGATCCCCGTCGGCGTAATCAGCATTCCGCCCTGATAACGTACGCTCACGTTACCTGCCGTCCCCTGATTTAACCCTAACCGCGTCATTTCCAGACAGGTATCAATAATCTGCCGCGCCAGTCTATTTCGTTCCATTATTTACCTCTCTCTGTGATTCAAAATGAGACAACAAAACCGCCTTTCGCATCGCGCTGCTGTCCTGTTGAAATAATCGAATAGTTAGCAACTATCATCATACTGAATAAAGAGAAGGGAATTTAAATAACGATATTTTGTGATTCACATCAATTAATTCGCCACGATAAACCAGACGACTACCGTTTCTCTCGCCGATAAATGCCCGCTCTTAATAATATTTTTTAAAACGGGCAAAAATGAAGAATAAGTTACTACTGCCCGTTTTCGTGGCAATAATTTAATTCGGGCATTCAGTCTGTGGTTTTTTAAATTAAACATCTCAAACGGTCATTTTTTTATGGAAATTAAAGTGATGATAATCACAGAACGCTCTGCTCTCAGGTATAAATGTGACCGCCATCATATTAAAAGGCCTTTTTTATTTGAAAATGAATCCATGAGTTCATTCCGGACGCCAATTTATTACCGGAAAGAAAAGCGAACTCACCTAATTTTACGGTCTGGTGACCAGAACCGACCGCACGCAAAAGCTTCTGAACCGATGAGGATGCTATGGGAAACACAACAATACAAACGCAGAGTTTTCGTGCTGTGGATGCAGAGCAAAGCAAGAGCAAGCGCTACATTATTCCATTCGCCTTACTTTGCTCGCTATTTTTTCTGTGGGCCGTCGCCAATAATCTGAATGACATTTTATTACCGCAGTTTCAACAAGCTTTTACGCTAACTAACTTTCAGGCTGGGCTTATTCAGTCAGCCTTTTATTTCGGTTATTTCGTCATTCCAATTCCTGCTGGGATTTTGATGAAAAAACTCAGTTATAAAGCAGGGATTATCACCGGGCTTTTTTTGTATGCTGTTGGCGCCGCATTATTCTGGCCTGCCGCCGAGATAATGAATTACACATTGTTTTTAATTGGCCTGTTTATCATCGCCGCCGGTTTAGGTTGCCTTGAAACTGCAGCCAACCCTTTTGTTACGGTATTAGGTCCAGAAAGCGGCGGACATTTCCGGCTTAATCTGGCGCAAACTTTTAACTCCTTTGGCGCTATTATCGCCGTTGTGTTTGGGCAAAGCCTTATTTTGTCTAACGTGCCGCATCAATCGCAAGAAGCGCTTGATAAAATGACGCCGGATCAGCTTAGCGCCTATAAACACAGCCTGGTGTTATCGGTACAAACGCCATACATGATTATCGTCGCCATCGTATTAGTAGTTGCGCTGCTGATTATGCTGACCAAATTTCCGGCCCTGCAAAGTGACGATCATAGCGATGCTAAACAAAGCTCTTTCTTATCTTCTCTCTCCCGACTCATCCGTATCCGCCACTGGCGCTGGGCGGTGCTGGCGCAGTTCTGCTACGTGGGGGCGCAAACCGCCTGCTGGAGCTATCTGATCCGCTACGCCATTGAGGAGATCCCTGGAATGACGCCCGGTTTCGCCGCCAACTACCTGACCGGCACGATGGTGTGCTTCTTTATCGGCCGTTTCACCGGGACCTGGCTTATCAGCCGCTTCGCGCCGCATAAAGTACTGGCCGCCTACGCCCTGTTTGCCATGCTCCTGTGTCTGATTTCCGCCTTTAGCGGCGGACATATCGGCCTGCTGGCGCTGACGTTGTGTAGCGCATTTATGTCAATCCAGTACCCGACCATCTTCTCGCTGGGTATCAAAAATCTGGGACAGGACACCAAGTACGGCTCGTCTTTTATCGTCATGACCATCATTGGCGGCGGTATTGTTACGCCAGTAATGGGTTTCGTTAGCGACGCTGCAGGCAAAATCCCGACCGCCGAACTGGTTCCGGCATTGTGTTTTGCCGTCATCTTCATTTTTGCCCGTTTCCGTTCACAAGCGGCGACAAACTGAACATTTATCCGAATAACGTGAGGAATCTGTCATGAAAAAAATCAGCTTACCGAAAATCGGTATCCGCCCGGTGATTGATGGACGTCGTATGGGCGTACGCGAGTCGCTCGAAGAACAAACCATGAACATGGCGAAAGCGACGGCGGCGCTCATCACTGAGAAAATCCGCCACGCCTGCGGGGCTCAGGTGGAGTGCGTCATTGCGGATACCTGTATTGCCGGAATGGCGGAATCCGCCGCCTGTGAAGAAAAATTCAGCAGCCAGAACGTGGGCGTGACCATTACCGTTACGCCGTGTTGGTGCTATGGCAGCGAAACCATTGATATGGACCCGATGCGTCCGAAAGCCATCTGGGGCTTTAACGGCACAGAGCGTCCTGGGGCGGTTTACCTTGCCGCGGCGCTGGCGGCGCACAGCCAGAAAGGCATTCCGGCGTTCTCCATTTATGGCCATGACGTGCAGGATGCCGACGATACCTCCATTCCCGCCGACGTCGAAGAAAAACTGCTGCGTTTTGCGCGGGCAGGGTTAGCGGTTGCCAGTATGAAAGGCAAAAGCTACCTCTCCGTCGGCGGCGTGTCGATGGGGATCGCGGGTTCCATTGTCGATCATAACTTCTTTGAATCCTGGCTGGGCATGAAGGTGCAAGCGGTAGATATGACCGAACTGCGCCGCCGTATCGATCAAAAAATTTATGATGAGGCCGAACTGGAGATGGCGCTGGCGTGGGCGGATAAAAACTTCCGCTACGGCGAAGATCAGAACGCCTCGCAGTATAAGCGCAATGAAGCCCAGAACCGCGCGGTGCTAAAAGAGAGCCTGCTGATGGCGATGTGTATTCGCGATATGATGCAGGGCAACAAGACGCTGGCGGACAAAGGGTTAGTTGAAGAATCGCTGGGCTACAACGCCATTGCCGCCGGCTTCCAGGGCCAGCGCCACTGGACCGATCAATACCCGAACGGCGATACCGCCGAAGCGCTGCTCAATAGCTCTTTTGACTGGAATGGCGTACGCGAACCGTTTGTCGTCGCCACCGAAAATGACAGTCTGAACGGCGTAGCGATGCTGTTCGGCCATCAACTCACTGGTACAGCTCAGATATTCGCCGACGTGCGAACCTACTGGTCGCCGGAAGCCGTAGAACGCGTCACCGGCCAGGCGCTCAGCGGCCTGGCGGAACACGGCATTATTCACCTGATTAATTCCGGTTCTGCCGCTCTGGACGGTGCCTGTAAACAGCGCGACAGCGAAGGCAAGCCGACCATGAAACCACACTGGGAAATCAGCCAACAAGAGGCGGATGCGTGTCTGGCGGCTACCGAATGGTGCCCGGCGATTCACGAATACTTCCGCGGCGGCGGCTACTCATCCCGTTTCCTGACCGAAGGCGGCGTGCCATTCACCATGACCCGCGTGAATATCATCAAAGGCCTGGGACCAGTGCTGCAAATCGCCGAGGGCTGGAGCGTCGAACTGCCGAAAGCGATGCACGATCAGCTTGATGCCCGCACCAACTCTACCTGGCCTACCACCTGGTTTGCGCCGCGCCTTACCGGAAAAGGCCCGTTTACCGATGTCTATTCGGTGATGGCGAACTGGGGCGCTAACCACGGCGTACTCACCATCGGTCATGTAGGGGCGGACTTTATTACTCTCGCCGCGATGCTGCGTATCCCGGTATGTATGCACAACGTGGAGGAGGCGAAGATCTACCGTCCTTCCGCCTGGGCGGCTCACGGTATGGATATCGAAGGCCAGGATTATCGCGCCTGCCAGAATTATGGCCCGCTGTATAAACGTTAATGCGGCTTAGCCCGGTGGCGCAGGCTTACCGGGCCTACGGGCGCGCGAACCGTAGGCCGGATAAGCGTAGCGCCATCGGGCGGCGTTTATGGAGTTATCTATGAAACAAGACGTTATCCTGGTTCTCGACTGCGGTGCGACTAACGTTCGGGCGATCGCCGTTGATCGCCAGGGGAAAATTGTCGCCCGCGCCTCAACCGCTAACGCCAGCGACATTGCCGCAGAAAATAGCGCCTGGCATCAGTGGTCTCTGGACGCCATCCTGCAACGTTTCGCCGACTGCTGCAGGTCACTCTCCAGCGCCCTGTCGGAGTGTGTTGTTCGCGGTATTACGGTGACTACGTTCGGCGTCGATGGCGCGCTGGTCGATGCGCAGGGTAAGCTGCTCTACCCGGTCATCAGTTGGAAATGCCCGCGAACCGCCGCCGTGATGGAAACGATTGAGCGCTTTATCTCGCCCCGGCAATTGCAGACGCTCTCCGGCGTCGGCGCGTTCAGCTTTAACACGCTGTATAAACTGGTCTGGCTTAAAGAGAATCATCCGCGCCTGCTGGAACAAGCTCACTGCTGGCTGTTTATCTCGTCGCTGATTAACCACCGTCTGACCGGCGAGTTTACGACCGATATCACTATGGCAGGCACCAGCCAGCTACTGGATATCCATCAGCGCGACTTTAGTCCGGAAATCCTGCAAGCGACGGGCCTGGCGCGCCGCCTGTTCCCGCGTATCGTGGAAGCGGGCGCCCCGATAGGCACGCTACAGACAGACGCGGCCAGGCTACTCGGTCTCCCGGCGGGTGTGCCGGTGATCTCTGCCGGACACGATACTCAGTTCGCGTTATTCGGCGCTGGCGCGCAGCAAGGTGAACCGGTGCTCTCCTCCGGAACATGGGAGATTCTGATGGTGCGCAGCGGTCAGGTGGATACCTCGCTGCTCAGTCAGTATCCGGGCTCGACCTGTGAACTGGACAGTCAGTCGGGGCTTTATAACCCCGGAATGCAGTGGCTGGCCTCCGGCGTACTCGAATGGGTACGAAAACTGCTGTGGACGCCGGAAACGCCATGGCAAACGCTGATCGACGAAGCGCGCGCTATTCCCGCTGGCGCGGAAGGCGTGCGGATGCAGTGCGATCTACTCGCCTGCCAAAATGCAGGCTGGCAGGGCGTGACGCTCAATACCACCCGCGGCCATTTCTATCGCGCCGCGCTGGAAGGCCTGACGGCGCAACTGCAGCGTAATCTGCGCACGCTGGAGAAAATCGGTCATTTTAACGCCACAGAACTGTTACTGGTTGGCGGCGGCAGTCGCAACACTTTGTGGAATCAAATTAAAGCGAATCAGCTTGATATCCCTATCAAAGTGCTGGACGACGCGGAAACCACCGTGGCCGGCGCTGCCATGTTTGGCTGGTACGGCGTAGGCGAATTTAGTAGCCCGGAACAGGCGCGTGCGCAGGTCAATTATCAGTATCGCTATTTCTGGCCGCAAACCGAACCTGAAATTATTAAGGGAGTATGAAATGCTAAAAACCATTTCACCGTTAATTTCCCCGACACTGCTCAAAGTGCTGGCCGAGATGGGCCACGGGGACGAAATCATTTTTTCTGACGCTCACTTTCCCGCGCATAGCCTGGGCCCGCAGGTGATTCGCGCCGATGGTCTTAGCGTCAGCGATCTACTGCGGGCAATCATTCCGCTCTTTGAGCTGGATAGCTACGCCCCGCCGCTGGTGATGATGGCCGCCGTGGAAGGCGACACGCTCGATCCCAGCGTTGAAGCGCGCTATCGCGATGCCTTGTCATTAGAAGCGCCGTGCCCGGATATCGTTCGTATCGACCGCTATGCGTTTTATGAGCGGGCGCAAAAAGCGTTTGCGATCGTTATCACAGGTGAGTGCGCGAAGTACGGAAATATTCTTTTAAAAAAAGGGGTAACGCCGTAATCTCTTGCCGGTGCGCCCGCATGACGCGGGCGTTCATCGAATGATGGGGTGAGAAAAATGAAAGCGGCACGCCAACAAGCGATAGTCGATCTGCTGATCAATCATAAAAGTCTGACCACCGAAGCGCTGGCCACCCGGCTTAACGTCAGTAAAGAGACCATCCGCCGCGATCTCAGTGAACTACAGACGCAGGGAAAAGTGCTGCGTAATCACGGACGAGCTAAATATATTCATCGTGAAAATCAGGACAGCGGCGATCCATTCCATATCCGCCTGAAAAGCCATTATGCGCACAAAGCCGATATTGCCCGTGAAGCGTTAGCGTGGATAGAAGAAGGAATGACGATTGCGCTGGATGCCAGTTCAACCTGCTGGTATCTGGCCCGCCAGTTGCCGGATATTCCCATTCAGGTTTTTACCAATAGCCATCCTATCTGTCAGGAGCTGGGAAAACGCGAACGCATTGCGCTGATAAGTTCCGGCGGCCAGCTTGAACGTAAATATGGCTGTTATGTTAATCCGTCGCTTATCTCACAGCTAAAATCGCTTGATATCGATCTGTTCATCTTTTCCTGTGAGGGGATCGACGGCGGCGGCGATCTGTGGGACTCCAATGCGATCAACGCCGATTTTAAATCTATCCTGCTCAGGCGCGCCTCGCAGTCTTTATTATTGATTGATAAAAGTAAATTTAATCGTTCAGGAGAGGCGCGCATCGGCCATCTGGATGATGTGACGCATATTGTTTCAGATGCGCCGCAGTCATAGGCCAGATAAGCGTGCGCCATCCGGCGCTGATGACGCGCCGGATGACGGCAGCGCGTTTTTATCGCTCGTCGCGACGCCCGCCAACAGCCGCCCACAACCGACGCACGTGTACCGTCACTTCTTCGCGATCGTGATAAAGCTGACGCGCCTGGATCTGCGCATTAACGCCATGCTCATCCAACTGCGCCTGAAGATACGCCAGGTTATGCGACACCTCTTCATAGCGTTTTTTCATCGGCAGTTTAAGGTTAAAAATCGTCTCCCGACACCAGCCGTTCACCAGCCACTGCGCCATTAACGCGGTGACTTTGGCCGGCTTCTCCACCATATCGCAGACCATCCATGAAATATTATTCCGGTTCGGACGGTACCTGAAGCCATCCTCACGCAACCAGGTCACCTGTCCGGTGTCCATCAGGCTTTGCGCCATCGGGCCGTTATCTACGGAGTAGACCCACATATTGCGCTTCACTAACTGGTACGTCCATCCGCCGGGACAGGCGCCCAAATCCACCGCATACATGCCGTTCGCCAGACGTTCATCCCACTCATCTTCCGGGATGAAAACGTGGAGCGCCTCTTCCAGTTTCAGCGTTGAGCGGCTCGGCGCATCAGACGGAAACTTCAAACGCGGGATGCCCATATAAAACGGTGAATTGTTATGCGCGAGCGAATAACCGGTATAGCAGCATCCTGGCGCGATAAAAAAGACATGAACGACCGGACGCTTCGGCGTTTCATAATTCGTCAATACGCCCGCATCACGCAAAGCCGCGCGCAGCGGCACCGTAAATTTGCGGCAGAACTTCATCAGTTCTTTACTTTCATTGGTGTCGGCGACTTCAACCCGCAGCTCGCCGCCCTTTTCCACTACGCCCTGCAACATGCCGACAATCGGCGTAATTCTGTCTTCCGGCGGTAAATGTTGCAGCAGTTCACCCACCACAAACCACTGGCGGGCGAAAATCAGCGAACTGAACGGCAGTTCTGAAATCAGCTTTTCGCCATCTTCCGGCTGGTAGCATTCATAAATGACATAGCCTGCGTTCTCTTTTACGCGTGCAAAACCAAATATTTCCCGTTTTCCCGCTTTATCGGTAATTTCTGCAGCGCACTCTTTTTCAAACCCCGGACGGCAGAGCAAGACAACTTTATTCATGGCTCGCGCCCTTACGTTTCATACGAATGGCGCCAATCAGCAATAGCGCCCAGCCCACCAGGAAACTGACGCCGCCGACAGGCGTGATATACGCCCACAGGCGCAGATGCGAAAGCGCAAGGCAGTACAGGCTGCCGCTAAACAGCACCGTGCCCAGCGCCAGAAAAACGCTGCTCCAGTAAAACCAGATGCTGATACGGCGCTGCATCGCCACCGCCAGGCCAAAGATCGCCAGCGTATGGAACGCCTGATATTGCAGGCCGGTCTGAATCCAGCCCATTTCAACCACGCCCAGGGTTTTACTCAAAACATGCGCCCCGAACGCGCCCAGAGCAACGTAAATAAAACCGCTGATAGCGGCGACAATCAGCATAAAACGGCTGGTCATGGTCATACCCTAAGTTAATTATTGTTCGTAACGAAAACGGAATTTTTCTTGCTCCGTCGCCGCCTTCGCCAAAATCCACTGACGGAAGGCGGCTATTTTACCCAGTTCTGCCTGGCTGTCATGACAAACCAGATAAAAAGCATTCTTACTCACCAGAACATCGTTAAATGGACACACCAGTCGCCCGGCTTCAATTTCCGACTGCGCCATAACATTATTCGCCAGCGCGATCCCCTGTCCGTGAATAGCGGCCTGTAGCACCATCGCGCTGTGGCTAAATATCGGCCCTTGCTGAACGTTAATATGGTTGAGTCCTAACTGACGAGTGTAGGCCTGCCAGTCACGCCGGGAGGCATCGTGCAATAGCGTGTGTTTCGCCAGATCTTCCGGCGTTTTTAACGGTTTTTCGCCTGTGAGCAATAAAGGAGAACAGACGGGCAGTAAATATTCTGCGTATAATTTTTCGACGCGCAAGCCCGGCCAGTTTCCCCGGCCATAAAAAATCGCGACATCGACATCGTCTGCCAGTTTATCTTCCTGACGGTCAACGGCTTGTATCCGAACGTCAATTCCCGGATAAGCTGAGTTAAAGCTGGAGAGCCTGGGCACCAGCCACTGGATGGCAAAACTGGGCGGTAAACTCACCGTCAGCGCCCCTTTGGCACTGCGCGCCTGGAGCTTACGCGTTGCTTCCGTGAGCTGGGAAAATATCTCTTTAATGTCGAGAAAATAGCTTTGGCCTTCTTCCGTCAGCAGCAGCGAACGATTGCGGCGGCGGAACAGTTTTAGCCCCAAAAAATCCTCAAGTGACTTAATTTGGTGGCTTACTGCGGCCTGCGTCACAAAAAGTTCTTCCGCTGCTCGCGTAAAGCTCAAATGGCGCGCGGCAGCATCAAAAACGCGTAACGCATTTAAAGGAGGTAATCGTTTTGACATGGCCTCTGGACTTAATGTCGAATGAATTTAACAAATAGGTAACAACATGTAACCTATTAGTTTTTTTAATCTGAGACATTATAAATTGTCCGTTGAGGTTCTACCAGCAAATACCTATAGTGGCGGCACTTCCTGAGCCGGAACGAAAAGTTTTATCGGAATGCGTGTTCTGATGGGCTTTTGGCTTACGGTTGTGATGTTGTGTTGTTGTGTTTGCAATTGGTCTGCGATTCAGACCACGGTAGCGAGACTACCCTTTTTCACTTCCTGTACATTTACCCTGTCTGTCCATAGTGATTAATGTAGCACCGCCATATTGCGGTGCTTTTTTTTGTATAACAAACGGTTAGTTTTCCAGAGCCACCATCTCTTTCACGTCAGTACGATTGATCTGCTGTTTGTTGCCATTAGCGTCTTTATACGAAATCATACCGGTATCGTTATCGGTCTGGGGTTTACCGTCGGTCACAATGCTACGTCCATCATTGGTGTGCATAACGTAATTAGGACCGGAACAGGCGCTCAGGGCAAAAGTCAGCATACATGCAGAGATAATTGCGGCAGTCTTTTTCATCTTCTTCTCCTTAAAGCTGTTTGTGCTATTTAAAGCGGACTCCGTAACAGGCTTAAACATTCGCCTAACATTATTCAGCATAACCTCCTTTACATAATTCGCCAGGATATACAGACGATTCCGATGGTTAGGACAAACCTTGTATCAGCCGCGCTTTTACGCCACGATCGGTAAACTGAACCGAGGAATATCATGAACGCTTTTAATCCCACGCAGTTTCGCGCGCAGTTTCCCGCGCTAGCCGATGCGGGTGTTTATCTCGATAGCGCCGCCACGGCATTAAAGCCACAGGCAGTCATTGACGCCACGCACCAGTTTTATTGTTTGAGCGCCGGTAACGTTCATCGTAGCCAGTTTGCGCAGGCGCAGCGCCTGACGGCGCAATATGAAGCGGCCAGAGCAAAAGCGGCGCGACTGTTAAACGCGCCCGATGAAAAAAGTATCGTCTGGACACGCGGCACCACCGAAGCGATCAACATGGTGGCGCAGTGTTACGCCCGTCCTCGTCTGCGCCCCGGCGATGAAATTATCGTTAGCGTCGCCGAGCATCACGCCAACCTTGTGCCCTGGCTGATGGTGGCGCAACAAACCGGCGCGCAGGTCATAAAACTGCCGCTTAATGACCGGCGTCTTCCTGATGTTGAGCGTCTGCCGGAACTGATCACGTCGCGCAGCCGCATTCTGGCGCTGGGGCAAATGTCGAACGTAACGGGCGGCTGTCCGGATCTCGCAAGCGCTATCAGCGCCGCTCACGCAGCGGGAATGGTCGTGATGGTAGATGGCGCGCAAGGCGCGGTACACTTCCCGGCGGATGTTCAGCAGCTTGATATCGATTTTTATGCTTTTTCCGCTCACAAACTGTATGGCCCGACCGGTATCGGCGTGCTGTACGGTAAGCCGGAGCTTCTTGAGGCGATGTCGCCCTGGCTCGGCGGCGGCAAGATGATCCGTGACGTTAGCTTTGAAGGCTTCACCACTCAAAGCGCTCCCTGGAAGCTGGAAGCGGGAACGCCGAACGTCGCCGGGGTCATCGGCCTGAGCGCTGCGCTGGAATGGCTGTCCGATATCGATATTGAACAGGCCGAAAACTGGAGCCGGGGGCTGGCGACGCTGGCGGAAGACGCACTGGCGAAACGCCCGGGCTTTCGTTCGTTCCGCTGCCAGGACTCCAGCCTGCTGGCCTTTGATTTTGTCGGCGTGCACCACGGCGATATGGTGACGCTGCTGGCGGAATACGGTATTGCGCTCCGGGCCGGGCAACATTGCGCCCAGCCATTGCTGGCGGAACTTGGCGTCACAGGGACTCTGCGCGCCTCTTTTGCGCCGTATAATACCCAACATGATGTGGATGCGTTGGTTAACGCCGTTGACCGCGCGCTGGAACTGCTGGTGGATTAATGACAAACCCTCTTTATACCGAACACCCGTTCGGCACAACGGTAACGGAAGAGACGTTACGCGCTATCTTTCTCCCGCTGACCCAGTGGGAGGATAAATATCGTCAGTTGATTCTGTTAGGAAAACAGCTCCCCGCGCTGCCGGATGAATGCAAAGCGCAGGCGAAGGAGATAGCCGGCTGCGAGAACCGCGTCTGGCTGGGCTTTACCCGATCAGATAACGGAACGATGCACTTTTTCGGCGACAGTGAGGGGCGGATTGTCCGCGGCCTGCTGGCGGTATTGCTCACCGCGGTGGAAGGAAAAAACGCCGCCGAGTTGCAGGCTCGTTCACCGCTGGCGCTGTTTGATGAGCTGGGTTTACGCGCCCAGCTTAGCGCCTCACGCAGTCAGGGGCTGAACGCGCTGAGCGAAGCGATTGTTGCCGCAACGCATAAGCGTTGAAATAGCGTAAATATTCTGTCGCCTGACAGCGCCGTCCGCGGCGGTCAGGCGATGCAGATAAAATAATCCAGTCACTTTATTAGTTTCGGCGTCAGATTTCCCTGATAAACATTCTTTTGATTTTTATCAGCTATCACAATGAAATTACAATGTTAGAATCCATGTTAAAACGGCGTGAAGATTTTAGAGTAAATAAAGCCACTCGATGTAGCGTAGCAGGAGAACTGGAAAATTCATACGTATCGGGTGAAGTTATAACAGGATATGGATAAGTGGAAAAATATCTGCGTAGCGGTACCATGTTTGTGGTACTGGCATTTATATTATGGGGGTTAACACCTTTATATTATCAATATTTATCAGGGGGAAATCTCGCACAAATATTGATATACCGGGTGTTCTGGTCAATTCCATTATTACTGGCAGTAAGATTGTTATTTCGGCAGCGAACGCGATTTCATGATGCCTGGAAAGATAAAAAATCTTTTTTCTTCTGCATGATCGCCGGACTTTTGATGATTGTCTCATGGTCATCTTTTATTTATGCGCTAACCCATCATCTGGTGCTTGATGCCAGCCTCGGCTATTTTATCAACCCGCTATTTGTTATTGCGCTGGGATGCATTTTTCTTAAAGAAAAACTGTCGTTGTTTCAGGCCATCGCCGTTTTTTCTGGTGTCTGTGGCCTGACTTTTCAAATTATCATGCTACGGCATTTCCCGGCGCTGGCGCTAACCATGGGATTATCATTTGCGCTATATGGCCTGGCGCGAAAGTTTATACATTATGATGTGATGACATCGATAACGATTGAAACATTATGGGCATTGCCTGTCTCACTATTAATCTTTCTCTTTAGCGATAGCGGACCAATTATATCCGCTAATACTCCTTTCTTTTTGTATGTCATGACGGCGCCAGTGACGATCATTCCACTGGTATTATTTGCCATCGCGTTAAATCACACCTCGTTGATTGTCACCGGACTGGCGCAATATATAGAGCCGTCGTTACAGTTCTTACTTGCCATTATGATATTTGGCGAGCACATTAATTACGCGGAACTGCTCTGCTTTTGTGCAGTATGGTTCGGGTTGTTTCTATGCATATCTGAAAATTTATATTCCCATTATCTCCGCGCCCGTCTGAAACCGGTGTTCGGCAGGGTACAGCGCTTCTTTCGCTAACAAAGGGCGCAGGGCCGGATACGCGTCTGCGTGACACTCCGCCCCGTCCTTTTATTCTTGTCGCGCCGCTTTAGCCATGATCTTCTTCAGCGCATGGGAAACGGCGACAAAACCGAACGTTGCCGTCACCATCGTCGCCGCGCCGAAGCCAGAGGCGCAATCCATCCGTTTTGGCCCTTCTGCGGTAGCTTTCATCGCGCATACGGAACCGTCCGCCTGTGGGTAAACCAGCGCTTCAGTGGAAAAAACACAGTCCACGCCCAGCTTACCTTTACTGTTCTTCACTACGCCAAAATTATGTTTCAATCTCTCGCGCAGTTTTGCCGCCAGCGGATCCTGTATGGTTTTCGCCAAATCAGCGACCTGGATTTGCGTCGGATCGATCTGCCCGCCCGCGCCGCCAGTGGTCACTAAAGGAACCTTATATCGGCGACAGTACGCAATCAGAGCGGCTTTTGGACGAACGCTGTCAATGGCGTCAATGACATAGGTAAAACCCGCGTCCATATAACCCGCCACATTATCCGGCGTGATGAAATCATCGATAACCGTTACCCGGCACTCCGGGTTAATTTGCCGAATCCGTTCGGCCATCACTTCCGCTTTCGCCAACCCGACGTTATCACGCAACGCATGGATCTGACGGTTCGTATTGGTCACGCAGACATCGTCCATATCAATCAGCGTAATCGCGCCGATGCCCGTACGCGCCAGCGCCTCTGCCGCCCATGATCCCACCCCGCCGATTCCCACGACGCAGATATGCGCCTCAGCAAACCGCTGCAGCGCTTTTTCACCGTACAGACGCGCGGTGCCGCCAAAGCGTTGGCGCCAGGCATCACTTATCACCACTGACATATGACCTCAGAATAAAAAAAGGTGAGGTTATTCCTCACCCCTGCTCACTATTTTCAGGCCCGATAGCGATCGCGTTATCGGGCAATCCGGTTGTCGCAGAATACCACAATCAGCCGCTAAACACGTTACCGGCGCCCGGCGCGCTTTTTAACACCCAGACGCGACCATAGTGATTATACCATCCGGCACGATGCCCGGCATCCGGGCCAATCCCCTGGTAAATATCAAAGTGCTGGCCTTTAATCGCTCCGCCGACGTCCAGCGCGACCATCAAACGTAGCTCATACTGACCGCTAAATTTACCGTTGTTATCCAGCAACGGTACTTCCGCCAACAAGGTCGTGCCAGGCGGAATGATGCTGCGGTCGGAGGCGACGGATGCTCGCCCAATCAGCGGTACAGCGCTGGCGCCTTTGACCGGCGCAAAAGATTGCGGCTTAAAGAAGACGAACGACGGGTTCTGCTCCAGTAATTCACGCACTTCCGCTTCGCTGTGCTTCTCTCCCCATTCGCGTATAGCCTGCATCGACATATCTTCTTTTTTCACTTCACCGCGATCGATAAGCACTTTACCAATACTGCGATAAGGCCAGCCGTTTTTACCGGCATAACTAAAGAAGTTCAGCGGACTACCGTCACCGAAATCAATATAACCGCTGCCCTGGACATCCATAATAAAGTTATCCATCAGCGAATTACTCCAGGCCAGGATGTACTTATCGCTCAGCGCGCCTGCGTAGATCTGAGCGCGGGACGGTAAGCGTCCGCGTTTTGGCGGCATACTATAGATAGGATACTGGAACGCGCCCTGGCGCGTATGGCGAGCCTGAACGACGGGCGTATAGTAGCCCGTGAACTGGACGTTACCGTAGTTGTCGGTGCCTTCCATCTGCCAGGCATCAATACCAAACTGGCGCATAGTGCGCGTATCGCCTCCGGAACGTAACCAGTTCTGGACAGCGTTATAGACGTTGCTTTGATTGGTGTATAAACGCGGCGACGCGGAACGGATCTGGTTGACCTGCTCGGCAAAGTCACCAGCATTAATCGGCGCGCCCACCGCGTCCGGCTGGTTTACCAGGGAGAAGGGCTGGGTAAATTTCCCGTCCTTATATTGCTGACCGCGATCGGTCGGTTTTGATGAACAGGCAGCCAGCATTGCCAGCATTACGCCTGTCGCCACATATTTTGCCCAACGTCCTTTCATGGTGTCTCGTCTTCTGCGTAATCGAAAGTGCCCGGTGAAGATAACAAACCGTCCGGAGTAATGAAATGCGATCGCGATCTCATTATGTAAATTCGTTTAAAAATCGCGCTATCTGCGGTGTATTTGCGCAATTCATGAGAAATTAGCGATTTATATGAAAAAAGGGTTGCAACAAAAGCTCAGCGGAGTATAGTGCGCATCCACGGACGCGGGGTGGAGCAGCCTGGTAGCTCGTCGGGCTCATAACCCGAAGGTCGTCGGTTCAAATCCGGCCCCCGCAACCAATTACAATGAGAATGCAAGTTTAGACGGACGCGGGGTGGAGCAGCCTGGTAGCTCGTCGGGCTCATAACCCGAAGGTCGTCGGTTCAAATCCGGCCCCCGCAACCAACTTAATGAACACCCTTACGGGTGTTTTTTTGTATCTGTCGTCTGGTCCGCAACGACAGTGCGGGCAGCATCCTACTTACCCGCGCAATAAACTCGCCGTCATCTCAGGTTAACTTCTTCTCGCCAGCGTCGCCCCATCGGCAAAATACGCTTTAATGCCCGCCAGAATCGACTCTGCGACCTGTTGCTGGAACGTCGCGGTCTTGAGCTTGCGTTCTTCTTCAATGTTACTGATAAACGCCGTCTCGACCAGAATAGACGGAATATCGGGCGCCTTTAACACCGCAAACCCCGCCTGCTCGACCTTGTTTTTATGCAGGTCATTAATTTTACCAAGCTGCTTCAACACCGCTTTACCGAATTTCAAACTATCGGCAATGGTCAGCGATTGCACCATATCGAACATTGTATGGTCGACATAACGGTCACCGCTTTTGCTCACGCCGCCAATTAAGTCCGAGGCGTTCTGCGTTTGCGCCAGATATTTCGCCGCGGTACTGGTGGCGCCTTTGGTCGATAGTGCGAATACGGATGAACCGCTAGGCTGCCGGCTGGTGAAGGCATCCGCATGAATAGAGACAAACAGGTCGGCGCGCTGTTTCTGCGCTTTCGCCACCCGGACTTTTAACGGAATGAAGATGTCTTCATTGCGCGTCATATAGACCTTCATGTTGCCTTCTTTTTCGATCAACGCGCGCAGGCGGCGGGCTATCTGGAGCACCACGTCTTTTTCACGCGTTTTGTATTTGCCTATCGCGCCGGGGTCTTCGCCGCCGTGTCCCGGATCAAGCATAATGACAATGGGGCGGTCGCGCCCCGCTTTACCGGGCTGCGGCCCGCTTTGCGAAGGCGGCACTTGTTTATCCAGATCGCCTTTATTGTAGTCTTCCAGCAGCGCCAGCAGCGGATCCTGCATATCCTGCGCATTGGCAGGATAAAGATCCATCACCAGACGTTCTTTAAAGCCTGCCACAGGCGCCAGCGCAAATAGCTGCGGCTTCACGTTTTGTTTTAGCTCAAAGACCATACGCACAGTCTTAGGATCAAACTGCCCTACCCTTGCGGATTTGATATACGGATCGTCGCTGCGAATCTGCGCGCCAATGCCTTTAAGCACCGAGTTCAGATTCACATCCTCAATATCTACCACCACGCGGTCCGGGTTACTTAAGGCAAATTGTTTATATTTCAGCAGACGATTCGACTCTACCGTGACGCGGGTATAGCTGGACGCAGGCCAGATACGCACCGCAACGACCTGGCTTACGGCAGCCAGCCCGACCTGGCTCACGCTTAATAGCCACATGGCGCCCGCGCCTTGTAGTAAACGGCGACGGCTGATTGCTGAATTGGCTCCCGACATGCTTCTCCCGAGCAAAAACTAAATAGAGATCATACAAAGTTCATCCAAATTGACCGGAAACTTTAGCGAATGACGCATAATCTGTCATCTATAAAAGGGTAAACATTCTTTTTATATTCACGGCATTACTAAGAAAAGCGATCGGACCGCATAAAATTTACGCTTGCACAGAGGGCAAAAACAGAATAAAAATACACTAATTTCGAATAATAATTCACTAGTGGGGCGCGCAATGATAAAGGAACGTAAAACCGAACTGGTAGAAGGGTTTCGCCATTCAGTTCCCTATATCAACACCCATCGCGGAAAAACCTTTGTCATTATGCTCGGCGGCGAAGCCATTGAGCATGACAATTTTTCCAGCATCGTTAGCGATATCGGGCTACTGCATAGCCTCGGTATTCGCCTTGTCGTGGTGTATGGCGCGCGACCGCAAATCGACGCCAATCTGGCCGCGCATCATCATGAACCGATTTACCACAAAAACACGCGGGTGACGGACGCCAAAGCACTGGAGCTGGTGAAACAGGCCGCCGGTTTACTCCAGCTTGATATTACCGCCCGTCTGTCGATGAGTCTGAACAATACGCCGTTGCAGGGCGCGCACATTAATGTCGTCAGTGGCAATTTCACCATTGCGCAGCCGCTGGGCGTTGATGATGGCGTGGACTACTGTCACAGCGGCCGTATCCGGCGCATTGATGAAGATGCGATCAACCGCCAGCTGGATAACGGCGCGATCGTTCTGATGGGGCCGGTCGCCGTCTCAGTGACCGGCGAAAGTTTTAATCTGACCTCAGAAGAGATTGCCACTCAACTCGCCGTTAAACTGAAAGCGGAAAAAATGATCGGTTTCTGTTCTTCTCAGGGCGTTACCAATAGCGAGGGCGGCATCATTTCTGAACTCTTCCCGAATGAAGCGCAGGCGCGGGTGGAAGAGTTGGAAGCGCAGGGCGACTACAACTCCGGAACCGTACGTTTTTTGCGCGGCGCGGTAAAAGCCTGTCGTAGCGGCGTTCGTCGTTGCCATCTGATCAGCTATCAGGAAGATGGCTCGCTATTACAGGAACTGTTCTCGCGTGATGGTATCGGTACGCAGATCGTCATGGAGAGCGCCGAGCAGATCCGCCGCGCCACCATCAACGATATTGGCGGTATTCTGGAGCTTATCCGCCCACTGGAACAGCAGGGCATTCTGGTTCGCCGTTCCCGTGAACAACTGGAGATGGAGATCGATAAATTTACCATTATTCAGCGCGATAATATGACTATCGCCTGCGCGGCGCTGTATCCTTTTGTGGAAGAGAAAATAGGCGAAATGGCCTGCGTAGCGGTACATCCGGATTATCGCAGCTCATCGCGTGGAGAAGTGCTTCTGGAGCGGGTTGCCGCCCAGGCGCGGCAAATGGGGCTGCGTAAATTGTTTGTGCTGACGACGCGCAGTATTCACTGGTTCCAGGAGCGCGGTTTCACGCCTGTCGATATTGAGTTACTGCCTGAGAGCAAGAAAAAAATGTATAACTATCAGCGACGTTCAAAGGTGCTGATGGCGGATTTAGGGTAACGAGGGGGGCCTGATGGCGCTGCGCTTATCAGGCCTACGCTCGAAATCATCATTTGGAGGCCGGATAAGACGCTACGCGTCGCCATCCGGCGAGAACTCGTCTTATCCGGTACGACCGACTTCATCAAATAAGGTGGCTAATCCGCTGCGCCGCTCCGTACGCGTCACAATCGCGCCTGCCAGGATCCGTTCATCGGCATACAGCGATAACCGCTGCCGCGCCCGCGTAACAGCGGTATACACCAGCTCCCGCGTCACGACCGGCGAACGTTGGCTGGGTAAAATCAGCGCGGCGTGATCAAATTCAGACCCCTGTGATTTATGTACCGTCATCGCCCAGGTTGTATCATGTTCCGGCAGACGGCTGGGCTGAACGGACTTGATCGTGCCGTCCGGCATCACAAACCAGACGCGTAACCCCTGCCCGCGATCGAGCGCAATACCAATATCGCCGTTAAATAGCCCCAACGCGCTATCGTTGCGCGCAATCATTACCGGACGCCCTTCATACCAGCGAGAGTGCGGGTGCCGCTGAATTTTTCGTTGCTGCACCATCGCCTGCTCAATGCGGTCATTCAGTCCCCTCACGCCAAATGGGCCTTCACGCAGCGCGCAAAGCAGTTGATACTCATTGAAAGCCTGAAGGATTGCCTCCGGCGTCGCTTTCTCATGCAGCAACCGCAGGTAGCGACCATAGCCCGCCAGCGCTTCATCCAGCATCCCGGCATAATCGTCGCTGCTTTGCAATGTACGCTTCTCTATATCGCTAAACCCCTGCTGAAAAACCGCCTGGATTGCCGACCTGTCGCCGCAGTTAATCGCCGCCGCCAGCTTGCCGATGCCAGAATCGCTGCCGAAACGGTAGCTCTTTTGCAACAAACAGAGGCTATCGCGTAAAGACGCGGCTTGCGTTCCGGCCCCCGCCGGAATAGCGCTCCCTGTTAGTCGACTTAGCTGTCGGGCGCGTTCCGCCGTAAACCCTGCGTTGACATAGGCGCAAATATCGCCCAACACAGCGCCCGCCTCAACGGATGCCAACTGATCGCGATCGCCAAGAAAAATGACCCGCCCGTGCGGCGGCAGAGCGTCAATCAAACGTGACATCATCGGCAAATCAATCATTGATGCTTCATCGACCACCAGCACGTCCAGATGCAGCGGGTTGCCCGCATGATGGCGTAATCGCTGGCTGCCGGGCTGTGCGCCTAGCAGTCGGTGCAGCGTACTGGCGTCCTCCGGTATACGCTTTTTCTGCGCATCGGTAAGTGGAAGCTGACGCAACGCCGCGCCGAGCGACTCCGTCAGGCGTGCGGCCGCTTTCCCGGTCGGCGCTGCCAGCCGGATACGGCAACGTTCGCCATCCGCCATTTGAATTAATGCCGCCAGCAACTTCGCGACGGTGGTGGTTTTACCGGTACCGGGACCGCCTGAAATCACGGAGATACGGCGAGTTAGCGCTACGGCGGCGGCCACCTTTTGCCAGTTCACCTCGTCTGTCGGAGGGAATAGCGCGTCCAGAATACGGGATAACTGATCTTCATCTACGGCGATGGCCTGGTTAACTTCGTTAAAAAAGCGCGCAACCGTACGCTCGTTGCACCACATGCGATTCAGGTAGAGGCGATCTCCGCACAGAATTAACGGCGCGGGGCTATCGCCGCAGCTAACCGCCGCAGACGCCAGTAACCGCTTTTTCCAGTCGATTGGCGTAGCCGTTTCGCTTATCCAGGCGACCAGTAAGGGATGCGCCTCCTCCGTTAACGTTAAACGCGACAACGGCAGACACACGTGACCTTCACCTGCGTCATGACTAAGCAGCGCTGCCGCCAGCGTCACGGCGGGATCGTCGTTACCGGCGACGGTTAAAGCAAACTGGGCATCAATGGGCCGTAAGAGTTTTTGTTCAACGGCCTCCAGCAACCGCTCCTGGATTGTCATTGCGCCTCCTCACTCATTTCACCTGCAAACATATCATCCAGTTGGTTAATTAACGCCGCCGCAGGACGAGTGGTAAAAATACCCTGCTGCGGACGTTCGCTATCCACCCCGCGTAAAAAGAGATAGATGACGCCGCCGAAATGGCGTTCATAGTCGTAATCCGCCATTCGATGACGAAGGTAACGGTGCAATGCCAGCGTATAAAGCTGGTACTGCAAATCATAGCGATGCGCCTGCATCGCCGCAGCCATCGCCGTCTGGGTATAAGCGGCGCTATCCTCGCCCAGCCAGTTAGATTTATAGTCGAGCAGGTAATAGCGCCCTTCATAACGGAACACCAGGTCGATAAAGCCCTTTAACATGCCGCGAACCTGCATGAAATCCAGCGCAGGGCAACCTGCTGAAAGCGGGTCGTATCGACGAATCAACGCATCCAGCTCTCCGGCGGTAAGCGGCTGGGCAATCGGCAGATAAAACTCCATTTCGACCTGTTTTTCACGCTCGGTCAGCACGCTCAGACTAACGCCCGTCTCGTTAAGGGGAACGTGCAACACGGTGTCCAGCCAGCGGGTAAGTACGGGCTCCCATCGCGTTTCAAAACCACTCAGCTCCAGTTTTTCCTGTACCCATTGGGGGTTTATCGGTTGAGTAAAATCAAGCTCTTCAAACAGGCTGTGCAAAAATGTTCCCGGCGATGCCCCGCGAGGAAAGTGATGCGGCGTCATTGCCGGCGCTTCCGCCGCTTCGCCAACGCCTGCGGCGTCAATGTCGAGACGAGGAATAAGCTCTTGCGCCATGCTATGTCCCCGCTGCTGCAAACCGGAATAACTGGTGACGCGCCAGCTATCATAAAGCAGGCGTTGCAGCGTTCTGGCGCTGAGTTCCGCGTGCGATGCAGCGGCAATTTGCCAGCGGTCGTTATCCGTGTTGCCTGGCGTTCGACACACGATATCCTCGTCGCATAGCGCCTCAATACAGGCGCGAAGACCTGCGGCATCCATCGGTTCGCCTTTTTGCAGGAGTCGCCCAAGCGCGCTTTGGTGCACATCCGTCTCGCCTTTCTTATCGCTGCGACGCCGTACCAGCGGCGCGACGCCGAGGCTGCAATGCCACACTGCACGGGTCAGCGCGACATAAAGTAGGCGCAGGTCTTCCGCCAGGCGCTCGGCTTCCGCCAGTGCTATGCTCTCTTCGGCGTGACTAAGGTCCAGCACCGCCTCGTAGGAGTGCCTGTCGTGATAAAAAGCCTGGTCCTGCACGCGGAAATGGGTGATAAAAGGTAACCAGACCAGCGGGTATTCCAGACCTTTCGATTTATGAATGGTGACGATTTGCACCAGATGCTTATCGCTTTCCAGACGTAGTTGCTGGCTGGAAGCATTGCTATCGGGTTCAAGGATATGTTGCGCCAGCCAACGCACCAGCGCATGTTCGCTTTCCAGCTGCGAACCGGCTTCCTGTAACAGTTCGCTAATATGCAGAATATCCGTCAGCCGACGTTCGCCTCCCGCCGTCGCCAGCAGGTTTTCAGCAATATTGCGCGCCGACATTAGCGCGCGCAGCATAGGCATCACGCCGCGTTTATGCCAAATCTGTCGGTAGCCATCAAACTCTTCAACAACCGCATCCCACGCATTTTCATCATTGTTAAGCGTTTCGATATCCAGCGCGGTAAGGCCCATCATTGATGTCGCCAGAGCGCTACGCAGCGTATTCTCACGTTCGGGCGCCATCACCGCCTGCAACACCCACAGCATCTCCTGCGCTTCGAGCGTTTCGAATACGCTGTCGCGGTTAGAAAGATAGACGGAAGGGATCGCCAGTAAGGTCAGCGCATCCCGTATCAGCGCGGCCTCCCGCCTGCTGCGCACCAGCACGCTGATATCCGAGGCGCGAACGGGCCGCGACGAATCGCCGTTCGTCAGCAGCGCGTCGCCCGTTTGCCCGGCGCGCAGCCAGTCGCGAATTTGCGTGGCGCACACCTGCGCCATATAACTTTGATAATCGCCCGAACCGCAGCTTTCCCCCTCCATTAGCCACAGGGTCATCGCCGGTTGAGGCGCGTCATTCACTTTAAATTGCAGCGACTGGTTTCTGGGCGCAAACTTTACCGGACTGAAGGGAATATCGCGGAACATAAAGGCGTCGTTCATCTGACTGAACAGCTTGTTAACGCTATTCACCATCCCCGGCGCGGAGCGCCAGTTAGTGTCAAGCGTATAGTGCGCGCTCACTTCGCTGCGAGCCTTCATGTAGGTAAAG
This sequence comes from Salmonella sp. SSDFZ54, assembly GCF_004010735.1. Classification (NCBI taxonomy): domain Bacteria; kingdom Pseudomonadati; phylum Pseudomonadota; class Gammaproteobacteria; order Enterobacterales; family Enterobacteriaceae; genus Salmonella; species Salmonella sp. SSDFZ54. The sequence goes on from NZ_CP034819.1 coordinate 891,218, forward strand.
ATATCCGCGCCACGAAACGCATAAATCGCCTGTTTAGGATCGCCAATCAGCAATAGCGCCGTATCGGGTTGATGTCGCCAGATACGGCGAAAAATACGGTACTGTTGTGGGTCGGTATCCTGAAATTCATCGATCATCGCCACCGGGAAACGGGTACGAATCGCCGCAGCCAGCGCCTCGCCGCTTTCACTACGCAGCGCGGTATCCAAACGGCTGAGCATATCGTCAAACCCCAGCTCGCCGCGCCGGCGTTTTTCCTGAGCCACCGTTTCACGGATCTCTGAGAGCGCTCGGGTAAGAACCAGATCTTTAATCGATAGCGGTTCGCCCAACAGGTTATCAATGGCGACAAACAATGGGTGCTGGGGCGTCACGCCGCCAGCTTTGGTGCGCTCAGCTAAAAAACGCTGTGAAAATTTTCCCAACGCCTCAGGTAATTGATAATTTTTAGTCTCTTCTTGCGCCCACGCGGTGATCTTTTCGATCCATTTCGCCTGATTGCCGCGGTTGAACTTTCTGCGATCGATGCCGGATGATTCGATCAGCGCGTCCAGCTCGCTAACCGCCTCACACCACTGCTGCTTCACCTGGTTGATGCGCGCCAGGATCTGTTCATGACGCGATGCCAGCGTCTCCTCCTGCGATGGCGGCGCTTTAATGACCGGCGCTTCGCCCTGCAGATAACGATCGATATCCTTTAAGAGCGCCTTCGGTCCCTTCCACACGTCAAACACCACCTGCGCGATGTCGCGCGGCAGCGGATAGCAATGACGCCGCCAGAAATCGGCGCAGGCCTGATAACGCAACAAAGATTCGTCTTCAATAAGCTGTTGCTCAAACAACATACCGGATTCGAAAGCGTTCAGGCTGAGCATACGCTGGCAAAAACCGTGGATGGTAAAGACCGCGGCCTCGTCCATTTGTCGTTCCGCCAGTAATAACCACTGCGCGGCCTGCTTTTTGTCGCTAATTTCTTCCAGCAAGCGGGCATACAGCGGATTATCCGTGCTTTCCCGCAGACAGGCGATGCGCAACTCATGGATATTACTGCGGATTCGCCCACGCAGCTCTTCAGTGGCGGCCTCCGTAAAGGTTACCACCAGCAGTTCTTCAACGGTCAACGGACGGGGAAATGCGGCACTGCCGCCTAAACCGAGCAATAACCGCAGATACAGCGCCGCGATAGTAAACGTTTTGCCTGTGCCCGCTGATGCTTCAATCAGACGCTCGCCTGTCAGGGGCAAGCGCAGAGGATCAAGAGTCTCGGCGACATCATTCATTCTTTTCGCTCATTAGAGGTAACGTTTGCTGCAATGCGCTGACGTTATCCCACACTTTCCAGCCTGTCGGATGCACGTATTCTGCTTTTCCATTCTGGCTACCGGCAATCTGTGACAATATTGCCATACCTTGTGGTTCCACCACCGCCTGGTGGAAGAAGTCGGCAAGCTTTTGTGGCGTCAGCAATTTTATCTGAGCGATGATTTTATCACGCGAGTCAAAGCGCATATTACCCCGATCGAAATCCTTGCTTAAACGGGATGCTTCTTCGCCCAACGTTTGCGGCGCCTGGCGCATTTGCGTAATGATCGCCTGCTGAATTTGGGCGAACTCTTCCGGCTTCATCGCCCTCAGCTTCGCCTCGGCGTCAGGGAAAAATGCCTGATAGCGTTGCCACAGGTAAGAGGGCTGTTTATCGTTGCTCTGTAGCAGGAATCCCATTCCCCACTGACGGCCAACGCTCATCGGAAAGGCGAAAACGGCGTATCCCAGTTGCTCTTCGGTTCGTAGCTGATTGTAAAACCACGGTTGAACAATCTGACCTAACATCGCGCTGTAGGCGGCGCTGACGTACTCGTCGTAGCCGACCGGGACAAAGACCGCTGCTAACGCGGAGTCGGTGCTACTGCCCGCTTTTTCAAATATTACGGACTGCTTTTTCTCAACCACCACGTCTTTGTTACGACACCACGCCGATCCGTTCGCCGCGAGCTGTTTTTGAACATCTTGCGCCAGAGAGGTCGCCTGGACTTCGCTCATATTCCCTATAACCAGAAATTCCGGACGAGCGCCCGTTTTTAACGCATTACGATAGGCCATCACCTCTTTCAACGTAATGGACGGCAGCAAAGCGCGACGTTCATCACGGGAAAAATAAGGCACCTGCGAAATCATCTGCACTGGCATAATCGCCTGTTCGTAGGCTTTTCCCTTCTCCGCAGAATCCATCATCTGCGTATACCAGGATTTCGCCTGCGCCAGCTGTTCCTCTGTGGCGTCGTAGCTAAAATATCCTTCCAGCAACGCCAGGAAAAGCTGCGGCAAACGCTGTGTATAACCGTTCGCAGTGACCATCAGACCATTGTTGGCGTTAGTAGAAAAGCTAATGCCGCCTACTGCCGCCTGGTTGCTGAGCTGATCGAGCGCCATTCCCGCCAGATAATCATTAAGGGCGAACAGTACCTGATTGCGGGCGCTGTCCATCGCCTGCGGATTACGCAATACCACGCTCACGTCAGCTTTTGGCTCGCTGGCGAAATAACGACTCGGCGCATAAACCACGCGCAAATCCGCTTTATCGACAATCAGTTCTGGCCGCACGTAGTTTTTGTCATTCTTCACAAGCGTGAAATCATCAGGAATATAGGGGTTTAACTCCGGCAGCGACAACGCAATGCCCTGTGCTTTTTGCTGCCAGTTTTTAAACGTCTGTTCGCTAATCTTATCGACCTGATAAGGCGCATCCACAAAATACGCAATCTTATTATGGGGTTCCTGGGGACTGATGTACCAGATGCGCGCATTCTGCGGCGTCATCATCGCCAGGCGATTTTTGATAGCGGCAGGATCGTAACGATCGGCGATATTCGCCGCATCCAGCGTATGCGCTACCGGGACGCGGATCATAGTGTCCGCCAGCCATTCGACATAGTCCATATCGCGGGTAATCGACGGATAGCGGAAGTCGAGATCCAGCACATGCGCCAGCTCGTCAAAGTAACGTTTATCTATCCCTTTTTCACGTAACGTATTGAGATAGCTAAAGATAGCTGCGACGACTTCATCACGATTGGCCAAACCTTTATCAGTCAGCGTTGCCGAAATGGCAAATACGCCGCTGTTACCATTAACAATCGGATCGGAATCCGCGCTAATACCTTCGACCAGTCCTTGTTTTTGCAGCCAGTCAGAGAGCGTCCCCGGGCTACGATTGCCAATCAGATAAGAGACCAGTTCATCGGTCTTGCTACGGAACTGCGCGCTATTGTTATCAATACGAAACTCCACGCGCAGCACTTTACGCGGTAGCGCCGGCACGTAATGAATAATGATGCCCTTCTGCGCCTCGGTGATGACAGGTACGGTAATTTCCGGTTTTTTAATCTGTTTATTCGGCACGCGACCATAGGTTGCGGCGGCAATACTCGCCAGTTCCGGCAAGGGTTTATTACTGTAAATCACCGCCTTCATCAGATTAGATGAATAGTATTTTTCATGAAAAGCGATCAACGCCTGTTGCACCGGATTGCCCGGCTTATCGCTTAACGTTTCCAGATTGCCGCCAGAAAAGTGCGAGCCTGGATGCGCCGGGTTAATGGTTTCGGCGCTTACCTGCGCCATACGCATACCGTCGCGGGTGCGCGCCATCGTCAGCTCGGCATTCACCGCGTTTCGTTCGCGTTCGGCATACTTTTTATCGAGCAATGGCGCGGCAATGGCGTCGGCCAGGCGATCTACGGCGCCTGGAAGCGCGTCGTTTTCAACCTCCAGGTAGAAGGCTGTTCGATAAGGCGCGGTGCTGGCGTTGTGGCTACCGCCATGTCTTTTAAGGTATTCGGCAAGGCTATCCGCCTGCGGATATTTTTTTGACCCCATCAGGCACATATGCTCAAGATAATGAGCAAGCCCCTGATGAGCCTCAGGATCTTCAAGCGATCCAACGGGCACCACTAACGCAGAAAGCGACTTTACAGCCTGCGGATCGGATACCAGCAACACCACCATGTCATTATCAAGACGTATCGCCTGATACTGCCGGGTATCTTTATCGCTTTTACGGATAGTTTCTTGCAGCGGTTGCCAACCGATATCCGCCTGAACTGCAGGCCCCCAGAGGGCGACCAATAACAATAACGCTTTGAACCAGGTGCTGCGGGGCATTCACGGACCTCATCATTAACTTTCATTCCCACTCATCTGTATGGTCACGTAAACCATCGACCTGAGCAGAACGGGATATTATTGTGCTGAACCAGGCAGCATCTTTTTATCAGTAATCAGTCCGTGACGAAGAGCGCATCATAGTCGAAGCCTTTTAATTGCGCGATTTTCATACAATCAACGAGACTGATTAAAACGAAACAGTGGTAACAGGTAATGTCGGGACTGCGCAATGATAGCCTGCAACGTTTCAGATTCCAGTTGACGCCAAAGACGTTGATACCAGATATCTTCGCCTTCGCCGCTCACCATCATGTTGCCTTCATAAACCTGTAAAAACTTTGTCCTGGCCTTCTGTAAGGTATCATCGTCGTCTAACATGACATCATTTTCAGCGTCATAACAGGCTTTTATCCATGCGCCGCCGCTTTCCGGCAGTACCAATAGTGGAGAAGACATGCCTTCCCGGTAGCCTTCAATCAGTTGCGCCAGGTAAGCCATTGCCTGCGTTTTATCAAGAGGCGGAAATCGCCACTCTCCCTCTTTGCGCAAAAACAGGCGACTTTCGCCACTCCCGCCGCTGGCACAATAGACAAGGTGTTCCAGCCAAAGTTGCACACCTTGCGCCACGCTGATTAAAGCGGGACGCCAGCGCAATAATCCATCCTCCTGTACCTGCGGTAGCCAGCCGGTTAGCTGAACGCCATTGCAAAGCAGATCCACTTCCAGGCTTTGGCTCGGCTTACGGCAGGCGATGACCCGGCTTGCCAGTTGCTGCATCTCCTGACATTGCGCATCCCAGAATATTTCGCCAAACGCGCCGTAAGGCAACTCTCCCGCAGCCCGGAAACGGCGGAACAAGCGTTCGGCGTCGTCCTCTTCAACCAGCGTATTGAGCAACTGTTGGTTAAGTTGATATCGCGTCAATCCCTCTAATTCAAACGGTTCCGCATCAGGAATCTCACTCTCTTCCGAGCGGAAATTAACCTGAAGCCGCATCTGAAAAAATGCGCGTACCGGATGGGCCCAAAAACGCTGCAGACTTTCCAGAGTCAATGTTTCCGGCATCGTAAAAGGAAGCGGCTGCACAAAGTCAGAATGCGCTTTTCCCGACTGACTCGCCGCGGGCAACCACTCTCTGGCATAACTTTGCTGTTCGCCGGGTTGGTAATTTTGCGCATCAAAAGGCATACGGGTATGCAGACGCGTAATATGCGCTTTGACTCGTGCTTCGCTCTCATCACAGGTCAGCGTTTCGTCGCCCGGCAAATAGTGGCTTTGCCCGATGTAATCCACCAATTCTTGCACCAGTACAGAGGGAAAGCGTTCGCTATTATCCTGGATGGAGCGACCGATGTAGCTGATATACAGCGTCTGCTGCGCCGAGATTAACGCTTCCAGAAACAGGTAGCGGTCATCGTCGCGACGGCTTCGATCCCCGCGCATGGGTTTTTGGCTCATCAGGTCAAAGCCCAACGGCGCAAGCTGGCGCGGGTATACGCCGTCGTTCATTCCCAGCAGGCAAACGACTCTGAACGGAATGGAACGCATCGGCATCAGCGTACAAATATTGATGGGGCCCGCCAGGAAGCGCTGGCTAATACGTTCCTGATCCAGACGCTGCGCCAGTTCATCCCGCAGTAGCGAAATCGGTACCGCGTCGCCATATTCCGCCGCGACGCCTTCGGCGATAATGGCCTGCCACTGCTGTTCAATCAATGTCATTGCCGCTTCCGTGTCCGCATCGGGCAGGAAGAAATCATTGAGCATATCGCGACAAACGGGCAACCACTCTTCCAGCGGTCGCTCCTGCGCCAGACCGCGCCGCCAGATATTAAGCTGCATCAGCAGCGAAGCCAGATGCCCGACCAGCTCAGCAATCAGACCGCTGGATTCGTCATAAGGCAGAACCGACTGCCACTCGCCCTGGGCGCTTTCCATCGCATACCCCAGCAGCATACGCGTCAGGCCAAATTGCCACGTATGCTGCCCCGTGGCAGGAAGTTCCAGCTCGCGTACGTTGTCATCGTCAATTCCCCAGCGAATGCCTGACTCATTGACCCACAAGCGCAAATAACGCAGCCCTTCTTCGTTGATCGTAAAGCGGGCAGCCAATACCGGTACGTCTAACAACGCCAGAACATCCTCGGAGACAAAGCGGCTGTCCGGTAACGAAAGTAGGCTGATAAATGCCTGTAACACCGGATGTGACTGACGCGCCCGCCGATCGGAAATGGCATAAGGCAGATAGCGCTCCGTTGGCGCGCTACCAAATACCGCCTGGATAAACGGGCTATAGCTGTCAATATCAGCCACCATAACGATAATGTCGCGCGGCGTTAGTGTCGGATCGGCTTCCAGCATCGCCAGCAGGCGATCGTGCAGTATTTCCACCTCGCGCTGCGGGCTGTGACAAACGTGAAAAGAGAGGCTGTTATCCTCAGGATCGAGCAGACGCTTATTGTCGCTGCGCGAATACTCCTCAAGATTTACGCCCGCCACCGCATGGCTTTCCAGTTCAAGGATATCTGCCTGAATCCGATGCAAAAGATTATCTGGCGTAATATCAACAAACGCATCCAGCTCCTGGCTGTTTTCCAGTTCAGATAGCAGGTAGATATAATCCCGCCCCAGTTTTCCCCATGAGGCCAGTAGCGGATTACCGATATCCTGTTCACCGTCGCTGTTAAATAAGGCTTCCGGATTCTGATTTTCACGGAACAGCGGTAAATGACGGTCTTCAAAAGTGTGACGACGCTGGCGAGCCATGAGTTTTGCCAGCCAGGCTGGGTCTTTAATATCCCCCCAGTAATACCGACACGGATTAGTAAAAAGGAGATGGATTTCAATATGTTTACCCAGCGCCTGCAATGCGCTGAGATACACTGGCGGTAACGCGGAAATGCCGCAAATAAAAACGCGGGACGGCAACCCTGGCGGGCAGGCGGTCGCGCTCTCCAGCGTTTGAATAAAGCGTTGGTAGAGATTGGCGCGATGCCAGCGCGGCTGCCCCAGCGCGGCGGTATATTCCACCAATGCTTTCCACAGCGGCGCCTGCCAGTTTTGCGCCTCCCCCAGACCTTCCACGGTTTGTCCCGCTTCCCACTGCGTAAGCCAGTCAGGCCGATAAACCAGATACTGATCGAACAGGTCGGCGGCGCGCGCGGAAAGCTGAAAGAGTTTGCGTTTATCGGTGTCGTCGGTCAGATAATGGCGCAGCAGTACAAACTCATCCTTATCCAGCAACTGCGGCAGCAAGGTCATCAGTTTCCAGCTCATGCTTTGTTTGCTGAAAGCGCTTTCTTTGGGGATATCCGACAACACGCGGACAAACATCTCCCAGATAAAACTCGCCGGTAACGGAAAAGCGATATTCGCCGCAATACCAAACTTTTGTGAAAGGGTCATCTGCAGCCACTGCGCCATACCCGTGCTTTGTACCAGAATCATTTCTGGTTCAAAGGGATCATCCAGCCGCTCGCGTTCGACGATGAACTCCATCAACGCTTCCAGCACATCCAGACGATTGGAGTGGTAGACCCTTAACATAATTACTCCTGACGATTAACGATTTGGACAATGCAAGCGCGTCATCTGCCCCTGCCTGCCAGAGGGTGAAACCATCGTGACGCTGATGCTGACACATCCCGATTGCATTGTCTGCATCCGGTTGGCCTTCCACCCTTCAGCAGGCGAAAATGGATACAGCGCCGTTTGCTGCCACGCCTGCCGCCAGATCTGGAGATACTGGTGTCGTAATGCAAAACTGTGCATTAATACCCGCTGATAGCCTGACAGCGCGGTGACGATCATTACCATTAGAACCATCGCCACTAAAACTTCCGGGAGGCTAAACCCGCGTTGTAAATTCAGGGGATGCGACATAACGCCACCTCTTTTAACGGACAAAAATCACTCCAGCCGTGGGGAGAAAAGACAATACTTCCCTGAATGACGTTGCCCAAACGCCATAACGTCATGCCGTCATCTTGCGCCGCCATCACCACCTCATCCCCCGATAATCTCCGCAAACAGACTCTTGCTCCTGAAGAGGAATAGCGCCGACATTCCATTTCGGTTACGCCTGACCATAGCTGCCCCCGCCCCCATTCCAGCGCCGACTGTACGAGCGCCTGGCGTTGTATCGCCATGCTCTGCGTCGTCACGCGGGCGGCATAGCTGGCCTGCTGCTGATTTACGCCTTGCAGTAGCAGACTACCCAGAATCAGTATTAAAAGCGCCAGTATTAGCGAAGAAGCGCCACGTTCCCGATTCACAGATTAAATCCCGTTACGCTGTATTGCGCGTCAATAACCGTCTGAGGCTCGGCTTTGCTGGCGCCGCGCAGATGCAGCATGAGCACTGGCGAGAATCCCGTTATATCCCGGCGCTCAACGGTAAACGCCGTGATGAGTACCGTATTGGGATCGGTCATTTTTTCCCATCCCTTACCCTGGCAAGATGTTGCTCCGCGTAATGTCTCCAGAACGTTATCCTTCACACGAAACCCGGTCTGGTCGGCCTCTTTCGCCGGTATGGTATCCCAGACACCGTTATTATTCCCGTCCCACTGAACGATGACACATTGCCCCTGTTCGGCAAGATGTAACCCTTCGCCAATACAGTGGCCATGACAGTAACCCGCACGTTGAAGATGCTTCGCTACGGTATAGGTTCGCTGCCAGATTTCATCTTCCAGCGATAACTGTCGCGTGTTGTGCCAGATCTCACGCTGTAGCGCCGGTAAAAATCGTGCGGACCCAAGCAGTAAAATGGAACCTATCGCCATCGCCAGCACAACCTCCAGTAGCGAGAACCCCCGCGTGGTTATTGACACGTGGCGGCCTCGTTACGCTCGCATAGCCTGATTCGCCCCCAGGAGGAGACGACCAGACGCCACTCTCCGGCAGCGTTTTTCAGTACGATGTGCCCTGCCCATGCCGTATTGCGCAGGCCAAAGAAGGCTAACGACGGCGTGATATCGGCAAGGACGACATCACGCCAGTCGGGCGTAAACACAAAGGGGGAAGATGGCGTACACGATGTTTGCGTAGCAACAGAGCTGACAAAGCACCATGAACCACCTTCGCTGACCACGCGAAGAATGTGATCGCGGTTATGCCAGTGAGCGTCCTCACGAAGTTGCAGCAGGTAATCCCGCACCTGACATGCGGTTTGCCACAGGCGCTGTTGCTGCTGCCAGCGTTGCCAGCCATAAAGTCCTGTGGCGCTGAGAATGATAATGAGCGACATCGCGACCACCGTTTCAATGAGCGTATAGCCCTGTTGTTTTTTCATGTCGGCAGTATGGCGGGCGGAGAAAAAATAACGAGCGCCAAATACAGATTGTTCGGCGCGTTACGGAAAAAAGTTCATGTCTTGCAGCGCGTTGCAAAATTTCAGGAATCCGCGCCGAAGATTGAGACGAAGGGTAAAAAAAACCGACGCGCAATGACGTCGGTTATGGCAGGATCGTCAGCGCTTAGATAGCGACCGGCGCTTTAATACCGGGGTGCGGATCATAGCCTTCAATTTCGAAATCATCGAACCGGTAGTCAAAAAGCGAATCGGGTTTACGCTTAATCACCAATTTCGGCAGCGCGCGAGGTTCACGGCTTAATTGCAGGTGCGTCTGCTCCATATGGTTGCTGTACAGGTGCGTGTCGCCGCCGGTCCAGACAAAATCGCCGACGTCCAGGTCGCACTGTTGCGCCATCATATGCACCAGTAACGCGTAGCTGGCAATGTTGAACGGCAGACCGAGGAACACATCGCAGGAGCGCTGATAAAGCTGACAGGAGAGTTTTCCATCTGCGACATAAAACTGGAAAAAGGCGTGACACGGCGCCAGCGCCATCTTATCCAGCTCGCCGACGTTCCACGCAGAAACGATAATACGACGAGAGTCCGGGTCGTTTTTAAGCTGGCTTAAGACCGTGGCGATCTGATCGATATGGCGGCCATCCGGTGTTGGCCATGCACGCCACTGCTTACCATAAACCGGGCCTAAATCGCCGTTCTCATCGGCCCATTCGTCCCAGATGGTGACATTATTTTCGTGCAGGTAAGCGATGTTGGTATCGCCCTGCAAAAACCATAGCAGTTCGTGAATAATTGAACGTAAATGGCAGCGTTTTGTCGTCACCAGAGGAAAGCCTTCCTGCAGGTTAAAACGCATCTGATGGCCAAAAATGGAAAGCGTGCCGGTGCCGGTACGGTCGTTTTTCTGTGTGCCTTCATCCAGCACTTTTTGCATCAGTTCTAAATACTGTTTCATGGTTCCTCAGGAAACGTGTTGCTGCGGGCGGCGGCGATATGCCCAAACCATCATGATCGCGCCAGCGATAATCATCGGGATAGAGAGAATCTGCCCCATGCTGATGTACTGTACCCACGCGCCGGTAAATTGCGCGTCCGGCTGGCGGAAGAATTCAACAATGATACGAAACGCGCCATAGCCAATCAGGAATAATCCGGAGACTGCGCCCATCGGACGCGGTTTGCGAATAAAGAGATTAAGGATGATAAACAGCACCACGCCTTCTAATGCCAGTTCATACAACTGGGAAGGGTGGCGCGGCAATACGCCGTAGGTATCAAAAATAGGCTGCCATTGCGGATGTGACGGCAGCAGCGCAATATCTTCCGCGCGTGAGCCAGGAAAGAGCATGGCAAACCGGAAGTCAGGATCGACGCGCCCCCACAATTCACCGTTGATAAAGTTGCCCAGACGCCCGGCGCCCAGGCCGAACGGAATTAACGGCGCAATAAAATCAGACACCTGAAAGAACGAGCGCTTCGTGCGCCTGGCGAAGATAATCATCACCAGTATCACACCGATAAGCCCGCCGTGGAAGGACATGCCGCCGTCCCAGACGCGGAATAAATAGAGCGGGTTATCCAGAAACAGAGGGAAGTTATAAAACAGGACATAGCCAATACGCCCCCCCAGGAAGACCCCCAGGAAACCTGCATAGAGTAAATTTTCAACTTCGTTTTTGGTCCAACCGCTTCCCGGACGGTTAGCACGACGCACCGCCAACCACATCGCGAAAACGAACCCCACCAGATACATCAAGCCATACCAGTGAAGCGCGACGGGCCCAATTGAGAAAATGACCGGATCAAAGTCCGGAAAATGCAGATAGCTACTGGTCATCTGTCACCACAATTTCTTGTTATTTCGCTGAAGAGATAGCGATTGATAAGCGCGCCTGCGCGTTGCAGACGCTCCAAAGGTGCGAATAATAGCACAAGGGTTAAAAGCGAGATGCCGATTACCGTTAAAAGATATGTATACGCATTGTCTTTCATCTTGCAGGCGTGTTGTCTGCGCCGTGAATCCACAGTCACTCTCTTTTCCCGCTCCAGTCGTTACAACCCTCCGCGAATCAATCCCCCCATCCCGCGGCGCTCCATAAACGCCGCCACCTGATGACGCACTTCGGTCGCCATCTGCGCCTCAAGGCTGCGTCTGGCAAGAGTTTGCGCGTCTTCAAAATCGATATGCCGCAGCAGATATTTCACACGCGCTACCGAACGGCCATTCATTGAAAGATGGCGATATCCCAGACCGATAAGAATCGCCACGCACATCGGATCGCCCGCCATCTCGCCGCACAAGCGAAGATCGAGGCCATTTTTTTCGGCTTCCTGCGCAATCATGGACAGCGCGCGCAGCATAGCCGGATGCAGACTGTCGTAAATACTGGCCACGCGGGTATTGTTGCGATCTACCGCCAGGATATATTGCGTTAAATCGTTGGTGCCGACCGAGATAAAGTCGATCCGGTTAGCCAGATGCGGCAGCATAAATACCATTGATGGCACTTCCAGCATAATGCCGATACGCGGTTTCGGGATCGCATAGCCGATCATCTCCTCGACCTCGCGCCCGGCGCGTTCGATCAGACGCCGCGCTTCATCGACTTCATCAATACTGGTGACCATCGGCAGCAAAATGCTGAGGTTGCCAGTCGCCGCATTGGCGCGCAGCATCGCGCGGACCTGGATCAAAAAGATCTCCGGCTGATCCAGCGTAATGCGGATCCCGCGCCAGCCCAGACACGGGTTCTCCTCGCTGATCGGCATATAGGGCAGTTGCTTATCCGCTCCCACATCCAGGGTCCGCAGCGTCACCGGTTTATCGTTAAACATTTGCAGCATCCCTTGATACTGCGCCACCTGCTCTTCTTCCGAGGGAAACCCGCTTTGCAGCATAAAGGGAATTTCAGTACGGTACAGGCCGATACCGTCGATCCGACTGCCTAACTTTTCCTCATGCTCGGGGCTGAGCCCGGCATTCAGCATCACTTTGACTCGCTCGCCGCTTTTCAGTTGGGCGGGAAGATTGACGTCGTCCTCCGCCAGACGACTGAGTTCTATCTCTTCACTAATGAGTCGCTGATATTCCTGAATAAGCACGGGTTCAGGATCGACCAGTAATTCACCGCGATAGCCATCCACCACCAACGTACGGCGATGTAGCACCGAAGGCTGGATATCCGCGCCCATGACGGTCGGGATACCGAGCGCGCGCACCATAATCGCCGCATGCGAGTTTGCCGCGCCGTCGCGCACTACAACGCCCGCCAGCCTGTCCTGCGGCAGCTCCGCCAGGGTGGTCGCCGACAGCTCATCCGCGACCAGAATAAAACGTTCCGGCCAGGCGTTTGGCCCCTGAACTGAATCATCAAGGTGGAATAACAGCCGCTGCCCCAGCGTGCGTAAGTCTCCCGCACGTTCTTTGAGGTAGTTATCGGTTAGCGCCGCAAATTGCTCGGCAAATTTTTCGATGATTTTTTTAACGGCCCACTCCGCAACAGCGCCTTTGTCGACCTCGGCGAAGAGTTCGCGACGCAGTCTGGCATCTGAAAGCAGGTGTGAGTACAGATCGAAAATGGCCGCCGTCTCTTTTTGCGCGCCGGCGGCAAAGCGTTTGCTGTATCGTCGGAATTCGTTCGCCGCCTCTTCCAGCGCGCCGGTCAGTCGTTCGCGTTCAAGAGAGGTATCCAGCGTAGACGCTTCGTAAACCTGTTCCATCAGCGGCATGGTCGCGTCTTGCCAGCCCGTTGCGATAGCCACGCCCGGCGCCGCAGGAAGCGCGCGGATTCGCGTCTGCCGGTATTGCCCGAACAGCGCTGTGACCTGCGACTGTGACAGGATAGCCGCCATCTGCGTAGCGAGCGTGACGAGGAAAGACTCTTCGCTTTCATCGTACTGGCGCAATTCGCGCTGCTGTACGACCAGCACGCCGAGAAGTTGGCGACGCTGAATGATCGGCACGCCGAGAAACGCGCGAAAACGCTCCTCTTTTACCGAAGGAATGTATTTAAAGCTGGGATGTTTTTGCGCATCGGCAAGGTTAATGGGTTCCGCCAGCCTGCCCACCAGACCGACGATCCCCTCATCAAACGCAAGCGCAACGGTTCGACCACGCGGTTTTTTCAACCCCCGCGTCGCCATCAGGTAATAACAGCGTCGGTCATGATCGGCCAGGTAAACCGAGCAAACCTCTGTATCCATCGCAAGACAGATATCCGTGACCAGAATATTCAGCGCCTCGTTCAGACGCGGCGCACTGGCCACTTTTTCGACTATTTCGCGCAGGCGAGTGAGCATAATTTGCGTGGCTTAACCTCTTTTACGTCGATAAGCAGGCGCGCTTTGTAGCTTAGGGGGATTATCCTGAAGCGCCATGACAACACTTGCAAACTCTTTCATTACCCTGCGGTAGACATCGCGTTTAAATGACACCACTTGTCGAACCGGATACCAGTAACTTACCCAGCGCCAGCCGTCAAACTCCGGCGTACTGCTGGTTTGCATATTGATTTCGGCGTCGGCGCTCATTAACTGCAAAAGAAACCACTTTTGTTTCTGGCCGATACATACCGGCTTTGTGTCCCAACGCACCAAACGTTTTGGTAACTTGTAACGCAACCAGTTGCGAGTAGAAGCAAGGATCCGCACATCTTTACGGCTTAACCCAACTTCTTCAAACAGTTCCCGGTACATCGCCTGTTCTGCCGACTCCCCTGGATTTATCCCGCCCTGCGGGAACTGCCAGGAGTGCTGACCAAATCGCCGGGCCCACATCACCTGCCCCTGACGATTACAAATTACGATACCTACATTTGGGCGGTAGCCATCGTCATCAATCACCGGACTACCTCAACATAAACCTTATATATGAACGATTGTTTCATACTCCAGTGAGGCGGTAAACCACTCTGTAATAGTGACACAGCCTAATAACAATTGAATAACTCACAGTAAATAGCCGAGTTATAAACAGATGATGACGCCCTTGCGCCATTTTATTCACCTTTTCTGTGGATATAGTTGTGAAGAAGTATGGAATTACCACGGGAAAACCCAGAACAGTCTGAATTCCTCATGCGGAAAACAGTAAAAATAGTGCCTTATATTCATTGTGTTATAGACAAATCTTACATGCCACCTTCATAAAGCGTGACCAGCATCACATCTAAGATCCTTATGCTGATGAAAGATCAACCAGCGTCGGTTTTATCCACAGATTGTGCCAATAACTTACGCACTATTTGTCTGAATTTTCGATTTTCGTCGCACGTCAAGGCTGTAAATGGAAACAGTAGTGGCGGTTTTACACAGTTATCCCAACTTTCTGTGGATAACATAGTGTAAGATCCTGTTTATTGTCAGTGACCAGAATTGGAAAACCCGCTTCAGCGTTGCGCAACACGAAGAAACAACACAAAAAAGGCAATAAAAATCAGTCTATTGAATATAAGACACAGAAAAAGATAAACTCTGCCCATACGGTATAAAATCACTGCTCATTTTTTGACCTAAGGTAATTGTCATGTCCGCTCTTTGTCCGCTACTGACTCCGCCTGCTTCGGAAGCATTGCTGTTAGCCCAGGCGCGGCAGCTTTCCGGCTATACGTTAGGCGAGCTGGCGGCGATGGCCGGCATTACCACGCCTAAAGATTTGAAGCGAGACAAAGGCTGGATTGGCGTCTTGCTGGAGATCTGGCTCGGCGCCAGCGCCGGGAGCAAGCCGGAGCAGGATTTCGCCGCGTTAGGCGTAGAACTGAAAACCATCCCGGTGGATAGTCTGGGTCGTCCTCTGGAAACAACCTTTGTTTGCGTGGCGCCGTTAACCGGTAACAGCGGCGTGACCTGGGAGACAAGTCACGTACGGCATAAATTGAAGCGCGTGCTATGGGTGCCGGTCGAAGGCGATCGCAGCATACCGTTAGCCGAACGCCGCGTAGGTTCGCCTCTACTCTGGAGTCCGAGTGAAGAAGAGGACAGGCAGCTACGCCTCGACTGGGAAGAGCTGATGGACATGATAGTGCTGGGCCAGGTGGAACGCATTACCGCCCGCCATGGCGAAGTCTTGCAACTACGACCCAAAGCCGCCAATGCCAGGGCGCTCACCGAGGCTATCGGCGCGCGCGGGGAACCTATTTTGACGCTACCGCGTGGATTTTATCTGAAAAAAAATTTTACGCAGGCGCTGCTGGCTCGCCATTTTTTATTGCAGAATCCGTAACGTCCATTACACGCAAATGCGCCTCCGCTATGGCTACGCATCGAGCCGGCGCCGGATAAACGTAAGCGTATTGACGCCGCTATTTTACACCGTTCCTGGTTGCGCAAATTCAGCCTGGGCTTTCGCCCGTCACTCGACGGGCCTATAATTACCGCTTCTTTTTTTGGCAGGACTTTGTTCGATGTTATTTGCATGGATAACCGATCCTAATGCCTGGCTGGCGCTCGGTACGCTGACGCTGCTGGAGATTGTACTTGGGATCGACAACATTATTTTTCTTTCTCTGGTGGTAGCAAAACTTCCTACGGCGCAACGGAACCACGCACGGCGGCTTGGGTTGGCGGCGGCGATGGTCATGCGTCTGGCGCTGCTGGCGTCAATCGCCTGGGTCACTCGTCTGACTAATCCGCTGTTTGAGCTTTTCGGCGAAGCGATTTCCGCCCGCGATCTCATTCTGTTACTGGGCGGGTTATTTTTAATCTGGAAAGCCAGCAAGGAGATCCATGAGTCCATCGAAGGCGAAGAAGAAGGGTTAAAAACCCGGGTTTCTTCTTTCCTGGGCGCAATTGTACAGATTATGCTGCTGGATATTATTTTCAGCCTTGATTCAGTTATCACAGCGGTTGGCCTCTCCGATCATCTGTTTATTATGATGACGGCAGTCGTTATTGCCGTGGGCGTCATGATGTTTGCGGCACGGCCCATCGGCGAGTTTGTCGATCGCCATCCTTCGGTAAAAATGCTGGCGCTCTCCTTTCTGATCCTGGTTGGCTTTACCCTGATTCTGGAAAGTTTCGACGTTCACGTTCCGAAAGGGTATATCTATTTCGCCATGTTCTTCTCTATCGCAGTAGAGAGCCTGAACCTGTTGCGTAATAAAAAGAATCCGCTGTAATCCTGTCTCGCTCCCCCGCCGGGGAGCGAATACTCACTTTATTTCCTTTCTTCTCACAGATTAAGATTTTGCTGCTTCCGACATGCAGAGCTGCGCGTTATTACTAGACTATTATCAGACATATGATTAACAGACTATTATCAGATGCAGGCTATGTGAGGACAAACGGATGAAAAAGTGGGCAGTTGTAATTTCCGCAGTAGGGTTGGCTTTTGCGGTATCCGGATGCAGCAGCGATTATGTAATGGCGACGAAAGATGGTCGTATGATCCTGACCGATGGAAAACCACAAGTTGACGATGATACCGGTCTGGTCAGCTATACCGATGCACAGGGAAACGAGATGCAAATCAACCGTGACGAAGTGTCTCAAATCATCGAACGTTAAGCGGTGGCCTGTGATCGAGGTCAGCGTTCTGCAAGCCTTCAGGCTGCGTCCCGTAACGGTGCGTGGCGACCACGCCCGGTAACAATTACGCCGCGCAGCCTGCAATTTTACTTTCCCTTTTGCCTTCCCTCTGCCATTTTTATTGTCCTTTGTCGGGAATTTCTGACTTCATAATAAAAAGGAAACGGCTATGCACTATCACCGTATACCCCACAGCTCGCTCGAAGTAAGTACGCTAGGGCTGGGCACAATGACATTTGGTGAACAAAACAGCGAAGCCGACGCTCACGCACAGCTCGACTATGCCATCGCAAATGGCATTAACCTTATCGATGCCGCCGAGATGTATCCGGTACCGCCGCGCCCGGAAACACAAGGGCTGACGGAGTCCTATATCGGTAACTGGCTCGCCAAACGCGGCAACCGTGAAAAACTGATCATCGCCAGCAAAGTTAGCGGACCGGCACGTAATAATGATCAAGGCATCCGGCCTCATCAGGCGCTGGATCGTAAAAATATTCGCGAAGCGCTACACGACAGTTTGACCCGGTTGCAGACCGACTATCTGGATTTGTATCAGGTGCACTGGCCGCAGCGCCCCACTAACTGCTTCGGTAAACTCGGCTATAACTGGACGGACTCCACGCCAGTAGTAAGTCTGCTGGAGACGTTAGACGCGCTAAGTGAGTTTCAGCGAGCGGGTAAGATTCGTTATATTGGCGTTTCAAATGAGACAGCGTTTGGCGTTATGCGCTATCTGCATCTGGCGGAAAAACATGACCTGCCGCGTATTGTCACGATCCAGAACCCCTATAGCCTGTTAAACCGCAGCTACGAGGTCGGGCTGGCGGAAGTCAGCCAGTATGAAGGTGTTGAATTGCTCGCCTATTCCTGTCTGGCGTTTGGCACATTAACCGGTAAATACCTGAACGGGGCCAAACCCGCAGGCGCGCGGAATACCTTGTTCAGCCGCTTCACACGTTACAGCGGCGAACAGGCGCAAAAAGCCGTTGCCGCCTACGTCGATATCGCGAAGCGTCACAATCTTGATCCGGCGCAGATGGCGCTGGCCTTTGTTCGCCGCCAGCCGTTTGTCGCCAGTACGTTACTGGGCGCAACCACGATGGCGCAGCTCAAGACGAATGTGGAAAGTCTGCATCTGACGTTAAGCGAAGAGGTTCTGGCGGAGATTGAGGCGGCGCATCAGGTTTATACTTATCCGGCGCCGTGATGGTCAGTGCCCGGTGGCGCTACGCTTCCGGGCTTACAGAGACAATGTAAGCCGGATAACGCGCACTCGCCGCCCGGCATATTCACTCAGTATGATGCCTGCCGGCGCTGCCAGATCCACAGCGCCGCGATCGCCAGCGCGAACAGCACGCCAAAGCCGATACCTATCGCCACTGCCGGAACGCCAACCAGCACCGCCAGCGAGTACAGTCCCAGCATTAATAGCATGGCGCTATTCTCGCCCAGATTTTGTACGGCAATGGCATTCCCGGCGCCAACGCTCTTCTTACCGCGCTCCTGGAGCAAAGCGTTGAGCGGCACCACAAAAAAGCCGCCCAGCATACCTATCAACAGCAACAAGGCATAAGCAGGCAGCAATGCGTGCTGTAATGAGAAGATCGCAACCACAACGCCAATCAAAATCCCGGCGGGCATACAGCGCGATACGGTTTCCAGCGTCACCAGTTTTGCCGCCGCGCCCGCGCCGACCACAATGCCTACCGCCACCATGGCGTTCAGGTAAGTCGGCGTGGCGTTATCCGTAATCCCCAGCGCCACCGGCACCCACAGCACCAGCAGAAAACGCAGCGTCACGCCTGCGCCCCAGAATAGCCCGGTCCCCACCAGCGAAAACCGCGTTTCACCGTTACGCCAAAGGACAACGCAAGCGCTGAAGAAGCTACGCGTCATCGCCGACAACCGCCAGGATTGTCCTGGACGCGCCGCCACAAGCTTCGGGATAAACAGGTTCGCCGCCACTGCGCCAGCGTAGGCCAACGCGCAGGCAACCAGCGCGGCGATGACATGCCAGTCGGCCAATACGCCGCCCGCGACGGAACCGAGCAAAATCGCCGCAATCGTAGAGGCTTCCATCAGACCATTGGCTTTCACCAGCTTATCGCCCGTCGTCAGTTCGCCCAAAATACCGTATTTCGCCGGAGAATAAGCCGCCGCGCCAATCCCGACCAACGTATAACCGACAAAAGGATTTACGCCGAGGCAGATACCTGCCGCTCCCGCCAGTTTAAGACCATTGGCGACCATCATCACCCGGCCTTTGGCAAAGCTGTCCGCTATCTGGCCGACAAACGGCGCAAAAAGAATGTAAGCGCCCACAAACACCATTTGCAAAACAGGCTGGCTCCAGTCCGGGTAAAACTGAGCTTTCAGCAGTGCCAGCGTCGCGAACAGCAGCGCATTATCGCCAAAAGCCGAGAGAAACTGCGCGACAATCACCGACAGCATCCCTTTCGACCAGATGGAGGTGTTAGTACGTACTGACTCACTCATGATGTTGTTCCGGCGCATCCACCCAACTTTTCAGCGTCACAAAATCGGGTTTCCCGCTGCCAAGCAAGGGAAGCTGCTTCAGATAACGGATATCACGCGGGACGGCAAGTTCCGGAATACCGTGTTCACGGGCATAGTGCTGTAACTTTTCTCGGGTGAGTTCGCTGTCAGTCGTAAACAGTACCAGCGCTTCACCTTTGCTGGCATCGCTTTTAATGGCGGTAGCGTGCATTTTGTCCGCCGAAACGCCAAGCGCCAGTTGCTCGACCATCTCCAGCGAGACCATTTCGCCAGCAATTTTCGCAAAGCGTTTCGCGCGCCCCTGAATCTGCACAAAACCATTTTCATCGAAGCGTACAATATCGCCCGTGTCGTACCAGCCGCGCTCAGTTTCGCCTCTGGCGTTTTCCGCCGACGGCACCTCCAGCACGCCCGGTTTTTCCACGCGCAGATAGCCATTCATGATATTCGGCCCTTTCAGCTGTAGCCGACCGCCGTTTTCAATACCGGGCACCGCCAGCAGACGCGCGTCCATGCCAGGCAGAATGCGGCCAACAGTGCCAGGCTTAGCCGCCATCGGCACGTTAATCGAGACTACTGGCGCGCATTCCGTTACCCCGTAGCCCTCAAGAATGCGCAGACCGAATTTATCCTGCCACAGTTGTTTGGTGCTCTCTTGAAGTTTTTCCGCACCGGCCACCACATAGCGCAGGCGATAAAAATCATACGGATTGGCAAAGCGCGCATAGTTGCCGAGGAAGGTTGACGTACCAAACAGCACGGTACAGTTACGGTCATAGACCAGTTCCGGCACAATGCGATAGTGCAGCGGACTTGGATAAAGAAATACTTCCGCGCCGGTCAACAACGGCGTAAACAGGCCCACCGTCAAACCGAACGAGTGAAAGAGCGGCAGCGCCGACATAAAACGGTCATTGGCGGTGAAATCCGCAATCGTTTTTATCTGCTCGACGTTCGCCAGAATGCTTTTATGGCTGTGCACCACCCCTTTCGGGTGCCCTTCCGAGCCGGAGGTAAAAAGAATGATCGCCGCGTCTTCCGGCTGCTGTTTTACCTGCGCCAGTCGCGGCGCCAGGAGGTGGGCAAAAATCCACAGCTTGTCGGCGGGTGTGACGTCCGCTTTTAAATCTTCCAGGTAAACCCAGCGAACCTGCGTTAGCTGCTCCGGCAGGTGCCACAATTTACCTTTATCGAGGAACTGGCGGGAGGTAAAAATCGTTTTAATTTCCGCCGCGGTAATCGCGCTGGTCAGCCCTTTTACCCCCGCCGTGTAGTTCATCATGGCCGGAATGCGGCGACGAGAAACCGCGCCGAAAATCACCGCCGCGCTGATGGCGGCATTCGGCAGCATTAAACCGATTTTCTCGCCCTCAACGCTGTACTTTTCCAGAATCCGGCCAACAAAAAGCGTCTTGGTCAGTAACTTACGATACGTATCCGGCGTAAAGTTAATGTCCTCAATACAGTTTTTACCCGCGCCGTAACGATATTGCGCCGCCAGCAACGATTCGTATAACGTCTCGCGCGGGCGCACCGCCATACGCGCTTCCATCATGATCTGGTGCAGCATCTCACCCGCTATCTTACGTCTGTCGCGCGCGCGCGGCGCTTCCGGCATCGGTATTTGCGTCGGCGGTAAAATATGAAGCTGAATGCGGGGGAATAAGCGCCGTTTAACCAGACCTTTCAGGCGACTGAAAGGGGTAAGCTCCGCGCCGTCAATACGGAGCGGAATGACGGTTGCGCCCGATTTTGCCGCCACAAAGCCTGCGCCGTCATAAATTTTCATCAGCGAGCCGGTCACGGAAATCCGCCCTTCCGGGAAAATCACCACTGGACGCCCCTGCTCCACCAGACGCACCAGGTGTTTAATGGACATGGGTTTAGTGGGATCGAGCGGTACAAAATCGATCAGCGGCGTTAACCAGCGCATATACCATTGCTGGCTGATGGAGGTATATACCGCAAAGACAGGCCGTACCGGCAAAAACAGCGCCAGTAGCATACCATCGATAAATGAAACGTGATTGGGGGTAATTAAGACCCGGTTCCCCTGTAGCGCCCGGACATCGCCAGTGACGCGCACACGATAAAGCACGCGAAACAGGTTACGGAAAAATCCAAACAGCATTTCAACTCCCTTTGGCCGACAATTCGCTAAAACATGAGTTGTGGCAGATTACACGAGTTGCGTAACAGGAGCGATAGCAAAATAGGTTCGAAAAAAAACCTGCGCATCCGCGCAGGTTGGTGCAAGAGACAGGTACGAAGAGCGTACCGAATAATCTCACCAATCAATACCTCTGGGATCTTGATTGTGGGCTTCGCGCGTCTGCATCGCCAGTCCGAAAACGCAAAGGAATAAACGGAAATGCAACGAGTTGTGTAAATTATCCGTTACTGTTACAGGTTCAGGCGAAACAAAAAAAAACCTGCGCATCTCTACGCAGGTTGGTGTAATTCGTGTGATCAACAATGACGTTGATTCCACCTATCAATACCTCTGGGATCACCACTCTATCAACCTCACTCGCTGGCCTGCCAGCAGACAATCGCAACAGCGCTTCGCAAACTGTAACGAAAGATTTGTATTGTCACTTTACAGACGCATTTCTCCCGTGCAGGTCACATTTGCCCGACACGGCGGGGCAAGAGGCTTGAACAGACGTTCATTTTCCGTAAAACTGGCGTAATGTAAGCGTTTACCCACTATAGGTATTATCATGGCGACCATAAAAGATGTAGCCCGACTGGCCGGTGTTTCAGTCGCCACCGTTTCTCGCGTTATTAACGATTCGCCAAAAGCCAGCGAAGCGTCCCGGCTGGCGGTGACCAGCGCAATGGAGTCCCTGAGCTATCACCCTAACGCCAACGCGCGCGCGCTGGCACAGCAGGCAACGGAAACCCTCGGTCTGGTGGTCGGCGACGTTTCTGATCCTTTTTTCGGCGCGATGGTGAAAGCCGTTGAACAGGTGGCGTATCACACCGGCAATTTTTTACTGATTGGCAACGGGTATCATAACGAACAAAAAGAGCGTCAGGCTATTGAACAGTTGATTCGTCATCGTTGCGCAGCGTTAGTGGTACACGCCAAAATGATTCCGGATGCGGACCTGGCCTCATTAATGAAGCAAATCCCCGGCATGGTGCTGATTAACCGCATTTTACCGGGGTTAGAACATCGCTGTGTCGCGCTGGACGACCGTTACGGGGCATGGCTGGCGACCCGGCATCTGATCCAGCAAGGTCATACGCGTATTGGGTATATCTGTTCCAATCACACTATCTCTGATGCCGAAGATCGCCTGAGGGGCTATTACGATGCGCTGGCGGAAAGCCATATCCCGGCTAACGATCGGCTGGTGACGTTCGGCGAACCGGATGAAAGCGGCGGCGAGCAGGCGATGACTGAGTTATTAGGTCGCGGCAGAAATTTTACCGCAGTGGCCTGCTATAACGACTCGATGGCGGCCGGCGCGATGGGAGTATTAAATGATAATGGCGTGGGGGTGCCGGGCGAAGTATCGCTCATCGGTTTTGATGATGTACTGGTCTCACGCTATGTGCGTCCCCGACTGACCACCATTCGGTATCCGATCGTCACCATGGCGACACAGGCGGCGGAACTGGCGTTAGCGCTGGCAGGGAAATGCCCTACGCCGGAAGTGACCCATGTATTTAGTCCGACACTGGTACGCCGACATTCGGTATCCACACCGACGGATACCGGGCACCTGTCGACAACCGATTAATCAGGGTAGCATGATGGCGACAATGCTGGATGTTTCCCGCCATGCGGGCGTATCAAAGGCCACCGTCTCACGAGTGCTGAATGGGACGGGGCAGGTAAAAGAAAGTACGCGCCAGAAAGTGTTTACGGCGATGCAGGCTCTGGGCTATCGCCCCAACCTGCTGGCACGCTCGCTGGCGAATCGCACCAGCAACAGCATCGGTCTGGTCGTCTCTACGTTTGACGGCTTCTATTTTGGCAGTTTGTTGCGCCGGGCGTCGCGCCAGGCGGAGTTTCATAACAAGCAGTTGATCGTCACCGATGGTCACGATACGCCGGAACGAGAGCAGAAAGCCGTACAAATGTTGGCCGACAGACAGTGCGACGCTATTATTCTTTACACTCGCTATATGGATGAGCCGGCGATTTTGTCGTTGATTGACGCCACGGAAATGCCGCTGGTGATTATTAATCGCAACGTCACTCAGGCCCGCGATCGCGCTATTTTCTTCGAGCAGGAGACGGCGGCATTCCAGGCGGTGGAATATCTGATTACGCAGGGCCATCGCGATATCGCCTGTATTACGCTGCCTGTTCATACTCCCACCGGCACATCACGCGTAGCGGGTTATCGCAAGGCGCTGGAAAAATATGGCATCCCCTGGCAACCGGCAAAAGTGAAATACGGCGATTACACGCTGACGCGCGGCTATGACGCCTGCCGGGAATTGCTGGAAGAAGGCGTCACGTTTAGCGCGCTATTCGCCTGTAATGATGACACGGCGCTGGGCGCGGCAAAAGCGCTGCGCCAGGCCGGATTACGCATCCCGCAGGATGTGTCGCTGTTTGGTTTTGACGATGCGCCGGGCGCAACCTGGCTTGAACCGGGGCTTTCAACAGTCTATTTACCCATCGAGGATATGATAGCCACCGCGATCGATCAGGCCGTTCGTCTGGCGAACAGCGAGCCGGTCGCCCCGATCCCACCCTTTACCGGCACGCTGATTCTGCGCGAGTCCGTCGCCGCAGGCCCGTTTTTTCAACGTCCGGCCTAATGATGAGCTTCAGAGCATCTCCAGCGCTAACAGCTCTTCAATGGTCTGACGACGGCGGATCAGCCGCGCCTGTCCATTGTCAAACAGTACTTCCGGCAGGAGCGGGCGGCTGTTGTAATTCGATGACATAGACGCGCCGTACGCGCCGGTATCGTGCAATACGAGGTAATCGCCGGGGATGACCGCAGGTAAGGCGCGTGTTTCAACCATTCCCCCTTCCTGCTGCGTAAAAACATCGCCTGATTCGCATAGCGGCCCGGCGACCACCGTCTCGACCCACGGGCCATTTTCAAGCGCGCGACCATCCGCCGCCAGCGCCGAAATACGGTGATAGCTACCGTACATCGCCGGGCGCATCAGATCGTTAAAACCCGCATCTACCAGCACGAAATGGCGGCTTCCCATCTGTTTTACGCTACGCACCTGCGTTACCAGCACACCCGATTGCGCCACCAGAAAACGTCCGGGTTCGATCTCAAGTTTGACCGCATGTCCCAGATGGCGGGCGATTTGCTCGCGCGCCGCGTTCCACAGGCCATAGTAATGGCGCGTATCAACGGGCTCTTCTCCCTCACGATAAGGTATCGAGAGTCCGCCGCCTGCCGAAATCGCCTCCACATCCTGACCACATTCCAGCACCTGGCGTACCATCGCGCCGCAAACCTGCTCCAGATGGCCATAATCGACGCCGGAACCAATGTGCATATGGATACCGACAAGTTTCAGTCGGTATTTCTGCATTATCGCCAACGCCGCCGGAAGATCGCTATGCCAGATGCCGTGTTTGCTGTTTTCGCCCCCGGTGTTGGTTTTCTGGCTGTGGCCGTGACCAAAGCCAGGATTCACGCGCAACCAGACGCGATGCCCAGGCGAAACCTGACCAAGCTGCGTCAGCATATCTACCGAGCCGGCATTGACCGGAATATGCAGTTCGCTGACGCGCGCCAGCGTGGCGGCGTCAATCACATCGGCGGTAAAAACGATATCATCAGGGCACGTTTGCGGATCGTAGCCCGCCGCCAGCGCACGTTCGATCTCTCCCAATGAAACAGAATCCACCTTTACGCCCTGCGCGCGCATTAAGCGCAGGATATGAATGTTCGAACAGGCTTTTTGCGCAAAACGCACGACGTCAAACTGCTGCAGGGCGGCTATCTGACGGCGAATAATGTGCGCGTCATAGACCCAGACCGGACAGCCGAATTCAGCAGGCAATCTGAGCAAATTTTCAGCGTTAAGGTCAGTTTCAGCGTGATAATGCGGCAATGACATAACAAACTCCGGAACAGGCTTTTTAACGATTACGCCATACCTTAGAAAGAATAAAAAATATCGTTTTATTGTCAGCCTATGCAAAAATGATATGGGATAAATGATTCAGGGAAACGTATGGCTGCCGTAAATTTACGTCACATTGAAATTTTTCATGCCGTAATGACCGCCGGAAATCTCACCGAAGCGGCGCGGCTGCTGCATACCTCGCAGCCTACCGTCAGTCGCGAGCTGGCGCGTTTTGAGAAAGTGCTGGGATTAACGCTGTTTGAGCGCACACGCGGGCGCTTACATCCGACGGTGCAAGGGCTACGCCTGTTCGAAGAGGTACAACGCTCCTGGTATGGGTTGGATCGCATCGTCAGCGCGGCGGAAAGTCTGCGCGAGTTCCGTCAGGGCGAACTCTCTATCGCCTGCCTGCCGGTCTTTTCACAATCCTTTTTGCCGCCGCTACTACCGCCTTTTCTGGCGCGTTATCCGGATGTCAGCCTGAATATTGTGCCGCAGGAGTCGCCGTTGCTGGAAGAGTGGCTCTCCGCTCAGCGCCACGATTTAGGGCTGACGGAGACGCTTCATGCCCCGGCAGGAACAACCCGTACCGAGTTACTAACGCTAAATGAAGTGTGCGTACTGCCCTGCGACCATCCGCTTGCCGCCAAAACGGTACTGACGCCAGACGATTTTCAGGGGGAAAACTTTATCAGCCTCTCCCGCCTGGACAGCTATCGACAGTTGTTGGATACGTTATTTGCCGAACATCAGGTGAAGCGCAGAATGGTGGTGGAAACGCATAGCGCGGCCTCCGTCTGCGCGATGGTGCGCGCCGGGGCGGGCGTTTCGATCGTTAACCCGCTGACCGCGCTGGACTATGCCGCCAGCGGCGTCACCGTTCGCCGCTTCAGCATTGACGTGCCCTTTACCGTCAGCCTGATTCGCCCGCTACACCGCCCCGCCTCCGCGCTGGTTGACGCCTTCAGTAAGCATTTACAAACGCACCTTTCGCGCCTGGTCGAACCGCTGGAGGTTATTCTGGGGCCGATGACGAAAGCATAAAGCTCACTGCATCTGCGGCATGAATTGCCGTAGTATCGAAAACCGGTAGCGCGCTTTGCGTCTGGGGAACAAGCAAACCTATTTCAGTGCAGCCAAAAATAACGCCCTGCGCGCCTTGCGCAGCCAGTTGTTCGATAACCTGTAAATAATAGTGGCGCGACGCGTCGGTGAATGTCCCCTGACAGAGCTCGTCAAAAATGACCTGATTGATACGCGCCCGATCGTCCGCCTCCGGCACGATGGTCTCAATCGCAAATTGCTGTTCCAGCCGCCCGCGATAAAAATCCTGCGCCATCGTATAGCGGGTCCCTAATAGCGCCACGCGATACAACCCCTGACGGGCGATAGCTCGCCCGGTAGCATCCGCGATGTGTAGGAAAGGCAGAGAACAACGAGATTCAATAACGTGCGCGATTTTATGCATGGTGTTGGTACACAGCACAATGCCTTCTGCGCCCGCCTGCTGTAACCCCTGGGCGGCCTGCGCCAGGATATCGCCCGCTTTATCCCACTCGCCGCGGCGTTGACATACTTCAATATCGTGGAAATCTACGCTATGCAGCAGTAAGCTCGCCGAGTGCAGGCCTCCCAGCTGCTGTTTAATGCCTTCATTGATTAAACGGTAATAAGGGATAGTCGATTCCCAGCTCATACCACCCAACAGTCCGATCGTTTTCACTGCGCTCTCCTTTTTGTAAAGCATTATGGCAGTGAAGCAAACTTACACATCCGTTTCCAGTCTATTTTTCATCATGCCGGATAACAGGCGTTATCCGGCATGGGAGGGGGGATTACACGCCAATATTTCTTAGCTTCTCGCCCGCCATTAGCTTGCGTTCGATATGCTCCAGGGTGACATTTTTGGTTTCCGGAATCAGCCAGAAGGTGATGCCGATAAAAGCGATATTCAGCGCGGTGTAAAGCCAGAATGTACCTGCCGCGCCAATGCTGTCCAACAGTGTCAGGAATGTCGCGCCGATGATCATGTTCGATACCCAGTTTGTCGTGGTTGAACAGGTAATGCCAAAATCACGGCATTTCAGCGGCTGGATTTCCGAACACAGTATCCACACCACCGGAGCGGCGCTCATCGCGTAACCGGCGATACACATCATCGTCATCCCAACGGAAAGCCAGGAGAGACCGCTTGATGCCGTACCGTTATCAAACTGCATCAGGCAGTAGCCCAACACCAATGTCCCTAACGCCATTACGCTGAAACCGATTTTTAACGCCGGTTTACGCCCGGCCTTATCGACCGTAAAGACGGCGATAAACGTCGCGAACATAAAGGTCAGTCCGACCACCAGCGTAGCGATCATTTGCTGTTCCGTGGTGGTAAAGCCGGCCATTTTAAAAATGCGCGGCGCATAGTACATAATGATGTTCATGCCGGTGAACTGCTGCATTGCCTGTAGCAACATACCGAGGAACACGGCGCGGCGAACATTGCGGTTAGCTTTAAATAATGCCCACCCGCCCTGCTTGAGTTTGAGGCTTTCCCGAATCTCATTCAGTTCATCACGGGCTTTTTCCGAGGTATCGCGCAGCATACGCAGCACCTCTTCCGCTTCAATATGGCGACCTTTTTGCGCCAGCCAGCGCGGACTATTCGGCAGGAATATCACCAGAATAATGAGCAACACCGCAGGCAGCGCCAGCACGCCCAACATCGCGCGCCAGTTGCCGCTGTAGCTGAATGCCGTATCGGATAAAAAAGCCAGCACAATGCCTAACGTCACCATCAGTTGATACATACTGATCATTTTGCCGCGAACATTTTCACTTGCCATTTCAGAGAGATAAAGCGGCGCGGTATAGGAGGCAATCCCTACTGCTACGCCCAGTATCACGCGGGCGCCAATCAATACTTCCACGCTGGAAGCAAACGCCGACCCCAGCGAGCCGAGCACGAACAAAATCGCGCCGGCCATCAGGCTATACTTACGCCCCAGCCGGAATGAAAGCCAGCCGTTAAATAATGCGCCAATTGCCGCGCCAAGCATCATGCTGCTGACGACCCATTCCTGCAGCCGGCTGGTCAGTACGAAATGGTCGGTAATAAAAGGCAGCGCCCCGGCGATAACGCCGATATCCAGACCAAATAACAGTCCCGCTACCGCTGCAGAAACCGAAACAAACATATTCATACGTCGTGTGTCGCGAAGCGAACGCGGCGTTAAAGCAGAGTCATGATTAATAGAGACCATATTTTCCTGCCACAACAGAGTAAGACATAGCCTGAAAGTACGGGATACTCTTCCTCAAGTGTCAGGCTGGAAACGGCATAAATATGGATTAAATGGCTACGCTATAGCGATATGTGATGGATATTACACTTTTTAAATTTAACGCCGTTGCCGGGTATTTTTTTAAACCACCAATATTTCAATGAATTAAACCATTGATCATGGCTATTATTTAACAATATATGGATTAAGTTAAACCCACAATATGGACTATGCTAATGAGATCATAAAAAAACCCTGTACGAGGACAGGGCTTTATCAGTTTTTTCGGCCAAAGCGTCGATTTTCCCAGAAACGCATTTGTCAGTAGCGGATTAACGCGCCAGCCAACCGCCATCTACCGCTATGGTATAGCCGTTAATATAATCAGCGGCGCTGGATGCCAGGAAGACTACCGGCCCCATTAAATCGCCCGGTAGCCCCCAACGTCCAGCCGGAATACGGTCGAGAATTTCGGCGCTACGTTGTGCATCAGCGCGCAATTGTTGGGTATTATTCGTGGACATATAGCCCGGCGCGATGGCGTTCACATTGATATTGT
This sequence comes from Salmonella sp. SSDFZ54, assembly GCF_004010735.1. NCBI lineage: Bacteria > Pseudomonadati > Pseudomonadota > Gammaproteobacteria > Enterobacterales > Enterobacteriaceae > Salmonella > Salmonella sp. SSDFZ54. The sequence continues at coordinate 920,645 of NZ_CP034819.1, forward strand.
GTTTCGCCCACTCGTTCGCCATCAGACGCGTTATTCCCATTACGCCGCTTTTCGACGCGGTATAAGACGGAACGCGAATACCGCCCTGGAAGGAAAGCATAGACGCGATATTAATAATTTTGCCGCCGTTGCCCTGGGCAATAAAATGTTTTGCCGCCGCCTGAGACATAAAGAACACGCTCTTGATGTTCAGGTTCATGACGTCATCCCAGTCTTTTTCCGTGAAATCAATCGCATCTTCACGACGGATCAAACCCGCGTTATTCACCAGAATATCAATATGACCGTATTCCGTCACCGCCCGTTCCAGTAGCGCCGGAATGCCATCGATTTGACGCAGATCGGCTGTCAGGCTTAAAAAACGACGTCCCAGAGCGGTGACGCGCGCAATAGTTTCCGTCGGTTCAACAATGTTAATACCGACAATGTCACAGCCCGCTTCCGCCAGCCCTAACGCCATCCCCTGCCCCAATCCGGTATCGCACCCCGTCACAACCGCGACTTTACCTTCAAGAGAAAATGCATTCAAAATCATTGTTAATCCTTATTTTTGTCATGCCTGTCACGCACAGGCGTTATCACCAGTCGCGACTAGCGCAGATCTTGTACCGCAACGTGATCCATGTCATCGAAGACCTGATTTTCTCCCACCATGCCCCAAATAAACGTATAGGCTTTGGTGCCAACGCCAGAATGTATTGACCAGCTTGGGGAAATAACCGCCTGTTCATTACGCATCACAATATGACGGGTTTCCTGAGGCTGCCCCATCATATGGAAAACGCAACTGTCCTCTTCCATATTGAAATAGAGGTACACTTCCATACGGCGCTCATGGGTATGGCATGGCATGGTGTTCCATAGATTGCCGGGCGCCAGTTCGGTGAGTCCCATACTGAGCTGACAGGTTTCCAGTACATCCGGTACGAAGTATTTATTGATGGTGCGACGGTTACTGGTGAGGTTATCGCCTAAGGTGACGGGCGCAACGTCGGCAGGCGACACTTTTTTCGTCGGATAAGCGGTATGCGCTGGCGCGCTGTTGTAATAAAACTTCGCCGGTCTGCTCGCCTCATTGCTGACGAAGACCAGCTCTTTCGCCCCTTTACCAATATACAGAGCATCACGATGACCAATATCATGGCGCTGCCCGTCAACGATAATGGCGCCCGCGCCGCCAATATTAATGACGCCCAGCTCGCGGCGGTCCAGTAACCGGGAAACGCCAAGCTATTTACCCACCTCTCCGCCGATTTCAACAGAATGGCTGACGGGCATAATGCCGCCGACAATAATACGGTCGATATGGCTGTAGACCATCGTATATTCATCAGCGACAAAAATATTTTCTATTAAAAACTCGCGTCGCAGCGCCTGGGTGTCCAGCGTTTTAGCGTGCTCGCTATGGATGCTTTGCCTTACGTCCACTTTTCCCTCCAATGATAAATCGATCGCAATGGCATAAAATCAAAACACTGTTTTGATTTATTTAACGGCATCATAGTCGCCTGGATGAAGGTTTTCAATAATAAATAAAACAACGTTTCATTTATATGGTTGGTTATTTTTAAAACTGCTGTAGCGATCACGAACGGCGCTAAAACTTACGCACTTGTCTGATTTTCAGACATGTGCGCCAGATGCTGTATGCGGTTACTCAGATAAAAATTGGGGCTTGTTTTGGAACGGGGTCTGATGTGCGAATTGAATTAAAAGCGGTATGCGTCTGCAATGCCCGACGCGGCAAGACGTTCTGCGCTATAACGAAAAAGGGGGTTCTGTCACTGGCTTTGCCCTCGTGATAGAGGGCTTTTTATAACGGAATACTGAAGCAGGAAAAGGATGGCTGGCGCAGGATCAGTCGCGTTCAATGGTTAAAGCAACGCCCTGGCCGCCACCGATACACAGCGTCGCCAGACCTTTTCGCGCGTCGCGTTTAACCATTTCGTGCACCAGTGAAACCAGAATTCGACAACCGGAAGCGCCAATGGGATGCCCCAGCGCAATCGCGCCGCCATTAACGTTTACCCGTCGCTCATCCCATTCCAGCATTTTTCCTACCGACAACGCCTGGGCGGCAAACGCTTCGTTGGCTTCGATAAGGTCGACCTCCGTCAGTTGCCAGCCGGCACGCTCCAGACAGCGCCGGGTAGCATATACCGGCGCAATCCCCATTAGCGCAGGATCGACGCCGACGCTGGCAAACGCGCGGATGCGCGCCAGCACCGGCAGCCCCAGCGCCTGGGCTTTCGCCTCGCTCATCATCATCACCGCGGCGGCGCCATCGTTGATTGAGGAGGCATTACCCGCCGTCACCGAACCTAAACTATCAAACGCCGGATGCAGCAGGGCTAACCCCTCCGCACTGGCGTCGGCCCGCGGTTGTTCATCCGTATCGACAATTGCGGTCTGCCCATTACGTTGCGTGACGATGGGGACAATCTCATCTTTAAAACGTCCGGTATCAATCGCGGCCCTGGCTTTTTGCTGCGAACTGAGCGCATAAGCATCCTGTAACTCGCGGCTGATGCCATATTCCCGCGCCAGGTTTTCTGCCGTCACGCCAATGTGATAATCGTTGAAGGCATCCCATAAGCCATCATGTACCAGACTATCCACCAGATTGTCGGCATCAGGCAACGCGCCACTACGGCTGTCATTGAGGACATGCGGCGCACGGCTCATATTCTCCTGCCCGCCCGCAATAACAATGTCCGCTTCGCCGCACTGAATAGCCTGCGTCGCCAGGTGCAACGCTTTTAAACCGGAACCACAAACGTCATTAATGGTAATGGCGGAAACGGTAGTCGGCAGCCCTCCTTTGATGGCTGACTGGCGCGCCGGATTCTGCCCGGCGCCAGCCGTCAGCACCTGACCGAGGATGACCTCATCGATAGCGTTAGCGTCCACGCCGGTGCGCTCAATTAACGCTTTTACGACCATGCTCCCCAGCTCGACGGCGGAATGACGGGCCAGCGTTCCCTGAAAACAGCCGATGGGTGTCCGTAAAGCCCCCACTATCACAACCTCTTTCATTACCACCTCAGCGCAAAATGACACCGCCATAGTAGAGCATTGTTAAAATTAGTTATCTTGATTGTTTAAAAAAAGTGAGTTTTATCACAAAGGAAATGACGCTGATTTGACGGTGACGCAGCTTATTTCTGCTGCAAATGGTAGCGAAGCCAGTTCCCTGCCGTTCCGGGCGGCGTCTTCTTGTTCCACAGCAAATCAATAGCAATCGCCCTCGGCCAGCCAGGAACTTCCAGCTGCGCCAGCGGTTTTTCCGCCGCAAACTCTTCCACCAGCGCGCAGGGCAATACGCACCAGCCAAATCCCTGAACCGCCATGCTCAACAGTAATAAATAGTTTGGCGCTGACCAGGCCGGGCCGCGCGTAATGTTGGCGTTAGAGTCAAGGTAGGTATTCAGACGCAGCTCGCGCCAGGTATGCAGTTGCTCCCATTGCAGGTTCGTCTGCGACGCCAACGGATGCGTGGTCGCCACATAAACCCCCATCCAGCTTTGAACAGGCAGACGCGTCGCGCCAATGTCTGTGGGATAGTCATCACGCGCTTCAATCAGGCCTATCTGGGCGCGCCCTTTTTGCAGCAGGTCGATGACATCATCATTTTCTCCGATCAAGCATTCAAACTCGGTATGCGGGAATTGACGATCAAACTGCGCCATTAACTCTTCCAGACTGTCAGGGTGCAGGGTATCAGAGAGGACGAACGTGAGTCTTGCCTCCGTCTCGCCGGATAACGTCAGCGCCACCTCATCCAGACGATCGCTCGCAGATAAAATAGCCTGAACATAGCTAAGCACCCGTTTTCCTTCTTCGGTCAGAACGGGCTGGCGCGATGATCGATCAAATAATGAAAATCCCAGATCCGCCTCCAGATGCGCAATGGCGGTACTAATGGTGGACTGGCTTTTACGCAGGCGGCGCGCCGCCGCAGAAAACGAACCGCAAGAGACGGTCTCAACAAATGCCATTAACGCTTCAGGTGAGTAACGCATAACCTATCTACTTTATCGATGGATATTATCTTTTAGGTATCACATTAAACGATAAAATAGCGGAAATTTCTTTAGTTTGATTAAGAGTAAGGTTTTTTCGTTTATGCAACATGACGCCATACAACGTCGCTCGCTGCCGGAGCGTATTTTCCATGCTGTCTGTTTTGAAGGTATTGCAACTGCGATACTGGCGCCAACGACCGCCTGGCTAATGCAGCGCTCGGTGCTGGAGATGGGCGGCCTGACGATATTGCTGGCAACGACGGCCATGATCTGGAATATCATTTATAACGCTCTGTTTGATCGACTGTGGCCTGCGCATCAGGTGAGACGAACCGCCAAAGTGCGCGCACTCCATGCGTTAGGATTTGAAAGTGGGTTTATTGTCATTGGCGTGAGTATTGTCGCCTGGGTACTAAATGTCAGCCTGCTACAAGCATTCACCCTGGAAATTGGTTTCTTCCTGTTCTTTTTGCCGTACACGATGCTGTACAACTGGGCATACGATGTTTTACGCCAGCGAATAGTGACCCGCCGCCAACAGCGCGTTAGTGCATGATATTGCTCTTTTTTGCCGGGATCGCAACGCTCCTGGCCATCCTCCTCCACGACATCCATCTGCTTAAAACGCCCCCAACTGACGCTATTTATGGTAAATTGCGCTTCTTTTTGTGTGTTTTATAGTTGATAAATTCAAATAATGTCTAAAATTTGGTCAAAAGATGAGACTCTCTGGAGTTTTGCATTATACGGAACGGCTGTAGGCGCAGGCACTCTTTTCCTTCCCATCCAGTTGGGATCGGCAGGCGCAATCGTGCTATTTATTACCGCGCTGGTCGCCTGGCCTCTAACATACTGGCCGCATAAGGCGCTGTGTCAGTTTATTCTTTCCTCAAAGACTTCTGCCGGTGAGGGAATTACTGGCGCCGTTACTCATTATTACGGCAAGAAAATCGGCAATATTATTACCACGCTTTATTTCATTGCGTTTTTTGTCGTGGTATTAATTTATGCTGTGGCGATTACCAATTCCCTGACAGAGCAATTAGCGAAGCATATTCAGATAGATATTCGCATCCGGATGGCAGTTAGCTTCGGCGTAGTACTTATCCTGAATATGATTTTCTTAATGGGAAGACATGCCACTCTTCGCGTAATGGGCTTTTTAGTCTTTCCACTTATCGCTTACTTCTTGTTCCTTTCGCTCTACTTAACCGGAAGCTGGCAACCCTCGTTACTGACCGGGCAGATGTCATTGGATAGTCACACGTTGCATCAGGTATGGATTTCTATTCCGGTGATGGTTTTTGCTTTTAGCCATACGCCCATTATTTCGACGTTTGCCATCGACAGACGGGAAAATTTTGGCGATCAGGCCATGGATAAATGCAAAAAGATCATGAAGGTCGCCTACCTGATTATCTGCCTGAGCGTGCTGTTCTTTGTCTTTAGCTGCCTGCTCTCCATTCCGCCGTCATACATTGAAGACGCGCGCAACGAAGGCGTTACCATCCTTTCCGCGCTCTCGATGATGCCCAATGCGCCGGCCTGGCTCTCTATTTCCGGTATTATCGTTGCCGTCGTGGCCATGTCGAAATCTTTCCTCGGCACCTATTTCGGCGTCATTGAGGGCGCAACCGAAATGGTAAGAACCACCCTACAGCAGGTTGGCGTGAAAAAAAGCCGGGCGTTCAATCGCGCGCTGTCTATCATGCTGGTTTCCGGGATTACGTTTATTATTTGCTGTATTAACCCGAATGCCATCTCTATGATTTATGCCATTAGCGGCCCGCTCATTGCGATGATCCTGTTTATTATGCCCACGCTGTCAACGTACCTGATACCGGCATTGAAACCCTACCGTTCAGTAGGTAATTTCATTACGTTGGTCGTCGGTTTACTTTGCGTATCGGTGATGTTTTTCGGCTAAAGTAAAAGATAGCCGGGATATAACTCCCGGCTATTTTATATAAGAATCCAGCACCTTTAATATTACGTCCAGATCTTCTTCACGTCTGGCTTCATCACTCTGATGAACGATATGCTCGGTCAGATGCCCTTTAATCACCTCACGCATTAAGCCATTTACCGCGCCGCGAATCGCCGCGATCTGTTGTAACACGGCCGCGCATTCATGCGGTTCATCCAGCATTTTTTTTAGCGCTATCACCTGTCCCTGAATCTTGCTGGTTCTGGCTTTAAGCTTTTGTTTGTCCCGGATGGTATGTGACATTGCAACACCTCACTAACATTAACGAATACAAATTATAGCATTACGATGCTACTGGGGGGTAGTATTCCATACTGGGGGGAGTAGAATGACGCCCACATAAAACAACTAAGAATCATTCTCATGGGTGAATTTTCGACACTTCTTCAGCAAGGAAACGGCTGGTTCTTCATTCCCAGCGCCATTTTATTAGGTATTTTGCACGGGCTTGAACCAGGGCACTCCAAAACTATGATGGCGGCTTTTATCATTGCCATTAAAGGTACGGTTAAACAGGCCGTCATGCTCGGTCTGGCAGCAACGCTTTCTCATACCGCGATCGTCTGGTTAATCGCGCTGGGTGGGATGTATCTTAGCCGGGCATTCACCGCACAATCAGTGGAACCATGGCTGCAGTTAATTTCTGCGATTATTATTCTGAGCACCGCGTGCTGGATGTTTTGGCGGACATGGCGAGGCGAGCAGCAGTGGCTGGCGGGAAACCACCATCACGACCACCATCACGACCACGACCACGGCCATGACCATGACCATGACCATGACCATGACCATGACCATCATGGTCACATACATCCGGAAGGCGCAACGTCAAAAGCGTATCAGGATGCCCATGAACGCGCCCATGCTGCCGATATTCAACGCCGTTTTGATGGTCAAACAGTGACTAATGGACAGATCCTACTGTTCGGCCTGACCGGAGGGCTTATCCCCTGTCCGGCTGCGATCACCGTTTTACTGATTTGTATCCAGCTTAAAGCGTTTACGCTGGGCGCCACGATGGTGCTGAGCTTTAGTCTTGGCCTGGCATTAACACTGGTGACGGTAGGCGTTGGCGCGGCGATAAGCGTTCAACAGGCAGCAAAGCGCTGGAGTGGTTTTTCGACGCTTGCCCGGCGGGCGCCCTATTTTTCGAGCATTCTGATTGGTCTGGTCGGCGTGTATATGGGAATTCATGGCTATACCGGGATCATGCAGTAAATATGTAACGCTTCTGCTCAGGCCGTATCATTCACGTCGGGTTTCATTCCAGAAGCGTTTTTACTTATCAAACGGTATGAAAGGCCATACACTCAGCGTCCCGCCTGAATTCTGTATTTTACTCCACTACACCACAGGCAAAACATACCCCACCGCCACCGGGTTTAGCCGGCGTGTCAGTGTTTCTGGATAGGGTTGCCGGAGGCGGGTTATTGCGGAGCGATAAACGGAGTTCGCTGCAGTGATTTACAAAACCGGGTACCAAACAGCAGTTCCCGTAATCGGTTCCGCATTCCCAGCTTCACCAGTAACCGGTATTTGTCCTGCCAGATTTGCTTCTCCTGCGTATTCAGCCTTCCACACAACGCTGACAACCTTCCCCGTCCACGGTAAACTTCCTGAAGCAAGCGTAACTGGGCCAGGCTCACTCCACATGCCAGTATCTCCCGGTGCATCAACTGGTCCATATAGTTCATCAACCGCTTCGGATTGTTAAATATCGGTGGCACTTCCAGAAAGCCCGTCACCGGAGCCGGAGATAACAAAAAGGCGTCCAGCGCTCCTGTCCTGCGCAGGCGTGCGCCCCCGGCCCACTGTTCACCCCGCCGCCCCCGGATAAGTATCTCCGCCAGTTCCGGCTCCAGCAGCGCCGGGATGCCGCCGTATACCTTCAGTACCACCCGGTCGCTGAAAAACAGCTCATCGCTGATAACCATAACCGGGTAGTCCGGCAGTATCTGTCTCAGGGAATAGAACAAAAAGAGATGTTCACGGGGACGCAGACACAGTATCAGTATGGCCTCCGGTTTCCGACGTAATTGCTGCAACAGAACAGGCAGCCTGTATGCGGTTTCACAGTTGCAGCCCGGCAGAAATCTCCGGACCAGGTGTGCCACGGCGATCGTCACCGGCCAGCAGTCACCGTAAACGATAATCTGCCGGGCCGGCATCCGGTTATGTTCCGTCATCCTCATCCTCCTTCTTTTTCAGGATCTTTCCCGCATTTCTGTTACTGCACAGCCGGTTCCACAGTTCATTTGCCATCGACCTGTCACCATTACCGACCCGGCGTTTTGATACCAGCGGCGGTCCGGCTTTTTCACGGCGCGTGGACGGGGTGGGACTGTCAAGAACCCGGATAACATAAATCTCATAGCGTCGTGCTTTATTGGGCAGGGTCTGGTGACGGCAGATGCTGACCACCCGCGATGTTTTGCTTCGCAGATAGGCAATCAGGTAGCTGGCCCGTCTGGCCGTGATGTGAAACGCCTCTGCTATCTGGTTACGCTGAACCCAGTTCTGCTGCAACAGGCACCAGTGTGCCACGATGATATACAGGGGCTCGCCGGCATACTGGCGGACACTTACCGGAATAAAACAGGCATCATGGTTGGTCTGTCCGGGATAATGAATATCGTTACCTGAAAAAACTATCTTCCCTTTTGATTTATCAGAAGACATGCAAACTCTCCGTTTTTTTAGTGAAAAAGACCGAGAAGAAAAAAATAATCATAAAGATAAATTTATAGCTATTTTTTAATTAACTATCAGGAAATGGTATTTAATCCTGCTAATTGTAAGTAACAATCACTGTCATTGCGGCTGAAAAAGCACCTGTTTTAATTACCGCACCGGGTATAGCTTCGACCTTTGCTTTATACTGTTTTATAATTCTGCCACCGGCACCGTTATCAAGATGGATAGATCCCATATCTGTTTTCACATTAAATTGAACTGGTGTGTTATTATCCACATCCATTACCGACAGTCTGAAACCATTGTTTTCTTGTTTATTATTCTTAAGAATCACGGTGCTGTCAGCATCTGCCAGTGTCAGACCGTTGGTCCTGAACTCTATAGCCAGTGGGGCGACGAACGGGATCTGCGTTCCGACATTCTGTTGTGCTGTAACGGTGAAAGGTACTTCCCTGGGCACCATGGTTTCCTTATATTCCGTATAAAAATGCCCCATTTTGATAGTATTAGAAGGAGAGATAATAACCGTGCCTGAGTTGTCAGGAATAAACCTGAGATTAAACGCAGAAACAGTTAAAGGTCTGAATGAAACAGATGGGGGGCTTACACCATTTGGGTCATAGGGTAATATGTTAATCGTGCTTGATGGTATAGTTATGTTCAAAAAGTTATTCTTAAACGCCTGATACACAAATATACGAAACGTCAGCGTTCCGCTCCGGTTATATGTTTTCTCCGGATCCATATATTGCCCGAATACTTTTGAGCTGCTCCAGCCAGAAAATCCTGCCTGTATCTCTTTCCATGTAAATGTTACGGAAGCCGACGTCCCTTCCTGAACAGTGATATCCATGCCGAGACCGCTTTTTCTTAGTGCAGTTACTACCTCCCCCATATTGTAAAGATTAAGAGTTGTGTAGTAAGAGGGTCCGTAACTTTTCCATTTTGTATAACAGGTATAACTAATGGGAACGGTAACGCTCTGCAGCTCCTGACCAGTGAAGAATGTTCCACCCTTCAGATTAATATTCTGAATGCCGACATGTCCATTCGCGTCACAATATGACCATTCGATATTTGCCCTCGCAGAATCACAGACAGCAAAGAAAAGAAACACACCTGACAGTATCAGTGATTTCATATTGAATAATCGTCCTGTCATGATGTCGCCCCTGCGTCCTTAAACGCGCAGTTCAGGGCATCGCAGGCGTAGCGGTTCATCTGCAGTCCACCGTAATCATCAATATACCCCACCCACAGCGTCCGGGTTTCTGCCGGCAGAACAGCCTTTAAAGGCAGGCTCCCCAGGGGCGGCACCATCACGCCCTCGCGGAAACCGCTGAGCCTGTGGCTACGGTCTGCTCCCAGCCACGCCACAGTGATGTAGTACGGCGTCGGGTTTCTGAGGGTCAGATGTCCCGCATTTCGCTCAGCAGTCAGCTTTCTTTCCGGCTGGTCACTGCTGCTTCTGATAATGGCTTTCGGACGGTAAAACAGTTTCAGCTGGCTCTGCATGGCCAGCTGCAGGACGTTGTCGTCTTCCGGCTTCGGGGGAACGCCCCGCACGTTAAACCAGAACAGTGTTTCTCTGTCCTGAGGGAGCTTATCTGTCAGCCCACGAACCTGGGTAATGCGGACCTGGGATTTCTGTCCGGCATCAATACGCTGCAGCGGCGGCAGCGCCATCAGCGCATCGGTTCTCACCCCGTCAGCGTCCGTCACCCAGGACTGCGCCAAGAACGGCGTGGTTTTGTCATCGTTATTCAGCGTGATGGCCACCGTTTTCTGTGGCGCATCCATGATAATACGGGTCCGGTCGACATTGACGGCCGCCGGGCTGCACTGGCTCCATGCTGCCGCCAGCGCGAGTAAAATCACACGGCTTCTTCTGCTGTTTTTCACCTGTTTTCTCCGTTAGTCCTGCTCTGTGACAGGGATATTTTTATCTGCAGGGCAGTAACAGCGGCCCCCGACTGAGTGTCACCGTTTCCGGCAGGGTGAGTCTGCACTGCACCCGGCCATCCCAGGACACGTTCAGGGTCCGGCGGTCTTCCCCGCTGAGGCCTGTCAGGTAGGCCAGACCGTCATCTCCGACCATCCCCGCGGTTCTGCCGGTTTTCCCGGACACTACCAGAGCGCCAAACGGTGGACTGGCGCCATCAGCCAGTCGGATATGACCGAGCACCTGCGCCCCCTGGCTGGCGTCAATCTTCCGGTAGCCCACCGCGCCCTCCGTCAGCACCTGGCTGATGACGGAGCTGCTGACGTCCACGTCCTCCGGCAGGGCGGCCACATCAACCGAAATATCGCTGCGGCGATAGCTGCTGCCGGCGCTCACCACGCCCACCCCGAAGCGGTTGGTCACCCCGCTGTTGCCGTTCACCGGCACACCGGCCACGTCTCCGGTATCTATCATCATGCGAGGCTCATTCCCGGCCATCGACTGGCTGAAGGCGGCGCCGTGGGCGGTGGCGGTCACCGAGCCGTACCAGCTCAGGCCCAGGCTGCGGTACTGTCCAGGCTGCAGGGTGGCGTCCGCTGCCGCCTGGCCCCACGGAAGACGGCTCTGCACGCTGCCGCTAAAGCTGCTGTTACTGCCGGTGTCATAGCGGTTATGACCGGCGCTGATGTTCCATGTGGTATCCGGGTTATGGAAATCGCTGTAATTCACAGTCTGCTGCAGGCCGCCCCGGTTATCCTTCTGCACGCTGTAGCTCACCTGGCGGCTGTCGCCCCACGGGATACTGATGGTGGCGTAGACCTGGTTCTGGCTCCCCCCGCCGGTGTACTGGTTACGGGCAAACGACACCGAGGCCGAGAGCCCCTGAAGCTCGCCGAGACTGAACACTTTATTGAAGCTGAGCATGTAGTTATTGTTGGACTGCGCATTCCAGTAATTGAGCCGGCTTACCGAGAGGGCCGCGCTCATGTTGAGTACCGGAACAGACTGGCTATAAGTCACGGTGTAGCTCTGTTTTTCATGCCATGCATCGCCGCCGTCGGTGGCCCGACGCTGCAGGTACTCCGGCATGGACAGAAAATGGCGGTCCGAGAAGCGGTATCCGACGAACGCCAGGGTACTGCCGGTTTTATCAAACGTTTTGGCATAGTTGATACGGTAGCTGTAACCGGACTGCTTCTGCCCATGCGGCAACCGCGCATCTGAGCGGGTGACGTCCGCAGACAGAGCGCCCAGCAGCCCCATATTCTGGCCGATCCCGAGCGCCGCGGACTGGTAGTCGCCGGTGGAGGCAATGAGGCCGCCATACAGCGACGTGTTGTTAAATGCTCCCCAGGTGGCCTCCCCGAGCAGAAAGTCAGGACTGACCGTGCTGTTGTTATGCGTCCCGCCGTACAGCGGACGTCCGGCGGCCACCTTATAGCGAACCTGTCCTTGGCGTGCCATAAAGGGGACGCTGGCCGTGTTGACCTGCCATGTCCGGACGCTACCGTCGCTTTCCCGGACGCTGACATCCAGGTTGCCGCTGATATTCTGGCTCAGGTCGGGAAGCTCAAAAGGCCCCGGTGACACTCGGGTCTGGTACAGAATGCGGCCATTCTGGCTGACGGTAACCTGTGCATTACTGTTCGCAATGCCGCTGATTTTCGGGGCATACCCCTGAAGAGAGGGCGGTAGCATGCGCTCATCGCTGGCCAAAGTGAGCCCGGCAAAGCGGAAGGAATCAAAAATAGCGGAGCTGAGGTACGTCTGTCCGAGCGTCAGTTTTGAGCGCAGTGCTGGCAGGGCACGGAACAGATACGTCTGCGGTAGATAAAAATCGGACTGTGATGCGCCCTGCCCACTGTCAAAACGGCTGTACTGGTAATCGCTCCGCAACCGCCAGGCGCCGAGATTAAACCCGGCGGTGCCGTAGAGGCTGTAGCTGGTAGAGGTCTCCCCCTGCTGCGGCATATAGCGGTTGGCCATCAGGCTGTAATCGAGCAGGCCGGCGGTGACGCCGTCGCTCCAGCGTGAAGGAGGCACCCAGTCCGGGTCCTGATAACGCATCCAGGCCTGGGGGATAATGAAGGTCAGACGCTGATTTTCAGCGCTGTACCGTACCTGACTGTCAGCGGAGCGCAGCTCAAGGCATTGCCCGTCCGGGATACCGGTAACGGGTTTCAGGCCATGAATAATCTTATCCTTAAGACCCAGCATGGCCACCATGTCTGTTGTCACACAGATGACGGCCGCGTCGCGTCCGGCAACCGGTACAACTCTGACCGGATACTGTTCCCGTACCGGCTGGTCATTGAGCCAGATATCGAGAATATAGTTACCGGGCGCCACATACCCCTCGCGGCTGAAGGCCGTGAGGTCCACGTTAGACAGGTTCCCGCTGTCCAGCAGGCTGGCATTGAACTCCGTGGCCTGCGACTTCAGGACGGAAAATGTCAGGGTAATCAGAATGGCAAGCCGGGTAATTTTCATGGCATGGCGCTTTCGTGTTGTCGTCCGTGTAACAGACAGCCCGCAGGCACAGTCAGATATAAAAGCCGTCCGATCCCCTCCGTGGACGGCTTCTCCCTGTCGTTATTTACCGCGTGAAATCACAGGTATTTCAGGGTGTAGGTGACGGATGCGTTGAAGTCACCGGGAGTGACGCCATTATCCAGTGCTATTAGTCGGGCAAAGAAGTTGAGTTCGTTGTTTCCGGCCTGCAGTTGCTGAGCGTCGCCATCCGGCATCGGGGTGTTGGGATCGATAATTGTGGCGTTGTCACTCTTCAGTAGCTGGACACCAACATGCTGTGCGATACCGCTGGTGGTGTAAGCCTTTTTGCTGGTATTCGCTGCGCCAGAGAAAGATACGGTTACTTTGGACATTTTCCCTGCGGAGCCAGCTGTGTCCGGGGTATTCGGATCGAAAGCACAGTTCTGCAGATGAATGGTGAACGGTTTTGAGTCCGTGGTTGCATTGGCGGTATTCAGTTTACGGTAAGAAATCTGTCCAAACGGAACGGTGATTGCATCGTCGCCCGGTGCGATATCACAGGGTGAGTTGGTGATGGTACCAGTGAAGGTAATTTTACCTGAGCCGAACGGGCCTGCTGTGGGTGTAGTATCGGCGGCAAATACAGAAGCGCCATACATCATACCGGCAGCCGCCATGGCAAGTATTATTTTATTACGCATAGATAATATGTCCTTTGGGTGAATGAGAATTATTTTGCAAAGGCTGAAAACAAATCTGAGGGTATTAATGAAAGCGTTCAGAAAAGATTCGTATGAATAATAAACGCCGGGTGTTAAACGAAGCACCTGAACTTTCCATCGAAAAATATTGATTTCAGCTAATGCCTAATCAGTTGTAAGAAAATTCTTATTCAAATTAAAACAATAAAAATAGATCGATACGATCGATGATTATGATCGTAATTTAAGAATAATCATCAAAGAAATACTTTTTAATGTAATTATAAGCAGATGAATACCTAACAGACAGATATTCTCAGTGGACATGAAATATTTTGTAATATATTATCAGGAATGTATGTTTTGCTTTTCCATCACACTGGATATTTACAAAACATAATACTAATCATATATAACAATGAAATTACTGGCAGCATAAAAAACCAGACATAACACAAATGGAAGGCATTTAATTTCAAAACATTAACTTAATAAATCATTATGAACCATCATAAGCGGAAGGGATAAAAAATAATAAATGAAACGATATTCTTCTGTATTTGTGATGGACATCACAATAGATATAAATGCAGGTACCCTGACATTACTGAACTTCACGGATGAATTTTAAAAACAATGCCGACAGCAAAGAGCAAACTGGTAATAGCTGTCAGACATAATGCTGCCTGCTGTAATATATACAGCAGGCTGGGGGATATTAATGCGCGGCGTCGTGCTGCACGGGGGGCGTGGGTGATTCCTGAACTGACTGAGAGTCTACAACTATGCCATCCTGAGCTGATTTCAGTAACAGACCTGCCTGATAGTATTTTCCTTCGTTCATCAAGGAAAGCGCTGTGGTCACATCCTTACGGGTTTGCTGAAGAGGAATGAGTTCCTGATTTTCAATAACACTGACGCCTGCTAGTTTCAGGGCCTCTATAGTCCCTTTTTTATCTCCTTCTTTCATTTTCTGGTTTGCTTTATTAATAGCATCATTTTTCTGGCCCGCAGGGAGATAATCTTCTGCTACCGTAATCGATGAATTTATCCGAATATAGTGGTCTCCTTCAACTGGGGCTTTTTTATCTGATTTGACATACAGATTCCAGTCAGTGCTGTCATCGTTCAGGAGTTTTTCTGCTTGCGCAGCCAGTTGTTCCGCCTTTTGGGTGCGACCATTAAACAACTCGAATCGCGACATTCCGATATCACGCATGGCCTGCCAGGCCTGTCCGGATATCTTGTCATTATTCAGAGTAACGTTATCAGTCATGTTTGTTGCGGCCATAATATTTCCTGAAAACAGGATAACCATCAGCGCAACGCCTGGCATAATATGGCTTTTCATAATCCATCATCTCCACAAAGTAACATTTTTTATCGGATTATCCTATTCAGAACCGGTAACCCACGCCAAGATTAAAACCATTGCTATTAAGGCTTCCGCTGTTATGGGTAGCATCAAAATCCGCTCCCTCATAACCCAGAGTTATAGCGACACTACTGACCGGCGTATAAGCCACGCCAGCAGAATAACCATATCCGACCTTACTGTCAGACTCATTTATCCCGTGATCACGCTGATGCAATAATACGGGGCCCACTTGACTATACAGACTTAACTGGTTATTTATTTTCCATGAGGGGCCTGCAAGCAGGGAGTAATAACGGGTTGTTACACGACCATTACTGCTTTCATCGGAATAGCGCTGGCTTCCATTTAGCCATGCAAATGAGGTTGTCAGCCCCCAGTCCGGTGACATTTCATAGTTGTTTGCCAGCCGAACCCCACGCAACGTCCCGGCGTGATTAGTATGGGACTGGGCGTATCCAAGTGAAAATGTACTGGCATTATCGTCTGCCCATACCGGACTGGCTGCAGCAGACAGCAGAACAATACCGGCACTTCCGGCTAATAGCATTTTGTTCATCTTCTTCTCTCCGGTTATTTTTACCTGATGCCTTACTGGCATGTATTAAGTTAAAATCTTTCCGTGATAACAAACTATAAATAAATCTTTTAAATTATGAGCGCTGTTACGCCAGCAAATACCTTTATCTCCGGCTGTCGGGAGGCTATTCACGAAAATATATCCAAGCCAGAAACAGTATTTAATAATAAATAAACTGAAAAATAAAAACTGACAAAAATAGAAGTTCACTGATATATACCCAAAATAATTCGAGTTGCTTAAAGGTGGCAAGGGAGTGAGTCCCCGGGAGCATAGATAACTCTGTGACTGGGGTGAGCGACAATTCTGCCGGGAGCAGATTTGAACGTCGCGTGCGACGGCCCGTCAGGGCGAGGCCCGTGGATGGACCGAGTAATCCGTAGCCAACACATAAGCAACTTGAAGTATGAAGGGTATATAACGGGAAAGAAGGCATATCGGCCTGGTAAATCAACGTCTGTGATTTAAGTTGCAGGAAACGGCTATGGAGAGGGGGGGGGCGGCAGTTATCGGGCAGTAACGGCATTGTTCAATGAGTATCCAGGAAAAAAAAGAAGGGAGCGGTACTCCCTTCGTAAACATGTCAGAATACGACATTTTGGTACTCTTTTATTTATTATCTGGCCGTAAAAGTTATGCTGTTGGCAGATATCTCCAGTCAACATAAAAAAATACCACCAGCTAAAAATGTGATGCAAACCACCATTAAGCAGCTAACCAAATTGACTGTGCCACTACAATCCGGAAAAGAGTTTGAATCCGGGGATAACATCTGATGCAGAAATTAGCACCAGTCTTCGATTCGGATACCCGGAATGCGTTCAAATTCGCGGAGATTGTTTGTGACGACGACCAGTCCGCGGCTACGGGCATGGCCAGCAATCATCTGGTCATAAGGCCCGACAGGTGTTCCCTTGCGGGCCAGTTCGGCACGGATTTGACCGGTATGTATCGCCAGCCTGAAGGGGTATGTTGGCTTTGACGATCAGGCAAAAAACAACGGCGAATAAAGTCGTATGATGATCTTCACATTTATCATCATCAGCGTTCATATTACTCAACCTGTAATCAACCTCTGGCGTTTTTCTGTATCCATCACAACCATTTCCGGTAAAGGTAAAAAAGGGATTTGAACCTTTCCGGAGATGATAATGAAGGTAAATGCATGGACAATTTTGCTTATGTCGGCGCATCTGACGGCCTGTGCCGTCCCTGGCACAGAAAAATATCAGACCAGCATGGACAGCGTTACGGCAGAAAAAGTAAGCCGGATTATCCAGTCGGATGTCATTCCTTATAAAGGCGAAAACCATGGAGAAGTTATTAGCCGCGTATCGTCTGCTTTTCTCGGAACACCTTATCAGGCGGATACGCTCATCGGTGGGCCCGGAACCCCCGAAGTCCTTGTAGCGAATTTCAACGGCGTGGACTGCTTTACCCTGGCTGATTACGTTGAGGCCCTGGCCCGCAGCGATAATCAGAAATCGTTTCTGCATAATCTTGCCAGGACTCGCTACGCCGCGGGCAAAGTTGCTTATCTCAGCCGCAGGCACTTCTTCTCTGACTGGTTCGCCGCAGCACCGCGTAATGCACGGGATGTAACGCCGTATATCAGCCCTGATTATATCGTTGTTGACAAGCAGCTTAACCATAAACCTGATGGCGGCGAGTACATTCCTGGTCTGGGCATCCATCCTCGTAAAATAAATTACATTCCCGGAAGAGCCATCAACCAGCAGGTCATGAACCACCTAAAAAACGGGGATTATATCGGTGTCTACTCCCCGCTTGACGGGCTGGACGTTTCACATGTGAGTATCGTAGTTCGCCATGATGAACAGGTGTGGTTCAGGAACGCCTCCTCATTGGCCGCAAACAGAAAAGTGGTGGACACACCGTTTATGGAATACATGCATTCCAGACCGGGCATCGTTGTGCTGCGGGCTGAATGATAAAGTCATTACCGGAGTCGCCAGCTGATAATAGCCGTCCGACATAGATATTGAAACCCTGTGTACTGTGGGGCCGACAGGAAAAATTGCTGTAAATTCGTGGATTTAGTAAATACTAGAAGATATTTGTCTGGAGCGGGCGAAGGGAATCGAACCCTCGTATAGAGCTTGGGAAGCTCTCGTTCTACCATTGAACTACGCCCGCTTTGAGATGCGTAAGGCATTATAAACCTTACGCTCTGGTTGGCAAGAGACTTACTGGCTGACTGGCGATTAATTCGCCGTCAGCACTTCGGTTTACTCCCCTGCGGCGGCAGATAACGCAGCGGATCGATGGCCGTCGCCCGGTAGCGAATCTGGAAGTGTAGTCTTACGGATGCGGCATCCGTGCTGCCCATCGTAGCGATTTTTTGCCCCGCTTTAACGCTTTGTCCATTATTAACCAGCATGGTGTCATTATGAGCGTAAGCCGTAATGTAATCTTCATTGTGCTTAATCATGATGAGATTGCCGTAACCGCGCAGCTGGTTCCCGACATAGACAACTTTACCCGCTCCCGCCGCATAAACAGGCGTTCCGCGCGCGCCCGCAATATCGATCCCCTTATTTCCGCCCTCCGCGGTGGAATAAGGTAAAATCACTTTACCGTTAGCAGGCCATACCCAACAACGCTGCCCCACCGGCGGCCAGGAGGATTTTGGCACCGAAGATGACGGTCTGACCGCAGCAGTTTTTGTTGCTGTTTTATTGCTGGTTTTGCGTGTTGAACTGCTACTCTTTGCGCTGCCGCGCACTTTAATTCGCTGCCCCACCTCAATAGTATAAGGCGGAGAAATGCCATTCAGTCGGGCCAGTTCTTTCACGCTGGTTCCCGTGGCGCGCGATATACGATACAACGTATCGCCGCGCTTAACGGTATAGACGGAGCCGGAATACGTTCCTGAGCCGGAATTACTGGAACACCCCGCCAGCAGCAGCCCTGTGCATAACAGCACCGCAATACCCAGGCTATTTTTGTTCAGGCGTCCTGCGCTCAAAACCATTCCTCACTCTATTGACAGACGCCTTATGATAGCAGCCAAATGCCGTATGCCCAATCCATTGACGCCGGAAAGGGGCCGCGTGGATGATGATGCCGCGAATATCCGATATGCCAGCATAATATCGACTCACGGCACAATGGCGCTCGTCTGCGTTCTGTCAGGGCCTGTTTTGGTAATGCCTTTCTTTCTGTTATGCGCTACGCTGATCGTCTGAGTATATGGCCTGGCCATGCTGCCGGGTCATTTTAATTTTCAGGAGCTTTCATGACTGAGGAACATGTCGTTTTATTGGATGAGCAGGATAAGCCTTCCGGCACACTGGAAAAGTTTGCGGCTCATACGCTTAATACGCCTTTGCATCTGGCTTTCTCCTGCTGGCTATTTAACGAAGATGGTCAGTTGCTGGTAACACGACGGTCGCTGAGCAAGAAAGCCTGGCCAGGCGTGTGGACGAATTCGGTTTGCGGTCATCCGCAACAAGGCGAAACCACCGAAGAGGCGATCATCCGCCGTTGTCGGTTCGAACTCGGCGTGGAAATTACCGATCTCACCCCCGTCTATCCGCACTTCAGCTATCGGGCGACAGATCCAAACGGTATTGTGGAAAATGAAGTCTGTCCGGTATTTGCCGCGCGGGCAACCAGTGTGTTACAGGTTAACAGCGAAGAGGTGATGGACTATCAGTGGAGCGAATTTAAAAGCGTATGGAAAAGCCTTCTCGCTACGCCGTGGGCATTTAGCCCGTGGATGGTCATGCAAGCGTCAGACGAACAAGCGCGTGAACGACTCCTCAATTACTGCCAGCGTTAAAGATTGCCTGATGGCGCTACGCCTGAACAAAGAGATGCCGGATGGCGGCTAATGCCCCATCCGGCAATTTACATCTTATTTCACCGGACGCATCGCCGGGAACAGAATAACGTCGCGAATCGTGTGGCTGTTAGTAAACAGCATCACCATACGGTCGATACCAATTCCCAGACCCGCTGTCGGCGGTAAACCGTGTTCCAGCGCCGTCACGTAGTCTTCGTCGTAGAACATGGCTTCGTCGTCGCCCGCCGCTTTTGCATTAACCTGATCCAGGAAACGCTGCGCCTGGTCTTCCGCATCGTTCAACTCGCTAAAGCCATTGCCGATTTCACGACCGCCGATAAAGAACTCGAAGCGGTCAGTGATTTCCGGGTTCACATCATTACGACGCGCCAGCGGAGACACTTCAGCCGGATATTCGGTGATGAAGGTCGGCTGAATCAGATGCGCTTCAGCGACTTCGTCAAAGATCTCGGTGACGATACGGCCCAGACCCCAGCTCTTCTCGACGTGAATGCCGATGCTTTCAGCAATCGCCTTCGCGGAATCGAAGTTGTCCAGATCAGCCATATCTGTTTCCGGACGATATTTCTTGATCGCTTCACGCATGGTCAGTTTTTCGAACGGCTTACCGAAGTCAAACACTTCATCACCGTACGGAACCTGGGTGGTGCCCAGAACATCCTGCGCCAGCGTACGGAACAGAGACTCAGTCAGCTCGATCAGGTCTTTGTAGTCCGCATACGCCATATAGAGTTCCATCATGGTGAACTCAGGATTATGGCGCACGGAGATGCCTTCGTTACGGAAGTTACGGTTAATTTCGAATACGCGTTCGAAGCCGCCAACCACCAGACGCTTGAGGTACAGTTCCGGCGCGATACGCAGGTACATGTCCAGATCCAGCGCGTTGTGATGGGTGATAAACGGACGGGCAGACGCGCCGCCTGGGATCACCTGCATCATCGGGGTTTCGACTTCCATAAAGCCGCGAGCAACCATAAACTGGCGAATACCGGCCAGGATCTTCGAACGGGTTTTGAAGGTGTTACGGGATTCATCGTTAGAGATGAGATCCAGATAACGCTGGCGATAGCGCGCTTCCTGGTCCTGCAGGCCGTGGAATTTATCCGGCAACGGACGCAGCGCTTTCGTCAGCAGGCGCAGTTCGGTGCAGTGGATAGACAGCTCGCCGGTTTTGGTTTTGAACAGCTTACCTTTTGCGCCGAGGATATCGCCAAGATCCCACTTCTTGAACTGCTCGTTGTAAACGCCTTCCGGCAGATCATCGCGCGCCACATACAGCTGAATGCGGCCGCCTACGTCTTGCAGGGTAACAAAAGAGGCTTTACCCATAATACGGCGAGTCATCATACGGCCCGCGACGGACACTTCAATATTCAGCGCTTCCAGTTCTTCAGCTTCTTTCGCGTCAAACTCTGCGTGCAGTTGGTCTGAGGTACGGTCACGACGGAAATCGTTCGGGAACGGGATACCCTGCTCACGCAGTGCAGCCAGCTTCTCGCGACGTGCCTTCATTTCATTGTTAAGATCGACTACCTCGTCAGCGCCCTGTGCGTTTTGTTCAGACATGTTGATTCCTCATAGCCCTGCTTTCAAACTTGCTTCGATAAATTGATCCAGACTACCGTCCAGTACCGCCTGTGTATTGCGGGTTTCCACCCCAGTACGCAGGTCTTTAATGCGGGAATCGTCCAGGACATAGGAACGAATCTGGCTTCCCCAGCCGATATCAGACTTAGTGTCTTCCATCGCCTGTTTTTCAGCGTTCTTTTTCTGCATCTCCAGTTCATAAAGCTTCGCTTTCATCTGCTTCATGGCCTGGTCTTTGTTTTTGTGCTGCGAACGGTCGTTCTGACACTGCGTCACAATCCCGGTGGGAATATGGGTGATACGCACTGCGGATTCCGTACGGTTAACGTGCTGACCGCCTGCGCCAGACGCGCGATAGACATCGATACGCAGATCCGCCGGGTTAATGTCGATATCGATATCGTCGTCCACTTCCGGGTACACAAACGCGGAGCTAAACGAGGTATGACGGCGACCGCCGGAGTCAAACGGACTTTTACGCACCAGACGATGTACGCCGGTTTCAGTGCGCAGCCAGCCATAGGCATATTCGCCGGAGATTTTGATAGTCGCGGACTTAATGCCGGCGACTTCCCCTTCCGACTCTTCAATGACTTCCGTCTTGAAGCCGCGCGCTTCCGCCCAACGCAGATACATACGCAGCAACATGCTGGCCCAGTCCTGCGCTTCAGTACCACCGGAACCGGCCTGAATATCGAGATAGCAATCGGCGCTATCGTACTCGCCGGAGAACATCCGACGGAATTCCAACTGCGCCAGTTTCTCTTCCAGCGTATTCAGTTCCGCGACGGCTTCGTTAAACGTCTCTTCGTCGTCAGCTTCTACCGCCAGTTCCAGCAGCCCGGAAACGTCGTCCAGCCCCTGAGTCATTTGATCAAGCGTATCGACGATCGCTTCGAGCGATGAACGCTCTTTTCCCAGCGCCTGCGCGCGCTCAGGTTCGTTCCAGACATCCGGCTGTTCCAGCTCGGCGTTTACTTCTTCCAGACGCTCTTTCTTAGCATCGTAGTCAAAGATACCCCCTAAGAACGTTGGTGCGTTCCGTGAGGTCCTGAATGCGGTTATTCACCGGGTTAATTTCAAACATGGTCTGATTTCTTTTATTTGACTTGTCAAAATGCGGTTATAAGGGCGAAATATTAGCGGATTTCGCCCCTTAATTACAGCGAAAGTGTTGTTAAATCGCCCCGATCATAGCGGCCAAATATCATCGATAATAATCTGTAAACTACGGTTGCCGCGAAACTCGTTAATGTCCAGTTTATAAGCCAGTTCTACCTCCCGCACGCCGTTATCCGGCCAACAGGTCGTATCAATATTAAATGCGATGCCATCCAACAGCGGGCCGCCGCCGACAGGCTCCACCATCACCTTGAGGTGACGCTCGCCCACCAGACGCTGCTGTAGCAGACGGAAACGACCATCGAATAACGGTTCCGGGAACATTTGCCCCCACGGTCCGGCATCCCGCAACAGTTGCGCCACTTCCATAGACATCTCCGCCGCGCTTAATGGACCATCGGAGATCACCTCGCCTTGCAACAGGGCAGGATCGAGCCATTCCGTCACCAGCTCGCCAAAACGTTGCTGAAACTGCCCGAATTTATGCTCTTCCAGCGACAATCCCGCCGCCATCGCATGACCGCCGAACTTGATCATCAGATCAGGGTAAAGGGTATCCAGCCTTTCCAGCGCATCGCGCATATGCAACCCCTGAATCGAACGGCCTGAGCCTTTTAGCGTGCCGTCGCCCGCAGGCGCAAAGGCGATCACCGGGCGGTGAAAACGCTCTTTAATGCGCGACGCCAGAATTCCGACCACGCCCTGATGCCATTCAGGATGATACATCGCCAGACCGCCCGGAAGCGTTTCACTACTGCGCTCAAGCTTTTCGCACAGGATAAGCGCTTCCGCCTGCATCCCCTGCTCTATTTCTTTGCGCGTCTGGTTAAGCGCATCCAGCTCGCTGGCCAGAACACGCGCTTCGCCGAGGTTATCGCACAACAGTAACGCCACGCCAACGGACATATCATCCAGCCTGCCAGCGGCATTCAGGCGAGGCCCCAACGCGAAGCCTAAATCACTGGCGGCAAGCTGCTGCGGATCGCGATTCGATATCTCCAGCAACGCTTTAATTCCCGGACGGCATTTCCCGGCACGAATACGACTTAGCCCTTGCCAGGTCAGAATACGGTTGTTAGCGTCCAGCGGCACAACGTCTGCTACCGTACCCAACGCCACTAAATCCAGCAGCTCCGCCAGATTCGGCGGCGCGATGCCACGCTCGTCGAACCATCCTTTGTCGCGCAAAAATGTTCGCAACGCCAGCATCAGGTAAAACGCCACGCCGACGCCCGCCAGCGACTTAGACGGGAATTCGCAGTCGCGCAGATTGGGATTAATAATCGCTTCGGCATCCGGCAACGTGTCGCCAGGCAGGTGGTGATCGGTCACGATCACCGGAATCCCCAACGTCTTTGCATGCGCTACGCCGGCGTGGGATGAAATGCCGTTGTCTACGGTGACGATAAGCTGCGCGCCGCGCGCCTTCGCCTGATCGACCACTTCCGGGCTTAAACCGTAGCCGTCCTCAAAGCGATTAGGCACCAGATAACTGATGTTGTCACATCCCAACGCACGCATTCCCAATACGCTTAGCGCAGTACTGGTCGCGCCGTCGGCGTCAAAATCGCCAACAACAATAATGCGGATACCTTCGCGAAAGGCGTTGTAGAGGATCTCCACCGCGTTATCTATGCCGCTAAGCTGTTGCCAGGGCAGCATTCCTTTCACGCTGCGCTCTAGTTCGCGGGCGCTACGAACGCCCCGGCTGGCATATAAACGTCGTAGTAATGGAGGAAGATCGGCGGGGAGTTCCGCCGTCTCATCAGCCTCGCGCCGACGAAGTTGTCTCTGTTGTTTCACGCGTATTATTTACCACTGGTCTGTTTTTGATGCTCATCAAGAAACGCTTTCATCTCTTTCGGTCCCTGATAGCCAGGCACCACATAGCCGTTACTCAATACAATGGCTGGCGTACCGCTAACGCCCAACTGCACGCCCAACGCATAATGATCAGCAATGTTCACGTCACAGCTTGCCGGTTTCACACCCTTACCTGCCATGGCGTCATCAAACGCTTTGTTTTTGTCTTTGGCGCACCAGATAGATTTCATATCCTGCTCCGCCTGGCTTTCCAGCCCCTGGCGCGGGAAGGCCAGATAACGTACCGTGATCCCCAGCGCGTTATAATCTTTCATCTCTTCATGTAGCTTATGACAATAGCCGCAGGTGATATCGGTAAAAACAGTAATGACATGTTTCTCATCCGGCGCTTTATAGACGATCATCTCTTTTTCCAGCGCATTTAGCTGGCTCATCAGCAGTTTGTTCGTCACGTTTACCGGATGCGCGCCGCTCACGTCATACATCGGCCCTTGAATAATATGTTTGCCGTCATCAGTGACGTACAGTACGCCGCTGTGAGTGAGGACGGTTTTCATCCCTGCCACTGGCGAGGCCTGAATTTCCGTACTCTGAACGCCCAGCTTAGCCAGCGACTGACGGATAGCCGCATCATCCGCATGGGCCACGCCTGAAAACGCCGCCGCCAGTAAAGTGAACATCATAAAACGCTTTTTCATAAACTATCCTTTCCTGTCAGCACTCATGCCCGCGGATGGTGCTGTTGATGAAGTTGACGCAAACGCTCCGTTGCGACATGCGTATAAATTTGTGTCGTCGAAAGATCGCTATGCCCAAGTAGCATTTGTACAACGCGCAAGTCGGCGCCGTGATTCAGCAAATGCGTGGCGAAAGCGTGACGTAAAACATGCGGCGATAGTTTTTCGCTATCGATTCCAGCCAGTACCGCATAATGTTTAATACGGTGCCAGAAGGTCTGCCGCGTCATCTGCTGCGCACGCTGACTGGGGAATAATACGTCAATCGATACGCCATTGAGTAACCAGGGACGCCCATGCTCCAGATACGTTTCCAGCCAATATACCGCCTCTTCGCCTAACGGCACCAACCGCTCTTTATTGCCTTTACCGATAACCCGCACCACGCCCTGCCGCAGACTGATATCGCTCATTGTCAGCCCCACCAGTTCCGACACGCGCAAACCGGTGGCATACAGCACTTCCAACATAGCTTTATCGCGCAACTCCAAAGGTTGATCAATAAGCGGCGCCTGCAAGAGCCGTTCAACCTGCGCCTCGCTAAGGTCTTTCGGTAAACGCTGCGGAAGCTTAGGCGAGGCCAACTGCGCGCTCGGATCATCCTCACGATACTTTTCACGGTACAGATGCTGGAAAAAGCGCCGCATAGCGCTTAACAGGCGTGCGGAACTGGTCGCTTTGTATCCGCCCTCCACCCGTTCAGCCAGCAGCGTTTGTAAATCATCAGCCTGCGCCGTCGCAAGCGTTTTTCCGCGACGATGCAACCACGCAACGACCATCGATAAATCGCGACGATACGCGCTTAATGTATTTTCCGCCAGATTTCGTTCCAGCCACAGGGCATCCAGAAACTGCTCAATACGCGCTAAATCCTGTTCCATTCGCGCTCCCCACTTCACGCTGACTTTGGGTGCATTATGCCTCATTGTGCCGTGAATGCAGCGATTCTGTTACACTACCCGCAACGCTATAGCAGAATCGAGATGTAACGTAATGAACATGGGTCTTTTTTACGGTTCCAGCACGTGCTACACCGAGATGGCCGCAGAGAAAATTCGCGATATCCTCGGCCCGGAGCTGGTGACATTACATAACCTCAAGGATGACGCCCCCGCCTTAATGGAGCAGTACGACGTGCTCATTTTAGGCATCCCCACCTGGGATTTTGGTGAAATTCAGGAGGACTGGGAAGCCGTCTGGGAGCAACTGGACGATCTCAATCTGGAAGGCAAAATCGTTGCGCTTTACGGTATGGGCGACCAGCTCGGCTACGGCGAGTGGTTCCTGGATGCGCTGGGTATGTTGCATGACAAACTTGCCCTCAAAGGCGTTAAATTTGTCGGCTACTGGCCCACAGAAGGCTACGAATTTACCAGCAATAAACCGGTCATTGCGGATGGGCAACTGTTTGTCGGCCTGGCGCTGGATGAAACGAACCAGTACGATCTCAGCGATGAGCGTATACAGACCTGGTGTGAACAAATTCTCGGCGAAATGGCCGAACACTACGCCTGAAGCCTTACTCGCTGTATTTCCCTCTCGACGGAACCGCGTTTACGCCGTTCCGTCAGTGTTGGCCTGATATCGGCTGCTGTAACAGTATCCGACGCAACTCACGCCATTCCGCTTCTTCCATGCTATCCGCCGCCAGCCATAAATGTTGATGACGTCCAGACTCTGCGCGTAAACGCAACACCATCCCGCTCTTCAGTAACCAGGGCGGACGCAAGAGCGTCCAGTCCTGCCCCTGCCAGCGTAAGCGCCCGTCCATGAGTAGCTTGATCTCTCCCTGGCAGGTATTAATCCTGCGCTGGCTACGTACACAGTCAAACACGACCAGCGACAGTAGTATCATCCATAACGGGGTATAACTCAGCGGCCAGGGCATCAATAAAATCACCGCGGCAACCAGCCCATGAATGAGCAATGAGATCCACTGAGCGCGCCATGAGACGCGTAAATCAGATTGCCACAGGACCACGTTCCCGATTCCGTGTCTGAATGAGTCGGACCATCTGTTCCAGTTCAGCGTCAGCCGGTTTACCGTGATTCATTAACCAGTTAAATAAATCCGGGTCATCACTCTGCAACAAACGGACAAAAATACGCTTTTCTTCATCACTTAAACTATCGTACTCATGTTCAAAAAACGGCATGATGGAAATATCAAGTTCGCGCATACCGCGACGACATGCCCAGTGAATACGTGCTTTATTGTGAATATCCATGTTCTTCCTGCCTCGCGAAAATGAAGTACCGGGCTATTGTAACGTGTTTTTGGCGTTGTTTTACGGGAATCTCAGTAATCTGGAACGCGATCGCGAAATAAAAGGCTGGGAATCAATATGTTCATCCATTTTGGATACCGCCTCGCAAAACGATCAATCCGCTCTCAATGGGCTATTTAAAGCACTTGCAATGACCGATGGCTCTTTTACCATTAACCATTATTGTTGCAGCTAACCAGGACATTATTTATGGCTTTTATCTCCTTTCCACCGCGTCATCCTTCATCGTCAGCCCGCCTGCCGCTGACGCTGATCGCGCTTGACGACTGGGCGCTGTCGACCATTACCGGCGTAGACAGTGAAAAGTATATTCAGGGCCAGGTCACCGCTGACGTAAGCCAGATGACTGAACAGCAACACCTTCTCGCCGCCCACTGCGATGCTAAAGGTAAGATGTGGAGCACTCTGCGCCTGTTCCGTGAGCGCGACGGTTTCGCCTGGATTGAACGCCGTAGCGTGCGTGAAGCGCAATTAACGGAGCTGAAAAAGTACGCCGTATTTTCCAAAGTGGTCATCGCGCCGGATGACGAACGCGTATTGCTTGGCGTGGCAGGTTTTCAGGCCCGCGCGGCGCTGGCTAATGTCTTTAGCGTACTGCCCAATAGCGAAAATCAGGTGGTCAGAGACGGCGCCTCCACGCTGCTATGGTTTGAACATCCTGCGGAACGATTCCTGCTTGTCACCGATGTCGCGACGGCCAACATGTTAACAGAGAAGTTGCATGGCGAAGCCGAACTGAATAACAGTCAACAGTGGCTGGCGTTGGATATTGAAGCAGGCATTCCGGTGATTGACGCGGCGAACAGCGGTCAGTTTATCCCCCAGGCGACTAACCTACAGGCGCTGGGCGGCATCAGCTTCAAGAAAGGCTGCTACACCGGGCAGGAGATGGTCGCACGGGCAAAATTCCGCGGCGCCAATAAACGCGCGCTTTGGTTGCTGGCGGGCAAAGCCAGCCGGGTACCGGAAGCAGGAGAAGATCTGGAGCTACAGATGGGCGAGAACTGGCGTCGTACCGGCGCTATTCTGGCGGCGACGCAGTTGGACGATGGTCAGTTACTGGTTCAGGCCGTCATGAATAACGATTTAGAAGCCGAAAGCGTCTTCCGTGTTCGCGACGATGCCAACACCCTGCATATCGTCCCGCTGCCTTACTCGCTGGAAGAGTGATATCACGTTAAAAGCCGGATAGCCTGATAGCGCAACGCCATCAGGCTCGCACGTGCTGTTCTCGTAGGCCGGATAAGGTGCGACAGCGCCGCCATCCGGCACGGGCATCCGGGAATTACGCCTGTCCCACATACAAATAGATGGCCAGGAAGTGGCACACGCTGCCGCCCAGCACAAAGCCATGCCAGATGGCGTGGTTATAAGGTATGCGTTTGCAAACATAGAAAATTACGCCTAGCGAGTAAACGACGCCACCTACCGCCAGCAGCGTCACGCCGCCTATCGCCAGCTTAATCGCCAACTGATAAACCACTATCAGCGACAGCCAGCCCATTGCCAGATACGTAACCAGTGAAAGCACTTTAAATCGGTGCGCAATCGTCAACTTGAAGAGGATACCGAATAGCGCCAGGCTCCAGATCACAATCATTAGTCCGCGCGCCAGCGGCGAATCCAGACCTACCAGCAGAAATGGCGTATAGGTTCCGGCAATGAGCAGATAGATAGCGCAGTGATCAAATTTCTTTAACCAGATTTTTGCCCGCTGATGAGGAATGGCATGATAAAGCGTTGAGGCAAGAAAAAGCAGGATCATGCTCCCGCCATATAAACTGTAGCTGGCGATAGCCGTCATACCCGCATTCGCCTCTACCGCCTGAACCAACAACAGCACCAGGCCGACAATACCAAATACCAATCCAATGCCGTGGCTAATACTGTTGGCGATTTCCTCAGCCAGCGAATATCCCTGCGTCATTAATGGTTTTTGCACCATAACTTACTCCGGAGAAACGTTCATAACGATGAACTGCGCCTCTAGCGTAACTGAGAATGGTTCCAGTGAACACATGTTAGCTAAAATAAATTCGCAAAATTAAATTTTGTTTATTATTCAATAAGTTAACTACAAAAACTCAACTAACACGCGTTCATATTTATCAAAGGCATTTAAAATCAATCACATAAAATTGCGTCTGGTTGGGATAGATTTCAGCAATGACCCGTTTCAGCTCATCAAGCGACATATTTTCCTGTTGCGCATGTTTTTCGTTCAGCGTATCCAGCGTCACAGTTGACGTTCCTGTCACTTCGATTGTGCAAAAATAGCCATCATCTTCGAACCGTCCCACGCGTAGCACATCGCCTGCTTTAAAGTGGGACTCGGAGGCATCACGAATAGTGATGGTTTTACGCCCTGCCAGAATGTCATTCTGGAAACGTTGAAAGAAAGTAATGTCGTTTGGCTGCATGTGGTTATCCCCTGAATATGGCCCCTTGAAGTGGATGTTACGATCTGAATGTGTTCTTGTCCCGACACGCGAGCATCCTGGAATTTTGCGTACGCTTTACATGCCATTTGGTGCAGAATGAATGATAACAGACTAAATAAATTGAGATTATGCAACAATGAGAAAACTCACCCTGCCAAAAGATTTTTTATGGGGCGGCGCGGTTGCCGCACACCAGGTTGAAGGCGGCTGGAATAAAGACGGTAAAGGCCCCAGCATCTGCGACGTGCTAACCGGCGGCGCACACGGCGTGCCACGCGAAATCACCCAGAATGTCGTTGCTGGCAAATACTATCCGAACCACGAGGCGGTGGATTTTTACGGACATTACAAAGAAGACATCCGTCTTTTCGCCGAAATGGGGTTCAAATGCTTCCGTACCTCTATTGCCTGGACGCGTATCTTCCCGAATGGCGACGAATCCCAGCCAAACGAGGCCGGTCTGAAATTCTACGACGACATGTTTGATGGGTTACTCAAATACAACATCGAACCGGTCATTACCCTTTCTCACTTTGAAATGCCATTACATCTGGTACAGCACTACGGCGGCTGGACCAATCGTAAGGTCGTTGATTTCTTTGTCCGTTTTGCTGAAGTCGTGTTTGAACGCTACAAACATAAGGTCAAATACTGGATGACCTTCAATGAAATCAACAATCAGCGAAACTGGCGCGCGCCGCTGTTTGGTTACTGCTGTTCCGGCGTAGTGTATACCGAGCATGAGAATCCAGAAGAAACCATGTATCAGGTCTTACATCATCAGTTTGTCGCCAGCGCGCTGGCGGTAAAAGCGGCACGTCGTATTAATCCACAGATGAAAGTGGGCTGTATGCTGGCGATGGTCGCGCTGTATCCTTTCTCCTGTAAACCAGAAGATGTGATGTTTGCTCAGGAGTCGATGCGTGAACGCTACGTCTTTACCGATGTGCAGCTGCGCGGCTATTACCCGTCCTATGTGTTGAACGAGTGGGAGCGCCGCGGATTTAACATCAAAATGGACGATGGCGATCTTGAAGTGCTGCGCGAAGGCACCTGCGATTATCTTGGTTTCAGTTATTACATGACCAACGCGGTCAAAGCCGAAGGCGGTAGCGGCGATGCGATTTCCGGTTTTGAAGGCAGCGTACCGAACCCCTATGTTAAAGCCTCTGACTGGGGCTGGCAGATTGACCCGGTGGGCCTGCGTTATTCATTGTGTGAACTGTACGAACGCTATCAAAAGCCGCTGTTTATTGTCGAAAACGGTTTTGGTGCTTACGACAAAGTAGAAGAAGATGGCGGCATCAACGACGACTATCGCATTGACTACCTGCGCGCCCATATTGAAGAGATGAAAAAAGCGGTCACTTACGATGGTGTCGACCTGATGGGCTACACGCCGTGGGGCTGCATCGACTGCGTCTCGTTCACCACCGGTCAGTACAGCAAGCGCTACGGCTTCATCTACGTGAACAAGCACGATGACGGTACGGGCGATATGTCGCGTTCGCGTAAGAAGAGCTTCAACTGGTACAAAGAGGTGATTGCCAGCAACGGCGAGAAGCTTTAACTCCTGCACGTTACCCGCCAGTCGGCGGGTAACACTTTGAACGAGTCTTACCAGGTCTTACCTATTTTAAATTCCCAGCGTACATCTTCCATTTTGGTTGGCGACTTCGCTTCCTGCATTACCGGGAAGAAGGCTCCGGCACCAAACCATAATTTCAGTGAATCGACGGCAATATTAAATGACGGACCAACAACCCATTCGGTAGTTCCAGAATGGTTATTAATTACGCTGCCATTAGACAGTTTTTTCGTTCCAGAGGCATTATTGCTGTAGGCACTTTCCAGACCAAGATCCAGCGGTAAATCGCTAAACATATACCGTACCTGGGTATTCCACTGGAATTCGTTACCTCGTTTCACGTCCTGGTTACCGCGCTCAAATGGTCCCTGATAGACAAAACCCATATCCCCTTTAATGTTAGGAGTAAATAATTTTGTTAAAGTGAGTGTTACTCTTCCTCCCCAGGCGCTATTCCCAGGCAAATGATTATCTCCATCTTGCCCGGTGGGTAGTAATACTGCCCCACCTACCGTAACCCAAAACGGATCACCTCTTCGCTGGCTCATTAAAGCATAATTGCCCCCCACCGATTGGTCGCCCATTCCCTCTATGTGCTCAGGAGACAGATTGTCTCGTTTGTTATTGATATAGGAACCCACAGTTGATAATTCCAGTCTGTCGGTCAAACCGTAACGAATCTTCAATAACCATATCTGGGAGTAAACATCCGGACTTCCGTGCCCCTCGATTTGATGATCTTTATCGCGAAATGAGCTATTCACGGCGGTTAATAACTTTCCTTCCGGCAATACTGAACCACCAGAAATAGCGGTATTAACTGGTGCACCTAATAGATTACTGGGATTATTTTCTCCGTTAGCTGCCATTGCATTCATTAATAGAAAATATGTCATTAATGGCAGAAATATAAATCGTTTCATTATTCCCTCCAGGTATAAAAAACAAAGCGCTAAGTTAATAAATATTTACGTTATTTATGCTTATTTTTAATTTATAATTTAAATTAATAACTTGATGAATTTAATATACGGAAATTTTTGTAACTATATTGAGAGGTAAATAACGATTCCGGAGGGAAACCATTTGTAACTACATGTAAATATACCGTGTTATTTTGATTAAATAACAGCAAAGTAAAAATGATGCACAATGAATCATTAGACTCTAAAAAACCGGCAATTTAATTCTGGCTAATACACTGATACAAACGCCAGGTTGCCTGACAGGAGCCAACGATTTACTGTAATATATTGAATTAGTAACACTTTGTAGCCTGAATAAGGCACTCACACTGCATCCGACATAAACAAAGCGCACTTTATTAACAAGCTGAAAAGGCGCCGAAGCGCCTTTAGAAAACAGTCGAATCAGCAAATTACTGGTAGTCGCTAATCGGTACGCAGGAGCAGAACAGGTTGCGGTCGCCATAAACATCATCCAGACGTTTCACCGTCGGCCAGTATTTGTCTGCCACGCCTGCCGGGAATACGGCAACTTCACGGCTGTACGGATGCGCCCACTCGGCGACCAGTTCGCTCTGAATGTGCGGCGCGTTCACCAGCGGGTTATCTTCCAGCGGCCAGACACCGGCTTTCACCTGGTCAATCTCTGCGCGGATAGCCAGCATCGCATCGATAAAGCGATCCAGCTCGGCCTTACCTTCAGATTCCGTCGGTTCAACCATCAGCGTGCCCGCCACCGGGAACGACATGGTTGGCGCGTGGAAACCGTAGTCGATCAGACGCTTGGCAATATCCAGCTCGCTGATGCCGGTTTCTTCTTTCAGCGGACGAATATCAAGAATACATTCGTGCGCCACACGGCCATCGCGACCAGTATACAGTACCGGGTACGCGTCTTTCAGACGGCTGGCAATGTAGTTAGCGTTAAGAATCGCGACCTGGCTTGCCTGCTTCAGGCCTTCTGCGCCCATCATGCGGATGTACATCCAGCTGATTGGCAGGATAGAGGCACTACCGAACGGCGCCGCAGAAACCGCGCCCTGACGGGTTAACATGCCTTCAATTTGCACCACGCTATGACCCGGTACGAACGGTGCCAGATGCGCTTTCACGCCGATCGGTCCCATGCCAGGGCCACCGCCGCCGTGCGGAATGCAGAAAGTTTTATGCAGGTTAAGATGCGAAACGTCCGCGCCAATAAAGCCCGGTGAGGTAATGCCGACCTGAGCGTTCATGTTCGCGCCGTCAAGGTAAACCTGACCGCCGAACTGGTGCACAACTTCACACACTTCACGGATCGTTTCTTCATAGACGCCGTGGGTGGAAGGATAAGTCACCATGATGCAAGAGAGGTTCGCAGCATGTTGTTCTGCTTTTGCCCGCAGATCGTCCAGGTCGATGTTGCCGTTCTTATCACAGGCGACTACCACCACCTGCATTCCTGCCATATGTGCAGAAGCAGGGTTAGTGCCGTGAGCAGAGGCCGGAATCAGGCAGATATCGCGATGCCCTTCGTTGCGGCTTTCGTGATAGTGACGAATCGCCAGCAGCCCCGCGTATTCCCCCTGTGCGCCGGAGTTAGGCTGCATACAGACGGCGTCGTACCCGGTGAGTTTCACCAGCCAGTCAGAAAGCTGGCTAATCATCTGATGATATCCTTCCGCCTGTTCCGGCGGGCAGAACGGATGCAGTTCAGCGAATTCCGGCCAGGTGATAGGGATCATCTCGGCGGCGGCGTTCAGCTTCATGGTGCAGGAACCCAGCGGGATCATCGCCTGATTCAGCGCCAGATCTTTACGCTCCAGCGAGTGCATATAGCGCATCATCTCGGTTTCGCTGTGGTAACGGTTAAATACCGGATGCGTCAGAATCGCATCGTCACGCAGCATACTTTGCTGAATGGAACGGCTATCAAGCGCCACGTCTTTATCCAGTGTTTCAATGTTCAGGCCGTGGCTGTCGCCCAGCAAAACATTGAACAACTGCGCCACATTCTCACGGGTGGTGGTTTCATCGAGCGTAATACCCACCGCGTTATGAATATCGCTGCGCAGGTTGATCTCTGCCGCTTCCGCACGCGCCAGTACCGCTGCTTTATCAGCTACTTCCACACACAGCGTGTCAAAGTAGTGCGCATGACGCAGCTTTAAGCCTTTCTGTTGCAGACCGGCCGCCAGAATATCGGTCAGGCGGTGGATACGATTCGCAATGCGTTTCAGTCCAACCGGTCCATGATAAACGGCATACAGACTGGCGATGTTAGCCAGCAGTACCTGCGAGGTACAAATGTTGGAGTTCGCTTTCTCACGGCGGATATGCTGCTCGCGAGTCTGCATCGCCATGCGCAGTGCGGTATTGCCCGCCGCATCTTTTGAGACGCCGATAATACGGCCTGGCATGGAGCGTTTAAATTCGTCTTTGGCGGCAAAGAACGCTGCATGCGGGCCACCGTACCCCATCGGTACGCCGAAGCGTTGCGCAGAGCCGAAAACAATGTCCGCGCCCTGTTTGCCCGGAGCCATCAGCAGTACCAGCGCCATAAAATCGGCGGCGACGCTGACCACAACTTTACGGGATTTCAGCTCAGTAATCAGTGCGCTGTAGTCGTGAATTTCGCCCGTGGTGCCTACCTGTTGTAACAGCACGCCAAACACATCCTGGTGATCCAGTGCTTTCGCCGCGTCATCCACAATGACGTCAAAGCCAAAGGTTTCGGCACGCGTACGCACGACGTCCAGAGTTTGCGGATGGACATCAGAGGCGACAAAGAACCGGTTGGCATTTTTCAATTTGCTGACGCGCTTTGCCATCGCCATCGCTTCAGCGGCGGCGGTCGCTTCATCCAGCAGCGAGGCGGAAGCCATGTCCAGCCCTGTCAGGTCCAGCGTCACCTGTTGGAAGTTGAGCAGCGCTTCCAGACGCCCCTGAGAGACTTCCGGCTGATAAGGAGTGTAGGCGGTATACCAACCCGGATTTTCCAGCATGTTGCGCAGGATAACCGGCGGTAGCTGCACGGCGGTGTAGCCCATGCCAATATAGGACGTGAAGCGCTTGTTACGCCCGGCGATGGCTTTTAATTCCGCCAGTGCGGCATATTCGGTTGCCGCCTCGCCAACCTGCGGCGGAGTCGCGAGCTGAATGTCTTTCGGCACAATCTGACCTGTCAGCGCGTTTAACGACTCGGCGCCAACCACATTCAGCATCTCTTGCTGCTGCGCGGCGTCCGGTCCGATGTGGCGTTCAATGAAAGCGCCGCGGTTTTCAAGCTGGCTTAACGTCTGTGTCATGGGCGATGGTTCCTGAAACGTGCAGTGAATCGTGATTGTCTCTAACTCAGTTGCCCGGTGGCGCTGACGCTTACCGGGCCTACGCGTGCGAAAACGAATACGCAAAATCATTCGCGTTGCAGTGAGTAGGCCGGATAAGCATTAGCGCCATCCGGCACAACATTATTCGTCTTCTAACAATGCCTCATACGCGGTGGCATCCAGCAGCGATTCAAGTTCGCTTTCATCGCTGGCTTTGATTTTAAAGATCCAGCCACCGGCATACGGTTCGCTGTTCACCAGCTCCGGGGAGTCGCTCAGCGCATCGTTTACCGCCACGATCTCACCGCTTACCGGCGCATAAATGTCGGACGCCGCTTTTACGGACTCCGCCACGGCGCAGTCGTCGCCCGCGCTTACGGTCGCGCCGACTTCCGGCAGATCAACAAAAACCATATCGCCCAACAGCTCCTGAGCGTGTTCAGTAATGCCAACGGTGTAAGTGCCATCCGCTTCTTTACGCAGCCATTCGTGTTCTTTGCTGTATTTCAGTTCTGCGGGTACGTTGCTCATCAATTAATCTCCAAAAAAGGATGAATCACGCGACGGCTTTGCCGTTACGCACAAAAACAGGTTTAGTCACTTTTACCGGCATTTCACGGTTACGAATTTGTACAATCGCCGTCTCGCCGATGCCCGCCGGAACGCGCGCCAGCGCAATGCTGTAGCCCAACGTTGGGGAAAACGTCCCGCTGGTGATAATGCCTTCTTGCTGATTGCCCTGCGCATCGGTAAAACGCACCGGCAATTCATTACGCAATACGCCCTTCTCGGTCATCATCAGACCGACAAGCTGCTCATGGCCTTTTTCACGCTGCATCTCCAGCGCCTCACGGCCAATAAAGTCGCGGTCAGCAGGTTCCCAGGCGATAGTCCATCCCATATTAGCCGCCAGCGGAGAGATACCTTCATCCATCTCCTGACCGTACAGGTTCATGCCTGCTTCCAGACGCAGCGTGTCGCGCGCGCCAAGACCGCACGGCTTCACGCCCGCCTCCACCAGCGCACGCCAGAAATCCGCCGCTTTTTCATTCGGCATGGCGATTTCATAGCCCGCTTCGCCGGTATAACCGGTGGTGGCGATAAACAAATCACCCTCCTGAACGCCGAAGAACGGCTTCATACCTTCTACTGCATGGCGCTGTTGGTCAGTAAACAGAGTCGCCGCTTTTTCCTGCGCATTCGGCCCCTGTACCGCAATCAGCGACAGGTCGTCACGAACGGTGATGTCGATGGCATAAGGTTCAGCGTGTTGGGTAATCCAGGAGAGGTCTTTTTCGCGGGTGGCGGAGTTAACAACGAGACGGAAGAAATCTTCAGTGAAGTAGTAGACGATAAGGTCATCAATCACGCCGCCCGATGCGTTAAGCATACCGGAGTAGAGGGCTTTACCCGTCTTCGTTAGCTTCGCGACGTCGTTTGCCAGCAGATAACGCAAGAACTCCCGGGTGCGGCTGCCATGAAGATCGACAATGGTCATATGCGATACATCAAACATCCCGGCATCGGTGCGCACAGCGTGGTGTTCATCAAGCTGAGAGCCGTAATGCAGGGGCATCATCCAGCCATGAAAATCGACCATGCGGGCGCCGCATAGCGTGTGTTGTTCGTACAAAGGCGTCTGTTGGGCCATCTTTTCCTCGTTGAATTAGCGGGGGCTAACAACCATTTTCATGGGAAATCTTCGCCACGAAACCTGGCATCGACGCCCTTTTTCCTGCGCCGACGCAAACGTTCTCTTGCTCCTGAACTTACCACCGAACCAGGCGCTAAACCATAAGGCTGAATTTACCATCACATTAGCTTATGACTAAAAAACGCTAAAATCCCATCAGCACAAAAAACCACTATTACGCTAAATAACCGTCATAAAAAGGAAGCTGATACGATTTACCACAACATAAATTAATATTAAATGCGGAAAAAATGTCGAAAATCGCGTTCGCCAAAAATAGTGGCATTAGAAAATATAATGCGAAATAAGCGGTGAAATTAGATTATTTCAAACGAGGAAAGCCCCCCGGCGCGATAGCCGGGAAAGCAAAGTGTGACGGGTTTCAAACTCTTGCTGGCGTGCAGTCAGACGCTTAACGAAGCCATTGCGGAAGGTCGTTTAGCCCCATTGCCTGGCGAAGCAGTTGGGGTTTGACGCCGGGGAGCGTATCCGCCAGTTTCAGCCCGATGTCGCGCAGCAATTTTTTTGCCGGGTTTTCGCCGGCAAACAGGTCACGAAAACCTTGCATCCCGGCAAGCATCATCGCCGCGCTATGTTTACGGCTACGCTCATAACGACGAAGATAAAGATGTTGGCCAATGTCTTTGCCCTGGCGCTGAAGCCGGCGCAGATCGTCCACCAGTTCGGCCGCGTCCATAAAGCCGAGGTTGACGCCTTGCCCTGCCAGCGGATGGATGGTGTGCGCGGCATCGCCGACCAACGCCAGACGATGCGCGGCAAACTGGCGAGCATAGCGGCCCGTCAGCGGAAAAACCTGCCGTTCGCTTTCCAGGCGGCATAAGCCCAGCCGATTATCGAAGGCGATAGTCAACGCCTGGTTAAACGCCTCGTCGCCGCTCTGTTGCATACGCTCCGCATCCTGCGGAGAAAGCGACCAGACAATGGAACACAGATGCGGATCGCTTAACGGCAAAAACGCCAGAATACCTTCACCATGAAACACCTGGCGAGCAACCGCGCCGTGCGGCTCTTCGGTGCGGATAGTCGCTACCAGCGCATGGTGACGGTAGTCCCAGAAAGTTAAGGGAATATCCGCTTTGTTACGCAGCCAGGAGTTGGCGCCATCCGCGGCAATCACCAGACGCGCGGTTAACATCGCGCCGTCTTTTAAAGTCAGGAAGGCGTCGTTCTCCCCCCAGGCGACCTGCTGTAACTCCGCTGGCGCCATTAAGGTGATATCCGCCGCTTGCTGCGCTTTTTGCCACAATGCGTAGTGAATGACGCTGTTTTCAACAATATGCCCCAGATGGCTATATCCCATGCTTGCGTCATCAAACGTAATACGGCCAAAGCTGTCTTTATCCCAGACTTCCATACCGTGGTAGCAACTTGCCCGTCGCGCTACAATGTTTGACCATACGCCAAGACGGGTAAGCAGTTTTTCGCTGGCGGCATTAATCGCCGACACCCGAAGCTGAGGCGGGGCATCGTTCGCCAACGGCTGGGGAACAACGTGATCCAGCACCGCAACGCGCAAACCGCTCCCCTGCAAGCCGCAGGCGACAGCCAGTCCCACCATGCCTCCGCCAACTATTGCTACATCAACACTTTGCACTATTTACTCCTGGAAACCGGAACAATCAAAACCGTAGGCCGGATAAGGCGAAGCTGCCATCCGGTATTTTTACGAACACGATGCCGGATGGCGGCGTAAATGCCTTATCCGGCCTACAGATCTGCTTAACGCGCAACCCAACCTAAGGTCCGCTGTGCCAGCGCATCGCGCGCAGGCGGTAATAATTCCATCGCCATTAAACCGATATTGCGCCCAATAACCAGCGGCGCCCAACGATTTGCAAACAGATGGACCAGACCGTTCGTTACGCCAATCGTCGTATCCCGGTCAACCTGACGACGCTGCTGATAGCGCGATAACACGTGCCAGGCGCCAATATCCTCGCCCGCGTCCTGTGCCGCGACCAGCGTTTCCGCCAGGCTCATGACATCACGCAGACCGAGATTAAACCCTTGTCCGGCGATAGGATGCAACGTCTGCGCCGCATTGCCGACCACGACAGTCCGGTGAGTAAACACTTTCGCCGCCGTAGTCAGGGCAAGCGGATACGCGCTGCGCTTACCGGCCTGAGTAATTCGCCCCAGCCGCCAGCCGAACGCGGCCTGCAATGCATGGCAGAACTGCGCGTCGGACCAGCTCAGCACCTCATCGCGCTGGTCGAGCGGGTGACACCAAACCAGCGAACATCGGCCATGCGACATCGGCAACATCGCCAGCGGGCCATTGGGAGTAAAACGTTCAAAGGCGCGTCCCTGATGCGGGATAGCGGTCGCGACATTCGCTATCACCGCTAACTGTTCGTAAGGCTCCTGATGCCAGTCAACGCCGCAGGCTGACGCGAGCGCGGAGTGGGTACCGTTAGCCGCCACCAGCACGCTGCCAGCTATCACATTGCCGTTTTCCAGAGTGACGTTAACTTGCTGTTGGGTACGCGACACGCTGGCTACGCGCTCCGGGCAGTGCAGCGTAACGCCTGGCGCTTTACGCAAGAGCGCAAACAGACGCAGCCCGATATCATGCAGCTCCGCAACGTGCCCCAACGCTGCCAGACTGTAGTCCTGCGCGTCGAGAGTCACAAATCCGGCATGGCCGCGATCGCTGACGTGTACGGTGTTGATTGCCGTTGCGCAATCGGAAATCGCCTGCCAGACGCCAATTCGCGCCAGTTGCTGACAAGTGCCCGCCGCCAGCGCAATCGCTCTGGCGTCAAAGCCGGGATGACCGTCGGCTTCAGGCGCTTTCGCTTCAATCAGGTGTACCGGCAACATCCCATGACTGAACTGAGAGATGGCCAGCGCCAGCGTCGCGCCTGCCATGCCGCCGCCAACGATAATGACGCTCATTGCTGCCGCGCCGCCGCCATTAATGCTTCAATGTCATCCGCCTTCTTCACAACGCCAGCGGTCAGGTTTTCATTACCGGTTTCGGTAATGACAATGTCATCTTCAATTCGAACGCCAATGCCGCGATACGCTTCCGGCACGTCGGCATCCGGCGCGATATAGAGGCCTGGCTCTACGGTCAGCACCATGCCCGGCTCCAGGGTACGGGAGCGATCCGGCCCATAAACGCCGACATCATGAACATCCAGCCCCAGCCAGTGGCTCAAGCCATGCATAAAGAAAGGACGATGCGCATTTTCGGCAATCAGTTGATCAACCTCTCCTTGCAAAATCCCCAGCTTCACCAGCCCGGTTATCATGATGCGCACGACTTCGCCGGTCACCTCCTGAATAGAGGTACCAGGACGGAACAGTCGCAGGCTGGTCTCCAGCGATTCCAGAACGATGTCATAAATTTCACGCTGAGCTGGCGTAAATTTCCCGTTCACCGGGAAAGTACGCGTGATGTCGCCCGCGTAACCTTTATATTCACAGCCCGCGTCGATAAGCACTAAATCGCCGTCGCGCATTTCACTTTCGTTTTCAGTGTAATGCAGGATACAGCCATTTTCGCCGCTGCCGACAATGGTGTTATAGGAGGGATAGCGCGCGCCGTGGCGATTAAATTCGTGGTGAATTTCCCCCTCCAGCTGATACTCAAACATCCCCGGACGGCATTTTTCCATCGCGCGGATATGCGCCAGCGCGCTAATTTCCCCGGCGCGGCGCAGGACAGCAATCTCTTCCGGCGATTTGAACAGGCGCATCTCATGGACGATCGGTCGCCAGTCAGTCATGGTGGCCGGCGCGGTCAGATTCTGGCGGGAGCCTTTGCGCAGCTTCTCCAGCGCAGCCAGAACAATCTCGTCGGCATACGCATATTCGCCCTGCGCGTGGTACACCACATCCAGACCATTAAGCAACTGAAAGAGTTGCTGGTTGATTTCGCTAAACGCCAGCGCCCGGTCAACGCCCAGTTTTTCCGGCGCGGCATCCTGTCCTAAACGGCGACCAAACCAGATTTCCGCCGTCAGGTCGCGAACGCGGTTGAACAAAACGCTGTGGTTGTGGGTGTCATCACTCTTAATCAGTACCAGCACGGCTTCCGGTTCGTTAAAACCGGTGAAATACCAGAAGTCGCTACTCTGGCGATACGGATATTCACTGTCTGCGCTGCGCGTCGCCTCCGGCGCGGCAAAGATCAGCGCGGCGCTGCCGGGCTGCATTTGCGCCAGTAATGCCTGGCGACGGCGTTGGTATTCCTGCTGAGTCATGACATGGCCTCCATTTCGTTTTTTCTTAGTGTAGCGTCGGTTTACGCACTTCCGGCGCGGTCGGCTGTTGGCGCGTGAAAGTGTCATGACATAACAGCGCCGCAACACGGACATATTCGATGATCTCTTCGAGCGACATCTCCAGCTCTTCCTGATCTTCGCTCTCATCATAACCAAGCTGCGCAATATTACGCAGGTCGTCAATCGCTTCACCCGTTTCGCCGGTGACTTTATCAAGTTTAGGCTGCGTTACGCCGAGGCCAAGCAAAAAGTGGTTAACCCACCCGGCTAAGGCATCTGCGCGATCGAATACGCTGACATCGTCGCCTTCAGGCAGATAAAGCTGAAAAAGAAAGCCGTCGTCTTCCAGCGCGTCGCTGGTCGCCGCGTGCATTTTGCGCAGCGCCTGAGCAAGCTCATGCCCGAAGGCCAGACCTTCGTTCGTCAGGTCGTGCAACAGCGGCTGCCATGAGCTGTCGTTGTTGCCGCCGCAAATCATCCCGCTGATTAAACCATGCATTTCAGCCGGGGTCAGACCGGTCCCTTGTTGATTCAAAAACCGGTTCATTTCGTTGTAACCAGGCATTTCGTTCTGTATAGACATAAGCATTCGTCATCAAAGGGAGGATATTCATGATATGCTACCACTTTGGACCCTGGTGAACCAGAAAAGGGCTTGTATCTTCACACCAGGGTAGCTATAGTGTCGCCCCTTCGCGGACCCTGGGTCTGGAGACGAAGGCAGCGCAGTCAATCAGCAGGAAGGTGGCATGTCTGCACAACCCGTCGATATCCAAATATTTGGCCGTTCACTGCGAGTGAATTGCCCGCCTGACCAAAGGGATGCGTTGAATCAGGCTGCGGACGATCTGAATCAGCGGTTGCAAGATCTGAAAGTTCGCACTAGAGTCACAAATACTGAGCAGTTGGTTTTCATTGCCGCATTGAATATCAGCTATGAGTTAACTCAGGAAAAAGCGAAGACCCGCGATTACGCGGCGAGCATGGAACAACGTATTCGGATGCTACAACAGACCATCGAACAGGCGTTGCTTGATCAAGGTCGCATAACCGAAAAAACGGGCCAAAACTTTGAATAACACTTTTCGCTTTACTATGGTAAAGTGATTGTGAAAACAGAATTTCTCTGAGATGTTTGCAAGCGGGCCAGTCCCCTGAGCCGATATTTCATACCACAAGAATGTGGCGCTCCGCGGTTGGTGAGCATGCTCGGTTCGTCCGAGAAGCCTTAAAACTGTGACGACACATTCACCTTGAACCAAGGGTTCAAGGGTTACAGCCTGCGGCGGCATCTCGGAGATTCCCCTTCTGACTGGCAACAGCCATGACGCAACTTCCCGAACTCTCTTTATCACGACAAGAAATCCGCCGAATAATTCGGCAACGTCGCCGTGCGCTGACGCCAGAGCAGCAACGCCGTTTTGGTCAACAGGCCGCCGCCCGAATGCTCAGCTTTCCTCCCGTCGTGATGGCGCACACTGTCGCCGTGTTTCTCTCCTTTGATGGCGAACTCGACACCCAGCCGCTGATTGAACAGCTATGGCGAGCGGGCAAGCGCGTCTACCTTCCGGTTCTTCATCCCTTCAGCCCTGGCAACCTCCTGTTCCTGCACTATCATCCGCAGAGTGCGCTGGTGACCAACCGCTTAAAGATCCAGGAGCCACGGCTTGATGTCCGCGACGTATTACCGCTGGCAAAGCTGGATGTGCTGGTAACGCCGTTAGTGGCGTTTGACGAAGACGGGCAGCGCCTGGGAATGGGCGGCGGATTTTATGACCGTACGTTGCAAAACTGGCAGCAGCATAAGATCCAGCCCGTGGGCTACGCGCATGATTGCCAGTTAGTAGAAAAGCTGCCGGTTGAAGAGTGGGATATCCCGCTGCCTGCGGTGGTAACGCCATCCAAAATTTGGGAGTGGTAGCCGTGTTTTGCCGATTGACAGCGTCGCTTTTTTGACCTAAATTTCTCGGTGAAGGGTGAGGGAGGCGAACCTCCCTCCTGCGTACTCTCTGTTAATATGCTGGCGTAGCGATGATTAACAGGATCAGCAGCATGATGACGTATCTCATCATCGTCCCTTTCCTTTTTAGAGCCCCTGCTTCGCCAGGGGCTTTCCCGTTTCAGCGCTATGCTGAGCCCTTATCGTAAATTCCTTTTATTGCTGTACAACACGCAACGCTGCCTTTAATTACCAATTGCGGCAAGGCTCGAAAACAGAATGTATGCGTTACACGAAGAGATGTTGAGGCAGGGAAACCAGAAGAAAGGATGGGCAGGTCATCTCCTGCCCATTTAGAGGAAATTAGTACAGCAGACGGGCGCGAATGGTGCCCGGAATCGCCTTCATCGCCAGCAGCGCTTTCTCCGCCACATCGCCATCGGCTTCTATATCAATTACCACATACCCCATTCGGGCGGAGGTTTGCAGATACTGTGCGGCAATGTTAACGCCCTGCTCGGCAAAGATCTGGTTAAGCGCGGTCAATACGCCCGGGCGGTTTTCGTGGATGTGCATCAGGCGACGACCGCCGTGCAGCGGCAGCGACACTTCCG
The DNA here is from genome assembly GCF_004010735.1 of Salmonella sp. SSDFZ54. Classification (NCBI taxonomy): domain Bacteria; kingdom Pseudomonadati; phylum Pseudomonadota; class Gammaproteobacteria; order Enterobacterales; family Enterobacteriaceae; genus Salmonella; species Salmonella sp. SSDFZ54. The sequence continues at coordinate 964,633 of NZ_CP034819.1, forward strand.
GGAAGTTCACGGCGGACAGCGTCGAGCCGTTATCCGAGTACTTAATCAGTTTTCCTGCGACTTCCAGACCGATGTTTTCTTGCGCCTCCTGCGTCGAGCCGCCGATATGCGGCGTCAGGATCACGTTATCGAATTCGCACAGCGGAGAGGTAAACGGATCGCTATTAGTGGCCGGTTCCGTCGGGAAGACGTCGATAGCCGCCCCCGCCAGATGTTTCGTCGCCAGCGCGTCGCACAAAGCCGGGATATCCACTACCGTACCGCGCGCGGCGTTAATCAGCAGCGAACCCGGCTTCATCAGGGCAATCTCTTTTGCGCCCATCATGTTTTTGGTGGAGGCGTTTTCAGGTACGTGCAGACTGACCACATCGCTCATATTCAGCAATTCAGACAGGTGCTGCACCTGAGTTGCGTTACCAAGCGGCAGTTTATTTTCAATATCATAGAAATAGACATGCATCCCCAGCGATTCCGCCAGAATGCCCAACTGCGTTCCGATATGGCCGTAACCGATAATGCCAAGCTTTTTACCGCGCGCTTCGAACGATCCCGCCGCCAGTTTATTCCATACGCCGCGGTGCGCTTTGGCGTTCGCCTCCGGCACGCCGCGCAGCAGCAGCAACAGCTCGCCAATCACCAACTCCGCCACGGAACGGGTATTCGAGAATGGCGCGTTAAAGACCGGAATACCGCGTTTTGCCGCCGCATTTAAATCCACCTGGTTGGTGCCGATGCAAAAACAGCCAATCGCCACCAGCTTCTCTGCGGCGTTAATCACTTCTTCTGTCAGATGAGTACGGGATCGCAGACCGATGAAGTGGGCATCGCGGATGGACGCTTTCAACTGTTCAGCGTCCAGCGCGCCCTTGTGATATTCAATGTTGGTGTAACCTGCCGCACGAAGGCTTTCCAGCGCCTTTTGATGCACCCCTTCAACCAGCAGAAATTTAATTTTATCTTTCTCCAGCGATACCTTTGCCATTTCCCCGATCCTGTCTTTTTTTGCCATCTGATGTTGTGTATGGATTTGCATCCGTCCTTCAACATATCAAAAAAAATTATCACGGCAATATGAACGTTTGCGCCAGCGTCGTGAAGGAATCGCATACAGCGGGAAATAGCAGATGAAAATACCGGGAATAACTTTTTCTTTGGAGGGATCGGCAGGGCAAACGATTAAACGTGATACATGTCACCAAATTTGCCCTGACCGAATTTTTTACGCGGCAGGAAATACGCCTGGCGGGATCATTTTACGATGGTTTTCACCCCGTCCGGCGTGCCGATCAGTGCGACATCGGCGCCACGGTTGGCGAACAACCCTACGGTCACGACGCCTGGAATCGCGTTAATGGCGTTTTCCAGCGCGATGGGATCAAGGATTTCCATACCATAAACATCCAGAATCACGTTGCCGTTATCCGTGACCACGTTCTGACGGTACTCCGGACGCCCGCCCAGCTTCACCAGTTGACGAGCGACCGCGCTGCGCGCCATCGGAATCACTTCGACCGGCAACGGGAATTTGCCAAGAATATCCACCTGTTTAGAGGCATCCGCAATACAAATAAATTTCTCTGCCACGGAAGCAATAATTTTCTCACGGGTTAATGCCGCGCCGCCGCCTTTGATCATCTGCATGTGACCGTTGATTTCGTCCGCGCCATCGACATAGATACCCAGGCTATCCACTTCGTTGAGATCAAACACATGAATACCGAGGCCTTTGAGTTTTTCAGTCGAGGCGTCCGAGCTGGAGACCGCGCCTTCAATCTGGCCTTTCATTGTGCCCAGCGCATCAATAAAGTGTGCGGCCGTTGAGCCTGTACCAACGCCCACAATGGTGCCGGGCTGTACATACTGAAGTGCCGCCCATCCTACCGCTTTTTTCAGTTCATCCTGCGTCATAGATCGTTTCGCCTGTGGTGTGAAAATACAGCCGCATTATAGAACATTGTCGGGAAAAATCTCCGTGTCCGTACACAGGCTACGGATTTCATCTGTACCGACGGCAAATTTATGTCATAGTGCGAAAAAAAATAACAGGAGCATGACACAACAATGAAACGTCCGGACTACAGAACACTACAGGCGCTGGATGCCGTTATACGTGAACGAGGATTCGAGCGCGCCGCCCAGAAGCTGTGCATCACGCAATCCGCCGTCTCACAGCGCATAAAACAGCTTGAGAATATGTTCGGACAACCTTTGTTGGTGCGTACCGTTCCTCCTCGCCCCACGGAGCAAGGGCAAAAATTACTGGCTCTGCTGCGTCAGGTTGAACTGCTGGAAGAAGAGTGGCTGGGCGATGAACAAACCGGCTCTACACCGCTGCTGCTGTCGCTGGCGGTTAACGCCGATAGTCTGGCGACCTGGCTGCTTCCGGCGCTGGCGCCGGTGCTGGCGGACTCCCCTATCCGTCTCAATTTACAGGTGGAAGATGAAACGCGCACGCAAGAACGTCTGCGGCGCGGCGAGGTGGTGGGCGCGGTGAGTATTCAGCATCAGGCGTTGCCCAGTTGCCTGGTAGACAAACTGGGCGCACTCGACTATCTGTTTGTCGCGTCAAAGCCGTTTGCCGAGCGCTATTTCCCCAATGGCGTTACCCGGTCGTCGCTGCTGAAAGCGCCCGCCGTCGCGTTCGACCATCTGGATGATATGCATCAGGCCTTTTTGCAACAGAATTTCGATCTACCGCCCGGCAGCGTGCCGTGCCATATCGTTAATTCATCCGAAGCGTTTGTACAGCTTGCGCGTCAGGGCACGACCTGCTGCATGATCCCTCACCTGCAGATTGAGAAAGAGCTGGAAAGCGGCGAGTTGATCAACTTAACGCCTGGTTTGCTACAGCGCCGGATGCTTTACTGGCACCGCTTTGCCCCAGAAAGCCGGATGATGCGCAAAGTGACCGACGCGCTGCTGGAGTACGGGCACAAGGTGCTGCGTCAGGATTAGCCTCTCTATGAATGCCGGATGGCGGCGTGAACGTCTTATCCGGCCTGCATGACCCCTTATTCCCTCGTCACTTCTTTGAAGTTCATCACAAAATCATTGCGTTCAGGCGGCAAAAAACGACGCGCCATTGGCTATTTTTTGCTGGCGACAAGGCGATTCAAAACGCTCACCGTATTAGCAAATCTTCATTTCATTGCGTAATACGGAGCAAAAAACGAGAACACCGGGAGAAAACGCGGCCTGGAAGCGCCCAGGCCGGGCAAGATTACTGCGTGCTGGCGGCCGTTGTCGACGTCTGCCCTGTTCCAGGTTCAAGCTGGAATACCACATCGACCTGATCGTCGAACTGAATGGTCGGCTGCTCGTAAGTTTCCTGCGCGGATACTGGCGCAGCATCTGCGGCTTTCATCATTCGCACCACCGGACTCGGCTGATAATTAGAGACATGATAACGAACGCTGTAAACCGGCCCCAATTTGCTGTTAAAACCGGCTGCCAGCGCTTGCGCCTGATGAATCGCGTCATCAATGGCGGCTTTGCGGGCCTTGTCTTTATAGGCGTCCGGTTGCGCCACGCCCAGCGATACCGAACGAATCTCGTTCAGACCCGCCTTCAGCGCGCCGTCCAGCAGCGAATTAAGTTTATCTAACTGACGCAGCGTCACCTCAACGGTTCGCACCGCGCGATACCCTTTCAGAATGCTTTTACCGTTTTGGTAATCATAATCCGGCTGCGTGCGCAGATTCGCCGCGCTAATGTCTTTTTTCGCAATCTGATTTTGCTCAAGGAAGGAAAGATATTGCGCCACGCGCTCATCGGCCTGCTTCTTCGCCGTCGCCGCATCCTTCGCCGCGACGTTCACTTCAATCGCTAAGGTGGCGATATCAGGCACAGCATCGACGCTTGCCGTACCGGAAGTCACGATGTGCGGGCCTTCCGGCAATTCGCTTGCCTGCGCCGACATTGCACTTAAACCCACTAATGCCGCCAGGGCCATCACTTTGAACTTCACAGTCTCTCCTCCATATTGCAGTCATTGCCCTGATATACAGGGCGCATGCAGGCAAGCTTAGCGGATATCGGCCTGTTGTCCATCAGACAACGCTTAGTTGAAAAGCGCGTGCATATGCGCGACGCCTTCCCGCGCCAGTTGGAAGGCGATAAGCCACATCACCACCCCAACCAGAATGTTGATAATGCGTTGAGCTTTCGCCGTACGCAGTCGAGGCGCAAGCCAGGCCGCCAGTAGCGCTAACCCAAAAAACCATAAGAACGACGCGCTAATCGTGCCGAGGGCGAACCAGCGCTTTGGCTCCATAGCCAGTTGTCCGCCGAGACTGCCCAACACGACAAACGTATCCAGATAAACGTGCGGATTCAGCCACGTTACCGCCAGCATCGTAGCAATAATTTTCCAGCGCCCCTGCTTCATAACCTCGGCGCTGGCCAGCTCCAGATTACTGCTCATTGCCGTTTTCAGCGCGCCAAAACCGTACCATAACAAGAACGCGACCCCGCCCCATGTGACCAGCGCCAGCAGCCACGGCGACTGCATCAGCAACGCGCTACCGCCAAAAATACCGGCGCTAATCAGGACTAAATCACTTAACGCGCAAAGCAGCGCTATCATGAGGTGGTACTGGCGACGAATTCCCTGATTCATCACAAACGCATTTTGCGGGCCAAGCGGAAGGATCATGGCGGCGCCAAGGGCAAACCCTTGAAAATAATAAGATATCACGTTAACTACCCTGAGCTGTTTTTCTTAAAGGCAGACTATAGCGCGGGAATATTATTAGCGGAAATTGATAATTTTAATCACTAATAAGAAAAGCTAATGAAGAGACTGAATAACGGATGGCGGCTACGCTTATCCGCTCAATAACCAGAGAATACTGGAGGCGGATAAGCGCAGCGCGGGAGGAAAATTACTCCGCGGCGTTATCTTTCACGCGTTTAAAATTGACGTCCATCTGCGGGTACGGGAAGCTAATACCAGCGGCGTCGAATTCACGTTTAATACGTTCCAGCACGTCCCAGTAGACATTTTGCAGGTCGCTGCTTTTACTCCAGACACGCACCACAAAATTAATTGATGAGGCGCCCAGCTCATTCAAACGCACCGTCATTTCGCGATCTTTTAAAATACGATCGTCGGACTCGATAATCGTCGTTAGCAGCTGTTTCACCTGATCGATATCCGAATCGTAGGCCACCCCAATAATGAATTCGTTACGGCGAACCGGCTCACGAGAATAGTTGATGATATTTCCCGCGATAATTTTGCCATTCGGAATCACAATAATTTTGCCGTCTACCGCGCGCATTGTCGTGGAAAAGATTTGCACGTTCAGTACCGTACCGGCAACGCCGCCCAAATCGACATACTCACCGGCGCGGAACGGACGGAACATAACCAGCAATACCCCAGCCGCAAGGTTAGAAAGCGATCCCTGTAATGCCAGGCCAACGGCTAAACCGGCGGCGCCCAGTACTGCGATCACCGACGCCGTTTGTACCCCCACGCGACCCAGAGCCGCAATCAGCGTAAAAGCGATAACCCCATAGCGCACCAGCGCAGAAAGAAAGTCGGCCACTGTCGCATCAATATGACGCGCACGCATCAGACGATTTACCGTATTGGAAATCACACGCGCTACAATCAAGCCGATGATGATAATAGCGATAGCCGCAACAATATTCACAGCATAGCTGAGCAATAACGCCTGGTTGCGTACCAGCCAGGTGCCCGCACCATTTATGCTGTCGACAACATTCAAATCTTCCATTCAATATTCCTTGGTCATAGCAAAACAAGCAAATGAGATCATTCTCACGAAAAGAACTTTTTAAAGGTAAACAAAAACAGAGGAATATGCCATTTTTCGGCATCATCCCAAAACCCAAAAAGGCAGATACATTGTGAGTTGGCCGGATGAAAGCGCTAACTAACGCCGCTCTCCGGAAATAACTATAAAAAAATGGCTTCCCGAGGGAAGCCATTTCAATCAGCAGACTATATTACAGAACGTCAATCGCGTTCAGTTCTTTAAATGCTTTTTCCAGACGAGCGATCATCGAAGTCTGGCCAGCACGCAGCCATACGCGCGGGTCATAGTATTTCTTATTCGGCTGATCTTCGCCTTTCGGGTTGCCCAGCTGACCTTGCAGATACGCTTCGTTTTCTTTGTAGTAGTTCAGAACACCTTCCCAGGTTGCCCATTGGGTATCGGTATCGATGTTCATTTTCACTACGCCGTAGCTTACGGAGTCTTTGATTTCCTGAGCAGTAGAACCGGAACCGCCGTGGAAAACGAAGTTCAGGCTGTTGTGCGGCAGGTTGTGTTTCTTAGAAACATAGTCCTGAGAATCACGCAGAATGGTCGGGGTCAGAACCACGTTACCCGGCTTGTAAACGCCGTGTACGTTACCGAAGGAAGCGGCAATGGTGAAACGCGGGCTGATTTTGCTCAGCTCAGTGTACGCGTAATCAACGTCTTCCGGCTGGGTGTACAGGGCAGAAGCGTCCATGTGGCTGTTGTCCACGCCGTCTTCTTCGCCACCGGTGCAACCCAGTTCGATTTCCAGAGTCATGCCAATTTTGGACATGCGCGCCAGGTATTTGGAGCAGATTTCGATGTTTTCGTGCAGAGACTCTTCAGACAGGTCAATCATGTGAGAAGAGAACAGCGGTTTACCGGTAGCCGCGAAGTGTTTTTCACCCGCGTCCAGCAGACCGTCGATCCACGGCAGCAGTTTCTTCGCGCAGTGGTCAGTGTGCAGGATAACCGGCACGCCGTAGTGTTCAGCCATCTGGTGAACGTGATGCGCGCCAGAGATAGCGCCCAGGATTGCCGCGCCCTGAGGTACGTCAGTTTTCACGCCTTTACCCGCGATGAAGGAAGCGCCGCCGTTGGAGAACTGAACGATGACCGGCGCTTTAACTTTTGCAGCGGTTTCCAGAACAGCGTTGATGGAATCAGTGCCCACGCAGTTAACTGCCGGCAGAGCAAAATTGTTTTCTTTTGCTACCTGGAACACTTTCTGTACGTCATCACCAGTGATCACGCCTGGTTTTACGAAATCAAAAATTTTAGACATGTTTCGTTGTCCTGTATCGTCGGGCTTTGGGAAAAAACACGGGCCGCCCTGAATGTCAGATCGGCGATAAATCAACGGGCAGGAATCCCTGCCCGTAACGATTACTTCTTAGCGCGCTCTTCGAGCATCGCTACGGCTGGCAGAACTTTACCTTCCACGAATTCGAGGAATGCGCCGCCGCCAGTAGAAATGTAGGAAATTTTGTCAGCAATGCCGAACAGGTCGATTGCCGCCAGGGTGTCGCCGCCGCCAGCGATGGAAAACGCTTCGCTATCAGCGATGGCATTCGCCACGATTTCAGTCCCTTTACGGAAGTTCGGGAACTCAAACACGCCAACCGGGCCGTTCCACAGAATGGTTTTGGCATTCTTGAGGATTTCAGCCAGCTGCTGAGCGGAAGCATCGCCGATATCCAGGATCTGCTCGTCTTCTTTCACGTCGTTAACGGATTTCAGAGTCGCCGGTGCGGTTTCGGAGAACTCGGTGGCAACGCGAACATCGGTCGGAACCGGAATATCGCAAGTGGTCAGCAGACGTTTTGCTTCGTCAACCAGGTCAGCTTCGTACAGGGATTTACCGACACTGTGGCCCTGAGCGGCAACGAAGGTGTTGGCGATACCGCCGCCGACAATCAGCTGGTCAGCGATTTTAGACAGGGAATCCAGAACGGTCAGTTTGGTAGATACTTTAGAACCACCAACGATAGCCACCATCGGACGAGCCGGTTCTTTCAGCGCTTTACCCAGCGCATCCAGTTCAGCGGCCAGCAGCGGGCCTGCGCACGCAACATCAGCAAATTTGCCGATACCGTGGGTAGAAGCCTGCGCGCGGTGCGCGGTACCAAAGGCGTCCATCACGAATACGTCACACAGGGCGGCGTATTTTTTAGACAGCGCTTCGTCGTCTTTCTTTTCGCCTTTGTTAAAGCGAACGTTTTCCAGAACCACCAGCTCACCTTCGGCCACGTCAACGCCGTCCAGGTAATCTTTGACCAGGCGAACCGGGTTAGACAGTTTGTCTTTCAGGTAGTTAACAACCGGCAGCAGAGAGAATTCTTCGTTGTACTCGCCTTCGGTAGGACGACCCAGGTGGGAAGTTACCATCACTTTCGCGCCCTGTTTCAGAGCCAGTTCAATGGTCGGCAGAGAAGCGCGGATACGCGCGTCGCTGGTCACTTTCCCTTCTTTAACAGGTACGTTCAGATCCGCACGGATAAAAACGCGTTTCCCGGCCAGATCCAGATCGGTCATCTTAATTACAGACATGGTGAATCCTCTCAATGATGCTTAAAGTTTTGTCGACGCTGACGCGTCGAGCCTGAAACCAACTGCGGCCATCGCTAACGTGGTGTCGAGCATCCTGTTAGCAAAGCCCCATTCATTATCGCACCAGACCAGCGTCTTGATCAGGTGGGCGCCACTGACCCGGGTTTGCGTGCCATCAACAATGGCGCTGTGCGGGTCGTGGTTAAAATCTATCGAGACCAACGGTGATTCCGTATAGTCAACTATACCATGAAATGCACCTTGTGCTGCTTTTTGCAGCAACTGGTTGACTTCACTGGCTTTTACTGGTTTTTTCACCGTTACGCTTAAATCGATCGCCGTCACATTAATGGTTGGAACGCGCACCGCAATCGCCTCAAAACGGTCGTTAAACTGCGGGAATATACGCGTAATGCCTGCCGCCAGTTTTGTATCTACCGGGATAATCGACTGGCTGGCCGCGCGCGTGCGCCGCAGATCGGAGTGATACGCGTCGATCACCTGCTGATCGTTCATCGCGGAGTGGATCGTCGTGACGGTACCAGACTCGATGCCGTAAGCATCATCCAACAATTTAATGACGGGAATTATGCAATTCGTGGTACAGGACGCGTTTGAGACAATACGATGTTCCGCACGCAGTTGGTTCTGGTTCACGCCAAAAACGACGGTGGCGTCAAGATCGTTGCTGCCCGGATGAGAAAAGAGCACTTTCTTCGCGCCTGCGGCAATATGCGCCTCGCCATGCTCCCGGTTGCCATATACGCCCGTACAATCCAACACGACATCCACGCCCAGTTCGCGCCACGGCAGATCCGCCAACTTTCGTTCATGCAGAATACGAATGACATCGTCACCGACAAAAAGCTGCTCGCGCTCGTGGCGAACCTCCCATGCAAAACGCCCGTGGCTGGTATCGTATTTCAACAAATGCGCCATGCCTGCGGCATCCGCCAGCTCGTTGATGGCCACCACGGTAATTTCCGCCCGACGTCCGGATTCATACAAAGCACGAACCACGTTACGCCCGATGCGACCAAAGCCATTAATCGCTATGCGTACGGTCATAGGTCTCCTGCAAGGCTATCCCGATTCAGATGAGGCTGACAGAGTAATGCAGCTCATCGTCGAGTAAAACCTCACCTGTCGCAAACTGCGACTGATTGGTTAATTGTCGAACATTTAATTAACTGAAACGCTTCAGCTAGAATAAGCGAAACGGGGAATAAAAGGAACGTTTGTCCAGTCGAAGAAGACAGTTATCTGACCTGCATCACATTTCATGGCCGCTTACGCTGCAATTTATTCCATATTTAAGAATCACCAGTACATCCGTCAGATCTTTTCATCGTCGCGTCACAAATACTGATTTATATCAGAAAGCGCTGTCGCCAGCGTCTATATTATCAGCGCCACGTCCGAGTCTCGGAGTCCTGTAACGATGACTGTATCTCACCACAATGCCTCTACAGCGCGCTTTTACGCGCTTCGTCTGCTTCCCGGCCAGGAAGTGTTTTCCCAATTACACGCCTTTGTGCAACAGAACCAATTACATGCCGCCTGGATTGCAGGGTGTACCGGCAGTCTGACCGACGTTGCGCTGCGTTATGCCGGGCAAGAAGCGACCACATCGCTCACCGGCACGTTTGAAGTTATCTCGCTAAACGGCACGCTTGAATTGACCGGCGAGCATCTGCATCTCGCGGTATCGGATCCCTACGGGGCCATGCTCGGCGGCCATATGATGCCAGGGTGTACCGTGCGTACCACGCTGGAACTGGTTATCGGCGAGCTGCCAGCGCTGACGTTCAGCCGTCAACCGTGCGCCATTTCCGGTTATGACGAACTGCATATTTCTTCCCGTTAATTGACGACTCTTTAAGAGGTACTTTATGGCGCGTCGCCCATTTTCCAGCCAGTCTCTGGTGCTGATTGTCATCGCTATTGCCATCAATATGATTGGCGGACAGCTTATTAGCATGTTGAAGCTGCCTATTTTTCTCGACTCGATCGGCACCTTAATTAGCGCGGTACTGTTAGGACCGTTCATCGGCATGTTGACTGGGCTTCTGACCAACTTGCTGTGGGGGCTGCTTACCGATCCTATCGCTGCCGCGTTTGCCCCGGTAGCGATGGTTATCGGTCTGGTCGCCGGGTGGCTGGCGCGCGCAGGCTGGTTTCGTACCCTGCCCAAGGTGATCGTCAGCGGGGTCGTCATTACGTTAGCGGTGACGCTGGTCGCCGTACCGCTTCGTACCGCGCTTTTTGGCGGCGTTACCGGCAGCGGCGCTGATTTGTTCGTCGCCTGGATGCATTCAATGGGCCAAAACCTGGTGGAGTCAGTCGCGATTACCGTCATAGGCGCTAATCTGGTCGATAAAATTCTGACGGCGATCATCGTTTGGGTGCTGCTGCGTCAGCTACCGTTACGTACGACACGGCATTTTCCTGCGATGTCAGCCGTACGCTAAATGCATCCGTTTACCTCGTTAACCTTATGGGCGCTGGCGGCCTGCACCACGCTGCTACTCCCTGCGCAGACCGTGCTCCCGGTTTATAGCGCGGCGGCCTTCCTCTGTCTGCTGGCGCTGAAATCAACGCGGCGGCGGGCGAAGTATGTCGCCTGGCTGATGCTGTCTTTAGGGTTTGGGCTATGGCTGGTACATGGCGGTTGGCTAACGGAATGGATAAGCGGGCAGCCTCGCGATCCGCAGCGCTGGGTATATGCCGTTACGCTATGGCTACGTCTGCTGGCGATCGTGTCGACGTCGCAGCTATGGATGCAGTATGTGCCGGTTCAGCGGTTTATTCGCGCCCTGTTCGCTTCACGTCTGCCACCCGGCATCGCTTACCTGTTCGCTGGCCCGCTGCTGGTCGTCGAACAGCTCAAACGACAACTGACGATTGTTCATGAAGCCCAGCGCGCGCGCGGCGTACCGCTGGATGAAGGCTGGTATCAGCGGCTACGGGCGATGCCTGCGCTGATCGTGCCGCTTACGCAAAATGCGCTTAACGATCTGACAATACGCGGCGCGGCGTTGGATATGCGGGGGTTTCGGCTGCATCGAGCCCGAACCACGCTGTGGGCGCCGAAAGATAGCGTGTTACAACGGGTTGCGCGGTATGGCATGGTACTGCTAATACTGGCGGAAGCGGGAGTATGGATATGGTTACGTTAGAGCAGTTTCGTTATCTTCCGTCCGATGCGACACGCCCGCCGGCATGTTTTGATTTCCACTATTCAACACCCGGAATAGTGGCGATAGTCGGCGATAACGGCAGCGGAAAAAGTACGCTGGCGCAACTGATGGCTGGCTGGTATCCGGATTATCTCCCCGGTGATATTGACGGCACAGGCTTACTGCTTGGCGTCCCTATCGGGCGGCTCCCGCTGGTAGAACAGTCGCCCACCATCCAGTTGGTGCAGCAATCGCCATATTTACAGCTTTCCGGCTGTACCTTTAGCGTAGAGGAAGAGGTGGCGTTTGGCCCGGAGAATCTCGGCCTCCATGAAGCAGAAATTCTACGGCGCATTGACGAGGCGCTGACTCTGACAAACTGCCAGTCGTTACGCCATCGCCATCCCGGCACGCTCTCTGGCGGCGAAACGCAGCGGGTAGTGATTGCCAGCGCGCTTGCCATGCAGCCCAGGCTATTAGTTCTTGATGAAGCCTTCAGTCGACTGACCTCAGCGGCCACCGGGACGCTGCTGGAACGGTTACAACAGTGGGCGCAGGAACGTCATTCTCTCATTGTGCTTTTTGAACGTAATCACTTTCCTTTTCTGACGCGATGCCAGCGGGTATGGCAATTGCGCGACGGAGCGCTAACCCCATTATGTTGACGTTAAATCAGGTCGCTTATCGCTGGCCGGATGCCGCAGCCGACTGTCTACACGCCATCTCGCTTGAGCTTCATGACGGCGAATGGCTGGCGTTGACCGGCGATAACGGCGCGGGAAAATCAACGCTGTTACGGATTATGGCCGGCCTGCTTTCCCCCACTTCCGGCTCGGTTACGCTTAATGAAGAGCCGATTGCGCAGCTTAAAAATCGTCAACGCGCCGCCGCTATCGGCGTACTCTTTCAGGAAGCGGAAAACCAGATTTTCCACAGCAATATCGCGCAAGAGGTCGCTTTTGGGCTGAAACTACAACGCTTATCGGCGGAGGAAATTTCACGGCGCACGCAGGCCGCGCTGCGGTTATGCCAGCTAACGGACGTCGCCGAGGCGCACCCGCTTGATCTGCACGCCGCGCAGCGCCGGATGGTGGCGGTCGCCAGTCTGGAGGCGATGGCGCCGCCGGTGTTATTACTGGATGAACCCAGCCGGGATTTTGACGCCCACTGGCTAACCGTATTTGAACACTGGCTGGCGACATGCCGGGCACGGGGAACCAGCGTCGTGGCGATTAGCCATGACGCTGCGTTTACCCGGCGTCATTTTTCACGGGTGGTACAGCTGGAAAACGGCAGGTTGTCAAAGGGGGAATAAAAAACGGGTCGCCGAAGCGACCCGTTTTATGCCGTATTAAGGATTACAGCAGCGCTTTCGCTTTGGCGATCACGTTGTCCACCGTGAAGCCAAACTCTTCAAACAGCAGCTCTGCCGGGGCGGATTCACCGAAGGTGGTCATGCCGACAATAGCGCCGTTCAGGCCGACGTATTTGAACCAGTAGTCAGCGATACCCGCTTCAATCGCCACACGCGCAGAGACCGCTTTCGGCAGGACAGCTTCACGGTAGGCCGCATCCTGCTTGTCGAACGCGTCGGTGGACGGCATGGAAACCACGCGCGCCTTCACGCCTTCGGCAGTCAGTTTTTCGTAAGCGGCAACCGCCAGCTCAACCTCAGAACCGGTCGCAATGAAGATAATCTGCGGCTGGCCCGCACAATCTTTCAGTACGTAACCACCGCGGGCGATATTCGCCAGTTGCTCTTCAGTACGTTCCTGCTGCGCCAGGTTCTGACGGGAGAGGATCAGCGCGGTTGGGCCATCCTGACGCTCTACGCCATATTTCCACGCCACCGCGGATTCCACCTGGTCGCACGGACGCCATGTGGACATGTTCGGCGTTACGCGCAGGCTTGCCACCTGCTCGACCGGCTGGTGCGTCGGGCCATCTTCGCCTAGACCGATGGAGTCGTGGGTGTAAACCATCACCTGACGCTGTTTCATCAACGCTGCCATACGCACTGCGTTACGGGCATATTCGACGAACATCAGGAAGGTGGAGGTGTACGGCAGGAAACCGCCGTGCAGGGCGATACCGTTGGCGATAGCGGTCATACCGAATTCGCGCACGCCGTAGTGAATGTAGTTACCTGCGGCATCTTCGTTGATAGCCTTAGAACCAGACCACAGGGTCAGGTTAGACGGTGCCAGGTCAGCGGAGCCGCCGAGGAATTCCGGCAACAGCGGACCGAAGGCTTCGATGGCATTCTGGGACGCTTTACGGCTGGCGATTTTGGACGGGTTAGCCTGCAGTTTAGCGATGAACTCATTCGCTTTCGCATCGAAGTCAGCCGGCATGTCGCCTTTCATACGACGGGTGAATTCAGCAGCTTCCTGCGGGAAGGCTTTCTCATAAGCCGCGAATTTCTCATTCCATGCAGACTCTTTCGCCTGGCCGGCTTCTTTCGCATCCCACTGGGCGTAGATTTCAGACGGGATTTCGAACGGCGCGTATTTCCAGCCCAACTGTTCGCGGGTCAGCGCGATTTCCGCGTCGCCCAGCGGCGCGCCGTGGGAATCGTGGGTACCCTGTTTGTTCGGCGAACCGAAGCCGATGATGGTTTTGCACATCAGCAGGGACGGTTTGTCAGTCACGGCGCGAGCTTCTTCCGTGGCGCGTTTAATGGCGTCGGCATCGTGACCGTCAATGCCACGGATAACGTGCCAGCCGTAGGCTTCAAAACGTTTCGCGGTGTCATCGGTGAACCAGCCTTCAACGTGACCATCGATAGAGATACCGTTGTCATCATAGAACGCGATCAGTTTGCCCAGTTTCAGAGTACCAGCCAGAGAGCACACTTCGTGAGAAATGCCTTCCATCATGCAGCCGTCGCCCATAAAGACGTAGGTGAAGTGGTCAACGATGTCGTGGCCAGGACGGTTAAACTGCGCCGCCAGAGTTTTCTCGGCAATCGCCATCCCGACGGCGTTGGCAATACCCTGACCCAGCGGGCCAGTAGTGGTTTCAACACCAGCGGTGTAGCCCACTTCCGGGTGACCAGGGGTTTTTGAATGTAGCTGACGGAAATTCTGCAGTTCGGACATCGGCAGGTCATAACCGGTGAGGTGCAGCAGGCTGTAAATCAGCATTGAGCCGTGGCCATTGGACAGCACGAAGCGGTCGCGGTCGGCCCAGGACGGGTTGGTCGGGTTGTGGTTCAGGAAATCACGCCACAGGACTTCGGCAATGTCAGCCATACCCATCGGGGCACCCGGGTGACCGGATTTGGCTTTCTGTACTGCGTCCATGCTCAGCGCACGAATAGCATTGGCAAGCTCTTTACGTGAGGACATTTTGACTCCAGATCGGATGTTGAAAGGCCATGCCCGTAACGACTTGACGACAGCGCGTTTTGGGCTACGCCGGAAAATTTGCCAACAATTTACCCCAAGCCGCGCGTCATGTACATGGAACATCCTTTTACCGCTTCAGAAATCTCCGGATCGTGCTCGCATGTTGCGCAATTAGCTAACTTGCCTGCCACGCTTTTCTTTATACTTAACCCAGGCGCTAATTCATCTGCAACGGGCGCATTTCAAAATAATATTAATTCGTATGGAAGAGAAAAATGAAAATTCGCGCTTTACTGCTTGCTTTGGGCATGGCGACGGTGCTGACCGGTTGCCAGAATATGGACTCTAATGGACTGCTTTCTTCGGGCGCTGAAGCTTTTCAGGCCTATACGTTAAGCGATGCGCAGGTAAAAGCGCTGAGCGATCAATCCTGTCAAGAGCTCGACAGCAAAGCGAAAATCGCGCCGGCGAGCAGCGAATACGCTAAACGACTGACAAAAATTGCCGCCGCGCTGGGGGATAACATTAACGGCCAGCCGGTGAACTATAAGGTTTACGAGACGAAAGACGTCAACGCGTTTGCCATGGCGAACGGTTGTATTCGCGTCTACAGCGGACTGATGGATATGATGACCGACAACGAAGTTGAAGCCGTGATCGGCCATGAAATGGGCCATGTCGCGCTGGGTCATGTAAAGAAAGGGATGCAGGTCGCGCTGGGCACTAACGCCGTGCGCGTCGCGGCGGCATCGGCAGGAGGAGTAGTCGGCAGCCTGTCGCAATCGCAGCTTGGCGATCTTGGCGAAAAACTGGTGAACTCGCAGTTCTCGCAGCGTCAGGAGTCCGAAGCGGATGATTATTCTTACGATCTGTTGCGCAAACGCGGTATCAGTCCGGCAGGACTCGCCACCAGCTTTGAGAAACTGGCAAAACTGGAAGCGGGTCGTCAAAGCTCAATGTTCGACGATCACCCGGCGTCCGCCGCACGCGCACAGCATGTGCGCGATCGTATGAGCGCAGACGGGATCAAATAATCCCCAAACAGCGCCGGATGGCGGCGTGAACGCCTTATCCGGCCTACAAGCATCAATCAGCTGTAGGCCAGATAAGCGCAGCGCCATCCGGCAAAACAACTTACTCGCCTTTCTTCGCCGCCTGGATATAGAGCATTTCTAATGCCAGCGTCGCGGCCGCCAGAGCGGTGATCTCCGACTGATCGTAAGCCGGCGCGACTTCCACTACATCCATACCGACAATGTTCAGATCTTTCAGACCACGTACCAGCTTAATGGCGCGATCGGAGGTCAAACCACCGATCACCGGCGTACCGGTGCCAGGCGCAAACGCCGGGTCCAGACAGTCGATATCAAAGGTCAGATAGACCGGCATATCGCCGACGATCTGTTTCACCTGAGCGAGAATATCATCCACGCCGCGATCGTTGACCTGGCAGGCATCCAGCACGGTAAAGCCATTGTCTTTGTCAAACTCAGTGCGAATACCGATCTGTACCGAATGATGCGGATCGATCAGGCCTTCTTTCGGCGCGGTGTAGAACATCGTGCCGTGATCGAATTCGCAGCCGTTAGCGTAGGTATCGGTATGCGCGTCAAAATGTACCAGCGCCATTTTGCCAAAATGTTTCGCGTGGGCGCGCAGCAGCGGCAGCGTGACGAAGTGGTCGCCGCCGAAAGAGAGCATACGCTTGCCTG
Organism: Salmonella sp. SSDFZ54; assembly: GCF_004010735.1. NCBI lineage: Bacteria > Pseudomonadati > Pseudomonadota > Gammaproteobacteria > Enterobacterales > Enterobacteriaceae > Salmonella > Salmonella sp. SSDFZ54. Next base: position 981,195 of record NZ_CP034819.1, read on the forward strand.
CAGACAGCAGTTTTTCAGCGTGCGCCTGTAATTTTTCGCTCATTTCACGGGCATCGCCAAACGCATACACCAAATCGCCGCAGTCCACGACGTTCAGGCGCTCGCGCATGTCAAAATTCCACGGGAAACGGTGATGTTCCCAGGCGAGGTTGGTCGACACCTGACGGATCGCCGCCGGGCCATGACGGCCGCCAGCGCGACCGGACGTTGCCATATCAAACGGTACGCCAGTGATCACCCAGTCGGCATCGCTGTCATACGGCTGGAAGTTCATTGGCAGACGTAAAAAACCAAACGCATTAGAAACCAGTGAGTTATCGTACTGATGACCTAAGGTGCTCATGGCAAAAACCTCTTCTTAGTCAATATAAAAAAACCCTCCCGCGTCGTTAGGCCCGACGAGGAAGGGTTTGAATTTGTTTACGGCTCAAAGTTTACTCTGACAGACCGCATTATTGAAGTCAGTTTAGCCAGGTACAGTAGACAACGCCCGAAAAAAATATATATCCAGCGCAAATCAGTAGGCTCATACGTCCATCGCGGCCAGTTAAGAGGCCTTAGGGATTTGCCGCTGTAAAAACTCAAGCACTAATGCGTAAAACAGCGGTGTTTTTCCTGGCGTCAGGAAAATGGCGTGACCGCTACCGGGAATGAGGGTCATCTCCGCCTGAGGCAGCAGCCGGTACAGCTCGGTAACTTCTTCAACGGTGAAAAATTCATCCCGGTCGCCGTCCAGTAATAGCACAGGAATGTGGATTTTTTTCACCTCTTCTTCCGCCAGCGATGTGGGCGTTGTCCACATTGGCCAGACACCTTTGAGGAACGTGCGCCAGTAGTCTTTTTGCTCTGGATGATGCATGTTCTGATAAAATTTAACCATCCCGGGCGCATCCGAAGCCATTTTATCCAGATCGCGATCCGTCAATTGCCCCTGAGGCATTCCTTTACCATAAAAAATTTCCATCCCCTGCATGTAATGGGTCGTAGCAAAGCGATGCGTTGCGCCGCCGACGATAGCAGCGCGCGCTAGATCCGGGTATCGGCTGGTTAACTTCAGAACGACCATGCCGCCATCGCTGTAACCCATCACCAGCGGTTTTTCCAGCTTCAGCGCTTTAACAAAAGCCGCCATATCTTCCGCCATCAGATCATAACTAAACGTTCCTTGCGGGTTATTGGTCAATCCATGTCCACGACTGTCCGGCATGATGACGCGAAAATATCGAGATGCCTCTTTCGCTAATCCCTGCCAGCTTTTCGCCGTCAGACCACCACCGTGAATCAACAGCAGCGGAGGCCCCTCGCCCTCTTCAACGTAATGAATTTTGATACCATTCGCTTCCACAAATTTATCTTTGTCCATCGTTGTTGCTGAAGCATTTATTAAAAATATAATATTGATAATAAAAATAAATGCTAATTTAAAAATATGATTCATAACACCTCGCCAATCACTTTCCGTGTAAAAGACCATATTATTCAGATTGAACAAAAAACAATATCAAAATCGATTCGTATCATTTTCACTTATTTACCGGGGAGACCCCGCATCCTCTTTTTACAGAACGTAAAAAGCCTTTCCGCGATTAGCCTCAACGCGAAAAGGCTCTGAAGTCAGAAAAGTGCCACCTTATTCATTCTGGCTGTAATTCAGGATGACTTGAAGGTCCTTTCCTGAATTGCATTTGGCGCTTTCTTTATTCCTTCGTCTGACAGGGCGAGCTTAACTCGCTAAATGCCGTGGCCGGAATTTTCACAATCGCTTTTTTAACCGGCGCAGGTTTACCACGCGTACAAAGCGGACGGTGGATCTGGTTGGGATAAAAAAGCGCGAAATCGCCAGGATTTAATGTAACGAACTGCTCATTAGCGACACATTCAGGAAAGATGATGTCATCAGGAAGATGCTCAAGCTCCTTTATCCTGGTATCAATTTTGTTGGAATAGCCAATCTCCTCATAACCGCTTAGTAAAATCTGAACATCGATATATTTTTTATGAAGTTCAGCTTTGCGGTTTAACGAAGAGTGTGTTTCTCCTTCGCTTATCATAAGAAATGACTCCGGGAAAGAAAGTTCATATCTACCAGCAGGCTGATCTTCAGCTATCTTCACCGCTTCGATGATAAGTTTTTTAATAATGTGGTTAACGTAAGGTAATAAAGTAAGCTGCTCTATATTTCCATATAGCATACTATAGTTATCCTAAATAATGGTCGTGATTATAATTATCAGCCAATCAGGTACTGGTAAATACCTTCAGCCACAGGAATACCTTCTTTTAAACATTTTTCTTTATAGGCGATTTGCGGATCGTTTGGCGCCAGCACTTTATCAACACCGGGCATCGGTTTTACAGCCCTTAGCTCATTGACCATTGTGCTCATTATTGAGGAAAACAGCGGATTGCCCAACATCTGCGGATCAATAACGATAACCAGACTCGCTAACTTGCGCATCTTGTCATAGTCGCCATACATCCGAACAATATGGTTGCTAAAGTTTGCCCCCATCAGGACGCCCGTGAGCGCATCAATCGCCAGGGCAATACCAGAACCTTTGTGTCCGCCAAAGGGCAGCAGATTTTCAATTTTATGCGGATCGGTCGTGATATGTCCCTCTTTATCCAGCGCCAGGCCGTGACCTATTGGTTTCCCGGTTTCTTTGGCGTGCAGAATTTTACCAAACGCAATGGCGCTGGTCGCCATATCGACGATCATCGGATGGCTGTCTTTAACGGGGAAGCCGAAGGCGATTGGGTTAGTCCCCAGAAAGCGCTCCGCGCCGCCATACGGCGCAACACAGGTATCCGTTTGCGTCATGGCGATAGCCACCATTCCCTGGCTTGTCGCCTGCTCAATGAACCACGAGAGCGCGCCGCAGTGGGACGTATTTTTGACGCTGACGAAACCCAGCCCCGTCTCTCTCGCCAGACTAATAGCGTGATCTGTCGCCTTTATCAGCGCGCAGTGTCCCATTCCATCATCAGAGTCCAGAATAGCGACTGAAGGCGAAATCTGTTCGATGCTGAATGTTGCTTTTGGATTGAGCCCGCCTGCGTTCAGGCGGGTACAATAGTGCTCTACGCGAATAACGCCGTGGGAGTGAACGCCGGTAATATCGGCATGAACCAAAACGTCGGCTACCTGCTGCGCCGTTTGCGCGTCAAGACCCGCCTGGGTGAGTTTATTAAACGCCAGCGCTTTCAATTCATTTTCTTTGACTAATATTGTTGACATAACTATCCCGCTATTAAAATTTGATAACGCCTTTAACCAATTTTTTGTTTTCTACCACGTTCTTCTGGTACTGGTTGCCGAACGTATAGAAATCGAATTCCTGGTTTTTCATCATTGTTTCGCTAATAGCGCCCTGAGCCATTAGCTCAATGACACATTCGAAGTCTTCCCGCGTCGCGTTACGGCTGCTCAATAGCGTGGTCTCTTTTTTATGGAAGGTCGGATCGTCAATGACGAGCTCGCCGATATACAGCCCGATGAAGACGATTTTTCCGCCGTGACGAATCAGATCGACAGCGCGGCTCATGGAGGATTTATTGCCGGTGGCATCAAGCACAGTGCCGGCTAATTCACCGGAGAAACAGGCTTTCAGCGCATCAATATAGTCGTCTGACGACGGATCGAGCGTTGCAACGCCTACCTTTTCGGCGACCAGACGACGGCGTTCGGCGTCAATATCAGCTACCGCGACGCGAGCGCCTTTGGCTTTTGCTATCGCGGCGGCGGCCAGCCCAATCGGCCCGGCGCCGACCACCACAATGTTTTGCTGCGGCTTCACGTCAGCGCGGCGTACTGCATGGGCGCTGATGGCGAAACACTCAACCAGCGCGCCCGCGCTGTCGGTGAGGTTATCCGACAGTTCAACCAGATTTTGTTCACGAACGGCCAGATATTCGCTAAAGCCGCCGTCCTGGTGAACACCATACAGCGAGACGTTCTCACAGCAGTTGGTTTTTCCTTCCCGGCAGGCTGCGCAAGCGCCGCAAGGAATACAGGGAATAACGCTATAGCGTTGGCCGACCTTCGCCGTGCTGCACGATTTACCTAACATTTCAGCCACGCCGCAAATTTCATGACCCAGCACGCGCGGATAGGCAAAAAAGGGCTGGCGACCGGCAAACGCATGGATATCGGTGCCGCAAATACCAACCGCTTTAATTTTTAACAGTACTTCATCGTCTTTTAAATGAGGAATATCCCTTTCAATGTATTCGATATTTCCCGGATTATTACAGATAAGCGTTTTCATACTTAACCCTTTGAAGATAAACGGTGAATGGTGGCCGTGACGCCATGTAATTCAATATGGTTAAAGGCCTGCTGAATGTTGTTTAAAAAGTCTGCGTTGTCGCTGGCCAGCGTTCCAAAGATGCTATTTATCTGCAGCAAAGACAGCGCTTGTTCCCATCGCGTGTTTTTATTTTTAATAGCCGCATTGAAGGTATCATTGAGCGGGTCGGCCACACTCTGCCCCTGAGAGAGTGTATTAATGACGTAATGGAGCCAGCCCGCAATCAGCGTCGCCAACGCCCTGCCCTTAACGCCGCGCGCCTGGAGCGTCAGATAAGGATCGACGGCCCGCTGAGGCAGCTTCTGAGAACCGTCCATCGCAATCTGTCCGGTCTTATGTTTAATATTCGGGTTGCTGAATCGCTCAATGAGCAACTGCGCATATTGATGTACATCTACCGCCAAATTCGGGCGCAGCGATTTTGCCTGCTCTTCCGTCATTAAATGATGTACGGCGGTTTTAAAAGCGTCGTCTTCCATGCACTGATAGATAAACTCATATCCAGCCAGGCTGCCGTTATAGGCGAGAAACGAATGGCTGCCATTCAGCATACGAAGTTTCATTTCTTCATAGGGAAGCACGTCCGAGACGAACATCGCCCCTGCTTTATCCCAGTCAGGACGACCGGCAACGAAATTATCTTCGATAACCCACTGACGGAAATCCTCGCATACGATGCCGCAGGGATCGGCAAAACCGATCTGGTCTTTAATCATGTCAAATTGCTCTGGCGTCATTGCCGGCACGATGCGATCGACCATGGTGCCAGGAAAGGTGACATGCTTCGCTATCCAGGCCGCCAGTTGCGGATCAAGATTATCGGCAAACGTAACGATCGCCGTTTTGGTCAAATGACCGTTTTCCGGAATGTTATCGCACGACAGTACACTAAACGGGGGAAGCCCTTGCTGGCGGCGTATCCGTAGCGCTTCGACGATCAGTCCGAGTGCTGACCGGGGATGTTCAGGATCGGCAAGATCGTGTTTGATGAGCGGATGGCTGAGATCGAGCGTTCTGGACCGTGGATCGGTGCAGTAACCTTTTTCCGTTATCGTCAACGAAACAATTTTTACCTGCGGCTCAGTCAGCTTCTCGATCGCCGCCTGAATACCTGACTTCGGCGTATGCAACGCGCCGGTGATGGTACGAACCAGGCGACTATTGATGGCGCTGGCTGACGTTTCCACCACTGAAAACAGCCCCTGTTGCGCATTTAGCGCATCCACCAGCTCCGCATCGCCGAACAGATTTAGTTCAAAAATCCCCCAGCGGTTGCCGGTTATCTCATTCGTGAGATCGTTATAAACAGCCTGATGACCACGGTGAAAGGCGCCAAATCCAATATGTACGATGTTGGCTTCCATTCCCTGACGTGAATAAGTCGTTTTGAATTGGTGCCTTGCGGCGTCTAACTGGCGAGCTATGGTGTCCATGAATTTTTCCCACTCCTGTTTTGTTTACCAATTCTGCTTAAACACCATACCAAAATCCGTGAATATGATCACACTCATGGCACCATATTCTTTACCCTGGTATGCTGACTAATAGCCAATGAATAAAAATAATTTATTTATCAATTAGTTATAAAATGCACTTCTCAGGATAAATTTTACGATTCACAAAATCGTGATTTTGATTAGAAGAATCGGCCACGAATTGGCATACCACCCATACAATCCGAAATCATTAAATACCATGAAAAACAATCTCTTATTAAATAACGCGCCCGCTGCGAGCGTATATGTTACGCATGATTGGTTCAATAATTACCCGAAACACAGCAAACCAAACCTGATAATTTGTCTAGTGAATTAATGAACTCAATTTATTATCAGCATCAACGTTAACCTAAGAACATCAGTTACGGTTTTGATCATCCGGGTCGCTGCTAAAGCGATGAGGAGTAAGCCGCCTTTAGACGTAATTGGCAAATTAATCCATTGATTGAACACAGGAAAAAATTGATGAAGACGCAGATTAGGCACGTTGAAACAAAGCTTTCAAAGCCCCTCTGGCCGAGGTCTTAGTTGACGCGAAACATGGCATAATAGCCATTTCGAACTGGTAACCACGACGATTACGCTGGAAGACGGTTCAACTGGCACCGGATATTCCTATACCGGCGGAAAGGGAGGGTATGCAATTAAAGCGATGATCGACCACGATCTTGCCCCGGTACTGTCAGGGAAAGAGGGCGCTGCGATTGACGATATCTATGACTTTATGGAATAGCATATTCACTATGTGGGTTGCGGAGGCATCGCGTCGTTTGCGATGTCTGCGATGTCTGCGATGTCTGCGATGTCTGCGATGTCTGCGATGTCTGCGATGTCTGCGGTGGATATCGCCCTTTGGGATTTGAAAGGCAAACGTGAAAAACTGCCGCTGTGGAAAATGGCTGGTTGAAGGCGGCGCGTCTGTCGACGAATGGCGGTCGTTTGGTATGCTCGCTCGGTATGCAGGAATTACACGTCAGCCTGGTTTCCGCATTCGAGACTGGCTGACTGGAGGTTCACAGCTTCCCGATCAATATACCAAACATCCGCTGGTGGTCGACAATTATCGCGCCGTGGCACCAGACACCTACGGCATTGGCGTAGAGTTTGACTGGGATAAGCTGAGCGTTTACGAAGCCTGATTCCCTCTCTCCGGGCTTGTTTTTGGCGGCAGGCCCGGTTAATCGCTGACAAAAATGTCATCCGCCTGAAAATAGCCGTCAGGTGGCGAAGAAAAAATCATCAAAATCTTCCAGCGAATCATCCTGTTGGAAGATTTTTACCAGCTCATTTTTACTGTTTTCAAGATGGGTCCACGAAGCCTGTCTGGCCTGCTCAGCATCGCGTTTTTGCAATGCAAGGAAGATACTACGGTGATCTTCCACCCATTTCATTCTTAACTCTTTCTTATGTAAATACTTATAGTTTAACTGCTTCCAGCGCGGATTTTCGGTCCTGACAGCCCGCCACAGCTCGGCAGATTGTTTCATTAATACACGATTTTGCGTGGATTCCGCGATGATATTGTGGAACTGGCGATCCAGTTCTTCAAATTTGTCGCTGTCGCCGCCAATCTGCTTTTCCTGCTGCTCAATAATACGTTTAAGCTGCTTAAGTTCATTAAATCTGATTTGCGTAGCGGCAAAACCGGTGATGTTACTTTCGATGACCTGCCGGGCCTGTAGCAATTCAAAGGGGCCAATGTCTGAGTAAGGCAAGAGCGCTTTTTGATTGATTTTTTCCAGACTATCAATAAAGTAAGTGCCTGCGCCTTGCTTAACCTCTACCACTCCCTTCAGCTCAAGCATAATAATCGCCTCACGAATCGTCGTGCGGCTGGTTTGAAAACGCTCGCTGAGTTCTCTCTCCGCCGGAAGTCGCTCGCCAGCTTTAAATACCCCTGAATAGAGTAGTTCTTCTATTTGCAGCCCTATATCAAAATAGCGCCGCTTGGTTAAAATTTGTTCCATGCACATACCTATGTAGACAGCAATTGCTCCACTTGAGGGTAGTGTAAACAAATCCTAATGTTTATGGTAAACAATTTCCCTGCCAGAGAGTGGTCGTTTCTTTCCCGCAACCTACGGCTATGCGCGTCACACAGTCCTTCCCCACCAGACTCGGCAGGAAAGGTGCTGATTCCCATAACGCATATTTGACGTTTGATGCCGGGTTTATTTGCGGCAGGGCGGCGGCGCATACCCGTTGTTGTCCGCCGGGAAAGCCTGCGAGGAACAAGGCGGTAGCGTATTTGTTGCTTTACCCTGCAATGCAAAAGCGGCAAAGCCAATGACGCCGATGTTGCGTACGTCGCCCTGCGCGGAGTGGGCCGCATAAGCGTCAGCTACGTCGGCGAACTGGAATGCCGCCTCAGTGTGTTTATCTTTGCGAAACCCTTTAATCGCCAGTGAATCGCCGGCGTTAACAATATAGCCATGATGATTCAGCGAGCCTGCTTTTCCGTTCAACACGTCCAGGCCATCAACCGTTGCGACGATTTCGTAATTGGTATCATGACTGTAATTACGGATATATAACTGATAGTTCATCCCTGATCTTGCAGGAATACTATATTGCCATTGTCCCATTGATGCGTTGTAGCGACGAGTAATTGGAATCGAATTAAAATTAGCGTCGCGCACAGCATATTCAAGATCGCTGATACGTATACTATAAACTTTATCGTAACCTGACGGATATTGAGTGGAGTAATTTATTATCACCATTTCGGCAGGTTCTCGATCGGCACGTTCTACCGAAACGCTTTGTACCGATGAATACACGTCGCCGCCCCAGGCGGTGCCGACGTCGGATGAAGAGCCATTATTAGATTGCATTCCGCTGGAACAGCCGCCTAACAGCAAAAACAAGCCAACAATGACGGCATTAAATTTAAATTTGCTCATACTCACACCCCTTTTTAATTATTAGGGGGATTGTAGGCCCATAAAATCATATAGAGAAGAGACGCCGCTGATAATTAAGAATTTATAAAATATAAAAGGGTCGACTTAAATAATTAAATCGACCCACAAGCGGAATACTCTTAATTACTCATCTTCAAGATAAGTATAACCGTACAGTCCCGCTTCAAATTCCTCAAGGAACTGCTGCTGCAACGCATCGTCCAGATCCGTCTGTTTTACCTGGTCGCGGAAATGCGTTAACAGCGTTTTTGGATCCAGTTGCACATATTGCAGCATATCCGCAACGGTATCGCCTTCGTCCGACAGCTCAACCTCGACGCTACCATCCGGGAAGACAAACACGTCAACCGCTTCAGTATCGCCAAACAGGTTGTGCATGTTACCGAGGATCTCCTGATAGGCGCCGACCATAAAGAAGCCGAGCATCGGCGGATTCTCTGGATCGTATTCCGGCATCGGCATCGTCGTGGCGATACCGTCGCCATCGATATAGTGGTCGATAGCGCCATCGGAATCACAGGTTATATCCAGCAGCACGGCACGACGTTCCGGTACCTGATCTAACCCTTCCAGCGGCAGTACCGGAAAGAGCTGATCGATTCCCCACGCGTCCGGCATCGACTGGAACAGCGAGAAGTTGACGTACATTTTGTCCGCCATCCGCTCTTGCAGTTCGTCGATAATTGGACGATGCGCACGGTTTTGCGGGTCCAGTTGCTTCTGCACTTCATGGCACATGCTGAGATAAAGTTGCTCCGCCCAGGCGCGCTCCTGCAAACTAAACGCGCCGGAAGAGTAGCCGATATGAATATCGTGCAGATCCATTTGGCTATCATGCAGCCATTCACGCAGCGAGCGGCGGGTGCCAGGCTTATGCATCTCCTGCCAGGTTTCCCACAGATTTTGCAGCGCGCGCGGCGCATCTTCAGCAGGGGCAGTCGGATCCGTGTATTCGTTACGCTCCACGCCGATAATGTTAGAGACCAGTACCGTATGGTGCGCAGTGACGGCGCGCCCAGACTCGGTAATCACCGTCGGATGCGGTAAACCATGCTCTTCGCAGGCATCGCCAATCGCCCAGATGATGTTATTGGCATATTCGTTCAGGCCATAGTTCACCGAACAGTCGGACTGCGAACGGGTACCTTCATAATCCACGCCCAGACCGCCGCCCACGTCGAAGCACTGGATATTAACGCCCAGCTTATGCAGCTCAACATAGAAACGCGCGGACTCGCGCACGCCGGTCGCGATATCGCGAATGTTCGCCATCTGCGATCCCAGGTGGAAGTGCAACAGTTGCAGACTGTCCAGACGCCCGGCGTCACGCAGGGTCTCCACCAGTTGCAGCACCTGCGTCGCCGCCAGGCCGAATTTTGATTTTTCGCCGCCGGAGGATTGCCACTTACCGGACCCCTGAGAGGCCAGACGCGCACGCACGCCCAGGCGAGGAACCACGTTCAGGCGCTCGGCCTCTTCCAGCACAATCGCGATTTCAGACATCTTTTCGATGACCAGATAAACCTTATGGCCCATCTTCTCGCCAATCAACGCCAGCCGAATGTATTCACGGTCTTTATAACCATTACAGACGATCACGCTACGGGTCATGCCGGCATGCGCCAGCACCGCCATCAATTCCGCTTTTGACCCCGCTTCCAGCCCCAACGGTTCACCGGAATGGATAAGGGACTCGATCACGCGGCGATGCTGATTGACCTTAATCGGGTAAACGAGGAAGTAGTCGCCGTTATAACCGTAAGATTCACGCGCACGCTTAAACGCCGCGTTAATTGAACGCAAACGGTGTTGCAGGATCTGTGGGAAGCAGAACAGCGCCGGCAGACGCTGACCTTGCGCTTCGCGCGCTTTCACCAGTTTGGCAAGATCGACACGCGCTTCCGGTACGTCGGGATCGGGGCATACGCTAATATGGCCCAGCTCGTTGACGTCGTAGTAGTTATTGCCCCACCAGGCAATATTGTAAGTGCGCAGCATCTTGCTGGCTTCCTGGGAGCTCATTGCAACCTCCTGCATGGAGCGTAGTACACCCTGTTCGCCTGCTGACGAAGGCGAACCCATAGACATGTCGTCAGACATAGCGAACCTCAATTTTTATTAGCAAGTGTAAAACAGTTGACTACTATCGCAATCCGAAGACGCGATAACAACCCATAGACAAGCGGATTTTCCAGCAGATAGCGCTGATGCTCCGCCTGCGCGACCGGTTTCTTTTTCATATCATTGTAAACACGTAACCGAACTCACAGATAACGGTTCGGCGAAACCACGAGAAAACTCTTGCGTTAACAAGAGCGCCCTTGTTCAGTCTTCAGCGCCATTGCCGGCTCTGGAATCCTGAGAAGCGCCGAGATGGGTATAACATCGGCAGGTATGCAAAGCAGAGATGCAGATTGCGGGGGACATGCGCGCACCAGAACGATGCGACAGATTCAGCAGAATACAACGGTTCATTATCTCGTATCACCTCCACGGCCGCCTCGTAAGACGAACCCACAAGCCAAAGCAACGTTTTAACCCGGCTGGAAGTGGCGACACGAAGAAAACGTCGTGTGCTTTTGTATGAGCCGCGCGTCGCGTTTTATACCCAGAACGCAGAAAAAAAGCAAAGCATAAATGCGCATAATGTCAGCATTATCAGAAACGTTTACCGCCTGATTTTGACCGACATTGCGACGGCCTTCAAAAAAAGCTGGAAATTGGGCGAAGAAGTGACCTAAAATAGCCGTCCAGATGTTAATCCATCCATACTGATTAACACTCAGACTGCCAGTGTCAGTAACCTTCAGACTCATGGTAGAATCTTCTGTCATGACTATTCCGCACAACAGTTTGAGCTAACTAAATTCTCCTTAGGTGAAATTAAATATGGCAAAACACCTTTTTACGTCTGAGTCCGTATCAGAAGGGCATCCTGACAAAATCGCAGACCAAATCTCTGATGCCGTGTTGGACGCTATCCTGCAACAGGATCCGAAAGCACGCGTCGCCTGTGAAACCTACGTTAAAACCGGCATGGTTTTAGTTGGCGGTGAGATCACCACCAGCGCCTGGGTCGATATCGAAGAGATTACCCGTAATACGGTGCGCGAAATTGGCTATGTGCATTCCGACATGGGCTTTGACGCCAACTCTTGCGCGGTACTGAGCGCAATTGGCAAACAGTCTCCGGATATCAACCAGGGCGTTGACCGCGCAGACCCGCTGGAACAAGGCGCGGGCGACCAGGGCCTGATGTTTGGCTACGCGACAAATGAAACCGACGTACTGATGCCTGCGCCAATCACCTACGCGCACCGTCTGGTACAGCGTCAGGCTGAAGTGCGTAAAAATGGCACCCTGCCATGGTTGCGTCCGGATGCAAAAAGCCAGGTCACTTTCCAGTATGACGACGGCAAAATCGTCGGTATTGACGCCGTGGTTCTCTCTACGCAGCACGCAGAAGATATCGACCAAAAATCGCTGCAAGAAGCGGTGATGGAAGAGATCATCAAACCCATTCTGCCGTCTGAATGGTTAAATACGTCCACTAAGTTTTTTATCAACCCAACCGGGCGTTTTGTTATCGGCGGCCCGATGGGCGATTGTGGTCTGACCGGTCGTAAGATCATCGTTGATACCTACGGCGGTATGGCGCGTCACGGCGGCGGCGCCTTCTCCGGTAAAGATCCGTCTAAAGTTGACCGTTCTGCAGCTTACGCTGCGCGTTATGTCGCGAAAAACATCGTGGCGGCAGGTCTGGCGGATCGCTGTGAAATCCAGGTCTCCTACGCTATCGGCGTAGCGGAGCCGACGTCCATCATGGTGGAAACGTTCGGTACTGAAAAAGTGCCTGCTGAACAGTTGATTCTGCTGGTGCGCGAATTCTTCGACCTGCGCCCGTACGGCTTGATTCAGATGCTGGATCTGCTGCACCCGATCTACAAAGAAACTGCGGCTTACGGCCACTTCGGTCGCGAAAACTTCCCATGGGAAAAAACCGACAAAGCGCAACTGCTGCGCGATGCTGCCGGTCTGAAATAATCGCCCGCGCCTGACGCTGTTTTTCAGTCAGGTAAACCATACCGTACTTATCAAGGCCAGCGCCCTGCTGGCCTTTATCATTGCTGATACACGCAACGTTATCAGATATTCCAGCGTGAATTTATACTGACCTTTTTGTGATGCGCAGCACAATCCACTCTCCCCTTTCGTTTCTTCGACTACACTTTTTATCATTCAGTTTCAGTCATCATGAAAGCGGTTACATTCATTTTCATTAAGAACTGACCGCATCACTATCGGTATGCTAATTCTGCGATGAAAATATTACATAATTTTTCAACTTTGTCTGAATACCAGGCGATTGATATGGTTATAAGATTATTAAAACTATTATTTTTCAGATAATTAAATAATCACCGAGATAAATAGCAGTGTAAACGATTACACCATTGTGATTAGCCTCACATCTTTTTACGGCGTACTCACCTACTCTTAACATCGATAAAATTGCTAACCCAACCGGAGGGCATAATGCCTGACAATAAAAAACAAGGGCGTTCCAACAAGGCCATGACATTTTTTGTCTGCTTTCTTGCAGCCCTGGCAGGATTACTTTTTGGCCTGGATATCGGCGTTATCGCCGGTGCTTTACCCTTCATTACCGACGAGTTTCAGATTACCGCACACACTCAGGAATGGGTGGTCAGCTCCATGATGTTTGGCGCGGCCGTCGGCGCTGTCGGCAGCGGCTGGCTCTCCTTTAAGCTGGGTCGTAAAAAAAGCCTGATGATCGGCGCTATCCTGTTCGTCGCCGGTTCGCTGTTCTCCGCTGCGGCGCCTAACGTTGAAGTCCTGATTATTTCTCGCGTGCTGCTGGGTCTGGCCGTCGGCGTCGCTTCCTACACTGCACCGTTGTACCTGTCCGAGATCGCGCCGGAAAAAATTCGCGGCAGTATGATCTCAATGTACCAGCTCATGATCACCATCGGGATTCTGGGCGCTTATCTGTCCGATACCGCGTTCAGCTACAGCGGCGCATGGCGCTGGATGCTCGGCGTGATCATCATCCCGGCCATTCTGCTGCTGATCGGCGTCTTCTTCCTGCCGGACAGCCCGCGCTGGTTTGCGGCGAAACGCCGTTTCCATGATGCTGAACGCGTCCTGTTGCGCCTGCGTGACACCAGTGCGGAAGCAAAACGTGAGCTCGATGAAATTCGCGAAAGTTTGCAGGTTAAACAGAGCGGTTGGGCGCTGTTCAAAGAGAACAGCAACTTCCGCCGCGCCGTGTTTCTTGGCATTTTGTTGCAGGTCATGCAGCAATTTACCGGGATGAACGTCATTATGTATTACGCGCCGAAAATCTTCGAACTGGCGGGGTACACGAATACCACGGAGCAGATGTGGGGCACCGTTATTGTTGGTCTGACTAACGTGCTGGCAACCTTCATCGCTATCGGCCTGGTTGACCGCTGGGGCCGCAAGCCGACCCTGACGCTGGGCTTCCTGGTCATGGCGATTGGTATGGGGATTCTGGGTACGATGATGCACATCGGCATCCATTCGCCGTCTGCGCAATACTTCGCTATCGCTATGCTGCTGATGTTCATCATTGGATTTGCGATGAGCGCTGGTCCGCTGATTTGGGTACTGTGCTCCGAAATCCAGCCGCTGAAAGGCCGCGATTTCGGCATCACCTGCTCCACCGCGACCAACTGGATCGCCAATATGATCGTCGGCGCAACGTTCCTGACCATGCTGAACAATCTGGGTAACGCCAACACTTTCTGGGTCTACGCTGGCCTGAACGTGCTGTTTATCCTGCTGACCCTGTGGCTGGTGCCGGAAACCAAACACGTTTCGCTGGAACACATTGAACGTAACCTGATGAAAGGTCGTAAACTGCGCGAAATCGGCGCCCACGACTAATCCCTCCACGCTTCCTCCTGCCACAGGAGGAAGCGTTTTTCTTGCAGTCCCTCTTCCGTCGCACTATTCTCTGCCGCTATGAAAACCCCTCGTCTCCCTATCGCTATCCAGCAGGCCGTGATGCGCCGTCTGCGGGAAAATCTCGCCCAGGCGAACCTCAAGCTCGATAGACATTATCCGGAGCCGAAACTGGTGTATACGCAACGCGGCACCTCGGCGGGCACCGCCTGGCTGGAGAGCTACGAAATCCGCCTCAACCCGGTGTTACTGCTGGAAAACATCGACACCTTTATTGCAGAGGTCGTGCCGCATGAACTGGCGCATCTGTTGGTGTGGAAGCACTTCGGACGCAAGGCTCCGCATGGCAAGGAATGGAAGTGGATGATGGAAAGCGTGCTGGGCGTTCCGGCCAGACGTACTCATCAATTTGCTCTGCAATCCGTACGGCGCAATACCTTTCCCTACCATTGCCAATGCCAGCAACATCAACTCACCGTCCGCCGTCATAATCGGGTAGTACGCGGCGAAGCGGTTTATCGTTGCGTTCACTGCGGTGAACCACTGGTCGCCGGGTAGTTCCCGAAACGTCCGGGAACTTTCCTGAGCGGACTGATTGCATACAGACACAACTTTCGTTACGTTGCGGGCTCGTTTTGCTATGGAGTGTGCAATGTACCGTAATTTTTCTTTTGCCGCTGCGTTGCTGGCCGCAGCGTTTTCAGGCCAGGCCCTGGCCGATGGCATTAACAATTTTTCTCAGGCCAAAGCGGCGAGCGTCAAAGTCAATGCTGACGCGCCCGGCAGCTTTTACTGCGGGTGCCAAATCCGCTGGCAGGGTAAAAAAGGCGTCGTAGACCTGGAGTCCTGCGGCTATAAGGTGCGTAAAAACGAGAATCGCGCCAGACGCATTGAGTGGGAGCACGTTGTCCCCGCCTGGCAATTCGGTCATCAGCGCCAGTGCTGGCAGGACGGCGGGCGAAAAAACTGCGCTAAAGACCCGGTCTACCGCAAAATGGAAAGCGATATGCATAACCTGCAACCCGCGATTGGCGAAGTGAATGGCGATCGCGGCAACTTTATGTATAGCCAGTGGAACGGCGGCGAAGGTCAGTACGGGCAGTGCGCCATGAAAGTGGATTTCAAAGCGAAGCTCGCCGAGCCGCCCGCCCGCGCCCGTGGCGCAATCGCCCGCACTTATTTTTATATGCGCGACCAATACCAACTGAAACTTTCCCGCCAACAAACGCAGCTTTTTAACGTCTGGGATAAGCAGTACCCCGTTACCGCCTGGGAGTGCGAGCGCGATGCGCGTATCGCGAAGGTCCAGGGTAATCATAATCCCTATGTGCAACGCGCTTGCCAGGCGCGAAAGAGCTAACCTACACTAGCGGGATTCTTGTTAACCCATGCCCTGGATAGCCAAACGCCGGGGCCATGACGCGGATTTTTTTATTATGCGTATTCCCCGCATTTATCACCCTGAATTGTTGACGTCCGGTACGCAGATTTCGTTATGCGAAGATGCGGCCAACCATATTGGTCGTGTACTGCGCATGGGACCGGGACAAGCGTTACAGCTGTTTGACGGCAGCAATCAGGTATTCGATGCTGAAATCATTAGCGCCAGTAAGAAAAGCGTTGAAGTGCAAGTGATGAAAGGCGAAATCGACGATCGTGAATCGCCGCTACATATCCATCTGGGCCAGGTGATGTCGCGCGGTGAAAAAATGGAATTTACTATCCAGAAATCGATCGAACTAGGTGTAAGCCTCATTACGCCACTGTTCTCTGAGCGCTGTGGCGTTAAACTGGATAATGAACGTCTGAACAAAAAGCGCCAGCAGTGGCAAAAGATCGCCATCGCCGCCTGCGAACAATGCGGGCGTAACCGGGTGCCGGAAATTCGCCCGCCGATGGCGCTGGAAGCCTGGTGCGCCGAGCAAGATTCCGGGCTGAAGCTCAATCTTCATCCGCGCGCCCATGCCAGCATCAACACTCTGCCGCTGCCGGTTGAACGCGTCCGACTGCTGATCGGCCCGGAAGGCGGGCTGTCGGCGGACGAAATCGCGATGACCGCGCGCTATCAGTTTACTGATATTCTGTTAGGACCTCGCGTTCTGCGTACTGAGACAACCGCGCTCACCGCCATTACCGCGCTACAGGTGCGTTTTGGCGACTTAGGATGAAGCGTTAACGGAGAAAATAATGATCAAGCTCGGCATCGTGATGGACCCCATCGCACACATCAACATCAAGAAAGACACCAGTTTCGCTATGCTGCTGGAGGCCCAACGTCGTGGTTATGAACTTCATTATATGGAGATGGCCGACCTTTATCTGATTAACGGCGAAGCCCGCGCCCGCACGCGAACGTTGAGCGTGGAGCAAAATTACGATAAATGGTACGAGTTCGGCAGCGAGCAGGAGATTAAACTCGCCGATCTGGACGTCATTTTGATGCGTAAAGATCCGCCGTTTGATACCGAGTTTATTTATGCGACCTATATTCTGGAACGCGCTGAAGAAGAAGGGACGCTGATCGTCAACAAACCGCAAAGCCTGCGCGACTGTAATGAAAAACTGTATACCGCCTGGTTTGCCGATCTGACGCCGGAAACGCTGGTAACGCGCAATAAAGCGCAGCTCAAAGCGTTTTGGGAAAAGCACGGCGATATCATTATGAAACCGCTGGACGGTATGGGCGGCGCGTCCATTTTCCGCGTTAAGGAAGGCGATCCTAACATAGGCGTTATTGCCGAAACGCTGACCGAGCTGGGCAACCGCTACTGCATGGCGCAGAACTATTTGCCCGCGATCAAAGATGGCGATAAGCGCGTCCTGGTCGTCGACGGCGAGCCGGTGCCTTACTGCCTGGCGCGTATTCCGCAGGGCGGCGAAACCCGCGGCAACCTGGCGGCTGGTGGTCGCGGCGAACCCCGTCCGTTGAGCGAAAGCGACTGGGAAATCGCCCGCCGCGTTGGGCCGACGCTTAAAGCCAAAGGGCTTATTTTCGTCGGTCTGGATATTATCGGCGACCGCTTAACGGAAATTAACGTGACCAGCCCAACCTGCGTGCGTGAAATTGAAGCGGAATACCCGATCTCTATCACCGGGATGTTGATGGACGCCATCGAAGCGCGTCTGGCGAAGTAAACGTTTATTGCCCGGTGGCGTGCGCTTACCGGGCCTGAGCAATCACGCCGCCCCGGTCGGATAAGGCGGCGCATCAGCATCGCCATCCGGCAATCTATTGCCCGATAAGGCCGCCGTCCTTTGGCAAAAGACGGCTTATATGAGTGACAACCGTCCGCTTTCCCCACATACTGAACGCTGTCGTTTTTTTGAACCAGGAAACAGAACCTCTGACAATGAATTTACAGCATCACTTTCTTATTGCCATGCCTGCGCTCCAGGACCCGATTTTCCGCCGTTCCGTGGTGTATATTTGCGAGCACAACCAGGACGGCGCTATGGGGATTATTATTAATAAGCCTTTGGAAAATCTGCAAATTGAAGGGATTCTGGAAAAACTAAAAATTACGCCGGAACCGCGCGATTCGGCAATTCGTCTTGATAAAGCCGTGATGCTCGGCGGCCCGCTGGCGGAAGATCGCGGATTTATTCTCCATACTCCGCCGTCACGTTTCGCCTCCAGCATTCGTATCTCAGACAATACCGTGATTACCACCTCCCGCGATGTGCTGGAAACGTTAGGTACCCAACAACAGCCTTCCGATGTGCTGGTCGCGCTGGGCTACGCCTCCTGGGATAAAGGCCAGCTTGAACAAGAGTTGCTTGATAACGCCTGGCTTACCGCGCCCGCCGATCTCAATATTTTGTTCAAAACGCCCATTGCCGAGCGCTGGCGCGAAGCGGCAAAACTTATTGGCATTGATATTCTGACCATGCCTGGCGTTGCGGGGCACGCCTGATGAGCGGCACCTTACTGGCCTTTGACTTCGGCACAAAAAGCATCGGCGTTGCAATAGGACAACGCATTACCGGCACCGCCCGTCCGCTTCCGGCAATCAAAGCACAGGACGGCACGCCCGACTGGACGCTCATTGAACGTTTGCTGAAAGAGTGGCAGCCGGACGAAATTATTGTCGGGCTACCGCTCAATATGGATGGCACTGAACAACCGCTGACGGCGCGCGCCCGTAAATTCGCCAACCGTATTCATGGGCGCTTCGGGGTAACTGTCACGCTGCACGATGAACGACTCAGCACCGTTGAAGCACGCTCCGGTCTGTTTGAACGAGGTGGGTATCGCGCGCTGAATAAAGGCAAAGTGGACTCGGCCTCCGCCGTGATTATCCTCGAAAGCTATTTTGAACAGGGGTATTAAAGCCGTTTTTGTCAGCAGGCGGATAACGCGGTCACGGTTGCCAGGCTTACTGGGCAATAAGCTGGTTTAATGCCTTCAACGCCTGTAAACGCGCAGCCGCCTCCGCCTCATCAATCCGCCACATTCCCGCAAAGGCCAGCGCTGCGGCGTGCTTGTCTAGCGGTTGCGCCATAGAAACTTCACCATCAGCGTGATGCCACAGCACGTATCCCCGCTGGCGCTGCTGCGCCACATGCGGCGCCAGATTACGCCACTGCTCCGGAGTAAAACGCTGCATTAGCGCCTCATCGCTTTCTGCCGCCAGTAACGCCACTCCTGTTACCGACTGCCAGGCCGGGCACATGCGAAACCCCGCCAACGCCTGACTTCCCTGCGAACCCGGCGTAGAGTGATAAATATAGATAATCTGATCCTCCCATAGCACGCCTAATGCCACCACGATGTCTTTGGGCGCATGGCGCTCAAGGATAGGCAACGCATGGGAGAACAGCGCTGAACCGCGAATCGCCTGCGCCGCCAAAGCATGAATGCCTGGCCCGGGTAAATAGCGTCGGTGCTCATCCTGCATCGTGAGTCCAATAGAGGCCATCGTCATTAACAGGCGATTAACGCGCGTGGTATTAATATCCATCAGCCGGGCAAGCTCGCGACATCCGATAGCACGGTCGCTGGAGACCAGATATTGCAGACAGCGAATGCCATCTATCAGGCTTTGATTCGGTTGTGATGACATCGTTAAATGGCTTCGCTGTGGTTTTAACAAAGCTGCGATTTTAACGCCGGTTCGCCAGGATACAAGCCTGCATGCCGTTCAATCCACCGCGCCAGCCAACACTTTACAACGCCCCTACGCCGCCATCTTCGCTACAGTCGTCCCTGCGCCTGACGCCATTGCGCGCTCTGGGCGAATGTCATCATCCCCTGCTGCTGCCCGGTTTGTATCACGTGGGCCAACTGATGGAGTTTGCCTTCACGGATCAAATTCCCTGTGGCTGGCGTATTAATCAGTAATTCAAACAACGCCACGCGCCCATCCTGTCTGTCGACCTCCAGTTTTTGTGATAGTACGGCGCGCAGACTACCCGCCAGTTGGCTGCGTACCGGTTCTTTTTCCTGCGCCGGAAAACTATCCACTAATCTTTCCACCGCCTGCGCCGCACCGCGAGTATGCAGGGTTGCCAGTACCAGATGCCCCGTTTCCGCCGCCGTCAGCGCCAGGCGAATGGTCTCGCTGTCACGCAGCTCTCCCAGCAAAATGACATCGGGATCTTCACGCAACGCCGCGCGCAGCCCGGCGGCAAAAGTGGCGCAATGCTGGCCGATTTCCCGCTGCTGTATCAGGCAACGCTTGCTGGTGTAACGGTACTCAATAGGATCTTCCAGCGTCAGGATGTGTTTATCGGCATGTTGATTAAGATGTCCCACCATCGCCGCCAGCGTAGTGGATTTCCCGCAGCCAGTAGCGCCAGTGACCAGAATCAGTCCGTTCTCGCTGGCAAGCAGTGCGGGTACTATCGGCGGCGTCTGGATTTCCGCCAGATCAGGACAACGCTCGGGCAATAGCCGTAGCGCCAGCGACGTTCCCTGTTGATGTGTGAACGCACTGGCGCGCAGGCGCCGCGTGCCAGACAGCGAGACGGCGAAATCAAGCTGACCGTGCGTTCGCCACTGATATTGTTGCGCGTCATTAAGCCAATCAAGCAGAAGCCTGTCGACATCTGGCGCGGTAAAAGGCGCAGTCTCCATGCGTCCTTGTTTGCGCCATCGCGCAGGCCAGGCGTTACACAGGTGTAGATCCGAGACGTTATGCTTTACACTAAGCGTCACAATTTCTTCCATATTCATATAAACATCCTCGGAAAATGAACGATATCGCGCATAACCTGGCACACATCCGGGACAAAATCTCCGCCGCGGCGACGCGTTGCGGCCGCTCTTCAGAAGAAGTTACGTTGCTTGCAGTGAGTAAAACCAAACCTGCGAGCGACATCGCAGAAGCCATTGCCGCCGGACAACGGGCATTTGGTGAAAATTATGTACAAGAGGGGGTGGAAAAAATCCGCCACTTTCAGGAAGCGAAAGTGGAAGGCCTGCACTGGCACTTTATTGGCCCTTTACAGTCCAACAAAAGTCGGCTGGTGGCCGAGCATTTTGACTGGTGTCATACCATCGATCGCTTGCGTATCGCCTCGCGGCTGAGCGAACAGCGTCCGGATAATCTGCCGGCGCTAAATGTTCTGATCCAAATTAATATCAGCGATGAAAACAGCAAATCAGGCATTCCGCTGGCGGAACTGGATGAGCTGGCCGCTGCGGTGGCTACACTGCCGCGTCTGCGGCTTCGCGGACTGATGGCGATCCCGGCGCCAGAGTCAGATTATGTAAGGCAGTTTGAAGTCGCACGTCAAATGGCTGTAGCATTTGCCGGGCTGAAAGCGCGCTACCCTGACGTTGATACCCTATCTCTGGGTATGAGCGACGATATGGAAGCCGCGATTGCGGCAGGTAGCACAATGGTGCGCATCGGCACCGCTATCTTTGGTGCTCGTGATTACACACAAAATTAAGGAAAACTGAGGAACGCCATGAATACGTTGACCTTCCTGCTCTCAACGGTAATTGAGCTGTATACCATGGTGCTATTATTGCGCGTGTGGATGCAGTGGGCCCGCTGTGACTTTTACAACCCTTTTTCCCAGTTCGTGGTGAAAATTACGCAGCCCATCATCGGACCGCTGCGTCGTATTATCCCACCAATGGGGCCGATCGACAGCGCTTCCCTGCTGGTGGCGTTTATTCTTAGCGTTATTAAGGCGATAGTGCTGTTTAAGGTCATTACGTTTCAGGCGATTATCTGGATTGCCGCGGTGCTTATCTTACTTAAAACAATCGGCCTGCTGATCTTCTGGGTGCTGCTGGTCATGGCTATCATGAGCTGGGTGAGCCAGGGTCGTAGCCCGATTGAATATGTATTGATTCAGCTTGCCGAGCCGCTGCTCAGCCCGATTCGCCGTATACTGCCTGCGATGGGCGGCATCGACTTCTCGCCGATGGTTCTGGTGCTGCTACTGTATGTCGTTAATATGGGGATCGCTGAAGTCTTACAAGCGACAGGCAACATGTTGCTGCCGGGGCTGTGGATGGCGTTATGAGTGCTGTGACTCGCTGCGAAGACGGTCTGGTGTTACGGCTTTATATTCAGCCGAAAGCCAGCCGCGACAGTATTGTGGGCTTACATGGCGACGAGGTGAAAGTCGCCATTACTGCCCCGCCGGTTGACGGTCAGGCAAACAGCCATCTGATCAAGTTTCTCGGTAAACAGTTTCGCGTGGCGAAAAGTCAGATCGTCATCGAAAAAGGCGAGCTGGGCCGTCACAAACAGGTAAAAATTATTCACCCGCAACAGATCCCGCCGGAAATTGCGGCGTTAACTGAGTAGGTATTCCATGCAAAAAGTTGTTCTCGCAACCGGCAACGCCGGTAAAGTGCGCGAGCTCGCGTCGCTGTTAAGCGATTTTGGGCTTGATGTGGTAGCGCAAACGGAACTGGGCGTTGACTCCGCGGAAGAAACCGGCCTGACGTTTATTGAAAACGCGATTCTCAAAGCGCGCCATGCCGCTAAAATGACCGGTCTACCCGCCATTGCCGATGACTCCGGTCTGGCCGTTGACGTTTTAGGCGGCGCGCCGGGTATCTATTCCGCGCGCTATTCTGGCGAAAACGCGACAGATCAGCAAAATCTGGAAAAACTGCTGCATACTCTACGGGATGTTCCGGACGACAAACGCCAGGCGCGATTCCATTGTGTACTGGTTTATTTGCGTCATGCGGAAGATCCCACACCGATAGTCTGTCACGGTAGCTGGCCTGGCGTCATTACTCGCCAGGCGGCCGGAAATGGCGGATTTGGCTATGATCCTATTTTCTTCGTACCGTCTGAAGGCAAAACCGCCGCAGAACTGACCCGTGAAGAAAAAAGCGCGATTTCCCATCGTGGACAAGCGCTCAAGCTGCTGCTGGATGCGTTACGCAATGGCTAAACTACCGCCGCTCAGTCTTTATATTCATATTCCCTGGTGTGTACAAAAATGTCCATATTGCGACTTCAATTCCCATGCGTTGAAGGGCGAGGTGCCGCATGACGACTACGTCCAGCATCTGTTAAACGATCTGGACGCCGATGTCGCCTGGGCGCAAGGGCGTGAAGTAAAGACCATTTTTATTGGCGGCGGTACGCCAAGCCTGCTTTCCGGGCCGGCGATGCAAACGCTGCTGGACGGCGTGCGTGCGCGCCTGAATCTGGCGGCGGATGCGGAAATTACCATGGAAGCGAACCCCGGCACGGTCGAAGCCGACCGCTTCATCGACTATCAGCGCGCCGGCGTAAACCGGATCTCCATTGGCGTGCAGAGCTTTAGTGAGCCTAAGCTGAAACGTCTTGGCCGTATTCACGGTCCACAAGAGGCGATGCGGGCAGCAAGACTGGCAAATGGACTTGGGCTACGCAGCTTTAACCTCGACTTGATGCATGGATTGCCGGATCAAACGCTGGAAGAGGCGCTGAATGATTTGCGACAGGCGATTGCGCTTAATCCGCCGCATCTCTCATGGTATCAATTGACGATTGAACCCAACACTTTGTTCGGTTCGCGTCCGCCGGTTTTACCGGACGATGACGCGCTGTGGGATATCTTTGAGCAGGGCCACCAGTTATTAACCGCCGCGGGCTATCAGCAATACGAAACGTCGGCCTATGCCAAACCCGGTTATCAGTGCCAGCATAATCTGAACTACTGGCGCTTTGGCGACTATCTGGGTATTGGCTGCGGCGCCCACGGTAAAGTCACCTTCCCGGACAGCAGGATCTTGCGCACCACCAAAACCCGTCACCCACGCGGTTATATGCAGGGACGTTACCAGGAAAGCCAGCGTGACGTGAGTGATGACGATAAACCCTTTGAGTTCTTTATGAATCGTTTTCGGTTGCTGGAGCGCGCGCCTCGCGCCGAATTTGTCGACTACACCGGGCTTACGGAAGCGGTTATTCGTCAGCCAATCGACGAGGCTATTGCCCAGGGCTACCTGACCGAATGCGAGCAATACTGGCAGATTACCCGGCACGGTAAACTGTTTTTAAACTCTCTTCTTGAGTTGTTTCTCGCGGAATAACAAGGAATAAGCCTGTCGCGCCAGCGGGTAAAATACCTGATGGCGCGACGCTTACCGACCTGTGGCGGTTAATGCGCCGCCGGCAAGCGCATTATTTAATAACCCCTTTACGACGCAAATCGTCCGTATCTTTTTTCCAGCGCTCGTAACCGTCATTAATATCCATGATTTTCATGCGGATATCACTCTGTTGCATCTGAAGTTTCTGTACCGCTATATTCAGCGGATATTGCCCTTTCTCTAACGTTATCCAGTCATTCTGCGCTTTTCGACGCAGCTCTTCTGATTTCAAAAATACCTGCCGCCGTTGCTCGTGTATGTCTAAATCTCTTTTCTGCTGAATAGCCGCTTCATTGCACGGCTCACTCTGCTTACGACACGCGTCTAATGCCGGTTGATAGACCTCTTTTTCGTATTTCTCGGCATATACGCTGCTATCGTTGGCTTTTACATAATCATCGCGCTCTTTTAACGTCTTTTTAAACGCCTCGGCGCGGGTCAACGGTTTCCCATCAGCGCCTTTTCCCCAATATGCGTCCGCTTCTTTTTTAGCTACCGCTATTTTCTTATCCAGGGCAGAGAGTTGTTCTTCAAGACCGGGGATCGACGCTTTCTGCGCACGCCAGGAGGCTTCAATGTTGCCAAACCGATAGTTAAAGTCATCACTGTTGACGATCAGGTATTTATCATTCGTTTTAATGTCGTCAATAGCCCGGCCCTGATCGCTGGCTGCCATTTGTAATGAGTAATAGCTCACCGTCCAGCCAGAGGCTGGCGTCCCTTTGCTGGTTAACATGGCAGAAAATTTAACGGGACGATCTTTGGTCCAGGTTTTTTCAACAAAATAATAATCCGCCGCCATACCAACGCCGGTATACATATCTTCACGGGAAGAAATATCCCCTTCGGCAGACCAGGTGGCCTGATTGCCCGTCGAATCAAGATTTTTTAAGGTAATGGAATCCAGTTTAAGTATGCCGTGGTACTGCTTACTAAACTGTTCTTTTAAGATGTTATCGGAGGGTTGAGCAACCTCTGCCCAACTATAGCCTGAAATCAGGGCAAACAGCGCTGCGCCAGCAATCCATTGTCGAACCACTTGTGGACCTCCCGTCCAGAGACATGACGCCCACGATTATCATAACCAGGATGATAATTAGCAAGATAATAGTGTTGGTTGTGCGAGAGGTCTTCCAAAGATAGCCCCGGCCTTCCGACCGGGGCATTATCTTTAATACTGATTGAACATCGACTGGATCTGTTTTGGATCTTTAGTCTGGGTTAACGCCAGTTGCAGTAAGACACGCGCTTTTTGCGGGTTCAGCGTGCCGGAAGCGACAAAGCCGTATTTTGCATCGTCAACTTCCGCATCCTGCGTGGTTGCGCCCGTCGGCACACGTGAAGAACGCACCACTACCGTACCGTTGTGCGCGGCGGTCGCCAGGGTATCAAAGACCGTTTTATACAGGTTGCCGTTACCCACGCCTGCGCTCACGATCCCGTCATAACCCGCGTCTACCAGCGCTTTTGCCGGCAGATCGGACGCATTCGCATAGTTATAAACGATACCGACTTTCGGCAACGCGGTCAGCTTCGACACGTCGAACGGGGTGGAGGTGGTATGTTTACGCTCTGGCGTACGCTGGTAGTCAATTTTACCGTTGTGGATATAACCCAGCGGGCCGTAGTTAACCGCTTTAAACGTCGCCACGTCAGTCGTATTGGTCTTAGTGACGTCGCGTCCGTCCATGACGGTATCATTCATTACCACCAGCACGCCGCGGTTGGCAGACTGTTTATCAGCCGCTGTTACTACCGCATTATAGAGGTTGAACGGGCCATCTGCGCTCATTGACGTGGAAGGACGCATCGCGCCGACCAGTACCACCGGTTTATTGCATTTCACGGTCAGATCGAGGAAATAAGCGGTCTCTTCCATCGTATCAGTACCGTGGGTGATCACGAAACCGTCGGTGCTGTCGCACTCGGTATTGATTTTTTTCGCCAGCGTGAGCCAGACTTCATCGTTCATATCCTGCGAGCCAATGTTAACGACCTGCTCGCCTTTCACTACCGCAATGTCCTTCAATTGAGGAACGGCATCCACCAGATTTTCGACGCCGACTTTACCTGCCGTATAATTTGATTTTGTTGCTGAATCACCACCGCCAGCGATCGTTCCGCCGGTCGCTAAGATGGTGATATTCGGTAAAGCGAACGCTGCGCCGCTGAAACCCATTACCAGAGCAGCTAATGCCGTTTTCCTGAAAAACTCCATGTTATATCTCCAGTTATGTCAACTGGTCGCATTATCTCTATATTGCAGACGAATAATGTGACGCCATACGATTAACCAGCGATATATATCCGACAGAGAGTATTTTTTAGAGATGGATAACAAAATGCAGGAAAAAACAGAATAAAAAGGCGCAGATACGATCTGCGCCATTGTTTAAAAAGGAAAGATTACTTCAGGCTGCCAACCAGCGCTTTGCGGCTATCTTCTAAGGTCACTACGCGGCTACAGACATCTTTGCCAAACTGCTGGAAATCTTTCTCCTGGTTTTTCCATTCGTTCTGGATAGCGGTTTGCAAACCACCGAGGCTGCCCATCACGCCCTGTAAAGGATTGCCGCCGCCTTTAAGCACCGCTTTGGCGCCCATTTCGTTAATGCTGTCCTGCAAAATACCGCCCATCGCCTGATTCACCAACTGCTGACCGTCGGCACGCACCTGGTCGATAGCCTTATAGTGGAACGTCAGGCCATCCGTACGATGTTCGATAATGCGGTTCATTTGCGCTTTTAATTGCGCATCAAGCTTCGTCAGACGGCTACGCATGTTGCTGCTTTCGCCCACCTCTTTAGCGATGATTTTATCCAGCGCCACGCGGCCTTTTTCGACGCGCGATCGGGCGCCCTCATCAATCCACGGCAGCGCGCTTCGCAGCTCCGCCTGGTAATCTTTCGCTTGCTCGCGCTGCGCGGCGCTAAGGGTGTACTGCTTACCGTTGTACATCACATTGCCGTCCGGCGTGATCACCAGGTTGCCGTTTTCACCTTTCACCTGCACCGTTTGTGGACTCAGGATCACATCGTCACGCGGCGTGACGCTGCATTTGTAATCTGCATGAGCGGCCATCGCCGTAAACGTTAGCACTGCCGCCAGCAGCGTTTTGCGCATCATAACTTTCCCTCAAGACAAAGCGGGCCGGCATTTGCCGACCCTGTACTCATTAGTCCCACCAAACGTCGAAAAGTTCGCTGGTTCGGACTTCTTCAAGGTTGCGCGCTTCCAGCCACTTACGCACAATCGCCTGATGTTCTTCGGTACATTTACCGATTTCCTGCATACAAATCAGCCCTTCCCAGGCCAGGTAGCCGCTGCCGTCAAACGCCAGTTTATTAGGCTCAATAACGTCATTAATAAAGTCATCGACAGTCTTATCGATCTGCTCTTCAGATGTACCTTCCGGAAAACGCCATGCCACCGAAAATCCTAATTCCTGGAATTCGTCAATGTGCATTTTTTTACGCAGACGACGACTACGGTTCTTTGCCATTATTTCACCCTCTCGAACATTAAGTCCCATACGCCATGACCAAGACGATGGCCACGTTGTTCAAATTTCGTTACCGGGCGCGATTCCGGGCGCGGTACATAATCATTGCTCTCTGACAGATTTTTGTACCCGTCGATAGAAGACATGACTTCAAGCATGTGTTCCGCATACGCTTCCCAGTCGGTCGCCATATGGAAAACGCCGCCCAATTTCAGCTTGCTCAATACCAGTTCAGCAAACGGCACCTGAACGATACGGCGTTTATTATGACGCGCTTTATGCCACGGGTCAGGGAAAAAGAGCTGAACCATCGATAAAGAATTGTCAGGAATCATTGTATGCAACACTTCTACCGCGTCGTGGCACATGACGCGCAGGTTTTCAACGCCCTCTTCATGAGCGGACGCCAGACACGCGCCGACACCGGGCGAATGCACTTCAATGCCGAGGAAATTCTGCTCCGGGCGCGCTTTCGCCATCGCCACGAGAGACGCCCCCATGCCAAAACCAATCTCCAGCGTCACCGGCGCTTCGCGACCAAACAACGTGGCGAAATCTACCGGCGCTTCGCTGAACTCGACGCCCATCACCGGCCAGTAGTTTTCCAGCGCGTGTTCTTGCCCCTTTGTCAGTCGCCCCTGGCGACGAACAAAACTACGAATACGGCGCAGCGGGCGACCGTTTTCATCAAATTCCGGTGAAATGACGTCGTTTTTCATAAAAGTGTAGTCTGCTGTGTTTGAGTTCTGAAAACGGGCATTATCCAAAGTTAGTTGCCGGATGCAAGCATGAAGCGCACTGCGGAAAGTTCCGGTTTACACCCTGCGGCCTCTGTGCTGCAATCTTGCCCCCGGCAATAATGAATGAGTTTCCATGCAAGCGTCTCAATTTTCAGCCCAGGTTCTGGACTGGTACGACAAATACGGGCGGAAAACGCTGCCCTGGCAAATTAACAAGACGCCTTACAAAGTATGGCTCTCGGAAGTCATGTTGCAACAAACGCAGGTGACGACGGTGATTCCTTACTTTGAGCGATTTATGGCGCGCTTTCCCACGGTAACAGATTTAGCGAATGCGCCGCTGGATGAAGTGCTCCATTTATGGACCGGGCTCGGCTATTACGCCCGCGCGCGTAATTTGCATAAAGCGGCGCAACAGGTGGCGACGCTTCACGGTGGAGAATTCCCGCAAACTTTTGCCGAAATCGCCGCGCTACCCGGCGTCGGGCGTTCAACCGCCGGCGCAATTCTCTCCCTCGCGTTAGGTAAACATTATCCGATTCTTGATGGAAACGTTAAACGTGTGCTGGCTCGCTGTTATGCTGTTAGCGGCTGGCCTGGAAAAAAAGAGGTGGAGAATACGCTGTGGACGCTGAGCGAGCAAGTGACGCCCGCACGCGGCGTGGAGCGTTTTAATCAGGCGATGATGGATCTGGGCGCGATGGTTTGTACGCGTTCAAAGCCAAAGTGCGCCCTGTGTCCGCTGCAAAACGGTTGTATCGCCGCTGCGCATGAAAGCTGGTCACGCTATCCGGGCAAGAAACCGAAACAGACGTTGCCGGAGCGGACGGGTTACTTTTTATTGTTACAGCATAATCAGGAGATTTTCCTGGCGCAGCGCCCTCCCAGCGGTTTATGGGGCGGACTCTACTGCTTTCCGCAGTTCGCCAGCGAAGATGAATTACGTGAATGGCTGGCGCAACGGCATGTTAACGCTGATAATTTGACCCAGCTTAATGCGTTTCGCCACACATTTAGCCATTTCCATCTGGATATTGTGCCTATGTGGCTTCCCGTGTCGTCACTGGACGCCTGCATGGATGAAGGCAGCGCGCTCTGGTATAACTTAGCGCAACCGCCGTCAGTCGGACTGGCGGCCCCCGTGGAGCGCTTGTTACAGCAGTTACGTACCGGAGCGCCAGTTTAACGCCCCGGTCGATGAAGAGGATGACTTATGAGCAGAACGATTTTTTGTACTTACCTGCAACGCGACGCTGAAGGGCAAGATTTTCAGCTCTACCCTGGCGAACTGGGAAAACGTATCTATAACGAGATCTCTAAGGACGCGTGGGCGCAGTGGCAGCATAAGCAGACCATGTTGATTAACGAGAAAAAGCTCAACATGATGAACGCCGAGCACCGTAAACTGCTGGAACAGGAGATGGTGAGCTTCCTGTTCGAAGGCAAAGACGTTCATATCGAAGGTTATACGCCGGAAGATAAAAAATAGGCCCGTTGCTGAATGAGGCTGCGCTTATTCGGCCTGTGAGTTATGCCGGATAAGCCCTTAGCGCCGCTGCCCGGCAACATGGCATAACGACAACACAACATGCACTCCCGGAATGATGAAAAAATTACTCGCGCTTGCTGTTATTGCGCCGTTGCTCATCTCCTGCTCCAGTTCGACCAAAAAAGGCGAGACGTATAATGAAGCCTGGGTCAAGGATACCAACGGCTTTGATATTTTGATGGGGCAATTTGCCAACAATATTGAAAATCTGTGGGGATATAAGGAAGTCCTGATTGCCGGGCCGAAAGACTACGTCAAATATACCGATCAGTTCCAGACCCGTAGCCACATCAACTTTGATGATGGGACCATTACCGTTGAAACCATCGCCGGGACGGAACCTACCGCACATCTGCGCCGGGCCATTATTAAAACGTTGCTCATGGGTGACGACCCAACCTCCGTCGATCTTTACTCCGATGTCGATGACATAAAAATTTCTAAAGAACCCTTCCTGTATGGTCAGGTCCTCGACAATACCGGCCAGCCTATTCGCTGGGAAGGCCGCGCCACGACATTCGCGGATTACTTGCTGAAAACGCGGCTCAAAAGCCGCAGTAACGGCCTGCGTATTATTTACAGCGTCACCATTAATCTGGTGCCGAACCACCTTGATAAACGCGCGCATAAATACATTGGCATGGTACGCCAGGCCTCCCGTAAATACGGCGTTGACGAGTCGCTGATTCTGGCGATTATGCAAACGGAGTCCTCGTTTAACCCGTATGCGGTCAGCCACGCGGATGCGCTGGGCCTGATGCAGGTAGTGCAACACAGCGCCGGGAAAGATGTTTTCCGTTCTCAGGGTAAGTCCGGCACGCCAAGCCGTAACTTCCTGTTCGACCCCGCCAGCAATATCGATACCGGCACAGCGTATCTGGCGATGTTGAATAATGTCTATCTGAGCGGTATCGAGAATCCGACGTCGCGGCGCTATGCGGTCATTACCGCCTACAATGGCGGCGCAGGCAGCGTATTACGCGTATTCTCGAACGATAAGATTCAGGCCGCGAATATGATTAACCGCATGTCGCCGGGGGATGTGTACCAGATATTAACCACCCGACATCCATCTGCGGAGTCGCGCCGCTATCTGTATAAGGTGAATTCCGCCCAGCGATCGTATCGCCGCTGATAAACCATCGCATCCCGCCTCTGGTTGGCAAATGACAGAGGCGGGAAAGGTAAAAGTGTTAACTCCGTCACCCTTTTGCTTTGCAATCAGAAATTGTTTGCAAATATTTGTCACAGGTAACAAAAAAAGCCCGCCTCTCATTGATAGAATCACACCAAATCACAACGGCAAATGTGCCTTTTAAAACATTCATCCGCTCTCAGGTGTGAGGAAATTAACATGAATCTTAAGCTGCAGCTTAAAATACTCTCTTTTCTGCAGTTCTGTCTGTGGGGAAGCTGGCTCACTACCCTGGGCTCGTATATGTTCGTCACCTTAAAATTTGACGGCGCATCTATTGGCGCAGTTTATAGTTCACTGGGGATTGCCGCCGTCTTTATGCCGACCTTGTTAGGCATTGTGGCTGACAAATGGCTGAGCGCGAAATGGGTCTATGCCCTGTGTCATGTTGTCGGCGCCATCACGCTATTCATGGCCGCGGAAGTCACTACGCCTGGGGCGATGTTCTTTGTGATCCTGCTTAACTCGTTGGCCTATATGCCGACGTTGGGCTTGATCAATACTATATCGTATTACCGCCTGCAGTCTGCCGGCATGGATATTGTGACTGACTTCCCACCTATCCGTATCTGGGGTACCATTGGCTTTATTCTGGCGATGTGGGGCGTGAGTTTCTCCGGTTTCGAGCTGAGCCATATGCAGCTTTATATCGGCGCGACGCTTTCCGTTCTGCTGGTACTGTTTACCTTTACCCTGCCGCACATTCCGGTGGCGAACCAACAGAAAAACCAGAGCTGGACATCAATGCTGGGCCTTGACGCTTTTGCGCTGTTTAAAAATAAGCGGATGGCGATTTTCTTCATCTTCTCCATGATGCTGGGCGCGGAACTGCAGATCACCAACATGTTTGGCAACACCTTCCTGCATAGCTTTGATAAAGATCCGCTATTCGCCAGTAGCTTTATCGTGCAGCACGCCTCGGTGATGATGTCGATTTCGCAGATTTCTGAAACGTTATTCATCCTGACCATTCCGTTCTTCCTGAGCCGTTATGGTATTAAGAACGTTATGCTTATCAGTATTGTGGCGTGGATGCTGCGTTTCGGCCTGTTCGCTTATGGCGACCCGACGCCGTTCGGTACCGTTCTGCTGGTATTGTCGATGATTGTGTACGGCTGCGCCTTCGACTTCTTCAACATTTCTGGCTCGGTGTTTGTCGAAAAAGAAGTACGTCCGGAAATCCGCGCCAGCGCGCAGGGGATGTTCCTGATGATGACCAACGGCTTCGGCTGTATCCTGGGCGGCATTGTGAGCGGTAAAGTGGTGGAGTATTACACTCAAAACGGCATTACCGACTGGCAGACCGTGTGGCTCATCTTCGCAGGCTACTCGCTGGTGCTGGCCTTCGCGTTCGTAGCCTTGTTCAAATACAAACACGTTCGCGTTCCGGCAGGTTCGCAACCCGTTGCACATTAATTCTTGCCCTGTTTCGCAGGCCGGATAAGGCGTAAATGCCTTATCCGGCCTGCAGGCAACGTTACTTTAAAACATATCCGTACAAACGTTGAATTCCATCGGCATCGGTCTCGCTATACACTCCCTGCAATTCCGGCGAAAAACCGGGCAACAGATTGATGCCCTCTTCCAGCGCCAAAAAATAACGCTGCGCCGCGCCGCCCCAAATCTCCCCCGGCACCACGCACAGTACGCCCGGCGGGTATGGCAATGCCCCCTCGGCAGCAATATGCCCATCCGCCTCGCTGATACGCACCAGCTCTACATCGCCGCGAATAAAGGCGCTGTTGGCGTCCTGTGGGTTCATCGCCACATGCGGCAGGCTTTCTTTGCGAAACATCGCTTTTTGCAGATCCTTAACGTCAAAGCTAACGTACAGGTTGTGCATCTCCTGACATAGCTCACGCAGGGTGTAATCGCGGTAGCGCACCGGGTATTTCTGAAAAACCGTCGGCAATACATCCGCAAGCAGCGTATCGTCTTCAATGTGCCGTTCAAATTTCGCCAGCATCGCGACCAGCCGCGCCAGTTTCTCTTCGCTCTCGGCGGGTGTCAGCAAGAACAGAATCGAGTTGAGATCGCACTTCTCAGGCACAATACCGTTCTCACGCAGATAGTGGGCGAGAATGGTCGCCGGGATGCCGAATTCGGTGTACCGCCCGCTATCGGCATCAATACCTGGCGTGGTCAGTAACAGTTTACAGGGGTCGACAAAATACTGGTCATCCGCATAACCCTCAAAGCCATGCCATTTCGCCCCGGGTTCAAAACTGAAGAAACGACGATTGCTGGCAATGGTCTCCGTCGGATATGCCTGCCACGGCTTGCCGTCAACCTCCAATGGAATAAAGGGCTGAAGCAGTTTGCAACGGGCGAGAATGGCTTTACGCGCGTCAATGCCCAGCGCAACGCACTCCGCCCACAGGCGGCGACCGCTCTCCCCTTCGTGGATTTTGGCATTGATATCCAGCGCCGCAAACAGCGGGTAGAACGGGCTGGTCGAGGCGTGCAACATGAAGGCGTTGTTCAGGCGTTTGTGCGGGCAAAAACGCGCCTGGCCGCGAATATGGTTATCTTTTTTGTGGATCTGCGAGGTTTGTGAGAACCCCGCCTGTTGCTTATGTACCGATTGGGTCACAAAGATCCCTGGGTCGTTTTCATTAAGCTCCAGCCGCAACGGCGAGGTATCCGCCATCATATTGATAAACTGCTCATAGCCTACCCACGCGGAGTCAAACAGAATGTAATCGCAGAGATGCCCGATTTTATCCACCACCTGACGGGCGTTGTAAATAGTGCCGTCATAGGTACCCAGCTGAATGATCGCCAGGCGGAACGGACGCGACGCATCGGCGCTTTCCGGCATCACGTCACGAATCTGGTCGCGCAGGTACGTTTCATCAAAACAGTGCGCATCAATACCACCGATAAAACCAAACGGGTTACGCGCCGCTTCAAGATAGACTGGCGTCGCCCCGGCCTGAATCAGGGCGCCGTGGTGGTTGGATTTGTGATTATTACGATCAAACAGCACCAGATCGCCGCGCGTCAGCAGGGCGTTGGTGACCACTTTATTCGCCGCCGAAGTTCCATTCAGCACAAAGTAGGTTTTATCCGCATTAAACACTTTTGCCGCAAATTTCTGCGCGTGTTTGGCAGAACCTTCATGTATTAGCAGATCGCCAAGTTTCACATCGGCGTTACACATATCCGCACGAAACAGGTTTTCACCAAAAAAGTCATAAAAATGGCGGCCTGCGGGATGTTTTCTAAAAAACTCGCCATGCTGGTGCCCCGGGCAAGCAAAGGTACTATTCCCCATGTCGACATACTGGGTCAGGGTGCCATAAAAGGGCGGCAGAAGTTCCGCTTCGTAGCGACAGGCTGCGTTTTCCAGCTCCAGCCATTCCTGCGCGTTCCCGCCTATTACCGCCGTAACGCCGACAGGCGCGCTGACGGGTTCATCCGCAAGCATAAACACCGGCAGGTGAAAACCGGTGCGTTTAAGCAACGCCAGAATACCGCTACGGCTGTCGGCAGTGGTAATGACGACTGCGGCCACATCGGTAAAGTCGGTACTGTCCAGCGCCACTACGTTTCGGTGGGTGGAGAGACGGGGGATGAGTTCACCGCTGGCGGCAATATTCATTGATTTCATAAGCGCAAATACCCGTTTCGGGAGTAGAGTAACCCCGGACAAGGCCGATGCCTTGCCCAACGAGATGCCGGGTCAAACTGGATACCAGCTCCGACCGCCAGACATCAGTAAAAACAGACTGTTTCTGATTTTACTGTTGTCCTGCAGTGAGCGTGCGCTGCCCTCACCGCATAGCGGGGATGACAAAAAAAAGGAAAGAAAGGGGCAAACCTCGCGCAGTCAGGCGACAGTGAAGACAATATAAAGGCGCTATGTTCATCCCGGCGAGCCCCATGCTGGCAGGAGAAATTTCGCGCAATCATGGCACCTTTCACCAGACGGCGCAAGGTAAAATCAGCGCTCTATACGTCACAGATAATCAAGCTATTAACAGCTTAATCGCGTGATAATAAGGCAATTTGAAAGACAAATAACAGGAGTCATTGTGGTAATTGGACCTTTTATTAACGCTGGCGCAATTTTATTCGGCGGCGTTATTGGCGCGCTGTTAAGTCAGCGTCTGCCAGAACGGATTCGCGTCTCAATGACGTCTATTTTTGGTCTGTGCTCTCTGGGAATTGGCATTCTGCTGGTGATGAAGTGCGCTAATCTTCCGGTGATGGTGCTGGCGACGCTGGTCGGCGCGCTTATCGGCGAGTTTTGTTTGCTGGAAAAAGGCATTAATGGCGCAGTCGCGAAAATCCAACAATTATTTATGGCATCGGGTAAGAAGCCAACACACGACTCATTTATTCAAAGTTACGTCGCTATCATTGTACTTTTTTGCGCCAGCGGCACCGGTATTTTCGGCGCGATGCATGAAGGGATGACCGGCGATCCAAACATTTTGATCGCTAAATCTTTTCTGGATTTTTTCACTGCCATTATTTTCGCCTGTTCGCTTGGCATCGCCGTTTCGGCGATTTGCGCACCGATGTTGATTATCCAGTTAACGCTTGCCGCCTGCGCCACTCTCATTCTTCCACTGACTACGCCGGCAATGATGGGCGACTTTAGCGCTGTGGGCGGACTGCTGCTGGTGGCAACCGGCTTGCGTGTATGTGGAATCAAAATGTTTCCGGTAGTGAACATGCTCCCGGCGCTGTTGCTGGCGATGCCGATCTCCGCCGCATGGGCGATGTTTTTTGCCTGACTCTGCGTGCAATAACAACAAAGTGGTGATAGATTGTGCAGTCTACGTTGATTTGAAGAAATTTCGTTGACGAAGCGAGGCGATTACGGTTTAATGCGCCTCGTTGCCCGGATAGCTCAGTCGGTAGAGCAGGGGATTGAAAATCCCCGTGTCCTTGGTTCGATTCCGAGTCCGGGCACCACTTTCACTTCCAGATTCATCTCCCGAACTCCACGAAACTCAAGTATAATCACATCGTTACAAGCAATCTGAACATCCTGAACTCCACCGAACTCTACTGAACTCTCTCTCAATCAAGCGTTCATTGGGGGCACCGGTGGGGGCTCATTGTGTTCAGTCAGTTTCAGGAGCCCCCATATGGCACTTACAGCCAGACAGGTCGAAACAGCCAGACCTAAAGAAAAAGACTATAAACTCTCTGACGAACGTGGTTTATATCTGCTGGTAAAAACCACGGGTGCCCGCTACTGGCGGCTTAAATACCGGATAGCAGGAAAAGAGAAAAAACTGGCCCTCGGCGTCTATCCCGACGTCTCCCTTGCTGAAGCCAGAATCAAACGCGACGATGCCCGAAAAATTATCTCCGAAGGTGGCGACCCGGGCGAAAAGAAGCGAAAGGAAAAACTCACTCAGAAAATCTCTGCCACCAATACGTTCCATGCCCTTGCTACGGAATGGCATCAGCATAAATCTTTGTCATGGTCTGAAAGTTACGCCAGAAGCGTACTGGAGGCTCTGGATAAAGATATTTTCCCGTATCTGGGCAAACGAAGCGTTACTGATATCCTCCCGCTGGAAATGCTGGAAATTCTGCGCCGCATAGAAAAACGTGGCTCGCTGGAAAAACTTCGTAAGGTGCGTCAATACTGTAATCAGATTTTTCGTTATGCCATCGCCACCGGACGAGCCACTGTCAATCCGGCATCTGAACTGACCAGTACGCTGGCGGCGCCAAAAGCTGCACATTTCCCCCACCTGAGAGCAGATGAGCTCCCTGTTTTTCTCCGGAAGCTCGCTGAATATCATGGCAGTCCTGTTACCCGCATGGCGACAAATCTGCTGCTTCTGACAGGCCTCAGAACGATTGAACTACGGTCCGCTGAATGGTCAGAAATTGATTTTGATAATGCCCTGTGGACAATCCCTGAAAGCCGCATGAAAATGCGACGTAAACATGTCGTACCACTGTCACGACAGGCCACTGACATTCTGCTGCAGCTCAAAACTTTCTCCGGACAATACCGGCTGGTTTTCCCGGGACGTTGTGATATCAACAAGCCAATGAGCGAAGCCAGCATCAATATGGTGCTCAAACGTATCGGTTACGATGGCAGGGCAACCGGTCATGGTTTTCGTCACACCATGAGTACCATTCTGCACGAACAGGGCTTTAATTCTGCCTGGATTGAAATGCAGTTAGCTCATGTGGATAAAAATTCCATCAGGGGTACCTATAATCATGCCCTGTATCTCGATGGTCGCCGTGAAATGATGCAATGGTACGCTGACTACATTGATTCACTTTCCATCCAGGAGAGTTAATTACACTTTGTCCTGAAATTATTCTCACAATCAATAACCTTTCCCTCTGATCTGTAAGATCAGAGGGATTCCGTTAACTTACAATAAGTGATATTGGTTGTCTGGAGATTTAGGGGGACGGTCTACTATAATAATTAGCAGGAGATAATATGTCACTTAAGGCGATTGCCACTGCACTCGGAGTTTCTGTCACCACTGTCAGTCGGGCTCTTGGAGGCTATGCAGATGTGTCAGCTTCCACCCGTGCACGGGTGGAAGCTGAAGCTCGTCGACGCGGTTACCGTCCTAATACTCAGGCAAGAAGACTCAAAACCGGTAAAACCGATGCTGTCGGTCTGGTTTATCCTGGACGTGATGTGCCATTTAACAGTGGTGTTTTTATGGATATGGTCAGTTGCATCAGCCGGGAACTTGCTCACCATGATATTGACTTACTACTGATAGCTGATGATGAGCATGCCGATTGCCACAGCTATATGCGGCTTGTTGAAAGTCGCAGGGTTGATGCTCTCATCATTGCACACACTCTGGATGACGATCCCCGTATCACACACCTTCATAAAGCAGGTATTCCATTTCTGGCTCTTGGTCGGGTACCATCTGGTCTGCCCTGTGCGTGGTTTGACTTTGATAATCATGCCGGGACTGGACAGGCAACCCAGAAACTGATTGCTTTGGGACATAAACGTATTGCATTGTTGAGTGAAGACACTTCACATAGCTATGTTGTTGCAAGACGTCAGGGATGGCTTGATGCACTGAATGAGCATGAACTGGAAGATACATGGCTGCGGCTGGTTTCTCCCACACGGCGAGCAGGATATCAGGCCGTGATGGAGTTAATGTCACTACCGATACCACCAACAGCTATTATTACTGACAATGACCTGAGTGGAGATGGTGCTGCCATGGCACTGCAGTTGAGCGGTCGTCTTTCAGGAAAAGATGCGGTATCTCTGGTTGTATATGATGGTTTGCCACAGGACAGTATTATTGAGCTGGATGTGGCTGCAGTTATTCAGTCAACACGAAGCCTCGTTGGTCGCCAGATTTCCGAGATGATATATCAGATAATTACTGATTCATCATCAAAACCACTACAGGTTGTCTGGAACCCGGTATTTTATCCGGGAAAGACGATTCATCCTCCTTGCTCCTGATTTTTTTATCCAGCTCACATATCCGAAACGTTTTGGTTGATACCCGAAACGTTTCGGATCAACAGTAAGGCATCCCTGAGAAAGGAGAATGTCTTATGGTTTCAAAGTACTGCAGACTGAGCAGTCCTCGCTCTGATTTAATTATTAAAACCCGTCCACATGCAGAAATTATCTGGTGGGGCTCTGCACTGAAACATTTCTCACCGGATGACTGTGCCAGCCTGGAAAGACCGGTTGCGAATGGTCGTCTGGATATTGATACGCCACTAACACTGATGGCTGAAAATGCCCTGGGACTTTTTAGCTCTCCGGGACTGGAAGGACACAGGAATGGGCTGGATGCATCTCCTGTTTTTTATACAGTTGACGTGGAACATACCGAAAACACTCTGAGACTTACCAGTGAAGATTCGGTAGCCGGCCTGCGTCTGGTCAGCGAGCTGGTGATGACGCCATCAGGAATTCTGAAAGTTCGTCATGCACTGACCAACCTCAGAGAGGGGGACTGGCAGATAAATCGTTTCGCCATCACTTTACCTTTAGCGGAACGTGCGGAAGAAGTCATGGCTTTTCACGGACGCTGGACTCGTGAATTTCAGCCGCACAGGGTACGTCTCACTCATGATGCTTTTGTTCTGGAAAATCGCAGAGGGCGGACATCTCATGAGCATTTTCCGGCGCTGATTGTCGGCACGCCAGGCTTCTCGGAACAACAGGGAGAGGTGTGGGCTGTGCATCTGGGGTGGAGTGGAAATCACCGCATGAGATGTGAGGCAAAAACTGACGGCAGGCGTTACGTTCAGGCTGAGGCTCTGTGGATGCCGGGTGAGAAGGCTCTCAGGAAGAATGAAACCCTGTACACCCCGTGGCTATATGCCTGCCACTCTGCGGATGGCCTGAATGGAATGAGTCAGCAATACCATCGTTTTTTGCGTGATGAAATTATCCGTTTCCCTGAGCAAAAACCCCGCCCTGTACATCTCAATACCTGGGAAGGTATTTATTTCAATCACAATCCTGATTACATCATGCAGATGGCTGAGCGTGCAGCAGCACTGGGCGTTGAACGTTTCATTATTGATGATGGCTGGTTTAAAGGACGTAACGATGACCGCGCGGCTCTGGGCGACTGGTATACCGATGAACAGAAATACCCGAACGGGCTGATGCCGGTTATTAAACATGTGAAATCTCTCGGTATGGAATTTGGCATATGGGTTGAGCCGGAAATGATTAACCCGGATTCTGACCTGTTTCGTCTTCATCCTGACTGGGTATTGTCAATGCCTGGATATTCCCAGCCAACCGGAAGATATCAGTATGTTCTTAACCTGAATATTCCAGAGGCCTTTGCTTACATTTATGAACGTTTCTTATGGTTACTGGGAGAACATCCGGTTGATTATGTGAAATGGGACATGAATCGTGAGCTTGTACAGGCAGGGCATGAAGGCCGTGCGGCAGCAGATGCACAGACCCGTCAGTTCTATCGATTGCTTGATCTCCTCCGTGAACGTTTTCCACATGTTGAGTTTGAGTCCTGTGCTTCCGGTGGGGGGCGTATTGACTTCGAAGTCCTGAAACGCACACACCGGTTCTGGGCATCTGACAATAATGATGCCCTGGAGCGCTGCACCATACAACGTGGCATGAGTTACTTTTTCCCTCCTGAGGTGATGGGGGCGCATATTGGCCATCGCCGCTGCCATGCAACTTTCCGGCAGCACAGCATCGCTTTTCGTGGGCTGACGGCATTGTTCGGCCATATGGGGCTGGAGCTGGATCCGGTGGCCGCAGATGCGAAGGAATCTGACGGTTATCGCCGGTATGCCTTGCTCTATAAAGAATGGCGACAACTGATTCATACAGGAGTTCTCTGGCGTGTGGATATGCCAGATCCTTCGATACAGGTTCAGGGAGTCGTCAGCCCTGATCAGTCTCAGGCACTTTTTATGATCAGCCAGCTTGCAATGCCGGATTACACCTTACCAGGCATACTTCGTTTTCCCGGTCTGGCGGCGGAAGTGCGTTACCGGCTTCGGGTTATTGATCACCCGGACCTCCAGGTGGTTGGTGAAGGCGGTCATACCATGCGCAAATTACCTGTCTGGATGAATCAGAGCCTTGAGGCCAGTGGTGAATGGCTGGCACAGGGAGGGATTCAGCTCCCCGTACTGGATCCGGAGAGTGCGATTTTGATAGCACTTGAAAGAGCTGTGTGAAGAGAGGTACGGAGCCTCAGCTCCGTCCTGTTTCTCAATATTATCCCGTGAGGGTAAGAATAATGAATTCTGCAAGTACGCATAAAAATCCCGATTTCTGGATTTTCGGTCTGTTCTTCTTTCTCTACTTTTTCATCATGGCAACCTGTTTTCCGTTTTTGCCTGTATGGCTGTCCGATGTGGTCGGACTGAGTAAAACGGATACAGGTATAGTCTTTTCATGTCTTTCTCTGTTTGCCATCAGTTTCCAGCCATTGCTTGGGGTCATATCAGATCGCCTGGGACTGAAAAAAAACCTGATCTGGAGTATCAGCCTGTTACTTGTATTTTTCGCCCCCTTTTTTTTATATGTATTTGCGCCCCTGCTGCGCTTCAATATCTGGGCAGGCGCACTGACTGGCGGTGTCTTTATTGGTTTTGTGTTTTCTGCAGGTGCCGGAGCTATTGAAGCTTATATAGAGCGGGTCAGTCGCAGTCGTGGATTTGAATACGGTAAAGCGAGGATGTTCGGGTGTCTGGGCTGGGCGTTATGTGCGGCTATGGCTGGAATGCTTTTTAATGTCGATCCTTCTCTGGTTTTCTGGATGGGGTCAGGAAGCGCATTATTGTTGCTTCTTCTGTTGTTTCTGGCGCGCCCCAGTACCAGCCAGACGGCAATGGTTATGAATACACTGGGTGCCAATTCTTCCCTGATTTCGACCAGAATGGTCTTCAGCCTGTTTCGCATGCGTCAGATGTGGATGTTTGTTCTCTACACGATTGGTGTGGCCTGTGTCTATGATGTATTTGATCAGCAGTTTGCCACATTTTTTCGTTCATTCTTTGACACTCCTCAGGCAGGAATAAAAGCATTCGGATTTGCTACCACTGCGGGGGAGATTTGTAATGCCATTATCATGTTCTGTACACCATGGATAATTCATCGCATTGGTGCCAAAAATACCCTGCTTGTTGCGGGGGGAATTATGACCATCCGCATTACCGGTTCTGCTTTTGCCACCACCGCGACAGAAGTGGTGATTCTGAAAATGCTTCACGCTCTTGAAGTTCCATTTTTGCTGGTTGGGGCGTTCAAATATATTACGGCAGTGTTTGACACCCGACTGTCAGCGACCGTTTATTTAATAGGTTTTCAGTTTTCCAAACAACTTGCTGCAATACTTCTCTCTACCTTTGCCGGCCACCTGTATGATCGTATGGGATTCCAGAATACGTATTTTGTGCTCGGGATGATTGCTCTGACTGTTACCGTGATATCAGTTTTCACGCTGAGTTCTTCCCGCGGGAGCGTACACCCTTCTGTAGAAAAAGCCCCTGCAGCGCATTCGGAGATTAACTGATGAAACAGCGTCTTGCTTTGGCACAGTCTGCCCTTGAAAAACTTTGCGCACGTCGTGGTAATGCCTGGTACCCGATTTTTCATCTGGCTCCACCTGCCGGCTGGATGAATGATCCAAATGGCCTTATTTACTTCAATGGGCGTTACCATGCGTTCTTCCAGCATCATCCTGCAAGCGCATATCAGGGGCCAATGCACTGGGGGCATGCCACCAGTACCGACATGTTGCACTGGCAACACGAACCTATCGCGCTGGCACCCGGAGATAAATATGATCGTGATGGCTGTTTTTCAGGGAGTGCCGTGGATGATGATGGCGTGCTATCACTTATTTATACTGGTCATATTTGTCTCGATGATCGTGGTAATGACAGCATTATCCGTGAAGTACAGTGTCTGGCTACAAGTCATGATGGTATTCACTTTGAGAAGCAGGGCTGTGTGCTGACACCTCCGGAAGGTATAATGCATTTCCGTGATCCCAAAGTCTGGCACGAAGACGGCTCCTGGTGGATGGTCATTGGTGCCCGGGACGCTTCTGACAATGGGCAAGTTCTGTTGTATCGCGGGACATCTTTGCGGGACTGGCATCTGGAGCATGTTCTTGCTCATTCCGCAGCCGGAAAAAGTTATATGTGGGAATGCCCCGATTTCTTCAGGTGTGGTAATTTTCACTGGCTGATGTTCTCACCACAGGGGATGCCCCCTTCCGGTTATCGGTTCCGTAACCTTTTTCAGAGCGGTGTGTTGGCAGGGAGCTGGAAGCCTGGTTCTGTCTTTGCGCTGAAAGGGGGATTTGAAGAGCTGGATTATGGTCATGACTTTTATGCTCCACAGTCCATGCTGGCTGAGGACGGCAGGCGTATCATTATGGCATGGATGAATATGTGGGATTCACCCGTGCCCACCCGCAGTGAAGCCTGGGCAGGATGTCTGACGCTGCCCAGAGAGGTTTTTGAG
This sequence comes from Salmonella sp. SSDFZ54, assembly GCF_004010735.1. Lineage (NCBI taxonomy): Bacteria > Pseudomonadati > Pseudomonadota > Gammaproteobacteria > Enterobacterales > Enterobacteriaceae > Salmonella > Salmonella sp. SSDFZ54. The sequence goes on from NZ_CP034819.1 coordinate 1,024,390, forward strand.
CGCGATGGCCGGCTGTGCCAGCGACCTGTGCGTGAAGTCGAATCTCTGCGCAAAAAATGCCAGCCATTATCCCCTGTAAGGTTACAGGGTTTGCAATTACTGACCGAAAATGTACAGGCCGCAGAATTATTGGTGACGTGGCATACGGTTGACAGTCATGCGGAGCACTATGGCGTCCGCCTTGGAGACGGTCTGCGACTTTATGTGGATAATCAGGCCGGGCGACTGGTACTGTGGCGCTATTACCCTGAGGAAGGGTTGGATGGTTACCGCAGTGTTGAACTTCCTGATACAGAATATCTGACTCTTCGTATTTTCTTGGATCGTTCATCTGTTGAAGTGTTTGTTAACGATGGTGAGGCAACCTTATCAAGTCGTATTTATCCGCAAGCGGACTCGAGACAATTATCGTTATATGCCGCTCATGGCGATGCGATATTAACTGATGGCACTTTATGGATGCTGACCTGAGACATATCGATATCAGTATTTTTTCTGACATTATCTGTCATTACTTTGCCAGTACACATTAATTATCTTTGCTGTGTGCTTTTGGTAATGTGTTGCGATTATATATACCAGTCTGGTGAAGAATATGAATGGTATTTTGTGTTGATACAGAGAATATAAGAGTACCCACATTTGTTTTTATTTAAGGGGGTAAAATGAATAAGTTACTTTTGGGTTTATCTCTTTTTTTATTACTGGAATACAATGCGTGTGCAGCAAAAACAGGGGGGCTAACGCTTGAACAAAGAATGGCATTGCTGGAAGAACGCCTGGAAGCTGCAGAAAAAAGGGCGGAAAAAGCAGAAAGAATGTTAAAGAGTTTTGATATAGAACAACATTCTGAAATACGTCAAATTAGTTCAGAGCAGAATAAAAAAGATGCTAACAGCTATGCAGTAGTTGAGTCAACAAAAGAAAAAACATCTTCTCCAGGTTTTCTGCTCTCTGGTTACAATGATTTGAAGTTTTATGGTGATGTGGAGTTTAATATAGATGCTGCCAGTAAACCCGGTCAGTTAGTAATGATAAGTTCCGGGGCGAACAGTGAGTCAGTGAATGAACGGTGGGACCTTAATGGCCGTATTCTATTAGGTTTTGACGGTACCCGTAAGCTTGATAATGGTTATTTCGCTGGATTTTCAGCACAACCACTGGCGGATATGCACGGTTCAGTGAATATTGATGATGCATTATTCTTTTTTGGAAAAGATGACGAGTGGAAAGTGAAAGTCGGTCGTTTTGAAGCTTACGATATGTTCCCTCTAAATCAGGATACTTTCATTGAGTATTCCGGTAATACAGCTAATGATATTTATGCTGATGGCCGTGGTTATATCTATATGATGAAAGAGGGACGCGGTCGTTCTGACGCTGGTGGTAATTTCCTCATCAGTAAACAACTCGATAACTGGTATTTTGAGTTAAACACGTTACTTGAAGACGGAACATCTTTATATAATAACGGTAATTATCATGGACGATATATGGAGCAGCAGAAAAATGTCGCTTATCTGCGCCCGGTAATTGCCTGGTCGCCAACGGAAGAATTCACAGTCTCCGCAGCGATGGAAGCGAACGTGGTAAAAAATGCTTATGGCTATACCGATAATAAGGGGAATTTTGTCGATCAGTCCAATCGTTCCGGTTATGGTATTAGCATGACATGGAACGGTCTGAAAACAGATCCGGAAAATGGCATCGTGGTTACTCTTAATACCGCCTATTTGGATGCCAGTAATGAGAAAGATTTCACTGCCAGTATTAATGCTCTGTGGAAACGTTTCGAACTGGGTTATATCTACGCACATAATAAGATTGATGAATTTAGTGGTGTCGTGTGTAATAATGGTTGCTGGATTGATGGTGAAGGAATATACAACATTCACACCATTCATGCATCTTATCAGTTTGCTAATGTGATGGATATGGAGAACTTTAATATTTACCTCGGGGCTTATTACTCAATTCTGGATAGTAACTGTAGATATAGTAATTGTGACATTACCGATGATCGTTACGGTGCCCGATTACGTTTCAAATACTTTTTTTGATGCATAGTAACAAAGTATTGTTCCACACTTACATTAACGCGTTTTTCGGGCGCGTCATCAGCGATGCATACGAATGATCGCAGTCTGCCAATGGTCGATTTATCTTGGTTGCGCAGGGGCGAGCACCGGGCAGGTACCGGCGGCTGACTCTGAAGCTCTGAGTCGGGTAATTGCGTCAGGTCACGAAGGACTGACACGGGTATTGGTGGCAGGTGATGAAGTACTGAGTGTGGTAATTTCGGGGATGCAATGCAGGAGCTGAGTCAGGTTTGCACTGAGCTGAGGACCCGTAGCGAGCGGGTTCCTGCTATTTTTCGGTGTCAGGGGCGCAAGTCCCGACGTCGGGACTTGCCGGGAGATTGTCAGGTCATTGACCGGGTGTGAGCGGCTCGACGTAAGCGGTAGATATGCCCAATTCCCCCCGATAAATTCATTACCAAACACATTATTCAATTTGTTTTTATTTTTCCGCTTTCAGTCATTATCGCTATCGCTTCGTCGGTAATGACTCCAACTTATTGATAGTGTTTTATGTTCAGATAATGCCCGATGACTTTGTCATGCAGTGGATTTGCCCCTATATTTCCAGACACCTGTTATCACTTAACCCATTACTGGCCCGCTGCCGTAGATATTCCCGTGGCGAGCGATAACCCAGTGCACTATGCGGATGCCATTCGTTATAATGCTCGAACGCCTCTGCAAGGTTCTTTGCTGCCGTTAACCCGTCTGGTTTGGGCATGATACTGATGTAATCACGCTTTATCGTTTTCACGAAGCTCTCTGCTATGCCGTTACTCTCCGGACTCCGCACCGCCGTGTTCTTCGGTTCAAGTCCCAACATCCGGGCGAACTGGCGCGATTTAGCCCCGACATAGCCCCACTGTTCGTCCATTTCCGCGCAGACGATGACGTCACTGCCCGGCTGTATGCGCGAGGTTACCGACTGCGGCCTGAGTTTTTTAAGTGACGTAAAATCGTGTTGAGGCCAACGCCCATAATGCGGGCTGTTGCCCGGCATCCAACGCCATTCATGGCCATATCAATGATTTTCTGGTGCGTACCGAGTTGAGAAGCGGTGTAAGTGAACTGCAGTTGCCATGTTTTACGGCAGTGAGAGCAGAGATAGCGCTGATGTCCGGCGGTGCTTTTGCCGTTACGCACCACCCCGTCAGTAGCTGAACAGGAGGGACAGCTGATAGAAACAGAAGCCACTGGAGCACCTCAAAAACACCATCATACACTAAATCAGTAAGTTGGCAGCATCACCCGCTTTGAAGTGAACAATAACCAGGGTCGTTTCGTATTTCCGGATACCTGGTTTGGCCCATTACTGGGGGAGTTTGAAGAAGTGCTTGATGCATACGACACTGATGAAATCAGTGAGACGGGTTATATCAACAAACTCAGACGCCTTGCTCAACAGGAGCCTGACTTTATTGATATACACGCTCATCTGGCATATGCATTTCTGGAGCAGAATGCCCCGCGTAAGGCACTGAACGCCGCTCTTAAAGGACTGGCGGCAGGTAATCGTCTCATCCCGGAAAGTTTCAGTGGTGAAATCATCTGGATGCATCCCGAAAACCGCCCTTATCTGCGCGCGCTTTATGCAACAATTCTCGCAAATGTGCACTTACAGCGTCATCAGGATGCGGTTATGCTCACTGATAAAATACTGGCATACAATCCTGAAGATAATCAGGGTGCCCGCTGGTTGTTGGGCTCAGAACTGTTACGAACAGGCGATCATAAGCAAGCCTTCAGTGTACTGAAAGAGCATGCTGATGAATTTTCACCTTACTGGTATGAACTTGGTCTTCTGCATTTTCTGAATGGGGAACATGTTAAGGCTGCCACAGCTTTTCGTCATGGCTTTGCTACAAACACTTACATCGCGGAAATGCTGTGCGGAAATTTGCATCCATTTCCACTTGCTGTGCGGCATAACTTCTCCGGCTCTCTGGATACGGCAGAAGATTACTATGCAACATACTCACCATTATGGGGACAATATCCGGAAGCATTGCTGTTTGTAAACTGGCTCTATAACCATTCCTCTGTGCTGCATGAACGAGCAGAAATCATTAAATGCGCCGAAATGCTGATGCAGGAAGATGATTTCGAAATATGCGAAAGCATTTTAAGACAGCAGAAGCTGTTGCGGGAAAGAATTGATGAGACACTTTCTGAGGAAATTGTACAGAAATGCAGAAATATTAACGGTGAATATGTCTGGCCCTGGATATTGCCGTTTTCAGCAGCAGGAATGAAACACTCAAGCATCCAGCATCAGTAGATATTGCATTAGTGTATCTTTCAAACAAGTAATAATTTATCCACCAGTAATAACACAGTCCCCCTTCCCCAGGTTATCGCCCTGGGGGCATTTTCTGAAAGTTTCCTTTAAAAAAGAATAGAGTCGTAAATTACTTTAACGAATTATTCCTGGAGTTCATTAAAGTTCTTTCGTAATACTTTGTAATCAAACACGTTATGACTGGCATCAAAAACCACGGATTTCCCCTGCCAGCGGGTAATCACCTCCTCCGGCGTTTTCGGTTGAGCCGGTCTGGTTACGCCCATCCATGCATTAATCAGATAATCATTATACGCAGTGGAAAAAACGCTGTTCACCGTCTGGCGATCGACATGCTCTCCCAGTGCCGGGCTGTACCAGATAAACATCGGAACATGATAAGCCTGCTGACTGGGTTTTATTCCACCATGAAAATAGGCATGTTCTTTTGTCGGGTCATACTCCAGACCGTGATCTGAAAAATACATGACGGATGCCTGACGCGTTTCCAGCATGGTGAAAACCTGTCCCAACAAACTGTCGGTATAATGAATGGAATTATCGTAACAGACTTCTTCTGTATCCAGCGGTTTAAACACGGCTTTATCTCTGGGCCAGTTACTGCAAACCGGTTCATGGCTGCCCGTCAGATGCAGAACAATCAGTTTCCTGCTCCCCGGATTACTGTTCAGTGCTTCAGCCAGGTGTGGGAGCAGTAACTCATCATAGCCTCTGACATAAATTCTGTTTCTGGCCCGCATGGCGATACTGGCCACAGCCGTTCCGTTCTGTCGGAAAGCGGACTGCGCACTGAGCCACCAGGTATCGAACCCCGCCTGATTCGCCATGTTGATAATGTTATCAGGGTAATTACGGATATCATGATGCAGTACACTATCGGCAGATAACGCCAGTGGAACAGCCAGCGCGGTGTAAGGTGCGCCACTGATTGCCTGAGTGAACAGTTTCAGTCGTGATTTCTGTTTCTGAAGCTCTGGTGTGGTAGGGCGCGAATACCCGTAAATGGACATGTTATCAGTCCTTGCAGATTCACCAATCACCAGAACAAATACGTCAGTGTTGTTATCCGTAATCACCAGATCGTAGTGAGGTATGGTATCAGCAATCGTCATTAATCTCTGATGCTCCTTTGCGGCCAGTGCAAAATAGTTCAGATTAAAGAAAGGGGTATATGTGGCAAACCGGGAAGCGACTATGTAAGGATCAACTTCATTTATTTGATACTGTTTCTTCAACGCAAACTGGAAGGAAGAATATAACGTTACTGTAATTAACAATAAAAATGTAATTACCGTGACCTTTTCCGATGGCAATGAGGACGTTTTATTTATTGCTGAACAGAAGAACAATAAAAAGAGGATAATAAATGCGATAACATAAACAACATACATCCTGAACATTCTTATTACTTCATCAGGATCTGTCTGAAGGATACTGATTGCAAAACCATCATTAAATGTTGTGCCAAATGTACACCATGAATACAGGCTGATACTGATATCTGCAGCAGTCAGTAATGTGAACGGGAAGGCAAGAATCAAACGCAACGTAATCGATTTCATTGCCTTAATAATAAGAAGTGCCAGGATAAAGAATAATATCCGGTAAATCAGATGCGCTCCTGAGGATACAAGGAGATTAGAAAGGGTAAAGACAACCACTGATAACACGAGGCGCTTATCATTGCTAATCCGTGACCAGTGTATGAACGGAAGATTAATTTTCATAATAATTGAGAAAAAGCGATATTTCTGTCCGGCGCTGGTCGCTGAACATGCCGCGACAGGTGAATTCATTATTCTGAATAATCATAAAGCCACCACAAATGTAGCGGCGTAAACAGGAACGTCATGATGTTTTCTTTCGTGACAGAAGAGAACCGCACATACCACCCGCAATCATTATCATCAGGAATAACATCCCCAGGCCAACGATTACTCTTAATGCCGGATGAACCCGATCGGCGAGAAAAAATAACTCCATCCCGAAACCAATAACAAGCCAGGCCAGCGCCATTCCGACGAGCCCTTTTAACAGCAATCTCACGCTCCTCTCCTTCTGCATTCTTAACGAAAATGCCTTACAATAACAGCAGCCGGGGAAGGCAACGCTGGCTGCTGAACGGTATGACATTTTACTGCTTTATGTTCTCTCAGTTTCTGTACTGACGCCGCCATTAATGGTATTACAGTTTATTCAGAATAAGGCATGCGGCCTGGTTTAATGCAATAAACTCCTGCCAGCTGTACTGAGACTGATAATTCAGTAAATACTGGTCTTCAACCCGGCAAATCTGTGGGCGTTTATCATAAATTGCACACAAATGAGAATCAGTCTGATAGTAACGGCAAATACCGTCACCACGATCCAGACATTGCGTTTCACCCGCCCTGTTGACATGACGACAACAGGCCCCACACTGGTTACAGGGAAATGGAGGGTGTAATTTCATCGCTTATTTAACCAGTCACGAACAGAAGCCACATTTCCTGACTCAAACGGCAACGCAATCCCTCGTCGGCGGACTTCTTCTCTCAGCAGAAGTCCGCGCTCTATCTCACTGTTTACGCTATCCAGATGAAGTGAAAAATGATTTAACTCGGCAGCATCAACAGAAAATTCCAGTGCAGTAAGTTCCACAAGATAGCGATCAAGTTCAGCATTGACTGCCTGAAAGTATTCCAGTGACCGCTGGAATTTGTCCTTAAATTTGTCCAGAAATGCCCATACCCGCTGCATAACCTCGCTATATTCGAGATAATAATTCATCACCAGCCCGAGAATACCTGTCGTCAGCGCACCACAAAAGGCAGCAAGCTCTGAACCAAATGGGAAAATAAGGATCTGCGCCATCGCCTCATTTATCATCACCCCTCCGGCAACAGCCACACCTGCTGCTATCAGTTTAGTGACCGCTTTGGCTAACTGCCCCGGCGATAATCCCTCCGGATTAAATACCAGGACTTTAAAGGCCTGAACGAGATTGTTCCACATTTCCCTGATAAGCCGGACAATCATTCTTTCCGTTGTCAGGAATATATTTAACAGCGTTGTGGTAATACCTGACAGTATCCCTCCGATGACACCATCTTTAAAGGCAATTAAAAAAGAACTGAATTTTTCCTGTACTCGTTCCTGGCAGGCACGTAATGCTGACGTTATTTCGGACAGGCATTTGCCGGCGCTGAATGAGTTCCGTTGCTGCCTGATAATATGCGGGATTCGTTCCCTCAGTTCGAACCAGATCTCGGCAAGAATAAGCCCCAACATCTGTCGCGTCCCCATACGAAAACCGGAATTAAGCGAAGCACTGGCGACAGCAGTAGCAAACTTACTACTCAGGTAATAGCTCTGATTAATCGTGGCCTCATATTTTTCCCGGGCATATTTATCAGCCCTTTCCATACGCTCAGTATCTGCATCAGCTTTTTTTCTCAGACTTATCAGACGTTTCTTTTCCTTTTCTGTCAGCGTTGCCTGAGATTCAAGCTCTGCTATCTGCCTTAACGTATCTTCTCTGTTTTTCTGCAGCGTGCAAATAAACGCATCCATTGAGTCTGCTTTCTTTGATTTATTGAGCGACTCATGAGTGAATGCCAGATTTGAAGCGTCATTTGCCAGTTCTGCACCATCCCGTTCAGCAAGAATTCTCCCCGGATCATCATGAATTTCTTTAGCGGAAATAATATGATCCAGATTTTTTTTGTCGTCAGAAGCAAACACCTCGCCTGTATATGCATCAGTAAGAGTCCCTGCCTGATGCGCACGCTTTCCTTCCCGGTTCGTCGCGATATAGTTCTCATGGCTGTGGTAATGATGAGAATCATATTCGCCACGACCTTCATACCGCTGTCGCTCAGCCTCCGTGGCATAAATGCCATTACGCACATTATGGATAGTGTCAACATCACCACCCTTACGATCATTTAGCAACAGAAAATCCAGCCCGAATGATGTAACCAGGCTCTTCACCATGGTCTGATGTAACTCTTCTGTCCAGTCAAATTTTTCCACATTCATGTTATTTCACTTCTTGTAAAGCCGGGCTTTAACGCCCGGTAAATCATTAACTCTGGGATGAAAAATCATCAAATTTCACAACCGAACTGGCCAGTACATCATCCAGCTCATCCTTATTAATAACGTTCATTCCATTATCATCCGTTTCCATTTCAATAACGTTATCTTTTATCACTGCCTCACCATTTTCCTGTTTCCGCGGTTTAAACAGTGGCGTTGTAATAATATCCGTCATAATAGCGGCCAGTGAATATCCATGGTCAATAAGCACAATGACTTCATCTGATACACTGATATCCTGTTGTTCTGTAATAACAGAATGCATGGATTTAAGCGGCTCAAAATAGTGTTTAATAAATACAGCATGCATTCTGTTCAGTGCAGCGAGAATTTCATCAACGTATTGATTAACTTTTGCAAAATGCTCCCGGGCCAGATTCATTTTCTTAACTGCCCGTGCAACATCGCAGGCACACTGATGGGCATTTTCAAGAGCTTTCGTCGCATGTCTGTCGTAAGCCCAGCCCGCAATGGCAATCAACGGTGCAGCCACTGCGGTGCCTAATACCATTGCGCCGCCGGCCATTCCCATGCCCCCTGCAGCCAGTGAGCCCCCACCAATTGCCGCCATCGTCGCGTTATAAGCCGCGGCACCAGAAAGCGCTGCAATGGGTGTACCTGTAGAAGCCGCAGCAAATGCCATCACTCCGCTATACACAGCAAAACCCGCAGCAGCCCCGGAAACTCCGGCAGCAACGACCGTACTGAGATATTCTGTCGCTGAAATGGCCAGGTTCTGAATCTTATTGATGTTATGTTGCGGGACACTCAGTTTCAGGTCTTTATTGCCCTCTTTTTCCAGACGCGCCAGGAGCTCAGCAGCAATCCTGTCGAACTCACTGAAATCTTTACCAATCTCAAGCTCTTTATTTCCGAGCGTTGTTAATTTTGATGATGTCTGAGCTTCAGCCTGCTCAAATTTTTCTTTATGCTCCTCGTAACGCTCTTTTGCTTTTTCGAGGATATCCTCTGCTTCTGACTTTTTTTGATATCCATCGTAAGCTTTTTTTCCGCCGAATGCCGCAGCGCCGGCAGCCACACCCAAAATAATAAAAGGTAACGCCATTCTTTTCCTCCTGTACAGATTGCTTTATCATCAGTCAACTGAAATATTTCAGGAAACATTCTCAGCAGTAAGGTATTTTCCTAACATTGTTAACACGGCTTCTTTCAGCCATACTGGTTCAATAATTTCAACATTCGGTAGCCAGTATAAAATCAACGGGACAATTTGATTTTTATGTGCAGCCTTGCATGACAGCGTAATGCCATTGTCATGTTTGTGTAGCAATTGCTGGTAAGGAAGTAAGTCCCGTCGCAAAAAATAATGGGCGATATTACTGTAAATGAACAACACAACATCAAATGTTTTGTCGCTCACCCACGGGTCACATGACTCACTTACCAGTGACTGGATTTCATCACTCTTTGCAAACTTTTCTTTTTTTATATCCAGCCATTTTATTTTAGCTAATGAAAACGACTTTAACTTGTTCTCTTCAGTAGCCAGCAAATACCATATACCTCTCTGATTAGTTAATTTATAGGGATGAACGATTCTGGTCTTACCGGCATATGCAATCTGGCAAACATTACTGTTGCAGATCGCTTTTTCAAGAACATCAAGATATTTTCTTAAATCATCCCTGATGGTGTGCTCAGGGTTATGAAACTGAACACGAATATGCCTTTCGGTTGCCCTGTTTTCTAATTTCTGCCAGAAACCTTCATCCCGTTCAGGAAAAATCGCATCAGTATCCAGTAACCTGGCCAGAGATTTGTGCAGTGATTCTTTGCTCTGGTTTCCTGCTCTTGCCGAAATAAGCCGGTATTTTCCATCGCCACAGGCTTCAATAAAGGGAGAAAGCATATTCAGATCACGATATGCTGTTCGCTCAGTGATGTTGTATTTTTTCATCAAATTATAGCGACTGACCACGCCATAATTTTGTAATTCAACAAGGATATCAATCAAACGCTCCGCTGAGCGATTTCTCGTTGAGTCAACCATAAATCACTGCACCTGTAGTATTACTCTTGTGTAAGTGAATTATATAAATACTCCTGACATCATTTGTCAGTTCCACAAAACTACGCCCTCCGGCAACAGATTTTTATTTGATTATGTTCAAACTTTAAACCAGATGTCCGGGAGCCTCCTTCGTAATACGGTTTATTGTTTCCGGAAGGGCTGATATGACAAAAAACAACGTGTCCCAACAACAGTCCTTTTTCATTTAACAGACTGACAACCATACTGCGCGCTACCTGCCCCCTGTAAAAAATCAACGAAAGTAATATTTTTGCTCTATTTATATTTCATTCATCTGAAATTATTAGTTGCCAGAGGGAGAATATCATCAGGATATCTGTTATTGATTTGTCATACCTGCACTTTACTGTGCTCCAAAGCGCAGGCAGAAATGGCTGTCAGAAGTTATATGTTGCACCTAACATAAACTCGTTACTTCTGACATCAACAGAGGATTTATATTTAGCACCATCCTCATCTTTATAAGTCAGAGTGGAATCCCCTGCATCCAGATACCGGTAGCTGAGGTCAAGGCTGAAATCCTGCGTCACATCGTATTTAACACCGGCACCCAGGCTCCATGCCAGGTTGTTTTCGTATTTTGACGCTGAAGCTGAATAAACTTCACTGCCTGCCGGGCTGTTATCGGTATATATGTACGAAGTTTTATGATGAACCCGTGCATAACCCAGACCAGCAGATATCCATGGCGTGAATGCACTGCTGTTTCTGAAATCATAATACGCATTCAGCATCAGCGTGTTTACACTGAGCTTGTTCTGTGCATCATCGAACTCGGCACCACCGGCACTTTCCCAATAACTCAGACGATATTTTGATTCAGCGTTACCGCGGCCATAAAACTCCACTTCAGTACGCACCGGCACATTGTAGTGCTGATAAAAATCGTATCCCACCGCAAGGCCTGCGCCAAAAACCGTATCACTTTTGTCACTGCCTTTGTATTTATCCGCCCATGCCCCTTCACCATCAACGAAACGTTGCTCTGAAAGTGACATAACAGAAACACCGGCTTTACCGGTCACATAAAAGCCAGTTTTGTTCTCATCAGCCAGAGTCTGGGCCGAAAACATGCCTGCCATTGCAAGTGTTGAAACAGCAATAACCTTTTTCATTTCAATCATCTCCGTTGGTTCTTACCCCACCCGATAAAGAAGGTTGCTCATTTTAAAACCATGCAAAAGACAAGGTAAAAAGAGAAAATTCGATCGAATCGATCGACAAAATCGATCATGAATGATGAAGATTTCTTATCGAAGACATGAAAATGATAAGGAATGGTTTAAGAGGTAATTGCAACGGCATGGAAGTATTGAGACCAGAACAGCACGAGATAAAGCGGCTGAACGTCAGATGAGCCACATGGACGTAACTCAGTGCAGGCAGCGTATATCCATAAAGCGGAGCATCTGGATGAGCGCAAGCTGATGCTGCAGTGGTGGGCAGATTTTCTGGATGCCAATCGGGAGAGAGCGATTACGCCGTTTGACTATGCGAAGATCAATCGGGGTAATGGCGAGTGAGTTGTTTATCAAATTTGCTAAATTAAAACTATTTAACCTGCCTTATAGGGACGATTGGTTGGCTATTTCACTAGAAGTAATGTAGATAACAGAAGCCTGGTCTATCATTTTGATAGACCAGGTCAAGATTAATAGAATTAGATTTTTTATTGGCGTGTTGAATAAATTTTAAAGGGTCCTAATAAGTTTGTAGGATTTAATTGAAAACAGTAAGGGAAATACTTAACATATAACTTCACGCTCTTCTATTAAATCAAAAACATTATTCGTAGTGTAATGTTCCCATCTTTTATTATATCCCTCTTTCGACAAAATTGAGACATCATCCGTTCCTTCTCCCTCATCTAAACCATGCATGAAACAAACTCCAGCAACATTAGAAAGAACATATCTATTATGCAGACATTCATTACCCTCGCGAGAAGTTAAAGACTTAAATGTTACTGATAATTTAAAATCGTCTGGAAAGACAAGGTTTTCGCGGTTCAACTTATTAGCCAAATAATTCACCGTTGGGGAGTTTTCTTTACTCCCATCAAATATAACATCTATCTTTAAATTTTTTTTATAAGAGTTATTAGCACTAACGCTAAGTAATGAAATAAATACATTCCACCATCTTTGTTTGTCACTAAAGTATGGGTCAACTATAATAATATGCTCTGATGTTTTTAATAAGCGTGAGATTATAGATATCATATCCTCAGCAATTCTAGCAACAATTTTTTGCCGAGCATAATTTAACCCAAAGAAATCATCTATATTAGTTACATCAAGGTTATCACAAGGAGTAGAACTCACTACATGATCAAATTGTTCAATTCGATTTACAGCAGAGATGTTATCTGACCATGACATGTCACCAACATAATCATAAACCCTACTAACCTTATTATTTTTCAAAAAAATAATAAGGTCCTCTAATCGTTTTTTTTGAAGTTCACTATGATTAGCATTTAATAGCCCAAGCAATTGTTTTTTATTTCTCTTCAGCTTTGGTAATTCACTATAGAGAAAGTTACCGCCCGTAGAAAATCCTTTTATGAAGTCACGATAATTTCTCCGATCAATTGCGATCTCAAACAAAGCCTCTGGTGAAATGGCGCATTCGTAGAACATTAAAAAAGCTCTCCCCTTCTTTCTTCGAAGAAACCTTTGGGCCATTTTTGTTTGAAGTCACCATCATCAGTAATATCTATTTTCCTAGTAACAGTCGAACCATTATTATCCTCGAAAACGATCACTGATATAAAATCAGGTTTTACTGGGTAATTTGATTCAGGTAATTCATTGTCCGTTGTTTGTCTAATTCTTTTTAAAATTCGAAGCAAAATGTGCTCACTATGTGTTTCGACTAAAAACATAGGTCTTTTAACATCAAGGGGATATTGGGTAAACAGATCACCTACAGCGAGTTGTAAAGCGGGATGAATATGTAGCTCAGGCTGCTCTATAGCAATTAATCCATCCTGAACTATATTGGCTGCAATAATAAGAGGTGCTATCTGAGTTAATCCGACACCGACTTGATTTGGAAATAACATTTGGCTTGAATCTATTTTACAGAAGTAAACATTATCTTTCAGACCTAAAAGTTGAGGGGAGGTTTTTATATCAAATTCTCCTCCACTAAATATATTATAATTAGTGTTTAGTTTATCTCTATTGGAAAACCAATCACTTACTTTTTTAATCAAATCACTATCATTTTGTTGAGATAAACACAGCTTATCCCATGCTGATGTACCATCAAACCATCCATTTTGTTCTGGATAAGGATTTGGCGTAAATGAAGAATCAGGTATAATTCTTAACGGTCCAATAGATACGCTAGCCTTTAAATAATTATTTAATTTATCTAACGGAGAAGTAAAAACTTGCGTTAGCACTCTGGTGATTATATCTCGATTAAAATACTCAACTGGCTCGGATATATCAAAAACTTTCAAATTTGTATCAACAGTTCTTCCCAGTTGAGGTAACGCACCAATTTTCGTCTTTAAAAAAACAGGAAACATTGGTTTTTCTTTATCTTCTTCAAATATATAATCAACAGTTTTTACTCGCTCTGTTGCACCACTTTTATTACGTTCTAAGCCAGGAATTAAGTCATTTAAAGATATTTCAAATTCACTGGCAATCGTATCTAATCCTTCCTTATCAATAGATTCAAGCCATAAATTATAATCAATAGGAAGAAGCAACGGATGAGTAAAGTTCAATCTATTTACTAAAGATGATTTAGTATACTCATCATTACTTAGCTCTCCAATAAATTCATTATTTATAGAAACAGCATAGTTCTTTATATATGCTGCTCTGTGCAATTGTGACCATGCGATTTTAAACTCTACATAAACCTTTTCAGTTTCATCTGCAATGTCTTTCATTTTTATAAAATGAATATCGAAAATATCACCAAGTTCTTCTAAATATGTTTTATATTCTACACCTATTGTTTGTTCAGGATCGAAACCGATACCAATAGTAATTACATTATTCAGATCCCCATTATGGACTAGAGATCTAAATCCATCTATGCGCCTGTTCCCCATAGCTTCTAAATATATAGGATCACACTGCTCACGGTCTAATATTTGTTGAAGATAAAATAATGCAATTAAAATAGTAGTCTTGCCCGCGCTGTTTGGCCCCAATAGTAATGTTACAGGTGCAAAATCAATTTCCTGCCGCTCTCTAACAGATCTGAAATTTTCAAGTACAAGTTTAGTTAATTTCATAATGAACCTTACATGAAATATTTATTCGATAGGTTTGATGCTAAAAGTTGAAGTTGCATTGCGCTTTTATCATAAATGCTTAGTCCTTTTTTTATTTTTTTATAAATAATCTCATACTCATCTTGTAGATGCTTAGGTGGGATTAATATCTCTATATTCTGCAATTCCTGTGCATTAATATTAGCCATGCCAACAATACTTTTACACATATTCATCAATGTGATTTTGCCATGGATGGAATTAAGATACCCTGAAATATAGTAGTTATTTCCGATAGAATTAGGTCTAACGCGGATTAAATATCCAGCAAATGCCATAGGCCTGTCTTCTTCATACACAGCTGTTTTACCAACAAGTTCCTTACTGTTAGTACGATTGAAAAGAAGATCGCCTTCTTTAACCAAATATTTATCCTTTTCTTTTACACTGAGATCAAGATATTTTAAATCTGTAAAATCCCACCTACCTTGATATGTTATATTACCCATCCGTAATATAGGATATTCACCAGAATCAATAGAGGCTTTTGCTGAAGTTCCATAATTTACTGAATCAACCAAGTCGCGAATCGTTCCTTTCGGGAAACGATGTATGTTGTTTGCAGGAGTTCCAAACATCTCTAGAAACTTAGCCCGCAAAAAATCATCAGCCAGTTTGATGGCTTGTTCGCGCTTTTGGCGTATAGCATCAGCTTTATCAAGAATAGCAGCAATGCGTTTTTGTTCTTTTAATGAAGGAAGCCTAATTTTAATATCTTGTATCTTTTTTACAGACAAATGTTTTACAGTCACAACATCTGTTGTAGCATGAATTTTATCCAATTCCTTTTGCAAGAAATGATATAGAAAATTTTTATCAAGTGTTTCAGGATTTGGCGTAATTTTACATACCCGTTGATTTAACAACGCATCAGTACCTTTCCAATACTCACGGTTGAAATCTCCATCCATCCCAACTAGTAAATCACCTTTTTTAATAAGATATTTTAAGTCATAACTGCCTTCATAATAAGTTTCGGTTTTTCCTGAAAGAATATCTCTAATACGGATTAGTGGAACACCATTGTTCCTATTGAATCCACTTGAAGGGAATGCACACCCGGACAATATGTCTATATGTTTGCCAAGTGTGACCAATTGATTTTTTTTCACAGCATCCCCTCCAGCTCATCCAGATCCGCCAGAATCTCTTTTTCCAGATCTTTTAACCGCTTCAATATCACCTTCGGATCTTCATACTCCTCAGCCTGATACACCACTTCTTTATAACGATTAATAGAGAGATCGTATTTCTGGGCAGCAATATCTTCTTTTGGCACTATAAACGCCGCCTGAGTGCGATCTTTAAAATCAACGCCAGCATCAATCCCTTCCGGGTACTGCTGTTTCAGCAACGAGGCTAACTTCTCACCCATAAAGTTATCAACCGGCAGCCCGCGTAAAGTACGGTAATGCTTCCAGCTTGCCAGCAGATGCGGCAGGTCGTTGTCTTTAATTGGGTTACGCTTGTCATCCAGGCTGTAGCCATCATTTTGCAGATCGTAGAACCAGACCTCGTCCGTCTGACCGCCTTTGGTAAAGATCAGGATCGCCGTCGCCACGCCAGCGTAAGGTTTAAATACGCCGGAAGGCAGGTTGATCACCGCTTCCAGTTGGTTATCTTCCACCAGCGTTTTGCGAAGTGACTGGTGCGCCTTACTGGAGCCAAACAGCACGCCCTGCGGCACGATAGTGGCACTGCGCCCGCCCACTTTCAGCATTTGCAGAATACGCGCCAGGAACAGTAGTTCGGTTTTTTTGGTTTTCACCATTGCCGACAGCGTGGAGTCGATATCTTCTTCGTCCAGTGAACCGGTAAACGGCGGGTTTGCCAGAATCAGGTTGAAAGCGTTTTTACTGGCCTGCGGGAAGTTTGTGCTGAAGCTCTGGCTCATGGTGTCCTGATAGTGGATATCCGGCGCTTCCACGCCGTGCATAATCAGGTTCATGGCGGCGATACGTAACATTGTGGTGTCAAAGTCGTAACCGTGGAACATATTGTTATCCACATGGTTACGCCACGGGGTCAACAGATCGCCGGTAAAGATTTTTTGCTCTTCCAGCTCACCACGTTCGTTGGTGCCAATCTCGGTATGAATGGATTCCAGCGAGCTGTACTTCTCCAGTAGATATTCATAGCTGGTTGCCAGAAAGCCACCGGTGCCGCAGGCCGGATCGCAAATCGTCTCGCCGCGGGCGGGGTTCGGCTCCATCATTTCAACCATCGTGCGGATAATGTGGCGCGGTGTGCGAAACTGGCCGTTGATTCCGGCAGTGGTCAGCTTGCTTAACAGGTATTCGTAAAGGTCGCCTTTGGTGTCGCCGCGATCCAATGGCAGGTTTTTGATCACCTCAACCGCTTTGGTCAGCAATGAAGGCTTAACAATCTCCAGACGGGCATCTTTCATAAAGTTGCCCAGCAGCGTTACCTTCGACGCATCAGCCTGGCCGAGCTGACGAAAATGCTGGAATACACCATCGCGCACCACTTCCATCATCTCATCCGAGCCAAGATTGCTATAGTGACTGAAACGGAACTCCTGCTGTTCTGGTGCAAAACGCGGTTTAAAATCAATACCCGCGATTTGTTTACGCTTCTCGTCGCGTTGTTCCTGAGTATCCAGCATCCGGGAATACATTAGATAGGTGATCTGTTCGATTACGGTCAGCGGGTTGGTGATACCACCCACCCAGAAATCTTCCCACAGGCCGTCGATTTTACTTTTTAAGTCACCAGTGATCATTGTTAGCTTTTATATCCTGTTTTAAATACAAAAGCCCCGCTGCCGGGGCTTGTCATGTGCGTATTATACCGTTGCTGCGTCGGTCACAACACCCAGCTCTTCGACTATCTTTTGTAGGCGGGCGATCTGCTCTATATCAGGGAACACACCGGTAACGCCTTCGTTGTGGATATGCGTAAAAGGCTGTTCAAAGAGCTGCCGCATTTCAATGGTGCCGTAATCGCGAATGTGGTTTTTCAGCAATGACAGGAAGCGCAATTGCTGGCTGGTCAGGCTGTTATCAGCGGCGAACTGAGCAAAGCGCACTTCCACCGCGTCGCTGTCCATCCCGATGATGGTACGCAATAGTTTATCCAGGCTGGCGGTCGCCTGCGGGTAGAACTCTTTCAGTGCCCGGATATCAACGTTAGGGTTCTGGATCAGCACCAGTTTAGCCAGTTCATCCAGCTCGCTTTGCGTCACAGGCTCGCCGTTGCGGATTTTCTTCAGCACCGGATTTTGCTGGAACAGCGGCTCCAGCGCTCCCTGCACCTGCTGGCGATAGAGTTTGAAGTCAATCGAGCGGATGTTGGTTTTGCGGTTTTCCGTCTGAATCAGGTTCGCATCTTCGGTAATATCCACCTGTATCGAACCAAATTTCGGCGTCGCGTCTTTTTCCATCAGGTGCATGATGCCGCGCAGATGAATGCGGATATCTTCCAGCTCTTCCAGGCTGGCCTGCTTCCACCAGCCTAAATCACGAAGCTGATTGATCCGCGGTCCTTGCTGTTGGACCTGCGCCAAATGCGGCGGCAGGCGCTCCACTTTTTCGACGATGACCGGCCAGAGCACATCCAGCTCTTCCGGGTTGGTATAACGGGCAGTTTGCGCCGCCAGAATATCCATATCAAAGCGCATAGCGTCGCTTTGCCCGCGCACGTCCAGCCACTGCATCAGCGGGGCCAGGACAGATAGCAAATCCTGCTGTGTTTTCGGGGAAAGCTGGCGCAGCACTTTTTCATCGCTGTACTGCGCTTTTTGATGCCACTTTTCCTGGACGGCAATCGACTTTTCATCCAGTGCATTGATTTGCTCGCGTAGCTGGTGAGCAACTAAATCCACCGCCTGTTTGTCGAATTTACGTTGCGCAGCGGCCCCCAGCATAACCCACGCTTCGAAGCGTTTTTGTGCAAGCGATTTTGTCGCTGTGACTTCGGCCTCTTCGGTATGCAGTTCGTGATACTCAAAATTGCCCCAGTGATCGAAAATGCGGAATTTCTGTTTATCCAGAGGTTTGCCGTTATCGTCGTAACCGTACAACCCCGGACAGAGGCGCGTACCACGGCCAATCATCTGCCAGAACTTCACTTTTGATTTGACCGGTTTGGCAAAGACCAGATTCACAATTTCCGGGACATCAATACCGGTATCGAGCATGTCAACGGAGATAGCGATGGTCAGCTCTTTGTTGGTGCTTTCATCCAGCCCTTTAAAATCATCAATCAGTTGCTCGGCGCGGGGATCGTAATTGTCGATGACCTGGCAGAAGCGCCCGGCAAACTGCGGGTACATATCGTCGAATAATTCATTCAACAGCAGCGCGTGTTTGTGGTTACGGGCGAAAATGATGGTTTTACCTGGCAACTGGCCGTCCCGATCTTTCAGGCCATTTTCCATCAGGTTACGCAGGATATAGCGGTTGGTGTCTTTGTTGTAGATCGCCTCATCCAGCGCCTTGCCATCAAACTCCAGCGTATTGGGATCTATGCCTTGTTCTTCCAGCTCGCGGATTTGTGCGTCGCTTAATTTCTCCCGTTTGATGCCTTCGCGCAGGAATTCTGTGGTGTGCGTGACAACCTCATAGGGAACCAGATTGTTATCGGCGATGGCATCTTCCAGGCTGTAGTTGGCGGTAGGAATACGTCCTTCACAACCAAACAGGCCGAAAGTGGTTTTACTCACCATGTCAATCGGCGTGGCCGTCAGGCCAATCTGGAGGGCATCAAAATACTTAAACAGATCGCCGTAAACGTTGTAGATAGAGCGATGGGATTCATCGGCGATGATCAAATCGAAATAACCAACATCGAAATGGTCCATGATTTTCATCATACCAGGATAGGTGGCGATGTAGATCCTAGCATTCTGCCTGTCTGCTTTTTTCGATTTCCCGACCACATACAGCGGCTCATTGGTGAATTGATTAAAGGCATTCGCCGCCTGTTTACGTAGTTCCTTGCGGTCGCAAAGAAACAGGACGCGTTTTACCCAGCGGGCATCAATCATTAGTTTGCTTAGCGCTATTGCCACGCGGGTTTTGCCTGTACCCGTAGCCTGAACAATTAGCGATTGCCGGTATTTGTTGGTAAACCGCTCGCTGACACGGGCAATGGTTTCAAGCTGGTACAAACGTCCGGCAACGGCCTTACCTTCGTTATCTTTTACGTGCGGCACACTGTTCAGCGGAAGACGGGTTTCACGCTGTTGAATAAGATATTGCAGGCTTTCCTTGCTGTAGAAGCCAAACACCCGACGCGGGGGATAACCATGAGTTTTATGGTCATCCCACAGCCAGATATCATAGCCGTTGGTGTAGAAGATGATCGGACGCTGGTCGTATTCTTTTTCCAGCCAGTCTGCATACAGCCGGGCCTGAATTCGTCCTTGCTCGGCATTGACGCTGGTTTTTTTTGCTTCCACCACCGCCAGCGGTTTGTGTGCCTCATCCCACAAGACATAGTCCGCATAACCGTCTCCGGTCGCGGTAGGTTGTTCTTTAACGGGATGTTCCTGCGTAACCTGATCGGTATTTTTAAGGCCTTCGCCTACATTCCAGTCAGCAGCAAGCAGGCGAGAGTCAATCAGGCGACGGCGGGTTTCCGCTTCATCAATAGAGAGAATATCGGCAACATGCTGGTTACGCGCTCTGGCTTCATTCAGGCGTTGAGTGAGGTGTTCGGCCTTTTCCTGTTCTTGCTGTAGTGCGCGTTGCAGCGCCAGTTCGCGCTCACGGCTTTCATCCTGAGCCCTGATTGCATCTTCCAGACGTTTTTCATCTGCACGACCTGAAGATTGTGTTAATGGAGGGAGTGTAAATTTGGGGCAGTCATCAACATTACCGTGGGCGTAGCGAACATACAGCCAAATTCCCAACAAATACGCTTCTTTGAGCAGCCAGTAAGTATCTTTAGCTTTGATACGTCCGCCGTGCGCGGCACGGTTGCCATGGATACGCAGCGCATCCATTTTCATGATGATGGCTTCCGGCATCATGCTGGTAAAGACATCAGCATTCATTAAATCGTAAAGATTAGCCTTAATACCTTCCGGCAACCGCTCCTGACGATACAACCAGCGCACCATCAATTCGGTGTAGTTGCGCAGCTTGACCAGACAACTTTCCGGATCGGAGTGAACATAGCGTTCCGCCATACACGCGAGTTCAGCCAGTTCCGGCCACTGGCTGCGCAACATTTCAAAATTGAGAGACTGCTCCATCAATCATCGCCTTATGTCGTGGATACAACAGCATTTCTGGAAAGAATATCACACTAATTTGGCCGACGAAGTGAGCCGGATGGCATATGGTGGTGATGTGTTTAACGACATAACTGCTCTAACGGTCAGATCCTTGGTTTTCGCCCATCAATGGGCATCTTCAGCCATGGCTACTCACAGGATACCTTGCTAACCAATGAAGGTATGGCTGATCATCTATGGGATATGTTTTTTGAGCCAATAAAACGATGGAGCTTTTCTCCAAGTTCATCATTAATGAATTTTGTTTCAATGCATTAATCAACTCTTCGCATTTTCGCTATCTTTTATCCACTTCCCTTTTGAAAAGGTGGGTATCTACGTTACCAATACTGGTTTAATGGCTACATACGGCGGTCCGTTTACGCTTACGGTAAAGATAAGCGATAAGCTCCCAGCGCTAGGACCGGGAGCTCTGCATAGCTACCACCATTTAGGATAGTCGTTAAAAGCACGTAATATTGATTGCCTGGCAGCAGGCATCAAGCTTTTCACTTCCTTTTGAAAGGGAGATACCACCATTGATATCTTCCTTCATACATGACCAATTCAGCACACCAGCGACTGGATATGGCGGGAAATGGTGGCCCGGGGGTTACAGGCAGTGAAACCATCGTCAGGGATGCTGTTGCCAAATGGCGTAAAGGCTGGAACCCACCAGTTACTACTGCCGCCAGACTTCCTTCAGTGTCCCGGGTAAGCCGCTGGTTGATGCCCTGGATAATAATCAGGGGTGAAGAAAATTATGCTTCCCGATTTATTAGTCTGATGTGTGAAAAAGAACCGGCGCTGAAAATAGCGCAGCAACTAGTACTTGAGTTCTACCGTATTCTGAAAACCCCAAATAAATCAAATCTAAGCAGTTGGTTCACTCGAGTCCACGAAAACGGTTCAGCAGAACTTCGGCGCGTGGCTGCGGGGATGGAAGCTGATGCTGCGGCTATATGTGAGGCAACCAGCAGCCGCTGGAGTAACGGTGTTGTCGAAGGTCATGTAAATCGCCTGAAGATGCTGAAACATCTGATGTATGGTCGAGCCGGATTTGAACTACTTAGGCAGAGGGTAATGAGTCCACTGGCATGAAAATCTCCACCTAGGTTGCGGAAGAGCCACTTTTGCACCGTTCGTGATAATACCGTAAATAAGCCTCTGAAAGTTATAGGATATGACACAACTAAAGAAGTCTGTGTGAACCGCGTAATACCAAGTGAATTGCTTGTTATATCTGTTTAATTAAACCTAATCGACCAGCCTTACTGGAGAGGCTGGTTAGTGATTAACTGGGAGTATTGCAATTAGATGTGTTCTACAGGCCCACGAAGGTAGATGGCTGCCAGAGTTCATCTTCGCGTGTAAAAGACTCTTAGTTGATTAATTCTAATTTATCGATCTATTACGCGATCATAATATTCGATGATTTGCAGTGCAACAGCAGCAATTTGTACTGCTTCCTCCCTACTGGTACCGGCTGCTTTACCACCAAAACGATCATGGAGGACAGCCTGATGAAATTCTCCCACCTCTTCTCCGAGAATCGCTCCCCAGATAAAAGGATCTTGATTACGGTCTGCCCCCCATTTGGCATCCTGCCGTTGCATTTCCGCTAGCACGTCAGACAGGGCTTTAGTGTCTTGATGTTTACCTTTCATGTTTCCCTTACGAATCCGTGATTTTAAGTCCATCATTAACATTTAATATGTGCAGAGTCCATTAATTCGCTACATCTCATTTTGTGAATGAGCGTTGAGTTTGCTATAAACGTAGCAACCAAGAAAAATAAAAGTGGATAATTTTGTTCATTACCTTTCAAAGCAAGAAGTTAAGGACTATTTGCGAGAGTATGCATGAGGCAAATGAGATCTTTGGTGACAAAGTGGCATCAAGACTACGCTCGCGACTTTCCGATCTTTCCGTGACAGACAACATATTACTGTTGCCCGTAGGTTCGCCGGAGGTCTGCTTTGAGGATGGGGAAGAGTGTATTACAATTACCATTCTCGGTGATGTAAAAATGGGATTTGTCTGTGGGAATACAGTTCAGCCCAAAAATCAAGATAATACAATTAACTGGTCCCGAGTTAGCCGGATACGGTTAGTGTTCATAGGTGACGTGAAATGATAGTTACGCAGGACTTCCAGCCTGACTGGGTATCTCCACCCGGTGATACAATTATAGATCTAATGGATGAACATGGGCTTTCTGGTGAAGAACTGAGTAAGAGGATTGGATTGTCTCTTATCCGGGGTCAGCAACTTCTTGAAGGAAAAATCCGACTCAATGAGTCTCTGGCTTGTAAGCTTGAGGAGTTATTCAACGTATCGACAGACTTCTGGATCAAGCGCGAAGTCGCTTATCGCCAGCAAATTGGATACCTCGAGAAAGTGAATAATGATTGGCTCGAATCATTGCCTGTACGTGATATGATGGAGTTTGGTTGGATCCCCAAAACTACAACTCGGGAAAGTAAATTCCAGCACTGCCTATCGTTTTTCGGAATAAATTCCGTCAATGATTTTTTTTATAAAATTCAGTCAGATGCTCCTTTGGTCGCTTTTCGTAAATCTCTTAATCTGGCAACCGAGCCTATGGCCGATTTGGTGTGGCTGACTAGGGCTGCACAACTTACCTCAAACCAAAACTGTGCTGTATGGGATAAAGAGGGGCTGATAGCATTGTTGCCAGAACTGCGCAAAGCTACAAATGAACCCGACATGAGGATTTTTATCCCTTACATTCGCGACCTTCTCGCCACTGCTGGAGTTTCTCTCGTTGTGTTGCCAACGCCAAAGGGATGTCGGGCAAGTGGTGCTACCTGCTTTTTTACACCAGATCGCGCAACCCTAGTCATGAGTTTCCGTTATCTGACCGATGACCATTTTTGGTTTACGCTGTTTCATGAGATTGGGCATCTCATCTTGCATGAAGCTGTCCGAGTTCGCGTAGAAGGTAAAGATAGTCTTTCGTCGGAAGAGGAAAAGGAAGCAGATAAATTTGCCGTTGATGTTCTTATCCCAGAAGAATACCGGCAGCAACTTAGTCGCTATGGTGTCCGGCATTGGAAAGAGATCATCCGGTTAGCTAGGAAAATGGGGGTATCCAAAGGGATCGTACTGGGATATTTGCAGCATGAAGGTAATATACCTTTTTCTCACCTTAATCGGTTTAAAGTGAGATTCCGTAAAGAAGATATCGTCTGATATCAGCCGCCGAAATAGACATAACGGTCAGGTGATTTCTGCCAGTTGCACAACGCATCTTCAATAACCTGCATTCTCAAGTAGGGTGCAGGAATAATTGCCGCAAGGTCAGCTAGTTTTTCATTCAATACGTCTATTGTGTCACCAGCAGTCCGGCTATTGCTGAAAAGTAGCCGGCTTCCTTGAAGGGGCCCGGTTGCTCCATTCAGAAAAGCATGACCCGGCTCTACATCCAGAAGTCCCGTTTTCTTGAGCATAGTTAGGTAATCAAATTTTGCGGTTCGTCCAAATGAGATCACGGCATTTAGCCCTGAATACAATAGTTCGAATAAAGATTCTGGTGAAGATGAAAAGCTCTTGGCCTCTGCAAACCTAGCCTCATGACTGTGTGTAGCACCAATGAATCCGATGTAAGAGCGAAAAACCGCAGGTATTGAACGACGAGAGTGATATTTCTTCGTTTCATATTTCCGATGGTTACCATATTGTCTTAGGCTACTGTTAGCTGTCAACTCATCAGAGACGCTGGCGAACCATTGTTCAAAAGCAGCAAAGTCATCAGTTATCGTATCCCATGTCCACGTTTGTGTACCGAGTCCACTGTATATATCTCGACACAAAATCCAGCCGGTTTTGTTACTCTTGCCGAAATGTGTGGCAAGGAAAACCAGCCAGCAGGCTTCATCGTAATTGTTGTCACGAAGATAAAGGCAGGCAGCGCGGAGAGGATCAAAAACATCAGAATTCGGCTCTTTTCGTAACGGAGTCATATAATCGGTCCGTAATGCAAGAGTTTCCACATAGCGTATACGACGTATACTGTCGATAATCTGACAGGCTAAAACATCAAAGCAGGCAGGAGAACTTAGGCCATTTAGGTTGTGTTCATTGCGGCTAAAATTTTGCAAATTACTAACCAGCTGACTGATTTGATTATGTCTTTTCATTGTAGTCTTCCTTCAAAAATAAACCGATATTCCTGATTTTTCATTGCAGCCAACTCTTGGAAGGCTAGTCCTTTGTGGTTGGGTGTATGTGAACGTAACAAAAAGTGGATTTTTAATATACGCAATAAATCCTTCCAGTAGTCATTCAAGGAAGTAGTGTCAATATCAAATTCCTTATTCTCTCGAAGAGCTTTTTCTGCCTCAAGCAGGGGTAAGATATCATCTAAGGAATGCATTTCAGGCATCGATCCCATGACTGGTAGGGTGCTCATGAACCCCTCTTTCTGAAGAGCCTTCACTTTTTCTAAATCATTTTTATAGAGATGTAGGCTGGATACAAAGTGATGATAGTGACCCAATTCGCATCCTATCAAGCGGGCAACTAATTCCTGTAGCATCGTGAACGCAAATACATCATGAGGCAGCCCCATAAAGGCATCGTTAGAACGCATACAAACAAATAGATGCAGCTCTTCACATCTGACAATAAACTGCATAGATATTGTACAAGGAATATCTACGTATTCTCGCTGTTCAGTTTTTGAGGGCACCAAGTCTGAGGCATCGAAAAGCTGTATTACTGCACGTCTGGTAGGTTTTTTCTCCTGCAAAAGGTTGATAACATTTTTTAGCTGATTATATAAACCACGCATATTAAACAACCGTGGCCCGTAACCACCATGTATTTTCCCATCTGACTCAGCGGATTCAGCGTAACGTGGTATGAAGTGTTTTATAAACTCAAGATCGTTCTGAGCTGAGAGATACCACAGAAATTCACCTAAGCAACTAATTAGTTTTCCTCGGGATTCTGTTCTACTTATTCTTCGGCGGGGGTCGGTAAGGACAAGATAGGCACCAAGAATCTCTAGAGTTGATCCTTTTGTAGGATCGTTACTGAGTCCATCCGCTAGGATAGCTTGATGAACATCGTTTATCAGATCGTCAACACACTCAGCCGTTACCAAAAGAGTCATTTTCTACCTTTTCCTGTATGGTAGTAACTAATCATTACCACCTGTATGGCATATAGTCAATATAGTATCAATATCAACATGGTTCACAGGGTAAGTAAGACTTGATCTTACCCAGCAATAGTGGACACGCGGCTAAGTGAGTAAACTCTCAGTCAGAGGTGACTCACATGACAAAAACAGTATCAACCAGTAAAAACCCCGTAAACAGCATTCGCCTGAATTTCTCAGTGAAGCCCTGAAACTTGCTGAACGCATCGGTGTTGCTGCCGCAGCCCGTGAACTCAGCCTGTATGAATCACAGCTCTATGCGTGGCGCAGCAAACTGCAGCAACAAATGAGTTCGTCAGAGCGTGAAAGTGAACTGGCCGCTGAAAATGCCTGCCTGAAGCGGCAACTGGCGGAGCAGGCAGAGGAACTGGCTATCCTCCAAAAGGCCGCGACATACTTTGCGAATCGTCTGAAATGAAGTATGTCTTTATTGAAAAACATCAGGCTGAGTTCAGCATCAAAGCAATGTGCCGCGTGCTCCGGGTGGCCCGCAGCGGCTGGTATACGTGGTGTCAGCGGCGGACAAGGATAAGCACGCGTCAGCAGTTCCGCCAACACTGCGACAGCGTTGTCCTCGCGGCTTTTACCCGGTCAAAACAGCGTTACGGTGCCCCACGCCTGACGGATGAACTGCGTGCTCAGGGTTACCCCTTTAACGTAAAAACCGTGGCGGCAAGCCTGCGCCGTCAGGGACTGAGGGCAAAGGCCTCCCGGAAGTTCAGCCCGGTCAGCTACCGCGCACACGGCCTGCCTGTGTCAGAAAATCTGTTGGAGCAGGATTTTTACGCCAGTGGCCCGAACCAGAAGTGGGCAGGAGACATCACGTACTTACGTACAGATGAAGGCTGGCTGTATCTGGCAGTGGTCATTGACCTGTGGTCACGTGCCGTTATTGGCTGGTCAATGTCGCCACGCATGACGGCGCAACTGGCCTGCGATGCCCTGCAGATGGCGCTGTGGCGGCGTAAGAGGCCCCGGAACGTTATCGTTCACACGGACCGTGGAGGCCAGTACTGTTCAGCAGATTATCAGGCGCAACTGAAGCGGCATAATCTGCGTGGAAGTATGAGCGCAAAAGGTTGCTGCTACGATAATGCCTGCGTGGAAAGCTTCTTTCATTCGCTGAAAGTGGAATGTATCCATGGAGAACACTTTATCAGCCGGGAAATAATGCGGGCAACGGTGTTTAATTATATCGAATGTGATTACAATCGGTGGCGGCGGCACAGTTGGTGTGGCGGCCTCAGTCCGGAACAATTTGAAAACAAGAACCTCGCTTAGGCCTGTGTCCATATTACGTGGGTAGGATCACATAACCTGAAATGGCACTAATGGCCAGAGCTTACTAATACATAATCCCTACAGGATGTAGCCACCAGTTTTGTTCATCCGGTATTCTGATTTGGTAACATGCTCCAGAAAGGAAGAAATATGTACTGCAATGAATTAAAAGAATTTGCGCAAGAGCAGGAACAAAAACTTATCAGTGCGCTTGCTGATACCAGAGAGCACCCGTCCCCCGATGGTGAAACAAGAAGCCGGGATAATTATCAACGGGATTACGCGCGTATTCTGTATTCATCATCATTTCGCAGGCTGCAGGGAAAGATGCAACTTTTTGAAATTGATCCTGAAAAATTCAACAGAAACAGATTAACGCACAGTCTTGAGGTTGCTCAGATCGCCCGAAGTATCGCGTCAGACCTCAAACTGATTAACCCGGTGGTGGTTGAACTGGCAGCGCTGGCGCATGACATCGGAAATCCTCCTTTCGGTCATTCCGGTGAAAAACTGCTTAATGAACTGTCTGAAGAAATCGGCGGCTATGAAGGTAATGCACAGGCGCTACGTATCCTGAGAAAACTGGAGAAGAAATTTTCATACTGCAACGGATTAAATCTGACTCACCGTAGTTTACTTTCGGTTGTTAAGTATCCCATCCCCCGCGCTGCAGCTACTGCCGGCAAGTTCATTTATGATGATGATTACTATTTTTACATTAACCTGCTTGCTGAAAATCAGCTCGATCTGAATCCCGGAGAGAAAACGATTGATGCGCAGATAATGGATCTCGCGGATGAGATTGCCTACGCCGCGCATGACCTGGAAGATGCCCTTAGCAGGAACATGGTCACGATTGAAGATATTGAATATGAGTTTCAGATTTCTGACGAATTCCGGGGAGCGAGGGAACAGTTCAGGGAAATCGTTACTCAGTCGAGAAACACCGCTTTTCAGGCTAACTTACTGAAAACCTCAGAAGAATTTGCCATCATATTCCGCAAGGAGTTAACTTCAAATATTGTCAATCGCCTCGTTGCAGATATTTCTGTAGTAACGAACCTGAATGGTTTTCAGGAACTGGGGTTCGGGAAACTGAATGCGTTATCCGAAGGACTCAAAAAACTTCTCTTTAAAGTCATCATGCGAAAACGTAATATCCTCACCTATGAGTTCAGGGGAAATAAAATAATCAGGGATTTATATGACTTTTACAATGAAGGAGAGAATTATAAATTTCTGCCTCCTGAACTTAAATTCACCTTACCCCAACCAGATTCCTGTATATTTGAAATCAGCAAAAAACGAGCAGTGGTTGACTATATTTCAGGTATGATGGATACATTTGCAGTCAAGGAATGGGAAACTCACTGTCTGAAGTAACACTGCCGATTACCAGAGGCGCATATTTTCCCGTTATGGTTATTGCGCCTTTATTCCGTTTCGGTGACAGGTTATTTTAAATATTCTGGAAATGCGTTGATGGGCAAGAACAATTACCCTGAAAATAAATACAGGAAATGGTTTTCCACAGCAATAACATATCTTATTACAGGTGGTTTGTGCTGGTATATGTTGTGGGCATCCGCTATATCTCATTATACTGTTTTACAAAATACGGTACCTGAATGGACAACATATTTTTGCACCGGTATAATCACCGGATCTCTTTCTTTTATTTATGCATTTTATATCCGCACCTTTAACAGAACATTAAAGTCTTTATTAAATGCATTCACGGGGGGATTTTGTCTTGGATTTATACTGAGTCCTGATGAATCCCCTAATGATTTTGATAAAAATCATTAGGGGATTCATCAGTGCTTGACCTTGTTTAAAAGCTGTAATATCGCAATTTACTAACTCAATATCTAAATCCATTGGCTTGGATGTACCTCCTGCCTCAAGGAAGCTTTTTGAAAGCTGTCCAAAATCAATAGACTGATCAGCTGATTTCTGAGAAATGCTGCATGGAGCATCAACAACAGTTCCGTTAAAAGTTACTTTACCCTGCCCCTGTGGAATAGTTGGAGCAGCATTTACACCAAAAGACACCACTGCCATAGCTACCGCACCGGCAATAACCGACTTAATCATAAATAACAACCTCTTTTTCATTACTGAACACACCAGAGATATCTGGCAATTTAAAATGACCCGATTACCTTTAATAACCAGATCAATACAAATAATATTCTCGTATTTTCAGGGCAGGTTATTTATCGACAGAATACTGATATAACCTGTCTGCTTTCTGATAAGGACTTCTTTTTATCTGTAAGATAACTCCGGAATGCCATCATTCAGTCAAATGCCGACGACTCATCTGTATAATAAGGTGCAAGCCTTGCTGCAAGAGCATTCAGCCGTATAAGTCTCCCAAGTGTTGTACTGAAATACCCATTATTCATCTGGTATTTCTCGCAGACCTCCTTACGGGAGTGCCCACCTACCAGATAGTCCTTCATAGCCAGAATGACCCTGTCACTGTGAATAGAAGAAATACCTATCAGTAAAAAAAAATGCATTTCAGACATAGAGCCGGGCAACAGTACGCTCTCGCGTATATTCAGCAAAAACGCATTTCCTGACCGACTGATGACTTCATGATGCGCCATGTTTCCCCCTTCTGTCGGGCCCCTGGATATATGCTTCCGGCCCGGAAATACTCTTCACGCAATAAGTTAAATTTAGTTTTTTATGTTGTAAATATTGATTTAAACGATCTTTTAACCCACAAAATAAAATTAAACTAGAATAAAACACTAATAATAAGAATGCGCTCAGATAAAAACATCATAGTAAATTGAATTTACAGCATAAAAGATCGTCTAAATGCATTTTTACGGACTTTCTTTTCACAGAAAAATAAAACGCAAAATGTGATACATATCAAATAAAGCAAATAAAAAGCAAATTCACTAAATTGCACAAATAAAGCAAACACAGCAAACACAGCAAACACAGAGAATAAAAATACCTTTCCGTTGATAACAGAAAGCATGATTTTTATTATTCGAAGAAACTTTGTTACAGTGAGATGAGTGAATATATGAAGAATGAAATACTGGAATTTCTGAACAGGCATGATGGAGGGAAAACGGCAGAAATTGCGGAGGCGCTGGCGGTAACGGATTACCAGGCCCGCTATTACCTGTTATTACTGGAAAAAGCAGGTATGGTTCAGCGCTCACCATTAAGACGGGGCATGGCAACATACTGGCTTCTGAAAGGAGAGAAGCAGGCGGGGCAGAGTTGTTCACTTTGCAAACTCTGCCGACCAGTGGTGATCCGTTCGGTGACGGGATTGGCAAGGTAGCCGGGTCCAGCCTGCACGCCGGCGTGGCGGCCAGGGCCGATGAACGCAAGAAGCTCGAACGGCTGTGCCGGTACATCAGCCGCCCGGCGGTATCCGAGAAGCGGCTGTCGTTAACACGAGGCGGCAACGTGCGCTACCAGCTCAAGACGCCGTACCGGGACGGCACCACGCACGTCATTTTCGAACCATTGGATTTCATTGCAAGGCTGGCCGCCCTGGTACCGAAGCCCAGAGTCAACCTAACCCGCTTCCACGGGGTGTTCGCACCCAACAGTCGGCACCGGGCGTTGGTCACGCCGGCAAAACGGGGCAGGGGCAACAAGGTCAGGGTGGCTGATGAACCGGCAACACCAGCACAACGGCGAGCGTCGATGACATGGGCGCAACGGCTCAAGCGTGTTTTCAATATCGACATCGAGACCTGCAGCGGCTGCGGCGGCGCCATGAAAGTCATCGCCTGCATTGAAGACCCTATAGTGATCAAGCAGATCCTTGATCACCTGAAGCACAAAGCCGAAACCAGCGGGACCAGGGCGTTACCCGAAAGCCGGGCGCCACCGGCTGAGCTGCTCCTGGGTCTGTTTGACTGACGAGCCTGAAGGCCAACGATACCAATCAAAATGCTGCGTTCACAGCGCCGCGGCAGGGATCCGCCGTGCTGGTTGTCGGAAAAGGAGCCGCTAGTGGGAAAGAGGAGGGTAAATTTTCAGCGTTGCTGGCTCCCCGTCAGCCGGATTGGGTTGCATCGCAGGGGTGTCGAAAGAGTCAACTGCGGTCCAAAGCTGTTGGACTTGGGTGAAAAGGGCGTTTATTCTTCCTATACGTGCCGCGTTCCAGGCGGCGACTATGAGGGCTATGTCGATGCCCATGTGCGCCGGCTGGAGGCGCTACGCCGGGCCGGTATCGTCGAGCGGATCGACGCCGACCAATGGCGCATCCCCAATGATCTGGTCAGCCGTGCCGCCGCCCATGACGCCGGCCGAGACAGTCAGGCCAGCGTTCGCGTCCTTTCCCCGGTCGATCTGAACAAACAGATCGGATCGGACGGCGCGACCTGGCTGGACCGGCGGCTGATCCACGGCGAGACGGCCGACCTTGCGCCAACCGGCTTCGGGCAACAAGTCCGCGAAGCCATGGACCAGCGCCGCGAGCACCATATCGAACAGGGCGACGCCACCCGCAGCCGGGACAGCCGCGTCTTCTACCGGCGCAACCTTCTCGCCATCCTGCGGGAGCGCGAGGTAGCCGGCGTCGGATCGGATATGGCTTTGAGTAAGGGCCTGCCGTTCCGCGCCGCCACGGACGGCGAGAGCGTCAGCGGCAAGTTTACCGGAACCGTGCATCTATCGAGCGGCAAGTTCGCCGTGGTCGAGAAATCCCATGAGTTCACCCTTGTCCCGTGGCGGCCGATCATCGACCGCCAACTCGGCCGCGAGGTTATGGGCATCGTGCAGGGCGGGTCGGTGTCGTGGCAGTTAGGGCGGCAGAGGGGGCTGGAACGCTGAGTGCGCCCATGCCGCATTGCGAAGCAAAAGATAATCGGATAAAATGTAGCAATTCATATTCGTAAGCGTGGAGTAATCAGATGGGAAATTCCAAGTCAGCAGACAAGTAAGCCGCAACAACCAGTATTGTTGTTGCGGCGCTCTGTAAGGCTAGTCTCATCTGATTGCTGACGAGCAGACGTCGCCCGGTATTCCTTAATCGAGGGTTGATTCGTCATGACCACCACACGCCCCGCGTGGGCCTATACGCTGCCGGCAGCACTGCTGCTGATGGCTCCTTTCGACATCCTCGCTTCACTGGCGATGGATATTTATCTCCCTGTCGTTCCAGCGATGCCCGGCATCCTGAACACGACGCCCGCTATGATCCAACTCACGTTGAGCCTCTATATGGTGATGCTCGGCGTGGGCCAGGTGATTTTTGGTCCGCTCTCAGACAGAATCGGGCGACGGCCAATTCTACTTGCGGGCGCAACGGCTTTCGTCATTGCGTCTCTGGGAGCAGCTTGGTCTTCAACTGCACCGGCCTTTGTCGCTTTCCGTCTACTTCAAGCAGTGGGCGCGTCGGCCATGCTGGTGGCGACGTTCGCGACGGTTCGCGACGTTTATGCCAACCGTCCTGAGGGTGTCGTCATCTACGGCCTTTTCAGTTCGATGCTGGCGTTCGTGCCTGCGCTCGGCCCTATCGCCGGAACATTGATCGGCGAGTTCTTGGGATGGCAGGCGATATTCATTACTTTGGCTATACTGGCGATGCTCGCACTCCTAAATGCGGGTTTCAGGTGGCACGAAACCCGCCCTCTGGATCAAGTCAAGACGCGCCGATCTGTCTTGCCGATCTTCGCGAGTCCGGCTTTTTGGGTTTACACTGTCGGCTTTAGCGCCGGTATGGGCACCTACTTCGTCTTCTTCTCGACGGCTCCCCGTGTGCTCATAGGCCAAGCGGAATATTCCGAGATCGGATTCAGCTTTGCCTTCGCCACTGTCGCGCTTGTAATGATCGTGACAACCCGTTTCGCGAAGTCCTTTGTCGCCAGATGGGGCATCGCAGGATGCGTGGCGCGTGGGATGGCGTTGCTTGTTTGCGGAGCGGTCCTGTTGGGGATCGGCGAACTTTACGGCTCGCCGTCATTCCTCACCTTCATCCTACCGATGTGGGTTGTCGCGGTCGGTATTGTCTTCACGGTGTCCGTTACCGCGAACGGCGCTTTGGCAGAGTTCGACGACATCGCGGGATCAGCGGTCGCGTTCTACTTCTGCGTTCAAAGCCTGATAGTCAGCATTGTCGGGACATTGGCGGTGGCACTTTTAAACGGTGACACAGCGTGGCCCGTGATCTGTTACGCCACGGCGATGGCGGTACTGGTTTCGTTGGGGCTGGTGCTCCTTCGGCTCCGTGGGGCTGCCACCGAGAAGTCGCCAGTCGTCTAACCGACGACTGGTAGCAGGCCCGCTCCGATGCGGCGCACTAACCATCGAAACCTCGTGAATGTCGGTATCCTGTCTGGCAGGATACCGCTCATTTCCCTTGTTCAGTTCATCGCCGTCGCCGAGCATCTGAATTTTCGGCATGCGGCCAAGGCACTTGGTATCAGCCAGTCGAGCGTCAGCGCGCGTGTGAAAGCGCTGGAGGATAACCTTGGTGTCCTGCTATTTGAGCGCCATGCGCGGGGCGTTCGGCTAACAGACGCAGGCAGGCACTTCATGGAGCGTGTCACGGCGGGTGTCGATCAACTCGATCACGCAGTGAAGACCGCGGAGTGACGGGCACTGGCTGGCAATGTCTAGCAACGGCAGGCATTTCGGCTGAGGGTAAAAGAACTTTCCGCTAAGCGATAGACTGTATGTAAACACAGTATTGCAAGGACGCGGAACATGCCTCATGTGGCGGCCAGGACGGCCAGCCGGGATCGGGATACTGGTCGTTACCAGAGCCACCGACCCGAGCAAACCCTTCTCTATCAGATCGTTGACGAGTATTACCCGGCATTCGCTGCGCTTATGGCAGAGCAGGGAAAGGAATTGCCGGGCTATGTGCAACGGGAATTTGAAGAATTTCTCCAAAGCCCGCGACGCAGCGCCGGCAGGCAGAGCAAGTAGAGGGCAGCGCCTGCAATCCATGCCCACCCGTTCCACGTTGTTATAGAAGCCGCATAGATCGCCGTGAAGAGGAGGGGTCCGACGATCGAGGTCAGGCTGGTGAGCGCCGCCAGTGAGCCTTGCAGCTGCCCCTGACGTTCCTCATCCACCTGCCTGGACAACATTGCTTGCAGCGCCGGCATTCCGATGCCACCCGAAGCAAGCAGGACCATGATCGGGAACGCCATCCATCCCCGTGTCGCGAAGGCAAGCAGGATGTAGCCTGTGCCGTCGGCAATCATTCCGAGCATGAGTGCCCGCCTTTCGCCGAGCCGGGCGGCTACAGGGCCGGTGATCATTGCCTGGGCGAGTGAATGCAGAATGCCAAATGCGGCAAGCGAAATGCCGATCGTGGTCGCGTCCCAGTGAAAGCGATCCTCGCCGAAAATGACCCAAAGCGCGGCCGGCACCTGTCCGACAAGTTGCATGATGAAGAAGACCGCCATCAGGGCGGCGACGACGGTCATGCCCCGGGCCCACCGGAACGAAGCGAGCGGGTTGAGAGCCTCCCGGCGTAACGGCCGGCGTTCGCCTTTGTGCGACTCCGGCAAAAGGAAACAGCCCGTCAGGAAATTGAGGCCGTTCAAGGCTGCCGCGGCGAAGAACGGAGCGTGGGGGGAGAAACCGCCCATCAGCCCACCGAGCACAGGTCCCGCGACCATCCCGAACCCGAAACAGGCGCTCATGAAGCCGAAGTGCCGCGCGCGCTCATCGCCATCAGTGATATCGGCAATATAAGCGCCGGCTACCGCCCCAGTCGCCCCGGTGATGCCGGCCACGATCCGCCCGATATAGAGAACCCAAAGGAAAGGCGCCGTCGCCATGATGGCGTAGTCGACAGCAGCGCCGGCCAGCGAGACGAGCAAGACCGGCCGCCGCCCGAAACGATCCGACAGCGCGCCCAGCACAGGTGCGCAGGCAAATTGCATCAACGCATACAGCGCCAGCAGAATGCCATAGTGGGCGGTGACGTCGTTCGAGTGAACCAGATCGCGCAGGAGGCCCGGCAGCACCGGCATAATCAGGCCGATGCCGACAGCGTCGAGCGCGACAGTGCTCAGAATTACGATCAGGGGTCTGTTGGGTTTCACGTCTGGCCTCCGGACCAGCCTCCGCTGGTCCGATTGAACGCGCGGATTCTTTATCACTGATAAGTTGGTGGACATATTATGTTTATCAGTGATAAAGTGTCAAGCATGACAAAGTTGCAGCCGAATACAGTGATCCGTGCCGCCCTGGACCTGTTGAACGAGGTCGGCGTAGACGGTCTGACGACACGCAAACTGGCGGAACGGTTGGGGGTTCAGCAGCCGGCGCTTTACTGGCACTTCAGGAACAAGCGGGCGCTGCTCGACGCACTGGCCGAAGCCATGCTGGCGGAGAATCATACGCATTCGGTGCCGAGAGCCGACGACGACTGGCGCTCATTTCTGATCGGGAATGCCCGCAGCTTCAGGCAGGCGCTGCTCGCCTACCGCGATGGCGCGCGCATCCATGCCGGCACGCGACCGGGCGCACCGCAGATGGAAACGGCCGACGCGCAGCTTCGCTTCCTCTGCGAGGCGGGTTTTTCGGCCGGGGACGCCGTCAATGCGCTGATGACAATCAGCTACTTCACTGTTGGGGCCGTGCTTGAGGAGCAGGCCGGCGACAGCGATGCCGGCGAGCGCGGCGGCACCGTTGAACAGGCTCCGCTCTCGCCGCTGTTGCGGGCCGCGATAGACGCCTTCGACGAAGCCGGTCCGGACGCAGCGTTCGAGCAGGGACTCGCGGTGATTGTCGATGGATTGGCGAAAAGGAGGCTCGTTGTCAGGAACGTTGAAGGACCGAGAAAGGGTGACGATTGATCAGGACCGCTGCCGGAGCGCAACCCACTCACTACAGCAGAGCCATGTAGACAACATCCCCTCCCCCTTTCCACCGCGTCAGACGCCCGTAGCAGCCCGCTACGGGCTTTTTCATGCCCTGCCCTAGCGTCCAAGCCTCACGGCCGCGCTCGGCCTCTCTGGCGGCCTTCTGGCGCTCCTGCTGCGGCGTCCGCTCGTGGGCCGTGGCGCGGGTCCGCGCGCCGGCCTCGTGCGCCTGGCGCTCGCGGGCGAGGTCCAGGGCGGCCGTCTTCACGTTCTGCCTTGCGCAGATGAGATAGATCTAGCGTGGACTCAAGGCTCTCGCGAATGGCTCGCGTTGGAAACTTTCATTGACACTTGAGGGGCACCGCAGGGAAATTCTCGTCCTTGCGAGAACCGGCTATGTCGTGCTGCGCATCGAGCCTGCGCCCTTGGCTTGTCTCGCCCCTCTCCGCGTCGCTACGGGGCTTCCAGGGGTCGTTTGCGGGAAGGGGCGGAATCCTACGCTAAGGCTTTGGCCAGCGATATTCTCCGGTGAGATTGATGTGTTCCCAGGGGATAGGAGAAGTCGCTTGATATCTAGTATGACGTCTGTCGCACCTGCTTGATCGCGGCCGCGATAGCTAGATCGCGTTGCTCCTCTTCTCCATCCGCGTTCCAAGCTGCGGAAAGGCACCCATAAGCGTACGCCTGGTCGAGCAGGCGACGCGGATCGACGTCCAGCGCACGAGAGAATGCGTCCGCCATCTGTGCAATGCGTCTAGGATCGAGACAAAGGTCGTCTCTGTCAGCCGGATCGTAGAACATATTGGCGGCGCCAAAGCCCACTTCACCGACCAGACCGACGGGATCTATCACCAGCCAGCCGCGACTGGAGAACATGATGTTTTCATGATGCAGATCGCCATGTAGCCCACGCAGTTCCGAGGCATTGCTCATCATTTGATCGGCTATAATCGCCGCGTGGACGTAGTCAGTTTGACAACCTGCGTTTTGATCATCGCGCGCCCGCTGAAACAAAGCTGCAAAGCGATCCCGGATCGGGAGAAGGGCAGAAGGCAGGGGTTCCTCAGATGCGGCATACAGCTTCGCCATTAGTTCCGCTGCAATTTCGGTCGCCTGGTAGTCGCCGTGCTCGGCAACGATGTGAGAGAGCATTCGCTCCCCGGCATATTCGAGCAACATCAGATTGTTCTCACGACCGAGCAACCGGACTGCTCCCCTCCCATTGCGCCATACCAGATAGTCGGCCCCGCGCAGTTCATCAGCAATGTCTTCTATAGGTTTCAATCCCTTGACGATTGCAGGAGTCCCGTCTGGCAATGAAACTTTCCAAACGAGGCTGGAAAAGGTGTCCGCAATGAGAACAGGTTGCGAAACGTGCCAATGAGCAGGAAAAACAGGCGGCATGAACATCAACCCCAAGTCAGAGGGTCCAATCGCAGATAGAAGGCAAGGCGTTCGCGGTCGGGGGCTTCGATCCCCAATACATTGAATAGGACAGCGAAGGCGCGCTCTGCTTCATCTGGCGCTGCCCAGTTCTCTTCGGCGTTAGCAATCATGAGTGCCAAATCGGCATAGCGATCTGCTGTTCCGAGCCGCCCAAGGTCGATCAGACCCGTGCATTGAAGAGTTTTAGGGTCCACCATGAAGTTCGGCATGCAGGGATCACCATGGCAAACAACCATATCGGTGCGCTCTTGGTCGAGCCGCACCGGTAGCTCTCGTTCGACACGAGCCAAAAGATCGAGCTGCGGCGTACTCTTGTCCTCGTCCGGTAAGAAGTCGGGATTGACGGCATTGCGGGACACCACATCAACGGCGCGTCCGAACATTCGCGACAGCCTGCGCTCAAACGGACATTGATCAACCGATAGGCTGTGAACAGCGCCAAGTTGCTGCCCCATTGACGGCCACGCTTTGAGCAAATCCGCTCCAGACAGATCAGCCGCCGGTACTCCCGGAATTGCCGTTATCACCAAGCATGCACCCTCCTGTTCCTCCTGCCAGTTGATGACCTCGGGGCAAGCCACACCTCGACCTTTGAGCCAAATGAGGCGGTCACGCTCTCCAGCGAGCTCACCGCGGCGGGAAGCAGGTGCGATTTTCGCGAAGGCATGCCCGTCACCACGTCGAAAAACAAAATCACCAGATTCTCCGCCTCTGACAGGCAACCAGTCAGAATGCGATTCACCAAAAAAAATATTAGTTCGATTCAATGGAGGTTCCTTCAGTTTTCTGATGAAGCGCGAATATAGAGAAATATCCCGAATGTGCAGTTAACGAATTCTTGCGGTTTCTTTCAGCGCCGCCAATACCGCCAGCCCGTCGCGCAAGGGGCGCGGCTCGTGTGTGCGGATGAAGTCAGCTCCACCTGCGGCGGCGGCAAGCTCTGCAGCGAGTGTCGCGGCCCCGACATCCCCCGGACCACGGCCTGTGAGCGCGCGCAGAAAGGATTTGCGCGAAACAGACAGAAGCACCGGCAAATCGAAGCGCAGCCGCAATTCATCGAACCGCGCCAGCACCGAGAGCGAGGTTTCGGGAGCAGCCCCCAGAAAAAACCCCATGCCGGGATCAAGGACAAGGCGGTTGCGTTTGATACCGGCTCCCGTCAGCGCCGCGATGCGCGCGTCAAAGAACGCCGCAATGTGATCCATGATGTCGCCAGCGGGTGCCTCGCGCCGATCTGCCTGCCCGTCTTGCACCGAATGCATAACGACGAGTTTGGCAGATGATTTCGCCAATTGCGGATAGAACGCAGCGTCTGGAAAACCGCGAATATCATTGAGATAGGCCACACCACGCGACAAGGCATAGGCTTGCGTCGCGGGTTGATAACTGTCGAGCGAGACGGGAATGCCATCTGCCTTGAGCGCGTCCAGCACCGGCGCGATACGCGCGATTTCTGTGTCGGACGAAACAGGCGCGGCGTCGGGATTGCTGGATGCCGGACCGAGGTCGATCACATCTGCCCCCTCGGCCATCAGCTTACGCGCCTGCGCAATGGCTGCGTCTGGCGCCAGATACCGGCCTCCATCGGAGAAACTGTCCGAGGTTATGTTGACGATGCCGAAAATGATGAGCGATTTATTCATGGGGGCTTCTATAATAATAATAATCGAGCATGAGTCTCATACGGATGCTCGGGTCGAAAGGGAATCCCCAGGCGAGTAACCTGTTTGCGGTGATCCATTAGCTGCAGGAGCGGAATAGCATACATCTGGAAGCAAAGCCAGGAAAGCGGCCTATGGAGCTGTGCGGCAGCGCTCAGTAGGCAATTTTTCAAAATATTGTTAAGCCTTTTCTGAGCATGGTATTTTTCATGGTATTACCAATTAGCAGGAAAATAAGCCATTGAATATAAAAGATAAAAATGTCTTGTTTACAATAGAGTGGGTTTCCGGTGCTCCTTTGACACTCTCTCCATATCCCTCAGGTCCGGCACCAACAGATACCACGTTATTTTCTCCCGACACCTGTGAGCCATGGCCCAGAGCTACAGAGCCTGAAGAATTTTCTATTCCAGCCCATCCCCCAATAGCAACACTCTGCTGTGAATTAAGTACCTCAGCGCTCTTACCTATGGCAACACCATATTTTGACTCAGCCTGACCGGCATCCCTTCCCAGGGTGACACTGTGTGGAGAATTATACACTCCCGAAAAAGAGCCAAACTGAAGACTTCCTGGTGAATCCATGTTAAAAGCGCCACCTCCCAAAAGGAAAGTGTTATTAGCTGTACCAGTTGAATTCGTAATAAAAGAGTTTTCTCCAATCAGTAAGCTGGAAGAATTAGCATCAACAGGCCCTGTCAAAACAGCCTGAGCCTGAGCCGAGAGCAGCAGGGCCACACTCACTGCCAGCGCGCTTTTCTTTAAAAAAGCATCACGTCTTTTAAGCATTCTGTTATTCTCCTGTATTATTACTTCACCAGCCAGAACGGTAGTGCGGAGCAAAAATACAGTGATAAGAATCCTCTTTTATTAATTTAATAATGCCAGGAATATTATTGTGTATAATATGCGACCTCAATTTAAGCAGCAGAAAACGACTGGCATTAAAATCATTAAATTATAAACATATACAACTTTGTAAAGGTGGTTATAATAAACCTGATTACTTTAACGTCTGTATACCTGCACTGCTGATATCACAAAACAATAAAAATCCTGGTTAATATCTCTGATGATTGAATGAGAAATTCACGATGTCTGGTGAGAATTCTGTTCAAAACGAGGAATGCAGACGTACATGTGGCAGGCATGGACTTCTACCAATTTAACTTTTTTCCTTCCTTGTATTTACACATTGCACATTTTGCGCTACAAAAATTTCACGTGGCACGCACCACGTGATCCGTAGAAAAGCCTCTTGTTACGAATTTCGTAAACCGCACGTCTGTCTGGTCGTGCGGATTTTTTATCCGTCAACTTCACATGAAACCCGCCAGAGCACTGTTTCCGGATTCAGACATCAGGCATATTATTATCCACGATGTCGTGAACAAGATCACACTTTTGCAATTCCTTTATTGATCGAAAGCAGTTAATCACGGAAATTAATTACCGGAGTGAAAGCATTTGCTATATAAACATTCCCAGAAGACATCTTCATGTTGAATATTATTCCCTTATTGACTAGCCCCTCTGACAGAATTTCAGAGGGGGTTTTTTATCAGTTTCACCATCCAACCCTGTACGCCAGAATGGTTTCACTGTCACTCAGTTCTGCTATTGCCTTTTTCATCTCCCTTTACCTTACGTTCTGCCAGAGTCTGAGCCATTTGAACAGGAGGTTATCATTGATATCGTGTTCCCGGGCAATACGGGCAACAGAGGCTCCTGGTTGCAAAACCAGTTTAACCATTTGAAGTTTAACTCATTTGAAAATGATCTGCGGGGTTCTGCGGATAATGTTTTTGCTCCATAACAGGCGCCCACCAGTTTGAAAAGGTGGGCACCTACGTTACCAATACTGGCTTAATGGATACATACGGCGGTCGGTTCTTACGGTAAAACGACACAACCAAACGCTTCTTATCCTGCAATGAACTGCTTTATTACCGAGTTTAGTGACCGCACAGACACTCACTTTTAAGAAAAACAGAATGGTAAACAAACTCCATGAATTACAATAGCTCTCTGGCTGCCGCCACAATAGCTTGCGCGGTTAACCCGTACTCTCTCTGTAAAAAGTCCTGAGTTTCAACCTGGCCATACCGCTCTTTAACCCCCACCCGACGCATGGGCACAGGACAAGTTTCTACAAGCACTTCAGCAACTGCTGAACCTAATCCATTATGAATACGGTCATGACTCCAATTAGTTGAATTAGGGGTATAATAGCCACTTTTAAGGTTCTTTCATGGTCACAGTTAACCTTCATTGCTCCTGTTGCCAGTCCGTTCAGGTTTACCGTCACGGGAAGAACCCAAAGGACATGATCGATTTCGCTGCCGTGACTGTCATCGAGTGCTTCAGCTCACTTACCGTTACGAGGCCCGTAAACCGGGAGTTAAAGAGCAAATCACTGAAATGGCTTTCAACGGTGCCGGAGTTCGCGATACTGCCCGTACGCTGAAAATCGGCATTAATACTGTCATCCGGACTTTAAAAAACTCTCGCCACGAAGAATAACGTCATACCCGGTCGCTCATGCTGATATGGCTCTCATCTGCGAACTTGATGAGCAATGGAGTTTTGTCGGCAGTAAAGCGCGACAGCACTGGCTCTGGTACACGTACAACACGAAAACTGGTGGCGTTCTGGCCTACACTTTTGGCCTACGGACTGATTAAACCTGTCGTGAATTGCTGGCGCTGCTTGCCCTTTTACCATCGGTATGTTGACCACTGACGAATGGGGTAGTTACACCAGAGAGTTACCGAAGGAGAAGCATCTGACTGGTAAGATTTTTACTCAGCGCATTGAGCGCAACATCTACCTCTGAGAACCCGAATCAAACGTCTGGCCCGCAGAACTATCTGTTTCTCGCGCTCTGTAGAACTTCATGAAAAAGTCATCGGTGCCTTTATCGAAAAATATATGTTCTACTAATTGGAGTCACCACCTTCGTTTGTTTAAAGAACCTGCTGGTCCTGCCATTAATATTACCTGCTGATTGCTTCACATCCGGATTCCTCGCACTGCGCGCGGGTTATTGTTTCGTTTTCGGCCACGGGGTCGCCAGGGCTCTGTTTGCAGGCCATGATGGCCTGACCTGTACTGTTTCTCAGGCACTGAGATGTCCGTTTACGCCATTTGTTCCCGGATATCCTTAACCTCTGACGTTTGTTC
Organism: Salmonella sp. SSDFZ54; assembly: GCF_004010735.1. NCBI lineage: Bacteria > Pseudomonadati > Pseudomonadota > Gammaproteobacteria > Enterobacterales > Enterobacteriaceae > Salmonella > Salmonella sp. SSDFZ54. The sequence goes on from NZ_CP034819.1 coordinate 1,067,022, forward strand.
CCTGCCCCTCTGTCTGATAACGAATACGCTCACAACGCACAGTACTGAACAATACCGACAACAACATGTCTTACATGAAATTCGCTGTAACATCCACCGGAAAACATTTTCAGATATCGGATGAGGTACTACTTCCATTGACAGCGCGAGGTAACAAAATTGATGGTAACTCTGACCATTAACCGTAAACCGCAGGGTATTTTCAGTAAATCACCGGCAACGCCGCTGCAGGATAAAACGGACACAGCATACAAAATGAAGGCCGGTGACCAGATACCACAGTTGAACGATAAACAGAAACCTGCTGATAAAACACCGTGGCGACATGACAAAACGCCAGAGCAAAAACCGTAAGCGCATTATTCGTCTTGTGGAACTCTGGCCTGAGTCATTCAACCGGGAAAAAAACAAAACCACTTAAAGTGGGGATACCTGACGACCTGATACAGGATATCGCCATCCGAGAACTGGCGTTTGGCGCTGGTACATTACATGCAGCAGTGGCGTCTTATGTGCAGTCTCCGCGCTATTACCGTGCGTTAATAGCAGGTGGCGCCCGTTACAACCTGAACGGTCAGCCGTGCGGGGAAGTGACACCACAGGAACAGAAAGAGGCAGAGACCCGTTTAATGATGCTGAATGACCGACGAAAAGCCAGAAAACCTCGTTGACTGCACAACTGCGCTGATTCACTGAGCTGTAATCAATGTACAGCGCTGTACCGGACGATGGGTAATGGCGATCACAACCGGTAACCCCAGAGACAATGCGACTGTTTTTAACGCAACATACTGGCCAGATGTATCACCCCGGGCAACCCGAAAACACCTTTCAACCTGGCATTGTCCGCCAGCGCTTATCACCTTCCAGGTCTGTTGCAATAAATCCACCCGTTGCGAACATTCTTCATCAACCGTGGCACTGGCCCGCGGATGGCAAATGCTCGTCTGGCTGAGCAGCAACAGGCATCGTATTGTTGCTCCTCCATGTTGTTCCCGCAACCAGCGTAATACCACCGGCGAGGATGGACAGGCAGTGTGATTACGCTCAGTAATACGTTCGTGCACCTGTCGGTAAAAGGAAGTACAGAATGCCTGAATCTGTTGCCCGTTGATGTTTCCTTCAGCCGAATGGAGCGTGAAGTGGACTGCCAGCAGACGCGGCCAGTGGTCCACCGCCTGCTGAACAAAACGCCGGATGTCTCCCGGCTCTGAAATTAAGGCTTCGGTTATTTGCACGAAATGTTCCTTTTCAAACCCTGTTGAATTTTGTTAAGCCGGTGCAGACACACGGGAAGGTGCGCATCAACACCGGTGTAATGCCAGTTATAAACAATGTGAATGGAATGACGAATCAGTCAGGAAAGAGCTACAACCTGCTGGCTGACCGGAGAGGGTCAGCAGGAAAATGAACGGTAATGTCGCCAGCACCAGGGACAGGGCTGATTTCCGCAATACCAGCGCCGGCATTTTGCACATTGCCAGCGTACCGGCATCACAACACGTTTCATGCTGCTGCTCCTCGTGATTCCTCAATTCGCTGCTGCATCCACTGCTCCACTTCACTTTTGTACCAGCGGCTGCTGCGGCCCAGCTTGATGGGTTTCGGGAAATGGCCTTCACTGATCAGCTTGTAAAACCATTTGTCGGTCATACCGGTGAAACTGGTGATGTAGTTCATGTCGATCAGGGGATCGTCAGCACGCAGCAACACGCTGTCGTGGCCTGTCATTGAGGTCAACATGGTCAGAATGTCCTTTATGAGATTTATGAAGGTTGTGCAAATGCGGATTAATCTGCTGAACGGTGTTTTCAGAGCTGGCCTGCTACGGGATACCAGGGATTACCGGCGAGGTAACGGGCTTCCGGATCGCGCACACCACGACGATCGCGGGCGAAATCACTGAACGCCCATATCAACTCTTTGAGGATGTCTTCGCAGTCCGGTGAACGACTGTCCAGCACCACATCCCGTGTTATCTGCTTCTGGTACGGTGCCGCTTCACCCGGTGACGCGAAGCCCAGTACGTTGCTCCAGGCATCCAGAATCAGCCGGTCCAGTTCAGGGCCATCGAAATACTCCTGTCTGACGCATAACACCACGTGGTATTCCGGTTTTTCAGGATGACGGGTCAGGAGCCAGCAGAGGTCACGTCCGGGTGTTGCATTCATCAGCGCACTGACGGTTTCGATAAAATCCATACCGAACCAGATTTTTCTGTCACTGAAGGCGTTGTCATGTTCCCACGGCAGACGAAGCAGGATCCGCCGTACCCGGGAGCAGGACTGTTCACGCAGCGCACGGTTGAGAACACCGATGATTTTGTTCTGATAAGACGGCCAGAAGGGCGCCAGGCTATAGTCGAAATGAGGGATACCATTCATAAGATATGCTCCATATGGAAACGCACGACGCATCCCCGCCAGCGAAAGACGAGCGTATGGTGAAACTGAAGGCGTCGTGTACTGAGATTGTTGATGTGATAACCGTGGAACCGGGGATGGCAGATGTCGTATGCCAGGACAGTCAGGAGACCAGACAGGTGTAAAATTCCTGAGGTGGGTTTAAGGTGAATGATCTCCGTTGACTTCAGTTCACATCATTAATCAGGGCGGTAGATTTTTACCGACGGAGTGTTTCCAGGAGCGGAGGCTCAGGCCTTAAGCTTCAGAAGTGAGGCTTACGAGGACGCCCTGCAGCAGGACGCTCAGGAACTTCACTGCAGCCGTAGGCACACAGCCCGTCTTTTTGCTCTTCTTTCGCCAGATAATGCAGGGCACCGCGAATATTATCGATGCTTTCAGGATCGTTGTGGCGCACAGGAATGTTGATGTTGTATGTATAATGCGGCTGATATGTACAGCGGTGTGCCGAACCGCTGTTATGCGTAATAGACTGCCAGCATTCCGTAATCCGCTCCGCAAAGGGATATATTTTTTTAACCCTCTGACGATCGAGCCAGAAAACCGCATGCGCATGAAAACCATGATCAGCCGTCCATTCAATCACCCAGAAGAAACCAACGATATTTTCAAATTGTTCCACCTGCTCCAGCAGCATACGCAACTGCAATTCAAGCCAGCGATGATCAGGTTGTAAGAAATCAGGCGTATCTTTCCTGTAGAAGAAATCCATGCGTAAGGCCCGCAGACGGGAATAGCGTGCGACCAACTGATTGATGTGATTGTCAAGTAAAGCGGTAAAAAACCAGTTTGGTGTGTAAGATTTAGGCATGCTGATGACTCCTGAAAGTTAATGACGTTTTAAGTGCTGTAAACGAATTAATGCTTTCGCTCATAATCAGATCTAAAACGGTAATAACTTACAGACGGTATTTATCAGGCATGCTGTAACAGAATGGATACGTCGGTTATTAACGACACGTAGCGTTGTGCAGAAATAAATGGATTATCTGATGGTATTAGCTAAAGAGATGAGATAAACGAGGAGTGAATAAAATACAGAATCAATAAACATCACGAAATACTGCAAAATATGCGATAAAAACCCACGATCAGAAGTTCAAGAAACATATTACGACTAATCACCATCATAAATTACAAACTTGCTCTCAATGGTTCTAAAAAACCGTGTACAAGGCCAACACGATACCTGTAACCCAATAAACTTACACGCACTCATTTTATCTGTTAAAAACAACTCATGTTCAAGATATGAACGTTAACGGGTACACGGTACCAGAATGAAACATACCATGGATGGATAATTTTCATTTTATTTAAAATACAAGATAATCAGGAACGAACAAACACAATCAGAAATTCACTCTATTAATTCTGTTATTTACCCTGCTCGGCTAATCGTTACAGAATAATGGATACCTTATTAAAGAGTAAGCATTCAGTTAATCAGTGATGACAGAAGTATTGATATTTACCAGAATGGTTAAAACATATCAGATAAACAATCATTGTTAAGCAAATACAGCTCATGATGGATAAAATTAAAATAAATTATTATTTTACTGAAAACAGGAACAGATGGATATCAGCAATAGCGTAGTAGAGAATAACTTATCTGAGTATCATATGAGTTACAGTAGTTATGATTGAGGAATGGAGAAGGTGGATACCATGATAATGGTGACAATGAAGATTAGACAAGGAAGGGAGTGAATATAACTGGATGAGAATAAGAGTAATGGAATGTGTAAAGACAGAGAGGGAAAATGAAGGGCAGAGATGGATGATAAATAAAGGGGTAGATACTAATTATAGTAATAAACCTAAATTAAAATTATCCATGTTTGATGAGTAAAAATAAGAAATCATCCGTTCTGAATACGAACATGACAAACCATTATCTTACAGAAAAAATATCAAATCATTTTTCTTCACTCTCCTATTGAAATGCAAACTTGAACAGCATCTCTTTTCAGTAACAGTGATAACCATTCGTTATTCAGGCAGAGACCGACATTATCATATACACCTACACTCATCACGACGAAAATCAAACGAAGTTATATATGAAAACTCACACAATATGGTTAATGATTAGCTTTAATCTATGTTAAAAATAATCTTTCGATTCACTTTCGATCAATAAAAAACGAAAGCCATGCTTCCACCAGTGCGCACACTCCTGTATTCAACCAGCTCTGACAGCAGGTCATTATGAAAACAAAATTAAATCACAGATGTGGTGCATGTGCTGCTACTGTTGCTACCGTAGCGGTTTTTTCAGAGAAATTCTCATTCCCCCCCCATAATTGGTGAACATTTGCATAGGTGCAGGATATGCAAAACGCCTTATCACCAACCTCCGAATGAAGGTTGGTTGATTTTGTTTTATCTGTGTAAGGTTATTTCAAAATAAGCTATACTCTGAAAAAGGTGACGCAAATGACGGAATTAATTCCGGTGGAATATTAACGTGATATGCTTTCGCTTTATGAATATTCTCGGGTAGAACAATATCAAACTGTTCGTAATACATTGCGCCTAAAGGAAGGAGGTAACCATTGTTACAATAAACAGAAACATAAAGTGCCTGATGCGATCGCATTCTGATGATACATAAATACCCCTGACAGATTAACTGATTGAGTACAGGTGTAAGTTTTTCTGCTCTTCTCAGTCGATTGGGACCATATCTTTCAATGTCTGTTTTCCTGATAGCACGCCAATTATTCTGCCTTATTCGGGTCATAATCCATGCATACAGTTCACAGGCATCCTGTTCAAACTGGCATCGTGCAGACATGGGATAAAATATTGTGCTCGCCTCCTCCAGATACCAGTCCATGAGATGCATAGCTTTAAAAAGCGCAATTGATTCAATTTCCTCAGCATCTTTATAGCAATAGCAGGTGAATATTCCAGCTATCCTCAGTATATTAGAACCTGCTTTCAGAACAATATCTCTGATGTGTTCCCACTCCCCGCCTGCAAGCGCTTTTCTTTCAATCTTAATCTGGTTTTCCTGCCACTCCCCCAACGCTTTCTTCGCAAGTTTTAATGTCTTCCTTTCGGTGCTCATGCCGGGGAAATTAATGTTGTGGTTTAACAGGAATCCGTTAATCTTTTTATGAAAGTTCTCCAGGGTTGATATTGTTCTGAACTCACCTCTCGTATAATCACGTATCCAGGAAGAACTTACAACCTGACTGAACAGAAACCGGGAAAGAAATCCGCTTCCCCACGCCAGTACGTCATTTTTATTTATATAATTCGTAAAGACATCCGGCTGAGACATTAACGAAAATGTCAGACGTGGCGCGATATGGTATTTCTCGTCAGCCCGTCCAAAATCAAACGGTTGCCCACTCCATGCTTTATTCAACAGGCCCGGATAATTTTTCAGATAGCTTCTGAAAAAAGTGACCGCCTCATCAGAAATAACCCCTGCCTCAGGATGTTCATTGAGCCCTTCCACAAGCGCTTTAAGCGAAACATCTTCATAGATAAAATTCGGTCGAACCGGACGTGTCGGTTTATTTCTTTCGTGATTACGCAGCGCCTCTTCTTCCTGTTCCCCCGGATACCCCCGGTTAACAACCTTTCTTAAATTGGCAGCAAGCGCTTTCTGCCGGGTATTCCAGATCTGTAGTTCAGTCTTATAATCTTTGTTTCTCTCTTCGTATTGTTGAATGAGTCGATCGGCAAATTCGTAACAGGGGTTCATCACCAGTCTGTTTATCGTTGTTTTTCCCGCGCCTGGCTCTGCGATTGCCAACAGATAAAGTGAGCAGGGTTCCGGCATGTTGGTGTGAGGATGAACAACGTCAACCAATGACTGACAGGAGAGTGAGAGCGTTGCCAGTACAGTATTAAAAATGAGCTCCAACGGAAGTTGGGTACTTTCATATAAGTCGTCAATGAGATACGCAAGCTCACTAGGAAATAATCTGTAGGTTAAATCAGCTGGGAAGTGGTGGGATGTCTGCAAGGATTGCACATAATCGGGATTCATTGTAATGGACCTCCTTCGCATACTGTAATCAACGCAAAACTTACTGTTCAGTTCAGAAATATACCGACATTGTGAGTATGTTCGCTGACGTCGATAATAAAATGGCTTGTATCCATTCACCAGTCCCGACGCATTTATGATGCTGACAAAAGCAAAACGACATGGAGGTGCCTCAGAAGTCTGGCACCACAGCAACAAACGATGGGGGCATGAAACACAGGGAACATTGCGCCCCTGAGCGTTGAGGATCTTCCACCTTGTATCCTGGTTCTTCGTTATCATGAGCAGCGAACAGATTTGGCAAAGCGTATGCAGCCTGGGGCCCCTTAGGGTTTAAGCCCATATGTAAGCAAATGGCGCATACGCTGAGCCACTCATCTGAAACCCGAACAGTTGTCCGTACTCCATAACGCATTAGCAAGAATGGGCAATAATGAGTCTGCCAAATCCACTTTGTGTTGATACCGATGTGTCCAAAACAACGCTGGATATTGCCGCCAGCAACACTATTGAACGGTTTTCTGTTGCCAGTGGTGCTGACGGCGTTGATTTCATCATCGCTGAACTGAGGCAGCACGATATGGCCTTTGTGTTGATGGAAGGCCGCCATAACCTGTGCGTTTCAGCCCGAAGGTTTTGAGATCGCCGTAGTTAACCCCAGGCAAGCTCGTGACTTTGCCCGTGCGATGGGATATCTGGCGAAGACTGACCCGCATGATGCGCGGTTTTTTTGCCCAGATGGCTGCAGTTATTAATTACCATCCGGAACGAGACCGCTTTATCCGGACTTTGCCGGATGCAGAACGTCAGGTTCTTAATGCCATAGTCGTTTGCAGACACCAGTTGATCGCAATGCCAGTTACTGAGCAAAACAGGTTGTACCCGGCTCACCCGCAAAGCAAAAAAAAACATTAATATCATCAAAGCGCTGGAAGATGAACACCCACATCCGGAACCATTTTAAAGAACCAGCTGAGCACCTGAGCAACATTAAAGGCATCGGCGTAATGACTACGGCGGTGCTGGTAGCCTGTATGCGCAAACTGCTGACCATCCTGAATGCGATACTCAGAAAGAACAAAGAAATGTAATGAATCCTGCCATCAGGTTACTCCATAATTTTGTTGGTCAAGACAGTTAATTACGTGACGTATGCTCAGGCACCGGATGCCGTTTTACAGGGCTCACCTGCCATCCAGTAGACGCCCCGGCCCACGACTGCAACCATAATTACGTTGCCCAGAACCGTCATGCTGCTTCGTCTCATACTTCACGAGATAACAGGCTCTCTCCATGGCTTTCTGCATCGCTTCCACATCACCACGCTTGACCCAGAGAACAGCGGCTTCACCCGGCTTTTTGTCTGAAGCCTTCCTGGTTTCAGAACATCCACCCGACAAAGGCGTATCATCGGAAGAAGGGCGAGCATCAGATGATGTCGGTTTACGGAAAGGCGTCCGCCTGGAAAAATGAACCAGTCCATTACCCTGCCAGGGCTCGAGATGCAGAGCACTGCACCATGCCAGCTTGATCAGCGTCGCCAGCGAAGAAGGAACGGTGAAATCCCCTGGCGAGCACCAGGTATCTTTGTTGAGCAGTAATATCACGTGATAATGTTTCCTGCCTTTTTCCTTGCCAAACTCCCGACACCAGAAATAACGCAGAGTGGTTGCACGCACACGCTTGTTGGCACGTCGTTTTTTCCGCTGGTAAGCCTGAATTTTTGCTTTCAGGGATTCGAAAAAACGAGAAATCACTGCTGAATCTAAATCGGTATCCATAATAGTGGCAGGCATATACTCAGGAAAACGTAAATCCACCCGAATTAACGAGACGGCACGGTGCTGCACTAGGGCACTGTCGAGAAGGCTGTCAAAACGGGATAACCAGTAAGCATTGTGTATTGGTTGATTCATGATGAGAGATCTCCGTTGATTTGGATTGACTTCACATCATTAATCACTGCGGTAAAACTTTACGGCATCCCGCCATTGAGCAACGCCAATGGCTCCTGATTAAAACAGAATGAATCCCCCACGAAGAAAAGATAAACCTACACGCAGGGTAAAACACACAACAACGGCATAAATGGTTTTTAAAAACTACAAAGCCCGAAGGGAAACGGATCAACAGAACGTGCAAACAAAACACCAAAAACGCAATCAGAACGCTTTCTGCTGCTGTGAATCAACAACAATACCAAAACCTACAGCTTAACCACAAAACTCAATCACAGAGCCGAATAGCGCGTTTAAAACCTGTTTACAGATAACCCTGCCCCGAGAACAAAAACCACCAACATCAGAATCGATTTTCTTATCCTGAAAACGTTACTTTTCAACACACCATAAAAACGATTAACCATCGATAACGTAAATCTCATCTGAATCAAAACACCAGAACCAATCATCACGCTTTTTCTGAAAAGAGCCTTATGATGAAGATAATCACCTTGCACTGAGAAAAAACACCAGGGCCAGTTAATCATCTCATCAATCTTATCGCTACAAAATCATCCATAAAACCATTTAACAAAATCATCGTAAGCACACAGTAAATCACGCCAGGTTATCTCAGCCGGATTTGCGTTTTACATAAAAACACTTGTCTCAGGTTAACGACTAAAAACACGAAAACTCATAAAAGGTTAAATGTAACATCAGAAAAATAGAATATCATATTGATTGCTTAAACAGGAAAGATTGTTTTGTAGTAGCATTAAGCTGATTTTAGTTAACGTAAAAACAGGACTGACAGGTTTACTAAACTGGATGTGTATCAGACAAAGCAATGTGTATAACAATACTTAATGAAAACACTTGTAGAATTGTTTATGAAAACATGTGTATGTCTGGTAAAACACTTAGTAGAAAATACGTGTATAACACTTACTGAAATGCTTAGTAAAAACACTTAGTAAAATATGTGTAGAATTATCTATTTAAAAAGATATGTATATAACACTTAATAAAAACATGTGTATATAGTATCATACCGACATTCTCAACATCTTCAGACACTCATGCAGACTGAATGTTCGTTTCAGTTTTTCACGGCCAGCATGGGGATTTTTGTTCTGAAAACGGAGCAGATTTACTCTGGAATTATTTTTCTGTCCCCGTATTTCAGGCCCCAGAAAAGACAATCCGAAGCAAACCGTTTGTCAGCTTCCATATCATCTTTTACCCCCGGAAAGTGATCGCGTTTTACAACCAGAATGACAGCCATACTGATTATGTCGTCTCCCGGCCCCCTTCACATATAACATGCATGCCTGTCATTGCTTACTGCTCCACATGACAGGATTTCACATACAGGATGCGCATTCAGTGTTTTTATCGCCACTATAACAGACAGATTACTGTCGCTTTTACTCTTCAGATTGTTAATCTGACCACAAGAACAGTCGAACAGTACAACGACACACCCAAGGAGGATATGAGCAGTAGTTGATAGCATGTTTTAATTTATTATGAATAGATCAAGAATAGATCGTGAATAGTTAGAGAATAGTTCTTCAGCATCTCACAGAGTGATCAAGCCTTGAAGTGATTGCTTTTTGAACACAAGTCCGGATGCAATGTTTTTTTGTTAACTTCCTTGCATATTCGATTTCCATGTGATAGTGAAAATCACCAGAAGAGAATGCGATTGAGGCGTAATCAGATGAAACAATATGAAGATGGTTATAACGTGAATGGATATAGCTGGGAAAATGAAACAATTGAGTATTTGTTGAATGATAAACAACTGACAGATAATCACATACCTGAATGGGTTAAAAAAAATGAAATTGCAGCATTCTGGTTCTGGTTAGTTATAATTAACACAGATCCCAAACTCCTTGGGGTTCGTAATGAATTAGGGTTCAATACAGCCATGATGGGGCTGATTCCTGCGGGGAGTATACCCATAACAACAATTCCTTCAGATCATGAAATGAGACTGGATGTTATAAGCAAATGGATTAATGCATTAATCCTTGACAATCAATCAGATTGCTTCATCTCAACAATGCATCAAAACTGGCTGCAGATCGAAAAGAGAAACGAAGCCAAATGGCTTAAAAAGAATACAGAACAACTCGAATGGGCATGGAAATATATCAATGCACGCATCCCGCACACGTATCTTTCCTGGTTTTATCCTGTAAGTGATAACGAAAGATACATTGCTATCGTAGTTTTACTAAAAATTTTATTCCCCGCAGATACACCATACTTACAGCAGCCAAAAGTACTTCACTATGGGGTTGCCGCAAAAGAAAAATTTTTCGACAAGATGCACAATGCATTCCGAAAACAGTTTACCGACGGAAAAAAAGATAAGCGGGTACAAATCAACGTTAAAATATCATCAGATGCAAAACGTACTCTGGACAGACTGACCAGAGAACTGAAAACAACACAACAGGCTGTCCTGGAACATCTGATTCAGAACCACAGGCTGGTGATTCAGAACCACAGACTGTATTAACTTTCACCACTTCTGCTCCTGCCGATTTTCTTCTTTTGGTAGTGTCTCCTGGCTGCGGATATCAGATACTTTTCCGTCATTTTGTTGCAGAACTCTTCAATGTAGTTAATCATTTTCTGGTGTGCTTTCAGCTTTTCTTCCCCGGGGGACGCTTTCAGATAAATGTCCTCCTTTTCCACAAGCGCATTGACAAACTCCCCTAAACATCCCTGGTTATAAAGCGACGTGAAAAACAACACATCCCCCAGTCTCTCCAGTAACTGTGGTTTATCCCCGAAATGTTTTTTTATACTTTCAAAAGGTTTTCTATTTTCCGGATCAAAAAAAACACTTAATCCCAGTCGCTTATATTCCTGGTAAAAAAGTTCAAACGTCGGGGATGCTGAACGGCAAATAAACGAAGACTGCGCCCATGGATTAAAATCTGTGACACGCCTCCCCTCCCGCACTTCCTGTCGTGTCAGCGGTGGTTCAGCAAACCAGGCGTCCAGCTCAGCCGAATCGTTATCCCTGCTCAAAACCTCATACAAACTGCCCGTGAACGGTTGAGCCGTTTGTTTTGTTGCTTCGCCTTCTGATTGTCTGAATCCATCCACTTTTCTCCGGATATTACGCGGAATCAGCATAAAAGGCGGGACATTAAGTGATAAACGTTTACCCGTCATGCGATACCATTGACCTACCTCAACCTTAATCCGTGTATCTGACTTTAGCTCAAGTGCCATTATGTTAAGCAGGTACAGATAACGCACCGTATAACGATTAAAATGTTTCTCCGGATCAAACGATTCTGACCGTTCTCCTCTGTACACGAGTCTGCTGCGCTTCAGTATTCGCAGAGTATATTTCCAGGCCGGACTTTTACAAATGGCGGTAACTCTGGCCTTATTAACAATGTCGCGTAATGCATCAATCTGTTGTGCAGTCATCTCTTCCCTCCACACTTTGTCACTCCAGATTTTTTCACGCCCATATTACCTGAATGATAAACCGGATTAGTGTGATCCGGTTCAGTGAAATCAACAGGATACCGGTATGTCATTCAGCCATTCTTCCCTCTCCGCACAAGTGAAATCATATCTGACGTTTCTTCCTGAAGAAATTCGCCAGAAAATCCTTGAACATCTCCACGGTGTTATTCATTACGAGCCCGTGATTGGCATTATGGGTAAATCCGGCACCGGCAAAAGCAGTCTGTGTAATGCCATTTTTCAGTCCCGTATCTGCGCCACGCATCCCCTGAACGGCTGCACCCGCCAGGCTCATCGCCTCACCCTGCAGATTGGTGAACGCAGAATGACGCTGGTCGATCTGCCCGGCATTGGTGAAACACCGCAGCATGATCAGGAATACCGGGAGCTTTACCGTCAGTTACTGCCGGAACTGGATCTGATTATCTGGATCCTGCGGGCTGATGAACGTGCGTATGCTGCTGATATTGCCATGCATCAGTTTTTACTGAATGAAGGTGCAGATCCCTCGCGTTTTCTGTTTGTTCTCAGCCATGCCGATCGCGTGTTTCCTGCTGAAGAATGGAACGACGCAGAAAAATGCCCGTCCCGTCAGCAGGAACTCTCACTGGCGACAGTAACAGCCCGGGTGGCCACCCTGTTCCCGTCATCATTTCCGGTACTCTCCGTTGCAGCGCCTGTCGGCTGGAATCTTCCGGCACTGGTGTCACTGATGATCCACGCACTGCCACCACAGGCAACCAGCGCGGTTTATTCACATATCCGGGGGGAAAACCGCTCTGAACAGGCCCGGAAACACGCACAACAGACTTTTGGTGACGCCATCGGGAAAAGTTTTGACGACGCCGTTGCCCGGTTCAGTTTTCCGGCCTGGATGTTACAGCTTCTGCGTAAAGCCCGGGCCCGCATTATCCACCTACTGGTCACACTGTGGGATCACCTGTTCTGAGCGCCCCGGAGTCCCCCGTGGCAACCGTATACCTTTACACGACAACGGATTACGGTAACCACTGCCGTATACCGTCTGTCATTATCAATAACACGCTCTTTAATTTCAGAGGTCAGTCATGAATACCAGAATGCTTTTTCCCCTGCTGTTCACTGTGGCATCCTTCTCCACCTCCGCCGGTAACTGGGCTGTCAAAAACGGCTGGTGTCAGACCATGACGGAAGATGGTCAGGCGCTGGTAATGCTGAAAAATGGCACGATTGGTATTACCGGCCTGATGCAGGGATGCCCGAATGGCGTACAGACGCTCCTGGGCAGCCGTATCAGTATTAACGGTAACCTGATCCCCACATCACAAATGTGTAATCAGCAGACAGGATTCAGGGCTGTTGAGGTGGAAGTCGGACAGGCGCCGGAAATGGTCAAAAAAGCCGTTCACTCCATAGCAGAGCGTGATGTGTCCGTTTTACAGGCATTTGGTGTACGAATGGAATTCACCCGCGGTGATATGCTGAAGGTCTGTCCGAAATTTGTCACATCACTTGCCGGTTTTTCCCCGAAACAGACACCCGCCATTAATAAAGATTCCGTCCTGCAGGCTGCCCGGCTGGCATACGCCCGGGAATATGACGAGGAAACAACAGAAACCGCTGATTTTGGCTCTTACGAAGTAAAAGGCAATAAGGTTGAGTTTGAAGTGTTCAATCCTGAAGACCGTGCGTACGACAAAGTGACCGTCACGGTTGGTGCTGACGGTAATGCCACCGGTGCCAGCGTTGAATTTATCGGAAAATAGCCGGTATGTCGGACTGTCACCCTGTTTAATTGCCCGAAGGCCCTTTCTCACGCGAACAGGCGGTTGCCGTCACAACAGCTTACCGCAATGTGCTTATTGAAGATGACCAGGGAACGCATTTCCGGCTGGTTATCCGTAATGCTGAAGGTCAGTTGCGCTGGCGGTACTGGAATTTTGAATCCGATGCCGGAAAACAGCTTAATGTGTGGCTCGCCAGTGAAGGGCTTCTCAGACAATAAACGTCATTCATTTCATCCATCAGGCCGCGTCTTCTCCGGGAGGCGCGGCTTTTTCATTTATATCGCTAACTCATTCATAAGGAGCAAATCATGCGATTAGCAAGTCGTTTTGGTTATGCGAACCAGATACGCCGTGACCGCCCCTTAACTCGCGAAGAACTGATGCAGGTCGTCCCCAGCGTATTCGGGGAAGATAAGCACACATCCAGAAGCGAGAACTATACCTGGATCCCCACCATCACCGTGCTGGAAAGCCTGCAGCGGGAAGGCTTTCAGCCCTTCTTTGCCTGCCAGACCCGCGTACGTGACCCGGGCCGCCGGGGGTATACCAAACACATGCTGCGTCTGCGCCGTGACGGGGAGATAAACGGACAACATGTCCCTGAAATCATCCTGCTGAACTCCCATGACGGTACCTCCAGCTACCAGATGCTGCCGGGTTACTTCAGGTTCGTCTGCCAGAACGGCTGCGTCTGTGGTCAGTCTCTGGGGGAAGTGCGTGTTCCGCACCGGGGAAATGTGGTGGACAGAGTCATTGAAGGGGCTTACGAAGTGGTGGGCGTTTTTGACCGGATTGAGGAAAAGCGTGATGCCATGCAGTCGCTGGTCCTGCCGCCACCGGCACGCCAGGCGCTGGCACAGGCGGCACTGACTTACCGTTATGGTGACGAACATCAGCCCGTCACCACCGCCGACATTCTGACGCCACGACGCCGGGAGGATTACGGTAAGGACCTGTGGAGTGCTTATCAGACCATCCAGGAAAATATGCTGAAAGGCGGGATTTCTGGTCGCAGCGCTAAAGGAAAACGTATCCACACCCGTGCCATTCACAGCATCGACACGGACATTAAGCTCAATCGCGCATTGTGGGTGATGGCAGAAACGCTGCTGGAGAGCATGCGCTGATGCTGTTTCCCTGAAAGTGCAACCCTGACTCACGTCTGTACCAGTCCCCGGGCATTCTTCCATTCATTTACTTTTTATAAGGAATCATCTCATGACAACCTTTTCGCATAGCTCCACCACGCCTTCTGTTTCCGTAACCACTGCACCAGGGAATAACCAGTCTCAACTGGTTGCCACTCCCGTCCCTGATGAACAGCGCATCAGTTTCTGGCCGCAACATTTTGGCCTCATTCCACAGTGGGTGACCCTGGAGCCCCGTGTCTTCGGCTGGATGGACCGTCTTTGCGAAGACTACTGCGGTGGTATCTGGAATCTGTACACCCTGAACAACGGTGGGGCATTTATGGTACCCGAACCGGATGACGATGATGACGAAACATGGGTACTGTTCAATGCCATGAACGGCAACCGCGCTGAAATGAGCCCGGAAGCCGCCGGCATTGCCGCCTGTCTGATGGCGTACAGTCATCACGCCTGTCGTACAGAGAATTATGCCATGACGGTCCATTATTATCGGTTGCGGGATTACGCCCTGCAGCATCCGGAATGCAACGCCATTATGCGCATCATCGACTGAATGGAGAGAAGCACAATGCAACAGCTTTCCTTTCTGCCCGGAGAGATGACGCCCGGCGAGCGCAGCCTCATTCTGCGGGCCCTGAAAACCCTGGACCGCCATCTTCATGAACCCGGTGTGGCCTTCACCTCCACGCATGCGGCACGGGAATGGCTGATTCTGAACATGGCGGGACTGGAGCGGGAAGAGTTCCGGGTACTGTATCTGAACAACCAGAATCAGCTGATTGCCGGTGAAACCCTCTTCACAGGCACCATCAACCGCACGGAAGTCCATCCCCGGGAGGTAATTAAACGTGCCCTGTACCACAATGCCGCTGCCGTGATACTGGCACACAACCACCCGTCCGGTGAAGTCACCCCCAGTAAGGCAGATCGCCTTATCACGGAACGCCTGGTACAGGCACTGGCCCTGGTGGATATCCGGGTACCGGACCATCTGATAGTTGGTGGCAACCAGGTTTTCTCCTTTGCGGAACACGGTCTGCTTTAACCCGTCACCGCCACAACCATATCACACCTGTTTTCACTTTTATCTTCTGTCTTCAGAGGTATCCCACTATGAAAATCATCACCCGTGGCGAAGCCATGCGTATTCACCGTCAGCATCCGGCATCCCGTCTTTTTCCGTTCTGTACCGGCAAATACCGCTGGCACGGCAGTGCTGAAGCGTATACCGGTCGTGAAGTGCAGGATATTCCCGGTGTGCTGGCCGTGTTTGCTGAACGCCGTAAGGACAGTTTTGGCCCGTATGTCCGGCTGATGAGCGTCACCCTGAACTGAGTCTGGAAGGGCATTCAGAAGAGCAGAATTATCGCCACCACCGGACCATTCTTAACCAATTTTCTGTGAGGATTTTATCGTGTCAGACACTCTCCCCGGGACAACGCATCCCGACGATAACAACGACCGCCCCTGGTGGGGGCTACCCTGCACCGTGACGCCCTGTTTTGGGGCACGTCTGGTGCAGGAGGGTAACCGGTTGCATTACCTTGCAGACCGCGCCGGTATCAGAGGCCGGTTCAGCGACGCGGATGCGTACCATCTGGACCAGGCCTTTCCGCTGCTGATGAAACAACTGGAACTCATGCTCACCAGCGGTGAACTGAATCCCCGCCATCAGCATACCGTCACGCTGTATGCAAAAGGGCTGACCTGCAAAGCCGATACCCTCAGCAGTTGTGGTTACGTTTATATGGCTGTTTATCCGACACTGGCACCCGCAACCACCTCATAACCCCGAATATCTCACCTTTAGCACTACCAGTTACAGAGAACTTAAGATGAAAACATTACCTGACACACACGTACGGGAGGCATCGCGCTGCCCGTCTCCCGTCACCATCTGGCAGACACTGCTCACCCGACTGTTGGACCAGCATTACGGCCTCACACTGAATGACACACCGTTCGCTGATGAACGTGTGATTGAGCAGCATATTGAGGCAGGCATTTCACTGTGCGATGCGGTGAACTTTCTCGTTGAAAAATACGCACTGGTACGTACCGACCAGCCAGGATTCAGCGCCTGTACCCGTTCTCAGTTAATAAACAGGGGAAACCTGTACGGTGCTGGAGATGGCCGCAGGAACCTGGCATGCCGTGCTGTCGCTGGATACCGGTGGCATAATTTTTGAAGTAAAACACGGTGGCTATCAACCCGTGGCTGCCGATGACTATGCGCACTGGGCTCCAGCGGAAGGAGAACCAGGAACCACGGAGCTTATGGCCTGGTATGCGCAAGCGCAGGTGGGCGACAGCACTTTTGCCGTCTAAGGCGATAAACAAAAACGGAATGAGTTTCCCCATTCCGTTTCCGCTATTACAAACCGTCGGTGACGATTTTAGCCGCCGACGCTAATACATCGCGACGGCTTTCTGCCTTAGGTTGAGGCTGGGTGAAGTAAGTGACCAGAATCAGCGGCGCACGATCTTTTGGCCAGATCACCGCGATATCGTTGGTGGTGCCATAGCCACCGCTGCCGGTTTTATCCCCCACAACCCAGGAAGCAGGCAGTCCAGCCTGAATGCTCGCTGCACCGGTGGTATTGCCTTTCATCCATGTCACCAGCTGCGCCCGTTGGCTGTCGCCCAATGCTTTACCCAGCGTCAGATTCCGCAGAGTTTGCGCCATTGCCCGAGGTGAAGTGGTATCACGCGGATCGCCCGGAATGGCGGTGTTTAACGTCGGCTCGGTACGGTCGAGACGGAACGTTTCGTCTCCCAGCTGTCGGGCGAACGCGGTGACGCTAGCCGGGCCGCCAACGTGAGCAATCAGCTTATTCATCGCCACGTTATCGCTGTACTGTAGCGCGGCCGCGCTAAGCTCAGCCAGTGACATCGTCCCATTGACGTGCTTTTCCGCAATCGGATTATAGTTAACAAGGTCAGATTTTTTGATCTCAACTCGCTGATTTAACAGATTCGGTTCGCTTTCACTTTTCTTCAGCACCGCGGCCACGGCCATCACTTTACTGGTGCTGCACATCGCAAAGCGCTCATCAGCACGATAAAGTATTTGCGAATTATCTGCTGTGTTAATCAATGCCACACCCAGTCTGCCTCCCGACTGCCGCTCTAATTCGGCAAGTTTTTGCTGTACGTCCGCCGTTTGCGCATACAGCGGCACACTTCCTAACAACAGCGTGACGGTTGCCGTCGCCATCAGCGTGAACTGGCGCAGTGATTTTTTAACCATGGGATTCCTTATTCTGAAAGAGACGAAATAACAACAACATGAATACCTAAATTCCACGTGTGTTTTTTATTAGCTTCAAAAATCACTATTTCACGAAGAATTTAGACTGCTTCTCACACATTGTAACATTATTTACAACCACCTTTCAATCATTTTTGATAAATCATTGATTTCATCTTTGCTGCAATGATACTTAATAAACTCTGCAAGTTATCCACAGAGCAACACTCAATTTTATTGATGATATTCTTATTATACCAGACATTTTTCATACACTCCCTTGTACGGATAGTTTTCCGACAACTTCATGATTACATATCTTGCGGTTTTGATTATTTTTGCTGCAAGAAATACATACTTCAAACGAAAGGTCTTTATTTGCTGTCTGTATTCTGAAGAGTCCAAGGAATCAAACTTGAACAACAAAAATAGGTTATATGAAAGCATCATCATTTGAAACACGGCTTCATTCGCCCAAAATGACTTTAGCAAGAGATGACCCACCGCCATGTCGTATTTGGCTTCTTTGATATAGTTTTCAGCATTACCACGCTTTTCATAGTATATAACTACTTTTTCAGAAAGCAAGGTAGTATTTGTTACAAAGAAAAAGTAGTCGTATTCGGAACCTTCTAAAAGTGATAATTGTGCTCTTTCTTTTTCTGGTTTCAGTACGCGAGATACGACAAATCTTCTGTCTTTTTCCCATTTAACTAATTTTGTATACAGTTCTGTAGTTTCTCTACCTTCTTCTCCTTTAACGAATACAATTGATGAATTCGTTGCTTGTGAGGTGAGTGTAGAATAACTTTTGGCTTTAATTAAATATTTGCATCCAAGAGATTCTATCGTTTCGATAATTTTTTCATCAAAGTAGCCACTATCCATTCGAAATAAAATTTCTAAATCGTCTGATTTGATGTTAGCAACAATTTCTTTGATCATTTCCGCAGCACCGTTTGCAGTGTAAGTATTGCCACTTCTTACAAATCCGGTAACATATGCTTTTAATTCGTCGCAAAATGCAAATTGGATATTGTAGCATCGGTTTCCCAGTTTCTTAGGATTATATCCTTTTGACGCACCTTCTTGATGACCTTCTACGTTAATTACACTACTATCAATATCAATCGTAATGGATGTCAATTTACTTTTAGTGAGCAGTTTTTTAAAGACTTTAAAATTAATGTCTCTAAACATTTGGGTTGTCTTGAAGTTGAAGTTTCCTAGAAACCGTGACACTGTTTCAGGTTCTTTTACGGAAATATCAAACTCGTTGACGAGGGGATCATTTTGAAGTAGCTTTAGACGTTCTAACTTATCAATGCCAATGAAGTGACCGCAGAGCATGGTCTTTATATGATTCATCTTGATTTTATTTGTTGAGTCATTATCAAATACGAGGTCATTTTCAATAAAATCAAAAATCCCATTGCTTTTTGCATTCTCAAGGAGCAGAAAAAGACCTGCATTTGATGTTAGATTCTTAGCTTTGAAATCAATTTTATTAATCATAATTAGAACCCCTTTTTACTACTTTTCTTACTATTATTTTACCATATATCGAGTCATAAAAGCTGATAATTTAACATATTTTTGAGCACTTTTCTTTCACCCAATGGGTGAAAGCTGAATTTCGAAGGAATGCATATTTATCAAGGCTTTGATTATGCTTTTTGAAGTACTGACGTAGAATCTAGGAAACAGTATTGATATCCTCCGGGCCCGCCGGGCAACCGGCCTGATGGCCCGCGACAATTACAGAACGGTAAATAACATTACCCTGGGTAAACATCCGGGGGCGAAACAATGAAACTGGCCCTGACGCTGGAAGCCGACAGCATTAACGTGCAGGCACTGAACATGGGGCGCATTGTCGTTGACGTCGATGGTGTTACTCTCGCTGAACTGATTAACGTGGTCTGCGATAACGGTTACTCCCTTCGTGTTGTTGATGAATCTGACCGGACATCAGCAGAGCGCACGCCATCATCTGCGGCGGCCCTTACCGGCATACGCTGCAGTACCGCGCATATCACGGCAAAGGACAACGCCTGGCTGTACTCGCTGTCACATCAGACGAATGGCACCGGCGAATCAGAATGGATTCATTTCACAGGTAGCGGATATCTGTTACGTACCGATGCGTGGTCATACCCGGTTCTGCGGCTTAAGCGCCTGGGCCTGTCAAAAACGTTCCGTCGTCTGGTTGTCACACTTACCCGACGTTATGGCGTCAGTCTCATTCATCTGGATGCCAGCGCTGAATGTCTGCCGGACCTGCCCACTTTCGACTGGTAACCAGGAACAACATGAAATCATTAACCACGGAAACCGCACTGGATATTCTGATTGCGTGGCTACAGGACAATATCGACTGCGAATCGGGAATTATCTTTGACAACGATGAGGATAGAACGGATTCGGCAGCACTGTTGCCCTGTATCGAACAGGCCAGGGAGGATATCCGTATCCTGCGCCAGTTGCAGCTTCTGCAACAGAACCGGTGAGTCTTACTCACCAGACTTCATTCCACTGACGCCAGCCTGAACAGGGCTGGCGTTTTCATTTATCTGCAAAAAGGAATATCGATTATGTCTGAAATCACAGCCCCCCGTCCGGAAGTGGTCAACGGGCATACGGACGTTATCGGCTCAACCAGCATCCGCCACATTCTGGCTGTACGAAAGAGTGCGCTGCTGCAAATCGACACACTTATCCGGCAACTGGCAGAAATCTCGGTGCTGACGGAAAGCATCGGAGGTAAAACTGCACTGGACTGGGCCATGAAACAGGATTTTCGCTGCGGTTGCTGGCTGATGGAAAAACCGGAAACCGCAATGAAAGCCATCACCCGCAACCTTGACCGCGAAATCTGGCGTGATCTGATGCAACGTTCAGGGATGCTGTCATTAATGGATGCACAAGCCCGTGATACATGGTACCGGTCACTGGAGTACGATAATTTTCCGGAAATCAGCGAAGCAAATATCCTGAGCACGTTTGAACAACTGCACCAGAACAAAGATGAAGTGTTTGAGCGAGGGGTGCTCAACGTTTTCAGAGGACTGAGCTGGAATTACAAAACCAATTCACCCTGCAAATTTGGCAGTAAAATTATCGTCAACAATCTGGTGAGGTGGGACCGGTGGGGGTTTCATCTTATCACCGGACAACAGGCCGATCGACTTGCCGATCTGGAAAGAATGCTGCACCTGTTCAGCGGCAAACCGATCCCCGACAACCGGGAAAACATCACCATTCATCTGGATGATCACATCCAGTCTGTTCAGGGTAAAGAGGACTATGAAGATGAGATGTTCAGCATCAGATACTTTAAGAAGGGCTCCGCGCACATCACGTTCAGGAAACCAGAGCTGGTTGACAGGCTTAATGATATTATTGCCAGACACTACCCGGAAGCCCTGGCAAGCACAGTGAACAAAAGCCGCAAGGCATAAAAGAGGTATTTTACAATTCGCGAATATTAACTATTATTAATTGATAGTAATCAATCGGCGAGAAAATAACCATGCCTACCAGTGTATCCCTCAGTCCTTACTTTGAAACGTTTATCCGCGAACAAATAGAAAGTGGTCGGTACAACAATACAAGTGAAGTCATTCGTGCCGGACTTCGTGCTCTGGAAGAACGGGAACAGCAGATAAAGCTTGAATCACTCCAGAGCGCCGTGGCCGCAGGCATCAACAGCGGTGAAAGTAAAAGTGCTGAAGAGGTATTCGGGCGACTGACGCACAAATACAAAAAGATGGCAGAAGGTGAACAGCCAATATGAAACTGACTGTTTCACCATTAGCAGAACACGATCTTGAAGCTATAGGTGACTGGATCGCTCAGGATAATCCTGTCCGTGCAATCAGTTTTACCGAAGAGCTTTACCAACAATGTCTGTTGATAGCCGAATCGCCAGTACTCTACAGAGAAAGACCCGAGTTAGGGGCTGGGATCAGAGGTTGTTCGTATGGTCGTTACCTTCTGCTGTTCAGGGTACTGGATACTGAAGTTCGTATCGAACGTATCGTTCATGGTTCCCGGGATATCAACAGGGTACTTGCAGAGCCAGACGACAAACCATCAGATCATTTCTGGCAGCCATAAACAAAATCTGTGCGTTAACGCTCCCTAACACAGGTAGCCAGGTATTTTATAAATCTCTGTATTTTGTTGTCACTTCGATTCCGCGATTCAGCATATCGAACCAGACAAAATGATTACAACAAACCACAAGAAAGAGGGATTATAGCGTCAAAAGAATTCGAATTGCACATGGGGGCCTCATTGGTGGCCTCAAAAAGAACAAGGATAAAACAGTCGATACAAAACAATTGGTTATATAACCAGTTTCATTCCGAGTCCGGGCACCACCTTTCCTTTTTATACTTCCTTAAAAATCCCCATGTGTTTTTAATTCAATGAGTTAGTGGATAAACTCTTCCCAGCGAATTTCTATTTATCCGCCCAAATCAGGGGCTTTTGGTGGTCAACTCGGTGCTCAGTCCGGTTAGATAAAGGAGTGCCCTCAAATGGCATTAACCGACAAACAAGCCCGTAGTGCAAAGCCTTCTGATAAACCCTACAAACTCGCTGATACACTCAGCCTGTATCTTCTGGTAAAACCCAACGGTTTTCGTATCTGGTATTTCAAATATCGTTTTGAGGGAAAAGAGTCCGGGGTATCATTCGGTCCTTATCCCGAAACCTCATTCGCCCTTGTCCGCGAAAAACGCGATGCCACCCGGCGCGTACTAAAATCCGGCTTTACCCCTTCTCAGCAGCGCCGGGACGAAAAAAGGTTATCAATGAATGACTAATGTTCCAGTACATCTCTAGATTGTGGCATACAGGCTGCCTGAAACTCTGGTCAGAAGGTCACGCCAATAAAATTCTTGTCTGCCTCCAACACTACGTTTTCCCTGATATCGGCGCAATGTATATTTCGGCGACTTAAATCCTACATCGCGCGCGACTGGTCAGAGACATTGATGATAAAGGTGTGCATGATGTTGCCGGACGTATACGCCAGCATCTGACCAAAATTATGCGCCACGCCGTACAGCAGGGAACGATTAAATATAATCCGGCATTCGATCTGGATGGCGTTGTAACTCCTGTTATAACCCAGCATCACCCCGCCCTTCCCCTGAAACGCCTGCCTGAATTGCTGGGCTATATCGACACCTACAACAAGGCCGGATACCGGCTATCGACACTTTCCGGTATGCCGCACTGCCAGGACAACACCAAACGTGAGTTCACACATCTGGTTAGAGTTTCTCTGGCTTACCGCAAAATTGAGTGGGAACACGTTTCAACAGGCACTTCAGGTGCTGATGACTGGCGTGCGCCGCTGGAAGCATAAGAGTAAATCCACAGCATTCCGCCTTAATGGTGGGATGCTGTTTTTGTCCGGGAACGGAGACAAAAAGCCCGTGCCAGCAATGAGTTACGTCTGTTACGTTTCATATATGGGAGATGGTGGATGCCGGAAACTTTGGCGGTAGCGTGCCTGAAGCGGCTGTCCTCCCCATTGCCACTGCCACGAGCGGACCGTGGTTCCTTTTTCGCCAATAAATCCAGAATAAGGTTATGTCACAAAATGGCCTGCGTTTTACGCTGGATGTGGACGGATTAACGCCGGCGGCAACCATTGTCGTCAGCTTCACCCTCCAGAGGTATCAACAGTTCAACAGGTGCAAGCTGGAATAAGAATGAAAGACTAAAAACACCAGATGATGCATCCAATGATAGCATTAAATCAGGCCATGGTTCACAGGAGGAAATATTACCATCTTACCTTTACTTAATAAGATCATTTTTAATGAAAATAGGTTTATCAATAAAACAAAAAATATTCTTGACAGCGAAATTGCATCTTTTCTTGCATCTTCAAGTCAGGAAGGATTTGATTTAGTGGATGATAACAATAATTATCTTTTTGATCGCACGGTTAAAAAATTAGGCGCATTAGCTGATAATGAAATGTTTGATTTGGAACCTGCATACATTTTGGGCGGGAAAATAAAAATTTTTCTTTATTCAAAAAATTGAATTTTCTGATGGTAAGATTATCATTGATAATGAATCCGTGTCATGGTAACTAAAAAAATTAGTACACAAACAGAATACTCATGTTATATCCAAATTCATAAAAAAGAAAGAAAAGCTTTATTTAATAACAAATTTTAAAAAAATCAGCAGTGCATTGAGAAAACCAATACATACATTCCCAGATGGAATTATGCCATCAAATCGAAGAGAAAATGAATTAATTAATATCCTGGATTTGCATAAAAAAGATTCAGAGTTTAGATTTTTATCAAAAGAATTAATTATTTCTATTGGAGTTGCAGTAAGTACAATAATCCTATCACTTATTAACTTCTAATAAATAATTATTCTTATTTTCCAGGATAATCTCACAACTTATTATTTAGTAATGAAGCTATGGAGAAAAATGCCCACAGCCGCCCGACTCAACGATAAAGGCACCCAGTACGACGATTATTACGAGACCGTGATTATAGCGGGTCTCCCCTCGGTATTTATTGACGGCCTGCCCGTTGCCAGAATGAGTGATGCGGTGGACTGTGGCGGGGTGGTTATATGACTCGAGTGAAATCAGGTAAGGCATCAAAGGTAAGAAAAGTTGACAGAGTCGGAAAACGGAGGTTCGAGCTTCATCATATAGATGAAGTTGCAAATAGAGGCGATGTTTACAATGTAGACAATCTCCGTGTGAACACCATATTGACATACACAGGCGATCTATGAAATTAAAAGAAAATATTAGTGATTATACGGAAAGTGAGTTCATTGATTTCTTGAGAGTGATATTTTCTGAAAACGAGTCGGATACAGATGAAACATTAGATCCATTGCTTGAGTATTTTGAGAAGATCACTGAATACCCAGATGGAACAGATCTTATCTATTATCCTGAAACGGAAAGTGATGGAACACCTGAGGGTATTCTGAACATAATTAAAGAATGGAGAGCATCTCAAGGATTGCCTTGTTTTAAGAAAAGTAAATGAAAATCAGGTGTAGGGGAATGCCCAGAGTTACTGGCGCAGTTTAGTAAATCGAATCAAACTTTGATAAAAAGAGGTCGAGCGCCGTACTCCTTGATAAGGCAACAAGTCGGAGGTAGGTGGACTTATGAAATTCACCACGTTGGAAAGATCCAGTATGGAGGAATGGTGTTTGATGTTGATAACCTTATGATAAACACTCCTAAAAATCATATACGATTGCATAAGTAAGGTTTGAGGTGAAAATGGAACTAAAAAATAACCTTGAAGATTATACAGAAGATGAGTTTATCGAGTTTTTAAATAATTTTTTTGAGCCTCCTAAAGAGTTGACTGGAGATGAATTATCGAAGTTTATTGATAATCTTCTACGCCATTTTAATAAAATTACTCAACACCCTGATGGCGGTGATTTGATATTTTATCCATCAGAGGAACGAGAAGATAGTCCTGAAGGAGTTATTGAAGAGCTAAAACGCTGGCGGAAGTCTCAGAGACTCCCCTGTTTTAAGGAAAATAAGTAGCGATCAGTGGTGAGGAGTTTGTCAACCGGAACCGGGATGATAATGCAGTGACTGTTAAAAGGCAAAAACATGTCAGTTAATGGGGCGACCATCAAAGGCATAATCCTGAGTGTTTTTACACTGAACCGTAGTGCCAGAGGATATATTTATCTGACGCGAATCGTATGAAGTGAGAGCTTTACGTACGGTTTGTGAGAGGCTGTAGGGAAAGATCCTACGGCCTACTCACTAAGAGTCTATTTTTGTACATTGTTTCATGTTCTGGAAACACGATAAAGTATGAGCCTGACGAACTCTCGCCCGCTAAAGTTCCACGCTGGAGGCTGACAGCCAGGAGTCGGACACCTTTGCGGTGGCGAATTTACATCCGTTCAAAAAAATCTAATGTAAGAGATAGATGATATGGCTAAATATATATTCCTCTTTATCTGGATTGTGACATTTTCTGTCAGCGCTGGTGAGCGAGGATATTATTTATTCGTATGGGGTAACCCTGAAGGGAAGGAATATTTTAAAGAATATAGAGCTGATGAAAGGATATATGCGGTCAATAAATCCTGTTGGAATGAAAGAGCGGGGAACTCTATACGAATAGTATATGTTGATACTTATCCTCATGGAATAACCGATTCTTTAATTAATTCCTTTTTGGCTGGGAATAATAAATCTATAATAAATATTAGACTATCATTAAATAATTTTAGTGACGATCAAATACCTCATGGTTTTGATGGCATGTTAATAATAAATAAAAAAAATGAAGAGATCGAGATTTTTACTATTCCAGTGGTTGGTGCTCATTACTCATATAAAGATAAATTTTTAGTAAACGTCCATGATTTTGAATTATTTGATGGAAAGATCTGTAACGCTTTGATGCCTATAGATAGTTATTTTTCACCATAATAAGGGTTGTTGAATAAATCAAATTACCCTGTACCGTCAAATGTACCTACAGTCGACACGGGTAACGGTTCTACATCTTCAGGGAAGCAAAAGGCAACAACAAAAGATGCGGAACAATTGCCGACAGAGGGAAATAAAATCGTGGAGGGCCTATAGCTACGGGCTGAGATTATCTGTTCATGATATGTATGCCACACACGTTACCATAACATCATTGAATGTATCAAAAATGCCTACGCAGC
Source organism: Salmonella sp. SSDFZ54 (assembly GCF_004010735.1). Lineage (NCBI taxonomy): Bacteria > Pseudomonadati > Pseudomonadota > Gammaproteobacteria > Enterobacterales > Enterobacteriaceae > Salmonella > Salmonella sp. SSDFZ54. Next base: position 1,093,795 of record NZ_CP034819.1, read on the forward strand.
AAACGGGCATTACAGGATGCAGGATCATTTTAGTCTTGACAGTAATGATATAACACATTGGCTTTATAGCCATTGGGATGTCTTTAAAATTTGGTTTGTACTTCAACATTATGAGAAAGAGGGGTATGAGTTTAAGCCATTTATACACAAAATCATTCAAGATGCATCGCGGCGGCAAGGGAAGAAATCCCCGGGAGCATAGATAACTCTGTGACCGGGGTTTCTGAGCGCAGCCAACAAAGAGGCAGCTTAAAGGATGAAGTGTATATTACAGAAATAAATACCACCGTAAAAATCTCAGGTGTCAGAGGATATTACTCCTGATTTGGTATGTATTGTCGGCAAGGTATTTGTTTGTATTGTTAACATAGCATAGTCCGATATTTTGCATAAGGAATGTGATTGTGTCATGGGTAATAACGAAAAAATTCATTTATATTGTGACAATCGCCATATTATTTTGTTCTGTTGTTATATACTTATGGTCAGGCAGACCAGTAGAAATCGTGGATGTCCATTATTATTCAGGTAAAGACATTAACATTCTTGCCAGGCATTTCCCCATTACGGACAGGGGAAAGCTGAATTGGTGGAGAGAAAATGAAAGAAAAATTCTGGAAAAATATAATCTCCCTGAAAATGATTTTTCGGTATATATATGGGATTTTGGTGACGGTTATCAAAAATTATCGCCCTATGATGCCGAGGATGAATTTTATTGTTTTCCTGATATAAAATCAGAATCAAAATGTATCAAAAAAGATATATATATGTCTGCTGAATCTGGTGGTAATTATTATCGGATGTTTTTATTTTCTGGCTCTGGTTATTTTTATCAACCGAAAAAAGATGATGATAAGCTTATCGAATCAAATAACTCCACCAAGCTCAACCAGGATAAAAGCCATGAAAAAAATCACTATCATTAGTTTGTTTCTTATCTTACCTTTGAAAGCAAATATTATTCCATCTATATCATTACCAGACAAATTAAGTGAGTCGAAATATTCTGTAAGAATGCTTCGCATTGATGCAAGGATTGACTATCGCGTGGAAACCCCTGAGTGTAAGAACGTAAAATTTAATGATTACTTTTTCTTAAATGAAAATATTAAAGATCTCAATGATAAAAACCATGTTTATGATCCTGAGTTTTATCCAATTACATTATGGAGTTGTTCATATAGCAGAGAGGTGTATGATGTTGGTGAGTATGGCTCACATATACAGCACATCGTTTTTGATAAAAATAAAAACATATGGGTGATAGATGATGATGCAACAAAAACAAATAATGAATTTAAACCATCAGTTTTATATAATATAAGTTCAGTGAATGCACAGGGTTTCTTAATCATTGATGAGAATATTTCGGAGATGGATAAAACAATATACGAAGATGATAACATAAAAAAGAAATTTTATTTTTGTATGATTGATGGCTCACATGCTTTATGCGGCGCAGGCAGTTTAATCAGAAAAATAGATAATCAGTTGATTGATTTTACGCCATACATATTAAAGTCACTGGAAAGTATGGAGATTGGCGTTAATTAAAAAGGAATATCCGATATTAATATACTCTAAATAATTTGAGTTACAGGAATGCAGTAAATTTCCAGGAGTCTGGATGTTGGATACTGAGATGAGCGTATCATTAATGACGAGGTTACTCTGCGTTATTTAAGTGGTTCATGCCGCTTTAGTTCTGTCTTTGACACAGACGAGTGGCTTAAAATTCCAGGTGAGAGCAATTATCATTTTTCTGTTCCACTTGATAATATGTATCATTTTTATCAGGTCAGCATCGTTATAGTATACGTACAGTGGATTATTTAATCGTTGATAGAAACTGGCCTTCAAAACAAGAAAATTACTATCATGCGCTACGCCTGTTGACGTTTACGCCTAATAAGATATGCCAGAAAACAGATAATGACAGGGTTATTCTTCAGCATAAAATTAACTGTCATAATAATGGTAATGGCGACACAAAAAGAAAAACCATGAAATATAATGAAGGTACTTTTAAATATATGCTCAAAAAAATCATTGGCGATCTCGCGTCAATTATTGGTGGGCTACTTGTTTTTTTATGTGTCTATTGGTTATTTCGTCTGGATGCCTGGACAGAACGAGGGATTTATATAGGCGCCTCTATATTTTTGTCTCTTATTCTCATAAAAATACTATCATTCTTCAATGACGAATAGACGGCAGGAAAAACCTTGAGTGTCTCACACCGATTCTTACTGGGTGTCAAATTTCGAAAGCCTGCTCTGCTGATACCCTATACAGAAGAACTGGTTCAACAATTATCAGACAGTAGCAGGAATCGAACCCACACCAGGCAAATCACGTAGATAATTCTGTAAGGGTTAGTTTTGTGGTGGTCTTGATAAACGGTCAAAAATAGCTTTAACAGTCCATTAGCCCAAAGGACTTCTCCAAGTCCGGGCACCAACCCTTCAGATGTGGATGCCCTAAATAGCCAGATTTTACTTATAAAATCAACAGGTTATTCCAATCTCCATGTTCACTACTGTTCATTAAAATATACTGGCAGCCACCGCTTTTTGTGGGTAAAAACGCCGGTTTTCTGCATAGCGCATGACGCTATTGAAACGTTATTTAGCAAATCCTGTCTGAACCAGAAATTAAGTCTCTGTTAACCTGCGCTATTACAGAAAATCATAGAACAGTCATCTCAAAAGAATATCGTCCTGAAGGACGAGAACCCACGGCATTTTCAGGAGATGAGTCAACCGCGACAGAAAAAAATTATATTAATAATTTTTAATTGTTTTTTAGAAAACCAGACAAGATTTAAATTAAAAACATTTATTTTCAATCGGTTATAAAAAATATCGCAACACACGTCACATTATTAACATGTGAATGATTGTGTTAACCGAATGTAAATTGTATGTTTCAGCATACCACTATTTTACTGCGCCCCGACGCGCTCATCCGGATGGAAGGAGATAACATGTCAGCCTTATCAACTACTGGCCATAATGACGGGATCACTCTCCATTGCTTACAGAGCATTGCGCAACTCATTCCTCTGTCGTCGGCGGTTTTTTATCGTGTTAATGCTTATTTAAAGCCGGAAGCCTATGTTTTACATAATATTTCTAATAGCACACACCAACAATATCTGGAGCATTTTCAACCATTAGACCCGCTATCGCCTTCCCGATTCGGCCAACAGGTTATTACCGTAGCGACGATGACGCCCGGCATCTGTGCTCGTCATCGCCATTATTATCATGAATTTATGCTACCTAATCATGTGTGCGACATGATTGAGATCTTTATTCGTCGGGGCCATCGTATTATCGCGGGCATTTCATTAATGCGCGATATACCTTTTTCCAGCGAAGAGCGTTTGCGAGCCCAGGCAGTACAACCATTACTGGGACTGGCAATTCATGATTCTCTTCAGGAAGACAACAATCTGACGTCAATATTGACCGCCAAAGAGCGTGAAATTGTGGGAATGGTCTGCGAAGGGGCCAGCAACAAATTGATTGCCCGTCAGTTGAATATTTCTCTCTCAACAGTGAAAACGCATTTACGTAATATTTTTGCTAAAACTGAAGTGATAAATCGCACGGAACTGGTTTCCCGAACCAGAATGTCCTCGGTACAACATTCACAGCATATGTGAAAGCGTTCTTTTTCACCCGCGTCAATTGCGGGTCTTTTCCCCATTGTCATATATGCCTAAATTAATACCACTCTCTGAGCTGATGCCGCAATAAAATGTCATATTATCTGGCGTCGGTATCCTGTTGCAGCCATTGATTCATGGCCTGATTGATCATATTTATCACACTAAGCAGAAGAACACGCTGGTGCCGCTCAAGCCGCAGATAACGGCGCAGCGGCGGCATTTTACAAACCACTTCGCTAGCAGCCCATAGCTCAATGCTGCAATACCATTCCTTATGATGTAAAACCAGAGTAAACCGACGATAATCCAGTTCACTCAGAGCCTGTTGTAAATTGGGGAAACGATTAAGATAGCTAATCAGCCCGGCGGTACTTTTACTGCCAGTAAAAATGACGGGATAACGTTTCAGCCATCCGGGCTGATGAGCGCGAATTTTGCCCTGCAAAGGATAATTGATTGTGCCTTTCACCCTGAATTCACAACTGTGAATACTGGCCATGAATAACCGTTTTTGCTGAACATGGCAGATAACCTGGGTAAATGCATTCAGATGCAGCACGGCGCTATGTTCGGTCAATTTTTCACAACGCCAGCCGCTCAAATCACGTAACACCATGTTCATTAATGTGCTCTTAAACCAGGGGACGGAGGACATCTGGCGTCATCTCTTCATTGTTTCGCTTTTCATAATTGCCCATCGCCCGTTCCACGACCTCTTCTACCGGAAGCGGGAGGAAAGGATTAACCCGTTGCACACATAATGTCCAGAATAAGGCATAGGCGGCAGTCAATCCAAGCATAATACCGAATGGTATAAGTACATCCCGACTGTTCATTCCTGGAGGCGCGATATTAATAATGGCGATAATAATACCCACGCTCGAAATAATCTGAGGTAAGGGAAACCAGGGGGCCCGGTAAGCGCGTGGTAAATCGGGGCGCCGAATACGTAAGATAACGACCGATAACGTTACCAGCAGATAAGCTACTCCCCAGGCGCAGACCGCAGCGAGGATCAGCGGAACAATGTGGTCGATATCACCGTTCAGATACCAGGCATGTAAACAGGGAATCGCAACACCGAATGTGATGGCGATGACCGGTGTTTTAAAGCGGGGGTGCAACCAGGTCAGAAACCGCGGCAAAGCGCCGTCCAGCGCCATGCCGTATATAATACGCGGTACTGCCGCCATTAGCGTATTAATCGTCGCACATCCCGCTAACAACAACCCCACGCCCAGCCAGTATTGCCCGACATGTCCCATGACACGATTGGCAAAGGCGGGAATAGCCATCGGCGTATCCAGTAAAAAGATATGGTTTGCCGCATCGACCACCACATTATTTACCTGCCGGTTAATCGCAGCGCCATAGAGGAACATACAACCTGCCACCGCTAAAAGGCCAAGCGCCATCGCTCTGGGAATCGTACGATGCGCTTTTTTAATTTCCGGCGCCATTGGCGTGACCAGTTCACAACCGACGAACATAAACATCGCCATGCCAATATAACCAAACAGACCAGAAAGATTACTGACATCAAGCGGTGCGCCAAACCACCCGGAATGATGAGTGACCGGGGATAACAGGATCCCGCATAAACCGAAGATGGTCAGGGTAGTCCACATACCGAATGTAAGAAACACTTCCACCTTGCCAAATACTTCAACACCAATGGCATTCAGTAACCCGAAAACCACTACCATGCCGACGCCAACCATCCAGGTATTGTGCTGCATGGCCACGTGTTCGCTAACAGACTCAAAGTTCACCAGCGCCATGACGCCAGCGAGAATCGTTTCTGCCGTGCCGGCAAAAATGTGTACGATCAGGTAAGCGCAAAGCGCACCGGTGATAGCGAAAAAACGCCCCATCCCGCAGGAAATATAGTCGTAGACGGAGCCAGTCGTGGGAATAAGCGTTGCCGCTTCGGCAAAGGTGGTAATCTGCGCTTGCATCATAATAAATGCCAGTAATACCGCAAGAGCAAAGGTATCTCCCCCTGAGCCAAAACCACTGGTCACGGTCAGGATCACCGGGCTTGCCATAATCAGCCCGACGGAGCTGGCAAGCGTCGTGGGGAAACCAATAACGCCACGTTCAAGATGGCTGGCAAGTCTGTTTTTAAACATGGTCAACCTCTTCACTATTATTACAACAATAAATTACCGCTCCGGAATAACGCTTATTTATGGCAGGCACCGTATCTAACAGGTATCGTCCTGAAGAGGGATAACGGTAAATAACGTTGTGACGCCGTCCCCGCATGCGCTAATAGCAAGTGGGGAGCGCGTTATTCTCCCCAGTGATGCCAACGCTACTGACGAACAATTAAAGGATTCAACCCTGTTTGTGGCTTTCGACGTTTGCCAGATAATGTTTTACAAAACGGGGCGTTAAAACTTTCCATGCCACTTCGGTTCCCTGTTCAACAAACCAACTATCGCCTGGTGAAAAACGTATCGGTTCCTGACCCGCAACAGTGAGTTCCACTTCCCCTTCCAGCACGGTTGCGTGCTCGGTAAAGGGATAAATCATCGTGAAACCGCCGCGGGTCGATGAAAACAGTCCACAGGTAAATACATCCTCAGGTTTACCGTAAATCATCGCAACGGCGACCTGAGGATCGCCTTCTGTTGGCAACGCCCCTAACAGGCTGACACTCCCGACTGGCTGTAATTCAGGAACAGGTTGATTGAGTTTAAAAGCGTGCATTAATGTTCTCCTGGTTAATTCCGGCCTTTCCAGAAACCGGCTGTTTGATGTATCAGTTTTCCCGCACTGACCAGCAATAGACGTAAACTGTCGCGACCATAAATTGTCGCGTGGGGAATGCTACTCATCAGACGATACCGCTCGGAACCGCCATTTATTCCTTCGGCCAGGATTTTGCATACAATATGGGAAGGCGTGACGCCAAATCCGGAATAACCCTGAACATAAAAAACATTATTGTGCTCACGAAGCGTGCCAATCTGCGGAAACAGATTCGCGCTACAGGCCATCGGTCCGCCCCAGGCAAAATCGATTTTAACGTCTTTCAAATAAGGGAAGACCTCCGTCAACAGAGTGCGGTTCCAGGCAGCAAAATCGTGCGGGGTATATTCAAGAAACCTTGTGGCGCTGCCAAACAGCAGACGGTTTTCTTTTGTGAGACGGTAGTAATTTATCACCGGGCGGATATCACTAAAAGCCCCGCGCAAGGGACTGATCCGCTCAACAAGCTCGCTGGAGAGAGGTTCTGTAGAGACCTGATAAGAATAAGTAACCAGCGTTTTCTTATAAATTTCTGGTTCCAGATTATTGAGAAAACTATCACAGGCCCACAGCAATTTGGCCGCTTTTACGCTGCCCATCGCAGTACGTACCCGCACAGTTTTACCGTAACTGACCTCAACCACAGGTGAATATTCGAATATCTTCACCCCCAGCGAATTCGCAGCCTGAGCGGAGCCCAGCAATAAATTCAGCGAGTGGACATGCCCTCCCCCCATATGCTTGAGAACACCGCAGTAGACGTCGGAACCAATAACCTGCTGCACGTCTTTACCGGTATAGAGTTCAATATCGTCTTCCGGCGTAGCGGCTTTGAATTCTTTTTCCCATTGTTGCAGCGTTTTTAACTGCCGCTGGTTGTAGGCCAGATAACCATATCCGGGGACAAAATCAGCATCAATATGGTATTTACGAATTCGCTCCCGAATAATACCCGCGCCGAGGTTCGAGATTTTAAACAGCGTCTCCATTCCCGCTGCGCCTACATATTTTTTAACGGCTTCGATGTCGTGACCTATACCGGCCATTACCTGACCGCCGTTTCGTCCGGTGCCGCCATACCCAAGATGACGGGCTTCCAGAACGACAACATTAGTGATCCCCTGCTCCGCCAGTTCCAGCGCGGTATTGATGCCTGAAAAGCCACCGCCAATGATCACCACATCGGCATCAATATCCTCTTGCAGAGCAGGAAAATGCAACGGGTATTTTTTCGTCGCGCCGTAGTAATTCAACGCATCGATTTTTGTATTCATCGCGTTACCTTGTCATCACGCTTGACTAAGACCGCTATCACAGCACGGTAACGTTTTACAAAATATCGTCCGGAAGAATGACGTTCTTTGGAACGATATTCAGTTCCGAAAAAGTATGTTGGGATGGAAAAACGTACATTCCTGACCTACAGGCACTTCTGATGAGCGATGTGACATTACTTGCCGAAGTAACGACTTTTTTACGCCAACGACACGGACAATTTATTGCAGGTGAACGTCAGGCCGGAAACGGCACGAACTTTTCGGTCACTAACCCAGCCACCGGCAAAATTATCGCCGACGTTGTGTCGGCAACCCCTGCGCAGGCAGAACAGGCCATGCAGAGCGCCAGACGGGCGTTTGATGTCTGGCGTAAAATGCCAACGTTACAACGCGGCGCATTACTGCTGAAACTGGCTGATACTCTTGCCGCTCATCGTGAAGAGTTAGCTCAACTGGAAAGCGTCTGTTCAGGTAAAACGATTATGCTGTCGCGCGGTCTTGAACTCGATCAGTCAGTGGCCTTCCTGCGTTACTTTGCCGGTTGGGCAGGAAAAATAACCGGTGAAACGCTGAATGTCTCCCTGCCATCAATGGGAGAAGAGAGATACACAGCGTTTACCCAACGCCAACCCATTGGCGTGGTCGTCGGTATTGTGCCGTGGAATTTCTCAATTATGATTGCTATCTGGAAGCTGGCCGCAGCGCTGGTATGTGGCTGCACCATCGTCATTAAACCAAGTGAATATACCCCGCTGACACTGCTGCGAGTCGCTGAGCTGGCTAAAGAGGCAGGTTTCCCTGATGGCGTAATTAACGTGGTAAACGGTGCTGGCGGTGAGATAGCGCAACAGCTGATCGCGCATCCAGATTGCGCCAAAGTGAGTTTCACCGGATCAGTTGCGACAGGTGAGAAAGTCCGGCGTTCGGCAACATCGTCAGGAAAACGCGTTACCCTCGAACTAGGAGGGAAAAATGCGGCGCTGTTTCTCAATGATCTCACGGCACAAGCCATGGTCAACGGTATTCTTGAAGCCGGTTATCTGAATCAAGGACAGATTTGTGCTGCCGCAGAGCGTTTTTATCTGCCCCAGGAAAAACTGGATACGGTCATGACGCTCCTCAGGCAACGGTTATCGGAGATCGTGCCCGGCTCCCCTTTAGATGAAAAAACGGTGATGGGCCCGCTAGCGAATCAGGTTCAGCTTGAAAAAGTGCTGCGTCTGATTCAACGCGCACGGGAAGAAGGGGATACCATTGTTTACGGCGGTGAAACTTTACCCGGCGAAGGGTACTTTTTACAGCCGACGGCGGTAAAAGTGCGTAGTAAAAACAGTACGCTGATGCACGAGGAGACCTTTGGCCCTGTCTGTAGCTTTATCGGTTATCAGAATGAAAAAGAGGCGCTTTCGCATATCAACGCTTCGCCATTCGGCCTTGCTGCAAGTGTGTGGTCGGAAAATATGTCTAAGGCATTACGCTACGCTGAAGATATTGATGCTGGCATGGTGTGGGTCAATATGCATACCTTCCTCGATCCCGCGGTACCCTTTGGAGGGATGAAAGGATCGGGCATTGGTCGTGAATTTGGCAGCGCGTTTATTGATGACTATACCGAACTTAAATCGGTCATGGTCCGTTATTAACCATCCTGAAAATGATGCAGGCAGATCAACCATACCGAAAGGTGGACTGTCTGCCTGATTATCAGGTTCGTTCGCTGCGTTTTATTGCTTGTGGGTAATGTTAAACGCCCGGCCCGGCGTTCCTTCCTGCATTACTAGCGCCATCTACCGTTAGAGTAGGCTATCTCCAGCCTTAACGGTTCAGACTCATCCTGTAACATCGCTTCCAAAGACAACGCCAGCGTCTGATGATGGGCATCTTTTACACTGACTTTCAACATGTTGATGCTCGGTTCATAACGTAAAATAGCAGCGCGAAGCTCACGGCAAAACCAGTTGAGAACCCGTTTGTCACCCACATTCACCTCGTGCCATTCCGGCATACCCCGAGTGAGCAGCGGCGGTAATGTCTCGCCACCTGGCACGGCGCAAGAGTTGAATAAACACATTAACTTGCAGCGTACCAATTCATGTGGGCTTATCCCCTCAACCAAGAGCCTGTCGAATAGCGCGACCGGAATGGTTGGCGTCATCATCATTTCCCTATCTGGTCCATCGCCAGATCCCATACTGACGCTCTGGACTCCTGTTGAGCGCTGTCTGATTTCTCGGCAGTGATTTGCCATTTGATTTTCGTGAAGTTCAGCGACATCGTTTCCACCGGCTTACCGCCGGCGCCGCCGCTAACACTGAGTTGTGATATCAGCGCGTTTGTCAGGGTATAAACGATAAGCGACCGCATTTTGCCGTCGTCATTGCGGCACAACGTCAGCACCGCGGTTCTAATTAGCCTCCCGCTACAGCAGTACTCATTGAGCACAGGCGTGGCGAGGTCGACAAATTTGGTGAGCGACATTTCACCAACATGCGCACGCCCGGAGGTCCGCTCCGTGAGGCTAACATCGTTATTTACCTGCATTGCCACATTGTGGCTATAAGACATGATCTCTATCTGATCTTCAAAGCCTCCAACCTGGCTTTCGCCTTTGATATTGTCGAGCTTTAAAAAAATCGCATCCATGATTTATCTCCTTGTTGATCAGGTGGCAGTTCAGCAGCCAGACGAATACCGGCGGCCAACGCTTGTGACTCTTATTAAAAGCGCAACTACCAAAAAACACAGCGTGAAAAGCGCCAGGTTTGCAGGGATTTTGCCAACGTTTACCCACGTCTGATGAACGTTATTCCACTGGTTGCAATGCAATAGAGGGTTTTGGCCCGCTGTGGCCAAATACAATTGAGGTTATACTGAATGCTCTCTGCCATATTCAATCCCTTTTATCGCAAAGTATCCCTGGTGCCGGTATCACAGCGTCGTTATTCAAAAATTGACATTTCAGAATAATAATCAGCTATATATAAAAAACACATCAAAAAGCAAATATCAACTTAATTTTTACTTATTTAATAAAAAAATACAAATTGATTTACATCAATCAACACATACAAAAACATTAAAAATCAAAGCGTTAAATAAAAATTAATCACTGTGGAAATTTTATTTTTCTTAATACTCACATTATAAATGTTATTTGCTTATTTTCCTGTGAACACAAAAAATGATTTAAATCAAAAAACAAACTATTCTCGTTGATTAACGTTTTGACCGAAATAAAAAAGATTTTATACGTCCCGGGATAGTCTCCCTTTCTGATGGACAATATGCATTACCGAGCGGGCAAACAGGTAACTTCTGCCCGGGTAATCCGTTACCCGACTGATATTAACATTGTCATGAGGTGATATCATTTGCCCGGCCAGCCATAATCATCCGGAACCGGCGCTACGCCACGAACATCAGGACGGAGCATTTTTTGTCGATCCTCTTCGTCATCCACCCAGACACTGGCTATCTCTTCACAGGTTGCAAACCATACGCCATCATGCCCTTTAATATGTTCAATCAAACGTGACAACATCATCATATGATGCCCATGACCGATTATCTGCGGATGAAGAGCCATCGCATATAAACCGTTTTCCTGATGGTTATAAGCATAGGTAAAAATATCCTTCCAGCGTCGCAGAACACCGTCAGTATCGCTCATCCCCTCCTGGTTGCCGGTATACGCCAGTGCGGGAAAATCATCCAGATACCAGCTAACAGGAATTTCCAGAATCGCGCTGGCCGGGCCTGCGATATTTCCCGTCTCCCAATTCACCTGCCAACGTTGAGGATGGTAAGGCACAAGATCTCTCGCCATCAGGCTACTGTCATAGAGAAAACCGGCTTCCTCCAGAAGATCCAGCGTATTCTCGCTATAATCCCAATAGGGAGAACGGTATCCCACAGGGCGTATGCCGAAATGTCTTTTATAACAGGCGAACGCCAGATCCATAAGTCGGCGTTCTGTATCACGATTCACCAGCGTCGGATTTTCATGATAGTAGCCATGGTGAGCGATTTCATGCCCGGCATCAAAAATTGCTTTACTGATTTCCGGGAAGGTGTCTACAGTGTGTCCGGGAATAAAAAAGGTGGTTTTGATATTATTTTCTTTGAACAATTTCAGAAGCCTTGGTACGCCAACTTGAGCACCAAACTCTCCTCGTGACATAAAGGATGGCGACGGTCGATTAAATCCGCCCAGCCATAAAGACTGAGCATCTACATCAACACCAAGATTGACCGCAATCCTTTTACCCTCAGGTAATTTTAAATATCCCATAACGACCTCCAGCTAATACATAGAAGGGACACATTCTGTTATTTAATGTGTGATGGCCAGATATTATATATGCCTGCTTTTCTGCGTCTGTCCTTGAACGTTGTTGCTGCCCCCCCAAGTCTATTTTCATATAGAACATCGAGGTTAATTTCTCCTGAAATGACATCCTCTTGATTGACGTGCGCCTCTGCGATAATACCTTGTGGATTTTTCCACACGACATCACAGGGGCTTAAAATTGAACTTCGGGCCCAGCAGCCTGGCAGTGGTCCACCCGGGTTTCCGCCCAGGCAACAGTGAACAAGATAAATTTGATTTTCAATACAACGTGCGTGGCAACAATGTCTGACTCGCCAAAATCCCTGTTCAGTAAACGTAGCGGAAGGCGTTAAAATTAACTCAGCACCCTGTTCCGCCAGCGTCGCAGCACACTCCGGTATTTCTGCTTCATAACAAATATTAAAACCCACCTTTGCAAATGGCAGTTGAAAAACAGCCATTTTATCGCCTTCCTGAGTATACCAACCCCGTTCAGCCGGGAAGATATGCGTCTTACTGTGAGCATAATGTTCGCCATCGGGTCCCCATATATGCGCAACATTCTCATAGCGATCTGCTCCGGTCTGCTCCAGATGAGAGCCAGCAATAATGAACTGTCCTCTTTCTTTCGCTTCCTGTTGAAAAAGCTGCTTATAGGCATCCGTGAACTGATCAATTAAAGTAAGGTGTGAAATGGGTCTTTCTTGCCATTTTTTCAATAATGTAAATAACTCAATGGTAAATAGCTCCGGGAAGATAACGACATCAGCACCCTGACTTTTATTAAGAAGTATCCTTACCTTTGTTATGAAATCTTCAAAAGTGTTTATTTTAGTAACAATATACTGACAGGCTGAAACAGTAAAATTACGTGACATCGTGATATCCCCGGCATGAAATTTAAACTTAAATTAACGTATAGCGCATAGAGAATATTAGGGAGCGGACATTACGACATCAGGTTATTTTTTGTGAAGCTGCGCAAAATATATGGAGAAAAGAGTAGAAGCATTGAACCTTTATTTACATAAAGGGGACTTTATCGATGATCGCAGCGAGACGGAGAGTCGATAAAAATCCAGGCGAAAAACAATAACCCTTACCACAATATTATTTTCAGCATCTGAAAATAATCAGGCAAACTAAATGATAACGCGCTGGTATAAAACCAACGCGTATTTTTACCGATAAGGGTAATGAAGACGGCCACCCGAAGGTGGCCGTTAGAACCCGGTAGCGCTTCGCTTATCAGGCCAGTGAAACCGAGACAGCTTTAGCGGTGAGACGCCAGCGGCTGTTCCGTCATTGGCGGGTGGTGCTTTTCTGGATCTTTAATCAGTACCCACAGGATGATGGCGCCGATAATATCGAACAGACTGAGTGCAATGAAGAACGGGCCGTAACCGATAATAGCGACCAATGCCCCCATAAACAGGTTGAAGCTTAACTGTCCCATCCATGCCGCAGATCCTGCCAGACCGGCAACCGTCGCGACCTCATTTTTCTTGAACAGGTCAGCGCTCATGGTAATCACAACGGTAGACAGCGTCTGGTGCGCAAAACCGCCAATACTCATCAATGCAATGGCGACATACGGGTTAGTCGTAATGCTGACAAAACCGATCGAAATCATCAAAACAGCGCCGATGGTAAAGCTACAACGACGCGCATTGATCGTGGTCATGTGCATCTTTTCCATGAAGAACTTCGCCAGGAAACCGCCTGCAACGCAGCCGAAGTCCGCCGCCAGGAACGGCAGCCAGGCAAACATGGCGATCTCTTTTAACGGCAGATGCATCACGTTAATCAGATACAGCGGCATCCAGAAACTCAGCGTTCCCCATGCCGGGTCAGCCAGAAAACGGGTAATCGCCAACGCCCAGAAGTTACGCTTTTTAACGATCTCTTTAACGGCCGGTTTTTTATTATCGTCCTGGAGATAGCTTTCCTGGCCGTCTTCGATATAACGCAGCTCTTTGTGGGTGATCCACGGGTGTTTATTTGGCGAGTTATAAATCAGGAACCAGGTGATGGCGAACAGCACGCCGATCCCACCGGTAATCACAAACGCCATTTCAGTACCGATGCCGCTATCAGCAAAGGTCAGCATCGCCCAGACCACCAGCGGCGGCGCCAGCATCGCGCCAATTGAAGTACCGATATTAAACAGGCCCCCCGCAATACCGCGTTCTTTCGTCGGGAACCATTCGGCGCTGGCTTTAATCCCGGCCGGAATCGCTGACGCTTCGGTTAGCCCCATCAGACCACGCAGAAATGCCAGACTTATCCAGCCGCCGGCCAGCGCGTGCGCCATGTTGATCAGCGACCACAACAAGGCAAAGATAAAGAAGCCGATTTTCAGTCCGATGACATCCATCAAATAGCCGGTGATCGGCTGCGCAATGGTGTAACAAAGCTGGAAGGCGCTCACCACCCAGGAATATTGTTGCTCATCAAAATGGAGTTCTTTCATCATAGCTGGCGCCGCAACGCTAAGCGAGCTACGGGACAGGTAGTTTACGATGGTCCCTACGCAGACCAGGCCGATAATCCACCATCTTAATTTTGTCATCTTCATGATAAAGCCTCGTTAAAAAACATTAGCTCCGCGCCGTCTGACCTGTAGCGGGAAAACTGAAATCACAAAAATTGGTTGACCAATCAATATTTTCTCATCCGGACCGGTCAAAATCTGGCGGCAACTCCCGCACTTAATATTCTTGAAATAAATACATCAACTCATTTCAAGTTGAATGGTGAATGCTTTTCACCCAGCAAAAATTGACACAGATCAAATAAATAAAATTGGCAGACCGTGAATGATGATATTTGTGATTTGGTTAGCCAATTTAGACAATAAGGTTGACATGAGAAAAATTTTGGTTGAATTTAGGGGTCAGAACGGGTTTACAAAGCACGTTTCGATGTTGGCTGGCAATGGGTCAACCACGAAGACGTTATCGCAAGAAGAGGAAACGAGATATGAAACAAACCTGGCGCTGGTACGGACCTAACGACCCGGTAACGCTGTCAGATGTACGCCAGGCTGGCGCAACCGGCGTGGTAACGGCGTTACACCATATCCCGAATGGAGAAATTTGGTCGGTAGACGAGATCCAGAAACGTAAAGCAATCGTTGAAGAGGCGGGTCTGGAGTGGTCTGTGGTAGAGAGCGTACCTATCCACGAAGATATCAAAACCCACACCGGTCAGTACGATTTATGGATCAAAAACTACCAGCAAACGCTGCGTAACCTGGCGCAATGCGGTATCTATACGGTTTGCTATAACTTTATGCCGGTGCTGGACTGGACACGTACGGATCTGGAATACGTATTGCCGGATGGTTCAAAAGCGTTGCGTTTTGACCAGATTGAATTCGCCGCGTTCGAACTGCACATCCTGAAGCGTCCGGGAGCAGAAGCCGACTATACGGCAGAAGAGATTGCTCAGGCAGAGCGGCGTTTCGCCACCATGAGCGAGGAAGACAAAGCACGTCTGACCCGCAACATTATTGCCGGTTTACCTGGCGCGGAAGAAGGCTATACGCTGGATCAGTTCCGTCAACACCTGGCGACGTATAAAGATATCGATAAAGCAAAACTGCGTGAACATTTTGCCTATTTCCTGAAAGCCATTATTCCGGTTGCCGACGAGGTTGGCGTGCGTATGGCCGTTCACCCTGACGATCCGCCGCGCCCTATTCTCGGCCTGCCGCGCATTGTCTCTACCATTGAAGACATGCAATGGATGGTGGAAACCGTTAATAGCATGGCGAACGGCTTCACCATGTGTACCGGATCTTACGGCGTGCGCGCCGACAACGATCTGGTTGATATGATCAAGCAATTTGGTCCGCGCATCTACTTTACGCATCTGCGTTCTACGCTGCGCGAAGAGAATCCGAAGACCTTCCACGAGGCCGCCCATTTGCACGGCGATGTGGATATGTATGAAGTCGTTAAAGCGATTGTGGAAGAAGAGCACCGTCGTAAAGCCGAAGGTAGCGACGATCTGATCCCAATGCGCCCGGACCACGGTCATCAGATGCTGGACGATCTGAAGAAGAAAACGAATCCGGGTTATTCCGCCATTGGCCGTCTGAAAGGGCTTGCGGAAGTCCGCGGCGTCGAACTGGCTATCCAGCGCGCTTTCTTTAGCAAATAACCTTCTTTCGCATGGCGCGACGCGTCATGCGATTTCCCCTACTCAATGCAATAGCAACATGCCTCGCCCCGGAGATCGCGGGCGAAGACGTCGAATGACAGGAGTTTGCAATGGAACAGAATATCGCCACCGCCCAGGTTTCCGTCGCCCGCCCAAACTGGGACAAATCACGTCTGGTATCCCGTATTGTGCATCTGGGCTGCGGGGCGTTTCACCGCGCGCACCAGGCGCTCTTTACCCATCATTTACTGGAAAAGAGCGACAGCGACTGGGGCATTTGTGAAGTGAACCTGATGCCGGGTAACGACGCGCGGCTGATCGCGAACCTGAAAGCGCAAAATCTGCTGTACACCGTTGCAGAACGCGGCGCAGAAAGCACCGAACTGAAAATTATCGGTTCAATGAAAGAAGCGCTGCACCCTGAATTCGACGGCCATGCAGGGATTCTGGCGGCAATGGCGCGCCCGGAAACCGCCATCGTCTCCTTAACCGTGACCGAAAAAGGCTACTGCACCGACCCCGCCAGCGGCGAGCTTGATGTCAATAACCCGCTGATCCAAAACGATCTTGCCCATCCACAGCAGCCTAAATCCGCCATTGGCTATATTGTCGAAGCGCTAAACATGCGCCGGGAGCAAGGACTGAAAGCTTTTACCGTGTTGTCATGCGATAACGTACGCGAGAATGGTCACGTCGCGAAGGCTGCCGTCCTCGGCCTGGCAAAAGCTCGCGATGCCGCCCTCGCCGCATGGATTGCCGACAATGTGACCTTCCCCTGCACCATGGTTGACCGCATTGTTCCGGCAGCGACTGAAGAGACGCTACAGCTGGTTGCCGACCAGTTAGGGGTTTATGATCCTTGCGCTATCGCCTGCGAACCCTTCCGCCAGTGGGTCATCGAAGATAACTTTGTGAATGGTCGCCCGGACTGGGACACCGTCGGCGCGCAATTCGTTGCAGACGTCGTACCGTT
Source organism: Salmonella sp. SSDFZ54 (assembly GCF_004010735.1). Taxonomy (NCBI): domain Bacteria; kingdom Pseudomonadati; phylum Pseudomonadota; class Gammaproteobacteria; order Enterobacterales; family Enterobacteriaceae; genus Salmonella; species Salmonella sp. SSDFZ54. The sequence continues at coordinate 1,110,978 of NZ_CP034819.1, forward strand.
TGAGATGATGAAGCTGCGTATGCTTAACGGCAGTCACTCTTTCCTCGCCTATCTGGGTTATCTCGGCGGGTATGACACTATCGCCGATACCATGACCAACCCGGCTTACCGTCGCGCGGCGCTGGCGCTGATGCTTGATGAACAAGCGCCGACGTTGTCAATGCCGGAAGGCACCGATCTGGAAGGGTATGCGAATTTGTTGATCGCGCGTTTCACTAACCCCTCGTTGAAACACCGCACCTGGCAGATCGCGATGGATGGCAGTCAGAAACTGCCGCAGCGTTTGTTGGACCCGGTACGTCTGCACTTGCAACAGGGCGATGACTATCGCCGCCTGACGCTGGGCGTCGCCGGATGGATGCGTTACGTCGGCGGTATCGATGAACAAGGTAAAACCATTGATGTCGTCGATCCGCTGCTAGCGCAGTATCAGGCGATTCATCAGCAATATCAGACGCCGGAAGAACGCGTTCGCGGGCTACTGGCCATCGAGTCTATCTTTGGCAGCGACCTGCCGAAGAACCACGAATTTGTGCAAGCCGTTACCGACGCTTACCAACAGCTATTGCAGAATGGCGCGAAAGCCACGGTAGAAGCGCTGGCTAAGTAAGGAGATAAATCATGGCTACGTTTATGACTGAAGATTTTCTACTTAAAAACGACATTGCCCGCACGCTGTACCATAAATACGCCGCGCCCATGCCGATTTATGACTTCCACTGCCATTTAAGTCCGCAGGAAATCGCCGACGATCGCCGTTTCGATAACCTCGGTCAGATCTGGCTGGAAGGCGACCACTATAAATGGCGAGCGCTACGAAGCGCAGGCGTGGATGAGTCGCTGATCACCGGCAAAGAGACCAGCGATTATGAAAAATATATGGCCTGGGCCAATACCGTACCAAAAACGCTGGGCAATCCGCTGTATCACTGGACGCACCTTGAACTACGCCGTCCATTTGGCATTACAGGTACGCTGTTCGGACCGGATACCGCGGAAAGTATCTGGACGCAGTGTAATGAGAAACTGGCGACGCCGGCCTTTTCCGCGCGCGGTATTATGCAGCAGATGAATGTGCGGATGGTCGGAACCACCGACGACCCGATAGATTCTCTGGAATATCACCGCCAGATAGCCGCCGACGACAGCATTGATATTGAAGTCGCGCCAAGCTGGCGCCCCGACAAAGTTTTCAAAATCGAACTGGACGGCTTTGTCGATTACCTGGGGAAACTGGAAGCGGCGGCAGATGTCAGCATTACCCGTTTCGACGATTTACGTCAGGCGCTCACTCGCCGCCTCGACCATTTCGCCGCCTGCGGCTGCCGCGCGTCCGATCATGGCATTGAAACGCTGCGATTTGCGCCGGTGCCCGACGACGCGCAGCTTGACGCCATTCTGGGCAAACGTCTGGCTGGCGAAACGCTGAGCGAACTTGAGATCGCCCAGTTTACCACGGCGGTGCTGGTCTGGCTGGGCCGTCAGTACGCCGCGCGCGGCTGGGTGATGCAGCTACATATTGGCGCGATCCGTAATAATAATACCCGGATGTTCCGCCTGCTGGGGCCGGATACCGGCTTTGACTCCATTGGCGATAATAACATTAGCTGGGCGCTCTCCCGTTTGCTCGACAGTATGGATGTGACTAATGAACTGCCCAAGACTATCCTCTATTGCCTGAACCCACGTGATAACGAAGTCCTGGCGACCATGATCGGTAACTTCCAGGGGCCGGGAATTGCCGGAAAAGTGCAGTTTGGTTCCGGCTGGTGGTTTAACGATCAGAAAGACGGGATGCTGCGCCAACTGGAGCAACTGTCGCAAATGGGACTGCTAAGTCAGTTTGTCGGGATGCTGACCGACTCCCGCAGTTTCCTTTCTTATACGCGACATGAATATTTCCGTCGTATTCTCTGTAACCTGCTGGGACAGTGGGCGCAGGACGGAGAGATTCCTGATGATGAAGCGATGCTAAGCCGTATGGTTCAGGATATCTGCTTCAATAATGCCCAGCGTTATTTCACGATTAAATAATCGCTATTAATCTGTGAGCACAGGTTTCAGGTATTTCAAGGGGCAGGAAGGCGGTAAGAGAGTGAGAAATTTAGCAGTAACGCATTTTTCCAGCCAAAGACTGGCCACCGATAAAAAGCAAAGAGGTTGCTGATTAATCCCGAATCACTTACTAAGGTAAGTGATTCGGGTAAACAAACACAGCCATCTTTTGCGTCATGCTTTTTTTCTCTGTCCGGAATAACTCCAGTGCAGAAAGTGTGATACATCAGTCCTGTTGATGATGGCTCCTGTTGGTTATACGGTAATAACTCATGACTTCACACTGTGGTTTCCTTTAATAAATCGACAGCCAGCATTTCCAGCTGGTTAACCACCTCATTACTGGATCGCTCCATTCTGTCGAGTTCTTGCGACATCGCATTCATATCGCCTGCGGCAAAATAGTTCAGCGCAGAGTGACCAGCGGTATGCACCTCTTTATGCGGCGCTTCCAGACTACGGAAACTGTAGTAGTTGCTAAACTGCTGCCCTTCAAAACCGTAGTACCATTTCCCCAGCCGACACTGATCGTGCATCGTTATTTTACTGTTTATGTCTTTATTTAAGAGTAATTTGTAGACTTCCATTTTCCAGATAACATGGTCAACTTTGACAATATTCAAAAACTGCACCGTAGAGATGTACTGCATGACCGATTTCATGCTCAGCGATTTATCGATGACGATGCCAATAGACTCCACAATTTGATTTATGTTAGTCGTAATATTATCAATAACCGGCTGTTGGTTATCCAGCACCTCACTCACTCTGGCCGTATTATCTTTGATTACAGAGGTTAACGTACTGACGCTTTTCGAACTGTGTTTAACATCTTCGGACAGGTTTTTCACTTCTTTCGAAATAACGCTAAAGCCACGCCCGGCATCTCCTACGCGCGCGGCCTCGATCGCGGAGTTAATCGCTATCAAATTGGTCTGGTTAGCGATCTTCTGTATCTCTTTAATACACGCATTAATTTGCGTTAAGGAGGTATTTAAGTCGCCCATACGACAGCCAATATCCGATGAAGTCGTGCCAATTTCGGTGATAAATTCCACGAGCGATTTTAATGAACTTCTGGCTTTATCATTCTGTTCGTTAAGTTCATTAATGCGTTCTTTTTCAATGTTGAGCTGCTCACAGGACTTAATGATGGCATTACGAATGATATCGATCGTCGAGATCCCCATCAGAATTTTTTGACACAGTATCCGCTCATAAGGCTCAGGAGTATCCACCACCACGTCAGATGCATTAGCGCCAGATTCTGCTGCTGGCGGCGGTATTTTTACAACATTATTATTCCAGTGGCGCAAGCCTAATACTTTTTTAAACATATACCATTCTCCTTATTATATGTGGACATCCTGATCTATGCCTGGATAAAGTATTATCAACTCATGCTAACATAATGAAAATCGGCTGTCATCTGCCATAACCATACGTTCACCAGAATAAGACAAAACGTCCACTAAACTTAAATAATTACAGAGTAAACTATTCAATAATACCATTAATAGTCATAATGGAAGTCGCTTCACTTTATACGAAAATATCATTCACAAGGCTGACAATAATAGTTGAATAATAATTAACTGCATTTACTTAGGTGTATCTATATCTCGTTCCGAAGATTGCAGACAGGGTTTAAACGCAAACTTTTGCGATAGAAAAATAACCTAACGTAAACTTTTTATATGACTAATAATGTCATTTGAACTCGTCAATATATTATGCTGTCCGTTTACCAACCAAACAGGCATGACCTAAATCCAAAGGGAGGGGGGCGGCGTAACCAGCCGCAAAAAGTATCGAGTAGTCGAAAATCAGGAAACGGATGCGCCAACGCGGCGAGCGTCACCGCCTGCGTCAGAAAAGTTAAGAATAATTTGTGATATTATTTCTCATATGTTACCAGTAAATGGCAAGCTGACAGCCGTTCGCTGGTAAACACAACAGGCGGGATATCGGCACCCACGCCGATATCCCGACGAGAATGACCCCGTTACGCTTTGATGACGATTAACGGTTCAATATCGCTCTCTTTTTTAATGACTAATGAATCATCGCCGCGCAGGCACGTACCGCCGTAGTTACCGCCCACGGTAAACGTACAGACCTGAATATACTTCCCGGCGACCTTCGGCAGGCACCACAACTGCTGATAGATATTTTTCTGCGTGGCGAACTTGCCGCTGGTTTTATCCAGGAGCTCTTCCTGATGGCTCACCAAATCAATATTACTACCGCAACGTCCGGCAATCGGTTTTACCGCATAGCCGGTCTGCACCAGCTCATCGTTAACGGTAAAATCCGTGTCGAGCAAATAGCGATGATGCGGGAAGAGCGACCACAGGATGGGCAGGATCGCTTTGTTACCCGGGATCACCGTCCACAGCGGTTCAAACACCAACACTTCCGGGCGCAGTAATACATCAATCAGCCGGACTTCATTTTCCGGGTGCCCGGTACGAATAGGCACTGCGGCATACTCCGTCTCGCTGACTTCGCGTATCTGCTCCATCGCCGTTTCCCACGCCCAGGTTTTCCAGACACAATTCACCAGCCGTCCGTCGCCATCGATCAACTGCCCGGCGTCATCCCAGCGCAACTCGCCCAGCCCGCGGAGAATTTTGCTCGCGAAACCAGCCTGATGCAGCGCCTGCTGCATAAACTGCGCGTGATAGTCCTCCTCGATATCATCATCCTGCATGATATGGACGAAAGGACGCGCTTTACTGTGTTTCCAGGCGCCTGCCAGCTCGTTAATTAAGCCCTCCGCCGGGTTATGCCCTTTACCGGTATAGCCCTGCTCAGCCCATTTTTCGAGAATTAATCCCGCTTCGGTATGGCATGATGCGGAATCGGCATTGTATTCATAGACTTTCAGCCCGCGTTCATCCATGCAGAAATCCATACGACCGGTGATCATATGGTGACGACGGCGCTGCCAGGAGAGGCGCAGACGCGGCCAAAGAATTTTGGGGATATCGAATAGCGCCAGCAGATTATCGTCTTTTAAAACTTTGTCCGTGGCGTGCAGGTACATCAAATGCAACTCATTGGTCGCTTTGATAAGCTCCTGTTCAGCGCTCTCGGTGATGGTAAAATACTGGTACGGGTCCTGATTGATAACGTGCCCGTTCGCCTGTACATAGGCTTTTTGTAACGGATCGCGCTCATCCAGCCACTGACCGTCAAACTGACCTTTCTCTGGCAGTCTTGCGCCGCGAATCGCCAGCGACTGATTCGCGATGTCAGGCTGTGACAAACTGTATTGCGTGTCGTCGGTCTGGATCATCCAGCCTAAAATCGTCGTGTCATCAAAGGTGTCGCGCAGGGTGTAACACCCGTTTTCTACGACCATTTCCAGTTCGCGAGTCCACTGCTGCCCTGGCGGCAATGGCGTGTGGATAACGTTTTGCTCAGCAATACGAATTTTGTTATCCAGGAGCTGGGTGATAATCGCAACGTGCCCGGTTTCGTTAAACTCGCCGCCCTTTTGCCAGATGAGCAGCGCCCCGGCCTCCGGCGCGCGCGGCGAACCGTTCGGGAAGGCCTGCAAAGGCAAAATATTGTCATTCACGACCTCGCGCAGAAAACGCAGCGAGAAGATTTCCCAGGCCATGCCGACGTCAGTAAAAACAACGCCATAATTCAGAAAGAGAAAACGGCGGGCAAATTCCACGCACTGCCATTTATGCCCCATGTATTCATCGTCGATGTAGCTACGAAAAGCTGCGTCGTCGTCGTCCCACGGATCGAGGGAATTGTAATCTGAAGAGTAGATCGCTACGCCGCCGGGGGCGTAACCCAATAATGTCCCGAAGGGGGCATCCTGACTGGTGGTTCCTTTGCTCATGCACTTACCTCAAAACAAGACCGCCTGAGCAGCCTGGCGTGATTTCGCTCTGATTGTCTGCTCTGTGACACTAACCGGACAGAGGTCGACATAATCATACACCTCAATAAGGCACACTGAGGCCAGAAGGTTAAAATTTCACTCGCCGGAATGTCCCAATCGGTTAAATGTCCGGTTAGCAAGCTGCTACACTGCTTCAACACCACCACTGTGAAGGCAGGTCAATATGGCAGATAATACTTATCAACCCGCAAAAGTCTGGACGTGGGATAAATCCGGCGGCGGCGCGTTCGCTAACATTAATCGCCCGGTTTCCGGCCCGACGCACGACAAAACGCTGCCCGTCGGCAAACATCCGTTACAGCTTTATTCGCTGGGGACGCCTAACGGCCAGAAAGTGACCATTATGCTGGAAGAGCTCCTGGCGCTGGGCGTGACCGGCGCCGAATATGACGCCTGGTTGATTCGCATCGGCGAGGGCGATCAGTTCTCCAGCGGCTTTGTTGACATCAATCCGAACTCAAAAATCCCGGCGCTGCGCGATCACTCACACAACCCACCGATTCGGGTTTTTGAGTCGGGCGCAATTCTTGTTTATCTGGCGGATAAGTTTGGCCATTTCCTGCCGCAGGATCTGGCTAAGCGCACAGAAACCCTTAACTGGTTGTTCTGGCTACAGGGCGCGGCGCCGTTCCTCGGTGGCGGTTTCGGTCATTTCTATCATTATGCGCCGGTAAAAATTGAGTACGCCATTAATCGCTTCACCATGGAAGCCAAGCGTCTGCTGGACGTGCTGGATAAGCAGTTAGCTCACCACCCGTATGTCGCGGGAGAAGAGTACACTATTGCCGATATGGCCATCTGGCCGTGGTTCGGCAACGTGGTGCTGGGGAATGTCTATGATGCAGCGGAGTTTCTGGATGCCGGAAGTTATCAAAACGTACAACGCTGGGCGAAACAGGTAGCCGAACGTCCGGCGGTAAAGCGGGGGCGCATTGTCAACCGGACCAACGGCCCATTGAACGAACAGCTTCACGAACGCCATGACGCCAGCGACTTCGAAAACCATACCGAAGATAAACGTCAAAGTTAAACCATAATGCCGGATGGGGTAGTAATGTCGTCATCCGGCATGGTATTCCCTGCTGACGCTTCGCTTATCAGTTCTGCGAGTGTGTCATATGCGGCGCTTCACTAAACCCATGTTGCATGAGAATCAACCTCGCCCGTGCTGACAGTAAAAAGTCGGCAAGCGTTTTTCCCTGCTCGCTCAGGCAGGCAAAGCCATATTCAGCCACGGGATTATAAGGTTCCGGGATATCAACCACTCGCAGCGAATTAACCTGCCGTAGCCTGGGAGCATAGCTGGCATAGCCGATAAAGATATCGGTGTAATCATGATTGATGAGCCATTCCGCCGCCAGCCGGCCCGCCGGTAACGGCAAAGTCTGTCTGCCGCCAACCAGCGCTACCGCGCGTTTTCGGACCGCTTCGCCCTCCTTGCCCATCCGCGAAAAAAGCTGTTGCGTATAATCGCCGGAAGGATCGCAACCTGCTGTTGAGGTGCCGATCCGCAGATCCCGCCGGGTTAACAGCGACAGCCAGTCCTCGCCTTCACGCATCGCCTGTGCCCGCACGCTCAGACACAAACGGTTCGTCGTAAAAGGCGCGACCCGCAGCGCCCGCCCGCTTTCCAGCAGCGCCTGCGGATGCGCCAGGTTCGCCGAAGCAAAAAAGTCGCACGCTTCGCCCGCTTCGATGCGTTCACGTAACAGCCCCGCCGGACCGAAATCACATACCGCATCCGCCTGAAACGCCGCCATTAGCTGCGGCCAGACGACGCGCAAGCTCCCCGCAGCCAGTATTCGCATTACTGTACGCCCTGATAGTCAGTACGGTAAAAACGTTGATACCAGTCGTTAGCGGCCTTTTGCATGTCAATATCGTGGAATTTTTCCGGATAGAGTTTTTTCGCCATCCACAGTTCGCCAATTCCCACCGCCTCCGGCATCGGATATCCCCAGGCTTTGGCATAATCCGGCATCAGGTAAACCCGATGATGCTTCACCGCGTCAATGACCTGCCACTGGGGATTGTGCAGGATCTCATTGACGACCTTTGGATAGCGATTCTGGACAAAGATCACCTGTGGATCCCAGGCGATCACCTGCTCCATTGTCACCTGCTTAAAGCCTTTCACCGAGGATGCCGCTACATTCAGCGCCCCCGCATGGGCCATCATCAGACCGGTATATTTACCGGAACCGTAGGTGGTCAACTCCGGATTCGCCATATAGGCGCGAACCCGCTCATTTTCAGGAACCGACTGCAAACGGTCGCTGACCATCTTGCGACCTTTATCCATCGCCTCAATCAGCGCTTTCGCCTCCTGCGGTTTATTGACGATATCGCCAATCAGCGTTATTCCTTCACGCAGCCCGCGATTATAAGCCTGCTCTTCATCGGCCAGGGTCGGGTTCATTTTAGCCTGCTCGCCAGCAACATCATGGCGCAGCGAAATCGCCACCACCGGAATGCCAAGACGGCTGATCTTGTCGATCATCTCCTGCGGAGCGTAATTCGTGACAAACACCACCTGCGGGCGCAGCGCCACCAGTTTTTCAGGATCAACGTGCGTTAGATCGCCCAGCGAGGCTTTTTGCGCCAGTTCCGGCGCCAGACGCGCATAGCCGTCGCCTAATTGCTGTTTCCAGTTCGCCATGACCCCAACGATTTTGTCAGTGGCATTCATCTGTACAAGGAGATTGAGCGTTTGATGCTGGAGCACCACCACTCTGTCGACGGTATCGGGAACCGTGACCTGGCGGCCAAGTTGATCGGTAAAAGTACGCGCCGCCTGTGACATTAACGGCCAGCAAAAAAGCAACGCCAGCAGAGAGAGCTGGCGCAAAAATTTATTCATAGGTTTCGCCCCATAATCGATATATAAATAATTATACAACGATTATAGAGCGATATAATAGAGGTGATTAAGGGATCACGCGCTGGTGATGTCGTACTCCATGCGGCGCAGCGCATCTAACGTGGCTTTCGCTTCGTCTTCGTCAATGATGCTCATCGCAAAACCAACGTGTACCAATACCCATTGCCCTATCAGATCGGCTGGCTTACCTTCACAAATCAGAGCAATATTGACATCACGTTTGATGCCACACACTTCCACCTGCGCAAGCTGGTGAATATCATCTCCGACGGCCAGCACCTGACCGGGGACGCCAATACACATAATTAACCACCTGAAATAAAATGCGGGTTATTCGACCTCAATACTTTTTACTTTCAACGAATCGCCGGTATCCACCCGCAGGCGATCGCCATGACAATGCGGACATTGCGCGTCATGCCTGAGAATTTCCACCACCTGACTGCAATCCCAGCACCAGGCCTGGGCCGGTCTGTAGTCGATGTGCAATTCGCACCCTTGCGCTAAAGTCCCCTGGCAGGCGATATCAAAGCTGAAACGAACCGCGCGCTCTTCAACGCACGAAAGCGCGCCTATCTCCAGCCATACGCCGGTGACGCGCGCCACGCCGTGCTGTTCTGCCTGCTGCTGAATAATTTCAACGGCGCTTTGGCAAAGAGACAGCTCATGCATTCTCACAGCTCCGACGGCCAAACAGCAACGCACGCCGGCTTGTCTGCGGCGCATCAGGATTGCTTACCGGCAGGGATAGCAGCATCCGCGCGCAGTCATCCGCCAGCCGGACGCCCTCTTCCGGCGACAGGCTACGGGAAAGCGGCGACATCAACGAGCAGGCAAGATATTGCGAAACGCCTTCCAGTTCGCCAACGGTAAACGTCATCGTGCCATAAGGCAGTTGCAGACCGAGTTTTTCACCGACGGTACGCCCGGGCCAGATCTGGTCCGGGCCAGGGAAGATTAATGCGCTTAACATCCACGGCGTAATTACCGTGCCCGTCCATTGTCCTTCAAACAACGTAAAATCAGAGACATGCACCGGCATAGTCGGATGCAGAAAAGAAAGATCGTGCATCGAACGATGGGCTATCTCTTCAAACGCCGCCTGAACCCGGGCGACGGGCGCCGTGTCGAATCCGGAAAACGTTTCAGACATGCGCCGTCTCCTTAGGAATTGCTTCGACGCCGGATTCACGCAGCGCAGCAAGAACCTGCTCAAGCGCAGGTTCAATCATCGCCTCGACGGTTGGCGTTAAGCCGATGTGCGGTTCCAGCGACTGTGGAATAACGCCGACCAGGGTCAGTTTCTTCGGAAACTCGCCGGTAAAGCGGAGGGCCGACAATACGTCGGCCAGTCCAAGCTGATGGGGGGAGATTTTGTTGGTGAACAGCGCTGGAACTTCATCGTCGCGCAGTACCATAATGGTTCCCGGCGCGTTCTTTTTCGACACGATGGCGTCGGCAATGATCAAATGATCCCGACTCGCCATATCGCCAAGAAGTTCCATTCCCGCCGTACCGCCATCCAGAATCTCAACGAAATCCGGCAGGGTGTATCGTTGCTCTAACGCTTCAACAATACGCACCCCGATGGCTTCATCGGTCAGCAAAATATTGCCGACCCCTAAGACTAATATCCGCATTACAAAACCTTCACCGAGACCACTTCATTGCCATCGGCGTCCACCACGTGTACCGCGCACGCCATGCAAGGGTCGAAGGAGTGGATGGTACGTACCACTTCCAGCGGCTTCGCCGGATCGGCGATCGGCGTACCGACCAGCGACTGTTCGTACGGCCCCACGTCATCGTTGAAGTTACGCGGACCTGAGTTCCAGGTCGATGGCACCACTGCCTGATAGTTACTGATAATGCCGTCTTTAATCACCATCCAGTGAGACAGCATACCGCGCGGCGCCTCCAGGAAGCCCACGCCTTTGAACTCGCCCGTCGCCGGAATGTTCGGCTTAACAAACGTGGTGTAATCGCCTTTGCCGATATTTACAATCAGCGCGTTGTATTGATCCTGCAATATGTTTTGCAGTTCACAACAGTGAACGGTACGCCCGATGATACGACCCAGCGTAGAGTGAAGTTGCGCCATTTCCAGCGTTTTACCGGTCAGCTTCTGATAAAGCGCAATGATTTCATTGAGCTTGGTCTGGGTGGATTCACGACCTGCAGCCAGTTTACACAGCATGTTCGCCAGCGGCCCGACTTCGACGGTTTTGCCGTAGAATGTCGGCGACTTGACCCATGAGTATTTACCGTCATCCGACCAACCGTCGTAAGCCGGGATCGTAGTGCCTTCCCACGGCGCCTGCGGCGCTTCATCTTTGTACCAGGCGTGCTTCGCGCTCTCCTGAATACCTTTAATCAGGAATTCGTCGGAGTGAGAGGTGATCGGACGGTATGTCGACAGATCGGCATTGGTAATGTAACCGCCCGGGAACAGGAAACTGCCGTTTTTACCGTCGGTCGGGAATTCCGGCGCGCTCAGGTAGTTCACCGCGCCTTTGCCGCGCTCCAGCCATTCCGGATAGTAGGCCGCGATGACTGCGGTATCCACTTTATACACCTGCTCGACAAAATCGCTCAGCTTATCGATAAACGATTTGATGTACATCAGGCGTTCAAGGTTCAACGTACCGATACTGTCGAGATTGATCGGGTTCGCCACCCCACCGACCGCCAGGTTCTGGATATGCGGCGATTTACCGCCCAGCAACGCCACCACGCGGTTAGCGTCACGCTGACATTCCAGCGCCTGCAGATAGTGGGCGACCGCAATCAGGTTGACCTCCGGCGGTAACTGCATTGCCGGGTGCCCCCAGTAGCCATTGGCGAAAATACCTAACTGACCGCTGGCGACAAGATCCTTGATCTTGTTCTGAACTTTCGTGAACTCTTGCGCGCTGTTCAGGTGCCAGCTCGACACGCCATCCAGCATCGCAGAAGCTTTTTCCGGATCGGCTTTCAGCGCAGAGGTAATGTCCACCCAGTCCAGCGCAGAGAGCTGGTAGAAATGGACAATGTGGTCATGGGTGGTATGCGCCGCCAGAATAATATTACGGATATACTGCGCGTTGACGGGAACATCAATATTCAGCGCGCTTTCTGCCGCACGAACGGAAGAGATCGCGTGAGTTGTCGTACAAACGCCGCAAATACGCTGCACAATCATCCACGCATCGCGCGGATCGCGGTTCTTCACAATCTCTTCCATACCGCGCCACATGGTGCCGGACGCCCATGCTTTGGATACGACGCCGTTCTCAATTTCGCAGTCAATGCGTAAATGACCCTCAATACGGGTTACCGGATCAATAGTAATTCTCTGGCTCATGCTTTGCTCGCCTCATGACGATTATGATCGTTTTGTTTTAAAGGAGGAAGTATCGGCAGTAGACGAATGAGTACGATGTATGCACAAATCTCAATAGCCACAAAACCAATAGAAATCAACAATTCTTCCCAGGTTGGGAAGTAGTGGTAGCCGCCACCCGGGTTGAATGCCACCAGCGAATAGGTCAGACGCCACGTCGCGCAACCCAACAGCGCGCTCAGCGCCGACAGGTACAGCATACGAGAGTCATTACGCAGTTTCGCCACACGCAGTACCACTAACGGGAAGACCATCAGGACGACTTCAATCCAGAACATAGCGGAGTAAAAATCGCCGGCAAACGCATAGGACAGCTTGTCGCGATAAATCAGTTCGCCAAAGCGCAGGACGACGAAAATCGCCAGCAGCACGCTGATGGTATTCGTCAGCTTAACAAACAAATTTTTCTCATCCGGACCGTTTCCTTTCAGGCCAGCCTGAACCAGCGAACCCTCAAATATGACAATAGAGAAGCCCATGATAAACGCGGTCAGAACCGAGAACAGCGGCAGCATTTCATAGCTTTGCCATAGCGGATGCACTTTATAGCCCGCCGAGATCATCAATGACCCCATTGAGGACTGGTGCATCGTCGGCAGCAGCGCGCCCAGCGCGATAATAAAGAACATCACCTTATTCAGACGCTTGAGCGACACTTTCCAGCCCAGACGTTCAAACAGGGCAGGCGCAAACTCCAGCGCCATCACGCCGATGTAGATGGTCATACAGACCGCCGTCTCAAACAGTACCGAGTTCACGTTGAAGTGACCTGGAATGTAGAAGTACGGCAGGTTCCAGTAACGACCGACGTCGATAGTGATCGACAGGCCGCCCAGCGAGTAACCAAACAAGCTTGCCAGCAACGCCGGGCGCACCAACGGATGGTATTGCCCACGGTTAAAGACATACACCGCCCATGCCAACGCCCAACCGCCGCAGGCAAAGCCAGTGCCGATCAACAGGTCAAAGGCAATCCAGACGCCCCACGGGAAACCGCCGTTCAGGTCGGAAACGGAGCCCAACCCGAAGACCAGACGCTTCACGATAAGGAGCATACACAGGACGATTAACGGTCCAAAAATAATGACCGGTTTACTGATGATTTTTCCGCCCAGCGGTTTTGGATCATGACTCATGATCGTCTCCTCCATCGTGATGGTCGTTTTTGCTATTACGACGAACCAGCACGGTTAAGCCCGCCAGCGCAGCCAGGGGTAGTATCATGCCTTTATAAAGCGTGTGTTGAACATGCTCGGAGCGCGCTCCGGTTGAAAGGTCATCCAGCTTCGGCAGATCCAGATCTTCATAAGGAACGCCTGTCAGCACCAGCACCTGAGTACCACCGCCCTCTTTTTCACCGTAGAGGTGTGGGTAGTATTTAGGCACCGTATGCAGATAGGTGTCGTCCGTTTTCAACGTCTGGCGCGGATAGTGATATTCACTGCCTGGTTTGAGGGCCAGACGTTTTTTCGCTTCCGCCATCAGCTCTTCACGAGTACCGAAAATGACGGCCCCTGCCGGACAAACTTCCACACACCCAGGCAAACCGCCTTTATCCAGACGCTCAACGCCTTTCTGGTTACACAACTCACACTTGTGAAGCGCGCCAAACGGGTTGTTGTAGTCGTACTTAGGTACGTTGTACGGGCAGGCGACCATACAGTAACGGCAGCCGGTGCAGACATCTTTGTCATAGTGGACGATGCCGGTTTTCGGATCTTTTTTCAGCGCCGACACCGGGCAAACGGAAACGCAGTTAGGATCGACGCAGTGCATACACTGTTTCTTGATGTAGGCATAGCCGTTCTCTTCCTGATCTTTGTTCACGCCCGTACCGCTACGCCATACCTGAATAATGTTATTGGTATACGGCGACAGCTTGTCGTTGTTCGACCAGGTCTGCTCCCCTTCCGGGTTACGCGCCGGGAAGTTGATATCCTGACACTTTGTGACGCAGGCCTGACAGCCCACGCACAGAGTGGAGTCATACAGCATACCCAGCGAACCTGGAATCGGCGGACGGTTTTCTGCAGCCGCATGGCTGACAGACGGCGCGGCGCCCAACAGCAATGCTCCACCGGAGGCTGCTTTAATAAAGTCACGTCTGTTCACGGTTATTCTCCCCGTGAGTCAGCGTTATCTTTCTTTTGCTGACGCCCCAGTTCACGTACCGCCATCACGCTGACGCCGGCAACCAGACCGACTACGCCGCCAAGCAGACCGACAGCGCCCGCAGAGATATTGCCGCCTTCTTTCATATTGACGTCAGGTTTCTCTGAACGCGGAGTTTGGTTTTCGACATGAGCAAGCTGGTGAATGCCCTTATGGAAGCCGATACCTTCTTCGTTACAGCCATAGCAAGGATGACCGATCGCCACTGGCCAGACGCCGCCAACGTCACAGAACTGTAACGTAGAACAGTTGCCCCAGGTTTCCGGCCCTTTACAGCCAAGATGGTAGAGACACCAGCCCTGACGGTGGCCTTCGTCGCCAAATTCTTTGGCAAAACGGCCTGCGTCGAAGTGTGGACGACGTTCGCAATGCTCATGAATCAGACGGCCATAGGCAAAGGTTGGACGATTTTTCGCATCCAGCTTCGGCGGCGTGCCGTAAGTGATGATATGCGCGACGGTCGCCAGGAAGTTATGCGGGTTTGGCGGACAACCTGGAATATTGATAACCGTTTTGCCCGGTAAGACTTCCTGCAGACTGACAGCGCCGGTTGGGTTTACGCCAGCCGCAGCAACGCCGCCCCATGCCGAGCAGGAACCGATAGCGATAATCGCGGCTGCGCCATCAGCGGCTTTGCGGATGTGATCCACGATCGGCTCGCCGGCAACCATGCAGTAGATACCGTTATCTTTTAGTGGGATAGAACCATCCACCACCAGAACATATTGCCCTTTATACTTCTCCAGAGCGTTATGTTTGTTTTCTTCGACCTGGTGACCGAATGCGGCGGAAAGCACCTCGTGGTATTCCAGAGAGATGGTCTCCAGAACGAGGTTTTCAACGGTTGGGTGTGTAGCACGAAGCAGTGATTCGGTACAACCGGTACACTCCTGAGCGCCAATCCAGATAACGGGCGGACGCTGTGGATTGGATACCGATTCTGCCATTTCTGCGGCGGCTTTGCTACTGAGCCCCATAGTAGCGGCCAGTGCTGCACAAAGCTTCATGAAATCACGACGGTTAATGCCGTGAGAAGTGATGAGAGTATTATCTCCAGTCATTTTATAGTTATTCCGTTACGAAGACCTGGCTTTTATTTTGCACTGTTCGCGAAGAAGTTATTGCGATCGGTACGCCATTTACCACACTTTTTTTATGGTTATGTGCGCCATAATACTTCGACGGAACAGTAAAACGAAGGGAAGAGGCGATAGTGTAATTAATTAAAGCAAGATAATACCCCTGTTGGATCAACCTTCGAGTCGATAACCGGCCATAAAGAAGCGAACCGCCATCCCGGAATGATTCTCTTTAAAGAAATCCATCACCATTTCTTTATCCAGACCATAGCGACGCGTCAGAATTCCGGCCTCCCACGCGCTAAGTTGACGATCGCCGGTCTTTTCGAACATACGGTGTGTAAAACCCAATACAAAGCCACGTTTATACTCAGAACAGAAATTCACCGCATGATGCGCGCTATATGCATAAGGCGCGTGCAACCCGGCCATTAACCCTTTCCCAAAATGATTATTCATCTGACCTCCTTAGTCGCTATATAATAAATTATATAGCGACTGGTTAAATGAAGGCCAGCGCATTACGCGCTTTTTTGCTTCACATCAGAAGGAAACCCATTCATCAGTAGACTGTGCGGGAGCCGACGCCATTCGCTGAACGCCAGGCGCCGCTTTCGCCGTTACGCATTGTTGCGGCTCACTAGCGGAAAGCCGGAACTGCTGTACGGAGCGTTGCAAATCCTCCGTCTGCCGTTCCAGCGCCGCCGCCGCCGCGGAAACCTGCTCAACCAGCGCGGCGTTTTGTTGCGTAACGCTATCCATTTGCGTGATCGCCACGCCAACCTGAGAGATACCTTTACTCTGATCTTCGGAGGCGGATGCGATCTGTTTCATAATCGTCGTCACTTCCGTGACGCCGCGCAGGATGGCTTCCATCGTCGCGCCCGTCTCCTGGACCAACTGCGCGCCCTGCGCTACGCGACGTACCGATTCGCCAATTAAGGCTTCAATTTCTTTCGCCGCCCCCGCGCTGCGGCTGGCCAGGTTACGTACCTCACCGGCGACCACCGCGAAGCCGCGTCCCTGCTCGCCCGCTCTGGCCGCTTCTACCGCTGCGTTCAAGGCCAGAATATTGGTCTGGAAAGCAATACTATTAATCACGGTAGTAATTTCGGCGATCTGCTGCGAACTGGCGGAAATACCGTTCATTGTTTCTACCACATCGGAAACCAGTTCACCGCCTTTTCCTGCCGTTAGCGAGGCGGCATCCGCAAGCTGACTCGCCTGGCGAGCGTGTTCGGCGTTCATTTTTACCGTTGCGGTAAGCTGTTCCATGCTGGCGGCAGTTTCTTCCAGCGCGGCGGCCTGTTCTTCCGTTCGGGAAGAGAGATCGTTATTACCGGTAGAAATTTCCGTCGCGCCGCGCCAGATATTGTCGCTTCCGGCGCGGATCGTACTCACGGCTTCGCGTAAACTGTCCTGCATCGCGCGCAGTAGCGGCACCAACCGGCCTACGCAGTTACGCCCCAACGCTTCAATCGGCTGGCTAAGATCGCCTTGCGCGATACGCTGAAACTGCTGACGGATGCGCTCCAGCGGTTTCACCATCATTGCAACCAGATAGCGATCGGTAAAAATCAGGATAGCAATGCCCAGAATCACCGCCGTAATAAGCAGGATGCGGATGGTATAGGTTTTACCATCGACCATCACACGTGTGTTATCCAGCATGGCGCCAGCTTCATGACTAAACCGTTCCGCGCTGGCGCCGAACGCGCGACTGAGTGCGGGCGTGACCGTACTGGCATGTTCGCTCCAGGCGGTTAGCGATCCTTGCTGCGCCAGTTGCATTTGAGGAACGACGCCTTTCTCCAGCAAGGCCTGCCAGTTGGACAAGACCTCCCTTGAGATATCAGGGTTCATCGGCCCTGGCGATAGCGCTTTCATCTCCTCCAGCTTCTGACGCATATTCTCGAGCGACTGCCGGGCGGGCGCAAAATCGGGCGTGCCGCCGCCGATTTTTACATCCATCGCGCGGCTAAGGCGGGTAACAAAGCGGAAATATTGATCGTTACCCTGGCTTAGCACCGTCATTTGCCGCACAAGATGCCGGTCAATATCATTTCCTTCCGAAACTTCGGATAAAGCATGGACGCTGTATAACCCCACCCCCGACCAGAGTAGACAAAAAAGTCCCAGTATCGTCAGCATGACCATACGAATAGTAAAGTTTTGCAGCAAACGCATATGAATTTCCTTGCTGAATATAAGAGATTAGTCATCTGATGATGACGCACTCTCGTTATCGGCAAGGCGCGGAGAATATATAATGCATTCTCCATTTTTTTACAGTTATCGCCGTTTACGTACCCGCAGATGTTATATATCTGTGAACGCAGAGAAAATCTTTTAGTCTTATTACTGAGTAAATGAATAGATGTAGTAAAAATATTGCGTAAGGCTGCAGGGAGGCGGTTATCCGCCGTTAAAGAAGCGCTGTTTTACAGCCGGGCTCAGCATCCTTTGCCCGACTGCCCCGCCGTGGACGGCGGCTCAATGGTTATGTCGCGTCAATCTGTCCAGATAGCCCATCACGAACGCCGACAGGACAAAGGTCAGATGGATGATGACATACCACATTAATTTGTTATCCGGGACGTTTTTCGCATCCATAAACACGCGTAACAGGTGAATGGAAGAGATAGCGACTATCGATGCCGCCACCTTATTTTTTAGCGAAGTCGCATCCATTTTCCCCAGCCAGTTCAGCTTCTCCTTGCCCGCAGAGATATCCAGCTGAGAGACAAAATTCTCATACCCGGAGAACATGACCATTACCAGCAATCCGCCGACCAGCGTCATATCAACCAGCGATAACAGCACCAGAATCAGATCGGCTTCCGCCAGGGCAAAAACGTTCGGCAGAACGTGTAGAATTTCCTGGAAAAATTTTAGCGCTAAAGCGATCAGCGCCAAAGAGAGGCCAAAATACACCGGCGCGAGCAGCCAGCGAGACGCATACATTACATTTTCAAGAAAGCGTTCCATAGGGACCTGTCAGGTAACTAAAACCAGCAACAGTATATCTCAACCATGCAACATCAGATCAACATGCAGTTAAGAGCCTATCCCACCAGGCGTTATTGGCGCAGCCAGTTTGGACACGGACAGCGCGCAAAAACCGGAGCGTACACGTAGTACGTGAGGTTTGACTCGCTACGCTCGCCCTTCGGGCCGCCGCTAGCGGCGTTCAAAACGCTAACGCGTTTTGGCGAGCACTGCCCAGGTCCAAAATGGCAAGTAAAATAGCCCTAATGGGATAGGCTCTAAATCTCATCCAGTTTAACCTGTGGGCGCTGATATTCCGGCCATACCAGCGCGACCAACGCCGGGTAGGCTTCAAGACTGAACTCACGAAAACACTGGCGTAAATTCAGGACGTCCAAATCCGAATACGGCACCTTTTCTCCGTTCAGACAACGCTTCTTAATATTGTCGTAATACTTATAAACGGCAGAGTTAAGGTCGCTGCAACGACGCTGTGCGTCAAATAATCCAGGCGTTTCATTCAACTCAGTCATTGTCATTCGTTTTATCGTTGCATGAAGGAAATCGATATATTCATGGTTAACGCGCCAGTACCATACCGGCGTTATCGAATTCATTAATACTGAGAAATGATCTTCGCCCTCTTCCTTTGTCATGGGTTCAGTTTGATTTAAATTTACGACTTTTCCACCAGGACGTTTTTTATTAACCTCCCACATCAGGAAGAGTATCGCGCCGGTCAGTAATAGCAATATAATAACAGAATAAAAAATACTGTTCATAGCAGGCTCCATTTTTTTTGATTTTAAAATTACGCCATGTTATTGTCAACGAAACCTACACTATTAAAAATAGTATACCACTGATCGTAAAGGATATTTAGTCATGCTTCCTGAGCATCTGGTTTCCTCTCATTTTCGCCTGTCATCGCCGCCCCCTGAAGCCACAGAAAACAGTAAAAATTTGCCTAAGGGAAAGACAAAACTCAGCGATTTCGAGCCCGATATTTTAATTAGCGCTAACGCTGCCGGGCAACACAGAAACGTATTATTTGAAGAACGCGACCGTCATATTAAAGAACGTCTGTATTGTGTGGCTAAAATTGAAACGTTTGCCCGCCTGATAAACGCACTACAGGCAGAAGGCGATATTGATGCCCAAACGCTAAGTAAAATACTGGCGGATAAAACCGCAATGATAAATGAAAAAGGCAATGCCATTTGGCTTAATTTAATCACTCGCGAAACCAATATGCCGCTATTTTATTCACTGGAAGATAAAGATGAAAGAAGTTGAAGACAATAACGTTTATTTGGCTTTAGACAACCATAAAAGTGATGAATTTATCTTAAAGCAAAATCTTGCAGCGCTAATCGCCAGTAAAAATGCCACCCTGGAAAAGGTAACGCAGGAGGTGGTATCCATACCGGCGGCGTTAGTGCGCCTGAAGTGGCAAAACCGACGGGAGATGTATGCGTTACAGGTCAAAGAGGAGATTTATGGCGCGACCATCAATGCCATTATCGAGCAGCATCCTGAATTACGAGACAAAATTATGTCTCGTCTTGAAAGTGACTGGCAGCATCTGCTGGCTCGCGAGACGGCAACCTTACGTCTGATGCGTAAGCTTTCCGATGGCGACTACCGGACGCGCAACGTCACCACCGTCGCACGGCAAGAAAAATAACCTTCATGGCTAGTTAACTCTGTTGTGAATACGGGCGAAGCATAAGGATCGTTCTGATTCTCCCTCTTACGGTAGTAAAAGTGTCTACGCTTAAAGGGTGTTCAACCTGAAGGGAGAAGCTCAATGTCTCATCTATACGACCCTACCACGCAG
This sequence comes from Salmonella sp. SSDFZ54, assembly GCF_004010735.1. NCBI lineage: Bacteria > Pseudomonadati > Pseudomonadota > Gammaproteobacteria > Enterobacterales > Enterobacteriaceae > Salmonella > Salmonella sp. SSDFZ54. Next base: position 1,131,300 of record NZ_CP034819.1, read on the forward strand.
TATTACACCGGCGAGTATCCTAAGCAAAAACAGCCGGCGCCCGGCGTCCAGGCGAAAATGACGCCTGTTCCTGACTGTGGTGAAAAAAGTTATGTCGGCAGTGGTCGCCTTAAAGATCGTAAGGCGCTGGTGACAGGGGGCGACTCCGGGATTGGGCGCGCTGCCGCTATCGCTTACGCGCGTGAAGGCGCAGATGTCGCGATCAACTATCTGCCAGCGGAAGAAGAGGACGCCCAGCAGGTTAAAGCGCTGATTGAGGAGTGCGGCCGTAAAGCGGTGTTATTGCCAGGCGATCTTAGCGACGAATCTTTCGCCCGTTCGCTGGTCCATAAGGCGCGTGAAGCGCTGGGCGGTCTGGACATTCTGGCGCTGGTGGCCGGTAAACAGACGGCAATCCCGGAGATAAAAGATCTGACCAGCGAGCAATTTCAGCAAACCTTCGCCGTTAACGTTTTTGCCCTGTTCTGGATAACCCAGGAAGCGATTCCGCTGCTGCCAAAAGGCGCCAGTATTATCACGACGTCGTCTATCCAGGCGTATCAGCCCAGTCCGCACCTGCTGGATTATGCGGCAACCAAGGCGGCAATCCTCAATTACAGCCGTGGCCTGGCGAAACAGGTGGCGGAAAAAGGAATTCGCGTGAATATTGTCGCGCCTGGCCCTATCTGGACAGCGCTGCAAATTTCCGGCGGTCAAACCCAGGATAAAATTCCGCAGTTTGGTCAGCAGACGCCAATGAAGCGGGCCGGCCAACCGGCAGAGCTGGCGCCGGTGTATGTCTATCTGGCAAGCCAGGAATCCAGTTACGTTACCGCAGAAGTGCACGGCGTGTGCGGTGGGGAGCATTTAGGCTAACGCATGAAGTCGATTAAGATGGCGCACTTCTGTTACGCAAGGCGCCATCTTAGGCAATAAAAAAGCCGGGTGGCGACTTCGCCTTACCCGGCCTACAGCATCAGCAGAATACTTATTTCGCTTTCGCGGTCTCTTCGCCGACCAGACCAATCTTGAGATAGCCCGCCTGATGCAGCATATCCATCACTTTCATCAGGGTTTCATACTCTACGGTTTTATCCGCGCGGAAGAAAATCGTAGTATCCTTTTTCCCTTCCGTCAGGGCCGTTAGCTCGGCAATCATCGTATCATCCGTCACCGGATCGTTACCGATAAACATGGTGTTATCCGCTTTCACCGACAGATAAACCGGTTTTTCCGGACGCGGCTGTGGCGTACTGGTAGAAGCGGGCAGATTCACCTTGACGTCTACCGTCGCCAGCGGCGCAGCCACCATAAAGATAATCAGCAGAACCAACATGACATCGATAAACGGCGTCACGTTGATTTCATGCATTTCGCCGTTGTCATCCAGGTTCTCGTTAAGACGCATTGCCATGACGCATTACCCTACCCGTAATTTCTGCGCGGCGCGTACCGGCTGCGCACTGGCGCTCGCATTCAGATCAAGATCGCGGCTTTGCAGCAGCAATACCTGCGCCGCCACGTCGCCCAGCGTTGCTTTGTAACTGCCTATCTGACGTGCGAAGATGTTGTAAATGACGACCGCCGGGATCGCGGCTACCAGCCCAATCGCCGTCGCCAGCAGCGCTTCCGCAATCCCAGGAGCAACCACCGCCAGGTTGGTGGTCTGCGTTTGCGCAATACCGATGAAGCTATTCATAATGCCCCATACGGTGCCAAACAACCCGACGAATGGGGAAATGGCGCCGATCGTCGCCAGATAACCGTTGCCTCGTCCCATGTAGCGGCCAACTGCCGCGACGCGACGTTCCAGACGGAAGCCGGTACGTTCTTTAATCCCTTCGTTATCTTCGCTGCCCTGAGAGAGTTCCAGTTCATTCTGCGCTTCATTGATGAGCTGTGCGCTGAGGCTTTTTGCGCTGAAACCTGCCGCAATGTCGGAAGCCTGATCTAAGGAGCGCGCATCGGCTAATTGCAGTTGTTCGCGCTTTAAGCGGCGCTTTTGAGTGAAAAATTCAACGCTTTTACTGAAGAAGATAGCCCAGGTGACGACTGACGCCAGAATCAAACCAATCATCACGCACTTCACGACAATATCAGCGTGCTGATACATGCCCCAGACGGAAAGATCCGTCTGCATCAAATTATTACCCACTCTGTATCTCCAGGACGCAAATCACAAAATCTGAGCATAATAATATCAAAACAACGTCGAATTGATAGTCGTTCTCATTACTATTTACATACTGCCGCACCTTTACTGCTTTTTCTTTGCGCTTACGCATTAAAAAAGCCACCTGTTTTTATTTTGGCAAAATTTTCATCTGTATCACACGTCGCCAGGGTGCAGATGGTTATATTCATGCTAGTTTAGACATCCAGACGGTTAAAATCAGGAAACGCAACATGACGGATAAACAGTTGGATACCAAACTGGTAAACGCAGGACGCAGCAAAAAATACACGCTTGGCTCAGTGAATAGTGTGATTCAACGCGCTTCTTCACTGGTGTTTGACACCGTCGAGGCCAAAAAACACGCTACCCGCAATCGCGCCAACGGCGAATTATTTTACGGACGCCGGGGAACGCTGACCCACTTTTCACTCCAGGAAGCCATGTGTGAACTGGAAGGCGGCGCCGGATGCGCGCTCTTCCCGTGCGGCGCGGCGGCGGTCGCCAACACCATTCTGGCATTCGTTGAGCAGGGCGACCACATCCTGATGACCAACACAGCCTATGAACCCAGCCAGGATTTCTGCAGCAAAATTCTCGGCAAACTGGGCGTGACGACAAGCTGGTTCGACCCGCTCATCGGCGCTGATATCACGCAACATATTCAGCCGAACACGAAAGTCGTTTTTCTGGAATCCCCCGGTTCTATTACCATGGAGGTACATGATATTCCGACCATTGTCAGTGCGGTCAGACGCGTCGCGCCAGAAGCCGTCATCATGATTGATAATACCTGGGCGGCTGGCGTTCTGTTCAAAGCGCTGGAGTTCGATATTGATATCTCTATCCAGGCGGGCACTAAATATCTGATTGGTCATTCTGATGCGATGGTCGGGACTGCCGTTGCAAATGCGCGCTGCTGGGAACAATTGCGGGAAAACGCCTATCTGATGGGGCAAATGCTCGACGCCGACACGGCTTATATGACCAGCCGCGGTCTGCGCACACTCGGTGTCCGACTGCGCCAGCATCAAGAAAGCAGCCTCAAAATCGCCGCATGGCTGGCGAACCATCCTCAGGTCGCGCGCGTTAATCATCCGGCCCTACCGGGTAGCAAAGGTCATGCCTTCTGGAAACGAGACTTTACAGGCAGCAGCGGTCTGTTCTCCTTTGTGCTCAATAAAAAGCTGACCGAGGCAGAATTATCAGCCTATCTGGATAACTTTTCGCTGTTCAGTATGGCCTACTCCTGGGGAGGCTACGAATCGCTGATTATTGCTAATCAGCCGGAACAGATCGCCGCGATTCGTCCCGCAGGCGGCGTAGATTTTACCGGTACGCTGGTTCGGGTGCATATTGGTTTAGAGAGTGTTGATGATTTGATCGCTGATTTAGCCGCCGGCTTCGCCAGAATTGTGTAAAGTTGCCGGGGATGGACATATATGCAGACAATTTCCGTGGAAAAGTCTGCGTTTGTTGCGTCCGGGATCAAGGCATCCCGGACGATTCAGGAGTACAATAGGCGAATAAAAGCATAAATGCTGTTCCACAGGAAAGTTCATGGCTGTCATTCAAGATATTATCGCTGCGCTCTGGCAACATGATTTTGCCGCGCTGGCGAATCCACACGTTGTTAGCGTCGTCTACTTTGTCATGTTCGCCACGCTATTTTTAGAAAACGGTCTGCTGCCAGCGTCATTCTTACCTGGCGATAGTCTGCTGCTACTGGCAGGCGCGTTGATCGCCCAGGATGTGATGCATTTTTTGCCGACGATTGGCATTCTCACCACCGCGGCCAGTCTCGGCTGCTGGCTAAGTTATATCCAGGGACGCTGGCTCGGTAATACGCGTACCGTCAAAGGCTGGCTGGCGCAGCTTCCGGCAAAATATCATCAGCGCGCCACCTGCATGTTTGACCGCCACGGTTTGTTAGCGTTGCTTGCCGGGCGCTTTCTGGCGTTTGTCCGCACGCTGCTGCCAACAATGGCGGGTATTTCCGGCCTGTCCAACCGCCGGTTTCAGTTTTTTAACTGGTTAAGCGGCCTGCTGTGGGTGACTGTCGTGACCAGCTTCGGCTACGCGCTCAGTATGATCCCGTTTGTTAAGCGCCATGAAGACCAGGTAATGACATTTTTAATGATCCTTCCCGTCGCGCTACTGGTCGCCGGACTGTTAGGTACGCTGGTCGTGGTGATTAAAAAGAAATACTGTAACGCCTGACGTATCCATAATCGGCCAGGATGGCCCGGTTACGCTTCGTTGACCCGTGGCGGGATGCCCCACTTAGCTCCCTTGCATTGTCCGCATTCTTCCCGCATCTTCGCCCGGCGTAACGCCAAAATAACGTTTAAACTCCCGGCTAAACTGCGATGCGCTCTCATAGCCGACCCGCATCGCCGCGGCGCTGGCCTTCATACCGTCGTGAATCATCATCATCCGCGCTTTATGCAGTCGGTAGCTTTTTAAATACTGCAACGGCGAGGTGCTGGTGACCGCCTTAAAATTATGGTGAAACGCCGACACGCTCATGTTCGCTTCTGCCGCCAGTTGCTCAACATTCAGGTTCTCGGTGTATTTCATTTCGATCTGTTTAAGTACGCGACTGATCAGGCTAAAGTGCGTCTGGCGACTAACCAGCGCAAGCAGCGCCCCGCCGCGCGGCCCCATCAGCACATGATAAAGAATTTCGCGAATAATCTGTTTTCCCAGAATCCGCGCATCCAGCGGGCGCTCCATCACATCCAGCAATCTTTCCACCGCACATAAAATCTCGTCCGACAGCGTGGCGGAGTTAATCCCACTGGCCGCCATCGGCAACTGGAAACGCTCATCTTCGCCAATGTCCATGAGCAACTCTTGCAGTTGCAGCACATCAATATCGAGCCGAATACCGGCCAGCGGTACCTCCGGCGTCGCCCAGGTCTCGCATTCAAAAGGGAGCGGCACGGTCAGTAAGAGATATTCATTAGCGTCATAACGAAACTTGCGCTTGTTAATATAGCCAATTTTATGGCCGGAAAAGAGAAATATGATGCCAGGCTGATACATGACCGGCGTGCGCGGCCCCGGTTCAACACCATACAACAGACGAATGCCCGCCAGCCGCTCGCTGATTATTTTATCATTATTTTTTAAATGATTAATTTTATCCGCCAACTGTAAGCAAATTGCTTCACGATTCATAACGCGCCATTTTTTTATCAAATCCACTCCGCTGGATTGTGCGCATTTTTAGCGATTTTCTCCAGCATTCTGGAGAAATAGGCAAAACATTGGCAGAAATGTGCATTGAGAGACATCTCTCACAAGACCACAATGATGACCATCAGGCAGACAGCCGCCTGCCCTCTTTTTACCCACATAAGGGAATGAGCAATGAAAAATTTCAAATTACATACCCCTACCCGCATTCTGTTTGGTAAAGGCGCTATCGTCGATCTCCGCGATCAGATCCCGCAGGACGCCCGCGTGCTGATTACCTATGGCGGCGGTAGCGTGAAAAAGACCGGCGTACTGGCGCAAGTTCAGGAAGCGTTAAAAGGACTGGATGTTCGGGAGTTTGGCGGTATTGAACCGAACCCGTCCTATGAAACGCTGATGAAGGCCGTGCAGCTTGTGCGCGACGAAAATATTACCTTCCTGCTGGCCGTTGGCGGCGGTTCCGTACTGGACGGCACCAAATTTATCGCCGCAGCGGCGCAGTATACGGACGGCGTCGATCCGTGGCACATTCTGGAAACCGGCGGTACTGAGATTCGTAGCGCAATCCCGATGGGGTCTGTGCTAACCCTACCGGCAACCGGCTCAGAATCGAACGCCGGCGCAGTCATTTCCCGTAAAACCACTGGCGACAAACAAGCCTTCCACTCCTCGTTCGTGCAACCGGTGTTTGCCGTACTGGACCCGGTCTACACCTATACATTGCCGCCGCGCCAGGTTGCGAACGGCGTCGTGGATGCTTTCGTCCATACCGTTGAGCAGTACGTCACTTACCCGGTTAACGGCAAAATTCAGGATCGTTTCGCCGAAGGCATTTTACTCACACTGATCGAAGAAGGTCCCAAAGCGCTGCAAGAGCCTGAAAACTATGACGTCCGCGCTAACGTGATGTGGGCCGCTACTCAGGCGTTAAATGGCCTGATTGGCGCTGGGGTTCCGCAGGACTGGGCGACGCATATGCTGGGCCATGAGCTTACCGCGATGCACGGTCTCGATCATGCCCAAACGCTGGCTATCATTCTGCCTGCGCTATGGAACGAAAAACGAGACGTTAAACGCGCAAAACTCCTGCAATATGCTGAACGTGTATGGAATATCACCGACGGTTCCGACGACGAGCGTATTGATGCCGCCATTGCCGCCACCCGCCGTTTCTTTGAACAGATGGGCGTGCCTACCCGTCTGTCCGATTACGGTCTGGATGGCAGCGCTATTCCGGCGCTACTGGCTAAACTTGAGGCGCATGGATGCACAAATTTAGGTGAAAATCAGGATATTACGCTGGATGTCAGCCGTCGGATTTATGAAGCGGCGCGCTAAGGTTTTTTCGCCTCTGACTTTCGTTTTTGGCCATTTCGTCCAGACTTAAGTCACTTAGTCTCGCCGGACCCGACTCCGGCGAGCCAATTAAAAGAGGAACACATCATGGCTAATCCAACCATTATCAGGCTACAGGATGGCAACGTAATGCCACAACTTGGGCTGGGAGTCTGGAAAGCAAGCAATGAAGAGGTGATCGCGGCGATTCATAAAGCGCTGGAGGTGGGCTATCGATCGATTGATACCGCCACAGCATATCAGAATGAAGAAGGCGTCGGCAAAGCGCTAAAAGCAGCGAGCGTAGCGCGGGAAGAGCTGTTTATCACCACCAAGTTGTGGAATGACGATCAAAAACGTCCCCGCGAAGCCCTGCAGGAGAGCCTGAAAAAACTGCAGCTTGATTATCTCGATCTCTATCTGATGCACTGGCCCGTACCGGCTATCGATCACTATGTCGACGCCTGGAAAGGCATGATCGCGCTGCAAAAAGAGGGGCTGGTAAAGAGTATCGGGGTCTGTAACTTTCAGATCCATCACCTCCAGCGTCTGATCGATGAAACCGGCGTTACCCCTGTGATCAACCAGATCGAGCTTCACCCCTTGATGCAACAGCGCCAGCTACATGCGTGGAATGCGACGCATAAAATCCAGACCGAGTCCTGGAGCCCGCTGGCGCAGGGCGGCGAAGGCGTATTCGATCAGAAAGTGATTCGCGAACTGGCGGATAAATACGGCAAAACGCCCGCCCAGATTGTTATTCGCTGGCATCTGGACTGCGGGCTGGTCGTCATTCCGAAATCCGTCACCCCTTCCCGTATCGCGGAAAACTTTGCTGTCTGGGATTTCCGTCTCGATAAAGATGAATTAGGCGAGATCGCAAAACTGGATCAAGGCAAACGCCTCGGCCCCGATCCGGATCAGTTCGGCGGTTAAGCCAGATTTATCGCACGCCATGCCCGACGATGTCGTCGGGCTTTTTTGCATTCCGAAACATTAAGAAACAATTACGCGCATTTAACAGTATATTTCCCCCACACACAAGCGCAGAATTATTCTGATTTTGTGAATATTTATTCATATTTATTATGAATTTACTTAATACATATAAAATATTTATGGATGTGTGATTGTGGCGGAAAAAAAATCTCAGGGCGTCAAATGGCTCCCATTAATTCTTATTCTGGTTATCGCCGCCGGACTGTGGCAGCTAACGCCCCCTTCCGGGTTAAGCGCGCCGGCCTGGCATTCCGCGATTATTTTTGTCGCGACGATCGCCTCTATCGTGGCGAAAGTGCTGCCTATTGGCGCGGTCGGTATTATCGGCATCACCGTCTTTGCGCTCGCCTATGCTGCCGGCGACAAAACGGCCAGCGGCGCGATTACCACGGCGTTGAGCGAGCTGAACAGCTCGCTGATCTGGCTTATCGTCGTCGCCTTTATGATTGCCCGTGGGTTTATCAAAACCGGGCTGGGTCGGCGTATCGCCCTACAAATGATCCGTCTGTTAGGTAAACGAACGCTGGGTCTGGCCTATGGTCTGGCGTTTGCCGATCTGATCCTCTCCCCCGCGATGCCCAGTAACACCGCGCGCTGCGGCGGCGTGATTTACCCGATCGCCGACTCGCTGGCGCGCAGCTTTGATTCACATCCGGAAGATGAGTCTCGCAGCAAAATCGGCACCTTTCTGATCACCTGTATTGGCAATGTTAACGACGTCACCGCCGCACTGTTTATGACCGGTTATACGGGTAACCTGCTGGCGGTAAAACTGGCGGCGAACGCCGGCGTTACGTTGAGCTGGGGAAGCTGGTTTATCGCCGCGCTCCTGCCTTGCCTGGTCTCTTTTCTTATCGTCCCGCTGCTGGTCTACTGGCTGACGCGTCCGGAAATTAAACATACGCCGGATGCGCCGGATTTGGCGCGCAAAGAGCTGGCGCAAATGGGCAGTATGACGCGCGGCGAGTGGCTCATGCTGGCGACCGTCGGCGTGTTGCTGGTGCTATGGATTTTTGGCAGCTCGCTCGGCGTGGATGCCACGACGGCCTCTTTTGTCGGTCTCTCGATTTTATTACTGAGCGGCGTACTCACCTGGGAAGACGTTAAAAGCGAAAAAGGCGCCTGGGATACGTTGATTTGGTTTGCCGCGCTGCTGATGATGGCTAACCAGTTGAAGAAACTAGGATTCACCAACTGGTTTGGCAACCTGATTGGCGACAGCATCGGCAGTACGATGCATGGAACCAGTTGGATAATCATCCTGCTGCTGCTTAACGCAGCCTATTTTTATACCCACTATTTTTTCGCCAGCGGCAACGCACAAATCGCCGCGCTGTATGCGGTGTTTCTGGGTGTCGGTCTGCATCTGAATATACCGGCAGCGCCGATGGCGCTTATGCTGGCGTTTACCAGCAGCCTGTACTGCTCTCTTACGCAGTATACCCACGCACGCGGCCCCATTCTTTTTGGCGCCGGCTATGTACCGACGGGCGTCTGGTGGCGAACGGGATTTATTATCAGCCTCTTTAATCAGGCGGTCTTTTTGACAGTCGGCCTCGCATGGTGGAAAGTGCTGGGGTTGTATTAAACGCTTAACGCATCGATAAGCCCCTCGGTTAACGGAGAAATGGAATGACCTGCATTTTCTGTCAAATAGTTGAAGGTAAAGCACCTTGTCATAAAGTTTGGGAAGATGAGCATCACCTGGCTTTTTTGTCGATTTTTCCGAATACCGATGGGTTTACCGTAGTGATCCCGAAAAAACATTACCCCAGCTACGCGTTCGATCTACCGCCGCAGGCGTTAGCGGACCTGATGCTGGCGACCCAAAAAGTGGCTAAGAAACTGGATAAGGCTTTCCCGGATGTCAGTCGTACGGGAATGTTCTTCGAAGGTTTCGGCGTAGACCATGTGCACAGTAAATTAAGCCCCATGCACGGTACTGGCGATTTAACCCACTGGAAACCGATTGAATCGCGGCAGAATAAATTTTTCGAACAGTATGAAGGATATCTGTCGTCGCACGATCATGAACGGGCTGATGATGAAAAACTGGCCGCGCTGGCGGCCAGAATTCGTGAGGCATAAATACGGAGCACTTCTGCCGGATGGCGGTGTAAGCACCTTATCCGGCCTACAAAACTGTGCTATTCATAGACCTGATAAGCGCAGCGCCATCAGGCATTATACCTTAGATTATATACTTCTTATCTATTTTAATATATCGACCCTGGTAGGTTAAATATTACGGCGCGTGGCTAAATATTTCGTACAAAAACCATCCAGGAATAGCGGCAATAACACCCATTAAAATTATCCCTGCAAGAGTCATTTGCCTGTCTTCACGTTTTTCCATACTACATGCTTTAATAGCCATTATGAATATAACAACAGCTATTATAGCAATTACGATAAAACAGGGAATAATAATCATACCCATGATATCCCCTCCTCTGGGGCTGTATACAAGCATCATGCCTTAATCATTAAGGTAATATATAATTAATTTATACAATCAATAATATTTAAATAAAATATAAAGCTCCCCGTAATTTAGCAATTACTAAAGACCGACACAATATATTTAGATGTCTGTTACTTCCAAAAACATTAGCTTCCAGAAGCAACAGATTCAAAGGTAATTAACGCCCCGCGCTTTTCCCGCGCTTCTTATTCGCAGCAAGCCCCTGCCGCTGATGTTCCACCGGCGTATGCTTGGTCAACGCCGGGCGCGTGTTGCGGTTCTGGCGACGCGCTTCGCGCATCTCTTCAATGGTCGGCGCAGGCACCAGACACTCACGGCGACCGCCAATCAAATGCTTTTTCCCCATCGCTTCCAGCGCCTGGCGAATCAGCGGCCAGTTCGCCGGATCGTGATAACGCAGCAGCGCCTTATGCAGGCGACGTTGCCTGTCTCCCTTCGGCACCACCACATCTTCACTCTTATAACCAATTTTACCCAGCGGGTTTTTGCCGGTGTAATACATGGTGGTCGAATTCGCCAACGGCGACGGGTAGAAGTTCTGCACCTGATCCAGACGGAAGCGGTGGCGCTTGAGCCACAGCGCCAGATTCACCATATCCTCGTCCCGCGTGCCCGGATGCGCGGAGATAAAATACGGGATCAGATACTGCTCTTTTCCAGCCTGCTTAGAGTAAAGGTCAAATAACTCTTTAAAGCGATCGTAGCTGCCCATACCCGGCTTCATCATTTTCGACAGCGGACCTTCTTCAGTATGCTCCGGCGCAATCTTCAGATAGCCGCCCACATGATGGCTTGCCAGCTCTTTAATGTAGCGAGGATCTTCTACGGCGATGTCGTAGCGCACGCCGGAGGCAATTAAGATTTTCTTAATCCCTTTCAGCTCACGGGCGCGGCGATAAAGATTGATCGTCGGCGTATGGTCAGTATCCATATGCGGACAGATATCCGGATAGACGCATGACAGGCGACGACAGGTCTGCTCCGCACGCGGCGACTTACAGCGCAGCATATACATGTTCGCGGTAGGACCGCCCAGATCGGAGATCACGCCGGTAAACCCCGGCACCGTGTCGCGGATCGCTTCGATCTCGTTGATAATAGAGTCTTCCGAGCGGCTCTGAATGATGCGCCCTTCATGTTCAGTGATCGAGCAGAAAGAGCAGCCGCCAAAGCAGCCGCGCATGATATTGATCGAAAAGCGGATCATCTCATAGGCCGGAATACGGGCATTGCCGTAAGCCGGGTGCGGCACACGCTGATACGGCAGCGCAAACACGCTATCCATCTCTTCAGTGGAGAGCGGTATGGCGGGCGGGTTGATCCAGACATAGCGGTCGCCGTGTTTTTGCATCAGCGCCCGCGCGCAGCCAGGGTTAGTTTCGTGATGCAGAATACGCGACGCATGGGCGTACAGCACCTTGTCGCCTTTCACCTTTTCAAAGGATGGCAGCAGGATATAGGTTTTTTCCCACGGCTTCGGACGCGGCGGCTGCACGGTAATCGCTTTAGCTTCCTGCTTTTTCGGCGCGACCGGCTTGTTATCCGCGCACGGCAGATCCTCACCATAGGGATGGGGAATTGGATCGATTTTACCCGGCGTGTCCAGACGAGTGGAGTCGACGCCGCTCCAGCCAGGCAGCGCTTCTTTAACCATAATCGCAGTGTTACGCACATCACGAATCTGATCGATGGTTTCGCCCATTGCCAGACGATGCGCCACTTCCACCAGCGGACGCTCGCCGTTGCCAAACATCAGCATGTCGGCTTTGGAATCGACTAACACTGAACGACGCACAGTATCAGACCAGTAGTCGTAATGCGCGGTACGGCGCAGACTGGCCTCAATGCCGCCAAGGATCACCGGGACATCTTTCCACGCTTCTTTGCAACGCTGGGTATAGACCAGCGTGGCGCGGTCCGGACGCTTGCCCGCGACGTTGTCCGGGGTGTAGGCGTCGTCATGGCGCAGCTTACGGTCGGCGGTGTAGCGGTTAATCATCGAATCCATATTGCCAGCGGTCACGCCGAAGAACAGGTTCGGTTTGCCCAGACGCATAAAGTCGTCTTTGCTGTTCCAGTCAGGCTGGGCGATGATCCCCACACGGAAGCCCTGCGCTTCCAGCATACGACCGCAAATCGCCATGCCGAAGCTCGGATGGTCGACGTAAGCGTCGCCGGTTACCAGAATAATGTCGCAGCTATCCCAGCCAAGTTGATCCATCTCGTCACGTGACATCGGCAAAAACGGTGCCGGCCCAAAGCAGGCGGCCCAGTACTGCGGCCAGGAGAAAAGGTCGCGATCCGGTTGGATCAGGGAGATAGCGCTCATATTGCTTCCAAAACGATTGGCAAAAAAATAATCAAAGGTCGGGGATTATAAGCCGTATCTATAGCGAAAATGAAGGAGATTATCGCCTTATATGCAGGGCTGGCGCGAAATAGAAACAACTTTCAACGGCCTGGCCTGAGGTGTTTGAAATTGGTCTTATGAATATCTTCAAATTGGTATGCAATTAATTATACACACGTCTAAAAACGCAGTATCGTCATAACAACAAAAAGTAAAAAAACATCACATTATCAGCAATATATAAAAAAACTTCGCTGAATTGCTCACGACACTGTTTTTACCATGACTTTCTTCTGTGAACCAGATCTCTTTCTTTGGTCTATTGATTAAATTAAATTGGCTGACAGAATTCAGGGGATAAAGAACACCATCACCACGCCTTTCCCCAACGCAACACCTTACGTATCAGCAGGTTATTAATTAATCAACGATAACCACAGGAATCCCAACCTATAAGGAAGCAGATATGAAAAACACACGTTCATTCACAACATCAGCGGTATTACTGGCCGGCTGTTTGCTACTGGCATTTCCAACGCTCGCCAAAACCACGCTGAAACTGAGCCACAATCAGGATAAAAGCCACGCCGTTCACAAAGCGATGAGCTATCTGGCCGATAAAGCGAAAGCCTATTCGGACGGCGAATTAAATATTCGTATTTACCCCAACGCCACGCTGGGCAACGAACGTGAATCGCTGGAATTGATGAACTCCGGCGCTCTGCAAATGGTGAAAGTCAATGCGGCATCGCTGGAGTCTTTTGCGCCGGAATATAGCGTGTTTAGCCTGCCGTTTTTATTCCGTGACCGCGATCACTACTACAACGTACTGAAAAGCGACTTAGGGAAACGCATTCTCGCGTCCTCCGAAAGCAAAGGCTTCGTCGGCTTAACCTGGTACGACGGCGGCGCCCGCAGTTTTTACGCCAGTAAGCCCATCACTCAACCCGACGATTTAGCCGGTATGAAAATCAGAGTGCAGCAAAGCCCCAGCGCTATCGCGATGGTGAAAGCGCTCGGCGGTGTGCCGACGCCGATGGCGCAAGGCGAACTCTATACCGCGCTCCAGCAAGGCGTGGTCGATGGCGGCGAAAACAACCCCGTGGTTTATGCCGATATGCGTCATGCGGAGGTGGCGAAATTCTATTCCCGCGACGAGCACACGATGGTGCCGGATGTCCTGGTCATCAGTACCAAAGTACTTAACAAATTGAGCGATAAAGAGCGGAAAGCGTTATATAAAGCCGCAGATGAATCCATGCAGCAAATGAAAGACGTCATCTGGCCCGCCGCGGAAAAAGAGGCTTATGAGAGCATGAAGGCCATGAACGCGACCGTTGTTGATATCGATAAATCCGCGTTCAAACAGCGTGTTAAGCCCTTGTTTGATGAGTTCCGCGCGAAAGATGCTCAGTCAGCGAAGGATCTGGAATACATCGAGAATATGTAAATCTGCCGGGCAGGGGTCTCCTGCCCTTTACAGGATGTAATATGCTAATACTCACCAATGCACTGAACAAAATACTGGCCGGGTGCTGCTGTATTATTCTGGCGGTCATGGTTGCCTGCGTATCCTGGCAGGTGGCGGCGCGCTTTATATTCAACGCGCCAAGCAGCACGCTAGACGAATTCACCCAGATTCTTTTTATGTGGATGATTCTGTTAGGCGGCGTCTATACCGCCGGATTAAAAAAACATTTAGCTATCGATTTGTTAGCGCAAAAACTCTCCCGAACGCCCGCCCTCGTGCTCGACAGTATCATTCAGGTGATTATTACCGTGTTCGCGCTGATTTTTATGGTGTACGGCGGTGATATTATTGTTGAAAAAGCGGCGCACGTCAGCCAAATGTCCCCGGTATTAAAATGGCCTATGGATAAAGTCTATTGGGTCATGCCGATTAGCGGCGTCATCCTGGTGTACTACACCATTGTGAACGTTATTGATAATTATCATCAGCGCCATCTTCGCTAACGAGGGATATATGGACTTTGAATATATTTACCCAATAATTGTTTTATTTGGCAGCTTTGCCATTATGCTGGCGGTCGGCGTTCCTATTACATTCGCTATCGGGCTGTCGTCCTTATTCTCAATCCTGATAGCCCTTCCCCCGGATGCGGCAATCTCGGTTATTTCACAAAAAATGACCGTCGGTCTCGATGGCTTTACGCTGCTGGCGATCCCCTTTTTTGTGTTAGCCGGCAATATCATGAATACTGGGGGAATCGCCCGGCGCCTGGTGAATCTGGCTCAGGCGTTAGTTGGCCGCCTTCCCGGTTCGCTGGCGCACTGCAATATTCTGGCGAACACCCTGTTTGGCGCGATATCCGGCTCGGCGGTCGCTTCTGCAGCCGCGGTGGGCGGCATCATGTCGCCATTACAGGAAAAAGAGGGCTACTCTCCGGCATTCTCTACGGCGATCAACGTTGCTTCGGCGCCGATTGGCCTGATGATCCCGCCCAGCAATGTGCTAATTGTCTATTCGCTGGCTAGCGGCGGCACCTCTGTCGCCGCCCTGTTTTTGGCGGGCTACCTGCCCGGCATCTTAACCGCGCTGGCTTTAATGACGGTAGCGGCGCTGTATGCCCATCGCCACCATTACCCGGTTGCCGAACGTATCAACCTGCGGCAGTTTCTGTCGGTATTCCGCGATTCATTGCCCAGCCTGTTGCTGATATTTATTATTATCGGCGGCATTATCGGCGGCGTATTTACGCCAACAGAGGCCTCTGCGATCGCGGTAATCTATAGCCTGGCGCTGGCGGCCATTTATCGAGAAATTAATGTGAGTAAGTTGCGCGATATTCTGCTGGATTCGGTAGTAACCAGCTCTATTGTTCTCTTACTGGTCGGCTGCTCAATGGGAATGTCATGGGCGATGACCAATGCCGATGTTCCTGAACTGATTAATGAAATGATTACCAGCGTGTCCGAAAATAAATGGGTCATCTTGCTGATTATCAATCTCATTTTGTTATTCGTCGGGACGTTTATGGATATTACCCCGGCTATTCTAATCTTTACGCCTATTTTCCTTCCCATTGCTCAACATCTGGGAATCGACCCTGTCCATTTTGGCATTATTATGGTTTTCAATTTAACCATCGGACTGTGTACGCCCCCGGTAGGCACTATTTTGTTCGTCGGTTGCAGTATCGGCAAAATCAGTATTGATAAAGTCGTCAAACCGCTATTACCGATGTTTCTGGCACTCTTTGTGGTCATGGCGATGATTTGCTACTTCCCGCAGTTGAGTCTGCTGCTTCCCACGTTGTTTGCTCCTTCCTGAAAACCCTGACGGGTCTGCGCTATTCAGACCCGTACTCGGACGCTTTACGACGCCGGATTCACCAGCATTTGCCCAATCGAGCCGCGGTCAGCCATTTCCAGCGTCTGGCTGTTGAAATAGAACGGGAAGTGCGGCCAGGACGGCTGACCGTAGTAGACCAGCAGTTCGACTTGCCCATCCACCCAGACGGTATCTTTCCAGCCTCTATCTTCCGGGAACGGCATAGCGCCGTTGACGTTACGAATCAGGAAAGAGACGCCCTCAATATGGAACGACTGCGGCATATCGGCGCGTACCGTCCAGCGCTCCCAGGTGCCTTGTTGGGCGGTAATATCAATGCGATTCACATCCCACAGTTGGCCGTTAATCCCCGGATCGTCGCCAAGACTGATGTCCCGACTGCGGACAGGCGCGCCGCTCATGATCTCCGTCGGCAACAGACGCATCGGCAGATTATCGGTCACCAGCGGCAGCAATCCGGTTGGCCGTAACGTCAGCACCAGGGTAGAAACCAGAATACTGGAAGGCTCAAAGAAACCGCGAATCCGATCGACTATGCTGGCCGCCTCCCCGCAGGTGATCGAGACTTCGTCGCCGTTGGTCATATCAACCAGGATTTCACGTCGCTCGCCGGGCGCCAGTGACAACTGTTTGACGGAAACCGGCGCAGGTAAAAAGCCCTGATCGCCTGAAATCACATGCAGCGCCCGGCCATCGCTCATCTGAAGCTGATAGCGCCGCGAGTTCGAGGCGTTCAACAACCGTAACCGCACCCAGCCGCGGGACACTTCGACATAGGGGCTTTGCGCGCCGTTCACCAGCAGCGTATCGCCGACAAAACCACCGCTTCCCGGTTCGCTGTACTCCGGCGTCCCAAAGTTATCCAGCCGTTTATCCTGGATAATGACGGGAAAATCATCCACGCCGTAATGGTTCGGAATGGGCAGCGTTTTACTGATGTCGTCTTCGACCAGCCACATTCCGGCCAGGCCGTTATACACCTGCTGCGCGGTACGGTTAGGCGTATTAGCGTGATACCACAGCGTGGCGGCGCTCTGACGAATCGGCAACACCGGCGCCCAGTCCGCGTTCGGCGACATCATACGCGCCGGGCCACCCATCAGCGGCCCCGGCACCAGTAAACCAGCAACCGTCATGGAGACATTTTCCGCCAGGCGGTTGCTATAGATGAGTTTAACGTCATCGCCTTTCCAGACGCGGATTGTCGGCCCCAGATAACGACCGTTCACTCCCCAGACCGGCGCGCGCGTGCCTTGCGTAAAGGACCAGTGCGCTCGCTGTAGCGTCATAAACAACGGCTGCCCGCGACGGGACTCCAGCAACGGCGGAACAGGCAACGGCTGTTGCTGACCGGCAGCATTCGCCCTGAGGGGAATCGCGCCTGCACATAGTGCGATTCCCGATGCCTGAAGAAACTGACGCCGACTGAATGACATATAAGCTCCATGTAAAACAGGCTAAAGAGTTGTGCCTGAAAAAATGATTTCTACAATAACAGAGTAAGGCTGCTTAAACCTTACCGGTCGCTTCACGTTCCGCAACCTCTTTATCAAGTTCCGCGATTTTTTGCTCCATTAACGCACGGCAGTGGGCCGCCAGCTCGCGAACCTGATCTTTACCATATTCGCTGACGTCGACTGGCGGCAGCATTTCCACAATAACCAGTCCGTTGTTCAGGCGGTTTAGATTGACTTTGTTAGAGGTGTTGGAAACGCAGACAGGAATGATCGGCACACCAGCCGCGATAGCCGCATGAAACGCGCCGGTTTTAAACGGCAGCAGACCGCGTCCCCGGCTACGCGTACCTTCAGGGAACATCCAGATAGAAATACGGCGCTTTTTAAAATGGTTAACCACTGCCGCAATGGTGCTATGCGCTTTGGCGCGGTTATTACGGTCAATCAACAGATTACCGGTCAGCCAGTACAGTTGCCCAAAAAACGGGATCCAAAGCAGGCTTTTTTTCCCCACCGTCACCGTTGGCGGCTGCACAATATTTGCCGCCGTGACCATATCATAATTATTCTGATGGTTAGCGATATAGATAGCATTGCCATAGTTTTCCGCGTCGGCGGGTTTGCGGCACTCCACTTTCAGGCCAAACAGCGGGGCCAGACGACCGAACATATGTCCAAACGTCGCCACGTGTTTTGGGTTACGTGGGCTGAAAAGGCAGTAAATAGAACCGAAAACACAGACCAGAATGGAGTAAATAACGGTAACAATAAGACGAAAAATATATAGCATAACAACCTCTGAAGGCCTAAGAGCCCGGCATTCTACGTCACCTGAAATTCAGGTTAGGATTTTGGTAAGTGTGGCTCTCTGGAAAAACGTATTGTTAATCGCAATGCACGAATAAACAACGGTTTTACGGGAAATTTTAATGTTAATCCGATCTGAAACCGTAGGCCGGATAAGACGCTACTGCGTCGTCATCCGGCAACGGCAGAGCGCCGGATGGCGGCTTAGATGCCTTGTCCGGCCTACGGGCGCCCCTCTCTTACTCTTCGCTGTCGCCATGACTTACACGATGCGGTGAATCAATCTCAATGCGATCGATACGCTGCAGGCCGCGCATTAATGTGCCGCGGCGTCCGCGTTCGCCGACCACCTTTTGTAACTCTTCAGGGCGCAGTTTGATTTTGCGCTTCCCGACATGGATAGTCAGAGTGCTTTGTGGCGGCAGCACGTACAGGTGCGCCAGTCCATCATCGCCTTTCGCCGCTTCCGCAGAGGGGATATTAATGATCTTATTCCCTTTGCCTTTCGACAGCTGCGGCAGAGAGTCTACCGGGAACATCAACATCCGTCCGGCCTGGGTAATCGCCAGCAGCATATCGTGCTCGTCTTCAATCACCAGCGGCGGCATGACGTGCGCATTTTCCGGCAGTGTAATCAACGCTTTACCGGCACGGTTACGGGCAACCAGATCGTTAAACGTACAAACGAAGCCGTAGCCCGCATCCGACGCCATCAGCAGTTTCTGGTCATCGCCTTCCATCAGCATATGCTCCACGGTCGCCCCCGGCGGCAGCGTGAGTTTGCCGGTCAGCGGCTCGCCCTGCCCACGCGCCGACGGAAGCGTAATGGGATCAATAGCATAGCTGCGCCCGGTGGTATCAATAAACACCACCGGTTGATTGCTCTTACCTTTCACCGCGGCTTTAAAGCTGTCGCCCGCTTTATAGTTAAGCCCCGGCGCATCAATATCATGACCTTTGGCGCTGCGCACCCAGCCCATCTGCGACAGCACGATAGTCACCGGTTCGGACGGCAGCATGTCGTGTTCGCTCATCGCTTTAGCTTCTTCGCGCTCACGCAGCGGAGAACGGCGATCGTCGCCATAGGCATCGGAATCTGCCTGTAGCTCTTTTTTCAGCAAGGTATTCATTTTGCGTTCGGACGCGAGAATGCCCTGCAACTGGTCACGCTCTTTTTCCAGCTCGTCCTGCTCGCCGCGAATTTTCATCTCTTCCAGTTTGGCGAGATGACGCAGTTTCAGTTCGAGAATCGCTTCCGCCTGGGTTTCGCTGATGCCGAAACGCGACATCAGCGCGGGTTTTGGCTCGTCTTCGCTACGGATAATCTCAATCACTTCGTCGATGTTGAGAAACGCCACCAGCAGACCTTCGAGGATATGCAGGCGTTTAAGCACTTTCTCCAGACGATAGTTCAGACGACGACGTACCGTGTCGCGGCGGAACGCCAGCCACTCGGTAAGGATCTCCAGCAGGTTTTTCACCGCCGGACGACCATCCAGACCGATCATGTTCAGGTTAATACGGTAGCTTTTTTCCAGATCGGTGGTGGCGAACAGATGGTTCATCACCTGTTCCATATCCACACGGTTGGAGCGCGGGACAATCACTAAACGCGTCGGGTTTTCGTGATCCGATTCATCGCGCAGATCGTCCACCATCGGCAGTTTTTTATTACGCATCTGCGCAGCAATCTGCTCCAACACTTTCGCGCCAGACACCTGATGCGGCAGCGCGGAAATTACCACGGCGCCGTCTTCTTTGGTCCATACCGCGCGCATACGCACGGAGCCCCGCCCGTTTTCGTAAATTTTACGAATTTCCGCACGTGGGGTAATGATCTCCGCTTCGGTCGGGTAATCCGGCCCCTGGACGATATCCAGCAACTGATCCAGCGTAGTTTTCGGCTGCTCAATCAGCGTAATCGCCGCTTTCGCCACTTCGCGCAGGTTGTGCGGCGGGATATCTGTTGCCATCCCCACCGCAATACCGGTGGTGCCGTTCAGCAGGATGTTCGGCAGACGCGCCGGTAACATTTTCGGTTCCTGCATCGTGCCGTCGAAGTTTGGCACCCAGTCCGCCGTCCCCTGGCCGAGTTCGCTTAATAGCAGCTCGGCATATTTGGACAGGCGAGATTCGGTATAACGCATTGCCGCGAATGACTTCGGATCATCCGGCGCGCCCCAGTTCCCCTGGCCATCGACCAGCGGGTAACGGTAAGAGAACGGCTGCGCCATCAGCACCATGGCTTCATAGCAGGCGATGTCGCCGTGCGGATGATACTTACCCAGTACGTCACCGACGGTACGGGCGGATTTTTTAAATTTAGCGCTGGCGTTCAGCCCCAGCTCTGACATCGCATAGACGATGCGGCGCTGTACCGGCTTCAGGCCGTCGCCAATAAACGGCAACGCACGATCCATGATCACGTACATGGAGTAGTTTAAGTAGGCGTTTTCCGTAAATTCATGTAGCGCAAGGCGCTCTGCCATATCGCTCATTAACAGGGGATCCTCAATCTGCATGCTGACCGTTCGGACGGCAATATTGCCGCAGATAATACCCTATCTCACGGTCTGAGTCACAAACCGTGAGCCAGGTGACGAGGAAGTTAACGAAGCGGCAGATAGATATCCGTCAGCAGCTCATGTTCCGCCACCTCATTGACGAAATTCAGGTACTGGAAGAAGACCGGAAAATCGCGCAGCGTCTCGCCGCTGGCCAGTAGCCATTCGCGGAATAAATACCACACGCTCTCCGGGAGGCTGTCGAGCGATCCCTGATGGCGTACCACCGCGCAGCGCCCGCCAGGAATCTCGCTATTCACCACGCCAACGTCATTTTCGGCTATCGGCTGGTGGACGCTGCCGCAGATATCAAAGCGGAATTGATCCGGCGGCGTCGTCTGCGGGTCGTGCCAGGCAATACCAAAAGTTTGACTGCTGGCAATCGGCGACTGGCCCGTTTCGCGCCGCCATGCAATAAATTTCGCCGCGCTGGCGTTGACCTTATCCGGATGCCCCAGATGCGTCAGCATCGCAACGCGGGTAGGTGGAAATTCAACGATTTTTACGTCCATGACATGCTGCTCCTGTAACGCAAGTTTAGGAACGCGCTGGTGCCAGGCCAGCCAGTCCGGCGATTGCCGAAACCGGCGCGGGCTTTGACCAAACGCGGTTTTGAAAGCACGTGTGAACGACTCCGGATTCTGAAACCCGGCATCCAGCGCGATATCGATAACTTTATCCTGCGGATTAAACGCCAGCCGCCATGACGCCCGGCGCAAACGCAGCCACTGGATATAGCGATAGAGCGGAAGCCCGCTCCAGACGGTAAACTGCCGGTGAAAATGAAACGGCGAGCTGTGCGCCATCCGGCTTAACACCTCAAGCGACAGAGGCTCATCCAGATGACGCTCAATGTGGTCGCAAACGCGCCGCAGACGTTCGGAATAAGCCGCGCTGATCAGGTCATTCATCACTGCCTCCTTGTGGCCTATTCTGCCCACCGGGCGGCTGTGAATCCTGACCGATCTTGCGCAATGTGGGATTACGGATTCACTTTACGAATCTGTTTTACGTCGATTTCGACAGAGTTCCAGTCTTTATCCACTTCACCCTGAATTTCAACGGTATCCTGCGGGGTTACGGTCAGGCCGTTCCAGCGCTTGTGGTCAATATCCACATTGATAGTACCGGTCGCATCTTTAAACACATACAGGTCGTCGGAAATGCGCTCGACGATATTCCCGCGCAGCGTTACCCACGCATCGTCACGCAGCGATTTAGCGCTCTCTACCGTCGTGCTGCTGCCGTTCGGGCCGACAAATCCGCCGCCTTGCGTTTGCGTCGCCGACGGGCCGGAGAAACCGCCCTGCTGAGCCGCCAGAACCGGGGTAGAACACAGTGCCATAACGGCAACGATTGCAGCTAATTTTTTCATGATTACTTTTCCCTTTCATGTCGTTTCAGATCCATTTAATAAGGTAATCCTTAACAACTTCTTAAGGCAAAAAAAGAATCTTTTTTTCTGTACATCGCCTGCGGCGACAAGGTTAACTGACGGCAACGCGAGTTACCGCAAGGAAGAACAGATGCGAATTTTACTGGTAGAAGATGACACACTTATTGGCGATGGCATAAAAGCGGGCCTGAGTAAAATGGGTTTCAGCGTCGACTGGTTTACCGAGGGACGTCCGGGCAAAGAGGCGCTTTACAGCGCGCCTTATGATGCGGTTATTTTAGATTTGACGCTGCCAGGCATGGACGGACGGGATATTTTGCGCGAATGGCGCGAAAAGGGTAAACAGGAACCGGTACTGATCCTGACGGCGCGCGACGCGTTAGCAGAGCGCGTCGAGGGGCTACGTCTGGGCGCCGATGACTATTTATGTAAACCTTTCGCGCTCATTGAGGTCGCCGCCCGTCTGGAGGCGCTGGTACGCCGCGCCAGCGGTCAGGCCAGTAGCGAATTGCGCCACGGCCAGGTGACGCTCAATCCAGGCAATCTCGTCGCGACGCTTGCCGGCGAACCGCTGGCCTTAAAACCAAAAGAGTTCGCGTTGCTGGAACTCTTACTGCGCAACAAAGGTCGCGTGCTGCCGCGCAAGCTTATTGAAGAGAAGCTGTATAACTGGGATGACGACGTGTCCAGCAATGCAGTGGAAGTCCATGTTCATCATTTACGCCGCAAGCTCGGCAGCGAATTTATTCGCACCGTACACGGCATCGGCTACACCCTGGGTGACGCATGAAATTGACGCAACGTCTCAGCCTGCGCGTCAGGCTGACGCTTATTTTCCTGATTCTGGTCTCCATCACTTGGGCAATTTCCAGTTTTGTGGCCTGGAGAAAGACGACGGATAATGTCGACGAGCTGTTTGACACACAGTTGATGTTGTTCGCCAGACGGCTTAGCACCCTCGATCTTAACGAGATCAACGCCCCGCAGCGCATGGCGCATACGCCAAAGAAATTAAAACATGGGCATATCGATGACGATGCGCTGGCGTTCGCCATCTTTTCCGCTGATGGCAAAATGTTGCTGCATGATGGCGACAACGGCCAGGATATTCCGTATCGCTATCGCCGGGAAGGTTTCGACAATGGCTATCTGAAGGATGACAACGACCTCTGGCGTTTTTTGTGGTTGAACTCGGCGGACGGCAAGTATCGTATCGTCGTCGGTCAGGAGTGGGATTACCGCGAAGATATGGCGCTGGCGATCGTGGCGGCGCAATTAACGCCGTGGCTGATCGCCCTTCCCTTCATGCTGCTGATTTTATTGCTCCTGCTTCACCGCGAGCTCAGACCGTTGAAAAAACTGGCGCAGGCGCTACGCTTCCGGTCGCCGGAATCGGAAACGCCGCTCGACGCCAAAGGCGTACCGAGCGAGGTTCGCCCACTGGTCGAAGCGCTTAATCAGCTTTTTAGCCGCATCCACTCCATGATGGTGCGCGAACGGCGATTTACCTCCGACGCCGCCCATGAATTGCGCAGCCCGCTGGCCGCGCTGAAAGTACAAACCGAGGTGGCGCAGCTCTCGGGCGACGATCCGCTATCGCGTGATAAAGCGCTGACCCAGCTCCATGCGGGGATCGATCGCGCCACGCGGCTGGTCGATCAGCTACTGACGTTATCGCGTCTCGACTCGCTCAATAATTTGCAGGATGTAGCGGAGATTTCGCTGGAAGAGCTGCTGCAGTCCGCGGTAATGGATATTTATCATCCGGCGCAGCAGGCGAATATCGACGTGCGTTTACAGCTTAACGCCCATGACGTCATACGTACCGGCCAGCCGCTACTCTTAAGCCTGTTAGTGCGTAACCTGCTGGATAATGCGATTCGCTACAGTCCGCAAGGCAGCGTCGTCGACGTTACCTTACATGCCCGCAGCTTCACCGTCAGAGATAATGGCCCCGGCGTAGCGCCAGAGATTCTGACGCATATCGGCGAGCGTTTTTACCGCCCGCCAGGCCAAAGTGTGACCGGCAGCGGTCTGGGATTATCAATCGTCCGTCGCATCGCTACGCTGCACGGCATGACGGTGTCGTTTGGCAACGCCGCGGAAGGTGGATTTGAGGCCGTAGTACGCTGGTAGCAGAGATTTTTGCCAAAAACGCAAAAGACTTTGCACATTTTGCTAATTTCACCGCACCGCCCGTGAGCGTAGAATCAGCAGCAAACGCATTTCTTGAGGACACAAAATGAGTAACATCCTGATTATCAACGGGGCGAAAAAATTCGCGCACTCCAACGGCCAGTTAAATGACACCCTGACCGAAGTTGCCGATGGGCTTCTGCGCGATCTGGGTCATCAGGTTAAGATCGTCCGCGCCGACAGCGACTATGACATTAAAGAAGAGGTGCAGAATTTCGTCTGGGCTGACGTGGTGATTTGGCAGATGCCAGGCTGGTGGATGGGCGCGCCATGGACAGTAAAAAAATATATGGATGATGTCTTTACCGAAGGTCACGGTACGCTCTATGCCAGCGATGGCCGCACGCGTTCCGATGCCGCTAAAAAGTACGGTTCCGGCGGTCTGGTGCAGGGGAAAAAATATATGCTGTCACTGACGTGGAACGCGCCGATGGAAGCATTTACCGAAAAAGATCAGTTTTTCCACGGCGTAGGCGTAGATGGCGTCTATCTGCCATTCCATAAAGCCAACCAGTTCCTGGGCATGGACGCGCTGCCAACGTTTATTGCCAACGACGTGATTAAAATGCCTGATGTTCCGCGCTATACCGCAGAATATCGCAAGCATCTGAGCGAAATTTTTGCTTAACTGGTCATCCTGGAATTAGAAGGAGTTAACCATGCTTACCGTCATTGCCGAAATTCGCACACGTCCGGGCCAACATCACCGTCAGGCCGTCCTCGATCAGTTTGCGAAAATTATTCCAACCGTTCTTAAAGAAGAGGGGTGCCACGGTTACGCGCCGATGGTGGATCACGCCGCGGGCGTGAGTTTTCAGACTCTGGCGCCTGACTCGATCGTGATGATTGAACAGTGGGAAAGCGTTGCGCACCTTGAGGCGCATCTGCAAACCCCGCATATGAAAGCCTATAGCGACGCGGTAAAAGACGATGTGCTGGAAATGAATATTCGTATTCTGGAATCCGGCGTTTAAGTTATTACCCTCGTCTGACGTCGCCCTGATGCGATGCGCAAGTGTCGCCATCAGGCTGCGGCGTCATGTCGGATTCGCTTATCCGGCCTGCGGCACGCAGACCGGATAAAGCGTGCAACAACCGTTACACGTCGAGATCCGCGAGATCGCCTTTTTCCTGTAGCCAGTTGCGTCGATCTTCAGAACGTTTCTTCGCCAGCAGCATATCCATCATCGCGTTAGTACGCTGATCGTCTTCATCGCTAATGGTGAGCTGCACCAGGCGGCGAGTATTTGGATCAAGCGTGGTTTCGCGTAACTGCATCGGGTTCATTTCACCCAGGCCTTTGAAACGCTGTACGTTCGGCTTGCCTTTCTTACGCTTCAGTTGTTCCAGTACGCCTGCCTTCTCTTCTTCCGTCAGCGCGTAATAGACCTCTTTACCCAAATCGATACGGTATAGCGGCGGTAGCGCGACGTAGACATGACCATTCTTCACCAGCGCGCGGAAATGTCTGACAAACAGCGCGCAAAGCAGAGTAGCGATATGCAAACCATCGGAGTCCGCATCCGCCAGGATACAGATCTTGCCGTAGCGCAGCTGACTCAGATCGTCGCTGTCCGGATCGATACCGATCGCCACGGAAATATCATGCACCTCTTGCGAGGCCAGCACTTCATCGGAAGAGACTTCCCAGGTGTTAAGGATCTTACCTTTGAGCGGCATGATCGCCTGATATTCGCGATCGCGCGCCTGCTTGGCGGAACCGCCCGCCGAATCCCCTTCCACAAGGAACAGCTCGGTCCGATTAAGATCCTGCGCGGTACAGTCCGCCAGTTTCCCCGGCAACGCCGGACCGCTGGTGAGCTTTTTGCGTACCACTTTTTTTGCGGCGCGCAGTCGCCGCTGCGCGCTGGCAATCGCCATCTCTGCCAGTTGTTCCGCCGCCTGCACGTTCTGGTTCAGCCACAGGCTGAAGGCATCTTTCACCACGCCGGAAACAAATGCCGCACATTGACGCGACGACAGACGCTCTTTGGTCTGCCCGGCAAATTGCGGGTCCTGCATTTTCACGGAGAGCACATAAGCGCAGCGATCCCAGATATCTTCCGCCGACAGTTTGACGCCGCGCGGCAGAATATTGCGGTATTCGCAAAATTCGCGCATCGCGTCGAGCAACCCTTGACGCAGGCCATTCACGTGAGTGCCGCCCTGCATGGTCGGGATCAGGTTGACGTAGCTTTCCGTCAGTAATTCGCCGCCTTCCGGCAGCCACAATAGCGCCCAGTCAACCGCTTCCGTTTCACCGTTAAAATTACCGATAAACGGCTTTTCCGGCAGCGTCGGCAGGCCGTTTACCGCTTCGCCCAGATAGTCGTTCAGACCATCCTGGTAGCACCAGCGCTGCTCGCTGTTATTCACTTCATCTTTAAAAGTGATTTCCACGCCGGGACACAGCACCGCTTTTGCTTTCAGAACGTGCATTAAGCGAGAGACAGAAAAACGCGGGCTGTCGAAGAAACTTTCGTCCGGCCAGAAATGGACGCTGGTGCCAGTATTACGTTTACCGCAAGTGCCGACAACCTGCAAATCCTGCACTTTTTCGCCGTTTTCAAACGCGATGTTATAGACCTGACCGTCGCGGCGCACGGTCACTTCCACGCGCTTTGACAGGGCATTCACGACCGAAATCCCCACCCCATGCAGACCACCAGAGAACTGATAGTTCTTATTGGAGAATTTACCGCCGGCATGAAGTCGACAGAGGATCAGTTCTACCGCCGGAACCCCCTCTTCCGGATGGATATCCACCGGCATCCCGCGTCCGTCGTCAATCACTTCCAGCGATTGATCGGCATGTAAAATGACATCCACGCGTTTGGCGTGACCTGCCAGTGCTTCATCCACACTATTATCAATTACTTCCTGACCCAAATGGTTGGGGCGGGTCGTATCGGTGTACATCCCCGGGCGGCGGCGTACCGGCTCAAGCCCAGTGAGTACCTCAATGGCATCAGCGTTATAAGTTTGCGTCATGGTTTAATTAGCAATTCGAATTGATTGTCAGCAACTGTGCAGTCCAAGAAAATCGACAATCTGGTTGAAATAATCTTCGAAGCCCGTGAATGCGTGATTACCACCCTCGGTCACTGTCTGACGGCAGGAGGCGTAATATGCCACCGCCTGGCGGTAATCCAGCACTTCATCGCCCGTCTGTTGCAGTAGCCAGATCAGGTCCGGCGCTTCCAGCGGGTCAATCTGCATGACTTTAAGATCATAAATATGGCGAGACTCTAGCACATATTGCTGCCCGGTGTAGGGGTTCTCGTTCTGACCGAGATAGTCGGTCAGTAATTCAAAGGGCCGCACGGCGGGATTCACCACCACAGCCGGCAGCATAAAACATTGCGACAGCCAGGTGGCGTAATAACCACCCAGCGACGATCCTACCAGCCCTAATGGCGCACCGCCATGCTCAAGCACGAGAGATTCCAGCAACTCCGCCGCATCGGCAGGATACGGCGGTAGTTGAGGGACGATCATCTCAACATGCGGATGACGCTCCGCCAGCCAGTTTTTTAGCTGGCACGCTTTTGCCGAGCGAGGGGAACTGTTGAATCCGTGCAAATAGAGAAGCGTAGACATCAGTATCCTTCCGAAGCGGTATCGGGTCGGAACCGGGTATCCTGCAGGCGATGCACTTCCGTCTCCAGGACGCCGTTCGCCCGGAGCTCCAGCGTACGCCAGCCCGGCGCGATAGTATCCAGCGTAAAGTTCGCGCAGTGCGGTTTGAACTGTACGCAGGTTGACGGCGACGCCAGCAGACGGCGACCGTTCCAGTCAAGATCCAGCTCCTGGTGAATATGTCCGCATAACAGATATTTTACACGCGGGAAATTCGCCAGCACGCTATCCAGCTCACCGGCATTACGCAAGCTGTGCTGATCCAACCAACTGCACCCTGCCGGCAACGGATGGTGGTGCAAAAGGAGCAATGTCTGTCTCTCTGGCGCATCGGCGAGCTTACGCTCAAGCCATTCCAGTTGGAACTCGCTCAGTTCGCCATGCGGAACGCCAAACACCTGGCTATCCAGCAACAAAATCTGCCATTGTTCACCGATTAACACGCGTTTAGCCGGGGAAATCCCCGCCTCTTGCAGCGCGCTGTACATTGCCGGCTGAAAATCATGATTGCCCGGTAGCCAAACGCAAGGCGCGCGAAAGCTTGCGATACCCTCAGCAAAATGCTGATAAGCCGCAGCGGATTGATCCTGCGCCAGATCGCCGGTCGCCACGATCAGATCATATTCATACTGTTGCGCCCGAATAGCCTCCAGCACGGCCTGGTAACTTTCCCAGGTATTGACGCCTAACAGCGTTTCATGCTTTTCGGCAAACAGGTGAGTATCTGTAATTTGTAAAATCCTGACTCGGGCCTCACCAGCCAGAGGTAGGGTTAACAGGCTTTCCAAATGGTGTCCTTAGGTTTCACGACGCTAATAAACCGGAATCGCCATCGCTCCATGTGCTAAACAGAATCGTAGCCAGTCGGCCAGAAACTGATTAATTTGATGCTTTTCGTCGCGTTGATGCAACTTTTTATTTGGATAATCATACCGCGCTTTGAAGCGAAAGATCTGCTGGCTTGAACACACTTCAGCCACCATCGCATCATGGTAGAGGCGCACCGTCAGCGACGGCAGGCTCCAGTAGGTGATGGCTGGCGCCGTTTGCTCGATCGTTACAAGCGTAGTGTATCGGGTCGATTCCACAATCGTTAACCGATATTG
The DNA here is from genome assembly GCF_004010735.1 of Salmonella sp. SSDFZ54. Taxonomy (NCBI): domain Bacteria; kingdom Pseudomonadati; phylum Pseudomonadota; class Gammaproteobacteria; order Enterobacterales; family Enterobacteriaceae; genus Salmonella; species Salmonella sp. SSDFZ54. The sequence goes on from NZ_CP034819.1 coordinate 1,160,300, forward strand.
TACGTTGCCCACCTGATAGCTCACCGTTTCACCGGGGGCGTCATTGCGCGGCAGCAGGCGGCGCAATTGCGAAAAATTGGTTTCGCACAAACGCATCATTTCTGGGAAGTCAGGTGTATAACGCTTCATTTTTTCCACTCGTTTTTTAACTCTTGATGATGCAACTGAAGCCATTGCAAAGCGATGACTGCGGCTGCGTTGTCGATTTTCCCCTCTTCTACCCACTGGTATGCCTGTTCCCGGCTTACCACATGAACCCGAATATCTTCGTTTTCATCCGCCAGACCATGAATACCTGCCGCGGTCGTGGCGTCCACTTCACCCACCAGAATAGATGAGCGCTCGCTGGTTCCTCCTGGACTCGCCAGGTAACTGATGACCGGTCGGGTGCGGCCTACGGTCAGCCCCGCTTCTTCCATCGCCTCCCGCCGGGCGACCGCCTCAATGGTTTCGCCTTCTTCTATCATGCCGGCGACCATCTCCAGCAGCCACGGCGTAACGCTTGTGTCATACGCGGCAATACGAATCTGTTCGACCAGCACCACCTCGTCGCGTTCAGGGTCAAAGGGTAGCAAGACGGCGGCGTGCCCGCGCTCAAAAATTTCGCGCTTTACCTCGCCACTCATTTCTCCGTTGAATAAACGATGGCGGAATCGATACACATCCAATGAAAAAAAACCGCGATAGCGCGTTTCCCGTGCAATAATTTCTACATCGCTTTTGGTGAAAGTAACTGGCAAGTTGTCTGATTTACGCATTGTGCTGCCCTGCTAGCAATAATGATTAAATGATGAATTTCAAGGGTGGTTGACTGCTGTTTTATCACCCTTGTGGTAAATTGGTGCCAATTAAGGCTCGTATGGCACGTAACGCCAACTTTTTGCAGTGGCGGATTCTGCTAGAATCAGCAATTATTTTTACAAATTGATCAGCGCTAAATACTGCTTCACAACAAGGAATGCAAATGAAGAAATTGCTCCCCATCCTTATCGGCCTGAGCCTGTCGGGGTTCAGCACACTAAGCCAGGCAGAGAACCTGATGCAAGTTTATCAGCAAGCACGCCTGAGCAACCCGGAATTGCGTAAATCCGCTGCCGATCGCGATGCTGCATTCGAAAAAATTAACGAAGCGCGTAGTCCTTTACTGCCGCAACTGGGTTTAGGTGCCGACTACACCTACAGCAACGGTTATCGCGATGCGAACGGTATCAACTCCAATGAAACCAGCGCTTCTCTGCAATTAACGCAGACGCTATTTGATATGTCGAAATGGCGTGGGCTCACCCTGCAAGAAAAAGCAGCAGGCATTCAGGATGTCACCTATCAGACCGATCAGCAGACGCTGATCCTCAATACCGCGAACGCGTATTTTAAGGTATTGAACGCTATTGATGTGCTTTCCTATACCCAGGCGCAAAAAGAGGCTATCTACCGTCAGTTAGATCAAACGACGCAACGTTTTAACGTGGGTCTGGTCGCCATTACCGACGTGCAAAACGCCCGTGCGCAATATGATACCGTACTGGCGAATGAAGTGACTGCCCGCAACAACCTGGATAACGCGGTAGAAGAACTGCGCCAGGTAACCGGCAATTATTACCCGGAGTTGGCGTCGCTTAACGTCGAGCATTTTAAAACCGACAAACCCAAAGCTGTTAATGCGCTGCTGAAGGAAGCGGAAAACCGTAACCTGTCGCTGTTGCAGGCGCGTTTAAGTCAGGATCTGGCGCGCGAGCAAATCCGTCAGGCGCAGGATGGCCATCTGCCGACGCTGAATTTAACGGCCTCAACCGGCATTTCTGATACCTCTTATAGCGGTTCTAAAACCAACTCCGCCCAGTACGACGATAGCAACATGGGGCAGAATAAAATCGGCCTGAACTTCTCCCTGCCGCTGTATCAAGGCGGGATGGTTAACTCGCAGGTAAAACAGGCGCAGTATAACTTCGTCGGCGCAAGCGAACAGCTGGAAAGCGCGCACCGTAGCGTGGTGCAGACCGTACGTTCTTCCTTTAACAATATTAACGCCTCCATCAGCAGCATCAACGCGTATAAACAGGCAGTCGTTTCCGCGCAAAGTTCTTTGGATGCAATGGAAGCCGGTTACTCGGTCGGTACACGTACCATTGTTGACGTACTGGATGCCACCACCACTCTGTATGATGCCAAGCAGCAACTGGCCAACGCGCGTTATACCTATTTGATTAATCAGTTAAATATCAAATATGCGCTCGGTACGCTGAACGAGCAGGATCTGCTCGCGCTTAACAGTACGTTGGGTAAACCTATCCCGACGTCGCCGGAAAGCGTAGCGCCGGAAACGCCAGAGCAGGATGCTGCCGCAGACGGTTATAATGCCCATAGCGCCGCGCCGGCAGTACAGCCGACCGCCGCTCGCGCCAACAGCAATAACGGCAATCCATTCCGGCATTGATAAGTTATTCGCTGGCGCTACGTTTATCAGACCTATGCCCTTGTAGGTCTGGTAAGCGCGGCGCTACCTGTCATAAAGCCGCGCCTGAACGTAAGACAACGTAAAGATCCTGCTATTCCGCCGCATTCTCGCCTTTTCTCGCTTCAATTTCGACCAGTCATCCTCTATTCTGAACGCATGTTGTATTTACCACTGGGTCCTGGAAGACAAATATGAAACGGACAAAATCCATCCATCACGCATCATTTCGCAAAAGCTGGAGCGCGCGGCATTTAACGCCGGTCGCCCTGGCGGTTACGGCTGTTTTTATGCTGGCTGGCTGTAAAAAAAGCGATGAAACCGTATCGCTGTATCAAAACGCTGATGACTGTTCAGCGGCGAATCCGGGCAAAAGCGCGGAGTGTACAACCGCGTATAACAATGCGCTGAAAGAGGCCGAACGTACTGCGCCTAAGTACGCTACACGCGAAGATTGCGTCGCTGAGTTTGGCGAAGGTCAGTGCCAGCAAGCGCCCGCACAGGCTGGCATGGCGCCGGAAAATCAGGCGCAGGCCCAACAATCCAGCGGCAGTTTCTGGATGCCGCTTATGGCAGGTTACATGATGGGGCGTCTGATGGGCGGCGGCGCAGGCTTTGCGCAACAGCCGCTGTTTAGCTCGAAAAACCCGGCCAGCCCTGCATACGGCAAATATACCGATGCGGCAGGTAAAAACTACGGCGCGGCGCAACCGGGCCGGACAATGACCGTACCAAAAACCGCGATGGCGCCGAAACCGGCCACCACAACAACCGTTACCCGCGGCGGTTTTGGCGAATCCGTCGCCAAACAGAGCACCATGCAGCGTAGCGCTGCCGGTACTTCAACACGTTCGATGGGCGGCTGATACGCATGGAAAGAGTCAGTATTACCGAGCGCCCGGACTGGCGCGATAAAGCGACTGAATACGGGTTTAATTTTCACACTATGTATGGTGAACCGTACTGGTGTGAAGACGCTTATTACAAGTTAACGCTCGCCCAGGTGGAAAAACTGGAAGACGTTACCGCCGAGCTGCACCAGATGTGCCTCAAGGTAGTAGAACGCGTCATCGCCAGCGATGAACTGATGACGAAGTTTCGTATTCCAAAACATACCTGGGGTTTTGTTCGCCAGTCCTGGCAAACGCAACAACCGTCGCTCTATTCCCGCCTCGATTTGGCCTGGGACGGCATCGGCGAGCCTAAGCTGCTCGAAAATAATGCCGACACGCCAACATCGCTGTATGAAGCGGCGTTTTTTCAGTGGATTTGGCTGGAAGATCAGATCAACGCGGGCAATCTGCCGGAAGGCAGCGATCAGTTTAATAGCCTGCAGGAAAAGCTGATTGAACGCTTTGCTGAACTTCGCGAGCAGTACGGTTTTCAGTTGCTGCATCTCACCTGCTGTCGCGATACGGTTGAGGATCGCGGCACCATTCAGTATTTACAGGACTGCGCGGCCGAAGCGGAAATCGCCACCGAATTTCTCTATATCGACGATATTGGTCTGGGGGAAAAAGGCCAATTTACGGATCTGCAGGATCAGGTCATTGCGAACCTGTTCAAGCTCTATCCGTGGGAATTTATGCTGCGCGAGATGTTTTCCACCAAGCTGGAAGATGCCGGCGTGCGCTGGCTGGAACCGGCCTGGAAAAGCATTATCTCCAATAAAGCGTTGTTGCCGCTGTTGTGGGAGATGTTCCCTGACCATCCGAATCTGTTGCCTGCGTATTTCGCCGAAGAAGAACATCCGCCAATGGATAAATATGTCGTGAAACCGATCTTCTCCCGCGAAGGGGCGAACGTATCGATTATTGAGAACGGTAAAACGATCGAATCCGTGGAAGGCCCGTATGGCGAAGAGGGTATGATCGTGCAACAGTTCTATCCGCTGCCAAAATTCGGCGACAGTTACACCCTGATTGGTAGCTGGCTGATTAACGATCAGCCCGCCGGAATTGGTATCCGTGAAGATCGGGCGCTGATCACCCAGGATCTCTCCCGCTTCTATCCGCATATTTTTGTCGAAGGATAGATTCTCCTGTAAGCCCGATGCGCGTAGCGCCATCGGGCAATCATTCAGCGCCTTATCCGGCCTACCCCACCTGCACCGACAACATACTTATACTGCCCATCTCAATACCGTCGACCGGGATGGTGATAGGTTCCTTGCCGTCCCAGGCGCCAAGTACATACAGCAAAGGTAAAAAGTGCTCCGGCGTCGGGTTCGATAAGGCCCCCCCTTCATGTTGCAGATAATTCACCAGCGGATGCTGTTCTACCGGCCCCTGCCACGTCAGATTGGCTTTCACAAAGTCATTAAATGACGCCGCCCAGGGATACGGTATATTGTCACCGTGCCAACGCACAGTCCGCAGGTTATGAACCACATTCCCGCTGGCCACCAGCATCACGCCTTCGTCACGCAGCGTCGCCAGCTTACGACCCACCTCAAAATGCCATGCCGCCGGTTTGGTACTATCAACACTAAGCTGCACCATCGGGATATCCGCATTCGGGTACATCTTGATCAATACGCCCCAGGAGCCGTGATCAAATCCCCACGCTTCTTTATCGAGCGCGACGGGAACGGGAGCCAACAGTTCAACCAGACGCTGCGCCAGCGCAGGCGATCCAGGGGCCGGATAATGCGTGTCATACAGCGCCTGCGGAAAACCGCCAAAATCATGGAGAGTTTGCGGCCTTTCCATCGCTGTGACGCCCGTCCCGCGGGTATACCAGTGCGCCGACACCACCACTATCGCCTGTGGTCGCGGCAGGGCTTCCCCCAATCGCCGCCAGGCGCGGGTATAATCGTTATCGTCCAGCACGTTCATCGGGCTGCCATGCCCCAAAAACAATGCTGGCATACACGTTAAAGACATGATGTTATCCTTACAGGAAAGACATTTTGTTAACATCACCATACGCTTTCTTCACAGAGGAAGAACTCAGATAACTATGATGAAGATCATCAGTTATTTTGAAGGTCAGGTTCGGACGGCAAATTGATAAGGAGTAATGGATGTCAGTACCACTTATTCTGACCTTACTGGCGGGCGCCGCCACCTTTATTGGCGCATTTCTTGGCGTTCTCGGCCAAAAACCGTCTAACCGCGTGCTGGCTTTTTCGCTGGGTTTCGCCGCAGGGATCATGCTGCTCATCTCGCTGATGGAGATGCTGCCCGCCGCGCTTGATACCGAGGGAATGTCGCCCGTACTGGGCTACGGAATGTTTATTATCGGCCTGTTGGGCTACTTCGGGCTGGATCGCCTGCTTCCTCACGCTCATCCGCAGGATCTGGTGCAAAAAAGGCAGCAGCCGCTTCCCGGCTCGATAAAACGCACTGCGATTTTATTGACGCTCGGCATTAGCCTGCATAACTTTCCGGAAGGGATCGCCACCTTTGTCACTGCCAGCAGCAATCTTGAACTGGGTTTCGGCATCGCACTGGCGGTGGCGTTGCACAATATTCCTGAAGGTCTGGCGGTTGCCGGCCCGGTTTATGCCGCGACGGGCTCAAAACGTACCGCGATTTTTTGGGCCGGTATCTCCGGCATGGCGGAAATTCTTGGCGGCGTGCTGGCGTGGCTGATTTTGGGCAGCCTGGTTTCGCCAATCGTTATGGCGGCTATCATGGCGGCAGTCGCCGGTATTATGGTGGCGCTCTCCGTCGATGAACTGATGCCGCTGGCAAAAGAGATCGATCCTAACAATAACCCCAGCTATGGCGTGCTTTGCGGTATGTCCATCATGGGGCTCAGTCTCGTCATTTTGCAGACTATAGGTATCGGTTAAGAGAAACGTCGCGCCGGATGCAGGCCTTTAGCCAGGCAACATCCGGCTGCCCGTCAAGGATATGCGCTATTTCTGCTCATTCATCACGCTGTCGCCTTCGCTCGTCTGGCGAAAACGTTTCGTTCGCGCTTCAAGTAATGCATCTCTGTCCTGCCGAAACGCTCTGCAATAACGCTTCATATGGCAAATATACCCTACTACCACCAGAACGATTAATATTATCCAATACCAGGCAATAAACATCCTTTTTACCCTTAAAATTTAACATCACTAAACATTTAACGTTAAAATTTTACATACCCTTATTTTGACGTATTCATATACTGGCATATTTGTGGAACAAATAAATGATTTTGATCATATAAATCAGTGGTGAAACACAATAATGAAAGAGGTATTAAGCAGAAAACAATGTCGATAAGATCACACTTCGTACTAATTTATATTGTTCTTAAAATATCACACTCCTACTATCGACTCACTCAGGCAATTAAAAAATATTGATACAGAATATACTTTAAAATAAGTAACAGCATCATGACTTATATTTAAAGACCAATCATTTACCTCATTTATCATTCATAAAAACATAGTATATTCAGAAGTATTATATTTAGAAGTTGTATATAAGGAGATATATCCATGTTTGACCAATACCGGAAAACAATACTTGCCGGTGCCGTCGCACTGACATGCGGACTCACCGCAGCCAGTACGTTTGCCGCAGGTTTTCAACCGGCGCAGCCCGCAGGGAAATTAGGCGCAGTCGTTGTCGATCCTTACGGTAATGCCCCTCTCACCGCACTGGTGGAATTAGATAGCCATGTTATTTCAGACGTTAAAGTTACTGTACATGGCAAAGGGGAAAAAGGCGTTCCTGTTACTTATACCGTTGGGAAAGAGTCTTTAGAAACCTATGACGGTATTCCTATTTTTGGCCTTTATCAGAAATTTGCCAACAACGTCACGGTAGAATATAAAGAAAACGGCAAAGCCATGAAGGATGACTATGTGGTGCAGACGTCCGCCATCGTCAACCATTATATGGATAACCGTTCTATTTCAGATCTCCAGCAAACGAAAGTTATTAAAGTTGCGCCAGGATTTGAAGATCGCCTTTATCTGGTAAATACCCATACCTTTACGCCGCAGGGCGCTGAATTTCACTGGCACGGCGAAAAAGATAAAAATGCGGGCATTCTTGATGCCGGTCCGGCGGGCGGGGCTTTGCCTTTCGATATCGCCCCTTATACGTTTGTGGTCGACACCCAGGGTGAATACCGCTGGTGGCTGGATCAAGATACCTTCTACGACGGCCACGATATGAATATCAACAAACGCGGCTACCTGATGGGTATTCGTGAAACGCCTCGCGGCACCTTTACCGCGGTGCAGGGCCAACACTGGTACGAGTTTGACATGATGGGGCAAATTCTTGCCGATCATAAACTACCGCGCGGGTTCCTGGATGCGTCTCATGAATCCATCGAAACCGTGAACGGCACCGTACTGCTGCGCGTCGGCAAACGCGATTACCGCAAAGAAGACGGCATACATGTTCATACTATTCGTGACCAAATCATTGAGGTCGATAAGTCTGGCCGCGTAGTAGACGTTTGGGATTTAACCAAAATCCTCGACCCTATGCGTGATGCGCTGCTCGGCGCGCTGGATGCGGGCGCAGTATGCGTGAACGTCGATCTGGCCCATGCCGGACAGCAGGCGAAACTCGAACCGGATACGCCGTATGGCGATGCGCTTGGCGTTGGTGCCGGTCGTAACTGGGCGCACGTCAACTCTATCGCTTATGACGCGAAAGACGACTCCATCATCCTTTCTTCCCGCCATCAGGGTATTGTAAAAATTGGTCGCGATAAGCAGGTGAAATGGATACTGGCACCGTCTAAAGGCTGGAATAAGCAGCTAGCCAGTAAATTGCTGAAACCGGTAGACGATCATGGTAAGCCGTTGACCTGTGACGAAAACGGCAAGTGTAAGGACACCGATTTCGATTTCACCTATACCCAACATACGGCATGGCTTTCCAGCAAAGGCACGTTAACGGTCTTTGATAACGGCGATGGTCGCGGCCTGGAGCAACCGGCTCTACCGACCATGAAATATTCCCGTTTTGTCGAATATAAGATCGATGAGAAGAAAGGCACCGTACAACAAGTTTGGGAATACGGTAAAGAACGTGGATATGATTTCTATAGTCCTATTACCTCGGTTGTTGAATATCAAAAAGACCGCGACACCATGTTCGGCTTTGGCGGTTCTATTAACCTGTTCGACGTTGGTAAACCCACAGTCGGCAAACTGAATGAGATTGACTATAAAACGAAAGAAGTGAAAGTTGAAATTGATGTGCTGTCGGATAAACCCAACCAGACTCACTATCGTGCATTACTGGTTCATCCAACGCAAATGTTTAAATAAATAACGGGAAGGAATTAATATGTCATCTAAATGGATTACCTCTTTATTTAAAAGCGTAGTATTAACCGCGGCATTGGTCACTCCTTTTGCGGCATCGGCTTTTACCGAGGGCACAGATTATATGGTTCTGGAGAAACCGATTCCTAATGCGGATAAAACGCTGATTAAGGTATTTAGCTACGCCTGCCCTTTCTGCTACAAATATGACAAAGCCGTAACAGGTCCGGTTTCTGACAAAGTAGCCGATCTCGTTACGTTCACTCCGTTCCACCTGGAAACAAAAGGCGAATATGGCAAACAGGCCAGCGAAGTATTTGCAGTCCTGATCGCCAAAGATAAAGCTGCCGGGATTTCGTTATTTGATGCTAAATCACAATTCAAAAAAGCGAAGTTCGCCTGGTATGCGGCTTACCATGATAAGAAAGAGCGCTGGTCAGATGGGAAAGATCCGGCGGCATTTATTAAAACCGGGCTGGACGCCGCAGGCATGAGCCAGGCTGATTTTGAAGCGGCGCTGAAAGATCCTGCCGTTCAGGAGACTCTGGAAAAATGGAAAGCAGCCTATGACGTTGCCAAAATTCAGGGTGTTCCGGCTTACGTCGTCAACGGCAAGTACCTTATCTATACCAAAAACATCAAATCCATCGATTCTATGGCTGAACTCGTTCGGGAACTGGCCACTAAAAAATAAGCAGGGAAACGATTATGGATTTTATTAAGGGATTATGGCGAGACCTACGCGCAAGACCAGTAGATACGCTGGTGAGATGGCAGGAACAGCGCTTTCTGTGGCTGTTAATGGCCATCGCGATGGGAGGGTTAATTATCCTGGCGCACTCGTTCTTCCAAATCTATCTCTACATGGCGCCGTGCGAACAGTGTGTTTACATTCGTTACGCGATGTTTGTGATGGTAATTGGCGGGGTGATTGCGGCAATAAATCCCAAAAATATCGTGCTGAAGCTGATTGGCTGCATCGCGGCGTTTTATGGCAGCATTATGGGCATTAAGTTTTCTATTAAGCTTAATGGTATCCATCATGCGGTACATAATGCGGACCCCGATTCACTTTTTGGCGTGCAAGGATGTTCGACTGACCCGACCTTTCCTTTCAACTTACCGTTGGCGGAATGGGCACCGGAGTGGTTTAAACCTACCGGAGACTGCGGTTATGACGCGCCTATCGTCCCTGATGGCGTAACGCTCAGTAGCGTACAGCAGTGGTTTGTCGATCTCTACCAGCAGTCCGAAGGCTGGTATCTGCTTCCGCCCTGGCACTTTATGAACATGGCGCAGGCATGTATGTTGGCCTTTGGGTTGTGCCTGATTCTGCTGCTGGTGATGAGCGGCGCCTGGGCATTGAAACTGGCCAGAGGCAAATAACCTGAATAGATAAACCAAAGCAGAGGTCTGCATTCAGGCCTCTGCTTTTCTCACAATAATTTTACCATTCAGCTTATTCGTCGTTCTTTGAAACTGAACGATATGGCACCGAAGGAATACAAAAAAGCCGATGACATCTCATCGGCTTTTTTCAACCATGATCCGTTCGATCAGCTGGCTTTGCGCTCATGCGCCTGGCGGTAAGCCACCAGATCTTCAATCGTGACTACCGCCATATTATGCTGGCCTGCAAACGCGATACACTCCGGCGCGCGCGCCATCGTCCCATCGTCGTTAGTCAACTCGCACAGTACACCTGCAGGTTTAAAACCGGCCAGCGTCATCAGATCGATGGTCGCCTCCGTATGACCGCCGCGCGTCAGCACGCCGCCCGCCTGAGCGCGCAGTGGGAAAACGTGCCCCGGACGGTTAAGATCGGACGGTTTTGCGCCATCCTTAATTGCCGCGCGCACCGTAGTGACACGGTCAGCGGCGGAAACGCCGGTGGTCACGCCTTCTGCGGCTTCAATGGTCACGGTAAAACCGGTACCGTAGGCGCTGGTGTTGTTTTCCACCATCATTGGCAAGTCGAGCTGCTTACGACGATCTTCAGTAATACACAGGCAAACAATACCGCTACCGTGACGAATGGTTAACGCCATCTGTTCTACGGTCATCGTCTCTGCGGGGAAAATCATATCGCCTTCGTTTTCACGATCTTCATCATCAAGCACCATCACACCGCGTCCTTCACGCAGCGCATCCAGTGCAAGTTCAACACGTTCAAAAGGCGTACCAAAAGAGGAAAGTAGCGTCTGATTCATGGTAAAAAAACCTCATTAACATTATGGTTACCAGAATCAGGGCAGTCTTAGGAGTGCCGACAAGCGGCAAAAAAATAACGTGAGCGGGTCCATGCCCGACTGGATCGTTACCCTCTCCCATCCGGACTTTAACCGTCGGCCCCGGAATTACACCGGATCTGCTGACCTTTTCGCTATGGCAAAAAGCGCTCGCGGGCTTTCAACCTGCTCTCCGCGTTCCGTCACGGCGCGCCGTGATGAGAAATGCGTTAAACATCGCTGATTTACCGCCGGTGGGGAATTTCGCCCCGCCCTGAGAATAAGCGAGTTAACTATAACGCTATTGATTACCTTCATCAACGCCTTTACTCCGTATGACGTCACACAATTCTGGTTTATGGCGTCCACATATCGCACTACAATAAGAGCTAACACTTATCAGTTCAGGGAAACCACAATGATTGACCCGAAAAAAATTGAGCAAATCGCACGCCAGGTTCATGAGTCAATGCCGAAAGGTATTCGCGAGTTCGGGGAAGATATCGAGAAAAAAATCCGTCAAACGCTGCAATCTCAGCTGACGCGTCTCGATCTGGTGAGCCGCGAAGAGTTTGATGTCCAGACTCAGGTCTTGCTGCGCACCCGGGAAAAACTGGCGCTGCTGGAGCAACGCCTCAGCGAACTGGAAGCTCGCGACAAGCCTGAAGAAGTAAAACCTGCGCCCGCCATCCCGCCAGTCGATCCACAAGAGTAAAAACGTGAACGGGCCTGACGGCCCGCTCATATAAGATCTGAATAATGCCCTGCACCTGTAAAGGAAGCCTGCATTAGTGTTCTAATTCTAACCTTTTCGCCTGAGTCGCCTGCTGGCAGTAAAGCGCGTAACGCTTGCAAAACCAGTCGCGGTGCTCCTCGTCCATATTGCCGGTTACCGCCTGGATATCAACAGGACGCCCCTCCGCCTGCATTCTGGCAAAACTGCGCGCCAGAAAATCGAAATTATTTAATGAATAGACGTTATTGTTGTTCATCAGCATACCCTCCAGTTATTGAATTCTGTTAAGGCTATATGCTTTTTCTGATTTCAGTATTTCCCTATATGTACGGCGGTTTTATACATAACGTGCGCAAATTTAATGCGCAAAATCACAATATTCACCAAAGATAACGACGGATAAATCGCTTTTCGGACTTAAGGAGATATGGGTCACATGATATTGTAACGCAGTGAAATAACAAGCATGAAAATTATCACGCGAACACCCTTCTGAAGGCGGCGACAAGGATAGAAAATATGACCTTATTTGCGGAGTATAACAGCCCCTATCTGTTTGCCATTGCGTTCGTTTTCTTTATCGGCGTGCTGGAGATGATTTCTCTGATTTTTGGCCACTTTCTTTCAGGCGCGCTCGACGCCCATCTCGATCATTATGACGCCCTGTCATCCGGCCCTGCGGGCCAGGCGCTTCATTATCTGAATATTGGACGCGTTCCCGCCCTGGTCGTCCTCTGTCTATTGGCCGGTTATTTCGGCCTCTTCGGCATCCTCATCCAGCATGGCGGGATCATGCTCTGGCAAGCGCCGCTCAGCAATCTGCTGCTGGTCCCGTTGAGCATTGTCCTGTCGGTCTTTGCCGTGCATTACAGCGGAAAAATCCTCGCGCCCTGGCTACCCAGAGATGAAAGCTCCGCCCTCAGGGAAGAGGAATTTATCGGCGGCATGGCGATTATTACCGGCCACGCCGCCGTCGCCGGTACACCTTGCGAAGGAAAATTTACCGATAAGTTCGGCCAGATTCACTATTTACTGCTGGAACCCGAAAAGGGAAAAGAATTTAAAAAAGGAGACAAGGTGCTGATTGTCTGCCGACTTTCCGCAACGCGCTATTTGGCTGAGCGTACCTTCTACGTTTAATTGAGAGGAACTTACATAATGGATGATGTTTTTGGCATATTGCCATCATGGATGTTTACCGCCATCGTTGCGGTTATCGTCTTACTAATTATCGGGATCATTTTTGCTCGCCTCTATCGCCGCGCATCTGCGGAACAGGCGTTTGTCCGTACCGGGCTTGGCGGGCAAAAAGTGGTGATGAGCGGCGGCGCTATTGTGATGCCAATCTTTCACGAAATTATTCCGATCAATATGAATACCCTAAAACTTGAAGTCAGCCGTGCTACCGTCGATAGCCTGATCACCAAAGATCGTATGCGCGTTGACGTGGTCGTCGCTTTCTTCGTGCGTGTAAAACCCTCTGTTGAAGGTATTGCTACCGCCGCACAAACGCTTGGCCAGCGAACGCTGTCGCCGGAAGATCTTCGTATGCTGGTTGAGGATAAATTCGTTGACGCCTTACGCGCTACCGCGGCCCAGATGACGATGCATGAGCTACAGGATACGCGTGAAAACTTCGTTCAGGGCGTACAAAACACCGTTGCGGAAGATTTGTCGAAAAACGGCCTGGAACTGGAAAGCGTCTCATTAACCAACTTTAACCAAACGTCCAAAGAACATTTCAACCCAAACAACGCCTTTGATGCCGAAGGTCTGACGAAACTGACGCAGGAAACCGAACGCCGCCGTCGTGAACGTAATGAAGTGGAACAGGATGTGGAAGTGGCGGTGCGCGAAAAGAACCGCGACGCGCTTGAGCGCAAGCTGGAAATCGAGCAACAAGAAGCCTTTATGACTCTGGAGCAGGAGCAACAGGTTAAAACCCGCACCGCCGAACAAAACGCTAAAATTGCCGCTTTTGAGGCCGAGCGCCATCGTGAAGCAGAACAGACGCGCATTCTTGCTGAGCGGCAGATCCAGGAGACGGAGATCGAACGTGAGCAAGCAGTACGGTCCAGGAAAGTTGAGGCCGAGCGTGAAGTACGTATTAAAGAGATCGAACAGCAACAGGTGACAGAAATCGCCAACCAGACGAAATCTATCGCCATTGCCGCCAAATCCGAGCAGCAATCACAAGCGGAAGCGCGCGCCAACGACGCGCTGGCCGATGCGGTTCGCGCCCAGCAAAACGTAGAAACCACCCGCCAGACCGCCGAAGCGGATCGCGCCAAGCAGGTCGCTCTGATCGCCGCGGCGCAAGATGCGGAAACCAAAGCGGTCGAACTGACCGTTCGGGCAAAAGCAGAGAAAGAAGCGGCAGAATTGCAAGCCGCCGCCATCATCGAACTGGCGGAAGCAACGCGTAAAAAAGGTCTGGCGGAAGCAACGCGTAAAAAAGGTCTGGCGGAAGCCGAAGCGCAACGGGCGCTGAATGACGCTATCAACGTACTATCTGACGAACAAACCAGCCTCAAATTTAAACTAGCGCTCTTACAATCGTTGCCTGCTGTTATTGAGAAGTCTGTTGAACCGATGAAATCCATCGACGGCATTAAGATTATTCAGGTCGATGGCCTCAATCGCAGCGCGACGGCGGGCGACGTCGCCGCTGGCGGCGCTAACGGGGGAAACCTGGCGGAACAAGCCTTATCTGCCGCGCTCACCTATCGTACCCAGGCACCGCTGATCGATTCGCTGTTAAACGAGATTGGCATCGCTGGCGGCTCGCTAAAGGCGCTGACCACGCCGTTGGTTTCATCGGCAACGGATGAGATTAATCGCGAAGCAACGGTAAAAGAGCAATAACTCCCCGCTATATCTCCTGTCCCTGGCCATAAGGCCGGGGATTTTTTTATCTTTTTTCCACCTTGTCTGTACAAAGCGTTATGACCAGCAGGCCATTTTGCGTAGGCGATCCAGTAACGCAAAATCGGCGGGATAAAGCCCTTGCGCCAGACAGGCCACTCACCAACAATCGCGATGTCAGCAAGGGGCTGAAACGGGAAAGCCCCTCCCGAGGAAGGGGCTTTAATAAGGAAAGGGTTATGATGCACCAGGTCATCATACTGATTGTTCTGTTACTGATAAGTTTCGCAGCTTACTAACAGCCAATCAGAGGGGGGAGAGATCCCCTCTCACCCTTATTCCTTTACTTTAGGTCGAAAAAAAAGCAGCGTCAACCGCGAGATACGCGTCGAAACAAAATGTCCGACGCGCCTTCAAAATCAGCGCCCGCTGCGTCTGTAACGCCTGATGACGCGGTTTTACTTCTCGCTCTCGGTCTGGATCTTTTTGATGATATTGGTCGTGGAACAACCATCTTCGAAGTTCAGCACCATGACTTCACCGCCGTTGGCCCAGACCTCTTCGCTGCCCGCGATCTCTTCCGGCTTATAGTCGCCGCCTTTTACCAGCAGATCCGGCAGAATACCGGCAATCAGTCGTTGCGGCGTATCCTCTTCAAAAGAGACAACCCAGTCGACCGACTCCAGCGCGCCCAGCACGATCATACGCTGTTCGAGCGGATTAACCGGACGGCTTTCGCCTTTCAGACGTTTAGTCGAGGCGTCACTATTGACCGCAACAATCAGGCGGTCGCCCAGTTTGCGCGCGTTCGCCAGATAAGAGACGTGGCCCGCGTGCAGAATATCGAAAACGCCGTTGGTCATAACCACTTTCTCGCCACGCTTACGCGCGCTGGCGACGGCCTGTCTCAACTCCTCTTCGGTCATGACGCCGAAGCCGGTATCCGCGCGTCCGCGCACTGCGTTTTCCAGCTCAATAGGGGAAACCGTTGACGTCCCGAGTTTACCTACCACTACGCCCGCCGCCGCATTGGCGAAATAACACGCCTCTTCCAGAGTATTTCCCGCCGCCAGCGTCGCCGCCAGCACGCCGATCACCGTATCGCCCGCACCGGTAACATCATAAACTTCCTGCGCCTGCGTCGGCATATGTAGCGGCGCTTTATTCGGTTGCAGCAGCGTCATTCCCTGTTCGGAACGCGTGACCAACAGCGCGGAAAGGTCGTAATCGGCAATGAGCTTCATGCCGCGTTCAACCAGTTCGTCTTCGCTTTTACATTTCCCCGCGACCGCCTCGAATTCAGAAAGGTTTGGCGTCAGCAGCGTGGCGCCGCGGTAACGTTCAAAATCCGTTCCTTTCGGATCGATGAGCACCGGCACGCCCGCCTGGCGCGCCAGGGAAATCATAGTCTGCACGCTGGTCAGAGCGCCTTTGGCATAATCGGACAATACCAGCGCGCCGATCGATCCCAGCGCCTGGTTGATACGCTCGTGCAACGGCTGCGGGTCCACCCCCTCAAAGCCTTCTTCAAAATCAAGACGAATGAGCTGCTGATTACGTGATAGCACACGCAGTTTGGTAATCGTCGGATGCGTCGGCACAGAAACGAAGTCGCACTTCACATTGACCTCCGCCAACGTTTTGCTCAGCGCGCGCGCGGCGTCATCAATACCCGTCAGGCCGACCAGACGGGCGTTCGCTCCCAGAGACGCAATGTTCATCGCCACGTTCGCCGCGCCGCCCGGACGTTCCTCAACGGTATTTACCTTAACCACGGGCACCGGCGCTTCCGGTGAAATACGGCAAGTGGGGCCATACCAATAGCGATCCAGCATTACATCACCCACAACCATGACGCCTGCACGTTCAAACGCTGGCAGATTTACTTTCATTCCTGTCTCCTGAGAGATTCAAAATTTGCGCGCGATAATAGCATAATTCAAACGGCTACCAGCCACTTCCGCCAGCTTGCCTGCACCAGCGCGCGCTCTTTGCTAAAACATGTCTGCGCCACATGACCGGGAAGCTCCTGCAACGCCAGGTGGTGCAGTTCATCACGCAGTGTGGTGTAGGCTACCGTCAGCGCCTGCGCCTCGTGTTCATCCATAATGCCGTTTTGCGCCAGAAGCTCCAGGATGCGCACGTTATCAGACCATCGCGTTAATTTAGGTTTTTCATGAGCGTAGCGCAGTACCAGATATTGCGCGATAAACTCAATATCCGTAATACCGCCTTCATCAGCTTTAATATCAAAACGATCACGATGCTTATTGCCGAGATGCGCCCGCATTTTCTCGCGCATTTCACGCACTTCAGTCTGCAATGTCTTGCCGTCGCGCGCCGTCGTCATGATAGTGCGGCGTACCGTATCAAACTGTAAGGTAAGCTGCGGGTCGCCATATACCACGCGAGCGCGTACCAACGCCTGATGTTCCCAGGTCCAGGCTTCATGCTGCTGATAATCGGCAAACGCGTCCGCTGAAGTCACCAGCATTCCCGCCGCGCCAGAGGGGCGTAGACGCGCATCCACCTCATACAAAATGCCGGAGGAGGTGCGCGTACTGAACAGATGCATAATGCGCTGCGCCAGGCGCAGATAAAACTGCCGCCCGTCGATTTCGCGTTCGCCGTTGGTCATGACGTCCATCGGACAGTCATGCAGGAAGATGAGATCCAGATCGGAACTGTAGCCCAGCTCCCATCCGCCCAACTTGCCATAACCGACAACCGCAAACCCCCGCCCCTGGCGCTCGTCCAGATGCGCTGGCTGACCATAACGCGCAACCATTTGCGTCCACGCCTGCTGCACCACAGCATCAATCATCGCCTCCGCCAGCCATGTGAGGTGATCGCTCACTTTCATCACCGGCAGCGTACCGGCAATATCCGCCGCCGCAATCCGCAAAAGCTGTGCCTGTTTAAACTGGCGTAATGCCTCCAGTTGTTGTTCTTCGTCTTCTTCCGGCACGCGCAGTAAATATTGACGTAATTCGTCGCGGTAAGCGTCGGTAGCCGTCGGCTGATAAAGCGTGCCGGGGTCGAGCAGTTCATCAAGCAACAACGGATAACGCGCCAGTTGGCTCGCTATCATTGGCGAAGCGGCGCAGAGCATAATCAGGTGTTTCAGCGCGCCAGGAAATTCGCTCAGCAGCTCCAGATAGGTGGTGCGAGTGACAATCCCCGCCAGCAACGGCGTTATCCGCGATAGCGTAACAGCGGCGTCTTCGCGAGAGCAGACATCAGCAAGCAGGTGCGGCATCAGTTGGTCCAGCACTTGCCGCCCGCGCGGGCCGATAGGGCGTTTATCCAGTTCCTTACGGAAGTCAGCGATGAGGGTCAGAACTTGTCGCCGATCCTCATCGGCTAAATGCGCCAGCACTGGCGTCGAATCATCCTCCTGTAGCGCATCCTGCCATACTTCACGCCACGGCTCTGAACGTTCTTCCTCCTGCGGGGTATCGGCTTCATCATCGCCAATTAATTCGTTGAATACGCGGCGTACATTAGCCATATGATCCGTCAGTTCGCCAACAAGCTGCGGCCAGTTCTCCGCCTTCATTCCCCAGGCCAGCCGCGCCCGATTCAGATCGTCGGCAGGCAACGTTTGCGTCTGTTCGTCATTGATGCTTTGCAGCAGATTCTCCAGACGACGTAGAAAAAGATAGGCCACGCGCAGTTGCGCCACGTCATTCTCAGGCAGCAAATGCAGCGCAGCGATAGCATCCAGCGTCGGCAGTAACGAACGCGACTGTAGCGACGGCTCGCGTCCGCCGCGGATGAGCTGGAATACCTGCACGATAAACTCAATTTCCCGAATACCGCCCGCGCCAAGTTTAATGTTGTCCTTCAAACCGCGGCGTCGCACTTCGCGGGCGATCATCCCTTTCATATTACGTAGCGACTGGATGACGCTGAAATCGATATAGCGGCGGAAAACGAAAGGCCGCAGCATGGCGCGTAATTCACGAGACCAGGCGTCGTCGTTATCGCCCATTAGCCGCGCTTTCACCATGGCGTAGCGTTCCCAGTCGCGTCCTTGCTCCTGATAGTACTCCTCCAGCGCGGCAAAACTCAGTACCAGCGGGCCGCTGTCGCCAAACGGTCGCAGGCGCATGTCCACCCGATAGACAAAACCATCCATTGTGGGCTGATCCAGCGCTTTGATCAGCCGCTGCCCGAGACGCGTAAAAAACTGGGCGTTATCGAGTTCACGACGCCCGCCCCGGGTCTCGCCATG
Organism: Salmonella sp. SSDFZ54; assembly: GCF_004010735.1. Lineage (NCBI taxonomy): Bacteria > Pseudomonadati > Pseudomonadota > Gammaproteobacteria > Enterobacterales > Enterobacteriaceae > Salmonella > Salmonella sp. SSDFZ54. The sequence continues at coordinate 1,179,053 of NZ_CP034819.1, forward strand.
TTCCGGCCAGGCGAAAATCAGATCGATATCAGACGAAAAATTCAGTTCGCCGCCGCCCAGCTTGCCCATGCCTAAAATCAACAGCGGCTGCGGAACGCCCTGCGGGTTACAGGGGGTTCCCCATTCGCGGCAACAGGCGGCATACAGCCAGTCGCGCGCGCCCACAATGAGCGTCTCCGCCAGATGGCTCAACTGTTGTAAAATAGTCTCATCGTCCACCAGCGACAGCGTCTGCGCCCAGGCGATGCGTACCATGATGCGACGACGAAAAAACCTCAGTTCACGCATCAGCGAGGCGTCGTCACAGACACCTGCCAACGCCTCCTGTAACCAGCCAGCATAATGTCGCCATTCATCAGCCTGCGGCGATGCGGATTCCAGTTCGGCAAGCCACTCCGGATGCGCTATCACGCTATCCAGCGCAAAATCGCTAAATGTAAGTACTGACTTCGCCTGCACGCTAAGCGATGTCTCAGTAAATCCTTCTGGTAGGCGCTCAACAACGGTCTGCCAGTACTGCGATAAGGGTGAAGAGAGCGGCGTCATTTAGGGGATATCCTTTAAATAATGCCGGATGGCGGCATTTCGCCTGACCCGGCCTACAAGTCCGCATACCGTAAGCCTGATAAGCGCAGCGTCATCAGGCGCTTTCTACGGTTCTGATTATCGTTTTCCGCTGTGCAACCAGAACGGCTGCTGGTTAATGGCCTCATTACGGAAATGTTCAATTTCAATACGTTGCCCGGTAATAATGGCGTGACGCAATCCCTGCCAGTTCTCCAGCCATGCCTGCGCGACCATCGCATCATAATACCCAGCCAGCAGTAAAACGCTGTCGATATCGCGAGTCAAACGCGGCAACTGGTCGCGATACTTATCACCCAGCGGTTGTCCAAAAACTTTTTTTAATTCAGCAGCATGACGAGAAAGATGAATGTCGGCGAAACGCTTAAAAGAATCGGCCATTTTGGCCTGCGCCTTCGCGTCCAGAAATGGCTGCCAGGCTTTCGTCACCAGCCATTCCGTCAATGCCAGTTTCGCCATCGCCGTTTGCGTACTATAAACGGCTGTGACGGCGGACACCGCGGATGTCATCGTCGCTTCCGCCTGGGTAAGTAGATCACGTAAGTGAGCGCTCGCTTTACGTGGAACAATGCCACCAAAAAGCATTAAGGCATGGCGCACTAATCCCATAGCATCCAGCACGTGTTCTTTCGCCGACTCGTCGCCGCGCAGCCAGAGCTCTTCATGGTACTGCCACTGTGACAACGCCAGATCCAGCGAGGCCTCCAGCCCTTGCTCTACCGTGGCTTTCGCGGCGGTCCGCAGAATTGTCGTTGGTGTATTCTCTCGCGGCGCATTCCCCTGCGCCAGGTGATAACCTCGCGCCGCCTTACTCAGACTGCCCTGACGCAAACCGGTTTGCGACAGCAGTTGCTTCGCCAGTTTTAACACGGCGCGCGTATCGCCGCGAAGCAACTCAAGCTCCAGCTCACAAATCGGTTCGGCAAACTCGCCCGCTTTTACGTCGCCGAGATCGAGCGCAATTTCAATCCTGCTGCCGTCAACGTCCAGACACCATTTTTCCCGGTAAAAATCGGTACTGAACAGCGGCTGTACGCTTGATGCCAGGCCGGCGGGCAGGTTGCCATCCGGCCAGACCTCCGCCGGAAGTTGCGTCAGATCCAGCACGGGTTCGCTTAGCGCGACATTGTATTCGGGTCGCTGGTGCAGCCCGCCCGTTACCCGGCCGGCAATTTTCATGGTCATTTCATAGCGCCCATTTTCACCACGAATACGCAGCCCCATATCATGGCGGCGTAGCCAGTTATCAGGCGTTTCGAAGTAGATATTCAGCAACTGGCTGGGCGCATGATGCTCGCCGCCGAGCGTATGAAGATGATTTCGCAGCGCATCTACGGCGTCGTGATTGACGATAAACTTTAATTCGATTTCCTGAGCCATGGCCTTGTACTTATGGGTTATGTCACATCTGGGAAGATTCTTGGCGAACTTACCCGCATTATTTTTGTCAGTAGATAGTATTTTGCGCCAAATTGCCATGCAACGAGCAATTTGACGGGCGTAAAAGTTTGACGTAGCGGCAAAGGCGACACAGATGATTCCGATTGATGTCGACTACTTTGCGTAGCGACACTGATGCCGTTACTATCGTTCCACTTTCTCTGACAATAACGACAGCCTGATGCCAAAATTACGCCTGATTGGACTAACTTTACTTGCGCTTAGCGCCACCGCCGTCTCTCATGCTGAAGAGACGCGTTACGTTTCTGATGAACTGAATACCTGGGTCCGCAGCGGTCCGGGAGATAATTATCGCCTTGTGGGTACCGTCAACGCCGGCGAGGAAGTCACGCTCTTACAGAGCGATGCCAACTATGGTCAAATTAAAGACAGTTCTGGTCGTACTGCCTGGATACCGTTAAAAGAACTGAATACTACGCCAAGCCTGCGTACCCGCGTGCCGGATCTGGAAAATCAGGTCAAAACGTTGACCGATAAACTCAACAATATTGATACCACGTGGAATCAGCGCACCGCCGACATGCAGCAGAAAGTGGCGCAAAGCGACAGCGTCATCAACGGGCTAAAAGAAGAGAACCAGAAGCTGAAAAACGAGCTGATTGTCGCGCAGAAAAAAGTTAGCGCCGCGAATCTGCAACTGGATGACAAACAGCGCACCATTATTATGCAGTGGTTTATGTATGGCGGCGGCGTATTGGGTATTGGCTTGCTGTTAGGGCTGGTGCTGCCGCATATGATCCCAAGCCGTAAACGCAAAGACCGCTGGATGAACTAAATCGCCTTCTCTGCGGCACTGTCTTATCATTAGAGGATGATCGTTTTTAAAAGGAAAGTGGCGTGAAGATTTATCTGGTCGGTGGTGCGGTTCGGGATGCGTTGTTAGGGCTACCGGTTAAAGATAAAGATTGGGTCGTTGTCGGCGCCACGCCGCAGGAGATGCTTGATGCGGGCTACCAGCAGGTAGGCCGTGATTTTCCTGTGTTTCTCCATCCGCAAACTCACGAAGAATACGCGCTGGCGCGTACTGAGCGTAAATCCGGTTCCGGCTACACGGGCTTCACCTGTTATGCCGCGCCGGACGTTACCCTGGAAGCCGATCTCCAGCGTCGCGATCTGACCATTAACGCTCTGGCGCGCGACGATGACGGCCAGATTATCGACCCTTACCACGGGCGCCGGGATCTGGAGGCGCGTCTACTGCGCCATGTCTCTCCCGCGTTTGGCGAAGATCCCTTGCGCGTATTGCGCGTGGCGCGTTTTGCCGCCCGTTACGCTCATCTTAGTTTCCGTATCGCCGATGAAACACTGGCGCTAATGCGCGAAATGACCGCGGCAGGCGAGCTGGAACATCTGACGCCGGAACGGGTATGGAAAGAGACGGAAAATGCGCTTACCACCCGCAATCCGCAGGTTTACTTCCAGGTATTGCGCGACTGCGGCGCCCTGCGCGTCCTGTTTCCGGAAATCGACGCCCTGTTTGGCGTACCCGCGCCGGCAAAGTGGCATCCGGAAATTGATACCGGAGTTCATACGCTGATGACGCTGTCGATGGCCGCTATGCTCAGTCCGCAGCTTGATGTCCGTTTCGCCACGCTTTGTCATGATCTGGGCAAAGGCTTAACGCCGAAAAACCTCTGGCCGCGCCATCATGGCCACGGCCCGGCGGGCGTGAAACTGGTCGAACAGTTATGCCAGCGTTTGCGCGTCCCCAATGACCTGCGTGATTTAGCTAAACTGGTCGCCGAATACCACGATCTGATCCACACCTTTCCGATACTCCAGCCGAAAACGATCGTTAAGCTGTTTGACGCCATTGATGCATGGCGTAAACCGCAGCGCGTCGAGCAGATTGCGCTGACCAGCGAGGCCGATGTCCGTGGACGTACCGGATTTGAAGCGTCGGATTACCCGCAGGGGCGCTGGCTGCGCGAAGCCTGGCAGGTGGCGCAGACGGTACCGACGAAAGAGGTGGTGGAGGCCGGATTTAAGGGCATTGAGATTCGCGAGGAGCTGACAAAGCGACGAATTGCAGCGGTCGCCAACTGGAAAGAGAAGCGCTGCCCGAACCCCGCCAGCTAAACGCCATCCGGCACGATAAATTGCCTGATGGCGCTGCGCTTATCAGACCGACAAAACAGTTAGGCCGGACAAGGCGGTACGCCGCCATCCGGCAGGTCAATCATCAGAAGAAGACAACGTAAACGGCAGCCGCCACCACAAAGCGGTAAATCGCAAACGGAATAAACGAGATACGCTTAATCAGTTGCAGGAAGGTCTTGATGGCGATCAGCGCCACCACAAACGCCGTCACAAAGCCCACTGCGAACATCGGAATATCCGCTGCGGTCAGGAATGACCAACTTTTGTAGAGATCCAGAACCGTTGCGCCCATCATCATCGGCACAGCCAGTAAGAACGAGAACTCAGAGGCGGCGTAACGGCTGACGCCCATCAGCATCCCACCGGAAATAGTCGCTCCGGAACGCGAGAAGCCCGGCCACAGCGCCAGACACTGGAAACAGCCAATCATAAACGCCTGACGATACGTCATATCATCCAGCCCCGGCGCGCGCGGTTCTTTCGGCTTCAGGCACTCGGCGGCAATCAGCAACAGACCGCCTACCACCAGCGCGTACATCACGTTAATCGGGTTAAATAGCGACTTGATCGTGTCATGAAAGACTAACCCCAGCACCACCGCCGGAATCATGCCCAGCAGGATGTGAATCAACGTTAATCGACCTTTACTTTCACCTTCACGCTGTAGCGGGCGGCCAAAGTGAATACCGATGAGGCCAAACAACCGCCGCCAGAACATCACCACGACCGCCAGAATAGATCCAAGTTGAATCACCACTTCGAATGTCTTGGCCGTATCGCCTTCAAACCCCAGCAGATGACCCACAATAATCATATGGCCCGTGCTGGATACCGGCAAAAACTCCGTCAATCCTTCGACCACACCCAAAATTGCCGCTATCAGCAGCGAGTGCATATCGCTCATCAATAAACCCCTAAAATGAAAAACACTGCAAAAATGGATCTCGCGTTAAGACCCCATATATAACCGTTTGGTTTAAAAAATATAAAATTATTTATTTTTATTTCAGATTATTGCCACGCTCAATAATTACCCCTACGTTCGCCGCGCGCGCGACGGCGCCAGGCTTGCTCAGTTTGATGCGAACCCACGGAGAATTGAATCGGCTAAGCAGTAGATCCGCCACCTCTTCCGCCACACGCTCGACCAGAGCAAAACGCCCGCCTTCAACATGATTTATCACCGTGTCGGCGATATCCGCGTAACTTAGACAATCTGCGACATCATCGCTTTTCGCCGACTTGCGGTTATCCCATGCCATTTCGATATCGAACACCAGTTTTTGCTCGATAGTCTGTTCCCAGTCGTAAACACCGATAGTGGTGATTACCGAAAGTTGCTCTATAAATACAATATCCATCACGACCTGCCTGCTTTTTGGCTAACCCGGATACCACTTCCGGCGAAATGTGCGTATTATCCACAGAAATAGTAAATAAAACGACACTTTCAATACGGAACAGCTTATGAGTGCAATCGCGCCTGGAATGATCCTCTTCGCGTACCTCTGCGGCTCAATTTCCAGTGCCATTCTGGTTTGCCGCATCGCCGGGCTGCCCGATCCGCGTGAAAGCGGCTCCGGCAACCCGGGCGCGACGAACGTATTACGAATCGGTGGCAAGGGAGCGGCTGTCGCGGTACTTATTTTTGACATCCTTAAAGGCATGTTGCCCGTCTGGGGCGCGTATGCGTTAGGCGTTACCCCTTTCTGGCTGGGGCTTATCGCTATCGCCGCCTGTCTGGGGCATATCTGGCCGGTCTTTTTTGGCTTTAAAGGTGGGAAAGGCGTAGCAACCGCATTTGGCGCCATTGCGCCCATCGGCTGGGATTTAACCGGCGTTATGGCTGGCACCTGGCTGCTGACGGTCCTGTTAAGCGGTTATTCATCGTTAGGGGCGATTGTCAGCGCCTTGATTGCGCCGTTTTACGTCTGGTGGTTTAAACCGCAGTTCACCTTCCCGGTGTCGATGCTGTCATGTCTCATTTTGCTGCGCCATCATGACAACATCCAGCGTCTGTGGCGTCGCCAGGAGACGAAAATCTGGACGAAGCTGAAAAAGAAACGCCAGAAAGATTGAGCTGGAACTGCGTCTGGAAGAGGGCCTCAACCGTCTAGGGATTGGCCCACAAGGGTTGACCGGCAATAGCTCGGTGATGGGCGTACATATCGAATCCGCCGCGCGTCACCCTTCCACCATTGGCGTGGTTAGGCGCGATTTTCGGCCTGATTTTCCTGGTGCTGCTGATCGTCTCCAGGCTGTTGTGGATGCCCGTCGTTTTGCTGTAAACCCGTTGGGGCGGCATGATGTCGCCCCCTTTTTCCGCTTTTACGCCGCCGGCAGCTCGGCCAGCGGCCAGCGCGGACGTACCGTTACGCCAAGATCCGCCGTAACGCCCGCCTTAAACCGCACCATTCCGGCATAGGCGATCATCGCCCCGTTGTCGGTACAAAATTCCGGGCGCGCATAGAACACTTCGCCGCGGCGTTTTTGCATCATTTCGGCAAGCTTCGCGCGCAGCGTGCGGTTAGCGCTGACGCCGCCCGCCATGACCAGACGCTTAAAACCGGTGCTTTCCAGCGCGCGCTTGCACTTGATCATCAGCGTATCCACGACCGCATCTTCAAAAGCGCGCGCGATATCAGCGCGAGTTTGTTCGTCGTCGCCATTACTACGAATGGTGTTAGCGGCAAAGGTTTTCAGACCGGAAAAACTAAAATCCAGCCCCGGGCGATCGGTCATCGGGCGCGGAAAGACAAAACGTCCCGCCGTCCCCTGCGACGCCATTTTCGACAGCATCGGGCCGCCAGGATAATCCAGCCCCAACAATTTGGCGGTTTTATCAAACGCTTCACCGGCGGCATCGTCAATCGACTCTCCCAGCAGTTCGTACTGACCGATTCCGGTCACGCTAATGAGCTGCGTATGTCCGCCGGAGACCAGTAGCGCCACAAACGGGAATTCCGGAGGGTTATCTTCCAGCATCGGCGCCAGCAGATGACCTTCCATATGGTGTACAGGAATGGCCGGCACATTCCAGGCAAATGCCAGCGAACGCCCGACGGTTGCGCCGACCAGCAGCGCGCCGACCAGGCCCGGGCCTGCGGTATAGGCCACCGCGTCGATATCGCTCGCCGTCAGACCGGCTTCTTTTAATGCCGCCTGAATCAGCGGCACGGTTTTACGCACATGATCGCGGGAAGCCAGTTCAGGCACTACGCCGCCGTAGTCAGCATGTAATTTCACCTGACTATACAATTGGTTGGCTAACAGACCTTTTTTGTCGTCGTAAATAGCGATGCCGGTTTCATCGCAAGATGTTTCAATACCCAGTACACGCATGACTTGTTTTACCTCGCTCTAATACCGCGCAGTGTAGGTCGAATGCGGGTGGATGTATACCCTCAGTCCCGACTTCGTGTATACTCCCTCACCTTATAAAAGTCCCGTTCAAAAAAGGCCGCGGTGCTTTACAAAGCAGCAGCAATTGCAGTAAAATTCCGCACCATTTTGAAATAAGCTGGCGTTGATGCCAGCGGCAAACCGAATTAATCAAAGGTGAGAGGCACATGCCGGTAATTAAAGTACGTGAAAACGAGCCGTTCGACGTAGCTCTGCGTCGCTTCAAGCGTTCCTGCGAAAAAGCAGGTGTTCTGGCGGAAGTTCGTCGTCGTGAGTTCTATGAAAAACCGACGACCGAACGTAAGCGCGCTAAAGCTTCTGCAGTGAAACGTCACGCGAAGAAACTGGCTCGCGAAAACGCACGCCGTACTCGTCTGTACTAATCTTTTGAGAGCGGGCTGCTCTCAATTCAGATCGAGTTGTAGTTGTAAGGCCGTGCTTCCGAAAGGAATGCGCGGCTTGTTTTCGTTTATGCATTAGCATATACACAAAATCATTCATGCTGCGTCCAGGCGGCAAGAGAGCAAGTCCCCGGCGCTTACGCAAGTCAGCGACAGGGGTGAGCGAGCGTAGCCAACACTACGGCAGCCTGAAGAATGACGTGTATAAAAGGGGCATATGGCTGGACGAATCCCACGCGTATTCATTAATGACCTGCTGGCGAGAACCGATATCGTCGATCTGATCGACGTGCGCGTAAAACTCAAGAAACAGGGCAAGAACTATCACGCGTGTTGTCCATTCCATAATGAGAAAACCCCTTCTTTCACCGTAAACGGTGAAAAACAGTTTTATCACTGCTTTGGATGCGGCGCGCATGGCAATGCGATCGACTTTTTGATGAATTACGACAAGCTCGAATTTGTCGAAACCGTCGAAGAATTAGCGGCCATGCATAACCTGGAAATTCCCTATGAAGCAGGCACCGGGCTTAGCCAGATAGAGCGCCATCAACGGCAAAACCTCTATCAGTTGATGAATGGTCTGAATGACTTTTATCAGCAGTCGCTTACCCACCCTGCGGCAAAACCTGCGCGTGACTATCTGCAAAAGCGCGGTCTGAGCGCTGAAATTATTCAGCGTTTCGCCATTGGCTTCGCGCCGCCAGGTTGGGATAACGCGTTAAAGCGCTTCGGTAATAACAGCGATAACAAGGCATTGTTGCTGGATGCCGGGATGCTGGTCAATAACGAGCAGGGCAGCACTTACGATCGTTTCCGTAATCGGGTCATGTTCCCTATTCGGGACAAACGCGGCAGGGTGATTGGTTTTGGCGGCCGAGTTCTGGGGAACGACACGCCGAAATACCTTAACTCTCCGGAAACGGACATTTTCCATAAAGGCCGCCAGCTATATGGTCTTTATGAGGCTCAGCAATATAGTGCTGAACCGCAACGCTTGCTTGTGGTCGAAGGTTATATGGATGTCGTCGCACTAGCGCAATACGACATTAACTATGCGGTCGCTTCGCTGGGTACCTCAACCACGGCAGACCATATGCATATGTTATTCCGGGCGACGAACAACGTAATTTGCTGTTACGACGGCGACCGAGCTGGCCGTGATGCCGCCTGGAGAGCGCTGGAAACAGCAATGCCTTATATGACCGACGGTCGGCAGGTACGCTTTATGTTTTTACCTGACGGCGAAGACCCGGATACGCTGGTGCGTAAAGAAGGCAAGGCGGCTTTTGAAGCGCGGATGGAGCAGGCGCAGCCGCTCTCTACGTTTCTGTTTAATAGCCTCCTGCCGCAGGTGGATTTAAGCTCGCCGGATGGCAGCACGCAGTTAGCCGCGCTGGCGCTGCCGCTCATTAATCAGGTGCCTGGCGACGCGCACCGTATTCAGCTGCGCCAGACGTTGGGGCTGAAGTTAGGCATTTTCGATGATAGTCAGCTTGATCGTTTAGTGCCAAAACAGGCGGAAAGCGGCGTTTCCCGCCCGGCTCCGCAGCTAAAACGTACGACCATGCGTATACTGATAGGATTACTGGTGCAAAACCCGGATCTCGCGCCGTTAGTGCCGCCCTTAGACGCGCTGGATCAGAATAAGCTGCCTGGACTTGGCTTATTTAAAGAATTGGTCAAAACTTGTTTGGCTCAGCCAGGTCTTACTACCGGACAACTTCTGGAACTCTACCGTGGCACAAATGATGCTGCGACCCTTGAAAAATTATCGATGTGGGACGATATAGCAGATAAGGCGATTGCCGAAAAGACCTTTACCGACTCACTCAACCATATGTTTGATTCGCTGCTGCAACTGCGACAAGAAGAGCTGATCGCTCGCGATCGCACTCATGGTTTAAGCAGCGAAGAACGCCGAGAGCTCTGGACGTTAAACCAGGAGCTGGCCAGAAAATGAATTTAACGGCTTAAATGCCGCATATCGATCGGGAAGCCCCCGACAGCCGCAGTGAGAGGCAGCGGCCAAAATATAAGTATGCCCTCGCTTTAAATGTCGACAGCTATACCGTCGACACCAATCAAACGAATAAGTGTGGATACCGTCTTATGGAGCAAAACCCGCAGTCACAGCTGAAACTTCTTGTCACCCGTGGTAAGGAGCAAGGCTATCTGACCTATGCTGAGGTCAATGACCATCTGCCGGAAGATATCGTCGATTCAGATCAAATTGAAGATATCATCCAAATGATCAACGACATGGGTATTCAGGTAATGGAAGAAGCGCCTGATGCCGATGATCTGCTGCTGGCTGAAAATACCACCAGCACCGATGAAGATGCGGAAGAAGCTGCTGCACAAGTTCTGTCCAGTGTTGAGTCTGAAATCGGTCGTACGACTGACCCGGTACGCATGTATATGCGTGAAATGGGCACTGTTGAACTGTTGACCCGGGAAGGCGAAATCGACATCGCTAAACGTATCGAAGACGGGATCAACCAGGTTCAATGCTCCGTTGCCGAATACCCGGAAGCCATTACCTATCTGCTGGAACAGTACGATCGCGTTGAGGCTGAAGAGGCTCGTTTGTCCGATCTTATCACCGGCTTTGTCGATCCGAACGCGGAAGAAGAGATGGCGCCGACCGCAACTCACGTCGGTTCTGAGCTCTCCCAGGAAGACCTGGATGATGACGAAGACGAAGATGAAGAAGACGGCGACGATGACGCCGCCGATGACGACAACAGCATTGACCCTGAACTGGCACGCGAAAAATTCGCTGAGCTGCGCGCGCAATACGTCGTTACGCGCGACACCATCAAAGCGAAAGGCCGCAGCCATGCTGCCGCGCAGGAAGAGATTCTGAAGCTGTCTGAAGTGTTCAAACAGTTCCGTCTGGTACCGAAGCAATTCGACTATCTGGTCAACAGTATGCGCGTGATGATGGATCGCGTGCGTACTCAGGAACGTTTGATCATGAAGCTCTGCGTCGAGCAGTGCAAAATGCCGAAGAAGAACTTTATCACGCTGTTTACCGGTAACGAAACCAGCGAAACCTGGTTCAACGCCGCTATCGCGATGAACAAACCGTGGTCGGAAAAACTGCACGATGTCGCGGAAGAAGTGCAACGCTGTCTGCAAAAACTGCGGCAGATTGAAGAAGAAACCGGTCTGACCATCGAACAGGTGAAAGACATCAACCGTCGCATGTCTATCGGGGAAGCGAAAGCCCGCCGTGCGAAAAAAGAGATGGTTGAAGCGAACTTACGTCTGGTTATTTCTATCGCCAAGAAATACACCAACCGTGGCTTGCAGTTCCTTGACCTGATTCAGGAAGGCAACATCGGTCTGATGAAAGCGGTAGATAAGTTCGAATACCGTCGCGGTTACAAGTTCTCCACCTACGCAACCTGGTGGATCCGTCAGGCGATCACCCGTTCTATCGCGGATCAGGCGCGCACCATCCGTATTCCGGTGCATATGATTGAGACCATCAACAAGCTCAACCGTATTTCTCGCCAGATGCTGCAAGAGATGGGCCGCGAGCCAACGCCGGAAGAGCTGGCTGAACGGATGCTGATGCCGGAAGATAAAATTCGTAAGGTGCTGAAGATTGCCAAAGAGCCAATCTCCATGGAAACGCCGATCGGCGACGATGAAGATTCGCATCTGGGTGATTTCATCGAGGATACCACCCTCGAGCTGCCGCTGGACTCTGCCACTACCGAGAGCCTGCGTGCCGCCACTCACGACGTTTTGGCTGGCCTGACCGCTCGTGAAGCGAAAGTGCTGCGTATGCGTTTCGGTATCGATATGAACACCGACCACACGCTGGAAGAAGTGGGTAAACAGTTCGATGTTACCCGCGAACGTATCCGTCAGATCGAAGCGAAGGCGCTGCGTAAACTGCGCCACCCGAGCCGTTCTGAAGTGCTGCGCAGCTTCCTCGACGATTAATTCGCCGCATACGTATAAACGCCGCCGCAAGGCGGCGTTTTTTTATCCGGTCATACGCGAGCGCCCTATTTGGCCTGCAGAATCTCTACACAACGCGAGTATTCGCGCCCTCATTCCCCATTGCTATAGCCCACGCATAATGAGCGCTTGATCCAGTTCGCGATAGGCCTCGACCAGTTTTTCCGTTTTAATTCGGTTTAAGCCGCTGGGATTCGGCAACACCCACACCATCGTCGCGCCAATGGCGATCTTTTGTTTACCCCAGGCGATACCGCGCTGGCTGAATCCCTGTTCAAAAGCCTGTTTACCAAGCACCGCCAGCGCCGCGGGCTGGTAGTCCTCTATCTTTTCAATCAGGTTGCGTCCGCCGCTACGTAATTCATGCAACTTCACCTCAGTCGCTTGTACCGTCGGTCGGTCGACGAGTTTCGTTACCCCGCAGCGAAAATCCAGTAATTTTTCCGCCTCTTCCGGTTTCAACTGTCGATCGGTGAAACCGGCCAAATGAATAACTTTCCAAAAACGATTCGCGGGATGCGCAAACGGAAAGCCGGTATTCGCCGAGGAGAGTCCCGGATTGATGCCGCAAAAAACCACCCGTAGCCCTGGCGCCAGTATGTCCTTAACCATTATTACTCCTGAGCAATACAACGTTCTTTAAGTATAACGGGTTGAAAACACATTGTTTATAAAAACAGCACCCGCACGGTTACGGCTGGATTACAGCGTAAAGTTACATTATAATCCACCGCCACGGCCCCTTAGCTCAGTGGTTAGAGCAGGCGACTCATAATCGCTTGGTCGCTGGTTCAAGTCCAGCAGGGGCCACCAAATTTTAGCTTTAAAATCATATGATTAAGCCACTCTAACGAGTGGCTTTTTTGTTTTCATAACCCCCAGTGTCGCAAAAGTGTCGCGCTGATATTTTTCATTCCCAGATAGAAACCGATCAGACTGCTTTGATACCTCTGCGGTTTTGCGGCTGCTATTTTTTTAATTAAAATTATCATATAGTATTTTACTATATGATAATCACTATAGAGAGTGTACTGATGCCACTTATCGACTACATCAAGAAATACTACAATGGCAATCAGGCATCCTTTGCCCGACTGACCGGCGTTCAGCCCGCCCAAGTGACGCAATGGCTGGATAAAAAATTCATTGTGGTGGATCACACTCTCTACAGCCCGCGTCGCAAACTCGGCACATAACTCTACTTTTGTTCAGTTGTACCTGAACCATATGTGTGCAAAATCTGTTCTCTCGACCTCTGCAAGCTCTGCGACGCTTTTCAGTTCTGTAAAAATCAATAAACTCCCCTGAAGCCCCGCCGCCGCTGGGCTTATCACGTTTACCGCCAGAACGCACTGGCACACAAACGATCCACCGCAACTCACATAAAATTTATTTTCACCTTATTTATCTGTGTGTTACGTTTTCCGTTAGATCCTTTATCGATCCTTCAAACTGAAAATTACTGAAATTCCTTTCAATCTTTTCAGTTTCCAGTCTCCGCAAAACTGCCAGTACTGGTGCGGGCTGGCGATATGATTTGAAGAAAAATAAAACTGAAAAATTTTTACGATCCAGAAACCGCAGGCGGGTGCGGTGTAGCGCCGTTTTTGTCTGCGAAAGATTTATTTTGTCAACGTGTGGCGTCGTCAGCGTAACGTGACAGCACAGATCCTTTTGTGGTGTTGCGCGGTAGTGGTCAGATAAAAGAAGCGCTTAGAATGCGTCTGGTGACGCCTGATGAAGGATGTAAAAAAACCCGCATTATGCGGGCTGAAAAGAGAGAATCAGGCGATGATGTTCTGGTACTTGCTCCGGGTCTGCCCGGCCTTTACTGCCGTCTGGTTGAATGCTCCGGCATTGGTCGGCGTGCCAACACTGGGGTGTGAATGGCTCGCGCACTGCTGCGCCAGCTCTGCCAGTAAATCAATGGTGTCCAGCATCATGGTCAGTGTGTTGACGCTCTCACTGCCAATATGGACGGTTGGCCCCATAATTTGCTGACCGCCCGATGCCACCGACTTACGCAATGCGGCAATCTTTTCTGTCAGGGTTCCCCCCACATCAACATTCATGGCACCGGCCACTTTCGTGGACTGCTGCCCGGCGATTTCGGTTTCTTCATTTCCTGTAATACTGGCCAGCCGGTTTCCTTTTACCGCCTGGCTGAAGTCGCCAGCGCTGACCTGCTGTATGGCTCCAGCCATCAGCGTGGCGGTACCCAGTACTGTGATTTTATCCGTGGCTTTCACCGTGGTTTCACGGCTGACCAGTTCGCGCCGTTCCGTATCGGCTTTCACCGTCCGCGCCATCGATGTTTCACTGATGGTCTGATCCGTCTGGCGTACCCAGTCTCCTGCCTGTGTCACGCGTTGCGAGACTTCCGCCCGCTGCTGTTGCAGCTGTTCGCCGGGCTTAATGTCCGGCAGACTGGTGCCATCCGGCAGCGTCTGCCTGATAAAGGGCTTATCCGGCCTGCCGCCCGTAAACGCCACCTCTACCAGCGTTCCTTCCGGTGGAAACTGGAACATTCCCGAATCGTTACCGGCCATTGGCACTGGCAGCGGTACGGCGGAATATACCGGCGTCTGGTTGTCCGGGTTGCCGTCCGCGTCAAGCAGCTGCACGTCAACAGCGTACCGTGGCCGGAACGGGTCGGCAAAATTACCGCTTTTTACGGCCTCGCTGGGTGCCACCACCCTGGCCAGTTTGGGCAGGTGAAGACCTGAAGCCAGTTCCGGGTAATGGTTTTCTATCTGACGCTGCGCCGGTGTTTTCTGCAATGGCTGACCTGTGGCGCGGTTCCGTGGTGTCCAGGTGATGGTCATTGTGTCATTCGTCAGATGAACTTTGGTCACGCGTTCCCCGTTCACGTCCACGCCCGGACGAAGACTCTGGATCACCGGCAATGTCATGGAATTACCGCCCGCCGTTCCCTGGCTGAACTCTGCCGGGATTTCTACCGGGCGTCCGGCAAACAGCGCCTTTTCTGCGCCGCCGACATACAGCGAACCATCCGGCAATGGATACCAGATGTAATCCGTGATACTGAATGCCCTGCCCAGGTTATTCAGCAGCTGGTATCCCGTCCCGTTATGGGTGAAATGGGGGATCGGTTTATCACTGTACGGCACATCCGGTACCGCAATGCTGATCCCGCTGTTTTCCTCCAGCCATCCGGCCACATCGCGCAGTGTGGGATGCTGAAATGAGCATGGCCACATCCGCTCAAACACGCCAGCCAGCTCGCGGACAAACAGACGCTGATAACCGTTTTCGGCAGGCTGTGAGCGCTCCACATAGCCGGTAAACCAGCGCAGAAGTAAACCGGAATACCCCACATCCAGCCGTACCAGTTTGCCGGTGTAGTCTGTGGTTGTCTGTGCCGTAATAAAGCCACGTCCACAGCTGTTCAGCTCCAGCACCAGACTGGCGTCAGCCAGGTGTATTTCATCCGTTGAAAGGTAAAGGCGTTTTACTGGTTTCATCATTAACCTAAAGCATCATTGACGGGCTTCAGCACCCTGCGTTCAAACCACGTCAGTTTTTCTTCATCCTCTCCGGCACTCTGGCCACCGGATTGTCCCGTACTGCTGGCCGTCTGTTTTTTTGCCGTTGTTTTACCGGTTGCCCTGGCTTCCCGCTTCTCCTGTACGCTGACATGTTCCGCCAGGGTGAACGTGACCAGCCAGGCCATTTTCCCGTCCTGCGGCGGTGCATCCAGCATTCCGCTGAAGGTGGCCTCACGAAAATTCACTGCTCTGGCCACCTCATGCGCAACGCGGTATTTCATGCGTTTCCCGTCTGCATCGGTGGCGCTGGCCAGTTCAAAAATACGCGTCAGGATCTCCGGGTTTTTAAAGGGGATTTCGCCGCTGATACGCAGCTCTTTGCCCTTTGCCCCCTGCTCTGATTTGGTGGTCGCGCTGGTCTGGCCGGACTGGTCTTTATCCTGAAACTGCTGGGAAACGGTCACGCGCATGTTTTTCAGCAGAATGGCCTCACCATTAAGCGCCAGTGTCGGGATCGACGTCATGAATCATGCCCCTTATTCCATCAAGATTTTTTCCGGCCAGCATGATTGCCGCAGTATAAACAGCTGAAGGCTGCGGAATGTCCTTTACCAGCGCCAGAAGGGTGGCGGCGGTGTCGCCACTGGCCGTAAATACCCATGCCCTGGCGCTTTTCCCCTGCAAATCAGCAAGGCCGCTGGCCACATCGTTAATCAGGCTGTCACGCAGTTGCGTAAATTCCCCCAGCTGTTGTTTCAGCCCGTCCAGGCTGAATCCGGCGCCAGCCGCTTTCTGCGCCTCACTGATAGCGGCAGCGGATAACGCTGCCCTGCTGGTCGGAACGGACAGCGGAATGGCAACCGGCAGTCCTGCCCCGGCTTTCGCGGGGATCTGCATTTTCTCAGTAGCCAGTGTCGCCGCAGACTCAGCCAGACGTCTAACCTGGGTGAATGCGGGCGCGGGGAAAACATCCACCAGGCTGTTAAGCCCCTTCATGAAGTTTTCATGGGTCTGTCCCGTTACCATCATGATCACCACATCGGTATTGCCTCCCGTTCCGGCCAGCCTTTCCGCCAGATAATGGATTGCATTGACCGGACTCAGGTATGCCCCGTTATCAGTCTGCTGCCCCAGACCGTGAATCCACGGATGCGCCGGAACGACGGAACAATCCAGCGCAGCCAGAGAATCCGTAAAAGCCAGACGCGCTTCACGCCACATCCGGTACCTCCGGCCAGTCAATATCTGGCGCACCAGTCAGATCCAGACGGCGCAATTTTGTACGCACTTCACGTAAATCGGAAAGTTCGACCAGCTCGGCATCAGTAATATCACTATCATCCTGCGCTTCCATAAGCTGATTGATTTTTGACGTGACCGACGCCATGCGCCGGTCGCGTTCTGCTGTCGCTAAAGCAACATAATCAACCTGAACAGGTGCGATAACGCCGTTGCTATAGGTAAAATTACCAGCCTGGAAACCATCAGGAATATCAGTATCAGCGAGTTCCACAACAGAGCAATTCAGCGGAAATAACTTTGTTGCATCTTTATCCGCAGCAATAATCAGCCCTGTTTTGTCATACTGTATTTTCAGTGTGTCTGGCTGAAATAATTTCTGTAGCACATACCAGTCAACACCTGATTCATCGTGGATAAACTGAACGCTGCAGTTCTCTGATAACTCCTGCTGAACAGGGGTTAATTCCGTTGTTTTAGTGAATTTTTTAAAATGTCTCATTTTTATGTCCCTACCGTATACCACTGACCATTCACTTTAAGCTGTAAC
Organism: Salmonella sp. SSDFZ54; assembly: GCF_004010735.1. NCBI lineage: Bacteria > Pseudomonadati > Pseudomonadota > Gammaproteobacteria > Enterobacterales > Enterobacteriaceae > Salmonella > Salmonella sp. SSDFZ54. The sequence goes on from NZ_CP034819.1 coordinate 1,196,278, forward strand.
AAGCGTCGTTGGATCCGGTCTGGTGTATCGTTCGAGTCTCCATTCTCAACACCTGTAATGACGTAACCTAACTGGTCTGCAAATCCGGGCGAACGATATAAGTTTCCATGCTCAACGGCACCGAATCGAATTGACTGAACATACCCACTTAGCATGTCAGTTGTAGCAAGGAATACACCAGAACCATCATCATGAAGCATAAATGGCTTTGTTTTGTCGTTCTGGTACACACCGACCATGGTGATGTATTGTCGTAACGGTCTGCCTGCAATATACGCACTCAACCAGCCAGGCCCGCTGCCTGTGCCCCATATATCGCCGTAAACATCGCCGTTTTTGTTGAATATCGCATTTCCGGCCTGCAAATTTTCAGCAGCTGCGATAACACCGAGTCGGGTGTTGATATATGCCCGGATAGCCAGGTCTTCTGAGTTCTGAAATCCGATACCATTCCATGACTTAATGTTCAGATTGTTACCATTAAAACCTGCACCATCAACGTCACCTTTAGCCATCCCACCAGTGCCATCCCCAACCGTAACCAGGGTATCGCCACGCATATTTGGAGCAGAAATCCCCCCCGTAAAGGCGCCCCCCTCCAGCATCGCCACATGACGCCATGAGGTAATACCTGCTCCTGTACCGTGACCAAACAATACGTTATTGCCACTGACTGCAAGAACATCCACAACAGTGGTCGGACTTACCACCTCGCTAAGGGTAATAATTTGCCAGAAACTTACCTGGTCTGGCGCATCAGGTGCCTGATGTGCGCGCATAAACTGACAGCCTGTAGCCGCCCTGGCACCAATTGATGTTCGGTCAATTGCGTCACTGACAAATGTTCCCGCGAGGAACCTGCCATCACCTTTGAAAAGCACATTTCCCAGTCCAATATTTTGAACAAACAGAGGTTTATCAGGAATATCCGATCCGTTCCTGTCTTTCGCTAGTCGTGCTGCGGCATTATCCATAGCAATCTTGACTGCTTTCGGCGTAGCGGCCTGTTCTTCACTGGTGCTGTCTGTCGCGCTGCTTAACTGAGTGAACCCCTTCGCGCTGGTAGTGGCGTCCGGATGATTACGGGATTGCTCATGTTTTCTCAGCGCATCGCTGGCCTGCTGCTCATTCAGTGTCCCTTTCGGGCGTAAATCCGTAATATTGCCGTTTTCATCAATACCCGCCACCGCAAACACATAATGCTGTACGCCGTTTTGCACATAATCCGCCAGGTTGTCAGCAACCGTAATACGGGACTGCACACCCCACACGCTGGTAAGCGTTCCTGTCCAGCATACATCCAGCCAGACTTTGACTGGCCTGGTTGTCACGGTAATATTCAGGTTTTCTGCAAGCGTTGTGCGCAGACCTGCCACATAGCCGGTACCTTTGGTCACATAAAACTGATTCCCGCTTTTCCCGACCAGATAGCCGTCCCCAAAAAACGCCGCCGCCCCGAAGATGTCGATATTTTCCAGGCGCTGGCGCTCGTCCATTCCGGCCATACGCGCGGTAAAGTCAATCTGCCAGGTCTCAGCAGGCGTATTAATTCCGGTTTCAGCCTGTGCGCCGTTATATTCCATCAGAAACGAGCGTGTAAGCACGTTCCCCTGTTGCCCTTCAGCTGTTTTAAGTTTTTGCTGTAATGGCGCATGAACAATCATTGCCAGCGTACCGCTGGCCTTATTAATCAGACCAATCCAGTTAAAGGAAAAATCCCCCACATCAGCCCCCAGTACGACGGAATGCACCACAGCGTTGTCATTCACCACGCCCTTACGGCTGACGGCCTGCCGGTGAACAATCTGTTCAGCCGGTGGCAGGGTTTCATTGCGGTCAACCGGCTGATCCGGGTCAAGTGCCGGCACATTAGCGAACACAAATTCATCCAGCAGAACAGGCTCCCCCGTGGTGCCCTGCTGCGCTTTCCACTGTTCAAATGCCAGTGTAATTGCTGTCTGTGACATATAATCCCCTTATAACCCTGCGCTGTATGTCGCGTTGTTGGTTTCCGTACCGCTCAGTGCTGCCGGATAAACCACATATTCCCCCTGATCCCATCCCGCCCGGATAGTCAGCCGTTCGGACGTGATCACTTCAAACTGGTAACGGCGGCATGTCCGCCCGTACTGCCGGATAATCTGGATCATCAGCTGCGTGTTAGTTGCAATCTGGCTGTCCGTGACGCGAACCTGAATCACATCCCAGTCAATACCCGGCTGGCGCTCCATCAGTTCAACGTACCCGATCCCCAGACGCTCAAAGATACTGATAAATCCCTCAACAGAACCGGCGTCACGCGCATTCACGAAGGCATACGCCACACGCCTGCGGAACAGTTCCAGCGGCTCCCCGTCAAAGCGGGAAATGTCCCGGTCATACGCCAGCAGGTTAAGTAACGCCGGTGTACAGGTCAGCGGATCAAACTGGTTCAGTGGCCACGTCACCCAGACGTACACCTCCGCCCAGAATCGCCGCGCCGTTTGCAGCAGTTTTCGCGGCTCTCCCCTGTCCATCCAGGAGGGAAGTACCATTCCGGCCAGTTTTTTCATGAACTCATTCATTCTCAATACTCACCACAAGCGATTTCAGGCGCGGCACATTCAGCTCACTGGCAATGTCATCCAGCGAAAAATTCAGCGATTCTGTTACCGGAAAATTTTTATGGATTTCGCGCCCCAGCTGCGAGAAGGAGAACCGTGAATACGGCCACGTCCTTCTGACGTCATAGTCCGTATTTTCCCGGAAGGCGCACCGGATCAGGTTTTCAATACCGTCCTTCAGGCGCTTCTGTTCATCATCACTGATGTTGTTCAGGTTCCTGACCCAGACAGTGACCACCAGATCGTGCAGGGTTTCCGGCATGGCATAACACTGCATATCGTCCCCGTGGCCGTGATGTCCCTGAGTGTTGATATAGTCATTCACGGCATCCACAAACGGCGCAGAAGCCACGCCGCTGTCCAGCAATAAATAGGCGTTGGCTGTCCCCGGCCCCCTCGGTGCTTCGTGCTCAAAGAAAATCCGGTCAATGCTCAGTCCGGCAACACCGGCTATCATCGACCGGTACACCGCGTCCGTATGGTAGTTGCCCACCAGGTTAAACTGGTTACGGCAACGCTCACGCAGTTCATCATCGCTTTCCTCATCCGCGCCCGGTACGGTCAGCCAGTTTTCTTCACTGGCCACATGGCTGATGCCGTCCACGGCCACCGGCAGAATGCGGTAATATCCCGGCGCAAGGTTATATGCGCCGCCCGTTCCCGTTGCCTTTACCGGCAGCAGTGCGCTGGCGGTACCGGAGGCAATCACCACATCTTCCGTGATGGCCAGTTCATACACCCTGCCGTTAATACGTTCTGTCTGTATCACCGTTCCGGCCTTCACCGTCACCACGGCGCTGGCGTCTTCCTTGTAAAAACGGATAACGCCCTGTGCAGCGCTGGCGGGCTTCGGCGTGATATTCACCGCCCATGCCAGCAGCCGTAACATGCTTCCACTGGCCGTGGCCACAAACATATTGGCCAGTACGGTGGAGATCAGAACCTCCTTCAGCCACATCACCGGCGCGGTTACAATGGCCGTGACCAGTCGCCAGAACGGAGACATACGGGAGGTATTCGTGATAATCCCCTCCTCCGTCGCAATGGCATTAAAGCGATCGCGAATCTCTTCTTCCGTCACCGGCATACCGCTGGCTTTCACCACCTCTTCAAAGTCAACCTGTGGCTTTTCCGTCATAAATCCACCTGTACCGATATTCCGCCAAAGTCATAAGTACTGGCCGTGATCCACAACCGTGTCCGGCTTTCTTCACCGATTTCCACCGTCCCCGGAACGATGCGCTCATCATCTTCAATCAGCAATTCCATACGGGTAAAAATATCTGCCCGCATGGTCGGGCTTCTCTCGGCGATTAATTCTGTCGCCAGACCGCTTTCAATAATGGAATGAATAATGTCCTGCCCGATACTTTTACGGTTATTACATAATTCAGGTTCATTACCGGTATTCAGGACAAAGTCATTCCCCTGAATTAATAAATCAACATACAGGATTTCATTCATACGCCCAGCTCCTGAAACTCCATTAACTGCCCCGGCGTTATCATTTCTTTTGGATAGATATTGACAGTATTAATTTTCCGGCTGTTATCCGTTACAGCCCTTGAGTTATTACTGACAGATTTACTGATACCACCTTTATCAATACCTTTTAGCTCGCCACCTGTAGATAAACTATTTACTGTTAATGGTGGCGAAGAGGTTTCATTAGCCATTGAGATATCAACGCCGGGTATTTTATTTAGCTTCTCAACAATCCAGTTCCACGATTTCAGAAAACCACCTTTAACGGACTGCCAGACATTATCAAACATGGATACAATACCCGACGCCAGTCCACTTAATGCCTGTGAGGGTGAAAACCCTGTTAATAGCGCAATAAAACTGTTCCATCCTTCACTGATAAATTGCCACGCTGTGGAAAACACCCCGGCCAGCCACGCCACCACCCTGGCACATGCCTGAAACGCGGATGTTTCCATAACAGCCGCTTTCACCGTATCCCAGTGTTTAATCAGCAACCAACAACCCGCCGCAAGCAACGCTATCGCCCCGATCACAAGCAAGACCGGCCAGCTCATAAAATTAATGGCAGTGCCTGTCATAATAGCTTGCATACGGAGTGCAAGAAGAATGCCTCGCAATGATTTCATTACATTAGCCCACGCCAGCTTTGCTTTTGTGTTAAGCCACGTCCAGGCCGTATCGATTTTAGTAACCGCTGTAAGTAACTTCCATACCCCCTTCCAACCCATCATGATGAACTTTGAAACTCCCATGACGATATTGGCTACAGCGCCCACTGCCGCAAACCCCAGCAAAGCCATAGCGGCATAGCCGATAACACGGGCAATGTTGGGAAATAGCTGCATCCATCTGGCAAATGTCTGTCCCATATCCGCCAGACGGTTCAGCACCGGATACAATACCGGGATTAGTGTCAGCCCTATTACGGTCTGAATAGCTTTCAGGATTTGTACAAACCGATCCCACGGTTTCACCAGTTTACTGGCCATCTCCTGCGTACGTTTCAGACCGTCAGATCCGCCCAGTTCGGTGATGTTCCTCTGGAGAAGCGCCACATTACCGTAAAGGTGTTTGACCACAGCCGAACTGTCACCGAATGCCGCATCCAGTTCCGCCTGGGCTTTCAGATTCCCTTCCAGGCTCTTGCCGTATTTGCCCTGCAATTTAATCAGCATCTCAGGCATGGACAGCATTTTGCCGGTGGCATCCGTAAAGGACAGACCCAGTTTTTTTGCCCCTTCAACTGCCCCCGTCATAAAGCCTTCGTAAGCGCTGCTGGCTTCCGTTCCCAGCGTGCGGTTAAGCTGCCCCAGTACGGCCAGCTGTTCATCCAGTCCGACGCCGTAGTTGGTACCGACGCCCCGCGCCCCTTCCATCAGGTCTTTGATAGTGCCCATTTCGGTACCGAAGACCTTGCGCATATACACCATTTTTCCGGCCAGTTGCTCAGCGAACTGAACCTTGCCCAGACGCTCCGCATCGGCGGAAAAATTACCAAACATCTGCCCCATAAATTCCGCCGTTTCTGCGGCGGTGGATTTCAGGGCAAACGCCAGGGTATTAGCAACTTTTGTCACTTTCGGCAGTTCATTACCGGTCAGCCCGGCAATAGCGGAATTAATGCTTTCAGTGGACTGAACAAATTCCACCGCACTGGCACCATAAGTTGTACTGAAGCGCAGCGCATCCCGCTGTACGGCTTTTAATGCCTGATCATCAATCCCTTTTGATGCTGCATCATTCAGCGCATCATACATTTCAATTGCCGGTGATAACGCACCCCGTATGGCCATTCCTGTACCCGCTAAAGCCAGCACACCACCGCCAATCTGCATAAAGGCCGCTTTTGATTTTTCCGCAAAGCCGGTGACGCTGCTCTGTGCCTGTTTTAACGGGCGGGACAACTTATCAATCAGGCTTAATGTAAAATCTAACTGTTTCATTCTGTGCCTTTAAATGCTTTAGCCACACCATTGGCTACAGCAATTCCTGTATATTCCCAGTGACGATTATCCAGCCAGATAGCGGCGGCAATATCGTCAACGGAATCCTGACCATGTGGTAAATAATGACGGCGAAGTATTAAATATTGTTCGAGTCCGTTCTGTTCAATTGCCCGGACTCGCTTTGTCAGTTTTTTACTTCAATTTCCAGTTCAGGGGCGTAAATATCATTAACCTTACTGACAAGCTGAAGCGCAGCGCCCGGACGTTTTAATATTTCAGCTAAAGCTTCCTTGCTTTCCGTTGCAACAATACGCGTCAGGTAGTTATGCGCAGGTGCCACTTTATTGTCCATTGCCATTTCATTAATAAACTTATTATAGGCGGTCTGATTTGGTTCAAAAATAATATCAGTCCCACAGACACACAGTTTAATTTTTTCCATATAAAAGACTCTCTCTACGATTAATTTCATCTATTAACTGATTATGGCGTGCTGCGCACTGACCATAAATTTCAAGATACGCATTCAACAGTTCCGCAGCATCTTTACCCGTAGTCCCTTTCAGGCGCGGCAGCTGCGTGACGCATTTAGTTTTCAGGTTTTCCTGATAACGCACGTTCGGTACTGGCGGCGGCGTCGTTGTACATGCGGACAAAGTCGTCAGACAGGCACACGTTAGTAAACACCGGCTTAACCACCTCCGTACGAATTTCACGCGGCGGTGCATTTTTCAAAGCCTCCAGTTGTTCTTCCAGTTTTCGCCCGGATTCACTGGCCATGCTCGCCAGCGTTTCCCCGGTAGCGCTGGCTGACCGGCTGATGGCCAGATCGATACTGTCACGCTGCCAGTTAGCCGCCTTCCAGCCTGCCCAGAAGGCCAGAACAACCGTCACAAGCCAGCCCGCCACCACACGATCCATCAGCGAACCCCATCATGTTCCAGACTGAAATGATTACCATCCGGCCTGGATTTGAAGCGCCCGCCCCAGCTGCCGCCCAGTGACTCCCAGTATTCGCCCAGCGGCAGGTAATCCTCTGTGCGGGTCTGGTACTGGCCGTTAACAAACAGGTTAAAATCCACTGCCAGACGCCGTGTATGCAGACTGTTGGTAATACCGCTGCCCTTTTTCGCGTTCAGCGCCGCCTGTTCCGGCGTGCGGTACGCCTCCCCGAACGTCAGCCGGTAGCCGTGTTCTTCTGCCCAGTGGATCAGATTTGCCACCATAACGGTAAACAGCTGCTGTTTTTCACTCAGTGTCATTTGTCAGCCCCCTTCCCCAGAAAACCGATCCCTTTCTTACGTAGCCAGGCTTCAACACCATTAAGGCCAAGAATCCCCAACGCTGAACCAATGCCGGCAAGCGCAAGCGGATGGATATCCGGTACGAAGTAAAGCGCCACCCCTGCCGCTACTGATAACGCGCTTCCCACAATGACACGCCCCAGAACCAGACGTGCCGTGATCGGCTCGTCACTGTTCAGCATCTTGCCCAGGGCAATCAGCGCCCCCATAATTGCCAGCGCAATAAACCCTTTTTCGTAGTCCTGCATCCCTTTTCCTTACCCGATCAGATTTTCCGTAGCTTCCGCTTCCAGATACGGAACCCCGTTGATGTTGACGAACTTCGGACTGGTCACGAAGTATTTAATTTTGTGCGTGGATACGCTGCCGCCTTTTGGATCAATATCCAGCAGATTGCTTAACTGCAATTTATTGCCGAACGTCTCGACCTTCACTTCTTCACTGCCTGCTTTGGCGTAGAAAAGAAAATCCAGCGGTTCAATACCTCGCCACGAACCTGCGGCGCGGGCTTTGGCTGTCAGTACCTGAAGCACTTTAGAACTGACTTCAATTTCTCCCTCTGCGGCCACATCACCATCAACATGGCCGTCCGGCACACCACGGGTCTGGGCGGCGGCGCTGTTATCCGTGATATCCAGCGAAATTTTTTCTATATGGATCAGTTCACCATCGATGTAGGCATCAAATGACATGCCTGAAATACGTTTGGTCATGCTGCGGCCTCCAGACTGGCATCCAGTAACAGGCTGATAGTGATTTGCAGCGGCACTTCATACGTGCGTACCACAATGTAAATATCCACCGCCTTCTTGCTCTTCCAGACAATAGAGACATCTCCATCCTGCGGCGGCTTCACCTCTCCCGGAAACGACACACCGTTAATGTTGGCCGCCGTGGACATTTCGCGCAGTGGGCGGGCAAACAACGTCTGGTGTGCCGCGATGCTGCCCGGCGTACTGTTCAGCGAACGATCGGCAATTTTACCGATAGCCAGCAGGCGGACACGACGGGCGGCCTTGTCCACAATACGCAGCGTCTCAATGGACTGATAATCCCCCCCTTCCACATCCAGCGTACGTCCGTCAGCCCAGTAAAAGCCGTCATAATCCGGATACCACATCGGCACGCTGTAGCGCTGCGCTTCCAGCGCTTTAAGGGTGGCCAGCTCCAGTGTTTTCCCGGTGCCATCTTCCGGCAGTTCATCGCTGCCCAGATTAAGCAACGCCCCGGTTTTCACCCTCGCCGGACTGTCAGCAACCGTCACCGCCCGGTTACACAGGCGACCGGCCAGCACGCCCGGTTCATTCCCCCACAGACGCGGAACCAGCTGAATCGCTTTCTCTGCAATACCCTGCTGAAGGGTGGACAGACGTTTCAGGTAATCCGCCTGGGCTTCATCCTCCTGCATTCCCTGAACCGCCAGGATGAACCACACCCAGCGCCCGTATTGCGCAATCAGTTCAGATCTCAGCGTTGCCGCCTGGTTAATCTGTTCTTTTGCCGCCACATCATCCGACAGCACCACGCCTTCCACCGAGCAGGAAACCTGTGCAGCTTTGACGGCATCCACCCACGCGCCCGGCTCACTGTCTGCGGCCAGTACATGAACAAATCCCCACCAGTTCTGGCCGGCGTTCGCCATTGCCGCCAGTACATCACTTTTTAACGGGCTGCTCCCCTCACCCAGTAGCGCGTTAAAGTCACTCTGTGCGTTAACAGCCAGCGTTTTACCCACATTTTTGGTACCCGTACCGATAAACAGCAACGTGCGCTCCACCTCATTGGTTTCACCCAGTAGCTGGTTTACCTGGTTAACGGTCACGGTTGGCCAGGTCATGTTTTCCCCTTAATATCCTGCGCCTTTACATTCCAGCCAAAGCCTATAGCCTGAAGCTGACGCGCCAGCGCTTTATCAAATTCATCGTCATTCATGCCCAGAAATACGCGGGCAGGAAGATCCACTGTCCAGCTGGTTTTCACTGCTTTACCACTCAGCTTTCGAATCAGTAATCCGGCCTGGCTGTATGGTATCGTCCGCGTGATATCGCCCAGCGTGGGCTTTTTCCAGCGTTTTCCGGTTCTCACCCGATATCCCAGCGCACGCAGTTTTTTAGCCTGGGCAGGTGTCGCCATTTTTCCGGCGTCCGCCTTACGTGGCTGACTGCTGCGGCTGACCTTTACCCGCATTCCGTTTTGTTGCGCATAACCTACGGTTCCTGCCGGAACCGGCGCTTCCCCGTTCCGGTACCCGCCGCCCTGCAAATAGATCCGTACGGCCTGAATCTCAGGCATTTCGCGGATATGAAGCAGCTTTGGCAGGTTACGCAGCATCTTCCCTTTGCGTTTTGTCTTACGTCCCGGCCATTTCTGGCCGTCCGGGGATTCCTGGTTACGAACATGTCTTTTTGCAGCAGCAATCACGCCATATTTCGCCAGACGCCAGATCAGCCGCTGGCGCTTCTGCGGTGGCAACTCCATACTGGCCAGCGCATTACGTAATTCAGTCAGCTGTTTTTTATTCAGCTCGCCACCGGCTATCATATTTCCCCGCTCACCGGCGCCCCGGTTTCATCCACACTGAAAATGCTGGCAGTTAACGCCGTCCAGATTTCAGGATCTGCCAGTGACCAGCGTTCACCACGCCACGGAATAGCCCCGTTTTCGTCCTGCCTGATCACCAGTTCTTCCACCATCGGAACGGTCAGCACCACAGTGGCGGTTTCCTCATCTTCCACCGACACATCCCAGTCAGGTTCGGCTTCACTCAGCCCGACTTCATCCAGCAGGTCTCTGTCTGCATCGTCCAGCCACGCCGCCAGTAAGGACATAAGTAACTGCGGCGGACACAGGCGATAGGGAAAACGCGCCCAGCTCAGAACTGCGTCATACCGAATAACCGCCTGGCGATATTGCCCCAGCCCGTAATCCTTCGCGGCGGGGATGAACTTCATTTCATCCAGTACGCTGTCAAATGACTGCATCGCCCGCGGCGGAACGTTCTCCTGAAAAAAAGCGGTCAGGCTTTGGATCTGCGTCTGGCTCATACTTTTTTCACCGTTGCCCGTTTAAGCCCCTTCATGCGACGGATCACCACGGACGCCTCAGCCAGTAACCCGGCCCGTGTCTCCTGGCTTTCCTGCCCCGGATGGGTATCACGCCGTCCGATAGTGGCGAACTCACCCAACAGATCCGCTTTTGCCCTGGCAAAAACGGCTTTCATGTACTGGGCGCACAGGCTGTTAAGTCCGCCCATCTTTACACCCGGCACATCTGCCGCCAGCGTATGGCCTTTCGCTTTCCAGCTGGCCTCCACGTTTTCCAGCTCGGCATTCACCTCCGCGACAGCGGCAAGCAGCGCCTGGCTGATGGTATCAGCGTCAATATCTGGCGGTAGTGACCGCTGCGCCTGAAAATCCTTCAGGTTCAGATCCGGCCAGAAACCGTTATTGGCCAGCGGCTCGTCCTGATAATCCAGCGGTTTTCCACTAAACATAAATCCCCCGAAAAAGGCGGACTGACCGGTTTCCACGGCGCAATGACACACAAGGTGTTTTGCCCTCCACCGCGTCCGCCTGGCGTACGGTAGTCTTTACCCCTGCGTCAGTTTTCGGACACGGGCGGCAATGGTCTGCCGCGCTGTTCTGACGCCAATTTTTGAGTAGTGTTTTTCTGCGATGGCCAGCAAATGATCGGCTTTTTCCAGCGTTTCAATATCATCCACACCCGCAGCAGTTTGCTGGCCATCCTCATTGCGCAGCAGCCCCAGCCCCGCAAATTTGTACCACTTGGCTGTTACCTGCTCATGCAGTCGCCATACCCCTGCCACACGTTCAAACGTACGGGAGAAATACGGCTCAATACTTTCTCCGCGCCCGGCGCTTTCCTGCGCCCATGCCAGCATCGTATCGGCCACAAACGTGGGAAAATTGCTGCGTAACTGATCCGGTGTGGCCTGTTGCTGACTGATTGCGATATCAGCCCATTCCAGCGCCTGATCCAGCTCGCCCACGTCAAACAGCCAGATAACACACCAGGCAAATACCGGATTGGCGTACACCTGCTTGCTTTCCAGATACGCTTCAACAGTCGGTACCCAGCGCGGCAGCAACACATCCCTTTTAAACTCAATGCGATCCGCGATTGTCGGCAGGCTGCGTACGTGTTCCACATCCGTTTCCAGCGCTTTGACCAGAAGGTGCATACTTTCCGTGGTTTCCAGCGCCTGGCTTCGCTTCAGCTTTTGTTCCATCGCAATGCGCTGGCTGTGACGCTGCGCGGGAGAAAGTGCCATTTATCAGCCCTCCGCTGGTTCGGAAACCTTGCCGATAGTTACGGCGGATTCATCAATGGCCGCATACAGTTCCGGCACTTCCACCGCATATCCTTCATTGCGCAGGTATTTGTTTTCAAACTGCTTACGGTCTTCCACAAACTCCGCCTTACGCATACGGGTATTGCGCTGGGTATAGATGTGCAGATTTTTCAGCGGCGTCACCACCATGCGTTTTCCCGGCATAAAAGGCGGGATAATGGCCGGACGGCCAGCAATGGTATTCCCCAGCAACTGCGCTGCGATTTTTTCAGTCGGACGGTCTGCGGCCTGATACAGGCGATACTGTTCAGCTGCAACCAGATCAGCCCCTACCAGAACCACCAGACGCGGGTCATTGCGGAACTGCGCCGGAATTTTGGCGTTAATCAGGTCTGACGCCATTGCATCCAGTGATTTGTAATCCCCGGCTGCATCCAGCACCACCGGATCGGTCATAATCTGATTGCCGCCCAGCAGCGTTTTCATGCGCTCATGCCAGCCGATATTCACATCTTCACCGTTCGGGTTAGCTTCGGGATCAGTGGTTTTTGCGCGGCTCTTACCGTTAAAGCCGATACGCAACATATCCAGTGCAAAAGCCTGCGTGGTAAATGCCTGGACAAGGTTGTAAAACTCGTTTTCATCTTTACCGGCGTTTGCCCAGACCGAAAGCAGATCCCAGCGCAACGCGGCGCAGCTGTCTGTTTCCACCAGTGAATAGTCGTTTCCGTCCACACCAACCTGGCGAATAAAACGGCCACTTTCACTACGTCCTGTGTGTAATACGGAAGAACCAACGGAAATCACCTGGCCACTCAGCTGATCAACATCCAGACAGGTAAGCATGTCCAGGAATTCGACGGATTCCAGCAGCGCAAGACGCAGCGCATTTTCCTGCGGGTTATTCAGGGAAAAATAACGACTGGCATCACGCGCCCCAAACTGCTGCGCCATGCCCGCCGAATATCCGTCCAGTAATTCCCGCGCACGGTTATTAAGGTGCATAAAACTCCCTCGCGATTAAGCGATAATAAAAATATTTGAAACTAATCAGCGCTAAAGTGAATTACAGGAAATTAAACTTCCCGGCTTTCTCTGAAATTTTGCGTCCTGGTGTACGGACTGATTTATTTCCCAAATCGTTAAAACGCTTAACGATATCTTTTGCATTATCACGAATGGCGGCAAATTCTTCTGTATCCACCACTTCCGCAATAGTATCCACATCACCCTGAACATCATTCAGTTGATTTTCAATTTTGGCCACACGGCCTTCCAGCTCGTTTACCGCGTTTGCCAGTGCCTGTAACTTATCATCACCCTGCGCGGTATTATCTGGCGGCGTTTCATCTTCAAACTTCGGTTTAATACCAAACAAATTTTGCCAGTTCTTCATTTTTCCTTCCTGCTTAATTTTGCCATCGCGGGAAATTACATAACGGTAATAACCCTGTTCAGATAATTTGCGCTGCCGACTGAAGCGCAGCCGTGTGGTGCCAATGCTGGCAGGAGTATCCGTCACTGCCAGTCCCTTGAGGTATGTTCGTCCTGTTCCGCGCCAGTCTTCCTCCGGCTCTATGGAGAAGAAAAGAAGCTGGTCTTCTTCGTTAGCGTATATCAGCCGCATATTCGGGCAAAGACTGACATACAACCGCGCCAGTCCGTCATCCCCGTCCCGCCAGGTGGCTTCCAGTACTTCACCGAAATTACCCCCGCCTTTCTGGTGTTCCGGCCAGATTAAAGCGACATAGTGGTTATAGTCATAGGTTTCCCCCATATCGATAATCCACTGACGTTCAATAATCCGTCCGTCAACGGTATCCCCTTCAGTAGCAACACACAGCCAGTCAGTTTTTAAATGTGACATATCCCCCCTGTTCCACTCCCTGACGCTGCAAATCAATTATTGCCAAATAAAACCATTGCTGCATTACGTTTTATTCTGAACAGTTCGGATATAACGCTTTACCGAATACAGACGAATTATCACCACCGTTTTTTTATTACAGCCACGGCATAATTACCGCATGGCTAAATACTCTGAAGAATTAAAAGGCGTTGTCCGCGCACTTTATCTGCGCCGCTATACGCCAAAAGAAATTGCATCTGAATTAAATCTGCCGAATGCGCGGATCGTTTACTACTGGGCTGAAAAATATAGCTGGGCTGATTTGCTCAGTTTTGAAAGCACTGAAGAGGCTATCGAACGCCGCTACCAGCTACTGGCCAGCCGGGATAACAAAACCGATCTCGACCTGAAAGAAATGGACATGCTCATTGCTCATGCCACAAAACTGCGTGCGCAAAGCAATAAGCATAAAGAAAAGATGGCCAGCGGTCAGAACTCCGGGCAGGCAGATGCGCGGGACAGCAATGATGACGAACCCCGCCGCAAACGGAAATACAAGAAAAACGATATTTCCTCGCTGACGCAGGAGGATTTTGACACCTGGGCGGAAGAACATCTTTTTGAATACCAGAAACACCTGCGCCGGAACATTGGCCAGCTGGTCAGAAACATCCTCAAAAGCCGCCAGATAGGTGCGACCTGGTATTTTGCATTTGAAGCCTTTGAAAACGCGGTCATGACAGGCGATCCGCAAATCTTCCTGTCGGCATCAAAACCGCAGGCGGAAGTGTTCCGGTCTTACATCGTAAATATTGCTGAACAGTATTTCGGGATCACGCTGACCGGTAACCCCATCCGCTTGTCCAACGGCGCGGAGCTGCGCTTCCTGTCCACCAACAAGAACACCGCCCAGTCCTACAGCGGCCACCTGTACTGTGATGAATATTTCTGGGTTCCAAATTTCACAAAACTTAATGAAGTGGCCAGCGCAATGGCCACACATGACAAGTGGCGTACCACCTACTTTTCAACACCGTCAGCTAAAACTCACCAGGCGTACCCGTTCTGGACAGGCGATGAATGGAAACAGGGCAGTAAAAAACGTACTGCCATTAAGTTTCCGACCTTTGATGAATTGCGCGACGGCGGGCGGGTTTGTCCGGATGGCCAGTGGCGCTACGTCATTACGATGGAGGATGCCATTGCGGGCGGCTTCAATCTGGCCAACATCGAGAAGCTGCGCAACCGCTACAACACAGCCACTTTCAACATGCTCTATATGTGCGTGTTCGTGGACAGTAAAGATTCCGTTTTCAGCTTTTCCGACCTGGAAGCCTGCGGCGTGGAAGTGGATACCTGGCAGGATCATAACCCGGACGCCGCCCGGCCATTTGGTGACAGGCCAGTATGGGGCGGCTTTGACCCGGCTCGCAGCGGGGATTTGTCCTGTTTTGTGATTGTGGCGCCGCCGATGTTCGCCGTGGAGAAATTCCGCGTTCTGAAGGTGATTTACTGGAAAGGAATGAACTTCCGGTACCAGGCAAAGCAGATCGAGCAGCTGTTTAAAAAATACAACTTCACCTATCTGGGCGTGGACGTTACCGGTATTGGCCAGGGCGTTTTTGACAACATTCAGCATTTTGCCATGCGTGTGGCCGTCGCCATTCGTTACGACCTGAACACGAAAAATCAGCTGGTACTGAAGGCGGCTGACGTGGTCGAAAGTCAGCGAATTGAATGGGACAAAAACCTGAAAGAGATCCCGGCCAGCTTTATGTCCGTACGCCGCACAACCACACAAAGCGGTAATGCCATGACCTTTGTTGCAGACCGCAGCCAGGACACAGGACACGCCGAAGCGTTCTGGGCGATAACCCACGCCCTGCATAACGAACCTCTGAACTATGAAAATAAACCTAAATCACGCTGGAATTTAAGGAACAAGGCAGCATGAGTAAAAAGAAACACTTCGTTAAGCGCGGCCAGCGCGGCGATAAGTCAAAAAAAATGAGCATCATTACGTTCGGCAAACCGGAACCGGTTCTGACTACCGGCACCGACTACCGGGATATCTGGTACGACAATGCCGCCGATCATTTTACCCAGCCAATTGACCGGCTGGCACTGGCACAACTGATTAACCTTAACGGTCAGCATGGCGGCATCATCCACGCCCGTAAAAACATGATTGTGTCTGATTATCTGTCTGGCGGCCTGACTTACGACCAGCTGGAAGCCGCAGCTTTTGACTACATCACATTTGGGGATATTGCGCTTGGAAAAGTTCGTAACGGATGGGGAGACGTGATCGGACTGGAACCCTTACCCGGCCTCTATATCCGACGCAGGAAAGACAGGAACAACGCAACTGATCAACCTGGTGATTACGTGGTGCTACAGGAAGGCGAACCGCAGATATGGCCTGAAGAAGATATTATCTTCATCAAAATGTATGACCCGCAACAGCATATTTACGGACTGCCGGACTACATCGGCGGCGTACATTCTGCATTACTCAACAGTGAAGCGGTCATTTTCCGTCGCCGTTACTACCACAATGGCGCCCACACTGGCGGCATTCTCTACACGCGCGATCCCAGCATGACGGATGAAATGGAAGAGGAAATTGAACAGCAGCTGCGTGACAGCAAAGGGATCGGCAACTTCTCCACCATCCTGGTAAACATTCCCGGCGGAGACGGTGACGCCATCAAATTCATTGAAATGGGGGATATTTCCGCTAAGGATGAATTTGCCAACATCAAGAATATCAGTGCCCAGGACATTCTGAACGCGCACCGTTTTCCTGCCGGGCTTGCCGGCATTGTCCCGCAAAATACTGCCGGACTGGGTGACGTAGAAAAGGCCGAACGGATTTATAAAAAAAGCGAAGTCGCCCCTGTTCAGCGCCGGTTTATGATGGCCGTAAACAATGATCCAGAAATACCGGAAAACCTGCACCTGAACTTTGATTTAAGTTACACAGAATCAACGGATAAGGGTGCGGTATGAGGCAAAAAAGGCTAAAATCCAGGCATCATTTAACAGCTGGAGCATGGAATATGCGAGTTCTGAAAATCGAATGCCCGGAATGCGGCTCAAAAGCTGTTATTCGTAAAACGAACCGGAAACACCGGCAGATTGCCGATATTTACTGCGCCTGTTCAGATGTTGAGTGTGGCCACACGTTTGTCATGAATCTGACGTTCTCCCACACTCTCAGCCCAAGCGCTAAAACAGGTGATGCTATGGTACAAAAAATACTGAATGCCCTTTCACCCGATCAGCGTCAGATGGCATTAGACTTACTGAAAGCGACTCCCGCCGCCTGACAATCCCCCTTTTTGGGGGCTTTTCATCGCTTTACTAACCTTTTCCCGCATTTCTCCTGCAATCTCTCCAATCCAATACAAAGCTATCGTTTTCTCTCTTTGGTTACTTTCGTAAATATGGGCAATCTTGGCCAACAACTCAATGCGTTCCAGCTGTGCCGACGCCTCCAGAATATCCATTTACCCTCCCATACAAACAATAACTGTATAAACATACAGTACACCTTTAAGCACTAATTGTGAAACATATTTTTCTGTTAACCAGGTGACAAATAGATATGTTTCACAGAGTTACAGCGTCATAACCATCCCGGCCAAAGCTCCTGCATTGGCTCGTTTTGCTTCTCCTGTAGTCGTCCGTTCCGGTAAATGAGTGCTGACTGACCGAAACGAAGCCCTCCCCCTCGTTTCAGTATGTCTATTTCTTCATCAGAACCATCGAACCCCCGGCTTCTTAATTCCAGTTTTAACCGTCTGCGGGTTCCACCCTCCGTACAGTTATTGACAGAACTCCAAGGGGCGGCGTTGCCGCCAGAAAAACCCGCCTCCGCTGACGCTTCGGCCAACTTCGCAACCTTCTGCCACTTAACCAGACGGGTGCAGACCTCTGAATCTGGAACCAAAGGAGAATAAACACCCTGTACGCGCTGCACGTCCTCCGCATATTCGTTACCCTGTTCCGTAATTTCATAGGCCAGACGAACAACCAGATCACGGCGGGCAACCAGCGCGCCGCCCTGCGCCTGGGTATATGCAGCCCAGTCCCCGACATCAGCAGCAGCCAGAACCGCATCCATTCTGCGATCGGTCAGCACCTGATCCCGCAACCGACGAAGCTCACGCCAGACCGTCACCGGCGCACCACCAATCTGCTGAAACTGGCGAATACGCCAGCGTGAAGCCCATGCAGAAACGGATTTGGCCATATCCCGCAGGTTTTCGCCGGTTTCTTCGTCCTGCTCGCCATCCAGCGCAAATCCATCAATGTTTTTGGAAATGTATTTGGCGATGTAGCCCGTCGCTGACCCCTTAGCGGGATCGATAGCTTCAACATGGAAACGTGCCTTTAGCGCATTTTGCGTTTGCAGTTCTTCGGAATCGGTAATTCTGGCGTGATAACAAAGAATATCGCGCACCGTGCCCACGTCCTGCGGGCGCATGAACAGCAACATATGCCAGTGCGGTGTCCCGTCATGGTGAGGTTCGACAACCCTGAACCCAAATACATGGATACCCGCACGCGAGATCGCGGCGCGGGCTTTTGCCCATACGCCACATAAATAGCGCTGGGTATCCTGCGGCGTACTTCCATCCCATTGCGATACAAAGCCCCCTTTGCTGTGTACCGCATGGAAACGAGATGGCGCGGTGATAGTGTAAAACTCACCGGCCAGCCCTTCTTCATTGGCCATATCTTCAAATCCTCGCATTCTTACCATTAGTTCACAGCGACGGATCGCCGGATTTGCAACGCTGCGGTGTACCATGCTGTCCAGTGCAATGCGCAGCCCTTCATCATTCAGCAGATCAAACTTTTTAAAGAACTCCAGATTTCGCTTTTTCTGTTCTATCCATTCCCCCAGGGTTTTACGGGATACATAAGCGCTGGCCGCTTTCTGCACCTGCCCCACGGCTATGGCCATATGCTCACGCTGTACGTCACGCGCTCGCTTCAGGCGCAGATACCACCATTCAGGTGCCATCATGCGAAGAATGCCGGATTCAGCCTTACGTGTTTCCAGTTGCCCGGCATTAGCTTCATGTTCTGCCCAGTATGGCGGCTGATTATTCAGCATCAGGCTGTACGCACAAAGATAGCGATAAGACTCCATCGTTCGGCGGTGCAGCTCTTTAGTGTCATCAGTGCCGGAATCAAACCGTTCGGTGAAGTCATACAGCGACTGGGAGATCCAGCCAGATATCTGGCCAGCCAGTTTTTTAAGTTCCGGGCGGTCAAGTGACGGCAGGCGTTCCAGCGACTTGCCAAAAGGAAGGTCTATTGCATCAGCGGCCAGCTTATAACGAGCAGCCACTTTGCGCAGACGTGGCAATACATTCCCTCCAATAGTCTGACGCAGGAATGTATTGGCACGGCGACGCCCGTCAGGGCCAGTAAAAAGCTTTTCGTAGCGACGGCCAAAATACCCGGCTAACCAGTCGGGTATTTCATGCAGGTATTGAGCACGCCATTTATGATCCTGCGGGTTTACAGCCCACAGGCGGCGCTCCGTGATTGTCACGTCTGCCGGTGTACCTGGTGCGAAGGTTTCACGCCGCCAGGCATCAACGGCGTAGCAATCTTCGTTTATTGCCAGCGTCATGCGCTGGCCTCAGGAGTCGCCGGTAAAGGCCATTTAAGAATCAGTTCTGCCGCCATTTTCGGGCTTGCAGCTGCCGCCCCAACACTACGCGGCGCATTAACCTTTAAGGCTTCAAACCCTGCGTAAAGGTAATGCACCATTTCCAGATCGCTGTTTGACGCTACTACCTGAATTCCACGTTCAGCCAGGCGCCGCAGCTTACGCGCCAGCCGCCCCTGATCCATGTGCGAAAAACCACGCTCATGGTAAGCGGTGAAATTATCGCTATCAGTCAGATAAGGCGGATCGCAGTAAACAACGTCATTCCCGTCCCGAACCAAATCGAGCGTTTCTGAATAGTGGGCAGTAATGAACGTTGCGCGCTTTGCTTTTTCAGCAAAGGCGCGGATTTCATCAGCAGGGAAATAAGGCTTTTTGTACTTACCGAACGGAACATTGAACTGACCGCGGCGATTGTACCGGCACAGACCGTTAAAGCAGTGTCGGTTCAGGTACAGGAAACGCGCAGCAGCTTCAACGGATTCCGAACCAAAGGATTTACCTGACTGGTTGAAAGCATCACGTACCGCGTAATAGAAAACTGCGCGGCTTTCTTCATCACCTAACGAACCGGCAGTAAACAAAGTCTCCAGCTCATTCAGCAATGCATCCGTGTGATATGCCATTGCCTTATAAAGATTAACCAGATCAGAATTCACATCTGCGATCAGATACTCGTCATAATCCGTATTCATCATGACAGCACAGGAACCGGCGAACGGTTCAACCAGGCGTTTACCTTCTGGCAGATGCTGACGCAGCTTAGGCATAAGGCGGGCTTTGCTGCCCACCCATTTAAGCGGAGTTTTAACGGCCATGTTTAGCCCCCGCCTGCAACTGAAACAAGCCACCGTTGTTGTAGAGGTAAGCAGCAACGTCAAAAAGAGACATTGAATTAATGGACAAAACAACCCAGCTTTCAAAGCCAGCAACAACCTCATTTATCGGCAGAACATGAGTTATCACCGCTGACCATTCTCTACCGGTGTATTTGCCGTGCTTCCATTCCTTCAATGAAAGAACATCACCGACCTTATAGTTACGATCATTTCTGCGCAGCTCTGCTTTTTTCTGACCAGCAATAACGGCATCAAGATATTTAGGCGCAATTTTTATCGTGTGGACTTTGATTGTCATTTTGCACCGCCTTGCGCTAAAGCTTTGATGACACCTAATGTCATTTTGCAATCAGCTAAAGCACGGTGTGCCTTCCCCTCGATCACAACTCCTTCATGCGCGGCGGCATCAACTAACTTATGCCATTTATAACCGTGATATTTCCCCGGCTCGCCACGATATTCTGCATATAGTTTCATTGCGCAAACAGAATGAGCAGCAAGCATCCATGGCGCACCTTCAGAAGGTCTTCCATTCAATGCGTAGGTCTGACGAATTAACCGGAGATCATAATCGGCGTTATAGATAACAAAGCCAAAACGTCTAATAAGTTCTTCCACTGCGCCGCATATATCTGTCCACGCAGGAGCATAGGCAACCATTTCATTTGTGATCCCATGAATGGCAATTGCTTCATCAGGAATAGGCTTAGTAGGTTTAACAAGCGTGTTAAGCAGAATAAATCCATGGCTATCAATGATGCATATTTCTACTATTTCTGCATCATCACCCAGCCCCGTGGTTTCGGTATCAATAAATAGGCGATTATCGTCAAGCCACTGTTGTGCTAACAGGCTGATAGAATACTTCAATTGCTTAGTATTCAGTTCCATGCCGCGCCCCCTTTGCTGCAAATTGCTGCGGCTTCTTCGCGGATTAACTCAACGATTTCCGCTGCACTTAAACCTTCATTGGCCGCATGAGTGGCCAGCTTATCCAGACGGGTGGAACAAAGATCAGCAGTTGCGGCTTTGCCTTCCTGCGTGGCTTTGGTGAGCATGTCCTGCCACACGGAAAAAGCAGACTCAATCCGATATTCGAATTGTTTTTTGGCAAAAATTTCTCTTTCTTTATTCATTTTCAGTTCCTTAAGGCAAAAGAATCCCCCGACCACTTGAACCGTGGCCAAAAAATTCGGGCAGTTAATTAGTGAAAAGTGGGTTGTACTGTGGCGGCTGAGTAGTTCGGTGCCGGAATCAGGTGCAGTTCATAGGTTGTCCGCCACCACTCCTGGATCAGCGCCTTTATCTCGCCAACACCCAGCGCCCCGGCTGTATAGAAAATTGCGCGAATCCCCGCCAGCGCTTCAATCTGTGCCTCTTTGCTCTCAGCTTCGCGGTACACGCAGCACCAGAAAGCGGCATTGATCGCCAGCCAGTGGCGCTGGTTAGTCATGTGTTCGGTGTCATTGAAGAAGAACGGATGCAACGCAATACGGCCATTTTTACTGGCGCTTTTCTCTGCAAACGCTACCGCGTAGTTATGCGGGACTCCCCACACAGCCAGTTCAGCCCCCAACGATTTACCCTCTACAGAAATAATGCTCATCAGTGATTCCCCTGCTGCAATTTATGGACAATATGAGGTGCGATAATCATCTGCACTTTGTTCCTGGTATTAATGGGATGGACGATTTTTACTGGACGTTCAGCGGTTCGTCTGGAGAAATCACTGTCCCGTAAACTCCCGAATCCGCTAAAAGTTAAACGAGCACGGGAAATTCCCTGGCGCAGCTGTATCATGTCCCGATACTCCAACCGCTCAAAAAGTTCGCGCCAGCAACAATTACTTAAGCTGCGTTTAAAAACGCCGTTTCTGGAATTGATTGCAGCAGCATGAAGAACCACCCCGCGCCATTCTGGTGTCAGGTTGTCCCACCATTCAGCGGCTTCACTGCTAGTACTGAAATATTTGCGCCGAATATTTTTAAGATGATCCAGCCCACGCTTTTGCTGTTCCTGGTTAATTGCCATAACGCCCCCCAACCATTCCCAGCAGGCGGCGGGTTTTAGTCGTCAGGAAACGCAGAACAGAACCGCCCTTCATCTGGACAGACTCATGTGCATTGAATTTATAGGTGTGACCAGGATTCCAGCGCTGGCCGTTCGGCAGTTCTATCCAACCGGTTGAACCACTGGGTAACTGCATAGCCGGTGATTCTTTTTTCAGGTAAGTCACAAACGCTTTCATAATGTTCCCTCACATCAGGCCAGTGGCATTCGTCGTGACCAGATCCACCGCCGCGGCTAAAACCGGCGCAGAATGGATACGGCTTTCAACGGTGTAAGCCAACACGGAAAGGCTACGGATAGCATCGCGAGCGCGATCAAGAATTTGTGTACGGCGGGCGGCGGTCATATGACCAGTTGATACGGCTTCCCCAGCAATTGCGCCCACACTGGCTGTGGCGCTAAGAGCACACAGTTGCATGTTGGCTTCTGTAGCATTGTTCACCGGCACGGATGGAAGGCAGTTAATCTGCCCCAGCATCCCATCCAGTAAACGCGCATCTTCGGTGTAATCCGTAATGGCTAAAAGCTCGTCACAGGTTAAGCGGTGCGGTTGTGCTGGGTTCAGTTTGTTACGCAGGATCTGTGGTCTCATACCAACGGCAGCGGCCACATCTTCCAGATTGTGCTCAGTTGCAAATGCTCGGCAAGCCGCATCAAAGTGCGCATGTTTAGAGGTCTGGTAATCAAACATTGTTTGCCTCTCCCTAATCCGTAGGATGGATTACGCGTTAAGCGAAATGTCACATTCACTTAAAGCCTGAATAGTGAGCGCGGCCATGTTGACTTCGACCAGGCCTTTCTTCTGCTTACCCTTCGGCTTAATAGGTAACTTTCCGTATTCGATGAGGTTCCTGGCGGTTTCTTTGTTGGTGCCAGTACGGCGGCAGTACTCGTCTAAAGGCAGGTATGGTTCTGGGATGATGATTGTAATGTTCGGACGCATGAGGCAAACTCCATAAGTTAACCTGTACGGCAATACAGGGCTGTAACTGTCAATATTCACTTAAACCTACAAAGCGGAGTTTAAACTCACTCCGCACAAGATTTCAAGGTAAAACTTTCGTGAACCTACAAATTGAGTTTTCTCAGGGCGGATCTGAGGTACTAGATAGAGTTATCCAAGCGTATGGATTCAACACAAAACTAGCCCTAGCTGAACATCTTGATATAGCAAGCAGCAGTCTGGCTAACCGGTATAAGAGGGATTTTTTTCCAGCTGATATCGTTGTTAGATGTATGGCTGAAACAGGAGCTACTCTGGAATGGCTTGCGACTGGACAAGGTAGAAAGTTTAACGATGACGAATTAGACATCATGAAACTGCCACGCAAGAAGATTGTGGACGGAAAACTCTATGAGTCTGGTTTCCTAATGCTCGATAAGGTTACTTTTTTACCTGGCAAACCTTTACCGCAGAATCCTATCTGTGTGATTGATAACACAATGCAATACATTGTTGATCAACACTTTACTGAAGTTTATGACGATGTTTGGCTTGTCGAAGTTGAAGGTAAAACCAGCGTTAGAACACTGACACGCATCCCCGTGGGAAAGGTTAGAGTAAGCGGTGTTGGAATGGCATTTGATTGTGCTATTGATGATATTGTTGTTATTGGTCGGGTTGTTCTAACAATAAGCTGATTCATCAATGCAAGGGAACATTATTGATATGTTAAAGATATTGTTTTTAAATTTACTAAAAGCAGTAATCGTATTTTTATTAATGATATGCGCGATTGGGTTTAGCATAGACGAAAACGTATCAAGTACCGCACGTTTTATTCTGGCTCCATTATTTTCAATATTACTGCTTTTCTTTTTTCATAAATGGCTAATTAAGCCATTGCTACTCAAGGCGAAATCAACAAAAAAAATACAGAAATCGCGTAGCCATAATGTAAATTCTTATGAAACTTACGTAGATTCGCTCACACGAAATCCTATGCCTACTCCCGCATCTGTTCCTACTGCTGAGAAGAAACCATTTCACAATAGGCCTGTTGTTGTATGGAGCGGAACGACTAAACCAGTTTCATTTCGCATACTCTCTGAGAAAGAGCGTAGAGAGGGTATTTTTACACAATTAGAAATTCACAAGGATGGTGATTTTTATTTTTATCTAGTAGACCAATCCACAGGTGAGATTACTCTGGTAAAGGAAAGAGAAATACAATCTAGAATTAAAATTAATTCACAGACTTATGATTTTGTGGAACTGTGTAGAAAGGTGTTGAAAATTGATCTCTCCGATTTGTTTGAGCAAGCAAAAGAAATACGTAAAGCAGCTAATGAACCATATGTAATTGCCAAATTTTCGCCAATAACAACATCATTCACATATTTATCATCTAATGGTAAAGAAAGAAGAACCGTGGATATAGACCAAGTATTAAAAAATGATAAAAATGACTATTATTTATCAGGATTTTGCCATTTAAGAAAGGAAAGACGAACCTTTATTTCAAGCAGATTTCAAACAATGTTAGTAACTGAGGGACATAAGAAATATTACTTTCACGATTGGCTGAAAAACGTTATAGGTATCGATTATGAGTGTTCGTAAACTTCCCTCTGGAGAATGGATCGCTGATTTCTATACCGTTGATAGAAAGAATGGAAAAGAAGGCAAACGCGTCCGCAAAAAATTCTCTACTAAGGGGGAAGCGCTGGCCTTTGAAAATTATACACTTCAGAAAATAGAGGATTCACCGTGGCTCGGTGATGGTAAAGATAACCGACGCCTCTCTGACCTTGTAAATTTGTGGTTTGATAGACATGGCATCACATTGAAGGATGGGGAAAAGCGAAAAAGCTCTATGCTCTGGGCTGCTGAATGTATGGGATCACCACTGGCTACAGAATTCAGCGCCCAGCTTTTTACTGCATACCGAGCAAAGCGCCTTGATGGCAATTTTGCCAGAACCAAGCGAGTATTGAAGGTTTCACCACGAACCATGAACCTTGAGCACGCTTACTTTTTGGCTGTTTTCAATGAGTTAAAAAGACTTGGAGAATGGCAAGCCCCTAATCCTCTCGAAAATGTTCGTCAGTTCAGAACCGACGAAAGCGAGATGGCTTTTCTTACCACCGAACAAATTGAGTTGCTGCTTGAAGAGTGTCGGCGCAGTTCCGCCAGGGATCTGGAAATGGTTGTAAAAGTGTGTCTTGCAACCGGCGCTCGATGGAGTGAAGCAGAAAAACTAAAACGTAGCCAGATAGCGGCAGGGAAAATCACATTTAC
Organism: Salmonella sp. SSDFZ54; assembly: GCF_004010735.1. Classification (NCBI taxonomy): domain Bacteria; kingdom Pseudomonadati; phylum Pseudomonadota; class Gammaproteobacteria; order Enterobacterales; family Enterobacteriaceae; genus Salmonella; species Salmonella sp. SSDFZ54. Next base: position 1,221,622 of record NZ_CP034819.1, read on the forward strand.
TAAAACAAAGGGGAAACGTAACCGCACTATTCCCTTAGACCCTGAATTTGCGGCAGAACTCCCAAAAAAGAACGGAAATCTGTTCTCACCTTGCTATTATGCTTTTCGTTCAGCCCTGGAACGTGCGGGAATAGAACTACCGGCTGGGCAGTTAACTCACGTTTTACGCCACACTTTCGCCAGTCATTTTATGATGAACGGCGGGAACATCCTTGTATTACAGAAAATACTGGGTCATACCGATATCAAAATGACTATGCGCTATGCTCATTTTGCACCTAACCACCTTGAAGAAGCAGCGAAGCTCAACCCACTAAAGTGTCTCAAAAGTGTCGCACAAACTTAGATATTTTGCCTTTTTTAGCCCTATATTAATTTTATAACTCAATGTTTTTTAAATAAGTTATTGTTTTTAGATTGGTCATAATAGTTCTCATAATCGCTTGGTCGTTGGTTCAAACCCAACAGGGGCCACCAAATTTTATCTTTAAAATCATTAAGTTAAGCCACCTTTTTTAGGTGGCTTTTTCTTATCTTTAGAGCCAGTGGCAGCAAAATGGCAGCAGGTTTTTCACGTACTCTTACTTTTAAAGGACGATCTCGCATGAAAAAACCTTTAGTAGCTCTGTTACTAATCGCATCTCAGAGCGCATTCGCGGACAAAATACCCAACTCCATAGAAAACCTGATAGCTGGTTATGATACTAGGACTCAGGTATTGGAAGGTGGTGAGCTGACCATCAGATATAACAAGCAAGCACTAATGATAGATGCGGCTAAATCCATGTTCAGTGCGATATGTGACGACTACTTTATGAACAAGTGGAATCCAGAGACAATCAAAAAAATCACTCTATGGAACGTCACATCCGATCAGGGCTACAAAATAAATGGCGGTGGGATTGAGTGTAAAAAAACTGGTTCCATGGATTTCAAGCAGGCTGAAAAATACAGAACCAGTTTAATCGAAAAAATGTAAACCTTATCAGTGGCTTTAAAAGCTCATATGGCCCTGCCCTCCCATTGATGGGTGTGGCGGGGCGTGGTCAATTAGGTTGGGGGTAGCGATGTATCTCACAACAGTTTCATGAGTAACAAAAGTTGCGCCACAGTTGATATTCTGGCACTGGCAGTATCGTTCTTTTGTGTTATCAGAAACTCTAAAACTGCTACGGGTATGTGCCGCATGTCCACATTTCGGACAATTCATCATATCCCTGTCTCCCCGCCGATTTAATTAATCACATAATGATACATCAGACATCCGTTTTGTGAACAAAATTATTCCATCTCTAAGCCATCTATCTTTACTTCAAGCTCAAGGTTGGTAGTGAAACCATTATCCTTGCTGACCGTATGCGTCAAAGTTGTAATGGTCCATTCGGCATCGTCGATAGGCTGCTTAAAGCCGCTCACTTTTACTGGCATTTCGGTGTAGAGATCTGCCCGGCCCTCAGCGAGCAGCAGAGAGAATGACGCAACACCACGCTGCAGGCGCTCCCACTGCATTTTTGCCGCACGCTCAGCATTGCTGCGGTTTGCGTAAGTACGATTAAGAACCAGCACGTTTTCATCCGTTCCCACCAGATAATCACCCTGTTTTGCTTCCGGCTCTTTTGGCGCGGAGGTTTTCTTCCGACGGCGCTTAACCTTGGTTGTTTCTTTTTTCTTGGGTTCGCGGGTATGCAGCCAACTGGCAATTACGCCGGTATAAGCACCACGATCAGCCAGGGTAAAACGATGACCGTCACCGGCCTGGCGGGTTATGGTGATAACCGGCAGCGGCTTGCCGCTCGCCGTTCTTCCCTGCCCCTGCCGGATAAACAACAGGTTTCCATCCTTCACGGAAGCAATCGCCCCATACTGGCGCGCCAGCTTCATCAGGAAACTGGCATCGCTTTCATTGGTCTGGTCCATGTGATCCAGCGCCTTGTCCGTCAGGTCTTTACCCAGCGCCATTTTGAGGTTATGCCGTGCTGCAATTTCCTTTACCACATCGCCAACGGTTGTCTGGTGCCATGACTTTTCGCGCCGGGTATTGAGGGTTTCACGGAAATCAGCGCTACGGGCACGGATAGTCAGACGATCAGGAGCACCGCTGTGCTCAATCTCATCCACCGTAAATGCCCCTTTTGGGAAAAGCGGCTGGCCCTTCCACCCCAGCGCCAGCTGAATAACGGCACCACGTCGTGGCAGAACGATCTGCCCGTCGGTGTCGTCCAGCTCCAGATCAAGCTGGTCAGCCTCAAAACCCCGGTTATCGGTCAGCGTCAGACTTATCAGGCGCGCATCCAGCGCGGTAGTCACGTCCTTACCTTCAATGGTGATACTGAAAGCCGGGCTTTTGCTGTTCAGGTCAAAAAGATCAGAGCTAAAATTCACTGCAGCAACCCTCCAACCGTATTTTTAATATTACCTATCGCAGACGTTGCAGAGTCCTGCAGGTTACTGAGCTGATCGCTGAGACTGCCGAACATATCGGACAGCGACTCATCAACCCTTTTCAGGGTCAGCGTAAACTCAATACGGCGAGGCATTCCGCTTTCAAAAAATTCCGTTTTTGCCTGACTCAGGCTCTCGATCACAAACATGCCGTAAATGGTCCCGCTTCCCTCAATCAGGGGCCATGCTTTTCCCAGCTCTGCCATTTGCTCCAGCGCGAGCAATGACAGCCTGCCCCCGGTGACTTCCGGCAGTAGTACGCCAGATAACGTCAGCGAGTCATTATCCGGGCCAAGAAACTGCGTTGATGGTCGCCGGTTCACCCGGCTGTTTACGGCGTGTCGCCAGCTTCGCTGATACTGCAGCTCCTGATATGGCACTGTGCGCAGCATGAAGACATATAACCCCAGTACCATCATCACGATTCATATCCCCCTTGATCACTGAAATTGCTGCGTGCTTTAGCCCTGGTCTTGCGCTCGCGTTCGTCAAGCTGTCGGGCAACTTCACGGGCAATATCCTGCGCACTTTGCCCTAGCTGAGCATAGATTGTGATAGGCGCGTGAGTTTCAAAGTGCATCACAGGCGGCGCGCTGGCTGGTTTCGCTGGCTGGCTTTGTTTATATGCCACAGTAGGCAGACTGTAAGGATGTAGTGGAGCAGCCTCTGCAGGCGCTGCCGCTACGCCCATGACGCCTGCAACGACGGAAGCCAGCGCAGCAGTGCGCCGTCTGCTGGTCACATTTGCGGGACCGTTCACTATTTCGGGGCCGTTCTCCCCGACGATGCCAAACTGACCACGCGGGATCGTGCCACCGCTGTCATACATGCCTGCAAACGGAACCGCAGCAGCCGCTGCTCCACCAACCACCTGCACCTGTGCTTTGCCTTGTGTTTTATTATTTCCGGTCATCCAGTCAGGCAGATAATCGGTGACTGAGGAAAGCTTGCTTTTTAGTGTCTCCCATTTGGCATTAATTCCATTAAGAATACTGTCAATAATGGCGCTGCCCATGTCCTGAAACTTCGCAGGAAGCGCGGCAACATCAGCCAAGATCGAATTCCATTTATCACTAATAGATTGCCTGATATTAGCCCACGCCTCAGAAACGCCAGATTTTATTGCATCCCAATTTTTAGCTATTAATCCCGGCAAGGTATAATTAAAGAACAGTGATTTAATCCCCTCCCATGCGGCGCTGGCCTTTTCTTTAATCCAATCCCATGCCGTACCTGTGGCATTACATACGGCATCCCACATGGCCTTGAACTTTGGCCCAAGCGTGTCCCAATTGTGCCAGATATAAATAGCACCAGCGGCGATCAGCCCAATGACAGCCAGTATAGGATTTGCAAACATCAATCGGCCCAGCCATATAACTGACTTGCCAACAGAACTGATTGCTTTCCCAATAAGACCAAATGCAGATGAAAATTTTAGCCCCATCACCCCTGCGCTCATTCGCACTACTGCCATCGGCCCTAACACGGACGCCAGCGCCAGTGAAACAACCCCAGCGGCGGTGGCAACAATGGCAAAGCCAGCTGCCAGCTTAAACAGCGCAGAGGTCAATTGTGGGTGTCGTTTAACAAAACCATCCAGACGCGAAGCCAGTTCACCCAACCAGTCAGCCAGCTTCTTTAATGCAGGGGCAACTGTTTCACCGATACTAGCCATAGCATTGGTAAAGGAACCTGTAGCGGCTTCCCATTTATTACCAAGAGTATTTAAGGAGGCATCAACACGCTCGCGCAGAGAAGCCTGATTTTGTAGCTTTGAAGCCGTTTCACGATACCCTGAGATGCCTTTGGTAATCATAATATTTAGCACCTGCAGCGTTTCCGCATCATCCCCAAAAATACCTTTTAACGTAGCTAACCTTTTCTCAGTATTAAGCTTTTGGAGTTGAGCTAATTGCGTGTACATTTTCTCCAGCCCGCCAAACTCCCCCTTTCCATCAGTAAAATCGAACCTAACGCCAGTGCCTTTTAGTTCATCATTAGCATCCTTCACTTTTTCCGTATTCATGACGGACTGAAATACTTTTCGGTAGGCATTACCAGCTGACTCTCCAGCCATACCAGCCTGATCAGCCATAACTAATAGAGGAGCAAATGTCTTAGCCGCGTCCAATCCCTTTTTATGAATAATATCCATCGCGCTGCTGATTTTTGAGAACCCCTGCAGCATATTTCCTGAATCTACCCCCGCGTAGAATCCTTTCTGGATCACGTCCATCAGATTCATCATATCTTTTTCTGAGGTCTGAGTAGCATCTTGTAACTTAGCCGCAAACTCAGCTGCTGCAGTGGGAGCCATCTGTAACTGCACGCCAAGATAAGCTGCTGACTCTCCCAAGCCGCCCAGGATGACCTGCGCCGACATACCCTGACGGCGTAGCATAGTCATCATGTTCTGAAAGTCGGCTGTTGTTCCCGGCAGCTTATCGCCCAAAGCAACTGCAAGCCGGTTAATTTTTTCAAATTCAGGCGCTACCTTTCCGCCCGGTCCCATCATTGAACCGGCGAGCTGATTCGCTGCATTTTCTGATTCTGAATAGGCTTTTACTGGAGCCAACAACGTCATGCCAGTAGTTACCCCAGCCGCCATCGCCCCTGCACCATTACCTGCCAGAGAGTTCCTTAACTCGCGGGTCTTTTCAGCCTTGGCTTTGATGGCGTTGAGCTTTCGCTGACGCTCGCCAACGTCACGCAGCCTGCGCTCCTGCTCAGCCAACTGTCGGTTATACCGCTCAGTTTCTCGTGCAATCCGTGCCGTCTCACGCGCTCCGCCCCCAGCAGATAACCCCAGCCGATAAAGCTCAGCCCTGGCTGCCGCCATCTGGCGAGTTTCCTGTTGCTGTTTTTGTTCAAGACGTGAAACAGCACGCCACTGAGCTTCAAGCGCCTGCGTTTGTTTTTTTGTCGGGGATTCCAAAGATGACATTTCGCGCGTCATCATTTGAGCACGTAGCCTCGCCTGATCCAGTTCGGCACCAGTACGGCTAACACTTTGAGTTAGCTGATCGAAAGATTTAAGCTGACCTCCAGCATCACTCAGCTTTTTAATCTGATCGCGGGTTTGTCGAATAGCTGATGCCAGCTCCTTAGAGCCAGCCTGTGCATTTTTAAATGGGCGGGTTAACTTATCCACCGCCCCCAGAACTACCTGCAGTCGCAGGTTATTATCACTCATCGCTGGCCCCGCTTCTCTGAATTGCCTTATGCCGCCACTCCAGCACATCAGTCAGCGGCATAACGTCAGTGATGGACGGCGACCAGTGAAAGATGGTGGCAATATCTGCCACCAGATCATCAACCGTCAGGTTGTCGGCAAATCGGCAAGCACCGACTTCGGCAACAAAAAAGTCACCACCTCTACAGCCATTGCTGTCAGATCGGCGGGGTCCAGCTCTGCCATTTCCTGCGCGGTCAGCGTCGGAGTGGAGATTCGCGGGATCACAGTCATCATCGCGCCCACGTCCATATCCATAATGGCCTGCAGACGGGTGCCACGCAGTGCGCCGGACTGCGGCTTGCGCAGCACAATTTCGGTAATTTCAGTTTTACCGCGCATGATGGGAGTATCCAGTTTTACGGTCTTTTCAGTCAGTTTGTCGCTCATGTTCGTTTCCTGTTAATAAACTACTGGCGCGGCTGCCCGCGCCGTTAAGGTTAATCAGAGGCCGAGGGCGTTACGGTGTTCTTCCATCAGGTCCACGCCGTCAACGATTTCAACCATGTTGACCAGATCGACCTCATAGAGCACTTCGCCGTTAATGGTCAGCTTCGCGTAGCTGTTGGTGCTACTGACCTTGGTGCTGCTGCTCTCGCCGGTTTTCCACTCACCGGAATCCACTTCTTTATGACGCCCGCGCACAACCAGCTCAACGACCTGCACTTCGCCAGTATCGTCACGCTGAATGGAACCGGTGAAACGCAGCTGGATGCCGTCAACGGTTGCCTTGCCCATCTGCTTGAATAACAGCAGTTCGGTGCCGCCGATTGAAAATTCCGTGTCCAGTGCGCCGTCATCCAGCCCCATGTCCACATCCACTGCGCCCGGCATACCGCCGCCGCGATACTTCTCAAACTTGCGGGTGAATTTCGGCAGGGTCAGAGACTCAACGATCCCCTGCCAGTTGTTCCCGTCGTTGAACAGGTTCAGGTGTTTTAACTTGCGTGGTAATGCCATGTATCCCCCTTATGCGCTGACACGGCTGGCAAAATCGACCAGGTAGCGATCGGTGATGCGCTGGCGCAGCATCAGATTTTCAAGCGGCGGCACAGGCGTGTAGTCGTAGTCGATGGTGAGTTTCCCGGCTTTCAGGGAGTCTTTATCGTTCACCGACTCATCCAGCCAGCAGTCTGCGCCGATGATGTAGCCCTGCGTTTTCAGGCTGCGCAGCTTGGCGCGGATACCTTCGATAATGTCACGGGCCAGCGACGGGTTGAGCACGCCATCTACCGCCCACATGTGCGCTTCTGCGATGGTGTCTGCCAGCACCTGCGCCGTGCGGGTGTAGTTCTCAAAGGCAAACAGCGGATCGTCACTGAGGCATCGGGAACCCCAGAAGCGGAAGCCGTCTTTGCGGATAAGCGTGGTGACGTCATTCTGGTTGAGCAGTCCCGCATCGGTTGCAGGGTCCTGCAGATCCCAGAACACATCGGCGGAAATTCCGGTGACGCCGTTCACGCCCACGTTGGACAGGGTTTTGTGCCAGCCGGTCTGCTCGTCAATTTTGGCGCGCAGGCCGAGCGCGCGGGCGGAGGCATAGGCCGTCGCATCTGCATTCAGCACGGTGTCAAAGTTGATGAAGTCAGGCCAAATCAGCATCCCCTCGCGCTGGCTGAAATTAGCGCGGTAGGCAATCGCTTCTTCCACCGTTTTGCAGCCGTAGGCTGACAGGTAGGCAAACCCGCGCAGACTCTGCGCCACGCTCAACAGTTCAGTAGCAACCGCCTGCGTGTCGTGTCCCGGCACGCCGAGGATTCGCGGCTTGACGCCCAGCTGCGACTGCGCCGAAAGCAGCGCTTTCATGCCCGTTTTTTTACCATCAGCGGTCACGCCGCCGATAATGTTGGAGGTGGTTTCCGCTTCGGTTTCGCCCTGCGCCACGCGCACAACGACGGTTACGGGTTTAGCCTGGTCTGCAATCGCATCCAGCGAACGGGCCAGCGTGCCGGACTCACCCGCTTTACCGCTGGCGGTCAGCACATCGGTCAGCAGAACCGGCTTATTGAGGGGAAACATGGACGCATCAGCATCATCGCCGGTGCAGACCATGCCCACGATGGCGGTGCTCACCGTGGTGATAGGTCGGGTGCCCTCGTTGATTTCAACAACGCGCACCCCGTGGTGGTAATCCTGAGCCATATGGCAGTCTCTCCGGTTTACAGGGGGTGTGCCTATGTTCTGGTTGATATGCACGCTGCGCACGCGCCGGGCTATGTATGGTGAATGGCACAATGGAAGGGGTAAAAAAATCCCCGCAGTTGCGGGGACGGGATTAATCTTCGGGAGGTTCAGGCCAGTTAATATCCGGCGCAGCAGTTAAATCCATTCGTCTTAGTTTAGTTCGATATTCTCGCAGTGCTGAAAGTTCCAGCAGTTCTGTCGCCGTAATATCGTTATCATCCTGAGCTTCCATAAGCTGATTGATTTTTGCCGTGACAGCAGCCGAGCGCCTGTCGCGTTCTGCTGTTGCTAAAGCAACATAATCAATCTCTATATCAGTAAGAACCGGCTTACCTTCACTATCGGCTGAAACTACTTTTCCTGTTGACTGGCCATCCATCAGAGCCTTGTGCTCTTCTTCAGTAACTTCTACTCCAGCCTTTGGCCATGTCCCTGCCAACTCATAGCTTTCTTTAAGCAAGACCGCATAAAAGCCATTTGTTTTGGCATCGTAAATATACATGTTACTTCTGCTTTCTTGTGACATGTCAGTATCCCATTGCAAACCAGTTGAAGCCAAAAGTTGACGAAGCACCCCTAACAGTAAAACCGCCATTATCCTTTGACATAGTTGATAGGGCTATTGAGCCAGCTCCTGTGTCACTGGCAATAACAGTCGTACAGGTATTGGGAAATGTCATTGGGAAGTTAACTCGTTGCTGTTGACTTCCGGGGACATTGCCAGAACCCCACTGTGTAATCACCCCGGTGGAGGAATCTTTATGCCATCCATTCGCACCTAATCCTGCTGAGGACATAGGTGCCAGGAATATTCCACTGTTATCATCATGAAGCATAAATGGCTTTGTTTTGTCATTCTGATAAACACCGATCTGAGTGATGTACTGACGCCCTGGTTTTAATGAAAGAGCGCCTGAAACATCAGATTTTGTCGGAAAATTATTTGATGTCCATGTCGTCAGATCATTTCTGATTTGTGAATCATGATGTTCCAGGAACAAACTCAGCCAGTTAGGACCATTTCCGGTGCTCCATTTGTCACCATAGACATCACCGTTTTTATACAGATTAGCGCTACCTGCATACACAGATTCACTGGCCGCGATAATCCCTAGTTTTGTGCTGATATAAGCCCGGATAACGTCATCTGAAGAGCACTGAAAGCCAATACCATTCCAGGACTTGATATTCAGGTTGTTACCGTCAAACCCAGCCCCATCAGCGCCACCTTTAGTCAGTCCTCCTGTGCCATCCCCAACTGTGACAGAAGTGCTGCCGCGTACATTGGAAGCGGAAATATCCCCTGTAAAGGCAGCACCTTCCAGCATCGCCACATTACGCCATGAGGTAATACCCGCACCGGTGCCATGACCAAACAATACGTTATTGCCACTGATGGCCAGCACATCCACCACGGACGTGGGACTCACGACCTCAGTAAGAGTGATAATTTGCCAGTAACTTACCTGATCTGGTGCATCAGGAGCCTGATGCGCACGCATAAACTGACAGCCTGTAGCCGCCCGCGCACCGATAGAGACCCGGTCAACGTCATCACTGACGAATGTTCCCGCGAGGAACCGTCCGTCACCTTTGAAAAGCACATTTCCCAGCCCAATATTCTGAACAAACATAGGCTTATCAGGAATATCAGCGCCATTCCTTTCTTTTGCGAGTCGCGCACTGGCATTCTCCATTGCGATTTTCACCGCTTTCGGGGTCGCTGCGAGCGTCTCAGACGTACTATCGGTTGCACTGCTGAGCTGGACGATACCCTTTTGCGCCGTGGTTGCGTCCTGAGCCGTATATTTACCATTAGCAAGGTCATACGCCGCCTTAACCGCTTTCGGCGTTGCTGCGAGCGCCTCAGACGCGCTGTCGGTCGCACTGCTGAGCTGCGTGAAACCCTTTTCAGTGAGCGTGGCGTCAGGATGACGGCGGGACTGCTCATGCTCAGCGAGCTTATCGTCGACATAGTCCTGCGTTGCCATCACCGTTGAGGTATCAATCGTCAGCTCGACTGACTCGATATCGCTTACCATGATGACCATACGCACGGTCTGTGCGCGGCCTGACCCCTCATCAAGTTTAGGTTTATAGCTTTCCGCCATGTTACCGACGGCAATCAGCGTGCCAGTGTCGTCATAGAGCCCCATTTCGCGCATCCAGAAACCGCCGGTTTCAGGCGGGATAAGCAGCTCCGCGACCACATAATTTTGATGCTTATTGTCCTGGCTGATTTTGTTCAGTTTATAGCGCCAGACTTCATTGACGAGCTTTGTCTGGTTGGCATCAGGCACCGGCAATGTACCGCCACCGTCGCCGATTGCCATCGCCGTAAAATTCACTTTTTTCCCGTTCGGGACGGTCGCTGCAGCCAGCTTGATTGCACCGGCTTTGGTGATGACCGTTTTATATTTTACTGTCATTGTCCTCTCACTTATCCGGGTAAACCGTGATGATGTCGCCGTCATACGTCAACGCGCCGGTGTACAGATAGCCAGGCACATCCTGAATAATATTGAGGCCGATAAGATGGCGGCTGGCTGGCTTTGCATCTGCAATGAGCCGCTCCATTTCTAAATACATTTCCTCAGTAATACCGCTTTCCAGTACACCAATATCAAGACGAAATGTGCCTGCCGGGTCGCCTGTCTCCCACCATTCCGTAACGTTGATGATGTAACCGAGCGGCTCAATAACTCGCCTGACTGCGCCTATCGTGCCTTTGTGGCAGTGAATGAAATACGCACTGCGAATAACGTCACGTTTGGTTTCTTCCGGCCAGTTCTCATCCCAGCGGTCAACGGAAAACGCCCACGCCAGATACGGCAGAAATCTGACCGGACACGTTGCCGGGTTCCACAAATCGCGCAGCGGCACCTGCAGATCTGAAATACCGCTGCAGGTCTGCGCCAGTCGGCGCTCAAGCGGCGATGAACCGGGCGGCAGCAGGCTATTCATCCGTGCCCCCGTTGGTTACGCTCCATTCAGTACAGGACGCCGCCTGCGTCTTATCCAGCACAACATCTGCAAGCGGGGAGGCCAGCTCCACACGCTGGACGCCCTCAACGTGCAGCGCGGCATAAATGGCACTGCGACGGATATCACGGCCCAGCCGCGTCTGACTGGCGATGTACTTCTGCAGGCTGGCTTTTGCTTCTGCCATCACCGGCTCAGCCTCCGGTCCCGGATAAAGAAAAATCGTTGCATCCACGCTGTACAGGATAATTTCGGCGCTGCGCACCGTCAGGCGGTCCGCCACCGGGCGCACGTTCTCGCTGTTAAGCGCCTGCTCCACCACCGCCAGCAGATCAGCCTCTGCCGTACCGTCACCCTCACGGCTCAGCACGGTAAGCACCACCTCCGCCGGTGCCGGGCTGGTTGCGCTGGCATCTGCCACGCGCCCGTCCGCGCTTTTGGCGTGAAACTCATAGGCCGCCGTCGGTCCCGCAACGGACAATCCCTCAAATGCAGCCGGGACACGCAGACGCAGCTCCTCATCGCTTTCCATGACGGCAGCAACCGGCGGCACAGCGTCATTGTCGGCAGGTACTACCGTCAGGCGCTTCACGTTGTAGTTAGCTGCCAGCTGATCGAGATCGCCGCCGATGGCATACGCCACCATGACCGCCTGCGCGGCCTCGTTAATACGCTGGCGCAGCAGGATTTCGCGGTAGGTGCTTTCCTGCAGCAGCTTGGTGACGGGTTCAGATTCCAGCGCCAGCGTGCGCCGTACCGCGTCCTGCTCATCCGCCGGATAAAGGGCCACAAAAGCGGCTTTGCGCTCAGCCAGCAGCGTCTCAAAATCCGGCACGTCCACTATCTGCGGCGCGGGCAACCGGGAAAGGTCAATCACTGCCATTGTCTGCTCCTGTAGTTACCGAAAGGGAAACCGGCGCGCCGTTATTGCGCTGCCCGGTAAGCTCAACCACCATGGAGCCGTCAAAATTGCTGCTGATGGTGATGGAATCCAGCGTAAGCCGTGGCTCCCAGCGACTCAGCGCCACATAGACCGCAGACATGACCTGCAGGCGTAGCGCCGGGTTCTGCGGCTGGTCAATCAGGGCGGATAGCAGGGAACCATATTCCCGACGGGCAATCCGGCTGCCCTGCGGCGTCAGCAGAATATCCCGCACTGACTGGCGCAGATGGTCCGTATCAGTAATGGCCTTGCCGTTACCCTGGCTCATGCCGATATACAGCGTCATACCGGGCCTCCTGACGTATCACCGCCGGACTTCACGCCGGTGTGACCGTGTTTATCCACCACGATCCCGTTGGAACTCATCGCGCCGCCGCCCTGGGTGACGCCGCCATTGATCACCATCTCGCTGTTAATGCGCGTGGTATCAGCCTCCACCACAAACTCACCGGTTTTGAGGGTGATATTGTCCGCCGCCTCGATCACCATGGATTTGATACCCCGGACATGCCACCGCCCGGTGGCGGGTTCATACTCAAACCAGCCCCCGTCCGGGTACTCCGTCACGCAGCCGTCCACAGAATCCGACGGCGGCGCAAACTGATTGGAGTAGATGGCGGGCAGCACAAAAGCGGTTTCCAGATTGCCGCCCATGCTCAGCACCACCACCTGCTCATCCGGCGACGGGCACCACCATGTACGGGCGCCACCGGCACGCAGCGTCAGCCAGTTAATCCAGTTAGTTTCAAGCTCGCCCACTTTCACCCGGCACAGCCAGTTTTCCCGGTCCACTTCGGTCACGGTGCCGGTGCGGATCAGGTTAGTGATAAGGCGCATGATTTCGGTCAGTTGTGCATTCATAACGAAAGGTTGCCATCAGAGGGGAAAGGGAGGCAGCGTGGGCGCTTGTGCCAGCGGTGACACAAAGATCACCCCGCCAGCCAGCGCAGCAGAGTGTCACGGGTGATGGTTTCCACCTCATCATTCACGCCTAACAAGCGGCGCTCTGCGTAGCGGACCTCCGGGCCTTTTCGGCTGACGCGATCACGCAGGCCGTAATGGTGAACACGGGCAATGCGCTGCACCTTGCCATCAAACTGCACGCTGGCGGAGTCCGCACTGGCGGCGGTTTTCAGGTATTTTGTGGTGCGAAGCTTTGCAAACATCTGGCGTTTGATGCGCCCCTTCTTGCTGCGGGCTGTCACCCGTCGCGGCTCATAGCCGCTGCCGTCAGGATTACGCTGTAGCCTGATGTTCTGCTGCTGCGTCCGGCGCAGCTGTTGCGCCAGTTGCCGCATCATACGGTTGCGTGCAGCAGGCTCCAGATTTGCCAGCAGCGCCGTCAGCCAGTCATCCACCCTCTGCAGCTCATCCACGTTTCACCGTCCACATTTCTTCGGGTTCGTCCGGCTCCGGCACCGCTTCAACGCTCGACACGCTGCCGTCAGTGCTGACCAGCACACGCTCAGTCAGTTGCAGATTCATACTGATATCGCACACATCGTTGCGCAGAATATCCACTTCAAAGGTGAACAGTTTTTCGCGCAGATCCGGGTTGTTGATGGCATCCGGCTGGCTGGTACTGAGCCACAGCAGGACTGGAGCCATCAGCAGATTCTGGTCGCCGCTGAAATCCTCGATCACCACATTCAGGGTGTAGCGGTATTCCCATGACATGGAGCTGGCTCCTGTTGCCACCAGTGAGCCGTTATCAACGAAAAGGTGCAGCTTGTCCGGGTTGTCCCGGACATAGGCAACCGCTTTATTCAGGGCGCTGCGTAAGGACTGCGGTTTGTTCACTGTCTCGCTCCTGACACGCAATAATCGTGTCCACTTTGTCAGCACAGACCGCCCAGGCGGCCTCAGTTTCATCCAGCACCGCATTCAGATCGCCGTTACTGCGCGGCGCTGACCTTTCCAGGCGGCACTGCGTCACTCTGGGACAGCCACTCACGGTAAGCTGCACCTCCGGCAAGGGCCGGACGCTCCCGCAGCCGGATAATGTCAGCAGGCAAAGGAGTGTCAGCCCAGCGGCGCAAATCCTCGTTTTCACGTTTCAGTTCCTCGATCCGGCGCTGACGGCTTCGCAGCAGTGCGGTGGTCTGTTCCGCTGCCGCATAAAGCCGCGTCTGCTCCCGGCTGTTGGTTTCGGTCAGAATGGACAGGCCGATTAGCTGGCTGTTTTTCTTCGTCAGCTCCTGCGCTTTGCTTTTCAGCGCCACGCCCTGCGTCTCGATGGTGTGGCTGGCATTGTTAAGCCGCCACGACTGCCAGCCCAGCGCCGCAAGTGCCAGGGCCAGCACTACCGCCAGCGCACGCATCAGGCCGCCATCGGCTCATGAAGCTGCGCGCGGGCAATCTGATACAAAACCAGAGTCAGCAGGTAGAAGACCAGGGTGATCACCCATCCCGAAAACGCCAGGCACAGAACAATAAGCAGCCTGATTACCCATGTACGCACGGGTTTTACGGGGTGCGCCCTGAATTTCAGCAATGCCGCCCTGACCTCATCGCGCGCCCGATCTCCGGCGAACCACCCGACGGTGCACAGCGCAGCAAGCAGCCAGGCGAGGAAGCATGACACCTGGACAGACGCACCAACCAGAACCGGCGCACCGCTGCGCGGATACAGCAGGCTGATAACCAACAGCGCAACCCATGCCAGCTGGAAAAAAACGCTCATGACTTTCTTTTTCATTCCGTTATGCTCCTTTTAAGCACCAGGCCATTTCCCGCGCGCGGCGGTTCTCCAGACCTTTATTTTTCACACCGTTAACGTAAATCCAGCGAGGTAGCTGGTTGCATGCCTGCCACCACTGCTGGCGATTGATAAATGACACCATGGTTGACCTGCAGATCGCGCCGGTCCCCACATTGAAACCAATGCTCACCAGCGCATCGTAGACATGTTGCGGGGGCTTCACTGTCAGGCAGGCATCCAGCCTTTTTTCAGTCAGCAGCACATTGTTTATTAACCCCTGCGCCGCCTGCCGTTCCGTGATAGTTTTGCCCGGCACCACACCGGACGTATTGCCGATCCCGTCAGTCCACACGCCCGCGCTGCACTGATAAGGCTGCAGGCGGCATCCCTCGTAATCGGCAATCAGTTTCAGCCCCTCAACGGAGGTATGAAGCGACTGAAATCCGGGCAGCGTGGCGGCGATAGCCAGCACCGCCCCGACAAGGCAGCGCTTAACGATTGAAGGATTCATATTCCCCCCGCGAAATTTTGCCGCCACGTAACAATTTGAAAGACTGGTGTTTGTAGTACCAGTTGATAGCCAGCATCAGCACGCCAATCAGTACGCCGCCAACCGTTGACGCATCCTTGAGCGACAGATCGCCCAGCCATGCCAGCAGCACGGCGATGCAGTAAGTGATAAAGGCGCTGATTCGTTCAAGCGTCATAATTCAGTCCCATAGCTGGACGGTCTGCGCCGTGGTTGACGCCGTAATGTCCGGCAGCTCCACCTGCAGCCCGTGCGGTAAAAAGGGGCCATATTCAGCCAGCCCCGGATTCGCCTGCAGCACCTGTTCAGTGACTCCCTGCGTGCGTCCGTAATGGCGCCAGCAGAGTGCGTCCACCGTGTCATACTGATGCGCACGCACTTTCATCAAATCAGCTCCACCGTCATATGCGGCATATCGCGCAGGCGGGACTCTGCCCAGCGCACATCGCGCCACAGCTCGCCTAAGGTTGTTTCGATATCTTCGGCTTTCTTGCTTCCGTCGCCGGTTGCGTCAAAATCGCGATAGCGCTCAACCAGGTTTGCTTTTGCCCAGCAAAACACCGCACGGCGATACAGCATGAGCCGCTGGCTTTCGCCGTCGATCACATCAGCAGGGACGTCGGCCAGGCTCTCATACCCCTGCGCCCGTTGTTTCTCGCGGAACTCATAAAGATCGGCGTTAACTTCAGCAATCGCTGTCAGCAACGCCAGACGCAGGCGTGGATCGGTGACACTCCCATCCATGCGCATATCACGGCGGAACTCTGAAACCCTGACATCAGGCCAGAAACTGGTGTTTTTAATCACGTCCTGGGTACTTTCCCCGGCCTGTTCCGGCGAAACGAATTGCATATTTCTGGCACTCCCAAATAGTTGGGCGGTGGACGGGGTTTTGACGCGGCATAAAGCCTGTCGCCACCCCGTGCCGCCCCGCGCGTTGGCACGATTCGTTAAGCCGACATTGCCTGTCGCAATCGGCTTTCAAGCTTGTTGATTTCGGTTTTGACGCCAGAACTGTTATCCAGCTGCAGGGCACGCTTCAGATGGTTAAGTGCCGCCACTGCCTGATCGTTATCCCGCAGCGCGTAGCCCATCGCCTTATGAAGTCGGGCGCGGGACTGATCCGGCATATCCTGACCTTCAACGATATCGAGCACCTGGGTAAGAATGGCGGCACTGAATGATTCACCGGCAGAAAAAGCGCGCATTGCCGCGTCGGCAAACTCTTCCGCAACAGCGGTCCCGCAGGTCCGGTTGAAGCGCTGCGGCAGGACCCAGCCGTGTTTAATGGCATGACGGGCAATGTCCAGCGCGCCGGTATAGTCTCCGGCATCAATGCGCCAGATCATGACGTACATCGCCACGTCGTCCTGGCCTGACGCGTCAGCATCCAGTAAACCGGCAATCCATGAGGCATAAGCGGGAAGAAACTCACGTTTGAGCTGAGCCTTGCGCTCATTTGACTGGACGGTTTTAAGGCGCCTGCGGTGTTCTGTCAGCTGTAACAGCATCTGGTTGTAGCCCGTCAGGCTGGCATTACTGCCGCCCTGCCGGGCGGCATCCTGTGCCTGTACATACTGAGTGTGAGCACGGAACGGATTCATTTATCACGCTCCGGCGCCAGCACCGCCAGCTGCCTGCGCATCAAGCGCGCCTTTCACCGCTGCCGTGACGATTTCCTGGATGGTTTCAGTTGTCAGCGCTGGGCTGGCATTGCCACCTGCCTGCACGGGTAACAGTTCGATGTTCTCAACCAGGCAAACGCCATCGTAATCTTCGACAACATACGCCTCGTTAACGGACTCGAAGTTCTCCACGCGGTCACGCTTCGGATTGTCGATGACCGAACGGCGGCGGGAGCCTGATTGCCAGTAAATAGACAGGTTATCCAGGCGGGTGATCAGCATGGCATTAGCCGGGAAGAACGGCGCACGAACGGCCGGGAGGTTGCCGATACGCTTCTGGCTGATGATGAGATCGGCCGCCATCGCTTCGCTGTTTGGCTGGTCACGGTTGACGATCGGGAAATATTTATCCGCCAGTAACTGGCGCCCGACGATAACCACAAGCTCCGTATCTTCCTGATACCACGGCGCGATTTTCTCATTCACGGCGCCCATAACCAGCGCGTCCAGATTCAGGAAATCACCGCCTTTACCAACACGGATAGTCTGAGAAATCACCTCGCCTTCGGACACGATCTTATCCATTACCTGAACGGGTTTCTCCTGGCGGATTTTCTCCAGCCAGCCGATATTCACATCCTGCAGCAGTGGATAGGTCGCGCGGTCTGACGTTTTCTCACGCTTCACGCCGTTGAAGCCGATCATGATGCGGTCAAGCGCCTGGCGGGTAATGATGGCGTCACGGATGCGCGTCTGGAAGTCCTGGAATTTGGCCCATAAATCCAGCTTCGCATAGGGCAGCGCCGTATCAGAGTTGGTCTGGGTACACTTGTACCCTTCACCGTCGATGTAAGTCGGATCAACGGGTTCACGGTCTTTCTGGGTGGTATCAGTATTTCCGGCAATACTGGAACCAATACCCAGCCCCAGACGCTCGCCGGACTGCTCATCAACCGGGATAATGTTGATTTGCTGCAGGAACGAGGAAGACTCCTGGATTTTCGTTTCCAGCGTCTGCGCGACTGACGGCTCAGCCGTATATTTCGAGGCGATATCGCTCACAGATACGCCGTTGAGTTTGGCGAGCTGCGTCAGATAGCCGTTGAATTTAAAACGTGTCTCTTTTTTCATTGTGCTTTTGCTCCGTCAGCAATCGGTGGTTTGTTCTGCGCCGTTATTGCCGGTCGCATTAGGGCGGCGTTCGCTGCGGCTGTCCTGAGTGGAAAGCTGCTCACGCAGGGTGGAGAGTGCGCTGGTTGTCTCATCAACAACCTTTTGCATATTGCTCAGCTTGTTGCTGAAATCGGTTTGATGGGTGCTGACCTGCTCCGCCAGCGTCTGATGCTCACGCGCGATGGTTTCAACAGCCTGATTCACATCAGCAA
The DNA here is from genome assembly GCF_004010735.1 of Salmonella sp. SSDFZ54. NCBI lineage: Bacteria > Pseudomonadati > Pseudomonadota > Gammaproteobacteria > Enterobacterales > Enterobacteriaceae > Salmonella > Salmonella sp. SSDFZ54. The sequence goes on from NZ_CP034819.1 coordinate 1,239,648, forward strand.
AGCGGGCGTTATCATCGGCGCCTTTGCGGGACAGTAGCTCTTTCACGCGGGTAAACAGGCTGGTTTTTTCCGGCACGTCCTCAAACTCGATCAGCGTTTCAAGAGCTGCGGTAAACAGGTTGTCTTTGTCCAGCTTGCGGCGCGCCAGGGGGTTATGTTCTGCGCTGGCGCTGAACTGCAGCATTTCAGTACCGAGGCTTGCCGGATCGTCAGTAACCGCCAGACCAACCAGATAAGCGGAGCCGGTATCGGCAAAACTGGTGTTAACTTCCATTGAGGTGAAAAGCTTCTGCCAGTTACCGGTCATGGTGACCAGATCGTCCGTCGGGGCAATCCAGCCATACAGCGCCATCTTCCCGGACAAAGCCCCTTCGGTGATTTCTTCCGCTTCCAGTTTTTCCACCATGCCAAAACGACGGAAAGGCCCATCAGGGGTAAAACCCTTGATGTGTTCCATATTGATCAGCGCGGTGTATACCTGCGGGTTATAGCTCGCCGCCATCTGGGTGATCCAGTCACGTTCAATTACGCGCCCGTCAGTGGTGGCCCCTTCGACCCCAATACGAAAACGCTTAGATTTTTTTGCCATCGGTCCGGCTCCGGTTAGTTAGTTCGTAACACGTTCAGAGCCTTATGTTTGCGGTGATAGGCGCGTGTAAACAACGCGTTGGGTTTGTGCGAACTCCCACACAATGCGAAGCCGGGGAAAGTGCTGATTTGAGGCCGTATGTTTGTGCCATGACAACACTGACCCCCGCAGACCTCGATCCCCGTCGTCAGGCAATGCTGATGTACTTTCAGGGATACCGCGTAGCCCGCATTGCTGAAATGCTGGGCGAGAAAGTTGCAACCGTTCACAGCTGGAAAAAACGCGATAAGTGGGGCGAATATGGCCCACTGGATCAGATGCAGCTCACCACCGCCGCACGTTACTGCCAGCTCGTCATGAAGGAGCAGAAAGAAGGAAAGGATTTTAAAGAAATTGACTTGCTGGCGCGTCAGTCCGAACGACAGGCCAGGATCGGCAAATTTAACAATGGCGGGAATGAAGCAGACCTGAACCCCAACGTGGCCAACCGCAATAAAGGCCCGCGCAAGCCGCCGGAAAAAAACCTGTTTACCGACGAACAGATCGAAAAGTTGGAAGAGATTTTCCGCGCCGGTATGTTCGAGTACCAGCGCCACTGGTGGGACGCTGGTATCAAACACCGTATCCGCAACCTCTTAAAGTCACGCCAGATCGGTGCAACCTACTATTTCGCCCGTGAAGCGTTGATAGACGCCCTGACCACGGGGCGAAATCAAATCTTTCTGTCAGCGAGTAAAGCTCAGGCACACGTTTTTAAACAGTACATCATCGACTTCGCAAAAGAGGTGGATGTTGAGCTGAAAGGCGATCCGATGGTGCTGCCTAACGGCGCCTGTCTTTACTTCCTCGGTACAAATGCCCGTACCGCGCAGAGCTATCACGGCAATCTGTATCTTGATGAGTATTTCTGGATACCTAAATTCCAGGAGCTGCGTAAGGTGGCCTCCGGTATGGCGCTGCACAAAAAATGGCGCCAGACCTATTTTTCTACACCTTCCAGCCTGACGCACAGCGCCTACCCGTTCTGGTCTGGCGCCCTGTTCAATAAAGGGCGCCCGAAAGCCGACAGGGTAGAATTTGACCTTTCTCACAGTAGCCTGGCGCACGGCGTTTTATGCCCTGACGGCCAGTACCGCCAGATAGTCACCATTGAAGATGCCGTAAACGGCGGGTGTAACCTTTTCGACCTGGACCAGCTGCGCCTGGAGTACAGCCCGGACGAATACAACAACCTGCTGATGTGTCAGTTTGTTGACGACCTGGCGTCCGTGTTCCCGCTGGCGTTGCTGCAGTCCTGCATGGTTGACAGCTGGGATGTGTGGGACGATTTCGAACCGCTTTTACTGCGTCCGTTTGCATACCACCCTGTCTGGATCGGCTATGACCCGGCAAAAGGAACGCAGAACGGTGACAGCGCCGGTTGCGTGGTCATTGCGCCTCCCGTCGTCCCCGGCGGTAAATTCCGTATCCTTGAGCGTCACCAGTGGCGCGGGATGGACTTCCGCGCCCAGGCCTCAGCGATTGAGGAAATCACCAGACGCTACAACGTGACCTACATCGGCATTGACTCGACCGGCGTTGGCGATGGCGTTTACAAAACGGTTAAGCAGTTCTTCCCTGCCGCGCGTGAGTTTGTCTACAACCCGACCGTAAAAAATGCCCTGGTGCTTAAAGCCTACGACATCATCAGCGGGCGCCGTCTGGAGTTTGATGCGGGGATGCTGGATATCGCGCAGTCCTTTATGTCCATTCGCCGTTCAACCACCGCCAGCGGCAACCGGCCAACCTACGAAGCAGCCCGCACAGAGGAAGCCAGCCACGCGGATTTAGCCTGGGCAACCATGCACGCACTTTATAACGAACCACTGGCAGGAGCTTCCGCCAGTACCAGCAACATCGTGGAGATTTTTTAATGGCTAACCGCAAAAACCGCAGCAAGGCACCGCGCGGCCAGACCGCCACCAATACGGCCAACATGGTCAGTAATGCACATGCGGAGGCGTTTACTTTTGGCGATCCGATCCCCGTGATGGACCGCCGGGAGTTATTTGATTACCTGGAGTGCGTGCAGGTAGACCGCTGGTACGAACCACCGATCAGCATGGATGGCCTGGCGCGAACTTACCGCGCCGCCGTGCATCACTCCAGCGCTATTCAGGTAAAACGCAATATTCTTACCAGTACCTTCATCCCTCACCGCTGGCTGTCTAAGCAAGCCTTTTCCCGGTTCGCCCAGGACTTTCTGGTATTCGGCAATGCCTACCTTGAAAAACGCATGAACCGGTTAGGGCAGATCATGGAGCTGTGCGCCTCGCTTGCCAAATATACCCGTCGTGGCATTGACCAGGACACCTACTGGTTTGCACAGTATGGCTACAACTCGCAGCCCTATCAGTTCGATGAGGGAAGCGTGTTTCACCTGATGGAACCCGACGTTAACCAGGAGCTTTACGGGATGCCGGAATACCTCTCCGCCATTCCCTCCGCCCTGCTGAATGAATCGGCCACGCTGTTTCGCCGTAAGTATTACCTAAACGGTAGCCATGCTGGTTTTATCATGTACATGAGCGACCCCGCCGCCGATCAGAAAGACGTGGACAACATACGCGAAGCGCTGAAAAAATCGAAAGGGCCAGGCAACTTCCGCAACCTGTTTATGTACAGCCCGAACGGCAAGAAAGACGGCATTCAGATCATCCCGTTGTCAGAAGTCGCAGCGAAAGATGAGTTTCTTAACATCAAGAATGTGAGCCGTGATGACATGCTGGCAGCTCATCGCGTGCCGCCGCAGCTGATGGGGATTATTCCAACGAATACCGGCGGATTTGGTGATGTTGAAAAGGCAAGTCGCGTCTTTGTTCGCAATGAACTCATCCCACTTCAAAAGCGCTTCGAAGAGATAAACGAATGGTTGGGTGATGAAGTGATCAGCTTCAGTCCTTACGCTCTGGAAGCTGAATAACAGGCATAAAAAAGCCCGGTTTGTCCGGGCTTCATGCAAAACGCAGTATGGAATTAAGCAGCTTTCTGCTTCTCTTTGAGTCTGCCATGCAGCTCATTCCCTTCAAACTTGCCTTCCTGCATCATGTGTGGGGCCGCCTGAAGTAGTTCTTCCATTGCGACGCCCATACGGGTGAAAACGTCAGATACTGAGTAATGCTTCTGAGTTTTCTTGTCACTATGCGTCATAGTCATGATTTCCTCTTAGAGGCCTAGCCTCATCATCCGGTGGTGGATGGTTGGCGCAGCATTGTACCACTGCGCAAAAATTTATCTACTGTTTGTTAGAAGTAATATAGCGTCTTACTACATCACTGATTGTAGCAAATGGTGCCGAAAGCAAGTTGATATCACCTTCGAAGCCAAATTTTTTGTAGTGGGCAGCCACTCTATGATTCAGAGCTTCCGGGATTCTAATCTCTGTACACCCGACAGCAGCCCCAAACAGATACACACCCCAAAGCGTGATCATAAACATGTTGCCGTAAAGAGGATGACCTACGTCACCGTCCTTCACGAAGGATTCAACAAAATGAATCTCAATAACACCAGTGTCCTCATCAAAGGTACACAAAGCTGCGCCAGATGGAATATGCCTTAGCGGACCAGACAACAGTTTCAGACAAAACTCAAACTTATCGTCCCGGTTTCCATAACGTGAAAAACCATGATCCCATTCAAGCTGAGCAAAACCTGAAGTCAAGATTACATAGTCTTCGTCATTGATAGGACCGACAGCTATCGGCATCTTCATGTTGTCTAGAAGCATCTGAAGATTACTGATGCTTAGACTAGCAATCTGCTCTAAGTTCAATTCCTTGTCCCTTACACTAACAGCACTAAAGGCGACTACTTTAATGTCATTTTCGGACAAAGACTATAAATCTTTAATGGGACTTTAGCAGAATCTTTTCAAGGTCTGCCACCTATCACTGCAACTTGTGATAGAACACAAAATCTACAGGCAACCTTGCATCCTATTCAACATCTTTTTTGGCTCACTTGTTTTTATCCGCACAAAAAGCCATCTGTTGCTTATGCCCTACCAACGCGCCAGCAGCCTTCTGCGGGGCGCTGATATTTTTTGCCTCTACCCCTACCCTTTAGGATTGAAGCCGCCAGCGGGCCGGAGGATGCGCCTGATTTTAGGGATTTAACCCCGAACTGCGCGCTCGTATCCCCGCCACGCCTGCCCGCTTTGTGTAGTGGTTTTCATGCACCTGCATGACATAAGCAAAAGCCCGCCAGTTCTGGCGGGCCTGAGCAAAAACGATCCTCAAACGATCATGCGATTTCATGCGGCATAGACATGCACAACAGCACTAACGCCTCGCGTGGCTCGTTGTTCAACGTTGCGGACGGTAAAAACCAGTTTTATCGTCCGCAACGTTCGCTAATGTAACCAGCTGTCGTCCTCCCAGACCTGCTGCATTATTTCCATCACTCGCTTTTTATCTTCATCCAGTTTTAACCCGCTCAGCTCGACGCCGTTGGCGCTGCCCTTACGGATACGAATTGCTGTTTTGGGATACAGAGGGCGCAAATTACGGTAAAGCTCGGATTCAAGGGCGTCCAGTGTAGCCTGGCTAATCTTCTGCTCTTTATCGATCATTATTTCAATGCGCATACAGATTCCCCTTAACTGGTTACGTCCATCGACCGGCAGTATTCATGGCTGCGGATTTTCGCCATCAGCTCGTCGGTCAGTTCGGACACCCACTGGATAGCCAGCCGTTTTTCTTCATCGCTGCACTCACTAGCCGCTACAAGCTTGATAAAAAAATCAATGCGCTGGAGCTTCAATGACTCCAAAAGATAATCCTGCATTTTCCCTCCTATCACTACCTCGGACACACAACAACTGTATATATATCCACTGTTTATAATTACAGTATAGTAGGGATTTGCGAATGTAAACCGTTTTTTATCTGTCAATTAGATCGCTCTGATGCGGATCAATAAGAGCAAGAATTGTTAAAGCGGCGGCATCAGTACCACTGACGCCATTTGTCATCTTCCTGCAGACGGTGGTTGCGGTATAAAATACGCAGCCCGGCACCTGACGGAATACTGCCGCCGCGCAGAAGCAGGTCAATCTCTGACTCGCTACCATCGAACCCTCTGGAACTCAGTTCTGCCTCAAGCTGCAGGCGCTGCTGATCCGAAATATTCTGTTTATATGCTTTTTTCCGCTTCGGTTTTACCAGCCTTAACCTGGCTGTCAGCTCCCGCCGTTCCTTATGGCCCATGTTGTGGAGATATTCCTGCAGCTCCTTCTCATCCATGGTTTTAATATCGGGTAAATCACCCCCTGATTTGTTCAGATTTTCAACAGGGGGACAGTTATTGCCACGAGTCCAAGGGGCGCAAGCGCCCTGGTCGGCTGTCGCCTCCTGAAGGTCAACGGCTTTACGAACCATTTTCCACTTCACTGCATGAGTGCAGATCCGGCCCTCAATGAGCGGGGACCAGATGCCATAAATACGAACACCATGATCGCCGTAGGCGCTCGGCTCCTCGTTGAGCTCGTAGGCAGTCCTGACAAGGTGATGTTTACGGGGAACCAAAACGCCGCCCTGCTTCATGATGTAGGTGGCAAAACAGCCAGCATCAGCTGCGGCCAGCACAGCATCCAAACGCGGGTTTTCCAGTACCGGCGCGCCTGCCTTCTTGTCCCCCTGCACTCTGGCAGCCTGTCCAGCCAGAAGGCGCAGCTCGCGGTACGCCTGGCGGCCAGGGATACCAAAGAAGCGGAATTGCTGGACACGGTGCAGCGAAGCCCAGGCGTTCACGTTCTCAGCGTTATCGCGCAGTGATCTGCCCGTTTCTTTACTGATTTCCTGCGCCAGCCCGCGACCGTCGATGTTTTTGCTGATGTATTTGGCGATATAACTGGTCGGCGTACCCTTGCGGGGGTTGATAAGCTCGGACTTGAAGCGCGGCCCGGTATTGGTGCCCAGCTCCTCCCGGTCCTCACGAATGGCGAATTTACGCAGCAGCGCGGTTATGGATTTGCGGTCTTTCTTGCGCATGAAGCACAGCAGGTGCCAGTGCACAGTGCCGTCATGATGTGGTTCAGCAACGCGGACGCCATACCAGCGCAGCCCGGCTTTGTGCATCGCCTTACGGAAGGCGGCGAACATATTCACCAGGTAATCGCTGCTCTGGCGGACCGTAGCACTGGTCCATTTCGGGTTTGGCCTGCCGTTATTAAGCGTCGCGTGAAAGCGTGACGGGCAGGTGATGGTATAGAACACGGCGCATTCGCCACGCATTTCTGCGATCAGCTCCAGCCCCTTAACGCAGGCCATCATTTCGTTGCGCCGGTGCGCCGGATTGCTGCTGCTGGCGTTTACCACTTCTTCCAAATCCAGCGTGTCACCTTCGGCGTTAACCAGCTCATGCGAGCGGAAAAACTCCAGTGATTTGCGGCGCTGTTCGCGTTTGTGGATCACTGCCTCATAGCTGACATACGGGGACGCCTTTTTGTTAACCAGGCAGACAGCACGCAGCTGTTCTTCCCGCCATTCACACCGCATCTGCCACAGCTTGCGATACCACCAGTCCGCGCAAAGCATACGGGCAAGCGAGCCCGGAATAAGTTCGTATGGGACCGGGTTACGGCGGCGCTTTTTGCGGCGCAGCTGCTCGAAAGCAGGCGGGATAACATCAAGGCGCATTGCCTCAGCGGCCACCCTTTCCCATGACCGGCGGATCTCTTCCGGCGTAACGTCTTCATCCGTAAACAGCTCACCGCAGGCAGCATCCAGACACATGCTCATGTGTGCCGCCACCAGGGTAGATAACCGCTTGACCTGCTCCTGGTTCATTTCCGGCAGAACCAGCAGGCCCTCCAGCCCGTCGTGGCTCGCCATAAAACGGAATGACGCAGAAATCTGGCTGGTACGCACGCGCTCCAGGCGTTCAAGGCACGGCCTGATGGTTTCACGCAGATAGCGGGAATAAGCCTTCGGCTTGCCCAGACCCTCGAAATATTTAATCCGTTCAAGCAGCGGCTTACTGATGTGCGCCGGTTGGGCGCTCACGTCAGCAACGATGACCAGATCGGGATTGAATTGCTGCTGCTCGCGGGCCATTTTGGCGCGGCTTATCAGCTGATCCTGCTCCATTTCTCGCTGAACAGGATCACGGGATTCATTGTAGAAATAGCGTTCCCAGACCTCATTACTCAGGGCCTCGCGGCGCAGCTGCTCCTGCTCGTTATCCGCAGCATAGAGAGTAATCAGGTTTGAAAGCGCAGAAACCGGCGCTACTTCCGCCGGGTCCATGTAGGGGTTAATCGCCTTTTTAGGTACATTCCAGGCAAAAGCAGCGGCGGAATCTTCTGCACCGCCGTGCTTTTCAACTTCGTGATGAATCACGCGCGCACCTCATGCACGACCGAGTAATCAGGGCCGCCAGCTGGATCAAAGCCAGCCCATACTTTCGGTTTGAGTACAGCAATTAGTTCGTCTGCGGTTTTCCCTTCGCCTGCAGCAATACCAATGCTGCGTTTTACGTTAATGCGGTTATGAGTGAAATTGCGATACAGGGAACGAGTCAGGAAAGTGTCGCTGTTCGAAACGATGACCGGATGGCCTTCTGATGCACGGCGCTCAAGAATAGAGGCCAGATGATACTGATCGTCCTCAGTAAAACCGGCAGTGTGATAGCCACTGAAAGTACCGTCATAAGGCGGATCGCAATAAATAACATCCCCAGGCACTAACAATGCCAAAGTTTCGTCATAGCTGGCGCAAATGAACGTGGCGCGGGTAGCTTTTTCAGCAAAAGCGCGTATTTCATTTTCAGGAAAATACGGTTTTTTATAATTACCGTAAGGGACGTTAAGCTCACCCTTTTTGTTATAACGGCAAAGACCACGGTAACAGTGGCGATTTAAGAATAAAAACAGCGGCGCGCGCCATTCAGGGGCTTTATCGTGATTGAATGAATCTCGGCTATCATAATAACCATCTTCACTATTGAATGTTTTAAACAGATGTTTGGCACGCTCAATAAAATCTGATGCGTTTGTTGCTATCTCCCGATATAGATTTATTAAATCAGGGTTAATATCCGCGACAAGATAATGAGGATAGTCTGTCGCCATCATTACAGCGCATGAACCCGCAAAAGGTTCAACCAGTCGCGGGCCAGCAGGAAGGTGTTTTTTCAGTTCCGGCATGATGGCGGTTTTATTTCCCGCCCATTTCAGGATAGTGCTCATACAGCACCTCCGTTGTAATGTTTGCCTTTCAGCTCTGCTATTTCCTGACAAGTGACGCAGCACTGCACGCCCGGAATGGCGCGGCGGCGAGCTGGCGGGATCGGCGCATCGCAATCAATGCAGAGAACACGGGAAACGCCCGGCGCTTTATTGCGGGCGGTGTGGATGTGGCGCTGGCGTTCTTCTTCAACGCGCAGCTGTACGAGGTCCATTGAATCAGCCATCAGTGGATCTCCTGTGCTTCGTTCTGAATCTTCACAGCTTCCTGACGCAGCAGCTCAGCCGCTTCCGTGTGGTTAAGCTGACGTGACACGATACGAGCAGCTAAAGAATCCAGACGCGCAGCCATCACATCTGCGCGTCCACGGCGTTCTTCTTTGCGTGCCTCAGTCAGCAGCAGGTTGAGTCCAGCATCATCTGGTCCGGTTTTAGTGGTACGGGTTTCAATATTTCGCATAGTTGTTTCTCCTGAATTTGGGCAATAAGAAGCCCGGCGGGTTTACGCCATTAATTTCTGTTGTGGATTAATTCGGCATGGTTAGCCGTTTTGGAAATAAGCTCACCACTGCACGAAAATGATTCATTGCTTTCACCAGTTCCCGCTTTTCGTCAGTAGTCAGATCACTAATATTGACGCCGTGACGTTCTGCCGGAATTTTTGCCATATAAAAAATGGCTGCCAGTGCCCGCTCATTCTGTTTATTATTTACGTCGCGTGGGTCGCGCATATCTTTAATAAACCTTTCAAGCTCCGGCTCAATATTCAGACCAAACACTTTAGCCCTCAATTCCGCAATATGGTTCAGGCCATCCAGGCGTTCACCGGGGCTTAATGGAACAGTCGCCGTAGCGCCTTCAATAGCCATGATTTCCCCTGTTTGGTTGTGGACAGGTCAGCCAGCAGTTCATCCTGAGAGCGGCACGGGTGCCAGCGCTTGCCATCTTTCCCCATGATCCAGCCATGACCGTAGTGCATTGCCGGGCTTTGCTTTATGAGAAGTGACGCGAAAGATGGTTCTTTAGTCAGCATAACCACCTCAGATCAGACCGAACGAAGCGCCGAGGCCCGTCACGGTATCCACCGCGCTTGCCATCGCCGGGTTAGCCTGCAAACGCGCCTGCATCGAAACGGCAGCCAGTGCCATCAGACGAGTAACAGAGTTAATGCTGCTGATAACATCGCGGCGGCCTGCGGTGGTTTTCACATCACCCGATACGGCACCGGCAGCAACACGTCCGATTTCAGCAGTAGCGCTCATGACGTAATGCGGCAGCTTCTCTTTTGCCACTTCGTTCATCGGTACGCATGGCAGGCAGTGAATCTGCGCCAGAAAACCGTCAACCAGCGTGGAGTCCTCAGTAAGATCGGTAAGCAGCCAGATTTCCGATGGAGTGAGCTGATGCGGTTGCTCCGGGTTCAGCTTGTTACGCAGCGTCTGGACGTTCATTCCCGCGCGTTCTGCCAGCTTCGCCATGTTGTGACGCAGCGCAAAAGCCCGGCAGGCTTCGTCAAAATGCGGATGTTTGGAAACACGATAATCAAACATGATGTAAATCCTTTTCTATCCCAAAATGGAACTATCAGGCTTGCATTGCGACTTCGCAGCCTTGGGCCGCTTCCATCGTCAACGCGAACATGTTGATTTCGATAAGGCTGTTAACTCCGGCTTTTTTCCTGATGGGCAGGCGGTTTTCCCGGATCATTTGACGGGCATAACTAGGCTTGTAACCAGTACGGCGACAGAACTCATCCAGTGTGATGAATGGCTCAGATACCACAAGGTTGATGCTGGGGCGCATTGAAAAATTGCTTTTCATGATGCACTATTCCTCAGTTTGTGTTTAAAAACTTCACTATTCGGAACTATTCGCAATCATTCCGAACACCACAAAACCGATGATAGGATCGCATTTTAAATATGTCAAACACAAAAGAGACCCCTCTCGCGATCTCAGAATACAATTTCCCATCTCAAAGTGGTGGGAAGGAAGCGATAACTCGTATTCTCCAGGCCTATGGATTCAGTACCAGACAGGCTTTGTGCGATCACCTTGGGGTATCCCAGAGCACTATGGCAAACCGTTGGATGCGCGATACTTTTCCGCATGACTGGCTCATTGCCTGCCATCTTGATACAGGTGCATCCATGCTTTGGTTAACTACAGGACAAGGCACTCCCACCACAAAAATAATCAATGACAATGGATTGCTTTTGCAATTAAAAGAAATCTCAAACGGGATTTACTCATCATCTGAACAGGTCCGTTATGACTCCTGCCTTATCCCCCCAGATACAACAGCTCCGTTCTTGGTGAAGTTTGAAAAGGCTTTCTATCTTGTGGATGAGTTCAGGGGAGAAATCAACGATGGAATCTGGTTGATTAAATTAGATGGTTTTCTGAGCATCAGGCAAGTTTATCGCCTTCCTGGCGGACGCTTACGTGTAGAGAATGGTCCCGCATCCTTTGAATGCACCCCATCGGATATTGAGGTTAACGGTAGGGTGATCAGCAAAACAGCATTTACAGAATGAGCGAATTCGACTTTATACGGAAATAAGTTAAGGCTACTAGCATGAAAAAATTAATGGCAATCGTTACGTTAGGTTTAGTGTTTTTGGCAACACAGCCATCATATGCACGCAATTACCCATGCTCTGGGAAAAAAGGTGGCGTCTCACACTGCACATCTGATGGCAAATTTGTTTGCAATGACGGCACTATCAGTAAATCAAAGCGAATTTGCTCTAAAAACTGATTATGGCTGTCTCAAAGTTAGCTAATGGTAAGTGGCAGGCTCAGGTCTTCCCCAACGGTAGGGATGGGCGGCGCATCCGTCGCCAATTCGCCACCAAGGGCGAAGCCATGGCCTTTGAGCGTCACATTAAGGATCAAGCGCAGGACAAGCCTTGGTTAGGAGAAAAAGCAGATAAGCGGCGAGTTACTGATCTTGTTGAAACCTGGTTCAACGCACATGGCGTTACACTCTCTGATGGCCTCAAGCGTAAAGGTGCAATGGAATTTGCCTGCTTTGCTATGGGAAACCCTCTCGCCACTGAATTTAACGCCAAACTTTTTGCAACCTACCGTGAACAGCGTTTAAGCGGGAAAATTACACGTTCAGATCGGGTAAAAGCAGTGACTCCCCGTACTGTCAATCTTGAGCTGGCGTATTTCCGCGCCATGTTCAACGAACTGAAAAGACTGGATGACTGGAGCGCGCCCAATCCGCTCGAAAACGTCCGGGAATTTAAAATAGACGAGGCAGAGCTGGCTTGGCTAACAGTCGAAGAAGTCAAGCAACTGCTGGCAGAGTGTGAGAAAAGCAAAGCGGTAGATTTAGTAACCATCGTAAAAATATGCCTTGCAACCGGAGCACGATGGGGCGAGGCGGAGTCACTGACAGGCAAGCAAATAAGCCCCGGCAAAATCACTTATATCAAAACCAAGGGCAAGAAAAACCGCGCCGTTCCAATAAGTGATGAGCTTTACGAAATACTCCCAAAAGTAAGAACATCAAAACCAGTCTTTACGGGGTGCTATTCTGCGTTTCGTGGGGCAATTAAGCGAGCGGGGATTGAGCTACCTGACGGGCAGCTGTCACACGTTCTACGGCACACATTTGCAAGCCACTTTATGATGCGCGGGGGTAACATTCTTGTACTGCAGCGTATCCTTGGACACACTGATATTAAGGTGACGATGCGCTATGCTCATTTCGCCCCAGACCATCTGACAGAAGCAGTGGAGTACAACCCCTTAAATCTGATTTGATGGCAGCAAAATGGCAGCAAACCTATTCACTATGCTTTCATATTCCCCACTATTCGACGGCGCAAGGCGTTGAAATCAAAGTAACTTATTGTTTTATAAGCTTTAAGTTTGGGACTCATAATCGCTTGGTCGCTGGTTCAAGTCCAGCAGGGGCCACCAAATATCAAGGATTTGCGAGGAATCGCGAATTTAAAGAATCTCTAGGATACCTATAGGATACTTTAACTAGGTATTTTGGAGTAACGGTTTGGCTAAAAGCCTAAACGTCCAGTTGGGTCGTAGCGGCCTCTTTCACTGGAAGATGTTCTAAGAACACAAGCGCTACGGGTCTGTATTTCTTGCTCCCAACTCTTCATGAGACGGCAGAAACCCCTAATGGAGGTCTCAATGACTAACTCTATTAAGGGCTCAGACCTGCTGTCAAAGCGTATGCTTGCCTTGAGTGGCTTGCTAATGACGCTAAGCAATATTGGTCTAAGCCCATTTGTTGCTCTGCCAGTTAGTGTTGCTCTTGTCTATGTATTACGTAAGTAACAGCGTAACAAGCCCGGCCCGGCGAAAGCCGGGCCACCCACTCTTAGAGTGCTTCATCCTCACTTAACATTTCTGGCGCTAAATCCAAAAGTTCAGAGACTTCACTTAATCGCTTCTTAGAAAACATCCAAGCTTTCCCACCCCAACGAACAGTTATCCATTTTCCGCTCAGTTCTTTAAGTTGTTCCGCATAATCATTTGTGTCTCCTACCACTACAAACGCCTTTTCGGTGTAATCAATTAAGCGGATCTCATTAGAGCTAGTAGTTTTTTTTACCTTAGCTTTTGGGCTCGAAGTAGCAAGCGTAGAGCTATCGGCATCAAATTTCTTATCTTCGTGACTTTTCGCTGCCTTGACAGTGTAAATAGACCCGTTTTAGTTCCAGGCATTTTTTGAGATCCCGGCCAAATGATTGTGTTGCCGATATTCCTCCGGCGTCATATTGTTCAGTGATTCATGAGGGCGTTCACAGTTATATTCTGACACCCATCTTTCCGTGATTTCCCGCGCTTCATTCAGCGTTCTGAACAGATAAAAATCGAGTATTTCTGTACGGTATGTTCGGTTAAAGCGCTCAATAAAAGCGTTCTGCGTCGGCTTACCCGGCTGAATAAATTCCAGTTTTACTGCATGTTGCTCTGCCCATTCAGCCAGTGCAAGTGAGATAAATTCCGGACCATTATCCATGCGTAGCATGACCGGATAGCCACGATTTGCCGCGATCCTGTCGAGTACACGGACCACTCGTGGGGCTGGCAGATTCAGATCTATTTCAATCGACAACGCCTCACGGTTAAAGTCATCAACGACATTGAACGTGCGAAAACGACGCCCACAGACCAGGGCATCATGCATAAAATCGACAGACCAGCTCTGGTTCAGCGCTTCCGGTGTGGCCAGTGGCGAGGGGTTACGCACCGGCAGCCGTTGTTTGCCCTTACGGCGAAAATTCAGCTTCAGCAGACAATAAATACGGTGGATCCTTTTGTGATTCCACATGTATCCCTGCCGCCGCAGAACCTGAAAAAGCTTCGGAAAACCGTATCGTGGATACCGTTCAGCTGCTGCCTGCAATGCGGTAATAACGGGTTCGTCACGTGTGTTATCCGGACGGTAATGATAAACCGTTCTGCTCAGGTTCAGGCTCCGGCAGGCCTGACGGATACTGAGTCCGAATGCCGTTATCAGATGAGTGACCAGCTCACGCTTAAAGGCTGGTTTTAAAGCTTTTTTTCGATAACGTCTTTCAGCGCCCGGTTCTCAAGGCTCAGGTCGGCAAACATCTGTTTGAGGCGTCGGTTCTCGTCCTCAAGATCTTTTATCTTTTTAATATCAGAAGCTTCCATGCCGCCGTATCTGGACTTCCAGTTATAGTAGGTGGCCTCAGAGATACCGGCCTCCCGGCAGACATCTTTAACGGTTCGTCCAGCTTCAACCGACTTAATCACAGTGATGATCTGATGCTCAGTAAAACGGGCTTTACGCATAGCGATCTCCTTCGTTGGCAGATTGATTATGCCGGATGATCTCTAAATGTGAATGGCACGATTATGCGGGATACTTACAACAGCTTTCACATCCACCACTGTGTTAACTGAAACTTCTCGCAAAACGATTGTTAACTGACGCGATAGCTTCATTTTAAGCTCATCAACATTCGTATATTGCTCTTGTATCCCTTTGTCTCTGATGCTTTTTTTAAATTCTTTTAATTTCTCAAGCTGTTGTGTATCAATAAGATCGAGATCCACTTGTTTTTTTGAATAGTAAAGCATCACTGGTTTTTGTTGTTTCAAAAACCACTTAATCTCCTCAACGGTGCCACTTTCTTCAACACCTGTTGGAGACCCTAAACGAGTCCAAAAAGCACCAATTAACATATCGCAGTTTCTAACCACCTGATTGTTAATGATGCCCTGCGGCCTATCCCCCATTGTTGGAGCACTGTGGGACTCCCACCTTACTGGTAACAATACAAAACCAGTCGTTTGTGAATTTAAGGCATTCCATTCATAAAGACTCTCTGTAATAGCTTCCCTTTCTTCAGGTACATCTGATGGAGATGCAATTAGCACATTCAACACAGTTGCCGAAAATGACATTTTAATTTCCTCATCGTTCTAAATATGCAGTAACGAGTAACGTTTTTACATTCATGCTTTTACGTTTAAATTAACATCAAAAGCATTCTATATACCATTGAACTTCAACAATCTTTCTTTGTGAAACATGCTCATATCAAAAGCGAATTCTTCATGCTCTGCCTGGAAAGTACCGAACGCCATCAACGCTGCGACCGCAGGATCGATCTTGTTACCGGATTTCTTTTTGTTAGGTTTTATGTTGGCGTTAGCGTCGGACTCCATCACCACGTTACCCATAGCCCAGGACAGAACCGGATCGCCACGATAGCGTAATACCTTACGGTTAACGAACACCTCAAAAGATTTAGCAACCGGGCTGAACCGCAGATAAGTTTGCTGGAAAGGCTCCACATCGAGCCCCGCCCCCTGTAACTGGGTACGCAAATGCGTCGCGTTCCACGTATCAAAGCCCACCAGCCGGATACTGAATTTTTCAGCATCTCGCAGGATATCATCACGGATGCGGTCATAGTCGATACAGTCGCCGGGCGTGGTGCGTATCCAGCCCGCGTTCACCCACTGGCGATAGATGGTGCGGTTTTTGTTAGCGACGTTAAGCAGCTGCGCTTCCGGCAGATAATGACGGGTAAGAAGTCGGATCTCCCTGTCGAACTGGAAAGCGTAACTTACACTGGTAATATCGCTGGTTGAGGACAGATCAAACCCGGCGTAACACTCCATTCCGGCCAGATCTTCTTCAGCATAATCGAGTGCACAGGCATCCCATGCCCCGGCCCCCATCCACGGCGTGGATCCCTGACACCAGATATTGAAACGTTTGGTCAGCATTTCCACCCACTGCGACGGTATGCTACGAGCTTTCTGGATGGTGGATTCCAGTTTCGCGGCGTCAACGGACACATGCAGGTTAGGGTTAGCCTTGCTCCACATTTCCGGCTGTTCAACCTCGCTTTCGTCGTCCAACTCGTAGATCAGGACAAACAGAGAATCGTTGCTCTCTTCCCCGGCCAGAATCTGGCAGCAGTAGTCATAATGCTGTTTACAGGCGGAAACGACGTTACTCCCGGCAGTAGTGATGGCGAACAAAATCGCCTCAGGACGTGCGCCCATACCCAGCTCAAGCGCGGAATAAACTCCGTTATCCGGATGAAGGTGGTATTCATCGACAATCGCCAGGCTTGGGTTAGTCCCTTCAATAGTGGCCGCTTTTGCCGCCAGCGGTTTTAACAGGCTGTTGCTCTTCGGGAAAATGATCTTGTGCGCCTGAATATTGACGCGCTTTTTCAGCGGTTTTGACAGCAGGCACATCTGGCGGGCATCGTCGAACACGATACGGGCCTGATCCCGACTCACCGCCGCCGTGTAAATATCCTGCTGGCCTTTTTCCATTACCAGGAACCAGTTAGCCAGCATGGCGGCCACAGTGGATTTGGCATTCTTGCGCGGCACTTCGATAAAGGCGCTGCTGTACTTTCTGCGACCTGTCTCCCTGACCTTAAAGCCCAGCAGATTAGCGAAGGCGAATTGCTGCCACGGTTCCAGCGCGATTGGCTGGCCGCGCAACGGACCTTTGACGTGAGGGCAAAGTCGCGAGAACGCGATAAACCGCTCTACTGTCGCCGTATCAAACTCATAACGGAGATCATTCAGGTCTGAAAAGTACCTTTCGACGGCCTGTTTTACCCGCTTACAGGCCGGAATTTCGCCAGATTTAATAGCGCTGGCGTAATCATTCCATACGGTCAAGTTCGTCTTCCTCTTCAGTTTCAGGCGGGTTACGGCGACGGCTCACCGGATCAAAGCCCAGCAACGACGACATTTTTATGAGAATTTTTTCGGCATCAGCCTTTGCGCTCAGTGCCGGGTTCCGGCTCTCACCGCCCTGGCTGTTCACAATGCTGAATCCCCGTGTGGCAAGGTCTTCCACAGCTTTGCGGTACATCGAATAGTTGACGCAATAAAGCTCAAGGTTGTTCCAGTCGGCAGGCGTCAGATCACCACGTTCCGCCAGTTGCTTCGCCTTTGCTTTCCACTGCTGCGCCGCGATTTCATCAAGGTAAGCGGGCGGTTTCGGTGGTCTTGGCATAAATCACTATTTTCCTTTTCGTTTTATTTTCAAAAAAATCACTGTGCATAAAAATTTGAGGGAGCGGGTGGTTCCTCGCCGGGAGGGGGTTGTCTTTGAAACCTCCCCCACCCCGTTCACGCTGACTCATGTATTCCTGTTCACTCATGAGCAACCTCATAGACCCAGTCGTTGCGGCGCTGCGCTGCTTCTTCCTGTTCCCGGAACATTCCGGCTTTACGCTGCTGCTTAGTTAGCGGGTCCGTTGTGGCTGTCTTGCGACCATGACAGGCAGCACATAACGGCTGGTGGTTACTGGATGGCCAGAACAACACATCACCTTCGCCCTCAATAGGTATGATGTGATCAACGATAGTTGCCTGCTTATAGACGCCAGCACTATGGCAGTGGGCGCACAGCGGATTAGTCTTCAGAAAGAGGAGCCGGTATTCTCCCCATCGGTTGGAGTAACCGCGTTCTGTGCGTGTGCCTCGTCGGCTATCACTCTGCCGTTGTGCATTCCGTTTGTGTTCATCACATTTGCCGGACTTTACCCGTTTATTACATCCGGGCTCTGTACAGCGTCGTAAAGGTTGCCATGGCATTTAATACACTCCAGGTTCCCGGTAGTAGTTCCACAATGACGAAGTGCTAAAGGGAAGCTCGGACGTTTTTTCCGCCACTATTTCCCGGTGCTCATACCAGTGACCGACCAGTAGCAGACACCCGACCTTCAGCGCAGGATTAAACTCGAGTCCGTCATCAAAACGCCTGCCGATATGTTTCTGGCAAATCTCCAGCGCGGCGACGATATACCCGTTTATCAGGGCGTTCTCATCATCCCCGTCGATGCGGCAATGCAGTTTTACTTCTTCCAGAGTTATTAATTCAGCCATTGGCCACGCCTCCTTTACAAAGGAGCTCAAGACTGGTGCGGTCGTTATCCGGAAGGGCCGCCTCTATACCGTAAATATCACCACTGACTGCGGGTGACAGATATTTCACCCTGTGTCCCTGCTTAACATCACTGCGATAGCGTATCCATATTCTGACTGTGGCCTCAGAGGACCACGAACCGGTAGCCAGAAGCTCCCGGCCAGAGATACCTTTTACCTCAGCCCAGATCGTGGCGTAGTCCACCCAGCGTTTTATCGGTTCTCCCAATGGCCCCTGACTTTGTTCATAGCGCTGCAGCGTTATACGATGTTTTAATCCTCCGGCTCTCATTCGCTACCCTCCTTACTTTTATTGTTATTTACTTCGATCTGCTGCTTCCATGCCTGGCTGAATTCGTCCCCACCTTCACGCGGTGGCATCCCCTCACGTTCGCGGGCTTCATTCGGATTCATAATCCCGTTTTTAATACCGCGTTCGTAAGTGGCGTAGCGTTCGGTTGGTGTAGCGCGGAGAAGGTCAGCAGAATCGAACTCAACCTGGTAACGGGTACCGGATGCAGGACGGGCCACCAGCAAAGCGGATTTGATTTGTTGTTCGAAATTCGCCAGCCAGGGACGCATGGTCATAGTGAGAAATGCGCGGCTCGCTTCGCTAAAGTTGCTGTAGGTACTGTTGCTGTATTCCTGAAGAAAGATCGGAGAAACATTAAACATACGGGCAATGTCTTCAATGGAAAAACGCCGGGAAGCCAGCCATTCAGCATCCTGATTACTCATGCCCAATTTTTCGTAATCCATTCCTCCTTCAAGAATGGGCGTTTTCCCGGCATTTCGTGCACCCTTGTACCGCTCCAGTGCATCCAGGGCTTTTTTACCGTTCACGCCGTCAAGCCAGTCTTTTGCTTTGACAATGCCCGCCGCCATCATGCCCTCTTTCATGATGTTAGCGCCGTGGCGCTGCTGGGCCAGTCCAAGGCCCAGCGCTTCCCGGCAGATGGTTATCGGTGAGCGCCCCAGAAAACCATCGTCCGTGGCATAACGCAGATGCAGAATCTCTTCCTGAAGATAAGTACGGGTGATTCCGCTAAAGGGTTCAGTAATAGTGTATTTGTAACGGTGTCTGGACAGACGCTCCGGAACTACGGTCCCCGGTGCATATGGATGCAATGATTCAGGCTGTCCGTCACGGCCCCAGCGGATCACCGCATAAGCGTTACCGTTCAGCAGACAGTGCCGCATCATCGTGCGTTTAAACTGGTACGGTGTCTGACAGTCGTTCGGCTGCTCATTCAGCAGATAATCAACCGGGTGATTACTCAGCCACTCCCGCGCCTCACGCCCTTTATCATTCGTTACCCGGTAGAGATAACAGGGCATGGTTGCCACTGCTTCACTGATGACCGATACGGCGTTCATGACAGCCGGCAGAGATTCCGCCGTCCCCGCAGATACATATTCGCCGGATCCGGTATTAGGTATGCCCACCATCGCCAGCCATTCATCGATGGCCATGCTGCGTTGTTCTGCCTTACGGCTGAAAGGCCAGAGAGTCCACATATCAGATCTCCACCAGTTCGGCCCAGCGTCGGCGGTTATCGCCAGCGCGGCGTAACTCAGGATACTGGGAATAAAGCGAGCGGTGTGCAATTTCCACACCGGACTCCGGGTAAGCAGGCAGAGAAGTGATCGTAATTTCTCGCAGTTCAGCAGCGGTGACGATACGCAGATAAGGCGACTGGGTAATATCCCAGTTCTCTTTCAACGCCCGGAATCCAAACGACATGCCTTCTATATCGCCCCGTTCCACCAGCTCCAGCACATCATTACCTAACTGAGTATTAGGTGGTGTTAGTTCAAATCGCAGACCCGTATCATCTTCCGACAGTATCAGCGTGCCGGATCTGGTACGCCCCAGCAGTTGGGTATAGTCATGTTCAAATAAACAGCGCACATCATTACCGGATGCGAGATAGCCAGCAAATGCTCCCGGCGTAAACTGTTCGCGGAATTCGTCCCAGATAATTTCTGACAGGCTGTTCCAGCGCACCGCATAGCCCACCAGCCTGCGCTCTTTGGCGATAAGTTCAGAGGTGCGGATTTCAAAATTAACGGTATCCATAACGGACTCCATAAAGACCAGAAAGGGGCCGAAGCCCCTGTGAATTATTTGGTGGAGGAAGCAGAGATTTCGAGCAGCTTGATGGCGCCGGAATCAACCACACCACCGCCCAGGTATTTATCCGTATGAATTTTGATAAAGCCCGGTTCGGTGATGTTATCCGGGCGGGTGCGGGTGCCTGTCTCATGGTCAACGATGAAATAGCCACGTTTAAAGTCGCCAATACCGATCAGGTCGTCCGGCATGGTTTCGAGATATTCAACCGGGAGGCCCAGCAGCGTATCTGGATCACCTGCCTGTAAACGGTCGCGCCAGATGTAATCCCCGTTACCGTTTTTCAGTTTCTGAACGGAGGCCGCCGTGGTGGAGTTCGTTACCCATACGGCATTTTTGCGATACTTCGCACGAAGTTTAAATTTCAGGTCAATCAGAAAATCCGCATTAAGTACACTCACGGTGACCTTCTGGATTGTGCCGAACGGACGCGTTTTGTCACCGTCCGGGCTGAGTGGGTAAGAGAGAAAACCCTTCGCTTTTTTCACGCCGTCTCCAGATGCCAGATCCGCTTCTTCGGTATCGACGAAAGCATCGCCAATTTCAGAGGACAGCCAGCCCATGATATCCACACCAGAAAAATCGATAATTTCCTGCGTGGTCTTCGGATAGGTGTAAACCGGGAACAGGCGGATACTGACTTCTTCCAGTTTCGGCGTAGTTGTCTCACCACGGGCTTTTCCTTCCTCGCCGTGGTTCACCCCCGCTCCGCCCACAGAGACAAGCTGTTTAAACTCGTTACTGCCGATTTTTTTCACGGTGCAGATTTTGCGCATAACGGACTCATCGTTAAGCTGCTGCATAATCTGTTTGTTAAGTTCAGGAATAACGGTATAGCCACCGTCCTCCGGAACGCTGGTAGACAGGCTGCGGGCTTCCCCGGTCAGAATGTAGGTACGTAGTTCGTCGTTGCTTACGCCGTTTTCGTTCACCGGGTGGCCTGGCTGGTTACGTTCTTCGCTGGCTATGGCTTCGTAGCGACTGATTTCAGTATCGAGTGTCCCGGCGCGGATGCGGAGTTCGTCAAACTGCGTGCCTTCCTCATCGGTCAGGCTGCGTTTTTCGCTGTCGGCTTTTTCAAGCAGGTTACGCATCTGCGTTTTGATTTCGGTTTTTTGCTGACGTAATTCGAGTAATTTCTTCATGGAGTGGTTTCCGTAACAATTAACGTTGAGACGTGAAACCAGCGCTTTAAGGGATGTCCACCCGGAGAGAAAACCGCGGATCTGCCGGAAGAACCGGGTGGACAGTGGCGGCTCACGTCTGAGGGCCACTCTTCAAGATATGGATCAAATTATCGTTGTAAATGATGTATTTTTACTCCGAACAGTCTTGAAAGATGACGCACAAATAATTTACAAAACAAGCGAGTAAAATTATTATGCGAGACGGAAACCATTAAATTAATAAGGGATTTTATGACTGAAAATGACGTTATGGGTGCCTTGTTCGCTCAGCAAAGGATACAGATTCTTCACATTGGCAAGCATCATGATGAATTTAGCGACGCATATCTCCACGCCTGGGAGTCCGGCGTTTACCCATTGATGAGCGATACCGATGGCAGCGTCCCCCGTAAACCTCACGAGTTTTATGCTCAGTATTTCACCGCATCAAAAGAGAAAGTAGAGTTTCTGTTAAAGCGTCTTGATGATGCTTGGCGTAAAAATGAAGGGCTCACATTTTATGACCTGGAGGATGAATTAGGCGTTCGAGGCTACAGCTCTAAAGGATGGAATAGAGGTGATTTAATCGATATTTGCCGATATCTGTACCTTGACGGTTGCTACGATAATGAGTTTTGGTCTGCGCTAGTTGAGAACGGGAAATGCCCGAGCGAGGCGCTTAGTCTAACTTCAAAATTTCAAAGAGAAGTTGATATCGACTTCTGACTGATTACAGGCCTGGCACTAGTCCAGGCCTGTTGTTTACTTCTCGCTCATCCACATCGGGGGATCTGGTAACAGAGCCCTGTATCCTTCCAAATGCTCAAGTAAGGCATCAAGTTGTTCTGTATTTGTGACGATACGTTCCCCAGAAAGGGTATGCATAATGAAACCGTGCGGATCGTCCCAAAAAAAAGCTTCTTGTTCTAATGCCTCCCGGTAATCAGCAGTAGGCATTGTGTCCAAACTGGTTAGATTAAACTTTTCCATATGTTCAATACGTTCTTCATTTGTGATTGGCATGTCTCGACTCCAGACCTATAAAATTAAATAAATATCCCTTAAACCACTAACCTTTCTGATTTTGAAAATTAACCAATAAATTCAATGCATTAAAAAACAAAGCAAACTTTAAAGTATGCGATACTGTCTATTATATCAATTGACTGATAAGTGGTTGATTATTTAGCTAAGTAGATCCGCTAGATAATTTATCTTATAGAAGGATGTTTTGAATACAAAAAACCCGACCGAAGTCGGGTTGATTTCAAAGCAACTAACACTTAGCAGTTGCACACGGGGATAGCAAATACCTTCGCCCGTTTAGGATAACTCAGGGTCCCGTCAGGGTTGCGTTTGTAGGGTCTAAATATGACCTCACAAGCGTTACCACATTTTGGACAGATTCCGTTAGCCATAAACATTACCTGTTTTTATGTACAAGCTGTAATCCTATCCAGCCTTGTAACTACGCAGGTTAACCGCTATTCTTAAGTTCTCACGCTTAAAGAGCTGCGGTTAATCTGCACTCTGGAAGAAAATCCATTTTCTTCCCCCTAAAGCCCTGCTACCAAGCAGGGCTTTTTTGTTTAGTCGTTTGCTGGTTGTGAAACCGCAAAGGACTCAATAATGGTACTGATCCTTCTCGCCTCGTCTTTGGTCAAATCACGAGGAAGATTACCAATGATTACGGTAAGTTCGTCACGAAGAGGAATCGGCAGTTCAAAGGTTTTGACTAAAGTATTCTGCAAACTGACCGGCGATGATTGGCTGTTTTTCACAGGCGATCTACGCTGCTTCACTGTCACATCTTCGCCTTTCTCATACGCAATAAATTTTGCGACAGCTCCGTTAAAGCGGCTGATGTAGGATTTTTGCGTATCCTCAGCAATACCATTGGCCATAACGTAAGTGTTAATAATGCCGGTCGTATCCCACTTATCTGCAGGTACACTGTCAGAAAGGGACTCTTTAACCAAATAGCAAACGCTACGGACGTTACCTGCAGTACTTGGCGACGCGCCAGTTATGTCAGCATATTGGTCGATAAAACTGTAAAAGTTAGCCTTGGACAAGTCCATAATTCTAACCTCCTTAAGCAGATAGAACTCAACTTGTAAGGATAATGGCACAACATTTCTCATTGCGCAAGATCACAACACACAAGATCTTTAAAAGATCTGTAGGATTAGCATAGTATTGTGAATTGGAGTGATGAGGAGTGAATGGCGATAATGTAGTACGAACAAGCTGAATCAAAGTGTACATAGTACCTTTGCTCGCTTACGTTCTAAAATCCAAATCACCCTTGCCGCTCTTTGCGCATTTCACGCCGCATTTTCTTTTGCCGCATGTGAGTGCGGCAAGCAATATGGGTTAAAATGGCACAAACCCAGTGCTCATGCGGAGTTAAGGACATATCAACTTACCGCCGCACTTTTTCCAGGTATATATGAAAGAAGTGCGGCAACAGCACAGATTTTAAATAATTAGCGCACCAACCGCATTTGCTGCCGCAATTATTCGCCTGAGAGTAGTGTAATCACGCCTTGATAATCGACCTCTATTAGCCCATCGCGGATCAGTTTCTCCAGCCATTTGGTGAAAGGATTTTCTAGCCTTATCTCCCATCATGGCCTCCATATCATCACGCAAAACAGCTTTGTTGCATGTTTCTCCTTTTGCTTTCCTGCTGCGAATACTCTGCCAGAGTGCTGCATGATTGCCCGTCAGATTCTTAATCTCCGCCAGTTCAGGGTCCAACTCCCTTGCTTCACGTGGTATATCACGAACAACCAGCGACGAGACTATTTCACCATCGCGGTCGGTGAACAGTTCTACCGTACGCAAATCGAAAGCAGCTTGTTTGGGTTCTTCTGCATCTTTCATCTTGGTGCAGGTAAGAATTATTGCCCCACCTTCCCCCTCACGCCGAATGTTAAACTCTGCATCAAGTGCAGCCCTGAATGCGCTGGAGCCCCGAGCTCCCTTTGTATCATCCTTACCAGAATGGTGGACCACTAGTAATGTGGCACCGGTTTCACGCTTTATAACGTCGCAGCCTTCAATAAACGCCCCCATATCCCGGGCATCATTCTCATCATTACCGCCAAAACAACGGGCCAGCGTATCTACGACGATCAGGCGTACCGGCTGTCCCGTTCGGTATTTCACATCCTTTGCAGCTTTTATCATCTCTTCTGTTTCCTCACGACGCACCGGGAAGACAGGACGATTGACCAGAAAAAGATTATCCAGCTTCACATGATGCAATTTCTCCCATGCTTTAATACGGCGTGGAACACCGATCCCCCCTTCTCCAACAACGTACATCACAGCACCTGGTGAGACAGATTTTCCAGCCCATTTAAATCCCCCCGCAACATGGCAGGCCCAGGATACAGCTAGAAAACTTTTGTAAGATCCACTGGGGCCGTAAATACTGCTCAGGCTGTTAGCAGGGAGATAGCTTTTTAGCGTGTAATCTTGTTCTTGGTCATATCCATCAGATCCAACGCTCAGCGGCAAACTATGACGCATAGAATCCTCTAGTACAGAATCCTCAATCCGTTCGCGCAAACGTGAAAGATACTCTTTCCAGTTCTCCGGCTGGTGGTCGGGAATCCCCTTGTATAGCTTGGCATCTTGCACTCCTGCCTGCGCCAGCTTCTCGCCAATGGCGTTTATCAGTCTCGGTTCAATGTTCCCTGCCAGATATACACGAGCACTATGCCGCCCCTTATCAATAATTTGCAGGTTATCCAGTTCCGCCAGTTGCTTAGGCCCCAGCCAGACAGGAGGCGTTGTATCTTCGGCAATTTGTTTACCCAGGCCCTCTTCCCATCCCTTTGCATGAGCGTAAGCATCAGCCCCGGCAAAAATGATTGCCTCTGTGAATTTTTCCTTTGGCAGAAATTTTAAGTTCGGAGCACGTTTCATTTGCCAGCTCTCTTAGCAGCAATTAAAGCCCGCAAATACTGAATTTTTTCTACTGTGTTGTTTGACTTGCACCATTCGCTGAATGTCTGACGTTTCACCAGGCTGAACTCCCTTTCAAACCGTTCGACCGGGAAAACACACTCTCCGGAATAACCCTCCCTGATATACGTAATCCGGTTATCAGTAACCATTTTCACCGTTACCCGTTCGCCCCGGTTATCCTTGAAAATATCGCCCGGAAGGATTTCAGGCCGAGTCTGACCACCAGCAGTTAAGCTGTTAATTTTCTTTTTCATGGCGTTAGTCCTTTTTGACTGGTGTTACGCGATAACCGGCGCGTTCAAGAATCAGCTCAAAGAGTTTAGGAGTACCCACAATTTCGTCTGCCATTAATGTCCTAACCGATACCAATCCGTTTAGCGTATAGACCATATAGCGATTGCCAGATGAGATATGATTCATAACCATCCCATCAGACCGACGAACCACGTCAAAAATTTCGTAAACTTGTGGCTGGTTAGGCATGACGCACCTCCATTTTGCCAACATTCTCGAGTTCCCCAGCCACGTGGTAAACCAGATGCCGTATGCCACACATCGCGGCAACAACATCGTCCTTATCCATTTCATGAGCAGCCAGCTCAAGCGCAATTTGTAGGGACAAAACCTGCCCCAACGCGCTATCAACTTCCTGCCAAATGGGGAGGTCATTTATCAGGGTGGTTTTGTTAGCCATGAAGTACCTCCTGTCCGGGAATCGTCAACTCATAGGCGCCGTTGACGTACTGGTACAGCAAACATTCAGAGCGAATCTTTGTAACAAAGGTCAGATCCCTGCGGAAATACCACTCGTGAGCTTCTTCTTCGGTGTCGGCAGCGATGCGGATAACTACAGGCGTGCAGGTCTGTCCTTTCGTTATACCGAGGAATAGCCATGTAAATTTGGGGTGAGTTTGGGTATGCTGTTTATCAGCCATAACTGTTACCTCAACTAACGGTTTGGTTAGACGCCCTGTATGTGTTGCGAGCACTACGGGGCGTTGTTTTTATAGACTCACACATGTTATTGTATATGCCTATTTGAGTTAACCATAAACCTATAGGCATATACATGTCAATATCTCGAGATAAACAACCTAAGGGTGGCGGCAAGTCACCAATGCTACCAATCCGCATTCCTGCTGAACTACGCAAACAATTTGATGAGCTAGCGCAAGCTGAAAACACCAGTACCAGTAACTGGCTAAAGGAGTTAGGTAGAGCGGAGTTACGGAGACGTGGTATTGAGCCAAAAAATTGAATCACGCTTATAATATTGAGATAATTAGTAATGAAAAAATTCAGAACCATCTTTTTCAAGATACTTGGTGCAAAAACATCACTAATCCTATTAATTGTATTCTGCGGTGCAAGTTTTTTATTTGGGCAATATCTTAATGACATGAATTTATTTGCAAGCTCTGGAGCGATCATTTCAGTATTCGGATTACTGTATACAATAAAATTCACAACTTTAAAAAAACTATCTAACCGCGAAGCTGAAATTAACTCACGTAGTGGGGTTACAGGTCCTCCGCTAAGTCCTGAAGAATCTAAGAGAATGAGAGAAGAAAATATTTCAAAAGCTCGCATTGAAGTACGAGAAGAAATAAAAGCAGAGGTCATCGGTGTCGGTTTAACAATATTTGGCACATTTGTTTGGGCATATGGAGGATACATAAAAATCATTGAGCCTATCTCATTATGGATGCATAAGATGTTATAAATAGAAATGAACATCTTAGATAAATAGCGGCCCGGCATGGCCGCCTTTGTTTTATGTGCCATATCCAGCTCCTTAAACCGTCTGCGTTCTGCGGGTGGAATCCAGATAAGCATCCAGATCAGACTTGAAGTAAATGACCTTCCTACCGACCTTATGAAAGGGAATTTTTACCTTGCCAGTATGCGCCCAGTTCGCCAGCGTCTATGGGTTCACACCAAGATGAGCTGCGGCCTCATTACGAGTGAGTCTTTTAGAATAATTCGATTCAACCAAATGCATAAGTAGCTCCGTGTATGTCTGGTTAGCAACGGAGCTACTATAATTTTTTGATTTTTTTCTATAAGGTGAGTACATGATTATGGGGGTGAGGAGCTACTTCCCCCCTCCCTCAAATATTTTTTTGCTGGCATATTCTGGTGGGATAACCAGATCTGAATTTTTGTTCTGTCTGGGTCTTGGTGGAGCCAGTTTTCCTTTTGTTATCCAATCTTTTAGCGTTTTTTCATCCACTTTATCTTCATAACGTATCAATAATTTTGAGATCATTTTTCTTTTTGAAAGTGCCGGATTATGTTTCCAGGTAGATTTCATAATTGCCACGATTTCATCATATAGGCGGTGTCGTGGGCCAGATGCCGCAATGCTACGCTGCTTAAATGCTGAGCCCTCAGCAATTTCTTTATATATAATTTTCTGACAGCGCTCTTTTATATTTCTTCTTTCAATAACTAAAGCCATATCTTCCGCTAATGTAGTAAAATCATGAGCCTCCAATATAAAAAACACCTTGGCCAGTGTTTGCTCTTCAAAATCAGCATCATCCTTTGACGGTTTATCTTTGCGCATTTTTTGTAAAATAGACTTCAAATGCCCACGAGATATTCTGTTGATATCTTTTTTTAGTTCGTTACCTAAGTCTCTTTTATAGTTAAATTGTAGATCTCCAAAATTTCTAGCAGTGCGCATGAAAACATCAACAAAATTTAGCCGTCCAGAATCTAAGTATTTTTCCAGGCTCATGATTTTTCCTCAGCATTGTTAGAATTCAGCAGATCAAATAAAAGCTTACGTTTATCTTCATCACTTAAATTTTCCATGACGGACAGTAACTGAGCATCTATTCCTCTTTTACTTTCCACCAAGCCAGCATATTCAAGAACAGCCCGTTCAATTCTGATAGCTGGCTCGAGTAGTTCATCAGCACCAAAATGAAGATAGCCCTGAGTAACATCTGCACTTCTCATCGTTCGGTGGTTCATTAGTCGCTTGAGGATATAACTACCAACGCCCACCAGCTCGGCAACTGTACCGAATGTACGGCGGGCATCGTGCCATTTGAATGGGATTGGCTGGAGCAAATCAGGATTGGGGTCTGGGACGGTGGCGGCACTGATTCGATCAATTACATGGCGATATTCTTTAATGACTCCTTTAACTCCAGGAAACACTAAAGCCTCATTTCCGTTTTTCATTTTCAGTCGGCGCCGGAACAGATTCAGCAGAGTTTCAGTGATCGGAAGCTCGAGCGGATCGCCGTTCTTGGTGGTATCTATCCAGAAATAACGACCGCCAATATTCACCCGATTCCAGGTTAGTTCGAATATTTCAGATTTACGCAGCCCGGTGAACATCGACATTTCTACAGCGTCACATATTGCGGCAGCTACATCATCTCGTCCTTCTTCGGCCTTATCACGAACTACAGCGACGGCATTTAACCAACGAGCAAAGTCATGGGTGCGGATGCGCTCTGTCTTTCTGATCGTGCCATGCCACTGACGCTTTGTACTCAGCACCTGTGTTGGCGGGTCAGGTAACAGCGTTCTCCCTTCTTCATCACGATAATGATCATGTGCGAAACGATATACGGCGCGCAGAGCTCTGGCCCACAGGTCAGCCTGAGCTTTGCTACCGCTTCCTACCCCAGCCCTGAGCGTTTCTTTATCAGCGCCAAACCAGACTGAACCATCAGTTACTGCTTTGTGACGATGCTCAACACGATCACGCGAAATAGTAGCGAGGGACTGTTTCATCCAGTCGCCGGAGTAATTTTGCAAGATAGCGCGATATTGCTTTTCGGTTGTGGGTTTAAGGCGGTGGCCACGGTTCTTAATATAGGCATCCAGCGCATCAGCAAGCGTGACAGATGCCTTCTCATTGACACGCTTTTCCACATTAGGATTTTTCCCGGTGGTCGCTACGTCACCCAACATTTCGAGTGCCTTTGCCCTGGCATTATCAATAGTAAGATCCGGAAAACGGCCCAGCGTGGCCCGGATGAATTTTCCATTTCTCTTACGTGAGATACAGAAGCTTTTCACACCACTGGTGCCAATACGGATGCGCAGACCATTAACGATGGTATCGCCGTACTCAACCTGGCCACGTTCGGCAGGTGGGAGGTTTTCGAGCTTAGTTTTCGTAAATTTGAATGTTTCCACAAACACTCCACACCAAGCGATCGGGGTATCCTGAAAATCGCTTGTTTTGCTCTAGGATACCTATAGGATACCGCAAAGGAGTATTTTAGAGTATTTCTGGTTATTTATACAGTATTTTCATATCAATTAAGTTACTGAAAATTATAGATAAGTATTTTCAGGTAAGAAGTTGCATTCTAACTCATAATCGCTTGGTCGCTGGTTCAAGTCCAGCAGGGGCCACCAAATTTTATCTTTAAAATCATATAATTAAGCCACTCTAAAGAGTGGCTTTTTTGTTTCTGACAGGGCTCGCCCCATACCGCTATTTACGATGCCAATAGGCTGCCGCACGTACCAGGTGTGGATCAAACCCCTTTTCAAAGCACTGACTTAAACGTTTTACCGTTTTGCCTTCGCCAGTAATCCAGATGAAATAGTCTGATTCTGGTATTGTCAGCTGCGACAGGCGCGTTTGCATTGCCTGTTCATCGCCGCCAACAACATATTCCACAGTAATGTCCGTCAAATGGGCGAGATAATCGCGGTATGCCGCATCCTGAATGCTCACCAGCGCGGTTACCGCAGGGCGCGCAGGCAGACGGCTAAGCGATTCCAGACGACGACGTAGCGCAGGCATACCGGACTCATCGCAGACATAAACCTGACAGGCATAATCTTCCGGCACCACCAGCGAGCCGCGCGGCCCGCCAATCGTCAGTGTATCGCCTTCACGGGCTTCCATTGCCCAACGGCTGGCTACGCCGCCATCGTGGATAAAGAAATCCAGCGCCAGCTCGCGACGCGCCTCATCATACAGCGGCGTGTAATCCCTGGAGACCGGACGAACGCCCTCCCCCCAGATAATGCCTTCCTCAGTGACTGTCGGGGGCGTAAAGCGACAGCCTGACTCAGGGAAAAAAACTTTCGTGTGATCGTCAAAGCCCAGGGAGATGAAACCGTCCAGCGCCTCGCCGCCAAGTACGATCCGCTGAAATCCTGCGCTAATACGTTCTACCCGCAGAACGGTCAGCTCGCGAAAACGCAGTTCATTACGAACACGCTGTGGGTAGCGTGCGGATGATGTCGTCATTTTTTGCCTTCGTGAAGTAATACGATATATCTAAATTAAAGTTTTAAATGATAATGATTGTTAATCAGTAAAAATGCAACTGTTTTTTGATAGTGTTCTGGCAACACGTCGCTAACTATAACCTTAAAATAAAAACTTATAAATTAATGGCTTATAGAAACAATCGCTTTTACCCTTGCTAAAAAGCATCATTTAGATATAAATTAGATATATCTAAATAAGCAGGAGGCAATGATGCAAAATCAACATGAAGGGTGTTGCAAAAACCGGGATCATAAGCACGATGGTTGCTGCAAAGATCGAGAACATCAGCATGAAGGCTGCCATAGCGCGCATCAGCATGAGAACGCCAGTTGCGGCGGCGAACACCGTCACGGACACGGCTGTGGTCGTCATGGACAGGGCGGTGGTCGACGTCAGCGATTTTTTGGCCACGGGGAACTTCGGCTGGTCATTCTTGATATCCTGACCCGGGACGCCAGCCACGGCTATGAACTGATTAAAGCGATAGAAAACCTGACGGGGGGTGGCTATACGCCAAGCGCTGGCGTGATCTACCCTACGCTGGATTTTTTACAGGATCAGCAATTTATCACGATTAGCGACGAAGAAGGCGGGCGGAAAAAAATCGCGATTACCGCGAACGGCGCGCAATGGCTTGATGAAAATCGCGAACATCTGACGCATATTCAGGCGCGGCTAAAAGCCCGTTGTGTGGGCATGGAGTTACGTAAAAATCCGCAGATGAAGCGGGCGCTGGATAACTTCAAGGCCGTGCTGGATCTGCGGATAAACCACAGCGATATCAACGACGCGCAAATCAAACGCATTATCGGCGTGATTGATCGCGCGGCGCTGGAAATCGCCGAACTGGATTAAGCGGGCTGCGTGTCCTCTTCGCGGACGCGGAACACGTTAACCAGCTCTTTTAAATGTAACGCCTGTTCGTTCAGCGACGCTGCGGCGGCAACAGACTCTTCCACAAGGCAGGAGTTTTGTTGCGTGGCGGCGTCAATCAGGCCAATCGCGCTGTTAATCTGCGAAATACCGTCAGTTTGCTCGCGGCTGGCCTGCCCAATCTCACGTAATATCACATCCATCTCTTCGACGTTATCCACCATGCCATTAATCAGGGCGCTGGCTTTCTCCACCAGGTGCATCCCTTCCTGAGTCTGACTGGTTGAATCTTCAATCAAATTACGGATTTCACTGGCCGACGAGGCGCTCTTCTGCGCCAACTGGCGAACCTCTCCGGCGACAACGGCAAAACCACGTCCATGTTCGCCCGCGCGCGCCGCTTCAACCGCCGCGTTCAGCGCCAGAATATTGGTCTGAAAGGCAATGGAATCAATGATATTGATGATATCCGACATACGATTTGCCGTGTCGTTAATGACGCGCATTTTCTGCGTCACTTGATTCATCATCTCCCCATTGTTTTTCACCACGCTGGCGGCACCGGCAGAGAGTTTGGTCGCTTCACTGGTATGGTCAGCCGTATTTTTAACCGTGGCGGTAATCTGTTCCATCGACGCCGCCGTTTCTTCAACCGAGCTGGCCTGCTCTTCCGTACGCGCCGCCAAATCCTGGTTACCGGCGACAATTTGCGCCGCCGCCGTGGAGATACTCTCCGAACCGTTTTGCACTTCCTGTACGATATCCAGCAGACGCGTTTTCATCGCCATTAACGCTTGCAGTAGTACGCCTGTTTCATCTTTATAGTCGGTGGTGATATGACGAGTCAGATCGCCATCGGCGATCGCCTCGGCAAAGCGTACTGCGTCATCAAGCGGCCGGGTAATAGAACGCACAATATACCATCCCATTACGCCTCCGGCGGCGATGCTTATCAGCGCCAAAGTGATTAACAGCGTCCGATTATTTTTAAAATCCTCTTTGACCTGCACGCTCGCTTCATGCATCTGCGCGTCCTGAACAGCGATAAGTTCCTGGACTTTGTCCTTATAGACTTTTTGCACCTGCACCGTTCTGGTCATCATCTCCTGAATGGCCGCCTGACGATTATTGCTTTGAATATCTTTCAAAATACGGAATCTGGACTCCAGGTATTGCTGGCGCGCTTCACGGATCTCATTAATGATTTTCTGTGAATCCGCATCGTGACTATTTTCCCTGGAAAGCTCATCCAGTAACGCCGAAATACGCTGGCTTATCTCACTGAGTTCTTTCTGCGAGCTCTGGCTCCAGCGCCCCTCTTCATCCAGTAACATGAGCTGCTGCGCGATGATGAAATCATTAAAATTATCGATTAACAGATTGGCTTTTACCGTGGTGGGATAATCATTGGTAATAATGTCCTGCATACCCGTATTAGCCCGATCAAGGCTAAACAAAGACAGAGCGGAACTCACCACCATGAGAACAATGAATAAGCCAAAGGCCATAAATAATTTTGAACGTATTTTAATGTTATGCAAAAACATATTTTCTCCCTGGGATTGCATATCCTCATACAGGAAGATTTATCGGCAATAATGTTACTAACTTTATGATATTGATCGCTTTTTATTTCGGAACATTATTAGTAAGTAATATTTATTGTTCACAGAAAGATGAACCAAAAGTGACATAAATTGGCACTAATAATGAAAGAAATACGCTAAAAGGTTAACCATTTCTTATTTATCAACTGAGCTTATACCTATTAATAGGTAGACAAGAAGAAGGAATAAATATCACATTATTTTTAACATCACAGGCCACTGATACTCTCTATGATGGCAGGCACCGCCTTC
The DNA here is from genome assembly GCF_004010735.1 of Salmonella sp. SSDFZ54. Classification (NCBI taxonomy): domain Bacteria; kingdom Pseudomonadati; phylum Pseudomonadota; class Gammaproteobacteria; order Enterobacterales; family Enterobacteriaceae; genus Salmonella; species Salmonella sp. SSDFZ54. The sequence goes on from NZ_CP034819.1 coordinate 1,273,154, forward strand.
TATCAGAGCACATCCGCCCGGTAAGCTTGTTGCTACCGGGCGGATGTCATTACCGTTGCTACCTACAAATAAACTTAATGCAGTACCGTGACCGCATCCTCCAGCCGGCTGGCACGGTGTTTTACCATCGCGGAGACTTGTGCGCTCTCTTCCACCAGCGCCGCATTCTTCTGGGTTATGCGGTTCAACTCGTCCACGGCGCGAGTCAGGCTGGAAAGCCCATCTGTCTGTTCCTGAGTCGACTGGCTGATCCGTGCGATAAGCAGGGTGACATTTTGCACCTGGGCTACAATGTCATCCATGGTACGGCCTGCGGCGTGAACCTGCTCGGAGCCTGACTGCACCTTTGTTGCGCTGGCATCAATTAATTTACGAATATCGTTCGCCGCGTTAGCGCTGCGGCTGGCAAGATGGCGTACCTCGCCAGCAACCACGGCAAACCCTTTCCCCTGCTCGCCCGCTCTCGCCGCTTCTACCGCCGCATTCAGCGCCAGGATATTCGTCTGAAAAGCGATATCGTTAATTAGCGTGGTGATCGTCCCGATACGTTGCGTACTGTGAGCGATATCATCCATCGTTTTAATCACCGTATCCATCGCCTCACCTCCCTGAGTCGCCGCGCTACTGGCCGCCATGGAAAGCTTATCCGCAGCGGAAGCCGTCTCGGAATTGAGCTTCACGGACTCCGCCATCTGGTTCATGGTCGTTACCGTTTCCTGAACATTCTCCACGGTCTGACGGGTGTGTTCGTTCAGATCATTGTTACCCTTCGCCAGCCTTTCACTGCCGTTTCTGACGCTGGAAACCTGACTTGATACGTCATTGATCAGCCAGCGGCACATCAAGCCAAGCTGCCCCACGGCCCTCAGCGTCAGCCCCAACTCATCGCTACGATTAAGATGTTGTACGCTGTTGCGTTCGCCGGTCGCCACTTTCAGCGCCTGCGTCGCCACATTTTCAATGGGACGCACAATTTGCCATTCAAATAGCGCCGTACCTGCCAGCATCGCCAACGCGCCCAACAACAACGCCTGCCATGAGGCATCCGTACCGAACAGCGCCAACGCCAGCATTACGGCCATTAGCCCCATAATACTACGCACTCGCCAGCGAACAGGCATAGCGGGCAGTTTGCCCAGCAAGCCCTGACGAACCACCAGGCCTTTATGAATACGTTTACTACACCGCCCTTCATTTAGCGCCTGATATAAAGGCTCGACGGCGGCAATCTCATCATCCGTGGCGCGGGTACGGATCGACATATATCCCGTCACACGCCCTTCACGTATCATCGGTACCGCGTTGGCCCGCACCCAATAATGGTCGCCGTTTTTACGCCGGTTTTTCACAATGCCGCTCCACGGTTCGCCCTGTTTTAGGGTATACCACATATCTGCGAAGGCAGCTTTCGGCATATCCGGATGACGCACCAGATTATGTGGCTGCGCCAGTAACTCGTTTAACTGATAGCCGCTCACCTGGACAAAAGTGTCATTGGCGTGAGTGATATAGCTTTCCAGGTCGGTCGTAGACATCAGAGTGGTATCATCATCCAGCGGGGTATTTAGCTGGCTGACGTAGGGATGAGAAGACATGATAGCGTCCTGTGCAGGTTATCTGGATGTTAATTTTTCGCTCAGATGTTATTTCGGCGCTAATCTATTTATCTTTAGTTGTTAAAATTGCTCTGGATCGCAATTTGCGATTAATCCTTAATATTTGTACGATTTTCACCTCATCCTGCGCCTTATTTTCATTATGAAATTGTTTAGCGTGGACAACCTTTTTCTTTAAAATCTGCCCTGGCTCACCTTTTTCTCACGCCGCCGCTAACGCAACACACCGTAAACCGTAAAACAAGATCTGCTCAAAATGCATCCAATTGTTAACACATGACATTAAATGTTGTGTAAATGTGATTATTCCTGGTGTTTATCCCGATTTTCACTATGGGCTTAGACCCCCGCTAATCCCTGCAATACTTAATTCAGTATCATGTGATACACGGCCCTCTGGAGCTCATTTTGAACAGGTTACCTTCCAGCGCATCGGCTTTGGCCTGTAGCGCGCACGCACTGAATCTCATCGAGAAGCGAACGCTAAACCATGAGGAAATGAAAGCACTAAACCGAGAGGTCATTGACTACTTTAAAGAGCATGTAAATCCAGGATTTCTGGAATACCGGAAATCTGTTACCGCCGGCGGGGATTACGGAGCCGTAGAGTGGCAAGCGGGCAGTTTGAATACGCTTGTCGACACCCAGGGGCAGGAGTTTATCGACTGTCTTGGGGGGTTTGGCATCTTTAACGTGGGGCACCGTAATCCTGTTGTGGTATCCGCCGTCCAGAATCAACTCGCAAAACAACCTCTCCACAGCCAGGAGTTACTTGATCCCTTGCGGGCGATGCTGGCAAAAACGCTGGCGGCGCTGACACCGGGGAAACTCAAGTACAGCTTTTTCTGTAACAGCGGCACCGAATCCGTCGAAGCGGCGCTAAAACTGGCAAAAGCGTATCAGTCGCCGCGCGGCAAGTTTACCTTTATCGCCACCAGCGGCGCATTTCATGGCAAATCATTGGGCGCGCTCTCCGCCACGGCCAAATCCACCTTCCGCAGACCCTTTATGCCTTTACTGCCGGGCTTCCGCCATGTGCCGTTTGGCAATATCGACGCGATGAGCATGGCATTTAGCGAAGGCAAAAAAACGGGCGACGAGATAGCAGCCGTGATTCTGGAGCCTATTCAGGGTGAAGGCGGCGTGATCCTGCCGCCACAGGGATACCTGACAGAGGTACGTAAGCTCTGTGACGAATTCGGCGCGCTGATGATTCTGGATGAAGTACAAACCGGCATGGGGCGTACCGGCAAGATGTTTGCCTGTGAGCACGAAAATGTGCAGCCTGATATTCTGTGTCTGGCGAAAGCCCTGGGCGGCGGCGTGATGCCGATTGGCGCCACCATCGCGACTGAAGAGGTGTTTTCGGTTCTGTTCGACAACCCCTTCCTGCATACCACCACTTTTGGCGGTAATCCGCTGGCTTGTGCTGCCGCGCTGGCGACCATTAACGTCCTGCTGGAGCAAAATCTCCCGGCCCAGGCGGAACAAAAAGGCGATACGCTCCTGGATGGTTTTCGACAACTTGCGCGTGAATATCCCAATCTGGTACACGATGCTCGCGGCAAAGGTATGTTGATGGCCATTGAATTTGTCGATAACGAAACGGGCTACCGTTTTGCCAGTGAGATGTTCCGTCAACGCGTGCTGGTCGCTGGTACGCTGAATAATGCGAAAACAATTCGTATTGAGCCACCGCTCACGCTAACCATTGAACTGTGCGAACAGGTGTTGAAATCAGCGCGTAATGCGCTGGCGGCGATGCAGGTGAGCGTTGAAGAGGTTTAAAAACGATGCCGGATGGCGCTGTGCTTATCCGGCCTGTTTTCCCCGGGTCGCGGCCTCTTTTTTGAATCCCATCACAATCACCACATTCCCCTTTTCCCTTTTACCTCGCGACGGCTACAGTAGTAACTCATCCGACCACATAACAATAATTTTACATACTGGATACGCTTATGAGCTACCCATCGCTGTTCGCCCCGCTCGATCTGGGCTTTACTACTCTCAGAAACCGCGTGCTGATGGGATCGATGCACACGGGTCTGGAAGAACATCCTGATGGCGCCGAGCGCCTGGCGGCATTTTATGCCGAGCGCGCGCGACACGGCGTAGCGTTAATCGTCACCGGCGGTATTGCGCCCGTTCCCTCCGGGGTCGTGATGACCGGCGGCGCGATGCTGAACGATGCCAGCCAGTTAACGCCTCACCGCGTGGTGACCGATGCCGTACATGCGCAAGGCGGTAAAATCGCGCTGCAAATTCTGCACACCGGGCGTTACAGCTATCAGCCGCACCTGGTCGCGCCGTCGGCAATTCAGGCGCCAATCAACCGCTTTATGCCGCATGAACTGACGCATGATGAAATCTTGCAGTTAATCGACGACTTCGCGCATTGCGCGCAGCTGGCGCGGGAAGCAGGCTACGACGGCGTAGAGGTGATGGGATCAGAGGGCTATCTGATTAATGAATTTCTCACCCGGCGAACTAACCATCGCGATGACGAATGGGGCGGCGACTATGCCAATCGTATGCGCTTCGCGGTTGAGGTAGTACGCGCGGTACGCCAGCGGGTAGGGAACGACTTTATTATTATCTATCGCCTGTCGATGCTCGATCTGGTGGAAAATGGCGGCACGTTCGACGAAACGGTACAACTGGCGCAAGCCATTGAAGCCGCAGGCGCAAGCCTAATTAATACCGGCATTGGCTGGCATGAGGCGCGAATCCCGACCATCGCCACGCCAGTACCGCGTGGCGCCTTTAGCTGGGTGACGCGGAAACTCAAAGGTCATGTGTCGGTTCCGCTGATCGCGACCAATCGCATTAACGATCCGCAGGTCGCCGAGACGATCCTGACGCGCGGCGATGCCGATATGGTGTCGATGGCGCGTCCCTTCCTTGCCGATGCCGAATTCCTGACTAAAGCGCAATCCGGACGCGCAGATGAGATCAACACCTGTATCGGCTGTAATCAGGCCTGTCTGGATCGGATCTTCATCGGCAAAGTGACCTCCTGTCTGGTGAACCCACGCGCCTGTCACGAAACCCACATGCCGATAACGCCGGCCATACGCAAAAAGAATCTGGCCGTTGTCGGCGCAGGCCCGGCGGGGCTGGCTTTCGCGATTAACGCCGCGTCGCGCGGCCATCATGTCACGCTGTTTGACGCCCAGAGTGAAATTGGCGGTCAGTTTACTATCGCCAGGCAGATCCCGGGTAAAGAGGAGTTTTACGAAACGCTGCGCTACTACCGTCGAATGATCGATGTTACTGGCGTTACGCTGAAACTGAACCAACGGGTGAACGCAGAGGATCTTCAGCCCTTTGACGAAGCGATCCTCGCCTGCGGAATAGTACCGCGACGCCCGCCGATAGACGGTATCGATCATCCAAAGGCATTGACCTACCTGGAGGTATTGCGCGATAAGGCGCCGGTTGGTAAACGAGTGGCGATCATCGGCTGCGGCGGGATCGGTTTTGACACGGCCATGTATCTGAGCCAGCACGGCGAATCCACCAGCCAAAATATTGCTGAATTTTGTACGGAATGGGGAATTGATACCAGCCTGCAACAGGCAGGCGGTCTGCGCCCGGAAGGCCCACGCCTGGCACGTAGTCCACGGCAAATCGTCATGCTGCAACGCAAAGCCAGCAAGCCGGGCGAAGGATTAGGTAAAACCACCGGCTGGATCCATCGCGCGACGTTACTGGCGCGCGGCGTGAAGATGATCCCGGCGGTCAGTTACCAGAAGATCGACGACGACGGATTACATCTCTTGATCGGCGGCGAACCGCAGTTGCTGGAAGTGGATCATGTGGTGATCTGCGCCGGACAGGAACCTCGCCGCGAGCTGGCGGACCCGTTACGCGCCGCAGGTAAAACGGTACATCTTATCGGCGGATGCGATGTCGCGATGGAGCTGGATGCCCGACGGGCGATTGCCCAGGGCACCCGACTGGCGCTGGAGATTTAACGACTTTGCCTGATGGCGCTGCGCTTATCGGGCTTACGCCGTCATACCGGTTTTATAGGCCGGTATGACGCTTGAGCGCCTTATCGACGGCGTCCCTGCTTCACCGCTTTCAAAATAACAAATTTATTGTTGGTTGCTATCGTCGCGCAATTACCGAAAATCTTCTTCAGCTTGTGGAAATAGTCCAGATGGCGGTTCGCCACAATATACAGTTCGCCGTTGATTTTCAGGCAGCGGCGGGCGTGATGGAACATCTCCCAGGCGATATTGTCCGTCAGCGCATGTTTCTGGTGGAACGGCGGGTTGCAGAACACAGCGTTAAAACGGAACGGCTCCACGCCGGAGAGCGCGTTGTTGATCATAAATTCGCAGCGTTCGAATGCTTCCGGCAGGTTCGTTTCTACATTCAAACGGCTGGAATCTACCGCCATCGGCGATTCATCGACAAATACCACGTTCGCCTGCGGATTTTTCGCCAGTAAGCTCAGGCCAATCACCCCATTGCCGCAGCCGAGATCGACAATCTCCCCGTCGAGGTTTTCCGGCAAATGCTGCATAAAGAAGCGCGCGCCGATATCCAATCCGGTACGAGAAAACACATTCGCGTGGTTGTGAATCGTCCAGCCTGTATCTTCCAGTTTCCAGCTTAGCGTTTGCGGCGCGTCGGCCAGTTGCGGATGACTGAAGGTACAGTTAATCAGGCGCGCTTTCTTCCACGCCAGCGTCGTCGTGGTTGGGCCCAGCACTTTTTCAAACAGTTCCAGCGTAGAGGTATGAATATCTCGCGCTTTCGCGCCGGCGATAATACGCGTTTGCGCCGTAACGACCTTACGCAAAGCGCGTAACTGCTGTTCCAGCAACGCCAGCGTTTTCGGTACCTTAATCAATACCACGCCCGGCGCCTGCGGGTAGTCAGCGGTACTGTCGAGAAACGTTACGCTGGACTCCGCGATGCCGTTATGGCGTAAATTCTCTCGCGTACCCAGTTCGCTTAAATACGAATCGCCAATACTGTATGGCGAATGCTCCGCCAGCGCACAGCTTAGCGCGCCAAACGTATCATTCAGGATCAGCACCGGGCCGCGAATTTCCGTCTCATCCAACTGTTGCAGCAGATACTCATCGGCCGCCTCCCACGCCAGAAGCGGGTTAACATCATCCGTTTGCGGAAAACGTTTCAGCGTCAGTGAACGGAAACCGTCGTCTACGTGGCTCATTAGGCCTCCTGAATGGTAAAATTGCGGCGTTATCCCTGAAAAGGGTGCGTGAGTATACACTTTTTATCAGCAACATGGAGCTTTGATGACCTCACTAACTTACCTTCAGGGGTATCCGGAACATCTCCTTGCCCAGGTGCGCGCCTTAATCGCCGAGCAGCGCCTGGGAGCGGTGCTGGAAAAACGTTATCCCGGCGCGCATGATTACGCCACTGACAAAGCGCTATATCACTATACTCAGGAACTGAAAAGTCAGTTTCTACGCAATGCGCCGCCCATTAATAAAGTGATGTATGACAGCAAGATCCATGTGCTGAAAAATGCGCTGGGACTGCATACCGCTGTCTCGCGCGTTCAGGGCGGCAAGCTCAAGGCAAAGGCGGAGATCCGCGTCGCCACCGTGTTTCGCAACGCTCCGGAGCCATTCTTACGGATGATTGTGGTTCACGAGCTGGCGCACCTGAAAGAGAAAGATCATAACAAAGCGTTTTATCAGCTCTGCTGCCATATGGAACCGCAGTACCATCAACTGGAGTTTGATACGCGACTGTGGCTGACGCATCAGGCGCTGTCGGCACAATAAATTCTGAAAATGCCCCTTCCCCCGTATCTTTTTAACGGCGTGGGCATAAAATCGGCGCGTTCACATTTCGCTCATTGCCTGCCGCCACGTCAAGGATGACGATCTGTAGAGGGTATTTTTTATCCACCGCCAACGGAACCGCGCAACAACCATGCTCTCACAATGTGCCCGTTTTATCCGCCGCCTCTGTTTTACACGCCGGGCGTTAACAGTGGCGTGTTTTCTGCTTGTCGCAGCAGGCGTCGCGCTTTTCTATTCCAACTGGCTTATCGTCAACGCCTCACAGCATCTGACATGGAATGACATTCAGACCGTTCCCGCCCGCAACGTCGGGCTGGTGTTAGGCGCTAAACCCGGCAATCGGTATTTTACCCGGCGGATTAATACTGCCGCCGCGTTGTATCACGCCGGTAAAGTGAAGTGGCTGTTAGTCAGCGGCGATAATGGCAAAAAAGAGTACGATGAACCTTCGGCGATGCAGCAGGCGCTGATAGCGAAAGGTGTGCCGGAAGCGGCCATTTTTTGTGATTATGCCGGATTCTCCACGCTGGACTCCGTAGTTCGCGCCCGGAAAGTGTTTGGCGAAAGCCGCATTACGATTATCTCGCAAGCATTTCATAATCAACGGGCGATCTGGCTGGCGCAACAATATGGCATTGACGCTATCGGCGTTAACGCGCCGGATCTGAATAAAAGGCACGGAACCTACACACGACTTCGGGAAAAGCTGGCGCGGGTTAGCGCGGTGCTGGATGCCAAAATTTTGCACCGTCAGCCTAAATATCTGGGCGCTGGCGTCACTATTGGGGCTGATAGCGCACACGGGTGCCCTTCTCGCCAGTAAAATGCCAGAGTGCGTCGCAGCGCACTGGCAAGGGCGGAAAGGCGTGCTACATTGACGAAAAATCCCTTTCTGGAGTCCGCTGACGTTTATGATACGTTTCGCTGTAATTGGGACTAACTGGATCACGCGCCAGTTTGTCGACGCCGCCCATGAAACCGGCAAATTCAGGCTCGCCGCCGTTTACTCCCGTAGTCTTGAACAGGCGCAGTCTTTCGCAAATGATTATCCCGTCGAGCATCTGTTTACCTCGCTGGAAGCGATGACGCAAAGCGACGCGATTGAGGCGGTTTATATCGCCAGCCCGAATTCCCTGCATTTCTCCCAGACGCAGCGCTTTTTGCAGCATAAAAAGCATGTCATGTGCGAAAAGCCGCTGGCTTCTAACCTGGCGGAGGTTGATGCCGCTATCGCCTGCGCGCGCGATAATCAGCGGGTACTGTTTGAAGCCTTTAAAACCGCCTGCCTGCCCAATTTCCTGCTGCTGCGGGAATCGTTGCCGAAAATCGGCAGAATGCATAAAGCATTCCTAAATTACTGCCAGTACTCTTCACGTTATCAGCGCTATCTGAACGGTGAAAATCCGAATACGTTTAATCCGGCCTTCTCCAATGGTTCGATTATGGATATCGGGTATTACTGTCTGGCGTCGGCGATCGCGCTATGGGGCGAGCCGCGCAGTGTTCAGGCGTCGGCGAATTTATTGGAAAGCGGAGTAGATGCGCACGGCGTCGTGGTTATGGATTACGGCGATTTTAGCGTCACGCTACAGCATTCCAAAGTCAGCGACTCGGTACTGGCCAGTGAAATTCAGGGCGAGAGGGGATCGCTGGTCATTGAAAAGCTGTCGGAATGCCAGAAAGTGTGTTTTGCGCCGCGCGGCGCGCTGATGCAGGATCTGACACAGCCTCAGCATATTAATACCATGCTGTATGAAGCCGGGGCGTTTGCCCAGCTTATTGAAAACCACGCCGTGGAACATCCGGGGTTGTCGCTAAGTCGCGCCACGGCAAAATGGCTGACAGAAATACGCCGTCAAACTGGGGTCATCTTCCCGGCGGACGATCTGACTCATCCCCTTACTGCGTAAAATTATGTAAATCATATGTTACAGGCCATTGACTCTACGCGTGGCCTGTCATACTTTGTTACGCGCAAAGGGGAGTAACTTCATTGCCGGTCGATCGTCATTACGATGTGTGCAAAACCACATCCGGTCACCGGGCAGCCATAAAGGAATGCGTCAGCGTATTCCTTTATTGTTGTAAGTGAGACCTTGCCGAATGGCAAGGTCTATGCATAAAAGCAGCGGCTAATGCCATTCGGCGTTAGCCGTTTTTTTTTGCATAGGGAGAAATAATGAATACTGTCGGTACGCCATTATTATGGGGTGGATTCGCGGTTGTTGTGGTGATAATGCTATCCATCGACCTGTTGTTGCAGGGGCGCCGCGGCGCACATGCGATGTCGATGAAACAAGCGGCAGGATGGTCAATCCTGTGGGTAACGCTCTCGCTACTGTTTAACGCCGCTTTCTGGTGGTATCTGGCTGAAACGCAAGGGCGCGAAGTTGCTGACCCGCAGGCATTGGCGTTCCTTACCGGCTATCTGATTGAGAAGTCGCTGGCCGTAGATAACGTCTTTGTCTGGCTGATGCTGTTTAGCTATTTCTCCGTCCCTCCGGCTCTGCAACGCCGGGTGCTGGTGTATGGGGTTCTTGGCGCGATCGTGTTGCGTACTATCATGATTTTCGCCGGTACCTGGCTTATCACTCAGTTCGAATGGCTGCTGTATGTGTTCGGCGCCTTCCTGCTGTTTACCGGCGTAAAAATGGCGCTGGCGAAGGAAGACGAATCCGGCATTGGCGAAAAACCGATGGTGCGTTGGCTGCGCGGGCATCTGCGCATGACTGATACGATCGAGAACGAGCACTTTTTCGTACGTAAAAACGGCCTGCTGTATGCCACGCCGCTGCTGCTGGTGCTGATTATGGTTGAGTTCAGCGATGTGATCTTCGCCGTTGACAGTATTCCGGCGATCTTTGCGGTCACCACCGACCCGTTCATCGTACTGACCTCTAACCTGTTTGCCATCTTAGGACTGCGCGCGATGTACTTCCTGCTGTCCGGCGTGGCGGAACGCTTCTCGATGCTGAAATATGGTCTGGCGGTCATTCTGGTCTTTATCGGCATTAAGATGCTGATCGTCGACTTCTACCATATTCCTATCGCGATTTCGCTGGGCGTAGTGTTTGGTATTCTGACCATTACGCTGGTGATTAACGCCTGGGTTAACCATCAGCGCGATAAGAAACTACGAGCGCAATAATCTTTTATCGGGGTAAACCAGCCCCGTCAAAAACGCCCGGCAGCGCACACCTGTCGGGCGTTTTTGTTTAACATGTCACAATACTGTTAATACAAAGTTATAAAACATGATCACAGCAAAAAATCCAGGATATTTCGCTTCCCGAACCTTCAACTTTCCTTATACTCAACCAGGCAAACACTTTGTTACATCCTGAAAGATGCGCCGTAAGAGCGTACAGGGGATGACCAGCAACACAATACAAGGAATATGAAATGGCTACGCAACGAGCATCAGGGCTACTGCAGCGTTTAGCGCAAGGCAGTCTGGTTAAACAAATTTTAGTGGGTCTGGTACTGGGGATTTTACTGGCATGGATTTCTAAGCCTGCGGCAGAAGCGGTTGGCTTGCTTGGCACCCTGTTCGTCGGCGCCTTAAAAGCGGTCGCCCCCGTTCTGGTGCTGATGCTGGTAATGGCCTCGATCGCCAACCACCAGCACGGCCAAAAAACCAATATTCGCCCTATTCTCTTTCTTTACCTGCTAGGCACCTTTTCAGCCGCGCTGGCGGCCGTTGTGTTCAGCTTCGCCTTCCCTTCAACGCTGCATCTGTCCAGTAGCGCCCAGGATATCGTGCCGCCGTCCGGCATTGTAGAAGTCTTGCGCGGTCTGCTGATGAGCATGGTGTCGAACCCCATCGACGCGCTGCTGAACGCTAACTATATCGGGATTCTGGTATGGGCCGTCGGTCTGGGATTTGCCCTGCGTCATGGTAATGAAACCACCAAAAACCTCGTGAACGATATGTCTAACGCCGTGACCTTTATGGTGAAACTGGTGATCCGTTTCGCGCCAGTCGGTATTTTTGGTCTGGTTTCATCAACGCTTGCAACCACCGGCTTCTCCACCCTGTGGGGCTATGCGCACCTGCTGGTCGTCTTGATTGGCTGTATGCTGCTGGTCGCGCTGGTGGTCAACCCACTGTTGGTATTCTGGAAAATTCGTCGCAACCCTTATCCGCTGGTGTTCGCCTGCCTGCGTGAAAGCGGTGTTTATGCCTTCTTTACCCGCAGCTCTGCCGCCAATATTCCAGTAAATATGGCGCTGTGCGAAAAACTGAATCTGGACAGGGATACTTACTCCGTTTCCATTCCGCTGGGCGCCACTATCAATATGGCCGGCGCGGCAATTACCATTACGGTTCTGACGTTGGCGGCAGTCCATACGTTAGGCGTCCCGGTGGATCTGCCTACAGCGCTGCTGCTGAGCGTGGTGGCCTCGCTGTGTGCTTGCGGCGCCTCCGGCGTGGCAGGCGGTTCATTGCTGCTGATCCCGCTGGCGTGCAACATGTTTGGCATTCCGAACGATATCGCGATGCAGGTAGTGGCGGTCGGCTTTATTATCGGCGTATTGCAGGATTCGTGTGAAACGGCGCTGAACTCATCTACCGATGTTCTGTTCACTGCGGCAGCCTGCCAGGCAGAGGACGAACGTCTGGCGAATAACGCCTTGCGTAGCTAAGTGATTATCGATGCCGGATGGCGCGTGCCATCCGGCGTGACGATAGATCTGAATCTCCCAATCCATAGGCTGTGACCTAAAGCGAATTGATGTTCACGCGCGACATCCTCGCGTAACGTTATATGTAGATGGCGTCTGCCGCGGCGCTCGGTCAGCATACAGTATAAAGTGTCAGCCTGTGTAAATCCTCTCGCCACCCTCCTTTGCGATAAGCAAAATCAAAGCTCAACGACGCGTAATTTCTATAACGGACTTCGTTGACCTTTGTTACAATTAGATGCATTTTGAATTTTTGTGTGTTAGTGCTTGCTTACTTCACAACTTAACAAGGAATAGTTCAGGCCGCGAATTTGCCGTTTCCGCAACGCTGATAAAAACTCCAACTCTGTTGCGGCAGTGCAAACCTCAGATCACCGGCGTGACGTTAACCGATTCTCCAGGAATACTGAATGGAACTACTGACTCAATTGCTGAATGCCCTGTGGGCTCAGGACTTTGAAACACTGGCCAATCCTTCCATGATTGGCATGTTATATTTTGTGTTATTTATGATTTTGTTTCTGGAAAATGGGCTGCTCCCTGCCGCCTTTTTGCCTGGCGACAGCCTGTTGATCCTGGTCGGCGTGCTGATCGCCAAAGGCGCGATGGGTTATCCACAAACCATTTTGCTGCTTACCGTCGCGGCCAGCCTGGGTTGCTGGGTCAGCTATATTCAGGGCCGCTGGCTGGGGAATACCCGCACCGTGCAAAACTGGCTCTCTCATCTCCCCGCACATTATCATCAACGCGCCCATCACCTTTTCCATAAGCACGGCCTGTCGGCATTATTGATAGGCCGTTTTATCGCGTTTGTCAGAACGCTGCTGCCCACCATTGCCGGCATATCCGGCCTGAATAACGCGCGCTTTCAGTTCTTCAACTGGATGAGCGGCTTGTTGTGGGTGCTTATCCTGACGTCGCTGGGCTATCTGCTGGGCAAAACGCCCGTCTTTATGAAATATGAAGATCAGTTAATGTCATGCCTGATGCTGCTGCCCGTGGTGCTGCTCTTTTTTGGCCTGGCGGGTTCACTGGTCATGCTGTGGAAAAAGAAGTATGGGAGCCGGGGATAACTTATGCTTAAACCACGCATAACTGCCCGACAACTCATTTGGATCAGCGCTTTTCTACTGATGCTGACCATACTCATGATGACGTGGTCAACGCTGCGTCAGCAAGAGTCGACGCTGGCCATTCGCGCGGTTAACCAGGGCGCCAGTATGCCAGACGGCTTCTCAGTTCTGCATCATCTGGATGCGAACGGCATTCATTTTAAAAGCATTACGCCTAAAAATGACATGTTGCTCATTACCTTCGATTCCCCTGCGCAAAGCGCCGCAGCAAAAACAGTGCTTGATCAAACGTTACCACACGGTTATGTCGTCGCTCAGCAGGACGATGACAACGAAACGGTACAGTGGCTGTCCCGCTTACGGGAAAGCTCACACCGCTTTGGCTAATCTCCAGGAATCCGAATCATATCACTCACTTTGGTGATTTCATTGTTTAATGACTATGATTAATAAAGCGGTGTTTAACCCACCGCGTTATTATCGGGATCACCGCCCCGGACAACGGGTCCGAACATAAGGGAAAGTTCAGGAATGAAATACCGCATCGCTTTGGCTATCACGCTTTTTACACTTAGCGCCGGTAGCTACGCTAATTCGCTTTGTCAGGAAAAAGAGCAGGATATACAAAAGGAAATTAGCTACGCTGAAAAGCACAACAATCAGCGCCGTATTGAGGGTCTGAACAAGGCGCTCAGCGAAGTACGCGCCAATTGTACTGACAGCAAGCTGCGCGCCGAGCATCAGAAAAAGATCGCTGAGCAAAAAGAAGAGGTAGCCGAACGCCAACGTGATTTAGCCGAGGCAAAAGCAAAAGGCGATGCGGATAAAATAGACAAACGTGAACGTAAGCTGGCCGAGGCTCAGGATGAGCTAAAAAAACTTGAGGCCAGAGACTACTAAATTAACGCCGAATGTAAATACTCACTCACCTGGAGAAAACTATGTCGAAAGATAACACTACGGAACATCTGCGCGCTGAGTTGAAATCCCTGACCGATACGCTTGAAGAAGTGCTGAGCTCTTCGGGCGAAAAGTCGAAAGAAGAGTTGAGTAAGATTCGTAGCAAAGCCGAGCGCGCGCTGAAAGAGAGCCGTTACCGCCTGGGCGAAACGGGTGATGTGATTGCCAAACAGACTCGCGTCGCCGCCGCCCGTGCCGATGATTATGTGCGCGAAAATCCCTGGACAGGCGTAGGCATTGGCGCCGCTGTCGGTCTGGTGTTGGGCGTACTGCTGACGCGTCGTTAATTATGGCGGACTCTCGACAGGCACAAGGACCAGGCAAAAGCGTACTGGGTATCGGGCAGCGGATTATCACCATTATCGTTGAGATGGTGGAAACCCGGCTGCGACTGGCGGTAGTAGAACTGGAAGAAGAGAAAGCGAACCTCTTTCAGCTTTTGCTGATGGTAGGTCTTACCATGCTCTTCGCGGCGTTTGGCTTAATGAGCCTGATGGTTCTGGTCATCTGGGCTATCGATCCTCAGTACCGTTTGAACGCGATGATCGCTACCACTGTTGTGCTGTTAGTGCTTGCGCTAATCGGCGGCATCTGGACTTTGCGCAAAGCGCGTCAGTCCACGCTATTGCGCCATACGCGGCACGAACTGGCTAACGATCGGCAAATTCTGGAGGACGATCAGTCGTGAGCAGCAAAGGCGAACGCGAAAAACGTAAAGCGCTGCTTCTCAGTCAGATCCAGCAGCAACGGCTGGATCTGTCCGCCAGCCGTCGCGACTGGCTGGAGACCACCGGCGCGTACGATCGCGGCTGGAATACGGTGTTAAGCCTGCGCTCCTGGGCGCTGGTCGGTAGCAGCGTAATGGCCATCTGGACCATCCGTCATCCTAATATGTTGGTACGCTGGGCGAAACGCGGCCTGGGTATCTGGAGCGCCTGGCGCCTGGTAAAAACTACCCTCCGTCAACAACAGCTCCGCGGTTAATATCTTTTCTTTTATAGCATCGCGCCATCAGGTTATCGCCCGATTACACCTGGTGGCGCGATACTTTTATGCATATCGTCTCTTTATCAATTACTCAAATTTTTTGAAAAAAATTGGCAATTTTCCTTGCTAACAATTCCTGCACGCCACGTTTATGATTCTCTCCAGCAATAACAATGATGCGCCAAACCGCGTCATTTCTCATGAAAATAGCAGCAGCCGCCGAATCGGCCTCCTGGAGAATAAAATGAAAAAATTAGAAGATGTTGGTGTACTGATAGCGCGTATTTTAATGCCAGTTCTGTTTATTACCGCAGGATGGGGAAAAATTAGCGGCTATGCGGGCACACAGCAGTATATGGAAGCGATGGGCGTACCAGGATTCCTGCTGCCGCTCACCATACTGCTTGAGTTCGGCGGCGGTCTGGCGATTCTGCTGGGGTTCCTCACCCGCACCACTGCGCTTTTTACCGCTGGTTTTACGTTGCTGACGGCATTGATCTTCCATAGCAATTTTGCAGAAGGTGTAAACTCGCTGATGTTTATGAAAAACCTGACCATTGCCGGTGGTTTCTTATTACTGGCGTTAACCGGGCCTGGCGCGTTCAGCCTTGACCGTCTGCTGAATAAAAAGTGGTAAGCAATCTATACTCAATTAAAAAAGCGAGGGAATAGCGCCTCGCTTTTGTCATCTGAAGGAGAGAGACATGGGACAACTGATCGATGGCGTCTGGCACGACACCTGGTATGACACCAAATCTTCCGGGGGGAAATTTCAGCGTTCAGCGTCGGCTTTCCGCAACTGGCTTACCGCTGACGGCGCGCCCGGACCTTCCGGCGAAGGCGGATTCGCCGCAGAAAAAGATCGTTACCATCTGTACGTTTCCCTTGCCTGCCCCTGGGCGCATCGCACGCTCATTTTCCGTAAACTGAAAGGTCTGGAGCCGTTTATTCCGGTTTCCGTCGTGAATCCATTGATGCTGGAAAACGGCTGGACGTTTGATGATAATTTTCCGGCGGCCACCGGCGATACCCTCTATCAGCATGAATTTCTCTACCAGTTGTATCTGCACGCCGATCCACACTACAGCGGCCGCGTCACCGTACCGGTCTTATGGGATAAAAAAAATCATACTATCGTCAGCAATGAGTCCGCCGAAATCATTCGTATGTTTAACTCCGCCTTCGATGGGCTGGGCGCTAAAGCCGGGGATTACTATCCCCCCGCGCTGCAAAGCAAAATTGACGAGTTAAACGGCTGGATTTATGACAACGTTAATAACGGCGTTTATAAAGCAGGCTTCGCCACCAGCCAGCAAGCGTATGATGAAGCGGTAGAAAAGGTATTTACTGCGCTGGCGCGCCTGGAACAGATTCTCGGACAGCACCGCTATCTGACGGGCGACCAGTTGACCGAGGCGGATATCCGCTTATGGACGACCCTGGTACGCTTTGATCCGGTTTACGTGACTCATTTCAAATGCGACAAATACCGAATCAGCGACTACCTGAATCTGTACGGTTTCCTGCGCGATATCTATCAAATACCGGGCATTGCTGAAACCGTTAATCTTGACCATATTCGTCACCACTATTTCCGTAGCCATAAAACGATTAACCCCACAGGTATCATTTCTGTCGGACCGTGGCAGGATCTGCTCGAACCTCACGGGCGCGACGTGCGCTTTGGCTAATTTCAGGCGTCCTCCGGGATGCCTTATTAATAAATACCACAAATATTTACCAACATTTCATTCGCGGCTATTCTTAGTTTGATTACTTTAAAAACAAGTGATTGAACCATTATTGAGGCGAAAATGGATTGGTATTTAAAGGTTTTAAAAAATTATCTGGGATTTGGCGGCCGCGCGCGACGCAAAGAGTACTGGATGTTTATTCTGGTCAATATCATCTTTACCTTTGTGTTGGGCCTGCTGGACGCCATGCTTGGCTGGCAACGCGCCGGGGGTGAAGGCGTTCTGACCACCATTTACGGCGTTCTGATCTTTTTACCGTGGTGGGCCGTGCAGTTCCGTCGTCTGCATGACACTGACCGCTCCGCATGGTGGCTACTGTTGCTACTTATCCCCATTATCGGCTGGCTTATCATCATCGCGTTCAACTGCCAGAATGGTACGCCGGGCGACAACCGCTTCGGCCCCGATCCGAAACGTTTTTCCTGATGGCGGCGCGGCGCCGCTTTTAAAGCGCCGCGCGCTATTTATTTTCCGGCGAATAGCTTAGGTATTTCCCGCAGGCACCAGGCTTTTGCCTCCCCCATACTGTCGCGCCGCCAGGCCATAATAATATCGATTTCGCTGGTCGATTCCGGGCTGACCACGCGTAGCCGCCCTTCGGCAATATCCTGTTCCACCATCGAATATGGCATGGTCGCGACGCCAAGCCCGGCCAGCAGCGCCTGACGTTTATCTTCAATCGTGCTTACCGTCAGACGTGGCTGCTTATCCAGCAGTTGTACCGTTAATACCGGCCGCTCGCGCGCGGTATCCGCTACCGCTACGCCGCGGTATTTAACCCGCGTCACTTCCGAAAGCGGCTCCGGCTCCTGATGAATAGGGTGGTCAGGCGCGGCGACATACACATTCATTAACGTATACAACTTACGGGAGTTAATTTCCGACGACGATCGAAAATGCATATCCGGGGCGATAACGATATCCGCCCGTCCCTGCTCAAGCCGCTCCCATGCGCCAGCCAGTACTTCGGTAATCAATGAAAGCTGCGTATTGGCTTTAGCGGCCAGCCGGTCGATCAGCGGAAAAAAAGCAGGCGTCGGTACCAGAGCTTCAGTGACCAGCGTCAGATGCGTTTCCCAACCGCGGGCCAACGCTTCAGCATCCGTCGTTAACTTGTCTGCCGCTTCCAGCAATACCCGCCCGCGTTCCAGCAGCATACGTCCGACGTTGGTGAATTTTGTACGATGGCCGGAGCGATCGAACAGTACAACGTCCAACTCTTCTTCCAGCTTCTGCATGGTGTAACTCAGCGCGGAGGGCACCCGCCCCAACTCATCAGCCGCTGCGGCAAAACTGCCCCGGCGGTCAATGGCGTCCATCACACGCAATGCTTCAAGCGTCAGCGCTCTCTCTTTAGCCATAACGTTCTCATTCAGGAAATTTGAACATACCGGGCAGAATATCTGGCTAACAATGCAGCGTCCAGCCCCTTAACATAAAAGGAAGTAAAGAGAGGTTAATAACGATGATTACGACCCGAACCGCCAAACAATGTGGACAGGCAGACTACGGATGGCTACAGGCCCGCTATACCTTCTCCTTTGGACACTACTTCGACCCTACACTGCTGGGCTACGCGTCGTTGCGCGTACTGAACCAGGAAGTGCTGGCGCCGGGCGCCTCTTTTCAGCCTCGAACTTATCCAAAGGTGGATATTTTAAACCTGATTCTGGACGGCGAAGCGGAATACCGCGACAGCGACGGCAACCATGTACAGGCTAAAGCGGGCGAAGCGCTACTGCTCGCCGCGCAGCCAGGCATTAGCTACAGCGAACATAATCTCAGCAAAGTTAAGCCGTTAACCCGAATGCAACTGTGGCTTGACGCCTGTCCTGAACGGGAAAACGCGCTGGTACAAAAAATCCCACTCCTGGCGGCGCAACAACAGCTTCTTGCCTCGCCCGACGGTGAGCAAAACAGCTTACAACTGCGCCAACAGGTATGGGTACATCATATTACGCTGGAGAAAGGCGAATCGCTTAATTTCCAGCTTCACGGGCCGCGCGCCTATTTGCAGTCGATTCACGGTACGTTCCACGCGCTGACGCACAACGAAGAACGCGAGGCGTTAACCTGCGGAGATGGCGCATTTATTCGTGATGAACCTAACATTACGCTGGTTGCCGATACGCCGCTGCGCGCATTACTGGTAGATTTACCGGTGTAGTCAGCCAGAAAAGGAGTCACAAGATGAGCAAAAAATCGGCGAAGAAACGTCAGCCCGTGGTAAAACCTACCGTACAGGAGGCGATGAGCGCCACTGTGCCGCTGGGCTATGAAGAGATGCTAACCGAACTGGAAGCCATCGTGGCGGACGCCGAAGCCCGGCTGGCAGAAGAAGAGGCCGCAGCCTGAAATCATGCCGGATGGCGACGCAAGCGCCCGATCCGGCTGATAACGGGTAGACCCGATAAGCGCAGCGCCATCGGGCAACACGCTGCCCCGACGACATGCCGGGGCGTTATTATTAATGCGCTTTACTGGCCATAATCTCGATGATCTGCTTGTCTGTCTGCTGCATTGAGCGACACGCCAGCGAACACAAATTCGAAATAGATTGTTCGACATTGTGCGCCACAATCCCTTCGTTTCCGGTCACCGCCGTATCATCCAACGCCATCAGTACGGCTTTCCACGCCGCCGACGCGCTGGTAGAGACTTTCATCGCGCAGCTATTCGACGCGCCATCGCAAATCATCCCGCTGACATCGCCGATCATACTGCTGATAGCCATTGCGATAGTGTCATAACGACCATCTATCAGCCACGCCATACCCGCCGCCGCGCCCATCGCCGCCGTGGTTGCCGCGCACAGAGCCGACAAACGCGGAAGCTGATGGTGAATATAGATAGCGCTCAAATGCGATAACATTAGCGCGCGCGCCAGACGCTCGTCATCGGCGCCGACATGTTCAGCAACCACCATGACTGGCACCGTGGCGGTAATCCCCTGGTTGCCGGAGCCGGAGTTGCTCATCGCGGGCAACGTGGCGCCGCCCATTCTGGCGTCTGACGCCGCGCTGGTACGGATCAAAATCGCCGTGGAGAGATCTTTCGCCAGCAGACCGCGATCGCACTGTTTGGCCAGCGTCGAACCGATATGCAGCCCCCAGGAACCACGCAGGCCCTCCTGCGACAACGCGCCGTTTAGCCTGGCCGCATCGAGAATAAAGCGGATAGCGTCAAAGGGCACCGCATTCACAAACGCCAGGATCTCTTCCAGCGAGGTATGAGACAGCACTCCCAGTGGCGAGGTTTTTTCTTCTTCCTGCGCATTATCGGCCCGGGTAAATACCACGCCCTTGTCGGTTTCTATCCGCACAATATTTGTATGATCGCCGACGATCGTGACACATGCCCAGCTATCGCCGCTATACACTTTCGCCCGTGAAAACAGGATATCGTTACATGGCTCCTGCAACATCACTGCGACATGTCCGGCGGCCAGCATCGCTTTTGCATCGGCAACGGCTTTAGCGGAAGCGTCTTTTAACACCTCCAACCCGGCTTTCGCATCACCGCCCAATGCGCCCAGCGCCGCGGCGATCGGTAACCCTACCATTCCCGTTCCTGGAACGGTAACGCCCATACCATTTTTCATCAGATTGGGCGAAACCCATGCGTCAATGCGTTCAACAGTGCCGTCAAGTTCAGCCGCCGCCGCCGCTGCCGCCAGCGCCAGTGAAATTGGCTCAGTACACCCCAGCGCCGGTTTTACTTCTTCCTGTACGGCCAGGATAAAACTTTGCCACAATGGATTTATTTTAGATTCAAACATAACAACAACCTTAATCTCAGGTATATCAAGAGAATGCCAGGAACGGAGAAACGCATAGCAGCAGGCCGGTAATAATAATCAGGTACAACGAAGCGCCTTTATATTTGTGCAATGCGGGAACCTTGTAGACCAACCATGCCGGAATTAAACAACCCACCATACCGAAGATAGGGCTACAAATAGAGGTGAAGCTCAGTACCGGCGCGTTGAGCACAATGGCGCTCCAGGCCAGCAAAATAGCGAAAATCATAATGCCGCGCTGTACCAGATTTTCCTTAATCTTCTCGGCGGGCATTTTGCGGCGCAGGATATTCATCACAATGCCTTGCGTCGCTTCGCGGAATCCTAAATAAACGCCAAAGAAGGCGGTCATGACGGCAAAGATGTTCAGAATTACGCTAACCACTTTGACCCAGCCTGCGCCATCGCCGCTAATAAATTGCGCGGCGATCGCCAGGGCGGAAATATTCTGCTCATAGGCTTTCACCGCTTCGTCATGCCCCATCGCCAGGGTAAAGGAAACCGCATAGAAAAAGACGGTAACGAACAGGACGCCAAACGCGATATTCATGGCGCGCAGCGCTTTATGACGTGCGACCTCAATAGATTTTTCGCGTGAACGGTAAGAGATCACCATTGGGCTTAACGTCTGGATAAACAAAATCGAGGTCAGCGTAAATGGCAGGGTAATAATGGCGTTTTTAATCAGCAGGGCCATCGGCGGCAGCGCGCCAATGTTATACAGATGCCACATCCCCACCATAGAGACGCCCAGCGCCGCCACTACCAGTAGCTTGGTCAGCACCATGCCGGTGGAGATTTTGAACAGTAATTTTTCACCGCGTGAGGAAATCGCCACCAGGATGCAGATCAGCACCAGACCATAAAATGGACTATCGGAAAGTAATCCTTCCGTTACGCCGAAAGTATGCAGATAAGAGGCGCTGTCGTTAGTAATCGCCGTAGAATAGACGAACATCCAGATGACGAGCATCACAAAGTACAGCGCGCCTAATAAAATACCCCAGTTTTTGCCCAGATAGCCGCTGATCACGCTGGGGTAGTCTTTACATTCCGGGGATTCCGCCAGCGTATTAATAAACAGCCGCTGGAACAGGTACATGGCCGGATAGCCAATAATAGAAGAAAGTAAAAAGACCCAAAGTCCCATCAGGCCAACCTGGACAGGAAGAAAAACGATCCCTGCGCCGATCGCCATCCCGATACTCATAATGACCCAACCGGTGTCGGTACTATCAAATTTGATGGCTTCACGCCATTCGCTTTCTGTCATCCCTGCCCGACGCGCCGGGGCTGATGCGTCGAGGATTACGCTGGTATTACTAGCCGATTCCATAGAATTCTCGCTCAATGTGTAGGTAGAGGTTTTTTTATTTTTCGTGCCGCAGCAAGGCGATATGCAGAACGTGAGGTGCAGGTACTTTCTTGTAATAAGAAAATCATACGCGCACGATAAGAGAAAAACTTACCAATAAAACGCCTGCATTTATTGTGGGTTAAGAATTATTTTCTATTTACTATTGGTTTAATATTGTTATTTTCTCTATTTGACGCGTATCACAACAAAAAAGGGCGCACTTTGGTGCGCCCTTTTCTCAACTTCTGTCTTCTACGTTATCCCATAGCCTGCTCACTCTGCGTCTGTCGGGCCTATCCACAAACGACTTTAATCGCCAGACCGCCGCGCGACGTCTCGCGATATTTGTCGTTCATGTCTTTACCCGTTTCGTACATGGTTTCGATCACTTTATCGAGCGAAACCCGCGGCTCAGAGGTACGGCGTAGCGCCATTCGCGCCGCATTTACCGCTTTAACGGCGTTAATCGCATTACGTTCAATACAAGGGATTTGTACCTGACCCGCCACCGGGTCACAGGTGAGGCCAAGGTTATGCTCCATCGCAATTTCCGCCGCAATACAGACCTGCGCCGGGCTGCCGCCCAGCAGTTCTGTCAGCCCCGCCGCCGCCATCGAACACGCGACGCCAACCTCGCCCTGACACCCCACTTCCGCGCCGGATATCGAGGCGTTCATCTTGTACAGCATGCCAATCGCCCCCGCCGACAGCAGATAGCGGGCGATAGAGTTGGCATTGACCGGACGACGGAATTTGTCGTAATAGGCCAGCACCGCAGGAATAATGCCGCACGCGCCGTTGGTCGGCGCGGTGACCACTCGCCCGCCCGCCGCGTTCTCTTCGCTCACGGCCAGGGCGAACATGTTAATCCAGTCGATGACGTTCATCGGATCGCGGGAAAGATTATCGCTGGAGACCAGCAGACGCCGTAACGCTACCGCGCGGCGTGGAACGTTCAGCGGCCCCGGCAGCACGCCCTCAGTATTCATGCCACGTTCAATTCCGGTCGCCATCACCTGCCAGATGCGGGCAAAGCCAGCGTCAATCTGCTCTTTGCTCCGCAACGCCAGTTCATTTTGCATCATCAGGCCGGAAACCGAGAGCCCCTGTCTTTCACACAGCGTCAACAGTTCGCTGGCGGAATGAAAATCATACGGCACCGATTTTTCTACATCGTGCGACTGACCAAAGCGTTCCTCTTCGACAATAAAGCCGCCGCCAATAGAGTAATACGTTTTGTGTAAAAGCGGCGTTTGCCCGTGCCAGGCGGTAATTCGCATACCGTTTTCATGGCGCGCCAGGGTTTCAGCGTGAAAGAGAATACTGTCGGCGACGGGAAAATCCACCACATGCGCGCCACCCGCCACCGATAAACGGCTGCTGCGGGCAACCTCCTGGATAAACGCCGGAATGCTATCAATATTAACATCCTGCGGCGTATTGCCCGCCAGGCCCATAATGATGGCGGTATCGGTCGCGTGGCCTTTGCCCGTCAGCGATAGCGATCCGTAAAGATCAACCGTGATGCGCGTCGTTCGCGGCAGGTCGCCGCTGCCGATCAGCCGATCGATAAAACATTTTCCTGCATTCATTGGCCCTACGGTATGGGAGCTTGAAGGTCCAATGCCAATCTTAAAAATATCAAATGCGCTAATCATATCTCCCCCTAAGATTACCGTTCAGTGAAGATCCGTCGCGGGGCGATCCACACGATCGCCCCGTTCACGTTACATCGCCTGAGTAAAGGTGCGCGAAATAACGTCCTGTTGCTGCTCGCGAGTCAGCGCATTGAAGCGCACGGCATAGCCGGAAACGCGGATCGTCAGGTTCGGGTAGTTTTCCGGATGTTCAATCGCATCCAGCAACATTTCACGGTTCATGACATTGACGTTCAGATGCTGCCCGCCTTCTACCTGTGCTTCATGATGGAAATAGCCGTCCAGCAGGCCGACAAGATTGGTTTTCCGCACCGCATCTTCTTTCCCGAGCGCCGCAGGCACAATCGAGAAGGTGTATGAAATACCGTCTTTGGCGTAGGTAAACGGCAGTTTCGCCACCGACGTCAGCGAGGCTACCGCCCCTTTGCGGTCACGACCATGCATCGGGTTCGCCCCCGGCGCGAATGGCGTTCCGGCGCGGCGTCCATCCGGCGTATTGCCGGTCTTCTGCCCGTACACGACGTTCGAGGTGATGGTCAAAATGGACTGCGTCGGCACCGCACTGCGATACGTCGGCAACACGCTAATTTTTTGCATAAAGCGTTTCACCAGGTCGCAGGCGATGCTGTCCACGCGCTCATCGTTGTTGCCGTACTGCGGATACTCGCCTTCAATAGCAAAGTCGATGGCAAGGCCATTTTCGTCGCGGATCGGCTTCACCTGAGCGTACCTGATGGCGGACAGGGAATCCGCCGCCACCGACAGTCCGGCGATGCCGCACGCCATCGTCCGATACACATCACGGTCGTGCAGCGCCATCAGCGAAGCTTCATAGCTGTACTTATCGTGCATGTAGTGAATGATGTTCAGCGCGCTAATGTACTGCACCGCCAGCCAGTCCATAAAATGGTCGAGGCTCTCCATTACCGTGTCGTAATCCAGCACCTCATCCGTTAACGGCGCGGTTTTCGGCCCAACCTGGATTTTCAGTTTCTCATCAACGCCGCCATTGATAGCGTACAGCAACGTTTTGGCAAGGTTGGCGCGCGCGCCGAAGAACTGCATCTGCTTACCGATGACCATCGGGCTGACGCAACAAGCGATAGCATAATCGTCGCTGTTAAAGTCGGTACGCATTAAATCGTCGTTTTCATACTGCAAAGATGAGGTCACGATGGAGACCTGCGCAGCATATTTCTTGAATGCCACCGGCAACGCTTCTGACCACAGTATGGTCAGGTTCGGCTCCGGCGCTGGCCCCATCGTGTGCAGGGTATGCAGATAACGGAAAGAGTTCTTCGTCACCAGCGTGCGGCCATCAAGCCCCATCCCGCCAATAACTTCGGTGGCCCAGATCGGATCGCCGGAAAAGAGCGAATCAAATTCCGGCGTGCGCAGGAAGCGCACCATGCGGATCTTCATGATGAAATGGTCGATCAGCTCCTGCGCCTGCTGCTCTGTCAGAAGACCCGCGTTGAAATCGCGCTCAATGTAGATATCAAGGAACGAGGCGGTTCTTCCCAGCGACATTGCACCGCCATTTTGCGATTTTACCGCCGCCAGATAAGCGAAGTAGAGCCACTGTACCGCTTCCTGCGCGTTCCGCGCCGGGCGGGAGATATCGTAGCCGTATTTCGCCGCCATCTCCTGCATTTGCAGCAGCGCGCGACGATGCTCCGCCAACTCCTCACGCAGGCGAATCGTCGCCTCAAGATTCTGTCCCTGCTCCAGATTCGACTGCAGATCGGCGAATTGCAGCTCGCGTTCGCGCACCAGATAACGGATGCCATACAGCGCGACACGACGATAATCGCCAATAATGCGCCCGCGACCATAACCATCCGGCAAACCGGTTAATACGCCGGATTTACGGCAGCGCAGCATATCCGGCGAGTAAACATCGAATACGCCCTGATTATGGGTTTTCCGCAGGTCGGTAAAGGTATATTCAAAATCGGCGTCCATTTCGCGGCCATAAGCGTGAAATGAACTTTTGATCATGTTAACGCCGCCAAACGGATGCAAAGCGCGTTTAAGCGGCTTATCCGTTTGTAAACCGACGATTTTTTCCAGCTCTTTTTCAATATACCCCGCATCGTGCGCGGTAATCGTCGTCGCGATGTTGGTATCGAAATCCACCGGCGCATGGGTCGCGTTCTCGATACGTATCCCCGCCATCACCTTTTCCCACAACGCCGTGGTCGCTGGCGTCGCGTCGGCGAGAAAAGATTCATCCCCCTCATAGGGCGTATAGTTATGCTGAATAAAATCACGGACATTAATTTCTTCTTTCCAGTCCGTACCTTTAAAATCACGCCATGCTTCGGCATACAGCATATCGCTGGTATCGATATTTACCTTCATGAAAAATAATCTCTCTACAGAACAGCCGTTAAGTTATGCAAATTCCACTGGTGCTTTCACGTTGCCTAAATGAATGGCATCAAGGGCAATCATTTTCTCTTCATTCGTGGGAATAACAGCGCAAATAACCTGAGAAGGGTTAGCGGAAATAATGCGCTCGCCGTGAGAATTCGGCTGCTTATTCATTTCAACGTCTAACGTAAGCCCCAGTACGCCCAAATGTTCAATTACCAACTGGCGAATTAATACTGAATTTTCACCAATACCGCCGGTAAAAATAATGCCATCCAGCCGATGTAACGATGCCGCGTGTCCGGCAATATGACGGGCGATACGGTGGACAAATGTTTTTATCGCTAACCGGGCGCGCTCATGTCCTTCGTGCCAGGCTTTTTCCAGGACTCTAAGGTCGGATGACAACCCGGAGATGCCGAGCAAACCGGACTCTTTATTCACCACTCGCTCCAGATCGCTCAACGTCTGCCCGGTTTCTTTGGCTATCCACGCCATCGCGCCGAAATCAACGTCGCCGCTGCGAGTACCCATCATCAGCCCCTCAAGCGGCGTCATCCCCATTGAGGTATCCACGCTCTGACCATTGCGTACCGCGCAGATAGACGCCCCATTGCCCAGATGCGCGACAATCAGACCCGAGTTTTTTTCATCGAGGTCAAGCAGTTCATACGCGCGCCGCGAAACATAGCGATGCGACGTACCGTGAAAGCCGTAGCGACGCACACCCAGGCTGGAAAAATATTCCCACGGCAATCCGTATAAATAGGCTTCCGGCGCCAGCGTCTGGTGGAAACTGGTATCAAATACCGCCACCTGACGCACGGCCGGGAAAAGGTGTCGCGCCGCGTCAATGCCGCTTAAATTAGCGTAATTATGCAGCGGCGCTAAAGGTGATACCCGACGAATATTATCGATAATCTCATCGGTAATAATGACGGACTGTGTAAATAGCTCTCCACCGTGCGCGATACGGTGGCCAATTAATGCCACGCTATCCGTTAAATCACGTTTTTCCAGCTCAAAGGCAATGGCTTTTAACGCGTCCTCATAATTAGAGTGCGCGAGGTTTATCGGCTTATCGCCATTAATAGATAAAAAGGCGTTTTCAGTATTCATTCCATCTGCTATTCCCGCCATTAAAACATCACAGGTAGCGACATCCAGTACAGAGAATTTGATAGAAGATGATCCGCAATTAATGACCAGAACGACCGGAAATTCATTCATGTAGTGCCTCCGTCGATGTCAGCCTGCGTCCGCGCCCTGGGGCGGAACGCAGGCTAAACGTGAGGATTAGAACAATTTGTAGACAATATTCAGGATGGTCAGCAGACCAATCAGGGTGACGAACACGTTATCCAGACGACCACGGTACTTCGCCAGCGACGGCGCTTTACGAATGGCGTACATCGGCAGCAGGCATAACAGCGAGGCGATAATCGGCGCGCCCATCGCTTCAATCAGGTCCAGAATGTTCGGGTTTGCGTAAGCTACGACCCAGGTAGACCCCATAATGAAGATCATGCTGATGGTATTAAGCTTGCCCATAGAGACTTTGGTTTTATCGCCTTTATAACCGAATTTCAGCACCAGGCCGTTCAGCCCTTCCAGCGTCCCCAGGTAGTGACCGAAGAAAGATTTGAAAATAGCAACCAGCGCGATGATAGACGCGCCATACTCCAGCACCGTTGCAAAAGTAGATTTTGTCCCCGACAAAGAGGCGAAATGGTTGGCCAGGTAGGAAAGTACCGGAATGTTCTGCGCTTTCGCATCCGCCATGTTCTGTGGAGAGAGCGTAAACAGGCAGCTAAAGGCGAAGAACATCACCACGGCGACCATCAGCATACTGGCGCGCGAGATGATCTGTGAACATTTACGCTCGGTAAATTCGCGGCCAAACTCTTTCTCATACTCTTCCCGCTTAGACACCACGAAGGAAGAGACGATGGGCGAAAAGTTAAAGGAGAACACCATGATAGAGATTCCCAGCCACACCGTAACCAGTATGCCATCGTGCCCGGTCAGCGCGATATTACTGAGATCAACCTGATCGATAACCGCCGAGTTCCAGTAAGGAATCAGCGATAATGAGATTAGCACCAGGCTGGCGATAAATGGCCATACCAGGTAACTCATCACCTTAACCATCAGATCTTTACCAAACCAGATCACAAAGGCCATCAGCAGCAGCAAGAACAGCGCCACGAAACCGCGATTCAACGCTGGCATCTGCAACTGGTTTTCCCAAAACGTCATGAACGTGTTAGTGATGGTGACGCCATAAATCCACAGCAGCGGACAAATCGCAAAGAAGTAAAGGAACGTGATAACTACTCCGCCCGTTTTACCAAAGTGCTCTTCGACCGTTTCCGTAATATTGCCGGACGGATTAGATCCGGATAAACACAGACGCGCCAGCGCCCGGTGACAATAGAACGCAATGGGATAAGCTAAAACCAGCATCAGCAGAATGGGGATAAGCCCGCCAAACCCGGCGCGGATAGGGAAGAACAGCACCCCGGCGCCGATGGCGGTACCAAATAAACCCAGCGTCCACGTCGTGTCCGATTTACGCCATGACGACTGTTTTGCCTGGCTGGATACAATGCTATCAGTAGTACTCATATCCTATCCTCACGAAAAGATTAAGCGTCAACTAAACCCGTAATTTGTGATACACGAGAAAGATCGATATTGCCGCCAGAAATAATACTGACCGTTTTTCTGTTCTGAATATGGCTATCTAATTTCCCGCTTAATAGTGCGGCGCAGGCCAGAGCGCCAGCGCCTTCAGTAATAACCTTATTGCGCTGAATTAAAGCGATCATGCTGTTACGAATTTCATCTTCGCTAACCAGAACAATGTCATCGACTAATTCACGAACAATTTCATAGGTTAAATTACCCGGGCGGGAGACATCACAACCATCCGCCAGGGTGCCGGTCGTTCGGTGCGTGGTTATTTCGCCAGCGTAATAAGACGCCGCCATACCGTGAACATTTTCGGCCTGTACGCCGATAACTTTAATGGTCGGGTTAATCGATTTAATCGCAATGGCAATACCTGCAATTAAACCGCCGCCGCCAATAGGCACGATGACATTATCGACATCGTACAGATCTTCCATAATTTCCAGACCAATAGTGCCCTGCCCGGCAATGACTTTTGGATCGTCGTAAGGCGGAATAAAAATGCGGCCTTCGGTTTCGACAATTTCACTCACCTTAGCAATGGTGTCATTGAAGTTGTCACCGTGGAGCACCACTTCCGCCGAATAATCACAGGTGGCCGCCACTTTTGACTTTGGCGCGCCCTTCGGCATCACGACTTTGCCGTCAATACCCAGCATTGCGCAAGAAAGAGAAACGCCCTGTGCATGATTACCTGCGGAACAGGCCACGACGCCTTTACGTTTTTCCGCCTCCGTTAACGAGCTAAGTTTGTTAAAAGCGCCACGAATTTTAAATGAACCCGTACGCTGCATATTTTCAAACTTGAGAAATATTTCGCCTTTGCAACGTTCACTAAAATAGTTAGAGCGAGGCATTCCCGTTTTATATATCTTCCCCGCCAGTCTTTTTTTCGCTTCGAGGATATCTTCAATTGCAACCGGGAGATCGTATGTAATGTGCATTATAACCTCTTAACCTGGGTATTAAAAATAAGTTACCGTTGCCCACTGTTCAAAAGAAACAGGTGGCGTCAATTTCGCTAAATATGTTTATTCCATATCATTCAATTTCTATTAACTGCCTGCGTCTGCATCCATTATATGATGAATATTGCTTAGCCAATTCCACTAATACTGAAGCGGCTTTTTTGATACGATAATTTTTAGACCATACCGCCGCATAACGTGCGACGGGTAACGTGTCTTTTATGGGTATCGTGATAAATTGATTAGAGCCAAAAGGCGTGGTCATATCGCAGGGAATAACAGTTAAGAAATCAGCATTGAGAACAAGATTATATATTGTGACAACGGAATCTGTTTTAACAATGTTTTCGATGCTGATGCCATTTCGTTGTAGAGTGGTGAGTAATTCGCTGTAGTAGCCCATATTCGTTTGCGGCAACACCCACTGTTCGTCTTTTAACGATTCCAGTGTGATGGTGCCGGTGCATGTTCGGGACTTGCTGGCTACCAGGACAAACTCTGATTCAAACAGCGGCTCGACATGCAGATCCTGTAGCTGCATTTCATTACTGAGCGTACCGATAGCAAAGTCCAGCCGCCCGTCGCGCAGGGCCGGCAGGAATGAAGAGAGCTGGGCTTCGTACATGGATACCTGCGCTTTTGGAAAGACCTCTTTGAACTTATGAATCATATCGGACATGAAGGTAAAGCCAATCAGCGAAGGAAAGCCAAACGAGACGTCGACAACGGTATTGCACGTCATACTGTTCATCTCGTTGATCATGTTTTTCATTTCGCGGGTGATAGATTCAGACCAGGAAAGCAGTACCTGTCCCGCTTCGGTCAACGTAACGCCGGTATTTTTACGTACAATTAGCTCAACGCCAAAATAGGCCTCAACATCGCTAATGATTTTACTGACGGCGGGCTGGGTTAACCCTAACGATTTTGCGGCAGAACCGATAGAACCACTTCTAATGACTTCCTGAAAGACCACCAAATGCTGTGTTTTAGGGAGAACAAGAGTATTCATATCTACCGCTCTGAAATAACATTGTGAACGGCAGGAAGTGTAGCAAATTAAATCTTAAAGGTTATGTGCGACCACTCACAAATTAACTTACCGCAATTTTTAGATGGTCTTTATTAAATAAAGAAAGCCTATTACTTCAATGAGTTACAAAAATAAAACAGCAACTTAGTCTGATTTCAATCAAAAAATAGGGTCGGGATAACGATATATTATGGCGATAACCAGTCTATTTTACCTCCTATTTTCGACATCCCATGAAGACGATATTTCAATCAATTACGGGACATTTTATCGGCAATTCCAGCGTTAAATTTAAAGCGTAATTTCTCAAATTTAAGTATAAACCGAAGGTAAATGCGCTTAAAAACCGTTACGCGTCACATTTTTTTACCTTATTTGTTTGTAAAGAAACATTTAATAAAATTTTAACCAAAATATTTCATACATTTAATTTTCATTTACAACAAATAATTTACACCGCTTTCTTGCTGTTTTTCAGAATGTAATTTTGTGAAAGAAATCGATTGCTTTTCACTTCAACTAAAAAGAGCGCAATCCATAGCGTTTTGTGTTTCTCATCACAAAAACGAATAATATTATGTCACCACGGCTGTCAATTAATTGCCGGATAGTGACGCTGGCGTCTTCTGCAACCTCTATACCCTTCACCGGCCTGATAAGCAAAAACCCGCCGAAGCGGGTTTTATGAAGAGATGAAACTGACCGATAAGCCGCTTTCTTTTGGGTATAGCGTCGTGGACAGTCATTCATCCTGCCGCCCTGTAAAAGCAAAACCCCGCCAGCTTACACTGACGGGTTTTATGAAGAGGTGAAACTGACCGATAAGCCGCTTTCTTTTGGACATAGCGTCGTGGACAGCCATTCATCCTGCCGCCCGGTAAAAGCATAAACCCGCCGAAGCGGGTTTTATGAAGAGGTGAAACTGACCGATAAGCCGCTTTCTTTTGGGTATAGTGTCGTGGACAGTCATTCATCCTGTCGCCCTGTAAAAGCAAAAACCCGCCGAAGCGGGTTTTATGAAGAAGTGAAACTGACCGATAAGCTGCTTTCTTTCGGGTATAGCGTCGTGGACAGCCATTCATCCTGCCGCCCGGTAAAAGCATAAACCCGCCAGCTTACAATGACGGTTTTTATGAAGAGGTGAAACTGACCGATAAGCCGCTTTCTTTCGGGTATAGCGTCGTGGACAGCCATTCATCCTGCCGCCCGGTAAAAGCATAAACCCGCCAGCTTACACTGACGGTTTTTATGAAGAGGTGAAACTGACCGATAAGCCGCTTTCTTTTGGGTATAGCGTCGTGGACAGTCATTCATCCTGTCGCCCTGTAAAAGCAAAAACCCGCCGAAGCGGGTTTTATGAAGAAGTGAAACTGACCGATAAGCCGGGTTCTGTCGTGGACAGTCATTCATCTAGGCCAGCAATCGCTCACTGGCTCAAGCAGCCTACCCGGGTTCAGTACGGGCCGTACCTTATGAACCCCTATTTGGCCTTGCTCCGGGTGGAGTTTACCGTGCCACGGACTGTTACCAGCCGCGCGGTGCGCTCTTACCGCACCCTTTCACCCTTACCTGATCCCACTTGCGTGGGCCATCGGCGGTTTGCTCTCTGTTGCACTGGTCGTGGGTTTCCCCCCCAGGCGTTACCTGGCACCCTGCCCTATGGAGCCCGGACTTTCCTCCCCTCCGCCCGTCTCCCCGAAAGGACGACGACGAAGCGGCGACTGTCTGGTCAGCTTCGGCGCGCAGTATAGAGGGTTCGCGCGACTTTGTCACCCTGCGCTGCGCATTCCTATCGCCAGAGCGGCAGCAACATTTCTGGATGCCCGATAAATATTGTCAAAAGCGCCCCGAAAAGCCTCCTCCAGCGTCACGATGCGCGTGAGTACGCTAAAGACAGCGTCGATGCCATAGTGATGCACTATCCCTACATCGTGCGTCAGGCTGCCGGCAATGCCAATCACTGGCTTATGATATTTTTTCGCCACATTCGCGACGCCAATCGGCACTTTACCGCGAATACTTTGGCTATCAATCCGCCCTTCTCCCGTCACCACCAGCGTACAGTCGTGGATATGCTCCTCCAGGTTCAGTGCCGCCGTGACAATTTCGATCCCGCTGCGTAATTCCGCGCCGAGAAAAGCCATTAACGCCGCCCCCATACCGCCTGCCGCGCCTGCGCCGGGCACCGCCTTTACGTCGACATTCAGCGATTTTTTTATGATGTCGGCATAGTGAGCAAGATTTCTGTCCAGCTCAACAATGTTCTCTTCGGTCGCGCCTTTCTGCGGCCCAAAAATTCGTGATGCGCCGTTGTCGCCGATCAGAGGATTAGAGACATCGCAAGCGACACGAATCGCGCAGAGTTTTAAACGGGGATCGAGCTCTGAAATATCAATGTCGCTTAGACAATGAAGGCTTCCGCCACCGTAACCGATATCCGCGCCGTTTGCATCGCGCAGTTTTGCGCCTAACGCCTGCATCATCCCTGCGCCGCCGTCATTTGTCGCGCTGCCGCCAATGCCGATAATGATATTGCTTGCGCCGCTTTCCAGCGCCTGCAATATCAGCTCCCCCGTTCCCCGCGAGGTAGTAATCAAAGGGTTGCGTTTTTCTGGTGGAACCAGCGCCAGTCCGCTGGCCGCCGCCATTTCAATAAACGCGGTTTTACCATCCCCGGACATTCCCCAGCAGGCTTTCACTTTTTCACCCAACGGCCCGGTCACCCATGCGGTGCGTTCAACGCCCTGCGTCGCGGCAATCATGGCTTCGACCGTTCCTTCGCCGCCATCGGCAACCGGAACAGAGACATATTGCGCATCGGGGAAAATTTCCCGAAATCCTTTTTCTATCGCCTGCGCTACCTCGGCGGCAGAAAGGCTTTCTTTATAGGAGTCGGGGGCAATTACGATTTTCATAGTGGTAGCCTGTTACTGCACAACGCCGGATGGCGTTTCACTTATCCAGCCTGAAATTCAGGCCCGGATCGCTACACGCCATCCGGGCACAACGTCGTTAGCGAGTGACTTCCACTTTCGCCAGTTTTTCGTAGTAGCACGCCAGCGCGCTATGGTCGTCATTACCGTGTCCATCCGCGCGTAACGCCTGCATCATTTCCATAACGGCGGCGGTCAGCGGGAGCTGC
The DNA here is from genome assembly GCF_004010735.1 of Salmonella sp. SSDFZ54. Lineage (NCBI taxonomy): Bacteria > Pseudomonadati > Pseudomonadota > Gammaproteobacteria > Enterobacterales > Enterobacteriaceae > Salmonella > Salmonella sp. SSDFZ54. Next base: position 1,307,055 of record NZ_CP034819.1, read on the forward strand.
GCGCCAACGCCGTGGGAGGTATCCAGCGCATTCGCCAGATCTTTAATGTGCAGATCGATACGGAAACCTGGCTTAAAGTTTCTGTCCATGACCATCGGCGCTTTCGCATCCAGTACCGTGCTGCCAGCCAGACCGCCGCGAATCGCCTGATAGACCAGATCCGGGTTGACGCCCGCTTTAGTCGCCAGCGTCAGCGCTTCAGACATGGCGGCGATATTCAACGCCACGATCACCTGGTTAGCCAGTTTTGTGACGTTGCCTGCGCCGATATCGCCGGTATGCACCACGGAACCCGCCATCGCTTTCATCAGGTCGTAGTACTTGTCGAAAATGGCTTTATCGCCCCCTACCATCACCGACAGCGTGCCATCAATCGCCTTCGGCTCGCCGCCGCTGACCGGCGCATCCAACATCTCAACGCCCTTCGCCTTCAGCGCATCGCTGATTTCACGGCTTGCCAGCGGCGCGATAGAACTCATATCAATCAATACGGTTCCCGGCTTCGCGCCTTCGATGATACCGTTCTCGCCCAGCGCAACCTCTTTCACATGCGGAGAGTTAGGCAGCATCGTGATGATGACGTCACACTGTTCAGCGATCGCCTTCGCCGTAGAGGCCGTTTCCGCGCCTGCGGCAATGACGTCAGCAATCGCTTCAGGATTACGATCGGACACCACCAGCGAATACCCTGCTTTCAGTAAGTTTTTGCTCATGGGCTTACCCATGATGCCTAAGCCAATAAAGCCAACTTTCATCGTCATAGCGTTCTCTCTTTCCATACCAGGATTATTTTTTAAAGGTGTCGGCAAGCTTCTGCGTGCTGGCGCGGAATGCGCCTAAATCGCTGCCAACGGCGACAAAGGTCGCGCCCCATTCCAGATAACGGCGGGCATCCGCCTCTACCGGCGCCAGAATGCCGCACGGTTTACCGTGCGCTTTAGCGCGGGCGAAAATATGTTGAATCGTCTGCTGCACGTCAGGGTGAGAAGCATTGCCGAGATGACCCAGCGCGGCGGCCAAATCGCTTGGGCCGACAAAAATGCCATCAACGCCTTCCGTTGCGGCGATGGCATCAACATTGTCGACACCCAACTGGCTTTCGATTTGAACAATAATGGTGATGTTTTTGTTTGACTGCGCAAAGTAATCAGGCACCGTACCGAACATATTCGCGCGGTGAGAAACGGAGACGCCGCGAATGCCTTCCGGCGGGTAACGCGTCGAGGCGACGGCGCGAGCCGCTTCCTCTTGCGTTTCAACAAAGGGGATCAGGAAGTTATAAAACCCAATATCCAGCATCCGTTTGATAATGACCGGTTCATTGGTTGGCACACGTACCACAGGCGCGCTGGCGCTGCCTTTCAATGCCATTAACTGCGGAATTAAGGTGGTCACATCGTTCGGCGCATGTTCGCCATCCAGCACCAGCCAGTCAAATCCCGCCAGACCAAGAACTTCGGTGGTGATTGGGCTTGCCAGTGCAGACCAGCAGCCAATCTGCACCTGTTGCGCCGCCAGCGCCGCTTTAAACTTATTCGGGAAAATAGCGTTATTCATCGCTTATACCTTCGCTTATTTCTTTAATTCTCTACATGTGATGCCGCCACCATAACTTATAGCAACGACAATAAAATGCTTATCTGAAATCAGAATGGGTCTCCGCATTCTATTTCTAATGTGGTACACATCCTGTAGCACAATATACCGTTCTGATATCTTTATCGTCTTTTATTATTATCATGGTATTTTCAAATAACTCGTCAGATACACTGAATTCGCCATTCAGTATAAACAGCCTATGGCGGATAATCATTGTGCAAACGCTCATTAAAAAGGGATTATTTAACGCTTATTTTTGAGCATACGCCCATGATACTGGGCGCTAATGCACACATTTACGCTTTACCCGGCCTACATAAAAAATTTCATAATTTGCGGTGATCTGGATCACATTCTTATATTTATACTCCTGTCATTCTTATTTCATTATGCATGAACTTTATTTCTTATATTGAGATTTAACGATTTAACCATAACCAAAATAGATAATCCTATTTCTATCATCCAGGCTGGAGAATGTTGAACAATGGCCAATATCGAAATTCGCCAGGAATCGCCATCGGCGTTTTATATAAAAGTACATGAAACCGATAATGTCGCAATTATTGTTAATGACCACGGTCTTAAAGCCGGAACACGTTTTCCGGATGGCCTGGAACTGACTGAACATATTCCGCAAGGCCATAAAGTTGCTCTGACGGATATCCCCGCTCACGGCGAAATCATCCGTTATGGCGAAGTCATCGGTTATGCGGTACGCGACATCCCACGCGGAAGCTGGATCGACGAGTCGCTGGTTGAACTGCCAAAAGCGCCGCCGCTGAATACGCTACCGCTGGCGACCAAAGTACCGGAACCGCTGCCGCCGCTGGAAGGCTATACGTTTGAGGGCTATCGTAACGCCGATGGCAGCGTCGGCACCAAAAATCTGCTTGGCATTACCACCAGCGTGCACTGTGTGGCGGGCGTGGTCGATTATGTGGTGAAAGTGATTGAGCGCGATCTGCTGCCCAAATACCCGAATGTCGATGGCGTTGTAGGGCTAAACCATCTGTACGGCTGCGGCGTGGCAATCAACGCGCCGGCGGCGGTCGTGCCGATTCGCACGATTCATAATATCGCGCTCAACCCCAATTTTGGCGGCGAAGTGATGGTGATTGGCCTCGGTTGCGAAAAACTGCAGCCGGAACGACTGCTGGAAGGCACCGAGGATGTTCCCGCCATCGCCGTTGAAAGCGCCAGTATTGTGCGTTTACAGGACGAGCAGCATGTCGGCTTTAAATCAATGGTCGACGATATTTTGCAGGTCGCCGAACGCCATCTGACGAAACTGAACCAGCGCCAGCGCGAAACCTGCCCGGCCTCCGAGCTGGTCGTCGGGATGCAGTGTGGCGGCAGCGATGCGTTTTCCGGCGTCACGGCAAACCCGGCGGTGGGTTATGCTTCCGATCTGCTGGTACGCTGCGGCGCGACCGTCATGTTCTCGGAGGTCACCGAAGTGCGCGATGCCATTCATCTTCTGACGCCGCGCGCCATCAACGAAGCCGTGGGTAAACGCCTGCTGGATGAGATGGCCTGGTACGATAACTATCTTGATATGGGGAAAACCGATCGCAGCGCTAACCCGTCCCCTGGCAACAAAAAAGGCGGCCTGGCGAACGTCGTGGAAAAAGCGTTGGGCTCTATCGCTAAATCGGGTAAGAGCGCCATTGTCGAAGTATTGTCGCCGGGCCAACGCCCCACCAAACGCGGCCTGATTTACGCCGCGACGCCCGCCAGCGATTTCGTCTGCGGCACGCAGCAGGTCGCTTCCGGCATTACCGTACAGGTCTTTACCACCGGACGCGGCACGCCGTACGGGCTGATGGCGGTGCCGGTAATTAAAATGGCGACGCGTACCGAGCTGGCGAACCGCTGGTATGACTTAATGGATATCAATGCAGGCACCATCGCCACGGGTGAAGAGACAATCGAAGATGTGGGCTGGAAGCTGTTTCACTTTATTCTCGATGTCGCCAGCGGCCGGAAAAAGACTTTCTCGGACCAGTGGGGCCTACATAACCAACTGGCGATATTTAACCCGGCGCCAGTGACCTGATCCAGTCAGTACCCTTCTCCGATCAGGGTATAACCGCATAATCTGTAGACCGGGTAAGCGCCAGCGCTACCCGGTATTTTTTCGCCCTTAGTCTGTAGCCTGAAGTATGTCTGCCCGACATGCTTTTTTTATGCCTTACTTTCGATAACTTCCATTTTATTTCGAAACTTTCATTTATCAGATCAAAATCACAAAAAAACATTCCGAAAGCCTATAAATTCTTTCAAAGAAAACAAACGAAAGATTTCGGAGGAAGGATGTTTATCATTTCAGGCAGAACAATGCTAAAGAAGGCGCAGCAGGAAGGCTATGCTGTGCCGGCGTTTAACATCCACAACCTGGAGACATTGCAAGTGGTGGTGGAAACCGCCGCAGAATTGCGCTCTCCGCTGATTGTCGCCGGTACGCCAGGCACCTTTAGCTACGCAGGCGTCGGTAATATCGTGGCCATCGCCGCAGAACTGGCGAAAAGCTGGAACCATCCTCTCGCGGTACATCTCGATCATCATGAAAAACTGGCCGACATCAAAATGAAAGTCGCCGCCGGGGTACGCTCGGTCATGATCGACGGGTCGCATTTCCCCTTTGCCGACAATATTGCGCTGGTGAAAAGCGTGGTTGATTACTGTCATCGCTACGATGTCAGCGTTGAAGCTGAACTTGGGCGTCTCGGCGGGCAGGAAGACGATCTTATCGTTGACGGCAAAGATGCGCTTTATACCCATCCGGAACAGGCCCGGGAATTTGTAGAAAAAACGGGTATCGACTCGTTAGCCATTGCTATCGGCACCGCTCACGGCCTCTACACCGCTGAACCAAAACTTGATTTTGAACGACTGACGGAAATTCGTCAGCGGGTTGATGTCCCCTTAGTCCTTCACGGCGCCTCTGGCCTGCCGACCCGCGATATTACCCGCGCTATTTCGCTGGGCATCTGCAAAGTTAACGTCGCGACCGAGCTTAAAATCGCCTTTTCCGGCGCGCTTAAAAACTATTTAACGCAACACGCAGAGGCCAGCGATCCCCGCCATTACATGATCCCGGCGAAAGCGGCCATGAAAGAGGTTGTACGTAAAGTGATTGCCGACTGCGGTTGTGAAGGGAAGCTCTAAAGCCCCCGGATTTAGCACGGCAAAGGGCGTTTTCATAGCTGGATCACGAAAGCCATTATTATCCTTTGCCTTCAAACCAAAAATATTATGAAGATAAACAAAAGATATCGGAGCCAGAAGTGAAAGAAATAATTTCTCGTCACAAAGCAGGAGAACAGATAGGGATCTGTTCCGTATGTTCAGCACACCCGCTGGTGATTGAATCCGCATTACGTTTTGATCTGAATAGCGGGAACAAAGTTCTGATCGAAGCGACCTCTAACCAGGTTAATCAGTTTGGCGGTTATACCGGCATGAAACCGGCTGACTTTCGTGATTTTGTCTATGGCATCGCCCAGGAAGTGGGTTTTCCACGAGAACGGCTTATTTTAGGCGGCGATCACCTGGGACCTAACTGCTGGCAAAACGAACCTGCAGATACGGCGATGGAAAAATCCGTCGAACTCATTAAGGCTTACGTCGCTGCCGGGTTTAGCAAAATCCATCTTGATGCCTCTATGTCCTGCGCTGACGACCCGACGCCGCTGGACCCAATGGTTGTCGCTAAACGCGCCGCCCTGCTTTGCCAGGCAGCGGAAACGACGGCGACCGACGAACAAAAACGCCATTTAACCTATGTTATCGGCACTGAAGTTCCGGTTCCTGGCGGGGAAGCCAGCGCCATTAACGCCGTGCATGTTACCCGCGAACAGGATGCGGCCCGCACGCTGCAAACGCATCAGGCTGCTTTTCGCGCCCTGGGGCTGGAGGAGGCATTGAACCGGGTTATCGCGATTGTCGTACAGCCGGGCGTAGAATTCGACTATACCCAGATTATCCACTATCAACCGCAGGCCGCTAAAGCGCTTTCCGACTGGATAAAAGAAACGCCGATGGTCTATGAAGCACACTCCACCGATTACCAAACTCGCCAGGCCTACCGTGCGCTGGTACGCGATCATTACGCCATTCTGAAGGTCGGCCCGGCGCTCACTTTCGCGCTGCGCGAAGCCATTTTCGCACTTGCGCAAATGGAAAACGAGCTGATCTCCCCGGAACAACGTAGTCGGGTACTGGAGGTCATTGATGAAGTTATGCTAAACGAACCGGGCTACTGGAAAAAATACTACCGTCCAACCTGGAGCCAGGCGATGGTCGACATCCACTTTAGTTTGTCTGACCGTATTCGCTATTACTGGCCGCACCCGCGTATTCGTCAAAGCGTAGAAAAGTTAATCGCCAATCTGAACAACGTCACATTGCCGCTGGGATTAATTAGCCAGTTTATGCCCGTACAGTTTGAACGCCTGTCTGAGGGCGTGCTCACCCCCACGCCGCATAACCTGATTATTGACAAAATTCAGGATGTTCTGCGCGCTTATCGCTTCGGTTGCACGCCGGATGTCGCCTGAATAATGGAGAATTTATGAGCCAACTATTTGTCCGAACCGGAATCACATTCGACTCGAGCCAACAGGCGCTGGCGCACATTGGCAAAGAGATGCTGGCGAAAGGCGTGGTACATGATAGTTATCCGCAGGCGCTGGTGGAACGTGAAGCGTCTTTTCCTACCGGCATTGCGCTGGAGCGTCACGCCGTCGCTATCCCTCATTGCGAGGCGGTTCATGCGAAATCACCCGCTATCTATCTGATTCGTCCAGATAAGCCGGTCATGTTTCAACAGGCGGATGATGACGAAGAGATTGCCGTTTCGTTAATCATCGCCTTAATCGTTGAAAACCCGGCGGCACAGCTAAAACTTCTGCGCCGCCTGTTTAGTGAGCTACAGAACCCAAGCACCCTCGATGCCCTGTTAAGCGCGCCGGATGCCGAACTGGCGATACGCTTTCAGGAAACCATCCTTGAGCCTGAGCAGTGCGTCCAGGTTTGATAATAAATTGATAATAATGAGGAATACCCTATGAAACGTAAAGTAATTGTGGCCTGTGGCGGTGCGGTTGCAACCTCAACGATGGCTGCGGAAGAAATTAAAGAGCTATGTGATGCCAACCATATTGAGCTCGACTTAGTGCAATGCCGGGTCACCGAAATCGAAACCTATATGGACGGCGCCGATCTTATCTGTACCACTGCCAGGGTCGATCGCGCCTTCGGCGATATTCCCGTCGTTCACGGTATGCCTTTTGTTTCCGGCGTGGGTATTGAAGCATTACAGCAAAAAATTCTGTCCATTCTCATGGGGTAACGTATGTTTAGCGAAATAATGCGTTATATCCTCGACTTAGGCCCAACGGTGATGTTGCCTCTGGTGATCATTGTGTTCTCTAAACTGCTGGGAATGAAGCTTGGGGATTGTTTTAAATCGGGTTTGCATATTGGTATCGGCTTCGTGGGTATTGGTCTGGTCATCGGCCTGATGCTGGATTCTATCGGCCCCGCGGCGAAAGCCATGGCGGAACATTTCCAAATCAATCTCCACGTTATTGACGTCGGCTGGCCAGGTTCATCGCCCATGACCTGGGCGTCACAAATCGCGCTGGTCGCGATCCCTGTCGCCATCGGGGTTAACGTCCTGATGCTGGTGACCCGCATGACCCGCGTGGTGAATGTCGATATCTGGAATATCTGGCACATGACCTTCACGGGCGCCATGCTGCATCTGGCGACCGGTTCATACTGGCTGGGGATTCTGGGCGTTGTGGTTCATGCCGCCTTTGTCTACAAACTGGGGGACTGGTTTGCCAAAGATACCCGCGACTATTTTGGCCTGGAGGGGATTGCAATCCCACACGGTTCATCCGCGTACCTGGGCCCCGTGGCGGTGCTCGTTGATACCATTATCGAAAAAATTCCGGGCCTCAATCGTATTCACTTTAGCGCAGACGATGTCCAGAAACGCTTCGGACCGTTTGGCGAGCCGGTGACTGTCGGCTTCGTGATGGGGCTGGTGATTGGTGTACTGGCAGGCTACGACACCAAAGCCGTTCTGCAACTGGCGGTCAAAACCGCAGCGGTGATGCTGCTTATGCCACGCGTCATTAAACCTATTATGGATGGCCTAACGCCTATCGCCAAACATGCGCGTAAACGTCTACAGGCCAAATTTGGCGGGCAGGAGTTCCTGATAGGCCTTGATCCAGCGCTACTGCTCGGTCATACCTCTGTTGTCTCCGCGAGCCTGATATTCATTCCGCTGACCATCCTGATTGCCGTCTTAGTACCGGGGAACCAGGTGCTGCCGTTCGGCGACCTCGCCACCATCGGTTTCTTTATTGCGATGGCGGTTGCGGTACACCAGGGCAACCTGTTCCGCACGCTGATTTCAGGTGTCATTATTATGGGTATCACCCTGTGGATAGCCACCCAGACGATTGGCCTGCATACCCAACTGGCTGCCAATGCCGGAGCGCTAAAAGCTGGCGGACAAGTCGCCTCGCTGGATCAGGGCGGTTCCCCCATCACCTGGCTGCTGATTCAACTTTTTACCTGGCAGAATATCGTCGGCTTCGCCGTCATTGCCATTATCTATCTGGCTGGCGTACTGCTGACCTGGCGTCGCGCCCGACAGTTTGTCGCGGCTGAGAAAGCCACGGCGCTACAGCAAAGTCAAATCGCCTCTTAATTTTAGGGGAGCAATCGCTCCCCTCACCTTCCTGGAGAATGTTATGAAATCAGTGGTTATTCACGCTGAGGGAGACGTGCGCGTTGAAGAACGCCCCTTACCACAACTGCAAGCCGAGGACGATGTGTTGGTCAAGGTCGTTAGCTCAGGGCTTTGCGGGTCGGATATCCCGCGTATTTTCGCGCAGGGCGCCCATTATTATCCTATTACGTTAGGTCATGAATTCAGCGGCTACGTTGAATCCTACGGCACAGGCGTAACGGATATGCAGCCCGGCGATGCCGTCGCTTGTGTCCCGCTTCTTCCCTGCTTTCACTGTCCGCAATGCGAACGCGGTTACTTTTCTTTATGCAAACAGTATCAGTTTGTAGGATCGCGCAGCGAAGGCGGTAATGCGGAATATGTGGTGGTCAAACGGGCCAATCTTTTCCGCTTGCCGTCTGATATGTCAATTGAAGATGGCGCGTTTATCGAACCGATTACCGTGGGCTTACACGCCTTTCATCTGGCGCAGGGCTGCGAGGGGAAAAACGTAATTATCGTCGGGGCCGGGACAATTGGCCTGTTGGCCTTACAGTGCGCGCGGGAACTGGGCGCGCGAAGCGTAACGGCGATTGATATCAATCCGCAGAAACTGGAACTGGCGAAAGCGCTCGGCGCAACGCATACGTGTAATAGCCGGGAAATGACCGCCGACGACATCCAGACCGCGTTGTCCGACATTCAGTTTGATCAACTGGTTCTCGAAACGGCAGGAACTCCCCAGACCGTCTCGCTGGCTATCGATATCGCCGGGCCGCGCGCGCAACTGGCGCTGGTGGGGACGTTACATCACGATCTCACCCTGACAACGCGCACATTCGGGTTAATTTTGCGTAAAGAGCTCACGCTCCTCGGCAGTTGGATGAACTACTCCGCGCCATGGCCAGGAGAAGAATGGGAAACCGCAGCGCGCCTGTTGGCTGAAAAACGTCTTCAACTGGCCCCTCTCATTGCCCATCGCGGCGATGCGGAAAGCTTTGCAGAAGCAGTCAAAGCGCTTAATGGCGCGCCCATGCAGGGCAAAATCTTACTTCAACTTTCCTGATGGTACGAGCCAGCAACCTGCGCTGGCTCACATTTCCTTTCGAAATTTAGCGTTCACCTTTCGCAATCCTTCGTTTAAACTAGTTACAGTTAATTATCAGGCAAATCAATATGAACTCATTTGAGCGAAGAAATAAAATTGTCGACCTGATTAATACGCAAGGCAGCGTGCTGGTGATGGATCTTTCAAATACCTTTGGTATTTCTGAAGTGACTATCCGTGCTGACCTGCGTCTGCTGGAAGAGAAAGGCCTTGTCACCCGTTTTCATGGCGGCGCGGCAAAACCGGGAAGTCATCTGGCGGAAGGCGACAATCAGGAAGTCATTCTGGAAGATCGGTATCAACTCGCCAGCGATCCGAAAAAGCGGATTGCCCAGGCGGCTGCGGCAATGGTTGAAGAAGGAATGACCATCATTCTGGATAGCGGGAGCACAACATTACTGATTGCGGAAGCGCTCGCGCGAAAAAGCAATATTACGGTGATCACTAACAGCTTGCCTGCCGCTTTTACGCTATCAGAAAATAAAGATCTCACGCTGGTGGTCTGCGGCGGTACGGTACGGCATAAAACCCACTCAATGCACGGCACGATTGCGGAACGATCGCTACACGGCATCAGCGCCGATGTCATGTTTGTCGGGGCGGATGGCATTGATGCGACAAACGGTATTACCACGTTTAACGAAGGTTATTCCATTAGCGGCGTCATGGCGGCGGCGGCACACAAAGTTATCGCGGTACTGGACGCGACCAAATTTAACCGTCGCGGCTTTAACCAGGTATTGCCGATGGACAAGATCGACTGTGTGATAACCGATGACACCATCAGCAAACAGGATAAAGCGGCATTAGCGAAAACAGGCGTGGAACTAATGATCGTCTAAAAAGGAGTCGGTTATGCGCTGCTGATCGCGAGAGTAAGCCCGAAGGAAAGGTCCGGTCCGCTATTACCGCCCAATGCCCCCATCACTTTACCCACATCAATCACCTGATTGAGTATTAACGCGATGGCGATAAAAGGCGGTTCCCGGGCGCTCGCTTTTACTCTTCCTGCTGCTCCAGCGCATACTTATACAGCGCATTTTTCTTCACGCCGTGAATTTCTGCTGCCAGCGCCGCCGCTTTTTTCAGCGGCAGTTCTGCCTGTAGCAGCGCCAGCGTGCGCAGCGCGTCGGCGGGCAGGTCGTCTTCTTGCGCTTTATGGCCTTCGACAATCAGCACCATTTCGCCTTTGCGACGGTTTTCATCTTCTTTGACCCACGCCAGCAGCTCGCCAACGGGCGCGCCGTGAATGGTTTCCCAGGTTTTGGTCAGCTCACGCGCCAGCACCACATAACGGGATTCTCCCAATACCGCGACGATATCTTCCAGGCTATCTAACAGGCGGTGGGTTGACTCATAAAAAATCAGCGTTCGCGGTTCCGTTTCAATGGCTTTTAGCGCATCACGGCGGCCTTTGGATTTCGCCGGTAAAAAGCCTTCATAGCAGAAACGGTCAGATGGCAGGCCAGCGGCGCTCAGGGCGGTAATCGCCGCACATGGCCCCGGTAGCGGCACCACGCGAATCCCCGCTTCACGGCAGGTACGCACCAGGTGGTAGCCCGGATCGTTAATCAGCGGCGTACCGGCGTCGGAAACCAGCGCAATGTTCTGCCCTTCTTTTAGCTTCGCGACCAGCGTTTCCGCTTTTTGTTGTTCGTTATGGTCGTGCAGCGCGAACAATCGGGCATTAATCCCAAAATGTTGCAGCAATAAACCGGTGTGACGAGTATCCTCGGCGGCAATCAGATCTACAGCCTGTAACACCTCCAACGCACGCTGGGTGATATCCGCCAGATTACCGATAGGAGTAGGTACAATAAAGAGTTGGCCCTGAGAATTATCCGCCGATTCGTTTTGTTTCATTGTGTCGTCCGTATTGCCGATTTAATATTGAGCATTGCGTAAAAAAATATCACTGGATACAGTATGGTACCCTCAACATTTTCTCGTTTGAACGCCGCACGCGCGCTGCCTGTCGTCCTGGCTGCGCTACTTTTCGCCGGGTGCGGCACCCAGGCGCCAGATCAAAGCGCAGCCTATATGCAGGGTTCAGCGCAAGCTGACTCCGCCTTTTACCTGCATCAGATGCAGCAAAGCGCAGATGATAGCAAGACCAACTGGCAATTACTCGCCATTCATGCACTGCTGAAAGAAGGAAAAAGCCAGCAGGCCGTCGACCTGTTCAACCAACTCCCGCAAAATCTGAACGATACCCAGCGTCGCGAACAGTCTTTATTAGCGGTAGAAATCAAACTGGCGCAAAAAGATGTCGCAGGCGCGCAGGCCTTGCTGGATAAACTAAAACCCGCCGACTTTGCGCCAAATCAGCAAGCGCGTTACTGGCAGGCGCAGATCGTTGCCAGCCAGGGACGCCCGTCGCTTACCCTGTTGCGGGCGTTAATCGCCCAGGAACCGCTACTGGCGGCGAAAGATAAACAAAAAAATATCGACGCCACCTGGCAGGCGCTCTCCGCCATGACGCCGGATCAGGCCAGGACGTTAGTTATCAACGCTGATGAAAATGTGCTTCAGGGCTGGCTGGATCTGCAACGCGTCTGGTTTGACAACCGCAACGATCCAGACATGCTGAAAGCCGGGATCGCCGACTGGCAAAAACGCTACCCGCAAAATCCGGGGGCGAAAATGCTGCCGACGCAGCTCGTCAATGTACAACGTTTTAAACCAGCTTCCACCAGCAAAATCGCTCTGCTGCTGCCGCTGAACGGTCAGGCTGCCGTGTTTGGCCGTACCATCCAGCAAGGTTTCGAAGCCGCGAAAAACCTCGGCACCCAGGCGGTAGAGATGCAGCCTGCCGCCGCGCCTGACGCGCCGGTAGAACCTGGCGTGGAGGAGACGCAGCCACAAATGACCAACGGCGTCGCCAGTCCGTCGCAGGCCTCGGTGAGCGATCTGACTGATGACGCTCCAGCCCAGTCCGCTACGCCAGTCAGCGCGCCACAAACTCCCCCTGCTACAGCAAGCGCGCCGGCGGATCCCTCCGCTGAATTAAAAATCTACGATACCTCTTCCCAGCCGTTGGATCAGGTGCTTGCTCAGGTTCAGCAAGACGGCGCCAGTATCGTGGTCGGGCCGCTGTTGAAAAACAATGTGGAAGCGCTGATGAAAAGCAACACGCCGCTCAACGTGCTGGCGCTCAACCAGCCGGAAACGGTACGTAGCTTCCCTAATATCTGCTATTTCGCGCTCTCTCCAGAAGATGAAGCCCGTGATGCGGCGCATCATATTTATGACCAGGGCAAGCAGTCGCCGCTGCTGTTGATCCCACGCAGCACGCTTGGCGATCGCGTGGCGAACGCCTTCACCCAGGAGTGGCAAAAACTGGGCGGCGGCATCGTGTTACAGCAAAAATTCGGCTCCGTAGCCGAGCTGAAAATGGGCGTGAACGGCGGCGCGGGTATCGCGTTGACGGGCAGTCCGGTCGCCGCCAGCGTGCCTGCACAGCCTGGCGTCACCATTGGCGGTCTGACTATCCCTGCGCCGCCGACCGACGCGCAAATCACCGGCGGCGGACGCGTAGACGCGGTCTATATTCTGGCTACGCCGGAAGAGATTGGCTTTATCAAACCGATGATCGCCATGCGTAACGGCACCCAGAGCGGCGCGACGCTGTATGCCAGCTCTCGCAGCGCGCAAGGCACCTCCGGCCCCGACTTCCGTCTGGAAATGGAGGGTTTACAATACAGTGAAATTCCTATGCTGGCAGGCGGCAATATGCCGTTGATGCAGCAGGCGCTGAGCGCTGTACATAACGACTATTCTCTGGCGCGGATGTACGCCATGGGCGTGGATGCCTGGACGCTGGCGAACCACTTTTCGCAGATGCGTCAGGTGCAGGGGTTTGAGATCAATGGTAATACCGGCGCATTAACCGCCAGCCCGGATTGTGTGATTAACAGGAAGTTATCATGGCTCAAATACCAGCAAGGGGAGATTGTTCCCGCCAGCTAACGCGTAAACAGGCTGGCGACGCGTGGGAAGCTGCCGCGCGTCGCTGGCTGGAAAGCAAAGGACTGCGGTTTATCGCCGCCAACGTGCGCGAGCGCGGCGGCGAAATCGATCTGATCATGCGCGACGGAAAAACGACGGTTTTTGTTGAGGTCCGCTATCGGCGCTCCGGGCTTTATGGCGGCGCGGCGGCTAGTGTGACCCGCAGCAAGCAACACAAATTATTACATACTGCCCGCTTGTGGCTCGCCCGCCAGAATGGGAGTTTTGATACTGTGGATTGTCGGTTCGATGTGTTAGCCTTCACCGGAAATGAGATTGAGTGGTTTCGGGATGCGTTTAACGACCACTCATAATTGAAGATTTTAAGGATTAGCGTGCTCGAAAGAATCAAAGTTTGCTTTACAGAAAGCATTCAAACTCAAATTGCTGCGGCGGAAGCGCTTCCGGATGCCATTTCCCGCGCCGCCATGACGCTGGTTCATTCCCTGCTTAACGGCAACAAAATCCTCTGTTGTGGAAACGGGACGTCCGCGGCCAACGCACAGCATTTTGCTGCCAGCATGATTAACCGCTTTGAAACGGAGCGACCCAGTTTACCCGCCATTGCACTAAATACCGATAATGTGGTCTTAACTGCGATCGCTAACGATCGCCTGCACGATGAAGTTTATGCAAAACAAGTCCGGGCGCTGGGACATGCAGGCGATGTTTTATTGGCGATCTCTACGCGTGGTAATAGTCGCGATATCGTAAAAGCCGTTGAAGCAGCCGTCACACGTGACATGACCATTGTGGCGCTAACCGGGTATGACGGGGGCGAGCTGGCCGGACTATTAGGGCCGCAGGATGTTGAAATTCGTATCCCTTCACACCACAGCGCGCGCATTCAGGAAATGCATATGCTGACGGTAAACTGCCTGTGCGATTTGATCGATAACACGCTTTTTCCTCACCAGGATGATTAAGGAGTACACATGAAGGCATTTTCGCCGCTCGCAGTCCTTATTTCTGCGTTGCTATTGCAAGGTTGCGTCGCCGCCGCGGTAGTGGGTACGGCAGCCGTCGGCACCAAAGCCGCAACCGACCCGCGTAGCGTGGGCACCCAGGTGGATGACGGAACGCTGGAACTGCGTGTCAGCAGCGCGCTGTCGAAAGATGAGCAAATCAAAAAAGAGACGCGCATCAATGTCACGGCTTATCAGGGCAAAGTTTTGTTAGTGGGCCAGTCGCCAAACAGCGAACTCTCCGCACGCGCTAAACAGATAGCGATGGGCGTTGAAGGCACCACCGAGGTCTATAACGAGATTCGCCAGGGTCAGCCTATCGGCCTGGGGACCGCCTCTAACGATACCTGGATCACCACGAAAGTTCGCTCACAGCTACTGACCAGCGATCAGGTAAAATCGTCAAACGTGAAAGTCACCACCGAAAATGGCGAAGTGTTCCTGCTGGGCCTGGTGACTGAACGTGAAGGTAAAGCGGCAGCGGACATCGCCAGCCGGGTGAGCGGCGTGAAACGCGTGACCACCGCCTTTACGTATATTAAGTAACCGGTGTGCCGGGTGGCGATAAGAATGTGTAAACCGCGTCGCCATCCGGTAAATCATCCGGCTTCGCTACCCCGCTTTTTCCCGCAGTTGCGATGAGGTCAGAATCGTCACGCCTTCTTGTGCTGGCGCCAGCGCTTCCGCCAGCATGGCCCGCGCCACATCCCGCGCATCAATCGATTTCCAGTTTCCTGGCAACAGCCGAAATAGCGGAGCGAAAAGCGTTTCATTCACCCGCCGCGTTGTTCTGTCGCCGAGCAGCATAGAAGGCCGGGCAATCGTCAAACGAGGCCAATTTTGCGCGATTAACGCCTCCTCCATTTCTCCTTTCACCCGATTGTAGAAAAACGGAGAGTGCGCGTTTGCTCCCATTGCGCTGACCACCAACATGTGCTGCGCGCCCAGTCGACGCCCGGTCAGCGCGGTATCAACCACCAACGTATAATCCGCATGAATAAACGCCGCTTTACTTCCCGCTTCACGCCGGGTCGTGCCCAGGCAGCAAAAAACAATATCTACCGGGTCGGTCACCTGAGCTAACGCGTCGGTAAGCTGCGGATCGTGAGGGTTATAAACGCCGACAATATCCGTCAGCGGGCGACGCGTCGGCGCGGCGATAGCGCTCACCTGCGGCGTGTTGATTAACATTCTCAGCAGATGTCCGCCGACCAGTCCGGTCGCGCCGGTAATCAGTACCTGACTCATCCTCGCTCCTTTACAGATTTGTCCACCTTGCACTCTCGGCCCTATCGACCAGGCTTAATAGTCTACGAGGTAAGTATCCATCATTGTGGAAAATTTGCCTTACCCGACGCCACCACTGCGGAGGAAACGCATGAGTAAGAAAATTGCCGTTTTGATTACCGATGAATTTGAAGATTCAGAATTTACCTCGCCGGCAGCAGAATTCCGTCAGGCCGGCCATGAGGTCATCACCATCGAAAAAGAGGCGGGTAAAACGGTGAAAGGAAAAAAAGGCGAGGCCAGCGTCACCATTGATAAGGCTATTGATGACGTTCGTCCCGACGAGTTCGACGCCTTGCTATTGCCGGGAGGTCATTCGCCGGACTACCTGCGCGGCGACAGCCGTTTCGTGGATTTTACCCGCGATTTCGTTAACAGCGGTAAACCGGTTTTTGCCATTTGCCACGGCCCACAGTTGTTGATCAGCGCCGATGTCATTCGTGGCCGCAAACTCACGGCGGTGAAACCGATTATTATCGATGTGAAGAATGCGGGCGCGGAATTTTACGATCAGGAAGTCGTCGTCGATAAAGATCAGCTGGTGACCAGCCGCACGCCTGACGACCTGCCGGCATTTAACCGCGAGGCGCTACGCCTGCTGGGCGCGTGAGTCGCGTAACCAGTGCAGTTTTTTACCAAACCCCAGCGTGTTGTCGGTGAATTTAATTTCATCCAGCCGGATTTCCCATACCGGCGCTGGCAGCACCCTGGCGACCGGGAAGCGATGAAGGTAAGCTTTACGCGCGGCGTCGCTCTCCTGCCCCTCCAGACGGCGAATTTCCCCTTTAAACTGTACGCCGCGAATGCGCGCCACCGTTTTCGGCTGACCATTGACCGTTCCCGCAACTGGCGCGCACGCGCCAGACATTTGCGCATGGCGGGTTTTATCATCCGTTAACAGATACAGCGCGACGTTTTGCGCATCAAACAAATAAAACGCATTGGCGCACCACAGCTCTCCCTCATGGTGTACGCACCAGGTCACCACGTGTTGTTTCGCCAGCCAACGGCCAATAGCGGTAAGTGTGTCCATCTTTATTCTCGCTTATACTGGGAACCTGAAAATTATCATGCTGATGGCGACAATGACACCCTGGTATCTGTATCTGATTCGTACTGCAGACAATGCGCTTTACACCGGAATAACCACCGATGTGGCGCGTCGTTACAGGCAGCATCAAACGGGAAAAGGCGCAAAAGCATTACGGGGAAAAGGCGAGTTAACGCTGGCGTTTGCGGCGCAGGTCGGCGATCGCTCGCTGGCCCTGCGCATAGAGTATCGCATCAAACAGCTCACAAAGCGCCAGAAGGAGCGCCTTGTGACGGAACGCGAAGCGTTTGAGGCGCTGCTGTCCAGCCTGCAAACGCCGGTGCTTAAAAACGATTGAAGTGGTCGTGATACTCCACCAGCCCCGTCACGCCTTCCAGCGCATCCTCAGCCAAACGGTGTACCTGGAAAGCGCTTTCCGTACCGGGCCAACGGCAGTGAAGATCGTAATGCGCGGCCAGTTCAAAACCGAAGCGGCTATATAACGCCGGGTCGCCCAGCGTCACGACCGCCGCGTAGCCGAACTCGTTGAGCGAATCCAGCCCTTCATACACTAACTGGCGCGCCAGCCCTTGCCCGCGATACTTTTCATCGACCGCCAGCGGCGCCATGCCGACCCACTGTAAATCTTCGCCCTGCACATCAACCGGGCTAAAGGCGACATAGCCCACCACCTGACCTTCATCATCCGTGGCCACCAGTCCGAGCGTCAGAAAACCATCTTCACGCAAATCGTGAACCAGCTTCGCTTCCGCATCGCTTTCGAATGAACGGCGTAACAGCGCATCAATACCAGGCGCATCAATGGGAATTTCTACTCGAATTAGCATGGTTCACCTACCGAGGTCTGTTTGGTTTCCGGCGAGTTTTTCATACCCGCCTCAACAAAATCCGCCAGTTGCAGCAGCATAACGCGTAACGCTTTCGGCATCTGCTCCAGTTCGATGGCGTCCATCAGATTCTTCACATACAACCCTAACTCAGTATCGCCTTCAATGACCAGTCGACGCTGGAAAAAGAGCGTATCCGGATCCTGTTTACGGGCGGCGATCATTAGCAGATCGCTGGCGTCGGCGCTAAAACTGACGTCGGCATCCGCCTGCTGGCTAACGATCAGCTTTTCATTTTCAACTGTGGTATACCATTTTAAGTCGATGTCACGAACATGAATGCTTAACCAACGACCTTCGAGGAATTCCAGCTCTCCATCGGCCAGCGCCTGACGAAACTGCCAGCTCAGAACCTGTTCCAGAACCTGGCGCTTTAGCGCAAAGGGCGTCAGTTTAACCGGTACACTCATCAGAGACGGGCCAGCATGGACTAAGCGTGAACGCAGTTTATCTAACACGAGCTTTACTCCCTGTTTCAATAGTCCTGTTATTTTGCCATATCCAATAAATCACATGGCGGCGTAAATCAACAATTGGGTCTGATTTTCTACCCCATTATTGGTGTTACCAATACGCCTTTAACTGCCTTAAATCAAAAATTGTCGCAGCAAGGTTAACTAAAATCCCTGTTCGTTAACAATTTTGCGTCTCAGACGTAACCCTCAGGATAAATTATGGAGCTGCTCTGCCCTGCCGGAAATCTCCCGGCGCTGAAGGCGGCCATCGAAAACGGCGCTGACGCCGTTTATATCGGGTTAAAAGACGATACCAATGCCCGTCATTTTGCCGGCCTTAACTTTACCGAAAAAAAATTGCAGGAAGCGGTGAGTTTTGTTCACCAGCATCGCCGCAAATTACACATCGCCATTAATACTTTTGCGCATCCGGACGGCTATGCCCGCTGGCAGCGCGCCGTGGATATGGCGGCGCAGCTTGGCGCCGACGCACTGATTCTTGCCGACCTCGCTATGCTGGAATATGCCGCAGAGCGTTACCCACATATTGAGCGCCATGTTTCCGTTCAGGCCTCGGCAACCAACGAAGAGGCGATTCGCTTTTATCACCGCAACTTTGATGTCCACCGCGTAGTACTGCCGCGTGTACTGTCGATTCACCAGGTAAAACAACTGGCCCGCGTCACGCCGGTGCCGCTGGAGGTATTCGCGTTTGGCAGCCTGTGCATTATGGCGGAAGGTCGCTGCTATCTTTCTTCCTACCTGACGGGGGAGTCGCCCAATACCGTCGGCGCCTGCTCTCCCGCCCGCTTTGTCCGTTGGCAGCAAACGCCGCAGGGGCTGGAATCGCGCCTGAATGATGTCCTGATTGACCGTTACCAGGATGGCGAAAACGCGGGCTACCCAACGCTGTGTAAAGGCCGCTATTTAGTGGACGGCGAGCGCTACCACGCGCTGGAGGAGCCAACCAGCCTGAACACGCTGGAACTGCTGCCGGAGCTCATGGCGGCGAACATCGCTTCGGTGAAGATCGAAGGCCGCCAGCGCAGCCCGGCCTACGTCAGCCAGGTGGCGAAAGTGTGGCGCCAGGCGATCGATTGCTGCAAAGCCGCCCCGCAAAACTTCGTTCCACAGCGCGACTGGATGGAGACGCTCGGCGCGATGTCCGAAGGCACCCAAACCACGCTTGGCGCATATCACCGTAAATGGCAGTGAGAGGAGCTATGAAATATTCCTTAGGACCGGTGCTTTATTACTGGCCGAAAGAGACGCTGGAAGATTTTTATCAGCAGGCCGCAAAGAGCAGCGCTGACGTCATTTATCTGGGCGAAGCGGTGTGCAGCAAGCGTCGCGCGACCAAAGTCGGCGACTGGCTGGAAATGGCGAAATCCCTCGCCGCCAGCGGTAAGCAGGTGGCGCTCTCCACCCTGGCGCTGGTACAGGCGTCATCTGAATTAAGCGAGCTGAAACGCTATGTGGACAACGGCGATTTTCTGCTGGAAGCCAGCGATCTTGGCGTGGTGAATCTGTGCGCCGAGCGCAAACTGCCGTTTGTCGCCGGCCATGCGCTGAATTGCTACAACGCGGTCACGCTGCGCCGGTTGCTGAAAGAAGGCATGGTACGCTGGTGTATGCCGGTGGAGCTGTCCCGCGACTGGCTGGTGAATTTGCTTAATCAGTGCGATGAACTGGGCATCCGCAATCAGTTTGAAGTGGAAGTGTTGAGCTACGGGCATCTGCCGCTGGCCTACTCCGCTCGCTGCTTTACCGCCCGTTCGGAAGACCGCCCGAAAGATGAGTGCGAAACCTGCTGTATCAAGTATCCAAACGGTCGTGACGTGCTCTCGCAAGAGAATCAGCAGGTGTTTGTGCTTAACGGTATTCAGACCATGAGCGGCTATGTCTATAACCTTGGCAACGAACTGACGTCGATGCAGGGATTGGTCGATATCGTGCGGCTGTCGCCGTTGGGTACGGAGACATTTGCCATGCTTGATGCCTTTCGCGCTAACGAAAACGGCGGCGCACCATTACCGCTTGCCGCGCATAGCGACTGTAACGGCTACTGGAAGCGGCTGGCCGGGCTGGAGCTACAGGCCTAGCCGGATGGCGGCATCAATACCTTATCCGGCCTACAAATAGCGCTCCCGTAGGCCCGATAAGCGCAGCGCTATCGGGCATTGTTTTTGCCGTCAGTCTCATAAAGCTCACTTTGTTAACAACATTCGCTAATCTTTAATGCAGTATTAAAAGATTAACCGGTAACAAAGTGAGCCGTTATGACTGACAAAACTATTCCGTTCTCGGTGCTGGATCTGGCGCCGATCCCTGAAGGATCTTCGGCAAAAGAAGCCTTCACGCACTCGCTGGCTCTCGCACGGCTGGCTGAAAAGCGCGGTTATCACCGCTACTGGCTGGCGGAACATCACAACATGACCGGTATCGCCAGCGCGGCGACCTCGGTATTGATTGGTTATCTGGCGGCCAATACCACAACATTACATCTTGGCTCCGGCGGCGTGATGCTGCCTAACCATTCACCGCTGGTGATTGCCGAGCAGTTCGGCACGCTGAATACGCTCTACCCGGGACGTATCGACTTAGGGTTGGGACGCGCGCCGGGTAGCGATCAGCCGACGATGCGCGCACTGCGTCGCCATATGAGCGGCGATATCGATAACTTTCCACGCGATGTCGCAGAGCTGGTGGACTGGTTCGACGCTCGCGACCCTAATCCGCATGTGCGCCCGGTGCCCGGCTACGGCGAGCAGATCCCGGTCTGGCTGCTGGGCTCCAGCCTGTATAGCGCACAGTTGGCGGCCCAGCTTGGCCTGCCGTTCGCCTTTGCTTCGCATTTCGCGCCGGATATGTTGTTCCAGGCGCTGCATCTGTACCGTACCCAGTTCAAACCTTCAGCGCGGCTGGAAAAACCGTACGCGATGGTGTGTATCAATATTATCGCCGCCGACAGCAACCGCGACGCCGAATTCCTGTTTACCTCCATACAGCAGGCTTTTGTGAAGCTACGCCGTGGGGAAACCGGCCAACTGCCGCCGCCGATTGAGAATATGGAGACCTTCTGGTCGCCATCCGAGCAGTATGGCGTGCAGCAGGCGCTGAGTATGTCGCTGGTCGGTGATAAAGCGAAAGTCCGCCACGGGCTGGAATCCATCCTGCGGGAGACCAAGGCGGATGAAATTATGGTAAATGGGCAGATTTTCGATCATCAGGCGCGGCTGCATTCGTTTGATTTGGCGATGGATGTGAAGCAGGAATTGTTGGGGTAGTGCGTTGTTTTGCCCGGTGGCGCTTCGCTTACCGGGCCTACAGCATCAAGTAGGCCGGATAAGGTGCAACCGCCATCCGGCACAATAACGTTACTGGTACACCGGCAGCAAATTAAAGCTCGACAGAATATGGATAACCGCGTTGCCGACACCGAAGACCAGAATCAGGGCAATCATCGGTTTACCGCCCCAGACGCGAAATTTTGGGCTGCCGAAACGTTCGCGAGATTTACGCGCCAACAGCGCAGGCACAATGGCCGCCCAGATAGTTGCAGCTAAACCTGCATAGCCAATGGCGTACAGAAAACCGTTCGGCCACAGCAGGCCACCGACAATTGGCGGCACAAACGTCAGCAGCGCCGTTTTAAAACGCCCCATTGCCGAGTCATCAAAGCCAAACAGATCCGCCAGATAGTCAAACAGCCCCAGCGTCACGCCAAGGAAGGAACTGGCTACCGCAAAGTTAGAGAACACCACCAGCAGCAGATCCAGGCTGCGGCTGTTCAGCACGCCGCTCAACGCCTGTACCAGCACATCAATATTGCCGCCTTTCTGCGCAATGCCGATAAATTCCGGACGCGGGATGTTGCCCATCGTCCCCAGCAGCCAGACGGAATAGAGCGCCAGCGCCAGTAACGTCCCATAAATCAGGCATTTGACGATGGTACGCGGATCTTTGCCGTAATATTTCATCAGGCTCGGTACGTTACCGTGATAACCAAACGACGCCAGACAAAATGGCAGCGTCATCAGCAGGTACGGCGTATATGACGCGTGGCTTTCAGCCACGTTAAACAACGTGGCAGGCTGAACGTGCCCCAACAGGCTGCCGAAGGTCAGGAAGAAAGTAATCACTTTCGCGCCCAGCACAATCGCCGTCATCCGGCTGACCGCCTTCGTACTCAGCCACACGACAAACGCCACCAGCAGCGCAAAGGCAAAACCTGCCGCTCGCGCCGGAACGTTCAGCGACATCTCAGCAAAGGTATGATGCAGAATTGAGCCGCTCGCCGAGATATAGGCGTAAGTCAGGATGTAGAGCACAAAGGCAATAGAGATGCCATTTACCACGTTCCAGCCTTTCCCCAACAGATCTTTGGTGATGGTGTCGAAACTCGAACCAATGCGGTAGTTAAGGTTGGCTTCGAGGATCATCAGCCCGGAGTGCAGCATACAAAACCAGGTAAAGACCAGCGCCGCCATCGACCAGAAGAACCACGCCCCGGACATGACCACCGGCAGGGAGAACATCCCCGCGCCAATGATGGTGCCGCCGATAATCACCACGCCGCCAAGCAGCGAAGGTGACGTTTGGGTGGTGGTAAGTGTTGCCATTCAGCTCTCTCTCCAGTCATTTATAATGTGACTATCTCTCAATACGCTGCACTGTACCAGTACATGAGTACAAAAGAAATAAAAAAAGCCCCGATTGTGACGATCGGGGCTGTATATTTTACTTTACGCTGTGAATGCGCAGGTCAGCGTGAGTTACGCATCACCGCCGAAACGACGGCGACCGGTAGAGTCATCACGACGCGGACCACGGCTTTCACGACGTTCGCCGCTGAAGCGACGACCATCGCCACGACCACCTTCACGACGTTCGCCGCTGAAATTACGACCGCCTTCACGACGTTCGCCACTGAAGCTACGACCACCGCCGCGACGTTCGCCGCCCGCGTGCGGAACAGCATCACCCAACAGCTGCATATTCATCGGCTTGTTCAGAATGCGGGTACGCGTGAAGTGCTGGAGCACTTCGCCCGGCATACCTTTCGGCAGCTCGATGGTGGAGTGAGACGCGAACAGCTTAATGTTACCAATGTAACGGCTGCTGATATCGCCTTCGTTAGCGATAGCGCCCACGATATGACGAACTTCAACGCCGTCATCACGGCCCACTTCAATGCGGTATAACTGCATATCGCCAACGTCACGACGTTCACGACGCGGACGTTCTTCACGATCGCCACGCGGGCCACGGTCATTACGATCGCGCGGACCACGGTCGTCACGGTCACGGAATTCACGCTTAGGACGCATCGGCGCATCCGGCGGCAGAATCAGCGGACGCTCGCCCTGCGCCATTTTCAGCAGTGCGGCGGCCAGCGTTTCGAGATCCAGCTCTTCACCTTCGGCAGACGGCTGGATTTTCGCCAGCAGCGCACGGTACTGATCCAGATCGCTGCTTTCCAGTTGCTGCTGAACTTTCGCGGCGAATTTTTCCAGACGGCGTTTACCCAGCAGTTCTGCGTTCGGCAGTTCCACTTCCGGAATGGTCAGCTTCATGGTGCGTTCGATGTTGCGCAGCAGACGACGCTCGCGGTTCTCAACGAACAGCAGCGCGCGACCGGCGCGACCCGCACGGCCGGTACGACCGATACGGTGAACGTAGGACTCGGAGTCCATCGGAATATCGTAGTTCACCACCAGGCTGATACGTTCAACGTCCAGACCACGTGCCGCAACGTCGGTAGCGATCAGGATGTCCAGACGACCATCTTTCAGGCGTTCCAGAGTCTGCTCACGCAGCGCCTGGTTCATATCGCCATTCAACGCGGCGCTGTTGTAGCCGCTACGTTCCAGCGCTTCTGCTACTTCCAGGGTCGCGTTTTTGGTACGCACGAAGATAATCGCCGCATCAAAGTCTTCCGCTTCCAGGAAACGCACCAGCGCTTCGTTTTTACGCATACCCCAGACAGTCCAGTAGCTCTGGCTGATGTCAGGACGGGTAGTCACGCTGGACTGAATGCGCACTTCCTGCGGCTCTTTCATAAAGCGGCGGGTAATGCGACGAATCGCTTCCGGCATGGTGGCGGAGAACAGAGCGGTCTGATGACCTTCCGGGATCTGCGCCATAATAGTTTCAACGTCTTCGATGAAGCCCATACGCAGCATTTCGTCGGCTTCATCCAGCACCAGACCACTCAGTTTAGAGAGGTCGAGGGTGCCGCGTTTTAAGTGATCAAGCAGACGTCCCGGCGTACCGACAACGATCTGCGGCCCCTGACGCAGGGCGCGTAACTGCACGTCATAACGCTGACCGCCGTACAGGGCAACCACGTTTACGCCGCGCATGTGTTTAGAGAAATCCGTCATGGCTTCGGCAACCTGTACCGCCAGTTCGCGGGTTGGCGCCAGCACCAGAATCTGAGGTGCCTTCAGCTCAGGATCAAGATTGTTGAGCAGCGGTAAAGAGAACGCTGCGGTTTTGCCGCTACCGGTCTGGGCCATGCCCAGCACGTCGCGACCGCCCAGCAGATGCGGAATGCACTCTGCCTGGATTGGAGATGGTTTTTCGTAACCCAGATCGGTAAGGGCTTCAAGGATAGGAGCCTTCAGCCCCAGATCTGCAAAAGTGGTTTCGAATTCAGCCATGTAGTACGTGTGCCTCAAAATTAATGGCGGCCAGTCTACATAACTCATCATGAAATTGATCTGCAATTTTCATTGAAAAGTGTGAACCGGCTCAAAGTAGGTGTATTAACGAACAACAACGCCCTCACCCGCGAAGGTGATGGCAATCAAAAAGATTACGGGCTGATATGTTCGTCAGCTATTGCTGGTCCGATTCTGCCAGGTCATCTTGGTCCTGGCCCAGGAGCGATAATTCCAACAATGCGTATCGGTGCTCAACAAAGTTATGAACGTTGTTGGCCACCGCCAGTTTGAACAGAGCCGTGGCGCTGTCCAAATCCCCCAGACTTAGGTAATACTTACCTAAATAGAAGTTGGTTTCACTGAGATGCTCAGCGAGCGAGGTGTTATCCGTTGCGTCCGCCTTGAGCCTTTCCATCAGCGTTGCTTCGCTAATGTCGCCCAGGTAGAACTCGACAATGTTCCATCCCCATTGCTCTTTATCCGATTTTTCGAAGCGTGCTTTTAACGCTTCTTTCGCCTGCTTCTCATTAAGCTTCTGCTCAACAAGATACAGCCACAGGCTGCGGTAAGGATCATTGGGATCGTCTTGATAAAACGCCAGCAGATCATCTTGCGCTAACTTATCACGGCCGCCGTAATACAATGCGATACCGCGGTTTAAGTGCGCGTAGTTGTAAGTTGGATCAAGCTCTAGTACAGAATCAAACGCTTCATAGGCAGCATCAAAATTGCCTGCCTGCGTTAAATAAATGCCTAAGTAATTGAATACTTCAGGCATATCCGGTCTGATTGCCAGCGCTTGTGAAAAATCATTTCGCGCTAATGCTCTCAAACCAAGACTATCATACAACACTCCGCGCTCATATAAAAGCTGTGCGCGTTCGTCATCGGTTAAAGCCCGACTGGCAAGAATCTGTTCCATACGCGCCAGAATCACTTCCTGCTGTAAAGTCGGTTGCAATGGTTCTGCGAGGACTTCACTTTTACGCCAGGCGGAATTACTGCATCCTGCAAGCGTAAGTGCTGTCGCAACGAAACACCAGCGCAAAAAAGGCTTCATTTCCCACTCCCGAAGACAACGATTGAATGAACGTCCTGTTCCCCGGTGGCTCAACAAGGCGTCCAGCCAGGTCTAAAGCCCTCCGCACTGCGGAGGGCAAAAGGCTACCTTACTCGGCCTGTTCGCTCGCCGGAGCTTCCGGCGCAGCCGCAGGTTGAGACTGCTCGGTTGCTTCTTTAATGCTCAGACGTACACGGCCCTGGCGGTCAACTTCCAGAACCTTAACCGGGACTTCCTGACCCATCTGCAGATAGTCGGTCACTTTCTCTACACGCTTATCCGCGATTTGAGAGATGTGAACCAGACCTTCTTTACCGCCGCCGATGGCAACAAACGCGCCAAAGTCAACGATACGGGTCACTTTACCATTGTAGATACGGCCGACTTCGATCTCCGCGGTAATCTCTTCGATACGACGGATAGCGTATTTCGCTTTTTCACCGTCGGTCGCCGCGATCTTCACAGTACCGTCATCTTCGATTTCGATGGTGGTGCCGGTCTCTTCAGTCAGCGCGCGGATCACAGAACCGCCTTTACCGATCACGTCTTTGATCTTGTCCGTGCTGATCTTGATGGTATGGATACGCGGCGCGAATTCAGAGATATCGCCGCGCGGCGCGTTGATCGCCTGTTCCATCACGCCCAGGATGTGCAGACGCGCGCCTTTAGCCTGGTTCAACGCAACCTGCATGATCTCTTTGGTGATACCTTCAATTTTGATATCCATCTGCAGCGCAGAGATACCGTCGCGGGAACCCGCCACTTTGAAGTCCATATCGCCCAGGTGATCTTCGTCGCCCAGAATGTCAGACAGTACAACGTAGTTGTCGCCTTCTTTCACCAGACCCATAGCGATACCTGCTACGGCGGCTTTAATTGGCACGCCAGCGTCCATCAGCGCCAGAGAAGCGCCGCACACGGAAGCCATAGAGGAAGAACCGTTGGATTCGGTGATTTCAGACACCACGCGAACGGTGTACGGGAATTTATCCATGTCCGGCATCACTGCCAGCACGCCGCGCTTCGCCAGACGACCGTGACCAATTTCACGACGCTTCGGAGAACCGACCATGCCGGTTTCGCCTACGGAGTACGGAGGGAAGTTGTAGTGGAACAGGAAGCTGTCAGTGCGCTCGCCCATCAGTTCATCAAGCACCTGCGCGTCACGGGCAGTACCCAGAGTCGCAGTAACCAGCGCCTGCGTTTCACCACGGGTAAACAGAGCGGAACCGTGAGTACGCGGCAGTACGCCAGTGCGCACGTCCAGACCACGGATCATGTCTTTTTCACGGCCATCAATACGCGGCTCGCCTGCCAGTACGCGGCTACGTACCACGTTTTTCTCGATGGCGTGCAGGATTTCGCCCAGCTCGTTAGCATCCAGAGTTTCATCTTCTGCAATAAGCTGCTCGATGGTTTCGGATTTGATTACGTCAACCTGAGCATAGCGTTCTTGTTTATCGGTGATGCGGTACGCGTCGCTCAGACGAGATTCAGCAAGCGCAGCAACACGCGCGTTCAACGCGTCGTTGACGGCTTCCGGCTGCCAGTCCCAACGCGGTTTGCCGGCTTCTTTCACCAGATCGTTGATCGCCTGGATAACAACCTGCTGCTGCTCGTGACCGAATACCACCGCGCCCAGCATAGTGTCTTCGCTCAGCAGTTCAGCTTCGGATTCCACCATCAGCACAGCCGCTTCGGTACCGGCAACCACCAGGTCCAGCTTGCTTTCTTTCAGCTCGTCCTGGGTCGGGTTCAGCACGTACTGGTCATTGATGTAACCTACGCGCGCCGCGCCGATTGGGCCGTTGAACGGAATGCCGGACAGGGACAGCGCAGCGGATGCGCCGATCATGGCAACGATGTCCGGGTTAACCTGCGGGTTAACGGAAACGACGGTCGCGATAACCTGCACTTCGTTAACGAAGCCTTCCGGGAACAGCGGACGAACCGGGCGGTCAATCAGACGCGCAATCAGGGTTTCGCCTTCGCTTGGACGGCCTTCACGACGGAAGAAGCTGCCCGGGATACGACCAGCAGCGTAGGTACGCTCCTGATAGTTAACGGTCAGTGGGAAGAAGTCCTGGCCTGGCTTGGCTTTTTTCTGGCCGACAACGGTAACGAATACGGCGGTGTCATCCATGCTTACCATAACAGCGGCAGTGGCCTGACGCGCCATCATGCCAGTTTCCAGCGTAACGGTATGCTGACCGTACTGGAATTTACGAACGATCGGATTAAGCAAAATAATATCCTTTCCAATTTTTGACGGCATAATACGCGCCGTCGTTAATACCCGATCTTCTGCGCATCCTCGCGACTAATGACAACCCTAACCCTGATACGGGTAAAGCCTCTCATTAGCCGCGCGAACCTCTGCAACGGAAGATCATTCATAGCAACAATACATTAGTTTCCAGCGAATTGCTGCCATCTGCTGGAAAAAAGGGGCCATGAAGGCCCCCTCTTTCTGAAACTCGAAAGAATTAGCGACGCAGACCCAGACGCTCAATCAGCGCGGTGTAGCGTGCAACATCTTTACGTTTCAGGTAGTCGAGCAGTTTACGACGCTGAGAAACCATACGCAGCAGACCACGACGGCTGTGGTGATCTTTTTTATGCTCTGCAAAGTGACCCTGCAGGTGGTTAATCTGTGCAGTCAACAGAGCAACCTGAACATCGGTAGAACCGGTGTCGTTTGCGTCACGACCAAACTCAGAAACGATTTTAGCTGTAGCTTCAGTACTTAGAGACATTTTAAAACTCCAAAGTATTTAAGAATGAGAGGACGCCGATCTCTAATTCAGCGATCCCAGTGTACGCCGCGTAAACTGTTAAATAATTTACGCGACGTTAAGCGGCGGTATTCTACTCGCAGCGCTCTCTTATCGCAAGACGAAGCGACATTACGCTGGGTACTCTACTACCAGCCGACGAGGCGCGACACGGCCTTCGTCGTCAATTTCGCCCATACCGATAAATTTATCGTCTTCACCTTCCGTCACACGAACCAGTCCCTTCAACGGCGCGCCCGTGGTACGAACCGGGTTGCCATTTTTGAAGTATACCGAAGATGTTAACGGCAGATTAACAACAGGATAGTCCGAAGCTGGACTGTCCATTGGCATCAATAATGGATCGAGCAACTGCGCCGCCGGAACGCCCTGCTGTTCCGCCTGTGCTACCAGCTCGCGCAAGTGCTCCAGCGTCACCATACGATCCACCGGATACTTGCTGACCGTCAGACGACGCAGGTAGGTTACGTGCGCGCCACAGCCCAGTTTCTCACCTAAATCATCAATAATGGTACGGATATAGGTGCCTTTGGAGCAATGAACTTCCAGCTCCAGCTCGTTACCTTCATGGCGAATAAACAGCAGTTCGTAGACGGTAATCGGGCGGGCTTCGCGCGGCACTTCGATACCCTGGCGGGCATATTCGTACAGTTTCTTGCCCTGATACTTCAGCGCCGAATACATCGAGGGAATCTGTTCGATATCCCCACGAAAGGTCTCCAGCGCGCTCGCAAGCTGCTCAGCGCTGAAAGTCACCGGACGCTCCTGCACGATTTGACCATCGGCGTCAGAGGTATCCGTGCGCTGCCCCAGACGGGCAATAACACGATAGCGTTTGTCAGAATCCAGCAGGTACTGCGAAAATTTTGTCGCTTCGCCGAGGCAAATCGGCAACATGCCGGTCGCCAGCGGGTCCAGCGCGCCGGTATGCCCGGCGCGGTTGGCATTGTAGATGCGCTTAACTTTCTGCAGCACGTCATTGCTGGACATACCCTGCGGCTTATCCAGCAGCAGAACGCCGTGAATGTCGCGGCCACGACGACGAGGACGACTCATCAGTCCTCCTTGCTGTCGTCCGGGTTCACACGACGTTCTTCGTCATGTTTCACCACGTTAGTCACCAGGTTGGACATACGCATCCCTTCCACCAGCGAGTTGTCGTAGAAGAAGGTCAGTTCCGGCACGATGCGCAGACGCATCGCTTTACCCAGCAAGCTGCGGATGAAACCAGACGCTTCCTGCAGGGCCTTAATGCCGTTTTTCACAGCCGCTTCGTCCTGATCGTTGAGGAACGTCACGAATACTTTGGCGTATGCCAGATCGCGGGACATTTCAACACCCGATACGGTGGTCATCATACCTACACGTGGATCTTTGATTTCGCGTTGCAGGATGAGCGCGATCTCTTTCTGCATCTCTTGCGCTACGCGCTGAGGGCGACCAAATTCTTTCGCCATAATAAATTCTCCAGAATAAAGACAAAAAAGGGGCCATAAGCCCCTTTTTAAATTTCTTGCCGGGTGGCGCTTCGCTTACCCGGCCTACGCCTAATCATCTTCTAAGGATTTTGGATTGCAACAAGGCGGCAAGCTCGTAAATCCCCGGGAGCATAGATAACTATGTGACCGGGGTGAGCGAGCGCAGCCAACGCCGTTGCGGCCCAAAAGACGACGAAGATTAAGCGATGGTACGTTGGATCTCGATAATCTCGAATACTTCAATCATATCGCCAACGCGAACGTCGTTGTAGTTCTTCACGCCGATACCACATTCCATGCCGTTACGGACTTCGTTAACGTCATCTTTGAAGCGGCGCAGGGATTCCAGCTCGCCTTCATAGATAACCACGTTGTCGCGCAGAACGCGGATTGGGTTATGGCGTTTAATCGTACCTTCGGTAACCATACAGCCCGCGATCGCGCCGAATTTCGGCGATTTGAACACATCGCGCACTTCAGCCAGACCGATGATCTGCTGTTTCAGTTCTGGAGACAGCATGCCGCTCATCGCCGCTTTCACTTCGTCGATCAGGTTATAGATGACGGAGTAGTAACGCAGATCCAGACTTTCGGATTCAATCACTTTACGCGCAGAGGCATCAGCACGAACGTTGAAGCCCACCAGAATGGCGTTGGATGCCGCCGCCAGGGTCGCGTCGGTTTCGGTGATACCACCTACGCCAGAACCGATGATCTTCACTTTCACTTCGTCGGTAGACAGTTTCAGCAAGGAGTCGGAGATCGCTTCCACGGAACCCTGTACGTCGGCCTTCAGCACGATGTTCACTTCGTGAACTTCGCCTTCGGTCATGTTGGCGAACATGTTCTCGAGTTTAGATTTCTGCTGACGCGCCAGTTTAACTTCACGGAATTTACCCTGACGATACAGAGCAACTTCACGCGCTTTCTTCTCGTCGCGAACGACGGTCACTTCGTCACCCGCAGCCGGAACGCCGGACAGGCCGAGGATTTCCACCGGAATGGACGGACCCGCTTCCAGCACTTCCTGACCCAGTTCGTTACGCATCGCACGCACGCGGCCGTATTCGAAGCCACACAGCACGATATCGCCCTTATGCAGCGTACCTTCACGAACCAGCACGGTAGCCACCGGACCACGACCTTTATCCAGGAAGGATTCGATAACCGCACCGCTCGCCATACCTTTGCGTACCGCTTTCAGTTCCAGAACTTCGGCCTGCAGCAGGATAGCGTCCAGCAGTTCGTCAATACCGGTACCTGCTTTCGCAGACACGTGAACAAACTGGCTCTCGCCGCCCCACTCTTCCGGCAGAATGCCGTACTGGGACAGTTCGTTCTTAACGCGATCCGGATCGGCTTCCGGCTTATCGATTTTGTTCACCGCAACCACGACCGGCACACCTGCCGCTTTCGCGTGCTGGATAGCTTCGATAGTCTGCGGCATCACGCCGTCGTCTGCCGCTACCACCAGAACCACGATATCCGTTGCCTGGGCGCCGCGAGCACGCATAGAAGTAAACGCGGCGTGACCCGGGGTATCCAGGAAGGTGATCATCCCGTTGTCAGTTTCAACGTGGTAAGCACCGATGTGCTGGGTAATGCCGCCCGCTTCGCCAGAGGCTACTTTCGTGGAACGAATGTAGTCCAGCAGAGAGGTTTTACCGTGGTCAACGTGGCCCATGATGGTCACAACCGGTGCGCGCGGTTCAGCCGCAGCGCCGGTATCACGGTCGCTCATTACCGCTTCTTCCAGTTCGTTTTCACGACGCAGGATAACTTTGTGGCCCATCTCTTCGGCAACCAGCTGTGCGGTTTCCTGGTCGATGACCTGGTTGATGGTGGCCATGGCGCCCAGCTTCATCATCGCTTTGATGACCTGAGAGCCTTTCACCGCCATCTTGTTCGCCAGTTCGCCAACGGTGATGGTTTCACCGATCACCACGTCGCGGTTAACGGCCTGAGCGGGCTTCTGGAAGCCTTGCTGTAAAGAAGACCCTTTACGCTTGCCGCCTTTACCGCCGCGAACCGCAGCACGCGCTTCTTCGCGATCGGCTTTGGATTCGGCATGTTTGCCTTTTTTCGCCGGACGCGCCGCTTTTGCATTACGGCCACGACCACGACCGCCTTCTACTTCACGATCGTTTTCGTCTTCGGCCTGGCGCGCGTGCTGAGAAGTGGTGACATGATAGTCACTGGTGTCTTCTACTGGCTCAGGCGTTGCGGTCCATTTGTTTTCTTCCGCCATGCGGCGAGCTTCTTCTGCTACACGACGCGCTTCTTCTTCGAGTTTGCGACGTGCTTCTTCTTCCGCTTTACGCTTCAGCTCTGCAGCTTCATTCTCACGGCGGGCTTTTTCGGCCTGGGCGGTTTTGGTCATATCGTCAGTCTGTTGATTGCTCACTTTGTCTTTTTCCGCAGCTTCACGTTTCGCTTTTTCAGCGGCTTCACGCTTAGCTTGTTCTGCGGCCTCGCGTTCAGCTTTTTGTTGCGCCTCGCGTTTGGCCTGTTCTTCTGCCTCACGACGGGCTTGCTCTTCCGCTTCACGCTGCGCCTGCTCTTCCGCGGCCAGGCGTTCAGCCTCTTGCGGATCGCGTTTCACAAAGGTGCGCTTCTTGCGGACTTCGATTTGTACCGATTTACTTTTTCCACCGGTACCAGGAATATTCAGGGTGCTGCGCGTTTTACGCTGCAGCGTCAGTTTATCGGGACCAGAAACCGCTTCGCGGTTCAGGTGCGCCAGTAAAGTCTGTTTTTCTTGTGCGGACACAGAGTCGTCAGCAGATTTCCGGATACCTGCATCAGCAAACTGCTGTACCAGGCGATCCACGGAAACCTGTCTCTCTGCGGCCAGCGCTTTTAGGGTTACATCTGTCATGCTGTTCCTTCCTGCTACAGTTTATTACGCTTCGTCGCCGAACCAGCAAATATTACGGGCAGCCATAATCAGCTCACCGGCTTTTTCGTCGGTCAACCCTTCGATATCAGCCAGATCATCAATGCCCTGGTCGGCGAGATCTTCCAGCGTACAAACACCACGAGCCGCCAGTTTGAAAGCCATATCGCGATCTAATCCTTCCAGATTCAGCAGATCGTCAGCCGGTTTGTTATCACCGAGGCTTGCTTCCTGGTCCTGCGCCAGAGTGGCCAGTGCGTTTTTAGCACGCTCGCGCAGTGCTTCAACGGTCGGCTCATCAAGGCCGTCAATTTCCAGCAGTTCTTTCATTGGCACATAGGCCAGTTCCTCGAGCGTGGAGAAACCTTCTTCTACCAGAACGGTCGCGAACTCTTCATCAATATCAAGATATTTAGTAAAGATCTCGATAGCGGCATGTGCTTCAGCCTGATGTTTAGCCTGCAAGTCATCAACGGTCATTACGTTGAGTTCCCAGCCGCTCAATTGCGAAGCCAGGCGGACGTTCTGACCATTACGTCCGATCGCCTGCGCCAGATTACCGGCTTCAACGGCGATATCCATGGTATGTTTATCTTCGTCCACCACGATAGACGCGACGTCTGCCGGCGCCATCGCATTAATGACGAACTGCGCCGGGTTATCATCCCACAGCACGATATCGATACGCTCACCGCCCAGTTCGGTAGAGACCGCCTGAACGCGCGCGCCGCGCATCCCCACGCAAGCGCCGACCGGATCGATACGTTTATCGTTGGTTTTCACTGCGATTTTCGCACGAGAACCCGGATCGCGAGCCGCCGCTTTAATTTCAATCACTTCTTCGCCGATTTCCGGCACTTCGATGCGGAACAGTTCGATCAGCATTTCCGGCTTGGAACGGGTGACGAACAGCTGCGCGCCACGCGCTTCCGGTCGAACAGCATACAGCACGCCGCGAATACGGTCGCCAGGGCGGAAGTTTTCGCGCGGCAGCATATCTTCACGCAGAATCACCGCTTCAGCGTTACCGGCCATCCCTTCGGATTTAATTTCCAGAGAGATATTGTCGCGGTTCACTTTCTTCACCACGCCAGTGACGATTTCGCCTTCCTGGTCGCGGAACTGATCGACAACCATCGCGCGTTCAGCTTCACGGACCTTCTGTACGATAACCTGTTTCGCAGTCTGCGTGGTGATACGGTCAAAGGTGACAGATTCAATCTGATCTTCAACATAGTCGCCGACATTCAGGCTTTCGTCTTCAAAACGCGCCGCTTCCAGCGTAATTTCCTTCGTCGGCATGGTCACTTCTTCAACGATCAACCAACGGCGGAAAGTATCAAAATCACCGCTTTTACGATCGATTTCTACACGAACATCGATCTCCTGCTCGTATTTTTTCTTTGTTGCTGTCGCCAGCGCACTTTCCAGCGCTTCAAAAATTTTCTCGCGTGGCAGCGCTTTTTCGTTGGAGACGGCTTCAACAACAGCCAAAATTTCTTTGTTCATCGCGGGCTTTTCACCTCATCCAGACTGTTAAAAGTGGGGAACCAGGTTCGCCTTCTGGATATTACTCAGCGCGAACACTTCATCTTTGCCTTCGACTGTGACGGTAATCATTTCACCGTCCACCGCTTTGATAATGCCCTGCCACTTGCGACGGTTCTGTACCGCCATGCGAAGAACCAGCGCGACTTCTTCACCCTGGAAACGCGCATAATGATCGGCAGTGAACATAGGACGGTCAAGACCCGGTGACGAGACTTCAAGGTTGTAAGCCACGGAGATAGGATCTTCAACGTCCAGCACCGCGCTTACCTGGTGGCTCACATCAGCACAACCATCAACATTGATGCCATCTTCACTATCAATATAGATGCGCAGTGTGGATGTGCGACCGCGAATAAATTCGATGCCGACCAGCTCGTAGCCTAAGGCTTCAACTGGCGCTGTAATCATCTCTGTTAATTTTTGCTCTAATGTGGACAAGCCCACCCCCAAGACATAAAAAAAGGGCCTAAAGCCCAGTTATTCTGTAGTCAGATAACAAAAAACCCCGATAAATCGGGGCTTTAGATAACTGAACCCTATAACCGCAACGGCGGTCTGGTGTACCTTCCGAAAGAATTTTTTTCAAATCCAGCTACGAAGGACATAATCTTCACAGTATATTTGAAAAAGAACTCTAAGGGAAAGTGGTTGCGGGGGCCGGATTTGAACCGACGACCTTCGGGTTATGAGCCCGACGAGCTACCAGGCTGCTCCACCCCGCGCCTGAAACGTGGCAAATTCTACTCGTTTTGGGCAAAATTTGCAAATACTGCTGGGATTTGGTACCGAGGACGGGACGTAAAATCTGCGCACAGTATAGTGACCAGGCATGAGTTATGTCAACCCTATTCCCAATATGCAGATGAATGAATACCACTCTTCGTTATACTCATCCCACCTCTCCGGCTTATACATGCATTTCACAACGTTATTTCAGTAAACCTTCACTAAACGCTTCCTGTCTCTGCTAAAAGATGATTAAATGAAAACTCATTTATTTTGCATAAAAATGCACTAAAGCAGAAACCGATCTCATTATCAGTCAATCAAGCAGGGTTCTATTCTATGACGACGATTCTTAAGCATCTTCCAGCAGGTCAACGTATTGGTATCGCTTTTTCCGGCGGTCTGGACACCAGCGCCGCGCTGCTGTGGATGCGACAAAAAGGAGCTGTCCCATATGCTTATACTGCGAATCTGGGACAACCGGATGAGGATGACTATGACGCCATTCCTCGTCGCGCAATGGAGTATGGCGCAGAGAATGCTCGCCTGATTGATTGCCGCAAGCAGTTGGTTGCAGAAGGGATCGCAGCGATTCAGTGCGGCGCTTTCCATAATACGACTGGCGGACTGACCTATTTCAATACCACGCCGCTGGGCCGTGCCGTGACCGGCACGATGCTGGTCGCCGCGATGAAAGAAGACGGCGTGAATATCTGGGGCGACGGCAGCACCTATAAAGGCAACGATATTGAACGTTTCTATCGTTACGGCCTGCTGACGAATGCTGAATTACAGATTTACAAACCGTGGCTGGATACCGACTTTATCGATGAGCTGGGTGGTCGCCATGAGATGTCTGAATTTATGATTGCCTGCGGTTTCGACTATAAGATGTCAGTCGAAAAAGCCTACTCCACCGACTCCAACATGTTGGGCGCCACGCATGAAGCGAAAGATCTGGAGTTTCTTAACTCCAGCGTCAAGATCGTCAACCCGATTATGGGCGTGAAGTTCTGGGACGAGAGCGTGAAGATCCCGGCAGAAGAGGTGACCGTCCGCTTCGAGCAGGGTCACCCTGTTGCCCTGAACGGTAAAACCTTCAGCGATGATGTTGAGATGATGCTGGAAGCAAACCGCATCGGCGGCCGTCACGGCCTGGGTATGAGCGACCAAATTGAAAACCGCATCATTGAAGCAAA
Organism: Salmonella sp. SSDFZ54; assembly: GCF_004010735.1. Lineage (NCBI taxonomy): Bacteria > Pseudomonadati > Pseudomonadota > Gammaproteobacteria > Enterobacterales > Enterobacteriaceae > Salmonella > Salmonella sp. SSDFZ54. The sequence goes on from NZ_CP034819.1 coordinate 1,343,542, forward strand.
AAGCCGCGGTATTTATGAAGCCCCCGGAATGGCGCTGCTGCACATCGCTTACGAGCGTCTGTTGACCGGTATTCACAACGAAGACACCATTGAGCAATATCACTCTCATGGTCGTCAGTTGGGCAAACTGCTGTATCAGGGCCGCTGGTTCGACTCGCAGGCGCTGATGCTGCGTGACGGCCTGCAACGTTGGGTCGCCAGCCAGATTACCGGTGAAGTGACGCTGGAACTGCGTCGCGGCAACGACTACTCCATCCTGAACACCGTGTCAGACAACCTGACCTATAAGCCAGAACGTTTGACCATGGAAAAAGGCGATTCCGTGTTCTCACCGGACGATCGTATCGGTCAGTTGACCATGCGTAATCTGGACATTACCGATACCCGCGAGAAACTGTTCGGCTACGCGAAAGCCGGTCTGTTAACCGCCTCTTCCGCGACCGGTCTGCCGCAGGTTGAGAATCTGGAAAACAAAGGCAAATAAGCCCGCGTCGTTGATGCAACAGGCCGCGAAAGCGGCCTTTTTTGTGGAACATCACCCCAGGTTGATGCAAATGGCTGATTTGCCGGTTAATCTAACTGGACAACGTTTCGCACCCTGTCAAAGCATTGTGCAGCCATGTCTTTTTCAGTCATCATTATATAGTCAATGCCCCCGCCAAAATCCGGCCCAGCGACAGCCAGTAATGCTGTTGTAGAATGAATTTCTTCATCCCAGCTAAAAAGCTGTCGCCACCTTGTATCATTTTGATTCAGTTCATCTTCCACACTACGTTGGAGAGGAATTGTCCACCCTCCCAGAAGATCGCCGGAATAGCAGGCATCAACTCGATACGGGTTATCCTGTTCGTAATCACTTAACGCGTCATACCATGATTCATACGCTTTCTGCTGCGTAACGCTTAACCCCTCGCAGACTGACGGAACACTGATAACGGAAAGAGGTTCCAGGCACTCAACCTGTGTACACAATTGCCATGGTTCACGAAATTCAATCTTATTGTAAAAAGCCAGCAAGTCATCTGGCACAGCTAGCGTGCTTAATGTATCTACCTCAACATCGTGCCAGAAAACAAAGGGCTGCCGATCTTCCCAGGTAACATCGACAAAGAAGCTCAATAACCCCCGCCTGGGAAGCAGTGGATCAAACCCCGGGAGTAACGCCAGGTCACTCAAATTTAGTTGGGCAACAAAAGCAAGCGGAAAATCAACCAACTGATTCTCTATGCGGATGTCAATTTCGGTTAATAACCGTTGCTGCACCAACCGACACCTCTCCTCGTCAAAATCTTCCGCTGGCTGCCCAAGCAGCTTACGCCCTTCATTAAGCAGTTCATAACTCATTTTCATTTCATGAACAAACATGGCATTTCGCGTTTTTTCAGCTTTCAGCTTTAGCACGCGAGATGTGGCATTAACCGATTTTTTTCGTATAGGCCAGTTTTGTCCTAATGGCCAGTCGGGTAGACCGCCCAACCGCGATGCCCCCACCTTTACTGTTTCCATATCCCGCAGACAACGTTTAAATGAAATAGCAGCACGTGCCTGTTGCACGACTTTCTCCTGAATAGCAGAGCTCAAATTGGATGTGCGCAATTCGGCAATCAATCCAGCACGATCGAAAAATAAACTCATTAATCTCTTCCTTAGATATTCGGCTCAGTGCAAAGGAAGATTAGATAAAACTACTTGAGCAAAAGATATGGAGGGGGATAACAGATACAAGCATTTCAGATTATAGCTGAGCAACTACCGTCTTCAATGAACGGAGATGATCTCGTAATCGGTGGAGTGAACCTGACGCAGGGAGATCACCAGAGAGGACATACATGAGTATGTATGGAGGGCTATCTCAACGTATTGACGGGGCCATGCCAGGGACGCGTGTAAGCGTGCTTCAACCTCCTCTCTGAGAGCAGTTTCAACAGACGAAAAAAAAGACGCTTTTCAGCGTCTTTCTTTCGGAATATTGGTACCGAGGACGGGACTTGAACCCGTAAGCCCTATTGGGCACTACCACCTCAAGGTAGCGTGTCTACCAATTCCACCACCTCGGCACGGATACTGCTATTAGCGCGGGATATCGCTGGTCGGCTGGGCCGGTGCAGCAGGTTGAGTCTGCTCGGTCTTCGCCGGCGCGCTCAGATTTTCCCACTCGCTTCCTTTATTGGTTTTGTTGCTATTGATATTACCCAACACCAGACTGATGATGAAGAACAGCGTCGCCAATACCGCCGTCATTCGGGTCATGAAGTTACCAGAACCACTTGAACCAAATAGCGTAGCGGAAGCGCCTGCTCCGAAGGAGGCTCCCATATCAGCGCCTTTACCTTGCTGCAGCATGATCAGACCTACAAGGCCAATTGCCACAATAAGGAAAACAACTAAAAGAGCTTCGTACATAATCAACCTGTTCCTTGCGGAGTTGCCGCGTACCAATGCTTCTACCAATAAAGCGGGATTTTTACTGTTTCCCACTGAAGCGGGTGTGAATACTAACCAAAGCGAATGACCTTCGCAAGGGCAATTTAAGCGCATTGTATCAACTGCGGAAAAAAACAGCAAAAGCGTTGTTTTTTGCGGGCAGTAAGGCGGCAACCGCCGCCTTTTTAGTCACTTAAACGGCTTTTACCGCATCCGCGATACGATGGGCGAATGCCGTAACCTGCGCTTCATCCTCGCCTTCCACCATCACGCGAATCAGCGGTTCGGTACCGGATTTACGTAGCAGTACCCGCCCACGATTGCCGAGCGTGGCTTCTACGTCTGCCGTTACCGCTTTCACCGCTTCATTTTCCAGCGGATCGCCGCTACCAGCGGTGTAACGCACGTTAACCAGAATCTGCGGGAACATTTTCATACCGCTGCACAGATCGTGCAGACTCATATGATTACGCACCATCGCCGCCAGAACTTGTAGCCCCGCTACAATACCGTCGCCAGTGGTCGTTTTATCCAGCAGAATAACGTGACCAGAGTTTTCCGCGCCGATGCGCCAGCCTTTTTCCTGCAATTTTTCCAGCACGTAGCGGTCGCCCACTTTCGCCCGGGCAAACGGAATGCCAAGCTGCTTGAGCGCCAGCTCCAGCCCCATATTGCTCATCAGCGTCCCCACCGCGCCGCCGCGCAGTTGCCCCTGGCGCAGCCCTTCGCGCGCGATGATATACATAATCTGATCGCCATCGACTTTATTGCCTTCATGGTCAACCATGATGACCCGGTCGCCGTCGCCGTCAAGCGCGATGCCGAGGTCCGCCTTCTCCGCCAACACGCGCGCCTGCAACGCGCGCACGTCGGTCGCGCCCACTTCTTCGTTAATGTTGACGCCGTTTGGCTCACAGCCGATGGCGATAACGGTCGCGCCCAGCTCGCGCAGCACATTCGGCGCGATATGGTAGGTAGCGCCGTTGGCGCAATCCACAACCACTTTCAGGCCATTGAGGCTCAGTTCGTTCGGGAAGGTGCCTTTACAGAACTCAATATAGCGTCCGGCGGCATCGACGATGCGGCTCGCTTTCCCCAGCTCGGCGGAGTCTACGCAGGTGATCTCTTTTTCCATTTCGGCTTCGATGGCTTCTTCCACATCGTCAGGCAGTTTCGTACCGTCGATAGAGAAGAATTTAATGCCGTTATCATAGAACGGGTTATGTGAAGCCGAGATAACGATACCCGCCTCCGCGCGGAAAGTCCGCGTCAGATAGGCGACGGCTGGCGTTGGCATAGGTCCGGTAAACGAGGCCGACAGCCCCGCAGCGGCAAGGCCCGCCTCCAGCGCTGACTCCAGCATATAGCCGGAAATACGCGTATCTTTACCGATAATGATTTTACGCGAGCCATGACGCGCCAGCACTTTTCCGGCAGCCCAACCCAGTTTAAGCACGAAATCAGGTGTAATGGGGGCATTGCCTACACGTCCGCGAATCCCATCGGTACCGAAATATTTACGATTACTCATAGCGTTTGTTTCCCTTTGCAGACAGAGTGGCTTCTACCACCCGCATCGCCTCTACGGTTTCTTTGACGTCATGGACGCGAATGATCTGCGCGCCCTGCATCGCGGCAATTACCGCGCACGCAAGGCTGCCGTTCAGACGGTCTGATGGTCCCACGTTAAGTAACTGACCAACCATCGTTTTACGTGACATTCCCACCAGCAGCGGCAGGTTAAAATGATGAAACTCACCCAGTCGCGCCAGTAAGGTATAATTGTGAGAGAGATTTTTACCGAAACCGAATCCGGGGTCGAGCAACAATTTCTCTTTTGCGATGCCGGCCTTCTCACAACGTGCTATTTGCTCAATAAAGTAGCGATTCACCTCGGCAAAGACATCGTCATATTTCGGCGCCTCCTGCATGGTTTTGGGGTTGCCCTGCATGTGCATAAGACTGACCGGCAAGCCGGTTTCCGCTGCCGCTTCCAACGCGCCGGGTTCGGAGAGCGAACGGACATCATTGATAATATGCGCGCCCGCCCTTGCCGCTTCACGGATCACCTCGGGTTTAGAGGTATCCACAGAAATCCACACTTCAAAGCGTTGCGCGATTGCTTCCAGTACCGGAATAACGCGATCCAGCTCTTCTTCCACGCTCACTTCCGCCGCGCCTGGTCGCGTTGATTCCCCCCCCACATCAATAATTGTCGCCCCGGCATTCACCATTAAATTCGCATGTTTCACCGCCTCAATCAGCGTGTTATGCGCGCCGCCGTCGGAGAACGAATCCGGCGTTACGTTCAGAATCCCCATAACATGCGGATGAGTGAGATCGAGCGTGGCGCCCTGAGCGAAGAGTTTCATGGTCAAAATCCCTGTTTTATTTGTGGTGAGTTAAAAAAAGAAAAACCCCGGGGCAAGCCCCAGGGTTTCGGTGAGCGCTAAACATAATGTTGTACAACAAACGCTTATTTGTCGCCCAGCTGCTCTGACATCGTGTTGCCCGGGTTCGGCGTGCGTGGTTCATCAACCGGACGCGGCGCCTGAGGCGTACCATTGCTGTCAGAGTTATTGGTGCCGTTTGGATCTTCCCAGCCCGCAGGCGGACGCACTTCACGACGCGCCATCAGGTCATCAATCTGTGGCGCATCGATGGTTTCATATTTCATCAGCGCATCTTTCATCGCGTGCAGAATATCCATATTGTCAGTCAGGATCTGACGAGCGCGATTGTAGTTACGTTCAATCAGCGCTTTCACTTCCTGGTCGATGATACGCGCAGTTTCATCAGACATATGTTTCGCTTTTGCGACGCTACGGCCGAGGAACACTTCGCCCTCTTCTTCCGCGTACAGCAACGGACCGAGTTTCTCCGAGAAGCCCCACTGGGTGACCATGTTACGCGCCAGGTTAGTCGCGACTTTAATGTCGTTCGACGCGCCGGTAGAAACATGCTCAACGCCGTAGATAATCTCTTCCGCCAGACGGCCGCCGTACAGCGTGCTGATTTGGCTTTCCAGCTTCTGACGGCTGGCGCTGATCGCGTCGCCTTCAGGCAGGAAGAAGGTCACGCCCAGCGCACGACCGCGCGGGATAATCGTCACTTTGTGCACCGGATCGTGTTCCGGCACCAGGCGACCGATAATCGCGTGGCCCGCTTCGTGGTACGCGGTCGACTCTTTCTGCGCTTCCGTCATCACCATGGAGCGACGTTCGGCGCCCATCATGATTTTGTCTTTCGCTTTCTCGAACTCAACCATCGACACTACGCGTTTGTTGCCGCGTGCGGCAAACAGCGCCGCTTCGTTGACCAGGTTCGCCAGGTCCGCACCGGAGAAGCCCGGCGTACCGCGCGCAATGATCGCCGCATCAATATCCGTCGCTAACGGTACGCGACGCATATGCACCTTCAGAATCTGCTCACGACCGCGAACATCCGGCAGGCCTACCACCACCTGACGGTCGAAACGACCAGGACGCAGCAGCGCCGGGTCAAGGACGTCCGGACGGTTAGTTGCGGCGATAACGATGATACCTTCGTTACCTTCGAAGCCGTCCATCTCAACCAGCATCTGGTTCAACGTCTGCTCACGTTCATCGTGACCACCGCCAAGACCTGCGCCACGCTGGCGGCCTACGGCGTCGATTTCATCGATGAAGATAATGCACGGCGCCGCTTTTTTGGCCTGTTCGAACATGTCACGCACACGAGACGCGCCGACACCGACGAACATTTCCACAAAGTCAGAACCGGAAATCGTAAAGAATGGCACCTTCGCTTCACCCGCAATGGCTTTTGCCAGCAGGGTTTTACCGGTACCCGGCGGGCCGACCATCAGGACGCCTTTCGGAATTTTACCGCCCAGCTTCTGGAAACGGCTCGGTTCACGCAGGTATTCAACCAGTTCCGCCACTTCTTCTTTCGCTTCGTCACAGCCCGCGACGTCAGCAAACGTGGTTTTGATCTGATCTTCCGTCAGCATACGCGCCTTGCTCTTACCGAACGACATGGCGCCTTTGCCACCGCCGCCCTGCATCTGACGCATGAAGAAGATCCAGACGCCGATCAGCAACAGCATCGGGAACCAGGAAATGAAGATAGAAGCCAGCAGGCTTGGCTCTTCAGGTGGTTCGCCAACAACCTTGACGTTTTTAGTCAGCAGGTTATCAAGCAGCTTCGGATCATTAATCGGAATGTAAGTCGTGTAACGGTTACTATCTTTCTTGGTAACGTTGATCTCACGTCCGTTGATACGCGCTTCGCGAACCTGGTCCTGATTGACCTCTTGCAGGAAGGTAGAGTAATCCACCTTACGGCCATTAGACTCGCTGGGCCCAAAGCTCTGGAATACTGACATCAGCACAACGGCAATGACCAGCCAGAGTATTAGGTTTTTCGCCATGTCACTCAAGGGATTAACCTCTTATTACAACTGTGTTAAAAACAGCGTCAGGATACTCTATATCCAGTTTCTTTCAAACCTTACGTCTGAAATCTGCCGGTTATCACTTTCGCCCGGTCGCTACAATGTACACTTCACGCGAACGCGCACGCGAAGAGTCCGGCTTACGAACTTTAACCTTCGTAAACAGGGAGCGAATTTCCCTTAGATACTCATCGAAACCTTCGCCCTGGAACACCTTCACTACAAAACTTCCGCCTGGCGCCAGCACATCGCGGCACATCTCTAACGCCAGCTCCACCAGATACATGGCGCGGGGGATATCCACCGCCGGTGTTCCGCTCATGTTTGGTGCCATATCCGACATGACAACTTGTACTTTACTGTCACCCACGCGTTCCAGTAACGCTTTCATGACAAGTTCATCACGAAAATCGCCCTGAAGAAAGTCCACACCAACGATAGGATCCATAGGTAAAAGATCACAAGCGATGATGCGGCCTTTGCCGCCAATCTGCGTGACCACATACTGTGACCAGCCTCCTGGCGCAGCGCCGAGATCGACTACCGTCATTCCCGGCTTAAAAAGTTTGTCACTTTGCTGTATTTCATCAAGTTTAAACCAGGCACGGGAGCGTAGCCCCTTTTTCTGCGCCTGTTGAACATATTTATCGCTAAAGTGTTCCTGAAGCCAGCGGCTTGAGCTGGCAGAACGCTTTTTACCTGTCATTTAACTTTCCCGTCGGGGCAGTTCATCGTAGCCAATGGCGTAAATTTCTACACGCCTATTTGGCGATATAAGGGAGATGGCGGTAGAATGACCCGTTTTCAATCCCAACGTAAGCAAAAATATACGATGAATCTGAGTACTAAACAAAAACAGCACCTAAAAGGTCTGGCACATCCGCTCAAGCCTGTTGTTATGCTTGGCAATAATGGTTTGACCGAAGGGGTACTGGCCGAGATTGAACAAGCGTTAGAGCACCATGAACTTATCAAGGTGAAAATCGCCTCGGAAGATCGCGAAACAAAAACCTTGATCGTGGACGCTATCGTGCGCGAAACCGGCGCCTGTAACGTACAGGTCATCGGTAAAACGCTGGTGCTGTATCGCCCAACTAAAGAGCGTAAAATCTCGCTGCCGCGTTAAGGATATCCTAAAGTCGAACACAAAATCTGTGTAAAACGAGGGGTTTTCCACGAGCAGGAGAGCAAAATGCCACGCTCTCTCCGTTGATAAAAGGCCGCTATGCGGCCTTTTTCCTTTCTTTACAATACACCAACAATTTGCGTATTGAGTACTGCTTAAAGGTATTCCACTTTAAGCACTTCGTATTCCACATCGCCGCCAGGCGTTTTGATCACCACGACGTCATCCTGCTCTTTGCCGATCAGGCCGCGAGCGATTGGCGAGTTTACCGAAATGAGATTTTGCTTAAAATCCGCCTCATCATCGCCAACAATACGATAGGTCTGCTCTTCGTCGGTGTCCAGGTTCAGCACCGTGACGGTAGCGCCGAAAATCACGCGACCATTGTTCGGCATTTTGGTGACGTCAATCACCTGCGCATTCGACAGTTTTGCTTCGATATCTTTAATGCGCCCTTCGCAGAAACCCTGCTGTTCGCGTGCAGCATGATACTCCGCGTTTTCTTTTAAATCGCCATGTTCGCGCGCTTCGGCGATAGCGGCGATGATTTCAGGACGGCGCACAGATTTCAGAAAATCCAGCTCTTCGCGCAGTTTTTCGGCTCCGCGTAAGGTCATCGGAATAGCTTGCATTTGTTATACCTCTTGAACATTCCTGTAGGGGGCAATGAACTCTACCCCGGCTGCTAAGCCAGCCCCGGCATATGCCATACCAGGGTCAGAAGCAAAAAAACACCAACCCGGGCGCGCAGTCCCAGGTCAGCTACAATTTCCTCTTTGATAACCATTTTACCCTGGAGTTCCCTATGGGTCATCGTTTACTTTTTAGGGCGTTGCGCCGTAGTATGACGGCTTGTTTCCAGGGTGTTAGCGCGAGATTATGCGATTTTCCAGATTTATCATCGGATTGACCACCAGTATAGCGTTCAGCGTTCAGGCCGCGAATATTGACGAATACATCAAACAGCTTCCGGCCGGCGCCAACCTCGCGCTGATGGTGCAAAAGATTGGCGCGCCCGCGCCGGCTATTGATTATCATAGTCAGCAGATGGCGCTTCCCGCCAGTACCCAAAAGGTGATTACCGCGCTGGCGGCGCTGATTCAACTCGGCCCGGATTTCCGTTTTACGACCACGCTGGAGACTAAAGGCAACGTCGATAACGGCATCCTGAAAGGTGACTTAATTGCGCGCTTCGGTGGCGATCCAACGCTAAGACGTCAGGATATTCGCAATATGGTCGCGACGCTGAAAAAGTCCGGCGTCACGCAAATCGACGGTAATGTGCTTATCGATACGTCGATTTTCGCCAGCCACGATAAAGCGCCAGGCTGGCCGTGGAACGACCTGACGCAGTGTTTCAGCGCGCCTCCCGCCGCCGCCATTGTTGACCGCAACTGTTTTTCTGTGTCGCTTTATAGCGCGCAAAAACCAAACGATTTAGCCTTTATTCGCGTGGCCTCTTATTATCCGGTAACGATGTTCAGCCAGGTACGGACTCTGCCGCGCGGTTCGGCAGACGCGCAGTATTGCGAGTTGGATGTGGTGCCTGGCGATTTGAACCGTTATACGCTTACCGGCTGTTTACCACAGCGCGCCGACCCGCTGCCGCTGGCCTTTGCTATTCAGGACGGCGCCAGCTACGCGGGCGCGATCCTCAAGCAGGAACTGAAAGAGGCCGGGATAACTTACCGCGGCACGCTGCTGCGCCAGACGCAGGTTAACGAGCCCGGAACGATCGTCGCCAGTAAACAGTCGGCGCCACTGCACGATCTGCTTAAGATTATGCTGAAAAAGTCAGACAACATGATCGCCGATACTGTTTTTCGGATGATTGGTCATGTCAGGTTTAACGTGCCTGGCACCTGGCGGGCGGGATCGGATGCCGTTCGCCAGATCCTACGCCAACAGGCGGGAATTGATATCGGCAATACCATTATTGCCGACGGTTCCGGTCTTTCCCGCCATAACCTGATCGCTCCCGCCACGATGATGCAGGTGCTGCAATATATCGCCCAACACGATAACGAGCTGAACTTTATCTCTATGCTGCCGCTGGCGGGCTATGATGGTTCATTACAATACCGCGCCGGGCTGCATCAGGCGGGCGTAGACGGTAAGGTTTCGGCGAAAACCGGATCACTGCAGGGCGTGTATAATCTGGCGGGCTTTATTACCACCGCAAGCGGACAACGGATGGCATTTGTACAGTATTTGTCCGGCTACGCGGTTCCACCTGCCGATCAGCGTAATCGACGTATTCCGCTGGTACGCTTCGAGAGTCGATTGTACAAGGATATTTATCAGAATAACTGAGTGCATTATTGCCGGATGGCGGCGCTAACTCGTCTTATCCGGCCAACAAAGAACATAATAAAACGGGCCGCAAATGCGGCCCGTTGGCTTTTATAGGCCGGATAAGCGTAAGCGCCATCCGGCTACGAGATTAACGTTTGTAGATGAACTCGACGCCTTCTTCGTCGTCTTCATCCCAGTCGTCATCCCAGTCATCGTCTGCGTCTTCTTCCACTTCAGCCAACTGCTGGCGATGATAATCGTCCCACATGAACTCGACTTTTTCCGGCTGTTTTGCTTCTTCAGCCTGCGCGATCGGATTCTCGATGATAAAGGTCATCACATCCCAGCAGAGATCTTTCACCCCTAGCTGACTGGCAGCGGAAATCAGATAGTATTTCCCTTCCCAGCCCAACGCTTCGGCGATCGCTTTCGCTTTCTCTTCCGCTTCGGTTTTATCCATCAGATCGATCTTGTTGAACACTAACCAGCGCGGTTTAGCCGCCAGATCCTGGCTGTATTTTTCCAGTTCGCCAATAATGATACGGGCGTTTTCCACCGGATCGGAACCGTCGATCGGATCGATATCAATGAGGTGCAGCAGTACGCGGCAACGTTCGAGGTGCTTCAGGAAGCGAATCCCCAGGCCCGCGCCTTCCGCCGCGCCTTCGATCAACCCCGGAATGTCGGCCACCACAAAACTCTTTTCGCTGTCCATACGTACCACGCCCAGGCTCGGCACCAGCGTGGTAAACGGATAGTCCGCGACTTTCGGTTTTGCTGCCGATACCGCGCGAATGAACGTTGATTTACCGGCGTTTGGCATCCCCAGCATCCCGACATCCGCCAGCAGCATCAGTTCCAGCAGCAGGTCGCGCTTATCGCCCGGCGTACCATTGGTTTTCTGGCGCGGCGTACGGTTAACCGAGGATTTAAAACGGGTATTGCCTAACCCATGCCAGCCGCCCTTCGCGACCAACAGACGCTGACCGTGTTTGGTCATGTCGCCCATCGTTTCACCGGTTCCCTGGTCGATAACGCGCGTACCGACCGGCACTTTGATGGTCACGTCTTTACCGCGTTTACCGGTACAGTCGCGGCTCGCGCCATTCTGACCACGTTCAGCGCGGAACGATTTTTCAAAGCGGTAATCGATCAGCGTATTCAGGTTTTCATCGGCTTCCATCCAGACGTCGCCGCCGTCGCCGCCATCACCGCCGTCCGGGCCGCCTTTCGGGATATATTTTTCGCGGCGGAAGCTCACACAGCCATTACCGCCATCGCCTGCAACGACCAGAATCGATGCTTCATCAACAAACTTCATTTTATTCTCCGTAAATCATTCGCCTGAGCGGGGTTGCGAAACCACCGTTTCATGCTTGCGTAAACCGCCCCAAATACGATGACCAATGGCGGAATACATCGCGCCCGCAACCACGACAAACGCACCGAGATAACCTAAAAGGTTTAACATCGGTCTGGCGAAGAAATCGGGCCAGGCCATAGATAAAAGATCTGAAAACAGCAGGGTAAATAGCGGTGTAAGCGTGATTATCGCGCTCACCTGCGCCGCCTGCCAACGCGCCATCGCTTCCGCCAGGGCGCCATATCCTACCAGCGTATTTAGCCCGCAGAAAATCAAACAGGCGAGCTGCCAGTCGCTCAGTTGCGCTATCACCATCGGTTTTGCCAGCGGCAAGAGCGCTATCGTACATAAAGTGTACAGTAAAAACAGGATCTGCTGCGAGGCCAGACGTCGCAATAATACTTTTTGCGCCACGCCATAGCTCACCCACACCATCGCCGCGCCTACGCCAAAAATAACGCCCCAGGTGTAGTCGGTCAGTCGGGTAAAAATCTCGATCAGACTGGTGTTAAAAAACATCACCAGCCCGCTCAATAACATCAGCGCGCCAATCACCTGCGTACCGCGCATCTTTTCTTTCAGAATAAAGACGCTGGCGACCATCATGCCAACCGGCGAGAGCTGGCCGATAACCTGCGACGCGGTTGGGCTTAAATATTGCAGGGAAGAACTGAACAAAATGAAATTACCGAACAGTCCGCAGGTCGCTATCGCCAATAACACCAACCAGCGCGGCTTACGAAAAATACGCAGCGGCGGCAGCTTTCTTTTTACTGCCAGTATCGCCCCGAGGCCAATACTGGCCATTAAGAAGCGGTAGAAGACAATGGTTGAAGGCTCCATCACCTCCAGCACTTGCTTCATTGCTATTGGCAACGCTCCCCAGCACATCGCGGTAGTGAGCGCTAAAAGAATGCCAATGCCTGCCTGCTGCTTCATGCCGTGTTCCCTGCAAAGACCCGTTAACGGCATTCGCACAGCCACACGGGTATATTTTAGTCGGCCATCGAATGTAAAAAGCCCCGCAACAGGTGCGGGGCTTTCATCCGTTACCGGACCACAAAAAACTTACTCAGCAACGATGCTGATGTATTTACGGTTTTTCGGGCCTTTAACTTCGAATTTCACTTTACCGTCTGCTTTAGCAAACAGAGTGTGGTCACGACCGCAACCAACGTTGGTGCCAGCGTGGAATTTAGTACCACGTTGACGAACGATGATGCTGCCTGCCAGAACTGCTTCACCGCCAAAGCGTTTTACGCCCAGACGTTTAGCTTCAGAATCGCGACCGTTACGAGTCGAGCCGCCAGCCTTTTTATGTGCCATTTAATCTGCTCCCCTAATCTTAAGCGCTGATGCCGGTAATTTTCACATCAGTGAACCACTGACGATGGCCCTGCTGCTTACGGTAGTGTTTACGGCGACGAAACTTAACGATTTTAACTTTCTCGCCACGACCGTGGGCAACAACTTCAGCTTTGATTACGCCGCCATCAACGAAAGGAACGCCGATTTTGACTTCTTCACCGTTTGCGATCATCAGAACTTCAGCGAACTCGATAGTTTCGCCAGTTGCGATGTCCAGCTTTTCCAGGCGAACGGTCTGACCTTCGCTTACTCGGTGTTGTTTACCACCACTTTGGAAAACCGCGTACATAAAAAACTCCGCTTCCGCGCACACCTTTCAATGATTCAGAGCGCGCTATAAATATTCACAATAGGGCGCGAATATTACGCAAATTGCACGGCTTTGACAAGTGCTACCATCAATACATGAAGAAAAAAAACACAACGCATACGGTAACGTTTATCTGCGGCGTTTTTTCAGTACAATCAGGGTATATTTCTAACCATAAACCCTACGTTACCTCATTCAGACATGGGATAATCGGGGCGATAAGCCCGGCTTTTGCGATGAATTTAGAAAAAATCAACGAGTTAACCGCGCAAGATATGGCGGGTGTCAATGCGACAATCCTTGAACAGCTTAATTCCGACGTTCAACTGATTAATCAGCTAGGATATTACATTATTAGCGGCGGCGGAAAACGCATTCGTCCGATGATTGCCGTTCTTGCCGCGCGCGCGGTGGGTTATCAGGGTAACGCGCACGTGACTATCGCCGCTCTGATCGAGTTTATCCACACGGCGACGCTGCTACATGATGATGTGGTGGATGAATCCGATATGCGTCGCGGCAAAGCGACGGCAAATGCCGCTTTCGGTAATGCCGCCAGCGTGTTGGTCGGCGACTTTATCTATACCCGCGCCTTCCAGATGATGACCAGCCTCGGCTCGTTAAAAGTGCTGGAAGTGATGTCGGAAGCGGTCAACGTGATTGCAGAAGGCGAAGTGCTGCAATTGATGAACGTGAATGACCCGGACATTACCGAAGAAAATTACATGCGGGTGATTTACAGTAAAACGGCCCGTCTGTTCGAAGCCGCCGCCCAGTGCTCCGGTATTCTTGCCGGTTGTACGCCTGAGCAAGAGAAAGGGTTGCAGGACTATGGCCGCTACCTTGGTACGGCTTTCCAGCTCATTGACGATCTGCTGGATTACAGTGCCGACGGCGAGCATCTCGGTAAAAATGTGGGTGATGACCTCAATGAGGGCAAACCTACCTTACCGTTGCTTCACGCCATGCGCCACGGTACGCCAGAACAGTCAGCGATGATCCGTACCGCTATTGAACAAGGTAATGGCCGTCATCTTCTGGAACCGGTTCTGGAAGCGATGACCACCTGCGGCTCGCTGGAATGGACGCGTCAGCGAGCGGAAGAAGAAGCCGACAAAGCGATATCCGCGTTGCAGATATTGCCGGATACTCCATGGCGTGAGGCGCTTATCGGTCTCGCACACATCGCGGTGCAGCGCGATCGTTAATGCCGTTCTCTTATCCCGCGTACTGCGCGGGATATCCCATTAAGTTCTAATAAACTCCAGATACCCTATCGCCTGTCTTTCACATACTCATCCAGGATTTCCCCTGGCATATTCTGAATATTGCCGCCACTTACATGAACTTTTTAGAACATTCCTTCACGAAGCGTTATAGTATCGAACGTCGTCGGGTTGTTAAAACCGTAAGTGATTAACCTAAGGAGTGATGGATGTATGGAAAGCAAGCTTATTGACTGGCATCCGGCCGATATCATTGCCGGACTACGTAAAAAAGGGACTTCAATGGCCGCTGAGTCACGCCGGAATGGATTGAGTTCATCCACGCTGGCCAATGCATTAACGCGCCCGTGGCCGAAAGGAGAGTTGATTATCGCGAAAGCATTGGGAACGGAACCCTGGGTTATTTGGCCATCGCGTTATCACGATCCGCGCACGCATGAGTTTATCGACAGAACGCGGCTTATGAGAGCGCGTAATAAAGACAAACAGAATGTAGAGTAAGTGCCTGTAAAATAACCCCCGCAATCGCGTTCGCGGGGGTTATTAAGCGTACAGAAGGTTATTCGCCTTTCACGCGTTCAATATTCGCGCCTAGCGCGCGCAGTTTGTCTTCGATGCGCTCATAACCGCGATCGATGTGATAAATGCGATCCACAATCGTCGTGCCTTCCGCAATACAGCCCGCCAGCACCAGGCTCGCAGATGCTCGCAGATCTGTCGCCATGACCTGGGCGCCAGAGAGCGTTTCTACGCCATGGCATATGACGGTATTGCTTTCAATTTCCGCACGCGCGCCCATGCGGCTGAGTTCAGGCACGTGCATAAAACGGTTTTCAAAGACGGTTTCAGTGATAAAGCCCGTCCCTTCCGCCACCAGGTTCAGCAACGTGAACTGCGCCTGCATATCGGTCGGAAATGCCGGATGCGGCGCGGTACGGACATTGACCGCCTTCGGTCGTTTGCCGTGCATGTCCAGACTAATCCAGTCCTCGCCCACTTCGATATCCGCGCCAGCATCGCGCAGTTTCGCCAGTACCGCGTCCAGAGTGTCCGGTTGCGCGTTACGGCAGAGGATTTTGCCGCGAGAGATCGCAGCCGCCACCAGGAAAGTCCCCGTTTCGATACGATCCGGCAGCACACGATAAACGCCGCCGCCCAGACGCTCTACACCCTCGATCGTAATACGATCGGTGCCCTGCCCGGCGATCTTCGCCCCCAGCGTAACCAGGAAGTTAGCGGTGTCGACAATTTCCGGCTCGCGCGCGGCGTTTTCAATGATGGTCGTCCCTTCCGCCAGCGTAGCGGCGCACATAATGGTGACGGTCGCGCCGACGCTGACCTTATCCATCACGATATGCGCCCCTTTAAGACGCCCTTCGACGGAGGCCTTTACGTAGCCCTCTTCCAGCTTGATGGTCGCACCCAGTTGTTCCAGACCGGTAATATGCAGATCAACCGGACGCGCGCCAATAGTACAGCCCCCCGGCAGAGAGACTTGTCCCTGACCAAAACGGGCAACCAGCGGCCCCAGCGCCCATATCGAGGCGCGCATGGTCTTAACCAGATCATAAGGCGCGCAGAACACGTTCACCTGGCTGGCGTCAATGTGTACCGATCCATTGCGTTCCACTTTCGCGCCTAATTGGCTCAGGAGCTTCATCGACGTATCCACGTCTTTCAGTTTTGGAACGTTTTGGATCTCTACCGGTTCTTCTGCCAGCAGAGCGGCGAACAGGATCGGCAGCGCGGCGTTTTTGGCGCCGGAAATTGTGACTTCGCCCTGGAGCGTCGTTGGCCCCTGTACACGAAATTTATCCATTATTGTATTCTCAGTTAAGCATTCATCTCCGCTACCGGCAGGTTACCCGTAGCTTAAAATCCGTTAAGTTTACGATCGCGCGCCCATTCCGCCGGGGTATATGCTTTGATCGATACGGCATGGATACGGTTGTCCGCAATGTACTCCATTAGCGGCCCATAGACCGTTTGCTGTTTCTTGACCCGGCTCATGCCGTCAAACATCTCGCCCACGGCAATAACCTGAAAGTGACTGCCATCGCCGGAGACGTGGACTTCCTGGAGGGAGAGGGCATTCATCAGCACACTCTGAATTTCATGATTTTCCATGGGTTCTTTATTCGTCAAATAGTGAAAACAGCCCAACATCTTAGAGCAAAGTCGCGCCGTCTTAAATAAGCAAAAGATTACGCTGATAAATCAGCGCGGTAAAAGTGCCGGATGGTGCTGCTAACGCAACTTATCCGGCCTACGGGGATCATGCGAAGTGTAGGCCGGATAAACCATCCGGCATTCATTACATACGGGGAAGTACGTCTTCGGGCAAGTTATATAATTGCGCCAGCGCGTAAACCTTGTCGTTAACGCCAGACAGCGACACGGCATTGCCCTGCTTTTTTGCCTGGTTCACAAGGTGCGCCAGCAGCGCCAGTCCCCCCGTATCTACCCTGGAGATCTGGCTCAGGTCGATACGGGTAACGCCATTCATCGCTTCTACGCGCGCGTCCCATAGCGGCGCCAACACGTCCTGATCCAGCTCTCCCGCCAGCACCAGAGTGTCCGCCTCACGCGTCCAGGTGAGTTGCGGCGTCATTACTGTTTCTCGTCCAAAGTAATTTTCTGTTGAGAGATAGATTTCAGTTGTGCGGTCAGGCCGTCGATGCCTTTAGTACGCAGCAGGTCGCTCCACTCATTTTGCTTGGTGGTGATCATGCTGACGCCTTCCGCAATCATGTCATACGCCTGCCAGTTGCCGGTCTGGGTGTTTTTGCGCCACTGGAAATCCAGGCGTACCGGCGGACGACCGTTGGGATCGATAATCGTTACACGGATAGGCACAATGGTCGCATCGCCCAGCGGTTGCTCAGGCGCTATCTGGTAAGTCTGACCGTGGTACATCGCCAGCGCCTGACCGTATGCCTGTTTCAGGTATTCGCGAAACGCTGCAAAATAGGCTTCACGCTGCGCCGGGGTCGCCTCTTTGTAGTAGCGGCCCAACACCAGCGCGCCGGCATATTTTACCTGCACGTACGGCAGAAGTTCCTGATCAACAACGTCTCGCAGGTAATCCGGATTGGCACGAATTTTCGGCTGTTCGTTTTTCAGGCGATCAAACGTTTTCTGCGCCGCCTCGTTCATCAGTTTATAAGGATTGCTCTGATCCGCTGCCGTTGCTGCGCTTAATGGCGCAATGACCAGCAGGGCCACCATCATCAGTCGTTTAAACATGCCTCAATTCTCCTGAGATTATTTCGTTTCGCCCGCGGGCGTTGTGGCTTCAGTATGACCTTCCGTTGCGGCTGGCGCATCGCCAGAATTCTTATTGTCGTCGCCTTTGCTGTTATAAAGGAACTGGCCAATCATATCTTCCAGCACCATTGCAGACTTGGTGTCCTGAATCGTACTCCCATCTTTGAGGATAGACGTTCCCAGCTCAGGATCTTCAAAACCGACGTTTAATGCCAGATATTGCTCCCCCAGCAGCCCGGAAGTACGAATACTCAACGAGCTGGTATCGGGAATATGGTTATAACGCTCTTCGATGTCGAGCGTTACGCGCGGCAGGTATGTTTTCGGATCAAGCGAGATATCTTCAACCCGCCCGACAACCACCCCGCCGATGCGTACCGGGGAGCGCACTTTCAGACCGCCGATGTTATCGAAGGTCGCATAAACCTTATAGGTCGGCTCCGTGCGCATAGAGGTCACATTTGCCGCCTTCAGGCAAACAAACAGCGCCGCCAGCAACGCTACCAGCAAAAAAACGCCTACCCAAATTTCATTTTTTTTCGTTTGCATGAACTCAATTCCCAAACATCAGTGCGGTCAGCACAAAATCCAGCCCCAGAACGGCCAACGATGCGTGAACCACGGTACGCGTCGTTGCCCGGCTAATCCCGGCAGAAGTCGGTATTGCGTCATAACCGTTGAATAACGCAATCCATGTTACCGTAATGGCGAACACCACGCTCTTTATCAGACAGTTCACCAGGTCCATACGCCAGTCGACGGCATTCTGCATCGCGGACCAGAAGAACCCGGCGTCGATTCCCTTCCAGCTTACGCCGACCAGCGAGCCGCCCCAGATACCGACCGCCACAAAGATAATGGTCAGTAGCGGCAACGAAATCACGCCCGCCCAGAAGCGCGGCGAAATCACCCGGCGCAATGGATCGACCGCCATCATCTCCATACTGGAGAGCTGCTCCGTCGCCCGCATCAGGCCGATTTCCGCCGTCAACGCCGACCCGGCCCGCCCGGCAAACAGCAACGCCGCGACCACCGGCCCCAGCTCGCGCAGCAGCGAAAGCGCCACTAACATGCCAAGACTGGTCTCCGCGCTGTAAGTAGTCAGAACCAGATAGCCTTGCAGCCCCAGCACCATACCGATGAATACGCCGGAGACAATAATGATAAGCATCGACAAGACGCCCACATTATAAAGCTGGCGCACCAGCAGCGGCGCATGTTTGCGAAACTCCGGCTTACCGATAATCGCATTGAATAACATTAACCCGGCGCGCCCGAACGTCCTGACGGTTTTGATCCCGCTGTGTCCGAGTGCTGCCAGCGCATTTAACAGCATGAGTGGCTTAACTCCCTGTTTCGAGTAAATCAAGGTGATAGTCGCCCGCCGGATAGCGGAACGGAACCGGCCCGTCGGCAATACCGTCAAGGAACTGACGCACGCGCGGGTCCGTATTCTCCTGCAACGCCTGAGCGCTACCGTGAGCGACGATTTTTTTGTCCGCCATGATCCAGGCGTGATCCGCAATACTGAGCACCTCTGGCACATCATGCGAGACCACCACGCAGGTCACGCCCAGCGCGCTGTTCAATTCTGAAATCAGCTTCACCAGAACGCCCATGGTAATCGGGTCCTGGCCGACAAACGGCTCATCGAACATGATGAGATCCGGTTCCAGAGCGATGGCGCGCGCCAACGCGGCGCGGCGCGCCATCCCACCGGAGAGCTCGGAAGGCATCAGTTTTGCCGCGCCGCGCAGCCCGACAGCTTCCAGTTTCATCATCACGACGCTTTTTAGCAGCGGCGCGGGTAAATTGGTGTGCTCCCGTAGCGGATAGGCCACATTGTCAAACACGTTCATGTCGGTAAACAGCGCTCCCGACTGAAACAGCATACTCATACGTTTACGGACGGTGTAGAGCCGCGAACGGGACATGGCCGGCACATTCTCGCCATCAAATAAGATCTCGCCCTTATCCGGCGGGATCTGTCCGCCAATCAGGCGCAACAGCGTGGTTTTACCGATGCCCGACGGCCCCATGATCGCCGTGATCTTCCCGCGCGGCACCGTCAGGGAAATATTATCGAAAATGCAGCGTTCGCCACGGGAAAAGCTGACGTCGCGCATATCGACTAAATTGGCCGCAGACTGACCCATTGATTCATCCTTCGTATTGCCTTGTTGAGGTAACCATGGCGCTGAATTTAACCATGGGTTCGACATAATTACAGAATATTAACTGACAGGGTTAGCGAAAGCTGGCATTCGTTTTACTTTTTAGCCGCATAAAGTCAAAATTAGGACTTCGTTACGGCTTCCAGATATCCCTTCCAGGGGACCGGCGAGTATACCTGAAGAAAGGACTTTAGATGCTTTTAGCGATGGCGCTACTCATAATTGGTTTGCTTCTGGTGGCCTACGGCGCCGATCGTCTGGTGTTTGCGGCCTCTATTTTATGCCGTACATTCGGTATTCCCCCGCTGATCATCGGGATGACGGTCGTGAGTATCGGCACCTCGCTGCCGGAAATTATTGTGTCGGCCGCCGCATCGCTACACGGTCAGCTCGATTTGGCCGTCGGCGCGGCGCTCGGTTCTAACATCACCAATATTTTGCTGATCTTAGGGCTGGCGGCGCTGGTTCGTCCATTTACCGTGCATTCCGATGTTCTACGTCGCGAATTGCCATTAATGTTATTTGTTAGCGTGGTAGCCGGTTCCGTACTGCATGACGGACAGTTAAGCCGCAGTGATGGTATCTTTCTCCTGCTTCTGGCTGTGCTATGGCTGTTATTCATTGTTAAAATCGCGCGTCTGGCCGAACGCCAGGGGAATGACAGCCTCACCCGCGAACAACTGGCGGAGCTGCCGCGCGAAGGCGGGCTCCCCGTCGCGTTCTTATGGCTGGGCATTGCGCTGGTCATCATGCCGATGGCGACGCGCATGGTAATCGATAACGCTACGGTGCTGGCGAACTATTTCGCCATGAGTGAATTAACGCTCGGTCTGACAGTCATCGCCGTCGGCACCAGTCTGCCAGAACTGGCGACGGCGATTGCCGGCGTGCGAAAAGGCGAAAATGATATTGCCGTTGGTAATCTCATTGGCGCCAATATTTTTAATCTCGCCATCGTGCTGGGACTGCCTGCGCTGATCGCGCCGGGGGAGATCAACCCGCTGGCGTTTGGGCGTGATTATAGCGTGATGTTGCTGGTTAGCGTGGTTTTCGCTTTACTTTGCTGGCGGCATCCGCGTCAGATTGGTCGGGGCGCAGGTATACTGCTGACCGGCGGGTTTATCGTATGGCTGGCGATGCTCTATTGGCTATCGCCACTTCTTGTTGGATAACTGGAAACGGATTATGTCGCATTTAGCGTTGCAACCGGGGTTTGACTTTCAGCAGGCAGGCAAAGAGGTCCTGGAAATTGAACGTGAAGGCCTGGCGGAGCTTGATCAATATATCAACCAGCATTTCACGCTGGCCTGTGAAAAAATGTTCAACTGCACCGGAAAAGTGGTGGTCATGGGGATGGGGAAATCCGGCCATATCGGACGGAAAATGGCCGCCACATTCGCCAGTACCGGCACCTCTTCCTTTTTTGTACATCCAGGCGAAGCCGCGCACGGCGATTTGGGGATGGTTACGCCGCAGGATGTGGTTATCGCTATCTCCAACTCCGGCGAATCCAGCGAGATCGCGGCGCTAATACCGGTGCTTAAACGTCTGCACGTACCGTTAATTTGCATTACCGGGCGACCGGAAAGCAGCATGGCGCGTGCGGCAGATGTGCATCTGTGTGTTAAAGTGCCCAAAGAAGCGTGTCCGTTAGGCCTGGCGCCTACCAGTAGTACCACCGCAACGCTGGTGATGGGCGACGCGCTCGCCGTGGCGTTGTTAAAAGCGCGCGGCTTTACTGCCGAGGATTTCGCTCTGTCGCATCCTGGCGGCGCGCTGGGACGTAAGCTACTGCTGCGTGTAAGCGATATTATGCATACTGGCGATGAGATCCCGCATGTTAATAAACATGCCACCCTGCGTGATGCGCTGTTAGAAATTACGCGTAAAAATCTCGGTATGACCGTCATTTGCGATGAATCCATGAAGATCGACGGTATCTTCACCGACGGCGATTTACGTCGCGTGTTCGATATGGGCGGCGATATGCGCCAGTTGGGGATCGCCGAGGTGATGACGCCAGGGGGCATTCGCGTGCGTCCCGGTATTCTCGCTGTCGATGCGCTGAATTTAATGCAGTCCCGCCATATCACCTCCGTACTGGTTGCTGATGGCGACCAGTTACTCGGTGTGTTACATATGCATGATCTCCTGCGTGCAGGCGTCGTGTAGAAACTCAAGGATAATTAACGATGAGTAAAGCAGGTGCGTCGCTTGCGACCTGTTATGGCCCCGTCAGCACCCATGTCATGACCAAAGCGGAGAATATCCGCCTGCTCATCCTGGACGTGGATGGCGTATTGTCTGACGGCCTGATTTATATGGGCAATAACGGCGAAGAGCTGAAGGCTTTCAACGTTCGTGACGGCTATGGTATTCGCTGTGCTTTGACCTCCAATATCGAGGTTGCCATTATTACCGGACGAAAGGCTAAACTTGTAGAAGATCGCTGCGCCACGCTGGGGATTGTCCATCTTTATCAGGGACAGTCGAATAAGCTGATCGCCTTTAGCGATCTGCTGGAAAAACTGGCCATTGCGCCGGAAAATGTTGCCTATGTCGGCGATGATCTGATTGACTGGCCAGTGATGGAAAAAGTGGGGTTAAGCGTTGCCGTTGCGGATGCGCATCCGCTGCTGATCCCCCGCGCTGACTATGTGACGCACATTGCCGGCGGGCGCGGCGCGGTACGTGAGGTGTGCGATTTGCTGCTGCTGGCGCAGGGCAAGCTGGATGAGGCCAAAGGGCAATCGATATGAGTAAAACCAGACGTTGGGTTATCATTCTACTGTCGCTGGCCATTCTGGTACTGATTGGTATCAATCTGGCGGATAAAGACGATCCTGCTGCCGTGATGGTCAACAGCAACGATCCCACGTATAAAAGCGAGCATACGGATACCGTCGTGTACAGTCCGGAAGGCGCGTTGAGCTATCGTCTGATCGCGCAGCACGTTGAATATTTTTCCGATCAGGCGGTCTCATGGTTTACGCAACCGGTATTAACCACCTTTGATAAGGATAAAGTGCCGACATGGTCGATCAAGGCCGATAAAGCCAAATTGACTAACGATCGGATGCTCTATCTGTATGGCCATGTTGAAGTCAACGCCCTGGTGCCTGACGCTCAATTACGCAGAATTACCACCGATAACGCGCAGATTAATCTGGTGACGCAGGATGTTACCTCGAACGATCTGGTGACGTTATACGGCACAACATTTAACTCCAGCGGACTGAAAATGCGCGGTAACTTACGCAGCAAGAACGCCGAGCTGATTGAAAAGGTTAGAACCTCTTATGAAATTCAAAACAAACAAACTCAGCCTTAATCTTATGCTTGCCGGCTCGCTGCTGGCCGCCAGCATTCCGGCCTTCGCCGTCACGGGCGATACCGAACAGCCTATTCATATTGACTCGGATCAACAGTCGCTGGATATGCAAGGCAACGTCGTGACCTTTACGGGCAACGTGGTAATGACCCAGGGCACGATTAAGATCAACGCCGATAAAGTCGTGGTTACCCGCCCTGGCGGCGAACAGGGGAAAGAGGTGATCGACGGTTACGGCAATCCGGCCACCTTCTACCAGATGCAGGACAACGGTAAGCCGGTGAAAGGCCACGCTTCCCATATGCATTACGAGCTGGCGAAAGATTTTGTGGTGCTGACCGGCAACGCTTATCTGGAGCAGCTTGACAGCAACATTACCGGCGACAAAATCACCTACCTGGTGAAAGAGCAGAAAATGCAGGCCTTCAGCGAGAAAGGCAAACGCGTCACCACCGTTCTGGTGCCGTCGCAGTTGCAAGACAAAAACAAAGGCCAGACTCCGGCGCAAAAGAAGAGTAACTAATTCGTTATGGCAACATTAACTGCAAAGAATCTGGCGAAGGCCTATAAAGGCCGTCGCGTAGTGGAAGATGTCAGTCTGACCGTTAACTCCGGGGAGATTGTCGGGCTGCTCGGTCCAAACGGCGCGGGTAAAACCACCACCTTTTATATGGTCGTCGGTATCGTGCCGCGTGACGCGGGCAATATCATCATCGATGATGAAGATATCAGTCTGCTGCCGCTGCACGCGCGCGCGCGCCGCGGTATCGGCTATTTGCCGCAGGAAGCCTCTATTTTCCGCCGTCTCAGCGTATTTGATAACCTGATGGCGGTACTGCAAATTCGTGACGATTTGACCGCAGAACAGCGAGAAGACCGCGCCAACGAGCTGATGGAAGAGTTTCATATCGAGCATCTGCGCGACAGCATGGGACAGGCGCTGTCCGGTGGTGAACGCCGTCGTGTAGAAATAGCCCGCGCGTTGGCCGCTAATCCCAAATTTATCCTGCTGGATGAACCCTTTGCCGGCGTTGACCCGATTTCCGTTATCGACATCAAACGCATTATCGAGCATCTGCGCGATAGCGGGCTCGGCGTGCTGATCACCGACCATAACGTCCGTGAGACGCTGGCAGTCTGTGAACGTGCCTATATCGTGAGCCAGGGCCACCTTATTGCCCACGGTACGCCGACAGAAATCCTGCAAGACGAACACGTTAAGCGTGTATATCTTGGGGAAGACTTCAGACTCTGATAGGGTAGAGGGCTATGCTGCTCTAGCGGGAGAAAACGACTCTGAATATGAAGCAAGGTTTGCAACTCAGGCTTAGCCAACAACTGGCGATGACGCCTCAGCTACAACAGGCCATCCGTCTGTTGCAGTTGTCTACGCTGGAACTTCAGCAGGAACTCCAGCAAGCGCTGGAAAATAACCCGCTGCTTGAGCAAACCGATCTTCATGACGAAATCGACACTCAGCAACCTCAGGATAATGATCCTCTCGATACCGCCGACGCGCTCGAACAAAAAGAGATGCCGGAAGAGCTGCCGCTTGACGCCAGTTGGGATGAAATTTACACCGCCGGGACGCCATCCGGCCCCAGCGGCGATTATATCGACGATGAGCTGCCCGTCTATCAGGGCGAAACGACGCAGTCGTTGCAGGATTATCTGATGTGGCAGGTTGAGCTAACGCCCTTCTCGGACACCGATCGCGCTATTGCGACATCCATTGTCGATGCGGTAGATGATACCGGCTATCTCACCGTATCCCTGGACGAAATTCGCGAAAGCATGGGCGATGTAGAGGTGGATCTCGATGAGGTCGAAGCCGTTCTGAAGCGCATTCAGCGTTTTGATCCGGTGGGCGTCGCGGCAAAAGATCTTCGCGACTGTCTGCTGATCCAGCTTTCACAATTCGACAAATCCACGCCGTGGCTGGAAGAGGCGCGGCTTATTATCTGCGATCACCTTGATCTGCTGGCCAACCACGATTTCCGCACGTTGATGCGCGTTACCCGACTGAAAGAAGAGGTGCTGAAAGAGGCGGTAAACCTGATTCAGTCGCTCGATCCCAGACCCGGTCAATCGATCCAGACCGGCGAGCCGGAGTACGTTATCCCGGATGTGCTGGTACGCAAGCATAACGGTCGCTGGACGGTGGAGCTTAATAGCGACAGTATTCCCCGTTTACAGATTAACCAGCACTATGCCGCCATGTGCAATAGCGCGCGCAACGATGCCGACAGCCAGTTCATCCGCAGTAATTTACAGGATGCGAAATGGCTGATAAAAAGCCTTGAAAGCCGCAACGACACGCTGCTGCGCGTCAGTCGCTGCATCGTCGAGCAACAGCAAGCCTTTTTTGAACAGGGCGAAGAATATATGAAACCGATGGTACTGGCGGATATCGCCCAGGCCGTCGAGATGCACGAATCCACTATATCCCGCGTGACCACGCAGAAGTATTTGCACAGCCCGCGCGGTATTTTTGAACTCAAATATTTCTTTTCCAGCCACGTCAATACCGAAGGCGGAGGCGAAGCCTCTTCCACCGCGATTCGCGCGCTGGTGAAGAAGTTAATTGCGGCGGAAAACCCCGCGAAACCACTGAGCGACAGCAAGTTAACCTCTCTGCTGTCAGAACAAGGTATCATGGTGGCGCGCCGCACTGTTGCGAAGTACCGAGAGTCTTTATCCATTCCGCCGTCAAACCAACGCAAACAGCTGGTTTGACCCAACCGATAAGGAAGACACTATGCAGCTCAATATCACCGGACATAATGTCGAAATTACTGAAGCCCTGCGTGAATTTGTGACGACAAAATTCGCCAAACTTGAACAGTATTTTGAGCGGATTAATCAGGTATACGTGGTGTTGAAAGTGGAGAAGGTCACGCACATCTCGGATGCGACGCTACACGTTAACGGCGGCGAAATTCACGCCAGCGCGGAAGGCCAGGATATGTATGCCGCCATTGACGGCTTGATTGATAAACTGGCAAGGCAGTTAACAAGGCATAAAGATAAACTGAAACAACACTAATTGTCCGGGCAGTTAGCCAGTGCAGGACGGCCTGTTGTGTGACACAACGGGCCATTTGTACAGTTAGCGCTCCGAACCTGGCCATCAACCTGACAGGACAGGTTCTTAGGTGAAATTATGATAAATAACGATACGACTCTACAACTGAGCAGTGTACTTAACCAGGAGTGTACGCGTAGCGGCGTTCATTGTCAGAGTAAGAAACGCGCGCTGGAAATCATCAGCGAACTGGCGGCAAAACAGCTCAGTTTACCTCCTCAGGTCGTGTTTGAAGCCATTCTGACACGCGAAAAAATGGGCAGTACCGGTATTGGTAATGGTATCGCCATCCCGCACGGGAAACTGGAAGAAGATACCTTACGCGCCGTCGGCGTGTTCGTTCAGCTCGAAACGCCAATCGCGTTCGACGCCATCGATAACCAGCCGGTCGATCTCCTCTTCGCCCTGCTGGTGCCCGCCGATCAAACTAAAACGCATCTGCACACGCTGTCGCTGGTGGCGAAACGTCTGGCGGATAAAACGATCTGCCGCCGCCTGCGCGCGGCGCTGAATGATGAAGAGCTGTATCAAATCATTACTGACACCGAAGGTGAGCAGAATGAGGCATAACAACTCAATGGCATTTATTTCTGTCGTTGTGAGGAGAAACGGTACATGGTACTGATGATCGTCAGCGGGCGTTCCGGATCAGGTAAATCTGTCGCTCTGCGCGCGCTGGAAGATATGGGATTTTACTGCGTGGATAACCTCCCCGTCGTGCTGTTGCCCGATCTGGCGCGAACGCTGGCCGATCGCCAGATTTCCGCCGCCGTCAGCATTGATGTGCGCAATATGCCTGAATCACCTGAGATTTTTGAACAGGCGATGAATAATCTGCCTGGCGCTTTCTCGCCGCAATTGCTGTTTCTTGATGCCGACCGCAATACCTTGATTCGCCGCTACAGCGACACGCGCCGTTTGCATCCGCTTTCCAGCAAAAATCTTTCTTTAGAGAGTGCGATCGATAAAGAGAGTGACTTGCTGGAGCCGTTACGCTCACGTGCGGATCTGATCGTCGACACTTCAGAAATGTCCGTCCATGAGCTGGCGGAGATGCTGCGTACCCGGCTGTTGGGCAAACGCGAGCGCGAACTGACGATGGTATTTGAGTCCTTCGGCTTTAAACATGGTATCCCGATTGATGCGGACTATGTGTTCGATGTCCGCTTTCTGCCCAACCCGCACTGGGACCCAAAACTGCGCCCCATGACCGGGCTTGATAAGCCGGTAGCCGCGTTTCTTGACCGACACACAGAAGTTCACAATTTTATCTATCAGACTCGCAGCTATCTTGAGCTATGGTTACCGATGCTGGAGACCAACAACCGCAGCTACCTTACCGTCGCTATCGGTTGTACCGGCGGGAAACACCGTTCGGTGTATATTGCAGAACAGCTGGCAGACTACTTCCGCTCGCGCGGTAAAAATGTCCAGTCTCGCCATCGCACGCTGGAAAAACGCAAAACATGACCGTAAAGCAAACTGTTGAAGTCACCAATAAGCTGGGCATGCATGCCCGGCCTGCCATGAAGCTTTTCGAACTGATGCAGGGTTTTGACGCCGAGGTGCTATTACGCAATGACGAAGGCACCGAAGCGGAAGCGAACAGCGTCATCGCGCTGTTAATGCTCGACTCCGCCAAAGGGCGTCAGATTGAAATTGAAGCCACCGGCCCGCAAGAAGTTGAAGCGCTGGCGGCGGTTATCGCGCTGTTCAATTCCGGCTTTGACGAAGACTAAACCTCCCCCTCTATACTCTATTTCCCCCAACGCCGTCCCGGTATTTGATGACAGTCACCCCAAAACCGGGCGTGTTACGCCTGCCTGCCACTTGTCCCGCAGCCCCACCCTTTCGTAAGATTTGTACATTTCGTGCGCTTTACCTATGCATAAAAACATTAAGAAAACCTTAAAAAATTTCGTTTAGGTTTTGTTTAAGTTCTTTGTCCATACTAAATTTATGTGAATAAATTTTTCCAGGACTTGTCATGATCCTCTTATCGAAACAGACTCCGCTGGGCGCCGGTCGACATCGTAAATGCTATACGCATCCGGATAATGCCCGGCGTTGCATAAAAGTCATTTACAACCGTGACCACGGCGGTGATAAAGAGATTCGGCGTGAACTGAGCTACTATGCGCATCTGTCTCGCTACCTGACAGACTGGAGCGCTATCCCCCGTTATTACGGCACGGTAGAAACCGATTGCGGCACTGGCTATGTCTACGACATGATTACCGATTTCAACGGCGCGCCCTCTATTACCCTGACCGAGTTCGCCGCGCAATGTCGTTATGAAGAGGATGTCGCTGTCCTGCGGCGGCTACTGAAAAAACTGAAACGTTACCTGCTGGATAACCATATTGTGACGATGTCGCTGAAGCCGCAAAACATCCTGTGCCAGCGTATCAGCGAGTCAGAAGTGGTTCCGGTGGTTTGCGACAATCTGGGGGAAAGTACCTTTATCCCGCTGGCAACCTGGTCAACATGGTGCTGTGAACGCAAACTGGAGAGAGTGTGGCAGCGGTTTATCGCCCAGCCTGCGCTGACCGTTGCCCTGGAGAGGGGCGCGCAGCCAAAAGACAAGAAACGGCTGGCGCTTACTTCTCACGAAGCTTAATGGCCTGTACTTATCAGGCCTGGACGACACAGATCGCAGGCCGGATAAGGCGTTCGCGCCGCCAATCGGCAAAATTAATTAAGCTGGTTGCGCGTCATAAAAGATTCCCCGCCCAGTTGGCGCATCTGGCGCATAATCCACGCCTGCCGGCTACGCACATAGCCGGAAGGCGCATTCGCCTTATAGCGTAACGGATTTGGCAATACCGCCGCCAGCAACGCGGCTTCAGACATACTCAAGCGACTGGCAGGTTTATGAAAATACCGTTGCGCCGCAGCCTCCACGCCGAAAATACCATCGCCAAACTCCGCGATATTCAGATAAACCGTGAGAATGCGCTTTTTGCTCCAGACAGTTTCAATGCCCAGCGTTAGCCCGGCCTCCAGACCTTTGCGCAGCCAACTGCGTCCATCCCATAAAAAGAGATTTTTCGCCGTTTGCTGCGAAAGCGTAGAGGCGCCGCGAATACGGCTCTCATTCCGCTCATTATGCGCCAGCGCTTTTTCAATCGCCGGAACATCAAAGCCCCAGTGCTCAGGGAACTTCTGGTCTTCCGCCGCAATTACCGCCAGCCCCATCCACGGCGAGATATCCGCCATACTGACCCAGTCAGAATGCGCCACATAACCGAACTCTCCGCCGAGCCAGGCGCTAATCTGCCGTTCCGCCATCACCGCCGAAAAAGGCACCGGAACCACGCTAAACAGCGCAATGCCGCCGCCCCAAAAGACGGCGAGCGCAGCAAGGATACGTAAAAGTAAACGGCGCAAAAACGTTAACGGCGCGATGCGTCGTTTGCTCATTCCGCCAGAACCAGCACGCGCGACACTAATTTATCAATGCCGCTTGCCGCCTGGGCGATATCCTGCGCCAGCATATAGGCAGGGGTGGTCACGACCTTGTTATCCTCGTCCACAACGATATCATCAACCGGGCAAGGTACGTGTTCGGCGCCCATCTCTTCAAGTACTTCAGCGGTATCAATATCCGTCCCTATTGTCAGACGTAGCGGGAAGTCAAAGATTTTCGGCAACATTGCGGGCGCGATACAGATGAATCCCAGCGGCTTGCCGGACTGGTGCATGGCCTTCGCCAGCGCGACGACATCGCTATCCACCCGGCATTCGCTCCCCTGGCTGGCGAAATTACTCAGGTTCTTCGCCGCGCCGAAACCACCAGGCACAATGAGCGCATCCAGCTCCTCTGGCTGAGCCTGGGACAGGGGACGAATATCGCCCCGCGTAATACGCGCCGCCTCAATCAGGACGTTACGCGTTTCCGCCATCGCTTCGCCGGTCAGGTGATTAATAACATCCGCTTGTGGTTTATCCGGCGCGAAGCAGACAGCCTGCGCGCCGCTGCGGGCAATGGCCAACAGCGTCAGAACGGCCTCATGAATTTCGGCGCCGTCATAGACGCCGCATCCGCTGAGCACTACGCCAATTTTTTTCATGGTGAACATCCTCCTGCAACCGACTCAAGCCCATTAATAATTTTGATTAAAATGCTACGCTTCACACATTTAAATGATTCATGTAACAAATCATTTAGGATTTGCTATCTTAACTGCGTGCGGCCTGAAAACAGGACTGCGCCTTTGACATCATCATAATAAGCACGGCGCAGCCACGATTTCCCTGGTGTTGGCGCAGTATTCGCGCACCCCGGTCAAACCGGGGTCATTTTTTTTCCGCGTTTGCCACCCAGGCTTTCAGCACCGCGACATCGTGCTGCCACTCCTGCTTCATCTCTTCAATCCATTCCGCGACATTATCTTCCCAGGCGGGAAGATCCGGCGACTGGATTTGCTGGCCAAGTTGTTGCAGATGACGCAGCCCTACCGAACCGGCGGCGCCTTTAATCTTATGCCCTTCCTCAACAACGCCTTTTTTGTCACGCGCCGTCAGATTGGACTCCAGCACGCTTAAATAGCCAGGCATCATTTTTTCAAACACCGCGAGACCGTCGGTGATCAATTTAGGCCCAACCAACTCGATGTATTGTTCCAGCATCGGGATATCCAGCAGCGCTTGCGCTTTATCGCTCTCTTCAGGCGTCACGGTACTCTCCTCTTTATCGGTGGCATCCCAGAATTTTTTAATCATCGCGGTTAAGGCTGGCACCGACAGCGGCTTACTCAGCACATCGTCCATACCAGCGTCCAGATACTCTTTTTTATCTTTCAGAACGTTAGCCGTAAGCGCTACCAGCGGCGGTAAATCTTCCCGCGTGTGGCGACGGGTTAGTTCTCTGGCGATATCCAGACCCGTCATATCCGGTAGCTGAATATCCAGTAAGACCAGGTCATATTCGCCCGGCGCGAACATCTCCAGCGCCGCCTTGCCGGTCATCGCGACATCCACGCTGTTCCCCAGTTTTTCCAGTACTGAACGCGCCACAATCACGTTCAGTTCAATATCTTCGACCAGCAGAACATGCAGCGCGGGCAGCGGCATGTCGTCTTCATCAAAGGCGTCCTCCACCTCTTCCGCCACCGCTGGCGCATGAACCGTTAGCGTAAAGGTCGATCCTTTGCCCGGCAGACTGGAAACGGTAATATCGCCGCCCATATTTTTCGCCAGCCGACGGGAGACCGCCAGCCCGATACCGGTACCCGTTGCCGGTTTGCCGCCGTTACTGTCTTTCACCTGATAATACATGGCGAAAATTTTATCCTGCTCATCCTGCGGAATGCCGATCCCGGAATCTTCCACTTCAAAGTGCAGCATGTCGCCTTCATCATAGCGCGCCCGCACCGTCACCTGGCCCTGCTGAGTAAACTTCACCGCATTGCTGATCAAATTCCATAAAATCTGGCGCAGACGCGTTCCGTCGGTAATGACTTTGTGCGGCAGCGGCAGCGTCGGCTCAAGCACAAAACGTAGCCCTTTTTGCTGCGCCTGCAAACCGGAAAGGTTTTCCAGATCGGCCATAAAGCTGGTGAAATCAACCGGTTGGTTATCAAGCTGAACCTTACGCCGCTCCATCTTATCCATATCAATGATATCATTGAAAATATTGCCTAACGTCACGGCGGAGACATGGATTGTTTTAAGGTATTTTTCCTGTTCGACGGTGAGATCGGTATCCAGCAGGATGCGGCTTAAACCGACGATGCCGTTAAGCGGAGTGCGCAGCTCATGACTGATGGTAGAGATAAATGTGGTCTTGTCGCGGCTGGCGCGTTCCAGCGCGTCCTGATAACGCTTACGTTCGGTAATATCACGACCAAATCCCATCAGGCCATGACGTTTACCGACACGGTCGTAATAAGGCACTTTACGAATTTCAAAGCAGGCCTTTCGTCCGTCCGGATAATCCAGCCACTGTTCGTAGGTCAGGGAGACGTTATGGCGGAATACTTTTTCATCGGTTTCAATGACTTTCTCCGCCGCTTCGGGAGAGTACACATCTTCCGGCTTCAAATGCACCAGCTGTTTTTCGCTCTTGCCGGTTAGCAATTCCATTGCGCGGTTACAGCCGGAAAACTCTTTATCCTCATTACGATAAAAAACCAAATCCGGCGAGGCGTCCAGAAAGGAGCGCAGAAAAGAGGATTGCTGTTCTAGCTGGATTTGCGCCTCTTCACGCTCTTTAATTTCTACTTTTAGCTGTTCAAATGTCTCTTGCAGCTCCGCTTCCGCTTTTTCGCGATCGACAATTTCCTGATTAAGCTGGGCAATATTGTCCTTCAACTGTACGTTAAGCTTGAGATCGCGCTCGCGCATCTCCTCCAGCTTTTGCACCAGACGCGACAGTCGCTGCCTTGACTCTTCCAGTTGTTCAACAACAACGGATAAGAAATAGACCGCCCAGGGCGTAATTAACAGGCCAAAAAAGATGGAGCGAATAACGTCGATACTTTCAACCTGACCATGCAACACCATGGTCACCGCCATCTGCACGACAATCGCCAGCACCACCAATGCCAACGCCAGGAGCATGGAAAAGCGCACCAGACCCAATTTCATCATCAGGTCGACATAGTATTGCGCCAGCATACGAATTTGCTTCATAGAGGATTCCTTCACCACAACTTCGCACATAATACCCAATTATGGGAACCGCGTTGAATATTGTGCGAAATATGCGTAGCGCCCCTCATCACGCTACGCTACAGGTGGTATCCAGGGACGGGCCAGCGCAGAGCCCTGCACGCCATGCTCATTCAGGTATTTGTCCAGCTCAACCATCCCCGTCCAGCGATTCTCGCACCACAGCGGGGCAAGCAGCGTCGGACGGCGAGCGCTGGCTGAAATTCGGTGATAAATCACCTCCGGCGGCGTATGACGAATCATCTCACCTGCCGTTAGCGTGTAGTCGTCCAGTTCGATGCCGTTCAGCCGCCCCGCTTCCCAGGCTTTGGCCATCGTACTGCCTTTCACAATATGCAACGGATGCAGTTTAATACCGTCAACGCCCGTCTCCACCACACGCTCCATGGTTTGCAGGCATTCTGCCTGCCCTTCGCCCGGCAGCCCCACAATCAGATGCGCGCACACTTTCAGCCCGCGCTCCCGGGCAATCCGGGTGGTACGCTGATAGCAGGCGAAGTCATGCCCGCGGTTAATTCGGCGCAGGGTTTTATCGTGCGCGGTTTGCAATCCCAGTTCCAGCCACACCTCGTAGCCTTGATCTTTATATTCACACAGTAAATCTACTACTGCCTGCGGGACGCAATCCGGACGCGTACCGACGCATAACCCGACGATACTGGCCTGGCTGACCGCCTGTTGATACATGGAACGCAGCACCTGCACTTCCGCAAAGGTGCTGGTGTAGGCCTGGAAATAGGCCAGATAGCGTTTAGCGCGGTTCACCAGATGCGCCTGATGCGCAAGCTGCTCGGCAATCGAATGATGCTGCTGCGCCTCATCGGCAAAAGAGGCGACATTACAGAAGGTGCAACCGCCACGCCCGATGGTGCCGTCGCGATTAGGGCAGCTAAAACCGCCATGAAGCGTCAGCTTATGAACCTTTTGCCCATACCGACGTAAAAGATCCCCACCAAACATATTGACTAATTTCTGTAACTGCATAATCTGATAGACCGCCTCTTAAAAAGAGGCCAAAGCCTGCCATTTTTAGTCTCCTTTGGCGATGACCTGGATCAATCGTCCCGGAAGGCTTTTATCCATTGCATAATCAAGCAAAATAAACGATATTTCATTCATAATCCCGCTGATGATTTTTCCTGATATTCCCCTCTTTTTTCAGCGTTTGCTGGGTCATCGATAAAAACAGTAGCATTCAATACTGCTCACGCTTAAAACAGCATAAAATGCCAAGATTTTTGAAAAAGCAAGGTCAGATAATGCCTGGCGAGCGGCTCTTATAGTGAGACAGATCACAGGCTTTCTGCCGCTCCGTATTAGCAGCCCTTCTATAAAAACCTTTTAATTTCAACAGATTCAAAAAGTTATCTGTGCTACAGCACACTTTTGCATAAATCAGTTTGCCATTTGACCTGGGTGTGGATTCCCGATAAGTTGGGGATCCGCTGGAAGCTTTCTGGATGAGCCGTCTGCTCATCATATTTATGCAGTAATTGAGATTCCCTCTTAACCGTATTTACCAATGCGCAAAGGACACAAAGAGGGCGAATGCGAGGTAAGCGTATGATGCGCCAGCCCCGTCGCCATGCTCTTGCTGTGCCCGCGCGCCGTCGGTTGGGAGAGCGTCCCGTAGAGCCTGGGGAGGTTCACTGATATGTTGTACGATAAATCCCTTGAGAAGGATAACTGTGGTTTCGGCCTGATCGCCCACATAGAAGGCGAACCTAGCCACAAGGTAGTGCGTACCGCCATACACGCGCTGGCCCGGATGCAGCACCGTGGCGCGATCCTTGCCGACGGTAAAACCGGCGACGGTTGCGGCTTGCTGTTACAAAAACCTGACCGTTTCTTTCGCATCGTGGCCGAAGAGCGCGGCTGGCGCTTAGCCAAAAACTACGCCGTCGGGATGATCTTTTTGAATAAAGATCCTGAACTGGCCGCCGCGTCACGCCATATTGTCGAAGAAGAATTACAACAGGAAACCCTATCGATTGTCGGCTGGCGCGATGTGCCAACCAATGAAGGCGTGCTCGGTGAAATCGCCCTCTCCTCCCTGCCGCGTATTGAGCAGATTTTTGTCAACGCTCCGGCGGGCTGGCGTCCGCGCGATATGGAGCGCCGTCTGTTTATCGCCCGCCGACGCATTGAAAAACGCCTGCAGAACGACAAAGATTTCTACGTATGCAGCCTGTCGAACCTGGTCAACATTTATAAAGGTCTGTGTATGCCGGCGGATCTGCCGCGCTTCTACCTGGATCTTGCGGATCTGCGTCTGGAATCGGCCATCTGCCTGTTCCACCAGCGCTTTTCCACTAACACCGTGCCGCGTTGGCCGCTGGCGCAGCCGTTCCGCTACCTGGCGCATAACGGCGAGATTAACACCATCACCGGCAACCGCCAGTGGGCGCGCGCCCGTACCTATAAATTCCAGACGCCGCTGATCCCGGATTTACAGTCCGCTGCGCCGTTTGTTAACGAAACCGGTTCGGATTCCAGCTCGCTGGACAACATGCTGGAACTGCTGCTGGCAGGCGGGATGGACATTATCCGCGCCATGCGCCTGTTGGTGCCG
The DNA here is from genome assembly GCF_004010735.1 of Salmonella sp. SSDFZ54. NCBI lineage: Bacteria > Pseudomonadati > Pseudomonadota > Gammaproteobacteria > Enterobacterales > Enterobacteriaceae > Salmonella > Salmonella sp. SSDFZ54. The sequence goes on from NZ_CP034819.1 coordinate 1,379,193, forward strand.
CCCGCCTGGCAGAACAACCCCGATATGGACCAGGATCTGCGCGCCTTCTTTGACTTTAACTCCATGCATATGGAGCCGTGGGACGGTCCGGCAGGCATCGTGATGTCCGACGGGCGCTTCGCCGCCTGTAACCTTGACCGTAACGGCCTGCGCCCGGCACGCTATGTCATTACCAAAGACAAGCTGATCACCTGCGCCTCCGAAGTCGGTATCTGGGACTATCAGCCGGATGAAGTGGTCGAGAAAGGCCGCGTCGGCCCAGGCGAACTGATGGTGATCGACACCCGCGGCGGACGTATTCTGCATTCCGCGGAAACCGATGACGATCTGAAAAGCCGCCATCCGTATAAAGCGTGGATGGAAAAGAATGTTCGCCGTCTGGTGCCGTTTGAAGAGTTGCCAGATGAAGAAGTCGGTAGCCGCGAACTGGACGATGACCTGCTCGCCAGCTATCAGAAACAGTTTAACTACAGCGCCGAAGAGCTGGACTCGGTTATCCGCGTATTGGGCGAAAACGGCCAGGAAGCCGTCGGTTCAATGGGCGACGACACCCCCTTTGCCGTGCTCTCCAGCCAGCCGCGTATTATTTACGACTACTTCCGCCAGCAGTTCGCGCAGGTCACTAACCCGCCTATCGACCCGCTGCGTGAAGCGCACGTCATGTCGCTCGCCACCAGCATCGGTCGCGAAATGAACGTCTTCTGCGAAGCGGAAGGTCAGGCCCATCGCCTGAGTTTTAAATCGCCAATTCTGCTGTACTCCGATTTCAAACAGCTCACTACCATGAGCGAGCATCACTACCGCGCCGACTGGCTTGACATTACCTTTGATGTCACCGAAACCACACTGGACGCGACGGTTAAGGCGCTGTGCGATAAAGCGGAACAGATGGTGCGTAACGGCACCGTGTTGCTGGTCCTCTCGGATCGCAATATCGGTAAGAATCGCCTGCCGGTGCCCGCGCCGATGGCGGTGGGCGCGGTGCAAACGCGTCTGGTGGAACAAAGCCTGCGCTGCGACGCCAACATCATCGTAGAAACCGGAAGCGCCCGCGATCCGCATCACTTTGCGGTACTGCTCGGCTTTGGCGCAACGGCCATCTATCCGTACCTGGCCTACGAAACGCTGGGGCGCCTGATTGATACCCAGGCCATCGCTAAAAACTACCGTACCGTGATGCAGAACTACCGTAACGGCATCAACAAGGGGCTGTACAAGATTATGTCCAAAATGGGCATTTCGACCATTGCCTCTTACCGCTGCTCCAAACTGTTTGAAGCGGTCGGGCTGCACGATGATGTGGTAAACCTGTGCTTCCAGGGCGTGGTCAGCCGTATCGGCGGCGCGAGCTTTGATGACTTCCAGCAGGATCTGCTGAATCTCTCCAAACGCGCCTGGCTGGCGCGCAAACCCATTAGCCCGGGCGGCCTGCTGAAGTACGTCCACGGCGGCGAATATCACGCCTATAACCCGGATGTCGTGCGTACCCTGCAACAGGCGGTACAGAGCGGCGAGTACAGCGATTATCAGGAATACGCCAAACTGGTCAATGAGCGTCCGGCGGCAACGCTGCGCGATCTGCTGGCGATACATCCAGACGGCGAGGCGGTGACTATCGACGAGGTTGAGCCCGCCAGTGAGCTGTTTAAACGCTTTGATACCGCAGCCATGTCTATTGGCGCATTAAGTCCGGAAGCGCACGAAGCGCTGGCGGAAGCGATGAACAGCCTCGGTGGCAACTCCAACTCCGGCGAAGGCGGCGAAGACCCGGCGCGCTACGGCACCAATAAAGTGTCGCGCATCAAGCAGGTGGCTTCCGGTCGCTTTGGCGTGACGCCAGCGTACCTGGTCAATGCCGATGTGATTCAGATTAAAGTCGCGCAGGGCGCGAAACCGGGCGAAGGCGGTCAGTTGCCGGGGGATAAAGTCACTCCGTATATCGCTAAACTGCGCTATTCAGTGCCGGGCGTGACGCTGATCTCCCCGCCGCCGCACCACGATATCTACTCTATCGAGGACTTAGCGCAGCTCATTTTCGACCTCAAACAGGTCAACCCGAAGGCGATGATCTCCGTGAAGCTGGTGTCCGAACCGGGCGTTGGCACCATCGCGACCGGCGTGGCGAAAGCCTATGCGGACCTGATCACTATCGCCGGTTACGACGGCGGTACCGGCGCCAGCCCGCTCTCTTCGGTGAAATACGCTGGCTGTCCGTGGGAACTGGGTCTGGTCGAAACGCAGCAGGCGCTGGTCGCCAACGGTCTGCGTCACAAGATTCGTCTGCAGGTGGACGGCGGTCTGAAAACCGGCGTCGATATCATCAAAGCGGCAATTCTCGGTGCAGAAAGTTTCGGCTTCGGCACCGGCCCGATGGTGGCACTGGGCTGTAAATACCTGCGCATTTGCCATCTGAACAACTGCGCAACCGGCGTGGCGACGCAGGATGAAAAACTGCGTAAGAACCACTATCACGGCCTGCCGTTCAAAGTAACCAACTACTTTGAATTTATCGCCCGCGAAGTGCGCGAGCTGATGGCTTCGCTTGGCGTGACCCGCCTGGTGGATTTGATTGGCCGCACCGACCTGCTGAAAGAGCTGGAGGGCTTCACCGCTAAACAGCAGAAGCTGGCGCTGTCTCGTCTACTGGAAACCGCTGAACCTCATCCGGGTAAAGCGCTGTACTGCACCGAAAATAACCCGCCGTTTGATAACGGCGTGCTGAATGCGCAACTGTTGCAGCAGGCGAAACCGTTTGTCGATGCGCGCCAGAGCAAAACCTTCTGGTTCGACATCCGCAACACCGATCGTTCCGTCGGCGCGTCGCTTTCCGGCTACATCGCACAGACCCACGGCGATCAGGGGCTGGCTTCCGATCCGATTAAAGCACACTTCAGCGGTACCGCAGGCCAGAGCTTTGGCGTGTGGAACGCGGGCGGCGTAGAGTTATATCTGACTGGCGATGCCAACGACTATGTCGGTAAAGGTATGGCAGGCGGTTTGATCGCCATCAGACCACCGGTAGGTTCCGCCTTCCTCAGTCATAAAGCCAGCATTATCGGCAACACCTGCCTGTATGGAGCGACCGGTGGCCGTCTGTACGCGGCGGGCCGCGCGGGCGAACGTTTCGGCGTGCGTAACTCCGGGGCGATTACCGTAGTAGAGGGCATCGGCGACAACGGCTGTGAATACATGACCGGCGGCATCGTCTGCGTGCTGGGTAAAACCGGCGTTAACTTCGGCGCGGGCATGACCGGCGGCTTCGCCTATGTGCTGGACGAAGATGGCGAATTCCGTAAACGCGTGAACCCGGAACTGGTAGAAGTACTGGACGTTGATTCGCTGGCTATCCACGAAGAGCATCTGCGCGGCCTGATCACCGAGCACGTACAGCATACTGGTTCGCAACGCGGCGAAGAGATCCTGTCCAGGTGGTCAAGCTTCTCAACCCAATTCGCGTTAGTGAAGCCCAAGTCCAGCGATGTCAAAGCCCTGTTGGGCCACCGTAGTCGTAGTGCGGCAGAATTGCGCGTGCAGGCGCAGTAAGGAATTGAAATGAGCCAGAATGTTTATCAATTTATCGACCTGCAGCGCGTTGATCCGCCGAAGAAACCGCTGAAGATCCGTAAGATCGAGTTTGTTGAAATCTACGAACCGTTTTCTGAAGGTCAGGCGAAAGCCCAGGCGGATCGCTGTTTGTCCTGCGGGAATCCCTACTGCGAGTGGAAATGTCCGGTACATAACTACATCCCGAACTGGCTGAAACTGGCTAACGAAGGGCGTATTTTTGAGGCGGCAGAGCTATCGCACCAGACTAACACCCTGCCGGAAGTGTGTGGCCGCGTCTGCCCGCAGGACCGCCTGTGCGAAGGCTCCTGTACGCTGCACGATGAGTTCGGCGCAGTGACCATCGGTAACATTGAGCGCTATATCAACGATAAAGCGTTCGAAATGGGCTGGCGCCCGGATATGACCGGCGTGCGCCAGACGGACAAACGGGTAGCGATTATCGGCGCAGGTCCGGCAGGGCTGGCGTGCGCCGACGTGCTGACCCGCAACGGCGTGAAGGCGGTGGTCTTTGATCGCCATCCGGAAATCGGCGGCCTGCTGACCTTCGGTATTCCAGCTTTCAAACTGGAAAAAGAGGTGATGACCCGTCGTCGCGAGATCTTCACCGGCATGGGTATTGAGTTCAAACTTAATACCGAAGTGGGTCGTGATGTACAGCTTGAAGATCTGCTGAAAGATTACGATGCGGTATTCCTTGGCGTCGGCACCTATCAGTCGATGCGCGGCGGGCTGGAAAATGAAGATGCGGACGGGGTTTTCGACGCTCTGCCGTTCCTGATCGCCAATACGAAGCAGATCATGGGGTTTGGCGAAACCAGCGACGAACCATATGTCAGCATGGAAGGCAAACGCGTGGTGGTGCTGGGCGGCGGCGATACCGCAATGGACTGCGTACGCACTTCCATACGCCAGGGCGCAACGCACGTAACCTGTGCTTATCGTCGTGATGAAGAGAACATGCCGGGTTCCAGACGCGAAGTGAAAAACGCGCGCGAGGAAGGTGTCGAGTTTCAGTTTAACGTTCAACCGCTGGGCATTGAAGTCAATGCCAACGGCAAAGTGAGCGGCGTAAAAATGGTGCGCACTGAAATGGGCGAACCGGATGCCCAAGGCCGTCGACGGGCGGATATCGTCGCCGGTTCCGAGCATGTGGTTCCGGCTGATGCGGTGGTGATGGCGTTTGGTTTTCGTCCACACAGCATGGAATGGCTGGCGAAACACAGCGTGGAACTGGACTCGCAGGGACGAATTATCGCGCCGGAACGCAGCGATAATGCTTTCCAGACCAGCAACCCGAAAATCTTCGCCGGTGGCGACATCGTGCGCGGTTCCGATCTGGTGGTAACGGCGATTGCCGAAGGCCGTAAGGCGGCTGACGGGATTATGAACTACCTCGAAGTGTAACCCTTCCGGCTCCCCGGTTGATGCCTTGTGCTGATGGCTGGGGAACCGATATTCCTCTCCTCAATATCTCTCCTGCCGATTCTGGAAACCCGCTCGTAAATCGAGATGTAATGCCATGTAAAATCCGTTCATAGATTGATCCGTTTACGCCTGAAGCGTATTGATAGCGTTCTAATTTCACAATGAAACTATCACGTAAGGGATGACATGACGAATCCAACTTTAGCGCCACAGTCTGATGAATATCAGCAAATTCATGACGGTATTATTCGTCTGGTCGATACGGCACGTACCGAGACCGTGCGCAGCATCAATGCCATTATGACTGCCACCTACTGGGAAATTGGCCGACGTATTGTCGAATTTGAACAGGGAGGAGAAGCGCGAGCGGCCTATGGTACTCAGCTTATCGAACGATTATCGGTAGATTTAAGTCAGCGCTATAAGCGCGGTTTTTCCACCAGAAACCTATGGCAAATCCGTACATTTTATCTTTGTTTTCAACATATTGAAATTCCGCAGACACTGTCTGCGGAATCTTCAAATCTCATACCGCTCGCCAAAACATTCCCTCTCCCCTGGTCAGCGTATGTCCGCCTCTTGTCGGTAAAAAATCCCGATGCCCGCACTTTTTACGAGAAAGAGACGCTACGTAACGGCTGGTCAGTTAGGCAGCTCGACAGGCAAATCGCCACTCAGTTTTACGAACGAACACTACTGTCCCACGACAAATCCGCCATGTTGCAGCAGCCTGCCCCCGCCGAGCCAAACGTTTTGCCGGAGCAAGCCATACGCGACCCGTTCATACTGGAATTTCTTAACCTGAAGGACGAGTATTCCGAATCAGATCTCGAAGACGCGCTGCTCAGCCACCTGATGGACTTTATGCTGGAACTTGGTGACGATTTTGCTTTTGTTGGCCGCCAACGCCGACTACGCATAGACGACAGCTGGTTCCGCGTCGATCTGCTGTTCTTCCATCGTCGCTTGCGCTGCCTGTTGCTCGTTGACCTGAAGGTAGGCAAATTCGGTTATGCGGATGCCGGGCAGATGAATATGTACCTGAACTATGCCAAAGAGCACTGGACAATGCCCGGAGAAAACCCGCCAGTCGGCTTGGTTTTGTGCGCAGGGAAAGGCGCGGGGGAAGCGCATTACGCGCTGACTGGCCTGCCAAACACCATCATGGCGAGCGAGTACAAAGTGCAGTTGCCCGACGAAAAATTACTCACAGACGAACTTATTCGTTCGCAAACCATGCTGGAAACTCAACTCACACGCGGTGGTTCACTGACAACGGAGAAAAACTAGCGAACCATTAATGCCATGAATAATTATCAAAAAAATATCATACGAAAACGTTTGCTTTATTCTGAGAACTGTATATTATGCGGCGGATTTTTTGGGCAAAATTCATGGAGGCGTTGTGTCGCAGGACAACAATTATAGCCAGGGCCCCGTCCCTCTGGCGGCGCGGAAGGGCGTGATTCCACTGACGTTTGTCATGTTGGGTTTAACGTTTTTTTCCGCCAGTATGTGGACCGGAGGGACACTCGGCACCGGTCTTTCTTATAATGATTTCTTCCTCGCAGTTCTCTTCGGTAATCTCCTCCTCGGTATCTACACTGCATTTCTTGGTTACATCGGCGCAAAAACCGGACTCTCCACCCACCTCCTTGCACGTTACTCCTTTGGCGTTAAAGGATCATGGCTTCCCTCGCTGCTGCTAGGCGGCACACAGGTAGGCTGGTTTGGCGTTGGCGTAGCGATGTTCGCTATTCCGGTCAGTAAAGCGACGGGCATTGATGCCAATATCCTGATTGCCGTTTCGGGTCTGCTGATGACCCTGACCATTTTTTTCGGCATCTCGGCGTTGACCATTTTGTCTATCATTGCCGTACCCGCGATCGTTATACTGGGCAGCTACTCCGTCTGGCTGGCGATCAGCGGCGTGGGTGGGCTGGAGCATTTAAAAACGATAGTGCCGCAGACGCCGCTGGATTTTTCCAGCGCGCTGGCGCTGGTGGTGGGCTCGTTTGTCAGCGCCGGTACATTGACCGCCGACTTCGTCCGCTTCGGGCGTCATGCCAAAAGCGCCGTACTGATTGCGATGGTCGCTTTTTTCCTCGGCAACTCGCTGATGTTTATCTTTGGCGCGGCAGGCGCTGCCGCCGTCGGTCAGGCGGATATCTCTGACGTGATGATAGCGCAGGGGCTGCTGCTGCCCGCGATCGTGGTGCTCGGCCTGAATATCTGGACCACCAACGATAACGCGCTGTACGCATCGGGTCTGGGCTTCGCCAATATTACCGGTCTTTCCAGCCGCACGCTGTCGGTGGTGAACGGGATTATCGGTACCGTGTGCGCGCTGTGGCTTTACAATAATTTTGTCGGCTGGCTGACGTTCCTGTCATCTGCCATCCCACCGATTGGCGGAGTGATTATTGCCGACTATCTGGTGAACCGCCGCCGCTATGCCGACTTCAACACCGTGCGCTTTATTCCCGTTAACTGGATTGCTATTCTTTCCGTCGCGCTGGGCATCGCCGCCGGACATTATGTTCCTGGTATTGTGCCCGTCAACGCCGTACTCGGCGGCGTCTTCAGCTATATCCTGCTGAATCCACTTTTCAACCGCAGCCTTGCTAAATCACCAGAGGTCAGCCATGCAGAACAATAACATCACCATTCGTCAGGCGCGTCTGCAGGGACACGAAGGATTATGGCAGATTACGATTGAAAACGGGCGCTTTAGCCAGATTGAGCCTCAGGAAGCCGCATCGTTACCGCAGGGCGAAGTGCTTGATGCCGAAGGCGGTCTGGCTATTCCACCGTTTGTTGAGCCACATATCCACCTGGATACCACGCAAACGGCGGGTGAACCGAGCTGGAACCAGTCCGGCACACTGTTTGAAGGGATTGAGCGCTGGGCAGAACGTAAAGCAATGCTCACGCATGAAGATGTGAAAGCGCGCGCGATGCAGACCCTGAAATGGCAGATGGCTAATGGCATCCAGTACGTTCGTACTCACGTTGACGTTTCAGATCCTACGCTCACCGCGCTGAAAGCCATGCTGGAAGTGAAGCAAGAGGTTGCGCCGTGGGTAGACCTGCAAATCGTCGCCTTTCCGCAAGAAGGTATTCTGTCTTATCCTAACGGTGAAGCGCTGTTAGAGGAAGCCGTGCGTTTGGGCGCTGACGTTATTGGCGCCATTCCGCACTTTGAGTTCACGCGGGAATATGGCGTTGAATCGCTGCACAAAACCTTCGCCCTGGCGCAGAAATACGATCGCTTGATCGATGTGCACTGCGACGAAATTGATGACGAGCAGTCTCGCTTTGTCGAAACGGTCGCGGCGCTGGCGCATCGTGATGGCATGGGGGCGCGCGTGACCGCCAGCCACACCACGGCTATGCACTCGTACAACGGCGCGTATGCGTCACGCCTGTTCCGCCTGTTGAAAATGTCGGGGATTAACTTCGTCGCCAACCCGCTGGTGAATATTCATCTGCAAGGGCGATTTGACACTTACCCTAAACGTCGTGGCGTCACGCGAGTGAAAGAGATGCTGGAAGCGGGGATCAATGTCTGCTTTGGCCATGATGACGTCTTCGACCCGTGGTATCCATTAGGCACGGCAAATATGCTGCAGGTGCTGCATATGGGGTTACACGTTTGCCAGTTGATGGGGTATGGGCAAATCAACGACGGGTTAAATCTGATCACTACCCACAGCGCAAAAACCCTGCATTTACAGGACTACGGTCTGAGCGTCGGCAATGCCGCGAATCTGGTTATCTTACCCGCTGAGAATGGATTCGATGCGGTACGTCGCCAGACGCCTGCGCGTTACTCGATTCGCCACGGGCGGGTGATTGCCGAGACGGTGCCGAGCCAGACGACGCTGCACCTGACCCAGCCGGAAGCCGTGACGTTTAAGCGTTAACCCGTCATACCCGCGCTCTCCGGCACATTCACCACGCAGCCCCGTAAGGGGGCTGCGTTCGGAAGACTGCTCCGGCAAGAGATTCAGGCCGCCAGCAAACTGGCGCGTACTTTCACTACCACTTTCTTGATGTCATCCGGCTCACCCACTGCACATCCCGGTTTATGCGGTTCTCCCGGCATAAACACAGCAAACATCCCCGCTTGCAGCGTAATAGTCTGCTCGTCGGCAATTTGACTACAAAGCTGGTAATCCTCTTCAACGTGCATCTCCTCGCACTGGCGAGCGGCACCGGACATCCCAAACGCAATACGCTCGACGCCGGTTAGTAGTAGCTGAATATCAATGTATTGTTCATGCAATTCCGCTTTCTTCTCGGCCGGCATTTGCGTCGTTAACTGCATTACATTCATAAAGATATTGTCGCCCTGCAATTCATAGCGCCCCGGCGCTTTCTCCTGCGGCCTTGCCGCCAGCGCGAGAGTCAAGGCATCCAGCAGTCGCGGATGCAACCCGCAAGAAGGCAACGACTGTACTTCCCCCATCATCATAATGTGTCTCCTTGAGCTAACAAAGCAGCGCCTAATAATCCTGCGTCATGCCGATAGCGAGCGGCGCTCAGCGCCACGTGATAAGGCTCAGGCTCTTGCATCAAAAACGCGCGAACCTGCTCCAGGTATCCCTCAGCTAACCCTACGCTGCCGCCAATGACCACACACTGGCAGTCGGTAGTCGCTTTCACATCGGCGATCATTCGCGCTATTACCTGCGCGGATTGGCTTACCAGATGTCGCGCCTGCTGATGACCTTCGCCAGCGCGAATAAATAGGGTTTTGGCGTCGCATCCCGCCAGATCGTCCCGCGCCGCCGCGGCCATCCCTCGTCCGGAGGCGATGGCCTCTACGCAGCCAACGCGTCCACAGCCGCATACGGGCCCGTGTGGGTCCGCCAGGGTGTGTCCCAGGTGCCCGGCCAGACCGCCTTTTCCGGTAAGGAGCTTGCCGTCACAGACAACGCCGCCGCCAACGCCGGTTGAAACGGTGATAAATACCATATCGCGGATATCGTCAGGGAGCGCGTGATACTCCGCCCAGGCCGCCGCCTGCGCGTCGTTCACCGCCAGCGTCGGCAGGCCTGCGATTGTTTCCAGTGTTTGTACTAACGGAAAGTGTAGCAAGCCGCCCAGATTATGGGGGTTTAGCGCCAGCAGCATCCCTTCCTGAATGATCCCGGTAGAAGCTATCGCTACCTGACGCGCCTCTGCCCGTAGTGGTTCAACCAGCGCCTTTAATGCTTCACGTAACGCATCCGGCGTTTTGCTCGCGGGGGTCGGTAGCTCGCGACGCTGGCTAATGCGCAAGTTGTTGTCGATGAGCGCGGCGGCAAGTTTAGTACCGCCAATATCGATTGCTAACGTAGTCATGACGCCGCCTTTTTTAATGCGTCGTTATACCATCCACAGATATGTTCCAGACGGGTAATGGCGGACCCCACCGTCACCGCCCATGCGCCATAGCGGATCGCCTCCGCCGCCAGTGCTGGCGAGTTATAGCGCCCTTCGGCTATTACCCGGCATCCGGCGTCATGCAACGCTTTGACTAAGGGCAGATCGGGTTCCTCCGGCGTATCGGGGGTGGTGTAGCCGGACATTGTCGTGCCGATAATGTCCGCGCCCAACCGTTGACAGGCGAGACCATCGTCCACGGATGAGCAGTCGGCCATCGCCAGTAGATGGTGGTGATGAATGCGCGCCAACAACGCCTCAACGGCTACCGGCCGTTGCCGAGCGGTTCCATCAACGGCGATAATAGCTGCGCCGGCCTGCGCCAGCGCATCTACATCGTCGAGAAAAGGGGTAATGCGCACTGGAGAGTCGTCCAGATCGCGTTTGATAATGCCGATAATGGGTACCGAAACGAGCGAGCGGGTCATACGCAGGTTGTCTATGCCTTCAATACGCACCGCAACCGCGCCCGCCTGTTCCGCCGCCAATGCCATTGCCGCTACAATCTCCGGCTTATCCAGCGGACTGCCCGGAACGGGCTGGCAGGAGACAATCAGGCCGCCAGAAGCGGCAATATTTTTATCCAGTTGTTCAAGTAACGACATACTACTCCCTTACAAATATTGCCCGGTTGAAAACCGGGCAAGCGGATTAACTTTTCGTTTTTACAAAGGCACCTTTACCACTGCCAAGCGGTACGGCTCCGCTGAACGGTTTGTCGTCAATAGCATCGTGGGTGCGTAACGCTTCCGGACGTAGCCAACGCTGTACGCGAGACGGCATATCAAGCCCAATAAGCAGGATCACGACAAACGTCAGGCTGAAAGAGAGCGATGCCAGCGCAGTGCCCAAATCCAGACGTTGAGCGATCAGCGCTCCCAGGATCGGCGCCAGCGCGCCGCCGAGCGCGCCGACGTTATAAGTAAAGCCCAGCCCCGCCGCGCGCTGATCGGTATCGAAGTAACCGCCGATCAGTTTCGGTAGAATCCCGGCAATCCCCTGCCCCAACATCTGTTGGAAAAACAGTAGCAGACCCAGAACCCAGACGTTTGTGCCGCCAATCGCAAAGACCGGAATAATGAGGATTTGCGAGGCCAGCAGGCTACAGACATATGCTTTACGCGTTCCCAGCCAGTCGCCAAGAAAACCGCCTACGCAGCAACCAACCGCCGCGCCAAATCCGCTAAAGAACAGGACATTCGCCACCGTATGCGGATCGTAGGCCAGCTCGGTTTTCAGATAAGTGGGTAATAGCGCCTGAATCGGCCAGGAATAGAGGAAAGCAAACAGTACCACCAGCATCAGCATGACGCCAGTGGGCCAGCGTTTACCGCTGCTCTGCACCATAAAGCTGATAAAGATAACCGCGCACAGTAGTCCCAGCCCCGCCACAATCGCAGCATTTTGTAGGTTACCGGCAAAACAGAACCACAGCGCAGCGGCGGCGGCGAAAGTCATTAAAATGTTGATGATGCGATGTTCGCCCCGATAAAGAATGTCGACCATCGTACGTACCGGCGCTTTACCCGCGTGTTTCTCTTTCCAGTCTTCCGCTTCCGGAATGTTTTTTCGCAGCCAGAGAGCGAAGATAATTGGCAAAATGCCAATGAAAAACAGCGCGCGCCAGCCCCAGACAGGCACCACCAGGCTGTACACCTGCGCGGCAACGACCGCGCCGACGGAGAAGCCGGAAATCAGAAAACCACTGGCCTTATTGCGTAAATGTTTTGGCCAGCTTTCAATCACATAGGTCGCGCTGGAACCATATTCGCCCGCCATGCCCATACCAATCACCAGTCGGGCGATGAACATGGTGGTGTAACCGGGCGCAAACCCGCATGCCAGGGTTCCCACCGAAAACAGAATGATGCTGCTGACCATCGCCAGACGACGCCCATAGCGATCGCCCATCGCGCCCAGTAATAACCCGCCGAACCAGCGAGAGATAAAAGCCGCAGAAATCAGGCTTGCCGCCTGTACCGTCGTCAGCCCAAATTCGCTTTGTACCTCAGTCAGTACAAGAGCAATCAACACAAAATCAAAACCATCAAGCAGATATCCCAGCCAGGCAGCGGAAAATGCCCGCCACTGCGCCCGGTTGAGATGGCGATACCACGGGATGTTCTGGGTAGAAGTACTCATTTTACTCTCCCGACGATTTTTGTTGTCGTTATGCCGAATGGCGGCTCCGCCTTATCCGGCCTACCGCTCACACTGTTGTAGGCCGGGCAAGCGTAGCGCCCCCGGCATTATGCTGTTACGCCTTTTCTTCCATCAGTTGTTGAGCCAGCGCCTTGAGCGCCGGCAGATATTTTTCATCAACAGGCGCAAACGGTTTACGACATAGCGGCACCGATACCACGTCCATATAATGCAGGACCGTTTTCAGGCCGCGGAATACGCCGGTTTTAATCAGTAAATCAATAACCTTATTGCACTCGGTTTGCAGACGCTGCGCTTTCGCCACATCGCCCTCACGTAATGCCTGAACAATCCCCTGATAACGCCAGCCCATAATGTTGTACGTGCTGCCGATACCGCCGTCCGCGCCCGCCAGCAGGCCGGAAGCGAAGATTTCGTCATAACCGTTGTACAGCACCAGATCCGGATGCGCACGGCGGATCTGCTCCATCTGGAAGAGATCGCCGGAGGTTTGCTTCAGCGCGCTCACGCCCGGTAATGTCACCAGCGTATTGATCTGATCGAGGGTAAGTTTTACACCGCTTAACGCCGGAATGTTGTATACCACCATCGGCAATCCATCTGCGGAATCAATGATTGCCCGATAATGGTCACAGTGCTCTTCAAAACTGAAAGGGTAATAAAAAGGCGTCACCGCAGAGACCGCATCAAAACCGTAACGCTTTGCGGCGCTGGCAAGCTGCTGGCTTTCTGCGGTGCTTACCGTCCCGACATGGGCGATCAGCGTGATTTTTCCCTTCGCCTCTTCGGCGACAATCTCCAGCACCTGCTCTCTTTCAGCAAGGCTCTGTACGAATGCTTCCCCGGTGGAACCGCCAACGTACAGCCCGTCGATACCCTGGCCGATGTTAAAACGCACCAGACGGCGCAGGCTTTCGCTATCCAGTTGCTGCTGATGATCAAATGGGGTCAACAACGCCGCCATTACGCCTTGCAATGCTTTTGCCATACCTACCTCTACGGATGATGAATATATTAACTACCTACCTTTATACCTGTTATACCAGATCAAATAAGCAGCAAATAATACAGAACGCTTATAGTGCGATCTGCTTCACTAAACTGGGATCGGAGGCGCGATCGCTACCGCATTTTTTGACTTTTTTTACCGAGCGCGTGCCAGGTAGCGGAAACGCTATTGAGGTGGGTTTGCAGAGCGCGATCCGCTTTATCGGGATCTCGCTGGCGAATGGCATCAACAATCACAATATGCTGTTGATAACTCACGTTATTATGTTCATGCAGCTCACGATCGGGAACGCTTGGGCGAGCGGCGATTAGCCAGTCCAGCAGAGCAACATGAATAGCCATAAAGATCGGATTGCCGGGAATTTCAGCCAGCACCCGGTGAAACTCGACATCCGAACGAATAAACAGCGCGTTGTCATCCAGCGACTGGCTATTAATTTCCAGCGCTTTCGTTAACAACGCGATCTGCTTGTCGGTGGCATGTTCCGCCGCATAGCGCACCAGGCTGGATTCAAAGAAAAGCCGTAGCTGTTCAAAGTGAGCGATGCCGCCAGGATGAGTAAGAAAATCTTTCGCCATACCCGACAGTTCGCTGATGATGGTATCAGCAGAGGGGCGCGAGACGCGGGCGCGTTCGCCGTTATTGATTTGCACCAGACCTTTACGCTTCAGCGCAGCTAACGCTTCACGCACGGAGGGACGTCCCACATTGAAGAAGGCCATTAATTCACGTTCAGACGGTAGCTGTTCTCCCTCGCCAAACTCATGACGGCGGATCATCTGCTCCAGCTCTTCCTCAACCATTTCAGACAGTTTTTTACGCGCCAGCGGACGGCGGCGCAAACTACGCCCGAGGGATGTCGGTGAATCTTCTGCTTGCGAATCAAATGCGTTCATAACGTCCATTCATGAGTGGTCGGTGGCAAATAATAGCAAGCTTATCGTAACACAGCTTCAAAAGCAGGGTGAACCCGCGAGGAGACCAAACAAAACAGGCCCTTCAGGGCCTGTTGATTATTTTACTACGCGTAGCGCCGGACGTCCGCCACGCGGCGGAGGCGGCTCGTCATCAGGGCTACTGTCGTCATCGTGGTCGGGCTTATCGCCATCAATGACGGACATCACGGTCTCGCTTTCCGCGCCTGCGGTATTGTCATCATCATTTAAGCTGACAACGTCTTCATCATAGGCGGCTTCAGGCTCAAACATAGTGCCTGCGCCGTTTTCACGGGCGTAAATCGCCAGCACCGCAGCCAAAGGCACAGAAACCTGACGGGGAACGCCGCCGAAGCGCGCATTAAAACGCACTTCATCATTAGACAGCTCCAGATTACCTACCGCCCGCGGCGCAATATTGAGGACGATTTGCCCATCGCGCGCATATTCCATAGGGACATGCACGCCAGGCAGCATCACATCCACCACCAGATGCGGGGTCAACTGGTTATCCAGCAACCACTCGTAGAAAGCACGCAACAGATAGGGACGACGCGGCGTCAACTGTGACAAATCCATACAGGTTAACCCCGACCGAGGCGCATTTCACGTTCAGCTTCGGTTAAAGAAGCCAGGAAAGAATCACGTTCAAAGACGCGGGTCATATAGCCTTTCAGCTCTTTCGCCCCTGCGCCGCTGAATTCAATACCCAACTGCGGTAAACGCCACAGGAGAGGCGCCAGGTAGCAATCAACCAGGCTGAATTCGTCGCTCAGGAAATACGGTTTCTGACCAAATACCGGCGCAATCGCCAGCAGCTCTTCACGCAGTTGTTTACGCGCAGAGTCGGCCTCGGAAGCAGACCCGTTTACGATGACGTTCATCAGCGTATACCAGTCTTTTTCAATACGGTGCATGTACAGACGGCTTTCACCGCGCGCGACCGGATAAACCGGCATCAGCGGCGGATGAGGGAAACGCTCATCCAGATATTCCATAATGATGCGAGATTCCCACAGGGTCAGCTCACGATCCACCAGTGTCGGAACGCTTTGATTCGGGTTGAGGTCAATCAGATCCTGAGGTGGATTGTCCTTTTCCACATGTTCGATCTCAAAACTAACACCCTTTTCAGCCAACACAATGCGGACCTGATGGCTATAGATGTCAGTAGGACCAGAAAACAGCGTCATTACCGAACGTTTGTTGGCAGCGACAGCCATGAAAACCTCCAGGTATATTCAGAATTTTTACTGCTACCAGCCACAATGTGACCAGCCAGATGTTATGTCACCCAGGGCGAAAAAAGCCATCATTGCTCAGAAACGAGACAAAAAATGAACATTCCCCGCTATTTGGGCAGAAAATTGGATGATAGTTTACCAGATTTTGTGACCTTTGTGGTGAGTCGATTCTGGAAATGAGGAAAAAGAGATATTCCTGGTCTGAAATGCTCGCCCCACCTGAGATATTGTCTTTCGCCTGTTATGCCTGTACTACCGGTGCGCCCCAGCCATCAAAACTGCCGCCATGTTTTTCAGCCAGATCGGTAAGCTGGCAAGTGATTTCTGTCATATGCCATTGTTGCGGAGCATCGGTGCTGATAAAAGACGCCATAAACCCCTGTTGCGGGTCATTCATTCGAATACTGACCAGCGTTATGCCATACGGTAATGCAGCAATATCTTGCGCCAGGTCACGCGCTGCGACTTCTGTAGGCAATGTCGCATAATAATCAATAGCGCGCGGAAGCGTCAGATCATCACCTTGTTCCTGTAATCCCCGGCACACACGGGAATCGTGTATCCAGTTCCAGTCGTATCGGGTTGGATACAAGAACTGGCGGTAAAAGTTTCCTTTATCATTGTGACTCTCTCTATAACTAAAAGAGATTTCCGGGCCACCAGCGAGCAATTTATCCAGCGTATTTTCCCAGTTAAGATCCTCTTCCGACATGAACACAAAATCGCGCCAGCCTTGTTGGGTAACCACACCCACCAGCCAGATCGGAAACGTCTTCCCCTTTTCATCAAGCCAGTCCTCTATACGATTTAAACGCTGTGTTTCATCGGGCTGCGGCAAACCATTTTCATAACAGTTGGTGTAATGAACACGTAAGAACCAGGTATGGATAAGGCGATCAAATTTTTCATCCTGAATGGCGCCAATATCCACACGTATACCCGTAACATGGTCATCCACCGTTGTTATAAAGAATTCCCATTTATTCGACAGCATTAACGACTCTTTCTTAGTAAACAATGCGTTAAAAAATCCCACTGTGACTTCCTTTTCTCTGAGCGTGCATGAAAGATGAATAAGATGAGAATAATGCTAAAGATAGGGAGGAAAAGAGACTGGATTCGGACTTTAGCCATAAAAAAACCCGCCGAGGCGGGTTTTTCGCTAACAGTTGTCTGCCGAAGCAGAAACCCATTAACGTTTGGAGAACTGCGGACGACGACGTGCTTTACGCAGGCCGACTTTCTTACGTTCAACCTGACGAGCGTCACGAGTAACGAAGCCAGCTTTACGCAGTTCGCCACGCAGGGACTCGTCGTACTCCATCAGAGCGCGGGTGATACCGTGACGGATCGCACCAGCCTGACCAGAGATACCACCACCTTTAACAGTGATGTACAGATCCAGTTTCTCAACCATGTCGACCAGTTCCAGCGGCTGACGAACTACCATGCGGGCAGTTTCACGACCGAAGTACTGTTCCAGAGAACGTTGGTTGATAACGATTTTACCGTTGCCCGGTTTGATGAAAACGCGAGCTGCGGAACTTTTGCGGCGACCAGTGCCGTAGTATTGATTTTCAGCCATTGCCTATAATCCCGATTAGATGTCAAGAACTTGCGGTTGCTGTGCCGCGTGGTTGTGCTCGTTGCCCGCGTAAACTTTCAGTTTACGGAACATAGCACGACCCAGCGGGCCTTTTGGCAGCATGCCTTTAACCGCGATTTCAATCACACGCTCAGGACGGCGGGCAATCATCTCTTCAAAGGTCGCTTGTTTGATACCACCGATGTGGCCGGTGTGGTGATAGTACACTTTGTCAGTACGCTTGTTGCCGGTTACAGCAACTTTGTCAGCGTTCAGAACGATGATGTAATCACCGGTATCTACGTGCGGAGTGTATTCCGCTTTGTGCTTACCGCGCAGGCGACGAGCCAGTTCAGTAGCCAGACGGCCCAGAGTTTTACCGGTCGCGTCAACAACATACCAGTCGCGTTTTACGGTTTCTGGTTTAGCTGTAAAAGTTTTCATTAAAAGCTTACCCAAATAAATAAGTTACACGTTGGTGAACACCCAAACGTTTTAAATAGTTGAGGTTCACACGACAAAGTCCGGTAAACCTACCCCCTCGGATATGTTTGGCCGGCACAGAGAAAGTTTGGGAAAAAACTCTCTTGTAACGTGGGGTCGCAGGATTATAGAGAAGTCCAGGTCAAAGATCGACCCCTTTTTGCGATTTGCCGCGGGTTTTGTTCAGGCCTGGTTCACCCTCCGGTAGGGGAGGTTGCACAGATATGATACCGCACAATGCCGGGGCGCTGCGCTTGTCCGGCTTACGGCATATGCTCCCGCTTGAGGTACTCCGCACTCTGCATCTCTTGCAGGCGCGACAGACAGCGCTGAAATTCAAACTTGAGCCGCTCCCCCTGATAAATCTCATATAACGGCGCGGCGGCGCTGACCACCAGCTTAACGTGGCGCTCGTAAAACTCATCCACCAGCGCAATAAAGCGGCGCGCTTCGTTCTCCATCAGCGGCGTCATGACCGGCACGTCAAACAGCAGAACCGTATGAAATAACCTTGAGAGCGCAATGTAATCATGCTGGCTGCGGGCCTCGACGCACAGCGTAGCGAAAGAGACCGCTAGCGTTTGGTTTTCAACGCCCAGGGTGGATAAAGGGCGATGATTGATTTCCAGCGTCGGAGCGTGCTCGCGCGCGGCCCCCGCTAACGCCAGCCACAGTTTATCCATTTGCCGCCGGGTTTCATCATTAAGCGGCGTTAGCCATAAATGGGCCTGCGTCAGCGTCCGCAGCCGGTAATCGACGCCGGCGTCCACATTCATAATGTCGCAGTGCTGTTTAATGGCATCGATAGCCGGCAGGAAGCGGGCGCGTTGCAAACCGTTGCGGTAGAGTTCATCCGGCGGAATATTGGAGGTCGCGACCAGCGTAATGCCGCGTGCAAACAGCGCTTTCATTAAACCGCCCAGCAGCATGGCGTCGGTAATATCGGTGACGAAAAACTCATCGAAACACAGTACGTCCGTCTCGGTTTTAAACCGATCGGCAATAATGTCTAACGGATCGATCTGTCCCTGTAACGCGGTAAGCTCTTCATGCACGCGCAGCATAAACCGATGAAAATGCAGACGTAGTTTTCGCTCGCCCGGCAGGCTGTGGTAGAAGAGATCCATGAGCCAGGTTTTGCCGCGCCCCACGCCCCCCCACATATACAGCCCGCGAACCGGTATTTGCGCGTCCGGTTCGTTTTTGCCTAATAATTTCCCCAGTCGCGCTATCAGACCGCCGGGTGGCGTAGCCGACGATTTTTTCGCGGTGAGCGCCTGATAAAGGGTTTCCAGACGGTCGACCGCCTCTTTCTGTACGTCGTCAGGCTGATGGGTGCCTTCGTTGAGTGCCTGGAGATAACGCGATGTAGGGGAAAGGCTTTGCATAATGTTATTGTTATTCCTTGAAAATCGATGTGCCGTCGTTCACGGCTGACGAAAAAAAGGCCGTTCTACACTACGCGATATGCTGTCGGGATTCCACTTCTACGGAATTAGCGGTTATAGTGGCATAATCAGGCGCGGGCATGGAGCCTGGAGCCAACACCCTACGGAAACATAAGACAACGGGAGATGTTCATGACCTGGGAATATGCGCTAATTGGATTAGTCGTCGGTATCATCATTGGTGCCGTGGCCATGCGTTTTGGTAATCGTAAGTTACGTCAACAGCAGGCATTGCAGTACGAACTGGAAAAAAACAAAGCTGAGCTGGAAGAGTACCGTGAAGAGCTGGTTAGCCACTTTGCCCGCAGCGCGGAACTGCTGGATACCATGGCGCATGATTACCGCCAGCTGTATCAGCATATGGCGAAAAGCTCCAGCAGCCTGCTGCCGGAAATGTCTGCGGAGTCGAATCCGTTCCGTAACCGTCTGGCGGAGTCTGAGGCGAGCAACGATCAGGCGCCAGTACAAATGCCACGTGATTATTCTGAAGGCGCGTCTGGCCTGTTACGTAGCGGCGCGAAACGCGATTAATCGCACGCCGTTAAGAAAATTATCGGGCGCATCGCTTGCGCCCTCTCTCTATCTTTCCTGTCCCAGCTATTATCATTGTTACCAGGCTGAAAATTCAATAACATCAATCTGTTTTGAATTGTCTATCCGTTCATTCAAGGTACGAGAGCAGCATCCATGAAAAAACACACCCAGCTGTTAAGTGCATTAGCGTTAAGTGTCGGATTAACTCTTTCGGCACCGTTTCCAGCCCTTGCATCGATACCAGGCCAGGTGCCAGGCCAGGCGACGCTGCCAAGCCTTGCCCCTATGCTGGAGAAAGTGCTGCCTGCTGTCGTCAGCGTAAAAGTCGAGGGAACCGCCGCCCAGAGCCAAAAAGTGCCGGAGGAGTTTAAAAAATTCTTTGGCGAGGATCTGCCAGACCAGCCGTCCCAGCCGTTTGAAGGACTCGGTTCGGGGGTGATTATCGATGCCGCGAAAGGCTATGTATTAACCAATAATCATGTGATTAATCAGGCACAGAAGATCAGTATTCAACTGAATGACGGACGCGAATTCGACGCGAAGCTGATCGGCGGCGACGACCAGAGCGATATCGCTCTGTTACAAATTCAGAATCCCAGCAAGTTAACGCAAATTGCCATCGCCGATTCCGACAAACTCCGCGTCGGCGATTTTGCCGTGGCGGTCGGTAATCCGTTTGGTCTTGGACAAACCGCCACCTCCGGGATTATTTCAGCGCTGGGACGCAGCGGACTTAATCTGGAAGGGCTTGAGAACTTTATTCAAACCGATGCCTCTATTAACCGCGGCAACTCCGGCGGCGCGCTGCTTAACCTGAACGGCGAGCTGATCGGGATTAATACCGCGATCCTCGCGCCAGGGGGCGGGAGCATCGGCATTGGCTTTGCTATTCCTTCCAATATGGCGCAGACGCTGGCACAGCAGTTGATTCAGTTCGGCGAAATCAAACGCGGATTGCTGGGAATTAAAGGCACTGAAATGACCGCTGATATCGCCAAGGCATTCAAACTGAACGTTCAGCGTGGCGCTTTTGTCAGCGAGGTTTTACCCAATTCAGGTTCGGCGAAGGCCGGGGTGAAATCCGGAGACGTGATTATCAGTCTTAACGGTAAGCCGCTGAATAGCTTTGCCGAACTGCGTTCACGTATCGCCACCACCGAACCGGGCACGAAAGTGAAGCTGGGCCTGCTGCGCGATGGTAAGCCGCTGGAGGTGGAAGTCACGCTGGATTCCAATACCTCTTCTTCCGCCAGCGCCGAAATGATCGCCCCGGCGTTGCAAGGCGCGACGTTGAGCGACGGCCAGCTGAAAGACGGGACGAAAGGCGTTAAGGTTGATAGCGTCGAAAAAAGCAGTCCTGCCGCGCAGGCCGGTTTGCAAAAAGATGATGTTATCATCGGCGTTAATCGCGATCGCATCAGTTCTATCGCCGAAATGCGCAAAGTGATGGCGGCAAAACCGTCCATCATTGCTCTTCAGGTAGTACGCGGCAACGAGAACATTTATCTATTGCTGCGCTAATCCTGTCTTAAACCGGGCATCAGCCTGCGATGTGATGTCCGGTTAACTCATGGTATGCTGCTGCCGTTCCCTTTTTTAACGACGCCTCCATCATGTTTGTGAAGCTCTTACGTTCGGTCGCAATAGGTTTAATTGTCGGCGCTATTCTGTTGGCCGTCATGCCTTCTTTGCGCAAAATTAATCCTATCGCCGTCCCGCAATTCGACAGTACCGATGAGACGCCAGCCAGTTATAATTTTGCGGTTCGCCGCGCCGCGCCTGCCGTCGTCAATGTCTATAACCGCAGTATGAACAGTACCGCGCATAATCAACTGGAGATCCGCACGCTGGGTTCCGGCGTGATCATGGATCAACGCGGTTATATTATTACCAACAAGCACGTGATTAACGATGCCGATCAGATTATCGTCGCGCTACAGGATGGCCGCGTCTTTGAAGCGCTACTGGTTGGCTCCGATTCGCTTACCGACCTGGCGGTGCTGAAGATCAACGCCACTGGCGGGCTGCCTACCATCCCGATTAATACAAAGCGTACACCGCATATTGGCGACGTCGTACTGGCTATCGGCAACCCATATAATCTGGGACAGACCATCACCCAGGGGATCATCAGCGCAACGGGTCGTATCGGCCTGAACCCGACGGGGCGACAGAATTTTCTCCAGACCGACGCCTCGATTAACCACGGTAATTCCGGCGGCGCGCTGGTCAACTCGTTAGGCGAACTGATGGGGATCAACACCCTCTCCTTTGATAAGAGTAACGATGGCGAAACGCCGGAAGGCCTTGGTTTTGCGATTCCCTTCCAGCTAGCCACGAAAATTATGGATAAGCTTATCCGCGACGGTCGCGTGATTCGCGGCTATATCGGTATTGGCGGACGAGAAATCGCGCCGCTGCACGCGCAGCAGGGTAGCGGCATGGACCCGATTCAGGGCATTGTCGTTAATGAAGTGACGCCAAACGGCCCCGCCGCGCTTGCCGGTATTCAGGTTAATGATTTGATTATTTCGGTCAATAATAAACCCGCTGTGTCCGCGCTGGAGACGATGGATCAGGTGGCGGAAATCCGCCCGGGCTCCGTCATTCCGGTCGTGGTAATGCGGGATGATAAGCAGCTCACGTTCCAGGTGACGGTGCAGGAATACCCGGCGTCGAACTAAAACGACGCGGCTTTTGCCCGCGTCGTTCGACGGCTAGTCAATGAAGACTGGCCCTGCCGGAAAATGCGCCAGGAAACTCGTGAAGATCAGCAGAGCGGGGAGACTTTTCTCCCCGACGGCCTCTTCACGCAGCGCCTTATCCAGTGTAAGCAGGCTGTGCTCCCCCCCTTCCCCCAGAATGCCGCCCATCCAGAGCAGTCGTTGCGCCTGTTGACGCGCATACTGCGATGCGCTTTTCCAGGCGACCAGATGCAGCAACGTTTGTAACAGCAGGATCCGAGACGCGTGACCATCGCGTTGTAATCGCCTGAATACGGGTAATGCAATACTACGTACCGTCGAGAAACCGCTCGCCGCCTCCCCCTCAATCGGCGATAAACCAACAGCCGCCTGTTTGACGAAATCGCATAACTGATTGTGTGTTAATGGCCGCTCGCCTGCGCTCATATACCCTGCGGCAAAACAGAGTAACCCGATACCCTGAGCCCAATCGGTCGATGGCAGAATCCCCTGCGGAACATTCGGTGCCGACGTCTGTGCGGCACAAAGCCCCTCGTCGTAACACTGTGCAAAACGTTGCTCATATATTGCTGAGTTGACGCCAGACCACGGCAGCAAATGCAGCGCTGGCTCAAGCTCAGTTATCTGATTCACCGTCTCAACAACATAATGCAAGATGGTTTCTCTGGATGGCATGGATGTACCTTGCCGAAACGCAACCATTTCACTCATTACTGTGTCCTCATTTTGCGGGAGCAGAATCACTGCCCCCGGTTAGATTGGATTACATCGCCAGCACGTATTTCAGCATCACGCCCGCCGCAATGGCCGAACCGATAACCCCCGCCACGTTCGGCCCCATCGCGTGCATCAGCAGGAAGTTCTGTGCGTCCGACTCCAGCCCCACTTTGTTCGATACGCGTGCCGCCATCGGCACCGCCGACACCCCCGCCGAACCGATAAGCGGGTTGATTTTGTTCTTACTGCACAGGTTCAGCAGCTTCGCCATCAGCACCCCGGCGGCAGTCCCGATACCAAAGGCAATCACCCCCAGCAGCAGAATGCCCAGCGTCTGCGGCTGCAGGAACTTGTCCGCCACCAGCTTCGCGCCCACCGACAGCCCGAGGAAGATGGTGACGATATTAATCAGACCGTTCTGTACCGTGTCGCTCAGACGCTCCACCACCCCGCTTTCACGCATCAGATTGCCAAAGCAGAACATCCCCAGCAGCGGTGCGGCGTCCGGCAACAGCAGGGCCACCAGCATGAGCAACACCACCGGGAAGAGGATTTTTTCCCGCTTGCTGACGGTGCGCAGCTGCACCATGCGGATTTTGCGCTCTTTCTCGCTGGTCAGCGCGCGCATAATCGGCGGCTGGATTAACGGCACCAGCGCCATATACGAGTACGCCGCCACCGCGATGGCCCCCAGCAGCTCCGGCGCCAGCTTGCCCGACAGGTAAATCGCCGTCGGGCCGTCCGCGCCGCCGATAATGCCGATGGCCGCCGCCTGCGGCAGGGTGAAGGAAATCAGGCCGAAGTAATTCAGCGTCAGCGCCCCCAGCACGGTGGCGAAGATGCCGAACTGCGCCGCCGCGCCGAGCAGCAGGGTGCGCGGGTTGGCCAGCAGCGGGCCAAAGTCGGTCATCGCGCCCACGCCCATGAAGATGACCAGCGGCGCGACGCCGGAGCCAATCGCCACTTTATAGAACAGCGCCAGCACCCCCGGCGTGTAGCCCATGTCCACCGCCAGGTTCTCCATCTGGCTCTGCACCGACGGCAGCGCCAGCGCTAATGCCTCTTTAATGGCGTGCACGTCCGGCGCGCAGTTAAGCTTCGCGGCAATCACCGCCAGCTGCCCGGCGTCGTGATGCGCCAGCAGGCTTTCCAGCGCGGTCAGCGCCATGCCCGCTTCCGGGATGTTGGAGAGCAGCCCGCCGAAGCCAATCGGCAGCAGCAACAACGGCTCGAACTTCTTCGCTATCGCCAGCCACAGCAGCAGCAGGCTGACCAGCAGCATGATGGCCTGGCCTGCGCCAAGGTGCATCAGCCCCATGCCCTGAAGCAGGGCGTTCAGACTTTCCATTTCAGTTCTCCGTTACGCCAGCGTCATCAGGGTGTCGCCCACGGAGACCGCGTCCCCGGACTTCACCGCGATACCGCGTACCGTCCCGGCCTGCGCGGCGCGGATTTCGGTTTCCATCTTCATGGCTTCCAGAATCAGCAGCACATCGCCTTCCGCCACCGTCTGGCCCTCAGTGGCAATCACCTTCCAGATGTTGCCCGCCAGCGGGGCGGTGACCGGGGTGCCGGCGCCTGCCGGGGCGGTGGCAGGAGCAGAAGAGGCAGCAGGTGCAGCCGCAGTGAGCTGGCTGATATCGCCGCCGTCGCTGACCTTCACCACAAAGGCTTTGCCTTCCACTTCCACGGTGTAGATACCGGAGGCGGCAGGCTTCTCTGCTTTTGCCACCGGCTGCGCGGCTTCCGCCTGCGGCAATGGCTCAAACGCCGCCGGGTTGTGGCGGTTTTCGAGGAATTTGAGGCCGATTTGCGGGAACAGCGCCACGGTGAGCACGTCGTCAATGGCGTTTCCCGCAAGCTGAATGCCCTTCTCCTGCGCCTGGCGCCTGACGTCCGCTTCCAGTTCAGCCAGCTCCGGTTTGAGTAAATCCGCCGGACGGCAGGTCACCGGAGCGCCCCCTTCCAGCACCCGCGCCTGCAGTGCCGCGTTCACCGGCACCGGGGTGTGGCCGTATTCGCCTTTCAGAATGCCCGCCGTTTCTTTGGCAATGGTTTTGTAGCGCTCGCCGGTCAGGACGTTGAGCACCGCCTGGGTGCCGACAATCTGTGAGGTCGGGGTCACCAGCGGAATAAAGCCGAGGTCCTCGCGCACGCGGGGGATTTCCGCCAGCACCTGGTCCAGCCTGTCCGCCGCGTTCTGCTGCTTCAGCTGGCCTTCCAGGTTGGTGAGCATCCCGCCCGGCACCTGGGCCACCAGAATGCGGCTGTCGTAGCCCTTCAGCTGGCCTTCAAAGGCGTGGTACTTTTTGCGCACCTCGCGGAAGTAGGCCGCGATGCTCTCCAGCTTCAGGATATCCAGCCCGGTGTCGTGCTCAGTACCTGCCAACGTCGCCACCAGCGCTTCGGTGGCCGGGTGGCCGTAGGTGGCGCTCATGGAGGAAATCGCCGTGTCCACGCCGTCGACGCCAGCCTCGATAGCCTTCAGCAGGGCCATCTCCGCCATCCCGGTAGTGGCGTGACAGTGCAGGTGCAGGCGCACCTCAAAACGTTTTTTGATTTCGCTGACCAGCTCATACGCCGCCATCGGCGTGAGAATGCCGGACATATCCTTGATGGCAATCGAGTCAACGCCGGTTTCCAGCAGCTGTTCGGTTAAATCCAGCCAGGTCTGCAGGGTGTGCGCCGGGCTGGTGGTGTAGGAGAGCGTGCCCTGGGCGTGCGCGCCGTGGCTGCGCACCGCCTGCAGTGCGGCTTTCATATTGCGCGGGTCGTTCATGGCATCGAAGACGCGGAACACATCCATGCCGTTTTTCACCGCGCGTTCGACGAAGCGTTCCACCACGTCATCGGCGTAATGGCGGTAGCCGAGCAGGTTCTGGCCGCGCAGCAGCATCTGCAGGGGAGTCTTCGGCATGGCTTTTTTGAGTTCGCGCAGGCGCAGCCACGGGTCTTCGCCGAGAAAGCGGATACAGGCGTCAAAGGTGGCGCCGCCCCAGCACTCCAGCGAGCCGTAGCCCACGTCGTCGAGCTGAGCGGCAATCGGCAGCATATCGTCAAGACGCAGGCGGGTGGCGAACAGGGACTGGTGGGCGTCGCGCAGGACGACATCGGTAATGGCAATAGTCATGGATCCCTCCGGAAATTAAGCGTTAAGGCGGTGATGGTGAATGGCGGCGGCAATCACCGGCTTTAAGCGGGTGAAGTCGTCCACGGCGGGAACGGCGCGCGGTGCGGGCGCGGCGACGGGTTCCGGGAAGAAGCGAGTAATCACGGCGGACATGCCGCGGATGGCGAAAATCAGCAGGAACAGAAACGCCAGCACGAACCCCATGCCGAGGAACATCAGGGTGAAGCCTTCACCTAATAGCAGAGCTGCATTAGTCATAAAATAGCCTTCAGGCAGGAGGCACGATAATGGGGCTATTTATGACGATGAAATAATAAGGGTGGATTTCCCTGAACCGCCCCCGGCCAGAGCCCTTGGTTATTATTATCGTCATAACGTATTACCACCATTATCGTGCAATTTACGTAATCAGGTTTATTTGATAAAACTTACGTTCTGGCATATTTCATCAGCGACGATCTCTTTACGCTGATTAAAAATAATTTTGTTCTGTTCAAACAGATTATTCCCATGGGTATCAATAGAAACAATCAGCGGGCCAAACTCTTTAACCCGACAGACCCACAGCGTTTCCGGCATCCCCAGATCGCGCCATTGGGCATCTTCAATTTCTTCCACGCACACGGCGGCTACAACCGCACAACCGGCAGGGAATACGCAGTGCAGCGCTTTGTGTTCAGCACAGCCCTCTTCGGTACCTTTACCCATACCGCCTTTACCCACAATTAATTTCACGCCGGTCTGCGCAATAAATTCTTTTTCGAATTTCTCCATACGCATGCTGGTGGTTGGTCCCACGGAGACCATTTCAAACTTATCGTCTTCGCCTTTAATTGGGCGGACAATGGGGCCAGCGTGTAAAATAGCGCCGCCGCGAACATCTACCGGAAGTTCGCGACCACCTTCAATTAAACGGCGATGGGCTACGTCACGGCAGGTAACAATATGACCGTTGAGATAAATAATATCGCCAGCCTTAATATCCGCTAAATCTTCATCTTTAATTGGCGTAGTCAGGATTTTTTTAGTCATCAGAAATTCACTCCGCTGTGAGACGTAATGGTGTAATTCAAATCTTTATCGAAAACGATATGCCCTTTACGGTGCGACCAGCAGCCGACGTTTACCGCCACGCCGATGGTAGAAGGATGACGCGCGGTGTTTTCAATGTTCACGCCCATAACGGAGGTATTACCGGACATCCCCTGCGGCCCCAGGCCAATTTTGTTAATGCCGTCTTCCAGCATTTTTTCCAGCGAGGCTGCACGCTCATTCTCGTTATGCGAACCGATCGGACGCATCAGCGCTTTTTTCGATAGCAGTGCCGCCGTTTCAACAGAGGTCGCTACGCCCACGCCAACCAGCAGCGGCGGACACGCGTTGAGGCCGTAGCTGGTCATCACATCCAGTACAAAGCGGGTCACACCTTCATAGCCTGCACCCGGCATCAGCACCATCGCTTTCCCCGGCAGAGAACAACCACCGCCTGCCATATAGGTATAAATGCTGCACTGATCGGAATTGGGAACGATCTCCCAGAAGACCGTCGGCGTACCTTTACCCACGTTTTTACCGGTGTTGTATTCATCAAAAGTTTCTACGCTGTTGTGGCGCAGCGGAGAATCTACAGTTGCTTTGATCACCGCCTCACGCAACAACGCTTCCAGCTCGCCAATCAGCGGAAAGTTCGTCCCGCACTCCACCAGAAACTGAATGACACCGGTGTCCTGGCAGGAAGGTCGATCCAGCTCTTTCGCCAGACGCTGGTTCTCAATCATGGTAGTAAAGATGACGTCGGCCAGTTTACTGGTCTCTTTCTTATGCAAATCTTCCAGTTTTGCAGTGACATCATCAGGCAAAACTTTGCCGGTATATCCCACAAACTTGGCCATAACGTCGGTCATATGGGATATCTGTTCACTTTTACTCATAAATGCTCCTTAGTCAGAACAGCTTCCGTTAATTACGGATGAAAAGGGAAAAGGATTGGCAGCAGGATCAAGCTGACAATGGTTGAAACGATAATCAGGGGGATACCGGCCTTAGCGTAGTCGACAAATTTATAGCCACCCGCGGAGAGCACCATCATGTTGGCAGGCATACCGATAGGGGTTGCGTAGGCGCAGGAACCGCCAATGACCGTCGCCATCAGAACCGCACGCGGGTCGGCCCCCATGCCTGCGGCAATCGACAGACTTACCGGCACCAGCAGCGCGGTCGTGGCGGTATTGGACATAAAGTTGGTCATCACAACGGATAAGGCGAAAACGGCGATCAGCAACATGAACGGTGAGGAGTTTTGCCCCAGCATGCCGATTACATAGTCCGCAACCAGCTTGCCTGCCCCGGTCATTTCCAGCGCTTTTGCCAGCGCCAGTGTGCCGCCAAAGATAAAAATAGTCTGTGAATCAATGGCTTTATAGGCCTGTTTTTCCGTGAGTACGCCGCTTACTACCAGCACAAGAGCGCCAATACAACCGGTCACGGCCAGGCTGACACCGATCTTCTTCTCAAAGATCATGCCGAGGATCGTTGCGATCAACACCACGAGTGAGAGCCGTTGTTTCCACTGTGGAACATGGCTGTAGTCACGTTGCTCCCCGACGCTCCCCACCTCACCGCCGGTCGCATTATTCGGCAGAAAGCGATAGCCAATAGTCAGGAAGTAGAGAATGCCGCAGATGAGCATCGGGAGACCGATTTTTGCGTATTCAAAAAAGCCAAAGCCGCCGCCAATATTCTGTAGCGCAGACTGCGCGATAAGATTTCCCGGCGCGCCAATTAACGACAGGTTACCGCCCAACGCAGCGGCGAAAACCAGCGGCATCAGTAGACGAGAACGCGAGAAGCCCGATTTTGCCGCCACGCCGATCACCACCGGAATCAAAACCGCAGCGGTACCGGTGTTAGAGAGGACGCCAGACATCAACCCCACCACCACCATAATGGTGAAGATCAGCTGTTTTTCTGTTTTCGCGAAGCGCGTGATGACGCCGCCCACTTTGTTTGCCATACCGGTCTCGAACAACGCACCGCCTACGATGAACATCGCGACAAAGAGGATGACGTTAGTGTCGATAAAGCCAGCAAAGGCCTGTTTGATATTCAGAACTCCGGTGATCACTAAGGCCACGCAGACAATCATGGAAGTGACGGCCAGTGGCACTTTTTCCCATACAAACATGACGATAGCGAACACCAGTAAACATAAGGTAAGGGTAATGGGTTCCATATTTATAATTATCCAATCAATGATATATGATATTGTATCCAATGTTGACAGGGAGAAATTATTCCCATACAAAAACTAAGTCAAATCGTTTCTCAGGAAAGATGCAGGAGTGGGATCTACATCAAGATCGTGGTTAGATCGTTACTGGACGTGATTAATAGAATTGAAGAATTGGTTGAAGCGCCTGCGATGCTCACGCAGGCGAAAAGATCAGGCAGAAGGGTCACCAACATAGCGGGTCAGCATATTCTCCATTGAGCGAATAATGTGTTCGCGCATGCGCTGGCGTGCCAATGTTTCATCATGAAGTTCAAGAGCTTGCAGAATACTTTTATGTTCCTGAATGGAAATCACGGCATACTCTTCTTCGGTGACCTTATGGCCCATCGACAGGCCGTTCCACATATTACAGAGCAACATTTTCATTTTTTCGTTGCCAGCAACATTCCATATTTCCATATGAAATGCCTGATTCAGGTCGGAGTATTCCGCCGAGTTATTTTCCGCGAGAGCCTTTTCAGCGGCATAATGCACCTGGGCTATCCGCGAGATATCGGTGCCAGGACGAGAAGCTTTAGCCACCGCCTCACTTTCTAACAGCGCGCGAATTTCATAGTGTTCACGGATCGTTTGTTCATTGATGCCCAACACCACCGCCCCTTTATTAGGGCGCACTTTTATCAGCCCATCCGCCGCCAGAATCTGAAACGCCTCGCGCACTGGCATACTGGACACGCCGACCATTCCGGCAATGCCTTCTAACGTAATCTCCTGCCCTTCCACTAACTCCCTCGAAAGAATCGCTTTACGCAGCACTGCCGCGACCTGTTCTTTCGCTGAAAGAAGCTTAATCTTCCCTAACTTAGGCTTCTGCACTTTCCCAATCCTTCATATGTTGACGCATTATTTCTGCTAAAGAGAGGAAATAACGCTGCATAACTTGCCCAATCTCATCACGCCGCCCCTGGCGTATGACGTCAGCCAGTTCAGCGAAAAGCTGCGCCGACTCCTGATTATCTTTTTTCAGATGCAAAATAACATAAGAGACATAACCGTCCAGGAACTGCTGATACACCTTTTCCAGATAGCGGTTATTCACATAAGAAATCAGCATCGCATGACACTCCAGTTCGCAGGATTTATCTTCTGCGACAGCCAGCGCTTGCGCACATATCAGGAGGGCATCGCCTACTTCGCTGGGTATCAGCGAAAACATTTCGGCGGCCATCGCGGCAATCACGCGAAAAATATGACTCACGCGATCGGCCTCAAGATGCGCGACCTGCATGTGCCTGTTGGGCAGTCGGATTAAAAAACCTTCCTGTTCGAGTGACTGTAGCGCTTCTCGAACCGGCATTCGTGAAAGACCAAGCTGCTCCGCAATACTTTCCTGCGCGAGTTCTTCTCCCGCTTTTATATTGCCGGAAAGAATTTCATAGCGAAGCATTTGCGTAATGTGATCGCGGGTTTGCGTTCTTTGGATCTTTTTCACGACGTTCTCGTTAATAACCGATAAGACGTGAGGAGTTTAGCAGATTTAGTACTTGATTTCGTGGCTTGTTTACAGTCAAAGAAGCCGGAGCAAAAGCCCCGGCATCGGGCAGGAACAGCTTATTTATTAATAAAATCTTCACCCAACTGAATATCTTTTTTCAGCGTATCCAGCATAGCGTCCAGCGAATGTTGCTCGAAAGCGCTCAGTGTGCCGATGGATTTACGCTCTTCTACACCGTTTTTACCCAGCAGCAGCGGCTGAGAGAAGAAACGGGCATACTGACCGTCGCCTTCCACATAGGCGCATTCCACCACGCCTTTTTCGCCCTGCAGAGCGCGAACCAGAGAAAGACCGAAACGTGCGGCAGCCTGACCCATAGAGAGGGTTGCCGATCCGCCGCCGGCTTTCGCCTCGACGACTTCAGTACCGGCGTTCTGAATACGTTTAGTCAGCTCGGCCGCTTCTTGTTCGGTAAAACTTACGCCTGGAATCTGCGACAGCAGCGGCAGAATCGTCACGCCGGAGTGCCCGCCAATCACCGGGACTTCAACTTCCGTTGGCAGCTTACCTTTCAGCTCTGCAACAAAGGTATTAGAGCGGATGATATCCAGCGTGGTGACGCCAAACAGTTTGTTTTTGTCGTATACGCCTGCTTTTTTCAGCACTTCCGCCGCAATCGCAACGGTGGTGTTCACCGGGTTGGTGATAATGCCCACGCACGCTTTCGGGCAGGTTTTAGCGATCTGCTGCACCAGGTTTTTCACGATGCCGGCGTTAACGTTAAACAGGTCGGAACGGTCCATACCCGGCTTACGCGCCACACCCGCAGAAATCAGTACTACGTCAGCGCCTTCAAGCGCCGGGGTTGCGTCTTCACCGGAGAAACCTTTGATTTTTACAGCGGTGGGGATGTGGCTCAAATCAACGGCCACACCGGGAGTCACTGGAGCGATGTCGTACAGGGAGAGTTCTGAACCTGAAGGCAGTTGGTTTTTTAAAAGTAATGCCAGCGCCTGACCGATACCACCAGCAGCGCCGAGGACTGCGACTTTCATCCTAAACTCCTTATTATATGATTAGCTAAGTGTCTATTGCTCCGCGGCGGCGACCTTAATTCACAAATTCAATGATTACAATCCTCACTCATCAAGAATGCGGAGTCGCGCAATTTTGGCTTTTATGCATTTAATTTGCGTAATCCGGATCGACTGCAACCAGAGAGCAACGTTCCTACAGGTGGTGACAATATACCCTACTATCCTCTCAAAACAACATCATTTTGATAACAATTAATTTACTTTTAATCTTATTTGCGAGGCGTGACACAGGCATGTTTCTTGATAACGAAATTTGATAAAATTCCGCTCTTTCATAACATTATTTCAGCCTTAAACAAGGCAGACTGTTTGCATAAAAATTCATCTGTATGCACAATAATGTTGTTTCTACCGCCATATTACGGGTGACTTATGCGAAGCTCGGCTAAACAAGAAGAACTAGTAAGAGCGTTTAAAGCGCTCCTCAAAGAAGAAAAATTCAGCTCACAGGGCGAAATCGTCCTCGCGTTGCAGGATCAGGGCTTTGAAAATATCAATCAGTCCAAGGTCTCGCGCATGTTGACTAAGTTCGGCGCAGTGCGTACACGTAACGCAAAAATGGAAATGGTGTACTGTCTTCCGGCTGAACTGGGCGTCCCAACAACATCCAGTCCGTTGAAAAATCTGGTGCTGGATATCGACTATAACGACGCTGTCGTGGTGATTCATACCAGCCCCGGCGCGGCACAACTCATTGCGCGCCTGCTGGATTCACTGGGGAAAGCAGAAGGTATTCTCGGCACGATTGCCGGCGACGATACTATCTTCACCACGCCTGCCAGCGGCTTTTCCGTAAGAGATCTGTACGAAGCCATTCTGGAACTTTTTGAACAAGAGCTTTAGTCCCACTTCCTCCGTCGTCGTACGGCGGAGGCATCTTTTTGTCCTCTCCCCCTCGCCGCTTTCCTGTACGGCTATCATTTGGCAAATCATGCCCTTAAACATTCACCACATGAATGAAAAATCAAAAAAACGCACAAAATGTCAATTTTTTTAACCAATTGATTTTCTTTTATTTTTCAAACGACAGCGGCGAAAAACAGCAATTTTAATTCCATAACGTTATAAAAAATAAAATTTTTAATGTCTTTAAAAAGCAGAAACAATTAGCGTGGTAT
This sequence comes from Salmonella sp. SSDFZ54, assembly GCF_004010735.1. Classification (NCBI taxonomy): domain Bacteria; kingdom Pseudomonadati; phylum Pseudomonadota; class Gammaproteobacteria; order Enterobacterales; family Enterobacteriaceae; genus Salmonella; species Salmonella sp. SSDFZ54. Next base: position 1,412,510 of record NZ_CP034819.1, read on the forward strand.
TAATTAATTGCGTGATTAGTGTATACTTAATTTTGTGATGAGGGTCACGAAACAAAGACCCCAGTAAAGGAATTCGACGAGGTAAAAATCATGAAAATCAAAACCACTGTTGCAACATTAAGTATTCTGTCCGTTCTCTCTTTTGGCGCTTTCGCCGCAGAACCTATCAGCGCAGAGCAAGCGCAAAATCGTGAAGCAATCGGATCGGTTTCAGTCAGCGCTATCGGCTCATCGCCTATGGATATGAATGCCATGCTGAGCAAAAAAGCGGATGAACAAGGCGCTACAGCCTACCATATTACCGAAGCGCGTAGCGGCAGCAACTGGCACGCCACTGCCGAACTGTACAAATAAAATTCACCTGCCATCGCATATAACGTGTCATTGCTTCGCGGAGATATCGCATAAGAAAAGCCCATTAATCCGCGAGGTTGACCCTATAAAGGAATAAAAGACCATGAAAACGAAATACATTATCGCATCACTCGGCCTGGCCACTCTGCTCTCTTTCGGCGCAAATGCCGCAGTACATCAGGTCAACGCGGAACAGGCGCAGAATCTGCAACCGATGGGTACCATTTCCGTCTCGCAGATTGGCAGTACGCCAATGGATATGCGCCAGGAGATCGTCGCTAAAGCCGAAAAAGCAGGCGCTAATAGCTATCGCATCATCGAATTAAAAGAAGGTGATAACTGGCACGCCACCGCCGAGTTGTATAAGTAAACCCTCGTCGTCTAACCCGACGACTTGCCCCCGCCTGTCGGGGGCTTTTTTATGCTTTTTCAATGCCGGACATTAAATCGTAGCCGTCCCTCCAGCTCTTCTTCCGCTTCATCAAAGAGTAAAATCAGCGCCCCGTAGCGCCTGCGCAGTTTATCAGGCAGGTGAACGAACTCAATCTCTAGCGGTAGGGGTAAGATATCGCTCATTACCGCATCCCATAATGTATCAAGATCGCTTACTTTCTCACTGGCAAGACCAAACGTCTGCGTAAACTCGCGATAAAAATCGCTTTGGTTTTTAATATCATTAAAATCAAAAGTATAGACATTCATAGCCAGCCACCATCCCCGACAGACAATTGTCTGTTTTACTACTAAGCATCATTATGCAGAGGTTTCACTTCCAGAAACGCTTTTAGCCCCGGAGCACTCTTGCGCTGTTTTTGTATCTCAAATAAGTATAGTCATAAAAAAACCGACGCTTTTGGCATCGGTTCTTGTGGGTTAGCTATCGGTAAGCGCGTTCTGGTATTTATGTAACATGCCCGTCAGGCGTTTAACCGGTTCCGTCACCTGCGGCGGCGCCTCCCAGATACGTAATTTCTCCTGATAGATATCCAGCTCATCCAGCAACTGACCAAAGTAGCGTCGCCGTTTATCATCGCTTCCGGCGGAAATAACATGGTCTGCAGTACGACGAAGCTGGCGGTGGAACACTGACAGATCTTCATTAACCGGTATCGGCGCGTCGCGTAGACGTTGATGAGCAATGATCATCGTTAGCGCCAGGCGAAACTTCGGCAAATCGCCAGGGAATTTATTCATCAGCAAAAAGAGTTGCTGATATAACGCAGGCAGACGGTTTTCTTTACGACGTACCACGTTGGTCGTCATTGCCGAGACCGCAGCGGAAACAAACTGATTAAGCAGCACGCGACCGGTTCGATCTTTGGATTTATCACGCACCAGCAGGATGACGATAAACGCCAGCATACAGCCGACAATTTGCCCCAACGCGCTGTCGAGGAACTGGCTGAAATGGAACGTCATCGGATTATCCAACACAATAATGTTAATCGTACTGGCCAGCGCCCCCATCGACCCCAGACGCCGTTTCTGGACCTCAATGCCGATAAAGAACCCCAATACCGCCAGGCTCAAACATAACAACAGCATACTTTGCTGCGTATTGGGAATAATCACCAGGAAATAGAGCAATCCCAGCGGCAACGCCGCCAGAGTGCCATAAATAAAATCAATGCAGACCATGCGCGGATTGGGTAAACGCATCGCCAGCGAGGTCACCACGGCAATCATCACCATCGCGCCATTACCCGATGTCCAGCCGGTCCATAGCCAGAATAATGTCCCCAGAATGCAGGAAAGCGTGGTGCGCCAGAAGTTCACCATCGCATGGTGGCGTTCAGCGGATTCCACTTTAACTACGGGCTCGCCTTGCAGGATCTCTTCTTCCGTCGCGCTGATTTTGGTGTTGCTGATCACGCCGCGTTTAAGCAGCAGATAGCGCGTCGCAGCGCCTACCCAGCTATAAAGCGTGACGGGCGTTTCGCGCTCACCGGTCCAGACAATGACACGCCGCATCCGTTTTAACTGCCTGTGGACGTCCTGTACCGTTTCAACCGGCGTCTCGAACAGTTCCCGGAATGTATCGGTAATCAGTTCCGGCCGCGTGTTTTGAATAAGATAAGTTTCACAGGATTGCGTAATCAGCGTGAGCGAAAGCGTATTCAACGCTTTCAGGCGGCGGTTAGCGCGTACCCAGCGCGAAGATTCCATATTCAGATTACTTCGCATCCCCTCCAGCGCCGCCGTGCGTCGCACCAGATCGCCCCAGGCGTTGTCGACTTCTTCGCTGTCGCCATGCTTAATACAAAGTTGCATTAGCTGATATTGCGCTACCAGTAAACTGTCCAGTTCGCGATCAACCTCCTGCTTTATCGATCGCGGCGAGAAAAGCAGATCCGCTAAAATAGCACAGCCAATGCCGATAACGATTTCGCTACAGCGCTCAAGCGCAAATTGCGGCGTGAGCAGCGGCTCCGTCTGAATGGTAATCACAATAATCAGCGCAGTATAACCTGACAGTCCCCACGCATAAGAGTTTTCGATCCGTACTAAAGAGGAGATCCAGGTACAAAAACCGGCCCAGACACAGCACACCAGAATCATCAATAGCGGCGCGCGGATCATAGAGATAATAATGATAAGCGCGGCGATACAGCCAATAAACGTCCCGATAATACGCAACATTCCGCGATAACGGATAGCGCCGGAATAGGGTTCCCCGCCAGCGGCAAATGCCGGGCCTGCCGCCACGATCGCGGCGGTCAGCACCGCCCAACGCGGCGTCTCCAGTTGAAAATGGAAGCCGATAAATAATGCCAGCACAATGGCGCACGCCAGCTTTACCGCAAAGCGAATGTGCTGGTTGGCAATGGAGAAAATGCCCATGACGATTAACCGAATTCGCGCAGCCGGTGCGCCAGTTTACGGAAGAAGGAGTCCTGGCTTGCGTCACGATCCTGCTTACCGGTGATCACGACGGTTGCCGTCGTACCGGCAGGCCACAAATTCCCCTGTTGCTCGTCGAGCCGGATGCGCACCGGGACACGCTGGGCCAGACGCACCCATTCGAGGTTAGAGTCTATCGTCGCCATCCCTTTCGCATCGCTGGTACTGCTGGCATTCGTTACCCCTGCCGCCACGCTATCGACGGTACCTTTTAATACCCGGTTGCTGCCAAGCGGCGTGATTTCGGCACGATATCCCGGACGCACGCCTTCCAGCTTGGTCTCTTCCATATAGGCCTGCACGTAAAAAGAGTTCTTTTTCACCAGGGCGACGGCTGTGGAACCGCGGGTAATAAATTCACCGGCATAAACATTGAGGTTAGTCACCCAGCCGTCGGCAGGCGCGCGAATGACGGTGCGTTCCAGATCGAGTTTAGCCAGATCGCGCGTCGCCTGGGCTTTAGCCAGTTGATGCAGTACAGTCTGCAAGACATTGTTCGCCTGATCGATCTCTTCCCGGGACATCGCCTGTACGCCGAGGCGATTACGGCGACTGGCTTCCTGGCGTTTTTCCTGCGCCAGGACCTGATAATAGGCTACATCAGCTTCCGCTTCCGCCAGCGCTTTTTGATAGCGTGGCTGATCGATGGTAAACAGAACCTGATCCTTTTTCACCAGTTGGTTATCATGCACGTTTACATGGGTAATCAGGCCCGCGACATCCGGGGCAATAGCGACGACATCGGCGCTAAAACGGGCATCGCGCGTCCAGGGAGATTCGGTGTAATACACCCAGGCGCGGAAAATGGCGATAAAGGCCAGAATAACCAGTACGAGGGTAATGGCCGTACGGGAGAGTTTTCTTGTTAGTGTTTTCACTTCAACCTCAAACGAACAGGCGCGATATTAAATAAAACAGACAACAATACAGCGCGGTATTGAACAGAGCCGGATGCCAGACAAAATCATAGATGCCCGTCGGCACAAGCATCCGACGCACCAGCCAAAAAATAGCCAGTGACAAAAGCAATTCGAAAAATATCGGTGGGAAGGAAAGACCAAACACCACGATAACGGGAAACAGACTCATGTTGACCTTGATTTCTGAGAGAGAGCAGGCGATAGATTGTTAAGCTACATCGCCGCAGAGAAGGGCAAGAGACGCCAGGCGAGAGCGACATAGCTCTTATTCGAATAATAGTATATTAACGTAATTGTTATGCTGTTATCTATATTATGTGATCTAAATCACTTTTAAGCCAGAGTGAATAATGGAACGATTAAAACGAATGTCGGTATTCGCCAAAGTTGTCGAGTTTGGCTCTTTTACCGCCGCAGCCAGACAGCTGCAAATGAGCGTATCGTCCATCAGCCAGACTGTGGCGAAACTGGAAGATGAGCTTCAGGTTAAATTGCTCAACCGCAGCACACGCAGCATTGGGCTCACCGAAGCTGGAAAAATCTATTATCAGGGCTGTCGTCGTATGCTGCATGAAGTGCAGGATGTTCACGAGCAGCTTTACGCTTTTAATAACACGCCTATCGGTACATTGCGTATCGGCTGTTCTTCAACCATGGCGCAAAATGTGCTGGCCGGGCTTACCGCAAAATTATTAAAAGAGTATCCCGGTCTGGCGGTCAATCTGGTGACAGGAATTCCGGCCCCGGATTTAATTGCCGACGGGCTGGACGTGGTGATCCGCGTGGGCGCGCTGCAAGACTCCAGCCTGTTTTCCCGTCGACTCGGCGCGATGCCGATGGTTGTGTGCGCCGCCAAGCCGTACCTCGCTCAGTACGGCGTCCCGGAAAAACCCGCCGATCTCAGTAGCCATTCCTGGCTGGAATATAGCGTGCGCCCGGATAATGAGTTTGAACTTATCGCGCCGGAAGGAATTTCTACCCGACTGATTCCACAGGGGCGGTTCGTCACTAACGATCCGATGACGCTGGTACGCTGGCTGACCGCCGGAACCGGAATCGCCTATGTGCCGCTGATGTGGGTGATCGATGAGATCAATCGTGGCGATCTGGAGATCCTGCTGCCTCGCTATCAGTCCGATCCCCGTCCGGTGTACGCGCTTTACACCGAAAAAGATAAGCTGCCGCTTAAAGTGCAGGTAGTGATTAACGCGTTAACTGACTATTTTGTCGATGTCGCACACCTGTTTCAGGGGATGCACGGGCGAGGGAAAGAAAAATAAAAACACCGGGTAATTGCTGAAGACGATTGTAGCCAGATGCCACCCGACGCAGACATTTCCTGATGGCGCTGCGCTTATCAGGCCTGGGCGGCACACACCACAGGCCTGATAAGGCGGACAGTTATGCGGTGCCGCCAACCGTCAGGTTATCGACTTTCAGCGTCGGCTGGCCTACGCCTACCGGCAGACTTTGCCCCTCTTTACCGCAAACCCCCACCCCGTTATCCAGCTTAAGGTCATTGCCGACCATGGAGATCTGTTGCATCGTTTCAATGCCTGATCCAATCAACGTCGCGCCCTTCACCGGCGTCGTGACTTTGCCGTTTTCAATCAAATACGCTTCCGAGGTAGAGAACACAAACTTGCCGGAGGTGATATCCACCTGACCGCCGCCAAAGTTAGGCGCATAGATGCCGTACTCAACGGATTCGATAATTTCCTGCGGCGTTGACTGCCCCGCCAACATATAGGTATTCGTCATACGCGGCATCGGCAGATGCGCATAAGATTCGCGACGCCCGTTACCGGTCGGCGCAGCGCCCATCAGGCGCGCGTTCAGCTTGTCCTGCATGTATCCTTTCAGCACGCCATTTTCAATCAATACGTTGTACTGGCCTGGCGTACCTTCATCATCGATAGCAACGGAGCCGCGACGGTTCATCATTGTGCCGTCGTCCACTACGGTGCAAAGCGCGGAGGCAACCTGCTCGCCGATCTGACCGCTAAACACAGATGTCCCACGACGGTTAAAATCACCTTCCAGCCCGTGACCGACCGCTTCGTGCAGCAATACGCCCGGCCACCCGGCGCCCAGAACCACCGGTAACGTCCCCGCTGGCGCAGCGACCGCGGAGAGATTAACCAGCGCCATGCGTACCGCTTCTTTCGCCCACGCGTCGGCGCGCACCTCGCCGTCGAGATCGGCAAGAAAATACTCATAACCAAAGCGACCGCCGCCGCCGCTGGCGCCGCGCTCGCGTTTACCGTCTTCTTCCACCTGCACGCTAACGGACAACCGCACCAGTGGACGGACATCCGCCGCCAGCGTCCCGTCGGTCGCCGCCACGAGGATTAATTCATATACGCCGGTCAGGCTGGCGTTAACTTCCTGCACGCGTTTATCGGCTTCTCGCGCCACTTTGTCAACGCGTCTGAGGATATCCAGCTTCTCTTCGCGGCTCATACTTTGCAGTGGATCAAGGGTGGTGTAGAGCGGCTGATGCGCTACGGCGGCGAGCGTTTTTACCTTGCCTTCGCCGTTCTCGCGTACAATGGTTCGCGCTGCCTGCGCACTCTGCTCCAGCGCCAGGAGGCTTATCTGGTCAGCATAAGCAAAACCGGTTTTTTCGCCGCTAATGGCGCGAACGCCAACGCCCTGGTCGATATTATATGAACCATCTTTAATGATGCGGTCTTCTAAAACCCAGGATTCGTGATAGCTCGACTGAAAATAGAGGTCGCCATAATCAAGACGGCGTTCGGCCAGTTGGCCCAAAATAGCGAACAGATCCTGATGGTTCAGGCCATTCGCCGCTAGCAATTGTTCACTTACCAGGTTCAGACTCATCGTTTTTGCTACTCGTTGATTTCTGCCGGATGGCGGTTCACGCCTTATCCGGACTACGTTGTTAGATTGTACAAACCGGATAAACGCAGCGCCGTCCGGCATGACTATTTACTGAGAGTGGGGCAATTCCTCGCCCCCGTCAAATCATTGCTGGCTTTCTTTTATCGGTTGGCGCAGAACTTCGTTGATCTGCGGCGCATCGACCGGACCGGTAATGCGATATCGCAAAATGGAGACCTTGCTCCATAGCGGCCCCAACACTTTACTGGCGGCAAATACCGCCGCGCCGACAATCGGGTTAACGGCAAACGCGGCGGCGACGCCCACGGTGGCGGAAATTTCCGGCGCGACAACGGCCTCCATATCAAGACGACGACGCACCAGATCAACAGAACCTTTCATTGCAATATCCGCTTCCAGCCCATCCACCAGCGTATCGTCAGTATGCAGGACGCCATCTTTAATCCACGCGGTACTATGAATAGAGTCGAAATAGAAGCCCTCGCTAAAGGTATCTCTGAAGTCAAACCGCAGCTTACGCAGCAACGCATCAAAACTGAGCAGCCGCAGTAACTGTCCGGCATGACCGCTACTGAGATCAGTAAACTCGCCTTTACCCAGACGCGTACGTAAAATCCCGTTGAGCGTGGCTTCCTCAGGTTGCCAGGGCGGGTTTCGCCAGTGCAGATCGTAATCTACGTTAAAAGACGCGTTCTGGATTGGCGTCGAGATGCCGAAGAACCCGGCAGCCGTGTCGAGGTTACTACCATGCAGACTACCTTTCAGCGAGGTTCGTTCATTACCCGGCGCATTCACCCACTCGCCGTTCGCTTTCAAACGGGCGAATCCGGTATCGATCAGGCCATTCGCCAGAGTCAGCGTATTGCCTTTGATGGCGAAATCGCCATCAATACGCCCATATTTTTGCCCCCACAGCCAGCACTCTTCGCAGCGAAGCTGTAAGTCCGGCCAGCCGCGGAAGCTAATCGTGTTCGCCGAAGCCAACGGCGATGTCGGCGTTGGTGACGAGGCGTGCGTTTTTGCGACGCCAGGGTTGTAGTACAGGTACTTAATGTTCGCCAGCCACGGCGCATGGTTGCGCATGAGCAGCGTGGCGTTCACCTCACGCCCCTGCGCTTCAATTTTTGTTCCGTTCAGCGAGGGGGCTGAAACAACGCTCAAATTGTTCCACTGCTGGCCGCCCAGCGATAGCGCGGGAGTACGCAACGTGACGCGTTGAGGAAACTCGGCCGAACTGCTCACGTTATCCGCCGCGCCTTTCTGGAATAACGCCAGCCACTGCGCGCCATCCAGCGCCGGCAGATTGAGCTCAACGCCTTGTTGAGCAGGTAATGGCGGAATCGTCCGGCTGTCCGTCGTCCAGATAGCCCGATCCAACGTCAGCTTCTGATTTAATAACCAGCGGCTGTTAAAGTGATTTTTACTCCCTGCGCTCCCCGTTAGCGCAAAACTTTTCAGGTTGCCGTCAGCCTGAATGTTCACCGGAATGGCTTCGCCTGCGGGTTTATTTAGCGGAGAAGGTAAGTGACTGCTCACATTTCTCAGATCGCCGTTCAGCTCGATGTGATAAGTGGTGTCAGCGTGATATGGAAGATCGATGCCGACTTTACCATTCCACGTCACGCTGCCGCTCAGGGCGTCATTCAGTTGCGGCGGTAAGACGCCCATACGCGTTGGCTGCCAGTTACCGTTCAGGTTGACGGCGACCTGATAGGCTTTTGCCCCTTCCGTCGTACTGAAATCCAGGTTCAGCGGCTGATTAAACCAGTTTGCCGTCAGCGGCCCGCTTTTTAGCGCGCCATTCACAAAGCTGAATTTACCGTTCAAATTTTTGAGCGTGCTGTTTAGCGGCTTAATAAACAGACTGTTATTACGCAACGAGACATCGCCCTCGGCGGTAACCTGTTCTCCGTCCAGCGGAATATCAAGATGTAAGCGAGCATTCACATCGCCATCTAACTGGAGCTCCGCCAGCGTCGAGCCAAGCGAGTCTTTTAGCGGCGTCTCGTCAAAATAAGGCCCAACGGCTTTTCCCGGCCCGTTAATATCGGCATCAATGAGCAGTTTCTCTTTGGAATAATCCGGAATCGCCGCCGCGAGTTTGCTGGCCTTCACCCCGCCCAAATCGACGCTATCCGAACGCATCCATAGGCCGTCGTTCAGGAAATCCAGTTCAATGTTGAGATTTTTTAGCGCCGGCCAGTCGGGTTGAAAAGCAAACGTCGCATTGCGTAGCGGCACCAGCACTTCAAACTGACCTTCGTTATGCTTATAGGGAAAGAGGTGCGGGTTACCACCGTAAACCAACGTGGCGTTATCCGCCTCGCCGCCCTGAATCGCGCCGCTAAGGTAATCGACCAGCGCTTTGCCCATCAGGTTTTCCGGAAAATAGCGCCACGCCTGAGATCCATCGTCGGTACTGATTCCGGCCAGAATACCCAGCCACGGTTCGTCGCCCGTCGGTTGCAGATAGCGGAACCCGCCGCGCGCATGTACCGCCTTTGCTTTGACGTCAATGTCGCGGCCATCAAGCTGAAAGCCGTTCTCATTCTTCAACCAGCTAAGCGTCGCGACGCCGTTTTCAATTTCCAGCGGCGCGCGAAAAACGGTTTCATAGGGCATCTTAGCCTGCTGCATCGCAACCTTCATCTGCCCGTCTTCTACGCTTCCCGCCAGCGTACCGGAAAAATGTTCCGCGCCGGGCAACAGCTTCCACTGTTTCCAGGCAAGATTTTCCCACGATGCCTGAAAACGCGTTTTTTCGGTGGCCTGTAGCGGAATATCCAGCGCCAGTGTGGCGATCTTTCCGCTCGGCTGCGTAGCCTGCCATATTTCGCCCAGCACAGGCGACAGTTTAGCCGCCAGCGGACGTAATGCTTCCAGCCCCGCCAGTTCAAGATTACTGGCGCGAATGCGTAGCTCATCGCTACGTGTGTGATTCTCGCCGCCGACGTCCTGCTGCGGGAGCCAGGCCACGGTTAAGGCTCCGCTCGGCCAGGGTTTACCATCAAGCGTAATCCGTGTGTCCGGAATATAAAACTGCCAGCCCGGCTGCTCGCGGCTAATCTGCGCCGTCAGGTTATCGACAGACAGCGTGTGCGTCGTGTTATCGCCCAGCCAGCTTGCGCCGCCCTGTTTCAGCCAGACGTCTCCTCCGGCGATTTCGCCTTTACTGAGCGTCATCCAGCCTTCCAGACTGAAACGCGCCGTCTGGAGCGCCACATTATCCTGCATCCATTTGCCCAGCCACGGCTTGACGTCAATATCGTCGGCCTGTAACCAGACTCTGCCGTTATTTAGCAAACCGTCGTCATCGCGTAAATCCATCCGCACCTGCATCACGCCGTGCTGGCCGGTCAGGCTGGAGAGGCTGACTTCGCCTTCGGCGCGGTGCCGCTCTTTGCCGTTTAGCCAGGTAAGCTGTGGGATCGCCAGCTCCGCGCGTTGTCCGGAAAGCGTTAGAAAACTGATTTGGCTATCGCGCAGATCGAAATGATCGAACTGCCGCAGGAAAAGATCGCTTAAACGGCTGGTTTCGATGCCTTCGCCGTCACTGCTTTGAAGAGGCGTGTTGGTGCGGAAATTGAGTTGCCAGAAGGTCAGGTCGCGAAACTGCCAGCGCATATGCAACAGGCTTTGCCAGACGTCCAGCGCCAGCGTAACGCGTTTTATCGACAGTTCGCCGCCATCTTTCAGGGCGGCATGAATATTATGCGCTTCCAGCGTAGGGCCAAAATTTTGCCAGCTTGCGGAGAGTTGGCTGGCGGCCACCGGCACGCCGGTCACAGACTCAATTTTATTCAGGATAGCTGGACGCCAGGCGTCAAGATGAGGCAACGCCAGGCGCAGCCCGCTAACCAGCAGCGCTGCAATGACGATGAGCGCGGCTCCAGTGAGCAATAAAATCCCCGGCAATCGCCTCACGCGTCTCTCCTTGTCTGCCAAAAAATACGACTCACACCCCTTGAAGGTATATTGCCGGATGGCGGCGCTTGCGCCTTATCCGGCCTACATGCGCTGGTGCTACTACTCAATTACATCATTACGACGTCAAACTGCTCCTGGTTATAAAGCGGTTCGACCTGAACTTTAACCTGTTTGCCGACAAAGATTTCGACTTCCGCCAGCGCGTGTGATTCTTCGCCTTTCAGCGCTTCCGCCACCGCAGGAGAAGCATAAACCAGGAAGCGATCGGAGTCATAAGCGTGATGAACACGTACAATTTCACGCATGATCTCATAGCAGACGGTTTCCACCGTTTTTACCGTCCCGCGGCCATGACAGGTTGGACACTCGTTACAAAGCACATGTTCCACGCTTTCACGAGTCCGTTTACGGGTCATTTCCACCAGCCCCAGCGGCGAAAAACCGTTAATACTGGTTTTCACGCGATCCTTACTTAACGCCTGTTCCAGCGAATGCAGCACCCGGCGGCGATGATCTTCATTATTCATGTCGATAAAATCGATAATGATAATGCCGCCCAGATTACGCAGGCGTAGCTGGCGGGCAATGGCCTGAGTCGCTTCAATATTGGTATTAAAAATGGTGTCGTCGAGATTACGGTGTCCGACAAACGCGCCGGTATTGATATCTACCGTCGTCATCGCTTCGGTTTGGTCGATAATCAGATAACCGCCGGACTTGAGTTCAACCTTACGCTCCAGCGCGCGCTGGATCTCATTTTCCACGTCATAAAGATCGAAGATCGGCTGATGGCCACTGTAATGCTCCAGCTTACTGGTCATTTCCGGGATGTATTCTGCGGTAAACTCCAGCAGCGACTCATAGGTCAGACGTGAGTCGACGCGAATTCGGTCCAACTGCGCATCGGCGAAATCGCGCAGCACGCGCTGCGCCAGCGCCAGTTCGCCATACATCTGGTAGCGCGTTTGCGGACGCTTTTTGCGCTCCATGACTTTCGTCCAGACGCGCTTGAGATAGGCGGCGTCAGACGCGAGATCCTCTTCACACACGCCTTCCGCCGCGGTACGGATAATAAACCCGCCCTGTTCGTCGCAGTATTCCGCCACCACCTTTTTCAGGCGCTCGCGTTCACTTTCGCTTTCGATACGCTGGGAAACGCCAACGTGTGACGCGCCGGGCATAAAAACAAGGTAACGGGAGGGCAACGTGATGTCCGTGGTCAAACGCGCGCCTTTCGTGCCGAGCGGATCTTTCACTACCTGCACCATCAGATCCTGTCCCTGACGCACTAGTTCGGAGATATCGCGCACGGTAAACTGTTTTTGCTCGTCGCCTGCCACGCATTCGGTATGCGGCATAATGTCGGAAGCATGAAGAAATGCGGCTTTATCCAGCCCAATATCTACAAAAGCCGCCTGCATACCTGGAAGTACACGACTTACACGACCTTTGTAGATATTGCCTACGATTCCGCGTCGCGCTTCGCGCTCAATATGGATTTCCTGAAGAATACCGCCATCAATGTACGCCACGCGCGTTTCCGATGGCGTTACGTTTACCAACAATTCAGCCGTCATGTTTATCCCTTTTATCACGCAGTGCGTTAAAATGACTCAACAACTCATACGTTTCAACCAGCGGTAAGCCGACCACGGCGTGATAGCTGCCATTTATCTTCCTGACAAAACAGCCACCCCGCCCCTGAATACCGTATGCACCTGCTTTATCTAAAGGCTCGCCGCTGGCGACATAGCCAGTAATATCCTGCGCAGAAAGCGTGCGGAAAGTCACCTCCGTTACCACCAGACAATCCAGCGTCTGCTGCGAGTCCGCAAGCGCAACAGCAGTCATCACCTGATGCGTATTTCCGGAAAGCAAACGCAGCATTTCTGCGGCATGAGCGGCGTCGCGCGGCTTTTCCAGCACCTCGCCGTTTAACACGACTATCGTATCCGCGCCCAACACCGGCAGATCACGGGGAACCAGCGCCACGCCAGCCTGCGCCTTTTCGCGCGCCAGCCGAACAACATACTGCTGCGCGCTTTCCTGAGCACGCCGTTGCTCTTCAATACCAGGCACGACCTGCTCGAATGAAAATCCAAGTTGAGTCAATAATTCCTGGCGACGCGGGGAACCGGAAGCAAGATACAGAGTTGTCATATCGACCTTTATTGCACAGCAAACTGCTGGCGTACTTTACGCATCAGCAAAAAGAGCCAGGGCCACAGCACGCCATTGACTACACTACTCCAGAACACTTCCGGTCTGAAAGAGACGTTGATCACTAAAAACTCGGCCCAGAAAACAATAATGTCCACGGCCAGTGAAAGCAACATTACCACCAGCGCCTGCTGCCAGAGCGCCAGGTTACGGAAGAGCTGGAATTTCAGAGCGACCAGATAGGCGACAATACTCATCGACAGAGCGCGCACGCCAAGTGTGGAACCGCTGATGAGATCAAGTATGGCACCCATCACAAATCCCGTCCCCACATTTACGCGGTGCGGCAGGGCCAGAATCCAGTACAGTAAGATGAGCAAAACCCAGTTTGGCCGGAAAACAATGATGTCGTCCGGCCAGGGCATGATTTGCAGCAACAGCGCAATAAGAAACGAGAGCCAGATAACCCAGCGCCCCTGGCTACGATAGCTCGCCACCATTACCCTCCCGGCGCACGCGCAGGCGGCGTGGTCGCGCCCGAAGGCGATGGTTGCGTTGATACCGGCGCAGTCTGGCCCGCAGATGGCTGAGTAATCCCCGTCGCCGGGTCCGGCACTGGCGCCGGCGGCCCCATCGCATCCGGAGAAGGCAACACCTGCGGCATCATCTGCATCAGGCGCTCATTGGCGACGCGGTGAACCTCTTCCGGCGTCATCGGATTGGCGCCGTTACGATCGGCTCCCCACAACAGCAGCAGATAGCGTAAACGCTGCAAACCCGCGGTTGGACGTGCCTGAATGACGGTATAGGCGCGCTGAGTGTCCAGCTTGACGGAGGAGACCACCGCCACCGGATACCCTTCCGGGAAACGCCCACCAAGTCCGGACGTTACCAGCACATCGCCAACGCGAATATCGGTATTGGCGGGCAGATGTTCAAGCTGAAGATCGTCAGTGCAGCCGTTACCGGCGGCAATCACGCGGATGTCATTGCGCAGTACCTGAATCGGCAGCGCATGAGTCGCATCGCAAATCAGCAACACGCGGCTGGTCAGTTTCGCCACGGCGACAACCTGCCCTACGACACCTTTGTCGCTAATGACCGGTTGACCTTCATATACGCCATTAACGCTGCCTTTATCGATAACGACCTGATCGCTGTAAGGATCGTTAACCGTTGAAATAACCTGCGTCACCATTTTCTGCTCGTCCTGACGCAGCGGCGACCCCAGCAGCTCGCGCAACCGCGCGTTCTCCTGTTTGTACTGCCCCAGCATCAGCAGGTCGCTGTTTTTTAGCAGTAATTCCTGGCGCAGCGCCCGGTTTTCCAGCTCAAGCTGGTCGCGAGAAGCCAGCGTTTGTGACACGCTGTCGAGCAGTTCACGAGGGCCGTTTGAAATAAAATAGAAAGGACTGACGGCAGTGTCCATGTACGTTCGGATTTGACTGAACGTCCCCAGGCGGCTGTCGGCAATGATAACGCCGAGCGCCACCAGCACCGCCAGAATAAGGCGAATCTGTAGCGACGGGCCACGGCTAAAAATTGGCTTCATAGGCTATGCGTATTCTCGCGTCGGAGAGGCAGGACAATCCAGGGATAATCCTGCCCGTATCCAACTACTCTTCGCTGAACAGGTCGCCGCCGTGCATATCGATCATTTCCAGCGCCTTGCCGCCGCCGCGCGCCACACAGGTCAGCGGATCTTCAGCAACCACGACAGGAATGCCCGTCTCTTCCATTAACAGACGGTCAAGGTTACGCAGCAGCGCGCCGCCGCCGGTGAGCACCATACCGCGCTCGGAGATGTCTGACGCCAGCTCCGGCGGACACTGTTCCAGCGCCACCATTACCGCGCTGACGATACCGGTCAACGGTTCCTGTAACGCTTCCAGAATCTCGTTTGAGTTCAGGGTAAAGCCGCGTGGAACGCCTTCCGCCAGGTTACGGCCACGCACTTCGATCTCGCGGACTTCGTCGCCCGGATAAGCGGAACCGATTTCGTGTTTAATACGTTCTGCGGTGGCTTCACCAATCAGAGAGCCGTAGTTACGACGAACGTAATTAATGATGGCTTCGTCGAAGCGGTCACCACCAATACGGACAGAAGAAGAGTAAACCACGCCGTTCAGGGAGATCACGGCAACTTCAGTGGTACCACCACCGATATCCACAACCATTGAACCGGTTGCTTCAGAAACTGGCAGACCTGCGCCGATCGCGGCCGCCATCGGCTCTTCGATCAAAAAGACTTCACGGGCGCCTGCGCCCTGAGCGGATTCACGAATCGCGCGGCGTTCTACCTGCGTCGCGCCGACCGGCACGCATACCAGTACGCGCGGGCTTGGGCGCATAAAGCTGTTGCTGTGCACTTGTTTAATAAAGTGCTGGAGCATTTTTTCGGTCACAAAGAAGTCAGCGATAACGCCGTCTTTCATCGGGCGGATCGCAGCGATATTGCCCGGCGTACGGCCCAGCATCTGCTTCGCATCATGACCGACTGCAGCCACGCTTTTCGGCGAACCGGCACGATCCTGACGAATGGCCACAACGGAAGGCTCATTCAATACGATGCCTTGTCCTTTTACATAAATGAGGGTATTCGCGGTACCCAGGTCAATGGACAGGTCATTGGAAAACATGCCACGAAATTTTTTCAACATACTAAGGGATAATCCTGAAAGCTGGGGCGGAAAACAAAATCCGCTTACTTTACCAACCACACGCAGCAGCGACAAGGCGCAAAAATCATCTGCTACGGTGAAAATTAGTGCAGTTCGTTTCCTTTGTTACAAATCTCGGCCTGAGTCCCTCAGGGCTGAAAAAATCAGCAGCAATCCTCGCCTTCGTTTGCAACCTGTCAAAGGTCATTCACCTGCATATTTGCTGCAACAATCTGGCGAGCAGACAAGCACACCCCCATGAGGCGCAGCGCGCGTTATTCTACGTGAAAACAAATTAAACGGCAGGTTAAACCGAGTATCTTTGCGAATATTTTTTCACGTTTGTGTCAAGTAGTTGGGAGGAGGCAAAAAAATCACCCTGCCCACCAGCCACGCCGCGTTTTGTCAGCGTCTGCCACTCGCCGCGCGAACGGACGCCCGTCGCGTAAACCTGCGTAGGCGTACCCGCGCAGGCCTCTACCAGACTTTGAACCAGAAGCTGGTTTTCCGTTCGCTTCTCAATGTTTCTGACCAGACTCGGATGCAGCTTGAGTAATTCCACATTGAGCGCTTTAATCCAGCTCGTGCTAACCAGCGTCAAACCCGCCTGTGTCACCGCCACCCGAACGCCAAGCGCATTGACTAAGCGAAGGATGGGTTGTAACCGGCTGATGTGTTGACAAACATCTGCCTCCGCAAGTTCAATAATTATGCGATTTCGCTGTGATTTTTCACACTGCATTAACGTATCGCGCAACCAGCGCTGAAAACGCGGACGAATCAGCGACTCAACCGTCAACTGCATTGCCAGATTTTCATCCGGCCAGTAGCCCAGCAACGTAATCAGGCGGCTAATTTGTAATCTGTCATACTCTTCCGATAAACCAAATTGCAACACCATCGGCATATACTCCGCCGAGCTCACCTCTTCTTTACCGTCATAGATGCGACACATCAATTCCCGATGATGTACGCGACCTTCTCGCGTGACCGCTGGTTTTTGATAAAGTCGCGGTCCGCCCCGGTTCAGCATCTGCTCAATCAATGTGCGCCAGCGCACATTGCCGCGCCCTTTTTCCGGCAGAGTGTCGTCGTAGATAGCCCAGCTATTTCCCCCCTGCAGGGCGGCATTCCGCGCCGCGGCTTCAGCATGTTCCATCACCTGCTCGGTGGACTGTCCGCTGCGCCAGGCGCAAATGCCGATATGTACCATATCGTCACGATCGAGCATTTTGTTAGCCGGTAGCGCATCGACAGCTTTTAAAAGTTGTCCGGCAATACTTTCCGCTTCTTTCAGCGTTCGATGCGGTAGCAGCACGGCAAAGTCGCTGCGGTGATAACGCGCCAGCAGCGAGCCTGGGTAACGCATAATAAATGTCGATAGCAGATTGATAAGCATAAACATCTGCTCTTCCGCCTGATTGCCTCCCAGGCTGTCGCGCAGAAGATTGAAGTCTGGCAAGCGGATCATCATCACCACGCCATGCACTCCCACTTTTTCCTGATCTTCCAGCAGCGTCGCCAGCTGGTTATCAAAGAACAGACGGTTACCGAGTCCGGTTTTGGTGTCCTGCGCGGCGTAGGAGCGAATGAGGGTGTCCAGGCGGCTACGCTGTTCGTGAGCAAACTGAATTTCGGAAAGCAATACATCAAGCGCGCTACTGGTGCGCGCTGGCCATTCGTAAACAGAACCGCGGACATTCGCCCCGCGTTCGCCGTTCAGAATGCGCGTTGAGCGAATTTCCAGAAGCTCTTGCCCGGAAAGCTGCCGCTGCAGCCAGCGCACCGATAAAAACAAAATCAGAACGATAAAACCGATCGCCAGCGTCAGCGGCGCCGTGGTGATCAGTGAGTGAAAATAGTTACCCATCGGGTCCTGGTAAACCAGACGTAGCGACATTCCTGGATGTTTTATCAGCGGTACGACCAGCTCGCGATACATGTCGCTGGTGCCGGCTGGCCGATAACCTCTGGCGCGAGAATGGCTGTAGACGCTGCGCTCCCCCTGCAACAGATCGACACGCACAATATCGGAAGCAATCATGAGCTCGTCGATTTGCGGCGTCAGCGAGACAATATCATGGGTCACCAGGTGCGTATCAATGGCTGTCGCCGTCGCCTGCACACGGCTGACATACTTATACTGTACGGCGTTATAAAAGCTTAGCGAGCAACCTATCAGAGTCACGAAGATCGTTAACCCCGTGAGCAGCGTGATAAAAGCTGAGAATTTCGTCGTTAATCGCATCCTTGAGTTAACTCCGACGGTTATAAACAGTATGAAAAAGCGAATCTGAAGGCGGAATTCGCCACGGCGCGCAATGAAGCAGGCATACTACCAAAATGGATCTATCTGGCAATTTATTGCGTTGCATCGGCATCACGTTTTAATTAGCGAGTATAGTCTTCGTAGCTATTTTTCCAATCTACCATGTAAAGTGAGGACAGGTTATGCAGGCGTTGATCTTAGAACAGCAGGACGGTAAAACCCTCGCATCCGTGCAACATCTCGAAGAGAGTCAACTGCCGGCAGGTGATGTGACGGTGGATGTCCACTGGTCCAGCCTGAATTATAAAGATGCTCTGGCTATCACCGGAAAAGGGAAAATTATCCGTCATTTTCCGATGATTCCTGGTATTGATTTCGCCGGCACCGTTCACGCAAGCGAAGATCCTCGCTTTCATGCAGGCCAGGAAGTACTACTGACTGGTTGGGGCGTGGGCGAAAACCACTGGGGCGGCCTGGCCGAACGCGCACGCGTTAAAGGCGACTGGCTGGTCGCGCTGCCTGCGGGACTGAGCAGCCGTAACGCCATGATCATCGGCACCGCCGGTTTTACCGCCATGCTGTGCGTCATGGCGCTTGAAGATGCAGGTATTCGCCCGCAAGACGGTGAGGTTGTCGTCACCGGCGCCAGCGGCGGCGTGGGCAGCACTGCCGTTGCATTACTGCATAAGCTGGGCTATCAGGTTGCAGCAGTATCAGGACGTGAAAGCACCCACGGCTATCTTAAGAGCCTGGGAGCTAACCGTATTCTCAGCCGCGATGAGTTTGCTGAATCTCGCCCGTTGGAAAAACAGCTGTGGGCCGGTGCAATTGATACCGTTGGCGATAAAGTGCTGGCGAAAGTCCTGGCACAGATGAACTATGGCGGTTGCGTGGCCGCCTGCGGCCTGGCGGGCGGCTTCGCGCTGCCGACCACCGTTATGCCATTCATTCTGCGTAATGTGCGTTTGCAAGGGGTGGACTCGGTGATGACCCCACCGGCACGTCGCGCAGAAGCCTGGGCGCGTTTGGTTAAGGATCTGCCGGAATCGTTCTATGCTCAGGCCGCCACAGAGATTACGCTGGCGGATGCGCCGAAGTTCGCCGATGCCATCATCAATAATCAGGTTCAGGGCCGTACGCTGGTGAAGATAAAATAACGTCACGTATAAAAAAATTTACACTTAATTAACTATTTATTTTTACACATTGACACACTCCCTGTCATATTCACTACACGCCATGTTGTGGTGGGTAGACCGGGAGTCTGTGATGAAAAAGATACGTCCATTAACAGAAGCCGATGTGACTGCGGAATCGGCTTTTTTTATGCAGCGCCGACAGGTGCTAAAAGCATTAGGCATCAGCGCGGCCGCCTTATCCTTACCCTCAACGGCGCAGGCCGATCTCTTCAGTTGGTTTAAAGGCAACGATCGTCCGAAAGCGCCTGCCGGTAAACCGCTTGAGTTTAGTCAGCCTGCCGCCTGGCGAAGCGATTTAGCGTTAACGCCGGAAGATAAGGTGACGGGCTACAACAATTTCTATGAGTTTGGCCTTGATAAAGCCGACCCGGCGGCCAATGCCGGAAGTCTGAAAACCGAACCGTGGACGTTGAAAATCAGCGGGGAAGTCGCGAAGCCATTTACGCTGGATTACGACGATTTAACACATCGTTTCCCATTAGAAGAGCGTATCTATCGAATGCGCTGCGTCGAAGCGTGGTCCATGGTCGTACCGTGGATTGGTTTCCCTTTATATAAGCTACTCGCGCAGGCACAGCCCACCAGCCACGCTAAATATGTGGCATTCGAAACGCTATACGCGCCGGATGATATGCCAGGACAGAAAGATCGCTTTATTGGCGGCGGACTGAAATACCCTTATGTCGAAGGGCTACGTCTGGACGAAGCCATGCATCCGCTGACTCTGATGACCGTTGGCGTCTATGGTAAGGCGTTACCCCCGCAAAACGGCGCGCCTATTCGACTCATCGTTCCATGGAAGTATGGTTTTAAAGGTATTAAATCTATTGTCAGCATTAAACTCACCCGCGAACGTCCGCCAACCACCTGGAATTTGTCGGCTCCCAACGAATATGGTTTTTATGCCAATGTGAACCCGCATGTGGATCATCCACGCTGGTCTCAGGCTACCGAACGCTTTATTGGTTCAGGCGGTATCCTCGATGTACAAAGACAGCCGACGCTGCTGTTTAACGGCTACGCCAATGAAGTCGCTTCGCTGTATCGCGGTCTCAATTTGCGGGAGAATTTTTAAGTGCGTCTGACAGCAAAACAGATAACCTGGCTAAAAGTTTGTCTGCATCTTGCCGGTTTTTTGCCGCTTCTGTGGCTCTTTTGGGCGATAAATCACGGTGGACTCAGCGCAGACCCGGTAAAGGATATCCAACACTTTACCGGCAGAACCGCGCTCAAATTTTTGCTCGCCACCTTGCTGGTTTCACCGCTGGCGCGCTACGCTAAACAGCCATTATTGATACGCACACGCCGCCTGTTAGGATTATGGTGTTTCGTTTGGGCTACGCTGCATTTAACCAGCTATGCCTTACTGGAACTGGGGATACATAACCTGGCGTTGTTAGGAAGCGAGTTGATTTCACGCCCTTATTTGACGCTTGGGATCATTAGCTGGCTGGTGTTATTGGCGCTGACGTTGACCTCAACGCAATTTGCGCAGCGTAAATTGGGCAAACGCTGGCAAACACTGCATAACGTCGTCTATCTTGTCGCGATCCTGGCTCCCATACATTACCTGTGGTCGGTAAAGATTTTATCACCGCAACCGGTCATCTACGCGGCATTAGCGTTAGCCCTTTTAGCGTTGCGTTACCGGAAGTTTCGCCAGTGGTGGCGCTAGTTTGGTGAACTGTGCGGTCGATTGCAAAACGCAAAACAGGTAATGTCCTTTTTATGTTTCGGGTTGATTATCTTCCCTGATAAGACCAGTATTTAGCTGCCAATTGCGACGAAATAGTTATAATGTGCGACTTTACATTCCCCAACGGCGATTTTCGTTCGCAGAAAGGGTGACAATCGAGCAATGAAGGTATATTTTGTTTTTTGCCCGAAAATGGCAGAAGATAGCCACACAATGACTGGCAAATCATGAATTTCACCTTCGGGTGCTACGGCATAACAGGCAAATCAAAGATGCGCGGTATTTTACCCGCGGCAGTCATTCACATGCTTTACAGACGGCGCTAAAACGCCTGTCACAATCACACTAAACAAAGAGTACGGAACCCACTCATGGATATTCGTAAGATTAAAAAACTGATCGAGCTGGTTGAAGAATCAGGTATCTCCGAACTGGAAATTTCTGAAGGCGAAGAATCTGTTCGCATCAGCCGCACAACGGCAAACGCCGGTTTTCCGGTGATGCAGCAGGCTTATGCGGCGCCGATGATGCAACAACCCGCTCTGTCTAACGCTGTCGCGCCAGCGGCTACTCCAGCAATGGAAGCGCCTGCCGCAGCGGAAATCAGTGGTCACATCGTACGCTCCCCAATGGTTGGTACTTTCTACCGCACCCCAAGCCCGGACGCGAAAGCGTTCATCGAAGTGGGCCAGAAAGTGAACGTGGGCGATACCCTGTGCATCGTTGAAGCCATGAAAATGATGAACCAGATCGAAGCTGACAAAGCAGGTACTGTGAAAGCGATTCTGGTCGAAAGTGGTCAACCGGTAGAATTTGACGAGCCACTGGTCGTCATCGAGTAACGAGGCGAACATGTTGGATAAAATTGTCATCGCCAACCGCGGCGAGATCGCACTACGTATTCTTCGAGCCTGTAAAGAACTCGGCATCAAGACCGTCGCTGTGCACTCAAGCGCGGATCGCGATTTAAAACACGTATTGCTGGCGGATGAGACGGTCTGTATTGGCCCGGCACCGTCCGTAAAAAGTTATCTGAACATCCCGGCTATCATTAGCGCCGCTGAAATCACCGGCGCGGTGGCAATCCACCCGGGTTACGGCTTCCTTTCTGAGAACGCCAATTTTGCCGAGCAGGTTGAACGCTCCGGCTTTATCTTTATCGGCCCGAAAGCGGACACCATCCGCCTGATGGGCGATAAAGTGTCCGCGATTACCGCGATGAAAAAAGCGGGCGTGCCGACCGTACCAGGATCTGACGGCCCGCTGGGCGACGATATGAATGCGAACCGCGCTCATGCCAAACGTATTGGCTATCCGGTGATCATCAAAGCGTCCGGCGGCGGCGGCGGCCGCGGTATGCGCGTGGTTCGTAGCGATGCTGAACTGGCGCAGTCCATCTCCATGACCAAAGCGGAAGCGAAAGCGGCTTTCAGCAACGACATGGTATACATGGAAAAATACCTGGAAAATCCACGCCACATCGAAATTCAGGTGCTGGCGGACGGCCAGGGCAACGCTATCTATCTGGCGGAACGCGACTGTTCCATGCAGCGTCGCCACCAGAAAGTGGTTGAAGAGGCCCCGGCGCCAGGCATTACGCCGGAACTGCGTCGCTATATCGGCGAACGCTGCGCGAAAGCGTGCGTAGACATCGGCTATCGCGGCGCAGGAACGTTCGAATTCCTGTTCGAAAACGGCGAATTCTATTTCATCGAAATGAACACCCGTATTCAGGTTGAACACCCGGTGACTGAAATGATTACCGGCGTCGATTTGATCAAAGAGCAGTTGCGCATCGCGGCGGGTCAGCCGCTGTCGATCACACAGGACGAAGTTGTCGTTCGAGGCCATGCGGTAGAATGCCGTATCAATGCCGAAGATCCGAACACCTTCCTGCCAAGCCCAGGCAAAATCACGCGCTTCCATGCGCCTGGCGGCTTTGGCGTTCGCTGGGAATCTCATATCTACGCGGGCTACACGGTGCCGCCGTACTATGATTCCATGATCGGCAAGCTCATCTGCTACGGTGAAAACCGCGACGTGGCGATTGCCCGTATGAAAAATGCCCTGCAGGAACTGATTATCGATGGTATCAAAACCAATATCGATCTGCAGACCCGCATCATGAATGACGAGCACTTCCAGCACGGTGGAACCAACATCCACTATCTGGAGAAAAAACTCGGTCTTCAGGAAAAGTAATCGCACGTTAGTCTCAAAAGGCCGGTGAATCCGGCCTTTTTTATTTCTGGGGATAGCGATGCCCCATCATGTACAATTCCCGCTTTCTTCACCCATAAGGGACAAAAAATGGACGCTCGTTTTGTTCAGGCCCATAAAGAGGCGCGCTGGGCGCTGTGGCTGACCCTTTGCTATCTGGCGGCATGGTTAGTGGCTGCTTACTTACCTGGAGACTCGCCGGGAATTACCGGTCTGCCGCACTGGTTCGAGATGGCCTGCTTATTGACGCCGCTGGTCTTTATTTTGCTGTGCTGGGCGATGGTGAAATTCATTTATCGCGATATTTCGCTGGAGGATGACGATGCAGCTTGAGGTCATTCTACCGCTGGTAGCCTATCTGGTCGTGGTCTTCGGGGTCTCGATTTACGCTATGCGCAAGCGTACCGCCGGCACCTTTTTAAACGAATATTTTCTTGGCAGCCGTTCGATGGGCGGGATCGTGCTCGCGATGACGCTTACCGCCACCTATATTAGCGCCAGTTCATTTATCGGCGGTCCCGGCGCGGCTTATAAATACGGTCTGGGCTGGGTCTTGCTGGCGATGATCCAGCTTCCCGCCGTCTGGCTTTCACTGGGTATTCTGGGTAAAAAATTCGCTATCCTGGCGCGTCGCTATAATGCCGTCACGCTTAACGATATGCTATTCGCGCGTTACCAAAGCCGCCTGCTGGTGTGGTTGGCAAGCCTGAGTTTATTGGTCGCGTTTATTGGCGCAATGACCGTACAATTTATCGGCGGCGCGCGACTGCTGGAAACCGCGGCGGGAATTCCCTACGAAACCGGCCTGCTAATATTTGGCGTCAGTATCGCACTCTATACGGCGTTTGGCGGCTTTCGCGCCAGCGTACTTAACGATACGCTACAGGGCCTGGTGATGCTGGTCGGCACGATAGTGCTGCTGGTGGGCGTGGTGCATGCGGCGGGCGGTCTAAGTCAGGCCGTTGACACGCTGGACGCTCTCGACCCCAAACTGGTAACGCCGCAGGGCGCCGATGACATACTTTCTCCCGCCTTTATGACCTCTTTTTGGGTACTGGTCTGTTTTGGCGTGATTGGCCTGCCGCATACGGCGGTGCGCTGCATCTCCTATAAAGACAGTAAAGCGGTACACCGGGGCATTATTATCGGTACGATTGTCGTGGCGATTTTAATGTTCGGGATGCACCTTGCCGGCGCGCTGGGTCGCGCGGTGCTTCCGGATCTGACGGTGCCGGATCTGGTGATCCCAACGCTAATGGTGAAAGTTTTGCCGCCGTTTGCCGCCGGGATCTTCCTCGCTGCGCCAATGGCGGCGATCATGTCAACAATTAACGCCCAACTGCTGCAAAGTTCCGCGACGATCATTAAAGATCTCTATCTCAACCTGCGCCCCGATCAGATGCAAAATGAGATCCGGCTGAAGCGTATGTCGGCAGCGATTACATTACTGCTAGGCGCGCTGTTGCTGCTGGCAGCATGGAAACCGCCAGAGATGATCATTTGGCTCAACCTGCTGGCGTTTGGCGGCCTGGAAGCGGTGTTCTTATGGCCGCTGGTACTGGGCCTTTACTGGGAGCGGGCAAACGCGGCAGGCGCATTAAGCGCCATGATCGTGGGCGGCGTGCTATATGCCCTGCTTGCCACATTTAATATTCAGTACCAGGGCTTTCATCCGATTGTGCCCGCGTTACTGTTAAGTTTATTGGCTTTTCTGATCGGAAACCGATTCGGCTCTTCCGCTTCGCAAGCCACCGTATTGTCTACTGATAAATAAAGAGTTTTGCCATGCCATGGATCCAATTGAAACTGAATACCACCGGCGCGAATGCTGAAGAGCTGAGTGATGCGCTGATGGAAGCGGGCGCCGTTTCCATTACCTTTCAGGATACGCACGATACGCCGGTTTTTGAGCCATTGCCGGGCGAAACCCGTCTGTGGGGCGATACCGATGTGATCGGTCTGTTCGACGCCGAAACCGACATGAAAGACGTTGTCGCTATTCTGGAGCAACATCCGCTGCTGGGTGCCGGATTTGCCCATAAAATCGAACAACTGGAAGATAAAGACTGGGAACGCGAATGGATGGATAATTTCCATCCGATGCGTTTTGGCGAGCGTCTGTGGATTTGTCCCAGCTGGCGCGACATTCCGGACGAGAATGCCGTCAACGTGATGCTCGACCCGGGACTGGCGTTCGGTACGGGTACGCACCCCACCACCTCTTTATGTCTGCAATGGCTGGACGGGCTCGATCTCAACGGCAAAACCGTGATCGACTTTGGCTGCGGTTCAGGCATTCTGGCGATTGCCGCGCTGAAGCTGGGAGCGGCAAAGGCGATTGGTATTGATATCGATCCGCAAGCTATTCAGGCCAGTCGCGATAATGCCGAACGCAACGGCGTGTCTGACCGGCTGGAGCTGTACCTGCCGAAAGACCAGCCAGAAGCCATGAAAGCCGACGTGGTCGTCGCTAACATCTTGGCAGGCCCATTACGCGAACTGGCCCCGTTAATCAGCGTACTGCCCGTTGAGGGCGGTCTGCTGGGGCTTTCAGGTATTCTCGCCAGCCAGGCGGAAAGCGTCTGCGATGCTTACGCCGAGCTTTTCACTCTCGACCCGGTCGTCGAAAAAGAAGAATGGTGCCGCATTACTGGCCGTAAGAAATAATTCTTGTCAGCGTGGTCGCCCGGCCACGCTTTTCTCCACACAACTGCCTTAACGCCTTTCAGGCACCGAGACATCATTAAATTCATCAAATGAATGCCTGAAATAACTTCTTTGTCACTATCCGTCTGGATAAACAGCTGCTATCAGCGGACAAAAGATACTGGCGTTTTAACGGGTGGCAGCCATCGTCCTCGTGCTTAGTAAATGCTGTCTGGGTTGTTCTGCAGCATCCGCTAACCCTCTCTTCAGCGCAGCTGGAAAAATTTATCCGTGCCATTCATGAACACAAAAGCGCGTCTGTGCGCCCCCTTCCGACTGGCAATGAAGAAAAGTCACGCGCAGCGGGAAGTGATCTTGTCCTGAAACGAGACGGCGATCCCATTCATTTGGGGTAATTAGCTTATAAAAAAAGCAGATTATTCCGTTTATCTTGTTTCTGGTCGAAGAAATAGAGAGAAGTTACGGGAATTTGTAAGCGCGTACAAAACCGCCGACAATAAATAACTCTATGATTTTACTGAATTATAAATTTATTTTGCTGTTTTTAAGCACGATTCATTGATCTACAACAGTGGATTGTTCAAAGTTTGGCCTTTCATCTCGTGCAAAAAATGCGTAATATACGCCGCCTTGCAGTCACAGTATGGTCATTTCTTAACTCATGCGCATCGGACAATATCAGCTCAGAAATCGCCTGATCGCAGCGCCCATGGCTGGCATTACTGACAGACCTTTCCGGACGCTGTGCTATGAGATGGGAGCAGGATTGACAGTATCCGAGATGATGTCTTCTAACCCGCAAGTGTGGGAAAGCGATAAATCTCGTTTACGGATGGTGCACGTTGATGAGCCAGGAATTCGCACGGTGCAAATTGCCGGTAGCGACCCTGTTGAGATGGCCGATGCCGCACGTATTAACGTGGAAAGCGGCGCCCAGATTATTGATATCAATATGGGGTGCCCGGCGAAGAAAGTGAATCGTAAGCTGGCAGGTTCAGCCCTCTTGCAGTACCCGGATTTAGTGAAGTCTATACTCATCGGGGTCGTAAACGCAGTGGACGTTCCTGTGACTCTCAAGATTCGCACCGGCTGGGCGCCGGAACACCGTAACTGCGTAGAGATTGCCCAACTGGCTGAAGATTGTGGTATTCAGGCTCTGACCATCCATGGCCGCACCCGCGCCTGTTTGTTCAACGGAGAAGCTGAATACGACAGTATTCGGGCAGTTAAGCAGAAAGTTTCCATTCCGATTATCGCGAATGGCGACATTACTAACCCGCATAAAGCCAGAGCTGTTCTCGACTATACAGGGGCGGATGCCCTGATGATAGGCCGCGCAGCTCAGGGAAGACCCTGGATCTTTCGGGAAATCCAGCATTATCTGGACACTGGGGAGCTGCTTCCGCCGCTGCCGCTGGCAGAGGTAAAGCGCTTGCTTTGCACGCATGTTCGGGAACTGCATGACTTTTACGGTCAGGCAAAAGGGTACCGAATCGCGCGTAAACACGTCTCCTGGTATCTCCAGGAGCACGCTCCAGACGACCAGTTTCGGCGCACATTCAACGCTATTGAGGACGCCAGCGAACAGCTGGAGGCGTTGGAGGCATACTTCGAAAATTTTGCGTAAACAGAAATAAAGAGCTGACAGAACTATGTTCGAACAACGCGTAAATTCTGACGTACTGACCGTTTCTACCGTTAACTCTCAGGATCAGGTAACCCAAAAACCCCTGCGTGACTCGGTTAAACAGGCACTGAAGAACTATTTTGCTCAACTGAATGGTCAGGACGTTAATGACCTGTATGAGCTGGTACTGGCTGAAGTAGAACAGCCCCTGTTGGACATGGTGATGCAATACACCCGTGGTAACCAGACCCGTGCTGCTCTGATGATGGGCATCAACCGTGGTACGCTGCGTAAAAAATTAAAAAAATACGGCATGAACTAATTTCGATTAGCTAACTGCTTGTTTAAAAAGGCGCTACTCGGCATGGGGAAGCGCCTTTTTTATACGCATCACATGGAATTTGGTCATGAAAGCGGAATGTGAACCTCAGTACTTTGGCGATGAATCGAAGAAGATTATTCACGGTGACGCGCTAACAGAACTTAAAAAACTGCCTTCTGAAAGCATTGACTTAATTTTTGCCGATCCGCCTTACAATATCGGAAAAGATTTCGACGGTATGGTGGAATCCTGGGACGAAGCGTCTTTTCTGGCCTGGCTGTATGAATGCATTGATGAATGCCACCGCGTACTGAAGAAACACGGCACCATGTACATCATGAATAGCACAGAAAATATGCCGTATATCGATCTCAAATGCCGAACTCTTTTTACCATCAAAAGCCGTATCGTCTGGTCCTATGATAGTTCCGGGGTGCAGGCGAAAAAATACTTTGGTTCTATGTATGAACCGATCCTGATGATGGTAAAAAACCCGAAAAGCTATACCTTTAACCGTGACGCGATTCTGGTCGAAACCACGACGGGCGCTAAGCGCGCGCTAATCGATTATCGAAAAAACCCGCCCCAACCATACAATCAGAAAAAAGTGCCGGGCAACGTCTGGTCATTTCCTCGCGTACGTTATCTGATGGATGAATATGAAAACCATCCTACGCAAAAGCCCAGCGCGCTGTTAAAACGGATCATACTGGCCTCTTCTAACCCGAGCGATACCGTATTGGACCCTTTCGCGGGCAGTTTCACCACAGGCGCTGTCGCAGCGGCGTCAGGTCGTAAGTTTATCGGTATTGAACTCAATAATGAGTACGTAAAAATGGGGCTCAGAAGATTGAGCGTCACTTCGCATTATTCAGAAAATGAACTTGCAAAAGTCAAAAAGAGAAAAACACAAAACCTGTCCAAAAAGCAGCGAAATGTCGGGATAAACGCGCTATCTTCAGAGAAGTAAAAGCATTGTAAGTCCGCTTTTCAGCGTCAAAATTTCATGTATATTCCCAGCACGCATGGGCATGAATACACAGGATTTGACGATGATACGTAAGTATTGGTGGCTGGTTGTTTTTGCCGTCTCCGTTTTTCTTTTTGATGCGCTTTTGATGCAATGGATCGAATTGATGGCGACTGAACAGGATAAGTGCCGAAACATGGACTCGGTTAACCCTCTTAAATTGATCAATTGTACCGATCTGGAGTAGCGAATCGGGCGATTTAACCTATGATTATTTATCGCCCGGATTTCTTTTATCCCTTATAAAAACAGGGAATTAAAACACGTTGAGGATAAAAGAAGGGGTGATACTGTCTCGTCCTGTTCTTTTCCTGCATAACCAATGAGCTAATGATACATGCCGGTTAGTGAGTACAACCACATCCTTGTGGCGGTTTCATTTGCTGTCGCTATTTTTGCGTCCTATACCGCATTAAATATGGCCGGACGCGTAGCCGGAAGCGCCCGATCAAACGCCAGAATATGGCTAATGGGCGGCGGCTTCGCGCTGGGCGTCGGTATTTGGGCGATGCATTTTGTCGGGATGCTGGCGATGGATCACGCGATGAACATGCGCTTCGATCCGTTCCTCACCGGCCTCTCCATGCTGATCGCGATCGGCTCCTCCCTGTTTGCGCTATGGCTGGTTAGCGCTGAAAAACTGCGCCTGCGCCGTTTACTGCCGGGCGCGCTGGTGATGGGACTGGGCATCAGCGCAATGCATTATACCGGGATGGCGGCGCTGCAATTTGCTTCCATTATCGTCTGGAATAGCGCGTGGGTTGCCCTCTCTATCATTATCGCGCTACTGGCGTCCTGCGGCGCGCTGTGGCTCACGTTCCGCCTGCGTCATGAGGGAACAGATGTCGCCCTGAGGCGAGCAGGCGCTGCGGTATTAATGGGGATAGCTATCGCCGGCATGCATTACGCCGGCATGAAGGCCGCACACTTTCCCCAAAACTGGCCGATGGAGCATCGTGGCGTCGATAGCAACTGGCTGGCTGTTCTTGTCAGCGTGGTCGCGCTGACTATCCTGGGCATTACTCTTCTGGTTTCTTTATTTGACGCCCGGCTTCAGGCCCGCACCGCACTACTTGCCTCTTCGCTGGCGCAGGCGAACCAGGAACTGGCGCAGTTGGCGCTGCATGATACGCTCACCCGTTTACCAAACCGGGTACTCCTTGAGGATCGTCTGGAACAGGCCATCAGCAAAGCGAATCGGGAAAGCTCGTCTTTCGCGCTACTGTTTATGGATCTGGATGGCTTTAAAGCCGTTAATGACGCTTATGGTCATGATATCGGCGATAAGCTACTGGTAGCGGTCACGCATCGTCTGAACCAACCGCTGAGCGGGCAGTTTACCCTGGCGCGGATTGGCGGCGACGAATTTGTGCTG
Organism: Salmonella sp. SSDFZ54; assembly: GCF_004010735.1. Taxonomy (NCBI): domain Bacteria; kingdom Pseudomonadati; phylum Pseudomonadota; class Gammaproteobacteria; order Enterobacterales; family Enterobacteriaceae; genus Salmonella; species Salmonella sp. SSDFZ54. Next base: position 1,442,705 of record NZ_CP034819.1, read on the forward strand.
CTTGCAGAAGTCAGCGCGCCTGACGAAGCGGCTTCCCTTGCCAGCGCGCTGGTACATTCGATAGATGCGCCCTTTACGATAGATCCGTACGAACTGGTCGTCACCCTTAGCGTGGGAATAGCGCTCTATCCGCTGGACGGAAAAAACGAACGGGAACTGATGTTCAACGCCGATGCCGCGATGTACCACACGAAGCATACAGGGCGTAACGGATACCATTTCTTTCAGCCATCAATGAATATGCTGGCGCAAACCCAACTTCAGCTAATGAATGACCTGTGGCTGGCGCTGGAAAGACAAGAGCTCAGGCTGGTGTATCAGCCTAAATTTCAGGCTCCTGCCGGCCCCATTGTAGGATTTGAGGCCCTGTTGCGCTGGTATCATCCAAAACAAGGCGTACTGAATCCTGACCAGTTTTTACCGCTGGCGGAAAAAACGGGTCTTATCGTCACTATCGGTAGCTGGGTGATAGACGAGGCGTGTCGACAGCTCCGCGAGTGGCACTTACAGGGATACGCCTTATGGTCAGTGGCGGTAAATCTGTCCGCCTTACAATTTGAGCAGCCCGGGCTTGTGGACACCATTACGCGGAGCCTGGCCCGACACAGTATCCGTCCCGATTTATTGATTCTGGAAATCACCGAAACCACGGCGATGAACAAGCCAGAGCAAAGCGTCGCTATACTCACCAGATTAACGGAAATGGGGGTTAAGGCCTCTATTGACGACTTTGGCACCGGTTATTCCAGCCTTCTCTATCTGAAACGTCTTCCGGCGTGCGAACTAAAAATTGATCGCGCTTTCGTACATGAACTCAGCGAGGCAGGCGACGGCGCGACTATTGTTGCGGCTATTGTCGCGCTGGCGAAAGCGTTAAATCTGCAAATTGTGGCAGAAGGGGTAGAAAATGAAACACAGCAACAATTTTTGACCCAGTTAGGATGCCATACGCTTCAGGGGTTCCTGCTTGGCAAGCCGCGTACGGCAGAGGAAATTGCTCGCGATATTCGGGACTCTGCCAATATATTCACAAGGCCAATATATAATATCAACTCAAAATAATCTCAGGCTTCTTCCGCCTGTTGTTCATTTGGCATTAATTGCCTCACACTGCCATCCGGGCTTAGCATTTTTAATACATTATCGACTAATGCAGGCGCCTGCTTATAAAGATCATAACTTGTGGGATTCATTAACCAGTTCTTTACTATTCCGCTAAAACTACCATGCAGAATAATTAATATGACATCCAGATCAAGACTGCCTGAGATCAGTTTTTTATCCATACATCGCTGTAATACTTCAAGCAGCGACTGATGATGGAAACCCATCTTCTCCCGAATGGCCTGTTCCGATATCATACCATTATGGAATTCACATTTATGATATAAAATCTGCATTAATGCCTGCTGACGAGGCACTGCCGCAATATATTGTAAGGCTGCAATAAATTTCTCTCGTAGATCCTGTAAAGGATTATCATTCCAGCATCCCGTAAGCCTATCCTGAATAAGTTCGCGTAAAGGTGGTTGCTGTAACCAAACCTCATTAAACAACTGCGTTTTATTCTCAAAGTGCCAGTAGATGGCGCCCCGCGTGACATCAGCGGCGTCAGCGATATCATTCAACGTCGTGTTGGCAACGCCGCGCAAAGCGAACTGCGCAATAGCGGTTTCAATCAAATGTTGCCGCGTTTTAAGCGCATCCGCCTTCGTTTTCTTCGCCATAATTAAGATATCCTGGACCATAAAAACGATAAATACGCTGATAAAATACTCAGCACAAAAAACAACTTTACCATGTCCTTTTTAGTCAGACGAGAGACAGCCATTTTTATTTCGCACAATATCGCCAAATCAATAATAAAAACAAATAAATTAATAAAACATATTCATATAAAATATATATTTCTAATTATGTTATTCAACATCATGATTTTACTAATCGGGACATTATGAAACGACAGGGAATAGTTCTTTTTTTTTGCTTTTATGTGCCGTGAACCCCATCCCAAAATAAGTATTGCTTACATCACAAGCTAATAATTTGTAGGATACCCCACTGCTATTCTATTTTTCGCGCGTTAACGCCTTACCGTTATCCGGTGAATAACGAGCTTTCGGTTTTTTAAGGAACAGTAATGACGAAACATGCCAGGTTTTCACTCCTGCCCTCATTCATCATATTCTCTGCTGCGCTGCTGGCCGGTTGTAATGACCAGGGAGATACCCAGGCTCATGCCGGCGAGCCGCAAGTCACCGTCCATGTGGTCGAAACAGCGCCGCTAGCCGTAACGACCGAACTTCCCGGACGTACGTCCGCATTTCGCATTGCGGAGGTTCGCCCCCAGGTGAGCGGGATCGTGCTTAAAAGAAACTTCACCGAAGGTAGCGATGTAGAGGCCGGGCAGTCGCTTTATCAGATCGATCCTGCCACTTATCAGGCCGATTATGACAGCGCTAAAGGCGAACTTGCTAAAAGCGAAGCGGCTGCGGCTATCGCGCACCTGACGGTCAAACGCTATGTTCCACTGGTCGGCACAAAATATATCAGCCAACAGGAATATGATCAGGCGATTGCCGACGCCCGCCAGGCCGATGCCGCCGTTGTGGCGGCAAAAGCCGCTGTTGAAAGCGCGCGTATTAACCTTGCGTATACCAAAGTCACCTCACCCATCAGCGGCCGTATAGGAAAATCTAATGTGACTGAAGGCGCGCTGGTGACTAATGGTCAGTCAACTGAACTGGCTACCGTGCAGCAACTCGACCCGATTTATGTCGACGTGACGCAATCAAGCAACGACTTTATGCGACTCAAGCAATCCGTCGAACAAGGTAACCTGCATAAAGACAGCGCCAGTAGCACGGTTCAACTGGTAATGGAAAATGGTCAGGTCTACCCGATTAAAGGCACGCTGCAATTTTCCGACGTTACCGTAGATGAAAGCACCGGCTCTATCACGCTCAGGGCGGTTTTCCCTAACCCGCAACACAGTCTGCTTCCCGGTATGTTTGTTCGCGCACGCATTGATGAAGGCGTCCAGCCCAATGCCATCCTTGTCCCCCAGCAGGGCGTGACCCGCACGCCGCGCGGCGACGCAATGGTGATGGTGGTTAACGATAAAAGCCAGGTCGAAGCCCGCAATGTCGTGGCGGCGCAGGCTATTGGCGATAAATGGCTCATCAGCGAAGGGTTAAAACCGGGCGATAAAGTCATCGTCAGCGGCTTACAAAAAGCGCGACCGGGCGTCCAGGTGAAAGCCACTACCGATGCTCCTGCAGCGAAAACGGCGCAATAAGGTAACCGTACATGGCAAACTTTTTTATTAGACGTCCTATTTTCGCCTGGGTTCTGGCCATTATCCTGATGATGGCTGGCGCACTGGCAATAATGCAACTTCCCGTTGCGCAGTATCCAACCATTGCGCCGCCAGCGGTTTCTATTTCTGCAACCTATCCTGGCGCGGATGCGCAGACGGTACAGGATACGGTCACTCAGGTTATCGAACAAAATATGAACGGTATCGATAACCTGATGTATATGTCCTCTACCAGCGACTCTGCTGGTAGCGTGACCATCACCCTGACCTTCCAGTCCGGAACCGATCCGGATATCGCGCAGGTTCAGGTGCAAAATAAATTGCAGCTCGCCACGCCTTTACTGCCGCAAGAAGTCCAGCAGCAGGGGATTAGCGTTGAAAAGTCCAGCAGCAGCTTTTTGATGGTCGCCGGGTTCGTCTCGGATAATCCGAACACTACCCAGGACGACATCTCTGACTATGTCGCCTCTAACATTAAGGATTCTATCAGCCGTCTGAATGGTGTGGGCGACGTTCAGCTCTTTGGCGCACAGTACGCCATGCGTATCTGGCTGGATGCGAATCTGCTAAATAAATACCAACTCACGCCAGTTGACGTCATCAACCAGTTAAAAGTACAGAACGACCAGATTGCGGCAGGCCAACTGGGCGGTACGCCAGCATTACCGGGCCAGCAGCTTAACGCCTCAATCATCGCCCAAACGCGTCTGAAAGATCCGCAAGAGTTCGGCAAAGTTACGTTGCGCGTCAATACCGACGGCTCTGTCGTCCATCTCAAAGATGTCGCGCGTATTGAGCTTGGCGGTGAAAACTATAACGTTGTAGCGCGCATTAACGGTAAACCGGCCTCCGGTCTAGGTATTAAACTGGCGACCGGCGCTAACGCGCTGGATACCGCAACCGCAATCAAAGCGAAACTGACAGAACTGCAGCCTTTCTTCCCTCAGGGAATGAAGGTGGTTTATCCTTATGACACAACGCCCTTCGTAAAAATATCTATCCACGAAGTGGTAAAAACGCTGTTTGAAGCGATTATTCTGGTGTTCCTGGTAATGTATCTGTTCTTACAGAATATCCGGGCAACCCTGATTCCTACCATCGCTGTTCCTGTCGTGTTGCTAGGCACTTTTGCGGTGCTCGCCGCCTTTGGCTATTCCATCAATACCCTGACGATGTTCGGCATGGTACTGGCGATAGGGCTGTTGGTTGATGATGCGATAGTGGTCGTAGAAAACGTTGAACGTGTAATGATGGAGGATAACCTTTCTCCCCGAGAGGCGACGGAAAAATCCATGTCGCAGATTCAGGGAGCGCTGGTTGGTATCGCGATGGTACTGTCTGCGGTATTTATCCCGATGGCCTTTTTTGGCGGCTCGACCGGGGCAATTTATCGCCAGTTCTCTATTACTATTGTTTCAGCAATGGCGCTATCCGTTCTGGTTGCGTTGATTCTGACGCCAGCGCTGTGCGCTACGCTGCTTAAACCCGTATCTGCTGAACATCACGAGAAAAAAAGCGGCTTCTTTGGCTGGTTCAATACCAGGTTTGACCACAGCGTTAACCACTATACTAACAGCGTAAGCGGTATCGTGCGTAATACGGGTCGCTATCTCATTATCTATCTACTTATTGTAGTCGGAATGGCGGTTCTGTTTTTACGCCTCCCGACCTCCTTCCTGCCGGAAGAAGATCAGGGGGTATTCCTGACCATGATTCAGCTCCCCTCTGGCGCTACGCAAGAACGTACGCAGAAAGTGCTGGATCAAGTCACTCATTACTACCTGAATAATGAAAAAGCGAACGTCGAAAGCGTGTTTACCGTAAACGGCTTTAGCTTTAGCGGTCAGGGACAAAACTCAGGGATGGCATTTGTCAGCCTTAAACCCTGGGAAGAGCGTAACGGTGAAGAAAATAGCGTCGAAGCCGTTATCGCCAGAGCGACACGCGCCTTCAGCCAGATTCGCGACGGGTTGGTGTTCCCTTTCAACATGCCAGCAATTGTCGAGTTAGGTACCGCGACAGGTTTCGACTTTGAACTGATTGATCAGGGAGGACTCGGTCACGATGCGTTAACAAAAGCGCGTAATCAACTCCTGGGTATGGTCGCGAAGCATCCTGACCTATTAGTGCGCGTACGCCCGAACGGGCTGGAAGACACGCCACAGTTCAAGCTGGATGTCGATCAAGAAAAAGCGCAGGCGCTCGGTGTTTCGCTGTCTGATATCAACGAAACCATCTCCGCGGCGTTGGGCGGCTATTACGTTAACGACTTTATCGATCGCGGACGAGTGAAAAAAGTATACGTTCAGGCTGACGCTCAGTTCCGTATGCTGCCGGGAGATATCAACAATCTTTATGTTCGCAGCGCTAATGGCGAGATGGTGCCCTTCTCTACCTTTAGCTCAGCACGGTGGATTTATGGTTCGCCACGCCTGGAACGCTATAACGGGATGCCGTCAATGGAACTGCTCGGTGAAGCAGCGCCCGGACGAAGTACCGGTGAAGCCATGTCGTTAATGGAAAACCTGGCTTCACAGCTGCCAAACGGTATTGGCTATGACTGGACAGGTATGTCGTATCAGGAACGGTTGTCAGGTAACCAGGCGCCGGCGCTGTACGCAATCTCACTCATTGTCGTTTTCCTCTGCCTTGCCGCTCTGTATGAAAGCTGGTCAATTCCGTTCTCGGTAATGCTGGTCGTACCGCTCGGCGTGGTTGGCGCTCTGCTTGCAGCGTCATTGCGCGGTCTGAACAATGACGTTTACTTCCAGGTTGGCTTGTTAACCACTATTGGCCTTTCTGCTAAAAACGCCATCCTGATTGTCGAGTTCGCCAAAGATCTCATGGAAAAAGAAGGACGTGGATTGATTGAAGCGACGCTGGAAGCATCCCGTATGCGTTTACGTCCTATTCTAATGACCTCGCTGGCCTTTATTCTCGGGGTAATGCCGTTAGTTATCAGTCGTGGCGCAGGTAGTGGGGCACAGAACGCAGTAGGCACAGGGGTTATGGGGGGAATGTTAACCGCAACCTTATTAGCTATCTTCTTCGTGCCAGTATTCTTCGTTGTTGTAAAACGCCGATTTAATCGCCATCATGATTAACCGGTAAACAGAGGCGTCTTCGGACGCCTTTTTAAACGGTACGTCTTTATCTCCGCTATTCCCCCTCTCCGCTTACCTCTGCATTCTCCATAGTTTTTACAATTCACATGAATTGAGATGATTCCTCATGTCGGCCATTTTTTCTGTGGTGGTAAAATAACTCTCGTTTTCGCAGCGGTTAGAGCCAGCATTTACGTTGCTGTACTTCGCGAAACGCTGATTAATGAGGTAACACCATGAAAAGACTAATTCCAGTTGCATTGCTTACCACCTTATTGGCAGGTTGTGCACATGATTCTCCCTGCGTACCGGTTTATGACGATCAAGGGCGGCTGGTTCATACCAATACATGTATGAAAGGTACAACGCAGGATAACTGGGAGACAGCAGGCGCTATTGCTGGCGGCGCTGCGGCGGTAGCAGGGTTGACGATGGGTATCATTGCGCTTTCTAAATGATACATGCAGGCGCGGCAATGCCGCGCTTTCAGTAATAATATAAAGGTCGTAAGGATACTCAGCGACGTAATCTGTTCAGCCTATCCCCCGAAAGTTAACACGATAAAACGCTCTCTTTTCTTACTCGCCCATCCCGATGGTATTTATTCTATTCCTTGTCCGATGCAGACAAAATTGTAGCTTGATAGCATCGTAAGCCGCATTACAAACACGCTTTATACAGTAAGACTTAGAGCGTGGTCATTAGGCGTAAATTATTACAGACAGTCTGGATATAAACCGGAGCATACACGTAATACATGAGGATTTTGAGCACTGCCCCAGGGCCAAACTGGCAAATAAAATAGCCTAATGGGCCAGATTCTTAGTCCTCAGCGAATATCTCTATTGCTTATTAGAGGCGTAAGTAAAAGCCGTTTGTACATCTACTTCAGCACGGTTCACATTCGATGGTTCAGGCGGATATATGGCGGAAAATCACGTTGACTAAAACGGTTTTTATCCACTCTACGAAGATGTTTAAAACGCGTCGGCGCCATTAACCGATAACTTTTTCCATAGAGAGATAAATGCAAAAAGGCCCAATCTTTCGATTGAGCCTTTTGCTTTATTTGATGTCTGGCAGTTTATGGCGGGCGTCCTGCCCGCCACCCTCCGTGCCGTTGCTGCGCAACGTTCAAATCCGCTCCCGGCGGATTTCTCCTCCTCAGGAGAGTGCCCACCGACAAACAACAGATAAAACAAAAGGCCCAGTCTTTCGACTGAGCCTTTTGTTTTATTTGATGTCTGGCAGTTCCCTACTCTCGCATGGGGAGACCCCACACTACCATCGGCGCTACGGCGTTTCACTTCTGAGTTCGGCATGGGGTCAGGTGGGACCACCGCGCTACTGCCGCCAGACAAATTCTTTTTCAAATGCCGAACTTTAACCGTATTAAGTGGTGCTGATACCCAGAGTCGAACTGGGGACCTCACCCTTACCAAGGGTGCGCTCTACCAACTGAGCCATATCAGCACACTAAATTTGATGCCTGGCAGTTCCCTACTCTCGCATGGGGAGACCCCACACTACCATCGGCGCTACGGCGTTTCACTTCTGAGTTCGGCATGGGGTCAGGTGGGACCACCGCGCTACGGCCGCCAGGCAAATTCTGTTGCCGGAAACGAATCTTTTACACCGATGCTGCGTTGGCTGCATTCGCAAAGTCAGTCACATACTTCTGTATGCTCCTTCCTTTCCTTCATTTGCCGCCTTGCCTCAGCGTAAAATCTTTCGTTCCCGAAAATCCGGAATCACTGCTGAAAATCGTCTCTCAACCGCCAAAACATCTTCGGCGTTGTAAGGTTAAGCCTCACGGTTCATTAGTACCGGTTAGCTCAACGCATCGCTGCGCTTACACACCCGGCCTATCAACGTCGTCGTCTTCAACGTTCCTTCAGGAGACTCTAAGTCTCAGGGAGAACTCATCTCGGGGCAAGTTTCGTGCTTAGATGCTTTCAGCACTTATCTCTTCCGCATTTAGCTACCGGGCAGTGCCATTGGCATGACAACCCGAACACCAGTGATGCGTCCACTCCGGTCCTCTCGTACTAGGAGCAGCCCCCCTCAGTTCTCCAGCGCCCACGGCAGATAGGGACCGAACTGTCTCACGACGTTCTAAACCCAGCTCGCGTACCACTTTAAATGGCGAACAGCCATACCCTTGGGACCTACTTCAGCCCCAGGATGTGATGAGCCGACATCGAGGTGCCAAACACCGCCGTCGATATGAACTCTTGGGCGGTATCAGCCTGTTATCCCCGGAGTACCTTTTATCCGTTGAGCGATGGCCCTTCCATTCAGAACCACCGGATCACTATGACCTGCTTTCGCACCTGCTCGCGCCGTCACGCTCGCAGTCAAGCTGGCTTATGCCATTGCACTAACCTCCTGATGTCCGACCAGGATTAGCCAACCTTCGTGCTCCTCCGTTACTCTTTAGGAGGAGACCGCCCCAGTCAAACTACCCACCAGACACTGTCTGCAACCCGGATTACGGGTCCACGTTAGAACATCAAACATTAAAGGGTGGTATTTCAAGGTCGGCTCCATGCAGACTGGCGTCCACACTTCAAAGCCTCCCACCTATCCTACACATCAAGGCTCAATGTTCAGTGTCAAGCTATAGTAAAGGTTCACGGGGTCTTTCCGTCTTGCCGCGGGTACACTGCATCTTCACAGCGAGTTCAATTTCACTGAGTCTCGGGTGGAGACAGCCTGGCCATCATTACGCCATTCGTGCAGGTCGGAACTTACCCGACAAGGAATTTCGCTACCTTAGGACCGTTATAGTTACGGCCGCCGTTTACCGGGGCTTCGATCAGGAGCTTCGCTTGCGCTGACCCCATCAATTAACCTTCCGGCACCGGGCAGGCGTCACACCGTATACGTCCACTTTCGTGTTTGCACAGTGCTGTGTTTTTAATAAACAGTTGCAGCCAGCTGGTATCTTCGACTGACTTCAGCTCCATGAGTAAATCACTTCACCTACGTGTCAGCGTGCCTTCTCCCGAAGTTACGGCACCATTTTGCCTAGTTCCTTCACCCGAGTTCTCTCAAGCGCCTTGGTATTCTCTACCTGACCACCTGTGTCGGTTTGGGGTACGATTTGATGTTACCTGATGCTTAGAGGCTTTTCCTGGAAGCAGGGCATTTGTTGCTTCAGCACCGTAGTGCCTCGTCATCACGCCTCAGCCTTGATTTTCCGGATTTGCCTGGAAAACCAGCCTACACGCTTAAACCGGGACAACCGTCGCCCGGCCAACATAGCCTTCTCCGTCCCCCCTTCGCAGTAACACCAAGTACGGGAATATTAACCCGTTTCCCATCGACTACGCCTTTCGGCCTCGCCTTAGGGGTCGACTCACCCTGCCCCGATTAACGTTGGACAGGAACCCTTGGTCTTCCGGCGAGCGGGCTTTTCACCCGCTTTATCGTTACTTATGTCAGCATTCGCACTTCTGATACCTCCAGCATGCCTCACGACACACCTTCACAGGCTTACAGAACGCTCCCCTACCCAACAACACACAGTGTCGCTGCCGCAGCTTCGGTGCATGGTTTAGCCCCGTTACATCTTCCGCGCAGGCCGACTCGACCAGTGAGCTATTACGCTTTCTTTAAATGATGGCTGCTTCTAAGCCAACATCCTGGCTGTCTGGGCCTTCCCACATCGTTTCCCACTTAACCATGACTTTGGGACCTTAGCTGGCGGTCTGGGTTGTTTCCCTCTTCACGACGGACGTTAGCACCCGCCGTGTGTCTCCCGTGATAACATTCTCCGGTATTCGCAGTTTGCATCGGGTTGGTAAGCCGGGATGGCCCCCTAGCCGAAACAGTGCTCTACCCCCGGAGATGAATTCACGAGGCGCTACCTAAATAGCTTTCGGGGAGAACCAGCTATCTCCCGGTTTGATTGGCCTTTCACCCCCAGCCACAGGTCATCCGCTAATTTTTCAACATTAGTCGGTTCGGTCCTCCAGTTAGTGTTACCCAACCTTCAACCTGCCCATGGCTAGATCACCGGGTTTCGGGTCTATACCCTGCAACTTAACGCCCAATTAAGACTCGGTTTCCCTACGGCTCCCCTATACGGTTAACCTTGCTACAGAATATAAGTCGCTGACCCATTATACAAAAGGTACGCAGTCACACAGGTAAACCTGTGCTCCCACTGCTTGTACGTACACGGTTTCAGGTTCTTTTTCACTCCCCTCGCCGGGGTTCTTTTCGCCTTTCCCTCACGGTACTGGTTCACTATCGGTCAGTCAGGAGTATTTAGCCTTGGAGGATGGTCCCCCCATATTCAGACAGGATACCACGTGTCCCGCCCTACTCATCGAGCTCACAGCATATGCGCTTTTGTGTACGGGGCTGTCACCCTGTATCGCGCGCCTTTCCAGACGCTTCCACTAACACACATGCTGATTCAGGCTCTGGGCTCCTCCCCGTTCGCTCGCCGCTACTGGGGGAATCTCGGTTGATTTCTTTTCCTCGGGGTACTTAGATGTTTCAGTTCCCCCGGTTCGCCTCATTAACCTATGGATTCAGTTAATGATAGTGTGACGAATCACACTGGGTTTCCCCATTCGGGTATCGCCGGTTATAACGGTTCATATCACCTTACCGGCGCTTATCGCAGATTAGCACGCCCTTCATCGCCTCTGACTGCCAGGGCATCCACCGTGTACGCTTAGTCGCTTAACCTCACAACCCGAAGATGTTTCTTACGATTCATCATCGTGTTGCGAAAATTTGAGAGACTCACGAACAACTTTCGTTGTTCTGTGTTTCAATTTTCAGCTTGATCCAGATTTTTAAAGAGCAAATATCTCAAACGTGACTCGTAAGTCAGTTTTGAGATATTAAGGCAGGTGACTTTCACTCACAAACCAGCAAGTGGCGTCCCCTGGAGGTTTGACCTCATCAGTTTGAACGCTGGCGTCCCCTAGGGGATTCGAACCCCTGTTACCGCCGTGAAAGGGCGGTGTCCTGGGCCTCTAGACGAAGGGGACGTATCAGTCTGCTTCGCAAGACGCCTTGCTATTTACTTTTCATCAGACAATCTGTGTGAGCACTGCAAAGTACGCTTCTTTCAGGTAAGGAGGTGATCCAACCGCAGGTTCCCCTACGGTTACCTTGTTACGACTTCACCCCAGTCATGAATCACAAAGTGGTAAGCGCCCTCCCGAAGGTTAAGCTACCTACTTCTTTTGCAACCCACTCCCATGGTGTGACGGGCGGTGTGTACAAGGCCCGGGAACGTATTCACCGTGGCATTCTGATCCACGATTACTAGCGATTCCGACTTCATGGAGTCGAGTTGCAGACTCCAATCCGGACTACGACGCACTTTATGAGGTCCGCTTGCTCTCGCGAGGTCGCTTCTCTTTGTATGCGCCATTGTAGCACGTGTGTAGCCCTGGTCGTAAGGGCCATGATGACTTGACGTCATCCCCACCTTCCTCCAGTTTATCACTGGCAGTCTCCTTTGAGTTCCCGACCTAATCGCTGGCAACAAAGGATAAGGGTTGCGCTCGTTGCGGGACTTAACCCAACATTTCACAACACGAGCTGACGACAGCCATGCAGCACCTGTCTCACAGTTCCCGAAGGCACCAATCCATCTCTGGAAAGTTCTGTGGATGTCAAGACCAGGTAAGGTTCTTCGCGTTGCATCGAATTAAACCACATGCTCCACCGCTTGTGCGGGCCCCCGTCAATTCATTTGAGTTTTAACCTTGCGGCCGTACTCCCCAGGCGGTCTACTTAACGCGTTAGCTCCGGAAGCCACGCCTCAAGGGCACAACCTCCAAGTAGACATCGTTTACGGCGTGGACTACCAGGGTATCTAATCCTGTTTGCTCCCCACGCTTTCGCACCTGAGCGTCAGTCTTTGTCCAGGGGGCCGCCTTCGCCACCGGTATTCCTCCAGATCTCTACGCATTTCACCGCTACACCTGGAATTCTACCCCCCTCTACAAGACTCAAGCCTGCCAGTTTCGAATGCAGTTCCCAGGTTGAGCCCGGGGATTTCACATCCGACTTGACAGACCGCCTGCGTGCGCTTTACGCCCAGTAATTCCGATTAACGCTTGCACCCTCCGTATTACCGCGGCTGCTGGCACGGAGTTAGCCGGTGCTTCTTCTGCGGGTAACGTCAATTGCTGTGGTTATTAACCACAACACCTTCCTCCCCGCTGAAAGTACTTTACAACCCGAAGGCCTTCTTCATACACGCGGCATGGCTGCATCAGGCTTGCGCCCATTGTGCAATATTCCCCACTGCTGCCTCCCGTAGGAGTCTGGACCGTGTCTCAGTTCCAGTGTGGCTGGTCATCCTCTCAGACCAGCTAGGGATCGTCGCCTTGGTGAGCCGTTACCTCACCAACAAGCTAATCCCATCTGGGCACATCTGATGGCAAGAGGCCCGAAGGTCCCCCTCTTTGGTCTTGCGACGTTATGCGGTATTAGCCACCGTTTCCAGTAGTTATCCCCCTCCATCAGGCAGTTTCCCAGACATTACTCACCCGTCCGCCACTCGTCAGCAAAGCAGCAAGCTGCTTCCTGTTACCGTTCGACTTGCATGTGTTAGGCCTGCCGCCAGCGTTCAATCTGAGCCATGATCAAACTCTTCAATTTAAAAGTTTGATGCTCAAAGAATTAAACTTCGTAATGAATTACGTGTTCACTCTTGAGACTTGGTATTCATTTTTCGTCTTGCGACGTCAAGAATCCGTATCTTCGAGTGCCCACACAGATTGTCTGATAAATTGTTAAAGAGCAGGTGCGACGCGGCTTTCAGCTCACCGTCGCGAGGTGGCGTATATTACGCTTTCCTCTTTCAGAGTCAACCCTGAATTTCAGGATTTTTCTCTTCAACCGACCGGCTGTTTGTGTGAAGTGATTCACATCCGCCGTGTCGATGGAGGCGCATTATAGGGATCCCATTTTTTTGCACAAGCGTTTTTTGGATCTTTTTTTCTGTTTGTTGATTTTTCATCCCTTTCGCTCCATTCCTGCGCAAAGTGGCGATTTTTTGATGCTATCTCCCCTTGCACAACGCCGTTAAAGCAACCAAAGTCTTCATGACTATTCATTTATGATGAGGTAGACATGTCTGACACATTACGTCCTTATAAGGATCTTTTTCCTGAAATCGGTCAGCGCGTGATGATCGATACCAGCAGCGTGGTTATTGGTGATGTCCGTCTGGCGGATGATATCGGGATCTGGCCGCTTGTGGTGATTCGCGGCGATGTGAATTACGTTGCGATAGGGGCTCGTACGAACATTCAGGATGGCAGCGTTCTTCACGTAACCCACAAGTCTCCATCCAATCCACACGGCAACCCATTAATCATTGGCGAAGATGTTACCGTTGGCCATAAAGTTATGCTGCACGGCTGTACCATCGGTAACCGCGTACTGGTCGGTATGGGCTCCATTGTGCTGGATGGCGCGATAATAGAAGATGACGTAATGATTGGTGCGGGAAGCCTGGTGCCGCAGCACAAACGGCTGGAAAGCGGCTATTTATATCTTGGCAGTCCGGTAAAACAGATCCGCCCCCTGAGCGATGCTGAGAGATCGGGCCTGCAGTACTCCGCCAATAACTATGTAAAATGGAAAGACGACTATCTTTCTCAGGATAACCATATCCAACCGTGATCGTCTTCCTGCTGGGCCAGGATTAATGCTTCAGCCTCTTCTTCCAGGTCCCAGCGATACTCACGAAAAATGGCCAGCCATTGCTCCGCTGTTTCTCCACCAAAGCGATACGCTAGTACATCTTTTTTTATTGCACACGTGAGTTGCATCCCATTAACCAGGGCGGGAAAGATGACAGCGCTGGCAGCAGTATCCCATTCTTCGCGGTCAGGAAATTGTATGGCCTGGTTCACGCTAATAATTCCTGCTGTAGCAGCTCAATCACTGGCTCGACCTGCGGTAATACACCGTGCCAAAGCAAAACGGCATGTGCAGCCTGCCCCACCAGCATTCCCAGCCCATCTGCGTAACGTTTCGCGCCCTGTTGTACACACCAGGAGAGAAATGGCGTATTCCCTTTTTGATAGAACATGTCATAGCAACAGAGGGAAGGGTGAATAAGTGACGCTGGTATCGCCGGGATTTCGCCGCGTATGCCGCTGGAGGTCGCATTAATAATCAGGTCAAACTCACAACCATCCAGCTTGTCCATATCCATGGCATGAACGCTGCCGGTATGAGCAAAGATTTTCGCCAACGCTTCGGCACGTGAAGCTGTACGGTTAGTGATAGTGACCGCGCAATCCAAAGAAAGCAGAGGTAACAGCACGCCCCGGGATGCGCCGCCCGCGCCAATCAGCAAAATACGCCATCCTGGGCGGATAAAATTTAAACGTTTGAGATCGCTTAATAAACCGATACCGTCAGTATTGTCGCCAAGCAAACGACCATCTTCCAGCCGTTTTAATGTATTGACGGCTCCCGCCAGCGATGCTCGTTCCGTTAACTCATCCGAACGCGCAAACGCCTCCTCTTTAAAAGGTACTGTAATGTTTGCGCCTTTTCCCCCTGCCGCGAAAAAGGCATCAAGCGTATTAATGAAATTATTAATGGGGGCCAGCACGCGACCATAGGGGTGAACAATATCTAGCTGCTGAGCAAATTGCTGATGAATAAATGGCGATTTGCTGTGCGCAATCGGATTTCCAAAAACAGCATAGGTTTCCATCATATTACCCCTGTCGAAACAGTTCGCCCGTCAGAGCATCGCGAATTTCTGAAGGATTTAAACGCCCACCCGTTGCGCCTTCAACCACCGGAAAATCATCGCCAAATTGCGCACGCACCTCTTCAACGGTACGGCATGGCGGTAATCCGCTCAGATTGGCGCTGGTGGAAACCAGCGGTTTGCCATACGCATTGCATAGCGCGACCACCAGCGGGTGGTTGGTAACACGAACGGCCAGGGAATCAAAACGTCCCGTGAGCCACCGCGGCGTTGTCGCGGGCGCAGGAAAAACAAACGTTACCGGCCCGGGCCAGCAATCAAATACTGCTTTACGCTGTGCGGCGGTAAGTATGCTGTCATCAATATAAGGTTTTAACTGCTCAAAGCTGGCGGCAATCAAAATGAGTCCCTTATCGACGGGCCGTTGTTTTAACGCCAACAGGCGCGTAACGGCTGTTTCACTATCGGGATCGCAGCCGACGCCGAAAACGGCTTCTGTTGGATAAGCGATGACATTTTCTTTATTCAGGAGATCTACCGCCGCGGCGATAGATCCTGTTGGCAGGTTATTATTCACTTGTTTATTCCACCGGAACCGGCTTTCCACATTGTTTACTGGCGCAAAAGCGCTTCACGCCCTGCGCGGTTTTCTTTTCGATGAGTAGCGGATAATGGCACTCGGGGCATTCCCCCGCAACCGGTGTGAAGTTAATGACGAACTGACATTCCGGGTAGCGATCGCAGGAATGAAAGATTTTACCGTAACGAGAACGGCGCTGGACCAAATGTCCTTGCTGGCAGGCTGGACAGGCTATCGCCGTTTCATCCGGTTTATCAATAACCACTGTATGTTCACATTGCGGATACTGACTGCATCCGATGAACATACCAAAGCGCCCCTGACGCAGCACCAGTACGGCGCCACACTCAGGACACAGTTGCCCCTCTAGAATTTTAACGATATGCCCGTCCGCCTGACTTTTCAGCGGACGAACGTAATCGCATTCCGGATAGCGAGAACAGCCGAGAAACGGACCATGTTTCCCGGAACGAATTACCAGTTCGGCCCCGCACTGCGGGCAGGGCTCATTTTTACGCACCGAAAACAGTGCTGATTTAGCCATATTCACTCATGCAGCATTAACACCTATCAATGCAGCATACCTTCATTTACCTCAAAGAGTAATTCTTCCATTTGCTGATAGGCGTTTTCACAGCCCGGAATGTTGAATAACACCATCAAAATAACCCATTTCAAGTCTTCCAGGTCAAACTCTGCGGTATCCAGCGCCAGCACACGCTCAATCACCATTTCTCGTGTTTCGAGGTTTAGCACCTGAATCTGCTCAAGGAATAACAGAAACCCCCGGCAACTGGCATCAAGCCTTTCACACTCTTCAACCGTATAAATGCGCATTGAAAGAGGGTCGGAAGCAAGTTGCATGGGTTCCGCGAGGCCATCCTGATAGTCAGCGAGTTTTTCCAGCCACAGCAGCGCATTGTAGATGTCCTCGCGATCAAACCCAGCGTCGGTGAGATCACGCTCCAGTCTGTCCTGATCCACGCGCAGCTCGGCTTCGTTATGGATGTATGTTTCAAACAAATACATTAGTACGTCGAACATGGCTTGCCCTCCTTAATCGGACATAGCCGCCGGGTACAGCTGCGATCCATCCTGCTAACTCCAGTTCGAGTAGCTGAGCCACTACCGCTGGCACAGGTTGGCCGGCACGTTCAGCGACGACGTCAACAGGTGTTACCTCATCTCCTACGTTAGCCAGGAGCTCAGGAAATGGCAATGCCGCCTCATCCTGATTTAGTGAATAAAGTGAATTTTCCGCCGTAGTTGGCAACCAGTGTAAGCCGTATTGCAAATTTTCCAGAATATCCTCCGGCGTCGTCACAAGCGTGGCCCCTTGTTTAATTAACCAGTGTGTGCCTTCGCTTCCCGGACTACCGATAGGACCTGGTAATGCAAAAACGTCCCGCCCCTGTTCAAGCGCGCAGCGCGCCGTCACCAACGAACCGCTGCGCAACGCCGCCTCAATCACCAGCACGCCTTTGCTCAGTCCGCTGATGATACGGTTTCTGCGAGGAAAATGTTGCGGTAGCGGAGGCGTTGAAAGCGGAAATTCTGAGACCACTGCGCCGCCGGTGGCAATCAAGTTTTCAGCCAGCATGGCATGTCGGCGAGGATAAATCTTTGCCAAGCCATTCCCTAACACCGCTACACTTTTTCCCCCCATACTCACCGCGGCGTTGTGTGCTACGCCATCAATTCCCCGGGCAAGGCCGCTGGTGATCGTCAAACCGCTTTTCGCAAGGCTTTCGCAAAGCAGACGTCCCCAGCGTTCTCCATACCAGGAGTGGCTCCGGCTCCCTACGACGGCAAGTTGGCAGGTATGCAGACAGGCAGGATCGCCGTCAATAAAAATAGCGCCGGGATAATCGTCAATAGCACGCAGTTGGGGAGGATAAATCTCACTATCCGCACACAGAAAATGGTGCTGCGGTAGTTCAAGCCAGCGTAATGTCTCATCAAGCACACCTGCTGGAAGCTGTAAAAAACGTTCAGCTTGTCGCGCGGTAAGACCAGCCTCCTGAAGGTGCGTGCGATTTATCTGAGGCTGGCGAATAAGCGAGTTCGCCATGTTCAACATCGCCTCGCCATAAAGGTCGCCGACGTACATTAAACGTAACCAAATTTCGGTACGGGCCATCCTTTCCCTCCCCTGCCACAAGCAGTCTGAACAATCTTTGCGATTGGTCACTGATGCTGTCAATCAGGTGGGGATTTGTCTAGAATAGAGGTAATAATCTTTTCAACTCCTGAACACAACTCTGGATAATTATGTCAGTTTTGCAAGTGTTACATATTCCGGACGAGCGCCTTCGCAAAGTCGCAAAGCCGGTTGAAGAAGTGAATGCAGAAATTCAGCGTATCGTCGATGATATGTTCGAAACGATGTACGCGGAAGAAGGTATCGGTCTGGCCGCAACGCAGGTCGATATCCACCAGCGGATCATCGTGATTGACGTTTCGGAAAACCGCGACGAGCGCCTGGTACTCATTAATCCGGAATTGCTGGAGAAAAGTGGCGAAACGGGTATAGAAGAAGGCTGTCTGTCGATTCCGGAACAGCGCGCTTTAGTGCCGCGCGCCGAGAAAGTGAAAATCCGCGCGCTGGATCGCGACGGCAACCCGTTTGAGCTTGAAGCGGATGGTTTGCTGGCAATTTGCATTCAGCATGAGATGGATCATCTGGTCGGTAAACTGTTTATCGATTATTTGTCGCCGCTGAAGCAACAACGTATTCGTCAGAAAGTAGAAAAACTCGACCGCCTGAACGCCCGAGCTTAAAGGACAAGAACCAACGTGTCAGATTCACTACGTATTATTTTTGCGGGTACACCTGACTTTGCAGCGCGTCATCTCGACGCGCTGTTAACTTCTGGACATAACGTTGTCGGCGTATTTACCCAACCCGATCGTCCAGCAGGTCGCGGCAAAAAGTTGATGCCCAGCCCGGTAAAAGTGCTGGCGGAAGAAAAAGGCCTGCCCGTTTTCCAGCCCGTGTCGCTTCGTCCTCAGGAAAACCAGCATCTGGTTGCTGACTTACATGCCGACGTCATGGTTGTCGTAGCATATGGTCTGATTCTCCCAAAGGCAGTGCTGGATATGCCCCGTCTCGGATGTATCAACGTTCACGGTTCTCTGCTTCCACGCTGGCGCGGCGCGGCGCCTATTCAGCGCTCACTCTGGGCAGGCGATGCGGAAACCGGCGTCACAATTATGCAGATGGATGTAGGGCTGGATACCGGCGACATGCTGTATAAACTTGCGTGCCCGATTACCGCAGAAGATACCAGTGGCTCACTGTATAATAAGTTGGCTGAACTTGGCCCGCAGGGGTTAATTACCACACTAAAACAACTGGCGGACGGCACAGCGACGCCTGAAGCGCAGAATGAAGCGCTGGTCACTCATGCGGAAAAGCTCAGTAAAGAAGAAGCGCGTATTGACTGGTCTCTCTCCGCAGCACAGCTGGAGCGTTGCATTCGCGCCTTTAATCCGTGGCCAATGAGCTGGCTGGAAATCGACGGTCAGCCGGTAAAAGTCTGGCAGGCGTCCGTCATTGAGGACGCCACGCAGTCGCTGCCGGGAACTATTCTGGCCGCGACGAAACAGGGCATTCAGGTTGCAACAGGCAAGGGGATATTAAATTTGCTTTCGCTTCAGCCTGCCGGCAAAAAAGCGATGAGCGCCCAGGATCTGTTAAATTCACGCCGGGAATGGTTTATTCCTGGTAACCGTCTTGCCTGACGGTCACGTCTTTATAAGCCCGGTGTTACCGGGCATTTTTATTTTATACATATGAAAAAACAAAACAATTTACGTAGTCTGGCGGCACAGGCCGTTGAACAGGTCGTCGAGCAGGGACAATCATTAAGTAATGTGCTCCCGCCGCTGCAACAAAAAGTCGCCGATAAAGACAAAGCGCTACTTCAGGAGCTGTGCTTTGGCGTCCTGCGCACCCTTTCACAGCTGGAATGGCTGATCAATAAGCTGATGTCTCGTCCAATGACCGGCAAGCAGCGTACAGTGCATTACTTAATTATGGTCGGCTTTTATCAGTTGCTGTACACCCGCGTTCCTCCCCATGCGGCGCTGGCTGAAACCGTTGAAGGCGCGGTCTCCATCAAACGTCCGCAGTTGAAAGGGTTAATTAACGGCGTCCTGCGCCAGTTCCAGCGCCAGCAGGAAACGTTGCTTAATGAGTTTGCGACCAGCGATGCGCGCTTTTTACATCCAGGTTGGCTGGTAAAGCGTTTGCAAAATGCTTACCCCACACAGTGGCAACGCATTATTGAAGCGAATAACCAGCGTCCACCGATGTGGCTACGTGTAAATCGTACACACCACACCCGCGACGGTTGGCTTGGCTTACTTGAAGACGCAGGCATGAAGGGATATCCCCATCCCGATTATCCCGACGCTGTACGTCTGGAAACGCCAGCTCCGGTACATGCTTTACCCGGTTTTGCTGAGGGTTGGGTAACTGTCCAGGATGTCTCTGCGCAGGGATGTGCGGTTTTTCTCGCTCCTCAGAACGGTGAGCACATTTTAGACTTGTGCGCCGCGCCCGGCGGTAAAACCACGCATATTCTCGAAGTGGCCCCCGAAGCAGACGTGGTGGCGGTTGATATTGATGAACAACGACTCTCCCGCGTTTACGACAACCTAAAGCGTCTTGGGATGAAAGCGACAGTTAAACAAGGGGATGGACGTTATCCCGCCCAATGGTGCGGCGAGCAGCAGTTTGACCGTATTCTGCTGGATGCGCCCTGCTCCGCAACCGGCGTCATTCGCCGTCATCCAGATATCAAATGGCTGCGTCGCGATCGCGATATCGCGGAACTGGCGCAATTACAGGCGGAAATTCTTGATGCCGTCTGGCCGCGCCTGAAGCCCGGCGGGACGCTGGTTTACGCCACCTGTTCCGTACTGCCGGAAGAAAACCGCGATCAGATCAAAACCTTTTTGCAACGCACTCCCGATGCCGCGCTCAGCGAAACGGGAACACCTGATCAGCCAGGACAGCAAAATCTGCCGGGCGGCGAAGAAGGTGATGGGTTCTTTTACGCTAAGCTAATCAAGAAGTGATGAGATAACGGGCCACGACTGATGAAAATTATCATACTGGGCGCAGGGCAAGTTGGCGGAACACTGGCGGAAAACCTGGTCGGCGAAAACAACGACATCACGGTGGTTGATACCAACGGCGAACGGTTACGCAGTTTGCAAGATAAGTTCGATCTACGCGTAGTTCAGGGGCATGGTTCGCATCCCCGCGTGTTGCGCGAAGCGGGCGCTGACGATGCGGATATGCTGGTCGCTGTCACCAGTTCAGATGAAACTAATATGGTTGCCTGCCAGGTAGCCTATTCACTCTTCAACACTCCAAACCGTATCGCCCGCATTCGCTCCCCGGACTATGTTCGCGATGCGGATAAACTCTTTCATTCTGAAGCGGTTCCGATTGATCATCTGATCGCGCCGGAGCAGTTGGTTATCGATAATATTTATCGTCTGATCGAGTATCCGGGAGCATTACAGGTTGTAAACTTTGCTGAAGGGAAAGTCAGTCTGGCAGTAGTAAAAGCCTACTATGGCGGTCCACTAATAGGTAACGCGCTCTCGACAATGCGAGAACATATGCCGCATATCGATACCCGCGTTGCCGCAATTTTCCGTCATGACAGACCAATCCGTCCTCAGGGCTCGACTATCGTGGAAGCAGGGGATGAAGTCTTCTTTATTGCGGCTTCACAGCATATCCGTGCAGTAATGAGCGAATTACAGCGTCTGGAAAAACCCTACAAGCGCATCATGCTGGTGGGCGGCGGCAATATCGGCGCCGGGCTGGCAAGGCGTCTGGAAAAAGACTATAGCGTTAAATTGATCGAACGCGATCAACAACGCGCCGCAGAATTGGCTGAGAAACTGCAAAACACGATCGTCTTTTTTGGCGACGCCTCCGATCAGGAATTGCTGGCGGAGGAGCATATTGATCAGGTCGATCTCTTTATCGCGGTCACTAACGATGATGAAGCCAATATCATGTCCGCGATGTTGGCTAAGCGGATGGGCGCCAAAAAAGTGATGGTGTTGATTCAGCGTCGAGCTTATGTCGATCTTGTGCAGGGTAGCGTTATAGATATTGCGATTTCTCCGCAGCAGGCCACCATCTCTGCATTACTGAGCCATGTGCGTAAAGCGGATATCGTCGGCGTTTCCTCACTACGTCGCGGAGTTGCCGAAGCCATCGAAGCCGTCGCGCACGGCGATGAAAGCACTTCCCGCGTGGTTGGCCGCGTCATTGACGAAATTAAACTGCCCCCAGGCACCATTATTGGCGCGGTCGTTCGCGGTAATGATGTCATGATTGCTAATGACAATTTGCGCATTGAACAAGGCGATCACGTCATTATGTTTTTGACCGATAAAAAGTTTATTACCGACGTCGAACGTCTGTTCCAGCCAAGTCCTTTCTTCCTCTAATTTAAGGGGCGCTCATTCAGCGCCCTTTTTAATTCCCTTTATTTATCAAGGTTTAATTTATTTCGCTAAACAGAAGCCGTAAATGGAAAATGCCTTAGCATTTGTTAAACTTATAACGTCAGCTGCATAGGGAGAATAAAAATGAGTTTTATTAAAGAATTTCGCGAATTCGCGATGCGCGGGAATGTTGTGGATTTGGCAGTGGGTGTCATTATTGGCGCGGCATTCGGTAAGATTGTTTCTTCACTGGTTGCCGATATCATTATGCCGCCGTTGGGATTGTTAATCGGCGGGATCGACTTTAAACAATTTGCTTTTACGTTACGCGAAGCGCAGGGAGATATTCCGGCGGTCGTCATGCATTACGGCGTGTTTATCCAGAACGTATTTGATTTTGTGATTGTGGCCTTTGCTATCTTTGTTGCCATTAAGCTTATCAACAGACTCAACCGTAAAAAAGCAGAAGAGCCGGCAGCTCCGCCAGCGCCTTCTAAAGAGGAAGTGTTATTGGGCGAAATCCGCGATCTGCTGAAAGAACAAAATAACCGTTCTTAATAAGCAGAAGGCCAGTGGTAAAAAAGTCACTTACTTTCTTGCCACTGGCCTCCCAGTTCCCTCGATTACCGTGTTTACCTTTACGCAGATAACTTCCTTTGCCTTTCTTATTTTTTTCAACGCGTTGCCTGAAAAGGGGATCGTGCAGTAATGCCTCGATGGCATTGTCCTTTATCTGCCCTTTCTTATGTTGATAACGACTCATAATGTCTCCCGATTGTATAAATTAACGGCGCGAGTGTAGCCCCGCCGGTTCAATAAATCAACATCCTGATTTCGCCCCACTGGCCCCCTGCTCCAGGGCTTCCAGAATGGAACAATAGACGCTACTGTGGGCCGTTCCGCAACAAGCATCATTAAGCCTTTGTAACGAACGCTGCATCGTTTGCAGTTCCGCAATCCTGGCTTCAACCTCCTGCAATCGCTCTTGCACAATACTTTTTGACTCCTGACAGGTATGGTGCTCAGGATCAATTCGGATCGATAAAAGCTCGCGGATCGAGTCGAGCGTGAAACCCAACTGTCGCGCATAACGAATAAACTTGAGACGCTGAAGATCGTTTTCGGTATACAGACGAAATCCGCCTTCAGTACGTACCTCATGATCCATCATCTGCTGTTTTTCATAGTAGCGAATGGTATCAGGCGTTACGTCTGCCAGCTTTGCCAGCTCACCAATGCGATACATACAAGCTCCGTTAATTATCGTTGATTTTATGCAGCAGTTTTTCTGCATACTCACCGTGTAAAAAGTCGGTACTCAACCCAGCCTGCCGAAGTTTTAGTTCAAGCAGCGAGAGCTGGCGACTAACCTGATGGTATCGAGGGTCATCTTCCCGGATACTGTTGAGGATATCAAGTAACTGAATAGCGTCTCTGCGCTGCTCCAGTTCAGGGGGAAGACAGCCCGCATTCTTGAGTAAGCGATAACCCGCACGAAGTTCCGCCGGCACATGAGAGTCATCGTCCAGAATAAGCGGCTCGCCGCGGCCAGGCAGATTATCAAACTCGCCTTTACGCTGTGCCTCGATAATATGACGCTCTGCCCACTGGTCAAGTAACCACATACGTCGCTCCAGGGATTGAACGAAAAGAATACAATTATTGTAGATATGTGGGGTTCAGGAGGGTATAAAAAAACCCGCCGAAGCGGGTTTTTTTACGTTACTACAGATTACTCTGCAGCAGCTTCTGTTTTCTCTGAACGATCAACCAGCTCGATGTATGCCATCGGCGCGTTGTCGCCTGCACGGAAGCCACACTTCAGAATGCGAGTGTAACCACCGGCGCGGCTCGCGAAACGCGGGCCCAGCTCGTTAAACAGTTTTGCCACGATCTCGTTATCACGAGTACGGGCGAATGCCAGACGACGATTAGCAACGCTATCAGTCTTGGCAAGAGTAATCAGCGGCTCAACTACGCGACGCAGCTCTTTCGCTTTAGGCAGGGTCGTCTTGATGATTTCATGACGAACCAGTGAACCTGCCATGTTGCGGAACATAGCCTGGCGATGGCTGCTGTTGCGGTTCAGTTGACGACCACTCTTACGATGGCGCATGACCTTATCCTTCTCAGTAAAACCTTAACCTGTGATCCGGTTACTCGTCAGCGATGCTTGCCGGTGGCCAGTTTTCCAGGCGCATACCCAGAGACAGTCCACGGGAAGCCAGCACGTCTTTAATCTCGGTAAGAGATTTTTTACCCAGGTTAGGCGTCTTAAGAAGCTCAACCTCGGTACGCTGTACCAGATCACCGATATAGTGGATAGCTTCTGCCTTGAGGCAGTTAGCAGAGCGGACAGTCAATTCCAGATCGTCAACAGGGCGCAGCAGGATCGGATCGAATTCTGGTTTCTCTTCTTTCACTTCCGGTTGACGTACATCACGTAAATCAACGAAAGCTTCCAGTTGTTCAGCCAGGATGGTTGCCGCACGACGAATCGCCTCTTCAGGATCGATTGTGCCGTTGGTTTCCATTTCGATGACCAGCTTGTCCAGGTCGGTACGCTGTTCTACACGCGCTGCTTCAACATTGTAGGCAATACGCTCTACAGGGCTGTAGCAGGCGTCGACCAGCAGACGGCCGATTGGGCGCTCATCTTCTTCCGAATGAATTCGGGTAGAAGCCGGCACATAACCACGACCGCGCTGAACTTTGATACGCATACTAATAGACGCGTTTTCATCGGTCAGGTGGCAGATCACGTGCTGCGGCTTGACGATTTCGACATCCCCATCATGGGTGATATCGGCTGCAGTCACAGGGCCAATGCCAGATTTATTCAAGGTAAGAATAACTTCATCTTTACCCTGAACTCTCACCGCCAGCCCTTTCAGGTTGAGCAGGATTTCCAGGATGTCTTCCTGAACGCCTTCTTTGGTGCTGTACTCATGTAGTACACCATCAATCTCAACCTCGGTCACCGCGCAACCCGGCATCGATGAGAGCAGAATACGGCGCAGTGCGTTACCCAGAGTATGGCCGAAGCCACGCTCTAAAGGCTCAAGGGTCACCTTGGCGTGCGTCGAACTCACTTGCTCGATATCTACCAGGCGCGGTTTTAGAAACTCTGTCACAGAACCCTGCATTGTGTCCTCTCTTTGGTACTAAGCTTTACTTGGAGTAAAGCTCGACGATCAGGTGTTCGTTAATGTCCGCAGACAGATCAGAACGCTCAGGCTTACGCTTGTACGTACCTTCCATCTTGCCAGCATCAACTTCCAGCCAGGTTGGCTTTTCACGCTGCTCAGCCAGCTCCAGAGCGGCTTTCACGCGAGACTGCTTCTTCGCTTTCTCACGAATGCTAACAACGTCATTCGGACTAACCTGATAAGAAGCGATGTTAACAACACGACCGTTTACCATAATTGCTTTATGGCTAACCAGCTGACGTGCTTCTGCACGAGTGGCGCCGAAGCCCATACGGTATACAACGTTGTCCAGACGACCTTCCAGCAGAGCCAACAGGTTTTCACCGGTGTTGCCTTTCAGACGTGCTGCTTCTTTGTAGTAGTTACGGAACTGACGCTCCAGCACACCGTAAATGCGGCGAACTTTTTGCTTTTCACGCAACTGCACACCATAGTCAGACAGACGCGGCTTGCGCGCACCGTGCTGGCCAGGAGCTTGTTCAATTTTACACTTGGTATCGATCGCGCGAACGCCAGACTTAAGGAATAAGTCGGTGCCCTCACGACGGCTCAGCTTGAGCTTAGGACCCAAATATCTTGCCATTTTCTTTCTCCAACTAACCTGGAAAACGAAGCGTTATACGCGACGTTTTTTCGGCGGACGACAACCGTTATGAGGGATCGGAGTCACATCAGTAATATTAGTGATGCGGAAACCAGCGGCGTTCAGAGCACGAATAGTAGATTCGCGGCCTGGACCCGGACCTTTAACCATAACTTCCAGATTCTTGATACCGTATTCTTTCACGGCGTCAGCGCAACGCTCTGCTGCAACCTGAGCTGCAAACGGAGTGGATTTGCGAGAACCACGGAAACCGGAACCACCGGCTGTTGCCCAACCCAGCGCATTACCCTGACGATCGGTAATAGTCACGATGGTGTTGTTGAAAGAAGCATGGATATGAGCCACGCCGTCAGAGACTTGTTTTCTTACACGTTTACGTGCGCGAACTGGTGCCTTTGCCATTATTCAATCACCCCGATTATTTCTTGATCGGTTTGCGCGGACCCTTACGGGTACGAGCGTTGGTCTTGGTACGCTGACCGCGAACCGGGAGACCACGACGATGACGAAAACCGCGATAGCAACCAAGATCCATCAGGCGCTTGATGCTCATGCTGATTTCACGGCGCAGATCACCTTCAACGACAAATTTGGCAACTTCGTCACGCAGCGTGTCGATTTGTTCTTCAGACAGCTCACTGATCTTAACATTTTCAGCGATACCCGCTGCAGCCAGGATGGCTTTAGAACGGGTCTTGCCGACACCGTAGATCGAAGTTAACGCGATCACGGCGTGTTTCTGATCAGGAATGTTAATGCCTGCTATACGGGCCACTATGCACTCCTACTATTTAATATGTACGTACCATGCTGAAAAGCCCGTTTTCAGGATACTCAAATGGAAACGTACAGACATACAAAAGATTGGCTGGCTAATCTAGCCAGCTCAACCCAACTTTGCAAGAAAAATATGCGAAAAAATCAGCCTTGGCGCTGTTTATGCTTCGGCTCGGCACTGCAAATCACACGGATGACACCATCACGCTTAACGATTTTGCAGTTACGGCATAATTTCTTGACGGAAGCACGAACTTTCATTTTTACTCTCCGTAACTTCTCAGGCGACCAATTAACGGCCGTAGC
Source organism: Salmonella sp. SSDFZ54 (assembly GCF_004010735.1). NCBI lineage: Bacteria > Pseudomonadati > Pseudomonadota > Gammaproteobacteria > Enterobacterales > Enterobacteriaceae > Salmonella > Salmonella sp. SSDFZ54. The sequence continues at coordinate 1,469,800 of NZ_CP034819.1, forward strand.
CTTTCAGGTTCGCCTTCTTCAATGCAGACTCATACTGACTGGACATCATCAGAGTTTGCACTTGAGCCATAAAGTCCATAATCACGACAACAACGATAAGCAGTGAGGTCCCACCGAAGTAGAACGGCACTTTCATTGCATCACGCATGAACTCCGGGATCAGGCAGATAAAGGTAATATACAGCGCACCAACCAGGGTCAGGCGGGTCATTACTTTATCGATATACTTCGCCGTTTGCTCTCCCGGACGAATTCCTGGTACAAATGCACCGGACTTCTTCAGGTTATCTGCTGTTTCACGCGGGTTGAAAACCAACGCCGTGTAGAAGAAACAGAAGAAGATGATTGCAGACGCATAGAGTAACACATAAAGCGGTTGCCCAGGCTGCAAATACAGCGAAATTGTTGTCAGCCAGTTCCAACCAGTACCGCCCCCGAACCATGACGCGATGGTCGCCGGGAACAGAATAATACTGGAAGCGAAGATTGCCGGGATTACCCCCGCCATATTCACTTTCAGCGGTAAATGTGTGCTCTGTGCAGCATAGACACGACGACCTTGCTGACGTTTGGCGTAGTTTACCACAATACGGCGTTGACCACGTTCAACGAATACTACAAAGAACGTCACTGCAAATACTAATACTGCAACCAACAGCAACACGAGGAAGTGCAGGTCGCCTTGACGCGCTTGCTCGATAGTATGGGCAATGGCTGGCGGGAGTCCCGCAACGATACCAGCGAAGATGATGATTGAGATACCGTTACCGATACCGCGCTCAGTAATCTGTTCGCCGAGCCACATCAGGAACATCGTCCCTGTAACCAGACTTACAACAGCGGTGAAATAGAATGCAAAGCCTGGATTCATCACCAGGCCCTGCATACCAGGCATATTCGGCAAACCGGTAGCAATACCGATCGACTGGAATATCGCCAGCACCAGAGTACCGTAACGGGTGTACTGGCTGATCTTACGACGACCAGACTCCCCTTCTTTCTTAATTTCTGCCAGCGTTGGATGAACCACCGTCAACAGCTGGATAATGATCGACGCCGAAATATACGGCATGATCCCCAGGGCAAAGATAGAAGCACGGCTGAGAGCACCACCAGAGAACATGTTAAACATTTCAATGATGGTGCCTCGCTGTTGCTCAAGCAGTTTGGCAAGTACAGCGGCATCAATACCAGGGATCGGAATAAAAGAGCCAATACGGAACACAATCAGCGCGCCGATAACAAACAGCAGTCTGCGTTTCAGCTCACCTAAGCCACCTTTGGCACTTTGAAAATCTAATCCCGGTTGTTTAGCCATCTGCTACTTATTCCTCGATTTTACCGCCAGCAGCTTCGATAGCAGCACGAGCGCCTTTAGTAACACGCAGGCCACGAACAGTTACCGGAGTAGTGACTTCACCAGCCAGGATCACTTTCGCGAACTCAATCTGGATACCGATAATGTTTGCCGCTTTCAGCGTGTTCAGGTCTACAACGCCGCCTTCTACTTTCGCCAGGTCAGACAGACGAACTTCGGCTGTAATCGCTGCTTTGCGAGAAGTGAAGCCGAATTTCGGCAGACGACGGTACAGAGGCATCTGACCACCCTCGAAACCGCGACGTACGCCACCGCCAGAACGAGACTTCTGACCTTTGTGACCACGACCACCGGTTTTACCGAGGCCAGAACCGATACCACGACCCAGGCGTTTACCCGCCTTTTTGGAGCCTTCGGCCGGAGACAGAGTATTTAAACGCATCTCTTACTCCTCAACTTTAACCATGAAGGAAACCGCGTTGACCATACCACGAACAGCAGGAGTATCCTCGCGCTCTACGGTGTGGCCAATACGACGCAGACCCAGGCCAAGCAGCGTTGCCTTGTGTTTCGGCAGACGACCGATTGCACTGCGGGTTTGAGTAATTTTAATAGTCTTTGCCATGGTTTATTTCCCCAGAATTTCTTCAACGGATTTACCACGCTTGGCAGCGACCATTTCTGGAGAATTCATATTTTCCAGGCCATCAATAGTTGCACGAACCACGTTGATCGGGTTGGTGGAACCGTATGCTTTAGCCAGAACGTTATGAACCCCAGCAACTTCCAGAACGGCGCGCATTGCACCACCGGCGATGATACCGGTACCTTCGGAAGCTGGCTGCATGAATACACGAGACCCCGTGTGAACACCTTTAACCGGGTGCTGCAGGGTGCCGTTGTTCAGCGCGACGTTAATCATATTGCGACGGGCTTTTTCCATCGCTTTCTGGATCGCTGCTGGAACTTCACGCGCTTTACCGTAACCAAAACCTACGCGACCGTTACCATCGCCTACTACAGTCAGAGCTGTGAAGGAGAAAATACGACCACCTTTAACGGTTTTAGATACGCGGTTTACCGCGATCAGCTTTTCCTGCAGTTCGCCAGCTTGTTTTTCGATGTGAGCCATCTTACACCTCTACCTTAGAACTGAAGGCCAGCTTCACGGGCAGCATCTGCCAGTGCCTGGACACGACCATGATATTGGAACCCGGAACGGTCAAAGGACACATCTTTGATGCCTTTTTCCAGAGCGCGTTCAGCGACAGCTTTACCCACAGCTGCAGCCGCGTCTTTGTTACCGGTGTACTTCAGTTGTTCAGCGATAGCTTTTTCTACAGTAGAAGCAGCTACCAGAACTTCAGAACCGTTCGGTGCAATTACCTGTGCGTAAATATGACGCGGGGTACGATGTACCACCAGGCGAGTTGCGCCCAGCTCTTTGAGCTTGCGGCGTGCGCGGGTCGCACGACGGATACGAGCAGATTTCTTATCCATAGTGTTACCTTACTTCTTCTTAGCCTCTTTGGTACGCACGACTTCGTCGGCGTAACGAACACCCTTGCCTTTGTAAGGCTCAGGACGACGGTAGGCGCGCAGATCTGCTGCAACCTGGCCGATCACCTGCTTATCAGCGCCTTTCAGCACGATTTCAGTTTGAGTCGGACATTCAGCAGTGATACCTGCCGGCAGCTGATGGTCAACCGGGTGAGAGAAACCTAAAGACAGGTTTACTACATTCCCTTTAACCGCTGCACGATAACCTACACCAACCAGCTGCAGCTTCTTAGTGAAGCCTTCGGTAACACCGATAACCATTGAGTTCAGCAGGGCACGCGCGGTACCAGCCTGTGCCCAACCGTCTGCGTAACCATCACGCGGACCGAAGGTCAGTGCATTATCTGCATGTTTAACTTCAACAGCATCGTTGAGAGTACGAGTCAGCTCGCCGTTTTTACCTTTGATCGTAATAACCTGACCGTTGATTTTGACATCAACGCCGGCAGGAACAACGACCGGTGCTTTAGCAACACGAGACATTTTTTCCTCCGATTAGGCTACGTAGCAGATAATTTCGCCACCAAGACCAGCCTGGCGCGCTGCACGATCAGTCATAACACCTTTAGAGGTAGAAACAACTGCGATACCCAGACCGGCCATAACTTTCGGCAGCTCATCTTTACGTTTGTAGATGCGCAGACCTGGGCGGCTGACACGCTGAATGCTTTCTACAACAGCTTTACCCTGGAAATACTTAAGAGTCAGTTCCAGTTCCGGCTTGGTGTCGCCTTCAACTTTAAAATCTTCAATAAAACCTTCTTCCTTCAGCACGTTGGCAATTGCCACTTTCAGCTTGGAGGAAGGCATGGTGACCGCAGCTTTGTTCGCGGCCTGACCGTTACGGATACGGGTCAGCATATCCGCGATCGGATCTTGCATGCTCATCTGTCTTTACTCCCGTGATTCAATTGGTGACAATTACCAGCTAGCCTTTTTCAGACCCGGAATTTCACCGCGCATAGCGGCTTCACGGACCTTAATACGGCTCAACCCGAACTTCCGCAGGAAAGCGTGCGGACGACCAGTTTGACGGCAGCGGTTACGCTGACGTGACGGGCTGGAATCACGCGGCAGAGTCTGCAGCTTAAGAACCGCATTCCAACGATCTTCGTCGGTTGCGTTCACATCAGAGATGATCGCTTTCAGTTCAGCGCGTTTCGCGAAGTATTTATCAGCTAAAGCTACGCGTTTTACTTCGCGTGCTTTCATTGATTGCTTAGCCATTTAGTAACCCTACCTTACTTGCGGAACGGGAAGTCAAAGGCAGCCAGCAGAGCACGGCCTTCTTCGTCAGATTTCGCAGTAGTGGTAATGGTAATATCCAAACCACGAACGCGGTCGACTTTATCGTAGTCGATTTCTGGGAAGATGATCTGCTCACGGACACCCATGCTGTAGTTACCACGACCGTCGAATGACTTAGCGGACAAGCCACGGAAGTCACGGATACGAGGAACAGCAATAGTGATCAGGCGCTCAAAGAACTCCCACATGCGTTCGCCACGCAGAGTTACTTTACAGCCGATCGGATAGCCCTGACGGATTTTGAAGCCTGCAACAGATTTGCGTGCTTTGGTGATCAACGGTTTTTGACCGGAGATTGCTGTCAGGTCTGCTGCTGCGTTATCCAGCAGTTTCTTGTCAGCGATCGCTTCACCAACACCCATGTTCAGGGTGATCTTCTCGACCCGAGGGACTTGCATGACAGAATTGTAGTTAAACTCAGTCATGAGTTTGTTAACTACTTCGTCTTTGTAGTAATCATGCAGTTTCGCCATCGTACTACTCCAAATTACTTGATAGTTTCGCTGTTAGACTTGAAGAAACGGACTTTTTTGCCGTCTTCGAATCTAAAGCCTACACGGTCAGCCTTGCCGGTTGCCGCATTGAAGATTGCAACGTTAGAAACCTGAATTGCAGCTTCTTTTTCAACGATGCCGCCCGGTTGGTTCAGAGCCGGAACCGGCTTCTGGTGTTTCTTAACCAGGTTGATACCTTCAACAATGACCTTGCCGGAAGACAGGACATTCTTAACTTTACCGCGTTTACCTTTATCTTTACCGGTTAACACGATAACTTCGTCATCACGACGGATTTTCGCTGCCATGATTCGCTCCTTAGAGTACTTCTGGTGCCAGAGAGATAATTTTCATGAACTTCTCGTTACGAAGTTCACGAGTTACCGGCCCAAAAATACGCGTACCGATAGGCTGCTCGCTGTTATTGTTTAAAATAACGCATGCATTACCATCGAAGCGAATGACAGAACCGTCCGGGCGACGAACACCCTTCTTGGTGCGCACCACTACCGCCTTCAGCACATCACCTTTTTTGACCTTACCACGCGGAATCGCTTCTTTGATGGTGATCTTAATGATGTCGCCTACGCCTGCGTAGCGACGGTGCGAGCCACCCAGAACCTTGATACACATTACGCGACGTGCACCGGAGTTGTCGGCGACGTTCAGCATAGTCTGTTCTTGGATCATTTTAGTGCTCCGCTAATGTCAACTACTACTGAGACCCGAAAATCAGGTCGTTAAAAAAACCCCATATCGAGGGCGCGGCATTATAACACCGCAAATCAGATATGGGTAGAAAAAATAAACGGCCCATCGCTGAGCCGTTTATTCGTTGAGAATGCGTACTGTATTACAGAACCGCTTTCTCTACAACGCGAACCAGAGTCCAGGATTTGGTCTTGGACAGCGGACGGCATTCGCGGATTTCAACCACGTCGCCGATACCGCATTCGTTGTTCTCGTCATGTACGTGCATTTTGGTCGTACGCTTGATGAATTTACCGTAGATCGGGTGTTTCACAAAACGTTCGATAGCAACAACAATGGATTTCTCCATTTTGTCGCTAACCACGCGACCTTGCAGAGTACGGATTTTATCGGTCATTACGCACCCGCCTTCTCAGTCAGTAAAGTCTTAACGCGTGCGACATCACGACGCACTTGCTTCAACAGGTGAGACTGTTGCAGCTGGCCACTTGCAGCCTGCATACGCAGGTTGAACTGCTCACGCAGCAGGTTCAGTAGCTCGGTGTTCAGCTCTTCAACGCTCTTCTCACGCAGCTCTTTTGCTTTCATTACATCACCGTCTTAGTTACAAAGGTGGTTTTAATCGGCAGTTTCGCTGCTGCCAGCTTGAATGCTTCACGGGCCAGCTCTTCCGGTACGCCGTCCATTTCATACAGGACTTTACCCGGCTGAATCAAGGCAACCCAATACTCCACGTTACCTTTACCTTTACCCATACGCACTGCCAGCGGCTTTTCAGTGATCGGTTTGTCCGGGAATACACGGATCCAGATCTTACCTTGACGCTTAACTGCACGGGTCATAGCACGACGTGCTGCTTCGATCTGACGGGCAGTCAGACGACCACGGCCAACAGCTTTCAGGCCGAAGCTGCCGAAGCTAACATCCGCGCCTGCAGCCAGACCACGGTTGCGGCCTTTGTGCATTTTACGGAATTTTGTACGCTTTGGTTGTAACATCAGCGACGCTCCTTATTTACGGCCTTTACGCTGCTGCTTTTTCGGTTGAGCAGCCGGTTTTTCCGGTTGTTCAACAGCAGCCATACCACCCAGGATCTCGCCTTTGAAGATCCACACTTTAACGCCGATTACACCATAAGTGGTGTGCGCTTCAGAGGTGTTGTAGTCGATGTCAGCACGCAGAGTGTGCAGCGGTACGCGACCTTCGCGGTACCATTCGGTACGTGCGATTTCCGCGCCGCCCAGACGGCCGCTAACTTCAACTTTGATACCTTTAGCGCCCAGACGCATGGCGTTCTGTACAGCACGCTTCATCGCACGACGGAACATAACGCGACGTTCCAGCTGAGAAGTGATGCTGTCAGCAACCAGTTTAGCGTCCAGTTCAGGTTTACGAACTTCGGCGATGTTGATCTGTGCAGGAACGCCAGCGATATCCGCTACGACCTTACGCAGTTTTTCTACGTCTTCACCTTTTTTACCGATAACGATACCCGGGCGAGCGGTGTGAATAGTCACACGGATGCTCTTAGCCGGACGCTCGATAACGATACGAGATACAGACGCTTTAGCCAGTTCCTTCGTCAGGTACTGACGTACTTTAAAATCGCTGTCCAGGTTGTCAGCGAATTCTTTGGTGTTCGCAAACCAGGTAGAGTTCCATGGTTTTACAATACCCAGGCGAATACCATTAGGATGTACTTTCTGACCCATTGCTAGTCTCCAGAGTCTCAGCGATCGGACACAACCACAGTGATGTGGCTGGTGCGCTTCAGGATGCGATCTGCACGACCTTTTGCACGCGGCATAATGCGCTTCATGCTCGGGCCTTCGTCTACGAAAATTTTCGTAACTTTCAGATCGTCAATGTCAGCGCCATCGTTGTGTTCAGCGTTAGCAATGGCAGATTCCAGAACTTTCTTGACCAGTACAGCCGCTTTCTTGTTGGTGTAGGTCAGAATATCCAGAGCCTGCGACACTTTCTTACCGCGAATCAGGTCAGCAACAAGGCGAACCTTCTGAGCAGAAGAACGAGCATGGCGATGTTTAGCGATAGTTTCCATCTCTTCCTCCTACCTTATTTCTTCTTCGCTTTTTTATCAGCAGCGTGGCCGCGATAAGTACGAGTCGGTGCGAATTCACCCAGTTTGTGACCGACCATTTCGTCGGAAACAAATACCGGAACGTGCTGACGACCATTATGGACAGCGATGGTCAAACCGATCATGTTAGGAAAGATCGTTGAACGACGGGACCAGGTGCGCAGGGGCTTCTTGTCTCCGCTTTCCACCGCTTTCTCTACCTTCTTCAGCAAGTGCAGGTCAATAAAAGGACCTTTCTTGAGAGAACGTGGCATGGCTTATCCTCTAAAATTATTTGCTACGGCGACGTACGATGAATTTATCAGTACGCTTGTTGCTGCGGGTCTTCTTACCTTTGGTCTGAACGCCCCACGGAGTTACCGGGTGCTTACCAAAGTTACGACCTTCACCACCACCATGTGGGTGGTCTACTGGGTTCATCGCAGTACCGCGAACGGTAGGACGAACGCCACGCCAGCGTGCAGCACCTGCTTTACCCAGAACGCGCAGCATATGCTCAGCATTGCCAACTTCGCCCAGGGTTGCACGGCAGTCTGCTTCGACTTTACGCATTTCACCAGAACGCAGACGCAGGGTGACATAAGCGCCATCGCGAGCAACGATCTGAACGTAAGTACCAGCGGAACGCGCCAGCTGACCGCCTTTACCTGGTTTCATTTCTACGTTATGAACGGTAGAACCAACCGGGATATTGCGCATCGGCAGGGTGTTGCCTGCTTTGATTGCAGCATCAACGCCAGACTGAATCTGGTCGCCAGCTTTCAGGCCTTTCGGGGCCAGGATGTAACGGCGTTCGCCGTCTTTGTACAGAACCAGCGCGATGTTCGCGGAACGGTTCGGATCGTACTCAAGACGTTCAACAACTGCCGGGATACCGTCTTTGTTGCGTTTGAAGTCAACAATACGATAAGCCTGTTTGTGACCACCACCGATATGACGAGTGGTGATACGGCCATTGTTGTTACGACCACCGGATTTGCTGTTTTTTTCAACCAGCGGAGCAAAAGGTTTGCCCTTGTGCAGCTCTGGGTTGACCACTTTAACGACGTGGCGACGACCCGGAGATGTCGGTTTACATTTAACAACTGCCATTGTATTACTCCTCCGACTTACTCAGCGCCGCCGACGAAGTCCAGATTCTGGCCTTCTTTCAGGGTGACGTAAGCTTTTTTCCAGTCGCTACGACGACCGATACGCTGTCCGTGACGTTTAACTTTCCCTTTAACGACCAGGGTGTTAACGACTTCGACTTCGACTTCAAACAGTTTCTGCACAGCAGCTTTGATTTCTGCTTTGGTCGCGTCTTTAGCAACTTTGAGAACGATGGTGTTAGTTTTTTCCATCGCAGTAGACGCTTTTTCAGAAACGTGCGGTGCGCGCAGCACCTTCAGCAGACGTTCTTCACGAATCATGCCAGCATCTCCTCAACTTGCTTAACAGCATCAGCAGTCATTACGACTTTGTCGAAGGCGATCAGGCTAACCGGGTCGATACCAGTCGCATCGCGTACGTCAACCTTGTGCAGGTTACGTGCGGCCAGGAACAGGTTCTCGTCCAGCTCACCGGTGATGATCAGCACATCTTCCAGAGCCATGTCTTTCAGTTTCTGTGCCAGCAGCTTAGTTTTCGGCGCTTCTACAGAGAACTTCTCGACAACGATCAGACGATCCTGACGTACCAGTTCGGACAGGATGCTTTTCAGCGCGCCGCGGTACATCTTCTTGTTAACTTTTTGACTGTGGTCCTGCGGACGAGCAGCGAAGGTCACGCCACCGGAACGCCAGATCGGGCTCTTGATAGAACCTGAACGCGCACGGCCAGTGCCTTTCTGGCGCCACGGTTTTTTACCGGAACCAGTTACTTCAGCACGAGTCTTCTGAGCACGAGTACCCTGACGAGCACCAGCTGCATAAGCAACAACAACCTGGTGAACCAGCGCTTCGTTGAAATCACGACCGAAGGTAGTTTCGGAAACAGTCAGCGCGCTCTGCGCGTCTTTCAATACTAATTCCATTGCTATCCCCTTACGCCTTCACAGCTGGTTTAACGATCAGGTCGCAACCGGTTGCACCCGGAACACCACCCTTAACCAGCAGCAGGTTGCGCTCAGCGTCAACGCGTACTACGTCAAGGCTCTGAACGGTTACGCGCTCATTACCCATCTGACCTGCCATTTTCTTGCCTTTGAACACTTTGCCCGGAGTCTGGTTCTGACCGATAGAACCCGGAACGCGGTGAGACAAGGAGTTACCGTGAGTAGCGTCCTGGGTACGGAAGTTCCAGCGCTTAACGGTACCAGCGAAACCTTTACCTTTAGAGGTACCGGTTACGTCAACTTTTTTAACGTCAGCAAACAGTTCAACGCTGATGCTCTGACCTACGGTGTATTCTTCGCCTTCAGCCAGACGGAATTCCCACAGACCACGGCCAGCTTCTACGCCAGCTTTAGCAAAGTGACCCGCTTCCGGCTTGGTGACACGGTTAGCTTTTTTAGCACCCGTAGTAACCTGAACAGCGCGGTAGCCATCGTTAGCCAGGTCTTTAACCTGAGTAACACGGTTTGCTTCAACTTCGATTACGGTTACTGGGATAGAGACGCCATCTTCAGTGAAGATGCGGGTCATACCCACTTTTTTACCGACTAAACCAATCATTGTATCAACCTCTCAATCGCTCGATGACCTGATTAACCCAGGCTGATCTGCACGTCTACACCGGCAGCCAGGTCCAGACGCATCAGAGCATCAACGGTTTTCTCGGTTGGCTCAACGATGTCAACCAGACGCTTGTGAGTGCGAATTTCGTACTGATCGCGCGCATCTTTGTTAACGTGCGGAGAGATCAGAACGGTAAAGCGCTCTTTGCGGGTCGGCAGCGGGATCGGACCGCGAACCTGCGCACCAGTGCGCTTGGCAGTCTCGACGATTTCCGCGGTTGATTGATCGATCAGACGATGATCAAACGCTTTCAGGCGGATACGGATTCTTTGGTTCTGCATGAGACCAGAGCTCCAATTATTTTATAAACGAAAATGATTACTCCTCACACCCATTACGATTGATGGGAGAGTGTAACCGTTCTTACGTAGCTCCCCGATTGGGAGCATTGTTAAATAGCCAAATCGGCTATTCGAGGTTCAAATCGAACCTGCCGTCAATTACGACAAGCCCGCGCATTATACGTAAATCTCAGCCTGACGCAAGTGTCGGATAGAAATTAAGCGCTTTATTCTTATGCGAGCACGATTCCAGATGGTACGCATGGGATGGTAACGCGCATCTTTTCTTTGGAAGGTATCAGGCAAACCTGGCAATACGTCGTTGTCGCTGTCGCATAAATCTATAAAGGTGAGCACAAGCCTTGACGAGGATTTGCTTATGTTTGTTGCCCTCCCCTTTCTCATTTTTTATGCGTCGTTCTCTTTATTACTTGGCATATACGACGCGCGTACCGGACTGCTGCCTGACCGGTTTACCTGTCCATTACTGTGGGGTGGTCTGCTTTATCACCAGATTTGCCTGCCGGAGCGTTTACCGGATGCGCTTTGGGGTGCTATCGCCGGCTATGGTGGATTCGCGTTAATTTACTGGGGCTATCGCCTGCGTTATCAGAAAGAGGGGCTTGGATATGGCGACGTCAAGTACCTTGCTGCCTTAGGGGCGTGGCATTGTTGGGAAACACTGCCGTTACTGGTTTTCCTTGCCGCCATGTTGGCCTGTGGCAGGTTTGGCGTCGCGCTACTGGTGAGAGGTAAATCGGCATTAATAAACCCGCTACCTTTTGGGCCATGGCTGGCGGTGGCGGGTTTCATAACAGGTTGGAAAGTTTTCTTTCCAGACGGTTAATCGGTCACCTTAATTTGTGATTGCAGATAATTTTGCATACCAAGTTTGGCAATCAAATCCAGCTCAGTTTCCAGCCAGTCGATGTGGCCTTCCTCGTCGGCAAGAATTTCAATCATCATATCCCGGCTGACATAATCATGAACGCTATCAGCATAGGCTATTGCCTCACGTAGATCTTTTGCGCCTTCCAGTTCGAGTCGGAGATCCGATCGTAGCATCTCTTCGACATCTTCACCGATGCCCAGCTTGCCCAGATCCTGTAGGTTCGGTATGCCTTCCAGAAATAAAATACGCTCAATATACTTATCGGCGTGTTTCATCTCATCAATGGATTCATGGTACTCAACATCATTAAGCCGGGTCAGCCCCCAGTTTTTGAACATACGGGCATGAAGAAAATACTGATTAATTGCGACAAGCTCATTTCCCAACAGTTTATTGAGATAATTTATGATTTTAACATCACCTTTCATTTTATAGTCCCTCCGCTTCCACTCTCTAGAGCGTAGATGGGGCTACAGGGATGTCAAAAAAAAGAGTGTGACTCAGGCGATCTCTTTAAATTCCGGCATTTGCGTTAACTCATCCTGCATCACTTCTCGCGCGGCGCGAATACACTTACCACATTGATTTCCCACAGGAATAAATTTACGCAACTGTTGAAATGACTGTGGATGAAATTGTCGTACAGCCTGGCGGATTTTTTTATCGCTTATACCATTACACAAACAAACGTACATGATCGCTCCCGTTCAATTTCCGCACAAAGTGTAAATGAGAATGGTTATGATTACAATAGCACAAAGCGATTTACGCCACGGGAGAAGCGTTAAAAAGGGTGAATAAATATAACAGCGGCTAAATAGCAGGCAACAAAAAGGGCGCCGAAGCGCCCTCTTCAATTCAAAACTAATTAACGAGTAATTAGCCCAGAACTTTAGCAACAACGCCCGCGCCAACGGTACGGCCGCCTTCACGGATTGCGAAACGCAGACCGTCGTCCATTGCGATCGGGTGGATCAGGGTAACAACCATTTTGATGTTGTCGCCCGGCATTACCATCTCTACGCCTTCCGGCAGTTCGATGGTACCAGTCACGTCAGTAGTACGGAAGTAGAACTGCGGACGGTAGCCTTTGAAGAACGGAGTATGACGGCCGCCTTCATCTTTGGACAGAATGTACACTTCAGATTCGAACTTGGTGTGCGGCTTGATGGTGCCCGGCTTAGCCAGTACCTGACCACGTTCGATTTCTTCACGTTTGATACCACGCAGCAGAACACCTACGTTCTCACCAGCACGGCCTTCGTCCAGCAGTTTGCGGAACATTTCAACGCCAGTACAGGTAGACTTCTGAGTCTCTTTGATACCAACGATTTCAACTTCTTCGCCCACTTTGATGATACCGCGCTCTACACGACCGGTAACAACGGTACCACGACCGGAGATGGAGAATACGTCTTCGATCGGCAGCAGGAACGGCTTGTCAATCGCACGCTCTGGTTCCGGAATGTAAGAATCCAGGAAGCCAGCCAGTTCGATGATTTTCGCTTCCCACTCTGCGTCGCCTTCCAGCGCTTTCAGAGCAGAACCACGAACGATCGGAGTGTCGTCGCCCGGGAAGTCGTACTGAGACAGAAGTTCACGAACTTCCATTTCAACCAGTTCCAGCAGCTCTTCGTCATCAACCATGTCGCATTTGTTCAGGAACACGATGATGTACGGAACGCCTACCTGACGACCCAGCAGGATGTGCTCACGGGTCTGCGGCATCGGGCCGTCAGTCGCAGCAACAACCAGGATCGCGCCGTCCATCTGAGCAGCACCGGTGATCATGTTTTTAACATAGTCGGCGTGCCCCGGGCAGTCTACGTGTGCGTAGTGGCGGGTCGGGGTATCGTATTCAACGTGAGAAGTGTTGATGGTGATACCACGCGCTTTTTCTTCCGGCGCGTTATCGATCTGGTCGAATGCACGAGCAGCACCGCCGTAGGTTTTAGCCAGTACGGTGGTGATTGCAGCGGTCAGGGTAGTTTTACCGTGGTCAACGTGGCCGATGGTGCCGACGTTAACGTGCGGTTTTGTACGTTCAAATTTTTCTTTAGACACGGCTATATTCCTTACTATAGCGCTCTCCCCTTCAGGAGAGAGCACGGGATTTTGGTTTTTAACCCTGCGGCTTATTTACCACGGGCTTCGATTACGGCCTGAGCAACGTTGTTCGGCGCATCATCATACTTCAGGAATTCCATAGTGTACGATGCGCGACCTTTGGTCAGAGAACGCAGCTGAGTTGCATATCCGAACATTTCAGACAGCGGTACTTCAGCGTGGATCTTAACGCCTGTAACTTCAGATTCCTGACCTTTGAGCATACCACGACGGCGGCTAAGGTCGCCGATAACGTCACCGGTATTCTCTTCAGGTGTTTCTACTTCAACCTTCATGATCGGCTCAAGCAGAACTGGTTTTGCTTTCTTAAAGCCTTCTTTAAAGGCAATAGACGCAGCCAGTTTAAACGCCAGCTCAGAGGAGTCAACGTCATGGTAAGAACCGAAGTGCAGACGCACACCGAGATCAACTACCGGATAACCCGCCAGCGGGCCAGATTTCAGCTGCTCCTGGATGCCTTTATCAACGGCCGGGATGTATTCGCCAGGAATTACACCACCTTTGATGTCGTTGATGAACTCGTAACCTTTCGGGTTAGAGCCCGGCTCCAGCGGGTACATGTCGATAACAACATGACCATACTGACCGCGACCACCAGACTGTTTCGCGTGTTTACCTTCGATGTCGGTAACTTTCGCGCGAATCGCTTCGCGGTAAGCAACCTGAGGTTTACCCACGTTAGCTTCAACGTTGAATTCACGCTTCATACGGTCAACGATGATATCCAGGTGAAGTTCACCCATACCAGCGATGATGGTCTGGTTAGATTCTTCATCAGTCCATACGCGGAATGACGGGTCTTCTTTCGCCAGACGGCCCAGAGCCAGACCCATTTTTTCCTGGTCAGCTTTGGTTTTCGGTTCTACCGCGATGGAGATTACCGGCTCAGGGAATTCCATACGTTCCAGAATGATCGGGTTTTCCGGATCACACAGGGTGTCACCGGTAGTCACGTCTTTCAGGCCGATAGCAGCCGCGATGTCGCCCGCGCGAACTTCTTTGATCTCTTCACGTTTGTTGGCGTGCATCTGAACGATACGACCGAAACGCTCACGTGCGGTTTTCACGGAGTTCAGTACGGTATCACCAGAGTTAACCACACCGGAGTACACACGGAAGAAGGTCAGGTTACCCACAAACGGGTCGGTAGCGATTTTGAACGCCAGCGCAGAGAACGGCTCGTCGTCGCTTGCGTGACGCTCAGCCGGAGTATCTTTACCGTCGTCCAGAATACCGTTGATCGCAGGTACGTCTACCGGGGATGGCAGGTAATCAATTACCGCATCCAGCATCGCCTGAACACCTTTGTTCTTGAATGCAGAACCACAGGTTACCAGGATGATTTCGTTGTTCAGAACGCGCTGACGCAGAGCTTGTTTGATCTCTTCTTCAGTCAGTTCTTCACCACCCAGGTATTTTTCCATCAGCTCTTCAGAAGCTTCTGCGGCGGACTCGATCAGGTTCTGGTGCCATTCGTTAGCCAGGTCCTGCATGTCAGCCGGGATATCTTCGTATTCGAAGGTAACGCCCTGGTCGGCATCGTTCCAGTTGATAGCTTTCATTTTCACCAGGTCAACAACGCCGGTGAAACCTTCTTCAGCACCAATTGCCAGCTGCAGCGGAACCGGGTTCGCGCCCAGACGGGTTTTGATCTGACCAACAACTTTCAGGAAGTTCGCGCCCATGCGGTCCATTTTGTTAACGAACGCAATGCGCGGAACTTTGTATTTGTTTGCCTGACGCCATACGGTTTCAGACTGCGGCTGAACACCACCAACTGCGCAGTAAACCATTACCGCACCATCGAGAACACGCATGGAACGTTCTACTTCGATAGTGAAGTCAACGTGCCCCGGGGTGTCGATGATGTTGATGCGATGCGGTTCATACTGCTTAGCCATACCAGACCAGAATGCAGTAGTCGCTGCGGAGGTGATAGTAATACCACGCTCCTGCTCCTGCTCCATCCAGTCCATGGTAGCTGCGCCGTCATGAACTTCACCGATTTTGTGGTTTACACCGGTGTAGAACAGAATACGTTCGGTAGTAGTGGTTTTACCGGCGTCGATGTGCGCACTGATACCGATATTACGGTAGCGTGCGATGGGTGTTGTACGAGCCATTTGATTCCTCGTTGATATCTTTAGGCGTTCAGTTAAGTTATCCAAAACGGGCGACTTACCTGAAGCGCCCGCCTGGTGACTATGACTCCGAAGGGATTACCAACGGTAGTGTGCGAACGCCTTGTTGGCTTCTGCCATACGGTGAACGTCTTCACGTTTCTTAACTGCAGTACCTTTGTTTTCTGCAGCGTCAGAAAGTTCGTTCGCCAGGCGCAGAGCCATGGATTTATCACCGCGTTTACGAGCAGCTTCTACGATCCAACGCATTGCCAGAGCATTACGACGGACCGGACGGACTTCAACTGGTACCTGATAAGTAGAACCACCTACACGGCGGGATTTAACTTCTACAGTCGGGCGAACGTTTTCGAGAGCGACTTCGAAAGCTTCCAGTTCAGATTTACCAGAACGCTGAGCCAGGGTCTCCAGCGCGCTGTATACGATTGATTCTGCAGTAGATTTTTTACCATCTACCATCAGGATATTGACAAATTTAGCCAGCAGTTCTGATCCGAACTTCGGATCCGGCAGAATTTTACGCTGACCAATGACGCGACGACGTGGCATGGAAATACTCCGTTGTTAATTCAGGATTGTCCAAAACTCTACGAGTTTAGTTTGACATTAATTTAAAACGTTTGGCCTTACTTAACGGAGAACCATTAAGCCTTAGGACGCTTCACGCCGTACTTAGAACGAGCTTGCTTACGGTCTTTAACGCCGGAGCAGTCAAGCGCGCCACGAACGGTGTGGTAACGAACACCCGGGAGGTCTTTAACACGACCGCCACGGATCAGGATCACGGAGTGCTCCTGCAGGTTGTGACCTTCACCACCGATGTAGGAAGTCACTTCAAAACCGTTAGTCAGACGAACACGGCAAACTTTACGCAGTGCGGAGTTCGGTTTTTTAGGAGTGGTAGTATATACACGAGTACATACGCCACGTTTTTGCGGGCATGCTTCCAGCGCAGGCACGTTGCTTTTCGCAACTTTGCGAGCACGTGGTTTGCGTACCAGCTGGTTAACTGTTGCCATTAAATAGCTCCTGGTTTTAGCTTTTGCTTCGTAAACACGTAATAAAACGCCCTCACACAATATGAGGACGCCGAATTTTAGGGCGGTGTCGAAAAGGTGTCAAGAAATATACAACGATCCCGCCATCACCAGGCCATCTGGCTGGCATACTTAACCGTGAGTCTGACAAACTCAGTATAGTCAACCCTGACGACACTGTCTGAAATTTGACCACCCAAACCACGGGCGTCAATATCTTCTTTCAAGGCATAGACCGTTATGGGGGCATCGCGCAGACTTTCAAGGAAGCGGTTACCTTCAATCGCGACGGTAACGCCATCCTGGAGCAACAAAAGCGCATCCCCCTCTTTTAGCAGGCGCAGCAAAGCGGGAAAATCAACGCTCGAAGCGCAATGAGGTAAGGTATGCAGCATAAACGCCTCAGAATCTCAGGATGACATCATAGTTGCCAAGCTCGCGGCGTAGCGCCACGGGTTCCAGCGGCGTGGCGTCTACCACAAAATTAACGTTTTCCAGACCACGCTCGCGCAGCGATGCCGCGCAGATCCAACATTGATCAATATCGTACAAATCAAAGAGCTTGAAAGTAGCAATATAGTCACGCGCCAGCACAGCGTCTGGTTTTTGTCCCGGTAATAACTGAAAGACGCCGTCGCTGATAAAAAAGACGCCCAGCGCTTCCGTTAGCGCTGACGTCGCCAGCAGCGCATCCAGCCCTTCACGGCCTGAGGCGCTACCGTGCGGCGCGGTGGAAAAGACAAATGCAATACGTTTCATTAAAACTGCACCACCCGATCGCAGGTGAGAGATGCCTCCGCCAGCGCGCCCAGGCCGCTTAGCGTAAAGCCCGGCTGAAGATTGGCGGACGGCAACTCCAGTCTGCCAGCTTCAGTTTCATCAATAATACCGCGACGAAGCGCCGCCGCGACACAGATGTTCAGCGCTACGCCATGCTGCGTATTCAATTTCTGCCAGGCGCGTACCAGATCATATTCATCGCTCGCCGGCGAGGTCAGGAGATTGGCGTTATAGACACCTTCCCGATAGAAAAAGACGCTGGCTAACTCATGCCCCTCATTGAGCAGCGCGTGGGCGAACTGCAATGCGCTGCTGGCCTGTTGGGTGCCATATGCCGGCCCGGTGACCATAATGGCATAACGCATTATTTATCCTGCCCCTGAAAGTCGCCGCTTTTGAACTGGCGAATATAGAGGTAAACCGTGTGCTTTGAGATATTCAGACGATCGGCTACCTGGTTAATGGCGTCTTTAATATCGAAAATGCCTTTTTCGTACAGGTTAAGGACGATCTGACGATTTTTCGCGTTGTTAGAGACATTACGATCGGCATTCACTTCTTCGATCGTGAACTCCAGCGTCTGGGTGACTAAATCTTCGACTGAGGAGGCAAAATTAACCGCTGAGCCGACTTCCGGCGTTTCCGGCGGAATAAAGGTATTCATAATCTGTGAAAATGGCACATCAAGATTCATGTTGATGCACAGTAGACCAATGACGCGCTGCTCGCGGTTGCGAATGGCAATCGTCAACGACTTCATCAAGACACCGCTTTTCGCGCGCGTGAAATAGCATTTCGACACGCTACTGTCCGCCCCTGTCATGTCGTGCAACATGCGCAACGCCAGGTCGGTAATCGGCGAGCCAATTTTACGGCCCGTATGTTCACCATTGGCAATACGAATGGCTGAACATTTTAGATCCTGCAAAGAGTGCAATACGATTTCACAATGGGAACCTATAAGCATCGCTAACCCGTCCACTACCGCTTCGTAGGATTTCAGAATATCGAAGTCGGTTTGCTCGAAGGGACGCTGATCCAGCAAATCAAGTTCACTGGTTTCGTTGGTTAAAAGCGACCTGGACATGAAAAAAAACACTCCTTTTCAGGAGCCTGTCGTTATGTTTTCAGGGCAGGCTCATTATTTACGCGGATGATTAAATTAATACAGTGAGGGTTCATCTTTCCAGTACTAATTTGCTCGTCTATTTCAGACTACGTGTGCGTTGGCGGTCATTCAGCCTACGGTCTCGCCCTTAACGACCAGCGCAAGCGCCGTTATCCGCAAATCAAATTATGGTGAGTAATATATCCAGCCTGAATAAAAAAAACCGCCGCTATTACAAGCGGCGGCTCTCAGTTTTTATTTTTTAGCAGCATCTGCGGCTTTAGCGTCAGCCGCATCGGCAGGTTTAGCATCCGCTTTCGGCGCTGGTTTGATATCCAGCAGCTCTACGTCGAATACCAGGGTGGAGTTCGCCGGGATACCCGGAACGCCCGTTTTACCGTAGGCCAGCGCCGGTGGGATAACCAGCTTGATCTTGCCGCCTTTCTTAATATTTTTCAGGCCTTCAGTCCAGCCAGGGATAACGCCGTCCAGACGGAAGGAAAGCGGTTCGCCGCGCGTGTAAGAGTTATCAAACTCTTTACCGTCGATCAGCGTACCTTTGTAG
This sequence comes from Salmonella sp. SSDFZ54, assembly GCF_004010735.1. Classification (NCBI taxonomy): domain Bacteria; kingdom Pseudomonadati; phylum Pseudomonadota; class Gammaproteobacteria; order Enterobacterales; family Enterobacteriaceae; genus Salmonella; species Salmonella sp. SSDFZ54. Next base: position 1,488,940 of record NZ_CP034819.1, read on the forward strand.
TTCACCACAACGGTATCGCTATCTTTCGGCGCTTCGCCTGTGCCTTCTTTCTCTACTTTGTAAAGCAGACCGGTAGAGGAGGTTTTCACGCCTTTCTCTTTAGCAAAAGCGTCGCGGAACGTTTTACCTTTTGCTTCGTTATCGGCAGCGTCTTTTTCCATCTTCGCCTGAGCAGCGCTCTTCACACGTGCTTCAAACGTCTGCAGCGTTTGCTCAATTTCCTGATCGGACAGTTTGCTCTTATCGGCAAAGGCATCCTGAACGCCGGCAATCAACTGTTCTTTATCCAGCTTGATGCCTAACTTTTCCTGCTCTTTAAGCGAATTTTCCATGTAACGACCCAGCGAGGCGCCCAGCGCATAAGCCGCTTTTTGATCGTCGTTTTTAAATGCTGCTTTGCTATCAGCGGTAGCTGCCGGTTTCGCCGCATCAGCAGCAAAAGTGATCGGTGCGTGCATAGCAACGGCCATCGTCGTTGCCAGCAGCGTGGCTTTAAACAGTGATTTCATCCATATCTCCAGGGCCGGGGCATCTCGCCCCATGTTAACTTACGTAAGAAGCGTACTATAAATCGTTGCAGAACAAATCAACATACGAACACGCCCTATTATCACTTCTTTTCAGACTCTTTTTGTTTAAATTAGTTTCGTAGTGCGCGTAATGGTTGCTGTGAAAGCCGGTAAAGTTAAGTAGAATCCGCCGACGGAGACAACATAAAGAGGTACATCATGCAGGATATCACGATGGAAGCTCGTCTGGCTGAACTGGAAAGCCGTCTGGCGTTCCAGGAGATTACCATAGAAGAACTAAACCTGACGGTAACCGCACATGAAATGGAGATGGCGAAGCTGCGCGATCATCTGCGTTTGCTCACGGAAAAGTTAAAAGCCAGTCAGCCGTCAAATATCGCCTCTCAGGCAGAAGAAACGCCGCCGCCGCATTATTGAGACGAAAAAAAAGCGGGGTTAACCCGCTTTTTTTGTGCCCGATGATTTATCGAACCAATGATAATACCCTAAGGATTTCGAGTCACAGCAAGGCGGCAAGCTTGAAAATTCCCCGGGAGCATAGATAACTATGTGACCGGGGTTTGAAAGCGTAGCCAACACCGCGGTGGCTTGAAAGACGACGGGGATTAATGGCAACCGCAGCCGCCTTTACCACCACCGCCGCAGCAGCCTTCGCCGCCGTGCTCGTGACCATGGTCATGACCATGACCGCCACAGCAGCCGTCTTCACCGTGATCGTGGTGGTGATCGTGCGCGCCGTGAACATGACCGTGAGCCAGTTCTTCTTCAGTCGCTTCACGAATCGCAACAACTTCTACGTTAAATTTCAGATTCTGGCCCGCCAGCATGTGGTTACCATCAACCACAACGTGATCGTCTTCCACTTCGGTAATCTCTACCGGTACCGGGCCCTGGTCGGTTTCCGCCAGGAAACGCATCCCTACCTGCAGTTCATCAACGCCCATAAAGACGTCTTTAGGCACACGCTGCACCAGATTTTCGTCATACTGGCCGTAAGCGTCGTTCGCGCCAACAGCGACATCAAATTTGTCGCCAACTTCATGGCCTTCCAGCGCGGTTTCCAGACCAGAGATCAGGGAGCCGTGACCGTGCAAGTAATCCAGCGGCGCACTCACCGGAGACTCATCAACCAACACACCGTCTTCTGTACGTACCTGATAGGCCAGGCTGACCACCAGGTCTTTTGCTACTTTCATGATATCTCCTGAGCATGGGAAGAATAGTGGCGCAGATTGTAGCGGAATTCTGCAGCCGTGTACCCCTTAGCTTAAAAAAACCTGCGGCATATCGCTAGTCCGGATGAAAAATCCCGATCACTTGCTCTTCTTTGCGAACATGCTCGCGAACGTCTTTATCCGCTTCCCGCATTTGATGCCCGCACTTAACGCATTCAACAATATCGACATTATTTTCACGCCACATCGCCATTGTATCCTGCGCCTGACAGGCCGGACATTTCGCGCCTGCAATAAAACGTTTACGGATTGCCATTGTTTTACCCCTACTCAAATTCATCCCAGCCATCCAACTGGCGCCGTTCCTGTTGCATTTCGCGCTGAAAAATCTCCTCCAGTTCGCGTCGGGCCTCTCTGGCGCGCGAAATCTGTACCATGTCGCTATGCTCCGGGATCAGTTCCCGCAACATTCGCATATCCAGCCGGCGAAAATGCAACTGCGCGCGTTGCGCCTGATGCGGATGCATACCTAACGACACCAGAGTTTTACGTCCCAATTCCAGCGCGCTGGAAAACGTTTCACGGGAAAACTGCGTGACGCCAGCCTGTAATAACTCATGGGCCTCCACACGTCCACGCGCTCGCGCAAGAATATGCAGATGAGGAAAATGCTGCTGACACAGCGCCACCAGCTTCATCGTGTCTTCCGGTTCATTACACGTGATGACTATCGACTCCGCCGCCTCCGCGCCCGCAGAACGCAGCAGCTCGACTTGTGTAGCGTCGCCGTAATACACTTTATAACCATATTTGCGCATCAGATTAACGGCGCCGATATCGCGTTCCAGCACGGTGATACGCATCTTATTCGCCATCAATAAGCGAGCGATCACCTGACCAAAACGGCCAAAGCCGACGACAATTACCTGGGGCTTATCATCCTCAACCCACGGCTTTTCATCATTCTCTTCCGGGCCATTAAGGCGGTGCGATAACCACTTATCAATCCCTTTCATCAGTAGCGGCGTGGTCATCATTGATAACGTGACAGTCACCAATAATAACGCCATCTGATCGCCCTGAAACAGGCGCTGAGAAGAGGCGGTAGAAAAGAGCACAAAAGCGAACTCGCCCCCCTGACTCAGCACGCTGGCAAACTGCATCCGTTCAGAACTTCTTATTCCATATAGCCGCGCCAGCAGATACAGCGTCAGCATTTTTATGACGACCAGAATAACAACGCTCGCCGCCACCCACAGTAAATGGGTATAAAGTACGCCGAGATTTAGCGACATACCGACGGAGATAAAGAACAGCCCAAGCAGTAAACCTTTAAAGGGATCGATAGCGTTTTCCAGCTCATGCCGGTATTCACTCTCTGCCAGTAAAACGCCGGCAATGAAGGTTCCCAGGGCCATCGACAGTCCCAGCGCGTCCATAAATAAGGCGGCGCTCAACACCAGCAACAGCGTCGCGGCAGTGAAGACCTCCCGCACGCCGGACGCAGCAATAAAACGAAATACCGGACGCAACAGGTAACGACCGCCAATCAGCATTACCGCGAAAGCCAGTACCTTCATTGCCACTTTAAACCAGTCGAAGTGCTCGTCGACCGATCCCGCCAGTAAAGGCACCAACGCCAGCGCGGGGATCACCGCTAAATCCTGAAACAGCAAGACGGAAAACCCTAACTGCCCGGACTCGCTACGGTTCATGCCTTTCTCGCGCATCAGTTGTAGCGCCATCGCCGTCGAAGACATCGCCAGGCCAATCCCACCGACGACCGCCGCCTGCCATAAGAAATCAGCAAGCATCAATAATCCCGCCAGCACCGCCGCGCTTAACAGCACCTGAGCAGCGCCGACGCCGAAGATAGAGCGCCGCAGTTGCCAAAGCCGGGACGGATTGAGTTCGAGACCAATGATAAACATCAGAAACACGACGCCCAGTTCGGAAAAGTGCAGGATCTCGTCAACGTCGCTGATAAATCCCAGCCCCCACGGACCGATGGCGATTCCCGCCAGCAAATACCCTAGCACCGCGCCGATGCCCAGCCTGGCGGCTAACGGCACCGCCGCCACCGCCGCGAAGAGGAACAACACTCCCGCGGTCAATAAATCAGCACCTTCCATCAATAGCCTCCCGCGCTCACAGGATTCGCCAGCCACTCGCCATAGGCTTTCGCATGACTGGCCAGCGTCTGCGGCGACTGGCGGCGCGCCCAGTACACAATAATGGGCGGCATCCAGTGCATCCGGCACATGGCCGCGGTCAGTTCAAAGGGGCGGAGTACATCGCTCATTGGATAGCGGTTTAGCGCGTCATACCGGTAAGCGCTCTCCGGCTCGCCGGTCGTAATCACGCTACGCCAGTACTTTCCCACCAGTTGGTTTCCCCCTGGTCCGCTGGCGAACCCCCGACTCAAAACGCGATCAAGCCATTCTTTCAGTAAAGCCGGACAGCTATAGGTGTAAAGGGGATGCTGAAAAACAATGACGTCGTGCTCACGTAACAGGGCTTGTTCATAGGGCGTATCGATAAAAAAATCAGGATAGCGCGCATAAAGATCGTGCACGGTTACGTTATTGTGCTGTATGGCCGGTTTAAGCAGTACCCGGTTAGCAACCGAGTCCTGAGATTCCGGATGGGCATACAACAGCAAGACTTTCGCTGGCTGAGACATCAATCCCCCTCCCGGTTGTTTTGGGTCGATACATGCCATTCTTCAGGCCGCTTCTACGTTGACAGCGTTTGTTCAACTCAGAAACGTACTCCATGTCCGCCGCTGGGGATTAATGAGAGATATTCTTGTCCCTCACCAAAGGCGGCCTGAATGATTTTGTGTATCGTTGTTGTTTTGAGCTACCATTGCGCTCCAGCGCGGCGGTACGCCCGAATATTACATTATCATAATGATAAATTAACATAGTCTGAACATACGGCGCCTTATGATTGTTTTCTCCTCGTTACAAATTCGTCGCGGCGTGCGCGTCCTACTGGACAATGCCTCGGCTACCATTAATCCAGGCCAGAAAGTCGGCATGGTGGGTAAAAACGGCTGCGGTAAATCTACCCTGCTGGCATTGCTAAAAAATGAAATCAGCGCCGATGCCGGGAGTTTTACCCTGCCCGGAACCTGGCAATTAGCGTGGGTGAATCAGGAAACACCTGCGTTGCCTCAGCCAGCGATTGAGTATGTCATTGACGGCGACCGTGAATACCGGCAGCTGGAGGCGCAGCTTAACGACGCCAACGAACGTAACGACGGACATGCTATCGCCTCCATACACGGTAAGCTGGATGCCATCGACGCATGGACCGTTCGTTCGCGCGCCGCCAGCCTGCTACACGGTCTCGGCTTCTCTAACGATCAGCTGGAACGTCCGGTCAGCGACTTTTCCGGCGGCTGGCGGATGCGCCTTAATCTGGCCCAGGCGCTGATTTGCCGTTCCGATTTACTGCTGCTCGACGAACCGACCAACCACCTCGATCTGGATGCCGTTATCTGGCTGGAAAAATGGCTGAAGAGCTATCCGGGCACCCTGATTCTGATCTCCCATGATCGCGATTTTCTTGACCCGATAGTGGATAAAATTATCCATATCGAACAGCAGACTCTGTTCGAGTACACCGGCAACTACAGCGCGTTTGAAGTTCAGCGCGCCACGCGCCTGGCGCAACAGCAGGCGATGTATGAGAGTCAGCAGGAGCGTGTGGCGCATCTGCAAAGCTACATCGACCGTTTCCGCGCCAAGGCCACCAAGGCCAAGCAGGCGCAAAGCCGTATCAAGATGCTCGAGCGTATGGAGTTGATTGCGCCGGCTCATGTCGACAACCCGTTCCATTTCAGCTTCCGCGCGCCGGAAAGCCTGCCGAACCCGCTGCTGAAGATGGAAAAAGTCAGCGCAGGTTATGGCGATCGCATCATTCTGGAATCCATCAAGCTGAACCTGGTGCCCGGCTCGCGTATCGGCCTGCTGGGCCGCAACGGCGCGGGGAAATCGACGTTGATCAAGCTGCTGGCGGGCGAACTGGAACCGTTGCACGGTGAAATCGGCCTCGCCAAAGGCATTAAGCTCGGCTACTTCGCCCAGCACCAACTGGAGTTCCTGCGCGCCGATGAATCCCCGTTGCAACATATGGCGCGTCTGGCGCCGCAGGAACTGGAGCAGAAGCTGCGCGACTATCTCGGCGGCTTCGGTTTCCAGGGCGACAAAGTAACGGAAGAGACGCAACGTTTCTCCGGCGGCGAGAAAGCGCGTCTGGTGCTGGCGCTGATCGTCTGGCAGCGTCCAAACCTGCTGCTGCTCGATGAACCGACCAACCACCTGGATCTCGACATGCGTCAGGCGCTCACCGAAGCGCTGATTGATTTCGAAGGCGCATTGGTCGTCGTGTCGCACGACCGCCACCTGATTCGCTCCACCACTGACGACCTCTATCTGGTTCACGACAAAAAGGTCGAACCGTTCGACGGCGACCTGGAAGATTATCAGCAGTGGCTGAGTGACGTGCAGAAGCAGGAAAACCAGGCCGACGACGCGCCGAAGGAAAACAACGCCAACAGCGCCCAGTCACGCAAAGATCAGAAGCGTCGCGAAGCCGAGCTACGCACTCTAACGCAGCCGCTGCGTAAAGAGATTACCCGTCTGGAAAAAGAGATGGAAAAGCTCAACGCCCAGTTAGCGCAGGCGGAAGAGAAGCTCGGCGACAGCAGCCTGTATGACCCCAGCCGTAAAGCGGAGATGACCGAGTGTCTGCAACTGCAGGCCAGCGCCAAATCCGGGCTGGAAGCGTGTGAAATGGCATGGCTTGAGGCGCAGGAGCAGCTTGAGCAAATGATGCAGAACGACTAACGCGCGGGGTGGGCGATGAACCTGTCAATCACCGATGACATTACCTTCCGCAAGCTCACCATCTTCATGATGTTTGTGGAGAAGGGTAACATCGCCCGCACCGCCGAGGCGCTGCACACGCTGAAAGAGAACGTTCGTTGTCCGCTGTTCGTCCATAAAGGCCTCTTCGGTACTCGTCCCGGTATAAAGATTACCGTTGCGGTCGGCAGCACCGGAACAGAAGCCTGCGTTATGTGATTTAGCGGCAAAGGTTGCCGTGATTTATTTTCGTCAGCGCGTCGTTCACGCCAAATAATGTAAACGTCACCTCATCAACGCCAAGATTTTTCAGACGCGCAGTGTGTTTTTTAATATAAGCCTGCGCCGTTTCTTCGGATTCAAACAAGTAAATGCCGCCAGCTTGCTGGTTTTTCTCGCTTTCTGTCCAGATTTTCCAGATGAAGCCCGGCTCCTCATTGATAGACTCCGCCAGCCCGACCAGTTGCTGAGTCATCTCCTCGCCAAAAGGGCCGCTAAAGTTAAAATGGATCTGTAAAAGTGTTTTCGACATGCCTTCTCCTTGAGTCACATAACTATCGTGTTGCCACACTACCACGATTAATTCGGCTGATGCAGAGGTTCACGCGATTTCTGTGGGGTATTGCGCGCGCCTTGCATACCGCCCCCTCTGGTGAAATGAGGCGCAATTTTATTTCGCCAGACGACCAATTGAACGTAAAATCACATATTGACTAATCTGTGAACCTTATGCGCGGTATAGTATTGTTTCCAATTATCAATTGTTCTGGTGCTATGGTTGAGATCACGTCCACAGAAATGACCCCGCCTGTCAATGACTCGCATGAATTTATTCCCATGCGTGGCATTCGTAATCGCCATTTACAAACTATGCTGCCGCGCTTAATCCGCCGCAAAGTGAAGTTCAACGCCCACTGGCAGCGGCTGGAGCTACCGGACGGCGATTTTGTCGATCTGGCATGGAGCGAAGAACCGCAACAGGCAAAGCATAAACCGCGGCTGGTGGTCTTTCACGGTCTGGAAGGCAGCCTGAACAGCCCCTATGCCCACGGGCTGATTGAGGCGGCGCAAAAGCGCGGTTGGCTGGGCGTGGTGATGCACTTTCGCGGCTGTAGCGGCGAACCCAACCGTCTGAATCGTATTTACCACTCCGGTGAAACGGAGGACGGAGCCTGGTTTTTACGCTGGTTACAGCGGGAGTTCGGCGCCGTTCCGACAGCCGCCGTGGGCTATTCGCTCGGCGGTAATATGCTGGCGTGCCTGCTGGCGAAAGAAGGCCGCGATATTCCCATCGAGGCGGCGGTGATTGTTTCTGCGCCCTTTGTTCTCGAAGCCTGTAGCTACCATATGGACAAAGGGTTTTCCCGCGTCTATCAGCGTTATTTGCTTAATCTGTTAAAAGCGAATGCGTCACGCAAGCTGGCGGCGTACCCCGGGTCGCTGCCGGTGAATCTGGCGCAACTGAAATCAATGCGCCGTATTCGCGAGTTTGACGACCTGATCACCGCGAAAATTCACGGCTTTGCCGACGCCATCGACTACTATCGTCAGTGTAGCGCCATGCCGTTGCTTAACCAGATTGCTAAACCGACGCTGATTATTCACGCTAAAGACGATCCGTTTATGGATCATCATGTGATCCCTAAAGCGGAAGATCTGCCCCCGCAGGTGGAGTATCAGCTAACTGAGCATGGCGGACACGTAGGATTTATCGGCGGTACGCCGCTGCGCCCTGAAATGTGGCTGGAACGCCGAATTCCTGACTGGCTGACAACGTACCTGGAGGCGTCATCATGATCATTCCCTGGCAGGGGCTCGCCCCCGACACGCTGGACAACCTGATCGAAAGCTTTGTGTTGCGCGAAGGCACCGATTATGGTGAACATGAACGTTCGCTTGAACAAAAAGTCGCTGACGTAAAACGCCAACTGCAATCCGGCGAGGCCGTGCTGGTATGGTCTGAATTACATGAAACGGTCAATATTATGCCGAAAAAGCAGTTTCGCGAATAAAACGCCTTTGCCGACAATACATTATTACTAAAGCTCAATCATGGAGTTGCCATGTCAGCCAAACATCCGGTGATAGCAGTAACAGGGTCAAGCGGCGCGGGGACCACCACCACCAGCCTCGCGTTTCGTAAAATTTTCGCGCAGTTAAATCTGCACGCCGCCGAGGTGGAAGGCGACAGTTTTCATCGTTACACCCGCCCGGAAATGGACATGGCGATCCGCAAAGCGCGTGACGCCGGGCGGCATATCAGCTATTTCGGGCCTGAAGCCAATGACTTCAGCCTACTGGAACATACCTTTATTGAGTACGGGCAGACGGGTAAAGGCCAGTCGCGTAAATATCTGCATACCTATGATGAAGCCGTCCCGTGGAATCAGGTTCCCGGCACGTTTACCCCCTGGCAGCCGCTTCCCGAACCGACCGATGTGCTGTTTTATGAAGGACTGCACGGCGGCGTCGTCACCCCGCAACATGATGTCGCGCGTCATGTTGATCTGTTGGTTGGCGTGGTGCCTATCGTCAACCTCGAGTGGATTCAGAAACTGATTCGCGACACCAGCGAGCGCGGGCACTCCCGTGAAGCGGTGATGGATTCCGTGGTGCGTTCCATGGACGACTACATCAATTACATTACGCCGCAGTTCTCGCGTACCCATATTAACTTCCAGCGCGTGCCGACCGTCGACACGTCCAATCCGTTCGCCGCAAAGGGTATTCCCTCGCTGGATGAGAGTTTTGTGGTGATCCATTTCCGCAATCTGGAAGGGATCGATTTTCCCTGGCTCCTGGCGATGCTCCAGGGCTCGTTTATTTCTCACATTAATACATTAGTGGTGCCGGGCGGCAAAATGGGGCTGGCGATGGAGCTGATTATGTTGCCGCTGGTGCAGCGATTAATGGAAGGCAAAAAATCGAATAACCGCGGTGAAATGCCCGATGGCGCTACGCTTATCGGGCCTACGAGATAAAAACGGGTAGGCCGGATAAGGCCACGCCGCCATCCGGCATCACGTGTTACGCCGCAATCACTTCATACGAATGGGTAATATTGACCGCTTTTTCCAGCATTAGCGCCACCGAGCAATATTTTTCCGCGGAGAGATCGACAGCGCGCGCGACGGCAGCCTCTTTCAGATCGCTGCCGGTAACGATAAAATGCAGATTAATGTGCGTAAACAGGCGCGGCGCGTCTTCCCGGCGCTCAGATGTCAGCTTCACTTCGCAGTTGGTGACATTCTGACGGCCCTTTTGCAGGATTGATACCACATCAATAGCGCTACATCCGCCAGCCGCCATTAATACCATCTCCATCGGACTCGGCGCTTTGTCACCGGAGTTGCCATCCATTAAAATCTGGTGGCCGGAGGAGGACTCTCCGAGGAACGTGAGCCCTTCAACCCACTTTACACGCGCTTGCATATTTCGTAACTCCAATGTTTCAATTTTCCTGAAAGATTACGCGCATACAACAAAAGTCGCAATGGAAGGCGACCTGGGTCATGCTGAAGCGAGACACCAGGAGACACACGGCGAAAGCTATGCTAAAACAGACAAGATGCTACAGTAATACATTGACGTACTGCATGTATGCAGAGGACATCACATTACAGGCTACAATCTATTTTCGTAGCCCCCTTCCCAGGTAGCGGGAAGTATATTTTTGCAACCCCAGAGACAGTGCCGTTTTCTGGCTCTGGAGACAGCTTATAACAGAGGATAACCGCGCATGGTGCTTGGCAAACCGCAAACAGACCCGACTCTTGAATGGTTCTTGTCTCATTGCCACATTCATAAGTACCCGTCAAAGAGCACGCTGATTCACCAGGGTGAAAAAGCAGAAACGCTGTACTACATCGTTAAAGGCTCCGTGGCAGTGCTGATCAAAGATGAAGAAGGGAAAGAAATGATCCTTTCTTATCTGAATCAGGGTGATTTTATTGGTGAACTGGGCCTGTTTGAAGAAGGCCAGGAACGCAGCGCCTGGGTACGTGCGAAAACCGCATGTGAGGTCGCTGAAATTTCCTACAAAAAATTTCGCCAATTAATCCAGGTCAACCCGGATATTCTGATGCGCCTCTCTTCCCAGATGGCTCGTCGCTTACAAGTCACCTCTGAAAAAGTAGGTAACCTCGCCTTCCTTGACGTCACCGGGCGTATCGCTCAGACGCTGCTGAATCTGGCGAAACAGCCCGATGCCATGACGCACCCGGATGGGATGCAGATCAAAATCACCCGTCAGGAAATCGGCCAGATCGTCGGCTGCTCCCGCGAAACCGTTGGTCGTATTTTGAAAATGCTGGAAGATCAAAACCTGATCTCCGCGCATGGCAAGACCATCGTCGTCTACGGCACCCGTTAATCCCGTCAGAATGGCGCGTTTTATCATGCGCCATTTTTGTTTGCATCGATGTGGCGAAGACTGATTTATCACCCAGAGATTAATTACGCACTACGGCAAACGCTGGTGCTGTGCCTGCCTGTGGCTGTTGGTTTATTGATAGGCCAGCTACACCTGGGCTTGCTTTTCTCTCTCGTTCCCGCCTGCTGCAACATTGCAGGTCTGGATACCCCGCACAAACGCTTTTTTAAACGTCTGATCATCGGCGCATCGCTGTTCGCCGGATGCAGTCTGGTAACGCAACTTCTGCTGGCGGAATCCATCCCCCTGCCGTTGATCCTGACCGGGCTCACGCTGGTGCTTGGCGTGACGGCGGAAATTAGCCCGCTTCACGCGCGGCTACTGCCAGCATCGCTGATTGCCGCCATCTTTACCCTGAGTCTTGCGGGATACATGCCCGTCTGGGAGCCGCTGCTCATTTATGCGCTGGGCACGCTATGGTACGGAGTGTTTAACTGGTTTTGGTTCTGGCTATGGCGCGAACAGCCGCTGCGCGAGTCATTGAGTTTGTTATACCGTGAACTGGCCGATTATTGTGAAGCGAAATACAGCCTGCTCACCCAACATATCGATCCGGAAAAAGCGCTGCCTCCCCTGCTGATACGCCAGCAAAAAGCAGTCGATCTCATTACCCAGTGTTACCAACAGATGCATATGCTTTCGGCGCACAACAATAATGATTACAAGCGCCTGTTACGGGCTTTTCAGGAAGCGATGGATTTGCAGGAGCACATCTCCGTCAGCTTGCATCAGCCGGAAGAGGTACAGAAACTGGTAGAACGCAGCCATGCGGAAGAGGTGATTCGCTGGAATGCGCAAACGGTCGCCGCCCGTCTGCGCGTGCTGGCGGATGACATTCTTTATCATCGTCTGCCGACGCGCTTCTCCATGGAAAAACAGATTGGCGCTCTGGAGAAGATCGCTAATCAGCATCCTGAAAATCCGGTAGGCCAGTTCTGCTATTGGCACTTCAGTCGAATCGCCCGTGTGCTGCGTACTCAGCGACCGCTGTACGCCCGCGACCTGATGGCCGATAAACAGCGTCGTTTGCCGCTACTTCCGGCGCTGAAAAATTATATGTCGCTAAAATCGCCGGCGCTACGCAACGCCGGACGCATTAGCGTGATGATGAGCATCGCCAGTCTGATGGGCAGCGCGTTGCACCTGCCTAAACCGTACTGGATACTCATGACAGTGCTGTTTGTCACCCAAAACGGCTATGGCGCGACGCGCGTACGTATTCTGCACCGTTCGGTCGGAACGCTGGTCGGCCTGGTGATTGCCGGCGTCACGCTGCACTTACATATTCCCGAAAGCATTACGCTGGCGGTCATGCTGGTACTAACGCTGGCAAGTTATCTGATTATTCGTAAAAACTACGGCTGGGCGACGGTCGGCTTTACGGTGACGGCGGTATACACCATCCAGTTACTGACGTTAAACGGAGAACAGTTTATTGTGCCGAGGCTGATCGATACGCTGATTGGCTGTTTAATTGCCTTTGGCGGCATGGTCTGGCTGTGGCCGCAATGGCAAAGCGGGCTATTACGTAAAAACGCCCATGATGCGCTGGAAGCCGATCAAGAAGCTATCCGACTGATCCTCAGTAACGATCCGCAGGCCACCCCGCTCGCTTATCAAAGAATGCGGGTCAACCAGGCGCATAACACGTTATTCAACTCGTTAAATCAGGCAATGCAGGAACCCGGATTCAATACCCACTATCTGTCTGATATGAAACTATGGGTCACGCACAGCCAGTTTATTGTCGAGCATATCAACGCCATGACGACGCTGGCGCGGGAACACACCATGCTGACGCCGGATCTGGCGCAGCGCTATCTGGAATCTTGCGAGATTGCGATTCAGCGCTGCCAGCAGCGCCTGGAGTACGACAGGCCAGGCGGCTCCGGCGATGTCAATATTCTGGAGTCGCCGGACATGCCGTCACATGGCTTATTGAGCACTCTGGAACAACATTTACAGCGCATCATTGGCCATCTGAACACCATGCACACCATTTCGTCGATGGCCTGGCGTCAGCGTCCGCATCACGGTATCTGGCTGAGTAAGCGGCTACGGGATACAAAAGGTTAAGACCGACTGCCGGATGCGCTACGCTTATCCGGCAATCCGCCATCAGGCCACCACCTTCCCTACCGCCTGCGCAAAGCGCTGCATTCCTTCATTGATATCCGCCTCTTCCACCACCAGCGACGGGGCAAAACGCATCACGTCGGCTCCGGCATTGAGCACCATCACGCCGGCCTCCGCGCCTGCGTACAGAAAATCGCGCGCCCGACCTTTGTACTCCGGCTTCAGCTCCGCGCCAATCAGCAGCCCCATGCCGCGAATATCGCTGAAAATGTCAAATTGCTCGTCAATCGCCTGCAAATGTTGCACAAACTGTTGCCGCTTAGTGTGAATGCCTTGTAGTACTTCTGGCGTATTAATAATATCGAATGCCGCGCCAGCCACCGCACAGGCCAGCGGATTACCGCCATAGGTTGAACCATGCGAACCGACATGGAAGGCCGAGGCTATTTCCTGCGTGGTCAGCATGGCGCTCACCGGAAAACCGCCGCCTAACGCTTTGGCGCTGGTGAGGATATCCGGCGTGACGCCGTAGTGCATATAGGCAAACAGGTCTCCGGTGCGCCCCATCCCGCACTGCACTTCATCAAACACCAGCAACGCCTGATGCTCGTCACACAGGTCGCGTAACCCTTTGAGGAATTCCGGTGTAGCCGCCTGCACGCCGCCTTCACCCTGAATCGGCTCGACCACCACCGCGCAGGTGTGGTCATCCATTACCGCTTTCACCGCATGAAGATCGTTGAAGGGAACGTGAATAATATCGGCGGGTTTCGGCCCAAAGCCGTCGGAATATTTCGGCTGCCCGCCGACAGAGACGGTAAACAAGGAACGGCCATGAAAGGCGTTATGGAAGGCAATGATTTTCGTTTTGAACGGGCTATGGCGCACGCAGGCATAATGACGCGCCAGTTTAAAAGCGGTTTCGTTCGCTTCGGTGCCGGAATTCATAAACAGCACGCGCTCGGCAAACGTGGCGTCGATCAGTTTACGTCCCAGACGCAACGCCGGTTCATTGGTAAAAACGTTACTGGTATGCCACAAGGTTTCCCCCTGGGATTTCAGCGCCTCGACTAGTGCCGGATGGCAATGGCCCAGCGCAGTCACTGCAATCCCGCCGGCGAAATCGATATACTCTTTGCCCTGCTGATCCCATACGCGGCTGCCTTTACCTTTGACCGGAATAAAGTCCGCCGGTGCATAAACAGGCAGAATCACCTCATCAAAAGTTGCGCGCGTAATAGCCGTTTGTTCAGTTGCCATATCATTACCACCCGGTTAAGTAGAAATGCCAGTGAAATTATAATCACAAAATATGAATAAAAAATCACTCAATAGCAACCACAAATCAACGCCGGAGGAAATTTTCCAGCAGAGCGTGTCCTTGTTCGCTGAGAATACTTTCCGGGTGGAACTGCACGCCTTCCAGATCCCACTCGCGGTGGCGAATGCCCATAATCTCCTGCGTTTCGCTCCAGGCGGTGATCTCAAAACACTCAGGCAACGTGGCAGGGTCGACAATCAGCGAGTGGTAACGTGTCACGGTTAACGGGCTGGGCAATCCCCGAAACACGCCCTGTCCATTATGCGTAACAGGTGACGTTTTACCGTGCATCACTTTCGCTGCCCGCACCACCGACGCGCCAAAGGCCTGCGCCATCGCCTGATGACCCAGGCAAACGCCCAGCATCGGAATACGTCCGGCATAATGGCGGATGACCGCCAGTGAAATGCCAGCGTCATTCGGCGTACAGGGGCCAGGAGAGATAACGATTTTTTGCGGGTTCAAAGCGTCAATGTGCGCCAGCGTCAGCGCATCATTGCGCCGGACCTGCACTTCCGCGCCCAGTTCACAAAAATACTGGTAGAGGTTCCAGGTAAAGGAATCATAGTTATCGATAAGCAGGATCATGGCGGCTCCGGGTCAGTAGAACCGCACTATTTTACTCAGTTTCGCGAGCTTCGCTTATCGCTTTCTGAAAAATCGCCTGCAATGCGGAGAGATCGCCCATCGCGCCGCTCTGGTTCGCCTGCTTCCATGTTTCAACCGCAATACCTTGCCAACTCAGCGCGTAGCCTGCATGTAGCGCCAGCTGTTCAAAGAAGATGCGCTGCGCCAGCCCGCTCCCCAAACGAAACGGATGAAGCACGTTAATTTCACAGTAGTAATGCGCCAGCCGCTCGACAAACTTCTCGTGCGCCAGACCGACCAGATAGCCCTCTTCTTCCAGATCCTGCATCAGAGCGTTGCCCTCTTTTTCGATATAGGCAAAGTGGCAGAAACGGGTATCACCCTGGTAAATATCGACCTCCCGCAGTTGCCCTGCCCAGTCGAAAATATCCTGATAGAGCTGGCGATGAATCGCGCACAGATGAGGCAAGCCGCGTATCAGCGGCCCCAGTTCAATCGTGGCGGCGCGGAGCGCGGTCATTTCGTATGCCGCTTGCGCCAGTCGCTGGGCCTGATGAATCCCCAGCCGATTACGCATCACGTTCAGCCCCGGATAGAGGTACGGATCGCGCCCTTCGCCAAATTTATCGCTCATAGTGCCTCCGAAGCTCGTCAAGACGTGCCAGCGCTTCATCGGCGGTCAGGGTTACTAAGGGGATCTCAATACCTTCGAGACGGCGGCTTTGCTGGAAGTTAACGTTGCGCCGCTGTTCCCAAAAGCGTGACTTTTGTTTATCGGTAAGTTTCTTCACCTTGCCTCCCTGAATATGCCTGTGCTTGACCACAAGTATAAGCAGCAATTTCAGGTTACGCTGAGACAGGGAGAAAACGCGGGCGGCTCGCGCCCGCGCAGGCATGTTTTATGGCAGGACTTTCGCGGAAAGGATAACGACTGGTTTTGTCGGCACATTCTGATAAGGCCCGACATCGTGCGTCGGTACCTGTGAGATTTTATCGGCGACATCCATACCTTTTACCACTTTACCAAATACCGCATAGCCAAAGTCGCGCTGGCCGTGGTCGAGAAAAGCGTTATCCGCGACGTTAATAAAGAATTGGCTGGTGGCGCTGTCTTTATCTGCGGTGCGCGCCATCGCGATCGTGCCGCGAGTATTACGCAGACCGTTGTCGGCTTCATTCTTAATCGGCGGATTCGGTTTCTTCTGCTGCATCTGCTCGTTAAAACCACCGCCCTGAATCATGAAGCCAGGAATAACGCGGTGAAACGTAGTGTTGTTATAGAAACCACTGTTGACGTAATCGACAAAGTTTTTCACAGAAACCGGCGCTTTCTGGCTGTTCAGCTCCAGCTCAATATTCCCGGCGGAGGTGGTTAACAGCACATGAGGATCGCCTTTTGCTGCCAACGCTGCGGGAGAAAGAGCAGAAAGAGCGAAAACAGCTGCGACAGCCGCCAGAGTCGATTTGAGCATGAGATTTCCTTAAAGAGAGCAGAAATAAAGCAAGTGGAATGATTCTAAAGAGCCTTCCTGGGCCAGGCCAGCCCTTTACCTAATTTTACGTATATGAAACAAATGTAACGTTACGACGCAACGCCGTATTCTTGCAATATGATGTGACAAACATCACATTAAAAAATGCAATGAACATTACTATCACTAATAATTATTTAAATGCATCACAAAAGCGCCTAAAATCTGCCCGCTTAACGCGCCCTCCACGCGCTTCACTTCTCTTCAAGGCCAGACATGACTAACAGCAACCGCATCAAGCTCACATGGATCAGCTTTCTTTCCTACGCCCTGACCGGGGCGCTGGTGATTGTCACCGGGATGGTGATGGGAAATATCGCAGACTATTTTCATCTGCCCGTTTCCAGCATGAGTAACACCTTTACTTTCCTGAACGCCGGGATTTTGATCTCGATCTTCCTCAATGCGTGGTTGATGGAAATCATCCCGCTGAAAACACAGCTACGCTTTGGTTTTATCCTGATGGTGCTGGCGGTGGCCGGGCTGATGTTCAGCCACAGCCTGGCGTTGTTCTCAGCGGCGATGTTTGTGCTGGGGCTGGTCAGCGGGATCACCATGTCGATTGGCACCTTCCTGATTACGCAACTGTATGAAGGGCGTCAGCGCGGTTCCCGACTGCTGTTTACCGACTCCTTCTTCAGCATGGCGGGGATGATTTTTCCTATGGTCGCCGCCTTCCTGCTGGCGCGTAGTATTGAGTGGTACTGGGTCTACGCCTGCATCGGCCTGGTCTACCTGGCGATTTTCATCCTGACCTTCGGCTGTGAATTTCCGGCGCTGGGTAAACATGCGCAGCACTCTCAGGCGCCTGTCGTCAAAGAAAAATGGGGCATTGGCGTACTGTTTCTCGCCGTCGCCGCGCTGTGCTATATCCTCGGTCAATTGGGCTTTATCTCCTGGGTGCCGGAATACGCCAAAGGCCTCGGCATGAGCCTGAATGACGCCGGGGCGCTGGTGAGTGATTTCTGGATGTCCTATATGTTTGGCATGTGGGCGTTCAGCTTTATCCTGCGCTTTTTCGATCTGCAACGCATTCTGACCGTACTGGCGGGTATGGCGGCGGTACTGATGTATCTGTTTATTACCGGCACGCAGGCGCATATGCCGTGGTTTATTCTGACGCTGGGCTTCTTCTCCAGCGCCATTTATACCTCTATCATTACGCTGGGATCGCAGCAAACGAAAGTGGCCTCGCCTAAGCTGGTTAACTTTATTCTGACCTGCGGCACTATCGGAACGATGCTGACCTTCGTCGTCACCGGCCCGATTGTGGCGCACAGCGGTCCACAGGCGGCGTTACTCACCGCGAATGGTCTGTATGCGGTGGTCTTTGTGATGTGCTTTGCGCTCGGCTTTGTATCCCGTCATCGTCAGCATAGCGCGCCGGCTACGCATTGATAATCCTTGCCGGATGGCGACGTCGCCCTCCGGCACTCTATCCCCCTCCTGACTAGGTAGGCCTGTTGGTCTAAAAACCCCTCATTTTGTATGTTATTTGTACAAACCTGAAAAGCCTGACAATTCCGCCACTTATAAAAATCCAGACAAATCAGCCATATACCCATTAAGAGGTATATAAAGGTGAATTTGATTTACATCAATAAGCGGGGTTGCTGAATCGTTAAGGTAGGCGGTAATAGAAAAGAAATCGAGGCAAAAATGAGCAAAGTCAGACTCGCTATTATCGGTAATGGTATGGTCGGCCACCGCTTTATTGAGGATCTCCTTGATAAATCCGACGCTAGCCTGTTCGACATTACCGTGTTCTGTGAAGAACCCCGTAAAGCCTATGACCGTGTCCACCTGTCATCCTACTTCTCTCACCACACCGCGGAAGAGCTCTCTCTGGTGCGTGAAGGATTTTACGAGAAGCACGGCGTGAAGGTACTGGTTGGCGAACGCGCAATTACCATTAACCGTCAGGAGAAAGTGATTCACTCCAGCGCGGGTCGTACCGTTTATTATGACAAGCTGATCATGGCGACCGGTTCCTATCCGTGGATCCCGCCGATTAAAGGCTCCGAAACCCAGGATTGCTTCGTTTACCGTACCATTGAAGACCTCAACGCTATCGAAGCCTGCGCCCGTCGCAGCAAGCGCGGGGCGGTGGTCGGCGGCGGTCTGCTGGGGCTGGAAGCCGCTGGCGCGCTGAAAAACCTCGGCGTGGAAACGCACGTCATTGAATTTGCGCCAATGCTGATGGCGGAGCAGCTCGATCAGATGGGCGGCGAGCAGCTACGTCGCAAGATCGAAAGCATGGGCGTGCGTGTACACACCAGTAAAAACACGCAAGAGATTGTTCAGCAGGGTAACGAAGCGCGTAAGACTATGCGTTTTGCCGATGGCAGCGAGCTGGAAGTCGATTTTATCGTCTTCTCTACCGGTATTCGCCCCCGCGACAAGCTGGCTACCCAGTGCGGCCTGGCCGTCGCGCAGCGCGGCGGTATCGTGATTAACGACACCTGCCAGACGTCTGACCCGAATATCTACGCTATCGGCGAGTGCGCCAGTTGGAACAACCGCGTTTACGGTCTGGTCGCACCAGGCTATAAAATGGCCCAGGTCGCCGTTGACCATATCCTCGGCAGTGAAAACGCCTTTGAAGGGGCGGATCTCAGCGCCAAGCTGAAGCTGCTGGGCGTGGACGTCGGCGGCATCGGCGACGCGCATGGCCGCACGCCGGGCGCGCGTAGCTACGTTTACCTCGATGAAAGCAAAGAAGTCTACAAACGTCTTATTGTCAGCGAAGATAACAAAACTCTGCTCGGCGCAGTACTGGTCGGCGACACCAGCGATTACGGCAATTTGCTGCAACTGGTACTGAACGCCATCGAACTGCCGGAAAACCCGGATTCGCTGATCCTGCCGTCGCACGCGGGCAGTGGTAAACCCGCTATCGGCGTGGATAAACTGCCGGACAGCGCGCAGATCTGCTCCTGCTTCGATGTGACTAAAGGCGATCTGATCGCCGCTATCAATAAAGGCTGCCATACCGTGGCGGCGCTGAAAGCGGAAACCAAAGCCGGAACCGGCTGCGGCGGCTGCATCCCGCTGGTGACGCAGGTACTGAACGCCGAACTGGCGAAACAGGGTATTGAAGTCAACAACAACCTGTGCGAGCACTTTGCTTATTCTCGTCAGGAACTGTTCCACTTAATACGCGTGGAAGGCATTAAAACCTTTGAAGAACTGCTGGCGAAACACGGTAAAGGCTACGGCTGCGAAGTGTGTAAGCCGACCGTCGGTTCGCTGCTGGCGTCGTGCTGGAACGAATACATCCTCAAACCGCAGCACACGCCGCTACAGGATACTAACGATAACTTCCTGGCGAATATCCAGAAAGACGGTACTTACTCGGTGATCCCGCGCTCCGCTGGCGGTGAAATCACCCCGGAAGGTCTGGTGGCCGTGGGGCGTATCGCCCGCGAGTTTAACCTCTATACCAAAATTACCGGTTCTCAGCGTATCGGTCTGTTTGGCGCGCAAAAAGACGATCTGCCGGAAATCTGGCGTCAGCTGATTGAAGCGGGTTTCGAAACCGGTCACGCGTACGCCAAAGCGCTGCGGATGGCGAAAACCTGCGTCGGCAGCACCTGGTGCCGCTACGGCGTGGGCGACAGCGTCGGTTTCGGCGTGGAGCTGGAAAACCGCTACAAAGGCATTCGTACCCCGCACAAAATGAAGTTCGGCGTCTCCGGCTGTACCCGTGAATGTGCGGAAGCGCAGGGCAAAGATGTGGGTATCATCGCCACGGAGAAAGGCTGGAACCTGTACGTCTGCGGTAACGGCGGGATGAAACCGCGTCATGCGGATCTGCTGGCAGCCGATCTCGATCGCGACACGCTGCTCAAGTATCTCGACCGCTTTATGATGTTCTACATCCGTACTGCCGACAAACTGACCCGTACCGCGCCGTGGTTAGACAACCTGGAAGGCGGCATCGAGTATCTGAAATCGGTCATCATCGACGATAAGCTGGGCCTGAACGAACATCTGGAAGAAGAGATGGCCCGTCTGCGTGAAGCGGTGGTCTGCGAGTGGACAGAAACCGTTAACACCCCATCCGCACAGGTTCGCTTTAAGCACTTTATCAACAGCGACAAGCGCGACCCAAATGTCCAGGTCGTTCCAGAACGCGAACAACATCGTCCGGCCACGCCGTATGAACGTATCCCGGTCACTCTGGTGGAGGAAAACGCATGAGCCAGTGGCAAAACATCTGCAAAATCGATGACATCCTGCCGGGAACCGGCGTCTGCGCGCTGTCAGGCGGCGAACAGGTGGCGATTTTCCGTCCTTACCATAGCGATCAGGTGTTTGCGATCAGCAACATCGACCCGTTCTTTGAGGCCAGTGTGCTGTCTCGTGGACTGATTGCGGAACACCAGGGCGAACTGTGGGTCGCCAGCCCGCTGAAAAAGCAGCGCTTCCGCCTGAGCGATGGTTTGTGCATGGAAGATGAGCAGTTCTCTGTGAAACAGTACGACGCGCGGGTGAAAGACGGCGTGGTGCAGTTGCGCGGTTAATTATTTTTGGGAGGCGCAACGCCTCCCCTTTTTTGTATTTTTTTCATTTTAATTGTTATCACAAAATCATTTGTACTGCATCGCGGCGGCAACTGAGCAACAAATTCGTCAGGAACGAATTTGAACAGCCGCTGGCTGCCTTCGGTGAGGGACAAGGATGTCCCTCATTAATCCCCAGGAGCATAGTTCACTATGTGACTGGGGTGAGCGAGGGCAGCCAACAAAGAGGCAGTGCAAAGGATGAAGTGAGAAAAGGATAATCAAATGTTTACAGACACTATCAATAAGTGTGCGGCTAACGCTGCGCGCATCGCACGCCTGTCGGCGAATAATCCGCTCGGCTTCTGGGTCAGTTCGGCAATGGCCGGGGCTTATGTCGGTCTCGGCATCATTCTTATTTTCACCCTCGGCAATCTGCTCGACCCGTCCGTGCGTCCTTTGGTGATGGGAGCGACCTTCGGTATCGCCTTAACGCTGGTCATCATCGCCGGTTCCGAACTGTTTACCGGCCACACCATGTTCCTGACGCTGGGCGTCAAAGCAGGCACCATCAGCCACGGTCAAATGTGGGCTATCCTGCCGCAAACCTGGCTCGGCAACCTGGTCGGTTCCGTGTTTGTCGCCCTGCTTTACAGCTGGGGCGGCGGCAGTTTGTTGCCGGTTGATACCAGCATCGTTCACTCAGTCGCGCTGGCGAAAACCACCGCGCCCGCCACGGTACTGTTCTTCAAAGGCGCGCTGTGTAACTGGCTGGTTTGTCTGGCAATCTGGATGGCGATCCGCACCGAAGGCACGGCAAAATTTCTTGCTATCTGGTGGTGTCTGCTGGCGTTTATCGCTTCCGGCTACGAGCACTCCGTCGCGAATATGACGCTGTTCGCCCTCTCCTGGTTTGGTCATCACAGCGACGCCTATACCCTGTCCGGAATCGGACACAACCTGTTATGGGTCACTCTGGGTAATACTTTGTCCGGCGTCGTGTTCATGGGATTGGGTTATTGGTATGCTACGCCGAAATCGGAGCGTCCTGTTCCGCAAAAAACCAACCAAATTAAGGTTACAGCCAACCATTAAGGGGTAATGTCGTGGACCATTTGCCTATATTTTGTCAATTACGCGACCGCGACTGTCTGATCGTCGGCGGTGGCGATGTCGCAGAACGCAAAGCACGGTTACTGCTGGAAGCAGGCGCACGTTTAACGGTCAATGCGCTAACCTTCATTCCACAGTTCACCGTATGGGCAAATGAAGGCATGTTGACTCTGGTTGAGGGTCCGTTCGACGAAACGCTTCTCGACTCGTGTTGGCTGGCGATCGCGGCCACTGACGACGATACCGTCAACCAGCGTGTCAGCGACGCGGCGGAGTCACGCCGTATCTTCTGCAACGTGGTGGATGCGCCGAAAGCCGCCAGCTTTATCATGCCCTCCATTATTGACCGCTCGCCGCTGATGGTCGCCGTCTCCTCGGGCGGCTCTTCCCCGGTGCTGGCGCGTCTGCTGCGCGAGAAACTGGAATCGCTGCTGCCGCAGCATCTGGGGCAGGTCGCGCGCTATGCCGGGCAACTCCGCGCCCGAGTGAAAAAGCAGTTTGCCACGATGGGCGAACGTCGTCGCTTCTGGGAAAAATTTTTCGTCAATGACCGGCTGGCGCAGTCGCTGGCGAATGCCGATGAGAAAGCGGTTAACGCGACAACCGAACGCCTGTTTAGCGAACCGCTGGATCACCGTGGCGAAGTCGTGCTGGTCGGTGCCGGGCCGGGCGATGCCGGACTGCTGACGCTGAAAGGGTTACAACAAATCCAACAGGCGGATATCGTGGTTTACGATCGCCTCGTCTCCGACGACATTATGAACCTGGTACGCCGCGATGCCGATCGGGTCTTTGTGGGGAAACGCGCAGGTTACCACTGCGTCCCACAGGAAGAAATCAACCAGATCCTGCTGCGTGAAGCGCAAAAAGGTAAACGCGTGGTACGCCTGAAAGGCGGCGATCCCTTTATCTTTGGTCGCGGCGGCGAAGAGCTGGAAACGCTGTGTCATGCCGGTATTCCTTTCTCGGTAGTGCCGGGGATTACCGCGGCTTCCGGCTGCTCCGCCTACTCCGGTATTCCGCTAACCCATCGCGATTACGCCCAGAGCGTACGTCTGGTCACGGGTCACCTGAAAACCGGCGGCGAGCTGGACTGGGAAAACCTGGCGGCAGAAAAACAGACGCTGGTGTTCTACATGGGGCTGAATCAGGCAGCGACTATCCAGGAAAAACTGATCGCATTCGGTATGCAGGCCGATATGCCGGTTGCGCTGGTAGAAAACGGTACCTCTGTGAAGCAACGCGTCGTCCACGGTGTGCTGACGCAGCTCGGTGAATTAGCGCAACAGGTTGAAAGCCCGGCGCTGATTATCGTTGGCCGGGTCGTTGGCTTACGCGATAAATTAAATTGGTTCTCTAATTATTAATTAAAATAAAGCCCTGAATAACAGGGCTTTATTTTACAACTACTCGTAATCTCAAATTATTTTTACTTAAAAGTGAATTAAGAAATCAACTTTAAATACACCAGAAAAATTTAAATAGTAATAATTCTGCCTAAAAACCCTTTTACTCGTCAAATTCACCTCTTATTCATTCATACAATAAATAACACCGTTAAGCACTCAATTTGACCTGATCTGGTTATCGGGTGATAAAATAAACACTAAAGCATAATTTTTCTTCTGGCCATTTCATCATTGCCTGTATCGCTCTCTGCATATGTTTAGTACGCAAGGAAAATATTAATTAAGGATGAACCCTATGCAAAAGAAAAAACTTATTTCTATCGCTATCGCTTTAACGCTACAAAGTTATTACATTCCGGCCATCGCCGCAGAAAATAACGATGATGAAAAAGAATGTCCCAGTAATATCTCCTCCCTGCCTAAAGAAAAACGCGCAAAACTCTCACCGACCTGCCTTGCTACACCTGAAAATGATAATCACTGGGGCTGGGTTGCTGGCGGCGTTGCTGCACTGGTCGCAGGTGTGGCTATTGGCGTTGAAAATAACGGTGGCGGAGATTCTAATCATTCTTATACCCCCCCTACGCCCGATAATGGCGGCGACGTTACCCCGCCCGACGATGGCGGCAACGTCACCCCGCCCGACGATAGCGGCGATGACGATGTGACCCCGCCCGATGATAGCGGCGATGACGATGTGACCCCACCCGACGATAGCGGCGATGACGATGTAACCCCGCCCGACGATAGCGGCGATGACGATGTAACCCCGCCTGATGATAGCGGCGATGACGATGTAACCCCGCCCGACGATAGCGGCGATGACGATGTAACCCCGCCTGACGATAGCGGCGATGACGATGTAACCCCGCCCGACGATAGCGGCGATGACGATGTAACCCCGCCCGACGATAGCGGCGATGACGATGTAACCCCGCCTGACGATAGCGGCGATGACGATGTGACCCCGCCCGATGATAGCGGCGATGACGATGTAACCCCGCCCGATGATAGCGGCGATGACGACGACACGCCCCCGGATGACTCGGTTATTACCTTCAGCAACGGCGTCACCATCGATAAAGGCAAAGACACCCTGACCTTCGATAGCTTCAAACTGGATAACGGCAGCGTTCTCGAGGGTGCCGTGTGGAATTATTCAGAACAGGACAACCAGTGGCAGCTCACCACCGCGGACGGCAAAACGCTGAACGTCACCGACTGGGACGTGACCGACGCCAATGCCGCCGTGATTGAAGGCACCCAGGAAAACGGTCTCTACTGGAAGTACGACAGCCGTGGCTATCTGATTATTGCCGACGATAAAACCACCGTTATCAGCGGCGATGACCAGGCGCATAACTCCGATCGCGGCATGGATATCAGCGGCCAGGATCGCACCGGCGTGATTATTTCCGGCGATAGAACCGTCAACACGCTCACCGGGGACTCCAGTGTGACCGACGGTGCCACCGGCATGGTTATCTCCGGCGACGGCACCACCAACACCATTTCTGGCCACTCAACGGTGGACAACGCCACCGGCGCGCTGATTTCCGGCAACGGCACCACCACTAATTTCGCCGGTGACATTGCCGTGAGCGGCGGCGGCACCGCCATCATCATCGACGGTGACAACGCCACGATTAAGAATACCGGTACATCTAACATCAGCGGCGCAGGCTCCACCGGCACCGTCATTGACGGCAATAACGCCCGCGTCAACAACGACGGTGATATGACCATCACCGACGGCGGCACAGGCGCCCACATTACCGGCGACGACGTGGTTATCGATAACGCCGGGAGCACCACCGTCAGCGGCGCAGACGCCACGGCGCTGTATATCGATGGCGACAACGCGCTCGTTATCAACGAAGGTAATCAAACTATCTCTGACGGCGCCGTCGGTACGCGAATTGACGGCGACGACGCCCATATCACCAATACCGGCGATATCGCGGTGGATGGCGCGGACTCTGCCGCCGTGATTATCAATGGCGACAACGGCAGCCTGACCCAGGCGGGCGATCTGCTGGTCACCGACGGCGCGATGGGTATCATCACCTACGGCACCGGAAATGAAGCAAAAAATACCGGCAACGCCACCGTGCGTGATGCGGACTCGGTGGGTTTTGTGATTGCAGGCGAAAAAAATACCTTCAAAAATAAAGGGGATATCGACGTCAGCCTTAACGGCACCGGTACGCAGGTGAGCGGAGATATGTCACAGGTTACGCTGGATGGCGATATCAATGTAACCGCCGTCGAAGACAGCGATAGCGTCTATCGTGGCGCAACGGGTATCGACATTACGGGGGATAACAACACGCTGGATATTGTCGGTAACGTCACAGTCAACGGCGATTATGACAACGACAGCGTGATGGCTGGCAGCACTGATACCCTGCAGGGGATGTCCGTCAGCGGCGACAATAATCAGGTGGATCTCACCGGCACGCTCAACATTAACGTCAGCGATATGAGTAATGTAGACGGGCAATATCTGAATGCCGTTGGCCTTAGTGTAACGGGTGATGGTAATTCCGTGGACTTAACTGGCGGTATTAATATCAACTACACCCAGGATGCTGATGGCATCGAATCGCCCGTTGTCGGCATAAATATCAACGGCGACAGCAGCGTAACGCTAAGCGGTCAGTCCACGCTTGATATTACCAGCGTCACCGGCGGCGCGGTGACGCTGGCCTATGTGCAAAACGGCGGCAACTTAACGTTAGACCAAAGCTCAACGATTAATGTCAACAGCACACTTCTGCCTGCTGGTTATTACATGGAAAATGCGCTCTTAACCGCCACGGGTCAGGGCTCCACGATCAATAATCAGGGAACGATCGTGGATAATGGCGCGGTCTCTTTGTTGCTGGCGAACAGCGGCGCACAGGGAGGAAACAGCGGCGATATTACCGCCTATGCCACAACCGGTGAGGATAACCGTAATGCAATCACCGCCGCCAATGGCCAGGGCTCCACGTTCAGCAATGAAACGGGAGGAACCATCACGGTAGTGTCGTCATTAACTCCGGTTGTGGATGGTGGCGCATTCGGATTCCCGCTTGCGTGGCGCAACAACACGCTTTACGCCATGCTGGCGGAGGGTTACGGCGAGGTGAGTAACGATGCCGGCGCCCACATATATTTGCAGGGCGCAGGAGTATATGGCGTATCCGCCAGTAAAGGCACGGCGTCCAATGCCGGGGATATTTACCTGGACGGTTTAGTCCCGACGCTGGATGATGAAAACCATATCACCAACAAAACTTACTGGGCGCCGCCGCAACTTTATGTCACCAGTTCCGCAATGGTAGCGGGCTCCACCGATGGCGGTTATGGCGACGCCACCGCTATCAACACCGGCACCATTACCGTTAACAACGCCGGGTTCGGCATGATGGCGCTCAACGGCGGTACCGCCATTAACCAGGGCGTAATCACCCTGACCGCCGATGACGGCGTTACCGGCCAGGCAAACGAGTTGGTCGGGATGGCGGCGCTCAGCGGCGGCGCCGTCATCAATGACACCAGCGGCATCATCAATATTGATGCCGATTACGGCCAGCCCTTCCTGACCGACGGCAGTGGCCTGATTATTAACTATGGCCAGGTCTGCTTTGGCGACGATTGCCAAAACAGTGAAGAGTACAATCCAACAAACGGTGACGTTTCAATCCCTTACACGGATGGCGCAACTATTGCCGATGCCGGAACAAGCACCACGCTTGAAAATAACGCCGTGGTGACAGGGAACGTCAATAATGCCGGAGAGGTCAGCGGCAAGCCAATCACAGTCCTGGATAGCGGCACGCTGACCAACAACGACAGCGGTGTTATCAATAGCGATACCAAGGTATCCGGTAACCTTGTCAATGATGGCACCATAAGCGGTAAACTGACGCAAAATGGCGGTGATATCGTTAATAATGGCACCATTGACAGCCGTAGCCTGACGACCGGCGGCGTATTAACTAACGGCACGGATGGCACCATGACCTCCGGCGCCAAAGTCACCGGTGCGAATAGCGCCATCATCAACGATGGTACCTTCCAGCTTGGCTCCGCAACAGACGCGACCAACGCCTCAATGCTGGAAATTAACGATTACGCACAATTCTTTAATACCGGCACGCTGATCCTTGATAACAACAAAAACGCCATTCACCTGAATCCGAATAACGGAACGCTGTATAACACAGGGACGATGGATCTTACGGCAACCTCCAATAAGGGGGCGATTAACTATTGGGGCGCAGGCGCTACATTCATCAATGACGGTACGGTCAATGCTACCACGGCGACACTGGCTTATGCGGCCGGTGGCGCAAGCAGCGCGCCGGATCAACACGCGTTCTTCTGGAACCAGTCAAACGGCGTTATCAACTACGATGCGGATAATGGCCGCGCGGTAGATTTTTCTGCCAACAGCAATTACGTGGCGGTCAACGACGGCACCATGAATATCAGCGGTAATAACGCTTACGGTATGTATGGCGGCAAGAATGCGCAACTGGTCAACAACGGCACCATTGAACTGGGTACAGAAGGCACCACCGACACGGGTATGGTGGCGATGGCGCTGGATAAAAATGCCACCGCCGACGCGGTTATTGAGAACAACGGCACGATTAATATTCACGCCAATAACTCTTACGCGTTCAGCGTGGCGGGCGCAGGTCATGTGGTCAATAACGGTACGGTCGTCATTGACGATAACGTGACGGGTTCCGGCCTCATTAAACAGGGTGACAGCGTTAACGTCGAAGGGACAAACGGTAATAACGGCAACAGCGACGAGGCGCATTATGCCGACTATACGTTGCCGGGAACGCCGGTTGAACCTGACGGTAACATGACTTCCGGCTCCACCACCGATGGCACGTCCAACAACCTGAACGGTTATGTGGTTGGCACTAACGCCGACGGCAGCGCCGGTAAGCTTAAGGTCAGCAACGCCAGCATGAACGGTGTGGAAATTAACACCGGGTTCACCGCAGGCACCGCCGACACCACCGTCAGCTTTGACAACGTGGTTGAGGGCAGCAACCTGTCCGACGCAGGCGCGATTCAGTCCACTTCCGTAGTCTGGAACGCCCAGGGTAGCCAGGATGCCGACGGCAACGTTGACGTCACCATGACCAAAAACGCCTATGCCGATGTGGCGACCGACAGCTCGGTAAGCGACGTGGCGCAGGCGCTGGACGCCGGTTACACCAACAACGAGCTGTACACCAGCCTCAACGTGGGTACTACCGCCGAGCTGAACAGCGCACTCAAGCAGGTGAGCGGTGCCCAAGCCACCACGGTATTCCGTGAAGCGCGTGTACTCAGCAACCGCTTTACCATGCTGGCCGACGCCGCGCCGCAGATCAAAGATGGCCTGGCGTTCAACGTCGTAGCGAAAGGCGACCCACGTGCGGAGCTGGGCAACGACACCCAGTACGACATGCTGGCATTACGCCAGACGTTGGATCTCACCGCCAGCCAGAATCTGACGCTGGAGTACGGTATTGCGCGTCTGGATGGCGACGGTTCGAAAACCGCAGGCGATAACGGCCTGACCGGTGGCTACAGCCAGTTCTTTGGCCTGAAGCACAGCATGGCGTTTGATGAAGGTCTGGCGTGGAACAACAGCCTGCGTTATGACGTGCATAACCTCGACAGCAGCCGCTCCGTCGCCTATGGCGATGTCAACAAAATTGCCGATTCCGACATGCGTCAGCAGTACCTTGAGTTTCGCAGTGAAGGGGCGAAAACTTTCACCATGATGAGTGATACGCTGAAAGTCACGCCGTATGCCGGAGTGAAATTCCGTCACACCATGGAAGATGGCTACAAAGAGCGCAGCGCCGGAGATTTTAACCTGTCCATGAACTCTGGCAACGAAACGGCGGTAGACTCTATTGTCGGCCTGAAGCTGGATTACGCTGGGAAAGACGGCTGGAGCGCCACCGCTACCCTGGAAGGCGGCCCGAACCTGAGCTACAGCAAGAGCCAGCGTACAGCGTCATTACAGGGTGCGGCGGGTCAATCGTTCGGCGTGGATGACGGTCAAAAAGGCGGCGGCGTTAATGGTCTGGCAACCATCGGCGTGAAATACAGCAGCAATGATACCGCGCTACATCTGGATGCCTACCAGTGGAAGGAAGACGGTATCAGCGATAAAGGCTTTATGCTTAACGTTAAGAAAACATTTCGTTAAATAAACGACATTATATAACACTAATAAAGGCCGCTTATTATTAAGCGGCCTTTTTAAATCATATCCCCTGGTAAAGATAAAGTCCTTATTTGGACTACCTGGATGATTCATTAATTGCTATCGTACTATACGCTAAATAGATCTTATATTTATTCCACCAGTAGTGCTCGTTTTATCAACAAGGATTTTGAAATGTTTAAATTTGTAAAAATTGCCGTTGTGGCAGGGGTTCTGGCGACGCTCACTGCTTGTACTGGTCATATCGAAAACAAAAAAAATAACTGCAGCTACGATTATTTGCTGCACCCTGCAATTTCTATTTCTAAAATTATTGGCGGTTGCGGCCCGGCTGCCGATCAATAATAGAAACGACTGCGCAGATACAAAAAAACCGGGATTTTCCCGGTTTTTTTACAGGTCTGATAAACGGTACGGCGCAGATGCCTTGTCCAACTTACGCTCGTTTGTAGGCCCGATAAGCTCGCGCCATCGGGCAAGCAATAACCCTTACGGTTTCGCCACAAAGCCAATGGCTTCGTAAACGGCTTTCAGCGTTTCGGCCGCACGTGCGCTGGCTTTTTCCGCCCCGTCTTTCATCACCTTCTGCAAGAACGCTTCGTCGTTGCGGAAACGGTGATAGCGCTCCTGCAACTCAGACAGCATTCCGGAAACCGCCTCCGCCACTTCGCCTTTCAAATGGCCATACATTTTACCTTCAAACTGTTTTTCCAGTTCAGGAATGCTCTGACCGGTCACGGCGGAAAGAATATCCAGCAGGTTAGAGACACCCGCTTTCTCTTTCACATCATAACGCACTACCGGCGGCTCGTCGGAGTCAGTGACCGCACGTTTGATTTTCTTCACTACCGATTTCGGATCTTCCAGCAGGCCGATCACGTTATTACGGTTATCGTCCGATTTGGACATTTTCTTTGTCGGCTCCAGCAGCGACATCACGCGCGCGCCGGATTTTGGAATAAACGGTTCCGGTACTTTGAAAATATCGCCATACAGCCCGTTGAAACGCTGGGCGATATCGCGGCTCAGTTCCAGATGCTGCTTCTGATCTTCGCCTACCGGCACCAGATTGGTTTGGTACAACAGGATGTCTGCCGCCATCAGCACCGGGTAATCAAACAGGCCGGCGTTAATGTTTTCCGCATAGCGCGCAGATTTATCTTTAAACTGCGTCATACGGCTCAGCTCGCCGAAATAGGTATAGCAGTTCAGCGCCCAGCCAAGCTGCGCATGTTCCGGCACATGGGACTGAACAAAAATAGTGCTCTTTTCAGGATCAATACCACATGCCAGGTACAGCGCCAGCGTATCCAGCGTCGCTTTACGTAGCTGCTGCGCGTCCTGACGCACGGTAATAGCATGTTGGTCTACGATGCAGTAGATGCAATGATAGTCATCCTGCATGTTTACCCACTGACGCAATGCCCCCATATAGTTGCCAATGGTCAATTCACCTGAGGGCTGTGCGCCACTAAAAACGATGGGCTTAGTCATTTTTTATTTCCTGGTTATCGCTATGCGGAAGCCCAAGTGCGGGCAAAAGATCGTTAAAACTGTCATAAATGACGTCCGGCTCGCTAAGAGCGATCGCTTCGCCATAATTGTAGCCGTATGTCAGGCCAACCGAAGGGCAGCCCGCCGCTTTTGCAGCCTGAATATCATTACGCGAATCGCCGACAAAAAGCATCTGCTCCGGCATCATGCCCAGCCGGCTTGCCACCAGCAACAGCGGCTCCGGATGCGGCTTCTTATTTTGCACATCATCGCCGCCGATAACCACACTAAAGTATTTGGCGATATCAAGCGATTCCAGCAACGGCGCGACGAACGGCGTTGGCTTATTCGTCACCAGACCTAATGACAATCCGCTGGCGTGCAGCGCGCCCAGCGTGTCGGCGACATGCGGAAATAAAAAGGTGCCTTCTTCCGCCACTTCGCCATAATACCTGTCGAACAGTTTACGCAGAATGCGTACCTGTTCCTCGGCAGGAATATCTTCATCAACGGGCGGTTTCCCCATCGTCTTACGCAGCGTGGCGCGCTCCTCGCGAGCCCAGGTCAGCGCGCGTTCCATCAATACGTCTGCGCCGTTACCAATCCAGGTAATTACGCGCTCCTCGCCCGCGACCGGCAGTTCCAGCGCATACAGCGCCATATCCACCGCCGCGGCAAGACCCGGCGCGCTATCCACCAGCGTACCGTCAAGATCAAAGGCGACGCCCCGAATATTCTGCAACTTATCCATGACTTACCTTTGCCAGCTCACTGCGCATTTCATCAATCACTTTTTTGTAGTCGGGTTTATCGAAAATTGCCGACCCCGCAACAAACATGTCCGCACCTGCTGCGGCGATCTCGCCGATATTGTTCACCTTCACGCCGCCGTCCACTTCCAGGCGAATGTCGTAACCGGAGGCATCAATGCGGCGACGCACTTCGCGCAGTTTATCCAGCGTCTGCGGAATAAAAGACTGGCCGCCGAAGCCTGGGTTCACGGACATCAGCAGGATCACATCCAGTTTGTCCATGACGTAATCGAGATAACTGAGCGACGTTGCCGGGTTGAATACCAGCCCCGCTTTACAGCCGTGTTCTTTAATCAACTGTAGCGTGCGGTCAACATGTTCGGAGGCTTCCGGGTGAAAAGTAATGATGCTCGCGCCAGCGGCGGCAAAGTCGGGCACGATACGGTCGACTGGCTTGACCATCAGGTGGACATCAATTGGCGCGGTAATACCGTACTGACGCAGGGATTTCAGCACCATCGGGCCGATAGTCAGGTTCGGCACATAGTGATTATCCATGACGTCAAAGTGTACAACATCAGCACCGGCAGCCAGCGCTTTGGCGGTGTCTTCACCCAGGCGAGCAAAATCAGCCGACAGAATTGAGGGGGCAATCAAATACTGTTTCATCCGCTTCTCCTTGAGAATTATTTTCTTGCAGGCGTTGCGACTCCTGGTTGGTACAGAGCCAGCAGTTCGTCCACCTTTTTACGTGTGCCGCCGTTGCTGCTTATACTGCGTCTAACTTTGACGACATGCAATTTTGCGAGTTGATACCACTCGCGTGTGAGCGCCGTATCATGGTTGGAAATGAGCACCGGTATCCGGTTACTGACCAGATTCTCAGCGATTTCCGCCAGATGCGCTTGTTGCGTCAGGCTAAAACTATTGGTGTGATACGCTGTGAAGTTAGCCGTGGCGGACAACGGCGCATAAGGCGGATCGCAATAGACCACCGACGACTTGTCCGCACGCGCCATACTGTCTGCGTATGACTCACAGTAAAAGAACGCATTCTGCGCTTTTTCTGCAAAGTGGTACAACTCCGCTTCCGGGAAGTAAGGTCTTTTATAACGACCAAACGGTACATTAAATTCCCCGCGCAAGTTATAGCGACAGAGTCCGTTATAACCGTAGCGATTCAGATATAAAAACAGTACCGCCCGACGAAAGGGGTCCTGGCAGGTGTTGAACTCCTCACGGAGTTGGTAATAGACCTCAGCCTGGTTAGTTTCAGGCATAAACAGCTCGCGCGAAGCCTGTACGTACTCGTCAGTACGTAACTTCACGATGTTATAGAGGCTAATAAGGTCGCTGTTGATATCGGCGAGGATATAACGAGAAAAGTCGGTGTTAAGAAACACCGATCCGGCACCCACAAAAGGTTCGACAAGGCACTCGCCTTTTGGCAAATGTCGTTTGATATCATCAAGCAGAGGGTATTTTCCCCCTGCCCACTTCAAAAAAGCGCGATTTTTTTTCATGCTGACTAACTAATTACACCTTCTCCGGCTGTGGAGAAAGCTCCGACAGCATCCTGCGCTTTAGGCTGTGCCGCGTTGCTTTACGGCGCATTTGACGGTAGCAAATGCGCCCCTCGCGCCTGTCCTGAACAAAAATAGCTGTCAGCGACACTCACAGGCAATTGCAGGACACAGCCTGGATTATTTCAGATCGGCCTGAACCTGATGCAACGGTTTTGCCCACGGGTTTTTCGCCTGCACATCGGCAGGTAAGGTGGACACCGCACGTTTAGCATCTTCTTTCGAAGCATACATCCCCGTTACCAGCACATACCACGGTTGTCCATTACGCGTCGTCTCGTATACCACATAATTTTTCAGGTTCTCTTTCTTCGCCCAACCGTTCAGGTTGTCGTAATTTGAAGAACTACTGAGCTGCAATGTGTAGTGGCTGGATGGCGCGCTCTTTAATGCGCCAACGTTGCCGGCGCTTTTCCCGCCGCCTGCGACAGGCGTCGTCGAGGCTTGCGCTGGCTTCGCTGTTTGTACCGGCGCAGCGCTTGCCGTCGCTGTCGGCGCAGCCGTCGTGGTGGTCGCTTTCGGCGTCGCGGCTGGCGCTGCCGGTTCCGTGCGTTTCACTGGCGCGACCGGTTTCTTCGGTTCCGCAGTGGTGGTTTTCGCCGTGGTCTGCGGTTTCTTAGGTTCAATGACGGCCTGTTTACGTTCCGGACGCGTGGTATGACGCTCGGTAGGTTCGCTAACCGCCGCCTGACGCGTCGTGCTGCCATTGCGAACTGGCGCGACGGTTGCAGGCTCTGTCGGCAACGTAGAGTTCACCGCAACATTGTTCATCTGCTCTGGATTCTGCGTCAGCGCATTATTCAGATCGCCCTGCACTTCCACGCGCTGCTGACCGTCAGCAACCACAGGCGACTGTCCCTGCGTCGGCGTTGAAGAAATCGGCGGCAACGAAATATCCTGCGACGTATTGCCCGCGGTTTGTTCTGCGGAGGTGGCGCCCGGCGCAGGCTGGGTCGCATTCGCCTGATCGGCGGCGTTACCGGAAAGATCGATACTCTTTTCGCCAGAGGCCGACGGCTCGCTGGAAGACGTAGAGGGGGCTTTCAGCGCGGAGCCGATACCGATAATCAACAGCAGCAGCACCAGTACGCCAACGCCCATCATCATGTACTGACGAGAGGCTGGCTTATGGGCCGCTTTTTTACGCTTACGTGGGCGGCGTTCAACACGCTCTTCGTCCACCGTATCGTCTTCATCGGATTCGTACTCTTCTTCAACTTCAGGTTCTTCACTACGCGCTTTACGCGTACGCGTCGGACGGCGATCGTCGGCGTCCAGATCAACGTCATCAAAGTTGATCTGCGGCTCATTATCGCGTTCTGAAGATTGACGAGAACGACCAGTACGACGATCGCTGGGATCGGGTTTCAGCTCGTCTTCTGGTTTGAATTCATCCATTTAACACCCCACTCAAAGGTTAATGCTTACGACATTGCACATAACCTGAAGCTAAAAGACTGACATCTACGCAATATCAGTCTGACCTTTCTTGTTGTTACGCCTGCTGACAGTCAGCAATCGCGCTAAGAACGACTTCGTGCGACACTCCGCCGCGCACTTCACTTTTCCCTATGGCCAGCGGAAGCACTAAACGCAGCTCCCCCGCTAACACTTTTTTATCTCGCAGCATGTGCGGCAAATAGTCCTGCGCGGACATCTCGCAAGGGCCATTGACTGGCAACCCGGCCCGTTCGAGTAGAGCGATGATGCGCTGCGTATCAGCAGAACTGAACTGCCCCAAACGCTCGGATGCGCGCGCAGCCATCACTATACCTGCGGCAACGGCTTCACCATGTAACCAATTGCCATATCCCATTTCCGCTTCAATGGCGTGGCCAAAGGTATGTCCAAGATTCAGTAAAGCACGTAAGCCCGCTTCACGCTCGTCGGCGGCAACAACTTCGGCTTTCAGCTCGCAACAACGACGAATACAGTACGCCATCGCCGGGCCGTCCAGACGCAATAGCGCATCCAGATTACCCTCAAGCCAGGTGAAGAAGTCCGCGTCAAGTATAATGCCGTATTTGATCACCTCTGCCAGTCCCGATGCCAGTTCGCGTGCGGGAAGCGTTTTCAGGCAATCAAGATCGACAACCACAGAAGCGGGTTGGTAAAACGCGCCAATCATGTTTTTGCCAAGGGGATGGTTGACGGCGGTCTTCCCGCCCACGGAAGAATCAACCTGCGACAGTAAGGTAGTTGGCACCTGGATGAAACGAACGCCTCGCTGGTAGCTGGCCGCCGCAAAACCGGTGAGATCGCCAATCACGCCGCCGCCAAGCGCGACCAGCGTGGTATCACGACCATGCGGTTTTTTCAGTAACGCCGTAAACACCGTATCCAGCACCGTCAGGCTCTTATACTGCTCGCCGTCAGGAAGAATCACGCTGTCTACGTTAACGCCCGCCCGTTCGAGTACGCCGCGAACCTTGTCCAGATAAAGCGGCGCCAGGGTTTCGTTGGTCACTAACATGACCTGATCGCCTGATTTCAGCGGCAAGAATGAAGCTGGTTCGTTAAACAAACCAGCCGCGATGGTGATCGGGTAACTACGTTCCCCGAGAGTGACTGTAATCCTCTCCATGACGCGACATCCACCTTAGTTACTTGTGCCCGCTTACCCAGCGTATTCTGCTTGAATTAGTTGCTTTCCAGCATATGAATAATCTGGTTTGCCACAACCTTAGCGCTTTGATCGTCGGTGCGAATGGTGACGTCGGCAATCTCTTCGTACAGCGGATTGCGTTCGTTAGCCAGCGCTTCCAGAACTTCGCGAGGCGGTGCTTCAACCTGCAACAGCGGGCGTTTTTTATCACGCTGCGTGCGCGCCAGTTGTTTTTCGATGGTCGTTTCAAGGTAGACCACGACGCCACGCGCGGAGAGACGGTTACGCGTTTCACGCGATTTTACAGAGCCACCGCCGGTTGCCAGCACAATACCCTGTTTTTCCGTCAATTCGTTGATAACTTTTTCTTCACGATTACGGAAGCCGTCTTCACCTTCAACATCGAAGACCCAGCCCACATCAGCTCCGGTTCGTTTCTCAATCTCTTGATCAGAATCGTAAAATTCCATATTGAGTTGTTGAGCTAACTGGCGCCCAATAGTGCTTTTTCCGGCACCCATAGGCCCAACCAGAAAGATATTGCGTTTCTCTGCCATTTTTTCGGTACTACTAAGACTATTCGTTAATGGTAAACCCGCTTCACAGACACCCAGCGCAGCAGGACATGAACTGAAACCTCATAAGATATTGCGAGAGTCAGACTGAAAATTATCTCAATACTCAAGCGGGTTTGGCAACTGAATAAATCACCAAGCCTGATTGTTGCAAAACCCGAGTTAGCGTTGCCGGATGGCGGCCAGAACAACATATCCGGCCTACAAATTGTTCTACTTTCAAACAATTGTGCGCAATCCGCAGAACCAATACATCTGCATCAGCGGACATTCAGCCGTTTATCATCGGTCTTATGCACACCTTAGGCAAGGCAAAGCGCATTAATCAATGCGTAAGCAACGAAAAGCACGACTCTCAAATCGGTACTCCTTGTATGCTAAATACATCCGCACGTCAAATCCCGCAGATGCGTTCAGTGCAAAAACAGCGCTTTTTTATGCATAAATTATTCTGTCGCCACCAGTCTGGGGGTGATAAACACCACTAATT
This sequence comes from Salmonella sp. SSDFZ54, assembly GCF_004010735.1. Classification (NCBI taxonomy): domain Bacteria; kingdom Pseudomonadati; phylum Pseudomonadota; class Gammaproteobacteria; order Enterobacterales; family Enterobacteriaceae; genus Salmonella; species Salmonella sp. SSDFZ54. The sequence continues at coordinate 1,526,229 of NZ_CP034819.1, forward strand.
CGCGTCGCTCGTCCTCTTTGCCGTCATGGCGGAAGAGCTGACCAAGCCAGGGAATATCCCCCAACAGTGGCACGCTATCGCTACCCGATTTATTTTTTCGCGAAAAAATACCGCCCAGCGCCAGCGTCTCGCCGCTTTTTACCTCTACCTGCGTTTCAATTTCCTGTTTATCTATCGCCAGCACTTCGCCGTCAGCCTGTTGTAGTACCTGACCGGGGACATTCTGGCTGATATGTAACTTCAGGCGGATGCGCCCTTTTTGCAAAACGGTGGGCGTCACCTCCATTCCCAGCACCGCTTCTTTAAATTCCACGGAGGTCGCGCCGCTTTCGCCGCTGGAAACCTGATAAGGAATTTCGCTGCCTTGCTTAATACTGGCTGGCTGCAGATGGGAAGCCAGCAGCCGGGGGCTGGCGATAATATCCAACTGCTGCTTTTGCTCCAGCGCTGACAGCTCCAGATCCAGCAAGCGTCCGTTAATGCGCCCGATGTTAAACCCGACGCGTGAGGTGGCGGCGGCGACGGATAAATCACTGGAAAGCGTCGTCACGTCACCCACCGCGCCCGCTTGCGTCGCGTCAGCCAGCGTCCACTTTACGCCCAGTTCCCGTAGACTCTTTTCGTTAATGGTGACGATATGCGCCGCCAGTTCCACCTGCGCCACCGGCAGATCCATTTGCGATACCCATTTTTCCAGCTCCGCCAGGGCCGCGCGGTTATCGCGCAACAGCAGGCGGTTGGTGCGCTTATCTACCATGATGGTTCCCTTCGCGCTCAGGAGTTTCTCGCCCGCTTTCGCCAGTTCGGCGGCATCGGCGTATTGCAGGCTAATGCTGCGGTTTTCCAGCGGTAAATTAGCCTGAAGCCTTAACCGCTCGGCATCCTGCCGCGCACTGTGTTCTTTCTGCCAGGCCTGTGAATGAACATGGAGAATATTCCCCTCCTGACGCAGCACCAGCCCCGCGCTATTGACCACCGTCTGTAGCGCCTGTTTCCACGGCACATCCGTCAGATGTAGCGATAATGTCCCGCTGACGTCCGGCGACACCACCAGATTCTGCCGCTCCTGCTCGGCTAAAGCCTGCAAAACCTGCACCACAGGGACGTCGTCAACCACCAGCGTCACTTTCGCCGCTTTTCCCGCCTGCGCGGCGGGCATCAAGGCTATCAGTATTATGGCTATCCATCGCTTCATTGTCCGCTCCCTGACGTAGCCACCGCCACTGCGGCGGCGCACAATTTTTACCGGTCGTTAACGTTAAGGCTTCCGCCGTCAGGCGGACAATCGTCCAACCGTTTTCCAGCGTCTGCCCTTCTTCCACTCGTCGCCATTTTTGCTGGCTGTCTTTAAGAATGCCTGTCCATCGCTCGCCTTTACGCACCGCGCCCTGATACCGCCACTGCGAGAGTTCCGCTATCCGGCAGCGATCTTCCGGCGGGCGGAAGGGATCGCGCATTCCCGTCAACGTCAGCAAACAAAAACAGAGCAATACACCGCGGCTAGCCTTCATTCGCCAGGCGCTCCAGTTGCAGCGTCATCAATAATTCCGCCCCCTCTTTACGCAATGAAAACCGACTTACGCTCATCTCGCTTTCGGCCAACCGGACAAACAGCGACGGCACCGCATCCCAGGACGTTTTCAGCGCTATTTCTCCCCCCTGCGCCGATGGCTGCCAGTGCAGCAAACGCAGGGGAGGCGCCTGGAAATCTAACGGCGAAAAAGGACGCGGATTTTCAACGGTGCCCCCGAAAAGCGGTTCAGCCGCGACGCTCAGACGGCGCAGATGACGCCACTGTTGCCGGGCGGCCTCGCGCTGCTGGCTTAACCGCGTTTGTTGCGTATCCAGCGTCTTCCAGCCGGGATAGCCCACAGATAACGCAACCGTCAGCGTCAGGCACAGCACGCCTGCACACCAACAAAAAACCCGACCACGGCGCGACATCCCGTACCAGATATCAAAGAGCGCGTTCACGGGCGGCGCTCCTCGTTAACTGATAATGGAACTGCCAGCGCCCTTGCGCATCCTGCCGCGTGGCGCCCGTGCGGTTTAGCGGAAAACTGACATAGTGACGAAGCGATGTCTCAAGCGTGAGCAAGGCGTCAAACGTTCTCGCCAGCCCTTCCAGCTCTAGCGTCTCTTGCTGATAATTGAGGCTTGTCAGCCATGCCTGCTCTGGCAACAGGTTGGCAAGGTCAATCAAGATAGATTGCCAGGCTTGCGTCAGTTCACGCTGCGCCTGACGTTGTAATCGCGCCTGTTGCTGCCGCTGACGCTGCTGCAACTGCGGTATGTTCGCCGCAAGCGCCGTCGTGCGTCCGTTTTCCGCCGTCAGTAGCAGTTCATTAATCCTCCCCTCCTGCCAAAAAACCAACCGGGCGATCGTCGCGAGGCTTGCTATCAGCAGCAGGGACGCGCCCCATACCACGCACCACAGCCGCAGACGCGCTACGTAATGTTGGCGCCGCCAGGGGAGCAAATTGACAGAATGCGCCATCAGCGTATCTCCCCCATGGCTAAACCCAGCGCAATCGCAAAGCGATAACCGTCCGGCGGAACCGGCGGTTGGCGGACGGTAACGACGCGCCAGGGGTCGAATTCGCCTTCGGCGCATAACGAAATATGTTCCGGCACGACGGATAACGTCGCGGCAAGATCATGCAGCGTCGTCGCCTCGCGCGCCGATTTACGCCCCCACGCATAGCGCGTCGCCCACAGCCACTGGCTCTCATCGCGCCAGACCAGACATTGCCGCCCCGAAGGTATAAACGGCAGCAAGCGCTGTAACGCGCAGGCATCGGGTGTTACAGCAGCGATGCGCACATTGAGCGTTTGCGCCAGCGTTAACAGCGCTGAAATTTCTTTGCTTTGCACGGCGGTAACGTTGAACGCGGGACTTAGCGCATCATCCTGAAAGTCGAAACGCAATAAGTCCGGATCCATATCCAGCTCACGCGCCATCGTTTGTGAAAGCCATGCGACTTGCTCACGTTCCCGCAGACGCATCGGCGGATGTGGAAAAGCGCGTTGCAATGTCCGATTTGCGGGAAAAGAGAGATAAATACGGTGACGTAGCGGCAGCTCACGGCTCCAGGGTCGCAGTACGTGAGCCAGCGATTGCGGGTCAGGAATCGTACCCTCTGCCGTGGAGGCGTTCATCAGCGGCAGTCGCCACCAACGTTGCAGGGACCAGCCCGATGCGCCGCGAATAACGGCGATGGCCAGCGCTTCATGCTGCTGAATATGCAATCCTATTTGCCAGGTTTTAAAAGCCATAACGGTCGATCTCCTTATCACCCGTCGCGTTAACGGGTATATCAATGCGTCTGGCTTGCCTTTATACTACCGCGCGTTTGTTTATAAACTGCCCAAATGACACTAAATGGGAAATCTCCAGTGAAGTTCGTAAAGTATTTATTGATCCTTGCAGTATGTTGCATCCTGCTGGGAGCAGGCTCGATTTATGGCCTTTATCGCTATATTGAGCCGCAGCTACCTGACGTCGCGACATTGAAAGATGTGCGTTTGCAAATTCCGATGCAGGTTTACAGCGCGGATGGCGAACTTATCGCGCAATATGGCGAAAAACGCCGTATTCCCGTTACGCTCGATCAAATTCCGCCGGAAATGATCAACGCCTTTATCGCCACCGAAGATAGCCGCTTTTATGAGCATCACGGCATTGACCCGGTAGGTATTTTCCGTGCGGCCAGCGTCGCGCTCTTCTCCGGTCACGCATCGCAGGGAGCAAGTACCATTACCCAGCAACTGGCGCGAAACTTCTTCCTTAGCCCCGAACGCACGCTGATGCGCAAGATCAAGGAAGCGTTTCTGGCGATTCGTATTGAGCAGTTGCTGAATAAAAATGAGATCCTCGAACTCTATCTGAACAAGATCTATCTCGGCTACCGCGCCTATGGCGTTGGCGCGGCGGCACAGGTCTACTTTGGTAAGACGGTCGACCAGCTTAGTCTAAGCGAAATGGCGGTTATCGCCGGACTACCTAAAGCGCCTTCTACCTTTAACCCGCTCTACTCGATGGATCGGGCGATAGCGCGCCGTAACGTAGTGCTTTCGCGAATGTTAAGCGAGGGATATATCACTCAGGCGCAGTACGATCAGGCACGTAGCGAACCTATCGACGCAAATTATCACGCGCCGGAAATCGCCTTCTCCGCGCCTTATCTGTCGGAAATGGTGCGCCAGGAAATGTATAACCGTTATGGCGAAAGCGCTTACGAAGATGGTTATCGTATTTACACGACCATCACCCGCAAAGTGCAGCAGGCCGCGCAACAGGCGGTGCGTAATAACGTGCTGGACTATGACATGCGCCACGGTTATCGCGGCCCGGCGAATGTGCTATGGAAAGTGGGCGAAACGGCGTGGGACAGTAAAAAAATTACCGATACGTTGAAAGCGTTGCCAACCTACGGACCGCTGCTTCCCGCCGTGGTCACCAGCGCTAATCCGCAAGAGGCGACCGCTGCGCTTGCCGACGGTACGTCCGTTTCGCTACATATGGAAGGAATGCGTTGGGCGCGGCCTTACCGCTCGGATACACAGCAGGGGCCGACGCCGCGTAAAGTTACCGATGTCGTCCAGACAGGTCAGCAAATCTGGGTTCGTCAGGTGGATAACGACTGGTGGCTGGCGCAGGTACCGGAAGTGAACTCCGCGCTGGTTTCGCTTAACCCGCAAACAGGCGCGGTACTGGCGCTGGTCGGCGGTTTCGATTTTAATCAGAGTAAATTTAACCGCGCGACGCAAGCTTTGCGTCAGGTGGGGTCGAACATCAAACCGTTCCTCTACACCGCCGCAATGGATAAAGGGCTGACGCTCGCCAGTATGCTCAACGATGTGCCGATTTCCCGCTGGGACGCCGGGGCAGGTTCAGACTGGCGTCCGAAAAACTCCCCGCCGCAGTACGCCGGACCGATTCGTTTACGCCAGGGGCTGGGGCAGTCGAAAAACGTGGTGATGGTACGCGCCATGCGCGCCATGGGCGTCGACTATGCGGCGGAGTATCTACAACGCTTCGGCTTCCCGGCGCAGAATATCGTGCATACCGAATCACTGGCGCTGGGCTCCGCCTCCTTCACGCCGATGCAGGTTGCGCGCGGTTATGCGGTGATGGCGAACGGCGGTTTCCTGATCGACCCGTATTTCATCAGCAAGATTGAGAACGATCAGGGCGGCGTGATCTTCGAAGCGAAACCGAAAATCGCCTGCCCGGAGTGCGATATCCCGGTCATTTACGGCAATACGCAGAAATCCGACGTGCTGGAAAACACCAATGTGGAAGAGGTCGCGGTTTCGCAAGAGCAGCAAAACAGCGCCGTACCGATGCCTGAGCTGGAACAGGCAAACCAGGCGCTGGTCGCGCAAAACGGCACGCAGGAATACGCGCCGCATGTGATCAATACGCCGCTGGCGTTTCTGATCAAAAGCGCGCTGAACACCAATATCTTCGGCGAACCCGGCTGGATGGGTACCGGCTGGCGTGCGGCGCGCGACCTTAAACGTCGCGATATCGGCGGCAAAACCGGTACGACCAACAGCTCGAAAGACGCATGGTTCTCCGGCTATGGTCCTGGCGTCGTCACTTCCGTATGGATCGGCTTTGACGATCACCGCCGTGATTTAGGCCGCACCACCGCTTCCGGCGCGATCAAAGATCAAATCTCCGGCTATGAGGGCGGCGCGAAGAGCGCGCAACCTGCATGGGACGCCTATATGAAAGCCGTGCTGGAAGGCGTGCCGGAACAGCCGCTAACGCCGCCGCCGGGCATCGTCACGGTGAATATCGACCGCAGTACCGGACAACTGGCGAGCGGCGGTAACAGCCGTGAAGAGTATTTCATCGAAGGCACGCAGCCGACACAACAGGCGGTACACGAGGTGGGAACCACCATTATTGATAATGGTGAAACACACGAACTGTTCTGATCAAAAAAGGCGCTCCGGCGCCTTTCTTATTGTGTTTAGCGGATGACGGCGAACGGGGAGACAAACTTTCCGTTGGCTTGATCAACGCAACGCCATCAGGCAATTCGGCCCTGCGCTTTCAACCACTCGCGTACCAGAAACAGCGCGCTGACGTTGCGGGCCTCGTTAAAATCGGGGTCTTCCAGCAGATCCATTAAATGCGCCAGCGGCCAGCGTACCTGCGGCAATGGCTCAGGCTCGTCGCCTTCCAGCGACTCCGGATAGAGATCTTCCGCCACCACGATATTCATTTTGCTGGAAAAATAAGAGGGCGCCATGCTGAGTTTTTTTAAGAAGGTCAGGTTATGCGCGCCAAACCCGACCTCTTCTTTGAGCTCCCGGTTCGCCGCTTCAAAAACGGTCTCGCCCGGGTCGATCAATCCTTTCGAGAAGCCCAGCTCATAGGATTCGGTTCCCACCGCATACTCACGAATAAGAATCAGATGCTCATCAACGATCGGCACAATCATTACCGCCTCACGGGTTGATGGTCGCATACGTTCATACACGCGACGCACGCCGTTGCTGAACTCCAGATCCACGCTTTCTACGTTAAACAGTCGGGATTGTGCGACGGTTTCCACTTTCAGAATGGTGGGTTTTTGTAATGATTTGCTCATTGTGAGAATCTTTGCAGTGTAATCTGTGGTCATTGTGCGACATACCGCACGGTTTCGGCAATGCGAATTGCCGTTTATTTACATTTATGTAACGTAATAAAAATTAATTCTTATTTCAAATTAAAAGTCAATAGGTTGAAATAACTCCAGGAATTTGCTGATATTCCGTTTTTGGTGGTATTGCTATGATTTGCCTTCACTGGGATGCGCTTTACAATGCTCAAGTTCAACTCCACGCTTGCCGATAGCCAACCACAGAAAAATGTTTATTGGACAGGGTGCGACTGACCACGCCTGACAGACTTAGTAAGATGGGGAAAGCATGAGCACCATTCTGATTTTTATAGCTGCTTTGCTGGCCTGCTCTCTACTGGCAATATGGCGGTTCCGGGTAAAGTCCAGACGAGGAAGCTTACCGTGGATCAGCGCCTTTCAGGACGCGCAAACGCGTAAACTGTTGCCCGAAGAGCGCAGCGCGGTAGAAAACTATCTCGATAACCTTAGCCAGATCCAGCAAGTTCCGGGGCCGACAGGCGCCAGTGCTGCGCCCATCTCGCTGACGCTGAACGCGGAAAGCAACAGTGTCGTGATACTGACCCACTCCATCACCCGCTACGGCATTACCACTGACGATCCTAATAAATGGCGCTACTACCTCGACTCCGTCGAAGTCCATCTGCCGCCTTTCTGGGAACAGTACATCAATGATGAAAACAACGTTGAGCTGATCCTCACGGATACGCTGCCGCTGGTGATCTCTTTAAACGGCCATACGCTGCAAGAGTATATGCAGGAGTCGCGCGGCTACGCGCTACAGAATACTGCCTCTACGCAGGCGTCGATTCGCGGCGAAGAGAGCGAGCAGATTGAGCTGTTGAATATCCGTCAGGAGACCCACGAAGAATATGCGCTCAGCCGCCCGGCTGGCTTGCGCGAAGCGTTGTTAATCGTCGCCTCCTTTTTGTTATTCTTTTTCTGCCTGATAACGCCAGACGTTTTTGTACCGTGGATGATAGGCGGCGCGATCCTGCTGCTGGCAGCCGGACTTTGGGGGCTTTTTGCGCCGCCGTCGAAAAGCGCGCTGCGGGAAATTCACTGTCTGCGGGGAACGCCCCGCCGCTGGGGACTGTTTGGGGAGAATAATCAGGAGCAGATTAACAATATATCCCTGGGCATCATCGACCTTATTTACCCTGCCCACTGGCAACCCTACATTACGCAGGATCTTGGGCAACAAACGGATATTGATATTTACCTTGATCGCCATGTCGCCCGCCAGGGCCGGTTTTTATCCCTGCATGATGAAGTGAAAAACTTCCCGTTGCAGCACTGGTTACGCAGCACTGTTATTGCTATCGGTTCGCTGCTGGTGTTGTTTATGCTGCTGTTCTGGATCCCGCTGGATATGCCAATCAAGTTCACGCTATCGTGGATGAAAGGCGCGCAAACCATTGAAGCGACAACGGTAAAACAGCTTGAAAAAGCTGGCGTGCGGGTGGGCGATACGCTGCACCTGAGCGGTAAAGGAATGTGTAATATTCATTCCGGCGCGACCTGGAGCGGGCAGTCTAACTCACCGTTTATGCCGTTCGATTGCTCGCAAATCATCTGGAATGACGCGCCTGCGCTACCGCTGCCGGAATCAGACCTGGTGAATAAAGCGATGGCGCTAAGCCAGGCGGTAAATCGTCAGCTCCATCCAAAACCCGAAGACGACTCGCGCGTCAGCGCATCTTTACGCTCCGCGATCCAAAAATCGGGCATGGTATTATTAGATGACTTTGGCGATATTGTTCTGAAAACCGCTGATTTGTGCGCGGCGGAAGACGAGTGCGTGCGTCTGAAAAATGCGCTGGTTAATCTCGGTAACAGTAAGGACTGGAACGCGCTGGTGAAACGCGCGAACGCCGGCAAACTGGACGGCGTCAACGTGCTGCTACGCCCCGTAAGCGCAGAGTCGCTGGAAAATCTGGTCACGACCTCAACGGCGCCGTTTATTTCTCGCGAGACCGCGCGTGCCGCCCAGTCGCTGAATAGCCCCGCTCCCGGCGGATTCCTGATCGCCAGCGATGAAGGCAGCGAACTGGTTGATCAGGCCTGGCCGTCAACGCCGCTGTATGACTATCCCGCGCAGGAACAGTGGAGCGCCTTCCAGCGTCTGGCGCAAACGCTCATGCAGACGCCATTTAGCGCCGAGGGCATTGTCACCAGCGTGTATACCGATGCCAACGGCACGCAGCATATCAGCCTGCATCGTATCCCCGATAAATCCGGCTGGTGGCGTTACCTCGGCACCACGCTGCTGATGCTGGCAATGATAGTGAGCGCGGTCTACAACGGTATTCAGGCGTTCAGACGTTATCAACGCCACCGTACCCGTATGGCGGACATCCAGGAATACTATGAAAGCTGCCTCAATCCCAGGTTAACCGTCTCTCCGGAAAATCTCATCTGATAGCGCCGCCGTGCGACAGGGTATGCTACCCTGTCGCGCAAATTGCGTTACCCTGGAGTTCCCCATGCATATTGATATTGACTGGCAAAACGTGGATACCGTTTTGCTGGATATGGACGGCACGCTGCTCGATCTCGCGTTCGATAACTATTTCTGGCAAAAGCTGGTACCGGAAACCTACGGCGCGCAGCAGGGTATTTCGCCGCAGGACGCGCAGGAATATATTCGTCAGCAGTATCATGCCGTACAGCATACGCTAAACTGGTACTGTCTGGATTACTGGAGCGAGCGTCTGGGTCTGGATATTTGCGCCATGACGACGGCGCAAGGACCGCGCGCCGTTTTGCGCGACGATACCGTACCGTTTCTGAATGCGTTAAAAGCCAGCGGAAAACGTCGGATTCTGCTCACCAATGCGCATCCACATAACCTGGCGGTGAAGCTGGAGCATACCGGTCTGGCCTCACACCTTGATTTATTACTTTCCACCCACACATTTGGTTATCCCAAAGAGGATCAGCGGTTATGGCGCGCTGTCACTGAGGAAACGGGAATAAGCGCAGAGAAAACGCTGTTTATCGATGACAGCGAACCGATACTCGACGCCGCCGCCCGGTTTGGTATTCGCTACTGTCTTGGCGTGACGAATCCCGATTCCGGTCTGGCGGAAAAGCACTATACGCGCCATCCGTCCCTGAACGACTACCGCCGTCTGATCCCCTCGCTGATGTGAAGGAGACGCCATGAAAGAAAAGTCCTCCGTTGAGGTCAGACTGGATAAATGGCTGTGGGCCGCGCGTTTTTATAAAACCCGCGCGCTGGCCCGCGAGATGATTGAAGGCGGTAAGGTGCATTACAACGGCCAGCGCAGTAAGCCGAGCAAAATCGTCGAGCTGAACGCAACCCTTACCCTGCGTCAGGGAAATGACGAACGGACGGTGATCGTTAAAGCCATCACCGAACAGCGCCGTCCGGCCAGCGAAGCCGCCGCTCTGTATGAAGAGACGGCGGAAAGCGTGGAAAAACGCGAAAAAATGGCGCAGGCGCGCAAGCTTAACGCCCTGACCATGCCGCATCCGGACAGGCGACCGGACAAGAAAGAGCGCCGCGACCTGTTACGATTTAAACACGGCGACAGCGAATAACTGTCACCCGCAAGAGAGATGATTATGCCGCAACATGACCAATTACATCGTTATCTGTTTGAAAACTTTGCCGTTCGCGGCGAGCTGGTGACCGTTTCGGAAACCTTGCAACAGATCCTCGACAATCATAACTATCCGCAGCCGGTGAAAAACGTACTGGCCGAACTGCTGGTCGCCACTAGCCTGCTGACCGCAACGCTGAAGTTTGCCGGCGACATTACGGTACAGCTCCAGGGCGACGGGCCGTTAAGCCTGGCGGTGATCAATGGCAATAATCAGCAGCAGATGCGCGGCGTGGCTCGCGTTCAGGGCGACATCCCTGACAATGCGGATCTCAAAACGCTGGTTGGCAACGGCTATCTGGTGATCACCATTACGCCGGAAGAGGGTGAACGCTATCAGGGCGTGGTGGGTCTGGAAGGCGATACTCTGGCGGCGTGCCTGGAAGATTACTTCCTGCGCTCCGAGCAGTTGCCGACGCGCCTGTTTATTCGTACCGGCGATGTCGACGGTAAACCGGCGGCAGGTGGAATGTTGCTCCAGGTGATGCCGGCACAGAACGCGCAGGCGGAGGATTTCGACCATCTGGCTATGTTGACGGAAACCATTAAAAGCGAAGAGCTGCTGACGTTACCGGCAAATGACGTGCTGTGGCGTTTGTATCACGAAGAAGAAGTCACGCTCTACGATCCGCAAGATGTTGAATTCAAATGCACCTGTTCACGCGAACGTTGCGCGGGCGCGCTGAAAACATTGCCGGATGAAGAAGTGGACAGCATTCTGGCGGAAGAAGGTGAAATCGATATGCACTGCGATTACTGCGGCAATCATTACCTGTTCAATGCGATGGATATCGCGGAGATCCGTAACAACGCCTCTCCTGCCGATCCACAGGTTCATTAATCGCCTTTCAGTCGACAACATCATTGCCTGATGGCGCTGCGCTTATCTGGCCTACAGCATCCCGCTCCGTAGGCCGGATAAGGCATTTATGCCGCCATCCGGCAAAAAGCTTACTCGTTGTAGTAATCCACATCCAACCGCTGGCCATCAACAATGATATCGCGCCAGGCTTTGGGAGCTGAGTCTAACCGATGCCCGGCAATCGCGTGCAACAGTTGCGTCTTAGAAAACCCGTCCGGCAATCGGGCGAACGCTTTCTGCGTCCATTTCCCCTCTTTTAAGCCGTAGACCTGGCTCTCGGCAACAATAAAGTTATACAGCACCTGCTCAGGCTGACCGTCGCCGTTAAGATCCTGACTCACCAGCACGCAGGCATCCGGTTCAAGGCAGGAAGCGCCCGAATAACGCTGCTCTTTGACAAACGCCCAAAATGCGGCATCCGGCTTCTGACTACCGGGCGCAATCATCACCACCCGCGCTAAATCGTCCGCCGTCGGAGAGATCTTATTTCTCTGCAAAAACGTCATCAGTTCACGATTGCGCTTTCTGTTCTGCGTAAACGCCTCGTCATCCCGCAACGATTTCAGCGCTTCCTGGCCAGGTTTACCGCTGTGATCCAGCATATACAGGCTGATCTGATCCGCAGTAATTTTACCGCTATGGTAACGCGCCATATGGCTGTTGACGCTAATACGCCAGACATCAAGTACAGGCGAGGCCAGCAACAGCAATATCACCAGTGTCAACAAAGAGACGCTCAGTATCACCTTGCCTTGCCACTCACCAGGGTCGCGTCCGCGGCGTAACAGACCGATCAGATAACCGAAGGACCATACCAGCAAGACAGACGCCGTCAGCGCGCCATACAGACGATCCGGCGTCCAGCCGTATTGCTGAATGCGTACCCATAACGCCCAGCCCGCCAGCAGCATATATATCGGGGCAACGCACAGCGAGGCGCTAATCATGCCGCGTAGTACGCGCGGATAGGGTAATACGCGCTTTTGCGGTTCGTTGACAATCGCCACGAGGAGCAGCAGCATCAGCGTCAGCGTGGATAGCAGCCCCGCAGCGGAAACACGCGCAGAAATCGCCTCCAGTCCGGTAAAGGGTAACGTCACAATAAACAGCAATGCCAGCAGCGACACCACTGGCAGTAAACCTGTCGCGATCAGCGTCAGCAGCTTTTGCACCGCCGCCACAAGGCGCGACTGCGTGCGGGCGAGAATGACCGCCAGCGCCGTAATCAGGCCGATGGTCACATAAATAAAGGCTTCATTTTCAAAGAAAAGGGTGCTGAAAAAGCGGATGCCCACCAGCCTGAATAGCGCGCTCCAGAGCAGAAGCACCAGCCAGAACAGTCCGTTGGCGACCAGGACGATAAACAATGTCAGTACGTTATGCCATAACCGCAGATAAAACTGGGGATAACGCGCCGAACCGGTTTGCGAATGTAACTGATATTGCATCCAGGGTAATACCAGCATCGCCATCAACACAAGACGGAGACCATACAGCCAGAGGAGCTCGGCCAGGCGCCATTTCTCCACCGCCTCAACCTGCCATTTCAGCCAGCCGCTCATTGCCAGCACGACCACAAAGGTCAGCCCCAGCCAGCCCCACAGCGCGCGCTGTTTAAAAGAGACCACGGTAAGCAATAGCATTGACGACAACGCTATCGTCGCAGGCATACCATAGAACAGCCAGTCGCTATTTTGTGGTACCAGCCAGGCCATCAGCAGGTAGCACAAGACGCCCTGCAGCAAACCGGTGAGCAACATACCCCAGCGAGTAGTACGTGAAAGCGCTACACTTTCCATGTCGTTATCCAGAATGATGAGAAAGTCGCATTATTGCATCATCTGTTCACCGCCAGGCGTCGTCATGCATAATTCAGAAAAAAACGCAGAGAGGTGAATCGATATTGTTAATGTTGGTGTTACGTAACTTTCTTACATGAATGCGATTACAGTCACATTATGTCGGTCAAAAACACTTCCTTTTAACGTTTTCAGAACATTTTCCACAACAAAAGTAGGTTTCCTGCCATAATAACCGCCGCTGCGTGACAGGAGTCACAGTGTTTTTCGTCAATCGTGATTTTGTCCAGATACGTAAATCTATGAGCCTTGTCGCGGTTAACCAACCTCAAAAAACCTTACTATTTTCGGTAATATATATTGGCTAAGGAGCAGTGATATGCGCGTTAACAATTTAACCCCGCAAGATCTCAAGGCTTATGGTATCAACGACGTCCAGGATATCGTTTACAATCCCAGCTACGACACCCTTTATCAGGAAGAACTTAATCCTGGTCTGGAAGGCTATGAGCGTGGCGTGTTAACTAACCTGGGCGCTGTTGCCGTTGATACCGGTATTTTTACCGGTCGTTCGCCTAAGGATAAGTATATTGTTCGCGACGACACCACGCGTGATACGCTGTGGTGGTCCGATAAGGGTAAAGGTAAAAACGATAATAAGCCGCTTTCCCAGGAAACCTGGCAACACCTGAAAGGTCTGGTGACGCATCAGCTTTCCGGTAAACGCTTATTCATTGTTGACGCGTTCTGCGGCGCAAATGCCGATACGCGTCTTTCCGTGCGCTTTATTACGGAAGTCGCCTGGCAGGCCCACTTCGTTAAAAATATGTTCATTCGCCCAACGGACGAAGAGCTGGTAGGCTTCAAACCTGACTTTATTGTCATGAACGGCGCGAAGTGCACCAACCCGCAGTGGAAAGAGCAAGGGCTGAACTCGGAAAACTTCGTGGCGTTCAACCTGACTGAACGTATTCAGCTTATTGGCGGCACCTGGTACGGCGGCGAAATGAAAAAAGGGATGTTCTCGGTAATGAACTACCTGCTGCCGCTCAAAGGTATCGCCTCAATGCACTGTTCCGCCAACGTGGGTGAAAAAGGCGATGTCGCGGTCTTCTTCGGCCTTTCCGGTACCGGAAAAACCACTCTGTCCACCGACCCGAAACGTCGTCTGATTGGCGATGATGAGCACGGTTGGGATGACGACGGCGTGTTCAACTTTGAAGGCGGCTGCTACGCCAAAACCATCAAACTGTCGAAAGAAGCTGAGCCAGAAATTTATCATGCGATTCGCCGTGATGCGCTACTGGAAAACGTCACCGTGCGCGAAGACGGCACCGTAGATTTCGACGATGGTTCCAAAACCGAAAACACCCGCGTCTCTTACCCGATCTATCATATCGATAACATCGTTAAGCCCGTGTCCAAAGCAGGTCACGCCACCAAGGTTATCTTCCTGACGGCGGATGCTTTCGGCGTGTTGCCGCCGGTTTCCCGTTTAACCGCTAACCAGACGCAGTACCACTTCCTGTCGGGTTTCACCGCTAAACTGGCCGGCACCGAACGCGGCGTCACCGAACCGACCCCCACCTTCTCCGCCTGCTTCGGCGCCGCGTTCCTGACGCTGCACCCGACGCAGTATGCTGAGGTGCTGGTGAAACGTATGCAGGCAGCAGGCGCGCAGGCTTATCTGGTTAACACCGGCTGGAATGGCACCGGCAAACGTATCTCCATCAAAGATACGCGCGCGATTATCGACGCCATTCTGAACGGTTCTCTTGATAACGCGGAAACCTTCCGTCTGCCGCTGTTCGATCTGGCGATCCCGACTGAACTGCCAGGCGTGGATACCCACATTCTCGACCCGCGTAACACCTACGCGTCGCCGGAACAATGGCAGGAAAAAGCCACCGCGCTGGCGAAACTGTTCATTGAGAACTTCGAGAAGTATACGGATACCCCGGCAGGCGAAGCGCTGGTTAGCGCCGGACCGAAGCTGTAAGGAACAGGCCGGATGGCGGCTTTGAACAGCGTCATCCAGCGTTAAGAAGAAAGGGAGGATAATACCTCCCTTTCTTATGCCTCTTTTGTCGTCCCCTGGACGCGAGCCACAGGAACCGGTAGCCAGGCGCGAATTGACAAGCCGCCACGCTCGCTGGTGCCAATCTCCAGCATCCCGTTATGGTTATCGATAATGCGCTGTACAATCGCCAACCCCAGCCCTGTGCCGCTAGTGCTACGGGCGCTGTCGCCACGCACAAAAGGCTGGAACAGATGTTTACGCTGCTCCGGCTTAATGCCCGGCCCGTCATCTTCTACCTGGAACCAGGCGCGATGCGACTCGGTGCCGCTGCTGACCTTAATCCAGCCGTTGCCATAGCGGGCAGCATTGACCACCATATTCGCCACCGCGCGCTTAATCGAGAGCGGGTGCATTTTCACCTGGATACTGCCTGCCTGAAGCGCAGTGTTAATCTCACGCTCATAGCCGCTTTCCGCCGCAATCACCTCGCCCAGCACGGAATTGAGATCCGCCATCTCCATTGGCATTTCCTGACCGGTACGCAGATAGTCAATAAACTGTTCGATAATGGCGTTACACTCTTCGATGTCTTTATTGATCGACTCCGCGAGATAACCGTCTTCCTCGCCCATCATCTCCGTCGCCAGACGAATACGGGTCAGCGGCGTGCGCAAGTCGTGGCTGACGCCCGCCATCAATAGCGTACGGTCATCAGCCAATTGTTTCACGCCGGCTGCCATATGGTTAAACGCCCGAGTCACAGAGCGCACCTCAGAGGCGCCATATTCACGCAGCGGCGGCGGAATAATTCCCTTCCCTACCTGCAGGGCGGCATGTTCAAGATCCACTAACGGTCGATTCTGTATACGAATAAACAGCCACGCGCCGCCTATCGCCAGGAGCATGATCGCCAGCGTGTAACGGAAAAGCGGAGAAAAATCGCCCTGATGAATTTCAGTCAGCGGCACGCGCACCCAGATATTGGGCGACAGCCAGGTTTTGAGCCACACGACGGGCGAGCTTTTGTTGACCTCAACGCGCACTTCCGTCGGGCCGCCTAACTGCTGCGCCATCTGGTGGCTTAAGAATTCGTAGTGTTGCGCCCAACGCAACCCGGCCTCTTCGGCGGCTTCGTTGGTGTAGAGAGAGATCCCCAGCTCGCGATAGATTTCCCGGCGAAACGCAGGCGGCACGACTAACTGCGTGCCGTCCTCCAGTTGCAGCTTATCGGTCATCAGCATACGGACTTCGTAAGCCAGAACCTTATTAAACTGCTGGAGGCTCGGCAAAATCGCGAAGTTCAGCACCACCAGGTAGGTCGTCACCAGGCTGACGAACAGCAAGGTGACGATGAGCAACAGCGTGCGGGCAAATGAACTTCGCGGCGAGAAGCGCATTCGCCTCATGCTTTAGAACCGTCCGGTACAAAGACGTAGCCCAGGCCCCATACGGTCTGAATATAACGCGGATGTGCCGGATCTTCTTCCACCATACGGCGCAGGCGGGAGATCTGGACGTCGATGGAGCGTTCCATCGCGGAATACTCGCGGCCACGGGCCAGATTCATCAGCTTATCGCGAGAGAGCGGCTCGCGCGGATGGCTGACTAACGCTTTCAGTACCGCAAACTCCCCGCTGGTCAGCGGCATCGGTTCATCTTCACGGAACATCTCGCGCGTACCGAGGTTCAGTTTAAACTTACCGAACGCGATAACGGCCTCTTCCTGCGACGGCGCGCCGGGCAGTTCGTTTGCCTGACGACGTAACACGGCGCGAATACGCGCCAACAGCTCGCGCGGGTTAAACGGTTTAGGAATGTAGTCATCGGCGCCGATTTCCAGCCCGACGATACGGTCAACTTCTTCACCCTTCGCCGTGACCATAATGATCGGCATTGGATTACTCTGACTACGCAGGCGACGACAAATCGACAGACCATCTTCACCTGGCAGCATTAAATCCAGTACCATGAGGTGGAAAGATTCACGGGTCAGCAGACGATCCATCTGCTCGGCGTTAGCGACGCTTCGAACCTGGAAGCCCTGCTCGGTCAGATAACGTTCCAGTAGCGCCCGCAGACGCATATCGTCATCAACCACCAGAATCTTATAATTCTCTTGCATTGTCTGTACTCCCAAAGGTTCGCAACAAATGTAAGTGTGTATTCTTAAAAAAGCTCACGTGAGTCACCAGCAAATTCTGGTATGAATTTCAGGCTAAATTGTTACAAAGCATATTTAACAGCAGCTTAAATATACAATTAATCGGCAACCCCATTATTTATTCTGTCGGGACGATCACGTTATACCCCGTGTGCGCAATATCGACAGCAAAGGTAAATCAACGAGATGAAAACGCCCCTGATCACCCGCGAAGGGTACGAAACACTCAAACAAGAGCTCAATTATCTCTGGCGTGAAGAGCGCCCGGAGGTCACCAAAAAAGTGACCTGGGCTGCGAGTCTGGGCGACCGCAGCGAGAATGCCGACTATCAGTATAATAAAAAGCGCCTGCGTGAGATCGACAGACGCGTCAGATATCTGACCAAATGCATGGAAAATCTCAAAATCGTGGATTATTCCCCGCAGCAGGAGGGCAAAGTCTTCTTCGGTGCCTGGGTGGAAATCGAAAATGATGACGGCGATACGCTGAAGTTCCGCATTGTCGGCTACGATGAAATTTTCGGACGTAAGGATTACATCTCTATCGACTCGCCGATGGCGCGGGCGCTACTGAAAAAAGAAGTGGGCGATCTGGCGGTGGTCAACACCCCTGTCGGCGAAGCAAACTGGTACGTCAATGCGATCGAATACGTCAAATAAGACAAGAAGAATCCTAAGCCCCCGCTGATGGCTGGCATTTTTGCCAGCCAATCCGTATAACTATCCCCTGATTTTTATCCTGAAGACGAAGCTAACCCATGATGAATGATTCTTTCTGCCGCATTATTGCGGGTGAAATCCAGGCAAATGCCGGACAGGTTGAAGCTGCCGTTCGCCTGCTTGACGAAGGGAACACCGTGCCGTTTATCGCACGTTATCGTAAAGAAATCACCGGCGGTCTGGATGACACGCAGTTGCGTAACCTGGAAACGCGTCTGGGCTATCTGCGTGAGCTGGAAGACAGGCGTCAGGCCATCCTCAAGTCCATTTCCGAACAAGGCAAACTGACCGATGAGCTGGCTGGCGCCATCAACGCTACGTTAAGTAAGACCGAGCTCGAAGACCTCTACCTGCCCTATAAACCTAAACGCCGCACCCGTGGACAAATCGCCATTGAAGCCGGCCTTGAGCCGCTGGCCGATCTGCTCTGGAACGAGCCGTCCCACGATCCTGACGTGGAAGCGGCAAAGTACATTGATGGCGACAAAGGCGTGGCGGACACGAAAGCCGCGCTCGACGGCGCACGCTACATTCTGATGGAGCGCTTTGCCGAAGATGCCGCATTGCTGGCGAAAGTGCGTGATTACCTGTGGAAGAACGCCCATCTGGTCGCCACAGTCGTGAACGGCAAAGAGGAAGAAGGGGCAAAATTCCGCGACTATTTCGACCATCATGAGCCCATTGCTAACGTCCCGTCTCACCGTGCGCTGGCCATGTTCCGTGGTCGTAACGAAGGCATTCTGCAACTTTCGCTCAATGCCGACCCACAGTTTGATGAGCCGCCGAAAGAAAGCTACTGCGAGCAAATCATCATGGACCATCTCGGCCTGCGGTTAAATAACGCCCCGGCGGATAGCTGGCGCAAAGGCGTAGTGAGCTGGACGTGGCGTATCAAAGTCTTAATGCACCTCGAAACCGAACTGATGGGCACCGTGCGCGAACGTGCGGAAGATGAAGCGATTAACGTGTTTGCCCGTAACCTGCACGACCTGCTGATGGCAGCCCCCGCAGGCCTGCGCGCCACGATGGGCCTTGATCCTGGCCTGCGTACCGGCGTAAAAGTCGCTGTCGTTGACGGCACCGGCAAGCTGGTGGCGACGGATACCATTTATCCGCATACCGGTCAGGCGGCCAAAGCGGCTACAGTGATCGCCGCGCTGTGCGAAAAATACCACGTCGAACTGGTCGCGATTGGCAACGGTACGGCCTCGCGTGAAACCGAACGCTTCTATCTCGACGTACAAAAACAGTTCCCGAACGTGACGGCGCAGAAAGTGATCGTCAGCGAAGCGGGGGCGTCCGTGTATTCCGCTTCTGAGCTGGCGGCGCAGGAGTTTCCGGATCTCGACGTCTCCCTGCGCGGCGCGGTCTCTATCGCGCGTCGTCTGCAGGATCCGCTGGCGGAACTGGTGAAAATCGATCCGAAATCGATCGGCGTCGGCCAATATCAACACGATGTCAGCCAGACGCAGCTGGCGCGTAAGCTGGATGCGGTGGTCGAAGACTGCGTAAACGCCGTCGGCGTCGATTTGAATACCGCCTCCGTACCGCTGCTGACCCGCGTCGCAGGCCTAACGCGCATGATGGCGCAAAACATCGTCGCCTGGCGCGATGAGAACGGTCAGTTCCAGAACCGCCAGCAACTGTTGAAGGTGAGCCGTCTGGGGCCGAAAGCGTTTGAACAGTGCGCGGGCTTCCTGCGTATTAACCACGGCGATAACCCGCTGGATGCCTCCACCGTCCACCCGGAAGCCTATCCGGTTGTCGAACGCATTCTGGCTGCGACGCAGCAAGCGCTAAAAGATCTGATGGGCAACAGCAACGAATTGCGTCACCTCAAGGCCGCTGATTTTACCGACGATAAATTCGGCGTGCCGACCGTGAGCGATATCATCAAAGAGCTGGAAAAACCGGGCCGCGACCCGCGTCCTGAATTTAAAACCGCGCAATTCGCCGATGGCGTCGAAACCATGAACGACCTGCTACCGGGGATGATTCTGGAAGGGGCGGTCACTAACGTCACTAACTTCGGCGCGTTTGTCGATATCGGCGTTCATCAGGATGGCCTGGTCCACATCTCTTCCCTGTCGACTAAGTTCGTCGACGATCCACACACCGTGGTGAAAGCGGGCGACATCGTGAAGGTGAAAGTGCTGGAAGTGGATCTGCAACGTAAGCGTATTGCGCTGACGATGCGTCTGGACGAACAGCCCGGCGAAACCGCCGCTCGCCGCGGCGGCGGCGCCGATCGCGCTCAGGGCAACCGCCCGGCATCTAAAGCGGCGAAACCGCGCGGTCGTGACGCCCAGCCAGCCGGTAACAGCGCCATGATGGACGCGCTGGCAGCGGCAATGGGAAAAAAACGCTAATTGGGTAATACGCAGGCCGGGTTACTTCTTATCCGGCCTGCGATTTTGCAATACGTCCAACCCTTTCTTTTTTAATTAACAATTAAATCTTACCCATTAGAATCTGTTAATTAATTTCCTTCTGCTATCCGCACTATTAATTATCACTTTATTAACAGATGAAACCTTAATTAAACATTAAAAACGGTGAATATTTGCACATTAGGGGTATTTGCAAAAAGACAAATAAATGTTGAGCCATATCAACATCGGCGCAAATTATCGCTTATTTGTACATTCCGTCACATTTTAATCGTTGAAGATAGAAACCATTCTCATTATCATTGTGTTGTTGATTATTTACTCTTTCCTTCGTTGGCTAAACATCGGGTCTCCTGCCGCCCCCCTGAGCGCCGCATGAGGTATACATCCAGTTAGTAAGAAACAAGTAGGTCGTATGCAATTCACTCCTGACACTGCGTGGAAAATCACCGGCTTTGCGCGTGAAATCAGCCCGGCGTATCGTCAAAAACTGCTTTCGCTCGGCATGTTGCCCGGCTCTTCATTTAATGTCGTCCGCGTCGCGCCCTTAGGCGATCCGATCCATATCGAAACACGACGCGTAAGTCTGGTTTTGCGTAAAAAGGATTTGGCGTTAATAGAAGTGGAAGCGGTTTCCTGTTAATACAGTGAGTCTATAAAAATGAAAAAATTAACCATTGGTTTAATTGGTAATCCTAATTCCGGCAAGACCACCTTATTTAACCAACTCACCGGCGCGCGTCAGCGCGTGGGGAACTGGGCGGGCGTCACCGTCGAGCGTAAAGAGGGCCAGTTCGCGACAACTGACCACCAGGTCACGCTGGTAGATTTACCCGGCACCTATTCTCTGACGACCATCTCGTCACAAACCTCTCTCGACGAACAGATCGCCTGCCACTACATCCTGAGCGGCGACGCCGACCTGTTGATAAACGTTGTGGACGCCTCCAATCTGGAGCGCAACCTCTATTTGACGCTGCAACTGCTGGAGCTGGGTATTCCCTGTATTGTCGCGCTCAACATGCTGGATATCGCCGAAAAACAGCAGGTTCGTATTGATGTCGACGCTCTGTCCACGCGTCTGGGTTGCCCTGTCGTACCGCTGGTATCGACTCGCGGTCGCGGTATCGAGGCGCTGAAACTGGCCATTGACCGTCACAACGCTAACGACAACGTCGAACTGGTGCATTATGCCCAGCCGCTGCTGCGCGAAGCGGGTTTCCTGGCCGACGCGATGGCCCAGGAGATGCCTTTACAACAGCGCCGCTGGCTGGGTCTGCAAATGCTGGAGGGCGATATCTACAGCCGGGCTTACGCAGGCGAGGCGGCGCAAAACCTGGACACCTCCCTGGCCCGTCTGAAGGACGAAATGGACGACCCGGCGCTGCATATCGCCGACGCCCGTTACCAGTGTATCGCCGCTATTTGCGACGTGGTCAGCAATACCCTGACAGCCGAACCCAGCCGCTTCACCAGGGCGGTCGATAAAATTATTCTGAACCGCTTCCTCGGCTTACCGATTTTTTTGTTCGTGATGTACCTGATGTTCCTGCTCGCCATTAACATCGGCGGCGCGTTGCAACCCCTGTTTGATGCCGGTTCCGTCGCCATCTTTATTCATGGCATTCAATGGATTGGCTACACGTTGCACTTCCCGGATTGGTTAACCATCTTCCTGGCGCAAGGTCTTGGCGGCGGGATCAATACCGTCCTGCCGCTGGTGCCGCAAATCGGGATGATGTACCTGTTCCTCTCCTTCCTTGAAGACTCCGGTTATATGGCGCGCGCGGCCTTCGTCATGGATCGCCTGATGCAGGCGCTGGGACTACCGGGTAAATCCTTCGTGCCGCTGATTGTCGGCTTCGGCTGTAACGTACCTTCCGTGATGGGCGCCCGCACGCTTGACGCTCCGCGCGAACGCCTGATGACCATCATGATGGCGCCGTTTATGTCCTGTGGCGCGCGCCTGGCGATTTTCGCCGTCTTTGCCGCCGCCTTCTTCGGGCAAAACGGCGCGCTGGCGGTCTTCTCGCTATACGTGCTGGGTATTGTCATGGCGGTATTAACCGGCCTGATGCTGAAACATACCATTATGCGCGGCGAAGCCTCTCCGTTTGTGATGGAGCTGCCGGTTTACCACGTACCGCATATCAAGAGCCTGATCATCCAGACCTGGCAACGCCTGAAAGGTTTTGTACTACGCGCCGGTAAAGTCATTATCATCGTGAGTATTTTCCTGAGCGCGTTTAACAGTTTCTCGCTGAGCGGCAAAATCGTCGATAACATTAATGACTCCGCCCTCGCCTCTGTAAGCCGGGTCATCACACCAGTCTTTAAACCGATCGGCGTCCATGAGGATAACTGGCAAGCGACCGTGGGTCTGTTTACGGGCGCCATGGCGAAAGAAGTTGTCGTCGGTACGCTGAACACGCTCTACACCGCCGAAAATATTCAGGACGAAGCGTTTAATCCTGCCGACTTTCACCTCGGCGATGAACTGCTGGGCGCGGTTGACGATACCTGGCAAAGCCTGAAAGACACCTTTAGCCTGAGCGTACTGGCTAACCCGATCGAAGCGAGTAAAGGCGACGGCGAAATGGCGACCGGCGCGATGGGCGTGATGGATCAAAAATTCGGCAGCGCCGCGGCGGCGTACAGTTACCTGATTTTCGTCCTGCTTTACGTACCGTGTATCTCGGTAATGGGCGCTATCGCCCGCGAGTCCAGCCGCGGCTGGATGGGCTTCTCCATCCTGTGGGGGCTGAATATCGCCTATTCGCTCGCCACGCTGTTCTACCAGGTTACCAGCTTCAGTCAACACCCGACATACAGCCTGATCTGTATTCTGGCAGTGATCGTCTTTAACGTTGTGGTGTTAAGCCTGTTGCGCCGCGCCCGCAGCCGTGTAGACATTGAACTGCTGGCAACCCGCAAAAACGTCAGTTCCTGTTGTTCGGGCACTGCGGGCAATTGTCACTAAGGGATGTAAAAAATGGCTTCATTGATACAGGTTCGCGATCTACTGGCGCTACGGGGGCGTATGGAGGCAACGCAGATCAGCCATACGCTGCACGCTCCGCAGCCCATGATCGACGCCATGCTGAATCAACTGGAGATCATGGGTAAAGCGGTACGTATCCCGGAAGAAGCGGACGGCTGCCTTTCAGGCAGCTGTAAAAGTTGTCCGGAAGGTAAAGCCTGCCTGCGCGAATGGTGGGCCTTGCGTTAGCCTTCGCCGGGTAGCGACGTAACGCGTCTTATCCGACCTTTATCCCGCGTTATGTTGCCCGGTACGCGTCACGCTGCCGGGCAATTTTGCGTCATGCCTTCCACAAAGATGAAAGCGTTACCGCCGTGCGCATTTATCTCCCCACGCGCCTCGCAAGCGTGCTAATCCCCTACTGCAATCAGCCCGGTCTGCGCGTAGTGTCACGCCATTGAACTTCAGCGATGACGGATCGATATGGCGACCTCAACAACATCCACGCCGCATGACGCGGTATTCAAACAGTTTCTATGCCACCCCGATACTGCACGGGATTTTTTGGAAATTCATCTCCCGACGACATTACGTCAAATCTGTAATCTGAATACGTTACGGCTGGAGTCCGGTAGCTTTATTGAAGAGGATTTACGCCCCCATTATTCCGATATTCTTTGGTCGCTGGAAACAAGTGAAGGTGAAGGTTACATTTACGTGGTTATTGAACATCAGAGTACGCCGGACGCGCATATGGCATTTCGGCTGATGCGTTACGCAATGGCTGCAATGCAACGGCATCTGGAGGCCGGGCATAAGACGTTGCCGTTAGTGGTGCCAATGCTGTTTTATCACGGAAACCGCAGCCCCTATCCGTTCTCATTATGCTGGCTGGATGAATTTGCCGACCCGGTGATGGCGCGTAAGCTATACGCCACCGCCTTTCCTCTGGTCGATATTACGGTCGTGCCGGACGACGAGATTATGCGACACCGACGGGTCGCGCTGCTGGAACTCATACAAAAACACATCCGCCAGCGTGATCTGATGGGGCTTGTCGAACAGCTGGTCGCCCTGCTGGTTAAGGGATACGCTAATGACACCCAGCTTCAAAGTTTGTTTAATTACATGATGCACACTGGCGACGCCGCGCGCTTCAATACGTTTATCCGCCAGGTGGCTATGCGTATCCCACAGCATAAGGAGAAGATCATGACTATCGCAGACAGATTACGTCAGGAAGGACATCGTAACGGGTTACAGCAAGGCAAGCAGGAAGGCCAACGGCTCGCCGCATTGCGCATTGCCCGCTCCATGCTAAACGATGGTTTCGATCGCGATACCGTGCTTAGGGTTACCGGGCTGGCGCCTGCCGATCTGGCGTCTGAAAGCCATTAATCTGGCAGAATGGTCCGGGCCCGGCAACGCCCTGGTTACAGCGATGATTTTAGCGTCATCAGCGCCTGACAAAACGCCGCCGGATGCGAGATAAACGGCGCATGGGCCGCCTTCGCCATTATCTGTGATGTACTGTGCGGCCATAACGTATCGAGCAAAGGCACGATTTTATGCGGCACCAGACCGTCCAGATAACCATACAAACGCAAAAACGGCATGTTCACATTTTTAAGCGCTTCTCGTAGATCGACCGTTTTTAAGATTTCCAGTCCGCCATTGAGCACGTCTACATCCGGCATAGGCTGCGCCAGCACTACGCTTTTTAAGGTGCGGGCATCCTGACGCGCCGTCTCCGTCCCTAACGTTTGCAGCGCCAGAAAACGCTCCACCGTGCGCTGAAAATCGTCGCTAAGCTGCTGCTGGAATCCGCCGAGGATTTCCGGTTTTATTCCCGGCCACCCCTCACGCGCGCTAAAGCATGGCGAAGAGGCGACTGTCACCAACGCCTGAACGCGTTCAGGGTGGGTGAGCGCCATCTGACTCGCCACCAGGCCGCCCAGGCTCCAGCCAAGCCAGATAGCCTGGTCCGGCGCGTTTTTCGCTACCTGCGCCGTCATCTCTTCAAACGTCATAGCGCCAAACCCCGAACTACGGCCATAGCCCGGCAAGTCGACCAGATGCAGCGTAAAATGCGAGCCGAGTTCCTCGCGAATGCAATGCCATACCTCCGCGTTCAATCCCCATCCGTGCAGCAGCACAAGATGACAATTTCCCTCGCCGTAGGTCTGCCACCAGATGTCATTCATCAGTTACTGTTCTCTTTTGTCTAACAAGGATGCACCTATGCTAACAGTACCGGGATTATGCTGGCTATGCCGAATGCCGCTGGCGTTAAGCCACTGGGGGATTTGTTCCGTATGCGCGCGCGCCGTCCGCCAGCGCGTCAGTCTGTGTCCGCAATGCGGATTACCTGCCGCGCATCCTTCGCTCCCCTGCGGTCGCTGCCTGCAAAAACCTCCGCCCTGGCAGCGTCTGGTGAGCGTCAGTGACTATACGCCGCCCTTGAGTTTACTGGTGCATCAGCTTAAATTTACCCGCCGCAGCGAAATTGCCGTCGCACTGGCGCGTCTACTGTTGCAGGAAGTCCTCATGGCGCGCCGCAGCACTGGCTTGCAGCTTCCCGACAGAATCGTCAGCGTTCCGCTCTGGTCGCGCCGACACTGGCGGCGGGGATTTAACCAAAGCGATCTGTTATGCCAACCGTTAGCGCGCTGGCTTGGCTGCGCATGGGACAGCCAGACCATCACGCGGGTACGGGCGACCGCAACACAACATCATCTCAGCGCCAGGTTACGTAAACGCAATTTGAAAAACGCGTTTCGCCTTGAATTGCCGGTACAGGGTCTCCATATGGTTATTGTGGATGATGTCGTCACTACCGGAAGTACCGTCGCGGAAATCGCGCAACTGCTTTTGCGCAACGGCGCAGCGACTGTCCAGGTATGGTGCCTGTGTCGAACCTTGTAGAGCCTCAATGATGGGCGTATTATAACCAACTAAAATAGTCAACTATTAGGCCATTACTATGATCCGTATTTCCGATGCTGCACAAGCGCACTTTGCCAAACTGCTGGCAAATCAGGAAGAAGGGACGCAAATCCGCGTATTTGTCATTAATCCCGGCACTCCTAACGCAGAGTGCGGTGTTTCTTATTGTCCGCCCGACGCCGTAGAAGCCACCGATACTGCACTGAAATTTGACCTGTTGACCGCTTATGTCGACGAGCTGAGCGCGCCCTATCTGGAAGACGCGGAAATTGATTTCGTGACCGACCAGCTAGGTTCTCAACTCACATTGAAAGCGCCAAACGCGAAGATGCGCAAAGTGGCCGATGACGCGCCGCTGATGGAGCGCGTGGAATATGCTCTGCAATCGCAGATTAACCCGCAGTTGGCGGGCCACGGCGGTCGCGTCTCGCTGATGGAAATTACCGATGAAGGCTATGCAATTCTGCAGTTTGGCGGCGGTTGTAACGGTTGCTCGATGGTTGACGTCACGCTGAAAGAAGGGATCGAGAAACAGTTGCTGAATGAATTCCCGGAACTGAAAGGGGTTCGCGATCTGACCGAACACCAGCGCGGCGAGCACTCCTACTACTAAGATTTTCCCCGCATCCATGCCCGATGGCGCTTGCGCCTGTCGGGCCTTGTCTGCCCCACCGTAGGCCGAATAAGGCGTATACGCCGCCATCCGGCGCTATCAGCCACATCTCAGAACAATGGTCCTTCTTCTTTCGCCGATAACATGACCTGTGTCTCATAATTTAAATTTTGCCTGCCAGGGTCATTTTCAACACCCATATGTTACCCGTATCATTCTTATGGGCACCTAACATCCATATAACATCTGACTACGCTCATTCGTTTCAACGGTAATCAGTATTGGTGCTATTGCGACTCTGTTCCCGTCGGGAACAACAGGAATTTGTCGTCGAAACAATGACGTTACCCATAACAAAGTAAAGGCCAGGTAAATCATGCCATTAGTCATCGTTGCTATCGGTGTTATCTTGTTACTTCTTCTGATGATCCGCTTCAAAATGAACGGATTTATCGCCCTTGTCCTGGTAGCGCTCGCTGTCGGGTTGATGCAGGGAATGCCGCTGGATAAAGTCATCGGCTCCATCAAAGCCGGTGTCGGCGGTACGCTTGGCAGTCTGGCCCTGATTATGGGGTTCGGCGCCATGCTGGGCAAAATGCTTGCCGACTGCGGCGGCGCTCAACGTATCGCCACTACCCTGATCGCGAAATTTGGTAAAAAGCATATTCAGTGGGCCGTAGTGTTAACCGGCTTTACCGTCGGCTTCGCTCTGTTCTATGAAGTGGGCTTCGTTCTGATGCTGCCGCTGGTATTCACCATTGCCGCAGCGGCGAATATCCCGTTACTGTACGTCGGCGTGCCGATGGCCGCGGCGCTCTCCGTCACACACGGCTTCCTGCCGCCGCACCCGGGTCCAACCGCAATCGCCACGATTTTCCATGCCGATATGGGTAAGACGCTGCTGTTTGGTACGATTCTGGCGATCCCGACCGTGATCCTTGCCGGACCGGTTTACGCCCGTTTCCTGAAAGGCATCGATAAGCCGATCCCGGAAGGCCTGTACAGCGCGAAAACTTTTACGGAAGAAGAGATGCCGGGCTTTGGCGTCAGCGTCTGGACGTCGCTGGTTCCGGTGATTCTGATGGCGATGCGTGCGGTTGCCGAGATGATTCTGCCAAAAGGCCACGCTTTCCTGCCCGTTGCCGAGTTCCTGGGCGACCCGGTAATGGCTACGTTAATTGCCGTACTGATTGCGATGTTCACCTTTGGCCTGAACCGCGGGCGTTCAATGGATCAGATTAACGATACGCTGGTCTCTTCCATCAAAATTATCGCCATGATGCTGCTGATCATCGGCGGCGGCGGCGCGTTCAAGCAGGTGCTGGTCGATAGCGGCGTGGATAAATACATCGCTTCAATGATGCATGAAACCAATGTCTCTCCGCTGTTGATGGCGTGGTCTATCGCGGCGGTGCTGCGTATCGCGCTGGGCTCTGCGACTGTCGCGGCGATTACCGCAGGCGGCATTGCGGCGCCGCTGATCGCCACTACCGGCGTTAGCCCTGAACTGATGGTTATCGCAGTCGGTTCCGGGAGCGTGATTTTCTCTCACGTCAACGACCCGGGCTTCTGGCTGTTCAAAGAGTATTTCAATTTGACTATCGGCGAGACCATTAAATCCTGGTCGATGCTGGAAACGATCATCTCCGTCTGCGGCCTGATCGGCTGTCTGCTACTGGGTATGGTGGTTTAAGCGAGACGGATTGTAGGCCGGATAAGGCAGCAATGTGCGCCAGGATTGCCTGATGGCGCTGCGCTTATCAGGCCTACGTGCTCTCACCATCATAAAGCCGGGGAAATCCCCGGCTTTATTACTTCTTCTTCGCGGCCGCTTTTCGGCGCTTATCCAAGTCCTTAATCAGCTTGTTTACACCCTCATCGGCAAACATCTGCTCCAGCGTGGCGGTGAGCTTCCGCCGCCAGTTTTTATACTGATCGCTGGTGCCCGGTACGTTAACCGGATCGGCCATATCCAGCCAGTCCTCCGGCTGAAGCCCCAACAGACCGCTGTTACTGTCGGCGATGTAGCGCTGAAGCCCGCGATTTAGCGTTGGCGTCATAGACATTAACGATGCCTTATGCCCGGCGCGTTTTGGTAGACAGCCATATTTATGCAGCGCGTCCAATAGCCCCTGTTTCGCCCGCTCGCGATCCTCATACAGCCCGCGCAGAATCACTTCATCCGGATAAAGCCCCAGAGCTTTACCCAACGTCAGGTCACCGCATTCCCAATAGCCGCGCAGCGTGGGGAGATCGTGCGTCGAGGCGACAGCCATCGATTGTTGCGGATACGCGCCTGGCGCGCGGAAGTTTTTCTCAAGGTCATTTTCAAACCACAGCACTTTATAAGAATAGACCCCGCTATCGCGCAGCTTGCCGACAATCTCAACTGGCACCGTCCCCAGATCTTCGCCTATCACCATACAGCGGTGACGTTGGCTCTCCAGCGCCAGAATAGCCAACAGATCGTCAACCGGATACTGAACATATGCCCCGCGATCCGCGGTTTCGCCATACGGTATCCACCACAGACGCAGCAACGACATGACATGGTCAATGCGCAACGCGCCGCAGTTTTGCATATTGGCGCGCAGCAGGTCGATAAAGGGCTCATACGCCCGGGCGACAATAATATGCGGGTCCATTGGCGGCAGCCCCCAGTTCTGACCGAGCGGGCCGAGGATATCCGGCGGCGCGCCGACAGATGCTTTCAGGCAGTACAGCTCCCGGTCGCACCAGGTTTCCGCGCCGCCTTCCGCTACGCCAACCGCCAGATCGCGGTACAGACCAATCGGTAGTTTAAAACTCTGGCAGGTATCCCAGCAGGCGGCGAATTGGCGCCAGGCCAGCCACTGAAGCCAGAGGTAAAACTCCACCTCTTCGCGGTGCGCTTCACAGAATTGTTTTACAGCGGGAGACTCTACCGACTGGTACGCCTCCGGCCAGGCTGGCCAGCCCCAGCGCTGCTCATCCTCTTTTACCTGATACGCATGCAGCGCGTCGAATGCCGCCTGCCAGTAAAGGCTCTCGCCTTCGCGGGCGATAAAGTGACGAAACTCCGCCATTTGCGCATCGTCGCGAGCGGCAAACCGCGTCCACGCCATCCGCAGCGCCGTGATTTTCAGCGCGGTAACGGTAGCGTAATCCACCCATTGCGCATCGCGCGCCTGTCGCAGCTTTTGCTGTGTGGCGGGCATTTGCCACCATGCCTGCGCCTCTTCGCTCAGGCGGAAATCTTCGACGGCGTTGACGTCGATATATATCACGTTCAGCCAGCGACGAGACGAGGGGCTGTAGGGACTGGCGCTCTCCGGATTCGCCGGATAAAGCGCGTGGATCGGGTTCAGGCCGATAAACGCGCCGCCGCGTGTCGCCACATCGACCAGCATCGACTTCAAATCGCCGAAATCGCCAATACCCCAGTTTTTTTCTGAACGCAGAGTATAAAGCTGGACGCAGGCCCCCCACAGTTTTTTCCCTTCCAGCAGCGCCTGCGGCTCATAGCATCGCGGCGGGGCGACGATAATCCGGCAGTGCGTACGCTGTTCATCCTGGGTCAACGTCAGGGTGTGGTAGCCCTCCGGCAACGTAGCCGGCAGGTTAAGTTTTTTACCGCCCGTCACGCGCCCTTTGTAATGCACGCCCTCTTCCGTAGTCAGCAGCCAGGCAAACTCACCATGCCCCTCTACCGGCAACGCCATTTTTTTACCCGCGGTATAAACCTTCACATTCGGCACAACCGCCTGTGGTCCTGTTGTCGTGCCGTGCATCGCCGCCAGCAAACGTCTCTTGGTTTCAGCGCCAATAGACTGCGGTTTGCCATGAGCATTGATGTAACTGGGGCTGATCCCCGCCGCCAGCGCGGCACTATCGAGACGTTTATTTTCCATCGCGCTCCCTTAGCGTTTTGCCTGCCAGATACGGGCCTGATAATCGCGAATAGAGCGATCGGAACTGAACATACCGCAGCGCGCGGTATTGAGGATCGCGGCGCGCGTCCACGCTTCCTGGTCGCGATACAGCGCATCCACCTGCTTTTGCGCCTCGACATAAGCGGCGAAGTCCGCCATGACCAGGTACGGATCGCCCCCCTGTTTGCCGAGGCTATGCAGCATCTGGTCAAAGGCATGTTTATCGCCATCGCTGTATTGACCGCTTTCCAGCTCTTTTAGCACCGCATCCAGCACTTTGTCTTTTTTACGCCATTTCACCGGATCGTAGCCTTTGGCTTTGAGCGCCTTGACCTCTTCCACAGTATGGCCAAAGATAAAGATATTCTCTTCACCCACCTTCTCAGCGATTTCAACGTTAGCGCCGTCCAGCGTTCCCACTGTCAACGCCCCGTTCAGCGCCAGTTTCATGTTGCCGGTGCCGGACGCCTCTTTCCCGGCAGTAGAAATTTGCTCGGAAATATCCGCCGCCGGAATGAGCATTTCCGCCGCCGAGACGCAGTAATCCGGCAGGAAAACCACCTTCAGCTTATCACCCACCGCCGGGTCGTTATTAATGGCCTCCGCAACCTTATTGATAGCAAAAATGATGTTCTTCGCCAGGTAATAGCCCGGCGCCGCCTTCGCGCCAAACAGGAATACGCGCGGTACGCGGTCAGCCTGCGGGTTTTCGCGGATCTCTTTGTACAGCGCCAGAATGTGCAGTAGGTTCAGGTGCTGACGTTTGTACTCGTGCAGACGTTTGATTTGAATATCAAAAATCGCGTTGCTTGAAATCTCAATCCCGGTACGGGCCTTGATGAATTTCACCAGCCGCTCTTTGTTCGCCCGCTTGATGTCGCGATACTGCTGACGGAACTTCGCGTCGTCAGCGTATTTTTCGAGGTTGATCAACTGGTCGAGATCGTTAGCCCACTCTTTTTTCAGCGTTTTATCCAGCAACGCCGCAAGCTGCGGATTGCACTGTTTGATCCAGCGACGCGGCGTAATGCCGTTGGTGACATTGTGGAATTTGTTCGGCCAAAGCTGGTGATATTCCGGGAACAGATCTTTCACCACCAGATCGGAGTGCAGCGCCGCCACGCCGTTGACCGCAAAGCCGCTGACCACGCACATATTGGCCATGCGTACCTGACGGTCGTGCACCACCGCCAGTTTTGCCCATACCTGCTTATCGCCAGGCCAGGTGTTATCGACCAGCGTCTTAAAGCGGTCGTTAATCTGCTTGATAATCTGCATATGACGCGGCAACAGCGCTTTGATTAACCTCTCGTCCCAGCACTCCAGCGCTTCTGGCATCAGGGTGTGGTTGGTGTAGGCGAAGGTTTTGCTGGTGATAGCCCAGGCGTCATCCCAGCTCAGCTGGTGCTCGTCAATCAGCACGCGCAGCAGTTCCGGAATGGCGATGGTCGGGTGAGTATCGTTCAACTGAATGACCTCGTAATCCGCCAGCTCATGCAGTTTGCGTCCGGCCAGATGATGGCGACGCAGAATATCCGCTACCGAGCAGGCGCACTGGAAGTATTGCTGCATCAGGCGCAGTTTTTTACCCGCCGTATGGTTATCGTTGGGATAAAGCACCTTCGTCAGTTTTTCCGCATCGATACCCTGCTGTTCCGCCCGCAGGAAAGCGCCGTCGTTGAATTTGGTCAGATCAAACGGATGGGCGTGGGTCGCCTGCCACAAACGCAGCGGTTGCGCGACGCCGTTACGATAGCCTAACACCGGCAGATCCCAGGCCTGGCCTGTAATCACAAAACCGGGCTCCCAGCGCCCTTCTTTGGTGACTTTACCGCCGATCCCAACCTGGACGTCCAGCACCTCGTTGTGGCGGAACCACGGATAGCTGCCGCGATGCCAGTCATCCGGCGCTTCCATCTGCTTGCCCTCAACAAATGACTGACGGAACAGCCCATACTGGTAGTTCAGACCATAGCCCGTAGCGGACTGCCCGACGGTGGCCATCGAATCGAGGAAGCAGGCGGCCAGACGTCCCAGACCACCGTTGCCGAGCGCCGGATCGACTTCCTCTTCCAGCAGATCGGTCAGATTAATATCGTGCGCTTTCAGTACATCGCTAACGTCCTGGTACCATCCCAGATTTAACAGGTTATTTCCCGTCAGGCGGCCAATCAAAAATTCCATCGAAATGTAGTTCACATGACGCTGGCCTTTCGTCGGCTGCGCTACCGGTTGCGCGCTCAGTAATTCCGCCAGCGCGCCGCTAACGGCCTGCCACCACTGACGAG
Source organism: Salmonella sp. SSDFZ54 (assembly GCF_004010735.1). Classification (NCBI taxonomy): domain Bacteria; kingdom Pseudomonadati; phylum Pseudomonadota; class Gammaproteobacteria; order Enterobacterales; family Enterobacteriaceae; genus Salmonella; species Salmonella sp. SSDFZ54. The sequence goes on from NZ_CP034819.1 coordinate 1,559,189, forward strand.
GCGTCATGTCGGACGCCGACAGTAAACCGAAACGCTGCCACTGACGCGTCAGGGCGGCCTGGAATTGATCTTTATTGAAGGTTGGCTGTGACATAGGAAATCCGTCCTCGGGTAATAAAACAACGTTATCGCTAGTTTGCCAGGCTCGATGTTGACCTTCCTCCTCCCGGCACTGATTAGGGAGGGAGGAGGAGCGGGGATGAGCATAAAAGTGTGATCGCCGCCACTTACCCCTGTATAAACGCGCCGATTCCTGTCAACGACACCCAGTGTTACGCATAATCAAATGAATAAACAGAAATAACAGTAAATCGCGAAGGGGTATTTTCGAAAGATTATATGAACGCCGAAATAGTTTCTTACCTGAAATATTCAGCGGCGGGAGATTCACTCACTAAACATAATTAATTAAACGCCTGGTATCGCCATTGTGTTAAATCCGGATGATGTCCAGGACATTATTTACAATAACGGAAATATGACCTCAGCCCAGCTCTGACGCTCGTTTCAACCGCGCCGAATACTTTTTTAATATCGTTATTTAGAATTGTGACAGAGTGCAAATTCAGACACATAAAAAGTCTGCTTAGCTTGCATTAAAATGCTTTCTGGCCGACCTTATATCTATTAATTACGAAGCGCAAAAAAAATCGCAGTTCCCCCCATTTCCCACAGTGAAGTGATTGCTATGTTGATTCCGTCTAAATTAAGTCGTCCGGTTCGTCTCGACCATACCGTGGTTCGTGAGCGGCTGTTGGCTAAACTTTCCGGCGCGAACAATTTCAGGCTCGCCCTGGTAACCAGTCCTGCTGGCTATGGGAAAACCACGCTTGTCTCACAGTGGGCGGCGGGCAAAAATGAATTAGGCTGGTACTCTCTCGACGAAGGCGATAACCAGCAAGAGCGATTCGCCAGTTACTTAATTGCCGCTATCCAACAGGCCACCGGCGGACACTGCTCTACCAGCGAAGCGATGGCGCAAAAACGTCAGTATGCCAGCCTGACGTCCCTCTTCGCGCAGCTCTTTATTGAACTGGCGCAGTGGCATCGCCCGCTTTATCTGGTGATTGACGACTACCATTTGATTACCAATCCGGTGATTCACGACGCGATGCGCTTTTTCTTACGGCATCAGCCGGAAAATTTCACCCTGGTGGTGTTATCGCGTAATTTGCCGCAACTGGGCATCGCTAACCTGCGCGTGCGCGATCAGCTGTTGGAAATCGGTAGCCAGCAGTTGGCTTTTAACCATCAGGAAGCAAAGCAATTTTTTGACCGTCGTCTTTCGTCGCCCATTGAAGCCTCTGAGAGCAGCCGCATGTGCGACGATGTGGCCGGTTGGGCCACTGCGCTACAGTTGATCGCCCTCTCCGCGCGCCAGAACCATACCTCTGCGCATCACTCCGCCCGCCGTCTTGCCGGGATTAATGCCAGCCACCTTTCTGATTATCTGGTGGACGAAGTACTGGATAACGTGGATGTCAGCACCCGACATTTTTTACTTAAAAGCGCGATTTTACGCTCAATGAATGACGCGTTGATCGTGCGCGTGACCGGCGAAGAAAACGGCCAGATGCGGCTGGAGGAGATTGAGCGCCAGGGGTTATTCCTGCAACGCATGGACGACACGGGCGAATGGTTCAGCTATCACCCGTTGTTTGGTAGCTTTCTGCGCCAGCGTTGCCAGTGGGAACTGGCGGCGGAACTGCCGGAGATCCACCGTGCGGCCGCGGAAAGCTGGATGGAACAGGGTTTTCCCAGCGAAGCTATACATCATGCGCTGGCGGCGGGTGACGCGCAAATGCTGCGCGATATCCTGCTTAACCATGCGTGGGGGCTGTTTAATCACAGTGAACTGGCGCTGCTGGAAGAGTCATTAAAAGCGCTGCCGTGGGAAAGCCTGCTGGAAAATCCGCGGCTGGTGTTGTTACAGGCCTGGCTGATGCAAAGCCAACACCGCTACAGCGAAGTGAATACGTTGCTGGCGCGCGCCGAGCAAGAGATCAAAGGGGTTATGGACGGCACGCTGCATGCTGAATTTAACGCGCTGCGCGCCCAGGTCGCCATCAACGACGGCAATCCGGAGGAGGCTGAGCGGCTGGCGAAACTGGCGCTGGATGAGCTTCCTCTCGCCTGGTTTTATAGCCGCATTGTCGCGACCTCCGTTCACGGCGAAGTGCTGCACTGTAAAGGCGATCTCAGCCAGTCTTTATCGCTGATGCAGCAAACCGAACAAATGGCGCGCCATCATGACGTCTGGCATTACGCGCTGTGGAGCTTAATTCAACAAAGCGAAATTCAGTTCGCCCAGGGATTCCTGCAGGCCGCATGGGAAACGCAGGAGAGAGCCTTCCAGTTGATCAAAGAGCAACATCTGGAACAACTGCCGATGCATGAGTTTCTGGTACGTATCCGCGCGCAATTGCTGTGGGCGTGGGCGCGCCTTGACGAAGCGGAAGCCTCGGCGCGCAGCGGTATCGCTGTGCTGTCCACCTTCCAGCCGCAACAACAGTTGCAGTGCCTGACGTTACTGGTGCAGTGCTCGCTGGCGCGCGGCGATCTGGATAATGCCCGTAGTCAGCTTAACCGACTGGAAAATTTATTAGGCAATGGTCGTTATCACTGCGACTGGATCTCTAACGCTGATAAAGTGCGTGTCATTTACTGGCAGTTAACCGGTGACAAGAAATCCGCCGCCAACTGGTTACGCCATACGCCAAAACCGGCGTTTGCCAATAACCATTTTCTGCAAGGGCAATGGCGGAATATCGCCCGCGCGCAGATCCTGCTGGGCGAATTCGAGCCTGCGGAAATCGTGCTGGAAGAGTTAAATGAGAATGCCCGTAGCCTGCGCTTAATGAGCGATTTAAACCGCAATCTGCTGTTACTCAATCAGCTTTACTGGCAATCCGGGCGGAAAAACGATGCCCAGCGCGTATTGCTTGATGCCTTACAGCTCGCCAACCGGACCGGATTTATCAGCCATTTTGTGATTGAAGGCGAAGCCATGGCGCAACAATTGCGTCAGCTTATCCAGCTCAATACGCTGCCGGAGATGGAGCAGCATCGCGCGCAGCGCATCCTGCGAGAGATTAACCAACATCACCGGCATAAATTCGCCCATTTTGACGAAGGCTTCGTCGAGCGCCTGCTTAACCATCCGGATGTCCCGGAGCTTATTCGCACCAGCCCGCTCACCCAGCGTGAATGGCAGGTGTTAGGGCTTATCTATTCAGGCTATAGCAACGAACAAATTGCCGGTGAACTGGCGGTGGCCGCGACCACCATTAAGACGCATATCCGCAACCTCTACCAGAAACTCGGCGTCGCGCACCGCCAGGACGCGGTACAGCACGCGCAGCAGTTGCTGAAGATGATGGGGTACGGGGTTTAACGTGTGCCTGATAACGCTTCGCTTATCAGGCCTGCAGAGTCATTTTAAATCATATTGATATTGCTGGTTTTGTAGGCCGGGAGCATAAACGTAAATCCAGACGCTGAGTTGGCTTCAGGCCCGATGGCCGTCGCTCAGCCGCAGGTTAAATGGCGCCCATCCATCCGGCGGGTCCCATTCGCCACTGCCATAAATAATACCCTCCCGGATATCATGAATAATGACGCCATCAATACCACACGGTTCCGATCGCCAGATAATGCCGGAACTCACGTTGATAAGAAACGTATACTGAAAGGTTGTGACCAGGAAATTCTCGCTCAGCGAGGTCTTATGATCCCAAACATCGGGTATTGAATAAATATGGCCAACATAATCATCAAGAAACAGGCTTTTAACCTGATGTGAATCCGTATCAAATAAGTGAACGTGCTGACCGTATAATATCGCAATAGTCTTATCATTATTCATGATGCCGCTGAAGCACTGCTCAACGATCCAGCGCCCCTCTTCCAGCGCGACAAAAAGACACAGCACGATAACCGGCTCGCCGTCCTGACTCACCAGCACTCTTCGCCGCATCGTTGAAGGGCCGGAAAAGGGATTAACATCCCTCTCCGGGATAGCGTCAGCAACGCGTTGTTCAGCATCAAGGAAATCAGCGTGGTATGTCATGATCCGCTATCCTTTTTACTTACCATAACCTGCACCATCTCCCTCGCCTCCTCCAGGTTGAACGTTACCGGCAAAAACCGTTCCACCACCGCAATATTGGTAAGCAAGTGAGCGGAAGCCCGCGCCACGGTAAACGCGCCTTCGCCCGCCAGCGCCAGCGGTAAAATCAGCTGGTCGGCCAGATGCTCTCCCACCGCCGCCGGGCTTGCGAGATAGCGCCGCGCTTCATGCGCAACCTGATTAGCTACCGCTTCCGCGCTGGTGCCTTTTACGCCGAACGCGGCGAACAGTTCGGTCAACTGTTCGCTTTGGATCATCAGCAACAGCGCATTGCCCGGCCCGCAGCCGCCTTCCAGCGCAACGACGTTTTTCTCCGCCAGCGGGAAGTAGGCTTCCAGCGTTGCGACTTCACGTTCGCCAACGTGGTGAGGCACCGAGGCCAGCAAAGCTTCGGCGGTGATACGCCGCGTCTCGCCGCGCGATATCAGCGTCAGACCGCGTAAAGACGCTGCCGGTTCGACGACCGTTGCCGCCGCGCCGCCGCCTGCCGGATAAAAGCCGTGTTTTATCAGCGTGGTACGCTGGTTGATGCCCATCCTCGCCAACAGCGGCTCCCAGACGCGGCAGATAAAATCGGCGCTGGGCGCGGCCTGATTATGCGTCCCGCCGTGAACCTCCACGCGGGATGAACCGTCAGCAAACCACAGCGCGGGCAGGACGGTTTGCAGCACCAGCATACAACTGCCCGCGCTGCCAATCGCGAAACGGTACTCGCCGCCGCGAATCGGCCCCGGCGTAAAACGCAACTGTTGCGAGCCCAGCTCGTCGCCGTTCACCTGCGCGCCGCAGATTTCCGTTGCCGCCCGCACCGCCGTTAAATGCTGGCGTAGCAGCCCCGGTTTAGCGCGCCCGGCGCGGATGCCGCTCATTTCAAACGGCTGGCCGGTTATCATTGATAAACTCAGCGCCGAGCGCAAAATCTGCCCGCCGCCCTCTCCCTGTGCGCCATCCAGCGCGATGATCCTTGCCATTTTCTATCCTTTAACGCACACCACCTGCCGCAGGGTGTACATGATTTCCACCAGGTCAGACTGCGCCCCCATCACCCCATCAATGTCTTTATACGCCATTGGGATCTCGTCGATCACGTCCGCATCTTTACGGCATTCGACATGCGCGGTGGCGCGAATCTGATCGTCAACGCTAAACAGTTTCTTCGCTTTCGTTCGGCTCATCACACGCCCGGCGCCGTGGCTGCACGAACAGAACGACTCTTCGTTACCCAGCCCGCGCACGATAAAGCTTTTCGCCCCCATCGAACCGGGAATGATACCGAACTCACCGCGCCGCGCCGAAACCGCTCCTTTACGCGTCACATAGATCTCTTCGCCAAAGTGCTGCTCTTTTTGCACATAGTTATGGTGGCAGTTGATCTCGTCCATATCGAGGGCGATCGGTTTTTCCACGCAGCGCTGGAGCGCCGCCAGCGCGTTTTCCATCATCGCCTCGCGGTTCAGGCTGGCGAATTGCTGTGCCCAGTGTACCGCTTTCAGGTAATCGTCAAAATATTCGCTTCCTTCATTAAAATACGCCAGATCGCGGGACGGCAGCGTTTCTAACTGCTCCTGCATTTCTTGCTGCGCCAGGCCGATAAAATAGGTGCCGATGGCGTTACCGATCCCGCGCGAACCGGAGTGCAGCATGATCCATACCCGATCGGTTTCATCCAGACAGATCTCAATAAAGTGGTTACCGGTTCCCAACGTTCCCAGGTGCTTATAGCTATTGGTATTCAAAAAGCGCGGATATTTTTGCGTTAACCACTGATATCCCGCTTCCAGTTGCGCCCATTTTTCATCAACGTTGGCGGGCGGGTTTCCCCATGCGCCCACATCGCGACGCCCGCGTCCGGTGGTACGCCCGTGAGGCACAGCGGCCTCTATGGCGTTACGCAGTTCCGCCAGATTTTCCGGCAGATCGGCCGCCGTTAAGCTGGTACGCAGCGCGTTCATTCCACAACCGATATCCACGCCCACCGCCGCCGGAATAATCGCCCCTTTCGTCGGGATCACGCTACCGATGGTCGATCCTTTCCCCAAATGCACATCCGGCATAACGGCAATATGTTTGAAAATAAACGGCATTTTCGCCGTATTGATCAGCTGCTGACGGGCATCGTCTTCTACCGGTACGCCTTTGGTCCACATTTTTACCGGTGCGTTCTGGGTGGTCATTAATTCGTAATTCATCATTTTTCTCATTTTAATCATTAGGGTGGCGACAAGTTTATGTGAATACACCGCTCTACCATTGAGCTACAGAGCCGGGCTCTGACGGGTCTCGAACCCGCAACAAATGTAGATCCACAGGCATTCGCCAAAATAGGGTGGCACGACAAGTTAAGGTGAATCACCCGCTCTACCGTTGAGCTACAGGGCTAAGCCCCGGCAGGATTCGAACCTGCGTCTGGCCATACAAGGTGTAGATCCACCAGCATTCGTGCCTTCAGCGCCGCGCGACAAATTCATAGCCGGGATGATACGCATCGGGAAAGATGTAATCCCGGCCAGCATTCGCGCCGCGCTGAATACTCTTTACAGCGTCACGGCTTCAATCTCTTCCAGCCAGTGCGCGCTGCCATAGCGACCGTTAACAAAGTTATCTATCACCGTAAACACCTCGTCGCTGAAGCCGCCGACGTTCAAAATATCGCTTCGTTCCGCCGCCTGCGTGGTGCCGTAAGGCAGCAGATCGATACACACCAGGCGCGCCTGCGGGTTGCGCTTTTTCAGTTCGATCCAGCATTCCATGGTGGCCGTTGAGCCATGGCGCGATTTATCAACCCACGATTCGTTATCCGACACCATAATCACCAGATCCACCCGCGCCCGCTCGTTCAACAACCTACGCAGCGGCGCGGAGCAGTTGGTGCCGCCGCCGCCAACCGCCGCCAGCTTTTGCGCGTTGTGCATGACCGACTGGCGCGCATCAAGCCGCACGTCGACCACATCGCATTCAAACGGCAGCACGCGGGCCTGCGGATGATTACGCAGCACGGCGGCGGCGATCAGCCCGGCAACGTCCACGCAGCGGATCTTACTGGTCGCCCCCTTGCGATAGCCGGTTATCGACGACTTCATCGACCCCGACACGTCCGGGCAGACCACCACATTGCCGCGAAACGGCGGAATGTTCTCCAGCGCGTACTCCATCGCCTGCGCTAAAGCCTCGCGAATAACCTGCGGCACGCCGCTTTGCAGATTGCTCCACGCCGACAGCAACTGATAAGGATAAACCCAGGACTGGCGCACCTGCGCTCTGTCCGCCAGCTGCTGCGCCACGCTGGCGGCAAGCGTTGTATTCTCAAACACGTCATGACGCGCCAGCGTATTCAAATTCATCCGCAACGTTTGCCAACTCATCCGCTGCGCCAGTTGTGCCCACTGTTCGCGACTCAGCGGCGCGTTGGTCAGCAGTAAAAACGGCACATCGGGTAAGGCCGCGCCCATGTCGCCTTCACGAAACGCCAGCAGCGCGCGCGTTTTTTCCGGCAGTTGCGTCTTATCGCACGGCTTACCAATCAGCCAGGCGAAGAAGGCTTCCTGCCACGCCGCCTGCGGCCGTGGGTGCACCATTTTGACGATATCCGCCAGCGACGGCGTATTGCCCACCGATGCCTGCAATAAGCGCTCTTCGCTGGCGTTCTGCAACCAACGCTGCACCAGCTTCTTTGGCCGCGTCCCCAGCGAGCGCCGTCCGGTCACGCCGCTGCGTAACATTTGCACAAAGTTACGCAGCATCCGGCCATTGTTGATCACCCGCGCAAATACTACCGGCAGCAGCGCCGAACCACGCGCCGCCAGAATAGCGGTCAACAGCGCGGGCATATCCTTCATCATCCCGCGTTCGCGGCCATAAATCGCCAGTTGCGCTAAAAACAGATCGTCGAGATCTTTCGCCGTCGCCAGAACATCATTTAGCTGCGCCTGGCCGCTGGCATAAAAAGTCTCGTTCATGCAGCCGGTCATCACCATTTGCGCCAGTTTATGGCGCGGGGTGAAGGCAAAGGCCGCTGCGCCTTGCTGATTGCTGGCGTTGGCCAGCGGCGCGTCCCTTAACAGCGAACGGAACAAAAGTGGATTAGCCATTTGTTTTTCCCATTTCCGTTATTCTCCATGCCAGAGTTATTGCAACCAGCGTGCCAGAAAATAAATTATTTTATAATTTATTGATTTTTAAATACTTTGTTTATTTAACGTTCAGATGAAAGAAAAATGCCTGCACGGCAGCCATTAAAAAGCGATAAAATTATCTCGTCTTTTAGAAGGAAATCTAAGATGCGAAAAACGGTGGCCTTTGGTTTTGTCGGCACGGTGCTCGACTATGCAGGACGCGGCAGTCAGCGTTGGGAAAAATGGCGCCCTACTTTGTGTCTGTGTCAGCAGGAGACGCTGGTCGTTCACCGCCTGGAACTGCTGTACGATGCCCGCTCTCGCTCGCTGTTTGAAGGATTAAAGAAGGATATCGCCAGCGTCTCGCCGGAAACGGAAGTCGTCGGCGTAGAAATCGCGATCCGCAACCCGTGGGACTTCGAAGAGGTTTACGCCTGCCTGCACGATTTCGCCCGCAGCCATACCTTTCATCCCGAAGATGAAGACTATCTGATTCATATCACCACCGGCACCCACGTCGCGCAGATCTGCTGGTTCCTGCTGGCGGAAGCGCGCTATCTACCGGCGCGATTAGCGCAGACCTCGCCGCCGCGCAAAAAAGATAAATCGCATAGCACGGGCGACGTGACGATTATTGACCTCGACCTCAGCCGCTACAATGACATCGCCACCCGCTTCGCCCAGGAGCGGGAGGAGACGCTCAACTTCCTGAAGTCCGGTATTGCAACCCGCAACCCGTGTTTCAACCGGATGATTGAGCAAATTGAGCGCGTCGCGATACGCTCCCGTTCGCCAATCCTGCTCAATGGCCCGACCGGCGCGGGCAAGTCGTTTCTCGCCCGTCGCATCTATGAACTAAAACTGGCCCGCCACCAGTTCAGCGGCCCGTTTGTCGAAGTGAACTGCGCCACCCTGCGCGGCGACACGGCGATGTCGGCGCTGTTCGGCCACGTTAAGGGGGCGTTTACCGGCGCGAGAGAGGAGCGTGCAGGGTTGCTGCGCAGCGCCGACGGCGGCATGTTGTTTCTTGACGAAGTGGGAGAGCTGGGCGCGGATGAACAGGCCATGTTGCTGAAAGCCATTGAAGAGAAACGCTTTTACCCTTTCGGCAGCGACCAGCAGGTCAGCAGCGATTTCCAGTTGATTGCCGGCACGGTGCGCGACCTGCGCCAGCGAGTGGCGGAGGGGACATTCCGCGAAGACCTGTACGCGCGCATTAATCTCTGGACCTTCGAACTACCGGGCCTGCGTCAGCGCCAGGAAGATATTGAACCAAACCTTGACTACGAACTGGAACGCCACGCGGCGCTAACCGGCGACAGCGTGCGTTTTAATACCGAAGCGCGCCGCGCCTGGCTGAGCTTCGCCACCTCGCCGCAGGCCGCCTGGCGCGGTAACTTCCGCGAACTCTCCGCCAGCGTCACCCGCATGGCGACGCTGGCGGACAACGGGCGAATCACGGTCGAAACGGTAGACGATGAAATCGCGCGTTTGCGCTATAGCTGGAATGACCATCGCCCCTCCGCGCTCGACGGACTGCCGGGCATTGACGCAACGGCGCTGGATCTGTTTGACCGTATGCAACTGGAAAACGTCGTTGCGGTCTGCCGCCAGGCGAAAACCCTTTCCGACGCCGGGCGGCAGCTATTCAACGTTTCCCGTCAGGGGAAAGCCACGGTGAATGACGCTGACCGGCTGCGTAAGTACCTGGCGCGTTTTGGGCTGACGTGGGACGTTTTACAGAATTAACACAGCTCCAGTTGAATATGGTTCTCCGTCAACACCTGCATCACGCCCGGCGGCGGCAGGGTATCGGTGTAGACCGCATCGACCATACTAATACTGCCCATGTTTACCATCGCGTTACGGCCAAATTTAGAGTGATCCACCACCAGCATCACGTGGCGCGAATTTTCGATAATCGCGCGCTTGGTGCGTACCTCATGGTAGTCAAATTCCAGCAACGAGCCGTCGCTATCAATACCGCTAATACCGAGAATGCCGAAATCGAGACGGAACTGGGCGATAAAGTCCTGCGTCGCTTCGCCAATAATGCCGCCGTCGCGGCTGCGGAGTTCGCCGCCGGCGAGGATAATACGAAAATCCTCTTTCGCCATTAGCGTGTTCGCTACGTTCAAATTGTTGGTCACGATCCGCAAATTACTGTGCCCTAACAGGGCGTGCGCTACGGCTTCCGGCGTCGTGCCGATATCAATAAACAGCGTTGAACCATTGGGAATCTGGGCCGCGACTTTGCGAGCGATGCGCTCTTTTTCTTCCGTTTGCGTCGCCTTACGATCGTGCCACGGCGTGTTCACCGAGCTGGAGGGCAACGCCGCGCCGCCGTGGTGGCGCAAAATCATATTCTGTTCCGCCAGATCGTTAAGATCCCGACGAATGGTTTGCGGGCTGACAGAAAAATGCTCCACCAGCTCTTCCGTACTGACGTACCCCTGTTTTTTCACCAGTTCAATGATCGCGTCATGCCGTTGTGTTTGTTTCATGAATAATCTCTGAAAGTAACCAACCTTGCGCCGGATAGCGGCATTCGCCCTACCCGGCCTGGAAAAATATCTCGACCACAGGCCGGATACGCCTCACGTTCGTTTTCGCGCATTCAGCGTATCAACAAAGGCCATCGCTAAACCGACGATAAGCCCGGCGATGTGCGCGCCGTTCGCCATAGACATGCCAAACCAGTCAAACCAACCAGCGACTATCCACAATAATGCAAAAATAATTAAGCCGCGCTGGAGGTAAATTCCGCTTTGCGGATCGCGCTCTCCGCGCAGCCACACGTACCCCATCAGCGCATAGACGACGCCAGACAGTCCGCCAAACCACGGGCCGCTAAATTTCTGCTGTACATAGCCGCTTAGCAGCGCGCTTATCACCGTAATGACGATTAATTTACCGCTGCCCAGGCGCTTCTCTACCGCCCCGCCGAGATACCACCACCACAGCAGGTTAAAAAGAATATGCATCAGTGAGAAGTGCATAAAGATATGGGTGAAGTAGCGCCAGACTTCAAATTTTAAAACCGGATCGAACGGCCACGCCAGCCACACCATCACCGTCTGATCGCCGATGAGACTCATCGCGATATAGACCAGCACGCAGGCGAGCATCACGATCCAGGTAACAGGGCCGGCTCGTTCACGCAGCGTGGCGAGAAAGGGAAAACGGCGATAGCGTAGCCCGCTGTTAGTCTGCCCGGACTGCCAGCTAGCCGCCAGATAACGCGGATCGCCGGGATTTTCTATAAACCGCGCCAGCTCGACCCGCACACGTTCGGCCTGCGATTCATCTGCCAACCAGATATCGCTTTGATTATGTTGCTGAATAGTAAGAATGACGCCCTGGGTGGCCATGTAATCAACAAATGCCTGCGCCACGCGAGGATTCGCAAAGGAAGTAATCATCAACATTATTGCTGTCGCTTAGTCCATACAAAAGAAGACAGTATATATACCCTTCTCGTCGGAGGCTGCATCTTTATGGGATTACGCGCCATTCGCGACATCGGCAGGGAAACGGCGATGCCAGGCCTCAAACCCGCCGTCAATGCTGTAAACCGCATCATAGCCTTGCTGGAGCAGATACTGCGCGGCGCCTTTACTACTGTTGCCGTGATAGCACATTACCATCACGGCGGTATCGAAACCATGCTCACGCATAAACGCGCCCAGCGTATCGTTAGTCAAGTGAAACGCCTGCGGCGCATGACCCATGGCATAACTTTGCGGATCGCGAATATCGACCAGCACCGCCGCGCCCTGGTGCAGTTTCTGATACGCCTCTTCTACAGTGATACATTCAAATTGTTCCATGAATCGCTCTTTCATTATTGCCGGTGAAGCCAATTAAGGCATTTTATCGCCCAGTGTACGTTGACGGAGTAGCTTAACGCCATAATGTTATACATATCACTCTAAAATGTTTTTTCGATGTTACCAATAGCGCGTTTCTTTGCTATTATGTTCGATAACGAACATTTTTGAACTTTAACGAAAGTGCAAGAGGGCAGCATGGAAACCAAAGATCTGATCGTGATAGGCGGGGGCATTAACGGTGCAGGCATCGCGGCTGATGCCGCCGGACGCGGTTTGTCCGTACTCATGCTGGAAGCGCAGGATTTGGCCTGCGCAACCTCTTCCGCCAGTTCGAAACTTATCCACGGCGGCTTACGCTACCTTGAGCACTACGAGTTCCGCCTGGTCAGCGAAGCGCTGGCAGAACGTGAGGTGTTGTTGAAAATGGCGCCGCACATCGCCTTCCCGATGCGTTTTCGTCTGCCGCACCGCCCGCATTTACGTCCAGCCTGGATGATCCGCATCGGTCTGTTTATGTACGATCACCTCGGCAAACGTACCAGCTTACCCGGTTCCACCGGTGTGCGGTTTGGCGCAGATTCGGTGCTCAAACCTGAAATCGTGCGCGGATTCGAATATTCCGACTGCTGGGTAGACGATGCGCGTCTGGTGCTGGCTAACGCACAGATGGTGGTGCGTAAAGGCGGCGAAGTCCTTACCCGTACTCGCGCAACCGCCGCTCGTCGGGAAAATGGCCTGTGGATTGTCGAAGCGGAAGATATCGACACCGGTAAAAAATATGTCTGGCAGGCGCGCGGACTGGTTAACGCCACCGGACCGTGGGTCAAACAGTTCTTCGACGAAGGGATGCACCTGCCGTCGCCGTATGGCATCCGCCTGATCAAAGGCAGCCATATCGTCGTGCCGCGCGTCCATAATCAGAAGCAGGCGTATATTCTGCAAAACGAAGATAAGCGTATCGTCTTTGTCATTCCGTGGATGGAAGAGTTTTCGATCATTGGCACAACCGATGTCGAATATAAAGGCGATCCGAAAGCGGTAAAAATTGAAGAGAGCGAAATTAATTACCTGTTGAAGGTCTATAACGCGCACTTCCAGAAACAACTGGGGCGCGATGACATCGTCTGGACGTACTCCGGCGTCCGTCCGCTGTGCGATGATGAGTCCGACTCACCGCAGGCGATCACTCGCGATTATACCCTTGATATTCATGATGAAAACGGCAAAGCGCCGCTGCTTTCCGTGTTTGGCGGTAAGCTCACGACCTACCGTAAGCTGGCCGAACATGCGATGGAAAAACTGGCGTCTTATTATCCAGGCATCGGGCCGGCATGGACCAAAACGTGCGTACTGCCCGGCGGCGACATCGACGGCAGCCGCGAAGATTACGCGGCGAAGCTGCGTCGTCGTTATCCGTTCCTGACGGAATCGCTGGCGCGCCACTATTCGCGCACTTACGGCAGCAACACGGAGTGGATTCTCGGCGAAGCCACGTCGCTGCTTGATTTAGGCGAAGATTTCGGTCATGAGTTTTACGAAGCGGAACTCAAGTACCTGGTGGATCACGAATGGGTGCGCCGTACTGAAGATGCTATCTGGCGTCGCACCAAAGAAGGCATGTGGCTGACCGCCGAGCAGCAGTCCCGCATCACCCAGTGGCTGGCGGCGTATGTTGAGAAACACCAACTTTCACTGGCGTCGTAATAAAATCCGGGGCGGTTTATACCGCCCTTTTCGCCACATACCGCATTCACTCGCCGGGTTTTGTACAGCCGGGCATATGATTAGTGATACGGTAGCGATCGACACTTATTTGGGTAATAAAGAAGGGTTTTGCCCGCGCTTCGCTATTCCAGAGAGTTTTCCCCGTTTTACACCAGCTTTTATGAGGAAAGTTGGCATAATGAACCACGCTCTCCTCCCCCAGCACGCTTTCAAAATGCGCACGTTTATCACCGTCGGCCACGCTAAATTCAGCATAAAAAAGATTGCTGTCCAGGTTAAACGTCATCTCTATTTCACTGGCGGACGATGGAAAGAACACAGGTAGCCAGGTCCAGATACCGGATTGCTCCGGTATGGCGGCATAATCAGGAAAATAGCTTACCTGGCGATCATCGCAGGCGGTCAGCACAGCGACGATGATTAATGCCGCGCCACACCGGAGAACCTGATTAATCAGCTCAGCAACAATATCTTTATGCCACGAAGTGGATTCACGCCGTGCAATACGAATATCAGCGCCACTGGCCGGGTCTACACCTACCCGTTCCACATATAATTTAACATCTTCCATTTAGTCCCTTTATTTCGCGGCCGGATACAGCGGCACATATCCCACATCCTGCACCAACTGCTGCCCTTGCGGGCTTAGAAACCAGTCCACCAGCTTTTGTGTTTCCGCTGTGGGGTGTTCACGGGTGACCATATAAACATCAACCGTGTACGGGTAACTACCGTTACGAATATTTTCAACCGTCGGCGCAACATCGTTTATCGCCAGTAATTTAATCTCTTTATTGCTGTGCATCTGCGTAGCGTAATAACGAAAGGTATAGCCAATGGCGTTGTGCGTATTGCGATACTCAGCCACGATATCCACCATTTCCCCCATCGCGGTTGCCACTGATGTTGTTTGCGCTGGCATCAGCTTTGTTTCTTTCATTACCTTCGCCAGCATCGCCGTTTGGCTGCCAGAGTTTTCCGGTCGCTGCCAGGGCTTAATGTCGATTGCCTCTCCGCCTACCTCATTCCAGTGGGTGATTCTTCCGCTAAAAATGCCGCGAATTTGTACATCACTCAACGATGACACGGGATTGTTTTGGTTGACGATAAACACAAACGCTTCACGTGCAAAGGGGGTGTAAACCAGTTTTACGCCACTGGCCTCGGCCAATTGCTTTTGAGCAGTGGAAGGCTGGGCGACAAAAATAAGATCGGCATTGCCGTTAAGGATATTTTGATAGGCTTCAATGGTTCCCTGGTTTTCAAGGTAGTCTTCAGGGCAGATATCATCCGGAAAGCGCGTAAGCGCATAAAAAGCCGAGGCGTATAACGGCAAGCCAGCCGTTGCGCCATCGAGCCGCGGCCAATTTTGGGTGAGCAAAAGTGTCGGTTCATCGCGCAGCCCGGTTAGCTTGTTGCCCCATGTGTGCGCCTGATAATCGCGGAAATAAAGATATTCACTGCTCTCGGGAGCGGGATACTTCACGGCATAAAGATGTGACTGATATACGGCACAGCTCCCGAAAAACAGCAGGCAAATCACCAGCAGATTACGACAAGAGTAGCCCGCACCGCCGCGTAGCACTCCCCAACGCGCACCGCCATACCCCAATGCAAAACAGAGCTGCGAGCCAACCGGGATGAGCAACACTGCCCATACCCAGCCGTTGAAAAAGGATATTACGCTGGGTACTAACCAAAGCGTTTGCACCACCTGGGCGATGGGTTTACGCCCTATCGCGTGAATATTAAGATCGGTGAGAAACATCAGGATGACCCACCCCATCAGCACCACCAGAGCGGGCATAAGCAGGCAGCAATCACGCCATTCTGGATTTACCTCTGATGCATTTCCCTTTCCCCATATTCGGCCACAAAGAAAAATTAACCCTGCGCCCAGAAGCGCTACCGGGATAATGGTCGCCTTCTCAATAGATTGCGCGACGGGGATACTATTTTCAAGAACGCTAATGCACGCCCACATTCCCCCCACGATAATCGTAATAATGTTCACCAGCAGCGGCACGCCGATAAACGCCATTATGATTGACAAAAAAAGCCACTTAGCATTTTTCATTTTTCTATCCGCTAATCCCTGCGATAGCGCAAGTATAAACCCGGTAGTCCTGAGCACCCCCCATGCATTTTTCTGAAATCGCGACGTTAAAACATTCACGATAGCGGCAGACAGAAGTTGAAAGTTCCGGCTGCCGTTTTTTATTTACAGGCTCACATTAACCTGCAAGATCGATCTTTTTCCGCGCCTGCCCAACAGCATCGGCGGCCCGCAATGCCGCCTGAACGGCCTCCGGCGTAATGGTAAACGGCTCGTTGTGCATCGTTTCCCCAGTTTGACAAGACGCCCTGGCAACGGCCAGCAGTTCATCATCGCTAACGCCAGCCAGACCAATATCCGCCAGCGTGGTGGGCAAGCCTATATCTTCACAAAATTGATAAACCTCCTCGATAAGCTCAGGCGCTCTATCGGTGAGCATAAGCATTGCCAGCGTGCCAAACGCAACCTTTTCCCCATGCCAGTATTTGTGCGTGGCGGGCAGTACCGTCAGACCGTTATGAATGGCGTGCGCCGCCGCCAGCCCACCGCTTTCAAAACCGAGCCCGGATAATAGCGTATTCGCTTCGATAACATGTTCGAGCGCCGGAGTAACCTGATGTTGTTCACAGGCAAGCTTCGCCAGGCGCCCATAGCGCATCAAGGTGGTGTAGCAAAAGCGCGCCAGCTCAAATGCGGTCATCGGTCCTGGCCTGGTGGTCATATTGCCTGCCCCTTTGATGCGGCAATCTTCCGCTTCAAACCAGGTTGCCAGCGCATCGCCTATCCCGGAAACCAAAAAGCGTACCGGCGCGGCAGCAATAATACTGCTGTCCACCAGCACAAGTGTCGGGTTACGTGGAATCATCAGGTAGCGTTTGAATTTCCCTTCTGGCGTATAGATAACAACCAGTGAACTGCACGGCGCATCCGTTGAGGCCAGAGTAGGAACCACGGCAATAGGCAACCGCAGGCTGGCGCCGGTTGCTTTTGCCGTATCCAGGGTTTTCCCCCCCCCCATACCGACAATCACATCGGCGCCAATTTCCTGCGCGCGTGCGGAGATGCGAGCAATTTCCTCATCACTGCACTCGCTACTGAACACTTCGATATCAAATTCAATCACCCCGTGCAGTGCTGTTGCAACTGTATCCCGGTAGGTGTTGTGAACAACAGGATCCTGCAAAATCAGCGCCTTATGACCGAGTGCGGCCAATTCCTGCGGGAGATGCGTTGTCAACGCTCCTTTACCCTGAACATATCGTGACGGAAAGATCGCGGTAGTAACCATTGTTTCTCCTTAAAAAGCATTAAAGTTCAATATAAAGAACACAAATTCCACATAAAGAATTTAATGCTGTTTACTCTGAACGCACAATGACCAGGTGAGAGCATCATCTTATCCTGTGAGGCAGCGCACAATTTTGGCTATGTATTAGACCAATGAGCAGTTTCCATTGGGTTACCCGCTCTTTCTCACCTTGTCTCCGTTCATTTTTGAAGCAAATCACAAAATATAACCTTCCTTAGAGTATGGAATTGACGCTGTATGAATACGTCGGCATAGTATCAATATACAGAACAATAGTTCCACATACAGAACATAATTTTTTGATACTAAAGGGATGCAATGATGAGCATTGAAATAGAGAAACCGACCACACGAGGGCGCTGGCTGCATATTATTCCAGCCACGATCCTCGTTTATATCGTGGCCTATATGGACAGGACCAATATCGCCATTGGGATCGCAGGCGGCATGGATGAAGATTTAGGCATGACGGCTTCTTTTGCCGGTCTGGTCGCCGGGATCTTCTTTATTGGTTATATCTTCCTGCAAATTCCCGGCGGTCAGATAGCCGAGCGGCTAAGCGCCAAGAAGTTAATTGCCTGGACAATCGTCGCCTGGGGTGGCTTTGCCCTGCTGACCGGTTTTGTTCAGACACCGACGCAGTTGTTGATTATCCGCTTTGTGCTCGGCGTGGCGGAAGGTGCTGTGTATCCCGCCATTCTGGCGCTGATTGGCCACTGGTTCCCAAATGAGGAGCGCGCCAGGGCTATCGCCTATTTCCAGATGAACCTGGCCGTCGCCTCTATTATTACCGGGCCGCTTTCCGGCTGGCTTATTGAAACCTACGGCTGGCGGGAGATGTTTATCATCGAAGGCTTGCTCTCTCTGGGACTGCTCTTTGTCTGGCTACCTTTGGTTTCCGATCACCCGCATCAGGCAAAGTGGCTGGATCCGAAAGAGCGCGCCTGGATCGAACAAAAATTGCTGGCCGATCGCGCGTTGAGTATTGGCGGAGAGCAAAGCAGCATTCGTGGCGTATTAAAAAGCATCAACCTGTGGAAGCTTGTTGGTATCTATTTCTTCGTACAGGTCGGATTCTATGGCTTCGCGCTGTGGATGCCAAATCTGATTAAACACCTGACCGGCAGCGGCATGACCATCGTTGGGGTACTCACCGCGGCACCTTACGTTCTGTGCATTATCGGTCAGTATTACATCGCCAAATGGTGTGATAAAACGATGAATCGCCGCCTTTACACGGCTATTCCTCTGCTGGGTTTCGCGGTCTGTCTCGCCCTCTCCTTATTACTGAAAGATAACGTCTGGCTCGCCTACGGCATGATGGTTATTTGCGGGTTCTTCCTGCAAGCCTATGCCGGTCCATTCTGGACGCTGCCGCCATTACTCTTCGCCCCCAACGTTCTGGGCGGCGTGCGCGGCACGATCAACGCCCTGGGCAACATCGGCGGCTTTATCGGTCCGTACCTCGTCGGGCTGTTAACGGTGACGTTCTCGCAAACAGCAGGAATGACCGTACTGGTTGCCGCACTGCTTATCGCCGTTGGACTGCTTTTCAGCTTGCCTTCTGTTACCGCTCGTCCTGCAGGTAGCAGCAACACGCCTAACACCTCGACGCCGGGTGCGTCACTTAAACAGGAAGGAATCGCCAAATGAGCCAAAAATGTCAGCATGCTCGCGACCTGTGGTCGCAGCTCGACGCCCTGCGTCTTGGAATGAATTACAGCAAAGAAGATGTCAATAAACTGCAGGTCCTGGTGGATGATTGCTATGGCGAAAGCCATCCGGGCAGTTTCCATCTTAACCAACTGGGCGATGAAGCCGTGCTGGGTGTTCATGAAAGCGGCGGGCGCGCCGTCCGTCACCATGTGACGGATATCTGCGACGGCTGGGGTCAGGGCCACGATGGAATGAATTACATCCTGGCATCTCGAGAAGCTATTGCCAACATGGTCGAAATTCATGCCTCAGTGGTGCCTTATGATGCCGGTATTCTGATCTCAAGCTGCGATAAATCTATCCCGGCGCATCTGATTGCCGCCGCACGCCTGAACCTGCCGCTGCTGCATATTCCCGGCGGTTCTATGCGTCCGGCACCGAATATGAGTACTTCTGACCTCGGCGGGATCACTGCTAAGTTGAAGAAAGGCGAAATCGGCATTCAGCAAGTGGAAGCCATGCAGCAATGCGGTTGCCCCACCGCCGGAGCCTGCCAGTTTATGGGAACGGCCAGTACCATGCAGTGCATGTCGGAGGCCTTGGGGCTGGCCCTGCCAGGCAGCGCTTTGCTGCCATCGACCCTGGCGGAAATTCGCCGCGTTGCCAGAACCGCAGGCCACCAGGCGCTGTATCTGGCGGAGAAAAATATCACCACCCATAAGATCCTGACTCCTGCGGCGTTTGAAAATGCTATCAAAGTCCATGCTGCTATTGGTGGCAGCACCAATGCGATGATCCACCTTCCGGCCATCGCTCATGAACTTGGATGGGAGCTGAAGCCCGAACTGTTTGATCGGATCAATAACGAAATCCCTTATCTGACCAATATTCAGCCCAGCGGTGAATACGTTACCGAAATGATGTGGTTCGCTGGCGGCGTGCCAATGGTGCAATGGTATCTGCGCGATTATCTGGATCTTGATGTTCTTACCGTGACTGGCCGTACGCTCGGCGACAACCTGGAAATGCTCCATCAATCCGGCTTCTTTACCCGCAACCACGGTTACCTCAACAATTACAAAGTCAGTCCGGAGGAGGTGATCCGTAAACCAGAAAATGCCACCAAAAAAGGGTCGATTGCGGTACTGAAAGGCAACATCGCGCCTGAAGGAGCGGTCATTAAATACGCGGCCTGTGCGCCGGATATGCACCACCATACCGGTCCTGCTCGGGTCTTTAACTCCGAAGAAGACGCTCAGCAGGCCATCATCCATAACCATATCGAACCCGGCGACGTCATTTTCATTCGCTACGAAGGCGCAAAAGGCTCTGGCGCACCGGAAATGCTGATGACCACCGATGCCATCGTGTATGACAAACGCCTCGACGGAAAAGTCGCATTGATTACCGACGGTCGTTTCTCTGGAGCGACCAGCGGGCCATGTGTCGGACACGTCTCGCCAGAAGCCGCTGATGGCGGGCCGATTGCCCTGGTGGAAGATGGTGATTTAATCGAAATGGATGTGAAAGGCCGCAAGCTCAATATTGTAGGGATCGACGGGATGCCTAAAACAGAAGAGGAAATACGCCGCTGTCTTGAAGAGCGTCGAGCAAGCTGGAAGAAACCTGATTATTCAAACCGTCGCGGCGTCTTTAAACAGTTCACCGCTAATGCAACATCATTAATGGCCGGAGCCTGGCTTAAATAATATCCCTGGCGGGCTACGGCTCGCCTGTTTTAAGGATCAATACATGACTCAGATTACGAAATTTCACGGCGTATTTCCGCCAGTTCCGACCATTGTTAATGCGCAGGGAGAGTTAGATAAAGTCGGCATGGCAACCTTGCTGGATCATCTTATTGCAAGCAAGGTCAATGGCGTATTACTGCTGGGCAGCGGGGGGGAATTTTGCCATATGACCAATGCGCTGCGTCTGGAAACCGCAGAGTTTTGCGTCCGTCATATTAACCGCCGTATTCCAGTACTATTAGGTATTAGCAGCACCAGCACGCAGGAAGTGATTGAGTATGGTCAACATGCCGACCGACTCGAAGTCGATGCCGTGCTGGTACTCAATCCCTACTATGCCAGATTGACCGATGAGTATATTTATCATCATTTCAAAACCGTGGCTAATAACATAAAAAGCCCGGTCATTCTCTACAACTTTCCAGCATTGACGGGGCAGGACCTTAGCGTTGATTTAATTACCCGGCTGGCGCAGGATCACCCCAATATTATCGGCATTAAGGATACCGTTGATAATATCAGCCATATTCGTGAAATCATCAATAATGTCAGGCCAGTGCGTCCGGACTTCGTTATTTTCTCCGGCTATGATGAATATATGATGGATACGCTTATCTTAGGCGGCAACGGCGGGATCCCAGCGACAGCGAACTTTGCGCCGCAGCTAACCTGCGGGATCTACCGCGCGTGGTGTGAAAAAGAGTATGAGACAATGTTCGGATTACAGCGCAGGCTGTCCGCGCTTTCCACTATTTACAGCCTGGATTCACCTTTCTTCGGGATAATCAAAAAGGCAATTCAGCTTAGCGGAGTCGATATTTCAACTCATGTAATGCCCCCCGTTTTGCCGGCAAATGAAGAACATATTTCGAATTTGAAGCAGATCTTACAGCGTGCGGGACTTTAAGCGATGACGAAAGCGGGCTTCTTGCCCGCTATGTCTTTTTATTTCAGCACATCAGACGCGTCAGGCTACGGCTGGCATCCATCATCAGCGTAGCAAGCGACTCGCGTTTATCATCGGGGATCTGGAACGTAACGCCGGATACGCTCAGGGCGGCGATCACTTTCCCCTGCGTATTGAATACCGGCACCGCAATGCAGCGCACGCCAAGGGAGTCTTCTTCGTTATCATAACCCCAGCCGCGACGGCGAATTCCTGCTAACTCCTGCTTAAGGATATTCACATCCGTGATCGTCGTATCCGTAAAACGCGTTAATATCTGATCTGGAGGCAGCAACTCCTCCAGCTCTTCCCCGCTAAGCCATGCAATCAGCACCTTTCCCAGCCCTGAGCTATGTAATGAGAGACGCTTGCCCTCCCAGCTTCGAATCACAATAGCCTGTGGGCTTTCGACTTTCAGAAGGTAAATAGGGGCATCGCCCTCCAGAACGCCAAGATGGCAGGTCAGGCCGGTGTTATCGCGAATCTCTTCAAGAATCGGTAACGCGATTTTTTTAATATCGTACTGTTCCGCCGCTTTATTACCTAATTCATACAGGCGTAGCCCCAGATAATACTTGTCTTTTTCCTGGCGTAATAACCCATGCTCCACCATGCCGTTGAGCAAAGATGAGGTACTGCTTTTCGCAATCCCTGAATTTTGATGGATCTGGGTAAACGTTGCGCCATCGCACTCCAGAAGGTAAGCAAATACGCGCATAATTTTATCGAGAGCCGGAATAGATGTCGTAATCTTTTTCATATTATTATCAATTAATTATGGATTTTTCTGCTAATACTATACACCAGTACTCAACCCTTTTTCCATGACAGAGACCAAGTGCCGCTAACAGATTCAGCAGACGAATATCGGCATACCCCCCGAATATACCACGATAAAAAACGGGGCCGTTTGGCCCCGTTCTCAAGCGTTAAACCGCTACAACCGCACCGGATCAATATGCCAGATATTTTCGGCATACTCTTTGATGGTTCTGTCCGATGAGAAGTAGCCCATATTGGCAATGTTGAGCATCGCTTTCGTCGTCCATTCTTCCGGGCGACGATACAACTCATCCACCTTATCCTGGCAGTCCACGTAGCTGCGGTAGTCCGCCAGCACCTGATAGTGATCGCCAAAGTTAATCAGCGAATCTACCAGATCGCGGTAACGGCCTGGCTCTTCCGGATTAAAGACGCCGCTACCAATCTGCGTCAGTGCCTGATGTAGCTCTTCATCTTTTTCATAATAGTCGCGAGGCTTATAACCCTGCCTGCGCAACGCTTCCACCTCTTCGGCAGTATTACCGAAGATAAAGATATTCTCCTCGCCG
Organism: Salmonella sp. SSDFZ54; assembly: GCF_004010735.1. Taxonomy (NCBI): domain Bacteria; kingdom Pseudomonadati; phylum Pseudomonadota; class Gammaproteobacteria; order Enterobacterales; family Enterobacteriaceae; genus Salmonella; species Salmonella sp. SSDFZ54. The sequence goes on from NZ_CP034819.1 coordinate 1,582,037, forward strand.
ACATGCTCCTGCATCTCTACGTTCGCGCCATCCAGCGTACCAATGGTGAGCGCGCCGTTCAGGGCAAATTTCATGTTACTGGTGCCGGAAGCTTCTGTCCCTGCCAGCGAAATCTGCTCAGACAGGTCGGCAGCGGGAATGATCACCTGCGCCAGGCTGACGCTGTAGTTCGGGATAAACACTACTTTCAGCTTGTCGCCAATCTGCGGATCGTTGTTAATCACTTTCGCCACGTCGTTGATCAGATGAATAATGTGTTTTGCCATGTAATAGGCGGAAGCCGCCTTACCGGCAAAAATATTCACCCGCGGCACCCAGTCGGCCTCCGGATTTTCTTTAATGCGGTTATAGCGGGTAATGACATGCAGTACATTCATCAACTGCCGCTTGTATTCGTGAATACGCTTGATCTGCACGTCGAATAACGCTTTAGGGTTCACCACCACATTCAGTTGTTGCGCTATCACTACCGCCAGCCGTTTTTTATTTTCCAGCTTCGCCTGACGCACCGCATGATTGACCAGCGGATAATCACAATGCTGCTTCAGCTCGCTGAGCTGACTAAGATCGGTACGCCAGGTACGACCAATATTCTCATCCAGCACGTCAGACAGCGGCGGGTTTGCCAGCGCCAGCCAGCGGCGCGGCGTAACGCCGTTAGTGACGTTACAAAAACGGGTCGGAAAAATCTTCGCAAAATCCGCGAACAGCGACTGCACCATCAGGTTGGAATGGAGTTCAGAAACGCCGTTGACTTTATGGCTGACCACCACCGCCAGCCAGGCCATCCGTACCCGGCGGCCGTTCGACTCATCAATAATCGACGCGCGTCCAAGCAGGCTGGTATCGTTGGGATATTGCTCCTGCAACGTTTTCAGGAAATAGTCGTTAATCTCGAAGATAATCTGCAGGTGACGGGGCAGAATTTTCCCCAGCATATCGACAGGCCAGGTCTCCAGCGCCTCGCTCATCAGCGTATGGTTGGTATAAGAGAAGACCTGACAGCACACCTCAAACGCGTCGTCCCAGCTAAATTTATGTTCATCAATCAGCAGGCGCATCAGCTCAGGAATTGACAGCACCGGATGCGTATCATTGAGGTGAATGGCGATTTTATCCGCCAGATTCTCATAGGTTTTATGCAGTTGATAATGACGGTGCAGGATATCCTGCACCGTCGCCGAGACCAGAAAATACTCCTGGCGCAGGCGTAGCTCTCGTCCGGAATAGGTGGAATCGTCCGGGTAGAGCACCCGTGAAACGTTCTCAGAGTGGTTTTTATCTTCCACCGCCGCAAAGTAGTCGCCCTGGTTGAATTTACCGAGGTTGATTTCACTACTGGCCTGCGCATTCCACAGCCGCAGTGTGTTAGTGGCGTCGGTGTCGTAACCGGGGATGATCTGATCATACGCGACGGCCAGAATCTCTTCCGTCTCAATCCAGCGCGCTTTTTTACCTTCCTGCTGAATGCGCCCGCCAAAAAGCACTTTATAGCGTGTATTGTGGCGCTTGAACTCCCACGGGTTGCCATATTCCAGCCAGTAATCCGGAGATTCTTTTTGCCGCCCGTCGACAATATTCTGCTTAAACATGCCGTAATCGTAGCGAATGCCATACCCGCGACCCGGTAATCCTAGCGTCGCCAGCGAGTCCAGGAAGCAAGCCGCCAGCCGTCCTAAGCCGCCGTTACCAAGCCCTGGGTCATTCTCTTCATCGATCAGCTCTTCGAGATCTAAGCCCATGGCCTCCAGCGCGCCTTTAACGTCATCATAAATGCCCAGCGAGAGCAGCGCGTTAGAAAGGGTACGACCAATCAAAAACTCCATCGACAGGTAATAAACCTGCCGGGTTTCCTGCGATAATTGGGCTCGATTAGAACGCAGCCAGCGCTCCACCAGACGATCGCGCACCGCGAACAATGTGGCGTTCAGCCATTCATGTTTATTGGCAATGACCGGGTCTTTACCAATCGTAAACATCAGCTTATAGGCAATAGAATGCTTAAGCGCCTCAACGCTGAGAGTGGGCGATGCATAAGTAAACGGAGCATTCATATAAATGATTCCTGGATGACTATTTCAAGCGATAGTACAGCTCGCGGTATGATTTCGCGGCAACTTGCCAGCTAAAATCCATCGCCATCGCCTGCCGTTGTACAAACCGCCAAAGCGAAGGCCGTGACCACAACACAAAAGCACGCCGAATCGCGCGTAGCAACGACCAGGCGTTACTGTCTTCGAAGACAAAACCGCTGGCGATACCGTCCGCCAGATTTTCCAGCGAACTGTCGGAGACCGTATCGGCCAACCCCCCGGTACGCCGCACCAGAGGCAGCGTGCCATACTTTAAGCCATATAACTGCGTTAAGCCGCACGGTTCGAAACGACTGGGCACCAGAATAACGTCCGCGCCGCCCATAATGCGATGCGAGAAAGCTTCGTGATAGCCGATCTGTACGCCAACCTGCCCTGGGTGTTCCGCCGCCGCCGCGAGGAACCCTTCCTGAAGCACCGGATCGCCCGCGCCGAGTAGCGCCAACTGCCCGCCCTGCTCCAGCAGCCCCGGTAACGCCTCCAGCACCAGATCCAGACCTTTCTGGTTGGTCAGACGGCTTACCACGGCGAACAGCGGCACTTTGTCGTTAACCTTTAACCCCATCGCAATTTGTAGCTGACGTTTGTTTTCCGCCTTCTCTTCCAGGGTATCGCGCGTGTAGCGCGACGCCAGCAGCAGATCGGCTTCCGGGTTCCAGATCTTCTCATCCACGCCGTTCAGTATGCCGGACAAGCGCCCTTCCAGATGACGCTGGCGCAGCAGGCCTTCCATACCATAAGCAAACTGCGGTTCAGTAATTTCACGCGCATAGGTCGGGCTCACCGCCGTAATATGGTCGGCATAGTACAAACCGGCCTTCAAAAAGGAGAGTTGTCCGTTGAACTCCAGCCCATGCATATTAAAGAATGACCACGGCAGTTCGATGTCATCCATATGCTTTGCATAAAACATGCCTTGATAGGCCAGGTTGTGTACGGTAAAGACCGATTTCGCCGGCCGCCCGCGCGCCGCCAGATAGGCGGGCGCCAGCCCGGCGTGCCAGTCATGGGCGTGCACCACGTCGGGGCGCCAGAATGGATCAAGTCCGCAGGCCATTTCACAGCCGACCCACCCTAACAGAGCAAAGCGCAGCACGTTATCGGTATAGGCATATAAATTCGTATCGTGATAGGGACTGCCTGGACGCTCGTACAGATGCGGCGCGTCGATCAGATAAATGCCCACGCCGTTATAATGCCCGAACAGCAGCGATATCTTACCTGCGAAAGTATCGCGGCGGCTCACCACATGCGCATCGGGTATCCCCCGACGGATATCGGGAAACCCTGGAAGCAGAACGCGAACATCAACACCATCCGCAATTTGTGCCGCAGGCAACGCGCCTATCACATCCGCCAGCCCCCCAGTCTTCAGCAGGGGGAACATCTCTGAACATACATGTAAAACCTGCATTATCGCTCCTGTTTGACCTGCAGTTTGCGCAGCATTTCACGCGTGACCAGTACAATACCTTCTTCTGAACGGTAGAAACGACGAGCGTCCTCTTCCGCATTTTCACCAATCACCATGCCTTCCGGGATAATACAGGCACGGTCAATAACACAGCGACGTAAACGGCAGGAGCGCCCTACCCAAACCTCAGGTAACAACACTGCCGAATCAATATTACAAAAAGAATTTATTCTCACCCGTGGGAAGAGCACAGATTGCACCACCACCGAACCGGAGATAATGCAGCCGCCGGAGACCAGCGAGTTCAGCGTCATACCGTGGCTACCTGAGCGGTCCTGCACGAATTTCGCAGGCGGTAGCGATTCCATATGCGTACGGATAGGCCAGTTCTGGTCATACATATCCAGCTCCGGCGTCACCGAGGCTAAATCCAGGTTCGCCTTCCAGTAAGCTTCCAGCGTACCTACATCGCGCCAGTACGGTTCGGCTTGTGGATCGGACTGCACGCAGGAGAGCGGGAAAGGATGCGCGTAAGCCATACCTTCGCGGGTGATTTTGGGGATAATGTCTTTACCGAAATCGTGGCTGGAAGCGTCATCTTTATCGTCTGCCGCCAGCAATTCATACAGGTAATCGGCGTCAAAAACGTAAATGCCCATACTGGCCAGCGCTTTGCTGGCGTCACCAGGCATTGCGGGGGGATTCGCCGGTTTTTCGACAAAATCAATAATCTTGTCGCTTTCATCGACCGCCATCACGCCGAACGCCGTCGCTTCTTTGATCGGCACCGGCATACAGGCCACCGTGCAACGCGCGCCCTTTTCAACGTGATCGATCAACATACGCGAGTAGTCCTGCTTGTAGATATGATCGCCTGCCAGGATGACGACATATTCCGCTTTATAGCGACGAATAATATCCAGGTTCTGGGTCACCGCGTCTGCCGTGCCGCGATACCAGTTTTCGCCCTTCATACGCTGTTGGGCTGGCAGCAGATCGACAAATTCGTTCATCTCTTCGCTAAACAGTGACCAGCCGCGCTGAATATGCTGCACCAGCGTATGGGACTGATACTGAGTGATCACGCCGATACGGCGAATCCCGGAGTTCAGACAATTAGATAAGGCGAAATCGATGATGCGGAACTTCCCACCAAAGTGGACGGCTGGTTTGGCGCGTTTGTTCGTTAAATCTTTTAGACGCGTGCCGCGGCCGCCGGCCAGGATTAGGGCAACAGATTTCAATGGCAGCTGGCGCGCCAACATTACACGATCGTTCTTCTCTAAACTCACCATGATTAACTCCTTTTTTATCCTCTCTGGAACACACACAGTCCATGCGCAGGTCCCTGCCAGACCGCCGTTATCACCGGATTATCCTCTCCAGCGAATGGGGGAACGGCGCGCCATTCCCCTTCGGGTAAAACTATATCTGTCACCTCAAGCGTGGCATTTATCGCAATCAGAAAACGGTCCGACAACAGAATTTGCATCAGCTTAGGCCCGTTTTGCCACTCATCCGCACTCAAGGGTTGCGCGTTTTTATTTAGCCAACGCACGTTGCCATCGCCTTCTTCCCACCAGCTATTGCCGGTTAAAGCCGGTATCTGCTGACGCAAACGAATCAGCGCGGCGGTAAATGTGGTTAACCCACGGTTTGCCTGCTGCCAGTCCAGCCAGGTTAAGGCATTATCCTGACAGTAGGCGTTATTGTTGCCATGCTGGCTATGGCCGTGTTCATCGCCTGCCAGCAGCATCGGCGTTCCCTGAGAGAGCAGTAGCGTCGCCAGCAGGGCATGAATGCTGTCGCGCCGCCGCTCCATTAAATCAAGCGGACCGCCTAATCCTTCTTTACCATGATTGTCGCTGTAATTGCTGTTGGTGCCGTCGCGATTTTCCTCACCGTTCGCCTCATTGTGTTTCTGATTGAAACAGACGCAGTCCCGGAGCGTAAAACCGTCATGCGCCGTGAGCAGATTGACAGAGGCGCCGGGCGCGCGGCCATTGCGTTTAAACACATCGCTGGAAGCGGCGAAACGACAGGCAAACTCCCCGGTCGTCAGGTTACGCGGCAACCAGAATCGGCGGGCCGCATCGCGAAAATGGTCGTTCCACTCGGCAAACGGTGGCGGAAAATTCCCGACCTGATAGCCGCCCTCGCCAATATCCCACGGTTCAGCAATCAGCTTGACCGTTGATAACACAGGACACGCTTTAATCGCGGCGAACAGCGGCGCATCCTGGCGAAACGTCGGCGTGCGCCCCATGACGGACGCCAAATCAAAACGAAAACCATCGACATGACAGGTTTCCACCCAATAGCGCAAACACTCGCACGCGTATTCCACCACGCCGGGATGGCTTAAATTGAGCGTGTTGCCGCACCCCGTCCAGTTGTGATAATCGCCATCGTCCCTTATCCAATAATAGCTACGGTTATCAATTCCGCGCAGGGAGAAGGTTGGACCGTCCAGATCCAGCTCGGCGCTATGGTTTAATACGATGTCCAGAATGACCTCAATCCCCGCGCGATGCAGCGCTTTCACCGCATCGCGAAACTCGTCCAGCGCCGTCTCGGGCGAACTGGCCCAGGCGGGATGCAGCGCGAACATCGCCATCGGGTTATAACCCCAATAATTGGTCAGCCCCATACGTTGCAGGCGCGGCTCGCTGGCAAACTGCGCCACCGGCAACAGTTCCAGCGCCGTAATGCCAAGCTGTTTGAAGTACGCCACCATGACCGGATGACCGAGCGCTTTATAGGTGCCGCGTATCTCCTGGGGGAGCTCCGGATGCAGGTAGGTAAGCCCTTTGACATGAGCTTCATAGATGACCGTTTTTCCCCACGGCGTGCGCGGCGCGGCGTCATCTTCCCAGTCATAATGGTCGCTGATTACCACGCTTTTCGGCGCCACCGCCGCGTTATCGCGGTAGTCCGGTTCATCGTGTCCGCCGTGCAACAGCGGATGATCTTTTAGTTCGCCCTCGACCCGGCGCGCATAAGGGTCAAGCAGTAACTTCGCCGGATTAAACCGATGCCCCTGCGCTGGCTGCCACGGGCCATGTACGCGATAGCCATAGCGCAAACCTGGCCTGGCGCCTGCCAGATAACCATGCCAGACATCGCCGCGACGTCCTGGCAGGTCATAGCGACGCTCATTCCCTCGGGAATCAAAAACGCACAGCTCTACGCGCTCCGCATGGGCGGAAAAGAGCGTGAAATTCACGCCATGACCGTCATACGTTGCGCCATGCGGCGTTGCTTCGCCGATCGCAAGCTGCGTCATTCCCCCTCCCGCATCAGCCAGATCGTCGCCAACGGCGGTAACGTCAGGCTAAGAGAGTGCTGACGGCCATGGCTTTCGATCTCATCGCTGTGCACCACGCCGCCATTGCCGGTGTTGCTACCGTGATAATGCATCGAATCAGTATTGAGAATTTCACGCCAGCGTCCCGGCTGGTTGATGCCAAAGCGGTAGTCGTGGCGAGGAACGGGCGTAAAGTTGCTGGCGACGATGATCTCGTTACCGGCTTTATCACGGCGTACAAAAATCAGTACCGAGCGTTCATTGTCATCGACCACCAGCCACTCAAAGCCGTAAGCATCAAAATCCAGCTCATGCAACGCTTTATGGTGGCGATAGGTGTGGTTGAGATCGCGTACCAGACGCTGAACCCCGTGGTGCCAGTTATCGCCCCCCTCCAGCAGGTGCCAGTCGAGGCTGGCGTCATGGTTCCACTCGCGTCCCTGGGCAAACTCATTCCCCATAAACAGCAGTTTCTTGCCGGGGAAGGCCCACATCCAGCCATAATAGGCGCGCAGGTTAGCGAATTTTTGCCACGCATCGCCCGGCATACGATCGAGAATGGATTTCTTGCCGTGAACCACCTCATCGTGCGACAGCGGCAGAACAAAGTTTTCGGTATGGTTGTACAACATACCAAAGGTCAGCTTGTCGTGATGATACTGGCGGTACACCGGGTCCAGCTTCATGTAGTCCAGCGTGTCGTGCATCCAGCCCAGATTCCACTTGTACCAGAACCCCAGGCCGCCCGTTTCCGGTGGACGCGTCACGCCAGAGAAGTCTGTCGACTCTTCCGCCATGCTGACCGCGCCGGGCACCTGCTCGCCAATAATGCGGTTGGTATTACGCAGAAACTCAATGGCTTCCAGGTTTTCACGACCGCCGAACTCGTTCGGTATCCACTCGCCCTCTTTGCGGCTGTAGTCGCGGTAGATCATAGAGGCCACCGCATCGACACGCAGCGCATCAATCCCAAAACGCTCCATCCAGTACAGGGCGTTACCCACCAGATAATTACTGACTTCACGACGACCATAGTTGTAGATCAGCGTATTCCAGTCCTGGTGATAGCCCTCGCGCGGGTCGCTGTGCTCATAGAGGTGGGTGCCGTCAAACTCCGCGAGGCTAAATTCATCGGACGGGAAATGGCCCGGCACCCAGTCGAGAATGACGTTAAGGCCCGCCGCATGGGCCGCATTGATGAAATAGCGGAAGTCGTCCCGCGTACCAAAGCGGCGGGTCGGCGCGTAGAGGCCGGTCGGCTGGTAGCCCCAACTGCCGTCAAACGGATGTTCGTTGACCGGCAAGAGTTCAAGGTGCGTAAAGCCCATCCATTTGGCGTAAGGCACAAGCTGATCCGCCAGCTCACGATAGCTCAGCCAGAAATTGTTATCCGTATGGCGGCGCCATGAACCTAAATGCACCTCATAAATCGAGATCGGCGCATCAAACTGATTGGCTTTTTGTCGTTCTTCGCTTGGCGTCACTTTCTCCGGCAGTCCGCAAATCATCGACGCCGTTTCCGGACGCATCTGCGCCTCAAAAGCATAGGGATCGGCTTTAATGCGCAGATTACCGTTCGCATCAAGCAGCTCGAATTTATACAGTTGTCCATTATGCGCGCCGGGGATAAACAGCTCCCAAATACCGCTCTCTTTGCGCAGACGCATCGGGTGGCGACGCCCATCCCAATAGTTGAATTGCCCGACAACCGAAACGCGACGAGCATTAGGCGCCCAGACGGAGAAACGGGTGCCGGTGACGCCATCCATCGTATCGGCGTGCGCGCCCAGCGTTTCATAAGGACGCAGGTGGGTGCCTTCCGACAATAGCCAGGCATCCATTTCCTGTATTAATGGACCAAAACGGTAAGGATCGTCGATGAGGTTCTGCTGTCCGTGCCAGGTCACGGCGAGCTGATAGCGAAAGAAATTTTTACGTCGGGGTAAAACGCCGCAGAAAAAACCGCGAGCGTCGAGACATTCCAGTTTGCCGACTTTACGTCCGGTTTTGGGTTCAATCACCCATACGTCGGTGGCGTCAGGTAATAGGGCGCGGACTTCTAGTCCGGCTTGGGTCTGGTGCATTCCGAGTACGGAAAAAGGGTCCGCAAAATGTCCTGCAATTAGCGCATTAATCACGTCTCTATCGATACGACTGGACATGGTTTGTCATCCTGTTTTGTGGCGTCACTCCATCTCACTGAATTCAACATCAGGTAGTGACACTTCTTTGACCTGAACGGCGCAGCACACTGTGCATCCTATCTGCGTCGTCCTACCTTCAGGTTAGGCTTAATACCCGTGGGATTAAGCTACCCTTAAAGAATAGCCAATGCTCTGCTTAACTCCTGATAAAAATGAAACATCTGCGTTTACTCCTGTATTACGCAAAAAAAAGGGTGACGATGCACCCCTGGTTTAACACAAATTCCCCCGCCGGATGGCGGCGCGAGCGCGCCTTATCCGGCCTACAGAACCACACGCAGGCCCGATAAGCGCTGCAATAGCCACTACGCCAACTGGCGCAGCATTCGACGCAGCGGCTCGGCGGCGCCCCATAACAACTGGTCGCCTACGGTAAACGCCGACAAGAACTCTGGCCCCATGTTCAGCTTACGCAGACGACCAACCGGCGTAGTCAACGTACCGGTCACCGCCGCCGGGGTTAATTCGCACATAGTGATATCACGATCGTTCGGCACCACTTTCGCCCACGGATTATGTGCCGCCAGCAGTTCTTCCACCGTCGGAATGGATACCTCTTTTTTCAGCTTGATGGTGAACGCCTGGCTGTGACAGCGCAGCGCGCCGACGCGCACACACAAACCATCAACCGGAATCACAGCGGCAGTATTGAGAATCTTGTTGGTTTCCGCCTGGCCTTTCCACTCTTCGCGGCTCTGGCCGTTATCGAGCTGTTTGTCGATCCAGGGGATCAGGCTTCCCGCCAGCGGTACGCCAAAGTTATCAACCGGCAGCTCGCCGCTGCGGGTCAATGCCGTAACTTTGCGTTCAATATCAAGAATTGCGGAAGACGGCGTCGCCAGTTCATCGGCGACATGGCCATACAACTGACCCATTTGGGTTAACAGCTCGCGCATATGGCGCGCGCCGCCGCCGGAGGCGGCCTGATAGGTCGCGACGGATACCCAGTCAACGAGATTATGGGCAAAGAGACCGCCCAGCGACATCAACATCAGGCTAACGGTACAGTTACCGCCCACAAAGGTCTTCACGCCATTGTTCAGGCCGTCGGTAATCACGTCCTGGTTGACCGGGTCGAGAATAATAATGGCATCATCTTTCATGCGCAGCGTAGAAGCCGCATCAATCCAGTAACCCTGCCATCCGCTTTCGCGCAGCTTTGGATAAATTTCGTTGGTATAATCGCCGCCCTGGCAGGTCACGATGATATCGAGCGCTTTTAGCGCATCCAGATCAAAAGCGTCCTGTAGCGTGCCGGTGGAGGTGTCGCCGAAGGTGGGCGCCGCCTGTCCAAACTGGGAGGTAGAAAAGAAAACAGGGCGAATAGCGTCGAAATCGCGCTCCTCTACCATGCGTTGCATGAGAACAGAGCCGACCATTCCGCGCCAGCCGATAAAACCAACATTTTTCATAGCGTTTTTTTCCTGCAAAGAGATGTGCTGTGTATGCGCGCCAGTATCCTGTGGCGCATCCTTCACCATACAAAAAGCAGCCAAAGTCGCAAGTGAAATTAATCAATGATAGCGAAGCCATCAGTAATGCGACTTATCCTGCCTTACCGCGCAAGCAGAAAGTCCAGTGGCGATTATCAGGGAATTTGCGTTAGGAAGGGAATCATTTCCGTCGCTATTTTATTGATCCTAATTATGGATCAGCGTAGAAATTTGCCTGCTTTTATGCGCGTACTGAAACATGGCGAGGCAAAACGTCGTTGGGCGATTGGCATTCACACCTCAATAAAAAAACCGGGTAGCGATTACGCCTTACCCGGCTTACGGTGTCGATATGTGCCCGTTTCCAGGCCCGGTAAGCACAGCACCACCGGGCAACAAGACTCAGCTCAGCAGTTGGAAAGCAATCATCCCGACAATCGCGCCGACCGTGCCGAGGATAGTCTCCATCATCGTCCAGGTCTTCAGCGTCTGCGCTTCGGTCGCGCCGGTAAATTTACCGAACAGCCAGAAGCCAGCGTCGTTAACATGAGAAACCACAATTGAACCGCCGGCGATACAGATAGAGAGCGCCGCCATCTGCGCGCCGGAGAAATTCAGTTGCTCTATGACCGGCATCACCAGACCGACCGCGGTTAAACACGCCACGGTCGCGGAGCCCTGAATGATGCGCACCGCCGCCGCCAGCACAAAGCAGGTAATGGCAATCGGCAGTCCCATACCGGTTAACGCTTCGCCCAGCGCCGGGCCGACGCCGGAGTCAACCAGTACCTGTTTGAACACCCCGCCTGCGCCAATCACCAGCAGAATAATGCCCGCCGGTTGCAGCGCGTGGCCGCAGATTTCCATCACTTTGTCTTTCGGCATCCCCTGACGCATCGCCAGGCCATAAATCGCTACCAGACAAGCGACCAGAATCGCAGTGAAGGGGTGACCGATAAACTCAAACCATTCGTAAGCGGTGGAACCTTCCGGCACAAAACGCGCGGCGATCGTTTTCAGCCCTACCAGCACCAACGGCAGCAGGATCAGCGACAGGCTGAAGCCGAAAGAAGGCATTTTACCTTCACCCAGATGCGGCTCGGTAATGTCGTCAGGAATACGCAGCTCAACATAACGGCTGATAAAATTCCCCCACAGCGGCCCGGCGATAATCATGCCAGGAATGGCGGCGCACAGCCCAATCAGGATCATCCAGCCGAAATCAGCATGCATCTGGGAAGCCAGCAGCATCGGCGCAGGCCCAGGCAACAAAAACGCCGCGGCTGCCGCCACGCCCGCAAACAGCGGAATGACCAGCTTCACCAGGTTTGTGCCTGTATGACGCGCCATAGAGAACGCCACGCTTATCAGCAGCACAATCGCCACTTCAAAGAACAGCGGAAGCGCGCAAATCAGCCCGGCCAGGCCAATCGCATAGTGCGCGCGGTTATGGCCAAAGGATTTAAGCATCTTGACGGCTATCTGATCGACCGCGCCGGTTTCATGCAGAATCTTGCCGAACATCGCCCCCAGCGCGACCACAATCGCCAGGAATCCCAGCGTGCCGCCCATCCCTTTTTCCATGGTCGCGGCGATTTTATCAAGCGGCATCCCTGAAAAAAGCCCCGCGCCCATCGAGACGACCATTAACGCGACGAAGGCGTGCATACGCGCCTTCATCACCAAAAACAGCAGCAGTAAGACGGAACCGACGGCGGTTAAAACCAGTGTTAATGTACTCACAGCGTACTGCCTTTATTGATGACCTCAATGGTGCTCGCCACGACGCCTTCCAGCGGCTGGTCGATATCCACCACCAGAACATCGCGTTCGTCGGCACCCGGCTCTTGCAGCGTTTCAAACTGCGTCACCAGCATCTGGGTTTTGAAGAAATGACCTTTGCGCGCTTTCAGACGGCTTTCAATGACGTCGAAATCACCTTTCAGATAGATAAAGGAGAGGTTCGGGTTTCCCTCGCGCAGCAGGTCACGATAATGTTTTTTCAGTGCGGAACAGACGATCAGCGAGATTTTATTGGTACGCTGCATCGCGAAAGCGGCGTCGTTCAGCGCCTGTAACCACGGTTTGCGGTCATCATCATTCAACGGCTCGCCGGAAGCCATTTTTTCAATATTGCAGCGCGGATGCAGAAAATCGCCGTCCAGAAACGCGGCATGAAGCTGATGCGCCACGGCGCTTGCGACAGCGGATTTACCGCTGCCTGATACGCCCATCAGAACGTAAACGTGGTGATCATGATTAGTCGTGCTCAAAGCGGGCCCCCACTCTACAAGTTGCAAAATTTGTTACGGGTAACTGTTATCGGTAACATTGTCCAACCGCACCATTCACGACGCAATGACCATTCGTGCCAAAAGTGAATAAGTGTGAGCTACTTCAAAGTTGTCAGACTAAATAGATCCGCCCGGTGACAAGGTGAAACCTAAATCTAACATTTTTGGCGTGACCGTTTCGCCGCGAATGCGGGCCAACAGACGTTCCGCGCCAATGCTGCCCATTCGCTCGCGCGGCGTCAGGACGCTTGCCAGACGCGGTTCCATCACCTGGCCGATGTCATGACCGTGGAACCCGGCGATCGCCATGTCGCCCGGGATTTTTAGCCCCAAGCGCTGGCATTCGAAGGCCGCCCCCACCGCCAGGTCATCGTTGGTGCAAAAAATACCGTCAAGCTGTGGGTATTCACGTCGCGCCTGGCGCATGAGTTCGATACCGGAAGAGTAGGATGAAGATTGCTCCATCATCACACTGTAAGGAACCAGGCCTGCGTCCCGCATCGCCTGTTCATAGCCCTTCTGCTTGATGATAGTACGTTCGTCGAGGCGCGCCCCCAGATAGGCGATATGACGATGACCACGCGCGATAATCGCGGCGGTCATCTGACGGGCGGCCTCGAAGTTGTCAAAACCGACGGCAATATCGAGACACGGCGACTGGCTGTCCATCAGTTCCACCACCGGAATCCCGGCGACTTCGATCATTTTTAAGGTGCGCGGCGTATGGGTACGCTCAGTGAGGATCAGGCCGTCGATATTCCAGGAGAGCATCGATTCCAGGCGCTCCTGCTCCATCTCCGGTTTATAGCCGTAGTGCGCCAGCATGGTCTGATACCCGTGGGCATCGGTGACGGCCTCAATGCCGCGTAACACTTCCGCAAAGACCTGGTTGGTTAAAGACGGCAGCAGAACGCCAATGGCGCGACTGGTGGCGTTGGAAAGAATGTCAGGCGCGCGATTAGGAATGTACCCGAGCTCATCAAGCGCAGCCGCAATTTTACCCCGCAGCGCGACGGAGACCTGCTCCGGATTACGCAAAAAACGGCTGACCGTCATTTTGGTCACGCCCACACGGTCGGCCACATCCTGAAGTACGGGTCTTTTCTTTTTCATCGTCCTGAAAGGTATAAAAGGGATAGATTTGCCCAGTTTACCACGGACGTGCGTGAACCTTCGCAGAGAAAAAAAGTCGTTTTTTTATTGTGAGAAATACACAAAATCATTCGAGTTGCATCAAGGCGGCGACGCAGTGACAAATTCGTCAGGAACGAATTTGAACAACCGAAGGTTGCCTCTGGTGAGGGACAAGGATGTCCCTCAGTAAATCCCCGGGAGCGTACATTAAGTACGCGACCGGGGTGAGCGACAAATCTGCCGGGAGCAGATTTGAACGCTGCTCGCAGCGGCCCCGAAGGGGCGAGGCCTATGGATGGGCCGAGTAATAAAGCCAACACAGATGCGGCTTGAAGGATGACGTGTATTTTTAGACTGGCGGCAAGTCAAACAACAACACTTCGCTGTCGCTGTCGGCATGAATCGAGATTGCCTGCTCATCCCAAATCGCCAGGCCGTCGCTGGTGGTGGCTTTAGTACCGTTAATGGTCACGTTACCTTTTACCACCTGGATCCAGACGCGGCGCTCAGCGGCAATCTGATGCACCGACTGCTCATCTTTGAGCAGCGCCCAGCGGTACAGCTCCATATCCTGGTGGACCTTCAGCGAACCATCACGAGCATCTGGCGAAAGCACCAGTTGCTTGCCCTGCGCGGCGTCGAAGCGGCGCTGTTCGTAGCGCGGCGTGATGCCGGTTTCTTGCGGAATGATCCAGATCTGGTACAGCCGCAGACGATCCGTTTTGCTCGGGTTGTACTCGGAGTGGCGAACGCCGGTCCCGGCGCTCATAATCTGGAATTCACCGGCCGGAACCTGTTCTTTATTGCCCATACTGTCCTGATGCTCCACCGCGCCTTCCAGCACATAAGTCAGGATTTCCATGTCTTTATGGGGGTGAGTACCAAAGCCCTGACCTGCGTCGATCACGTCATCGTTAATCACGCGCAGCGCCGAGAACCCCATAAAGTTCGGATCGTAATAATCGGCAAAAGAAAAGGTATGCCAGGAGTCAAGCCAGCCATGATTCGCATGACCGCGGTCGTTTGCTTTGCGTAAGTAGATCATTGTGTTCACCCCCAGATGTTTTCGATGGAATAAGTGTGGACTCATTCCGTCCGGGATCATAGAGGGTGAAAATTGACTCCTCTGTTCAAAAAATATGAATAAGCGCAGAGGAGTCTGTAAGGGCTATTTAGCGAGGGTTATCGTCGCAGGCGTTGCCTGTTCGAAGGCACGTTCGAGGATTTCCAGGTTGGTAAGAACTTCAGATTCCTTGACGTAATTAGGCGTACCGACGGTCAACGTCTGGTACAGCGCATCATAGACGCGGCCATAGTCACCCGTTTCCGGTTTCACCTCTTCTTTCACGGTCACGCCATCGTCATTGACATATTCCAGCACACCGACGGATTCGTCAGCGGCAAAACCCGGCTCGCCGGGCATAATGTTCGCTTTCAGGCTGGTTTCTTGTTGATCGATACCGTACTTCACAAACGAACCTTTAGTCCCATGCACGATAAATTTCGGGTAATCAATTTTCACCAGGTGGCTGGTTTTAACGATAGCCTTCAAATCGCCATAAAATAGTTGCGCTTCAAAGGTGTCATCCGGATTCGCTTTATTACGCAGGCTACGAATGTCATACGCGACATGATCCGGACGGCCAAATAGCGAAATAATTTGATCCATAGTGTGGACGCCAAGTCCGTAGAATGCGCCGTCCTGCGGCAGGCCCGGTTTGGTTTCTGCTACCGGGCGGTAATAATCGAAATGGCTTTCAATTTCGACAATCTTGCCCAGTTTCCCGCTCTCAATCGCTTTTTTAGCAGTAAGAAAACAGGAATCAAAACGCCGATTCTGATACGGCGTGACGGTCAGTCCTTTGCTTCGCGCCAGGTCGAACAACACTTTTGCCTCCGCCAGCGTCGGCGTGAAAGGTTTCTCAACCAGCACATTTTTACCCGCTTCCAGCGCGCGTTTGGCGTATTCGAAATGGCTGTCAGCATGCGTACAGACGATCACCAGTTTTACCTGCGGATCGCCCAACACCTCATCCAGATCGCTGGTGAAGTGAATATGTGAATACTGCGGCGCCTGCTCTTCCGGTTTAGCGTGACGACGGAAAATATGCGCGACATGCCAGGTATCTTTCCGATTCAGAACATAGGGGAGATGGTAACGGGTGGTACTTTTGCCGAATCCAATAAATGCGCAGTGTAAGGTCATGAGACGATCCTTTTGAAGATGATTGTTTACACCATAGCGCAAAGCGTGAGGAGACTGAATGTTGGATTCTTTGACGGTGGCGGAGAAGACTTTTCGGGCCTACAAAAGCAGATGCCTCAAGATCAGCCGTCGGCGTCGCGGTCAGTTTGTTCACGGCAAGCTCGCAGGGCCCGGAGCGTACTAAATGTACGTGAGGAGCACGAGCACTTCCCGGGGACAAAATGACAAGTAAGCCAGGCTGAAACAAAACCAAAAAAAAAGCCAGCAAAAGCTGGCCAAAATAATACTGGAAGCAATGTGAGCAATGTCGTGCTTTCAGGTTCTCCGTAGGGGTTCCCCTGAATGCAAGGCAATAATAATCATTCTCATTCGCACTTGTCTACTTCTTTTTGCAAAAAAATGCGGTTGACGGAATTTTCTTTCTCAGCGAGTGTAAATACACAATTAACCCTGCAGGAGATAAGGAATGAGTGAAATAGTGATACGCCACGCTGAACCGAAAGATTACGACGCCATTCGTCAGATCCACGCCCAGCCGGAGGTGTATCACAACACGCTACAGGTTCCTCATCCTTCCCTCGAAATGTGGCAGGCGCGGCTAACCGAGCAAGCCGGGGTTAAACAACTGGTTGCCTGCATTGACGATATTGTCGTTGGCCATCTTTCTATTCAGGTCACCCAACGTCCCCGTCGCAGCCACGTGGCCGATTTTGGTATCTGCGTGGATGCCCGGTGGCACAATCGCGGCATTGCCAGCGCGCTGATCCGCACGATGATCGACATGTGTGACAACTGGCTGCGCGTCGAGCGTATCGAGTTAACGGTGTTTGTTGATAACGAGCCCGCCGTGGCGGTGTATAAGAAGTACGGCTTTGAAATCGAAGGCACTGGTAAGAAATACGGCCTGCGCAACGGTGAGTACGTTGATGCGTACTTTATGGCGCGCGTGAAATAGCGCTTCCCCGCCCCACCCTGTGGGGCGAAACGTCACAAACCTTCACAACATTCCAGTTATTGCAACCTACTTCCCCTATATCAAAACAATAACCATCTGAATTTCATGGTTATTGCCACTTTAAGCTTTATCACCGTTTTTTCCGTAATTTTAGCAATATTAATATTACATTTTTGTTTTTTTTTGGTTTCTGCCATCACTTTATGGTGACAATCACAACAATATACTCCTCCCGGGACTAATTTAACCACGGTGAGGTAAAAAATGAAATTTGAACGCCATCATAGAATATTGAAGGAACTCAGTATTTCGGGAGTTGTAAAAGTTTCAAATCTGGCGAAAAGTCTCAAGGTAACAAAGGAAACTATTCGTTCAGATCTCAATGAACTTGCCGGACAGGGATATCTTACTCGCTGTCATGGTGGTGCATTTATTACCCTTGATTCTCTTGATAACGTCGCAAAAAATGAAATTGCTTATGTGCTGGAAAAATATGAATCAGCGCAAAAAATAAAAAAAGGTCTCTCTGCCATGAAAAATAATGTATGTGTTATTGGCTCGTTCAATGTTGATATCATCAGTTATCTACCGAGATTACCCTCAACGGGAGAATCATTGCTGGCCGATAAATTTATTTTTTCACCCGGCGGTAAGGGCTGTAATCAGGCATTAGCAGCAAGCTATGCCGACTCTGATGTGCATTTTATTACTAAAGTCGGCTCAGATCATTTTAGTGATTACGCCATTAATTTTATAAACTCATCAAAAATCCATAAA
The DNA here is from genome assembly GCF_004010735.1 of Salmonella sp. SSDFZ54. NCBI lineage: Bacteria > Pseudomonadati > Pseudomonadota > Gammaproteobacteria > Enterobacterales > Enterobacteriaceae > Salmonella > Salmonella sp. SSDFZ54. The sequence continues at coordinate 1,599,854 of NZ_CP034819.1, forward strand.
AGTATTATCTACCAGACCAAAGAAACACAAACAGGTACAGCAACCATCATGGTGAATGGAGATACCGGAGATAACGTCATCGCTATCTACCCTGGCGCCAACATGACAATTTCCCCTGATGAAATCACCATTCAGAAAGAAGCCATTGTTCATTCAGATATTGTTCTTGTCCAACTGGAGACGAATTACGAAGCGCTGCAGCAAACAATTCGTCTTGCACAAAAAAATGACATACCGGTCATCATCAATCCAGCGCCGTACAATGACATGGTTAACACCATCATTGATAACATTGACTATATTACGCCAAATGAAACGGAAGCAGGCCTGCTGGCCAATATGGCGGTTAATGATATCGAATCAGCCAAATGCGCGGCCAAAATTATTCACCAGAAAGGCGTCAAAAATACCATTATTACATTAGGTAGCAAAGGTTCGCTTGCTTATGATGGCACACAATTCATCTATTCCCCGGCATTTCCGGCAGTTGTAAAAAATACGGCAGGAGCGGGTGACGCTTTCAATGGCGCCCTCGCATCTGGCCTTGCAAAAGGAAAGTCACTGGCATCCGCATTGTGCTACGCCAGCGCATTTGCCTCACTTGCGGTTGAAACGCCTAATGCCTCTGATATGCCGGAAAACGACTCCGTTCTTCATCGTATTCAGGGTTCACATTACAAACAAACTATCTCTACTCACTAAATCAAGGAGCAGACTATGAACAATACGCAGAAAAAACTAAAGGTGCTCTTTATTGGAGAATCCTGGCATATTCATATGATTCATTCAAAAGGTTATGACAGTTTCACCTCCAGTAAATATGAAGAAGGCGCCACATGGTTACTGGAATGCTTGAGGAAGGGCGGCGTTGATATTGATTACATGCCTGCCCACACGGTACAAATTGCCTTTCCAGAGAGTATTGACGAATTAAACCGTTACGATGTGATTGTTATTAGCGACATTGGTAGTAATACCTTCCTGTTGCAAAACGAGACATTTTATCAGCTAAAAATAAAACCAAACGCTCTGGAGTCTATTAAAGAGTACGTCAAAAATGGCGGTGGACTACTCATGATTGGCGGTTATCTGTCATTCATGGGTATTGAGGCAAAAGCCAATTATAAGAACACCGTTCTTGCTGAGGTTCTGCCAGTTATTATGCTTGATGGCGATGACCGGGTAGAAAAGCCCGAGGGTATCTGTGCTGAGGCTGTCTCACCTGAACATCCTGTTGTTAACGGGTTCTCAGATTATCCGGTATTTCTTGGATATAACCAGGCCGTCGCCAGAGACGATGCCGATGTCGTATTAACAATAAATAATGACCCATTGTTAGTGTTCGGTGAATACCAACAGGGTAAAACCGCCTGCTTTATGAGCGACTGCTCCCCACACTGGGGAACCCAGCAGTTTATGTCATGGCCATTTTATACCGACCTGTGGGTCAACACGCTTCAATTCATCGCCAGAAAATAAAAAACAATGGAGTAACGAAAGTTACTCCTTTTATAAAATATAAGGATTGATGTATGAACAAGAATAAGTACTCAACCCCCTTACTGATGCTTGCCACCATCTTAGCCGGTATGCTTTCCCCGATGCAGTCTGCCGTTAATGGGCAGTTAGGACATTGGTTACAAGACGGTAATGCTTGCGCAGTAATCTCGTTTGCCAGCGGTCTGGTCGTCATGTTTTTTATTATTATTGCGCGCAAAGAAACACGCCAGCAATTCGCCTCAATCCCTACTCTGATTAAAAAGAGAAAAATCCCGCTATGGAATTGGTTTGCAGGATTATGCGGGGCTATGGTCGTATTTTCTGAAGGCGCATCCGCCAGCGCGCTGGGCGTTGCCACCTTTCAAACGGCATTAATTTCTGCCCTGCTTCTTTCCGGCCTGCTGTGCGACCGTTTTGGCATCGGTGTGGAGGAGAAGAAATATTTTACGCCATGGCGCATTACTGGCGCATTGTTCGCCGTTATCGCCACCATTTTTGTCGTCTCGCCACAGTGGCACTCAACCTCGTTTATCCTGCTCGCTATCCTCCCCTTTTTGGCAGGGTTACTCGCTGGCTGGCAGCCTGCGGGGAATGCTAAAGTCGCCGAGGCAACGGGCTCCATGCTGGTGTCCATTACATGGAACTTCATCGTCGGCTTTTGTGTCCTGGGCGCGGCGCTGGCGATACGTATCGCATTAGGCCATGTCACCATCCAGTTACCCGATACATGGTGGATGTATCTCGGTGGTCCGCTGGGTCTGCTGTCCATCGGGCTAATGGCGATTCTGGTGAGAGGCTTAGGACTATTGATGCTGGGCGTAGCGTCAACAGCAGGCCAACTGCTTGGCTCAGTGCTAATTGATGAATTGATCCCTTCATTAGGCAATACGGTCTACCTGGTCACCATCATCGGTACGCTGTTCGCGTTAGTCGGTGCGATTGTGACCACCATCCCTGAATACAGAGCATCCAAAATGGCGCAAAGAATAGAGGTGTCAGAATGAAAGGTTTCCTGCAAACCGTAACAGGCCCGGTGGCGCATACGGATATGGGGCTGACGCTACCGCATGAACATCTGTTTAACGATCTGTCTTCGGTCGTAGACGAGCCACATTATGCTTTTTCACAGCAACTGGTGGGAAAGAAAGTCAGTGCTGACCTGCAGTGGGGGCTGAAACACGACCCATACTGCTGCGCCGATAACATGGACCGCAAAGAGATTGATGATGTTATCTTCGAAATCAATAACTTTATGTCTTTGGGCGGCAGGACGATTGTCGACGCCACCGGTTCAGAATCCATTGGACGGGACGCCTCAGCGCTGCGAGAAGTTGCCTTAAAAACGGGTTTGAATATCGTTGCGTCATCCGGACCTTATCTGGAGAAATTTGAAAGTACCCGGATCCATAAACCTGTTGAGCTGTTAGCCTCACTCATTGATAAAGAACTGAATCAGGGTATTGGCGAGACGGATATTCGCGCTGGCATGATCGGTGAAATCGGCGTATCTCCCGCGTTTACCCAAGCGGAGCGTAACAGCCTGCGGGCAGCGTCTCTGGCACAATGTAACAACCCCCACACGGCGATGAATATCCATATGCCAGGGTGGCTGCGACTGGGTGATGAGGTGCTGGATATCGTGCTGGAAGAAATGAACGTCTCTCCGGCAAAAGTCTCGCTGGCGCATTCGGACCCTTCAGGAAAAGATGTCGTCTATCAACGTAAAATGCTCGACCGCGGCGTATGGCTTGAATTTGACATGATTGGTCTGGACATCACCTTTCCAAAAGAAGGTGTCGCGCCGGGCGTTCAGGAGACCGCAGATGCAGTAGCGAATCTGATTGCACTGGGTTACGCCGACCAAATCGTTTTAAGCCATGATGTTTTTCTCAAACAGATGTGGGCGAAAAATGGCGGAAATGGCTGGGGGTTTGTCCCGAATGTCTTCCTCGCCTATCTGGCTGCTCGCGGAGTAGACAAGGATACTCTGCGCAAGCTTTGTATTGATAATCCAGCCCGATTACTCACGGCATAATCTGCAAATAGCCCGGTGTCTGACACCGGGCCTGGAATTAAAAATCAGTATCCCGCCGTTAAATCATCCACGGAACGCGGGTCAGACGCACCGTACAGTTCGCCATCCGGTCCAACCATAATACTTTGGGTGCTGCCCATCGCTTCTTTCAGCGCAACTTTCTGCCCTTTCTGTTCCAGCAACTTTAGCGTATCGGGGCTGAAGCCCTTTTCTACCCGCAGTTCGTCCGGCAACCATTGATGATGGAAGCGCGGCGCGTTGGTCGCTTCGGCGACGTTCATGCCGAAATCAATGCTGTTCACTACCATTTGCAGCACGGTAGTGATGATTCGACTCCCGCCAGGACTGCCGGTCACCAGCCAGGTTTTGCCGTCTTTTACCACGATAGTGGGCGACATCGACGACAGCGGACGCTTCTTCGGACCGACCGCGTTAGCATCGCCGCCCACCAGGCCATAAACATTAGGTACACCGGGTTTAGCAGAAAAATCATCCATTTGATTATTCAGCAGAATACCGGTATTTCCCGCCACAATTCCTGTGCCGAAGGTGGTGTTCAGGGTATAGGTCACCGCCACGGCATTGCCGTCTTTATCCACCACCGAGAAGTGGGTGGTCTGGTTGCTTTCATACGGGGCGAGCTTGCCAGGTTTGATCTGGCTGGAAGGTTTGGCCTTGTTGATATCAATTTGATCGGCCAGCGTTTTCGCATAGGCTTTGTTGGTCAGCGCCTGCCACGGCACTTTCACAAAGTCCGGGTCACCCAGATACTCTGAGCGGTCGGCATAGGCGTATTTTTCCGCTTCCGCCATGATTTGCATGGCATCGGCGCTGCCAAAGCCGTACTTCTTCATGTCGAAATTTTCGAGGATATTGAGGATCTGTACGATGTGAATACCGCCCGAGGATGGCGGCGGCATGGAGAAGACCTGATACCCGCGATAGTCACCGCTGATTGGCGTACGCTCAACGGCTTTATAGCTGGCTAAATCCTCTTTGGTCATCAGACCGCCGTTCTTCTGCATTTCTCCGGCAATCTGGTCAGCAATCGCCCCTTTATAAAACGCATCCGGGCCGTTTTCGGCAATCATTTCCAGGCTTTTCGCCAGATCCTTCTGGACCAGCTTATCGCCTTTTTTCAGCGGCTCGCCGTCTTTCCAGAAAATGGCTTTGCTGTTCTCATGGTTGGGGATCACTTCGCTGCCGTAAGTTTTTAAGTCGTCGGCCAGCGCATCGTTAACCACAAAACCCTCTTCCGCCAGCTTCATCGCCGGACGCACCACTTTATTCAGCGGCATCGTGCCGTATTTCTCCAGCGCCAGCGAGAACCCCGCCACGGTACCTGGCGTACCGGATGCCAGATGCGACGTCAGCGACTTTTTCGCATCGGCGTTACCCTGATCGTCAAGGAACATATCACGGGTCGCGCCAGCAGGCGCCATTTCACGAAAATCGATCGCCGTGGTAGCGCCATCTTTAGTGCGCAGCAGCATAAATCCTCCGCCGCCCAGATTCCCGGCTTGCGGATGCGTGACAGCCAGCGCATAGCCCACGGCGACGGCGGCATCCACGGCATTACCGCCCTGCTTTAAGATATCCACGCCAACCTGCGTCGCCATTGCATCCACGGACGCCACCATCCCTTGCGTCGCCCGCACAGGATGAAAGACATCTTCTTCAACACCATAGGAGACTGGCGGCGCGACGGGAGGATTGGCCACCGCGCTAAACGTCCCCCCGGCCAGCAGAGCGGCGATCGCCACCCAGCGCATAAACGTTGGTTTCATCGTTGTTTTTCTCCAGATAAATGGGTGTATGTCCCGTTTAATCCTGGTCCACAACGCTTAAAAAATCATCATCATGGCGAAATAGAGGTACACTTAAAAAGAGGCCTCATCGGGAGGAGACGACAATGAAACGCTTACTACTTATTACGGCTTTGTTACCCTTTGCTGTATTGGCCCAGCCAATTAACACTATGAATAATCCTAATCAGCCAGGTTATAAGATTCCCAGCCAGCAGCGTATGCAGACGCAGATGCAAACGCAGCAGATTCAGCAGCAGGGTATGTTGAAACAACAGATGCAAACGCAGGCGCGCAGCCAGCAGCAAAATCTACAGTCGCAGTTGAATGCCAATACGCAGCGGGTTCAGCAGGGACAGCCGGGCAACGGTATGCTCGGCCAGCAAACGCTGCCCAATACGCAGGGCGGAATGCTCAGCGGCAGCGGAAATCCGGACCGGATGCTAAACCATTCCCAGCCAATGTTGCAGCAGGGCAGCGGGACGCCGCAGCCTGACATCCCGCTGAAAACCATCAGCCCTTAAAACTGACAGCCCTTAAAACTGAAAGTGAGGGCCGATGTCATCAATACGATCGGTGCAGATACAATCCACGCCCCAGCGCAGCAGCTCTGCCGTCCGCTGGGGCTGATTGACGGTATACACCAGAATCCGCAGACCCGCGGCCTTAATCTCTTGTACTCGCGTCTCATCGAGTAATTTATGGTTGAGATGGAGGGAAACACAGCCCAGACGGGTCGTCAGTTCACGCCAGTCTTCACGCCATTTATCCAGCAGTAACCCGCGCGGCAGTTCAGGTGCTGCCGCCTGCGCCGCTTCCAGCGCCTCTATCTCAAAGGAAGAAAGCAGCGGCGGCGTCATCCCGGCCCACAGTTCGCGGGCGGCCAACGCCACGACGCGTCCTGTTAGCCTTCCGCTCCCCGTTGTCGGTTTGATCTCAATATTCGCCATCATGCCGTGTTTACGGCAGCGCTCCGCCACCTGCGAGAGCAACGGCAGCGGCTCGCCTTTAAATTCGCCGCTAAACCAACCGCCAGCGTCCACACGCAATAAATCCTGCCAGTTCAACTCGCCCGCCACGCCCCAACCGTTGCTGGTGCGTTCCAGGTTATCGTCATGCAGCAGGAAAATTTCGCCGTCTTTCGACAGCTTGGCATCAAACTCAATCATGGTGTGCCCGTATCGCGCGCCCACGTCAATCGCCGCCAGAGTGTTTTCCGGCGCCAGTTTACCGCCGCCGCGATGGGCGACAATGTGGGGATAAGGCCAGTTACTCATACACGTTGTCCTGTTTCGCCATCAAAAAGATGCCGCTGATGTTCCGGCAGATGCAGCCATAGCGTACTGCCCGCCGCCGGGCGTTGCTGATGCGCCAACCGCACCACCAGTTTCTGATCGCCCCAGCGCCCATGCGCCAGATTATCCGCGCCCAGAATCTCCAGCGTGTCTACCGTTAACGGCACGCCGCCTTCCGCCTGCGAGCTTAACGCAATATGCTCCGGGCGGATACCCAGCGTCATTTTACGTCCGGCATGACCCCGATAGCCCGCACCAATCGGCAACGCCAGACCGCCAGGCAATTCGAAACGGTCGCCGGAAGCGCTGATAACGCCGTCCAACAGGTTCATCGCCGGGCTGCCAATAAAGCTCGCCACGAAGCGACTGGCCGGTTTTTCATACACCTCTACCGGCGTGCCAATCTGTTCTGCGACGCCTTTATTCATCACCATCACCCGCTGGGCCAGCGTCATCGCCTCTACCTGATCGTGAGTAACATAGAGCGAGGTGGTACGAAGGCGACGATGCAGATGTTGTAACTCCAGACGCATCTGCACGCGCAGCTTGGCGTCGAGATTAGAGAGCGGTTCGTCGAATAAGAAGACTGCCGGCTCGCGGACGATCGCGCGCCCCATTGCCACGCGCTGCCGTTGACCGCCGGAAAGCTCGCGTGGACGGCGTTTAAGCAGGCCGTCCAGCTCCAGAATGCGCGCCGCCTCCCGCACGCGTTCTTCAATATGCGCTTTGCTCATACCGCGAATTTTTAGTCCCCACGCCATGTTCTCCTCTACGCTCATATGGGGATAGAGAGCATAGTTCTGAAATACCATCGCGATGCCGCGATCTTTGGGCTCCATCTCGGTGACACGTTTGCGATCAATCCAGATATCGCCGCTGGTCACGCGTTCCAGACCGGCCACCATCCGCAACAACGTTGATTTGCCGCAGCCGGACGGCCCGACCATCACGATAAATTCGCCATCCGCCACGTCCAGCGTCAGCGGTTGAATTACCTGGGTTTTGCCGTCCCAGCTTTTGGTTACTGCCTGTAGTTTTAAACCAGCCATTTTATTTCTCACTATCGACCAGGCCACGCACAAACGCGCGCTGCATGGCTAAAACGATGACAACCGGGGGAATAAGGGTGAGCAGCATTGCCGCCATCACCTGGTTCCATTGCGTGGTACCTTCGCCAGTGGCGATCATCCCTTTGATACCCGCTACGGCAGTGCCAAGATTCACGTCGGTGATAATCAACAGCGGCCACAGATACTGGTTCCAGCCGTAGATAAAGGTGATGACGAATAACGCCGCCAGGTTGGTTTTTGACAGCGGCAACACGATGTCGCGGAAAAAGCGCATCGGCGACGCGCCGTCAATACGGGCCGCCTCCACCAGTTCATCCGGAAGCGTCATAAAGAACTGACGAAACAGGAAAGTGGCGGTAGCGGACGCCATCAGCGGTAGCGTCAGACCGGCATAGCTGTCGAGCATTTTCAGGTTGGCGATCACTTCCACCGTCGGGAAGATACGCACTTCAACCGGCAGCATCAGGGTGATAAAAATCATCCAGAAGAACAGGTTACGCAGGGGAAAACGAAACCAGACGATGGCGAATGCGGAAAGCATAGATACCGTGATTTTGCCTACCGTAATGCTGAACGCCATAATGAAACTGTTAAGCATCATCAGCCAGAATGGCGCGCTATTAACACCGACGCCGTTGACCCAAATAGTTTTGATATTCTCCAGTAACTGCGTGCCGGGAAGCAGCGTCATCGGCGTCTCAAACACCGCGCGGTCGTCCAGCGTCGCCGCGACAAACGCGACATACAGCGGAAACAAAATGACCGCGATCCCCAGAATCAGCATGGTATGGCTGAATATTGTCAGCCCGCGACGATTCTCTATCATTGGTAACGCACCTTACTTTCTACATAGCGGAACTGCACCACCGTCAGAATGATGACGAGGAACATCAACACCACCGACTGCGCGGCGGACGCCGAGAGATCCAGGCCGGTAAACCCTTCGCGATAAATCTTATAAATCAGCGTCGTGGTGGCTTGTACCGGCCCGCCGGCGGTCGCGGCGTCGATCACCGGGAAGGTGTCGAAAAAGGCGTACACCAGGTTGACCACCAGCAGGAAGAAACTGACCGGCGCAATAAGCGGCAAAGAAAGCCGGAAGAAACGACGAATCGGCCCGGCGCCGTCAATGGCCGCCGCTTCCACCAGCGAGCGGGGAATGGATTGCAGCGCGGCAAAGAAGAATAAAAAGTTGTAACTAATCTGCTTCCAGACTGACGCAAATACCACCAGGAACATCGCCTGACCGCTGTTTTGCGCGTGGTTCCAGTCATAGCCGAATTCGCCGAGGAAATGGGTGATTAATCCCCGCCCCGGGTTAAACAGGAAAATCCACAATACGGCGGCGACGGCGGGCGCGACGGCATAAGGCAGCAGCATCAGCGTCTGATAAAAACGGCTGCCGCGCACCACGTAATCCACCAGGGCGGCGAAAAACAGCGAGACCAGCAGGCCGCTAAACGTGACCAGCGCGCTGAATTTAATCGTCGTCCAGAAGGCGTCGAGATAATAACTGTCGTGAAAAAGCGCGACAAAATTCTCCAGCCCGACAAATTGGCTGGAAAAACCAAACGGATCGACGCTTTGCAGCGAATACCACAGCGCTTCGCCCGCAGGCCAGATAAAGAAAATAACGGTGATAACCAACTGCGGGGCAACCAGTAAATACGGCAGCCAGCGCGAGCGGAACACCGGACGGAATGATGACATGAAGGTTCTTTTCCTGGAAGGTGCCGGATGGCGGTGCAAGCACCTTATCCGGCCTACAAACGCTGTAGGCCTGATAAGCGCAGCGCCACCAGGCACTTATACACTTAAGATTTGCTCGCTTTCTCAAAACGACGCAGCAACTGATTCCCGCGCTCCACTGCGGTATCCAACGCCTGTTGTGGGGTCTTCTTCCCGGTCCAGACGCTTTCCAGCTCTTCGTCCACGATGGTACGAATCTGCGGCATATTGCCCAGACGCAAGCCTTTGGTGAAGGGTAACGGCGGCTTATTCAACATCTGGCGAGTGGCGATATCCGCACCGGGGTTTTTATCGTAATAACCCTGCTCGCGGGTCAGCTCGTAGGCGGCGGTGGTAATCGGCAGGTAGCCAGTTTTTTGATGCCATTCAGCAGCGTTTTCCGGTTTTGCCAGGAAGTCGAGGAATTTGGCGACGCCGGTATAGGTTTCTTTATCTTTACCCTGCATGACCCATAGGCTGGCTCCGCCGATAATAGCGTTTTGCGGCGCGCCCTTGATATCCGCGTCGTACGGCATCATACCCACGCCATAGTTAAATTTGGCATACTGGCGGATATTGGCGAGCGAGCCGGAGGACGCGGTTGTCATCGCGCAGTCACCGTTATAAAACTTCTCGGTAGACTCGTCCTTACGCCCAACATAGCTAAAATCGCCTTTTTTATTCATCTCTTCCAGCAGCGCGATATGTTTCACCTGCTCTGGCTTATTAAACTCCAGCACCGCATCTGTACCGTCAAAACCATTGTTTTTACTGGCGAAGGGGAGACCGTTCCAGGCGCTGAAGTTTTCCAGTTGGATCCAACCTTGCCAGCCGCTGGCGTAACCGCATTTCATGCCTGCCGCTCTCAGTTTCGCGGTATAGTCAGCCAGCTCCTGCCAGGTTTTCGGCGGCTGCTCCGGATCTAAACCGGCTTTCTTAAAGGCGTCTTTGTTGTAGTACAGTACCGGCGTGGAGCTGTTAAAGGGCTGGGAGAGCAGATGCCCGCTTTTAGCATCGGTGTAGTAGCCTGCAACGGTCGGTACAAACTGGGACTCGTCAAAGTTAATACCGGCGTCTTTAAACACTTCATAAACCGGCTTAATGGCTTTCGAGGCCATCATGGTCGCCGTCCCAACCTCATAAACCTGCAATATTGCCGGCGCGTTGCCGGTACGGAATGCCGCGATCCCGGCGCTCAGGTTCTGTTCATAGTTCCCCTTATAGACCGGAACGATTTTGTAATCCGGATTGGCCTGGTTAAAACGTTGCGCCAGTGAATCAACTTCTTTGCCTAACTCCCCTTCCATTGAATGCCAGAATGGAATAGTGGTGACGGCCAACGCCTGACCCGTAAATGCCAGACTCAGCGCCAGTCCTAAAGCTGTATGTCGTAACGATATCATCGGTTATCTCTCTTTTTGTGCCGGGATGCGCGATATCACGCGTTTTATGTTCGCGGGGGTAACATGACATGCTCGAATGACAGAAAAATAACTTTTTTATTACAAAAAAAAGATAGTAAGGCGACAGAGAGATGGCAAGGCAGTGAAAGCGCCGGAAAAGAAAAGTGGGAGCTACGGCACGTCTGACAGCGTAATGCTGACCAGACATGCGTTATTTGGCTGGCGTCAGCAGTTAATCACGATGAGAATACTTTTTGTACAGATTTTGTAAGCGCCGCTGATCTCGCCGCTCGCGTTCACGCTGAATGTCGGATTTTTCATCCTCCCACGTTGCACAATCCGGATGATGACGCACTTCGCAGGTCGTTGCGGCCAGTGGATAAGGCGTTGCGGTTTCTTCTTGCCAGATAGCAGGATCGCGGGGATCAAAATCGTTTGAGGTTAAGGCGTTAACACTGAACGAAGCCGCGAACAACAGCGTTCCCATTATGCAGGCGCCTGAACGTATCATCCTTGCTCCTTCTTCGGTGGTTATATTTGATAACTATTCTCAACTATAACATGTTGGTACGAAAAATGTTCTACTGATTTGCCGAATGCCGAGTAATCCGCCAGGTCCGGTAAGCGGTAGCGCCACCGGGCGCGTTTGCCAGATGGCAGCTGTAAACTGCGCCTTATCCGCCCAGATAGGCGCTGCGCACCGCTTCGTTCGCCAGCAGTGCATCACCGGTATCGGATAGCACCACGTGGCCGTTTTCCAGCACATAACCGCGGTCGGCGAGCTTCAGCGCCTGGTTGGCGTTCTGCTCGACAAGGAAGATGGTCATACCCTGCTCGCGCAACTGCTCAATGGTGTCGAAGATCTGCTGGATGATGATCGGCGCCAGCCCCAGCGACGGTTCATCCAGCAGCAATAGCCTCGGCTGGCTCATCAGCGCGCGGCCAATCGCCAGCATCTGCTGTTCACCGCCGGACATGGTGCCCGCTCGCTGGATACGGCGTTCATGCAGGCGCGGAAACAGCTCGTACACCCATTTGATACGCTCCTGAAACCGATCGCGCTCGGCAAAAAAACCGCCCATCGCCAGATTCTCTTCCACCGTCATCCGCGAGAAGACGCGCCGCCCTTCCGGCACTATCGCCACCGCTTCACGCATGATTTTCGCCGTCTGCCAGTCGGTGATGTCTTTACCGTCAAACACCACCCGTCCGCTGGAGGCGCGCGGATCGCCGCACAAGGTGCCAAGCAGCGTCGTTTTCCCCGCGCCGTTAGCGCCAATCAGGGTAACGATTTCCCCCTGGTTGATGTGCAGACTGACGTCGTGCAGCGCCTGAATTTTGCCGTAGTGGGCGCTGACTTTTTCAAACGTTAACATCGTTTTTTCCATCTTATGCCTCACCCAGATAAGCGCGGATGACGTCCGGGTTGTTGCGGATCTCTTCCGGCGTGCCGTTCGCCAGCGGCGTGCCCTGGTTCACCACGTAAATGCGATCGGAAATGCCCATCACCAGCTTCATATCGTGTTCAATCAGCAAGATAGTGGTGTTGTGATGGTTACGTAGTTCGGCAATCAGCTCATCCAGCTCTTTGGTCTCTTTCGGGTTAAGGCCAGCCGCCGGTTCGTCGAGCATCAGAATTTCTGGCTGCGTCACCATGCAGCGGGCAATCTCCAGCCGGCGCTGGTCGCCGTAGGCAAGATTACTGGCCTGGCGGTTGGCATGTTCCAGCAGGCCAATACGCTCAAGCCAGGTCGCCGCGCGGTCCAGCGCTTCGCTTTGCGCGCGGCGGAAAGCGGGCGTTTTCAACAGGCCGGAAAAGAGGCCCGTTTTCAGTTGCTGGTGCTGCGCCACCAGCAGGTTTTCAATCACCGTCATTTCGCGAAACAGGCGCACATGCTGGAAAGTACGTACCACGCCCATGCGGGCGATCTGCTGGCCCGGCAATCCTTCCAGATGCCGCTCGCGCAACGTGATCGTACCGCCTGTCGGCTTATAAAAACCGGTCAGGCAGTTAAACACCGTCGTTTTACCCGCGCCGTTAGGGCCAATCAGCGACACAATTTCCCGCTCACGCAATTCCAGCGATACATTGTTGACCGCCAGCAAACCGCCAAAGCGCATCATCAGGCCGTTAACCGCTAATAATGGCTGACTCATGCCTGCTCTCCTTTCGCCTGACCACTTTTCAGCTTCAACTGCGGACGCGTCATCGGCAGCAATCCCTGCGGGCGCCAGATCATCATCAACACCATTAAACCGCCGAGCATCAACATGCTGTATTCGTTGAAATCGCGCATCAACTCGCGCGACACCACCAACAGAACCGCCGCCAGGATCACCGCAAACTGCGAGCCCATTCCGCCCAGCACCACAATCGCCAGCACGAAGGCGGATTCGGCGAAGGTGAAGGATTCCGGGCTGACAAAGCCCTGGCGGGCGGCAAACAACGTCCCGGCGAAACCGGCAAACGCGGCGCTGATAGTAAAAGCGGTCAGCTTGATGCGCGTCGGGCTTAAACCTAATGAGCGACAGGCGATCTCATCTTCACGCAACGCTTCCCACGCCCGGCCCAGCGGCATACGCAGCAGGCGGTTAATGACAAACAGCGACAAGACCACCAGCAACAGGGCCACCAGATAGAGGAAAATGACCCGGTCGGATGGGTCGTACTTCACGCCAAAGAAATTGCTGAAGGTATCCCAGCCGCCTTCGCGGGTGTTGCGGCTAAACTCCAGACCAAATAGCGTCGGTTTGGGGATCTGGCTGATGCCGTTCGGGCCGCCGGTAATTTCAGTGTTGTTGAGCAACAGGATACGGACGATTTCGCCGAAGCCGAGCGTCACAATCGCCAGATAGTCGCCGCGCAGACGCAGGACCGGGAAGCCGAGCAGGAAACCAGCGGCGGCGGAGACCAGTCCCGCCAGCGGCAGGCAGGTCCAGAAACCCAAACCATAATAGTGGTTGAGCAGCGCAAAGGTATAAGCGCCGATGGCGTAAAAGCCGCCGTAGCCCAATACCAGCAGGCCGGACAGCCCCACCACCACGTTCAGCCCCAGACCGAGGATGATATAAATCATGGTCATGGTGGCGATATCGACGCTACCGCGCGACACCATAAACGGCCACGCCACGGCGATAACCAACAGCGCCATCAGAAACAGCTTTTGCTTAACGGTAGAGCCATCGATCGCTGGCAGAATAAACTTCGGTCCGGAGACGTGCTTCACCGCTTTCTGGAACATCGGACGCAGCAACTGAAAGAAAAAAACCACTGCCGTACCGATAAAGATCCACTGCCAGCGGATGTCGGCGGCGGTATCCACCACCAGTTTGGTGCCGTCCAGCTCCAGTTGTACGCCCATGAAGACGCCAGCCAGAACGAAGAACATCGCCGCAGAGAACAGAGCCATCGCAATATGCATCGGTTTCATACTTTCTCTACCTCCGGACGCCCCAGGATACCGGTCGGCATCACCAGCAGTACCAGAATCAGCAGAGCGAACGACACGACATCTTTATATTCGGTACTTAAATATGCAGACGAGAGCGCTTCGGCGACGCCCAAAATCAGACCGCCGATCATCGCGCCCGGAATGCTGCCAATACCGCCCAGCACCGCCGCGGTGAACGCTTTCATCCCGGCCATAAAACCGATGTAGGGGTTAATTACGCCATAGAACTGGCCGAGCAGCACGCCCGCCACCGCCGCCATTGCCGCGCCGATAACAAACGTTAGCGCAATGACGCGGTCGGTATTAATGCCGAGCAGGCTGGCCATTTTCAGATCCTCCGCGCAGGCGCGGCAGGCGCGGCCCATCCGGGAGTAGCGAATGAAAATGGTGAGCGCCAGCATAGCCAGAAAGGTGACTATCCAGATAACCGCCTGCATGGTGGTGATGGACGCGGCAAAGTTTTCGCTGCTGCCCACAATCCACTGGCCGTTAAACAGGCTGGGTAACGCCACGTCGCGCGAACCTTCCGTCAGGCTGACGTAGTTTTGCAGAAAGATGGACATCCCGATGGCGGAAATCAGGGCGATCAGGCGCTTGGAGTTGCGCACGGGCCGGTAAGCGACTCGCTCGATACTCCAGCCGTAGGCGCTGGCAATAATAATCGCGCCGATAAATCCAGCGGCCACCAGGAGCCAACTGGTGTCTATTCCCATCATCATTAGCGCGGCGATGATCATAAAAGAGACGTAGCTGCCGATCATATACACCTCGCCATGAGCGAAGTTGATCATGCCGATAATGCCGTACACCATCGTATAACCGATAGCAATCAGCGCGTAGGTGCTCCCCAGCGTGACGCCGTTAAACATCTGCTGCAAGAAATAGAGAAACTGCTCGGACATAAGGTAACCTTTTTAAACCCGCCCGGCGTGCGGGCGGTGGGATAACTTATCTTCTGGCATTACTTCGCGACGGTTGACGAGCCGTCGGCGTGCCACTGGAAGACGCCAAATTCAAATCCCTTAAGATCGCCTTTTTCATCCCATTTCAGCGGCCCAATAACGGTATCAGCCCCGTTAGCTTTAAGATCTTTCACCAGATCCAGTGGAGCATGGCTGGCGCTACGCGTCATTGCGGTCGCCAGCGACTGGACGGCGGCGTAGGTGATCCAGACATACGGACCGCTGGGATCTTTCTTGTCGGCTTTCAGCGCCTCAACAATCGCCTTATTCGCCGGGTCCTGGTCATAACGTTTTGGCATCGTCACCAACATGCCTTCCGCCGCACCGCCCGCAATATTGGACAGCGACGCGTTACCCACGCCTTCCGGCCCCATAAATTGCGTTTTCAGGCCATTAGCCCGCGCCTGGCGCAGCATTTGCCCCATTTCCGGGTAGTAGCCGCCGTAATACACAAAGTCGATATTCTCTTTTTGCAAGCGGGCAATCAGGGCGGAGAAATCTTTTTCGCCGGCGGTAATACCATCAAAAAAGACAATATTGGCATTGCCTTGCTTCAGACCATCCTGCACAGAGCGCGCCAGTCCTTCGCCGTATTGCTGTTTATCGTGAATGATAGCGATGCGCTGCGGTTTCACCGTTTCCAGGATGTATTTCGCGGCCGTTGGCCCCTGGGAGGAGTCCAGGCCGGCGGTACGCATAATGTACTGATAGCCGCGCTGGGTCAGCTCCGGGTTAGTCGCCCCCGGGGAGATCATCAGAATACCTTCATCTTCATAGATATCGGATGCTGGCTGAGTAGAAGAAGAACACAAGTGACCAATAACGTACTGAATACCGTCGTTAACGATTTTGTTGGCCACCGCCACCGCCTGTTTTGGATCGCAGGCATCATCGTACTCTACGCCGACCAGCTTATCGCCTTTAATCCCGCCTTTAGCGTTGATGTCTTTAATGGCCTGGCGCGCGCCGTTAAATTCCATATCGCCCCATTGCGCTACCGGGCCGGACATCGCCCCGACTATGGCGACTTTAATATCATCTGCCATTGCCCCCTGCGAGACTGCTAATGCAACAATCCCTGCGATTATCGTTTTCGCTTTCCGTTTCATGTGCCTGTATCCCCATTCGTGATGTTATATGTTTTGTTTTTTGCTGGTTAAAAAGCAGACTGTACTTTTTATAAATGATGCGCTTTTTACTGACTCATTAATGAGTTAGCGCAGCATTTAAAGCATAATAAGATTAAAATCTATATTTTTCAGTCTATTAAGGAAAGATAATATTCTGCTTTTCGCTATAGATAAACAAAAAAAAGCACACTTGTCAGCATAAAATAACGGCATATTAAGCGGAATAATTCACTAGCATTCAGGGAATTATGCTGCCTGTTTTCCATTCTCTAATGCTTCAAACTGTAATTATCGTTGTTAAAAAATTAATAACCTGGTAAATGACACAAAAAAGAGAAAGCATCTGACCTGCCTGTTTCGGTACACTGATCGCATCTTTTGAAATCGGGACAAGCCGTCGATGAAGCTGACTATTCTTCGTTTAGAACACTTTAGCGCTCAGGATCAGATCGATCTGGGCAAAATCTGGCCGGAATATTCCGCCTCCTCATTAAGCGTAGATGAAACGCACCGGATTTATGCCGCGCGGTTTAACGAGCGTTTGTTGGGCGCCGTAAGAGTGACGCTGAGCGGAACGCAGGGCGCGCTGGATTCCTTACGCGTGCGTGAAATCACCCGTCGTCGCGGCGTCGGACAATACCTGGTAGAAGAAGTCATCCGCGATAATCCCAACGTCTCGTCGTGGTGGATGGCAGATGTCGGTGTTGAAGACCGTAGCGTGATGGCCGCGTTTATGCAGGCGTTAGGCTTTACCGCACAGCATGACGGCTGGGAGAAGCGCTAAAAGAAAGCCGGATGGCGCTGACGCTTATCCGGCCTACATGCCGGGAGAAAAGATAAAAACCACCTCGCAATTTTCCAAGAATTTCGCGTTGCAGGCAGGCGGCAAGTTATGAAATCCCCGGGAGCTTACATAAGTAAGTGACCGGGGTTGAATAACGTAGCCAACGCACCTGCAGCGCGAAAGGCGCCAGGAAAATTACTTAGCGTCTGTCGCCGTACCGTTCGCATGCCAGTCAAATACGCCGAACTCAAATCCTTTCAGATCGCCCTTCTCATCCCACGACAGCGGTCCCATTACGGTGTCGACCGTGGCGCCTTTCAGGTATTTGGCGATTTCCGCCGGATCGTCGGAGTGGTTCAGCCCCGCCTGTAAGGATTGCAGCGCGGCGTAGGTGGTCCACACGAATGCGCCGCTAGGATCTTGTTTCTTGGCTTTGATGGCATCCACAATCGGTTTGTTTGCAGGCACCTGATCGTAGTTCTTCGGTTTAGTGACCAGTAAGCCTTCCGCAGACTCTCCGGCGATGTTAGACAGCGACACGTTCGCCACCCCTTCCGGCCCCATAAACTGGGTTTTCAGCCCTGCGGCGCGGGACTGGCGCAAAATCTGCCCCATTTCCGGGTGATAACCGCCGTAGTAGACAAAGTCGATATTCTCTTTCTTCAGGCGCGCAACCAGAGTGGAGAAATCTTTTTCGCCAGCGGTGATGCCGTCAAAGAATACGACGTTAACGCCGCCTTTCTTCAGACCGTCCTGCACCGCGCGCGCCAGCCCTTCGCCGTACTGCTGCTTATCGTGGATAATCGCGATGCGCTGCGGTTTTACCTTCTCCAGAATATACTTTGCCGCCGTTGGCCCCTGGTCAGAGTCCAGGCCGGTCGTGCGCAAAATCAGGTTATAGCCGCGTGCGGTCAGCTCCGGCGCGGTCGCCGCCGGGGTTATCATCAGGATACCTTCGTCTTCGTAGATATCAGACGCTGGCTGTGTGGAAGAGGAGCATAAGTGACCGATAACATACTTGATGCCGTCGTTCACCACTTTGTTAGCGACAGCTACCGCCTGTTTCGGGTCACAGGCGTCGTCATATTTCACCGCGACGAGCTTATCGCCTTTAATACCGCCTTTCGCATTGATATCGGCAATTGCCTGCTCCGCACCGGTAAATTCCTGGTCGCCATACTGCGCCACCGGACCGGACATCGCGCCGACAACCGCGACTTTAATGTCCTCGGCGAATGCCATATGGCTTAATGACAGGGCGATACATCCTGCCAATAACGTTTTACCCTTCATATTCATCCTGATAATCCCCATTATTCTGGTTGTTACGTGTGTTGTGGTGTTATTGTTCAGCACTTTATTTCGATTATTGGCTAGCTACCCGTGCTTTAGCAGCATACTCTGCTAAAACATACCCGATTTTTATTATTTTGGAATAGCTAAATTTACATTCAGATAACAGATTTGTGTCGGTGGGGGAGAGGAGGGGCCCGTAAGCCAGATAAGCGAAGCGCCATCGGGCAAACGTGTTACCGGATGGCAGGGTAAACGCCTTATCCGGCCTACAAAAAACAAAACCCCCGAATTCACATTCGAGGGTTCATTGGCAATTCGCGAAGATTACGCTTCGATCGCAGCGCGAAGTTTTTTCATGGCGTTCTTTTCAAGCTGGCGCACACGCTCAGCGGAGACGCCGTAACGATCGGCCAGCTCCTGCAACGTAGACTTATTGTCTTCGTCCAGCCAGCGAGCGCGGATAATATCCTGGCTACGCTCGTCGAGCCCCTGCATCGCGTCGGTCAGTCGGTTGGCGGCCTGCTCTTCCCAGTTATCGTCTTCAATGCCGTCGGCAAAGTTAGACGATTTATCCTGCAGATACAGCACCGGCGCCATTGGCTGGCTGTCGGACTCATCGTCCGAAGACATGTCAAACGTCATGTCCTGCGCCGCCATACGCGACTCCATCTCACGCACGTCTTTACTGGAAACACCCAGTTCGCGCGCCACCATTTCAACCTCATCCTGATTAAACCAGCCCAGACGCTGCTTGGTTTTACGCAGATTAAAGAACAGCTTACGCTGCGCTTTCGTGGTTGCGACTTTAACGATACGCCAGTTACGCAGCACGTATTCGTGAATTTCTGCTTTAATCCAGTGTACGGCGAAGGAGACCAGACGCACGCCTACTTCCGGGTTGAAACGGCGTACGGCTTTCATCAGGCCGATGTTGCCTTCCTGGATCAAATCCGCCTGCGGCAGACCATAGCCCGCATAGTTACGAGCAATATGAACAACAAAGCGCAGGTGAGACAGGATCAGCGTTTTAGCTGCTTCCAGATCGCCCTGGTAATGCAGCCTTTCAGCCAATGCCCGCTCCTCGTCAGCCGATAACATCGGCCACGCGTTCGCCGCCCGGATATAAGATTCCAGGTTGCCAACAGGGGCTAAAGCTAAATTTTGCATTTCTTTGGTCATTCAAATCCTCTCAATCAGTATTGCCTGGCACCGTCAGCGAGCAACAACCGTGCCAAAGCCGATGAGCAACGAGAATATCACCCACTCTTTTATCAGACAGTGATTTTATCCACAAGTTCAATGTAACACTGTGCATAATTTGCACAAATCTTGTGACATAAAGATGACGCGCGGGGAAGAGACAACAGGGACTCTTTCCCTGCGAACGGAAGCCCATTGCAGGGAAAGATTATACCACGATTTTATCAATCGGGAGTAAAGTGACGTAAATGTTGCACCGTGGCCAGCCAGGCGGCGATCCAGCCGATCATGGAACAGATCAGCAGCAGCAACAGGCACTCATCGAACGATAAGCCATTGAGATCAAACTTCGTGCCGAAGACCTGCGCCACTTCAGTTACCGCCGATGATAAACGCATCACCAAAATTTCAGACAATATCAGTGAAAGAAACGCGCCGGAAAAACCGAGCAACGCGCCGCCGTAGAGGAACGGACGCAGGATAAAGCCATCGGTCGCGCCAATCAGCTTTTGCACGTTAATGGTATCGCGACGGGCAAAAATGCTCAGGCGCACGCTGTTGCCGATAACGAGGAAGACCGCCGCGACCATCAGCACGCCGATCATCGCCGACACGCGGCCCACCAGCCCAGTGAGCGCCGCCAGGCGCGCAAACCAGCTATCATCCATGCGGACTTCGTCAATGCCGTTAATCTGCGAGATACGGTCGCGCAGCGTATTAAGCGAGGCGGTACTCTGGAAGTCCAGCTTGGGGATCACCACCGCCACCGCCGGTAGCGGGTTCTCTTCCAGCATATCCAGCGCGCCGCCAAAACCCGACCAGTTGCGGAATTCTCCCAGCGCGTCCTCACGGGACAGGTAGTTGACCTTCTCAACGCCCTGCTCGGCCTGAAGCTGCCCAACAACCCGTGCCGCCGCGTCATCATCCAGCGTTTTTTGCAGATAAACGGTGATCTGCGGCGACGGATAATACTGAGTCGCCGCCTGGTTGACGTTCTTATAGACCATGTAACAGACGCTGGGCAGCGTCAGGGAGATGGCGATCACCATCACCGTCAGAAACGTCGCCAGCGGTTTGCTTTTCAGATCCTGCAGCGCGCCGTGCCAGGCATAGCGCACCTGTTCATTAAAGACATTTGTTTTACGTGAGTTCGGTTTCGGCGTCGGCTTCTGGCGTCCTGGCGCGTTGCGCCCGCCGCCTGTTCCGCCGCGAGACTTACGCAGTCGATCCAGCCGTCCGCCGAACTGCCTGATTTGGTTAATCGCGTCGCGCCTATTCATTGGCCAGGCCTCCATGCAGATGTCCATCGCTCAGGACGAGCTGCCTATAGGAACGACGGGAGATAAGTCCAATATCGTGCGTCGCCATCAGTACCGTCACCCCTACGCGGTTAAACTCTTCAAACAGACGTAAAATCCCTTCCGACAACGCATCGTCCAGGTTCCCGGTCGGTTCATCCGCCAGCAATACCGCTGGCTTATTGACCACCGCGCGGGCGATGCCCACGCGCTGTTGTTCGCCTCCGGAGAGTTGAATCGGGAAGTTTCTCGCTTTGTCCAGTAGTCCAACCTTATCCAGCGCCGCCGACACACGACGACGGATATCATCGCCGCTGGCGCCGGCAATGATTAACGGTATCGCCACATTGTCATAGACCGTGCGATCCATCAGCAGATGGTGATCCTGGAAAATCATCCCAATCTGGCGGCGCAAAAACGGCACTTCGCGGTTTTTCAGGCGCGTAATATCATGCCCGCTGAAGAAGATTTTGCCGGCGCTGGGCCGCTCAATCCCACAGATTAGCTTCAGCAGGGTACTTTTCCCCGCGCCGGAGTGGCCGGTCAGAAACGCCATCTCGCCTGGCCGCATATGGAATGTCACTCCCTGCAGCGCTTGTCTCCCGCCGAGATAGGCCTTGCTGACATGTTCAAAGCGAATCATTGTTAATCCTCTCGGGCAAAAAGTGCCTCAATAAAATCGTCCGCCTTAAACGGACGCAAATCCTCGATACGTTCGCCCACGCCAATGTAACGGATAGGAATGCCAAACTGGTCAGCTACCGAGAAAATCACCCCGCCTTTCGCCGTACCGTCCAGCTTGGTCAGGGTAATACCGGTTAAGCCTACCGCTTCATGGAACAGTTTGGCCTGGCTTACCGCGTTCTGTCCGGTGCTGGCGTCAATGGTCAGCATAACTTCATGTGGCGCTTCTTCGTCCAGCTTTTTCATGACGCGAACGATTTTTTTCAGCTCTTCCATCAGGTGCGACTTGTTCTGCAGACGCCCTGCCGTATCGGCAATTAACACATCCACATTACGCGCCTTCGCGGCCTGGATAGCGTCAAAAATCACCGAGGCGGAGTCCGCGCCGGTATGCTGGGCGATAACCGGAATGTTGTTACGCTGTCCCCAGACCTGTAGCTGTTCGACCGCCGCCGCGCGGAAAGTATCCCCCGCCGCCAGCATCACTGATTTACCCTGCTGCTCAAACTGGCGCGCCAGTTTACCGATAGTAGTGGTTTTACCCACGCCGTTCACGCCAACCATCAGAATAACAAAAGGCGTTTTACCTTCAATATTAAGCGGTTCGTCTACCTTCGCCAGAATCTCGCCCATCTCGTCTTTCAACAGACCATACAGCGCCTCGGCATCTTTAAGCTGTTTGCGGCTGGCGCCTTCCGTCAGATTAGCGATAATCTTACGCGTGGTTTCCACCCCGACATCAGCGATGAGCAACTGCTCTTCCAGCTCCTCGAACAAATCATCGTCGATTTTCTTGCCGCGGAACAGACTGATAAATCCGGAACCGAGATTTTCTTTGGTTTTCAGCAGACTGCGTTTCAGGCGGGCAAAGAAACCTTCTTTAGTCGGTTTTTCCTGCTCCTGAACGATCGCTTCCACCGGCGCGTCTTCTTCCGCCGGCGGAACAACCATCACCGCCTCTTCCGCCGCCTGAGCGGCCAGCGCCTGCGCTTCCAGCTCTTCGTCGGTGAATTTCGCCGCGTTTTCGCCCTCTTCTTCTACCGCGGCAATGACCTCTACGGTTTCCGCTTCGGCCTGCCACTCTTCCGGCGAGATAGACTCGTCTTTGACCTCTTCCGGCAGCGGCAATTCCTCGCGTTCCACCGCGCTCTGCGGCGCTGCCGTCTCAATGGCCGCCGCGGGCTCCGGCTCTACCGGCTGCGGTTTTTCGCTCTCCTGAACTTTCTCAGTAACGTCCACCACCTCTTCCGCAAAGGCTTCTGTTTCTGCTTTGCTGTGCGCGGGCGTTTGCGCGTCTACGTCTGCCGCCGTTTCAACAGGGGGCTCAACCGGTCGTTGTTCCTCAACAATCTGCTGTTCTTCGGTCTGTTCCTGCTTCTGCTCTTTATCACCGAAGCCCAACCAGGAAAAGAAGCCACGTTTTTTCTGTTTTGCCATCTGCGACTACACCCCTCGCGGCGCTATATACATGGAAGCTAAAAAAATGATGAAATAGTCTATCACTTAACTTAATTCACATCACCGCCTGGAATAACTTGCAACAGGCGGTTCGAGCAAGAGAAATGAAAAAACCGACTCACTCTGGCAGCGGCCAAATCCGCATTATTGGCGGGCAATGGCGTGGCCGTAAATTACCGGTTCCGGACAGCCCGGGTCTGCGTCCCACCACCGATCGCGTGCGCGAAACGTTATTTAACTGGCTGGCTCCGGTAATGGTAGACGCCCATTGTCTGGATTGCTTTGCCGGCAGCGGCGCGCTGGGTCTGGAAGCGCTATCGCGTTATGCGGCCCAGGCAACGTTACTGGAAATGGATCGCGCCGTATCGCAGCAGTTGCAAAAAAATCTGGCGACGCTGAAAGCCAACAATGCTCGCGTCGTCAATACCAATACTCTGGCCTTCCTCAGCCAGCCGGGGACGCCGCATCACGTCGTCTTTGTCGACCCGCCGTTTCGTAAAGGGCTGCTGGAAGAGACGTTACAATTGCTGGAAACCCAGGGATGGCTGGCCGACGACGCGCTAATCTACGTAGAAAGCGAGGTGGAAAACGGTCTGCCGCCCGTTCCGGCGAACTGGGCATTGTATCGAGAAAAGGTGGCCGGACAGGTCGCTTATCGTCTGTATCAGCGCGACGCGCAAGGAGAAAATGATGTTGATTAATCTGGGCCGCTTATTAATGCTCTTCGTGTGGGCATTTTTGATTCTTAATCTGGTGCATCCCTTCCCGCGCCCGCTCAATATCTTCGTCAACGTGGCGTTGGTGTTCATGGCGCTGATGCACGGTATGCAGTTGGCGTTGCTGAAATCAACGATACCGAAAGAGGGTCCGCAGATGACGACGGGAGAAAAAATCCGCATTTTCCTGTTCGGCGTGTTTGAGCTGCTGGTCTGGCAGAAGAAGTTTAAGAACAAAAAATAACGTTTGCTGCCGGATGACGGTTTATTCGTTATCCGGGGTACGGCTAACAAACCCGACGAACCGCGTTCCCTTATAGCTCAGCGTACCTTGATCGCCCACCGTCAAAGCGTGGTACTGCTGCGCTTGTAAACGGAACGTTTTTTCGAGACCGCCATTGAGCGGCTTAAAACTGGCCTCATAGCGCATACTGGTTCCCGCCGGGCTCACTTCCTGCTGGCGAGAGCGTCGGTCGTTAACCGGCTTCTCCCGTTTACTGCTGACCACGACCAGCTTTTGCTGTAACGGCGCCGCCTCATTAGCGGCTTTTTCCCGCCGTTGCTGAACGAAGCGAAACGACGCGGCAACCACGATTAATGCGATGATTATAATGAAGAAAAGCGGTGGCTTACTCATACTGTTAACCTGTCAGAAAATGCGGAAATAAGCATACCCTGCCCGTTATAGTGTTGTCATCTGACCGTCACGGCCTCTACACTGAATAATAGAGCCGCAAGCATACCGTTTGCGAAAAAATAACGAATTCAAGGAATTAAGATGCTTTGGTCGTTTATCGCTGTCTGCCTGTCCGCATGGCTGTATGTGGACGCCTCCTATCGCGGGCCAGCCTGGCAACGCTGGGTTTTTAAGCCCGTCACGTTATTACTGTTGCTGTTACTGGCCTGGCAAGCGCCGATGTTTGACGCCATCAGTTATCTTGTGTTGGCCGGACTGTGCGCCTCGCTGGTCGGCGATGCGTTAACGCTCTTACCGCGTCAACGCCTGCTGTACGCCGTCGGGGCATTTTTCTTATCGCATCTGCTCTACACCATTTACTTTGCCAGCCAAATGACGTTGTCGTTCTTCTGGCCGCTGCCGCTGGCGTTACTAATAGTCGGCGCGTTGCTTATCGCCGTTATCTGGACGCGACTGGAGGAGCTACGCTGGCCGGTATGTACTTTTATCGCCATGACGCTGGTCATGGTCTGGCTGGCGGGCGAACTGTGGTTCTTCCGCCCAACGGCGCCAGCCCTTTCGGCCTTTACCGGCGCGACGCTGCTGTTCATCGGCAATATCGTCTGGCTGGGTAGCCATTACCGCCGCCGTTTCCGGGCGGATAACGCAATTGCCGCCGCCTGCTACTTTGCCGGACACTTCCTGATTGTTCGCTCGCTGTACCTGTAAATAATAGCGCTTGACTCTGGAGTCGACTCCAGAGTGTATCCTCCGGTTAATGAGAAAATTATCATCAACCGGAGGACGTTATGTCGACCCCTGATACCGATGGCAAAAAAGTCCCGCCCTTTACCTCCTTCAGATTAGCCCCGGCAATACAGAAGGCCGATAGCTGCTGCTGCGAAGAACATTGCGCGTCCAGCGCGCCTGTTTCTACTGCCGTGGCAGGCACGCGCTATACCTGGAAAATCTCCGGCATGGACTGCGCCGCCTGCGCCCGAAAAGTGGAGAATGCGGTACGCCAAATTCGCGGTGTCAACCAGGCGCAAGTTCTGTTCGCCACCGAAAAGTTAGTGGTCGATGCCGACACCGACCTCCGCGCGCAAATTGAACGCGCCGTACAGAAGGCGGGTTATACCTTGCGTAGCGAAGATTCGCGCGACGCCGCGCCTGAATCTCGTCTTAAAGAGAACCTGCCGCTTATTACGCTGATCATTATGATGGCGATAAGCTGGGGGCTGGAGCAATTTAACCACCCGTTCGGCCAACTGGCCTTTATCGTCACCACTCTGGTCGGTCTGTATCCTATTGCCCGCCAGGCGCTGCGGCTGATGAAAAGCGGCAGTTGGTTCGCTATTGAAACGCTGATGAGCGTCGCCGCCATTGGCGCGCTGTTTATTGGCGCGACGGCGGAGGCGGCAATGGTATTGCTGCTGTTCCTCATCGGCGAGCGCCTGGAAGGATGGGCCGCCAGCCGCGCCCGTAAAGGCGTCAGCGCGCTAATGGCGCTTAAACCGGAAACGGCGACCCGTCTGCGCGACGGCGTACGGGAAGAGGTCGCTATTAATACCCTGCGACCGGGCGATATTATCGAAGTCGCCGCCGGGGGGCGCTTACCCGCTGACGGTAAACTGGTTTCCGGTTTCGCCAGCTTTGATGAAAGCGCGCTCACCGGCGAGTCTATCCCTGTAGAGCGCGCAACGGGCGACAAAGTCCCGGCTGGCGCGACCAGCGTTGACCGTCTCGTCACCCTGGAGGTGCTATCTGAACCTGGCGCCAGCGCGATTGACCGTATCCTGACGCTGATTGAAGAGGCGGAAGAGCGCCGTGCGCCCATTGAGCGGTTTATTGACCGTTTCAGCCGCATCTATACGCCAGTCATTATGGTCATCGCGCTGCTGGTGACGCTTATTCCGCCGCTGATGTTCGATGGCGGCTGGCAGGAGTGGATTTATAAAGGGCTGACGCTGCTATTAATCGGTTGCCCGTGCGCGCTGGTGATCTCCACGCCCGCGGCCATTACCTCCGGGCTGGCGGCGGCGGCACGGCGCGGCGCATTGATAAAAGGCGGCGCAGCGCTGGAGCAACTGGGCCGTATCACGCAGGTCGCCTTTGATAAAACCGGTACGTTGACCATCGGTAAACCACGGGTGACGGCGATTCATCCGGCAAGCGGTATCAGCGAGGCTGAACTGTTGGCGCTGGCGGCAGCCGTAGAACAAGGCGCTACGCACCCGCTGGCGCAGGCTATTGTCCGCGAAGCGCAGACACGCGATCTGGCGATCCCGACGGCGGAATCGCAGCGAACGCTGGCCGGCACCGGGATTGAAGCGCAGGTTAACGGCGAACGTATTCTGATTTGCGCGGCGGGAAAACAGCCTGCGGCAGCGTTTGCCGGGCAAATTAGCGAACTGGAAAACGCCGGGCAGACGGTGGTTCTGGTGCTGCGTAACGAGACCGTACTTGGCGTCCTCGCCCTCCAGGATACGTTGCGTGACGATGCGCGCGACGCCATCCGCGAACTGCATCAGTTAGGCGTTAACGGCGTGATTCTGACCGGCGATAACCCACGGGCGGCGGCAGCGATTGCCGGCGAGCTGGATCTGGCGTTTAAAGCCGGACTACTGCCGGAAGACAAGGTGCGGGCAGTCACCGCCCTTAACCAACAAGCGCCGCTGGCAATGGTGGGCGACGGCATTAATGATGCGCCCGCGATGAAAGCCGCCAGTATCGGAATTGCGATGGGCAGCGGTACTGACGTCGCGCTGGAAACGGCTGACGCCGCCCTTACTCATAACCGTCTGCGCGGGTTAGCGCAGATGATTACGCTGGCGCGCGCTACCCACGCGAATATCCGACAGAACATCACCATTGCGCTGGGGCTGAAAGCCATTTTCCTGGTGACGACGCTACTGGGTTTTACCGGGCTATGGCTGGCAATCCTGGCGGATACGGGAGCCACGGTATTAGTGACCGCCAACGCGCTACGTTTGCTGCGTAAAAACTAATCTTCTCCCACCCGGCGGCATGTCGCCGGGTTATCCCGCGGTATTCCTTTCTTTGTGCATATTATTCACGCGAAAATTATTTATTTTCTATTACTTATCAAACCATTAATCAGAAATAGCGCGATTTGATGTAAGGTTAATTTTTATCCAACCGATATTGATCATACCGTCTACAAAATAAGGAATGTTAGGCACTATGAAAAATATCAAAGTCATCACCGGCGTTATCGCGACGCTGGGCATATTTAGCGCCTTATTGCTGGTGACAGGAATACTGTTTTATTCCGCCGTCAGCAGCGATCGGCTGAATTTCCAGAATGCGAGCGCGCTGAGTTACCAACAACAGGAACTGGGCGGCAGTTTTCAGACATTGATCGAAACCCGCGTCACCATTAACCGCGTGGCGATACGCATGTTAAAAAATCAGCGCGATTCCGCCTCGCTGGACGCCATGAACACGCTGTTAACCAACGCTGGCGCGTCGCTCAACGAAGCGGAAAAGCATTTCAACAACTACGTGAACTCCGAAGCGATCGCAGGCAAAGATCCGGCGTTGGATGCCCAGGCCGAAGCCAGCTTTAAGCAGATGTATGACGTTTTGCAGCAGTCTATCCACTATCTTAAAGCCGATAATTACGCCGCCTATGGCAACCTTGACGCGCAAAAAGCGCAGGATGACATGGAGCAGGTATATGACCAGTGGCTCTCTCAAAATGCGCAATTAATAAAATTAGCCAGCGATCAGAATCAGAGCAGTTTTACCCAGATGCAATGGACGCTGGGGATAATTCTACTTATCGTGCTCATCGTACTGGCGTTTATCTGGCTGGGGCTGCAACGCGTTCTACTCCGCCCGCTGCAACGGATTATGGCGCACATTCAAACTATCGCCGACGGCGATCTTACCCATGAGATAGAGGCCGAAGGACGCAGTGAAATGGGCCAACTGGCCGCCGGTCTTAAAACGATGCAGCAGTCGTTAATCCGTACCGTCAGCGCGGTGCGCGATAACGCAGACTCTATCTATACTGGCGCAGGCGAAATTTCCGCCGGCAGCAGCGACCTCTCTTCCCGTACCGAACAGCAGGCCTCGGCGCTGGAGGAGACCGCCGCCAGCATGGAACAGTTAACCGCCACGGTACGGCAAAACACCGATAACGCACGACAGGCGACGGGTCTGGCGAAAACCGCATCAGAAACCGCGCGTAAAGGAGGACGCGTGGTGGATAACGTAGTGAGCACCATGAACGATATCGCCGAAAGCTCGGAAAAAATTGTGGACATCACCAGCGTGATTGACGGTATCGCCTTCCAGACTAATATCCTGGCGCTGAACGCCGCGGTAGAAGCCGCCCGCGCCGGCGAACAGGGGCGAGGATTCGCGGTTGTGGCCGGAGAGGTACGCACGTTGGCCAGCCGTAGCGCGCAGGCCGCCAAAGAGATCAAAGTACTGATTGAAAACTCCGTGTCGCGCATTGATACCGGCTCTACGCAGGTACGCGAAGCGGGAGAAACCATGAAAGAGATCGTCAACGCCGTGACCCGCGTGACCGATATTATGGGCGAAATCGCCTCTGCCTCCGATGAGCAAAGCAAAGGCATTGAGCAGGTGGCGCAGGCGGTATCGGAAATGGACAGCGTGACGCAGCAAAACGCCTCGCTGGTAGAGGAATCCGCAGCAGCGGCGGCGGCGCTGGAAGATCAGGCTAACGAGCTTCGTCAGGCGGTCGCCGCGTTCCGCATCCAGAAACAACCTCGTCGGGAGGCGTCGCCGACGCCGTTAAGCAAAGGCTTAACGCCACAGCCCGCCGCAGAACAGGCGAACTGGGAAAGCTTCTAATCAGAATGCTATCTGCCGTGCGGTTAATGCGCTTTACGCAATAAATAGCGGTACGGCAGACCCTCCGTCTCTTGCGCCAGCAAATCGTGTTCCATAAAGGTACAGAACCCCGGAATATCACGCGTCGTCGCCGGATCGTCGGCGATAATCAGCAATGTTTCGCCAGTTTGCATGTTGCGCACCGTTTTGCGCACCATCATTACCGGTTCAGGGCAACGCAGCCCCAGGGCGTCAAGCGTATGGTCAGGGGAGGAAAACAGATCGCTCATCTTCGTCTCAATGGTAGAAAAACGGCGATATTTTACGCCCATCTTCGTCAGTAAGCCAGGCAGGTTAACGATTGCGTGAAAATTAGCCATTGCAATGCTAGCGCAAAACAGTATTATGCGGCGGTTCTTTATTGGGTTCCCTCACCCCATCCAACAAAAAGGTCACAATATGACTCCGTTTACACAATCACAGCGCATAAAAGCGTTGTTCTGGCTATCGCTATTCCATTTACTGGTGATCATTTCCAGTAACTATCTGGTGCAGCTCCCCATCACTATTTTTGGTTTCCACACGACCTGGGGCGCGTTTAGTTTTCCTTTTATTTTTCTCGCCACCGATCTTACCGTGCGTATTTTTGGCGCACCGCTGGCGCGCCGCATTATCTTCGCCGTCATGATCCCTGCGCTGCTGGTGTCGTATGTGGTGTCATCGCTGTTCTATATGGGCGCCTGGCAAGGTTTCGCCGCGTTGGCGAACTTTAATCTGTTTGTCGCCCGTATCGCCGCCGCCAGCTTTATGGCCTATGCGCTGGGACAGATCCTTGATGTCCATGTGTTTAACCGCCTGCGCCAAAATCGTCGCTGGTGGCTGGCGCCGACCGCTTCAACGCTGTTTGGCAATATCAGCGATACCCTTGCCTTTTTCTTCATTGCGTTCTGGCGAAGCCCCGATGCCTTTATGGCCGGGCACTGGATGGAAATTGCGTTGGTGGATTATTGCTTTAAGGTGCTCATCAGCATTATTTTCTTCCTGCCGATGTACGGCGTTCTACTGAATATGTTGCTGAAAAAGCTGGCAGATAAATCTGAAATTTCCCCATTACCGGCAAGTTAAAGGTTCGTTTTCCGAGTTGTGATAAGATGAGCGAATGAGCCGTTATGGCCGTTTATCGAAAGGAAGAAGTCAATGCGCAATTTGGTTAAATATGCCGGTATTGGCCTGCTGGTTATGGGGCTTGCGGCCTGTGATAACAACGATACAAAAGCGTCGGCAGAAAGCGCCGCCGCAGAAAGCCAGGCCTCCGGTCAGCCCATCAGCCTGATGGATGGCAAACTCAGTTTCTCGCTGCCGGCGGATATGACCGATCAAAGCGGTAAGCTGGGCACCCAGGCGAATAATATGCACGTTTATTCTGACCCGACGGGCCAGAAAGCGGTGATTGTTATCGTCGGCGATAATACCGATGAAGCGTTGCCGGTGCTGGCGAACCGCCTGCTTGAGCAACAGCGTAGCCGCGACCCGCAGCTTCAGGTCGTCACCAATAAGTCTATTGAGCTCAAAGGCCATACGTTGCAACAACTGGACAGCATTATCTCCGCGAAGGGCCAGACGGCGTACTCTTCCATCGTGCTGGGCAAAGTGGATAACCAATTGCTGACGATTCAGGTCACGCTGCCTGCGGACAATCAGCAAAAAGCGCAAACCACGGCTGAAAACATCATCAATACGTTAGTTATTAAGTAACCTTTACGATGATGATGCGGCCTCCGGCAGTGCAGACGGAGGCCGTTTTTTTAAGCGCCAGGTCAGCAATAGCGCCATCGCTACCAGCCCGGCCGCCGCCAGATAAATCACCGGCACGCCCGCCCAGGTCATCACCAGCCCTGCCAGCGGCCCGGTAACCCCCAAAGACATATCCATAAAGACGGTATAGGTCGCCAGCGCCGCGCCCTGGTTCTGCGGCGGCACGGCTTTGACGGCCACCACGCCCAGCGCCGGAAAGACCAGCGAAAACCCCATCCCCGTGAGTAAAACGCCGATTTTTGCCATCCACGGCATGGCTGCCGTCCCCACCAGTAACAGACCAATAATCTCCACGCCAAAGCAGATCATGGCGACATTCAACCCGCCTAAACGATTGATGCCGTTAGGGAACAGCAAACGCGTGCCGACAAACGCGACGCTAAATAACGTGAGCGCAAAGGCGGCGCCATCCCAGCCTTTAGCATCATAAAATAAGGTAATAAACGTCGCGATGACGCCAAACCCTGCCGAGGCCAGCGCCAACGCCATACCATACAGCCAGACACGCCCCAGCACCGCGCGAAACGGCAGCGGCTTGCCTTTGTTCGCCTTCACCGACGGACGTGGAAGGGCTAACAGTATCGCCAACAGCGCCACGCCCATCACCGTTAGCGCCAGCCCCTGTAACCCGCCCCAGGCATAACACAGCACGCCCAGCGGCGCGCCCATCGCCATTGCACCGTAGGTGACGATACCGTTCCAGGAGATGACCCGACCAATATGCAACGACCCGACGACGCCGACGCCCCACAGTGTCGAACCGGTGCCGGCAAAACTTTGCCCAATCCCCAAAATCACGCGACCCAGCCCCAGTAGCAACAAACTGATCAGCGGCCAGGCGCTGGCGATATCCGCCAGCAGGTAGCCGAGTCCGCTTAAAAAACAGCCGCATAAGCCAAAGACAACGATTTTTTTCGGCCCTAATACATCCGCATACCGCCCGGCATGGGGACGGCTTAACAGAGTGGCGAAGTATTGCAGGCTGATAATAAGCCCCGCCCAGAACGCGCTGAATCCCATCGCATCATGCACATAGCCTGGCAAGACGGCGAGCGGCAGGCCGATGGTCAGATAGCTGGCAAAGTTAAACATCACAATGGAGACAATACGCAGATTGAGGCGCAATCCGTTTAGCGCCGGTTCAGCGACGGGTTCGGGCATGAGTATCACCGCATTTTTACAACATGTTTTCTTTTCTATCATGGCGCGCGGTGAAAATCAGTAGTGAGATTCAGATTATCGGTATCAGGGCAGCCGCTACACTTAGAAAAAAACACAACAAGGAAAACTTCATGGCAACCGCTCAACCCGACAAAACGGGTATGCATATTCTGCTGAAACTGGCCTCCCTGGTTATTATTCTCGCCGGGATTCATGCCGCGGCGGATATTATTGTACAACTCTTGCTGGCGCTCTTTTTCGCCATCGTTCTTAACCCATTAGTGACCTGGTTTATTCGTCGGGGCGTGAAGCGACCGCTGGCGATTACTATCGTGGTGGTCGTCATGCTGATCGTGCTTACCGCGCTGGTGGGTGTGCTTGCCGCATCGCTTAATGAATTTATCGCTATGCTGCCTAAATACAGCAAGGAGCTGACGCGTAAGGTCTTACACCTTCAGGAGTTAATGCCCTTCCTGAATTTACATATGTCGCCGGAACGTATGCTCCGCGGGATGGATTCCGATAAAATCATGCTCTTCACCACAACATTAATGACCGGCGTATCGGGCGCGATGGCAAGCATTGTGCTGCTGGTGATGACCGTGGTTTTTATGCTGTTTGAGGTGCGTCACGTGCCTTATAAATTACGTTTCGCGCTAAACAATCCACAAATCCATATTGCCGGCCTGCACCGCGCCCTGAAAGGCGTCTCGCATTATCTGGCGCTGAAAACGCTGCTCAGTTTATGGACGGGCGCGATTATCTGGCTGGGACTGGCGTTAATGGGTATTCAGTTTGCGCTAATGTGGGGCGTACTGGCCTTTTTGCTCAATTACGTTCCTAATATCGGCTCGGTGATTTCCGCCGTTCCCCCCATGATTCAGGCGCTGTTATTTAACGGTTTTTACGAGTGCGTACTGGTCGGCGCGCTCTTTTTGGTGGTCCATATGGTGATTGGCAACATTATGGAGCCACGCATGATGGGCCATCGTCTGGGAATGTCCACGCTGGTGGTATTTCTTTCGTTACTGGTCTGGGGATGGCTATTAGGCCCGGTCGGGATGCTCTTGTCCGTTCCTTTGACCAGCGTCTGCAAAATCTGGATGGAAACCACTAAAGGCGGCAGCAAACTGGCGATCTTACTGGGGCCAGGCCGACCGAAAAGCCGTTTACCGGGATGAGGCGACAGATGCTACAATCTCCTCTTCTTCATAGGCAACGTTGGTCCTGATATGTACCAGGTCGTTCTGGGAAAAGTGTCAACATTAAGCGCAGGTCAATTGCCCGACGCGTTAATCGCTCAGGCGCCGCAGGGCGTTCGCCGGGCAAGCTGGCTGGCCGGGCGCGTGCTGCTTTCCCGTGCGCTCTCGCCGCTACCGGAGATGGTGTATGGCGAACAGGGTAAACCGGCTTTTTCCGCCGGAGCGCCGCTGTGGTTTAACCTCAGTCATAGCGGCGACACTATTGCTCTGTTGCTTAGCGACGAAGGTGAAGTCGGCTGCGATATTGAAGTGATCCGCCCGCGCGATAACTGGCGTTCGCTAGCAAATGCGGTATTCAGCCTCGGCGAACATGCTGAAATGGAAGCGGAACGTCCGGAGCGACAACTGACGGCCTTCTGGCGTATCTGGACGCGTAAAGAAGCCATCGTAAAACAACGCGGCGGCAGCGCCTGGCAAATCGTCAGCGTGGACAGCACGTTGCCCTCTGCCTTGTCGGTCAGCCAGTGTCAGCTCGATACGCTCAGTCTGGCAGTCTGTACCCCCACACCGTTTACGCTGACGCCGCAGACGATAACGAAAGCGCTATGACACATTAATTTTTCCCTCTGGCGGCGGACGTGTGTTACAAAATGCGGAGCTTCCCATGCGCCGACGCGCCATACCAAAAGGTTTAAGTCAGATGCAACGTGTCACCATCACCCTCGATGACGATTTACTGGAAACGCTGGACAGCCTGAGCCAGCGACGCGGCTATAACAATCGCTCCGAAGCGATCCGTGATATTCTGCGCGGCGCTCTGGCGCAGGAGGCCACTCAGGAACACGGCACACAGGGTTTCGCGGTACTTTCATATGTTTATGAACATGAGAAACGGGATTTAGCCAGCCGCATCGTCTCCACCCAGCATCATCATCATGATTTATCCGTCGCCACGCTGCACGTCCATATCAACCACGATGACTGTCTGGAGATCGCCGTTCTGAAGGGCGATATGGGCGACGTACAGCATTTTGCCGATGATGTTATCGCCCAGCGCGGCGTGCGCCACGGCCACTTGCAGTGCTTGCCGAAAGAAGACTAACGCCCCAGCGCCTTGCCGGGGGCGCTTCGCTTGCCCGGCCTACGCTCGCACGTCGTCGTTTGTAGGCCGGATGAGGCGCAGCCGCCATCCGGCAATAATGTTTACGCCATCGTGCCAATCGTTTTTCTGAAGCGTAACAGCGCTATCAGGAAGAACACGCCGCCTATCGCCAGCAGGGTCAGGAACTGCGGCCAGACGATACTCAAACCTGCGCCACGATAAAGAATAGCCTGGGCAAGGCTGACAAAATGCGTCGTCGGCATGGTCAGCATAATATCCTGCACCGCCTGCGGCATACTTTCGCGCGGCGTGGAACCGCCGGAAAGCATTTGTAGCGGCAACAGCACCAGAATCATTAATAACCCCAGTTGCGGCATCGAACGGGCGATGGTGCCCATAAAAATCCCAATTGAAGTGGTGGCGAACAGGCTCAGCGCTACGCCCAACATAAACAATGGGATCGATCCTTCAATCGGTACGCCAAGTACGCCTTTCACCATCAACATCAAAGACAAACCGGAAACCACCAGCACAACCAGCCCCATCGACCATACTTTTGCCATCATGATCTCAAAGGGCGTGACCGGCATCACCAACAGATGCTCTACCGTGCCGTGTTCTCGCTCGCGGATCAGCGCCGATCCGGTCAGCACTATCGCCAGCATGGTAATGTTGTTGATAATCGCCATCACGCCGCCAAACCACGCCGGGTCCAGATTCGGGTTAAAGCGCATTCGAATCTCCAGCGACACCGGCTGAACGTTATCTCCCCGCGCGCGCGCCACAAAGCTGTTGACCTCGCCGCTAATAATATTCTGGATATAACTGTTGCCGGTAAACGCCTGGCTCATGCGCGTCGCATCGACGTTAACCTGAATATCAGGCTGACGTCCGGCCAGTACATCACGCTGGAAATTCGGCGGAATATTGACCGCAAAGGTATAGCGTCCGGCATCCAGTCCGGCATCCATTTCCGTTGCCGTAATCATCTCCGGCGGCAGAAACCACGGGCGGTAAAAACTATTCACAATACGGTTCGACAACTGCGACTGATCCATATCGGCGATGGCGATAGGGGCAAGATGCAACGAACCGGGCAGGACGGTAGCGGAGGAGTAAACCGAAATCGTAAAGGCGAAGACGATCAGCGACAGCATCGCTTTGTCGCCCAGCAGACTGCGCAGTTCTTTAACGCCGAGATTATAAATATTACGTAATCCGCGCATTACCCCTCCTGTTTTTTCAGCAGCAGAATGCTCAGACCCATCACCACCGGGACGGCAATCAGTAACGGCATAAATAACGGCCAGAGATCGGACAGATCCAACGCTTTGGAAAACGTCCCGCGCGCGATCGTCAGAAAATGGCTGGTCGGGTAGATCTCGCCGATCCATCTTCCCGGTCCTTCCAGCGAAGCCACCGGATCGATCATGCCGGAAAATTGTGTTGCCGGAATGAGGGTAATAATCGACGTCCCAAAAATAGCGGCGATTTGGCTCTTCATAAACGTGGAGATCAGCAGCCCCAGACCGGTGGCGATGATGACGTAAAGCAGCGCCGCGAGGGTAAGCGTGAGAAAGCTGCCTTTCAGCGGCACGCCGAAC
This sequence comes from Salmonella sp. SSDFZ54, assembly GCF_004010735.1. NCBI lineage: Bacteria > Pseudomonadati > Pseudomonadota > Gammaproteobacteria > Enterobacterales > Enterobacteriaceae > Salmonella > Salmonella sp. SSDFZ54. The sequence continues at coordinate 1,636,057 of NZ_CP034819.1, forward strand.
ACAAAGACCGACAGCGCGCACAGTAGCAAGAAGTTCAGCATACCCAGCGCGATATACGGCAGTTGTTTACCCAGCAAAAATTCGCTGCGCGTCGTCGGCGTTACGTACAGATTAATCATCGACCCCAGCTCTTTCTCCCGCACCACGCTCAGGGCGCTAAGCATTGACGGGATCATCATGAGCAGCAGCGGAATGACCGCCGGCACGATAGCGGGCAGACTTTTCACATCCGGGTTATAACGATAGCGCGTTTCAATGTTGAGCAGCCCGGTCTGTTTAACCGGGTTCGGCTGACGACTTGCCGCCTCCTGCAGCCAGCTTTGGTGCATCGCCTGAACGTACCCCTTCACCGTCTCGGCGCGGCTGGGCATGGCGCCATCCACCCAGACGCCAATCTGCGCTGGCGTACCGCGAGCAATATCGCGGCCAAAATTAGGCGGGATCTCAATGGCAACCGCCAACTCTCCCGAACGCATCCGCCGGTCAAGCTCGTCATAGCTGGCGAGCGGCGGCTGTTCGATAAAATAGCGCGATCCCGCCAGATTGAGCGACCATGCCTGACTACTGACGGTTTGATCGCGGTCGAGTACGGCAAAACGCAGGTTCTCCACGTCCATACTGATGCCATAGCCCATAATCAGCATCAGAATTACCGTTCCCAGCAGCGCCAGCGTGGAACGTACCGGATCGCGGCGTAGCTCCAGCGCTTCGCGGCGACTGTAGCTGAACAAACGCCGGAAGCTCAATCCCTGCCGCGACGGTTTACCTGACGCGGCGGGCGTCTGGGATGGCGATATTGGGGTTTCAGGCGCCGCTCCCGCAGCTTCCTGTAGCCAGGAAATAAACGCCGCCTCCAGATTGGCCGCGCCCCGCTGTTGCACCAATTCCTGCGGCGTACCGCTGGCGAGCACTTTACCGGCGTGCATCAATGACATTCGGTCGCAACGTTCCGCTTCGTTCATAAAATGGGTCGAGATAAAAATCGTCACCTTATCCTGACGCGAAAGATCGACCATAAGCTGCCAGAACATATCCCTGGCGACCGGATCAACGCCGGACGTTGGCTCATCAAGAATCAGCATTTCCGGGCGATGGATCACCGCTACCGCCAGCGATAAACGCTGGCGGATACCGAGCGGCAACGAAGCGGGGAGCGTATCTTCCACCTCCGTTAGCATAAAGCGTTCGATCATCTGCGCGACGCGCGCCGGGATCTCCGCTGGCGGAATATGAAACAGGCGGGCATGAAGTTCCAGATTCTGCCGCACGGTGAGTTCGTTATAGAGCGAAAAAGCCTGCGACATATACCCGACCCGGCGACGGGTATCGATGTCGTTCGGGTCTACCGGCTGGCCAAATAGCCAGGCCTGGCCTTCGCTGGCGGGAAGCAGACCGGTCAGCATTTTCATGGTGGTCGATTTGCCGCAACCGTTTGAACCGAGGAAGCCAAAAATCTCGCCGCGCGGAATGCGGAAATTAACATGGTCAACCGCGACGAACTTACCGAAGCGCATGGTCAGATCTTTCGCCTCAATGGCAATCTCTTCCTGCTCAGCGTGATACGGCGGGATCACCACTGGCTTATGCGCCTGGCGCTGCGCTTCTGGCAACAGGGCGATAAACGCCTGTTCCAGCGTCGCGCTATGGGTTTTTGCCCGCAGTTGCTGCGCGCTGCCGGTTGCCAGTATCTCGCCCGCATTCATCGCCACCAGCCAGTCAAAACGCTCCGCCTCTTCCATATAGGCCGTTGCGACCAACACGCTCATATTGGTCTGCCGTTGGCGGATACTGTCGATTAAGTCCCAGAACTGAGCGCGGGAGAGCGGGTCCACGCCGGTGGTAGGCTCATCAAGAATCAGCAATTCCGGGTCATGAATCAGCGCACAGCACAGCCCCAGCTTTTGTTTCATCCCACCGGACAGCTTCCCGGCAGGACGGTCACGAAACGGCGCCAGGCCGGTGCTGTTCAGCAGCTCGGTAATACGCGCTTCGCGTTCAGCTTTGTCATGACCAAAGAGACGAGCAAAAAAATCGACGTTCTCATAAACCGATAACGTGTGATAAAGGTTTTTCCCCAGCCCCTGCGGCATCCAGGCGATGCGCGGACAGACGTCGCGGCGATGTTTCGCATCGCGCATATCGCCGCCCAGGACGATAACGTTCCCTTGCTCAATCACCCGCGCGCCAGAAATCAGCGACAGCAGGCTCGACTTACCCACCCCGTCCGGACCAATCAGCCCGACCATACTACGGGCGGGAATGTCCAGCGTGATATTGTTCAGCGCGACCGTTTTTCCGTAATGCTGGCTCACCCCCTCAAGCTGCGCCACGGGAGGAACAGGCACCAGCGTCAGCGACGTCATTGCGACAGCCTCACGCTTAGAGCGTCAGGCCAGGGCACGCGCTCATCCAGACGAACCCAGGCCATTCCCGGCAAACCGGTTTTGACATATTCCAGATGCTGTCGCAGTAGCTCTGGCGGAATACGCGCTTTGACACGGAACATCAGCTTCAGCCGTTCATCGTGGGTTTCCACGGTTTTGGGTGTGAACTGCGCCACGCTGGCGACAAAACTGATCGTCGCCGGAATACGCAGATCCGGCGCGGCGTCCAGCACCAGTCGCGCTTCGCCGCCGATCTTCAACAACCCCGCCTGTTCGGTCGGCAGGAAAAATGTCATATAAACATCGCTGAGATCGACCATGTTCAACACCCGGCCGCCAGCCGATAACACTTCGCCCGGCTCCGCAACGCGGTACTGCACGCGTCCATCGCGCGGCGCTTTTAATTCGCTGTCGTCGATGTCGGCGACAATACGCCGCTCGGTCGCCTGCGCCGCTTCCACACGCGTTTGCGCCTGGATAATACTGGTACGCGCCGCCTCAATCGCCGCTTTTGCCGCAGATACCTGCGCTTTGGCGGTCTCCAGGGCGGCGCGCGCGCTTTCCGCCGCCGCGCGATCGTCATCTAACTGTTGTACAGATACCGCGCCACGCTGTGACAGCGAACGGGAACGCACGTGACGTTTAGAGACGGAGTCCAGCTCAGCTTCCCGCTGTTTGACGACCGACTGCGCGGCGCGCATTTCACTCTGGCGTTGCTCCAGCAAGGCGCGGGCGGCGGCAACCGCGCTCTCGGCCTCTTTAATCTGCGCAATCGCCTCCAGCCGCTGCTCCTGCAGTACGCGGGTATCCATTTTCGCCAGCACCTCGCCCTGACGAACGAACTGTCCTTCCGAAACGAGGATGGTATCAATACGCCCGGCAATCTTAGTGGCAATATCCACTTCGGTGGCTTCAATTCTGCCGTTGCTGGCGGCAAATCCCTCCGGTATTCCCGCAGGGCGCAGCATCCACCAGGCTATCGCGGCCACCGCCACAAGAATCCCCGCTCCCCACCACACCAGATGACGCTTCATTTTGTCCATAATCGACCCGCCGTAATCCCTGTTGTCTAACCATGCGTGTCACAAAGTCCGCCGGGCGTGCGCTCAGCGGGGGTTTCCATTCGGGATAAGAATGAAAAAAGAAAAGGGGCCAGACGACGAACAGACGCCGATGAAGCGCTCGCCGTCAAAGGGAGTGAATGATGTAGGTACCCGGAAAAGAGGGAGTAATGTTGTCATCATCAGCGTTCCTGGCCGTAAATGAAACACGCATACTCATAACTGCTATAAATCGATACTAACACCTCTGTCCGGGATGTCTATTCGCTTATTGTTTGTAATGGTACTTAGCGTTTTGCCGCCAAATCCTGCGCGCAGGCCCAGGCGCTCGACCACGCCCACTGGAAGTTATAGCCGCCCAACCAGCCGGTGACGTCCATCACTTCGCCGATAAAATAGAGACCCGGCACGCGGCGCGCTTCCATAGTCCGCGATGATAGTTCGTTTGTATCCACGCCGCCCAGCGTCACTTCCGCTGTCCGATAGCCTTCGGTGCCGTTAGGCTGCACTTGCCAGGCCGTAAGCGTGTCAACCAACGCCTGCTGATCACGAACGTTCAACTGTCTGAGCGATACATCCGGGATGTGCCCCAACTGTTGTAAACACTCCACCAACCGTTTCGGCAAATGCATCGCCAGCGTGTTCTTCAGACTCTGGTTCGGGTGCGCGTTACGCTGTTCATTGAGAACATCTTCCAGCGAGAGGTCCGGCAATAAGTTAATGCTCACTAACTCCCCCGGTTGCCAGTAGCTGGAAATCTGTAAAACGGCGGGGCCGGACAGCCCACGATGGGTAAAAAGTAGGTTTTCCCGAAATACCGTGCCATTGCGGGCGGTAATCACGCAGGGCACAGAGACGCCAGACAGCGTCTGGAGCTGTTCTAACAGCGGCTTATGTAGCGTAAAGGGCACCAGCCCGGCGCGCGTCGGCAACACCTTGAGACCAAACTGTTCGGCGATTTTATAGCCAAACGGTGATGCGCCAAGCCCCGGCATCGACAGGCCGCCGCTGGCAATCACCAGCTTTTGCGTAGTCACCGTCTCGCCGTTCAACGCCAGTACGAAACCCGACTCATCACGCTCGACGCTCAATACCTCGCTACGCAGGCGCATCGTTACGCCGCCTTTGTCGCACTCGGCAACCAGCATATCGACAATGCGTTGGGCGGAATCATCGCAAAAAAGCTGTCCCAGCGTTTTCTCATGCCAGGCTATCCCATACCTGTCGACCAGATCGATAAAATCCCACTGGGTATAGCGGGCTAACGCTGATTTACAAAAATGGGGGTTCTGGCTCAAATACGCAGCAGGCTCAACATAAAGATTAGTAAAGTTGCAGCGCCCACCGCCGGACATGAGGATTTTACGTCCTGGCTTCTTGCCATTATCGATGAGCAGCACGCGGCTACCCGCCTGTCCTGCCTGCGCGGCGCAAAACATGCCCGCTGCGCCAGCGCCTATAATAACGGCATCAAACCTTTCCACGTCGCCTTCCTCTCTCAAATTCGGGCGGGAATTGTAAAGTTTCCTCAGTGGTCGCACCAGCGCGAAAAGCGCCTGAAAATGGTATTTATCTGAAATATATAAGATAATTCTTTAGTGATATCAAACAAAGCACGAAGTACATCAAAAAAAGTCTATATTTCACTTTGCCCGCGCCGCCAAAGTCACTGATAATGCGCCGCGTTCATGTCCTCAAAATGGCGTAACGTCCTATGCTACATTTGTTTGCTGGCCTGGATTTACATACCGGGCTTTTATTATTGCTTGCTCTGGCTTTTGTGCTGTTCTACGAAGCGATTAACGGCTTCCATGACACAGCCAATGCAGTCGCAACCGTGATTTACACCCGTGCGATGCGTTCGCAGCTGGCGGTTGTCATGGCGGCGGTGTTTAACTTTTTTGGCGTTTTGCTGGGGGGTCTCAGCGTGGCGTATGCCATTGTGCATATGCTACCGACGGATCTCCTGCTCAACATGGGTTCCGCGCACGGCCTCGCTATGGTCTTTTCCATGTTGCTGGCGGCGATTATCTGGAACCTCGGTACCTGGTATTTCGGGTTGCCGGCGTCCAGTTCCCACACGCTGATTGGCGCCATTATCGGCATCGGTTTAACCAATGCGATGATGACCGGCACGTCAGTGGTGGATGCGCTTAACATCCCGAAAGTTATCAATATTTTCGGTTCACTCATTATCTCCCCTATTGTCGGTCTGGTATTCGCCGGCGGTCTGATTTTCTTGCTGCGCCGCTACTGGAGCGGTACTAAGAAACGCGCCCGTATCCACCTGACGCCAGCCGAACGTGAAAAGAAAGACGGCAAGAAAAAGCCGCCATTCTGGACGCGTATCGCGCTGATCCTCTCAGCTATCGGCGTGGCGTTTTCGCATGGCGCGAACGATGGTCAGAAAGGCATTGGCCTGGTCATGCTGGTGCTGATTGGCGTCGCGCCTGCGGGTTTCGTGGTCAATATGAATGCCTCCAGCTACGAAATCACCCGTACGCGCGATGCTATCAACAATGTCGAAACGTACTTTGAGCAGCGTCCTGACCTGCTGAAAGCCGTCACCGGCGTTGACCAACTGATTCCCTCTCCGGAACCGGGCGCGACTGAACCGACTGAATTCCACTGCCATCCGGCTAACACCATTAACGCGCTTAACCGTGCGAAAGGGATGCTGGCAAACGTGGAAAGCTACGACAAGTTAAGCGTTGAACAGCGTAGTCAGTTGCGTCGCATTATGCTGTGCATTTCCGACACGACCGATAAAGTCGTGAAATTGCCTGGCGTAAGCAGCGATGACCAGCGCCTGCTGAAAAAGCTGAAGACCGATATGTTAAGCACCATTGAGTATGCGCCGGTGTGGATCATTATGGCAGTGGCGTTGGCGCTGGGTATTGGTACGATGATCGGCTGGCGTCGCGTGGCGACCACTATCGGCGAGAAAATTGGTAAAAAAGGCATGACGTATGCGCAGGGAATGTCGGCGCAGATGACGGCGGCAGTCTCTATCGGTCTTGCCAGCTACACCGGTATGCCAGTTTCTACCACTCACGTACTCTCCTCTTCAGTGGCGGGAACCATGGTCGTTGATGGCGGCGGGTTGCAGCGTAAAACCGTGACCAGCATTCTGATGGCCTGGGTATTTACGTTACCGGCGGCGATTATTCTTTCCGGCGTGCTGTACTGGCTTTCCCTGAAGATTATTTAAGCCAAATGGGCCGGATAGCGCTGTCGCTAATCCGGCCTGTCAGGATGAAACGACACAGGCCTGACAGGCCGCTACAAGCGGCGTCATCAGGCAGCCGAGCCTGTCATCCGGGAGGCTTATCTAACACGAGCGGGTCAGGAAACTGGCCCGCTTTTTTCATTCAGTGCCAAATCATGAGCGCAATCAAGCTCACCACCACCAAACCGCATAACGCGCTGGTCAGCAGAAACTGGCGGCGCACGCGTTCACAACGGCGAATAAATTCTTCATCATGATGATCGCGATAGCGCTGAGCGTAGATATACCATACCAGGCGCACCTGTTTGTTGGGCTGACCATGCGTGGTAAAGAAGCCGCCGCCATCGACATATTGATAGAGCAAAGGATCGCAACCACGAAGTACCACTAACAGTGCGCGTAGCGATGAGAAATAGCGCGCCATATTAACAATGCAAACGACACATAAAGCCCAGAATAGTGAGACGGTGCTTATCATATCTCCTCCCCGGCGACCCGCCCACGGAGTTCCTCTCCGGGACTACCGCTCCCCGATACCCTGCCAGACAATCAGTGAAAGAGTACTACGAAAGCCGTCCATATTAGCGCTCCGCATTCGAACGGCTCTTATACACATTGTAGGAGATCAGTTAATTTTTTTACCAGAAGGTTAATCACTATCAATGCAATTCCCTGAAAATTTTGTTTAACTAACTGGCAAGCAAGGCAGATTGACGGATTATCCTGGTCGCTATAATGTAAGGATAGTTATGGTAAACGGCTGAGCTAGCCCCGCGCATAGAGTTCGCAGGACGCGGGTGACGCGGCGGCATAAGAAACGCCAGTAGCTCAATGGTCATCGACAACTTATGGAAGGAGTAACACTATGGCTTATAAACACATTCTTATCGCAGTTGATCTCTCCCCGGAAAGTAAAGTTCTGGTTGAAAAAGCGGTCTCTATGGCGCGCCCCTACAACGCGAAAATCTCCCTCATCCACGTTGATGTGAACTATTCTGACCTGTACACCGGTCTGATTGACGTCAATCTGGGCGATATGCAGAAACGTATCTCCGAAGAAACCCACCACGCGCTGACCGAGCTGTCTACCAACGCTGGCTACCCTATCACTGAAACCCTGAGCGGTAGCGGCGACTTGGGCCAGGTGCTGGTTGACGCCATCAAGAAATACGATATGGATCTGGTCGTTTGCGGTCATCACCAGGACTTCTGGAGCAAACTGATGTCTTCTGCGCGCCAGCTGATCAACACCGTTCACGTTGACATGCTGATTGTTCCGCTGCGCGACGAAGAAGAGTAATACTTGCCGTGCCGGCTGGCGGCTAAAACCGCATCTGGTCTATAGTCAATAAGGTTGGCCTGAACCATCAGGCAAATTCCGGCTATCAACAACAACGCCCGCTTATGTGGGCGTTTTGTTTATCCCCCCTTCTTCGCAGTACTCAGTACATCATTCCATCACACCAAACATAATTAGTGTGATCCACTAATTAGTTTGCGTATCATTTGTATAATAACCTATTGATCAGGCTAATAACCGCAGTCTATATCAGGGTAAGTCTTTTCGGCGCGTTTTGATATACGCGCTCATACGTTTCGGGATGGCATTAAAAGGCGAAGGAATATGAATACAACTGCACCTACGGGCTTGCTGCAGCAACCTCGTCCATTCTTCATGATCTTTTTTGTAGAATTATGGGAACGATTTGGCTATTACGGCGTCCAGGGCATCCTGGCGGTCTTTTTCGTTAAACAATTGGGTTTTTCTCAGGAACAGGCCTTTATTACCTTTGGCGCTTTTGCGGCGCTGGTTTATGGCCTGATCTCCATCGGCGGCTATGTTGGCGACCATCTGTTAGGGACTAAACGCACCCTGGTCCTGGGCGCGATTGTGCTGGCGATTGGCTATTTTATGACCGGTATGTCGCTATTAAATCCCGATCTGATTTTTATCGCACTGGGTACGATTGCCGTGGGCAACGGGTTATTTAAAGCCAATCCCGCCAGCCTGCTCTCTAAATGCTATCAGCCTAAAGATCCCCGGCTGGATGGCGCTTTCACTCTGTTTTATATGTCGATTAACATCGGTTCTTTGTTATCGCTATCGCTGGCACCGGTGATTGCCGATAAATTTGGCTATGCGGTGACCTATAATCTGTGCGGCGCTGGTTTAATTGTTGCGCTTCTGGTGTACTTCGCCTGCCGTGGCATGGTGAAAAATATCGGTTCTGAACCGGATCATAAACCGCTACGTTTTCGCAATTTGCTGCTGGTACTGCTCGGCACCGTCGTCATGATTTTCCTCTGCGCCTGGCTGATGCACAACGTTAAGATTGCCAATCTGGTGCTCATCGTCCTTTCTATCGTCGTCACTATTTTCTTCTTTCGCGAAGCGTTTCGTCTGGATAAAACCGGCCGCAATAAAATGTTCGTGGCGTTTATTCTGATGATTGAAGCCGTGCTGTTTTACATTCTGTATGCGCAGATGCCTACCTCGCTGAACTTCTTTGCGATTAATAACGTGCATCATGAAATTCTTGGATTCGCCATTAACCCGGTGAGTTTTCAGGCGCTGAACCCATTCTGGGTGGTCGTCGCCAGTCCGGTACTGGCAGCGGTTTACACCCGACTGGGTAGCAAAGGCAAAGATCTGACTATGCCGATGAAGTTTACGCTCGGTATGTTCCTCTGCGCGCTGGGTTTTCTGACCGCCGCCGCCGCCGGGATGTGGTTTGCCGATGCGCAAGGATTGACGTCGCCGTGGTTTATCGTGCTGGTGTATCTGTTCCAGAGTCTGGGCGAGCTGCTGATTAGCGCGCTGGGGCTGGCAATGGTCGCCGCTCTGGTGCCGCAGCATCTGATGGGCTTTATTCTGGGAATGTGGTTCCTGACCCAGGCCGCCGCCTTCCTGCTCGGCGGTTATGTGGCGACCTTCACTGCCGTACCGGAAAACATCACCGATCCGTTACAGACGCTGCCAATTTATACCGGCGTCTTTAGCAAAATTGGTCTGGTAACGCTGGCGGTCACCGTGGTGATGGCCATTATGGTGCCGTGGTTAAACCGAATGATTAATACGCCAGGCACCGAACAGTAATACTCAGTGCCGGATGCGGCTTACGCCTTATCCGGCCTACAAATAATTGAGAATCGTAGGCCCGATAAGCGCAACGTCATCGGGCAATCCGTTACTCCGTCAGAGGGGTTCCGGCATAAATATCAAACCGATGCCCTTTGGTGACGATGGCGTTGGGCGTCGCGACATCCGCCAGCGGCGGCGCATAATCGGGACGTTTGACCACCACGCGTTTGGTCGCCAACTGACGCGCCGGTTCCAGCAGTCCGTCGGCGTCTAAATCCGGCCCCACCAACGACTGAAACACCCGCATCTCTTTCTTCACCAGCGCGCTTTTCTGCCGGTGAGGAAACATCGGATCGAGGTAGACCACCTGCGGGCGCGGCGTGATATCAGTCAACGCCGTCAGGCTGGAAGCATGAATCAACTGCAAACGCTCCTGAAGCCAGCCGCCAATGTCCGCATCGGCATAGCCGCGCGTCAGACCGTCATCGAGCAGCGCGGCAACCACCGGGTTACGCTCCAGCATCCGCACGCGGCAGCCGACGGACGCCAGCACAAACGCATCGCGCCCCAGTCCGGCCGTGGCATCAACCACATCCGGCAGATAATCGCCTTTGATACCAACGGCTTTCGCCACCGCTTCGCCGCGCCCGCCGCCGAACTTACGTCGATGGGCCATCGCGCCGCCGACAAAATCGACGAAAATGCCGCCGAGCTTCGGTTCGTCGCGCTTGCGCAGCTCCAGATGTTGCGGCGTCAATACCAGCGCCATCGGGTTGTCTTCGTCATGCTCCAGTCCCCAGCGGGCAGCCAGAACAGATAAGGCGCCGTCTGTGGCGCCCGTTTCATCCATTAAGCAGATTTGCACGTAAAATCAGCCTTTAATCCCGTAATGCTCCAGCATCGCGTCCAGCTGTGGTTCACGGCCACGGAAGCGTTTAAAGAGTTCCATCGGCTCTTCAGAACCACCGCGAGTCAGGATGTTATCAAGGAACGACTGACCGGTCTCACGGTTGAAAATGCCTTCCTCCTCAAAGCGGGAATAAGCGTCCGCCGCCAGTACGTCGGCCCACAGATAGCTGTAGTAGCCTGCCGCATAGCCGCCAGCAAAGATATGGCTGAACGCATGTGGGAAGCGGCCCCATGTCGGTGACGGCACCACGGCGACCTGTTTTTTGATTTCAAAGAGCGTCTCAAGAATTTTCGCTCCTTGCTGCGGATTAAATTCCGCATGCAGACGGAAATCAAACAGACCGAACTCCAGCTGACGCAGAATAAACAGCGCCGCCTGATAGTTTTTCGCCGCCAGCATTTTATCCAGCAGTTCCTTCGGCAACGGCTCGCCGGTTTCATAGTGGCCGGAAATAAACGCCAGCGCTTCCGGCTCCCAGCACCAGTTTTCCATAAACTGACTTGGCAGTTCGACCGCGTCCCACGGCACCCCGCTGATGCCGGAGACCCCGGCGGTCTCAATGCGGGTCAGCATATGATGCAGGCCATGACCAAACTCGTGGAACAGGGTGATCACTTCGTCATGGGTAAACAGAGCGGGTTTACCGTTCACCGGACGGTTGAAATTACAGGTCAGATAAGCGACCGGCTTTTGCAATGTGCCGTCCGCCTTACGCATCTGGCCGACACAGTCGTCCATCCACGCCCCGCCGCGTTTGTGTTCGCGTGCGTACAGGTCAAGGTAGAAGCTGCCGCGCAACTCGTTATTTTCGTCATACAGTTCAAAGAAACGCACTTCCGGGTGCCAGACATCAACATCAGTACGCTCTTTGGCAGTGATGCCGTAAATACGTTTCACCACTTCAAACAGGCCATTCACGGCTTTGTTTTCCGGGAAGTACGGACGTAGCTGCTCATCGCTGATGCTGTACAGGTGCTGTTTTTGCTTTTCACTGTAGTACGCGATATCCCACGGTTGTAGCTCCTCAACGCCAAATTCGGCTTTGGCGAAGGCGCGCAGCTGGGCCAGCTCTTTTTCCCCCTGCGGACGGGCGCGTTTCGCCAAATCAGTCAGGAAGTCGAGCACCTGCTGCGGATTTTCCGCCATTTTGGTGGCCAGCGATTCATGGGCATAATTTTCGAAGCCCAGCAGTTGCGCCAGTTCATGGCGCAGCGCAAGAATTTCTTCCATCACCGGGCTGTTATCCCACTTACCGGCGTTCGGCCCCTGGTCGGAGGCGCGAGTGGAATAGGCGCGATACATCTCTTCACGCAACGCCTGGTTGTCGCAGTAGGTCATCACCGGCAGATAGCTCGGGATATCCAGAGTCAGCAGGTAGCCTTCCTGCTCTTTGGCTTCCGCCTGGGCTTTAGCGGCGGCGAGCGCGCTTTCCGGCATTCCCGCCAGCTCGGCTTCGTCGGTGATGAGCTTCGTCCAGCCCATAGTGGCATCGAGCACATTATTGCTGTACTGGTTGCCCAGCTCAGACAGGCGAGTGGCGATTTCGCCGTAACGCTGCTGTTTCTCTTTCGGCAGGCCGATGCCGGACAGTTCAAAATCACGCAGCGCGTTATCAACCGCTTTCTTCTGCGCGGTATTCAGAGTGGCGTAATGATCGCCGTCGCGCAGGTCGCGGTACGCGTTGTACAGTCCTTCATGTTGCCCAACCCAGGTGCTGTATTCAGACAGCAGCGGCAGCGTCTGTTCGTAGGCTTCACGCAGCTCCGGACTATTTTTCACCGAGTTTAAGTGGCTAATTGGCGAGAAAATACGCCCCAGAACATCGTCGGCTTCCGCCAACGGCTGGCAGAGGTTTTCCCAGCTATACGGCGCGCCATGCGCCACAACGCCTTCTACCGCCGCCCGGCAATCGGCCAACGCTTTGGTGACCGCAGGCACCACATGCTCCGGTTTAATTGCAGAAAAAGGCGGCAGTGAAAAAGACGTTAGTAATGGATTGGTCATATGCGCAGTCCTGGTCTAAAAAAGAAATGAAGCGCTCTATCGCGCTTTCGCTATGGATCTAGAATGGGGGATAGTTGGGGGAATTTCAATGATGGTGGGCGCTCATTTCACCCGTGCAGCAACGCCAGCATCCGAACGTAGGCATTGCTGCTGAATCCAATTTTAACGACTGAAGATCAGTAGCTGTAGCGGCATAGTGACAATATCCAGCGCCAAAGTTACCGGCAGCAACACTCTGCCAAATTTTGCCCCGGACATACTGCGCTGATACTGATAGAACTCAACGGTGAAAGGATGGTAAAACGCTAGCTGCTGAGTAACGCTCTGATCTTTATTTTTCTGATGGATAGTCCCCTTCAGGTCCATGACGGATAGCATGCAATTTGCCGCGCCGTCTGCACAAGTAAACCCGTAGCCTACCGCCGCCAGTTTATCTTTCTCATCCACCCAGGCGTAAGTCACATTGACTTCACCCGTAAACTCCTTCTTATCTGTATCAATCAGGAATTTAACGCCATCCTTTACTCGCATTTTATCCCGGCGAATAGTCGCATCTTTTAACAGCGCCACCACATTATCGCCGCCCTGGGTCAACAGGTAGTCAAAATGTTCGCCAACAAACACCCAGCCCGTTTTCCCGTTGCTATCTTTACCTAAGGAAAGCGCGGTAACGGTATCCGATTTCCAGGTAGACTGATGACGATTGCCATCTTTATCGGTGGCAAGTATCAGCCCAAATGAAAGACAGCCCGACAGCGAACAGCAAACCAGTAATAAAAACAGCGTGCGAACGACACATTTTCCATAATGGAACATCAATGAATCCTTTCTTTTCTATTATTAGCGCTATCGTTTTAATCAAATAAACAAGGTAAAACCAGCACTATCATCATAATAAAAACGATTTCAGAATAAGACCCGACAGGGGTAAGTCAGTGGACGCGTCGCGGCATGATTAGCGTTAAATTCAGATAGGCTTTTCATGGGTGTTTTTCTGAAAACAGGGCCGTGGCATCAATCGCTGTCATTTTTGCGCAAACTGCCCATGTATAATATTCTCAACTTTTTCGTTTCTGGAATACAAGGATTGTATATGACCACGTTATTACAGGTTATTGTACTGATATTTATTGTTTTCTTTATTTTCCCTGGGCGGAAAATTTTCCGTCGGAGTAAGCATCTGCAAGATGGCCGTAAATTAATTTCATCTTCTTCGCTGATGCTGCGAAAATTTGGCAGTTCTCGCGGCTATAACGCGGATTACTACTTTGACATGCAGTACCTCTATGAAGTCGCGGACGGTATCACCACCGCGATACCACTCACCAGCATCATTGAGGCGAAACCGGGAACAACGAGAGTCAGTGGTCGTTCAGTCTGGTCAGTCGACTGGATAACAGCGGAAGGGCAAAGAAAACAGACGCGCTTCCTTCATAACTACACCCTATTCAATCGAAATTTTGCCACCTTCCTTAAGACCGTAAAACAGGCCAATCCAGACGCCTGCATCACTTCGTTGACGTTATTTACGCTCTGACGCCACAGCCTACTTGTTTTTCCTCCTGGCCAACGGCGATAAAAGCGCAAGAGCGGTAATCTCTACGGATCTGCGGTAAACTATCGGCTAACTTGTTTACTTCCCGGAATATCTGCATCCATGCTCAGTTATCGTCACAGCTTTCACGCTGGCAACCACGCCGACGTCCTTAAACATACCGTTCAGAGCCTGATCATCGAGTCGCTAAAAGAGAAAGAAAAACCGTTTCTCTATCTGGACACGCACGCGGGCGCGGGGCGTTATCAGTTGGGCAGCGAACATGCTGAACGTACCGGAGAGTATCTGGAAGGCATCTCCCGTATCTGGCAGCAGGACGACCTGCCCGCCGAACTGGAACCGTATATTAGCGTCGTAAAACATTTCAACCGCAGCGGGCAGTTACGCTACTACCCGGGCTCCCCGTTAATCGCCCGCCAGTTGCTGCGTGAGCAGGACAGTCTGCAACTCACGGAATTGCATCCCAGCGACTTCCCACTGTTGCGCGCGGAGTTTCAAAAAGACAACCGCGCCCGTGTGGAACGCGCTGACGGCTATCAGCAACTGAAAGCCAAATTACCGCCGGTTTCCCGCCGCGGTCTGATCCTCATTGACCCGCCTTATGAAATGAAAACCGACTACCAGGCGGTAGTCAGCGGCATCAGCGAGGGTTATAAACGTTTCGCCACCGGGACATACGCGCTATGGTATCCGGTGGTGCTCCGCCAGCAAATTAAGCGCATGATTCATGATCTGGAGGCCACCGGCATCCGTAAAATCCTGCAAATTGAGCTGGCGATCCGCCCGGACAGCGATCAGCGCGGGATGACGGCGTCCGGTATGATCGTGGTTAACCCGCCGTGGAAACTGGAGCAGCAGATGAACAACGTGCTACCGTGGCTGCACAGCAGGTTGGCGCCAAACGGTCACGGACACACTTCGGTAAGCTGGATCGTGCCGGAGTAATCACAGCCATCGGTGGAACCTTTCACCTTCAGGTATACAATCGCGAATATTTTGGCGGGTAGCGCAGAATCTATCCGTCCGACAACGAACATAAAGGAGCGGTCATGACCAAACACTATGATTACATCGCTATCGGCGGCGGCAGCGGCGGTATCGCCTCGATTAACCGCGCCGCTATGTACGGCCAGAAATGCGCGCTCATCGAAGCCAAAGAGCTGGGCGGTACCTGTGTTAACGTGGGCTGCGTGCCGAAGAAAGTGATGTGGCATGCCGCGCAGATTCGTGAAGCGATTCATCTGTATGGCCCGGACTACGGTTTTGACACCACGATTAATCAGTTCGACTGGAGCAAGCTGATTGCCAGCCGTACCGCGTATATTGACCGCATCCATACTTCATACGACAACGTGCTGGGCAAAAATAACGTGGATGTGATTAAAGGCTTTGCCCGCTTTGTCGATGCCAAAACCATTGAAGTGAACGGCGAAACCATCACCGCCGACCATATTTTGATCGCTACCGGCGGCCGTCCGAGCCATCCTGAGATTCCAGGCGTGGAATACGGCATTGATTCCGACGGTTTCTTTGCGCTGTCTGCCTTGCCGGAACGCGTCGCAGTGGTAGGCGCAGGTTATATCGCCGTTGAACTGGCTGGCGTTATCAACGCGCTGGGGGCGAAAACGCATCTGTTTGTCCGTAAACATGCGCCGCTGCGCAGTTTTGACCCGATGATTAGCGAAACGCTGGTTGAGGTGATGAACGCCGAAGGCCCGCAACTGCATACTCACGCCGTGCCGAAAGCGGTGGTGAAAAACGCCGACGGCAGTCTGACTCTGGAACTGGAAGATGGCCGCAGTGAAACCGTTGATTGCCTGATCTGGGCCATTGGTCGCGAACCGTCGACCGACAATATTAATCTGGCGGCAGCGGGCGTGAAAACCAATGAAAAAGGTTACATCATTGTCGATAAATTCCAGAATACCAACATTGAAGGTATTTACGCCGTTGGCGACAACACTGGCGCGGTAGAGCTAACGCCAGTCGCCGTCGCCGCCGGTCGCCGTCTCTCCGAGCGCCTGTTTAACAACAAGCCGGACGAGCATCTGGACTACAGCAACATCCCGACCGTGGTCTTTAGCCATCCGCCTATCGGCACCGTCGGGTTAAGCGAGCCGCAGGCGCGCGAGCAGTACGGCGACGAGCAGGTGAAAGTCTATAAATCATCGTTTACCGCTATGTATACCGCGGTGACGACGCACCGCCAGCCGTGCCGTATGAAGCTGGTCTGCGTCGGGCCGGAAGAAAAAATTGTGGGTATCCACGGTATCGGCTTCGGCATGGATGAAATGTTGCAGGGCTTCGCAGTGGCGCTGAAGATGGGCGCTACCAAGAAAGACTTCGATAATACCGTCGCTATTCACCCGACCGCATCGGAAGAGTTTGTGACCATGCGTTAATCGTCGTCATACCGGACGATAATTATCCGGCCTACGCGCTTTATATTATGTAGGCCGGATAGCAACTAAAAAGCTAACGAAGTCTCAACACGTAACTGATTAAGCTCTCTCATTTTGCAACGCAACCTGTTGCCGCAACTCTTCCGGAGTCTTAAGGAACGGAGTAAGTACACCGCTGAGCACATACAGACCCGCATAAATACCCAGCACACCGCCAGCCCCAAGAGAAGAATAGAATAAAGCGGTAATTGCGGGGGCAATAAAGGCGCCAAGCCCAGCGCCCAGATTAAGAACCGACATTGCCGCTCCTTTACTATCAGGGGCCAGCATGGGAAACAAGGCCGAAAGAGGCACGTAGCCTGCCATCGTCACGCCACATAGGCAGAGCACGAATGCCATCACGTAAAAATTATGTCCCAGTAGTTGCGGCACAGCCCATACAAGTAAGAGGACCACGGCATAGCCAAATCCCCCAACCCACATGATTGTTTTTCGCCAGCCGAATTTATCACCAAAAAAACCAAAAAAGAGATTCGCAAAAATAGCTACCAGAAAAACAGATGACCACATATGTAGCCACTCTGTTTTACTATAGCCATAACTAATAAGGTATAAAGGTAAAAATGTTGCCAGTCCGTATTGGGCAATACCATTGACTGATTTAACTACAAGCCCTATCGCAATAATCGGACGTTGTAAGATGGTGATACCTTTTAATAATTCGCCTGCACTAAAAGGGTGAATCTCGGATGCCGGCACAACATCACGGTTGACCCAAATACCCAATATTGAACCAATAAGAACAAACAGTAACCCAACCCACAGAACATGAATTTCACCCAGTACAGGTAATGCTATTGAGGAGAAGAAAGGGCCAATAACGCTAAGTCCTAATGAGAAAGTAAACCAGAACCAGCCAACTGCGGTGGATCGACGCGCGACAGGCGTGCTGTAATTAATCCAAATCAGAAATGAATAAGCGAACAGAGGATACCCGATCCCACGAATAGCATAGAAGGGCAGCATCCAGACCAAATCCATATTCTTCAGGCCAATGCCGATAAAACCGATACTACCTATTATAAAGGCAACAAGCCCACAGAACATCACTTTACGAGGCCCTAACGTTTGAACCAGTACGCCCGTAACCCATGCGGCCAGAGTAACAGTAATACCATAAGCCGTTATTAAATAAGATGCCTGGGCAACAGACAAACCCTTTTCAACAAGCCAAATCGAAATCCATGCTTGTTCAACGCCATCGCCTATCATAAATATTGTCAGGCCAATGTAGCCCCATAATAGATTTTTTGGCAGACCTAATTTTTCAAACATAATTCCCTCCAGTGTCATACACTGACTGGTAACGGATAAGAGGTAAGTTGTGGTTTCTTATTATTTGGCTATCATGCTTAACAACATACCCTGTACTTTTAGTGCATCCTGGCTTTTGATCATCGCTTCTATCTCAGGAATACTGAGTTGATCTATAAAGTCTGAAAGTGCTTTATACATTCGAATATTCAGCGCACATTCTGCAACTGGATCCTCGCGGCTAGGGAAAGTATCAAAATAAATCAATCCATTGAAATTAACGCGTTTAGCATAGTAAATATATTCAAGAGTCTGTAACAGATGGACTGAACCTAACATTAAACCATCATCGAAATGACCATATCCGTCATTTAAATGGAAGCCTACAAGTCTATTTTTACGTGCTGACTGGAATAATGAAAATGCTGGGTTTTCCTTTTTCATTATCATATGGCAGAAATCAAGTGTAATCCCCAAGTTATCGTTACCGACATCATCAATTA
This sequence comes from Salmonella sp. SSDFZ54, assembly GCF_004010735.1. Classification (NCBI taxonomy): domain Bacteria; kingdom Pseudomonadati; phylum Pseudomonadota; class Gammaproteobacteria; order Enterobacterales; family Enterobacteriaceae; genus Salmonella; species Salmonella sp. SSDFZ54. The sequence continues at coordinate 1,654,501 of NZ_CP034819.1, forward strand.
ACATTAGGGTTGAGGAAACATCACTAATATAAGAAAAGGTCCGTGGTTCATAAGGCTTGTATTCAAAACTAAACTGAAGATCTGGATGAGCACTTGTCACCTTACGTAAGGCATTTACCAGCAATTCATACGCTCGAAAATAGTCTTGTTGAAATGGGTAATCATAACCGTCATAGCCAAACCATAAAGTTACAGTAGTGCCCCCCAGGAACTTACAAACTTCAGCAGCTTCCAACGTTGTCTCAATCGCTTTATCGCGAAGAACAGAATCTGGGTTAGTAAATTCACCATCAATAAAATCTTTATTGTAACGTAGTGCAATTCCGCTAACTTTCAATCCGTTATCTGTAATACATTGTTTAATGATTTTTTTATCCTGTCCAATAAAATGCTCAGGATAGTTTAGCTCTATATGCGTCAATCCATCTACATTGCCCATTCTTGTAATAAGATCACATGTATCCATCTTATTATCTGCATTAAACAATTCAGGTCTTGAGCGGAAAGAATTAATTCGCGAAGAAAATTTCATTATAGTCACCTTGTTATGTATCTCAGGTGCTTTTATAAGAAAGATTATGAGCACAGTAAATATCTACAATAAAATATTACTGAAAATAAAGTAATTTAATGATATTAGTCTTAAAAATTTTACTGCGAGTAAAATGCAAAAATAAAACATTTTACAGGCTGTGATCGAGATAACATTTTAATATGGTTATAGCATGGTAGTTTTATTTTTACATCTACAGGAGGAGTTATGCACAGCAGACTTAATGGCAATGAAGTTTTTTTACTTGCAAAAACCCTTGCTCCTGAACTGGGTAAAAAAGAACGAGCAATCGCTCGTTTCATTCATGATAATCCCCAGACTTTATCAAACATGTCAATTACCGATATTGCACATTATCTTAAAGTAAGTGTATCAAGCATTACAAAGGTTTCAAAAAAACTCGGGTTTACAGGGTTTCATGACTTAAAGCTCAGTATTTCTAAAAATATTAACAACAATGAAGATACCGTAGATATTCCTGTCATTCCTGATTCTGAAGGATTCATAGAGAAAATTTTCGAAAGCACACTCTTGAATTCTATTCTGGCGTTGCAAGAGGCGTTAAATGTTATTGACTGCTCTATTATCAAATCAGTTGCCTGGCTTTTTATCCATAAAAACGCTGAAGCAAAAATTTTTATTGCTGGCTGTGGTGGCTCAGCGTCCATCTGCGATGACTTTAACCATAAGCTATTGAAGATAGGTATTTTTTCAACTGTATTCAGTGATAGCCATAAGCAACTGATGTCCGCATCCCTTATGCGCCAGGGTGATATTCTTCTCGCAGTATCACACTCAGGACAAACTTCTGACATTATTCAGATGGTTAATATTGCAAATGAAAGAGGTGCCGAAACAATTTGCTTAACGAACTATCCTAATAGTCCTCTTAGCCTGATTTGTCGTCATTCGATAATCTCTGCGGTAAAAAATAACCCTATCACCGGAGAGAACGCCACTACCCGAATTGTACACCTAAATATTCTTGATGCTATTTTTACTATTATCGCCAGTAAAACCAGTGAGATAACTAAGAATAGCTTATTAAGCACCAGGAACGCGGTGATCTCCAAACGCACTGTCAGTTAAAGGTAAATAAAATGAAAAGAGATGTAGTTGTTATTGGAAGTCTTAATTACGACATTCTTATTCAGCAAGATCGTCTGCCTGAAGTAGGAGAAACATTTACGGGTAATGAATTGATGTTAATGCCTGGTGGTAAAGGTGCTAATCAAGCGGTACAGTGCTCAAAACTGGGATTGAACGTGAGTATGGTGGGGTGTGTAGGGAACGACATTTATGGCGAGCACCTCATTAATGCCCTACATGAAAATAATGTCTCCGTTGCTAACGTATTGAAACGGGGAACCACCACAGGTATCGGCATCGTACAGATCCTTGAGTCCGGTGATTATTGTAGCACCATTATTAAAGGAGCTAACTATCTGTTAAACGAAAATGATATTAGCGATAATTTATTTGATGGAAAACCGCTGGTGATTCTGCAATCAGAAATACCTTCACATATCGTTGAATATGTTATTAAAGTCGCCAGTATGTATCAATGCAAAGTTATACTTAATAATGCGCCAGCCAGAAGTATAGCGCCATCAACATTAAGTTCTGTTGATTACCTGGTCGTTAATGAAACAGAAGCCAGCTTTATGGCAGGTAGTGAAGTTTCATCAATTGATGACGCTCATTCTTGTGCCGCTAAGTTACATAAAATGGTTAGGAGTAATGTCATTATAACATTAGGGGAAAAAGGCGCGGTATTATCCTCGGATGAGTCAACCATGCACTTTCCAGCGGTCTTTTGCCCTGAAGTTATTGATACTACAGGTGCTGGCGATTCATTTATCGGCGGCATTGCCTACTGCCTGGTTAATAATATCCCTTTAACAAAGGCCATCCCTTTTGCTGCTGAAATAAGCATGTGCTCAATTCAAAAGTATGGTGGACAAAGCTCTTTTCCAATGCTTGCGGATGTTGCTCATGCCTTAGACTACTCCGACCTGTAAGACCGGAATTCAACTACGTAAAGGCCACCGACCTGCATTCATCGCTCTGTGCGCCCATCTTCGAGGGTGGGCGCACAAGCCTTCATGATTAATACGTACTGAAATAACTCTGGATCAGTTCCGGATTACGCGTCTGAGTTAATGCCGTCATCAGCAAGACTCGCGCCTTCGCCGGGTTGAGCGAGTCAGACACCAGCCCTGGCTGCCCTTTATCCAACGGTACTACGCCGTTTCCGGTGCGGGAAGCACGCACCACGATAATCCCGGCCTTCTCCGCTTTTTTAATCCCCGCGTCGCTGCGTACCGAGACTGAACCTGCGCCGGTTCCGGCATAAATAATACCGTCCGCGTGATGGGCGATCGCCGCATCATACATATATTCCGGGTCGTCCTGATAGCCGTAAATAATCACCACATTGGGTAATTTCTTGATATTACGTACGTCAAAAACAGATCGCAGGGTATGAATTTTTTCCACCCGCGTTTCGAACTGTGGCTGACCATTAACGATGACCCCCAGATAGCCCTCTTCCGGCGCTTTAAAGGTATCCAGAGTCGTGGCATTGGTTTTCGTTACAAAGCGCGCCGAACCAATACGATCGTTTAAAACGACCATTACACCGCGTCCCTTCGCATTCGGGTCAGCAGCCACCGTGACCGCTTCCAGCAGGTTCATTGCGCCATCGGCGCTGATTGCCGACGCGGGCCGCATTGCAGCGGTAAACACCACCGGTTTGTCGCTTTTCACGGTCAAATTAAGAAAGTAGGCGGTTTCATCGAGCGTGTCAGTGCCATGAGTAATAACCACACCGTCAACATCGTCCCGCGCCAATAACGCATTTACCTTCTGTGAAAGTTTCAGGATAATATCGCTGGTCATATTTTCGCTACCAATATTCGCCACCTGCTCGCCGTCAACGCGAGCGATATTATTCATTTCCGGCACGGCATTTATTAATGTTTGCACGCCAAGTTCACCAGATTTATATCCGGCGGTTTGCGTATTATTGGCTGCCGTCCCGGCGATAGTACCGCCTGTCGCGAGAATAACAATATGCGGTAGTGACGTTGTGCTAAATACACAGTGGCTGATGAGCAGCAACACGGTGGCCATGAAAACTCTAATTTTCATTTTCTTCCTCTGAATTAAAAATAATAAGTGGCGTGTGCTATAAAAACATGAATAACAATCAGGCCAGAACCATTTTTCCTATTAACAGCCCGACAATGACCGAGACAATCACGTTAACTAATCCCGGACGCATAAAACTATGGTTAAGCACATATTTGCCGATACGCGTCGTACCGGTGTCGTCAAACGCCAGCGCCGCCAGACACTGTCCCGCCACCGGAATAAAGAAATAGCCGTTAACGGCAGGCCAGGAGCCGATTAACGCATAAGCGGGCAACCCTAACGCCAGCCCCAGCGGCAACAGAATTAACGTCGTTGCCGCCTGGCTGCTGACCATAGCGGACACGAAAAACATCATAATGGCGATAAGCCAGGTATGCTGTTGCAATAGAGTTTGCACTTCTGCCTTAATCAACGCGATATGACCATTCACGAACGTCTCACTCATCCAGGCCAGGCCGAAGGCGCAGACAATCGCCAGCGCGCCCGCCCGAAATACCGTACCGCTGATAATTTGATCGACCTGCGGTCGGCATAACAACACAATCAGGCAGGCAAAAGAGAGCATCGTAATCTGGATAGCGGCGGACATCGAAAGCGGTTGTAGCCCTTTCGCTGTTTCTACCATGGGTCGCAGCGCCGGAATCAGTCCTAACAGAACGATAACGATCGCGCTGGTCAGAAATAACGCCACCGACAATTTGGCGCGCGCAGTGACCACCGTATTTTTACTTTCTTTCTGCGCAGGTTTAATTAACCCTTCAGCAAGCCGACGTTGATATTCCGGATCGTCTTTTAACTCTTTTCCTTTATTAAAGGTCGCTATTGCCCCCATCGCTACGCCGATTAACGTGGCGGGCACGCAAATCATCATAATGGTTGAAATAGAGACGCCCAACGGCGCCATTAAACCAATCATCGCCGCCATGGCGGCAGATATAGGACTGGCGGTGATCGCCTGTTGCGATGCGATAACGGAAATAGATAAAGGACGTTCCGGTCGAATACCAGAATCCCGTGCGACTTCAGAAATAACCGGTAACAAGCTATAAACGACATGCCCCGTTCCTGACATAAAAGTGAAGATATAACAGATAAACGGCGCTAATAACGTAATATAACGAGGGTGGCGACGCAGAATTTTTTCCGCCAGTTTGACCAGTAAATCCAGCCCGCCGGAGGCCTGTAAAGAAGCGGCCGCCAGGACAACAGAAAGAATAATCAGAATAACATCAATCGGTGGCGTAGAAGGCGTCAAGCCAAAAATAAAAACCATCACGCCGACGCCTAACCCGCCGACCATCCCTAAAAATACGCCGCCGATCCTGGCGCCTATCATCAGGGCCACAAGGATAAAACATAATTCCGTCCAAAACATACTTCCTCCTGGGTTATCTGGAGTGAGTGTCGCTTTACATTGAGGGACGTAACCTATTGTGCAAACGGTTTACCAAAACCAAATGCGCCGTAATGAGATAATACCTGCGCCGCCGATTTCCCGCCCTGCCGCATGGCGCGTAGCACGCTTTCTTTATCGGGTTCCGCCATACCCGATTGCAAAATGGAAAGCAAAAAACCGGTTAAGAAGGCGTCGCCTGCGCCCAGCGTATCGACAGGTTCGATATAAGCAGGTTGCCACTCCAGATAATCCGCGCCGGAAAAATAATAAACTTTTTCATGCCCGCAGGTGGCAATAATATGCCGACAGCCATAACGATAAAGTTTATTGAGTTTTATTTTGATTTCATCTGGCGATAACCCGCTACAGGAGACAAATCCATAATCTACCCACGGGCATACCTTTTCAAAATAGTCGTCTGTACCGCGCCCGGAAAAATCAAAAGAGAGTAAGACGGTTTGTTGTTTAATTTTCTCCAGTTCCGATTCCAGGTGGCCGTTAATACTGGAATGGACTAAGGTAAATTGTGATATATAGCGAAGATCGTCGTCAGACAGACTAAAAGGATGTTCCCGCAATACGCCGTTTTTGTTACTGGCGACAAATTGTCGATCACCATGCGAGAGACGGATACAGGCATACCCATTTTCGCCGGTATAATGGCGGCTGTGAGAGATGTCTATCTGTAGCTGGTGTAATACATCCTGTACGTGCTGCGCGGCGTCGTCATTGCCAAACGCCCCCATAAACGCGCTGGGGATGTCTGCTAATTTCGCATAGACAGCAAAATTTAATGCATTACCGCCGGGGTACATGATGCCGGAATGCAGGTATTTATCGACAACGTTGTCGCCAATACCCAATACGCTGATGCTCATCATTATTCCTTGTTTGTCTTTACAATAAAAAGCGTCCCTGCTTTTTTATCCATCCTGATGTAATTAATATTCCACTTTCCACATATAGCGGCGCGTCGTTAACGGATGCTGACGCGCCTCAGCTAACGCCCGATTGTAAACGGGATAAACGTTATTAAAGAGAGAGTGGTTAAAGTAATCAATAACCGTGGTTTTAATGGTCGATAGCCCCAGCTCTTTCGCATCGACAACTTCAATCCGGCGGCCATATTTTTTCAGGAAGTTTAACGCGCGTTCATCCACCGCCCGCGTATTGCCCTCGGAAAACTGGAAGAAGAAAGGCGTATTCGCATCGGTAATTTCAAAGGGCCCGTGGAAAAACTCACCGCTATGAATACAGGCGGAATGTATCCATTGCATTTCCATAAAGATGCAGATGCTCTGTAGGTAGGCTGCGCCATAGCCCGCGCCGCTGGCGACGGTGTAAATGACTTTATCGTCTTTATATTCCTGCGCGAACGCCTGCGCGCGTTCCGCAACCTGCTCGCAAGCGCGCCAGACGATACGGTTGATTTTGCTGACGCCATCCTGAAAATCGTCATAGTGCGCATACCCTTCCGTCTGCTGGAGCAGTTCGACCGCACTCAGCAGGCCTTTCATCGTTTTCTCTCCGGCAATATCTTTACCGTCGCCAAACGTGTACGTTTCCACATAGTCGCAATGCGCCACCAACGGTGAATCCATTATCCAGGTTAAACCAATGACCGGCGCGCCGTGCTGACGGGCGATTTCAGCCGCTTTAATTGTCTCTGGCGTATTACCTTTGTGGGAGGCGACAACCACAACGGCATTTTCTCCCAGCGCTACCGGCGGGTTGTTAATAAATTCTCCGCTGTTATACAGACCGACAGTCAACGCTTTCGCTTCTTTTTCTAAAAATGCTTTCGCCGGATAGAACGCCGCATAAGAACCGCCGCACGCCACATAATAGACATGTTTAACGCCTCCTTTCTCTGCCTGGCTGGTCACAATATTGCTAACTGTCTCTTTCATACCCATCATGCTTTCCTCTGGTTCCATCAATGATACAGGCGAGGATTCGCCATAAATGACTCATAATGTATTATTATTTTTATATGACATTTAAAGACATTTGATCAAGATGGAAACCAAAAAAAATCGGGATCCGCGATCTGGATCCCGATTCAGCCTGCTCTTCGTTAGCGTAATGCTGACATCATACGGTAAACCGTATTTTATCGCCGACAATCAACTGTTGCGAAACGCAGGAGAGTTCTCCTTTGTTATCAATCATTTCACTTTTTATCAGGATCAGCGGATAACCCTCGTTGACGCCAAGATAATGGGCGACTTCAAAGCTGGCATAAACCAGTTCGATCATCTTACGGGAGTGGGTAAACCATAAATGGTATTTCTCGCGTAAGCATTCATACAAAGAGTGATTATTAAGATCTTCGTCCAGCAAAAACGCAAAACGTGGGGGGAGATGTACGGTTTCCAGCGATACCGCCACATCGTCGGCATAGCGGATACGTTCAATGACGACCGCTTTTTCGCCATCGTTCATATTCAGTAACGCTTTTGTCTCATCGTCTACCGATTCAAAAACGGATTTGATAGTGCGTGACCCCGGGCGACGTCCCTGGGACTGGCATAACTCGCTGAAACTCATGATGCCGGTCATGCTGCGCTGAAATTTCTCACCAGAGACAAAGGTGCCTTTGCCGGAGACACGGGTCAGCAAATTTTCACGCGTCAGCGCATCCAACGCCTTACGGACCGTGACCCTGCTCACCTGCCAGCGCGCGCTCAGTTCATTTTCCGTCGGGATCTGCTGGCCTGGTTTATACTCTCCACGCGCAATGGCCTCTTTTAAGGCGGCTTCAAGCTGCTTATAAAGCGGTTTGGCGCTTTTACTGTCGGGTTGCTCGATCATTTGTATCCATTTGTATTATCATGGTGCCATAGCTTGTATTATAACTATTTACGTTACCTTTGCTTGTGAATCCACGCCATGCGGTGACGTAGTGATACCGCTATGAAACGAATGTTCTGATTTTAGGTCTGGGGCGGGCGTCATGAAAATAGGATTTTCGCAATACTATTCAGTAAGTTATGAAGTGTTTTTCTTGAGAGACAAATTGCAAAATGTGATCTATCGCACACTTTGCCACTCAGGTATCGAAGCGAATGTCTACGCTTAATAGACAGCCGGGCAACACCCGTATCTTTTACGACGCAAGCCGGAGGTCCTTGTCATTATGCTCAACCAGAAATTAAACCCCACGCCTTCTGAAGATCTGACTATTGATGTCGATCTGCTTTATGAAACAGACCCGTGCGAGTTAAAGCTGGATGAAATGATCGAGGCGGAACCGGAGCCGGAGATGATCGAGGGGCTTCCCGCCTCTGACGCCCTGACCCCTGCCGATCGGTATCTCGAACTGTTCGAGCATGTACAGTCAACAAAACTGTTTCCAGACAGTAAAACGTTCCCGGACTGCGCGCCGAAGATGGACCCGCTTGATATCCTGATCCGCTACCGTAAGGTCAGACGCCACCGTGATTTTGACTTACGCCGCTTCGTCGAGAACCATTTCTGGCTACCGGAAACCTTATCCAGCGAGTATGTCTCTAACCCCGAAAACTCGCTCAAAGAACATATTGACCAGCTTTGGCCGATACTGACGCGCGAACCGCAGGATCATATTCCGTGGTCTTCGCTGCTGGCGCTGCCGCAATCCTATATCGTGCCGGGAGGCCGTTTTAGCGAAACCTATTATTGGGACTCTTATTTTACCATGCTGGGTCTGGCGGAAAGCGGGCGCGAAGACTTACTTAAATGTATGGCGGATAATTTCGCCTGGATGATTGAAAACTATGGTCATATTCCTAACGGCAACCGGACCTATTATCTGAGCCGCTCGCAGCCGCCGGTTTTCGCCCTGATGGTTGAACTGTTCGAAGAAGATGGCGTGCGCGGCGCGCGGCGTTATCTCGACCATCTCAAAATGGAATACGCCTTCTGGATGGACGGCGCCGAATCGCTGGCGCTCAACCAGGCTTATCGCCACGTTGTGCGGATGCCGGACGGTTCCCTGCTGAACCGCTACTGGGACGATCGCGACACGCCGCGCGACGAGTCCTGGCTGGAGGATGTCGAAACCGCAAAACACTCCGGTCGTCCGCCCAATGAAGTCTACCGGGATTTGCGCGCCGGGGCGGCGTCCGGTTGGGACTATTCTTCACGCTGGCTACGCGATGCGGGCCGGCTTGCCAGCATACGTACGACCCAGTTTATCCCTATCGATTTGAACGCTTTTCTGTATAAACTGGAGAGCGCTATCGCCAATATTTCAGCGCTGAAAGGCGAACGTGACACCGAGGCGCTATTTCGCCAGAAAGCCAGCGATCGACGCGCCGCCGTGAACCATTATCTGTGGGATGATGAAAACGGCTGTTATCGGGACTATGACTGGCGACGCGAAGAAATGGCGCTCTTTTCCGCCGCCAGTATCGTGCCGCTGTATGTCGGTATGGCGAACCATGAGCAGGCCGACCGCCTGGCAAATGTGGTACGTAGCCGTCTGTTAACGCCCGGCGGAATTATGGCGACCGAATACGAAACCGGCGAACAGTGGGATAAACCGAACGGCTGGGCACCGCTGCAATGGATGGCGATTCAGGGCTTCAAACGGTATGGCGACGATATGCTGGGCGATGAAATCGCCCATAACTGGTTAAAAACGGTGAACCATTTTTATCAGGAGCACCATAAACTGATCGAGAAATACCATATTTCCGGCGGTACGCCCCGCGAAGGCGGCGGGGGCGAGTATCCGCTACAGGATGGGTTCGGCTGGACCAATGGCGTGGTGCGCCGCCTGATTGGCCTTTACGGAGAGCCTTAACCTGCACCGGCCTCAGTGAATCGCATCATAAATGGCTGACTGAATTTTCAGCCATTTTTTATTGTCTGCGCTGGGCCGGGCCTGAGCGCGCAGTCGGGCCTGCTCCGTATCGTGCTGCTGGCGCGTCACAACAGCCGGAACGGTGCAAAACGTTTGCAAATAGGTTTTATGCATCGCGGTCAGCGGCGCGCCGCTCGACATGTCATGACTTAACGTTGTGATAAATCGTCGGCAGGGTTTGACCTCATCCATCAGCGCGGGATAACGCAACAACAGTTGCAGCACCTCGGTATGTCCTGCCGCAAACGCCTGCTCCGTCCACGCGAGCTGCCAGTTCATTCCGCCCTGGAGGAACAGCGCCGTCACCCGCGTATCATTGCGCTCTATCGCCGCCCGCATGGTAAACGCATCCCAGGTAATCCCCATATGATTGAGCGTTTCCCGCGCGGAAGGCGCCTCGCGCGGCGGTTCATCCTGCGCCATTGCGGGAGCTTGCCCGTTATCGGAGCCTGGCGACGACGAACTAAATAGCCAGAACGCGCCCGCCAGTATCGCCAGCGTCATGACGCCAACCGCGCCCCACAAAGCGCCGGAAATAAGTTGCTCACGCTCTTCAGGCGTACGCGGAGGCCGCTTACGCGGTGGTTCTATGCTCTCGCTAATCTCATGCTTATCTCCCCCGGCCTGCCGATCTTTAAGCCGCGCGGTTTCCCAGAACTGGCGCAATTCACGTTCATCCGCCAGCAGAAACGAAGCGGGATTCACGCGGGTACGTTTTTCGGCATAGGCGCGCTGGATGGGCCGAACGATTTGCTGATACTGAACGTTTAGCAGCATAAGCTGCGCTGAGGTGAGCGGCTGCCTGGCGATAACCTCGTTTCGCGCGAGGCGACAATCATCCAGAAACATACGCAGAGTGGTGCGCGACTCGGCGAACAGCGTTAACGCTGAGGCATCATTAAAAATTCTGACGTAATGACGGGCAAACAATTTTTTATCGACCACCATAAGCGCCAGTTCGCTGAACAACATGCCCTCCAGCGCATGTTGATCTTCTCCCTGTTTTAACCACTGGCGCAAACGGTCCGGGCCAAAATGTTGCTTGAGGTAGTGATTCAGCGACGCCCGATCCGGCCATGCGCGCGCAATAAGCGCTTTTAACGTCAGTTCTATCGCCCGAAGCTGACGCTGCGCCTCAAGATGCGCCTCCTGGTCGGGGTCTTCCAGCTCAGTTTGATACGTCAGTAGCGGCTGCTGCTGACGTAGATGTTCCAGCGAGGTGACAAAACGCAACGCGGCAAGGAGTTGATTTTCGCTCACCTCTTGCCCGCTGTCATACTGGGGAACATGCTGCTGAAGGTGACGCAGTTGCAGCATAAACTGGCTCAACTGCGCGTCATTTATCCGCAATTTTTTCGCCACCGCGCCCCAACCGCCCAGGTTAAGACGCGCCTGCTCAAGTTGTTCCATGAACCACCGGGGCTCTTTTCCCTCTGTGGTATGAATACCCAGCAGCAGCAGGATTTCTATTGATGCCTGGCGGATAATCCCCAGGCTATGTTCAAAAGGCGCGCGTGTCGCCTGCGAAGCGCTATTCGTCATTATCTTCCCTAAAAAGACGATCCCGCGACGAGATCTTCGTTTTCTTTTAATTATGTTTTTTCATAGATATAACAGATTTAGCCACATTTCAGTGACTTAATCTTAATGATTGCAAATTTATAAGAAGATCGGTTACTAACCAAAAACATCAGTTTTTCATTCTGTCAACGCGGCGTGACGCTGAACGGCATAGACCTTTTCCCTGCCTGCGTTTGGCCGTCTGACCGCTAGCCACGCGTGCAGCACACTTTATAATCGCGCTTTTTATGAGAAAGATGCCATGCCGCACATTTCATCTCGCTTTAGCTCCGCCTGCATCGCGTTTATTAAACAGTGGCAGGGTCTGTCGCTGGAAAAGTATCGCGATCGGCAGGGTAACTGGGTGATTGGTTACGGGCATATGTTGACGCCGGATGAGACGCTGACGTTCATTACGCCCGACCAGGCGGAGGCATTCTTGCTGGATGACCTCAATAGCTGCGATATGCTGCTACAGAATTGTTTGCCGGAACTTAATGATCGGTTTCAACGCGAAACGCTTATTGCGCTGATGTTCAGCATCGGACATCAGCGTTTTTTATCATTAATCAATACGGGTGATATTTCACAGCCAGAAATAAGCGGACTGCGAATTTAACGTCGTTAATTCGATTCATTTAACATCATGGCGGCCTGGGTACGATTTTTTACATCCAGCCGCCGGTAAAGCGACTCCAGATGCGCTTTAACCGTCCCGGTACTAATATTTAACGCCCGCCCAATTTGTTTATTTGATTCTCCTGCGGCAAGCATCTGTAAAATTTCCCGCTGGCGGGCGCTTAACGCTTTTATATCACGGGACTCCAGCTCCGTTGAATTTAACCAATCCCCCGGTAAAAACATCATCCCGCGAGCGACAGCATTGAGCGCAAGGACAAAGGTTTCGGCATCAGAATCGCGTGGCACCACGGCCTGAACGTTAAATTGCATGACTTCATGCAGCCACTTTTGACTGCCATCCATCGCCGTGATAATAATCTTCACCTCCGGAAATTGCTGCGCGATTCTTTGTAACACCTCGCGGCAAAATTCAGCATCCAGGCCGCTATCCAGCATGACCAGCGCATCCGGCGCGCTTTCTATTTTTTGCCAGAGTTCTTCTGCCTGACCGACACTCTGGATACTTATTCCTGGAATGTGCTGCTGCAAACTGATTTTCATTCCATGAATAAATATTGACTGCCTGTCAAACATGATTACCTGCATTACTTTTCTCCGCTTGGGTAAAATAATAGTCTCAAGATGAGGAAGGGTATTACCCGTAGGGTAAAATAAGAAGTCGCCATTTGGTATAGGCCATTTTACCGATAGTCATTGGTTGAGGAAGAGAAAGGTTATGAATATTTACAGCTTCAACATCGGGATTACAGAATTCGCTAAAATTAGCCTTTTAAAGTAAGGAATATCTTATTAGCGCGAACAGCCAAGGCTAATTTGAATATTAATTTAATGAAGAGTACGCCTGGCGCGTCACAAAGGAAATATCTGCTTTTCACCTGATGTGTTACAAAAAATAAAGTAGCACATTTTGTTAAAAAATAGCCAATCCGCCTGAAAACCGCGACGATGGGTCAATGACAATACCGTATATGTACATGCATTTCTCTCTCCCACTACACCCGCGGCTATCAGCGTGTTTTACCGCTCTCGTCCCGTTTATCGGCTTTTTGGCGCTAAAAAGCCTGGCCGGAAGACGATAAATCCGCCGCGCAACGCGATCAGACGTATTCGTCACGCGAGCAATGATTGCGAAAGGGCTTATTAGATGATAGAAAATCAATAAAACCAGCCGCCTCAGCGTCACTGTTTCAATAAAAACAATAATAGAGCCTGATGATGGATAAAATATATGCAATGAAATTGTTTGTACGCGTGGCGGAACGGGAAAGTTTTTCCCGTGCAGCAGAGGATATCGGCCTTCCCAAAGGCAGCGTCTCACGGCAAATACAAGCGTTAGAACATCAACTGGGCATCCGCCTGCTCCACCGCACCACCCGGCGGGTACAGCTTACTCAGGACGGAATGGTTTACTACGAACGGGCAAAAGATCTGTTGAGTAACCTGGATGAACTGGAGGGTCTTTTCCAACCTGATCCCGCCAGTATCAGCGGCAAAATACGGGTAGATATACCGCCATGTCTCGCAAACAGCCTTATCATGCCGCGCCTGCCCACTTTTTTGCATCAGTATCCCGGCATTGCGCTGGAACTTTGTAGTAGCGATCGACAGGTCGATTTACTACGGGAAGATTTCGACTGCGTGGTGCGCACAGAGCCGCTACATGCGCCAGGGATACTGACGCGCCCGCTTGGCAAACTGAGAAGAGTGAACTGCGCCAGCCCACAATACCTGGCGCGCTTTGGGTATCCAGAAAACCTTGACGATCTCGCCTCACATGCGGTGGTGCATTATTCATTGACCCCGGGAGTTTCTTCACCGGGTTTTGCCTTTGAAACTCCCCACGGTATGCAGTGGGTAAAAACCGGCGGAATGCTAACGGTAAACAGTACGGAGACCTGGCATACGGCCTGTCTGGCAGGATTAGGAATCATTCAGACGCCGCGCATTGCTGTACGGGAGGCGTTACGCGCCGGAACGCTCATTGAAATTTTACCGCAATATCGCGCCGCTCCACTGCCGGTGACGCTGCATTATCCCCATCGCCGTAATCTTTCCCGCCGGGTACACCTGTTTATGGTATGGCTGACGGAAACCATTAAAGAGGCCGCAGAGTAGCCGCATTTTCAGCATCCACCGGGGAGAAGCTATACTGACATATTCTATTAATGATGAAGGACTACCGACCTGATGACGCAGGAAAATGACGTAAAACGCCCTATTCAGGAACTGGAGCACGACCCGATACAAAAAATAGAAACGCAGCCGCATGACGCCCCGGAAAAAAACGAAAAGGCAAATCAGGCGTTGCATTCCGTCACCACCCTGATGCAAAAAATTCAGCGTCAACCAATGGTGGCCCACCTCATTCGCGCGACCGAACGTTTTAACGATCGACTGGGTAATCAGTTTGGCGCGGCTATCACCTACTTTTCGTTTCTGTCGATGATCCCGATAATGATGGTGTCCTTTGCCGCGGCAGGTTTTATCCTCGCCTCGCACCCTAATCTACTGGAAGATATTTTCAGCAAGATATTGATGAATGTGAGCGATCCTACGCTGGCGTCCACGCTTAAAAATACGATTAATACGGCGGTTCAACAGCGTACCACGGTAGGGCTGGTCGGACTGGGTATCGCGCTCTATTCCGGCGTTAACTGGATGGGCAACCTGCGGGAAGCGATTCGCGCCCAGTCACGGGACGTCTGGGAGCGCAAGCCGCAGGATCAGGAGAAAATCTGGCTCAAATATCTGCGCGATTTTATCTCGCTGATTGGATTATTAATCGCTTTAATCATTACGCTGTCCATTACTTCCATTGCCGGTTCCGCCCAGCAGATGATCATCTCCGCCTTGTACCTCGACAGCATCGAATGGTTAAAACCGGCCTGGCATTTGATCGGTCTGGCCATCTCTATTTTTGCCAACTATCTACTTTTTTTCTGGATTTTCTGGCGACTGCCTCGCCATCGTCCCCGTAAAAAAGCGTTGATTCGCGGGACATTTATCGCCGCTATCGGTTTTGAGGTGATTAAAATCATTATGACCTATACGCTGCCGTCACTGGTGAAATCGCCTTCCGGCGCGGCGTTTGGCTCCGTACTCGGTCTGATGGCATTCTTCTACTTTTTTGCCCGCCTGACGTTATTCTGCGCGGCCTGGATAGCCACCGCCGAATACAAGGACGACCCGCGAATGCCGGGTAAAACGCAACGCTAGTCTGCGGCTTGCTGCCGAATGGCACGCACGGCGTCGTCATTCGGCCTACTGGCGTGTGGTCCCAGGCCGGGCAAGCAAAGCGTACCCGGCGGTACAATCAGGCACGTCCTTCCGCCTCATCTCATTGTTTCAGCATATAAATCCAGTAATTAACTTTTATTTAACCATAAACCAGTTTTATCCACTAATTCTAAAATTATGTGAAGCATTTCATAGACGCAAAATGGCTGGCTTAAACATTATCCCCTTTTTGCGCTTTTTTTGACCATTTTTGGCTTTTGTTACACATTGAAATATAACTTTTGCTGTGCGTAATATGGCTATTCGTTCGCTAAAAATAAGAAAATAGTATGCAAGCAACCGCCACAACACTCGACCATGAGCAGGAACATGTTCCGGTAAACTCACGCAATAAAGTCGTTATTGCCTCGCTTATCGGCACCGCAATTGAGTTCTTCGACTTCTATATTTACGCCACCGCTGCGGTGATCGTGTTCCCCCTTATCTTCTTCCCCCAGGGCGATCCCACTGCGGCAACGCTACAATCGCTCGCCACCTTCGCTATCGCGTTTGTGGCGCGTCCGATTGGCTCTGCGCTATTCGGCCACTTCGGCGACCGGGTAGGCCGCAAAGTCACGCTGGTGGCTTCGCTGCTGACGATGGGGATCTCCACGGTCATTATCGGTCTGTTACCGGGCTACGCGACGATAGGTATTTTCGCGCCGCTGCTGCTGGCGCTGGCGCGTTTCGGTCAGGGACTGGGGCTGGGCGGCGAATGGGGCGGCGCGGCGTTATTAGCGACGGAGAATGCGCCGCCGCGCAAACGCGCGCTGTATGGCTCCTTCCCGCAGTTGGGCGCGCCGATCGGCTTCTTCTTTGCCAATGGCACCTTCCTGTTGCTCTCCTGGCTGCTGACCGACGAGCAGTTTATGAGCTGGGGCTGGCGCGTGCCGTTTATCTTCTCGGCGGTGCTGGTGATTATCGGCCTGTATGTGCGCGTGTCGCTGCATGAAACGCCGGTGTTTGCGAAAGTCGCCGCAGCGAAAAAGCAGGTAAAAATACCGCTGGGCACGTTGCTGACGAAGCATGTCCGCGTAACCATTCTCGGCACGTTTATCATGCTGGCGACCTACACGCTGTTCTATATCATGACCGTCTATTCCATGACTTACAGCACTGCCGCCGCGCCGGTGGGGCTTGGCTTGCCGCGCAATGAAATACTGTGGATGCTGATGATGGCGGTGATTGGTTTCGGCGTGATGGTGCCCGTCGCCGGCCTGCTGGCGGACGCATTTGGCCGTCGGAAAAGCATGGTCATCATTACCACGCTCATCATTCTCTTCGCGTTGTTCGCCTTTACCCCGCTGCTGGGTTCAGGCAATCCAGCGCTGGTATTCGTGTTCCTGTTGTTGGGCCTGAGCCTGATGGGGCTGACCTTCGGCCCAATGGGAGCGCTGCTGCCGGAGCTATTTCCGACGGAAGTGCGCTATACCGGCGCATCGTTTTCCTACAATGTGTCATCGATTCTGGGCGCTTCCGTCGCGCCGTATATTGCCGCATGGCTGCAAAGCCACTACGGGCTGGCGGCGGTAGGGGTTTACCTGGCGTCAATGGCGGCGCTGACGCTGATTGCACTGCTGTTAACCCATGAGACGCGTCATCAGGCGTTGTAATAGGGCGCCGGATGGCATCATCCGGCGCTACGTTTCACGTTACTGCTTCATCTGCGTTAAAATCGTCCGGCACTGATTGGCTTCGCCTTCAGAGGGCGAAATGAGCGCCAATAGCGCGGCGGCGGGCGTTACCAACGTCGCCAGCGCTGCCGCAACCGCGCCGCGCGCAATCAGCGGGCCGGGCTTGACGCCCGCCTGCGGATTTTTAAATGTCCCGCGCACGTACAGCGGCGATCGCAGCGTAATAATACGAATCCCTTTACTTTCCGGATCAATGGTTAAATCGAGCTGTTCAGAGGCGAAGCTCGCCGTACCGGTCACGTTAATCAACGCATTTTCTGTATCAAAAGCAAAAATTTGCGGTCGCGCCACGCCGTTCGCAATATTGAGATTCGCCGCCGCGCAGTTAACCCGCACTTCGTCATCGCCAAAAATCTGCCCGACAATATAGTTGCCGACGTTCAGCCCCACGATTTCCATCAGGTTGCGGCTAATCAATCCATCATTCATCAATAATTTCAGATTGCCGTTACTGTTGCCAAGCAGCGCGGCGACCGAGTTGCCCGTCCCGCGAATATCCGCATCGCCGTTCAGCTCGCCCAGCGTTTTCTGCATCAGCTCCACATCCGGCATCAGTTCTTTAAGCTTCAGCCGACGCGCCTGTATATCCGCCCGCCCCTGCATTGGCTTTTTATCCCCTTCCAGATGGATGTTGGAGACAATACTGCCGCCTGCCAGACCAAACTTCAGCGGCTGTAGACGTAAGTCGGCGTTTTTCAGGATGATATGGGTCGAAAGATCGCTAATCGGTAGACTGCCGCCATGCTCAATACGTCGGCCTTTAAACCGGACATCGGCGTCCATAACGTCCCATTTGTCGGTTTCAAAGCGATCGTAAGGCAACACTTTATCCGCCGGCTGAACATTCTTCTCGCCTTTGCGCTGTTCAGACCGTTTCGACTGCTCAGCGTCTTTCCCGGAATCCACGCCAATCAGCGGCCCAAGATCGGCCAGTCGTAACTGGCGCGATTCGACATCGCCTTCCAGTTTAGGGCGCGGTTTACCGGTGGTATAAGTGAGGGAGCCGTGGATATCACTGTCGCCAATGCGCCCGTTAAAACCACGATAATCAAATACCGATGACTTTTCGGCGTCAATTTTCGCCACCAGTCGCCCATCGGTCTCAAACGGCGGCGTATCCGGCAGCAGCACGCCGGTTAAATCATATAAATCGCCCAGTGAATCGCCAGAGAATTTAAGCCGCAGATCGACGCCGCCCATTTTCATCGGCTCGTTCACCACGCCGCTAAAAGCCACCCGCGTATTGCCAGAGCGGAAATCGGCTTGCACAGGAAAAGGCGTACTTTCGCTGCGTAGCGCCAGCATACCGCCTATTTTGCCCGTACCGGTCAACGGTTCCCCGTTATAACGCCCCTGCGCCTTCAGGCCGAAGACATAGTCGCCCACGGTGGATTTGTCTGCTTTGCCTTTCGTTCCCGTCACTTCGCTGAACGGCAACGGTTTGCCTAACGGATCGACCAGAATAGTGATATCCGCTTTACTGACCTTATCATCGATCGCGATTCGCCCCTGGTCGAAGAGAATATTATCCAGCCGGAAGGACCAGGCGGAAGGTTTAGCATTGGGGTCCGTATTCTTGTCTTGCGCGAGGTTAAAGGTCCAGTTATTGGTTTTCTCAGACAGGCGAATAAGACGCGCGTCGGGTTTCACCAGTTTGATCCACGGCAGCCAGACGGTTTTGGTCAGGAGCGCCAGCGGAGCAAGCGTCGCCTCAACGCGTGGCAGATGCACCATCGTGACTTCCGGAATATCCGGCGGATTGCCGAGAATGACGTCTTCCGCGTGAACATGCGGCCACGGTACCCAGCTTCGCCAGCCGGTCTCCTGTTTTTGGCGTTCCCACACCACGCCTAAATCGCCGCGAATAGCGAAAGGCCGGTTCAATTCGGTAGAGACTTTCTGGTTGATGGTCGGTTTGAGGCGGTTCCAGTCAAATGTTGCGATCAACAAAATCACTATGGCGATCAACAACAAGAAAGTCCCTGTGATGGCGGCGGTTATTTTGCCTGCTTTAGTCATGTGTTATTTCCTCACTTCTTCCCTTGCCTGTCCTAAAGATAGTTCAGCCAGACGAAAAAGGAGGATGACCGCGCCTCGTAATACCACGTATTACGGGAACAGTCTGGCGTTACAGGGTCAGAATCACCTCTTCGAGCGATATCAGCGGCACGGGTCGAGAAAGAAAATAGCCCTGGGCGGCAAAGGCGGGCGAACGCTGCACATCACGCCACTCTTCCAGCGTCTCCACGCCCTCGACAATAACGCCGCGGCAGTAGCGGTTCATCAGTTGCAGCAGCAGAGTGAACAGGTTGCGCCCCTCCGCGGACTGGCGCAGCATGACGAACAGCTCGCGCGCCACTTTAATGTAGTCATAACGCACTTCGCTCAGCGCTGAAAAATTGGCCATACCGGTACCAAAATCATCCAGCCACAGCGGGCCGAACTCACACATCGAGGCGAAAGAGGAGTCTTTCGGCAAACGAATATGTTCCACCAGTTCGAAACGCAGCCAGGGTAAGCGCTCCATCGCTGCCAGAATGTCCGGCTGTCGTCGCATGGCAATCAGCGTAGGGCCGTCGACATTGACCGATGCCAATAAGTGATGGCGAGTGAAAAAATCCGCTTTTTGTTCAAGCTGATGAAGTTGTTCTTTCACTACGTCAATGCGGTGTCGAACCGCTAACTCCGCGAAATAACGATCCGGGGCAATACGTCTGGAAGGGTTATCAGGATGGGTGACGACAGTGAGAAGTTCAACCGCCATCAAACGGCCATCCGTCTGGTATATCGGCTGGTAAGTATAGGCACGCTCGCATTGCAGCCAATAGCGCCGTTCCTGCAAATTTTCTATACCTGCATCAGGAACGCGTAGCTGCTGGATAACCTGCTTTATCATCTCAGTTGTCCTGTTAATGGGAGTGTGACTGTCCGGACTCGTCAAAGGTTATCGGCGTTCAGGCAGAGAACTTTACCCTCGGTCCCTGGCAAAATAAAAACAGACCCCGAAACTTGTCAAAAATACGCACTTGCTCAAAAAAATAATGGACCGATGTTTTAATATTATTGACCACTAAACATCCACAGCGCACACTAACGCTAATTTTTACAGATCAGGTTCACGACTATGTCTAAAAAGATTGCCGTGATTGGCGAATGCATGATTGAGCTGTCGCAGAAAGGCGCTGATGTTCAGCGCGGCTTCGGCGGCGACACGCTGAATACCTCCGTTTATATTGCCCGTCAGGTCGATTCTGCCGCTCTGGCCGTTCACTATGTGACGGCGCTGGGTACCGACAGTTTCAGCCAACAGATGCTGGAGGCGTGGCAGCATGAAAATGTGGATACCTCGCTAACGCAGCGGATGGAAAATCGCCTGCCAGGCCTCTATTACATCGAAACCGATGATACTGGCGAGCGTACCTTCTACTACTGGCGTAACGAAGCGGCAGCGAAATTCTGGCTGGAGAGCGAGCAGTCAGCGGCTATCTGCGAGGCGCTGGCGACCTTCGATTATCTCTACCTGAGCGGCATTAGCCTCGCGATTTTAAGCCCGACCAGCCGTGATAAGCTGCTGTCTTTATTGCGTGAATGTCGGGCCAACGGCGGGAAAGTCATTTTTGATAATAACTATCGCCCGCGTTTATGGACAAGTCGCGAAGAAACGCAGCAGGTCTATCAAAAGATGCTGGAATGTACTGATATCGCCTTCCTGACACTGGACGATGAAGACGCGCTATGGGGTCAACAACCGGTGGAAGAGGTCATTGCCCGCACCCATGCGGCAGGCGTGCAGGAAGTGGTGGTAAAACGCGGGGCGGACTCTTGCCTGGTCTCGATTCAGGGCGAGGCGCTCATTGACGTTCCGGCAGTGAAACTGCCGAAAGAGAAAGTGATAGACACCACTGCCGCAGGCGACTCCTTCAGCGCCGGTTATCTGGCCGTTCGTTTGACGGGCGGCAGCGCGACGGATGCCGCGAAGCGCGGACACCTGACGGCCAGCACGGTGATTCAGTACCGTGGGGCCATTATTCCGCACGACGCGATGCCGCAGTAAGTCATTTGCTCTTGCCCGGTGGCGCTGCGCTTACCGGGCCGGCAGGCGGCAGCTTACTGTGCCGCCGGTGTCTCCGTCACTTCCGGATGCGCCTCATCTGCTTCAACAGCGGCGGCAGTTGTCGGGACCATGATTTCATCCCACGTCGCCTTTAACGCCTTCATATTAAATTCCGGCTCGCCTTGCGGTTGCAGCAAAATTAATGCCATCTCCTGCGATAGCTGCTGACGTAGATTCTGATTGAGCATATCGACGGTCAGGCTGTTGAGGAAATTCTGACGCAGCTTCTGATACTGCTCCGGCGCGATATCCACCACCTGATTCTGCAGCGAGCGCATACGCTGTCCAGTCAAAATGTCAGTATCGGTACGCGCGTAGGTCGCGAACAGCTTTTGCAATTCGAGATTTTTCTGCGCCACCAGCGCAGTAAACTCCTCTTCCGACAGACCTTTATCGCGTACTTTCGCCAGTTCATTCGCCACCAGGCTCAAATTGGTATTGAGCTTATCATTAGGTGATTCAATGTTGATGGCGCACTGCGCGCGCAGAAACAGAACCCGGCAGTCAAACCCCAGACCAATATCTTTCGCGTTATTTTTAGTAAGCTCTTGCTGGATATGCCAGAACAGCGCTTCGCGCGCCAGATCCGCCTGCCAGTAGCGCAACAGCGCCGCCGACTCGCGAATCGGTTGCCACGGCGTATCCCACATAATGGAGAGACGATCCTGGCGCACCGCATCGGTCATAATGCTCACTGATTCCGCCCGCAGCGGCGAAAGCGTCGGCACCGGGGCGGGCGTTTCGCGTTTACCTTTCAGCGTACCGAACGTTTTATTGATCTGCTCGGCGACGGAGCGCGCATCAATGTTGCCGACAACAATCAGCGTCATGGCATCCGGGGTGTACCATTTTTCATAGAAAGCCTGAATTTTGGCTGCGTCTACCGGCTGCTTTAACGGTTCCGCGGGATCGTGCCCCAATAACGCCGACCCTTTCAGCCGATAACGCCACCAGCCCTCTTTAGTATCTGCTGGCCACGTCGCAACCATATCTTCGCTGCTTAACGCATGATTCACCGTCTCTGGCGTAATGGTTAATTTACCGGAGACGTTAGCCAGATAGGTCAGCGCTTCTTTCAGCAGATCGTTACGGTTATTGGGTAAACTGAGGTTATAGAGCGTGGAATCATAAGAAACAATAACGGGCGGCATGGGACGTTTCGGATCAAACCCTTGCTGCCATAAAGAACGTGCCTGTGCGGCATCCAGACCACCGCTTTGCGTTAGCGCGATACGGGGAATCGCATGGCTGAACCCGCTCTGTTGCGTACTTTCGGTGAGCGAACCGGTATTAACCTGGAGACGAACTTCAATACGATCGCTGGGGCGCTGAGGCGTAGCCAACACTTGCCACTGTAACCCATTAGCCAGCGTCCCCTGTTGCCATGCCGGATCGGGCTGGAGCGCATCTGCCTGCACATAGCCGGCAGAGGCCAACATCAACAGACTGCCCGCTAAGAGTCGAATTTTTGTGCCCTGCATGTGAACCCCTGATCAACAATCCTGGTAATAAAAAGACAGCCCCGGCAGGGATGCCTGAATATGACGTAAAAACACTTCGTGTTAGACCGCGAGAACCTAAAAATGTCACGGAAGAAGTGAAATAATCCCTAAGCATCATGCTGTATGCTTTGGGCGCAGGGGTCAATTATGCGCAAACACCCGCAGTCCTGGAAGGGACTACGGGCATAAGTGGCGAGATTAGGAGGAAATTTCGTGCGTTTTGCCATCCGGCGCACGATTATTAAGCACATCGTCCAGCTTTTGGTGATCTAACTCTTTCACCCATTTGGCAACCACCACCGTCGCCACGCCGTTACCCACCAGGTTAGTCAGCGCGCGCGCTTCGGACATAAAGCGGTCGATACCGAGGATTAACGCCAGTCCCGCAACCGGTAAATGGCCCACGGCGGAGATAGTGGCCGCCAGCACGATAAAGCCGCTTCCGGTCACGCCCGCGGCGCCTTTTGACGAGAGCAGCAGCACGACCAGCAGCGTGATCTGGTGGAAGATATCCATATGGCTGTTGGTCGCCTGGGCGATAAACACCGCCGCCATCGTCAGGTAGATAGAGGTGCCATCGAGGTTGAACGAATACCCCGTCGGGATCACCAGCCCCACCACCGACTTACGGCACCCCAGTTTTTCCATCTTATCGAGCATACGCGGCAACGCTGACTCGGAAGAGGAGGTGCCGAGCACAATGAGTAATTCTTCCCGGATATAGCGAATAAATTTAAAAATGCTAAAGCCCGTTACCCGTGCAATCGTCCCCAGCACCACCACCACGAAGAGAATACAGGTGATATAGAAGCAGATAATGAGCTGCCCCAGTTGCACCAGAGAACCGACGCCGTATTTACCGATGGTGAAGGCCATCGCGCCGAATGCGCCAATCGGCGCCAGGCGCATGATCATATTGATGATGCCGAAAATGACCTGCGAAAAACTCTCAATTACATTGAAAATGAGCTGGCCTTTGCTGCCCAAACGGTGCAGCGCAAAACCAAACAACACCGCAAACAGTAAGACCTGCAGAATGTTGCCGCTGGCAAACGCGCCGATCACGCTGCCCGGTATGACATCCATCAGGAAGGCAATAATGCCCTGCTCCTTGGCTTGTGCGGCATAAACGGCCACCGCCTGCGCATCCAGCGTTGCCGGATCGACGTTCATCCCGGCGCCAGGTTGCACAACGTTGACGATGATAAGACCGATAATCAGCGCAATCGTACTGACAATTTCAAAGTAAAGCAGCGCGACCGCGCCGGTACGCCCCACCGCCTTCATGCTTTCCATGCCTGCGATGCCCGTCACGACAGTACAGAAAATGACAGGAGCGATGATCATCTTAATGAGCTTAACGAACGCGTCGCCAAGCGGTTTCATTTGTGCGCCCAGTTCAGGATAGTAATGGCCAAGGAGAATACCAATGGCGATTGCTGTCAGGACCTGAAAATAAAGACTTTTGAACAGAGAGGTTTTCATAGGGTGTCCTTGAAGTAAAAACCACAGGTCTTGTAAGGTTATGAGTAACCTGCGGCCTTAAAATAACACCCACACAACATGACAGAAATGCGCCAAGATCATAATTGAAACAAAAATGTTAAAAAGTTTGAGCTGGCTCGCACAAGCGCGACCTTTTTTAACTTTTGTAATCAGGATTTTCGTGCGACAGATACCGCTCTTCAAAGATATCCGCGGGAACGGGCCGAGCAAACAGGAAGCCTTGCGCGACGTTGACTCCCGCCTGTTCCAGCCACGCGCGTTGCGCCTCGTTCTCCACGCCCTCGGCAATCAATTGTAAATTAAGACTGCGGGCCATCAGGATAATCGCCGTCACCATACTGTGATCATCCGGTAACCCATCGACAAACATTTTATCAATTTTAAGGATATCGACCGGTAGCGACTTCATATGCTGTAACTGGCGCAGCCCCGCGTAACCCATGCCAAAATCATCCAGTGCGATACGCACGCCAGCATTACGTAACGGACGTAAGATAGCGACGGCAGCGTGTGGATCGTCGATGCGGCGGCTTTCAGTGACCTCAAGAATCAGCGTACCCGGTTGAATACGATAGCGATTTAACAATTCCAGCAGATCCGACACCATGCCAGGGTGCATGAGCTGTAACGCGGAAAGATTGACGGAGAGCGGCAATGTCACGCCGCGCTCCTGCCAGGCGGCAAGCTGGCGGCAGGACTCTTCCAGCACCCAATGGCCCACCGTGACCATCAGGCCGCAGGATTCAATGCGCTCAATCAGCCCATCTGGTAATTCCCAGCTACCGTCCGGCTGTTGCATACGTAACAAGGCTTCGGCGCTTAATACGTTGCCGCTGCGCATCTCGACCTGCGGCTGCAGCCAAATGGCAAACTGATGGTTATCCAGCGCGGTAAGGATATCGCTCTCTTCGGTAAGGCGCTGTTGAGCGGCCTCCATCTGCGCCGGGTCAAAGAACTGGATCTGATTTTTACCTTTTCGGCGCGCGGTAAAGGCGGCGGAGACGGCGCGACCATAGAGCTCTTCGGCGGTCAGATCGCCATAATACATCGCAATGCCAATACTGCAGCTTGGGCGCAGTTGAATACCCTGGATGGGCAGTCGTTCATTAATGATAGTGAGTATTTGCTGACCTAATGTAATGGCGTGCCACGGCTCTTTAACGCCGTGGGCGATAATGGCGAAGTCATACCCGCTGACCTGCGTAAGCACCATGCGCGGCGCCAGCACCGACTTCAGCTTCTCAACCAGCGTCAGTAATAGAATCTCCCGCTGCGTTTCTTGCAGCACGCCTGCCGTGTCACGCAACGTTTCGCACGTCACGATGATAAGCGCGGTGGTCTGTTGGCGGGTGATAACCTGTTCCAGCAGCGCCATTAAAAAGGCTTTATTGGGCAACTCGGAAACCGGAAAACGCATCGCGTTGTCCGTTTGCTCCTCGCGTTGACGCTGCATAAGCTGCTGGTTGAGGTTATAGCTGCGCACCAGCATCCCAATTTCATCATCCTGATGCAGACGCGGCAACGCCAGCTGATGTCCGATCAGCTCCTGCTGCGGAATGTCGTTCAGCTCGCGGGCAATTTTGCGCAGCGGATGCACAATCAGGCGGTTTACGCACCAGGCGATGGCCACCGTCAGGATCAGAGATAGAAGTAAGTAAATGGTCACTAACGTAGAGAGCGCGCTCATGACGAACTTGTACATACGGTACGAATCCGCCTGCAATACAAGGTAGGCCAGCGGTTGCGGATTGGCGGGACGCTCCAGCGAATAAACCGGCAAAGAAATTTGTACCGGCAGTTCGAAGAGACGCGTCACCATAACCGGGACGGGGCGTTCAGGAATGAAGCGCTTACGCAACGCCTGGAACTGATTCGGCAATACCACATCGGCGCGACTCACCACGCCCGCAGGTTTAATACTTTCCAGAATGGTTTCCGCGCCGGGGAGATCCGCTTTTAAAATCGCGGAAGAAAGAGGTTCCCGAACAGATCGCGCGATACTTTCCAGTTGCGTAGCCGTGTTGTAGCGGTTCTGCTGTACCAGATGGAACAACAAAACGGTGCAAAAGACAAAAACAAACACCATGACAACGGCCGCAACCATTGCCATCTGTTTAATTGTTAACGAGCGGCTGACGCGCAAATTGACTCTCCCTGGATATCCCGGACTGCCGCCTGAGTATACCCGATTGCAGCGGCATTAAGAGAGGCTGTATCTGAAAAGGACTTTTCTGAATAACGGTTAATGATAGCGTCTGATGGCGCTGCGCTTCTCAGGCCTACGACGCCTGTCAATTCGTAGGCCTGACGCAATGATTACCAGTCAGCGTAAGGCACCAGAGGCTGCGGCGGTAAATCCATATCCCCCTGCCAGCCCGCCGCGGAATAACGGACATACAGCAGCAGATGACTGGGGGTATAATCTTTCGCCTGCTGAATATCGACAGCCGTACCCACAAACCAGTTGGCAGTAACACGGCGTTCAATGAGCGCCCGCGCGGTATAGCCAAATCCCTGGCTGCTGCCGCCGCCGTTGGTCTGGTCACGCGCATCCTCCTGATAATCCGCCGGAATCAAATTCATCAGCGGATAACGCGGCATGGTACGGTTGCGGGAGTGCGACCAGGATACCGAGCCGCCTAGCTCCCACGACCAGTTTTCCGTACGCTGCCGCCACATCACCGGCACCGCAAACGACAGGTATTCCTGCGGGCTATAATAACCGCCCTGACCCAGTGAATAACCGCTCAAATCTTTGTCGTAATGCCAGATCATGTTATTCAGCCCGACGGTAACGCGGCGGTTATTCTCGTTAATCACCTTATAGTAATAACCGGTCATCCAGCGCACGCGCCAGTTATCTTCCACATTTTTACCGCTCAACTGGTCGCCGCTGAGCGACGCCCAGACACCGTTTGCTTCGCCTTTATCATAGCTGAGACTGACGCCGCCGCCGTTGGCCCGCACGCCGCCCCATTTGGTGCCGGTATTGCTGCTGGCGTCCTTTTGCCCGCCAAACGCCAGCAGCGAACTGGAGATCGGGCGACGATGCGCGTTCAGGGTATAACCCAACGGCCCGATATCGTCGCTATAGCTGACGCCGCCGACCACATCAACGACATTAAAGCCCATCGGCGTCGTGCCGATATCCCAGCGCCAGGTCTCATTCTGCCAGCCGACCGCCACGCTCGCGCCCGTATCGGCCTGGCTACGATGTCCGCTGCATTTCTCCAGCGTACAGGTACCCCAGTTATTATCGTATTTTCCGTCCGCATCCGTAGAGAAACGGCCAACATCCATATTCACCATATCAGTACGAAAGAACGCCCGTCCGTCCGACCAGGGCGCATCCACTTGAAGCATCGTGGTATGCGCCTTCAGATCGGAGTAACCGCCAGTCCCGCTCGATCCCCAATAATCGTGCGCCAACGTGACATTGAGATCCTGCTGACGGTACAACTCCGCCGCATCGCTACGCACGCCGCGTTTTAGCCAGTCATCTTTTTCATCATTGCGCGTCAGGCGGGTAAAGGTATCGTTATCCAGGGGACGAACCGGCGTAATCGCCGCGGCGACCATTGCCTCTTTGTAGGTCTCCAGCGCCCGCTGCGGCTCGCCCGTTTGCGCCTGAAAAGCGGCGGCGTCACGCAATACCATTGCGCTTTCCATTGATGGCGGCTGTGCTTTTGCCTGCGGCGTAATGCGGTTAAAGGTCCGCGCCGCCGCCGTGATATCGCCAAGCTGGAGCTGCGCCAGCGCGACGCGGCGCTGCATGTTAATAGAGGTGATTTGCGACGCAGGCAGCGCCGCCAGTTGAGCGCGCGCCGCGGCGTTATCGCCCTGTGCGATGTCGATTTCCAACCGCCCCAGCATGGCATCGACATTACCCGGTTCCCGCGCCAGAACGGCGTCATAAGCGGCGCGGGCCGCCGCATTATCGCCACGCTGCTGCGCCCAGTCCGCCAACGTTAACGCAATGCGCGTAGAGGGCGGCTGCTGACGTAACAACGCTTCCGCTTCGCGTTCTTTGCCACTATCGCGCAAGCGGTTAGCGCTTTCCAGCACCTGGTTACTTTGCAATCGGCCCGCCAGTTCCTGAATATTGCTGTTCCACTGGCTGGTCGGTAGGGTATTGAGATGCGCCAGCGCCGCCCGGTCCCGATCGCTGCCGGAAAGATAAAGCCCATAAGCATAGACCTGTTCCGGATCGTTTGGCTTCTGCTGCGCCAGAGAGCGCATTTGCGCATCGGCCTGGGCGTGCTGCCCGGCCTGCCACAGATCGCGTGACAGTCGGTACGTCACCCACACGCTCCCCGGATCTAATGCCAGCCGACGACGGTGCAGGTCTGCGGCCTGCGCCCATTTGCCCTCGCTTTCCAGCGTTTCCGCCTGCTGCGCCAGACGGTCATTTTCCAGACTGCGTTCGATATCGTCGATACTGCGCCGCTGGCTGGCGGAAAGAGAAGCGATAAACGCGGCGGCTTTTTGCGGCGACTGCTGGCGATAAAGATTCGCCAGCCCGCGTACAGCATTGGTATTACCGCTATCCATACGCAGCGTCTGCTGATAATAACGTTCGGCGGCGGCATTATCTTTGCGCGCCATCGCCACATCCCCCAGCCCCAGTACCGCGTAGCTGTCGGTGTTATCCACTGCTCGCGCCTGCTGATAGAAACGCTCCGCCTGGGCCAGATTATTCGCTTTTAAGGCCGCGTCGCCCTGCTGAATTAACAGCCAGTAGCGATTGACCTTCAGCAGACTCTCCCACTTATCGCGGCTGCTGCTGTGCGGCGCCATCGCCAGCGCTTTTTCAAACTGCGCGACGGCGCGGGCGCGATCGCCACGCTGTGAGTATGCCTGCCCCAGCGCGCCGACCGCCTCGCTGTCGTCCTGCCGGGCGCTCACCGCCTGCTGCAATTGCGCAATGGCCTTACCGCCTTCTCCGGCATTAACCGCCGCGATGCCCTGCGAGCGCGCGCGGAACGCCGGATCGGCTAACTGTTTTTGCTGCTCGTTAAGCTGGGCGCGGGCGGCAGACACGCTATCGCCTTCGCTAAACTGCGTCAGATAGTCTTGCAACGCTTTTACGCTGGCGTCGCTCACCGGGAGATCTTTTATCTGCTGGTACCAGATGGCGGAGGCCGCGCTGCGTCCCGTACTGGATTTCGCCATCTGTTTTAGCACCGCGAATCCCTCATCGCGCCGCCCGCTGGCGAACAACAGTTGCGCCAGCGCATTTTGCAGAGCGTTATTACCCGGACTGACGGCATTGATTTTCTGTAGCTGGTTAATCGCTTCGTGACGGCGGGCGGGCAATTTCGCCACGGTCGTCCAGTATTCGACCGCCAGTTCGCCCTCCGGCGGATAACCTTTAAACAGCTTGTCGTAGCTGGCGATCGCTTGTTCAGTATGGCCGGTCGTCGCCAGTAAACGCGCCTCCTGCAAAGACTGGCGTCCTTGCGGCGTGGAGAGCAGCATCGCGGTGCGGGAAGATTGATACGCCGTCGACTCCGGCGCCAGTTGCGCCAGCCGGTCAAGTAGCTTCTGCGCCCCGTCGCTATCCCCCTGGCGCAACAGATAGCGGAAACGGGCGGCGATAACCTGTGGATCATTGGGGTCGATCAGCTCCAGGCGATAGAGCGACTGACGGACTAAGTCCTCACGGTGCGTGGCCTCGCCCAGCCGAACCTGCTCCAGCAACTGTTGCTGCGCGGAGGTCGCTGCGCCGGCAAGCGGTGTTAGCGCCATACCAAGCGATAACCCCAACAATGCCCGAGAAACGCCCCTTTTGCCAGGTAAGGCGTTTCGACCGCCAGCCGGCAAAAAAGCGTGCATGAGACTTAACGTGAACTTACGCATTCCTGGCCCCAGTCAGGTAATAATTCACCTTTGACGGTGAAGCGAAAACGGTGCTGATCCCAGCCTTGTCCAAAGAGAGTCAGCACATAGTTGTAATAGGCATCGCTGCCAGGAAAATGGTCTGCGACCCGCTGTCGCTGCACGGCCTGGGCGTCGCGATTTTGCAGGAAAGGCAGTAAAGCGGCGGAAAACCCGACCGGCCCCGTCCCTTGCGCATTCCCGCTGACGACATCCACTTTCTCCGGTGGAACGCCGTTTTTCATCGTTAACGTCGCCATCGGTTTAAATCGCGCCAGTAAACGCGCTTTTTGCGGATCGCCATCATGCATCATTCCCGCCCATAAATAGACGCGAATCGCATCGTAGCTACTGATCAGCGTCTTTTCCGCTTTCAACTGCCAGCCTTGCTTGCTTTCATAACGCACCCAGTCCGGCGAGAAACCTTTCGGCGCGGTTTCCAGCAAAAGCCGCAAATTGGTTTCCCGTAGCGTCGACCACGGCGCGCCAAAACGGCTAAAGTATTGCGCCAACTGCGGCGGCAGATAGCTTGGGTTAAAACGCCAGCTATTCGCCTCGGCAAAGCCGATTTTGCCAGGTAGCAGCATTGAGCCCAGCCCCGGCACATTCACGACCTCTTCGCGAGCGATGCGTTTTAGCAACGCCGTGCCCACCTCGGTATAACGCGTCTCTTTCCACAGACGACCGGCCTCCAGCAGCGACCATGCCATCCAGATATCGCCGTCGGACGCGGAGTTGCTGTCCAGCACCGACCAGGTGTCGGGATCTTTTTGCCCCCACAGCCAGGCGGGCAGATGTTCACGCAGCGATCCCTGCGCCAGATTGTTTTGCGTCCAGTTAAAAAGTTGCGCGAACGCCGGTCGATCGTTCGCTGCCAGGGCAAAGAACATGGCGTAGCTTTGCCCTTCGGAGGTGGTAATTTTTCGCGCATCGCCCGGATCGATAACGCGTCCCTGCTGGCTAATGTAATCTTTCTTGAACTGTTCCCACGCAGGCCAGCTACAGGCTGCCTGCGCATTTATTGCCGTCAGCATGACGATCATCGTTATCCATCCGCGCAGCATAGTCATCATGCGTTACTCATGGTCAGGGTCGAGACGACGGCGACTGAGAATACGTAGCAGACGCCACAATACCCACGCCAGTAATACCACACTGAGGGCCGCCAGTACCGCCAGCAGCACCGGGTGATTCGCCAGCGCATACCACAGCCGCTCAAACCACGGCAGATGTCCGACGTAATAGATATCGCCAACGCGCAGACTGTGAACGCCGGACTCGCGGATCACCGCCACGGAACCAAACATCGCGGCGCGTTTACCGCTGTCGTTCACAGCGTCGTTCAGTAGCTGGTAACCGCGCGGGCTATCAGCCAGCAGAGCAATCACGCTGCGCTGATCATTAAACGGCGACTGGAAGCCCACCACCGCCGCCATCGGGCCGCTGGCGGTGACGGTGGACTGCGCATCCGCCGCGCGATCGGCCTCATCCGGCATAATCGACGGGAAAGCGGTCTGCCGCATCGGGGTTTTTACCCAGCTTTGTGTCGCCTGCACCAACAGATCGATACGCTTATCGTCTTTTAGCTTGCCCGGAATAGCGCCAATAATCAGCAGATCGGCGTCTTTGTCGGCTATCTGAGCGCTATCATCGGTGATGGTCAGATTAATTGCCGGGAAACCGGTCTGCCCGCCAATGGCGCCGACCGTATTCAGCAGCGTTTCCATTTGCGCTTCGGTTGGGGTCTTCGGCATCACCGCCAGCGTGTCAGACAGGTCGGCCATCCGGCTGAACGGGAAACCCGCATTGGCGAACGCGCGTAAATCCGGCATCGCGATAAAGTGGTAATATTTCGAAAAATCGATAGTGGAGTCATCCCCTATCACCACATGATTCGGTACCGGCTGGAAGGTAATACAGTTGTCCACCGACCCGCCCGGCATCGGATTCATGTAGCGGAAGTCAAAACGTAGTTGGTTCATCGCCCCCAGTTTGAGCGCCGGAATAGACACATCCGTTTTACCATCCAGCAGTCCCTGAAGTACCGGCAGGCGCAACAGGAGTCGATTAGTTTCCTGCGTGCTGTTAAGGCTAAAGGCTTGCAGGAACTGGTTATTCAGACTGATATCCAGCCGTGAACTGTCTTTAGTCGGCGGCGAGGTATAACGGTAGTTGAGATCCATATCAATACCGTTGCTACGCAGCAAATAGAGGTCCGGCGGCAGATTCAAAGAAACGTTGATGGGCGCCGGCTCCAGCCCACTCGACTGGAGCTGCTCTTCATAGGTTTTCAGCTCGCCAAAAGTGACCGGGCGATCGGTACGCACCCAGTTCGGCGCATCATACGGTTTTCGCGCCAGCAGCGGTTTTACATCGTTGACCACCACGCTGGAACCGCGGAAGAGAATATTCCCTTGCGCGATACCTTTTGCCGCCTGCAACAGGTCTTTATCATCTCGACCAAACACGATCAGCAACTTCACATACGGATTATCCGGATGGCTCATCATCTCGATAACCGGCGCGTTAACCGCAGGATGATCGCGCAGGAAATCGG
Source organism: Salmonella sp. SSDFZ54 (assembly GCF_004010735.1). Classification (NCBI taxonomy): domain Bacteria; kingdom Pseudomonadati; phylum Pseudomonadota; class Gammaproteobacteria; order Enterobacterales; family Enterobacteriaceae; genus Salmonella; species Salmonella sp. SSDFZ54. The sequence continues at coordinate 1,687,183 of NZ_CP034819.1, forward strand.
GGCGTCGATCGTTGGTGGCGAACACGATCGCATTGCGATCCGGCAGGTGATTATACAACACCGGGAAGCGCTGACCGCGCCAGCCCGCCCGCGAGCCAAACCAGGACGCGACAATAGAAGCCGCCTGCTGCTGCGCCAGGTCCGGCATATCAGCAAACACTATCGGCAACGTCACCGGACGGTTATCCCGCGGATCAAAAAACGGCACCGGGAAGTGGGACAGATCGTTATTCACCGCCAGCATGTTATAGGTCAGATCCAGGGCGCTATTTCGCCCGATGTCTAACCACAGAGTACTGCTGGCCGGGTTTTCACACACGTCGCGATAGTGGCCGACAAACTCCAGCCGCACCCGGTTAAAGTCGGTGATAAATAGCGGATTGATAGGTACCTGCGCCAGCGTCTTTTTCCCCAACTGCTCTTTTGTCACCGGCAATACGCCCATCAGTTCATCATTGAGATAAACCTTGAGCTGCGACTGAACCGGCAGGAGCGACGGCGAGGGCGTATATTCCAGATTCAGCACCGCTTTCGACGCCACTTCATCGCTGCGCATACCAAATTCAATGCCGCCGTTAGGGTTAACGCCACGCAGCGCCATACTGCCCGGCGGCGGCGCGATTTGCGCAAAGGTCAGCTTGACCTCGCGCGAAGGCGCGGTCTGCGCCACGACGGGCGCCTCAGTTGCGGGCGACGGCGCAGGCTCGGTGGGTTCAGCATTTATCAATGGCGGCGTAGCAGGCGCCGCCGCCGTCATGAAAGCAGGAAACGCGCTTAATCCTATTACCGCCGCACACATCCAGGACAATTTTCTTTTCATCGCATTATCATCATTGTTGAGCCTGAGCCATAACCCGATCCGACGGCTGTATCGCCGCTTGCCGCTCCGGGCGACGCGGAATAAACGATACAATCCAGGCAATTAACGCCGTCAACGATCGGAAAATTACTTTTACTGAAGGCGGCGCGAACTCCGCGAGGTGGCGATATCCGCGGAAGCCCAGCTTCAGAATATCCAGCAAGCTTTCCAGCGGTTTATCTTCCGGGAAGCTATCTTGCCAAAGCGCCCACGTATCGGCGCGCGCGAAGGTACACTGCACAAAATCAATATGTTGTTTGGTGGTGAGCGGCATCAGTTGTAGTCCGACCTCATTGCCCGTTACGCGCACCACCTGCGTTGGAAAGACATATTCCTGCTGCCCGCGTTTGAGCAACAGATTCACTTTCTGCCCTTCCAACACCTGCGCCTGACCGTTGATCTTGATGCCTAACCCGCCGTCGGAGAAGTCATGTACGGTACAGGAGAACAAATGTCCATCTTCGCGGGCGATAGCCCCCGGCATGGCAATCTCGACCCGATGCGCGCGCCTGACCTGTTTACTCTCTACCGAAACCGCAACCGCGCCGCCGAGAATGACCAGGTTATAGAAGACCCACACCAGGCTAACGATGACGGTCAGCGTTTCATTTTCCGGCCCGTAATAGTATCGCCATACGCCCGCCGCCACGCCGAGCAGGTTAAGCAAGACAAGGAAGATATACGGACGCGAGATTACCCAGTCGACGTACTTCTCTTCCACCAGCCCGCCTTTCGCCGTGACGTTAAATTTCCCTTTGTGCGGATTGATCAACGCGACCAGAGTCGGCGGTGCGATATACCATGCCAGTACCGTTTCATAGATTTCACTCCAGAAAGAGTGACGATACTTGCCCTGAATCTTCGAGTTAGTCAGGCTGGCGTGGACCATGTGCGGTATCACAAATAGCGCAATCATCAACGCAGGCGCATAAATGATATAGGCGTGCAGCAGCAGAAAAGCCAGCGGCGCGGTCAGAAAGATCAGGCGCGGAATGCCGGACAAGAAATGGAACATCGCGTTGAGGTAGCACAGCCGCTGCGCCAGTTTTAAGCCTTTACCAAACAGAGGGTTATCGAGGCGGAAAATTTGCACCATGCCCCGCGCCCAACGAATACGCTGCCCGATATGCGCCGACAGGCTTTCCGTCGCCAGCCCCGCCGCCTGCGGAATGCGCATATACGCTGAGGTATAACCTCGCCGGTGCAGCCGGAGCGAAGTATGCGCATCTTCCGTCACCGTCTCAACGGCGATACCGCCAATCTCATCCAGCGGCTTACGGCGAATCACCGCGCACGATCCGCAAAAGAAAGTGGCGTCCCACATATCGTTACCGTCCTGTACCAGTCCGTAAAACAGCGTGCCTTCGTTAGGCGTTTTACGAAAACGTCCCAGGTTGCGCTCAAACGGGTCCGGGGAGAAGAAATGATGCGGCGTCTGCATCATCGCCAGCTGTTTTTCTTTCAGGAACCAGCCCATTGTCATTTGCAGAAACGAGCGTGTCGGCACATGGTCGCAATCGAAGATCGCCACAAACTCGCCTTTCGCGTGTTTTAGCGCATTGTTGATGTTGCCGGCTTTGGCATGTTCATGCGTGGCGCGGGCAATGTAATGCACGCCAACATGTCGGGCAAAATGACGAAATGATTCGCGCCCGCCGTCATCAAGGATCCAGATATTCAGCTTGTCCTTCGGCCAGTCAATGCCAAGCGAAGCGTAAATGGTATTTTTGACCACATTAAGGTCTTCGTTATAGGTCGGTACAAAAATATCCACCGTCGGCCACTGCGACATCTCTTTCGGCAACGGCACCGGTTGACGATTTAACGGCCACACCACCTGGAAGTACCCCAGCACCAGCACAATCCAGGCGTAGGTTTCCGCAAACAGCAGAATCAGTCCGCACACCAGACTGACCGGGTCGTCCCAATTTAGCGTCGAGGTATAGCGCCACCAGATATAACGACAGGAGACCGTTAGCGACAGCACGATGAGCATCAGCGCGGAAAAGCGTCCCGGCATACGTCGTACCAACAGCGCAACGCCCCATAGCAACAGCAGAAAGATAAATTGCGATAGCGGGTTAAATGGCTGCGTAATACAGATCAGCGCCAGTATCAGTGAAAAAGTCACGATAACGCCCAGAATAAAACGCCGGGCGCCGTTGCTAAGATGTCCCAGCTCTTTTTCCTTTTCCAGGTGCGTTGTCTTTTGGCGCACCCGTTCCGGTAAGGTATCCATCCATTGATGGTAACGTCCACGAACGTCCTTCAGGCGCGCAAATGACCGCCAGCGCGGTTCATGACGTTCTTTAGTCGACGAGATCATCACCAGCCAGAGGGTCTGAATGAGGTAACGGGCCGGGTCCAGCGGGCGCGGGCGGGCGGCGTTAATATGCGGATAAAGCGCTTTATGCCCGTCGCGAATACGCTGCCAGCGCGGATGCTCAAGCGGAAACACTATCCACGCCAGAATCATCCACAGGCAGCCGAGCGCTGCGCTAAACGGCGACGCGCCGTGGCGGCGGTAACCCTGATAGCGCTCGCTCAAACGCGCGCTAACCGGCGGGATAAGCAGCCACCGGGAAAGGGCGCTCATCGCAGGCTCCCGGCGGACGTTTTGTCGCCCGCATCATGCAGCAGGCACCAGTTCGCCAGCGTTAACACCTCTTCGGCAGCTAACGAATCGCTGCGATATTCGCCTAACGGCTGTTTCGACGCCATGCACTCCGCCATCGCCTCATCGCGATGGATCACAATGGGCAGCAACCGGCGCTGGCTTTGCAGCCAGACCTGGTACAGATCGTCCTGTAACTGACTGCCAATGCGTAAGTCATTGATCAGAATATGCGCTCCGGCAGGCAACGCCTGCTGATGAAGGCGAATATGGCAGTTAGCGTCAACCTGGGCTATCGCCAGCGTATGGTCGCAGAGGCTCACCAGCTGCCCTGTCAGCGGTGACGCGCCGTAGGGCAAGTCCAGTAAAATCCAGCTATAACGCCCGCTCGCTTTCAGCGCCTGGATAGCCGATCCGATCTCTCCCAGCGTCTCCTGCCAGGCCTGCGGATTTTCCCGCTCTTGCGCGGTGAGCTGTCCAAACGGCAGTAGATCAAGCTGTGAGGTATAACGTAATCCGGCATCGCGCCAGTCCTGGCCGTCCAGCAACGATCGCGCCCAACCGCCCTGATGGACGAAGTCGACGTTAAACGACATGCGCAGCAGGTTATCGGGGCTGGCGTCAATCACCAGGACATTTTCCCCTAAGATTTGTAACGCCCAGGCGAGTGCTGCGGTGAGAGATGTGGTTCCCACCCCGCCGCGCACGCCCTGCAGTCCCAGAATCGCCATTCATGGCTTCCTTAATGAATGTGGTTGCGCAAATTCAGCCAGGAGTGGCCATCTTTTAATCGCCGCCGCCAACTGTTCGCGTTGGGAAATATCGGTATAATCTATTTCGGGTAGTGAAAACGCCTGGCTTAATGCCAGAAAATCATTTTGAAAAGTGTAGCCCAACGTTGGATCGGACTGAGCGCCAGGTTCATTGTTATACATTCTGGTTGCTCCTTTTTAAATATTTCTCACTGGCAGCATTACGCCCCGTCGTCAATACGGGAGAACGCGCATTTTTCATCTTTCCGTGACATCATTTATAATGTGTAAAAATGCAAAGCGCAGAGTTACAGGGCATCCTGCCGGGCAAATTGATTCACATGCTAAATCTGATGCGTTTTAATTTCAATGTTAGGTTTATTTCTGTGCTTTCGCTAGTAAACTGATAAACAGTTAAAATAGTGACATGAGGGACACTGTGGACCCCGTATTTTCTCTCGGCATCTCATCATTATGGGATGAACTGCGCCATATGCCAACCGGCGGCGTCTGGTGGGTTAACGCCGATCGCCAGCAAGATGCCATCAGCCTGGTGAATCAAACGATTGCGTCACAAACGGAGAATGCAAATGTCGCCGTCATCGGCATGGAAGGCGATCCTGGCAAAGTAATCAAATTAGATGAATCTCACGGTCCGGAGAAAATCCGCTTATTTACCATGCCGGATTCAGAAAAAGGGCTATACTCTTTGCCCCACGATTTGCTTTGTTCTGTTAACCCGACGCATTACTTTTTCATTCTTATTTGTGCAAATAACACGTGGCGGAATATAACGTCAGAAAGCCTGCATAAATGGCTGGAAAAAATGAATAAATGGACTCGTTTTCATCACTGTTCATTGTTGGTTATTAACCCTTGTAATAATAGCGATAAACAGTCCTCGCTGTTGATGGGCGAGTATCGCTCACTTTTCGGCCTCGCCAGTTTACGTTTTCAGGGCGACCAACATTTGTTCGATATTGCCTTCTGGTGTAACGAAAAAGGCGTCAGCGCCCGACAGCAGTTATTGCTGTGTCAGCAGGACGAACGCTGGACGCTATCCCATCAGGAGGAGACGGCAATTCAGCCGCGTAGCGATGAAAAACGCATTCTTAGCCACGTCGCCGTCCTTGAAGGCGCGCCGCCGCTCTCGGAACACTGGACGCTTTTCGACAATAACGAAGCGCTATTCAACGACGCGCGCACGGCGCAGGCCGCGACAATTATTTTTTCGCTTACACAGAACAACCAAATCGAGCCGCTTGCTCGTCGCATTCATACTTTGCGGCGCCAGCGGGGAAGCGCGCTGAAAATTGTCGTGCGCGAAAATATCGCCAGTTTGCGCGCCACCGATGAGCGCCTGCTGCTGGGCTGCGGCGCGAATATGATCATTCCCTGGAACGCCCCGCTTTCACGCTGCCTGACGCTTATTGAAAGCGTGCAGGGACAGCAGTTCAGCCGTTACGTACCGGAAGACATCACCACGCTACTGTCAATGACGCAGCCGTTGAAACTGCGCGGTTTTCAGCCGTGGGATATCTTCTGCGATGCCATCCATACGATGATGAGCAACACCCTGCTCCCCGCCGACGGGAAAGGCGTTCTGGTCGCGCTGCGCCCGGTGCCGGGCATTCGGGTTGAGCAGGCGTTAACATTATGTCGGCCAAGCCGAACCGGCGATATTATGACCATCGGCGGCAACCGTCTGGTGCTGTTTTTATCATTCTGCCGGGTCAACGATCTGGATACCGCGTTAAACCATATTTTCCCTTTGCCGACGGGCGATATTTTCTCTAATCGTATGGTCTGGTTCGAAGATAAACAAATCAGCGCCGAGCTGGTGCAGATGCGCTTATTGTCGCCGGAACTGTGGGGAACGCCGCTACCGCTGGCAAAACGCGCCGACCCGGTAATAAATGCCGAACACGATGGCCGCATCTGGCGTCGTATTCCTGAACCCCTGCGATTGCTCGACGACACCGCGGAGCGTGCATCATGATGACCATCAGCGATATCGTGCAAATTATTCTTTTTTGCGCGCTGATTTTCTTTCCGCTGGGGTATCTGGCGCGTCATTCGCTACGCCGTATCAGTGATACAACCCGGCTGCTATTTGCCAAACCTCGTTATGTAAAACCAGCCGGAACTCTGCGCCGCGCTACGAAAGTCAAGGCAGACAAAAAATGACTCAGCATACTCAAACTCCTTCAATGCCTTCTCCGCTCTGGCAGTACTGGCGCGGTCTTTCCGGCTGGAACTTCTATTTTCTGGTCAAGTTTGGCCTGCTGTGGGCAGGCTATCTGAATTTTCATCCTTTACTGAATTTGGTATTCATGGCGTTTCTGCTCATGCCAATACCAAAGTATCGCCTTCACCGGTTGCGCCACTGGATTGCCATTCCCGTCGGCTTCGCGCTGTTCTGGCATGATACCTGGCTGCCCGGCCCGCAAAGCATTATGAGCCAGGGGACGCAGGTGGCGGAATTCAGCTCCGGTTATCTGCTCGATCTGATCGCCCGTTTTATTAACTGGCAAATGATCGGCGCCATCTTCGTACTGCTGGTTGCCTGGCTTTTTTTATCACAGTGGATTCGGGTCACGGTGTTTGTGGTCGCCATCATGGTATGGCTGAATGTCCTGACATTAACCGGCCCGGTTTTTACGCTGTGGCCGGCAGGCCAGCCAACCGATACGGTGACGACGACTGGCGGTAATGCAGCCGCTACCGTCGCGACAGCGGGCGATAAGCCGGTCATCGGCGATATGCCTGCGCAAACCGCGCCGCCGACGACCGCGAATCTGAACGCCTGGTTGAACACCTTCTATGCCGCGGAAGAAAAGCGGAAAACGACGTTCCCGGCGCAGCTTCCGCCTGATGCGCAGCCGTTCGACCTATTGGTCATCAATATTTGTTCGCTCTCCTGGTCGGATGTCGAAGCGGCAGGCTTGATGTCACATCCGCTATGGTCGCACTTTGACATTTTGTTTAAACACTTTAATTCCGGCACGTCTTACAGCGGCCCGGCGGCCATTCGTCTGCTGCGCGCCAGCTGTGGTCAACCTTCGCATACCCGACTTTATCAACCAGCCGATAATGAATGTTATCTGTTTGATAATCTGGCGAAACTGGGCTTTACTCAGCATCTGATGATGGATCATAACGGTGAATTTGGCGGCTTCCTGAAAGAAGTTCGCGAAAACGGCGGTATGCAGAGCGAACTGATGAACCAGTCCGGCCTGCCAACCGCCCTGCTGTCATTCGACGGCTCGCCGGTATATGACGATCTGGCGGTCCTGAACCGCTGGTTAACAGGGGAAGAACGTGAAGCCAATTCCCGTTCCGCGACGTTCTTTAACCTGCTGCCGCTGCACGATGGCAACCACTTTCCCGGCGTCAGCAAAACGGCGGATTATAAAATCCGCGCGCAGAAACTGTTCGATGAACTGGACGCCTTCTTTACCGAACTGGAGAAATCCGGGCGTAAGGTGATGGTAGTCGTCGTACCGGAGCACGGCGGCGCGCTGAAGGGCGACAGAATGCAGATCTCAGGCCTGCGCGATATTCCCAGCCCCTCCATCACCAATGTCCCGGCGGGCGTGAAATTTTTTGGCATGAAAGCCCCGCATGAGGGCGCGCCGATTGATATTAACCAGCCGAGCAGCTACCTGGCTATTTCCGAACTGGTCGTACGCGCCGTGGACGGTAAGCTCTTTACCGAAGACAGTGTGAACTGGAACAAGCTGACCAGCAATCTGCCGCAAACCGCGCCGGTTTCAGAAAACGCTAATGCGGTGGTGATTCAGTACCAGGGTAAGCCATACGTTCGTCTGAATGGCGGCGACTGGGTGCCTTACCCGCAGTAAACCGAAAAAGGCCGCAAGGTTTCCCCTGCGGCCTGGTTCGGGCGCATGTTGCCATTACGGCGGACAAACGCTCAAAACGCGTTACTTCCTGTCACGTAGCCAGTTGACGATCACACTGGCGATAATGCCAGCAATGATCGGTGCCGCCAGATCGTGCCAGAAGGCCACGCCCAACTGCGTAAGCGTCATATAGCCGCCTTGTTGCAATGGCAACCGTTCGCGGCTATCCTTGATGTGTTGAGGTTCAAGTTAGCCCCCGTCAGGTTGCCAGGTTTATACCAGTCAACGTGCGGGGGTTTTCTCTATCCAGCAACCTATGCCGCCGGGGATCAAGCCCCCGCAACATTGCGCCTCACCGGGTAAACCCGGCTTGCTGCTGATATTACGGCAAAATCCCCGTCCCGGCACGGCGCTAACGTGCAATCTGCGTGACGCTTCGCAGACGATTACTTTTATTTGCCAGAATACATTCAGCATTTCTGAGGCTGGCAGTCAGCCGCTCAATTCTGTAAATTATGCCTCCTCGCGGCCAGTCCCGGTGATACCGAAACCCTCGTTCAGCATCCTGCGTCTATGACATATTCGCCTGTTGCGCCAGAGGAATGGCTAAAAGCAGGTATTACCGACGAACTTATCCGTCTTTCAGCGGGACCTGAAGATCCCGACGATATTATTCATGACCTTGAACGCGCCAGCAGAAAAGCAGCATTCTGACGATTGCTCGGCGAACCGCTGTCACCGGTTTGCCGCATCGGGTATCAAGGCACTATAGCCTGGTTATAGGCAGCATTCTTTATGAGAGAGCTGCGTATATTTTGGGCAGGGGGCTCTATGCAGGACGACACATTACCATTAAATAACAGTAACGCTACGACCACACCGCTTTCAACGAGATTACCGTTTACAAAATATGATTTTGGCTGGGTGCTCTTGTGTATCGGTATGGCGATCGGCGCCGGTACCGTCTTAATGCCAGTGCAAATCGGTCTCAAGGGGATCTGGGTATTTATTACCGCTTTTATCATCGCCTATCCCGCTACCTATATTGTGCAGGATATTTATCTAAAAACGTTATCTGAAAGCGAAACCTGTGACGATTATACGGATATTATCAGTCACTATCTTGGCAAAAACTGGGGCGTTTTTCTCGGTATAATCTATTTTCTTATGATTATTCACGGGGTGTTTATTTACTCCCTGTCGGTGGTGTTTGATAGCGCCTCCTATATCAAAACCTTCGGCCTTACTGAGGCCGATCTTTCACAGTCTATTATCTATAAAGTCGCGATTTTCGCCGTGCTGGTGGCGATTGCCTCCGGCGGGGAAAAGTTATTATTTAAAATTTCCGGCCCGATGGTGGTGGTAAAAGTCGGGATCATTCTGATATTCGGTTTTGCGATGATCCCACACTGGAATCTTGATAATATTTCCGCCTTTCCCGCCGCATCGGTTTTCTTTCGCGACGTACTGCTCACTATCCCATTTTGCTTCTTTTCTGCGGTCTTCATTCAGGTGCTAAACCCAATGAACATCGCCTATCGTAAGCGCGAACCTGACCGTGTGCTGGCCACCCGGATGGCGATTCGCACGCATCGCATTAGCTATATTACGCTGATTGCCATTATTCTCTTTTTCTCGTTCTCGTTTACCTTTTCGATTAGCCATGAAGAGGCGGTATCAGCGTTCGAGCAGAATATTTCCGCCCTTGCGCTGGCAGCTCAGGTAATCCCTGGCCATATCATCCACATTACCTCTACCATCCTCAATATTTTTGCCGTACTTACCGCGTTCTTTGGTATTTATTTAGGTTTTCACGAAGCGCTTAAAGGTATTGTGCTGAATGTATTGAGTCGTATTATGGATGTCAAAAACGTCAACCCACTGTTACTGACATCTGGTATCTGTGTCTTTATCGTGGTTACTCTGGTTATCTGGGTTTCATTTCGCGTCTCAGTATTGGTCTTTTTCCAGTTAGGCAGTCCGCTTTATGGCATTGTCGCGTGTATTATTCCCTTTTTCCTGATTTATAAAGTAGCGCAACTGGAAAAATTACGCGGCCTGAAAACCTGGCTTATTCTGTTATATGGAATATTGTTGTGCCTGTCGCCGTTATTAAAATTGATTGAATAAGTCGTACCGGAGAGCCATGCCCGGTGGCGCTACGCTTACCAGGCCTACAGGTACGGTGTAGGCTTGATAAGGCGCAGCCGCCATCCGGCATAAAACGCAATTAACTCAGCGGGTTCTGCGGATTTTCATCCTGATCGACGGCAAAGCAGGCCACCAACTGGCCGTCGTACTCTTTAAGCTGCGGCTGTAACTGCGTACAGGGTCCGAAGCGACGGCGGCAGCGAGCGTTGAAGGCGCAGCCCGGCGGCGGGTTCAGCGGACTCGGCAACTCGCCGGTCAGCTTAATCCGCTCACGGCGATCGTCCGGATTCAGCCGCGGCGTGGCGGAGAGTAACGCCTGGGTATAGGGATGACGTGGATTGTTAAAAATCTGCTCTTTGGTCCCTTTCTCCACGCAGCGACCTAAGTACATGACCATTACTTCATCGGCGATGTGTTCCACCACCGACAGGTCGTGCGAGATAAAGACATAAGACAGCCCCATATCCTGTTGCAAATCCATCATCAGGTTCAGCACCTGGGCGCGCACCGACACGTCGAGCGCGGAGACCGGTTCGTCGGCAATCACTACGTCCGGATCAAGCATCAGACCGCGGGCGATAGCGATACGCTGACGCTGGCCGCCGGAGAACATATGCGGATAGCGGTCGTAGTGCTCGGTTTTCAGCCCCACCTTCGCCATCATCGCCAGCGCTTTTTCACGACGCTGCGCTTTACTCAGGCTGGTATTGATCAGCAACGGCTCTTCCAGAATTTGCCCCACTTTCTTGCGTGGATTCAGGGAACCGTAGGGGTTCTGAAACACAATCTGAATTTTCTGCCGCCGCAGTTTCTGCGCGTGCGGATCGTGTTTGAGCAGATCCTGCCCCTGGTAGTACAGCTCGCCACCGGTTGGCGTTTCAATCATCGTCAGCAGGCGACCCAGGGTCGATTTTCCACAACCGGACTCCCCCACTACGGCCAGCGTTTTACCGCGTTCGAGATTAAACGACACGCCGTCCAGCGCTTTTACCAGCCGTTCCGGAGAAAAGATCCCCTTCTTCACCGGATAGTGTTTTTTCAGGTCGATAGCCCGCAACAGCGGCTGTTGCAAGGTGGCCTCATGCGTGCTCATAGTGTGGGCCTCCCGGCATCATCGAGTGGGTAATGACATTTTGACTGACGTCCATCGTCCAGTTGGTTGAGAGCAGGTTCTTCCGCACGACATCTGTCCGTGGCGTAGGGGCAGCGCGGGTTAAGCAGACAACCCGTCGGTCGGTCATATTTCCCCGGCACCACACCCGGCAGCGACGCCAGACGCGCTTTATCTTGCGCAAACTCTGGTAACGCACGTAGCAATGCCTGGGTATACGGATGACGCGGCGCGCGGAAAATATCCTGCGCAGCGCCGGTTTCGACGACCTGCCCGGCGTACATGACGATAATTTTGTGCGCCGCTTCCGCCACCAGCGCCAGGTCATGGGTAATCAGCACCAGCGCCATGTTCTCTTTTTGCTGCAACTCCAGCAGCAGCTCAATAATTTGCGCCTGAATGGTCACATCCAGCGCCGTGGTCGGTTCATCAGCAATTAACAGCTTTGGTCGACAGGCTATTGCCATCGCAATCATCACGCGCTGACTCATGCCGCCAGAAAGCTGGTGCGGATAGACATCCAGACGAGAAGCCGGATCGGGAATGCCCACCTGGTTCAACAGGTCAATCGCTCGCTGACGACGGGTTTTCTTGTTCCCGCCCTGATGTACCTTGATGGCTTCCATAATCTGAAAGCCAACGGTATAGCAAGGATTGAGGCTGGTCATCGGGTCCTGGAAAATCATCGCCACTTCAGCGCCCACCAGGTTGCGACGTTCCTTCTCGGAAATGCGCTTCAGATCCTGTCCGTTAAAGAGCAGGTTTTCCGCCATCACGCGGCCTGGGTAATCGATAAGCCCCATAATCGCCAGCGAGCTGACGGATTTGCCGGAACCAGACTCGCCGACAATACCGACCACCTCACCCTGCTTCACGCTGTAGCTAATGCGGTCGACGGCTTTGAACGGTGTCCCTTCGTCACCGAAGTGCACCGATAATTGATCTACATTTAATAACGCCATCTCGAACCTCTTACTGCTTCAGTTTGGGATCGAGCGCGTCACGCAGACCGTCACCCATCAGGTTAAATGCCAGTACCGTCAGCAGAATCGCCAGCCCCGGGAAGGTCACCACCCACCAGGCGCTTTGCGCGAACTGCAATACGTCAGAGAGCATGGTGCCCCACTCCGGCGTTGGCGGCTGTGCGCCCATGCCAAGAAAGCCGAGGGCGGCCATATCGAGAATGGCGTTAGAGAAGCCCAGTGACGCCTGAACAATCAGCGGCGCAAGGCAGTTCGGGAAAATATTGACGAACATCTGACGCATTGCGCCTGCGCCCGCCACGCGGGAGGCAGTCACATAATCGCGGTTCACCTCTACCAGAACCGCCGCGCGGGTTAAGCGGACATAGTGCGGCAGCGCCACAAACGTCAACGCCAGCGCAGCGTTGCCGATGGAGGGGCCGAAGATCGCCACCAGCACCAGCGCCAGCAGCAGGCTCGGCAGGGCCAGCATAATATCGACCACGCGCATGATGATGTTATCGACCAGACCGCCGAAGTAGCCCGCGACCAGGCCGAGAATAATCCCCATTACCAGCGACAGGACGACCACCAGACAGCCGACCAGCAGTGACAAACGCGCGCCATACATCAGGCGCGAGAGGACATCGCGACCAACATCATCCGTTCCCAGAATATGCGCCCAACTGCCGCCTTCCTGCCAGACCGGCGGCGCCAGCAGCGCATCACGGAACTGCTCTGCCGGGTTGTACGGCGCAATAAAGTTGGCAAACACCGCAATCAGGATCACGATGAGAACATACGCCAGCCCGACGACCGCGCCTTTGTTGCGTTTGAAATAGTGCCAGAACTCCCGCAATGGCGTCATGGGCGCCGGTGCGGCATTAACATTATTTTCAGTAACCTGTGACATGATGGCCCCTTACTTCTTATGCCGAATACGCGGGTTCACCACGCCGTACAGCAGGTCTACCAGCAGGTTGACGAGAATAATCATCGTCGCTACCAGTAACACGCCGCCCTGCACTACCGGATAATCGCGGCGTTGCAGCGCATCGATCAGCCAGCGCCCCAGACCGGGCCACGAGAAGATAGTTTCTGTCAGAATCGCGCCCGCCAGCAGCGTCCCGACCTGCAGGCCGATCACGGTGACGACTGGCAGCATGGCGTTACGCAGAGCATGGACGATAATGACGCGCATCCTGGTCAACCCTTTGGCGCGTGCGGTACGGATGTAATCCTCCCCCAGCACTTCCAGCATCGACGAACGGGTCATACGCACAATGACGGCCAGCGGGATTGTGCCGAGCACCATCGCAGGCAGGATCATATGCGCCAGCGCATCAATAAAGTTACCCTCTTCGCCCCAGATAGCGGTGTCGATCAGCATAAAGCCCGTCAACGGATTGGTATCATCAAGGAACACCATATCGCTCACGCGCCCGGAAACCGGCGTCAGGTTCCAGTGGACGGAGACCAGCATGATCAGCATCATGCCCCACCAGAAGATAGGCATAGAGTAACCGGTCAGCGCCAGGCCAACGGCAGTGTGATCGAAGATAGAACCGCGCTTCACTGCGGCCAGCACGCCCACCGGAATCCCCACGGCGACGGCAAAAATCATGGCGCAGACGCCAAGTTCCAGCGTCGCTTTAAAGCGAGGCACAAACTCGTCCCACACAGGGATTCGGCTTTTCAGCGAGATGCCTAAATCGCCATGCATCACCCCCCAGATATAATGGAGGTACTGCTGCCACATCGGTTTATCAAGACCGAGTTCAGCCAGCAGTTGAGCATGGCGCTCAGGGGAAATACCTCGCTCACCCGCCATGATCATCACCGGATCGCCGGGGATCATGTGGACAAAGGCAAAGGTGAGAAGGGTAATACCGATAAACGTCGGGATAACGAGTCCCAAACGTCGGAGAATGAACTGCAACATAACCCGAATTCTCTCTCATGACCCACGGCCTGGAACCGTGAGTCTGTATTGCTCACAAATCTTATCCCACGCAAACTGCATCGCGGATAAAGCATTACGCCGGATGGCGCTGCGCTTATCCGGCCTACACAACACCGGGGCGCAGCGCTCTTTTAATTATTCGACAGAGACGTTTTCGAAGTGATGTTTGCCTAATGGATCAACCACATAGCCTTTAACTTCTTTACGCACTGGCTCATAAACCGTGGAGTGAGCGATGATCAGCGCTGGCGCCTGGTCATGCATCACAACCTGGGCCTGTTTATAGAGCTCAATACGCTTGTTGTGGTCATCGGTCGCACGCGCAGGCTGAATCAGGTCTTCAAACGGCTTGTAGCACCATTTTGAATAGTTGGAGCCTTGCTGGGCGGCATCGCAGCTGAACAGAGTGGCGAAGAAGTTATCCGGATCGCCATTATCGCCGGTCCAGCCCATCATCACCGTCTGGTGCTCGCCATCTTTAGCGCGCTTGAGGTATTCGCCCCATTCATAGGTGACAATTTTGGCCTGAACGCCAATCTTCGCCCAGTCCGCCTGGATCATTTCCGCCATACGACGCGCATTCGGGTTATAGGGACGCTGTACCGGCATCGCCCACAGATCGATGGTGAAGCCTTTTTCCAGACCGGCTTCTTTCAGCAGCGCCTTCGCTTTTTCCGGATCGTAGCCATAGTCTTTAATATCGTCGTTGTAACCCCACATTGTCGGCGGGATCAGGTTTTTCGCCGCAACGCCCGCGCCCTGATAAACGGCTTTGATGATGGCCTCTTTATTCACGGCATAGGTCAACGCCTGGCGAACTTTGACGTCATCCAGCGGTTTTTTCTGCACGTTATAGGAGAGATAACCCACGTTCAGACCGGCCTGCTCCATCAGGTTGATGTTTTTATCTTCTTTCATGCGCGCAATATCCGCCGGGTTCGGATACGGCATCACCTGACATTCGTTCTTCTGCAGTTTGGCGTAACGCACAGAGGCGTCAGGCGTGATGGAGAAGACCAGACGGTCAATCTGCGGCTTCGTGCCCCAGTAGCCGTCAAAGGCTTTGTAGAGAATGCGGGAGTCTTTCTGATATTGCACCAGTTGGAACGGGCCAGTGCCGACCGGGTTCAGATCCACTTTTTCCGGCGTACCGGCTTTCAGCATGTTGTCAGCATATTCTTTGGAAAGAATAGAGGCGAAGTCCATGGCTAAATCGGCAAGGAACGGCGCTTCCGGACGCGTCAGCACAAACTGCACCGTGTGATCGTCTACCTTCTTCACTTCGCTAATCAGATCCGGCAGCCCCATGCCTTCAAAGTATTCATAGCTGCCGCCAGACACTTTATGGTACGGGTTCTGCTCATTTTTCTGCCGGTCAAAAGAGAACACGACATCATCAGCGTTCAGCTCGCGCGTGGGTTTGAAATCCTTGCTGGATTGCCATTTCACCCCTTTACGTAGGTGGAACGTATAGGTTTTACCGTCTTCGCTGATGTCCCACTTCTCAGCAAGACCCGGGATCACTTCCGTGGTGCCGGTTTTGAATTCAACCAGACGGTTATAGATAGGTACGGAGCTGGCATCATAGGTGGTGCCAGACGTAAAGAGCTGTGGGTTAAAGCCTTCCGGCGAGCCTTCTGAACAATAAACCAGGGTTTTGGCCTGTACGCTTGCTGCAACGGTCATGGCCACCAGGCTCAAACCAAGCTTCAGCATCCCTGACTTCTTCAAGGAAATACTCATTCTTCTGCTCCAATTGTGATGTATGTTGTTTTGCCCTTTGCAAAGGCTTTTACCGCCCGGCCTTTTTTGTTTTTTACCTGGTCAGGTCAGTAGTGAGAGGTGGGGATTCCGTTCGCATAATCGACTGAGTTGCAGTGCGGATTCTCCATAAAATGCCCCTCATTCCCTACAATCTGTCAATAGAATGTCAAAACGTCAATACAGGTAACCAGCTTTTACAACAACGGTGAGAATTAACAAACAAAGATTAAAAAAAGTTCAGAAGGGTATTTTCAGCAGGGAAATTTGTGCTATAGGCAGAAAGGCAGAGTTATTCACTTAATATTTTGCAACAGTTAGTGATTAACAATTAGACATTAATTGAAAAATTTCTTTCGATATGTTGATTATCTGAGCGATTAATACCACTAACGCTAAAACGCACAGGCGAAAATGCTGAGGTTATCCATAAGCCGTGTGCAAAAAAGAGTTATACGGACATTGAAAAACACCATCGAATATGTCACAAAATTGTAAATAAGTAGGCCGTCGTGCGGCCTACCGCGATCACAAAAACTAACTTTTGACCCTGGCCTGCGTGCGCTTTTCGCTCCAGTTAAACAACGAGTTCACCAGAATCGCCGTCAACGTCCCCGCTGCCATGCCGTTGCCAAAGACCATCTGTACGCCCGCCGGGAAATTCTGATACAGGCCGGGTACCAGTATAGGTAGCATTCCCATGGCCAGCCCCATCGCCAGCGCGTAGGTTTTACCCGGCGTATGCAGTGGCTCACGCGCAATCATATCAATGCCGATAACCCCGATAATGCTGAAGACAATCACCGCCGTACCGCACACCACCGAACCTGGCAGACAGGTCGCCAGACGTACCAACGGCGCGAATATGGCAATCAGGATTAACAATCCTCCGGCAGCCGCAGTCACGAAACGCGATTTCACATTAGTGGTGCGTACCACCCCAATATTTTCGCCGGAAGTGATAATTAAGGAGGTGCCAAAAATCCCCCCCAGCAGCGACATTACCGCATCACCACGAATGGTACGTGGAATCGCCCGCTGCACATTTTGCGTGGAATTGACTATTTCCGCGGTAGCAATCGTTTGCCCGGTTGCTTCAGCCATAGAGATGACCGCGTAAATCAGCAACGGCAGCGAGGCGGAGAGATCAAAAATCGGCCAGCCGAACGGCAAAAGCTGTGGGAAACTAAACAGCGGCCCGTGACCAACACCGCTAAAATCGGTGCTACCCAGCGCCATTCCCAGCAGCGTTCCCGCTAAAAGGCCGAACATCACCGCCAGCTGGCGCAAAATACCGCTAAACGCCAGCGCGAAAATCAGCGTTATCAGGATAGTCCCCAGCGATAAAATGATACTGGTTGGATGAGCGAAGTCGGCGCTCCCTGGCTGACCAATGATCAACCCGCCGTACAGGCGAATAAGGTTAATCGACACCATTAGTAGCATGATGCCAATGATAAAGGGGGGAAAATGGTGCAGGCAGCGGCGGAAAATCGGCAACGCGATAAAGTAGAACAGCGAGGTCAGAATTACGGCGCCAATCGCGGTCTGGATATTGGTCTGTAAAGCGATCGCAACGAAAATCGCAATCGGCGCGCCCCCCGGTACCATAATAAACGGCAAACGCGCGCCCACCCCTTTCACACCCAGGCTTTGCAGAATAGCGCCCAGACCGCACATCAGAAAGGTCGCGCTAAGTACCGAGGCGGTCACCGTATCGGTAAAGTGGAGCGCTTTGGCGATCAGAAAGACGGAGGTAATGGGGGTGGCGGCAACGACCAGCACATGCTGAAGCGCCAAAAGTAAGGTGGTTTGCCAGGGTAATGCATCGTTATCCGGCGTAGTAAGGCCAGGTTGCGGCATGATTAACTCCCATAAAACATCAAAAAAATAACCGCCAGCGCGGGCTGGCGGTCTGTATTATTTCAACCAACTAATGGCATCAGCGGCATAGCGATGCGCACGGAAGGCGCTGTTCTGTTTTCCAGGAATAATGCCTTTACTGAGGTGCTCCGGATATTCATTAAAGAACGGAATGATATATTCCCATACCGTTTCGCCTTCGGGGGTGACTTCAAACAGGCGGCCAAACGCCGATTCACAGATAAAGGTGTTGCCGTTCGCCAGCCGCTGCGCGCTCCCCATATACGGCGAGAAAAATGCCGGCGGGAAGATATCGCGATACTGCCAGGTAATCGCTTTGGTCTGCGGATCGAACTCCAGCACCGTGGAATGCGGCGAGGTGACGCCGGGACGCAGGTTGCCGTTATCGAAAACCAGAATCGACCCGTTCTCCATCTCAACCGGCGTGTGCTGCTGCGCTACGACTTCCGGCCCTGCATGCCAGATAACCTTCCCGCTCTCTTTATCCACGGCAATGACGCCAGACGTCGTGCGCAGGCTCATCAGTACCAGGCCATCACGGGTGACGGACAGGCCGTTAATCATCGGCCAGTGGCGGCGGTCGAAAATATCATGAATCGGGAAATCTTCCGGATTCAAATGCTCCCAGGCACGCCATTCCCAGACCACTTCACCGTCGCGATTGACCTCTTTGACGACGTCGCTCTGAATCACGCCGTCCGGCGCATCACGTCGCGGGTCGCCGCCGGTAACACGGGCGGCGATATCGGCAGGCAACGGCGACGCGGCGGTATACAGCAGATTACCGTTCGCCAACCATTGCGCATCATGGTGATGGTAAATATCTTCGTAATGCCAGACGATTTCGTTATCCGGCGTCACTTCGTAGAAGTCGCCGCCGTGCCAGAGATCCCACGCCGGATAGAGGTTCGCTGAAGTGCGGTGGCTGCCGTTATAACCCAGATTACCATTCGGCAGCAGCACTGCATCACGCCCGGCGCGAACCGGAAGCTGCCACTGATGCGCGACTTCGCCCTGCTCGTCCACCAGGTAAACCCGCCCTTCGGCGGTTTGCGGCGCAAAAAGCGTATAGCCGCCAAAGCTCTTCGCCTTATCAGCGTAGATAAGGCCCGCCGGACGGCGTCCAAGGGTAAAAGTCGAGTCCTGAGTTAAGTGTGCCACATCGCCTCCTGAGGAATAAATTTGCGCCAAAATACCCCATTAAAACGTTTTAATGAAGAGTTTTTTACGATCCTCACTGAAAAAAAGCAAACGTTACCGTCTGGTAAATATGCTACCCTGTGCGCAAATTTTCGCAGGTCAGGAAGCAGATGGCTGTTCAAAATAAAAAACGCGCAAAGTTGATTGATGTTGCCCGCCATGCAGGCGTGTCGCCAGGGACGGTATCCAATGCCTTGCACAACACCCGCTTTGTCGAGCCGCAGACGCGACGGCGTATTGAAGAGGCCATTGCTGCGCTCAACTACACGCCGAATATTCGCGCCCGCCAGTTGCGAACCGGCAAAACCAATACCATTGCCTTGCTCTCTTCGGTGCCGCTGGCGATTGCCTCCGGCGCGTCACGACTGGGATTTATGATGGAGGTGGCGTTAACGTCCGCGATGATGGCGCTGGAAAAACAGCATGCGCTGATTCTGGTGCCGCCGGGGGCAAATCCACTGGATGCCGTCAGCTTTGACGCGGCGATCCTGATTGAGCCGGCGGAGAACGACCCGCAGCTCCAGGCGCTGGCGCAAGCGGGCATTCCCTGCGTCACCATTGGCCGCACGCCGGGGACCGACACGCCTGTGCCGTGGGTTGAGCTGCACTCGGCGGCAACAGCACAGCTTCTGCTAACGCATCTGGAGGCCTCCGGTGCCAGCAAATGTGCGTTATTTGTCGGTAACACACGGCGAACATCAGTTCTGGAGAGCGAAGCGGCTTACCAGCGCTGGTGCGCGGAGCGCCAGGACCCCGTCGTCTACTCTCTCAATGAAAGCGAGGGTGAAAATGCCGGCTACCAGGCCGCGCAGCAGCTATTACAGGCACATCCCGACGTTGACGGCGTGCTGGTGTTGATCGACACCTTTGCCAGCGGCGCGGTACGGGCTTTCCAGGAACAAGCAGTAGCTATCCCGGAGCGGATGCGCGTGGTCACCCGCTATGATGGTATCCGCGCGCGCGAATCGCTGCCGCCGCTGACGGCAGTGAACATGCATCTTGATGAGGTGGCGCGACAGGCAATCACACTATTATTTGATTTACTGGCGGGCAAGAAGGTCAGCCACAGCGACGGGATCATGCCTGAACTGGTGGTGAGAGCGTCAACCTGTCGGTGATAGAGGATGACTCGCCACTGCGTGGCTCGCCCTGCGGGCCGTTGCTGACGCAACGTTCTCTCGCTTCGCTCGGGTCGAACCTCTTGCCCCCGGAGGTTCTCATCCTCGTCAGACTTCAGATACAAAAAAACCCTGCTCGTTGAGCAGGGTTTCTGAATTTGGTCGGTGATAGAGGATTCGAACCTCCGACCCCTTCGTCCCGAACGAAGTGCGCTACCAGGCTGCGCCAATCACCGAATGCGGGCGCATCTTACTGCTCAGGCGCACGCCCGTCAATCCCTTAGTCGCAAAATACAATTCAATCGGCGAGAAAGTCGGCAGACAACCTACTTCGCGGCGACTTTCTGCGCATCGGGAATATGGCACCAGTTGTTGTTCTGGTTAATGCCGCCATCCGGCGATGTATACCCCAGGCAGCCCATTATCGTATCGTACAGCTCCACATGACGACGCGGCACTTTGATCTCCGCCTGCTGTTTCAGGTGAGCGAACATCTGCGCATGTTGCGGACTGGCAAGATATTTATCCGACATCCATACCAGCATCGGAACACGGAATTGCTCCGGCGGCGCCATATTGCGCGGCGTACCGTGCAAATGTTCGCGTTCGTTAATCGACTCGCCGTGGTCAGCCGCGTAGAACACAATCGCTTTTTTATCACGCAGCTGATCGAACACACTGGTAATAAAGTGATCCACATAGGTCACGGAGTTATCGTAAGAGTTGATCATCTGCGCTTTCGTGCAGCCGCTATCGACCCCAATACATTCGGGCTTCCACTGAGCGTAGCTGCGCGGATAACGTTGCGTATAGTTAAAATGCGACCCCTTAGTATGCAGGATAATCAGATGCTTACCCTCCGGGTTCTGGGCAAGCGAGTTCTGCATCTCATCAATCAACAGCATGTCATCAACCGTTTTACCGCGGTTACGCGGCTCGGCGCCGATCTGCTCGCGGTAGGAGATATTATCCGCCATGGTATTGCTATAGAACCACATCTCGCTCTGCATGGCGTACAGATCGGAACTGAATCCGAGCTGTTTGAGTACGGCAAAAACATTCTGCTCTTTTAAGGTACGCTGCGGGTTATTATCCGCCCCGCCTTCCCGTACAAACATACAGCGTAAAGAAAGCTTCGTCGCGGTATCGCAAGAATAGCCGCGGAACGCCGCCAGATTTTTTTCCTGCGCCAGTTTCGGCGTGGTATTACGCTCGTAGCCGAAAATCCCCATGTGATCCCAACGGGTCGTCTCACCGATAATGAAAACGACGTAGGTGTCATCCCCATCCTTCGGCGCAACATAGGTAAATTTCCTGGCCGGGTTTATTAACGAATTATTGTCCGACGACTCATCTACCTGCGCCCAGGCATACAGCCCTAACGCAGATAACCAGTTTGAGGGCAGGTAGGAGTTCGCCACCACGCCGCCATAGCTGGGTAAGTCGATACCTGTCGCCCGTTCAACCTTTTTTTGCTGTACATCCAGCAGGCGGATAGGCGCCCACACCATTACGCCTGCGAGTACCACTACAGCGGCGCTGCGAAAACGCTGCCCCGGCGTACGTAGCTGGCGCAACAACGTGTAGCGACAGTGGTTACTCCAGATGAAGATGAGCGGAAGCACGCTCACGGCAATCAGCCACAATACGAAGTGCAGCCCCACCACCTCTTTCGAGAGATCGATATCGGTGGTCATAACAGACGCAATAATGCCGTAGCCAATCACCACGTTCAGGAAGGTCATGTAATAACTGGCGCCAGCGGAAAACAGCACCACCAGCGTGGCCAGCACACGCCAGACGCGTCGGCCAAACAGTGAAAGAAGACGAAGTAAGAAGAAAGTGACCAGCACCGTGGCGCCAAGTTCGACAACTGCGGAGAGGCCTTTCCAAATGGTAAATTCTTGCGCATAACTGCCGAAACGGCGGTAAAACACGGCGCAATTCATAAACAGACCGATATAGAGCGCAAGCAAGAAACTAAGTTTCTGTTGCGTCATCGATTTAATGTATCTCATGCAAACAAACCCTGGGAATCGGGATAAAAACGACCTGTACAACGATTCTGTAATCAAACAGGTAAATATGCGGCTAACGCAGATGTGAGAAAGTCTACAAGCACGGTTAAGTAGACCACAAGCAGAGGGGAAAGTGGCAACGGAGAGTGTGATCGGAGAAGATTTTTACAAAAAATCACTAAAAATGGAAAAGGGCCAGCGAACTGGCCCTCAGTGATTATTCGTATGTGACGCTAAAATTCACCGTCGCATTCGCTGGGCCAACGGTGGCATCCGGCTTAACAGGCACATAGCTGGCGATATAGTTCAGCTTGTTAGTACCATCAAACCAGACGGTGTGTTCGACAGGAGTAGAGTCGGTACTGGAGGGGTATTGTTGCGTCCCACCAGATGTTTTAATTTTTAACGCCACGCCCGTCGCGCCGCCGCTATCCAGGGCAAAAAGCGAGGGGTCAGTCGGGTCTGGAGAACCGTCCATCGTAACGCTGGCCTTTGTGGCATACGCGCAATCTTTTAAGCCGATGCTAAAGTTTTTCTGGTTCAGCTCTTTACCCACTTTTACCGGGCGCTGAAGCACCACAGTCTCCATATTGACGTCGATACTGTCGTTTTCCAGTTCACAGGTAGCCGCCTTAATAGTAATGGTAAAGTGGATATCACCAGCAGAACCGATATTCGACGGTGCCGCCATCGCGGAAGTGGTAAGCAGTAAACACGCTGGCATCAAAGCATGAAGGTTTTTCATCCTGCTTACTCCACATCAATACGCATGGTGGCAATTCCCTCGAAATCCCCGGCGGCCGGCAATTTGCCGGTGGTACTGATGGGGTAAGCCGAAATGGTCGTTGAGGCGGTACGGTGCGTGTCGTCAACAAGACCCGATACGCTCAGCTCCTGATTAACACTGGCGTCATTTGGCACCAAAATTTTACCGTTAGCACCCTCAATGATGGCACCGATATCCGGGTTGCCCATGTCGATGGCATTCGAATCATTAGCGTTTGGCATTCCCTCAATACGCAGGAAGATCTTTACGCCATCGGAAATATTGGTGCATTTAAACTGCAGCTCTTTGGTGAATTTCGTGGCGTTCTTTGCAACTTGTCCTTTGCGATCTTTAAAATCAGTGGCCTTAAATTCCCCAAACGGAATTTCCAGCGTGCTGCCGCTGGAGAGTTCACAGCCCTGTGGAACGATGATGCTCCCACTTAAATATACGGATGCCAACGGACTGGCATTATAAACGTCTACTTTGTGGGTTCCAAACAAGTCCAGTATCTTTGTACTCGGTATTTGCAGTTCACCGACAAATGGATGATTAATATAAAGAGATAATTTTCCTTTGCTTCCTGTTGTAAACCGTACATCACCCACAGTGCAGCCTGCTCTGGCGGCGGACAGATTATCTAAATTAGAAAATGGCGCTGTTTTATAATCCTGATAGTGTCCCTGAACCCAAACATCGACTGAAATCTGGATATTATTATTGATAATAAAATATTGGCGTTCGCCTTCGCTGTGGCCAGGAGCGAGGGGGGAAGTAGCTTTATAATATGTCGATGCCGTAGCAGTCCCCTCTGGACATTCACAAACAGCATCGTAATCCCCCCCTAAATCCCACGACCAAAAATCACGGAAAACCATACCTGAGGCATTCTTGGACGTATCGGTGATGGTTTTATTCAGCGTGGCCGAAAAAACATGAGTCCCGCCGTCAGGCGTACACGCCCCCCAATCCGCTGCCGCCAGCACCTGGCCAGAAAACAGCACCGACCCACCCAGCAGGCCCGCAAACATTATCAACTTTTTCAACATAATCGTTTCCTTCCCTGTTACCGGCAGACGGCATTCGCCATCACCACGCCGGTATTATCCTGTTGTTCCGGCAGCGTAAACGCCACGCGGCATTGCTGTGCCTGGTCTTTACCCCAGTTCACCTGAAGGGCACCTTTCTCCGGCATCCCGCTGATATAAAGCTGACCGTCTTCACCCACGATACTGCTGGACTCTTTTGTGGTATCCAGCAGCGTGGCGGTAGCACCAAACGGCACCGCTTTGCCATTGGCCTGCGTCAGGTTCATCAGCACGCGATAGCCCACTCGGGTATCGAAGCGGGCACGAACAATCGCGCCGCGCGTCGGCACTACGTTGACGGAGGCGGTATCCAGGTCAACCTGGTTGTTCAGGCTGTCGCTTCGCAGTGAGACTTCCGTTTCACGGTACGGGGTGAGATAAGGCACGACCGCATTACCCATCCAGTCCACTTCCACACCACCGTTGTTGATCACGTGCGCGCCGCGCGCGCCCGGCGCGGAGATAATGGCCATGGATTCACCCAGCGGTTGAGAAAGAGTGATACCTTCGCTATGGGCTATTACACCGCCGCGCAAACCGTAGTTCACCTGCTGGCCGTCACGGTTGTAATTGTAACCCAGACTGGCGCTACCCACGCCGCCCTGGTAATCCAGGTTCACGCTGCCGCTGTTACCCACGCCGTTGCTGCCGTAGCCTTCCTGCACGCTATAGTTCAGGTTGTGGTCTTCCAGCGCGGTGCCGCTCACCCCTAACTGCTGGTTGGTTCGGCCATGCTGATCGGTCGTGAGGTGGTAGTTACTCCACACGCGTCCCAGTGGAATCGACATGGAGAATGACAGTAAACGATCGCTCTCATCCCACTCCGGGCTTTTCGTCCAGGTGTAAGCAATGCTGTAGTTCACGCGGCCAATACGGCCGTTATAACCGGCATTCAGCGAACGCTGTTTACCTTCATCGTTCCAGTAGTCCTGCTGCGTGACGTTAAAATAGACCGAGCCCCAGGCGCCCAGTTGCTGCGTTACGTTGCCCTGAATCTGACTACGTTTGTGATACTGGCTATAAGAGCTGTCCGCATCGCTGCGCACATCCGTCGCTTCCTGGAAGGTGTAATAGCCGCTGGTCGAATACTTGTAACCCAGCAGACGGAAATCGGTACCGCTGTTAAAGCTCTTGGAGTAGAGGAAACGATAAGACTGACCTTCCGAATTCTCCTCATTTGCCAGCTTGCTTTTTGCCTGGGTTACATCGATGGAGATCGCGCCGATATAGCCGAAGTTTTTACCTAATCCTCCCGCCAGCGAGTAATAGTCGTCAGAGAAGATCGCACCACCGTAAACGGTAAAGCCATACGGCAGGCCGTACATGGCATCAAGCTGCCCGAATTTCGGCTCGGCGCTATTATAGTTCCCGGCACGGTATTCCCCGGCGGAAAGGCTGTACTTGAGATGGCCTTCACGCTGGAGGAGCGCCACCGAGGAGAACGGCTGAACGAACTTCTGCTCACTGCCGTCCGATTCTTTAATGGTGACCGTCAGGTCGCCGCTGTTTGAGGTTGGATACAGGTCGTTAATTTCAAACGCACCCGGCTGAACAAACGTACGGTAAATAACGTAGTTGTTCTGCTCAACGGTGACTTCGGCGTTACTTTTGGCAATACCCCGGATGACGGGCGCAAACCCGCGCTGGCTGTCAGGCAGCATCTCTTCGTCGGAAGTTAACTGCACCCCGCGCATCTGAACGCTGTCAAAAATATCACCGGCAGTGGAGGTATCCCCCAACGTCAGCTGTGATTTCAGCGGCACAATGGCACGGCTTAGGGATGTGCCAATGTTATCCCATGTGTTGTTACCGTCGTTTCGCGTCCAGGTACTATAGTTACGTAACCGCCATGCCCCCAGATTCATACCGCTGCGCAGGTTCAGATAGTAGCTGTCGCTGTTGTAGTTGGTCTCACTGTCGTGCGCGTCATAGCTGGCGTTGCTGCCGGAGAAGTTATAATCCACCAGCAGGGCATTCACCCCTTCGTCCCACTGCGATTCTGGCACTGTACCGCGCGCTGTCTGCTTCATCGCAGCCTGCGGGAAGCTCATGATCAGGGTCTGGTCTGCAAAATCGAAATGGCTGGCGGCCTGGGGAATAATGTCGTCAAAAGCAACGCAGGCTTCAGGCGGGGCCATTTTCAGCGCCGGGAAGCTATCAATACGCACGCCCATATCTTCAAGCTGCACGCGGCTTAAGCACGGCACCAGGGATTCACCCATTTTTGCGCGCTGCGCCTCTGTCGCTGCCTTAAATTCCAGGGTGCGAGACTCCATTTTTTTTTCGTTGACCACCACCGAGACGCGGTATTTACCTGGCAGGTGTTCAGCTTTATTGGATTCATACATTGAAAGGTCAACGTGCTGATCAATACCCGGCACATCCTCCAGAAAGCGCGGGTTAAATGTTCCCGCATACGCGGGGAGCGTACTCGCTATCATCAGCGCAAGCGCAGACTGCGTAAAACGCGAGGTCTTATTGCCCAGAGGAAGATGCGTCCATGTCATAGTAATAATCCTTTAAAACGTGTTAGTTAACGCGCTGTGTCAACATGTCGCCAGCCGTGCCAAAGTCATTAATAATGTTGTATTTAACTTCGCTTACCTTGCCGGTGCCGGCTGGCAGTTCAATATTCAATGAGCCTTTTGCCGGAACCATTCCCGTTTTTTCAATATCACGGCCGTTGGCATAAAATTTATTAAACGTCAGGTTAAAGGCAGATGGGTTTTCCACTTTGATCTGGTTAGCCCCTGCGCTGGTGAACTGCAGTTTGTTCCAGCCGTCCATGCTATTGCCTTTCAGGCCCGCCGGACGATAGAACAGTTTTAAGCGGGTACGTACGGCGATCTGCAGTACGTTTTTAGCTTCCGCGTCTTCACTTTTGGCAGGAATAGCTTTTACGTTAATCCAATAAACGGACTCGCGATCCTGCGGTAACGTGCTCGTCGTATTAACAATACGTAAAACGTTATTTTTAGTCGGACTTAATTTAAATAACGGTGGAGTGATGATAAAGGGCGTCTTTTTATTACCGTTAGCGTCATCAATCCATGACTGAATGAGAAATTCATCCGTGGTGCTTTTATTATTTACCGTAAGAGAAGCTTCCTTTCTACTACCGTCATAAATAACACGTGTGCTGCTTAATGCCACGCCACCGGCAAAACTGTTTTGAGCAATCAGCGCCAGCACCAGTGCTGTGCAAGATATCAAACGTGAGCGGTTCATGATTCTCTTCCTGAGCCTCCGCTGGAAAAAATGGCAACGGGATTTCCGTTGCCATTATGATTGACTGTATTAACGAAAATTCGATTATTCGTAGGACAGGTTGAAGTCCACTTCTGCGTTACCGTAACCAGTGGTTACAGTATCTTTTGTTGCAACGTAGTTAGCGGTGTAGTACAGCACGGTCTGACCAGCAGCCAGCGTAGTGGTGGATTTACCGGTGTTCATTTCAACAAGCTTGTTAGCGTTGTCGTAGATACCGATGCCCACGCCAGTTGCCGCACCTGCTTCAGTGTTAACAGAAACCAGTGTCGCGTCGTCTGCATCTCCAACGCCAGCGAAGCTCACGTTAACTTTGGTTTGAGAGGTGATGTCACAGTCTTCCAGTTTGATTTGGAAAGGCTTGGAAACAGATTTATCGCCAATGGCTTTGAAGATATTTTTCTTAACCTGACCCAGCACAACTTCCTGGTTCTGAGAGTCAGTAGAAACGACGCATGGCGCGTCAACGATTTCACCGGTGAATTTAATGGTGCCGTCACCAGATTCAGCAGCGAAAGCAGAAGTGGAAACTACAGCGAGAGCAGACAGAGCAAAAACAACTTTTTTCATTAAAAACTCCATTTATGACGGTAGATAACAGAACGCATCCTTAGGGTTATCTGCATTCTGTGAGGAAATGGAGTGTATAGAGGTGGGGATTGGATACAATAATTAGTATATATAAAAATAATTTTTAGTTAATCTTAAAAAAAATAGAAATCAATATGTTACAAATGTAACGTACATAAATGTAAATTTTTATTAAGAATAAATTAATATAATTAATATATTATTTCTTCTGATTCATAAATAAGTTAAATGCCTTCCTTATTTATTAGACGTTTTTTTAACTCCAATTGATTAGGTATTTGTGCTAAATAAAAATAAAGAGCACCAAATGGGTGCGCTGTACGCCTGGTGTTGCATGTATTACGCAGACGCTTCGCTAACCCCCTCTCGCTGCGGCTGGCGAATAGTGGTGGAAACTGCCAGCGAGATGATTAACAGCGCAAAGATAACGCAGAAGGTTAGCACCCTACTTCCGCCACAAGATCTGTTATCACAGCGTTTCGATGGTAATTTTTAAGTTAAAACCTGGCGCTCACCCCCAGGGTATACAAATAATCACTATCCGTAGCGCTGTTTTCCGCCTGGGAAAACGCCGCATACGCTGCCATGTGCGGGTTAAGTAACACGTCCGCGCCTACGGTGACATCCAACCAGTTTCCCGCCTGATTTCCTGCGGTCATACGACTCAACCCGGACTGCGCTTTCCAGATATTTTCCCCAAACTGTTGGTTATAGCTGATTTGCGCCCAGGGACGGACATCGCCGAACTGCGAGTTTACCCGCCAGCCTAACGTGCTGACGCTGGCATGCCATAACGGATCGGTAAGCGCTAATGTCGTCGCGCTATCGCCATATTCGTTATACATTGATGACGTCGAACCGTCGTAATGCAACGCCGCGACCGGCCCAGTGGTCACGCGTCGGGAAAGCGGAAAATTCCAGCCCATACTGATACCGCTGGTCGCATCAAGCGGGGTTTCATCCGCCAGGCTAAGCACCGGACCCACCGTATTTTGCGTAGACTGAATACGTTCGGCCAGTATGTCGTTGTAATTCGGTTGGTGATCGCTGTCCCAGGTATAGCGTTCCGTCGTATGCCCCGGAGCCGCTTCAGCGATATATTCTTGTTGCCAGGCATACGTGGTATTGATAAAAAACGAGCAGGCCATAAGGCCCGCCAGACAACACAACGTCCGGCGACCACGGCGTTTTCTTACAATCATCAACGCGACTCCAGAGTAGAGCCGAATTCGGCGATATTATTGTCATTGAATGAAGGATGTCGGGCATCAGCCCTGTATTAACTATTGTCCTTTTAGCGGGCCCGTCAAGGCGGGTTGAAGGAAATTTTCGCGGTAACCACAATAACGAGGAAGTCTATGCAGCGTTGCGACTGGGTCAGCCAGGACCCCCTTTATATTGCCTATCATGATAACGAGTGGGGCGTACCGGAAACCGATAGCAGAAAGCTGTTTGAAATGATCTGTCTTGAAGGTCAACAGGCCGGTTTATCCTGGATCACCGTGCTTAAAAAGAGGGAGAACTACCGCGCCTGTTTTCATCAGTTTGACCCGGTACGCATCGCAGCTATGCAGGAGGAGGAGGTTGAACGCCTGCTGCAGAACACGGGCATCATACGACATCGCGGTAAAATTCAGGCCATTATCAGTAACGCCCGCGCCTGGCTTGCGATGGAGCAAAACGGCGAGTCTTTCGCCGATTTTGTCTGGTCATTCGTTGATGGCCAGCCGCAGATCACCCAGGCGGCCAGCCTGGATGAGATCCCTACCTCAACACCTGCGTCCGATGCGCTTGCTAAGGCATTGAAAAAACGCGGTTTCAAGTTTGTCGGTACGACTATCTGTTACTCCTTTATGCAGGCGTGCGGACTGGTCAACGACCATATTACCGGCTGTTTTTGCCATCCGGGAGAAAAACATGATTCGCAAATCCCAGAGTGAAGACATGGCGTCTATTCTGGCGCTGTGGATGAAAAGTACCATTTATGCCCATCCCTTTATCGAAGAACGTTACTGGCACGAGAGCGAAGCAATTGTACGCGACGTCTATTTACCCGCCGCGCAAACCTGGGTATGGGAGGAAAATGGACAACTGAAAGGCTTCGTCAGCGTACTGGAAGCCCGTTTTGTCGGGGCGCTGTTTGTCGCCCCCGACGCGTTAAGACAGGGCATTGGCAAAGCGCTTCTGGAATATGTCCAGCAACGTTTTCCTCTGCTGAGCCTTGAGGTTTACCAGAAAAATCAATCCGCCGTAAACTTCTACCATGCGCTTGGTTTTCGTATTGAAGATAGCGCCTGGCAGGAGGATACCGCCCACCCCACCTGGATTATGAGTTGGCAGGCGGATCAAACGCCGTAAGCGGTAGCGCCGGGCCGGTATATTTCTCAAACCAGACCAGCGCGGTGTTGCCCGCACAACCGTTCCCCAGCCGGGAACTGGGAAGATCTTTTGTCAGGACGTTTACCGCGCCGTTTTTGCATATGCCGCCTGCGGTAGGTTCAGGGTCCGGCCATGCGCCTTCGTGAATACAGATCACGCCAGGCCGAATTCCGTCGGTAACGACCGCGCCCGCCAGAACCTGCCCGCGATGATTCCAGACGCGTACCGTATCGCCATCGACGATTCCGCGCGTTGTCGCATCCTGCGGATGAATCGTCACCGGTTCGCGTCCGGCTACCGCATACCGCTCCCGTAATGAACTGTAGTTGAGCTGGCTATGCAGACGATGCGCCGGATGCGCGGAAAGTAGCTGAACCTGCCCCGCATCGGCGTTCCCGTGCCACTCATCCGGCACCAGCCACATCGGATGACCGGGACAATCCGCGTAACCATAGCTGGCAATGCGCGTAGAATAGATTTCGATTTTGCCGCTGGCCGTTTTTAGCGGATGGTTATCAGGATCGCGGCGAAAATCCGCGAAGCGCACAAACTGCGCGTTGGCGGGATTTTCCGGCATCTCCAGTAAACGGTTAGCCTGCCAGAATGCGGCAAACGGCGGCAGCGTCACCCCCTGGCTGGCGCCACGCTGGGCGGCAATATTGTAGAAAGTCTCCAGCCACGCCAGCTCGCTTTTTCCTTCGGTGAACCGAGCGTAACCACCGTCTTCCCACCGTTCGCTCAGTTCAGCAAAAACGTCAAAATCATTCCGCGCCTCCCACCGGGGCGACACGACCTGCTTCATCGGCGCCAAATGTTGATTGCTATAGTCGCCGGTCATGGTTAAATCGTTACGCTCATAGCTGGTGGTCGCAGGCAGAACAATATCCGCGTGTTTCGCGGCGGCCGTCCAGAAACATTCCGAGATAACGACCAGTTCCGGTTTTTGCCACGCGCGAATCAGACGGTTGGTATCCTGATGATGGGTAAAGTTCGCGCCGCCCGCCCACCAGATAAAACGAATATCCGGGAAGCGGCGATCCATCCCATTGTGTTGGTAAAACCCACCGGGGTTTTCCAGCGCCTCGACAATACGCGCCACCGGTATTTTATCTACCGCATCGACCCCGCCAGGGATGCTTCCCTGCATCGAGGCTAACACGGCGGCGCGGCGCGTCGGGTTTCCGCCATTAGCAAAATGATAAGAAAAACCAAACCCGCCGCCAGGCGTACCAATTTGCCCCAGCATTGCGGCCAGCGTAACGATCATCCAGTGCTTTTGCTCGCCGAACTGCTGACGCTGCATTCCCCAACCGGCCATCAACATAGTGGTGTTATGATGAAATATTTCCGCCAGTTCGCGGATTTTCACCGCAGAAACGCCGCAAATTTCCGCCGCCCATTCCGCTGTTTTGGCCGTACCGTCGGTCGTGCCCAAAAGATAGTCGGCGAAGCGGTCATAACCCGTTGTGCAGCGGGCAAGGAACGCTTCATCCTGCCAACCGTTTTCCACCAGCGTATGGGCGATCCCCAACATTAACGCCACATCGGTGCCCATATGCGGGGCGATCCACTCCATCTTATCGCCAAAAAAGTCGACGCTTTCCGATCGCATCGGATCGATGCAGATCAGGCGCTTGCCGCTTTGTCGCAACGCCGCAAAATAGTCGAGCCCCTGTTCATCCGAGGCATTCCAGGCAATTTTCAGAGTATTCAGCGGATTCGCGCTCCAGAGCACCACCACCTCGCTGTGTTCCAGCACCACCGGCCAGCTAGTCTGCTGCTGGTAAACCTCGTTGCCACCCACCACATAAGGCATGATAGCCTGCGCCGCGCCGGTGGAATAATCGCCAAGATGGCCGGTATACCCTCCCGCCAGCGCCATGTAACGCTGCAATAGCGTAGCCGCTTTATGCAATACGCCGTTCGAACGCCAACCGTAGGAGCCAGCGAAGATGGACGATGGCCCATAACTTTCGCGAATACGTTTGTGCTGAGCGTGGATCAGATCCAGCGCGTCATCCCAACTTACGCGAACAAACTCATCCTGCCCGCGTATGCCTTGCGGCTTATCGGGGGAAGCCAGGAACCCTTTACGCACCATCGGGAAGCGAACCCGCGTTTTACTGTGCACCTGGTCATGCACAACGGTTTGCAGGGAGTTCTGGTGTGCCGTCGGGAGTTCGCCATACGAGGCAAAAATGCGTTCTCCGTCGGTTTCAACGCGGACTGGCCCCCAGTGTGCGGCGGTCAATACCGAATGACGCGATGGTGCGTGGGTCAAGGTTCGCTCCTGAATTATTGGGATTATTTATTTTGCCGATCAATGTTACTTACAAATTTCAGAGTTTTCCCTGGAATTTTCTTCATGTGCAGACGTCATAATCAACCGCCACGGTCGCTGTGGTAAAAATAAAAAAGTGATAAGGATTTAAGATGAAAAAACGTGTATTTGTGATTGCTGCCATCGTGAGCGGCGCCCTGGCAGTATCTGGCTGCACAACAAACCCTTACACCGGCGAACGCGAAGCAGGTAAATCCGGCATTGGTGCGGGTATTGGATCGCTGGTCGGCGCAGGCATCGGCGCACTCTCCTCCTCCAAAAAAGATCGCGGTAAAGGCGCGCTGATTGGCGCGGCGGCTGGCGCGGCGCTGGGCGGCGGCGTGGGTTACTACATGGACGTACAGGAAGCGAAACTGCGTGACAAAATGCGGGGCACAGGCGTTAGCGTGACGCGAAGCGGCGATAATATCATTCTGAATATGCCGAATAATGTCACCTTCGACAGCAGCAGCGCGACGCTGAAACCGGCAGGCGCTAACACGCTGACCGGCGTGGCGATGGTGCTGAAAGAGTATCCCAAGACCGCCGTCAATGTGGTGGGCTACACCGACAGTACCGGTAGCCACGATCTGAATATGCGTCTGTCGCAGCAGCGTGCTGACTCCGTCGCCAGTTCGCTGATCACCCAGGGCGTCGACGCCAGCCGTATCCGTACCAGCGGAATGGGTCCGGCGAACCCGATCGCCAGCAACAGTACGGCAGAAGGTAAGGCGCAAAACCGCCGCGTCGAAATTACCTTGAGTCCATTGCAGTAAACTACCGTACCGGGTAAGGCGGCATGCTTTACCCGGCCTGCACTATTCCCTCGCCATTCCTTCTCCAGACCGGATACACGTCGCATTACTCGGTATTCATTATTTACCACGACACGGCTGCCGACAGCGGGGAAATTGGCTGGTCGATGATGGCTAAACGGGTTAATAATAAGCCTGTTCCGGTTGGCGCATGCCGCGCTTACCTTTTGATTTACGGAGAGTCGCATGAAGCCGTCCATCATTCTCTACAAAACCCTGCCTGATGATTTGCTGCATCGCCTGGAGGCGCATTGTACCGTCATCCAGGTACCGAACCTGCATCCGGAAACGGTAGCGCGACACGCGCAGGCATTTGCCAGCGCGCAAGGCCTTCTGGGCGCCAGCGAAACCGTTAACCGCGCGCTGCTGGAAAAAATGCCGGCGCTACGCGCGGCGTCGACCATCTCGGTGGGATACGATAATGTCGAGGTGGACGCCCTTACTGCCCGCAAAATAGTCCTGATGCACACGCCTGCCGTTTTGACGGAAACCGTTGCCGATACGGTGATGGCGTTGATGCTGACCACTGCCCGCCGCGTGGTAGACGTCGCAGAACGGGTTAAGGCGGGTGAATGGACGGAAAGCATTGGCCCGGCGTGGTTTGGCGTCGATGTGCATCACAAAACACTCGGTATCGTTGGGATGGGGCGTATCGGGATGGCGCTGGCGCAGCGAGCGCACTTTGGGTTTACCATGCCGGTTCTCTATCACGCCCGTCGGCGGCATCAGGAGGCGGAAGACCGGTTTAACGCCCGCTACTGCGATCTGGATACGTTGTTGCAGGAGGCTGATTTTGTCTGCGTGATCCTGCCGCTAACGGCAGAAACGCGACATCTGTTTGGCGCAACACAGTTTGCCAGAATGAAATCGTCCGCCATTTTTATTAATGCCGGACGCGGTCCGGTGGTCGATGAAAACGCGCTGATTGCCGCGCTGCAAAACGGTGAAATATATGCGGCAGGTCTGGATGTCTTTGAACATGAACCGCTATCCGTGGATTCCCCCCTGCTGAACATGTCTAATGTCGTCGCGGTGCCGCATATTGGCTCGGCAACGCATGAGACGCGCTACAACATGATGGCCTGTGCGGTGGATAATTTGATTGATGCGCTGCAGGGAAAAATAGAGAAGAACTGCGTCAATCCGCAGGCGGCGGGATAACGCTACAGGCCCGATAAGCGCTGGCTTGCGCTTATCGGGCAGACTGTCATTACTGAGTCGCGTTTACCGCCGCCGTCCAGGCCTGATTAAACGCCTGATGCTGCGAGGCCAACGGCCCAATCAGCGCATTATATTGGCTGGCCTGCTGTGAGGTCGGGAACTGAATGCCGTTCGCGACAAAGCTCACCTGCTCGCCCTGTTGCGCAATATAATCGCCCACTTGTACCAACTGCTGCGTAAAGATCTGCGCCGCCGGGATCAGCGGCTGCAAAGCATCTGCCGGCACGGTGACTACTTTTTTGTAGACCTGATCAAACACAGGTTTCAGGTCATCGGCCTGCTTTAACGCGCCATGCGCGGCATCAGCCTGCAGTTTTGCATTCTGCAACTGTTGCGCCAGCACGCCTAACGAACCATTTGCCTGCCGCAGCGGCTCGCGTTGCGTCATATAATCCTGCGGAACGCGGATGGCGTTAACGCTATCGACCACCGGGCGCAGACCGGAATCCATCGCCTGGTTTACCTGCTGCGAGTAGCCATACAGTATCGCGTAATCAGACACGAACGGACCAAACTGTTTTTTCTGATCGGCCGTCAGCGTTGGTAAACGCTCTCCGCTACGCATTGCTGTATTCTGCAGGAAATCGACAAACGCTTTGCGCTGATCGCCTTCTTTATCAAAACACCCGCTCAGGCTAAACACCATTAATAACGCCACAACAGGCGCAAACCAGCGAGAGCAGGGCTTACCTGTCGCCATTGTTAATACTCCTTTCACCCAAAAATGCGCACAACGACACCTGCGTGCCTGACGGCTTACAAGGATAGTCCAGGTCAGGCTTGCAGGATACCCTTTCCACGCGATCTTGTAGCGGAAAATTATGTTTATCTGCATCAATGCTTAATTTGTTATTTTATTGTTAATTTTTGGCCTGACACTGCGATAAAAAACGCGGCAAGAAAGCTTTCCAGCGGGGAGTGTAATATTTTTTTAATCTTTACAATTATTTTCTGAAAGACGGATATACCTTCCTGGATCAAATTGTTAGCGTCCTAAAAGTCGCGTAGCGTAAGGCATCGAAACGAATCGATAGCGCTTCCTGGCGGCGCGTCGCCCCCCACCCGCAAGTTTCCCGACTATTCTTAAGAGGCTTCGATGCACTTCACGATCCCGCTGTGTGATTTACAGGAGTTCTCAATGGAATATAAAGATCCGATGTTTGAGCTGCTGAGCAGCCTAGAACAAATTGTTTTTAAAGATGAAACGCGAAAGATCACCCTGACGCAAAAACCCAATCCTTTTACCGAATTTGAACAGTTACGGAGAGGGACGGGACTAAAAACAGATGAATTCGCCAGAGCGCTGGGCGTAACGGTTGCCATGGTTCAGGAATGGGAATCGAAACGCGAAAAACCCACGCCAGCAGAGCTCAAATTGATGCGCCTGATACAGGCGAACCCACGCTTAAGTAAGCAATTGATGGAGTAATTTTTACCCCTTTCTGTTTTAACGGTCCTGCGTAAGGACCGTTTTCCCCGCCCGATTACTGACCTGGAGAAATAAAGTAAAATAAAAGTTGCATCGCCCGGCATTACATGAGTTAATGTGCTCAACGGTTTGACGTACAGACCATTAAAGCAGTTTAGTAAGGCAAGTCCCTTCAAGAGTTATCCATTAGATACCCCTCGTAGTGCGCATTTCCTTAACGCTTAAAAAATCTGTAAAGCACGCCATAACGCCGAAAGGCACACTTATTTTTTAAAAGGTAATACACTATGTCCGGTAAAATGACTGGTATCGTAAAATGGTTCAACGCTGATAAAGGCTTCGGCTTTATTACTCCTGATGACGGTTCTAAAGACGTGTTCGTACACTTCTCCGCTATTCAGAACGATGGTTACAAATCTCTGGACGAAGGTCAGAAAGTTTCCTTCACCATCGAAAGCGGCGCTAAAGGCCCGGCAGCTGGCAACGTAACCAGCCTGTAAGCTTAAAAAGCTCAGAATTTTGAATCCCTGCCTGATGGCGGGGATTTTTTTATTCCAATTCCCCCCTCTCCCCCAGCATAACTTTGCATTACTTTACCCTGCGTCCCTTTGACCTTTCCCTTAGGGGAACCCCTATAGTAGGCAAGGAGATTGTTCACAAGGAATTGAAGTTATGTCGAAATCATCATGGTTATTACTTTTGGGTTTATGCGCCAGCGGCTCCGCGCTTGCGGCATCCGCAGAATCCGCTTTTCTGGCGCAACATGGGCTGGCGGGAAAAACGGTTGAGCAGATCGTGGATACGATTGATCAAACGCCGCAGAGCCGTCCTTTGCCTTACTCCGCGTCGATTACCAGTACCGAGCTCAAATTATCTGACGGAGAGCAGATTTATACGCTGCCGTTAGGCGACAAATTCTATCTCTCTTTTGCGCCCTATGAATGGCGGACACACCCCTGTTTTAACCACAGCCTTTCCGGCTGTCAGGGAGAAATGCCGAATAAACCGTTCACTGTAAAAGTGACAGACAGTAAAGGCGCTGTCATCGTACAAAAAGAGATGCAAAGCTATCGAAACGGATTTATCGGTGTTTGGCTACCGCGCAATATGGAAGGGACGCTGGAAGTAAGCTACAACGGTAAAACGGCGTCACATGCCATTGCCACCAGAGATGACAGCCAGACCTGTCTGACGGAATTACCATTACGTTAAAAAAATGCCCGATAACATAATGGGTTATCGGGCCTATAAAACGCCAACAAGATAAAATTAACAGAGTGCCTTGAGAATGCATAACGCCACAAGAATGGCAGAGGTGGGCTCACTTTGTACTGACCCCAAAAACCTGGACAGATTAACCGAGGCATCAGCGAAAGAGTCCATTTAATACATGGGCTCTTTTTTGTTTCTGGCTATAACTAAATAACATTGTCCGCAATCGGATTATCCATTCCGTTGCTTTCTTGCATCACGCGGATTCCTGTCTCATCAATATTTTGTTCGTCGTATTCTTCCTGAATTTAACCTTAGACGTTCTATCAAATTATCGCTTATAGCGATTTGAACATAACAGTCTTTGCATTCTATTGAGGGAGCCTAAGGAACAATGTTCGCTGCTGAGTTTGTGATGATTTGAAACCATGGTGAATGTAGAAATTTTTGGCTTCTTCGGTAAGTGCATGAACCATGATTGCACGTACACCAATATTCTCGGCAACCCGATAGCAACGAAGCACTGCATCATGAAGTAAATCAGCCCCAAGCCCTTTTCCATGGAATGAGAGATCGACAGCAAGACGGGCAAGTATAATGACAGGGATGGGATCTGGCATGTTACGCCGAAGGTTGCCTGTCGCTTCTGTATGGTTGACGCTACCGGTGGCCAGAGAGTAAAAACCGGCTACTTGCTTCGTGTCTTTCTTGCACACCACAAATGTTCTGGCCGCTCCGAGAGCCTGGTTTTTGAGGCCCTTTTGCTTCAACCAGTCATCGAGCACAGCTTCACCGCTGACGAACTCAGCTACCTGATGAAAAGCGGACAAAGGTTCTGGTGCTGTTACACGTCCCACTGAGGTTTCCTTGCCAGCAGTTTTTCGATAACGGGATCATCTGCGACCGGTGCATCAAGCAGATTAATGAACTCCTCATATTGCTCATCGTTAAAGTTAAATACACGGCGGTCAAGGATCACATTCTCGGCAGCCCGGCAGGCCGTTTCCAGAATGAAATCTGTACGTGACTTGTGAAGGATTTCCGCAGCTGCATCAATGAGCGCCCGCTGCGATTCCTTAGCTCTAAGGTTAAGTTGAACATCTGATTTCATGAGACACCCCTTGTATAGCATTTGCTTTACAAGAATAGCACAACCACCATGTATAGCAAACGATATACATCAAGTCGTCTTTTTTCATTTTTTGAATACTGATGTCCGCTTTGTGCCAGCAGCGGACGTTTGTGACCAGTTAATCATGCCAGCAAGATCTTAACGAAGGCATCCCAGCGGCCTTCGATATTGTCTTTGTTGATAGGGAGCAGCGTTTTGCGCATCGTTATCCCATCAATGGCCGCGAGATCTGCGTCTTTTTTACCAGGTCTGGCGCGAACCAGAGTTTAAGCGTGTGTGGATCGATGGCGCATAGTCCCGCGTCAAAGAGCTTGTGGATATCAGCGCGCAGCAGCAGACCGTTTTTAAAGCTCGCGCCACCTTTGCGAGCGTGGGCTTTAAGGTGCGCGGCTTCACAGCGTACCGCAATGGCATTCGTGTAGACGCAACGGCCACCGCAGTTAAGCATCACATCTTCACGGAATTTCCCCTGATCACGACGGCGACGGCCATAGAACGGTACATCTTCTTTGTGTTCGCGTTCTTCAGCCAGCGACCGTTCGGCTTGCGGTTCTTCAGCCTGGGGTTCTTCGACCACCACGGGTTCAGGTTCGACCGCTTTCGGTTCTTCCCAAGTTCCCAAGAACATGGCAACGCGCTGGGGCATTTTGACACGATTCAAAATCCCAAGGTGCGCTTTTTCCCAGGCCAGGAATTCTTCCAAGCGACTCGCTGGGCAACCATGTTTAAGCGCCGGATGGGGGGATTCCTTTTTGACTGGAGCGGGCGCGGGAGCAGATACAGTCGTGCTGCTACTGCCTGTGCTGTAGCTGCTACGGCCACCCACATGGCGTTTAACCGAATTTCCTTCAACCAGGATTTGCTTGCCCTCGTCGATCTGACGCTGGAAGAACGCCTCAATTTGGGTGTAGTTCAGCTTGAAGTGGCGCATAACTGCGCCACGGAAAGCCAAACGAACTTCTTCGTTACGATTTGGCGGGCAGGCACGGTCAACGCGCTGGGAAGCATAGGTATCATTCCCCCAGGCTTGCGTACCGTAACGGCTAAATATGACCGTCCAGTTTTTCCCCGATTGGCTGCGATAAACCTTACCATCGCAGACGAACACGAACGGAGACGAAATAATAAACCCGTGAACTTCCATAGTCATTTTAATCCACCTCAACCAGCTTTTTTTCCAGTCCACCCCTTCGAGATCGACCTTGCCAACTTATTACTGCCAACAATTGCCGTAAGGATAAATGTAGTGACCTGTATTTGAAATCGGTTCGACCTGCATTTACGATTAGCTGATCGCCCACCCGCAATATCTGCAACTGAAAATCGTGGCTGTTGGGTTCCACAAAACGTTCGATTTCTGGATACTTTGCCAGTCGGCGAGCGGGGCTGATGGGCGCTGGTGCTCTGAGTGCAGTTAGTCATTACAGGAATCAAAGACCAGAAACAACGATGACCGCTGAGTTAATGGAACAACCGCTGGTCACAAATAAAGTGGGTTCGTCAAAATGAAATGCAGGTCGAAGCGTTCGAATGTAGGTTCATTTGTAGTTAATCCGGGTTTGGTCACCCGGATAGATGCAGGTATTGTGGGCAAAAATGACGCGATAAATGCGGGCCTGAGCATTTATAAATGCAGGTCACTACAGTTACTCGCTCAAAGCAGCTTGTAAAATTCTGGCTCCCTAAAAAACAGGCTTGACGCGGG
The DNA here is from genome assembly GCF_004010735.1 of Salmonella sp. SSDFZ54. Classification (NCBI taxonomy): domain Bacteria; kingdom Pseudomonadati; phylum Pseudomonadota; class Gammaproteobacteria; order Enterobacterales; family Enterobacteriaceae; genus Salmonella; species Salmonella sp. SSDFZ54. Next base: position 1,727,364 of record NZ_CP034819.1, read on the forward strand.
ATAACTTTCGTTTTCCAAGCGGCCCCTTATAGGCCGCAGAAAAATCTGGGGTGCCGGCGTAGAACCCCTATTGCGTGATAGCATGTACCTAGAGTTATACGTCAGCGAGACATCTCCTTTACGGCAAGTTGCAGAGATCTTCTTTTCTGATATTACTCACGAATTATTTTTGACCTGTTACGAAGAGAACATTCCTCTGGAAGTAATTGAAAAATTGATTTCGAAGGCAAGAACATCTCTTCCACCAGTGGCGTCAGAACAATAAACAGCCACATAGTGCTGTGCTGCTTGCATATCAACTTTTACTCCTCGCTCATATAAGACCTTCGTCCTGCCCGTCAAGTGCCGTGAGTAGATTGTGCGAGCGTATGGATACACTAGATACCTAAAGGCTCTTGAGTAGACCCACAAACATTGTCTGTCGCTTGGGTTGAGCATAAAATACCCATTTAATTTTATGTGGGTATTTGTATGGAATACGTGGCTTTTGGTGATGAGAGTGGTACGACAGGGAGTGACCGCTGTTATGGCATTGGTTTGCTGTGTGTGCGTAAAGACACGTTACACATCTTCAATGAGCGCGTCCAGAAATTAAAAGATAAGTACGGGATTGTCGGTGAGTTGAAGTGGTCCAAGATTAAGAACAGTGCAGGGCAGGCAAACATCTGCATTGAGCTGCTGGCTATGGTGCTCAAGAACTCGTGCTGCTTCCACTCAATTGTTGTAGTTAAGAACATTTACAACAACTGGCAGACGGACAGGGAGTTGGCTTTTTACCAGACGTACACAATGCTCGTTAAGAACGTTGCTAAGCAGATTAAGAGTGACGTTGAGGTGATCATCGACCAGAAGATTGATAAATACAAAAAGAACGATGAAGTGACAGGTATTGTTGCTAACAACATGCTGGCTAGGGCAGGGATGAAGAAGCTGATTAAGTCTGTGACGATGCACGACTCTAAGCATCATCTTGGATTACAGGTTGTCGACATTCTGACCGGAGCTGTGAATTCTGGGTACTTAAAGTACCTTAATCCTCGGCTAGAACTATCAGTGGCTAAGGAGCTTGCCTTTGAACGTATGGCTGCTCTGCTTGGCTGGGATTTTTTCCATTACGATACATTCCCGAATAAGGATTTTAATATCTGGCATTTCCCGCAAGAAATGCGAGCTATGCCGGGTTCAAAGAGTATTCGACCTGATTACAGCGTTCCATTGGTTAAGCGGGAAGAGCTGTCCTAACCTTGACTTCAAAAATCGATTGTTTATGCATAGGCCGACCAGATTTAAAGGATAGGTGTCAACCGATACTGTAGTAGTGCACTAAATTTGGCCACTGGAACAAATATTTAAATGTCCGCTTCACGCCCTGAGACATTTGCGTGAGCGTATCTACCGACGTTCAGGTTTCCTGATAGCATCCCTGTACAGACCTTGTTAATTTCTTCCTGGATAGCTCTTTAGGCGCTATTCAACCGGGCTGAGTCCGTTAAATTTAAGGCTAATTCGTCGGGTATTGTAGTATCGTATGTAATCCTCAATAGCTATCTTAAGTTCATCAATATCCTTAAATTTACTGGTGTAAAAACTTTCTGATTTTAAAGTCCCGAAAAAACATTCTGCACAGGCATTATCAAGGCAGTTGCCTTTGCGGGACATACTTTGGATGATGCCAAACTCTCGTAACTGATACTGGTACCATCAATGACGGTATTGCCAGCCCTGATCTGAATGAAGAACCGGATTGGTACCCGCATCAAGTCTGGCAAATGCCTTCATGAGTATGTCATCGATCATCGGCATGGTTGGACGTTCTGAAATACTGTAGGGGATAGCTTCGTTATTGAAGAGATCAATAATGGGTGCAATGCACTTTTGATTTATAGTCAGGTGGGGATTTTCTCTGTCTGCCTTTTGGTGAATACCTGAGACAAACAGTCTCAAGCACCCGCAGCTATTCTAACGCCAATATCCGTACCGCCAGCGTTAATGTATTCCTGAAATATTTTTTGCCAATCAATAGAAATAACCGCGTCTATGAGTTACAGAATTATTAGCGAATCGACTGATACTATTTATGTTATAAAAAAACCTGCCCGAAAGCAGGTTTTTTTAATTAACTGAACGCTTATTGTAGTAACGAAATATCCGCAACCTGCAGGAACAGTTCGCGTAGTTTCGACAACAGCGTCAGGCGGTTGATACGGATATCTTTCTCTTCCGCGTTAACCATGACATTTTCGAAGAATTCATCCACCGGCGCGCGCAGAGCAGCCAGCTCAATCAACGCTTCCTGATAACGACCATCGGCAAAGTACGGCTGAAGCTTATCACGCAGCACAACCAGATGTCTGGCCAACTCAATTTCCGCCGCTTCTTTCAGTACGGAGGCGTGGACGATATCGTTCAGCGGCTCAGTGGCTTTCGCCAGGATGTTGGAGACGCGCTTGTTCGCCGCCGCCAGCGCAGAGGCTTCTTCCAGGGTGCGGAAGTGCGATACCGCTTTCATACGAGCATCGAAATCTGCCGGACGGGTCGGACGACGCGCCAGTACCGCCTGGATAGTGTCGACGGTGTAACCTTCATCCTGATACCAGGCGCGGAAACGACCCAGCATAAAGTCGATCACATCATCGACTACGTTGGCATTGGTCAGCTTGTCGCCATACAGACGCGCCGCTTCTTCAGTCAGCGTTTGCAGATCAAGGTTGAGGTTCTTCTCAACAATGATGCGCAGCACGCCCAGCGCGGCACGACGCAGCGCAAACGGGTCTTTGTCGCCTTTCGGATGCTGACCGATACCGAAGATACCCGCCAGAGTATCCATCTTATCGGCGATCGCCAGCGCGCAGGCCACCGGGTTAGACGGCAGGTCATCACCGGCAAAGCGCGGCTGATACTGCTCGTTCAGCGCCACAGCGACATCTTCCGCTTCACCATCGTGACGCGCGTAGTGCATCCCCATCACACCCTGGGTGTCGGTGAACTCGAAGACCATGTTGGTCATCAGGTCGCACTTGGAGAGCAGGCCCGCGCGAGTGGCGTGGTTGACGTCAGCGCCAATCTGACCGGCAATCCAGCCCGCCAGCGCCTGAATACGGTCGGTCTTGTCGCGCAGCGTGCCCAGCTGTTGCTGGAACAGCACGGTTTGCAGACGCGGCAGATGGTCTTCCAGACGTTTTTTACGGTCGGTATTGAAGAAGAATTCAGCATCTGCCAGACGCGGACGCACCACTTTCTCGTTACCGGAGATAATTTGTTGCGGATCCTTCGACTCGATGTTGGCGACGAAGATAAAGTTCGGCAGCAGCTTGCCCGCGTTGTCATAAACCGGGAAATACTTCTGGTCGCCCTTCATGGTGTACACCAGCGCTTCGGCAGGCACGGCGAGGAATTTCTCTTCGAATTTTGCCGTCAATACCACCGGCCATTCCACCAGCGAGGCCACCTCTTCCAGCAGGCTTTCGCTCAGGTCGGCATTACCGCCAATCTTGCGTGCTGCTTCTTCGGCGTCCGCTTTGATTTTGGCTTTACGCGCTTCGTAGTCCGCAATGACTTTACCGCGCTCCAACAGAATTTGCGGGTACTGGTCAGCATTGTCGATAGTGAACTCCGGCTCACCCATAAAGCGATGGCCGCGAATGATGCGGTCAGACTGAATGCCCAGGATGGTCGCCGGAATGACCTTATCGCCCAACAGCAGGGTCACGGTGTGCACCGGACGCACGAAGTGGACGTCAGACGCGCCCCAGCGCATCAGTTTCGGGATCGGTAGTTTCGCCAGCGAGGTGGCTACCATGTTCGGCACCAGCGCTTCGGTACTTTCGCCCTTCACGTGGGCGCGATACAGCAGCCATTCGCCTTTGTCGGTCTTCAGACGCTCGGCCTGATCAACGGTGATCCCGCAGCCGCGCGCCCAGCCTTCTGCCGCTTTGCTCGGTTTGCCTTCGGCGTCGAACGCCTGGGCAATCGCCGGACCGCGTTTTTCGACTTCGCGATCGGGCTGAGATTCAGCAAGATTCGCCACTTTCAGCGCCAGACGGCGCGGGGCGGCAAACCATTCAACGTTACCGTGCGCGAGGCCGGCGTTATCCAGCTCCGCAGTGAAGTTCGCAGCAAAGGACTCAGCCAAACTGCGCAGTGCTTTTGGTGGCAGCTCTTCAGTGCCGATTTCCACCAGAAAAGTTTTCTCAGACATGGCCGCCTCTTACTTGTCTTTGTTGCACATCGGGAAGCCGAGGGCTTCACGGGAAGCATAATAAGCTTCTGCCACTGCTTTGGTCAGGGTGCGAATACGCAAAATGTAGCGCTGACGTTCGGTGACGGAGATAGCTTTACGCGCATCCAGCAGGTTGAAGCTATGGGCGGCTTTCAGAATACGCTCGTAGGCCGGCAGCGGCAGCGGGTTTTCCAGTGCTAGTAGCTGCTGGGCTTCTTTCTCATACTGCTCGAAGCAGGTGAATAAGAAATCCACATCGGCGTATTCAAAGTTATAGGTGGACTGCTCCACTTCGTTTTGATGGAACACGTCACCGTAGGTGGTTTTACCCAGCGGGCCATCGCTCCAGACCAGGTCGTAAACGCTGTCCACGCCCTGGATATACATCGCCAGACGTTCCAGACCGTAGGTGATTTCACCGGTCACCGGCTTGCACTCCAGGCCGCCGACCTGCTGGAAGTAGGTGAACTGCGTCACTTCCATGCCATTCAGCCACACTTCCCAGCCGAGTCCCCAGGCGCCCAGCGTCGGGTTCTCCCAGTTATCTTCCACGAAACGGATGTCGTGAATGGTCGGGTCCATACCCAGCTCTTTCAGAGAACCGAGGTACAGCTCCTGAATGTTGTCCGGAGACGGCTTAATCACTACCTGGAACTGATAGTAGTGCTGTAAGCGGTTCGGGTTTTCGCCGTAGCGGCCATCGGTCGGACGACGAGAAGGCTGCACATAGGCAGTCGCCATCGGCTCTGGCCCCAGCGCGCGCAGGCAGGTCATTGGATGAGAAGTTCCCGCGCCGACTTCCATGTCCAATGGTTGAACAATGGTGCAGCCCTGGCGAGCCCAGTAATCCTGTAAGGTCAGGATCAAGCCCTGGAAGGTCCTGGTATCAAACTTTTGCATATTATTTCGTGCTGGATACGTGTGGATTTAAAGGAAGGAGCCAGTATACCCGCTGGATGCGAGATATACAGTATGAAACCGGTTTGTTTAGCGAAAATTGCCGGATTTCGCGGCATCACACCTCACCAGGCGCGGCTTTTACCGCATAGAAAGATGTAAAAACTGCCCATCTGCATCAAAAGAGCAGACAAAACTCTCTTTACGGAAGGTATTACCACGCATCTCATAGCTCCCCTGAAACTGTTCGAAGCCGGTAACAGCAATTTTCTGTGCGCCAGTGTTGTAACGCTGCGCCGCCTGAGCTTTACACAATGCTTCCATATCCAGCGTGCGTGTTGGGCTCACTTTACTCTGCTGGGCTTTTTGCGTCGGTGGCGGTGTCGCTGTGCATCCCACCAGAGCGATGGCTATCATCACAGTACAGAAATACTTCATTATCATTTTTATTACCGTCTGGTTTGCTGGTCAGTCTTATTATTAAGGTTTGTGGGTAACAGAAACATTGTGCGAATCTCCTTACGCCATCACAAGATGTAGCGTAGAAAGTCGGATTTTTCCAGTGAGCCACCGCGCTGGAACTCTATTCAAACGGAAGCTGAGGAACTGATGCAGCCTAAAATTAACTGGATTGATAACCTGCGAGGGATCGCCTGTTTAATGGTAGTGATGATCCATACTACAACGTGGTACATCACCAACGCCCACAGCGTCAGCCCGCTAAACTGGGATATTGCGAATGTCCTGAATTCGGCTTCGCGCGTTAGCGTTCCCCTGTTTTTTATGATTTCAGGCTATCTTTTTTTTGGCGAGCGCTGCGCGCAACCGCGGCATTTTTTACGTATCGCCCTGTGCCTTATCTTTTACAGCGTTGTCGCCCTGGCTTACATTTCACTTTTTACTTCGATCAACGTCGAGCTTTCGCTAAAAAATGTGCTGCAAAAACCCGTGTTTTACCACCTGTGGTTTTTCTTTGCGATTGCGGTGATCTACCTGGTATCGCCATTAATCCAGGTAAAAAACGTGAGCGGCAAAATGCTCCTGATGCTGATGGTGATCATTGGTATTATTGCTAACCCAAATACTGTGCCGCAAAAAATCGGCGGCGTTGAATGGTTGCCCATCAATCTGTATATCAGCGGCGACACGTTCTACTACATTCTCTACGGTATCCTGGGCCGCGCCATTGGAATGATGGAGACGCAAAAGTCATCGCTGACGCTTATCTGCACTGCCCTGTTCATCATCGCGGTATTTGTTATTTCTCGCGGCACATTGCATGAATTACGCTGGCGCGGAAATTTTGCCGATACCTGGTATCTGTATTGCGGTCCCATGGTGTTTATTTGCGCTGTCTCACTGTTCACGGTAGTTAAAAATAAGCTGAATGCGCGGACGTTACCTGGACTGGGGCTTATCTCCCGCCACTCGTTGGGTATTTATGGTTTCCACGCGCTGATTATCCATGCGCTACGTACTAATGGTCTGGAGTTAAAGCGTTGGCCGCCGTTAGACATCGTGTGGGTTTTTGCCGCGACGGTGACAGGAAGCCTGCTACTTTCCATGCTGTTACAGCGTATTGATAAACGGAAATGGGTTAGCTAAACGAATGATGGCTCCGGCCATCATTCATCATCACTGTAGGAAGCGTAAAGATCGGTTCCATATATACTGACCCCCAGCGCCACCAGACACAGTATTTTCAGCGCGCCCGCCAGCGCCAGGTTAAATACGCCGACCGCGACCATGCCGATGCCAAGCAACAGCAAAGATTTGCAACGAGAAAGCAAGCGGTCATTCCCCGTGTGTTCCTGGCGAATTAAGACTGGAAAACCGCACATGACGATTGCCGCAAAAAAATATCCCTTTTCGCTTAATGTATGACAGCCTGGCCACAGTCCCACCAGGTATACCACTGCACCGACAACTAACATTCCCAGGCCGAATATCCGTTTCCTGCGTGCAACGTGATCGTCCATCTCACTCTCCTTGTGGTTGTGTGAGACACATTAAGCGAAGAAATAGCGATGAAAAAGGCGCCTGCTCAGCAATAATATAAAAATCAGAAAACACACATACTTACTTCGATATAATTCAATAGAATCAATATTTACGGGAAATGCCTTTCAGCCAAAACCGAAAGGCATTCTGACTTAGGACATCAACGGCAACAGCTGCTGATAGAGTCGACGGAAGGTTTCACGACGTTGTTGATAAACCGCATGACGCTGCGCATCAGGATAATGCGCCTGCTCCAGCGGCAACTGCGGCAATACATCGGCGAGCGGAGTCTGTTTATTCACCGCAATTTGCGCCAGACGCGCCGCGCCCAGCGCTGGCCCCACATCGCCGCCAGTACGATAATCAAGCTGTAGCCCGCTAATATCAGATAGCATCTGACGCCAGTATTCGCTGCGCGCCCCGCCGCCGATAAGCGTCACGCTGGCGGGTTTGACGCCGCAGGCGTGAACCACATCCATGCCATCCGCCAGAGCATATCCCACGCCTTCCAGTACCGCCCGCGCCAGTTCCGCCGGGCCATGCTGATGGGTTAAACCAAAGAAAACGCCTTTTGCCTGCGGATTATTGTGCGGCGTGCGCTCGCCGGACAGGTACGGCAAAAACCAGATCGGATCGGTATGCTCATCCGCCAGCTGCGCGGCGGCAATCAGTGTCGGGACGTTCTTCTGCCCGGTGAGTTTAGCCGCCCAGTCCAGACAAGAGGCGGCGCTCAACATTACAGACATTAAATGCCAGCGTTCCGGCAGCGCATGGCAAAAACTGTGTACTGCGCTCTCCGGTTTACTCAGAAAGCCGTCGCTGACGGCAAAATAGACGCCCGATGTTCCGAGTGAGAGCATCGCCTGTCCGGCATCGATCATTCCTACGCCGACCGCGCCAGCCGCATTGTCGCCGCCGCCCGCCACCACAGGTACTGCTGGCATTCCCCATGCGCTGGCTACCTCTGGCAGCAACGTTCCGGTAATGTCACTACCTTCAAATAACGCTGGCATCTGCTGTCGGGTTAAATGACAGGCGTTGAGCATAACGTCGCTCCAGTCGCGCTTTTTCACGTCCAGCCACATCGTTCCCGCCGCATCCGACATATCGCTGGCAAAGACGCCCGTCATTCGCAGCCGCAGAAAATCTTTCGGCAGCAGAACTTTGTCTATCTGGCGGAAAATATCCGGTTCGTGGCGCTGCACCCAGACTAATTTGGGCGCGGTAAAACCGGGCATCATCAGATTACCGGTTATCGCACGCGACTGCGGCACCTGTTTTTCCAGCCAGGCGCACTCTTCGCTACAGCGTCCGTCATTCCATAAAATCGCTGGACGCAGCACCTGCTGACGGCTATCAAGCAATGTCGCGCCATGCATTTGTCCGGCGATGCCCAACGCCCGGACGCCACTTAACGACTGTTGCCGACCTAAACCTTTAACCGCACGATCCGTCGCCTGCCACCACTGCTCTGGTTCCTGTTCCGACCATAAGGGATGCGGACGCGATACGGTCAGTTTTTCAGTATGCGTAGCCAGCACATCGCCCTGCTCATTCAACAGGATAGCTTTTACACCCGATGTACCAAGATCGATCCCGATATACATAGTGTGGGTTCCTTTACTGAAAGCGCCCGGCAGCGCTACGCTTACCGGGCTAATCACGACTACAGGCCGGGCTAACGCGGAGTCGCCCGGTAGATAGGGTTATTTATCAAACAGATAACGGTTAACCAGATTTTCTAACAGCTCCTGATGACCGCTTTGATGTACTGGCGCCAGATTATGCTGCTCCGCATACTGCGCCAGTTCGCCTAAGGAGAGTTGTCCTTTCAGAATCTGCTGCCCCAGCTCGCCATTCCAGCCGGCATAGCGCTTCGCTACGCGTTTATCCAGCTCGCCGTCTTCAACCATACGCGCAGCGATTTTCAGCGACAACGCCATCGTATCCATCGCGCCGATATGACCGTAGAACAGATCGTATTTATCGGTGCTCTGGCGACGAACTTTGGCGTCGAAGTTGAGACCGCCCGTCGTGAATCCGCCCGCTTTCAGGATTTCGTACATCACCAGCGCGTTCTCTTCAACGCTAATCGGGAACTGATCGGTATCCCAGCCCAGTTGCGCATCGCCGCGGTTGGCGTCAACGGAGCCAAAAATACCCAGCGCGATAGCGGTCGCGATTTCATGGTGGAACGAATGGCCCGCCAGCGTCGCGTGGTTCGCCTCAATGTTCACTTTGATCTCTTTTTCCAGGCCGAACTGTTTGAGGAAGCCATAGACCGTTGCAACGTCATAATCATACTGATGTTTTGTCGGTTCCTGCGGTTTCGGTTCAATCAGCAGCGTGCCCTGGAAACCCATTTTATGTTTGTGCTCGACCACCATTTGCATAAAGCGGCCAATCTGTTCGCGTTCCTGGCGCAGATCGGTATTCAGCAACGTTTCATAACCTTCGCGCCCGCCCCACAGGACGTAATTTTCGCCGCCCAGTTTATGCGTGGCGTTCATTGCCGTAACCACTTGCGTCGCTGCCCAGCTAAAGACTTCCGGGTCCGGGTTAGTGGCGGCGCCTGCGCCATAGCGCGGGTTGGTAAAGCAGTTCGCCGTTCCCCACAGCAGTTTTACGCCGCTCTGCTCCTGTTTCGCCGCCAGCACATCCACCATCTGCGCGAAGTTGTTTTTATATTCTTTCAACGACGCGCCTTCCGGCGACACATCCACGTCATGGAAGCAATAAAAAGGCACATTCAGTTTGTGGAAAAATTCAAACGCCACGTCCGCTTTGCGTTTCGCCAGCTCCAGCGCTTCGCCCGGTTGCTGCCACGGACGATTAAACGCGCCTACACCAAACATATCCGCGCCGTTCCAGCAGAAGGTATGCCAGTAACAGGCCGCGAAACGCAGGTGATCTTCCATACGTTTACCTAAAACCAGCTCGTCGGGATTGTAATGACGAAATGCCAGCGGGTTAGTCGATTGAGGGCCTTCATAGCGAACACGATCGAGTTGGTCAAAATAAGCCTGCATAGTGAGCTCCATAATCAGATAAGACGGCAAGTAAACGACATAACGTCATACTGGAATTTCCTGATTTATTGCTCAATTACGTTATTTCACACCGCTATTAAGAGAATCCCCAAATGTGCTCTGGCTCTCAAAAAAACGCTGAAAACCACAGAAGAAAAAAGCGATCGCGATCGAATCCTGGCAAATAAACAAAAAACCGTAATATATAGATAAGAAATGACAATTGTCATCCGCCGTTTGCTGTGATGAATTTCGCATAACGTTTCAGGCGCAAAATAATTTGTCATCATTCGCCAGACCGTTATGTCAGCCGTTTTGATAGTATCCATGAGTCCAGGTTCACTTTTGCAGGATATATCCTCATGTTTGATAAACGTCACCGCATCACTCTGTTATTTAACGCGAATAAAGCCTATGACCGTCAGGTAGTGGAGGGGGTGGGTGAATATTTACAAGCCTCGCAATCCGAATGGGATATATTTATTGAGGAAGATTTCCGTGCCCGTATCGATAACATTAAAGAGTGGTTAGGCGACGGCGTTATTGCCGATTACGATGATGACGATATCGCGCAATTATTAGCCGATGTCGACGTACCCATTGTCGGGGTCGGCGGTTCTTACCATCTTGCTGAAAATTATCCCGCCGTTCATTACATCGCCACCGATAATCATGCGCTCGTTGAAAGCGCTTTCCTGCATTTAAAAGAAAAAGGCGTTAACCGCTTCGCGTTTTACGGTTTGCCCGACTCCAGCCGCAAACATTGGGCGGCGGAACGGGAATACGCCTTTCGCCAGCTGGTCGCCGAGGAAAAATACCGCGGCGTAGTCTATCAGGGGCTGGAAACCGCGCCGGAAAACTGGCAGCACGCGCAAAATCGCCTCGCCGACTGGCTTCAGACGCTGCCGCCGCAAACCGGCATCATTGCCGTAACGGATGCCCGCGCCCGTCACGTATTGCAGGCCTGTGAACACCTGCATATTCCGGTGCCGGAAAAACTTTGCGTTATCGGTATTGATAACGAAGAGTTAACCCGTTACCTGTCGCGCGTCGCGCTTTCCTCCGTCGCGCAGGGGGCGCGGCAAATGGGCTATCAGGCGGCGAAACTGCTGCACCGTTTGCTGGCGCGCGAAGAGATGCCGTTACAGCGCATTCTGGTGCCGCCGGTGCGCGTCATTGCGCGCCGCTCGACAGACTATCGCTCCCTGACCGATCCGGCGGTTATCCAGGCGATGCACTTTATTCGTAACCATGCCTGTAAGGGCATTAAAGTCGAGCAGGTGCTGGACGCGGTTGGGATTTCACGTTCAAACCTGGAAAAACGTTTTAAGGAAGAAGTTGGCGAGACGATACATGCGCTGATCCACGCCGAAAAGCTGGAAAAAGCGCGTAGTTTGTTGATTTCTACTACGTTGGCGATAAACGAAATTTCGCAAATGTGCGGCTACCCGTCACTGCAATATTTCTATTCGGTGTTTAAAAAGGAATACGTCACTACGCCTAAGGAGTATCGCGACCAGCATAGTGAAGCGTTGTTATAGTTTATCCAGCCTACAGACGCCTTGTAAGCCGGATAGCGTAGCGCCATCCGGCACACAGAATTACATATGCGCGGCGATCAGACGCTGGTTGTCCTGGTACATCGCGAACAAGTAGTTGTTATAGCGCGACCCCTGGGTAGAGTAACCCTTCAGCTTATGAATCATCGCCGTGGCGGTGACTTCCTGATCCGCCTTACGCAGTTGGGCGCGCGACTTGCGGAAAGAAGAATAAGCCGGATGCGTGTTCAGGTTGGCGACATACGCGCTCACCGACTCCTCAACCGACGCGAATTGCGAGTAACCTTTCACCTTACCCGGCGTATTGGTACAACGCCCTTTCGTGCACTTCATGCCGAACAGGTTATTGTTACTACGCGCCAGTTTAGAGGTTCCCCAGCCGCTTTCCGCCGCCGCCATCGTCGCCACCATGCTGGTTGGGATAATGTCGACGCGCTCCAGCAACGTATTCCACGGAATACGACGCGTGTTGCCGGACCAGCTCACTTTATAGCGCTTCGCGATATCTTTCATACGCGCGCGTTCAGACGGCGACCAGCGGTTCTGGTACTGTTTTGAGATCAGCCAATTACGGTCCGCGGTAATCGCGGCATTTTGGCTAGTGATGTAAGGCATAACGGTCCGGAGAAACGCTTTTTTTCTGGGGGTTCCGGAAGGGTATTTTCGCAAATCAGGAAGTGAACTGCTCTTTGCACTATTGCGAGAATACTCTTGTTTACTGCTAACCTGTTTATAACTTGTCTCAGTTATGTGGGACTTTTGACTCGTTTGTGTTGCGTGCGTCTTTGCCAGCACCTCACCCGAAAATGCGATGGTGAGTAACATAAGAATCATTGCCCCATATCGTCGCATGGGAGTCAATATCATTAGGTCTCCTGGTCGGATTGATACATTCCAACACCTTTTATTTTTCACGAAGTTAAGGTTTGAACCCCAAATTCTAGCAAAAATAGGCTTAAAAAGCACCTCAGGGAATAGTCTTAATCCGAAACTATGTCAACTATTAACGATAACAGGCAGCAATAATGCCAATAAAATGTGGTGCTTATCGCAAATAGAGGCGTTTTTTTGCGCCTCGTCGCTCACCCTCGCGCCTCCTCCTGCGCGACTCTCTGCTGGGGAGGAGTTCATTCGCCTAAAAACCAGGCAAGCTGATGAATATTGCCCACAAAGGATAGCGTGATGAAACTTGCCGCCTTCGCTCTGACGCTGATACCCGGTATCGCGATCGCCTCATCATGGACCTCACCCGGTTTTCCGACGTTCTCGACGCAGGAAACCGGGCGCTTTACCAGCCATGCTGCATTAACAAAAGGTACACGCGCGTTAACGCTCCATATTGACCAGCAGTGCTGGCAGCCCTCCGGCGCCATAAAACTCAACCAGATGTTGTCGTTAAAACCCTGCGAAGGCGCGCCGCCGCAATGGCGTTTGTTTAAAGATGGCGACTATACAATAACGGTAGATACCCGCTCCGGTACGCCGACCCTGCTGTTATCGATAAAAACTGAACCTGAACGCACCGCGCAGCTCGCCCGTCAGTGTCCCGTCTGGGATGGTTCGCCGCTCACGCTGGATGTTCGCCAGACCTTTCCGGAAGGGACGGTAGTGCGCGATTATTACAGTGGTCAAACCGATACCGTCCAAAACGGGCAAATCACGCTGCAACCTGCCGACAGCCACGGGCTTTTATTGCTGGAACGCGCGGAAACCCATGCATCAGCGCCTTTTAACTGGCGCAACGCCACCGTTTATTTTGTGCTTACGGATCGCTTTCGCAATGGCGATGCAACCAACGACCACAGCTATGGTCGCCATAAGGATGGTATGCAAGAGATTGGCACTTTCCACGGCGGCGATTTGCGCGGGTTGACGAGTCAACTGGACTATCTACAGCAATTAGGCGTGAACGCCTTGTGGATAAGCTCGCCGTTTGAACAGATCCACGGCTGGGTCGGCGGCGGAACAAAAGGCGATTTTCCTCATTACGCCTATCACGGCTATTACACTCAGGACTGGACGACGCTGGATGCCAATATGGGCAGCGAAGCCGATCTCCGCGCGCTGGTCGACGGCGCGCACCAGCGCGGCATCCGTATTTTATTTGACGTAGTAATGAATCATGCCGGTTACGCCACGCTGGCGGATATGCAGGAGTATCAGTTCGGCGCGCTCTATTTATCCGGCGCGGAACGGCAAAAAATTCTCGGCGATCGCTGGACAAACTGGCGACCCGCCGCCGGACAAAGCTGGCACAGCTTTAACGACTACATCAACTTCAGCGACAGCGCCGCCTGGGAAAAATGGTGGGGGAAAAAGTGGATTCGTACCGATATTGGCGACTACGACAGTCCGGGATTTGACGATTTAACCCTGTCGCTGGCCTTCCTGCCGGATATAAAAACGGAATCTACCACGCCTTCCGGCCTACCCGTGTTCTATGCCAACAAACCCGATACTAAAGCAAAGTTCATTGAGGGCTATACGCCACGGGATTATCTGACTCACTGGTTAAGCCAGTGGGTGCATGATTACGGCATTGACGGGTTCCGGGTCGATACGGCCAAAAACGTTGAGCTTCCTGCCTGGCAACAGCTAAAAACCCAGGCCAGCGCGGCGTTACATGAATGGAAGCAGGCCAATCCGGACAAAGCGCTGGATGATAGCCCGTTCTGGATGACTGGCGAAGCGTGGGGCCACGGCGTCATGAAAAGTGATTATTATCGCTATGGTTTCGACGCGATGATCAATTTTGATTATCAGGAGCAGGCGGCGAAAGCGGTCGATTGCCTGGCGGAAATGGGGCCAGTCTGGCAGCAGATGGCGGATAAAATGCAGGATTTCAACGTATTAAGTTACCTCTCCTCGCATGATACGCGCCTTTTCCGTGAGGGCGGTGATAAGGCGGCGGAACTGCTGCTGCTTTCACCGGGCGCGGTGCAGATCTTTTACGGCGATGAATCCGCTCGTCCCTTCGGCCCCACCGGCTCCGACCCGCTGCAAGGCACCCGTTCAGATATGAACTGGCAGGACGTGAGCGGAAAGTCAGCCGCAGCCGTCGCGCACTGGCAGCATATTAGCCAGTTCCGCGCCAAACATCCCGCCATCGGCGCAGGCCAACAAACCACGCTGACGCTAAAACACGGGTACGGCTTTGTACGCCAGTACGGCGACGATACGGTGATGGTCGTCTGGGCGGGCCGCCGCTAATCGTGGCGCTACCGGTCTCCTCGCGTACCGGTAGCCCCTTCAAAATAAAAAACTAACCTGATAAAAATTTGTAGCATAAAACATCAATACCACCGCCTGACCCCCATTTGCGCCCCGCCATTTGTAGCGTTATGGTTATCCACTTTGACAGACAGTTCGATAGATCACCCGTTATGACATTTTCACTTTTCGGCGATAAATTTACCCGCCATTCAGGCATTACCCGCCTGATGGAGGATCTCAACGACGGCTTACGCACGCCAGGAGCCATCATGCTTGGCGGCGGTAACCCGGCACACATCCCTGCAATGCAGGATTATTTCCAGACGCTACTGACAGATATGGTAGAAAGCGGCAAAGCCGCTGATGCGCTTTGTAATTATGACGGTCCCCAGGGAAAAACGGCGCTACTGAATGCACTGGCCGTACTGCTACGTGAAACGCTGGGATGGGATATCGAACCACAGAATATTGCGCTGACAAATGGCAGTCAGAGCGCGTTTTTCTACTTATTTAATCTCTTCGCCGGACGTCGCGCCGACGGCAGTACGAAAAAGGTACTATTCCCGCTTGCGCCGGAATACATCGGCTATGCGGATTCCGGTCTGGAAGACGACCTCTTCGTTTCGGCGCGCCCGAATATTGAGCTGCTGCCGGAAGGCCAGTTTAAGTATCACGTCGATTTTGAGCATCTGCACATCGGCGAAGAAACGGGGATGATTTGCGTCTCGCGCCCGACCAACCCAACCGGTAACGTTATCACCGACGAAGAGCTGATGAAGCTGGACAGACTGGCGAATCAGCACAACATCCCACTGGTGATTGATAACGCTTACGGCGTACCGTTTCCGGGCATTATCTTTAGCGAGGCGCGCCCGCTGTGGAACCCCAATATTATCCTATGCATGAGCCTCTCGAAGCTGGGGCTGCCCGGTTCCCGCTGCGGGATTATCATCGCCAATGATAAGACGATTTCCGCCATTGCCAACATGAACGGCATCATCAGCCTTGCGCCCGGGGGCATGGGCCCGGCGATGATGTGCGAAATGATTAAGCGTAACGATCTGCTGCGGCTGTCGGAAACGGTTATCAAACCTTTCTACTATCAGCGCGTTCAACAGACGATCGCGATCATTCGTCGCTATTTATCCGAAGAACGCTGCCTGATTCATAAACCGGAAGGCGCAATATTTTTGTGGCTGTGGTTTAAAGATCTGCCGATTACCACCGAGCTACTCTATCAGCGCTTGAAAGCGCGCGGCGTGCTGATGGTGCCAGGCCACTATTTCTTTCCCGGACTGGATAAACCCTGGCCGCACACACACCAGTGTATGCGGATGAACTACGTGCCTGAACCGGACAAAATCGAGGCGGGCGTAAAAATTCTGGCAGAAGAGATAGAACGCGCCTGGCGTGAAGGCTGACGGTTATTCCGGCCATCATGCAGGCCGGAACGACATTCAGAAAGGTTGAGAATAGAGGCGCTGGCGCTGCACGTGTGCTGCGTCAACGCACTGTAACGCACTGGTCGGGCAGGCTTCCACGCACGCCAGCCCCGCTTCCCGATGCCAGCAAAGATCGCATTTAATCGCCTGCGCGCCTGACGCGGACGCCACCACGGTCATCGCACCAAATGGGCAAGCCAGCATACAGCTTTTACAACCAATGCAGCGCGATGGCGTCACGAAGATATGCCCCCGATCACGGCGAATCGCCTGTACCGGGCAGACATTCGCGCACGGCGCGTCCTCACACTGATGGCAGACCGTGGCCGTGGTGAAGCTATCCTCTTTTATCACCCGGATACGCGGCACAAAGTCCGCCGTCGTCACCGCCGCGCTATTCTGCTGTTCCTGGTGCGACACCACGCAGGCGACCTCGCAGGTACGACACCCGATACACGCCGACGCATCCGCCATAATAAACCGGTTCATTGTTCTCCCCCTGCGTTAAAACGCCAGAATGCCAGAGAGCCATTCCCCGCCGCTTTGATCCCACTACGCAAACGGACAAATTTTGTCAGATGCCTGATAAAACCTGGCGAGCTGTCTTATTCGCGAACGGTAAATCCCAGCTCATTAGAGATAGCCTGTGCGGTTTCACGCAACGGTTTGAGCAGATTTTTCTCGCCGATCTGTTTTAGCCGTGACGTCGACAGTGAAATAGAAATGGCGTAAGGCACTCGATGGTGAATATCAAACACAGGCACAGCAATACAGGAAACGCCCAGTTCATTTTCTTCGCGATCCATCGCCATGCTGGTTTCACGAATTTGCGCCAGCTCATCGTACATTGCTGGTAAATCGGTAATGGTATTACGAGTCAGCGGCTGGATCTGATCTTTATGGCTTTCCCAGTAAGACGCCACATAATCCGGCTGACCAAACGCCATATAAATTTTCCCCATCGCCGAGCAGTACAGCGGCATATGCTGGCCAATGTAGGCGCGCGTGCGCAGCATACCGGTGGTCGGTTCCAGCTTATAAATCAGGATAGCGTGGTCATCTTCACGGCTGGAAAAATTCACCGTCTCGCCGGTGGCCAGGTTGAGCGCCTCAAGGTGCGGTGCCGCAACGTGGATGATATTCAGCGATGACAGGGCTTTTTGGCCGACGGCAATAAACTTTGTCGTCAGACGGTAGCTTCCGGCCGCCGGCGCTGGCGTCACGTATCCGCAGGATTGAAGCCCCTGCAACAAACGATGGACGGTACTCTTGTTCAACCCCGCCAGCTCCGACAGGTGCGCCAGTGGGCAACCGTTCGGGTAGTTACTCAAAATTTCTATCAACATCAGGCCACGAAACAGGCTCTGACTCCCCGCAGGCTTCTCTTTATCGTTGTTCTGGCTCATCAGAAAACTCTCTCCTTTCTTGGGCGATCAGATGGTAGCTCAAAGTGTGTTGCAGTTCACGATATCAGCATAAAAAACATAAACCGATGATTTTAATCGTTTTTAAAAACCTTCTCTGGCGTTGCCATGTCAATTTTTGATCTATATATTTGGAACCACATTTCGCATTATGAAATTTATCGACAAAAAAACACACTAAAATTTCTGACAATCGACCAGGAGAACAGGGATGAAAGTAGCTTTCGAAGAGTTAAAAGGGGCCTTCTACCGCGTCTTGCGGTCGCGGAATATTGCGGAAGATACCGCCGACGCCTGCGCGGAAATGTTCGCTCGCACCACTGAGTCCGGTGTCTATTCCCACGGCGTGAACCGCTTTCCCCGCTTCATTCAGCAACTGGATAACGGCGACATTATTCCTGATGCTAAACCGCAGCGGGTTACCAGCCTCGGCGCCATCGAACAGTGGGATGCTCAGCGCGCTATCGGCAACCTGACGGCGAAAAAGATGATGGACCGGGCCATCGAGCTGGCTTCCGATCATGGTATTGGCCTAGTGGCGTTACGTAATGCTAACCACTGGATGCGCGGCGGCAGCTACGGCTGGCAGGCGGCGGAAAAAGGCTATATCGGCATTTGCTGGACCAACTCCATCGCCGTCATGCCGCCGTGGGGGGCGAAAGAGTGCCGTATCGGTACCAATCCGTTGATCGTCGCCATCCCGTCTACGCCGATCACGATGGTAGATATGTCGATGTCGATGTTCTCTTACGGCATGCTGGAGGTTAACCGCCTGGCCGGCCGCGAGCTTCCTGTTGACGGTGGATTTGACGATGAAGGTAATTTGACCAAAGAACCGGGCGTTATCGAGAAAAATCGCCGCATTTTACCAATGGGTTACTGGAAAGGCTCTGGTCTGTCGATTGTGCTGGACATGATTGCCACCCTGCTTTCCAACGGTTCTTCCGTTGCCGAAGTGACCCAGGAAAACAGCGATGAGTATGGCGTTTCGCAGATCTTCATCGCCATAGAAGTGGATAAGCTGATCGATGGCGCAACCCGCGATGCCAAACTGCAGCGGATTATGGATTTCATCACCACTGCTGAACGTGCTGACGACAACGTCGCGATTCGGCTGCCCGGCCACGAATTTACCAAACTGCTGGATGACAACCGCCGTCACGGTATCACCATTGACGACAGCGTCTGGGCCAAAATTCAGGCGCTGTAAGGAGCCACATCATGATTTTTGGACATATCGAGCAGCCTAATCCGTGCCGGTTACCGTCGGCCATAGAGCAGGCGCTCGATTTCCTGCGCAATACGGACTTTCGCACGCTGGAACCCGGCGTAGTGGAAATCGACGGCCAAAATATCTTCGCGCAGATAATCGATATGACCACCCGCGATGCTGCTGAAAATCGTCCGGAGGTTCATCGCCGCTATCTGGATATTCAGTTTCTGGCATGGGGTGAAGAGAAAATTGGGGTTGCCATTGATACCGGTAATAATCAAATCAGCGAGTCATTATTAGAACAGCGCGATATTATTTTTTATCACGACAGTGAACATGAATCATTCATTGAAATGATACCGGGAAGTTATGCCCTGTTTTTCCCACAGGATGTTCATCGTCCAGGTTGTAATAAAAGCATTGCTACGCCGATACGGAAAATAGTCGTAAAAGTCGCCATAGACGTTTTATAAAATAGAGTTTACTGGAGCACAAAATGAAAAATAATACCGGTTATATTATCGGTGCGTACCCTTGTGCACCCTCATTTCACCAGAAGAGTGAAGAGGAAGAGACGGAATTCTGGCGGCAACTCTCTGATACTCCGGATATCCGGGGGCTGGAGCAGCCTTGTCTTGAACATCTTCACCCGCTCGGCGACGAGTGGTTATTGCGCCATACACCGGGAAACTGGCAAATCGTGGTCACCGCGATAATGGAAACCATGCGCCACCGTAGCGAAAACGGTGGTTTTGGATTAGCGTCCAGTGACGAGGAACAGCGTAAAGCCTGCGTGGAATACTACCGTCATCTTTATCAGAAGATAAATAAACTCAATGCGAAAACCCCCGGCAAAGTCATAGCCCTTGAGCTTCATGCCGCCCCGCTGGCGGGCAATCCGAACGTAGCGCAGGCAACCGACGCCTTTGCGCGCTCATTAAAAGAGATTGCCAACTGGGACTGGTCCTGCGACCTGGTGCTTGAACACTGCGACGCGATGACCGGCCCCGCACCGCGTAAAGGATTCTTACCGTTGGTAAACGTACTGGAAACTATTGCCGACTATGACATAAGCGTCTGCATTAACTGGGCGCGCTCGGCTATTGAAGGGCGGGATACCTCTCTACCGCTGATCCACACGCAGCAGGCCAAACATGCTGGAAAACTCGGGGCGCTGATGTTCTCCGGTACAACGCTGGATGGAGAATACGGCGAATGGCAGGACCTCCATGCTCCGTTTGCACCTTTCTGTCCACAAAGCCTGATGACGGAGAAACATGTTCAAGAACTGATTACCGCCGCAGCTCCCGAACTGTTGCAGTTTACCGGTATTAAATTGTTGGAAATCAATGCCAGCGCCGATATTAATCACCGCATAAATATATTACGCGATGGTATTAACATAATGAAAAAGGCCACACGCCGCTAACCTGAATTAAACATCATCACCTTAATTCTCGGCCTGCAACTCAACGTTGCGCCGACCTAATATAAACCAAACATAAGAAATTAAGTTCCACTATTCAGCATCGAAAGAGATAAGTTTCTATAACCTGATGGAGTCGTTATGAAGCGGGTACTTGAGGGCATACTTGCGGTATTAATTGCCGTACTTTCCTGCATTGTATTTATTAACGTTATTTTACGTTACGGTTTTGAGAGCAGTATTTTGTCGGTAGATGAACTATCACGTTATCTATTTGTATGGCTGACGTTTATTGGCGCCATCGTTGCATTTATGGATAACGCTCACGTTCAGGTCACTTTTGTGGTGGAAAAACTTTCGCCAGCGAATCAGCGTCGTCTCTCGCTGCTGACGCATTCACTGATTTTATTGTTATGCATCGCATTAGGCTGGGGCAGCCTGCAAAAAGCGTTGCAGGACTGGAGCGATCACTCGCCAATCCTCGGTTTACCGATCGGCCTGATGTATATCGCCTGTCTGCCCACAAGCGTTGCCATCGCGTTAATCGAGCTGCGTCGGCTTTATCACTTAATAACGCGTAACGATTCCTTTCAACAACCACAGCAAGGAGCCTAATCATGGCCGTGGTGATATTTCTCTGCTGCCTGCTCGGCGGGATCGCGATAGGTTTACCCATCGCCTGGTCGCTGCTGCTTTGCGGCGCTGCTCTGATGGCATACCTGGATATGTTTGACGTGCAGATTATGGCGCAAACTTTGGTTAACGGCGCGGACAGCTTCTCCCTGCTGGCCATTCCCTTTTTTGTTTTGGCCGGTGAAATCATGAACGCGGGCGGCCTGTCAAAGCGAATCGTCGACCTGCCGATGAAGCTGGTCGGCCATAAGCCCGGCGGCCTGGGCTACGTGGGCGTTATTGCGGCAATGATTATGGCCAGCCTTTCCGGCTCTGCGGTAGCAGATACCGCTGCGGTCGCCGCGCTGCTGGTGCCGATGATGCGCTCCGCAAACTATCCGATCAACCGCTCCGTTGGGTTAATCGCTTCCGGCGGGATCATTGCGCCAATTATTCCGCCCTCGATTCCTTTTATTATCTTCGGCGTTTCCAGCGGCTTGTCGATCAGCAAGCTGTTTATGGCCGGGATCGCACCGGGCATCATGATGGGCGCGGCGCTTATGCTCACCTGGTGGTGGCAGGCCGGGCGATTAAATCTCCCTTCTCAGCCTAAAGCAACACCGCGTGAAATCTGGCAATCATTGGTTTCAGGTATCTGGGCGCTGTTTTTACCGGTGATTATTATCGGCGGCTTCCGTTCCGGACTTTTCACGCCAACGGAAGCAGGAGCGGTTGCCGCGTTTTACGCCCTCTTTGTCGCCGTGGTTATCTATCGGGAATTAACGTTTTCCAGTCTCTACCACGTGCTGGTCAATGCCGCCAAAACGACGTCAGTCGTCATGTTTCTGGTGGCCGCGGCTCAGGTATCCGCCTGGCTGATTACGATCGCGGAATTACCCATGATGGTGTCAGATTTGCTGCAGCCGCTGGTCGACTCTCCGCGACTCTTATTTATCGTCATTATGATCTCAATTATGGTCGTCGGTATGGTGATGGACTTAACGCCAACGGTGTTAATTCTTACCCCTGTATTATTGCCATTAGTTAAAGAAGCCAATATTGACCCGATTTATTTCGGCGTTATGTTCATTATTAACTGCTCTATTGGATTAATCACACCGCCCGTTGGCAACGTCCTCAACGTTATTTCCGGGGTAGCAAAATTGAAATTTGATGACGCGGTAAGAGGCGTATTCCCTTACGTTGTCGTCCTGATGTCGCTGCTGGTTTTATTTATTTTTATTCCCGAGCTAATTATCACACCGCTTAAATGGATTAATTAAAGGATAATATTATGAAATTACACGTTATTGCTCGTTCATTATTGATAGCTGGTCTGACGGTTTTCAGCGTGTCGTCTCTGGCGGCGCAATCTTTACGTTTTGGTTATGAAACACCGCAAACTGACTCCCAACATATTGCCGCGAAAAAATTTAACGAACTATTAAAAGAAAAAACCAACGGCGAATTAACGCTAAAACTCTTTCCTGACAGCACATTAGGTAACGCCCAGGCAATGATCAGCGGGGTGCGCGGCGGAACTATTGATATGGAAATGTCCGGTTCGAACGATTTCACCGGCCTGGCCCCTGTATTCAACTTACTTGATGTCCCCTTCCTGTTTCGCGATACCGCGCATGCGCATAAAACGCTCGACGGCAAAGTCGGCGATGAACTGAAAAAATCACTCGATTCAAAAGGGTTAAAAGTCCTCGCCTACTGGGAAAACGGCTGGCGCGACGTCACCAACTCCCGCGCGCCGGTAAAAACGCCGGGCGATTTGAAAGGCTTAAAAATCCGCACTAACAACAGCCCAATGAATATCGCGGCCTTTAAAATCTTCGGCGCGAACCCTATTCCGATGCCGTTCTCCGAAGTCTATACCGGCCTCGAAACCCGTACGATTGATGCCCAGGAACACCCTATCAACGTCGTGTGGTCAGCGAAATTCTATGAGGTACAGAAATACCTCTCCCTCACTCATCACGCCTATTCGCCTCTGCTGCTGGTGATCAATAAAGCCAAATTCGACGCTTTAAGCCCGCAGTTCCAGGAGGCACTGCTGAGTTCCGCCAAAGAAGCGGGTGACTATCAGCGCAAACTGGTCGCCGAAGATCAGCAAAAAATTATCGATGGCATGAAAGAAGCCGGAGTTGAAGTCCTGACCGATATCGACCGTAAAGCCTTCAGCGATGCGCTGGGCAGCCAGGTGCGCGATATGTTCCTGAAAGACAACCCGCAGGGCGCCGATCTCCTGAAAGCCGTGGACGAGGTGCAATAAGTCATGAGCAACTACTGGCTGGGGTTAGATTGTGGTGGGAGTTGGCTAAAAGCCGGGTTGTACGATGGCGCAGGCCGGGAAGTAGCGGTGCAACGCCTGCCGCTGCACGCTTTAAGCCCGCAGCCAGGCTGGGTTGAACGCGATATGACCGAACTGTGGCAACAGTGCGGCTCGGTCATCAGCAAACTGCTGGCGCACACGGGGGTGAGCGGCTCACAAATCCGCGGTCTGGGTATTTCCGCTCAGGGTAAGGGCCTGTTCCTGTTAGATAAAAGCGATCGGCCATTAGGTAAAGCGATACTCTCTTCCGACCGTCGCGCCATGGAAATTGTCCAGCGCTGGCAAAAAGAAGCGGTTCCGCAAAAACTCTACCCGCTGACCCGACAAACTCTATGGACCGGGCATCCGGTCTCCCTTTTACGCTGGGTAAAAGAGAATGAGCCGCAGCGCTACGCGCAGATAGGCTGCGTCATGATGACGCATGACTATCTGCGCTGGTGCTTAACCGGCGTGAAAGGCTGCGAGGAGAGCAACATCTCCGAGTCCAACCTCTACAACATGGCGACGGGCCAGTACGACCCGCGTCTGACCGAATGGCTGGGCATCAGTGAAATCGATAGCGCGCTGCCCCCCGTGGTGGGTTCAGCCGAAATATGCGGGGAGATCACCGCTCAGGCAGCCGCCATCACCGGTCTGGCGGCGGGTACCCCCGTCGTCGGCGGCCTGTTTGATGTGGTTTCCACCGCCCTTTGCGCCGGTATTGAGGATGAATCAACGCTCAATGCGGTGATGGGTACCTGGGCCGTCACCAGCGGCATCGCTCACGGCCTGCGCGACCATGAGGCCCACCCTTACGTCTATGGCCGCTACGTCAATGACGGGCAGTATATCGTTCACGAAGCCAGCCCGACCTCCTCCGGCAACCTTGAATGGTTTACCGCCCAGTGGGGCTACCTCTCTTTTGACGAGATCAATCAGGCGGTCGCCAGCCTGCCGAAAGCCGGTAGCGACCTCTTTTTTCTGCCGTTTCTCTACGGCAGCAATGCCGGACTGGAGATGACCTGCGGCTTTTACGGCATGCAGGCGCTGCACACCCGCGCGCACCTGCTGCAGGCGATTTATGAAGGCGTGGTCTTCAGCCATATGACCCACCTCAACCGCATGCGTGAACGTTTTACCGACGTTTGCGCCCTGCACGTTACCGGCGGCCCGGCCCACTCCGACGTCTGGATGCAGATGCTGGCGGACGTCAGCGGTTTACGCATCGAGCTGCCGCAGGTGGAGGAGACCGGCTGCTTCGGCGCGGCGCTGGCAGCCCGCGTCGGCACCGGCGTATATCGCGATTTCCACGAGGCCCAACGCGACCTCCGGCACCCGGTGCGCACGCTGCTGCCGGACATGGCCGCGCACGCCCTCTATCAACGTAAATACCGCCAATACCAGGATTTGATTACCGCACTACAGGGCTATCACGCCCGTATTAAGGAGCACGCATTATGAGCCGACCATTACTGCAACTGGCGCTCGACCACACCAGTCTGGAAGCAGCCCAACGCGATGTCGCCCTGCTACAGGATCATGTCGATATCGTTGAGGCCGGAACCATCCTTTGTTTAACCGAAGGCCTTAGCGCGGTGAAAGCCCTGCGAGCGCAGTGCCCGGAAAAAATCATCGTCGCCGACTGGAAAGTGGCCGATGCCGGTGAAACCCTGGCGCAGCAGGCTTTTAGCGCTGGCGCTAACTGGATGACTATCATCTGCGCTGCGCCGCTCGCGACCGTCGAGAAAGGCCATGCCGTTGCCCAGTCCTGCGGCGGTGAAATTCAAATGGAACTGTTCGGCAACTGGACGCTGGACGACGCCCGAGACTGGTATCGCGTCGGGGTTCGCCAGGCGATTTACCACCGCGGACGCGATGCGCAGGCCAGCGGGCAACAGTGGGGAGAAGCGGACCTGGCACGCATGAAGGCGTTGTCCGACATCGGCCTTGAACTATCGATTACCGGCGGCATTACCCCAGTGGATCTGCCGCTGTTCCGCGACATTAACGTTAAGGCATTTATCGCTGGGCGCGCGCTGGCAGGTGCCGCCCATCCGGCGCAGGTCGCCGCCGAATTCCACGCCCAAATTGACGCCATCTGGGGAGAAAAGCATGCGTAATCATCCATTAGGTATTTACGAGAAAGCCCTGGCGAAAGATCTCAGTTGGCCGGAGCGGCTGGTGCTGGCAAAAAGCTGCGGTTTTGATTTTGTTGAGATGTCGGTGGATGAAACGGATGAACGCCTTTCGCGCCTCGAATGGACCTCGGCTCAGCGCGCATCGCTGGTGAGCGCGATGCTGGAAAGCGGCGTCGCCATCCCGTCGATGTGCCTCTCCGCCCATCGTCGATTCCCTTTTGGCAGCCGCGACGAAGCGGTACGCGAGCGGGCGCGTGAAATCATGACCAAAGCCATTCGCCTGGCGCGCGACCTGGGGATCCGCACCATCCAGCTGGCAGGTTACGACGTCTATTACGAAGAGCACGACGAAGGCACCCAGCAACGTTTCGCCGAAGGGCTGGCGTGGGCGGTGGAACAGGCCGCAGCGGCGCAGGTGATGCTGGCGGTGGAGATCATGGATACCGCGTTTATGAACTCCATCAGCAAGTGGAAAAAGTGGGACGAGATGCTTTCGTCACCGTGGTTCACCGTCTACCCGGACGTCGGCAACCTCAGCGCCTGGGGGAACGACGTCACCGCCGAGCTGAAGCTGGGTATCGACCGTATCGCCGCTATCCACCTGAAAGACACGCTGCCGGTGACCGGTGACAGCCCCGGCCAGTTCCGCGACGTGCCGTTTGGCGAAGGATGCGTTGATTTTGTGGGCATTTTTAAAACGCTGCATGAGCTGAATTATCGCGGTTCATTTCTGATTGAGATGTGGACAGAGAAAGCCAGTGAGCCGGTGCTGGAAATTATCCAGGCCCGACGCTGGATTGAATCACGGATGCAGGAAGGAGGTTTCACATGTTAGAGCAACTGAAAGCCGAGGTGCTGGCGGCCAACCTGGCCCTCCCGGCGCACGGGCTGGTCACCTTTACCTGGGGCAACGTCAGCGCGGTCGATGAGACGCGCAAGCTAATGGTCATTAAGCCTTCCGGCGTCGAATATGAGGTGATGACCGCCGACGATATGGTGGTGGTAGAGATCGCCAACGGTAAGGTCGTTGAAGGCAACAAAAAACCGTCGTCCGATACCGCGACCCATCTGGCGCTCTATCGCCGCTATCCGCAGATCGGTGGGATCGTGCATACCCATTCCCGCCATGCGACGATCTGGTCGCAGGCCGGGCTCGATCTGCCCGCCTGGGGCACCACCCACGCCGACTATTTCTATGGCGCAATCCCCTGTACCCGACTGATGACCGTTGAGGAAATTAACGGCGAGTACGAGTATCAGACCGGCGAGGTGATTATTAAAACCTTTGAAGAGCGCGGTCTGGATCCGGCGCAAATCCCGGCGGTATTGGTTCATTCGCACGGCCCGTTTGCCTGGGGTAAAAATGCCGCCGATGCCGTCCACAACGCCGTGGTGCTTGAGGAATGTGCCTATATGGGGCTGTTCTCGCGCCAGCTGGCCCCGCAGCTACCGGATATGCAGCCTGAACTGCTCGATAAACACTATCTGCGTAAACACGGCGCGAATGCCTATTACGGGCAGTAATACTACCGCTCCCGTGTCTTATCCGGCCTACAGAACAGTGTAACGCGCGTAGGTCGGATAAGCGTAGTCATCATCAAGCACTATTATATCGGATACACCGTAACATACCTTTATCTCTGGACAGTATAACGCAGAAATCTTTTTCAATAATTTCTTGAATAAGAATTTCCTTAATTCATACCCTTCTACCAAGTGCTATTGCCCAAGAGAGTTTTATCGTTCACGGCTACCCGAACGCTCGCCAGAATACATTTTACTTGCTAATAGTCCCAAATCTAGTGCTTACTAAACCAAAGCCACAAAATCAGGTGAATGAAAAATAATCCATATTGTAACATTACTGTTAAACCAGATAAATAAGCCTATAGAATCTATGACCTGGATCCTTTTTTCATTCATTTATTAATAAATTTCAAAGAAGTAGAGTTACTATACTATTCTTGCAATATATCTAATCTCTTGAATGGCATCATATTAATTAGTTATCACCACCAATAGATAAAAAATATATTACTAAATTTTATTTTATTCATACATTAATAAACCACAGATATGAAAAGATACTTAAGGAGCTTTTATGTCCATTGAATTTATGGAAAAACTAAATACATTGACATCAAAAATAAAACAACAATCTGGTGCTATAGAAACCGAAGAAGCCACAAAAAATGCTTTTGTTATGCCATTTATTAATAACGTGCTTGGTTATGATGTTTTTGATCCTACCGAAGTTATTCCAGAATTTGTATGTGATATTGGTACTAAAAAAGGTGAAAAAATAGACTATGCCATATTAAAAAATGGTGAGGTTCAGATATTGATCGAATGTAAAAAAATTGGCGAACCACTTAATATAAATCATGCTTCTCAACTGTTCCGCTATTTTCACGTTACCAATGCCAGAATATCTATATTAACTAATGGTCAAGAATATAAATTTTTCACAGACTTAGATGCACCTAATAAAATGGATGAAAAACCGTTTCTTGAAATTAATCTTACCGATTTAGACGAAACGGTTGTTCCAGAAATAAAAAAACTAACAAAAACAGCGTTCGATTTAGAATCAATAATAAATGCTGCAGGAGAATTAAAATACGTTAGCCTGATTAAGAAACTTCTTCATACCCAAATGAATGCTCCTGAAGAAGAATTTGTAAAATTTTTTGCATCGAGAATATATGATGGCATGTTAACGCAAAAAGTTAAAGATACTTTTACATTATTAACAAAAAAAGCAGCCAGTCAATATATTAACAATCAAATTAATGAAAGATTAAAATCAGCTATGGGTGGGAACTCTGCACTACATATAGATCCATCCATTCAAAACGATGCGACAGATAACTCAGTTATAAGTAAAGAAGAGATTGATATTACAACAACAATGGACGAAATTGAAGGATTCCATATTATTAAGGCGATCGCAAGAACAGTAATAGATGCTCCCAGAATCGTACATAGAGATACAAAAAGTTATTTTGGTATATTGATCGATGACAACAATAGAAAACCACTATGCCGCCTGCATTTTAATCGCACGCAAAAATATATAGGTTTATTTGATTTAGAAAAAAATGAGACACGTCATCCAATTGAAACTTTAGATGATATCTATGCTTTTAGTAATGAGCTAAAAGCAACGGCGGCTTTATATAGCTAAAAAAAGTAGGCAGCATGTCGCTGCCTACCTGGTAGTTAAAACAGCCCCAGCGGCTTATCGGAATAGCTCACCAGCAGGCACTTGGTTTGCTGGTAGTGTTCCAGCATCATCTTATGCGTTTCGCGCCCGATGCCCGACTGTTTATAGCCGCCAAACGCCGCATGTGCCGGATAGGCGTGATAGCAGTTGGTCCACACGCGCCCGGCCTGAATGCCGCGCCCCATCTTATAGGCCAGATTGCCGTTGCGGCTCCAGACGCCAGCGCCCAGGCCGTATTGGGTATCGTTAGCGATTTCCAGCGCCTCCTCCATGGTTTTAAAGGTGGTTACCGCCAGCACCGGGCCAAAGATCTCCTCCTGAAAGACGCGCATATTGTTCTTACCAAACAGGATAGTAGGCTCAAGGTAATAGCCCTCTTTAAGTTCGCCATCCAGCTCCTTGCGTCGCCCACCGGTCAGAATATCGGCCCCCTCTTTTTTACCGATATCGATATAATTGAGGATAGTCTCAAGCTGGCCGTGGGAGACCTGCGCCCCCATCTGTGTACCGCTATCTAGCGGGTTCCCGCTGCGAATGCTCTCTACCCGGCGAATAGCGCGCTCCATAAAGCGCTCATAGATGGACTCCTGGACCAGCGCACGGCTTGGACAGGTACACACCTCGCCCTGGTTAAAGGCAAACAGGGCAAATCCCTCCAGCGCTTTATCAAAGAACGCATCTTCCTCATCCATCACGTCAGCAAAGAAGATATTGGGCGATTTACCGCCTAACTCCAGCGTCACAGGAATAATATTCTGCGTGGCGTACTGCATGATCTGTTGACCCACTTCCGTCGAACCGGTAAACGCCACCTTCGCGATACGTTTCGAGGTCGCCAGATATTCGCCAATCTCGCCGCCCGCGCCGTTCACGACGTTGACGACGCCCGGCGGTAACAGATCGCCAATGACTTCCATTAACAGCAAAACGGAAAGCGGCGTCAGGCGTGCCGGTTTAAGCACCACACAGTTACCCGCCGCCAGCGCTGGCGCCATTTTCCAGCTTGCCATCAACAACGGAAAGTTCCACGGGATTATCTGCCCCACGACGCCAAGCGGTTCGTGAAAATGGTAGGCCACGGTTTCGCTATCAACTTCGCTGATCCCGCCCTCCTGCGCACGTATACAGGAGGCGAAATAGCGGAAATGATCGATCGCCAGCGGTACGTCGGCGGCGCTGGTTTCACGAATCGGTTTACCGTTATCCCAGGTTTCCGCTGTCGCCAACAGTTCGAGGTTTTGTTCCATCCGATCGGCGATCTTAAACAAGATAGCGGCACGGTCTTGTACTGACGTATGCGCCCACTTATCTTTCGCCTTATGCGCGGCGTCGAGCGCTAAATCGATATCTTTTTTACCGGAGGAAGCGACTTCACATAGCGGCTGGCCGGTCACTGGCGTCAGGTTTTGATAATATTCGCCGTCGGCGGGCGCAACCCAGTCACCGCCAATAAAATTGTCATAGCGGGCTTTTAACTTCAGTGGGTACCCGTATTCACTTGGCTGAATACGTGTTGAAGGGGGATTGTTCGTCATGACCAACTCCTTATTGTAAAGGTACTCCACAAGGGTAGACGGTACTGGTGAATTTTTCGCCAATGGTTTCCCGCTTTACGACAGCAATCACGAATTACTTTCCTTTACGTTTCTCCGTCTGGTTTTAGCCATACTAAACAGGTGCCTGTTTAACGTACGGAGAACACTATGCAGCAATATATCGGCATTGATGTGGGAGGAACTCACGTCAAATATGGCGTGATTAACAGTGACGGCGAAGAATTAACCCATCATCAATTCGATACGCCAGAGGACGCCTCCACGTTTACCCGCAAATGGCAGGATGTGGTGGCGCGTTGCCAACAGGACTATGACATTGCGGCAATCGGGGTCAGTTTCCCCGGCCATATTAATCCCCATAACGGTCATGCGGCAAAAGCGGGCGCGCTGGCTTACCTGGATGACGTCAACCTGATGGAGTTGTTCAGCGGGCTGACCGATCTGCCGCTGGTCGTGGAGAACGACGCGAACTGCGCGGCGCTGGGCGAAATGTGGCGAGGCGCCGGGCAGCATTATGAAAACATGGTCTGTATCACCATTGGAACCGGCATTGGCGGCGGTATTATCGTCGGACGAGAACTGTATCGCGGCGCACATTTCCATGCCGGTGAATTCGGCGTCATGCCGGTCGGGAATAATGGCGAAAGTATGCATAAGATCGCGTCAACCAGCGGATTAATGGCGTCGTGCCGCCAGGCGCTGGCGCTGCCCGCCGAAGAGATGCCGCCTGCGGATGTGATCTTCGAACGAATGGCGACCGATGTTCATCTGCGTGAGGCGGTCAATGACTGGGCGCGTTATCTGTCACGCGGCGTTTACAGCGTGATCTCTATGTTTGATCCGGGCGTGGTGCTGATCGGCGGAGGAATAAGCGAACAGGAAAAGCTCTACCCGCTCCTGACGCGGCATCTTGAAACGTTTGAAATGTGGGAGGCGCTCCAGGTACCGATTCAGCCCTGCCAACTGGGAAATCAGGCGGGCAGGCTGGGCGCCGTCTGGCTGGCGCAGCAAAAGCTCGACCGAGGCTAACGAGTTACGCCTTATCCGGCCTGCATCGTCTACGCAGGCCCGGTAAGCGTCCGCGCCACCGGGCAAAGGCGTTACATCGCCGCGCGATAAATTTCCACAATCTCATCGTGAGTCGCCTGACTAAGGCGCAAAGAATATGGGCAAAACTATTCTGATAACAGGTTCACGCTGGCTATTTTAAGAAGCCAGAAAAATAAAAAGCAACGCAATAATTGTATTGCTTCATTTGTTATTTAATTTAACCATTTCATTCTTTTTGCGGAAATAATAACGCATCACGTAATAAATGATCATTCCCACGACGTCGTGTAAATCCAATCCGGTCAAAATATTCAAGGATCTGAATGGCCAGTTTCCGCCCTACATTCAGCCTGTCGCGAAAATCCGCCGCACACGTTGATCCTCTCTCTTGATCCAGCTCGCGGATCATATTGGCGAAAGCGACTATCCGATCGTTACGATAGTACCGATCTTTTACGATCGCAGTAATGATGCCTTGCTGTGCCGCCTGCCGCAGCACCAGCCGCATCAATTGTTCTTCCGTTCCGGTCTCTTTCGCCAGATCGCGTACCCACCAGGGCTCATCGCCAAATAGCGGTTCAACTTTTTGCCAGACGGCCTGCTGCTCATCGCTAAATCCTGCTTTATGATCCGGCAGATGCAACCAACCGTGATGGCTATGAATCAGGCCGTCGTCGCGCATCCGCTCGATCAGCATCAGGACCAGCGCTTCATCTTCCATTGGCAGGGCCATGCGGCGTAAACGCTCGCGTCCCGGCCCCGGTTCATCGCGGTGCTGTTCGTGGTAGGTCGCCAGCGTATCAAGAATCTTACGCTGCCAGCGGGCGGCGACGGGCGCGCTTAACAGATTGTCTCCGGCCTGGATAAAACCATGTTGCTCAATAAGCTGACGCATACCGACAGGATTAAGCTGACGCGCCCAACCGAAATCCGGCAGGTTGACGGCGCCGCGTTCCAGATGAATGGCCAACGCCGCGCTATCGTCCTGCGCGTCGGCAAGCGTTGAAAGCCAGTGCAAATAATCTGGCTTACGTTTACCGCGACGCGGCGCCTTAAGCGTCACCACGCGTGCGCCGGCAAGGGTGGCACGTGCGGAAATATCACGCAGCACCAGTCTGTCATTATCGGCCAGCCACAACGGCGTATCAAAGATCAGCTCGGCCAGCCCGCCTTCCAGCAAAGAGACGCGACCGGTCACATGGCTGGCGGCATGGTGAATATGTAGCGGCTGCCATTGGGAAAGCGGCGCATGAAGCGCCAGAGAAACGATCACCCGGGAAAAAGCCTCCCCCACCGGCGCATCCGAAAGCAGCCAGTCGCCGCGGTTAAGCTGCTCCTTCTCCGCATCGCCCGCAATATTGAACGCAATACGTTGCCCGGCATACGCATGGTCGGTGGGCTGATTTTGCGCGTGTAGACTTCGTACGCGCATCGGCGTATTAACGCCGGTCAACCATAGCGTATCGCCCACGTTTACCTCTCCGCTCAGCGCCGTTCCGGTCACCACCAGTCCCGCCCCTTTCACCGTAAACGCACGGTCGATAGCCAGACGGAAGCGATGCTGCGCGGCGTGCGAACGTGCAGGAAGTTGCTGTAAATGAGCGCGAAGTTCTGCAATACCGCGTCCTTCATTGGCGGCGGTGACAAATAAAACGGTATCGGCGAAGCCATAGTTGTCGAGCGCCGCCAGTACCTCTTCACGTACTTCACTGATACGCGCCTCGTCCACGCGATCGGCTTTGGTCAGCGCGACGGTGAGCTGGAGATTGCCCGTCAGTTGCAGGATCTGTAAATGCTCGCGCGTTTGCGCCATGACGCCGTCATCACAGGCGACCACCAGCAAAGCGTGATCAATACCGCCTACGCCCGCCAGCATGTTAGAGAGGAATTTTTCATGTCCAGGCACATCGATAAAGCCCAGCACACGACCATCCGGCTGCGGCCAATAGGCGTAGCCCAGATCGATAGTCATCCCGCGTTTTTTCTCTTCCGGCAGGCGATCGGCATTGACTCCGGTAATCGCCTGGAGCAACGTCGTTTTACCGTGGTCTACGTGTCCGGCAGTTGCAATAATCATTTCAGCATCATCTCCATAAACCGGCTTTCGTCTTCAAGACAGCGCATATCCAGCCATAAACGGCCATCATAAATTCGGCCAATGACCGGTACAGGCAGCGTGCGCCAGCGGGCCGCCAGCGCCTCCAGCCGACTACCACGCCCGTCGTGCGGGGTAAAGGTCATGGCGGCGCTGGGAAGGCGGTCTACCGGTAATGAACCGCTGCCGATTTGCGACAGGCAGGGTTTAACCTCCAGCGCAAATTCATCGCCGTAACGTGCCGCCAGCCGCGCCTGTAACCGCTGCGCTTGTTCGCGAATCGACGCTTCACTGCGAGTTAACAGACGCAGGGTGGGTAATTTCTCCGCCAACGCTTCCGGGTGCAGATACAGACGTAACGTTGCCTCCAGCGCCGCCAGCGTCATTTTATCCGCGCGCAGAGCGCGTTTCAGCGGATGGCTTTGCAGTTGGGCAATCATCGCTTTTTTGCCGACGATAATCCCGGCCTGCGGCCCGCCCAGCAACTTATCGCCGGAGAAGCTTACCAGGCTGACGCCTGCGGCAATGAGCTGCTGCGGCATCGGCTCTTTGGGTAAGCCATATTGACTTAAATCCACCAGCGAACCGCTGCCCAGATCCGCCACCACCGGAATATCCAGCTCTCGCCCGATTTCCGCCAGTTCCGCTTCCTCTACCGTTTTGGTAAAGCCCTCAATGCTGTAATTACTGGTATGCACCTTCATCAACAGCCCGGTATTTTCATTTACCGCCTGACGGTAATCTTTCGCGTGCGTCCGGTTGGTGGTGCCCACTTCATGCAGCGTACAGCCCGCCTGGCGCATAACATCCGGAATACGAAACGCGCCGCCGATTTCGACCAGCTCGCCACGCGAAACTACCACCTCTTTGCCGCTGGCGGTCGCCGCCAGCATCAGCAATACCGCCGCCGCATTGTTATTGACAATACAGGCGTCCTCCGCCCCGGTGATTCGGCATAACAGCGTCGCCAACGCCCGGTCGCGATGCCCCCGCCCGGCGCCATCTAAATCGTATTCCAGCGTCACCGGCGCGCGCATCGCCTGCGTTACCGCCTCAATCGCTTCTTGCGCCTGCAATGCGCGGCCAAGATTGGTGTGCAACACCGTCCCCGTCAGGTTAATCACCGGGCGCAGCGCGCTTTGCGCCGCATTTTCCAGCCGGAGTTTCGCCTCTTGCGCCCAGTCTGCGTACCAGTCGGGAAGCGTTTGCGTATTCCGGATGACGTCGCGCGCGTCGTCAAGCATCCGCCTAAGCAGATCAACCACCTGGGTATGGCCATACCGATTGCGCAGAGAAAGAAAAGCGCTATCGTGCAATAAGCGATCGATAGCAGGAAGCTGGCTGTAGAGTGTACGCGTTTCGCTTGTCATGAAAATGCCTGGCTGTTGGTGGCCCTCTCCTGGCGGGAGAGGGATATCGACATAAGGGGGATTGTAACGTGAGTTTGCTCAGGCGGACATAATGCGCGTCAAGCCTTTGGCGCTTCGGTGCGGGCAAAGCTTTCGCGTTGAAAAAGCGTTTCGACCAGTTTGACCAGGTGGGGGCGGCTAACACACCAGCCAGGCGCGACCCGGCGGAAGTTGAGATAGCCTACCGCACAGGCAATCGCGATAGTCGCCAGATTGACCGTATCCGTTTTTAGCGTCCCGTCGCTCAGATAACTTTCGAGCATATCCAGGCTGCGGTTGATTTTTTCCCGCTGGCGCAGCAGTTCCGTTTCCGATTGTTGCGCCGCCGGACGCGCCTGTTCGCGTACAGAAACCAACGCTGCATCCATAATGCCGTCAGCCAACGCTTCAAGCTGGCGAACTTTAAGCGCTGCCATCGGGTCACGCGGGAGCATCGCTGGCGCGATATCCAGCAGCTCAATATATTCCGCGATGATCGGCGAATCGAACCAATACTCGCCTTTCTCCGTCACCAGCGCTGGCACCTTACCCAGAGGGTTGTATTGCGCCACGCCGTTATCCGCCTCGTAGGGTAGTTCATTAATAAATTCGAAGGTAATGCCTTTTTCGAGTAGCAGAACAGAGATTTTGCGCACAAAAGGGCTGGTGTAGCTACCGATGAGTTTCATGCCGTGTCCTTTTTGCCAACCAGTAAAAATCATAGTATGGCTCAAATAAGACGAAAAGAGACACAAAAGGAGGTTGCTGAATGACATAACGTGAGAGGGCTCGCGACAAAATGTTTGCCGGATCGTATTGGCGTTACCCGGGCTTAAAATTTCTTGTGAAGAGGATCACAAAAATTCAACAAAGCACCAAAATAAAAATGTGAAATATCTCACATAAAATGGTCTTTTAAGGGCTAAAAATTAGATTCGTTGTTTTTTTACACAGCCACTTTGTGATCAATATCACATCAATTACCTCTCTACCCCCTATATTTATGTGACACAAATCACATAAATTGTCCCTGTCTGGACAGTTGAACGATTCAGTGCCAGATTGCGCAGTATCTACACTACAGGGTCCGGCTACCTCTGCCGCTACATTAACAAACCTCGGGCTTTCAGCCTGCGCGACAGCAACATAAGAAGGGGTGTTTTTATGTCATCCGATATTAAGATCAAAGTGCAAAGCTTTGGTCGATTCCTCAGCAATATGGTGATGCCTAATATCGGCGCGTTTATCGCGTGGGGTATTATCACCGCATTATTTATTCCAACAGGGTGGTTGCCTAACGAAACGCTGGCGAAACTGGTTGGTCCGATGATCACCTACCTGCTGCCGCTGCTCATCGGTTATACCGGCGGTCGTCTGGTTGGCGGCGAACGCGGCGGCGTGGTGGGCGCTATCACTACCATGGGCGTTATTGTCGGCGCGGATATGCCGATGTTCCTCGGCTCAATGATCGCCGGTCCATTAGGCGGCTACTGCATTAAGAAATTCGACAGTTGGGTAGACGGTAAGATCAAATCCGGTTTTGAGATGCTGGTGAACAACTTCTCCGCTGGCATCATCGGTATGATCCTCGCCATCCTGGCGTTCCTCGGTATTGGTCCGGCGGTTGAAGTCCTGTCCAAAATTCTGGCGGCGGGCGTTAACTTCATGGTGGCGCACGATATGCTGCCGCTGGCGTCCATTTTTGTTGAACCGGCGAAAATCCTGTTCCTCAATAACGCGATTAACCACGGCATCTTCTCACCGCTGGGTATCCAGCAGTCCCATGAAATGGGTAAATCCATCTTCTTCCTGATTGAAGCTAACCCGGGTCCGGGGATGGGCGTCCTGCTGGCGTACATGTTCTTCGGTCGCGGCAGCGCTAAACAGTCTGCGGGCGGCGCGGCGATTATCCACTTCCTGGGCGGTATCCATGAGATCTACTTCCCGTACGTGCTGATGAACCCACGCCTGATCCTGGCCGTTATCCTTGGCGGTATGACTGGCGTATTTACCCTGACCATCCTGAACGGCGGTCTGGTTTCTCCGGCTTCTCCTGGCTCCATTCTGGCCGTACTGGCGATGACGCCAAAAGGCGCTTACTTCGCTAACATCGCTGCCATCGTGGCGGCAATGGCGGTCTCCTTCGTGGTTTCTGCAATTCTGCTGAAAACCAGCAAAGTGAAAGAAGAAGATGACATTGAAGCGGCCACCCGTCGTATGCATGACATGAAAGCGGAATCTAAAGGCGCCTCTCCGCTGGCGGCTGGCGACGTGACTAACGACCTGAGCCATGTGCGTAAAATCATCGTGGCTTGCGATGCCGGTATGGGTTCCAGCGCGATGGGCGCAGGGGTACTGCGTAAGAAAGTACAGGATGCGGGCCTGAGCCAGATCTCCGTCACCAACAGCGCCATTAACAATCTGCCGCCGGATGTGGATCTGGTCATTACTCACCGTGACCTTACCGAGCGCGCGATGCGTCAGGTACCGCAGGCGCAGCATATTTCGCTGACCAACTTCCTGGATAGCGGCCTGTACACCAGCCTGACCGAACGTCTGGTTGCCGCACAGCGCCACAATACTAATGAAGAGAAAGTACGCGACCATCTGAAAGACAGCTTTGAGGAGGGTGATAACAACCTGTTCAAACTGGGTGCGGAGAATATCTTCCTGGGCCGTAAAGCCGCTAACAAAGAAGAGGCGATTCGCTTTGCCGGTGAACAACTGGTGAAAGGCGGCTATGTTGAGCCGGAATACGTCGAGGCGATGCTGGACCGCGAAAAGCTGACGCCGACTTACCTCGGTGAATCCATCGCAGTACCGCACGGTACAGTAGAAGCGAAAGACCGCGTGCTGAAAACCGGCGTGGTGTTCTGCCAGTATCCGGAAGGCGTACGCTTCGGTGAAGAAGAAGACGATATTGCCCGTCTGGTCATTGGTATCGCCGCACGTAACAATGAGCACATCCAGGTCATCACCAGCCTGACCAACGCGCTGGATGATGAATCCGTGATCGAACGTCTGGCGCACACCACCAGCGTGGATGAAGTGCTGGAACTGCTGGCAGGTAAAAAAGCTTAACAGTTAAGTATCCCCAAAATAGTTCGAGCTGCAGGAAGGCGGCAACGCAGTGAATCCCCAGGAGCGTACATAAGTACGTGACTGGGGTGAGCGAGGAGAGCCAACGCATCTGCAGTTCGAAATATGAAGGCGATATCCTCTCCCTTGTGGAGAGGGTTAGGTTGAGGGGAAATCTATGCAGCCCCTCACCCCAGCCCTCTCGGGTAAAAACATTAATGAAGGTTAATACTATGAAAGCATTACATTTTGGCGCAGGTAATATCGGTCGTGGCTTTATCGGCAAACTGCTGGCTGACGCGGGGATACAACTGACGTTTGCGGATGTAAACCAGGTCGTACTCGATGCCCTGAATGCCCGTCATAGCTATCAGGTTCATGTTGTGGGTGAAAATGAGCAGGTGGATACCGTTTCCGGCGTCAACGCTGTCAGCAGCATCGGCGATGATGTTGTCGACCTGATTGCCCACGTTGATTTAATCACTACTGCCGTGGGTCCGGTTGTGCTTGAGCGTATCGCTCCGGCCATCGCTAAAGGGTTGGTAAAACGTAAGGCGCAGGGCGTGGATGCCCCGCTGAATATCATCGCCTGTGAAAATATGGTGCGCGGCACCACGCAGCTGAAAGGCCACGTAATGAACGCGCTGGCGGATGGCGATAAAGCCTGGGTTGAACAGCACGTTGGCTTTGTCGATTCCGCCGTTGACCGTATTGTGCCGCCATCTGCTTCTGCGACCAACGATCCGCTGGAAGTGACGGTAGAAACCTTCAGCGAGTGGATCGTCGATAAAACCCAGTTTAAAGGCGCGTTGCCAAACATTCCGGGGATGGAGTTAACGGATAACCTGATGGCATTTGTCGAACGTAAACTCTTCACGCTGAACACGGGTCATGCTATAACCGCGTACCTCGGCAAATTAGCCGGTCATCAGACCATTCGCGACGCCATTCTCGATGAGAGTATTCGTGCGGTGGTGAAAGGCGCGATGGAAGAAAGCGGCGCGGTGCTGATCAAACGCTACGGTTTTGATGCCGACAAACATGCGGCATACATTCAGAAAATCCTCGGTCGTTTTGAAAACCCGTATCTGAAAGATGACGTCGAACGCGTAGGTCGTCAGCCGCTACGCAAACTCAGCGCGAGCGACCGTCTGATCAAACCGCTGCTTGGCACCCTGGAATATGGTCTGCCGCATGTGAATCTGGTCAAAGGGATAGCGGCGGCGATGCATTTCCGTAGTGATGAAGATCCGCAGGCGCAGGAGTTGGCGGCTCTGATTACCGAAAAAGGCCCGCAGGCCGCGCTGGCGCAAATTTCCGGGCTGGATGCCAATAGCGATGTGGTGGCGGAGGCGGTTAACGCATATAACGCGACCAAATGACGCAGAATCCGGCGCAGGTTAGCCTGCGCCCAAATAACAGATTGTCAGATATGCAGGCAATAATGGAACAAACCCAGGCCTTTGAAAATCGTGTGCTTGAGCGTCTGAATGCTGGCAAAACCGTACGGAGCTTCCTGATTACCGCCGTCGAGTTATTGACCGAGGCGGTGAATATTCTGGTGCTTCAGGTGTTTCGCAAAGACGACTATGCCGTGAAATACGCTGTGGAACCGTTGCTGGACGGCGA
Organism: Salmonella sp. SSDFZ54; assembly: GCF_004010735.1. Lineage (NCBI taxonomy): Bacteria > Pseudomonadati > Pseudomonadota > Gammaproteobacteria > Enterobacterales > Enterobacteriaceae > Salmonella > Salmonella sp. SSDFZ54. The sequence goes on from NZ_CP034819.1 coordinate 1,766,879, forward strand.
CGGGCCGCTGGGCGATCTTTCGGTACGTCTGAAACTTATCTATGGCCTGGGCGTACTCAGCCGCACCGAATATGAAGATGCGGAGCTGTTAATGGCGCTGCGCGAAGAGCTGAATCACGACGGCAATGAATACGCCTTTACCGACGATGAAATCCTCGGGCCGTTTGGCGAACTGCACTGCGTCATGGCGCTACCGCCGCCGCCGCATTTTGATACGTCCGACGCGGCGCTATACGCCATGCAAATTCAGCGCTACCAGCAGGCGGTGCGTTCGACGATGGTCCTCTCTCTGACCGAGCTGATTTCTAAAATCAGCTTAAAAAAGGCCTTTCAAAAGTAAATCCCGCCGTTAACCTCTTTCTTCTTCTTTTGGTCGGTACAGCCGTCGGTAATATTCCAGACGCTGCAAATAAATGGGCGCGCTCTCCGACGGCACTTCGGAAGGAACATAATCACGCGGCGGCGTTTTATTCAGGTATTCACGGAACGCCTGGCTGGACGCCATAAAATCGACGGCTTTATCAATAAGAAATGGTACGTTCTCACCTATTTTTGCCATGATAGATCCTCCATGTGGGACCCGCGTCTGACTCCCGCGGTCGCTTATTTGAGTTTAGGATCAATTTAGCGTTGTCATTGAGGAAAATGTGCTTAATCGCTTTTCTTGCCGACAAAAGGGCGCTTCATCTTTTCTTTCGACAAAAAGGATTTTATTCTCAACGAGATAATTAAATAATGAGCAGTGTAATACTTGCCATAATTGATTATCTTTACGTCATGAGTTGTGAAGAATCACTCACTGCGCGCATACTATAAGGTATCTATCCCATTTCTATCAGAAGCTATCCCATGAAAGAAGTCGAAAAAAACGAAATTAAACGCCTGAGCGATCGTCTTGACGCTATTCGCCACCAGCAGGCAGGTCTCTCTCTGGTTGAATCCGCCGATAAATACGCGGAGCTGGAAAAAGAAAAAGAGACGCTGGAAGCAGAAATTATCCGTCTGCGCGAAGTACACAGCCAGAAACTGAGTAAAGAAGCGCAGAAGCTGATGAACCTGCCGTTTCGCCGCGCGATCACTAAAAAAGAGCAGGCCGATATGGGCAAACTCAAAAAAAGCGTACGCGGCCTGATCGTGGTCCACCCGATGACGGCGCTGGGCCGGGAAATGGGGCTCAAAGAGATGACAGGCTTCGCGAAGAGCGAGTTCTAAACCTTCCGCATCACAGGCTCTCAGGACACCCGTTGTACGGAGGGTGTCTTGAGAGCATCGGGCTATATTCCGAATTTTTCCTGGAAGTATTTACACCGCTTATATACAAGTTCATTTTTAACGGTAGTCCCTGCTTTTTCAAGATGAAAAATTCCACTATCATGCCTGTTTGTATTTATACAATGAATTTTTTTTCATCCTCTTTTCTTATATCCCGCAGAATATGATTGACCCGCAAAATTAAATAACATTATCATCCCTGAAAAAAATCCCCATACATAAATATTATAATTATATTTTTATAAAGCATTGCTATGAGTAATTGATAAACAACGTCGGGTATTTGCGCATTTCTATAGAAACAATGAATGTTTTAATTATAACCATATATTAATGGCTATTGGCAATGCTCGCAAAATGATAAGTTAGCTGTATAAATAACAGGTTAACTATTTATATTATATAAATTATTAACAAGGATATTTTATATGCACAAAAATGGAAAATTTATCCCCCTGCTTGCTTTGGGATTCACATTCTTTTTATCTGGTTGTGACTACTTTGCAGATAAACACCTTGTTGAAGAGCTGAAAAAACAACAAAAAGAACAAGAAACAAAGATAAACCTGTTAGAAAAACAACAAAAAGAACAAGAAGCAAAGATGAATTTGCTAGAAAAACAACAAGCTACGGTTATCAACACGACTCAAAAGGTCGCCGAAGTCGTTGGCCGCGTTGAACGCAAACAACGGCTATTCGACTATACAGAACTGGACCCATCACAAACGCACTATTTTATTATTAACAACGGCAATATCGGATTAGCCGGGCGTATTCTATCTATTGAACCAATAGATAATGGAAGTGTTATTCATCTTGATTTAGTTAACTTACTCAGCATTCCCGTATCAAACCTTGCGTTTAATATGACATGGGGTACGAAAAAACCTTCCGAGGCAAAAGATCTGCCTCGCTGGCGACAACTCCTGCTCAACACAAAAATGGATTCGACAATCGAACTCTTACCGGGAGCATGGACAAACGTCACGCTAACATTAAAAGGCGTATCGCCCAATAATCTTAAGTATCTAAAAATAGGTATTAACATGGAGAATGTCATATTCGACAGCATACAGCCTATTAATGATACGAAAAAGAAGCCAAAAAAATAATAGCCATTGATACAATTATTTTAGAAAAGGAAAGCATTTATTCATGAACAGAATATTTAGAGTCCTCTGGAATGCCGCTACGGGAACATTTGTTGTCACCAGCGAAACCGCAAAAAGCCGCGGCAAAAAAAGCGGCCGCAGAAAGCTGGCGGTTTCCGCACTCATCAGTCTTAGCAGCATTATGGTTTCTGCGGACGCACTGGCCAATGCTGGGAACGATACAGGGAAAGGGATCGGCACTGAGAATGGATGGATAGCCATTGGCGAAGGCGCCGAAGCTGATTCAACAATAACAACTAAAGAAAAGGTCGCAGAAGATCCGTCCAAAGGATATGTAGCGGGTGCCGGTATTGCAATAGGTTACTATAGTAAGGCATCTGGGGCTTCCAGCACTGCGTTGGGCGGATATAGCCTTGCTGAGAGTATAGGCTCAGTGGCGCTAGGGGCAGGTGCACATACCACTTCTACGGCTAAATACTCTATGGCAGTAGGTACAAACGCAGTTGCCTCAAATCTTTACGCCATCGCACTGGGAACAAATGCAAATGCCTCAGGGAAAAATTCAATAGCGCTTGGACGCGATACCGTATCATCAGCAGAAAGAAGCCTGACGGTAGGATTAGGGGCGAATGCCGCATCTCTGGATAGCATGGCTTTCGGTTACAATACATCCGTAACGTCAGATGCGGCAAATGGCATTGCCTTCGGTAGTGGGGCGGTAACCTCTGCAAAAAATTCCGTCGCGATAGGGAGCAATTCTACAGCGACCGAAGAAAACGTAGTTTCTGTAGGGAGTGATGCCCTAAAGCGCAAAATTGTCAACGTTGGTAACGGAGCCATATCAGAAAGCAGCACCGACGCCGTTAACGGCTCTCAGCTATTTGCAACCAACGCCAATGTGACGCAGAACACCACTGATATTGCTGCCAATACCGACAGCATTAACCAAAACACAACCGATATCGCCACCAACACCACCAATATTAACAGCCTGAGCGACTCCGTCACCACGCTCACCGACGATGCCCTGTTGTGGGATGCAGCCTCTGGCGCATTCAGCGCTAACCACAACGGAAGCGACAGCAAAATCACCAATCTGGCGGCGGGTACCCTGGCTTCGGACAGCACCGACGCCGTTAACGGCTCACAATTGTTTGCCACCAATGAAAATGTGTCTCAGAACACCACTGATATCGCTGCCAATACAACCAGCATCAATCAGAACACCACTGATATCGCCACCAACACCACCAGTATCAACAGCCTGAGCAACTCAGTTACCACGCTCACCGACGATGCACTGCTATGGGATGCAGTCTCTGGCGCATTCAGCGCTAACCGCAACGGAAGCGCCAGTAAAATCATCAATGTCGCCGCTGGGGACCTTTCTGAGGACAGTACAGACGCGGTGAACGGCTCCCAGTTGTATGAAACCAACCAGAGGGTGGATCAAAACACCTCTGCTATCGCAGATATTAATACGTCCATCACCAATCTTAGCTCTGACAATCTGAGCTGGAATGAAACAACAAGTTCGTTCTCTGCCAGCCACGGAAGTAGTACGACAAACAAAATCACCAACGTTGCTGCCGGAGAGCTGTCTGAAGAAAGTACCGACGCGGTTAACGGCTCGCAGCTGTTCGAAACCAATGAAAAAGTGGATCAGAACACGACCGATATCGCCGCCAATACCACTAACATCACTCAGAACAGCAGCGCGATTGAGAACCTGAATACTTCTGTCTCCGACATTAATACGTCCATTACCGGCCTCACTGATAACGCTCTGTTATGGGACGAAGACATCGGCGCTTTCAGCGCAAACCACGGTGGAAGCACCAGTAAAATAACCAATGTCGCCGCCGGGGCGCTTTCTGAGGACAGTACAGACGCGGTAAACGGCTCACAGTTGTATGAAACCAACCAGAAGGTGGATCAAAACACCTCTGCTATCGCGGATATCAATACGTCCATCACCAATCTTGGTACCGATGCACTGAGCTGGGATGACGAAGAGGGTGCGTTCAGCGCCAGCCACGGTACCAGCGGTACCAATAAGATAACCAATGTAGCAGCAGGTGAAATCGCCAGTGACAGTACTGACGCTGTTAATGGCTCTCAGCTCTATGAAACTAACATGCTGATTTCTCAGTATAATGAATCTATTAGCCAACTAGCCGGCGATACCAGCGAAACCTATATCACGGAAAATGGTACCGGCGTGAAATACATCCGTACGAATGATAACGGGCTTGAAGGCCAGGATGCATACGCAACGGGTAACGGCGCAACGGCAGTAGGTTACGACGCCGTCGCCTCTGGCGCTGGCAGCCTGGCTCTTGGCCAAAACAGCAGCAGCACCATTGATGGCAGTATCGCTTTGGGCAGTGGCTCCACCTCTAACCGCGCTATTACAACCGGTATACGAGAAACGAGCGTAACAAGCGATGGCGTCGTCATTGGCTACAATACAACAGACAGAGAGTTGCTGGGCGCGTTGTCATTGGGGACGGATGGAGAAAGCTATCGTCAAATTACCAACGTTGCTGACGGCTCTGAAGCGCAAGATGCGGTAACAGTTCGTCAGTTACAAAATGCCATTGGTGCGGTCACTACTACACCGACCAAGTACTACCACGCAAACTCAACGGAAGAAGATTCACTGGCTGTCGGAACTGACTCACTGGCAATGGGTGCGAAGACCATCGTCAATGCTGATGCAGGTATTGGTATTGGTCTGAATACACTGGTGATGGCTGATGCCATCAACGGTATTGCTATCGGTTCTAACGCACGCGCCTACCATGCAAACAGTATTGCAATGGGTAATGGTTCTCAGACCACTCGCGGCGCACAGACTGACTACACCGCCTACAACATGGACACACCGCAGAACTCTGTCGGTGAGTTCTCTGTCGGCAGTGAAGACGGTCAACGTCAGATCACTAACGTCGCGGCGGGTTCGGCAGATACCGATGCCGTTAACGTTGGTCAATTGAAAGTCACCGACAGCCGTGTTGCCGCGAATACCGAAAGCATCAATAACCTGAACACGCAGGTGAGTAGTCTTGATACTCGCGTCACCAATATTGAAAACGGTATTGGCGATATCGTCACTACCGGTAGCACCAAGTACTTCAAGACCAACACCGATGGCGTAGATGCAAATGCCCAGGGTGCGGACAGCGTCGCGATTGGCTCTGGCTCTATTGCTGCCGCTGAAAACAGCGTGGCGTTAGGCACAAATTCCGTCGCAGATGAAGCTAATACTGTGTCTGTCGGCTCTTCTACTCAACAACGCCGTATTACCAACGTTGCCGCAGGGGTGAACAACACTGACGCGGTTAATGTGGCGCAACTGAAAGCCTCAGAAGCAGGCTCCGTGCGTTATGAAACCAATGCAGATGGCTCGGTTAACTATAGCGTGCTCAACCTGGGAGACGGGAGTGGCGGTACCACTCGGATCGGCAATGTTTCAGCGGCGGTGAATGATACGGATGCGGTTAACTATGCGCAATTGAAACGCAGCGTCGAAGAAGCAAACACCTATACCGACCAGAAAATGGGTGAAATGAACAGCAAAATCAAAGGCGTAGAAAACAAGATGAGCGGCGGTATCGCTTCAGCGATGGCGATGGCCGGTCTGCCACAAGCCTACGCCCCGGGCGCCAACATGACCTCGATTGCTGGCGGTACGTTTAATGGTGAAAGTGCCGTCGCCATTGGTGTCTCCATGGTAAGTGAAAGCGGGGGCTGGGTGTATAAATTGCAAGGAACCAGCAACAGCCAGGGCGATTACTCTGCGGCCATTGGCGCGGGCTTCCAGTGGTAATGAAGTAACAACACTCCCGACATCAAAGGCAATGGCATAATGCCATTGCCTTTTCACTTCCCTTTGCTGTCCTCTCCCCTCAATTGGCCCTACCAATTTTAGCCCGTTACCACAGCCTACTCACATTTCACTAAATTAACTCTACAATACCGTTGCCAATAAATAACATCTGGTTAACTATTTGTTGTCATTATCCATACACAACAATATTGGCAGGACCACTTTTACACATAATGTGACCCCAACGAGATGAGCAAAGATTCATCCCATTATGCGTGTGGTTCTCAGGAGACCTGCAATGAACCTCTGGCAACAAAACTATGACCCGGCGGGTAATATCTGGCTTTCCAGCCTGATCGCATCGCTCCCAATCCTGTTCTTCTTTTTCGCCCTGATTAAACTCAAGCTGAAAGGCTACGTTGCCGCTTCGTGGACGGTGGTTATCGCGCTCGCCGTCGCGCTGCTGTTCTATAAAATGCCGGTCGATCACGCGCTGGCATCGGTCGTGTATGGCTTCTTCTACGGGCTATGGCCGATTGCCTGGATAATCATCGCCGCGGTCTTCGTCTATAAAATTTCGGTCAAGACCGGGCAGTTTGACATTATTCGCTCGTCAATTCTGTCGATTACCCCCGATCAACGTCTGCAAATGCTGATTGTCGGCTTCTGCTTCGGCGCGTTCCTTGAAGGCGCGGCGGGTTTCGGCGCGCCGGTGGCGATAACCGCCGCGCTGCTGGTGGGTCTGGGCTTTAATCCGCTGTATGCGGCAGGGTTGTGCCTGATTGTAAACACCGCGCCAGTCGCCTTTGGCGCGATGGGGATCCCGATTCTGGTTGCCGGACAGGTCACGGGCCTGGACAGCTTTGAAATCGGTCAGATGGTAGGCCGCCAGTTGCCATTCCTGACCATTATCGTCCTGTTCTGGATTATGGCGATTATGGACGGCTGGCGCGGCGTGAAAGAAACCTGGCCTGCGGTGATGGTCTCTGGCGGTTCGTTTGCTATCGCCCAGTATCTCAGCTCCAACTTTATCGGGCCGGAACTGCCGGACATCATCTCTTCACTGGTGTCTCTGGTGTGCCTGACGCTGTTCCTCAAACGTTGGCAGCCGGTGCGCATCTTCCGCTTCGGCGATATGGGCGCGTCGCAGGTCGATCAGACGCTGGCCCGCACCCGCTATACGACAGGGCAAATTGTTCGCGCCTGGTCGCCGTTTCTGTTCCTGACCGCCACGGTCACTCTCTGGAGCGTACCGCCGTTTAAAGCGTTGTTTGCCCCCGGCGGCGCGCTGTATGACTGGGTAATTAACGTTCCGGTACCGTATCTCGATAAACTGGTCGCCCGTATGCCGCCGGTTGTACACGAAGCGACCGCTTACGCGGCGGTGTATAAATTTGACTGGTTCTCCGCCACCGGCACGGCGATCCTGTTTGCCGCGCTGTTGTCTATCGTCTGGCTGAAAATGAAACCCTCAGCCGCAATCCAGACCTTTGGCAGCACGCTGAAAGAGCTGGCGTTGCCGATTTACTCCATCGGCATGGTGCTGGCGTTCGCGTTTATCTCGAACTATTCCGGGCTTTCCTCCACGCTGGCGTTAGCGCTGGCGCACACCGGCAGCGCCTTCACGTTCTTCTCGCCGTTCCTCGGCTGGCTGGGGGTCTTCCTGACCGGCTCGGATACCTCATCTAACGCGCTGTTTGCCTCTCTACAGGCTACCGCGGCGCAGCAAATCGGCGTCTCTGATGTGCTGATGGTGGCGGCGAATACCACTGGAGGCGTAACCGGGAAGATGATCTCGCCGCAGTCTATCGCCATCGCCTGCGCGGCGGTGGGACTGGTAGGGAAAGAGTCCGATCTGTTCCGTTTTACCGTCAAACACAGCCTGATCTTCACCTGTATGGTGGGCGTGATCACTACGCTTCAGGCCTATGTTTTAACCTGGATGATTCCGTGATTGTGATGCCAAAACGCCTGTCAGACGAGATTGCCTCTCGCGTGCGGGCGCTGATTGAAGAACAAAACCTGGAAGCGGGCATGAAATTGCCCGCCGAGCGCCAGTTGGCTCTACAGCTTGGCGTATCACGCAACTCTTTACGCGAAGCGCTGGCGAAGCTGGTCAGTGAAGGCGTGCTGGTGAGTCGTCGCGGCGGCGGGACATTTGTCCGCTGGCAGCACGAAACCTGGTCTGAACAGAATATCGTGCAACCGCTGAAAATGCTGATGGCGAACGATCCGGACTACAGTTTCGACATTCTGGAGGCCCGCCACGCCATTGAAGCCAGTACGGCCTGGCACGCCGCCATGCGTGCCACCGCTGCCGACAAAGAGAAAATCAGACTCTGCTTTGATGCGACGCTCAGCGAAGACCCGGATCTCGCCTCCCAGGCCGACGTGCGCTTTCATCTGGCGATCGCGGAAGCCTCGCACAATGTGGTGCTGTTGCAAACCATGCGCGGTTTCTTCGACGTCCTGCAATCCTCCGTCAAACAGAGTCGCCAGCGTATGTATCTCGTTCCGCCCGTATTCTCAAAGCTGACGGAACAACACCAGGCAGTGATGGACGCCATTCTGGACGGTAACGCCGAGGGCGCGCGTAAAGCGATGATGGCGCACCTCAGTTTTGTCCACACCACGATTAAACGATTTGATGAAGACCAGGCCCGCCAGGCGCGTATTACCCGCCTGCCCGGCGACCATAATGAGATGACCAGGGAGAATAAATCATGATTATTTCAGCAGCCAGCGATTATCGCGCCGCAGCTCAGCGCACGTTGCCTCCTTTCCTCTTCCACTACATCGACGGCGGCGCGTATGCGGAATATACCCTGCGCCGAAATGTGGAAGACCTGTCGCAAGTCGCTCTGCGCCAGCGCGTGCTGAAAAATATGTCCGATTTAAGCCTGGAAACGACCCTGTTTAACGAAACGTTGTCGATGCCGGTGGCATTAGCGCCGGTAGGCCTGTGCGGCATGTACGCCCGTCGCGGCGAAGTACAGGCCGCCGCCGCCGCAGACGCAAAGGGCATTCCGTTCACCCTTTCCACCGTCTCCGTCTGTCCGATTGAAGAAGTTGCACCAACCATTAAGCGCCCGATGTGGTTCCAGCTTTATGTACTGCGTGACCGGGGCTTTATGCGTAATGCGCTGGAACGAGCAAAAGCGGCGGGCTGCTCCACGCTGGTCTTTACCGTGGATATGCCGACGCCGGGCGCGCGCTACCGTGACGCCCACTCCGGGATGAGCGGCCCAAACGCGGCCATGCGCCGTTACTGGCAGGCGGTGATGCACCCTAAATGGGCGTGGGATGTCGGCCTGAACGGTCGCCCGCATGATTTAGGCAATATTTCCGCCTATCTGGGTAAACCGACCGGCCTTGAGGACTATATCGGCTGGCTGGCAAATAACTTCGATCCGTCCATCTCCTGGAAAGATCTGGAGTGGATACGCGAATTCTGGGACGGCCCAATGGTGATCAAAGGGATCCTCGATCCAGAAGATGCCCGCGATGCGGTACGTTTCGGCGCTGACGGTATCGTGGTGTCGAATCACGGCGGCCGCCAGCTCGATGGCGTGCTCTCTTCCGCCCGCGCCCTGCCCGCCATTGCCGATGCGGTGAAAGGCGATATCGCCATTCTGGCGGATAGCGGGATCCGTAACGGGCTGGATGTCGTGCGTATGATTGCGTTGGGGGCCGATACCGTACTGCTGGGTCGGGCCTATCTCTACGCGCTGGCGACGGCAGGAAAAGCGGGGGTCGCCAACCTGCTGGACCTGATCGAGAAAGAGATGAAAGTCGCCATGACCCTGACCGGCGCGAAATCCATTAGCGAAATCAGTGGCGATTCACTGGTGCAGGAACTGGGGAAAAGTTTGCCCGCCGCGCTGGCGCCAATGAGCAAAGGCGATGCCGCCTGAACGCCTGGCGCGTGAGAGCCCGGTAAATTTCTGCTATTCTGCCCCCCGCATTTAAGGGGGCATCATGCTTAACATCGTACTCTTCGAACCAGAAATCCCGCCGAATACCGGCAACATCATTCGTCTTTGCGCCAATACCGGCTTTCGTCTGCACATCATCGAACCGATGGGGTTTACCTGGGATGATAAGCGCTTACGCCGCGCAGGGCTGGACTATCACGAATTCGCCGCGGTTCAGCGCCATCACGATTATGCCGCCTTTGTCGCCGCTGAAAATCCGCAGCGCCTGTTTGCGTTGACGACAAAGGGCACGCCCGCCCATAGCGCCGTAAGTTATCAGGATGGCGATTATTTGATGTTTGGCCCGGAAACGCGCGGCCTGCCCGCCAGCATTCTCGATGCGTTGCCTAAAGAGCAGAAGATTCGCATTCCGATGATGCCGGATAGCCGTAGCATGAACCTGTCGAATGCGGTGTCGGTGGTGGTGTATGAAGCGTGGCGCCAGTTAGGATATCCCGGCGCGGTATTGCGGTCGTAATATATTCAATGCCGGATGGCGGCTAACGCCTGATCCGGCCTGGCCGATCCCGATGGCATGTTCCCGTTTATGCGGACTCTCGCTCAATCAAATGAAAGCCAATATCCACAATAGCTTCTGCGCACGGTTTCTGTTCAATACGATCGGCCAACAGCGTAGCGGCGCGCTGGCCAATGGCGCGTCTGTCAACGCTTACGGTAGTAATTGATGGTCGATTGCTGGCGGCAAAATCAAGGTCGCCAAAACCAATAACCGCTAAATCATGCGGAATGCGCATACCACGGCTTTCCGCCTCCATCATCGCCCCCTGGGCCAGGGTATCAGAACTGCAAACAATGACATCAAACGTCCCTTCGTCAAAAAGCTGGCTTAAACCGCTGCGCCCCAGCGAAAGCGATGCCGGAAGGGGGACATCTACCTGCGGTACGGCATGAATAGCGTGGCGTTGAAGAACACTACATAACCCCTGCTTACGTTGCGCGGCTCGGCGATCGGCGGTCCACAACAAGCCGGGACGACGATAGCCCTTACTCAAAAGATACTCCCCCGTCGCCTGCCCGACTTTTTCATGGGAAAAACCGACCAGCATATCAAGCGGCGTGGGCGTTAAGTCCCAAATTTCCACCACCGGAATAGCCGCGTTCAGGATGACCTTTTTCAGTTCTATCGTGTGATGGATCCCGGTAAGCACCACGCCATCGGGGCGGCGGGAAAGCAGTGTCGCCACCAACTCCGCTTCCGTTTGTTCGGTATATCCCGCCACGCACAGCAATATGTGATATCCGCGTCGGGCCAGTTCATCGCTCAGTGACTGGATGGTATCGACAAACATGTTGTTGTTAATTTGCGGCACGACGACAGCGATTAATTTACTCCGTCGCGACGCCAGACCACCGGCTAACGCGTTGGGTATGTAGCCTGTGACGCGAACCGCCTGCATGACTTTCTCAACCGTTTTGGGGCGAACCAGTTGTGGCGAATTCAATGCCCGGCTGACTGTCATCGGAGACAGCCCGGCGCTACGTGCTACATCTTCCAGCGTCGGCGCACGAGGTGATTTGGTTCTCTTCACGTCTGATGCCCCTGCAAAGATTGGCTGATTTATCCGCGCATTATTCATCATGCCTGCGGCTATTGCCAGCTTCGCATCAGGAAAGGCCGTAAATACAGTAGGTTATCAAGCTCAGTCATTACAAAATGATAGCGCCATCATTTTGTATTATGCATTTCCCCAGATATTTTTGGATCGTGATCCATTTTGCAATAAATCCTGCTTTTTATACGACATATGTGATCAAATGTTCAAATCAACATCAACTTTCTGGATCCTGCGTTCGCTTAATAATAAAAATGTTAGCGCAATCATTTTGTGATTATCAGGAGAAAAAAAATGGCTTTAAGCGCGAATTCCGACGCCGTAACGTATGCAAAAGCGGCGAATACCAGAACCGCGGCAGAAACCGGCGATCGTATCGAATGGGTGAAGCTATCACTGGCTTTTCTACCGCTGGCGACGCCAGTGAGTGACGCGAAGGTACTGACCGGGCGCCAGAAACCTTTGACCGAAGTGGCAATCATCATTGCCGAAATCCGCAGTCGCGATGGCTTTGAAGGCGTTGGTTTTAGCTACTCCAAACGTGCTGGCGGCCAGGGTATTTATGCTCACGCCAAAGAGATAGCCGACAATCTACTGGGCGAAGATCCCAATGATATCGACAAAATATACACCAAGCTGCTGTGGGCCGGAGCCTCAGTGGGGCGTAGCGGGATGGCGGTACAGGCTATCTCCCCTATCGATATCGCCCTATGGGATATGAAGGCTAAACGTGCCGGTCTGCCACTGGCAAAACTGTTGGGCGCGCACCGCGACTCCGTTCAGTGTTACAACACCTCAGGGGGGTTCTTGCATACACCGCTCGATCAAGTGCTGAAAAATGTGGTGATTTCCCGCGAAAACGGCATTGGCGGTATTAAGTTGAAAGTCGGACAACCCAACTGCGCTGAGGATATTCGCCGCTTAACCGCAGTACGTGAAGCGCTTGGGGATGAGTTCCCGTTAATGGTTGACGCTAACCAGCAGTGGGATCGCGAAACGGCTATCCGCATGGGGCGTAAAATGGAACAGTTCAATCTTATCTGGATTGAAGAACCATTAGATGCTTACGACATCGAAGGCCACGCCCAGCTTGCTGCCGCGCTGGATACGCCTATCGCCACCGGGGAAATGCTGACCAGTTTCCGGGAACACGAGCAGTTGATTCTGGGCAATGCCAGCGATTTCGTTCAGCCAGATGCGCCGCGTGTCGGCGGTATCTCTCCGTTCCTGAAGATTATGGATCTGGCGGCGAAACACGGGCGTAAGCTGGCGCCGCACTTTGCGATGGAAGTACACCTGCACCTTTCCGCAGCGTATCCCCTGGAGCCGTGGCTGGAACATTTCGAGTGGCTGAACCCATTATTCAACGAGCAACTTGAGCTGCGCGATGGCCGCATGTGGATTTCCGATCGTCATGGTCTGGGTTTCACGCTCAGTGAACAAGCGCGCCGCTGGACACAATTAACATGTGAATTTGGCAAACGCCCTTAACCCGACTGGCGGGAATCCGTCCCGCCTCTCTTACCTTACAGGATGCATTCTGCCCTTATCTGAGGAGTAGATAATGAACACAATAATAAAGCGCACAAAAGTGCGTCATACCATTCTTATATTTTTATTTCTTGCTACCGTATTTAATTATGCGGATCGCGCAACTCTATCCGTAGTTGCCCCAATAATGAGTAAAGAATTAGGTTTTGATCCGGAAGCGATGGGCCTGGCCTTCTCCTCATTTGGTATTGCCTATGTCATTATGCAACTACCCGGCGGTTGGCTATTAGACCGCTACGGTTCACGACTGGTTTACGGTTGCGCATTGATTGGCTGGTCGTTAGTAACCATGTTTCAGGGAACGATCTATCTGTATGGCAGCCCATTAATTGTACTGGTTATTCTACGTCTGCTGATGGGCGCGATTGAAGCGCCTGCCTTTCCGGCGAACAGTCGTTTAAGCGTACAATGGTTTCCCAATAATGAACGAGGTTTCGTTACTTCAGTTTATCAGGCTGCGCAATATATCTCGCTGGGCATTATCACCCCGCTAATGACGATCATTCTGCATAATTTAAGCTGGCATTTTGTCTTCTATTATATTGGCGCTATTGGTGTGATGCTCGGTATATTCTGGTTAATGAAAGTCAAAGATCCGATGCACCACCCAAAAGTTAATCAAGCGGAAATTGACTATATTCGTAGCGGTGGTGGCGAGCCCTCTCTGGGCTGTAAAAAGGAGCCGCAGAAAATAACGTTCGCGCAGATTAAAACCGTCTGTGTTAACCGGATGATGATCGGTGTTTACATCGGGCAATTCTGCGTCACCTCTATCACCTGGTTCTTCCTGACCTGGTTCCCGACCTACCTGTACCAGGCGAAAGGCATGTCGATTCTGAAAGTCGGTTTTGTGGCCAGTATTCCAGCCATTGCCGGTTTTATTGGCGGCCTGCTCGGCGGCGTGTTCTCCGACTGGCTACTCAAACGCGGCTATAGCCTTACCGTCGCGCGGAAACTGCCTGTTATCTGCGGTATGTTGCTCTCTTGCGTAATTGTGATCGCCAACTACACCTCTTCAGAATTTGTGGTCATTGCGGCGATGAGTCTGGCCTTTTTTGCCAAAGGGTTTGGTAACCTGGGCTGGTGCGTACTCAGCGACACCTCGCCGAAGGAAGTTCTGGGTATTGCTGGCGGCGTATTTAACATGTGCGGCAATATGGCAAGCATCGTTACGCCGCTGGTCATCGGCGTGATTCTTGCCAATACTCAGTCGTTCGACTTTGCCATTTTATACGTTGGCTCGATGGGACTTATTGGTCTCATTTCATATCTGTTTATCGTCGGCCCGCTGGATCGCATCACGCTGACATCATCCGCAGCCTGATTGTCCACATTGCGAATTCTTCGCTCCGCTGTTCCGGGATTGCACTCCATCGGAACAGCGTTTTTTAGTTGTACCGCGCAATTCAGATGCCGTCGCCATACTCAAACGTATGGTGTAGCCCGTTGAAATGCTGGTCCATATCCATCGACGGCTTATCGCTGCCCGGCTTGCCGACAATACGCGCCGGAACGCCTGCGGCGGTAGTGTGCGGCGGGACAGGCTGTAAAACGACGGAACCTGCGCCAATTTTCGCGCCGCGCCCCACCTCGATATTGCCGAGAATTTTCGCGCCCGCGCCAATCATCACGCCTTCGCGGATTTTAGGATGACGATCGCCGCTCGTTTTCCCGGTACCGCCCAGGGTGACGGATTGCAGGATCGACACATCATCCTCAATAACCGCCGTCTCCCCCACCACAATACCGGTGGCATGGTCGAGCATAATCCCGCGGCCAATTTTCGCTGCCGGGTGAATATCCACCTGAAACGAGACCGAAACCTGATTTTGCAGGAAGATAGCCAGCGCGCGGCGACCTTTATTCCACAACCAGTGACCAATGCGGTAGGCCTGTAGCGCATGAAAGCCTTTCAGATATAACAGCGGCGTGGAGTATTTATCCACCGCCGGATCGCGAGTGCGCACGGCCTGAATATCGCAGGCTGCCGACGCGATCATTTCCGGGTCGGCGGCATAGGCTTCTTCAACTACTTCACGGATAGCGATAGCGGGCATGATGGGCGAAGCCAGTTTATTTGCCAGCATATAGCTCAGCGCACTGCCCAGATTTTCATGCTTGAGTAGCGTGGCGTGATAAAAACTGGCCAACATAGGCTCACAGTCAGCTAAAGCGCGGGCTTCAGCTTTAATATTCTTCCAGACGATTTCCAGTTCTTCACACGGCATGGCTTACTCCAGACGGGCAGAAAACGACCAACCCGTTCTGTGCGGGTTGGGTCGTTTATGCAAACAGTTCCTTACGGCTAGTGGCGACTCAGCTCTTCCTTGCGGGCGCGACCTAATAACGTTAATGCTGCCTCGCGCGCGTTTTTTCCGCAATACAATACTTGATAAATTTCCTCGGTTATTGGCATTTCAACACCAAAACGGTGCGCCAATTCACGAACTTCTTTCGTATTGCGATAGCCTTCGACCACCTGGCCAATCTTATCCTGCGCGCCTTTAACGTCCATGCCCTGGCCAAGCATCATGCCAAAACGACGGTTGCGCGACTGGTTGTCGGTACAGGTCAGCACCAGATCGCCTAAACCCGCCATCCCCATAAAGGTGGCGGGATCGGCGCCAAGCGCTGCGCCAAGCCGCGACATTTCGGTCAGTCCACGCGTGATTAGCGCCGTGCGGGCGTTCGCGCCGAAGCCGATGCCGTCAGACATCCCCGCGCCAATCGCAATCACGTTTTTCACCGCGCCGCCAAGCTGCACGCCGATAAAATCCGCATTGATATAGACGCGAAAACTTTTTCCGCAGTGCAACAGTTGCTGGAGATCGTCGGCAAAGGTCTCATCGGTTGAGGCCAGCGAGATTGCCGTCGGCAAACCCGCCGCCAGCTCTTTAGCGAACGTCGGACCGGAAATCACCGCCAGCGGGATTTGATCGCCTAACGCCTCGCGAGCGACATCCTGCAACAGGCGCCCCGTTTCCGCTTCCAGGCCTTTGGTCGCCCATACCAGACGCGCATCCGGACGCATCAGCGGTTTAATCTGCCGCAGCACGTCGCTGAAAACATGGCTTGGCACCACCACCAGAATGTTACGACTGGCCGCCAGCGCGGTTGCTAAGTCGCTTTCCAGGTGTAACGTATCGGGAAAAGGCACATCGGGAAGGAACGCGACGTTGCAGCGATCGTGCTCCAGGGTCGCGATATGTTTTGGGTCGTGGCCCCACAGGACAACCTGGTGGCCGTTTCTCGCCAGAGTGATGGCAAGAGCGGTGCCGTACGAGCCGGCACCGATGACTGTCATTGACGCATTACTTTGGTTCATCAGGCATCCTGATGTTCTTCAGTACCTTCGCCAGCCTGCTGCTGCAAATAGTTCATGAACAGCGCATCAAAGTTGACCGGCGCAAGGTTCAGTTGCGGGAACGTACCGCGTGAAACCAGGCTGGTGATGCACTCGCGAGCATACGGGAACAGAATGTTCGGGCAGTATGCGCCCAGGCAATGCGCCATCTGAGTACCTTCAATACCGCTGATGGAGAAAATACCGGCCTGCTGAACTTCGCACAGGAACGCGGTTTCTTCCCCCAGGGAAGCCGTTACGGTAACACGCAGCACAACTTCATAAACGTCATCCGCCAGTTGGGAAGATGCCGTATCAAGATCCAGTTTAACCTCTGGCTGCCAATCTTTCTGGAAAACATGCGGTGCGTTTGGCGCTTCGAAAGAAACATCCTTGGTATAGATACGTTGGATCTGGAAAGCCATTTCAGTGTTATTTTGTTCTGACATGTGTAAAACCCTTTAGTGTTGTCCTTAAATACTTGAGTACGCCTTAACGCAACAGCGGATCCAGTCCACCACGCGCATCCAGCGCATACAAGTCGTCACAACCGCCAATGTGCTGTGCATCAATAAAAATTTGCGGAACCGTCGTTCGGCCACTACGTTTGATCATCTCTTCACGCTTCACGGCGTCGCCGTCAATCGCAATTTCCTGGAAACTCACGCCCTTGCTGTTTAACAGCGCCTTTGCACGATGGCAAAACGGACAGGTTGCTTTGGTGTAGATTTCAATATTGGCCATGACTTCGCTCCTGTTTTTTACCCGATGGATTTCATGTCGACGCAAGGGCAAGTCATTCCCCTTACGTCATGAAAACGACGGGTAATCACTTACCGCGCACCAGAGGCAGATTCTCGCCGCTCCAGCCTGCTACGCCTTCTTTCAACACAAAGACCTTTTCAAAGCCGGCTTTTGTCAGCGCGTTAGCGGACTCCTGGCACTGCATACCAGAACCGTCGACCACGATAATCGGCTTGTCTTTGTGCTTTTCCAGTTCGCCAACATTGTTGGCTTTGATTTCGCTCGGCAGCAAATTGGTCGCGCCAGCGATATGGCCTTTACGGAAATCGTCACGTTGACGTAAATCCACAACAACGGCGTCCTCTTTGTTGATAAGGCGCGTGGCTTCGCCGCGTGTAATCACCTTAACTTTTGAAGTCAGACCTTTGAACGTGGTAAATAAAACCGCCACCAGTAACGCAATCCAGGCGATACTCAGTATGGGATGACGGCCAACAAATTGCATAATTTCTTGCATGGGGGGTAACAACTCCCGACGTAGTGATTAAAAAACCAGGAAAGGAGTATACCTGTGCAGTGGCGCAAATACAGCCAGAGCGTGCACTGGAATGCATTTTTGCGGGGCGCTACGAAAAAAAATCACGCTATTACTTGCCTTCTCACGCCAGCGCGATCCCTTTCTTTGATCTTCTGAGGCTATTTTATCGATTCAGCTGTAGTAAAATTACGCAATTATTTTGTCTATTGAGTATGAGGTTGTCGCAATGTCGGTTTCTAAAAAACCTATGGTACTGGTGATTCTGGATGGCTACGGCTACCGTGAAGAACAGCAGGATAACGCTATCTTAAACGCCAAAACCCCGGTGATGGATGCTCTGTGGGCAAAACGTCCGCATACCCTGATCGACGCATCCGGTCTGGAAGTGGGTCTGCCTGACCGCCAGATGGGCAACTCCGAAGTGGGCCACGTTAACCTGGGCGCAGGCCGCATCGTTTATCAGGACCTGACGCGTCTGGACGTTGAAATTAAAGAACGTACTTTCTTTGCTAACCCAGTCCTGACCAATGCGGTAGACCAGGCGAAAAACGCCGGTAAAGCGGTTCATATTATGGGTCTGCTGTCCGCGGGCGGCGTCCACAGCCACGAAGATCACATTATGGCGATGGTGGAACTGGCCGCAGAGCGCGGCGCAGAAAAAATCTATCTGCACGCCTTCCTCGACGGTCGCGACACGCCGCCGCGCAGCGCTGAAGCCTCGCTGAAAAAATTCGAAGACAAATTCGCCGCGCTGGGCAAAGGCCGCGTGGCGTCTATCGTCGGTCGTTACTACGCTATGGACCGCGACAACCGTTGGGATCGCGTGGAAAAAGCGTATGATCTGATGACCCTGGCGCAGGGCGAATTCCAGGCGGATACCGCTGTGGCTGGCCTGCAGGCCGCTTACGCTCGTGATGAAAACGATGAGTTTGTCAAAGCGACCGTTATCCGCGCCGAGGGCCAGGCTGATGCGGCGATGGAAGACGGCGACACGCTGATTTTCATGAACTTCCGCGCTGACCGCGCGCGCGAAATTACCCGCGCTTTCGTTAACGCTGATTTCGACGGCTTTGCGCGTAAGAAAGTGGTTAATCTGAACTTCGTGATGCTGACCGAATACGCCGCCGACATCAAAACTGCCGTTGCCTACCCACCAGCGTCGCTGGCGAATACCTTTGGCGAATGGATGGCGAAAAACGACAAAACTCAGCTGCGTATTTCCGAAACGGAAAAATATGCGCACGTAACCTTTTTCTTTAACGGCGGCGTAGAAGAACCGTTTGCTGGTGAAGAGCGCATTCTGATCAACTCCCCGAAAGTGGCCACTTATGACCTGCAACCGGAAATGAGCTCTGCAGAATTGACTGAAAAATTGGTCGCGGCGATCGAAAGCGGTAAGTACGACACCATCATTTGTAACTATCCAAACGGCGATATGGTCGGTCATACCGGCGTGATGGAAGCCGCCATCAAAGCGGTGGAAGCGTTGGATAACTGCATTGACCAGGTAACAAAAGCGGTTGAGTCCGTTGGTGGACAACTGTTGATTACCGCGGACCACGGCAACGCGGAGCAGATGCGCGATCCGGCGACCGGTCAGGCGCATACCGCCCACACCAACCTGCCGGTGCCGCTGATTTATGTCGGCGAGAAAAACGTGAAGGCGGTTGAAGGCGGCAAACTTTCAGACATTGCGCCTACCATGCTGTCGCTGATGGGGATGGAAATCCCGCAAGAGATGACTGGTAAGCCGCTGTTCATCGTGGAATAATCCCTCCCCATGAGGGGAAAGGCGATTAACACCATTCAACAGGCCGTGAAACCAAGAACGTTTTCAGTCAGGCCTTTGTTCTACGCCAGCGTACTTAGCGCTGGCGTATTGTTGTGCGCCTTTTCCGCCCACGCGGATGACCGCGATCAACTCAAATCTATTCAGGCCGATATCGCCGCGAAAGAACGCGACGTACGCCAGCAGCAGCAACAGCGCGCCAGCCTCCTGGCACAACTGAAAGCCCAGGAAGAGGCCATCTCGGCCGCAGCGCGTAAGCTGCGCGAAACGCAAAGCACTCTGGATCAGTTAAACGCGCAAATTGATGAGATGAACGCCTCAATTGCCAAACTGGAGCAGCAAAAAGCCAGCCAGGAGCGTAATCTTGCCGCGCAGTTGGACGCCGCTTTCCGCCAGGGCGAACACACCGGCATTCAGCTTATTCTTAGCGGAGAAGAGAGCCAGCGTGGGCAACGCCTGCAGGCCTACTTCGGCTATCTGAACCAGGCGCGCCAGGAGACTATCGCCGAGCTGAAACAGACTCGCGAACAGGTCGCCACGCAAAAAGCCGAGCTGGAAGAGAAGCAAAGCCAACAACAAACGTTGCTGTATGAGCAGCGCGCCCAACAGGCGAAGCTGGAGCAGGCGCGTAATGAACGTAAGAAAACGCTTGCCGGACTGGAGTCGTCTATTCAGCAAGGCCAGCAACAGTTAAGCGAACTGCGCGCCAACGAATCACGCCTACGCAACAGTATCGCGCGGGCGGAAGCGGCGGCCAAAGCGCGAGCGGAGCGTGAAGCCCGCGAAGCGCAGGCGGTACGCGATAAGCAGCAGGAAGCCTCGCGTAAAGGCAGCACCTATAAGCCGACGGAAAGCGAGCGTTCGCTAATGTCCCGCACCGGCGGTCTGGGCGCGCCTCGCGGTCAGGCATACTGGCCGGTACGCGGCCCGATATTGCATCGCTATGGCGAACGGCTGCAGGGTGAGCTACGTTGGAAGGGGATGGTGATCGGCGCGTCGGAAGGCACCGAGGTCAAAGCCATCGCCGACGGCAGGGTGATTCTGGCGGACTGGCTGCAAGGCTATGGCCTGGTGGTGGTCGTGGAGCATGGTAAAGGCGATATGAGCCTTTACGGCTATAACCAGAGCGCGCTGGTCAGCGTAGGCGCGCAGGTGCGCGCCGGACAACCTATCGCCCTTGTGGGCAGTAGCGGCGGTCAGGGCAGACCCTCGCTTTATTTCGAAATTCGTCGCCAGGGTCAGGCCGTCAATCCACAGCCGTGGTTGGGAAGATAAGTTTTGCCTCAGTTTCGTCGCTCCATTCTCACGCTGGCCACTTTGCTGGCGTTTGCACATCCCGTTTTCGCTGGCAAGCTCGCCATCGTGATTGATGATTTTGGCTATCGCCCGCACACGGAAAACCAGGTTCTGGCGCTGCCGCCAAACATTTCCGTCGCCGTACTGCCCAACGCGCCGCACGCGCGCGAAATGGCAACTAAAGCGCACAACAGCGGGCATGAGGTGTTAATCCATCTGCCGATGGCGCCGCTAAGCAAACAGCCGCTGGAGAAGGATACGCTGCGACCAGATATGAGCAGCGATGAGATCGAGCGCATTATCCGCGAGGCGGTAAACAACGTGCCGTATGCCGTCGGGCTTAATAACCACATGGGCAGCGCAATGACTTCCAGCCTGTTCGGTATGCAAAAAGTTATGCAGGCGCTGGAACATTACAATCTCTATTTTCTCGACAGCATGACGATTGGCAATAGCCAGGCGATGCGCGCGGCATCCGGTACGGGTGTGAAAGTGATCAAGCGTAAAGTGTTCCTCGACGATACGCAAAACGAGGCGGATATCCGCCGTCAGTTTAATCGCGCTATCGAACTGGCCCGTCGCAACGGTTCCGCTATCGCGATTGGACATCCGCATCCCGCAACGGTTCGCGTGCTGCAACAGATGGTTTATCGCCTGCCGGCGGATATCACCCTGGTACGCCCAGGCAGCCTGCTCAACGAACCGCAGGTAGATACGTCCCGACCTGGTGTGACGCCGCAGAAAATTGACGCGCCGCGCAATCCCTTTCGCGGCGTGAAGATGTGCAAGCCGAAAAAACCGCTGCAACCGGTCTACGCTACGCGCTTTTTCAGCGTCATCGGCGAGAGCATTACGCAAAGTTCCGTGGTTGTCTGGTTTCAGCATCAGTGGCAAGGCTGGGGGAAAATCGCCGCGCCTAAAAACGTGAGCGCTAAGACAGATTGAGCGCCTTACGGGCCATACGACGGTGCGACAAGGTTTTGTCGCGCCATTGCCACAGCCGGAAAGACCAGAGCAGCGTCTGATAAGCCGCTTTCGCGCTGCGGACGTTAGCCATCATCCGTCTATACATGCCAGAAGTAAAAATTTCGGCAATCATACGCTGGCGGGTCAAAATATCAGGCTCTTTACGTACCGCATGACAAACGCGTAACGCTTCCCAGGTAATTTGCTGGCGAAACTCCGGGTAAATCGGAATACGACGGGCATAATCACGATTGAGCTTTTCTAATAAGCGCGTAATTTTAATATAATGCCGCTGATAATTAAGATTTTTATTGCCTTGTCTTTGCAAACGGCTTACCGAATTATCATGCAGGAAATATTTATATAATGATTGTTCGGTATAACGTACGCGCGTGGCATTAAACATAACTTCCGTCGACCATAATATGTCCTGATGATGTAGTCCGGGAACGAAAGTAATATTGTTATCGGTAATTAACGCACGTCGATAAACGCCCATCCAGACAACATGCGTCCAGCGTCGCGAGGCCAACGCCATACGCAACCAATCCGGTCCGCTTAATACCCCGGTGGAACGCAGACGATCGGTCGGAATAGATTGCCAGGCGTGCCCGGTTTTTCGGACGCACCAGTCCGCGTTGCACTGCGCAACGTCCAGATCATCGTTAAGCGCCATGGTCATCAGCGTTTCATACATCTTCGGGTAGACCAGGTCATCTGCATCGACAAAGGCGACATAATCGCCGGTCGCTGCTTGCAGGCCAAGATTACGGGCGACAGATGCGCCAGCATTGGCCTGATGAAGCAGTCGAACATGCGGGTAATGTTCCGCGTAATGTTTTGCTATCTCAACGGAATGATCCGTCGATCCATCATTCACAATAATAATTTCCAGCGCCGACCACGTTTGCGCGATTAACGACGCCATGCAAGCATTAAAATCCGCTCCCGCATTATATAACGGGACAATGATACTCACTTTGGTTTTACTATTTTTCATAACGATTACCAGAAAAACCTTAATTTACCCTGCCTTTATACTGTGGCTCTATTAAGAAACTATTAAGCCGCCATAATTAATTTTTACAGTAAAAAGCAAGCACAAAACTCAGAGTAGAGCGTGACGTTAGCGAGTAAAATAAGAGTAAAGCGCAATTACGAATGCTTGATGTCTATGACAATTCTTTACGGCTTTCCAGATTTTCCCTAACAAAAAAGGTTGGTGAATGACACCAACCTTTTACGATGAAACGTATATCAGACCCGATAAAATTATCGGGTCTCTATACATATTAATCCCAGCTCAGAATAACTTTTCCTGACTGGCCTGAACGCATGGCGTCAAAACCTTTCTGGAAATCATCAACAGAGAAACGATGGGTGATAATCGGTGACAGATCCAGACCGGACTGGATCAGCGCCGCCATTTTGTACCACGTTTCGAACATCTCACGACCATAAATACCTTTAATGAACAAGCCCTTAAAGATAACTTTTGTCCAGTCGATAGACATATCTGATGGCGGAATCCCCAGCATCGCAATACGACCGCCGTGATTCATGGTGTCCAGCATGGTACGAAACGCCGGCGGCGCGCCGGACATCTCCAGACCCACATCGAACCCTTCGGTCATTCCCAGCTCCGCCATGACGTCGTTCAGGCTCTCTTTCGCGACGTTGACCGCGCGGGTGACGCCCATTTTACGCGCCAGCTCCAGACGGTATTCATTGACGTCAGTAATCACCACATGACGCGCGCCGACATGTTTCGCCACCGCGGCGGCCATTACACCGATTGGCCCCGCCCCCGATACCAGTACATCTTCGCCGACCAGATCGAAAGACAGCGCCGTATGCACCGCATTACCAAACGGGTCGAAAATAGAGGCTAAATCATCAGAAATGTTATCCGGGATTTTAAACGCATTGAACGCCGGGATGACCAGGTATTCCGCGAAGCAGCCGGGACGATTGACACCCACGCCGGTGGTGTTGCGACACAGGTGAGTACGACCGCCACGGCAGTTGCGGCAATGACCGCAGGTGATATGACCTTCGCCGGAGACGCGATCGCCGATTTTAAAGCCTTTCACTTCCTGACCGATGCCGACCACTTCGCCGACATATTCATGCCCCACGACCATCGGAACCGGGATGGTTTTTTGCGACCAGTCATCCCAGTTATAGATGTGAACGTCAGTACCGCAGATGGCTGTTTTACGGATTTTAATCAGCAAATCGTTATGGCCGACTTCCGGTTCCGGAACGTCGGTCATCCAGATGCCCTCTTCCGCTTTCAGTTTGGATAACGCTTTCATCTTACATCCTCAGGCAATCACGCCCAGTTGTTTACCAATACGCGTGAACGCGTCTACCGCACGCGTAATTTGCTCAGGCGTATGCGCCGCAGACATCTGGGTACGAATACGCGCCTGACCTTTTGGTACGACCGGATAGAAGAAACCGGTAACGTAAATGCCCTCTTTTTGCAGTTCGCGGGCAAATTTCTGCGCGACAACCGCATCTCCCAGCATTACCGGGATGATGGCGTGATCCGCGCCTGCCAACGTAAATCCCGCGGCAGACATCTGCTCACGGAACTGCCGGGCGTTCGCCCACAAGCGATCGCGCAGTTCTGCGCCCGCTTCCACCATCTCTAACACTTTAATAGAAGCCGCCACGATCGCCGGCGCCAGGGAGTTGGAGAACAGATATGGGCGGGAACGCTGACGCAACCACTCAACGACCTCTTTGCGCGCCGCGGTATAGCCGCCGGATGCGCCGCCTAACGCTTTGCCCAGCGTACCGGTAATAATATCTACGCGGCCCATTACGTCGCAGTATTCATGGGAACCACGACCGTTTTCGCCGACAAAGCCTACCGCGTGAGAATCATCAACCATCACCAGCGCATCGTATTTATCGGCCAGATCACAGACGCCTTTCAGATTGGCGATGACGCCATCCATTGAGAACACGCCGTCGGTGGCGATCAGGACATGACGCGCGCCGGCCTCACGCGCCTCTTTCAGCCGCGCTTCCAGCTCAGCCATATCGTTGTTGGCATAGCGATAGCGCTTCGCTTTACACAAACGCACGCCGTCAATGATAGACGCGTGGTTCAGCGCGTCGGAAATAATAGCGTCTTCCGCGCCCAGCAACGTCTCAAACAAGCCGCCGTTAGCGTCGAAACAGGAGGAATACAGAATCGCATCTTCCATGCCGAGGAAGCTTGCCAGCTTTTGCTCCAGCGCTTTGTGGCTGTCCTGGGTGCCGCAGATAAAACGCACGGACGCCATACCGAAACCGTGGCTGTCCATGCCCGCTTTTGCGGCATTAATCAGCTCAGGGTGATTCGCCAGCCCGAGATAGTTATTGGCGCAAAAGTTAATAACGTGGCTTCCATCCGCCACGGTGATATCCGCCTGCTGCGCAGATGTAATAATGCGCTCTTCTTTAAACAATCCTTCCGCCCGAGCGGTTTCCAGATCGTTGGTTAACTGTTTGTAAAAATCCCCACGCATTGCGATTCTCCAGACTGGGCAAATTTCAGCACATATTACCCAAAGCGATACGTTGATACGAGATGACGCGTCATCACTTCTTTAAAATGCAGCATAAATCACGCGTATCCTCACGGGTTATCAGTGAATGGATGAATAGTGTTATGATAAGAGCATTCATGTCTGAGACAGTCTCTGACACCATAATTCAAAGGTTACAGTTATGATCATCGTTACCGGCGGCGCGGGCTTTATCGGCAGCAATATCGTTAAGGCCCTGAATGATAAAGGTATCACCGATATTCTGGTGGTGGATAACCTGAAAGACGGCACCAAGTTTGTAAACCTGGTGGATCTGAACATTGCTGACTATATGGATAAGGAAGATTTCCTGATCCAGATTATGTCCGGAGAAGAGCTCGGCGATATCGAAGCTATTTTCCATGAAGGCGCCTGCTCTTCCACCACCGAGTGGGACGGCAAGTATATGATGGATAATAACTATCAATACTCCAAAGAGCTGCTGCACTATTGTCTTGAGCGCGAAATCCCGTTCCTCTATGCCTCTTCTGCCGCCACCTATGGCGGTCGCACGTCTGATTTCATCGAATCGCGCGAATACGAAAAACCGCTTAACGTTTACGGCTATTCTAAATTCCTGTTTGATGAATATGTGCGCCAGATCCTGCCAGAAGCGAACTCGCAGATTGTCGGTTTCCGCTATTTCAACGTCTATGGACCACGTGAAGGCCATAAAGGCAGCATGGCAAGCGTGGCATTTCATCTGAATACACAGTTAAACAACGGCGAAAGCCCGAAACTGTTTGAAGGCAGCGAAAACTTCAAGCGCGACTTCGTTTACGTGGGCGATGTGGCCGCCGTTAACCTGTGGTTCCTGGAAAGCGGCAAGTCCGGCATCTTTAACCTGGGCACAGGCCGTGCGGAATCTTTCCAGGCCGTCGCCGACGCGACGCTGGCATACCATAAAAAAGGCAGCATTGAATACATTCCGTTCCCGGATAAGCTGAAAGGTCGCTATCAGGCGTTTACGCAGGCGGATTTAACCAATCTACGCAACGCGGGCTATGACAAACCCTTTAAGACCGTCGCCGAAGGCGTCACGGAGTATATGGCCTGGCTGAACCGCGACGCGTAAGTATGAAAATTTTGGTCATTGGCCCGTCCTGGGTGGGCGACATGATGATGTCGCAAAGTCTCTATCGCACGCTTAAAGCGCGCTATCCCCAGGCGATAATCGACGTGATGGCGCCAGCCTGGTGCCGTCCGTTGTTATCGCGTATGCCGGAAGTTAACGAGGCGATACCCATGCCGCTGGGCCACGGCGCGCTGGAAATCGGCGAGCGCCGCAGATTGGGCCATAGCCTGCGAGAGAAGCGCTACGATCGCGCCTGGGTGCTGCCAAATTCGTTTAAATCGGCGCTGATTCCTTTCTTTGCCAATATCCCGCACCGTACCGGCTGGCGCGGCGAAATGCGCTATGGCCTGCTGAACGATGCGCGCGTCCTTGATAAAGACGCCTGGCCGCTGATGGTGGAGCGCTACGTGGCGCTGGCTTATGACAAGGGCGTGATGCGCACGGCGAAAGATCTGCCGCAGCCGCTACTCTGGCCACAGCTCCAGGTTAGCGAGGGTGAAAAGTCGCTGATGTGCAGCGACTTTTCACTATCTTCTGAACGTCCTCTGATCGGCTTTTGCCCCGGCGCGGAATTTGGCCCGGCAAAACGTTGGCCGCACTATCACTACGCCGAACTGGCAAAGCAACTCATTAACGAAGGGTATCAGGTCGTACTGTTTGGCTCGGCAAAAGACCATGAAGCCGGAAATGAGATCCTGGCGGCGCTGAATAGCGAGCAGCAGGCATGGTGCCGCAACCTGGCGGGGGAAACCCAGCTGGAACAGGCCGTCATTCTGATAGCCGCCTGTAAAGCCATCGTCACCAACGATTCCGGGCTGATGCACGTCGCGGCGGCGCTCGACCGCCCGCTGGTCGCCTTGTATGGCCCAAGTAGCCCGGATTTCACGCCACCGCTGTCTCATAAGGCCCGGGTGATTCGTCTCATTACGGGTTATCACAAAGTGCGTAAAGGCGATACGGCGCAAGGCTATCACCAGAGCCTGATCGATATCACGCCGCAGCGGGTTCTGGAAGAGCTTCATTCGCTGTTGTCGGAAGAGGGCGTTTAATGCGGGTTTTGATCGTTAAAACATCATCGATGGGCGACGTATTACATACCCTGCCTGCGCTTACCGACGCGCAACAGGCGATTCCGGGGATTCAATTTGATTGGGTTGTCGAAGAAGGGTTTGCGCAAATTCCGTCCTGGCACAGTGCTGTCGATCGCGTGATTCCCGTCGCTATTCGCCGTTGGCGCAAGGCCTGGTTTTCCGCGCCCATTAAAGCGGAACGCATAGCCTTTCATCGGGCGGTATGCGCATACCAATACGACGCTGTGATTGATGCGCAGGGGCTGGTAAAAAGCGCGGCGCTGGTGACGCGTCTGGCGCATGGGATAAAGCACGGTATGGACTGGAGTACCGCCCGCGAACCGCTGGCCAGCCTGTTTTATAACCGTAAACACCATATCGCAAAGCAACAACATGCGGTTGAACGGACGCGCGAGCTGTTCGCCAAAAGCCTGGGATACGATAAACCGCAGTCGCAGGGCGATTATGCCATCGCAAAACATTTTCTGCATTGCCAGCAGGCGGTTAGCGATCCATATGCGGTATTTTTACATGCCACGACCCGCGATGATAAACACTGGCCGGAAGCAAACTGGCGCGAGCTTATCGGCCTGGTGGGCAACACCGGATTACGGATAAAACTTCCCTGGGGCGCGCCTCATGAGGAGGCCCGTGCTAAACGACTGGCCGAAGGATTTGACTATGTGGATGTGTTACCGCGCATGAGCCTGGAGGAGGTCGCCAGAGTGCTGGCTGGCGCAAAATTTGTCGTATCGGTTGATACCGGCCTGAGCCATCTCACCGCCGCGCTCGACAGACCGAATATTACGCTATATGGCCCAACGGACCCTGGGTTAATTGGAGGTTATGGGAAGAACCAAATGGCATGCTGCTCACCAGAACAGAACCTGGCGAATTTAGATGCCACAAGCGTATTTGGAAAGATTCATTAAAGAGACTCTGTCTCATCCCAAACCTATTGTGGAGAAAAGATGCTAACCACATCATTAACGTTAAATAAAGAGAAATGGAAGCCGATCTGGAATAAAGCGCTGGTTTTTCTTTTTGTTGCCACGTATTTTCTGGATGGTATTACGCGTTATAAACATTTGATAATCATACTTATGGTTATCACCGCGATTTATCAGGTCTCACGCTCACCGAAAAGTTTTTCTCCTCTTTTCAAAAATAGCGTATTTTATAGCGTAGCAGTATTATCATTAATCCTTGTTTATTCCATACTCATATCGCCAGATATGAAAGAAAGTTTCAAGGAATTTGAAAATACGGTACTGGAGGGTTTCTTATTATATACTTTATTAATCCCCGTACTATTAAAAGATGAAACAAAAGAAACGGTTGCGAAAATAGTACTTTTCTCCTTTTTAACAAGTTTAGGGCTTCGCTGCCTTGCAGAGAGTATTCTGTATATCGAGGACTATAATAAAGGGATTATGCCATTCATAAGCTATGCGCATCGACATATGTCCGATTCCATGGTTTTCTTATTTCCAGCATTATTGAATATTTGGCTGTTTAGAAAAAATGCAATTAAGTTGGTTTTTTTGGTGCTTAGCGCTATCTACCTTTTCTTTATTCTGGGAACCCTATCGCGAGGGGCATGGTTGGCGGTGCTTATAGTAGGTGTTCTGTGGGCAATACTGAACCGCCAATGGAAGTTAATAGGAGTTGGTGCCATTTTATTAGCCATTATCGGCGCTTTGGTTATCACTCAACATAATAACAAACCAGACCCAGAACATTTACTGTATAAATTACAGCAGACAGATAGCTCATATCGTTATACTAACGGAACCCAGGGCACCGCGTGGATACTGATTCAGGAAAACCCGATCAAGGGCTACGGCTATGGTAATGATGTGTATGATGGTGTTTATAATAAACGCGTTGTCGATTATCCAACGTGGACCTTTAAAGAATCTATCGGTCCGCATAATACCATTCTGTACATCTGGTTTAGTGCAGGCATATTGGGTCTGGCGAGCCTGGTCTATTTATATGGCGCTATCATCAGGGAAACAGCCAGCTCTACCTTCAGGAAAGTAGAGATAAGCCCCTACAATGCTCATCTCTTGCTATTTTTATCTTTCGTCGGTTTTTATATCGTTCGTGGCAATTTTGAACAGGTCGATATTGCTCAAATTGGTATCATTACTGGTTTTCTGTTGGCGCTAAGAAATAGATAAAAAAAACGCGCTGATACTTATTACGGTATCAGCGCGTTTTCCATCGTCCGGACTCAATCACTTATCAAACCAGCTTTTCATTTGTTCCTCGAAACGCTGAGCTACATTTTCCCAACTGTATTTTGAAAACACCAGGGATTTTGCTTTTTCGGCAATCTGGTGGCGTTCCTTATCAGCAAGCGCACAGTTAATATCATTAATTATACTGTCGCTCGACATAGGTTCTGCGAGGTGATAGCCCGTTATGCCATCTAACACAAATTCGCTAATCCCCCCTTTTTTGCTGGCAAGAACCGCTTTTCCTGCTGCCATCGCTTCTACAGCTACCATGCAAAATGCTTCTTCAACCTGAGATGGCACAATAACCAGATCGGCTATATGATAGAAGTTATGCATCTGGTCGGGAGATTGCCCCCCAGCCATAATACAATCCGTTCCAATCTCTTTTGCGGCGTCCAGTACTTTCTTTTGATACTCTGCTTTTTCACCCTTGCGGCTTGCATAAGGGTCGCCAACAACGACAAGTTTAATATTACTTCTTAAAGTACGTAATTGTTTGAACGCCTGCAAAAGCAACAGGATGCCTTTATCAGGCGAAATTCTCCCGGCATATAAGAGAACGGTGGCATCTTCCGCAATATTTAATTGCTGACGGAGGTTATTTTGTGGGTTTCTTTTATAAGTCTCAGCACAAAAACCATTAGGCACAATACTAACAGCAGCGGCGGGCAATCTTTCTTCATAAAACGCTTTAAGAAACTGACTGGGCACGATAATTTTTGCATCCTTATCAGGAAGTTCTGGTTCAAATGCGTTATGCATGTGCATAACCAGTTTTGCATTCGGATTGCGCTCTCTGATCTGCCGATACAGTTTCATACTATTATGAATAACAATGACGCTATCTTCCTGCGTAGTCACTTTATCTCTAATATTAAGGACGCGCTGGGAATAGGGTAGTGGGTCTAGACGAGTCCATTTCTGAAAAAGACGCTTATAAACTTTACTAAACCCAATGTAATGAATATCACAGTTATCGTTTATTTTATTATATTCAGGATAGCCAGCATTCTTTATACAAGCAATAGCATTCGGTATTGATAGTCGTTTTGCAACCTGGTAAATCCAGGTTTCTACCGCAGCCGCGCCACGTGGAGGAATTGAAAATATAGGAGTAACAGTAAATATGATTTTTTTAATCATAATAGCTATAATCCAGAATAGTTAACTTTATAGAAAAAGAAATGCGTGCCGAAGCAACGCAAAATAATGATTTATCTAGTATCTAGACAATTTTATCGTAATATATTTCATCCTCAAGTTCCGAGGCTGTAATATATGGAATAATATCGTAATGAATTGCAGTATCATCTGATAAATTAAAGATATTTAAATCACTCACATTTTTTCTCATAAAAGTAAAAAATGGCAGTATTTTAAACAGGTCTTTACTAAGCTCAGATGGCATAGGGCTGGTAGATTCGTCATAGAAACGTGGGCAACTCCCTGTTAAGTCAAGCCCAGAACATATAATACGGCCATACTTGAGGGAATAGGCAACCTGAATAGCAGTATAAGCAATAGTATGGCAAGAGCAATACCCGATGCTGATATCCTTGCAAAATCCAGCCAGTCTCCCTCTTTTCGAAAGGGGAACTGAAATAAGTAATGCTTTATGAACCCGCTTGAGGATATTAAATTTAATTTTCTTTAAAAAGCCCCCTTTTTCTCGGCGATAAAAGGAGCGAATAATTAAACAGTTTTCTTCAATATATTTTTGATCATCCACTGAAGCCTGTTCGTACACATCAAGATTGACGATAGTAAACTGACTGTTACGGCTAAAGTTATAAAAATCTTCGCGCCGGCGATGGAGGAAGCGAACATCCGTCAGAAGGTACAAAAATGGCTTGACGTTATTGTTTAGCAAATATTGAACAGAACCATTGACTGCAATGACATCTTTCATTCGTAACAAGGACAGCGGCGTCTTTCTGGACGTAGGACCAGAAAGAAAAATAATACAATCTTCAGCCGTTCTTTTCGCAATAAGTTGCAGAACATCGGCGTGAGTTATGAAGTTAACGCTGCCCATAAAAAACTCGTATGTTTATCATGCAACCTATAAATAAATGTTATATTCAATAACTAATATTACTTCTCAAATTCTCTCAAGTATGTCATAACGCTGCAGCAAATAAAAGTCAGTCAGCCCCTTAAATTAAACCAAACGTGCTACATTGATCAGCGCTTTTCCTTACCCTTAATACGACGCAAGAAATTTCGAAGTTTTTTCTTATAAATCAATAAGTAAAATCCGATATCTCTCACATTATTTTTGATACCATAATGTCTTTCTAAATCAATACGATCCTTTGCTTTTCGTTGTCTGGAAGGTCTTTTTCCGGACAAATCGATAATTCTGATCTCATTGCCTTGCAGGATAAAGTTACCTTTATGGGGATCGCCCGAAACCATACCATGCTGATGCAGAGAATATATCGACTGTTTGATTTTCCCTCTCACCTCGTCAGAAATTTCTGGCATATCAACAAGTTCAATACCTTCAATATACTCAATTATCATCACGTATGTTTTTACATAGCGTAATGTTTTAATTTCCGCCAGCAGGTAAAAATCATTAAGCGCCGTAAACCCTTCACGCCGCACACGATCTGTCTGATGAAAAAGCTTTTCGTAGTAATCTCCTTTTACTAACGATTTGAAAAAGCGTTCAGTATTTTTTACTTTTGGACTAAATACTTTGAGAATATATTTTCCGTAGTCTGTATTAATCAATACAACTTTTGTATCTTCTATATTACGAAAGACTTTAATAACCTGATGATTATAAGATAGAAAATCTTTGAATATCTCAATGTATTTTTCACCGTCTTTTTTGACAAAGACGGTATAGTTTTTAATCTTTTTTTCAATAATCATAATGGAGATTTGGGGAGGGGAATTATTTGTGGAAAAGTTTACGATAAAGATATGCGCTTCCAGCCATAAGGCCTTTAAAATAATGACCCTGCACGAGAAGATGTTTATATCGCTTCTTAAATTCGACTATGGTACGCGCATCTTTTGCGGGAAAATCCTTCCAGGGCGAGTTCAGTCGTGCATTTTTATAATAGATAACTGAAGGATAATTTGCCCAGGCATGCCATGGTTTTGTAGCGCCCGTATAATGAATTAAAACAGTATTATCATTAATTATATCGCTATATTTTTTATGTGACTTATCTTTCAACTCACTTTTGATAGTATAAATGGTATTATATGGTCGCGGTAGAAAAATGACTTTATCCTGTAGGAGAATATTCAAAACATCCTGATCGGGATATTTAAAAGAGTCAGCTTCTTTACCTGCCAGAAGTAAAAATGCCTTTTCAGTTAAGGCATTCTCTTTCCATAATTTCAGGTTAACAAAAACCACGCCGGAGTTAAAATAACCACCTTGTAAATTAAATGCTCTTAATCTCTCATTTACCTTATTCTGGATGGAATCAACATCTTTTACGACCGCAGCAATCTTCTCTGTCAAATCAAGCTGTAGAAGATCTTGCAAAGATCCTTTGCATACAACATCGGCATCCAAATAAAGTAGTGTATTTACCTTCTTGCTGAGATAATCGAAAGCAAATAAACGAAAATACATTGCTCTCGACCATACTTTAGTTTGAGGCAATACCTCAAGGCTTTCTACTTTAATAAGATAAAGAGAAATTTTTATGTGATGCTGTACGGCTAAACGCTCTATATATTTTACAAAACACGGGGAGTATGAATCACAAATAATGTGAAAAGCGAGCGGGATATTATTGTTTAATACAACTGAAGCGATTGATACCCCCACACCATCAAGATAGTTTTCATCAACCCCATAAGAAATGTTTAATACGTTATCATCATTATTATTATTACTTTCATCAAAAACTTTATATTCAGCTATTTCTATCTCAGGAAATGAATCCATTACATCACCTATGGGTTTTATTCAAGAAGTTTACGTTTAAAGTAGGCTATATAATAATTTATACCCGAAGTATAATGCTTCTGATTAAACATATGCTTTGCCGCATAACGTAACTGATGGCTAGTGACTGGATTTAAAAGTGCACAATGAGACCATGGTGAGTTGCTCTTAGCCTGTAAAAAATATTGTGACACAGGGTAAGCCCCCCAACTATGCCAGGGCTTCGTTGGCCCGATATAATGAACAAATACAGTCTCAGCATCGACTGGATTAATAACTGAATCTTTTAATTCATAGTTAAGGCTAAATTGTGTATTAAATTTTTTATCAACAAAACGCGCTTTATTCACTAACAATATATTTAATACATCCTGATCAAGGTGCGTTATGCGCTGTACTACCTCCGGATCTTTTAGCATTTCAATCGCTTTCTTAGAGATATTTTCTGCGGTCCAAAGAGGTATGTTAATTAAAATAAAACCGGCATTAAAATAGCCAGAAACCAGCCCAGGCGTTGCCAGGCTAACCGAGCGCTTAGTCCACCATTCCAACTCGCCTTCAGCAACGACAGCTGCAATCTCATTTTCAGCAAAATTAAGATCAATAAGTTCCTGAATACTCCCCTTACATGCAATATCTGCATCCAGATAAAGTACTCTATCTGTTTTATCTGAAAAATAATCGGCAATAATGAATCTAAAGTATGTTGCATAGGTCCAGTTTTTGGTACTGGGTAGCGATTTTAAGCGCTCACAGTCGATTAGGTAAACAACAATCTGCGTAGCGTACTGTTTTGCTAATGCCTCAAATCGCTGCTGATCTTCAGAGCCAAAGAAATCGGTAAAAACATGGAAAGCTAACGCCTTCTCTGGGTTAGCGAGGAGAACCGATGCAATAGAGACACCACAGCCAAAAAGAAAGTTTTTATCAATCCCATAAGCTATATTAAATTTAGCAGCATCACTATGTTGTGCATAGTTATAATCTAAAGTCTGTTGAATGACTTCTTCTTCAAAATATTTTCTGCTCATAGTGATCACTTTTGTAATTTCGAGAATATCGCATTATTAAAATTTTTAAAATATAGCACATCGTAAAATCTCTCAATCGTGCCGGGAATAATATCATGCTGATATTTTACTTCACCAGAAATAACGCGATTAAGGTGTCCTACAAAATCATCTATAGTCCCCGTGGTGTAAAGCTCACCATTCAAACCGGGTTTAATCATATCGCGCGGACCAGACATACAATCAGAACTAATACACGGAATTCCATATGACATTGCTTCCAGTAGGGTCATAGGAAATCCCTCAAATGCAGAGGTAAGTAGTAACGCGGTGACATTTTTTATTTTTTGCTGTACGACTTGCCACGGCGCGCTTTGCCAACCATACCAGATCACACGCTGCTCAATACCAAGCTCCCGACTATAGGCCTGGCACTTTTCAAAATCTGAGCCATCACCAATAATATGTAACTGCCATTCCCCTGTCGTACGAGCTAAGCCATCAAATAAATCTTTAACTCTTTTCTGCCCTTCAAATTTAAGACGCCCTACATAGAGAAATACAGCGGGTTTATCGCGCTCAGGCGGCGGCACAATGATTGTTTTAATAGAGACAGGATTATAAACGACGCTAATATCTTGCGCTGAGATACCCCGTGTCATCATCTGTTCTTTAATACCACTACTGATGGCCAGATGATAATCCGCGTACGTTATACATTCTGCATGTTTTTTATGGTCGAGCGAAAAATGTGGCCACGAGAAAATAATAAACTGTTTACCACTTTTCTTTCGTGCTTTATTGGCATAAAGACATGAGATGACATCAATACATATCACAATATCCGGTGACGTTTCTTTCAGCCACTGACTAAAATTATAAACATGCTTAGCTCGACGAAGGAAACTTAATTTTATATTTGAGAATGATTGCGCATATTTAATCTCTTTTAGCCATGCTTTATCCATTTTGTCATTACGACAAAAGAAAAACATTTCACAGTTGATTTTCGGAGAGCTATTTTCAAACGTATGGATAACGTTGCTAATAACGGTTTCCATCCCTCCAAAACCAGATACCGCTTCGCCAATAAATGCTATTTTCATATATACCCCAGAGTTAAAACCTTAATCTAAAGACTTTAGATATTAAATAGCAAAAATAGTAATATAACCCTATAGAGTAATTTTTACCTGACATCTCTCTTTTGCTTTAAGGCGTAGTCAATATCTTTATTATTTTCGATAATGGAATATATTGCCACACCTGCTGGCATTATAAAACCATGATCAAAGCAAAGAGCAATGTCCAGTCTTCTTCCAAAAAAATCATCATGTTGAATTATGTTTTTTTGGTTTGAAATATAACTTTTAATGTCAGACATTCTGTCTATCCTTGTCTCACTCATAAATTACTCACTGAGTGCATAATTATTATAATTACAGATTTTTTCTTATTGTTCTTTCTTTAATTCGAGCGGCTTTAACATCTGCCTGATGAATCAACCCCGATTCTTTTTGCAAAATCTCTCGCAGGGGGAGAGAGAAATACTCACGCATAAACCGGAATATATCTCGCTGAGTCAGGCCAATATTCATTGAAGAAAAATAAAGCCCAATTAAATCTTTGTCACGCCAGCGAAGGGGAACGTGCTGGCGTATCTGCGCGCGATGCAGGTCGATTACGGAGATTTTTAAATCCTCTTCGCGACCAGTGAAAGGTAAATGCAGAAGAAAGTGGCAAATATAACAGTCGCGATGGTTAATTCCCCCGGCGTGCATTTTACGTACCATAGTCGCAACACGCTTAATGATCATCCACTTCACCTGCGCGTCCGGTGGATTAACAGCCCAGTCAGCACAGTAGTCTTCAAGGCTAATGGTAGGCGTTAAATCTTCGGTGATAATAAATGATGTTCTGGTTAGCGGGTTTACGCCTTTTTCACCAAAACCAACGCCGTGCATCGTATCAACGCCCAGCTCATGTAGACGATGAATAGCGTGCCATTCTCTGTCAGCGCCCAGAACAGGCATACGTAACGAAATCAGGTTCTTCACAATTTCTTTCAGCGAAGTGCCTTTATGCCACTTCAGGAAGTAGCTTTTACCGTCCAGCTCAAACCGCAATGTTCGACGCGTCTCCAGCTCTCTGAACACTTCGCCCTGTAACGTTTTCACTTCCTCAAAAGCATCTTTACCGCGCCATAGTGTGGTTAACGGCGCTTTCAGCTCAACCATCTAAATCACCTGTAATAATATCTGCGGCCTTCTCCGGTAAGCTGTATAAATCCTGGGTATCAGCATAATACCGCGCATTTTCAGCCCAGGCGTTGCGTAAGGAAGGCTGTGTCAGCGCTTTGAGTAAAACCTCATTTAGCGCATCCTGGCGGAATGGTTCAGTCATCGCTTCGCCACAGTTTGCATCCACAATATAATGTGCATAACCGCACACCGCAGTTGTCAGCACCGGCAAACCAGCAGTAATGGCTTCCAGCAAAACAATACCTGCAGCTTCCTGATAGGCTGGATGCAGTAAAAGGTCGGCTGCTGCCATTAACTCCGCGATATCATTACGTCCGGAGAAAAAATGCACATTCGTGCCGACGCCGCTTCTTTCAGCCAGTGCTGCAAACTTCTTCGGCTTATCCTGCCCGACAACATAGAGCACCGTATTTTGCCGTAAAGATTCGGGTAGCGATGCCAGCGCTTCAATAGAGCGATCCACACCTTTACGGGTAAAGTCAGACCCTACTTGCAACAGTAATTTTTGCTGTTCTGAGATACCATTTTTCTGACGATAAATTTGACGACTGTTTGGGATCTGTTGGCTATATTTTCTGTCCGGGTAAATCCCCGGAGGAAGAATATGGAAACGCTCCGCTTCAGTCTGATAATGTTTTTGGAAGTCAGCAATCTGCTTATTCGTCAGCATTAATAGTTGCGTCGGCTTGCCGTGTTCAAACGTGGCGCGTTCAAAAGCAGCATAATGCCGATAGCGTGATGTCAGGCGATAGAAAAAACCTTTTTCCTGTGCGACTTTTTCGGCATAACACACGTCTGCGGCGTAATACACATCAAGGCCCGGCATCTTATTGAATCCAACCACCCGATCGACAGGATGGTCACGCAAATGGTGTTGCACCCAGGCATAATATTCTGCGTTACGACCGTGGTTCGTCCGGGATTTAACCGGCACGCGGATTAATTCAAAATTATCCGGGCATTCCCCTTCCCATGACTGAGTATAAACACGAACCTGATGACCTCGCGCCGCCACGGTTTGGGCAATGCGCATAAAATCACGCTGCAGACCGCCAAAAGGAAAATATTTATATAAGCAAAAGGCAACTCTCATAGCAGGCTGTCCAAATCTATGGTGCGTGCCTCATGCGGCAGCATTTTTTCCGTCGCGGCGATAACATCTTCAGCCGGAATCACGGAAAGGTATTTTTTATTACGATCAAGCTCATGCCGTTCAGGCATCGGCTGATAATTTCCTGCCCAAAACTGAATGATGTCGTCGGTCCAGGGACGCCAGAACACATGATCCGTCGCGCCGAAAAGGCAAATGACCGGCGTTTTGACTGCTGCGGCAATATGACCAGGGGCCGAATCAACGCCGATAAAGAGATCCGCATGGTCAATCAACGCGCCCAATTCAGGAAAGCGAGTTTTACCCGCCAGACCAGTAGCCGGTTTTGTTTCACAGCCGCGTGCAATAGCATCCACGCAGGCCATCTCGTCTGCGGCCGGGCCTGACGTCAGTACAACTTGATAACCGCGGCGCTGCACGGCATCAATAACCTGAGAGAATTTATCATTATCCCAGCACTTAAATAGCTGCCGTGCCGTAGGCTGAATAACAACATATTGTCGGGTCACACCAAGTTGTTTGAGCTGTTGTCGCATGTTTTCCCAATGTTCCGGGCGATAGCTCATGGTGGTTTCCGTGACATACTGTTTTAGCGCTAACGGCTTTAGCGCGGATAATGTGCGCTCAACAGCATGTTCTCCCGCATAAGGTACTAAATGCGTAAAGCTTTTTTTCCATAAAGCAGACTGACGATTACCGAAATCCTGCGAGATTTTTATTTTTGCGTTTAAAAAACGCACAATAAGCGCCACGCTCCACTGATCGGTGAGATTGACGACCAGATCATACGAGTTAGCACGCAATTTTTTGATTAGCGATAGCGCGTTTTTGATCTTCTCTTTTGTTCCTGCGCCTTTATTACTGATGCCGTAGAGTGCATTAATCTCCGGATTTTCCGACAATATCGGTATGGTGTTCTGGTAAAGAAGCACATCGATTTTTGCATCGGGATAATTCTGCTTCAGCGTACTGATGACAGGGGTGGTAAGTAACATGTCTCCATGAAAACGCATTTTTATAATCAGAATTCTTCGAAATGGCTTTTCCACAAGCGACTCTTTGGTTGAAATTGTCCGGATAAATAAGCAGAAAAAAGCACGCTACCGCCCCAGGCTTCACAGCAACCCGATGGCTAATACCGCACTCATTTTAGATGCGCTAGTGTAACACTTCTTTCGCAGCAATCCGATACGAATAATTTTTATACACAATCATTTTTTTAATCATAAATTCAAAGAGATATTAATTTACCCCTCTCTTGTGAATGGTCATTCCCATTGTCTGGGGCGACAAGGGCGGCAAATTTCAATGGATTGCGTAAAAATGCAAAAATAATGGGGTTCAGCGCCTGGAATCCTCGCTTCTGAGCCAATTTGGCGCAAAAATGGGAAAAGTAATGGTAAAGCCCAGGCTAAATACATAGAATCCCCAGCACATCCATAAGTCAGCTATTTACTATGCTCGAATTGCTTTACACCGCTCTTCTCTACCTTATTCAGCCTCTGATCTGGATACGGCTTTGGGTGCGTGGACGTAAAGCGCCGGCCTATCGTAAACGCTGGGGTGAACGCTACGGATTCTACCGCCGTCCGTTGAAACCGGGCGGAATCATGCTGCATTCCGTCTCGGTGGGCGAAACTCTGGCGGCCATCCCATTGGTCCGCGCTCTACGTCATCGCTATCCCGATCTGCCTATTACCGTAACGACCATGACGCCGACCGGCTCGGAGCGCGTCCAGTCCGCCTTTGGCAACGATGTTCAGCACGTTTACTTGCCTTATGATTTGCCCGATGCGCTCAATCGTTTCCTCAATGAGATTGATCCTAAGCTGGTATTGATCATGGAGACTGAGCTCTGGCCAAATCTGATTGCTGCGCTGCACAAACGTCATATTCCGCTGGTTATCGCTAATGCGCGGCTTTCCGCCCGCTCCGCCGCGGGTTATGCGAAGCTTGGCAAGTTTGTCCGTACGCTCCTGCGCCGTATCACCCTGATTGCCGCGCAAAACGAAGAAGATGGCGAACGCTTTGTGGCATTGGGCGCGAAGAACAATCAGGTCACGGTCACCGGCAGTCTGAAATTTGATATTTCAGTTACGCCGCAGCTGGCGGCTAAAGCCGTTACGCTACGCCGCCAGTGGGCGCCGCACCGTCCGGTCTGGATTGCCACCAGCACCCACGATGGCGAAGAGAGTATCGTTATCGCCGCTCACCAGGCGTTATTACATCAATTCCCGAATTTATTACTGATTCTGGTGCCCCGCCATCCGGAGCGTTTCCCGGATGCTATCAATCTTGTGCGTCAGGCAGGGTTAAGCTACATCACTCGCTCTTCGGGCGAAGTGCCGTCCGCCAGCACCCAGGTCGTGGTAGGCGATACCATGGGCGAATTAATGTTGCTCTATGGCATTGCCGATCTCGCCTTTGTTGGTGGTTCGCTGGTTGAACGCGGCGGTCATAACCCGCTGGAGGCCGCCGCTCATGCGATTCCGGTACTGATGGGCCCGCATACCTTTAACTTTAAAGATATTTGCGCCCGTCTGGATCAGGCGAGCGGACTTATCACGATTACCGATGCGGCTACGCTGGCAAAAGAAGTTTCCTCTTTACTGACCGACGCTGATTATCGTAATTTCTACGGACGTCACGCAGTTGAAGTGCTGTATCAAAATCAGGGCGCGCTCCAGCGTCTGCTGCAACTGCTGGAACCTTATCTGCCACCGAAAACGCATTGAGGACTGTCATGCAAAAACGGGCGATTTATCCAGGTACGTTTGATCCGATTACTAACGGTCATCTCGATATTGTGACGCGCGCAACGCAGATGTTCGACCATGTCATTCTGGCCATCGCCGCCAGCCCCGGCAAGAAACCCATGTTCACCCTGGACGAACGTGTGGCGCTGGCGCAAAAAGCGACCGCACACCTGGATAACGTAGAGGTGGTGGGCTTTAGCGACCTGATGGCCAATTTCGCCCGCGACAGACAGGCGAATATCCTGATTCGTGGTCTGCGCGCGGTGGCGGATTTTGAATATGAAATGCAGTTGGCGCATATGAATCGCCATCTGATGCCGCAACTGGAAAGCGTTTTCCTGATGCCGTCCAAAGAGTGGTCGTTTATTTCATCGTCGCTGGTCAAAGAAGTGGCGCGCCATCAGGGCGATGTGACCCACTTTCTGCCGGACAACGTGTATCAGGCGCTAATGGATAAGTTGAAATAAGTTTCCTTGCCTGGCCTGGCGTTTTACTTCTGACAGTGACGGCAATAGAACGTCGCACGCTGTGCGTGTTTCGTTGCGACTATCGGCGTACCGCATACCCGACACGGCTCGCCTTTGCGCCCGTACACCTGCAACTCCTGCGCAAAATAGCCCGGCTTCCCATCGCTTTGCAGAAAATCCTTCAGCGTTGTCCCGCCTTGTTCAATAGAGCGCAGCAAAACGGCTTTAATCACCCGCGCCAGCAGGTCGCACTCCTCTGTCGAGAGTGACGACGCCAGGCGGTCAGGGTGAATACCAGCGGCAAACAGCGACTCGCTGGCGTAGATATTCCCCACGCCGACCACCAGCTTGTTATCCATCAGCCAGGGTTTAATCGCCGTCTTCTTCTTCGCGCATTTCTGCCGCAAATATTCGCCATTAAACTCATCGCTTAGCGGCTCCGGTCCCAGATGCGCCAGTACGTTATGCCCTTCCAGCTCTTTGGTCCATAACCAGGCGCCAAAGCGGCGAGGATCGGTATAACGTAGAATTTTGCCATTGCTCATCACCAAATCGACATGGTCGTGCTTTTCCGCCGGCAGCGCTTCCGACAGTATCCGCAAGCTTCCCGACATCCCCAGGTGAATAATTATCCAGCCGTCAGGCAGCTCCAGCAGTAAATATTTAGCACGACGCTGAACGCTAAGGACGGGTGTATCGCTCAGACGATAAATTTCGTCTGAAACCGGCCAGCGCAGACGACCGTTACGGATATGGGCGTGCAGGATAGTAGCGCCAACTAAATGGGGTTCAATACCCCGGCGGCTGGTTTCAACTTCGGGTAATTCAGGCATAACGTCTCCGGCTGTGTGGCAGGTCTCATTAATATGGGGACGGCCAGAAAACAAAAAACCCCGCCGAAGCGAGGTTTTTGTTACATCAAAGCGAGAATTATTTGATTTTCGCTTCTTTGTAGATCACGTGCTGACGGACAACTGGATCGAATTTTTTCAGTTCCAGTTTTTCCGGTTTAGTACGTTTGTTCTTCGTAGTGGTATAGAAGTGACCAGTACCAGCAGAAGAAACCAGCTTGATTTTCTCACGAATACCTTTAGCCATGACTTATTTCCTCTTAGTACTTAGTACTTTTCGCCACGGGCACGCAGTTCAGACAGAACTGTTTCGATGCCTTTTTTATCGATGATACGCATACCTTTAGCAGATACACGCAGGGTGACAAAACGCTTCTCGCTCTCAACCCAGAAACGGTGAGAGTGCAGGTTAGGCAGGAAACGGCGTTTAGTCGCGTTCAGTGCGTGGGAACGGTTGTTACCGGTCACCGGACGCTTGCCAGTAACTTGGCAGACTCGGGACATGTCTATTCTCCAAAAATCAAATTAGCTCGAGCTTCGTATGGGGTATCGGCGCCTCGTCAGGCTTTACAGCCTGGTCATCGCGCAGTTCTATTGAACTCTCGATTGCCAGGCCCAAATGCCAAACCCGAGATTCTCAAAGGTGGCGTAGTATACGCTGACCCGGCGATATGCTCAAGTCCCGAACAGACAAAGATCCCGATGGATCGCGCAAAGAATCTTAAATCCAGCCGCGTTCGGCAAAAGAAACGTACTCTCCGCGCCCAATTATCAGGTGATCGAGCACCCGGATATCCATAAACTGGCAACACTTTATCACGCGCTCAGTGATAAGTTTATCTGCTTTACTTGGCTCTGCGCAGCCTGAAGGGTGGTTATGCGCCAGAATGACCGCTGAAGCATTGAGTTTAATCGCTTCCCGAACAATCTCACGCGGATGCACCTCTACGTGGTTAAGCGTGCCGGAAAACAGGCGGCTGTGCTGAAGCACCCGGTGCTGGGCATCGAGGAAGATCACCAGAAAGATCTCACGCTCTTCGCCCGTCAGTTGGCTTTGCAGAAATTCCCGCGTCATTTCCGGACTCAGCAACGCACTTTCCTCATTCATGCGCACGCTGTAATAGCGCCTTGCCAGCTCAGCAATGCCTTTCAACTGCGCGAATTTCGCCAGGCCGATGCCGTTTACGCCGCGAAACTGCGCAAAGTCCGCCGACAGCAGGCCATACAGCGACCCAAAGTGCTGCAATATCTCTTTTGCCAACGTCATAACATCTTTTCCCGGCGTGCCGGTACGTAAAAAAAGCGCCAGCAGTTCCACGTCGCTGAGGGAAGCAATGCCGGATCTGAGCATTTTTTCACGCGGTAATAATTCGTCCAACGTATCCATACGCGCACCTCCTTTTTTAAGGAAGCGGCATAGTGGCACAGCCTTTGGGAGAGATCGACGCCCTGATTTTGTTCTTGCGTAGCGCCTCGCAAAGTGGAACGCAGGCAACGACACGACGCCGTAGAGATTGTGATAAAATAGCCGCCTTTCAAAGTCACCCCACAGGAAAGACATGATGAGCCTGGCCGGTAAAAAAATTGTTCTCGGCGTTAGCGGCGGTATTGCTGCGTATAAAACGCCGGAGCTGGTGCGCCGTTTACGTGAGCGCGGCGCTGACGTGCGCGTAGCAATGACCGAGGCGGCAAAAGCCTTTATTACCCCCCTGAGCTTACAGGCAGTGTCGGGCTATCCCGTATCCGACAGTCTGCTTGACCCTGCCGCTGAAGCCGCGATGGGGCATATCGAGTTGGGGAAATGGGCCGACCTGGTGATTCTTGCCCCCGCGACCGCCGACCTGATCGCCCGTGTAGCATCGGGTATGGCTAATGATTTAGTCTCCACCATCTGCCTGGCGACGCCAGCCCCGGTGGCCGTTCTTCCGGCCATGAACCAACAGATGTACCGCGCTGCCGCCACGCAACATAATCTGGAGGTGCTCGCCTCTCGCGGCCTGTTCATTTGGGGGCCGGATAGCGGCAGTCAGGCGTGCGGCG
Organism: Salmonella sp. SSDFZ54; assembly: GCF_004010735.1. NCBI lineage: Bacteria > Pseudomonadati > Pseudomonadota > Gammaproteobacteria > Enterobacterales > Enterobacteriaceae > Salmonella > Salmonella sp. SSDFZ54. The sequence goes on from NZ_CP034819.1 coordinate 1,811,260, forward strand.
ATGTAGGCCCAGGCCGAATGCTGGACCCATTAGTTATCGTTGATAAGGCCGCCGCGCATTTCGCTGCCGTCAACGATCTGCGACATCTTAATATCATGATTACGGCAGGCCCGACGCGCGAACCGCTCGACCCGGTGCGTTATATTTCCAACCACAGCTCAGGTAAAATGGGCTTCGCTATTGCGGCGGCCGCCGCGCGTCGCGGCGCAAATGTCACGCTGGTCTCCGGTCCCGTTTCGTTACCGACGCCGCCTTTTGTAAAACGGGTTGATGTCATAACCGCGCTGGACATGGAAGCCGCTGTTCAGGCCGCCGTTCAACAGCAGCATATTTTCATTAGCTGCGCCGCCGTGGCTGACTATCGCGCAGAGACTATCGCCAGTGAAAAAATCAAAAAACAGGCGGCGCAAGGTGATGAATTACTAATAAAAATGGTCAAAAACCCGGACATTGTCGCCGGGGTGGCCGCACTCAGTGACAATCGCCCCTACGTTGTTGGGTTTGCCGCGGAAACGAATAATGTGGAAGAATACGCCCGGCAAAAACGTATCCGTAAGAACCTTGACCTGATTTGTGCAAATGATGTTTCTCTTTCAAATCAGGGGTTTAATAGCGATAAAAACGCTTTACACCTTTTCTGGCAGGATGGAGATAAAGTCTTACCGCTTGAGCGAAAAGAACTCCTGGGCCAATTATTACTCGACGAGATCGTGACCCGTTATGATGAAAAAAATCGACGTTAAGATTCTGGACCCGCGTGTTGGTCAGCAGTTTCCGCTGCCGACTTATGCTACTTCTGGTTCTGCCGGGCTTGACCTGCGCGCCTGTCTCGACGACGCCGTAGAACTGGCGCCTGGCGCAACGACGTTGGTGCCTACCGGATTGGCCATTCATATCGCCGATCCATCACTGGCGGCAGTCATGTTGCCGCGTTCTGGCCTGGGCCATAAACATGGTATCGTGCTGGGCAACCTGGTCGGGCTGATTGATTCCGATTATCAGGGGCAACTGATGGTTTCGATCTGGAACCGTGGTCAGGACAGTTTTACCATTGAACCGGGCGAACGCATCGCGCAAATGGTGTTTGTTCCGGTCGTTCAGGCCGAATTTAATCTGGTGGAAGCATTTGACGCCACCGAACGTGGCGAGGGCGGCTTCGGTCATTCTGGCCGTAAGTAAATTTTACGCATCCCCATAACGTCATAATACTGCCGCAAGCGCTGAGTTTGCGGTTATAGCGTGGGTGCTCGCCTGGCAAGTGCTTATTTTCAGGGGTATTTTGTAACATGGCAGAAAAACAAACTGCGAAAAGGAATCGTCGCGAAGAAATACTTCAGTCACTGGCGCTGATGCTTGAATCCAGCGATGGAAGCCAACGCATCACGACGGCAAAACTGGCGGCCTCGGTCGGCGTTTCAGAAGCGGCGCTATACCGCCATTTTCCCAGCAAGACCCGCATGTTCGATAGCCTGATTGAGTTTATCGAAGATAGTCTGATTACCCGTATCAATCTGATTTTAAAAGATGAAAAAAACACCAGCACGCGTTTGCGCCTGATTGTGTTGCTGATTCTGGGTTTTGGCGAACGCAACCCTGGCCTGACGCGCATTCTTACCGGGCACGCGCTGATGTTTGAACAGGATCGCCTGCAGGGGCGTATTAATCAGCTTTTTGAACGCATCGAAGTGCAGCTCCGTCAGGTGCTACGAGAAAAAAGAATGCGTGAAGGCGAAGGCTACACGACGGATGAAAATCTGCTGGCAAGCCAACTGTTAGCCTTCTGTGAAGGTATGCTTTCACGGTTCGTGCGTAGCGAATTTAAATACCGCCCAACGGACGATTTCGACGCCCGCTGGCCGCTCATTGCCGCTCAGCTACAGTAACGCTGACTGGATAGTGGCTCACGCCTTATCCAGGCGACAGAAACATAGGCCCGGTAAAGCGCCACCGGGCAATTCGCTTACACGCCAAATTCTTCCCGGTATGCTCGCACAGCCGCCAGATGCTCAGCCATATCAGGTTTTTCTTCCAGATAGGCAATCAGGTCTTTCAGCGTAATGATGGAGATAACCTTACAACCATAGTCGCGCTCCACTTCCTGAATCGCGGAAATCTCGCCGCGGCCACGTTCCTGACGATCCAGCGAAATCAGTACGCCAGCCAGCGTAGCCCCGTGCGCCTGAATAATCTCCATCGACTCGCGAATCGCCGTACCTGCGGTAATCACGTCATCCACCAGCATCACGCGGCCCTGTAGCGCGCTGCCCACCAGACTCCCGCCTTCGCCATGATCTTTTGCCTCTTTGCGGTTAAAGCAGTACGGCAGGTCTTTATCGTGATGTTCCGCCAGCGCAACCGCCGTCGTCGTCGCGATCGGAATACCTTTGTACGCGGGGCCAAACAGCAGATCAAATTCAATACCGGAATCCACCAGCGCTTCGGCATAAAAACGGCCTAACAACGCCAGGTCGCGCCCGGTATTAAACAGCCCGGCGTTGAAGAAATAGGGGCTTTTGCGCCCGGATTTCAGCGTAAACTCGCCAAACTTTAGTACCTGCTTGTTAAGCGCAAACTCAATAAACTGGCGCTGATACGGTTTCATGGATTCGCTCCTTTTCTTACTTTCATCATTTACGAAATTTACGGACAAAAAAAAGGCGACTTTTCAGTCGCCTTAAAATCAATTTTCTAACGCCGCCTTCTGCGTCGCCACAATGGATTCAATTCCCCCTCGGGCCAGCGCCAACAAAGTGAGAAGTTCTTCATGGCTGAACGGCTCGCCTTCCGCGGTACCCTGTACTTCAATAATGCGGCCGTCTTCAGTCATCACGACGTTCATGTCGGTTTCTGCGGCGGAATCTTCAACATATTCCAGATCGCAGATCGCTTCGCCGTTAACGATGCCTACGGAAACCGCCGCCACCATGCCTTTCATCGGGTTGGTTTTCAGCTTACCGTTGGCAACCAATTTATTCAGCGCATCCGCCAACGCCACGCAGGCGCCGGTAATAGACGCTGTACGCGTACCGCCATCGGCCTGGATTACATCGCAGTCCAGCGTAATGGTAAATTCGCCGAGCGTTTTCAGATCGACCGCCGCACGCAGCGCACGCGCGATCAAACGCTGAATTTCCATAGTACGACCGCCCTGCTTACCCTTTGCCGCTTCGCGCGCGTTACGGGTATGGGTAGCGCGAGGCAACATGCCATACTCTGCGGTGATCCACCCCTGGCCTTGTCCTTTCAGAAAACGTGGAACGCCCTCTTCAATGGAGGCAGTGCACAACACTTTGGTATCTCCAAATTCGACCAGTACCGAGCCTTCAGCGTGTTTTGTATAGTTACGGGTCAGGGTTACGGGACGCACCTGATTAGCGCTACGGCCTGCTGGACGCATATTGAGATCTCCGGCTTAAAACGAATGTGGCTGCGCATTATACGGACTTCCGATGGTTATTCCTATCCTGACAAGGCCTGGATAGCTATAATCCCCTCATCTCTCCTTTAAAAACGGGAACATCTATGATCCGCAGTATGACCGCCTACGCCCGGCGTGAAATCAAGGGTGAATGGGGTAGCGCGACCTGGGAAATGCGCTCGGTAAACCAGCGTTATCTGGAAACTTACTTTCGTCTGCCGGAACAGTTCCGTAGTCTTGAACCCGTCGTGCGCGAACGCATTCGTACACGCCTGACGCGCGGCAAAGTCGAATGTATGCTGCGTTTTGAACCCGATGCCAGCGCGCAAGGCGAGCTTATTCTGAATGAAAAGCTCGCGAAACAATTAGTTAGCGCCGCAAACTGGGTCAAAATGCAGAGCGACGAAGGGGAAATCAATCCGGTTGATATTTTGCGCTGGCCAGGTGTCATGGCGGCGCAAGAGCAGGATCTGGACGCGATTGCCGCAGAAATTTTAGCCGCACTGGACGGTACGCTGGATGACTTTATCGTCGCGCGCGAAACGGAAGGCCAGGCGCTGAAAGCGCTGATTGAACAACGTCTGGAAGGCGTCAGCGCCGAAGTAGCGAAAGTCCGCGCGCATATGCCGGAAATCCTGCAATGGCAGCGTGAGCGCCTGGTCGCGAAGCTGGAAGATGCTCAGGTTCAGTTGGAAAACAACCGTCTGGAGCAAGAGCTGGTGATGATGGCGCAACGCATTGATGTGGCGGAAGAGCTGGATCGTCTGGAAGCGCACGTCAAAGAGACTTACAACATCCTGAAGAAAAAAGAGGCGGTAGGTCGCCGTCTGGACTTCATGATGCAAGAATTTAACCGTGAGTCGAACACCCTGGCCTCCAAATCCATCAACGCTGATGTAACTAACTCCGCTATTGAATTAAAAGTGTTGATCGAGCAAATGCGCGAGCAGATCCAGAATATTGAATAATTCTGGCGCTCAATATGTCACAGCGCCCGCCTTATGCGGGCTCTCGCGTTTATCGGTAGTACGTTTTTAATTTCCGGCGAATAGCGTCGATAAGGCGTCGCTTCCACTCTACCGTTGAAGCCCGATACTGCATAAAAATAGCGCCTTCCGCCTGCTCCCCGGCAAGCGGCAGGACAAAAAGACCGCGCTTATCGGATAAATTTTCATACCAGGGGCGCGGTACAATCGCCATTAGCGGCGCCGACTGGACAGCAGGCGCCAGTTGACTGTAATCATGACAAACAAACGCCAGCGGACGTTCAAACCCGGCACGAGCCTGCTGCCTGTCCAGTTCGTTGTTCTCTTTTGTCCACGGCAAACAGTAAATGTGTTGATAATGCTGTAGATCAGCAAAATTCAACGCTGTGGCATTCTCCAGACGTGAACGCAATGGCGCGCCATAAACCGCGATCAAACGCGTAGTCCCCACCCGCTCGTAATGCAGAGCGCTGACCTGCTTTTGATGGTCGCCAATTGCCAGCACCAAATCAACCGAGCTATCCAACAGTTCATCACGCCAGGGTCGGCGGGCAAAAGGAAGGCACTCGATCACCGCCTGATGAAGATGACCTTTCTCTGCGAGAACGGGCGTAAGCAGCGCGTTCAATGCGGGAGGAAGTACCACCCGAAAACAACGGGAGCCGTTCTCTTTATCGCCAAACAGCTCCTCATTAAGCGAAACAAACACAGGCGCCAATTTGTCACGCAGCGCCTGCGCATAAGGCGTAGCAATCTGGCGGTTCCCTTCCCGTCGAAACAACGGATCGTTTAGCGCATCGCGCAATCTCATTAGCGCATGACTTACCGCAGAAGGCGACAAAGCCAGCTTTTGCGCCGTTTTCCCCGTAGAGCTCGTCTCCAGCAGCACATAGAGTACTTTTAACAGGTTCATATCCATTTGCAGCAAGTTCATTAAACGTCTCTCTTATTGAACCTGGCTAAATTACTGCCAGGTATACTGCGGGCGCTTCAATCAGGAGAACATTATGAATCGCTATGCATTATTCTTTGTATGTATATTTTCAACATCAGCACTTCCTGCCATGGCGGCATTAGATCCTTCACAACCGTTATCACCCGCGCCTCCGTTATCACTGTTTAAAGCGTGGGCTAAGCCTATAAAGCCGTTTCAAATCACAGAAGGCGTGTGGTATGTCGGCACGAAAAATCTCTCTTCTATTCTGCTGACCACTCCGGCAGGGCATATTCTTATTGATGCGGGGTTGGATGAAAGCGCACCGCAAATTAAAGCGAATATTGAAGCGGCAGGATTCCGCCTCACAGACGTGCGCTATCTGTTGAATAGCCATGCGCGGCTGGATCAAGCGGGGGGCATGGCACGTTTGAAAGCGTGGAGCGGCGCACAATTGGTCGCCAGCCAACCCAACGCCGATCAGATGGCGAGGGGTGGACGAGAGGATTTTGCGCTTGGCGATGCGCTCCCCTTCCCGCCCGTCACCACTGATAAAATTATCCACAACCAGGAAAGCATCAGCCTCGGAGGGATAACCGTGACAGCGCTATTCACGCCTGGACATCTGCCCGGCTCAACTTCCTGGCGCGTAACGCTCCGCAACGGCAAGACGCTAATTTACGCAGATAGTCTCGCCACGCCCGACTATCTGCTGATTAACAACAAAAATTACCCTGACCTGGTTACTGATATTCAGGGTAGCTTTAAGACACTGGCCGCCCAGCATGTTGATATCTTTATTGCCAACAAAGGTGACCGCTTCGGGCTACTGGAGAAACGACAGCAACTTCGTAACGGCGATACACAGGCATTCTTTGATTCCAATGGCTTGCAACAGTATGTGGAACGCTCGCGCCAGCGCTTCATCACACAACTTACCGCACAGCAGCCATAATGAAATGATTCACCGGCGGCGCGTCCAGGGCGCCGTTATTTTAATTTATCTAAGTCAAAACAGAAAAACCCCGCATACAATAAACCACAAAAATGATGTTCAATTTATTGATATTTATAATAAATAATTATTAATTATAAATTTAAAATCATTACTAAAATTTATTAATCTTGTAATGCCTTAGAAAATCTCAATCGTGATACAGCGCACAAATCGTTAATCTTCGCCCCCAGTAAATTAGGGGGAAATCATGCTGTTGCACGTTCTTTATTTAATTGGCATCACTGCCGAGGCCATGACGGGCGCACTCGCTGCAGGTCGTCGTCGCATGGATACATTCGGCGTAATTATTATTGCTACCGCCACCGCCATTGGTGGAGGCTCGGTTCGCGACATTCTGCTCGGTCACTATCCGCTGGGTTGGGTGAAGCATCCCGAATATGTCATTATTGTGGCGACTGCCGCTGTATTGACCACCATTGTTGCCCCCGTCATGCCCTATTTACGCAAGCTTTTCCTGGTACTTGACGCGCTGGGGTTGGTGGTTTTCTCTATTATTGGCGCTCAGATAGCCCTTGATATGGGCGAAGGGCCAATTATCGCCGTGGTAGCCGCCGTCACTACCGGCGTCTTTGGCGGCGTGCTCCGCGATATGTTCTGCAAACGCATTCCACTGGTGTTTCAAAAAGAGCTATATGCCGGCATTTCGTTCGCCTCGGCGGTGCTCTATATTGCGCTGCAACATTACGTCATGAATCCGGATGTCGTCGTTATCTCTACGCTACTGTTTGGCTTTACAGCAAGGTTATTAGCGCTACGTCTTAAACTTGGCCTGCCGGTATTTTATTACCGCCATGAAGGGCACTAAGACCCAAATCCGGGAATATGCTGAGCAGCCAGCCATCTGCTCAGCGTTGTGATCTGCGGATTATCCCGCCAGTCGATAACTCTCCCGGCACGACGCTCGCCCGTCGCTGGCAACTGCCGCCAGTATTGCTCTGTTCGCATTAATAACTGCTCCCATGAGCGATCGCCGCTGGCCTGTAATGCGGCCTGCGTTAAGGGGATATCCATCGCCATGATCCAGCGGGTAAACGGCTGCCGGCGCGCCAGGTTAAATTGCCGCCATATCTGCTCGCTTTTTCCTTTAGCAAAGCCTGGCGTGTTGGCTATTTGCGCTGACGTCAGGGCAAGCCAGGAGAAGATATGCTCAAAGCGATGCGTCTGATGCAAGGCCCGCCAGCTGGCTTCGCCCATTCCGTCCAGACCCAACGCCGACCGTGACCCCAGCCATACCAGCCTGGAGATAAACTGTTCCTGACACGTTTCCGACGCGTAAAAGCAGGTCAGCGAGTTGAAATGGCTATCAGGCGGTACAGGCTTACTCCGCTCACGACTCCGCCAGACGACCTCATCAAGCCGGGGAATGCCTTGCCCCGCCAGACTCACCAGGATCTGATCGCCCGGCGCGATATCCCACGCTTTCCAACGTTTCACAGAGCCGATATTGACCCGCTGAACCCGCTTATCATCCAATATAACGGGGACAAGCGACGCTACTACGGTAATTTTGCCGCTTTTCCCCACCGAGAACTGAATAGCGCTCACTTGCGCGACCTGCGCTACTGGCGGATATTTCCATGCTGCCAGCCAGTCGCCCTGCCCGGGTCGCCAGTATTGTGCCGCGGGCTCTTTAGCCATGCGTATCACTACGCCATCCGTCACAAAGGGTAACGCTGACGTCAGCCATGACTGGCGCGCCCGCTCGACCTCGCTGGCATCTTTTACCACCAGGGAATATTTCTTCGTCAGACTGAATCCAGCCTTAGCAAGTTGGCTTAATCTTTCGGGCATATTTGCCGGACCGTCCGGCCACGCCCAAATAAAAATACCCAACGAATTTAGCGCGGAGGCGTTATCCTGGCGCATTAACATTCCTGCGACTTTCGAGCGCGCATTCATCCCGCCCATCCGTTGCTGGATATGCCCCTCGCGCTGTAGAAAGATTTCGCCCTGCAACACCGCGTTAGCTAGCGCGCCTTGTGTTGTCTGCGGTATAGAGGGGATCAGGCGAATTTTTGGCGTCCAGTCCTCGCCTTGTAGTCCGTTACCCCGGCTGATAGCCCTGGCCAGTTTACCGTTTTGATAAACCAGCGTTACCGCTACGCCATCCACTTTTGGTTGTACCCAAAGCTCGCTGCGCCCGCGCATCCACTGTTCTACCGCCTGTCGGTCCGCAAGTTTGCGTACGCCCGTGTGCGCAACAGGGTGCATTGTTGTACCGTTTAACGGCGGTGAAACCGGAGTAGATGAAACATCCTGACCAACACAGCGTTGCCACTGAACCAGCCTTGCGCTGAGTTGGTCGTACACACTATCGTCAACCGCGCTAACACCTTGTTTCCAGTAGATGTCATTCCAGTCAGCGAGCTGTTGCTGTAAACGGGCGATTTCTTCAGCGGCCCTTGCTGGCGGCCAGGCCGGGCAAAGCGCCCCACTCTGCGAATGCCACAATAAAATTCCCCACGCCATACTTTTCCATAATCTCATCACGACCTCCTGCGCACATTGCCCGGCAGGTATAGCGCTTTAGTGAATAAAAACCGACAGGTAAAAATGCATCATCCGAGCCGCTTTCCAGATTTTTTGGTGGGTTGCTGCAACGACGCGATAAAAGCGGAAAAAGGGACGCAAAATGCAATAATCTGGCGCAAAAAGTGTGACAAAGACTACGTCGCATAACGGCGATGTGTATAATAAGCCCGTATCAAGGCTCTATTTCGATAATCACAGACGTAAGATACTCATGGCTCAAGGTACGCTTTATATTGTTTCTGCCCCCAGTGGCGCGGGTAAATCCAGCCTGATTCAGGCTTTATTAAAAACCCAACCGTTGTATGACACTCAGGTTTCCGTTTCACATACCACGCGCGCGCCGCGTCCGGGTGAAGTGCACGGTGAGCACTATTTCTTTGTAAATCATGATGAGTTTAAAACCATGATTGGCAGGGAGGCGTTTCTGGAGCACGCGGAAGTGTTTGGCAATTACTACGGCACTTCGCGCGAAACCATTGAGCAAGTGCTGGCAACCGGCGTTGATGTTTTTCTGGATATCGACTGGCAGGGCGCCCAGCAAATTCGCGAAAAGATGCCGCAAGCACGCAGCATTTTTATTTTGCCGCCGTCAAAGATCGAATTGGATCGCCGTTTACGCGGCCGCGGGCAAGATAGCGAAGAAGTCATTGCCAAACGAATGGCGCAAGCGGTTGCAGAAATGAGCCATTACGCCGAATATGATTATCTTATTGTGAATGACGACTTTGATACCGCGTTAAGCGACTTGAAAACCATCATTCGCGCTGAACGTCTGCGTATGAGCCGCCAAAAGCAGCGTCATGACGCTTTAATCAGCAAATTGTTGGCAGACTGAACCCACTTTCAGTATCATGCCCAGTCATTTCTTCACCTGTGGAGCATTTTAAGTATGGCACGCGTAACTGTTCAGGACGCTGTAGAGAAAATTGGTAACCGTTTTGACCTGGTACTGGTCGCCGCGCGTCGCGCTCGTCAGATGCAGGTAGGCGGAAAGGATCCGCTGGTACCGGAAGAAAACGATAAAACTACCGTTATCGCGCTGCGCGAAATCGAAGAAGGTCTGATTAACAACCAGATCCTCGACGTCCGCGAGCGCCAGGAACAGCAAGAGCAGGAAGCCGCTGAATTACAAGCCGTTACCGCTATTGCTGAAGGTCGTCGTTAATCACAAAGCGGGTCGCCCTTGTATCTGTTTGAAAGCCTGAATCAACTGATTCAAACCTACCTGCCGGAAGACCAGATTAAGCGTCTTCGGCAGGCGTATCTCGTTGCACGTGACGCTCACGAGGGCCAGACACGTTCAAGCGGTGAACCCTATATCACGCACCCGGTAGCGGTGGCCTGTATTCTGGCCGAGATGAAACTCGACTACGAAACGCTGATGGCCGCTCTGCTGCATGACGTGATTGAAGATACCCCCGCCACCTATCAGGACATGGAACAGCTTTTTGGTAAAAGCGTTGCCGAGCTGGTAGAGGGGGTGTCTAAGCTTGATAAGCTCAAGTTCCGCGATAAGAAAGAGGCGCAGGCCGAAAACTTTCGCAAAATGATTATGGCGATGGTGCAGGATATCCGCGTCATCCTCATTAAGCTTGCTGACCGTACCCATAACATGCGCACGCTGGGCTCATTACGCCCGGATAAACGTCGTCGTATTGCCCGCGAAACGCTGGAAATCTACAGTCCTCTGGCGCACCGTTTAGGTATTCATCACATTAAAACCGAGCTGGAAGAGCTGGGTTTTGAAGCGCTGTATCCCAATCGTTACCGCGTCATTAAAGAAGTGGTAAAAGCGGCGCGCGGCAACCGTAAAGAGATGATCCAAAAAATCCTCTCTGAAATCGAAGGACGTTTGCAAGAGGCGGGAATTCCGTGTCGCGTTAGCGGTCGCGAAAAACATCTTTACTCGATCTACTGTAAAATGGTGCTCAAAGAGCAGCGTTTTCACTCGATCATGGACATTTACGCGTTTCGCGTCATCGTTCATGACTCCGATACCTGCTATCGCGTACTCGGCCAGATGCACAGTCTCTATAAGCCGCGTCCGGGACGGGTGAAAGACTATATTGCCATTCCCAAAGCGAACGGCTATCAGTCTTTGCACACCTCAATGATCGGCCCGCACGGCGTTCCTGTTGAAGTCCAGATCCGTACCGAAGATATGGATCAGATGGCGGAAATGGGGGTCGCGGCGCACTGGGCGTATAAAGAACACGGTGAGACCAGCACCACGGCGCAGATCCGCGCCCAGCGCTGGATGCAGAGCCTGCTGGAGCTACAACAGAGCGCCGGTAGTTCGTTTGAATTTATCGAAAGCGTAAAATCCGATCTCTTCCCGGATGAGATTTACGTTTTCACCCCGGAAGGGCGCATTGTCGAACTGCCCGCTGGCGCTACGCCGGTGGATTTTGCCTATGCAGTGCATACTGACATCGGCCACGCCTGCGTCGGCGCGCGTGTCGACCGCCAGCCTTATCCGCTGTCGCAGCCGCTTAGCAGCGGTCAGACCGTCGAAATTATTACCGCGCCGGGCGCGCGTCCCAACGCCGCCTGGCTGAACTTTGTCGTCAGCTCTAAAGCGCGCGCTAAAATTCGTCAGTTGCTGAAAAACCTCAAACGTGATGACTCCGTAAGCCTGGGCCGTCGTCTGCTTAACCATGCTTTAGGCGGCAGTCGTAAGCTGGCGGAAATTCCGCAGGAAAATATTCAGCGCGAACTGGATCGTATGAAGCTGGCAACGCTTGACGATCTGCTGGCGGAGATCGGTCTCGGCAACGCGATGAGCGTAGTGGTCGCGAAAAATCTGCAGCAAGGCGAAGCCGTGGTGCCGACCGTTGCGCAATCGAATCACGGCCACCTGCCGATTAAAGGCGCGGATGGCGTGCTTATCACCTTTGCGAAGTGTTGTCGTCCGATCCCAGGCGACCCGATCATCGCTCACGTAAGCCCAGGTAAAGGACTGGTGATCCACCACGAATCCTGCCGTAATATCCGTGGATACCAGAAAGAGCCAGAGAAATTTATGGCGGTCGAATGGGACAAAGAGACGGAGCAGGAATTCATTACCGAAATCAAGGTGGAAATGTTTAACCATCAGGGCGCGCTGGCTAACCTGACGGCGGCGATTAATACCACCACCTCCAATATTCAAAGCCTGAATACTGAAGAGAAAGATGGTCGCGTCTATAGTACCTTTATTCGCCTTACCGCACGCGATCGCGTACATCTGGCGAATATCATGCGCAAAATCCGCGTGATGCCAGACGTTATTAAAGTCACCCGTAACCGAAACTAGCGCTATGAATCCAAAACGTTATGCGCGTATATGCGAAATGCTCGCCAGGCGTCAGCCTGATCTCACGGTCTGCATGGAGCAAGTCCACAAACCTCATAACGTTTCTGCAATCATTCGTACCGCAGATGCCGTTGGCGTCCATGAAGTCCATGCCATCTGGCCTGGTAGCCGGATGCGCACCATGGCTTCCGCGGCGGCGGGCAGCAACAGTTGGGTACAGGTGAAAACTCACCGTACCATTGGCGATGCGGTAGCCCATTTGAAAGGACGGGGAATGCAGATTCTGGCAACCCATCTTTCTGATAAAGCCGTAGACTTTCGCGAGATTGATTACACGCGCCCGACCTGTATTCTGATGGGTCAGGAGAAAACCGGTATTACTCAGGAAGCATTAGCCCTGGCGGATCGGGACATCATCATTCCGATGATCGGCATGGTACAGTCGCTGAACGTTTCCGTCGCCTCCGCGCTCATTCTTTATGAAGCCCAGCGCCAGCGTCAGAACGCGGGCATGTATCTGCGTGAAAATAGCATGTTGCCGGAAGATGAACAGCAGCGCCTGCTGTTTGAGGGTGGTTATCCGGTGCTGGCGAAAGTCGCTAAACGTAAAGGTCTGCCTTATCCTCGCGTCAATCAGCAGGGCGAAATAGACGCCGATGCTGACTGGTGGGCGACGATGCAGGCGGCAGGGTAATCACCATGTCAGGCCGCTTGTTAGACGCTGTTCCGCTCAATTCCCTGACAGGCGTCGGCGCAGCGCAAAGCAGTAAACTGGCGAAAATTGGCCTGCACACCGTGCAGGACCTCCTGCTCCACCTCCCTCTGCGTTACGAAGACCGCACCCATCTCTACCCCATTGGCGAACTGCTGCCTGGCATCTACGCCACCGTTGAAGGCGAAGTGCTGAACTGCAATATCACTTTCGGCGGTCGTCGGATGATGACCTGCCAGATTAGCGACGGTTCCGGCATTCTTACCATGCGCTTTTTCAATTTTAACGCGGCGATGAAAAACAGCCTGGCGACGGGACGACGTGTGCTGGCCTACGGGGAAGCGAAGCGCGGCAAGTATGGCGCAGAGATGATCCATCCGGAATATCGCCTGCAGGGCGATCTCAGCACGCCGGAACTTCAGGAAACACTCACCCCCGTCTATCCGACCACCGAGGGCGTGAAGCAAGCGACACTGCGCAAGCTTACCGATCAGGCGCTGGAGTTGCTCGACACCTGCGCCATTGCCGAACTACTGCCGCCGGAACTGGCGCAGGGTATGATGAGCCTGCCGGAGGCGCTACGTACCTTGCATCGCCCGCCGCCGACGCTCCAGCTCGCCGATTTAGAAACCGGCAAACACCCAGCGCAGCGGCGGCTTATTCTTGAAGAGCTACTGGCGCATAATCTCAGTATGCTGGCGCTTCGCGCAGGCGCGCAGCGCTATCACGCTCAGCCGCTAAGTACCAACAACATATTGAAAGACAAGCTGCTGGCGTCGTTGCCGTTTAAACCCACCAGCGCGCAGGCGCGGGTGGTGGCAGAGATCGAACGTGATATGGCGCTGGATGTGCCGATGATGCGTCTGGTTCAGGGCGACGTCGGTTCAGGGAAAACGCTGGTTGCCGCCCTGGCGGCGCTACGCGCCATCGCTCATGGTAAGCAGGTGGCGCTGATGGCGCCGACCGAATTGCTGGCTGAACAGCACGCAAATAATTTCCGCAACTGGTTCGAACCGTTGGGCGTTGAAGTGGGTTGGCTGGCCGGTAAGCAAAAAGGTAAAGCGCGTCAGGCGCAGCAAGAGGCTATTGCCAGCGGTCAGGTGCAGATGATTGTCGGCACCCACGCTATCTTCCAGGAACAGGTGCAGTTTAACGGGCTGGCGCTGGTCATTATCGATGAGCAGCACCGCTTTGGCGTCCACCAGCGGCTGGCATTGTGGGAAAAAGGCCAGCAGCAGGGCTTTCATCCGCATCAGTTGATTATGACCGCAACGCCCATTCCTCGCACCCTGGCGATGACTGCCTACGCCGATCTCGATACCTCGGTGATTGACGAGCTACCGCCGGGCCGTACCCCTGTCACTACCGTTGCGATTCCGGATACCCGTCGCCATGAAATCATTGATCGTGTGCGCAACGCCTGCACAACCGAAGGCCGTCAGGCCTACTGGGTCTGTACGCTGATTGAAGAATCTGACCTGCTGGAAGCGCAGGCGGCGGAAGCCACTTGGGAGGAGCTCAAGCTGGCGTTACCGGAGTTGAATATCGGCCTGGTACACGGCCGCATGAAGCCCGCCGAAAAACAGGCGGTGATGCAGGCCTTTAAGCAGGGCGAACTGCAACTGCTGGTCGCCACTACGGTGATTGAGGTGGGGGTCGATGTTCCTAACGCTAGCCTGATGATTATTGAAAACCCGGAGCGACTGGGCCTGGCGCAGTTACACCAGCTCAGAGGACGCGTTGGCCGTGGCGCGGTCGCGTCGCACTGCGTGCTGCTCTATAAATCGCCGTTGTCGAAAACGGCGCAGAAGCGTTTACAGGTATTGCGCGACAGCAACGACGGCTTTGTGATTGCACAAAAAGATTTAGAGATTCGCGGCCCGGGGGAATTACTGGGCACGCGCCAGACGGGTAACGCCGAATTTAAAGTAGCTGATTTGCTGCGCGATCAAGCCATGATCCCCGAAGTTCAGCGTATTGCCCGTCATATTCACGAACGTTATCCGCAGCAGGCACAAGCGCTGATTGAGCGCTGGATGCCGGAAACCGAACGTTATTCCAACGCCTAGTGAGCACGGCGGCTTTAATGCCGCCGTACAAACCCTTATTGCGCGAAAATCGGTAACATCAGGTACAGCTTGATCACCAACGCATTGACGATATCGATAAAGAACGCGCCGACCATCGGCACCACCAGGAACGCCATATGCGAGGGGCCAAAACGGTCGGTAATCGCCTGCATATTAGCAATGGCGGTCGGCGTTGCGCCAAGGCCAAAACCGCAGTGACCCGCCGCCAGCACCGCCGCATCATAGTTTTTCCCCATCATACGCCAGGTGACGAAGATCGCGTACAGCGCCATGAAGATGGTCTGTACCACCAGAATCGCCAGCATCGGCAGCGCCAGCGACGCCAGTTCCCACAGCTTCAGGCTCATCAGCGCCATTGCCAGGAACAGTGACAAACTCACGTTCCCCAGCACCGAAACAGCACGCTCAAATACGCGATAAAAACCCACCAGCGCCAGGCCATTGCTGAGGATCACCCCAACAAATAGCACACAAACGAAGACCGGCAGTTCAAGCACCGTTCCCGCCAGTAGCTGCGCTACGATTTTGCCCACGGTCAGACAGATAGCAATCAGGGCGATAGTTTCGATTAGCACCAGAGAGGTGATCATACGACCCACATCCGGCTTTTCAAAGGCTGTCGGCACGGCCTGATCGTCAGGCATTCCATCCGGCGTGGTGGAGTGTTTCACCAGATAACGCGCTACCGGGCCGCCAATCAACCCGCCCAGCACCAGACCAAAGGTTGCACATGCCATTGCAACTTCGGTGGCACTGGCAAAACCATAACGTTCGACAAACAGTTTACTCCACGCCGCGCCGGTACCGTGTCCGCCGGACAGCGTAATTGACCCGGCAATCAGCCCCATTAACGGGTCCAGCCCCAACAGACTCGCCATGCCGATACCGATGGCATTCTGCATCAGCAGTAATCCGACCACGACGACCAGGAAGACGCCAACAACGCGTCCCCCCTTGCGCAGGCTGGCAAGGTTCGCGTTAAGGCCGATCGTCGCGAAAAACGCCAGCATCAACGGATCGCGCAGGGTCATATCAAAGTTGACCTCCCAACCGACGCTTTTTTTCAGTACCAGCAGAGCAACCGCGACCAGTAACCCCCCTGCCACCGGCTCCGGAATCGTATATTTCTTCAGTAAGGAGACAGACTGGACCAGCTTGCGACCCAGTAGCAGCACCAGCGTGGCGGCGACAAGGGTCGATAAGGTATCGAGTTCAAACATTTAAAGCTCCTGTAGTGCGCTGTGACACGTGCGCACAAATCATTTCCTGAGTCAGTTTTGTAGCTCTTTGCGAGTCTTCGGCATGGATTTTAAGCAGAAAAAGGCAAAAAGTTATATAAAAAGGTGCATTTATCTTTTTTAAATATTAAGAATATTCGCTCGCAATCGTTTGCTTTTACCATCTGGTCAGATAAATCACCGCTTTTCCACCACGAGAATGTCCCTGATGTCCGTTAACGCCATCGAGCCGGCAGATGCGCAACCGGTTGCGCAGACGCAAAACAGCGAATTAATTTACCGTCTTGAAGATCGCCCGCCGCTCCCTCAAACCCTTTTTGCCGCTTGTCAGCATCTGCTGGCCATGTTTGTCGCGGTAATCACGCCAGCGCTGTTAATCTGCCAGGCGTTGGGTTTACCGGCGCAGGATACGCAACACATTATCAGCATGTCGCTGTTCGCCTCCGGCGTAGCCTCTATTATTCAAATCAAAGCGTGGGGGCCGGTAGGATCGGGGCTGTTATCCATCCAGGGAACCAGTTTTAACTTTGTCGCCCCGCTGATTATGGGCGGTACCGCGCTGAAAACCGGCGGCGCGGACGTCCCGACGATGATGGCGGCGCTGTTCGGCACGCTGATGCTGGCAAGCTGCACCGAGATGGTGCTTTCTCGCATTCTACATCTGGCGCGCCGGATTATCACGCCGTTAGTCTCCGGCGTCGTGGTAATGATTATTGGCCTGTCGCTGATTCAGGTGGGGCTAACCTCCATCGGCGGCGGCTATGCCGCCATGAGCGACAACACCTTTGGCGCACCGAAAAACCTGCTGCTGGCCGGCGTCGTCCTGGCCATTATTATCCTGCTGAATCGGCAGCGTAATCCCTACCTGCGCGTGGCTTCTTTGGTTATTGCCATGGCGGCTGGCTATCTTTTGGCCTGGTTTATGGGCATGTTGCCTGAGAATAACACGCCGGTCTCACAGGACATCCTGATGGTGCCGACCCCGCTGTATTATGGTCTGGGCATTGACTGGAACCTGTTACTGCCGTTGATGCTGGTCTTTATGATTACGTCGCTGGAGACCATCGGCGACATCACCGCTACCTCTGATGTCTCCGAGCAGCCGGTATCCGGCCCCTTGTACATGAAACGGCTAAAGGGCGGCGTACTGGCTAACGGCCTGAACTCATTTGTTTCAGCGGTATTTAATACGTTCCCGAATTCCTGTTTCGGTCAGAACAACGGCGTAATTCAGTTGACCGGCGTCGCCAGTCGCTATGTGGGATTTGTCGTCGCGCTGATGCTGATTGTGCTCGGCCTGTTCCCGGCGGTAAGCGGTTTTGTGCAGCATATCCCGGAACCGGTGCTCGGCGGCGCCACGTTGGTGATGTTCGGCACCATTGCCGCCTCCGGGGTGCGTATTGTCTCGCGTGAGCCACTGAACCGCCGCGCGATTCTGATTATCGCCCTGTCGCTAGCCGTGGGTCTTGGCGTCTCGCAACAGCCGCAGATCCTGCAGTTCGCGCCGGAATGGGTGAAAAATCTGCTCTCATCCGGAATTGCCGCTGGCGGCATCACGGCTATCGTGCTGAACCTGATTCTCCCGCCGGAAAAACCGTAAAAACCCTGCGGCGGCGACACGATTCGCCGCTGCTGTAACGCTCTTTCACCATTCCTGTCTTGAGGATTGCACGCAAATCGTGCATAAATCCCCTATGTGCATTTCACGGGATGGAAGACCATGAAATTGATTGGGAGGTTGCTTCTCTACGTGCTGATCGCCTGTTTAGTGGTGATTTTCGGCTTTTATTTTCTGCTGCAAACGCGCTGGGGCGCAGATCATGTCAGCAACTGGGTATCAGAGAACAGCGGTTATCACCTCACATTCGACGTGATGGATCATCGTTTTTCCGCCCCATCCCATCTTTTACTGGAGAATGTGACCTTTGGTCGTGATGGTCAGCCTGCTACCCTGGTCGCGAAAACCGTAGATATCGGTCTGAGCATTCGCCAGTTAACCGCGCCGCTGCATGTCGACACGATTCTGTTACAGGACGGCACGCTGAATATTTCAGTGCAAACCGCCCCTTTCCCGTTTGAGGCCGACCGCCTGCAACTTCGCAATATGGCGCTCAATAGTCCCGGTAGCGAATGGCGGTTGAGCGCCCAGCGCGTTAACGGCGGCGTTATGCCCTGGCGCCCCGAAGCCGGTCGGGTATTGGGCAATAAAGCCCAGATCCAACTGAGCGCCGGTTCGCTGACGTTAAACGACGTTCCCGCCACGAATGTGCTTATTGAAGGCAGTATCGACCATGATCAGGTGATGTTAAACACCGTTGGCGCCGATATGGCGCGCGGAGCGTTAACCGGCGTCGCCCGGCGTAACGCTGATGGTAGTTGGGTCGTTGAAAATCTGCGGCTGAATGATATTCGGTTACAAAGCGATAAATCCCTGAGCGAGTTTTTCGCGCCGCTTACTACGGTTCCATCTTTGCAGATTGGTCGTCTTGAAGTTACGGACTCCAGCCTGCAAGGACCAGACTGGGCAGTCACCGATCTTGACCTGAGTTTGCGCAATCTGACTCTGCGCAAAGAAGACTGGCAAAGTCAGGAAGGTAAATTATCGATGAACGCCAGCGAGTTTATTTACGGCTCGCTGCACTTGCTCGATCCAATCCTGAACGCCGAATTTTCACCACAGGGCGTTGCGCTACGCCAGTTCACTACCCGCTGGGAAGGCGGTATGGTCAGAACTTCCGGCGCCTGGTTACGCGAAGGCAAAGCGCTTATTCTGGACGATACCGCTATCGCCGGGCTGGAGTATACGCTGCCGGAAAACTGGAAGCAGTTATGGATGAAGCCGTTGCCCGACTGGCTGAACAGCCTGACGCTGAAAAAATTCAGCGCCAGCCGCAATCTGGTGATTGATATCGACCCGGCCTTCCCGTGGCAAATCACCGCCCTTGACGGCTACGGCGCAAACCTGGAGCTGGTACAACATCATCAATGGGGCGTCTGGAGCGGCAATGCGACCCTCAACGCCGCAGCGGCAACCTTTAACCGTGTGGACGTGCGCCGCCCGTCGCTGTCGTTGACGGCTAATGCCAGCACGGTCAACATCAGCGATCTGAGCGCGTTTACTGGAAAAGGGATACTGGAAGCCACTGCCAGCGTATCGCAACTGCCGCAGCGTCAGACGCAAATCAGCCTGAACGGACGCGGCGTACCAATGGATGTGCTACAGCAGTGGGGCTGGCCGGCATTACCGATTGCTGGCGATGGCAATATTCAGCTCACGGCCAGCGGCAATATTCAGGCCGATGCGCCGTTGAAACCGACGGTAAACGGGCAATTACACGCGGTCAACGCACAAAAGCAGCAGATAACGCAGACGATGCAAGCGGGCGTGGTGTCCGGCGGTGAAGTTACGTCAACGGAGCCAGCGCTGTAATTGAGGGCTTGCCCGGTGGCGATGGCGCTTACCGGGCTTACGGTTCTTGCTCATTTGTAGGCCGGATAAGCGCAGCTCACGGCGCCATCCGGCGATTCAGATTTAAAGCGTAATTACCACTTCATTTCCCTGCGGGGTGACCACTACGCCCAGTTCACTTCCCGCATATGAACCGCATTTGGTACCGCTAATCTGCGTAATATTACGCAGACACAGCGTCCAGTTGCGCGCCTCGCCTTCGCCGCTCACCGTAATGGTATTGCCTGTGCGTTTCGCCTGCAACGTAAAGATAGTCGAACCATCCGTAGCAGGGACTTCGCAGACCGCTTCGCAACCGTCATCCAGATGGAATAACTGGAAGGCCGTACCCTCATGCCAGGCGTAATCGGGCTTCTGGCTATTGTTGCCCAACGCCAGTAGTGTATTGTCACGCACGTACACTGGCAGACTCAGGAAGTCATGCTGCTGTTTATGCCAGCGGCTGCCCTGCACTTCATCGTTGCGCCACAGGTGCGTCCAGCGGCCTTCTGGCAGGTAGAACTCCACGTCGCCCGCTTCACTAAATACCGGCGCTACCATGACCGCATCTCCCAGCATGTACTGGCGATCAAGATAATCACACGCCGGATCGTCCGGGAACTCCAGCATCATCGCCCGCAACATTGGCGTACCGGCTTCGTTGGCACGCGCCGCTTCCCGATACAGATATGGCATCATCCGGCACTTCTGTTCGGTGAAGAAGCGCACCACGTCACAGGACTCGTCGTCATAGGCCCACGGAACCCGGTAGGATTTGCTACCGTGCAGGCGGCTGTGGCTGGAGAGCAAGCCGAATGCGCACCAACGCTTGTAGACATGCGCCGGCGCGGTATTCTCGAATCCGCCAATATCATGACTCCAGAAGCCAAACCCTGACAGGCCGATGGACAGCCCGCCGCGCAGGCTTTCCGCCATCGATTCGTAGTTGGCGTAACAGTCGCCGCCCCAGTGCACCGGGAACTGTTGCGCGCCCACCGAGGCGGAACGGGCGAACAGCACCGCCTCTTCAACGCCCACGGTCTCTTTCAGCACGTTCCACACCAGTTCGTTGTAGATGTAGGCATAATGGTTGTGCATTTTCTGTGGATCTGAACCATCAAACCACTGCACATCCGTTGGAATGCGTTCGCCGAAGTCAGTTTTGAAGCAGTCCACTCCCATCTCCACCAGGCCCTTCAGCTTGTCGGCATACCATTCGCAGGCTTGCGGGTTGGTGAAGTCGTAAATCGCCAGTCCCGGCTGCCATTTATCCCACTGCCACAAGGAGCCGTCCGGGCGTTTTAGCAAATATCCTTTCTCTTTCAGCTCCTGGAAGACCGGGGATTTCTGGCCGATGTAGGGGTTAATCCACACGCAGACTTTCAGCCCTTTCGCTTTCAGGCGGCGAATCATCCCTTTCGGATCGGGGAAAGTCACCGGGTCCCATTCAAAATCGCACCACTGAAAAGCTTTCATCCAGAAACAGTCGAAGTGGAAGACGTGCAGCGGCAGATTGCGCTCGGCCATACCGTCGATAAAGCTGTTAACGGTCGCTTCGTCGTAGTTGGTGGTAAATGAGGTGGTCAGCCACAGGCCAAACGACCAGGCGGGCGGCAGCGCCGGACGACCCGTAAATTGGGTATAGCGGTTCAGCACGTCTTTCGGGGTCGGGCCGTCGATGACGAAGTATTCCAGATACTCGCTCTCAACGCTGAACTGGACTTTGGAGACTTTCTCGGAGCCAATTTCAAACGACACGCACTGCGGATGGTTTACCAGCACACCGTAGCCACGGTTGGTGATATAGAACGGGATGTTCTTGTAAGACTGTTCGGTACTGGTGCCGCCGTCGCGGTTCCAGGTCTCCACCGTCTGACCGTTACGCACCAGCGCGGTAAAGCGCTCGCCCAGCCCGTAGACGGTTTCGCCCACGCCGAGATCCAGACGCTCGAACATGTAGTTGCGCCCGCTATTGGTGTCCTGCACATAGCCGTTATTTTTCAACTGACTACCGGTGATACGTACACCGTTGCGCAGAAAATCCAGAGACCAGATCTCGCCTTTGGTGACGCGCACGCTCAGGCTGCCGCTCTTGAGTTCGGCAAATTCGGCGTTGTTCCGCATCTCCACGTTGATATCTTGCAAGACATTGAGCGGATAATGTGGGCCGTTATCCAAAGCGCCCTGGAAGTGTTCCATCCGTACACCTATCACTCCTTCCTGCGGCGAGAAAAAGCGCAGGGTAAACAACGGGGTATCCAGTTGCCAGGTTCGTTCGCGGACATCGCGCGGCGCGGCATAGACCACCATCTCATTCCCGTGCTGTTCAACGTCGAACACCTGAACCGGGTGAATCAAATTAAGGCCAGGCTGGATCAGCCAGTTTCCGTCGCTAATTTTCATAGTCTGTTCCTTTAGTTTTGCAATTCTTTATGGGTAAATTCTTGTTCGTTGCGGTGTGCGCCCTGCGCTAGTTGTTCCAGAATGGTTTTCAGGAACGGGCTTTTCAGGGTGTAGTAGCGTTTAGCGATCGCGGCGCTCAGCAGATAACAGATGGCCGGAACGATAGTGAACAGAGCGATGATGATGCTGATCGTGGCGCTGTTTTGCGTTTTCGCCGCCGCGTCGTAACCGCCGCCTGCCAGCATCCAGCCAATCAGCGCCCCGCCGAGGGCAAGACCCAGTTTCAGCACGAACAACGTGCCGGCAAAACTGATCCCCGTCAGGCGTTTGCCGTTACACCATTCGCCGTAGTCGACGGTGTCAGACATCATCACCCACTGGATAGGCGTGACTAACTGGTGCAATACGCCAATCACAAAGATAAAGACGAACATAGCGATCGTGGCGTGCATCGGTACGAAGAACATCGCCACGCTGATTACTGCGAGTAAAGCATTGGTCCACCAGAAAACGCTCACTTTGCATTTCCAGTCGGTCAACGGTTTTGCCAGCGCCGAGCCAATCAGGTTGCCGACGCAATAGGTGGTGAGGAAGGCGACAAACACGCCCGGTTTGCCCAATATCCAGGTGACGTAATACATCATCGCCCCGCCGCGCACGCATACCGCCAGAATATTCAGGATGGTGAGCAGGCCGACTATGCGCCACTGGTCGTTGTGCCAGATATCACGCAGGTCTTCACGCATGGAGGTATGGGTGGCAGGCGCTTCAACGCGCTCTTTGGTGGTAAAGAAGCAGAACGCCAGCATCAGGAACGCCACCACCGAGAGCGCCGCGATACCCCCCTGGAAGCCCAGCGCCTTATTCTCGCCGCCAATCAGTTTCACCAGAGGCATCATCAGTACGGTAGAAAGCATTCCGCCCGCCGTTGCCAGCACAAAGCGCCAGGATTGCAGGGAGATACGCTGCGTTGGGTCATTGGTTATTACACCCCCCAACGCGCAATAAGGGATGTTGACCACAGTGTACAGAAGGGTAAGCAACGTGTAGGTGATGGCGGCATAAATCATTTTGCCGTTCAGACTGAGATCCGGCGTGCTATAAGCCAGCACGCAAACGATACCAAACGGCAACGCGCCAAACAGCACCCAGGGTCGGAATTTGCCCCAGCGAGAGCGGGTGCGGTCGGCTAGCAGGCCCATGCAAGGGTCGGAGATGGCATCAAGCGCACGCGCCAGTAAAAACATGGTGCCAACAAAACCAGCGGGAATGCCGAAAATATCGGTATAGAAGAACATCATATATAACATGACGTTATCAAAGATGATGTGGCTCGCGGCATCGCCCATACCATAGCCAATCTTCTCCTTAACGGAGAGAATCTCACTTTTCATTACGCATCCTTAACGCTTACAACGCTCACTGATACCGGTTACAGTTTTTGTAAACCTTCCCTGCGAGCGTGAATATTCCGTTATTTGGTTATCAAATTACGATTCTTGTTTTCTGTGATCAGGGTAGCGTCAAAAAGTGTGATGAAATGTAACTAATGGATTTTATGGGGGTTTATATGAAACCGATCATGGCAGAAGGAAAGGGAAGTTAAAAAAGCACGGGAGGGGATGTGGAAACGCCAGGAAGTAGCTATAATGCGCGCGCCTCCATGTAGCAATCGAGGCGCGGAAGATCGTCGTCTCCGGTGAGGCGGCTGGACTTCAAATCCAGTTGGGGCCGCCAGCGGTCCCGGGCAGGTTCGACTCCTGTGATCTTCCGCCAAACTTCATCCAGCCAGTTCCGAGATACTCCATAAAATCCTTTATATTCAATATTATAAATAATCATCTTGTCCGTAATAGTCCGAGATCATCTCCCTGAATCCGCGAAAAATATGTATAGTAATGTGTATAGAATCTTCATACGCAGTTTTCAGTTATACACATGGCTCTAACCGATATACAAATCAAACGCGCAAAACCACAAGACAAACCATATACAATGAATGATGGGCACGGTTTGTCACTACTCATCAAGCCAGACGGTTCAAAGGGCTGGCGCTTCCGCTTTCGTTTCGCCGGTAAAGCACGGCTAATGTCATTTGGTAGTTACGAACTTGTTAGCCTCGCAGAAGCACGAGAGAAACGTGATACTGCACGTAAGCAGGTAGCAAACGGCATAGACCCAGTAGAAGAACGGAAGGCTCAGAAACTTGCTCAAAAATTATCAACTGAAAATTCTTTTGAGTCAGTTAGCAGAGAATGGCATGCAGCAAAAGCAGATCGCTGGACTATCGCTTATCGGGAGGAAATTATTAAAACATTCGAACAGGATGTTTTTCCTTTCATTGGTAAACGCCCAATATCTGAAATTAAGCCATTAGAACTGCTTGAAGTACTTAAGCGCATCGAAAAACGTGGAGCGTTGGAGAAAACCAGAAAAGTTCGCCAACGATGTGGAGAAGTGTTTCGCTACGCGATCATCACTGGCCGTGCTGAATACAATCCGGCGCCTGATTTAGCAATCGCTTTGGCTATTCCCAAGCAAAAGCATCATCCGTTTTTATCCGCGGAAGAGCTACCTCATTTTGTTAGAGATCTAGAGTCATATACTGGAAGTATTATTACCAAAAACGCAACCAAGATCCTAATGATGACAGGAGTCAGGACGCAGGAAATGCGTTTTGCAACTTGGAGTGAAATTGATTTGATAAAAGGTATCTGGGAAATACCTGCTGAACGGATGAAAATGCGTCGGCCACATATAGTACCTTTATCATCTCAGGTAATTGAACTGTTTAAACAACTACAACCGATAACATCGGACTATCCCTATGTTTTTATTGGCAGAAATGATCGTAGAAAACCGATAAGCAAAGAAAGTGTAAACCAAGTTATTGAATCATTAGGTTATAAGGGAAGAACTACTGGTCATGGTTTTAGGCATACACTATCGACAATTCTTCATGAAATGGGATTTGAGAGCGCATGGATTGAGATTCAGCTCGCACATGTTGATAAGAATACTATCCGAGGCACATATAATCATGCTTTGTATCTTGATAAAAGAAAATATATGATGCAAAAATACTCGGATTTTTTGATGAATTTATCTACCGGAGTTCAAAATGATTGAAATATTGGGAATGAAACCTCAGAATCATACTGTTTCTGATATTCTAGAAAATTCAATAAGAAAGATAAATGATATAACTGGATATTATTATCGCGGTTTTCCTGTTATTTTTCTGAGCGAAAACAATGTTACTCTTGATGGTCTAATTTGCTCATCAAAGCATGGTGTTGTCATTTTCCATTTCAATGAGGAAAGAGAGTTAACCCAAGATGATATTGATATCATTGACGAAATGCACATGAAATTCGTCGCAAAACTTTCTGAAGTAAAAGCACTGACTAAAAACAGAATATTAAACGTACCTGTGAACAGTATTGTTTTCGCACCAAACTGTATAAATATTGATGATTTTGATTGTGACAGTGGTTTAAGCATTAGTTCCAATGTTGATGAAATATTATCTATTCTCAATGACATTACCTGGGATGATGGTTCCCTTCTTGAAACTTTACTATCCCATGTTCAATCACTTTCAAAATTGAAGCCCAAGAGAAAAAGAAGCTATGTCAGACAGATTGACTCAAAGGGTAGCGTACTAAAAAAATTGGAGAATTCACTTGCCACTCTTGATTCTAGTCAAACGACTGCCGTCTTGGTCAATATTGATAATGTCCAAAGGATTCGTGGGCTTGCTGGCTCAGGTAAGACTATTGTTCTCGCTCGAAAAATTGCACATATACACTCACAAAATCCTCACTGGAAAATAGCAGTTACTTTCAATAGTCGCTCTCTCAAAGAGCAACTAAAACATTTAGTCTCAGCATTCGCAGATGATAATGGAATTGATTGGGATAACGTAGACATTATTCATGCCTGGGGCGGCTCTAAAACAGAAGGTTTATATTACAACGCATGTGTGGCACATAATATACCTTATTACGATTATAACGGCGCACGTCGTCTTGCAGAATTTAATGAAACACCTTTTCAGGCTGCCTGTAAGAACTTCCTCGATAATAAAAAAGAAGATAAGAAATTATATGATTTCATCCTTATTGATGAGGCTCAAGATTTTTCAATTGAGTTTCTCCGCATATGTTATTCTTTGCTAGGGGAAAAGAAACGATTAGTTTACGCTTATGATGAATTACAAAATCTTGGGGATTCATCCATGCCTTCTCCTGAACAAATTTGGGGAGTAGACGAGCATGGAAAACCAATTGTTAGTTTCACCAGTGAAGAACAAGATATAACTTTAGACATTTGTTATCGAAATCCAGGCCCAATCTTAACCACGGCTCATGCTTTAGGGTTTGGTATTTATCATAAACCAATAATTCAGATGTTTGATTTTGAAGGATTATGGACAGAGATTGGTTATGAAAAAATAGATGGTGAATTAGTTGAGGGAAAGGAGGTTATATTATCAAGGACAACGAAATCTAGCCCATCCCTATTGAGTGCACATAACTCAATTGATGAGATGATCCAGTTTGTTAAATTTGAAGACAAGCATTCTCAATCTAATTGGATTGCGCAGGAAATATTTAAAAATATTCATGAGGAAGAGATATTACCTAGCGACATTGTTGTAATTCACCCAGATACAATACGTATGAGAAATGAAGTAGGTTATCTGCGTGACCTTTTATTCCAAAACGGAATTAATACATCTATAGCTGGAATTACAAGCTCTCCTGATGAGTTTTTCTCAGACAATAGTGTAACATTTACATCCATATTCAGAGCAAAGGGAAACGAAGCAGCTATGGTATACATCATGGATGCTCATTATTGCAACGTGGATTATGAACTGGCAAAGCGTAGAAATATCCTTTTTACTGCAATGACAAGAACTAAAGCATGGCTTCGTGTATGTGGTGTGGGTTCTTCCTTTGATGGCCTGATTAACGAATACAATGAGGTGAAACAAAGAGGATTTAAACTGGAATTTACATACCCAACAGAAGCAGAGCGTAAAAAAATGCGACTGGTGAACAGGGATATGACTTCTCAAGAGAGAAAAAGAGTACACCAAGCTAAATTGAACGCCCATAATCTCATGGTTCTATTGGATGGACAAGTTAGAGTTGAAGATATACCAGAAGAGTTACGCCTTGCTTTAATTAAGCAACTGAAGGGTGAATGAGATGAACTCAAGTAGCATTTGCGCAGCAATTAGAAAAATCACATCTCATCTGATATCAGTGGGTATCAGTGACGCACAAAACTATCCTGTAATAACACGGGATAAAGAATATTATTATGTCAGCTATAGCGGATTCGCTGATACTTCAATTGCATTAAGAAATATTGAGTATGTTGATATCTATAACTTCTTGGACGAAAAAAGGCAATATAATATCAAATTATTAGATGGTGGGTTACTCCATCTTTTATTTCAGTTTGATCGTCGAATGAAACTTGTAAAAGAAAGACTATGTTATTTCCCCGCGCCTAATTACGAATCATTCCAGAATGACCCTGAGTTATATTTAGACGAAAGCAACTTTTATGCTGACATTGTCCAAAAATCAATTTTACCCGTTCCGATACGAGTGGATTATGCCCCTGATGACGCTAATGATGTTATTCATCCAGCAGCACACCTAACCCTAGGTCAGTTTAAAAATTGCCGGATACCATTGTCGTCACCATTATGTCCGGTAACGTTTGTGAAATTTATTTTAAGCTCTTTTTATAATACTGCTTATCATGATTTTGGTTTTGAAATGGAACGGTTAGTTCATCCCAACACCATTACACCGAGAGAGAGAGGAATGTTACATTTTTCAATTGAGTAATGTTTTACTCTCGTGCGCGCAGTGCTTTCCCCGCCTCGCCCGCCCGCTTTGCAGGGCGGTTTTAATGCAGTTGCACAGTCACGCTCAGGCCGTGCCGGGCGTGGCCTGGTCTGCAGGAAATGAGGCGGGAAAACGCATGCAAAGCCATGCACCTTATCGATGCATGGCTTTTTTCAGTAAAAACGGGCGGATTTTCGGGGAATTTTACACAGACTGACGTGATGCCAGTTCTGCACTTTTACGCGAAAAAATCATGTTCTGCGCAGGGGTGAATTTTTCACGGCTGTCGTCCACCGAAGCCACGTCAGGCCTGAATCCGATGGTCGTTAAAATGTCGCTATCCTGTGCGGAATAATTAATTTTTTCCCCCTTCGCAAGCCAGGACAGAAGGGCTTCACGCAGGGCATCTGTGGTACGCTGTATGGCACAGTTTCGGGCAATGGCCGTCAGCTCACTGTAGCCCATCAGCTCCGGTGCCAGTGCCGCCGCCAGTGCTGTGCCGTGCTGCTGCATAAAATCATTCAGCCGGTAGCGGATGCTGATGTGCTGAACGGCTTCATGCGAACGAATATAACGACCGGCGGCCTGATTCACCTGCCATTTTCTGACTTCGATAATATTGCGTAATTCGTCCAGGCGACTGACGCTTCTGCCTTCTCCTGACTGAAGCCGCAGATATTCCTGTTCGGCCGCAGCCAGTTCATTTTTGCGCTGAAGCCATGCCGCTTTGTTATTCTGGCAGACCTCAAAAGCCTGCTGTAATGACATTGTGGTCACACCCCGTCTCCTGATTAATGGTTGAATGGTGAGCTGTAACAGCCTTTAACTTTTCGGACAACAGCCGGTGCTGTGCTTGCCGATGCTGGTTTTTCCTCCGTGACCGGAGAACGAATCACGGCACAAATTGACTCATGCGTTTTAAATGTCGCCGAACAGTAAATATTCTGGCACTGCAGATAACTTTCTTTGACATTGTCACTCACATACCGGCTGGTGCGGGTATGCGCTGAATGACGACAGAAAGGGCAGCGCATCATGACAGCAGTCCTCTGGCCTTAAGCTCTGCTCCCTGCTGGTCTATTTTGTCCTGCCACACCTTGCGCTGTGCCGGTGTGCCTGCCACCTCATAATCCATGTGCGGGAGTGTTGCCGCTGACAGTCCGGTCAGCCGGAGAACCGGCTCGCCGGTGAGGCTGATTTGCATCTGTTTAATTTTCTGTTCCAGCGATGATTTCACCTGCTGCATGACAGCCTTTTCCGGTGCGACGTAGCCCTGATGGCCGGTGGTGTTGGCGAGCGGATTTTCCTGTACCAGAATGCTCAGATGCATTGCCCGGACAAGCGCCTCACAGGTTTCATTCAGGGCGTGTTCCAGCTCATGCTCTGCATACAGACTCAGAAGGTGATGATGTGCCTTCCGGTAGGCGGTGGCCGTGCTGTCACACGCCCCTTTCAGGCGTTCGCGTTCAAAATTCAGCACCACGGCCAGATTGTCATATTCCTGTACCAGCTCCCGGCGTGCCACGCGCTCAATGTGGCGCTGTTTCAGCTCGTCGCTCAGGACACCACCGGCTGCACGAAAGGCCGTGCGCCAGTCGTCAGCGTCGTTTTCGTCGGCCTGCGCCAGCGCATTTTTTTCCTGCTCTGCCCGTTCAATGGCCGTGACGGTCTCATCCATCAGGCGGGCGTTCTCAAGATGGGCGGCTCTGGCCTTTTCCAGTTGTGCCAGCGCGGGTTGCAGATATTCAGGGATGGTGTTGTCAGACATTTTCCGGCTCCTCGTCACTTCAGGTTAAGAAAATTGTGACGTACACCGGACAACAACACGACGCATTGCAGATGTGCCAGCCCTGACACAGGAGACTCATCCTCAGACCGGCAAGCCAGGAAAAGGTCGCAGGAAAAACCGGCTTACTGTTTGTTTTTTTATATTTTACTGTTCACCTCTGTTCACCATAAGAAAAAAGATAAGTAATACAGTAAGTTAAAGGGTGAACAATCGCAGTAATGACTGTTCACCGTCTGTTCACCACTGTTCACCCGCTCATAGACTTTTTGTGCTGTTTATTACTTTTTATTTTTATTAATTCACTGAAATAAATAAGAAAAAACAATTTGTATTTCACTATAATTTTTTCCAGCTCCTTCCAGAGCGTTTTAAAGCCATCTGGCGCTGATGTACAAAAAACACACAGCCATTGTAAGACTGCCGGAACAAATCCCCCCTGTTGCGTCTGCTGAAAATATTCACAAAATAAAGCGCTACCCGAAGCCGGACGGACTTATCCGGTGCTGTATGGACATTAACGAGGTAGCCCGATGCAAGCTGTTTTTTCTTCCCCGTCTCCCGCCCCTGTGACGCCACTGATGCCGCTGCCGGACATCACGCAGGAGCGTTTTTTACGTCTGCCGGAAGTGATGCACCTGTGCGGCCTGTCACGCTCGACCATCTATGAACTCATCCGTAAGGGGGAATTTCCGCCGCAGGTGAGTCTTGGCGGTAAAAATGTGGCCTGGCTGCACTCTGAAGTCACCGCATGGATGGCCGGGCGCATTGCCGGACGCAAACGGGGGTACGACGCATGATGATGCCCGCTCTGCAAAAACTCCCTTTTTCTGGCTTGCCTTTTTCCGGCATTTGCGGATATAGTTTTTCCGCTGCCGCAAAATCGGCAGCCGGGCGTGGAAACCCGAGTATGTTATCGGCGACATATGACGCGCCATGCGTCTTTTTTTGTGTCGCAATCAACGCCACAGAGCGCCAGATTATGGTGTGGTGTGTGGTCAGTCGAGCAAATGGCACTCCGTGCATTCTGCCCGCGTCCGCTCATTATACCGCAGAGTCAATGGTAGCTCAGGCGGGGCAGCCTCCGGGCTGGCCGGTTTCCGATAACGCCGGTATTTCCACCCCCGTCTGGGCTATCGCCATCGAGCGTGGAAACTCCGGCGATAGCGTCATTTACGCTGTTATCGGAGGTTGCCTTATGGCTACGACCCTTACCCCCTCACACCCTGAATTTGTCTTTGTGTTTGCGGCTGTCCGTCGCGCAGACCGTCATCCCCGTATCTGTATGCTTCGCACCGTCGCCGGTGATGAACGCAGCGCCCGCCGTTCCCTTGTCCGTGACTATGTGCTCTCCCTTGCTGCCCGTCTGCCGGTGGTGGAGGTGTCCCGTGCGTAATAAAAAAGCCCCTCAGACCGTCTCAGCGCGTCATGACGCCCGTGAACACCTCAGCATTGAGGCTTACCATAAGCTCAACCGCGCCAGCGCCGTATCCCAGTTTGTTGGGGGTGATTTGATTCACCGTGAACTCTCCGGCCTGCATCAGCTCTACATTCCGCATATTTTCAGTTACCTGAATGAAGATATTGATTTTGTGCTGAATGAACTGAAAGCCAAAGGCCTGTGCCGCGATTTTCTCGCCCAGCAGCAAGACCGGGGAGACAGGACGCATGTTTGATTTTCCCCAGCCCGGTGAGATTTACCGTTCTGCCGGTTTTCCCGATGTGGCCGTGGTCGGCATTCTGGAAGACGGTATTCCGTGGGAAATGCCGTACCGCTGCCCGGACATTGTCTGGAACCCGTACCGCCGTAAATTCAGTATCCTTGTGCGTATCCTCGCTGACGGGCGCACCACAGACATCCCGCTGGGGCGTTTTCTGCGGGAATTTACCTGTGACCGTCCTGACCTGTTTAAACGCAGCCCTGTAAACCGGCATGCGGTACTGAAAGAAATGGCCGGAGACCCGGAATTACAGAAATGGCGGGAGAAATATCTGGATATTTACCCGCAGGACACTGTTCCGGTCAGCCGGGCGGCACCGGTGGCGCGGGAATGGCGGGAAATTCCCCGCACAGAGCCTGACCCGGAAATCACCCCGGATAACAGTTACCGCAATTATCTGTAATTAAAAAACGACACCCGAAAAATTAAATGTGCGTATTCGCGCAGGGATACGCACGTCTTCAGGAGACGCAGATATGCCTTATCAGTTAATGCAACCGGCACGGAATGCAGTCATCTGTCACAGGGAGGAAAGCAAATGAAAACACCCTTACCGCCCGTCTTACGCGCTGCCCTTTACCGTCGCGCTGTCGCCTGTGCCTGGCTGACCGTGTGCGAACGTCAGCACCGCTACCCGCATCTCACCCTTGAGTCACTGGAGGCGGCCATCGCCGCTGAGCTGGAAGGCTTTTATCTGCGCCAGCACGGTGAGGAAAAAGGGCGTCAGATAGCCTGTGCCCTGCTGGAAGATTTAATGGAATCCGGCCCCCTGAAGGCCGCGCCGTCGCTGTCCTTTCTCGGGCTGGTTGTGATGGATGAACTCTGTGCCCGTCACATAAAAGCGCCGGTACTGCACTGAAGGAGAACAACACCATGAAAATGAACGTAACCGCCACCGTCAGCCATGCGCTCGGCCACTGGCCGCGTATTCTCCCGGCGCTGGGGATTCAGGTGCTGAAGAACCGTCATCAGCCCTGTCCGGTCTGTGGCGGGAGTGACCGCTTCCGTTTTGATGACAGGGAGGGGCGCGGCACCTGGTACTGCAATCAGTGTGGTGCCGGTGACGGCCTGAAACTGGTTGAAAAGGTGTTTGGTGTTTCCCCGTCCGACGCGGCCGCAAAGGTGGCTGCCGTGACCGGCAGCCTGCCACCGGCTGACCAGGCAGTGACGGCCGCCGCCGTTGCTGAAACAGACGCTGCCCGGAAGAACGCCGCCGCACTGGCACAAACCCTGATGGCGAAAACCCGTACCGGAACCGGTAACGCCTACCTGACCCGCAAGGGCTTTCCCGGCCGGGAATGCCGGATGCTGACCGGCACACACAGAGCCGGTGGCGTGAGCTGGCGCGCCGGTGACCTTGTGGTGCCACTGTATGACGACAGCGGCGAACTGGTTAACCTTCAGTTAATCAGTGCTGACGGCCGTAAGCGCACCCTGAAAGGCGGACAGGTCAGGGGCACCTGTCACACCCTTGAAGGACAGAATCAGGCCGGAAAACGTCTGTGGATAGCGGAGGGATACGCGACCGCACTTACCGTACATCACCTGACCGGTGAAACGGTGATGGTGGCGCTTTCTTCCGTGAACCTCCTTTCTCTGGCCAGCCTTGCCCGGCAGAAGCATCCGGCATGTCAGATTGTCCTTGCCGCAGACCGTGACCTCAGCGGTGACGGCCAGAAAAAAGCCGCCGCAGCCGCAGATGCGTGTGAGGGCGTTGTTGCCCTGCCGCCGGTCTTCGGTGACTGGAATGATGCCTTCACGCAGTACGGCGGGGAGGCCACCCGTAAGGCCATTTACGATGCCATCCGGCCACCGGCTGAAAGCCCGTTCGACACCATGAGCGAAGCGGAGTTTTCCGCCATGAGTACCAGCGAAAAGGCCATGCGTATCTATGAGCATTACGGCGAGGCGCTCGCGGTTGATGCCAACGGCCAGCTTCTGTCCCGCTATGAAAATGGTGTCTGGAAGGTGCTGCCGCCACAGGACTTTGCCCGGGATGTGGCCGGGCTGTTTCAGCGTCTGCGCGCGCCGTTCTCCTCCGGGAAGGTGGCCTCCGTGGTGGACACCCTGAAGCTGATTATTCCGCAGCAGGAAGCCCCATCCCGCCGCCTGATTGGCTTTCGTAACGGCGTGCTCGACACGCAGAACGGCACGTTCCACCCGCACAGTCCGTCACACTGGATGCGTACCCTGTGCGATGTGGATTTCACCCCGCCGGTGGACGGTGAAACGCTGGAGACCCACGCCCCCGCGTTCTGGCGCTGGCTTGACCGTGCTGCCGGTGGTCGTGCGGAAAAACGCGACGTGATTCTGGCCGCACTGTTTATGGTGCTGGCAAACCGCTACGACTGGCAGCTCTTTCTGGAGGTGACCGGTCCCGGCGGCAGCGGCAAAAGTATCATGGCCGAAATAGCCACCCTGCTGGCCGGGGAGGATAACGCCACGTCGGCCACCATCGAGACGCTGGAATCCCCGCGTGAACGTGCCGCGTTAACTGGCTTCTCACTGATACGCCTGCCGGACCAGGAAAAATGGAGCGGCGACGGTGCCGGACTCAAGGCCATCACCGGCGGCGACGCGGTGTCCGTTGACCCGAAATACCGGGATGCATACTCCACGCATATCCCGGCGGTGATTCTGGCCGTGAACAATAACCCGATGCGCTTCACCGACCGCAGCGGCGGCGTGTCACGCCGGCGGGTGATTATTCACTTCCCGGAACAGATAGCCCCGCAGGAGCGCGACCCGCAGCTTAAGGACAAAATCACCCGCGAGCTGGCGGTCATCGTGCGTCACCTGATGCAGAAGTTCAGCGACCCGATGCTCGCCCGGTCACTGCTTCAGTCCCAGCAGAACTCAGACGAGGCGCTGAACATCAAACGGGATGCCGACCCGACGTTTGATTTTATCGGCTATCTGGAAACCCTGCCGCAGACCAGCGGCATGTATATGGGGAACGCCAGTATCATCCCGCGTAATTACCGTAAATACCTCTATCACGCCTATCTGGCCTACATGGAGGCAAACGGCTACCGGAATGTACTCAGTCTGAAAATGTTCGGGCTGGGGCTGCCGGTGATGCTGAAGGAATACGGACTGAATTACGAGAAGCGCCATACCAAACAGGGGATACAGACCAACCTGACACTGAAAGAGGAAAGCTACGGCGACTGGCTGCCAAAATGTGACGACCCTGCAACAACCTGACCCACCTGACCGGCATCTGCCGGTCTTTTTTTTATCCCGACCTCCCCCGAAGGTGAACAATCCACTGTTCACCCTTCACCGTATATTCACCCGTTATCACACTGAAATTAAAAGAGAAAAACGAAAGGTGAACAGTGTGAACAATCAAATCAAAAAAAACTTTTTTCTCCCTGCGTGATTTTCAGTGCAGGGGACTAATCGCCGGTATGAGTCACACCGGCAGAATGCCGGAGGTGAAGAATCGAATGTTCACCCTTCACCCATTATTCACCACCTATCATACTGAAATAAAAGGAGAAAAAAGAAAGGTGAACAGTGTGAACAGTTCTTTCGAAAAAAAATTTTTTCCCTGAGTTAACGTGCGTGAAGATACGTGTAACAATTAATCGATAGATATTATATGTATAAGGATGTGTATAAATGAATTAGAATAGAAAAATATAAACGATTTGAATCAAATGGTTATATGGCAATTTTGACTCCTGTGATCTTCCGCCAACATCCTTCTCTCATGCCCACCATTCGTCCTCTATTTCGGGACAAAGTATTTGCTTATTATTAAGACTAGTTCTTGCATATAATACGAAAGGAAAGGTGGATAGAGAAAGTGGAATATTATTTTATTAATCACCATTTACCGATTGCTAAAACCGAACGTCCATTTATTGTGGGATATCGTCTGCAAAGAAGGGATAAAAGTACGCCAGGACTAACGCGGGCGGGACTTAACTAATCACCAAACGAACTTGTGGGTCATACTTACAGGCTCATCCTTTCTCAAAAGAGATACGCTTACCAGGCCAAAATTATGAGATCAACGTATAGAGCCATCCGGATAAAGATACATGCCTCCCTCCAGATACACGGGTTCTCCTTCTTCTACCGCTAAATTATGATATAGCGATTGCATTTCATCATCTGCACTTTCTTCCGGTTGGTTTTCAACTCGATAATAGGTATCTACATCATAGTTCTGTTTACGGAGATCGTCGTCGCTGTATACGCCAAGCCGTTTTTTTAAGCCTGTTATATTAAATATCCATTTTAACCCATCTTTAATATAATAGGCATCACCATAAGCATTTTCATCGGGGCATTCTTTATAGCCCATCCGCAATGCAACATCACAGCCATGCTTACCAACATATTTATAACTCATATCCCCCCCAATATGTTGCTTCAATATCCCAGATAAAATTCATAACGAAAACCTATCCTGATAACCTATGCCACATGAAGGATAGAATTTAAACTAAAGTACGCGTTATATTATCCCCTAAGTCCGTATCAAGTATGCGTATTCTGTAGTAGGTAGTAATATGTTCTAATTTATTAATGTGAGTTATATATGAAGAGATTATTTACAGCGATGATTATCGCTTTTATTACCGTCACGGCATCATCCGGTGCGCTTGCCTGCCCAAAGGGTCAACATCCACATGGGGGTACAGGCTCACATCATAAGGGTGGATGGTGTTCATACGAGCAGTAACGTCGCAGCTTACTCATCTACTTGAAGGCACTATAGCCTTACGTTTATCAACGCAGGCGCTACGTTTGTCGATGCCGTAACTTTCTGAAGAAAAAACATGAACGAGTTGGTATCGATCGCAAAGAATATGGTTACCAGCAACAGTCACCTTGTCTCCAGGCTGTCGATATTCTACGGACACGACAGGAAAGGATTTTATTAATTCCTTAGAAAAACCATGTTAATCAACAGGATAAATAGTTAAAACGTGATAAAAGGCGTAACCTTTGCCCGCTTAAAGCGGGCAAGATTGCAGGCAAGAGATGTTATTATACTAAAACATAAAAACAGGTGAGGCTGGTGTAATGAGAATCGACAAACTTTCACTGCTTAACTTTCGTTGCTTCAGACAGCTCGATATTACTTTTGATGAGCACATTACGATTCTGGTTGCACCGAATGGCGCGGGCAAGACGGCAGTGCTAGATGCGATACGCCTGGCGCTGTTTCCCTTTATTCGTGGTTTTGATGCCAGCCTCTACGTAAAAGATAAATCGCTGGCGATCCGTACAGAAGATGTACGTCTGGTTTTCCGCCCCGAAGCGCTGAACATGGAAATGTCGTCTCCGGCCATGATTACGGCTACCGGGGAATGGGAAAGTGGAAAAACGGCAACCTGGATGCTCGACAAGCGAGGAGAACAGCCGCCGCATGAAGATAAGACAGCGGCGCAGCTTACCCGTTGGGGTGAACAACTTCAGACGCTGGTGCGTGAAGAGCATAATTTGCAGCAGGTTGAGCTTCCCCTAATGCTTTATCTGGGGACTGCTCGCTTGTGGTATCAGGAACGTTATGAGGCACAGCCTACTGAACAGCGTCTGGATAACAGCGCCTTTTCACGTTTGTCTGGTTATGACGATTGCCTTTCTGCCACATCAAATTATAAGCAATTTGAACAATGGTATAGCTGGTTATGGCTTAGCTACCGTGAACATCAAATCACACAACTTGAATCACCTTCAGCAAAGTTAAAAGAAGGTGTTCGTGTTCAGCGGATGAAAGAAGCTATTCAAGCCATCCAGCAAGCCATTAACTGTCTGACGCAGGAAGTGACAGGCTGGCACGATCTGGAATACAGTTCCAGCCATAACCAGCAACTGGTGATGAATCACCCGCAGCACGGCAAGATCCCCTTATCCCAGCTCAGTGACGGCCTGCGTAATGCGGTTGCGATGGTGGCGGATATCGCGTTTCGCTGTGTCAAACTCAACCCTCATTTGCGCGTCGACACAGCGTTAAAAACCCAAGGGATAGTGCTGATTGATGAAGTCGATATGTTCCTGCATCCAGCCTGGCAGCAGCAAATTATCCAGTCTTTGCGCAGCGCATTTCCGCAGATCCAGTTTATTGTTACGACCCATAGCCCGCAGGTGCTCAGTACGGTAAAACGCGAATCCATTCGTCTGCTTGAGCAGGATGAGAATGGCAACGGGAAAGCGTTGATGCCGCTCGGAGCGACCTACGGCGAGCCGAGTAACGACGTGCTGCAAAGTGTGATGGGTGTCGATCCGCAGCCTCCGGTTAAGGAAAAGGCCGATCTACAAAAGCTGACGGCATGGGTGGATCAAGGGAAGTTCGGCGAGCCAGAAGCACAGCAACTGATGGCTGCATTGCAGGTGGCGCTGGGTGATCAACATCCGCAACTTCAACGCTTACAGCGCAGTATTGCCCGGCAGAAGCTGTTGAAAGGGAAAGCGCAATGAGGCATGTGATCAAAACCCGACGTGGAACGGATGCCTTACTCACTGCACATGAGCAACCACCACAAAATTCAGATCAATCAACTCGTCGCTGGCATCGCTTTGGTCGTGAGAATAAAGCAGCCTTAATGACTCTGCTTCTCAATGAGCAATATCACCTTTGCTGTTACAGCGAAATCCGTGCTGATTTGCGTGGCCTCGGCTATCACATTGAACACGTCGAAAATAAAAGCCAGCAGCCAGCGCGAACCTTCGATTATCAAAATTTCGCAGCCAGCGCGTTAGACTCTGAGAATGGTTTGCCCCAGCTTGGCATCAACGCGTTCGGTGGTCACGCACAGGGAAAGAATAAATCTGTGGATATGGCAAAGTTTATTCATTGTCACCTCCCTGACTGTTCTCGTTATTTTGCTTACCTTTCTGATGGCCGAATAGTACCGGCTGATGAGCTAAATGCCCAGGAAATGGAGAGGGCAGAGTACACCATTGATCTACTAAATCTGAACAGCGGATTCCTTCAAACGGAACGTCGTAATCATTGGGAAGAGCTGGAACAGCTTTTTGAGGAACATATTGAAAAAGGCTGGGATCTGCAACAATTACTTCAGCTTGAGCTGGTCCCTTCGCCAGATCATAAACTGCATGAATTCTTCAGCATTACACGCCAGTTTTTCCAGCAAGAAGCTGAACAGGTATTACAGATCCACGCCCCAGCATTAATTTAATACCACTATTCCTGATTCAGGGCGACAGCGTGATTTATTGCGAGTCGCCTTCCTGATTTACACCCGCAAGATTTATTCAACTTTATTTCACCGCATAATATGTCTGCCACTCCCGGCGGGCGCGTTTGCTTTTTACTGGTAGTTAGTTTAATTTTTTGTACGTATCCCACATAATCGTGCTATTCACATTTAGAGATCACGTCATCGATCTGCTGACGAAGGAATCTCTATGCATAAAGCCCGTCTCACTGAGCATCAGAACATCGCCGTAATTAAGTTGGTCGAAGCTGGACGAGCGGTTAAAGATATCTGCCAGGAGGCGAATATTTCTGAAGTGACTGACGACATCTATGGACATTAGGTTTGACCACATCCTGTTTCTCACTAATGTGCTCCGGGAAAGAGTTTTCATCAGATGAGCAATTGAAAAGAGAAGCCAGAGGCTGAAGTAGCCTCGACCGATAAGTCTGTCGGTTACTCAGACTATCACGATCAGAATTAAGTCAGATCGACTTATTGGCAAGGTATAACTCCCAGCGTTAAGTTACAAGATTTTCTCATGGCATTAGCATTACACCTCCTTAAAGTTTACATGCGTCTCTATAAAAGAGTCTTAAATTTGTATATAAGAAGTTGATGAGAGCACAAATGTCACCATTAAGTCATTGAATAACAATGCAATAAAAGAAAAAATCTTAAATTAGGTTTTAATAATAAGAATTCATTACAGGTTTACAGGAATTACTTTTATATTTCATCACATCACCCCGATAGTGACGAGGACAGCAGACAGATGGTATTGAGAACCGTTATTTATCACCCTCATGATTTAGCAAATAGTGCTGTTTTAAGATTTTTTCTGATATTGGAGATTATGTATAAAAATCCCAATGGGTGAAATACAAATCCGAAATGATGTATTACGACTGTCGGATCTGTCATGGTTCCTTAAAGCTGTATTTTAGGTCTTTCCAGGAGTTTATGACACTGACAATAATTCGCGACTTTTGACAGCCGTAGCACGGTATATTATCTGGATTGACACATTTATTTACCAATGAAATATTAATAGAAACATCGACGGGAGTCGTTCAGGATGATGAGAAAGCCTTCACAAATTGTCCATTGCATTAGTTGCGATTTATCCTGTCAATTATTCCCTGACAGCGCAGTACGGGTGCAATACTGTCATAATGCGGCATTTTCCATCTGGCCAGATGGTAATGCTTTCCTGAAAAAAGGGTTTATTGAAAAGTTATTGCTTGATAGACACAACCATTTATCCAGCGGTTTTATCTTTGTTGATTTTTCTTTCCCGAATCTTCGACGATTTACCGATTTACAATGGGCTGACAGTCTGGCAAACAGTGGTATGCATATTGTCCTGATTTCTGACAGAAGTTTAACTCCGCTGGCCAATTACTGGATTTTGAAAAGCAA
The DNA here is from genome assembly GCF_004010735.1 of Salmonella sp. SSDFZ54. Classification (NCBI taxonomy): domain Bacteria; kingdom Pseudomonadati; phylum Pseudomonadota; class Gammaproteobacteria; order Enterobacterales; family Enterobacteriaceae; genus Salmonella; species Salmonella sp. SSDFZ54. The sequence goes on from NZ_CP034819.1 coordinate 1,851,317, forward strand.
TAAAATACAAGGAATTATTTATTCCGATGACGATGATATTGTGCAACAGCAAAAGATGCACCGCTTGTTTACCGGTCGGCTCGCCAACAGTAAACGTGGACGAACGCTTAACTATACGGAATTTATATTACTGAAGCGCTTTGTATCAGGAATAAGTATTCAGCAGATTGTAAATATTGACAATATTGATATTAAGAAACTTTATGTGCATAAGCTGCGGCTTGAAAATAAGCTAGGGCATAGCATTCACAAAATAATATCAAATATTTTATAGATCCGTTTCCATTTTTATTATTTCCATATTATTGCGATGTGGAAGACGCTTTACGCCATAATGCAGGAGGCAGAATGCCAACTCCCCAAAATTACTCATTCATCGCCATAGCGGTATCAGCAGCGTTAGCCTCTATGGTATTTCCCTCCCAGGCGGCCTGGGTTGACGTTGATAGTCTGCCATCCAGTGGGCTGGTCAGCCAGTTGCCGCCGGAATTACAGGCTATTATTCCCGCTCAGGCCAGTACCGGTTTCACCAAAGTCGGTACTATGCCCAACTACGTTTATCAGTGGAACACCGGCACCATCCCGGTTTATGGCAATGGCCTCACGCTTAATGGGCCGGGTGCGGAGGCGTTTGAACACACTGTCACGGTTATTCAAAACAGCGGGACGGGAAGTCCGGGCGTGATTTTTGGCAACGACCTGACCATTCGGACGCAGTCGGCGAATGCCGCGAATAATGGTAGAGACGTCGATGGCATCCGTACTCACGGCGCAAATACTCCGGATAACCCGGTATTTATTATTACCGGTGACCGTACCAACATCTACGTGGATGGTCAGGATGGTGACGGTATTAACGCCGGATATAACTCACTGGGCCAGGGTTGGACCGGATCGGCCAATATTTACGTCGGCGACGATCTGTATATCAAAACGACCGGTAGCCAGGGACGTGGAATTACAGCCAACGCCATGCGGGATGCGTCACGTGCCAAAAATACGATTGTCGTCGGCAATCGTGCACATATTGTTACTACCGGCGACAGTTCGGAGGGGCTGCGTACCGGACAAAGCGGTTCGTTGATTCGTCTGGGTGACGATGCAACCATCGAAACCTCCGGCGCATCCTCAACGGGGATTTACGCAGCATCCTCCTCCAGAACCGAGCTTGGCAACAACGCTACTATTACGGTGAACGGTGCCAGCGCACACGCGGTATATGCAACTAACGCTACCGTTAATTTGGGAGAGAATGCCGCTATTAGCGTTAACAGCGCCAGTAAGGCTGCATCCTATAGTAAAGCCCCTGCCGGTTTATACGCCCTCTCCCGAGGCGCCATTAATCTGGCAGGCGGTGCGGCTATTACTATGGCGGGCGATAACAGTAGCGAAAGTTACGCCATCAGCACGGAAACTGGCGGCATTGTTGACGGTTCTTCAGGAGGTCGTTTCGTCATCGACGGTGATATTCGTGCTGCTGGCGCCACCGCTGCCAGCGGTACGCTACCGCAGCAGAACAGTACAATTAAGCTCAATATGACGGACAACTCGCGATGGGACGGGGCGTCGTACATCACCAGCGCTACGGCGGGCACAGGCGTTATCTCTGTACAAATGAGCGATGCGACCTGGAATATGACCAGCAGCTCAACGCTCACTGACCTGACGCTGAATAGTGGCGCAACCATTAACTTCAGCCATGAAGATGGCGAACCATGGCAAACGCTCACCATCAATGAAGATTATGTAGGCAACGGCGGTAAGCTGGTCTTTAATACTGTGCTCAACGATGATGATTCCGAAACGGACAGGCTGCAGGTTCTCGGCAATACTTCAGGCAACACATTTGTTGCAGTAAATAATATTGGAGGAGCCGGGGCGCAAACCATTGAAGGTATTGAAATTGTTAACGTTGCTGGCAATTCCAACGGTACTTTCGAAAAAGCAAGCCGTATTGTTGCCGGAGCCTATGACTACAACGTGGTGCAGAAAGGTAAAAACTGGTATCTGACCAGCTACATTGAGCCGGACGAACCGATTATTCCTGATCCAGTAGACCCTGTTATCCCTGACCCTGTCGTTCCCGATCCGGTGGACCCTGATCCAGTAGACCCGGTTATCCCTGACCCTGTGATTCCAGATCCGGTGGACCCTGATCCAGTAGACCCTGAGCCAGTAGACCCGGTCATCCCTGATCCGACAATTCCTGACATAGGGCAATCTGACACACCGCCGATAACAGAACATCAGTTCCGTCCGGAAGTGGGCAGCTACCTTGCCAACAACTATGCGGCAAATACGCTGTTCATGACGCGTCTCCATGACCGTCTGGGTGAAACCCAGTACACCGACATGCTGACGGGTGAGAAGAAGGTCACCAGCCTGTGGATGCGTAACGTCGGCGCCCATACTCGCTTCAACGATGGCAGCGGGCAGCTAAAAACCCGCATCAACAGCTATGTGTTACAACTGGGAGGCGATCTGGCACAGTGGAGCACTGACGGTCTTGACCGTTGGCATATTGGTGCAATGGCAGGTTATGCCAACAGCCAGAACCGCACGCAGTCGTCCGTGAGTGACTATCATTCCCGTGGTCAAGTCACCGGTTACAGCGTCGGCCTTTACGGCACCTGGTATGCTAACAATATCGATCGGTCTGGGGCTTATGTAGATACCTGGATGCTGTACAACTGGTTTGATAACAAGGTCATGGGTCAGGATCAGGCCGCTGAGAAATATAAATCCAAAGGAATTACCGCCTCGGTTGAAGCCGGTTACAGCTTCAGGTTAGGTGAAAGCGCGCATCAAAGCTACTGGTTGCAGCCCAAAGCGCAGGTGGTATGGATGGGCGTGCAGGCTGACGACAATCGCGAAGCCAATGGTACCCTCGTCAAGGATGATACCGCCGGTAATCTGCTAACCCGCATGGGCGTAAAAGCCTATATTAACGGCCACAATGCCATTGATGACAATAAATCTCGAGAGTTCCAGCCATTCGTGGAGGCGAACTGGATCCATAATACGCAGCCTGCCAGCGTGAAGATGGACGATGTCAGCAGCGATATGCGTGGTACGAAAAATATTGGTGAACTGAAAGTGGGCATTGAAGGGCAAATTACCCCGCGCCTGAACGTATGGGGTAACGTGGCGCAACAGGTAGGTGACCAGGGCTATAGTAATACCCAAGGCCTACTGGGGGTTAAATACAGTTTCTGATTCAGGTAACAACAGAGCCGCTGATCTTCAGCGGCTTTTACCCGGAAGCGCTTTCATTTGGCTGATACGTTCCATAAACGGCTCCCAAAACAGCTTAATGTGTACAGAAAAATATCGGGCGTTTCCCGATGGTGAACATAAAGCCACGATGGCCCTGAGTCAGGATGGTGTAACTGATACTTTTCCCTGGATAGACATAAAAATCGGGTAAAACCGTCTCGATAACCGCATCGGACAGTGTTTCGTCACGCGTGACTTTGTTGATATCCGTCGATATAAAATGGGTGCTGTCTTTATTTTCACTCCATACATAGGAAACATCACGGCGGATCACGCCGCTCATTTTATTATCGACGTAATACGTTCCGCTGATGGAAACCACCCCAGTGCGTTTTTTCAGCGAATACATAAAATCCAGCGTCAGGTTAGCCTGAGTGTTGTTATAAAACACAATCACAGGCGCCGTACATTTCTCTGGATCCCGGTTCTTTTCCGTATACAAATGAAAAAGATGCCCAAGCCCTACTCCCAGAAACAGTAGCGTCAGGCAGGCTAACATCAGTGCCTTTTTACCCATGTGTCACCCCGCGGAAAAAAAGCGTCACGCAGCCTGTATCACCGCGCGTTTTATAAGGTTGCTGACAAATCAATGCCGTAACCGCTGGGGTGCGGCTGCTGGAAGGGAAATAGACCCATGGGTATTTCTGACAATCCATACCGGTTTTTAGAATCATTGACTTATAGCTTGCAAAGCGGCTACCGCTTTCGATATCTTCATTCCGCGAGAAAAAATGACAGCCCTGAGTTGTTTCAACCAGCGTGTAGCGATCGTAAAAATCCTTATCGGGAACGGTTTGCCAACTTATAGTGCCAAGCAAAATACCGACAGCAAATGTCCCGGTCATCCAAAGTACAGGTACATAATGTTTAAACCAACGCCCTGACATACGCGGTGGCGTCTCACCCTTTTTTTCTATTGCCTGAGCGAAGTCTTTGCGGATGGTCATGAGGCTCACACCAGGCTCAATCTGAAAGCCTCTACGCGGAACCGTGATTATCAGCGTATCTTCATTTTCGCCAACGGTACGTAATCCGCGGCGAATAATGGAGATATTCTGATAAAGCGTATTTGCCGACACCACCATGCCGTCTTCTTCCCACACTTTTTGAAAGAATGTTTGTTGTGAGACGACGGAGGGGGCGTTTTCCAGCAGAAGGCGCAAGCAGCGGCTGGCGGGCGTTGTCAGAATAATGTTGAGATCTGGCCTCGATAATGACGCCAGGCGATTCATTTCTGGATTAAATTCAATATTATCGTTAATTATCCATAACATCGCATTGTTACCATGCCAAAACATAACGTAGTTGGAGAGGGTTAATAGACACCACTGAGTATAGTCTGATGCTGTGGCTGCGTAGCAGGACATGGATTGTCCCCTGCACATACCGATCATATAGAAGAGCGAGAGGCATAAGACATTAACAGGTAAGCGTAGACACCGCTTTTCTCATTATAGCAGACTCAGGGGTGAAAGTACGTTTGGTTTTCTTGTTCGTTAAGTCTCCTGTTTTGTATTGAGGTGAGAATATCACCTTTAATCAAGTGGCCAAATTTACTGTGCCACTACGCTTTAATATCTCATAGATAAATCATGAGAAAAAATATCCTGATAATCTACCCCACATGAAAGACAAGGTTTTATTCAATGTGTTCCTATAATGGCTTGTAATATCCCAAAAAGCAGCACTCGTTATGTAGGGATAGTTTCCAATTTATTAAGAGTTACAGTAGCCATAATTAATAAAAGCACGCTTCCCACTTAATATTTAAGCTGTGCTTTATGTTATTTAAATATAAATAAGTTAATCCTTAACACACATATTTCAAATTTATACCAAATAATTTTAAAACTATCTATCAGAAACAATTTGCAGGGACATAGTTTGTTTTTTCAATGAATAATCCTCTCTGACATGTAAAATAGAAACATTTATTCATAATATGAATATTGTTGTGATAACAAATTCGCGTGAAAGTAAATCGACTGAAGGTGATGCCGATGAATATTCCTTCAGAAAGAACTCACCAGGGTAATCCAGGATCGGCAACGGATTACTGTCATCAGCTTAAAAACGGAAATCGCCCCGGCGATTAATGACTTTAACACTGATAGTGACTATCAGTGAAAGGCAACAACAAGGAATGAATTATGTCTACACCCGCGAATTTTAACGGTCAACGCCCTGCCATTGATGCTAACGACGCAGTAATGCTGCTGATTGACCACCAAAGTGGCCTGTTTCAGACCGTCGGCGACATGCCGATGCCGGAATTACGCGCGCGCGCCGCGGCGCTGGCTAAGATCGCTACCTTATGCAATATGCCGGTCATTACTACCGCATCCGTACCACAGGGACCGAATGGTCCGCTGATTCCGGAAATCCATGCGAATGCACCCCACGCGCAATATGTCGCGCGTAAAGGGGAAATTAATGCCTGGGATAATGCCGATTTTGTACAAGCGGTAAAAGCGACAGGCCGTAAAACGCTGATCATCGCCGGTACTATTACCAGTGTCTGCATGGCTTTTCCAGCCATCAGCGCCGTCGCGGAAGGGTACAAGGTATTTGCGGTAATTGATGCCTCCGGTACGTACAGTAAAATGGCGCAGGAAATTACGATGGCCCGCGTGGTGCAGGCGGGCGTAGTACCAATGGATACCGCGGCGGTAGCCTCTGAGCTGCAACGTACCTGGAATAGGGAAGATGCCGCAGAATGGGCGGATGTATATACCAAAATATTCCCAGCCTATCAGCTACTGATTGAAAGTTATACCAAAGCGCAGGAAGTAGTAAAAAATAATGAACTGCTGGATTCTCAACGCGCATAAATAACGCCCTGAAGAGACTAAATAGCCCCATTTAATGGGGCTATTTTACTTGCCATTTTGGACCTGGGCAGTGCTCGCCAAAACGCATTAGCGTTTTGAACGCCGCTTGCGGCGGCCCGAAGGGCGAGCGTAGCGAGTCAAACCTCACGTACTACGTGTACGCTCCGGTTTTTGCGCGCTGTCCGTGTCCAAACTGGCTGCGCCAATAACGCCTGGTGGGATAGGCTCTTAATCAAATACGCCATTAATAATCGCCGTGACCACCGCAGTACTGAGCGCGATCAGCACCAGATTATCCCCAACGATTTTCCACTCATAGCCCGGATAATAAGGTAATTGTCCCAGCATAGACGCCGGCACCGTTTTTTTAGCGATTCCCGGCGGCAGCGGTTTTCCTCTCGCCAGATTTTTCGCAATCCCCGGAGGTAAAGACTGATAACCCGTCAGCCCTAAATTCACTGCCAGTTGCCTGGCGACAACGTAGCTAATGTCCGACTCGACGTGATCCGGTTTGCCGCCATTTTTACGGTGTTCCGTTTTTTGCCCGGCATTTCCTTTATGTCCGTTACCGTTATTACCCTGATTAGCCGCGTTATTACCATGTCCGCCGCCATTGCCATTTCCCGGATTCGCCAGCACAGGCGTAGCGCTCAGGGAAAACGTAATCAACGTCGCCAGGACGGCGGTTAAACCACGACGATTATTCATGATATTGCCCTTCTGATGTGGGATACCATGAAAATAGCGCCCCGCCATAAAAAGAACAACTACATCGATTCTTATTTTAAGCGGGGCTCGCCAACAGCAGCTTATCGTATCCAGATAGTCAGTAAAATCAGGATGATTGCTATCAGGACAACCTGATAAAAAATTTTGTCCAACCCTTTTTTTTGCATGGCGTCACCTCGTTATAAAACGATTTGCCAGAGGGCTAAACACAACACCAACAGGCTAATCAGTAAAAATATCAGCGCGATGATTTTATCGGGTGAGCGATTCATCTGGGCGATCCTCAAACATCATTAAAACCACTGGCCAAAGCGTTTGATATAAAAGCGCTTCATGCCTTGCGCCACCAGACAGTAGCTCAATAGTGTCGCCACCAACCACGGGAAGTAGCTCAGTGGCAGCGGCTCCAGTCCAACCATCGCGCCCAGAGGTGAGAATGGAATATAAATGCCTATCGCCATAATCAAGCCGGTCGTCAATAATACCGGCAACGTCGCCCGACTTTGGATAAACGGTATTTTCTGCGTCCTTAGCATATGCACGACCAGTGTCTGCGAGAGCAGACCCTCAATAAACCAGCCGGACTGAAAGAGCGCCTGCGCCTCTACGTTATTAGCTGCAAAGACGTACCACATCAGCGCAAAGGTTGTGATATCGAAAATAGAAGACGTTGGGCCAATCCATAGCATAAAACGACCAATATTTTTCGCGTCCCATTTCCGCGGCTTACGCAGGAACTCTTTATCCATTTTGTCCCACGGCAACGACAACTGCGAAATATCGTACATCAAATTCTGGATCAACAGATGAATCGCCAGCATCGGCAGAAACGGAATAAACGCGCTGGCTACCAGTACCGAAAAAACATTGCCGAAATTAGAGCTGGCGGTCATATTCAGGTATTTAATGATATTACCAAAGGTTTCCCGCCCTTTGATAACGCCTTCCTCAAGCACCATGAGATCTTTTTCCAGCAGAATAATATCTGATGACTCTTTAGCAATATCGGCGGCGCTATCGACGGAAATTCCCACATCCGCATCACGAAGCGCGGGCGCGTCGTTGATCCCATCTCCAAGAAAACCAACGGTATGACCATTTCTCTGTAGCGCTTGCAAAATACGCGTTTTTTGTAACGGCGTCAGCCGGGCGAATACTGCGCGTTTCTCCACCTCAGATGCCAGTTCGGCATCCGACATCGCCTCAACCTGGGTTCCGGTCAGGATATCGTGCGTATCAATACCCACTTCCAGACAGATACGCGCCGTCACGACCGGATTATCGCCGGTGAGGACTTTGACCGCCACGCCGTTATCCCGCAACGCGGCAATCGCTTTACCGGCGCTCTCTTTCGGCGGATCGAGAAAAGTGAGCATCCCTTCGATGGTAAGTTCGGTCTCATCCTCCACACTTAATGTCGGATTGTTCCCGGAGCCATCCAGCTTACGTGTCGCTATCAGCAATACACGGAATCCCTGCGCATTGTAATCTTCGGTTTTCGCCAGCAGCAGCTCGCGGCGTGTTTCCGTCAGCGCCACTACACGATCGCCTTCGCGAAGATGGGTGGCTACCATCATCATCTCTTCAACAGCGCCTTTGCAGATCAGGCATCTGTCTCCATGCTGCGTATCCTCCACCAGGACCGATACCCGGCGACGTACAAAGTCGAATGGCAGTTCATCGCGTTTAATGAAGCGCGCTTTTGTCGATGGTGCGATGCGGCCCTCGCCAAAACGCAGTATGGCGCGATCCATCACATTCCGTGCGCCGCTCTGGCTGCTACTATTCAGCCAGGCCAGCATCAATACCCGGCTGCTTTTTACACCGCTCACATCCAGATGATGCTCCAGAAAAATATTGTCCTGGGTTAAGGTGCCGGTTTTATCTGTACACAGCACATCCATCGCGCCGAAGTTTTGAATAGCGTTCAGGCGCTTGACGATCACTTTGCGCCGCGACATCGCAATCGCGCCTTTTGCCAGGTTGGAACTGACAATCATGGGCAACATTTCCGGCGTCAACCCCACCGCAACCGCCAGCGCGAACAGCGAAGCCTCTACCCAGTCTCCCTTACTGAAACCATTGATCAGCAGGACAACCGGCACCATGATCAGCATAAAGCGTATCAACAGCCAGCTCACGCTGTTGACTCCGCGATCGAAAGCCGTCTGGGTACGCGTACCCACAATGGATTTCGCCAGCGAGCCGAACCAGGTACGGCTTCCCGTCGCAACCACGACCGCTTGCGCTCTGCCGCTGGTTACATTGGTTCCCATCAGACAGATATTGCCCAAATCTAACAGGCTCTTATCTTTGTCAGGCAATTGCTCGCTGTCTTTACCTGCCACATCAGCCATAACATCGTATTTTTCTACGGGTAATGATTCACCACTAAGAATTGACTGGCTGATAAAGAGATCGCGCGACGCCAGCAGACGGACGTCGGCGGGCACCAGATCGCCTGCGGCCAGAAAAACCACATCGCCCGGCACCAGTTCTTCAATGGGAATCTCTTCCTGCACCGCGCCTATATTGCCCGGCCCACGACGCAACACCGTGGCGGTGGTGCGAACCATCTTTTTCAGCGCCTGTGCTGCTCTGTTAGTGCGAAACTCCTGCCAGAAACGCAATAACCCGCTCAAACTGACCATCGTCAGAATAATCAGCACGCCAGTGAGATCGGTCTCTTCGCCACGGCGTAACGGGAGCCAGTAATCCGTGATGAAACTAACCCCTGCCAATGCCATCAGAACGTAAATAAACGGGTTATTGAATGCCTGCAGAAGCTGAATCAGCGCCGGAGGAACTTGCTCATGCGCCACTTCATTGCGCCCATACACTTTCAACCGTTCGCTGGCCTCTTCTATCGTGAGGCCCTGACGATGGCTGTTCAGCCGCGCCAGTGTCTCCTCCGGGCTATGAAAAGCTTCCGCTTCGATCGGAAATACTTTTTTATGCTGCTTATCATTTTCTGACGCCGGGCGATTGAGTTTCCGGTTTTCAATGTTCATGTCAGTCATGATGAATCCCCAAAATTAAGGTGTAGTGTTTCCTGCATATCACGCCCAGGGAATAGTAAACTCACGATTTAAAGGTGAATGCCCCGGGAGAATTATCTATGCATAAAAAAGGTTATTGCTTACTCACTATTTTGAGTGGGTTTTATTTTATCGACTCGGGAATATCCATCATTCCCTCCTTATACGCCTGGCGTAATGTTGAAATTGAATAAAAAACTATTATTGACTATCAATGCTCCAGTGAATTGCGGTGATATTATCGTTATCACCTATTCTGGATATAATCAGTTCTCGCGTTTTACGATAATCAGCATGACCCACGAGCTCGGCACGAATTTCTTTATAGCCCTGTTCCTGAGCGGGGACCGAACCTAACCCTTGTAAACAGATCGCGGCCTCTTTTACGATATTCAGTAACCACTGACGAACCGCGCTCTCATCTTCTTTATTACAGGTTACTTTCAGGATATAACGTTTTTCTGCCTCGGCGGATACCGGGAGTTGATTTATACGCTGCGCCGCTTCACGCAATAAAATATTGGCACAAAGAATAATGATCGTCGCCGCCAGCGCATTTTTGAACTGCCCTAAGCCGCATAACACGCCGATGCCCGCTGAACACCATAGCGTTGCCGCAGTGTTCAGTCCGCGCACATTCATCCCTTCGCGCATGATGACGCCCGCCCCCAGAAAGCCAATACCAGAGACAATCTGCGCCGCAATTCTCCCGGGGCTATCTGGCGATGTCGTCATGGAGCTCAGAATAAAAACGGCGGCGCCTGTCGCCACCAGCGCATTAGTGCGTAATCCCGCCATACGTTGACGCCATTGTCTTTCCGCGCCAATCAGCGCGCCCAACAGCATAGCGGCCAGTAAATTCAAAATATAAGGAAACATTAACATACGTTCCTCCATTTTTTCTGGAAGAATAAGTACGTGCTATATTTAGCACACGACAAATTTCTGCCCTGAGGCAATTAGCGTCGTGTTAACGGCGGAGGAAATAAAGCGTGTTTAAACATGAACATGACGATTACCTCGCGACAATGCGCGTGTTGTAACATTATTGGGATGACAATCGTCACAAGGGGAGATTGCTGCCCACCGGTTCGGCAAGCAGCGCAGGAATAGCGTGCGTTAACTTGCCAGATGATTTACGTAAAAGTGACTGTCCAACATATTACTCCTGCATGAATTTGCGCTTATTATAGTCAGTCAATATGTTCTGTAAAGTGCAAAGGCGGGGATAGTGACGATTTGTTTAAGTTTGTTTGATATTTTCTATGACAAAAAAATGACAATATTATGTCAATAACAGGCTCGTCTGAAATCATTAAACAATAAATTCCTGCTTAATGCTGGCGATAGCTCTGTTATGATGCCTGCACGTAAAAAAATAAAACAACATGACGAGGAAAAAATGGGTTCCACCAGAAAAGGGATGCTAAACGTCCTGATTGCCGCCGTATTGTGGGGGAGTTCAGGTGTTTGCGCGCAGTACATCATGGAGCAAAGCCGTATGTCGTCACAGTTCCTGACGATGATACGTTTGTTATTCGCCGGGCTGATACTGGTGACCTTCTCCTTTATGCACGGCGATAAGATATTTTCGATTCTTAAAAACCGCAAAGATGCACTGAGTCTGCTGATTTTCTCCGTGGTGGGCGCGCTCACCGTTCAGCTAACCTTCCTGCTTACGATTGAAAAATCCAATGCCGCCACCGCGACAGTGCTGCAATTTTTATCGCCGACCATTATTGTAGCGTGGTTTGCATTAGCGCGAAGAACACGACCAGGCATTCTGGTCTTAACCGCCATTCTTACATCGCTTATCGGCACCTTTTTACTGGTGACTCACGGCAATCCAACATCGCTGTCGATCTCTTCAGGCGCGCTGTTCTGGGGTATCGCCTCCGCATTTGCCGCCGCCTTTTATACGACCTGGCCTTCCAGGCTAATCGCCCAATACGGCACGCTGCCAGTGGTCGGCTGGAGTATGTCCTTTGGCGGCCTTATTCTGCTGCCCTTCTACGCTAAAGAAGGAACGCACTTTGCGGTGAGCGGCAGCCTGATTCTGGCCTTTTTCTACCTTGTGGTGATCGGTACGTCGCTGACGTTCAGCCTGTATTTGAAAGGCGCGCAACTGATTGGTGGCCCCAAAGCCAGCATTTTAAGCTGCGCGGAACCGTTAAGCAGCGCCCTGCTGTCGCTACTGCTGTTGGGGATTAGTTTTACCTTGCCGGACTGGCTGGGCACGCTGCTCATTCTCTCGTCAGTGATTCTGATCTCCCTCGATTCCCGTCGACGCGCGCGGGCCGCTTAACGCTGTTGATAATCACGATGACCGGGCGGAAGAGGGAAAAGTTTAATGGCGCTTTGCCTTAATCTCTTCGTCAGAAAGCCCGGTAATCATCATCACCATCTCTCGATCGATCCCCTGTTCCAGCATCGTATGCGCAATACGCAAGGCTTCCTCCTGCTTACCTTGATGTATACCTTGCTGTATACCTTGTTGCACGCCTTCACGCTTACCTTTTCTGCGCCCCGATTCACGTATTCTGTCTACGATCGTCATTAATCTCTCCTTGTGTTGGGGAACACGACGCGCCACCTCGCGGATAAACTTGCCAAAACGAGGCGTGCTGCCATGCTGTATTAGCAAATAATTAAACAGCGCTTTTAGCTGACTGTCATTAGCGTTTCCCGTAATCAGAAGTACCGCTAAGCGCTCGACCAATCCCATCAGGTCGCGTTGACGTATATGCTTTTGTACCAGCTCCAGCATCGCGATACGTCGATGCTGCATAATCTCGTTATCCGGCACCACCGTAATGTCTACCAGTGGAAATGCCGTCGCATAAAGCTGACGCGCCAGCGCAGGATCGTCAAACTCATCCAGCCAGCAAAGCGAAAAGGGATACGGGCTTTTCGCGCCATGGTAAAACAGCATGGGAATCACCAGCGGTAACGTTTTATGGCCAGCATCCAGATGGCGCTGCATCGCGGCAGTCGCGTAACGCATTAACCGGAATGCCATATGCGCGTCCGGCGTACTCTGATGCTCTATAACGACATAGATATAACCGTCGCCTTCACACGTTTTTAGCGACCAAAGGACATCGGAATAAAACGCGCGTAAATTTTTCTCGATAAAACTGTCCGGCGCCAGTTTTAACGTCGTCAGATCGCAACGTATTCTTAGCGAATGGGGAAGATGAATATTGAGAAAATCCCGCGCGGTATCCGGATGGCGTAAAAACGTTTTAAATACCGCATCATGAGGCGTGGACGTGGGGCTTTTTTTCATGGCGATCCGTCACCTGAGGAATAAGATGACGCCACTGTACTCGCCAAAAATACAGACAGCATTCAGGAAAATTTAACCCTGCGAGGAGGCTCGAAAGGGAATCACTGACGGCTGCAATACGTACATTTTTTGCCCAGCCTGCTACGCATTATCGCCCGGTAGCGTAACGCTAACCGGGCCTACAAATACACGTCATCTGTAGGCCCGGTAAACGTAGCGCTCTTCGGCGATAAATCTCACACCAGCGCTTTGACTATCTCCATCAACCGAATGACGTCTTCGGGGCGCGTATTGCCGGTTTGCGGATCGATAATCGAGCTGTAAACATGCGGCATGACGCGCGGCACGCCTGCTTCCAGGCAGGTTTGCAGGATAATACCGAAATTATCCAGTGAGATACCGCCGGTCGGCTCGATGAGCGTCATGCCGTGGCGGGCGGCGGTTGTCGCCAGCGCATAGAGTTCCGGTAACGACTTTTCGCCGCCCATCGGGAAAAACTTCGCCGCATGTGCGCCCATATCCTGCATCATGCGTACCGCCGCTTCACAGGAAACGCGGGCTGGCGTTCCCTGGCTGCTGCTGACGCCGGTAGAAATCACCACCTCGCCAGGCGTTCCCGTCGGGCTGACCAGGGCGTTAATATGTGTTTGCTCGCCGCCTGTCGCCGCCAGTGCGCCCGCCGCGAAGCCGCTGCCGGTAAAGGTCTGGTTAACGTGGGCCGGGTGAGTATGGGCGGCAATCATCGCCGCTTTGTAGTACTGCGCCGGGTCGCCTGCGCCCAGACCCACTGAGATAGACGGCACCTCCGCCATCCAGCGTTTCACCTCCGGCACGCCCTCTTCTACCGTAGCGAACTGCGCGGAAAGTACGCCAATGACCGCATGGCCTTCGGCGGCTTCATAGATAGCCTTCGCGTTGGCGATATCCTTTGCCAGCACGTTAATCGCTACCCGCTGACGATAAAAATTAATCTGCTGCATGTTCTGCAATCTCCCTGAGTCGCGCCACAATCAATGCCATTTCCCCTTCAGCTACCGTGCGTGGATCGAGGCTAAAAACCCCCTGATGAAGCTGATATTTGCGGGCGTAAATCGCTATCTCGCCGCCGCGCAACTGCGCTTCGACGTCCTGCGCATTCAGCCCCAATTCAGATGCGTTCACCCGCACACGAATACGCCAGATTGCACGCCCGGCCTCATCCTGTTCGATATCGGCATAAAGCCCATGGATGGCGGAAATCGCTTCCGCGACCGGCTGTAACTGTGCTGCGGTCACGGTCGTCTGGCCCTGGTGGTAATTCTCCAGCGCATACACCAGCCCAACCATGTTTTCCTTGCCGATTTTCATTGCCCTGGCAATCCCCTGGTGCTGCGCTTTGCAGGCGGCAATCCACGTTTTCTTACCAGTGATAAACCCGGAGGTTGGCGCATTAAAGGCTTTCGCGCCGCTGTAGATAACCATATCCGCGCCGCTCGCCACCCAGCCGCGCAAATCCTCTTCCGCCGCGGCATCGACAATCAACGGCAGGTGGTTGGCCTGCGCCACCTGTACAAAATCGTCAATGCTCAACATGCCTTTCTGTACGCAATGGTGTGATTTCACATACAGTAGCGCGGCGGTCTTTTCGTTAATGGCGCTTTCCAGTTGCCAGCGGGCCGCCAGATTGCTCGACCCCACTTCCACTATGCGCCCGCCACCAAGACGAATGGCGCTGGTGACTGGCGCGCCGTAGTCCACATTATGCCCGCGCAGCATCACTACCTCATTGGCCATACCGGTACTGTCCGGCATCAGGGCGACGCGCGCCCGATCGCCGTGGGTGATAGCGGCAGCGACGGCAATGGCAATACCCGCCGAGGCGCACGAGGTGATATAGCTATCTTCAGCACCCGTATAGCGCGATACCAGTTCGCCGGTTTTTTCCACCAGCGCATCAATCTCGACGAAAGCGGAAGCCGCGCGCGCGGTGGCCTGCATGACCTCCGGCGCGACGCTTGAGACGCCCAGAATGGTCATTTTGCCGCAGGCGTTAATGACCTTTTTCAACCCCAGTTGTTGATAGATATTCGGCGTCATGATTTACAGCACTCCCAACAACGAACAGACTATGCTCAGTGCGACAATCGACAGCAAAATGGTGGTGTAGCGCGGCCCTTTTTTTACCAGATAGAAGTAGATGGCGAATACCGCCGCCAGTGGCAGTAAGCCCGGCGCGATAGAGTCGAGGATCTGCTGAACCACCACTTCAGATCCTTTCAAGGCGCTAATTTTTAACGGCGTGGTGATTTTGACGTAGCTGGCGGAAAGCGCGCCCATCATGATCAAACCCAGCACGTTGGCCCCGTAGATCAGTTCTTTGATTCGCCCCCCTTGCAACAGGCCGATAATCGAATCACGCCCCAGCGTATATCCCTTGTGGACCATGCCGTAGCTGATCGCCAGGGTGATCGCCGGGTAGAGAATCAGCGGGATAATACCGCCCATCGCGCTGCCATTTGCCGCGAACGGAATAAAGATCGCTATCAACAGCGGCATCACCGCCGCCCAGATAATCGAGTCGCCCATCCCGGCAAGCGGCCCCATCAGGCCCGTTTTAATGCCGGTGATAGACGAGTCGTTAATCGGCTCGCCGCGCGTTTTTTGTTCTTCCATGGCAATAGAGATGCCCTGAATCACCGCGCCGAAGGTCTGCTCGGAGTTAAAGAAGTTAAGGTGGCGTTTTAGCGCTTCTACCTGCTCCTCTTTTTGTGGGTAAAGTTTTTTGATGATCGGCGTCATCGAGGCGCAGAAAATCAGGCTTTGTAAGCGCTCATAGGAGCTGGAAACCTCGGCGCCCAGCCAGTAGATAAACCAGGCTTTGGTGATATCTGCTTTGGTCAGCGCCCCGCTTTCCCGCGCGCGCTCAACCAGTTCATGTTGCATTACGTCACTGCTCATCATGCTGCTCCTTCATTTTTCGCCAGGCCTTTAATCAGGAAGGCGACACAGGTGCCGAAGATGGCCATCGCCATGATGTCGACCTTGAGGTATAACACCGCGAAGAACCCGCCGATAAACCACGGCAACAGGCTCTTTTTACCGATCACCATAATGGTGATGGCAAAGCCCAGCGCCGGCAGAATGCCGCCCATGATTTCAAAGGAGTGGGTTAACCAGTGCGGCATCAGTTTAAGGAAACTTTCCACCACATCCTGGCCAAAGTAGTTAGCGGCAAAGACCACCGGGAAGCGCAGCACCAGCCCCAGCAATGCCGGGTAAAGAAAGGCGCAACGCATGATGCCCGCCATGTTTGCCGTTTCCGCGTGTTTATCCGCCATATGCACCCAGGCGGCGTTCAGCGTGCGCCTAAGCTGATCGAGAAACACGCCAATCACGCCAAACGGGATTGCCAGCGCGATCGCCAGGTTTGGGTCCATACCGGCCTTCACCGCGATAGGAATGGAGATACAGGCCGCCAGCGCCGGATCCGACGGCACGTTGCCGCCCGGCGTTGAGGTCACGCCCAAATAAACGAGCTGCATCCCTGCGCCGATAATCATCGCGGTCTGCATATTGCCAAGCAAAAGCCCGACAAATACCGCGATCACCACCGGTTGTAACAGCATCGCGGAGAAGGTGTAGCCGAGGCGTAAACGGGCAAACCAGTAATACAACCCCATAAGGCTTGCAAAGAGTAAGGTATCCATAGTGTTATCCTATACACTTCATCCTTCAGGCTGCCTCTTTGTTGGCTGCCTTCGCTCACCCCAGTCACTTACTTTAGTAAGCTCCAGGGGATTCACTCAGTTGCCGCCTCGATGCATCCAGAATGATTTTGTGTCTATTAAAGGGTTAGAATTTTTTCAGGATATCGTCGAGTGGCTGCGGCTTATCTTCCGGAATGGTCTGGAAAAATACCTGAACGCCACGGTTTTTCAGGTCGTTAAGAATGCCGACGTCTTTTTCATCCAGCGTAATATTCTGAAAAACCGCCTTGCGGTTTGGCCCGCCGCCGAGACCGCCAACCTGAATGCGGGTGACGTCAAAGCCCAGTTGTATGGCGTCCTGCACCGCCGCCAGTGAGGGAAAAAGCACCAGCACGTTACCGTCGCCAAGCTGATTTTCTTTCCATGCAGCGGCAAAACTCTGGTTGCCGAAGCAATCCACTTTGATATTTGGCGGCGCGGCCATCAGGTAGATATTTTTCATAAACGGATCGGCGTCCAGTTCATCACTCACAACGGCTATCCGGTTCGCCTGAGATTGTCCGACCCACTTCGTGACAACCTGCCCATGAATGAGACGGCTGTCGATGCGGCATAAAACGATATTGGCCATGATGTTTTCCTTAGAGTGATTGTTGTAGCTGACGTACATGGGCGACCACATCCAGGCAGCTACTGCGCCCGGCCTCAACTAACTCGTCCACGCAGGCGGTTAGCATCCCTTGTTCGCGCCTGTCCAGCGCCTCCAGCAGTAGCGACGCATTCAGTCCGGCGATCACCGCCACCGGATAATCGGCGCTTAGCCGCGCCGCGACGTTGGACGTTGTGCCGCCGACAAAATCCGTCAGGATCAGCGAGCCTTCCGGCAGCGTTTTCACCACGGCCTCGACGCGTTGATAAAACTCGCCCAGCGTATCGACAGGCATTAGCGCGATTTCCGTCACGCCTTTAATTTCGCCCGTGACCATACGCAGGCTGTTGCAAAGCGGTTGTCCCCAGCCGCCATGCGTCAGCAGCAGGATGTGGGGCAACGGTTGTGTGGTAGTCAAAATGGCCTCCTGGCGCAATTACATGAGAACACCGGCATATATTGCCCGGTGGCACTGCGCTTACCGGGCCTACAGAACACTCCTGGTAGGCCGGATAAGGCGTTTACGCCGCTATCCGGCCTAACGCATCATCAGAAGAGCAAAGGTTGTGCCAGAATTTGTGTCACGCGAGGAAGAAGAAAGGTCTGGCGAGGCGCGAAGCCCCGCCAGTAAAAGGATTAGCTATAGAGCAGTTCGTAGATATAAAAATATTCCGCATCCGATAAACGGATGGCGTAGGCGTCTTCGATGGGCAGAAAAGCGGATTTGATGACACTAAACGCGCGCGCGTCCAGATTCAGCTGACTTTCCAGCGCCATCTGTAACGGTTTACGGTTAATCACAATACGCTCTACCATACAGCAGCAGTGGATCAGGAAGCGCAGTGTCACCTGGCGGCTTGGTTTCAGGGAAAGCGAAGACGTCAGATGGTTAAAAACGCCCTCCATCTCTTTCAGAATACGCTGCGGGTTAAGCACGGAAATATGGTTGATGATGCTCTCCATCGTTAGCGCGCTGATAAAGCGCATGGCGCTGCGCTCCATCTCCAGACGGCGTTCAGCGTTGGACAGATCGGGCGTTAACAGGCTCAACACCAGTTCCGGCCCTTGTTCGGAGAAAAGCTCTTCCAGCGAAATAAACGGAATATCCGGCAGCCCCGGCTGGAAAGTGCCGACAATCCCCGCCAGCCGCTCGCTGGCATTCAATGCCTGCTGAACGCGCTCCAGACTACGTACCTCGTTATAATCAAGGATCACCATCCTGGTGTCCTGCGACATCAGTTCGCCAAAGCTCTCCTCCAGCACCTTTTTGATTTTTTCCGCCGTTCCCATGCCGGTAATACAGGAGATGACCAGCACTTTGCCGCCGTTCTCCTGCTGCGGCGTACAAAGCTGGCAGGGGATATTTTTACTCTGCAGGAGCGCCGTCAACTGTGGTAAGTCGCTGGTTTCATAGCTTAAATCCAGCCCGACTTCCAGTAGACTGGTCAGCGTGATATTCGGCATGAGCAAAACATCTATCTGGAATAATTTACTGATGGTGCTGCCGAAATGGATCAATGAACCGATGTCCACCAACAGGATAAGCCGCCGATATTGGCGGGTTTGAATCATTTGGGTCAGCGTTTCCAGCGTGTCATGCACCGACTGTTCAAACGGCATGTCGATGGCGCTGAACAGCTCGCGCTCCAGCACGCGGTTGACATATTGCGCCTGACTGGTGGCGGTGGTCGCGCCGTGGGCGATCAAAATGACCCCGCAGTCGGGGCTGGCATCGATGCGCTGACGATAATGGCGGCACTCTTTCAGGAACAGGCATAGCCAGACCACTTCCGTCGCCGGACACTGAATATGCAGCAGTTCGTTGATTTTCCGACACAGCAGCGTGGCGTTGTCATATTCGTCTTTGCAGCGATCCAGGATCAAACTGGAAGAGTAAAGCTGCGGGATCAGGCCGCGCTGCACGTAGCCTATCAGCGCCAGGAAGTGTTTACGCAGTGGGTTAACCAGATTTTCCGGCAGCGAAAAACCCAACACCTGCTCTACGCAGCCAATCAGCAGCGTCACGCGCTCTTCAATCTGGTCGCCATAGCGCGGCGGATGCGCCACGCTGTCGCGGCTGTAGAGACCGTATTCAAAAATCGAGCTGAGTTTATTTTTCAGGATCGCCAGCGTCTCCGCCGGGGGGACGTTACTGTTGCGCAAATTAACATACTCGCGCGTCAGGAAGCTGTAAAAGAGGTCGCTCTCTTCAATTTCCGCCCCGGTCGCCAGCGACGTCTTCAATGCGGGCAGCGTGCGCGCGTCTATATTTAGCCGCGCTTTACCGTCAAACAGAGTATCCACCAATAGACGCTGTTCCGGCGTCGGGTTAACCGACATCTCCGCCAGCCGCTTATCCAGCTGTAGCGTGTCGTTATGCTCGGTCATTCCCGATGCCCACGCCTGAGCGCAAAGAAACTGAATATCGCTTTTTAGCTGACCGATATTGCCTTCCAGGGGTTTATTCAGCAACCAGAGCAACAACGGTTTATCAATGCTGACCGTGCGTTCTATTTTGCGGCTTTCCCGCTGTAAGAACCCCACGATCAGTTCGATCTGTTCTTCAACGGAGCGCTGGCGAATGCCCGGCAAATCAATGCATACCTGAATACGCCGCTGGAAAGTACGTAACAGCGCCGACCCGACCGGCTCGGTAGTGGCGCAAATCAGGCGTACCGAAATTGATCGCGGCTGGCTGCTCACGCCAAGCGGACGGTACTCGCCTTTATCCAGAATAGAGAACAGCTTTTCCTGCCCTTCATAAGACAGACGGTGCACCTCGTCCAGCAGCAGATAACCACCGTCCGCCTGCTCCACGAGGCCTGTTTTATGTTCATTCGCGCCGGTAAACGCCCCCTGCCGATGACCAAACAGATGCGAGGAGAGCAGTTCCGGGTTATGGGCGTATTCCGCGCAGTTAAAGTAGACCAGCGGCGGGATAGCGCCGCTCGCCTGTTCACAGGCGAAACGGTGCATCAGTTCCGCAAAAAAGGTTTTACCGACGCCGGACGGTCCGGTAAGCAGAACGTGTAAACCGTGCGGATAGAGCACCGCCGCACGGCCTTTTTCTACCGCATCGCGCAGGCTGCGATCGTAACCAATCAGGCTGGTAAACGGATCGTCGGGCGCGTAATGCTCTTCATGCGGCAGCACATCCGCCACCGACCGCACCTCGCGTTCAGACTCTTCCAGCTGTCGTCCCAGCAACGTTTCCAGCGCCTGGCGATGCAGAAAATAGACCGGGCGGCCACGGCTTTTGATTGCCAGGCCGTCATTCCATAACTGATTGAGATCTTTGCTGACGGAGTTACGCGCCAGCCCAAGATTGAAACCTATCGCCTCCGCCGTAAACGCCGTCTCCTGCGCCAAATCGGCAAGACATAGCCCGCGCGTCAGCCGTTCCAGCTCTCCCAGTACGATCTCAATACGTCTCATTACACTACCGCTTACGAAATAAAAGAGTAGTCAGAACATACACTATTCTGCCACGCAAGAAAGTGAAGGCGCAGCGAGAAACCGCCTTCCCACTTTTGCCTGACTTCAACGCCAACGGATAGCACGCCCCGATGAGTGAACGTCGCACGGTCTACACTTACTCTTGAAAAAGTGCAAACCGATAAGGATACCGTTTATGAAACGAAAAACGCTTCTGCTTATTGCCGCGCTTGTCGCGCTACCTGGCGTCACGTATGCCGACTCTCCGTTTAGCTCGCTCCAGTCGGCGCATGAAAAAAATACGATTTTAAAGGACTTGCGCAAAATGTGTACGCCCAAAGGCGCGCTAACCGATGAAGCCTGGGAGAAAAAAATCATGGCGAGCGAGGGGAACCAGCAGCATATTCGGGAGGCGATGATCGCGATAGAGCGCAACAATCAGCATAACTACTGGCAGGCTCTCGGTAAGGTGGAATGCCCGGAGATGTAGCGCACCTTTTCCGTTTTTTGGCCGCGAAAATGCGGACTGTAACCGGTTTCTGTTCGCCAAAATCGCGTATTCTGGAGCGAATTTACGCGATCAAGGAGTACGACAATGCGATACCGTTTTCCCGATAACTTCTGGTGGGGCAGCGCCTGCTCAGCGTTGCAAACCGAAGGGGATAGTCTGAATGGCGGTAAAAGCCAGACCACGTGGGATGTGTGGTTCGAGCGCCAGCCTGATCGTTTTCACCAGGGCGTCGGCCCAGCGGAAACCTCAACGTTCTATCGCCACTGGAAGCAAGACATCGCGCTACTGAAACAGTTAAAACATAACAGTTTTCGCACCTCGCTAAGCTGGGCGCGGCTCATTCCAGATGGCGTAGGCGAGGTGAATCCACAAGCGGTGAGCTTCTACAATCACGTCATCGACGAGCTACTGGCGCAGGGCATCACGCCGTTTATTACGCTGTTCCATTTTGATATGCCGATGGTCATGCAGGAGAAAGGCGGCTGGGAAAATCGCGACGTCGTAGAGGCGTTTGGTCGGTACGCGCAAACGTGTTTTACCTTGTTTGGCGACCGCGTGAAGCACTGGTTTACCTTTAACGAGCCGATTGTGCCGGTGGAGGGCGGCTATTTGTACGACTTCCACTATCCCAATGTGGTGGATTTTAAACGTGCGGCCACCGTGGCGTACCATACCGTGCTGGCGCACTCGACCGCCGTGCGCGCCTGGCGCGCCGGGCGCTACGACGGTGAAATCGGCGTAGTGCTGAATCTGACGCCGTCCTACCCACGCTCGCAGCATCCCGCCGATGTGCAAGCCGCGCATCATGCGGATCTGTTATTCAACCGCAGTTTTCTTGACCCGGTATTAAAGGGAGAATACCCGGCGGACTTGGTGGCGCTGCTGAAAACCTATGACCAGTTGCCTGCCTGTCAGCCAGGCGACCGTCAGCTTATTGCCGACGGCAAAATCGATTTACTGGGGATTAACTATTATCAGCCGCGCCGCGTGAAATGCCGTGATACGGCGGTGAATCCGCAAGCGCCGTTTATGCCGGAGTGGTTATTTGACTATTACGACATGCCGGGGCGCAAGATGAACCCTTACCGCGGCTGGGAAATTTACGCGCCAGGAATTTACGACATCATTACCAACCTACGGGATAATTACGGCAATCCGCGCTGTTTTATCTCCGAAAACGGGATGGGCGTTGAGAACGAGCAGCGTTTTGTGCAAGCGGGACAGATTCACGATGATTACCGGATTGACTTTATCTCTGAGCATCTTAAATGGCTGCATAAAGGCATTAGCGAGGGCTGTCACTGTCTTGGCTACCACATGTGGACCTTTATCGATAACTGGTCATGGCTGAACGGCTATAAAAATCGCTATGGTTTTGTACAACTGGATTTAGCCACCCAAACGCGCACGGTGAAAAAAAGCGGAGAATGGTTTGCCGCCACCGCAGAGCATAACGGTTTTGATTAAGCATTTATTATTGCCGGATAACGACTAACGTCGTATCCGGCCTACAAATGGCAGCAATATCAACTCATTGGCGTAATACGGACTTTCGCCGCCACGACTAACGCCGTCAACAGCATCAGACCGCCGGAAAGCGCCAGCGGCGAAAGCAGCCCGAAATTGTCGAGCGCATAACCGCCCACCGCCGCGCCACAGGTATTTGCCAGTTGAATCACCGCGACCTGGATGGAACCAGCTTTTTCCGCCTGATCGGCAAGGGAACGAGTGATCCACGTTGACCATCCCACCGGCACCAGCGCAAACGCCAGTCCCCAGACAATCGCTATTGCCGCCGCCACGGTTTTGTCGCTTCCCCACACAATGAGCGTCAGCGCGCTCAGCGCCAGTAGCAGCGGCGCACCGGCCAGCGCCAGTTTTACCGAACGTTTCAGGACATAAGATGAGAAAGAAGTGCCAACGAAGCTGGCAATACCAAAACTGAGCAACACCAGCGTCAGACCATCAACGTCAAAGCCCGCCAGATTCATATAGACCGGGCGAATATAGGTAAAGAAAGCGAACTGCCCGGCAAAAGACATAAAGATGGCGATCATTCCGGCCATCACGCCAGGGCGTTGCAACAGGCTAAACATATTCTGTTTCTGGTGAGAAGGTTCGCCCGGCAGCGACGGCAGTGATTTCACCACCCAGATGACGCACAGTACGCCCATCACCGCAGCGGCGTTAAAGACATTACGCCAGCCAATAATACCGCCCAAAAAACTGCCCAGCGGCGCGGCGATCACTAACGCGATGGAAACCGCGCCAAAAATCACCGACAGCGCTTTCGGCACGGTACGCGCGGGAACCAGTCGCATGGTCAGCGACGCCGACATCGCCCAGAATCCGCCCAGCGCCAACCCAAGACAGGCGCGGCCCAGCAATAGCAGCGTAAAGCTGTTGGCAAAGGAGACCATCAGACAAGAAGCCGTCAGCAAAACGGCGAACAGAATAACGATATAACGCCTGTCGGTCGCCTGAATAATCTGGGTAATGAACAGGCTGGAAAACATCGCGACAAACGCCGTAACGGTGACCGACTGACCGGCGACGCCCTCGGAGATCCCCAGATCCTGCGCCATCGGCGTCAACAGACTAACGGGCAAAAACTCAACGGTAATCAGGCAGGCGACACAAAACGCCACGGCAAAAACGGCTGACCAGTTAGGCCTGGCAACCCCATCAGCGCGGAATTTTTCTGCGATATTTTCATTCATTGTGGTTACCTGCGTCGTTTTAGTGCGGAAATCCACTCAGTGTAACATTACAAAATGTGATCTGATTAACGTTTTAGCAACTGACATTGTTGCGCTGCATTTTGCGAGGCTGGTCGAGCGTTGAGAATTATCTTCTCTCGCTGCGTGCAAAACCAAAAGGTAAGACATAGTGTATCACCTGGTGCTATACTTTAGATTACAGGATGTCAACCTGATGCGAATCTTCAAAACCAGGTGGTTTAACAGAGAAGCGAAGTCCCACACGATAAAAGACGACGAGTTAAGCGAGGCCATCAACGCCGTACTGCAAGGAAAAGCAGATAATCTCGGCGGCGGAGTTTATAAAAAACGTCTCAATCAAAACCGCGATCGCGCAATTGTGTTGGCAAAGGGAGGCGAACATTGGTTTTACACCTTCCTGTATGCCAAACAGGATATGGCCAACATTAGCTATCGCGAACTCGCGGGTTTCCGTGAGTTAGCAAAACACTATGCTTGCCTGACCGAAGATCAGATAACGGCACTCATTAATAACAAAGAACTGGTAGAGGTGCGCCATGTCAGCAAAAACTAAATTCAAAAGCCCTGCCTTTGAAGCGATTCATAGCGCGGCATCTGGATTATTTAGCGTGGATGCCATTCCCCAGGAGACAATGCGCAGTTTTGACACGACCTGCTTAAGCAGCATCAAAGACCTGCAGCCACTTGAAATAAAAGCGTTACGAGAAGAACTCAACGTTAGCCAGCCGGTTTTCGCTCGGTACCTGAATACCAGCGTATCAACGGTTCAAAAGTGGGAAAGCGGCGCCAAGCGTCCCAGCGGGATGTCACTGAAACTACTTAATGTTGTCCAAAAACACGGGCTAAAGGTGCTGGTATGAGGGTTTTACCGATGGTCTGTTAAGACTAAGTCGGATGTCTGGGGGTGGGCAAAGTTAAAATGTCCGCTAAGCGCCAACAGCAGACGCTGCTCACTTTATCAATCATCGGGAAAGATTAATGAGTACTATAAGTTGTTAATCGACAGTATCATGGTTTTATGAATCAATTGATAGGCGTTATGACATGGATATTAATGAGTTTCCACCGGGAGTAATTGAACACCTTGGCTGGTATGTGTATCGATTAATTGATCCAAGGGACGGAAGTACCTTCTACGTGGGGAAGGGAAAAGGCAATCGTGTATTTGCTCATATGCGCGGTGAGGTCGCAGCAGTGGATGATGATGAGTTACTTAGTAACAAGCTCAAGCAACTTCGAGAGATAAGATTAGCTGGTCTTGAGGTCATTCATGTTATTCACCGACACGGTATAGCTGATGAAAAGACCGCTTACGAGGTTGAAGCCGCCCTTATAGACGCCTACCCCGGTTTAACTAATATCATGAACGGTGCTGGCAGTAATGAATATGGTGCTGCACACATCAAAGAGTTAATCGCCACATACCAACCTGAAACAATTGTATTCCAACATAAAGCCCTGATGATCTCTGTTAACAGAAGTTCAAAAGATGTGGATCTTTATGATGCCGTACGTTTTAGCTGGCGGGTCAGCGTTGAGCGTGCCCGTAAGGCTGAAGTTATATTGGCTACAGTGAAGGGAATCGTAAGGGGTGTATATGTCGCTGATGAGTGGCTCAAATCTACCCGTGAGAATTTCCCAGAGATATCCTCATGGGATGAAGACGAGGAGTTTGAAGCTACTCAAAATTCCCGCTTTGGATTTCGAGGAAAAGTAGCGCCACCTGCGATAGCACAGCTTTATCTCGGTAAAAAGATTCCAGAGGATCTTAGAAAGAAAGGTGCGATGTCTCCTGTGAGATATTCTCCTGGTTTCGATTTCTAAAGAGTCTGTCAGTAATTCTGTATAACTTTAAAGGTGATCGCTCAGGTGGTCACCTAACTTGAGAATAAAACGACTCACCGCCAGTTTTGGATCGGCATACTCCATTTTTTCGAACGTAGCGACAATTTCGCGCGGGGTCATCCCTTTAGTCAGTTCCGCCGCAAGAGCTTTGAGTTTCTTTTCATCTATAATTTGCCTGTCCCGTTGTTGAAATGAGCACTTCAACAACGGGTAATTAAACAAATTTAATAACAGTCTCAGACGGGATTGTTTTCCGGGTGGAGACGATTCATACGATAATGAGTGCAGGAAGCCTCTACAACTTCCTGCGCCGTTTGACGGGAATTGCACTATACTGACTCACCAAAGCCATCAGCAAATGCAGATTTTAATTCATCCATAAAAGCCAGTTCATCCTGTCCATCACAAATTAAATCAATCATTGTGTTTCCCTTTACGCCAGCCCCCAAAATACTCATCATTCCTTTAATGGGAATTTCTTTGTCATTATTAACTAGCGTTAATGAAGACTGGTATTTTTTGACAATTTTCGCAAGTGTAGCGGCTGGCCGCGCATGAAGCCCCGTACTGTTCATAACGCGTACTGTTTGTCTAATCATATATTTTCCTTAAGAGACTTTGCGGAATGCTGAGTGATGTTTATTCATCATCTTAATTTTAGAATAAACATCATCCTCAACTGCCTGTTTTGCGTTCGCCATGACACGCGCCAGATTAGCCTCGTTGTTATTATTTACCCAAGCCTTACCGACAGTAGTAATAAAGGCTTTGCGCAAATCACTCGCAATATTCACTTTGGCTACTTTGTAATTAACAAAGCTGCGAAGAATATCCGCGTCGATACCAGAACCTCCATGAATAACCAAAGGTACCGGACTGACAGACGCGATGCGTTGTAATAGCGGGATATCAATGCGTGGGATATCTTCAAGACCATGTACATTACCAATTGACACTGCCAGCATGTCGCACCCTGTCTCCTCAACAAAGCGCTGAACCTTCTCAGGTTCAGTTTTGCAGTCAGCCTCGCTGACATGATCATCTTCCTTACCCAGAATAGCGCCTAATTCCGCTTCGACGGGAACACCAAATGATTTACAGAAATCGACAGCTTCTCGGGTAAATGCAATATTTTCTTCGAACGGTAGCGCCGCGCCATCAATCATTACTGAGGTAAATCCGGCCCGGACAGCCTGCTTAACATCTTCCAGAGTTTTCCCATGATCCAGATGCAGGCTGACAGGAATATCCATTTTGTCGGCATGTCGCTTAACTATTTCATAAATGTAATCGTAACCTGAAAGCTGTGCATTAGTAGGAGCAATTTGAATAAAATTGGGCAATCCGGAACGTTCTATTGCATTAAGAATGGAAATTGTTGTCTCCAGGTTCGTTGTATTAAATGCCCCCGCAAGGACATGTTTTTCCTGAATACAATTAAGCAGGATCCTACCATTAACTAAAGGCATATTAACTCCAGATATTTATGTGAGCAGTGTAAGTAAATTATCGAACTATTGAGTTATCACAGTTATTCACTAATAAGCGCCCCTTCTTGCCGCAGTTTAAATTGATAAAATGACAGCCATTGCTGCTGATATATTTTCAACTTTGCAGAACGAACCGCGTCAGGAAAATATCGCTCAGCCACAGGAACAGTCGGGGGGACAACATTCGGACAGGCTATCAACAATGCTCCAAGGGAGACGGTTTCATCAAAAGCAATGGCCTCAATTGGACACTGGAGGATGTCAGCCTTCAACTGGAGCCAGTATGGGTTTTTCACCGCAGGGCCAATGACTTTTACTGTCCTGCCCGCCGGGATATTAAAGCACCCATGACAGTGTGCAAACTCCATCGCCAGGCCAATAAAGACACTCTCAAGCAGAGACTCCGGAGGAAGTGAATCCGTCAGCCCAAAAAGCAGGCCACGAGTGTGCCGATTTTTATTTGGCGAACCCGAGCCCCGCAAATGAGGAATAAATACCGGCACATGCTCGACAGACCAGGAAGGTTTGAGGTATTGCTCCATGACTTTTTCCAGGCCTGTGCTTATTTCCTTATCAGTTAAACGAAAGGTTTTTTTCACCCATTCAAGCGCATAACCGCCGACAGGCAGAGAAGCGAAAAGCGTGAAAAATTCACCATCGGAGTAACAACCATTTGCCAGCTTATCCCTGCGAGCCTGCACATCAAGCGTTGGCTGTGTATTCAGCAGTAAAATACCCTCTGTCGTGCCGGTAGAATTCAGCACATCGCCCGGTTGCATCTGTAATGCGCGGGCACCGACCATATGATCGTGTCCAGCGAGTGTGACTTTTACCTCATGAGATAAGCCCAATTCCTCTCTAAGCGTTGCCGTCATCCATCCGGCCACTTCACCTGGCTTTATCAACGGAGCCAGTACACCGAACGGTATGCCGAGAATCCCGGCAGCATTACGAGACCAGGTACGGCGAGCAATGTCCAGACACAACGTTCTACTGGCCAGGGATATTTCCGTCTTTTTCGCACCTGTCATTCGCCACAACAACACTTCTGGTGCATGTAACCAGCAGATATCTTTTCTTTCATGCAAGGAGTAGTTATCAAGTAACCATCTCATTTTAAATGCTGAGTAATTACTGTGAGGTGGCAATCCCGTTATAGAATACAGTTCTTCAGCCTCTGCCTTGCTTAATGACGAGAGATAAGATTCACCACGTCGATCATACCAGGCCAGCATCGGGGTAAGAATGACGCCCTCCTTATCCACAAAGACGCCAGACTCACCGAAACTCGCAATACTGATATTTTTTACCGGAAACGGTACTGAAGCCACCAGTTCAGCCATTACCAGTCGCAGTGCCTGCCACAGCGCTTCGATATCGAAATCTACCTCGCCTTTGTCCGACGATATTGTTGGCGTCGGAAACTTGCGGACTTCCAGAACTGACACGTCATGACAGGAATAACAGCTGACTTTGCAGTTAGTTGTGCCAATGTCAATGACAAGCGCTGCGTGGTAATCAGGCATAGACCGTTCCTTTTGTCAGGCGAAAAACACCATAAATAATCAGCGCAAGCACAGGAATCAGCCCGATAGCAATAATATTTCCGTTGAATATTTCAAGCAGCCAGAAACGGAAGGGGTTACCGCCATCAAGGAAGCTTGATACCTGACCACTTGACCCCTCAGCCATTTTGAAATTGACATCCTTAGCCATACCGGTAATAAATGGCGCAATTTTGGTCGCAATCCACAAGTCGGCGACAATAACAGGAATTGCGGTTATCACAGCCCGGAAAATATTGCCACGACATGCCAGTACAATCATGGAAGCCATGACTGCCAGGTTCGCAAGGTCTCCCAGTGGCAGGACTTTATTGCCAGGAAGAAGGAATGCAATAAAGACAGAGATGGGTGTCAGAATCAGTGCTGTAGATATAATGGCTGGGTTACCTACTGCTACCGCGATATCCAGTCCGATAAAGAGATCATCACGGCCAGGATATTTGGCATTCAAATATTTCTTAATGGCTTCAGACAGAGGTAATAAACCTTCCATCAAAATTCGTACCATACGCGGAAGAATGAACATGACACCGCCAATGCTGATCCCCAGCAACAGGATATGTTTAAAGTCATACCCGGCAATGATGCCCAACAAGACCCCCAGAATAGTACCCACCATCATAGGCTCGCCGAAGATTCCCATTTTTTTCTGAACGTTTTCCGGATCAATATGAATACGGTTAACACCAGGGATCTTGTCGATAATTTTGTCGAACAGCAATCCAATCGGAAAGAAGACGACAGATGACAGGGTCGGAAGTGAAATACCTTCCAGACCGAAGTACTTTGCCACTAATGGCGCAGACCAGTCCGCCAGTTTGAGAACCACGATCGCGGCAATAGCGGCTGCGGACAGACCCAAAACAAAACTCCCTGTGCTGTAGTAAACCAGCGTTCCAGCCAGGGCAAAGTGCCAGTAGTTCCACATGTCGACATCAACAGTACGTGTCTTATTCAGGGCCAGCATGGCGACATTAATCAGCATCGTCAGCGGAATGACAAAGGGTGCGATTGGTGAGCCCCAGGTAATTGCGGCCAATGGTGGCCAGCCTAAATCGACAACAGGAAGGCTAATACCAGTTCGCTCAACCATTGCCTGTGCAGCCGGGCCTACGTTGCTGGTAAGTATGTCAAAGATGGCATAAATTCCGACAAACCCTATTCCGACAATTAACGATGAGCGAAGTGCTTTAGCGGGTTTTACTTTGAAGAACAATGCCAGGAAAAAAAGGACCAGCGGCAATAAAACCGTTGGGCCAAACCCCAGGACATATTGCACAACGGTATAGAGAGTATGTGCTATATCATTCATATCCGACCTCTTATTCAGATGTGACCAGACCTCGCGTTAGCGCCTGGATAATTTATCTGTTTTTTATTTATGAAATCAGGCTTGGCCTTTAAGGATTGAAACTATTTTTTCAAGAACTTTATCTTCACCTACTCCGGTAATGATTGGCAGACCACTAACAACCGGAATATCCAGTTCATAAGGAACTTTCGTTGTTGATACAACCAAAGCTGCACCATCGGTATTGTTTGGCAATGAGGCTACATTAGTTTGGGAATAATTAACATCAAGCCCATTGTCTTTACAATATTCCATTACTTTTTCTGCCACAGCCGTGGAAGTAGCAACACCCGTTGCGCAAACAAATAGTATCATTTTACTCATACTTCACCTCTTTCAGATATGCGTGTGTAAATTGACTGATAAATTTCATCATCATTCATGACCAGTAACTGCTGCATAAAATCCTCATCCTGGATCACATCCATAATCCAACCCAGTACGTTGAGCTGCTTATTGCTTTCACCTAAAGCAAGCATAAACACCACCCTGACAGGTACGGGATCTGGTTCCCCGCCCATATCTTCGAAATTGACGGGTTCTGCCAGTATTCCAACGCTAATGGCGTTTTGGCGAACATACCTGTGATCAGTATGTGGAATAGCGACACCTACAGGCTCAACCGGTAGACCCGTTGGAAAATTCTGTTCTCGCGTAATGACGTGATCGGCAAAATCAGATACAACCATACCATCGTTAATTAACGGACTGGCAAGAGCCTTGATTATGTCATTCTGACTCACCTCTTTAGGGAGGTGGCGAACATAATGACGGCGAAAATGAATATCCTGCATAGATTCCTCTTTGCTAGTCAGGCATCCAGGCGCTGTAAAATAGTGCCAAGATAATATTTATTACCTTTTAACCAGACGTTACCAAAATCAATGGCCAATCCTCTAGAGAAAAATACCAACTGTTCCAAATGCAAAACAGGTGCGTCTTCACCAATATCAAGATAATGGCCTCGCTCATTACCAATTAATTTAGCTGCGTAACGGCTTTCAGAAAAACTTATTTTCTTATCAGATAATCTTTCTATTGCTGAAAATAAATTCTCCCTGGTAAAATCTACATCAATAATACCGGGGCAGAGATCAATGTTGATACGATTTTCAATCAACATGACTTTTTCATCGCCAATACAACGAAGGCGTTTAAGAAATAAAACATCTTGTCCCGGTTTGATACTCAGTTTCTCTGCTACAAAGCGGTTAGCGGGCTCCAGTCGGGAGGTTATAACACTGGTTGTGAAGTTTATCTTCTGGCTGGCTAAGGCTTCAGCAAAGGAGAGCAAACCTTCACCCAGTGGGTAAGCAACATTTTCCTTCTTTACGAAAGTTCCTTTACCCTGCACTTGCACAAGAACACCTTCCCGGACAAGCTGGTCAACCGCTTTTTTAACGGTACCGCGACTCACCTCCAGCATATCCATGATTTGAAACTCTGAAGGTATCCGGTCATCCTCAACTAATTCTCCGCTATAAATACTTTCCCTTATCCACTCCACAACCTGTTGATACAGTGGGATGTGTGAACTTTTACTCAATGTTTTCATGGTGCGCGCCTAAACATTTAGAGTTGTCTATAGACAATCATGTACAACTTCGAGTTTATGATAAGAAATTTTGAGACAGGAGGTATGGCAAGGAGTCACAGTTTTAGTGTTCAAAACAAGATCACATTTCCGTGATATATGTCACGGAAATGATGAGCTATAAGCCTCTGATGTTTTGGCGTCGTTAGCGGTTATTCGGTGCGTTACTTCTGTGGTTCACCCTTAGCAAATACGATGGCGGCTACGCTTTATTTAGTTAACGATGAATCGCGCCACCCGGCCGTTAATCGTGGCTCGCCGCCCTTGCCAGCCTCATTCATCTCGTCTTTTGTTAACGAGATAGTGAAGAGTATCAATGCAGCCAGTGGACACCCTCTTCCGGCTGAAAAAAGGCGTTATAGCGCAGTTGAAACGCGTTGATCTCCTGCATATCGGGTTCCATTTCGCGCAAAAAGCCCAGCGCCAGCCGTACCTGTGTATCGGTGATCGGCGCGGCTAAACGCGCTTTTTGCAGCAAGCGATGCCACCGCTGCAAATTCTGATCGCCGCCATCGACAATCACCATTTGCCAGATCAGTAACACCTGAGCGGCATTTTGCAAATGCGACTCATCAGGGCGATGCAGATACTGTAAAAATTCACCGCCCGCCGTTTTACCCATCTGATCAATCATCGATTCTATCGGTACTACATCAATATTCAGCCGTTCGCTCAGGCGGCGAATCGCCCGGCGGGTATCCGATGTCAGCACCCGAAAACCCACAATAAACACCACCACAAACGTGGCCAGAATCAACCAAATCATGCGCACATCCGTCACCAAACAGGATGCCCATCATAACGGTAAATTTATAACTGTCGACGTTCTGGCCTGTCAGGATGTGATTTATTAACGCCTGTCTTCATTCACGCCAGACGCCGGATGTCCTGTCTGACGAACGCAAGGCATAAAAAAGCCCGGCGTTAAGCCGGGCAAAACGTTACCAAATGCACACATTTAAGCGATATTGACTTGCTGAATTTTTTTCTCACGGCGGATCTTGCGCTCTTCCATCACGGCGACCATCGCCATCAGGCAGATACAGCCGATCGCGGCGGCGTCCAGCGCGGCGAAGGTGCCCGCCCAGCCGGTCAGACCAAAAACGGGGGTGCCGTCGGCAATCATGCCCAGACCCAGCTTGGCAAAGCTATCGCCGATAAGATAAGCGAAGGTTCCCTTGATACCGTCCGCAGCGCCGATGGCTTTTTTCGGTACGAAACCGACAGCCGCCACGCCAATTAATAGCTGCGGCCCAAACACCAGGAAACCGAGCGCGAACAGCGAGGCCAGATAGACATACTGGTTGCTGGCGTGCTGGTAGACGCCGAGGGTGGCGATGATTAACGCCAGCGCCACACAGGCTACCAGCGCGCGACGACCGTTCGCCAGGTCAGAGAGCCAGCCCCACAGCAACGTGCCGACCAGCGCGCCCACTTCAAACAAGGTAAAGCCCTGAATCGCCACCTCTTTAGAAAGTTTCAGTTCCTGGAAGGCGTAGACGGTTGACCACTGGTCGATACCAATACGTACCACATACAGGAAGATATTGGAGAAGCACAGCAGCCAGATCACTTTGTTTTTCAATACATATTCAACAAAGATCTGCCACTTGGTCATTTCGTTTTCTTCAGTCTCTTTGTCCTCTTCGCTGATCTCTTCGCCGAACAGTTCTTCAGCTTTGCCCAGACCGTAAGATTCCGGGGAGTCGCTGCCAAAACGCAGACCGATAAAGCCAACAATCAGCGCGATAATCGACGGGAAGATAAACATGCCGATGACGTGACCGTCGAACAGGTAGTTGGCGCCGAACAGCGCCACGCCTGCCGCGCCCGCGCCGCCGAGGTTGTGGGAGATATTCCAGAAGCCGAGAAAGGTGCCGCGTTTACGACGCGGAGTCCATTTGGTGATGGTCGAGTAGCTGCACGATCCGCCGGTACTCTGGAAGAAACCGCTCAGGGCATAGAAAGCGATCATCAGAAACAGACTGGTTGACCCCGCGCCCATGCTGGCGCTGAAGCCGAGCATACAGATAGCGGAGAGGATCAACATAAACGGTAGAAACTGCTTGGTATTTTTACCGTCAGCGTAGTAGGAAACCAGCGTTTTCCCCACGCCATAG
Organism: Salmonella sp. SSDFZ54; assembly: GCF_004010735.1. Classification (NCBI taxonomy): domain Bacteria; kingdom Pseudomonadati; phylum Pseudomonadota; class Gammaproteobacteria; order Enterobacterales; family Enterobacteriaceae; genus Salmonella; species Salmonella sp. SSDFZ54. The sequence continues at coordinate 1,885,467 of NZ_CP034819.1, forward strand.
GTGATCGAGAAGCCCAGGCCAATCATCCCCAGCTCGGTCATGCTCAACCCGTAGGTTGAGATCATGTCGTTCTGCGCGATGTTAAAGTTTTTGCGGATCAGGTACATGGTCAGGTAGCCGATAAAAACCACCAGATAGGACTGCATGAACGGCTTGAACCACATTTTACGCCGCACATCGAGCGGCAGATCCAGGGTCGGCTTGCGCACCTGGTTTAAGAAGGCCAGCATGGATTACTCCTGAGCTAATTTTTATACCTGCGAATGGCAGGCATTGTAAAAATCCACAGGAAAAGGGGCCTGCGACAGCGTCCAGGCAAAACCGGGAAAATTTCTTAGTTTTGCCCCATTCAGCGCAAAAAGGTGAGGTGCATCACGCTTCGTGGGTCTCGCGCGGGGCCTGAGCGTTCAGAAATGGCAGCAGCAATAGCGCGGAGATCCCCGCCGCGATGGCGATAACCGCAAAAAAACCGGTCCAGTGCCAGATCTCCAGCACTTTCGCTAACGGCCAGCCGGAAAGCGACGCGCCGAGATAGGCGAACAGGCCGACAAAGCCGGTGGCCGCGCCCGCCGCCTCTTTATGCGAGCACTCTGCCGCCGCCATGCCAATGAGCATCTGCGGGCCGAAGACAAAGAAACCGGTGGTGAAGAAACAGGCCGCCTGCATCACGTAGCTGGCGAACGGCATCAGCCACAGCGACCCCACAGAGAGCAAAATCCCGGCGGCGAAGATTAAATTCATCGGTCCGCGGTTACCGTTGAAGAGTTTGTCCGAGCCCCAGCCCGCCACCAGCGCGCCGATAAATCCACCCAGTTCAAACATCGATACTGCCGTGTTGGCCGTGACCAAATCTACGCCCAGCGTCTCGGACATATACAGGTTGCCCCAGTCGTTGATCGCCGCGCGCACCACGTACACTAAGACATAACACAACGAAAGCAGCCAGATATAGGGATTCAACAGCACATATTTAGCGAGGATTTCTTTGCGACTTAGCCCCGCGCCCTCTTGCTGTTGGGCGACCTCCAGCGCATCGTGCCGCCAGTCGCCTACCGGCGGTAAACCAATCGCCTGCGGACGGTCGCGCAGCCGCCAGCAGAGGACCATGCCCACCCCGATGGCAAGCAATCCGGCCACCATCATCCCGACGCGCCAGCCATAATGCAGGGCGACAGCGGCCATAACGAGAGGGATCAGCGCCCCGCCGACATTATGCGCGGTGTTCCATAACGCCCACCAGCCGCCGCGCTCGGTACGCGAGTACCAGGCAGTCAGCAAACGGGCGCAAACCGGCGATCCAAACCCCTGGAAAAAGGCGTTCAGCGCCCATAGCAGCGCAAAGGCCCACAGCGAGGTCGAGAAGCCGAACAGAATATTCACTACGCCGGTCGCAATCAGCCCGATGCCCATAAAATAGCGAGCGTTAGAGCGATCGCTAACGATGCCGGAGACAAATTTCGACACCCCGTAGGTGATGTAAAATAGCGTCGCCAGCAGGCCGATATCGCTGCGGGTCAGAATGCCGCTGGCAAGGATTTCCGGCGCGGCGGCGTTAAAGCTTTTACGGGTGAAATAGAACAGCGCGTAACCCAACCAAATGGTGATCAGGATATGCCGCCGCCAGTAGCGATAGCGGGCGTCAACCTCGTGCTTATCGGTGATGAGCGGCGCGTTGGCCGGGGCTTTTAAAAACGAAAGCATTATCCTTCCTTAAACGTAACGCTGGGGCAACGAGACGCTCACCCGCGTACCGTGGGTACAAGAGATAGTTAGCGTCCCGCCGAGCGCCGACACGCGTTCGCGCATTCCGGTCAGGCCAAAGCCCTGCTGCTGAGAGCCCGGCGGCAGGCCGCTGCCGTCATCCTCAATCACCAGCATCAGCCGCTCATCCTGCTGCCAGCCCTGGAGTGTCACCGCGCTGGCATTGGCATGTTTTACGATGTTATTCAGCCCTTCCTGACAGACGCGAAACAGCGTCACGCGCTGACTTTCACTCAGCGCCGTTTCGTCAATTCGCCAGTCGAGGTGGCTGACAATACCGCGGCTTTCCAGCTCCATTTCGCGCAGCAGCGAACGGATGGCCTGCGCCAGCGTTAAGTCGTCTAGCTGGCGCGGGCGCAAGCGCCCCAGCAGGCGACGCACGGCGTCATACACGCCCAGCGAAAGCTGCTCGATAAGTTGCCCGCTCTGCTTCACGCCGCCGTTATCCGCCGCCAGTCGTTGCACAATGCCCGCCTGGGTTCGAATCGCGGTGATGGTCTGCCCGATGTCATCGTGCAGCTCACGTGCAACATCGCGCCGCACGCTCTCTTCGGTCTCCAGAAGACGCTCCGCCAGCCGATGGTTGCGCGCCAGCTCCTTTTGCAACGACTGGTTCAGCTCGCGCAGGCGCTGAATGCCCGCGCCAAGCAGTAGCCCGGTCAGGCTTTGCGCCAACAGCGAAAGTAATAAATCGACGGGATGATCGTGCCAGGTCTGGCTGGCGATCAGCGCGATAGCATTCATCAGCGTGGCAATGAGCGCGCCCTGCCAGCCATAATGCCAGGCGAGCGCGATAATCGGCAACGCCAGGCAAAACGGCGTAAAGCGCGAAAGTTCAGCAGGTAAACCCAGTTGCAGCCACAGACTGACGATAAACAGCAGCAGATACCAGATCAGATGCCGCCCGCGCCAGTTTACCGGCTGCGATACCAGCGATGGTCCCAGCGGCAGCCAGGTAGTGCTGGTGAGATAGTGCCAGAAAACCAGGCAGATGGGGGCCAGCGTCAGACCACCCGTGAGGGTCAGCAGTAGCGCGTTCCATGCCGCTTCTCCCTGCCCCAGCCAGGGCAGGGATTGCAGTAGCGCCGCGGCGGTGAGGGCCGCGCCCTGAAGCAATAACGTGCGCCAGTCGCGCTGATGGCGGTAACGTGAGGTTAGCGCCACGGGCAGTAGCGTCAACACACCACCGATCATCAAAAGCGGCAGATGGGCCAGCGCAACTTCCTGCGCTAACCAGTACACCAGCAGCCACTCCGCGCCCAGCAATACTGGCCAGTATCCGCGCTGGCATTGCAGCATAAGTCCCAGGCGCAGGCCGAAGGGAAAGAGTAGCGCCGCCAGCTCCGGGCGCTCTACCAGATGCAGGCTGATGCTCCACAGGCAGAACCACGCGGCGGAGAAAATAAAAAAGCAGGCAACAACGGTGATTAAACGGGAAAAAAAGGTGTTCATTACCAACCGTCAAACATGCGATGCGCCAGTTCAACGTCATTGCTGACGCCTAATTTTTCCAGCAGATTCGCGCGATGGACATGCACCGTTTTTGGCGACAGCCCCAGCTCGGCGGCAATCTCTTTTACCGCCATACCCTGGGCGAGTTTTTCCGCCACCTGACGCTCGCGTTTGGTCAGCGGATCTTGCCGACCCGCCGCCAGTTTCACGGCAATATCGGGGGTCAAATAGCAGCCGCCCGTCGCCACCGTATGCACCGCGGCGATCAGTTCATCCGGACTACAGCGTTTAGAGAGGAAACCGCGCGCGCCGGCGTTCAACGCCTGTTCCACCAGCGCCGGGCTATCGTGAACCGAGAGCATGATCGTCGCCATCCCTTTTGGCAGTTGGCTTAGCAGCTCCAGTCCGGAAATATCCGGCATCGAGATATCGCAGATACACACCTGTACGCCGCGCCCCGGTAAGCCTGCCAACGCTTCGCGCCCGGAACCAAACTCAGCGACCACCTGCAAATCAGGTTCCAGCCCCAGTAGCTGTGCAAAGCCGGAGCGGACGATAAGGTGGTCGTCGATAAGGGCAACGGTGATCATGGATTCTGTCCTGATGGATAAAAAAAACGCGCTTACCTTAACGATAAGCGCGCGGCTGTTCAAGCCTTGAGCGGTCAGACAATGCCTGTCGTGACGGTGAACGTCCGGGTTTGCTGCGGTTCCAGTTGAAGCAAGGTTCCATTTCGTTGCGCCGCGAGAAAACCTTCAGGCCGACAGGTCGCGGGCAGGGCAAAGGCGGCAACCTGCTGATCGCCGTTATAAAGAATCCAGCGGGTCACGTAATTCAGCTCCGCACTGGCGAAACGTGTCACGAACGTGGTGCCATCCGGGGCGATCATACTGAATTCCGGGGTATCCGTGTACCTGTCCAGTTCATCGGCGAAGAACACGATTTCCGGGTCGTAAAAGCCAGGCGCGTTGAGCGTTGCCAGCGAGGCTTCACCCTGCAAAAGTCGTTGATTAAACGCCAGCCACTGCGCCGTGGGTTTGACATGCGCCGGCACCGACTCGCGTAGCTTCAGCGCGGTATCCGGGATATTCTGGCGGAACGTGGCGTTCGGCACATAGGCATAGTTCATGTGGCACATGTACTGTAGCGGCATGGCGACTGAAGCCAGGTTAGTCACTGTCATCTGAATATCAAACAGCGCGCTTGCTTTACGCATTACCACCGCAGGTTGCGCCTGATAATGATGACCGAACCCCATCACATACTCGTAGCGCCCGGTCACGCGCAGACTGTCGCCCTCTAACTCCAGCCAGGCGTCGTCCATGGCAGCGCAGGGCATCTCGCCGTGCAGTGGATGTGTATCTTCCGGCGACGGGCAGCCATTCGCCAATAGTCCGGAATGGAAAGCAAAGCAACCATACGTTGCCACCACTTCCGCTGCCGGCTTCGGCTGGCGGAACATGTTGCGCATAGTCAGGTCATGACCGTCAAACTGCGCGTCCCAAATCATCTGCCCCATCCAGGGCAGAATCACCAGATGACCGCGGCTGTTTTGTATTTTCAGTCCTTCCACGCCGCTGGCGTAACGAAACGCCGTAACCGTAAAATCATCATTTTCCAGCAAGATACGCGGCTGCTCGCTAAAAAGCTCCCGCCATAATGTAATACGTGTTGTCATGGTTGATCTCCTCAGGACGCGGCGACTTCAGCCAGGTTGCCGCGCACTTTGCTTTCGCGCCAGAAGTAAACGCCAACGTAAACAAAGCACAGCATGGAAACCAGGAATGAGAGCTGTAGCGAGTGGAACATGTCCGCCACGTAGCCCTGAATCGCGGGAACCACCGCCGCGCCGACAATCGCCATCACGATGACCGCCCCCGCCATTTCGGTATGCTCGTTATCGACGGTATCGAGCGTTCCGGCATAAATGGTCGCCCAGCAGGGGCCAAACAGAACACTGACCAGCACCGCCACGTATACCGCGCTAAAGCTGGGCGCCAGCGCTACATAGGCCAGGAACAGCGCGCCGATCACAGAGTAAAGGATCAGGACTTTTTCCGGGTTAAAGCGTGTCATCAGAATGTTGGCGATAAACTTGCCGATAAAAAAGCAGGCGAAGCTGTAGACCATAAAGGTTGAGGCATCGCGCTCATTGATATCGCCTAACTCCAGCGCCAGACGGATAGTGAACGACCAGACCGCCACCTGCATTCCCACATACAGGAACTGCGCCACAATACCGCGACGGAAGCGGGCGTTGCTGGCGAGATAGCGTAGCGTATCCAGCGCCGAGGGGCGTTTATGACTCGCGGTTTGCGCGACTTTACAGGTCGGGAAACGCGTCAGCAGGAACAGTACCATCACCACTACCAGAACCATAATCATGTACTTATAGGGTTCCAGAGTGTTTTCCAGCATCAGCACCTTGAAGTTGTGGACTTGCTCGGCATTCATGCCCGCCATCTGTTTTTCCAGGCTTTCCCCTTCGGAAAAGACCAGATATTTACCCAATAAAATGCCTGCCGCCGCGCCGATCGGATAAAAGGTCTGGCTGATATTCAGCCGCAGCGTGGCGTAGGCTTTCGGCCCGATCATCGAACTGTAGGTGTTCGCCGCCGTTTCCAGGAAACTCAGGCCAATCGCAATGGCGAAAATCGCCGCGAGGAACATGGTGTAGGTCGCCATGTGCGACGCCGGGAAAAAGAGCGTACAGCCGACAATGTATAGCGTCAGGCCGATAAGTATCGCCACTTTATAACTGGTTTTTTTAATGACCAGCGAGGCCGGAATAGCAATTAAAAAATAACCGCCATAAAAGGCGCTTTGTACTAATGCCGAAGCAAAGTTGCTCAGCGAAAATACACTTTTAAATTGCGTAATCAGAATATCATTTAACGCGGCTGCGCATCCCCATAATGGGAATAAACAGGATAACAAAATAAACTGGAACAGAGGTGTCTTATTCAGATACCCGTCGGGCATCTGAACGATGTTTTTATCGTTCATAGTGCTACCTTTAACAGTGCAGGGTGATTGTTATTCGTTCAACGAAAGATACTCATTAAATTGCTCAATGCTTGGATAAGAGGATTGGGTGCCTTTCCCGGTGACGCTGAAAGCGGCAAAGAGGACGGCTTTTTTCATGGCGGCTTCCACATCCCCGCTCTGGACGTAGTAATGCGCGAAACAGCCGATAAAGGCATCGCCCGCGCCGCTGGTATCGACAGCGTTCACTCTAAACGCCGGGACATGGACTTCCTGGTCACGCGTCATCCACAGCGCGCCTTTCTCACCCATGGTGACGATAATATTGTTCAGCCCTTTATCTACCAGCGAACGTGCCGCTGCGCGAATATGGTCATAGGTATCCACTGGCATACCGGTTAATATTTCCAGCTCGGTTTCATTGGGTACAAAGAAATCGCATTTACAGGCATAAGACATATCTAATTCCCGTAATGCTGGCGCAGGGTTTAATAACACTTCAATCCCGTGTTTCTTGCCAAATTCTATTGCGTGATAAACCGTTTCAAGCTGAACTTCCAGTTGCAGAACAATAAGCTGGCATTTTTTTAAATCTTCCGCCGCGCGATCGATATCTTCCGGCGAGAGAAACTTGTTGGCGCCTTTGATGATCAGAATGCTGTTGCTGGAGTTGGCGTTGACGAAAATCGGCGCTACGCCGCTGCTGGTACACGGTACTTTTTCTACATACGTCGTATTGATCCCCCAGGATTCGAGATTACGAATGGTGTTGTCGGCAAAAATATCGTCGCCCACCTTGGTCAACATCAATACTTTTGAATTGAGCTTAGCGGCCGCCACGGCCTGGTTCGCCCCTTTTCCGCCGCAGCCGATTTTAAACGCCGGCGCTTCCAGAGTTTCCCCTTCTTTAGGCATCTGGTTGGTGTAGGTGATAAGGTCCACCATGTTAGAGCCAATAACCGCGATATCCATTTTACTCCCTCTCAGAAATCGTCACACGACAATGATATTAAAATAACATTATCATGTTACTTCCGTATCATTTGTGACTATGATCGCGATTAGAGGATCATTTTGCCATTTACTTCGTGAACAATCCCTGGCGGAACATACGCGCATCAAATCATTTTTAGGGTTACAATTTACTGAAAATTAACTATTTATTGTTATAAAACGCGAATAAACCCACTTTTATTTCCTGACGGCCAGACGTATAGTAGTGCCACACTGTAATGTTCTCAGAAACACATAAATGTTACTGATGGAACATAACAACATGATTTGTGGAGAGGGTGAATGGAGACCAAGCAAAAAGAACGTATCCGACGCTTGATGGAGTTACTGAAAAAGACCGATCGAATCCATCTGAAAGACGCCGCGCGGATGCTGGAAGTTTCGGTGATGACCATTCGCCGCGATCTCAGCCAGGATGATGACCCTTTACCGCTGACGCTGCTCGGCGGCTATATCGTCATGGTAAATAAGCCTGCGTCTTCAACCAATATGCCGCTGCCGGCGAAAAAAACGCATCATCGGGACGACCTTCCCGTTGCGATCCTGGCCGCCGGCCTGGTGCGTGAAAACGATCTGGTTTTTTTTGATAACGGTCCGGAAATGCCATTAGTTATCAGCATGATACCGGATGATATTACCTTTACCGGGATTTGCTACTCGCATCGGGTATTTATCGCGCTGAATGAAAAGCCTAATGCCACGGCGATTTTGTGCGGCGGCACCTATCGGGCCAAGAGCGATGCCTTTTATGATGCCAATAATCCTTCGGCGCTGGATTCGCTCAATCCGCGCAAAGTGTTTATTTCCGCCAGCGGCGTACATGAACATTTTGGCGTGAGCTGGTTTAACCCGGATGATCTTGCCGCCAAACGTAAAGCGATGGAGCGTGGTCTGCGCAAAATTTTGCTGGCGCGTCACGCCCTGTTTGATGAGGTCGCGCCTGCCAGCATTGGTCCGCTTTCTGCCTTTGATGTCCTGATTAGCGATCGCCCATTACCGACAGATTATGCCGCTCACTGTCGGAATGGTTCCGTCAAAGTCATCACGCCTGATTCGGAAAGTGAATAACTTACTCAAAAAAGACGGCAATTTTATTGAACATGGTGGGATCGGACTGGTTTCGTACCACCTTCGCCACGTCTTCCAGTTTATCGATCTGACTGATCATCTGTTCAAGCCGCTGATCGTCATTGACCAGAAGCCAGATGCGGCTCTGATCGCTACCCTGAATCGGTAAACAGAGAATACCCTCAACGTTGAAAGCGCGTCGGGCGAACAACCCGCAGACGTGGGTCATCACGCCAGGGTGGTTGCGAACGGTCAGCTCCAGAATAACGTTATCATGTGATTGTTTCTGCATGGCTTATTCCCCCACCATCTCTGTATTTGCCGCGCCCGGCGGCACCATCGGATACACTTTTTCTTCTGCACCAATGCGCACATGGATCAACGCCGGTCCAGGACGACGAATGATAGCCTGCAACGCCGCCTGCGGATCGGCTTCGTTATTCAAATCACAGGTATCCAGACCAAACCCGGCGGCAATCTGCATAAAGTTGATGCTTCCCGGATAGGTCGCCGCAAAAACGCCCTGTTTATAGAACAGACTCTGTTGCTGATGTACCAGTCCCAGCGCGTCGTTATTCATCAGGATAATTTTCACATCCAACTGGTTTTCACTGGCGGTAGCCATCTCCTGAATATTCATCATCAAACTACCGTCGCCGGAAAAACACAGCACCTTGTTGCCCGGATTCGCCAGCGCCGCGCCAATCGCCGCGGGCAGACCAAACCCCATGGTGCCCAGCCCGCCGGAAGTCAGCCACTGACGCGGACGGTTGAGCGGATAAGCCTGCGCGGTCCACATCTGATGCTGACCTACGTCAGTGGTAATAATCGCGTTGTCGGCCACACAGGCGGCGACCGCATTAATCAGCCCATAGTGACTAAGCGGGTTATTTTCCTGGGGAATACTGCAAGGGAATTCTTGCTGCAAGTCCGCCACCAACTGATGCCATGCTTCCCGCGGCTGTGCCTCGATATGGGGAATTAACTGTGCCAGTACATCATCGACATCCGCCTGAATAGCCACATGCGGCTGCTTAATTTTGCCTAACTCGGCGCGATCGATATCCACATGGATGATTTTGGCGTTCGGACAAAACTGCTCCGTTTTGCCAATCGCCCGGTCATCAAAACGCGCGCCCAGGACAATCAGTAAATCGGCCTCTTGCAGAATAAAATTGGTACTGCGCGCGCCGTGCATCCCCAGCATTCCTAACGACAGCGGATGCGCCTTAGGCAGCATTCCCAGCGCCATTAAGGTCATTGTCGTCGGCAGTTGCGCTTTTTCCGCCAGTTCGCGCACGCGTGTCGGCGCATTGATCACGCCGCCGCCCAGATACAGCACCGGACGCTTCGCCGCGTTAATCATTGCGGCGGCCTCGCGGATACTCTCCGCGCTAAACTCCGGCGGGGGTGATTTTTCCGCCGGCGACGGCAACGCATCCAGCTCAATTGTCGCCGTCTGCACATCTTTAGGAACGTCTATCCACACCGGGCCGGGACGCCCCGACTGCGCCAGACGAAAAGCATCGCTCATCACCTGAGGCAGCTCGTTGATATTTCTGACCAGATAGTTGTGCTTGGTGATGGGGATAGAGATACCGTAGGTATCCACTTCCTGAAACGCGTCAGTACCGATCATGGACGCCGGAACTTGCCCGGTAATGCAGATTAACGGAATGGAATCCAGGCGCGCATCGGCAATAGCCGTGACCAGATTGGTCGCGCCCGGCCCGCTACAGGCCATACAAACAGCAGGTTTACCCTCCGTCCGCGCCATCCCCTGCGCAATAAACCCCGCGCCTTGTTCATGGCGCGCCAGAATATGACGGATTTGCGTACTTTGGCTTAACGCGTCGTAAACGGGGAGGATCGAACCGCCGGGAATGCCGGTGACGATACGAATCCCCTGACGCTCCAGAAAATGAACAATAAATTCCGCGCCCGTAAAGCGCAGAGGTGTAGATGTTGTGCCCGAACTTGCCATGCTCCATTCCTTTTATTCTGAGCCGACGTTCCGGGAAGGTGTCTTAAACAAAAAACCCCGCCCGGTTTGCGCCGGCGGGGTTTTGGAATCGTGTGTGTTCCGGACCCTACGGCGCATTGCCGACGACCACCACCACACGCACGACGACCACTGCGCGAGATGGCGCAGTTGTTAGTAGGGTCGCGTTCAGCATGGAAGGGTTCATTAGGGGCCTTGTCTGTTTGTTATTAACACGTTTTATACAAGCACAGCGCTTTCAGCATGACAACGGAAAAATTTTCATCTGCACAAAAATGCGTCATCGATCACATTTTTCTACGAATTTACGCACCTGGGGTATAGGCGTGATAAGCGTAGCGCCCTCTGGTAATCGCCGGGATTGATGATCACGCGTTTCACAATGCCGGAAAACAAAAAACCTCGCCGAAGCGAGGTTCTTACAGCGTAATGCGGGTGGTAGCCGCGAAGCACACTGTGTTATGTCAACAGCAGAAGTATACGCGTTCTGTGCAGAACGCGCAATTTCGGCGCGAATTTTGATGAATTTGAGTATGGATCAGAAGCTCCGTTCTGTCTATAAATTACTGTTCATTTATACAGTACTTAACTATAATGTCTTTGACACAATGTGTTATGCGGGGGCCGCATCGTAAACCGGCGCAACGAAGTCCTGGCTGAAACGGGTGGTGCCGTCAGCGCCTTAACCCCCTCGTGAGCACACTGTGTTATGTCAACACGCACACTATTCCTCGCAAAAGGGATCGCGTGCGCAACAGCTGGCAACAGGCAGCGGAAAGGTACGTCGGCTGGCAGTGCTCCTTAACCACAGGAGACGCGTATGAGCGTAGTGGATATCACCATTCTTATCCTGAAACTCATTGTTGCAGCACTGCAACTGCTTGATGCTGTTCTGAAATACCTTAAGTAATTCAGATTCAAGCCGCACCGAAGGGGAGCGGGCAACCGCTCCCCTTTCACCTTATCCGCTGGTCTTTCGCTTCCCGGGTATGTTACGTTTTTATGACACCCTCAACGACGCCTGACGCTATGACCCTTTCCGTTTTCTGCATTTTGCTGTTCGCCGCGCTGCTACATGCCAGCTGGAACGCCATTGTCAAAGCGGGAAACGATAAGCTCTACGCCGCGATCGGCGTCAGCGGTTCTGCGGCGGTCATGGCATTGATCCTTTTGCCCTTCTCGCCGCAGCCAGCTCACGCCAGTATCCCTTTTTTAGCGGCCTCTACCGCGCTCCAGGTGGTGTATACCGTCCTGGTGGCGAAAACCTATCAGGTCTCGGACATGAGCCAGACCTATCCTCTTATGCGCGGCACCGCGCCGCTGCTGGTGGCGCTCATTAGCGTTCTGTTTCTTGGCGACAGCCTGTCGTCGATGGCCTGGGTCGGCATCGCAGTGATCTGCATGGCGATACTTGGGATGGCCTGTAATGGCCGCGCCAGCTCTCAACGTGGTGTCGTGCTGGCATTAACTAACGCCTGTTTTATTGCCGGATATACGCTGGTGGACGGGACCGGCGTAAGACTCTCCGAAACGGCGCTGGGCTATACGCTATGGTCATTTTTTCTCAACGGCGCCTGCCTGTTAACCTGGGCGATGATTGCGCGGCGGCGGGAAGCGTCGCGTTATCTGGCGCAACAGTGGAAAAAAGGCATTTTTGGCGGGATTGGCACTATGGGATCTTATGGGCTGGCGCTATGGGCCATGACCCAGGCGCCGCTGGCGGTGGTCGCCGCGCTGCGTGAGACGTCGATTTTATTCGGCGCGCTGATAGCCTGGCTGTTGCTTAAAGAGAAAGTGGCCGGGCTACGTCTGGTGGCGGCGGGCGGGATTGCCCTCGGGGCGATTTTACTCCGTCTGTCATGATCGCCCAATGACAGCCGCAGACGTAACACATTCTCGGCAACATTTGTTGCCGCTTTTGTTTACATATCCTGCCGTTCCTTCGTCTGCCATTGCTGGTTGCTGTCTGGCCTTCTTTTTCTGGTGTGATAGATTCCTCTCGCATTTATGGGAATGCGCAGCAAGTTATTCTTATTTTTTCTTTTTTTGAAAAGTAATCAGCGAAATGAAAAGGCAGAGAAACGTCAATTTGTTGTTGATGTTGGTGTTACTGGTAGCCGTAGGGCAGATGGCGCAAACCATTTATATTCCCGCCATCGCCGATATGGCGCAAGCGCTAAACGTCCGGGAAGGCGCCGTCCAGAGCGTAATGGCTGCTTACCTCCTGACCTACGGCGTCTCGCAACTGTTTTACGGCCCGCTTTCCGACCGGGTTGGGCGCCGCCCGGTAATCCTCGTCGGCATGTCTATTTTTATGGTAGCGACCCTGATCGCCATGACCACGCATAGTTTGACGGTGTTGATTGCCGCCAGCGCCATGCAAGGGATGGGAACCGGCGTTGGCGGAGTAATGGCGAGAACGCTCCCGCGCGATCTGTATGAAGGAACGCAGCTTCGTCATGCCAATAGCCTGTTAAATATGGGGATTCTGGTCAGCCCGCTGTTAGCGCCGCTGATTGGCGGTCTGCTGGACACCCTGTGGAACTGGCGCGCGTGTTACGCTTTCCTGCTGGTGCTTTGCGCTGGCGTCACCTTCAGCATGGCGCGCTGGATGCCGGAAACCCGCCCCGCCGGCGCGCCGCGCACACGGCTGATCGCCAGCTATAAAACGCTGTTTGGCAACGGCGCATTTAACTGTTATCTGCTGATGCTAATCGGCGGGCTGGCTGGCATTGCGGTCTTTGAAGCCTGTTCCGGCGTGCTGATGGGGGCAGTATTAGGTCTCAGCAGTATGGTGGTAAGCATTCTGTTTATTCTGCCGATTCCGGCGGCGTTCTTCGGCGCCTGGTTTGCCGGACGCCCGAATAAACGCTTCTCAACCCTGATGTGGCAGTCAGTTATTTGCTGTCTGCTGGCAGGTCTTATGATGTGGATTCCCGGCTGGTTTGGCGTGATGAACGTCTGGACGCTACTCATCCCCGCAGCGCTGTTTTTCTTCGGTGCCGGGATGTTATTTCCACTGGCCACCAGCGGCGCGATGGAGCCGTTTCCGTTCCTCGCAGGCACCGCTGGCGCGCTGGTCGGCGGGCTGCAAAATATTGGTTCCGGCGTACTGGCGTGGCTTTCGGCAATGCTGCCGCAAACCGGTCAGGGCAGCCTGGGACTGTTGATGACCCTTATGGGATTGCTGATCCTGGCGTGCTGGCTGCCGCTGGCGTCACGGATATCGCATCAGGGACAGACGGTTTAACGTTCCCCTCGCCCGGCTTTTTGCCGGGCGTTTCACACTCCGGCGCGATCATCGCATTGAGCAGGGGCTCTTGCGCCGGACGCCACGCCCCTTCTTCGCCGTCATAAAACTGAGTGTCCGCGTTTATCGCATACGGAATATGCGCTTTTTTCAGCTCGCAGGCCATAAAACGGGCAAACGCGAACTGTGAAGCGACCGGCGTCATTTTTATCGACTCTCCCGGCGCCCATCCGCCCACCCAGCTTGCATGGCCAGTCTTATGCTGCCAGCGAACCGCAGCGTTGATCCGTGCCCGAATCGCCGCTTTTTCCGCCGCCGTGCCTGATGTCCACGGATATTTACCGCCGCTTTTCAGGGGGCCCCACGGGAAGATGTGCCACTCCGCCAGTACATAGTTCTGGCTTTGCGCCGGCAGTTTAAGCGCCGACAAATCCTCCGGCGCGGCGCGCATGCGGGGGGCAACGAAAATCATCCGCTGTGGATCAATGGCGTGAATCAGGCGGATGGTTTTGTCATATACGCGATTCAGCGACGCCATATTATGATTGAGTTTGTCGGCAGGCTCATAAATGAGATCGAACCCCAGAAGCGGGGATGTCTGACCAAAATAGCGCGCGACCACGCTCCACCAGTTGATCAGCTCCTTTTCATGGCTGGCGCTGGGATCGGTTTTATACGCATCCGCCTGATAGGCAATAATGGGTATGACGCCATAGTATTCGCAGGCTTCTACCAGCTTACGCAAATGGATGAGGCGCGCTTCCGTCGGCGCGCCTGCCACACGAATACGGACATGCGTTAACCCTTTTGCCTTAAAATCCCGCACGACCAGCGGATCAAACTCGCGGATACCCCGTTCCGTTCGCGCCCAGTCAACATCCATCCCAACGCCAAGCTGCTGCGCATAGCGCGCCGCCGTCAAAGGCATCGGTTTCGCATAGACGACCGCGCTGGTCAGCATGAGAGAGGCAATAAGCGGTTTAAACACGACGCCCCCTAAAATTTTTACCACGGTGATAGCACGTATTTAGCATATTCACTCCCGGCAGGTGTAGCGACAAAGCGTAATAAATCTTCACACCTGTTCCTGCAACCAGCGAATAAATGCCTCGATTTTCGGCCACTGCCTGCCAGGCAGAGTGGTGACATAATAATGCTGATGACATTTCAGCCTCATGTCACCAAAAGGCGCAATCAGTTCTCCGCTGTCGAGACGCTTTTGCACCAGCCGTTTACGTCCCATCGCCACGCCAATGTGGTTCATCGCGGCAATTACCGCTAAATCAGAACGATCGAAGCCAATGCCGGATGAATCCGGCAAATTTACCGCAAAATGCTGCGCCCAACTGTGCCACTCATCGGTGCCAGAATCGTTACTCCACGCCTGTCTGTCGTGTAAGAGCGTACAGTGCAGCAGGTTATTCAGGTTGTCCTGCAAGGCGAAACGACGGGCATAATCCGGGCTGCAAACGGGCAAAATCGCCTCATCCATTAAAAAATGGTGCGTGAGCTGCGCCGACGGCGCATCGTCAAAATAGATAGCCAGGTCAATGCCGGCACGCTGTAGGTTAACGTTATCGTTGCCGGTCAGCATAGTGAGAGAAATTGACGGATAGCGACGGGTAAAGTCCCCCAGCGCGGGCACCAGCCAACACTGGGCGATAGAGGGACGGGAATACACGGTCAGCGTGCCGGACAGTTCCTGATTTTTGATATCGAGAATTTCCTGATTCAACGTATCCAGCGACGATTTCAGCGCCCAGAATACCCGTTTGCCTTCATGGGTAAGCTCCACTTTACGGTGAGAGCGGACAAATAGCTGGATTCCCAACTCGGCTTCCAGTTGATTGATACGATGGCTTACCGCACTTGGGCTTAACGACAGCTCATCTGCCGCCAGAGCAAAGGACTGGTGTCTGGCCGCGACTTCAAAAGTATAGAGTTTGGATAACTGCCAGCCGTTGAGTAAGCGGTTTCGGGTATCGCGAAGGGGTTCCATGGCAACCTCAGTCATCTTTTAATTTCCCGAAGTGTAAAAAAACACGCTGAAAAAATCCGCACATAGATGAAGCAAAATGAACCATATCGCAAAATAAAAGCAATATTAGATGGAAATCACATAGTTGATTCAATTTACATCATGTGAATGGCAAATTATATCGTTTGTCAGGGGGTGCTGTTTTTCTGTCCAATAAGAACAGATTAATCACAGGGTAGGTGAGATATGCACGCTCAAATCTGGGTAGTGAGCACGCTGCTGATCAGCATCGTGTTAATCGTATTGACCATCGTGAAGTTTAAATTCCACCCCTTCCTGGCGTTACTGCTCGCCAGTTTCTTTGTCGGCGCGATGATGGGCATGGGGCCGCTGGAGATGGTCACGGCGATAGAAAACGGAATAGGCGGTACGCTCGGTTTTCTGGCCGCCGTTATCGGTCTTGGCACCATCCTCGGCAAAATGATGGAGGTTTCCGGCGCGGCGGAACGCATCGGGCTTACGCTCCAGCGCTGCCGCTGGCTCTCTGCTGACGTGATCATGGTACTGGTGGGGCTGATTTGCGGTATCACGTTGTTCGTGGAAGTGGGCGTCGTGTTGCTCATCCCACTGGCGTTTTCTATCGCTAAAAAGACCCATACCTCGCTGCTGAAGCTGGCCATTCCGCTGTGTACCGCGCTGATGGCCGTCCATTGCGTGGTACCGCCGCATCCGGCTGCGCTGTTTGTCGCAAATAAACTGGGGGCGGATATCGGCTCGGTGATTGTCTACGGTCTGCTGGTCGGGCTGATGGCCTCATTGGTCGGCGGCCCGCTGTTCTTAAAGTTTCTGGGTAATCGTCTGCCGTTCAAGCCCGTACCGACAGAGTTTGCGGATCTTGAAGTGCGCGCCGAAAACACCCTGCCGTCGCTGGGCGCAACGCTGTTTACCGTTCTGCTGCCGATTGGCCTGATGCTGGTGAAAACCGTCGCTGAACTGAATATGGCGAAAGACGGCACGTTGTATACGCTGCTGGAGTTTATCGGTAATCCGATCACCGCAATGTTTATCGCTGTCTTTGTGGCGTATTACATACTCGGTCTGCGCCAGCATATGGGTATGAGCGCGCTACTTACCCACACCGAAAACGGCTTTGGCGCCATTGCGAACATCCTGCTGATTATCGGCGCGGGCGGCGCGTTCAACGCCATTCTCAAAAGTAGCGGGCTGGCGGACACGCTGGCGGTGATCCTCTCAAATATGCATATGCACCCGATTCTGCTGGCATGGCTGGTAGCGCTGATTCTGCACGCGGCGGTCGGCTCTGCGACGGTAGCCATGATGGGCGCCACCGCGATTGTTGCGCCCATGCTGCCGCTCTATCCTGACGTCAGCCCTGAGATCATTGCGATTGCCATTGGTTCCGGCGCCATTGGCTGCACGATCGTGACCGATTCCCTGTTCTGGCTGGTCAAGCAGTATTGCGGCGCTACGCTGAATGAAACGTTTAAATACTATACGACGGCCACGTTTATCGCATCGGTCGTTGCACTGGCTGGCACATTCCTGCTTTCCTTTATCATCTGATCGTAAAGAGACGTACTATGGAAAACATACAAAAGCTCATCGCCCGGTATCCTTTGGTCGAGGATCTGGTCGCCCTCAAAGAAACCACCTGGTTTAACCCGGGCGCCACCTCTCTTGCACAAGGTCTACCGTATGTCGGCCTGACGGAGCAGGACGTAAACGCCGCCCATGACCGTCTGGCGCGCTTTGCGCCGTATCTGGCGAAAGCGTTTCCGCAAACCGCTGCCGCTGGCGGCATGATCGAATCTGACGTGGTCGCTATTCCGGCCATGCAAAAGCGGCTGGAAAAAGAGTATGGGCAAACGATCGACGGTGAAATGCTGTTAAAAAAAGACAGTCACCTGGCAATCTCTGGTTCCATTAAAGCGCGCGGCGGCATCTACGAGGTGCTAACGCACGCGGAAAAACTGGCGCTGGAGGCGGGTCTGTTAACCACCGACGATGACTATAGCGTGTTGCTTTCGCCGGAATTTAAACAATTCTTCAGCCAGTACAGTATCGCCGTCGGTTCAACCGGCAATCTGGGGCTATCGATCGGTATCATGAGCGCCTGCATCGGTTTTAAAGTGACGGTACATATGTCTGCCGACGCCCGCGCCTGGAAAAAAGCGAAGCTGCGTAGCCACGGCGTGACGGTCGTAGAATACGAAGATGATTACGGCGTGGCGGTTGAGCAGGGCCGTAAAGCAGCGCAATCCGATCCAAACTGTTTCTTTATCGATGATGAAAACTCCCGCACGCTATTTCTGGGCTATGCGGTAGCGGGTCAGCGTCTGAAAGCGCAATTCGCGCAGCAGGGACGCGTCGTTGACGCCAGTCACCCACTGTTTGTCTATCTACCGTGCGGCGTTGGCGGCGGCCCTGGCGGCGTCGCCTTTGGCCTGAAACTGGCGTTTGGCGACAACGTCCACTGTTTCTTTGCCGAACCGACCCATTCACCCTGCATGTTACTCGGCGTTTATACCGGTCTGCACGATGCCATCTCAGTACAAGATATCGGTATTGATAACCTGACGGCGGCTGACGGCCTGGCGGTAGGTCGCGCTTCGGGCTTTGTTGGTCGGGCAATGGAGCGTCTGCTTGACGGCCTCTATACCTTAGACGATCAAACAATGTATGACATGCTGGGCTGGCTGGCGCAGGAGGAAGGAATTCGACTGGAGCCATCAGCTCTGGCGGGGATGGCCGGGCCACAGCGCATTTGCGCCTCCGTCGCGTATCAGCAAAGGCATGGATTCAGTCAGACGCAGCTCGGCAACGCGACGCATCTGGTATGGGCAACCGGGGGCGGCATGGTGCCGGAGGATGAAATGGAACAATACCTGGCGAAAGGACGCTAATACTCGCTCAGTGCCGGAAAGACGGCTGCGCCATCCGGCACGCCATCGCCTGATGGCGCTACGCTTATCAGGCCTGTGACGTTAACGCAGCATCGCCATCAACTCCTCCGGCGAGCGATGCTGCTTCAGTAAATCCCGCATCACCCGCATATGCGGCGAGGAGTAGTTAAAAAAGGTCTGGTAGCCCTCGCAAAGCTGATTTTTCCCCTGGCTATCCCGATGCTCAGGGCATCCGCCGCCGCAAAATCGTAATAAAGAGCACTTCTGACATTCAGCGCTTAGCGGCGCCTTGTCCGGCGCTTCAGCGCCATTCCTGCCGCCGCACCACTGCTGTAGCGTCTCATCAAAAAGGCGGACCGAGATACGCTGAATATCTTCACGTACCCAAATATCAAATACGCTATTTAAAAACCGCCCCCAGTCTGCTGAACACAATGAATCCTCGGTCAACATTCCGTTCCGGTCATGTTCCAACAATGGGATAAAATGGACATTGCGAATGCCGAGCCGTTGTAAGTTACGGTACAGTTGCTGAGGGCGCTGGCTATTCTGGCGATTTACGACGACCTGAATCTGGTCATCACTCACGACAATGTCCTGACGTCCTGTCATATAAAATTCCCGATAAATGCAATAAGTTGGCGAATATGGGTAACAGCAAACAGGATTGCGAGCGACAACACCGCGAGGGAGATCAAAAATTTGTCACGCACGACATGAGTTTCGGAAAAATCGCTATGCGCGACATCCATCAAATTACGACTCAGGGTATAACGCCAAAGAATCACCGCCACTATCGCCAGAACGCTGATCGACACCCAGAACAAGAACCCCGCCTGATGCCAGTGGTGCCTGACGGCTAACGCCATTAACGCCCCGTATCCCAGCAGCGTGCGAAACCAGGCCAGCGACGTACGCTCCGGTTGCAGTCCCGGATCGTTCTGCCGACGGGCTTTACGACTATCCGGCATACAGTACCAGCCCCATCACTATCACCGCGACAATCATCAAAATAACGCTGATGATCAACAGGCTATGGGTATAAGGCAAATCCTCTTTCAGGCGCATCGCTTTTTCATTACGTAACCAGCGTAGATAGCCATAAATCGCCAGGCCGCCCGCAAACAGACACAACAGTAGCGCCAGCAGTTCACGGATCACCGGCGTGGCAAAATCCGGGGCGAGCTGATCAAGACCGACGCCTGCCGCCAGAAATCCCAGCGAGGTGCGAATCCACGCCAGAAAGGTGCGCTCATTTGCCAGTGAGAAGCGATAATCCGGCGCTTCTCCGAGGCGGGAAATCTTCATGACGACTCCTTTTACGTTCTTATGTATTCCCGTTCGTTTTCAGAATACCACTCACGTTGTTGCTGATATGCTTCACATTATCCCGCAGCAAGGGAATCTTATTGCAAAATAACTGTAGTTCACTGGTGACGCGTTTCGGCGCAACCGCGCTCATTCCCGCTATTTTTCATTTCAGTTGCGACCTTTTTCAACGCCACCGCCAGGAAAGGCATTATTGCCGAATTAAAAGCTGAAAAACTACCCGTCGCGACGAAAAAAAAGGCGATGAAGATTGATAACCAACTGAAATAAAATGGAATTATGCTCATTGCCATTACGCTGATTAGCACGTTCATTGAGGAAGGAGATAAGAAGAAGAGCAGAAGTGTGACCGGTGCGGCGCGCGTTATCCAGCCTGGATTTAACACAGTGCGTAGGCTGGATAAGCAACGCGCCATCAGGCGCTAACCCATTCCCCAAAAAATCACCGCCAGCAGTTGTGGCGTGATAATACGCAGGAACATCACTAACGGATAGACGGTCGCGTAAGAGAGCGCCGCCGCGCCGCTGGTGGCATGAAGATTGTTGGCAAATGCCAGCGCTGGCGGATCGGTCATCGAACCGGCCAGCATCCCGCACAGCGTCAGATAGTTCATTTTGGCAAAAATCCGCGCCAGCAAACCGACGGTAATCAGCGGAATAGCGGTGATGAAAATACCATAGCCAATCCAGCTTAATCCTTCGCCCTGCGTCAGCGTATCGACAAAATCGCCGCCGGATTTCAGCCCAACGACCGCCAGAAACAAAACGATGCCTAACTCACGCAGCGCGAGGTTGGCGCTCGGCGGCATAAACCAGTACAGCTTACCGATGCTGCCGATACGCCCCAAAATTAGCGCCATGATCAGCGGCCCGCCAGCCAGCCCCAGTTTTAACGCGACCGGGAATCCCGGCACAAACAACGGGATTGACCCAAGCAGAACCCCTAATCCGATGCCGATAAACACCGGCAGCATCTGCACCTGCTGGAGTTTTTGCTGCGCGTTGCCGACCACATTGGCTACCGCATCAATCGAGGCAGGACGCCCCACCAGATTGAGAATGTCGCCAAACTGCAGGCTGGCGTCGCTGCTGGCGACCAGCTCAACGCCCGCGCGGTTAAGACGGGAGATAACCACGTCATAACGCTCTTTAAAGTGCAAATCGCGGATACGTTTGCCGAGCACTTTTTCGTTGGTGACGACCACACGCTCGACACGTAAATCCGTGCCGCGCGTCGACAACGAGGTGTCCACTTCCTTGCCGATCACCAGTTGCGCGTTATGCAGGTCGGTAGATTGGCCGACGAGGTGCAGCAGGTCGCCTGCCTGGATAATCGTCCCCGGCGACGGCACCATCAGCGTGTCGTCGCGTTTCAGGCGTGAGCAAATGATTTTATCGCTGTTCAGGATCGGCACATCCTGGATAGCCATATTATTGAGGTTCGGATTCTCGACACGGATATTCATTGTTTGAATTAATGAATGGCCGTTAGCGAGAGAGGATTCGTGCTTCTGCGCCTCCGCCTCGACGTTAACGCGAAAAATCAGCCGCATCAGCCACATGGTGAGCAAAATACCGCAGATGCCAAACGGATACGCCATCGCATAGCTCATCCCCATCTGATCCACCAGATCCACTGGCGTTCCCAGATCGCGCAGGATTTGCTGACCCGCCCCTAACGCAGGCGTATTGGTGACTGCGCCGGAGAAAATCCCCAGCACCACCGGCAGCGGAATAGCGAAAATTTTATGCAGAATCGCGGTGACCAACCCGCCCATAATCACAATCAGAACAGCAAACAGATTGAGACGCAGCCCGGAAACGCGCAGCGAGGCGAAAAACCCCGGCCCCACCTGTATGCCGATGGTATAAACAAAAAGGATCAGGCCGAATTCCTGGATAAAGTGCAGCATATCGCCGCTCAGCGTCACCCCAGCCTGATCGACGAAGTGGCCGACGATAATACCGCCGAACAGAACGCCGCCAATACCAAAGCCGACACCGCGCACTTTAATGTTGCCGATCCATAAACCGACAACCGCCACCAACGCCAGAACGCTGACCGTCAATGCGATATCACTCATCTTTTCTTCCCTGTGAGTAACATTTCAATTTATAGGGATTATGACTGAACCGTTAAGGCATATATACAGCATGGCGCACATTCTCATGTTACAAAACCGCCCAGACGTCCTGACTTCGGCAGCGTCTTACCCTTTTTCGTGGCACAAAAAAGCCCCGCCATCTCTGGCGGGGCAAGGCAAGGAGCTTATTAGCTATTTAATGCGGAGCGTTCGTTAATGGCGATACGCTGCGGCGCAATGGTTTCCGGCTCGTTACGGGTTAAATCAATATGCAGCAGGCCGTTGGTAAACGTCGCGCCGGAAACTTCCATATTCTCAGCCAGCGTAAAGCTCAGGCTAAAAGGCTGCATGACCAGGCCCTGATGTAACCATTTGGGCTCGTTTTCCGGCTGTTCCGGCGTACCTTTCACCGTCAGGCGCGTGCCTTCCAGTTGAATATCCAGATCTTCCTGACGGAAACCGGCTAACGCTAAGGTGATGCGATAATGGTTATCGTCGCTTTTTTCGATGTTATAGGGCGGGAAGCTCTGGCTTTCGCCGCTGTTTTGCAGCGCATTGGCCAGCTTGTCAAAACCGATCCATTGACGCAGCAGTGGGGATAAATCGTAGTTACGCATAATCATTTCTCCTTCTAAGAAGCGAGTTTTTACCTTCACACTTTACGTGCGAATATGCTCCCTGACGGCGAGCATGGGATGACAGGCCGCGCAACGCGACCCGACGGAATCAGTTAATTTCGATACGGCGCGGTTTGTTCGCTTCCGGAATCACGCGCTCCAGTTCGATATACAGCAGCCCGTTGACCAGGTTTGCGCCGCGAACGTGAATGTTCTCCGCTAACTGGAACTTACGTTCAAAGTTACGCTCGGCAATGCCCTGATACAGGTAAGTACGTTCTTTCTGCTCGTCCGCATGAGCGCCTTTTACCACCAGTAAATTATCCTGGGCAGTAATCTCCAGTTCGCTTTCCGCGAAACCGGCAACGGCAATGGCGATGCGGTAGTGGTTTTCGTCTACCAGCTCAACGTTGTACGGAGGGTAGCCGCCATTACTTTGGCTTTGGTTATTTTCAAGCAGGTTAAACAGACGGTCAAAACCAATGGCAGAACGGTACAGCGGGGATAAATCAAAGTTACGCATAATCATAAACTCCTGAAATCAGCGAGAATGTCAGACCTTCCATCATGGACAGGCCAGGATTGCCAGAACACCCATCAGGCGTGCCCTTCTATTCACTACGTCTTATAAATGGGTCTGAATACGTACTTTTCAAGTATTTTAATCCGACTTTTTTTTGCAGTTTATTGGCTATTGCATAGACTGGTTGGGATAGCACTGATTGTTAAAGTGCGATTACCGCCACAGTGCCACGTACTGGTGATGTTATTTTTAGCAACGGATCGCTATAACTCATCATGCAAATAACGACAACCAACAGATGAATGAGTGATGATAAAAAACGTGTGGTTAACGCTGATAATATGGAATGGGATGCTTTTATTAGGCGGTTGTTCAAGCGTCATGTCGCACACCGGCGGTAAAGAGGGTACTTATCCTGGCACGCGCGCCAGCGCTACGATGATCGGTAACGATGAGACAAACTGGGGCACCAAATCGTTGGCCATCCTGGATATGCCGTTTACCGCCGTGATGGATACGATCCTTCTGCCGTGGGACATCTTCCGCAAAGACAGTTCGGTAAGATCGCGCGTCGAGAAAAGCGAGGAGGAGACGAAAATGACCAATGCCGTCATCCCCCCGGCGAAGATGCCTCCTCCCTGATTTATCGCCCGGTTTCCGTCACCCATAGCTGACGGAACCCTTTCACCTCTTCCATCCATGCGACGTGTCGCCCATCCGGTGAAAAAACGACGGCGTCCGCAGAAGGCGGGTTGTCGTGCCTGGCGGTTAAGAAGTCGATCTTCCCACTTTGTGCGTCGCAGCAGGCAATCCGATTTTCCAGCACCAGTCCCAGCCATTTACCCGACGGATGCCAGTTAAACGCTGACTGTACGCCGGTCGCATGATGCGTTAACTGCCGGGGCTCGCCTCCCTGCGGCGATATCAGCCACAGTTGCGCTACGCCGTTATCGTCCCGCATCAAAAAGGCGATCGCCGTCGCCTGCGGATTACTGCGAACCCAGTGGCGTGGTTCGTTAGTGAGTCCTGGATAAACACGCTGGTGAGTAAAGGTAAGACGCCGCTGAACTACGCCCAACGGCGGCGATGGCATCGTTGATTCGGTTCCCGTCAGCGGCGTGTCGCCTGCCTGTTTCCAGCCGTTTTCATGACACGGTAAATCGACAATAAACAGCTCCGGGACTTTTTTGCCCGTCAGCGACAGCGTATCGCCAATAAAGGCGATCTGGCGGTTGCCCACCCAGCCCTCTTCATAGGCGCGGTTAATGTCATCGCTACCAGGTCTCGGCGCAGGCGTCGTGCGGCTAACCAGTACGCACCAGTAGCTACCGCTGTATTCGCGCGCATGCTGAACCGGCACCGTTACCGGCCCATACGGCACGGCCACGCCGACATTACGTAGATCCAGCGCCGGATCTCGCTCATGCAGAACGTGGTCATTATAGGTAAAACTCACCAGCTCGCCGTTCGGGCTAAATACATGGACGTGACTGCCGCCGCGCAGCGCGCCGGGAGTATACGGCGCAGTAATATCCATCGCATCGAGGTTAGTCACGCCCCCCGGCGTTGCAATAACGCCCCGGCGGTGGTGGAAATCGTAATGCCACGTCTCATCAGGGTTTTCAGGGCCATGAATAAACACATAGTGATTGTCGGCAGGATGCACCGTCACCACGCCGACATGCGCGCCCTGCACGGCGCGATAAATCACCTCCACGTCGCCGGTATGCACATTGACACGCTCAATAGTCTTGCCCGTAAATGACGCGCCTGAAGGCCGTACATCAAAGACCAGCCACTGGCTGTCAGGTGTCCAGGTATTGGTGTTGGTAAGCTGGTGATGGCGCGGCGTAAAGGTGATTTGTTTCATGGGATGTCCTGATAAGAGACGATGCTCGCCATCATACTTCACACGGGCTTTACTTTCAGGCTTTAGCGTATCATTGGGATAGCCAGGCCCGGTGGCGCCACGCCACCGGGCCGTCAGGGTCTTATTTCTCCTGCGCCAGCCGGATACTGCGCTCTATCACCGCCCGCCTGGCGTCACCCGCCGGCAGCAGTTTCAGCATCATCTCCCAGGCCGCCACCGCCTCACCAAAGCGCTGCTGCTCAAAGGCGCTGAACGCATACAGGCTTAACACCCGGATATCCGTGTGGTCGCGGCTCACCAGCCGGCGCAGCAGCTCCCCGCCGCGGCGGTTATCCTCCGGGTCGGACGAGCGCGTCAGCGCCTCCGCGTAGCCCAGCGCCGCATCGCGGTTTTTCGGGTCCAGGCGGTAGGCGTTCGCATACGCCCCGGTGGCGGTACCGGCATTACCCAGTACCATACCGGTGCGCCCCAGCATGAGCCAGCCCTCAACATTGCCGGCATCATTCTGCAGGCGGGTGCGCAGCCCCAGCGCCAGCCGCGCCATCTCCTCCTCATTCAGCGGCTGCGCCTGCGGGTCCAGCGCCCGCGCCAGCAGCCCCGGCGTCTGCGCCGTCGCCTGCTGCCAGGCCCTCACCTGCTGATAGCTGCCGGTCTGTGAGTAACTGATGGCGGCCACGACCAGCGCCATAACCACGCCCGGCACGTAAACGCCCCACCCGGCGCGCGCGCCGCAAACCGGGGTGTCCGCCGGCAGCGGCTCCCGGCGCAGGCGCACCCGCCGGCGCGTGCGGGCGACGATTATCCACCCGCCCGCCACGATGGCGGCCAGCGGCAGCACCCACAGCAGCACCGTCAGCGGGGTCAGCGGCGGATCGTAGGTGACGAAGTTGCCGTAGCGCGCCACCATGTAATCGATGATTTCCTGGCGGCTCTTCCCCTCCTGCATCAGGTCATACACCCTGCGGCGCATGTCGGTGGCTATCATCGCGTTCGAGTCCGCAATGCTGTTGTTCTGGCATTTCGGGCAGCGCAGCTGCTCCGTGAGCTGGCGGAACTGCTGCTCCTGCGCTTCATCTTTAAACGGCATCACGTCGGTGGTTGCCCGCGCTGACCCGGCGATAACCAGCGCCAGCATCAGCATCACCATGCCCGGTAACAGTCTCATTGCGCCGCCTCCCGGCTGTATCTGTCCCACAGCGGTTTCAGTTCACTTTCCCATACCCGGGCATTCAAATCGCCCGCATGGCGGTAGCGGATAATCCCGTTGCCGTCGATGAGGAAGGTTTCCGGCGCGCCGTACACGCCCAGGTCCAGCCCCAGCATCCCGTCGCTGTCCGATAAACTCAGCGCATACGGGTTGCCCAGTTCCTTTAACCAGGCCACCGCCTTCGCCCGGTCGTCCTTATAGTTCAGCCCGACCACCCGGATACCCTGCGCGGCCAGCCGGTTCAGGTACTGATGTTCGGCGCGGCAGGTCGGGCACCAGGTGGCCCAGACGTTAAGCAGCACCGGTTTCCCCTGCGTCAGCACCTCCGCCTCATAGTACTGACCCGGCGTCTCCAGCGATTCCAGGCGGAACGCCGGCACCGGCTTTCCGGTCAGTGCCGATTCGAGATTCGTCGGGTCATCGCCCTGCGCGTTGCGCGCCAGCTGCCACAGCAGCGCCGCGGCAATCAGCAGAAAAATCAGCAGCGGTAATAACAGTACGTTGCGTTTCATCCGGCCTCCGGCAATGGTTTACGGCGGCGGTAGCGCGGGTCCGCCAGGCACAGCAGTCCGCCCAGCGCCATCAGCAGCCCCCCGGCCCATATCCAGCGGACAAACGGTTTGTAGTACAGGCGCACGGCCCACGCGCCGTTGTCCAGCTCCTCCCCGAGCGCAGCGTACAGGTCTCGGGTCAGCCCGCCGTCAATCGCCGCCTCGGTCATCACCATCCGGCTGGTGTTGTAGAGCCGTTTCTCCGCGTGCAGCACCGCCTCCGGCTCGCCGTGGCGCGTCACCCCGATGAGGGCCACCCCGCCGCGGTAGTTGGGGCCGGTGATGTCCCGCACCTCCCGGAAGGTGAAGCGGTAGTCGTGAATGGTCACGCTGTCGCCCGCCCGCATCCGCACGTCACGCTCCACGCTGTAATTCTGGCTGAAGGCGATGCCGGTAATCGTCACCGCCAGCCCGAGGTGCGCCGCCACCATTCCCCAGTAGCTGAGAGAGGTTTTCGTGCCGCGGGACACGCGCTGTACGGCTTCGGCCACCGCCAGCACCGCAATCCAGCAGGCCATCGCCATCCCCACCGCCGTCATGGCGATGATTTTATCTTCCAGCAGCCATGGCAAAAGTACCGACAGCACCAGGGTGGTGACAGCGGCAGCCCACAGCAGTTTCCTGATGTTACGCGGCCGGTCCCGGCCCCAGCGCACTAAAGGCCCCACCCCCAGCAGCAGGGCAAAGGGGACCATCAGCCAGGTGAACATGGTGTTAAAGAACGGCTCCCCCACCGAAATGCTGCCCAGCCCCAGCTGTTTGTGCACCAGCGGCAGCAGGGTGCCCAGCAGCACCACCAGCATGGCGGCCATCAGCAGGACGTTGTTGCCGAGCAGCAGCGACTCGCGCGACCACAGCGTGTTGTTCACCCGCGAACGCACCCTGTGCCCGCGCACCGCGAACAGCAGCAGCGAGCCGCCGGTGACCAGCACCATAAAGGCGAGGATAAACATTCCGCGCGCCGGGTCGGAGGCGAAGGCGTGCACCGACACCAGCACCCCGGAGCGCACCAGGAAGGTGCCCAGCAGGCACAGCGAGAAGGCGCAGATGGACAGCAGCAGCGTCCACGCCTTGAAGCCGGCGCGCTGTTCCGTGACCGCCAGCGAGTGCAGCAGGGCGGTGCCCGCCAGCCACGGCATAAAGGAGGCGTTCTCCACCGGGTCCCAGAACCACCAGCCGCCCCAGCCCAGCTCGTAGTAGGCCCACGCCGAGCCGAGCACGATGCCCAGCGTCAGGAACACCCACGCCGCCAGCGTCCACGGGCGGGCAAAACGGGTGAACGCGCTGTCCAGACGCCCGCTCAGCAGCGCGGCGATGGCGAAGGCGAAGGCCACCGAGAAGCCGACATAGCCCATGTACAGCAGCGGCGGGTGGAAAATCAGCCCCGGGTCCTGCAGCAGCGGGTTCAGGTCGCGCCCCTCCACCGGAAAGGCCGGCAGCGTGCGGGCGAACGGGCCGGAAGTGAACAGGATGAACGCCAGAAAACCGGCGCAGACCATCCCCATCACCGCCAGCACCCGGGCGACGATATCCGCCGGCACCGGCCGGCTGAACACCGCCACCGCCAGGGTCCAGCCGCTCATCAGCAGCACCCACAGCAGCAGCGAGCCCTCGTGCGCCCCCCAGGTGGCGGCCACCCGGTACCACACCGGCAGCTGCGTGTTCGAGTTGCCGGCGACATAGGCCACGGTGAAGTCGTTAACCACAAAGGCGTGCACCAGCACGAAAAACGCGCCCGCCACGCAGATAAACAGCAGCCAGGCGAACACCCCGGCCGACGCCATCATCCGCGCGTCGCCGCGCGCCACGCCCCACAGCGGGTAAACGGACAGCAGCAGCGCCACGCCGAGCGCCAGGCACAGCAGCGCGTGGCCGTATTCAGGCATCATGATGAGGTGTCCTTATCAGCGCGTTGCGGGCGGCGGTGGTTTTCCTGCATCGCCTTTTCCACTTCCGGCGGGGTGTAGTTCTCGTCATGCTTGGCCAGCACCTCGTGCGCCAGGACGTGGTTGCCCTTCTCCAGGGTGCCCTGCACCACCACCCCCTGCCCCTCGCGGAACAGGTCCGGCAGTATCCCCTCATAGCTCACCGTCACCGACCCTTCGGCGTCGTAGAGGCTGAAGTTCACCTTCAGCGAGTCCGGGTCGCGCCTGACGCTGCCGGGCATCACCATCCCGCCGACGCGCAGGCGCTGGCCCGCCGCCGGCAGCTGCTGCGTCTCGCGCTTGCCGTAGAGGATTTCGCCGGGGGTATAGAACAGGTCGATATTCGCGCGCAGCGCGTACAGGACCAGGGCGGTGGTCAGCCCCAGGCCCGCCAGCACCGCGCAGACCACCCATAGCCGGTTTTTACGTCGCAGGTTCACGCCGCCTCCTGTTGCGCCTGTGCGGCGCGCATCCGCGCCTCGCGCGCCCGCTGCTGCGCCACGCCGCGCAGAATGGCCCGGCGCTGCAGCACCGTGTGCAGCGCCAGCAGCGCCAGCGGCGCCACGGTCATCGCCACCGCCAGCCAGACAAAAAAGGCGTACCCGCCCATGGCGAAAAAATCGCTCCACGATGAAAATGCCGGACTCACCGGTGCCCCCTTTTCAGTATCAGTTCGCTCACCCACGGGCGGCGTTTTTCCATCAGTAAAATCAGGTTGCGCATCCGCATCAGCGCCAGCGTCATAAAGAGCAGCAGGTAGCCGGCGATGGCCCAGCGCAGCGGCGAGCGCATCGCCGGGTCGATACTCTGCTGCATCCGCGTCGAGCCCTGGTGCAGGGTGTTCCACCACTCGACGGAATAGTGGATAACCGGCAGGTTCACCACGCCGACCAGCACCAGAATGCCCGCCGCGCGCCCGGCCATTTTACGGTCGTCAAAGGCGTGCCACAGGGCGATGACCCCGGCGTAGAGAAACAGCAGCACCAGCTCCGAGGTCAGGCGCGCGTCCCACACCCACCAGGTGCCCCACATCGGTTTGCCCCACGCCGCGCCGGTGACCAGCGCGATGAAGGTGTACACCGCCCCCACCGGCGCCATCGCCGCGACGGCAAGGCTGGCCATTTTCATCTGCCAGACCAGCCCGGTAAACGCCGCCACCGCCATCGCCGCATAGATACCCATTGACCAGATGGCCGCCGGGACATGCAGGTACATAATGCGGTAGCCCTCCCCCTGCTGGTAGTCCGCCGGGGCGAAACCAAAGCCCCGGACCCAGCCGGTGGCCAGCGCGATGATGCCGGCCGCCGCCAGCCACGGCACGAGCCTGCCGCAAATCTGATACAGCCGGGGCGGCGCCGCCAGCTGATGAAGGGTTTTCCACATAGTCGTCACCTGACCTCCTGAAACCAGTAAAATGTCCGTCGTGCCGGGGCGCTACTGCACGCTGAGGCGCAGCGCCGCCGCGGTGGCGAACGGGCTTAACGTCGCGCTGCCCGCCAGCAGCGCCCCCAGCACCGCCAGATAGCCGTCAGCGGGTAAATGCATCGATGCCGCGTCCATCGCCGCAGCGGCGAAAATCAGCACCGGGACACTCAGCGGCAGCACCAGAATGCCCAGCAGGACGCCGCCGCGCCGCAGGCCGGCCGTCAGCGCGACGCCCGGCGCGGCGAGAAACCCCAGCGCCGGCGTGCCGAGCAGCAGCGTCAGCGCCATGATTTTCCAGCCGTACACGTCCATCCCCAGCAGCAGCGCCACCAGCGGGGAGAGCATAATCAGCGGCAGGCCGGTCACCGCCCAGTGGGCCAGCACCTTCGCCAGCACCACCGCCGGCAGCGGCACCGGCAGCAGCATCAGCTGCTCCAGGCTGCCGTCCTGAAGGTCGTCGCGAAACAGCCGCTCCAGCGCCAGCAGCGAGGCCAGCAGCGCCGCCACCTGGATGATGCCCGGCGCGATACGCGCCAGCAGCTGCGGCTGCGGCCCGACGCTTAACGGAAACAGGGTGATGACCATCAGGAAGAACCACAGCGGGCCGGCGATGTCCGCGCCGTGGCGGAACGCCACGCGCAGCTCGAGACAGAAGACACGCCACATCACAGCCCGGCCCCCCCGCCGGTCAGCGCCAGGCGGCGGACGGTGTCCGCGGCCCCCGGCAGCGGCTGGTGGGTGGTGAGAATGACCATCCCGCCCTGCGCCGTGTGCGCCGCCATCCGCCGGGTGAGGCGCGCCACGCCGTTAACGTCAATGGCGGTGAACGGCTCGTCGAGTACCCACAGCGCGGCGCGGGTCAGCCACAGGCGGGCCAGCGCCACCCGGCGCTGCTGCCCGGCCGAGAGCCGGGCGACCGGCACGTCCTCAAATCCCGCCAGCCCGGCCTGCGCCAGCGCCTCCGGGAGGCGCGCGCCGTCGCCGGGGTGGAAGAAGTGCAGGTTCTCCCGCGCCGTCAGGCGGGTTTTTATCCCCGGCTGGTGCCCTATCCACAGCAGGCCGGAATGGAAGCTGTCGCGCACGCGGCGCAGGGGCTCGCCCTGCCAGTACACCTCGCCGCCGTCCGGGCGCGCCAGCCCGGTCAGCAGGCGCAGCAGGGTGGTTTTTCCGGCGCCGTTGCCGCCGGTGACCTGCACCCACTCCCCGGCGTCCACGGTGAACGACAGCCCGCGAAACAGCGTCCTCTCGTCCCGCTCGCAGTACAGATCTCTGGCTTCAAGCATCATTGTCATTGCGCATATTCAGGTTGATATGGCGTATAAACACCGGTCAGGCTTTCCAGGAAGGCGACGATATCGTCAATATCGTTTTGCGGCAGATCGGTGCCAACCTGGTAACGCAGCATCAGTTTTACCGCGCCATCCAGCGTCGGTACGTCGCCCCGATGGAAATAAGGCGCCGTTAACGCGACGTTGCGTAAGCCCGGGACTTTTTGCCGTAATTTATCGCGAACCTCTTTGGTGACGTTCATACGACCAATATCCGCTGCGGTAATTTCGCCAAAATTAAAGTCTCGCTTTAATCCCAATGGTTCAAAAGAGCGCCCGCCTAAAATGATACCGCCGTGACAGGTTGCACATTTATTTTCTTTAAATAATTGATAACCGTGTTTCTGTTGCGCGGTCAGCGCATTTTCATCTCCACGTAGCCATTTATCAAAGGCGGAGTCCGGCGTTATCAACGTTTTTTCGAATTCGGCGATCGCATCAGTAATATTTTCCCCGGTAAATCCTTGCGGATAAACCGCCTGGAAATCTTTTTTCAGGACAGTATCTTTATCAAGCTTGCTAATAATTTCATCCCAGGATTTAGAGGCCATTTCAATAGGATTTAACGGCGGTCCGCCTGCTTGCTCCTGCAGGGTTGCAGCACGACCATCCCAAAATTGTTCGATATTAAATACGGAGTTGAATACCGTCGGCGCATTTATTGGTCCTACCGCACCGCCAACGCCAATTGAGGTTTTTCTGCCATCGACACCGCCCGCATTTATCGCGTGACAATGCGCACAGGATATTGTGCTGTCGCCGGATAAACGTTCATCATGATAAAGACGGAAACCTAGGTCGACTTTTTTCGCATCGACGGGAATATTGCGCGGAATAGGCTGAACGGGTTCATTCCGGTGCGCGGGGTCGGTATCGGCGCTGGCATAGTTGCGCTCACGCTGATCGGCTATCCAGTTCAGGATGTCAGTACGCTCTTTATCGCTAACGCCCCCCGCCCAGTGCAGCGCGACATAGCGGGTTGGCGGCATAGTCTGATGTTGCATAACCCATTCAATTTTATTCAGTTCGCTTTGCGGCACCGGCGTATCCGCAATCAGGGCGGCCCGTACCGCCTCCAGGTTAAACGATTTGTAGCCAAGCTGGATATCGTAATCCATTAGCTGCTTTGCCACCGGAAAAGAGGAATAAAAAGGTAATTCAGCGGAAGGCGTATGACAATAATCACATCCTTTCTCCCTGAAATAACCCAGTATTTTATTATTTTCACCCACAACCGAGGCCTGCACATCGCTTTTTTTACTGCGCTGTTTGTCGTAATACCATACATACCCGGACAAACCTAAATAACATAACAGCCCAACGGTGATAACCGTTGTCGCATAGAGGGTAATTTTTTTCATATCACTATCCTTATGGGGTATTGCGGCATGATTAATTAAATTTTATTTTTTTACTCATGAGGCCCGTCAATACTAAATACAAACCCATCATGGATATTGATTGGTATCAATAATTACAATTGGCTAAACCTATAGATATGATAACCCCCGACTATCGTAAGATTTATTTTGCGATGCCCGTCACAGGGTTTATTCAGCCGCAACAATGGATAAATCCTCTTTTCCGTCATCAAAACGAACGATAGCCAACAATAATTGACTTAACGCAGCATAAAAACCATAGGGATCATGCTTAAGGCAATTATTTGTAAATTCCGGAAGCCATTCCAGTAATGACGACAATGTTTTCTGGCGTAATTTATTCATTCTCCGTTGTTGGAACGATTCACCCAATGAAAAATGTAAATGGCTGAGTAATTCCAGATAAATCGCCAGGTGGTCGGCCGGCTCTTTAAAATCGTCGTTGACTTCCATCCCGGCTTCAAGCAATAAATGTTTAATCATGCCGGGTTCCTGCTGCGGGTATTGCGAGGCGTAGGGCAAGGCCGATTTTTTATCCGTCATCAGGAACAATCCGCAAAAATCTGCGGCCAGCTCCAACTGCGCATCCTGGCGCAGGCTAAGCGCGGCAATTTTTTGTTCGAGTAACGCCACCGACGCCGCCAGCGCAGGCTGACGCTTTAACAGCGCCAGCCAGTCCGCGATCTCCGCGGACTGTAATTGTATTAACCCTTCATCATCCACTTCCCGGAAAAAGAGTAACGCCAGCCATGCATATACGCAGGCGTACTGTTCCTGAGCAAGCGCTGGCTGCTTAATCATGCGGATTCCCCTGCGATGCGGGTACATATTCACACTGCGCGACCATCTCGAGCGGACCGTTAAACGCCGTGACGTTATCAATAGGGCCGGTATATTTTTCAATTTCCACCAGCGTCGTATGCGCGCTGGTCGCCTGCGCGAGCTGTGATGTACCGATATCCAGCGTTAATACGTTAGGGTTGCCGTACTTACATAACGCGTTGAGATCGCCGCCTTTATCAGGATCGTACCAGGCGCCTTCATGAATTCGCGCCACGCCCGGCGCATAGCGATCGGAAACTACCGCCCCCGCCAGTACCTGCCCGCGTGCATTGAATACCCGCACGATGTCACCGTTGCGGATCCCGCGCGCGCTGGCATCCTGTGGGTTAATAAAGACCGGCTCCTTGCCGCCAACGGCATATTGCTGACGCAGCGTTTCCGACTCGCACAGTTGGGAATGCAGACGGAAATCAGGGTGGACGGATTGTAAGTGCAACGGCCAGCGCTGCGATCCCGGCCCGCCATGCGAGCGTTCGATTTTTTCGAACCACATGGGATGGCCCTGACAATCGTCGTATTGCATGTCGGCGATCGTTTTGGAGTAAATCTCGATCAAACCGCTTGGCGTGCCCAACGGCTCCAGGTCCGGATCTTCACGGAAAGCCTGATGGCGCACAAACATCTGCGGATGATCAAACTCGATGTACTCCTGTTGATTCCAGAACACCTCGAAAGTCGGTAAGTGGATACCGCGACCTTTTCCCTGCTGGCTCCCTTCCTGCCAGATGCGTTTCAGCCAGCCCATTTCATCAAGGCCTTCCGTAAATGCCGCTTCACGGTTAAAGCGTCGGCAGAGATCGCGGAAAATATCAAAGTCGTTACGCGCTTCAAACTGCGGCGACACCACCTGTTTCATGGCGATAATCCCGCGGTTAGAGTGATTGCCGAACTGATCGAGGTCGTTACGCTCAAATTGGGTGGTAGCCGGCAAAACGATATCCGCAAAGCGGCAGGTCGACGTCCACTGGTTATCAATAGCGATGACCGTTTCCAGCTTGCGCCAGCCTTCAATTATGCGGTTAATTTGTTGGTGTCGGTGGAACGGGTTAGTCCCGGCGAACACGCACATCTTCAGCGGCGGTAATTTAACCGATTTGCCGTTCCAGTTAATGATCTTGCCCGGTTCAAGAATGGCATCCATAAAACGCGCAATAGGAATGGTGCTGCTGTAGCCTTTGTAATCCGTGCTGTCGTGTACTGGCGGAACGGTCGTCGAACCGGAAAAGCCGCTTAAAATGATCCCTTTACGACCAGGCGTCCCGGCGCCGTTGTAGTGCCAGCCAAAACCAAAGCCGCCGCCCGGTAAACCAATCTGTCCCAGCATTGCCGCCAGCACGACGACCATCCATGACCACTGTTCGCCATGCTGCATACGTTGTACGCACCAGCCAGCGATGATTTGCGTTCTGTCGCCCGCCATCTGCCGCGCCAACGCGCGGATGGTGTCGGCGTCAATACCGCACAGTTTTTCCGCCCAGGCGGCATCTTTAGGCTGTCCATCTTTCTCGCCCAGCAAATAGGGGAGGAACTGGTCAAAACCGACGCAATAGTTATCGAGGAAATTTTTATCGTACAGTTTCTCGCTGTACAGGGTATGCGCCAGCGCCAGTTGTAACGGGACATCCGTCTGCGGGTTAATGGCGATATGTTTGACCTTATCGCGCCCCAGATAATCGTGCGTGGAGGTGACGACCGGGTCGATGCTGATGACCGAGATAGCGCCGCTGGCAACCTTCTCTTTTAATTGTTCATAGTACTGATAGACATCGTGATCCGGGCACCACCAGTTTGCCTGCTGGTTTTTCACCATATCAGAACCCCATAGCACAATCGTTTTACTGTTCTGTAAAACCAGAGGCCATGACGTTTGCTGCTCGTACACTTCCATTGAACCCACCACGCGCGGCAGAATCACCTGCGCCGCGCCGGTCGAATAGTCCCCTCCCGTGCTAACGCTATTGCCATGTAGCGCAATCGCGCGCGCCAGCATCCCGGAGGCGTTATGGAACATGCCGGTAGATTGCCAGCCGCTCGCCGTCAGTAGCGCGCTCGGCCCGTAAGTTTTTTGCACCCGCTCCAGTTCCTGATAGAACAGATCCAGCGCCTCATCCCAGGAGACGCGCACAAAACGATTATCGCCGCGCTGCGAGGTGTCGCTTTGATGACCTTTGCGCATCCAGTCGACGCGCACCATCGGATAGCGAATACGCGCCGCGTTGTGGACGTGATCGGGCAGGCCGGCGATCATTTTGGACGGGTATTTATCCTGTTCAAACGGTTTTGCCGCCACAAATCGACCGTCAACCACCGTGGCGCGAATCGCCCCCCAGTGAGAACCGGTAAGGATACCCTCTTTCGTCGCGGCGCCTGGCGCAACGGCATCCGCTGCGCGGGCGCTACGGGGCGTCAGCAGTGACGGCCCCAGCATTCCTGCCACCGTCAAACCGCCAAGCTGCGCCAGAAAACGTCGACGAGAGACGTGTAACGAGTCCTTATTTTTCATTGTGTTCTCCCTTATCGCTGTGCGGCGTGTTGGTGGTATCAGACGCATTCATCTGGAGATATTTCAACAAGGTACGTTCTTCACGCTTATCCAGACTGGTGAAACCGATCATGCCGTTGAGCGTGCCGATCCAGCCGTTAGCGTCAAAGTGCGCTTTGTCCGGCGCGCCGTGACACTGATTACAGGTGCCGTTATAGAGGGAGTCGGCATAGGCCCAAATCGGTTTAATGTCATTTACCATGTCGCCTTTTTGCATCCACGCGGTTGCCTGTAATTTGCTCCACTGAGTATTGGTCGCCGCGACGGTGGTCTCTTCCAGCGTTTTCACATGCTGTTGCACATCGCCGCGAATCGAGGCGACAAAAATACGTTTACCGGGCAACTGCGTCAGCACGCGCTGGCGACCGTCCGTCTCCGTCCAGCCTTCGATTTGCACTTGCAGCCAGTCACCGTCCCGTTTAAGGACTTTCACTTCAGAAGCAGGTAACAGCGAACCTGCCGGTTCTTTATCGCCTTTAGCGGCGTAAATCGGCTTGATATCCAGCGAATAGAGCGTATCGCCGTCATTATGCGTACTGGCGCTGGCGCGCAGTTCATCAAACTGTTTGCGGAAACCGCTGCTCATATCCGGTAGCTGGTGGGCAATCCCTTTATGACAGTCGATACAGGACTGATTTTCTTTCGCGGCGATTTTCATTTGCCGCGCCGCTTCCGGGTTCTGTTTCGCGTGATCCATCGCATCGTAGTTATGGCAGGAACGACAGGTCGCGGAGTTATTCTCTTTCATGCGCGCCCATTCACGCTCGGCAAGCTCGGCGCGTTTGGCTTCAAATTTTTCCGGGGTATCAATCGAGTGGGCGATAAATGTCTGGTAAAGATCGTTGCTGGCTTCCAGCTTACGTTTCACCATGCCTGGAATATCAGGGGGGATATGGCAATCGTGGCATTCCGCGCGTACGCCGGAAGCATTCTGGAAATGTACGGACTGTTTATATTCCTGATACACCGGCTGCATACTATGGCAGCTGACGCAAAACTCTGTCGTACTGGTCAGTTTGATACCGACGTGAGGTAACACGATCAGCGCAACACCGATCACAATCCCGACAATGACCAGCGCCAGTATCGACCAACGGGCGCTTGGCCTGAGTAGCGCTCTCCAGAGTTTTCGCATAATAGCCCCTGTAATTATATGGTTTAATGCGCAGATCTTATTCCGCAAATATGAACAGCGTCACTGGTCAGGATGAACGGGATACGGCAATATATGAACAGATATGAACAGAAAGAGACCGCGCGCAGGATGTCACATCACATTGTTATTGTTGAGGATGAACCTGTTACTCAGGCCAGATTACAGGCCTATTTTGAGCAGGAGGGATATCGCGTTTCGGTGACCGACAGCGGCGCGGGCCTGCGCGACATCATGGAGCATGAGCACGTTTCGCTGATCCTGCTGGATATCAACCTCCCCGATGAAAACGGGTTGATGCTGACCAGGGCGCTACGCGAACGTTCCACGGTGGGCATTATTCTGGTGACGGGGCGTTGCGACCAAATCGACCGCATCGTCGGGCTGGAGATGGGCGCGGACGACTACGTCACCAAGCCGCTGGAACTGCGCGAGCTGGTAGTGCGGGTAAAAAATCTTTTGTGGCGCATCGATCTGGCCCGCCCCACGCCGCAAAATGCCAGTGAAAACTGCTATATGTTTTCCGGCTACTGCCTGAACGTGATGAATCACACGCTGGAGCACAACGGTGAAGCCATTAAGCTTACGCGCGCGGAGTACGAGCTGCTGCTGGCCTTTGTGACCAACCCAGGCAAAGTGCTGCATCGCGAACGTCTGCTGCGAATGCTTTCCGCCCGCCGCGTAGAGACTCCGGATCTCCGCACGATTGATGTCCTGGTTCGCCGCTTACGCCATAAAATTACGCCGGAGCTGCTGGTCACACAGCATGGCGAAGGCTACTTTTTAGCCTCGGAGGTGTATTGATACAAATAGACGGGCCGAAATCCCGGAGGCGATAGCGAACGACGAACGCGCGCGCTGTCGGCGTTGTTATGCGTCAAAATAAGCACCGGCGGGCTGATATTTTCAGGCACCGGTTGCCCCTGTAAGACCTTAATCGACTGCGTTATCGCTAATTCTCCCTGCCAGGCCATCTGATCGCTGAGCGCCATCAGGATATGGCCGCGTTTTAAACCGCGATAAACCTGATGCGTCAGATAAAATGAGACGATCGTGAGCGGAGTCGTCAAATTTCGCCCTTCGCCCATCGCCGCCTCCGCCGCTATCGCCGACCCGGCGACCACATTGGCGTCCGGATGACGCTCCAGCATTTCCTGGAGTAAGTTTCGCTGCACTTCAATGTCGTTATCGCCCCAGGCGATATCCACAATGTTGATGGCGCTGCCTTTAATTGCCTGACGAAAACCCGCCACCATCTCCTGACTGCCGCCAGCTTCCTCCGGCCCCGGGAAGAGTAAAACGTTAAGCGTTTTTCCTTTGCTCCACTGCACCAGGAAACGTCCCGGCAGATAACCCATCTGAAACCACGGCAGACCGACGTGAGTTGCCACGCTGGCGTCGCGTATCACGTTCGCCACTTCAATAACCGGCACATTACCGGCATACCGTTCCAGTTCCGGGAAACGAATGGTACTGCTGCCAAGCAGAATAGCGTCGGCGCCCCACTCCCGGCACTGCATCATTTGCTGTTGTTGCGTCGCCAGTTGCCGATAGCCATTCGCTTCCAGCACTTTTAAATCAACGCCATACAATTTGGCCGCTTTTTGCATCCCGTAGTTGACGGACAACCAGTAAGAATCTTTCAGGCTGGGGTATAATGCGCACAGTTTCCAGGGTTTACTCGCATTGACTGACGTTTGCCGCCAGGGAATCGCCCGATCGGCGCGCGTCCAGTGTAGCAGTCCGGTTTCGGCTGACGCCGTTTCTACATTCGAGACGATGATTATCAAAAAAAAGAACGAAATAAGCGCGCGCATGATAGCCCCACCAGCAACAAGGTTTTATCCTAATGGTTTTTCCGGCGGCAACTCAACCCATTTCACCCGCGGCGCATAAATGTCAACGCCTTCACTGACCCGCAGATTATGGCTGGCCTTCGCCCTGATGGCGGCACTCACCCTGCTCAGCACCGTGATCGGCTGGATAAGCCTGCGCGTCATTAGTCAGGTGGAGCAAACCAATACGCAAGCGCTGCTCCCCACGATGAATATGGCCAGGCAGTTAAGCGAAGCCAGCGCTTACGAGCTCTTTTCCGCGCAAAATCTGACCAATGCCGACAGCGAGGGCGTTTGGCTGGCGCAGGGGAAGATGCTGAAAGCGCAAAGCCTTAAAATTAACCATCTTTTGCAGGCATTAAGCGAGCAGGGATTTAATACCTCGGCCATCGCCCGGCAAGAAAAAGAGATTGCACAAACGCTTGGGCAACAGGGAACGCTGGTCGGTGAAATTCTCACGCTGCGCGCACAGCAACAGCAGTTAAGCCGCCAGATTGCGGAGGCGGCGGAAAGCATTGCCGCCCAGGCTCACGGTCAGGCCAATAATGCAGCGACATCTGCGGGCGCCACCCAGGCCGGTATTTACGATCTTATCGAAAGCGGTAAAGGGGACCAGGCTGAACGCGCGCTTGACCGATTGATTGATATCGACCTTGAGTATGTGAATCAGATGAATGAGTTGCGGGTCAATGCCCTGCGGTTTAAGCAACTCATTGTGACCTTAAAAGACGCGCAAGGGCTGAGCGATGCCGAGGACACCGATGAAAAACTTAATCAGTTGGTTAAAATTTTATCCCGCCGCCAGCAGCGTATAGAAGATCCTACCGTTCGCGCCCAAATCGCCGACGCGCTGGAGAAAATAAACCAGTACACCACACTAGTTACCCTGTTTCGTAAGGAAAACGCCATCCGCGACCAGCTTCAAACGCTTATGGCCAATAACCTCTTTCAGTTTACCCGCTTCAGTACGGAAGTGTCGCAGTTGGTGAACGCCATCGAAAAACGAAACGAGGCTGGGTTAGCGCGTCTTACACACGCCAGTCAGCGTGGGCAAATAGGGTTAGTGATCTTAGGTATCCTGGCGCTGTGCTCATTAAGTTTTATTCTTTGGCGAGTGGTTTACCGTTCCGTATCCCGCCCGCTGGCGCAACAAACGCAGGCCTTACAGCGGTTACTGGAGGGCGATATTGATTCGCCGTTTCCGGAGGCGGCTGGCGTCAGCGAACTGGATACCATCAGCCGTCTGATGGAAGCGTTTCGCGCCAACGTGCGCAAATTGAACCGCCATCGTGAGGATTTGGCGGAACAGGTGCGATCGCAAACGGCGGAGCTTCATGCGCTGGTGCTGGAACACCGGCAGGCGCGCGCCGAAGCGGAAAAGGCCAACGAGGCGAAATCGACGTTCCTTGCCGCCATGAGCCATGAAATTCGCACGCCGCTTTACGGCATTCTCGGTACGGTACAATTGCTGGCCGATAAACCGCTCATGGCAAACTACCGCGACGACTTACAGGCCATTAATGATTCAGGCGAATCGCTACTGGCGATTCTTAACGATATTCTTGATTACTCGGCGATTGAAGTAGGCGGCACCAACGTTTCTATTAGCGAGGAGCCGTTTGAACCGCGACAATTGTTGAATAGCGCGCTGCATTTAATGCACAGCCGCGTGCAGGTGGCGCTCATCGCCGACTTTAGCGAGCAACTCCCCTCCACGCTACAAGGCGATCCGCGTCGGATACGTCAAATTGTGATTAATCTTTTAAGTAATGCGGCGAAATTTACCGATCGCGGCAGCATAGTGCTGCGCACGTTTTGCGACGATCAGAGCTGGTTTATTGAGGTTGAAGATACCGGGTGCGGTATCCCTGAAGCGAAGCTGACGGCTATTTTCAAACCGTTTGTGCAGGCGACAGGACGCCGGGGCGGGACGGGCCTGGGGCTGGCTATCAGCGCCAGCCTGGCAGAAGCGATGGGCGGGACGCTAACCGTCACCAGTACGCTTCATGTTGGCAGTTGTTTTCGTTTACAACTGCCGGTTCGCCACCCCAAACCCGCAAGCAAAAATGCGTTCAGGGAACCGGTAAATCTTAACGGACTACGCCTGTTGCTGATTGAAGATAATATGCTGACGCAGCGTATTACCGCTGAAATGCTCATGGGCAAAGGGGTGAAGGTCTCAGTAGCTGAAAGCGCGAATGACGCGCTACGCTGTTTAGCTGAAGGCGAGTCCTTTGATGTGGCGCTGGTGGATTTTGATTTACCGGATTATGACGGCTTAACCCTGGCGCAGCAGTTGATGAGTCAGTATCCCGCCATGAAACGCATTGGTTTTAGTGCGCATGTGATAGACGATAATCTTCGTCAGCGTACCGCCGGTCTTTTCTGCGGGATTATTCAAAAGCCCGTTCCCCGCGAGGAGCTTTACCGCATGATAGCGCACTATTTACAGGGCAAATCTCACAACGCGCGGGCGATGCTGAATGAACATCAGCTTGCCGGCGATATGGCGTCTGTCGGCCCGGAAAAACTCCGGCAATGGGTCGCGTTATTCAAAGACAGCGCGCTGCCTTTAGTCGAGGAGATCGAGGCGGCGCGCGCCATGAATGACGACGTTAACATTAAGCGGCTGGCGCATAAATTAAAAAGCGGCTGCGCCAGCTTGGGGATGACGCAGGCAACCGAAGCCTGTCGGGAGCTGGAATTGCAACCGCTTAGCGATATAGATATTAAAACTATCGTGACGCAGGGAGTGACGGCGCTCGACGCATGGATAGCCGATCATCCTTCGCCATAATAGCTTCCGGCTCGCCAAACGACGCGTTTCACATCACCAGTTATCAGGACATAAAACAGTACGCCGAGGGTATAAGAGGGAACTAGCCTACGGCTACTGCCTGTTTAATGATTCTGTGTTTTTTCGTCCTGTAGCCGTGCCTGCTCCGCCAGGGCGGCAAAATCTTTTTCGCTGTAATAGTGCGCGGGAGGCGGTAGCTGCGCCATATCCTCGCTGGGCCACAATTGTAGTTGCGCCAGCGTGCTAAGCTGGATACCGCGCCAGCGATGGGGCAAGCTCAGCGGCAATAGCGGCATTATCTCGCCAGGAATGGCGGTCGGCAGGCGGTCATCGCCCATCTGATAATTACGATGCAGCACCAGATATTTTTCCGGTACCCGCCGCTGGCTGTTCCACCAACGGCCATCAAGCATATCAAACTGAAAACGGGTGATCTGCGTCGGCTGCGCTGCCAGCTGCGTCAGCGCTTGCCGCAGCGCAGTTTCCATCGCCGTGTTGTACATCTCTTGCGTTTTCGTCTGGCCGCCGACAATTAAAGACGCCGCCAGACGGGCACCCGCGAGGTTAGAATAGAGATCTTCCGGCGAAAAGGCCGATACTCCCTCAGAAAATCCGCGAACAGACTCGAAACCGTACCATTGGGCGATTTCGTGCCACTCCGCCACCTGGAACGCCAGATGCGCCGACAGCCAGGCGGCCAGCGTGTAACGCTCGCGTGCATCGACCGGAGGGGTAAAAGCAGTAAAAACCAGACGCCGTTCGGCCAGCTCCTCGCCCAGATTCAGCGTAAAAGCCTGCCCCAGCTTTGGTAGTAGTTGGCTGAAGATATACACTGTCATATCAGCGGTATCCCGCACATGTGCGGTGTCGATGAATCCGCCACGCAAGGTATACACAATACCGTTATTCTCACCGCTAAGGCCAATCAGGTTTGCCACGCCCGAGTACAGATGGTCGTTGTACTGATGATGCCCCAGCGAGTCCACCGTCACGATGTTATTTAACTGATAGAACGGAACCGGCAGTCCCAGCAGCTCGGCATGCAGGTCGTAACCAAAAGCGCAACACGGCCGCAACCCCTTTGGCAGCGGCTGCGGCGGCATCGTCGGCCAGGCTTCACTGGCAGCAGGCATTGGGTGAGTGGACAGATAGAGCGACAGTGGTAAGGCGGCGCGGGCGCTCCCCGCCAGAAACAGCAGCGCCAGAAAGATAACCCGAACGACGGACCTCAAAATGCTTCTCCTACCTGAAAATAAAAACCGCTGCTAGCTTTGCCCACGCCGTAATCCAGCCGCACGTTGACGCGCGGCTTGAACTCAAAGCGATAGCCCACGCCCGCAGAAGGCAGCCATCGCCCGTCATCCAGATGGTGCAAAGACGATCCCATGGTGCCCGCGCCCACCCAACCGACAACGCCATGCCGCCAGCTCAGCTTATGGCGATATTCCAGCTGACCGCTGATAGCATTTTTATCGCGATAGCGCCCTTCATAATAGCCGCGCATACGATGGTTACTGCCCAGCAGCGGCAGCATATTCCACGGCACATCACCCTGAGTAAAAGCGCCGTCCGTTTCCCAGGCCAGCACATCTTTATCATTGAGGGCATGGTAACGACTATAGTGCAGTTGGTATTCATCAAACCGCGTATCGCTACCGACGTCCGGTGCGAAGTGGGTATAGCGAAGGGTGGCATACTGCCCTTTGCGTGGGTTAGGTATAAAATCACGATCATCCCAGCTAATCTCAACGCTACCGCCGTTACTCAGTGAAGAACAGCCCTGCGCTGTACTTTGAATTTTGGGCGGATCGGTCTCATCAATTTGCGCGGCGTGCTGTATATCCAGCGTCCAGCCAACGCCAAGATAGATATTGTTGACCAGCCGAC
The DNA here is from genome assembly GCF_004010735.1 of Salmonella sp. SSDFZ54. Classification (NCBI taxonomy): domain Bacteria; kingdom Pseudomonadati; phylum Pseudomonadota; class Gammaproteobacteria; order Enterobacterales; family Enterobacteriaceae; genus Salmonella; species Salmonella sp. SSDFZ54. The sequence continues at coordinate 1,929,199 of NZ_CP034819.1, forward strand.
GATACAGCATGGGTTGCAGATCCAGCACCTGCGCAGTATAGGCCTGCTTATGGCTGTCTTTATCACCGGCGGCAAAACCCTGTCCCCAATAGTAAGTGGGCGTGTCGCTCAATGCGCCAGTGAGGAAGAAACGCCAGCGATCTTGCGCGAAAAAAGCGTAATTTTGCAGGCTTACGCCAAAAGCGCCTGTGGAGCTGAAATAGCCGCTCAGCGACAGCGTGGATACCTGGCTAACCTTATCGGCAGGATCGGGGCGATACATACCGACGATAGCGGTGCCGATGCCCAGCCCCAGTTCAGGGGTATAAAATGGCCCGGGCATTACTCCCCAGTTGACGCCTTTGGCGGCATCGTAAGTATCGCTATCCCCCATTTGTTGTAGCCAGCCGTCCACCTGACTGCGGCTGGGCAGCGCCGCCTGCGCCACGCCGGACAGCACACCGGCGACGCAAAGCAACAGTCGGCAATGGCAGCGGTTCAAAAGCGGTACTCACCGGCCACAAAGAAGCTATTGCGCTCGGCAAAGCCAAACTCGGTGGTAACGTTGAAATGGCGGGTTATTTCATACTGAGCGCCCAGCAGCATGTTCCACGGTGATTGTAGATGCTGTTTGACGTCAAAGCGGCCGTTATTGTTATAGTTAGCCATACTCACCAGCCTTTGTAGCGTCGCTGACGGCATGGTCAGGTCGTCGAGGCTGCCTTTAAACTCCTGCTGCACATCCTGATACATGCTGCCGACCCAGACGTTTAGCTTGCCCGACGGCAGATGCATCTTATCTATACCCGGGGTGGTAAAACGGTAACCAACGCGAGGTGAGACGGTAAAGGCATCGATGCTGCCATCAAGGATATCGAACTGTGTCTGGGTGTAGTTAGCATCAACAGCGGTAAACCAGTTACCTACGCCGCCGACCAGCGTGGTGCCGATGCCATAGGTAGTGCCTTTAAAGTCGAGTTTAAACTTGAGGTTTTGCAGATCGGCGGGATGAAAAACGTGGCCATTTTTCGTCATCAACCCAACACCAATTTGCGAAATGGAATGACCATCGGTATAGCCCACCAGGCCGTACACATTCATAAATGGCAGCAGCCAGGCATCCAGCTTGACCGTTTCGGTCTTGCTCTTTTCACGGGTATGACCGACGTTAATTTTAAATGCGTTATCTAATGGAATTCCCCCGTTGGGACCTAAAGCCAGGCCATTAAAGTTGATGCTATCAACGTTAATATTCTGCCCAATATTCATGTAGTTAATATTGAGGCCAAATGGCTCGGGAAGCTCATAGCCACGCTTTCGGGCTTCATCACCCAGAAAAGGCAACACTGATGTACTGGCAGGCTTTGCCACCGGCGTTGTCGCGACTGGCGGTATGGCAGCAGATGGGACGTCATCCTGATAGCTATAAACAGGCGACAGGTTCGCCGGGGGGCTGGTAGCCGCCCAGGTAGAAAAAGCCATAGCGGGCAGCGCCAACAGCAAAAGGGAGCGTTTTTTCATAATGATGAAGCGTTTATTCTGGCGAGAAGCGCCGCCGGATCGAAAGGAGGAGGGAGAATATAGTAATCGTCGCCTGGTGGGCGGGATTTCTGTGCGAATTAATCTTTTGAAATAAAAAACTATTTTCTACAACGTCTTTGTTGCAACACATTAGCTTCATGAGTGGAACTATCGGCCCGACGGCGATCGGGCCGGAGTGAATCAGGACAGAACATGTTGTTCAATCGCCCAGGCAACACCATCTTCAAGGTTCGATTTAGTCACAAAGTTAGCCACCTCTTTGACCGACGGAATGGCGTTGTCCATTGCCACGCCCATACCGGCGTATTCGATCATCGCAATGTCGTTTTCCTGATCGCCAATCGCCATCACCTCCTCTGGCTTAATACCCAGCGCCTCGGCCAGTGATTTTACGCCGGTGCCTTTATTAACCCGTTTATCGAGGATTTCAAGGAAGTACGGCGCACTTTTCAGCACGGTGTACTTTTCCTTCACCTCTGCCGGTATACGCGCAATCGCCCGGTCGAGAACGGCAGGCTCATCGATCATCATAACTTTCAGGAACTGGGTGTTCGGGTCCATCTTCTCTGCTTCACAAAATACCAGCGGAATGGTCGCTACATACGACTCATGCACCGTGTAGTAGCTGATATCGCGGTTAGCGGTATAAAGCGTATTTCGGTCTAATGCGTGGAAGTGAGAACCCACCTCACGGGACAGTTTTTCCAGGTAACGGTAGTCATCATAGCTGAGCGCCGTTTGCGCAACCGTACTGCCGTCCCCTGCTTTCTGCACCAGCGCCCCGTTATAGGTGATGCAATAATCGCCGGGCTGTTCCATGTGAAGTTCTTTCAGGTAACTGTGCACACCCGCATACGGACGGCCTGTGGTCAGCACCACATTTACCCCTTTTTCACGCGCAGCGGCAATCGCGTTTTTAACCGCCGGAGAAATGGTGTGATCGGGCAGCAGAAGGGTGCCATCCATGTCGATAGCAATAAGTTTGATAGCCATGAAATCCCCGCATTAAATGAGTCCTGACTCATGCTAACGCGATTCCGCTCAAAAAACAGCAAAAGAGTCAGGGATAAAGGGGGATAAACTCTGGAAAAAGGATTCCTCTTTTGTCCGACATGATGAGGAGTTTAACGGTCTTTACAATGGTTGCTTCTATTGTGCATTGACCGATTTATCAGGCAATAACATATAGAAAAATAAAGGAGGTTATTGGGAAACTCACCGTCTATAGAAGAAAAAGAGACTGAGTGTCCCGTTAAACCATTTGAGGAATGAATAATTTGATGACAATTACCGTTGGTACTATCTGAAAAAAAATAAAAATAACACAGCTTTCGATTAAACGGCACACCGGTAAGAAAGCGCAGATAGAAAAAATAGCAATAAAATTAGCGGCGTGGTAATAATAACGAATATGACATGTAAGGAATACATTCATGAAAATAATTAAAATAATATCAGCCATTGCCATGAGTTATTTTTTAAGCGGTTGTATGACGTCATCTTTACTCGATACTATAAAAACGGAAAGCGCACCCACGACAGAAGTCTGGAAAACAGATGAAATAAAAAGTATCAAACCATCAACGACCACAAGCGGAGAGAAAACGTGGACATTTGTTGGTGAAGACAATAATTATCAACTTGATATAAAAGATGATAATATCAACACAACAACCAGAAATTTCGTCACTTTACTGAATAATCCTCATATCGATAAAAGAATTATCGAATTTTCCAAACAGCTTTACTGTTCTACCGATAGTAAAAAAGGGAACAAACAAAATGAGTTTCATTGCGTCCGCCCTTCAGATATTAGCTACAGCTATAAGTCTTTGACGGAAGAAGAAAAATCAAAAGTCAGAGAGGCATTTTATGTACATGAAAACGATCCTGGCAGTCCTTTTTATTTTACGTTAGCAGGAAAAATCCAACCCAAAGATGCCGATAATGAAAATGAAAATGAAATATTACTAAAATCTTCCCATAAAATAAATTTCACACGTGATAAGAAGCATTTCTCGGCTAAGGTTTTATTAATGCCATTCTCTATTATTGGCGATGTTGTCACTGCGCCCTTCCAGGCAATTGGCTATATTATTATCATGAATTCTTTACCGGCGATGCGCTACTAATAATAAAGAATGCCTGAATGTATTCAGGCATTCTATGTCAGCCTTACCTTGTCGGATGGCGGAGTAAATACTCTATCCAACCAGCAAAGTATCTTTAATGCTAAACAATGGAAAATACATCAAGGATATATTATGAACAAATTATTAGAAATATTAATTTTAACAATACTTGTAGTGGCTATAATTCTTTATATTGGATATGTCATTGTATTGCACTCACTACCCCCAATGCGTTACTAAATCTCAGACTGCTGACAAACCTTCCAGGCGCTGTTAAATGTTGGGATTCGCTCCCCTCAACCTACAGACTAAATCTCTCCCTTATATAAGGGAGAGATTACGCGGGAATATTAAATATCGATATTCGCCGCTTTCAGGGCGTTCTCTTCGATAAAGGCACGACGCGGCTCAACGGCATCACCCATCAGCGTGGTGAACAGCTGGTCGGCAGCAATCGCATCTTTGACGGTCACACGCAGCATACGGCGGCTTTCCGGGTCCATGGTGGTTTCCCACAGCTGATCCGGGTTCATTTCACCCAGACCTTTATAACGCTGGATAGCCAGACCGCGACGTGATTCTTTCACCAGCCACTCCAGCGCCTGCTCGAAGCTGGTTACCGGCTGGCGACGCTCGCCGCGTTCGATAAACGCGTCCTCTTCAATCAGACCGCGCAGCTTCTCGCCCAGCGTGCAGATACGACGATATTCCGCGCCGGTCACAAACTCGTGATCCAACGGATAATCGGTATCCACACCATGCGTACGCACGCGAACGATAGGCTCGAACAGATTCTGTTCCGTATTAGTATGAACATCGAACTTCCACTGACTGCCGTGCTGCTCTTTCTCATTCAGCTCGGTAATCAGCGCATTCACCCAGCGCGTTACAGTCTGCTCATCAGAAAGATCGGCTTCGGTCAGAGTTGGCTGATATACCAGCTCTTTGAGCAGCGCTTTCGGGAAGCGACGCTCCATACGACCAATCATTTTCTGCGTGGCGTTATATTCAGAGACCAGTTTTTCTAACGCTTCGCCGGATAGCGCCGGCGCATGAGCGTTCGCGTGCAGAGTCGCACCGTCAAGCGCGATGGAAATCTGGTACTGATCCATCGCTTCGTCGTCTTTAATGTACTGTTCCTGCTTGCCTTTCTTCACTTTGTACAGCGGCGGCTGGGCAATGTAGACGTGGCCGCGCTCGACGATTTCCGGCATCTGACGATAGAAGAAGGTCAACAGCAGCGTACGGATGTGCGAGCCGTCGACGTCCGCATCGGTCATGATGATGATGCTGTGATAACGCAGCTTGTCCGGGTTGTACTCGTCGCGACCGATACCGCAGCCCAGCGCGGTAATCAGCGTCGCCACTTCCTGAGAGGAGAGCATCTTGTCGAAGCGCGCTTTCTCGACGTTGAGGATTTTACCTTTCAGCGGCAGAATCGCCTGGTTCTTGCGGTTACGGCCCTGCTTCGCAGAGCCGCCCGCGGAGTCCCCTTCCACCAGGTACAGTTCGGACAGCGCCGGGTCGCGTTCCTGGCAGTCCGCCAGTTTGCCCGGCAGACCGGCTAAATCCAGCGCGCCTTTACGACGGGTCATTTCACGGGCGCGACGCGCCGCTTCACGCGCACGCGCGGCGTCGATAATTTTGCCGACGACGATTTTCGCGTCAGATGGGTTTTCCAGCAGGTATTCGCTCAGCAGTTCGTTCATCTGCTGTTCTACCGCCGATTTCACCTCGGAAGAGACCAGCTTATCTTTGGTCTGCGAGGAGAATTTCGGGTCCGGCACCTTCACGGAAACCACCGCAATCAGACCTTCACGGGCATCATCGCCGGTGGCGCTGACTTTAGCTTTTTTGCTGTAGCCTTCTTTGTCCATGTAGGCGTTCAGCGTACGGGTCATCGCCGCACGGAAGCCTGCCAGGTGGGTACCGCCGTCGCGCTGCGGAATGTTGTTGGTAAAGCAGTAGATGTTTTCCTGGAAACCGTCGTTCCACTGTAGCGCTACTTCCACACCGATACCGTCTTTTTCGGTGGAGAAGTAGAAGATATTCGGGTGGATCGGCGTTTTATTCTTGTTGAGATATTCAACAAACGCCTTGATGCCGCCTTCGTAGTGGAAATGATCTTCTTTACCATCGCGCTTGTCGCGCAGGCGGATGGAAACGCCAGAGTTCAGGAATGACAGTTCACGCAGGCGTTTCGCCAGGATCTCATATTCAAATTCAGTGACGTTGGTGAAGGTTTCGTGGCTCGGCCAGAAACGTACCATCGTGCCGGTTTTATCGGTATCGCCAGTGACGGCCAGGGGTGCCTGCGGCACGCCGTGCTCGTAGATCTGACGGTGAATTTTGCCATCTCGCTGGATAACCAGTTCCAGTTTTTGCGACAGAGCGTTGACTACCGAGACGCCCACGCCGTGCAGACCGCCGGAGACTTTATAGGAGTTATCGTCAAATTTACCGCCCGCGTGCAGAACGGTCATGATCACTTCCGCCGCCGAGACGCCTTCTTCCGGGTGAATACCGGTCGGAATGCCACGGCCATCATCCGTTACGGACACGGAGTTATCGGCGTGAATAGTCACGACGATATCTTTACAGTGACCCGCGAGCGCTTCGTCGATAGCGTTATCTACCACCTCGAATACCATGTGGTGCAGACCGGTGCCGTCATCCGTGTCGCCGATATACATACCCGGGCGCTTACGCACCGCATCCAGCCCTTTCAGGACTTTGATACTGGAGGAGTCATAAGAATTCGACATCAACGTTTCTCGCTCATTTAATCTTGGGTTAATCCGTTATTTTACCCTTTTCCACGGTAAACATCTTCGAATTTTCATCCGACATGTCTATAACGTGTTCAGCGCTAATTGCGCTGACAAAGACCTGCGATTGCGTGGCTTTTAAGCGGCTGGCCAGCAGTCCGCGACGCGCATCGTCAAGTTCAGAGGCAAAATCATCTATCAGGTACAGGCAGCGCCGCCCGCTTTCGCGGGTGAGGAACTCGCCCTGCGCCAGACGTAAGGCGCACATCAATAACTTTAGCTGCCCGCGCGACAGGGTATCTTCCACCGGCGCGCCGTCAGCGCGAATGCGAAAGTCCGCTTTATGCGGCCCGTGCGCGGTGTAGGTCAACATACGGTCACGCTCAAAGCTTCGCTCCAGCACGTCCGCATAGTCTGTCTCTTTCTCCCAGCCGCGCTGGAAAGAGAACGTCAGGGAAAATTCAGGTAAAAACTGCTGACAGGTATCCGCCATGTCCTGTGCGATAGCGCTACTGTACTCCGCCCGCCAGGTACTAATTTGTTCCGCCAACGGGATCAACTCTTTATCCCACGGGCGCAATTGCTCATAACGACTCACCTGGCGCAGCGCGGCATTACGCTGTTTCAGCAATCGTTTCAGGTTGCTCCAGGCGGTGAAGAATCCGGCTTCGTTGTGAAAGCATCCCCAGTCAAGGAACGCTCTTCTGTATTTGGGGCCGCCGTTGAGTAAAGTAAACCCCTCCGGCGTAATCAACTGCATCGGCATTAAATGCGCCAGCTCCGCGATCTTGTGACCGTCGGTACCATCGATACGGACTTTGCTGTCGCCCTGCTTATCTTTGGTTAAACCAATCGACGTCTCACGCTCTTCGCCCTGTAATCGCCCGTGAAGAACAAACGCTTCCTGCTCATGACGAATCACGCGGCCAGGCTGCAAACTGCGAAACGCCCGACCGTGGCCAAGCGTATAGATAGCTTCCAGCACGCTGGTTTTGCCGCTGCCGTTGGCGCCAACCAGGAAGTTAAAGCCGGGGGATAAAGCGAGATCCGCATTTTCTATGTTGCGGAAGTCTTTGATTAGCAGTCTGGATAGCGACATATCAACTCATAACCAGGGCGTTATCGGCGCAGTTAGTCTGGTTACGGCCAGCGCACAGCAACCGGAGCGTACTGGAGTACGTGAGGATTGCTCGCTGCGCTCGCCCTTCGGGCCGTCCATAAGACGTCCAAAATACTTCGTATTTTGTGCGAGCACTGCCCGGAGCCAGAATAACAAGTAAGATAGCCCGATATTCTTTACAAGCGCATTGGCATAACAACATAGGCAGCCGACTGTGACGCCGCATCCTCAATCTGTACGCTGGATACGGAATCCGTCAGCATAATGCGCACGGTTTCGCACTTCAGCGCATTGAGCACGTCCAGCACGTAACTGACGTTAAAGCCGATTTCCATCTCCGTCCCGCCGTAGCTCACGTCCAGAATCTCTTCCGCTTCTTCCTGTTCCGGGTTATTGGCGGTGATTTTGAGCTGATTCTCACTGACGTACAGACGCACGCCGCGGAATTTCTCATTCGAGAGGATTGCCGCGCGGGCAAACGCCTGCTTGAGGATATCGCAGCCCGCTTCCAGATGTTTATCCGGATTCTTCGGCAGAACGCGACGGTAATCCGGGAAGCGACCATCCACCAGCTTCGAGGTAAAGATAAAGTCGCCGACGTGCGCGCGGATATTATTACTGCCGATCTGCACGCGCAGCGGGTTTTCGCCGCCGTCGAGCATACGCATCAGTTCAATCACGCCTTTACGCGGCACAATCACCGAGTGGCTGGGTAAAGACGCTTCCAGCGGCATTGAGCACACCGCCAGGCGGTGGCCGTCGGTCGCGACAGTACGCAGTTCGCTACCTTCCGTTTCAAACAGCATACCGTTTAAGTAGTAGCGCACATCCTGATGGGCCATCGAAAACTGGGTCGCTTCAATCAGGCGCTTCATCGTGGCCTGCGGCAGCGTAAATTCAACTTCGCTTTGCCAGTCGTCAAGATTCGGGAAATCGGCGGCAGGCAGCGTAGACAGCGAGAAGCGGCTACGGCCAGAACGCACCAGCATCCGATCGCCTTCCAACTGAACGGCAATCTCCGCGCCCTCCGGCAGGCCGCGGCAGATATCAAAGAATTTCCGCGCCGGCACGGTAGTGGCGCCTGGCTCATGCGGCTGAGAAAGCGTAACGCGCGCGACCATCTCCATTTCAAGATCGGTGCCGGTCAGAGAAAGCGTACCGTCCGCTACCTGGAGGAGCAGGTTACCGAGAATCGGCAGCGTAGGACGACCGCCCAGCGGGCCGCTGACCTGCTGAAGCGGTTTTAATAAATGTTCACGTTCAACGGTAAATTTCATAGGATCACGACGACAATGTTCTGATTAAATTCGAAAAATCTTCTTTGATATCGTGGCTTTCTTCACGCAGTTGCTCAATTTTACGACAGGCATGAAGTACGGTAGTGTGGTCGCGCCCGCCAAACGCATCGCCGATTTCCGGCAGACTGTGGTTGGTGAGCTCTTTTGCCAGCGCCATAGCCATCTGGCGCGGACGTGCTACCGAGCGAGATCGACGCTTAGAAAGCAGATCCGCAATTTTGATTTTGTAATACTCGGCCACCGTCTTCTGAATATTGTCGATGGTGACCAGTTTTTCCTGCAACGCCAGTAAATCGCGCAGCGCTTCGCGCACAAAGTCGATAGTAATCGCCCGGCCGGTAAAGTTGGCATTGGCGATCACCCGGTTCAGCGCGCCTTCCAGTTCACGTACGTTAGAGCGTAGACGCTTGGCGATAAAGAACGCGACCTCGCCTGGCAGACGAATATCATTTTCGTCCGCTTTTTTCATCAGGATCGCCACGCGGGTTTCCAGCTCTGGTGGTTCGATCGCCACTGTTAGCCCCCAACCAAAGCGGGACTTGAGACGATCCTCAACGCCGTTGATCTCTTTCGGATAGCGATCCGACGTCAAAATGATCTGCTGATTGCCTTCCAGCAGAGCGTTAAAGGTGTGGAAAAACTCTTCCTGGGATCGTTCTTTATTGGCGAAGAATTGAATATCGTCGATCAGCAATGCGTCAACGGAGCGGTAGTAGCGTTTAAACTCTTCGATGGCGTTATTTTGCAGGGCTTTTACCATGTCCTGCACAAAGCGCTCGGAGTGCATATACACGACTTTCGCGTTGGGTTTGCGCGCCATAATGCCGTTACCCACCGCGTGCAGCAGGTGAGTTTTACCCAGACCGGTGCCGCCATAGAGGAATAACGGGTTATAAGCGCCGCCAGGATTATCCGCCACCTGACGTGCCGCCGCGCGCGCCAGTTGGTTGGATTTACCTTCGACGAAGTTATCAAATGTATGTTTTACATTGACGTTGGAGCGGTAGGTCGGCTCCGCCGGCGCTGGTACGTTATCCCAGCCCGAACGGGCCGCAGGCGCTACGCGCTGCGGCTGCGCCGTTGTTGTCTGCGCAGGCGCGACAACGTTATGCACAGGCGTTTTTAGCGTTTGCGTAACGGGCTTTGTTCCCACTTCAAAACGCAGTTGTGGGGCATCCGCGCCGCAGAATGTGTTGAGTAATCCATTGATATTGTTGAGGTACTTATCTCTTACCCAATCGAGCACAAAACGGTTTGGCGCATACAAAGCCAGCGTGTTATCGCTCAGTTCCGCCTGCAACGGGCGTATCCACATACTGAATTCTGTGGCTGGTAACTCATCCTGCAATCGGGCAAGACACTGCTGCCAAAGCGAAAGTGACACGGCGGACTCCACTCGAACAAAAGTCGATAAATGACAAAGGCTGATACATTAATGATTGTTGGCGCACGTCGATAAGACCCTGCATGAAGGGTGACGCACGAACCGCTGTCTGCGGTTTTCACGGATCTTTCAAACGATCGCGACTTCACGCAGTCTGAAAGATTTCGTGTTCATGCCTGACCAGGATCGTTTGAAACGATCAGGACCGCGGATCATAGCCTAAACTGAGCAAGAGATCTTCTGTTTCTCACAGATTCTTCCCTATTTATCCACAGGACTTTCCAGGAAAGGATAAGTGTAATCGATCCTGGGGAACTCCTGTACGCTTTCGCGCGCATATTGAAAAAATTAATAGGTAAAGGTGAGCAGACGCCTAAAAGATCGCATAAAGATCCAGGGCGATCCTTGCGCTTTACCTGGCAGTCCGTATAATTCTCCACCCGTCGCGCAATGCCCGTCATATGGCGTCAACGCTGCTTATTTTCCGCACAAAAAGGCGTGGAAAATCGCGGGAAAATAAGGAAAGAGAATTGACTCCGGAGTGTACAATTATTACAATCCGGCCTCTTTAATCACCCACACTGTGGCGTAAGTCGTTCAAAGTTTGTTCGGGTATACGCAAAAGTCAGTGAATTTATTCAAGTTTAGGTAGAAATCGCCATGAAACGCACTTTTCAACCGTCTGTACTGAAGCGCAACCGTTCTCACGGCTTCCGTGCTCGTATGGCTACTAAAAATGGTCGTCAGGTTCTGGCACGTCGTCGTGCTAAAGGCCGCGCTCGTCTGACCGTTTCCAAGTAATAAAGCTAACCCCTGAGTGGTTAAGCTCGCATTTCCCAGGGAGTTACGTTTGTTAACTCCCGCTCATTTCACATTCGTCTTCCAGCAACCTCAACGGGCTGGCACGCCGCAAATCACCATCCTCGGCCGCCTGAATTCGCTGGGGCATCCCCGTATCGGTCTTACCGTCGCCAAGAAAAATGTTCGACGTGCGCATGAACGCAACCGGATTAAACGTCTGACGCGTGAAAGCTTCCGTCTGCGCCAGCATGAACTTCCTGCAATGGATTTCGTGGTGGTGGCGAAAAAAGGGGTTGCCGACCTCGATAACCGTGCTCTCTCGGAAGCGTTGGAAAAATTATGGCGCCGCCACTGTCGCCTGGCTCGCGGGTCCTGATAGCCCTTATTCGGGTCTATCAACGCCTGATCAGTCCGCTGCTTGGGCCGCATTGTCGTTTCACGCCAACGTGCTCAAGCTACGGAATTGAGGCATTGCGCAGGTTTGGAGTGATAAAAGGCAGTTGGTTGACGGTGAAACGCGTATTAAAATGCCACCCTTTACACCCTGGTGGTGACGATCCCGTCCCGCCCGGACCATTTGATACCAGAGAACACTAACGATGGATTCGCAACGCAATCTTTTAGTCATCGCTTTGCTGTTCGTGTCTTTCATGATCTGGCAAGCCTGGGAGCAGGATAAAAATCCGCAACCTCAGACTCAACAGACCACGCAGACAACGACCACCGCAGCGGGTAGCGCCGCCGACCAGGGCGTACCAGCCAGTGGCCAGGGGAAAATGATTACGGTGAAAACCGATGTGCTTGATTTGACTATCAACACCCGTGGTGGTGATGTCGAGCAGGCCTTGCTCCCGGCTTACCCGAAAGAACTGGGTTCCAACGAACCGTTCCAGCTGCTGGAAACCACCCCGCAGTTTATCTATCAGGCGCAAAGCGGCCTGACAGGCCGCGACGGCCCGGATAACCCGGCGAACGGCCCGCGTCCGCTGTACAACGTCGAGAAAGATGCGTTTGTACTGGCCGACGGTCAGAACGAACTGCAGGTTCCGATGACTTATACTGACGCCGCAGGCAACACGTTTACCAAAACGTTTGTCTTTAAGCGTGGCGATTATGCGGTTAACGTGAACTATAGCGTGCAGAACACCGGCGAAAAACCGCTGGAAGTCTCCACCTTTGGTCAGTTAAAACAATCCGTCAACCTGCCTCCTCATCGCGATACCGGCAGCAGCAACTTTGCGCTGCATACGTTCCGCGGCGCAGCGTACTCCACGCCGGATGAGAAGTATGAGAAATACAAATTCGACACTATTGCCGATAACGAAAACCTCAACGTCAGCTCCAAAGGCGGTTGGGTGGCAATGTTGCAGCAGTATTTCGCTACCGCATGGATTCCGCGTAACGACGGCACCAACAATTTCTACACCGCCAATCTGGGTAACGGCATTGTCGCTATCGGCTATAAAGCGCAGCCGGTACTGGTACAGCCAGGCCAGACTGGCGCGATGACCAGCACCCTGTGGGTCGGCCCGGAAATTCAGGATAAAATGGCGGCTGTTGCACCGCACCTGGATTTGACCGTGGACTACGGCTGGTTGTGGTTCATCTCTCAGCCGCTGTTCAAGTTGCTGAAGTGGATCCACAGCTTTGTGGGCAACTGGGGCTTCTCCATTATCATCATTACCTTTATCGTTCGCGGTATCATGTACCCGCTGACCAAAGCGCAGTACACGTCAATGGCGAAGATGCGTATGCTGCAGCCGAAAATTCAGGCGATGCGCGAACGTCTTGGCGATGATAAACAGCGCCAAAGCCAGGAGATGATGGCCCTGTACAAAGCGGAGAAGGTTAACCCGCTGGGCGGCTGCTTCCCGCTGATCATCCAGATGCCTATCTTCCTGGCGTTGTACTACATGCTGATGGGTTCCATTGAACTGCGTCATGCGCCGTTCGCGCTGTGGATTCATGACCTGTCCGCACAGGACCCGTACTACATTCTGCCGATCCTGATGGGCGTAACGATGTTCTTCATTCAGAAGATGTCGCCGACCACCGTGACCGACCCGATGCAGCAGAAGATCATGACCTTTATGCCGGTCATCTTTACGGTGTTCTTCCTGTGGTTCCCGTCAGGTCTGGTGCTGTACTATATCGTCAGCAACCTGGTCACCATCATTCAGCAGCAGCTGATTTACCGTGGTCTGGAGAAGCGTGGCCTGCATAGCCGCGAGAAGAAAAAATCCTGATTCGGTGTAGGCCGGATAAGGCGAAGCCGCCATCCGGCAAGGCGCGCCGGTCAGCCTGATGGCGCTAACGCTTATCAGGCCTACAATCAAAAGGCGGTCATATGACCGCCTTTTTTATTGCAACAAAGTTGAGACTAACCATGAGCCATAACGACACTATCGTCGCCCAGGCAACCCCACCGGGACGCGGTGGCGTGGGTATCCTGCGTATCTCTGGTCTGAAGGCGCGTGACGTTGCGCAAGAGGTGCTGGGCAAGCTGCCGAAGCCGCGCTATGCCGACTACCTGCCGTTTAAAGACGTTGACGGCAGCGCGCTGGATCAGGGTATTGCGCTGTGGTTCCCCGGCCCAAACTCCTTCACCGGTGAAGATGTGCTGGAGCTACAAGGGCACGGCGGTCCGGTGATCCTGGACCTGCTGTTAAAACGTATCCTGACGCTTCCAGGCGTGCGCATTGCCCGACCGGGCGAGTTCTCCGAGCGAGCGTTCCTCAACGATAAGCTCGATTTAGCCCAGGCAGAAGCCATTGCCGACCTGATCGATGCCAGTTCCGAACAGGCGGCGCGTTCGGCGCTAAACTCGTTACAGGGGGCATTTTCCGCCCGCGTTAACCACCTTGTGGAAGCACTTACTCACCTGCGAATCTACGTCGAAGCGGCTATCGATTTTCCGGATGAGGAGATCGACTTTCTCTCTGACGGCAAAATTGAAGCGCAGCTCAATGGCGTCATCGCCGATCTTGACGCCGTGCGCACCGAAGCGCGCCAGGGCAGCCTGCTGCGCGAAGGGATGAAGGTAGTGATTGCCGGACGCCCGAATGCCGGGAAATCCAGCCTGCTGAATGCGCTGGCAGGCCGTGAAGCGGCCATTGTTACCGATATCGCCGGTACCACGCGCGACGTGTTGCGCGAGCATATTCATATCGACGGGATGCCGCTGCATATCATCGATACCGCCGGACTGCGCGACGCCAGCGACGAAGTTGAGCGTATCGGCATCGAACGCGCCTGGCAGGAGATTGAACAGGCCGATCGCGTGCTGTTTATGGTGGATGGCACCACGACGGACGCCGTTGACCCTGCCGACATCTGGCCGGACTTTATCGCCCGTCTGCCCAAAAATCTACCGATTACCGTGGTACGTAACAAGGCGGATATCACCGGCGAAACGTTGGGTATTAGTGAAGTAAACGGTCACTCACTGGTTCGCCTCTCGGCGCGTACCGGCGAAGGCGTCGACGTGTTGCGTAACCACCTCAAGCAGAGCATGGGGTTTGATACCAATATGGAAGGCGGCTTCCTGGCCCGCCGCCGTCACCTACAGGCGCTGGCGGAAGCCGCTGACCATCTTGAACAGGGCAAAGCGCAGCTATTAGGCGCATGGGCGGGGGAACTGCTGGCGGAAGAGTTGCGCCTGGCGCAGCAAAGCTTAAGCGAGATTACCGGCGAGTTTACCTCCGACGACCTGCTGGGACGGATTTTCTCCAGCTTCTGTATTGGTAAGTAAGTTTTAGTCCATCCTCGTCCGTGAACGTTCACTAACCCGCATTAACTGCCTGTTAACGCGGGTTTTTACTTTCCATACTCGTCCATAGTCGTGCGGGTTCATCCGCGATTTTTGTGTCCTGAATTGTCCCCATCTTTAAATCCCTCGTGTACCATTGTTTACTTTTTGATCTAAAAATTACATCAAATGAACACAAAAAACGGTATAAAAAACGCTCAAATATCCCTTCTCATGGACACGCTGTAGAGGTGAGATATGGCACTTTCAGATACCAAACTACGCACACTTGCTCCCAGAAACCGCCCCTGACAACTTGCCGATCATGACGGGTTGGTGATTGAAGTTCTTCCCACCGGACGAAAAATCTGGCGTTTCCGCTACCGCTTTGACAACAAATCGCAACAGATCACGCTGGGCGAATACCCAGCTTTCTCACTTGCAGAAGCGCGGCTTTGGCGTGAAAAGTGCCGATCAATGGTTGCCCATGACATCAATCCCGCGCAGAAAAAGCAGGAAGTAAAGCTTAAACAGAAAGACCCAACGACAGTCAAAACATTCGCCAAACGCTGGCTCTGCACCTGCTAATCATCTGCATGGTGCGTAAATCGGAGATGATTGAAGCGACATGGAGTGAAGTTAACTTCAACGCGCTGGAATGGCGTATCCCCGGCGAAAGAATGAAGATGGATAACCCGCATATTGTTCCGCTGTCAAAGCAGGCGCTGGCGATGTTCGAAGAGCTAAAATTTCTGGCCGGAGATTCTCCATACGTCTTCCCCAAACGACCACCGACGCCCGATCTCCAAAACAACGCTGAACTGCGCGGTGCGTACGCTGGATCTAAACGTCAGGGATTTTGTTATTTATGACTTCCGGCGTACTGCCAGCACTTTGCTCCATGAGCAGGGCTACAACTCCGACTGGGTAGAGAAATGCCTGGCGCATAAGATCGGCGGCGTTCGCGGCATCTACAACCGTGCGGAGTACCTGAATCAGCGCCGGGAGATGCTTCAGTCCTGGGCTGATTTTGTTGATGCGCAGATTGAGACTGGAAGGAAGGTTACCATTGGACAATTCGGGAAGTCTTACAATGTAACCGTATGAATAATATGGAAAATATAACAATAATAGTTTCTGATTAGAATATACTATCTAACCGGTTGAAAAAGATGCACTTCTCAACCATAATAACATCACTCTTTAGCGTTAGGCTTTGATTTATAGCCTTGTCGAGCGTTTCGCCAGACACTAACTTATTGAGTACTTTTAGGGTTGCGCTAGAAAGTTTTCTACCGATCCTAGAAGTCTCTAGGATCGGTAGAAAACTTTCTAGCGCCTCCTCTAGTAAAGAGTAAAAAACGAGCAAAAAACATTGCTCGTTTTTTTCATCAACGGAAGACAAATCAAAAATACATAACGTTTAAATCAATGTTTGAAGAAACTATTAAAAAACAATTTGAATTGTTAGACATAAGTAACTTCAATGTTGATATATCTCATCGTCTCCTTTTCGTGTGTGGAGGCAAAGTCGATGTACGTGCACCAATTCCCCCCAGTTTTAGGGATAGACTACTCACTTACACAGCAAAACATGCCTCTGAACTTCACGAACATTTCATTCTAGCTGAGACATTCAAGGATTATTTTAAAGAGAATGCCTATCCGGACCTTCTGGTGTTTGAAGATGATATAGCCAGTATTTCATCTCTTATTATCATTTTTTTAGAAAGTCCAGGATCATTAGTTGAGTTAGGTATATTTTGCAACAAATCAGAACTGTTTAAAAAAATACTGATTGTTGCTTCAGCGGAAGAAGTATCCGGTGAGGACTCATTCATTTATTTAGGCCCACTAGAGTATATTAAGAAGAAAGTCTCATCCTCTGTTGTAATCTATCCTTGGCCGGATCCTGAAGTCTTAAAATACGATAATGATTTTCTTGATGATTTATGTGTAAATATAAAAGAAAAACTTTCATCAATCCCAAAAACAGAACAATTCAGTAAGGATAATTCTGGACATATAGCACTTCTAATTACTGAAATTATATCTCTTTGCGCCCCAATACAACTTAGCGAAATAGAATCAGCCCTAAACTCATTAGGGATTAATATTTCAACAAAAATTATTAACAGATCAATTTATTTACTTCAGAAAGTTGGTTTTATAGACGTTTTATCATATAGCTCAAACAAATATTACTTTCCATTAAAAGAGCGTAAATGGGTAAAATTTGGTAAAACTAAAGATAATAAACTCATAGATAATCAACAATTAAAAATGAAGGTTAGACAATCTTTTGTAACATTAACCGATCCATTATCAAAACGAAGAATTACAGCACTGCGTCAAATAATAGCAAAAAAAGAAATGGCTGAGGAGATTAATTAATGGACATATTACAGCATATTTCAGATTTACTATTAACCAAGAAAAGTGAAATCATTTCCTTTTCATTGACGGCACCTTATCGCTATAAAATATATAAAATTGCAAAAAGAAACTCAGATAAGAAGAGAACTATTGCTCATCCTTCGAAAGAACTAAAATTTATACAACGTGAAATTACTGAGTATTTAACCGATAAATTACCCGTTCATGAATGCGCATTTGCATATAAAAAGGGCAGTAGCATTAAGACCAACGCTCAAGTTCATCTTCATACAAAATACTTGTTGAAGATGGATTTTGAGAATTTTTTCCCTAGCATAACACCACGTCTATTTTTCTCAAAGTTACGACTTGCAAATATTGATTTAACTGCAGATGATAAAGTATTACTTGAGAATATATTATTCTTCAAATCCAAGAGAAATAGTAATTTAAGATTAAGTATTGGAGCACCAAGCTCACCTTTAATATCAAATTTTGTGATGTACTTTTGGGATATTGAGGTTCAAGAGATATGCTCTAAAATAGGCGTTAACTATACTCGTTATGCTGATGATTTAACCTTTTCAACAAATAATAAAGATGTTTTGTTTGATATACCTGACATGCTTGAAAACGTACTGCCTAAATATTCTTTAGGTAGGATTAGAATCAATCATGAAAAAACAGTGTTTTCTTCAAAAGGACATAACCGTCACGTTACTGGTATAACTCTAACAAACGATAACAAATTATCCATAGGTAGAGAAAGGAAAAGAAAAATCTCTGCCATGATCCATCATTTTATAAATGGGAAATTATCTACTGACGAATGCAATAAATTAGTCGGGCTACTTGCATTTGCTAAAAATATTGAGCCTTCGTTTTATAAAAGCATGGTCATTAAATATGGATCTGATAATATTTATAAATTACAAAAACAAAAAGACAAATAATTTCTGCTGCACTTTTATAGACACCAGTGTTTTGTTGATTATGCCCAGAACAACTTGGAATAAGTTTTCCTAAGCGTATTACATTATACGCTTGGCCTAACTTAATCATAGATTTTCCAGAAAAATAAATTTTTCAAATCCCATAAACAATTCCCCACAGCTTCCCTACGCCCCCCGCTCTACCCTATCCCCAACTCATAGCAGTACCCCTAAAAGCTTCCTGTTCTAAGACGAACTGCGACCTGTAAGAAGCGCCTTTGGCGGTCAGCCCCCCGGTCAACCAGGGAACGAAGCGTGGTCTGAAACTGACCTCCTGTCTCGATACAGGTGACCACACCCTATATCGCTACCCTGTTGCAAGCGTAGCGACAGACAGAACGCTGTAGAGAAGTCGGACGGCATTGCCGAAGGCTTTGCGTCCGTACTTCCTACTGAATGTGCAAAACGCGGCGTCACTTTTAAGAGCGTAAGCGAGTGAAAGTGACGCCAGCGCGCAGATCAGCTTCAACCCAGCTACTGCCTGCAAATCCACTGCAACAAACAGGCTGACACTCAAACAGATGTCAGAAATTCACTTACCAGGGTCAATCTGGCCGGGATCTCAAAAAATGCATGGAACTAAAACGGGTCTATTTACAGTTTCACCAGCTACTTGGTTTTTGTGTCCTTTAATGTGCCCATAGCCATGTTTTCAAGGCAAATTATAGATTATATATCAACGAATTATCTAGATTTTCCAGTTTCTGTATTGGTGTCGGGTGACGCCATCCGGCTTACGTCACTGCCGGGGTGATATCTCATTGCCTCATAGGAAATCACTGTTGTCCAAATGGCAACTCGTCTCGCGCAACGTCGCCCCGTATTCTTAGCGCCACACTTTTCGTGAGGCCGTTATGAAACGTTTTCTACTGTGTAGTTTTGCCCTGGTTTTACTCTATCCTGCCGGTATTGATATGTATCTGGTCGGTTTACCGCGTATAGCCGCCGATCTGAACGCCAGCGAGGCGCAGTTGCATATCGCCTTCTCCGTTTACCTGGCCGGAATGGCGACGGCCATGCTGTTTGCCGGGAAGATAGCCGACCAGTCAGGCCGCAAGCCGGTCGCGATCGTCGGCGCGCTCGTCTTTATGATGGCCTCACTGCTTTGTTCACGGGCGTCGGAAGGCTCGCTATTTCTGAGTGGGCGTTTTCTTCAGGGAGTAGGCGCAGGCGGCTGCTATGTGGTGGCGTTCGCCATTCTGCGCGACACGCTCGACGAGCATCGCCGGGCGAAAGTGCTGTCATTATTGAATGGGATTACCTGTATTGTGCCGGTACTCGCCCCGGTGGTGGGGCATTTGATTATGCTTCGTTTCCCCTGGCAAAGTCTGTTCTATACGATGTCCGCGATGGGCATTATTGTGGGCCTGTTATCACTGTTTATCCTGCGCGAGACGCGCCCGGCAAGGCGGGCTCCACGCGATTTATCACGATCGTCGCCCGCCGCCGAGTCGCTGGTTAACCGTTTTTTCGTCAGTCGACTGGCGATCACCACCCTTAGCGTGTCGGTGATCCTGACCTTCGTCAATGCCTCTCCAGTGCTGCTGATGGAGGTGATGGGATTTAGCCGTGGCGACTATGCCATTACCATGGCGCTCACCGCAGGCGTCAGCATGGTCGTCTCTTTTTCTACCCCTTTTGCGCTTGGGTTATTTAAGCCGCGAACCTTAATGCTCGTCTCACAGGGGCTGTTTTTGACGGCTGGCGTGACGTTAAGCCTTGCTCATACCAATACCGTCACACTCTTTGGCCTGACGCTTATCTGCGCCGGATTCTCGGTTGGTTTTGGCGTCGCGATGAGCCAGGCGCTGGGGCCATTTTCGCTGCGCGCCGGAGTGGCCAGTTCCACGCTCGGTATCGCGCAGGTTTGCGGTTCATCACTGTGGATTTGGCTGGCGGCAATACTCGGTATCAGCGCGATGAATATGCTGATCGGGATTCTGATTGGTTGTAGCATAGTGAGTATTCTGCTGATCTTCTCCGTCACGCCCAACAGGTCCGTAGCCGAGCATGAAGAAATCCCTTACCAATCTCGATCTTAATCTGCTGTTATGCCTACAGTTACTCATGCAGGAGCGCAGCGTCACTAAAGCTGCAAAACGGATGAACGTAACGCCCTCGGCGGTCAGCAAATCGCTGGCGAAACTCCGGGCATGGTTTGACGATCCGCTGTTCGTCAATACGCCGCTGGGCCTGGCGCCGACGCCGCTGATGGTCAGTATGGAGCAAAGTCTGGCGGACTGGATGCAGATGGGGAATCAACTGCTTGATAAGCCGCATCATCAAACGCCGCGCGGTTTAAAATTTGAGTTGGCAGCAGAGTCGCCGCTGATGATGATTATGTTTAATTCACTGTCGCAGCAGATTTATCAGCGCTATCCGCAGGCTACCATTAAGGTTCGCAACTGGGATTATGACTCGCTGGAGGCGATTACGCGCGGGGAAGTCGATATCGGATTTACCGGACGCGAAAGCCATCCCCGCTCGCGAGAATTGCTCAGTCTGTTGCCGCTCGCGATTGATTTTGAGGTGTTGTTTAGCGATTTGCCGTGGGTCTGGCTGCGGGAAGATCATCCGGCGCTGCGCGAAGCGTGGGATCTGGACACTTTTCTACGCTACCCGCATATCAGTATTTGCTGGGAGCAAAGCGATACCTGGGCGCTGGATGATGTCCTGCAAGAAATGGGACGCAAACGCCATATTGCGTTGAGCCTGCCGGGGTTCGAGCAGTCGCTCTTTATGGCCGCCCAGCCGGATCACACCCTGATAGCAACCGCGCCGCGCTATTGCCAGCACTACAATCAGCTCCACCAGCTACCGTTAGTGGCGCGCCCCCTGCCTTTTGATGCGCAACAGCGGGAAAAGCTGATGGTGCCGTTTACCCTATTATGGCACAAACGTAATAGTCATAATCCCAAGATTGTGTGGCTACGACAGGCTATCAACACGCTCTGCCGTCGCCTTATCTGACCACCTGCGTTGATAAATTAACCTTCCTCTTACCAGAAATGTCACCGTCTGATTAAAGAACCTTCTGAAATTGAATTTTTAGAGCGTAAAACCTGTCCATAATTTACGTTAATGTTACTCTCGTCATTATCACGGCCCATTAATCACGGAGCGAAAAATGGCGACTCACTTTGCCAGAGGGATACTTACGGAGGGACAGTTGGTTTCAATTCGTCTCTCTTCGTCTTGCCATATTGAAGCCAGAAACCTGCCTGCTCACCGACGAACGCGTTTTCTCGCCTCCAGAGGCCTTCTTGCCGAACTGATGTTTATGCTGTACGGAATTAGCGAGCTGCCGGAAATCATTATTCAGGCGAAAGGTAAACCCGCGTTTCGTGACAAAAATCTGCCAGGTTTTTCTATCTCCTACGCCGGAAATATGGTTGGCGTGGCGTTGACCACCGAAGGAGAGTGCGGGCTGGATATGGAATTACAGCGCACCTCCCGCGGCTTTCACCATCCGCATTCGCTCGAACGCCACCCTTTCTCCCGTAATGAAAACTTATGGGTAGCCAATCAAAACGATCCCAACGAAGCGCGAG
The DNA here is from genome assembly GCF_004010735.1 of Salmonella sp. SSDFZ54. Classification (NCBI taxonomy): domain Bacteria; kingdom Pseudomonadati; phylum Pseudomonadota; class Gammaproteobacteria; order Enterobacterales; family Enterobacteriaceae; genus Salmonella; species Salmonella sp. SSDFZ54. Next base: position 1,950,890 of record NZ_CP034819.1, read on the forward strand.
CGCAACTCATTACATTGCGCCAGAGCGTGTTAAAACTCACCGGCGATGTCATGAATGACGATCCGCGGGAGCTGCAACTTTTACCCGTGGCCGGACGCCTGAAGTGCGCGCATGTCACGCAGCTTGAAGCCGTGTGCGATGCGGAAGATGTGCTGGTATGGTCCGTAACCGTTACGCCAGCGATAGAAAAATTAAAAGTGTGGGAGTTCGATGGCAAACTGGGCTGGAAAAGCCTGCCCGATATCCAGACGCGCGCCAATGAGCCAACCGGCCGTCTGATGCGATTCGCCCAACTCCCCGCCGCCAAATCGTATACGCTTAATCGTTCATAATGAAAAAAGGGGCACGTATGTCTGAAACGCTGAATGTGGTTACATTGCTGGGAAGTTTACGCAAAGGTTCCTTTAACGGGATGGTGGCGCGTACGCTGCCTAAAGTCGCGCCGGCAGGAATGACGGTATCGCCGCTGCCTTCGATCGGGGATATTCCGCTGTATGACGCCGATATCCAGCAGGAAGAGGGATTTCCAGCCAGCGTAGAGGCGCTGGCGGAGCAGATTCGCAACGCCGACGGCGTCGTCATTGTGACGCCGGAATATAACTATTCCGTTCCCGGCGGCCTGAAGAATGCCATCGACTGGCTATCCCGTCTGCCTGAGCAGCCGCTGGCGGGTAAGCCCGTTCTTATCCAGACCAGTTCAATGGGGGCGATTGGCGGCGCGCGCTGCCAGTATCATCTGCGCCAGATTCTGGTGTTCCTTGATGCAATGGTGATGAACAAACCGGAGTTTATGGGCGGCGTGATTCAGAATAAAGTCGACCCGCAGACTGGAGAAGTGGTGGATCAGGGAACGTTAGATCATTTGACCGGTCAGTTGACCGCATTTGGCGAGTTTATTCAGCGCGTTAAAGCGTAAGTTCGTTAAAAACCCTCCCCCCGATGGGGCGAGGGTTCATTTCATCAGTGTGCGTCAATAAACACAATCTTCAGCACAAATAACAGCGCGACAATCACTACGCACGGGCTAAGGTCGCGCAGGCGACCGGTACCGATTTTCATCACGCAGTAAGAGATAAAGCCCAGCGCGATACCTTCGGTGATCGAGAAGCTAAACGGCATCATTACCGCCGTAATAAACGCCGGGACCGATTCGGTTAAATCCTGCCAGTTTACCCGCGCCAGGCTGGAGGTCATCAGCACGCCGACGTAAATCAGCGCGCCCGCCGCCGCGTAAGGCGGCACCATGCCCGCCAGCGGCGAGAGGAAGATAACCAGCAGGAACAAAATACCGACCACCACCGCCGTCAAACCGGTGCGACCGCCCACCGAAACGCCGGAAGAGGACTCAATATAAGCGGTCACAGAAGACGTTCCGACAAATGCGCCAGTGACGGAAGAGATACTATCAGCAAACAGCGCCTGCTTCATGCGCGGGAATTTGCCTTTCTCATCCGCCAGCCCGGCTTTATCGGTCACGCCAATCAGCGTACCGGAGGAGTCAAACAGGTTGACCAACATGAAGGAGAAAATAACCCCCGCCAGGCCAAGATTGAACGAGCCTGCCAAATCGACATGCCCTACCACGCTGGTGACGCTTGGCGGCGCGGAGACAATGCCGTTGTAGTGCACATCGCCCATCATCCAGCCAAGCAGCGTCGTGACGATGATGGACACCAGCACCGCCGCATGAATGTTGCGCGAAGCGAGAATCGCAATAATAAAGAATCCGAGAACCCCCAGCAGCACGCTGTGCGAGGTCAGGTTGCCGATGCTGACCAGCGTTTCCGGGTTAGCGACGATCACGCCGGCGTTTTTCAGCCCCATCATGCCGATAAACAGGCCGATGCCGCTGGTGATGCCCACGCGCAGGCTGACCGGAATGTTGGCGATCATCCAGTAACGCACGCGGAAGATAGTCAGCAATAAAAGACCAACAGCGCCCCAGAAAATGGCGCCCATGCCTACCTGCCACGGCAGTCCCATTGCCTGCACAACCACGAAGGCAAAGAACGCGTTCAGCCCCATCGCGGGCGCCAGCGCCACCGGCAGGTTAGCGAACAGGCCCATCAGAATACTGCCAAAGGCCGCAATCAGACAGGTGGTCACAAAGACGGCGCTGGTGTCCATGCCAGCTACGCCCAGAATTTGCGGGTTAACAAAAACGATATAAACCATCGTCAGGAAAGTGGTAAAACCGGCGATCACTTCGGTTCGTGCCGTCGTGCCATGTTCGCGCAGTTTAAACACGCGTTCCAGCATACCCTGACCAGAAGCCTGGGTGGTGTGTTGTTGACTCATTATCAATTTCCGGAGAAAGGAGGGAAAATTCGCCGTTATCCTATACCAAAATGCGACACCTGGCGCAGTTGTGTGGTAATTTTTTTCACTCAATTTGTTAGTACGGCAACGATTGCGTCCCCTCATTCAGCATTACGTAAACGTTAAACTAGCGATATGAGACAGGAAATACTGAGGCAGCGACCAGGATATGAAAAGGATTTTTATGTTTACCCGTCTGTTTTTCTTACTCGCGTTGGTTTCTTCAACATCCGGGGCGGCAGGCTCATCCATTCTGAGTCTTATCAACACCATTCAACCAAAAACTTATCTGAACGCACCTGTACCGTTACCGCTAAAACCTGACCAGGTAGAAATATCTGACGTTTCTTTTAGCGCCGACGGCTTAAGACTGCCAGTAACGCGCTTTTACGTCATCTGTCAGGATGAGTTTTGTGGACTCTACAACGCCGCTGGGCAGGCAATCATTCCGTGGCAAAAAATCTATATTGAGCATTATGACAGCGAAACAGATCTGTTTTACGTCTCAACATCGTTCACCGGTAACCATACCGGTTTGTATAGCGCCCGCCAGCAGCAATTTATCTACCCGCCCGTCTATTCCAGCATTGAGTTAGCCGAAAGCAGCGCCATAGTTTTTCTCTCGACTTACCAGAATAGCGCTCAGCTAAGCGGCATGGGCGATGCTTACGGCAATGTGATTATTGCGCCGCAATTTTCGTCGATACAGATGATAAACCAGCGACCCGATGCGTTTGTCGCGGGAAAGCGGATGAACGACAAGATTTTATACGGCCTTCTTGATTTTTCAGGAAACATCATTATTCCCTTTCGCTACGATACTGTCTCTAATACAGATTATCGGTACAATATCAACTTCATCGCCGTTGCTAAAAACGGGCGCTGGGGAGTGATCGATAAAACAGGCAACCTGGTCAGGCCGCTGCGCTACAGCCGGGATGACACAGAAAAATGGTTAACGCAACGCGGCGCGCGTCCACGGTTTGGCGACTAAACAGGAAACATCATGTCCATGATAGAAGCGGTATTTTTCGATTGCGACGGTACGCTGGTCGATAGTGAAGTGATTTGCTCGCGTGCCTATGTCGCAATGTTTCAGGAATTTGGCATCACGCTCGATCTCGAAACGGTATTTAAACGCTTTAAGGGCGTAAAACTCTACGAAATTATCGAAACTATCAGCAAGGAGTACGGTGTTACACTAAGACGCGACGTTCTGGAGCCGGTGTACCGCGCGGAAGTGGCGCGTCTGTTCGATACCGAACTGGAAGCGATCGCGGGCGCAAATACCCTGCTGGAGAGCATTAAGACGCCTATGTGCGTGGTATCCAACGGACCGGTCAGTAAGATGCAGCATTCGCTGGGTAAACTGGGCATGTTGCATTATTTTCCCGATTTGCTGTTTAGCGGTTACGATATTCAACGCTGGAAGCCCGATCCGGCGCTGATGCTCCACGCGGCGAACGCCATGAAGGTCAATGTTGAGAAGTGTATTCTGGTGGATGATTCCAGCGCAGGCGCGCAGTCAGGAATTGCGGCGGGAATGGAAGTGTTTTATTTCTGCGCCGATCCGCATAACAAGCCGATCGATCACCCTAACGTGACGACTTTTACCGATTTGGCGCAGTTGCCGGGATTGTGGAAAGCGCGCGGGTGGGAGATTACGCGTTAACTGAAATGCCGGATGGCGCTGACGCTTATCCGGCCTACAGCATCTGTACCTGTAGGCCCGGTAAGCGCAGCGCCACCGGGCAAAAGAATGAGATTTACTCTTTCGGATCTTTCCCCGCCAGCAGCTTATCCAGCTCATCGCCGCCCACGTGACGGAAATCCTGCCCCTTCACGAAGTAGAAGATGTATTCGCAGATATTCTGGCAACGGTCACCGATACGCTCGATAGAGCGCGCGCAGAACAGCGCGGTCAGCACGCTGGGAATGGTGCGCGAGTCTTCCATCATGTAGGTCATCAGCTGACGCACAATGCCTTCATATTCCTGGTCAACTTTCTTATCTTCACGGTAGATACGCACCGCTTCGTCGAGATCCATGCGCGCGAACGCATCCAGCACGTCGTGCAGCATCTGCACGGTGTGGCGGCCCAGCGACTCCAGACTCACCAACAGCGGCTGGTGCTGCTGGGAGAATTTCTCCAGCGCGGTACGGCAGATTTTATCCGCCACGTCGCCAATGCGCTCCAGTTCGGCGATGGTTTTGATAATCGCCATTACCAGACGCAGATCGCTCGCCGTCGGCTGGCGCTTGGCGATAATACGCACACAGGCTTCATCGATGGCGACTTCCATCATATTAACCTGATGATCGCCTTCTACCACGCGCTTCGCCAGCTCGCTGTCCTGGTTGTGCATGGCGGTGATAGCGTCAGAAAGCTGCTGCTCCACCATGCCGCCCATGGTCATTACCTGAGTGCGGATGCTTTCCAGTTCGGCGTTGAACTGGCCGGAAATATGTTTATTAAGGTTCAGACTGTCCATTACGCACTCCTGAATTAACCGTAACGACCGGTGATATAGTCTTCTGTTTGTTTCTTCGCGGGCTTGGTGAACAGATCGTCCGTGTTGCTGAACTCAATCAACTCGCCCAGGTACATAAACGCCGTATGATCGGAACAACGTGCCGCCTGCTGCATGTTGTGGGTCACGATCACCACGGTGTAATCCTGTTTCAGCTCGGTGATCAGCTCTTCAATACGCCCGGTAGAGATCGGGTCCAGAGCTGAGCATGGCTCATCCAACAGCAGCACTTCCGGGCGAATGGCGATACCGCGCGCAATGCACAGGCGCTGCTGCTGACCACCGGAGAGAGAGTACCCGCTCTGGTGCAATTTATCTTTGGTTTCGTTCCATAATGCGGCTTTGGTCAACGCCCACTGCACGCGCTCGTCCATATCGGCGCGAGACAGCTTCTCAAACAGACGCACGCCAAAGGCGATATTGTCATAGATGGACATCGGGAACGGCGTCGGCTTCTGGAATACCATCCCCACTTTTGCGCGCAGTAGCGCGATATCCTGGGTGTTGGTGAGAATATTGTCGCCATCCAGCAGAATTTCACCTTCCGCGCGCTGCTCCGGATAAAGCGAATACATTTTATTGAAGGTACGCAGTAGCGTTGATTTACCGCAGCCGGATGGCCCGATAAATGCCGTTACCTGATTCTTCGCGATATCCAGATTAATGTTCTTCAGGGCATGGAATTTGCCGTAGTAGAAGTTCAAATCACGAACCTGAATCTTACTCGGGGCAGTTTCAACCATACTCATTTCACTCTTTTCCTCATCCAGCGCCGCATCCGCCACGCCGTAAAATAATGCCTGATGGCGCTACGCTTATCAGGCCTACAATGTCTTTAACCGTGTTTTTTCTTCGCGAAAACAACACGCGCCAGAATATTCAGCAGCAGTACGCACAGGGTAATAATCAGCACGCCCGCCCAGGCTAATTGTTGCCATTCGGCAAATGGGCTCATCGCGAATTTAAAGATGGTCACCGGCAGGTTGGCGATCGGCTGCATCATGTCGGTGCTCCAGAACTGGTTCGAGAGCGCGGTAAACAACAATGGCGCCGTTTCGCCGGCGATACGGGCAATGGCCAGCAGAATACCGGTCATAATGCCGGAGATAGAGGCTTTTAGCGTAATCGCGGAGATCATCTTCCACTTCGGCGTACCCAGCGCGTAGGCGGCTTCACGCAGGCTATCCGGCACCAATTTGAGCATGTTTTCAGTGGTACGGATAACGATCGGTACCTGCAACAGCGCCAGCGCAATTACCCCTGCCCAACCGGAGAAGTGCTGCATCTGCGCCACCACGATGGTGTAAACAAACAGCCCCACAACAATTGACGGCGCGGAAAGCAGAATGTCGTTAATAAAGCGAATGATTTCCGCCAGCCAGGATTTACGGCCATATTCCGCCAGATAGATCCCGGCCATAATCCCCAGCGGCGTACCCAATACGGTAGCCCAGAGAATCAATAATCCACTCCCCGCCAGGGCGTTCGCCAGCCCGCCGCCCGCCGTGTTCGGCGGCGGCGTCATTTCGGTAAACAGCGCCAGCGACATCCCGTCGATACCACGCGTGATGGTGGACATCAAAATCCAGATCAGCCAGAACAGGCCAAATGCCATCGTCGCCATTGAGAGCGTTAGTGCGATACGGTTCTTCATGCGGCGACGCGCCTGCATCTTGCGACGGGATTCCGCGAGCTGCGCGGTGTTCTGCATATCAAGCGTAGCCATTAACGTGCTCCCTCGTTCTTCGCCAGACGCATAATCATGAACTTAGACGCCGCCAGGACGATAAAGGTGATCACAAACAGGATCAGCCCCAGTTCCATCAACGCTGCCACGTGCAGACCCGATTCCGCCTCAGCGAATTCGTTCGCCAGCGCGGAAGTGATGCTGTTGCCCGGCATATACAGCGACGCGCTGTCGAGCTGGTAGGTATTGCCGATGATAAAAGTGACCGCCATCGTTTCACCCAGAGCACGGCCCAGCCCCAGCATAATGCCGCCGATCACGCCATTTTTGGTGAACGGTAGCACGATGCGCCAGATAACTTCCCAGGTAGTACAGCCTATACCGTAAGCGGACTCTTTCATCATTACCGGCGTTTGCTCGAAGACGTCGCGCATAACCGCCGCAATGTAGGGGATGATCATGATGGCGAGGATGACGCCCGCCGCCAGAATGCCGATACCAAACGCCGGGCCGGAGAACAGCGCGCCGACAAACGGAATGTTGGAAAGAATATTGCCGACCGGCTCCTGGAAGTACGTCGCAAACAGCGGCGCGAAGATAAACAGCCCCCACATGCCGTACACGATACTGGGGATCGCCGCCAGCAGCTCAATGGCGATGCCGAGCGGACGCTTTAGCCAGCCTGGCGCCAGCTCGGTTAAAAACAGGGCAATGCCGAAACTGACCGGAACAGCGATCAGCAGTGCGATAAAGGAGGTCACCAGCGTGCCGTAAATGGGCACCAGCGCGCCGTAGATATCGTTTGGCGCGTCCCATTCCTTAGTCCAAAGAAATGAGAAACCAAATTTCTGAATACTTGGCCAGGAGGAGATGATCAATGAGACGATAATACCGCCCAACATCAATAGCACAATCAGCGCAGCCAGTTTTACCAGCGCGCTGAAAATCATGTCGCCTTTTTTACCCGGCGGGTTAAAAGCAGGCTTGGTTGCAGCCATAAATTACTCTTTCCATTAAACGCGTTTTACGACGTTGCCCCTGCCGGATGGCGCTACGCTTATCCGGCCTACAACGTGGGCCTGCGGTCGAAACCGTAGGGCGGATAAGCGTAGCGCCATCCGCCAATTCGTTAATTAATACAGCGCCTTACCGTTGCTGTCTTTTATACTGGTCTTCCAGGCGGTACGAACCTGCTCAACAACGTTATCCGGCAGGCTGGCGTAGTCCAGATCATTCGCCTGCTTAGCGCCATTTTTGTAGGCCCAGTCGAAGAACTTCAACACTTCAGCACCCTGCTCAGGTTTCTTCTGCGCTTTGTGGACCAGGATAAAGGTGGTGGAGGTGATTGGCCACACATCGTCACCTTTCTGGTTGGTCAGATCCTGCGCGAAGGTTTTGCTCCAGTCAGCGCCTTTCGCCGCATTAGAGAAGCTCTCTTCCGTCGGGCTTACCGGTTTGCCGTCGGCAGAAACCAGTTTGGTGTAGGCCAGGTTGTTCTGCTTAGCGTAAGCGTATTCAACGTAGCCAATAGCGCCTGGCAGACGCTGTACAAATGCCGCGATGCCGTCGTTACCTTTACCGCCCAGGCCGGTTGGCCAGTTCACGGTAGAACCCGCGCCCACTTTCGATTTCCACTCGTCGTTGACTTTCGCCAGGTAACTGGTGAACACGAAGGAGGTACCGGAACCGTCAGCGCGACGCACCACAGCGATGTTCTGAGAAGGCAGCTTCACGCCTGGGTTCAGTTTGGTGATGGCTTCATCATCCCACTTCTTGATTTTACCGAGGTAGATGTCACCCAGCGTTTTACCATCCAGCACCAGTTCGCCGGATTTGAGGCCTGGAATATTCACCGCCAGCACCACGCCGCCGATCACCGTCGGGAACTGGAACAGTCCTTCCTGATTCAGTTTTTCGTCAGACAGCGGCGCATCGGAAGCGCCAAAATCAACGGTATTCGCGGTGATTTGTTTCACGCCGCCGGAAGAGCCTATCCCCTGGTAATTGACTTTGTTACCGGTTTCTTTCTGGTAGGTATCCGCCCATTTGGCATACACCGGCGCAGGAAACGTTGCACCGGCACCTGTCAGGCTTGCTGCTGCAAAGGCAGAGAACGCGCTCATCGATAAGGTCGCGGCGACAACAGTTGCGACAGTGGTACGCATAACTTTCATAATGTCTCCTGCACGGTTTCGGTAAATCGTTGTTTGAGTTGCTACGATGAGCAAAATAGGACAAATTGATGACAGTTATATGTCTTGATTATGACGGTTTGATGACAATGGAAATAAAAAAAGCTGGCCCGGGGAGACACCAGACCAGCCTGCAGAGGGAGATGAATTAGACTGTTTGCGCAACCGCAGACGGTTTCAACAGCGCATACATCAGGCCGCAGACAATCGTGCCCAGGGCAATCGAGAGCAGATATTGCATCACATGTTCTACCGCATGCGGGATCGCCAGGACAAAGAGGCCACCGTGTGGCGCCATCAGTGTACAACCGAAATACATGGATAGTCCCCCGGCGATTGCGCCACCGACCATCGTAGAAGGGATGACGCGCATCGGGTCACGCGCGGCGAAGGGAATCGCCCCTTCAGAGATAAAGCACAGCCCCAGGATAAAAGATGCATTACCCGCTTCATGCTCAGCGGCATTGAATTTCGCTCTGGCCGCCCAGGTTGCGACGCCCATTCCTAATGCCGGTACCATCCCTGCCGCCATAATGGCCGCCATTGGCATATAAGAATGAGAAGCCAGTAAACCGACGCCGAAGGTATACGCAGCTTTATTCACCGGCCCACCAAGGTCAAAACCTTGCATTGCGCCCAGCAACATTCCCAGCAAAATAGCATTCGTAGAGGTCATATTCCCCAGGAACGTCGTCAGCCCTTCCATCACCGCAGAAACGGGGCCACCCACCACGTAAATCATGATTAGGCCGGTAATCAGCGTAGACAGTAGCGGCAAAACCAGCACAGGCTTAAGCGCTTCCATTGACGCTGGCAGCTTAATATTTTGCGCCAGAAACCGTACGCTGTAACCGGCCAGAAAACCGGCCACAATCCCTCCCAGGAAACCAGCGCCGCACAGGCTGGCCAACATCCCGCCAATAAGCCCCGGGGCCAGACCCGGACGATCGGCAATTGAGAAGGCAATAAACCCAGCCAGTACCGGCACCATCAGCGCAAAGGCCGCCTTACCACCAATTTGAAATAGCGCAGCCGCCAGCGTGCCCGGCTCGTTGAAGGCCTGGATACCGAAGACAAAAGAGAGCGCGATACACAATCCTCCCGCCACCACCAAAGGAAGCATATGGGATACGCCGGTCATTAAATGCTTATAAACGCCAGGTAGCTCTGTTTTACCAGCTGAAGAAGAGCGCCCGGTGCTCCCCTGATAGACCTCGGCGCTATTGAAAGCATTATCCATTTCCTGTGCACTCTTTTTTAGCGCCGCGCCGGTACTGGTGCGATAGAGTCTTTTGCCAACAAAGCCTGACAGATCCAGCTCAATATCCGCCGCGATAATCACCACATCCGCTTGCGCTATCTCTTCCGCGGTCAGCGTGTTCTTCGCCCCGACGGAACCGCGGGTTTCAACCTTGATCCAGTCACCACGCTTGCGGGCTTCAATTTCCAACGCTTCTGCCGCCATAAAGGTATGGGCGACGCCCGTCGGACAGGCCGTCACAGCAACAATTTTTTTAGTCATAGTAGGGTACCCTGTTCTTTTAATTTAAAGAAAAAGCGGGAAAAAATGTTACAGACGTGACCTGGCCGCGGCTTTCTGGAACAGCGCGTCATCCGGGCGAATCCCGGTATAAAGGACAAATTGCTCCACGGCCTGAATAGCAAACACTTCGGAACCGGTAATCACGGTTTTACCGCGTTCACGGGCGTAGCGGATTAGCGGCGTGACGGGCGGTAGCGCCACCACATCAAAGATAACGCTCGCCTTATCCACTTCCTGTTCGGAATAAGAGAGTTTGTCGGCATCATTACCGCCAGCCATTCCGATAGGCGTGGCGTTAATTAACAAATCGGCTTCAATACCCTCGGTATCCGGGCGCCATTCATAGCCATAGAGTTCGGCCAGTTGTTTACCTGACGCTTCATCAATCGCGACAATATAACCACGGGTAAACCCCGCATCCTTCAGCGCGCAGGCCACCGCCTTTGCCATACCACCGCTGCCACGCAAAGCAAACACCAGGTCGGGAGAGACCTTGTAACTCGCCAGCAAGCGAGCTATTGCAATGTAATCGGTGTTGTACGCCTTCAGATGGCCATTGGTATTCACAATGGTATTAACTGAGTGAATGGCCTGAGCAGAAGCATCCAGTTCATCCACCAGCGGAATGCAGGCTTCTTTAAACGGCATAGAGATCGCGCACCCACGGATCCCCAGACCGCGCACGCCGCTAATGGCCTGCGTAAGATCGGTCGGCGAGAAAGCTTTGTAGAGATAATTGAGATCCAGCGCTTCGTACAGATAGTTGTGAAAGCGTGTACCGAAGTTACTTGGGCGTGCCGCCAGGGACATGCAGACCTGAGTGTCTTTATTAATGCGCTTTGTCATGATGAATCCTCATAGAAGTTGCGATAGAGAAAATCATCGGCTAAAAAGGGGATATTAAAAATTGCTCATTCCCGTTCGGGAAATTTCACCTTTTATGACAACCCGGCACACTGAACAAAAATACTTAAAGCTACTCCAGCACTATGGCGATAAGCCCGTTAGCGTGACGCTACAGGAGCTGGCGGATGTGTTGTTCTGCACCCGGCGGCATATGCGTAATCTGTTGCTTCAGATGCAGGAGGCAAAGTGGCTCATCTGGCAATCACAGGCCGGACGTGGGCATCGCGCCCGGCTTCACCTGCGCTATAAACCAGAACAGCTGTTAAGCGAAAAGGCGGAGCAGTTACTGGAGTCTGGTCATGTTGATCAGGCCATTCAGCTGCTGGGTAAAAATAAGCACCAGGTGGCGCAACTGCTGCGCTCAAAACTGGGCTATAGCGTGCGGGCAGACTATCAGCGGCTGTGCATCCCCTATTACCGGACAATGCCGTCGCTGTGCCCCGGCACGCCGTTGCGCCGCTCTGAACAGCATCTGGTCAGGCAGATTTTTAGCGGCCTGACGCGCATAAATGAGGAAAAAGGTGAAGTCGAAGCCGATCTTGCCCACCACTGGCGGCAGATTGATCCACTGCGCTGGCGTTTTTATCTGCGCCCCGCCGTCCTCTGGCATGATGGTCAGGAGCTGACGATCGACGCGGTTATCGCTTCACTGACCCGCAGCGCTAAGCTGCCGTTGTTCTCGCACTTGCAGACCATTCAGGCCACCGGGCCGCTGAGCCTTGAAATTACGCTGGCGCACCCGGATAACCGACTGCCGCTGCTGCTCAGCCATATTGATGCCATGATCCTACCGCCTGACCATACACAACGCGCTGATTTCCCTGCACATCCTGTGGGGACTGGCCCTTATGAGGTGGTGGAAAACAATGGCTTTCATCTGCAAATGAAGGCCTTTGACCACTACTTTGGTCTGCGCGGGCTGCTGGATGAAGTGGAGGTCTTTATCTGGCCGAATTTAACGGAGACAGACAATCTGGCGGAATCGCTGTCGGATAACGACACGGCAGCCTGGCTCAGCTCCAGCCTGAGCGATGAGGATTACGTTTCCGGACGGCTTAGCCAGGTATCAGGCAAACCTTCTGACAGCCTGCGCGAGATGTTTCTTGAGCGTGGAGGATATTTTTTATTATGCGACAGCCGCTCCCCGCACTGGCATACCGCCGAACATCGCCGCTGGCTACGGGAAACACTCAGCCCTTACGCCATACTCCAGCATCTGAGTGAGGCAATTCGCCCCTTCTGGGTACCGGGCGGCAGCCTGCTGTCCTCCTGGTTTCATACTATTGAGGCGGGCCCGGCCTGTTCACCTTTTATCTCGTCGTCGCCCTACGCGAAACTGCGTCTGGCCTATCACGATCAGCACCCTGAATTTCCAATGCTCCTGGATATCATGCAAGAGATCATGCGCCAGCAGGGCATTTTACTTGAGGGCGTTGAGCTGAATTATGATGACTGGGCGAATGGCAAAGCCAATGTGGATCTCTGGCTGGGGACGGTCAATTTCCCCATTCCCGAAGAGTGGAACGTCGGTACATGGCTACTGGGCTCCCCTTTACTGCGCCACGCCATCAGCGGTGGGGATGATGCGCTGCTGGCCCAATGGGAAACCCAGTGGCATGCCGAAACAATCAGCGCGGAACAACTGGTCAGGGAAACCACCCGTTCAGGCTGGCTACAACCGCTTTTTCACCACTGGATGCGACTCAAAAGCCCCGACCGGGCCAGGGGGATCCACCTGAATAACCTGGGATGGTTTGATTTCCGATCCACCTGGATTGAGCCAGGGCCTTAAAGAAGAGAATGTGACCGGGTGCCCGTAGCGCAGGCAGGCGTAGCACCTCTTAGTCGCTCTTCAGCCACCATAGAGAAAGAACAGCGCCTGTCACAGCACACAAAAAAAGGCCGTCTGTCGACGGCCTTCTGCCTGGTACTACATTTGACTTACTCTACCGTCACTGATTTCGCCAGGTTACGCGGCTGGTCAACGTCGGTGCCTTTAATCAGAGCCACGTGATACGCCAGCAGTTGCAGCGGAACGGTGTAGAAGATAGGCGCGATCACTTCTTCCACATGCGGCATCTCGATGATGTGCATGTTGTCACTGCTCACAAAACCCGCATCCTGATCGGCGAAGACGTACAACTGACCGCCACGCGCGCGAACTTCTTCGATATTGGATTTCAGTTTCTCCAGCAGTTCGTTGTTCGGTGCCACCACAATCACCGGCATGTCGGCGTCAATCAGCGCCAGCGGACCGTGTTTCAGCTCGCCTGCAGCATAGGCTTCCGCGTGAATGTAAGAGATCTCTTTCAGCTTCAGCGCGCCTTCGAGCGCAATCGGATATTGATCGCCACGCCCCAGGAACAGCGCGTGATGCTTGTCGGAGAAATCTTCTGCAAGCAGCTCGATGCGTTTGTCCTGCGACAGCATCTGCTCAATACGGCTCGGCAGCGCCTGTAGGCCATGCACGATATCATGCTCAATGGACGCATCCAGACCTTTCAGACGCGCCAGTTTCGCCACCAGCATCAACAGCACGGTTAACTGGGTGGTGAAGGCTTTGGTAGATGCTACGCCAATTTCCGTACCCGCGTTGGTCATCAGCGCCAGATCGGATTCACGCACCAGCGAAGATCCCGGCACGTTACAAATGGCCAGAGAGCCCAAATATCCCAGCTCTTTCGACAGACGCAGGCCAGCCAGGGTATCTGCGGTTTCGCCAGACTGTGACAGGGTGATCATCAGGCTGTTACGGCGCACGGCAGATTTGCGATAACGGAATTCAGAGGCGATTTCAACGTCGCACGGAATACCTGCCAGCGATTCAAACCAGTAACGGGAAACCATACCGGAGTTGTAAGACGTACCGCAGGCGAGGATCTGAATATGCTCAACCTTCGACAGCAGTTCATCGGCGTTCGGTCCCAGCTCGCTTAAATCCACCTGACCGTGGCTGATGCGCCCGGTAAGGGTGTTTTTAATCGCGTTCGGCTGTTCGTAGATCTCTTTCTGCATGTAGTGGCGGTAAATACCTTTATCGCCCGCGTCATATTGCAGATTGGATTCGATATCCTGACGTTTTACTTCCGCGCCGGTGTTATCGAAGATATTTACCGAACGGCGAGTGATTTCAGCGATATCGCCCTCTTCAAGGAAGATAAAGCGACGAGTCACTGGCAACAGCGCCAGTTGGTCAGAAGCGATAAAGTTTTCGCCCATACCCAGGCCAATCACCAGCGGGCTACCAGAACGTGCCGCCAGTAGGGTATCCGGGTGACGGGTATCCATGATCACTGTACCGTACGCACCACGCAGTTGCGGGATAGCACGCAGAACAGCCTCACGCAGAGTACCGCCCTGTTTCAGTTCCCAGTTTACCAGGTGTGCAATCACTTCGGTGTCGGTTTCAGAAACGAAGGTATAGCCACGCGCTTTTAACGCTTCACGCAGCGGTTCATGGTTTTCGATGATACCGTTATGCACCACCACAATGTGTTCAGAAACATGCGGATGCGCGTTAGCTTCTGAAGGTTCACCGTGCGTCGCCCAACGAGTGTGAGCAATACCGGTGCCGCCATGCAGAGGATGTTCTTCCGCTGCCTGAGCCAGCATCTGGACTTTACCGAGGCGACGCAGGCGGGTCATATGACCTTCTGCATCAACCACGGCCAGACCGGCAGAGTCATATCCGCGGTATTCCAGACGACGTAAACCTTCGAGAAGGATTTCAGCTACATCACGCTGCGCGATAGCGCCAACAATTCCACACATAGTTTTATTTCCTGATTATGGCATTACGCCATGCGTTGTCGCTGACCTGTATGCCCGTCGTTGCGGGCGCCCCGAGCCTTGTAGAGAGTGGGGTTATTTTTATAAGTACTGCTCATGGAGCGGAGGATTATTTTATCCTCTCATCTCCGGTCTGCCGGATGGCGCTGACGCTTATCCGGCTTACAAAATCACTTTTTCTTCACCGGACGCTGCCAGCCTTGCTTATGCACCTGCGGCACGCGGCTTAATACCAGTTCATTGTCGGCTACATTACGGGTGACGGTAGTCCCTGCGGCGATGGTGGCCCCTTTACCAACAGTAACCGGCGCCACCAGTTGGGTATCGGAGCCGACAAACACATCGTCGCCAATAACCGTTTTGAATTTGTTCGCACCATCATAGTTACAGGTGATGGTCCCCGCGCCGATATTCACGTTGTCGCCAATTTCCGCATCGCCCAGGTAGGTCAGATGGCCGGCTTTAGAACCTTTACCGAGACGCGCTTTTTTCATTTCAACGAAATTGCCGACGTGAGCGCCCGCTAACAGCTCCGCGCCGGGACGCAGGCGAGCAAACGGGCCGATGGTGCAGGCCGCTTCCAGATGCGCATCTTCCACCACGCTGTATGGGCTAATTTCGCAGTCATCGCCAATAACGCTGTTTTTAATAATGCAGCCCGCGCCGATCTTCACGCGGTGACCGAGCGTTACATAACCTTCGATGATAACGTTAGCGTCAATTTCCACATCCATTCCACAATGAAGGGTGCCGCGAAGATCAAAACGTGCCGGATCGCGCAACATAACGCCGGATAACAGCAGTTTCTCCGCCTGTTCGGCCTGGTAAATACGCTCCAGACGAGAAAGCTGTAGACGGTTATTCACGCCGTCCGTTTCGCTGATGCGAGCCGGATGCACCGCGGCGATTTCCCGTCCTTCCTGATAAGCCAGCGCGATGATATCTGTGATGTAATATTCACCCTGCGCATTATTGTTAGTCAGCTTAGACAACCAGCGTTTCAGGTCCGCGCCGTTGGCGATCAGAATACCGGTGTTAATTTCCTGGATCTGACGCTGTTCATCAGTGGCGTCTTTATGTTCAACGATGCCGGTCACTTTACCGTTTTCACGCGTAATACGGCCATAGCCGCTCGGATCGTCCAGCTTCACGGTTAATAACCCAATACCACCCTGCGGTTTGACATCGCGCAGGCGCTGTAAGGTTTCAACCGAAATCAGCGGCACGTCGCCGTAAAGCATTAAAATATCTTCATCGTCGCTAAAGAAGGGCGCGGCCTGCTGCATTGCGTGACCTGTTCCCAACTGTTCCGCCTGAAGCACCCAGTTCAGCTTGTCATCTTTCAGGGTCTGTTTTAACAACTCGCCACCGTGGCCATAGACCAGATGAACCTGTGCGGCCCCTAATTTAGTAGCTGCATCAATGACATGCTGCACCATGGGTTTACCCGCCAGCGTGTGCAGCACTTTAGGAATATCGGAATACATGCGCGTGCCTTTACCTGCGGCAAGGATCACTACGCTCATAGCACTATTTAACATACGCGTCCTGACTGTAATTTGAGAACGAATTTATACTGTTTCACGTTGAAAATACTACATTTTTTTCATCGTAAAATGGAAGAAGGATAAAACGCTCACCGGGATAAAATCCCCGCCTGCTAATGAATCATTTTCGTTCATTACCGCGCCTCTTGTCTCCTGAAAAGTAAAAACACCCGCGTATTGGCAATGTAGTCCGATGTTTTTGCTGTTTTTTTACTCCATAAATAAAGAAGATAACGAAATAAAGCGCAGGGAAGTCAGAAAAGCAAAAACCAGCGACAGAGGCCGCTGGTTTTCCGTTGCGCGTATTTTTTACTTAATTACGCGACATAAAAATCCGCAAAATATACCAGAACATGGTCGCGATAGAAGCAAACAGATGTAATGCCGCGCCAGCAGGGCGATCGGTAGGGTAATGGTGAATAATGTTAGAAGTATCGTAAAGTATAAACCCGGCGCACAGCAGTACCATCAGCGCAGAAAACCAGACGCCCAGCGAGAAGCCGCAGATGACGCTGGCAATAATCGCGCCAAAAGCAATGAACCCAGCCATAGTCAGAAACGAGCGCAGAAAAGAAAAGTCTTTTTTTATAGAAAAAGCGGTAAACGTCAGGCCGCCGACCAGCAACAGAGTCGTTATTGCCGCCGCGCCAATGCTCGACGGGTTAATATACGCCGCCACCGTTAACAGGGGGGCAAAAATCAGGGATTCTGCCAACACATAAATCCCCAGCCCGATAAGTTGCGTTTGATTATTCCCCGCATTATCCGCCAGACGGGTCGCCAGCATTCCCACCAGCATAAAAGCGCCGAGAACAACCAACCAGCTATATCTTCCACCAGCCAGCAGCACATCAAGCGCATACTCCCCGACCCCTATAAAACTCCACGCCGCGCTCAATACGATAAAACCGACGATGGCGACGGCGAGATGAAGATAAGCACGACGAATAAAGGTAGTACGATCAATCCTTGAGTCGGGTTGTGGACCCGCAAAGGATGGCTGAAATGACATAGTAATAATCCCTCATTTTATGCAATAAAAACGCATCCATTCCTCCCTTCTTCGCACAATGTGCAGATGCCAATGACAGAAAGAAGGATTTAATGAAAACAGCGCTGTCGCTGAAAACGCGTCGCCTTCAGCCGCTTGTTTTTGTCGTTGCTAGTTTATCGAATAAAAATTGAGAGGATAAAAAAAAAACC
This sequence comes from Salmonella sp. SSDFZ54, assembly GCF_004010735.1. Lineage (NCBI taxonomy): Bacteria > Pseudomonadati > Pseudomonadota > Gammaproteobacteria > Enterobacterales > Enterobacteriaceae > Salmonella > Salmonella sp. SSDFZ54. The sequence continues at coordinate 1,968,607 of NZ_CP034819.1, forward strand.
AGTCCGCAATCAGACTGGTTTTATGCTTTCAAGCCGGTGTTACATCGCTTTTTTGGTCAACTCGATAACGCGCAGTTTAGCGATCGCTTTGGCCAGTTCCGCAGACGCCTGAGCGTAATCCACGTCACCGTGCGAGCTCTTAATGTGCTCTTCGGCTTTACGCTTCGCTTCCAGGGCTCGCGCTTCGTCGAGATCCTGACCGCGAATCGCGGTATCCGCCAGAACGGTCACGCTGCCAGGCTGCACTTCCAGAATGCCGCCGGACAGATAGATAAACTCTTCATGACCGTGCTGCTTAACGATGCGAATCATACCAGGCTTAATGGCGGTGAGTAGCGGCGCGTGCCCCGGGTAAATCCCCAGTTCGCCTTCGCTACCCGTAACCTGGATTTTCTCGACCAGACCGGAGAACATTTGTTGCTCCGCGCTGACGACATCCAGGTGGTAAGTCATTGCCATATCACCCTCCGATTAAGGCGTTAAAGTTTTTTGGCTTTTTCCACGGCTTCGTCGATGGAACCGACCATGTAGAACGCCTGCTCCGGCAGGTGATCGTATTCGCCTTCCATGATGCCTTTAAAGCCACGGATGGTGTCTTTCAGGGAGACGTATTTGCCCGGAGAACCGGTAAATACTTCCGCCACGAAGAACGGCTGGGACAGGAAGCGCTGAATTTTACGCGCGCGTGCTACCACCAGTTTATCTTCTTCAGACAGTTCATCCATACCGAGGATGGCGATGATGTCTTTCAGTTCCTGATAACGCTGCAGGATGGACTGAACGCCACGCGCGGTGTCGTAGTGTTCCTGACCAACAACCAGCGGATCCAGCTGACGGCTGGTGGAGTCCAGCGGGTCAACGGCCGGGTAGATACCCAGGGATGCGATCTGACGGCTCAGTACTACGGTTGCATCTAAGTGAGCAAAGGTCGTTGCTGGGGATGGGTCAGTTAAGTCATCCGCAGGTACGTATACCGCCTGTACGGAGGTGATAGAACCAGTCTTGGTGGAGGTGATACGTTCCTGCAGAACGCCCATCTCTTCCGCCAGAGTCGGCTGGTAACCTACCGCTGAAGGCATACGGCCCAGCAGTGCGGATACTTCCGTACCGGCCAGGGTGTAACGATAGATGTTATCGACGAACAGCAGTACGTCACGACCTTCGTCACGGAATTTCTCCGCCATGGTCAGACCGGTCAATGCAACGCGCAGACGGTTTCCCGGCGGCTCGTTCATCTGGCCATACACCAGGGATACTTTATCGATAACGTTGGAGTCGGTCATTTCGTGGTAGAAGTCGTTACCCTCACGAGTACGTTCACCTACGCCCGCAAACACAGAGTAACCGGAGTGCTCGATCGCGATGTTACGGATAAGCTCCATCATGTTTACGGTTTTACCTACACCCGCACCACCGAACAGACCGACTTTACCGCCCTTCGCGAACGGACACATCAGGTCGATAACTTTGATACCGGTTTCCAGCAGTTCCTGAGAGTTTGACAACTCTTCGTAGGAAGGCGCTGCGCGGTGAATCGCCCAACGTTCTTCTTCGCCGATCTCGCCTTTCATGTCAACCGGTTCGCCCAGGACGTTCATGATACGACCCAGCGTGGCTTTACCTACCGGGACTTCGATCGGGTGTTCGAGATCTTTTACATCCAGACCGCGACGCAGACCGTCAGAAGACCCCATCGCGATGGTACGCACGATACCGCCGCCAAGCTGCTGCTGAACTTCCAGCACCAGCTTCTCATTACCATTCTGCACCTCAAGAGCATCGTACACGCGTGGTACGGCATCCTGAGGGAACTCGACGTCGACCACGGCGCCGATTACCTGGACAATCTTTCCAGTAGCCATCTTAAATCCTCTACGAAATAACCTGGTTAAACCGCGGCGGCCCCCGAGACGATCTCGGTGAGTTCCTGAGTAATGCTGGCCTGACGAGCTTTGTTGTATACCAACTGCAGCTCTTTAATCAGGCTGCCGCCATTATCGGTTGCGGCTTTCATCGCCACCATTCGTGCGGCCTGCTCGCTGGCCAGGTTTTCTACCACGCCCTGATAAACCTGAGACTCCACATAACGACGCAGGAGAGTATCCAGCAGCGCTTTCGGGTCTGGTTCATACAGGTAATCCCAGGCTTTACGCTTCAGATCATCATCTTCTGACGCCGGCAGCGGCAGCAGTTGAGTGATCGTCGGCACCTGAGACATGGTGTTAATAAATTTGTTGCTGACAATGTAAAGCTTGTCCAGACGGCCTTCGTCGTAGGCCTGCAACATCACTTTAACCGGACCGATCAGTTCGGACAGAGAAGGGTTATCCCCCATACCTGTCACCTGAGCGACAACGTTGCCGCCTACGGAATTAAAGAATGACACGCCCTTAGAGCCGATCATTGCGAGTTCGCACTGAACGCCTTTATCGGACCATGCCTTCATATCCGCCAGCAGCTTTTTGAACAGGTTAATGTTCAAGCCACCGCACAAACCACGGTCGGTCGACACTACCAGGTAGCCCACGCGTTTAACGTCGCGCTCTTCCAGGTAGGGGTGCTTATATTCCAGATTACCGTTCGCAAGGTGACCAATCACTTTGCGCATGGTCTCTGCATAAGGACGGCTGGCCGCCATGCGATCCTGCGATTTACGCATTTTGGAAGCGGCGACCATCTCCATCGCTTTAGTGATCTTTTGCGTGTTCTGGACGCTTGCGATCTTACTACGTATCTCTTTTGCGCCGGCCATGAGCTTCTCCTCAATGCCTTACGGCCTGCCCTAAGGCAAGCCGCCAGACGTTACCAGGACTGGGTTGCTTTGAAGGAATCGAGGATGCCTTTCAGCTTGCCTTCGATTTCGTCGTTATAGCCACCGGACTGGTTGATCTCTTGCATCAGCGGAGCGTGATCACGGTCGACGTAAGCCAGCAGTGCGGCTTCGAAGCTACCGATTTTCGCCAGTTCGACATCCGCCAGATAACCACGTTCTGCTGCGAACAGAACCAGAGACTGCTGCGCGACGGACATCGGCGCATACTGTTTCTGTTTCAGCAGTTCGGTCACTTTCTGACCGTGGTCAAGCTGTTTACGGGTGGCATCGTCAAGGTCGGATGCAAACTGAGAGAACGCCGCCAGTTCACGATACTGCGCCAGCGCGGTACGAATACCACCGGACAGTTTTTTCATGATCTTGGTCTGGGCTGCGCCACCTACACGGGATACCGAGATACCCGGGTTAACCGCAGGACGAATACCGGCGTTAAACAGGTTAGATTCCAGGAAGATCTGACCATCGGTAATCGAAATTACGTTGGTCGGAACGAACGCGGAAACGTCACCTGCCTGCGTTTCGATAATCGGCAGCGCGGTCAGAGAGCCGGTTTTCCCTTTCACTTCACCTTTGGTGAAGGCTTCGACGTAGTCGGCGTTAACACGCGCAGCACGCTCCAGCAGACGAGAGTGGAGGTAGAATACGTCGCCCGGGAATGCTTCACGTCCTGGCGGACGACGGAGCAGCAGGGAGATCTGACGGTAAGCAACAGCCTGTTTAGACAGGTCATCGTAAATGATCAGCGCATCTTCACCGCGGTCACGGAAATATTCGCCCATTGCGCAACCGGCATACGGCGCCAGATATTGCAGCGCAGCGGATTCGGACGCGGTCGCCACCACAACAATGGTGTTAGCCAGCGCGCCGTGTTCTTCCAGTTTACGCACCACGTTAGAGATGGTGGACGCTTTCTGGCCGATAGCGACATAGATACATTTGATGCCGGAGTCGCGCTGGTTGATGATGGCATCGATAGCCAGTGCGGTTTTACCGGTCTGACGGTCACCGATGATCAGTTCACGCTGACCACGACCGATTGGGATCATGGAGTCAACGGCTTTATAGCCGGTCTGCACCGGCTGATCGACAGACTGACGATCGATAACGCCCGGCGCAATCGCTTCAACGGCAGAGAAGCCGTCATTATCAACCGGACCTTTACCGTCAATTGGCGCACCCAGGGTGTTCACCACACGTCCCAGCAGACCGCGGCCAACCGGAACTTCCAGGATACGACCCGTACATTTAACCTTCATGCCTTCGGCAAGGTCAGCGTATGGACCCATGACTACCGCACCCACGGAGTCGCGCTCCAGGTTCAGTGCGATAGCGTAACGGTTACCCGGCAGGGAGATCATTTCACCCTGCATACAATCGGCCAGGCCGTGAATGCGGATAACACCGTCACTGACAGAAACAATAGTACCTTCGTTGTGAGCTTCGCTCACCACATTGAACTGAGCAATGCGCTGCTTGATCAGTTCGCTGATTTCGGTGGAATTCAGTTGCATGCTCCAGTCCCCTTAAGACTGCAAGACGTCTGCAAGGCGCTCAAGACGGCCGCGTACGCTGCCATCAATGACCATATCACCCGCCCGGATGATAACGCCTGCCATTACAGACTTATCGATTTTGCAATTCAGCTTCACTTTGCGTGACAGACGTTTTTCCATCGCGGCGCTGATTTTCGAAAGCTGCTCTTCACTCAATGCGGTTGCCGACGTAACTTCTACCTCGGAGGTAGCTTCACTGGCGGCACGCAGATGAATAAACTGCTCCAGAACATCCGGGAGCGCGTTCAGACGATTATTTTCAGCCATCACCCGAATCAGGTTCTGACCGTTTTCGTCTAACTGCTCACCGCAGACTGCGATAAACGACTCAGCGAGCGTTTCCGGCGCCAGCGCGCCAGAGAGAAGCTCTGCCATTTGTTCGTTCTTGGTTACCTCGGCGGCAAACGCCAGCATATCCTGCCAGCGCTCTACACTTTGGTGTTCAACGGCAAAGTCAAAAGCTGCTTTGGCGTAGGGGCGAGCTACCGTAACAAATTCAGACATCAGCCCCTCCCTCCTTACAGTTCAGCGACAAGTTTATCCACGATGTCGCTGTTAGCAGCTTCATCCACGGAACGTTCGATGATCTTCTCGGCGCCAGCAACAGCCAGGATAGCAACTTGCTTACGCAGCTCTTCACGGGCGCGTTTACGCTCGGCTTCAATTTCCGCCTGCGCCTGCGCCACGATTTTAGTACGTTCCTGCTCTGCTTCAGTTTTGGCTTCGTCCAGGATCTGAGCGCGGCGTTTATTTGCCTGCTCAATGATTACCTGAGCTTCCGCTTTCGCTTTTTTCAGCTGGTCGGTCGCGCTGGCCTTTGCAAGGTCAAGATCCTTATGTGCTCGTTCAGCAGAAGCGAGACCGTCAGCAATTTCTTTCTGACGTTTCTCGATGGCTGCCATTAACGGCGGCCATACGTACTTCATGCAAAACCAGACAAAGAGAATAAACGCGATGGCCTGGCCGAGGATTGTTGCGTTAAGATTCACAGCACAATGCCTCTATCTAGTTAACCTTCTGATATTGCTCTTAATTCAAGCAACGCTTACTACGCGACAGCGAACATCACGTACAGACCCAGACCTACAGCGATCATCGGGATAGCATCCACCAGACCCATAACGATAAAGAACTGAGTACGCAGCAGAGGAATCAGATCAGGTTGACGCGCCGCGCCTTCCAGGAATTTACCCCCGAGGATGCCGATACCGATCGCAGCACCGATTGCCGCCAGACCCATCATCACAGCGGCAGCCATGTACAGCAGATCCATATTCAGGTTTTCCATGACAGTCTCCAGTTTGTTTCAGTTAAAACGTAGTAGTGTTGGTAAATTAATGCTCTTCGGACGCCATCGACAGATAGACAATCGTCAGAACCATGAAAATGAAGGCTTGCAGCGTAATAATCAGGATGTGGAAAATGGCCCACGGCACATTCAGAATCCACTGTGACCACCACGGCAACAGACCAGCAATCAGAATGAAAATCAGCTCACCGGCATACATGTTGCCGAACAGTCGCAGACCGAGAGAAACCGGTTTGGACAGCAGACTTACCCCTTCAAGGATTAAGTTGACAGGAATGAACGCCCAGTGATTGAACGGCTGCAGCGTCAACTCTTTTGCGAAGCCGCCGATGCCTTTCATTTTGATGCTGTAGAACAGAATAAGGATGAATACGCCCAGCGCCATCGACAGGGTGATGTTGACGTCAGCAGACGGCACCACGCGCGTTGCCGGCAGACCCAGCCAATGCTCAGCGATATACGGCAGCAGGTCGATAGGCAGTAAGTCCATCAGGTTCATAAGGAATACCCAGACGAAAATCGTCAGGGCCAGCGGCGCAATCAGCTTGCTTTTGCCATGGTACATGTCTTTGACGCTGCCATGCACAAAGCCGACTATCAGCTCAATCGCGGTCTGAAACTTGCCTGGCACGCCGCTGGTCGCTTTTTTAGCAACGCTACGGAACATCACCAGAAACAACAGACCCAGCACCACCGAGAAGAACATGGAGTCAATATTGAGCGTCCAGAAGGTGGCTGGGGGGTTCTGCGGATCCACCAGCGAGAAAGTACGCAGGTCCAGCTGAAGGTTATTCAGATGGTGTCCTATGTATTCCTGCGGCGTCATATTTTCTGAAGCCATGATGCCTTTTACCCTTTGTTGTTAATTACAGCCGGCGCCAGTATCTGAACCACCAGCACCAAAACCCACGTAACGATCAGCGGCAAAAACACCGCCTTTAAAACCGCCAACGCCACCACCAGTAAAACCAGCATCGCTAACACCTTGAAGGCTTCACCGAAGGCGAAAGTCCAGGACACGCGGCCCTTAGCAGGTGTATGCGCCTGGTGACGCCAGGCAAATATCATAAACAACATATTAGGCAGTGCCACTGCCAATCCCCCACATACTGCGGAGATGCCCCAGAAGGGGTCTTTGAGGCAAAACAGCAATCCACTTGCTATTACCGCCAGAAACTGAATGAACAGAAGCTTACGAGCAACGTTTCGACTCACGAGCGACACAGACATCACGTTTTTACTCCTGCTCACTTCGAGGTATGCCGCGTGTCGTATAAAACGTTCTTTAAGACTTAGAGTCAAGCATCAAAAAGCGGTCAAATTATACGGTGCGCCCCCGTGATTTCAAACAATAAGTAGCCAAAAGGTGAATAAATGTTTAAATATTTTTCTCTGGCCCGCATTTTTAACTTTTAGCCAAAGTGTGAACGATCGTACAAAACTGCAAATAGCGCGAAAACACTGGCGATAAAGCGTGCACCAGATCACACATTAAACATATTCATGCTTACGCAATTCATTTACGTGTCAATTCATGCCTTTTCATCTTTTTGATATTTAAGCGTAAAACCAGGTACTGTTTTAAAAATACCAGCTTACACCTTAAAAACGCCCCATTGACATTTATAATAAAAATTTAACAAGCAAAAGTGATTTTTCGATTCGATTTTTAGCAGACTGATATTTACAAAGTTGATTACTCTCTGTTTTAACAAAAGAAGCGACGTTGTCATGTTGAAACGAAACCGTAAATCCAGAGTTAAATGTAACAACGCTGAAATGCGTTATACCTGTCGATTTTTAACACAAGCCGCGTCGTTTTTTTTTCTATTTTTTTTGATAAAAATTAAACTTTGTTTGACTTAATAATCACCAGATGCCGCTCGCCTTCCAGTTGCGGAACGCGTAATTTTTCAACAGATTCGACGCTAAAATTGTCAGGTAGTGAGGCAATTTCATCCCCTGGCAATTGCCCTTTTAAGGCATAAAAACGCCCTTTCTCTCCCGGCAGATGGTGACACCAGCTCACCATATCATTCAACGATGCGAAAGCGCGGCTGATAACGCCATCAAACGGTGGTTCTGAGGGATAGGCTTCAACGCGGCTTTGAACCGGCGTGATGTTTTCCAGTTTCAGTTCGTGCTGGACCTGACGCAGAAAACGTACCCGCTTGCCCAGGCTGTCGAGTAAGGTGAAATGCGCGTCAGGGAGAACAATAGCCAGCGGGATGCCCGGCAGCCCCGGTCCTGTTCCTACGTCGATAAAACGCTGTCCCTGAAGATACGGCGCAACGACTATGCTGTCGAGAATATGGCGTACCAACATTTCGTTGGGATCCCGCACTGACGTCAGGTTGTATGCTTTGTTCCATTTGTGCAGCATATCAACGTAGGCGACCAGCAGCGTTTTCTGGTGATCGGTAAGAGAAATACCGGCATCAGCCAGCAGACGAGAGAGTTTGTTGAGCACGGTCATTACCTGTTAATAATCAAATGCCCGATGCGCTTTCGCTTATCGGGCCTACAAATTTGTAGGGCGGGCAAGCGAAGCGCCCCCGCCAAATTAGTGTTATCAAGCGCTACGACGCAGCATACCTTGTTTTTTCAGCCATACCAGCAGAATGGAGATTGCCGCTGGCGTAACGCCGGAGATACGCGATGCCTGGCCGATAGACGCCGGTTTATGATCGTTCAGCTTGGCGATAACTTCGTTCGACAGACCGGAAACCTGACGATAATCCAGCGTGGCAGGCAGCAACGTATTCTCGTTACGTAGTTGTTTTTCAATCTCATCCTGCTGGCGAGCGATATAGCCTTCGTATTTGACCTGGATTTCCACCTGCTCAGCGGCTTGCTCATCTTCAAGCGCAGGCGCGAATGCGGCAAGCGAAGTGAGCTGCGCGTAGGTCATTTCCGGACGACGCAACAGATCTTCGCCGCTGGCCTCACGGGAGAGAGGCGTGGTCAAATGCGCATTCACTTCATCGGCGGATTCCGCAGACGGCGTTACCCATGTCGATTTCAGCCGCTGACGTTCGCGTTCGATATTTTCCAGCTTCTCGTTGAATCGCGCCCAGCGTTCATCATCCACCAGACCCAGCTCGCGGCCCATTTCGGTCAGACGCAGATCGGCGTTGTCCTCACGCAGCATCAGGCGATATTCGGCGCGGGAGGTAAACATGCGATACGGCTCTTTGGTGCCCAGCGTACAGAGATCGTCCACCAGCACGCCGAGATAAGCCTGAGAACGCGCAGGCGCCCAGCCCTCTTTGTCGGCGGAAAGACGCGCGGCATTCAGACCAGCGAGCAAGCCCTGCGCCGCAGCCTCTTCATAGCCGGTAGTACCGTTGATTTGACCAGCAAAGAACAGGCCGTGAATAAATTTACTTTCCAGAGTCGGTTTCAGGTCGCGCGGGTCGAAGAAATCATACTCAATCGCGTAACCAGGGCGAACGATCTTCGCGTTCTCCATGCCCTGCATGGAACGGACAATCTGCATCTGTACATCGAACGGCAGGCTGGTGGAGATACCGTTAGGGTAAATCTCGTTAGAGGTCAGTCCTTCCGGCTCAAGGAAGATCTGATGCTGGTTACGATCGGCAAAACGCATCACCTTGTCTTCGATCGAAGGACAGTAGCGTGGGCCGATCCCTTCGATCACGCCAGCGTACATTGGGCTACGATCGAGGTTATTACGAATCACGTCATGGGTTTTCTCATTGGTATGCGTGATGTAACACGGCACCTGTTGCGGATGCTGAGAAGCATTCCCCATAAACGAGAAAACCGGCATCGGGTTATCGCCATGCTGTTGAGCCAACACGCTGAAATCGATAGTACGCGCATCAATACGCGGCGGTGTGCCGGTTTTCAGGCGGCTGACGCGTAGCGGAAGCTCACGCAGACGGCGAGACAGCGGGATGGATGGCGGATCGCCAGCACGACCGCCGCTGTAGTTATCCAGACCAATATGAATTTTGCCGTCCAGGAAGGTTCCGACGGTCAGCACCACCGCTTTCGCACGGAATTTGAGCCCCATTTGGGTCACAGCGCCGACAACGCGATCGTTTTCGACAATCAGATCTTCAACCGCTTGCTGGAAGATCATCAGATTCGGCTGATTCTCCAGCGCGGTACGCACCGCCTGGCGGTATAAGACTCGATCCGCCTGAGCCCGGGTAGCGCGAACGGCCGGACCTTTGCTGGCGTTTAGTATCCTAAACTGAATACCTGCCTGATCGATCGCTTTCGCCATCAGACCGCCGAGCGCATCCACCTCTTTTACCAGATGTCCCTTTCCAATACCGCCGATCGCCGGGTTGCAGCTCATCTGTCCCAACGTGTCAATATTGTGTGTCAAAAGCAGAGTCTGTTGACCCATACGCGCTGCGGCCATCGCGGCCTCAGTGCCTGCATGACCCCCGCCAATAATAATGACGTCAAAAGGATCCTGATAAAACATGGTAATTGCCTCGCATAACGCGGTGTGAAAATGGATTGAAGCCCGGGCGGTGGATTCTACTCAACTTTAGCCGATGGAGAAAGCCCCGGGATCCGGGCTATTAAAAAGAAGATCTTTTTATTTAGAGATCTGTTCTATTGTGATCTCTTATTAGGATCGCACCAGGCTGTGGATAACCCGGATCCTGTAATAAAGATCAATGCGTTGGAAAGGATCACTAGCTGTGAATGATCGGTGATCGTGGCCCGTATAAGCTGGGATCAAAACGGGTACTTATACACAACTCAAAAAGTGAACAACGGTTATTCTTTGGATAACTACCGGTTGATCCAAGCTTTCCACCAGATTTATCCACAATGGATCGCACGATCTTTACACTTATTTGAGTAAATTAATCCAGGATCCGAGCCAAATCTCCGCTGGATCTTCCGGAATCTCATGTTCAAGGATGTTGATCTTCAGTGTTTCCCCAACCTGTTTTGCGCCAGCGCCTTTCAGTTCCGCTTCTATTTTCTCAATCGCGCCGCAAAACGTGTCGTATTCTCGACTACCAATGCCAATTGCGCCGAAACGTACCGCGGAAAGATCGGGTTTCTGCGTCTGAAGGTCTTCATAGAAAGGGGTCAGGTTGTCCGGAATGTCTCCGGCGCCGTGCGTTGAGCTGATTATCAGCCAGATCCCGGAAGTTGACAGATCCTCTAATAACGGACCGTGCACCGTTTCGGTTGAAAAACCGGCAGCTTCCAGCTTTTCCGCCAGATGTTCCGCGACGTATTCGGCGCCGCCCAGGGTGCTGCCGCTGATAAGAGTAATGTCTGCCATTGATCGCTCGCTCAGGTAAAGAGGCTGCATTGTACTCTGTGAACGAGCTGGGATCTACCTGTGGAAAAATGTGGGATTAAAAAAGCCGATCATGGCTTGATGGTGCGCATGATCGGGTTCTGCAAGACGATCAGTGTCTCAGTGGACTGAATTTCATCAATTGTTTGGATCTTGTTGATAAGTACGTGCTGAAGCGCGTCGATTGATTTGCACATCACTTTTATAAAGATGCTGTAGTGACCGGTGGTGTAATACGCTTCCGTCACCTCATCCAGGCTTTCCAGCCGGGCCAGTGCGGAGGGATAGTCTTTGGCGCTTTTGAGGATGATGCCAATAAAGCAGCCCACATCGTAGCCCAGTTGTTTAGGGCTGACGTCAATCCGTGCGCCCGTAATGATCCCGGCCTGCTTCATTTTCTCGACGCGAACGTGAATGGTTCCAGGGCTAACGCCAAATTGTTTGGCCAGTTCGGCGTAGGCGGTGCGGGCATTTTCCATTAAGGCGTCAAGTATGCCGCGGTCCAGATTGTCGATCTGATAATTTTCCATCGCTTTTTCTTATGCAGATTAATGATTATCTCTATTTTAGCCATTATTTTTAACGAATCAAAACCGAAGTTAGCTTTTTATCTGTTGATTATTGAATAGTGCTCTCGTTTTGTTGCTTAATCATAGGCAACAGGACGCAGGAGTAAAAAAATGAAAACCGCTTACATTGCCAAACAACGTCAAATTAGCTTCGTGAAATCACATTTCTCTCGCCAGCTGGAGGAGCGTCTGGGTCTGATTGAGGTCCAGGCGCCGATCCTGAGTCGCGTAGGAGATGGTACGCAGGATAATTTGTCCGGCTGTGAAAAAGCGGTGCAGGTAAAAGTGAAAGCATTGCCTGACGCCCAGTTCGAAGTGGTGCATTCACTGGCGAAGTGGAAACGTCAAACCCTGGGGCAGCATGACTTCAGCGCGGGCGAAGGGCTGTACACGCACATGAAAGCCCTTCGCCCCGATGAAGACCGACTCTCTCCGCTCCACTCGGTCTATGTGGATCAGTGGGACTGGGAGCGTGTCATGGGCGATGGCGAGCGCCAATTTTCCACCCTGAAAAGCACAGTAGAGGCTATATGGGCAGGTATTAAGGCGACGGAAGCGGAAGTGCATAAACAGTTTGGTCTGGCGCCGTTCCTGCCAGAGCAAATTCAGTTTGTTCACAGCCAGGAGCTGTTGTCTCGCTATCCGGATCTGGATGCGAAAGGGCGCGAACGCGCGATCGCCAAAGAACTTGGCGCCGTTTTCCTGGTGGGGATCGGCGGTAAACTGAGCGATGGCCACCGCCATGATGTACGCGCGCCGGATTATGATGACTGGAGCTCCGCATCTGAGCTGGGCTACGCCGGTCTGAACGGCGATATCCTGGTGTGGAACCCGGTGCTGGAAGATGCGTTTGAGCTTTCCTCTATGGGTATCCGCGTAGATGCCGATACGCTGATGCGCCAGCTGGCGTTGACCGGTGATGAAGATCGCCTACAACTGGAGTGGCATCAGGCGCTGCTGCGCGGCGAAATGCCGCAGACCATCGGCGGCGGGATTGGGCAGTCTCGTCTGACGATGTTGCTGCTGCAATTGCCGCATATTGGTCAGGTGCAGTGCGGCGTATGGCCCGCGCAGGTTCGCGAAAGCATTCCTGCTATTTTATAAGCCGTTAGCGCCGCCAGCGTCTCAGCAGGCGGCTTCGCATCCCGGTGTCAAAGCGCCAGATATGATCGAAAATGCGCATGATGCCGGGTTTGCCGTGCGCCGACATCGCCACCGCATGGAATCGATGCTGATGAAGACGCTGCAACTCTCCCACTTTGCTCACCACGTCATCCGGCAAGCGCTGGGCGATAAAATCCGAAATGACCACCGCATCGGCATCAAACCATTCCCGTCCCTGCATTCTTTCAATAATGGCGCGAAAACAGCTGGCGATATCCGTGCCGCCGCGAAAACGTTGACTTAAAAAGCGGATGGCCTGCTCAATACCTTCCGGGCCGGAGAGTTCATAACGCACAACGTCAGTGGAAAACAGCATAATAAAGCAGCGGCGGTTATCCGCCAGCGCAACGCGCATCAACGCCAGGCAGAACGCTTTTGCGCACTGCTCGTTAAATCCTCCCATCGAGCCTGAAGTATCGACGCAGACAATAAACGGTCCGCGCGGCTGCTCGTCGACATCCTGGTGTACTACCGGCCGTTCGGTCACTTTCTCACGCCACGCTTCGCCATGCAGGCGATAGGTGAGGAGCTGTTTTTCCACTAACCGGCGGTAAAATTCATATTCCAGCTCGGTGATGCCGAGCGTCGCCAGCTCTGGCGGCAACAGGCGCAGAATATCATCGCCTTGCTGAATACCGTCAACCTGCTCCGGCACCGTAGCGGGTTCGCGTACCAGTGTACGAAAGGTTTCCATCGGCGCGTCTTTTTTCGGTACCGATTTGGCTTCCCGCGAACGTCCCAGTTGTTCCGCCAGTTGCATTAGCTCCGGCTGGGCGGCGAGAAATTCGCCGTATTTTACGATCAGTTGATAATCACCACGTTTAAGCTGGCCCGCGCTCATATCCCAGAGGCGGCCTGCGGCATTATCATTTTCCGCCAGCGTCGGTTCCAGTTGCCCGCTCAGCGTCATCCGTTCCTGAACGTCACTCAGCAACTGCTCGCGCTCTTCTTCCAGTAGTTGTTGGTTTAACGTGGTGGCCTGCACGACCAGACTTAACCGCCAGCGTTGCAAAAAAAGCGTGTGTAGCGCAGGGGTAAAGGTACTGTTGCTCTCCGTCAACTGCTTCGCCTGCGCGGCATACGGTGAATGCAGGCGGTGAAGCAACGCCAGTATTTGCGGCAGTTGCACGATGAACTGTGGGGTAGAGAGAAGTTGGCTTTGCTGGTAACACATGACCTCTTCCATGAGTTCCGGCGGAACGCGAGCGTCTTTAAGACGGCTGCGTAGCGCTTCTCGCCAGCGTGGGAGATCGGCGGTCACGGCGTTTTTTAAACGCGGAAACTTTTCAAAGAAAATGACCAGCTGTGGGGAAGCCAGTAGCGCGAGGATCATCTCTTCGACCATTCCCTCTTCGCTGACGGCCAGCATGGTATTTAGCGTATCCAGCGTCAGCATTGTTGCGCCTGGCGGATCTGTTCTCCTACATCCTGCAGGCTGGCCTCAATGCGCCCTAACCAGTCGCTGTGAATAAACAGGCAATGTTGCTGCTCGCTGAAGCGGGTATGCTGCTGGCGCCAGTCGTTTTCTAACGTTTCCAGCTGCTGTTTGATCTCCGCAGGCATACTGTCTTCAGCCGTTCCCGGTAACGCCAGACGGGTACCTTGTAGACTGATGTCGCGCACCACCAAATGTTGAGCGTTATCGACTTCCATATTCAGCGTTTGGGCAAAGCCGATCCCGTTCAGTTTGCCGCGGATCTCGCCGCCTTTGGTCAGCCAAAGTTCCAGCGCGCTGCGGTCAAAGGTAATATGGATCACTTCCATATCATGCAGTTTTAGCGGTTTTTGTAGCAATAACGTCAACGTTGACGCACTGGCTTCCGGCGGTAAAGTGTAATGCGGGCGGCGGCTGAACATACCGCCTTCTTTAATGACGGTGAAGGCGGTTTTATCGCTTTGCTGTTGCTGCAACTGGAGGCGGCGCTGGACAATACCGCCGAGGCGAGTCAGCATGGCCTGCTGCTGCCAGGCGTGTCCGGTCATCAATATTTCCAGTTGCTGTTGCATGAGATTCAGACTCTGCGCGTCATACCACAAGCAATCTTTTAGCAGGATAAGGTCAATCGGCGCAACCGCGTCGCGTCCGCTAAAGAAGGCGCTGGCCTGTAACAGGCGGATGGCTTTCTTCCAGCGACGGTCGGAGACATAAGGCGCATTCGGCAAATTATCCAGCTGTTGGCGCAGAGTAAATATCAGCTCAAAGACCGGATCAGGCAGTGAAATCGCGCCGATATCTTTTTGCCACTGTTGATATTCTTCGTCGCTAACCTGTAACGAGGCGGGGACCGGGTTATCGCTCTCATCCTGCTGACTAATCAGCATGGAGCGGAAATTGGCTTTATCCTGAACTTTATCCAGCCACAGGCGAATCAACATTCGGTCGTACAAGGCTTCCAGGCTGCTGTCCGCTTCGGGCAGTTCGTTAGAGGCCGCCACCAGCAGCCGCATCGGAATTTTTTCCTCAAATGCGCCGTTGCGGAAATGGCGTTCGTTAATGGCGGTCAGCAATGTGTTCAGGATAGCGGGCCCGGCTTTCCAGATTTCATCCAGAAAAACGATTTCGGCTTCGGGAAGATAGCCGGTCGTTAAGCGTTCATAGCGACCTTCATCTTTCAGCGCCTGAATAGAGAGCGGGCCAAACACCTCTTCCGGCGTGGAAAAGCGTGTCATCAGATATTCAAAAGCGCGGGCGCGCTGGAAAGCAAACTTCAGGCGGCGGGCAATCAGACTCTTGGCGATACCGGGCGGGCCCAACAAAAAGACGCTCTCACCGCTTAACGCCGCCAGTAGGCAAAGGCGTATGGCATGACTACGTTCATACAGTCCCTTCTCAAGGGCGCTGCTCAGACGGGAAATTCTTTCCGCTAATAAATGTGGGTGAGCCATAATAAAGAGGCGTCCTTTCGACAAATGGATCATGCTAATTGCGAGTATAGACGTTTCACCACCGGGGCTGTAATCGTCTGACGCGCTGTTTATTTTTCTTTGAGCCAGGTTAATCTGGCTTCATTTAGGGGTACGATTTTATGATTAATCGTGCATACTGTGCGCTTTTTTGTGGGCCAAGGGACTAAGCACACATTTCATATCTATACACTCATTCATTCAAACTACATCAAGGCGGCAAAGGAGTGAATCCCCTGGCACTGACTTAAACGTGTGACTGGGGTAAGCGAATGCAGCCGACAAGGAGGTAGCGTGAAGGGTGACGTGTATAAACGAAAGATGAGTCTATGAGCACTGATAATAAGCAATCGTTGCCTGCGATTACCCTCGCAGCTATTGGGGTTGTCTACGGTGATATTGGTACCAGCCCGCTTTATACGCTTCGTGAATGTTTGTCCGGTCAGTTTGGTTTTGGCGTTGAACGAGATGCCGTGTTTGGTTTTCTGTCGCTGATCTTCTGGCTACTCATCTTTGTGGTTTCCATCAAATATCTCACCTTCGTGATGCGCGCCGATAACGCGGGTGAAGGTGGAATTTTGACGCTGATGTCGCTTGCCGGGCGTAATACCTCGGCGCGCACCACATCCATGTTAGTTATCATGGGACTGATAGGCGGCAGCTTTTTTTATGGCGAAGTGGTGATTACGCCGGCGATTTCGGTGATGTCGGCGATTGAAGGCCTGGAGATTGTCGCGCCGCAGCTGGATACCTGGATTGTCCCGCTTTCCATTATTGTGCTGACTCTGTTGTTTATGATTCAGAAGCACGGTACGGGAATGGTAGGAAAACTCTTTGCGCCGATTATGCTGACCTGGTTTTTAATCCTGGCGGTACTTGGCCTGCGCAGTATTATCGCCAATCCCGAAGTGTTACATGCGCTGAATCCTGTCTGGGCGGTACGTTTTTTCCTTGAATATAAAACCGTATCGTTTATTGCGTTGGGCGCGGTGGTGCTGTCGATTACCGGCGTAGAGGCGTTGTACGCCGATATGGGACACTTCGGTAAGTTCCCGATTCGCCTGGCGTGGTTTACCGTGGTATTGCCGTCGTTAGTACTGAACTACTTTGGTCAGGGCGCATTGCTACTTAAACATCCGGAAGCGATTAAAAATCCCTTCTTCCTGTTGGCGCCGGACTGGGCGTTAATTCCGCTGCTGATTCTGGCCGCGCTGGCGACGGTGATCGCCTCTCAGGCGGTCATTTCCGGCGTCTTTTCGCTGACGCGTCAGGCCGTGCGTCTTGGCTATTTGTCGCCAATGCGCATTATCCATACCTCCGAGATGGAGTCCGGTCAGATCTATATCCCTTTCGTTAACTGGCTACTTTATTTCGCGGTCGTGGTTGTTATTGTTAGCTTTGAGCATTCCAGCAACCTGGCGGCGGCCTATGGTATCGCCGTGACCGGCACGATGGTGCTGACGTCTATTCTTTCTACGACCGTGGCGCGTAAGAACTGGCACTGGAACAAATATTTTGTCGCGCTGATCCTCATCGCGTTCCTGTGCGTGGATATCCCGCTGTTCTCGGCTAACCTCGATAAATTGTTGTCCGGTGGTTGGCTGCCGCTGAGCCTGGGCCTGATCATGTTCACGATCATGACCACATGGAAGAGCGAGCGTTTCCGCCTGTTGCGTCGTATGCATGAACACGGTAATTCGCTGGAAGCGATGATTGCTTCACTGGAGAAGTCACCGCCGGTTCGGGTGCCGGGTACTGCCGTATACATGTCGCGCGCGCTCAGTGTGATCCCTTTTGCTTTATTGCATAACCTGAAGCACAACAAAGTGTTGCATGAGCGCGTAATCTTACTGACGTTGCGTACGGAAGATGCGCCTTATGTGCATAACGTTCGCCGGGTGCAGATTGAGCAGTTGTCTCCGACATTCTGGCGCGTGGTGGCCAGCTACGGCTGGCGCGAAACGCCAAACGTTGAAGAGGTGTTCCACCGCTGCGGTCTGGAAGGCCTTAGCTGTCGGATGATGGAAACGTCGTTCTTTATGTCGCACGAGTCGTTGATTGTCGGCAAACGCCCGTGGTATTTGCGTCTGCGCGGCAAGCTGTATTTGTTGTTGCAACGCAACGCCCTGCGCGCGCCGGATCAGTTCGAGATCCCGCCTAACCGCGTGATTGAGTTAGGTACGCAGGTCGAGATTTAACCTCTCATCAACATGCCGGGGGCCGCATTGGCTTACCCGGCCTGGCCAATCCGTAGATTCCCACAAGATAATCGCCATTGGGCGATTATCTTCACCTGATTTCCGCTAGCGAAACGTTTCGACGGCGATCACAATTCTGTTACGTCATGATGGTTTTATGAACACATCCAGGGTTACACTGCGGCCAGCGAAACGTTTCGCTAGTGGAGCAGAAAAATGAAGAAAGGCACCGTACTCAACTCTGAAATCTCGTCGGTCATTTCCCGTCTGGGGCATACTGATACTCTGGTGGTCTGTGATGCGGGTTTACCCATCCCGAATAGCACCGCGCGTATCGATATGGCACTAACCCAGGGCGTACCTTCTTTTATGCAGGTGGTGGATGTCGTGACCCGGGAAATGCAGGTTGAGGTGGCGATTCTTGCAACGGAAATCAAACAACAGAATCCGCAGCTCCACGAAACGTTGCTCACTCACCTTGAGCAACTGCAGCAACACCAGGGAAACACCATAAAAATTAGTTATACGACACACGAACAATTCAAAAAATTGACTGCAGACAGTCAGGCGGTGATTCGCAGCGGGGAGTGTTCCCCGTATGCGAACGTCATTCTTTGCGCTGGCGTCACTTTCTGAGGCCGCTATGGACGCATTACTGCAACTCAAAGGGATCGATAAAGCGTTCCCCGGCGTGAAGGCTCTCTCCGGCGCCGCGTTAAACGTTTATCCTGGCCGCGTTATGGCGCTGGTGGGGGAAAACGGCGCCGGAAAATCCACCATGATGAAAGTATTAACCGGCATCTATACGCGAGATGTGGGATCGTTGTTATGGCTGGGTAAAGAGACCACCTTTAACGGGCCTAAATCGTCTCAGGAAGCCGGGATCGGCATTATTCATCAGGAACTGAACCTGATCCCGCAGTTGACCATTGCGGAAAATATCTT
The DNA here is from genome assembly GCF_004010735.1 of Salmonella sp. SSDFZ54. Taxonomy (NCBI): domain Bacteria; kingdom Pseudomonadati; phylum Pseudomonadota; class Gammaproteobacteria; order Enterobacterales; family Enterobacteriaceae; genus Salmonella; species Salmonella sp. SSDFZ54. The sequence continues at coordinate 1,987,384 of NZ_CP034819.1, forward strand.
CCTGGGCCGTGAGTTTGTGAATCGCTTTGGCAAAATCGACTGGAAAAAGATGTATGCCGAAGCCGACCACCTCTTAGCCAAACTCAATCTGCGCTTTAAGAGCGATAAGCTGGTGGGCGAACTCTCTATCGGCGATCAGCAAATGGTGGAAATCGCCAAAGTGCTGAGCTTCGAATCCAAAGTCATCATTATGGATGAACCGACCGATGCGCTGACCGACACTGAAACCGAATCTCTGTTCCGCGTTATCCGCGAATTAAAATCGCAGGGGCGCGGCATTGTCTATATCTCTCACCGTATGAAAGAGATCTTCGAAATTTGCGATGACGTGACGGTCTTCCGCGATGGGCAATTTATCGCCGAGCGTGAAGTGGCCACGTTGACCGAAGATTCTCTTATCGAAATGATGGTGGGACGTAAGCTGGAAGATCAGTACCCACATCTGGATAACGCGCCGGGTGAGATTCGCCTGAAGGTCGATAATCTGTGCGGACCGGGCGTGAATGATGTCTCTTTTGTGCTGCGAAAAGGCGAGATTCTTGGCATTTCCGGCCTGATGGGCGCCGGTCGCACCGAGCTGATGAAAGTATTGTACGGCGCGATGCCGCGAACCAGCGGTTACGTGACGCTTGATGGACACGAAGTGGTGACGCGCTCTCCGCAGGACGGACTGGCCAATGGCATCGTTTATATCTCTGAAGACCGTAAGCGCGATGGACTGGTGCTCGGCATGTCAGTTAAAGAGAATATGTCGCTGACGGCGCTGGACTATTTCAGCCGCGCTGGCGGAAGCCTGAAACACAAAGATGAGCAACAGGCGGTGGGGGATTTTATCCGTCTGTTCAACGTCAAGACACCGTCAATGGAACAGGCGATAGGCCTGCTTTCTGGCGGTAATCAGCAAAAAGTGGCGATTGCCCGCGGGTTGATGACGCGCCCGAAAGTGCTCATTCTCGACGAGCCGACCCGCGGCGTGGACGTCGGCGCCAAGAAAGAGATTTACCAGCTTATCAACCAGTTTAAGGCCGACGGCCTGAGCATCATTCTGGTCTCATCTGAGATGCCAGAAGTATTAGGCATGAGCGATCGCATCATCGTCATGCATGAAGGGCATCTCAGCGGTGAATTTACTCGCGAGCAGGCCACCCAGGAAGTGTTAATGGCTGCCGCAGTGGGCAAGCTTAATCGCGTGAATCAGGAGTAAAAAAGATGACAACCCAGGCTGTTTCTGGTCGCCGTTATTTCACTAAAGCGTGGCTTCTTGAGCAGAAGTCGCTCATTGCCCTGCTGGTGCTGATCGCGATTGTTTCGACGTTGAGCCCCAACTTTTTTACCGTTAATAATCTGTTCAATATTCTTCAACAGACCTCCGTCAACGCCATTATGGCGGTGGGGATGACGTTGGTGATTCTGACATCGGGGATCGATCTGTCCGTCGGTTCCCTGCTGGCGCTCACTGGCGCGGTTGCCGCTTCAATCGTTGGCGTTGAAGTGAATGCGCTGGTCGCGGTTGCCGCCGCGCTGGCGCTGGGCGCTGCGATTGGCGCTGTTACTGGCGTTATCGTCGCGAAAGGCCGCGTACAGGCGTTTATCGCTACGCTGGTGATGATGCTGCTACTGCGCGGCGTGACGATGGTTTACACCGACGGTAGCCCGGTCAACACCGGCTTTACCGATAACGCCGATCTGTTTGGCTGGTTCGGTATCGGCCGTCCGCTGGGCGTTCCTACGCCGGTCTGGATCATGGCTATCGTCTTTATCGCCGCCTGGTATATGCTGCATCACACCCGTCTGGGACGCTATATCTACGCGCTGGGCGGTAACGAAGCGGCGACGCGCCTGTCTGGCATTAGCGTGAGCAAAGTGAAAATTATCGTCTATTCACTTTGCGGCCTGACAGCATCGCTGGCGGGCATCATTGAAGTGGCGCGCCTCTCTTCCGCGCAGCCGACGGCGGGTACCGGCTATGAGCTGGATGCTATTGCCGCCGTGGTGCTGGGCGGCACCAGCCTTGCTGGCGGTAAAGGACGCATTGTTGGGACATTGATCGGCGCATTGATTCTCGGCTTCCTTAATAATGGTTTGAATTTGTTAGGTGTTTCCTCCTATTACCAGATGATCGTCAAAGCGGTGGTGATTTTGCTGGCGGTACTGGTAGACAACAAAAAGCAGTAACAACGACTACAGGACATCTGAAATATGAACATGAAAAAACTGGCTACCCTGGTATCTGCTGTTGCGCTGAGCGCCACCGTGAGCGCGAATGCAATGGCGAAAGACACCATTGCGCTGGTGATCTCTACCCTCAATAACCCCTTCTTCGTGTCGTTAAAAGACGGGGCGCAAAAAGAGGCGGATAAACTGGGTTATAACCTGGTGGTGCTGGACTCCCAGAACAACCCTGCCAAAGAGCTGGCGAACGTGCAGGATTTAACCGTTCGCGGGACCAAAATTCTGCTGATCAACCCGACTGACTCCGATGCGGTGGGTAACGCGGTGAAGATGGCGAACCAGGCGAAGATTCCGGTTATCACGCTTGACCGCCAGGCAACCAAAGGCGATGTCGTCAGCCATATCGCGTCTGATAACGTGCTGGGCGGTAAGATCGCTGGCGACTATATCGCGAAAAAAGCTGGCGAAGGCGCTAAAGTGATTGAGTTGCAAGGCATTGCCGGAACATCTGCGGCGCGTGAGCGTGGCGAAGGTTTCCAGCAGGCGGTAGCCGCTCACAAATTTAATGTCCTGGCCAGCCAGCCTGCCGATTTCGACCGTACTAAGGGTCTGAACGTCATGCAGAACCTGTTGACCGCGCATCCGGATGTTCAGGCTGTCTTCGCCCAGAACGATGAAATGGCGCTGGGCGCACTGCGCGCGCTGCAAACTGCCGGTAAAGCAGATGTGATGGTGGTTGGATTTGACGGTACGCCGGATGGCGAAAAGGCCGTAAAAGATGGCAAACTGGCAGCGACTATCGCTCAGTTACCGGATCAAATCGGCGCCAAAGGCGTTGAAGTGGCGGATAAGGTGCTGAAAGGCGAAAAAGTTCAGGCCAAATATCCGGTTGACCTGAAACTGGTCATCAAGCAGTAATAAACGACACGGGTCAACTATGGCCTGATGGCGACAGAAATACGCGAGCCTCCGCTGAGGTGAACGTAAAAAAAGAAAAGCAGGGCACGCGCCACCCTAACCGGTGGCGCACTTTGACGTGGAACCCCGAATATGAAAACCGCAGGTAATCTCATCGTCCTTGGCAGCATTAATGCCGATCATATCCTTAATCTTGAGTCCTTCCCTACCCCGGGTGAAACGGTAACCGGTAGCCATTATCAGGTCGCGTTTGGCGGGAAAGGCGCGAATCAGGCGGTTGCTGCGGGACGTAGCGGGGCAAATATTGCGTTTATCGCCTGCACGGGCGATGACGATATTGGCGACAGTATTCGTAAACAATTAGTCAGCGATCGTATTGATATCGCGCCAGTTAGCGTTATTAAAGGCGAGTCTACCGGGGTGGCGCTGATTTTCGTTAACGGCGAAGGCGAGAACGTCATCGGTATTCATGCCGGAGCGAATGCCGCGTTATCGCCGGCGTTGGTTGATGCGCAACGTGAACGTATCGCGCAGGCGGATGCGTTACTGATGCAGCTGGAATCGCCGCTGGAAAGCGTACTGGCGGCGGCGAAAATCGCCCATCAACATCATACTACTGTTGCGCTTAACCCGGCGCCTGCCCGTGAGCTACCGGATGAACTGCTGGCGCTGGTGGACATCATCACGCCAAATGAAACGGAAGCTGAAAAGCTGACGGGCGTGCGTGTGGAAAATGACGACGATGCCGCGAAAGCTGCGCAGATTTTGCATGATAAAGGCATTCGAACCGTATTAATTACCTTAGGAAGCCGTGGCGTCTGGGCCAGCGTAAACGGCGAGGGCCGCCGCGTTCCTGGATTTAGCGTTGAGGCTGTCGATACCATTGCCGCCGGAGATACGTTTAACGGCGCCTTTATCACCGCGATACTGGAGGAGACGCCGTTGCCGGAAGCGATTCGCTTTGCCCATGCCGCCGCCGCGATTGCCGTAACGCGTAAAGGCGCGCAACCTTCCGTTCCGTGGCGCGAAGAGATAGAAGCGTTTTTACATCAGCAGGGGTAACGCTTGGCTACTATGAAAGATGTTGCCCGCCTGGCGGGAGTCTCTACATCGACGGTCTCTCACGTTATTAACAAAGATCGCTTTGTGAGTGAGACGATAACCGAAAAAGTTGAAGCGGCGATTAAATCACTTAACTATGCGCCTTCTGCGCTGGCGCGAAGCCTCAAGTTAAACCAGACCCGCACGATTGGTATGCTGATTACCGCCAGTACCAACCCTTTTTATTCCGAACTGGTGCGCGGCGTTGAGCGAAGCTGTTTTGAGCGCGGTTATAGTCTGGTGCTGTGCAATACCGAAGGCGACGAGCAACGGATGAACCGCAACCTGGAGACGCTGATGCAAAAACGGGTAGACGGTTTACTGCTGCTGTGTACCGAAACGCATCAGCCTTCTCGTGAAATCATGGAGCGTTATCCGTCTATTCCTACCGTCATGATGGACTGGTCGCCGTTTGATGGCGAGGGCGATAGCGATCTCATTCAGGATAATTCGTTGTTAGGCGGCGATCTTGCCACCCAACACCTTATCGATAAAGGATTTACCCGAATAGCCTGTATTACCGGCCCGCTGGACAAAACGCCAGCGCGTTTACGGCTGGAAGGGTATCGGGCGGCGATGAAACGCGCAGGGCTGGCTATTCCGCAAGGCTATGAGATCACCGGCGATTTTGAATTTGGCGGCGGCTTTGACGCCATGCAGGCGTTACTCGCCCATCAACAGCGACCGCAAGCGGTTTTTACCGGAAACGATGCGATGGCTGTCGGCGCCTATCAGGCGCTATATCAGGCGGGGCTTCGTATTCCGCAGGATATGGCAGTCATTGGCTATGATGATATTGAGCTGGCGCGCTATATGACGCCGCCGCTGACGACTATCCATCAGCCGAAAGATGAATTGGGCGAGCTGGCTATTGATGTGTTGATTCATCGGATGGCGCAGCCCGCCTTGCAACAACAGCGACTTCAGCTTACTCCGGTTTTGACGGTGCGTGGGTCGGTTTAGATTTATGCCGTTCTTTAATCAGATTGTTGCCGTCTTTGGCTCTTAGCAGCATAAACATCAGCGCGGACACGATAGTGATCGCCCCCATCGTGATAAAGGTATAGTGGAACTGTTCCACGGTACTGGTGCCCGCAAAACCTTCATAAATACGTAACACCGCCGCGCTGATCGCCACGCCTAAACTGATAGACAATTGCTGCGTAACCGCCAGAACGCTGTTGCCGCTGCTGGCGTTATCGTCCGTCAGATCCGCAAGAGTAATCGTATTCATTGCCGTAAATTGAGTGGACATCGCCATTCCAAGAATGAATAGCGGCAGTACGAGCATCCAGATCGGCATGGCGGGAGATTGAAACGAAAACTGGGCAATCATCAGACCGATAAATACCGTAATGCCGACCAGAGTCTTCCGGTATCCCAAACGTCGTAAAACCTGCGTTACGGTCGATTTCGCGATAATAGAACCCAAAGCTGTCGGCGCCATCATGCAGCCGGCGATCAGAGCCGGGTAGCCAAAACCAACCTGTAGCATTAACGGCATCAAAAAAGGTACGCAGCCTGTCCCCAGACGCGTGGCGAGGTTGCCGGCAATACCGACGGAAAATGTGCGTGTCTTAAACAGCGATAGTGATATTAACGGTGTCGGATGACGGCGGGCGTGGCGGATATAGGCCAATAGTAGAACGATACTGCAAAAAATAATGGCGGATGCGATCCATGTCGCCACAATCTTTTCGCCAAACAGTTCCATTCCGCTGGAAAATAAAACCAGACTTAACCCAAAAAGAAAGAAGCCGGTCATGTCAAACTTGCGACGCGGCGTGGTGAAGTTGGGCATATATTTGCGGGCATACAGAATGCCTGCAACACCAATGGGAATATTAATCAGGAAGATCCAGTGCCAGCTTGCCCAGGTCACCAGTACGCCGCCTAATACCGGCCCCAGAATCGGACCTACCAGCCCCGGCATAGTGACAAAGTTAAGAACGGGCAGCAGCTCACTACGCGGATAGGCTCGCAATAACGCCAGTCGCGCCACTGGCATCATCATCGCTCCGCCGACGCCTTGTACGACGCGAAAAATAACCAATTCAGATAGTGAACTGGAGAGCGCGCAGGCCAGCGAGCCTAACGTAAACAGACTTACGGCAACCATAAAGACGCGACGCGTACCGAAGCGGTCAGCCAACCAGCCGCTTACCGGAATTAACATAGCTACTGTCAGGGTATAACTGATAATAGCGGACTGCATGGCGAGTGGGGAACGGTTAAGACTATGCGCAATAGCCGGTAAAGCGGTATTCAAAATGGTGGCGTCTAGCGCCTGCATAAAGAAGGCCATCGCCGCGATCCACGGCAGGCCAGCCATACTGCGCGCTTTTTTGCTGGTCATTCAATATCCTGTTAATTATCTGGTCTCTCATTGGGCGCTATTAACAACGCCTGACAGGCCTGGAAAGCGCGTTCGCCGTCGCTATCAGCGATGGCATCAACAATGGCCTGGTGCAAATCCAGCTTTACCACCTCGTTATAGGTGATTGAGGTAAAGTAAGTGTGATAAACCGAATGAAATAGCGTAGCAAAAGAGATTAGAAAGGGATTGGCGCTCATTTCGTAGATATGCTCGTGCCACGCCATATCCACTTCAATCCAGCGTTCACGCTTAAAATGCTTTTTCAGCGCGACCATCTCTTCCATCAAGGCATTAAGCCGCGCTTTCTGCTCCGGTGTGCCAAGAGTCGCCGCCAGCAGGCAGGCTTGCGGCTCCAGGCTAATACGCATCACCAGAAAATGATCTACCACCTGATGAAAATTTTCTTCCGTCATCCACCAGGTCAGCAGCTCTTGATCCAGAAAGTTCCAGTTTCCCTGCGGCATCACCCGCGTACCAATGCGCGGACGGGGTAGCACCATACCTTTAGCCGTCAACGTTTTCACCGCTTCGCGAACTGCCGTTCGACTTACGCCGTACTGCTCGCCCAGTTCTATTTCGCCGGGAAGAATCGTACCGGGGGCGTAGTCACCCTTTAATATCCGCTGCGCCAGCTTTTCAGCCAGAACATAGGATAGATTTTTCTGTGCGGCTAATTGTTGTGCGCTTAAAGGCATGAATGTTCTTCCTTTCTCTTTCGTTTGGTTATTAGTATGCCACCTGGAAGTGTGATTGCAGTTGCAATAACGGCAATTTGCTTATTTTATGGCACGTTAAGCCCGCTGTTGATGAAAAAAGAGACACTCAGAAAATTATTTTAAATTTCCTCTTGTCAGGCAGAAATAACTCCCTATAATGCGCCACCACTGACACGGAACAACGGCATACAGGCCGCCGGGTCAGCGGGGTTCAGACCAGAACCTCACGGAGAAAAGCGAAAATAAACGCTTGACTCTGAAGCGGGAAAGCGTAATATGCACACCCCGCGCCGCTGAGAAAAAGCGAAGCGGCACTGCTCTTTAACAATTTATCAGACAATCTGTGTGGGCACTCGAAGATACGGATTCTTGACGTCCCCGGACGAAAAATGAATACCAAGTCTCAAGAGTGAACACGTAATTCATTACGAAGTTTAATTCTTTGAGCATCAAACTTTTAAATTGAAGAGTTTGATCATGGCTCAGATTGAACGCTGGCGGCAGGCCTAACACATGCAAGTCGAACGGTAACAGGAAGCAGCTTGCTGCTTTGCTGACGAGTGGCGGACGGGTGAGTAATGTCTGGGAAACTGCCTGATGGAGGGGGATAACTACTGGAAACGGTGGCTAATACCGCATAACGTCGCAAGACCAAAGAGGGGGACCTTCGGGCCTCTTGCCATCAGATGTGCCCAGATGGGATTAGCTTGTTGGTGAGGTAACGGCTCACCAAGGCGACGATCCCTAGCTGGTCTGAGAGGATGACCAGCCACACTGGAACTGAGACACGGTCCAGACTCCTACGGGAGGCAGCAGTGGGGAATATTGCACAATGGGCGCAAGCCTGATGCAGCCATGCCGCGTGTATGAAGAAGGCCTTCGGGTTGTAAAGTACTTTCAGCGGGGAGGAAGGTGTTGTCGTTAATAACCACAGCAATTGACGTTACCCGCAGAAGAAGCACCGGCTAACTCCGTGCCAGCAGCCGCGGTAATACGGAGGGTGCAAGCGTTAATCGGAATTACTGGGCGTAAAGCGCACGCAGGCGGTCTGTCAAGTCGGATGTGAAATCCCCGGGCTCAACCTGGGAACTGCATTCGAAACTGGCAGGCTTGAGTCTTGTAGAGGGGGGTAGAATTCCAGGTGTAGCGGTGAAATGCGTAGAGATCTGGAGGAATACCGGTGGCGAAGGCGGCCCCCTGGACAAAGACTGACGCTCAGGTGCGAAAGCGTGGGGAGCAAACAGGATTAGATACCCTGGTAGTCCACGCCGTAAACGATGTCTACTTGGAGGTTGTGCCCTTGAGGCGTGGCTTCCGGAGCTAACGCGTTAAGTAGACCGCCTGGGGAGTACGGCCGCAAGGTTAAAACTCAAATGAATTGACGGGGGCCCGCACAAGCGGTGGAGCATGTGGTTTAATTCGATGCAACGCGAAGAACCTTACCTGGTCTTGACATCCACGGAAGAATTCAGAGATGGATTTGTGCCTTCGGGAACCGTGAGACAGGTGCTGCATGGCTGTCGTCAGCTCGTGTTGTGAAATGTTGGGTTAAGTCCCGCAACGAGCGCAACCCTTATCCTTTGTTGCCAGCGGTCCGGCCGGGAACTCAAAGGAGACTGCCAGTGATAAACTGGAGGAAGGTGGGGATGACGTCAAGTCATCATGGCCCTTACGACCAGGGCTACACACGTGCTACAATGGCGCATACAAAGAGAAGCGACCTCGCGAGAGCAAGCGGACCTCATAAAGTGCGTCGTAGTCCGGATTGGAGTCTGCAACTCGACTCCATGAAGTCGGAATCGCTAGTAATCGTGGATCAGAATGCCACGGTGAATACGTTCCCGGGCCTTGTACACACCGCCCGTCACACCATGGGAGTGGGTTGCAAAAGAAGTAGGTAGCTTAACCTTCGGGAGGGCGCTTACCACTTTGTGATTCATGACTGGGGTGAAGTCGTAACAAGGTAACCGTAGGGGAACCTGCGGTTGGATCACCTCCTTACCTTAAAGAAGCGTACTTTGCAGTGCTCACACAGATTGTCTGATGAAAAGTGAATAGCAAGGCGTCTTGCGATTGAGACTTCAGTGTCCCCTTCGTCTAGAGGCCCAGGACACCGCCCTTTCACGGCGGTAACAGGGGTTCGAATCCCCTAGGGGACGCCACTTGCTGGTTTGTGAGTGAAAGTCACCTGCCTTAATATCTCAAAACTGACTTACGAGTCACGTTTGAGATATTTGCTCTTTAAAAATCTGGATCAAGCTGAAAATTGAAACACAGAACAACGAAAGTTGTTCGTGAGTCTCTCAAATTTTCGCAACACGATGATGAATCGTAAGAAACATCTTCGGGTTGTGAGGTTAAGCGACTAAGCGTACACGGTGGATGCCCTGGCAGTCAGAGGCGATGAAGGACGTGCTAATCTGCGATAAGCGCCGGTAAGGTGATATGAACCGTTATAACCGGCGATTTCCGAATGGGGAAACCCAGTGTGATTCGTCACACTATCATTAACTGAATCCATAGGTTAATGAGGCGAACCGGGGGAACTGAAACATCTAAGTACCCCGAGGAAAAGAAATCAACCGAGATTCCCCCAGTAGCGGCGAGCGAACGGGGAGGAGCCCAGAGCCTGAATCAGCATGTGTGTTAGTGGAAGCGTCTGGAAAGGCGCGCGATACAGGGTGACAGCCCCGTACACAAAAGCGCACATGCTGTGAGCTCGATGAGTAGGGCGGGACACGTGGTATCCTGTCTGAATATGGGGGGACCATCCTCCAAGGCTAAATACTCCTGACTGACCGATAGTGAACCAGTACCGTGAGGGAAAGGCGAAAAGAACCCCGGCGAGGGGAGTGAAAAAGAACCTGAAACCGTGTACGTACAAGCAGTGGGAGCACCCTTTGGGGTGTGACTGCGTACCTTTTGTATAATGGGTCAGCGACTTATATTCTGTAGCAAGGTTAACCGTATAGGGGAGCCGGAGGGAAACCGAGTCTTAACCGGGCGTTAAGTTGCAGGGTATAGACCCGAAACCCGGTGATCTAGCCATGGGCAGGTTGAAGGTTGGGTAACACTAACTGGAGGACCGAACCGACTAATGTTGAAAAATTAGCGGATGACCTGTGGCTGGGGGTGAAAGGCCAATCAAACCGGGAGATAGCTGGTTCTCCCCGAAAGCTATTTAGGTAGCGCCTCGTGAATTCATCTCCGGGGGTAGAGCACTGTTTCGGCTAGGGGGCCATCCCGGCTTACCAACCCGATGCAAACTGCGAATACCGGAGAATGTTATCACGGGAGACACACGGCGGGTGCTAACGTCCGTCGTGAAGAGGGAAACAACCCAGACCGCCAGCTAAGGTCCCAAAGTCATGGTTAAGTGGGAAACGATGTGGGAAGGCCCAGACAGCCAGGATGTTGGCTTAGAAGCAGCCATCATTTAAAGAAAGCGTAATAGCTCACTGGTCGAGTCGGCCTGCGCGGAAGATGTAACGGGGCTAAACCATGCACCGAAGCTGCGGCAGCGACACTGTGTGTTGTTGGGTAGGGGAGCGTTCTGTAAGCCTGTGAAGGTGTGTCGTGAGGCATGCTGGAGGTATCAGAAGTGCGAATGCTGACATAAGTAACGATAAAGCGGGTGAAAAGCCCGCTCGCCGGAAGACCAAGGGTTCCTGTCCAACGTTAATCGGGGCAGGGTGAGTCGACCCCTAAGGCGAGGCCGAAAGGCGTAGTCGATGGGAAACGGGTTAATATTCCCGTACTTGGTGTTACTGCGAAGGGGGGACGGAGAAGGCTATGTTGGCCGGGCGACGGTTGTCCCGGTTTAAGCGTGTAGGTGTGTGTTCCAGGTAAATCCGGTTCACTTTAACACTGAGGCGTGACGACGAGGCACTACGGTGCTGAAGCAACAAATGCCCTGCTTCCAGGAAAAGCCTCTAAGCATCAGGTAACATCAAATCGTACCCCAAACCGACACAGGTGGTCAGGTAGAGAATACCAAGGCGCTTGAGAGAACTCGGGTGAAGGAACTAGGCAAAATGGTGCCGTAACTTCGGGAGAAGGCACGCTGACACGTAGGTGAAGTGATTTACTCATGGAGCTGAAGTCAGTCGAAGATACCAGCTGGCTGCAACTGTTTATTAAAAACACAGCACTGTGCAAACACGAAAGTGGACGTATACGGTGTGACGCCTGCCCGGTGCCGGAAGGTTAATTGATGGGGTCAGCGCAAGCGAAGCTCCTGATCGAAGCCCCGGTAAACGGCGGCCGTAACTATAACGGTCCTAAGGTAGCGAAATTCCTTGTCGGGTAAGTTCCGACCTGCACGAATGGCGTAATGATGGCCAGGCTGTCTCCACCCGAGACTCAGTGAAATTGAACTCGCTGTGAAGATGCAGTGTACCCGCGGCAAGACGGAAAGACCCCGTGAACCTTTACTATAGCTTGACACTGAACATTGAGCCTTGATGTGTAGGATAGGTGGGAGGCTTTGAAGCGTGGACGCCAGTCTGCGTGGAGCCAACCTTGAAATACCACCCTTTAATGTTTGATGTTCTAACGTGGACCCGTAATCCGGGTTGCGGACAGTGTCTGGTGGGTAGTTTGACTGGGGCGGTCTCCTCCTAAAGAGTAACGGAGGAGCACGAAGGTTGGCTAATCCTGGTCGGACATCAGGAGGTTAGTGCAATGGCATAAGCCAGCTTGACTGCGAGCGTGACGGCGCGAGCAGGTGCGAAAGCAGGTCATAGTGATCCGGTGGTTCTGAATGGAAGGGCCATCGCTCAACGGATAAAAGGTACTCCGGGGATAACAGGCTGATACCGCCCAAGAGTTCATATCGACGGCGGTGTTTGGCACCTCGATGTCGGCTCATCACATCCTGGGGCTGAAGTAGGTCCCAAGGGTATGGCTGTTCGCCATTTAAAGTGGTACGCGAGCTGGGTTTAGAACGTCGTGAGACAGTTCGGTCCCTATCTGCCGTGGGCGCTGGAGAACTGAGGGGGGCTGCTCCTAGTACGAGAGGACCGGAGTGGACGCATCACTGGTGTTCGGGTTGTCATGCCAATGGCACTGCCCGGTAGCTAAATGCGGAAGAGATAAGTGCTGAAAGCATCTAAGCACGAAACTTGCCCCGAGATGAGTTCTCCCTGAGACTTAAAGTCTCCTGAAGGAACGTTGAAGACGACGACGTTGATAGGCCGGGTGTGTAAGCGCAGCGATGCGTTGAGCTAACCGGTACTAATGAACCGTGAGGCTTAACCTTACAACGCCGAAGATGTTTTGGCGGTTGAGAGAAGATTTTCAGCACTGATTCAGAGTTGAGTACGCAATAATTTGCGCAGCAGCAAGGCGGCAAGCGAAGGAAAGGAAGGAGCATACAGAAGTATGTGACTGAGTTTACGAGCGCAGGCAACGCCGCTGATGCGATAAAGAATTGCGTACTGAGCACAAAAGAATTTGCCTGGCGGCACTAGCGCGGTGGTCCCACCTGACCCCATGCCGAACTCAGAAGTGAAACGCCGTAGCGCCGATGGTAGTGTGGGGTCTCCCCATGCGAGAGTAGGGAACTGCCAGGCATCAAATTAAGCAGTAAACTGATGTAAAAATCAGTGGTTGTAAAAGAATTCGGTGGAGCGGTAGTTCAGTTGGTTAGAATACCTGCCTGTCACGCAGGGGGTCGCGGGTTCGAGTCCCGTCCGTTCCGCCACCCTAATTAGGGGCGTAGTTCAATTGGTAGAGCACCGGTCTCCAAAACCGGGTGTTGGGAGTTCGAGTCTCTCCGCCCCTGCCAGAAATAATCCTTAGCATCTGCTAAGGATTTTTTTTTGCCTAAAATTACCTGATTATCTGATCAGGTAATCGTAAGTTCCCTTCTTTTTCTTTTCATCATTTTCATTGTTCATCCAGCACATCCGTTTTTAACAGATCGCAGATCAGCGAGTATTTATCGCTATTTTGCAGCCAAATGGCGTATAGCGGCCGTGAAAGCGTTGCGCTGTCGGCAACGGTATGTAATCCGCCCTTTTCATTTGCCCAGTTTACAGGAAGCCAGCTACAGCCATTTAATGCGCTAAGCTGCTGTCGGGCGAGTTCGGCTGAGCTGGTTGTTAATACCGGCACTTCATCTGCTGCGATCAGCCCTGTTTCATGCTGTTGGAAGTCTGGTCCCCACTCCAGCCGCAGATAATTGAGTTCTGATTTCTTACGGGCAGGGCTGCTGCAATATAACGCCAAAGTGAAGTGCCCTAACAGTTGACTGCTGAACTCATCCATTTTGGGTGCTTCGGTAGTAATGAGGAGATCAAGCTGGCGTTCATGAAGTTGCTTCACAAGCGATTGCCGTTGAGCGATTCTGGCTTCGAATTGCAGGCCGCTTTGCGGCTCCTGTAGTTGGTACAGTCGACCCAGCCAGGCGTTAAGCATACACTCCCATAAAGACGCGCTGGCGCCGATGGAAAACTCGTTATGGCGTGAGGTATGCGCCACCTCTTTACGTGCCGCCTGCCACGTATTCATCAGCGTTTCCGCATACGGTAAAAGTTTTTCGCCAGCCGTGGTTAAACGGATATTGTTTCTGTGCCGCGTAAAAAGGTTTACGCCCAGTTGATTCTCCAGTTGCCTGATACGAAAGCTCACCGCGGATTGCGTCAGGTAAAGTGCTTCTGCGGCCCGCCCGAAATGGCGTGTCCGGCTAACTTCCAGGAAAGTTTTTAACAATTCCGTATCCACTGTGCTCTCCACAAAATTATTTGTCGTTATGATTTAAATGTTTTGTTTTACACTCTGTCAAGCGTAACTAATACTCCGCGCCATAAATAGCTCAGACAAAGAATTAGGAGCGTGCAGGATGGCGGAAAGCTTTACGACGACTAATCGATATTTTGACAATAAACATTATCCACGTGGATTCTCTCGTCACGGTGATTTCACGATTAAAGAGGCACAACTGCTTGAGCGTCATGGTCATGCCTTTAATGATCTGGATCTTGGCAAGCGTGAGCCTGTGACTGAAGAAGAGAAGCTGTTTGTAGCGGTATGTCGCGGTGAACGCGAGCCGGTAACGGATGCAGAACGCGTCTGGTCCAAGTATATGACGCGTATCAAGCGTCCAAAACGCTTCCACACCTTGTCTGGCGGCAAGCCGCAAGTTGAAGGCGCAGAAGACTACACCGAAGCTGATGATTAATAAAAAGGGCGTAATGCCCTTTTTTTACGCCAACAGCTTTTGCAAATGAATTAACAACCTGTCTATCGCCCGATAGCTTACCGCCTCCTGCAAATGCTGACGCGAGATCTGGTCAGCCAGTTCTATGTCGGCAATGGTTCTGGCAACTTTTAGTAAACGCTGCCAGGCGCGAATGGATAATCCAAGATGCACCAGCGTGTCTTCAAGCCAGCGGGCGTCATCGTGATGTAAAACACAATATTTTTGGATTTCGCGACCCTCCAGACGCGCGTTTAACTTCTTCTGGCGTCGGTACTGCCGTTCATGGGCGGCGATGACCCGCTTTTTTACCGTAGCGCTGCTCTCACCCTTTGAGGCGTGTTGGCTAAGAATCCCGGGCGGTGGAAGCGGTATCTCAAGCGAAAGGTCAAAACGATCAAGAAACGGGCCTGACAACCGATTAAGGTAACGTAGTGTCTGTTCTGGCGTGCAGCGATTATGGTTTCCCTGATAATGTCCGGTCGGGCTGGGATTCATTGCGGCGATTAACTGGAACCTGGCAGGGTACGTTATTTTCGCTCTGGTACGGGATAAATGAATTTGACCGGATTCTATAGGTTCACGTAGCGCATCCAGTGTGCGTCGTTCAAATTCAGGCAATTCATCAAGGAACAAAATTCCGTTGTGCGCCAGCGATATCTCTCCCGGGGCGGGTATTGCGCCGCCGCCGACCATAGCAGTAAGTGAGGCGCTATGATGAGGTGAGCGAAAGGGGCGTTGCTGCCATCGTTTTTGTACCGTATCGGCATTAACCAGACTGAGGATCGCGGCGCTTTCCAACGCCTCTTCATTGCTTAATGGTGGAAGAATCCCGCTCAGTCGACTGGCCAGCATGGTTTTACCCGTACCCGGCGGGCCGATCAATAGCAGATTATGTCCCCCTGCCGCTGTAATCTCCAGGCCGCGTTTACCCTGCTCCTGACCGATCACATCGCGAAGATCGGCAGTTGCGGTAGGCGATGCCATATCCTGAGCTAAAGGTCTTTCCAGGGCGTGTTTCCCTTCCAGAAAGGCGCAGACGGTTTGTAGATGATCGGCGATAAAACATCCTTCTTTGCTGATAAGCCCAACCTCCGCCGCGTTCTCTGTTGCGACGATAATATTTCTGCCGGCCCTGATGGCTTCCGTTGCACTTGATATTGCGCCAGGAACGCCGCGTAATGCGCCTGTAAGCGCTAACTCACCCACCAGCTCATATGCCTCAAGATTCGACGCTGTAAGCTGCTCAGATGCGGCCAGAAGCGCAACAGCAATAGGCAGGTCATACCTTCCGCCCTCTTTCGGTAGATCGGCTGGAGCAAGGTTAATGGTTATTTTTTTAGCCGGAAATTCATATCCGCTATTAATAATCGCACTACGTACCCGGTCACGCGCCTCTTTTACCGTGGTTTCCGGTAGGCCAACCATGGTTAATCCCGGTAATCCATTACTGATATGCACCTCTATAGTGATAGGCGGCGCATTGACGCCAAGTGCGGCGCGGGTATGAACAATCGCCAGTGACATAATCCCTCCTGTTACGTGGATTATGCGGAATAGAAGAGAAAATCGAATTACTGACTTTTTGTTTTTTAGCGGCTGCTTCCTGAATTTTGGCGTCATTTTCAGGTAAGAAACATCAAACTGGAAGAGCGCTCGCAGAAGCGAAAAGAAGGAAAACAGGGTGTAGAGTGCGCCAAAAGGGGGAGGAAAACGTGAAAATTTTTCAGTTGCTAATTTTTCTTATAAAAAACAAAGCACTTTTAGGCATTCACCTGCATTATCTGAAACGTGGTTAAAAAAATATCTTGTGCTATTGGCAAAACCTATGGTAACTCTTTAGGTATTCCTTCGAACAAGATGCAAGAATAGACAAAAATGACAGCCCTTCTACGAGTGATTAGCCTGGTCGTGATTAGCGTGGTGGTGATTATTATCCCACCGTGCGGGGCTGCACTTGGACGAGGAAAGGCTTAGAAATCAAGCCTTAACGAACTAAGACCCCCGCACCGAAAGGTCCGGGGGTTTTTTTTGGCCTGAAAAACTTAAGCGAGGAGCAGAGCGTGAATAACAGCATAAAATTCTGTTTCTCAAGATTTACGACGGGGATGTAACTATGAACGGGGCACAGTGGGTGGTACATGCTTTGCGAGCGCAGGGGGTGAAAACCGTATTTGGTTATCCTGGCGGCGCAATTATGCCGGTTTACGACGCGTTGTATGACGGTGGTGTGGAGCATTTGTTGTGCCGACACGAACAGGGTGCGGCAATGGCGGCAATCGGTTATGCCCGTTCTACCGGCAAAACCGGTGTTTGTATCGCCACCTCCGGTCCTGGCGCCACTAACCTGATCACTGGCCTGGCGGATGCGTTGTTAGATTCGGTCCCCGTCGTCGCGATCACGGGTCAGGTTTCCGCCCCGTTCATCGGCACTGATGCGTTCCAGGAGGTGGATGTGTTAGGCCTGTCGCTGGCCTGTACCAAACACAGCTTCCTGGTGCAGTCGCTGGCAGAGCTGCCTCGTATCATGGCAGAGGCTTTTGAAATTGCCAACGCTGGCCGTCCTGGCCCGGTTCTGGTGGATATCCCGAAAGATATCCAGTTGGCCAGCGGTGAGCTGGAACCCTGGTTTACTACCGTTGATAACGAAGCGACCTTCCCGCAGGCTGATGTTGAACAGGCGCGCCAGATGCTGGAACAGGCGAAAAAACCCATGCTGTACGTCGGCGGTGGTGTTGGTATGGCGCAGGCAGTTCCGGCGCTGCGTAAATTTATCGCGGTAACGCAAATGCCAGTTACCTGCACGCTGAAAGGGCTGGGGTCTGTTGAAGCTGATTATCCGTACTATCTGGGCATGCTGGGAATGCACGGTACTAAAGCGGCTAATTTCGCGGTGCAAGAGTGTGATTTACTGATCGCAGTGGGTGCACGTTTTGATGACCGGGTGACCGGTAAGCTGAATACGTTTGCGCCGAACGCCAGCGTAATCCATATGGATATCGACCCGGCGGAAATGAACAAACTGCGTCAGGCACACGTCGCGTTGCAGGGCGATTTAAATTCGCTGTTGCCGGCATTACAGCAACCGCTGAAGATCGACGCATGGCGTCAGTCCTGTGCAGAGCTGCGCGCAGAACACGCCTGGCGCTATGACCATCCTGGCGAGACTATCTATGCGCCGTTGTTGTTGAAGCAATTGTCGGAACGCAAACCCGCAGACAGCGTGGTGACGACGGATGTGGGGCAGCATCAGATGTGGTCAGCCCAGCATATGACTTACACCCGCCCGGAGAACTTCATCACCTCCAGCGGTCTGGGGACGATGGGATTCGGCTTACCGGCGGCCGTTGGCGCGCAGGTAGCGCGACCGAATGATACCGTTATCTGTATCTCCGGTGACGGCTCCTTCATGATGAATGTTCAGGAGTTGGGCACCGTAAAACGCAAGCAGTTACCGTTGAAGATAGTCTTACTCGACAACCAGCGGTTAGGGATGGTTCGACAATGGCAGCAACTGTTTTTCCAGGAGCGATATAGCGAAACCACCCTGACCGATAACCCCGATTTCCTCATGCTGGCCAGCGCCTTCGGCATTCCAGGCCAGCACATTACTCGTAAAGACCAGGTTGAAGCGGCACTCGACACTATGTTGGCAAGCGAAGGGCCGTACCTGCTTCACGTCTCAATCGACGAACTTGAAAATGTCTGGCCGTTGGTGCCGCCTGGCGCCAGTAACTCTGAAATGCTGGAGAAATTATCATGATGCAACATCAGGTCAATGTATCGGCACGCTTTAATCCAGAAACTTTAGAACGTGTTTTACGCGTGGTGCGCCATCGTGGTTTTCAGGTGTGCTCCATGAATATGGAAGCCGCGACCGATGCGCAGAATATAAATATTGAATTGACCGTTGCCAGTCCCCGGTCGGTCGACTTACTGTTTAGTCAGTTAAGTAAACTGGTAGATGTTGCGCATGTCGCAATCTGCCAGAGCGCTGCCACATCACAACAAATCCGCGCCTGAGCGCAAAAGGAAGAAAAATGACGACGAAAAAAGCTGATTATATTTGGTTCAATGGCGAGATGGTGCGCTGGGAAGACGCGAAGGTTCACGTAATGTCTCACGCGCTGCACTACGGTACGTCGGTATTTGAAGGGATTCGGTGCTACGACTCTCACAAAGGCCCGGTAGTGTTTCGTCATCGTGAACATATGCAGCGCCTGCGCGACTCAGCAAAAATTTATCGTTTTCCGGTTTCCCAGAGTATTGATGAGCTGATGGAAGCCTGCCGCGAAGTGATCCGCAAAAACAACCTGACCAGCGCCTATATCCGTCCGTTGGTATTTGTCGGCGATGTCGGTATGGGCGTTAACCCGCCCCCGGGATACACCACTGACGTCATCATCGCCGCGTTCCCGTGGGGGGCATACCTGGGCGCCGAAGCGCTGGATCAGGGGATCGATGCGATGGTTTCTTCCTGGAATCGCGCTGCGCCGAACACCATTCCAACCGCTGCGAAAGCGGGCGGTAACTACCTCTCCTCACTGCTGGTGGGTAGCGAAGCGCGCCGCCACGGCTATCAGGAAGGCATCGCCCTGGATGTAAACGGCTATATCTCCGAAGGCGCAGGCGAAAACCTGTTTGAGGTAAAAGATGGCGTGCTGTTTACTCCGCCGTTTACCTCTTCCGCGCTGCCAGGCATTACTCGCGACGCGATCATCAAACTGGCGAAAGAGCTGGGTATTGAAGTGCGCGAGCAGGTGCTGTCCCGTGAATCGCTGTATCTGGCCGACGAAGTGTTTATGTCCGGAACCGCGGCAGAAATTACTCCGGTACGCAGCGTTGATGGTATCCAGGTAGGCGAAGGCCGCTGCGGCCCTGTTACCAAGCGTATTCAACAAGCCTTCTTTGGTCTCTTCACTGGAGAAACCGAGGATAAATGGGGCTGGTTGGATCCGGTAAATTCATAATAAATAAAATTAATATTTTCCCAAAATAATTTGCGTCACAGGAAGGCGGCAACGCAGCGAATCCCCAGGGCTTACTGTAGTAAGTGACTGGGGTGAGTGAGGCAGCCAACGCACCTGTGGCGTGAAGTATGAAGGGAAAAGATGGGGAGTAAATAAAGCATGCCTAAGTACCGTTCCGCCACCACCACCCATGGTCGTAATATGGCGGGTGCCCGCGCGCTGTGGCGCGCCACCGGAATGACCGACAGTGATTTTGGCAAACCGATTATCGCCGTGGTGAACTCATTCACTCAGTTTGTGCCGGGTCACGTTCATCTGCGCGATCTCGGTAAGCTGGTCGCCGAACAGATTGAAGCTTCCGGCGGGGTGGCGAAAGAGTTCAACACTATTGCCGTGGATGACGGGATCGCCATGGGGCACGGGGGTATGCTCTATTCACTGCCGTCTCGCGAGCTGATCGCCGACTCTGTTGAGTACATGGTGAACGCTCACTGCGCTGACGCGATGGTGTGTATCTCCAACTGCGACAAAATCACCCCAGGGATGCTCATGGCCTCGCTGCGCCTGAATATTCCGGTGATCTTTGTCTCCGGCGGACCGATGGAAGCCGGGAAAACCAAACTGTCCGATCAGATCATCAAGCTCGATCTGGTTGATGCCATGATTCAGGGCGCGGACCCGAAAGTCTCTGACGATCAAAGTAACCAGGTTGAACGCTCCGCCTGTCCAACCTGCGGCTCCTGCTCCGGCATGTTTACCGCTAATTCCATGAACTGCCTGACCGAAGCGCTGGGCCTGTCGCAGCCGGGCAACGGCTCACTGCTGGCAACCCACGCTGACCGGAAGCAGTTGTTCCTCAATGCCGGTAAGCGGATTGTTGAACTGACTAAACGCTATTACGAGCAGGATGACGAAAGTGCACTGCCGCGTAACATCGCCAGCAAAGCCGCGTTTGAAAACGCCATGACGCTGGATATTGCGATGGGCGGTTCGACCAATACCGTTCTGCATCTACTGGCGGCGGCGCAGGAAGCGGAAATCGACTTCACCATGAGTGATATCGACAAGCTGTCCCGCAAGGTGCCGCAGTTGTGTAAAGTGGCGCCAAGTACCCAGAAATACCATATGGAAGACGTTCACCGTGCCGGCGGTGTGCTGGGTATTTTAGGCGAGCTGGATCGCGCCGGGCTGCTGAACCGCAACGTGAAAAACGTATTAGGCCTGACGCTGCCGCAAACGCTGGAACAGTACGACATCACGGTTACGCAGGACGAAGCGGTTAAAAAAATGTTCCGTGCTGGCCCTGCCGGTATCCGTACTACTCAGGCGTTCTCGCAGGATTGTCGCTGGGATTCGCTGGATGACGACCGCGCAGCGGGTTGCATCCGCTCGCTGGAATATGCCTATAGCAAAGACGGCGGTCTGGCGGTGCTATATGGCAACTTCGCCGAAAACGGCTGCATCGTTAAAACCGCGGGCGTGGATGACAGCATCCTTAAATTCACCGGCCCGGCGAAAGTGTATGAAAGCCAGGACGACGCGGTAGAGGCGATTCTTGGCGGCAAAGTAGTGGAAGGCGATGTAGTCGTGATCCGCTACGAAGGGCCGAAAGGCGGGCCGGGAATGCAGGAGATGCTCTACCCGACCAGTTTCCTGAAGTCGATGGGGCTGGGCAAAGCCTGCGCGCTCATCACCGATGGGCGTTTTTCCGGCGGGACTTCCGGTCTCTCTATTGGCCACGTTTCGCCGGAAGCGGCCAGCGGCGGCACTATTGCACTGATTGAAGATGGCGACACCATTGCGATTGATATCCCGAACCGCAGCATTCAGTTGCAGTTGAGCGAGGCTGAAATCGCCGCACGCCGCGAGGCGCAGGAAGCTCGCGGCGATAAAGCCTGGACGCCGAAAAATCGTCAGCGTCAGGTTTCGTTTGCCCTGCGTGCCTACGCCAGCCTGGCGACCAGCGCCGATAAAGGCGCGGTGCGCGATAAATCGAAACTGGGAGGTTGATGATGGCGGAATCTCAACCTCTGTCAGTCGCGCCGGAAGGGGCGGAGTATCTGCGCGCGGTGCTACGCGCGCCAGTATACGAAGCGGCGCAGGTGACGCCGCTGCAAAAAATGGAAAAGCTCTCGTCACGTCTGGATAACGTTGTTCTCGTCAAACGCGAAGACCGGCAGCCGGTACATAGCTTTAAGCTGCGCGGCGCTTACGCGATGATGGCCGGATTGACCGAAGAACAAAAAGCCCACGGCGTGATTACCGCGTCGGCGGGGAACCATGCACAGGGCGTGGCGTTTTCCTCCGCGCGGCTTGGCGTGAAGTCGCTGATCGTCATGCCAAAAGCAACGGCGGATATTAAAGTCGATGCGGTACGCGGTTTTGGCGGCGAAGTGCTGTTGCACGGCGCTAATTTTGATGAAGCGAAAGCGAAAGCTATTGAGCTGGCGCAGCAGCAGGGTTTTACCTGGGTGCCGCCGTTTGATCACCCAATGGTGATCGCCGGGCAGGGCACGCTGGCGCTGGAACTGCTTCAGCAGGATTCGCATCTCGATCGTGTCTTTGTGCCGGTTGGCGGCGGCGGCCTGGCGGCGGGCGTAGCGGTACTGATCAAACAATTGATGCCGCAAATCAAAGTGATTGCCGTCGAAGCGGAGGATTCCGCCTGCCTGAAAGCGGCGTTGGAAGCCGGTCATCCAGTGGATCTCCCGCGCGTTGGGTTATTTGCTGAAGGCGTGGCGGTAAAACGCATCGGCGACGAAACCTTCCGCCTGTGCCAGGAATATCTCGACGACATTATTACAGTCGATAGCGACGCTATCTGCGCGGCGATGAAAGATCTGTTTGAAGATGTGCGTGCGGTGGCGGAGCCGTCCGGCGCGCTGGCGCTGGCGGGGATGAAAAAATATATCGCCCAGCACAATATTCGCGGCGAACGCCTGGCGCACGTCCTTTCCGGCGCCAACGTCAACTTCCACGGCTTGCGCTATGTGTCTGAACGCTGCGAGCTGGGGGAACAGCGCGAAGCGTTACTGGCGGTGACCATTCCGGAAGAAAAGGGGAGCTTCCTCAAATTCTGCCAGTTGCTTGGTGGGCGTATGGTCACCGAATTTAACTACCGTTTTGCCGACGCGAAAAATGCCTGTATTTTTGTCGGCGTACGCGTCAGTCAGGGGCTGGAGGAGCGAAAAGAGATTATCACCCAACTGTGCGACGGCGGTTATAGCGTAGTGGATCTCTCCGACGATGAAATGGCGAAGCTGCATGTGCGCTATATGGTCGGCGGACGCCCCTCCAAGCCATTACAGGAGCGTTTGTATAGTTTCGAATTTCCGGAGTCGCCCGGCGCGTTGCTCAAATTCCTGCATACGCTTGGCACGCACTGGAATATTTCGCTATTCCATTACCGCAGCCACGGTACCGATTATGGCCGCGTGCTGGCGGCGTTCGAGTTAGGCGATCATGAGCCGGATTTCGAAACCCGGCTGCATGAGCTGGGCTATGAATGCCATGATGAGAGCAATAACCCGGCGTTTCGGTTCTTTCTGGCGGGTTAATTCAGCGTTTAGTTTTTCGGGCCCACAAAGTAAAGTGGGCCTGATATCAAGATATTATCTTCCCTCAGTTATTGGGCTTTTCTGCCAGCCCGGAGCATCCACTCATTTAATTTTGCGAGACGTTTTCCAGAAGGCGCCCAATCTGCTTGTGGTGAAACTCGGCTCACCATATCGTTAGCACCGCTATCACTTGCACCTGCTAAAAACAATGTATAAAATTTTATACACAAGGGTGTTATGTTACTCACCCGAGCTTTCTCCAATGAAAAAGAAATTCGATGGGTGGGATCTTCTCTGGAGGATCTCCTGGTTTTTCCCATAACGGTACGTAAAGCAGTCGGTTATCAGCCTCATAAAATTCAATATGGAATTGAACCCGATGACTGGAAACCGTTTTCAGAAATTGGGGCTGGGGTAAATGAAATTCGGATTCGTGACAACAATGGTATCTATCGCGCTATGTATGTCGCTAAGTTTGAAGAAGCACTCTACGTTTTGCATAGTTTCCAAAAACAGACGCAACAAACCAGTCAGCACGATAAAAACATCGCCAGAACGCGTTATAACCGGGTGGTGCAACAACGGAGAAACAGCTTGTGATTGCCAAAACTGATAGTGATATTCGCCATGTGACGCCATCTGGCGGTAATGTTTTTGCTGATTTGGGGTTTGATAAGCAGGACGCAGAAAAGTTTTACGCTGATTCCCTGAGTGAAATCGAAAACACGTTAGCCATTAAAGAACAGCTCATGGAAGAAATTACCCTCTGGATTACGCGAAACCAGATGAAGCAAGCCGAGGTTGCTAAAGTTTTGCATATATCCCGACCGCGCGTTTCGGATGTCGTCAACAAGAAATGCAGCAAATTCACCATTGATGCTTTGGTGAATATGCTTAGCCGTATTGGGAAGCCTGTTCGGGTAATGGTAGGGCCGTAAACTAATTCGGTAAAATCTTCCAGAACGCATCAATTAGCGGCTCATGCAGCCGCTTTTTTTGCGCGCAGACGCCCAGTTCAAACGGCGTTTTTTCGTCGCTGCGCTCTAAAATCATCACCCGATTGCGCACCGGCTCCGGGCTGTTTTCCAGCACCACTTCCGGCAGCAGCGCCACGCCGCAGCCCAGCGCCACCATCGATACCATTGCTTCATGGCCGCCCACTGTCGCGTAAATTGACGGGTTACTGATTTTGTGGCGACGGAACCACAGCTCAATGCGGCGGCGTACCGGCCCCTGATCGGCCATGATAAACGGCACCGTCGACCAGTCGGGCTTATCGACCGACACCTGATTGCGCACCGGGCAGGGCAGCGCCGGGGCGATCAGCACCACCGCCAGATTTTCCAGCATCGAAAACGCCACCGCGCCGGGCAGCGTTTCTGGTTTGCCGGCGATTGCCAGGTCCGCTTCTCCCGTTACCACCTTTTCCATCGCATCGGCAGCATCTCCGGTCGTCAATTTGATTTCAACAGAAGGGTGTTCGGCGCGAAAACGGTCGAGGATCGGCGGCAGATGACTGTATGCCGCGGTCACTGAACAGAAGATATGGAGTTCGCCGGAAAGGGACGGCCCCTGCTGATCGAGGGTATGGCGCAACTGCTGATATTGCAAAAGCGTCTGTTGGGCAAACACTCGCAGCTCTTCACCCGCTTCGGTCAGCGTGACCGTGCGGTTATCGCGCACAAACAGCGGCTGGCCGAGATCTTCTTCCAGCCGCTGAATCTGCCGGGAAAGCGTGGAGGGGCTGACGTGCATCGCTCGCGCGCTGCGGCCAAAGTGGCGGCTTTCCGCCAGATGCAGGAAGGTTTTTAGATCGCGTAAATCCACAGACAGACCTCCGGTTTTTGACGTTGCATAAACCGCAACATAACGTTGTGAATATATCAATTTCCGCAATAAATTTCCTGTTGTAATGTGGGTTCATTCGCACAGATAGCAATCTGTAAACCGAACAATAAGCGCGACAACACAACATCACGGAGTACACCATCATGGCTAACTACTTTAATACACTGAATCTGCGCCAGCAGCTGGCGCAGCTGGGTAAATGCCGCTTTATGGGCCGCGACGAATTCGCCGACGGCGCGAGCTACCTGCAGGGTAAAAAAGTGGTCATCGTCGGCTGTGGCGCTCAGGGGCTGAACCAGGGCCTGAACATGCGTGACTCCGGTCTGGATATTTCCTATGCCCTGCGTAAAGAAGCCATTGCTGAGAAGCGTGCCTCCTGGCGTAAAGCGACCGAAAACGGCTTCAAAGTAGGCACCTACGAAGAGCTGATCCCGCAGGCGGACCTGGTGGTTAACCTGACGCCGGACAAACAGCACTCCGACGTGGTACGTTCTGTACAGCCGTTGATGAAAGACGGTGCGGCGCTGGGCTACTCCCACGGCTTCAACATCGTGGAAGTGGGCGAGCAGATCCGTAAAGACATCACCGTGGTGATGGTAGCGCCGAAGTGTCCGGGCACCGAAGTGCGCGAAGAGTACAAACGTGGTTTCGGCGTGCCGACGCTGATCGCCGTTCACCCGGAAAACGACCCGAAAGGCGAAGGCATGGCGATTGCTAAAGCCTGGGCGGCGGCCACCGGTGGTCACCGTGCGGGCGTACTGGAATCTTCTTTCGTTGCAGAAGTGAAATCTGACCTGATGGGCGAGCAGACCATCCTGTGCGGTATGTTGCAGGCCGGTTCTCTGCTGTGCTTCGACAAGCTGGTGGCAGAAGGCACCGACCCGGCATACGCGGAAAAACTGATTCAGTTCGGCTGGGAAACCATCACCGAAGCGCTGAAGCAGGGCGGCATCACTCTGATGATGGACCGTCTGTCTAACCCGGCGAAACTGCGTGCTTACGCGCTGTCCGAGCAATTGAAAGAGATCATGGCACCGCTGTTCCAGAAACACATGGATGACATCATCTCCGGCGAATTCTCTTCCGGCATGATGGCTGACTGGGCTAACGACGATAAGAAACTGCTGACCTGGCGTGAAGAGACCGGCAAAACCGCGTTCGAAACCGCGCCGCAGTTTGAAGGTAAAATCGGCGAGCAGGAGTACTTCGATAAAGGCGTGCTGATGATTGCGATGGTGAAAGCGGGCGTTGAGCTGGCGTTCGAAACCATGGTCGATTCCGGCATCATCGAAGAATCCGCTTACTACGAATCACTGCACGAGCTGCCGCTGATCGCCAACACCATCGCCCGTAAGCGTCTGTATGAAATGAACGTGGTTATCTCTGATACCGCAGAATACGGTAACTACCTGTTCTCTTACGCTTGCGTACCGCTGCTGAAACCGTTTATGGCGGAATTGCAACCGGGCGATCTGGGTAGTGCTATCCCGGAAGGCGCGGTAGACAACGCACAGCTTCGCGACGTGAACGACGCGATTCGTAGCCATGCGATTGAGCAGGTAGGTAAGAAACTGCGCGGCTATATGACGGATATGAAACGCATTGCGGTAGCGGGTTAATGTAGGCAGTGTCGGGTGGCGCTAGCGCTTACCCGACCTACAAAATCAAGCAGACGATGTAGGCCGGGTAAGGCGTAGCCGCCACCCGGCTTTTTATTTGCGATACAATACCTTAATGATGTGATAACCGAACTGGGTGTGCAATGGGCCGGTTGGCTCCAGTACCGGGCAGGAAAAGACTACTTTATCGAATGCCGGAACCATCTGGCCCTGACGAAATTCGCCTAAATGACCGCCTTTTTTACCGGATGGGCAGATAGAATGCTTCTTCGCCAGCTTCTCAAAATCGCCGCCGTTTTTAATTTGCTCCAGAAGATCCAATGCCAGTTTCTCTTCTTTTACAAGGATATGCAGTGCTGCTGCCATTTTTGCCATTATTGTGTTCTCACGTCGCAAAGATTGGCCGTCACTTTATCACTCCTTAGGCCGTCAGACATATACTCTTCGCCATTACAGGACAGATGTCCCGCCTGATTTAATGAACCGGGAGATAAGCGGCATTTTTAGCAGGCGTATTTCGGATGTGCGGGACGGCGGTCCTGTCCTTTCTGACAAGGGGCGAGATACCATGAACATAATGAAAAACGCAGAATTTCCAGACGACTGGCTTTTAGGGTTACGCCAGGTCGTACGCGACCCAGTGCTCTATGAATTACTTAAATACTGCCCGTTGGAAATCATGCAGTGCTGGCGATTTGACGACATTTCCCGTGGCGCGCTTATCTGCCGCCAGGGGGAAATATGCCAGCAATTTTCACTCATTGTGGCCGGCGAAGTGGATGTTTTTTACGAAGCTGAAGATGGACGCCGTTACCGGCAGGCGCGTTATGGCAAAGGAGATATGCTGGGCGAGCTAGAGATATTTGAGTCGCGGCATTACATCTGTTCTGTCGTAGCCGTCGGCAATGTACAGCTACTCAGCCTGCCGCAAGCGCATTTTTGCCGCTGGCTGACGCTGGATAACCACTTTAACCAGCGAATGCTGCGGTTTTTCAGCCAACAGTATTACCAGTTGTCGAAAAAGGCCAGTAGCGACAATTTGTACTCGCTGCATCAGCGCGTATGCCAGGCATTATGGCTGCGTTATCAACAATATGAATCAACCACTATTTTGCTTGATAAGCAGAATCTTGGTCAGGAATTTGCGGCGACGACGCGCAGTATCAACCGGATACTGCACGATCTGAAATCGCTGAACATTATCGATACCGACGGTGAGCGGATCATTTTACTGGCTCCTGAAAAACTCAAACAGGAGGCGGAAATCTGAACCTCTCAGAACAATAAGGAGACGGGAGATGCAACCCCATATTCGGCTTAACACAAGCATGACCCGCGCGAAATATGCGCTTTTGCCCGGCGATCCCGGGCGGGTGGATAGAATCGCCCGTTTTCTTGATAAGGCTGAGATTCTGGGGCAAAACCGGGAGTTTCGCGCGGCGCGCGGTTGGTACCAGGGGGTTGAAATAGTCGTGCTCTCCACGGGAATCGGCGGACCGTCAACCGCTATCGCCATTGAGGAGTTACGCCAGGTTGGCGTCAACACGCTAATCCGTATCGGTAGTTGCGGTGCGTTGCAGGACTCGCTGGCGTTGGGCGATGTGATCATCGCCCACGGCGCGGTGGCTGACGACGGCGCCAGCAAAACCTATGCGCCCGCCAGTTATCCGGCCTGTGCGGACCCGTATCTTACCGCCACGCTGATACAGCAGGCGAAACAGATGAACATCTCTGCCGTTTGCGGGCTGGTGCGCAGCCATGACAGTTTTTATACCGATCGTGAAGCTGAACTGGATGCCGAATGGTCGGCCAGGGGAGTTCTCGGCGCGGATATGGAAACCGCCGCGCTGATGGTGGTGGGGGCGTTACGAGGGCTGCGTACCGCGTCGTTGCTAAACGTGGTCGTCGCGCATAGTGGTTGTCTGGAGAGCAGCATTAACCATTATGTTCAGCAGGAAACCTTGTGCCAGCAAGGTGAAGAGCGCCAAATTTCTCTGGCGCTTCAGGCCATTTATTTCGATAGTTTGCAAGGAGAGCAATGATGGACTTTTTCAGCATTAACAATGTAATGGTCAACATTCCTCTCGGCGAGGGTGGGTATGCGCTGTCGTGGATTGAGGCTATCGGCACCGTCTTTGGCTTATTGTGCATCTGGTGCGCCAGCCGGGAAAAAATCGTTAATTACCTGTTTGGTTTGATTAACGTCACTCTGTTTGCCGCCATCTTTTTTCAGATTCAACTGTATGCCAGCTTGCTACTTCAGGTGTTTTTCTTTGCGGCGAATATTTACGGCTGGTACGCATGGAGCCGGCAGAATGACGCCCGGGAAGCCGCTCTGAAAGTACGCTGGCTTTCTCGTCAACAAACATGGAGGTTGGGGGGCATATGTATTATCGCCATTCTGCTGATGACGTGGTTTATCGATCCGGTTTTCGCTATGTTGACCCGCGTTATGCTCGCTCTGCTGCAAACGGTAGGTATGCAGGTGGCGATGCCTGAACTCCAGCCGGACGCGTTCCCGTTCTGGGATTCCACCATGCTGGTGTTGTCGATTGCGGCGATGGTGCTGATGACCCGCAAGTACGTGGAAAACTGGCTGCTGTGGGTGATTATTGATGTAATTAGCGTCGTGATCTATGCAGTACAGGGCGTTTATGCGATGTCGCTTGAGTATGTTCTGCTGACGGCGATCGCGCTAATGGGTTCTTACAGTTGGATCAAGAGCGCACAGCGTAATGGCTATACGCCGCTTGCCGCCAGAGCCTGCTGATTGACCTTTTCCAGGCTGCCTGAAAAAGCAGCCTGGTCTTCTCTGGGCCTCGCTTTCTGCTACAATCCCTCCCCCGTTCGAAGATTGAGCACTATTCCCATGCGTTTAAATCCCGGCCAACAACATGCTGTCGAATTCGTCACCGGACCCTGCCTGGTGCTGGCAGGAGCGGGTTCTGGTAAAACTCGCGTAATTACCAATAAAATCGCCCACCTGATCCGCGGATGCGGCTATCAGGCCCGGCATATTGCGGCGGTGACGTTTACCAACAAGGCAGCGCGTGAGATGAAAGAACGCGTCGGGCAGACGCTCGGCCGTAAGGAAGCGCGCGGTTTGATGATCTCCACCTTTCATACGCTAGGGCTGGATATTATTAAGCGCGAGTACGCTGCGCTGGGGATGAAATCGAACTTTTCATTGTTTGACGATACCGACCAGGTCGCCTTGCTCAAAGAGCTGACCGAAGGCCTGATCGAAGACGACAAGGTTCTGTTGCAACAGCTGATCTCCACGATCTCCAACTGGAAAAACGATCTCAAAACGCCTGCACAGGCAGCGGCGGGGGCGAAAGGTGAACGCGATCGTATTTTTGCCCACTGCTACGGGCTTTACGACGCCCATATGAAGGCATGCAACGTTCTCGATTTTGATGATTTGATTTTGCTGCCGACGCTGCTGCTGCAACGCAATGACGAGGTGCGCGAGCGCTGGCAGAATAAAATTCGTTATCTACTGGTGGATGAATATCAGGATACTAACACCAGCCAGTATGAGTTGGTTAAGCTGCTGGTTGGGCAACGCGCGCGCTTTACGGTCGTAGGCGATGACGATCAGTCTATCTACTCCTGGCGCGGGGCGCGTCCGCAAAACCTGGTGTTACTGAGCCAGGATTTTCCTGCGCTGCAGGTGATTAAGCTGGAGCAAAACTATCGTTCTTCGGGCCGCATCCTGAAAGCGGCGAATATTCTCATCGCCAATAATCCGCACGTCTTTGAAAAGCGCCTCTTTTCCGAGCTCGGTTACGGCGCGGAACTCAAAGTGTTAAGCGCAAACAATGAAGAGCATGAGGCTGAGCGCGTTACCGGCGAACTGATTGCCCATCACTTTGTGAACAAGACCCAGTACAAGGATTACGCCATTCTGTATCGCGGGAATCATCAGTCGCGGGTATTTGAAAAATTCCTCATGCAGAACCGCATTCCGTACAAAATTTCCGGCGGCACCTCATTTTTCTCCCGTCCGGAGATTAAAGACTTGCTGGCCTATCTGCGGGTGTTGACCAACCCGGATGATGACAGCGCTTTCCTGCGCATCGTGAATACGCCAAAACGCGAAATCGGTCCGGCCACGCTGCAAAAGCTGGGTGAATGGGCAATGACGCGTAATAAAAGCCTGTTTACCGCCAGCTTTGATATGGGACTTAGCCAAAAGCTGACCGGACGTGGTTACGATTCATTGACGCGTTTTACCCACTGGCTGGGGGAAATACAGCGTCTGGCCGAACGCGAGCCTGTCGCCGCCGTGCGCGATCTCATCCACGGTATTGACTATGAATCCTGGTTGTACGAAACCTCGCCGAGCCCCAAAGCGGCGGAAATGCGTATGAAAAACGTTAACCAGCTCTTTAGCTGGATGACTGAGATGCTGGAAGGCAACGAACTCGATGAGCCGATGACGCTCACCCAGGTGGTTACACGCTTTACGCTGCGCGATATGATGGAGCGTGGCGAGAGCGAAGAAGAGCTGGATCAGGTACAGTTGATGACGCTTCATGCGTCGAAAGGACTGGAATTCCCGTATGTCTATATGGTGGGAATGGAAGAAGGATTTTTGCCGCATCAAAGCAGCATTGACGAAGATAATATTGAGGAAGAGCGTCGGCTGGCCTATGTCGGGATCACTCGCGCGCAGAAAGAGCTCACCTTTACATTATGTAAAGAGCGCCGTCAGTATGGGGAACTGGTGCGCCCGGAACCCAGCCGCTTCCTGTTAGAACTACCGCAGGATGATTTAATCTGGGAGCAGGAGCGCAAAGTGGTAAGCGCTGAGGAGCGAATGCAAAAAGGGCAAAGTCACCTGGCTAATCTGAAAGCCATGATGGCGGCAAAGCGAGCGAAATCGTAGGCCGGATAAGCGAAGCGTCATCCGGCAATCAGACTACGGTTAGCGAACGTCCAGCGGCCAGTGTACATAGCTTTGCCACTGGCTTTCCTGATCAATCAACTCTTTACCCAGCGGGTGATGCGCCAGCCAGTCGCCAGGCAAGGTTAACGTCAGATTTTCATTTAGCGCCTGTAGCGTAATTTCTGGTACCAGATCGTCACGACGGCGACCGGCAAAGAGAATCGCCAGTCGCAGCAAACGGCATAGCTGTTCCGCAACACGGGGCGGTACCGCGTTTTGCTGATGAAGCGAAGAGAGATCGACCGGATTGGTCTGATTCAGTAAGAGGGTGGCGAGCAATTTTTTCTGCGCGGGCGTATAGCCAGGCAGATCCAAATGGCGTACTAAATAGGCGGCATGATAGGGCGCCTGTTTAAAATCAACGCTCAGACCGATCTCATGCAACTGGCAAGCGCTAAGCAACAGTTCACGACTGATAGGCTCAATATGCCAGGCATTTTCTACCTGTTTGAGGAAGTTGTCTGCCAGCTTCGCCACGCGATTCGCCTGATCGGTATCGACGATAAACCGACGCTGAATGTTTCGCAGCGTGCGGCTGCGGATATCCTGATCTACCGCCAGATGCAACATCCCATACACCAGCCCTTCGCGTAACGCGCCGCCTGCCAGCGTCATGCTCTGGATGTTCAGCTCGGTAAATATTGCGATCAGAATAGCCAGCCCGCTTGGGAAAACCAGCGCGCGCTCCAGCGTCAGGCCTTCGATTTCCAGCTCTTCCAGACGCCCGCACTGTATCGCGCGTTGTTTTAGCTGCTGCAGTTTGGCGAGCGTAATGCGCTCGTCCATCCCCTGCGCCATCATGATTTCCTGCAATGCCTGTACGGTGCCGGAGGCACCCACGCAGACCTTCCAGCCATGAAAACGCAGTTCATCGGCGACCGGACGCAGCACATCGCGCGCGGCTTTCTCCGCGTCATCAAAATTTTCTTGCGCCAGATTACGATCGCTAAAATAGCGTTCAAGCCACGTTACGCAGCCCATCGACAGGCTAAACAGCGACGTGGTTTGCGCGCCAGTGCCGGTAACCAGTTCAGTGCTGGCGCCGCCGATATCCACCACCAGTCGCTGATCTGCGCCGCCGGTGGTATGAGCGACCCCCTGATAAATCAGCCGCGCCTCTTCTTCGCCGCTGATAACCTGCACCGGACAACCAAGGATAGTCTGCGCTTTCGCGATAAATTCACCCGCATTGACAGCGAGACGCAATGTTGCGGTGGCAACCACGCGGATTTGTGGCTGCGGGATATCCTGCAAACGTTCAGCAAACAGACGCAGGCATTGCCAGCCGCGTTCCATCGCTTCGGCTGAAAGGTGGTTGTCGTTGTTCAGACCCGCGGCCAGACGCACCTTGCGTTTTATTCGGGTCAGCGTCTGGATGCTTCCCGCCGCCTCGCGCACGACCAGCATATGAAAACTATTGGAACCGAGATCAATGGCGGCATACAACGAGGTGGAATTCATACACTTCATCCTTCAACCTGTATCCGTGTTGGCTGCGTACTCTTCCTAAGCTCATCGGGATTTGTTTTCTTGCCGCCTTGATACAGGCTAAATGATTTTGTGTATGGCATAACTTTTCTTAACCTGAACGACGACGATTACGCGGAGCGCCAGCGCGGCGCGGACCATTGCCAGGACGCGAACGCGTCAGACGCAACGGCTTGGGCAGATCGTTCATGAGCGCTTCCGGATTGTATTTGCTGACCGGAATCGAGTGGCCGATATAGCTCTCAATGGCGGGCAGATTCAGCGCATACTCTTCGCAAGCCAGGCTGATGGAATGCCCGCTGGCGCCAGCGCGACCGGTACGACCGATACGGTGAACATAGTCTTCACAATCGTCTGGCAGATCGTAGTTAAAGACGTGCGTTACGGCGGGGATATGCAACCCGCGCGCCGCGACATCGGTCGCCACAAGAATATCCAGATCGCCGCGGGTGAACTCATCCAGAATCCGCAGGCGCTTTTTCTGCGCGACGTCGCCGGTCAGCAGACCAACACGATGGCCATCTGCCGCCAGATGTCCCCAGATATCTTCGCAACGATGCTTGGTGTTGGCGAAAATAATGGCGCGATCCGGCCACTCTTCTTCGATCAGCGTTTGCAGTAAACGCATTTTCTCTTCATTAGAGGGGTAGAAAAGCTCTTCTTTAATGCGGTGGCCGGTCTTTTGCTCCGGTTCCACTTCAACATATTCGGCGTTGTTCATCTGTTCAAACGCCAGCTCGCGAACCCGATAAGACAGGGTGGCGGAGAACAACATGTTCAGACGCTGCGCAGCCGGCGGCATACGACGGAACAGCCAGCGGATATCTTTAATAAAGCCCAAATCGTACATGCGATCGGCTTCATCGAGTACGACGACCTGAATGGCGCCGAGGTTAATGTGGTTTTGTTTGGCGTAGTCGATCAGTCGGCCCGTCGTACCAATAAGAATATCAACGCCGCTTTCCAGCACTTTAAGCTGCTTGTCGTAACCATCGCCGCCGTAAGCCAGGCCTAATTTTAAGCCTGTCGCTTGCGCCAACGGCTCCGCGTCTGCGTGAATTTGTACGGCTAATTCACGCGTCGGCGCCATGATCAGCGCGCGCGGCTGGTTCACCTTGCGATCGTCGATCGCGGGATGAGAAAGTAAATAATGAAACGTTGACGTCAGAAACGCCATCGTTTTCCCGGTACCGGTTTGCGCCTGCCCTGCAACGTCACGACCCGCCAGCGTTAGCGGAAGGGCCAGTGCCTGAATGGGCGTACAATTATAAAACCCTTTTTTTTCAAGGGCTTCAACCACCTGTGGGTGCAGGGCGAAGTCGGAAAACTTCTGTTCTGTTAAATGTGTTTTGCTCATAGTGTGGTAGAATATCAGCTTACTATTGCTTTACGAAAGCGTATCCGGTGAAATAAAGTCAACCTTTGTTGGCGAAGTTAACATCAGCACCTCGTTGGTTAATGCTACACCAACACGCCAGGCTTATTCCTGTGGAGTTATATATGAGCGATAAAATTATTCACCTGACTGACGACAGTTTTGACACGGATGTACTCAAAGCGGACGGGGCTATCCTCGTTGATTTCTGGGCAGAGTGGTGCGGGCCGTGTAAAATGATCGCTCCGATTCTGGATGAAATCGCTGACGAATATCAGGGCAAATTGACCGTTGCCAAACTGAACATTGACCAGAACCCAGGTACTGCGCCTAAATATGGCATCCGCGGTATTCCGACTCTGCTGCTGTTTAAAAACGGCGAAGTGGCGGCAACCAAAGTAGGCGCACTGTCTAAAGGTCAGTTGAAAGAGTTTCTCGACGCCAATCTGGCGTAATACCTTTTATACGTCGAATGACAAAGGCGCTGTATAGTCAGGCGTCTGTCATTCGACGAATGATTAAGGTATCAGGCAGTTTCGTGGCGTCTGTTGTCCTTACGTTATTCTTAAATTGTCAGGATCTCTGGACGCCCGGTCTGAGTCGTGCTAAGTTAGTATTGACTTCGAATTAAACATACCTTATTAAGTTTGAATCTGGTTTTATCCGTCACTTCCCGTTTTTTCTCGCACGAGAAGTGGAAAGATTCCTGGCTCTTCGCTCATTCCGTCTTGTCGTTTCAGTTCTGCGTACTTTCCTGTGACCAGACAGCGAACAGACATGAGTTGATAGCCGTAAACAGGCATGGATGACCCTGCCATACCATTCACAACATTAAGTTCGAGATTTACCCCAAGTTTAAGAACTCACACCATTATGAATCTTACCGAATTAAAGAATACGCCGGTTTCTGAGCTGATCACTCTCGGCGAAAGTATGGGGCTGGAAAATCTGGCCCGTATGCGCAAGCAGGACATTATTTTTGCCATCCTGAAGCAGCACGCAAAGAGTGGCGAAGATATCTTTGGCGACGGTGTGCTGGAGATATTGCAGGATGGATTTGGTTTCCTCCGTTCTGCAGACAGCTCCTACCTCGCCGGTCCTGATGATATCTACGTTTCCCCCAGCCAAATCCGCCGTTTCAACCTCCGCACTGGTGATACCATTTCTGGTAAGATTCGCCCGCCGAAAGAAGGTGAACGCTATTTTGCGCTGTTGAAAGTTAACGAAGTTAACTACGACAAACCGGAAAACGCCCGTAACAAAATCCTCTTTGAGAACTTAACCCCGCTGCACGCAAACTCTCGTCTGCGTATGGAGCGTGGTAACGGTTCTACCGAAGACTTGACGGCGCGCGTTCTGGATCTGGCTTCGCCGATCGGTCGCGGCCAGCGCGGTCTGATTGTCGCGCCGCCGAAGGCGGGTAAAACCATGCTGCTGCAGAACATCGCGCAGAGCATCGCGTATAACCACCCAGACTGCGTGCTGATGGTGCTGCTGATTGACGAACGTCCGGAAGAAGTAACCGAGATGCAGCGTCTGGTGAAAGGCGAAGTGGTTGCGTCTACTTTTGACGAACCTGCATCCCGCCACGTTCAGGTTGCCGAAATGGTTATCGAGAAGGCGAAACGTCTGGTTGAACACAAGAAAGACGTTATCATCCTGCTCGACTCCATCACCCGTCTGGCGCGTGCCTACAACACCGTGGTGCCGGCTTCCGGTAAAGTATTGACCGGTGGTGTGGACGCTAACGCCCTGCATCGTCCGAAGCGTTTCTTCGGCGCGGCGCGTAACGTGGAAGAGGGCGGTAGCCTGACTATCATCGCGACGGCGCTAATCGATACC
Source organism: Salmonella sp. SSDFZ54 (assembly GCF_004010735.1). Taxonomy (NCBI): domain Bacteria; kingdom Pseudomonadati; phylum Pseudomonadota; class Gammaproteobacteria; order Enterobacterales; family Enterobacteriaceae; genus Salmonella; species Salmonella sp. SSDFZ54. Next base: position 2,023,522 of record NZ_CP034819.1, read on the forward strand.
GGTTCCAAGATGGACGAAGTTATCTACGAAGAGTTTAAAGGCACCGGTAACATGGAGCTGCACCTCTCGCGTAAGATCGCTGAAAAACGTGTCTTCCCGGCTATCGACTACAACCGTTCCGGTACCCGTAAAGAAGAGCTGCTCACCACTCAGGAAGAGCTGCAGAAAATGTGGATCCTGCGTAAAATCATCCATCCGATGGGTGAAATTGACGCGATGGAATTCCTCATTAACAAACTGGCGATGACCAAAACTAATGACGACTTTTTCGAGATGATGAAGCGCTCATAACCTGGTCTTTACCTGAAAACGCCACGTTTTTACGTGGCGTTTTTGTTTTGCGATTCATCTTAGCGTCATGTCATATAAACTGGTCATCGGGATATGCGCTACAGAGTAACACCATGCACAATACACATTGTTTGCGGTAAAAAGTGTAATGTTCTAACAGGTCTCTTCTAGGAGCTGGCGTAACGCATTATACTTTAAGGAAATGATATATGCTGAGAGCACATACACTGTGAAGTTACTCACCGCTTTATCTGAGCTAATCAGTATTTTTTTATTCACGACCATTTTTATTTTTCTTGCGCGAAAAGTAGCCATAAAAATTGGTTTAGTGGATAAACCAAACTTTCGTAAACGACATCAGGGTGTTATCCCATTAGTCGGCGGGATTTCTGTGTTTGCAGGAATCTGCTTTATGTTTGGCCTCTCGGATTACTACATACCGCACTTATCGCTATATCTTATTTGCGCTGGTGTATTGGTTTTTGTTGGTGCGATGGATGACCGTTTTGATATCAGTGTAAAAATTCGTGCTGTGGTTCAGGCTGTTATTGCGGTTGTAATGATGGTTATCGCAAAACTTCACTTAGGTAGCCTTGGTTACATCTTTGGGCCTTGGGAGTTAGTGCTTGGCCCCTTTGGCTATTTCCTTACCCTGTTTGCGGTATGGGCGGCGATCAACGCTTTCAATATGGTGGACGGTATTGACGGCCTGCTGGGTGGGTTATCCAGCGTCTCATTTGCGGCGATGGGGCTGATTTTATGGTTTGATGGTCAGACTAGTCTGGCAATGTGGTGCTTTGCCATGATCGCCGCGATTCTGCCTTACATTATGCTTAATCTCGGTATTTTGGGGCGGCGTTATAAAGTCTTTATGGGCGATGCCGGTAGTACACTGATTGGCTTTACCGTCATCTGGCTTTTACTGGAAACGACGCAGGGGAAAACTCACTCTATCAGCCCGGTTACCGCGCTATGGATTATCGCTATTCCATTGATGGATATGGTGGCGATTATGTATCGCCGTCTGCGTAAAGGGATGAGCCCCTTTTCCCCTGATCGCCAACATATTCATCATTTGGTTATGCGAGCAGGGTTTACTTCCCGCCAGGCATTTGTTCTTATTACGCTCGCAGCGGCGATTCTGGCGGGAGTAGGCGTAACGGCAGAATACTCTCATTTTGTTCCTGAATGGGTTATGTTGGTGCTCTTTTTGCTAGCATTCTTCCTCTATGGCTACTGCATTAAGCGGGCCTGGAAGGTGGCGAGATTTATTAAGCGTGTGAAGCGTCGCCTGCGCAGGCAACGTGAGAACCGGCCAAACTTAACCAAGTAAATGAGGATACGATGACACAACCATTACCGGGGGCACGCGCGGTGAGCGCTGAAAATGAACTGGATATTCGCGGGTTGTTTCGTACTTTATGGGCTGGCAAATTCTGGATTATCGGCATTGGCCTGCTATTTGCCCTTATCGCGTTAGCCTATACCTTTTTTGCTCGTCAGGAGTGGAGTGCGACGGCGATCACCGATCGCCCAACCGTAAATATGTTGGGCGGTTATTACTCCCAGCAGCAGTTTCTGCGCAACCTGGATATTAAGACCGATCCTGCTTCTTCCGATAAACCCTCGGTGATGGATGAAGCGTATAAAGAGTTCATCATGCAACTTGCCTCCTGGGATACGCGTCGCGATTTCTGGTTACAGACGGACTATTACAAGCAGCGAATGGTCGGGAATAGCAAAGCTGATGCGGCGATGCTTGATGAACTGATCAATAACATACAGTTTACGCCCGGCGATTTTACACGCGCCATCAACGACAATGTGAAGCTGATTGCTGAAACTGCGCCGGACGCCAATAATCTGCTGCGTCAGTATGTCGCATTCGCCAGCCAGCGGGCGGCGAGCCATCTGAATGATGAATTAAAAGGTGCCTGGGCTGCGCGTACCGTGCAGATGAAAGCCCAGGTCAAACGGCAGGAGGAGGTTGCGAAAGCGATCTATTCGCGTCGTGTAAACAGTATTGAGCAGGCGCTCAAAATTGCGGAACAACATAATATTTCTCGTAGCGCGACGGATGTCCCGGCAGATGAATTACCGGACTCAGAGCTTTTTTTACTCGGTCGCCCTATGTTGCAGGCGCGTCTTGAAAATCTGCAAGCGGTTGGCCCTGCATTCGATTTGGACTACTTTCAAAATCGGGCAATGTTGAATACGCTTAATGTGGGGCCGACCCTGGACCCTCGTTTTCAGACCTATCGTTATTTGCGTACGCCGGAAGAACCGGTAAAACGTGATAGCCCACGCCGAGCCTTCCTGATGATTATGTGGGGTATCGTTGGGGCGCTAATCGGTGCGGGCGTTGCCTTAACCCGTCGCCGCACGATTTAGCAACACCTCTGCAGTAGGGGGCTGGGCCCCTACTGTCTATTCGAAGAGAATCGATGTGAAAGTACTGACTGTATTTGGTACACGACCGGAGGCCATTAAGATGGCGCCTCTGGTCCATGCGCTGGAAAAAGATCCTCATTTCGAGGCTAAAGTATGCGTTACTGCGCAGCATCGGGAGATGCTTGATCAGGTATTAACTCTTTTTTCTATTGTGCCTGATTACGATCTCAACATTATGCAGCCGGGACAGGGGTTGACGGAAATTACCTGCCGAATTCTGGAGGGATTAAAGCCGATCCTGGCAGATTTTAAACCTGATGTGGTGCTGGTTCATGGAGATACCACCACTACGATTGCTACCAGCCTGGCGGCTTTCTATCAACGAATTCCGGTAGGGCACGTAGAAGCCGGGTTGCGAACCGGCGATCTCTATTCCCCCTGGCCGGAAGAGGCAAACCGCACGCTGACCGGACATCTGGCGATGTACCACTTTGCGCCGACGGAAAACTCGCGGCAGAATCTGTTGCGGGAGAACATTCCGGATGAGCGCATTTTTGTCACTGGCAATACCGTTATCGACGCGCTGATCTGGGTACGCGATCGCGTTCTGACGAGCGATACATTACAGGCTGAACTGGCCGAGCAGTATCCTTTCCTCAACGCGAATAAGAAGATGATTTTGGTGACCGGTCATCGGCGTGAAAGCTTTGGTCAGGGCTTTGAGCATATCTGCCAGGCGCTGGCGGAAATCGCCGCCGCGAACCAGAATGTGCAAATTGTCTATCCGGTGCATCTCAATCCCAACGTCAGCGAACCTGTCAACCGTATCCTCGGCCATGTTGAAAACGTGGTACTGATTGAGCCGCAGGACTACTTACCTTTTGTCTGGCTGATGAATCACGCCTGGCTCATTCTGACCGATTCCGGCGGTATTCAGGAAGAAGCGCCGTCATTAGGTAAGCCGGTATTGGTCATGCGTGAAACCACAGAGCGTCCGGAAGCCATTACCGCTGGTACGGTAAGACTGATCGGCACGGACTCCCGGCGCATTGTGGCGGAAGTTATGCGTCTGCTGCACGACGAAAATGAATATCAAACCATGAGCCGCGCCCATAATCCTTATGGTGACGGGCAATCATGCGCGCGCATTTTACAGGCGTTAAAAAGTTATCGGGTATCGTTATGAGTTTTACGACCATTTCTGTTATTGGGCTGGGGTATATCGGATTACCGACTGCGGCCGCTTTTGCTTCCCGCCAGAAGCAGGTTATCGGCGTGGATATCAACCAACATGCGGTAGACACCATAAATCGCGGTGAAATTCACATCGTGGAGCCGGCGTTGGGCAATGTGGTGAAGATGGCGGTGGAAGGCGGCTTTCTGCGTGCGACGACGACACCTGTCGAGGCCGATGCGTACCTGATTGCCGTGCCGACGCCATTCAAAGGCGATCACGACCCTGATATGGCCTATGTGGAAGCCGCGGCGAAATCCATTGCGCCGGTATTAAAAAAAGGGGCACTGGTGATTCTGGAATCAACATCGCCGGTCGGCGCAACGGAGCAAATGGCCGGCTGGCTGGCCGGGATGCGCCCGGATCTGACCTTTCCCCAGCAGGCGGGCGAGCAGGCCGACGTGAATATCGCCTATTGTCCGGAGCGTGTGCTGCCGGGTCAGGTGATGGTGGAACTCATTAAAAATGACCGCGTGATTGGCGGTATGACGCCAGTATGTTCGGCTCGCGCCAGCGCGCTGTACAAAATTTTCCTTGAGGGTGAATGCGTTGTCACCAACTCGCGCACCGCAGAGATGTGCAAGCTGACGGAAAATAGCTTCCGTGATGTGAATATCGCCTTTGCGAATGAATTGTCGCTGATTTGCGCCGAACAAGGGATTAACGTCTGGGAATTGATCCGCCTGGCGAACCGCCATCCGCGCGTCAATATTTTGCAGCCGGGCCCAGGCGTTGGCGGGCACTGCATTGCGGTCGATCCGTGGTTTATTGTGGCGCAAAATCCGCAGCAGGCGAGACTGATTCGCACCGCGCGTGAAGTGAACGACGGCAAACCGCACTGGGTGGTCGATCAGGTAAAAGCCGCGGTCGCAGATTGCCTGGCGGCCACCGATAAACGCGCCAGCGAAGTGAAAATCGCCTGTTTTGGGCTGGCCTTTAAGCCGAATATCGACGATCTGCGCGAAAGCCCGGCGATGGGGATCGCGCAAAGTATCGCCCGCTGGCACAGCGGCGAAACCCTGGTCGTCGAACCGAATATCCGTCAGTTGCCGAAAAAATTGGACGGACTTTGCACGCTGGCGAAACTGGACGCGGCGCTGGCCGCCGCCGATGTGCTGGTGATGCTGGTCGATCACGACGAATTTAAAGCGATTCCCGGCGATGCGGTTCATCAATGTTATGTGGTTGATACCAAAGGAGTCTGGCGCTGATGAAACGCATTCTGGTGACCGGCGGCGCAGGCTTTATCGGATCTGCGGTGGTGCGGCATATCATCCATGAAACGGCAGACGCGGTGGTGGTGGTGGATAAACTCACCTATGCGGGCAACCTGATGTCTCTGGCGTCGGTGGCGCAAAGCGACCGTTTCGCCTTTGAGAAGGTGGATATCTGCGATCGGGCATCACTGGATCGAGTTTTCCAGCAGTATCAGCCCGATAGCGTGATGCACCTGGCGGCGGAAAGCCATGTAGACCGTTCCATCGACGGCCCGGCGGCGTTTATTGAAACGAATATCGTTGGTACTTACACCTTGCTGGAAGCCGCCCGCGCTTACTGGTCCGCGCTTGACGCGGACGCTAAAGCGGCGTTCCGCTTCCACCATATCTCCACCGATGAAGTGTATGGCGATCTGCATACTGCAGACGATTTCTTCACCGAAACCACGCCATATGCGCCAAGCAGCCCTTATTCCGCCTCCAAAGCCAGCAGCGACCATCTGGTACGCGCCTGGTTACGTACCTACGGTCTGCCTACGCTTGTCACCAACTGCTCTAATAACTACGGGCCCTACCATTTCCCGGAAAAACTGATCCCACTGATGATTCTGAATGCGCTGGCGGGTAAACCATTGCCGGTCTATGGCAACGGTCAGCAAATTCGCGACTGGCTGTATGTGGAAGATCATGCCCGTGCGTTGTATCACGTGGTGACGAACGGCGCTGTGGGCGAAATGTATAATATCGGCGGTCATAACGAACGTAAAAATCTGGATGTGGTCAGGACGATCTGCGCTCTGTTGGAGGAACTGGCCCCGCAAAAACCGCAGGGTGTAGCGAATTATCACGATCTGATTACCTTCGTCGACGATCGACCCGGCCATGACTTACGCTATGCCATCGACGCGTCGAAAATCGCCCGCGAGCTGGGCTGGACGCCGCAGGAAACCTTCGAAAGTGGGATGCGAAAAACCGTTCAGTGGTATCTCGCCAATGAGGCCTGGTGGAAACCCGTACAGGATGGCAGTTATCAGGGCGAACGCTTAGGTCTGAAACGCTAAACGGCAGGTTCTTACTCCTGGAGGAGAAACGAATGAAAGGCATCATTCTGGCGGGAGGTTCCGGTACCCGGTTGCATCCCATTACGCGCGGCGTATCAAAGCGCCAGGGCTTCAAAATTGCCTGTCTGGAGGAGATTGCCTGGCGCAACGGCTGGCTGGATGATGATGGTTTGAAACGCGCCGCCAGTCAGCTTGAAAAAACCGGCTATGGCCAATATTTACTGGAGTTGCTCCGTGCCCGTCCGCGCCAGTATTGAACCGTTACTCTGGGAAAATACGTTCTTTGGCGTGAATAGCGGCATTGTGCGTATCGATGCCTCAGCGCCCGAATTAACGCCAGAAGCGCTGCAGGCGTGGCAACGCGTGCAGGTAAAAGTGCCGGCTGAAAACATCGCCTGGCTGTCGGCGTTGCAATCGCTGGGATTCTCTTTGGTTGAAGGCGAGGTGGATTTTGCGTTGCCGGTAAAAGGGCATAGCGGCCAGCATGGCGCGGAAATTGCACACCTTACGGACATCCCTGCTTTGCGTCAGTTGGCCGGAGAGGCGTTTACGCAGAGTCGTTTTCGCGCGCCGTGGTATGCGCCCGATGCCAGCGCCCGTTTTTACGCCCAGTGGATTGAGAATGCGGTACGCGGCACGTTTGATCACCAATGCCTGGTGCTTCGCACGGAGACAGGCGCTATCCGCGGTTACGTCTCGCTGCGGGAATTGAATGATACCGACGCGCGCATCGGTCTGTTGGCCGGACGCGGCGCGGGAGCGGAACTTATGCAGGCGGCGATCTGTTGGGCGCAGAGTCGCGGCAAAGCAACATTGCGGGTGGCGACCCAGTTGGGCAACACCGCCGCGCTTAAACGTTACATACAAAGCGGTGCCAACATCGAAAGCACTGCGTACTGGTTATACAGGTGACAACATGATTCCTTTTAATGCGCCGCCGGTGGTGGGAACCGAACTCGAATACATGCAGTCTGCAATGAGCAGCGGCAAACTGTGCGGCGACGGCGGCTTTACGCGTCGTTGCCAGCAGTGGCTGGAGCAACATTTCGGCAGCGCGAAGGTGTTGCTGACGCCTTCCTGTACCGCGTCGCTGGAGATGGCGGCTCTGTTGTTGGATATTCAGCCCGGCGATGAAGTGATCATGCCGAGCTTTACGTTTGTCTCCACCGCTAACGCTTTTGTCCTGCGCGGCGCGAAAATTGTGTTTGTCGATATTCGTCCGGATACGATGAATATTGACGAAACGCTGATTGAGGCGGCGATTACTGATAAAACCCGTGCTATCGTGCCGGTACACTACGCTGGCGTCGCTTGTGAAATGGACGTCATCATGGCGCTGGCGGATAAGTATAATCTGTTCGTTGTCGAGGATGCCGCCCAGGGTGTGATGTCCACGTACAAAGGGCGCGCATTAGGGACGATCGGTCACATCGGCTGTTTTAGCTTCCATGAAACCAAAAATTACACCGCTGGCGGCGAAGGCGGCGCGACGCTGATCAACGATCGTACGCTGATTGAACGCGCGGAGATCATCCGCGAAAAAGGCACCAACCGTAGCCAGTTTTTCCGTGGTCAGGTGGATAAATACACCTGGCGGGATATCGGCTCCAGTTATTTGATGTCCGATCTGCAGGCTGCCTACCTGTGGGCGCAACTGGAGGCCGCCGATCGTATCAATCAACAGCGTCTGTCGCTGTGGCAGACTTACTACGATGCGTTAACGCCGCTGGCGCGCGCCGGGCGTATCGAGCTGCCTTCTATTCCGGAAAACTGCGGGCATAATGCCCACATGTTTTACATCAAACTGCGGGATATCGCCGATCGCAGCGCGCTGATTAATTTCCTGAAAGAGGCGGAAATCATGGCGGTATTCCATTACATTCCGCTGCATGATTGTCCGGCGGGCGATAAATTCGGCGAGTTTATCGGGGACGATGTCTACACCACAAAAGAGAGCGAACGTTTGTTGCGTCTGCCGCTGTTTTATAACCTTGCGCCCGTCGATCAACGAACGGTGATTACTACCTTGCTAAATTATTTCTCCTGATATGTCGCTTGCTAAAGCCTCCCTGTGGACGGCGGTCAGTACGCTGGTAAAAATTGGCGCCGGACTGCTGGTGGTGAAACTACTGGCCGTCTCTTTTGGTCCAGCGGGCGTCGGACAAGCGGGTAACTTCCGCCAGATGATCACCGTGCTGGGCGTATTGGCTGGCGCCGGGATATTTAACGGCGTTACCAAACTCGTCGCACAACATCATGATGACCCGGCGCAGTTACGTACTGTGGTAGGAACCTCCTCCGCGATGGTATTGGGGTTCTCTACGCTGCTGGCGCTGGTCTTCCTGCTGGCGGCGGCGCCGATTAGCCAGGGACTGTTCGGTCATACGGACTATCAAGGGTTGGTGCGTCTGGTTGCGCTGGTACAAATGGGGATCGCCTGGGCGAACCTGCTGCTGGCGCTAATGAAGGGCTTTCGTGACGCGTCGGGTAATGCCTTATCGTTAATTGTCGGCAGCTTTTTGGGTGTCGCCGCCTGGTATCTCTGCTACCGTGTCGGCGGCTATGAAGGCGCTCTGCTTGGCCTGGCGCTGGTGCCGGCGCTGGTGGTAGTGCCAGCCGGTATGATACTGATTAAGCGCGGCACCGTCCCGCTACGCTATCTCAAGCCCTCCTGGGACAACGGTCTGGCAGGGCAGCTTAGTAAATTTACCCTGATGGCGCTGATTACCTCCGTTACGATGCCGGTCGCCTATGTGATGATGCGAAACCAACTGGCCGCGCACTATAGCTGGAGCGATGTCGGGATCTGGCAGGGCGTGAGCAGTATTTCTGATGCCTATCTGCAATTTATCACCGCCTCCTTCAGCGTTTACCTGTTACCTACGCTCTCACGCCTGACGGAAAAACAGGACATTACGCGTGAAGTGGTAAAAGCGCTGAAATTTGTTTTACCGGCGGTCGCGGCGGCGAGTTTTACCGTCTGGCTACTGCGCGATTTTGCTATCTGGCTGCTTTTTTCCGCCAAATTCACCGCGATGCGCGATCTGTTCGCCTGGCAGTTAGTGGGCGACGTGCTGAAAGTCGGCGCCTATGTTTTCGGTTATCTGGTGATTGCCAAAGCGTCGTTGCGATTTTACATTCTGGCCGAAATTAGTCAGTTCATTCTGTTAACGGCGTTCGCTCACTGGCTGATTCCCGCTCACGGCGCGCTGGGTGCGGCACAGGCTTATATGGCCACCTATATTGTCTATTTTTCACTTTGTTGCGGCGTATTTTTACTCTGGCGTAGGCGAGCATGACTGTACTGATTCACGTCCTGGGATCGGATATCCCTCACCATAACCACACCGTGCTGCGGTTTTTCAATGATACGCTGGCCGCCACAAGCGAGCACGCGCGCGAATTTATGGTTGCCGGCGAAGATAACGGCTTCACGGAAAGCTGCCCGGCGCTCTCGCTTCGTTTTTATGGCAGTAAGAAAGCGCTGGCGCAGGCGGTCATCGCCAAAGCGAAAGCAAATCGTCGACAGAGATTCTTCTTTCACGGTCAGTTCAACACCAGCCTGTGGCTGGCGCTGTTAAGCGGCGGTATTAAGCCAGCTCAGTTTTACTGGCATATCTGGGGCGCGGATCTCTACGAAGTGTCCCACGGGCTGAAATTCCGCCTTTTCTACCCGCTTCGTCGTATCGCGCAGGAGCGAGTAGGGTGCGTATTCGCGACGCGCGGCGATCTCAGCTATTTTGCGCGCCAGCACCCGGGCGTACGCGGCGAGTTGCTCTATTTCCCGACGCGCATGGATCCTTCCCTGAATGCTATGGCAAAAGAGCGCCAACGTGCGGGGAAATTGACCATTTTGGTAGGGAACTCCGGCGATCGCAGTAACCAACATATTGCGGCGTTACGGGCGGTGTATCAGCAGTTTGGCGACACGGTAAACGTGGTGGTGCCGATGGGCTATCCGGCCAATAACCAGGCCTATATTGATGAGGTTCGTCAGGCCGGCCTGGCGCTATTTAGCGCCGAAAATCTACAAATTCTTAGCGAAAAAATGGAATTTGATGCCTATCTTGCGCTGTTGCGCCAGTGCGACCTCGGTTATTTTATTTTTGCCCGCCAACAGGGGATCGGGACGTTATGTCTGCTAATTCAGGCCGATATCCCGTGCGTACTGAATCGCGACAATCCTTTCTGGCAGGATATGGCGGAACAGCATCTGCCCGTCCTGTTTACCACGGACGATCTTAATGAGCAGGTCGTGCGCGAGGCGCAGCGTCAGCTCGCATCGGTAGATAAAAGCGGCATTACCTTCTTTAGCCCCAACTACCTGCAACCGTGGCATAATGCGTTGAGAATCGCCGCAGGAGAAGCCGAATGAGTTTAATGCAATTCAGCGGGCTGCTGGTGGTCTGGCTGCTCTCTACGCTGTTTATCGCCACGCTGACCTGGTTTGAATTCCGCCGCGTGCGTTTTAACTTCAACGTTTTCTTTTCGTTGCTGTTTTTGTTGACCTTCTTTTTTGGTTTTCCGCTAACCAGCGTGCTGGTATTTCGTTTCGACGTTGGCGTCGCGCCGCCGGAAATCTTATTGCAGGCTCTATTATCCGCCGCCTGTTTCTACGGCGTGTATTACGTGACCTATAAAACGCGTTTACGCAAACGCGTTGTGGATGTACCACGCAAGCCGCTATTTACCATGAACCGGGTGGAAACCCACCTTACCTGGGTGATCCTGATGGGCATCGCGCTGGTGAGCGTGGCGATTTTCTTTATGCATAACGGCTTTTTGCTGTTCCGGCTGCACTCCTACAGCCAGATCTTTTCCAGCGAAGTCTCCGGCGTGGCGTTAAAACGGTTCTTCTATTTCTTCATTCCGGCGATGCTGGTGGTCTATTTCCTGCGCCAGGACAGCAAAGCGTGGCTGTTCTTTCTGGTGAGCACCGTCGCGTTTGGTCTGTTGACCTACATGATTGTCGGCGGCACGCGCGCTAACATCATTATTGCGTTTGCTATCTTCCTGTTTATCGGCATTATTCGGGGCTGGATCAGCCTGTGGATGCTGGCAGCGGCGGGCGTGCTGGGGATTGTCGGTATGTTCTGGCTGGCGCTCAAACGCTACGGATTAAATGTGAGCGGCGATGAGGCGTTCTATACGTTTCTTTATCTGACGCGCGATACCTTTTCGCCGTGGGAGAATCTGGCGCTGCTGTTGCAAAATTACCACAATATCGATTTTCAGGGGCTGGCCCCTATCGTGCGTGATTTCTACGTCTTTATTCCCACCTGGTTATGGCCGGGACGACCCAGTATCGTGCTGAATTCTGCGAATTACTTCACCTGGGAAGTCCTGAACAACCATTCTGGCCTGGCGATATCGCCAACGCTTATCGGATCGCTGGTGGTCATGGGCGGGGCGCTGTTTATTCCGCTCGGCGCGATCGTCGTCGGGCTGATTATCAAATGGTTCGACTGGCTATATGAACTGGGTAACCGGGAGCCCAATCGCTATAAGGCGGCGATTCTGCACAGTTTCTGCTTTGGCGCCATCTTTAATATGATTGTGCTGGCGCGAGAAGGGCTGGATTCGTTTGTTTCGCGCGTGGTTTTCTTCCTGGTGGTTTTTGGCGCCAGCCTGCTGGTCGCTAAGCTTCTGTTCTGGTTATTTGATAGCGCCGGACTGATTCATAAACGTACAACTTCGCTCCCTCAGGCACAGGTGGAAGGAAAACTATGACCAATAATGCCGCTGCGCCCCTTTACTCGCTGCGCGGGTTACCTCTGATTGGCTGGCGCGACATGTCACACGCGCTGAATTATCTGTTTGCCGATGGTCAACTGAAGCAAGGCACGTTGGTGGCGATCAACGCCGAAAAGCTGCTGACGGCGGAAGACAATCCGGAAGTCCGCGCGTTGATAGCGGCGGCGGAATTTAAATATGCCGATGGCATCAGCGTGGTGCGTTCAATACGTAAAAAATTTCCGCAGGCGCAGGTTTCTCGTGTGGCTGGCGCTGACCTTTGGGAAGCGTTAATGGCGCGCGCGGGTAAAGAAGGCACGCCGGTATTTCTTGTCGGCGGCAAGCCTGAGGTGCTGGCGCAGACGGAAGCAAAACTGCGGACGCAGTGGAACGTCAATATTGTGGGTAGCCAGGACGGTTACTTTACGCCGGAGCAGCGTCAGGCGCTATTTGCGCGTATCCATGCCAGCGGCGCGAAAATTGTCACCGTCGCGATGGGATCGCCAAAACAGGAATTACTCATGCGCGATTGTCGGGAAGTGCATCCCCATGCGCTATATATGGGGGTGGGCGGTACCTATGATGTGTTTACCGGTCACGTCAAACGCGCCCCAAAAATATGGCAGAACCTGGGACTGGAGTGGTTGTATCGTCTGCTTTCGCAACCGAGGCGTATTACCCGCCAGATGCGCCTGCTGCGCTACCTTCGCTGGCACTATACTGGCGATCTCTAATTCTCCCTTCTGATGACTTGAGCAGCGGCTTGTGCTTATGGCGCTGCTCATTTACAACATAATCGATGATTTCTTACACAATAAGTGCATTTTTTTAATGCTCCATTTGCCATTTGTCCAAATTTAAGAAAATATTCGCAACAATCGATGTACCCATAACAATAACCGGTACTACCGGAACCGTTGCAAACACGACATGAGGATTTATGGCAGAGAAAAAACCGGAGCTACAGCGTGGGCTGGAAGCTCGTCATATTGAATTGATTGCCCTCGGGGGCACCATCGGCGTCGGACTCTTTATGGGCGCCGCCAGTACGCTGAAATGGGCGGGCCCGTCAGTGCTGCTGGCGTATATCATCGCCGGATTGTTCGTCTTTTTCATCATGCGTTCGATGGGGGAGATGCTCTTTCTGGAACCTGTTACCGGCTCCTTTGCCGTGTACGCCCACCGGTATATGAGTCCTTTTTTTGGCTATCTTACCGCCTGGTCATACTGGTTTATGTGGATGGCGGTCGGGATCTCGGAAATTACCGCCATTGGGGTCTACGTCCAGTTCTGGTTTCCGGAGATGGCGCAGTGGATACCGGCGCTGATTGCCGTCGGACTGGTCGCGTTGGCGAATCTGGCTGCGGTGCGCCTGTATGGTGAAATCGAATTCTGGTTTGCGATGATCAAAGTCACCACGATTATTGTGATGATCATCATCGGTCTGGGGGTGATTTTCTTCGGTTTTGGTAACGGCGGCCAGGCGATTGGCTTTGGTAATCTGACCGAGCATGGCGGCTTTTTTGCTGGCAGCTGGAAAGGCTTTCTGACCGCATTATGTATCGTGGTGGCCTCTTATCAGGGGGTTGAGTTGATCGGTATTACCGCCGGTGAAGCGAAGAATCCGCAGGTGACGTTGCGTAGCGCGGTGGGTAAAGTGCTGTGGCGTATCCTGATTTTTTATGTTGGCGCGATTTTCGTGATCGTCACCATTTTCCCGTGGAATGAGATTGGCAGCAACGGCAGTCCCTTTGTGCTCACCTTCGCGAAAATCGGCATCACCGCCGCGGCGGGCATTATCAACTTTGTCGTGCTGACGGCGGCGCTCTCCGGCTGTAACAGCGGAATGTATAGCTGTGGGCGTATGCTTTACGCGCTGGCGAAAAACCGTCAACTGCCGGCGGCAGTCGCGAAAGTCTCTCGCCACGGCGTGCCGGTCGCGGGCGTGGCGCTCTCTATTTTGATTTTGCTGGTAGGTTCTTGCCTGAACTACATCATCCCCAATCCGCAGCGCGTCTTTGTTTACGTTTATAGCGCCAGCGTACTGCCGGGGATGGTGCCATGGTTTGTCATTCTGATTAGCCAACTGCGCTTTCGTCGGGCGCATAAAGAAGCGATTGCGGATCATCCTTTTCGTTCCATTATGTTCCCGTGGGCGAACTATTTGACGATGGCGTTTCTGGTTTGCGTTTTAATCGGCATGTACTTTAATGAAGATACGCGCATGTCGCTGTTTGTCGGCGTCATCTTCCTGCTGGCCGTCACGCTGGTCTACAAAGTTTTCGGTCTGAATCGTCACGGAACCGCCCACAAGGTGGGGGAATAAGCGCCAAAATGCGCAAAGCATAACCAAACGCGCATTTTATTTAAAAAGGCACTGGACAGCGGGGTGTGAAGTCCGTATTATCCACCCCCGCAACGGCGCTAAGCGCCCGTAGCTCAGCTGGATAGAGCGCTGCCCTCCGGAGGCAGAGGTCTCAGGTTCGAATCCTGTCGGGCGTACCATTTATTTAGGTGCTTGAGCTGCGGTGGTTTAATACCGCGTAAAAAGTTTCAGTGGTGGCTATAGCTCAGTTGGTAGAGCCCTGGATTGTGATTCCAGTTGTCGTGGGTTCGAATCCCATTAGCCACCCCATTAATATAGAGTTGTGAAACGCGAAGGTGGCGGAATTGGTAGACGCGCTAGCTTCAGGTGTTAGTGTCCTTACGGACGTGGGGGTTCAAGTCCCCCCCCTCGCACCACGACTCAATGAATTGAACTAAAAATTCAAAAAAGCAGTATATCGGCGAGTAGCGCAGCTTGGTAGCGCAACTGGTTTGGGACCAGTGGGTCGGAGGTTCGAATCCTCTCTCGCCGACCAATTTTGAACCCCGCTTCGGCGGGGTTTTTTGTTTTCTGTTCATTTTCAACTACTTATCCCGCACGTGTTGCCATTATGGTTTATTGGCGATATCCCAGACTTTATTTGTCGCTATTCGGTGACGAATAATCTATTGATTTATAATCACTTTATAAAAAGCATCCTGTTCTGTCTCCGCCGGGCGACACGCTAAAACCTCGCCAGCGGCGGGGGGATGTCAATCGCGTGAATTGTCTACGTTTTTTTAACGCCTGCGCCTGTTTTTTAGCGATGCAAAGATGGCACGTTATGTGCAATAATGTACGGGTAGATGCTCATTCCATCTCTTATGTTCGCCTTCTGGCCTCATAAACTCAGGAATGATGCAGAGCCGTTTACGGTGCTTATCGTCCACTGACAGATGTCGCTTACGCCTCATCAAACACCCTGGACACAACGTTGAGTGAAGCACCCCTTTATGTTGTCATACAGACCTGTTTTGACGCCTGCCCCTTAACCGGGCAGGCGTTTTTTTATGCATTCCGAATGATTTTGCGTAGGCGGTAAGCCCGGTAAGCGAAGCGCCACCGGGCAAGAGGGAATTACTGCGGGGGATTGTTCTGTAATGTCAGCATCAGGCCATCGCGCCGCATGGCGGCGGCCTCTTCCGGTTGATGCAGTCGATCAAGCGCATCGGCAAGCCAGGCATAATCATACGCGTCCGGGCGTTGTTTTAGCGCGGCGCGGAAAGCCAGGGTCGCCTCCTGCCATTCACCGTGTTTCATTAGCGACTGGCCGAGCGTGCTCCATAACAGCGGGCGATCGCCTACCGTCTTGATTTGCTGGCGCAGCACTTTCTCCAGTTGTTCCGGATTATTGGTTCTGAGGCGAGGAATGGGCAGCACCAGCCGATCGTCATACTGGCGTTTCAGACCGTCAATGATAATCTGCTGCGCCATATCATGATCGTCACACTCGATTAGATGCTCGGCCATCGCGACCTGCAGCGCCACCTGATGGCGGGTTTTACGGCTTTGGTTTTTCCACCAGGTGCGTAATCCTTCGCTGCCCTGCTCGGCGCGCGCCTGATCCATGAGTCCTATCCACGCCTGTTGTTCGAGCATGGCGCGATGCGCTTCATCGCCGACGTGCGCTTTCGCCATGGATGGGATGATATCCAGTAACGAACTCCATGCGCTGGTGCGAATGTAGGCCTGCTCCGCCAGACGCAGAACTTCCGGGTGACGCGGCGTGACCTCCAGCAGTTTGTCCACGCCGTGACGCGCTGCGTGATTTTCATTGCGCGCCAGCTGTAAGCGCACGCGCGTGATCTCGACCGGGATGGTGTCGTTCCCCGCCAGCTCTGCCGCACGTTCAAGGTGCTGATTAGCGCGCGCTTCATCGCCGCGCTGCTGCGCCGCTTCTGCCGCCAGCAGATAATTTACCACCGGTTGTTCAGCATGGTCGGCGTTTTTTGACATCAGCTTTTCAACCTGCTGATAGTCGCCCTCCGCCAGCTTCAGCAGCGCCTGTTCGGTCTGCTTGCGGGCGCGACGGCGTTTACGGCCGGCAAACCAACCGCGGGTGTGCGCGCCGGTACGAAACAGACGGCGTAGCAACCACTCAATGGCGAATAGCACCACCATAGCGACGATGAGAATGATCGCCAGTCCGGTGACGCTGGTTTCAATGTTGTAGTTATCGGTCTGGATTAACACATAGCCCTGGTGACCGGCTATCATCGGGCCGACCACGATACCCGCGAGCAACAACACAAAGAGCAATAATACTTTTAGCATCATTATTCTCCTTGCGGCGCGGCTGCCGGAGCGTCTGTCTGCGTGGCAGGCGCTGCCGTAGAGACTGTCGGTTGCGCCAGCAGATTACGCACGCGGGTTTGCATCAGTTTTTCAAGAATCGCCTGGCTTCCCAGGGTTTCCGGCAGATCCATCGTAATATTTTGCTGGCTTAATTTATCGACCTCCTCCAGGAAGGCTTTTGTCGCGGCGTCGTCAGTATCGTAATAAGCGCGAACCCAGGTCGAAACGTTATCCAGCGCCTGACGGTATGTTTCTTCCTGATGGCGTGGCACGGCCTGCGCGGCGACTAACAGGCGGGAGCGAATATTTTCGCGTAAATAGACGTCCTGGTTGGGCGCCAACAGCGGTACGGCAGTATCATCGCGGCGGCGAATGGTAATAAAGCTGTCCATAAAGTTCTGCCAGCTTTTTTGCAGGTTAACGCGCCATTCGCTTAGCGAGCTGGACAGCTCGCTGCTGTCTGAATCCATCGGCGAACCATCGGTATCGTTATCCGCCAGACGCAGGTTATCGATTTGGTTAGAGAGCTGATTGAGCTTGAGAATAATGCCGTCATAGTCGATCTGCGCAACGGATGACAGGCTGGCGATATCGTCAGTAATCGCGCGTCGTGCGGTAATCAGGCTGGGGTCGTTCATGTCCGCCAGACTGGCGTCAGCGCTTTTGAGCAGCGCAGCGGCGGTAGTGACGTCCTGATCGCTCCACAGCTTGCGTCCGGCGAGTTTCACCAGGAAATCAGCCTGCGCCAGCAGCCAGGTTTTAGCATCGCTGCCGGAAATGGTGGCGACTTTTTGTTGTACTTCATCAAGCTGTTTCGCCAGCGCCGCCTGTTGGCGATTCGCGTCTTCTAACTGCGCCGCTTGTTTTTTGATAATCTCTTCCAGCTCCGCTTTTTGGCTCTCCTGAGCCTTTTGCAAGGCGGTCAGTTGCGTCGCCAGCGCATCGCTGGTTTCCGTTTGCGCGGTTGCTTGCTGTTTCCCCCAGCCATAAAGCCCAATACCTGCCGCCAGGGCAATCGCGATCGCCACCGCGCTTAATACCAGCGCGGCGCCGTTCTTACTTTTTTTCTCGGTATTAACTGGCTGTGGCGTGGTTTCCACGCTCTCCCTGGTCTCATCAACCACGGCGGAGGATTTTTCTTGTTCCGTCATTATGGCATCCCATTATGAGAGTTATTGTAATGCGCGCAACAGCGCATCGTTGTCGGCGTTATCAGCGACCTTAATATCTTGCCAGCCCAGCTCCCGGGCAAGGTGCGCCAGACGTTCACTGACGACCAATAGCCGACAGCGTAGTAACCAGTGCTCACGATACCACTCGGGAGTCAGCGACCAGAGCCGTTGCAACATCTCGCCGCTGGTAACAACAAGCGTTGTTACGCCGCGAGTATGCCAGCGCATCGCTTCTTCCGCGCCATCGTAATGTTTCGCACATCGTTGATAACATTCACAAAAACTGACTTCGGCTCCGCGAGCTGTCAGGGTTTCGCCCAGCAGTTCGCGGCCGCCATTGCCACGCAAAATCAGCGCGCGTTTGCCCGCAATATTTTGTAATTCAGGTAATTGTAGCAAGGCTTCGCTGATTTCCCGATCCAATGGATAACGAATATCGAACCCGCTAACGGTATGAAGGGCGAGCGCCGTGGTGCGGCCAATCGCGAAATAGCGCGGCGACGCAGGCCAGTTTCGGCCATCCCGCTGGAGCTGGGCGTGAGCAAAGGCGACGGCGTGCTGTGAAAGGGCAAAAACCAGATCGTTTTCCGTCAGCGTCGCCAGGCGGTCGGCCAGGGTGGGTAGCTCCCGGCCGGCGACAAATTCAATCAGTGGAAAACTCCAGGCCACCTGCCCCAGTGCGCGCAGACGGCTCACTAATGCTTCCCCTGCGGGAGAGGGGCGGGTGATCAGAATACTCATGCGGGCGTCTCGCCGTTATAAACTTCCGTCAGAATCGCGCGCGCGCCGTTTTCCAGCAGTTCCTCTGCAAGCGAGATGCCCATTTGCTCCGCCTGCTCGGGAGAACCACGACGTTCGCCGCGCACCATCACCGAACCGTCCGGCGCGCCAACCAGCGCGCGTAACCAAATTTCACCGTTGATGATTTCTGCATAGCTGCCAATCGGCACCTGACAACCGCCTTCCAGGCGGGTGTTCATAGCGCGTTCCGCCGTTACGCGCAGCGCGGTTTGCGAGTGATTCAACGGTGCGAGCAGCGCCTGCGTTCGCGCGTCGTCAAGACGACACTCAATCCCGACGGCGCCCTGGCCTACGGCAGGAAGCGAAACGTCGGGCGGCAAGGCTGTACGAATGCGCGACTCCAGACCTAAGCGTTTCAGACCGGCCACGGCCAGGATAATGGCGTCATAGTCGCCGTTGTCCAGCTTGCCGAGACGTGTGCCGACGTTGCCGCGCAACGAACGGATAATGAGGTCCGGACGGCGTTCCGCCAGTTGACACTGGCGACGCAAACTGGACGTCCCGACGATACTACCCGCGGGCAGATCGTCCAGACTGTGATATTTATTCGAGACAAACGCGTCGCGCGGATCTTCGCGCTCGCAAATGGTCACCAGACCGAGACCGTCCGGGAAGGCCACCGGAACGTCTTTCATAGAGTGCACGGCGATATCAGCGCGCTTTTCCAGCAGCGCGATTTCAAGCTCTTTAACAAACAGTCCTTTACCGCCCACTTTCGCCAGGGGAGTATCGAGAATCACGTCGCCGCGTGTGACCATCGGCACCAGTTCTACCGTCAGTCCCGGATGGGTTGCCATCAATGCGTCTTTGACATAATGTGCCTGCCAAAGCGCAAGGGGACTTTGGCGTGTGGCAATTCTTAAAACATTGTCTAACATGCTTGTTACCGTCATTATCAATCATTGACCATCCTAACATCCTTATAGAGAGTATGTTAGTTTTCCGGTCACCGTGAGTGAGAGGATAAGGCGCAGTGTCGTCAATGACAGTGAATAATGACGAGAAACCGCCAGCCCGTATTTAAGAATTTACACGCAGCGAACGGTGCTACACTTGTATGTAGCGCATCTTTCTTTACGGTCAATGAGCAAGGTGTTAAATTGATCACGTTTTAGACCATTTTTTCGTCGGTATTAGATAAAAATATGCAGACGAGAAAGGGTAACGGTTATTTTTGACATACGGTTTATCCCGAATGGCGACGGTCAAGTACTGACCTGCACCATGACGGGTAGCAACATCAGGCGATACGTCTTGTACCTCTATATTGAGACTCTGAAACAGAGACTGGATGCCATAAATCAACTGCGTGTGGATCGCGCGCTTGCTGCCATGGGACCCGCTTTTCAGCAGGTTTACAGTCTTCTGCCGACATTATTGCACTATCACCATCCACTGATGCCGGGTTACCTTGATGGTAACGTTCCCAGCGGTATTTGCTTCTACACGCCTGATGAAACCCAACGCCACTATCTGAACGAACTTGAGCTGTACCGCGGTATGACGCCGCAGGACCCGCCGAAGGGCGAGCTGCCGATTACCGGTGTTTACACCATGGGCAGCACCTCCTCGGTCGGGCAGAGCTGCTCGTCCGACCTGGATATCTGGGTGTGCCATCAGTCCTGGCTCGACGGCGAAGAGCGTCAGTTGCTGCAACGTAAGTGTAGCCTGCTGGAAAGCTGGGCCGCCTCGCTTGGCGTTGAGGTGAGCTTCTTCCTGATCGACGAGAACCGTTTCCGCCATAACGAAAGCGGCAGTCTGGGCGGGGAAGACTGTGGTTCTACGCAGCATATCCTGTTGCTTGATGAGTTTTATCGTACCGCTGTGCGCCTGGCCGGGAAGCGTATCCTGTGGAGTATGGTGCCGTGCGACGAAGAAGAGCATTACGACGACTATGTCATGACGCTCTACGCGCAGGGCGTATTAACGCCAAACGAATGGCTGGATCTGGGAGGCTTAAGCTCGCTCTCCGCCGAAGAGTACTTTGGCGCCAGCCTGTGGCAGCTATACAAGAGTATTGACTCGCCGTACAAAGCGGTGCTGAAAACGCTGCTGCTGGAAGCCTACTCATGGGAATATCCCAACCCACGTCTGCTGGCGAAAGATATTAAACAACGTCTGCATGACGGTGAAATCGTATCGTTTGGACTCGATCCCTACTGCATGATGCTGGAACGGGTCACTGAATACCTGACGGCGATTGAAGATCCGACGCGGCTGGATTTAGTCCGCCGCTGCTTTTACCTGAAAGTGTGCGAGAAATTAAGTCGCGAGCGCGCCTGCGTAGGCTGGCGTCGGGAAGTATTAAGCCAGTTAGTCAGCGAGTGGGGATGGGACGACGCGCGTCTGACCATGCTCGATAATCGCGCAAACTGGAAAATCGATCAGGTGCGCGAAGCCCACAACGAATTGCTCGACGCAATGATGCAAAGCTATCGTAACCTGATTCGCTTTGCGCGGCGCAACAACCTCAGCGTGAGTGCCAGCCCGCAGGATATCGGCGTACTGACGCGTAAGCTGTACGCCGCTTTTGAAGCGTTGCCGGGTAAAGTCACGCTGGTGAACCCGCAGATATCGCCGGATCTGTCCGAGCCGAATTTAACCTTTATCCATGTGCCGCCGGGACGCGCCAACCGTTCAGGCTGGTATCTCTACAACCGCGCGCCGAACATGGATTCCATCATCAGCCATCAGCCGCTGGAATATAACCGTTATCTTAATAAGCTGGTCGCGTGGGCGTGGTTCAACGGCCTGCTGACGTCGCGAACGCATCTGTTTATTAAGGGCAACGGTATTGTCGACCTGCCTAAGTTGCAGGAGATGGTCGCCGATGTTTCGCACCATTTCCCGCTGCGCTTGCCTGCTCCAACGCCGAAAGCGCTCTACAGCCCCTGTGAAATTCGCCATCTGGCGATTATCGTTAACCTCGAATATGACCCGACGGCGGCGTTTCGCAATAAAGTGGTCCATTTTGACTTCCGTAAGCTGGACGTTTTCAGCTTTGGCGAAGAGCAAAACTGTCTGATAGGCAGTATCGACTTGTTATATCGCAACTCGTGGAACGAAGTGCGTACTCTGCACTTTAACGGCGAGCAGGCGATGATCGAAGCGCTGAAAACGATTCTGGGGAAAATGCACCAGGATGCCGCGCCGCCGGATAGCGTCGAAGTGTTCTGCTACAGTCAGCATCTTCGCGGTCTGATTCGCACCCGCGTGCAGCAACTGGTCTCCGAATGTATCGAGCTACGTCTTTCCAGCACCCGTCAGGAGACCGGTCGATTCAAGGCGCTGCGGGTTTCCGGGCAGACGTGGGGACTATTCTTCGAACGCTTGAATGTCTCGGTGCAGAAGCTGGAGAACGCTATCGAATTCTACGGTGCGATTTCGCATAACAAGCTGCACGGGCTGTCGGTACAGGTGGAAACCAACCAGGTGAAATTGCCGTCAGTGGTGGATGGCTTCGCCAGCGAAGGGATTATCCAGTTCTTCTTTGAAGAAACGGGCGATGAGAAAGGCTTTAATATTTATATTCTGGATGAAAGTAACCGGGCGGAAGTGTATCACCACTGCGAAGGTAGCAAGGAAGAACTGGTGCGCGACGTCAGTCGCTTCTATTCGTCATCGCACGATCGCTTCACGTATGGCTCCAGTTTTATCAACTTTAACCTGCCGCAGTTCTACCAGATAGTGAAAACCGATGGCCGCGCGCAGGTGATCCCATTCCGTACGCAGCCTATCAACACCGTGCCGCCAGCAAACCAGGATCATGACGCACCGCTATTGCAGCAGTATTTTTCGTAAGTGCTGCGCCGGGCAAAGCTGCCCGGCCGGCGTTCACCGCTTCACATTAACTTCACCCAACTTCGTTACCGTGACCTCCGCATTTGGTTTACAGGAGGAGGTTTGAGGTGGCAGATGCGTTCATTTTGTTAGGGATAGTCATGGCGATGGTCAGCCTCGGCTTCATTCTTATAAATAAGTTATTCTGTTTTATATCCGCTGGGTGCCTGCTCTCGCTATGCGCCAGCATGGCCAGTTTTCAACTCTGGGATGCGTCTTACTGGGGGCGATGGGGAAAAGTATGTCCCGGTCTGGAGGATGTGATCATCTCCTGCGACAATTACCATTTTCTCTATGACTTGGGATGGGAATTGTACGGTATCGCCTTTTTGTTCTTTACCGCGTTAATGCTCACATGTGCGGCCATTATTCTTATCAATATGATTATGGCTTTAGAGCGATACTGTGCCGGATGGCGGCGCTAACACGCCTTATCCAGCCTACATTCGAAGAATGCTCATTGAGCGGAACAAGGTTTAGACAATATTTTTTCTTATACAATTTATGTAGTAATATCCAGACCGTTCAAAACGCTATCGCGTCTTTCATTGTTTTCGTAAATATGTTTTGAAAAACCATATTAGAAACAAAAGCTCTTTAATGGTTTCTTATGGATGTTTTTATAAAAGGATATTATATGTCAATAAACAACCCTATTCTTATTTACGTGAATAAGAAACGACAAATAAAATTAGCTCTGTTTTATTCAGTGGTAGCTATAGCTCTTATGATGAGCCTCTTTCTAAATTATAGTATTATGCTAAAGATGGTGTGTGTTTTTTTAATACTCCTCATGATAGCAGGCGCAAGTGCTTACTGGTACTCCGCCTTTTCAGGAAAGCCACAGCTAACGTTGAACCAGGAGGGAGTAACATTACACACAACCAGGCTACCAATAGTTTACTGGCATGAAATCGACTATGTTGGTGAGCGTGTTAGCGATAATACGCCTGTGCTGGCCGTTTTTGTCAAAGATGTTGAGCTTTATTGTCAGCGAATTACTAATGAGAAAATGCGTAATAATTTTCTGTCATTATTAAATAAGCATGGAAGTAATCGCGTGATGAATATCTCTCTAAACGATCTCGATTATGATTCAGATGAGTTACAGGATATTTTTAAAATGGCTGTTGCCAGAAACCTGGAACAATAGGGTAGAGATATATGTTTTTTGTTATTACTCACCATATTGATGTGCTGCCTCTGGCAACCCTACCCACACATGAAACATGCCCTTATTGTAATAATCAGGATGTATGGTTGATTATTCGCCAAAAAAGGACCCGTACATGTGGTCTGTCTCAGGCGAGAAAAAGAGATAAGTTTGGTTTAGCGATATGCAATCATTGCAGCAATGAAATCAAGGAAAAACGTTGGTCACCAGCGTTACGTCAACTTTTTACCGAGCAGAAGCCACTATTTAACCTAACCTTTTGGCAACGCTACGGTTTTTGGGTTGGTTGGTTGAGTGTATGGCCCGCGCTGTTTCTGGCAACCTGGCTGTATTTCACATTTCGGGGTTGGTAATACGACCGCATATCTCGTTAAATATACGCAGGAAAGCGCTATTCTTCTGGCTCTCCTGCGGAATTAAAACTTAGCGAAAACTCACCTTTTCACCCGCCTGCTGCGTTGCCGCCTGCTCCAGCAGATCCCAGAAGGTTTCGCCGCTGCGATCGCAAACCCACTCGTCACCTTTTAGGTCAAAGTGATAGCCGCCCTGTTTGGTTGCCAGCCACACCTGGTGCAACGGCTCCTGACGGTTAATAATGATCTTACTGCCGTTCTCAAAGCTGAGGGTCAGCACGCCGCCGTTGATTTCGCAGTCGATATCGCTGTCGCCGTCCCAGTTATCGAGACGTTCTTCAATGGTGAGCCACAGGGCATCAGCCAGGCGATGAAATTCACTGTCGTTCATTGTTTTATCCTGCTATTGAGTGATATCGCCAGTATAAGGGGAAGCGTCAGCTTCTGGAACTGATACGAATTACCGTTGTGAGCGGTAAAGGATAAAACCCAGCGGTAGATAAATGACGATAAATAGCGCACTGGTGATAAGTATGACGGACGCGTTAACCGGGAAATGGTTCAGAGCCGACAGCATTGCCACCATCAGCGCGACGCAGCCGCCGCAGAGGAGAAAATGCAACAGGATTAAGGGGGCGCGCGGCTTTGCTTTGATATCCAAAAGAGCGCTAAGCAGACCGAGTACCGCGCTTATCGTCAGGACTCCGGCAGCTTCAACACCGTTTATCGTGCCGTGCATAATGCTTTCAATAATGACGTAAATGCATGAACCGATCCCCACGCCCCGAAGGGCGTTTTTCAGATGTTTATTCAAACGCGCAAAACGGTTTAGCGGCGTCATTTTTGGCATTCCGGTGCCTGCGTTATGATGATGATGTCTTTATTGTTGGTGTACATGACGTTCCTATTCAGAGTATGCGTCTTATCCGGGCAGGGGGATGCTGTTCGGTAAAGCTGGCTGCCAATCCACGTATAAACTAGCGGTTGTCATACGCAAAACGCTCGGTGACTTTTAGCGGCCCATTGATGCTAAAGACATGAATACCCTGACCTTGCTGGCTATCACGCATAAAATAGCCATGCTCTTTTCCGGCGTTAATTTTCTGGTTCAGGAAGGGGGCTGTGCTATCCAGTTCCAGCCCTGAGTTGCCGGGTTAATCAATGAATTGGGTAACCGACGCAGGCGTTTGAAATTCACCTCCGGCAACGAAAGATTGTTCTCCTCTTCTGGCTGGAGATAAACCACGCCGCTGCCTTGCCGTTGATAAACATTGTGCGGAGATTCACTTAGTCGGCATCCCCAGGCGGGAGGCAGCAGAAGTGAAAGCGAAAAAAGGCAAAACAAATTACGATATTGCATAAGGTCATCCGGACGTGGTACGTAAACCTAAAGTGATTAGCAAAGCATGTTTCCTGATGTAAATGCGCAATAATCATGGCAACGCGCCGCTTTTCAGATTTTATAAAGAGCCCCTAAACGCTTGCTTTTACGCCTTCTCCTGCGATGATAGAAAATAGAAAGCATGAACTTACAGGCAATCCATAATGAAAAACGTGTTTAAGACACTCGCTGTACTTCTGACTCTGTTCAGCCTGACGGGCTGCGGTTTGAAAGGGCCGCTTTATTTCCCGCCAGCCGATAAAAATGCGCCGCCGCCGACGAAAAAAGTCGATTCGCAAACGCAGTCCACGATGCCCGATAAGAACGATCGCGCAACGGGAGATGGCCCGTCCCAGGTCAATTACTGAGGATAGTTTTCTGTCCCCGCGTGAACGGAGTGAATGATGCAATTCTCTAAAATGCATGGCCTTGGCAACGATTTTATGGTCGTCGACGCGGTAACGCAGAATGTCTTTTTTTCGCCGGAACTGATTCGTCGGCTATCCGACAGACACCTGGGCGTAGGGTTCGATCAGCTGCTGGTGGTTGAGCCGCCCTATGATCCTGAGTTGGACTTTCATTACCGCATCTTCAACGCCGACGGCAGTGAAGTCTCGCAGTGCGGCAATGGCGCGCGCTGTTTCGCGCGATTTGTTCGCCTGAAAGGGCTAACCAATAAACGCGACATTCGGGTCAGTACCGCGAATGGCCGGATGGTACTGAGCGTCACGGAAGATGAACTGGTGCGGGTGAATATGGGGGAACCAAACTTTGAACCCGCGCAGGTGCCTTTTCGCGCCAACAAAGCGGAAAAGACGTATATTATGCGAGCGGCGGAACAGACCATATTGTGCGGCGTGGTTTCAATGGGTAATCCGCACTGTGTCATTCAGGTTGATAACGTCGACACGGCGGCCGTTGAAACACTGGGGCCGGTTCTGGAAAGCCATGAGCGTTTTCCGGAACGCGCCAACATTGGTTTTATGCAGGTTGTAAGACGTGAGCATATCCGGCTGCGAGTCTATGAACGCGGCGCAGGGGAGACCCGCGCGTGCGGCAGCGGCGCGTGCGCTGCCGTTGCCGTGGGGATTCAGCAGGGGCTGCTGGCTGAAGAAGTACGCGTGGAATTACCGGGCGGTCGGCTGGATATCGCCTGGAAAGGTCCGGGTCATCCGTTATACATGACTGGTCCGGCGGCACATATCTACGACGGATTTATCCATTTATGAAGCAACCAGAGGAAGAACTACAGGAAACGCTCACGGAACTGGACGATCGAGCGGTCGTCGATTACCTGCGCCATCACCCTGAGTTTTTTATCCGTAACGCCCATGCCGTGGAAGCGATGCGTGTTCCACATCCCGTGCGGGGAACGGTTTCGCTCGTTGAGTGGCATATGGCCCGCGCGCGTAATCACATCAATGTGCTTGAAGAAAATATGACGCTGCTGATGGAACAGGCTCATGCCAATGAAAGCCTGTTTTATCGCTTGCTGCATCTGCAAAGCCGTCTGGTCGCCGCGGATAGTCTGGATGAGATGCTGGTGCGGTTTCACCGCTGGGCGCGCGATTTGGGGCTTGCCGGCGCGACGCTGCGTTTGTTCCCGGATCGGTGGCGTCTTGGCGCGCCATCGCGCTATACGCATCTGGCTTTAAACCGTCAGGCCTTCGAGCCGCTGCGTATTCAACGACTGGGACAGTCGCAGCATTATCTTGGCCCGCTAAACGGCCCGGAACTGCTGGTGGTCTTGCCGGAGGCGAAGGCTGTAGGGTCGGTAGCCATGTCGATGATGGGCAGCGATGGCGACCTCGGGGTGATTCTCTTCAGCAGCCGTGACCCGCACCACTATCAGCCGGGGCAGGGGACGCAGCTTTTACAGGAGATCGCGCTGATGCTGCCGGAACTGCTGGAACGCTGGATTAAACGCGTATGACGGATGTCGCGCTTTCTCAGGACGTCTCGCGGTTCCTGCGCTATTTAGGCGTGGAGCGCCAGCTTAGCCCTATTACCCTGCAGAACTACCAGCGTCAGCTTGATGCCATTATCGCTTTAGCCGGAGAAACCGGGCTGAAAAGCTGGCAACAATGTGACGCTGCGATTGTGCGCAGTTTTGCGGTGCGCAGTCGGCGCAAAGGGCTTGGCCCTGCCAGTCTGGCGCTACGTCTCTCGGCATTGCGAAGCTTTTTTGACTGGTTAGTCAGTCAGGGCGAATTGAAAGCTAACCCGGCGAAGGGCGTCTCCGCACCGAAAGCGCCGCGTCATCTGCCGAAAAATATTGATGTCGACGACGTTAACCGCCTGCTGGACATCGATCTTAACGATCCGCTCGCCGTACGTGATCGGGCGATGCTGGAGGTCATGTACGGCGCGGGACTGCGTTTATCCGAACTGGTTGGCCTGGATATAAAGCACCTCGATCTTGATACCGGCGAAGTGTGGGTAATGGGTAAAGGCAGCAAAGAGCGACGCCTGCCGATTGGCCGTAACGCGGTGACGTGGATTGAGCACTGGTTGGATCTGCGCGGCCTGTTCGCCAGCGACGAAGAGGCGTTATTCCTGTCGAAGCTCGGCAAGCGTATCTCCGCGCGCAATGTCCAAAAACGGTTCGCCGAATGGGGCATAAAGCAGGGGCTAAACAGCCACGTGCATCCACATAAGCTGCGCCATTCGTTCGCGACCCATATGCTGGAATCGAGCGGCGATCTGCGCGGCGTGCAAGAGCTGCTGGGTCATGCCAACCTTTCCACCACCCAAATTTATACTCATCTTGATTTTCAACATCTTGCTTCAGTGTACGACGCGGCGCATCCGCGCGCTAAACGGGGGAAATAATGCGTTTTTACCGGCCTTTGGGGCGTATTGCCGCGCTCACCTTTGACCTGGATGATACCCTTTATGATAACCGTCCGGTGATTTTGCGTACTGAGCAGGAAGCGCTCGCTTTTATGCAAAATTATCACCCGTCGCTACGTTCGTTTCAAAACGTCGATTTACAGCGGATACGGCAGGCGGTGCGTGAAGCGGAGCCGGAAATCTATCATGACGTTACCCGCTGGCGCCATCGCGCGATAGAGCAGGCTATGCGGGATGCGGGATTATCGGCGCAGGAGGCCATTGCCGGCGCGAATGCGGCGATGATGCATTTTGCCAAATGGCGCAGCCAGATTGAGGTTCCGCAGGCTACCCATGAGACATTACAGCAGCTTGCGAAAAAATGGCCGCTGGTGGCGATCACTAACGGCAATGCCCAGCCGGAACTGTTTGGCCTCGGCGATTACTTTAAGTTTGTACTGCGCGCCGGCCCGGATGGACGTTCCAAGCCGTTTAGCGACATGTATTTCCTGGCGGCGGAAAAACTGCATGTGCCGATCGGCGAGATCCTGCATGTCGGCGACGATCTGACTACCGATGTGGCTGGCGCTATTCGCTGTGGGATGCAGGCCTGCTGGATTAAACCTGAAAATGCCGACCTGATGCGGACGCAGGACAGCCGTTTACTGCCGCATATCGAAATTTCGCGGTTGGCATCTCTCACCTCGCTGATATAATCACCAGTAGTTCTGTATAAATTCCCAGTTATTCTGGTGGATGGCGCTATGCTTATCCGCCCTACGATAAGTAGCCCCGGTAAGCGAAGCGCCCCGGGCGTTTTTAGTTTTCATGTTTTTACGCGGCGGTGCCAATGGACGTTTCTTACCTGCTCGACAGCCTTAATGATAAACAGCGCGAAGCGGTGGCCGCGCCACGTAGCAACATGCTGGTGTTGGCGGGCGCGGGAAGCGGGAAAACCCGCGTGCTGGTGCACCGTATCGCCTGGTTACTGAGCGTAGAAAACAACTCGCCATATTCCATCATGGCGGTGACCTTTACCAATAAAGCGGCGGCGGAAATGCGCCATCGTATTGGCCAGTTGATGGGGACCAGCCAGGGCGGAATGTGGGTAGGGACGTTCCACGGTCTGGCGCACCGCCTGCTGCGCGCGCATCATATGGACGCTAATTTGCCGCAGGATTTCCAGATTCTCGACAGCGAAGATCAGATGCGTTTGCTTAAGCGCCTGATTAAGGCGATGAATCTTGATGAGAAGCAGTGGCCGCCGCGTCAGGCGATGTGGTACATCAATAGCCAGAAAGACGAAGGGCTACGCCCGCACCATATCCAAAGCTATGGCAACCCGGTGGAGCAGACCTGGCAGAAGGTGTATCAGGCCTATCAGGAAGCGTGCGATCGCGCTGGTCTGGTGGATTTTGCCGAGCTACTGCTGCGCGCTCATGAACTATGGCTGAACAAGCCGCACATCCTGCAACACTATCGCGAGCGGTTTACTAACATCCTGGTGGACGAATTCCAGGATACCAACAACATTCAGTACGCCTGGGTTCGTCTGCTGGCGGGCGATACTGGTAAGGTGATGATTGTCGGCGACGATGACCAGTCGATCTACGGCTGGCGCGGGGCCCAGGTAGAGAACATCCAGCGCTTCCTCAATGATTTCCCCGGCGCGCAGACCATTCGTCTGGAGCAGAATTACCGCTCGACCAGCAACATCCTTAGCGCGGCGAACGCTCTGATTGAGAATAACAACGGGCGTTTGGGTAAAAAGCTGTGGACTGACGGCGTTGATGGCGAACCGATATCTCTGTACTGCGCTTTCAACGAACTGGATGAAGCGCGCTTTGTGGTTAATCGTATCAAAACCTGGCAGGACAACGGCGGCGCGCTTGCGCAATGCGCCATCCTTTATCGCAGCAACGCCCAGTCGCGCGTGCTGGAAGAAGCGTTATTACAGGCCAGTATGCCGTACCGCATTTACGGCGGGATGCGCTTCTTCGAACGCCAGGAGATCAAAGATGCGCTCTCTTATCTGCGTTTGATTGCCAATCGCAACGATGATGCCGCCTTTGAACGCGTGGTGAATACCCCAACGCGCGGCATCGGCGACCGTACGCTGGACGTGGTGCGCCAGACCTCGCGCGATCGCCAGCTAACATTGTGGCAGGCGTGCCGTGAATTGTTACAAGAAAAAGCCCTGGCCGGGCGTGCGGCCAGCGCGCTACAACGCTTTATGGAACTGATCGACGCTCTGGCGCAGGAAACTGCCGACATGCCGCTGCATGTGCAGACTGACCGGGTGATCAAAGATTCCGGCCTGCGCACCATGTATGAGCAAGAAAAAGGCGAGAAAGGCCAGACGCGCATCGAAAACTTAGAGGAACTGGTGACGGCGACGCGGCAGTTCAGCTACAACGACGAAGATGAAGATTTGATGCCGTTGCAGGCCTTCCTCTCTCACGCGGCGCTGGAAGCGGGCGAGGGGCAGGCGGATACCTGGCAGGATGCGGTGCAGTTGATGACGCTGCACTCGGCCAAAGGGCTGGAGTTTCCACAGGTGTTTATTGTCGGCATGGAAGAGGGCATGTTCCCCAGCCAGATGTCGCTGGATGAGGGCGGGCGTTTGGAAGAGGAGCGTCGTCTGGCCTACGTCGGCGTTACCCGTGCCATGCAGAAACTGACGCTAACCTATGCCGAAACTCGCCGTCTGTATGGTAAAGAGGTTTATCATCGCCCGTCGCGTTTTATCGGCGAGTTGCCGGAAGAGTGCGTGGAAGAGGTCCGTCTGCGCGCCACCGTCAGTCGTCCGGTGAGCCATCAACGAATGGGAACGCCGCTGGCGGAAAACGACACAGGCTACAAACTCGGCCAACGCGTGCGCCATGCGAAGTTCGGCGAGGGAACTATTGTCAACCTGGAGGGCAGCGGCGAACATAGCCGGTTGCAGGTGGCTTTTCAGGGGCAAGGGATCAAATGGCTGGTTGCCGCATATGCGAAGCTGGAAACGGTTTGACCGACTCTCATATTGCCGGATGACGCCTCTTATCCGGCCTACGCGCTGGCTAACATTTTGATTTGTAGGCCGGATAAGGCGAAGCCGCCATCCGGCGATATATTGATGTTAATATTCTGAAATCATAGATAAATACTCTCACTCTGCTAACCTTTCTGCATAAGGGGAAATTATTGCTTTTTCGCGTTTCGTTGCGTGTTGACGGCAAATTTTTGCTGGCGTAACATGCGCCCACGATTACGCTAAGAGGACATTCGCCTTGGACACACCCAGTAGATACTGGCTCATTATCCTGTCATCCAGGATCAACTCCTAAGGCTATCCCTTTTTGCTGATAGCCTTAGCGGTTGTCAGCGACCTTTCATTTTTTCCCGTCGCGTTGAGTCAGGCTGTTTAATGGTCTGAAACCCAATTTGTTTCTGTGTGCCCATCTGAACTGTCCGATATTTTTACGCATTGGGAGTCCCGGTCATGCTGAGCGCATTTCAACTGGAAAAAAACCGACTGACCCGGCTGGAAGTCGAGGAGTCACAAAGCCTGATTGATGCCGTATGGGTCGATTTGGTCGAACCGGACGACGACGAGCGATTGCGCGTACAATCTGAGCTGGGCCAGAGTCTGGCGACGCGTCCTGAACTGGAAGATATCGAAGCATCCGCGCGCTTCTTTGAAGACGAAGACGGACTGCATATCCACTCCTTCTTCTTCTTCGAAGATGCGGAAGATCATGCCGGTAACTCTACGGTGGCATTCACTATTCGCGATGGCCGTCTGTTTACGCTGCGTGAACGCGAACTGCCCGCCTTCCGTTTGTATCGTATGCGCGCCCGCAGCCAGGCGATGGTCGACGGTAATGCTTATGAACTACTGCTCGATCTGTTCGAAACCAAAATTGAACAGTTGGCGGATGAAATCGAAAACATCTACAGCGATCTGGAAAAACTGAGCCGCGTCATTATGGAAGGGCATCAGGGCGATGAATACGACGAAGCGCTCTCCACGCTGGCGGAACTGGAAGATATCGGCTGGAAGGTACGCCTGTGTCTGATGGATACCCAACGCGCGCTGAACTTCCTGGTGCGCAAGGCGCGCTTACCGGGCGGACAGCTGGAGCAGGCGCGTGAGATCCTGCGCGATATCGAATCTCTGCTGCCGCACAATGAATCGCTGTTCCAGAAGGTGAACTTCCTGATGCAGGCGGCGATGGGTTTCATCAACATTGAGCAGAACCGCATTATCAAAATCTTCTCGGTGGTTTCCGTGGTGTTCCTGCCGCCGACGCTGGTCGCTTCCAGCTATGGGATGAACTTCGAGTTTATGCCGGAACTGAAGTGGAGCTTTGGTTATCCAGGCGCGATTATCTTTATGATTCTGGCGGGGCTTGCGCCGTATCTGTACTTTAAGCGCAAGAACTGGCTGTAAGACATTAAGGACAGGGTGATTCAGCTGCGGCTGAACCACCCTGAAAAGTTACAGGCTCCAGGTATTGATACCTTTAACCTCTTTTTCATAGAACCACTTATTTGTATTGACGCCGACATAAGCTGCGACAACAAGTCCAAGTATGTTAACGCCGATTAATGCTCCAATAAATATTGCAACGATCCCTAATAAAATAACTATAATTGCTTTTTTCCACAGACCCAGTACAAACAAATAAATCCATGAGAAGAAAAAGGCAATAAAGTTTATTTGAATAGTCAACCGTTGTCGGGGCTTTAATGCTTTAAATGCCTGTTTATATTCTGGGCTTACTTTCCAAAATCCAGGGAAACCATGTTGATCGTAAAATGAAAAACGGTATTTCCATTTTTCAGATAGCGAACCATCATTAATATAATCCTTGTCCATGTAAACTCCATTAAATTACTTGTTGAGTGAATTCGAATCCGGGGGGGCCAGAAGTAGCAGAGAAAAGGTTGCAAAATACCAGATTAGAAAAAGAGGCATACCAAAGCCATCGCAAGCGAAATCTTCAGCAACCATTATCACGAAGGAGGCAATATAGATTACAAGCGTACCCCATACATAGAATTTTATATATTCAAAGCCACTGTCTCTGAATCGCTGACAGTTTAAATTAATGACGAGATAATGTAGTAAAATTGTGAATAAAATTGCCAGTATCACAAAGCTTAAATATAATAAAACCCCAACCAAAATGGAAAATATTATATTTATTAGCGCGAATGATAATAAATAACGACATCTGGAAACACATCTCTCAGATGAAGGAATAAAAACACTTAACATTAATTTCACATCCATATGTTGGGTTACGTCGTTAGCATGACAATATGCTACCCCCCTTACAAGGGGAGGCATATTTTTTCAGATTATATTTAGAATAATAGTCGCGTTATTTTTTACGCTGCGTATAAATCGCATCCATCACGAAAATCGCCAGCGCGACCCAGATAAACGCAAATGTCACCATCTTATCCGCGCCCGGCACTTCGCCATAAAACGTCACCGCCAGTAAAAACATCAGCGTTGGGCCGATATACTGGAAAAAGCCCAGTGTAGAGAGACGCAGACGCGTAGCCGCTCCGGTGAAGCACAGCAGCGGAATCGTAGTGACCACACCTGCCGCCATTAACAGCAAGTTCAACGATAGTGCGTTTTGCCCCATATGGCTGGTAGGGCTATCGGCGATGCCAAACAGATAAATCGCGGCGACCGGCAACAGCCATAGCGTTTCGACCAGCATACCCGTCTGCGCTTCAACGGCGATCTTCTTACGCACCAGGCCGTAAAACGCAAAACTAAACGCCAGCCCCAGCGCGATAATCGGCAGTGAACCAAACGTCCACAGTTGCACCAGCACGCCGCACACCGCCAGAATCACCGCCAGCCACTGCATTCGACGGAAGCGTTCGCCAAGAAAAATCATCCCCAGCAAGATGTTAACCAGTGGATTAATGAAATAACCCAGGCTGGCCTCCAGCATATGGTGATTATTTACCGCCCAAATGAATAATAGCCAGTTACCGCCGACCAGTACGGCGGACAGGGCCAGCAGGAAAATCTTCTTTGGCGTTTTCAGTAAACGCTTAACCTGTCGCCACTGCCGGCTGACGCTAAGCAGCGCCACCATAAAGAAAAATGACCAAATCACGCGGTGCGTCAGGATCTCATCTGCGGGAACGTAATAGATCAGCTTGAAATATGCGGGGGCGATCCCCCAAATAAAATAGGCGGCAAGAGCGAGTAATACGCCCTGCCGTGTTTGTTTTGCGTCCATCCGGAAAACTCGTATCTGAAGTGTAACAACAGTTTACCTGCTTTTATCCCACCATATAAGTAGCGGTGGCGCTGGCGATGTACAGCTGATCTTCATTGTGTAATTCCACGCGGGCGACGGCCACTTTATTCCCTGCGCGCAGCAGGCTACTGGTGGCCGTAAAGCGGTTGCCTCTGCCCGGACGCAGGTAATCGACGCGCAGGTCAATCGTTCCCATCCGCGACAGGCGCTGGCGTAGTTCATCTTCGCTGATGGTTTCGTGGCGAGTTAGCGTGCTGCCGACGCATACCAGTCCGGCGGCGACATCCAGCGCAGAGGCGATCACGCCGCCGTGTAAAATGCTTTGCGCCCAGTTGCCGACCATCATCGGCTGGTTGTTGAAGGCCAGTTGGGCGAACGCTTTTTCATAGCGTTCCAGCTCCAGCCCTAACGCCCGATTAAACGGCATGTGGTAGACAAACATTTCACCCACTAATTTCAGAGCTTGTTCAGCGGTAAGTACAGCGGACATAGATTCCTGACACCTCATTGGTTAATGAAATGTTGATATTATGCTTCTTAATTGTTGTTTTCTACTTTAAGAAGGGATAACTAACGGCTATGTGTGTAAATATGTAAAAATGGTTGGCAGAGAATGATTCAAGCTGAAAATACTTCGTCAGGAGAACGTCAAGAATGCGGGCGATTTTGAGAGGGTTGTTGCCAGCCACGCTACTGCCATTAGCGGCATATGCACAAGAAGCTACGATAAAAGAGGTTCATGATGCGCCTGCAGTACGGGGAAGTATCATCGCTAACATGCTACAGGAGCATGATAACCCTTTTACGCTTTACCCTTATGACACGAACTACTTGATCTACACGAACACCAGCGATCTGAACAAAGAGGCCATAAGTACCTACAACTGGTCTGAAAACGCACGTAAAGATGAAGTGAAATTTCAGTTGAGCCTGGCGTTTCCGCTGTGGCGCGGAATACTGGGGCCGAACTCGGTACTGGGCGCTTCCTATACGCAGAAATCCTGGTGGCAGCTTTCCAACAGTAAAGAGTCTTCGCCGTTTCGCGAAACCAACTACGAACCGCAGCTTTTTCTTGGTTTTGCTACCGATTATCGCTTTGCCGGCTGGACGCTGCGCGACGTAGAGATGGGCTACAACCATGACTCTAACGGACGTTCGGACCCCACCTCGCGTAGCTGGAACCGTCTGTATACCCGTCTGATGGCCGAAAACGGTAACTGGCTGGTAGAGGTTAAACCGTGGTACGTGATTGGCAGTACCGATGATAATCCGGACATCACCAAATATATGGGTTATTACCAGCTTAAAATCGGTTATCACCTGGGCGAGGCGGTATTAAGCGCCAAAGGCCAGTACAACTGGAATACAGGCTACGGCGGCGCGGAAGTTGGATTAAGCTATCCGGTCACTAAACATGTCCGGCTTTATACCCAGGTGTACAGCGGCTATGGCGAATCGCTGATCGACTATAATTTTAATCAGACACGTGTCGGCGTCGGCGTGATGCTTAACGATATCTTCTGATTGGATCGTGTTTTAAACATTGCAGTTTCTCTCGCAGGCGCTGAAAATAGCGCCTGTTTTGATTTATGGTGAACGGGGTTAATGTGGCGCAGGCGGAAGTGTTGAATCTGGAATCAGGGGCCAAACAGGTTTTGCAGGAAACCTTTGGCTACCAACAGTTTCGCCCGGGCCAGGAAGCGATTATTGATACTGCGCTCTCCGGTCGCGACTGTCTGGTCGTCATGCCCACCGGCGGCGGCAAATCTCTGTGCTATCAAATCCCCGCGCTGTTGCTGGACGGATTGACCGTCGTCGTTTCGCCCCTGATCTCGTTGATGAAAGACCAGGTCGATCAGCTACTGGCGAACGGGGTGGCGGCGGCCTGTCTGAACTCCACTCAAAGCCGCGAGCAGCAGCTTGAGGTGATGGCGGGGTGCCGTACCGGACAGATTCGTCTGCTGTATATTGCGCCGGAACGCCTGATGCTGGACAACTTTCTTGATCATCTGGCGCACTGGAATCCGGTATTGCTGGCGGTGGATGAAGCGCACTGTATCTCGCAGTGGGGTCATGATTTCCGTCCGGAATATGCGGCTCTCGGTCAGCTTCGCCAGCGTTTTCCCGCTTTGCCGTTTATGGCATTGACCGCCACCGCCGACGACACCACGCGCCAGGATATTATTCGTCTGCTTGGGCTTAACGATCCGTTAATCCAGATCAGTAGCTTTGACCGACCGAATATCCGCTACATGCTGATGGAGAAGTTTAAGCCGCTCGACCAGCTAATGCGCTATGTTCAGGAGCAACGCGGCAAATCGGGTATCATCTACTGTAACAGCCGGGCGAAAGTGGAAGATACCGCTGCGCGCTTGCAAAGTCGCGGCATTAGCGCGGCGGCCTATCATGCGGGGCTGGAAAACGCTATTCGCGCCGATGTGCAGGAAAAATTTCAGCGCGACGATCTGCAAATCGTGGTGGCGACCGTCGCTTTTGGAATGGGCATAAACAAACCTAACGTACGTTTCGTCGTGCATTTCGATATCCCGCGCAATATTGAATCCTACTATCAGGAAACGGGCCGCGCCGGGCGCGACGGACTGCCTGCGGAAGCCATGCTATTTTACGATCCGGCTGACATGGCCTGGCTACGTCGTTGTCTGGAAGAGAAACCAGCCGGACAGCTTCAGGATATTGAACGGCATAAACTGAATGCGATGGGCGCTTTTGCCGAAGCGCAAACCTGCCGTCGCCTGGTATTGCTTAATTACTTTGGCGAAGGCCGACAAGAACCGTGCGGCAACTGCGATATCTGTCTCGATCCGCCCAAACAATATGATGGCTTAAACGATGCCCAGATTGCGCTTTCTACCATTGGTCGGGTTAACCAGCGTTTTGGCATGGGCTACGTTGTCGAGGTGATCCGCGGCGCGAATAACCAACGCATCCGCGATTTCGGTCATGACAAACTCAAGGTTTATGGCATGGGACGCGAAAAGAGCCATGAGCACTGGGTGAGCGTGATTCGCCAGCTCATTCATCTGGGGCTGGTAATGCAAAATATTGCGCAGCACTCCGCATTACAGTTGACGGATGCCGCGCGTCCGGTACTCCGTGGAGACGTTCCGCTAAAGCTTGCGGTGCCGCGCATTGTCGCCCTCAAACCCCGCGTGATGCAGAAATCGTTCGGCGGTAATTACGATCGCAAATTGTTCGCTAAGTTGCGCAAGCTGCGTAAAGCTATCGCTGATGAAGAGAATATCCCGCCGTATGTGGTCTTTAACGACGCCACGCTGATAGAAATGGCGGAACAGATGCCAGTTTCCGCCAGCGAGATGTTAAGCGTTAACGGGGTTGGGATGCGCAAACTGGAGCGCTTCGGGAAAGAATTCATGGCGCTCATCCGCGCGCATGTCGATGGTGATGACGAAGAGTAGTCAGCCCGGCAAAAAAGTGCCAGGATGGTGACTCACTGAACTATTTCCCCGCGAGCCATTTTTATGTTGATGCTATTTTTCACCGTGGCAATGGTGCACATCGTTGCGCTAATGAGCCCCGGCCCCGACTTTTTCTTCGTGTCTCAAACTGCTGTCAGCCGTTCGCGTAAAGAAGCGATGATGGGCGTACTGGGCATTACCTGCGGCGTGATGGTATGGGCGGGCGTGGCGCTGCTTGGCCTGCATCTCATCATCGAAAAAATGGCCTGGCTGCATACGATCATTATGGTAGGTGGCGGCCTGTACCTGTGCTGGATGGGCTATCAGATGCTGCGCGGCGCGCTGAAAAAACAGGATGCGGCGGCGTCTTCTCCGCACATTGAACTGGCGCAGAGCGGGCGCAGTTTTCTCAAAGGGCTGTTGACCAATCTGTCGAATCCTAAAGCGATTATCTATTTTGGTTCCGTTTTTTCACTGTTTGTCAGCGATAACGTCGGCGCTGCGGCGCGCTGGGGTATTTTCGCGTTAATTACCCTGGAAACGCTGGCCTGGTTTACCGTAGTCGCCAGCCTGTTCGCGCTGCCGAAAATGCGCCGCGGCTATCAGCGTCTGGCGAAATGGATTGATGGTTTTGCCGGCGCTCTGTTTGCGGGCTTTGGTATTCACCTGATTATTTCGCGCTAATTTACCTCCGGGCCGGATAAACATCATCCGGCACGACTATCACGCGTGTCTTGCCGACGCCAGGAGCGCGCCTACCAGCATAAACAACGAACCAAACGCTTTATTCAGCGCCTTCATCTGCTTTGGTCCTTTAATCCAGGCGGCAATGCGCTGCGCCAGCGTGGCGTAACCGGTCATCACAATCATATCCACCACAATCGTAGTGACGCCGAGAATGAGGTACTGCGCCAGTTGCGGTTGCTGCGGCATGATGAATTGCGGAAACAGGGCGGCAAGAAAGACAATACTTTTGGGATTGGTTAGATTGACAAAGACCGCGCGTTTGAACAGTCGACCCCGCGATTGCGTCTGGGCGAGAGTATGCAGATCGATAGCGCCTGCGGCGCGCCATTGCTGGATACCCAGCCAGATAAGATAAGCCGCGCCAGCCCATTTCAGAATTTCAAAAGCGAGGAGCGAGCGCGAAAAGAGCGTACCCAGTCCGACGCCCACCAGTACGATATGTATCCCCAGCCCGGTCTGGAGTCCGGCGATAGAAGCCGCTGCGCCACGATATCCATGGTTGATAGACGTCGTCATGGTATTGATGGCGCCTGAACCCGGAGAAAGACTCAGCAGAGTTGAGGTCAGTAGATAGGCGAACCACCATTCAAAGGTCATGCGAAACTCCCTGGTTGTCTGTTTTTGTGCCACAATACGCTACTGCCGCTGTGTTGTGTCAGGCACGACGCAAAAAACGATTTTACCTGGTAAACGAGGCCGAAAACCCGATGTTTCAGCAGCAAAATGACTGGGAAACAAGAGAAAATGCGTTTGCCGCTTTTGCTATGGGGCCGCTGACCGATTTCTGGCGTCAGCGGGAAGAGGCGGAGTTTATCGGCGTGGGTAACATTCCGGTGCGCTTTGTCCGTTTTCGAAATGATTCCAACGATCGGACGATCGTCATTTGTCCTGGCCGCATTGAGAGTTATGTAAAATACGCTGAACTGGCGTATGACCTTTTTCATCTCGGTTTTGATATCTTCATCATCGACCACCGTGGTCAAGGGCGCTCCGGGCGGATGTTATCGGACCCGCATCGGGGTCACGTTGATCATTTTAACGATTATGTTGAGGACTTAGCGGCGTTCTGGCAGCAGGAAATTGAGCCGGGGCCGTGGCGTAAGCGTTATATCCTGGCGCACTCAATGGGGGGCGCGATAGCCACCCTGTTCCTGCAACGCCATCGTGTGCGGTGCGATGCTATTGCGCTCACCGCGCCGATGTTTGGTATTGTGATACGCTTGCCTTCCTTTATGGTGCGCCATATTCTCGACTGGGCCGAGGGGCACCAGCGTATCCGTGAAGATTACGCTATTGGTACCGGTCAGTGGCGGGCGTTGCCGTTTGGGATGAATGCGCTGACCCACAGCCGCCAGCGTTATCAGCGCAACTTACGATTTTATGCCGACGAGCCGCAGCTGCGCGTTGGCGGCCCCACCTGGCATTGGGTACGCGAAGGCATTCTGGCGGGTGAGCAGGTTCTGGCTGGGGCGAGCGATGACACGACGCCTACGCTACTGATTCAGGCGGAAGAAGAGCGGGTAGTGGATAACCGCACCCACGATCGTTTTTGTGAAATTCGCGCCGCGGCGGGATACCCTTGTGAAGGGGGAAAACCGCTGGTTATCAAAGGCGCGTACCATGAGATCCTTTTTGAAAAGGACGCCATGCGCTCAGTCGCGCTTAACGCCATTGTTGAATTTTTCAACAAGCCTAATTTATCCAGCGGAAATCGCTTTGCTTAGAGGTTAAATTTTATTATGTATCAGGTTGTTGCGTCTGATTTAGATGGCACGCTGCTCTCCCCCGACCATACGTTGTCCCCTTATGCCAAAGAGACTCTGAAGCTGTTGACCGCACGCGGCATCCATTTTGTCTTTGCCACTGGTCGTCATCATGTCGATGTAGGGCAAATCCGCGATAATCTTGAAATCAAGTCTTATATGATCACCTCCA
Source organism: Salmonella sp. SSDFZ54 (assembly GCF_004010735.1). Lineage (NCBI taxonomy): Bacteria > Pseudomonadati > Pseudomonadota > Gammaproteobacteria > Enterobacterales > Enterobacteriaceae > Salmonella > Salmonella sp. SSDFZ54. The sequence goes on from NZ_CP034819.1 coordinate 2,064,059, forward strand.
ACGGCGCGCGAGTGCACGATACCGACGGGAATTTGGTTTTTACGCATAATCTGGACAGCGACATTGCCAGCGACCTGTTCGGGGTGGTGAATGCGAATCCGGACATCGTGACTAACGTTTATCGCGACGACGAATGGTTTATGAATCGTCATCGCCCCGATGAAATGCGTTTTTTCAAAGAGGCGGTATTTAACTACTCGTTGTTTGAACCTGCGCTGCTGGAGCCGGAGGGCGTCAGCAAAGTGTTTTTCACCAGCGACACTCATGAAAAGTTGTTGCCGCTGGAGCAGGCGATTAACGCGCGCTGGGGCGATCGGGTAAACGTGAGCTTCTCTACGCTAACCTGTCTGGAAGTGATGGCGGGCGGAGTGTCGAAAGGTCATGCGCTGGAAGCGGTCGCTCAGGCGATGGGGTACAGTCTGAAAGAGTGTATCGCCTTTGGCGACGGAATGAACGACGCTGAAATGCTCACGATGGCGGGCAAAGGCTGCATCATGGGCAATGCGCACCAGCGTCTGAAAGACCTGTATCCCGAACTTGAGGTGATCGGCATCAACGCGGATAACGCCGTGCCGCATTACCTGCGCGATCTTTTCTTACGCTGATGTGATTGTTTGTTAGTTGACCAGTTGTCAACTTCACTCTCCGCTACAATGGGTGTTTCCTGTTTTAAGAGACATCCATTGTGGCGCTACTCATCATTACCACTATCCTGTGGGCTTTCTCCTTTAGTCTATTTGGCGAGTATCTTGCCGGGCATGTCGATAGCTATTTCGCGGTGCTGATACGCGTTGGGCTGGCGGCGCTCGTTTTTCTGCCGTTTTTGCGTTCTCGCGGGCACAACCTAAAAACCATCAGCCTGTATATGCTGGTGGGGGCGATGCAGCTTGGCATCATGTATATGTTGAGCTTCCATGCTTACCTCTACCTGACCGTATCCGAACTGCTGCTGTTTACCGTTCTGACGCCGCTCTATATCACGCTGATTTACGATGTGATGAGTCAGCGTCGTTTGCGCTGGGGCTATGCATTTAGCGCGTTGCTGGCGGTGATTGGCGCCGGGATTATTCGCTACGATCGCGTGACCGACCATTTTTGGGTCGGTTTGCTCCTGGTGCAGCTTTCTAATATCAGTTTCGCTATCGGAATGGTGGGGTATAAACGTCTGATGGAGACCCGTCCCATGCCGCAGCACAACGCCTTTGCATGGTTCTATCTGGGGGCGTTTTTGGTGGCGGCGGTGGCGTGGTCGCTGTTGGGGAACGCGCAAAAGCTGCCGGAAACCACGCTGCAATGGAGCATTCTGGTGTTTCTCGGCGTGGTGGCGTCCGGCATTGGCTACTTTATGTGGAACTATGGCGCTACCCAGGTAGACGCCGGGACTCTGGGTATCATGAATAATATGCATGTTCCTGCAGGACTACTGGTTAATCTTGCCATCTGGCATCAGCAGCCCCACTGGCCAAGCTTTATTACAGGCGCGGCTGTGATCCTGGCTTCGCTGTGGGTGCATCGAAAATGGGTCGCTCCGCGCTCCGCACAAACGGCAGATGATCGCAGGCGTGATCCCGCGTCGAGCGAATAAACGCCTCGGTCACCGCCTGACGCTGGTCGCCGTCGCGCACGGCGGCATACAGGCGGCTCCACAGACCATCACCCAGGGTTTTGGTCACCACCAGACCCTGGCGCTCAACGCTTTCCACCACCCAGTGCGGCAGGGCGGCAATGCCCATTCTGGCCGCCACCATCTGAATCAGCAGTAGCGTATTATCCACGCTTTTCAGCAGCGGACTGATACCCGCCGGTTGCAGGAAATGTCGCCAGACATCCAGTCGGCTGCGCTGCACCGGGTAAATCAACAGCGTTTCGCTGGCTAAATCTTCCGGCGTAATCTGCGTTTTGCTGGCCAGCGGATGGTCGGGCGCCAGCACCAGTCGGACTTCAAAATCAAACATCGGCGAATAATGCAGCCCGCTGCGCGGCAAAATATCCGATGTCATCACCAAATCCAGCTCGCCTTGTTGCAAGGCCGGTTGCGGATCAAAAGTGACGCCGGATGTGAAATCCATTTCTACCTGCGGCCAGCTTGCACGGAAGTTTTCCAGCGCCGGGGTCAGCCACTGAATACAGCTATGACATTCAATAGCGATGCGCAGACGAGTTTGCTGCGGTTCGTTGCACGCCTGCAGCGCACGGCTGATTTGCGGCAGCACCTGGTTTGCCAGTTGCAGCAGAACTTCCCCCTGCGGCGTAAAGCGCAGCGGCTGGCTTTTACGCACGAACAGGCGGAAGCCAAGGCGTTGTTCCAGATCGCTGAACTGATGAGACAGAGCGGATTGGGTCTGGTGCAGCACCGCAGCAGCAGCAGCCAGCGATCCACTATTCCGCAATGCCTGGAGTGTTTTCAGATGTTTAATTTCGATCATGAAAGTCCTTCACTTCGCCATGAACAAATTGCGCTTGAGGAATATACAGTACCTTTACATTATGGATGTGTAAACATCCAGACGTCCAAAATCCGTCGTCTTTTAAATTGATGGTGCGTTGGCTGCGTTTCCTCACCCCGGTCACTTACTGATGTAAGCTCCCGGGGATGAGCAAACTTGCCGCCTTCCCTGAATTTAAAATACTTAGGATTTACATATAATTAGAGGAAGTAAAATGACAATATTGACTCATACCCTCGGTTTTCCTCGCGTTGGCCTGCGTCGCGAGTTGAAAAAAGCGCAAGAGAGCTACTGGGCGGGGAACACAACGCGTGAAGCGTTACTGGCGGTGGGGCACGAACTGCGCGCGCGTCACTGGGAGCAGCAGAAACAAGCGGGTATTGACCTGTTACCGGTAGGCGACTTTGCCTGGTACGACCATGTTCTGACCACCAGCCTGCTGTTAGGCAATGTGCCGGCTCGTCATCAGAACAACGACGGTTCCGTGGACATCGACACTCTGTTCCGCATTGGCCGCGGTCGCGCGCCAACCGGCGAACCGGCGGCGGCAGCGGAAATGACCAAATGGTTTAATACTAACTATCACTACATAGTACCGGAGTTCAGCAAAGGCCAGCAGTTCAGACTCACCTGGACACAGTTGCTGGAGGAAGTGGACGAAGCGCTGGCGCTGGGGCATAAGATCAAACCCGTACTGCTGGGGCCTGTCACGTATCTGTGGCTGGGTAAAGTGAAAGGCGAGCCGTTTGACCGCCTGACGTTGCTGAAAGACATTTTGCCGGTGTATCAGCACGTACTGGCTGAACTGGCAAAACGTGGTATTGAGTGGGTCCAAATTGATGAGCCAGCACTGGTGCTGGAACTGCCGCAGGCGTGGCTGGATGCCTTCAAACCGGCTTACGACGCGCTCGCCGGCCAGGTGAAGCTGTTGCTGACGACCTATTTTGAAGGCGTGACGCCAAACCTGGACACTATTATCGCGCTACCGGTACAGGGGTTACATGTTGACCTCATTCATGGCAAAGATGATGTAGCGGAACTGCATCAACGTCTGCCGGTCGACTGGCTGCTCTCCGCAGGCTTGATTAACGGGCGTAATGTCTGGCGCGCCGATTTGACCGAAAAATACGCGCAGATTAACGCCCTTGTGGGCAAACGCGCGCTGTGGGTAGCATCCTCCTGCTCTTTGCTGCACAGCCCGATCGATCTCAGCGTCGAAACGCGTCTGGATACGGAAGTTAAAAGCTGGTTTGCCTTTGCGCTGCAAAAATGCGGTGAACTGGCGTTGCTGCGCGATGCGCTGAACAGCGGCGAAACGGCGGCGCTTGAGGAATGGAGCGCACCGATTCAGGCTCGTCGTCACTCCCGTCGCGTACATAATGCCGCGGTAGAAAAACGCCTGGCGGCGATCACCGCGCAGGACAGCCAGCGTGAGAATCCGTATGAGGTGCGCGCTGAAGCGCAACGCGCCCGCTTTAAACTTCCCGCCTGGCCGACGACGACTATCGGTTCGTTTCCGCAAACCACGGAAATTCGCGGCCTGCGTCTGGACTTCAAAAAGGGCAACCTCGACGCGAATAACTACCGCACCGGCATCGCCGAACATATCAAACAGGCTATCATCGAGCAGGAGCGTTTAGGGCTGGATGTGCTGGTACACGGCGAAGCCGAGCGAAACGACATGGTGGAATACTTCGGCGAGCATCTGGACGGCTTCGTCTTTACCCAGAATGGTTGGGTGCAAAGCTATGGCTCCCGCTGTGTGAAACCGCCGGTAGTGATTGGCGATATCAGCCGTCCGGCATCGATTACCGTGGAGTGGGCGAAATATGCCCAGTCGCTGACCGACAAGCCGGTAAAAGGGATGTTGACCGGCCCGGTGACTATTCTTTGCTGGTCATTCCCCCGCGAAGACGTGACCCGCGAAACGATTGCGAAACAGATTGCGCTGGCGCTGCGTGATGAAGTCGCGGATCTGGAGGCGGCGGGGATTGGGATTATTCAGATCGACGAACCGGCGCTGCGCGAAGGTCTACCGCTGCGTCGCAGCGACTGGGACGCCTATCTGGAATGGGGTGTGGAAGCCTTCCGCATCAACGCGGCGGTGGCGAAGGATGAAACCCAGATCCACACCCACATGTGTTACTGCGAGTTCAACGACATTATGGATTCGATCGCCGCGCTGGATGCGGATGTGATCACCATTGAGACCTCCCGCTCGGATATGGAGTTGCTGGAGTCGTTCGAAGCGTTCGACTACCCGAACGAAATCGGGCCGGGCGTGTACGATATTCACTCGCCGAACGTGCCGAGCGTCGAGTGGATTGAAGCCCTGCTGAAGAAGGCGGCACAGCGTATTCCGGCACAACGCCTGTGGGTGAATCCGGACTGCGGTCTGAAAACTCGCGGTTGGCCGGAAACCCGCGCGGCGTTAGCGAACATGGTCAAAGCGGCGCATAATCTGCGTCAGGCGAAATAGCCCATCCTGACCGCTGCGTTTATCCGGCAGCAATGCGGCGCTACCCTTTGACGGGTAGCGCCCGTGTCTGACCTGATTAACAGCGCCTCTTTCTTCTCATTTCCCTTTTTCTTATTTTCCGCGCTGTCTTTTTCAGGATCTGGCTATTTGGCGATCTTGATAATAAAAAGGTTCTCCGTATGAATGACAACCAGGCGGATAGCGTCCCTGGAAGCAGCGCGGCGGATTTTATTGCCTCGCAGATCGTTTTTCCTGTCATGATCGCCCAGCGCTCTCATAGCACAAAACGAGGTTTTCCATTCTGTTATGTTCCCTGGCGACGATAAACGTCGCATTGTCTCATGGCGCAGGTGAACCTTATTTTTTAACGGAGATGTCTGACATGGCGGTAGCAGGTTGTCACGTAATGGCCAAACCCGGCGGCGCGATCTGCAATATTGATTGCACATATTGCTTCTATCTTGAAAAAGAGGCGCTGTACCCGGAACGCAATAAAAACTGGCGAATGTCGGACGAGACGCTGGAACAGTTTATACGCCAGCATATTGCCGCGCAGAGTGGCGACCGCATTGACTTTGCCTGGCAGGGCGGCGAACCGACCATGATGGGGCTACCGTTTTTCCGCCGGGTTGTCGCATTATGTGAAAAGTACGGCGATGGGCGAAAAATCACTCATGCGTTGCAGACGAACGGCATCCTGGTGAATGACGAGTGGGCGCGCTTTTTCGCTGAACAGCATTTTCTCATCGGTCTCTCTATCGACGGCCCGGCGTCGTTACACAACCACTATCGGCTTAATCGCGCTGGAAAAGGAACTCATGAACAGGTCGTCGCAGCAATGGCGCGGCTTAAAGCGCACCATGTCGACTTTAATACCTTAACCGTCGTGGGAAAACATAACGTCGGTCATGCAGCAGACGTCTACGAATTTCTTCTGGCGGCGGGATCGCGTTTTATTCAGTTTATCCCGCTGGTAGAGCGAATGAGCACCGATAACTCATCGGTACTTAATCTGGTGATGCCCGGCGAAAGCGCGGCGACGCTGGCGCCATGGACGGTACCGTCGTGGCAATATGGCGAATTTCTCAACCAGATCTTTGATATCTGGGTTCGTCGCGACGTAGACCGCGTCTATGTGCAGATGTTTGACGTGGCGTTAGCCGCCTGGACGGCGCAGCAGCCGGTACTGTGTGTACATTCCGAGACTTGTGGACATGCCTTCGCGTTGGAGTCGAACGGCGATCTCTACAACTGCGACCACTTTGTCTACCCGGAGCATCTGCTGGGAAATATCCACCAGCACAGCATCAAAGCCTTAAATAATAGCGAGCGGGCTATTGCGTTTGGCGAGGCCAAGCGGGAGACCCTGACCGCCGATTGTCGTCGCTGTGACTACCGCTTTGCGTGTCATGGCGGCTGTCCGAAGCATCGCTTTGCCGTCTCGCCGTCCGGTCATCCTGCGCATAATTACTTGTGTGCGGGCTATAAGCATTTTTTCCAGCACGTTACGCCGTATATGAATGTCTGGCGGGAGCTGCTGGCGCAAGGCTATCCAATGGCATCGATCATGCGCTGGCTGGCGCAGGACGCGCGTAAAGACACAGGAGCCGTCAGTCGTAACCATCTCTGTCCCTGCGGCAGCGGCAAAAAATATAAAAAATGCTGTGGTAAAGCATAGCTAACGTGGCGATGACGCTTTGTTGAGCCTACACCGACTCCGGTCTCGTAGGCCCAACAAACATCGTAATGCGCTGTGGTTAGCCTTTTTTCCCGCCGTACTGCGCGAACCATTCCAGCATTCTTTGCCAGCCGTCTTTCGCCGAGGCTTCGTGGTAGCCCGGACGATAATCGGCATTAAACGCGTGCCCTGCATCGGGATAGACCACGATATCCGCCTTCGCATTAGCGGCGCGTAGCGCCTGACGCATGGTTTCCACGCTCTCCTGTGGAATACTGGTATCCTGCCCGCCGTATAAACCCAGTACCGGCGCGTTAAGATCGGTGGCGATATCAACGGGATGCTTCGGCGAATTGAGTGACGTGTCGCCCACCAGCTTGCCGTACCACGCTACCGCCGCTTTTAACTGTGGGTTGTGCGCGGCGTACAGCCAGGTAATCCGGCCTCCCCAACAAAAACCGGTGATCATCAGCCGATGCGCGTCCCCGCCGTTGCGCGAAGCCCAACTGGCGACGTGATCCAGGTCGGCAAGGACTTGCGAATCGGGTACTTTAGCCACCAGCCCGCTCAATAATGTGGGTATATCGGCGAAATCATTGGGGTCGCCTTCGCGGAAATAGAGTTCCGGCGCGATAGCGAGATAGCCTTCCAGCGCCAGTCGTCGGCAAATATCGCGAATGTGTTCATGTACGCCAAAAATTTCCTGTACCACAATGACCACAGGCAGCGCGCCGTCGCTCGCTTTTGGTCTGGCGTAATAGGCTGGCATATCGTCGCCCTGAGAGGGAATCGACGTTATCCCCGCGCTAATGGCCCCATCAGGCGTATGAATCATCGTAGGGGCAAGTGGGGAAGCTGCAGGTGCAAAGCCGGATGGATGTGTCGTTGTCATGGTATTCTCCGTACCCTTAAAAAATAGCGCAATCTTAACTATAGACAGTGTGTAACAAACCACATTGCCTTAAAGCGGCTATCTTTTGTGCAATGCCTGGCGATATTGATTATTTATTGTGATGCGCATCACTTTTTAATGGTAATCGAGTGCAATTGTTTTACGCCATAGTGATGGCTGTCACGAAAATATCTTTATGCCTTAGGTAAAGTGTCTTTTTGCTTCTTCTGACAAACCCGATTCACAGAGGAGTTTTATATGTCCAAGTCTGATGTTTTTCATCTCGGCCTCACCAAAAACGATTTACAAGGGGCCCAGCTCGCCATCGTCCCTGGCGATCCTGAGCGTGTGGAAAAGATCGCCGCGCTGATGGATAAGCCGGTTAAGCTGGCATCTCACCGCGAATTCACCTCCTGGCGCGCTGAGCTGGATGGCAAAGCAGTTATCGTTTGCTCTACCGGTATCGGCGGCCCGTCTACCTCTATTGCCGTGGAAGAACTGGCGCAACTGGGTATTCGTACCTTCTTGCGTATCGGCACCACGGGGGCTATTCAGCCGCACATTAACGTCGGCGACGTTCTGGTAACGACCGCATCCGTACGTCTGGATGGGGCGAGCCTGCATTTTGCGCCGATGGAATTCCCGGCGGTTGCCGACTTTGCCTGCACCACTGCGCTGGTTGAAGCCGCGAAATCGATTGGCGCCACGACTCACGTTGGCGTAACCGCCTCTTCCGACACTTTCTATCCGGGTCAGGAACGTTATGACACCTATTCTGGCCGCGTTGTTCGTCGCTTCAAAGGCTCTATGGAAGAGTGGCAGGCGATGGGCGTAATGAACTACGAAATGGAATCCGCTACGCTGTTAACCATGTGCGCAAGCCAGGGGTTACGCGCAGGTATGGTGGCGGGCGTTATCGTCAACCGTACCCAACAAGAGATTCCGAATGCGGAAACGATGAAACAAACTGAAAGCCACGCGGTGAAAATCGTCGTGGAAGCGGCCCGTCGTCTGCTGTAATTCTCCTCTCTTTTGCAAAGGCCGACGCGTTCGGCCTTTTCTTTTTGCGTGGCGCCTCGCAGGAAATCCCTTTTAAACTGGACGTTTATACAGCACAATTCTATTTTGTGCAGGACAGTGTGGTTCCAGGAGAGGTGTTGTGGATATTACTCTTATGATAAGCGCCGTCGTGGCGCTGGCGGCTGGGGTGGTGATTGGCTGGCTGGCGACGAAAGCGCACGCCGATCAAATCCGCGCCGATCTTATCGAAGAACGGCGTGAGCTGGATATCGAACTTAGCGCGGCCCGGCAGCAATTAGCGCAAGAAGCGCACTGGCGCAGTGAATGCGAGTTACTTAATAACGAACTGCGTAGCCTGCACAGTATCAATACCTCTCTGGAAGCCGATCTGCGTGAAGTCACGACCCGTCTGGAAGCGACTCAACAACACGCGGAAGACAAAATCCGTCAGATGATCAACAGCGAACAGCGTTTAAGCGAGCAGTTTGAAAATCTGGCGAACCGTATCTTTGAACACAGTAATCGTCGCGTAGACGAACAAAACCGACAAAGCCTGAATAGCCTGCTGACGCCGCTGCGTGAGCAACTGGACGGTTTTCGCCGCCAGGTTCAGGAGAGTTTTGGCAAAGAAGCGCAGGAGCGGCATACGCTGGCGCACGAAATTCGTAATTTGCAGCAGCTTAACGCGCAAATGGCGCAGGAAGCGATCAACCTGACGCGCGCCCTGAAAGGGGACAATAAGGCGCAAGGAAACTGGGGCGAAGTTGTGCTGGCGCGGGTACTGGAGGCATCCGGACTGCGTGAAGGCTACGAATACGAAACCCAGGTCAGCATTGAGAACGATGCGCGCTCGCGGATGCAGCCGGATGTCATCGTCCGCTTGCCGCAGGGCAAAGATGTGGTCATCGATGCTAAAATGACGTTGGTCGCCTACGAGCGTTACTTTAACGCTGAAGATGACTACACGCGCGAGGCCGCTTTACAAGAGCACATCGCCTCGGTGCGCAATCATATTCGCTTACTGGGGCGTAAAGACTACCAGCAGCTTCCCGGCCTCCGCTCGCTGGACTATGTTCTGATGTTTATCCCCGTAGAACCCGCTTTCCTGCTGGCGTTAGATAAACAGCCCGAACTGATAACCGAGGCGCTGAAAAATAACATTATGCTGGTAAGCCCCACGACGCTGCTGGTGGCGTTACGGACAATCGCCAACCTGTGGCGCTATGAACACCAGAGCCGCAATGCGCAGCACATCGCAGACAGAGCCAGTAAGCTCTACGATAAAATGCGGTTGTTCGTTGATGATATGTCAGCGATCGGTCAGAGTCTGGATAAAGCGCAGGATAACTACCGCCAGGCGATGAAAAAACTTGCGTCGGGGCGTGGCAACGTTTTGGCGCAGGCGGAGGCCTTCCGGGGGCTAGGCGTGGAAATCAAACGCGAGATTAATCCGGATTTAGCGGAACAGGCCGTTACGCAAGATGAAGAATATCGTTTACGATCGATCCCTGAAGGGCGGCAGGATGAACATTATCCCAATGATGAACGGGTGAAGCAGCAGTTAAGTTAACCCATACGGAGTAGTTTAGTCCTGGCGCAGAGTAGGGCAAATTGGCCCAATCTGTTACACTTCTTGAACATTTTTATCGATAAGCAGGCACTGAGATGGTGGAAGATTCACAAGAAACGACGCACTTTGGCTTTCAGACCGTCGCTAAAGAGCAGAAAGCTGACATGGTGGCCCACGTTTTTCATTCTGTGGCGTCAAAGTACGATGTGATGAATGACTTAATGTCATTTGGCATTCATCGTTTGTGGAAGCGCTTCACCATTGATTGCAGTGGCGTGCGTCGTGGACAAACCGTTCTCGATTTAGCGGGTGGTACGGGCGATCTTACCGCGAAATTTTCACGTATGGTCGGGGAAACTGGCAAAGTTATCCTGGCGGATATTAATGATTCCATGCTCAAAATGGGGCGTGAGAAGCTGCGTAATATCGGCGTGATCGGCAACGTAGAGTATGTGCAGGCGAATGCCGAAGCTCTGCCTTTCCCTGATAATACGTTTGATTGCATTACCATTTCGTTTGGTTTGCGCAATGTAACGGAAAAAGAAAAAGCGCTGCGGTCAATGTTCCGTGTGTTGAAACCCGGCGGACGTTTACTGGTGCTTGAATTTTCCAAGCCTATCATTGAGCCGCTGAGTAAAGCGTATGACGCCTATTCTTTCCATATTTTACCGCGTATTGGCTCGATGGTCGCAAACGATGCGGATAGCTATCGGTATCTCGCGGAATCCATCCGTATGCATCCCGATCAGGATACCTTAAAAGCCATGATGCAGGACGCCGGATTTGAGAGCGTGGATTATTACAATCTGACGGCGGGCGTTGTGGCATTGCACCGTGGTTATAAATTCTAGGAGGGTGGAATGCCTTTTAAACCCTTAGTGACCGCAGGAATTGAAGGTCTCCTCAATACGTTTCTGTATCGTTCGCCAGCGCTGAAATCAGCCAGAACGCGCTTACAGGGAAAAGTACTGTGTGTGAAACTAAAGGGATTTTCGATGCCATTAGTCCTGGTATTCAGTGAACGCCAGGTTGATGTGCTGGGGGCATGGGAAGGCGAAGCGGACTGTACGGTAATCACTCAAGCTAGCGTTTTGCCAAAACTACGCGATCGTCAGCAGTTGGCCGCGCTTATTCGCAGCGGCGAACTGGAAGTGCAGGGCGATATTCAGGTCGTGCAAAATTTTGTGGCGCTCGCCGATCTCGCCGAATTCGATCCTGCGGAGCTGTTGGCGCCATACACGGGTGATATTGCGGCGGAAAGTATCGGTAAGGTCGTGCGTGGCGGGGCTAAATTCCTGCGCCACGGGTTTCAACGCCAGCAGCGTTATGCCGCTGAAGCGATCACTGAAGAGTGGCGTATGGCGCCTGGCCCGCTGGAAGTCGCATGGTTTGCCGAAGAAACCGCGGCTGTTGAGCGCGCCGTAGATTCTCTGACCACACGGCTGGAAAAACTGGAGGCCAAATGACGCCAGGTGAAGTACGGCGCCTATATTTCATCATCCGCACGTTTCTAAGCTACGGCCTTGATGAACTCATCCCCCGAATGCGTCTTACACTGCCACTCCGATTATGGCGCTATTCGCTGTTCTGGATGCCAAACCGGCATAAAGATAAATTGCTGGGTGAACGATTAAGACTGGCGTTGCAAGAGCTGGGACCGGTCTGGATCAAATTTGGTCAGATGCTCTCCACGCGCCGTGACCTGTTCCCGCCGCAAATCGCCGATCAGCTCGCTTTGCTCCAGGATAAAGTCGCGCCATTCGATGGTCGGCTGGCGAAAGCCCAGATTGAAGAGGCGATGGGGGGGCTACCAGTCGAAGCCTGGTTTGACGACTTTGATATCCAGCCTTTAGCGTCGGCGTCAATCGCCCAGGTACATACCGCGCGATTGAAATCAAACGGTAAAGAAGTGGTTATTAAGGTCATTCGCCCGGATATTTTGCCGGTAATTCAGGCAGACCTGAAACTGATTTATCGCCTTGCTCGCTGGGTACCACGCCTGTTGCCGGATGGGCGTCGTCTGCGCCCGACGGAAGTGGTGCGTGAGTATGAGAAAACGCTGATCGATGAGCTGAATCTGCTACGGGAATCGGCCAACGCGATTCAGTTACGCCGCAATTTTGAAAATAGTCCCATGCTGTATATCCCGGAGGTGTACTCCGATTACTGTAGCCAGAACATGATGGTGATGGAGCGGATATACGGCATTCCGGTTTCGGATGTGGCGGCGCTGGAAAAGAACGGCACCAACATGAAACTGCTGGCGGAACGCGGGGTTAAAGTTTTCTTCACCCAGGTTTTCCGCGACAGCTTTTTCCATGCGGACATGCATCCGGGAAATATTTTTGTCAGCCATGAACACCCTGAAAATCCGCAATATATCGGCATTGACTGCGGTATCGTTGGGTCGCTAAACAAAGAAGATAAGCGTTATCTGGCTGAAAACTTTATCGCGTTTTTTAATCGCGATTACCGAAAGGTGGCGGAGCTGCATGTCGATTCAGGCTGGGTTCCGCCAGATACCAACGTTGAAGATTTTGAGTTTGCCATCCGCACCGTCTGTGAACCTATCTTTGAAAAGCCGCTCGCGGAAATCTCGTTTGGTCATGTGTTGTTAAACCTTTTCAATACAGCGCGTCGATTTAACATGGAAGTCCAGCCGCAACTGGTGTTGTTGCAGAAAACATTATTGTATGTTGAAGGGGTTGGGCGGCAACTTTATCCTCAGCTTGATTTGTGGAAAACGGCGAAGCCGTTTCTTGAGTCCTGGATCAAAGATCAGGTGGGTATTCCGGCTCTCACGCGGGCTCTTAAAGAAAAAGCGCCGTTCTGGGTCGAAAAAATGCCAGAAATACCTGAACTGGTGTACGACAGTTTGCGCCAGGGCAAATATTTACAGCACAGTGTTGATAAGATTGCGCGCGAGTTACAGGTAAACCATGTGCGCCAAAGTCAGTCTCGTTATTTATTGGGAATTGGCGCAACGCTGTTACTGAGCGGGTCATTCTTACTCGTCAACCGCCCTGAATGGGGATTGATGCCTGGCTGGCTCATGGTCGGCGGCGTAGTGGTCTGGCTGGTTGGCTGGCGTAAAACTCGTTGAGATTTTTTATCGCTCAACGCCGGTTGTGTCACGCAGGTACATATTATCACTCGAGGCAGTACTCAGGCCGCAAGTCAATGTCGTCCCGGTCGTATGTAAAAGTATGTGAATAGGGCGGGCGAAAGCGGCTAACAAAGAGGCAGCGCGAAGGATAATGTGTATAATGCGGCCCTATTAATTCATCATCTATCACAGAGGAACATGTATGGGTGGTATCAGTATTTGGCAGTTGTTGATTGTTGCCGTTATCGTCGTACTGCTGTTCGGCACCAAAAAACTCGGTTCCATCGGTTCCGATCTTGGCGCGTCTATCAAAGGCTTTAAAAAGGCCATGAGCGATGATGATGCCAAACAGGATAAAACCAGTCAGGACGCTGATTTTACCGCTAAATCTATCGCGGATAAGCAAGGCGAAGCGAAAAAGGAAGACGCTAAAAGCCAAGATAAAGAGCAGGTATAATCCGTGTTTGATATCGGTTTTAGCGAACTGCTGTTAGTGTTCGTTATCGGCCTCATTGTGTTGGGGCCGCAACGATTGCCAGTAGCGGTAAAAACGGTAGCGGGCTGGATTCGCGCGTTGCGGTCCCTTGCGACAACGGTTCAGAATGAACTGACTCAGGAACTGAAACTTCAGGAGTTCCAGGACAGTCTGAAAAAAGTCGAAAAGGCGAGCCTGGAAAATCTGACACCCGAACTGAAAGCATCTATGGATGAACTGCGTCAGGCCGCGGAGTCGATGAAACGCACCTACAGCGCTAACGATCCCGAACAAGCGAGCGATGAAGCGCATACCATCCATAATCCGGTGGTAAAAGGGAACGAAACGCAGCATGAGGGCGTCACCCCTGCCGCCGCTGAAACACAGGCGAGCGCGCCGGAACAAAAGCCGGAGCCCGTTAAAGCTAACGTGCCTGAGTCGACGGAAACCGCTTCCGTAGCCACGATAGACGCCGAGAAGAAATCCGCTGCGCCTGTTGTCGAATCTTCCCCCTCGTCGAGTGATAAACCGTAAACATGGCTGTAGAAGATACTCAACCGCTTATCACGCATCTGATCGAGTTGCGTAAGCGCCTGCTAAACTGCATCGTCGCAGTGCTTCTGATTTTTCTGGCGTTAATTTATTTCGCCAATGATATTTATCATTTAGTCGCCGCACCGCTGATTAAACAGATGCCGCAAGGGGCGACAATGATTGCGACGGATGTGGCGTCGCCGTTTTTTACGCCTATCAAACTCACCTTCATGGTGTCTTTGATCTTATCCGCGCCTGTCATTTTGTACCAGGTTTGGGCCTTTATCGCCCCGGCGCTGTATAAGCATGAGCGTCGTCTGGTCGTACCGTTGCTGGTATCCAGCTCGCTGCTTTTCTACATTGGTATGGCCTTCGCCTATTTTGTCGTATTCCCTTTGGCCTTTGGTTTTCTGACACATACGGCGCCGGAAGGGGTACAGGTTTCGACAGATATCGCCAGCTATCTTAGCTTTGTCATGGCGCTTTTTATGGCCTTTGGCGTAGCCTTTGAAGTGCCGGTGGCGATTGTGTTGCTGTGCTGGATGGGCATCACCACGCCAGAAGATTTGCGTAAAAAACGGCCTTATATCCTGGTCGGGGCATTCATTGTGGGAATGCTGCTTACGCCGCCAGATGTTTTCTCGCAAACGTTGCTGGCGATACCGATGTACTGCCTGTTTGAAATTGGCGTTTTCTGCTCACGCTTTTATGTCGGTAAGCGACGGACGCGCGACGAAGATAACGAGGCCGAAACCGAAAAGGCCGAGCACACTGAAGACTAAACACAACCGCCCGCCAGGGCGGTTGTCATATGGGGGCAAGCATGTTTGATATTGGCGTTAATTTAACCAGTAGCCAGTTTGCAAAAGATCGTGATGATGTGGTCGCCCGTGCGTTTGCGGCGGGAGTAAAAGGTATGCTACTGACCGGAACGAACATCCATGAAAGTCAGCAGGCGTTAAAACTGGCGCGGCGCTACCCCCATTGTTGGTCGACGGCTGGCGTCCATCCCCATGACAGCAGTCAGTGGTCACCCGCGTCTGAAGACGCCATTATTGCGCTGGCGAACCAGCCGGAAGTCGTCGCTATCGGTGAGTGCGGGCTGGATTTCAATCGCAATTTTTCCACGCCGCAGGAGCAGGAGCGTGCCTTTCAGGCGCAGCTACAAATTGCCGCCGAATTGCAGATGCCAATCTTTATGCACTGCCGGGACGCGCATGAGCGATTTCTGGCATTGCTTGATCCCTGGCTGGATAGTCTTCCTGGTGCAATACTGCACTGCTTTACCGGTTCACGCCAGCAAATGCAGGCCTGTGTGGACAGAGGGCTCTATATCGGTATTACCGGGTGGGTTTGCGACGAACGACGCGGGCTTGAGCTACGTGAACTCTTACCGTTTATTCCAGCGGAAAAGCTACTGATAGAAACCGACGCGCCGTATCTGTTGCCCCGCGATCTTACGCCGAAACCAACGTCACGACGCAACGAGCCCGCGTATCTGCCTCACATCCTGGAGCGCATAGCGCTATGGCGTGGTGAAGATCCGCAATGGTTAGCGGCGATGACAGATGCCAACGCCAGAACCTTATTTGAGGTTGTATTCTGAACGATCGCTAAATCTTGCGAAAACCGGTGTTTTTTACGCTCTGCTTCACTTCTTTATTGAGTAAATTAAGCAGTAACATCGAACGCGTTTCGCCATCCGGTTCGGTAAAAATCGCTTTCAGCCCTTCAAATGCGCCTTCCGTGATGATGACGCTATCGCCGGGATAGGGGGTTTCAGGATCGACAACGCCTTCGGGCTTGTAGATAGAAAGCTGATGAATAACGCTGGAAGGCACGATCGCAGGATGCGCGCCAAAGCGCACAAAATGGCTGACGCCGCGCGTGGCGTTGATTGTAGTGGTATGTATCACTTCCGGATCAAATTCAACGAACAGATAATTAGGAAAGAGCGGTTCGCTGACGGAGGTACGTTTTCCGCGTACCATTTTTTCCAGGGTGATCATCGGTGTCAGGCAACTTACCGCTTGTCTTTCGAGGTGTTCCTGAGCACGCTGAAGTTGCCCGCGTTTGCAGTACAGTAAATACCAGGATTGCATAATGACTCTTATCCGCTTGTTCGGGGCGCAAGCATAGCAAAAGCCATGCGCGAAGTTAATTATACACTTCATCCTTTAAGCCGTATCTGGATTAGCGTTGGTTGCCAGAGTTCACGCTAATTTAACAAAAATACAGCATCCCGATGATGAACGCCGTATAATGATGCGCTTACCAAGAGGCTACAATGGACGCCATGAAATATCACGATTTACGCGACTTCCTGACGCTACTTGAGCAGCAGGGGGAACTAAAACGCATCACGCTACCTGTGGATCCTCATCTGGAAATCACGGAAATCGCTGACCGCACGCTGCGTGCGGGTGGACCGGCGTTGCTGTTTGAAAATCCTAAAGGTTACGCCATGCCGGTGCTGTGCAACCTTTTTGGCACGCCAAAACGCGTGGCGATGGGCATGGGGCAGGATGATGTTTCCGCATTACGGGAAGTGGGTAAATTATTAGCGTTTCTGAAAGAACCTGAGCCGCCGAAAGGCTTTCGCGATCTGTTTGACAAGCTGCCGCAGTTTAAGCAAGTGCTGAATATGCCGACGAAACGGTTACGCGGCGCGCCTTGCCAGCAGAAAATCGCGTCTGGCGATGATGTCGATTTAACGCGTCTTCCTGTCATGACCTGTTGGCCGGACGACGCCGCGCCGCTGATTACCTGGGGACTGACGGTAACGCGTGGCCCGCACAAAGAACGGCAAAACCTGGGCATTTATCGTCAGCAGTTGATAGGTAAAAATAAGCTGATTATGCGCTGGCTGTCTCACCGAGGCGGCGCGCTGGATTTTCAGGAGTGGTTAGCCGCGCGTCCGGGTGAACGTTTCCCGGTCTCCGTCGCATTGGGCGCCGATCCGGCGACGATACTTGGCGCCGTGACTCCTGTTCCCGATACTCTGTCGGAGTATGCCTTTGCGGGCCTGCTGCGCGGCACGAAAACTGAAGTGGTTAAATGCCTTTCTAACGATCTGGAAGTGCCTGCCAGCGCCGAGATTATCCTTGAAGGTTACATTGAGCCGGGAGAGATGGCGCCGGAAGGACCGTATGGCGATCATACGGGCTATTATAATGAAGTGGATAACTTTCCGGTCTTTACCGTCACGCATATTACGCAGCGTGAGGATGCCATCTATCACTCCACCTATACCGGGCGTCCGCCCGATGAGCCTGCGGTATTAGGGGTGGCGCTCAATGAAGTCTTCGTGCCTATTCTGCAAAAACAGTTTCCGGAAATCGTCGACTTTTATCTGCCGCCGGAAGGGTGTTCTTACCGCCTGGCGGTAGTGACGATGAAAAAGCAGTACGCTGGTCATGCGAAACGCGTCATGATGGGCGTCTGGTCGTTTTTGCGCCAGTTTATGTATACGAAATTTGTTATCGTTTGCGATGATGACGTTAACGCACGCGACTGGAATGATGTGATCTGGGCGATTACCACCCGTATGGACCCTGCGCGGGATACGGTGCTGGTTGAAAATACGCCGATTGACTACCTGGATTTTGCCTCGCCGGTCTCCGGGCTGGGTTCAAAAATGGGGCTGGATGCCACAAACAAATGGCCGGGCGAAACCCAACGCGAGTGGGGTCGTCCTATTGTTAAAGATCCTGAAGTTACCGCGCGTATTGATGCGATTTGGGATGAGCTGGCTATCTTTAAATAACTGAAAGCGGACATCGACATTTCAGGCTGTGGCGACTCGGCTTGAAAAATGTCGGTATTGACCCGACACCCGACAGAGGGAGCGCATGACAACCTTAAGCTGTAAAGTGACCTCGGTAGAAGCTATCACCGATACCGTATATCGGGTTCGTTTAGTGCCGGACGCGGCGTTTTCATTCCGCGCTGGTCAGTATTTGATGGTCGTAATGGACGAGCGTGACAAACGCCCGTTTTCGATGGCCTCAACGCCGGACGAGAAAGGGTTTATTGAATTACACATTGGCGCCTCCGAGCTCAATCTGTATGCGATGGCGGTCATGGATCGGATTCTGAAAGACCGGGAAATCGTCGTCGATATTCCGCATGGCGACGCCTGGCTACGTGACGATGAAGAGCGTCCGTTGATTCTGATCGCGGGCGGTACGGGCTTTTCTTATGTGCGCTCCATCCTGTTGACGGCGTTAGCGCGCAACCCGAACCGCGATGTTACCATTTACTGGGGTGGTCGCGAAGAAAAGCACCTCTATGATCTCTCTGAGCTGGAAGCACTCTCTGTTAACCATCCGAATTTGCGTATTGAACCTGTTGTCGAGCAGCCGGAAGAAGGCTGGCGTGGACGTACAGGAACGGTACTTACGGCGGTATTGCAGGATTATGGTACGCTGGCGGGGCACGATATTTATATTGCCGGACGTTTTGAGATGGCGAAAATCGCCCGCGATCTGTTCTGTCATGAGCGTAACGCGCGGGAAGATCGTCTGTTTGGCGATGCGTTCGCATTTATTTAACTATTTTATGGGACGCAGTAGCGTCCCTTTTTACGTTAGCCTACCTAAAAGTCCTCTTAAATATTAATTAATCGTCAACTATAAAACCTTATGATATTGAATATCTACAGGCTTTGTATTGCGTGTAATAAATTAAGTAATATTATGTCCTGAGGCTATCAATAAAAATAGTTAATTATATATGCTTCATTTATTTTTATAAAAGAAACATAAAATGGAAAGTTAGTTATTTATTTATAAGATGGAGAGTGTTATGAAATTTAAATATGCTTTAACTTCTCTCGCATTATCTGTTGCAATTTTGTCATCAGTACCTTCTACTGCTTTCGCCATCGGCGGCGCCAGCGGCGCTAAAGTGGACTATCAGGTCCAGGGAAAAATTGGCGAAGTTGTTATGAACCCCTATGATATCGCGCCGCTAACCGCCGTTATTCGTAATGGCGGTTACCAGTTACGTGACGTGCATGTACGGATTGTCCCCAAAGAAAATGGCCAGGAGATCGCGTATAAAGTTAATAATAAATACCTTTTAACGTATGGCGGTATCCCCGTCTTTGGTCTTTACCCAGATTATGTCAATACCGTTGAAGTTGAATATACAAGGATCCAGGGTAGTAAAACCGAAAATATAAAAGAAAGCTATAAAATGTATGCACCGCCTGCCTATATTGAATCATCGGGTACAAAAGAAGAACAATCAGCACTCTTTACTATCGATGTTAAAAAGGTTTCCCCAGAATTTAAAGATCGCTTGTATCTTTTGAATAATACGAAAGATAAGTCTGGGAATGGAACGCGTACTGTCTGGAACAACCCTACTGGGGGTGCATTAGAATGGAACTTCACTACAGCTAACGCTATTATCGACACCTCCGGTGATATTCGTTGGTTTATGAATCCAAGTTCAATTTATGATTTAAAGTCAATTTATCGTGCTGGCGTTATGATGGGCTTTAAACAAAACCAGGATGGCGCACTATCGTGGGGCTACGGTCAGCGTTATGTGAAATACGATATCATGGGGCGTGAAATCTTTAACCGCCGTCTGCCGGATAATTATAACGATTTTTCACACTCAATGGATAACGCGGCCAACGGTCACTACTTCCTGCGTGTAGCCAGCTCTAACTATAAACGTCCTGATGGGAAAAATGTTCGTACCGTGCGTGATGTGATTGCCGAAGTTGATCAGAACGGCGTGGTAGTGGATGAATGGCGTCTGTTTGATATCCTCGATCCTTATCGTGATGTGATAATGAAAACCCTCGATCAGGGCGCTGTGTGCCTGAATATCGACGCCAGCCAGTCCGGTCATACGTTGAGCGAAGAAGATCTGGCGGCGCTGGACTCCTCCGACAAATTCGGGGATATCGTGGGTAGTGGGGCTGGCCGCAACTGGGCGCATGTCAACAGCGTCGACTATGACAGTGAAGATGATTCCATCATCATCAGCTCCCGCCACCAGAGTGCGATTATCAAAATCGGCCGCGATAAGAAAGTGAAGTGGATACTGGGTACGCCTGCTGGCTGGAAAGCGCCATTTAATGCCGCAATTCTGACGCCTGTGGATAGCAAAGGCCAAAAAATCGCCTGCCAGGACAGTGGCTGCGAGGGTGACTTCGACTAGACATGGACGCAACATACGGCCTTTAAAATTGATAGTAAGAGTAAAGGCGATATCTTATACCTTTCCGCTTTCGACAATGGCGATGGCCGCGGCTTAGAACAGCCTGCTATGCAGAGTATGAAATACAGCCGCTCCGTGATTTACAAAATCGACCAGAAAAACAAGACAGTCCAACAGATCTGGCAATACGGTAAAGAGCGCGGGAACGAGTGGTTTAGCCCGGTAACCTCTATCACCGAGTACCAGACTGACAAGAATTCTGTGTTCGTGTATTCCGCAACAGCAGGTGGTGCGTTTGATTTGTCGGTAGGCGCATTTACCAGCTTGCCTAATCCGTATCTGGAAGAGTTCAAATGGGGAGAAAAAGAGCCTGCGGTCGAAATGCAAATACATGGTGCGCGTGGATATCAGGCTATGCCATTTAGCCTGACCAAAGCGCTTACTGAGTAGAACGGGCCATACGGTGAAAAAACCCGCCCCTGACGGGCGGGAAAAACGGCAACTAAACTGTTTCCCGTCATAATTCGCGCAGCCTCTTTGTTGGCTGCCTTTGCTCACCCCGGGCACATAGTTATCTATGTGCCCGGGGATTCGCTCAGTTGCCGCTGCGCTGCAATGCGAGTTATTTAGGGGATATTATCTTTGATTAAACCCGCTCAAACACCGTGGCGATGCCCTGACCCAGACCAATACACATCGTCGCCAGACCAAACTGCGCGTCTTTGCGCTCCATCAGGTTGATAAGCGTGGTGCTGATACGTGCTCCGGAGCAGCCGAGCGGATGACCAAGCGCGATCGCGCCGCCGTTGAGGTTGATCTTCTCGTCTATCTGCTCCATCAATCCCAGATCCTTAATGCATGGCAGGATCTGTGCGGCAAACGCTTCGTTCATCTCAAACACATCGATATCGCTGGCTGACAGTCCCGCTTTTTTCAACGCCAGTTTTGACGCCGGAACCGGCCCGTAACCCATAATTGACGGATCACAACCCACCACTGCCATTGAGCGAATACGGGCGCGAGGTTTCAGGCCCAGCTCACGGGCACGACTTTCGCTCATTACCAGCATGGCGGCTGCGCCATCGGAAAGCGCGGATGAGGTGCCCGCCGTGACCGTGCCACTAACCGGATCAAATGCCGGACGCAGCGTTGATAGCGCTTCGACCGTGGTTTCCGGGCGGATCACTTCATCGTAGTTAAACTGCTTCAACACGCCGTCTGCATCATGACCGCCAGTCGGGATAATCTCCGTTTTGAATGCGCCAGACTGCGTGGCGGCCCAGGCGCGAGCGTGAGAACGCGCGGCGAACTGGTCCTGCATTTCCCGGCTAATGCCGTGCAGGCGGGAGAGCATTTCCGCCGTTAGCCCCATCATCCCTGCCGCTTTGGCGACGTTGCGACTCAGACCCGGGTGAAAATCCACGCCGTGGCTCATCGGCACGTGCCCCATATGCTCCACGCCGCCAACCAGACAAACCTGCGCATCGCCGGTCATGATCATTCGCGCTGCATCGTGTAACGCCTGCATCGAGGAACCACACAGACGGTTGACGGTGACCGCCGGTACCGAATGGGGAATTTCTGCCAGCAGCGCGGCGTTACGGGCAATGTTGAAGCCTTGCTCCAGCGTTTGTTGTACGCAGCCCCAGTAAATATCATCGAGGGTCGCCGCTGTAAGCGACGGATTACGCGCCAGCAGGCTACGCATTAAGTGGGCGGAGAGATCTTCTGCCCGCACGTTGCGAAACGCGCCGCCCTTCGAACGGCCCATCGGGGTGCGAATAGCATCGACAATGACAACCTGTTCCATTGTGACTCCTTAAGCCGTTTTCAGAGAACCAACCGGACGGGCTGGTTCAACCGGGGGATAATACGGTTCGTTATGGCGCGCTTTATTACGCAGCCCTTCCGGCACTTCATACAGCGGGCCGAGGTGTTGATACTGCTGCGCCATATCAAGATATTTCGCGCTGCCCTGTGTATCCAGCCAGCGGAATGCGCCGCCGTGGAACGGAGGGAAGCCCAGGCCGTAGACCAGCGCCATATCGGCTTCCGCCGGGCTTGCGATAATGCCTTCTTCCAGACAGCGAACCACTTCGTTAATCATCGGGATCATCATACGGGCGATTATCTCGTCGTCGCTGAAGTCGCGTTTCGGCTGACTGACGCTTGCCAGCAGGTCATCCACCGCGGCATCTTCTTCTTTCTTCGGCTTACCCTTGCTGTCTTCTTTATAGCGCCAGAAGCCCAGACCGTTTTTTTGCCCAAAACGGCTGGCGTCAAACAATGCGTCGATCGCGTCGCGATACTCTTTCTGCATCCGTTGCGGGAAGCCTGCCGCCATTACCGCCTGCGCGTGGTGGGCGGTATCAATACCCACCACGTCGAGCAGATAGGCCGGGCCCATCGGCCAGCCGAACTGTTTTTCCATCACTTTATCGACTTTGCGGAAATCCGCGCCGTCGCGCAGCAGTTGACTGAAACCGGCGAAATAGGGGAACAGCACGCGGTTAACAAAGAAGCCGGGGCAGTCGTTGACTACAATCGGTGTCTTGCCCATTTTGCTGGCCCAGGCGACGACTTTGGCAATGGTTTCGTCTGAACTCTTCTCGCCGCGAATGATTTCAACCAGCGGCATCCGGTGTACCGGGTTGAAGAAGTGCATTCCGCAAAAGTTTTCCGGACGTTCCAGGGCGCTTGCCAGTTCGCCAATTGGGATGGTGGAGGTATTTGAGGCCAGCACGGTTTCCGGGCGCACTTTCTGCTCGGTTTCCGCCAGTACCGCTTTTTTGACTTTCGGATTTTCGACTACCGCTTCGACAACAACATCTACGCGATCGAAACCGGCATAATCGAGAGTCGGGTGGATGGTCGAAATGATGCCCGCCAGCTTCAAACCGCCGATCTTGCCGCGCTCCAGCTGTTTGTTCAGCAGCTTGGCCGCTTCGGTCATGCCGAGGTTCAACGATTTATCGTTGATATCTTTCATGATGACCGGTACGCCTTTCCAGGCCGACTGGTAAGCGATACCGCCGCCCATAATGCCCGCGCCCAGTACGGCTGCCTGTTTCGGCGTCTCAATATCTTTGGTCAGCTTTTTGGCTTTACCTTTTACATATTGATCGTTGAGGAAGATACCGACCAGCGCACGAGCCTCATTGGTATGCGCCAGCGGAACAAAGCTTTTATTTTCCAGATTCAGCGCTTCTTCACGACCAAAACGCGCGGCGGCTTCAATGGTTTTCACTGCGGTCATCGGCGCCGGATAATGTTTACCCGCCGTTTGTGCGACCATGCCTTTAGCGATGGTAAAGCTCATCGCCGCTTCAATTTTGCTGAGTTTCAACGGTTCCAGTTTCGGCTGGCGTTTAGCTCTCCAGTCGAGATCGTCGGTAATGGCCTGGCGTAACACCGCTATCGCGCCTTCAATTAGCTTCTCTTGTTTGACCACGCCGTCCACAAGGCCGATTTTCAGCGCGTGCTCAGCACCGACATCTTTACCTGCCGCGATGATCTCCAGCGCGCTGTCTGCGCCCAGCATACGCGGCAGACGAACGGAGCCGCCGAAACCCGGCATGATGCCCAGTTTAGTTTCCGGCAGACCGATACGGAGGTCTGGCGTCGCCAGACGGTAATCGGTGGCCAGCACGCATTCGCACCCGCCGCCCAGCGCATAGCCGTTTACGGCGGCAAGGGTCGGTACGGGTAAATCTTCCAGACGGTTAAAGACGCTATTAGCGAAATGCAGCCATTGGCTTAACTGCTCTTCGGGGACGAGGAACAGTGAAAGAAATTCGGTGATGTCCGCGCCGACAATAAAGGCCGCTTTATTCGAGCGCAGCAGCAGCCCTTTTAAATCGTGTTGCTTTTCCAGCACCTCAAGCGCCTGGCCGAGGCTGGCGACGGTTGCGGTGTCGAGTTTATTGACCGAGCCTGGAGCATCGAACACCAGTTCGGCGATGCCATCTTCCAGCCAGTCGAGGTACAGGGTGTCGCCTTTATAAAGCATGTCAGTCTCCTGAATCCACAAGGTGATCTGGTCGTACCAGATGAAGCGAAGTGTGTATTTTGTGTTAATAAAATGCAAATAAATGATTAAAGAAATGCCGATGTGATCACGCTCGGCAGAGATCACGCTCTCGTGGGGCGATGTGCTAAGATGCGGGAACTTGAGGTCAAAAAAACAGAAGGGTAAAAAATGGAATCACTGGCCGCGCTCTATAAAAATCATATTGTTACCTTACAAGAACGGACGCGCGATGTTCTGGCGCGCTTTAAGCTGGATGCGTTACTTATTCATTCCGGCGAGCTTTTCAACGTCTTTCTCGACGATCACCCTTATCCGTTTAAGGTCAATCCGCAGTTTAAAGCGTGGGTGCCGGTAACTCAGGTTCCAAATTGCTGGCTGCTGGTCGATGGCGTCAACAAACCCAAATTGTGGTTTTATCTGCCGGTCGATTACTGGCATAACGTTGAACCGCTGCCAACATCCTTCTGGACGGAAGAAGTCGAGGTCGTCGCCTTACCGAAAGCGGATGGCATCGGCAGCCAGCTGCCTGCCGCGCGTGGCAATATCGGCTATATCGGCCCGGTTCCTGAGCGCGCGCTACAATTGGATATCGCCGCCAGCAACATCAACCCGAAAGGTGTTATCGACTATCTGCATTACTACCGCGCCTATAAAACGGATTATGAACTGGCCTGTATGCGCGAAGCGCAGAAAATGGCGGTGAGCGGTCATCGTGCGGCGGAAGAGGTCTTCCGTTCCGGCATGAGTGAGTTCGACATCAACCTGGCATACCTGACCGCCACGGGACATCGCGATACTGATGTTCCATACAGCAACATTGTGGCGCTGAACGAACATGCCGCCGTGCTGCATTACACGAAACTGGATCATCAGGCACCGTCTGAAATGCGCAGTTTCCTGCTGGATGCGGGCGCGGAATACAACGGCTACGCGGCGGATCTGACGCGGACCTGGTCGGCGAAAAGCGATAACGACTACGCCCACCTGGTGAAAGATGTTAACGACGAACAGTTGGCGCTGATCGCTACCATGAAGGCGGGCGTCAGCTATGTGGATTATCATATTCAGTTCCATCAGCGCATCGCGAAGCTGCTGCGTAAGCATCAAATCATTACCGACATGAGTGAAGAGGCGATGGTGGAAAATGATCTCACCGGGCCGTTTATGCCGCACGGTATTGGTCATCCGTTGGGTCTGCAGGTACACGATGTGGCCGGGTTTATGCAGGATGATTCCGGTACGCATCTCGCCGCGCCGTCCAAATACCCGTATCTGCGCTGCACGCGTGTGTTACAGCCGCGAATGGTGTTGACCATCGAACCGGGGATTTACTTCATCGAATCGCTGTTAGCGCCGTGGCGCGAAGGGCCGTTCAGCAAGCACTTCAACTGGCAGAAAATTGAAGCGCTCAAGCCTTTCGGCGGTATTCGCATTGAAGATAACGTGGTCATCCACGAAAACGGCGTGGAAAACATGACGCGGGATTTAAAACTGGCGTAATGGACAGTTGGTTAATCCCTGCAGCGCCGGTCACCGTTGTTGAAGAGATCAAAAAAAGCCGCTTTATTACGCTATTGGCGCATACCGATGGCGTAGACGCGGCGAAAGCGTTTGTTGAGTCAGTCAGAGCTGAGCACCCTGATGCGCGCCACTATTGTGTGGCGTGGGTGGCGGGTGCGCCGGACGACTCACAGCAACTGGGCTTTTCAGACGACGGCGAACCGGCGGGAACGGCAGGCAAGCCGATGCTTGCGCAATTGATGGGCAGCGGCGTCGGAGAAATTACTGCCGTCGTCGTGCGCTACTATGGTGGTATTCTGCTGGGTACGGGCGGGCTGGTAAAAGCCTATGGCGGCGGTGTGAATCAGGCATTACGTCAGCTTGCCACACAACGCAAGACGCCATTAACCGAATATACTTTGCAGTGTGAGTACGGTCAGTTGGCCGGAATCGAAGCATTATTAGGACAGTTTGCCGGGAAGATCGTTTCCAGCGATTATCAGGCGTCTGTTCGGCTCAGGGTGGCGCTTCCTTTTGCTCATGTGAATGCATTTTCCACAAAACTGGCGGATTTTAGCCGTGGTTCATTGCAATTGTTAGCGATTGAAGAATAATCCCCACCTCATTTTTAAGAATAAAGGAAGCGGCAGAGATGCATTTTCGCGCCATTACCCGAATCGTTGGACTACTGGTTATCTTATTTTCGGGGACAATGATTCTCCCGGGACTGGTAGCGCTAATATATCGTGATGGCGCAGGAAGAGCGTTCACGCAGACTTTTTTTGTCGCGCTGGCGATCGGTTCCATACTGTGGTGGCCAAACCGTAGGGAAAAGGGCGAGCTGAAATCCCGCGAAGGATTTCTTATCGTGGTGCTGTTCTGGACCGTGCTGGGCAGCGTGGGTGCGCTGCCGTTTATTTTCTCGGAAAGCCCAAACCTCACCATTACCGATGCTTTTTTTGAATCGTTCTCCGGGTTAACCACCACGGGCGCCACTACGCTGGTGGGGCTGGATTCATTACCGCACGCCATTCTCTTTTATCGTCAGATGCTGCAATGGTTTGGCGGTATGGGGATCATTGTGCTGGCGGTGGCGATTCTCCCTATCCTCGGCGTCGGGGGGATGCAGCTCTATCGGGCGGAAATGCCGGGGCCGCTCAAAGATAACAAAATGCGCCCGCGTATTGCCGAGACGGCGAAAACGCTGTGGCTTATCTATGTCTTGCTAACGGTAGCCTGCGCGCTGGCGCTATGGTTTGCAGGGATGCCCGCGTTTGACGCTATCGGACACAGCTTCTCCACTATCGCTATCGGCGGCTTCTCAACGCATGACGCCAGCGTAGGCTATTTTGATAGTCCCACTATTAATACCATCATCGCTATTTTCCTGCTGATCTCCGGTTGTAACTATGGCCTGCATTTCTCTTTATTAAGCGGGCGTAGCCTGAAAGTATACTGGCGCGATCCGGAATTCCGCATGTTCATCGGCGTACAGTTGACGCTGGTGGTGATCTGCACGCTGGTACTGTGGTTCCATAATATCTACGACTCGGCGCTGACAACGCTAAATCAGGCATTCTTCCAGGTTGTGTCGATGGCGACAACGGCAGGGTTTACCACGGACAGCATTGCGCGCTGGCCGCTGTTTTTGCCCGTCTTGCTGCTATGTTCCGCGTTTATTGGCGGTTGCGCCGGGTCAACGGGCGGGGGGTTAAAGGTCATCCGTATTCTGTTGTTGTTTAAACAGGGGAACCGCGAACTCAAACGTCTGGTGCATCCGAATGCCGTTTACAGTATTAAGCTGGGGAACCGGGCGCTGCCAGAGCGTATTCTGGAAGCCGTCTGGGGATTCTTTTCTGCCTACGCGCTGGTATTTATCGTCAGTATGCTGGCCATTATCGCTACAGGCGTAGATGATTTCTCGGCTTTCGCCTCGGTAGTGGCTACGCTTAATAACCTTGGACCGGGGCTGGGGGTGGTTGCTGATAACTTCGCCAGTATGAATCCGGTTGCGAAATGGATACTCATCGCCAACATGCTATTTGGTCGTCTGGAAGTATTCACTTTGCTGGTACTTTTTACCCCGACTTTCTGGCGTGAATAATGGAGTAACACGTGAAAACATTGATTCTTTTCTCTACCCGGGACGGACAAACGCGCGAAATTGCCTCTTATCTGGCTTCTGAACTCAAAGAGATGGGGATCTGGGCCGATGTCGTTAATCTGCATCGCGCAGAAGAACCGGACTGGGATAGCTATGATCGCGTAGTGATTGGCGCGTCTATTCGTTATGGCCATTACCACAGCGCCTTTCAGGAGTTCGTTAAGAAATACGCCACGCGGTTGAACGGAATGCCGAGCGCCTTTTATTCCGTTAACCTGGTGGCGCGTAAAGCTGAAAAACGGACGCCGCAGACTAACAGCTACGCGCGGAAGTTTTTAATGAGCTCTCCGTGGCGACCTGACTACTGTGCCGTCATTGCAGGCGCGCTTCGCTATCCCCGCTATCGCTGGTATGACCGTCTGATGATCAAACTTATTATGAAGATGTCGGGCGGCGAAACGGATACCAGTAAAGAAGTGGTGTACACCGACTGGGAGCAGGTTGCGCACTTTGCCCGTGAAATAGCCCATTTAACCAACAAATCGTCGGCAAAATAAACGCAAAGAATAAAAAGTGCGCACTCAGAAAATTATTTTAAATTTCCTCTTGTCAGGCAGAAATAACTCCCTATAATGCGCCACCACTGACACGGAACAACGGCACACAGGCCGCCGGGTCAGCGGGGTTCAGACCAGAACCTCACGGAGAAAAGCGAAAATAAACGCTTGACTCTGAAGCGGGAAAGCGTAATATGCACACCCCGCGCCGCTGAGAAAAAGCGAAGCGGCACTGCTCTTTAACAATTTATCAGACAATCTGTGTGGGCACTCGAAGATACGGATTCTTGACGTCGCAAGACGAAAAATGAATACCAAGTCTCAAGAGTGAACACGTAATTCATTACGAAGTTTAATTCATTGAGCATCAAACTTTTAAATTGAAGAGTTTGATCATGGCTCAGATTGAACGCTGGCGGCAGGCCTAACACATGCAAGTCGAACGGTAACAGGAAGCAGCTTGCTGCTTCGCTGACGAGTGGCGGACGGGTGAGTAATGTCTGGGAAACTGCCTGATGGAGGGGGATAACTACTGGAAACGGTGGCTAATACCGCATAACGTCGCAAGACCAAAGAGGGGGACCTTCGGGCCTCTTGCCATCAGATGTGCCCAGATGGGATTAGCTGGTTGGTGAGGTAACGGCTCACCAAGGCGACGATCCCTAGCTGGTCTGAGAGGATGACCAGCCACACTGGAACTGAGACACGGTCCAGACTCCTACGGGAGGCAGCAGTGGGGAATATTGCACAATGGGCGCAAGCCTGATGCAGCCATGCCGCGTGTATGAAGAAGGCCTTCGGGTTGTAAAGTACTTTCAGCGGGGAGGAAGGTGTTGTGGTTAATAACCGCAGCAATTGACGTTACCCGCAGAAGAAGCACCGGCTAACTCCGTGCCAGCAGCCGCGGTAATACGGAGGGTGCAAGCGTTAATCGGAATTACTGGGCGTAAAGCGCACGCAGGCGGTCTGTCAAGTCGGATGTGAAATCCCCGGGCTCAACCTGGGAACTGCATTCGAAACTGGCAGGCTTGAGTCTTGTAGAGGGGGGTAGAATTCCAGGTGTAGCGGTGAAATGCGTAGAGATCTGGAGGAATACCGGTGGCGAAGGCGGCCCCCTGGACAAAGACTGACGCTCAGGTGCGAAAGCGTGGGGAGCAAACAGGATTAGATACCCTGGTAGTCCACGCCGTAAACGATGTCTACTTGGAGGTTGTGCCCTTGAGGCGTGGCTTCCGGAGCTAACGCGTTAAGTAGACCGCCTGGGGAGTACGGCCGCAAGGTTAAAACTCAAATGAATTGACGGGGGCCCGCACAAGCGGTGGAGCATGTGGTTTAATTCGATGCAACGCGAAGAACCTTACCTGGTCTTGACATCCACGGAAGAATCCAGAGATGGATTTGTGCCTTCGGGAACCGTGAGACAGGTGCTGCATGGCTGTCGTCAGCTCGTGTTGTGAAATGTTGGGTTAAGTCCCGCAACGAGCGCAACCCTTATCCTTTGTTGCCAGCGATTAGGTCGGGAACTCAAAGGAGACTGCCAGTGATAAACTGGAGGAAGGTGGGGATGACGTCAAGTCATCATGGCCCTTACGACCAGGGCTACACACGTGCTACAATGGCGCATACAAAGAGAAGCGACCTCGCGAGAGCAAGCGGACCTCATAAAGTGCGTCGTAGTCCGGATTGGAGTCTGCAACTCGACTCCATGAAGTCGGAATCGCTAGTAATCGTGGATCAGAATGCCACGGTGAATACGTTCCCGGGCCTTGTACACACCGCCCGTCACACCATGGGAGTGGGTTGCAAAAGAAGTAGGTAGCTTAACCTTCGGGAGGGCGCTTACCACTTTGTGATTCATGACTGGGGTGAAGTCGTAACAAGGTAACCGTAGGGGAACCTGCGGTTGGATCACCTCCTTACCTGAAAGAAGCGTACTTTGCAGTGCTCACACAGATTGTCTGATGAAAAACGAGCAGTAAAACCTCTACAGGCTTGTAGCTCAGGTGGTTAGAGCGCACCCCTGATAAGGGTGAGGTCGGTGGTTCAAGTCCACTCAGGCCTACCAGATTCGCTCCCGTGCTTTGTTGTGGCAAAGCTCGCATACTTCAGTATGCTTCGCTTCACCACGCCGCGCCCGGAAACGAATCAAAGGTAAGAGGTTCTGACTACACGATGGGGCTATAGCTCAGCTGGGAGAGCGCCTGCTTTGCACGCAGGAGGTCTGCGGTTCGATCCCGCATAGCTCCACCATCTCGTGAGTGTTTACGAAAAAATACTTCAGAGTGTACCTGAAAGGGTTCACTGCGAAGTTTTGCTCTTTAAAAATCTGGATCAAGCTGAAAATTGAAACACAGAACAACGAAAGTTGTTCGTGAGTCTCTCAAATTTTCGCAACACGATGATGAATCGTAAGAAACATCTTCGGGTTGTGAGGTTAAGCGACTAAGCGTACACGGTGGATGCCCTGGCAGTCAGAGGCGATGAAGGACGTGCTAATCTGCGATAAGCGCCGGTAAGGTGATATGAACCGTTATAACCGGCGATTTCCGAATGGGGAAACCCAGTGTGACTCGTCACACTATCATTAACTGAATCCATAGGTTAATGAGGCGAACCGGGGGAACTGAAACATCTAAGTACCCCGAGGAAAAGAAATCAACCGAGATTCCCCCAGTAGCGGCGAGCGAACGGGGAGGAGCCCAGAGCCTGAATCAGCATGTGTGTTAGTGGAAGCGTCTGGAAAGGCGCGCGATACAGGGTGACAGCCCCGTACACAAAAGCGCATGTGCTGTGAGCTCGATGAGTAGGGCGGGACACGTGGTATCCTGTCTGAATATGGGGGGACCATCCTCCAAGGCTAAATACTCCTGACTGACCGATAGTGAACCAGTACCGTGAGGGAAAGGCGAAAAGAACCCCGGCGAGGGGAGTGAAAAAGAACCTGAAACCGTGTACGTACAAGCAGTGGGAGCACCCTTTGGGGTGTGACTGCGTACCTTTTGTATAATGGGTCAGCGACTTATATTCTGTAGCAAGGTTAACCGTATAGGGGAGCCGCAGGGAAACCGAGTCTTAACCGGGCGTTAAGTTGCAGGGTATAGACCCGAAACCCGGTGATCTAGCCATGGGCAGGTTGAAGGTTGGGTAACACTAACTGGAGGACCGAACCGACTAATGTTGAAAAATTAGCGGATGATCTGTGGCTGGGGGTGAAAGGCCAATCAAACCGGGAGATAGCTGGTTCTCCCCGAAAGCTATTTAGGTAGCGCCTCGTGAACTCATCTCCGGGGGTAGAGCACTGTTTCGGCTAGGGGGCCATCCCGGCTTACCAACCCGATGCAAACTGCGAATACCGGAGAATGTTATCACGGGAGACACACGGCGGGTGCTAACGTCCGTCGTGAAGAGGGAAACAACCCAGACCGCCAGCTAAGGTCCCAAAGTCATGGTTAAGTGGGAAACGATGTGGGAAGGCCCAGACAGCCAGGATGTTGGCTTAGAAGCAGCCATCATTTAAAGAAAGCGTAATAGCTCACTGGTCGAGTCGGCCTGCGCGGAAGATGTAACGGGGCTAAACCATGCACCGAAGCTGCGGCAGCGACACTGTGTGTTGTTGGGTAGGGGAGCGTTCTGTAAGCCTGTGAAGGTGGCCTGTGAGGGTTGCTGGAGGTATCAGAAGTGCGAATGCTGACATAAGTAACGATAAAGCGGGTGAAAAGCCCGCTCGCCGGAAGACCAAGGGTTCCTGTCCAACGTTAATCGGGGCAGGGTGAGTCGACCCCTAAGGCGAGGCCGAAAGGCGTAGTCGATGGGAAACGGGTTAATATTCCCGTACTTGGTGTTACTGCGAAGGGGGGACGGAGAAGGCTATGTTGGCCGGGCGACGGTTGTCCCGGTTTAAGCGTGTAGGCTGGTTTTCCAGGCAAATCCGGAAAATCAAGGCTGAGGCGTGACGACGAGGCACTACGGTGCTGAAGCAACAAATGCCCTGCTTCCAGGAAAAGCCTCTAAGCATCAGGTAACACGAAATCGTACCCCAAACCGACACAGGTGGTCAGGTAGAGAATACCAAGGCGCTTGAGAGAACTCGGGTGAAGGAACTAGGCAAAATGGTGCCGTAACTTCGGGAGAAGGCACGCTGACACGTAGGTGAAGTGATTTACTCATGGAGCTGAAGTCAGTCGAAGATACCAGCTGGCTGCAACTGTTTATTAAAAACACAGCACTGTGCAAACACGAAAGTGGACGTATACGGTGTGACGCCTGCCCGGTGCCGGAAGGTTAATTGATGGGGTCAGCGCAAGCGAAGCTCCTGATCGAAGCCCCGGTAAACGGCGGCCGTAACTATAACGGTCCTAAGGTAGCGAAATTCCTTGTCGGGTAAGTTCCGACCTGCACGAATGGCGTAATGATGGCCAGGCTGTCTCCACCCGAGACTCAGTGAAATTGAACTCGCTGTGAAGATGCAGTGTACCCGCGGCAAGACGGAAAGACCCCGTGAACCTTTACTATAGCTTGACACTGAACATTGAGCCTTGATGTGTAGGATAGGTGGGAGGCTTTGAAGTGTGGACGCCAGTCTGCATGGAGCCGACCTTGAAATACCACCCTTTAATGTTTGATGTTCTAACGTGGACCCGTAATCCGGGTTGCGGACAGTGTCTGGTGGGTAGTTTGACTGGGGCGGTCTCCTCCTAAAGAGTAACGGAGGAGCACGAAGGTTGGCTAATCCTGGTCGGACATCAGGAGGTTAGTGCAATGGCATAAGCCAGCTTGACTGCGAGCGTGACGGCGCGAGCAGGTGCGAAAGCAGGTCATAGTGATCCGGTGGTTCTGAATGGAAGGGCCATCGCTCAACGGATAAAAGGTACTCCGGGGATAACAGGCTGATACCGCCCAAGAGTTCATATCGACGGCGGTGTTTGGCACCTCGATGTCGGCTCATCACATCCTGGGGCTGAAGTAGGTCCCAAGGGTATGGCTGTTCGCCATTTAAAGTGGTACGCGAGCTGGGTTTAGAACGTCGTGAGACAGTTCGGTCCCTATCTGCCGTGGGCGCTGGAGAACTGAGGGGGGCTGCTCCTAGTACGAGAGGACCGGAGTGGACGCATCACTGGTGTTCGGGTTGTCATGCCAATGGCACTGCCCGGTAGCTAAATGCGGAAGAGATAAGTGCTGAAAGCATCTAAGCACGAAACTTGCCCCGAGATGAGTTCTCCCTGAGACTTAGAGTCTCCTGAAGGAACGTTGAAGACGACGACGTTGATAGGCCGGGTGTGTAAGCGCAGCGATGCGTTGAGCTAACCGGTACTAATGAACCGTGAGGCTTAACCTTACAACGCCAAAGATGTTTTGGCGGATGAGAGATGATTTTCAGCACTGATTCAGAGTTGAGTACGCAATAATTTGCGCAGCAGCAAGGCGGCAAGCGAAGGAAAGGAAGGAGCATACAGAAGTATGTGACTGACTTTACGAGCGCGGGCAACGCCGCTGATGCGATAAAGAATTGCGTACAGAGCACAAAAGAATTTGCCTGGCGGCACTAGCGCGGTGGTCCCACCTGACCCCATGCCGAACTCAGAAGTGAAACGCCGTAGCGCCGATGGTAGTGTGGGGTCTCCCCATGCGAGAGTAGGGAACTGCCAGGCATCAAATTAAGCAAAAGGCTCAGTCGAAAGACTGGGCCTTTTGTTTTATCTGTAGTTTGCCGGTGAGCGCTCTCCTGAGGAGGACAAATCCGCCGGGAGCGGATTTGAACGTTGCGCAGCAACGGCCCGGAGGGTGGCGGACAGGACGCCCGCCATAAACTGCCAGGCATCAATTTAGTGAAGAAGCCCATCCGTCAGGATGGGCTTTTTTGCGTGTGTGGTAACTGTAAAAATGTAGGCCTGATAAGCGCAGCGCCATCAGGCAACCGGCACCGCCGGATGGCGGCTCCGCCTTATCCGGCCTACAAGGAATGTGCTTTCTCTAACCACCGCAAAATGAAGACAGAAATCTGCGATACATCATTAAGATCCAAAACGGGTACCGCTACGGCAAGTGGAATATCACTGGCAACCGCAATAACATACTCATCAAGAATTAATTCTTCCTCGCTGTGCCCACATCCCTGACGAAAAAGTAAGATCTTCGCAACTGCCTCGTGTTTAAACCCTTCTACCAGCACCATATCCAGCTTTGATGCATCCATCCGGCTCACCAGCCATGCCAGATCCAACTCTTCTTGCCCCGGCGTTTCAGTCATTAACGCCCAGCGCTGCTGACTGGCAACCAGCGTTTGTGCCGCCCCGGCCTTACGTAATTCGTAGCTATCTTTACCCGGTTTATCAACATCCATATCATGATGGGTATGCTTAATCAGCCCTGGCCGAATACCGTGCGCACAAAGTGCTGGGATCAGCTTTTTCAGCAGTGTTGTTTTTCCCGTGCCGCTCCACGCGGCAATGGCGAGTAGCGGTATCATGGTCTCTTTTGCCATTGCGCGAGTTCCTCCGGCGTGTTGACGTTCACAAATGCCTCCTTACAATCGCTGAAATCAACGGCGTGTCCGCCTACCTGGCGAATAAAAATCATTACCCGCCGCTCGCCTGCTTGCAAATAAGCTGTCAACTGGGGCTCAACGGCACGATTAATCAACGCGATCGTTGGATGATCGCGTTCTCCATCATGAACCCAAACCACGGGTGCGCCATGACGCTGCGCTGCTAAACGATCGACCAGGTTGTGGGGGATACAGGGATTGTCACAGGGGCAAAACAGAAACCAGTCGCCTGCTACCTGCTGAAAAACGGAAAGCATACCCGCCAGCGGACCGGGAAAGTCAGCGATTGAATCCGGAATGACTTTCAGGCCGCTGGCCTGGTAGATATCCAGATGGCGATTAGCACTAATGACGACCGTAGCCAGTTGCGGCGCGAGCGCATCGGCAACGTGCCGCCAGAGCGGTTTCCCGTCCAGTTCAAGCAGACCTTTATCCGCACCTCCCATCCGCCGGGCTTTACCGCCTGCCAGCACCACGCCGGTTATTACTTCATCCAGATTCACCGATATCGCCTCTTTTATTGTGGGATTGACCCTGCTACCGTGTCTGTATCAAGAATAAGGAGCACAGCTATGAAATGTAAACGCCTGAATGAAGTCATTGAACTCCTCCAGCCAGCCTGGCAGAAAGAGCCTGATCTTAATTTGACGCAATTTTTGCAGAAACTGGCGAAAGAGTCAGGTTTTGACGGCAAACTGGAAGATTTAACTGATGATATCCTAATCTACCATCTGAAAATGCGCGATTCCGCCAAAGACGCCGCCATTCCAGGGATTCAAAAAGACTATGAAGAGGACTTTAAAACGGCGCTTTTACGCGCCCGCGGCGTTATTAAAGAGTAAAACCTTGTAAGCGGCGCCACCGAAATCGTCACGAAATGATATCCTGAATCATTCGTAGTATTTTCCGGATGATGGGATGAACGACAACGCTTTTACTTTCCAGACGCTACACCCGGAAACCATCATGGATGCGCTGTTTGAACAGGGGATCAGGGTGGATTCCGGGCTGACTCCACTAAACAGTTATGAAAACCGCGTCTATCAGTTTCAGGATGAAGACCGTCGACGTTTTGTCGTTAAGTTTTATCGTCCTGAACGCTGGTCTGTTGATCAAATTCGGGAAGAACACCAATTCGCGCTTGAACTGGTGAAGGATGAGGTTCCGGTTGCTGCTCCGCTCGCGTTTAATGGCCAGACACTGTTAGCGCATCAGGGCTATCATTATGCCATTTTCCCCAGCGTAGGCGGTCGTCAGTTTGAAGCAGATAATATCGATCAGATGGAGGCGGTAGGGCGTTATCTTGGTCGATTGCATCAGACGGGGCGAAAACGTCCTTTCACTTTCCGGCCTGACATTGGGCTTGCAGAGTATCTTTTTGAACCTCGCCAGGTATTCGAAGATGCCGCACTGATTCCCTCCGGGCAAAAAGTGGCTTTCCTGAAAGCCACTGATACTCTACTGTCTGCAGTTACCGAATGCTGGCGCACCGATTTCGCCACGCTGCGATTGCACGGCGATTGTCATGCCGGCAACATTCTATGGCGTGATGGACCGCTGTTTGTCGATTTAGATGATGCCCGTAACGGCCCGGCGATACAGGATTTATGGATGCTGCTGAACGGCGACAAAGCCGAACAGCGAATGCAGCTTGAAACCATTATTGAAGCTTATGAAGAAGTTAGTGAGTTCGATACGGCTGAAATTGGTCTCATTGAACCTTTACGCGCCATGCGTTTAGTTTATTATCTTGCCTGGTTGATTCGTCGTTGGGGCGATCCTGCGTTTCCAAAAAACTTTCCCTGGTTAACAGGGGAAGATTACTGGCAGCGACAGACAACGACTTTTATTGAGCAGACTAAAATTTTGCACGAACCCCCTTTACAATTAACGCCAATGTATTAATCGGAGAGAGTTGATCATGAAAAAGATTTGGCTGGCGCTGGCTGGTATGGTTTTAGCTTTTAGCGCCTCGGCAGCACAGATCAGCGACGGTAAACAGTATATCACGCTGGATAAACCGGTCGCTGGCGAACCCCAGGTACTGGAGTTTTTCTCCTTCTACTGCCCACATTGTTATCAGTTTGAAGAAGTGCTTCATGTGTCTGACAATGTGAAGAAAAAGCTGCCGGAAGGCACCAAAATGACCAAGTACCACGTTGAGTTCCTGGGGCCGTTGGGCAAGGAGCTCACCCAGGCATGGGCGGTGGCGATGGCGTTGGGTGTAGAAGATAAAGTCACGGTCCCGCTGTTTGAAGCCGTACAGAAAACCCAGACAGTACAATCTGCCGCGGATATCCGTAAAGTGTTCGTTGATGCGGGCGTCAAAGGCGAAGATTACGATGCGGCATGGAACAGCTTCGTGGTGAAATCACTGGTTGCGCAACAGGAGAAAGCCGCGGCTGACCTGCAACTGCAGGGCGTTCCGGCGATGTTCGTCAATGGCAAATACCAGATTAACCCACAAGGCATGGATACCAGCAGCATGGATGTTTTTGTTCAGCAGTATGCTGATACTGTGAAATATTTGGTTGATAAAAAATAAAAAGAACGCCGGTCACTGACCGGCGTTTTTATAAGATGTTTTAATCTCTTCTATCTGTATATCTTTCTTATCCCACAGCGTATTAAGCCAACGTTGAAAACGGCGTTTGAATGTTTTGTCGTTCACGTAATCGCCGTGCAGTTCTTCATTTATGGGTTCCAGTTGCACCCGAACAACAATACGCGTCAGCCTACCGCTTAGCATATCGTAGAAAGGGTGGCGATCGTTGTTTGGGTAACACAACGTAATATTAAGCAGCTTATCGAACTGTGAGCCTAAAACATTAATCGCCATTGCAATACCGGCTGCTTTTGGCGGCAACAGATGTTGATAAGGTGAATGCGTTTGCTGACGTTTCTCATGCGTAAATCGCGAGCCTTCAACAAAGTTAACGATAGTGGTGGGATACCGACGAAACTTTTCGCAAGAGCGACGAGTTGTTTCAACATCTTTGCCGCGTCGATCGGGGTGTCGGAGCAGGTAGCTACGGGAGTAGCGCTTCATAAACGGCATATCTAATGCCCAGCACGCCAGGCCGATGAACGGCACCCAGGCCAATTGCTGTTTAAGAAAGTACTTATTCATTGGGATATGCTTGCGGAACAGAACGCAAAGCACAACGATATCGGCCCAGCTGCGATGATTACAAATCAGTAAATACCAATTTTTCTTGCTCAGCCCTTCTAACCCTTCTACATCCCATTGCAAGTGCGGATTAAGGCGTAACAGCGCTGCAAGACCAGCACACCAGCAATACATCATGAAATTGCAGAAAATGGAGACCTTGCGCCAGATACCGGGAACAGGCAAAAGAAGCTTTACCATACCGGCAACGATGATCGGTACTGAGCAAACAATAGTGACCAGGATGGTCAATACGATACTCAATGGGAGCGTGATAGCCGCGAGTATTCTCGTCATAATAAATTATTCAAAAGTTAGCCATAAACGGTGCGCGAAAAGGGCGCAAGAGGCTGATTCTATCAGAAAACGATGCTAATGATGGCGCTGAGTGAAATAGAAACACTCGTAACAACTATCCACATTATGATAACGGCATGAATCAGATAATCAGAAAAACGTGATGTTAACAACTAATTGAAAATAATGGGTAATTATTAAGATGAGAAGGCTATCGCGCTGATTTTAAAGTAATGGTAAGAATTTACACACAAAGTTATCCACAGGTTGTTTTGCGAGCGATCCTGAAGATCGACAAAACTTTTCCGCAAATGCGGCGAAAAACTCAAGTTTTCCTCCTGTATGTGGCATCCTTTAACCATAATCTGTTAAACAGGCACGGACATTATGGTTCAGATCCCAGAAAACCCACTTATTCTCGTAGATGGCTCATCCTATCTCTATCGCGCCTATCATGCGTTTCCGCCGTTAACCAACAGCGCGGGAGAACCTACGGGCGCAATGTATGGTGTCCTCAACATGTTGCGCAGCCTGATCATGCAGTATCAGCCGACGCATGCTGCGGTGGTGTTTGACGCCAAAGGAAAAACCTTCCGTGACGAGCTCTTTGAACACTACAAATCGCATCGTCCTCCGATGCCGGATGATCTGCGTGCGCAAATAGAGCCGTTACATGCCATGGTTAAAGCCATGGGGTTACCTCTGCTGGCGGTCTCTGGCGTAGAAGCGGATGACGTTATCGGTACACTGGCGCGAGAAGCGGAGAAGGTGGGGCGTCCGGTATTAATCAGCACCGGCGATAAAGATATGGCACAGTTGGTGACGCCGAATATTACGCTGATCAACACCATGACTAACACCATCCTCGGCCCGGATGAAGTCGTTAATAAGTACGGTGTGCCGCCTGAGCTGATTATCGACTTTCTGGCGCTGATGGGGGACTCCTCGGATAATATTCCAGGCGTACCAGGCGTGGGTGAGAAGACGGCGCAAGCCTTGCTTCAGGGATTGGGCGGCCTGGATACGCTGTACGCCGAGCCGGAAAAAATTGCAGGTCTCACTTTCCGCGGCGCCAAAACGATGGCCGCTAAATTAGCGCAGAATAAAGACGTAGCGTACCTGTCTTATAAACTCGCCACCATTAAAACGGATGTTGAACTGGAGCTGACCTGCGAACAGCTTGAAGTGCAGCAGCCGATTGCGGATGAACTGCTGGGCCTGTTTAAAAAATATGAGTTTAAGCGCTGGACGGCGGACGTTGAGTCAGGCAAGTGGCTACAGGCAAAGGGCGCGAAACCGGCGGCCAAACCGCAGGAAACGGTCGTTATTGATGAATCGCCCAGCGAACCGGCAGCGGCGCTCTCTTATGAAAATTATGTCACGATTCTGGACGACGTTACGCTGGAAAGCTGGATTGAAAAGCTGAAAAAAGCGCCAGTTTTTGCTTTCGACACGGAGACCGACAGTCTGGATAATATCGCCGCCAACCTGGTGGGCCTCTCGTTTGCTATCGAACCTGGCGTTGCCGCGTATGTACCTGTCGCGCATGATTATTTGGACGCTCCGGATCAAATCTCCCGCCAGCGTGCTCTGGAACTGCTGAAGCCGCTGCTGGAAGATGAAAAAGTGCGCAAAGTGGGGCAAAACCTCAAGTACGATCGCGGCGTCTTGCAAAATTACGGTATTGAGCTGCGCGGTATCGCCTTCGATACCATGCTTGAGTCTTACATTCTGAACAGCGTCGCCGGACGCCATGATATGGACAGTTTGTCCGATCGTTGGCTGAAGCACAAAACTATCACCTTTGAAGACATTGCCGGTAAAGGTAAAAACCAGCTCACCTTTAACCAGATCGCACTGGAGGAAGCGGGGCGCTATGCGGCAGAAGATGCGGATGTCACGTTACAGTTGCATCTCAAAATGTGGCCTGAGCTCCAGCAGCACAAAGGCCCGCTGAATGTTTTCGAAAACATCGAAATGCCGCTGGTGCCGGTACTGTCACGCGTTGAGCGCAATGGCGTAAAAATCGATCCTGCCGTCCTGCACAAACATTCGGAAGAAATCACACTACGTCTGGCGGAACTGGAAAAGAAAGCGCATGACATTGCGGGCGAGGCGTTCAACCTGTCCTCGACGAAGCAGTTGCAGACCATCCTGTTTGAAAAGCAGGGTATTAAGCCGCTGAAGAAAACGCCTGGCGGCGCGCCGTCAACGTCGGAAGAGGTGCTGGAAGAGCTGGCGCTGGACTATCCGCTGCCGAAAGTGATTCTGGAGTATCGTGGTCTGGCGAAGCTAAAATCCACCTATACCGATAAGCTGCCGCTGATGATTAACCCGAAAACCGGGCGCGTCCATACGTCCTATCATCAGGCGGTAACGGCGACGGGACGTTTATCGTCCACCGATCCGAACCTGCAAAATATTCCGGTGCGCAATGAAGAAGGCCGCCGCATTCGTCAGGCATTTATTGCGCCTGAGGATTATCTCATCGTGTCTGCGGACTATTCACAGATTGAGCTGCGTATTATGGCGCATCTTTCCCGTGATAAAGGACTGCTCACGGCGTTCGCCGAAGGGAAAGATATTCACCGTACAACGGCGGCGGAAGTCTTTGGCTTGCCGCTGGATAGCGTGACCGGGGAACAGCGCCGAAGTGCGAAAGCCATTAACTTTGGCCTGATTTACGGGATGAGCGCCTTCGGTCTTTCTCGCCAGCTTAATATTCCGCGTAAAGAGGCGCAGAAGTATATGGATCTCTACTTCGAACGCTACCCTGGCGTGCTGGAATATATGGAGCGCACCCGCGCTCAGGCAAAAGAACAAGGCTATGTGGAAACGCTGGAGGGACGCCGCCTTTACCTGCCGGATATTAAATCCAGCAACGCGGCGCGGCGCGCGGGGGCGGAACGCGCGGCGATCAATGCTCCCATGCAAGGAACGGCTGCCGATATCATCAAGCGCGCCATGATTGCCGTCGATGCCTGGCTACAGGCCGAGCAGCCACGTGTGCGGATGATTATGCAGGTACACGATGAATTAGTGTTCGAGGTGCATAAAGACGACTTAGATGCGGTAGCAAAACGTATCCATCAGTTGATGGAAAACTGCACGCGTATTGATGTGCCGTTGCTGGTGGAAGTCGGTAGCGGAGAAAATTGGGATCAAGCGCACTAAGCATTTAAGGAATAACGCGCTTTTTTCGTAATTAAGCAACATAAGCACGGGGGTTTTGTGATGGGTATTAGAATTCCCTATGTAAAGAATGAAAAAAAATTACGAAAAGGTCTTTCTGTGTTGCTCAAAAAAGAGTAAAGTTATTCACGTAGGGTACAGAGGTAAGATGTTCTATCTTTCAGACCTTTTACTTCACGTAATCGGATTTGGCTGAATATTTTAGCCGCCCCAGTCAGTTTATGACTGGGGCGTTTTTTATTGTGCGCAAGAAAAGTTTCGCTCACACCGTAGGCCGGATAAGACGCGCAGCGGCGCTATCCGGCATAGCGGGTGATTATTCCCCGTCCTGAATCTCTTCGACCGGTGCCAGTTCACTAAACCAGCTATCCAGTTTCTGACGTAACTTATCCACGCCCTGCTTTTTCAGCGAGGAAAACGCTTCTACCTGCACATCGCCATTAAAAGCCAGCACGGCTTCACGTACCATATTCAACTGCGCCTTGCGCGCGCCGCTGGCCAGTTTGTCCGCTTTGGTCAGCAGAACCAGAACCTGGATATTGCTCTCTACAGCCCACTGGATCATCTGTTGGTCGAGGTCTTTCAACGGATGGCGGATATCCATTAAAACGACTAAGCCCTGTAGGCTTTGACGTTTCTCCAGATATTCCCCCAGCGCGCGTTGCCACTT
This sequence comes from Salmonella sp. SSDFZ54, assembly GCF_004010735.1. Lineage (NCBI taxonomy): Bacteria > Pseudomonadati > Pseudomonadota > Gammaproteobacteria > Enterobacterales > Enterobacteriaceae > Salmonella > Salmonella sp. SSDFZ54. The sequence continues at coordinate 2,106,503 of NZ_CP034819.1, forward strand.
GCGTTTCATCTCTTCCGGGACTTCCGCGTAGCCATAGCCCGGCAGGTCGACCAACCGTTTGCCATCTACGACTTCAAACAGGTTAATCAATTGGGTACGGCCCGGCGTTTTAGAGGTACGCGCCAGGCTTTTTTGGTTGGTCAACGTGTTCAGGGCGCTGGATTTGCCTGCATTGGAACGGCCAGCAAAAGCCACTTCAATTCCGCAATCGGAAGGTAAATGGCGAATATCAGGCGCACTCATCACAAAATGCGTCTGTTGATAATTCAGGTTAGTCAAAGCGGTCGTCTCCGTCAGTCAAAGCATTGTGGCGATTATACCTGAACGCCAGCAAAAGACGGATTTTTCGGCGCGGCGGTGCTGTAAGTAAAAGCCATACGCTTTGTGAGACATTGACCATTGCACTTATGCGACATGACAGAGTCGTTGTCAGGCTCAAAGCCAGTTAATATAGTTAAATCATGAATTTATAGAAAGGTAATTGTCTGAAAAAAAGGGATTTGCCGTGTCGGTATCTTGTGAGTTTACCCCAAAAGAGTAAAGTAATGCACATAGCGAGGACGCTAACAGGATCAACGACTCAGGATGAGGGTCAGGAGCGCCAGGAGGCGAAGACACAGGATTGTCAGGAAGACAAACGTCCGGAGACGTTAGTAAAAGGAAATGGAAACAACATGGAATGTTCCAGGCTAAGGGAAAAACAGGGCGTGTTGATAGCCAACAGGGATGGTGGAACCCGTTAAGGGTCGTGAGTCAAGAAAAAAGGCGGCAGATTACTCTGTCGCCTTTTTTCTTTGCTTGCTTTCTGCTAGATTCCGCCTCAATTCTATACTGAATAAAACGGCTTAAAGATCTGACATCATGAAAAAACCAACCTCTGCACCGCGCAGTAAAGCCTTTGGCAAACAGCGTCGTAAAACGCGTGAAGAGTTAAACCAGGAGGCGCGCGACCGTAAACGCCTGAAAAAACATCGCGGTCATGCGCCGGGAAGTCGCGCGACGGGCGGCAATTCCGCTTCGGGCGGCGGCAATCAGAATCAACAAAAAGATCCACGTATTGGCAGTAAAACACCTGTTCCATTGGGCGTGACTGAAAAAGTGACCCAACAGCATAAACCGAAAAGTGAGAAACCTATGCTTTCACCGCAGGCGGAGTTGGATTTACTGGAAACGGATGAGCGCCTGGATGCGCTGTTAGAACGTCTGGAAGCGGGCGAAACCCTGAGTGCGGAAGATCAAGCCTGGGTAGATGCCAAACTGGATCGTATTGATGAACTGATGCAGAAGCTTGGTCTGTCTTACGATGACGACGAAGAAGACGACGAAGAGGACGAGAAGCAGGAAGATATGATGCGCCTGCTAAGAGGCGGCAACTAACGGGTTTACACCGTGGGCTTGCCCGTCCTGCTTATAACCCTTCCGGTTATATGTTATCTGGTGTGGTTATTCGTTAAACTACAGCGATTGTCGCGGCGACAGAAATGGCTGCGCAGCCGGCTTGCCGCCCGTCATGGCGTGAAGCCGGTACGCCGTACCCGCCAGAGGCGCCATCGGAAGGAGTGAGCATGTCTGAACAGCAAATAGACTGGGATCTGGCCCTGATCCAGAAATATAACTATTCCGGGCCACGATATACCTCGTACCCAACCGCGCTGGAGTTTTCTGAAGACTTCGAGGACGCCGCATTCTTGCAGGCTGTGGCGCGTTATCCTGAACGTCCGCTCTCGCTGTATGTGCATATCCCGTTTTGTCACAAGTTGTGTTATTTCTGCGGCTGCAACAAGATTGTCACCCGCCAACAGCATAAAGCTGACCAGTATCTTGACGCGCTTGAGCAGGAAATTCGCCATCGCGCGCCGCTGTTTGCAGACCGTCATGTCAGCCAGCTTCACTGGGGCGGCGGTACGCCTACTTACCTGAATAAAGCGCAAATCAGCCGCTTAATGACGCTGTTGCGTGAAAATTTCCACTTTAATACCGACGCGGAAATCTCGATCGAAGTCGATCCCCGTGAAATTGAGCTGGATGTGCTCGATCATTTACGTGCGGAAGGTTTTAACCGCCTGAGTATGGGCGTGCAGGACTTTAATAAAGAGGTGCAGCGCCTGGTTAACCGCGAGCAGGATGAAGAATTCATCTTTGCGTTGCTTAATCACGCCCGCGATATCGGCTTTACCTCGACCAATATCGACTTGATCTACGGTCTACCGAAACAGACGCCGGAAAGCTTCGCTTTCACGCTGAAGCGTGTGACGGAACTGAACCCCGATCGTTTGAGCGTCTTTAACTATGCGCATCTGCCAACGCTTTTTGCCGCCCAGCGTAAAATTAAAGATGCCGATTTACCCAGCGCGCAGCAGAAACTGGATATTTTGCAGGAGACCATCGTATCGCTTACTCAGGCCGGTTATCAGTTTATCGGGATGGACCATTTTGCCCGTCCGGACGACGAACTGGCCGTCGCGCAGCGCGAAGGCGTGCTGCACCGTAATTTTCAGGGCTATACGACCCAGGGCGATACCGATCTGCTGGGGATGGGGGTTTCTGCTATCAGCATGATTGGCGATGGCTACATGCAGAACCAGAAAGAGCTGAAGCGTTATTACCAGCAAGTGGATGAGCGGGGCAATGCGCTATGGCGTGGTATTACGCTGACCCGTGATGATTGCATTCGTCGCGATGTTATCAAGGCGCTGATTTGTAACTTCCGCCTGGATTTTAACGCTGTCGAACAGCAGTGGGGTTTGCATTTCGCTGAGTATTTTGCCGAAGATTTGCAGTTACTGTCGCCGCTGGCGAAAGATGGGCTGGTGGATATTAGCGAGAAGGGAATTCAGGTGACGGCGAAAGGTCGTTTGCTGATCCGCAATATCTGCATGTGCTTTGACGCGTATCTGCGCCAGAAAGCGCGGATGCAGCAGTTCTCGCGCGTCATTTAGCCGGGTTGCCCGGTGGCGCTGCGCTTACCGGGCCTACACGTTGCGACAACCTGTAGGCCGGATAAGCATTAGCGCCATCCGGCACATTGTCAGCTGAACAGTCCTACCAGCGCGGCACACAACACGGCGGCTAGCGCAGTTTGTGGCGTGTGGCTGTCGACCGCTCCACTCGATACCAGATTAATAATAGATTCTAACATAATGAATCCCCCCGTTTGCCGGGCATGATCATACTGAACTCATCGGAACAGTAAAGCGCAAAATAGCAGCGTTTTGCGCTCAATTATTAATCTTTACACTCGCGGGTAATGTTTACTCCATTCCCAGCTCTTTCAACTTCCGCGTTAGGGTGTTTCGCCCCCAACCGAGCAGCCTGGCGGCTTCCTGTTTATGACCCTGCGTATGGCGTAATGCCGTGGTCAGTAGCGTTCTCTCCAGTTCTGGCTGCGCTTCAGAAAGCAGGTTTTGATGACCGGATCGCAAGGCGCGGTCCGCCCATTGTGCCAGTAATGTAGCCCAGCTATCCGGCGGCAGGTGGGACGGGCTATCCGGCGTCGAGGCTTCAAACAGTTCGCCCGGTAAATCCTGGATCAATACCTCCTGTCCGGCGGCCATGACGGTGAGCCAGCGGCAGGTATTTTCTAACTGACGCACGTTACCAGGCCATGCCAGGCGCGTTAACGCCGTTTCGGTTTCCGGATGTAATAATTTGGCTTCCACACCTAATTCACGGGCGGCGACCTGCAAAAAATGGCGCGCCAGGCGCGGAATATCCTCACGGCGCTCGCGCAACGGCGGAAGATGGATACGAATCACGTTCAGGCGGTGGAACAGGTCTTCGCGGAATTTCCCTTCCTGAACGCGTCGTTCGAGGTTCTGGTGGGTGGCGGCGATAATGCGCACATCCACTTTTACCGGCGCGTACCCGCCCACGCGGTAGAACTGTCCGTCAGCCAGCACGCGTAACAGACGAGTCTGGACATCCAGCGGCATATCGCCAATTTCGTCCAGAAACAGCGTGCCGCCGTCAGCCTGCTCGAAACGGCCCTGCCGGATGGTATTCGCCCCGGTAAAAGCGCCTTTCTCATGGCCAAACAGTTCGGATTCAATCAAATCTTTCGGGATGGCCGCCATATTGAGCGCGATAAACGGCGATTTGGCGCGTGGGCTATGGCGGTGAAGCGCATGGGCGACCAGTTCTTTACCGGTCCCTGATTCGCCGTTAATCAGCACGCTAATCGAAGAACGCGACAGCCGACCAATAATGCGAAACACATCCTGCATGGCGGGCGCTTCGCCTATCATGTCTGTTGTCGGGCCGTTAACCTCGATATTACGCGGCTGCTGCTGCTCCTGATAGTGGCTAATCGCGCGCTCGACCAGAGCGACGGCTTCATCAATATCAAACGGTTTAGGTAGATAATCAAACGCCCCCTGCTGATAAGCGCTCACGGCGGCATCTAAATCGGAATGCGCGGTCATAATGATGACCGGAAGCATCGGGTGACGCTGTTTAATCTGCTTTAATAGCGCCAGCCCGTCCATTCCCGGCATTCGGATATCCGACAGCAAGACGTCCGGCGTTTTACTGGCCAGCGCAGCCAGTACTTCATTACCATTCTCAAAGGTGGTACAGGTCAACCCTGCCCCGGCGAGAGCACGCTCAAGCACCCAACGGATGGAACTATCATCATCGACGACCCAGACTATTCCTCGTTGCATAAACACCTCTATTTCCGAATCGGCAGGTAAACCGAAAACTCGGTATGCCCCGGCCAACTGGTAAATTCAATTTTGCCGGCGTGTTGATCGATAAGATTGCGGGCGATAGATAACCCAAGCCCGGTGCCGCCTTCGCGACCGCTGACCATCGGGTAGAACAGCGTATCCTGTAAATGGGGAGGAATGCCCGGCCCATTGTCTTCAACGTCTATACGCGCCGCCAGGCGATAGCGTTCGCCATGCAGCGTTAACTGGAAGGCGGTACGGGTACGCAGCGTAATTTCGCCGCCTTCCGGCCCCAGCGCCTGCAAGGCATTGCGGACAATATTCAGCAGTACTTGCTCAATTTGTTCCGGATCGTGCGGCAGTTCTGGCAGACTGGGGTCGTAATCGCGGATAAGCCGGACATTATCCGGCAGTTCCATCGACACCAGCGCCACCACGCGCTCTGCGACTTTATGTATGCTCTCGGTAATGTGCATTCCCGGGTGCTGCGGCCCCAGCAAACGATCGACAAGGTTGCGTAGCCTGTCGGCCTGTTCAATGATGACTTTGGTATATTCCGTTAGCGCCGGGTCGGGCAGCGCCTTGCTGAGTAGCTGCGCCGCGCCGCGCAGGCCGCCGAGCGGATTTTTGATTTCGTGCGCCAGACCGCGCACCAGATCGCGGGCGGCGATTTGCTGCGCGTGCTGCAACTGCTCCTGACTCAGACGACGCTGGTTATCCATCGGCGCCATTTCGAGCAGTATAAAATCGTCGGGCAGACGTTGGGCGGTCAAAGAGAGAATATGCGAGCGACTATCAATCACCAGCGTCACTTCGTTATCGGTAAAGCCTTGCCCTGCCGCTAAACTTTCGCGCATCAGGTCAATGTTTAACGAAAAATAGCTCAACAGTTCAGGTAACGGCGTCCCGAACAGTTTGCGTGAGCTTTGCGCGAGCAACTGCTGCGCGGCAGGATTGGCGTAATGGATTGCCAGCGCGTCGTCGACCACCAGCACGCTGTTGATTAACGAATTGAGGATCTGCCCAGCATCGGGCTGTATGCCGCTTGCCATTCAGCAGTCTCCTGGAAAAGGTTGCACCATTTTAGTGCATTATAGCTTTTTACCACTAAAAAGCGCGTGAGATCAGATTGTTGGTGGAGAAAAAAGCCCATCCTGGGATGGGCTGAAAGTTTCCACGGCAACTCAAAAACTCCTGACGCCTTTCACGCTGCTGCTGCGTTGGCTGCCTTCGCTTACCCCAGTCACATCGCTATCTATGCTCCTGGGGATGTGCTCAGTTGCTGCCTTGCAGCAACGCGAAATTTGTCGGATTTTTAATATACGATTAAACGCTGTAGTACAGCTCAAACTCTACCGGGTGCGGGGTCATACGCACGCGGTCATCTTCTTCGCGACGCAGCGCAATATACGCATCGATCGCTTCATCCGTGAACACGCCGCCTGCTTTCAGGAACTCGCGGTCCAGATCCAGCGCGTTCAGCGCTTCTTCCAGAGAACCCGCTACCTGTGGGATCTCTTTCGCTTCTTCCGGCGGCAGGTCATACAGGTTTTTGTCCATGGCTTCGCCCGGGTGAATCTTATTCTTAATCCCGTCCAGACCGGCCATCAGCAGGGCGGCAAAGCACAGATACGGGTTAGCCGCCGGGTCCGGGAAGCGAACTTCGATACGGCGCGCTTTCGGAGACGCCACCACCGGAATACGGATGGAGGCGGAACGGTTACGGGCGGAGTAGGCCAGCATCACCGGCGCTTCGTAACCCGGGACCAGACGCTTGTAGGAGTTGGTGGTCGGGTTCGCCAGGGCGTTGATGGCTTTGGCGTGTTTGATGACGCCGCCGATGTAGTACAGCGCTTGTTCAGACAGGCCGGCATATTTGTCGCCAGAGAACAGGTTGGTGCCGTTCTTCGCCAGCGACATGTGGCAGTGCATACCGGAACCGTTATCGCCGAACATCGGTTTTGGCATAAAGGTCGCGGTCTTACCGAAGCGGTGAGCCACGTTATGTACGACATATTTGTAAATCTGAATTTCGTCGGCTTTTTTGGTCATGGTGTTAAAGCGGGTCGCCACTTCGTTCTGACCTGCGGTCGCTACTTCGTGGTGGTGCGCTTCAACGACCAGGCCCATCTGCTCCATGACCAGACACATTTCAGAACGGATATCCTGCGCGGAGTCAACTGGCGGAACCGGGAAATAACCGCCTTTCACGCCCGGACGATGGCCTTTGTTGCCGCCTTCGTACTTGGTAGAGGAGTTCCAGGCGCCTTCAATATCGTCAATCGCCACATGTGAGCCGGAGATAGATGCGCCGAAGCGGATGTCGTCGAACAGGAAGAATTCAGGTTCCGGCCCAAACAGGACGGTATCGGCGATACCGGTCGCGCGCAGGTAGTCTTCCGCACGTTTTGCGATGGAACGTGGGTCACGGTCATAACCTTGCAGAGTGCCAGGCTCCAGGATGTCGCAACGGATAATCAGGGTAGAGTCCGCGAAGAACGGGTCAATCACTGCGGTGGATGCGTCTGGCATCAGCACCATGTCGGATTCGTTAATGCCTTTCCAGCCGCCGATAGAGGAGCCGTCAAACATTTTGCCTTCTTCAAAGAATTCGGCATTTACCTGATGAGCAGGAATCGTGACGTGCTGTTCTTTGCCTTTGGTATCGGTGAAGCGCAGATCGACAAACTTCACTTCGTGCTCGTTCAGCATCGTCAAAACGTGTTCAGCGGACATACTTGTACTCTCCCGGATTGGTCATGGTCGGTCGTCGTGGTAACGAGATCTTCAATTCTGCTGGCCGTGTCGCCGTAAAAATATAAAGCGAAATCTGTGCCAACTTTCACATTGCCCCCAAAAGGCGTTATCATGCGTACCATCGTGCAAAAGGGCTGCACCACGGTGACTATGTTGCACCAAAATAGTGCTTTAATGTGAACATTGAGCACCACATTGGTGCAATAGAACGCAAGCCACCCTTTTAACGCTCCGTGAAAGCGATCACAAAGAGACTCTGCAATACTTGTTTGCGGAGGATGTTTGTGATCCTGTTTTGTAGTGCGATTAATCCGTGTACAATAACGCGCTATTTCTAATGCCTGAGGCAAAGTTGTGATCGAAAATTTGCGTAACATCGCCATCATCGCGCACGTTGACCATGGTAAAACTACCCTGGTTGATAAGCTGCTCCAGCAATCCGGTACGTTCGACGCGCGTGCCGAAACTCAAGAGCGAGTGATGGACTCCAACGATTTGGAGAAAGAGCGTGGTATTACTATCCTCGCTAAAAACACCGCTATTAAATGGAATGATTACCGTATCAACATCGTTGATACTCCCGGGCACGCTGACTTCGGTGGTGAAGTAGAGCGCGTCATGTCCATGGTTGACTCTGTGCTGCTGGTGGTTGACGCATTTGACGGCCCGATGCCGCAAACGCGCTTCGTGACCAAAAAAGCCTTTGCTCATGGCCTGAAACCTATTGTGGTTATCAACAAGGTTGACCGTCCTGGCGCGCGCCCTGACTGGGTTGTTGACCAGGTATTCGACCTGTTTGTTAACCTCGACGCGACCGACGAACAGCTGGACTTCCCGATCATCTACGCTTCGGCGCTGAACGGTATCGCGGGTCTGGACCACGAAGATATGGCGGAAGACATGACCCCGCTGTATCAGGCGATCATTGATCATGTTCCGGCGCCGGACGTTGACCTCGATGGTCCGTTGCAGATGCAGATCTCCCAGCTGGACTACAACAACTACGTTGGCGTTATCGGCATCGGCCGTATCAAACGCGGCAAAGTGAAGCCGAACCAGCAGGTCACTATCATCGATAGTGAAGGGAAAACCCGTAACGCGAAAGTAGGTAAAGTGCTGACGCATCTGGGGCTGGAGCGTATCGACAGCGATATCGCCGAAGCGGGCGATATCATTGCGATCACCGGTCTGGGCGAGCTGAACATTTCCGACACCATCTGCGACCCGCAGAACGTTGAAGCGCTGCCGGCGCTGTCCGTTGATGAGCCGACCGTGTCTATGTTCTTCTGCGTTAACACCTCGCCGTTCTGCGGTAAAGAAGGTAAGTTTGTGACTTCTCGTCAGATTCTTGACCGTCTGAACAAAGAGCTGGTGCATAACGTGGCGCTGCGCGTTGAAGAAACCGAAGATGCGGATGCGTTCCGTGTATCCGGTCGTGGCGAACTGCACCTGTCCGTGCTGATTGAAAATATGCGTCGTGAAGGTTTCGAACTGGCGGTTTCCCGTCCGAAAGTTATCTTCCGTGAAATCGACGGTCGTAAACAAGAGCCGTACGAAAACGTGACGCTGGACGTCGAAGAGCAGCACCAGGGGTCTGTCATGCAGGCGCTGGGCGAGCGTAAAGGCGACCTGAAAAACATGAATCCGGACGGTAAAGGCCGCGTACGTCTCGACTACGTGATCCCAAGCCGTGGGCTGATTGGTTTCCGTTCAGAATTCATGACCATGACTTCCGGTACGGGTCTGCTGTACTCCACCTTCAGCCATTACGACGATATTCGTCCGGGTGAAGTGGGTCAGCGTCAGAACGGCGTACTGATCTCCAACGGTCAGGGTAAAGCGGTGGCGTTTGCGCTGTTCGGTTTGCAGGATCGCGGTAAGCTGTTCCTGGGTCACGGCGCGGAAGTTTATGAAGGCCAGATTATTGGTATTCACAGTCGCTCCAATGACCTGACGGTAAACTGCCTGACCGGTAAGAAACTGACCAACATGCGTGCGTCTGGTACGGATGAAGCGGTGATTCTGGTTCCGCCAATTAAAATGAGCCTTGAGCAAGCGCTGGAGTTCATTGATGACGACGAACTGGTAGAAGTCACCCCAACCTCTATCCGTATCCGTAAACGTCACCTGACGGAAAACGATCGCCGCCGTGCGAACCGTGGTCAGAAAGAAGAGTAATTAACGTTCTTACGGATAAAAACCCTGCCGAAATGAAAGCTCGGCGGGGTTTTTTTATTCACATTGATAAAGGGATAAGGTTGTCAAAAAATCAGCAATCGCTGGCGTATTATGCCGACCAATGACGCTATCCGCATACATCTTTGCCCGAGCGCTGGCATTCCCCATCGCGACGCCCAATCCGGCTAAACGTAGCATTTCCGCATCGTTATCATTATCGCCAAACGCCATCACTTCGCGCATTGCGATATGCTGTTGCTGTGCATATCTGGCGAGGCTTTGTCCTTTGCTACATCCCTTCTGAAGAATATCCAGTTGATGATGCCAGGACCAGGTACAGCTTAGCTGTAATTCATGCTGTATAAACTCAGCAATATTTTGTAGTTGTTTTATGTGCCGATGAACGACGCTGATTTGCCAAATATTCTCCCTACTGCTTAGCTCATCAGCCTGAAAGATTATTTTATCATCAGCACGAATTGTCGGTTTAAGCGGATATACCCGCGCCAGTATTTTTTCCGTTTGTAAGTGCGTCAGCGGCAGCGGGTGAAGGACCTGCTGTTGAGCCGGTTGATAAATATAACTTCCGTTACAACAGATCATCGGTTCGGTGAGCGCCAGCGTTTGATAATACGCATAGGCTTCACGATGAGAGCGACCGGTGACAAGCATTATTCGGCAGCCCATGTCCTGCATCTGACGGATGGCGGTTAGCGACTCTGGCAGAATTTGTTTATTACGGTTTAGCAGCGTTCCATCAAGATCAAAAGCGATTAAACGATATCGCATGAGCGCCCGATCCTAAAACAGCGTGAGGTATCCAGGTGATTCAGCAATGGAATATCGAGACGGTGCTGATAAGCGAGAAAACAGTGGCATTGTTTTGCCTGGCAGGCGGGAGAATTAAGCCGTTGCTGATATAAATTACCCATTTTAATTTTGCTGATATGACAAGCAAAAAGATCGCCTTCTGCATTCATAAAAATACTTTTTCTTCCTGCGGTACAGATATCCAGCTGCGCTGGCCACTGCTGCGTTTCAACCACATACAGCGGATCGAGTTCGCTGAAGGCGATGGTTTCCTCAACGGTATGCCGGGTATTGGCACACTCGTTGGCGTTAAACCAAAAATAATTCTGGTCAGGCAACCGCTGGCGTAGCCAACGAAACTGGTCGATATCTTTCATACTGGCGACAGCCCCCGCGCACCAGGTTATTCCGGCGGCAGAGAGCGCTAAACACTGCTGGAGAAAGCGCTCAGCGGTAATTTGTGAGGGATGAAAAGAACACCATAACCGAAGCTTTGAGATATCTCCGCTGCCGGCACGAAATGACTCCAGCAATGACATTAACGAAAAAGAGGCGTTAGTTTGTATGCCGACCGCCTGAACATGAGGATAGCGGCTAATTTCTGCCAGCGCCGCCATGTAATAACGCAAGCGTAGCGCCTCGCCATAAGGCGTAATCATCACATTCAACGGCGTACCTAGAAGAGGCAAATGGTCAACCATGCGCCATAGCGCGGCTTCGTCCCGTTTTTTATCGTTACGGGCGTGTTTATGGAACGGGCAATAGCCGCAATGATAATTACACGATTTAAGATAGCCGCGATAAAACAGCGTGTGAATATCGCGCAGGGCGGGGGCGCTCATCTCTGCCGATTCTCCCGTAGCATCACCTCAGGCGAAACGAACACAGGAGCAAGGCAATCGGATAATGCCATACCGGTCTCCGTTAGCCGGAGGCGACTGCCATTCTGATAACAGTAACCTTGCTGTATAAAGCGTTCCAGGTCGGGGAAATCCCTTAGCGCATCGATGGCAAAATATTGCTGATAATCGCTAAGAGAAAGTCCCTGCCAGAAAAATAGATTTTTAATGATAAAGCGGCGTTTCATTTCATCAGGGGGGAGCAGATAACCGTGATGAATGACGGTTTTATCCGGGCTGTCGATAAACGCCTGAATGATTTTTCGTGATGTTTGCAGGTTCGACGACCACGGCGAACAGTAATGCAGATTGCCAAGATAACTTCTGCCGCCCGCGCCGAGCGCCAGTGAGTTTTCAAATCCGCAGCTTTCCGCCGCGGCGGATGGCGCTGGATTAAGGACGAAACGGCGCATGGACGTTTGGGTATAGCCCGCGTTGCGTAAAAGATCGCGGGCTAAAACGTAGTAGCTATGCATATTTTCCTGGCGAGGCATATTATAAAGCGGATAAAGAAACAGCTCTTCCGGTTGATAAACGAGCGCCTGATGTAACGATTCCGTCAGGCTTGCGTGAGTCTGGCCGGGAATGCCGTAAATAATATCAATATTGAGTGATGGAAAATGACCCGCCTTTAGCCATTCCAGCGCCTGGTGCGCGCTGGCGGCATTGTGGCGGCGATGCAGCGTATGTAACTCGCTATCATGAAAACTTTGTACGCCAATACTGACGCGATTAACGGAAAAGGCGTTTAATAGCGCTACTTTTTCTGCCGTGGTATCCGTAGGGGAAGTTTCAATTGTTTTATAAATATTCCAGTCAACATTGAGCACATCAAAGACGGAAAAAAATAACTTCTCTAATTGCGCAATGTTTAATAGCAGAGGTGTGCCGCCGCCTACGGTAAAGCTTGCCCAGTGGACGGGCGCCAGCGCCATTTGTTGGCCCTGGGTAATAATCGCGTCGATATAGCTATCAATGAACGTATTCTCTGCGCCAGTGCAGGTAAATAAATTACAGAACCCGCAGCGACTTTGACAAAACGGCATATGAACATACAGATGTGTGTCGTGCTCGTAAATCCGCGGTTTTACTTCGCTAAAGCTGACGTTCTCCAGCTCCCGATAAGCCGTCTTATGCGGATAACTGTACATATACTGACGATAAATATCATTGTTATTCATATTAATGATTACAGCTCAGCAAGAAATGCATATAGGGAACGGTATTAACGATCGGATGATTAAAACTATGGAAATATTTCCCGTCTTCGCCATAGCAGGTACCGTGATCGGAACAGATAATAACGAACGTTTCGCCGCCGGTTTGGCGGAAAATGTTCAGTAATCCGTCGATGCGGGCGTCGATATAGCGTAGCGCGGCGGCATGGGTCTCAACGGTATCGCCAGGGGCCGCGCCCTCAACGTAAAAATGGTTAGGGTAATGAATCGTGTCGATATTGATATACATCATGACCGGTTGGCTGCCAGCACGCTCGGCCATGATTTTCTGGATATAATGGATCTGGTTATCCATACTTTCTTTAACCGTACAGGCAAAGCGTGGATGCCAGTAACTCTCTTTAAACATCGACGGGAACACTTTTCCCATGCCGGAGCGGTTATTAAAGAAAGAGACGCCGCCAATACAGATGGTCTGGTAGCCTTTATTTTCCAGACTTTTTATCCATGTTGCGTCATCAAAGGCAAATGCATTTTTCGGCCCTTTACGACCAAGTCCGATATCTTTTGGGAAAAACAGCATGGTCTGATTAACGGTATCATCAATAGGTTTTGGCATAAAACCTGAAAACATGGCGTGATGCGAAGGCCAGGTAAAATTACCGGCCGCTTCGCATTTCGTCCATTGTCCATAATGATTAAGGTTGGGCGTATTTCCGGCGGTTTGTTCCTGAAGCGCAATGTCGTAGCGTAACGAGTCCAGCACAATAAAAAGAATATGAGCGTTATTACTAATTAGCGCATTCATATCGAATTCGCCATCGCCTGTGTCAATCGACGCGTGCAGCGAGACGGGGACTTCATCCATTGAATTATACATTTTGCTTCCTCATGGCCCGGATTTGCGCCTGATAAATTAGATTATTCTGCTGCGCATCCTGATAAATCAAATCACCCTGGCCATTAATTTCAATAATATACGGCGTCAGGCTGGTGGTAAGTAAAACATCAATACCCGCTAAGCGAATGCCAGGGAAAAGTCGCATGGCATTTTGACAGAGCGTATCGATCTCAGTCACTTTTGCGGCAGATAACTCCAGACTTTCGAAGCAGTAAGCCTGGTTTTGCAGATGTAAGTTAGTAATGGGCTGCGAGGAGGTTCTGACCACTCGCCAGATAATTTCGCCATCCAGGCAGACGATGCGTAAATCATAGGTTTTATGCTTTACGCTGGCTTTGGGCAGCCACTGTTCGACGAGGTTTTCCTGCTGAAGAACGCCATCAATAATGAGCTGGATATCTTCTTTCTGACGATACTGTTGGATTTTTTTGCTGTTAAATAGCTGTTGCCCTGATATGGCAATCGCGCTGTAAAGCACCTGCTTTATGCCATCGGGGTGGCGGCGCAAAGCGATAACGCCCGCCGCGCCAGAACCCAGCGAGGGCTTAATGAACACGCTGGCGACCCTTTTTTCCTCCATGATGGCGGTGAGCTGTGCAAAACTTTTTACGTCTTCCGCTACCAACGGCGGCGTGGGGATGCCGTGTTCCAGTAAGCGCCGCTTGCAGCGTTTTTTATCCAACAGGTGAATGAGGCCCGCCGGATGGTTAAGCCAGGTGACGCCAGGACGCGCCGCCATGTTCTGCAAAAAATGGATATAGTCCAGACCGATCGCGTTTATTTTGCGGATGTCTGTTTCACTGTGTACTGGCGGGTCGATTTTAACGATGCCAGAGGTCAGCGAAGCGTCCAGCGCTTGCGGATGAGTCAGCGCCGTGACGGGTTCCCCAAGTACGGCGGCAGCCCGCATAAAATAATGCGTGCGCTTGCTCTGATGGGGGCCAATGAGCGTAATCACAATAAATCCCTTTATCGTTGAGTAGGGGAATGTGCACATTCCCCTAAACAATCACTCGGTGTACATCGCATTCATATAAATATCGCCATCGTAATCATCAGGCTCCAGAGCTTCTGAAAGATTCAGCGGTATCGGCAGCGCGGCTTTTAGCTTTTCCTGCATCTCCGGCGTCAAATAGTGGTGGTGGAGATCGAGTGTTTCCAGATGCGCAATTCGGTCTTTATGCTCCAGCAGCGCCTCTGCGCCGTTGTCCGTTAAGGTACCGCATGAGAGTTCCAGCACGTTAAGCTGCGGCAGGATATTACTTTCCAGCACCCGGCGGGCGATATCATCCTGCTCTTCGCTGTTCATCAACCCCAGATGGGTGAGCTGAGGGAAAAGATCTTTTGATGCCAGCGCCATCACGTCATCCAGCGAACCGTCAAAACCGTATCCCTCTACGCCCAGGAAGAGCTTTAGCGTTTTTAATGCAGGGAGCTGCGCATTTTGTAGTTCGGCAAGTACGTTAGAAGGGATGCCGCCGGAAATGATTTCCAGGTGCTCCAGTTTCTCATGATGTATAGCGCCCAGTCGCAGATCCGACGCGCCTTTAATAATCAGTTCTTTCAGATTGGGTAACGCCGCATAGAGCCTGGAATAGTCACCTTGTTTAATCCAGGAGATCTCGCAGTCTTCGCTCTCCATATCACCGATAAACAGTGATTCCAGGTGAGAAAAGCGGGGGGCGTTCTCCACAATCATATCAATAATAGGCTGGCAGGTTTCGTCTTCCCAACAATCACCCCAGTTACCAATGGTCAGTGAGCGAAGCTTTGGCAGATCTTCATCGGTTAAAATCAAATTAATGAGCTGTTCCTGGGTTAATTCATTGTCCCAATCAATATTAAATCGCTTATTCATTTGTTTCCCTTCTCTATAAGCATGAATATGGTAAAACGCTTTGCGAATATTATCATGGCGCTTAGAGACGGGATATCGGGAGTCTGATTCAGGATGAATGAGCGGGCAGAACAACTACCCGCTGTGATGCAGATTCGAAAAATAGAGGCGATAATATCAGAAGAAATACTTCGCCCCGATACGAATCTGGTTTTGCTCTCTATGGTAGGGACCCACGTTACGATCTAACCAGCGTAATTCAAAGTAGGGCAACCAGTGTTCATTGATACGATACCGGAAGGTATTAGTGATTTCCCAATGATGCTTCGTACCATTACTACTATTAAAATCATTAACGTTATAAAAATAGTGTGGTTCAAAGGTATAAGAAAATTTATCGGTAATGATAAAATTCCAATAGTTACCGATTTCATAGCTGTCATTATTATCCAGTTCGCCATTCAAATCGGTTGAACTATAATTATTGTGATTATATCGGTTACGTACCGTAAGATTAAACCACGGGGTAAATTTATAGTTAACATCCAGATAGACGGCGCCGCCGGAACCAATGCTTTTGTCGTTTATTAAGCCGCCTGGCTGGATGGTTAATTTATCTGTAGGTTTAAATAACGGATACCAGCCCTCAATCTCATTATAACCGTGCTTTAATTCATCATCACGCTGTAGCGTATAGGTATTGGTCAACATAATTCCGGCCCCCATATCGGAGTTATAGCCGACGCGCAGCATAAACTCCATTTGGTCAGACGCCAGGTTATAGGCCTCACGGTTTTCTACATAAGCGCCAGCAAAAACAGAGGTGGATATTACTGAAGTTAATATCACTAGAGTATTCAGAGATTTCATAATAAATCCATTTTTCAAATATAGGGAAGCCGCCATCCATCGGGATGGATAAAGCGGCAAGCGTCGTTTAATTATTTACAGTAGAAATACTTTGTTTATTATTAGTCGCGACAATTTGATTACCTGTTTTCTTTCGTTGGGCAATTTCCTCGATAATAAAAGCGAAACGTTGTTCATTGAGCTTATAAAAAAAGCCCATCGTTAGTGCTGCGATAATGGCAAGACCGCAAGGCCATAAAAAAATGAGCTGACGCAAACCAAGCAACGTGGTGTCACTTTGAGCTATGTTGGGGATATAACCGATTTGCGTCAGCATAATACCTGGCAAAAAGCCAGCAAGCGCAGCGGAAATTTTGCGGGAAAAGGTATAACCCGTATACACCGAGCCTTCAGCGCGAATACCCGTTTTCCATTCGCCGTAGTCAACCGTATCCGGAACCAGCGCCCAGTTCAGGCTGTTGACGAAAGCGGTACCGAAGAAGGCGATACAAGAGAAAATAACAAACAGGAATGACGTTCCACCCCAGATAAAATTCAGGATATCGCCAACGGCCCACAATATCAGACCACCAAGATAAACCTGTTTTTTCCCGAAGCGTTTTACCACAGCAGGTACTAATAAAACACCAATCAGGATACAGCCCATGCTGAAAAAACCCATCCATGACAACAAATGAATATCGTTCAGCACGTATTGAGTGTAATAAACCTGAATGGCCAGCTTGATATTAAAGGCGGCCAGCGTGCACAAATTGGCAACGCAGAGCACCAGCAGCGGCGGATTACGAAAAATCGCGCAGAAGGACTTCAATATGCTGGGTTTATGCGTGTCAGGTACGGTTTCGATATACCGTTCTTTCACCCCGCTAAAGCACCACCACATGCTGAACAGCCCGCAGACCGAAAAAATGACTGCTGCAATCAGATAACCCAGCGAAGGGGAACGGGTAAACAGCGCCTGAATGGGCATAAAACCTACGGTACAAAGAAGAAGGCCAATGGTAGCGCCGCCTTGTCGCCATGCGGCGAGCTGGGCCCGCTCATGCGGATTTTTGGTAATAGCGGGTACCATCGCGCCGTATGAGCAGTTCATCAGGCTGTAGAACAGACCGAACAACATAAACAGCACCGTCGCGAAGGCTGTTTTAACGGGTAAAGTAAAGTGAGTGGCAAAGAATTGCGCAGTAGCAACCAGAGCCACCGGAAATGACGCATACAGAATAAAAGGCCGAAACTTTCCTTTTGCGCCAATATTACGGCGTGAATCCAGCAATACGCCGGTGAGCATATCGGTAAAAGCAGTGAAGAATTTCGCCACCAGAAAGATAATTCCACCGTAATATGCAGGCATCCCGAGTTCATCGGTATAAAACTTCAGTAGATACAGCGTACCGATACACAGCATCAGATTTGAGCCGAAATCGCCCACGCCATAGGCGCATTTTTCCCGCAGGCTCAACTTTAGCGTTAGCGGATCATGATTAGACATAATCGCCTCTCAAAACGCCCCGCAGGGCGTTATATTTTATTGTTGTTAAACCGTATGTTTCCGGGCCTCAATCTCTTCCACAATTCGCACGTACATCTTCTCGTTGAGGTTGTAGAAACAGCCCATCGCAATAATGGTGATGACCGCCAGCACGCAAGGATAAATAAAGATCAACTGGCGTAGGCCTTCGACGGTGCCTGCCGATTGCACCACATTCGGGATATAACCGATTTGCGTCAGCATCCAGCCGGGGAAGAACCCTGCCAGCGCCTGGGAGACCTTACGGAAGAACGTGAAGCCGGTGTAAACCGTCCCTTCCGAGCGGACGCCGGTGCGCCATTCACCGTACTCCACCGTGTCGGAAACCAGCGCCCAGTTCAGGCTGTTGACGAAGGCGGAACCGAAGAACGCCAGGCAGGAGAAGGCGACAAAACTGACCGAGCCGCCGCCAAAGAAGTAGTTGAGCAGATCGCCCGCCACCCATATTAACAGCCCGCCGATATAGACTTTCTTCTTGCCAAAACGCCTGACTGCGCCGGGCATCAAAAAGACGCCGATAAAAATACAGCCCATGCTAAAGAAGCCCATCCAGGAGAGGAGGATCGGGTCGTTAAGAACGTACTGTGTGTAATAAACCTGAATCGCCAGTTTGACGTTGAAGGCGCCGAGAGTACAAAGGTTGGCGATACACAGAATAAACAGCGGACGGTTACCGGCGATGGCGCGGAACGACTGCAATAATCCGGGCTTTTGCGCGTTATCGACAGGTTTCACTTCGACGTAGCGCTCTTTAACGCCGGCGTAGCACAGCCACATAAATAGCAGGCCAAACAATGAAAATAGCGTGGCGGCGAAAATATAGCTGAGTTGGGCATTGCCTTCGATCAGGTTCATGACCGGCACAAAGCCAACGGTACACAGCAGCAGGCCGAGAGTGGCGCCGCCCTGACGCCAGGCGGCAAGCGAGGCGCGTTCATCCGGGTTCTTGGTAATCGCGGGCACCATCGCGCCATACGAGCAGTTCATCATGCTGAAAACCAGCCCGTACAGCATAAACAGCATCGTTGCGACGACGGTTTTTCCCGTCACCTCAAACGGTGTGCCGACAAAGTTAGCAATCGCCAGTAGCGTTACCGGAAATGCCGCGTAAAGCACGAACGGGCGGAATTTGCCCTTCGGACCAATTTTACGCCGCGAGTCGAGCATAATGCCGGTACCCATATCGGTAAATGCGGTAAAAAATTTGGCGATCAGGAAAATGATCCCGCCGTAAGTCCCTGGTAAACCCAGCACATCGGTATAAAATTTGAGTAAATAGAGGGTCCCGATATCTAACAGGATATTGGAACCTAAATCCCCCAGTCCATAGGCAAGTTTTTCTTTAAACGGCAAGCGTAGGGTTGCCGGATTCGATGATGTTTGACTCATTATTCTTCTCCATCTGCCCGCAGGTTTCCCTGCGGGCGAGCCGTATTAGATATTCCGTAAAGAAGCAAAAAGTGAAACCCACTCGCTCTTCGCGCGATAGAAGACCGGCGGCTTGCCAATCGGCGCATCCACGGTAATTTCACCGCCGTGGTGAGCTTCGCCGGTCCAGATATTCACCCAGTGATCTTCCGGCAGGTACAGCGTCCAGTCGCAACGCCCCTGCTCGTGAACCGGCGCGACCAGCAGATCCTGACCGAGCAGATATTGATATTTCAGGGTGTAGGTTGTGGCATCGTTCTCGTAGTGCAGGAATAGCGGACGCATGACCGGCAGACCGGTAGCCGCGTTTTGCGCCACCGCCTGCTTGAGATACGGTTTCAGCGTGGTAAAGACGGTGGTCATGCGGGCAAAGTGGGCAATAGTTTCCGCGTCGCCGTCGAACTGCCAGTTATCGCCGGGGCGGTTGCCTTCATGGGTGCGCATCATCGGCGTAAAGGCGCTGAAATCGCACCAGCGCAGCAGCAACTCTTTGCTGCGTTTCATGTCAAACAGGGTGGTGTAGCCGCCGATATCGCTGTGATGCAGACCATGGCCGGTCATCGCCAGCGACAATGCCGCAGGCACTACAGAGGCCAGACCATCATCAAGGCTCCAGTCAACGTTCTGGTCGCCTGCCCACATCATGGTGGAATATTTCTGACTGCCGGTGTAACCCGCACGCATAAAGAACAGGATCTCGCCGAGCTTGCCGGTCTCCTGTAGCGCTTCGTAGTTACATTTCGCCCACAGCGCAGGCCAGGCGTTATGCATGATCTCGGCGCTGACGCCGTTGTGCAGATACGTGTCGGTCGGCAGATATTCGCCGAAATCCGCCATCCAGCCGCTGCAGCCGAGCGCGATCATGTTCTTTTTGATGACGTCTTTGAACCAGTCGTAAGCTTCAGGATTGGTCAGATCGACCACGCCGCCATAGAATTCGCCAAACTCGACCAGATAGTCGCCGCCCGTGGCGTCTTTCGCCAGATAGCCGTGTTTCGCCGCCTCAGCGCAGAGGTCTTTATCACTGGCGACGTATGGGTTGATATAAGAGAGGAACTGGACGCCTTCTTCTTTCCACTGTTTGATACGGCTATCCAGCTGTGGATAGTTGTCGCTATTCCACTTCCAGTTCCACATCACGCGCTTGCCAAAGGAGGTCATGCGGATACCGGACCAGTCCTGCGCCCAAATACCGTTCACTTTTACGCCTGCGTTGCGCATGGTATC
The DNA here is from genome assembly GCF_004010735.1 of Salmonella sp. SSDFZ54. Taxonomy (NCBI): domain Bacteria; kingdom Pseudomonadati; phylum Pseudomonadota; class Gammaproteobacteria; order Enterobacterales; family Enterobacteriaceae; genus Salmonella; species Salmonella sp. SSDFZ54. The sequence continues at coordinate 2,126,783 of NZ_CP034819.1, forward strand.
CAGTTTTTGCTGGCAAACTTCCGTACCGCCCTGAATGCCTAGCGTGACGCCGTCATAAACCCAGTCCGGCAGCTCCGGCTGGCGGCCTAACAGCGCAGTCAGTTTTTCCAGCAGGGCGATGTAGGTGTCGGCACACTCAAAACGCAGCGTAGTTTTATCTTCCCACAGCGCCAGTTCGTGATACTCCGGCGCGCTGAAGTCGAAATTCATATAGCAGCTATTATCGACGTGGCAGTAATACTTCTGCGTGCTGACAAAGGTCGGTTGCGGGAAGAAGGTCCAGTAATAGTCGCCGCCGGCGTTCTCTTTACAGTCTGCCTGCCAGGTGACATAGCTGGTTTTATTACGGCCAACGCCCTGTTCGCTGGTCCACAGCGGGAACGGCTTGCCGCGCAAATCGAAATAAGAGAACTGTTCGCCGCAGCCGTAGATATGGTCATCTGGATTAGCTGCGAGGCGTAACCAGATACGGTTATGGTGCAGGTCGTCGTTTTGCAGATCCAGCTTCAGGCGTCCCGCCTCATCGGTGGAGATGCGAAGGGTGGCGCTAATTGTTGCGCCACGGCTGAATTGTACCAGCCAGCCGTCAGGTAGCTCGCTGACGGTGGCCTCCGTTAATGCAATCTTTTCGTTAAGTTTGTCTTTGATGCTAAAGTTGCCGCGAAACATGTCAATGTCGGCAACGCCCGCGCCAATCCACAGACAGGGATTTTCGGTGCTGTGACGTAAAATCAGGCGCTGTTGCCAGCTAAGCGCAAAACCATCCTGTGATGTTGTCAGTTCAAAATCGGTTGACCGTTGTGGTAGAGAATTCATTGTAATCTCCGTGAATGTAGGGTAATTCGGTAATCCATTTGGGCTAGTCGCAGCCGATGGAAAAATGCAGTTGATGGATCGCTTTTGGGGCAAGATGAATCAGTGCGATCCCGGAATTAAATGCATCGGGCGGGCAGCTCATAGGCTCTACCGCGAGACCTTTTCGGCTGAGTTTTTCGCCGGTATAGATCTGTAGCCAGGGTTGATTGCTGCGTAAAAATGTAGACATGTTCTGCGTTGGGCTGGTAAGTCTGACCTCCCACTCAGCCGGGGTAGTCTCGGTCTTAACCGCATGATCAAGGCGCGTTTCGCCGAGCAGGCATGATGCGGAAAAATCCCTGCCTGCGGGCAATTCCTCGCTTGCAGGCAGTGTTAATACACAGCTATCGATGCTTTGCAGATTACAAGTCAAATAAGGATGTGCGCCCGCGCCATAAGGGGCTGATTCATCGCCAATGTTTTGCGTACGAATAAATACGTGCAGCCCACTGGCGGCATCTAACCGATAAATCACTTCCGATATCAACGCAAAGGGATAGCCGTAAGAGGGCGGCAGAAAAATCGTTAGCGACGCTTCCGTCGCCGACTGATAATTAATCTGCCAGTCTCGCCAGGCTAACAGACCGTGAATGGCGGTCTGCGAAACCGGGTCGTTAACGGCAAGCTGGAAAACCTTGCCGTTATAGGAGTAGCAGCCATTTGTCACGCGATTGGGCCAGGGAATCAATACTTTCCCCAGATGCGCCATGGGTATTTCTTCCGGTTTATGCGGGATGACCACATGGCGTCCATGATGGGTCAGTTCCGCCAGACCTGCGCCAACCGTGACGATTTTCGCCTGGTAATGGCCCGCATTAAGCTGAATAGTTTTTCCACCGCTGTGCATGGCTGCCATCCTCATGACCTATTTCGCGTTGATATCCAGGAGACCCGCCGCGACCGCTGGAGCCAGGCCCGGCGCCAATGGCAGACGAGGAATGACCAGACAGTGCAGCAGATGGTAAATATCTTGCTTACCGTCCCACACTTTGGTGGTCACTTTGTTATCGGCGTCCAGCTCTTGCCACCAGGAACCATTTTCATAGTCCATCAGGTACTTAATGCAGTAGTCCCACCATTTCTGATACCACTCTTCATACTGGCTATCGCCCGTCAGGGTGTAGAGGGCGTAGGCCGTACCCATCGCTTCCACAATCGGCCAGCGCACGCGTTCACGTACGATAGGTTTACCGTCCCAGTCGACTGAGTAGACAAAGCCGTCTGCGCCATCTGGCGCCCAGGCGTCGCGGATAGTGGCATGGAACAGACCTTTCGCGTCTTCCAGCAGCCAGGCGGGCGGCGTTTCGAAGCGGGCCTCCAGCGCAGCATGGAGATGGAGCATCAGACGGCCCCACTCAATCCAGTGACCTGGCGTACCGCCGTAGGCGCGAAAACGGTGGGCAGGATTATCTTTGTTGTAGTCGCGGATAGGGTTCCACTGTGAATCGAAGTGTTCATTGACGCGGTAATCACCGTTGCGCGCCACATCATGAATAATTACCGACGCGATACGCAGCGCGCGATCCAGCCATTTTTTGTCATGGGTAACGTCATAAACAATCAGGAACGCTTCGACGGCGTGCATATTGGCGTTGCCGCCACGGTAGTCTTCGGTTTTGCTGAAGGCTTCATCCCAGGACTCCAGGCACATCTGCTCTTCTTCACTCCAGAAGTATTTCTCAATCACTTCTATGGTGTAATCCAGCAATTTCCTGGCTTCAGGGTGCCCGGTCGTGACGGCGCTGGCCGCGCCCAGCAAGGCGAAGAAGTGTTGATAACCCTGTTTAGAGGCATCTACCACGCCCTGATCGTTAACGCAGGCATACCAGCCGCCGTATTTTTTATCGCGCAGCGCGCCGTTCATGGCTTTGATGCCATGATCGACCAGATCATAAGCGCCCGGTCGGCCCATCGACGCCGCCACGGAATAAACGTGCAACATACGCGCCGTGATCCAAAGATGGGTGCCCATCTCTTCTTTAATTTGCCCTTTATTTCCCAGCCAGCCGAAGCCTGTCGGCACCACGGCGTTTTTACCGAAATTAAAGATGCGGTCGGTTTCCTGCTCCAGCCAGCGGTTGTGGCTCAACGTGTTAAACCATTTCATTCTTTCATCCTCGTATTAACGACGTTTCGCCATCATTTCATCGACGATCTCGCCCAGACGTTGCAACTTAGGCGCGGAAACATCACGTAGCATCAGCTCGGTATCCGGTAAACCAATCACTGATGACCAGACCGCGCGTCCCGCCAGGAACCCGGATGCGCCAGCTTCCATGGCGACCCTGACCGCGCGAGGGAACAGTTTTTCGTCCACACCGGAAGAGAGGATGACCCACGGCATATTGATATGCCCATTCAGGCGTTGTGAGGCGGTAAGAAGATCGGAACGCGCGCCTTTGCCGTAGAGCGGCATTTCAACTTTGTAAAGATCGGCGCCGCTGTCGCCCAGCTCTTTGGCCGCATCGATAATCGCCTGCTCGCGATCGAACTTGTCGCCGCAGCGCGGCGGACGAACAACCGGTTCGATAATGCTCAGCAAACCATTGGAGTGACATAATTCATTGAATTCTTTGACCATATCCAGACGCTGCTGCGCGTCTTCATCGCTGCGCCACAGCACCAACAGTTTTAAGGCTTTCGCGCCATCCCGTTTTACCGCCTGCGCATTAATTTTTTTATCAATGACCACGTTATCAACGGGAATACCGTTGCCCGGGATGAAATCATCCGCCGCGACGATCATGGCGCAGCTTTTAGCGACCGCGTTTTGTTCTACGGCCTGGCGATAACAGAACTGCTGATCCAGCAGAACGGCAGAGGCATACGGGGAAAGAATTTTCGCCGCATTCACTTTGAAATCCGTCAGCACGCTATCGGCAACGGGTGTTTTCGCACCAGCAGCAGCAAACATTAAACGCATCGCCTCGCGCTGATCGACAGCCAGCATGGCAAACCCGCCGGACGCTCGCGTAATGTCTTTGATGGTGTAGTTGTTCATTCAATTTTCCTTTATACAGTCGTTACTTTTTTACGTTGGCGGTCAGCCCGGCGCTGATGCGCACCTGTTCCAGGATGGCGCTCCAGTCTTCCCGACCGCGGCCTGCGGCCCGCGCCAGGTTATAAACTTCACGGGAGGCGGCGCCGAGCGGCATCGGTACGTGCAGTTGATTGGCGACATCCAACGCGATGCCAAGATCTTTGTGCGCCAGATCGATCATGAAGGCGGGAGACAGATCTCCTTTCATCACTTTATTCGGCCAGGTGGTGGTGAAATGCCCTTTGCCTGCGGCAGTGCCGCTCATCACTTTTAAAGCCACGTCGAAGGAAAGCCCCAGCGCTTCACACAGCACGGCGGCTTCGGCGGAGAGCGCATTTAGCGCAATACTCATGTAGTTGTTGATCAGTTTTACGCGAATACCCATTCCCGGGCCGCCGGTGTTGACCAGCTCATTACCCATCGCCATCAGAACAGGGGTAGCGCGCTCTACTTGCTCCGCCGTACCGCCTGCCAGCAGCAACAATGTGCCGGTAATCGCGTTGTCGGATGTCCGGCCTACCGGCACATCCATCATGCTGAACCCTTTGCTCTGCATGTCGGCAATCAGCTTATCGGTTTGCAACGGATGAATAGTGGACATATCAATGACCAGCGCTTCACGGGAAAGAGTTTCACAAACGCCTTGCTCGCCAAACAAAACGGAACGAACCAGATCGCCGTTCGGGAGCATGGTGATAACAAATTCAGCGCCGATGGTTGCCTGAGCCGGGCTGCTTGCAGGTTGCGCGCCTTTGTCTACCAGACGCTGTACGGCGTCGGGATTAACATCGAAGACGCTGAGTTGATGGCCCTGCTTTAGCAGATTGCTCGCCATAGGGGAGCCCATCTGTCCCAACCCGATAAATGCTATAACTGCCATATCGTTCTCCTGAACACGGTGGTGTCATTTTTTGTCATTAATGAGCCTTTTTCTGTCTGTTTGTGATCGTATTTGTAATTTATGGTCAAAAAATTGACAGCCGTCACTTTTTAAACATTTCGTGAAATTAAAATGAGCACATCGAAAATGCTTGAGGAATGACCATGGTTCGTATTGCTTGTGTAGGTATTACCGTGATGGATCGCATCTATTACGTGGAAGGATTACCGACAGAAGGGGGTAAATATGTGGCGAAGCGCTATACGGAAGTGGGCGGCGGGCCTGCGGCGACCGCTGCCGTGGCTGCGGCGAAATTGGGCGCACAGGTGGACTTTATTGGCCGTGTGGGCGATGACGACACCGGAAACAGTCTGCTGGCAGAGCTGGAATCCCTGGGGGTAAATACGCGCTATACCCGCCGCTACACGCAGGCCATGTCGTCGCAGTCAGCGATTATGGTGGATGCCAAAGGAGAGCGGATTATCGTTAATTATCCCAGCCCGGATTTATTACCTGACGCCGACTGGCTTAACGAGATCGATTTTTCGCAGTGGGATGTGGTGTTGGCGGATGTGCGCTGGCATGACGGCGCAAAACAGGCGTTTACGCTGGCGCGTCAGGCTGGCGTCATGACTGTTCTTGATGGCGATATTACGCCGCAGGATATTAGCGAGCTGGTGGCGTTAAGCGACCACGCCGCCTTCTCCGAGCCAGGGCTGGCACGCCTGACGGGGATGAGCGAAGCCATTGATGCGCTAAAAAAAGCACAAATGCTCACAAATGGACATGTCTATGTCACGCGAGGCAGTGAAGGCTGCAACTGGTTGGAAAAAGCGGCGGTACGCCACCAACCGGGTTTTACCGTGGAGGTGGTGGATACTACCGGCGCGGGCGATGTTTTTCATGGCGCACTGGCATTTGGCCTGGCAAGCGGATACGCCATCGAAGAGGCTGTCAGATTCGCCAGCGGCGTTGCCGCGCTGAAGTGTACGCGCCCGGGTGGCCGGGCGGGTATCCCTGATTGTGAGCAAACCCGATCTTTCTTGTCACTTTTTGTATAATATGAGCAGTAGGAAGCTTTTAGAGGAATGCTCATGAGTCTTACCGAACTGACCGGTAATCCGCGACACGATCGGCTGTTAATGCTTATTGATGAGCGCGGCTATATGAATATCGATGAGTTAGCCAGTTTGTTGGAGGTCTCTACCCAGACGGTTCGCCGCGATATTCGTAAATTAAGCGAGCAGGGGCTGATTACGCGTCATCACGGCGGCGCTGGCAGAGCGTCCAGTGTGGTCAATACCGCCTTTGAGCAGCGAGAGGTCTCCTGGACGCAAGAGAAAAAAGCCATTGCGGAAGCCGTGGCTGACTATATTCCGGATGGCTCCACGATATTTATCACGATTGGAACGACGGTTGAGCAGGTGGCGCGCGCGCTGCTCAACCATAATCATCTGCGCATTATCACCAATAGCCTGCGCGTCGCGCACATTCTTTATAATAACCCTCGCTTTGAAGTGATGGTGCCTGGCGGCACGCTGCGCCCGCATAATAGCGGCATTATCGGGCCATCCGCGGCGGCGTTTGTCGCGGGGTTCCGGGCGGACTATCTCGTCACCAGCGTAGGCGCGATAGAGAGCGATGGCGCGTTACTGGAGTTTGATGTCAACGAAGCCAGCGTAGTGAAAACCATGATGGCCCACTCGCGACATATTCTGCTGGCCGCCGATCATACGAAATACCATGCTTCTGCGGCGGTTGAGATCGGCAATGTGTCACAGATTACCGCTCTGTTTACGGACGAGTATCCCGGTCCGGCATTACAGAATTTACTTCAATCCCAGCAAATCGAAGTGGTTCAGGTGAGTCCTTCGCTGGACGACGCCGTTTCAGCGTGACAAGCGCCCTTGCGCCGGATGGTCGCGTCAGCGCTTTATCCAGCCAATAAAACGGCGCTGTGATGCAGGCGATATTGAACATCGTCTGCGTTTCTATTGTCTTTTTGTTAATTGATTTATAAAGGGATACATAGTCAAACTTCTCCTTTCCCGCTACAGTTATTCATCCCCGGTTAGCAAGGAGAATGACATGCTCTACATCTTTGATTTAGGTAATGTGATTGTCGACATCGACTTTAACCGCGTATTAGGTGTGTGGAGCGACCTGAGTCGAGTACCGCTGGCTTCGCTGAAGCAAAAATTTACGATGGGCGAGACTTTTCACCAACATGAACGCGGTGAGATAACGGACGAAGCGTTTGCTGAAGCTTTCTGTCATGAAATGGCGTTATCGCTCAGTTATGAACAATTTGCGCACGGCTGGCAGGCGGTATTTGTCGGATTACGGCCCGAAGTGATTGCTATCATGCATAAACTGCGCGAGCAGGGGCATCGCGTGGTGGTGCTATCCAATACTAACCGACTGCATACCCACTTCTGGCCGGAGGAATACCCGGAGGTGCGCGCTGCCGCCGACCATATCTATTTATCGCAGGACTTGGGAATGCGTAAGCCGGAAGCGCGTATTTATCAGCACGTCCTGCAGAAAGAAGGTTTTTCCGCTGCCGATGCGGTCTTTTTCGACGACAATGCCGATAATATAGAAGGGGCCAACCAGTTGGGGATCACCAGCATTCTGGTGAAGGATAAAGCCACCATCCCTGACTATTTCGCGAAGCTGTTATGCTAAAAACCGTTCACCAAAAAGCTGGACGCCATACGCGCCCTGTTCGGGCCTGGCTCAAGCTATTATGGCAGCGTATTGATGAGGATAATATGACGACTCTGGCGGGAAATCTCGCCTATGTCTCATTACTCTCCTTAGTACCGCTTATTGCCGTCGTTTTTGCCCTTTTCGCTGCTTTTCCGATGTTTTCTGATGTCAGCATTCAGTTACGCCATTTTATTTTTGCTAACTTTATGCCAGCCACCGGAGACGTGATTCAGCGCTATATTGAGCAGTTTGTCGCTAACTCCAACAAAATGACGGCGGTAGGTGCCTGTGGACTGATTGTGACGGCATTGCTGTTGATGTACGCCATTGATAGCGCCTTAAACACTATCTGGCGCAGCAAACGCACACGGCCAAAAGTGTACTCTTTTGCGGTGTACTGGATGATCCTCACGCTCGGCCCGCTTCTCGCTGGCGCCAGCCTGGCGATCAGCTCCTACCTGCTTTCTTTACGCTGGGCCAGCGATCTGAATACGGTCATCGACAATGTATTGCGCATCCTTCCGCTGCTGCTCTCGTGGATCTCATTCTGGTTACTTTACAGTATTGTCCCAACAACTCGCGTACCGAACCGTGACGCCCTTGTCGGCGCGTTTGTCGCAGCGTTGCTGTTCGAGGCCGGAAAGAAAGGTTTCGCGCTTTATATCACCATGTTCCCGTCATATCAGCTCATTTATGGCGTACTGGCAGTGATCCCAATCCTGTTTGTCTGGGTATACTGGACCTGGTGTATAGTCTTGCTTGGCGCAGAAATAACTGTCACTCTCGGGGAATACCGAAAACTCAAACAAGCCGCAGAACAAGAAGAAGCTGACCAACCATGATTGCATTAATTCAACGCGTAACCCGTGCCAGCGTCACCGTGGAGGACGAGGTGACGGGTGAAATCGGCCCAGGACTTTTGGTGTTATTGGGTGTCGAAAAAGAAGATGACGAACAAAAAGCGAATCGTCTGTGCGAGCGCGTGCTGGGATACCGTATCTTCAGCGATGCTGACGGCAAGATGAATCTGAATGTACAACAGGCTGGCGGCAGCGTGCTGGTGGTGTCGCAGTTTACGCTGGCGGCAGATACCGAGCGCGGTATGCGACCAAGCTTTTCCGGCGGGGCTGCGCCGGATCGCGCGCAGGCGCTTTATGAATATTTTGTCGAACGCTGCCGCCAGCAGGCGATAAACACGCAAACCGGACGCTTCGCTGCCGATATGCAGGTTGAGCTGGTTAATGACGGTCCCGTGACATTCTGGCTCCAGGTATGAGTCAGCTTCCGGCGTGGCCGCGGATAACAAGAGAGAGTACGGCTATGTATCACCTTCGAGTTCCGCAAACAGAAGAAGAATTAGAACGTTACTACCAGTTTCGCTGGGAGATGCTGCGTAAACCGCTGCACCAGCCGAAAGGGTCGGAACGGGATGGCTGGGATGCGTTGGCGCACCATCAAATGGTGGTGGACGAAGAAGGAAATTTAGTAGCAGTGGGCCGCCTGTATATCAATGCAGATAACGAGGCGTCTATCCGTTTTATGGCTGTACATCCCTCGGTACAGGATAAAGGGCTGGGGACATTAATGGCGATGACCCTGGAGTCTGTCGCCCGCCAGGAAGGCGTTAAGCGCGTCACCTGCAGCGCGCGCGAAGATGCGGTTGAGTTCTTTGCCAAACTCGGATTTGTCAATCAGGGGGAGATTACTACGCCCACAACCACGCCAATCCGCCATTTTCTGATGATTAAACCGGTAGCATCGCTGGATGATATCCTGCATCGCGGCGACTGGTGCGGGCAGCTTCAGCAGGCCTGGTATGAGCACATTCCATTGAGCGAAAAGATGGGGGTGCGCATTCAGCAGTACACCGGGCAAAAATTTATTACCACGATGCCGGAAACCGGTAATCAAAATCCGCATCACACGGTGTTTGCCGGCAGCCTGTTCTCCCTGGCGACGCTGACCGGATGGGGACTTATCTGGCTGATGCTCCGTGAACGCCACCTGGGCGGGACGATTATTCTTGCTGACGCCCATATTCGCTACAGTAAACCCATTAGCGGAAAGCCAAACGCCGTGGCTGATTTGGGGTCGCTAAGCGGTGATTTGGACAGGCTGGCGCGGGGTAAAAAAGCGCGTGTCCAGTTGCAGGTTGAACTGTTGGGCGGCGAGACCGCTGGGGCAATTTTCGAAGGCATTTATATCGTACTACCTGCGAAACCGTTCGGCCCGTATGAAGAGGGCGGCAACGAGGAGGAGTAGCTGGACATATCCAACTACTCGATGAAGGCATCCGCTGGTAGTTTAAAGCGTTGTGTAAGCGCTTTAATATGATTAACCGTTAGTGCTCTGCGGCCATTTAAGATGTTGCTGACGTTCGATTTAGAACCAAGTTCGTTGGCAAGATCTGCTGCTTTGAGACCGTATTGATCCATGAGCGTTCGCAATACTGAAACGCCAGGGGGCGTTTTCTCCAGGTGTTGGTTGAGTGCTTTGAATTCCGGCGCATGTTTTTCGTATTCACTGATTCGGGCACAGAGCAATTCAAATAGTGGGTTTTCAAGATCGTCGTGGTCGACCAGAAACTCCACTAGCGCTAGTGCCCTGCGATACTCATTGTCATTTCGGTCTTCCCCCATCAGTGGGACGGTTTTTACCGCATCGCTGAAGGTATCAACGATCTTTTTTGCGCTGGTTGCATCCATCTGACGATGAGTTCTCATTCTTTATTACCCCGATAATATGCGGTCAGTTTGTCATATTCGGCATGGGAAACGATATGTTTCACAAATATCTTATGTAACCTGAAATCTATGTAGGAAATGAGTCTCAGGCTGTTACCAGAAACATCAATCACCCACCATTTATCTCTGTACTTAAAATTATCCAGTGAAGGAATATACCGCTTCATCTCTTCAGGCTGAGTGAATGTTTTTTTCTCCAGAACATTCAGCAACTCAGTGAGAGCAAGCTCATGGTTTGGATACATGAGCATCGCTTCATTGAACGGTTTTCGGCTGATAACATGCACAATGTAGTTCCATTACAAAGTTTTCAACCTGAAAACAATTTAGCGCAACGTTATCCAGTTTTCAAGTTGAAAACAAAATTGAATTTTAGGTCATTTTGCTTGTTGATGGACTTACAACACGCCAGGCCACATCTCGCATGGCGCTTCGTGCCGCCTGGCTCACGCCTCCGAGCTGGAAAAAGCCATGGATGACACCGAGATAGCGCTGGCAAGTGCATTCCACACCCTGTTCCTGGAACCGTTGGTACAGGGCCTCGCCCTCATCGCGCAGTGGGTCGAATTCGGCAGTAATGATGTGCGTGGATGGCAGTCCGGCGAAGTCCTCACGCCAGAGCGGGCTGGCTTCCGGGTGGCGGAGGTCGGTACCCTGGAGATACATTTCGAAACCCGATAACAGCGTATCGCGGGTGATGATGTAGTCTTGCCCGTTGCTGGCATAGCTGGGGAAACTGGCAGTAGCGTCAAGCATCGGGTAGATCAACAGCAGCTTCGCCGGAGACCAGTGGGCGGTGGATTTCAGGCGTAGCGCGCTGACCAATGCCAGGTGCCCGCCTGCGCTGTCGCCAGCAAGCGTGATACGTTCACGATCGATGCCTAACTGCTCCGCGTATTGATAGACGATATTGGCCCCGCGTTCAGCGTCGTCATGAGCCGCAGGGAAGGTGTGTTCTGGCGCAAGACGATACTGAATGGCAATCACCTTACAGCCGCTTTTCCAGGCCAGTTGCCGTAGCTGGGGGTCATGAGTCAGAAAGCCGCCGCTAACAAAACAGCCGCCGTGATAGTAGAGGATACAGGGTAGAGAACCGGATGCGTTTGGCGGCGAAACGACGCGAAATGTCATCCCTTCCAGCACGATATCTTCCGAACTCACCCGAATTTCTTTCTCACCCGCCAGCGTTGTGCTGGCAATATAGCCCGCTCTCCGGTCATCAATATTCTGCTCTCGTGAAGAGGGACGGCCCGCGGCGATAAACCCAGCGACCAGTTCGGCAATTCCTTTTTCCAGTGGCATATAACGCTCCTTTGACTGTATGTATGTACAGTTTGTAACCTGGTTCGTTGGGGATGGAAAGTGGTGAAACGAGGGGATGATGATTCTGGATAGAGGTTCGCAAAAAATGGAATGCGGTTGGCGCTGGGTTTTTAATTTTTGTACTGTGAAACGATGATGCTATACGCCATTGACGTATAGATTATTTTCACTACTATAAGCCAATGGCGTATGGAATATGCAATTTATAGAAACGGAACTCTTTACTGAAGATGTTAAAAAACTGCTCGATGATGATGAATACCATAAGTTTCAGGTTTTTATGGCTCAGCATCCAGATTGTGGTGATGTCATTCAGGAAACGGGCGGCCTGAGAAAAATGCGCTGGGGATCGCGAGGCAAAGGAAAGCGTAGTGGCGTGCGAATTATCTATTTTCACCGTAGTCAACGGTATGAGATTCGCTTGCTTCTGATTTATCAAAAAGGCATTAAAGATGATCTCACGCCGCAGGAAAAAGCGGTGCTTCGTATGCTGAATGAGAGGTGGTAGATGGATAAAGTGTTATTTGAGCGATTAACTCAAAGTATGTCTCAAATGAATGAAATCATTGAAGGGACCCGTGAGCCTTCTCGTACCTTTCATATTGATGCAATGAAGATTAAAGAAATACGGCAGGCATCTGGGTTGTCGCAATCTAAGTTTGCAGAGCTGATTTCGGTCAACGTGGATACTCTGCGCAACTGGGAGCAAGGAAGACGTTCACCGACAGGGCCAGCCAAAGCGTTACTTCGCGCCATTGCCAACGACCCGAGAAACGTTATACAAGCATTGCGTTATTGAGCAATGATCCGGCTAACGTAGATTGCTAGCCGGTATACCAGAGAACTTATTCCCCTTCCCCCGGGAACAGGAACGGGTTGATGGAACTGCGGGCGAAGCCCTCCTGTTCCATGCGCGCGTCCAGCACCAGCGAGGCGAGGTCGTCGGCCACTGCTTCCACTTTCGGGTCTTTTTCCTGATAGAGAATCTTCAGGTAAGTCCCGCAATCGCCGCAGCTTTCGGCTTTCACCGCAGCCTGCTCATTTTCCAGCGACCAGTAGTGTAAGTCGCGGCTCTGTTCGCAGTTACTGCATTTTACGCGCACGACATGCCATTCGGTTTCGCACAGGTTACAGTGCAGATAACGCAGCCCCTGCGTGGTGCCGATCTGCACCATGCTGGAGACCGGCATCGAACCGCACACCGGGCAATACTGGCGCGCTTCACCGTATTCCGCGCGGGCTTTGCCTGGAATCAAGCTGGCCATTTGCGCCCAGTAAAGGGAGAGCGCGGCCCAGATAAACGGGGCTTTATCGCTGCTGACGGAGGCAAAATCCGAGGCAAACAGCGCGCTGGCCATCTGCTCCAGCTCCTGCTCTGAGGCTTTCTCCAGGTTCTCAATCACCGCCAGCGCGGGGCCGCTCATCTCGGGTTTTAGCTCGGCAATCAACGAATGCAGCAGTTTTTGCCAGTGCTTATCACGCGGCAGCACGTGGATATCCAGCGGCGGCTTGCCCTGGTCGTTCGCTTCTTTAATACGTGCGGTCAGATCCATCTCCAGCGGATGGTCGTACAGCACCACTTCCTGCGCGTGCGCGATAAGCGCGGCAAAGCGCAGGTAATCGCCCAGCGGGTTATTTTCAGCCAGCTCGCGCAGACGTTCGGCGCGGCGGTTGTAGACGTTTTTGAGTCGGGGGAACAATAACGGCGGAATCATATCCGCCGTACGTTTCTCGCTCGACCCCAGCTCATCTTGCGGGATTATGCGAATACTCATTCAGTTTCTTTTTCCGTTGTCTTGCGGACTTCTCGGTACCAGCGCGGGTGATGTTTCTTCGCCCACGACCGGGTTACCCAGCCTTCCACCATCGCGGTAATGGTGCCTTTCACCCAAAGGGCGGCGTAGATATGCACCATGATAACCACAATTAACGCTACTGCGGCAAAAGAATGCAACATTAACGCGAATCGGATCACCGGGATTGAGAAAGCAGGCGCAAAGTACGGACGCCAGATAATTACCCCGCTCACCAGCAGCAGCACCAGGAAGATAATCGCCGCCCAGAATACGCATTTCTGACCGAAGTTATAACGCCCGGTGTCACCCACTTCCTCGTTGACGACGATCTTACGAATATTCTTCGCCCAAAAGATATCATCCCGATTGATTAGATTGTGGTGCCAATAACGGAAAAACATGATGATGAACGAGGCAAACATAACCACGCCCACAAACGGGTGCAGAATTCGCGCCAGTTGTGGGGTGCCCAGGATATGCATCAACCAGTTGAAGGATGGGAATAAAAAGCCCAGCCCGCTCACCGCCGCCAGCACGAAGCAGAAGGCGACGATCCAGTGGTTGATGCGTTCCGGCGCCGTATAGCGCACGATGGTGTCACGTCGTTTCATTTGCGCACCTCGTCTTTCTCTTCATGCAGGTTGTCATCTTCCTCTTCCGCACGGTTCGGGCCGACGCCGACATAGTGGAAGACGCTGGCGGCAAAGGTTGCGGCAAAACCGAACGCGGCGAGCGGTTTCCAGACGCCTTTCCAGAACTTAACGGTTTCGCTGATTTCCGGGTTTTCCGGCAGACCGTGATACAGATTCGGCTTGTCGGCATGATGCAGCACGTACATGACATGCGTACCGCCTACTCCCGCCGGATCGTACAGACCCGCGTTGTCATAACCACGGGTTTTTAGTTCCGCCACACGCTCGCCCGCCAGCGTTTTCATATCTTCTTTCGAGCCAAAATGAATGGCGCCGGTTGGACAGGTCTTCACGCAGGCCGGTTCTTGCCCCACGGTCACGCGGTCAACGCACAGCGTACATTTATAGACGCGGTTGTCTTCCGGGTTAAGGCGCGGCACGTTGAACGGGCAGCCAGCGATACAGTAGCCGCAGCCGATACACTGCTCGGACTGGAAGTCGACAATACCGTTAGCGTACTGAATGATCGCCCCTTCCGCCGGACAGGCCTTCAGGCAGCCGGGATCGGCGCAGTGCATACAGCCATCCTTACGGATCAGCCACTCCAGTTTGTCGTTCTGTTCCACTTCCGAGAAGCGCATCACCGTCCAGGATTTCGCGGTCAAATCAGCCGGGTTGTCATACACCCCGACGTTATTGCCCACTTCATCACGGATGTCGTTCCACTCGGAGCACGCCACCTGACACGCTTTACAGCCGATACAGGTGGTGACGTCGATGAGTTTCGCCACCTCTTCCTGGTGGTCCCGCGCCTGGGGCGCGGGGGTGAAACCGTTAGTGGCGGAACGACGAATGATGTCTTGCGATTGATAAGCCATAGGTCGTCTCCGTTACACCTTTTCCACGTTCACAAGGAAGGATTTAAACTCCGGCGTTTGCGTGTTCGCATCGCCGACGAAAGGCGTTAACGTATTGGCGATAAAACCTTTTTTCGCCACGCCTTCGTAGCCCCAGTGAATAGGAATACCGATGGTATCGATATCCTTGCCGTCCGCTTTCAGCGTGCGAATACGCTTGGTCACCACCGCTTTGGCTTTGATATAGCCGCGGTTTGAGGAGACCTTCACGGTATCGCCATGCGCGATACCGAGCTTATTCGCCAGCTTCTCGCCAATTTCCACAAACTGTTCCGGCTGGGCGATAGCGTTAAGCAACGCGTGCTTGGTCCAGTAGTGGAAGTGCTCGGTCAGACGGTAAGTGGTTCCGACATACGGGAACTTATCCGCTTTGCCCAGCGCGTCGGCATCGTCTTTAAAGATACGGGCGGCAGGGTTAGAGATAACGTTCGGGTGCAGCGGGTTAGTGCCCAGCGGCGTTTCAAACGGCTCGTAGTGTTCCGGGAACGGCCCTTCCGCCATCTTATCGATAGCAAACAGGCGGCCCATCCCTTCCGGCTGCATGATAAACGGTCCGACGTCGCTGCCGGGCGCGGCGGCGCTGTAGTCCGGAATATCCCATCCGGCCCATTTTCCGCCTTCCCATTTCAGTAGCTGACGTTTCGGGTCCCAGGGATTACCCTGCGGATCGGCGGAGGCGCGGTTATAGAGGATGCGGCGGTTAAGCGGCCACGCCCAGGCCCAGCCCAGCGTGTTGCCGAGACCAGACGGGTCGGCGTTATCACGACGCGCCATCATGTTGCCTTCCGGCGTCCAGCTACCGGCGAAAATCCAGCAGCCGCTGGACGTCGTACCGTCATCGCGCAGTTGCGCGAACGAACTGAGTTGTTGGCCTTTCTTCACCACCACCGCGCCGGTTGCCGGGTCGATAAGATCGGCCAGCGCTTTACCGTTACTTTCCATCGCCACTTCTTCAGAGGCGGGTTCGTATGGTTTGGTGTAGTTCCAGGTCATATTCAGTACCTGTTCCGGGTTGGCGCCGCCCTGTTCAGAGTACATCTTACGCAGGCGTAAGAAGATACCGGCGAGGATTTCGCCGTCGGTCATGGCAATTCCCGGGGCGTCCGCGCCCTTCCAGTGCCACTGTAACCAGCGACCGGAGTTAACGATGGAACCATTTTCCTCGGCAAAACAGGTGGAAGGCAGACGGAACACTTCGGTCTGGATTTTTGCGGGATCAACGTCGTTCGACTCACCGTGGTTTTGCCAGAAGGTGGACGTTTCGGTGTTGAGCGGATCGATAGTCACCAGGTACTTCAGTTTGGAAAGCGACGCGACCACTTTGTTTTTGTTCGGGAATGAGGCCACCGGGTTAAAGCCCTGGCAGATATAGCCGTTGACCTTGCCCTGTTTCATCATCTCGAAGTACTGCAACACGTCGTAGCCTTTGTCCCACTTCGGTAGCCAGTCGAAGCCCCAGCTATTTTCCGCTGTCGCTTTATCACCAAAGAAGGCCTTCATCATCGAGACGAAGAATTTCGGATAGTTGCCCCAGTAGTTGACCTGATCCTTCAACAATGGCTTCGGCGTATTGGCAGCCAGATAGGTTTGCAAATCGGTCTGTTTTTCGCTCGGCAGCGTCAGATAGCCCGGCAGACTTTGCGACAGCAGTCCTAAGTCGGTCAGTCCCTGAATGTTGGAGTGACCGCGCAGGGCGTTAACGCCGCCGCCCGCCATCCCCATGTTACCGAGCAGAAGCTGGATCATCGCCATAGTACGGATGTTCTGCGCGCCGATGGAATGCTGCGTCCAGCCCAGCGCGTACAGGAACGACGCGGTTTTATCTTTTGCGCTGGTTTCTGCAATGTACTCGCACACTTTCAGGAAGTCCGCTTTCGGCGTACCGCAGATATTTTCTACCACGTCCGGCGTATAGCGTGAGACATGCTGTTTCAACAGATTCCAGACACAGCGCGGGTGTTGCAGTGTCGTATCGCGTTTGGCAAAACCGTTTTCGTCCAGCTCATAGTGCCAACTGGTTTTATCGTACTGCCGCTTATCTGCGTCGTAGCCGGTGAACAGACCATCATCGAAGCCAAAATCTTCACGCACGATCAGGCTGGCATTGGTATAGGCCTCGGTGTATTCACGGTTGTATTTTTCGTTAGTCAGCAGATACAGCATCACGCCTGACAAGAAGGCAATGTCAGTACCAGAGCGTATTGGCGCATAGAAATCGGCCACCGACGCGGTACGCGTAAAGCGCGGATCGATCACAATCAGCTTCGCGCCGTTGTGAATTTTGGCTTCCATCGCCCAGCGGAACCCGACCGGGTGAGCTTCTGCGGCGTTACCGCCCATCACCACGACGAGGTTGGCGTTCTTGATGTCGACCCAGTGGTTGGTCATCGCACCGCGACCAAATGTTGGAGCAAGACTTGCTACCGTTGGTCCGTGTCAGACACGCGCCTGGTTGTCGACCGCGAGCATACCCAGCGCGCGGGAGAATTTTTGCGTTAAATAACCCGTCTCGTTACTGGATGCGGAAGCGCACAGCATCCCGGTGGTGAGCCAGCGGTTAACGGTAACGCCTTCGGCGTTCTGCGCCTGATAGTTGGCGTCGCGATCTTCCTTCATCAGTTTAGCGATGCGGTCAAACGCTTCTTCCCAACTGATTTGTTGCCACTTATCTGAACCCGGCGCGCGGTATTGCGGGAATTTCAGGCGGCTTTCAGAGTGGATAAAGTCCACCAGACCGGCCCCTTTCGGGCACAGCGCGCCACGGCTTACCGGATGATCCGGGTCCCCTTCGATATGGAAAATAGATGCTTTGGCGTTTTTCGCACCGTCGCCGAGGCTGTACATCAACAGCCCGCAGCCAACGGAACAGTAGGTGCAGGTGTTACGGGTTTCGCGGGTGCGCAGCAGTTTATATTGCCGTGTTTCCGCTAGCGCTACGCCGGGCGCGAAGCCCAGTGCCGCCGCCGTGGTGCCTGCCATACCGCCAGCGCAGATCTTAAAGAACTGCCTTCTGCTGACCTGCATGGTTTGCTCCTTGTTTCGACATTGTCACTTCTCTTTCACATTTCTCTATCCGAAACGCTCAGGGAGTGGTTGTTATTTTTCTTTGCGGACGGGCCCGCAAAGGTTCAGAATTGGATAAATTTTCCTCCATCCGGGAGGAGTTGTAACAGAATACCATAATGTTGGTGTGTGTGTTCTTATATGGTTAAAAGAAAGTGAACAATATACTGTCTGAAGAAGTCCTAAATGTGACTGATTTCACAACCTCACGCCAGTTGACTCTCTGGAAACGCGAGGATTTGCAGTCCCCCCAACTTGATGATGTTGCCGAGGAAGTGCCAGTGGCACTGGTGTATAACGGCATTTCGCATGTCGTTATGATGGCCTCTCCGAAAGATCTGACGAATTTCGCAATAGGGTTTTCTCTGTCGGAAGGGATCATTGACAGCCCGCGTGAAATCTATGGCATGGACGTTGTGCCGTCCTGTAACGGACTTGAAGTGCAGATTGATCTTTCCAGCCGTCGATTTATGGGGCTGAAAGCGCGTCGTCGCGCGCTGGCCGGACGCACCGGTTGCGGCGTGTGTGGCGTGGAACAGCTCAATGACATCGGTAAGCCGGTGCAACCGCTGCCGTTTAGCCAAACGTTTAATCTCGGTAACCTTGATCGCGCGTTAAAACATCTGAATGATTTTCAACCGACGGGTAAGCTGACGGGTTGTACGCACGCTGCGGCGTGGGTCATGCCGTCGGGTGAACTGGCGGGGGGCCATGAAGATGTCGGACGCCACGTTGCGCTGGATAAACTGCTCGGCCGCCGCGCTACGGAAGGTGAGGAATGGCGGCAAGGCGCGGCGCTGGTTTCCAGTCGTGCGAGTTACGAAATGGTGCAGAAGTCGGCGATGTGCGGTGTGGAGATTTTGTTTGCGGTTTCTGCTGCCACCACGCTCGCGGTTGACGTCGCTGAACGGTGTAATCTTACGCTGGTGGGGTTCTGTAAGCCGGGTCGGGCGACGATTTATACCCATCCGCAGCGGTTAATCGCAGACTAAAATAGTACCCTCTACATTTGCGTAAAATATATATTTTCTCAATTTTACAGCCTCTCTTGATAACGGAATCACGTATAGTGGCGAGGCCATACAGGTTTTAATCGTTTTTATGCTGGGCCGCAGCTTATTCCAGCCATTCACGAGGCGCTTGCTACCCGGTAATACTTCGAACGAAAAAAGCGCCTCTGGGGCGCTCTTTCGACAGTCGCTAACGACTTATTTGCTCAGTTTAGCGGTTATATGCACGCGATTTGCAGCGTGAAAAGCTTAGAACTCACGCTCAAGATGATAGCCATTATAGGTATCGATGAGTTCGTTATAAGCTTTAACCACAGCCTCATAAGAACCATCTACCATATCGCCGCTGCCGCTATTGAGGTAGTCCTGCTCATGCGAGGTATACGCCACGTTATCGCGCACGCGCCGAATGCGTTTTTTCACCTTGCCCTGGAATTTTTCCAGCTCAGAAATAAAGCCAGGGAAGCTACGATGTTTATCTATATCAACGTTGATCTTCTCGTTTAGCTTCTGAGTATGCTCTTCAAAATCAGCGAGCTGTTTGCTTACTGCCGCCACATCAAAAGAAGCATCAGCTACAGCGTCATTAAGCGTCTCGGCTTCCTGCATCGTCAAAAGCGTATAGTACTTAATGGATTTACCTTCTTTCTTCTCGGTCGCCTTAATTTCATTAGCCGCATGCTGCTTACTCATAATGGTAATCTCGGCGATATATTTCTTCGCAATGGGATCAAACTCATCGAACTGTTTTATAAACGTTTTATGGAACGCTTTAGCGCCAGCAAAGGCATCATCCTTGAAGTTATCTTGATCATAGTATTTATTCATACTATTGATTGTTTCAGCTAGTGGCCCAGCCGCATTAATAAATGCCAGAGCAGCACTATCCAGAGAGGCAAACGCCGGCTTTAATTCAGCCGCCGCCTTGATGTCTTTCCGGCAGTCCTGGATAAATGCAGGATACACAGGAACCAGCGGAGAGGGATCGTCTTCCTTACCGGTAGGGCCGGTGCGGAAATCGTCGAATGTGTTAGCATAACGATTTACAGCACGGTAAATATCTGCCTGGAGATTATTATAACAATCAATGTAAACATTCAGCTTTTGGTTAAGAACATCGTTCGCATCTGCGCTTTCCGCTGATGTGGATTGTGTATTGCTCGCTGATGAATCCGCACTTTGAGCTACAGGTTGTTCGTCCGCTTTTTTTTCATCACAAGCGCTTAGCCCGGCAGTCATCAGCATAGCGATAATAATTGATGATAACAAATCCTTTTTCATTAGAATAACCTATAAATAATATCATTGAAATTTACAGATTCATTTTAATGAAAAAAAACAGGTATGTGATTTATTCAACACAAAAAATACTTAATCCATATTTCATTATAATTAACATTATCAATATCAATGTGTTCGTTAAAATAAGAGAACCCCAACGTAAATATACAAAAGGCAATTAAATGAAAAGGAATTTATTATCCTCAGCGATAATCATTGCGCTAATGACCCTGGGCGCAACAGGATGTGATGACAATAATGTCAAAACCGAGGCGACGCCGGCCGCCAGCAGTCAGCCTGCGACGCCAGCGCCTTCTCAGACGCCGGAAACGCAATCTGGCGAAAGTCCAGCGCAGCCCCCAGCAGCGAAGCCAGAAACGGCAACTCAGCCCCCGGCGGCGAAGCCAGAAACGCCAGCTCAGCCGGAGGTTGACGCTGAAGAAGTTTATAGTGAAAAAATGGATGTCTATATCGATTGTTTTAATAAACTTCAATTGCCCGTTCAGCGCAGTCTGGCGCGTTACGCGGATTGGGTGAAAGACTTTAAAAAAGGTCCGACAGGGAAAGAGAGCCTGGTTTATGGCATTTATGGTATTACGGAGTCTTACATAACGAATTGCCAGAAAGAGATGAAACAGGTGGCCGCCTTAACGCCATTACTTGAGCCTATTGATGGCGTTGCCGTTAGCTATATTGATAGCGCCGCCGCGCTGGGTAATACCATTAACGAAATGGAAAAATATTATACCCAGGAAAACTATAAAGATGATGCCTTTGCTAAAGGTAAGGCGCTGCATCAGACATTACTGAAGAATATCGAGGATTTTAAACCCGTCTCGGAAAAATATCATGAGGCTATTCAGGAGATAAATGACAGGCGGCAATTGACACAGTTGAAGAGAATAGAAGAAGCGGAAGGTAAAACATTTAACTATTATTCTCTGGCTGTCATGATCTCGGCAAAGCAGATCAACAAGGTTATTTCTGCCGATACCTTTGATGCCGAAGCGATGATGAAAAAAGTCGCGGAACTTGAAACAATGATTGCGCAATTGAAAGAAGTGAATACTGATGGCCGTAATTCTTCTTTCATCAGCTCTGCGGCTGATTATCAGCTACAAGCTAAAAAATATATTCGTCGCATCAGAGACAATGTTGAGTATTCTGATTTTGAAAAGAAACGGGTGCAGGACCCTGCAACAGGATGGATGGTTGCGGATTCTTATCCGGCGTCGTTGAGAAGTTATAACGAGATGGTGGATGATTATAACCGCCTGCGTTGAGTGATGGCGCATTAACTGCGTGCAGGCTGGCGCAAGCGCCTATAAAATTACGCTATAACGCCAATAAAAAGCGCCGATCAGGCGCTTTTTTCGTTTATGTATTCTTCATCAGGCAATATCCGTAAAAATAGCTGACGTAAACATTAACTAAAGAGAGCTATTAGAAAAACCAGTAATCTGAAGCTATCATAAGATGTTGACGTCACGCTGGAAGGTACTGGTAGTGTAATTGAGGATCGGCATTTATATGGAAAGCATTTATCCCGCCTGATGCGAAAATTCTGAGCCACTTCAGCATAGGGCGGCCCAGCCTTCATCACTTATAGGGTGTCACGTCCAACTGTTCTGTAAGACGTTAATTAATACCCGCCATTCGTAATAACGCGGTCACTACCGCAGCGGCGATAATCACCACAATAAGCGGCATTTTACGCCAGGCTAAAAATACGGCGAAGCCAACCCCAAGAACGCGCGCCATTCCGGCAAAATGTTCGCCTTCGTAAAAGGTGGTCGCCAGCGCGACGGAGAATAGCAGCACCGTTGCCGCATCCGAGAGCAGCGCCTGTGAACGCTCAGACAGCGCCAGACGGCTGCCAAGTTTCGCGCCGCCGAGGCGCATCAAATAGGTTCCCGCAGACAAAAGAGCAATACCGATAATAAATAGCGTCATATTGCCCATTATTTTTTCCTCGCCAGTAGGCCAAGCAGCGAAAGCAACACCGGCAATCCGGCAGCCACAAAGGGAACGGCGGCAAGCGACAGCGCGGCGCCGCTGCAACCACGAATCAATGTGGTGCGGTTTTTAAACGCCGGGATCACCAGCGCCAGTAAGATTGCCGGGAATACGGCATCCAGACCGATGGTTTCTGGGGCCGGGAGCAGTTTGCCGACACCTGCGCCAATCAGTGTGCCAATCGGCCAGAATAGGGCGACGCCCAGACCGCATAGCCAGTAGGCGGCTTTACGTTGTTCGGGTGTTTTTTGCGACAGGCCGAACACCACGCTCTCATCATTCATAATATGGCAGCCGAAAAAGCTGGCGGCGCGGGTGCCAACCAAATCGCGCACCGTTACGCCAAACGGCACGTGGCGCGCATTCACCAGCAGTCCTGCCGCCGCTGCCGCTAACGGATTGCCGCCGCTGGCAACAATGCCGATAAACATAAATTCGGACGCGCCCGCCAGTACAAAAATAGAGAGGACAAACGGCACCCACAGTGGGAAACCGTAGGCCATCGCCAGTGAGCCATAGGACATGCCGACGACGCCCACGGCCAGGCACACTAAAAATATCGCTTTTATCGTGTCTCCCTTGAGACAGGAAAAATAGTGTTTCATCTTCTTTAGTCATATCGAACGAATTTTCATTATAATGAACGGAACAGATTTGCTTTACAAGACGAACATTTCGTTCGTTATAGTGAACGTTGGATGCTTTATGACACAACCTATTAGCGTCATTGCCAGAAGTCTGGTACGCGAACGCCAGCGAACCGGACTGTCGCTGGCGGAGATTGCGCGGCGCGCAGGCATCGCTAAATCTACGCTTTCACAACTGGAAGCAGGGAACGGCAACCCCAGCCTGGAGACGTTATGGTCGCTATGCGTCGCGCTCGACATTCCCTTTGCCAGGCTGCTGGAGCCGCAGGTACAAAAAACGCAGGTGATTCGCCGCGGAGAGGGCACCAAAGTCGTGGCGGAGCAGGCGCATTATCAGGCGATATTACTGGCGGCGTGTCCGCCCGGCGCGCGGCGTGATATCTATCTGCTGTTGACGCAGCCGGGGGCCGACCGGATCTCTCACCCGCATCCGCCGGGGTCGGTGGAACATATTATTGTTACGCAGGGAAAAGCCCTCGTCGGCTTAACCGAGGCGCCGGAAGAGCTGGCGGAGGGCGATTACATTTGTTATCCCGGCGACCAGGCGCATATCTTTAAAGCGCTGGAACCGGATACACAGGCTATCCTGGTAGCGGAGCAGAATTGAAATTGCCGGATGGCGGCGTAACCGCCTTATCCGGCCTACAAAAAATAAAACCGTAGGCCCGGTAAGCTTGCGCCACCGGGCACACGACTTACTGCAGATAGAACACCTCTTTTAGCTCTGCGCTGACCGGGCTGTTATCCGGATTCGCGGGCATAACGTCACGCATATGTTTCCACCAACGCTGACAAACGTCGGTGCTGGCAACGGCGTTCCAGCGCTCCTCGGATTCAATCTCAACGGTGGCGAACAGCAGATTGCGCTCCTGATCGAGATAAATCGCGTAGTGATGCGCGCCGTGAGATTTTAATACGGCTTCCAGCTCCGGCCAGATTGGGTTATGACGACGCTGATACTCCTCGTGCGCGTCGGCATTTACCTGCATCACAAAGGCTTTGCGGATCATAACGCCTCCAGGTACAGCTCGCGAACTTCATCGCGGCTGGCGGTGCGCGGGTTACACGGCGCGCACGGGTCGGCGAGGGCTTTATCCAGCCAGCCTTCGATATCTTCTTTTTTGACGCCCAGCTTGCTGAAACCTTCTGGAATGCCGACGCGTTTGCTCAGCGTACGGATAGCGTTAATCGCTTCCTGACTTGCGGCCTCGTCAGACATACCGCGCGTCTCCACGCCCATCGCCTGTGCGATGCGGGCAAAACGCGCGACGGCGTTCGGACGGTTAAAGTTCTCGACAATTGGCAGCAGGATAGCGTTGCAGACGCCGTGCGGCAGGTTGTGAGTTGCGCCCGGCTGGTGCGCCAGCGCGTGAACCAGCCCCAAACCAGCGCTGTTGAACGCCATACCCGCCAGGTACTGGCCGAATGCCATTTGCTCACGGGCTTCGAGGTTATGGCCATCGTCAACCGCTTTCGGTAGCCACAAATTGATTAAGCGAATCGCTTCCAGCGCGTTAGCGTCGGTGAGCGGATGCGCGCCAACGGAGACATAGGCTTCCACCGCATGGGTCAGGGCATCCATGCCGGTTGCGGCGGTCACAGAAGCCGGGATTTCCAGCATGACGCTGGCGTCATCCACGGCAATATCCGGGATGATATTCGGGTCGATGATCACCTCTTTGACCTTACGGGCAGAGTCGATAATCACCGCGTTGCTGGTCATCTCGGCCGCGGTACCTGCCGTAGTGTTAATCGCTACCAGCGGTACGCCGGCGTTTTTCACTTTGCCGACGCCGGAGTAGGCGGTAGATGGACCTGGGTTGGCGGTCAGAATTTTCACCGCTTTTGCGGTATCGATCGGGCTGCCGCCGCCGAAGGCGATAATGTAGTCACATTCTGCGGTCTGATACGCCGCAAAACCTTTCTGCACCAGCTCTTCTGTCGGGTTTGGGAACACCTCATCAAACAGGTGGTAAGACATTTGATGTTCATCCAGTGCGCTAAACAGGCTATCCAGCAGGCCCAGCTTTACCAGTTGACCATCGGTAACGATCAGCGCTTTGCCCCATTGCTTATTCGCCACGAGGTTCACCATATCGGCAATCGCTCCAGCGCCATGCAGGCTAATTTTTGGCAGTGCCAACATAAAGCTCATCACTATTCTCCTTAAAAAAATTCCCTGTTGCCCGATGGCGCTATGCTTATCGGGCCTACGGTAAAATGCGCACCGACCTGTAGGCCGGATAAGGCAAAGCCGCATCCGGCGTTGAGTTGGGAGGTATTAGTACAGCGCTACGGCGCTGGCCAGCGGTGTCACACCAAAACGTTTGCCGAGTGCGACCAGTTCTTCGCGCGTGATGGTCTGCTTCATACCGCCCATCGAATAGATTTTGACTAATACCTCAGCGGATTTCTCTGCGGTATCTATCAAACCGAAGGTTTCATCCAGCGTAGGTCCGCTTCCGAACACGCCGTGGAACGGCCACAGCACCAGCGAATGTTTCTGCATTTCTTGCGCGGTGGCCTGGCCGATTTCATCGGTGCCTGGCACCATCCACGGCAGAATGCCGACACCGTCCGGGAATACCACCAGACATTCGGTGCTGCCTTCCCACAGTTTGCGGGTGATCAGCGCAGTGTTGTTTTCCAGTACGTAGGTGAGGGCGATCAGGTTAGTCGCATGGCAATGCATAATGACGCGGTCTTTGCCGTGAGTGGCCTTGATGCGTTCGCAGTGGGAGAGGAAATGCGCCGGGAGTTCAGAGGTGGGTACCGCGTCGTGGGTTAAGCCCCACAGAATGTGGTAGCCTGCGCCGTCGCTGTCGATTTTGACCACGCCTAAATTGGCTGCCGGATCGAGCTGCACGTTGCGAAAGAATTTGCCGGAACCGGTAACGATAAACGGCGTGTTCGCCAGCAGCGGCATGGGTTGACTTAGCGCGATGTAGCGCGGTTTTTCGTGGAAATTAGCTGCAAACGGTGCGATATCGGCTTCATCCAGACGCAGCGTCAGGTTACCGCCATTACGTTCGTCCCACCCTTTCAGCCACGCATCAGACGTGGCTTTAATCATGCCCTGGACAAACCAGGAATCGGTAATATTTTGCATGTTCGTGTTCCCATTTATTGCCCGAAGGTTATTCGGGTCTTACGTAGGCCGGATAAGCGCAGCGCCATCCGGCAATTGTGTTTCATTTATTGCCGGATGGCGACGCGGGCGTCTTATCCGGCCTACAGATCAGGTGTCGCTGTCAGCTACGTTTGCTCAGGATCTCTTTTTCGTAGGTGCGAACGCTGTCCAGCCACTGGCTGCCAGTCGGCGTGTCGTGACGCTGGCAATACATTTCCCAGACGGCCTGCCACGGCAGAGATTTCTGCTCTTCCAGTAGCGCCAGACGCGCGGTGTAATCGCCGCTGGCCTCAAGCTGACGCAGTTGATCTGTGGGTTCCAGCAGAGCGCGCAGCAGCGCTTTTTTCATGTTGCGGGTACCGATAACCCACGCGGCGACACGGTTGATAGAGGCGTCGAAGAAATCCAGGCCGATATGCACACGGTCGAACAGGTTATGACGGACGATCTCGCTGGCAATTGCCTGGGTTTCATCGTCCAGGAGCACCACGTGGTCGCTATCCCAGCGTACCGGGCGGCTGACGTGCAGCAGCAGCCGTGGCACATAGAGCATGGCGGCGGAAATTTTGTCGGAAATCACTTCAGTGGGATGGAAGTGGCCCGCATCCAGGCACAGCGCGGTCTGACGGCTGGTGGCGTAGCCCATGTAGAACTCATTGGAGCCGACGGTGTAGCTTTCCGCGCCGATGCCAAACAGTTTGCTCTCAACGGCGTCGATGTGGTGCGCCGGGTCGAATTTTTCGCTAATGACCTCATCCAGCGCTTCCAGCAGGCGCTGGCGCGGGGCTAAACGGTCGACGGTAATGTCTTTCATGCCGTCCGGAATCCAGATGTTCATCACCGACGGCGTACCGAGCTGCTCACCAAAGTATGCCGAGACGCGGCGGCTGGCCTTGCAGTGATCGATCCAGAACTGGCGAATTTTCGCGTCTGGATGAGAGAGGGTAAAACCGTCAGCGCTCAGTGGATGAGAAAAACAGGTGGGGTTGAAATCCAGCCCCAGCCGGTTCGCTTTCGCCCACTCCACCCAGTTTTTAAAATGCTCCGGTTTGATCTGGTCGCGAGCAACCGGCGTATCCGACTCAAGGTAAATGGCGTGCAGGTTCAGCCGTTTTGGTCCTGGGATCAGACGCAGCGCCTGTTCCAGATCGGCGCGCAGTTCGGTGGCGTTACGCGCTTTGCCCGGATAGTTGCCGGTCGACTGAATTCCGCCCGTCAACGAACCTTCCGGGTTCTCGAATCCGGCAACATCGTCGCCCTGCCAGCAGTGCATGGAAACCGGCAGGCGATCGAGCTGGCGCAGCGCCTCCTCGACATCAATACCTACTGCGGCGAAACGTTGTTTTGCCAGTTCCCAGGCTTGTTCCAGTTGAGTGGTCATGCGCAAAGCTCCTTTGTCTGTCGTTTGGGTTGAAACTGCGCAACGTGGCGGGCAATTTCACTATCAGGATTAGGGATATAGGTTGTCAGGTCGTAGTTAGCGCTGACGACCTGACGGAAGTCATCGACGTTGTTTAATTCGTCGAGGGTCATAAGCTGAATACCAATATTGCCAAGGGTGGAGGCTTCAATCGGCCCGGCCATCACGCGAATGCCACATGCATCGGCGCACAACTGGTTGAGTAGCGCGTTTTGGCATCCGCCGCCGACAATATGCAGTTGGGTAAATTTTTCGCCGCGCAGATTTGCCAGTTCGTGCAGAATGTCGGCATATAACAGCGCCAGACTGTCGAAAATGCAGCGCGCCAGTTCGGCATCGCTGACGGGAACGGGCTGGTCGGTCTCGCGACAGGCGGCCTGGATTTCGGCGCGCATATCGTCAGGATTGATAAAGCGATCGTCATTCGGGTTAATCAGGAAACGGCAGGCCGGCAGCGCTTCTGTTTGGGCGATAAGCGCAGGCAGATCGGTAATGCGCCGTTCTTTCAGCACGCGCTGGAGCAGCCACAAACCCATAATGTTTTTCAGTACCCGATAACGCCCTTCCGCGCCGCCTTCGTTGGTGATATTGGCAGCCAGCGCCTCGTCAGTGGTGTAGGGCATTTTGCTTTCAAAACCCATCAACGACCAGGTGCCTGAAGACAGGTAAGCGCTATGTTTATTTGCCAGCGGAGAGGCAATAACGGCGCTGGCGGTATCGTGGCTGGCGACGGCTACCACCGGAATACGGTTGCCCTGCGGGCAAATCCAGTCGCCGATAACATTGCCAGGGTGCGAGGGGCGACCGAACCAGCTCTTTTTCGCGCCGGTCCACGCCAGCAGGGTATCGTCCCAGTCATCGGTATTGATATTGACCAACTGGGTGGTCGTGGCGTTGGTGTATTCCCAGTTCATTTCACCGGTCAGGCGGTAGCTGAAATAATCGGGCATCAGCAGCGCATGAGCGACCTGCGCCGTTAACTCAGGCTGTTGTTTCGTCAGCGCGCGTAGCTGATAGATGGTGTTAAACGGCAGAAACTGAATCCCGCTGCGGCGATAGATTTCGCTTTTGCCGATCTGGACCAGCGCTTGCGGCATGATGCCCGTGGTACGGTTATCGCGGTAGGAGACCGGCAGGCCGACACGCTGACCTTGTTTATCCAGCAGGACATAATCGACGCCCCAGGTGTCGATGCCGATGCTGTCGATAAGAATGCCTTCATTGCAGACTTTCTTCAGACCAAGACGGATATCCTTTTCCAGACTGTCGATGTCCCAGGTGTCAAACCCGTCTGTTTTTTGTAGGCAGTTCACAAAACGGTGAATTTCACGTAGCGTCAGGGTACGGTGTTTGCTGTCGTAACGCGCCAGCATCACGCGCCCGCTGGATGCGCCGAGATCAACCGCGACACAATGGCGAAAAGTCATAATCAGGTCCTTCTTAGAGTCATTGCGCACAGTCTAAAAAAGCCCTCAAAGACCTACCTTCTCGTTACTGACAGGAAAATGAGCCGCTGGCAACAAGGCAAAGATGAACGTGATAGCGTTCACAGTTTCTACTAATAGGCCGGTGTGATGTCGTCCGCATTTCCCGCTTTTTCCCGCCTTTTCTTGAAAAAAAGACCATGTTTGCGCGCTTTAGCGTCAAAAATTTAAGGTGAGGCCGATAACCCTTAATTACTATTCGGACATGTTGAATTCAGGAGGAAGCAACCATGACCGTACTGCATAGCGTGGATTTTTTTCCATCAGGTAAAGCACCCGTGGCGATTGAGCCTCGTCTGCCGCAAGCCGCTTTCCCTGAACATCATCATGATTTTCATGAAATCGTGATTGTGGAACACGGTACGGGCATTCATGTATTCAACGGGCAGCCGTATACCATCAGCGGCGGTACCGTGTGTTTTGTTCGCGATCACGACCGGCATTTATATGAACATACCGACAACCTATGCCTGACGAATGTACTGTGGCGTTCACCGGACGCCTTCCAGTTCCTGGCGGGGTTGGATCAATTGCTGCCGCAGGAGCAGGATGGTTACTATCCTTCTCACTGGCGGGTGAATCAGAGTGTGTTGCAGCAGGTGCGCCAGTTGGTCGGTCTGATGGAGCGCGCCGGAGACGGCATGGATGCGCCTGCCGTGGCGAATCGCGAAATTTTGTTTATGCAACTACTGGTGTTGTTACGCCGCAGTAGCCTGATGGAAGGCGCGACCAATAACGACGCCAAACTCAACCAACTGATGGCATGGCTGGAAGACCATTTTGCGGAGGAGGTCTGCTGGGAGGCGGTAGCTGAACAGTTTTCGCTGTCGCTACGCACGCTGCATCGTCAGCTTAAACAGCATACCGGGCTGACGCCGCAACGTTACCTTAATCGCCTGCGTTTGATCAAAGCCCGGCATTTATTGCGCCATAGCGATCATAGCGTGACAGAAATCGCGTACCGCTGCGGTTTTGGCGACAGTAACCACTTTTCGACTCTGTTTCGCCGAGAATTTAACTGGTCGCCGCGGGATATCCGTCAGGGACGCGATGCGATAATCCAGTAACGCGAACGCTATCAACGTTTTCGTCGCCAATATGCTGATAATTATACCCTTTAATACCGGATGGCGGCTGCGCCTTACCTGGCCTACGGCGGCGAGCGGTAGACAGAATAAGCGTAGCGCCATCCGGCAAGCATTCAACATGAGGTGCTGCGGTGGCAAATCAGTTAATCCTTTTGAAAAAAGATTTTTTTACTGATGAGCAGCAGGCCGTTACGGTTGCCGATCGCTATCCACAGGATGTTTTTGCGGAACATACGCATGAGTTTTGTGAACTGGTGATGGTCTGGCGGGGCAATGGCCTACACGTTCTTAATGAGCGCCCATACAGAATTACCCGCGGCGATCTGTTTTACATTCGTGCTGAAGACAAACACTCCTATACTTCCGTTAACGATCTGGTGCTGCAAAATATTATTTACTGCCCGGAGCGTTTGAAACTCAATATAAACTGGCAGGCGATGATTCCCGGCTTTCAGGGAGCGCAGTGGCATCCTCACTGGCGGCTGGGCAGTATGGGAATGAATCAGGCGCGGCAGGTTATTAACCAGCTTGAACATGAGAGTAATGGGCGCGATCCGCTGGCGAATGAGATGGCGGAATTGCTGTTTGGTCAACTGGTGATGACGTTAAAACGGCATCGCTACGCGACCGACGATCTTCCGGCAACCTCCCGAGAAACCCTGTTGGATAAATTAATTACCGCTTTGGCTAATAGCCTTGAGTGTCCCTTTGCGCTGGATGCGTTTTGCCAGCAGGAACAATGCAGCGAACGGGTGCTGCGGCAGCAGTTTCGCGCCCAAACCGGGATGACGATTAATCAATATTTACGCCAGGTCCGTATTTGCCACGCGCAGTATCTGCTTCAGCATAGCCCGCTGATGATTAGCGAGATTTCGATGCAGTGCGGTTTTGAAGATAGTAATTATTTTTCAGTGGTGTTCACGCGGGAAACCGGGATGACGCCGAGCCAATGGCGTCATCTCAGTAATCAAAGCGATTAACTGGCCATGCCTAAACCGACAATATTTGCCGCGATAATAATTACCACGCAGCCGAGGCTTAATACGGCAACGGGACGGCGGCCAGCATTTTTCCACTCTTTTAGCACCAGACCGACAAGCCCCCCGCACAGCACATAGAAGCTCATGTGCAGCATCCAGCTCATGTAGTCATATTGCGCGGGAATGCGCGCGTGACCCCAGGCATAGAAAAAGAACTGTAAATACCACATCAGACCGCCAAGCGCGGACAGCAGAATATTGCTGATAATCAACGGTCTTGCCAGCGAGAAGTCGGCTTTTATCGACAGATTTTGCACTTTTGCCAGGCGGATAAAACAGAAACCGAGGTTCACTAGCGCGCCGCCGCCCATAATCACCACGTAACTCGGCAGCGCGACATAGAGCGGGTCAACGCCAAGCGCGGCAGCAGCTTCATGCATCGGTTTCGCGGCGTTCATGGCAAAAGACATCCCCGCCGAGAAAATACCGCACATCACTGCCAGCAGAAGCCCTTTCTTCAGATTGAACTCCTCCGCTTTAATGCCCATTTTGCGTTCTTTTAACTGTCCGGCGCGCGTCACAATCCCGACGCCGATCAGCGCGACAAAAACGCCAAGTAGCGTCATGCGTCCCCCTTCGGTATGGATTAACACATCGAAGTTACCGTTGATGATAGGCGTCATCAGCGTGCCGACGATAAGCGTAATGCCGATAGCGATGCCGATACCCATCGACATCCCGAGATAACGCATGGTCAGACCGTAATTAATATTGCCGATGCCCCACATGGCGCCGAACAGAAAAACCGGTAAAAGGGTGGAGAGGTTAAACTGCCCATAATAGGCCCAGAAATCAGGCAGTAACAGAGCGCTAATTGTCCACGGCAGAATAAGCCATGAGACGATGCCGCCCACTGACCACATGGTTTCCCATGACCACTGTTTCACTTGCTTGAACGGGGCATAGAAGCAGGCTGCACTGGCCGCCCCTATCAAATGCCAGAAAATACCCATCGTAATCGCGTTACTCATGACATGTTCCTCATTATTTTTTATGGACGGGATACCCCTTCCGTTTGCATGAGTTTAAAAATTACGCAGCCTGGTAACCTTATAACGATTGCCGCCGTTGGGTGTATTCTGGCAATCAGCACGTTAATGAAGTGATTAACTTCACGTTTTAAAAAAGTCGGAGCGCATCGTGACCGTCTGGATGTTATTTAAATCAGTGGGTAATATTTGTTTTCTAAAATACCTTCA
Organism: Salmonella sp. SSDFZ54; assembly: GCF_004010735.1. Lineage (NCBI taxonomy): Bacteria > Pseudomonadati > Pseudomonadota > Gammaproteobacteria > Enterobacterales > Enterobacteriaceae > Salmonella > Salmonella sp. SSDFZ54. Next base: position 2,159,060 of record NZ_CP034819.1, read on the forward strand.
TCATAACGACACGAAACGACTTAGCTGGCAGCAATGCAAAGAAAACGCTGCGTGAGATCACATAATGGGAATAGTCTGACTTACCATTTGATAAAAGGGTAGTTATACAGTAATTATTTGGTTGTTTTATTTGTATTTACAATTTAAATATATTGAAATTAACGTTAGGAATCAATGAAATATAAATATAAGGAAATCCCTATATTGGCGTTGTTGATGGTGTTTTGATTTTTATTTTATATGACGAATATGAATTTCATTTATTTTATTTTGCTTTTTGAACATTATCCCAATTTTAAATTAAAGATCTTTGTCTATATTGTCGCCATTCACATTGCGTATTATGGTTGTAATGGTCTGACATGAAACAATGTTTTAATTTTAAATTAAATGGATTCTGTTATGAGAAAATCTCTTTTCTTACTATTACCTCTTGTTGTAACAAATGCGCATGCAGTATATGTCGATGTTCGTCATGAATATCTTGATGATAGTAAAGCTAACTATGACCGTGCTTATATTTCTCATCGGTTTGCGAATGGTGTTGGTTTTGCGATAGAAGCTATCTCAAAATCAGGCGGGGATGACACCAATAAAGCGTTTAATGACCTGGAAACACAGGGCAACGAATATACGATAAGCTACCAATTTAAAACCGGTGATGTCGCCTGGCAACCGGGTTTCGTGCTGGAAACAGGCAACGGTTACTCTACCTATAAGCCTTACTTCCGCGCGACGTGGACATTAAATGAAAGCTGGTGGGTTGGTGCGCGCTATCGTTTTGAATATGTACGCCGTTCTTCTGATATCCGTGATGATGATACCATCAATCGTATGGATGTCTGGGCGGGTTATAAATGGAACAACTTTGACTGGACAATCGAAGGAATTTATAAGAAAGCCGATAAATATGATCTTTACGATGGCGGCAAAGATAACTATGAATATAACTTCAGAACTGCCTATATTATTGATCAATGGTCGCCATTCGTTGAGGTAGGTAATGTTTCCGTCAATAGCAACAGCGATGAAAGACAAACCCGTTTCCGCGTAGGTATAGGCTACACATTCTAATCATTATCCCTGTTTATTATTTATTCCCTTTTCCGGCTACTTTATAGGTAGCCGGTTTTTTTTACCTGGTGATGACCTGCGGATAATTATTATCGTGCGTTGGCCGGATAAGACGCGAATCGCCATCCGGCAACGAGATGCGCAGGAAACTATGCGCTTACATGATGCCCAGTAGACGGGGTAAGAACAGTGTGATTTCCGGAATATAGGTAATTAATAACAGAACGCCGATAATCGCGCCGTAAAAAGGCAGCAACGGTTTAATCACTTCCTCAACTTTGACTTTACCGACGCTCGCCCCGACATATAAACCACTGCCAACTGGCGGCGTAATGGTGCCAATCGCCAGGTTATAGATCATGATAATGCCGAAATGCACCGGATCGACGCCCAGTTTAGCCATGATCGGCAGCAGAATCGGGGTAAAAATCAGAATGGCCGGACCGATATCCATAAATGCGCCGATAATCAACAAAAAGACGGTAATGACTAACAGGATAACCAGTTTATTGGCGGAAATACCGAGGATCATATCGCTCAGCGCCGCAGGAATATTGGTGATCGACATTGAGAAGGACATCGCCGAAGAGGTTGCCAGCAGGAACATGATGACCCCGGTCATTACCACTGTCTGGAGCAAAATCGAAGGCAAATCCTTAATTTTCAGCGTGCGGTAAAACACCATCGTCAGCAATAACGTATACACCACGGCAATCGCGGAGGCTTCAATGGCGGTGAAAATCCCCTGCACAATGCCGCCGACGATAATCACGATCAGTAACAGGCTGGGAATGGCCTCAACGGCAACTTTTAGCGCCATGCCTTTTTGGACGGTGAAGAAAACCCGATAATTTCGACGCTTAGCGACTACCAGCGTGACCAGCATACAGCCAACGCCCCACAGTACTCCCGCGACCAGACCGCCGGCGAACAGAGCGGCAATCGATGTTCCCCCGCTTGCCAGCGCGTAAAGGATAAAAGCCGTGGTGGGCGGAATTAACATTCCCGTCGGCGCGGAGGCGATATTCACCGCGGCCGCAAAGCCGCGATCGTAACCTTCGCGCGCGCTCATCGGCACCATCACGCCGCCGATAGAGGTTGAGGCGGCAATTGCCGATCCGGAAATTGCACCGAACATCATATTGCCGACGATGTTGGTATAAGAGAGCGAGCCGGGCAGTTTGCCAGTAAACAGTTTGGCAAAATTGACCAGCCGGGCGGCAATTCCCCCGCTATTCATGATCACCCCGGACAAAACGAAGAACGGCACGGCCAGCAAGGCAAAACTGTCCAGGCTGGAGAACATTTTTTGCGCGGTGGCGAACATCGAAATATCGAAAGGCAGTACCAGCATCATAGTGCTGAAAGAGGCGATAACGATGCAGATCCCAATAGGCGCGCCCATGGCCAGTAAAACAACAAAGACGGCAATTAGCGTACAGGACGCAAAAATAGGGTCAATCATGTGATTTCTCCAGAGTGTGCTCAGTGGTATCCGTGGCGGAATGGATAGCTTTCAGGGCGTCAACGATATTCAGCAGCCCATAGAGGATGATCAGTACGCCTGCGCAGGGGAGCGCGTAATAAATTTTTCCCATCGGAATGCCCAGCGCAGGGGAGATTTGCAGCATAGAAATCGCAGAAATCTTTAAGCCGCCGATAATCAATACCCAAATGGAAAACGCGATAAAAATGACCTGCAGAATAATATCCCACCAGCCACGAATCGTCGGCGACACCTTATCCAGTAAGAGAGTCAGGCTAATATGCTGTTTCTGACCGGCGACAAAAGCCATGCCCAGCATTGATACCCACACCAGGAGAAATCGTAGCATCTCTTCGGTAAGGGTGCTGGGAACGCCCAGAATGTAGCGGCTCACCACCTGCCAGCAGGCGATGCCCACCATTATCGCCAGCACCAGGCAACAGATAGCGCCCAGCAATAAATCAAGTCCTTTTCTGAATGTGTTCATCTTAATTTCCTGATTAGATTAATTTTTTGCTGTCTGGATACGTTGATACAGCCCGTAAAGCCGTGGTTTGTTTTTCAGACCGTCGTAAATAGGCTGTACTGCCTTCTGGAAGGGTTTTTTGTCGATCTCGTAGAATTCAACGTTGAAATCTTTTACCGCCGCCAGCCTGGTTTTCTCTATTTCCTTGTCCCATGCGGCTTTCTCAAATTCGATCGACGCCTTGATGGCGGCTTCGACGATGCGCTGCTGTTCCGGCGTCAGCTTTTCCAGCGTGAGAGTACTCATTAGCAGGATATCGGGAATGCGGGTGTGCATATCGTAGGTGTAATAACGGGCGACTTCGCCGTGGCGGGCGATGGTGAGAGCGAACTCATTGTTTTCCGCGCCGTCGAGAATGCCTTGTTGTAACGAGGTATAGACCTCCGCCTGGCTCATGGCGATGGGCGAAGCGCCCAGCAGTTTGAGAGTTTGGATCGCCGTCTCACTCTGCATGACGCGGATCTTCTTCCCGCGTAAATCCTCAATGCGTTTAACCGGCGCTTTGCTCATATAAAAATTACGCGCGCCGGAATCATACCAGCCTACGCCGACAAACCCCTGTGCGGCGGTGGACTGATAAACAGGCTCCATCACCTGTGGGTTATCCATTACGCGGTAGTATTCATCGACGGTGGCAAACAGGTAGGGAAGTGAGAACACGCCGTACTCAGGCGAAAAACTCTCCATCAGCCCGGACGACACTTTAGTGATGTCGACGACGCCGACCTGCGTCAACTCCACCAGTTCGCGCTCGCCGCCAAGCTGTCCGTCTGGGAAGTACTGTACTTTGATATCGCCGCCCGTTTTCTCTTCAACTTGCTGCCCCAGGAAGTGCAACGCATCTTTTACCGGCTGGCTATTTTCAGCGTAGGCCAGGCGCAAAATGGTTTCGCCGTGGGAGAAGAAAGAGAGTGTGGAGAGTAAGGCCAACGTAGCCAGACGTATAAAACCAGGTTGCTTCATAATTCCCTCGCAATTGTAATAATTTACCGGGAATGTAATTGCATGGTGAAATTATAACCTTCTTGATTTTGCCACCGCTGATAAAAATTGGCACCAAAAGAAAGATTTTGAAACCCTGTTTCACATTTCATGATTTCCAGGAATTCATCAACAGGCGGTTTCGGTTGGAGGCGTAAAAATCGGTTTTTTTCAGCGGATGCCGTAACGTTTATAACCCTGGAAAAAGTACGGCATTGATAATCATTTTCAATATCATTTAATTAACTATAATGAACCAACTGCTTACGCGGCGTTAACACTGTGCCGCTCGACAATAATGGAGATGATTATGAGTTATACACTGCCATCCCTGCCGTACGCTTATGATGCACTGGAACCGCACTTCGATAAGCAGACGATGGAGATTCACCACACCAAACACCATCAAACCTATGTCAACAACGCTAACGCGGCGCTGGAAAACCTGCCAGAGTTTGCTGACCTGCCGGTTGAAGAACTGATTACTAAACTGGACCAGGTGCCAGCGGACAAAAAAACCGTGCTGCGTAACAACGCGGGCGGCCACGCTAACCACAGCCTGTTCTGGAAAGGGCTGAAAAAAGGCACCACTCTGCAGGGCGATCTGAAAGCGGCTATCGAGCGTGACTTCGGTTCCGTTGACAACTTCAAAGCTGAATTCGAAAAAGCAGCAGCAACTCGTTTCGGCTCCGGCTGGGCGTGGCTGGTGCTGAAAGGCGACAAACTGGCTGTGGTTTCTACCGCAAACCAGGATTCCCCGCTGATGGGTGAAGCCATTTCCGGCGCTTCCGGCTTCCCGATCCTGGGTCTGGACGTGTGGGAACACGCTTACTACCTGAAATTCCAGAACCGCCGCCCGGACTACATCAAAGAGTTCTGGAACGTGGTGAACTGGGACGAAGCAGCAGCGCGTTTCGCCGCTAAAAAATAATTTGCATTGCACGTCTGTAGAAGCGAGTCTGATGACTCGCTTTTTTTGTATCCGCGTAAGGAGCAGCAGATGCATTATCCGGTTGACGTGTTTATTGGCAAAATTCGTGACTATGACGGCAGCCGCCCGAGCGCTATCGCCAAGGTGCAAATCGACGGCGAACTCATGCTGACCGAGCTGGGTCTGGCAGGCGATGAGCAGGCCGAAAAGAAAATCCACGGCGGCCCCGATCGCGCGCTATGCCATTACCCCCGCGAACACTATGCTGATTGGATTCGCCAGTTCCCCGAGCAGGCGACGCTGTTTTGCGCCCCGGCGTTTGGCGAGAATCTGTCGACGGACGGAATGACCGAACACAACGTGTTTATTGGCGACATCTACCGCTGGGGCGAGGTGTTGATCCAGGTCACTCAGCCGCGCTCTCCATGCTTTAAACTTAATTTCCACTTTGCCATCAGCGACATGGCCCTCCTTATGCAGAACAGCGGAAAAACCGGCTGGCTGTATCGGGTCATTGCGCCAGGTAAGGTCTCCAGCGATGCGCCGCTGGAACTGGCGTCGCGTCTGAGCGATGTCTCGGTTCATGAAGCGGGTGTTATCGCCTGGTCTATGCCGTTTGATGACGAACAATATCACCGGCTGTTGAGCGCCGCCGGGCTGTCGGCGAGCTGGAGCCGCACCATGCAGAAGCGTCGTTTGAGCGGCAAAATTGAAGATAGCGCCAGACGACTGTGGGGGGATAAAACTCCGCCAAAATGAAAGGAAGGATTATGACTGAAGCTGAAAATGCGGTGGCGATCGTAAAAGAATTTTTGGTGGCCTCGATGATTCCCGATGCTGAACGCGCCGCAACGTATATGCACCCGGAGGTGAAAATTACCTTCACCGGAGGCCGGGCGATGGCGGGCGCGGCAGATATCGCGCAGTTTAACGGCGCTCGCTACAAGTGGGTGAAGAAGGCGCTGGGCGAGTTTGATGCGGTGCAGCATGATGATTACGTTGTGATTTATTCCAACGGTACGTTGTATGGCGAATGGCCCGACGGTCGCCCGTTTGCCGATAACCGTTTTATCGACCGCTTCGAAGTGCGCGATGGCAAAATTACCCGGATGGACGTGTGGAATGACAGCGCCGAGTGGATTTTAGCGCCGGAAATCTCCCGATAGCGCGGTACGTAGGCCGGATAAGCGTAGCGCCGTCAGGCAGTCAGGTGTACATTGCCGGATGACGGCGTTTGCCTTATTCCGCTGGTAACCTATTAATTATTCACAAAAGATATGTAAATTATGGACGCACATATTCTCGAGGCTTGTACGGAAGAAGTTAAGCACATCTTATTCGAAGAGTATCACCTCAAATCTATCGAGGAGCTTTGGGAGCGGTCTCTGGATGAGGATTTTTTAGCTGAGTTGTATCAACAGTTTAAGTTCATAACGGAAAAGTATGGCGTGAATGGTGATGAATTGGACAGCATCCTCGATACGCTTTAAATGGTTAAGGCTCGGTAAGGGAAAGTATTACCGAGCCATGAATAACATTAGGTTCGCTTGTACAGCGGTAGCCACAGCGTAAGCCGCAACCCGCCGAGCGGGCTATCGTCAGCCTTCACCCAGCCGCGGTGCTGCTGCATGGCGCTTTCGACAATCGCCAGCCCCAGCCCGGTGCCGCCAGACTCGCGGTCGCGCGCCTCATCAGTGCGATAGAACGGACGGAAGATCTGCTCGCGGTCTTCAGGGCTGACGCCCGGCCCGTCGTCATCGACCGTGATCGTAATACCGTCTTTATCCACCGAGAAGCCGACTTCAATCTTCGTATGTGAATAGCGCAGCGCATTACGAACAATATTTTCCAGCGCGCTTTCCAGCGCGTTTGGGTTGCCATAGAGCGGCCACGGCCCCGGCGGATAATTTACCGTTAACGACTTGCCCATCTGTTCGGCTTCAAAGGCGGCGTTATCCAGCACTTCGCCCCATAGCTGATTGGCTTTCATCGTTTCGCTGACCAGCGCGTTTTTCTGTTGGTTACGCGACATCACCAGCAGGTCATTGATCATGCTGTCCAGACGCTGCGCTTCGGTTTCAATACGCTCCAGCTCTTTGCTTTCGCCGCCACGACGACGCAGCAGCGCGGTACCCAGTTGCAGGCGCGTAAGGGGCGTTCGCAGCTCATGGGAGATGTCTGACAGCAAACGCTGCTGCGAGGTCATCATCCGTTCCAGCGCCGTCACCATCTGGTTAAAACTGGCGCCAGCGGCGAGGAACTCCTGCGGACCCGCCTCCAGCTCCGGATGCTGACGCAGGTTGCCTTGCGCCACTTCATCAGCCGCGTTTTTCAACTTACGCGCCGGTTTCGCCAGACTCCATGCCAGCCATAGCAAGAGCGGCGAACTGACCAGCATCGTGACAATGAGCAACAGGAGCGGGCGGTCAAACAGCAGATTAATAAAATCGGATTGCGAACTGCTGGCCGGTCGAATCAGGTAAAGCTGGTAATTATCCTCTCCGTCGCGAACGGAGAACGGCCCCACCATCTCTACGCGGCCATATTTTTTCTTCTGCGGATGATCGGCGTTATCCGCCTGACCAATGAAGTTACGAATGATCTGCATTTCGCTGCGTTCAGCGCCGATCACGCGTCCTTCAGAGGTCACCAGTAATAACCGCTGTCCAGGCGGCGCCCACTTATCGATCGCGCGGAACAGGCGACGCCACCACATCAGGTCGTTGGGCGGATCGTTCGCAAGTTCAGCTTCTACATGTTGCTCTATCATCAATCCCTGGCGCTGCTCGCTGTCCAGCAGCTCGGTCATCTGGCGTGAATCGAGCTTGGGCAACATCAGTACCAGCATTAGCACCAGCGCCAGCGTCAACCAGAAGATGGCGAAGATGCGCGCGGTTAAACTTCCTATCATGAAGCGGAAACCATCAGATAGCCGCGACCACGCAATGTTTTAAACCACGGGTGACCGTCTTTGCGTTCCGGCAGTTTGCGGCGCAGGTTAGAAATATGCATATCAATGGCGCGATCAAACGGCGTCAGGCGCTTACCCAGCACTTCCTGGCTTAAATGTTCACGGGAAACCACCTGGCCGAGGTGTTGCGCCAGCAAATAGAGCAGGGTGAATTCCGTACCGGTCAGCTCCAGCGTTTGGCCATCGAAACTGGCTTCCTGGCGGCCCGGATTAAGGCTTAGCGCATCGACTTCCAGCGTCGGCGAGCCGTTGTCGCTGCTCTGCTGCTGCTCGCTCCAGTGGGAACGGCGCAAAATAGCCCTGATGCGCGCTACCAGCTCGCGGTCGTTAAACGGTTTGGGCAAATAGTCGTCCGCGCCCAGCTCAAGGCCGAGAACGCGATCCAGCTCGCTGCCGCGCGCGGTCAGCATAATGACAGGCGTCTGGTGTGTCTGGCGAAGCGCTTTCAACGTATCGATACCGTTTTTCTTCGGCATCATGACGTCAAGCAAAAGTAAATCGATGCTGTCATCCAAAAGCTCAAGCGCCTGCTCGCCGTCGTGGGCCACCAGGACATTAAAACCTTCCATTTCGAGGAGCTCTTTTAACAGGGAAGTCAGCTCTCGGTCATCATCAACTAACAGGATTTTATTCATTGTTTACGTACCTCCGAGGCAGAAATTACGTCATCAAGCGTCGCTAATCCATGACTTTACGTTGTTTTACACCCCCTGACGCATGTTTGCAGCCCGAATCGTAAACTGTCTCTCGTTGAATCGCGACAGAAAAGATTTTGGGAGCAAGCGATGCGCAAAGTTACCGCTGCTGTTATGGCCTCAACGCTGGCATTCAGTTTTTTAAGCCACGCAGCTGAAGTTGTTACAAGCGATAACTGGCACCCCGGTGACGGGGCCACGCAGCGTAGCGCGCAAAATCATATGTTTGACGGCATAAGTTTAACCGAACATCAGCGTCAGCAGATGCGAGATCTTATGCAACAGGCAAGGCACGAACAGCCTCCTGTTAATGTTAGCGAAATGGAGACAATGCATCGGCTTGTCACCGCAGAAAAATTTGATGAAAGCGCTGTGCGCGCTCAGGCAGAAAAAATGGCGCAAGAGCAGGTTGCCCGCCAGGTCGAAATGGCCCGCGTGCGTAACCAGATGTATCGCCTGTTAACGCCGGAGCAGCAAGCGGTTTTGAATGAAAAGCATCAGCAACGAATGGAGCAACTGCGCGACGTGGCGCAATGGCAAAAAAGTTCATCGTTGAAATTATTGAGTAGTAGCAACTCACGTTCCCAGTAACAACCCTGTTTTCCTTGCCATAGACACCATCCCTGTCTTCCCCCACATGATGTGGGGGTTTTTTTTATCTCCAGTTTGTCATTCTGTTATTAGCTTACTGTTTTAAACCATCCGTTATACTACCGGCAGAAGATAGCGGGAGTATTTATGAATCAAACCTATGGACGGCTGGTTAGCCGGGCGGCTATCGCGGCAACGGCGATGGCATCAGCGTTACTTTTGATCAAAATTTTTGCGTGGTGGTATACGGGATCGGTGAGTATTCTGGCGGCGTTGGTGGACTCGCTGGTGGATATTGCCGCGTCATTGACGAATTTGTTGGTCGTGCGTTATTCGCTGCAACCCGCAGATGATGAACATACGTTTGGTCACGGTAAAGCGGAGTCGCTGGCGGCGCTGGCGCAAAGTATGTTTATTTCCGGTTCGGCGTTGTTTCTGTTTTTGACCAGTATCCAGAATCTGATTAAGCCGACGCCAATGAACGACCCCGGCGTGGGGATTGGCGTTACCGTCATCGCTCTGATATGCACTATTATACTGGTCACGTTTCAGCGCTGGGTGGTACGCAAGACCCAAAGTCAGGCGGTACGGGCGGATATGCTTCATTATCAGTCTGATGTTATGATGAACGGAGCGATTCTTATCGCGCTGGGGTTATCCTGGTACGGTTGGCATCGTGCGGATGCCCTGTTTGCGTTAGGTATCGGCATCTATATTTTGTATAGCGCGTTGCGTATGGGGTATGAGGCGGTGCAGTCATTATTGGATCGCGCGCTGCCCGATGCGGAACGACAGGAAATTATTGATATCGTGACGTCATGGCCGGGAGTCAGCGGCGCGCACGATCTCCGCACGCGGCAGTCAGGGCCGACCCGCTTTATTCAGATTCATTTGGAAATGGAAGATAATCTGCCGCTCGTTCAGGCGCATTTTGTGGCTGACCAGGTAGAGCAGGCGATTTTGCGGCGTTTTCCGGGTTCAGATGTCATTATTCATCAGGATCCCTGTTCAGTCGTCCCCAGGGAAGGCAGGAAGTTCGAGCTTGTATAATTGATTGTTAAAAAGTGAGCCAGGCCAGCATTTTGTGTATAAATTACCGCCATTTGGCCTGACCTGAATCAATTCAGCAGGAAGGGATTGTTATACTATCTGTATATTCGTTGGATCGTTTCGAAGTGCGAAATCGGCTTCCGGCAATAGATTTCATTTTGCATTCCAAAGTTCAGAGGTAGTCATGATTAAGAAAATCGGTGTGTTGACAAGCGGCGGTGATGCGCCGGGCATGAACGCGGCAATCCGCGGTGTTGTGCGCGCAGCGTTGACGGAAGGGCTGGAAGTCATGGGCATTTATGACGGCTATCTGGGCCTGTATGAAGATCGTATGGTTCAGCTTGACCGTTACAGCGTATCTGACATGATCAACCGTGGCGGTACTTTCCTCGGTTCCGCCCGTTTTCCGGAATTCCGTGACGAAAATATTCGCGCTGTCGCGATCGAAAACCTGAAAAAACGCGGTATCGATGCGCTGGTAGTTATTGGCGGCGACGGTTCTTATATGGGTGCAAAACGTCTGACTGAAATGGGCTTCCCGTGCATCGGTCTGCCAGGCACTATCGATAACGACATCAAAGGCACCGACTACACTATCGGCTATTTCACTGCTCTCGGCACTGTAGTGGAAGCGATTGACCGTCTGCGTGACACCTCCTCTTCTCACCAGCGTATCTCTATCGTTGAGGTGATGGGCCGTTATTGCGGCGACCTGACGTTGGCGGCGGCTATTGCTGGCGGCTGTGAGTTTATCGTGGTGCCGGAAGTTGAATTTAATCGCGAAGATCTGGTGGCCGAAATCAAAGCCGGGATCGCGAAAGGGAAAAAACACGCTATCGTCGCTATCACCGAACATATGTGTGATGTTGACGAACTGGCGCACTTTATTGAAAAAGAAACGGGCCGTGAAACGCGTGCGACGGTGCTCGGCCACATTCAGCGCGGTGGTTCCCCGGTACCTTACGATCGCATTCTGGCTTCCCGTATGGGCGCGTATGCTATTGACCTGCTGCTGGAAGGCCATGGCGGTCGTTGTGTCGGTATCCAGAATGAGCAGCTTGTTCATCATGACATCATCGATGCGATTGAAAACATGAAGCGTCCGTTCAAAAGCGACTGGATGGAGTGCGCGAAAAAACTGTACTGATTGTTTTTGCGCGCCTGATGGCGCTACGCTTATCAGGCCTACAGGTTGCAGAAACGTGTAGGCCGGATTAGGCGCTAGCCGCCATCCGGCAATCCCTCAGATTTATTCCTCGAAGTTATAGCCAATCTTTTTTTATTCTTTAATGTTTGGATCGCTTTCTGGCACGCTTTGCTCATCACAACACAACATAAGCGAGTCGGGCGATGAAAAAGTGGGGCGTGGGGTTCACATTATTGCTGGCGTCAACCAGCATTCTGGCAAAGGATATTCAGTTACTTAACGTATCATACGATCCAACGCGTGAGCTGTACGAGCAGTACAACAAAGCGTTTAGCGCGCACTGGAAGCAGGAAACCGGCGACAACGTCGTGATCCGCCAATCGCACGGCGGTTCGGGTAAACAGGCGACTTCCGTTATTAACGGCATTGAAGCCGATGTCGTGACGCTGGCGCTGGCTTACGATGTGGACGCTATTGCTGAACGTGGTCGTATCGATAAAAACTGGATCAAGCGTCTGCCGGATAACTCAGCACCTTACACCTCCACCATCGTTTTCCTGGTCCGCAAAGGTAATCCAAAACAAATTCATGACTGGAACGATCTGATTAAACCGGGCGTGTCCGTTATTACGCCAAACCCGAAAAGCTCCGGCGGCGCCCGCTGGAACTATCTGGCGGCATGGGGCTACGCCCTGCACCACAACAATAACGATCAGGCCAAAGCGCAGGACTTTGTCAAAGCCCTGTTTAAAAACGTTGAAGTGCTGGACTCCGGCGCGCGCGGCTCAACCAATACTTTCGTTGAACGCGGTATCGGTGATGTGCTGATTGCCTGGGAAAACGAAGCGCTACTGGCGACGAATGAACTGGGTAAAGATAAATTCGAGATAGTGACCCCGAGTGAATCTATTCTCGCAGAGCCGACCGTGTCCGTGGTGGATAAAGTCGTTGAGAAGAAAGGGACGAATGCGGTGGCGGAAGCGTATCTGAAGTATCTCTACTCGCCGGAAGGGCAGGAGATAGCAGCGAAAAACTTCTACCGTCCGCGCGATGCTGACGTGGCGAAAAAATACGACGATGCGTTTCCGAAGCTGAAGCTGTTCACCATTGACGAGGTGTTTGGCGGCTGGGCGAAGGCGCAAAAAGATCACTTCGCTAATGGTGGTACGTTCGACCAAATTAGCAAACGCTAAACCGTTTATAAACCCGGTAACGTATTATGTTACCGGGTTTTTTCTTTGCCACAATTTTGCGTTACTCTTCCCCGTCTATGGGTCACAGGGAACGCATATCATGAAAAAAACAGGCTACTTTTTACTGGCGGTGATAGTGATTGTCGCCGCGGCGGGCGTCGGTTACTGGAAATTTTCCGGCAACCCTGATGCATTACGGGAAATCGTGCTTGAACAGTGCCTGCCCGATCAGTTACAGCATCAAAACCCAGCGCCTTGCGCGGAAGTCAAACCTCGCGCCGGCTATGTCGTCTTTAAAGATCGTCACGGTCCGTTGCAATATTTATTGATGCCCACCTACCGTATCAACGGTACAGAAAGCCCGCTATTGCTGGAACCCGCTACGCCCAACTTTTTCTGGCTGGCCTGGCAGGCTCGCGGCTATATGAGTAAAAAATACGGGCATGATATTCCGGATAGCGCGGTCTCGCTGGCGATTAATTCGCGGCTTGGTCGTTCACAGGACCATTTGCATATCCATATTTCTTGCATCCGTCCTGACGTTCGGGAACAACTGGATAACGATCTCACGCGCATCAGCACTCGCTGGCTTCCGCTGCCGGGTGGCCTGATGGGGCATGAATACCTGGCGCGCCGGGTAACCGAGAGCGAACTGGCGCAGCGTAGTCCGTTTATGATGCTGGCGGAAGAGGTGCCGGAAGCGCGCGATCATATGGGACGCTATGCGCTGGCGGTGGTACGCCAAAGCGACGACTCTTTTGTTCTGCTGGCGACCGAGCGTAACCTGCTGACGCTTAATCGCGCATCGGCGGAAGAGATTCAGGACCATAGTTGCGCCATTTTGTCTTCCCGCTGATTTTCGTTACACCCCCCTGCTCATTATCTTATTGATTCTTATCCCGGTTTAAAACTGGGGTAAGATCGTGTCTATAAAAATATGTGAAACCGATCAAAAGATATAAAGGTATACCTTTATATCTTTTGATGGTTAGTTACACTCTCTTCATAGCCTCCATAGATTGTCTGGTGGATGGCTTATATAAAAACGTTTTTATTTCATGTAGTGACATCATTAATTGTTCACCAGATTTGCGCTGTTAAGCGTAAAGGAATATCAACATGAAACTTTCTATCGTGGAAAAAATCGGCTTCGGCGCGGGAGATATGGCGATAAACGTTGTGATTATCGCCATGCAGCTGCTCCTCGCCTATTTCTATACCGATATCTACGGCCTGAGCGCCGCTGATGTTGGCGTACTGTTTGTGGTTGTGCGGATGATTGATGCCATTATCGATCCGGCCATGGGGGTTCTTACCGATAAACTGAATACGCGCTGGGGGCGTTATCGCCCGTGGCTGCTGTGGTTTGCTATTCCTTTTGGCTTCGCCGTTTATTTGATGTTTATTACGCCTGATATGGCTTATATGGCCAAGCTGGCGTGGGCCTATGGCACCTATATTCTTATGACCCTGGTCTATACCGCGATCACCATTCCCTATATTTCGATGATTGGCGTGATTACCAGCGACCCCGTCGAACGGTTAAGTGCCAACGGCTATCGTTTTGTGATGACTAAGATTGCCGCTTTCCTGGTGACTATCGTCGTACCGATGCTTGCCGTCTGGCTGGGGCAGGGTAATAAGGCTTTGGGCTATCAGTTTTCGATGGGCTTAATGGGGGCAATGGGTGCGCTGCTGTTTATCTTCTGTTTTCTCACCACGCGTGAACGCAGCGAGCCGGAGATTACCTCGCTATCGGTGGGGAAACAGTTTAAATATCTGTTACGTAACGATCAGTGGATTATTCTCGGCGTTGTTATTCTGCTGCTGATGTGCGGTTATGTTATTCGCGGTTCCGTTGCCGCTTATTACGCCAAGTATTATCTGAACGGCGGAGATAGCCTGATTTCACCCTTCCTGACTACCGGCGTCGTTGCCTCTATTTTAGCGATGATTGCCACCACCTGGATAACCAAGTTCTGGGACAAAATTAAGATGTTCCGCTACACCCAGATTATTACCTTTATCCTGAGCGCGCTGATGTATTTCTCCGTCGGGCGTGAAAATCTTATCCTGGCGTTTGCGTTCTATTTTCTTATTAATTTCTTCTGCGATATGCAAATGCCGGTGTTCTGGTCCTCTATCGCCGAAGCGGTGGATTACGGAGAAAAGAAAACCGGTCTGCGCGTTTCCGGGTTGGCGTTTGGCGGCATCCTCTTCTTCCAGAAGTTTGGGATGGGGATCGCGGGCGGGATACTCGGATTCCTGCTGAGCCACTTTGGCTATCAGGCCGATGTTGAACAGAGCGCGCGTTCGCTCACCGGTATTGCGCTGATGATGACGCTCATTCCGGCACTGTTCCATCTTGCGGTTGGGCTGCTGATGAAAAAGTATCTGATTAATAACGAATATTATCGTGATATTCAGCTTGCCCTGGCGCAGAAGCAGGCATAAGGAGGCGCAAATGAAGGCCATGAATAAGGTTTGGGTTATCGGCGATGCCTCCGTTGATCTGGTGCCGGAAAAACAGAACAGCTATCTGAAATGCCCCGGCGGAGCGTCGGCGAACGTGGGGGTATGCGTTGCCAGGCTGGGCGGAGAGTGCGGTTTTATCGGTTGTCTTGGTGATGATGACGCCGGCCGTTTTCTGCGCCAGGTTTTTCAGGATAACGGCGTGGATGTCACGTTTCTAAGGCTGGATGCAGCCCTGACCAGCGCGGTGCTGATCGTCAACCTGACGGCTGATGGGGAGCGTAGTTTTACCTATCTGGTGCATCCTGGTGCCGATACCTACGTTTCGCCGCAGGACCTGCCGCCGTTCAGGCAGCACGAATGGTTTTACTTCAGCTCAATTGGCCTCACCGACAGGCCCGCTCGCGAGGCGTGCCTTGAGGGGGCGAGAAGAATGCGTGAAGCGGGTGGTTACGTACTGTTTGACGTCAATCTGCGCAGCAAAATGTGGGGGAATACTGATGAAATCCCTGAACTGATCGCCCGGTCCGCCGCGCTGGCTTCTATCTGCAAAGTCTCGGCAGATGAGCTGTGCCAGCTCAGCGGGGCCAGTCACTGGCAGGATGCGCGTTATTACCTGCGCGATCTTGGCTGTGACACCACGATCATTTCGCTGGGGGCCGATGGCGCGCTGTTGATTACCGCCGAGGGGGAGTTCCATTTTCCCGCACCGCGCGTCGATGTTGTTGATACCACGGGAGCCGGTGATGCTTTTGTCGGCGGCCTGCTGTTCACCCTTTCCCGCGCAAATTGCTGGAACCATGCCCTGCTGGCGGAGGCCATCAGCAATGCCAACGCCTGCGGCGCCATGGCGGTAACGGCAAAGGGCGCAATGACCGCTTTACCGTTTCCTGACCAACTCAACACTTTTCTTTCCAGCCATTCGCTGGCACAAGCCATGACCGTGAAATAAGGAGTCATCATGCACGTTGATCAAAACAAAATACTGGGATGCCTGGTGGGCGCCGCCGCCGCGGACGCGATGGGAGCCGCGACGGAAGTACGCACCCAGCAGCAAATAAAAGACTATTTTGGCGGCTGGGTGACGACCTTTCAAAAACCGCCAGCGGACACGTTTGGCCGCTGCAACGAAGCGGGGATGTGCACGGATGATTTTATTCAGGCTAAGTACATCATGGATGCGCTGCTGCGCCATCAACGCCAGGTCAGCGACGAGGCGATGCGCGAGGCTTTTCAGCAGTGGCTGGATTACCCGTACTACGCCAACTTTACCGGCCCGACGACGCGTGCGGCAATGAAGGCAATATTCAATGATAACCGCGCATCTTTACAGGGTGAGCTGGAAGGCGAAAAACAATCGGTACAGATCATTAATAAGGGTAACGCGGAGGCAACGAACGGCGCCGCCATGAAGATTTGGCCAGCGGCGGTGCTGCATCCGGGTGATATTGACGCGGCGATTGACTGCGCGCTGCAGATTTGCCGCTTTACCCATAATAACGTGCTGGCGATGTCCGGCGCAGCGGCGATGGCGGCGGCAACCAGCGAGGCGTTAAGAGCGCAGACCAACGCAGACAGCATTATTGCCGCCGGTATTTACGGTGCGCAAAGGGGCTATCTGCTGGCGCAGGAGCAAGGGGCGATGATGGTCGCCGGGCCTTCCGTTGCCCGACGCATTGAACTGGCCGTGGATATCGGTAAACGTCATCGCCATTGGGAAACGGCGGTGGTGGAACTTGCTGATATTATTGGCTCCGGGCTGCACGTGAGTGAAGCGGTGCCGGCGGCCTTTGGCCTGTTCGCGTGTTGTCCGAATTCTGCCGTAGATGCTATTATCTCCGGCGTTAATATCGGCAATGATACTGATACTGTCGCCACCATGGTCGGGGCGATTTCCGGCGCATTCCATGGCGTGGAGGCTTTTCCCGCCGATTATTTAACGACTTTGGATCGTATGAATCATTTCGATTTGGCAGAACTGGCCAGGCAAATCGCAGGGTAGCGAATTCACCCTGCCGGGGACGGTAAAACGTCCCCTGCTGGCGAAGACGTGAGGTGCGCAGCTTGCAGGTTGATAAAACGAGCTTTACTCCGCTTTATAAGCAACTATTTTTTATCATCTGTCAGCAGATCCAAAATGGATCCCTGCCTTTAGGCAGCCAGCTGCCGACGCAAAAAGAGATCGCCAGAGCCTACAACGTCTCGCTGATTGTGGTTAAACAGGCCTGGAGCGAATTAATCAATGCGGGCATTATTTCGTCGCAGCGCGGGAGTGGTTCGGTGGTGTGCTCGGTGCCGGAAGGCGTGAGCTACGGGCACACGTTTCGCGGTATTACCCGCGATCTCCAGGACGCCAGCGTGGCGATTGAGAACCGTATTCTGGAAATCGTGCCGCGCCGCGCGCGCGACGCTCAGGCAGACGGCTTGAGCCTGCCCGCACAGCATCACTATCTCTATATTTCGCGTATTCGTTGCCTGAATAACCGTCCATTTAACCATGAGAAAATTTATCTCGATCTTAGCTTCTTTCCCGATCTGCAACTCACACCGCAGGCGCTGGAGCATACGTCGCTTTATTCGTTATTAAACGTCACAAGCGACTCGGCGATAGAAAAAGTTGAGGCGATTTTACCTTCCGCCGACCTGTGCGAAAAATTGCAAATCGCCGCCAATAAACCGCTGCTATCCGTCGCCAGACAGACGTTTCAGGCCGGGAAGGACAGCCCTTTTGAGTATTGTCGCTATTACGTGCTGTCTGAATACTTTGGTGAAATTCATTATCACTGATCTGTCCGCTTAATCCTGCGATAACCTCACTATATCTGGCGTTTACCTGCCTGACTGTCCGTCGTATTCTTGCTGAAAAAATCGTCAGGAGACAGGTATGTCGCTCTGGTTGTCCCATCCTCTGTTCCTCCCTTTCATCATCGTTGGCGTTACTATCCTTCTGTGGGCGACTTCGCCACTGCCGGAGTTTATGACCGCACTGCTATTTTTTGCTGCTGTGGTGGCGATGGGACCAGGGAAAGTTCCTGCGCGGGCGGGGATGCTGTGATGTATCGCGCTGGCGGTGATACGCCAAAGCGATGGCTCTTTTGTCCTGCTGGCGACCGAGCGTAATTTACTGATCTTCAATCGCGCTTCTGCCGAGGAAATTCAGGATCATCAGTGTGATATCTTGAACCAACAGGTCATCAAATGGCAGCTTGATATTGCATTAACGAATGCCGTTTGGAGGCCGGACAAGGCTCTCGTGGCGCTATCCGGCAAAATCTGGCGATGGCGCGGGCGTTACCAGGCCGGTGGATCTGCGGGGTGGCTGTCATTTTCCAGATGCGGCGATTTAATAAACACGCCTTTCCAGGGTTTATCGCCGTTATTAATGAGATAATGCGCCTCCCCAGGTTCGCACTGTAAAACATCTCCAGTTTGCAGGATATGAGGTGTTCCTTCCAGATACAGGCACACTTCACCGCTTAGGGTATAAAAAATCTCACAAGCGGTATTATGGCGATGGTTAGGGAATGACTGCCCTGGTTGTAGTATGACGACGCCCATATCGCAGCCCGGCCCACGGATTAAGTATTTAGGGCCATTATCGCCAAAGCGGTATTCATGATTCTTCTCATTCGTTTTTTGCATGCTTATTCTCCTGTTACAGGCCTGGCGCTTTCCAGAGGGATGTCGTTAAGCCACCATCGACCAGCGCGCGTTGATCCTGATAAACGGCCTGCCATTTTTCTCTGGCCTGCTGATAGACAGCAAAATTTTCAGGATTAGGTTTATGCTCCCGATCCCAGCGCACTAGCTTTTCTCCCGTTTCCGCCAGCGATGGCCAGACACCCACGCCAACGCCTGCGGCAATAGCGCACCCTAGCGCGGTAGCTTCTTTGACGACAGGTACGTGAACGGTGAGTCCCGTAACGTCGGCAAGTATTTGGCTCCATAATTTGCCTTTAGATCCTCCGCCGGCAAAAACCAGCGAGTCGGCCTGTACGCCGGAAAACGCGGCAATTTGCTGTAAATTGCAGGCGGAAACAATGGCGGCATTCTCTTCCAGCGCGCGAAATAGGGTCGCTTTATTACACTTTTCAGGATCGATAGACAGATTGATAAACGACGGCGCGGCATGGTACCAGCGTTTAAAACGCATAACGTCAGAGAAGATGGGCATCACACCGTGCGCGCCGGGAGGAACCCGGCTGGCCATATCTTCCAGCAGGGAATACGCATCAATACCTAACCTTTCAGCGATTAGTTTTTCCTCGGCGCAAAAGGCGTCGCGGAACCAACGCATCGTTAACCCAGTAAAAAAGCTAATAGACTCGGTTTGTACCATACCGGGGATCACATGAGGATTGATGCGAACGTTCATGTTTGGGTCGGTGACCGGCGCGGGAAGATTGACGACCTGTTGCCAGAAGGTTCCGCCCAGCACGGCCGTTTGCGCCGGGCGTACGACGCCCAGCCCCAGACAGCCTAACTGCACATCGCCGCCGCCAACGATGACCGGCGTACCCGCTTGCAGGTCGCACTGTTCAGCCGCTTTCTGTGAAATGTGACCGAGCAGCGTCCCGGTTTCTTTTACCGGCGAGAGAATGTCAGAACGCAGGCCCGCCATCTGTAACAGGCTACGTTTCCAGTTGCGGGTCACTAGATCCAATAACCCCGTCGTGCCTGCGTTGGAGGGATCGACCGCCAGTTCGCCGCTGAGCATAAAGGCCATCCAGTCGCTGATCATAGTGACGGTTGACGCGCGATGATAAATATCCGGACGATGGTGGGCAAGCCAGAGCAGACGCGGAATAGCGCTGAGCGCCAGCGTTTGCCCGGAGCAACGATAAACTTCCTCCTCAAAGGTGTTATCGTGCAGCTCTTTTAATTCACTGACTTCGTGCGCCGCGCGGGCGTCAACATTAGCGCAGGCCCAAATGGGTTCGCCGTTACTGTCATAAATAACAATGCCTTCACGCATCGAACAGGCCGATACGGCAGCGATAGCCGTTGCAGGGATGGCGGCTTTCTGTAGTGCCTGACGGATACACTGGCAAGCCAGTTGCCAGTTTTTGGCAAGATCAAACTCCATCGAACCAGGCACATCCGGCACGGCCAGATGCTGCCATTCCGCTTGACCGACAGCTATTTGCTTTCCTTGTAGATCAAAAATTACTGCTCTGACGCTACCGGTACCGGCGTCAAGAGCCATCAGGTAATGTCCTGATTCAGTATGGGTACAGAGTCGAGCCATTTTTTTATCCTCGGCTATTTTTACATCGTTACATAAAATCCTGTCAGTTATTGTTTATTGAATTGAGGTAAGTGTTATTTTATTTTTTTATTTTTCAATAAGTTGAATTATTTTTCCTGCGGTTTTCTGATCGGTAACCAGCGCATTGATATAGTTACCGCGCATAGCGGCAATAATAGCTTCTGCTTTTTGTTCGCCGCCGGCGACGCCAATCACGGTTGGGATCGTGGAAAGTGAATTTAACTTCAGGCCAATTAATTCGTTATGGATTTTGATGTCTGGAATAATTTCGCCATGAGCATCAAAAAAATAGCCCAGAATATCGCCTACTGCGCCTTTGCGGCCAATCATGAGTTGTTCACCCTGAGTGATATAACCGGATTTTAAGATACTGGCTTGATCTTTCTGGTTAATTGCCCCAATCCCCACGATGGCGGCATCGGCAGCTTGCGCTGTGAGCATCACATCCCGCACGCTATTTTCATTGCGCAGCGTGCAGGCAATTTCCTGCGATGATGCGCGCAGCGGCGCGGGCATAATACTTACGCTACAAGCGGCATCAAGCTGGCCTATTCCGGTCATATACGGCCCCACGCCGCCGGATAACGTGACCAGTCGGATTTGTTGCGCCGAGATAAATCCGCTGAGGCGTTTTAATGTGGTCATCGTGGCTTCGCCAAAGCCGACGGCCAGCAGTTGCTGTGGCCGCAGTGACTCCATCAACATATGGGCGGCGCCGATTCCTAAGCGCAGACCAATATCGGCATCGGGTAATGCCGGCAGCACGCGGATATTCTGCAATGCGAAGTGGTTGCGCAAGGCATTTTCATACTCAAGACACCCTTCGAAGCGGGAGTTGATTTGTACGCGAATAATACCGGACTGATGCCCTTTCTCCAGCAGACGAGAAACCTTCAGCCGGGTTAGCCCCAGACGCTCGCTGATTTCACTCTGCGTCAATCCATCGTGATAGTAGAACCAGGCAATACGCGCCACCTGCTCTTCTTCGCACATTCCATAATCAGATACCAACGTATTATCGCTCATTGTCATAACCTGGCTTTACTTTGAACATTTCTAAATCATTAACACAATTGTTCAGTTATCACTCCGAAATAACCGTGATTAACGCCACAAAAACGCGTCAAATCTGAACATTTATCATATAAAAATTCATTTATTCAGAAAACGTGATCTGGATGAGAGTTTTTTGACCAAATAACTACTACCGTTTTGAACAATTTCTTTTTCAAAAAACATTTGTTCAGTCCCGTCAGTCAACATTGAGGGAGCGGAGGCAACATGCAAATCAGTCACAATACTGCATCCCCTCTGATTTGTGTGCAGAACATTTATAAAAGTTATTCCGGCGTCGAAGTACTAAAGGGAATTGACTTTACTCTGCATGCGGGAGAGGTGCACGCATTGCTTGGCGGCAATGGTGCGGGTAAATCAACATTAATGAAGATTATTGCCGGTATAGTCCCGCCAGATGGAGGGACTATCGATATTGCTGGTGTGCGTTGCAGTCATTTAACGCCTCTGAAGGCGCACCAGTATGGCATTTACCTGGTTCCCCAGGAGCCTCTGTTATTTCCGAGTTTATCTGTGCGGGAAAATATCTTGTTTGGCTTGCAGGGACGTCAGGCCTCCACGGAAAAAATGCAGCAGCTATTAAAGGCGATGGGATGCCAACTCGATCCGGCGAGCGCTGCGGGTACGCTTGATGTTGCAGACCGCCAGATCGTTGAAATTATGCGCGGCTTGATGCGCGACTCGCGAATCTTAATTCTTGATGAGCCCACGGCGTCGTTAACGCCAGCCGAAACTGACCGGTTATTTACGCGTCTGCAAGAGTTGCTGAAAAAAGGGGTCGGAATTGTATTTATTTCTCATAAGCTGCCAGAAATTAGACAGTTAGCTCACTGCGTTAGCGTGATGCGTGACGGTAAAATCGCATTATTCGGAAAAACGCATGACCTTTCTACCGACGAGATTATTCAAGCTATCACCCCGGCAACGCAGGGCGTCAGTCTTTCCGCGAATCAAAAGTTGTGGCTGGAATTGCCTGGCAGCCGCCCGCAGAACGAACGCGGCGCGACGGTATTAGCGCTGGAGTCGCTGACGGGCGAAGGTTTTATGAATATCAACCTTGAGGTGCGGGCAGGTGAAATACTTGGTCTGGCCGGGTTGGTCGGCGCGGGACGCACAGAACTGGCTGAAACGCTGTACGGTATTAGACCGGTCAATGCGGGGCGGATGCTGTTCAATGGTGAAGAAATTAACGCCCTGACAACCCAACAGCGGTTGCAGCTCGGCCTGGTCTATTTGCCGGAAGATCGGCAGTCATCCGGGCTGTATCTTGACGCTTCCCTGGCATGGAATGTCTGTTCGCTGACCCACAACCAAAAAGGATTTTGGATAAAGCCCCAGCGGGATAACGCCACTCTTGAACGTTACCACCGCGCGTTAAATATCAAACTCAATAATGCCGAACAGGCGGCGCGTACTTTATCCGGCGGTAACCAGCAAAAAGTATTGATTGCTAAATGCCTGGAAGCCTCTCCGCAATTACTGATTGTCGATGAACCGACCCGCGGTGTCGATGTCTCCGCCCGCAGCGATATTTATCAGCTGTTGCGCAGTATCGCGCAACAAAATGTCGCAGTGCTGTTTATTTCCTCCGATCTGGAAGAGATAGAGCAGATGGCCGATCGCGTATATGTCATGCACCAGGGGGAACTGGGGGGGCCTGCGTTATGCGGCGAGGAAATTAACGTTGATACCATCATGCACGTTGCGTTTGGCGAACATGGTGCGTCGGAGGCAACATGTTGAAATTCATCCAAAATAATCGGGAAGCGACGGCACTGCTGGCAATAGTCTGTTTATTCGTGTTTCCTGGCGCGCTGGATAGCCAGTATTTGAGCGTGCAAACGCTGACAATGGTTTTCAGTAGCGCGCAAATTTTGATGCTGTTGGCAATTGGCGCGACGATGGTAATGCTCACCCGCAATATTGATGTATCGGTGGGCTCGACGACAGGAATGTGCGCGGTATTGCTGGGAGTGATGTTAAACGCCGGCTATAGCCTGCCGGTCGCCTGCCTGGCCACACTAATATTAGGAATTGTCGCCGGATTTTTTAATGGCGTACTGGTTGCCTGGTTGAAGATACCCGCCATTGTCGCCACGCTGGGAACGCTGGGCTTGTATCGTGGGATCATGCTGCTATGGACAGGGGGAAAATGGATTGAAGGATTACCCGCAGGCTTAAAGCAACTCTCTGCTCCGGTGTTTCTGGGAATTTCCGCAATCGGCTGGTTTACCCTGGTGTTAGCGCTGCTTATGGCCTGGCTCCTGGCGAAAACCGCCTTTGGCCGCAATTTTTACGCCACCGGCGATAACCTGCAGGGCGCCCGGCAATTGGGTGTCCGTACCGAGATGGTACGCATCATGGCATTTTCACTTAATGGCGGTATGGCGGCATTGGCTGGAATCGTGTTTGCCTCGCAGATTGGCTTCATTCCCAATCAAACCGGCACGGGGCTGGAAATGAAAGCCATCGCGGCCTGCGTATTGGGGGGAATTAGCCTGTTAGGCGGGTCAGGCACGGTCATCGGCGCTATTCTCGGCGCTTATTTTCTTACGCAAATCGATAGTGTGTTAGTGCTGCTGCGCATCCCCGCCTGGTGGAACGATTTTATTGCTGGCCTGGTATTGTTGGGCGTACTGGTATTCGATGGGCGGCTGCGTTGCGCATTACAACGCAATCTGCGCCGCCAGAAATATGCCCGTTTTATATCACCACCCACTCCACTACAGGCGGAAGCAAAAACGCACGCACAACAGAATAAAAACAAAGAGGTGGCATGATGAATCCATGGCGACGCTATAGCTGGGAAATTGCGCTGGCAGCCTTATTGATCTTTGAAATTCTGGCTTTCGGTCTGATTAATCCACGTTTATTAGATATTAATGTCTTACTTTTTAGCACTAGCGATTTTATTTGTATCGGTATTGTCGCTTTGCCGCTAACAATGGTTATTGTCAGCGGTGGTATGGATATTTCATTTGGTTCTACAATCGGGCTATGCGCGATTACCCTGGGTGTGCTGTTTCAGCTCGGTATGCCGCTACCTTTAGCGATTATTATTACCCTACTACTCGGCGCAATATGTGGGCTGATAAATGCCGGACTTATTATTTATACCGGCGTAAACCCGTTGGTGATTACCCTGGGAACCATGTATTTATTTGGTGGTAGCGCATTATTGTTATCTGGTATGGCTGGCGCCACAGGTTATGAAGGTATTGGTGGATTTCCCACAGCGTTCACTGACTTTGCCAATATTTCATTTCTTGGTATTCCTATGCCGCTTATTTTTTTTCTTGTGTGCTGTTTGTTTTTCTGGCTGCTCATGCATCGCACGCATATGGGACGCAACGTTTTCCTGATTGGCCAGAGCGCCCGTGTCGCGCAGTACAGCGCGATCCCGGTGAATCGCACGTTGTATACCGTGTATGCCATGACCGGATGCGCCTCCGCTATCGCCGCCGTATTACTGGTTTCTTACTTTGGCTCCGCACGTTCGGATCTGGGCGCCTCTTTCCTGATGCCGGCCATTACGGCGGTTGTGCTGGGAGGTGCCAATATTTATGGCGGCTCCGGGTCGATTATGGGGTCCGCGTTGGCGGCGCTGCTGGTGGGATTTTTACAGCAGGGGCTACAGATGGCCGGAGTGCCGAATCAAATTTCCAGCGCATTGTCCGGTGCGCTTCTCATTGTTGTTGTCGTTGGTCGTTCCGTCAGTTTGCATCGTCACCAAATCCTTGAATGGTACTCACGCCGTCGCAATGCGCATCAGGCATGATTTCCTTTTGAAATTTATGGAGAAAAAAATGGCAAGACACAGCATTAAAATGATCGCCTTACTCACTGCGTTTGGTCTGGCATCTGCGGCAATGACCGTGCAGGCGGCAGAGCGGATTGCTTTTATTCCCAAACTGGTTGGCGTGGGCTTTTTTACCAGCGGCGGCAATGGCGCGCAGGAAGCGGGAAAAGCGCTGGGCATTGACGTAACTTACGATGGCCCTACAGAGCCCAGCGTCTCAGGCCAGGTTCAACTGGTGAATAACTTTGTCAATCAGGGGTATGACGCCATTATCGTTTCTGCCGTTTCGCCTGATGGCCTGTGCCCGGCGTTGAAGCGGGCAATGCAAAGAGGCGTGAAAATATTAACCTGGGATTCCGATACCAAGCCGGAGTGCCGTTCTTACTATATCAATCAAGGGACGCCAAAACAGCTCGGCAGCATGCTGGTAGAGATGGCCGCTCATCAGGTGGACAAAGAGAAAGCGAAAGTCGCTTTCTTCTATTCCAGCCCAACGGTGACCGACCAGAACCAGTGGGTGAAAGAAGCTAAAGCCAAAATTAGCCAGGAACATCCGGGGTGGGAGATAGTCACTACCCAGTTTGGCTATAACGATGCCACGAAATCGCTCCAGACGGCGGAAGGTATCATCAAAGCGTATCCCGATCTGGATGCCATCATCGCGCCTGACGCTAACGCTTTACCTGCTGCGGCACAGGCGGCGGAGAACCTTAAACGTAATAATCTCGCGATTGTTGGTTTTAGTACGCCGAATGTAATGCGCCCTTATGTTCAGCGCGGCACTGTTAAAGAGTTTGGCCTGTGGGATGTCGTCCAACAGGGAAAAATTTCCGTATATGTCGCCAACGCGTTGCTGAAAAATATGCCAATGAATGTCGGTGATTCACTGGATATTCCCGGCATCGGCAAAGTCACCGTTTCACCTAATAGTGAGCAGGGATATCACTATGAGGCAAAAGGTAACGGCATTGTGTTATTGCCGGAGCGTGTCATTTTCAACAAAGACAATATCGACAAATATGATTTCTGATAACTGTTATGTATCGACGGAGTAAAGAATGGCTGATTTAGATGATATTAAAGATGGCAAAGATTTTCACACCGATAAACCACAAACTAACACTTTGTTCGCATTAAAAGGCTGTGGCGCGCTGGATTGGGGAATGCAGTCCAGACTGGCGAGGATTTTTAATCCCAGGACCAGAAAAACGGTCATGCTGGCCTTTGACCATGGATATTTCCAGGGGCCGACAACCGGACTTGAGCGTATTGATATCAATATTGCGCCGCTCTTTGAATATGCTGATGTCTTAATGTGTACTCGCGGCATATTACGCAGTGTGGTACCTCCGGCAATCAATAAACCAGTCGTTTTACGCGCGTCCGGGGCGAATTCTATTCTCACTGAATTAAGCAATGAGGCGGTTGCGGTGGCGATGGATGACGCTGTGCGGTTGAATAGCTGTGCTGCTGCCGCACAGGTTTATATTGGTAGTGAGCATGAACATCAGTCGATTAAAAATATTATTCAACTGATTGATGCCGGGTTACGCGTTGGGATGCCAATAATGGCAGTGACCGGGGTGGGTAAAGATATGGCTCGCGACCAGCGTTATTTTTCACTGGCAACGCGTATCGCTGCGGAAATGGGGGCGCAAATTATCAAAACGTATTATGTCGATAAAGGTTTTGAGCGTATTGCGGCAGGTTGTCCGGTGCCGATTGTCATCGCCGGCGGTAAAAAACTGCCTGAACGTGAAGCATTGGAAATGTGCTATCAGGCGATTGACCAGGGGGCTTCTGGCGTAGATATGGGGCGTAATATATTCCAGTCAGAAGATCCGGTAGCCATGATTAAAGCGGTACATGCTGTCGTTCATCATAACGAAACAGCAGAGCGTGCTTATGAGCTGTTTTTGAGTGAGAAAGGTTAAATGAGATCGCTTCCCCATCTTTTACCGATGCGAGGAGATGGGGATGACTGTTATTTTATTTGGAATAATCAGGGGGTTAATGATGCACGTCACGCTGGTTGAAATTAACGTTCATGATGACAAGGTTGAACAATTTATCGATGTTTTTCGGCAGAATCATCTGGGCTCAATTAAAGAGCCGGGTAACTTGCGTTTTGATGTTCTGCAGGATCCGCAGGTGCCTACGCGATTTTATATTTATGAAGCCTACATTGATGAACAGGCCGTCGCTTTTCACAAGACAACGCCACACTACAAAACTTGCGTGGAGCAGCTTGAACCGTTGATGACCGGTCCGCGGACAAAAAAAGTTTTTATGGGTTTGATGCCTTAAGGAGCGCTCATGAACAGCCAGTTTGCCGGATTAACGCGCGAAGCATGTGTGGCATTGTTAGCGTCATATCCGCTTAGTGTGGGTATTCTGGCAGGGCAGTGGATTGCGTTGCATCGCTATCTGCAACAGTTGGAAGCCCTAAACCAGCCGCTGTTGCATTTGGATTTGATGGATGGTCAATTTTGCCCGCAGTTTACCGTTGGGCCATGGGCAGTTGGGCAACTGCCGCAAACCTTTATCAAAGATGTTCATTTGATGGTAGCGGATCAATGGACGGCGGCGCAAGCCTGCGTGAAGGCGGGCGCACACTGCATCACGCTTCAGGCTGAAGGCGATATTCATCTGCATCATACGCTAAGCTGGCTTGGTCAGCAGACCGTGCCCGTTATTGGCGGTGAAATGCCGGTGATTCGGGGGATTAGTTTATGCCCGGCAACGCCTCTGGATGTCATTATCCCTATTCTGAGCGACGTTGAGGTTATTCAACTACTGGCAGTGAACCCTGGATACGGCAGTAAAATGCGCTCCAGTGATTTGCACGAGCGCGTGGCGCAGCTTCTCTGTCTACTTGGTGATAAACGCGAAGGTAAAATTATCGTTATTGATGGGTCGTTAACGCAGGATCAATTGCCTTCGTTGATTGCACAGGGCATCGATCGTGTTGTTTCTGGTAGTGCGTTATTTCGTGATGATCGGCTGGCTGAGAATACGCGGAGCTGGAGGGCGATGTTTAAGGTTGCCGGGGATACTACTTTCTTACCCTCCACAGCATAAATGCCGGATGGCGGCTTTACCTTATCAGGCCTACATAAGCACTCGGCTGGTAGGCCTGATAAGCGCAGCGCCATCAGACATTGATTGGCAATTAAGCCTGTTTAGCAGCTTCTGCTGCTTTCACGATCACGGCGAAGGCGTCAGCTTTCAGAGAAGCGCCGCCTACCAGCGCGCCGTCGATGTCCGGCTGCGCGAACAGTTCGGCTGCGTTGGAGGCATTAACAGAACCGCCGTACTGGATAATAACCTGTTCAGCGATTTTCGCGTCAGCTTTAGCAATGTGGTCACGGATGAATTTGTGCACTGCCTGCGCCTGCGCAGGAGTTGCAGATTTACCGGTACCGATCGCCCATACGGGTTCGTAAGCGATAACCGCGCCTTCAAAGGCTGCCGCGCCCTGCGTTTTCAGTACCGCGTCGATCTGGCGTGCGCACACTTCTTCTGTTTTGCCCGCTTCGTTTTCTGCTTCGGTTTCACCGATGCACAGTACCGGCGTCAGACCTTGTTCTTTCAGTACGGCGAATTTTTTGGCGATCAGCTCGTCAGATTCTTTGTGATAAGTACGACGCTCGGAGTGGCCGATAATAATGTACTGCGCGCCGATATCCTTCAGCATTTCAGCCGAAGTTTCACCGGTGAATGCGCCAGACAGATTCAGATCAACGTTCTGCGCGCCCAGCATGATGTGGCTGCCGGCAGCAGCGCGTTTCGCCAGATCGATATACATTTCCGGCGGAGCGATTGCCACGTCGCAGCCTGCTACGCCCGTCAGTTCTTTACGCAGGTTAGCCACCAGTTCGTTTACCATGTGGCGGCTGCCGTTCAGTTTCCAGTTACCCATCACTAAAGGATGTCGCATTTCATTTCTCCACGCTTAGTCAGCGAATTAAGGAAGATGGCCGCTCGTCAGAGCAGCATGGTCTGTGAAACAGTATAGAGATTCATCCCTGGAAAGGCTTTGCTTTTTGTCATCAATTCGCCCCTTCCAGATTTTCAGATAACGCCAGCTTAATCGGTTCAACCGCGAAGGTCAGCCCCTTTTCGCCGTTATCTGCGACAACATAACGTACTGCGCCTTCGGTCTCGGCGTAATAGTGTTTACCTTTACCGGCGATAAGCATCTTTTGCAGTTTTTTCTGGCTTTGCTCTTTTGTCAGTAACGGGGCGACAGTGCGAATAATGGCGGCCATATATTCCAGCGCTTTCGCTTTCGCCGCTTTCTGTTCCGGCCCCTGAATGGGCAGCCAGGTAATCTGCATACTTTTCACTTTGAGCGTACCGCGCTCCAGCGCCGTGGAGGCATACAGATTTTCGTTAATCTTACTGGCGGCGCGGGTCAGATTCGCCTTATCACGGCTATTCTCAATGGCGCGAAATTCATTGAGCGGCAGATCGGGATTCTGGCGGTTAAAGTTCTCACGAAACTGGCTAATAGAAAGATCAAAGGTTGGCGAGCCCGCCAGCAGATAGGGCGCTGTCGTGGTCGATGAAGAGAGCTGCGCGTGCGCCGTTATGCTGGCGGTGAGGGCAGAAAACAACAGTAAAAACAGAGTACATCCTGGCTTCATCAATCTTACCTTTCGTTAGGACTGCTCACGATTAAAACGATAACTGTCGGGCTTGTCAAAAGGGTAAACTGTAGCGGAAGGCAAAATATAAGGAACTTACATGACCATACAGCAATGGTTATTCTCATTTAAAGGGCGTATCGGACGCCGTGATTTCTGGATTTGGATCGGCCTCTGGTTTGCCGGGATGCTGGCGCTATTTTCGCTGGCGGGGAAAAATCTGCTTGATATCCAAACGGCGGCATTTTGCCTGGTGTGCCTGCTGTGGCCGACCGCCGCCGTCATGGTCAAACGTCTGCATGACCGGGGACGCTCCGGCGCGTGGGCGTTGCTGATGATTCTGGCGTGGATGCTGCTGGCCGGAAACTGGGTGATGCTGCCGGGGATGTGGCAGTGGGTCGTCGGGCGATTTATTCCGACGCTGATCCTGGTGATGATGCTTATCGATCTGGGCGCGTTTGTCGGTGTTCAGGGGGAAAATAAGTTTGGGAAAGCGACACAGGGCGTGAAGTTTAAAGCAGAACCGTAAACGGGCGGTAAACCGTAATTTGCCCGGTGGCGCTGACGCTTACCGGGCCTACAGATTGGTGATGATTTGCAGGCCGGATAAGCCCCAGCCGCCATTCGGTAAAACATCACCAGTAATGTTCAGCCGTCATATGCCCCGGTCGGCGGCGCAGATGTTTAGTCATCTGTCGGGTCTCTTTCAGCAGTTGCTGCGTATCGCGCACCATCTGCGGGTTCCCGCACAGCATAACGTGGCTGGTCTCTTTATCCATCGGCAATCCAACGGCTTTTTCCAGCTCGCCGTTTTCAATGAGCGCTGGCACGCGTCCGGTAAGCGAGCCTGGCACGCTCTCCCGGCTGACCACCGTTTGGATGCGCAGCTTGCCTTCATAACGCTGTTGCAGTTCCAGCATTAGCGGCAGATAGCTTAAATCGGCGGCGAAGCGTGCGGCGTGGACTAAGACCAGATTTTTAAAGCGCGCGACATCCTGGCCATATTGCAGAATAGACAAATACGGGCCAATAGCGGTTCCGGTCGCCAGCATCCATAGCGTCTCGCAGTCAGGCACTTCATCCAGTACAAAGAAACCCGACGCGTCGCTGACCACTTGCACCTCATCGCCAGGTTTTAGCGCCGCCAGCCGCGGGCTGAGCTTTCCTTGCGGCACCGTCACCAGATAAAACTCTAAATTCGGATTGTCAGGCGCATTGACATAGGAATACGCGCGCTGAACGCGCTCGCCATCGATCTCCAGTCCGAGTTTGGTAAATTGGCCTGCAGTAAAAGGATTAATGGGGGCGTGAACGGTCAGGCTGAACAGTGCGTCAGTCCAGTTTTGCACCTTAGTGACTTTACCTGTTACCCAATCGGCCATGGTTTTCTCCTGTTCTGAATCGCTAACCTTATCTTCGTTCGTCAGGAGAAAGATTTCCAGCCCCGCGAGGCTGGAAGGCTCTAACTAACAAATGCGCTAGAGGATATGCGCCTGTACATCCGGATCTTTACGATCAAGATAGTGGATCGACTGAATGCGGCGGATGGTGCGTGATTTGCCGCGGATCAGCAGCGTTTCCGTCGTGGCAATATGGCCTTTCCGGCTAATTCCTTCCAGCAGATCGCCTTTCGTGATGCCGGTCGCGGAGAAAATAACGTTATCGCTACGCGCCATGTCGCCCAGGCATAACGCCTTGCCCGCTTCAATGCCCATTGCTTTGCAGCGCGCCAGTTCCTGTTCGCCAATGCGGCGGTTTTCTTCGCTGTCGCCTTTCACATCATGGCGCGCCAGCAGACGACCCTGCATATCGCCGTCCAGCGCGCGGATCACCGCTGCGGATACCACGCCTTCTGGTGCGCCGCCAATCCCGTACAGCACGTCGACTTCGCTATCCGGCATACAGGTCAGAATTGAGGCCGCGACGTCGCCGTCAGGAATGGCAAACACGCGTACGCCCAGTTTGGCCATCTCTGCGATAACCTCGTCATGACGCGGTTTTGCCAGAATGGTCACGGTCAGATCGCCAAGCGGTTTACCCAGCGCATCCGCGATGTTGCGCAGGTTATCCGCCAGCGGCAGATTGAGATCGATCGCCCCTTTGGCACCCGGACCGACAATCAGTTTTTCCATATACATATCGGGCGCATTCAGGAAACAGCCTTTATCGCCGACCGCCAGCACCGCCAGCGCGTTCGCCTGACCCATCGCCGTCATGCGCGTGCCCTCAATCGGATCGACGGCGATATCTACCGCATCGCCGTGGCCGGTACCGACTTTCTCGCCGATATAGAGCATTGGGGCCTCGTCGATTTCGCCTTCGCCAATCACGATGGTGCCGTCAATGTTGACCTGGTTGAGCATGATACGCATGGCGTTGACCGCCGCGCCGTCCGCGGTATTTTTATCGCCGCGTCCCAGCCATTTGTAGCCAGCCAGCGCCGCCGCTTCGGTCACACGGGAAAATTCGATGGCAAGTTCTCGTCTCATAACAAACTCGTAGCAAAAAGGAGTGGCGCGCAGTGTAGCACAGGGGAAGGAGGGAATAATTGATGTGTGTGCGGAGTTGCCCCCGCACAAAGATTTTGCCGGATGGCGACCTTACTTGTCGTGATCTTCCCACGCCATTGCGCGTTTAACCGCTTTCTTCCAGCCGCTATAACGGTAGTTACGCTCGGTGGTTTCAATGCCGGGGCGGAATTCTCGCTCAATGACGGCTTTTTCCTGCAGCTCGTCCAGGTTCTGCCAGTAACCGACGGCCAGACCAGCCAGATAGGCGGCGCCCAGCGCGGTCACTTCGCGCACTTCCGGGCGTTCCACCCGCGTGCCGAGAATATCTGACTGGAACTGCATCAGGAAGTTGTTGGCCACTGCGCCGCCGTCCACACGCAGAGCGTGCAGGCGGATACCGGAGTCAGCCTGCATCGCTTCCAGTACGTCGCGGGTCTGGTAAGCGATGGATTCGAGCGTCGCGCGGATAATGTGATTAGAGTTCACGCCGCGGGTCAGGCCAAAAATGGCGCCGCGGGCATACGGATCCCAGTACGGCGCGCCCAGACCGGTGAAGGCCGGAACCACGTAGACACCGTTGGTATCTTTCACTTTCGTGGCGAAATATTCGGAGTCGAATGCGTCGCTGATGAGCTTCATTTCATCACGCAGCCATTGAATGGACGCTCCCGCCATAAACACCGCACCTTCCAGCGCATAGTTGACTTCGCCGCTTGGGCCGCAGGCGATGGTGGTCAGCAGGCCGTTTTCCGATTTTACCGCTTTCTCGCCGGTGTTCATCAGCATAAAGCAGCCGGTGCCGTAGGTGTTCTTTGCCATTCCTTCCTTTACGCACAGTTGGCCGAATAGCGCGGCCTGCTGATCCCCGGCAATCCCGGCGATAGGAATACGTGTACCGCCTTTACCGCCAATATTGGTCTGGCCGTAGACTTCGGAGGACTTATGTACCTGGGGCAGCATCGCGCGTGGGATATCCAGCACGTCCAGCATTTTATCGTCCCAGTCCAAATCATGGATGTTGAACAGCATGGTTCGTGAGGCGTTGGTGTAATCCGTAACGTGGACGCGGCCCTGCGTCATCTTCCAGATAAGCCAGGTATCCACCGTACCGAACAGCAGCTCGCCACGCTTCGCGCGTTCGCGCGAACCTTCCACATGGTCAAGGATCCATTTCACTTTAGTGCCAGAGAAGTACGGGTCGACGACCAGACCGGTATTGTCGCGGATGTAATCTTCCAGGCCGTCGCGTTTAAGCTGTTCGCAAATATCGGCGGTACGACGGCACTGCCAGACAATAGCGTTGTATATCGGTTTGCCGGTTTCACGTTCCCAGACGATCGCGGTTTCACGTTGGTTGGTGATACCGATAGCGGCAATCTGATCGGAACTGATATCGGCCTTAGCCAGCACTTCTACCAGCGTTGAGCTTTGGGACGCCCAAATTTCCATCGGGTCGTGTTCTACCCAGCCTGGCTTAGGATAAATTTGCTCAAATTCACGCTGTGATACGCTGACGATATTCGCGTCATGATCCATAACGACCGCGCGGGAGCTGGTGGTACCCTGGTCGAGCGCAACGATATATTTTTTTTCAGTCATAATTTTGTCCCGTAATCAGATTACAGCGAAGCATTTTGTTGTGTGGTCGCGGTGGAGTCCTTCTCTTCCACGACGCAGGTATCGCACGGCAAATGACGGCCAATAAATTTGCGATAAGCAAACGCGCCCAGAATGGCGCCGACGATGGGGCCAAACAGCGGCACCAGGAAGTAAGGAATGTCTCTACCGCCGGTAAACGCAATTTCACCCCAGCCGGCAAGCCCGGCGAACATTTTGGGGCCAAAGTCACGCGCCGGATTCATCGCAAACCCGGTCAACGGCCCCATAGAGGCACCGATAACGGCGATCAGTAAACCAATGAGCAGTGGCGCAAGCGGACCGCGAGGTACGCCGTTTCCGTCGTCGGTCAGCGCCAGAATCAGCCCCATCAGAATAGCGGTAATCACCATTTCAACCGCGAAGGCCTGCACAAAATTGATATGAGGATTCGGGTAAGTTGAGAAAATGCCTGCGAGATCGAGACTTTCAACGCTGCCACGGACGATATGGTGGGTTTGTTCGAAGTCCACAAAAAGATTGTAATAAAGCCCGTAAACTAACGCCGCTGCGCAAAAGGCGCCGGCAACTTGAGAAATAATAAAAGGAACAACTTTACGTTTGTCGAAACAGGCAAATAGCCAGAGTGCGATGGTCACTGCCGGGTTCAGGTGTGCGCCAGAAACACCTGCCGTCAGGTAGATAGCCATCGCTACCCCCAGACCCCAGATGACGCTGATTTCCCACTGTCCAAAAGTAGCTCCGGCAACTTTAAGCGCAGCGACACAACCCACACCGAAAAAAATCAACAACCCGGTACCGAGGAATTCAGCAATGCACTGGCCTTTTAAGGTTGATGTTTGACTCATAATCGGATCCTGAAGAGTATGTAATGATTATTGGTATGCGAGGAGGTCATGGACATCCACGATGCCCTGTAGGCACACTGTTAATTTATCGTTAACGAGCAAAAACGAGAAATATCGAAATCAAAATGTGTGTACTGCGTCAATAAAATGAGCGTTATCGCGCCATGAGGCGCATTTTGAGACAGCAGAAGAGAGTGAATTGAATCATTTCATTAACCAATATGTTAACACTTTTAAGTTATTGAATGAATGTTACCAGGAGATGGATGAAAATTGCTGCAAACCGCGATCTACGCGGTATGTCGCTGGACAGCGAGAGCGGGGCTTCATACAATCGACACTATATATTGTGCGCGTTTACGTGAAGCGTCGCCTTGCAATTCAGGAGAGGTAAGATCATGTCTTTAGAAGTGTTTGAGAAACTGGAAGCAAAAGTACAGCAGGCGATTGACACCATCACCCTGTTACAGATGGAAATTGAAGAGCTGAAAGAAAAAAACAACAGCCTGACGCAGGAAGTGCAGTCTGCACAGCATCAGCGTGAAGAACTCGAGCGTGAAAATAATTCTCTGAAGGAACAGCAGAGCGGCTGGCAGGAACGTTTGCAGGCGCTGCTTGGTCGTATGGAAGAAGTCTAATCCTCGTCATATTTCACGTTATGGCGGCGTTGGCTGCGTGCGTTCACCCCAGTCACATAGTGGCCTATGCTCCTGGGGATTCACTTACTTGCCGCCTTGCCCTGACGCGAAATCTATAGAGGATTTAGAATGCGGATACCGGTGGGCCGGATAAGGCGTAAGCTGCCATCCGGCAATCAGCGACAACGCATAAAAAAGGCGCCTTACGGCGCCTTTTTTGATCACTCGATATCAAGCGGGTCTTCGGAAAGGATAATCCCGGTGTTGTCGGCATAGAGATGATCGCCGGAGAAGAACGTCACGCCGCCGAAATTGACGCGCACATCGCTTTCCCCAATGCCTTCACCTGCGGCGCCAACCGGAATGGCGGCGATCGCCTGAATGCCGATATCTAGCTCTTCCAGATCGTCCACCTGACGCACCGCGCCATAGATAACCAGCCCTTCCCATTCATTTTGCGTGGCCAGACGCGCCAGCTCCGCATCGACTAATGCACGGCGGACAGAACCGCCGCCATCGACCAGCAGAACCCGACCACGGCCATTTTGTTCGAGCAGATCGTACAGCAACCCGTTGTCCTCGAAACATTTTACCGTGATGATTTGTCCGCCAAACGACGACCGCCCTCCAAAATTAGAGAACAGCGGTTCCACGACGTTGACATCTTCCTGATAGATGTCACAAAGCTCGGAAGTATCGTATTTCATAGGCTTAACGTTCAGTTGCTGCGAGAATTTTTAGTATATCGCGCTAAGTATACTGTTGGCAAAATCATCAATTGTTAATTGATATTTGTCAGTTAAACGGCCCACTGACTTAAGAGTATCCCAATCACAAATAACAGGTTGGTTAACAACGCGCCTTTAACGGTACGTTCAAGCATCGGGCGCATTGCCGCAGGCTCCCTTTCGCGCATTACGTAGCGCGCTTGTTTAATGAGCAAGGGCGCGGCCAGAATAAACAACCATCCCCACGGACTGTGTAGCGAGAGCAGATTAAACAGCGCCAGACAGAGCAGCGCGCCTAGCAACAGGCAGGCGTGATAACGACGCGCGTTGACATCGCCCAGTCGTACCACAAGGGTGTTTTTGCCGTTCTCTCTGTCGCTATTAATATCGCGCAGGTTATTAATATTCAGCACCGCCGTCGCCAGTAAACCGCAGGCGGTGGCCGGGAGAATCAGCGCCGGAATCAGCGTATGCGCCTGGAGATACCAGCTCCCCATGACACTTAGCCAGCCAAAGAATACCAGAACAGAGATATCACCCAGCCCGATATAGCCGTAGGGCCGATTACCCACGGTGTAGGTGATGGCGGCGATAATCGACAGTCCGCCCAAAATCAGGAAGCCGACAAAATCGGTTAACGTATGGCACGCGACCGCCACCAGCGCCAGTCCGGAGATACAGATCAGCACGACGGTAATGATTAACGCCCGCTTCATCTCCTGCCGGGTGATGACGCCTTTTTGCATCCCCCGCAGCGGCCCGATGCGATCCGGTTTATCGCTGCCTTTGACAGCGTCGCCGTAATCGTTGGCGAGGTTGGATAAAATTTGCAGCAGCCCGGCGGTGATAAGGGCCAGCAGTGCGACCAGAGGATCGAAATAGCCTTGCCACCATGCCAGGGCCGTACCGACGATAATCGCCGCGAAGGCGAGGGGTAAGGTTTTGGGTCGTAAGCTTTCCAGCCAGGCTTGGGTGCGGCTAATTTGTTGTTGTTCAGTCATATTTAGCGCCAATAAAAATGGGGCTTTTCAGCCCCATCAACAGTGATGAAAATGCATTGGACGCGATTATAAGATAAAACGGCTTAGATCTTCATCTGCGACCAGCGCATCCAGATGTTTGCTCACATATTCCGCATCAATTGTGATGTTTTGGCCGTGCAGATCGCTGGCATTATAGGAAATCTCTTCCATCAGACGCTCCAGTACGGTATGCAGACGGCGCGCGCCGATGTTTTCGGTGGTTTCGTTAACCTGCCAGGCGGCTTCGGCAATACGTTTAATACCGGAATCGGTGAACTCGATATTGACGCCTTCAGTTGCCATCAGCGCTTTATACTGCACAGTGACGGAGGCGTTTGGCTCGGTCAAAATGCGTTCGAAATCGCTGGTGGTCAGCGCCTGAAGTTCAACGCGAATCGGCAGACGGCCCTGCAGTTCCGGGATCAGATCAGACGGCTTCGCCACCTGGAACGCGCCAGAGGCGATAAACAGAATATGATCCGTTTTGACCATCCCGTGTTTGGTCGAAACCGTGCAGCCTTCTACCAGCGGCAGTAAGTCGCGCTGTACGCCTTCGCGTGAAACATCCGGGCCGGAGGTTTCGCCACGCTTACAAATTTTGTCAATTTCATCGATAAACACGATGCCGTGCTGTTCAACCGCGTCGATAGCGTCCTGTTTCAGCTCTTCCGGGTTGACCAGCTTAGCAGCCTCTTCTTCAACCAACAGTTTCATCGCGTCTTTAATTTTCAGCTTACGCGGTTTCTGTTTCTGACCGCCCAGGTTCTGGAACATAGACTGCAACTGGCTGGTCATCTCTTCCATGCCCGGAGGCGCCATAATCTCTACGCCCATCGGCGCGGCGGCGAGGTTAATCTCGATCTCTTTATCGTCGAGCTGGCCTTCGCGCAGTTTTTTGCGGAACGTTTGACGGGCGGCAGAAGGCTCCTGCTGCTGTTCGGCCTGGCCCCAGTTATTTTTTGCGGGTGGGATCAGCACGTCGAGAATACGTTCTTCCGCCAACTCTTCCGCACGATAGCGGTTTTTCTCGATAGCCTGTACGCGAACCATTTTCACAGCGGCATCGGTCAGATCGCGGATGATAGAGTCCACTTCTTTCCCGACATAGCCCACTTCGGTGAATTTGGTGGCTTCGACTTTAATGAATGGCGCGTTGGCGAGTTTTGCCAGACGACGGGCGATTTCGGTTTTACCGACGCCGGTCGGGCCAATCATCAGAATATTTTTCGGCGTCACTTCGTGGCGCAGCTCTTCATCAAGCTGCATACGACGCCAGCGGTTACGCAATGCAATCGCCACGGAACGCTTTGCGTTATCCTGGCCGATAATGTGTTTGTTCAGTTCGCTGACAATTTCGCGTGGGGTCATTTCAGACATGAGAGGTCCTTACGCTTTGGCGGTCAATTCTTCAATGGTGTGGAAATGGTTGGTGTAAATGCAGATATCGCCTGCAATATCCAACGCCTTTTCAGCAATTTCGCGCGCGCCGAGCTCGGTATTTTCCAACAGAGCGCGAGCGGCAGCCTGGGCATAAGGACCGCCGGAGCCGATAGCAATTAAATCGTTTTCAGGTTGCACGACATCGCCGTTACCCGTGATGATGAGCGAGGCGGTTTCATCCGCGACGGCCAGCAACGCTTCCAGTTTGCGTAGCATACG
This sequence comes from Salmonella sp. SSDFZ54, assembly GCF_004010735.1. Classification (NCBI taxonomy): domain Bacteria; kingdom Pseudomonadati; phylum Pseudomonadota; class Gammaproteobacteria; order Enterobacterales; family Enterobacteriaceae; genus Salmonella; species Salmonella sp. SSDFZ54. The sequence continues at coordinate 2,197,990 of NZ_CP034819.1, forward strand.
GTCGGTACGCCAGTCTTTCGCCAGTTCAACGGCGGCTTTGACCAGGTGCCCCTGATGCATTTCCAGTTTACGTTCAAACAGCTCGAACAGCGTGAATGCATCCGCAGTACCGCCCGCAAAGCCCGCAATGACCTTGTCGTTGTAGAGGCGGCGGACTTTCTTCACGTTGCCTTTCATTACTGTGTTACCCAGTGTGGCCTGACCATCACCGGCGATTACCACGTGGCCGTTACGGCGTACGCTTACTATTGTTGTCACGAGCAGACCCCTTGGTTACTAATGCTGAATTGCGGCCCCGTACGGCGTACGGGGCATAATGCAAGTATAGATGGGGGAGATTTTGAGGGTTTCAACCCCCGGTGGCGAGTCGAATGCAGTTTGTATGGCCCGCCATCTTCAGACGGTTAATGGTGCTGTCGGCATTTTCTTTACCTTTCACCGGCCCGATAACCACGCGATTCCAGCCGTTATTGGTGGTAATTTTGGAGTCAAAGCCTTCAAACGCCAGCTGAGCGCGGACGCTTTCTGCCTGCTCGGCGCCTTTGAATGAACCACATTGCACCATCCAGCGACGTTCATCTTTTTTCTCTGCTGTCGCCTTCGGCGCTTCAGGCGCGCGCGTAATTGGCGCGGCTTTTGGCGCTGCCGCGCTGGTATGCGCCGGCGTTTGCAGCAAATCCTGATAAGGTTGCTGCGAGGCCGTCTGCTTCGGCGGCTGACTTTGGCGCGCGGGTTGCGCCGGGGCGGACTGTACCGTGCGTGTTTGCGGCTGCTCGTTTACCCGCGGCTGCGTACGTGGTTGCTGAACAGGCTGCGTTTGAGCCCACTGCTGCTGCTGCTGCGCCTGACGCTGGCGCTGTAGCGTTTGCTGGCGTTGTTCTGGCGTCTGCTCGTTCCACGGCACTTCGTTAAGTTGCGTCGGCTGCTGACGCATATCCGCCTGCATCTGCTCCAGGAGTTGACGCTGCTCGCTGGTGAGCTGATTCGGATTCATGACTTCGCCGCCGGCGGACGGTTCCGTTGGCGTACGCACGCCCGGCTGGCGACTTTCCAGCTCTTTGATGTAACGCCAGCGCTCTTCCGGTTTTGGCGGAAGCCCATTGCCGGTGACTTTCTGGTTTTGTAGCGTTTCGGACTCTTCTTTCTTATGGTGAGTAATGAAGTACAGACCGCCGATAAAGGTCACAAGGACGGCTGCCGCAATCGCGACCATTGCCGGCGAGACGGCAGGCATGTTGCTTTGCTTCTTCCGTGAGTTCCGTGAGGTGCTCTTTTTGCGCCGCGAAGGAGCCGGTTGGCCGCGACGTACATAATCTCGTTGTGCCACTATCGTTTCGCTGTATTTATTCGTTCGTCAGCCCGTCATGTTACTGAAGCGGCGGGCCTTTGACCAGACAGGTGAGTCTTAAAGCTATTTACTTTAGGGTAAAGCGCGCGTAGAACCGCGAATAATCAGCTCGCAATCCATTAAACGCGAGCCGCTGCTCACATTTTGCCCCTGCATCTGATCGAGCAACAGCAGCATCGCCTCGCGACCAATGTCAAAACGCGGCTGCGCCACGGTTGTCAACGGAGGATCGCAAAACTCGGCCAGCGCGATATTGTCAAAGCCAATAATCGACAGATCGTCAGGTACTTTCAGACCCTGGCGCTTGGCCCAGGAGAGGGCGCCCAGCGCCATTACGTCGCTATGACAAAAGACGGCGGTAGGCGGCAACGGTTGCTCAAGCAACTGCTTTAATGCGTTTGCCCCGGCTTCAAAAGTAAAGTCGCCACGGGCGATGTAATGCGGATCGACCACAATGCCACTGCGTCTTAATGCCTGTACGTAACCTTGTAAGCGATAGTGACAGAGCGGCATATCTTCCGGCCCCGCAATACAACCAATCCGTTTGTGGCCCAAATCCAACAGGTAATTCATGGCATTGAACGCGGCGGTCAGGTTATCGATATGTACCGTCGGCAGTTCAAGCTCCGGCGCAAACTCATTCGACATCACCATCGGAGGCAAATTGCGCTGCTCCTCAACGCTGGCGTCAAAGGGCAGTCGGGAACTGAGAAGTACCATGCCGTCGATCTGTTTGGTGATGATGAGATTAAGAAAGGTTTTTTCTTTCTGGTTTTGATGGGCGCAATCGCCAATCAGCACCAGATACCCCTGTTCTGCCGCGGTCACTTCGATACCGCGGATAATTTCACTGAAGAAGGGATCGCAAATATCCGGGACAATCACCAAAATCGTACGGGATTCATTGCGTTTTACATTTCGCCCCATCGACTGCGGGAAATAACCCACTTCAAGCGCGGCCTGTTCAACCCGGCTACGGGTCGACTGGGAGACTTTATCGGGGTTCATTAACGCGCGGGATACGGTTGCCGTAGAGACTTTCGCCTTCAACGCAACATCCTTCATCGTAGCGGCAGTAACCTGCTTGTTCGATTTCACTCTTTCTCCTCGCCTGGGAACTGCTGGCGCAGATCTATCCCTGGTAACACTCATCGAAAACATTTTTATCAGATAGTGCGTGGAAGCGGTTACAGAATTTTCATAAAAAGTGTGATGGATCTTTAATTTTACGATCCGCCTCGCATCGTGAGGACTATCCTTCAATCGGATCGACGTCCAGAACCCATTTAACTTTCCGCGCTTCAGGGAGCGTATTGATCAACGCCAGCGTGCCGCTGATGATGTGTTGCAGGCGAATCCGTGAAGGATGCTGAAGTAAAATTTGCCAGCGATAGCGGCCGCCGCGTTTTGGCGCGAGGGCCGGAACCGGACCTAAGATCCACAGCTTATCGTCTGATAGCGGGCTGGCCTGAATCAGATTACGCAACTGCTGGAGAAAGACGGGCGCCTGCTGATTGTTGTGATCCTCTGCGCGAATAATGACGTGGCTGGTCCACGGCGGAAGCTGGAGCGTTTGCCGTTCCGCCAGCGCCTGCTCCGCAAACGCATCATAGCCTTTATACAGTAACGTTTGCAGCAGGGGATGCTCAGGATGGTGCGTTTGGAGCACCACTTCGCCCTGTTTGCCCGCGCGCCCGGCGCGGCCGGAAACCTGAGTGTAGAGCTGGGCGAAGCGTTCCGCCGAACGAAAATCTGCGGAAAAAAGCGCGCCATCGACATCCAGCAACGCCACCAGCGTGACGTCCGGAAAGTGATGGCCTTTCGCCAGCATTTGTGTGCCTATCAGAATGCGCGCTCCGCCGCGGTGAACTTCCGCCAGATGCTGCTCCAGCGCGCCTTTACGACTGGTGGTATCACGGTCGATTCGTGAGATCGGCACGCCGGGGAAGAAGGGCGCCAGCACCTGCTCCAACTGTTCCGTCCCTAACCCAACCGGTAGCATATGTGTGGAGCCGCAGGAGGGGCACTGACGCGGTACCGGACGTTGGCTGTCGCAGTGATGACAGCGTAAATGATGCTGCGCCTGGTGCAGCGTGTAGTAGTGATCGCAACGCGGGCACTCCGCAATCCAGCCGCAGTCGTGGCAAAGCAGCGCGGGCGCGAATCCCCGGCGGTTAAGAAATAAAATTACCTGATTGTCGGCCTGGAGATGTTGGCGCATACGGGCGATAAGGGCGGGTGCCAGTCCCGCCTGAAGACGCTGGCCTTTTAAATCCAGCACATGCTGCAGGGCTGGGCGGGCGTTGCCTGCGCGCCGCGTCAGACGCAGCATCCGGTATTTTTTCTGCCGCACGTTGCATAGCGTTTCCAGGGCTGGGGTGGCGGAGCCGAGAATAATCGGGATCTGCTCGCTATGGGCGCGATACACAGCCAAATCGCGGGCATGGTAGCGCCACCCTTCCTGCTGTTTATAAGAGCTGTCGTGCTCTTCGTCGATGACAATCACGCCAAGATTTTTAAACGGCGTAAACAGCGAGGAGCGCGTGCCGATGACAATCGCCGCTTCGCCGTTTTTCGCTTTCAGCCATGCCGAAAGACGCTCGCTGTCGTTTAGCCCGGAATGCAGCACTTCCACCGGCGCGTTAAAACGTTCGCGAAAACGGGCGATCGTTTGCGGCGTCAGGCCGATTTCCGGCACCATCACCAGCGCCTGTTTGCCCTGGGCGAGGACGTTTTCCAGCACGCTCAGATACACCTCGGTCTTGCCGGAACCGGTTACGCCTGCCAGCAACCAGGCGGAGAAACCGTCCGACGCGCTGTGAATCGCGCCGACTGCTGTCGCCTGTTCGGTATTCAGCCGCAGGCGCTCTCCTGCGACGGCGTAATGCTCCCGCCAGTCGGTAAACGCGGGCGTTTCACTGGCAAGCTCACAAAGCCCCTTACGCCGCAGCGTTTGCAGCGTGGCGTCAGTAAAATCAAGCTCGGCTACCTGATAGCGCCAGATCTTTCCTTGCCGCAGCGCCGCCAGCGCCTGTTGTTGTTTGGCGGAGCGTTTCAGGCTGTTGATGTCGACGGCTTGCCCCTCTTCGGTGGCGAACCAATACCATAGGGGCGCGTTGCTGGCTGGTTTTCCCTGACGCAGTAAAACCGGCAGAGCGTGAAACAGAACGTCGCCGAGGGGATGGTGGTAGTAATCCGCCGCCCAGAGGAGTAAGCGCCAGATGGAGGGAGAAAAGATTGGCTCGTTATCCAGGATTTCAATGACCGATTTTAATTCATCGAGCGGCAATTCGCTGTGGTCGTTAACCGAGACGACAATGCCCACGCGCTCTTGCTGCTTGCCGAACGGCACGCGCACGCGGCACCCGGCTTTGGCGACCCCGCCTTCCGGCAGCAGGTAATCAAAGGTTCGGGGAAGCGGAACGGGCAAGGCAACGTGCGCGACGGACATAGCATCTTCCTGACTTGAAATTTCGTCGGGTAGTATACACATTACGATAAGGGAGCGCGGATCAGTTTGCATACGGTGGTCAAATTCTGTATGATTCGCCGCCTTTGGTGCGTGTTGTGAGCATCAAACCCTTTACTATTAACTTCGCGTGGTGTCTGGCGTTAGGGCTGGAAGAGCGACGCGGCCTTACACTGAGGTTCCCCATGAAAAAAGGTATTCACCCGAATTACGTAGAAATTACTGCAACCTGTTCTTGCGGTAATGTTATCAAAACCCACTCTACCGTGGGTCACGACCTGAACCTGGACGTGTGCGGCAAATGCCACCCGTTCTTCACTGGTAAGCAGCGTGTTGTTGATACCGGTGGTCGTGTTGAGCGCTTCAACAAGCGCTTCAGCATCCCTGGCAGCAAATAAGTTACCGCCAGAAAAAAAGCGCCGCAGGGCGCTTTTTTTGTTATGGATGACCCGTCCTGAATAATAACGTTGACACATTTTATTTATATACAAAGGAAGATATGTCAATCTATTCCAGGACTAGCCAGTGGTAATAACGCTGCTTATTATTCGAACAACCTTTCTCGCCCGCCGATCTTGATATATTCCTAAAATTCACCGTACAACCATTTTTGATCTTTTGTATACCACCTGTTCCTTGTAGGGTTTTGCGCAACTATAACTCATAAGGATATAACAATAAGTGGAAAACCGGCGGCGCGTCAGGGTGACATGACCCCGGTGGGTGGTCCGATAGTCCAGGGGGGCAGCGGGTGTGCTGATTGGCGCGCCGACGGACGTGGCCTGTTCGGTGTAGTCCTCTCTGAATATATAGGAGATAAATCAGAGGAGATTTTTGATACAGAGGAGACGAAAAAATGAAAGGAATAATTAAATTCATACTATTGTATTTTTATGTGTACTTTTCATTTTTCCTTATGTGTTTTGTGGGAGAATGGATTCTAAGAGGTATCTATTATTTCAGATTTTCGACATGGCCAAAAATTGATTTTAATATTAATGATATTTTTGCTCCTGTTTTCTTTTATGCCACTGGCGCATGGTTGCTATGCGTTGTTTATAGAATAAATGGATGGGATACAGGACGAAAGAAAAAGAAATAATTTATTTTAAAGTGAGTTATTAATTACACAATTTTAAAATAAAATCTGGAGAAGAAATTATCTTGAGAGCGTTCAGAATTATGTGTCACGTTAAAAATGCTACAGCGGCATCACATTCTTCAGTCGTCCTTCAACATAAATGGCTAACTGCGACAATGTCAAATTCTGACCTTCCAGCTGAAGAAACGGGTGGTCGATCTGAGTCTGGATAAGGCGAATGTCATAACTACAATACGTTTTAACCATTCAGGCGGAAGTTAGCTTCCGCCTGTTTTACTTTTACTATCTCGCTTTATTTTTTAAACATCTGCTCTGGATCGATAATCAGCGCCCGATAACCCAGCATACCGGCACGGTTACTGTGTACTTTTAGCTCCAGCATCACATCCTGAGTGCCGTCTTTAACTTCATCCAGAACGGAAACGATCGGTTTTGTACCGCTCATTCCCGCTGTAGCCGAGTACATGAACATCGTTTTGGTTTCCGGGCGATATTCCGTGACGGAAGTAATGGCGCTGTACCAGTCAAAACCGCGCTCTTTACCATATTCCCACATTTGGGAAACCGTCATATTTTTTTCGTCAATCTGATATTCCACGCCGCGGGAATATTTCATTGACGGCATGGCCGGTTGTTCCATGCCGCGCGCATCGCCGTTATCAAAGGCGGTCACGACGGTTTTACCTCCGGTGCTTTTGGATGGCACTAACCAACCGGTATGTTGTGTCCATGTCCAGTCAAATCCACCGTCGCAGTGGTGCGCTTCGCAGGTTAGTGGTTTACCGTTGCTGTCTACGGGTTTCAGTACTTTTTTCGCCAGTTCGCCTTTCCAGCCGGATGGATCGGAAAGTATCCATTTCACTTTTTTATCGCGACCAATTTTGATGATGGCAGACTGGTGGCGCGAGCTAATGATAATGCTGTCGTCGCGAGGATCGTAGCTGACGGAGTTAACATGCGCCCAGTTGCGGCCCGGGCCGGAGCCCGCGATATCGCCGAAGGGTTGTTTTGCAAGCTGCTCTTTGGTCATGACCTGACCGGAATGTTCGGCATCGACGCTCAAACATACCGCTCCCTGATCCATCGCCAGAATAACGTCGTCACGATAGGGGTCGAGGATTTTTGGCAGATCCCAGTAATCGACGGTATCGCCGTTCTGGTCAACTTCAAGAATATGATCACGCACCGTATTGATGGTGTATTTACCATTTAATGGATAATTTTCTTTTGCGACACGCAGCAGGTAGGTGCCTTTCGGCGTTTCGGTAATGGCGTGCGAAAAATCAATAAATCCTTTTGGCAGTCGTTTATCAGAAATAACGCGGCCTAAGAAATCATATTTAAAGTAACGTTGACCCTGGCCAAAAATAAGATTGCCATCGTTAACCTGATGGAAGCTCATCATGGAACCAAAACGCGTTATATCATCCTGGTTACGGAATTTATCAATATTCATATAGCCACGAACATCGCCATTCGTATCGCTAATCCAGTTGATACCGGTATAATCCCAGTTCGCCGCTCCGCCTGCGACATGCATAATGTGGCCGGCTCTTGGCATCCCCGTTATATGGTTAAAAAGATATAAGCGATTTTTAAGCGAGCTATCGACTTTAACCGGTTCTACTGTAGGAAGAACGGCAGTTTGCCCGGTAGTAGAGGGTAATGATACCGGTGCGGCGTAAATGGACCACGTATAAGTTTGTTTTTTACCTTCTTCAGTCCAGTCAACTTTAACCTTATTGACATAATCTGGATACAAGCCAAATACAGGTATGCCGTCATGGGTATTTATAGCCTGCGGGCCGACATCATAACTGATCGGGATACCTTTTTCCCCTTTCCCTAAAACGGTAACCTTCACGTCCTGTACATTATGATTGGCTTTATTAATGATTGCTGTTAATGGGAAAACGCCGCCGTAGGGGGCGACATCGACCATACCTAATGGTCCTTCATGTACTGGAATGACATCTGCTGATGCGACCATTGGCCTGTTTGGGTCTAAAACGCCTGAGGCCAAAACGCTGCCGCTCAAACACAGGCAGCATAATACAGGTAAGACTTTCCTTGTAAATAACATATTTATTTCCCCATTCGATATTATCGATAAAATGAATGTATATTAACCTTCTTATTTATCGGAGATGAAAAAACATTTAAAAAAGTAAAACAATCCGCGGAGGGGAATAATGATGTTTGTCACAAATATGAGGTGTCCATGGTCTTTTTAACAATACTCATCGTTATACTATTTGTTCAGTAAATATATGGCGGTGTATTATTATTCATGTGCGCTTTGCTACGTGAAAATTTAAATAAAGATTGGAAGTTTAAATATAATAAAATTATATCGGTTATGACATGTCGGGAATTTTTTTCAGGAAAATAAAGAAGAGAAACTTATCATGTCTGACAAATTTATCCATCGAGGGCTATTCGGGAAGATGAACGTTTAGAAAAATGTCGGAGATAGCCGTGTACAGGGGGAATCGTTAAAAAAGCGCGGCCAGAGGCGTTCTGACCGCATGCTTTGCTATCAGTATTCCCACGTTTCCGGGTCAATCCCCATCTCACGCATGATCTCTTTTGCCGCTTCCGGGATTTCATCGCTGCGCTCTTTTCGCAGATCGGCATCATCCGGCAAGGGTTGCCCGGTAAAGGCGTGCAGAAATGCTTCACACAACAGCTCGCTGTTGGTGGCGTGGCGCAGGTTGTTCACCTGACGACGCGTACGTTCATCGGTGAGGATTTTTAACACCTTCAGAGGAATGGAAACCGTAATTTTTTTGACTTGCTCACTCTTCTTACCGTGCTCAGCGTATGGGCTGATATATTCGCCGCTCCATTCAGCCATGAGATACTTAATCCTCTTCGTCATTAATATTGAGGTCTGAACCTGAGCCCGGACCATAATCGCGCGTAGTTTACCGTAGTGGCGCGGCCCTGACACGAAGTTAGCGGTCGCAGATGTGCGCTAATGCATATAATTTTAACGGCTATTTGCGGTTTGCTCAATCTATACGCAAAGAAGTTTAGATGTCCAGATGTATTGACGTCTATCGTGGTAGTGGTTAATCTGTGGCCTGACTTTCACCGACTCAGCCAGGAATATCTTCATATGACGCGTAAACAGGCCACTATCGCAGTGCGTAGCGGATTAAACGACGACGAGCAATACGGCTGCGTTGTGCCGCCGATCCATCTCTCCAGCACCTATAACTTTACCGGTTTCAATGAGCCGCGCGCGCATGATTATTCCCGCCGCGGTAATCCCACGCGTGATGTGGTTCAGCGCGCATTAGCGGAACTGGAAGGCGGCGCGGGCGCGGTATTGACGAATACCGGCATGTCGGCGATTCATCTGGTCACCACCGTTTTCCTCAAGCCGGGCGATCTGCTGGTCGCGCCGCATGATTGCTATGGTGGCAGTTATCGTCTGTTTGACAGTCTGGCGACACGCGGCTGTTATCGTGTGCGGTTTGTCGATCAGGGCGATGAACGCGCCTTACAGGCGGCGCTGGAAGAAAAACCGAAGCTAGTACTGGTAGAAAGTCCAAGTAATCCATTGTTACGCGTGGTGGATATTGCGAAAATCTGTCGGCTGGCGCGCGAGGCGGGCGCAGTGAGCGTCGTTGATAACACGTTTTTAAGCCCGGCGCTGCAAAATCCGCTGGCGTTGGGTGCCGATCTGGTGTTGCATTCATGCACGAAATATCTCAACGGTCATTCGGATGTCGTGGCTGGCGTGGTGATTGCTAAAGATCCGGAAATGGTCACTGAACTGGCGTGGTGGGCGAATAATATTGGCGTCACTGGCGGGGCGTTTGATAGCTATCTGCTGCTGCGCGGTTTGCGAACTCTGGTGCCGCGTATGGAGCTGGCGCAGCGCAACGCGCAGGAGATTGTGAAATATCTGCAAACCCAGCCGCTGGTGAAAAAACTGTATCACCCGTCGCTGCCGGAAAATCAGGGGCATGAAATTGCCGCGCGCCAGCAAAAAGGCTTTGGCGCAATGTTGAGTTTTGAACTGGATGGGGATGAGGAGACGCTACGTCGTTTTCTGGGCGGGCTGTCGTTGTTTACGCTGGCGGAATCTTTAGGGGGAGTGGAAAGTTTGATCTCTCACGCCGCCACCATGACGCATGCCGGTATGTCGCCGCAGGCGCGTGCCGCCGCCGGGATCTCCGAAACGCTACTGCGTATCTCCACCGGTATTGAAGATGGCGAAGATTTAATTGCCGACCTGGAAAATGGCTTCCGGGCTGCAAACAAGGGGTAAACATGAGTGTGATTGCGCAGGCAGGGGCGAAAGGTCGTCAACTGCATAAATTTGGCGGCAGTAGTCTGGCGGATGTGAAGTGTTACCTGCGTGTCGCAGGCATTATGGCGGAGTATTCGCAGCCTGACGATATGATGGTAGTGTCCGCCGCAGGCAGTACCACCAACCAGTTGATTAGCTGGCTCAAGTTAAGCCAGACCGATCGCCTTTCTGCGCATCAGGTATTACAGACGTTACGCCGCTACCAGTGCGATCTGATTAGCGGGCTGCTTCCCGCCGACGCGGCAGATGACTTAACCAGCGCTTTTATCAGCGATCTGGAACGTCTTGCCGCCTTGCTCGACGGCGGCGTAACGGATGCCGTCTATGCTGAGATCGTCGGACACGGCGAAATTTGGTCGGCGAGATTGATGTCCGCCGTCCTGAATCAGCAGGGGCTGGATGCCGCCTGGCTGGACGCGCGCGCATTTTTACGCGCCGAACGCGCCGCACAGCCGCAGGTTGATGAAGGGCTATCTTATCCTTTATTGCAGCAGCTACTGGCGCAGCATCCGGGCAAACGTCTGGTCGTGACCGGCTTTATCAGCCGCAATCATGACGGCGAAACAGTCCTGTTAGGCCGGAACGGTTCCGACTATTCCGCCACGCAAATCGGCGCGCTGGCGGGCGTTTCCCGCGTGACCATCTGGAGCGATGTCGCGGGCGTTTATAGCGCCGACCCGCGCAAAGTGAAAGATGCCTGCCTGCTGCCGTTGCTGCGTCTGGACGAAGCCAGCGAGCTGGCGCGTCTGGCGGCGCCTGTTCTGCACGCCCGCACACTACAGCCAGTGTCCGGTAGCGATATCGATTTGCAGTTGCGCTGTAGCTACACGCCGGATCAAGGGTCAACCCGAATTGAACGGGTGCTGGCTTCCGGGACGGGCGCGCGTATCGTGACCAGTCACGATGATATCTGTCTGATTGAGTTTCAGGTGCCTGCCAGCCAGGATTTCAGGCTGGCGCATAAAGAGCTCGACCACATTTTAAAACGGGCGCAGGCGCGTCCGCTGGCGGTGGGCGTGCATCGCGATCGCCAGCTATTGCAGTTCTGCTATACCGCCGAGGTAGCGGATAGCGTACTGAAACTCCTCGACGATGTCGGGCTGCCGGGCGAATTGCGCCTGCGGCAGGGGCTGGCGCTGGTGGCGATGGTCGGTGCGGGCGTCACTCGCAATCCGCTACACTGCCATCGCTTCTGGCAGCAGTTGAAAGGTCAGCCAGTGGAGTTTACCTGGCAGTCGGAGGAGGGCATCAGTCTGGTGGCGGTGCTGCGTACCGGCCCGACTGAGAGCCTGATTCAGGGGCTGCACCAGTCGGTTTTCCGCGCCGAAAAACGCATTGGCCTGATGCTGTTCGGTAAGGGGAACATCGGCTCCCGTTGGCTGGAACTATTTGCCCGTGAACAAAGCACGCTTTCCGCGCGTACTGGTTTTGAATTTGTGCTGGCGGGCGTGGTGGATAGCCGCCGTAGCCTGTTGAATTATGAAGGGCTGGACGCCAGCCGCGCGCTGGCATTCTTTGATGATGAAGCCGTTGAGCAGGACGAAGAGTCGCTATTCCTGTGGATGCGTGCGCATCCGTATGATGATTTAGTGGTGCTGGATGTGACAGCAAGCGAGCAACTGGCCGATCAGTACCTTGATTTCGCCAGCCACGGTTTTCATGTGATTAGCGCCAATAAACTGGCGGGCGCAAGCGCCAGCGATAAGTATCGCCAGATTCATGACGCGTTTGAAAAAACCGGGCGTTACTGGCTGTATAACGCCACCGTGGGCGCGGGGTTGCCGATCAACCACACGGTGCGGGATCTGATTGACAGCGGCGATACGATTCTCTCGATCAGCGGGATCTTCTCCGGGACGCTATCCTGGCTGTTCCTGCAATTTGACGGTACGGTGCCGTTTACCGATCTGGTGGATCAGGCCTGGCAGCAGGGGCTGACCGAACCCGATCCGCGCGTCGATCTTTCCGGAAAAGATGTCATGCGTAAGCTGGTGATTCTGGCGCGCGAGGCGGGATACGACATCGAGCCGGATCAGGTGCGTGTAGAATCGTTGGTGCCGGCGCATTGTGAAGAAGGGTCTATCGATCACTTTTTCGAAAACGGCGACGCGCTGAATGAACAGATGGTGCAGCGTCTGGAGGCAGCCCGCGAACTGGGGCTGGTGTTGCGTTACGTGGCGCGTTTCGACGCCAATGGCAAAGCGCGCGTCGGCGTTGAAGCGGTGCGTCCGGAGCATCCGCTGGCGGCGCTGCTGCCGTGCGATAATGTCTTTGCTATTGAAAGCCGCTGGTATCGCGATAACCCGCTGGTGATCCGTGGGCCGGGCGCGGGTCGCGATGTGACCGCCGGGGCGATTCAGTCGGATATCAACCGCCTGGCGCAGTTGCTGTAATAAAGGCAAGTTCGTGAGCGAAGCGCCGGGTTGCGCTTCGCTCCCTCATCAATACGTTATGCAGTCATTCTGTAGATACTGATATACGAAGCGCTATCCGATTGCTGACGAAACATTATGGCGTGATGCTTTTTACATTCTCAACCCGGACATCCATCCGGGGGTAAGGAATATTGATGCCGTTTTCATCCATTGCTTCCTTGATATTTTCCAGAAGATCGTAGTAAGTACTCCAGTACTGAGCGTTGGGCACCCATACGCGAACATAGAAATTCAGGCTAGAGGGCGCAAGTTCGCCCAGGCGGACCGTAATATCGCGGGTTTTATCAATGCGATGATCTTGTTCAATAATACGATGTATCACGCTTTTTACGTCAGCAATACGGCTTTGGTAATCCACGCCAATAATCAGATCAATACGTCGATAGGGGTGTCGTGAATAGTTGATAATATTATCAGCAATAATTTTACCATTCGGGATGACAACTTCTTTGCTATCCGCAGTGAGCAGAGTGGTGGAGAAAATATGGACCTTTTCTACTGTGCCGATAACCAGGCCAATTTGTACAATTTCCCCGGCGCGGAAAGGGCGCAGGGAGACAAGCAGTACGCCTGCGGCAAAGTTGGAAAGTGACCCTTGCAACGCCAGGCCAATGGCTAAACCCGCCGCGCCGATAACGGCAATAATTGAGGAGGTTTCTATACCGACACGGCCAAGAGCGGCTACTGCCGTGAAAGCTATTGTGATGTAGCGAACCAGCGCGGAGAAAAAGTGGACAATAGTGGCATCCACTTGCCGCCTGAGAAGTAACTTTTCCAGCCCCCTCGATAGTAAGCGAGCTATTAACTTACCGATGAAAAGTAGAATGATGGCAGCAACAACATTCCAGCCAAAATGAATTACCGAGTCACTGTGCTCGGCCATCCATTTGATCGCGCCTTTAATTTTTGGAAATAGCTCAAAACCTTCCATGTTTATCCTCTGTCAGCAGTATCTGCGGTATTAGCGGTAATAAAACGGTTCATTTTTGCCTGGATAATCGCCGCGCCGACGGGTGGCAGCAGTAACGCCCAGAATAGTGTCCAGCCGGTTCGTATTCCGCCATCTTCGTTTTTATTCGCCAGCAGAGCGCGGATTTCGTCGCTAAGCGTCAGACACAATATGGCTGTGCCAAACGGCATAATGGCTGACAGCCATCCCGCGCCACATGCGGTCATGAGTCGGGGCGAAGGCGCCACAAATTGCATTTCCCGGTGAATTCTGAAGAACCAATAAATAATATAAAATGGAATGAAAAAGGCCAATAATGCGACGACAAGGGGTTCTGCGCACTCAGGTCGCTGGGTTGATGAGAACCTTTTGGGCGGTGCAATATAGAAAAGTTCTTTTTTGAGCGGTAATAGTAGCAAAAGCGCGATAACCGCTAAAGTAATTACGATTATTCCTATATAAGGAATTGAGTATATAAATATAGACAGATAGCCAGCGATGATAAATTTGAACAGTAAGCAGAGGCTAAATAAAATAACAAATGTCTGAGCACTGCCGATAGCGCTGAAAAGCAGCATGGGGACTAACAGCGTTACGATCCCCATACCCAGATTAATTAAAAACTGCGCTATGATAAGCCTGACTACGTCAGACGGGCCATTTATGCAGAAGGAACAGACCACGCTAATGATTAACAGGAGCGCAACAAAGTAGAAGGGGTAACAATTTTTTATACGGCAGACAAACCAGCTGGCAACCATACCCAGGAGGTATCCCAGTTGGCCGCCAACGAGAATGGCGCCAATACGATTGGCTGGAATAGACAGAGATTTACTCCAAAAATAAACACCATACGACGATCCCAGCGAACTGATAAAAGAGAGCACCAAAAAGAAAAAAGTGATCCCCCAGAATCGATAGCTACTCAGGAGATCGGCGCAGGTCCATTTTTTATCTGACATTGACGGTAAAGTAATTTCCATATTTATCCCTTGTTTTCCATAGAAAATAAGAATGTATAGAACTATTTAAATTGATAATAAATATTGATTATGTGAATAACGTTTATAGCCGATTTTAACTTAAAACGAAGGGCCATTTTATCAAATAGTTCTATTCTTTTTCAGCGTATAAAAGCAGGATGTGAGGTGATTAAATCTATAGCGCCTTCTGAATGATAATCTGTGATTTTTTATGCGTGGCATTACATCATTGGGTTAAATGTGATTCCATTGTGAGTTATATTTTTCCGTCAGCAAATACAGAATTTGCGTGACGCGTTTGGCGGAATAGTGGGCGCTTTGCTGGAATTCAGGTTGTTGCCATAGCCAGGTAACAAAGCGGCGACTAGCCGCCAGATTAACGGCGACACCTTGTTCTAAGTGGGAACCAGTTAACGAACAGACCATTTTGCGGTTGTGACCTTGCCCCCAGAGTTGCCACTGATTTTGCCACCATCCCTGCCATGTTTTGCCTAACAGTTGCCACTCTGCGCGGCAATCGTCATCGTTTATCTCTTCCTCAACGAACCACAGCGAGGAGAGACGCTGGCGAAACCGCTCCGCCCATGCCGTAATGACCGCGCCGCGCAAAAAACACTCATGGGCAATGATGTGTGTCGTGACATCAGGAAAGCGGTTTTTCAGCACCCGAAAATGACCATGCGCCGTAATGACCGGGCGAAGTATTGTTCCTTGCGCGTTACGTTTAAGCGCCGCCGGGCCATACTGAATCTCATCGAACTGACTGCGCTGTAAAAATTGCCGTTCTTTAGTGGAGATACGGTGAATAATATCGCCATTCTCACCCTCGGGCGGCGCAATTCCTTTCCAGTGGTAATGCAAACTCTTTCCGGCAGAAAGTAACGTGAAATTGCTGGAAAGGTGAAGAATATTGCCGCGAACAGCGTCAAAACTGAATAAAAAATACAATTGCTGGAAGGCATTCGCTCCCTGAAACGGTACGAGCAGCGGAATACTGCAAATCTGTTCCGGCGTTTCGGCGACATTCAGCGCGTGCTGTTTTGGCGTCCAGACCTTCTTACAGTACTGGCACTGAAGTCGCTGCGTTCCGCCGGGATTACGTCCATAGTGAATCCATGTTTTTTGATAGCAGTCGGGACAAAAGTGACCATGCTCTTTGGCATATTGCGCGATATAAGCAGACGCCCAGCGGCGAAATTCCCCCTCGTTGAAGAGCGGCGGATAACTGCCGCAGGCTCGACAATGCAATGCCGGATAACCCAGGCGATAGTCCGGCCACACATAATCCGGCGAGTCAGGCAGCCCAAGATTGCGACAACCAGCGCTTTTGCAGGCATTAATGGTGAACAGAGGCGGCATACATTTTACCAACGATTTTGGCAGGTCGTTGATTCTGCCTTCATAAAACGGTACGCGGGTGTGAGGACTCTCACATAAAAAAACCTTTCAGAACGTAACGTAGCGAATCTTTATATGACTGAAAGGGACTTATTTATGAAAGTAAAACTGCTTGCTGCCGGTATTTTGTTCACGCTGCCGTTCTGGGCCTGCGCCAAAGATGTCACCATTATTTACACCAACGATCTACACGCCCATGTGGAGCCTTATAAAGTGCCGTGGATTGCTGACGGTAAACGCGATATTGGCGGTTGGGCCAATATCACTACGCTGGTGAAGCAGGAAAAAGCCAAAAATAAGGCGACGTGGTTTTTTGATGCCGGAGATTACTTTACCGGACCGTATATCAGCAGCCTGACGAAGGGTAAAGCGATTATCGATATTTTGAATACCATGCAGTATGACGCTGCCACTATCGGTAATCATGAGTTCGATCATGGCTGGGACAATACATTGTTGCAACTGAGCCGGGCGAAATTCCCTATCGTACAGGGCAATATTTTTTATGAGGACAGCAGTAAATCCTTCTGGGATAAGCCGTACACCATTGTTGAAAAAGATGGCGTCAAGATTGGCGTAATCGGCTTACACGGTGTCTTTGCTTTTAATGATACGGTTTCTGCCGCGACGCGCGTGGGCATTGAGGCACGCGATGAGATTAAGTGGCTGCAACGTTACATTGATGAACTTAAAGGTAAAGTCGATCTGACCGTGGCGCTGATTCACGAAGGCACCCCGGCCCGCCAGTCCAGCATGGGGAATACCGATGTGCGACGCGCGCTGGATAAAGATATTCAGACCGCAAGTCAGGTAAAAGGGCTGGATATTTTGATTACCGGCCACGCGCATGTCGGTACGCCGGAACCGATTAAAGTCGGTAATACGCTGATCCTCTCAACGGACAGCGGCGGCATTGATGTCGGCAAACTGGTGCTGGACTACCAGGAAAAGCCGCATCAGTTTACCGTGAAGAACTTCGAGCTGAAGACCATTTTTGCTGATGAGTGGAAGCCCGATCCGCAAACGAAACAGGTGATCGACGGCTGGAACAAAAAGCTCGATAAAGTCGTGCAGCAAACGGTGGCGCAGTCGCCGGTTGAGCTGACCCGCGCGTATGGCGAATCGTCGTCGCTGGGGAATCTGGCGGCGGATGCGCTGCTTTTTACGGCGGGGAAAGACACCCAGTTAGCGCTTACTAACTCTGGCGGTATCCGCAACGAAATCCCGGCTGGCGCGGTGACGATGGGGGCGGTAATCAGTACCTTCCCGTTCCCTAATGAACTGGTCACGATGGATTTAACCGGTAAACAATTGCGCAGCCTGATGGAGCATGGCGCTGGCTTAAGCAACGGCGTATTGCAGGTGTCTAAAGGGCTGGAGATGAAGTATGACAGCAGCAAACCTATCGGCCAGCGGGTTACCGTGCTGACGCTCAATGGCAAGCCGATTGACGATGCTACGGTTTATCACATCGCTACCAACAGCTTCCTTGCCGACGGCGGCGATGGTTTTGCGGCATTCACGGAAGGCCAGGCGCGGAATACCTCCGGCGGCTACTATGTGTCGAATGCGATAGTTGATTACTTTAAGGCGGGCAACACCATCACGGATGAGCAGCTCAAAGGGATGCGCGTTGCGGATGTGAAGAAGTAATTTCCCCTGCCGCGGCGCGTTCAGTGTCGCGGCGTGACATGAAGAAAATTCAACTTTGCTGAATATTCCTCATTCTTTGGCGTGATTTTTCAGTTGACGTCCTTCTGCTTTTCCGTCATTTTTACATCTGGACGTCTAAACGGATAGATGTTTACAACACAACAAATAATAACATGCGATTGATGAGGTAAGGTATGAGCTTTTTTCACGCCAACCAGCGGGAAGCCCTGAATCAGAGCCTGGCGGAAGTACAGGGTCAGATTAACGTTTCGTTTGAATTTTTCCCGCCGCGCACCAGTGAAATGGAGCAAACCCTGTGGAACTCCATCGATCGCCTGAGCAGTCTGAAACCGAAGTTTGTTTCGGTAACGTATGGCGCCAACTCCGGGGAACGCGACCGCACTCATAGCGTTATTAAAGGCATTAAAGAGCGTACTGGGCTTGAGGCCGCGCCGCACCTTACCTGTATTGACGCCACGCGCGATGAACTGCGCACCATCGCCCGCGACTACTGGAATAACGGTATCCGCCACATTGTCGCTTTGCGCGGCGATTTGCCGCCGGGCAGCGGTAAGCCGGAGATGTACGCCGCCGATCTGGTTGGTTTGCTCAAAGAGGTGGCCGATTTCGATATTTCAGTAGCGGCCTATCCGGAGGTACATCCGGAAGCGAAAAGCGCGCAGGCCGATCTGCTTAATCTGAAGCGTAAAGTGGATGCTGGCGCTAACCGCGCGATAACCCAATTTTTCTTCGATGTGGAAAGCTACCTGCGTTTTCGCGACCGCTGTGTTTCCGCCGGTATCGACGTAGAAATTATTCCCGGCATTTTACCGGTGTCTAACTTTAAACAGGCGAAAAAATTTGCCGATATGACCAATGTCCGCATTCCGTCCTGGATGTCACTGATGTTTGAGGGGCTGGATGATGACGCAGAAACCCGCAAGCTGGTGGGCGCTAACATTGCGATGGACATGGTGAAAATTTTAAGTCGCGAAGGAGTGAAGGATTTCCACTTCTACACGTTGAATCGTGCGGAAATGAGTTATGCCATTTGCCACACACTGGGCGTAAGACCGGGTTTATAACCTCCAGCTCCCTGCCGGGAGCTTTATTACACCTCATATTGATCTACATCTCTGTAACTAAAAATATAAAAGGTATTAGCTATCGAATCTGTGGATTAATTCAACTATATCTATTTGCTCCTGGTGTATATCGTAACGGTAACACTTTAAAAGGGAGCTGAGATATGAGCACGACCGACGATACCCATAACACGTTATCCACTGGAAAATGTCCTTTCCATCAGGGGGGGCATGACCGAAGCGCAGGCGCAGGGACAGCCAGCCGCGACTGGTGGCCGAACCAGCTTCGCGTGGATCTTTTGAATCAACATTCCAACCGTTCTAACCCGCTGGGTGAAGACTTTGACTACCGCAAAGAGTTTAGCAAGTTAGACTACTCCGCCCTGAAAGGGGATCTCAAGGCGCTGCTGACCGATTCACAACCGTGGTGGCCCGCCGACTGGGGCAGCTATGTCGGTTTGTTTATTCGTATGGCCTGGCATGGCGCTGGCACCTACCGTTCTATTGATGGTCGTGGCGGCGCGGGTCGTGGTCAACAGCGTTTTGCGCCGCTTAACTCCTGGCCGGATAACGTCAGCCTGGATAAGGCGCGTCGTTTGTTGTGGCCGATTAAGCAGAAATATGGCCAGAAAATTTCCTGGGCCGACCTGTTTATTCTGGCGGGTAACGTGGCGCTGGAAAACTCCGGCTTCCGTACCTTCGGTTTCGGCGCCGGGCGTGAAGATGTCTGGGAACCGGATCTGGATGTGAACTGGGGCGATGAAAAAGCCTGGTTGACTCACCGACACCCTGAAGCGCTGGCAAAAGCGCCGCTGGGCGCGACCGAGATGGGCCTTATCTACGTTAACCCGGAAGGGCCGGATCACAGCGGCGAACCACTTTCTGCCGCCGCCGCTATTCGCGCTACCTTTGGCAATATGGGGATGAACGACGAAGAAACCGTGGCGTTGATCGCTGGCGGGCATACCCTCGGTAAAACCCACGGCGCGGCAGCGGCATCCCATGTAGGGGCCGATCCGGAAGCCGCGCCGATTGAAGCGCAGGGCTTAGGTTGGGCCAGCAGCTATGGTAGCGGCGTTGGCGCGGATGCTATCACCTCCGGGCTGGAAGTGGTCTGGACGCAGACGCCGACCCAGTGGAGCAACTATTTCTTCGAGAACCTGTTCAAATATGAGTGGGTACAAACCCGTAGTCCGGCTGGCGCTATCCAGTTTGAAGCGGTAGACGCGCCGGACATCATCCCGGACCCGTTCGATCCGTCGAAAAAACGTAAGCCAACCATGCTGGTCACCGACCTGACGCTGCGTTTTGATCCGGAGTTCGAGAAGATTTCCCGTCGTTTCCTTAACGATCCGCAGGCCTTTAATGAAGCCTTTGCTCGTGCCTGGTTCAAACTGACGCACAGAGATATGGGACCAAAAGCGCGTTACATCGGACCGGAAGTGCCGAAAGAAGATCTGATCTGGCAGGACCCGTTGCCGCAACCGCTCTACCAGCCAACGCAGGAAGACATTATCAACCTGAAAGCGGCGATCGCTGCATCCGGGCTTTCTATTAGCGAGATGGTTTCGGTTGCCTGGGCATCCGCGTCTACTTTCCGCGGCGGCGATAAGCGTGGCGGCGCTAACGGCGCGCGTCTGGCATTAGCGCCTCAGCGCGACTGGGATGTCAACGCCGTTGCGGCTCGTGTTCTGCCGGTATTAGAAGAGATCCAGAAAACGACGAATAAAGCTTCGCTGGCCGATATTATTGTGCTGGCGGGCGTGGTCGGTATCGAGCAGGCGGCCGCTGCTGCGGGTGTCAGCATCAGCGTACCTTTTGCGCCGGGCCGGGTGGATGCGCGTCAGGATCAGACCGACATCGAGATGTTCTCGCTGCTTGAACCGATTGCCGATGGATTCCGTAACTATCGTGCGCGTCTGGATGTGTCGACGACCGAATCGCTGTTGATTGATAAAGCGCAGCAGTTAACGTTGACCGCGCCGGAAATGACGGTACTGGTTGGCGGGATGCGTGTGCTGGGAACCAACTTTGACGGCAGCCAGAACGGTGTCTTTACCGACAGACCGGGCGTGCTCAGCACAGACTTCTTCGCTAATCTGCTGGATATGCGTTACGAGTGGAAACCGACCGACGAATCTAATGAGCTGTTCGAAGGCCGGGATCGTCTGACTGGCGAGGTGAAATACACGGCGACCCGCGCCGATCTGGTGTTTGGTTCCAACTCCGTACTGCGCGCGCTGGCGGAAGTTTACGCGTGTAGCGATGCGCACGAGAAGTTTGTGAAGGACTTCGTCGCGGCATGGGTGAAAGTGATGAACCTGGACCGTTTCGATCTGCAATAATCTGATAGGTTAATTCGTCAGCGGCTGCTATTCGGTAGTCGCTGACGTTTTCCGCGTTTAATGCGAAAAATAACGAAAATGCCCCGTGACTTTCCAGTTAAATAATACATCTTCCTCCTGTGCTCCCGCGCCTATGTTATGCACAACCAGCGGCACCCCTTCAGGCGTGACGTTCAGGGATACCACGCCAATATGCGCAAGGCCGTTATCCAGTCGCCAGGAGACAATATCTCCCGGTTGATAATCGCTATATTTATCTGTCACCGGCAACGCTTTGTTGTGGCGCTGGAACCAGGTTTCCAGATTCGGAACGCGGCGATGGTCGATATTGCTGTCCGGGCGTTTCAGCTTCCAGTTATTCGGATAGGCAGAGAAATGCGCCTGCATGTCTTCATGTACCCGTTTCTGTAAATCAACCTGCTGACTGCGCAGCGCGCGGATGACGACATCTGCACATACGCCACGCTCCAGCGGAAGATCGCCATTCGGATAATCCAGACGAACATAGGCAGCATCATAAAATAGCGTCTTACCTATTTGCGTCCCGGCACTTTGGGCGATTGCAGCATTAGTTTGCGCCTGAACGGTTATTGGTCTGGTATCAGAGCGTGGCGAATGATGAGAGATATGGCTAATAAAAAAAGCAGCAAGAATACCGATAAGCGCCTGTGCGAATTTCATCTTCTTCGTCCGTGAAGTGTGTCAGTACGTCATTTGACTTTCCGCGGAGAGAATGGTGCGTGACAAAAAAGTCTATTTCAGGACAAAATGGACTGATTCCAGGCTATGGAATACCTGATGATAGCGCTTCGCTTACCCGGCCTGGATGATTGGATAACAAGGCCAGATAAGGCGCCTGTGTCGACATTCGGCAAATGAATTCTGTTGTGTCAGCAAGCTGAAATACTCCTGACTATCGTCAGGAGTATTGCTCAGACCTTATTCCCATTCCTGCAAGAAGCGTTGACCGTACTGGTCGGCGACCAGCAGCGCGGCGTACACTTCATCCGGCGTTGCGCCGCCAGGCATGTTATGAATAGTTTCACCTTCTGCGCAGGAGGCTTCCGCGACGGTGCGCATTTTGGCCGGGATATCCTGTTTAATATCCAGTTGCGCCAGCGTAATCGGCAGGCCAACGGAATGGCACAGCGCCGCAACGGTTTCGATTTCTTCGACCGGCGCGTTTTCCAGCACCAGTTGCGTCAGCGTACCGAAAGCGACCTTCTCACCGTGATAATAGTGGTGCGCATCCGGAATCGCCGTTAAACCGTTATGAATCGCGTGCGCTGCGGCCAGACCGCCGCTTTCAAAACCGACCCCGCTCAGGTAGGTGTTGGCTTCGATGACGCGTTCCAGCGCTGGCGTGACGACGTGCTGTTCGGCGGCCAACATGGCTTTTTCGCCTTCTTCGATCAGCGTGTTATAGCATAGCTCCGCCAGCGCCAGCGCGGCCTGTGTACACTTGCCGCCCGCCATTGTGGTGGCGCCGCTGCGTGAGCAGGCGCGCGCTTCAAACCAGGTCGCCAGCGCATCGCCGATACCGGCTGCCAGCAGACGCGCCGGCGCGCCCGCCACTATCTGCGTATCGACAATGACCATATTCGGGTTATGCGGCAGCAGCAGATAACGGTCAAACTCACCGGCATCCGTATAAATAACCGAGAGCGCGCTGCACGGTGCGTCGGTAGAGGCGATGGTCGGCGCGATAGCGACCGGGACGTTCATAAAGTGCGCCAGCGCTTTGGCGGTATCCAGCGTTTTACCGCCGCCGATACCCAGTACGGCGCCACACTGACTTTTTTCGGCGACGGCGCGCAGCCTGTCGATCTCATTTTGCGAACATTCGCCGCCAAACGGGGCGATTTCTACTGACAAACCGGCATCCGTCAGGCTTTTGCGCAGCGTCTCTTCGGCAAATCCCAGCACGAATTTATCGCCCACAACCAGCCAGTTGTTCGCCATTGGTTTTAAATAATCGCCAAGACGCGCGATGACGTTTGCACCCTGAATATACTTACCTGGTGACTGAATAATGCGATCCATACATTTCTCTCCTACAGGTTCAGATTACCAAAAGCGTTTTTCCAGTCTTGCTCAAACTTCTCTATTGCTGACTCTACCGCAGGCGTATTGAGCATTTGTTGCGCTACATCTAAAGGAAGGGTAATCGCCTGGCAACCTGCCAGTAAGCAATCCAGCGCCTGCCGCGGTGTTTTAAAGCTGGCCGCCAGCACCATGCTGTCGGGAGCGTGATGTTCCAGTAGCGTTTGCAGCTCCTGAACCATACGAATGCCATCGCCGCCCTGCGCATCAACGCGGTTGACGTAGGGAGCGACATATTTTGCGCCAGCCAGCGCCGCCAGCAGGCCCTGCGACGCGCTGTAGACGGCGGTGCCCAGTGTTACGATGCCTTCTTTTTTCAGCAATTTAATCGCTGCAAGACCTTCGGCGGTCACCGGAATTTTCACCACAATGCCGGGGATGACGTTATTCAGTCGTTTGGCTTCTTCCACCATCCCTTTCGCGTCGCGGCTCATGGTCTGCGCAAATAAAGTGCCTTCTTCGCCGATGGCGTTTTGCAGCCTGGGCAGCACATCCCAGATAGATTCTTTGCTGGCTGCCACAATGCTTGGATTGGTGGTGACGCCGGCAATCGGGAAAATGCGCGCCAGACGTTCAACTTCCGCCACGTTAGCGGTATCCAGATAGAGTTCCATAGTCTTTCTCTTCGTGAGTTTTCGTTATGGACAGGATAAAGGAGCGTGCCCCGGATGCGCTATGTGACAAATCTGCCAAAAACTGGACAAATGTGATGCTCTTGGTAAAGTGTGATTTACTTCACAAGTTGGTGATGGTTAACGTATAACGTGCTGTTGTATGCCATGTGGGGGAGTGAGGTTTTTGCATTGATATTACAATAATCCAGTAAATGCGCGTTTTATCTACTGTATTCTCTTTACTGGCGTGTGGATTATTTTTCCGTTAGCTGGCTGTGATACTGGCGGCGATACTCCGACGGCGAGCGTTCCGTATTTTTGCGAAACAGGCGGCAGAAATAGTTACTGTCGACAAAGCCGCAGCGGTGCGCCACCTCTTTCACTTTCAGGTCATAGCCCTTCAGCAACGTTTTGGCGTGTTCCAGTCGCGTATGGTTCAGGTATTCGTTAAAGCCGATGGCCCCCGTTTTCTGGAACAGGTGCGAGAGGTAATTTGGCGAGATATAAAACGCCTGTGCTACCGATTCACGCGTCAACGGCGCGGCGTAGCGTTCATCAATATACTCCCGAATGGCTTCAAAAAGCGCGCGGCTGCGGGAGGCGGTCTGGATTTGGCTGCCGAGCAGATCGCGGCAATGGCTTAGTAGGCTGGCGACAATCAATCTGGCCGTTTGCTGCTCTTGCGGCTGCATCTGCATCTCATTAAGCGTTTGTAACAGGAAAGAGCCGATACGCGGGCCACGGCGCGCAACGTGCTGTTTCGTGAGGTTTTGATGCTGCTGACCGTCCCAGTGGACCACGCTGAAACCTAACTGCTGTTTGCCAAACAGAATGCTCAGGGTGGTGACGGGCGTTTGCCACTGCGGGATGTTCCAGCCGCCAGCCGGAACGTAGAGAACATCGCAAGGAATGAGCGGGGCGGTAATGCTCATGTCAGTAAGCTCGCCCTCCAGCACAATCTCCAGCCGCGGAAAATCCACCTGGTACGCCAGTTCCGGCGCTGGGCCGCTGGCGCTGGCAAAATAAATCTGGCGCAGCGGCAGCGGGCCGTTGATGAGACGGGAGAGAAGGTGGCTGACGTCGTGATACATGATAATCCCCTGCCGATCGCAAACAGAGGAAACAGTAACGTCGAAAACCGATGTCCTCAAGCGATTATTGCCGGATGGCGGCGCTTTGCGCCTTATCCGGACTACGGGAGAGAAGAACGCCAGGCCCGATAAGCGTTAGCGTTATCGGGCAACATACAGGCTATTGATTGCCGACCTGATCGCCATACGGCAACGTATCATAATCAATCAGCGCGTTTTTCTTATACGGGTTGCCAATCCAGCGCGTGGTCTCTTTGAACTGCGGGTTGGTGATGGAACGCGTCGGGTCGTAGCCATCATAGGTCAGGCCCGCTAAGTCCGACCAGGTATGGATAAGCTCGGAACTGCTGTACTTACGATCGACATCCTGTGAGAAGTCGCGCGGATGCGCCGCCTGCCATTTCTCTGAGGTCCACAGCAGGAACGGCACCGTATACATATGACGGGTTGGCGAATCTTCGTTTCGTCCCTGCGTCTTATGCGGCGGCGTGTCATACACTTCTTCACCGTGGTCGGAGAAGTAGAGCAGGAAACCGTTCGGATCGGTCGCTTTATAGTCCTTAATCAGGCTGGCGACAACATAGTCGTTATACAGGTTCGCGTTGTCGTAATCGTTATACGACTCCAGTTCGTCGCTGCTTAATCCCGGCGGAACATGGTCGGTTTTACCATCAAACTTGCCCTGGTTTTCTGGATAGCGGAACTTGTATTTAATATGCGTTCCCAGCAGATGCACAATAATGAATTTTTTCGGCGCCGGGTCGGCTAACACCGCTTTAAACGGCGCCAGCACGTTGCTGTCATATTCGCGCGCGCTTTGAGTGCGCTGCTGGTTCATATAGAACTGCTTATCAGTCTGCTTAGAGAACACGGTCAGCATGGTATTACGCGCCGTCATCGTCTGCTGGTTAGTGATCCAGAAGGTTTTATACCCGGCCTGTTTCATCATATTCATCAGCGATGGCTTCGTCAGATACCAGTCCGGGTTCTTTTCGTCCGCGAACGTTAGCGCCTGTTGCAGGATCTCAATGGTGTACGGTCGCGAAGTTACCACATTATTAAACACGGTCAGCCCGGGGTCGGTTTTATGCAGCGCGTCCAGTTCCGGCGTGGTTTCGCGCGGATAACCGTACAGACTCATACGGCCACGCTGGGTCGATTCGCCAATCACCAGTACCAGTGTGCGCGGCGCATCGCCGGAGTGGTCCTGGAAGTTAGCCAGCGGCGGCAGGGCATCGTTTTCATTCAGCAGTTTATTCAGCGAGGCGAGCTGTAAACGGTACTGATAGTAGCCAGTAATAAATTGCCACGGCGCGGCGGGCTCCATTCGTGACGCCAGGCTATCCAGCGTTTTCTCCATCGACTTATGCTTGATAAAGGTATTCATCGCGATGGGATGGAGGATCAGCCCGTACAGCAGGGCAAACGACACCAGATAGCGCCAGGGGGATGGAATATAAACAGGGCGCAGACGTGTCCACAGCAGAATCGCCGCTACCGTATAAGCCAGCGCGACAAGAACAATTTTCAGACTGAAATATTGGCTTAAATATTCGCTGGCTTCATTGGCGTTGGTTTCAAACATCACAAACAGCACGCTTTGCGAGAACTCCTGCCCGTAGATTACGTAATAGCTCAGTGCCGCCAGCGAGGCGGCCCAAAGTACGACGCCAATAACGGCAGCAATAACCCGGATGCGGCCTGGAAACAGAAAGACCGGGATCAGCCACAGTGAGCTGTACAGTAGCGAATCCCGCAGACCGTTTGTCCCACTGTATCCGGTGAGATAAATAATGGCCTGCAGGAGGGTGGAAAAGAACCAAAAGTAGAGCAGTGCCCAGCCCAGGGCTTTCCAGCTAAACGCGGGTTTAGTCTGGAGTAATGTGGATTGCATAATGAGAGCCTGTCTTTAATCGTAGCGCCAAACGTAACGCCTGAACCTTAAAAGAATCTGAAGCAAACCTGCTTTATGCCGCACGTTTTGCTAAGAAAGATTTACAAATGCATAAAATGCAGACAGGAATATATTGAAAAAATGACGAGGATGACAGCAGTATTTCATGCCGCCCCCACATAACTGCGTGAGGGCGGCTTTCTTTTGGCGTTAGCCGGTGTTGCGCATACCGGCGGCGACGCCCGCAATCGTGACCATCAACGCCTGTTCGACGCGAGGATCGGGCGATTTGCCCTGCTCTTCAGTCAGACGGGAACGATACAGCAACTCGGCCTGCAACACGTTTAATGGATCGGTATAAACGTTTCTTAACTGAATGGACTCCGCAATCCACGGTAAGTCGGCCATCAGGTGCGAATCGTTGGCAATCGCCAGCACCACTTTAATGTCTTCTTCCAGCAGGTCTCGTAGCTCTTTGCCCAGCGGCCATAGCGTTTTCGCCACCAGACGCTGATCGTAATAGTCGGCCAGCCACAGGTCGGCTTTTGAGAACACCATTTCCAGCATCCCAAGACGCGTGGAGAAGAACGGCCAGTCGCGGCACATGGCTTCCAGTTCGCTTTGTTTACCGTCTTCCACCACTTTTTGCAGCGCAGTACCCGCGCCCAGCCAGGCTGGCAGCATCAGGCGGTTTTGCGTCCAGGCGAAGATCCACGGAATCGCGCGCAGCGATTCGACGCCGCCAGTTGGACGACGTTTCGCCGGACGTGAGCCGAGCGGCAATTTGCCCAGCTCTTGTTCCGGCGTCGCGGAGCGGAAGTACGGTACAAAGTCTTTATTTTCGCGCACGTAGCCGCGGTAGGTTTCACAGGAGATGACGGAAAGCTCATCCATAATATGACGCCAGCTGTCTTTCGGTTCCGGCGGCGGCAGCAGGTTTGCTTCCAGAATTGCGCTGGTGTAGAGCGACAGGCTGCTGACGGTGACTTCCGGCAGGCCGTATTTGAAGCGGATCATCTCGCCCTGCTCGGTCACGCGCAGACCGCCTTTCAGACTGCCTGGCGGTTGCGAAAGCAGCGCCGCGTGGGCTGGCGCGCCGCCACGGCCAATAGAGCCGCCGCGGCCGTGGAAGAGGGTGAGCTCGATGCCGGCTTTTTCACAGGTTTTAATCAGGGCGTCCTGCGCCTGATACTGCGCCCATGACGCGGCCATAACGCCGGCGTCTTTCGCCGAGTCGGAGTAGCCGATCATGACCATCTGCTTACCCTGAATCAGCCCGCGATACCAGTCGATATTCAACAACTGGGTCATCACGTCGTCGGCGTTGTTCAGGTCGTCGAGGGTTTCAAACAGCGGCGCGACTGGCATGGCAAAGCCGATACCTGCCTCTTTCAGCAGCAGATGCACAGCCAGCACATCAGACGGCGTTTTCGCCATTGAAATTACGTAGGCGGCGATCGACCCTTTTGGCGCTTCGGCAATAACCTTGCAGGTTTCAAGCACTTCGCGGGTATCGTTGCTCGGCTCCCAGTTACGCGGCAGCAGCGGACGTTTGGAGTTCAGCTCGCGGATCAGGAAGGCCTGCTTGTCGGCTTCCGACCAGCTTTCGTAGTCGCCAATACCGAGGTAGCGGGTAATTTCGCCCAGCGCTTCGGTATGGCGGGTGCTCTCCTGACGGATATCAATACGCACCAGCGGTACGCCGAAACACTTCACGCGGCGGAGCGTGTCGAGTAACTCGCCGTTGGCGATAATGCCCATGCCGCAGGCCTGTAACGACTGGTAGCAGGCGTACAGAGGTTCCCAGAGCTGCTCGTTTTGCGTCAGCAGGCCAGCCGGTTTGGGCAGCTTCTCGCCTTTCAGACGCGCTTCCAGCCAGGACTGGGTCGCCATCAGACGGGCGCGCAATTTTTTCATCAGGTAGCGATACGGCTCAGACGCGCCTTCTTCGCCCACTAACGCCAGCAGCTTCGGCGTGGCGTCGACCATCGACAGTTCTGATACCAGAACATGAATGTCTTTCAGGAACAGATCGGTGGCTTTCCAGCGGCTTAACAAGAGTACGTGGCGGGTGATATCCGCCGTCACGTTCGGGTTGCCGTCACGGTCGCCGCCCATCCAGGAGGTAAAACGTACCGGCACAAAATCCACCGGCAATTTGTAGCCGAGATTTTCTTCCAGCTGTTCGTTCAGTTCACGCAGATAGTTAGGTACGCCCTGCCACAGGCTGTTCTCAACCACGGCGAAGCCCCATTTGGCTTCATCCACCGGGCTTGGGCGCTGCTTGCGGATCTCATCCGTATGCCAGGATTGGGCAATCAACTGGCGCAGGCGACGCATCACCTGGTGACGTTCGTAGTCGGCGATATCGGTATTATCAAGCTGTTTCAGACAGTTGTTGATTTCACCCATCTTGTGAATAAGCGTACGGCGGGTAATTTCTGTCGGGTGGGCGGTTAACACCAACTCCAGAGACAGCGACTCTACCGCTTTTTTGATGGTTGCGTCGTTGAGGTCCGGTTGGTTTTTCAGTTTACGCAGAGTGCGGGCAATCACTTCCGGGTTGCTGGCGGCTTCGCCTTTTGGCGAAATGCTGTGGTATTGCTCGGCAGTATTGGCCAGGTTCAGGAACTGACTAAACGCGCGCGCAACTGGCAGCAGCTCGTCATTAGACAAATTTTGTAGCGTGGTGAGCAGCTCCTGGCGATTAGCTTCATTGCCGGCGCGTGAAGATTTGGATAGCTTACGGATTGTTTCTACGCGATCAAGAATGTGTTCTCCCAGCGCATCCTTGATGGTTTCTCCCAGCACCTTGCCGAGCATACTGACATTACTACGCAACGCGGAATATTGTTCGTTCATATGATCCCAGACACCCCATCTCTGTTGTAATTGTCCTGCATCTTTCACGCTGCGGCGGCGTTGGCTGCGCTCTCCCACCCAGGTCACTTACTTATGTAAGCTCCCTGGGATGTGCTCGTTTGCCGTCTTGCCGCAACGCGAAATCTTTCGGACCAAGCTTTTTCACATCACTTCTCATCTTTATAAAGCCACGTAAAACCCGTGGCGTCAATTACTGCGAAATCGGTTCAGCAAACGAAAAAATGGCGGTAATTTATTAAAGTTAATTCGCATCGTGCCAAATAAGAAATGCTTATGAACATGTGGCGTAGAGATGCCGGATGGCGCTGCGCTTATCCGGCCTACAAGACGGGGTAGGCCCGGTAAACATCGCGTCACCGGGCAATATGCATTAATGCCAGCAAAAATGGTGTACTACCTGGGTAATCAATTCCCGGGTTGGCTTAATAAAACGCGTTTCGAGATATTCATCCGGCTGATGCGCCTGATTAATTGAGCCCGGACCAAGCACCAGCGTTGGGCATAATGTCTGCATAAACGGCGCTTCAGTACAGTAGTTCACCACGTCGGTTTTCGTTCCCAACAGTTTTTCTACTACTTCAACCAGTTGGTGGTCCGGTGGACACTCATAACCTGGAATCGGCGGATGTAATTCCGCCACCGTCAGGCGGCCCGGCCAGCGTTCGCTTACCGGGGCCAGCGCGTCGTTAAGCAGTCCATTAAGGTCGTTTAACGTCATGCCCGGCAGTGGACGAATATCCATATGCAATTCGCAGCAGGCGCAGATACGATTTGAGGCATCGCCGCCGTGAATATGGCCCAGATTCAGCGTTGGATACGGAACGGTAAACGCCTCGTAGTGATACCGCGCTTTCAGCGAGTCACGCAGTTGCATGATGTGGCCAATCGCATCGTGCATCAGTTCAATGGCGTTAACCCCACGCGCCGGGTCGCTGGAATGACCGGACTGCCCCAGGACGCGAACGACATTAGAGATATGCCCTTTGTGCGCGCGTATCGGTTGCAACGACGTCGGTTCGCCAATGATCGCGCAGTCCGGACGTAATGCCGTGGTTTCGGAAAAATAACGCGCCCCCGCCATGCTGGTCTCTTCATCGGCGGTCGCCAGAATGTAGAGCGGCTTTTTCAACTTTGTGACGTCAACGTCACGTAGCGCGTCCAGAATAAAAGCGAAGAAGCCTTTCATATCCGCAGTGCCCAGGCCATAGAGCTTATTGTCGTGCTCGGTCAGCGTGAACGGGTCGCGCGTCCAGCGTCCGTCATCAAAGGGAACCGTGTCGGTATGGCCGGTCAGCAGCAAACCGCCCGCGCCATGTCCGGTGCTGGCGAGCATATTAAATTTGTTTCGCGTTCCTGGAACCGGCTGAACCTCTACGTTGAAACCAAGATCCCTGAACCAGCCTGCAAGCAAAGTGATTAAAGACGCATTACTTTGATCCAGGGATTCTTCGGTTGCGCTTATCGACGGTGTGGCAATCAGAGCGCGGTAAATCTCGATAAATGGCGGTAAAACGTTTTTCATTGTTGACACACCTCAGGTCATGATAGTATCAATATTCATGCATTAATTATGAATAAAAATACATTAACGTTGAGCATAAAGGAACCCGATGTTGAATACGCTGATTGTAGGCGCTAGCGGTTATGCGGGCGCAGAGCTTGTAAGCTACGTAAATCGCCACCCACATATGACCATAACCGCTTTGACCGTCTCAGCGCAAAGCAATGATGCAGGAAAGTTAATTTCTGATTTACATCCGCAGTTAAAAGGGATTGTCGACCTGCCATTGCAACCGATGTCGGATGTACGTGACTTTAGCGCAGATGTTGATGTGGTGTTCCTGGCGACAGCGCATGAAGTGAGCCACGATCTGGCGCCGCAGTTTTTACAGGCCGGATGCGTCGTATTCGATCTTTCCGGCGCGTTTCGGGTAAACGATCGCGCCTTCTATGAAAAGTACTACGGATTTACTCATCAGTATCCTGAGCTGCTGGAGCAGGCGGTGTACGGTCTGGCGGAGTGGAATGCCGATAAACTGAACACGGCGAATCTGATTGCGGTTCCTGGTTGCTATCCAACCGCAGCGCAGTTGTCGCTAAAACCGCTGATTGACGGCGGGCTTCTGGATCTGACGCAGTGGCCGGTAATTAATGCCACCAGCGGAGTGAGCGGCGCGGGGCGCAAAGCGGCAATATCGAACAGTTTCTGTGAAGTGAGTTTGCAACCGTATGGCGTGTTTACGCATCGTCATCAGCCGGAAATCACCGCCCATCTGGGCGCGGAGGTCATCTTCACCCCGCATCTGGGGAATTTCCCGCGCGGGATTCTGGAAACCATTACCTGCCGCCTGAAAGCGGGAGTAACCCATGCGCAGGTCGCCGACGTGTTGCAAAAAGCCTATGGCGACAAACCGCTGGTGCGCCTGTATGACAAAGGCGTTCCGGCGTTAAAGAACGTCGTCGGGCTGCCGTTCTGCGATATTGGTTTTGCCGTCCAGGGCGAACATCTGATTGTGGTGGCAACCGAAGACAACTTGTTGAAAGGCGCAGCGGCGCAGGCGGTGCAGTGCGCTAATATTCGTTTTGGCTTCGCTGAAACGCAGTCTCTTATTTAAGGGTGAAATGATGAATCCATTAATTATCAAGCTGGGTGGCGTATTACTGGATAGCGAAGAGGCTCTGGAACGTCTTTTTACCGCGCTGGTCAACTATCGTGAGTCCCATCAGCGTCCGCTGGTGATTGTTCACGGCGGCGGTTGCGTGGTGGATGAGCTGATGAAAGGGCTGAATTTGCCAGTGAAAAAGAAAGACGGCCTGCGCGTGACGCCTGCCGATCAGATTGGCATCATTACCGGCGCGCTGGCGGGAACCGCTAACAAGACTCTGCTGGCCTGGGCGAAGAAACACCATATCGCCTCTGTTGGTCTGTTTCTGGGCGATGGCGACAGCGTAAACGTGACCCAACTCGATGAAGCGTTAGGCCACGTCGGGCTGGCGCAGCCGGGGTCGCCGAAGCTGATTAACATGCTGCTGGAAAACGGTTTTCTGCCGGTGGTCAGCTCCATTGGCGTAACAGACGACGGCCAACTGATGAACGTCAACGCCGATCAGGCGGCAACCGCGCTGGCGGCGACGCTGGGGGCCGATCTGATCCTGCTTTCCGACGTGAGCGGTATTCTGGACGGCAAAGGCCAGCGTATCGCCGAAATGACGGCGTCCAAAGCCGAGCAGCTTATCGACCAGGGCATTATTACCGACGGGATGATTGTGAAAGTGAATGCGGCTCTCGATGCTGCGCGGGCGCTGGGTCGCCCGGTGGATATCGCTTCCTGGCGTCATGCGGAACAATTGCCTGCACTGTTTAACGGCACGCCGATTGGCACGCGTATTCTGGCTTAACTATTTGTTCGCCCGATGGCGGCTGCGCCTTATCGGGCCTACGTGAACAGAAATTGTAAGCCGGATAAGCGTAGCGCTATCCGGCAGTGAAATTCGAAGAATTTAAGGAAGTCTATTATGGCACTTTGGGGTGGGCGTTTTACACAGGCGGCAGACCAGCGGTTTAAACAATTCAATGATTCGTTGCGCTTCGATTACCGTCTGGCGGAGCAGGATATTGTCGGTTCTGTGGCCTGGTCCAAAGCATTGGTCACGGTAGGCGTACTGACTGCCGATGAGCAACGACAGTTGGAAGAAGCGCTGAACGTGCTGCTGGAAGAGGTTCGCGCGAATCCGCAGCAAATCCTGCAAAGCGATGCGGAAGATATCCATAGCTGGGTGGAAGGTAAGCTCATCGACAAAGTGGGTCAGTTGGGTAAAAAGCTGCACACCGGGCGCAGCCGTAACGATCAGGTGGCGACGGACCT
This sequence comes from Salmonella sp. SSDFZ54, assembly GCF_004010735.1. NCBI lineage: Bacteria > Pseudomonadati > Pseudomonadota > Gammaproteobacteria > Enterobacterales > Enterobacteriaceae > Salmonella > Salmonella sp. SSDFZ54. The sequence continues at coordinate 2,231,532 of NZ_CP034819.1, forward strand.
GAAACTGTGGTGCAAAGAGACGGTGAGGGAACTGCTTACCGCTAACCGCCAGCTACAGAGCGCGCTGGTGGAAACCGCGCAGGCGAACCAGGACGCGGTAATGCCGGGATATACCCATCTGCAACGCGCGCAGCCGGTGACTTTCGCCCACTGGTGTCTCGCGTATGTCGAAATGCTGGCGCGCGATGAAAGCCGCCTGCAGGACACGCTTAAACGTCTGGACGTGAGTCCGCTAGGTTGCGGCGCGTTGGCGGGAACGGCCTATGAAATTGACCGTGAACAATTGGCAGGCTGGCTGGGCTTTGCGTCTGCGACCCGCAACAGCCTGGACAGCGTGTCCGATCGTGACCACGTACTGGAACTGCTTTCTGATGCGGCTATCGGCATGGTGCATCTGTCACGCTTCGCGGAAGATCTGATTTTCTTTAATTCTGGTGAAGCGGGTTTTGTAGAGCTTTCTGACCGCGTGACTTCCGGTTCATCGTTAATGCCGCAGAAGAAAAACCCGGACGCGCTGGAGCTGATTCGCGGTAAGTGCGGTCGCGTACAAGGGGCGCTAACCGGCATGATGATGACTTTAAAAGGTCTGCCGCTGGCGTATAACAAAGATATGCAGGAAGACAAAGAAGGGCTGTTCGATGCGCTCGATACCTGGCTTGACTGCCTGCATATGGCGGCGTTAGTGCTGGACGGTATTCAGGTGAAACGCCCACGTTGTCAGGACGCGGCGCAACAGGGGTATGCCAACGCCACGGAGCTGGCGGATTACCTGGTCGCGAAAGGCGTGCCGTTCCGTGAAGCGCACCATATTGTCGGCGAAGCGGTGGTAGAAGCTATTCGCCAGGGTAAGCCGCTGGAAGCGTTGCCGCTGGCCGATTTACAGAAATTCAGCCGCGTGATTGGCGACGATGTGTATCCGATATTGTCTTTGCAGTCGTGTCTGGATAAACGGGCGGCAAAAGGCGGCGTTTCTCCGCAGCAGGTGGCGCAGGCCATCGACGATGCCAGGGCGCGCCTCGCGTTGTAGGCCTTATAAGCGTAACGCTATCAGGTAATACTGCCCGGCCGAGCATCAGCGACGCCGGGCTTTTTTACGCAAAAAAAAGCGGACCAGAGGTCCGCAAAAGTTCACGTTGGCTTTAGTTATTTCGGGTTCGAGAGATACCCTCTGAACGGGCGGTGTCTTCAAGGGTTAAACGAGAAACCGCTCCGTTCTGTGATGTATTATTAATCAGAAAGGTTGATAGGGATAATCGTTCGTTGCTATGCTACCTATCGCCATGAACTATCGTGGTGACGGAGGATGAATAATGAATATTCGTGATCTTGAATATCTGGTGGCGTTAGCCGAACATCGCCATTTCCGGCGAGCGGCGGACTCCTGTCACGTCAGCCAGCCAACCCTTAGTGGGCAAATACGTAAGCTGGAAGATGAGCTGGGCGTTATGCTGCTGGAGCGTACGAGCCGTAAAGTGCTGTTTACCCAGGCGGGCTTACTGCTGGTGGATCAGGCGCGTACCGTACTGCGTGAGGTCAAGGTGCTCAAGGAGATGGCAAGCCAACAAGGCGAGACGATGTCCGGCCCGCTGCATATTGGTTTAATCCCAACGATTGGTCCCTATTTGCTGCCGCTTATCATTCCAATGTTGCACCAGACTTTCCCGAAGCTGGAAATGTATCTGCATGAGGCGCAAACGCATCAGCTGTTAGCGCAACTCGATAGCGGCAAGCTTGACTGCGCTATTCTGGCGCTGGTGAAAGAGAGCGAGGCGTTTATCGAAGTGCCGCTGTTTGATGAGCCCATGATGCTGGCTATTTATGAGGATCATCCGTGGGCGAATCGCGATCGCGTGCCGATGTCCGATCTGGCGGGCGAGAAATTGCTGATGCTGGAAGATGGCCACTGTCTGCGCGATCAGGCGATGGGGTTCTGTTTTGAAGCGGGAGCGGATGAAGATACCCATTTCCGGGCGACCAGTCTGGAAACGCTGCGCAACATGGTAGCGGCGGGCAGTGGTATTACACTACTTCCCGCGCTGGCCGTACCGCAGGAGCGTAAGCGCGACGGCGTGGTTTATCTGCCATGCATTAAGCCGGAGCCGCGTCGTACCGTGGGGCTGGTTTATCGCCCGGGATCGCCGCTGCGTAGCCGTTATGAGCAACTGGCAGAGGCCATCCGTGGCGCAATGGATGGCCATTTCGACAAGGCGTTAAAACAGGCGGTTTAAGCCGTTCAACGCCGCAACCCGATAAGCTTCCGCCATGGTTGGGTAGTTAAAGGTGGTGTTAACGAAGTATTCGATAGTGTTACCGCCACCTTTCTGCTCCATGATCGCCTGGCCGATATGAATAATTTCGGCGGCGCGTTCGCCAAAGCAGTGAATCCCCAGAATTTCTTTGGTTTCGCGGTGGAAGAGAATTTTTAGCGTGCCGACGTTCATGCCGACGATTTGCGCTCGCGCCAGATGCTTAAACTGCGCGCGGCCCACTTCGTAAGGCACTTTCATTGCCGTTAACTGTTGCTCGGTTTTGCCGACAGAACTGATTTCCGGAATGGTATAAATCCCGGTGGGGATATCTTCGATAAGATGCGCGGTCGCTTCGCCTTTCACCAGCGCCTGCGCTGCAATACGCCCCTGATCGTAGGCGGCGGAGGCCAGACTGGGATAGCCAATCACGTCGCCCACCGCATAGACGTGCGGCAGGGCGGTCTGGTACATACTGTTGACTTTGAGCTGTCCACGGCTATCTGTTTCCAGACCAATATTCTCCAGCGCCAGCGAATCGGTGTTACCGGTACGGCCATTAGCATAGAGCAGGCAGTCAGCCTTCAGTTTTTTGCCGGATTTCAGGTGCATGATGACGCCATCATCGCAGCCTTCGATTTTCTCATACTCTTCATTGTGGCGAATAACCACGCCGCTATTCCAGAAATGGTAAGAGAGAGAGTCGGACATCTCCTGATCGAGAAAGGCCAGCAGGCGATCGCGGGTGTTGATCAGATCCACTTTCACATCCATACCGCGGAAGATGGACGCATATTCGCAGCCGATAACGCCAGCGCCGTAAATAATAACGTGGCGCGGTTCATGGTGGAGACTCAGGATTGAGTCGCTGTCATAAATGCGCGGATGCGAGAAATCCACATCACTGGGATGGTAAGGACGCGAACCACAGGCAATAACAAATTTTTCTGCCGTCAGGGTTTCAACCGTGCCGTCATGGCATTCCAGCGCCAGGGTATGTTCGTCAATAAAATGGGCGTTGCCCTGCAAGATTTCACAGTGGTTACGCTCATAAAACCCCTGACGCATACGCGTTTGTTGATTAATCACGTTATCGGCATGATTAAGGATATCGGCGAAAGAAGAACGAAGAAGACGGGAGTGGTCGCTATAGAGCGGGTTTTGATTAAATTCAATAATGCGGCTGACGGCGTGGCGAAGGGCTTTGGATGGGATGGTGCCCCAGTGGGTACATCCGCCGCCAACGTTATGATAACGTTCAATCACCGCGACGCGTGCTCCTTGCTTAACCAGACCCATTGCAGCGCCTTCACCGCCGGGGCCTGACCCTATGACGACTGCATCATAATCCCAGGAATGTGGCATGGTATTACTCACCTGTTTTTATACATAAAATAAACACGATGATAACATTTGCCCAGCTTTAACCCAATTATCGTTGTGCTTTTTTGCGAAGCCGGAGCACAAACTGTCTGTAAACAATCATTCACAATCCAGTGTGAACCCGTTACTTTTATTCTCTGGTATAGTGCCGAATAAGGCATATGGAAGGATTCAGACATTGTGATGGGTGTTAGAGCGCAACAAAAAGAAAAAACCCGGCGTTCGCTGGTGGAAGCCGCATTCAGCCAACTGAGCGCTGAGCGGAGTTTCGCCAGCCTGAGTTTGCGTGAGGTGGCGCGTGAAGCGGGCATTGCGCCAACGTCGTTTTACCGTCATTTTCGCGATGTCGATGAACTCGGTCTGACGATGGTGGATGAAAGCGGTCTGATGCTGCGTCAGTTGATGCGTCAGGCGCGGCAGCGCATCGCGAAAGGCGGCAGCGTCATTCGCACGTCGGTCTCCACATTTATGGAGTTTATCGGCAACAACCCCAACGCCTTCCGTCTGTTGTTGCGCGAGCGTTCCGGCACTTCAGCGGCGTTTCGTGCCGCCGTCGCGCGGGAGATTCAGCATTTTATTGCGGAACTTGCCGACTATCTGGAACTCGAAAACCATATGCCGCGCGCGTTTACTGAAGCCCAGGCCGAAGCGATGGTAACTATTGTCTTTAGCGCGGGCGCAGAGGCGTTGGACATCGGCGCTGAACAGCGTCGGCAATTAGAAGAGCGGCTGGTATTGCAACTGCGCATGATTGCGAAAGGGGCGTATTACTGGTATCGCCGTGAGCAAGAGAAAATAGCACATCATTCCGAATAACGTGAAGGACGAGTAATGAAACAGTCAGGTCAAGATAAAGGTACGCTGTTGCTGGCGCTCATCGCTGGCTTATCGATTAACGGCACATTCGCGGCGCTGTTTAGCGCTATTGTGCCGTTCTCCGTATTCCCGGTTATCTCGCTGGTGCTGACGGTATATTGCCTGCATCAGCGCTACCAAAATCGTACTATGCCGGTAGGTTTGCCGGGGTTGGCCGCCGCCTGTTTCATCCTTGGCGTTTTACTGTATAGCACCGTGGTGCGTGCAGAATATCCGGATATTGGTTCTAATTTCTTCCCGGCGGTGCTGTCGGTGATTCTGGTATTCTGGATTGGCTTTAAGCTGCGTAACCGCAAGCAGGACACCGCAGAGTAGTGTGCGAAGGCCGGATGGCGGTATAACCGGCCATCCGACGTACATTTTACCTTGCGGTGAGTAATACCCCGCATTCCATATGATGTGTATACGGGAACTGATCGAATAGCGCCAGGCGAGACACCGTGTGCGTCTGGCTTAACGTTTCCAGGTTTTTGCACAACGTTTCCGGATTGCAGGAAATGTACAGAATATGTGGATAAGCCTGCACCATTTTTTCCGTTTCGCTGTCCAGACCGCTGCGCGGCGGATCGACAAAAATGGTTTCGCACTGATAGCGCTTCAGGTCGATCCCCTGCAGGCGGTTAAACTCACGAACGCCATTCATCGCCTGGGTAAACTCTTCCGCCGCCATGCGAATAATTTGCACATTATCAATATGATTAGCGGCAATATTGTACTGTGCGGCAGCGACGGACGGTTTGGCGATTTCGGTTGCCAGCACGCGGTCAAAATTGCGCGCCAGCGCTAAAGAAAAATTGCCGTTGCCGCAATACAACTCAAGCAGATCGCCTTTTGAGTCTTTCGTCACCTCCAGCGCCCACTCTAACATCTGAATATTCATGGCGGCGTTTGGCTGCGTAAAGCTGTTTTCGACCTGGCGGTAGATCATCTCTTTACCTGCCACAGGCAGACGCTCATCAATATAATCCTGATCCAATTCGATTTTAGTTTTAGTGGCCCGGCCAATCAGGAGTACGTTCAGACCTTGTGCGCGTAAAGCATCGCGTAACGCAGTGGCGGCTTCACGCCACTCTTCGTCCAGCTTCTTATGGTACAGCAACGACACTACCGCCTGGTTGCTCAAGGTCGTGAGATAATCGATCTGGAACAGCTTATGCCGCAGCGCATGATTATCGCGCACGCCAGCAATCATCGCCTTCATTAAGGTATTAATCAGTTGGCTGGCCGCCGGGAAGGTGTCAACGCGAATGCGGCTTTTGGTCTGCTGATCAAACATAATGTGGTACAGGTCATCGCCGTCATGCCACAGGCGAAATTCCGCACGCATACGATAGTGACTGACCGGCGAGCGAAATACTTCCGGAACCAGGCCAGAAAACGGCGCCATCATACTCTGCAAGCGCGCCACTTTTTCGGCCAGCTGCGCCTCATACTGTTCTGTCGGAAGATGTTCGGGGGTCATATCGCATCCTGAATAATAAAAGTACGCGGGGATTGTAGGGATTGCTCAGTGGATGTCCAGCTATTGATGATTTCTGATTTGTGATGCGCGGTCTGGACAGGGTGTTGTGACAGACGGTAGCATCCGTGGGCCGGTCCTGTGAGTTAATAGGGAATCCAGTGAAAATCTGGAGCTGACGCGCAGCGGTAAGGAAAGGTGAGATGAGAGCGTAAGCAGACACTGCCTCCGGCGGGAAGTCATCATTTCTGCTATCCAGTCAACGGATAACCCTCCAAGCCCGAAGACCTGCCGGCTAACGTCGCATCTGGTTTTTCATCATCGCGTACTATCGATGAAGCCTGCGGCATCCTTCTTATATTGTGGATGCTTTACAATGATTAAAAAAGCTACGCTGCTGACGGCGTTCTCCGTCACGGCCTTTTCCGCTTGGGCGCAGGACACTAGCCCGGATACCCTGGTTGTCACCGCCAACCGTTTTCAGCAGCCGCGCAGCGCGGTTCTGGCGCCCGTTACCATCGTGACGCGTCAGGATATTGAACGCTGGCAATCGACCTCCGTAAATGATGTTCTGCGCCGTTTGCCTGGCGTCGATATTGCGCAGAGCGGCGGCGCCGGACAAAACTCCTCCATTTTCATTCGCGGCACCAACTCCAGCCATGTACTGGTATTGATTGACGGCGTGCGTCTGAATTTAGCAGGCGTGAGCGGGTCCGCCGATCTCAGCCAGTTCCCGGTGTCGCTGGTACAGCGCATTGAATATATTCGCGGTCCGCGCTCCGCTATTTATGGTTCCGATGCTATCGGCGGCGTAGTGAATATCATTACGACGCGCGATAACCCAGGCACAGAATTAACCGCTGGATGGGGAAGCAATAGCTACCAGAATTACGACATCTCGACGCAACAGCAACTTGGCGAAAACACGCGGGCGACGTTGATCGGCGATTACGAATACACCAAAGGGTTTGACGTGGTAGCGAAAGGCGGTACCGGGATGCAGGCGCAGCCTGACCGGGACGGCTTTTTGAGTAAAACGCTTTATGGCGCGTTAGAGCATACCTTTTCTGATCGCTGGAGCGGATTCGTGCGTGGTTATGGCTATGATAACCGTACCGATTACGACGCTTATTACTCGCCGGGCTCGCCGCTGATTGATACACGCAAACTTTATAGCCAAAGCTGGGACGCCGGGCTGCGCTTTAATGGCGAACGTATTCAGTCTCAGCTGGTTTCAAGCTATAGCCACAGTAAAGATTACAACTATGATCCGCACTATGGCCGGTATGATACCTCCGCCACGCTGGATGAGATGAAACAGTACAATGTTCAATGGACCAACAGTGTGGTCGTGGGGCACGGTAATGTTGGGGCGGGCGTAGACTGGCAGAAGCAGACTACCACGCCAGGTACCGGCTATGTGCCCGAGGGATATGACCAGCGTAATACCGGGGTTTACCTGACAGGATTACAACAGTTGGGTGACTTCACTCTGGAAGCGGCGGCGCGCAGTGATGACAACTCCCAGTTTGGCCGTCATGGTACATGGCAAACCAGCGCAGGATGGGAGTTTATAGAAGGTTATCGCTTTATTGCCTCCTACGGAACCTCCTACAAAGCGCCTAATTTGGGCCAACTGTATGGTTATTACGGTAATCCGAACCTGAATCCTGAAAAGAGTAAACAGTGGGAAGGCGCATTTGAAGGGCTAACCGCTGGCGTCAGCTGGCGTATTTCAGGTTATCGTAACGATATTAATGACATGATCGATTATGACGATCATCTGCAAAAATATTACAACGAAGGTAAGGCGCGCATTAAAGGTATTGAGGCGACGGCGAATTTCGATACCGGACCGTTAACGCATACGGTCAGTTATGATTACGTTGATGCGCGTAATGCGATTACCGATACGCCATTACCGCGGCGTTCCAAACAGATGGCAAAATATCAACTTGACTGGGACGTTTACGATTTTGACTGGGGGGTGACATATCAATACCTTGGTTCCCGCTATGATTCGGATTACTCCGCTTACCCATACCGGACGGTAAAAATGGGCGGCGTCAGTTTATGGGATCTTACGGTTGCATATCCGGTCACCTCACATCTGACAGTTCGTGGTAAAATAGCCAACCTGTTCGACAAAGATTACGAGACAGTTTATGGCTACCAAACTGCAGGACGAGAATACACCTTGTCTGGCAGCTACACCTTCTGAACCACGTCCCACCGTGCTGGTATTTGATTCCGGCGTCGGTGGATTGTCGGTCTATGATGAGATTCGGCGGCTCCTGCCGGATCTCCACTATATATATGCTTTCGATAACGTGGCTTTCCCCTACGGGGAAAAGAGCGAAACGTTTATCGTTGAGCGCGTTGTCGAGATTGTGACCGCGGTACAGCAGCGCTATCCCCTTTCACTGGCGGTGATTGCCTGTAATACCGCCAGTACGGTCTCACTTCCCGCATTACGTGAAAAGTTTGCCTTCCCGGTGGTGGGCGTTGTGCCTGCGATTAAACCAGCGGCGCGGCTGACCGCAAATGGCGTCGTCGGGCTACTGGCGACGAGAGCCACGGTCAAACGTCCTTATACTCACGAGCTGATTGCGCGCTTCGCCAATGAATGTCAGATAGCGATGTTGGGGTCGGCAGAACTGGTGGAACTGGCGGAAGCTAAACTACATGGCGACTCGGTATCGCTGGAAGAGCTGCGCCGCATATTACGCCCATGGCTACGAATGCCGGAGCCGCCTGACACGGTCGTTCTGGGGTGTACGCATTTCCCTCTATTACGGGACGAGCTTTTGCAAGTCCTGCCTGAAGGGACGCGGTTAGTGGATTCCGGCGCGGCGATAGCGCGTCGTACAGCCTGGCTGTTGGAACATGAAGCGCCGGATGCGAAATCAACCGATGCCAATATTGCTTATTGCATGGCAATGACGCCAGGAGCTGAACAATTATTACCCGTTTTACAGCGTTATGGCTTTGAAACGCTCGAAAAACTGCCGGTTTAATGGCGTTTTGGGTAAATACCAGGCACTTGAGAAATTATTTTAAATTTCCTCTTGTCAGGCAGAAATAACTCCCTATAATGCGCCACCACTGACACGGAACAACGGCACACAGGCCGCCGGGTCAGTGGGGTTCAGACCAGAACCTCACGGAGAAAAGCGAAAATAAACGCTTGACTCTGAAGCGGGAAAGCGTAATATGCACACCCCGCGCCGCTGAGAAAAAGCGAAGCGGCACTGCTCTTTAACAATTTATCAGACAATCTGTGTGGGCACTCGAAGATACGGATTCTTGACGTCGCAAGACGAAAAATGAATACCAAGTCTCAAGAGTGAACACGTAATTCATTACGAAGTTTAATTCTTTGAGCATCAAACTTTTAAATTGAAGAGTTTGATCATGGCTCAGATTGAACGCTGGCGGCAGGCCTAACACATGCAAGTCGAACGGTAACAGGAAGCAGCTTGCTGCTTCGCTGACGAGTGGCGGACGGGTGAGTAATGTCTGGGAAACTGCCTGATGGAGGGGGATAACTACTGGAAACGGTGGCTAATACCGCATAACGTCGCAAGACCAAAGAGGGGGACCTTCGGGCCTCTTGCCATCAGATGTGCCCAGATGGGATTAGCTTGTTGGTGAGGTAACGGCTCACCAAGGCGACGATCCCTAGCTGGTCTGAGAGGATGACCAGCCACACTGGAACTGAGACACGGTCCAGACTCCTACGGGAGGCAGCAGTGGGGAATATTGCACAATGGGCGCAAGCCTGATGCAGCCATGCCGCGTGTATGAAGAAGGCCTTCGGGTTGTAAAGTACTTTCAGCGGGGAGGAAGGTGTTGTGGTTAATAACCACAGCAATTGACGTTACCCGCAGAAGAAGCACCGGCTAACTCCGTGCCAGCAGCCGCGGTAATACGGAGGGTGCAAGCGTTAATCGGAATTACTGGGCGTAAAGCGCACGCAGGCGGTCTGTCAAGTCGGATGTGAAATCCCCGGGCTCAACCTGGGAACTGCATTCGAAACTGGCAGGCTTGAGTCTTGTAGAGGGGGGTAGAATTCCAGGTGTAGCGGTGAAATGCGTAGAGATCTGGAGGAATACCGGTGGCGAAGGCGGCCCCCTGGACAAAGACTGACGCTCAGGTGCGAAAGCGTGGGGAGCAAACAGGATTAGATACCCTGGTAGTCCACGCCGTAAACGATGTCTACTTGGAGGTTGTGCCCTTGAGGCGTGGCTTCCGGAGCTAACGCGTTAAGTAGACCGCCTGGGGAGTACGGCCGCAAGGTTAAAACTCAAATGAATTGACGGGGGCCCGCACAAGCGGTGGAGCATGTGGTTTAATTCGATGCAACGCGAAGAACCTTACCTGGTCTTGACATCCACAGAAGAATCCAGAGATGGATTTGTGCCTTCGGGAACTGTGAGACAGGTGCTGCATGGCTGTCGTCAGCTCGTGTTGTGAAATGTTGGGTTAAGTCCCGCAACGAGCGCAACCCTTATCCTTTGTTGCCAGCGGTTAGGCCGGGAACTCAAAGGAGACTGCCAGTGATAAACTGGAGGAAGGTGGGGATGACGTCAAGTCATCATGGCCCTTACGACCAGGGCTACACACGTGCTACAATGGCGCATACAAAGAGAAGCGACCTCGCGAGAGCAAGCGGATCTCATAAAGTGCGTCGTAGTCCGGATTGGAGTCTGCAACTCGACTCCATGAAGTCGGAATCGCTAGTAATCGTGGATCAGAATGCCACGGTGAATACGTTCCCGGGCCTTGTACACACCGCCCGTCACACCATGGGAGTGGGTTGCAAAAGAAGTAGGTAGCTTAACCTTCGGGAGGGCGCTTACCACTTTGTGATTCATGACTGGGGTGAAGTCGTAACAAGGTAACCGTAGGGGAACCTGCGGTTGGATCACCTCCTTACCTTAAAGAACTGTTCTTTGCAGTGCTCACACAGATTGTCTGATGAAAAACGAGCAGTAAAACCTCTACAGGCTTGTAGCTCAGGTGGTTAGAGCGCACCCCTGATAAGGGTGAGGTCGGTGGTTCAAGTCCACTCAGGCCTACCAAATTTTCCCTGAATACTGCGTTGTGAAATAACTCACATACTGATGTATGCTTCGTTATTCCACGCCTTGTCTCAGGAAAAATTATCGGTAAAGAGGTTCTGACTACACGATGGGGCTATAGCTCAGCTGGGAGAGCGCCTGCTTTGCACGCAGGAGGTCTGCGGTTCGATCCCGCATAGCTCCACCATCTCGTGAGTGTTTACGAAAAAATACTTCAGAGTGTACCTGAAAGGGTTCACTGCGAAGTTTTGCTCTTTAAAAATCTGGATCAAGCTGAAAATTGAAACACAGAACAACGAAAGTTGTTCGTGAGTCTCTCAAATTTTCGCAACACGACGATGAATCGCGAGAAACATCTTCGGGTTGTGAGGTTAAGCGACTAAGCGTACACGGTGGATGCCCTGGCAGTCAGAGGCGATGAAGGGCGTGCTAATCTGCGATAAGCGCCGGTAAGGTGATATGAACCGTTATAACCGGCGATACCCGAATGGGGAAACCCAGTGTGATTCGTCACACTATCATTAACTGAATCCATAGGTTAATGAGGCGAACCGGGGGAACTGAAACATCTAAGTACCCCGAGGAAAAGAAATCAACCGAGATTCCCCCAGTAGCGGCGAGCGAACGGGGAGGAGCCCAGAGCCTGAATCAGCATGTGTGTTAGTGGAAGCGTCTGGAAAGGCGCGCGATACAGGGTGACAGCCCCGTACACAAAAGCGCATGTGCTGTGAGCTCGATGAGTAGGGCGGGACACGTGGTATCCTGTCTGAATATGGGGGGACCATCCTCCAAGGCTAAATACTCCTGACTGACCGATAGTGAACCAGTACCGTGAGGGAAAGGCGAAAAGAACCCCGGCGAGGGGAGTGAAAAAGAACCTGAAACCGTGTACGTACAAGCAGTGGGAGCCCCACCACTAAGCCAGTGGTGAACTCCACATACGCATCCTTTGCTGAGGATACGGTTAACGGAGCGAAAGCGACGTTCAACCTCAAAAGAAGCAGAGGGGGCTTAGTGGTGGGGTGACTGCGTACCTTTTGTATAATGGGTCAGCGACTTATATTCTGTAGCAAGGTTAACCGAATAGGGGAGCCGGAGGGAAACCGAGTCTTAATTGGGCGTTAAGTTGCAGGGTATAGACCCGAAACCCGGTGATCTAGCCATGGGCAGGTTGAAGGTTGGGTAACACTAACTGGAGGACCGAACCGACTAATGTTGAAAAATTAGCGGATGACCTGTGGCTGGGGGTGAAAGGCCAATCAAACCGGGAGATAGCTGGTTCTCCCCGAAAGCTATTTAGGTAGCGCCTCGTGAATTCATCTCCGGGGGTAGAGCACTGTTTCGGCTAGGGGGCCATCCCGGCTTACCAACCCGATGCAAACTGCGAATACCGGAGAATGTTATCACGGGAGACACACGGCGGGTGCTAACGTCCGTCGTGAAGAGGGAAACAACCCAGACCGCCAGCTAAGGTCCCAAAGTCATGGTTAAGTGGGAAACGATGTGGGAAGGCCCAGACAGCCAGGATGTTGGCTTAGAAGCAGCCATCATTTAAAGAAAGCGTAATAGCTCACTGGTCGAGTCGGCCTGCGCGGAAGATGTAACGGGGCTAAACCATGCACCGAAGCTGCGGCAGCGAACGTATCACCCAAGACAACTTTACGGAGTTAACGATTGACGGAGCGAAGCGACGTCAAAGCGTTCATTAAAGTCGAGTTGGCTTAGGGATACGTTCGTTGGGTAGGGGAGCGTTCTGTAAGCCTGTGAAGGTGGCCTGTGAGGGTTGCTGGAGGTATCAGAAGTGCGAATGCTGACATAAGTAACGATAAAGCGGGTGAAAAGCCCGCTCGCCGGAAGACCAAGGGTTCCTGTCCAACGTTAATCGGGGCAGGGTGAGTCGACCCCTAAGGCGAGGCCGAAAGGCGTAGTCGATGGGAAACGGGTTAATATTCCCGTACTTGGTGTTACTGCGAAGGGGGGACGGAGAAGGCTATGTTGGCCGGGCGACGGTTGTCCCGGTTTAAGCGTGTAGGTGTGTGTTCCAGGTAAATCCGGTTCACTTTAACACTGAGGCGTGACGACGAGGCACTACGGTGCTGAAGCAACAAATGCCCTGCTTCCAGGAAAAGCCTCTAAGCATCAGGTAACATCAAATCGTACCCCAAACCGACACAGGTGGTCAGGTAGAGAATACCAAGGCGCTTGAGAGAACTCGGGTGAAGGAACTAGGCAAAATGGTGCCGTAACTTCGGGAGAAGGCACGCTGACACGTAGGTGAAGTGATTTACTCATGGAGCTGAAGTCAGTCGAAGATACCAGCTGGCTGCAACTGTTTATTAAAAACACAGCACTGTGCAAACACGAAAGTGGACGTATACGGTGTGACGCCTGCCCGGTGCCGGAAGGTTAATTGATGGGGTCAGCGCAAGCGAAGCTCCTGATCGAAGCCCCGGTAAACGGCGGCCGTAACTATAACGGTCCTAAGGTAGCGAAATTCCTTGTCGGGTAAGTTCCGACCTGCACGAATGGCGTAATGATGGCCAGGCTGTCTCCACCCGAGACTCAGTGAAATTGAACTCGCTGTGAAGATGCAGTGTACCCGCGGCAAGACGGAAAGACCCCGTGAACCTTTACTATAGCTTGACACTGAACATTGAGCCTTGATGTGTAGGATAGGTGGGAGGCTTTGAAGTGTGGACGCCAGTCTGCATGGAGCCGACCTTGAAATACCACCCTTTAATGTTTGATGTTCTAACGTGGACCCGTGATCCGGGTTGCGGACAGTGTCTGGTGGGTAGTTTGACTGGGGCGGTCTCCTCCTAAAGAGTAACGGAGGAGCACGAAGGTTGGCTAATCCTGGTCGGACATCAGGAGGTTAGTGCAATGGCATAAGCCAGCTTGACTGCGAGCGTGACGGCGCGAGCAGGTGCGAAAGCAGGTCATAGTGATCCGGTGGTTCTGAATGGAAGGGCCATCGCTCAACGGATAAAAGGTACTCCGGGGATAACAGGCTGATACCGCCCAAGAGTTCATATCGACGGCGGTGTTTGGCACCTCGATGTCGGCTCATCACATCCTGGGGCTGAAGTAGGTCCCAAGGGTATGGCTGTTCGCCATTTAAAGTGGTACGCGAGCTGGGTTTAGAACGTCGTGAGACAGTTCGGTCCCTATCTGCCGTGGGCGCTGGAGAACTGAGGGGGGCTGCTCCTAGTACGAGAGGACCGGAGTGGACGCATCACTGGTGTTCGGGTTGTCATGCCAATGGCACTGCCCGGTAGCTAAATGCGGAAGAGATAAGTGCTGAAAGCATCTAAGCACGAAACTTGCCCCGAGATGAGTTCTCCCTGAGACTTAGAGTCTCCTGAAGGAACGTTGAAGACGACGACGTTGATAGGCCGGGTGTGTAAGCGCAGCGATGCGTTGAGCTAACCGGTACTAATGAACCGTGAGGCTTAACCTTACAACGCCGAAGATGTTTTGGCGGATGAGAGACGATTTTCAGCTCAGATTCAGATTACATCAGAACGTAAAAACGGTCTGATAACAGAATTTGCCTGGCGGCACTAGCGCGGTGGTCCCACCTGACCCCATGCCGAACTCAGAAGTGAAACGCCGTAGCGCCGATGGTAGTGTGGGGTCTCCCCATGCGAGAGTAGGGAACTGCCAGGCATCAAATAAAACGAAGGGCCCTGTCGGAAGACAGGGCCTTTTGTTTTATCTGTAGTCTGCCGGATGGCGGCTCCGCCTTATCCGGCCTACAGGGACGCGCCGATCCACCCTCAATATAACCACAAGCCTTCCCAACACAGATACGGTAAACTATTGCCGATTGAGTATCAGGAAAGCAGCCATGACCCACTCCCTAAAACCCTGGAATACCTTCGGCATTGATCATTGTGCAAAGCACATCGTATGCGCTGAAAACGAACAACAACTACTGAGCGCCTGGCAGCAAGCAACTCGTGAGGGACTGCCGGTTATGATCCTGGGTGAAGGAAGCAATGTCCTGTTTCTGGAAAATTACGCCGGCACCGTGATCCTTAACCGCCTGAAAGGCATTGAGGTCAATGAAACCGCGGACGCCTGGCACCTACACGTCGGCGCAGGCGAAAACTGGCATCAACTTGTTCGCTACGCGCTGGACAACAACATGCCCGGCCTGGAGAATCTGGCGCTCATCCCTGGCTGCGTTGGTTCCTCGCCTATACAGAATATTGGCGCGTATGGCGTAGAACTACAGCGCGTCTGCGACTACGTTGACTGCGTTGAACTGGAAACGGGAAAACGTCTGCGTTTGTCCGCGGCGGAATGCCGTTTCGGCTATCGTGACAGTATCTTCAAAAATGAATATCAGGATCGCGTTGCGATCGTCGCGGTGGGTCTGCGTTTGTCAAAGCAATGGCAGCCGGTGTTGACCTATGGCGATCTTACTCGTCTGGACCCGAAAACGGTCACCGCGCAACAGGTGTTTGATGCTGTATGCCATATGCGCACCACAAAATTGCCGGATCCTAAAGTGAATGGCAATGCGGGCAGCTTTTTTAAAAATCCCGTTGTCGCAGCCGATATCGCTATGGAACTGTTAGAGCGATTTCCCAACGCGCCGCATTACCCTCAGGCAGACGGCTCAGTGAAGCTGGCGGCAGGCTGGCTGATAGATCAATGTCAGTTGAAAGGCGTCACCATTGGCGGCGCTGCGGTGCATCGCCAACAGGCGCTGGTATTGATTAATGCGAATGATGCGACAAGTAAAGATGTGGTGGCGCTGGCGCATCATGTCCGGCAAAAAGTGGGTGAAAAATTTAATGTCTGGCTGGAGCCTGAGGTTCGCTTTATTGGTCAGTTCGGAGAGGTGAACGCAGTGGAGAGCATTGCATGAAAGATACTACCGTTCCCCTGACGCTGATCTCACTACTTGCCGACGGAGAGTTTCACTCAGGCGAGCAGTTGGGTGAACGGCTGGGAATGAGCCGCGCGGCGATTAATAAACATATCCAGACATTACGCGACTGGGGAGTAGATGTATTTACCGTTCCGGGGAAAGGATATAGCTTGCCGGAACCCATTCAGTTACTGGATGCTGACCGTATTCATAGCCAACTGGATAGCGGAAACGTGGCGGTATTGCCCGTTATCGATTCAACCAATCAGTATTTACTTGATCGAATTGGCGAGCTGCGCTCAGGCGATGCCTGTGTAGCAGAATACCAACAGGCAGGGCGTGGTCGTCGCGGGCGTAAATGGTTCTCACCGTTTGGCGCGAATCTATATCTTTCAATGTACTGGCGTCTGGAGCAGGGGCCTGCGGCGGCAATAGGCTTGAGTCTGGTCATTGGAATTGTGATGGCGGAAGTGCTGCGTGAACTGGGCGCAGATAAAGTTCGTGTGAAGTGGCCTAACGACCTCTACCTGCTGGATCGCAAACTGGCGGGTATTCTGGTCGAGTTAACCGGTAAAACGGGCGATGCCGCACAAATAGTGATTGGCGCTGGTATTAACATGGCAATGCGTCGCGTAGAAGAGGACGTGATAAATCAGGGATGGATCACACTACAAGAGGCCGGAATTACGCTCGACCGCAATATGCTGGCCGCAAAGCTGATTTATAAGTTACGTGCTGCGCTTGAGCTTTTTGAGCAAGAAGGTCTTTCTCCTTATCTTTCGCGCTGGAAAAAACTGGATAATTTTATTGATCGTCCGGTAAAACTAATTATTGGCGACAAAGAAATATTTGGTATTTCTCGCGGCATTGATACTCAGGGCGCATTATTGCTTGAACAGGATGGTGTGATTAAACCCTGGATGGGTGGAGAAATATCGCTGCGAAGCGCCGAATAGTAAAAAGGGGGAGTCGGTACTCCCCTTTTTTCTGTTATTTCCGCAATCTTACCTGTTCCACCGCATGGTTAGCGCTCTTGGTCATAATAAGGCTGGCACGTTCTCGCGTGGGTAATATATTTTGCTTTAAATTCAACCAGTTAATTTCTTTCCAAAGCGAAGCTGCTGTATTAACAGCTTCTTCTTTAGATAATTTCGCATAATTGTGGAAATAAGAGTCAGGATCGGTAAACGCCCCTTCGCGGAATTTCAGGAAGCGATTGATATACCACGTCTGAAGAAGTTCTTCTGGCGCATCAACGTAAATAGAGAAATCAACGAAATCAGAGACAAATACATGGTGCGGATCGTGAGGATAATCCATACCGCTTTGTAAAACATTCAAACCTTCAAGAATCAATATATCAGGCTGAGCGACGGTTTTATCCCCTTCAGGAATAACATCGTAAATCAAATGAGAATAGACTGGCGCCGTCACGTTCGGTACGCCCGACTTGAGGTCAGAAACGAATTTCACCAGTCGGTGCATATCATACGATTCGGGGAACCCCTTTTTCTTCATTAACCCGCGTTCTTTCAACACCTGATTTGGGTGGAGGAAGCCGTCTGTGGTAATCAATTCAACACGGCGGTGTTCCGGCCAGCGACTCAGCAACGCTTGCAGAACGCGTGCTGTCGTGCTTTTACCCACTGCGACACTGCCCGCGATACTGATGATGTAAGGGATTCGCTGGCCGTTAGTGCCCAGAAACTGTTCCAGGACAGCCTGACGACGCAGATTTGAACTGATATAGAAATTTAGCAAACGGGAGAGAGGTAAATATATTTCTGCAACTTCTTCCAGCGATAAATCTTCATTAATGCCTTTTAACTGCGCGATCTCATCCTCGGTCAGGGTCATCGGCACAGAATCGCGAAGCGCAGCCCACTGGCTGCGATCAAACTGTAGGTAAGGCGTCATTAACGATTGCTCTTTTATACTCATAAGCATGTTTCTGGCTGCTATTGCTACATCAGTTCAGCGATGAACGAGGGCCATCCCTGACGTGCAACGGCACGTCACATTTAAGTTAATTTGGACAATGGGCAGGAGGGTAACACCAGATGGGGAGGAATAATAAGAAAAAATCTCGCTGTGAAAGCTATCCCTGAGAAGCAATGTGACGAATATACCAGATACAGAAGATTGCTTTCTATCGACGGAGCGTTGAAATGCCGCGTCGTATCCTGGTCAGACGGTCGGTAAAATGCCGAAAATTTATGCTCTCTTGTTTGAAATTAGAGCATTTTTGTCTCTTATAGCGCAAAATGTGAGCGATAGAACATTTTATGCAATTTTTTAGTTGCATGAGCACGCAGGTCTCCATAGAATGCGCGCTACTTGATGCCGACTTAGCTCAGTAGGTAGAGCAACTGACTTGTAATCAGTAGGTCACCAGTTCGATTCCGGTAGTCGGCACCATCAAGTCCGGTGGGGTTCCCGAGCGGCCAAAGGGAGCAGACTGTAAATCTGCCGTCACAGACTTCGAAGGTTCGAATCCTTCCCCCACCACCATTTTCGGCCGCGCGATGGCGTAGCCCGAGACGATAAGTTCGCTTACCGGCTCGAATAAAGAGAGTTTCTCTCGATATTCAGTGCAGAATGAAAATCAGGTAGCCGAGTTCCAGGATGCGGGCATCGTATAATGGCTATTACCTCAGCCTTCCAAGCTGATGATGCGGGTTCGATTCCCGCTGCCCGCTCCAAGATGTGCTGATATAGCTCAGTTGGTAGAGCGCACCCTTGGTAAGGGTGAGGTCGGCAGTTCGAATCTGCCTATCAGCACCACTTCTTTTCTCCTTCCTGTTTTTCTCTTCTGTTTATTAGCATTCAACAAGTCGGGCGTGTTGCCTGGTTGATGTGGTGATATCACCGATTTATCCGTGTCTTAGAGGGACAATCGATGTCTAAAGAAAAGTTTGAACGTACAAAACCGCACGTTAACGTCGGTACTATCGGCCACGTTGACCATGGTAAAACAACGCTGACCGCTGCCATTACTACCGTACTGGCTAAAACCTACGGCGGTGCCGCTCGCGCATTCGACCAGATCGATAACGCGCCGGAAGAAAAAGCGCGTGGTATCACCATCAACACTTCTCACGTTGAATACGATACCCCGACCCGCCACTACGCACACGTAGACTGCCCGGGGCACGCCGACTATGTTAAAAACATGATCACCGGTGCTGCTCAGATGGACGGCGCGATCCTGGTTGTTGCTGCGACTGACGGCCCGATGCCGCAGACCCGTGAGCACATCCTGCTGGGTCGTCAGGTAGGCGTTCCGTACATCATCGTGTTCCTGAACAAATGCGACATGGTTGATGACGAAGAGCTGCTGGAACTGGTTGAAATGGAAGTTCGTGAACTTCTGTCTCAGTACGACTTCCCGGGCGACGACACTCCGATCGTTCGTGGTTCTGCTCTGAAAGCGCTGGAAGGCGACGCAGAGTGGGAAGCGAAAATCATCGAACTGGCTGGCTTCCTGGATTCTTACATTCCGGAACCAGAGCGTGCGATTGACAAGCCGTTCCTGCTGCCGATCGAAGACGTATTCTCCATCTCCGGTCGTGGTACCGTTGTTACCGGTCGTGTAGAGCGCGGTATCATCAAAGTGGGCGAAGAAGTTGAAATCGTTGGTATCAAAGAGACTCAGAAGTCTACCTGTACTGGCGTTGAAATGTTCCGCAAACTGCTGGACGAAGGCCGTGCCGGTGAGAACGTAGGTGTTCTGCTGCGTGGTATCAAACGTGAAGAAATCGAACGTGGTCAGGTACTGGCTAAGCCGGGCACCATCAAGCCGCACACCAAGTTCGAATCTGAAGTGTACATTCTGTCCAAAGATGAAGGCGGCCGTCATACTCCGTTCTTCAAAGGCTACCGTCCGCAGTTCTACTTCCGTACTACTGACGTGACTGGTACCATCGAACTGCCGGAAGGCGTAGAGATGGTAATGCCGGGCGACAACATCAAAATGGTTGTTACCCTGATCCACCCGATCGCGATGGACGACGGTCTGCGTTTCGCAATCCGTGAAGGCGGCCGTACCGTTGGCGCGGGCGTTGTTGCTAAAGTTCTCGGCTAATCGCTGATAACATTTGACGCAATGCGCAATAAAAGGGCATCATTTGATGCCCTTTTTGCACGCTTTCACACCAGAACCTGGCTCATCAGTGATTTTATTTGTCATAATCATTGCTGAGACAGGCTCTGTAGAGGGCGTATAATCCGAAAGGCGAATAAGCGTTTCGATTTGGATTGCCTCGCGATTGCGGGGTGAAAATGTTTGTAGAATACTTCTGACAGGTTGGTTTATGAGTGCGAATACCGAAGCTCAAGGGAGCGGGCGCGGCCTGGAAGCGATGAAGTGGATAGTTGTTGCCATATTGCTGATCGTCGCAATCGTCGGCAACTACCTCTATCGCGACATGATGCTGCCGCTGCGTGCGCTGGCCGTAGTAATTCTGATTGCTGCAGCGGGTGGTGTCGCGCTGTTGACGACAAAAGGTAAAGCAACCGTTGCTTTTGCCCGTGAAGCGAGAACCGAAGTCCGTAAGGTCATTTGGCCGACTCGCCAGGAAACGCTGCACACCACGCTGATCGTCGCTGCGGTTACCGCAGTTATGTCACTGATCCTGTGGGGACTGGATGGTATTCTGGTTCGCCTGGTATCCTTTATCACTGGCCTGAGGTTCTGAGATGTCTGAAGCACCTAAAAAGCGCTGGTACGTCGTTCAGGCGTTTTCCGGTTTTGAAGGCCGCGTAGCCACATCGCTGCGCGAGCATATCAAATTACACAATATGGAAGAGCTGTTTGGCGAAGTCATGGTGCCGACTGAAGAAGTCGTTGAGATCCGTGGCGGCCAGCGTCGCAAAAGCGAACGCAAATTCTTCCCGGGTTACGTTCTGGTCCAGATGGTCATGAACGACGCAAGCTGGCACCTGGTGCGTAGCGTGCCGCGTGTGATGGGCTTTATCGGCGGTACCTCTGACCGTCCGGCGCCGATCAGCGACAAAGAAGTCGATGCGATCATGAACCGCCTGCAGCAGGTTGGCGATAAGCCGCGGCCGAAAACTCTGTTTGAACCGGGTGAAATGGTTCGTGTTAACGACGGTCCGTTCGCAGACTTTAACGGCGTTGTCGAAGAAGTCGATTATGAGAAGTCTCGCCTGAAAGTGTCTGTTTCTATCTTCGGTCGTGCGACCCCGGTAGAGCTGGACTTCAGCCAGGTTGAGAAAGCGTAAGGCTGCGATCAAAAAAGCAGCGATCTAATCGTTGCATAGGGCGCGAAATTGACATACAATTTCGCGCCTTTTGTTTTTATGGGCCTTATGCTCATAAAGCGATATTTATCACGGGGAGCTTCTTTGAAGCGATACTACCCAATTCGAGGAATTTAGAATGGCTAAGAAAGTACAAGCCTACGTCAAGCTGCAGGTTGCAGCTGGTATGGCGAACCCGAGTCCGCCGGTTGGTCCAGCACTGGGTCAGCAGGGTGTGAACATCATGGAATTCTGCAAAGCGTTCAACGCAAAAACGGATTCCATCGAAAAAGGTCTGCCGATTCCGGTTGTTATTACCGTTTACGCTGACCGTTCTTTCACCTTCGTTACCAAAACGCCTCCGGCAGCTGTTCTGCTGAAAAAAGCGGCTGGTATCAAGTCTGGTTCCGGCAAGCCGAACAAAGACAAAGTAGGTAAAATTTCCCGCGCTCAGCTGCAGGAAATCGCGCAGACCAAAGCTGCCGACATGACCGGTGCCGACATTGAAGCGATGACTCGCTCCATCGAAGGTACTGCACGTTCCATGGGCCTGGTAGTGGAGGACTAAGAAATGGCTAAACTGACCAAGCGTATGCGCGTGATCCGTGAAAAAGTTGATGCGACCAAACAGTACGACATCAACGAAGCTATTGCCCTGCTGAAAGAGCTGGCCACTGCTAAATTCAACGAAAGCGTTGACGTTGCCGTTAACCTCGGCATCGATGCTCGTAAATCTGACCAGAACGTTCGTGGCGCGACTGTACTGCCGCACGGTACTGGCCGTTCTGTTCGCGTTGCCGTATTTACCCAGGGCCCGAACGCTGAAGCAGCTAAAGCTGCTGGCGCTGAGCTGGTAGGTATGGAAGATCTGGCTGACCAGATCAAGAAAGGCGAAATGAACTTCGACGTTGTTATCGCATCCCCGGATGCAATGCGCGTTGTTGGCCAGCTGGGCCAGGTTCTGGGTCCGCGCGGCCTGATGCCAAACCCGAAAGTCGGTACCGTAACGCCGAACGTTGCTGAAGCGGTTAAGAACGCTAAAGCAGGTCAGGTTCGTTACCGTAACGACAAAAACGGCATCATCCACACCACCATCGGTAAAGTGGACTTTGACGCTGACAAACTGAAAGAAAACCTGGAAGCTCTGCTGGTTGCGCTGAAAAAAGCAAAACCGAGCCAGGCGAAAGGCGTGTACATCAAGAAAGTTAGCATCTCCACCACCATGGGTGCTGGCGTTGCCGTTGATCAGGCTGGTCTGAGCGCATCTGCGAACTAAGATTAGTCTTTACGTGGGCGGTGATTTTGTCTACAATCTTACCCCCACGATTCTGTTGAAATATAACAGAGCAGTATGCGAGTCATTTGAATTGCAGCAAGGCAGCAAGTGAGTGAATCGCCAGGAGCATAGTTAACTATGTGACTGGTGTGAACGAGCGCAGCTAACACAGCTGCGGTTCAAAGGACGAAGTCATAGAAAGAATTTGTTCGTTGGAGCCTGGCCTATCCAGGCCTCCGTCGAAGACCGCAGGCGTCTCGCAAGAGGCTTAATCCCCTGCGTAGACGGTGACAGAACGCTAAGATTATTTTTGATACTCTGGCTTGTTTCTGCTCACCGTATTAAGACGCTCTTCTCGTTGAGATGAGTGAAGTGAGTTCCGGAACATGAGTTCCGGCAAACATCCAGGAGCAAAGCTAATGGCTTTAAATCTTCAAGACAAACAAGCGATTGTTGCTGAAGTCAGCGAAGTAGCCAAAGGCGCGCTGTCTGCAGTAGTTGCGGATTCCCGTGGCGTAACTGTAGATAAAATGACTGAACTGCGTAAAGCAGGTCGTGAAGCTGGCGTATACATGCGTGTTGTTCGTAACACCCTGCTGCGTCGCGTCGTTGAAGGTACTCAGTTCGAGTGCCTGAAAGACACGTTTGTTGGTCCGACCCTGATTGCATACTCTATGGAACACCCGGGCGCTGCTGCTCGTCTGTTCAAAGAGTTCGCGAAAGCGAATGCAAAATTTGAGGTCAAAGCTGCAGCCTTTGAAGGTGAGCTGATCCCGGCGTCTCAGATCGACCGCCTGGCAACTCTGCCGACCTACGAAGAAGCAATTGCACGCCTGATGGCAACCATGAAAGAAGCTTCGGCTGGCAAACTGGTTCGCACACTGGCTGCTGTACGCGATGCAAAAGAAGCTGCGTAATCGCAGTTGTCTTTATCAAGCATTTGCTTACGTATAAACTTATTCTGATATTCAGGAACAATTTAAATGTCTATCACTAAAGATCAAATCATTGAAGCAGTATCCGCTATGTCCGTAATGGACGTTGTAGAACTGATTTCTGCAATGGAAGAAAAATTCGGTGTTTCCGCTGCTGCTGCTGTAGCTGTAGCTGCTGGCCCGGCTGAAGCTGCTGAAGAAAAAACTGAATTCGACGTAATTCTGAAAGCTGCTGGCGCTAACAAAGTTGCTGTTATCAAAGCAGTACGTGGCGCAACTGGCCTGGGTCTGAAAGAAGCTAAAGACCTGGTAGAATCTGCTCCGGCCGCTCTGAAAGAAGGCGTGAGCAAAGATGACGCTGAAGCACTGAAAAAATCTCTGGAAGAAGCTGGCGCTGAAGTTGAAGTTAAATAAGCCAACCCTTCCGGTTGCAGCCTGAGAAATCAGGCTGATGGCTGGTGACTTTTTAGTCACCAGCCTTTTTGCGCTGTAAGGCGCCAGTAGCGTTTCACACTGTTTGACTACTGCTGTGCCTTTCAATGCTTGTTTCTATCGACGACTTAATATACTGCGACAGAGCGTACGTTCTGTGTAAATCGCAATGAAATGGTTTAAGCGTGATAGCAACAGGCATTGCGGAAAGTATCCATTTTCCGGTCAACAAAATAGTGTTGCACAAACTGTCCCCCGCAGGACAGATGGGTCGACTTGTCAGCGAGCTGAGGAACCCTATGGTTTACTCCTATACCGAGAAAAAACGTATTCGTAAGGATTTTGGTAAACGTCCACAAGTTCTGGATGTACCTTATCTCCTTTCTATCCAGCTTGACTCGTTTCAGAAGTTTATCGAGCAAGATCCTGAAGGGCAGTACGGCCTGGAAGCAGCCTTCCGTTCCGTGTTCCCGATTCAGAGCTACAGCGGTAATTCCGAGCTGCAGTACGTCAGCTACCGCCTTGGCGAACCGGTGTTTGACGTTCAGGAATGTCAGATCCGTGGCGTGACCTATTCCGCACCGCTGCGCGTAAAACTGCGTCTGGTGATCTACGAGCGCGAAGCGCCGGAAGGCACCGTTAAAGACATTAAAGAACAAGAAGTCTACATGGGCGAAATTCCGCTCATGACCGACAACGGTACCTTTGTTATCAACGGTACTGAGCGTGTTATTGTTTCTCAGCTGCACCGTAGTCCGGGCGTCTTCTTTGACTCCGACAAAGGTAAAACCCACTCTTCGGGTAAAGTGCTGTATAACGCGCGCATCATTCCTTACCGTGGTTCCTGGCTGGACTTCGAATTCGATCCGAAGGACAACCTGTTCGTGCGTATCGACCGTCGCCGTAAACTGCCTGCGACCATCATCCTGCGTGCGCTGAACTACACCACTGAGCAGATCCTTGACCTGTTCTTTGAGAAAGTCGTCTTCGAAATTCGCGACAACAAGCTGCAGATGGAGCTGATTCCAGAACGTCTGCGCGGCGAAACCGCGTCGTTCGATATCGAAGCTAACGGCAAAGTGTACGTTGAAAAAGGCCGTCGCATTACCGCGCGTCACATCCGTCAGCTGGAAAAAGACGATATCAAGCATATCGAAGTTCCGGTTGAGTACATCGCAGGTAAAGTCGTCTCTAAAGACTACGTTGACGAATCCACTGGCGAGCTGATCTGCGCGGCGAACATGGAGCTGAGCCTGGATCTGCTGGCTAAGCTGAGCCAGTCCGGCCACAAACGTATCGAAACGCTGTTTACCAACGATCTGGACCACGGCCCGTACATTTCTGAAACGGTACGCGTCGACCCAACTAACGATCGTCTGAGCGCGCTGGTAGAAATCTACCGCATGATGCGCCCTGGTGAGCCGCCGACTCGTGAAGCGGCTGAAAGCCTGTTCGAGAACCTGTTCTTCTCCGAAGACCGCTATGACCTGTCTGCGGTGGGTCGTATGAAGTTCAACCGTTCTCTGCTGCGCGACGAAATCGAAGGTTCCGGTATCCTGAGCAAAGACGACATCATTGATGTTATGAAAAAGCTCATCGATATCCGTAACGGTAAAGGCGAAGTGGATGATATCGACCACCTCGGCAACCGTCGTATCCGTTCCGTCGGCGAAATGGCGGAAAACCAGTTCCGCGTTGGCCTGGTGCGTGTAGAGCGTGCGGTGAAAGAGCGTCTGTCTCTGGGCGATCTGGATACCCTGATGCCTCAGGATATGATCAACGCCAAGCCGATTTCCGCCGCAGTGAAAGAGTTCTTTGGTTCCAGCCAGCTGTCTCAGTTTATGGACCAGAACAACCCGCTGTCTGAGATTACGCACAAACGTCGTATCTCCGCACTCGGCCCAGGCGGTCTGACCCGCGAACGCGCAGGCTTCGAAGTTCGAGACGTACACCCGACGCACTACGGTCGCGTATGTCCTATCGAAACGCCGGAAGGTCCGAACATCGGTCTGATCAACTCCCTGTCCGTGTACGCACAGACTAACGAATATGGCTTCCTTGAGACGCCGTACCGTCGTGTGGTTGATGGCGTGGTCACTGACGAAATTCATTACCTGTCTGCTATCGAAGAAGGCAACTACGTTATCGCTCAGGCGAACTCCAACCTGGATGACGAAGGCCACTTTGTAGAAGATCTGGTGACCTGCCGTAGCAAAGGCGAATCCAGCTTGTTCAGCCGCGACCAGGTTGACTACATGGACGTTTCCACCCAGCAGGTGGTCTCCGTCGGTGCGTCCCTGATCCCGTTCCTGGAACACGATGATGCCAACCGTGCATTGATGGGTGCGAACATGCAACGTCAGGCGGTTCCGACTCTGCGCGCTGACAAGCCGCTGGTGGGTACCGGTATGGAACGTGCTGTCGCCGTCGACTCCGGTGTTACTGCAGTAGCTAAACGTGGCGGTACTGTTCAGTACGTGGATGCGTCCCGTATCGTTATCAAAGTTAACGAAGACGAGATGTACCCGGGCGAAGCGGGTATCGACATCTATAACCTGACCAAATACACCCGCTCTAACCAGAACACCTGTATCAACCAGATGCCATGTGTGTCTCTGGGCGAGCCGGTTGAACGCGGCGACGTGCTGGCAGACGGTCCGTCCACCGACCTCGGTGAACTGGCGCTCGGTCAGAACATGCGCGTGGCGTTCATGCCGTGGAACGGCTACAACTTCGAAGACTCCATCCTCGTATCCGAGCGTGTTGTTCAGGAAGACCGTTTCACCACCATCCACATTCAGGAACTGGCGTGCGTGTCCCGTGACACCAAGCTGGGGCCGGAAGAGATCACCGCTGATATCCCGAACGTGGGTGAAGCTGCGCTCTCCAAACTGGATGAATCCGGTATCGTTTACATCGGCGCGGAAGTGACCGGCGGCGACATTCTGGTCGGTAAGGTGACGCCGAAAGGTGAAACCCAGCTGACGCCGGAAGAGAAACTGCTGCGTGCGATCTTCGGTGAGAAAGCGTCTGACGTTAAAGACTCTTCTCTGCGCGTACCTAACGGTGTCTCCGGTACGGTGATCGACGTTCAGGTCTTTACTCGCGATGGCGTAGAAAAAGACAAACGTGCTCTGGAAATCGAAGAGATGCAGCTCAAGCAGGCGAAAAAAGACCTGTCTGAAGAACTGCAGATCCTCGAAGCGGGCCTGTTTAGCCGTATCCGTGCGGTGCTGGTGTCCGGCGGCGTTGAAGCTGAGAAGCTCGACAAACTGCCGCGCGACCGCTGGCTGGAACTCGGTCTGACCGACGAAGAGAAACAAAATCAGCTGGAACAACTGGCTGAGCAGTATGACGAACTGAAACACGAGTTCGAGAAAAAACTTGAAGCGAAGCGCCGTAAAATCACCCAGGGCGACGATCTGGCGCCGGGCGTGCTGAAGATCGTGAAGGTCTATCTGGCCGTTAAACGCCGTATCCAGCCGGGTGATAAGATGGCAGGTCGTCACGGTAACAAGGGTGTTATCTCTAAGATCAACCCGATCGAAGACATGCCTTACGATGAAAACGGCACGCCGGTAGACATCGTACTGAACCCGCTGGGCGTACCGTCTCGTATGAACATCGGTCAGATTCTGGAAACCCACCTGGGTATGGCTGCGAAAGGTATTGGCGACAAGATTAACGCCATGCTGAAACAGCAGCAGGAAGTCGCGAAACTACGCGAATTCATCCAGCGTGCCTACGATCTGGGCGCCGACGTTCGTCAGAAAGTCGACCTGAGCACCTTCAGCGATGATGAAGTGCTGCGTCTGGCAGAAAACCTGCGTAAAGGTATGCCGATTGCCACACCAGTGTTTGACGGTGCGAAAGAAGCGGAAATCAAAGAGCTGCTGAAACTGGGCGACCTGCCGACCTCCGGTCAGATCACCCTGTTCGATGGCCGTACGGGTGAACAGTTCGAACGTCCGGTAACCGTCGGTTACATGTACATGCTGAAACTGAACCACCTGGTTGATGACAAGATGCATGCGCGTTCTACCGGTTCTTACAGCCTGGTTACTCAGCAGCCGCTGGGTGGTAAGGCGCAGTTCGGTGGTCAGCGCTTCGGGGAGATGGAAGTGTGGGCGCTGGAAGCTTACGGCGCCGCCTACACCCTGCAGGAAATGCTCACCGTTAAGTCTGATGACGTGAACGGTCGTACCAAGATGTATAAGAACATCGTGGACGGCAACCATCAGATGGAACCGGGTATGCCGGAATCCTTCAACGTTCTGTTGAAAGAGATCCGCTCGCTGGGCATCAACATCGAACTGGAAGACGAGTAATTCTCGCTCAAACAGGTCACTGGTGTCGGGGTAAAACCCGACACCAGATTGTGCTAACTCCGACGGGAGCAAATCCGTGAAAGATTTATTAAAGTTTCTGAAAGCGCAGACTAAAACCGAAGAGTTTGATGCGATCAAAATTGCTCTGGCTTCGCCAGACATGATCCGTTCATGGTCTTTCGGTGAAGTTAAAAAGCCGGAAACCATCAACTACCGTACGTTCAAACCTGAGCGTGACGGCCTTTTCTGCGCCCGTATCTTTGGGCCGGTAAAAGACTACGAGTGCCTGTGCGGTAAGTACAAGCGCCTGAAACACCGTGGTGTTATTTGTGAGAAGTGCGGCGTTGAAGTGACCCAGACCAAAGTACGCCGTGAGCGTATGGGCCACATCGAGCTGGCGTCCCCGACTGCTCACATCTGGTTCCTGAAATCGCTGCCGTCCCGTATCGGTCTGCTGCTCGATATGCCGTTGCGCGATATCGAACGCGTACTGTACTTCGAATCTTATGTGGTTATCGAAGGCGGTATGACCAACCTGGAACGTCAACAGATCCTGACTGAAGAGCAGTATCTGGACGCGCTGGAAGAGTTCGGTGACGAATTCGACGCGAAGATGGGTGCGGAAGCTATCCAGGCCCTGCTGAAGAGCATGGATCTGGAGCAAGAGTGTGAAACTCTGCGCGAAGAGCTGAACGAAACCAACTCCGAAACCAAGCGTAAAAAGCTGACCAAGCGTATCAAACTGCTGGAAGCCTTCGTACAGTCTGGCAACAAGCCAGAGTGGATGATCCTGACCGTTCTGCCGGTTCTGCCGCCAGATCTGCGTCCGCTGGTTCCGCTGGATGGTGGTCGTTTCGCGACTTCTGACCTGAACGATCTGTATCGTCGCGTCATTAACCGTAACAACCGTCTGAAGCGTCTGCTGGATCTGGCTGCGCCGGA
Source organism: Salmonella sp. SSDFZ54 (assembly GCF_004010735.1). Lineage (NCBI taxonomy): Bacteria > Pseudomonadati > Pseudomonadota > Gammaproteobacteria > Enterobacterales > Enterobacteriaceae > Salmonella > Salmonella sp. SSDFZ54. The sequence continues at coordinate 2,260,637 of NZ_CP034819.1, forward strand.
CATCATCGTACGCAACGAAAAACGTATGCTGCAGGAAGCGGTTGACGCCCTGCTGGATAACGGTCGTCGCGGTCGTGCGATCACCGGTTCTAACAAGCGTCCTCTGAAATCTTTGGCCGACATGATCAAAGGTAAACAAGGTCGTTTCCGTCAGAACCTGCTCGGTAAGCGTGTTGACTACTCCGGTCGTTCTGTTATCACCGTAGGTCCATACCTGCGTCTGCACCAGTGCGGTCTGCCGAAGAAAATGGCGCTGGAGCTGTTCAAACCGTTCATCTACGGCAAGCTGGAACTGCGTGGCCTGGCCACCACCATCAAAGCCGCGAAGAAAATGGTTGAGCGTGAAGAAGCTGTCGTTTGGGATATCCTGGACGAAGTGATCCGCGAACACCCGGTACTGCTGAACCGTGCGCCGACTCTGCACCGTCTGGGTATCCAGGCATTTGAACCGGTACTGATCGAAGGTAAAGCTATCCAGCTGCACCCGCTGGTTTGTGCGGCCTATAACGCCGACTTCGATGGTGACCAGATGGCTGTTCACGTACCGCTGACGCTGGAAGCCCAGCTTGAAGCGCGTGCGCTGATGATGTCTACCAACAACATCCTGTCTCCGGCGAACGGCGAACCTATCATCGTTCCGTCTCAGGACGTGGTACTGGGTCTGTACTACATGACCCGTGACTGTGTTAACGCCAAAGGCGAAGGCATGGTGCTGACTGGCCCGAAAGAAGCTGAGCGTATCTATCGCGCAGGTCTGGCCTCTCTGCATGCGCGCGTTAAAGTGCGTATCACTGAATATGAAAAAGATGAAAACGGCGAATTCGTTGCGCACACCAGCCTGAAAGACACGACCGTTGGTCGCGCCATTCTGTGGATGATCGTACCGAAAGGTCTGCCTTTCTCCATCGTCAACCAGGCGCTGGGCAAGAAAGCGATCTCCAAAATGCTGAACACTTGCTACCGTATTCTGGGCCTGAAACCGACCGTTATTTTTGCGGACCAGACGATGTACACCGGCTTTGCTTATGCAGCGCGTTCAGGTGCGTCCGTTGGTATTGATGACATGGTCATCCCGGAGAAAAAACACGAGATCATTTCTGAAGCGGAAGCTGAAGTTGCTGAGATCCAGGAGCAGTTCCAGTCCGGTCTGGTAACCGCTGGCGAACGCTATAACAAAGTTATCGATATCTGGGCTGCGGCAAACGATCGTGTATCCAAAGCGATGATGGATAACCTGCAAACCGAAACCGTGATTAACCGTGACGGCCAGGAAGAGCAGCAGGTTTCCTTCAACAGCATCTACATGATGGCCGACTCCGGTGCGCGTGGTTCTGCGGCACAGATTCGTCAGCTGGCTGGTATGCGTGGTCTGATGGCGAAGCCGGATGGCTCCATCATCGAAACGCCAATCACCGCGAACTTCCGTGAAGGTCTGAACGTACTCCAGTACTTCATCTCCACCCACGGTGCGCGTAAAGGTTTGGCGGATACCGCACTGAAAACCGCGAACTCCGGTTATCTGACCCGTCGTCTGGTTGACGTCGCGCAGGATCTGGTGGTGACCGAAGATGACTGTGGTACGCACGAAGGTATCCTGATGACCCCGGTTATCGAGGGTGGCGACGTGAAAGAGCCGCTGCGTGACCGCGTTCTTGGTCGTGTGACGGCGGAAGATGTGCTGAAACCGGGTACTGCGGACATTCTGGTTCCACGCAACACGCTGCTGCACGAACAGTGGTGTGACCTGCTGGAAGCAAACTCCGTTGACGCCGTTAAAGTGCGTTCCGTTGTATCCTGCGACACCGACTTTGGTGTATGTGCGCACTGCTATGGTCGTGACCTGGCGCGTGGCCACATCATCAACAAAGGTGAAGCTATCGGCGTTATCGCGGCACAGTCCATCGGTGAACCGGGTACACAGCTGACGATGCGTACGTTCCACATCGGTGGTGCGGCATCGCGTGCGGCTGCTGAATCCAGCATCCAGGTGAAAAACAAAGGTAGCATCAAGCTCAGCAACGTGAAGTCGGTTGTGAACTCCAGCGGTAAACTGGTTATCACTTCTCGTAACACCGAACTGAAGCTGATCGACGAATTCGGTCGTACCAAAGAGAGCTATAAAGTGCCTTATGGCGCTGTCATGGCGAAAGGTGATGGCGAGCAGGTTGCCGGCGGCGAAACCGTGGCAAACTGGGACCCGCACACCATGCCGGTTATCACCGAAGTGAGTGGTTTCATCCGCTTCACTGACATGATCGACGGTCAGACCATTACGCGTCAGACCGACGAACTGACCGGTTTGTCTTCGCTGGTGGTTCTGGATTCGGCTGAACGTACTACCGGTGGTAAAGATCTGCGTCCGGCGCTGAAAATCGTTGATGCTCAGGGTAATGACGTTCTGATCCCGGGTACCGATATGCCTGCGCAGTACTTCCTGCCGGGTAAAGCGATTGTACAGCTGGAAGATGGCGTACAGATCAGTTCTGGTGACACCCTGGCGCGTATTCCGCAGGAATCCGGCGGTACCAAGGATATTACCGGTGGTCTGCCGCGCGTTGCGGATCTGTTCGAAGCGCGTCGTCCGAAAGAGCCGGCAATCCTTGCTGAAATCGCAGGTATCGTTTCCTTCGGTAAAGAAACCAAAGGCAAACGTCGTCTGGTGATTACGCCGGTTGATGGTAGTGACCCGTACGAAGAGATGATTCCGAAATGGCGTCAGCTCAACGTGTTCGAAGGTGAACGTGTAGAACGTGGTGATGTGATTTCCGATGGTCCGGAAGCGCCGCACGACATTCTGCGTCTGCGTGGCGTTCATGCTGTGACGCGTTACATTGTTAACGAAGTTCAGGATGTATACCGTCTGCAGGGCGTTAAGATTAACGATAAACACATCGAAGTTATCGTTCGTCAGATGCTGCGTAAAGCGACCATCGAAAGCGCCGGTAGTTCCGACTTCCTGGAAGGCGAACAGGTTGAATACTCTCGCGTCAAGATCGCTAACCGCGAGCTGGAAGCGAATGGCAAAGTGGGGGCTACCTTCTCCCGCGATCTGTTGGGTATCACCAAAGCGTCTCTGGCAACCGAATCGTTCATCTCTGCCGCATCGTTCCAGGAGACCACGCGTGTCCTGACCGAAGCAGCCGTTGCGGGTAAACGCGACGAACTGCGCGGCCTGAAAGAGAACGTTATCGTGGGTCGTCTGATTCCGGCCGGTACCGGTTATGCGTACCACCAGGATCGTATGCGCCGTCGCGCCGCGGGTGAGCAGCCAGCAACACCGCAGGTCACTGCGGAAGATGCATCTGCCAGCCTGGCAGAGCTGCTGAACGCAGGTCTGGGCGGTTCTGATCACGAGTAATCGTTAAATGGTGGAGGGGTATTTATCCCTCCACCAGCTTCATGCTGGATACCGAATCCCGGGTCGCTTGCCTACAAGGAAAGAAAATGCCAGCGATTATTTCATTAATCTATTTAATGTTTAGTCTTTTGGTATTTACAAAAAAGATAACCATTTCAAACGTTCTGTCCGCTTTTTTATTGTTTCTATCGTTATATATACTTCACCATAAATCATTACTTATATTTATTTATTGTCTTATTATTATTGTCGCCACCGTTATTCTTCATCAAGTCAAAATCAGCGCGGATAAAAAAGCCGTATTTTATTTTTCAATGCCATGCTGGCTCTTGATTTTATCTGTAATTATAAATTTAATGAATAAATGAATTATTTTTTATGACTCTTGTTTCTCGTATTATTGGTGAAAACTCACTATCACTGGTTATATGAATAAATTGTCCAGTTTTTGCATTATATTTTGCCATCGCACAGGGAAGACTATTACCGCCGTTAGCCATAACAAATTTTGCTTTTGTATTACGATAAAGATTGACGCCAGGAATGGGGTCCTGACCGAATGTATAAGGCGTTGGGACAATTACATTATGTTTGTTTGAGAACCACTTTGCTAAAATCCCGTCAACGCCATCAACCGGCGTAATAAAAGTAGAGAATCCACAATACTCAAAATTGAAATTTTTTACCATTGGGTTTGGTTTTTTCTGTAACATTGAGTCCAAATGTGACTTTAAATTTATCCCATAAATCTAAGTTATTAAAGTCTATTGGTTCGCCATTATAAAATGCCTGCTGTTCATACATTAAATGATAAACCTGTTTTATTGATTGTTTACGCGGGACATTTTAAATCATTAAATGGAGTATTTAATTCCATTAAGGTCTTTGTTTGCTCTTATTACAGGAATTATAAATATGATGCCATTTGTGGAATAAAAATAAATTTAATAAATTATTTATTTAATTGCTCACTAGTAGGATATTTATGTATCCATCGGTTAATGCTTAGTTTAACATCTTTTAGCTGACAGCGATTGCAACGCTAAAAACCATGTGCTAATAATCATCATGTAAAATATGTAATGAAGTAAGTATGGAGCATTTAATTGTTATGATCCCACCATTAAATAGATATGTTCCCGCGCTTTCAAAAAATGAATTGGTTAAAACTGTTACCGACAGGGACATTCAGTTTACAACTTTTAATGGAAAAGATTATCCCTTGTGCTTTTTAGATGAGAAAACCCCTCTTCTTTTCCAGTGGTTTGAGCGGAATCCTGCTCGCTTTGGGAAAAATGATATACCTATAATTAACACAGAGAAAAACCCCTACCTTAACAATATCATTAAAGCAGCAACAATTGAAAAAGAACGTCTTATAGGTATTTTTGTAGATGGTGATTTTTTTCCGGGACAAAAGGATGCTTTTTCAAAACTTGAGTATGACTATGAAAACATAAAAGTCATATATAGAAATGATATTGACTTTAGCATGTACGATAAAAAATTATCAGAAATTTATATGGAAAATATTTCTAAGCAAGAATCCATGCCAGAAGAAAAAAGGGATTGTCATTTACTGCAGCTATTGAAAAAAGAATTGAGTGATATTCAAGAGGATAATGATTCATTAATTAAATCTTACTTACTGGATAAAGGCCATGTATGGTTTGATTTTTACAGGAATATGGCTATGTTAAAGGCTGGTCAGTTATTCCTGGAGGCGGATAAGGTTGGGTGTTATGATTTATCAACAAATAGTGGGTGTATATATCTCGATGCTGATATGATTATCACGGAAAAATTGGGGGGTATATATATTCCGGATGGAATCGCTGTTCATGTAGAAAGGATAGATGGCCGTGCTTCTATGGAAAACGGGATAATAGCTGTTGATCGCAATAACCACCCGGCTTTACTTGCTGGATTGGAAATAATGCATACTAAATTTGATGCTGATCCCTATTCCGATGGTGTATGTAATGGAATTAGAAAACATTTTAATTATTCTTTAAATGAAGATTATAATTCTTTTTGCGATTTTATTGAGTTTAAGCATGATAACATTATAATGAATACCAGTCAGTTTACGCAAAGTTCATGGGCGAGGCATGTGCAGTAGCGGAAATGGCAATAATCATGCTATTGAATACATAAAATATTGACATAAACTATCAAATTTCCGCGAAAAAATATTTGTTGCTCAGTTTTCTCTACTACAACCAGCTTTAAAATCGCAGTGCTGTTCAGAACGGACATAAAAAAACGGGAGGTCGATAACAATCTCCCGTTTTTCACATTACGTACTCGCTTGTGAAATACTAATGCGTTTACATACGGGTTCACCGCATTTGCGAAGCGCGCCCCAGCCAACTGTCCCAGTCTTTCCAGACGGGCTGCAATCCTTGCGCGCTTAACGCGCTTGCTACGGTTTCAGGCCGACGGGCATCGTGGGGAGAAAACTGCTCAAGTTCCGGATGATCGTCAGCGTAGCCGCCGGGCTGCGTTTTTGAGAAGGCGCTGACGTTGTTGATTGCCAGAGGAATCACATGGTCTCGAAACCACGGCGATTCGCGGGTGGAGAGTGATAATTCAATTTCCGGTGCCAATAACCGGAAAGCGCAAATCGTTTGCACCAGTTGCTTTTCATCCATCACAGATGCGGGTTCCACACCGCCAGTACACGGACGCAGACGCGGGAAGGAAACAGAATAGCGACTCTGCCAATAGTGTTTCTGCATCCACAACAGATGCTCCGCCACCATATAGCAATCAACCCGCCAGCTGTCGGAAAGCCCGATTAGCGCGCCTAAACCAATTTTGTCGATACCTGCCCGGCCTAACCGATCCGGCGTTTCCAGCCGCCAGAAAAAGTCCTGTTTCTTTCCCTTCAGGTGATGCTGTGCATAAATTGCCTCATGGTAAGTTTCCTGATAAACCATCACGCCATCGATCCCCAGCGTTTTGAGCTCCGCATAGTTTTCTTGCGACAAGGGCTGGACTTCCATCTGTAATGATGAAAATTGACGGCGGATAGCCGGTAAATGACGGCGAAAATAGTCCATGCCGACTTTGGCCTGATGTTCGCCAGTCACCAGCAACAGATGCTCAAAGCCCAGTTTACGGATAGCATCGCACTCCCTTTGAATATCCACCTCATCCAGCGTTTTACGCTTAATGCGGTTGCTCATTGAGAAGCCGCAGTAGGTGCAGTCATTAGCGCAGAGGTTTGAGAGATAAAGCGGCACGTAAAAACTGACAGTATTGCCAAAGCGTTGTCGGGTCAGCCTTTGTGCCCGCTGCGCCATCGGTTCCAGATAATCGGCGGCGGCGGGGGAGAGCAACGCCATCATATCCTCGCGGTCGAGGCGTGAAGCATTCAGCGCGCGCTCCACGTCGGCGGCAGTTTTACCGTTGATGCGCAGGCGAATATCGTCCCACTCCAGTTGCCGCCAACGGTCGCTGAAGGTTTTCATGCTAACGCCTCCAGAAACCCGGTGAGCGGGCTGGTGGCGCTGGCCTGCGAACTTTTGCTTCCTGGCACCGCCTGACGCGCCAGTACTCCCGCTTCTACAGCCAGGCGGAAAGCGGTTGCCATCATCACCGGATCGTCCGCCACGGCAATCGCCGTGTTAACCAGCACCGCATCAGCGCCCATTTCCAGCGCTTGAGCGGCATGGCTGGGCACGCCAATGCCCGCATCAACCACCACCGGTACGGTGGACTGCTGGATAATAATCTCCAACATCGCTTTGGTTTCCAGCCCTTGATTCGAACCGATAGGCGCGCCAAGCGGCATCACCGCCGCGCAGCCGACCTCTTCCAGCCGCTTGCACAACACCGGATCCGCGCCGCAGTAGGGCAGCACCACAAAACCCTGCTTCACCAGCGCCTCGGCGGCTTTTAGCGTTTCGATCGGGTCCGGCAATAGCCAGCGGGCATCCGGGTGGATTTCTAATTTCAACCAGTTTGTGCCCAGCGCTTCACGCGCCAGCTGGGCGGCGAAGATCGCCTCTTCGGCAGTTTTCGCCCCGGAGGTATTGGGCAGCAGCGTGACGCCCGCTTCAATGAGCGGCGCCAGGATAGCGTCGTTGTGCTGACGTAAATCCACGCGTTTCATCGCCAGTGTCACCAACTGGCTACCGGAGGCGCGAATCGCCTCGACCATCAGCTGCGACGAAGCAAATTTTCCGGTACCGGTGAACAGATGCGAATCAAACGTTTTGTCGGCAATACGTAACATCTCAACCTCCTGCTATAACGTGAAAAAGCAGGATCTGGTCACCTTCCTGCACGATTTGCTGCTGCCACTGCTCGCGCGGCAGGATCTGCTGATTGAGCGCCAACGCTGCGCCCGGTTTAAGCTGATTAAGCGTAGCGAGCAGGCTGCTGACGGTTTGCCCTGCGGCGCACTGCATCGGCTCATCATTGAATTGAATTTGCATGTCGCCCTCCGCATACCGGACAGCCGCTGGCGCGACGCAGCGCGAGGCTGCGCCACTGGCTGGTTTTGCCGTCAAACAGGCGTAGCTCTCCGCTGGGCGTCTCAATACCGCTGAGTAATTTAATCGCCTCCAGCGCCTGCAAAGTGCCCATCACGCCAACAACCGGTCCGACGATACCGGCGGTACGGCAGTTGCGTTCAGGCTCGACATCGTCCGGCCACAGGCAGCGGTAACAGCCTTGTTCCCACGGTGGCGTGAGGACCATCAGTTGGCCGCCAAAGCCAACGGCGCTGGCGGTAATTAATGGTGTATTCAGTGCCACGCAGGTGACGTTGATCTCCTGACGGGTCGCCATGTTGTCGGTACAGTCGAGCACCACGTCGGCACGCGCTACCGCGTTTTTAAGCACATCGCCAGTCAGACGCTGTTGCAATACGATCAGCTCGCTACCGGGGTTGAGCTGCGCCAGCCGTAGCTTTGCCGCCTGCGCCTTCGGGTGGGCAATATCGTCGGTGGTGAACAGAATTTGCCGCTGGAGATTGCTCAAGTGAACATCGTCATCATCCGCCAGCGTCAGTGTGCCGATGCCTGCTCCCGCCAGATACAGCGCGGCAGGCGAACCCAATCCGCCTAAGCCGACAATCAATACATGGCTATTGAGCAGCTTTTGCTGGCCTTCAATGGCGATATCGCCGAGCAGGATCTGGCGGCTATAACGCATAAAATCATGGTCATTCATCGCCGACTCCTGCGATTGCAAGTAACTGTTGCGTAGCGGCGCGCCAGTCGGCGGCTTGGGTGATGGCGCTGACCACGGCAATACTGCCGACGCCGGTCGCCAGCACTGACGGAGCGCGTTCCACACTGATGCCGCCAATCGCCACGGTGGGATAATCCGCCAGCCGGTCAATATGCCGCGCCAACTGCGCCAGTCCCTGCGGGGCGGAAGGCATTTGCTTGGTTTGCGTGGGGAAGACGTGGCCGAGTGCGATATAAGAAGGCTTAGCGGCCAGCGCCACGTCTATCTCCATATCATCGTGGGTCGATACGCCCAGGCGTAACCCCGCCGCCTGAATCGCCTTCAGGTCAGTGGTTTCGAGATCTTCCTGGCCCAGGTGCACGCCGTAGGCGTTGTGCTTAATCGCCAGTCGCCAGTAGTCGTTGATAAACAGGCGGGCGTCATAACGACGCCCCAGTGCAATGGCGGCGATAACGTCGGCTTCCACCTCTTCATCGCGTTTATCTTTGATACGCAGCTGGATGGTGCGTACGCCCGCCTCCAGTAGACGCTCAATCCATGCAACGCTGTCCACCACCGGGTAAAGCCCGAGGCGGAACGGCACGGTGGGGAAATCAGGCTGATACATCAGGCTTCCTCCCGTTTGAGATAAATTTCGCCGCCTTTGGCGCGGAAGTTTTCCGACATATCCGCCATGCCGACTTCGATGGTTTGCGCGGCGGCATAGTCGCGGACTTCCTGACTGATTTTCATCGAGCAGAACTTTGGCCCGCACATGGAACAGAAGTGAGCGACCTTACCGGACTCCTGCGGCAGGGTTTCATCGTGGTAGGCGCGGGCGGTGAACGGGTCGAGCGCGAGGTTAAACTGATCTTCCCAGCGGAATTCGAAGCGCGCTTTCGACATGGCGTTATCGCGGATCTGCGCGCCCGGATGGCCTTTCGCTAAGTCAGCGGCGTGGGCGGCAATCTTGTAGGTAATCAGCCCTTGCTTCACATCTTCTTTGTTCGGCAGACCGAGGTGCTCTTTCGGCGTCACGTAACACAGCATCGCACAGCCAAACCAGCCGATCATCGCCGCACCGATCCCGGAGGTGAAGTGGTCATAGCCCGGCGCGATGTCAGTGGTCAACGGCCCTAAGGTGTAGAACGGCGCTTCATGGCAGTGCTCCAGTTCCTCGGTCATGTTGCGCTGAATCATATGCATCGGCACGTGGCCTGGGCCTTCAATCATCACCTGCACGTCGTATTCCCAGGCGATTTTGGTCAACTCGCCCAGCGTATGCAGCTCGGAGAACTGCGCTTCGTCGTTGGCGTCCTGGATGGAGCCGGGACGCAGGCCGTCTCCCAGCGACAGGGAAACGTCGTAGGCGGCGCAGATTTCGCAAATCTCGCAGAAATGTTCGAACAGGAAGTTCTCTTTGTGGTGGGAGAGACACCATTTCGCCATGATTGAACCGCCGCGCGAGACAATCCCGGTCAGGCGTTTGGCGGTCATCGGCACGTAGCGCAGCAGCACGCCCGCGTGGATGGTGAAGTAGTCGACGCCCTGTTCAGCTTGCTCCAGCAGCGTGTCGCGGAACGCTTCCCAAGTAAGATCTTCGGCGATCCCGTTGACCTTTTCCAGCGCCTGGTAGATCGGGACGGTGCCGATCGGTACCGGGCTGTTACGCAGGATCCATTCGCGGGTTTCGTGAATATAGCGGCCGGTGGAGAGGTCCATTATCGTATCCGCCCCCCAGCGCGTCGCCCACACCAGTTTTTCCACCTCTTCTTCGATAGAGGAGGTCACCGCCGAGTTGCCGATATTGGCGTTGACCTTCACCAGGAAGTTGCGGCCGATAATCATCGGCTCGGATTCCGGGTGGTTGATGTTGGCGGGAATAATCGCGCGGCCCGCGGCGACTTCATCGCGCACGAATTCCGGGGTGATGTTTTCCGGCAGGCGCGCGCCAAAGTTCATCCCCGGATGCTGGTGGCGCAGCACTTCACTGCGAATGCGCTCGCGGCCCATGTTTTCACGGATGGCGATGAACTCCATTTCGGGGGTGACAATCCCCTGGCGGGCGTAGTGTAACTGGGTGACGCGCTTGCCCGCTTTAGCGCGTTTCGGCGTCAGCAGGCCGGTAAAACGCAGATCGTCCAGGCCATCGTCGGCCAGACGTTCTTTAGTGTAAGCCGAGCTACGGTCGTCTAGTTCTTCGCTATCGTTACGTGCGTCAATCCATGGCTGGCGCAGTTTCGCCAGACCCTGCTGGACGTTAATCGCCACCTCAGGATCGCCATAGGGGCCGGAGGTGTCGTACACCGGCACGGCTTCGTTCTCTTCAAACTGCGGGTTGTCTTTGCTGCCGCCGATGAGCGTCGGGCTCAGTTGAATTTCACGCATCGGTACGCGAATATCATGCTGCGAACCGGTCACGTAGATGCGTTTCGAGTTGGGGAAGGCAGTCCCTTCCAGCGTATCGATAAAATGCTGGGCTTTAGCGCGCTGCTCGCGGCGGGTTAACGTTGTTGTAGACATAGCTCATTCCAAAAAATTAAGGACGTGGCTTGTCAGACGACGGATGGAGTAATGGATGTGCGCCGCCCGTAAAGGCAGCAGCATAAAGCAGAATTACTCTTGTTCCCTTCGCAGGTATTAACCTGATCAGGTTCCGCGGATCCCGAATTAACGGTCTCAGCCTTTTCCACTTCATCCTTCGCGCTGCCTCTTCGTTGGCTTCGTCCGCTCACTCCAGTCACTTACTTATGTAAGCTCCTGGAGATTCACCGACTTGCCGCCTTGACGCATCACGAACGCTTTTGTGGAAAATTAGCACTCCGACAAGATAACTGCCCCTCCGAAGAGGGGGCTGAAGTAAACTACCTGTTACTCGCGCAGAACTCAAGCGGGACGTTTGACTCTGGCGCCGTCGTGCATCGCGTCAAACACCAGCATAATCAGCTTGTCTTCCAGCACAAAGCGGGCTTCCAGCGCTTCGCCGATATCTGACAGAGCTTGTTGAAATTCGAGACAATTATCGTGATCGATGGCAGTTTCCAGGCTGGTGTCGTAATAATCCATAATGCGCTGCGTATTATCTTCCAGCAGCGGCCAGATTTTTGCCGCATGTAAAAGCTGACCGTTTCCTTCCAATTTATGGAGAATACGTTCATAAATACTGAAGTGCCCGGCGGAAAGGTAATCGACCAGGCTCTGACAAAAATTATCCAGCGCTTTTTCATTCAGCCGCATGTACGATTCTTTGCCAGGCTTAATGCCAACCAGGTTGTAGTAAGCCACGAGCAGGTGCTTACGTACATCCAGCCAGCGATCGACCAGTTTGTTGCTTCCGCCAACGCGCTCCGTCAGGTTTTCCAGCTGGTTTAGCATGATTGTCTCCGCAAGTTAGATAAAGGCTGCTCGCCATGAATGTAAAAATAATGTTAACAACATGCCAGTGAAGCAAAGGTAGTGCAAGAGCTATGGATCGTATAATTGAAAAATTAGAGAGTGGCTGGTGGATCGTCAGCCATGAACAAAAATTATGGTTGCCGTATGGGGAATTACCACACGGGCTGGCAGCAAATTTCGATCTTGTGGGGCAGCGCGCACTCCGGATAGGTGAATGGCAAGGCGAGCCCGTCTGGCTGGTGTTACAGCATCGACGCCATGATATGGGATCGGTTCGCCAGGTTATCGATCAGGATGCAGGGTTGTTCCAACTGGCGGGACGTGGCGTACAGTTGGCGGAGTTTTACCGATCGCATAAATTTTGCGGCTATTGCGGGCACCCTATGCACCCGAGTAAAACCGAATGGGCGATGCTGTGCAGCCATTGCCGCGAACGCTACTATCCGCAAATTGCCCCCTGCATTATTGTTGCCATTCGCCGTGAGGATTCCATCCTGCTGGCCCGGCACGTTCGCCACCGCAACGGCGTGCATACGGTACTGGCCGGGTTTGTTGAAGTCGGCGAAACCTTAGAACAGGCGGTCGCGCGAGAGGTAATGGAGGAGAGCGGGATTAAGGTGAAAAATCTGCGCTATGTGACTTCCCAGCCGTGGCCTTTCCCGCAGTCGTTGATGACCGCTTTTATGGCGGAGTATGACAGCGGCGAGATTGTCATCGACCCGAAAGAACTGTTGGAAGCAAATTGGTACCGTTATGACGATCTGCCGCTACTGCCGCCGCCGGGCACCGTCGCGCGCCGTTTGATCGAAGATACGGTGGCAATGTGTCGGGCTGAATATGATTGACATGTTACACTGGGCGCATCAACGCTAAAGGAATGTAAAAATGACCGAACTCAAAAACGATCGTTATCTACGTGCGCTGCTGCGCCAGCCCGTTGATGTTACGCCAGTGTGGATGATGCGCCAGGCGGGCCGTTATCTACCGGAGTACAAAGCCACTCGCGCTCAGGCGGGCGATTTTATGTCGCTGTGCAAAAATGCCGAACTGGCCTGCGAGGTCACTTTACAGCCGCTGCGCCGTTATCCGCTTGATGCGGCGATCCTTTTCTCGGATATCCTGACGATTCCGGACGCGATGGGCCTGGGGCTCTATTTTGAAGCCGGGGAAGGCCCGCGCTTTACGGCTCCTGTCACCTGCAAAGCCGATGTCGATAAGCTGCCCATTCCCGATCCGGAGGATGAACTGGGCTACGTGATGAATGCGGTACGCACGATTCGCCGCGAACTAAAAGGCGAGGTTCCGCTGATTGGCTTCTCCGGCAGCCCGTGGACGCTGGCAACTTACATGGTGGAAGGCGGCAGTAGCAAAGCCTTCACGGTGATTAAAAAGATGATGTACGCTGACCCGCAGGCGTTGCATCTGCTGCTGGATAAGTTGGCGAAAAGCGTCACGCTGTACCTCAACGCGCAAATCAAAGCGGGCGCGCAGTCGGTGATGATTTTCGACACCTGGGGCGGCGTGCTGACTGGCCGCGATTACCAGCAGTTCTCCCTCTACTACATGCATAAAATCGTCGATGGCCTGCTGCGTGAAAACGACGGTCGCCGCGTGCCGGTAACGCTGTTCACTAAAGGTGGCGGTCAGTGGCTGGAGGCGATGGCGGAAACCGGCTGCGACGCGCTGGGTCTCGACTGGACGACAGATATCGCCGATGCGCGCCGTCGCGTTGGCCATAAAGTGGCGCTGCAGGGCAATATGGACCCCTCGATGCTGTATGCGCCGCCGGCACGGATCGAAGACGAAGTAGCGACTATACTTGCTGGTTTCGGTCAGGGAGAAGGGCACGTCTTTAACCTTGGACATGGCATCCATCAGGATGTGCCGCCAGAACATGCTGGCGCATTTGTGGAGGCAGTGCACCGACTTTCTGCGCAGTATCACAGCTAAGGAGTTAGTATGGATCTCGCGTCGCTACGCGCTCAACAGATAGAACTTGCTTCATCGGTTTGCCGCGAAGATCGGTTGGACAAAGATCCGCCAGCGTTTATCGGCGGGGCGGACGTCGGTTTTGAGCAGGGGGGCGAGGTGACGCGGGCGGCGATGGTGTTGCTGAAATATCCGTCGCTTGAACTGGTAGAGTACAAGGTGGCGCGTATTGCCACCACCATGCCGTATATCCCCGGCTTTCTCTCTTTTCGTGAATATCCTGCTCTGCTGGCGGCGTGGGAACAGCTCTCGCAAAAGCCCGATTTGCTGTTTGTGGACGGTCACGGTATTTCGCATCCGCGTCGGCTTGGCGTCGCCAGTCATTTTGGACTGTTGGTGGACGTGCCGACCATCGGCGTAGCGAAAAAACGGCTATGCGGTAAATTTGAGCCACTTTCCACCGAACCTGGCGCACTTAGCCCCTTAATGGATAAAGGCGAGCAACTGGCGTGGGTATGGCGCAGCAAGGCGCGCTGTAATCCGCTGTTTATCGCGACGGGGCACCGGGTCAGTACTGACAGCGCGCTGGCGTGGGTACAGCGCTGTATGAAAGGGTATCGCCTGCCGGAGCCGACGCGCTGGGCGGATGCCGTCGCTTCCGGACGTCCGGCGTTTGTTCGTTGGCAAGAAATTCAGCGCTGATTCAGGTAAACTGCCGCTAATTTCCGATTCGAGATTCCATCATGTTACAAAACCCGATTCATTTGCGTCTGGAGCGGCTGGAAAGCTGGCAGCACGTTACCTTTATGGCCTGCTTGTGCGAGCGCATGTACCCGAACTACGCCATGTTTTGCAAGCAGACGGAATTCGGCGACGGACAGATCTACCGTCGCATTCTGGATCTGATCTGGGAAACCCTGACGGTGAAAGATGCAAAGGTCAATTTCGATAGCCAACTGGAGAAGTTTGAAGAGGCAATTCCGGCAGCTGACGACTATGATCTGTACGGCGTTTACCCGGCGATTGATGCCTGCGTCGCATTAAGCGAATTAATGCATTCTCGTCTTAGCGGCGAAACGCTGGAACACGCTATTGAGGTTAGTAAGACTTCCATTACTACGGTGGCGATGTTGGAAATGACTCAGGCTGGTCGGGAAATGACCGATGAGGAGCTCAAAACGAACCCTGCCGTTGAACAGGAATGGGATATTCAGTGGGAAATATTCCGACTTTTAGCCGACTGCGAAGAACGCGATATTGAACTGATAAAAGGGCTCAGGGCAGACCTGCGCGAGGCTGGTGAGAGCAATATCGGTATAAATTTTCAGCAATGACACCAGAAAACGTGATTTAACGTCTGATTTGTCGTGCCATAAGGCTTCCCTTATGCCCCCCGTCTGGTCTACATTTGGGAGGCGAAAAAAAGTGGCTATCGGTGCGTGTATGCAGGAGAGTGCTTTTCTGGCATTTCCGTCGCACTCGATGCTTAGCAAGCGATAAACACATTGTAAGGATAACTTATGAACAAGACTCAACTGATTGATGTAATTGCAGACAAAGCAGAACTGTCCAAAACCCAGGCTAAAGCTGCTCTGGAATCCACTCTGGCTGCTATTACTGAGTCTCTGAAAGAAGGCGATGCTGTACAACTGGTTGGTTTCGGTACCTTCAAAGTGAACCACCGTGCTGAGCGCACTGGCCGTAACCCACAGACCGGTAAAGAAATCAAAATCGCCGCCGCTAACGTACCGGCGTTTGTTTCTGGTAAAGCTCTGAAAGACGCAGTTAAGTAAGACGCGTAGCTGTGAACAGTTTTATCGAAGGGGCTCGTCAGCCCCTTTTGTCTGTCTGGCGTCGCGCGTTTCTGTTTTCTGGCGCGCTGTTGCTGACTGCCTGCAGTCATAACGCTTCACCGCCTCCGTTTACTGCCAGCGGCTTTGCCGGCGATCACGGCGCGGTGCGTATCTGGCGTAAAGATACGAACGATGAAGTCCATCTGCTTTCTGTTTTTAGCCCGTGGCATAGCGGCAGCACGACGACCAGCGAATATCGTTGGCAGGGTGATACGCTTTCGCTTATTGAACTCAATATTTACAGCAAACCGCCAGAACATATTCGCGCGCGTTTCGACGCTCATGGCGAACTCAGTTTTATGCAGCGTGAAGTCGGGGGGCAGAAGCAGCAGCTTTCCAACGATCAGATTGCCTTGTATCGCTATCGCGCCGAACAAATCCGTCAGACCAGCGACGCCTTGCGCTTGGGGCGGGTCATACTACGCCAGGGACGCTGGCACGCCGACCATACGGTAACCACCTGTGAAGGTGAAACGCTGAAACCGGATCTGGATTCCTGGGCAATAAGCCACATTGAGCGCCGCCAGAACCACTCATCGGTAGAGGTGAGCGTAGCATGGCTGGAGGCGCCGGAAGGATCGCAACTTTTGCTGGTGGCGAATTCAGATTTCTGTCACTGGCAGCCGCAAGCGAAAACCTTTTGATGGAATACCGGATGGCGAAGCCGCCATTCGGCAAACATGCTTTACCAGTTTCCCATACCCATGTGACCGCCGCCGCGATGATAACCGCCGCCATAGCCGCCGCAACCGCCATAGCCCATTCCTGCGCCGCGTGGTATGCCAGCCTGCGCCATCGCGACATCCCGTTTCACGCGTTGCTCATCTAACTTCTGGCCTAATGACTCCATCTCTTTGGCAACCGCGTTAATTTTCGCAGTATCCGGCGAACTGGCGGTCAGTAGCGCGTTGTATTCATAACGTTTGGATATCAGTTGCTGGCGCAGCGCGCTGGTCTGCGTATAGTAATCATCATAAATCTTCTGCGCCGTCGCCTGCTGTTCCGTAGTTACCGGGCTACCTCCCTGTTGCCACATACCGTCATTGTTGCCCCAGTGATGCCCGGCGAAGGCGGCGCCGGAGCTCAGGGCCAAAAGAGAGAGGGCGATTAGCGCGATAGCTGATTTATTGTTCCGTTTCATTTTGCGTTCTCCTGTTGCTCATCTTATCCTCTCTCTTGCATCTTCCGTGCCAGGTAACTATTCCTTGTCGGGCAGCGAGTTAACCCGCTTCAGGCGGCAAAAAGCGAGTAAAAATGACTCGCATGACCCGCCTGGCGAGTCATTTTTACCCACTAGTATCCGAAAGGGTGTGCGACACCGCGCGGTTATGCGGAGCGAAGAATGGCATGATCTCTGCTTAAGTAAGGAAAATAAAAACGAGCCGGGGAAGCCTGTGAGTTTTATACGATTACATAAAGATGCCGCTGCAACGTGGTTGAGTCGACTGTTACCTGTGGCGATCTTCATTCTGGTGGGGCTATTTTCCATTATGGTCATTCGCGACTATGGCCGTGAGAGCGCTGCCGCCAGGCAGACGCTGCTGGAAAAGGGAAATGTACTCATTCGCGCTCTGGAGTCCGGCACGCGAGTAGGTATGGGAATGCGGATGCATCACGCGCAGCAGCAGACATTGCTGGAAGAGATGGCGGGTCAGCCAGGCGTGTTGTGGTTCGCCGTAACGGATGCGCAGGGGGTAATCATCACTCATAGCAACCCTGGCATGGTGGGCAAATCGCTCTATTCCGCATCTGAAATGCATCAACTAAACCCCGGGCCGCAGGAGCGTTGGCGGCGTGTCGACGTTGCTGCTAACGGCGAGACGGTGCCTGCGCTGGAAATTTACCGTCAGTTCCAGCCGCTTTTCGGTATGAGAGGTCACGGTATGAGGGGGCACGGCATGGCGCGTAGCGCCAATGACGACGAACCAGCGAAACAAACTATTTTTATTGCCTTTGACGCCAGCGAGCTGGCCGCGACACAGGCAAGGGAGTGGCGTAATACGCTGATTGTTTTGTCTGCGTTAGCGGCGGTGCTGTTGGCAACGTTACTGGCGTTTTTTTGGCATCAGCGTTATCAGCGCTCACACAGAGAACTGCTTGATGCAATGAAGCGTAAAGAAAAGCTGGTGGCGATGGGGCATCTGGCGGCGGGCGTCGCGCACGAAATTCGTAACCCGCTCTCGTCCATCAAAGGGCTGGCGAAATACTTTGCCGAGCGCACGCCTGCCGGCGGCGAGTCGCATGAACTGGCGCAGGTGATGGCCAAAGAGGCCGACCGTTTGAACCGGGTGGTAAGCGAATTGCTCGAACTGGTAAAGCCCGCGCATCTGACGCTCCAGACGGTTAACCTCAATGATATTATTACTCACTCCCTGAATCTGGTCAGTCAGGATGCCCAAAGCAGAGAGATTCAGTTGAGGTTCACGGCGAATGAGACGCTTAAGCGTATTCAGGCTGACCCGGACAGGCTGACTCAGGTGCTGTTGAATTTGTACCTGAACGCTATTCATGCGATTGGCCGCCAGGGAACGATTAGCGTAGAGGCAAAAGAAAGTGGGACCGACCGCGTTATCATCACTGTTACCGATAGCGGGAAAGGGATCGCCCCGGATCAGCTGGAGGCGATTTTTACACCTTATTTTACGACCAAAGCTGACGGGACAGGCCTGGGGCTGGCGGTGGTGCAAAATATCATCGAACAGCATGGCGGCGCGATTAAGGTGAAAAGTATTGAGGGTAAAGGCGCGGTCTTTACTATCTGGTTGCCAGTGATAGCGAGACAACAGGATTAACAAGGGTGATACGCGGAAAAATCGATATTCTGGTTGTGGATGATGATGTAAGCCACTGCACGATTTTACAGGCGCTGCTTCGGGGCTGGGGCTATAACGTCGCTCTGGCCTACAGTGGGCATGATGCGTTGGCTCAGGTGCGTGAGAAAGTCTTTGATCTGGTACTGTGCGATGTGCGTATGGCGGAGATGGACGGTATCGCCACGCTGAAGGAGATTAAAGCGCTCAACCCCGCCATTCCGATTTTGATTATGACGGCATTCTCCAGCGTGGAAACGGCGGTAGAGGCGTTGAAAGCCGGTGCGCTCGACTATTTAATTAAACCGCTGGATTTTGACCGTCTGCAGGAGACGCTGGAAAAGGCGTTGGCGCATACGCGGGAAACGGGCGCTGAATTGCCATCGGCGTCGGCTGCGCAGTTTGGCATGATTGGCAGCAGTCCGGCGATGCAACATTTACTGAATGAAATCGCGATGGTCGCACCATCAGACGCCACGGTATTGATTCACGGAGACTCCGGCACGGGTAAAGAGCTGGTGGCGCGGGCGCTACACGCCTGTAGCGCCAGGAGCGATAAACCGCTGGTCACGCTCAACTGCGCGGCGCTTAATGAATCGCTGCTGGAGTCTGAGCTGTTCGGACACGAAAAAGGCGCGTTTACCGGTGCGGATAAACGTCGGGAGGGACGCTTTGTCGAAGCGGATGGCGGCACCTTATTCCTCGATGAAATTGGCGATATTTCACCGCTGATGCAGGTACGCCTGCTGCGGGCGATTCAGGAACGTGAGGTGCAGCGTGTGGGCAGCAATCAGACCGTGTCGGTTGATGTGCGGCTGATTGCCGCTACCCACCGCGATCTGGCGGAAGAGGTGAGTGCTGGTCGTTTTCGCCAGGATCTCTATTACCGCCTGAATGTGGTGGCGATTGAAATGCCTTCTTTGCGCCAGCGTCGGGAAGATATTCCGCTACTGGCAGACCATTTTCTGCGGCGTTTTGCCGAACGTAACCGCAAAGTGGTGAAGGGGTTTACGCCGCAGGCGATGGATCTGCTGATCCACTACGACTGGCCGGGCAATATCCGTGAGCTGGAAAACGCTATCGAGCGGGCGGTGGTGTTGCTGACGGGAGAATACATTTCTGAACGCGAATTGCCTCTCGCTATTGCCGCGACGCCGATAAAAACGGAATACAGTGGTGAGATCCAACCGCTGGTGGACGTCGAAAAAGAGGTGATTCTGGCTGCGCTGGAAAAAACGGGCGGCAACAAAACCGAAGCCGCCCGTCAATTGGGCATTACGCGCAAAACGCTACTGGCTAAACTCAGCCGTTAGTTCTGTTCACGCTCGATGGCGCGCCAGCCAATGTCGTTACGGCTGAAGCTGCCGTCCCAGCGGATGTCGGTCATCAGGGCGTAAGCGCGTTTCTGCGCCTCAGCCACGGTGTGGCCCAGCGCGGTGGCGCACAGTACGCGACCGCCGCTGGTCAACACGCGATCGTCATCGGCGAGTTTGGTGCCCGCGTGGAAAACCTTACCGTCAGCCACTTCTTCCAGCGGCAGACCGTGGATCTCGTCGCCGGTGCTGTAGCTGCCCGGATAACCGCCCGCGGCGATCACCACGCCTAATGAAGCGCGCTCGTCCCACTCGGAGGTTTTCTCATCCAGCTTGCCGTCGCAGGCGGCCAGGCAAAGATCCACCAGATCCGATTTCATGCGCAGCATGATCGGCTGGGTTTCCGGATCGCCGAAGCGGCAGTTGAACTCGATAACTTTCGGGTTGCCCTGCTTGTCGATCATCAGACCCGCATACAGGAAGCCGGTGTACGTGTTACCTTCTGCTGCCATGCCTTTCACGGTTGGCCAGATGATGCGTTCCATGGTGCGCTGGTGCACTTCATCGGTTACCACCGGCGCCGGTGAGTAGGCCCCCATACCGCCAGTGTTCGGGCCGGTATCGCCGTTGCCTACGCGTTTGTGATCCTGGCTGGTGGCCATCGGCAGAACGTGCTCACCGTCGACCATCACGATAAAGCTTGCCTCTTCGCCGTCGAGGAACTCTTCAATCACGATGCGGTGACCCGCGTCGCCAAAGGCGTTGCCTGCCAGCATGTCCTGCACGGCGGCTTCGGCTTCTTCCAGCGTCATCGCCACGATAACGCCTTTACCGGCGGCCAGACCATCGGCCTTGATGACGATCGGCGCGCCTTTCTCACGCAGATAAGCCAGGGCAGGCTCAATCTCGGTGAAATTCTGGTATTCCGCCGTCGGAATCTGGTGACGAGCGAGGAAATCTTTGGTGAAGGCTTTGGAGCCTTCCAGTTGGGCGGCCCCTTCGGTTGGGCCGAAAATTTTCAGGCCTGCGGCGCGGAAGGCATCGACCACGCCAATCACCAGCGGCGCTTCCGGACCGACGATGGTCAGATCGATCTTCTCGTCCCGGGCAAAGCTCAGCAGCGCCGGAATATCGGTGACGCCGATAGCCACGTTCTGCAACGCGGGCTCCAGCGCGGTACCGGCGTTACCCGGTGCGACAAAAACGGTATCAACCAGCGGCGACTGTGCGGCTTTCCAGGCCAGCGCATGTTCGCGCCCGCCGTTACCAATGACTAAAACTTTCATCGTCTGCTCCCTGAATTAATGGCGGAAGTGGCGCATGTCGGTGAAGATCATCGCAATGCCGTGTTCATCGGCAGCGGCAATGACTTCATCATCACGGATAGAACCGCCAGGCTGGATAACGCAGCTCACGCCGACAGCGGCAGCGGCATCAATACCATCGCGGAACGGGAAGAAGGCATCAGAGGCCATCGCGGAGCCTTTCACTTCCAGACCTTCGTCAGCCGCTTTAATCCCGGCGATTTTGGCGGAGTACACGCGGCTCATCTGGCCTGCGCCTATGCCGATGGTCATGTTCTCTTTGGCATACACAATGGCGTTGGATTTCACGAACTTTGCCACTTTCCAGCAGAACAGCGCATCGCGCAGTTCCTGCTCGGTCGGCTGGCGTTTAGAGACCACGCGCAGTTCAGCTTCGCTCACCATACCCAGATCCCTGTCCTGAACCAGCAGGCCGCCGTTAACGCGTTTGAAGTCCAGACCAGGTACGCGCTGTGCCCACTGACCACAGGTCAGGACGCGAACGTTCTGTTTAGCGGCAGTGATCTTCAGCGCTTCTTCGCTTGCGGATGGGGCGATGATCACTTCCACGAACTGACGGGAGATGATGGCCTGCGAGGTTTCGGCATCCAGCTCGCGGTTGAAGGCGATAATGCCGCCGAACGCGGAGGTTGGGTCGGTTTTATACGCACGGTCGTAAGCGTCGAGAATAGTGGTGCTCACCGCCACGCCGCACGGGTTAGCGTGCTTGACGATTACGCAGGCTGGCTCGTTGAACTCTTTCACACACTCCAGCGCCGCGTCGGTATCAGCGATGTTGTTGTAAGAAAGCGCTTTGCCCTGAACCTGCTGTGCGGTGGCAACGGACGCTTCTTTCACATTTTCTTCTATATAGAAGGCTGCCTGCTGGTGGCTGTTCTCGCCGTAGCGCATATCCTGCTTCTTAATGAAGTTCAGGTTCAGCGTACGCGGGAAGCGACCGGCGGCTTCTTTGCTCTCACCGTGATAAGCCGGAACCATGCTGCCGAAGTAGTTGGCAATCATGCTGTCGTAGGCGGCGGTGTGTTCGAAGGCTTTAATCGCGAGATCGAAACGGGTGTCGAGGGTCAGAGAGCCCTCGTTAGCATCCATCTCTTTAATAATGGCGTCGTAGTCGCTGCTCTTCACCACGATGGCCACGTCTTTATGGTTCTTCGCGGCGGAGCGCACCATGGTCGGGCCGCCGATATCGATGTTCTCTACCGCATCTTCCAGCGAGCAACCTTCGCGGGCAACGGTCTCAGCGAACGGATACAGGTTAACGACAACCATATCGATAGGGGCGATGTGGTGCTGTTCCATAATGGCATCGTCCTGGCCGCGGCGACCGAGGATGCCGCCGTGGACTTTTGGATGCAGGGTCTTTACGCGTCCATCCATCATTTCCGGAAAACCGGTGTAATCGGAAACTTCGGTCACCGGCAGGCCTTTTTCTGCTAACAGGCGGGCGGTGCCCCCCGTAGACAGCAGCTCCACACCGCGTGCGGAAAGTGCCTGGGCGAATTCGATGATACCGGCCTTGTCAGAAACACTGAGCAGAGCGCGGCGGACTGGACGACGTTGTTGCATGGTAAATCCCCTGGATTTGACGATTACAGAGAGCGTTAGCTGAATTTTTCGTGAAAAACTCAGCTAACGCCCCTTATGGGGTATTCTCATTTTGCGGCGACATTGTAACGAAAACGTTTGCGCAACGCTCGCGAATTTTTCTCTTTAAATTCTGTCCCCGCTTTTATCCCTGAAAGATCGTTTGCAGAGTGAGAAGATCGAGGAAATGAACGCGCATTTTGTGGATAAGTCTGTGCGTAAATGGGTATAACCAGGGGTTTTGCTGGGGAATGCAGCAAACAGTCATTTTTCTGCAATTTTTCTATTGCGGTCAGCAGAGAACTCCCTATAATGCGCCTCCATCGACACGGCGGATGTGAATCACTTCACACAAACAGCCGGTCGGTTAAAGAGAAAAATCCTGAAATTCAGGGTTGACTCTGAAAGAGGAAAGCGTAATATACGCCACCTCGCGACGGTGAGCTGCAAGCCGCATCGCATCTGCTCTTTAACAATTTATCAGACAATCTGTGTGGGCACTCGAAGATACGGATTCTTGACGTCGCAAGACGAAAAATGAATACCAAGTCTCAAGAGTGAACACGTAATTCATTACGAAGTTTAATTCTTTGAGCATCAAACTTTTAAATTGAAGAGTTTGATCATGGCTCAGATTGAACGCTGGCGGCAGGCCTAACACATGCAAGTCGAACGGTAACAGGAAGCAGCTTGCTGCTTTGCTGACGAGTGGCGGACGGGTGAGTAATGTCTGGGAAACTGCCTGATGGAGGGGGATAACTACTGGAAACGGTGGCTAATACCGCATAACGTCGCAAGACCAAAGAGGGGGACCTTCGGGCCTCTTGCCATCAGATGTGCCCAGATGGGATTAGCTTGTTGGTGAGGTAACGGCTCACCAAGGCGACGATCCCTAGCTGGTCTGAGAGGATGACCAGCCACACTGGAACTGAGACACGGTCCAGACTCCTACGGGAGGCAGCAGTGGGGAATATTGCACAATGGGCGCAAGCCTGATGCAGCCATGCCGCGTGTATGAAGAAGGCCTTCGGGTTGTAAAGTACTTTCAGCGGGGAGGAAGGTGTTGTCGTTAATAACCACAGCAATTGACGTTACCCGCAGAAGAAGCACCGGCTAACTCCGTGCCAGCAGCCGCGGTAATACGGAGGGTGCAAGCGTTAATCGGAATTACTGGGCGTAAAGCGCACGCAGGCGGTCTGTCAAGTCGGATGTGAAATCCCCGGGCTCAACCTGGGAACTGCATTCGAAACTGGCAGGCTTGAGTCTTGTAGAGGGGGGTAGAATTCCAGGTGTAGCGGTGAAATGCGTAGAGATCTGGAGGAATACCGGTGGCGAAGGCGGCCCCCTGGACAAAGACTGACGCTCAGGTGCGAAAGCGTGGGGAGCAAACAGGATTAGATACCCTGGTAGTCCACGCCGTAAACGATGTCTACTTGGAGGTTGTGCCCTTGAGGCGTGGCTTCCGGAGCTAACGCGTTAAGTAGACCGCCTGGGGAGTACGGCCGCAAGGTTAAAACTCAAATGAATTGACGGGGGCCCGCACAAGCGGTGGAGCATGTGGTTTAATTCGATGCAACGCGAAGAACCTTACCTGGTCTTGACATCCACGGAAGAATTCAGAGATGGATTTGTGCCTTCGGGAACCGTGAGACAGGTGCTGCATGGCTGTCGTCAGCTCGTGTTGTGAAATGTTGGGTTAAGTCCCGCAACGAGCGCAACCCTTATCCTTTGTTGCCAGCGGTCCGGCCGGGAACTCAAAGGAGACTGCCAGTGATAAACTGGAGGAAGGTGGGGATGACGTCAAGTCATCATGGCCCTTACGACCAGGGCTACACACGTGCTACAATGGCGCATACAAAGAGAAGCGACCTCGCGAGAGCAAGCGGACCTCATAAAGTGCGTCGTAGTCCGGATTGGAGTCTGCAACTCGACTCCATGAAGTCGGAATCGCTAGTAATCGTGGATCAGAATGCCACGGTGAATACGTTCCCGGGCCTTGTACACACCGCCCGTCACACCATGGGAGTGGGTTGCAAAAGAAGTAGGTAGCTTAACCTTCGGGAGGGCGCTTACCACTTTGTGATTCATGACTGGGGTGAAGTCGTAACAAGGTAACCGTAGGGGAACCTGCGGTTGGATCACCTCCTTACCTTAAAGAAGCGTACTTTGCAGTGCTCACACAGATTGTCTGATGAAAAGTGAATAGCAAGGCGTCTTGCGATTGAGACTTCAGTGTCCCCTTCGTCTAGAGGCCCAGGACACCGCCCTTTCACGGCGGTAACAGGGGTTCGAATCCCCTAGGGGACGCCAGCGTTCAAACTGATGAGGTCAAACCTCCAGGGGACGCCACTTGCTGGTTTGTGAGTGAAAGTCACCTGCCTTAATATCTCAAAACTGACTTACGAGTCACGTTTGAGATATTTGCTCTTTAAAAATCTGGATCAAGCTGAAAATTGAAACACAGAACAACGAAAGTTGTTCGTGAGTCTCTCAAATTTTCGCAACACGATGATGAATCGTAAGAAACATCTTCGGGTTGTGAGGTTAAGCGACTAAGCGTACACGGTGGATGCCCTGGCAGTCAGAGGCGATGAAGGGCGTGCTAATCTGCGATAAGCGCCGGTAAGGTGATATGAACCGTTATAACCGGCGATACCCGAATGGGGAAACCCAGTGTGATTCGTCACACTATCATTAACTGAATCCATAGGTTAATGAGGCGAACCGGGGGAACTGAAACATCTAAGTACCCCGAGGAAAAGAAATCAACCGAGATTCCCCCAGTAGCGGCGAGCGAACGGGGAGGAGCCCAGAGCCTGAATCAGCATGTGTGTTAGTGGAAGCGTCTGGAAAGGCGCGCGATACAGGGTGACAGCCCCGTACACAAAAGCGCATATGCTGTGAGCTCGATGAGTAGGGCGGGACACGTGGTATCCTGTCTGAATATGGGGGGACCATCCTCCAAGGCTAAATACTCCTGACTGACCGATAGTGAACCAGTACCGTGAGGGAAAGGCGAAAAGAACCCCGGCGAGGGGAGTGAAAAAGAACCTGAAACCGTGTACGTACAAGCAGTGGGAGCCCCACCACTAAGCCAGTGGTGAACTCCACATACGCATCCTTTGCTGAGGATACGGTTAACGGAGCGAAAGCGACGTTCAACCTCAAAAGAAGCAGAGGGGGCTTAGTGGTGGGGTGACTGCGTACCTTTTGTATAATGGGTCAGCGACTTATATTCTGTAGCAAGGTTAACCGAATAGGGGAGCCGGAGGGAAACCGAGTCTTAATTGGGCGTTAAGTTGCAGGGTATAGACCCGAAACCCGGTGATCTAGCCATGGGCAGGTTGAAGGTTGGGTAACACTAACTGGAGGACCGAACCGACTAATGTTGAAAAATTAGCGGATGACCTGTGGCTGGGGGTGAAAGGCCAATCAAACCGGGAGATAGCTGGTTCTCCCCGAAAGCTATTTAGGTAGCGCCTCGTGAACTCATCTCCGGGGGTAGAGCACTGTTTCGGCTAGGGGGCCATCCCGGCTTACCAACCCGATGCAAACTGCGAATACCGGAGAATGTTATCACGGGAGACACACGGCGGGTGCTAACGTCCGTCGTGAAGAGGGAAACAACCCAGACCGCCAGCTAAGGTCCCAAAGTCATGGTTAAGTGGGAAACGATGTGGGAAGGCCCAGACAGCCAGGATGTTGGCTTAGAAGCAGCCATCATTTAAAGAAAGCGTAATAGCTCACTGGTCGAGTCGGCCTGCGCGGAAGATGTAACGGGGCTAAACCATGCACCGAAGCTGCGGCAGCGACGCTGATGCGTTGTTGGGTAGGGGAGCGTTCTGTAAGCCTGTGAAGGTGGCCTGTGAGGGTTGCTGGAGGTATCAGAAGTGCGAATGCTGACATAAGTAACGATAAAGCGGGTGAAAAGCCCGCTCGCCGGAAGACCAAGGGTTCCTGTCCAACGTTAATCGGGGCAGGGTGAGTCGACCCCTAAGG
Source organism: Salmonella sp. SSDFZ54 (assembly GCF_004010735.1). NCBI lineage: Bacteria > Pseudomonadati > Pseudomonadota > Gammaproteobacteria > Enterobacterales > Enterobacteriaceae > Salmonella > Salmonella sp. SSDFZ54. The sequence continues at coordinate 2,287,388 of NZ_CP034819.1, forward strand.
CGAGGCCGAAAGGCGTAGTCGATGGGAAACGGGTTAATATTCCCGTACTTGGTGTTACTGCGAAGGGGGGACGGAGAAGGCTATGTTGGCCGGGCGACGGTTGTCCCGGTTTAAGCGTGTAGGCTGGTTTTCCAGGCAAATCCGGAAAATCAAGGCTGAGGCGTGATGACGAGGCACTACGGTGCTGAAGCAACAAATGCCCTGCTTCCAGGAAAAGCCTCTAAGCATCAGGTAACATCAAATCGTACCCCAAACCGACACAGGTGGTCAGGTAGAGAATACCAAGGCGCTTGAGAGAACTCGGGTGAAGGAACTAGGCAAAATGGTGCCGTAACTTCGGGAGAAGGCACGCTGACATGTAGGTGAAGTGATTTACTCATGGAGCTGAAGTCAGTCGAAGATACCAGCTGGCTGCAACTGTTTATTAAAAACACAGCACTGTGCAAACACGAAAGTGGACGTATACGGTGTGACGCCTGCCCGGTGCCGGAAGGTTAATTGATGGGGTCAGCGCAAGCGAAGCTCCTGATCGAAGCCCCGGTAAACGGCGGCCGTAACTATAACGGTCCTAAGGTAGCGAAATTCCTTGTCGGGTAAGTTCCGACCTGCACGAATGGCGTAATGATGGCCAGGCTGTCTCCACCCGAGACTCAGTGAAATTGAACTCGCTGTGAAGATGCAGTGTACCCGCGGCAAGACGGAAAGACCCCGTGAACCTTTACTATAGCTTGACACTGAACATTGAGCCTTGATGTGTAGGATAGGTGGGAGGCTTTGAAGTGTGGACGCCAGTCTGCATGGAGCCGACCTTGAAATACCACCCTTTAATGTTTGATGTTCTAACGTGGACCCGTAATCCGGGTTGCGGACAGTGTCTGGTGGGTAGTTTGACTGGGGCGGTCTCCTCCTAAAGAGTAACGGAGGAGCACGAAGGTTGGCTAATCCTGGTCGGACATCAGGAGGTTAGTGCAATGGCATAAGCCAGCTTGACTGCGAGCGTGACGGCGCGAGCAGGTGCGAAAGCAGGTCATAGTGATCCGGTGGTTCTGAATGGAAGGGCCATCGCTCAACGGATAAAAGGTACTCCGGGGATAACAGGCTGATACCGCCCAAGAGTTCATATCGACGGCGGTGTTTGGCACCTCGATGTCGGCTCATCACATCCTGGGGCTGAAGTAGGTCCCAAGGGTATGGCTGTTCGCCATTTAAAGTGGTACGCGAGCTGGGTTTAGAACGTCGTGAGACAGTTCGGTCCCTATCTGCCGTGGGCGCTGGAGAACTGAGGGGGGCTGCTCCTAGTACGAGAGGACCGGAGTGGACGCATCACTGGTGTTCGGGTTGTCATGCCAATGGCACTGCCCGGTAGCTAAATGCGGAAGAGATAAGTGCTGAAAGCATCTAAGCACGAAACTTGCCCCGAGATGAGTTCTCCCTGAGACTTAGAGTCTCCTGAAGGAACGTTGAAGACGACGACGTTGATAGGCCGGGTGTGTAAGCGCAGCGATGCGTTGAGCTAACCGGTACTAATGAACCGTGAGGCTTAACCTTACAACGCCGAAGATGTTTTGGCGGATGAGAGACGATTTTCAGCTCAGATTCAGATTACATCAGAACGTAAAAACGGTCTGATAACAGAATTTGCCTGGCGGCACTAGCGCGGTGGTCCCACCTGACCCCATGCCGAACTCAGAAGTGAAACGCCGTAGCGCCGATGGTAGTGTGGGGTCTCCCCATGCGAGAGTAGGGAACTGCCAGGCATCAAATAAAACGAAGGGCCCTGTCGGAAGACTGGGCCTTTTGTTTTATCTGTAGTCTGTCGGTGAGCACTCGTTGCGCAGCAACGGCCCGTAGGGTGGCGGGCAGGACGCCCGCCATAAACTGCCAGGCATCAGACAAGTGAAGAAGCCCGTCCGTCTGGACGGGCTTCTTTGCGTGTGTGGTAACTGTAAAAATGTAGGCCTGATAAGCGCAGCGCCATCAGGCAACCGGCACCGCCGGATGGCAGTTTCGCCTTATCCGGCCTGTATGCACTTATCAGGCAGCACCACTACTCACGGATAAATTAAATTCAACAATGGATACGGTTTCCCAAGATCGTCAACCTCCGAACGTCCCGTCACCTTAAATCCCATTTTCTTATAAAATCCAACAGCTTGTGTATTTTGCTCGTTAACATTGGTTGTCAACCCCGGCGCCAGTGTTAACGCATGTTCAACTAATCTCTTACCGATACCCTGACCACGCACGTCCGGATCGACAAACAGCGCATCCATATGTTCACCGGTAAGCAGCATAAATCCTACCGGCTCATCCTGATCGGTCACGGCAACCCATAGTGGCGCTTCTGGCAGAAAATCGCTCACCAGCTCTTCCAGTTCGGCCCGATAAGCGTTTGACAGAAAATCGTGCGTGGCATCGACTGAGCGACGCCAGATCGCAATCAGTTTTTCCCCTTCCTCATGCCTTGAACGGCGAATGTTAATCATCATCTTCACTCCTTTTTTGCTTACTTCTATTCTAATGCAAATGCTGTCGTGAAACTTTCTCACCTTGAACTTGCAGACTCGACATTCGCCTGATTTCTGAGTATCTTCAGCTGTCTGGATGTCTAAACGTTTAAACGTATGTCGTGAGGTTATCAGGTTATGCCGATTCGCGTGCTGGACGAGCTACCCGCCGTCAATTTTTTACGTGAGGAGAATGTCTTCGTCATGACGACTTCTCGCGCATCAGGTCAGGAAATTCGCCCGCTAAAGGTACTTATCCTTAACCTGATGCCGAAGAAGATTGAAACGGAAAATCAGTTTCTGCGTTTGCTATCGAACTCGCCATTGCAGGTCGATATTCAACTGCTGCGGATAGATGCCCGCGAGTCGAGGAACACGCCAGCCGAGCATCTGAACAACTTTTACTGTAACTTCGACGATATCTGCGATCAGAACTTTGATGGGCTTATCGTGACCGGAGCGCCGCTGGGTCTGGTGGAATTTAATGACGTGGCTTACTGGCCGCAGATTAGGCAGGTGCTGGAATGGGCGAAAGATCACGTTACTTCGACGCTATTTGTCTGTTGGGCCGTTCAGGCCGCACTCAATATTCTTTATGGTATCCCTAAGCAGACCCGTACAGATAAACTTTCCGGCGTCTATGAACATCACATCCTTCATCCTCATGCTCTGTTGACGCGTGGTTTTGATGATTCGTTTCTGGCGCCACACTCACGCTATGCCGATTTCCCGGCGGCGCTAATACGGGATTATACGGATCTTGAAATTCTGGCCGAAACAGAAGAGGGGGATGCGTACCTGTTTGCCAGCAAAGATAAACGTATTGCGTTTGTCACCGGTCATCCTGAATATGACGCTCATACGTTAGCGGGTGAATATTTTCGTGACGTTGAGGCCGGGTTAAATCCGGAGATTCCGTACAACTATTTCCCGAAAAACGATCCGCAAAACATACCGCGCGCAACCTGGCGCAGCCACGGTAATTTACTGTTTACTAACTGGCTCAACTATTATGTCTACCAGATTACGCCATATGATCTGCGTCACATGAATCCAACCCTGGATTAATCTTCTGCTTCTGACGATCCTAAAGCGTTTCAGCATGTTGAATCAGGCACCTTCGGGTGCCTTTTTTATTTCCGAAACGCACCTCATCATGTAATTAAATTTAATTTATATTGTTATCAATAGGTTAATGCATAATTAAATTAAAAATGGAAATTGTTTTTGATTTTGAAATTTAATTGAGTAGTCTTAGTTGTGTTGAACGAAAAGCGCACAGTGATCCTTCGTTCGCATTGGGGATGTATCTGGATCAACAACGAGGAGCTGCATGATGAATCCACAGGCAACCACAACTGATGAATTAACCTTTACCAGGCCGCAAGGCGAGCTGGAAAAGCAAGTCCTGACCGCTGAGGCAGTCGAGTTTTTGACGGAGTTAGTCACCCGTTTTACGCCAAAACGCAATAAACTCCTGGCTGCACGTATCCAGCAACAGCAGGATATTGATAACGGTAAGTTGCCTGATTTTATTTCGGAAATGACTTCCATTAGAGAAAGTAATTGGCAGATTCGTGGTATTCCGGCGGATTTACAGGATCGCCGAGTAGAAATTACCGGGCCGGTTGAACGTAAAATGGTGATTAATGCCCTGAACGCAAATGTGAAAGTGTTTATGGCGGATTTTGAAGACTCGCTGGCGCCGGACTGGAATAAAGTTATTGATGGTCAAATCAACCTGCGTGATGCGGTGAACGGCACCATTAGCTATACCAACGAAGCCGGAAAAATCTATCAGCTCAAGCCCGATCCGGCCGTATTGATTTGTCGTGTACGTGGTCTACATCTGCCAGAAAAACATGTTACCTGGCGGGGGGAAGCCATTCCCGGCAGCCTGTTTGATTTTGCTCTGTACTTTTTCCACAACTATAAAGCGCTGCTCGCTAAAGGTAGCGGCCCGTATTTTTACCTGCCGAAAACGCAAGCCTGGCAGGAGGCAGCCTGGTGGAGCGAAGTCTTCAGCTACGCCGAAGACCGCTTTAACCTGCCGCGCGGTACGATCAAAGCGACCCTGTTGATTGAAACGCTGCCTGCTGTTTTCCAGATGGATGAGATTCTTCATGCGTTGCGTGATCATATCGTCGGTCTCAACTGTGGTCGCTGGGATTATATTTTCAGCTATATCAAAACGTTGAAAAATCACCCGGATCGCGTCTTGCCGGACAGGCAGGTGGTAACGATGGACAAACCGTTTCTGAGCGCCTACTCGCGCCTGCTAATCAAAACCTGTCACAAGCGCGGCGCGTTCGCGATGGGCGGTATGGCGGCGTTTATCCCGAGCAAAGACGTTGAACGCAACAATCAGGTCCTTGCCAAAGTGAAAGCGGATAAAGCGCTGGAAGCGAACAACGGCCACGACGGCACGTGGATTGCGCATCCCGGGTTGGCGGATACCGCAATGGCCGTCTTTAACGAGGTACTGGGCGAGCACAAAAATCAGCTGTTCATTACCCGTGATGAAGATGCGCCGATTACCGCTGAACAGTTACTGGAGCCATGTGAAGGCGAACGCACAGAAGCGGGAATGCGCGCCAATATTCGCGTGGCAGTGCAGTACATTGAAGCGTGGATCTCCGGCAATGGCTGTGTACCGATTTACGGTCTGATGGAGGATGCCGCGACGGCGGAAATCTCACGAACCTCTATCTGGCAGTGGATTCACCATGAGAAAACACTGAGCAATGGAAAACCCGTAACGAAAGCGCTTTTCCGCGAAATGTTGGCGGAAGAGATGCGGGTAATCCAGGACGAACTGGGCGAGCACCGCTACAGCAGCGGGCGCTTCGACGATGCCGCACGTCTGATGGAGCAAATCACCACCTCAGATGACTTAATCGACTTCCTCACCCTGCCGGGCTATCGCTTACTGGCTTAATTCACCACATAACAATATGGAGCATCTGCACATGAAAACCCGTACTCAACAAATCGAAGAATTACAGAAAGAGTGGACACAACCGCGCTGGGAAGGCATCACCCGCCCGTACAGCGCGGAGGAGGTGGTGAAATTACGCGGCTCGGTTAACCCGGAGTGCACGCTGGCGCAGCTCGGCGCCGCGAAAATGTGGCGGCTGTTGCACGGTGAAGCGAAAAAAGGCTATATCAACAGCCTTGGCGCGCTGACCGGCGGTCAGGCGTTGCAGCAGGCGAAAGCCGGTATTGAGGCGATTTATCTTTCAGGCTGGCAGGTGGCGGCAGATGCCAACCTGGCATCCAGCATGTATCCGGATCAATCGTTGTACCCGGCAAACTCTGTTCCGGCGGTAGTGGATCGGATCAACAACACTTTCCGTCGTGCGGATCAGATCCAGTGGGCATCCGGTATTGAACCCAACGATCCGCGCTATGTGGATTACTTCCTGCCGATCGTTGCTGATGCGGAAGCCGGTTTTGGCGGCGTTCTGAATGCCTTCGAACTGATGAAATCGATGATTGAAGCCGGTGCAGCGGCCGTTCACTTCGAAGATCAGCTGGCGTCGGTGAAGAAATGCGGCCATATGGGCGGCAAGGTGCTGGTCCCCACGCAGGAGGCGATTCAGAAACTGGTTGCTGCGCGTCTGGCCGCTGATGTGATGGGCGTCCCGACGCTGGTGATTGCGCGTACCGATGCGGATGCGGCAGATCTGATCACCTCCGACTGCGATCCCTATGACAGCGGTTTTATTACCGGCGAACGCACCAGCGAAGGTTTTTACCGCACCCATGCGGGCATTGAGCAGGCGATCAGCCGCGGTCTGGCGTATGCCCCGTATGCCGATCTGGTGTGGTGCGAAACCTCTACGCCGGATCTCGAACTGGCGCGTCGTTTTGCCGATGCTATCCACGCGAAGTATCCGGGCAAACTGCTGGCCTATAACTGTTCGCCATCCTTCAACTGGCAGAAGAATCTGGACGACAAGACCATTGCCAGCTTCCAGCAGCAGTTGTCGGACATGGGTTACAAATACCAGTTTATTACCCTGGCGGGCATCCACAGCATGTGGTTCAACATGTTCGACCTGGCGCATGCATACGCGCAGGGCGAGGGCATGAAACACTATGTTGAGAAGGTTCAACAACCCGAGTTCGCTGCGGCGAAAGATGGCTACACCTTTGTTTCCCACCAGCAGGAAGTGGGTACTGGTTACTTCGACAAAGTCACCACCATTATTCAGGGCGGCGCGTCATCCGTTACCGCGTTAACGGGTTCCACCGAAGAATCGCAGTTTTGATTGATGCCCGGTGGCGCTGCGCTTACCGGGCCTACAGATAGCGTAGGCCGGATAAGCGAACGCGCCATCCGGCATGACGTGGTGCCGGATGAGGGAAAAAAATGCCGCGTGGCCTGGAATTACTGATTGCTCAAACCATCCTGCAAGGCTTTGACGCGCAGTATGGTCGATTTCTGGAAGTGACTTCCGGCGCGCAGCAGCGTTTTGAACAGGCCGACTGGCACGCCGTCCAGCAGGCGATGAAAAGCCGTATCCACCTCTATGATCATCATGTGGGTCTGGTGGTGGAGCAACTGCGCTGTATTACCGATGGCAAAAGTACCGACGCGGATTTCCTTTTACGCGTTAAAGAGCATTACACCCGGCTGTTGCCGGATTACCCGCGCTTCGAGATTGCGGAGAGTTTTTTCAACTCCGTTTATTGCCGGTTATTTGACCACCGCTCGTTAACACCCGAGCGGTTGTTTATTTTCAGTTCGCAACCGGAGCGTCGCTTCCGTACTATCCCGCGCCCACTGGCCAAAGACTTCTTTCCCGATCACGGTTGGGAGCCGCTGTTGATGCGCATACTCAGTGACTTACCGCTGCGTCTGCCCTGGCAGAATAAAAGCCGGGATATCCGCTATATTATCGCGCACCTGACTGAAACACTGGGCGAGGACGCGCTACCTCGCTGCCATGTCCAGGTGGCGAACGAGTTGTTTTACCGTAATAAAGCGGCCTGGCTGGTAGGTAAATTAACCACACCTGACGGTACGCTGCCGTTTTTATTGCCGATTCATCGCACTGATGAGGGTGAACTGTTTGTCGATACCTGCCTGACCACCACGGCAGAAGCGAGCATTGTGTTTGGTTTTGCCCGCTCTTATTTTATGGTGTATGCGCCGCTGCCTGCCGCGCTGGTTGAGTGGTTGCGTGAAATCCTGCCGGGTAAAACCACTGCCGAACTGTATATGGCGATTGGCTGCCAGAAACATGCGAAAACCGAAAGCTACCGCGAATATTTGTGTTATCTGGCTGAAAGCAATGAGAAATTCATTGAGGCGCCTGGCATCCGCGGCATGGTGATGCTGGTGTTTACCCTGCCAGGTTTCGACCGGGTATTTAAAATCATTAAAGACAAATTCGCCCCGCAGAAAGAGATGTCTGCCGCCCATGTGCGTGCCTGTTATCAACTGGTAAAAGAGCATGATCGCGTCGGTCGTATGGCGGATACCCAGGAGTTTGAGAATTTCGTACTGGATAAACGGCAAATTGATCCGGCGCGGATGGCGCTGTTACGACAAGAAGTGCCAGAGAAGATTACCGATCTTGGGGAACATATCGTCATTCGCCATCTCTATATTGAACGTCGCATGGTGCCACTCAATATCTGGCTGGAACAGGTAGAAGGCCAGCAGTTGCGCGATGCGATAGAAGAATATGGTAATGCGATTCGCCAGCTTGCCGCCGCTAATATTTTCCCCGGCGATATGTTGTTTAAAAACTTTGGCGTTACCCGTCATGGCCGCGTGGTGTTCTACGACTACGATGAAATTTGCTACATGACGGAAGTGAATTTCCGCGATATTCCGCCAGCGCGTTATCCGGAAGACGAACTGGCCAGCGAACCCTGGTATAGCGTCTCGCCAGGTGATGTTTTCCCGGAGGAGTTTCGCCACTGGCTGTGTGCCGATCCGCGTATCGGGCCATTGTTTGAAGAGATGCATGCCGACCTGTTTCGCGCCGATTACTGGCGCGCGCTACAGACGCGTATTAAAGAAGGGCATGTAGAAGATGTGTATGCCTATCGACGTAGACAGCGCTTTAGCGTGCGTTACGGCGCGATCTCGAGTACGGCGAACTCTTCGTAAACCAGTTCCATCTCCGGCGACCAATTACCCTCGCGCTCAAAAAAGGCCCGGTGTGCCGCTTGCCAGTACGCCAGGCTAAGATCGCCTTCGCCTTCCAGTGCGGCGAGATCGGCGCTCATCTCGTTAAAACGGATCAGCCTGAGCGCCAGCGTGCGTATGACGCACACGGCGTCGCCTGTGCCGTTGAGCACAATGTGATATGACCCGGGCGTGACAGGGGGCTGCTCTTTCTGATAGCTAACCAGCGAGCTACAGGTGCCACGCTTTTTACCGGCGACCACTAGCGCCGCCAGCTCGTCGGCCAGCGCCGGCGAATCACCGAAAGACCAACAGAAGGCCTGTGGGTACTTCTCCTGCCAGTATAATTTCAGGCTGCTCATTTCAGCGAGTTCCACCATAGGCCAGCGTCACCTCTTTCGCCGCTTTAATCACCATGGCGCCAAGTTCGGTAACGCGATCGTCAGTAATGCGTGAGCAGGGGCCGGAAATAGAGAGGGCCGCAAACGGTTCGCGGTGTTCGTCATAAATACACGAGGCCACGCAGCGCAGACCGAGCGCATGTTCTTCGTCGTCAAAGGAATAGCCGCGCTTGCGCGTCTGGGCGAGGTCATCTTTCAGATGCAGCGGTGACACCAGCGTCGCATGGGTATAAGCGTGCAACCCCTTGCGGTGCAGCAGACTGGTAACCTGTTCCTCACTGAGCTGTGATAAAAACGCCTTGCCCGCGCCAGAGGCGTGCATGGGCAGCTTGCCGCCAATAGGCGCGGACATACGCATCAGCTGCGTACACTGCACCTGGTCGATAATAATGGCCTGATGGTCGCTCTGGTCGAGTACGGCAAGGTTTACCGTTTCGCCGGAGTCCTCCATCAGTTTGCGCAAAATCGGATGGACAATCGCCAGCAGATTACGGCTCTGTAAGAAGCTGCTGCCGACGATAAACGCGTGTGCGCCTACGGCCCAGTGGCCCAGCTCACCGACCTGGCGGACAAAACCCTGTTGCTGCATGGTGGTGAGTAGACGGTGAGTCGTGGAATTAGGCAAACCCGCCTGTTGCGCCAGTTCGGTCAGCGCGACGCTGCCGTTGGACTCGGCAATCCACTCCAGTAGCTTCAGACCGCGAGTTAAAGACTGAACCTGCCCGGTTACGGGTGCAGTGGTAGCGGCAGGTTTTCTCCCGCGTTTCGCGGGAACAGGGGCAACCATGGCAGACTCCTTTTTCTGTATCGTGGAAATCATTTTCGTTTTATTCAATTATAATGCAAGAGTTCCTGAACTGATCGGATGAGTGACATCACAGGATGCCCGATGGCGCTTCGCTTATCAGGCCTACGCTTTGGGAGCCGCCAAAGTAATTTGTAGGCTGGATAAGGCGCTTGCGCCGCCATCCGACAAAGCGACAGAAGTGGGTGGCAAGCTGAACATGTCTCATGTTGCCCGTTGTTCTCTTTTCCGCCAGCACGCTTTGTGCCAGTATGGCTCGTTACGTGGAGCGTTGTCGGGAGCGAGTGTGAGCAGCAAAGTTGAACAACTGCGTGCGCAGTTAAATGAACGTATTCTGGTGCTGGACGGCGGTATGGGCACTATGATCCAGAGCTATCGTCTACATGAAGAAGATTTCCGCGGGGAGCGCTTTGCCGACTGGCCCTGCGACCTGAAAGGCAACAATGACCTGCTGGTCCTCAGCAAGCCGGAGGTGATCGCCGCTATCCACAACGCCTACTTTGAGGCTGGCGCGGATATCATCGAAACCAACACCTTTAACTCGACAACCATTGCGATGGCGGATTACCGGATGGAATCCCTGTCGGCGGAAATTAACTATGCGGCGGCCAAACTGGCGCGCGCCTGCGCCGATGAATGGACGGCGCGAACACCAGAAAAACCACGCTTTGTTGCGGGCGTGCTTGGTCCAACTAACCGCACGGCCTCCATTTCGCCGGACGTCAACGACCCGGCGTTTCGTAATATCACCTTCGATCAGCTGGTGGCCGCCTACCGCGAATCCACCAAAGCGCTGGTGGAAGGTGGCGTAGATCTGATCCTGATTGAAACCGTCTTCGACACCCTCAACGCCAAAGCGGCGGTGTTTGCGGTGAAAGAAGAGTTTGAAGCGCTGGGCGTTGATCTGCCGATCATGATTTCCGGCACCATCACCGACGCCTCTGGCCGTACGCTTTCCGGCCAGACTACCGAAGCCTTTTATAACTCGCTGCGCCACGCCGAGGCGCTCACTTTTGGCCTTAACTGCGCGCTGGGGCCTGATGAGCTGCGCCAGTACGTCCAGGAACTGTCGCGGATTGCCGAATGCTACGTCACCGCGCACCCGAACGCCGGCCTGCCGAACGCTTTCGGCGAGTACGACCTCGACGCCGACACCATGGCGAAACAGATTCGCGAATGGGCGGAAGCGGGCTTCCTGAATATCGTTGGCGGCTGCTGTGGCACTACGCCGGAGCATATCGCCGCCATGAGCCGCGCCGTTGCCGGTTTGCCGCCGCGCCAGCTGCCGGATATCCCGGTGGCCTGCCGCCTTTCCGGCCTGGAGCCGCTGAACATTGGCGACGATAGCCTGTTTGTGAACGTCGGCGAACGTACTAACGTCACCGGCTCGGCCAAATTTAAACGGCTGATCAAAGAAGAGAAATACAGCGAAGCGCTGGATGTCGCCCGTCAGCAGGTCGAAAGCGGCGCGCAGATTATTGATATCAATATGGATGAGGGGATGCTCGACGCCGAAGCGGCGATGGTGCGTTTCCTCAGCCTGATTGCCGGTGAGCCGGACATTGCCCGTGTACCAATCATGATTGACTCCTCCAAATGGGAGGTTATTGAAAAAGGGCTGAAGTGCATTCAGGGTAAAGGCATCGTCAACTCTATTTCGATGAAAGAGGGCGTGGAAGCCTTTATTCATCATGCGAAGTTGCTACGTCGCTACGGCGCGGCAGTGGTGGTGATGGCTTTTGATGAGCAGGGGCAGGCCGACACCCGCGCGCGTAAAATCGAAATTTGCCGCCGAGCCTACAAAATTCTCACCGAAGAGGTGGGCTTCCCGCCAGAAGACATCATCTTCGACCCGAATATCTTCGCCGTGGCGACCGGTATTGAAGAGCACAACAACTACGCGCAGGACTTTATCGGCGCTTGTGAAGACATCAAACGCGAGCTGCCGCACGCGCTGATCTCCGGCGGCGTGTCTAACGTGTCCTTCTCGTTCCGCGGCAACGACCCGGTACGTGAGGCTATCCACGCGGTATTCCTCTACTACGCCATCCGCAACGGCATGGACATGGGTATCGTCAACGCCGGACAGCTGGCTATCTACGACGACCTGCCCGCCGAGCTGCGCGATGCGGTTGAAGATGTCATTCTTAACCGTCGCGATGACGGCACCGAGCGTTTGCTGGATTTGGCGGAGAAATACCGCGGCAGCAAAACCGACGAAGCTGCCAGTGCCCAGCAGGCGGAATGGCGTAGCTGGGACGTGAAAAAGCGTCTCGAATACTCGCTGGTGAAAGGCATTACCGAATTTATCGAACAGGATACCGAAGAAGCCCGCCAGCAGGCCGCCCGTCCGATTGAGGTGATTGAAGGCCCGCTGATGGACGGCATGAACGTGGTCGGCGACCTGTTCGGCGAAGGGAAAATGTTCCTGCCGCAGGTGGTGAAATCCGCTCGCGTGATGAAACAAGCGGTGGCCTACCTGGAGCCGTTTATTGAAGCCAGCAAAGAAAAAGGCTCCAGCAACGGCAAGATGGTCATCGCCACCGTGAAGGGCGATGTGCACGACATTGGCAAGAACATCGTTGGCGTGGTGCTGCAATGCAACAACTACGAAATCGTCGATCTTGGCGTGATGGTGCCTGCGGAGAAAATCCTCAGAACGGCGCGTGAAGTGAATGCCGATCTGATCGGTCTTTCCGGGCTTATCACCCCGTCTCTGGACGAGATGGTCAACGTGGCGAAAGAGATGGAGCGACAGGGCTTTACTATCCCGCTACTGATCGGCGGCGCAACCACTTCGAAAGCGCATACGGCGGTGAAAATCGAGCAGAACTACAGCGGTCCGACGGTCTACGTGCAGAATGCTTCGCGTACCGTGGGCGTGGTGGCGGCGCTACTCTCCGACAACCAGCGCGATGACTTTGTCGCCCGTACCCGCAAAGAGTACGAAACCGTGCGTATTCAGCACGCCCGCAAAAAACCGCGTACGCCGCCGGTCACGCTGGAAGCGGCGCGCGATAATGATCTGGCATTCGATTGGGAACGCTACACCCCGCCGGTAGCCCACCGTTTGGGCGTGCAGGAGGTGGAAGCCAGCATCGAAACTCTGCGCAACTACATCGACTGGACGCCGTTCTTTATGACCTGGTCGCTGGCCGGCAAATACCCGCGCATTCTGGAAGATGAGGTGGTGGGCGTTGAGGCGCAGCGTCTGTTTAAAGACGCCAATGATATGCTGGATAAACTGAGCGCCGAGAAACTGTTGAATCCGCGTGGCGTGGTGGGCCTGTTCCCGGCGAACCGCATTGGCGATGACATCGAAATTTATCGCGACGAAACCCGTACTCATGTTCTGACGGTCAGCCACCACCTGCGCCAGCAGACCGAGAAAGTCGGTTTTGCCAACTACTGTCTGGCGGATTTTGTCGCGCCGAAACTGAGCGGAAAAGCGGATTACATCGGTGCTTTCGCAGTCACCGGCGGTCTTGAAGAAGACGATCTGGCTGATGCTTACGAAGCGCAACACGACGACTATAACAAGATCATGGTGAAAGCGATTGCCGACCGTCTGGCGGAAGCGTTTGCCGAGTATCTGCATGAGCGTGTACGTAAGGTTTACTGGGGATATGCGCCGAACGAGAGCCTGAGTAACGACGAATTAATCCGCGAAAACTACCAGGGGATTCGCCCGGCGCCGGGTTATCCTGCCTGCCCGGAACATACCGAAAAAGGCACTATCTGGCAGCTACTGGATGTCGAAAAACACACCGGGATGAAGCTCACCGAATCTTTCGCCATGTGGCCTGGCGCGTCGGTCTCCGGCTGGTACTTCAGCCATCCTGAGAGCAAATACTTCGCGGTAGCGCAGATCCAACGCGATCAGGTGATAGATTATGCTTTCCGTAAAGGAATGAGCGTTGAGGACGTTGAGCGGTGGCTGGCGCCGAACCTGGGTTACGATGCGGACTGATTCATAAAATCGTCACTTTTCCTTACAACATACAAGGCACTCATTGGGTGCCTTGTCTCTTTCTTACAATTAAACCCTTATACTGAAGGAAGGCTCTACGCTGAATTTGCCGGATGGCGGCGTAAACGCCTTATCCAGCATACCGTATTACGTATGGTAAGCCCGGTGGCGTGCAACGCCAGCAGGCCTTAACGCTTTGCGCCATCAGGCAATTTATCGCAAGTGAGCTTCAGGAAAACGTATAACGATAAGGAGAACCTGACGCCGTGTTAACTTTGCTCCATCTACTTTCTGCCGTTGCGCTGTTGGTATGGGGAACACATATCGTTCGTACTGGCGTAATGCGCGTGTTTGGCGCGCGTCTACGCACTGTCCTCAGCCGCAGCGTGGAAAAGAAACCGCTCGCCTTTTGTGCGGGTATCGGTGTTACCGCGCTGGTACAAAGCAGTAACGCCACCACTTTATTGGTAACGTCGTTTGTCGCCCAGGATCTTGTCGCCCTGACGCCAGCTCTGGTGATTGTGCTGGGCGCTGATGTGGGTACTGCGCTAATGGCGCGTATCCTGACCTTCGATCTCTCGTGGCTGTCGCCGCTGCTGATTTTTATCGGCGTGATTTTCTTTTTGGGACGTAAGCAGTCCCGCGCCGGGCAGCTGGGTCGCGTCGGTATCGGGCTTGGCCTGATTCTACTGGCGCTGGAGCTGATTGTGCAGGCAGTGACGCCGATCACTCAGGCTAATGGCGTGCAGGTCATTTTCGCGTCGCTGACGGGCGACATTATGCTGGATGCGCTGATTGGCGCTATGTTCGCTATTATCAGTTATTCCAGCCTGGCGGCGGTGTTGCTGACGGCGACCCTGACGGCGGCGGGGATTATATCGTTCCCGGTGGCGTTGTGCCTGGTTATCGGCGCTAATCTGGGATCGGGGCTGCTGGCGATGCTCAATAACAGCGCCGCCAATGCTGCCGCGCGTCGCGTAGCGCTCGGCAGCCTATTGTTCAAATTGATCGGCAGCCTGGTCATCCTGCCGTTTGTCCATCCGCTGGCGAATCTGATGGATGAGCTATCGCTACCGAAGTCAGAGCTGGTGATCTATTTCCACGTTTTCTATAACCTGGTGCGCTGCCTGGCGATGGTGCCATTTGCCGAGCTGATGGCGCGTTTTTGTAAACGAATTATTCGTGATGAGCCTGAACTGGATACCCATCTGAAGCCGCAACATCTGGATGTCAGCGCGCTGGATACGCCAACGCTGGCGCTGGCTAATGCTGCCCGCGAGGTGTTGCGCATTGGCGATGCGATGGAACAGATGATGGAAGGGCTAAAAAAGGTCATGCACGGCGAGCCGCGTGAAGAGAAAGCGCTGCGCAAGCTGGCGGATGACGTTAACGTGCTCTACACCGCGATTAAGCTTTATCTGGCGCGAATGCCGAAAGACGAGCTGGCGGCGGAGGAGTCCCGCCGGTGGGCGGAGATTATTGAGATGGCCCTGAACCTCGAACAGGCGTCGGATATTATCGAGCGAATGGGCAGTGAGATTGCCGACAAGTCGCTGGCGGCGCGTCGGGCATTTTCAGAAGAAGGATTGAAAGAGCTGGATGCGCTTTACGATCAACTGCTCAGTAATCTGCAACTGGCGATGTCGGTCTTTTTCTCCGGCGATGTCACCAGCGCCCGTCGGTTGCGCCGCAGTAAACATCGCTTCCGTATACTTAATCGCCGATACTCACATGCGCATGTCGACCGCCTGCACCAGCAGAACGTGCAAAGCATTGAAACCAGCTCGCTCCATTTAGGGCTGCTGGGCGATATGAAGCGTCTTAACTCACTGTTCTGTTCGGTCGCCTATAGCGTACTGGAACAGCCGGATCAGGACGAGGAACGGGGCGAGTATTAAGTGAAATGCCGGATGGCGGGGCCTACGGAGAACATGCGCGTAGGCCCGCCATTCGGCATTCAATGTGGCCTGGGATTAAAAGTGATGACCCGCTTCCAGCGCCACGGCCTCTTCGCCCGCTTTAAACACCCAGGTGGTATTCGGGCCGCCGAGAACCGCCTGGCCGTTGCTCACCTGAATCCAGTTACCTTCCGGCAAACCAATCACTGTCAGTTCCGGCGCGACCACCAGCAGTTCGCGAATACGCTGCTCGCGGGTCTCGCCCTTATGACCTTCCGGCAAGGCGTTAGTGAAGTGAGGATTAATTTGCAGCGGGAACAGATCCAGCGCGTCGAAACCGTTTGGATCGACGATCGGCATATCGTTGGTCGTGCGGATAGTCGGGCAGGCAAGGTTGGCGCCCGCGCTCCAGCCGATATACAGCGCGCCGCGTTTTACCCTGTCCGCCATCGGCGCCAGCAGCCCGCGTTCACGCGATTCTTTCAGTAGCTGAAAGGTATTTCCGCCGCCGACAATAATGATTTCCGCTTTCTCAATCGCCGCAAGCGGATCGGCGACACGATGAATCCCTGTGACGTTTATCCCTAATGGCGCAAGTACCTCTGCGGTTTTATCCGTGTACTCGTCCCATGTTTGCGTGACGCCGGCAAACGGAATAAACACGGCTGAGCGTCGACCGTTCAATTGATTCGCTATCAGCGGCAGAGCGTGTTCCAGCCAGGCTTTACCCGGCAGCGTCGAGTTACTTAATAAAAGCAGTTCCATTACTTCTCCACTTCATCAGGAAATGTCAAAACGTAATAATGCTACCATTATCCATTTAATGTCTTACTGATATGGCTCATGATGTTATGCGTGTCACAGGCAAAGCGCGGTCGCTAAAAGTGACGACAGGCCAGATCTGCCATCTGGTATCGCCTGAAAAATTACAGGTATAATCCGCAAAATTATTTAACACGTTTAGAGACGAAAATGGCAAAACTGACCTTACAAGAGCAACTGCTACAAGCGGGATTAGTGACCAGCAAAAAAATGGCCAAAGTCCAGCGCACGGCTAAAAAATCACGCGTTCAGGCTCGTGAGGCCAGAGAGGCGGTGGAAGAAAATAAAAAGGCGCAACTTGAGCGTGATAAACAACTCAGTGAACAGCAAAAACAAGCGGTTTTAGCGAAAGAGTTTAAAGCTCAGGTTAAGCAACTTATTGAAATGAATAGAATCAATGTATCTAAAGGCGATATTGGTTTTAACTTCACCGATAATAACGTCATCAAAAAAATAGACGTGGATAAGCTCACTCAGACGCAATTGATTAATGGGCGTCTCGCGATTGCGCGTCTGGTTATCAATAACAGCAGTGAATGTGAATATGCGATTATTCCCGCGAGCGTCGCCGATAAAATCGCACAACGAGATGCGGACAGTATTGTCGTAAACAGTGCGCTGAGTCAGGAAGAGCAGGACGAAGATGATCCGTATGCCGATTTTAAAGTTCCTGACGATTTGATGTGGTAAGTCACATTCCCGACGTTTATGTAGAAAAATTTCTCAGAGAGTAAATATGCTGACCGACACATCTACCCGGCTTAATAAATATATCAGTGAAAGCGGCATCTGTTCGCGTCGCGAGGCGGACCGTTTTATCGAACAGGGCAATGTCTTTATCAACGGCAAACGCGCCGCCATTGGCGATCAGGTGGTCGCCGGGGATGTTGTTAAAGTAAATGGTCGGTTGATTGAGCCGCGAGAAGCGGATGATTTAGTGCTGATTGCGCTGAATAAACCGGTTGGCATTGTCAGTACCACTGAAGACGGCGAACGAGACAATATTGTCGATTTTGTGAACCACAGCAAACGTATCTTCCCGATTGGTCGTCTGGATAAAGACTCGCAGGGGCTGATATTTCTGACTAACCACGGCGATCTGGTCAATAAGATTCTGCGTGCCGGTAACGATCACGAAAAAGAGTATCTGGTGACGGTGGATAAACCGATTACCGACGAGTTTATTCGCGGTATGGGCGCTGGCGTGCCGATTCTGGGTACCGTCACCAAAAAATGTAAGGTGAAAAAAGAGGCGCCGTTTGTCTTTCGCATCACCCTGGTGCAGGGATTAAACCGTCAGATCCGTCGTATGTGTGAATACTTTGGTTATGAAGTGACGAAACTGGAGCGTACGCGCATTATGAACGTCAGCCTGAGCGGGATTCCGCTGGGCGAGTGGCGCGATCTGACGGACGATGAGCTGATCGATCTGTTTAAGTTGATTGAGCGTTCCTCTTCCGAAGCCAAACCAAAGGCCAAAGCGAAGCCGAAGACCACGGGTATTAAGCGACCGGTCGTGGCGATCGAAAAAAGCAATGAGAAAGCGCGCCCGGCATCAAGCGGTAAGCGCTTTACCTCGCCGGGACGAAAGAAGAAAGGACGTTAACGTCTGCCGCGCGTCGGCGTATTCGCCGACCAGGAGAATGACGCTTCCGTATCGGGTTTATACGCCTGCTTCTTCTTCAACTGGCGGGCTTTTTTCGCTTCAGCCTCACGCAGCGCCATCAGCTTATCGATGTACTCCTTTTTTACGCTGTTGGTCTCAGAATTGGTCAGCGGACGACCGTGCGCAATACGGGCGCGGTCCAGCAACGTTTTCAGTTCGCGCTGTTCGCGCTCGGTCATCTCTTTTTGGGTAATGCGGGGGAGTGCCATACGGGTGCCCTCAGTTAGCCGATGCATTTAGTCTACGGCAATACGCAACGGGCGGATAGCGTGTAAGCCGGGTAAGCTTGCGCCACCCGGCAATATTTTAATTTACCTTTGCCGTTTCGCCCGATTTTTCAACAATCGGTTTCCCGGACCAGTAACCAGCCAGTAGTGACCCTGAAAGGTTGTGCCACACTGAGAACAGCGCGCCAGGCAGCGCTGCGAGCGGGCCAAAGTAGATTTTACCCAATGCAGCAGCAAGACCAGAGTTCTGCATCCCGACTTCGATCGCCAGCGTTCGACAGGTTGACTCATCAAAACCGAACAGACGTCCACCCCAGTAGCCGCCAAGCAGGCCAAGGGTGTTATGCAGGATCACCGCGATGATCACCATAAAGCCGACGGAGGCGATATGTGAAGCTGAACCCGCGACCACCGCGCTGATGATTGCCAAAATGCACACCATCGAGAATGCTGGCAGATAAGGTTTTACCACTTTCACTACGCGCGGAAACAGATGGTGAATCACCAGCCCCAGCGTGATTGGAATGACCACAATCTGTAGAATGCTCAGCAGCATACCCATCACGTCGACTTGAATATGGGCATCGACATACAGGCGCGTGAGTAGTGGTGTGGCGACCACGCCGACCAGCGTGGAGACCGATGAAATGGTGACTGAGAGCGCGACGTCTCCCTTCGCCAGATAGATCATTACGTTAGAGGCGGTGCCGCTGGCTACGCTGCCGACCAGTACCATCCCGGCGGACAGATTTGGCGGCATCTTAAACAGCAACGCCAGCAGCCATGCCGCGAGCGGCATTACCAGATAGTGCAGGAATATCCCTGCGGCGACAGGGGCTGGTCGGGAGAGCACGCGTTTAAAGTCGTCAACGTTAAGATGGACCCCCATACCGAACATAATCAACATCAGTAGTGTCGCGACCCACGGCCCAACAGGAGTAAAGGTGGATGGTGTGTAATACGCAATGAGAGAGAGCAGCAGCGCCCATAACGGGAACAGCCGGGTAATGACGGCGAGCATGTTGTTTTCCTTGCAAGTATGTTGTGTTTGTTATCAACGGGTCAGGATCGAGCCAGACCATAGTTATTGTTTATCGCGTGAAGGAAGATTATTCAAACAAATTACGCTCATGATCCAGTGTGGGCACGTGGCAGGCCGGATGACGCGCCTGCGTCGCCATCCGGCAACGCATCGCCCGATGGCGCTTACGCTACCGTATTAGAAATATATAGAGGTTCTGGTGGCGTAAAGAAAAGCGCCGGCATTGAAGAGAAGGAAGCTTTAACGCAGTGATAACTTATATTGTTTCACTTTGCTTTGGATTGTGTTTTTTAAACTAAAGTAAGGCACCCAGGGCAATGCTGTGTTCCAGGGGCGAGGGGAACCATGAAAACAGACTATGCTTGCTCCGTCAGGTAATTTTCCATTACCTGTCCCATCGTATAGTTCAGGGTTAAAACCAATCATTTTTGGTGTTGCTATATTAGCTTTATAACTAATAATTCTTCCGGGTAAGATGTTTTGCCATCTTTCAGCATCTTGACATATTCTGCCGATAAATCCTTGATCGCCATGATAGGGCGGGGTTCTTATGGCATTGATTTCCTTTTCAGGATTTTTCATAAATTCATCCCACACATTTTTTTTTGCGGGTGCAGGAATAAACATAATACCTGTTGCTGGCGCAACTGAAGCACCATGCTGAGAAAAGTCATTAAGTAATGTTATTTTTTTCATAGTTGTCAGAGGAGTAATATCTCCCACAACAACGCTATCTATATCAATATAGAGAATATCCTCATTACCAAGAACAGGATGCAGTGGATTGAAAAGTTCTAGTTTTGCCCACCATCCTGGCCAATCATACAAAAGAGGCGCTGTATTTACCCCTTTTATCTTTAGCGCATCTGTTAAACAAACAGAATCATAACCTTTGAGCTGCTTATGTAACCATTGAGCATGTTTTGTGGTGAAGTCTTTGCTTTGTCTGAGCACAGAAACAATAATCATTATATTCCCCGGTGAATATTAGGTGTTTTTAGCCATGTTCCACTATATTTAATGTGCTTTATATTGCAACAAAATTAGTGTTCATATGGTTATTGAAGTTTAATTACATTCAAGATGTGAATGTAATTAATTTGTTTATAATGTTATTAATATATGTAATGTAAGTTGATAAATGTTTTAATGATTGTTTTGTCTTTTATATTTCCATGGGGAGATATAAAATAAGAGTTGGGATGGGAGTGATCTTATTTCCCCTTTTTACTGCTCCCAGCTCTATATCAATTCCAAATTTGGAATTTAGCTTGCGATTAATCCATAATCCAGTTTTTTTCTGTTTTTTTGAACCATAGATATACATCTCATTTGCCAGACGCCACCAAAATAAAAAATTACGACGGCGATTGTTATTGGCCTGCATAAGTAATCGATATAATAAAAATTCATTCCTGAGAATGATCTCATGCCGCCAGTATTTCCGTAATCCACTTCCTTTTTTAGATATGGAAAATAATAAGCAATGTAAGAGTTTGATTTTTTCTTCCTCCAACGAAGAAAGCTAGCTTGTTAAATAAATGTTATTATCGTGGAAGGTTCACGTATCAATTGGTAAAAATACTATAAGATGGTTTTTTATAATACTTCATTTGCTATGCAAACTGAACATTTGATGCTAACAAATAAATACTAACGGGTATTACTTAATTCAACACCGCCGGGCTTTATACCCGGCGAGAGATTCAACAATCGTATTGCCAGCTACTGACTAAGGCATAAAGGTGGCTGGGGGAGTAGCGCCAGCTATCGTTTAGTCCGAGAAATTCAGCGCAAAACTCGCTGCAAAACAGTTTATCTTTGCGCTCCCGGTTATACAGCGCGATACCGAGCGCGCCCTGCCAGTCATAGCGTTTGCCGTTATGTTTGCGGAAAAAGACTTCCACTTCCGGCAACGTGGCCTTTAACGGTAGCTTATCCCACTTATCGTCCGGTAACGGTATTATCTTTCCCCGCACGCCGCGATCACGAAACGACGCGGAGTAGCACAGGTATTCATTACCGCCGTGTTCTACCGCCAGTTCACAGTGAGAGTAGATACCGCGCGTGACTTTGCGCGTGAGCCAGTCGGCAAACCTGGCGATGCCGCGATACTCCGATCGCCCCTTATAGCAAGCGAGCCAGACGGTGGTTTGACTCATGGCTGCCAGCCTGATGAATAGTCGTAGTCGAGCACTTCCTGGATATCCCCCAGCGCTTCTACCGCCGCAATATGCCGCTGCGCGTTGGCAAACAGGCGCATATCGTGATCCATAGTGACGGTTTCAAACTGCGCGGCGATGTCGTTGGTCAGTTTAATCAAACCGTTATTTTTGGTCTGCCACATTAACCCTGCCGGAATCTGCTTTGCCTGACCCATTCTGGTGAGTGACATTTGCTGAATACGGCTGTTAGCATCGCTGTGGAAATGGTTGCCGTCGATAATGATGTAATCGGCGGTAACGGTGTCGCGGTGAGCTTTGATTTGCTGAATTTTGGCTGCTTTAGCATCAGTAATTGAAGGTTGCCATGTTTCACCGTTCCAGCGATCAAATTTGCTCATCGGGGAGATTATAGTGATGTTTTCAGAAAGTGGTCCCAGTTCTGTAATATACACTTTGTGGCCGGATTGTTTATCATAAAAAGTTTGACCTCGATGATCCTCAACTAATTGCCATTCCTCGCCTAGCCAAACTGGGGTAAAGCCCTGTTTTATCTCTGGCGGTGGTGTTTGTGTACAATTCCTTGGTAGTCCGGTATTTGGTGCGATATAGGCATCAGATTCGCCAATAAATTCTTTGGTGTCAGGTGAAAAATTAAAAACGGATAAAATTTGTGGTTCATTTGAAAAAGTAAACATAATTATGCAAGCCTCACAATATAGTTGAATGCGATATTTTTGATGGTGTTTTCGGTATTTCCTGTCTCATGTACTGTTACAGTGTGTGAATGCGAACCAAGAGTTATTGAATGTGCATGTGTTCCCAGTGCTACAGTATGTATATGTGACCCTAGATTCAGCGTATGCGCATGGGAACCAATTCCAATCGTATGGTTGTGTGCGCCAGCGCTATTTGTAACACCTTCTTTTGACGATGGTGATGTGGAATCTGCATTTTTGTTAGCTGTGCCTTCCCCATTTACAGGGATCGTGTGGCTATGTATGCCAGCGGAGTTTGTCGTTTTTGTCCCATAGTCAAAAGCCGCAGTTGTTTTTGAACCAAGATCAGCTTTTTCAGTCGTCTTGGCCCCTAGGTCTACTAACGTTGTTGAAACGGTTCCAAGATTTGTATTTGTTGTGCTAGCAGTATGTGTATGCAACTTAATACTGTCTAATTCAGTAGAAAGAATAGTACGTCTGCTACTTGGCTTCCCTTTAATTACCCACCCTCGCATATCAGGTAGTACACCAGAAGGATACGCGATAGCTAATTCGGTATATATATTTTTATTAAATGGCTGCCCATTCATAAAAACATACCCTGATGGTGCGGTGTCTGACGGCCATGGAATTGGAGTGCCAACAGGACATGCTATGGCATTAAGCGCCTTATCCATCGCCGCCTTGACCGCGCTCGGCGTTGCCGCTTCCGTTGTGCTGGTGCTGTCCGTCGCACTGTTAAGCTTAACAATCCCCTTTTGCGTCAGCGTACCGTCCGGAACGCCGGTAATCTGGTTCCAGGTATGCGTGTGATTACGCGCTTCCGCCATCGCCGCTTTCACCGCCTTTGGCGTGGCGGCTTTGGTTTCGTCATCGCTGTCAGTGGCGTTACTGAGCTGCGTAAAGCCTTTCTGCGTTAATGTCGCATCCGGGTGATTTGTCGAATGTTCATGCTCGTCCAGCCGGGCATCCACATAGTCGCGCGTTGCCAGCACAATACTCGGATCGACCGTCAGCGTCACCGCCGTGGTGTTGGAGACTTCCATAATCAGGCGGATACAGACCTGCTTGCCGCAGCCGCCCGGCAGCAGCGGTTTGTAGGATTCCGGGAATTTGCCGATGGCGATCAGCTCGCCCTCGTTGTCGAACACGCCCACTTCACGCACGTACCAGCCGCCAACCTCTTCCGGCAGCACCAACTCGGCAATCAGCCAGTTAGGATTATTCGGCGCAACGGTTAGCGTATTCATCTCGCCGCGCCAGACTTCGTGGCGTAATTTGGTCTGGCTGGCGGTGGGCTCATAATATTGCCCACCGCCGTCGCCAACCGCCATCTTTTGCAGATGTATCTGTTTCTTATCCGCAAGGGCGCTGGCGATTTTCGCCATTCCCCTGTCGGTCAGGAGGGTATAAAACTCATTATCCATAATTACTCCGGGTAAATAGATGTAATTTCAAGGCTCCATTGCCCTGTACCGAAATAGATCGGTTTAGTTTGTTGAACTTCCAGAACCTGGAAGGGTAAGACGGTCGTTATTTCTCCACCGTAAAGCGCGCTGCCAATAACAGGAATAGCGCTTTGGTTAATTATCCAGACAATTAACGCTTCCAGCTTTGAGCGCACGTTCTTATACTCATGAATAAGATCGACCAGATTATTAAACAGATTTTCATCCATGCCCTGGTTGATTAGCTTAATTTCAACCTTGAAGAAATAAGCTTTGCCGCCATACTCAAACCATTCGGAAATCGTGCCGGGTAAGGATAATATTTCCAGTACGCGGCGAACGGCCCAGGGAGTTCCTTTATATTTATGCAGTTCAATCGCCTGTTTAATTAACTCTCGTTTCTCCTGTTCATTGGCGGCAAATAGCCAGCCCTCCAGCCCCTGAACATGAAACTGTCCGGCCAACGAGGGCAGTGCCGAGGCATCAACGATATCCACCAGATAGACCAGCAACGCCGTCAGGTCGATTTGCGCAAAGCGTTCGGCGGCAATATTCGCCAGAATCGAAAAACGTTCGTCGCTGGCCAGCGGCGGCGGCAGAAGCAGTTTATCCATCGCTGACCCCGGCAATCGTCACGTCAATGGCCGTGCATTCCGCCCATTCGTGTGCCTGCAATACCTTTTTCGCGGGCATATCCAGCGCCACGTCGTAAACGCCATCAACCTGCAGCACTTTAATTATCTGGTTTGGCACAATGTCCTGGCCCAGCCGGGTCTGGCGCGAGCGCGTCCATGTATTAATCGCTTCACGCGCGGCGGCAAGCGTCGTCTCCTGATCGGCGGTGGTAAACAGCGTCAACCGGGCGCGGATCTGATAAGGTACGCGCGGAGAACATTTAGCGCTCACCTTATCGGTTAGCGGGCGCTTTTTCTCTTTGCTCACCTCCCGTTCGATCTGGGCAAGAAGCTCCGGCCCCGGCAGTCCGTTCAGGGTCAGTGGATAGAGTTCCACGCAGCCTTCCGCCAGCCCTTCATCCGGCCCCAGCACCGCCACGTCGATAATCGACTGGCTGACCGAGAGCGTATGGAAGCGATAGGCGCCATAGCTGCCCGCGTTGCTGAAACTTTCCGGCGCTAGCTGGACGCGTTTACGTAGCGCGTCGTCGTTCTCTTCGCCGCAGCCGCCACTTGAGGCCGTCAGATTGGTGACGCTGAGATCGTAATTGCCTACCCGATCCACCAGCGCGCTGATTTGCGCAGGTTGCCAGTTATTGCCGGATTCACCGGTCGCTACACAGGTTGCAGTTACCGCAACGCTCAGGCTGCCCGTAGGCAACAGAACATCTTCGTCGGTGGCGAACATCACGCTATCCGACGCGCTGGCGCGGGTACCCTGTGGAATCACCAGGTTACTTTTAGCCGCTTGCGTAACAGAAAACTGCAGCGTGGTTTTCGCCGCCTGAGCGGGCAGACGGTGAACGCCAACCAGCTCGCCTAAATAATCCAGCATCGGCGCACGGGAATACGCGACCAGGTTTTGCTTCGCCGCCTCCTGGATGGCGATGCGGACAAGGTTTTCACGATAAGCAAACAGGTCAATGAGCAGCCGCTCAGCCTGCGCCGGATAGAGTTTTTTACCGCTGGCTTCTTCATATTGCGCAATCATCTCGCTGGTGATTTGCGCGGGATCGCGGTCAATAAAGTCGGGTTCGGCTATCGCCATAACACCTCCGTTGAGTTAATTACGCCGTCTGCGGCGCGCCATTGCACGCGTAACGTCAGGTGTTCGCCGTCAATCGTCGGCGTCACCTTCAGCAACCGGCAGCGGGGTTCCCACATGCGAATCGCTTCCACCGATTCGCGAACAACGTGCGGAATGGCCCGCTCGATCGGGTAATCGATGTAGCGCCACAGATTGCTGCCAAAAAGCAGCCTGTGGGGATCGCTGCCGCGCGGCGTGCGCAGAATGATGTGTATTGCCTGATGAATATCATCCAGCCCGCAGACGTATTCTTCAGGACGTTGCAAGGCAGGTTGCCAGTGCAGGGTCGAGGGTCGTGTTTTCGTGTTCATGAGGCTATTTTCGCCTTCCGGCGGGGGGAGAGATATTAAAGCGCTTTAAGGAAATAATTGATGGCGGGGTCAGAATGTGTTTTGCCCGGCGGCGCTTCTGCGCTTACCGGGCCTGTGTTGATACACATTTTGTTAAATGGCGAAGATCGCGTTTTACGTAAAGTTAAAATGAAATTGCTGTAATTTCACCTTTGCCTACAGAAGCGTAGTACCAGAATTCATCATTGATTTCTGCGTGCTTCATTTTCTCAACTGGAATCGTTTTCTGTCGTCCATTAACTGAGAGTGTGATCGAACCCGTTAGCTGCTCCCGGCTGATAATAGCGAAATCCCCGCGGGTGTTGCTATAAGCCGTCGTTTCATTGGGAAGGCTGTGCTTCGCTCCATTAGCGATTACAGAATAATCAAAATTGATTTTCTTTTTGAAAATAGCTTGTACATGATAATACTCGCCGTAAACAGCAGGATCATGGAATAAACCAAAATGACCACCGCTATTTTGCAATTTGACGAAATAATAGTCAGGGATGATAAACTCCTGCTTACCTGCCGCTATTTCTTTAGTAATGATTTTTTGTCTTACGATTTCCTGTCCGGCCGTTTTTTTATAACCGTTAAGCATCAATGAATAGGACCAAAGGAATACGATACCACAGAGGACAGTCACGGCAGTTACGCCTACGACTCCAGCCTTAACGCCACTTTTCAACAGGGCGTAAGCGATGAAGGAGATAGCTAAAAGGAAAAACATAAACGTACCGTTCATAACCCGATCGGGGTAGGACGGCGACGCGAACATGATTAAGGAAGTGCCAATACCTATACATACGACTAACGCAGCGCAGATAAGGGACGTTTTATCAATTTTGGCGCGAATCTGCTTATTGAATATGACCAGTAAGACCAGCAATAACAAAACAACATAAGCTATCCAGATCAGCGCCAGATGGTTATGAACGCGTTCTGTTAAGTGAATGAAAATACGTTCAAAAATCGGCCTTCCATACCAGAATTCTTTGCCGCTGGCGCGGATGAAATTGCCCGGAGAAAGTATCAATACGCATGAACCTGCGATTGCACAGAGACTATAAACTATCTTATTGCGCGAAACAGATTTGTTTTGCCATAACTCGTATGCAATGGCCAGAACAGAAATAAGCGAGACGAAAGGTGAGACGCTTTCATTGGAACAGCCTGCCATAAAACTTAGTAATGCAACCCACGGGCTGATCGCTTTACTGTTTTTTATTGTTATGGTGTAAAAGAAGAACAGCCATGCAACAACGAACAGATTCGTCCACAAATAATTCGCAGCACCAACGATCCAGAAAGTGGTTTGACCCAAATTCGGGTTCGAAATCCAGTAAGTGAAGAATATTAGTGGGAATAATAAGTAGTCGGATTTATTCCAGCGTAATGTACCTGAGGGTGTCTTCACAATGAAATAACAAAATACCAGTGTCGAAACGGCAGCGCTGATGGAATACACGAGTTGAGAACGTGTATACAGGATGAGTGCGCTGGTGTAATCAGCTATAATCCTGCCACTCCATGTCATATAATGATGAAAATGTGATTCCGGCGAAATTCCTAAAAGGTAATAGCGGTAATCATCAGAGTGAATGGGGGTATACCATTCAATAAGAAAAATGGCCAAAAAAGCCAGTAGTATCATCGCCGTTTTCGGTAATATCTTGAGCATAGTAATCATTATTCCATCATTGTTTTTTTGTTTTTCACGATATAGCGAGGCCTTTGCTTTACCTCCGTGTAAACGCGTCCGATATATTCACCCATGATGCCTATGCCGATAAGCTGGATGCCGCCTAAGAAGAGAATCGCGGTCATAAGCGAAGGATAACCAGGAACAGGGTTTCCCCACATCAATTTATCAATGATCATCCACATGGCATATATCAGGGAGAGGGCAGAAACGCTCACTCCTATATACGTCCAGATACGCAAAGGGAAAGTAGAAAAACTTGTAATCCCCTCCAGCGCCAGGTTCCAGAGTTTCCAGCCATTAAATTTTGAGCTACCTGCGACACGTTCAGCACGGGCATATTCGACAACATCTGTTTGACCTCCAACCCATGAAAGTATACCTTTCATGAAAAGGTTACGTTCTGGTAATAGCTTGATATTTTCTACAATCTCGCGCGACATCAATCGAAAATCACCGACATTCTCTTCAATCTTTGGCGTACTGATTTTGTTATGCAGCCTGTAGAACCACTCAGCGCTTTTACGCTTCAGGTGGCCATCCGTTGAACGATCGATACGCTTAGCCAGCACCATTTCTGCACCAGCCTGCCATTTATTGATCAAATGTGGGATTACTTCGATGGGATCTTGTAAATCAACATCGATAGGGATCACCACATCTCCGGTCGCGTAATCCAATCCGGCAAAAAGTGCAGGTTCTTTACCAAAATTGCGGGTAAATGAGATCGGAACAACAAGAGGATCGGCAACAGCTAATGCGCTGATGATTGATTCAGTCGCATCGTGACTCCCATCATTAACGAAGATAATCTCAACGTTATAAGGTTTAAGTGAACTGTATTCTCTGACCGTTTTATAGAAAATAGGGATCGCGTCCTCTTCATTAAAGACGGGAACCACTAATGAAATTTTCATTTCTCATTCCTGAAAACAATGAATCTGGAATATAAAAATCCGCAAATAAGGCTAATTGCGGAAAATACAATGAGCGTAAAAATGGGAGGCATAGCACACTTGTCGCCTGTCCATCCCACGACGGCGCTCAGCACGCCCATAAAACCGACGTACAGCAAATAACGTCCGGTTGATACGCTGGCTCCAAAGGTAAACCGGGCGTTAGCGAAAAAACTAAAACTGACAGCGACAGCAAAGCCCGTTACGTTTGCCAAAGCCTGACTTGTTTGAAATCCATAGACGCAAAGGGCAAAGATAGCCCAGTGCAAAGCAGTATTAAGTACGCCTATCGAAACGTACTTTATAAATAATTTTATCATTATAGCAATCAAGAAGTTGTAATTCAGCGAAGTCTACCAGACAAAACTGAGAGGATCATTCCTGAACAGCAGATTTTATGTAAACAGGGCGAAGTTAAAGTAAAAAATAGCGTTAGTTTTCCAATATACATATATGCAATATTTGCAGCGCAAAGTGATTACATTTTCATCGGAAATAGCGCGCGAAAAGGGACTAATCACGTTGCGCTGAAAATAAATATCCTCCAGCAATTTGCCCGGTGGCGCTTTTGCGCTTACCGGGCCTGTGTTTATGCACCTTTTGCAGGCTGGATAAGGCGAAGCCACCATCCAGCAGCAATTTGCAGGTTAGTGGGAGTGGTGGTTAGAGTTGCCGCCGTTGTCCATCAGCGTGCCGCTGGCGTTAACGTTGCCGAGGACATTCACGTTGCCCGTGATAACCGCGCTGTTTCCGACGCCGCCGCTACCGGCCATACCGCCAAGCCAGGTAAGTTTTTTCATCACGGTAACGTCGCCGGTAAAGGTGCTGAGCGGCGCATCGACGGTGACATTCAGCGCTTTAATGCCCGTATGGGGCGCTTCCACGTTGACATCTACCGCCTTGACGCCCACGGAGGTGGCCGCCACGTCTACGGTTTCTGATATCACCGTGACGTGCTGCGCCCTGATCTCTACTTGCGGTGAAGTAAGCTGCGTACGTTCCTTCACTTCAATGACGATTTTTTCTATGCCGCCGTTGACGGTGAGCTGGTGTAACGCACGGTCATATTCAAAGGCCGCGCCGTCGGAAAACTGCACGTAGCGCTTGTCGCGCGAGGCCAGCGGCGCGGTATCCACGCTGGAGTAGACCGCGCCCAGCACCACCCCATCCTCGCCGTTGTCGTCGAGCAAAACTTCCACCTGTTCGCCAATATCCGGCAACCAGTAATCTTTGTTGTCCTGCGTGTTGCGTTGCAGCACCGCAAGCCAGTTACTGCGCAGGTTATCGCACTCCGGCAGAGTGACTCTGACGCGCACGACCGCCTCATCAATATCACTGATAATGCCCGTCTGGCGGGTAACGCCTTTCATATTGTCTCCTTACTGGCTGGTTGCCGGTCCGCGTGAAATGTCGATTTCGGTAGTGTAGCCGCCGCTGCGCGTGAGTTTGTGCATAGATTTATCAATCAGCCACTGCCCGGAAAGCACGCCAAAATCGCTCAGTTCTATCTTGTTGCCCGCCGTCAACTGCGGGCAGCCCATCAAGCTGAGCGTGCCGGTTTGCTGGTATTCGTTGTGGCTGTCCAGCGCGGCGTTGGCTTTAGCCTGCGCCGCGCCGGTATCCGGAGCGCGACTGTTAATCTTCAGGGTATCGGCGCTGGTCGCCGCACCGCGCGCCGGGGCTTTTTCCTGGCTGTCATGGGTGTAGATAACCAGTTCTTTTTGCTTGCTATTTTGATGTTGCACGGTGGCGTTTTTGTAGATCCGGTTGATGGTATCTTTGAACGTGTAGTGCGAAATATCCGTCCGTCTGAACGTCTTCACCGGCGCCAGACAGCGTAGCGTCGGCAGATGCGAAAAGATCAGCTCCGTCGCCGTCACTTTCACGGTATAGCCATATTCACTCGCCAGCCGTTTGAGAAACGCCACATCGGTTTCGGCATATTGCGTGACCCGATCAATCGTCAGCGGCGCAATCTTGCCCGCCAGCGTTAAACCGTGTTTTTGCGCGATGCGACTGGCGATGGCGGAAAGCGTCGTCTCCTCAAAGCCCTGGCTGTTTTTGGTGCGTAGCGCTTTGCTGACCGAGGTAGCGATACCGTCGATATTGACCGTCGAAGGCGGCGCGCTGATATCAATTTTATCAATGATATAGATTCCGCAATCGAGCAGATCTTCGCCCTGGTAGCCCAGGCGCAGCGCCAGCGTGTCGCCTTTTCCTGGATACCATTCGTTTACCCAGCGCCCGGCGCTATCTTCCAGCGCAATGGCAATAACATCCGACTCGTTTTTAATGCTGTCGCTGTAACTGATGCTGGTGACGTAAGGCGCGATGTCGTAAGTGATCTCTTTATGTCCGTACCAAAGGGTAAAAATGGGCGTCAGGGTGGCGAACACCCCGCCGGATACCGTTATCTCAGCCATGGCGGTAGCTCCGGGGTCGTTTGCGTAACGCTGATAACCGGGATGATCAGCCGCACGCCTGACGGCAAAACCGGCATAATAGCGACGTGCGGATTGGCCGCGATGATGCGTTCGTAGGCCAGCGCATCGCCGTAATAGCGCCAGGCGAGATTATCCCAGCGTTCGCCGTCGGTAGTGACATGTTCAAGGTAGCGCATTACAGACTCCTCGTAATATCGGCGGCAGCAAGCTGGCTCACGTCAGGGGCGCTTGTTTGCAGCGTGCCGCGCGCCTGATTGACCAGCGTCGCGGCGCTGTCGTAAGTCGCTTCCGCGACGCTGCTGGTGATAGCGTCAAACAGCGATTCGGCGTGTTCGATAAGCGTGCCGGCATCGCCCGCGCATTCGCGGATCCCCGGCAGGCTGTCGATCAGTTCCTGCATTTTCGCCGCCAGCGCTTTCGGCAGCCCGGCCAGCGTTTGCAAATCCAGCGGCTGCTGGAACAGCGCGTCTATCGCGCTAATGGTTTTTTTCAGCGAATCGACGATATCGCCGCATTTTTCTTTCAGCGCTTTGGCTTCCTTCACCAGCTCTTTCGCCTGGGCGATCGTTTTTTTGATGTCATCAATGACGTCGGCCACCTCATTCATCATCTCTTTGGCTTCACGCATACCCTCTTCGACGGCGCTCAGCAGTTCATCGAACCAGGAATCGCTAACGTCGGGAAGCTCATCCAACATCTCGTCAATGTTCGGTTCCTGAGTGGTGATGGCCGGAGGCAGTAACGGACTCTTCGGATCGCCGGTGTACTCCTGTAGCGACAGAGTGCCGCCCTGGGCAATGACGTTACCGTAAGGATCGGTGTGTTGGTGGGTAGCGGTCAGATCGGTAATCACGAACCAGCCGCGATAATCGCCATTGCCGAACACCAGCGCCATCGCCTGGTGCGCGGTCATCGCTTCCCGCAGACGGTTCAGCTCGGTGGTCGGCTGGCAATACTGACTATGAAAGTTGAATTTCAGGGTGATTTTGTCCAGCTTATCGCCGATAAATTGCACGCCCGGTTTCCCTTCAATACGGGCATGGCTGGTATAATCCACGCCCATCGTGCTTTCAAATTCGTCCCAGTAAGCGACGACGTCAAATTCTATTTCGCCTAATACGGCATACATTATGCGTACTCCCGGCGCCGTTGTTGCGCCATGACATCGTTAATCATTCTCTCCAGCTCGCGTTTGCTCAGCGACAGCACGTTGTTGATATCTTTGGCGGCATTCGCGCCGTTTCCCTGCACGGTAACCTGCGGGGAAAAGTGTACCTGCACGTTGCTTTGCGCGCGGGAGGGCAGCGTATAAGGTTTCCCGCCGGATTTGCCGGGAAGCGCGGCTGGCGTCGGCGACGTGGCGGCGCTGTTCGTCTTCACAGGCTGCGGCGAGGCCATCGTTTTGGCCGTGGACGCCAGCGGCGTTGTCACCGCTTTCGCTCCCGATGCCAGCGGCGCGCTGGCCTGTTGCGCAACCATTGTTCCGGCAATACCGGGGACGGCGGCGGCGACAGACGGTATTTCAGCGCTGATACCCAGCGCGCTTTTCGCCCAGTCGGGGATCAGCGCTTTTATCTTCTCAATCGCCCCGTTCAGGAAAGGAAGCGCGTTCAGAATGCCATTGATCAGGCTATCCAGAATATTGCCGCCAAATTCGCTGAAGCTGGCGGGGAGTTCAATGCCAAACCAGTCCAGTACGCTGGCGAAGGCGCGGTAAAACAGCCCCAGCGGCGACCAGTCGAGAATCAGACGCGTGACGCCGGCAATGCCTCCGTCAAAGGCGGTTTTGATGCGCTCCCAGACTCCGGCAAAGAAACCGGAAATCGGTTCCCAGTAGCGATAAAGTAAATAGGCGGCGCCTGCGATAGCGGTAATAGTCAGGCCGACAGGGTTCATCAGCAGCGCCCGACCCAGCCAGATAAATGTCTGGCCGACCAGCCGTAGCCCTTTTATCAGGCCATTTCCCAGCAGCATCGTCAGGCTTTTCGCACCGTTGCCAAACGATTTCAGAACCGACAGCGCGCGACTGCCGCCGCCCAGCGCCAGACCGGCTTTGACCTTCAGGAAGATATCGATCAGGCGAATAAACGGTGACGCAATGAGGTTTGCTCCCAGCCTGAGAATATTCAGCGCCCCGTTGAACAGCCAGATAACGCCAACGACTTTGGCGACCCCTTGCACCAGCGCCGGATTTTCCCGCAGCCAGGCGCTGAACTGCCGCACCAGCGGCGTGATGTTTTGCGCCAGTTCGCCAATGGCGGGCATCAGCGCCAGGCCGACGGTCAGCCACAGATCGT
The DNA here is from genome assembly GCF_004010735.1 of Salmonella sp. SSDFZ54. Taxonomy (NCBI): domain Bacteria; kingdom Pseudomonadati; phylum Pseudomonadota; class Gammaproteobacteria; order Enterobacterales; family Enterobacteriaceae; genus Salmonella; species Salmonella sp. SSDFZ54. The sequence goes on from NZ_CP034819.1 coordinate 2,320,692, forward strand.
TAAGTGAAAGTTGTAACGCTTTGGTCTGTTCTCCGGGCGATGTCATTTTCGCGGCGAAGTCATCATCAATAAAATGTTGCCCCGCCGCCTGCATTGCGGAGGCTTTTAGCTGGCGATATACGTCCATATTCGCCAGCATCGGGGCGAGAAAATCCCGCGTTTGCGCATCGCCGAACATCGCGCCAAGGTTAAATTTCTCCACCATGGCCTGTAGCGCGTCGCCGCGCGCGGAAAGATCCTCAATCTTCATGGTTTGCCTGAAGGTGTCGAGGATCTGCGGGTTCATTTTCTCCAGTTGCATCTGCACGATGTGGGCCATCGCTTCGGTGATGCCGATGCCGTTTTGCTGATGCTCCAGCAGCGATCCCTGAAGATCCACGCCCTGGCGGGCAAACCAACTGTCCGTCTCTTTCGAGAAGGTAGATTTCAGGAAATGGTCGAAATTCGCTGCCGCCGCGCCTGCGTCAGGGGCGTTTTTCATGGCGATTTGCATCGTTGCGGTCAGTTCCGCAATGCCTTCTTTCCCCTGAGCGCCGGTTTTTCCGGCAAAGGCGTTAATCCACTGGGTTTGTTCTGCAACAGAGCCGCCGCCGCTTTTTGCCACGCTGTACAGCATACTTTGCGCAAAACGGAAGTCGTCAGGGGCGATGTTCAGTTTGTCGCGAGTGGCCAGAGCCGCCTGCGCCCAGCTTTGCGCGCTGTCGCGGGAGGCGGTCGCGGCTTTGGCGATATCGGGCATGTAGCGGCTAAGATCCTGCAATGCGCTGACGCCGCCTTCGATCATCGTGGCGGCGGCGCTTTGCAGATCTTTTTGATCCTGATTGAAATCAAGGCTCCAGTCGCGGATATTCAGGCTCAGGGCGTCCCGCGCGGTGTTATCCATGCCGCCTTTCGCCGCCATATCGACCATGTTGCCCTGAAATTCGTAAGGCAGCTTCCAGTCGGGAGTCTCAACGTTCAGGAGCTTGCCGAGTTGTCCGGCGAACGTTTGTGTTTTTTCCAGCAACCCGGCGCGCTGTTTATCGTTCTCTTCCCGGCGAAGGGCGGAGTTAGCGAGCTGTTGCGTAAGCCGGGTGATTTTTGTTTGCTCAAAGCTGAGCGTGTGCAGCGTGCTGGCGTTGAGTGAGCCGTAACGGGCTATTGCCTGCGTCAACGTCTCATTACGCGCCTGAAGCTGAGTAATAATGTCGTTGGCCAAAATAGTGTCTCGTATAAGTTGCCCGGTAACAGGCTGCTTGCCGGAAAAAGGACAGGGAAGGAGTGAACCGGGCTTGGGTCAGGAAACCCGCAGGCATTAAGCCTGCGAGTCGTATTCGTGTTTAATTTGCGCGCTGGCTTCGTCCAGCCAGCAGGTAAAATCGTCAACCGACAGCGCGTCAATTTCACTGGGCGGAAAGCGAAACCACCTCGCCAGCAGCGCCATTGCCTGCCACAACTGCTGTGGGTTCTGTAGCCATGCTAAGCATGGCCTGAAATCGTTTCTGCAATGCCTGATAGTCCAGCAGATCCATTTCCGCCAGATCTTCGGCTACCAGCCCGGTCATAGCCGCCATCAACGGCTCATCCCACTCTTCCGGTTTATCGCTGGCGCGTCGCGCGGCGCGCATATCTTTTACCTTCAGGCGACGTAATTGCAGAACGTCGATACGTTCCCCGGCGGCGGAGGTAAACGGGAATTGCAGGGTATATTTTTCGTTCATGGTGTAGTCCTTATTCGTCGTGTTAAATTCGGGGCCGTAGCCCCGAAGTAATTAACCGCCAATATTATTGCGGTAGGCATTTAATTGATCCGTGCCATTTACGCGGAAAATATTCGCCAGATAATCCAGTTCAAGAAGCGTTTCACCGTCAACCACCTGTTTAATATAAGTGCAGCCGAAGGCGCTGCTGAATTCCGGGTTTTCATTCTGTTTAAACGTTCCCAGCGGGTTCTTTTTAAACATTACGGTCATATGCGTCACCAGCGCTAACTGATCCGCTTTACCCTGCGAGTTATAACAATCGATGCTGGAGCGGCACTGCAATGCCACCGCCTGCCACGGGTTTGCCGTTTTACGCATGACGTCGTGGTAAAATGAGTTCCATTTAATTTCACCTTCCAGTTTGTCAAAACCGGCAGGCAGTTCAATTTTACCGACCATCCCCAGCGCTTTATGCTCCTGCATAATCATGCTGATATCAGGCAGTTTAATTTCACTCGCGCGACCTAAAAGATTATTACCATCAAGATAAATATTGGCGTTGGTAATACGGTTAATTTGAATTTTTCCAGCCATTAGCGATTGCTCTCCAGAGAAACTAAATATTCAGAGGTAATTTCGGTTTCAAACGTCAGACGTTCCAGCGGCGGCGGCGGGGTGAATTTGTAGCTCAGCAACAGATGCCCGGCTGCCAGTTCAGTCTGTTCGTTACGCGCCGGGTCGTACCAGCATTCAAAGCCCAACAACGCGCCGTCGGCAATCAGCTTGCGACCCCAGGTGTTCACCGATTCGGTTAGCGCATCGATCAGCGCCTGGTTTATCGGCATATCCATATACTGCTGGCTGAAATAACGAATCGATTCGTTGATTACATCGCCGGTACGGCGCACGTTCTCAAAGTTACGCATATGAGTAACCGTCGGCCAGGCGGCGGTACGGTTACCCCACAGGCGCAAACCGGAGCCATAGCTGTTGAAGATGGTGGTGATGCCGTTTTCATTCAGTTGATTCACTTCGCTTTGCGGATCGTCGATCATCGCTGACAGCGAGCGCTCTACGCCGGTAATGCCCTGAATTTCTTGGTTTGAGTTGCTCCACCAGAAGCCTTTTTCCAGATCCACTTTGGCACGCAGGCCAGCGGCGCGGGAGGAGAGCGGCTCCAGGACTTCGCTGTCCGTCGCGCTGTCGTACACTTTAACGTGCGGATAGCACAGACGCGCGCGATCGGAACTGGTATTGAAGTTAATCGCCCCCTGCGGGCCGCGCCCTGCCAGAACCTGCTGGAAAGTCGTGCCGATGGGCGCATCAATGTAGGTAATGGCTCCCAGCGCTTCTGCCTGAGCGATAAGCTTAACGGCGACCGAGTTTTGCGTACAAAAGACCGGCGCAATCAGGATCTTTGCGTAAAAACCAAACTGGTTCCAGGTGTCCTGTAACAGCTTCATGCCGGTACGGTCACCCGCGGTGTTTACCGCGCCAATAATATCGGCGGCAGTCACTTTGGTGGGGTCCGCGTAAGTATAATTTACATAGGCCTGAACGCCGGGTTTCAGGTTGGTTCCCATGCAGGTGATTTTACCGGTCAGCATATCAATGGTGTAATCGGTGCCTTTGATATAAGCGTTTCCGGCGTTCGTGCTGCGGCCAATGTTCATCGTTTGCACGGCCCCGTGCTTGAGTTGAATCTGACCGTTGTCATCAACCTTCACGGTTTCACTGGGAATGGTACTTTTGTGTACCGCCGGATTCAGCACGTTAATCACCACGACCGTCCCCGCGCCGTGATCGTAGATCGCCTTCAGCGCCTGCGGGATGGTGAAATTTGCCAGGCCTGGGCCAAACTGCGCCGCGTCGCTTTCAGAAAGGCACAGCGTTGGCTGGTTAACCGGGCCGCATGGCGCGGTGCCGATCAGACCAATAACCGCAGATTTAACCGCCTTAACCGGACGTGGGCCGGTTTCGATCTCAATGGTCTCTACACCGTGCAGGTAATTAGCTGCCATGGACAATTTCCTCTTCATTAGTTTCTACTTCTTGCGTAACCACTGGCACCAGGTGACGGCGGGCAATCATGGTGATTACCCACTCGTTATCTTCCGGCAGCGAGATTTCGCTATTGGGCCACAGTAAGACTTCCTGACCGTCGGCGAGCGTGACGCCGCTTGCCGGGCCACTGTAGATATATTTCATTGAATTTCCTCATAATTAACGATTGTCAGCAGGGGGGAGTCCTTGCTTTCCTGTTCCGCGATAAACAGGGTGCTGGCGGTCATATCCAGGGCGTAACGGCAGAAGTTTGCGGCGTCGCCGATATATTTTTCGCTTTCCAGCCAGAGCGGACGATCACAGTCGGGAAGTTCAATGCCCCCCAACGAACGACGTAGACGATCCAGCGCGTTTATCGCGTCACTTATTTGCGGAACAATAACGGTGGCGGAAATCCGGATTAGTTGTTTTTGTACCGTGGCATTCGTATTTTCTGGGGCGGTAAAAACCGAACCGCAGTAGTGAATTAATACCGTTACCTGCTGTCCTGTTGGGATATATACTTTCGCATCGGTTGATGAAATATGTATATCCATATCAGGGTTTAATTCACGTAGTCTATTCGCCACGGTATGTATAACAGATAATGTTTCCATATACGGTTTTCCTTGATTTACCGGGAGAGATAATATTCTCTCTTCGTTATCGTTCAGACGTATTTTGATGTATCAGGCATCAGGCGTCTTTTAATCTCCTTTAGAGAAAAAAGTTAAAACAAATAAAAAATCCCCGGCGTATAAACGACGGGGATTTGTTTAATGGTTACCTCGTTGAATCAGTTCTATTTTGCTATATAGCGCATCCAGTTTTGCTTCCAGAACGGCCTGGCCGCGAAGATAATCCTCGCGGCGGACATAATGCAGCGGTAAATCGGCGCGAAATTCCAGAAATTCTCTCTCCAGCCTGGACCAGCCCGCTTCTGATTCGCGCCGGGCAGCTTCCAGTGCTTCAAAACGTTCATTCAGCCGTTTTTCAATTTGCGCCAGCAGCAATTTACCGGCAGCAAACATTAATCCAACAAACGAAAGTAAGAGGGAGATGACTTCCCAAAAATCGATACTGAGTTTCATTACTCCCTCTGATTAATGAATGCAGCTAGCCTGCCCCCATTGCAAATAACGGGGAGCATGTTGGTATAAAATCGCTTTGGGGTAGTGACGATTCTCGCGCCAGTTTGCGGCGCTGCGCCCGGCGTTAACGCGTTCTACATGTTCAAACCAGATGGACGTATCTAACCCCTTTGCGGCGGCCAGCTTTTTATCTCTGTTAACCCAGCCTTGCCCGCCGTTATAGGCGCTCAGAGTGAAAGCCATTCGCTGGCAGCTATTTTTTGCTAACACGCTTTTCCACAACTGGCGGTCATACTGTACCAGCGCGCGTATCGCCCAGGCGGGATTAAACGGCTTGTTCTCGCGAAGCGCTGGGTACAACTGGCTTACCCATTTTGCCGTTGCGGGCATAAATTGCGCCATACCCTGCGCGCCAGCCGGGGAACGGGCGTCAGGCGCCCAGCCGGATTCCTGATGTAGTTGCCCGGCAAAATCAGCAACGGGGGCGTTAAGCCCCCAGATTTCGCGCGCGGTACGAATCACTTCGTTTCGCCATTGCAGAGAAGCGCGCGGCGGTTCGGCAGCGTCGGCAGACAAGAAAGTCATAACGCAGACCAGGCATACGTATTGATAACGCATCGTTACAGCCCCAGCGCGACGGCAAGGCAAATTGCCGCAACGATGATCGCGCGACGAATCATCGCCGCGGCGCAGCACAGCGATTCTTCCCAGGGGCAAAAGGAGTCGGGACGCGCCCAGGGGAAAAGACTACGGTCGAGCCAGTAACCCAGCACCGCTGATAACGAAACCAGGCTGAGTTTATAGATGACGACCGGAATTTGCGCTGATGATGTCCAGCCGATAAGCGCAAACAGTACGACAGAGGCAATCAGCCAGCCGGAAAGTCGGGGAACAATAATTTTTCGCATACTCTATCTCCTGATAATTGAGAGAGAAGTATCGCTTTTCCCCATAACGGAAGAACGAAAAGGGCTTTAATAAATAACTTTAAAAAATGTTTAGCGCATGGTGTCAAATGCCAACAAATAAACGAATAAATAAAGCTTTCGGGGCAGGGGGTAGAGGCTGCCTGCGGAGAGTCAGTATGTGTCTGTGGCAGGCAATGATGGCGGTATTGCTGCGTCATAATAATCTTTGATTAAAATTATCTTATTGATTTTTAAAGTCACTTTAAAAATTCACGCGATCGTGAGGAAAGCGATCTTTTTGATCGAACGCAGAAAAAAATGCAAAAAATTAACTGTATATACATACAGTATTGTGTAAAATGATGACATCAGTGAAGGCTTACTTCACCTATAAAATAAATACATATTATAAATTGAAAGCGATATATACATTCTTTTAATTTATAATTAAATGTCGTTGATAGTAAATATTTATATATATTTTGAATATATTGATAGGTAGTTATTGCACCGTTTTTTACGCTTCCCTTTTTGGTGCCGTCACGGGGAGCATGGTGCTGGATATGGAGATAAAATATGATTCAGAAATCAAAAGAAATGGTTCGGCTTCCGGAGATTATTAACGATCTGGCGTTTCATGCGTCGCAGGTACTTATTGAAAGCATGAATATTGATAGCGCGTCAGCCGAAAATGCCGGTCAGGCAATTGCTGACAGAATGATGCGCAACTGGGGCGGGCAAAGCATTTATTTCCCCAAAGGTATCTCTGGTCGGGCTTCGGAACGGGATTATCAGATTTACAGCGAGTGCGATGGGCGTAATTATGCGGAGCTGGCCAAAAAGTACAATTTGACACTGCAGTGGATCTATAAAATCGTTAAGCGGGTCCACACGGAAAAACAGCACCAGCGGCGTATGTTGTAAGCGATATCGGGTATGGCGTATAGCGACAAGCGCTATACGCCGGGAGCTGCGACAGGCCGGATAAGGCGCTTGCGTCGCCATCCGGCAGCGTATTGCCTGATAGCGCTCACCCGCTGCCGTGTCAGGGCGATTATTCAAATAAGTTCTGATGTAGCTTTTGCACCACTTTCTCGGCATCGTCTCCCGGCACGAGGAAGCACAGATTGTGGCTGGAGGCGCCGTAACAAATCATGCGAATGTTGAACGGTTCCAGGACGCCAAACACTTCTTTACCAACACCGCAGGCTTTTGACAGGTTGTTGCCAATCAGCGCGACCAGCGCCAGTCCTTCTTCGACTTCGACCCGACACAGCGCGGAAAGCTCCATCAATAAGGATTGGGTCAGTAACGTATCGCCCGTGGAGGTGGAGCCGGTAGTATCCAGCGTCAGCGCAACGCTCACCTCCGAAGTGGTAATCAGATCTACCGAAATATTATGCCGCGCCAGAATGCCGAACACCTCTGCCAGGAAACCTCGTGAGTGCAGCATATTCAGGCTGTGCAGCGTCAATAGCGTTTGATTGCGGCGCAGCGCCAGCGCGCGGAACAGCGGCGGGTTTTGGGTTTTATTGCACACCAGCGTACCGCCCGCTTGCGGATCTTTACTGGAGCCAACGAAGACCGGGATATCGCTGCGCACGGCCGGGAGTAAGGTGGCTGGATGCAGTACTTTTGCGCCGAAGGTTGCCATCTCCGCCGCTTCTTCAAAGTCGATTTCATCAATTCGCTGCGCGACGGGCACTACGCGCGGGTCGGTGGTGTAAATACCGGGCACATCTGTCCAGATATCAACCCGCGCGGCATGGAGCGCTTCAGCCAGCAACGCTGCCGTATAGTCGCTGCCGCCGCGGCCTAACGTCGTGGTGCGGCCTTTGCTTTCACTGCCGATAAAGCCCTGAGTAATGACCAACGTTTCGTTCAGGCGCGGGAGCAACTGCTGCGCGGCCAGTTCCGCAAGCGCTGCGACGTCCGGTTCCGCACGACCAAAGCGATCGCTGGTACGCATCACTTTGCGCACGTCGAACCAGTGGGCCTGTACGTCGCGTTCACGCAGGATCTCAACAAATAGCAGGGTAGACATCAGCTCGCCGTGGCTGACCAGTTCATCGGTCAGGGCTGCCGATGTCGCCAGCGATGCCGCCTCCGCCAGAATAGTGATGTTTTCCAGCAGGCGTTCAATCTCTTCGCGAATGACATTCGGATGACGCAGACGATCAAGGATATCGAACTGGATTTTACGGATGGCGTCGAGCGTAGCGAAACGTTCGCCGGGCTCCATCCCTTCGGCCAGCGCCACCAGCAGATTAGTGATGCCGGCAGACGCGGAAAGCACGACTAAACGAACATTGGCGTCGGAAAGTACGATATCCGCGCTACGGTTCATGGCGTCAAAATCAGCGACGCTGGTACCGCCAAATTTGGAAACAACGATCTCTGTCATATCAACCTCGTGTCAGGAAATGAAAAACGCGACCATGGCACAAGGGCAGAACAGAAACCGGTGCAGGCGCAAATGCAAGTAACGTATTTATAAATAAAAGTTGTGGCCTGGACTGTCAACGTTGGGATTATGCGGATTTTTTATGCTGAGTTTAGGCTCAGTAACAGCGCTTATAACCCCGATACCCGTTTGTAGGAATGTTGGCTTATCTATGCGCCCGGCGACTCACCCATTTGCCGCCTTTCTGCACCTCGAATTATTTAGGGTATATACTTTTTATCCTCATTCGACAGTGCCTGGGGCAACGGCACTAAAACAATCACACTTTTCTGTGACTGGCGTTACAATCGATCCCAGTCACAATTCTCAAATCAGAAGAGTATTGCTAATGAAAAACATCAATCCAACGCAGACTTCTGCCTGGCAGGCGCTCCAGAAACACTACGATGAAATGAAAGACGTTACGATCGCTGAGCTTTTCGCGAACGATAGCGACCGTTTCGCTAAATTTTCCGCGACGTTTGACGATCTGATGCTGGTGGATTTCTCCAAAAACCGCATCACCGAAGAGACGCTGGCAAAATTACAGGATCTGGCGAAAGAGACCGATCTGGCCGGCGCGATTAAATCCATGTTCTCCGGCGAGAAGATCAACCGCACCGAAGACCGCGCCGTGCTGCACGTGGCGCTGCGTAACCGTAGCAATACGCCGATCATCGTGGACGGCAAAGATGTGATGCCGGAAGTGAACGCCGTGCTTGAGAAGATGAAAACTTTCTCGCAAGCGATTATCTCCGGTCAGTGGAAAGGCTACACCGGTAAGGCCATCACCGACGTGGTGAACATCGGTATCGGCGGTTCCGACCTCGGCCCGTTCATGGTGACCGAAGCGCTGCGTCCGTATAAAAACCATCTGAACATGCACTTCGTCTCTAACGTTGATGGTACCCACATCGCTGAAGTGCTGAAAAAAGTGAACCCGGAAACCACGCTGTTCCTGGTGGCGTCGAAAACCTTCACTACGCAGGAAACCATGACCAACGCCCACAGCGCGCGCGACTGGTTCCTGAAAAGTGCAGGCGATGAAAAACACGTGGCGAAACACTTTGCTGCGCTCTCCACCAACGCCAAAGCGGTCGGCGAATTTGGTATCGACACGGCCAATATGTTCGAGTTCTGGGACTGGGTCGGCGGTCGTTACTCGCTGTGGTCTGCCATCGGGCTGTCCATTATTCTGTCCGTCGGTTTCGACAACTTTGTCGAGCTGCTTTCCGGCGCGCACGCGATGGACAAGCATTTCTCCACCACTCCGGCGGAGAAAAACCTACCCATTCTGCTGGCGTTGATTGGTATCTGGTACAACAATTTCTTCGGCGCGGAAACCGAAGCCATTCTGCCGTACGACCAGTATATGCACCGTTTCGCCGCCTACTTCCAGCAGGGCAACATGGAATCCAACGGTAAATACGTTGACCGTAACGGCAACGCCGTGGATTACCAGACAGGCCCAATTATCTGGGGCGAACCAGGCACCAACGGTCAGCACGCGTTTTATCAATTGATTCACCAGGGTACTAAAATGGTGCCGTGTGATTTTATCGCCCCGGCTATCACCCATAACCCGCTATCCGATCATCATCAGAAGCTGCTGTCTAACTTCTTCGCGCAGACCGAAGCGCTGGCGTTTGGTAAATCCCGCGAGGTGGTTGAGCAGGAATATCGCGATCAGGGTAAAGATCCGGCGCAGCTTGAACACGTTGTGCCATTCAAAGTGTTTGAAGGCAACCGCCCGACCAACTCTATCCTGCTGCGCGAAATTACGCCGTTCAGTCTGGGCGCGCTGATTGCGTTGTACGAGCATAAAATCTTTACGCAGGGCGCCATCCTGAACATCTTTACTTTCGACCAGTGGGGCGTTGAGTTGGGTAAACAGTTGGCTAACCGTATTCTGCCGGAGCTGGGCGATGATAAAGCTATTTCGTCCCATGATAGCTCTACCAACGGTCTGATTAACCGTTATAAAGCCTGGCGCGCCTGATGGCGCTGCGCTTATCCGGTCTACGTAATGCATAGTGTCTGTAGGCCGGATAAAGCGTTTCGCCGCCATCCGGCAAAAAGAGAATAAGATAATAAAAAGGCCGATATTCACATCGGCTTTTTTTATAAGATAATTCCGCTTGTCCGTCTTTATCCCCACAATTTTATATTGAGCTTAATCCTAAAATAAGCAATAACCAGAAAATCACTCTGCGTTATTTTCAGATTATACGGATGTCGATGTCTTTTAGTTTAATTTTAACTTATTGATTTTATTTGTTTGTTAATTAAATGATGTAGGCGTTACTTCTTTAAAGTTTAATTATCCTAAAACCTCGCTGTTATTTCTCCCGGACATAATCCGCCTGCTTTGGTTGTGTATACTCGGTAGCGCCCGAAATTCTTTTGGGTAAATCTCCATTCATTCAATGAAGGGAAATTATGATGAAAAAAGTACTGTATGGCATTTTTGCCATAACCGCGCTTGCGGCGACATCTGTCTCGGCAGCCCCCGTTCAGGTGGGTGAAGCGGCAGGGTCGGCAGCGACGTCGGTATCGGCGGGAAGCTCCTCCGCTACCAGCGTTAGCACCGTAAGTTCGGCGGTGGGCGTCGCGTTAGCGGCAACCGGCGGCGGCGATGGTTCTAATACCGGAACCACGACCACCACGACCACCAGTACCCAGTAGTATCGGTACGTTTAACCATAACCACACTCCGGTGTGGTTATTTTGCCCCTCTGGAGAAGCGTCGTGAAGCGACTCGCACTTATCCTGATTTGCCTGCTATTACAGGCGTGTTCGGCCACCACTAAAGGCCTGGGCGATTCACTGTGGGACAGTTTGTTCGGTACGCCAGGCGTACAGCTAACTGATGACGATATTCAAAACATGCCTTATGCCAGCCAGTACATGCAACTTAACGGCGGTCCTCAACTGTTTGTGGTGCTCGCTTTCTCGGAAAACGGGCAGCAGAAATGGGTGACGCAGGATGGCGCGACGATCGTGACGCAGCATGGCCGTCTGGTCAAAACTCTGCTCGGCGGCGACAACCTGATCGATGTGAATAATCTGGCGACCGACCCGCTGGCGAAACCAGGACAGATTATCGATGGCGCGACCTGGACTCGCACCCTGGGCTGGACCGAACATCGCCAGGTGCGTTACGCCACCGCCCGTTCCGTTTTTACATGGCGAGGGACCGATAGCGTTAGCGTCGGCAGTGAAGAGACCGCCGTGCGGGTGCTGGATGAAGAAGTGACGACCGATCAAACGCGCTGGCGTAATCGCTACTGGATTGATAGCGAAGGCCAAATTCGCCAGACGGAACAGTATCTGGGCGCGAATTACTTTCCGGTGAAAACCACGCTGATTAAGGCGGCAAAATCATGATGAAAAGGACGATAAGCGCGCTGGCGCTGGCCTTTGTCGCGTCATCCGCCTTTGCCAGCGGCACTGTTACCGTTTTTACCCAGGGTAATAGCGAGCCTAAAACGCTGACAGACGCTGAGCGTCTGCTCGATTTAGTCGGACAGCCGCGCCTGGCAACGAGCTGGTGGCCTGCGGCGGTGATAGGCGAAGAACAGGCGACCGTGACGGCGCGTCAACAGCAGCAGGAACTTCTCGGGCGACTGGCGGCGCTCAGCGCTGAGGAAGATGGCGATGCGGCGGCGGCAATAAACACACTACGCCGACAGATTCAGGCGGTGAAGGTGACGGGCAGACAATTCGTGAATCTTGATCCTGACGTGGTGCGGGTGAGCGAACGAGGTAACCCGCCGCTGCAAGGTCACTACACGCTCTGGGTCGGGCCGCAACCCACGCAGGTGACGCTCTTTGGCTTGATTAGCCAGCCGGGCAGCCAGCCGTTCGTCCCTGGGCGGGACGTCGCCAGTTATCTTGAGGGTCAGCGCTTACTCAGCGGCGCGGATCGTAGCTATGCTTGGGTGGTTTACCCTGATGGACGCAGCCAAAAAGCGCCGGTGGCTTACTGGAATAAGCGTCATATCGAGCCGATGCCCGGCAGCATTATTTTTGTCGGTTTTGCCGATTCCCTTTGGCGCGGCACGCCGGAGGCGATGAATGCCGACATTCTTCATACCCTGACGCAGCGGATACCTGAATAATGAAAAAAACACATCTGCTCAGCGTGCTGGCGCTGGGTATTAGCGCGGCCTGCCATGCCGAAACATATCCAGCCCCTATTGGGCCTTCACAATCTGACTTTGGCGGCGTGGGCCTGCTGCAAACGCCGACAGCGCGTATGGCGCGTGAAGGGGAGATGAGCCTGAACTATCGCGATAACGATCAGTACCGCTACTACTCGGCTTCGGTTCAGCTTTTCCCGTGGCTGGAAACCACGTTGCGCTATACCGATGTCCGTACGAAAAAGTACAGCAGCGTGGAATCATTCTCCGGTGACCAGACTTACAAAGATAAAGCGTTTGATGTGAAACTGCGGTTGTGGGAAGAGAGTTACTGGATGCCGCAGGTGGCGGTTGGCGCGCGCGATATCGGCGGGACGGGGCTGTTTGATGCGGAATATATTGTAGCGAGTAAGGCCTGGGGGCCATTTGATTTTTCATTAGGTCTCGGCTGGGGCTATCTTGGCACCAGCGGCAATGTGTCTAATCCTTTCTGTTCGTATAGTGGTAAATTCTGTTCGCGTGATAACAGCTATAAAGAGGCAGGTTCCGTCGACGGTAGCGATATGTTTCACGGCCCGGCCTCGCTGTTTGGCGGCGTGGAATACCAGACCCCGTGGCAACCGCTACGCCTGAAGCTGGAGTATGAAGGCAATAACTATCAGCAGGATTTTGCGGGTAAACTGGAGCAGAAGAGCAAGTTTAACGTCGGCGCCATTTACCGCGTCACCGATTGGGCCGACGTTAACCTCAGCTACGAGCGCGGCAACACCTTTATGTTTGGCGTTACGCTGCGCACCAATTTCAACGATTTACGTCCCGCGTATCATGACAATTCACGCCCGCAATACCGACCACAGCCGCAGGATGCCATCCTGCAACATTCGGTAGTGGCTAATCAATTAACGTTATTGAAATATAATGCCGGTCTGGCGGACCCGAAAATCCAGGTCAAAGGCGATACGCTATACGTTACCGGTGAACAGATGAAGTACCGCGACTCCCGTGAAGGGATCGTGCGCGCTAACCGGATCGTCATGAACGATCTGCCGGAGGGGACCCGCACGATCCGCGTGACGGAAAACCGCCTTAATCTGCCGCAGGTCACCACTGAAACCGATGTCGCCAGCCTGAAACGCCATCTGGAAGGCGAACCGCTGGGACATGAAACCCCGCTGGCGCAAAAACGCGTGGAGCCGATCGTGCCAGAGAGTACTGAACAGGGTTGGTATATCGACAAGTCGCGCGTTGATTTTCATCTTGATCCCGTGCTGAATCAGTCGGTAGGCGGCCCGGAAAACTTCTATATGTATCAGTTGGGCGTAATGGGAACTGCGGATCTGTGGGTCACGGATCATCTGCTCACCACGGGCAGCGTGTTTGCCAATATCGCCAACAACTACGACAAATTTAACTACACCAATCCGCCGAAGGATTCGCATCTGCCGCGGGTGCGTACGCATGTCCGTGAGTATGTGCAGAATGATGTTTATGTGAATAACCTACAGGCCAACTACTTCCAGTATTTTGGCAATGGTTTCTATGGGCAGGTCTACGGCGGTTATCTGGAGACCATGTTTGGCGGTGCCGGGGCGGAAGTCCTGTATCGCCCGGTAGACAGCAATTGGGCGTTTGGCCTGGATGCCAACTACGTGAAACAGCGTGACTGGCGTAGCGCGCAGGATATGATGAAGTTTACCGATTACAGCGTGAAGACCGGACATTTGACCGCATACTGGACGCCGTCGTTCGCCCAGGATGTGCTGGTGAAAGCCAGCGTTGGTCAGTATCTGGCGGGCGATAAAGGCGGTACGCTGGAGATCGCCAAACGCTTCGATAGTGGCGTCGTTGTCGGCGGTTACGCGACGATTACCGATGCGTCGCCGGATGAATATGGAGAAGGGGATTTTACCAAAGGCGTATATGTTTCCGTGCCGCTGGATCTCTTCTCGTCCGGCCCAACCCGAAGTCGTGCGGCAATTGGCTGGACGCCGCTGACGCGTGACGGTGGTCAACAGCTTGGCCGTAAGTTTGGCCTGTATGATATGACCAGTGACAGGAGCGTAAATTTCCGTTAATACTCAGGCCGGATAAGGCGTTCACGGCGCTATCCGGCAAATTATCTTATTGAACAAAATATAAACATAAATAAAAAATATAGATACCCGTCACATTTGTGCGTTATACAGAAACCTCGCCGCAGAGAAAGAGGGGGCTGTTATGATGCCATTATCGCGCTCACGTCTTGAGTTTATCGCCACGATTTTACAAAACGTACTAAATTTGGGGCTGCTTACCCTCGGTCTGATCCTGGTCGTTTTTCTCGGTAAAGAGACGGTGCATCTGGCGGATGCATTATTCGTGCCTGAGCAAGCCAGCAAATATGAACTGGTGGAAGGGCTGGTGATCTACTTTCTTTATTTCGAATTTATTGCGCTGATTGTGAAGTACTTTAAGTCTGGCCTTCACTTTCCGCTGCGCTATTTCGTGTACATTGGGATCACGGCGATTGTGCGCCTGATCATTGTCGATCATAAAACGCCAATGGATGTATTACTCTATTCGGCGGCGATCCTCCTGTTGGTTATCACGTTGTGGTTATGTAATTCGAACCGACTACGGCGAGAATAGGCGTCGCCACACCGTAACGGACGTACGGCGTGTCAATAAATTAGCCTCTGTCTATAACGCATAAAAAAAGCGCTCCGAAGAGCGCCAAAATACGACCATAAGTGGGGATAACATAAGTTGAGGGCAGTGGCATTGCCCGTTGCCGGGCAGGTACTTCGATAAAACTTAACCTTTCACACCCCCTGCCGTCAGGCCGTTGACCAGCCAACGTTGCGCCAACAGGAACACCAGGGTGATAGGAATAGCGGAAAGGACGGCGGCGGCGGCAAAGTCGCCCCACAAATAGTTTTGCGGGTTGAGATATTGCTGCATACCCACGGCCAGCGTATAGCTGTCCACATCGCGCAGTAACAACGAGGCGACCGGAACTTCGGTAATCGCCGCGATGAACGACAGAATAAACACCACCGCCAGAATCGGTACGGAAAGCGGCAGCAGCACCAGGCGAAACGCCTGCCACGGGGTTGCGCCATCCAGCGCGGCGGCCTCTTCCAGCGAACTGTCGATAGTTTCGAAGTAGCCTTTAATCGTCCAGACATGCAGCGCGATGCCGCCAAGATAGGCGAAGATCACGCCGCCATGCGTATTCAGACCGATAAATGGAATGTATTGTCCCAGGCGATCAAATAACGCATACAGCGCTACCAGAGACAAAACCGCCGGAAACATCTGGAAAATCAGCATCCCTTTGAGCAGTGTTGCTTTACCTGGAAAACGCATTCGTGCGAAAGCGTAGGCGCAGGTGGTGGAGAGCGCCACGATGCCGATGGCGGTAATACCGGCGATTTTCACCGAGTTCCACAGCCACAGCAGGACCGGGAAGGGAGGCGGCGTTACCCGACCATCCGCATGTTCCACGCTGAAACCCAGCGCCAGCCGCCAGTGTTCCCAGGAGATTTTGTCCGGGATCAGGCTTCCGGTGGCGAAGTTCCCTTCACGTAGCGAGATAGCGATGACCATCAGCAGCGGGAACATAATCGCCGCGATGAAAATCAGCAGCCCCAGGTGCGTGATGAAGAGACGCAGTTTCTGAGATTTGGGTTGGACCATAGCCATTGTTATTATCTCCCTTAATCAAACTTCATACGCGTGGCTTTCAGGTTCACTATTGCCAGCGCGCCTACCAGCAGGAAGATCAGCGTGGCAATGGCCGCCGCCAGACCGAAGTCCTGACCGCCGCCGCCTTCAAAGGCGATACGGTAGGTGTAGCTGACGAGCAGATCGGTATAACCGGCAGGCGTGGTGGTGCCGAGACGGTCTGGCCCGCCGTTGGTCAACAGTTGAATCAGGACAAAGTTATTAAAGTTAAAGGCGAAGCTGGCGATCATCAGCGGCGTTAGCGGCTTAATCAGCAGCGGTAAGGTGATCTTAAAGAAATTCTGAAATGGACCGGCGCCGTCCATTGCGGAGGCTTCGTACAGGTCGTCCGGAATCGCTTTCAGCAGTCCCATGCACAGGATCATCATGTAGGGATAGCCCAGCCAGGTATTCACGATAATCACCATTGCCCGCGCGGTGTTGGGGTCGCTGAACCAGGCAGGTTTAATGCCGAACAGCGCGCTCAGCATCATATTGATTTCACCAAAGCTTTGGTTGAATAACCCTTTGAAAATCAAAATTGAAATAAACGACGGTACGGCGTAGGGCAGAATCAGCAGGACGCGGTAGATAGCTTTACCTTTCAGCGCTTCCCACTGTACGAGGCAGGCCAATACCATCCCAACCGCCACGGTTAACACCACAGTGAGGACCGAAAAGACCACGGTCCAGACGAAGATAGCGAAAAAAGGCTTCTGGATCCCTTCGTCGGTAAAGACGCGCGTAAAGTTTTTCGCGCCGATAGTAACGGTATAACCAGGACTGAGTTTTTCATCACCCCAGCTTCCGTCGGCGTTGATCGACTGATAATAACCGCTATCGTTGTTTGGCCGGTATTTTACGCCGCTCTGGTTATTGGTCAGCAGGCCGTCATCAGCCAGTGTGTACAGCGGACGAGTACCGGAAAACTGACGCAGCGAGCTCATAATCACTTTACTTTCATCCGGCAGGACGGCGGTTATCTGGTTCAGCGCCAGACGGTTCTGGGTGATTATCCGCAGATTGGCGCGTTCGCCGCCCGGCAGGGCATCGGTCTCTTTCAGCTGTAATTTTTGTTCGCCGCCGAAGGAAAATGCGTCAGACAGGTAATGTTTGCCCGTTTCTCCGTCGGTGAGGGCCAGTTGCCACTCGTCGCCGACCGGGTAAAGACCGAAGTTATAGGTTTTTCCTGCCTGATAAGAACGGTCCATCAGCACTTGCTGGGCGCGTTCAAAGGTGAGCTGGTTGGTGCTGCTGTAGTTAGTAAAGGCGATGGCGATGGTGCACACCAGCGGGAATAGCACAAACAGCCCCATGCCGGCGAGGCCAGGGTAAACGTAGCGCCAGGCGTAGGTTTTACGATTTGCGAAAATATACAGGCCAGCAGAGCTTAAAATCAGCGTCATGATGGCGAACAGATACTCCCCTTGTACGTACATTAAAACTACAAGGTAACCCACCAGCAGGCCCAGCAGACCAATTACTGACCATTTAAGCTGGTCGCTTTGCCACCAGTGTTTCTTTTTAATGACATCCATGGGGGTTTTCCTCTACAGCGTTGAAACTTCCTGGCCGGAGATGTGCCTGATGGCGCTGCGCTTATCAGGCCTACGGTGTGTTGTAGGCCGGATAAGGCATTTATGCCGCCATCCGGCACAGGCTCGCGGCATTACTTGGTGATACGGCTTTGTGCATCTTTCAGCGCGGCATCCACGGTTTGACGGCCGCTGGCGGCGTTGATCACAGCCGTACGTACCGCATACCAGAAGGCGGACATCTGCGGAATATTCGGCATGATCTCGCCTTTCTGGGCGTTATCCATGGTGGCGGCGATACGGGGGTCTTTCGCTAACTGCTCCTGGAAAGATTTCAGCGCCACGGCGCCCAGCGGTTTATCTTTGTTCACCGCTTCCAGACCCTGATCGGTCAGCAGGTAGTTTTCGAGGAACTCTTTCGCCAGCTCCTTGTTCGGGCTGGCAGCGTTAATCCCCGCGCTCAGCACGCCGACGAACGGCTTCGAGGGTTTACCTTTGAAGGTCGGCAGCAGGGTGACACCGTAGTTGACTTTGCTCTTGTCGATGTTCGACCATGCCCACGGACCGTTGATGGTCATTGCCGTTTCGCCTTTATTGAAGGCCGCTTCGGCGATGGAGTAATCGGTATCGGCGCTCATATTTTTGTTCTTGATCATATCGATCAGGAAAGTCAGGCCCGCTTTCGCGCCGGCGTTGTCGACGCCAACGTCTTTCACGTCATACTTGCCGTTTTCAAATTTGAACGCGTAACCGCCGTCAGCGGCGATCAAAGGCCAGGTGAAATACGGCTCTTGCAGGTTGAACATTATCGCCGACTTCCCTTTCGCTTTTAGCTCTTTATCCAGCGCCGGGATCTCTTCCCAGGTTTTCGGCGGGTTCGGGACAAGGTCTTTGTTATAAATCAGGGAGAGGGCTTCAACGGCGATGGGGTAGGCGATCAGCTTGCCGTTATAACGTACCGCATCCCAGGTAAACGGATAGAGTTTGTCCTGAAACGCTTTATCCGGAGTGACCTCCGCCAGCAGACCAGACTGCGCGTAGCCGCCAAAACGGTCGTGCGCCCAGAAGATAATGTCAGGACCGTCGCCGGTGGCTGCCACCTGCGGGAATTTCTCTTCCAGCTTATCCGGGTGCTCAACGGTCACTTTAATGCCGGTGTCTTGCTCAAATTTTTTACCGACCTCGGCCAGACCGTTATAACCCTTGTCGCCGTTGATCCAGATAACCAGTTTACCTTCTTCAATTTTGGCGAGAGCCGGGGCGGAAATCATCATCGTCGTAAGTGCGGATAATGCGAGGATGCCTACGCCAGTTTTAATCTTCATATCTCCCATCCTTTTTGGTGATGTACACAGAGGTGGTTTAACGGTCTCTAGTTTCTTTATACGACAACCTCTTTCCATCCTCCCCGCCCCTACGCCCCACCCCGGCTTTATGTGATCTGTGTTGCATAAATGTGAGTAATGCGTGCTGGCGCACACAAAAACACGCCGATTTTTGCGGGCGGCATCACGAAATTCCTTTTCTGTCCGCGCCCGTGGTCTCAGGCGCTGTGCCCTCATCCTCCCGCCTCCTCCCCCATAAAAAAGCCGGGGGGTGGAGGATTTACCCCAGTCAGGGATCGCGCATAGTCAGGCCATCATGAATGTTGCTGTCAATGACAGGTTGTAACGAAGGGAGAAGGGCATGGCGAGCGTACAGCTACGAAATGTAACGAAAGCCTGGGGTGACGTGGTGGTATCGAAAGATATTAACCTCGATATCCATGACGGGGAGTTCGTGGTGTTTGTCGGACCGTCAGGCTGTGGTAAATCGACCTTGCTGCGTATGATCGCCGGGCTTGAAACCATCACCAGTGGCGACCTGTTTATCGGGGAAACCCGTATGAATGATATTCCGCCTGCCGAGCGCGGCGTGGGCATGGTATTCCAGTCTTATGCGCTCTATCCCCATCTCTCCGTTGCAGAAAACATGTCTTTCGGCCTCAAGCTGGCGGGCGCCAAAAAAGAGGTAATGAATCAACGCGTCAATCAGGTGGCGGAAGTACTGCAACTGGCGCATCTGCTGGAACGTAAGCCAAAAGCGCTTTCCGGCGGTCAGCGTCAGCGCGTAGCGATTGGCCGCACGCTGGTGGCGGAGCCGCGTGTGTTTTTACTGGATGAACCGCTCTCTAACCTGGATGCCGCGCTACGCGTGCAGATGCGCATTGAAATTTCTCGCCTGCATAAACGTCTGGGCCGCACGATGATTTACGTCACCCACGATCAGGTCGAGGCGATGACGCTGGCCGACAAAATCGTGGTGCTGGACGCCGGTCGCGTCGCGCAGGTCGGTAAGCCGCTGGAGCTGTACCACTATCCGGCGGACCGTTTTGTCGCGGGCTTCATCGGCTCGCCGAAGATGAACTTCCTGCCGGTGAAAGTGACCGCCACCGCGATTGAACAAGTCCAGGTCGAACTGCCGAATCGCCAGCAAATCTGGCTGCCGGTCGAAAGTCGCGGCGTGCAGGTCGGCGCCAATATGTCTTTAGGCATTCGGCCGGAACACCTGCTGCCGAGCGATATCGCCGATGTCACCCTGGAAGGCGAAGTCCAGGTGGTCGAGCAGCTTGGTCATGAAACACAAATTCATATCCAGATCCCCGCCATCCGTCAAAACCTGGTTTATCGCCAGAATGACGTGGTGTTGGTAGAAGAGGGCGCCACATTCGCTATCGGCCTGCCGCCAGAGCGCTGTCATCTGTTCCGCGAGGATGGCAGCGCATGTCGTCGTCTGCATCAAGAGCCGGGTGTTTAAGGCCTCCATAAAAAAACGAAACGCAAAACCATTCGCAGTTTTAGAAGGTGGCAGCGTTTAAAGAAAAGCAATGATCTCAGGAGATAGAATGATGATTACTCTGCGCAAACTCCCACTGGCGGTTGCTGTCGCAGCGGGCGTAATGTCCGCTCAGGCAATGGCTGTCGATTTCCACGGTTACGCCCGTTCCGGTATTGGCTGGACGGGAAGCGGCGGCGAACAACAGTGTTTCCAGGCAACGGGTGCCCAAAGTAAATACCGTCTTGGTAACGAATGTGAAACCTATGCGGAACTGAAACTGGGCCAGGAAGTGTGGAAAGAGGGCGATAAGAGCTTCTATTTCGACACCAACGTCGCCTATTCGGTTAACCAGCAGAACGACTGGGAATCGACCGATCCCGCCTTCCGCGAAGCGAACGTGCAGGGTAAAAACCTGATTGAATGGCTGCCGGGCTCTACCATCTGGGCCGGTAAGCGCTTCTATCAGCGTCATGACGTACACATGATCGACTTCTACTACTGGGATATTTCAGGTCCTGGCGCGGGTATCGAAAATATCGATCTGGGCTTCGGTAAGCTTTCGCTGGCGGCGACCCGGTCTACTGAAGCGGGCGGCTCTTACACCTTCAGCAGCCAGAATATTTATGATGAAGTAAAAGATACCGCTAACGACGTCTTTGACGTACGTCTGGCTGGTCTGCAAACGAACCCGGACGGCGTACTGGAGCTGGGCGTTGACTACGGTCGCGCCAATACGACCGATGGTTATAAGCTGGCGGATGGGGCATCGAAAGACGGCTGGATGTTCACCGCCGAACACACGCAAAGCATGTTGAAAGGCTATAACAAGTTTGTCGTGCAATATGCCACCGATGCCATGACTACGCAGGGTAAAGGCCAGGCGCGCGGTTCCGACGGTTCTTCATCTTTCACTGAAGAATTGCCTGATGGAACCAAAATTAATTACGCCAATAAGGTCATCAATAATAATGGCGATATGTGGCGTATTTTGGATCATGGCGCCATCTCGCTTGGTGATAAATGGGATTTGATGTACGTCGGTATGTACCAGAATATCGATTGGGATAATAACCTGGGTACTGAGTGGTGGACCGTGGGCGTACGTCCAATGTACAAGTGGACGCCAATCATGAGTACCCTGCTGGAAGTCGGCTACGACAACGTGAAATCTCAGCAGACCGGCGATCGTAACAATCAATATAAAATCACCCTGGCGCAACAGTGGCAGGCGGGCGACAGCATCTGGTCGCGTCCGGCTATCCGTATTTTCGCCACCTACGCGAAATGGGATGAGAAATGGGGCTATATCAAAGACGGCAATAACATTTCCCGTTATGCCGCAGCAACTAACTCCGGCATTTCCACCAACAGCCGTGGCGATAGCGATGAGTGGACCTTCGGCGCCCAGATGGAAATCTGGTGGTAATACGATGGTCATCTGACGTAACGAGGGGCGCAAGCCCCTCTGAAACATCAGGTCTGATGATGCTTGTAAGCCGAATAAGGCGCCAGCCGCCATTCGGCGATATGTTTGGGTTGGCGCGCTATTGCCTGGCTACCGCTGAACCCGCCTTATTGAGGTGAGAATAATGAAAATGAAGAAAAGTCTCGTCGCCCTCTGTTTAACCGCAGGGCTGTTCGCCAGCGTGCCGGGTATCAGCCTGGCGGAAGTGAACTATGTACCGCAAAATACCAGCGCCGCGCCCGTTATTCCTGCTGCCGCGCTACAGCAATTAACCTGGACGCCTGTAGATCAGTCAAAAACGCAGTCTACCCAACTGGCGACTGGCGGCCAGCGCCTTGACGTCGCCGGCATTACCGGCCCGGTCGCCGCTTATAGCGTTCCGGCGAATATCGGCGAGCTGACATTAACTCTGACCAGCGAGGTCAATAAGCAAGCCAGCGTTTTTGCGCCAAACGTGTTGATTCTTGACCAAAATATGACGCCTTCGGCGTTCTTCCCCAGCAGTTACTTTACTTATCAGCAGCCGGGCGTCATGAGCGCAGACCGGCTGGAAGGCGTGATGCGCCTGACGCCTGCGTTGGGGCAGCAGAAACTCTATGTTCTGGTGTTTACGACCGAAAAAGATCTTCAGCAAACCACTACGCTGCTCGATCCGGCAAAAGCCTATGCCAAAGGCGTCGGTAACTCTATCCCGGATATTCCCGATCCAGTTGCTCGCCATACCACTGACGGCGTGGTGAAACTGAAGGTGAAAACCAACAGCAGCTCCAGCGTATTGGTCGGGCCGTTGTTTGGCTCGTCCGGTACCGGGCCGGTAACGGTAGGCAATACCGCCGCGCCGGTCGCTGCGCCAGCGCCAGTCGCGCCGAAGAAAAGCGAACCGATGTTGAACGATACGGAAAGCTACTTTAATAAAGCGATTAAGGATGCCGTAGCGAAAGGCGACGTCGATAAAGCGCTGAAACTGCTTGATGAGGCCGAACGTCTGGGATCGACATCTGCCCGTTCCACCTTTATCAGCAGTGTAAAAGGCAAGGGGTAATTGTTTCCCCACAGTGCTGATTTTGCAGCAACTGGTGCGTCTCCTGGCGCACCTTTTTTTATCATTTCATGCGAATTGTTATTTTTTTGTTGCGCAACAGATCACTTAATTGTGATTACGCCCCCCGTAATGTCTTTTCTGAGATACAATGACTTTAGGTTATGAATCGGAGAGTAAGGCATGTCACACCCTGCGTTAACGCGACTGCGTGCGCTGCGCTATTTTGATGCGATTCCTGCGCTTGATCCCCATTTGCTGGACTGGCTGTTGCTGGAAGATTCTATGACTAAACGTTTTGAGCAGCAGGGAAAGCGGGTAAGCGTGACGCTGATTCGGGAAGCGTTTGTCGGCCAAAGTGAGGTCGAGGAAGCATCAGGTTTACTGCCATCCGAATCCCGCTACTGGTTACGTGAGATACTGCTTTGCGCTGACGGCGAGCCCTGGCTTGCCGGACGTACCGTGGTACCGGAATCCACGCTATGCGGACCTGAACAGGTCTTACAACATCTGGGTAAAACCCCGCTTGGACGTTATCTATTTACATCATCGACACTGACCCGCGATTTTATTGAAATTGGACGCGATGCAACGCTGTGGGGGCGCCGCTCTCGACTGCGGTTGAGCGGAAAACCGCTGTTGCTTACCGAGCTTTTTTTACCTGCATCGCCGCTGTACTGAGAGGAAGATAAAGATGGAGTGGAGTCTGACGCAGAGTAAGCTGCTGGCGTTTCACCGTTTGATGCGTACAGATAAGCCTATTGGCGCGTTGCTGCTGCTCTGGCCGACGCTTTGGGCGCTATGGGTGGCGACGCCGGGTATGCCTCAGCTGTGGATTTTGGCAGTTTTTGTCGCTGGCGTGTGGTTAATGCGCGCGGCGGGCTGCGTGGTGAATGATTATGCCGATCGTAAATTTGACGGACATGTAAAACGTACGGTCAACCGACCTTTACCCAGCGGCGCCGTGACAGAGAAAGAAGCGCGCAACCTGTTTGTGGTGCTGGTGCTGCTGGCGTTTCTGTTGGTGCTGACGCTGAACGCCATGACGATTCTGCTTTCCGTGGCGGCGCTGGCGTTGGCCTGGGTTTATCCCTTTATGAAACGCTATACCCACCTGCCGCAGGTCGTGCTGGGGGCCGCTTTCGGCTGGTCAATCCCCATGGCGTTCGCCGCGGTGAGCGAATCCCTGCCGTTGAGCTGCTGGCTAATGTTCCTCGCCAATATTCTCTGGGCAGTGGCTTACGATACGCAATATGCGATGGTCGACAGAGATGATGATATCAAGATAGGCATTAAATCGACGGCGATCTTGTTTGGTCGTTATGACACATTGATTATCGGGATTCTGCAGCTTGGCGTCATGGCGTTAATGGCGCTGATCGGCTGGTTGAATGGTCTGGGATGGGGATATTACTGGGCTGTGCTGGTGGCGGGCGCGCTGTTTGTCTACCAGCAAAAACTGATTGCGAACCGTGAGCGTGAAGCCTGCTTTAAAGCCTTTATGAACAATAACTACGTTGGCCTGGTGCTATTTTTAGGGCTGGCGATGAGTTACTGGCACTTCTGATGTCATGCCGGGCGGACCCGGCCTACAAAGCCAAAATTTTCAATACGTCATATCAGTTGCCCGATAAGCTTACGCCATCGGGCATTTCAGGCACTGGCTTACTCGCCCTGCGTCGCGCTTTCAATCGTCAGACGGACATCAGAGGTAATCAGATCGGCAAGCATCTGATATATCTTCATCGTTTCTGCCGGTTCGGCATCGCCCGTATCACTGATATAACCCTCATCCCGTAGCGTCAACACGAGTGAACTGAACACCGCTTTGTCGAAAAACTCCGGCGCGTTAATACCGTGCAGGACAGACAGACGTTGCGCCACGGTACGGCTTTCTTTCTCCAGCGTACTGCGGTTGATGGACGGATTGGCGCTCAACAGCCAGAACGTAATGGCATAACGCTGTAGCGTTTCGCGCGCGCCTGCCGCCAGCAGTTGCAGCGTACGGGAATGCGTCGGGTTGATATGCAGTTCATCATCCTGCAGGGTAATTAGCCCCTGACGCTGCATTTCACTGGCCAGCGCGTCAATGACCGAGGCTAACTCCTCGCGCTCCCAGCGCAGGAACAGCTCCGCTTTTAACATCGGATAGAGCGCTTCAACATGCTGCTGCAACGCATCACGCGAAATGCGACGATGCTGGGTGATAATCGCCGCCATCAGCGAAGGCATAATCAACATATGCGCGATATTGTTACGATAATAGGTCATCAACACCGCCTGCTCGCGCGGCAGGATGATGATATCGCCAATGGTGTCTTTCTCGACCTCAAACTTATTCATCTGCAGCGCGTGAGCGATGAGCTCGCCAGCGCTGGCGGCAGGAACGGTTGAGTCTGTGGAATAAGGGACATTGCGCATCAGATCGAGATAGCAATCAAGCTGCTCGGTGAGCTGCTCGCGGGTGAGCGAGCGCTGACGCGACGCTAACAGCGCGGTACAACACAGGTTCATCGCGTTTGCCGCGCCAGCGTTGTTAATACGCACCATCAGATCGGCGGCGATACTATTTACCGTCGGCGTCAGCCAGGCTGGGCGTATGGCCTCTATAGGGTCGATAGATTCGCGCCACTCCGGCACATGCTGGTTCAGGTACGTCATGAGCGGCATCGGTTCGCCAAAGTTAACGTAGCCCTGACCCAGATTGCGCAGCTTGCTCAAGCCTTTCAGCATCTGCGGCAGACTCTCTTTCTCTTTTGTCGCGCCGCGCAGCTCTTTCGCATAGGTGCCCACTTCCATGACGTGCTCATAGCCGATGTAAATAGGCACTAACGTAATTGGACGGGTACCGCCGCGCAGCATCGCCTGGATAGTCATCGACAGGGTGCCGGTTTTCGGGTCTAACAAACGTCCGGTACGCGAACGTCCTCCTTCGACAAAATACTCAACCGAGTAACCGCGGCTGAACAGCTCGCCCAGGTATTCGCGAAAGACGGTGGAATAGAGTTTATTCCCCTTAAAGGTGCGACGAATAAAGAACGCGCCCAGACGACGGAAAATCGGGCCAGCGGGCCAGAAATTAAGGTTAATGCCTGCGGCAATGTGCGGCGGAACCAGTCCCTGATGGTACAGCACATAAGAAAGGAGCAAATAGTCCATATGGCTGCGGTGACAGGGTACATAGACGATTTCATGGCCGTCGTGCGCCAGTTGGCGTACGCGCTCGGCGTTATGCACGTTAATCCCCTGGTAAAGTCGGTTCCAGGTAAACCCCAAAATCCTGTCGGTCAAACGAATCATCTCGTAAGAGAAGTTCGCCGCGATCTCTTCCATCAGCGCAATGGCGTTTTGCTGCGCTTTTTCATGAGAGATTTTCTTACTGCGCGCTTCGTCTTCTACCGCGCGGGCGATCGCTTTCGAGGCCAGCAGTTTGTTAAACAGATCCTGACGGGCGGGCAGGCGTGGGCCAACCGCCGCCAGGCGCTGGCGAGCAAAGTGCATACGCGCCACGCGAGCCAGCTTCTGCGCGATGATTTTATCGGTGCCGTGTTCATCAGCCATGCGACGCAATGAGACGGACGGCGAGAATCGGACAAAGCTATCGCGACCCAGCCAGGAGATGGCAAAGAATTTCTGTACGCCGTTCAGCATACGTAAAGGCGGGTTATCTTCTCCCTTTTCACGACCCGGCGCGCGGCCAAACATCACGGAAACGGGCACCATCTGCACGTCCAAAGCCGGATTACTCCGATGCAGATCGAGATAATCGTGAAAAAGTTTCACCGACTCTTCTTTTGGCGTGTAATAGGTAAAGACACGCGGTCCGCCGTGAATAAATACATAGCGTGGCAGCAGCGCGCCGTCGATCTCCAGCGGCTCCAGCGGATCCGGGAGATCGTGCGCCAGACATTGCGCCCGCAGCGTCAGTAAGTCCGCTTTTGAGTTGTATGGCAAGACATACATAATGGGGCGAGAAGTATCGAGCCCCAATTCCTGGGCGGGTTCCGCCGGAATAGACTTGCTTTTTACCAGTATGCTTAATGGTAAATTCAGTAATTTGTAGTAAATTCGTGGCCAGCCGGACATAAACGATGTAAAGCCTCTGGTTAATAATGCAAATGCGGTGCAAGGATATCAGAAAGTTTAGCGAATTTCTGTTGTATCCCGTCATACTTCGCGCTGCGTTACGGCAGTCCGAATCGTGCAGGGCAACCGTATAATGTCATTGACGTTAATAATGTAAAAAGGTTCTTTTGATGGCCAATAATACCACTGGATTCACCAGAATTATCAAAGCGGCAGGATATTCCTGGAAAGGATTTCGCGCCGCATGGACTCACGAAGCGGCGTTTCGCCAGGAAAGTATCGCGGTATTGCTGGGCGTCATCATCGCCTGCTGGCTGGATGTGGATGCGATTACCCGTGTGTTATTGATAGGTTCCGTTTTACTTATCATGATTGTTGAAATCCTCAACAGCGCTATTGAAGCGGTCGTGGACCGCATCGGTTCTGAATACCATGAGCTTTCCGGCCGTGCGAAAGATATGGGATCGGCTGCGGTGCTACTGTCTATTTTCGTTGCCCTGATGACCTGGGGCATCCTGTTATGGTCACATTTTCGATAAAGGTTCCAAATTTTATAAATCTCTTGTTTTTTGCGCCGTTTGTGGTTCCAAAATCACCTTTAACTGTATATACTCACAGCATGACTGTATATACACCCAGGGGGCGGAATGAAAGCGTTAACGGCCAGGCAACAAGAGGTGTTTGATCTCATCCGGGATCACATCAGCCAGACAGGTATGCCACCGACGCGTGCGGAAATCGCGCAGCGTTTGGGGTTCCGTTCCCCAAACGCGGCGGAAGAACACCTTAAAGCGCTGGCGCGCAAAGGGGTGCTTGAAATCGTTTCCGGCGCATCGCGAGGTATCCGTCTGTTACAGGAAGAAGAGGACGGATTACCGCTTGTCGGGCGTGTCGCGGCGGGTGAACCGCTACTGGCGCAGCAGCATATTGAAGGCCATTACCAGGTCGATCCTTCACTGTTCAAACCCAGCGCCGATTTCCTGCTGCGCGTGAGCGGTATGTCGATGAAAGACATCGGTATTATGGATGGGGATTTGCTGGCGGTACATAAAACGCAGGACGTCCGTAATGGCCAGGTGGTTGTCGCTCGCATTGATGATGAAGTGACAGTAAAACGCCTGAAAAAGCAGGGCAATAAAGTGGAGCTGCTGCCGGAAAACAGCGAGTTTACACCGATAGTGGTGGATCTGCGCGAACAAAGCTTTACGATTGAAGGGCTGGCGGTAGGCGTCATTCGCAACGGGGAATGGTTGTAATCTCTTTTTAATCTCCTTGTAAGCCGTCATCCGGCAATCGTGCAGCCTGATGGCGCTGCGCTTATCAGGCCTACGGGAATGCAGTTCCTGAGATGATTAATTTGTAGGCCGGATAAGGCGTTACGTCGCCATCCGGCAATGCGCTCGTTTCGTTTAACTCCTTGTCAGGCTTTTTTCCATGCCGCTTTTTACCTCCTCTGATAAAGCTCTCTGGCGTCTCGCGCTGCCGATGATTTTTTCTAACATCACCGTCCCCTTACTGGGGCTGGTCGATACGGCGGTGATTGGTCATCTGGACAGCCCGGTTTTCCTGGGCGGCGTGGCGGTGGGCGCGACTGCCACCAGCTTTCTTTTCATGCTGCTGCTATTTCTACGTATGAGCACCACCGGCCTAACGGCGCAGGCATTTGGCGCCAAAAATCCGCAGGCGTTAGCCCGGGCGCTCATTCAACCGTTATTGCTGGCACTGGGCGCTGGCGTGATGATTGTGCTATTTCGCACGCCGCTTATCGAGCTGGCTTTACATATTGTCGGCGGGAACGACGCTGTCCTGGTGCAGGCGAGACGCTTCCTTGAAATTCGTTGGCTAAGCGCTCCCGCGTCACTGGCGAATCTGGTACTGCTCGGTTGGCTGTTAGGCGTTCAGTATGCGCGGGCTCCGGTTATCTTGTTGGTCGTGGGCAATATTCTCAACATCGCGCTCGACCTGTGGCTGGTGATGGGGCTTCATATGAACGTGCAGGGCGCCGCCCTGGCGACGGTCATCGCAGAATATGCCACGTTACTGATCGGCCTCATGATGGTACGTAAAGTTCTCCATCTCCGCGGTGTGTCGCTGGATATGCTAAAACAGGCCTGGCGCGGCAACGTGCGCCGCCTTTTGGCGCTCAATCGCGATATTATGCTGCGCTCATTGCTCCTTCAGCTTTGTTTTGGCGCAATCACGGTGTCAGGCGCGCGGCTGGGCAGCGATATTATCGCGGTAAATGCAGTCCTGATGACCTTACTCACCTTTACGGCCTATGCGCTGGACGGTTTTGCTTATGCGGTGGAGGCGCACTCCGGTCAGGCTTACGGCGCGCGTGACGGTAGCAAGCTACTGGACGTCTGGCGAGCGGCGTGTCGTCAGTCAGGAATTGTGGCCTTGTTGTTTTCTACAGTCTATGCCCTGGCAGGCGAACATATTGTCGCGTTACTGACCTCATTGCCGCAAATACAGCTACTGGCGGATCGGTATCTTATCTGGCAGGTGGTATTACCGCTGGTGGGCGTATGGTGCTATCTGCTCGACGGTATGTTTATTGGCGCGACGCGCGCCGCCGAAATGCGCAATAGCATGGCAGTCGCCGCGGGAGGATTCGCGCTGACGCTCTTCGCCCTGCCGGTATTAGGAAATCATGGTTTATGGCTGGCATTAACCGTGTTCCTGGCGCTTCGCGGTCTGTCGTTGAGCCTTATCTGGCGTCGTCACTGGCGCGAGGGTACATGGTTTGCCAGATCGTGACGGTTAAAAATTCTGAATATAAAACCGAAGGCCGAATTCCTGCCTACAATTATTATCACGTCCAGCAGAAATTGCAGTGCATTTGGGCGAATAACACCTGCTATTCCTAACCGAATGATGAGGACAAGATGATGAATAAAGACGAAGCCGGCGGTAACTGGAAACAGTTTAAAGGTAAAATGAAAGAACAATGGGGCAAACTGACCGATGACGATATGACCGTTATCGAAGGTAAACGCGACCAACTGGTAGGTAAAATCCAGGAGCGTTACGGTTACCAGAAAGATCAGGCGGAAAAAGAGGTTGTTGACTGGGAAACCCGTAACAACTATCGCTGGTAATATGTTTTCCCCTACCAGGAGTACATGGATGTGCTTCCCACTGTTTGCTTATGAATGCGGGCGTGCCCCTCTCTACTGCCGCCCGTTTTTCCGTTCAGGCTAACGCGGTTTTTTCTTCACCAGCACCGAGTGATCGTGACCACAGTCGCCCGGATGGCGACACGCTTCCACTTCTACGCACGCAGGGCACAGACCGTGCGCCTCAATAACGTTATGTCGTAGCGCAAATCCCATTTTAGCCGCCAGCGTATGCATGATGTCTTCCACGCCCTCGGCACACTCTTCCTTCACCACGCCGCAACGATCGCAGATAAACATGGCCGAGCTGTGCGTCGGCTGGTCGAACAGGTGGCAAACCACATAACTATTGGTGGATTCCACTTTATGGACAAAACCCTGTTCGAGCAAAAAATCCAGCGCGCGGTAGATGGTAGGCGGTTTGGCCTGTGGTTCCGTTTCGCGCAGCAAATCGAGCAAATCGTATGCGCTGATGGCACCCTGTTGCAGACTCATCAGGCGCAGCACTTCGAGGCGCTGAGGCGTCAGGCGCACGTTGCGCTGCGCGCAGAGTTTTTCAGCTTGCGCCAGTAACTCTTGCGTTGTGGTCTTTTCCATGTAGCACCTCGAATGGCATGAAAGTCTAATCCGTTACTTTACCACGAGCTGCTTAAAACTCTGAAATTACCACGCGACAATATATCGCCTGCTAAGCTTTTCCGCGCCAGTATTCTCATCTATACCTAATGAGGGTCGATATTATAACAACAGGATTTAACATCACTATTTCACAGCAATAGTTCGCCTCTGTCCGGTAAAGCGTGGCGGAGGGATTACTTCACCTGATAATAAGATGGGCTAACTGTGAACAAAAACGTCAAACTTTCACTGATTGCTATCGCGGTCTCGCTTTTTATGGCAAAGCAGGCGAGCGCCGCCAATACCTGGACGGAAGCGCGTAATGACGCAATGGGCGGGACGGGCGTCGCGTCCGCGAATTATGGCAGCGGAGTACTATTAAATCCGGCGTTACTGGCAAAAGCCAAACCGGAAGACAATATCACGGTTGTCCTTCCTGCGGTCGGCGTCCAGATTACGGATAAAGACAATCTCCAGGATGAAATTGACGATATCAGCGATAAAGTGGATTACTACGATGAGGCCGTCGATAACCTTACGTTGGGGCAAATTCTGCTCAATCCGCGAGGCGTGCTGAATCAATTTCAGGGCGCCGCGCGCGACCTGGCCGATGAGCTGGAATATCTCAACGGAAAAACCGCTCGCGCCAATGCCGGCGCCGGGTTGGCGGTAAGTATTCCAGGACAAACGCTTTCCGTGGCGTTTATCGCCAAAGGTTATGCGCATGGGCGCGTGAGTTCGTCCATTGATCAGAACGATATTCAGTATCTGCGCGATATCCAGCATGATGAACGTGTCGCGCTTCGTGAAGCAGGACGCGCTGCTTTGCTGGGGTCTGACGAAATTACAAAGCATTTAAACTCTACCGCGTCGGGGCGGGTAGCGATTGTATCTGACTACGGTATTGCGCTGGCGAAGCAGTTTGTGGTGGGCGAGGTGCCTGTTTCCATTGGCGTTACGCCAAAACTGCAAAAAACCTGGCTCTATAACTACACCACCTCAATTTATAACTACGACAGTAGCGACTGGAATAGCAGCCGTTATCGCAATGACGATACGGGTTTTAACATTGATGCGGGGCTTGCTGCCGATATCGGTGAAAACTGGACGTTGGGGCTGAGCGGGCAAAATCTGGTATCTCGCGATATCGATACGAAAGATATTTACATCACTAATGGTATGACGGGAGAAACCACCAACTACAAAGATACATACCAAATCCGCCCCCTGGTTACCGCGGGCATCGCATGGCATAACGATTTGCTGACCGTAAGCGCCGATGGCGATCTGACGGAAACGAAAGGCTTTAAGAGCGAAGACAATTCACAGTACGTTGGCGTCGGCGCTGAAGTTCGACCGTTGTCATGGCTGGCGGTGCGCGCAGGGTATCGTGCGGATGTGAAAAATAACGATAGCAATGTGGTTACCGGCGGTCTTGGCTTTGCGCCCTTTAACCGTGTGCATCTCGATTTAATGGGACTGTACGGCGAAGATGAAACCTGGGGGGCAGGCGCGCAGCTTACAATGACATTCTGAGGTGCTTTCACCGGAGGCGCTACGCCTCCGGTTTAGCGTTATGCTATAGTAACGCCCCTTTTTTAACCGGATGCTTATTTATTCGTCATGCAGCCTGAAACCCAGTCCTCCGCTTTTCCTGCTTATCGCTTCTCCATCGCGCCTATGCTCGACTGGACGGACAGACATTGCCGCTATTTCCTGCGTTTGCTGTCTCGCCAGACGCTGCTCTACACCGAAATGGTGACCACGGGCGCGATTATTCACGGTAAGGGTGACTATCTGGCTTATAGCGAAGAAGAGCATCCGGTCGCTCTACAGCTTGGTGGAAGCGATCCGGCTCAGCTTGCGCATTGTGCAAAGCTGGCGGAAGCGCGTGGCTACGATGAAATTAACCTCAACGTGGGGTGCCCTTCCGATCGCGTGCAAAATGGTATGTTTGGCGCCTGTTTGATGGGCAATGCGCAACTGGTCGCCGATTGTGTTAAAGCCATGCGTGATGTCGTCTCGATTCCGGTAACGGTAAAAACCCGCATTGGTATTGACGATCAGGACAGTTATGCGTTTCTGTGTGATTTCATCGATACGGTTTCCGGTCGGGGCGAATGCGAGATGTTTATTATCCATGCGCGCAAAGCCTGGCTTTCTGGCTTAAGCCCGAAAGAAAATCGTGAGATCCCGCCGCTGGATTACCCGCGCGTCTATCAGCTAAAGCGGGATTTTCCGCACCTGACCATGTCCATTAACGGCGGCATCAAATCGCTGGAAGAGGCGAAGGAGCACCTGCGCCATATGGATGGCGTCATGGTTGGCCGCGAAGCTTATCAGAATCCGGGTATTCTGGCCGCGGTGGATCGGGAGATTTTTGGCGCCGATACCACCGATGCCGACCCGGTTGCGGTGGTTCGCGCGATGTATCCCTATATTGAGCGTGAATTGAGCCAGGGAGCGTATCTGGGGCATATCACTCGCCATATGCTGGGGTTGTTCCAGGGTATCCCCGGCGCGCGACAGTGGCGTCGCTATCTGAGCGAAAACGCCCATAAAGCTGGCGCGGATGTTGCTGTACTGGAGCAGGCGCTAAAACTGGTGGCAGACAAGCGTTAAAAGTTCGCCAAAAATTAGTCAATCTCACCACGCCCTGTGCAGTCTTGCAGGGCGTTTTCTTTATATATCAAAAACATAAATATTGGCATGATTTTTGTAATAGCTTACCTGACCAAACCCGGTAAGCGCCGTGCCGCCGGGCAATGCCATCTTTATGGGGAGCGACTATGCTGGAACTACTTTTTGTGCTTGGCTTTTTTCTGATGTTAATGGTGACGGGCGTCTCCTTGCTGGGCATTCTGGCCGCGCTGGTTGTAGCGACTGCCGTCATATTCCTGGGCGGAATGTTCGCCCTGATGATCAAGCTGTTACCGTGGCTACTGCTGGCGGTGGCTGTGGTGTGGGTGATCAAAGCAGTAAAAACGCCAAAAATCCCACAGTATCAGCGCAATAACCGTCGGTTTTACTAAGGTATTGAGCGGTTCGTCACAACCTGGAACTTTGCCCTCACAAGCAAATAGGAATCGATTATTAAATCTGTCATGATTGCGCAGGTAACGAATTCATCGCGCTGTACCCTACATACAGCCGAACAAAAAAAGAAAGGGCTTCCCGGGTGGAAGCCCAATTTCTTTGCAGAGCTATTACGGAATCAGCAGGCTTGAGCCCTGTGTGGCCCGGCTTTCCAGCACTTCATGCGCGCGACGGGCATCTTTTAACGCATAGCGTTGATTTTCAGCCACATCAACTTTAATCACGCCGCTGGCGATCAATGAGAACAATTCATTGCTGGCTTCGGTCAGTTCTTCACGTGTCGTAATATACCCCTGTAGTGAAGGTCGCGTGGCATACAGGGAACCTTTCTGATTCAGAATACCTAAATTCACGCCAGTGACGGGGCCGGACGCATTGCCGAAACTGACCATCAGTCCCCGACGTTGCAGGCAGTCCAGTGAGGCTTCCCAGGTATCTTTCCCCACGGAGTCATAGACCACGCGGACTTTTTTGCCGCCGGTGATCTCTTTTACCCGTTCGACAATACTCTCCTCACGGTAATTAATTACCTGCCAGGCGCCAGCGTCCAGCGCCCGCTGCGCTTTTTGCGCGCTACCGACGGTACCGATAAGCTTCGCGCCCAGCGCTTTCGCCCACTGGCAGGCGATCAGACCGACGCCGCCCGCAGCGGCATGAAACAGGAAGGGTTCGTCGGGTTTCACTTCATAGGTTTTGCGCAACAGGTAAAAAACGGTCAACCCCTTGAGAAAAGAGGCTGCCGCCTGTTCGAAGGAAATGGCGTCAGGTAAAATCGCGGCTTTATCTGCGGGGACGTTATGGACGGAACTGTAAGCGCCGAGCGTTGACTGCGCGTAGACGACGCGATCGCCCACGCGAATGTGCTCCACGCCGTTGCCGACTTTACTGACTACACCCGCAGCTTCGGTTCCCAGGCCCGCAGGTAACGACGGGGGCGGATAGAGTCCGCTACGGATATAGGTGTCGATGAAGTTGATACCAATGGCTTTGTTCTCAACCTGGATTTCGTGTTCCGCCGGTTCCGCTGGCGTAAACTCCACGGTCTGAAGCACTTCCGGACCACCATGCTTGTGAAATTCAATACGCGTTGCCATGCTTCCTCCAAAAGAAATGTGGTAATCTTTCGACCCAATCACTATCTCGGTAACTCCATTCACTATGGCAGGAAATAAACCCTTCAACAAACCACAGACTGATGCCCGCGACCGCGATCCGCAGGTTGCCGGGATAAAAGTGCCGCCGCACTCGATTGAAGCGGAACAGTCGGTGTTGGGCGGTTTAATGCTGGATAACGAGCGCTGGGACGATGTGGCCGAGCGCGTGGTGGCGGAAGATTTCTATACCCGCCCGCATCGCCATATCTTTACAGAGATGGGGCGCTTGCAGGAAAGCGGCAGTCCTATCGACCTGATTACGCTCGCGGAATCGCTGGAGCGGCAGGGCCAACTGGACAGCGTCGGCGGTTTCGCCTATCTGGCGGAGCTGTCTAAAAACACGCCAAGCGCGGCGAATATCAGTGCTTATGCGGACATTGTGCGCGAACGCGCCGTGGTCCGCGATATGATCGCGGTGGCGCATGAAATTGCGGACGCCGGTTACGATCCACAGGGGCGCAATAGCGACGAACTGCTGGATCTGGCGGAGTCGCGCGTCTTCCAGATCGCGGAAAACCGGGCCAACAAAGACGAAGGTCCGAAAAGCATCGACCAGATTCTCGACGCCACCGTGGCGCGTATTGAGCAGTTGTTCCAGCAACCGCACGATGGCGTTACAGGCGTGGATACCGGCTATCAGGACCTCAATAAAAAGACGGCAGGGTTACAGCGTTCGGATTTGATTATCGTCGCGGCGCGCCCCTCCATGGGTAAAACCACTTTTGCGATGAACCTCTGCGAAAATGCGGCGATGTTGCAGGATAAACCGGTACTGATCTTCAGCCTGGAGATGCCCGGCGAACAGATCATGATGCGTATGCTGGCCTCGCTGTCCCGCGTCGATCAGACACGTATTCGTACCGGTCAACTTGATGATGAAGACTGGGCGCGAATCTCCGGCACGATGGGCATTCTGCTGGAGAAACGCAATATGTATATTGACGACTCCTCAGGTCTTACGCCGACAGAAGTCCGTTCGCGCGCGCGGCGTATTTTCCGCGAACATGGCGGGTTAAGTCTGATTATGATCGACTACCTGCAATTGATGCGTGTGCCGTCGCTTTCTGATAACCGTACTCTGGAAATCGCCGAAATTTCTCGCTCGTTGAAAGCGCTGGCGAAGGAACTCCAGGTGCCGGTCGTGGCGCTATCGCAGCTTAACCGCTCCCTGGAACAACGCGCGGATAAACGTCCGGTGAACTCCGACCTGCGTGAATCCGGCTCTATTGAACAGGATGCCGACTTAATTATGTTTATCTACCGTGATGAGGTTTATCACGAGAACAGCGACTTAAAAGGCATTGCTGAAATTATTATTGGTAAGCAGCGTAACGGTCCTATCGGTACGGTTCGTCTGACGTTCAATGGTCAGTGGTCGCGCTTCGATAACTATGCGGGACCGCAATACGATGATGAGTAACTCTCCGTCATTCTTTTAACAAGGAATTCAAATGCAAGCGGCAACAGTCGTCATTAACCGCCGCGCTCTGCGACACAACCTGCAACGTCTGCGTGAACTGGCGCCTGCCAGTAAGCTGGTTGCGGTGGTGAAAGCGAACGCTTATGGACACGGTCTTCTGGAGACCGCGCGAACGCTCCCTGATGCTGACGCTTTTGGCGTGGCGCGTCTTGAAGAGGCTCTACGTCTGCGAGCGGGCGGGATCACGCAGCCTATCCTGCTGCTGGAGGGTTTTTTCGACGCCGCCGATCTGCCGACCATTTCCGCGCAATGTCTGCATACCGCCGTACATAATCAGGAGCAGCTTGCCGCCCTGGAGGCGGTGGAGCTGGCGGAGCCGGTAACGGTCTGGATGAAACTGGATACCGGTATGCATCGTCTCGGCGTGCGTCCCGAAGAGGCGGAGGCGTTCTACCAGCGTCTGACGCACTGTAAAAATGTACGCCAGCCGGTGAATATCGTCAGCCATTTTGCCCGTGCGGATGAGCCGGAATGCGGCGCTACCGAACATCAGCTCGACATTTTTAATGCCTTCTGTCAGGGTAAACCCGGTCAGCGCTCTATTGCCGCGTCTGGCGGTATCCTGCTGTGGCCGCAGTCTCACTTTGACTGGGCGCGTCCGGGCATCATTTTGTATGGCGTATCGCCGCTGGAGCACAAACCCTGGGGGCCGGATTTTGGTTTTCAGCCGGTGATGTCCTTAACCTCCAGTTTGATCGCGGTGCGTGACCACAAAGCGGGCGAACCGGTGGGCTACGGCGGGACATGGGTGAGTGAGCGCGACACGCGCCTGGGCGTGGTGGCGATGGGTTATGGCGATGGCTACCCACGAGCGGCGCCTTCCGGTACGCCAGTACTGGTCAATGGTCGTGAAGTTCCGATTGTCGGGCGGGTGGCGATGGATATGATTTGCGTAGATTTGGGGCCAAACGCGCAGGATAACGCGGGCGATCCGGTGGTCTTATGGGGTGAAGGTCTGCCGGTTGAACGTATCGCTGAAATGACAAAAGTAAGTGCTTACGAACTTATCACGCGCCTGACCTCAAGGGTGGCGATGAAGTATATTGATTAAATACGCGGCGGGCCGGGTGGCGCTTGCGCTTATCCGGCTTGTATCGCGCATTGGCTGTAGGCCGGATAAGACGTTCACGCCGCTATCCGGTAATATGCGCATCCACCACAACATCCTCTCGATCTTCTCGTCCTTCCGGTTTATTGTGTTATTTCCTGCCCTCTGTAAACCTGGAGAACCATCGCGTGTTTCAAAAAGTTGACGCCTATGCCGGCGATCCGATTCTTTCACTGATGGAGCGTTTTAAAGACGACTCCCGTCACGACAAAGTAAATCTGAGCATTGGCCTGTATTACAACGAAGACGGGATTATCCCACAGCTTAAAACGGTGGCCGAAGCCGAAGCCCGGCTTAACGCGCAGCCGCATGGCGCTTCGCTGTACCTGCCGATGGAAGGACTCAATACTTATCGCCATACTATCGCGCCTTTGCTCTTTGGCGCCGATCACCCGGTTCTTCAGCAACAGCGCGTGGCTACTATCCAGACATTAGGCGGTTCCGGCGCGCTGAAAGTGGGCGCGGATTTCCTGAAGCGTTATTTCCCCGACGCAGGCGTATGGGTGAGCGACCCCACCTGGGAAAACCATATTGCGATATTTGCCGGGGCAGGATTCGAAGTGAGTACTTACCCCTGGTATGACGACGCGACTAACGGCATCCGTTTTAACGATCTGCTGGCCACGCTGAATACGTTACCTGCGCGCAGTATCGTGCTGCTGCACCCCTGTTGTCACAACCCGACCGGGGCGGATTTAACGCCTTCGCAATGGGATGCGGTGATTGAGATAGTGAAAGCGCGCGATCTGATTCCGTTCCTTGATATTGCCTATCAGGGGTTTGGCGCAGGCATGGACGAGGATGCTTACGCTATTCGCGCCATTGCCAGCGCCGGGTTACCTGCGTTAGTCAGTAATTCTTTTTCGAAGATTTTCTCGCTGTACGGCGAGCGCGTCGGCGGCCTGTCCGTGGTGTGTGAAGATGCTGAAATCGCCGCGAGGGTTCTGGGACAGCTAAAAGCGACGGTGCGCCGAATTTACTCCAGTCCGCCGTGTTTCGGCGCTCAGGTGGTCGCTACGGTCCTGGGCGATGAGGCGTTAAAAGCGAGCTGGCTGGCGGAAGTCGACGCGATGCGTAACCGCATTATATCGATGCGCCAGACGCTGGTGAAGGAGCTGAAGGCGGAGATGCCTGACCGCAACTTTGATTACTTGTTACAGCAGCGCGGTATGTTCAGCTATACCGGGTTAAGCGAGGAGCAGGTCGAGCGGTTGCGCGATGAGTTTGGCGTTTACCTGATTGCCAGTGGCCGCATGTGTGTCGCCGGGCTTAATGCTTCAAATGTACACCGCGTGGCGAAGGCATTTGCCGCTGTCATGTAATATTCAGGCCGGACGGCGATAACATTGCCCTCCGGCCTGACAATAGCTGTTGTGATCATCCTCTTTTTTCGTAACAAAACCGCAGATAATCCTTCCTTTTGACCGTTACTGGCGTTATGGTCAGATAGTTTTTTGAGCAAAGACTCATCTTAATAATTATAATATTTTGAATTTTAAGGGAAAAGCATGAAAAAAATAACCCTGGCGCTAAGTGCCATCTGTTTATTGTTTACGCTAAACCATTCCGCGAATGCGTTAGTATCTTCCCCTTCGACGCTCAATCCGGGCACTAATGTTGCAAAACTCGCGGAACAAGCGCCTGTCCATTGGGTCTCTGTCGCCCAGATTGAAAACAGCCTCACCGGACGCCCGCCGATGGCGGTCGGCTTTGATATTGACGACACCGTGTTATTTTCCAGCCCCGGATTCTGGCGCGGAAAGAAAACCTACTCCCCGGACAGCGACGATTATCTGAAAAATCCGGCCTTTTGGGAAAAAATGAACAACGGCTGGGATGAGTTCAGTATTCCAAAAGAAGTGGCCCGACAGCTCATTGATATGCATGTTCGCCGTGGCGACAGTATTTACTTTGTCACTGGTCGTAGTCAGACGAAAACGGAAACCGTGTCGAAAACGCTGGCGGATAACTTCCATATTCCGGCGGCGAATATGAATCCGGTGATTTTCGCCGGCGATAAACCAGAACAAAATACGAAAGTACAGTGGCTGCAGGAGAAGAACATGCGTATCTTCTACGGCGATTCGGATAACGATATTACCGCGGCCCGTGATTGTGGTATCCGCGGTATTCGCATCCTGCGCGCGGCTAACTCCACCTACAAACCGCTGCCACAGGCAGGAGCGTTTGGCGAGGAAGTCATTGTCAACTCGGAGTACTAAAAATCAGGAGAGCGACAGGCTCTCCTTTTTTGCATGATTTTTGCACAAACTTGCCCCGCTGGCTTTTACCTTTTCCAGACTTGCTGCACACTATTCAGGAGACGTTTGTTTTTAGGAAGGAGCAGCCTATGTGGTATCAGCGCACCATTACACTGAGCGAGAAGCCGCGCGGGTTTCATCTGATAACAGATGAAATTATCGATAAATTGTCTGGCTTACCGCCTGTCGAAACGGGTTTGCTGCATCTGTTGTTGCTACACACCTCGGCCTCGCTGACGTTAAACGAAAACTGCGATCCCACCGTGCGCGCTGATATGGAGCGCCATTTCCTGAAAACCGTTCCCGATAATGCGGCGTATGAACATGATTACGAAGGGGCGGATGACATGCCTTCGCATATTAAGTCGTCAGTATTGGGCGTCTCGTTGCTGCTGCCTGTACGCCAGGGGCGTTTACAGTTAGGAACATGGCAAGGTATCTGGTTGGGAGAGCACCGTATTCACGGCGGTCCACGTAAAATCATCGCGACACTACAAGGGGAATGATAATGACCATTTCGGAATTACTGCAATACTGCATGGCAAAACCTGGCGCAGAGCAGAGCGTCCACAGCGACTGGAAAGCGACGCAAATTAAAGTGGAAGATGTACTTTTCGCGATGGTAAAAGAAGTTGAAGGACGACCGGCAGCCTCTCTCAAAACCAGCCCGGAACTGGCAGAGTTGTTACGTCAGCAGCACAGCGATGTACGACCGAGTCGGCACCTTAATAAAGCGCACTGGAGCACGGTCTATCTGGACGGATCGCTGCCGGATTCACAACTCTATTATCTGGTCGATGCCTCTTATCAACAGGCGGTAAATGCGCTGCCGGAAGATAAACGCAAGCAGTTGCCGCAGTCCTGATTATAGCGCGCCGACCAACAACGCCAGGGCGATATCAATGAGGCGGATGACCGTAGACCGGATACGGCTGCCGAGGGCGATTTGCGCATTATTGGCGCGTAGCCTGGCGAGGTCCCGCTGTCCTTCCAGCAGAATAATCATATCGTCGTCGTCCAGCCAGCCGCGAGCATGTTCCTGAAGCGCGCGGGCGATAAACGCGGCGGACTCGCGGATAGCGTCGTCGCTGTCTTCTCTTGCCTGCTTATACGTCTGGATAAACTCGGCAATCGCCGAGGACGCTACAGGGTGTTCGGCCTGGGCGGTGGTTATCAGGTAATGTATTTCGTTAATAGACGCCATTTTCTTCTCCCTGAGTGCAGCGGGCGCCCCAATGCAGACACTCACCCTGTATGGCTAATTTCCAGACCTGATTATTTTGCTGTTGGTATCTCTCTGCCTGGATGTGAGTAAGTGGTTGCTTACGTTGCATAACCCGCGCATAAAGACGCAAATAGTGATTTTTCAGCAGCGCCAGATTATCGAGTCGGTGTTTATCCCCACCCTGACAGGCGACCCGCTCAGCCTGAAAAAATGTCTGACGGATATCGCGGTCATCCTTGAGCAGTGTCTCTTTTTGCCACGGTATTCGCGCCGCGTCCTGCAGGAAGCGGGTTGAGCGCGCTTGTAATAGCGTCAGTTGTTGAAAAGCCACGGCGCTAAAGCGGTCAGGCAGCGTACAGGCGGATAAAAACAGACACAGCAGTAGTGTGATTGCGTAGGGCAACTTCATGGTGTTTTCCATAACAGACCGTTTGCGCTATCACATGTCAGAGCGAGGCGGCACGCAAATCACAAATGCTCAACACGGATACAATGAGGTGAGATGAGGAAAAATGATGCCGCTTCCCGGCGAATCGGAAAGCGGCGTGAAGGTTATTTGAGCATAGGTTTAAGGAAGCGGGCGGTATGCGACGCCTCGCACTCCGCCACGGTTTCCGGCGTACCGGCGACGAGAATTTCGCCGCCGCCGCTGCCGCCTTCCGGGCCGAGGTCGACAATCCAGTCCGCCGTTTTAATGACGTCCAGGTTGTGTTCGATCACCACGATGGTGTTGCCCTGATCGCGCAACTGATGCAGAACGTCAAGCAACTGCTGAATATCGGCAAAGTGCAAGCCGGTGGTCGGCTCGTCGAGAATATACAGCGTCTGCCCGGTGCCGCGCTTCGACAGTTCGCGCGCCAGCTTCACGCGCTGGGCCTCGCCGCCGGAAAGCGTCGTCGCCGACTGACCAAGACGGATATAGGTCAGCCCCACGTCCATCAGCGTCTGCAGCTTACGCGCCAGCGCCGGAACCGCATCAAAGAACTCACGCGCTTCTTCAATGGTCATATCCAGCACTTCGTGGATGGTCTTGCCTTTGTACTTAATCTCCAGCGTTTCCCGGTTATAGCGCTTGCCTTTGCACTGGTCGCACGGCACGTAAATATCCGGCAGAAAGTGCATTTCGACTTTAATGACGCCATCGCCCTGGCACGCTTCGCAGCGACCGCCGCGCACGTTGAAGCTGAATCGCCCTGGCGTGTAGCCGCGCGAGCGAGACTCCGGCACGCCAGCAAAAAGCTCGCGAACCGGGGTAAAGACGCCCGTATAGGTCGCCGGGTTGGAACGCGGGGTGCGCCCGATCGGGCTCTGGTCGATATCAATCACTTTATCGAAATGTTCCAGCCCTTGAATATCCCGATACGGCGCCGGTTCGGCGATAGTCGCCCCGTTTAACTGACGCTGGGCGATGGGGAACAGCGTGTCGTTAATCAGCGTCGATTTACCGGAACCCGAGACGCCGGTGATACAGGTAAACAGCCCTACCGGTAGCGTAAGGGTCACATCTTTCAGGTTGTTGCCGCGTGCGCCGGTGAGTTTGAGCACTTTTTCTGGATTTGCCGGCACGCGTTGTTTCGGCACTTCAATTTTGCGTTTACCGCTCATGTACTGGCCGGTCAGCGATTCCGGTACCGCCATAATGGCTTCCAGCGGGCCTTCCGCCACCACCTCGCCGCCGTGA
Organism: Salmonella sp. SSDFZ54; assembly: GCF_004010735.1. NCBI lineage: Bacteria > Pseudomonadati > Pseudomonadota > Gammaproteobacteria > Enterobacterales > Enterobacteriaceae > Salmonella > Salmonella sp. SSDFZ54. Next base: position 2,363,390 of record NZ_CP034819.1, read on the forward strand.
ACGCCCGCGCCGGGGCCAATATCAATCACATGGTCGGCGGCGCGGATGGCGTCTTCATCGTGTTCCACCACAATCACGGTATTGCCAAGATTGCGCAGATGAATCAGCGTACCCAGCAGCCGTTCGTTATCGCGCTGGTGCAGACCGATGGACGGTTCATCCAGTACATACATCACGCCGACTAACCCGGCGCCTATCTGGCTCGCCAGACGAATACGCTGGGCTTCGCCGCCGGAAAGCGTCTCTGCCGAGCGGGAGAGCGTGAGATAGTTCAGGCCGACGTTCACCAGAAACTTGAGGCGATCGCCGATCTCTTTTAGCACTTTTTCGGCGATTTTCGCTCGTTGCCCGGAAAGCTTGAGATTAGTGAAAAAATCCATCGCATGGCCAATGCTCATATCGGAAATAGCAGGCAGCGGCGTATTTTCCACAAATACATGGCGCGCTTCGCGATTCAGTCGCGTTCCTTCACAGCTGGCGCAGGGGCGATTACTGATGAACTTCGCCAGCTCTTCGCGCACCGCGCTGGATTCCGTCTCTTTATAACGGCGCTCCATATTATGCAGCACGCCTTCGAACGGATGGCGGCGCACGGAGGTATCGCCGCGATCGTTCATATATTTAAATTCAATGTTCTCTTTGCCGGAACCGTACAGCACGACTTTATGTACGTTGGCGCTGAGGCTTGCCCACGGCGCATCCACGTCGAACTTATAGTGTTCCGCCAGCGACTTGAGCATTTGAAAGTAGTAAAAATTGCGACGATCCCAACCACGAATCGCGCCGCCTGCCAGCGACAGGTCGGGATTCTGGATCACGCGGTCCGGATCGAAATATTGCTGAACGCCGAGCCCGTCACAGGTCGGGCAGGCGCCTGCCGGGTTGTTGAACGAGAACAGACGCGGTTCCAGCTCGCGCATACTGTAGCCGCAAATCGGACAGGCAAAATTGGCGGAGAACAGAAGCTCCTCCGCTTTCTCATCGTCCATATCGGCAACAACCGCCGTGCCGCCGGATAATTCCAGCGCCGTTTCGAACGACTCCGCCAGGCGTTGGGAAAGATCGTTACGAACTTTGAAGCGATCGATCACCACCTCAATGGTATGTTTCTTTTGCAGCTCCAGCTTCGGCGGATCGGAGAGATCGCAGACTTCGCCGTCAATACGGGCGCGAATGTAACCCTGGCTTGCCAGATTTTCCAGCGTTTTGGTGTGTTCGCCTTTACGCTCTTTAATAATCGGCGCCAGCAGCATCAGACGTTTGCCTTCCGGCTGTGACAGCACGTTATCGACCATCTGGCTAACGGTTTGCGCCGCCAGCGGCACGTCATGATCCGGACAACGCGGCTCGCCCACGCGGGCAAACAGCAGGCGCAGGTAGTCGTGGATCTCGGTAATGGTACCCACCGTAGAGCGCGGGTTGTGCGATGTCGATTTCTGTTCAATTGAGATCGCGGGCGATAGCCCCTCAATATGGTCGACATCCGGTTTTTCCATGAGCGACAAAAACTGCCGCGCGTAAGCGGAGAGCGATTCAACGTAACGACGCTGCCCTTCGGCATACAGAGTGTCGAAAGCCAGTGAGGATTTGCCTGAACCCGAAAGCCCGGTCACGACAATCAGTTTGTCGCGGGGGATGACGAGGTTAATATTTTTGAGATTATGGGTGCGGGCGCCCCGAACTTCGATCTTATCCATTCACCTTTCCCGGTAGAGACTCGGATGCCTGGTTTGTTTGAAGGACAAACGGCAGAAACGGCTAATTATGACACAATTTAACCTGTTTGAATATACAGTATTGGAATGCATCTTCAGCTAAAGTATGCAACAATATGAGGTTCGCGCGAGTGACCTGGAACCTGCATCGCAGCTATTAAAATGCTACGTGGAAATGGTACACTCACGCGTTTACACTATTTATGAAACGTATTCAGGAGACTCAATTATGGCCAGCAGAGGCGTAAACAAGGTGATTCTCGTTGGTAATCTGGGCCAGGACCCGGAAGTACGCTATATGCCGAGTGGCGGCGCTGTCGCCAACTTAACGCTGGCTACTTCTGAATCCTGGCGCGATAAGCAGACCGGCGAAATGAAAGAGCAGACTGAATGGCACCGGGTGGTGATGTTCGGCAAACTGGCGGAAGTGGCCGGCGAATATCTGCGTAAAGGTTCTCAGGTGTATATCGAAGGTCAATTGCGTACCCGCAAGTGGACCGATCAGAGTGGCCAGGAACGCTATACGACTGAAATTAACGTTCCGCAGATCGGCGGCGTGATGCAGATGCTGGGTGGTCGCCAGGGCGGCGGCGCACCGGCAGGCGGTCAGCAGCAGGGTAGTTGGGGTCAACCGCAACAACCTCAGCAGCCGCAGGGCGGCAACCAGTTCAGCGGCGGCGCGCAGTCGCGTCCACAGCAATCCGCGCCAGCGCCGTCTAACGAACCGCCAATGGATTTTGACGACGATATTCCGTTCTGATTTTTGGTAAAAAACTCAAAGCGTTATTTGCATTTTCGCTATAGTTCTCGTCTGCTGAAATGCCTGGTGTAAACCAGGCATTTTCTTACCTGGTATTATTGTCTTTGTATCCCTTTCAAAAAAGAGAAGCGCATATCTTACGGAAAAATGTCGCTTATCGCCTCTGGCCGACTCGCCTCGGCACATCATTATCCAGCCGAAGTTCATAAATGTACTGCAATAACCCGGATTGTCTTAAATATGAAAGAGAAAACTCATCTGCAAAATATATAATTTATAGCCATTTTTTGACAACAAAAAGATATTATAAAATAACGTTAGAGAATGGTCGGTATTATCAATAGTTAATTAAATGTTTGCTTTAGCTTGTGATGAACTCAAATATGATATGTGCATCTTGCTTTATTTTTAATTGCTGAAGATAAAATTGTTACTTATAGCTGGCTTTATATAAAAAATGGTTTTATTTATGTATTTTTTTACGCAATTCTGATTTTTTACTCTCCACTTATTATATTTTTAATAATTTAAGTTATATTGAAGTCCCTATGACCCTATGTTTTAATTGTGAAAATTCATTTTATCCTCTGGAGGCAAATTTATTAAATACGTATGGTTATAACGCGTATTAAAAAGAAATATGTCCTTAAAATGATTTAGAGTTTCAATGATTAGCTAACAAATCTATTTATCGGCGGGTGGTTTTAATTTGCTGATGACTATTTTTTATTTATGAGTTGAGAGCTTATGCGATACCTATTATTGGGGGAGATATAGTTAGTGCAATAATTGATGTCTACCTAATTAAAAAATGAAGAGTGTTTTTAATTAAAGCACTCATCTTTGTTGTGGGCGCATAAAAATGGCGTCGTTGTTTTTATTTTTCTGATTACGAGATGTAAGAAAACTGAAATCTATAAAGCGTATTGGTAGCAGGAAGCCAAGGGCGGTAGCGTTCACTTTCTGAATAAGTTGAGCATCCATTATCCTTTCTAATCCACAAAAACATTTTATTCACAATGTAATATCAGGAGACAACATGGAAGACGAAAGTAATCCGTGGCCTAGTTTTGTTGATACATTCTCTACGGTATTGTGCATTTTTATATTTCTTATGTTGGTGTTTGCACTTAATAATATGATTATTATGTATGACAACTCAATTAAAGTTTATAAAGCGTATATAGAGAGTAAGACTAAATCTACTGCTCAAAATAGCGGAGCCAATGACAATTCAAATGCTAATGAAATAATTAATAAGGAAGTGAATACCCAAGATATGTCGGACGGAATGACTACAATGTCAGGTAAGGAGGTTGGAGTATACGATATCGCCGATGGTCAGAAAACTGATATAACGTCTACAAAAAATGAGCTTGTTATTACGTATCATGGCAGGCTGAGAAGCTTTTCAGAAGAGGATACTCATAAAATAAAGGCTTGGTTAGAAGACAAAATCAATAGTAATTTATTTATAGAAATGGTTATTCCTCAGGCAGACATCTCTTTCTCTGACTCTTTACGACTGGGATATGAACGGGGAATTATTTTAATGAAAGAGATTAAGAAGATATATCCTGATGTAGTTATTGACATGAGTGTTAACTCCGCAGCATCAAGTACAACGAGTAAAGCTATTATCACGACTATTAATAAAAAGGTGTCAGAGTGAAATATATAAATCATTACCGCTATTTCTTTGTCTGTTTTTTCCTTGCCATACTCCCTTTTTTCGCTTTATCTTTTCCCGGTATAAGAGAGTATGTTTTTGATAACTTCATGGTTTCTGCAATTTACAATGGAGTCATTATTGCCATTTATATTACAGGTTCTTTGTGTGCATTATTCACTATTCTTAAAAATATTTCAGCAAAAGACATATTAATAGCTCAGGACGCCAGTAGAAAAAATAGCATTCTTTCTAACCTCAATCAGGTTTTGTTTGCCGGGGAACCCAAACAGTGTGATTTCAATTTGCTGATGGAATTAGATGACAATGTGTCTACTGCCCGTAATCAACGATTGTCATTTATTATGAGCTGTAGCAATGTGTCGACGCTTGTTGGCCTGTTGGGGACGTTTGCGGGTCTGTCTATTACGATTGGTTCAATCGGGAACTTATTGAGCTCGCCATCAGATGTTGGCGGTGATAATGCAAGTAATACACTCAATATGATCGTGACAATGGTAGCGTCGCTTTCTGAACCATTGAAAGGGATGAATACCGCATTTGTATCTTCTATCTATGGTGTTGTTTGCGCCATACTCCTGACCTCACAAAGTGTTTTTGTTCGCAGCTCCTATTCCCTTGTTTCTACGGAAATCAAAAAATTAAAAATCATAAGCAACAGATCCAATAATAAACAGCGAAGCCTGCGGGTTGAATCAGAGACGCTTGTAGAATTTAAAGAGTTGTTTAAAGCGTTTTTTGATAACTACCTGACAGTTGAAAACTTACGGACGCAGGATGAAGAAAAGAAACGAGTGATGCTATCAGATAGCTTTGTCACTTTGCAAAACCAACTATTGGATAACTCAGCAAAACTGGAACAACTTTCTACGCTGATTGATGGTTATCTGGTAAGCAGTAACGAAAACCTCAAAAAATTATCTGACGGTGTAATAACAATTACCTCTCGTTTATCTGAAGGTAATATCCTGCTTGCTGATAATAATGCACGACTGGAGGCAATGAGTACAATACAAAATATTATAGATAAAAAGAATGATTCAATAATGACATCAGTTGATAAATGTTATCAGGAATCTCTTTCACATGGTAAGACCATAAACGATATTGCCGCTGGCAGTGCCGATATTTCTCATACTCTCGATGGGCTGAGAAAAGAAATGGATGAGGATATGAATAATGTTCATTTAGCGCTATCCGATCTATCGGCTACTGATAAAAAGATTATTGCCAATACTAAAGAGATTAGTGCTGAAATGGTTAGCTACCGTGATACCTATATGCCATTAATGGAAAAAATAACATCTATGCATCAGGAAATAGTAAAGCAACGTTTGTTAAACAAGGAGGAAAAAAATGAAGATTAAGATGTTTTTTCTGACGACTGCTTTTATTACACAAAGCACATACGCCAGCGAGCTTCCGGTCATTCCTCTAAGAGATTTAGTTAATGCCGCATTAACGCATCAGCCCTCTGTTGCTGTTTCATATTATGAGACTGAAAAGAAAAACAGTGACTTAGATCTTTCACGGGCAGCACTTTATCCTACCCTGGATCTAACCTCTGGCCTTAATAATAACAGAAAGGAGTCGTCAGGTACCGAGAGAAACGTTGAAAATAAGGTGTCTTTATCATACCGAATAACGGATTTTGGAGTGAGGGGGGCTAATATCAGGAAATCTGAATATGAAAGAGATAATAGTAAAACTGACTATGAAAAAACAAAGAATATAGTGTCTCAGGAGGTTGTGACAACCTATTACAACATCAGTAAGTATCGTGAAATGATTGATGGCGTAAATCTGGAGAAAGAGTTTTATAAAAAGATGCTGGAAACTTTTTCGTTGCTGGTATCTTCCGGTGTAGCGATGCAATCTGATATGCGTAAAGTACAAGTATCTATCGATGCATTAAATACCAGAAGCATTATGTATCAGTCGATGTTGGATGATGAAATGTATAAAATGCAGAATATGACTGGTCTGAATTTATCACCAGATCAGATTCAAAGCGATGAAAAATTCAACCTCTTAAAAAAATATATATTTGTCGAAAGCCCTGAATAACTTATGGACATGGTGATGAAATACAACGATGACTATAAGATGCTTGTCAATACCCGAAAAGCCGCGACCGAAGATATTAATGCCGCAAAATCATCCTATTTTCCGACTGTAGATCTCGTTTCCAGCTATGTACAGAATAACCCGAGCGGTAGTGCCAAAAAAAGTGATTATGAAGATGAATTTAAAACGGGTATCAATGTCAGTTTCAACATTTTTAATGGGTTCAGAAATTCAGCCCAGGAAAGAAAAATGGTGGCAAGTTACTCGCAGGCTAAGCTGCAAATTGACGATTTTTTGATTAAAACGCGTTATAACATTGATTCACAACTTTCAAGATACGCCGCTGCAAAAGAGACTTACTCAGTGGCGGAACGTTCACATACAAACGCGTTACGGCTTACTGAATTATATGAGCAGGAGTTTCAGTTAGGGCAAAAAAGTTTGCTTGATTTAATTTCAAGCCGTAATGAAGCATTTCAGGCATATGTAAGCATGATCGACAGCAAATATAGCCTGTATATTTTAAAGTTACAGCAACTCTCATTGATTTTTCATTTAATGGATTATTTAAAAGGAAATACTGAAAGTGAGTTAAATGTAATGAAATGAATAGAAGACAAAGCGATCATCTCATGATGATAATTATTTCTTTGACGATCTTAATTATTATCCTTACCTACTTTATAGAAATTAATTCAGTGGTTCATGGTCAGGGCGTTATCACTACTAAAGATAATGCTCAGTTAATATCTCTTTCTAAAGGAGGGACGATACAAGATATTTATGTGGCCGAGGGTGATACTGTAAAAAAAGGAGAACTCCTTGCAAAGGTCGTTAACCTTGATCTGCAAAAAGAATATCAAAGGTATAGAACTCAAAAAGGGTATCTGGATAAAGATGTTAACGAAATATCTTTCATTCTTGATAAAGAAAATGAGAGTGGATTGATTACCCTGGATGGCACCCGTTCTTTAAGCAATAAAGAGGTAAAAGCGAATATTGAATTAGTGCATAGTCAGATAAGAGCTAAAGACTTAAAAAAAACCTCTCTTGATTCTGAGATTAGCGGATTACAAGAGAAGCTGAGTTCGAAAGAAAAAGAACTTGCATTGCTTGCCGAAGAAATAAATATTCTTTCTCCACTGGTAAAAAAAGGAATTAGCCCATATACCAATTTTCTTAACAAGAAACAGGCGTATATAAAAGTTAAGTCTGAAATTAATGATATTGAAAGTAGCATCACTTTAAAAAAAGATGATATTGAGCTGGTTGTTAATGATATTGAGGCGCTTAATAATGAATTGCGCTTATCTTTATCTAAAATAATATCTAAAAATCTTCAGGAGCTTGAGGTTGTTAACTCTACATTAAAAGTAATAGAGAAGCAGATAAATGAGGAGGATATCTATTCACCGGTTGACGGTGTAATTTATAAAATCAATAAAAGTGCCACTACTCATGGTGGTGTGATTCAGGCGGCGGACTTACTTTTTGAAATAAAACCAAAAGTAAGGACTATGCTGGCCGATGTGAAAATATTACCCAAATACCGTGACCAAATATATGTAGATGAAGCCGTTAAACTGGATGTGCAGTCAATTATCCAACCAAAGATAAAATCGTATAATGCGACTATCGATAATATTAGTCCTGATTCCTATGAGGAAAATACCGGAGGAACAATTCAGCGTTATTATAAAGTAATTATTGCATTCGATGTTAATGAAGATGATTTACGGTGGTTAAAACCAGGTATGACTGTTGACGCCAGTGTAATTACCGGAAAACACAGCATTATGGAATACCTGTTATCTCCTTTGATGAAAGGCGTGGACAAAGCCTTTTCAGAACCAGTTAATACTAAACGATTAGATACACCTTGAGAGTGAATATAATATTATGGGAAATAAAAGCATACAAAAGTTTTTTGCCGATCAAAATTCTGTAATTGATTTATCTTCTTTGGGTAATGCCAAAGGCGCAAAAGTTTCTCTTTCCGGGCCAGACATGAACATTACCACGCCGCGTGGTTCAGTGATCATTGTCAATGGCGCTCTTTATTCAAGTATCAAAGGCAATAACCTCGCTGTTAAATTTAAAGATAAGACTATTACTGGCGCTAAAATTCTGGGCAGCGTAGATTTAAAAGATATTCAACTAGAGAGAATTGACAGCTCATTGGTTGATTCTGCTCAGGTAGAAAAGAAAGGTAATGGCAAACGACGAAATAAGAAGGAAGAAGAGGAATTAAAAAAGCAGCTTGACGATGCTGAAAACGCAAAGAAAGAAGCTGATAAGGCGAAGGAAGAAGCAGAGAAAGCTAAGGAGGCTGCAGAAAAAGCGCTCAATGAAGCGTTTGAAGTACAGAACTCGTCAAAGCAAATGGAAGAAATGCTGCAGGAATTTTTGGCTGACAATGTAGCAAAAGACAATCTGGCTCAGCAAAGCGATGCTTCCCAGCAAAATACACAGGCTAAAGCAACGCAGGCTTCTAAACAGAACGATGCTGAAAAAGTTCTTCCTCAACCTATTAATAAAAATACCAGCACTGGCAAAAGTAATAGCAGTAAAAATGAGGAAAATAAGCTCGATGCCGAGTCTGTTAAAGAGCCGCTTAAAGTCACATTAGCGCTTGCGGCCGAAAGTAACAGTGGTAGTAAAGATGATAGTATAACTAATTTTACCAAACCTCAGTTTGTAGGTAGCACTGCCCCCAATGCCACGGTCATTATTAAAATTAATGGTATTGCTGTCGGTCAGGCTGTAGCGGATAGTTTGGGTAACTTCACCTTCACTGCGCCTGAAACATTGACTGATGGAACATACAATCTGGAGGCAGAGGCCAAGACTGCTGATGGAAGCGGTAGCGCCAAACTTGTCATTACTATCGATTCCGTTACCGATAAGCCAACATTTGAACTTTCGCCTGAAAGTAGTGTGTCCGGTCATAAGGGCTTAACGCCGACCTTGACGCCTTCAATTGTTGGTACGGCGGAAGAGAATGCTAAGGTTGACATTTATGTAGATAATAAACTGGTTGCCAGCGTTGATGTCGATAAAGATGGAAACTGGAGTTATGAATTTAAGGATAATGAATTATCTGAGGGCGAAAATAGTATAAAAGTCGTTGCTGTAGATAAAGCAGGTAATAAAAACGAAACGACGGATAGTATCATAACCGACACCATTCCTCCGGAAAAGCCGACGATTGAGCTGGATGATAGTAGTGATTCCGGCATTAAAAATGACAACATTACTAATAGCACCCTGCCAACATTTATTGGTGTGGCGGAACCTGGTTCTACAGTCTCTATTTATCTTGGACTTAAACATCTTGGTGAGGTCATTGTTGCTAAAGATGGGACATGGAGCTATACGCTTACTACGCCGCTCAAGGATGGCGAATACAATATAACAGCAACAGCTACTGATATTGCCGGGCATACCTCAGCGACGGCAAATCTGCCTTTTACTATTGATACACGTATCAGCTATTTCAGCGCTGAGATTGAAACGACTGATGATAGCGGTATTGTCGGTGATAACGTTACTAACAATACTCGCCCAACCTTTACAGGTAAAACTGAGCCAAATGCTATTATCAGTGTCATAAATAGTGAGACTGGCGAAGAGGTTGTTTTTAAAGCGAATGACCAGGGTGAATGGACGTTCAATTTCACTTCCGACTCAGTGGAAGGGATTAACAATCTTACGTTCACTGTTGAAGATGTCGCTGGCAACAAAAAGGATTTTTCCTTTAGTTACGTTATTGATACTATTGCCCCTGTACCTCCGACGGTTTCTTTGGAGGATTATGTTGTTTTGCCGAATGGTATAATTTTATCAGGGAATGATTTACCGGCTTTAGTCGGTACGGCAGAGCCAAAGTCTACCATCTTATTGATGCGAGATGGTAAATTATATGACAGCATTGAGGTTGATTCAAACGGGACCTGGAATTATCAGTTTAGTAATAAATTTCTTCAGGGCGCCTATGATATTGAAATCATTTCTCAGGATGCCGCCGGCAATAAATCCTCTACTGTTAAATATTCTTTTACTATTCAAACTGAAGTTGTACCTCCAAAAGCGGAACTCGATGCCAGTGATGATTCCGGTGCAAAAGGCGACTGGATTACCAATAAACATAATGCTCTGACATTACTGGGAACAGCGGATAGGTTTGCTACCGTAAATATCCTTATCGATGGTAAAACGATAGGCGTGACGACTGCGGATGCAGACGGTAACTGGAATTTTGATATTTCCCGAAATCTGTCTGACAATGTTTATAAGATTACGGTTGAATCCATCGATCCTTTAGGAAGAACGTCATCTGTAGATTATCAGCTTACCATTGATAGCTTTACGCCGATCCCTACTGTTATGTTGCATGATAGCGCTGACTCTGGCGTTAAAGGCGATATGATTACTAAAATTAATACGCCGTTGTTTACCGGGATGGCTGAAGCTAATGCTAAGGTTTCCATCTATGTTGACGGTGTGTTAAGTGGCGAGGCTATTGTTGGCGATGATGGTGTATGGAATTTTCAATTTACCACAGCGTTATCCGATGGCTCGCATGACGTAACGGTAAAGGTAGAAGATATTGCCGGTAATACTGCCTCCTCATCAGCGTATAATTTCCAAATCGTAACGCAAACGCAAAAACCAACAATAGAGTTGGTCAACGATACGGGGGTTGATAATACAGACCATATTATTAATGAAAAGAATCCTGCACTGACAGGGACCGCTGCACCCTATTCAACGGTTAAACTCTATGTTGATGGCGCACTGATCGCTGAGGTCAGAACAAATAAAGATGGCAGATGGGAGTATACCCTGAAAGCCGATCAAGGTTTGGTTGATGGCGATCATAGAATAACCGCTTCAGTTGAAGATATCGCTGGCAACATTGCCCATTCGGATCCTTTCTTAATTAGCGTCGATACTGCTATTTCAATACCGATAGTTTCATTGAGCCCGGATTCAGATTCGGGAATTGCAGATGATAATTTAACGAATATCGTTAAACCTACCTTGCACCTAAAAGATATTGATCCGGACATTATCAGTGTTCAGGTATGGGATGCCGCGTCTGATACGCAGATCGGTGTTGCCACGCAACAACCTGATGGTTCATGGGCCTATACCTTTACTTCAGATTTAACGGAAGGCTTGCATCAGGTTTATGTCAAGGTTGAGGACATTGCGGGTAATAAAGCGAACAGCGCGGTATTCGATTTTACTATCGATACCACAGTATCAACGCCGGTGATTTCCCTGCTTTCTAAGGATGATACGGGGGTGACAGGCGATAACCTGACCAACATCAATAAGCCAGGTTTTGCTATTTCCGGTGTTGATGCCGATGCGCATCGGGTCGTCGTACAGGTGATGCACAATGGCGTGAGCGAAGAGATCGAACTTTCTCACCTCAATGGTAGTTGGTTATTTACACCAGGGAATACGTGGGCGGATGGCAGCTACACGTTAACGGTGAAAGTAGAAGATAAGGCAGGAAATACCAACTACTCAGCGCCGCTGACGGTCGTTATCGATACCCAAATCGCCATTGATGGGGTGGAACTGGTCAACGATAGCGGCGTGAAAGGCGATAATATGACCAACGACGACCGTCCCCACTTTCGTGTGACGGTACCTACGGATGTCAATGAAGTCCGTCTGAGCATTGACGGTGGTAATTCGTGGGTTCAGGCAACTCCGGGCGTGGCAGGAAGCTGGGAGTATATCTGGCCGACAGACCTGGCAGATGGTCAATACACGCTAACGGTGGAAGCGACTGATAAAGCAGGCAATACAGTGACGAAGACCATCGATTTCGCGGTGGATACCACGCTGTCAGTGCCGGTCATCGTACTGGATAGCGCGGACGACACCGGCATCCAGGGCGATAACATGACGAATAGCACCCAGCCGACATTTGCCCTGCAGCATATTGATGATGATGCCGTTCGCGTTACGGTCAGCGTGGAGCATGGCGGCGTCACCACCACATTTGACGCCACGAAAGGCACAGGCGGATGGAGCTTTACGCCGACAGGGGCGTGGGCGGATGGTGATTATACCCTGAGTGTGTCAGTCGAAGATAAAGCGGGGAACACCAGCCATTCTGCATCGCTGACGGTGACGGTGGACACGCAAATCGCCATTAATAACATTGAACTGGTCAATGACAGCGGTATTCCCAACGATAATCTGACTAATAACGTGCGTCCGCAGTTCCAGGTGACGGTACCGACGGATGTCAACGTGGTGCGCCTGAGCATTGACGGCGGCAAGACGTGGTTCAACGCTACTCAGGGCGCGACGCCGGGCGCCTGGGATTATATCTGGCCGGATGATGTGGCCGACGGAGGCTATACCCTGACGGTAGAAGCGACCGACAAGGCGGGAAACCAGACGACGCAGGAACTTGATTTCACCATCGATACCACTCTGTCTGTGCCGACCCTCTCGCTGGACAGCGCAGATGACAGCGGCATCGCGGGCGATAATATCACCAATGTTAAAACGCCGGGCTTTACCCTCAACAATATTGATACCGATGTCAGCCGGGTGATAGTGGAGGTAATGCACAATGGCATTAAACAGGAGGTGCCACTGGTTCAGACCGGCGGACAGTGGCGCTTTGCGCCGACCAGCGACTGGGGGGACGGCGACTATATCCTGACGGTGAAGGTAGAAGATAGGGCCGGAAATGTGAAGCAGTCCGCGCCGTTGACGGTGACAGTGGACACGCATATCGCCATTGACCGTATTGAACTGGTTAACGACAGCGGTATCCCCGGCGATAATCTGACCAATGAAGCGCGCCCGCACTTTCAGGTGACAGTACCGGCGGATGTTAACGGTGTAAGACTGAGTATTGATGGCGGCAAAACGTGGTTTGACGCCACGCAGAGCGCGACGTCGGGCGTCTGGGATTATACCTGGCTGACGAATGTGGCTAACGGCCCTCACACCCTGATGGTGGAAGCGTCCGACAAGGCGGGAAACAAAACGACGCAGAAACTGGACTTCATCATCGATACCATGCTGTCAGAACCGACGATTACCCTGGACAGTGCGGATGACAGCGCCGCTGGCGATAACATCACCAACGTTAAGATGCCAGGCTTTACCCTCGGTAATATCGACGCCGACGTGACCAAAGTGGTGGTGACGGTGGCGCATGATGGTAAGAACCAACAGATAGAGTTGATTAAGAACGGCGGTGTGTGGCGCTTTACGCCGGGCGCAGCCTGGACCGATGGCGACTATACGTTGACGGTAAAGGTAGAAGATAAGGCGGGTAATACAAATTATTCTGCGCCGCTGACGGTGACTATCGATACGCAAACGTCTATTGATCGCATTGAGCTTCTTAATGACACGGGTATTGTCGGGGATAACCTGACCAATGAAGCACGTCCACAGTTTCATATTACGGTACCGACGGACGTGAACTCTGTGCAACTGAGTCTTGATGGCGGCATCAACTGGGTTAACGCAACGCTGACGTCTGACGGCGTTTGGGAGTATATATGGCCGACAGATCTGGTCGAAAATACGTATACCCTGACAGTGAAAGCAACCGATGTTGCAGGCAACACGGCGACGGAAACGCTCAATTTTACCATTGATACCACATTGTCGACACCGACCATCACGCTGGACAGCGCAGATGATAGCGGCACCGCCAACGATAATAAGACTAACGTTAAAACGCCGGGTTTTGTTATCGGCGGTATTGATTCTGACGTGACTCAGGTCGTCGTGCAGGTGATGCGCGATGGTCACAGCGAGGAGGTGGAGCTGACGCAGACTAACGGGCAGTGGCGTTTTGTACCCGGCAGCGCGTGGACTGATGGCGACTATACGCTGACGGTAACGGTGAAAGATGAGGCGGGTAATATTCGCCACTCAGCGCCGCTGAAGGTCACTGTCGATACCCAAATCGGCATCGACAATATTGAACTGGTTAACGACAGTGGTATCCCCAATGACAATCTGACCAACAACGTGCGCCCGCAGTTCCAGGTGACGGTACCGACGGATGTCAACGTGGTGCGCCTGAGCATTGACGGCGGCAAAACGTGGTTTAACGCCACACAGAGCGCGACGCCGGGCGTCTGGGATTACACTTGGCTGACCGATGTGGCTAACGGTTCTCACACTCTGACGGTGGAAGCGACCGACGCGGCGGGAAACAAGGCAACACAGAACCTGGAGTTCAACATCGATACCCTACTGTCAGAGCCGACTATCGCTCTGGACAGCACGGACGACAGCGGAACAAAAGGCGATAACCTGACCAACGTGAATAAGCCGACATTTATACTGGGCAATATTGACGCGGACGCACGGTATGTCACGGTTGAGGTGCAGCATGGCGGCACGAAAGAGGTGCTGACGGCCACCAAAGGCGCGACCGGCATCTGGAGCGTGACACCGACCGGTATGTGGGCGGATGGCAGTCATACGCTGACGGTGAGGGTGGAGGATGAAGCGGGTAACGTAAAATACTCAGTGCCGCTGACGATTACGGTCGATACCCAAATCACCATTGATGATATTGAACTGGTTAATGACAGCGGTACTAAGGGCGACAATCTAACTAACGACGCCAATCCACATTTCCGCATCACGGTGCCAGGGGATGTCAACGAAGTCAGTCTGAGTATTGACGGCGGTGTAACCTGGGTTAAGGCGATGCAAAGCTCGACGTCGGGCGTCTGGAATTATACCTGGCCAAAGACATTGGCAGATGATGACTACACGTTAACGGTGAAAGCGACTGATAACGCAGGCAATACGGTGACCAGGACGCTCGACTTCACTATTGATACCACGCTGTCGACGCCGGTCATCGTACTGGATAGCGCGGACGACACCGGCATCCAGGGCGATAACATGACCAATCGCACCCAGCCGACATTTAACCTGCAACATATTGATGATGATGCCGTTCGCGTTACGGTCAGCGTAGAGCATGGCGGCGTCACCACCACATTTGACGTGACTAAAGACGCAGGAGGATGGTCCTTTACGCCGCCGACATCATGGGGGGCGGGTGATTATACCCTGAGTGTGTCAGTCGAAGATAAAGCGGGGAACACCAGTCATTCTGCATCGCTGACGGTGACGGTGGACACGCAAATCGCCATTAATAACATTGAACTGGTCAATGACAGCGGTATTCCCGACGATAATCTGACTAATAACGTGCGTCCGCAGTTCCAGGTGAAGGTACCGACGGATGTTAACGAGGTACGCCTGAGCATTGACGGCGGCAAGACGTGGTTCAACGCTACCCAGAGCGCGACGCCGGGCGTCTGGGATTATACCTGGCTGGCTGATGTGGGAGAGGGTAAGCATACCCTGACAGTGGAGGCGACCGACAAGGCGGGAAACCAGACGACGCAGAAACTGGACTTCATCATCGATACCCTACTGTCAGAACCGACTATCGCTCTGGACAGCACGGACGACAGCGGAACAAAAGGCGATAACCTGACCAGCGTGAATAAGCCGACGTTTATACTGGGCAATATTGACGCGGACGCACGGTATGTCACGGTTGAGGTACAGCATGGCGGCACGAAAGAGGTGCTGACGGCCACCAAAGGCGCGACCGGCATCTGGAGCGTGACACCGACCGGTATGTGGGCGGATGGCAGTCATACGCTGACGGTGAGGGTGGAGGATGATGCGGGTAACGTAAAATACTCAGCGCCGCTGACGGTTACGGTCGATACCCATATTGCCATTGATGATATTGAACTGGTTAATGATAACGGTATTCCCGGCGACAACCTGACCAATGACGTTCGTCCACACTTCCGCGTCACGGTGCCAGGGGATGTCAACGAGGTACGTCTGAGTATCGACGGCGGTAATACGTGGGTTCGTGCAACACAGGGCACGGCAGGGATCTGGGATTACACCTGGCCGAAAGATGTGACCGACGGGCTACATACCCTGACGGTAGAAGCGACCGATAAGGCGGGAAACCAGACGACGCAGACGCTCGATTTTACCATTGATACCCGGCTGTCAACGCCTACCATCGCTATGGATAGCAGGGACGATACAGGCGCCATTGGCGATCATATTACGAGCGTCAAAAGACCGGGCTTTACCATTGGCAATATTGACGCCGATGCGCACTCGGTCATTTTGCGGATCACACAGGGCGGCAATAGCCAGGAAGTGACACTAACCCAGGTTGGAGGACAGTGGCGCTTTACGCCAGATGCTGACTGGGCGGACGGTAGCTATACGCTAACGGTAGAAGTCCAGGATAACGCGGGGAATGTCCGCCAGTCCACGCCGCTGATAGTGACGGTAGATACGCAAACCAGCATTACTGATATTACATTGGTCAATGATCATGGCGTGCCTGATGACAATCTAACTAACAGTACCCGTCCGCAGTTTGAGATCACGGTGCCGGCGGATGTGAATTCTGTGCAACTGAGCATTGATGGGGGCGCAAACTGGGTGAGCGCGGCGCAGGGTATCGAAGGCGTCTGGGGCTATACCTGGCCAACGGATATGGGCGATGGAAAACACACCCTAACCGTCATGGTCACCGACAGAGCGGGCAATACGGCGACGCAAACGCTTGAATTTTTCATCGACACCCGGTTGTCGACGCCGACCATTGCGCTGGATAGCACGGATGATACCGGTACGCCTGGCGATGATATGACCAATCGCACCCGACCGACCTTTATTCTGCAGAATATCGATTCGGATGTTATCAACGTTACAGTCAGCGTCACGCATAATGGAACGACAACCTCGTTTACCGCGACACAGGGGGCTGGAGGATGGAGCTTTACACCGCCAGCGCCGTGGGGCGACGGTGATTATACGCTGACGGTGACAGTGGAGGATCGGGCGGGAAATACGCGTCCGTCTACGCCGCTGACGGTGACAGTGGATACGCAAATAGCCATTGATCGTATTGAATTAGTCAACGATAGCGGCGTCCCTGGCGATAATGTGACAAAACATGTGCGTCCGCAGTTCCAGATCTCGGTACCGGATGATGTGGAAAAGGTTCTTCTGAGTATTGACGGCGGCACGACCTGGGTTACTGCAATCAAGAGTTCGACGGCTGGCATTTGGGATTACACCTGGCCGACGGATATGCCAGAGGGACAGCATACCCTGACCGTGGAAGTGACTGACGGTGCGGGTAATAAGATGACGGAGACGCTCAATTTCACTATCGACATCACGTTGTTGACGCCAACCATTGAGCTGGCGCCCGATCAGGATACCGGACAGAATAAGAACGATAATCTGACCAGCGTCACTCAACCAGTATTTGTGTTGGGGAGTATCGATAAAGATGTTCGACACGTGGAATTGAGTATTGAGCATAACGGCACGTTTAAAACGGTGGTACTCACCGAATCAGCCGACGGCTGGCGCTATCGACCGGATTCTGCTTTGGCGGACGGTAGCTACACATTCACCGTGACGGTAACAGATGTGGCAGGCAACCAGCAAACATCCGCGCCTTTAAAGGTGACGATAGACGGTTCGTTGACTACGCCGGTGATTGAGCTGGCGGCCGGCGAAGATAGCGGTACTGTTGGCGATCGCCTCACCAAACACGATCGGCCTGTGTTCGACATACGCCAGGTTGATTCTGACGTTACGCGCGTGATGGTCAAAGTAACTTACAACGGTAAAACGCACGAGGAAGCGGCGGTATTCACCAATGGTCAATGGCGCTTTACGCCTTCTGCGAGCTGGGCTGATGGCTCATATCAGTTAGCCGTTGTGGTGGAAGATCTGGCGGGGAATGTAAAAGAATCTGCACCGTTAGAGGTGCGTATTGATACCACGACAACCATTAACAATATCGTATTGCTTAATGATACTGGCGTGCAGAATGATCAATTAACGAATGTTGCTAAACCGTCATTCAGAATTGACGTTCCCGGTGATGTCATCCAGGTACGCGTAACCCTGGATGGTGGCGCTAACTGGAATGTGATACGCAAAAATGCCGACGGACAGTGGATTTTTGACACCCCGAATACTCTGGTTGACGGCACATATACCCTTCGCGTAGAGGCCACGGATCAGGCAGGTAATATTGCGAATAAAGATTTAGTATTTAATATCGATACTAATATACAGGTTCCGACTATTGCTTTAGACGCAGGACAAGATACCGGAGCGAATACCGCCGATAATATCACTAATATTTCACGACCCACCTTTACGATTGGTAATGTTGACCCCGATGTTATCAAAGTCGTGGTGACGATTGATGGTCATGATTATAACGCGACTAAGGTTGGGGCTGGTTGGCAATTTACACCAGGCAATGCCATTCCGGATGGTTCTTATAATATTACCGTTACGGTTGAAGATAAGGCCGGAAATACCGCGACATCGAAACCATTACCTGTTGTGATAGATACGACGGCTGAAATTGAAAGCGTCACGTTGGTTACAGATAGCGGTGATAGCGATGTAGATAACATTACCAAAGTCGACAAGCCGCAGTTTAGTATTGTTACCGCTGATGATATTACCCATGTGCGCGTTAAAATCGATAACGCCGCTAATTGGATTGAACTCACAAAAGGAGGGGATGGCCGCTGGATATTTAATGTCGGTTCGGCATTACCTGATGGGCAACACACTCTCTTGGTTGATGTGACTGATATCGCCGGCAACGTTGCGCAAGAAACGCTGCAGTTTACGATTGATACGACTCTGCGAGAGCCGACAATTGTACTCGATCCCACCCATGATACTGGTGATGATACTAATGATAATCTTACCAGGATTAACAAACCGGTGTTTATTATCGGTAATGTCGATAATGATGTATCACACATTGTGGTTCATATTGATGGTCGGGATTACACCATTGAAAACACAGGGGGGAATTTAACCTTTACGCCGGATCAACCACAGTCTGACGGTCAGCATACGATCTCTGTTACCGTAACGGATATTGCTGGTAATACCAAAACATCGGCCGAACTGAAGATTGAAATCGACACGCAGGTTCAGATTGACAGTGTTACGTTAACAACAGATAGCGGCGTCAACGATCACGATAATGTCACCAATGCTACCCGTCCCTCTTTTGAAATTGCAACGCCTGATGATGTGACATCGGTGCTGGTTTCTTTCGATGGCGTAAACTGGACGCCTGTCAGTAAAAATGCGGCCGGGCAGTGGCAATTTACTGCAGGTAGCGCATTGTCTGATGGTCATTATACTCTCCATGTCCAGGCGACGGATCGGGCAGGGAATACGGCAAATTCCACGCTGGGCTTTACCGTGGATACGCAGATTGACGGCCTGAGCGTCGTGATGCTGGACGACGCCGGAAAGGATTCTACGGATGGTATTACGAATATTACCTCTCCACGTTTTGAAATTTCAGCCAGAGAACCGCTGCAGAGCGTGACGGTAATTTTAAACGGGAAATCCAGCACACTGACTCAGGGGGCAGGTAATAAATGGCTATTTACCCCTGATACACCGTTAGTGGATGGAACTTACAAAATAGAAATAGTGGCTGAAGATATCGCAGGTAATAAAATTAGCAAAGAGGTATCATTCACAATAGACACTGTTGTTTCTGATCCCCGTATTGATTTGCTGGATGCGGATGATACTGGCGAAAGCGCTGTTGATAATATTACGAGTGTCACTAAACCACGTTTCGTTATTGGCAATGTACCCGCCGATATTGATACTGTGGTAATCAGAATTAACGGCGTTTCTTATCCGGTTACGGCAAATGGCAATAACCTCTGGGAATTTCAGGTTCCCGTTGCGTTAAACGATGGCGTATATGAAGCCGTTGTTGTCTTCAGAGATATTGCCGGAAATACTTCTGAAACTAAGCTGCCCTTTACCATTGATACCACGACAAGCGTCAGTGTCAGAATGGAGCCAGCGTCTGATACCGGCAGCTCCAATAGCGATAACCTTACGAATAAGCAAAATCCCAAATTCGAAGGTACTGCAGAGCCTAATGCGAAACTGGTGATTACCATTGTTGACGATAAGTCAGGTCGGGAGGTTTTAAAACACACGATTACGGTTGGCGCCGATGGCAACTGGAGTGTGACGCCGAATATACTGCCGGATGGCATGTATACCATCAACGTCGTCGCAACAGATGTCGCGGGAAATACTGCGCAAACGCAGGAAAGATTCACTATCGATACGGTTACGATCGATCCTACCATTCGCCTTTCGGATCCATCTATTGATGATCAGTATGAGGCAACCAGCCTGCGTCCTGAGTTCAAAGGGCTCGCCGAAGCGTTCTCGACGATTATGATTCAGTGGGATGGGAAAGTGGTCGGTTCGGCAAACGCCAATGCGAATGGCGAATGGAGTTGGACGCCGCCATCAGTATTAGCGCCAGGCTCCTATGTTGTGAGCATTGTTGCCAAAGATAAAGCGGGTAATGAATCGTCGCAGGTCGACTTTCCTGTCGTAATACCTGTTATTGATGTCACGCCTCCAACCATAAAGCTCAGCGAGGAGAGCGATAGTGGTGCCTTAGGAGACTTTACCACGAATAATAAAACGCCGACCCTGGTTGGGAACACGTTACCTAATGCGATTGTGAGTATTTATGTGGATGGCGTGAAGGTCGGCGAGGCGACAGCGGATACAGCGGGTCGATATACTTTCCAGTTATCGGAAATGAAAGATGGCCATTATGTCGTCCAGGTGGGTATCGTCAACCCTCGCGATAATAGCGAACTGCGTTCCACCGCCGTTGATGTCACTATCGATACCGAGGTTGCTGAACTGGTATGGAATATATCTGGAATGCATGAGGGCGGATATATCAACACGGTGACGCCGGAGATTGGCGGCACCAGTGAGCCAAACAGCAAAATCACTATCTTTGTGAATGGCGTTGAAAAAGCGATTGCTTATACCACAGGAACAGGACACTGGGGCGTAGTATTACCCGCTTTGGGTAATGACGGTAATTATGAATTAACGTTTAAAGTTGAAGACGTTGCCGGCAATATCAGAGAGTTTGGTCCGCAGAATGTAATACTGGATACAGTAATTTCGCCGTTAACCGTGGTATTACGCGAAGCTGATGACAGTGGCAAAGTTGGCGACTGGATCACCAATAAATCTCATGTCACCATCGATGGTACTGCCGAAGCCGGAAGTACTTTAACCATCAGGAATCCGCAGGGGGTGGTTATTGCTACCCTGGTGGTAGGCAATGATGGTCGATGGAGCGCAGAATTAGATCTGCGTGAAGGTAGTAATGCCTTTGTCGTGGTATCGGAAGATAAAGCGGGCAACAGCCAACAAAAAGATATTCTGATAGAACATGATACGCAGATTGAAATCAGCGATATTTCATTAAGTCGGGATACTAATAGCGGTGATAAATATGATCTGATTACCAATAATAAGTCTCCGGTACTGGTTGCCATGACCGATCCCGGCGCGACGGTACAGGTTTATATTAATGGTGTGTTACAAGGCACAGTAGAGGCGAGTTCGTCAGGTAATATTAGCTATACCATGCCGGCAAATAGCGCCGACGGCGAGTATCAGGTGCAATTTGTTGCTACGGATACTGCTGGCAACCGGGTTGAGTCTGCGATTACAACCGTGACAATCGATTCTCAAATTGCTGTCTTTGACATTGATGAAGATTCATTACCGGCCCTCTCTAATAACCGGGCGTTGTCAGTCTCAGGTGTCGGGGAGGCTGGTTCTCAGGTCAGCATCTTTGTCGATGGTAAATTAGTCAACGTTGTTATGGTTGAGGCTGATGGCACATGGCGCGCGCCGATACTGCTGCAAGATGATGGTAAGTTTAATATTCATTTCAGCATTACTGACGTTGCTGGCAACACTGAAGTGAGCAAGGATTATAGCGTGGATGTCGATTCATCAACCGACTTCCCAACGCTCAACCTTGAAGATGCGAGCAACTCTGGTTCACTTGACGATCTGATTACTAGTCACAACAAGCCTGTGTTAGTAGGCACCGCAGAAGCGGGAGCCACAATCCATATTTATGTGGATGAAAAGATCGTGGCAAATGTGCTTGTGCTTGAAGATGGAACCTGGTCCTATCAGTTTGATAATGCGTTAAAAGATGGTGAATATTCTATCCGAGTGGTTGCCGAAGACCCGGCAGGTAATACGGCAGAATCGCCTCGCTTACTCGTCACGATAGATACCAGTACGTTTATCGATAATCCTGTTATGATGGCAGGATCTGATAACGGTATTTTCAGTAATGATAGTATAACGAGTCAAACCCGGCCTGCGTTTAGTATTTTTGGAGAAATGAACCAGAGTGTTCAGATTTTCATTGATGGAGTGCTAGTCGATACGATCACGGTGACGGACAGAAATCAAGTTTATCGACCTGAGTCACCGTTGGGCGATGGTTCCCATAGCATTTATTATGTTATCACCGATAAAGCAGGCAACACGGCTACCTCGAAAACGCTAAACTTTACTATCGATACCTTTAATACGACGCCTGTCGCCATTGATTCTATCGGCGGACAAACGTTAGCAGAGATGACCGGTAGTGATGGCAAAATATATATAACGGACACGACACGTAACTTATTGTTTAGTGGCAGTGCCGAGCCCAATAGCAAAATAGAAATCATCATTAATGGCTTAAATGTGGGGGAAGTTTGGGTTAATGACAAAGGCCACTGGCAGATGCCGGTGAACCCGCTTTATTTCACAGAAGGCCAGCTGGATATCACTGTTAAATCTACGGACCGTGCTGGTAACGTCAATCAGGAAAAGTATTCCATTTGGGTCGATACGCATATCCAGGTATTTACCAGCGAGCTTGATGACAATAAATCATCATCGAAAACGGACTGGTGGAGTAATAGCTCCACTATTACCATGAGAGGTATGGGGGAAATTGGCGCTACGGTATCATTAATCGTGGCAGGGGTCACGCTGGCAACCGCTGTCGTTGCGGCTAATGGGCAGTGGGAGTTATCGACCGATCAGCTTCCGGAAGGGAAATACGATATCACTTTGAGTATTGAGGATAACGCAGGCAACCGTAAGGAAGAGGTACATGAAATATTTATTGATCGAACGCCGCCAAACGCTCCGGTCGTAACTTATTCAGATATTGTCAACGATCTAATTATTATGCAGGGAACGGCGGAAGCCAAATCTCAGCTAATAATAACCGATAGTAATGGGAATACTTATACGCTAACCGTTCCTGATAATGGTAAATGGAGTATGGCGATCCCGTATCCATCGGAAGGGAAGTTTACCATTACGAGTGTGGATGCGATTGGTAACCGGAGTGATGATGTCCCTCTCGATATCATGAAAGAGACTCCTGTTATTTCATTATCTCCAGACTCAGACAGTGGTACGGTGGGCGATAATATTACGCGAGATAAGCAACCTACCTTTATTATCGGGAATCTGGAAAGCGATGTTGTGGTCGTTCAGGTCGATATCAATGGGACCGTATATAATGCTGAAAAAAATGCCGATGGCGTTTGGTTCTTTACGCCAGGTACACCGTTAGCTGATGGTTCCTATACGATATCGGTAATCGCAAGCGATGCCGCGGGTAATCAGAAAAACTCGTTACCCATTACCGTTACGATCGACAGTACGCTGACCGTGCCGGAGATTGCGCTGGCAGCAGGTGAAGACAATGGCGCTTCAGACAGCGATAACGTGACGAATCACAATCACACCCAGCCTAAGTTCACGCTGCAGCATATTGATGCTGATGTGACCGGGGTGACTGTAAACGTGACGCATAATGGCGTGACAGACATCTATCAGGCGACGCAAGGCGCGGATGGCTGGACCTTCACGCCGCCAGCCGCCTGGAATGATGGTACCTACACGCTGAGCGTGACGGTGGTGGATCGCGCGGGGAACTCACTGCAATCTGCTTCGCTGGAGGTGACGGTTGACTCAACGGTGACGGTAACAGCGGATAGCCAGCATGACGATGCGAGCGATGACGCCACGGCAACAGCGGTTACTCCACCGGAGTCTGAAACAGTGAATGCCGAAAGCGCTACGCATCTTCGTACAGTGCCGTCTGCGGCGGAAGAAAGCGTGGTGAAGGAGACAGCCTATAGTATTACATTGTTAAACGCTGACTCTGGGGATGAAATAGATCGTTCAATTAGTCAGACACCTTCTTTTGAAATATCAGTACCTGAGAATATTGTTAATGTCAGTGTTATGTTTGAAGGAGAAGAGTTTACTCTGCCGATAACTAACCAGAAAGCAATATTCGAAGTTCCGCTATCTTTGGAAGATGGTGAATATACTATGGACGTGAAATTCATTGATAAGGACGATGATTTCCTGATTAAGGAGAAAACATTCTCAGTCGATCACTCCTCGGCGGATATTGTGAACGCAATGAATGCAAGAGGAAAGACCGAGGATGATATTAATGATTCCCCTTCCACGAGTTCTGTAGGGCACAACAATAACGGCGCTATTGATGTTTTCGCCGTTAATGAAGTTACGCTACCTGTAGATAATCAAGAAGAACACGCATAATAACGGAGACCCCTCACCTTTGGGTGAGGGGGTTTACTTATGGATAAAAAACTAGAACCTTATTTTTTAAGTGCGGAAACGGCATTATCTATAGTGTCTAAAAAATTCAACATAAAAATTGACATCAAAGAGGATGATATAAATTTAAGATTTAAAAAGTACGACAGAAATAACACTGACGACTCTATACAAATGAAGAATTTCTTTTTGTCGTTAGGGCTTTCTCTACAGGATATATTATTTAATAATGGTGAGGATTTACTAAATGAGCCTATGCCGATTTTACTATTAACACCAGAAATGAAGTGGATGGTGTGTGTGAGCGGCGGGCAAAAAATAAAGTTGGTAAACGCGCGCGGTGAACTCTGTTATGTTGAAATTGAGGATGAATATTTAAAAGAGTTATCTGCATTTAGTATACTACCTTTAAATAAAGTTGTTGATAGTATAAGAGTAAAAAATATCATAAAAAACTCTTTATCGATGAACAAGATTTTTTATACTAAATACTTCTTTTCATCTCTTTTTATGGCAATTTTTGCGTTAACTATTCCAGTATTTAGTAATCTGTTCTATGATAAGCTTGTTCCAAGCGCTTCGGTTTCATCTTTATTTGGCGTGGCTATAATTGTTGCTGTATTTATTGTTTTTGAGTTTATCCTTCGTACTTCGAAAGATATTTATCAGTCTATCACAGCAAGGCAGGATGACGTCGATATTGATATCGCATTTCTTGAAGCGGTCCTGTATAGTAAAAAGAAAAATGGCAGATCCATGTCATCAGCATTTGTGCTATGGAATGAGTTTCAAAAAATTAAACCCGTTTTATTAAACTCGATCTTTCAACGTATAGCCGATATTCCAATATTTATTATATTTCTCATTGTTATATATGTAAATTTAGGTCTGGTCGTTATTGTCCCTGTTACCATGTTTATCGTCTCTATTATTATTTCCCTCGTTAACCACCATTATACTAATGAGTTAATGAACAAACAAAAAGAAGGACAGAAGAACAGGAATATTTTTATCTCAGAAGTTTTCTTATCTATTAAAATGATCCATACCTTAAATAATCAAGGTTTACTTTTTGATTGGGTCAACACATCAAATGAACAGTCGTATCTTAACCTGAAGATAAGGAAATTAAATCTTATCTATCAATCTATATTGGGGAGTATGTCATCTATTACCCAAATAACTATTATGGTAATAGCCTTTTTTATGGTAATCAAGGGTGATGTTACCACTGGCGCAATTGTTTCATCTGTCATTGTCTCTGGCCGTATTTCCGGGATCATTTCGAATTTTTCTTCTACATTAATCTCTATTTTATCAGCAGAAAAAACCGGTAAGGATCTGCTTTCTTTTTTTGATGAAGATCAGGCAGAAAAAACACCGGCATTACAGTCAATATCAAAGTGCAATGGCGATATCTCTATCCGGGGCGTGAGTTATCAGTATGATGCTCAATCTCCGATGATTATTAACCGACTGTCTATAGACATACCTGCGGGGCAGCGTGTCGCGGTGGTAGGCGAATGCGGAGCAGGAAAAAGCTCATTACTGGGAATGCTATCTGGCTACCTTTCGCCAACAGACGGTGCCATTTTATATGATGGATATAACTTAGGACATTTATCGCAGAACTTTTTTTCTCAGCATTTAAGTGTGGTGACGACACATGATGTTTTATTCACCGGAACCATTGAAAGTAATTTCGCGTTAAAACCGCAAAACGACAGGGGCCGGGTACTCAAGGCGCTTCATCTGGCGAACTGTGGTTTTATCTTGCAACATCCTATGGGGCTGAAGTTTCCGGTGAATTTTATGGCTAAAAACCTGTCATCCGGACAGCAGCAGCAGTTATTATTAGCACGTAGTCTGAGCAGTAACGCCAGCGTCTTTTTATGGGATGAACCAACATCAAATCTGGATGAGAATACCGAGAAGCAAATTTTTGATAACTTAGATGAGTTTATTCATGGGAAAACGTTGATCATGGTGACGCATCGTCGATATCTGATAAAGTATTTTGACCGGGTTCTGGTAATGAAAGGTGGAAAAATAATCCGTGATTGTTCTCCGGATAAATTATTAATGTAAAATAAGCAGCGCTTGTCGCTGTTATCAGGTGGTACTGCTTAATAAAAAAGACCCGTTGCACAAACGGGTCTTTTTTGTCATTTAACGAGTCGGCAATGTCTTCAATAAGTTTAGCTCGATTCTGTTAGGGCTATTCCACTTGCCATTTTTGGATAACCACACCTGGCGGCCCTCATCAACGGCAATGCGAGGGACGTGATGGTTCGCAAGGCTACCCCTGGCGCGCGGTTCCGCGTTGAGATAACCGGTGGGCGACTTCAGCGGCAGCGATGGCGTATCAGGTCAGCACCATCGGCCATTCTGGCGGGGTCTGGCTCATCGTTTCGACCATTACGGCTTCAATGTTATGCCAGATCGCAGCGAGATCCATCATGGTAATACCGAGTAAGCCGGTGGCAAACCAGCAGGCGGATACCACGCCCAGACCGCTACTGATCACCGCCAGACCAATATAATCTGATTTACGGAAACGGATATTGAGCGTGCTGGCTAAAAACATGAGCACGGCGCTCAGCAGTTGCCAGCGGAGAAGAACGACACCAGTGGTTATGGCAGCCATGAAACATTTCCTCTGAATAGACCTTTGTCCAGGACAGCACGGCGTTGTTCCCGGGAAACGTGGGACATTCTGGCTATCAACGGACGTCACATCAACATCGAATGAAACATTGTTTCTGTTTCATTGTTTTTGTGAACTATATCACAAAAACAGGCTTATTCGCCAGATCGGCAATGTATTTTTTGTGCGTTTTATAACCTTATTTTTTGTGTGACTTCTGTGCGTCCGTAGAGAAACTGCCGGAAAGCAAAGATGTATTATTACTACTCTTTTATTTTTTTCGTGAAATTCAGACCTGATAAAAATATCAAGTTATTTATCAAAAGAAAGGAGTAAAGATGTATACCCCATCGTTTACTTGAGTATAAATCTGATATTATCAAAAATATTTAGCGTCCTGCCTGGTATGCGAAAGAGATTGCGCGTAGTTATTAATGATAAATGTTGATCGGTAAAAGTCTGTTGCTAATATTGATAAATTCATGCACCGTAAACCTCCATTTGGTTCACGTCTTATTTTGCCAACAATAGTCACAAATAATGCAGGGAAATAGGCTGAAAATGAGTCAAAGCACACGACGCAAGGTGTTGAGATTTCTCGGAACGATCATTGTGGTGTTACTTCCTGTATTGCTGGCGATCTGGTTTGCTCATATCCGGGCAGTCTCTGAAACTAGAAATCAGTTACATTCATTTGCGCAGTTGGTATTAGATAAAACGGAGCGGGTTATCCTGCAAGCAGATTTAGCCCGCGATGCCGCTGAACAATATCAGGGGCAAGCCTGTACGCCAGCCCATCAACAGCGAATGCTGAATATTATCCGCGGTCGTTTGTACATTAATGAGTTGATTTATGCTAAGGGCCAGCGTTTTCTATGCTCTACGGTTATGACGCCAACAAGTCCTTATTTTATTCCCCGCGCTGACTATAAACGAAAGCCTGACATCGCTATTTATTACTATCGTGATACGCCTTTTTTCAACGGTTATAAAATGACATATATGCAGCGGGGAAACTATGTCGCGGTTATCAATCCCTTATCTTATAGCGAGGTGATGTCAGACGATCCGGCGTTGGCCTGGGGAATGTATGATACGGTGACCAACACCTTTTTCTCCCTGAGTGAACAGGCGCAGGCTGATCAGCTATTACCTTTGGTACGACGGAGTGAACCTGTGTTCCAACAGGGTGAGCGTTTCTATACTCTGGTTAAATCAGCAAAACGACCGGTTGCCGCGATTGTGTCAACCTCAAAGCAACGCTTTTACCAGAACCTCTTTCATCAGCTTACGTTAACGCTACCGTTAGGGATCATCTGTAGCTTTATCGTCTTATTTATGTGGTCACGATCCCGGCAGGCATATTACTCACCGCGTCGATTGCTGCAACGGGCCATTACCAGGCACCAGCTTTGCCTTCATTATCAGCCGATCATTGATATCCAAAACGGGACATGTGTAGGTGCCGAAGCGCTATTGCGTTGGCCGGGCTATCACGGTCCGGTGATGAGCCCGTGCGAATTTATTCCGCTGGCGGAAAAAGAGGGGATGATTGAGCAGATCACCGATTATGTCGTCGAAGAGGTATTTAATGATTTAGGTGGTTTTCTGGCCGCGCACCCGCATCTTTATGTCTCTATCAATCTCTCTGCCGCTGATTTTCTCTCTTCCCGGCTAATTGTGATGATTCATGAAAAAACGCGTCAGCATTCAGTGCTTGCGCAACAGATAAAGGTTGAAGTGACCGAGCGCGGATTTATTGATGTGCCTAAAATGACGCCGATTATTCAGGCGTTTCGCCAGGCGGGATACGAGGTGGCAATTGATGACTTTGGTACCGGCTATTCGAACTTGCATAACCTGTACTCATTAAATGTCGACCTTTTAAAAATTGATAAATCTTTTGTCGACACGCTAACCACTAATAGCGCCAGCCATTTGATTGTGGAACATATTATTGAAATGGCGCAAAGTTTGCGGCTAAAAATCATTGCGGAGGGGGTTGAAACGGCTGAACAGGTTAGCTGGTTGCTAAAACGCGGCGTTCAGTATTGTCAGGGATGGCACTTTGCGAAGGCGTTACCACCGCAGGAATTCATCTCCTGGCTACAACAAACGCCCGCGCCTCTGACGATACGCGGGCAGACGCCCTACAGGCGGTGACGGTAATCGCTGGGAGTGCGATCGAACTCGCGGCGGAATACACGCGAGAAGGTTTGCTGCGATACATAGCCCAGGTCCATCGCGATATCAAAAATCGGGCGCTCGGTCGTTCGTAGCTCAACGGCCGCCAACAGGAGACGGCGCTGGCGAATATACTCGCCTAATGTTTGATGCGTTACCGTACGAAACATCCGCTGCAAATACCACTTGGAGTAGCCCGATTTTTTTGCCACCACATCAATGTTTAGCGGTTGGTCGATATGTTCATCAATCCATTCGATAAGGGTCTGAATTATCTGCTGATGCGACATATTGTTGCCTCTTAAACAGTATTCGATTCGTCGTTTTGTCTGCGGGCGAGTATAATTCCTCAAGTTAACTTGAGGTAAAGCGATTTATGGAAAAAAAATCTCCCCGTTTAAAAGCCTTACTGACGCCGGGGGAAGTTGCGAAACGTAGCGGTGTTGCTGTGTCCGCCCTGCACTTCTATGAAAGCAAAGGGCTAATTACCAGTATCCGTAATAGCGGTAACCAACGGCGATACAAGCGTGACGTGTTGCGTTATGTCGCGATTATCAAGATCGCCCAGCGTATTGGCATCCCGCTGGCAACTATCGGCGACGCGTTTGGTATCTTGCCGGAAGGACATACGTTAAGCGCGAAAGAGTGGAAGCAGCTCTCCTCGCAGTGGCGCGAAGAGTTAGACCGACGTATTCATACGCTGGTGGCGTTGCGCGATGAGCTGGACGGTTGTATCGGCTGCGGCTGTTTATCGCGTAGCGACTGTCCGCTGCGAAATCCAGGCGACAGGCTTGGCGAACACGGGACGGGTGCCCGGCTGCTTGAAGATGATTAACATGCACTCGGCCATCGGGCTGAGTTCACCTAAAACTAAAGCGCCGCTAAGGGCGCTTTAGTTTGTTTCCGGTCTTTGTCTTTCGCTCTATCCCGCTGATTACAGGAGGGTTTCCCCCGACGTCAACACCCCTCATATCGAGCACGTGGTGGAGGTTCCGGTTTGTGTTGATACTGTAAGTGTAAGCGACGACGCCCTGTTCGCCAGCGAAATGCTGATTTTTTAGCCGAAATTTTTACGGCAACTGCCATAATTTTCTATAGTTAGTTGGCATACCTTACAGGAGACAGCCATGCTGACGGTGCACCATTTAAATCAGTCTCGTTCGCAGCGCATCCTCTGGGCGCTGGAAGAGCTGGCGTTGCCTTACCGGATTGTGCGTTACCAGCGTGAAAAGACCATGCTGGCGCCGCCGGCATTGAAAAAAGTGCATCCGCTGGGCAAGTCTCCGGTTATCGAAGATCACGGTATGGTTATTGCGGAATCGGGCGCCATCCTGGAATATTTGCAGGACACTTACGACAGTATCGGACGCTTTAAACCTGCGGATGCGCAGGGGAAACAACACTATCGATTCTGGCTACATTATGCTGAAGGTTCGCTCATGCCTTTGCTATTGATGAGATTGCTCTTTACCTCTCTGGGTAAACCGCCGGTACCATTGGGTCTGCGAACGTTGGGCGGCGTGATCGGTAAGGGCGCGCAAAAAGCGTACCTCAATCCGCAACTGGAAACCCATGCGCGCTTTATTGACGGGCATCTGGCAAATCACCCCTGGTTTGCCGGAGAGCAGTTAAGTATGGCGGATATCCAGATGAGCTTCCCGCTATTTGCGCTGCTTGCCCGAGGCGGGATCGCTCATCTCGACCATATCAACGCATGGAAAGCGCGGGTAGAAATGCGTCCAGCCTGGCAGCGAGCGATTCAGCAGGGCGGTCCGTTTACCATTCCCGGCGGATAATGGCGTTTTTGTGAGCAGATTGCGCAACGTATTTGCTAACAGCGATGCGAAAAATTGTTGCTGGATTGCGCAGGGACGATAACGTTTGCGCATCGTCTGGCGATTTATTGAGCATACTAAGCAGAAAAGCATAAAAAGCGGCAAAGTTCAGTTGAAAAAGCGTTTATGATCGCTGGATAATCGTTTGCTTTTTTTTGCCACCCGTTTTGTATATGTGGAGCTAAACGTTTGCTTTTTTGCGGCGCCCCGGCTGTCGTAAATGTAGCACAAGGAGATAACGTTGCGCTGTTAGTGGATTACCTCCCACGTATACCGACGAATAATAAATTCTCAGGGGATGTTTTCTATGTCTACGCCTTCAGCGCGTACCGGCGGTTCACTCGACGCCTGGTTTAAAATTTCACAACGCGGGAGCACCGTTCGCCAGGAAGTCGTTGCTGGCTTAACCACGTTTCTTGCGATGGTTTACTCCGTCATCGTGGTGCCAGGGATGCTGGGTAAAGCCGGGTTCCCGCCTGCTGCCGTCTTTGTAGCGACCTGCCTGGTCGCAGGCGTCGGCTCTATCGTTATGGGGCTTTGGGCGAATCTGCCGCTGGCTATCGGTTGCGCTATCTCGTTGACGGCGTTTACCGCGTTTAGCCTGGTCCTGGGGCAGCATATTAGCGTCCCGGTCGCGCTTGGCGCCGTATTCCTGATGGGCGTACTGTTTACCGTTATCTCCGCCACCGGCATTCGTAGCTGGATTTTGCGTAACTTGCCGCAGGGCGTGGCCCACGGAACCGGTATCGGTATTGGCCTGTTTTTGTTGCTGATTGCCGCCAACGGCGTCGGCCTGGTCATTAAAAACCCGCTGGATGGCCTGCCGGTCGCGCTGGGCGATTTCGATACCTTCCCGGTGATTATGTCGCTTGTGGGGCTGGCTGTTATTCTCGGTCTGGAAAAGCTGAAAGTCCCCGGCGGCATTCTGTTGACCATTATTGGCATTTCTATTGTGGGTTTGCTCTTCGATCCTAACGTCCATTTTTCCGGCATTTTCGCCATGCCTTCGTTGAGCGATGAAAACGGCAACTCGCTGATCGGCAGCCTGGATATTATGGGCGCGTTAAACCCTGTCGTTCTGCCAAGCGTACTGGCGCTGGTGATGACGGCGGTGTTTGATGCGACCGGAACGATCCGTGCGGTCGCAGGGCAGGCTAATCTGCTGGACAAAGACGGACAAATTATCGATGGCGGTAAAGCGCTAACCACCGACTCCCTGAGTAGCGTTTTCTCCGGCCTGGTCGGGGCGGCGCCCGCCGCGGTGTATATCGAGTCTGCGGCCGGTACGGCGGCGGGCGGTAAAACGGGCCTGACGGCGATTACCGTGGGCGTGCTGTTTTTGCTGATCCTGTTTCTTTCGCCGCTCTCTTATCTCGTTCCCGTCTACGCAACCGCCCCGGCGCTCATGTATGTCGGTCTGCTGATGCTGAGTAACGTGGCGAAAATCGATTTTGCTGATTTCGTCGATGCGATGGCGGGGCTGGTAACGGCTGTATTTATTGTACTGACCTGTAACATTGTCACCGGGATTATGATCGGCTTTGCCACGCTGGTCGTCGGGCGTCTGGTTTCCGGCGAATGGCGTAAGCTGAATATCGGAACTGTCGTCATTGCGGTCGCGCTGGTCGCTTTTTATGCTGGCGGTTGGGCTATCTAGTTCTGCCTTCATTCTGAAAAACGGGCGGCGTTGGTCGCCCGTTTTCATTTTCAGGACACATCACGTTACCTTTTGCGTTAATCTGAAGAAGGTGAAACCGAGGCATGATGCCTCTCTCCATCATAAAAAACATCGCAAACAGGGAACGCATGGAAATTTTCTTCACAATACTCATCATGACCCTTGTGGTCTCGCTGTCGGGGGTATTTACGCGTGTATTACCCTTCCAGCTTCCTTTACCCCTTATGCAGATCGCCATTGGCGCGCTGTTGGCGTGGCCGACGTTTGGTTTGCATGTGGAATTCGACCCGGAACTCTTCCTGGTGCTGTTTATTCCGCCGCTGCTGTTTGCGGATGGCTGGAAGACGCCGACCCGTGAATTTCTTGAGCATGGACGAGAGATTTTCGGGCTGGCGCTGGCGCTGGTCCTGGTAACGGTCGTGGGAATCGGCTTCCTGATTTATTGGCTGGTGCCCGGCATTCCGCTGATCCCCGCCTTTGCGCTGGCCGCCGTGCTGTCGCCGACCGATGCGGTAGCGCTCTCCGGAATTGTGGGCGAGGGGCGCATCCCGAAAAAAATCATGGGCATTCTGCAGGGAGAGGCGTTAATGAACGACGCCTCCGGTCTGGTATCGCTGAAATTCGCCGTCGCGGTGGCGATGGGGACGATGGTCTTTACCGTCGGCGGCGCGACGCTGGAATTTTTTAAGGTCGCTATCGGCGGTATTCTGGCGGGTTTTGTGGTCAGTTGGCTGTATGGCCGCTCGCTGCGTTTTTTGAGCCGCTGGGGCGGCGATGAGCCCGCGACGCAAATTGTCCTGCTGTTTCTGCTGCCCTTCGCGTCTTACCTGATTGCCGAACATATTGGCGTCTCAGGCATCCTGGCCGCGGTTGCCGCCGGGATGACCATCACCCGTTCTGGCGTAATGCGCCGCGCGCCGCTGGCAATGCGTTTGCGCGCGAACAGTACCTGGGCGATGCTGGAATTTGTCTTTAACGGTATGGTCTTTCTGCTGTTGGGACTGCAATTGCCGGGTATTCTGGAATCTTCGCTGGCGGCGGCGGAAGCTGACCCGAATGTCGAAACCTGGATGCTCTTTACCGATATCGTGCTGATTTATGCAGCATTGATGCTGGTTCGCTTCGGCTGGCTGTGGACCATGAAAAAGTTCAGCCTGCGCTTTTTGAAGAAGAAACCGATGGAGTTCGCCAGCTGGACGTCGCGTGAAATTCTGATTGCTTCCTTCGCTGGCGTTCGTGGGGCGATCACCCTGGCTGGTGTGCTCTCTATACCGTTACTTTTGCCGGATGGCAGCGGATTTCCGGCGCGTTATGAACTGGTATTCCTGGCGGCTGGCGTCATTCTGTTCTCGTTATTTGTCGGCGTGATCATGCTGCCGCTGCTGTTGCAACATCTGGAAGTCGCCGATCATGCGCAACAGTTGAAAGAGGAGCGTATCGCCCGCGCGGCGACGGCGGAAGTGGCGATTGTCGCCATTCAGAAAATGGAAGAGCGTCTGGCGGCGGATACCGAAGAAAACATCGATAATCAGTTGCTTACTGAAGTAAGCTCGCGTGTCATTGGTAACTTGCGTCGCCGTGCCGATGGGAGAAACGATGTCGAAAGCTCCATACAGGAAGAAAACCTGGAGCGACGTTTCCGTCTTGCCGCGCTGCGTTCCGAACGCGCCGAGTTGTATCATCTGCGCGCCACACGAGAAATCAGCAATGAAACATTGCAAAAGCTGCTGCACGACCTGGATTTGATGGAAGCGCTACTGATAGAAAATCAGTAGTCCTTGTGGCCCGGTGGCGCCATGCTTACCGGGCCTACAAGTAGGCCGGATAAGGTGCTTGCGCCGCCATCCGGCAAGGGTTTTAACCCATGGTTTACGGTTGTTTCAGCCAAAACCCTTCGCAACAGGTTAACCATGCCCGGGCGCTGTGCGACAGATACACGCCCTCTCGCCAAATCATGCCTAACTGCCAGCGGAGATCGCTTTCCAGCGGTAGCCAGCGCAGCGTGGCCTTATCCAGACGCTGACAAATCGGCTCCGGCAAAATGGCGATGCCGACGCCCGCTTGCACCATGGCGGCGAGAAAATCCCATTGCCCGCTGCGCACGGCAATCCGTGGTTTTACGTCATGCTGGCTAAATAAGGTCATCAACTGGCGGCTCAGGGCAAAGTCTTCGTTATAGATAAGAAGAGGATGCTCCGCCAGAGCTTCAGGCGCGATGGAGTCGCAGGTTGTCCACTGACCGGAACGGGGAACCAGCACGCACAGCGGATGACTGAATAGCGATAACGTCGTCAGCCCGCTCGCTTCTTCCACCGGGAGCGCGGTCATCGCAACATCCAGCTCGCCATTCATTACCGCCTGCTGTACCGTCAGGCCGCCAAACTCCGAAATTTTGAGTTCAACGCCAGGGTAGCGTTGTCGAAACAAACTGATTGGCCCGGCCATCAACATGCCGACCATCGGGGGAATACCCAGCCGCAGCACGCCCTTATTGAGATGGTTAATATCGCTCAACTCAGCCTCTAACTGGCGAAACTCAGCGAGGATCGCCAGACCGCGTTCAAACACCACGCGTCCGGTATCGGTCAGCAATAACTTACGTCCGTCGCGGATCAGTAGCGTACAGTTAAGCTCATCTTCAAGATTTTTCAGCATCTTGCTAATGGTGGGCTGGGTGACAAATAACTTCTCCGCTGCGCGGGTGAAACTTTGCTGGCGTACCACCTCGACAAAATAACGCAGCGTTCTGATATCCATGATTATTCCTTCCGACTATGCCTGCAATGATTTTAATTCATTTCTGCCCGTGACGGAGGTTCTCTATACTGGCGCTCCGTATTATTTTTCAGGACATTCCCTCATGGCTGTGGCGATAAGCCGCGTTACGCCTGCCGTTGTGCAACGACTCCAGGTACCGGTTCAGGTACTGCTCTATGCAGGTTTATTCATTTTTTCCCAATATCTTGTCTCCTGGCTGTACCTGCCGTTGCCCGCGAATCTGGTCGGCATGGTGCTTATGTTGGCGCTGATCGTTTGCCGGATTATTCCGCTTAGCTGGGTACGCGCAGGCGCACGCTGGCTGCTGGCGGAGATGCTGTTATTCTTTGTTCCCGCCGTCGTGGCGGTAGTGAACTATGCCCATCTGTTACTGGTGGACGGCTGGCGCATTTTCTCGGTGATAGCGATCAGTACCTTAATGGTACTCGGCGCGACGGCGTGGGTGGTGGATAAAGTGTATCGCTATGAGATGAGCAGGCTAAATCGTGAATAACGTTCAGTTAAGCGTACTGTGCCTGGTGATTACGCTGGGAATTTACTTCGCCAATAAGCGCCTGTATCGCCGTTTTCGCAAATTGCCGTTGATGCCATTAGTGTTGACGCCGGCACTGCTGGTGTTAATGCTGGTGTTCGGTCATATCTCCTGGCAAAACTACATTGGTGAATCGCACTGGCTATTGTGGCTGCTCGGCCCGGCGACTATTGCCTTTGCGGTGCCGGTGTACGATAACCTCGCGATTATCAAACGTCACTGGATGTCGCTCACCGCGGGCGTAGTGACGGCGACGGTGGTGGCGGTCACCAGTTCCGTTTGGCTGGCGCGTCTGTTCACGTTATCGGATGAGATTCAGCGTAGTCTGGCGGTACGTTCCGTTACTACGCCGTTTGCGCTGGCGGCGGCAGAACCCCTGGGCGGGCAGCCGGATCTGGTGGCGCTGTTCGTGGTCGTCACTGGCGTGTTTGGCATGGCGGTCGGCGACGCGCTATTTTTGCGTCTCTCTATCCGGGAAGGCATGGCAAAAGGGGCAGGATTCGGCGCGGCGTCACATGGGGCAGGCACGGCGCGTTCCTATGAACTTGGTCAGCAGGAGGGCGTCGTCGCCAGTCTGGTAATGATGCTGTCCGGCGTGGTGATGGTGCTGGCAGCCCCGCTGGTGGCGAGGGTGATGTTCTGATTTTCCTCCGACCCACAGGGCCGGAGGAAACGGTAAGATTAATGCGCACGCCCTTGTTGTACGCCGAATCCCGTTTGGGAGCGGATAAACTGAGCGCGGAACTGCTCACGTTCACGGTTGCCTTCTGCCGAGTTATCGGTGGCCGAGAAGAACCAGATCCCCAGGAACGCCACGCTGATAGAGAACAGCGCCGGATACTCATACGGGAAGATCGCTTTTTCGTGGCCGAGGATCTGCACCCAAATGGTAGGGCCAAGAATCATCAGCACCACCGCTGTCAGTAAACCTAACCAGCCGCCCAGCATAGCGCCGCGCGTGGTCAGTTTTGACCAGTACATGGAAAGCAGAATGATGGGGAAGTTGCAGCTCGCGGCGATAGCAAATGCCAGGCCCACCATAAAGGCGATGTTCTGATTTTCAAACAGGACGCCGAGGATAATGGCGATCACGCCCAGCACCAGGACGGTGATTTTCGACACCTTCAGCTCTTCACGTTCGGTTGCGCCTTTGCGGAACACGTTGGCGTACAAGTCATGCGACACCGCCGATGCGCCCGCCAGCGTCAGACCGGCGACCACTGCCAGAATGGTGGCAAACGCCACTGCCGAAATAAAGCCGAGGAACAGGTTGCCGCCTACCGCGTTGGCCAGATGTACCGCCGCCATGTTATTGCCGCCAATCAGCGCGCCCGCGGCATCTTTATAGGCTGGATTTGCCCCCACCAGCATGATAGCGCCGAAGCCGATAATAAAGGTCAGAATGTAGAAATAGCCCATAAAACCGGTGGCATAGAACACGCTCTTGCGCGCTTCGCGGGCATCGCTGACCGTAAAGAAACGCATCAGAATATGCGGCAAGCCGGCGGTGCCGAACATCAGTCCCAGACCCAACGACAACGCCGAAATCGGATCTTGTACCAACCCTCCTGGGCTCATAATCGCTGTGCCTTTCGGGTGTACCGCCATGGCTTCGGTAAACAGATTATTGAAGCTAAAGCCGACGTGTTTCATCACCATAAAGGCCATAAAACTGGCGCCAAACAGCAACAGGACGGCTTTGATAATTTGCACCCACGTTGTCGCCAGCATCCCGCCGAACAGCACGTACATCATCATCAGCACGCCGACCAGCACCACGGCGATGTGATAGTTGAGGCCGAACAGCAGTTCAATCAGTTTACCGGCGCCGACCATTTGGGCGATGAGATAAAGCGCCACCACTACCAGGGAGCCACAGGCCGAAAGAATACGGATTGGCCCCTGTTTCAGGCGATAAGAGGCAACGTCAGCAAAAGTATAACGTCCCAGATTACGCAGGCGCTCGGCAATCAAAAACAGGATAATTGGCCAGCCGACAAGGAAGCCCAGCGAATAGATCAGCCCGTCATAACCGGAGGTAAACACCAGCGCGGAAATGCCGAGAAATGACGCGGCGGACATATAGTCGCCGGCAATCGCCAGCCCGTTCTGGAACCCGGTGATATTGCCGCCAGCGGTGTAGTAGTCGCTACGGGAACGTACGCGTTTAGAGGCCCAGTAGGTAATACCGAGCGTAAACACGACGAAAATCAAAAACATGATAATCGCCTGCCAGTTGGTGGGCTGGCGTTCAACCGCGCCGCTAATGGCATCCGCCGCATGAGCGGCGAAGGGGAGTGCGGCGGCAAGCGCCGTCAGAACTCTCTTCATAATGCTTTCACCTCATGCAGTACGGCGTTATTAAGACGATCGAATTCGCCATTCGCCCGCCAGATATAAATTCCGGTCAACACAAAAGAAATCACAATCACCCCGACGCCAATGGGAATTCCTCGGGTGACGCTGGTTCCCGCATGTAGAGGCGTGCCCAGCCAGCCAGGCGCGAAGGCGATCAGTAAAATAAAGCTGATATAAACCGCCAGCATGATAACCGACAGAATCGTGGCAAACCGTTGCCGTTTTTCAACTAATTCCCTGAAACGCGCACTGTCTTCTATCCGCTGATAAATTTGGTCATTCATCACAGAGCTCTCCAGAGGTCCCCCTGCGTCTTTCGCGCTACAGGCGCGTTGGCCGCACTCGCGCGCCCCGGCCACATAGTGAACTTGAACTATGCTGCTGAGGGTGTGCTCGCTTGCCGCCTTCCTGTAACACGAAATCCTTTGGGGGAGGGTTTTTTATATTTCCCTCTCCCGGTTTGAGAGAGGGCAGGGGTAGGGTCGTAGGCCGGATAAAACGCTTTCGCGTTGCCATCCGGCATTTATGGTTATGACGGCATCGCGATGGCCTGCTTCTCTTCGAGCAGTTTCTCCACCACGCCAGGATCGGCGAGAGTCGAGGTATCGCCCAGATTGCTGGTATCGCCCGCCGCGATTTTGCGCAAAATGCGGCGCATAATTTTGCCGGAACGGGTTTTTGGCAGTGAGTCGGTCCAGTGCAGCACGTCCGGCGTCGCCAGTGGGCCAATCTCTTTACGTACCCAGTTGCGCACCTCCGCGTACAGTTCTGGCGACGGCTCCTCGCCGTGGTTGAGCGTCACATAAGCGTAAATCGCCTGGCCTTTGATAGCGTGTGGAATACCCACCACCGCCGCTTCGGCGATCTTCGGATGCGCCACCAGCGCCGATTCGATTTCCGCCGTACCCAGACGGTGGCCGGAAACGTTTAACACGTCATCCACGCGACCGGTGATCCAGTAATAGCCGTCTTCATCGCGACGAGCGCCGTCGCCGCTGAAATACATATTCTTAAAGGTAGAGAAATAGGTCTGCTCAAAACGTTCATGATCGCCGAACAGAGTGCGCGCCTGGCCCGGCCAGGAATCGGTGATGACCAGATTGCCTTCCGTCGCGCCTTCTTGCGGATGGCCTTCGTTATCCACCAGCGCAGGCTGTACGCCAAAGAAAGGACGGGTGGCGGAACCGGCTTTCAGTTCGATAGCGCCTGGTAGCGGCGTGATCATAAAACCGCCTGTTTCAGTCTGCCACCAGGTGTCGACGACCGGACATTTTTCCTTGCCGATCTTCTTCCA
This sequence comes from Salmonella sp. SSDFZ54, assembly GCF_004010735.1. Classification (NCBI taxonomy): domain Bacteria; kingdom Pseudomonadati; phylum Pseudomonadota; class Gammaproteobacteria; order Enterobacterales; family Enterobacteriaceae; genus Salmonella; species Salmonella sp. SSDFZ54. The sequence continues at coordinate 2,403,531 of NZ_CP034819.1, forward strand.
GTACCATTCCCACGCTTCGGGATTGATCGGCTCGCCGACGGAACCCAGAATGCGCAGTGAAGAACGGTCGGTGCCTTCAATGGCTTTATCGCCTTCCGCCATCAGCGCGCGGATAGCCGTCGGGGCGGTATAAAGAATGTTGACCTGGTGTTTGTCGACCACCTGGCACATGCGAGCGGGCGTTGGCCAATTCGGCACGCCTTCAAACATTAAGGTGGTCGCGCCGCAGGCCAGCGGGCCATACAACAGATAGCTGTGCCCCGTCACCCAACCCACATCGGCGGTACACCAGTAAATATCGCCAGGGTGATAATCAAAGACATACTTAAAGGTGGTCGCGGCGTAGACCAGATAGCCGCCGGTGGTGTGCAGCACGCCTTTCGGCTTGCCGGTGGAGCCGGAGGTATAAAGGATAAACAGCGGATCTTCGGCATTCATCGCTTCAGGCTGGTGCTCAGGGCTGGCTTTTTCAATCAAATCGCGCCACCACAGGTCGCGGCCTTCTTGCCAGTCAATGTCGCTGCCGGTGCGCTTCAGGACGATCACATGCTCAACGCTAGTGACATTCGGGTTTTTCAGCGCGTCATCGACATTCTTTTTCAGCGGGATACTGCGTCCGGCACGTACACCTTCGTCAGCGGTGATCACCAGCCGCGAGCTGGAGTCGATAATGCGTCCGGCGACGGCTTCCGGCGAGAAGCCCCCGAAGATCACCGAATGCACCGCGCCGATGCGGGCGCAGGCCAACATTGCCACCGCCGCTTCCGGCACCATCGGCATATAAATCGCTACCACATCGCCTTTTTTAATGCCCAGATCCAGCAGTGTATTCGCGAAACGGCAGACATCGCGATGCAGTTCGCGATAAGAGATATGTTTACTCTGCGACGCGTCATCGCCTTCCCAGATAATGGCGGTGCGATCGCCATTTTCCTGCAAATGGCGGTCAAGACAGTTCGCCGCCAGATTCAGCGTGCCGTCCTCGTACCATTTAATCGACACATTGCCTGGCGCAAAGGAGGTGTTTTTCACTTTTTGGTACGGCGTGATCCAATCGAGAATTTTTCCCTGTTCGCCCCAAAACGTATCGGGGTCGTTAATAGACTGTTTATATTTAGTCTCATACTGCTCTGGATTTATCAGGCAACGATCCGCAATGTTGGCGGGAATGGCGTGTTTATGTGTTTGGCTCATGCTGTTGTTCTCCTTGTAGGATGTTAATAATATGTCGCATAAACGTTAAATGTAGGGTCTTAATAAGTTTTGTTTAGTATTTGGGCGACAGATCACGCAAAAAGGGAACTGTGCAAATAAGCAGCAATCTATTTTTTGATTGTGTCCCGCAAAATTAGATAAATTTTCGGGATAACATGACGTTATATGAAATTTATTAAAAAAGTGATCCGTGTCCGGAAATCAGAAAAGAGAGGGAGTTTTGTCCAGGTTACTAACTCTAAAGTGGTATTTTACATACACTTACAATTGATTAAAGACAACATTTTAAGTATGGTTATTTGTTACACATAGAGGAGATCAATGTAATAACAGTATTTGTGCGGTTGCTGTTATGGAAAACGATAAAAAATCGCCATTAAAGATAATGGCGCAATCTGGATGAGACCTCTATGGCAAGGAAAACACTACGCGCACGCCGTTTCTTCAGCCTTATATTTCCTTTTTTCTTCATTACCTCTGTTTACGCTGAGCAAACGCCTGAATCCGCAAAAACCGTTACTGTTGAGGCGAAAAATGAAACGTTCGCGCCTCAACACCCCGACCAATATCAGTCATGGAGAGCGACGTCAGAACAGTCTGCCCGTGAAGATGCGCTGGCGGAAGACCCTCGTCTGGTGATCCTGTGGGCGGGCTATCCCTTCTCCCGTGATTACAACAAACCACGCGGCCACGCGTATGCGGTAACTGACGTGCGTGAAACGCTGCGTACCGGCGCGCCAAAAACGGCGGAAGACGGCCCGCTGCCGATGGCCTGCTGGAGCTGTAAAAGCCCCGATGTCGCGCGCCTTATCCAACAAGAAGGCGAAGACGGCTACTTCCATGGCAAATGGGCGCGAGGCGGCCCGGAAATTGTCAACGATTTGGGCTGTGCCGACTGTCATAACACCGCGTCGGACGATTTCGCCCAGGGGAAGCCAGCGTTAACGTTGTCGCGCCCCTATGCTGAACGGGCGATGGAGGCTATCGGCAAACCGTTTGAGAAAGCCGGTCGCTTTGATCAGCAATCGATGGTCTGCGGTCAGTGCCACGTGGAGTACTACTTTGACGGTAAAAACAAAGCCGTTAAGTTCCCGTGGGATGAGGGCATGAAGGTCGAAAATATGGAGCAATACTACGACGCCATCGCCTTCTCTGACTGGACTAACTCGCTGTCGAAAACCCCAATGCTCAAAGCGCAGCACCCGGAATATGAAACCTGGAGCGCGGGCATTCACGGTAAGAACAACGTGACCTGTATCGACTGCCACATGCCGAAAGTACAGAACGCCGAAGGCAAGCTCTACACCGACCATAAAATCGGCAACCCGTTCGACAATTTCGCGCAAACCTGCGCCAACTGCCACACCCAGGACAAAGCGTCCCTGCAAAAAGTGGTCGCCGAGCGTAAACAGGCGATTCATGACCTGAAAATCAAGGTTGAAGATCAGCTGGTACATGCGCACTTCGAAGCGAAAGCCGCATGGGATGCGGGGGCGACAGACACGGAAATGAAACCGATTCTGAACGATATTCGCCACGCGCAGTGGCGCTGGGATCTGGCGATTGCGTCACACGGTATTCATATGCATGCCCCGGAAGAAGGTCTACGGATGTTAGGCAGTGCGATGGATAAAGCCGCGGATGCCCGAACTAAACTGGCGCGACTGCTGGCGACCAAAGGCATTACCCATGAAATTCCGCTGCCGGATATTTCGACGAAAGAGAAGGCGCAGAAAGCGATTGGTTTGAATATGCAACAAATCAACGCGGAGAAGCAGGACTTCATCAAAACGGTGATTCCGCAGTGGGAAGATCAGGCGCGTAAAAACGGTCTGTTAAGCCAATAACCCCATTCCGCCCCGTAAGGGGCGGATAACTCAACGGAGTGAATATGAGCGTATTACGTTCGTTATTAACTGCTGGGGTGCTGGCGTCAGGCCTGTTCTGGAGCCTGAGTGGAATTACTGCCACGCCAACGCCGCAGGAGTCGGATCAACGCTGGACGGTCACCCAGCAGCGTAATCCGGATGCTGCCTGTCTGGACTGTCACAAGCCGGACACCGAAGGTATGCACGGTAAACATACGGGCGCTATCAACCCGAACAATAAATTGCCGATAACCTGTACCAACTGCCACGGTCAACCGTCGCTTCACCACCGTGAAGGGGTGAAAGATGTGATGCGTTTTAACGACCCGATGTATACGGTAGAGCAGCAGAACAGCGTCTGTATGTCCTGCCACTTGCCTGAACAACTGCAAAAAGCGTTCTGGCCGCACGATGTTCATGTTACTAAAGTGACCTGCGCCAGTTGCCATTCCCTGCATCCGCAGCAAGACACGATGCAGACGCTAAGCGAGAAAGGGCGGATCAAAATATGCGTGGATTGCCACAGCGATCAGCGTACTAACCCGCACTTTAACCCGGCGTCCGTTCCGTTGCTTAAGGAGCAGCCATGAGTTGCACCCGACGTCAATTTATTACCCGCGTCGGCGCGCTGGCGGCGGTCAGTGGGATGGCAGGACGCGTTGTAGCGAACACGTTGAATATTAATGGCGTGCGTTATGGCATGGTACACGATGAGTCATTATGCATCGGCTGCACGGCCTGCATGGATGCCTGTCGGGAAGTCAACAACGTGCCGGAAGGCGTATCGCGCCTGACGATTATTCGCAGCGAGCCGCAGGGGACGTTTCCTGATGTGAAATATCGCTTCTTCCGCCACTCGTGCCAGCATTGCGACCATGCCCCCTGCGTTGACGTCTGCCCGACGGGGGCATCATTCCGCGATGCCGCCAGTGGTATTGTCGACGTGAACCCGGACCTTTGCGTCGGCTGTCAGTACTGCATTGCCGCGTGTCCCTACCGCGTGCGCTTTATCCATCCGGTCAGTAAGACGGCGGATAAGTGCGATTTCTGCCGGAAAATCAACCTGAAAGCGGGCAAACAGCCCGCCTGCGTTGAGTCATGTCCAACGAAGGCGCTGACGTTTGGTAATCTGGACGATCCCAACAGCGATATCTCCCGTTTGTTGCGGCAAAAAACCACCTATCGTTACAAGCTGGCGCTGGGCACAAAACCGAAGGTCTACCGCGTTCCCTTTAACTATGGGGAGGTGAGCCAATGACATCCGCTTCTCCATTTCATTTTGCATCACTGGTGTGGGACTGGCCCATCGCCATCTATCTGTTTCTGATTGGCATCTCCGCCGGACTGGTCACGTTGGCGATTCTGCTGCGTCGCTTCCATCCGGAGGCGGGCGGTTCGGACAGCACGCTGCTGCGCACTACGCTGGTGTTAGGGCCGGGGGCGATTATCTTCGGTCTGCTGATTCTGGTCTTCCACCTGACGCGCCCGTGGACCTTCTGGAAGCTGATGTTCCACTACAGCTTTACCTCGGTGATGTCGATGGGGGTGATGCTGTTCCAGTTGTACATGGTAGTGCTGGTGCTGTGGCTGGCGAAAATCTTTGAAAAAGAGGTGATTGCCCTGCAACAGCGTTGGCTGCCGCGGTTAGGGATCGTGCAGAAAGTGTTGGCGCTAATAACGCCGTTTCATCGCGCGCTGGAGACGTTAATGCTGGTACTGGCGGTCCTGCTCGGGGCGTACACCGGCTTTCTGCTGTCGGCGCTGAAATCCTATCCGTTCCTGAATAACCCGATCCTACCGGCGCTGTTCCTGTTCTCCGGCATCTCCTCCGGCGCGGCGGTGGCGCTGATCGCTATGGCGTTACGCCATCGTAGCAACCCGCACAGCACCGAGGCGCGCTTTGTACATCGCATGGAAACCCCAGTGGTATGGCTGGAGATCTTCCTGCTGGCGGCCTTTTTTATCGGGCTGGCGCTGGGCGATGACGGCAAAATGCGCGCGCTGGCGGCGGCGCTGGGCGGCGGATTCTGGAGCTGGTGGTTCTGGCTTGGGGTCGTAGGGCTGGGATTGATTATCCCGCTGTTGCTGAAACCCTGGGCAAACCGTAGCGTCACGTTTCACGGCGTGCTGGCCGTTTGCGGCGCCAGTTTGACCGGCGTGCTGTTGCTGCGCTTTTTCATTCTTTATGCGGGACAGCTAACGGTTGCATAATCTGGACATCTTCCTTCCTGAAGCCGGATTTCTGGCGCTGTTGTTGAGTCTCGGGGTCAACGTGCTGACCCCGCTGGCGACGTGGTGCGGGATGGGGCTGCACTGGCGCGGCGTCATGCGCCTGACGACCTGCGGCGCGTGGACGGCGTTCACGCTGCTGCTACTGGCGTTTGCGATTCTGGTTAGCTGTTTTCTGACCAGCGATTTTTCGGTCGTTTATGTTGCGCAGCATAGCCATAGTCAGTTGTCATGGGGACTGAAACTGGCGGCGGTATGGGGCGGTCATGAAGGCTCGCTCCTGCTGTGGGCGCTGCTTCTTTCGGGGTGGACGGCGCTATTCGCCTGGCGCTCCCGGCATGAATCTGACGCGCTTTTTCCGCGGACCCTGAGCATCTTGTCCCTCATTATGGCCTCGCTGCTGCTATTTATTGTGCTGTGGTCCGATCCGTTCCTGCGTATTTTCCCTCCCGCCATGGAAGGGCGCGACCTTAATCCCATGCTGCAACATCTGGGGCTGATCTTACATCCGCCGCTGCTCTATCTGGGTTATGGCGGCCTGATGACCGCGGCGAGCGTAGCGCTGGCCTCGCTACTGTGCGGCGGCTTTAACGCGGCAACCGCCTGGGTGTGCTGGCGCTGGGCGTTACCCGGCTGGTGCGCTCTGACGCTGGGGATCATTCTCGGATCGTGGTGGGCGTATTGCGAACTGGGCTGGGGCGGCTGGTGGTTCTGGGACCCGGTGGAAAATGCCTCGTTGTTGCCGTGGCTTGCCGCCAGCGCGTTGCTGCACAGTCTGTATGTCAGCCGCCAGCGCGGGGGCTTCCGTCACTGGTCGTTGCTGCTGGCGATACTGACGCTGATCCTCTCGTTGCTGGGAACGCTGATTGTGCGTTCCGGCATTCTGCTTTCCGTCCATGCTTTTGCGCTGGATAACGTGCGCGCGGTGCCGCTGTTTACCCTTTTTGCCGCGTTAAGTCTGGCATCGCTTGCTCTGTACGGCTGGCGGGCACGGGAGCCGTATCCGGCGACGTGTTTGGGCGGCGGAAAGCGCGAAACGCTCATTCTGACGACGCTGCTACTCTTTAGCGCCGTCTTGTTGATCGTGCTGGTCGGGACGCTCTACCCCATGATTTATGGTTTGATGGGCTGGGGAAGGCTTTCGGTGGGCGCGCCCTATTTTAATCGCGTCACGCTGCCGTTTGGCCTGCTGATGCTGGTGGTTATCGTGCTGGCGACAATCAGAAGCCGCAAAGTCTCTGTGCATCGTCAGCTTCCGGCATTGCTGGCGCATACGGGCGTATTTATCTTCGCCGCCGGGATCATGGTTTCCAGCGGCAGTCGGCATGAAATCAGCCTTAACCTCAGCCCCAGTCAGCAGGTGGTACTGGCGGGCTATACCTTTTGTTTCGAGCGTCTGGATCTGGAGGCCAAAGGCAACTACACCAGTGAAAAAGCGCGGATCACGTTGTGGCGGAATGAAAAACGCATTGGCAGCCTGCAGCCTGAAAGGCGCTTCTATGCCGCGCGTCGTCAACAGATGATGGAGCCGGGGATTCACTGGAACCTGCTACATGACTGGTACGCGGTGATGGGCGAAAAAACCGGACCGGATCGTTACGCCATGCGCTTATACGTGCAGACCGGCGTGCGCTGGATCTGGGGTGGGGGATTGTTGATGGTGTGTGGCGCGCTGCTGAGCGGATGGCGGGGGAGGAAGCGTGATGCGTAAATTACTCACAGCGTTGCCGGATGGCGGCGTAAACGCCTTATCCGGCCTACAGGATGCGCAAACCGTAGGCCGGATAAGCGTAGCGCCATCCGGCAGAAAGTTTTTACTCTTAACGATCGTCCTGTTTTTAATCACCTTCGCCACCCACGCCCAGGTGGTGGATACCTGGCGCTTTGACAATCCACAACAGCAGGAAAAAGCGCTATCTATTGCCAGTCAACTGCGCTGTCCGCAGTGTCAGAACCAGAATTTGCTGGAATCCAATGCGCCCGTGGCGGTCAGTATGCGCCATCAGGTTTACAGCATGGTGGCCGAAGGTAAAAGCGAAGCGGAAATCACTGCCTGGATGACCGACCGTTATGGTGATTTCGTACGCTACAACCCGCCGTTGAATGAGCAAACGCTGCTGTTGTGGGCGCTGCCGTACCTGCTGTTATTGCTGGTGGGCGTGGTGGCCTGGCGGGTGAGAAAGCGTCAGCACGCAGGAGAGGGGGAACAATGAGCCAGTCTGAACACTCCACTGTGCCGTTACGTCCCATGCCCGTAAAGCGTCTGGCGGCTGCGGCGGTGTTGATGGTGGCTGCCTGTGTCGGCGGCTATCTGTTGACGCCGAAATGGCAGGCTGTGCGTAGCGAGCAACAGCGTCTGGCCGATCCGCTACGTGACTTTACGAACCCGCAAACGCCAGAGGCGCAGCTTTCCAGGCTGCAAGAAAAAATCCTCGCCAATCCGCAGGATAGCGAGCAATGGGCGCGGCTGGGCGAGTATTATCTCTATCGCAATGCGTATGACAATGCGCTGCTGGCATATCGTCAGGCGTTGCGTCTGCGAGGCGATAACGCGCAGCTTTTCGCCGCGCTGGCAACGGTGCTGTATTACCAGGCCGGGCAACATATGACGCCTGCGACGCGTGAAATGATTAATAAAGCGTTAGCGCTGGATGCGACAGAAGTGACCGCGCAGATGCTGCTGGCGGCGGATGCGTTTATGCAGGCGGATTATGCGCAAGCCGTGTCGCTGTGGCAAACCTTACTGGATGCTAACTCGCCGCGAGTGAATCGCGCGCAGCTGGTAGAGGCCATTAATTTGGCTAAATTGTTACAAAATCGGCAGAAATAATTTTTTCTTTTTTGTGACTTTTGTCATGTGTGCTGTTTAAAAAAACGGCGAATGAGACACAAGTAAAAATTAATTACCTCAGTGTATTATTCGTTTTTGACGAAGTAAAAAACTTTCCATAACAAATAGTTATTCATCATTAACGCCATAAACTCGCGTTATTATGCATAAAAACAGCCAAAAGCCCTGTTATGAAAGGGTTGCGCAAGACGCTATGCAAATGATACTGATTATGCGCGTTAAAAAACTCTACAAACCAACGCAACACAAATCATACCCTTTCAGTATGTATTGCTCTCATGCTTTCGGCGGAGAGCAACGCTTCATCGAGGAAGTCTGTTGTTATGAAAAATTTGAAAGTCAGCCTGGCCTGGCAAATTTTGCTGGCTATGGTGCTGGGCATTCTGTTGGGCAGCTATCTGCATTATCACAGTGACAGTCGTGAATGGCTGATTGCCAACCTGCTGTCGCCTGCTGGCGATATCTTTATCCACCTGATTAAAATGATCGTCGTGCCGATCGTGATCTCGACTCTGATTGTCGGCATCGCCGGCGTTGGCGATGCGAAACAGCTAGGCCGTATCGGCGCCAAAACCATTCTCTATTTTGAACTGATCACCACGGTGGCGATTATCCTCGGCATTACGCTGGCGAATGTCTTTCAGCCAGGCTCAGGCATTGATATGTCGCAACTGGCGACCGTCGATATTTCGAAATACCAGAACACCACGGCGGAAGTACAAAGTCATGCGCATGGGCTGATGGGGACGATACTGTCGCTGGTGCCGACCAATATCATCGCATCGATGGCCAAAGGGGATATGCTGCCAATTATCTTTTTCTCGGTCCTGTTTGGGCTGGGGTTGTCGTCCCTGCCGGCAACGCACCGCGAACCGCTGGTGACGGTATTTCGTTCCATATCTGAGACCATGTTTAAAGTCACCCATATGGTGATGCGCTATGCGCCAGTGGGCGTTTTTGCGCTGATCGCCGTCACGGTGGCGAATTTTGGTTTCGCGTCGCTGTGGCCGCTGGCGAAACTGGTGCTGCTGGTACACTTTGCCATTATCTTCTTTGCGCTGGTGGTGCTGGGCATCGTGGCGCGCCTGTGCGGGTTAAGTATCTGGATTCTGATTCGCATTCTGAAAGATGAATTGATTCTGGCGTACTCGACCGCCAGCTCCGAGAGCGTACTGCCGCGCATTATCGAGAAGATGGAAGCTTACGGCGCACCAGCCTCTATCACCAGTTTCGTGGTACCGACCGGTTACTCATTTAACCTCGACGGCTCCACGTTATACCAGAGCATCGCCGCCATTTTTATCGCGCAGCTATACGGTATCGACCTGTCGCTGTGGCAGGAAATTGTACTGGTGCTGACGCTGATGGTGACGTCGAAAGGGATTGCCGGCGTGCCTGGCGTTTCCTTCGTGGTGTTACTGGCGACGCTGGGCAGCGTGGGCATTCCGCTGGAAGGGCTGGCGTTTATCGCCGGTGTCGACCGTATCCTCGACATGGCGCGTACTGCGCTAAATGTGGTGGGGAATGCGCTGGCGGTGCTGGTGATCGCCAAGTGGGAACACAAGTTTGACCGCAAAAAAGCGCTGGCCTATGAGCGCGATGTGCTGGGCAAATTTGATAAAACCGCCCAATAACGGATTGCCGAATGGCGCTTTGCTTATCCGGCCTACAGAGAAAGAGAATGTAGGCCGGATAAGGCGTTCACGCTGCCATCCGGCAACCTGCTCCGGGTTGCCTGATGGCGCTACGCTTATCAGGCCTACAACGACTACGTTCATCCGGCAATAAACATCATCCATTTGTTAGCGTTTCGAACTCTTCGCAACCGGTATCAAACCCTTCCAGACAGCTTAGATTCAACCAGTGCAACGCCTTCTGCTTGTTCTTTTCAATAAAGCCCGGTTCACCGTTTAAAAACATCATTCCCGCCCAGTATTCTGAATAGCCGGTACGGGAAATGGCGGAACTGCGTTTGAAATACCAGGCGGCTTTTTCATCATCGGCGGCAATGCCCACGCCGTTGGCGTAAATCAGGCCAAGCAACATTTGCGCATCCACCGCGGAGTCGTTATCCAGATCTTCAGAGGCCTTTTGCAGCAGCGAGATGGCTTTTGGGTAGTCCGGACGCCCGGCCTGGGTGTTGACCAGGATCCGCGCCAGCGTAATTTCGCCCGCTTTACTGCCCGCGTTAGCCGCCTTTTCAGCCAGCTTTTTCGCGTCGGGATAATCCAGGCTTACCGGATTAGTGATTTTGATTTGCGCCAGTAGCGCGCAGGCGTCGGCGTCGCCACTGTCGGCGGCTTTTTGCGCCCAGTATTCAGCTTTGTTCAAATCGCCATAGCTCAACCAACTGTCGGCCAGAAAATATTGTGCGCGTCTGTCACCTGCCTCTGCTGCCTGCAAATACTGGCTACCCGGCTCAGGATCTGCGGCATGGGCAAAGAATGTCATAAACAACATCAATGCAAGAAGTAGTTTCATTTTGAATTTTATTTAGGGTACGGAAAAGACAGTATAAAGAGATCGTATGGATAAAAAAACAGCCTCCGGGCGGAGGCTGTTATAGGGAAAATGCCTGATGGCGATGCTAATGCATCTTATCAGGCCTACAGTAGACGCAGGCCGAATAAAGCATTCTGATGCCGCCACCCGGCAGATCAACCCATTGCGCTTTCGCGCAGACGGGTTTTCAGCTTGTTGTACTCATCAATCACATACTGCTCGGCGGCTCGCTGATCGGCGATCGGCTCAACGCGTACGGCGCAGTATTTGTACTCCGGCGTTTTGGTAATCGGGCTGAGGTTTTCAGTCACCAGCTCGTTACAGGCGCCAATCCACCACTGGTAGGTCATGTAAATCGCCCCTTTGTTCGGGCGATCGCTGACCTGCGCGCGGGTGATGATTTTACCTTTGCGCGAATGAACCCACACCAGCGCTTCATCTTCAATGCCCAGACGCGCGGCGTCGGCGGTATTGATTTGCGCATAGCCCGGTTCATCGGCCAGCGCGGCCAGCGCCGCACAGTTACCGGTCATTGAGCGGCAGGAGTAGTGGCCGACTTCGCGCACCGTCGACAGTACCATCGGGTACTCTTCGGTGAGTTTATCGATAGGCGCTACCCAGTCGCAGGTGAAGAACTGCGCCAGACCGTTGGGGGTATCGAACTTCTCTTTAAAGAGGTACGAGGTTCCCTGATCGGCATCCGACGTGTCGCGGCATGGCCACTGGATATAGCCCAGTTCGCCCATCTTCTCGTAAGTGGCGCCGTAGAAATCCGGGCACAGATGACGCAACTCATCCCAGATCTCCTGGGTGTTGTTGTAGTGCATCGGATAGCCCATCCGGGTGGCGATTTCACTGATAATCTGCCAGTCGGTTTTTAGGTCCCACTTCGGTTCAACGGCTTTAAAGAAGCGCTGGAAGCCACGGTCAGCCGCAGAGAAGACGCCTTCATGCTCGCCCCACGAAGTGGAGGGTAAAATCACATCCGCCGCCGACGCGGTTTTGGTCATGAAGATATCCTGCACGATGACCAGTTCCAGATCCTCAAACGCTTTACGTACTGCAGAGAGTTCCGCATCGGTTTGCAGCGGATCTTCACCCATAATGTACGCCGCGCGCACTTCGCCATGCGCCGCACGGTGCGGCAGCTCGCTGATGCGATAGCCGGTATGCGCAGGCAGACTTTCTACGCCCCAGGCTTTAGCGAACTTCTCGCGGTTTTCCGGGAACTTAACGTACTGGTAGCCTGGATAAGTATCCGGCAGCGCGCCCATATCGCACGCGCCCTGAACGTTGTTCTGGCCGCGAACCGGGTTAACGCCCGCGCTTGGCTTGCCGAGGTTGCCGGTCAGCATCGCGAGGCTGGTCAGTGAACGCACGGTTTCCACACCCTGATAGAACTGGGTGACGCCCATACCCCACAAGATCGCTGCGCTTTTCGCGCTGGCATACATCCGCGCCGCCTGACGAATCTCCTGTGCGCTCACGCCAGTGATCTCTTCGACGGACTCCGGCGTATAGCCTTCGACAATCTTGCTGTACTCTTCAAAACCTTCGGTACGGCTGGCGACAAACGCTTTGTCGTACAGGTTTTCTTCAATAATGACATGCCCCATGGCGTTGAGCAGCGCGATATTCGAGCCGTTTTTCAACGCGATATGCATGTCGGCAATGCGCGCGGTTTCAATTTTGCGCGGATCGCAGACGATAATTTTCGCCCCGTTGCGTTTAGCGTTAATCACATGATTCGCCACGATAGGGTGGGAATCCGCCGGGTTATACCCGAAGACGAACACTAAATCAGTGTTATCAATTTCGTTAATCGCATTACTCATTGCGCCGTTACCGACCGATTGGTGCAGACCTGCAACCGATGGGCCGTGTCAGACGCGAGCGCAGCAGTCAACGTTATTGGTACCAATAACGGCGCGTGCGAATTTTTGCATTACATAGTTGGTTTCATTTCCGGTACCGCGAGAGGAGCCGGTTGTCTGGATTGCATCCGGACCGTACTTCGCTTTGATGGCGCTCAAACGTTCAGCGACGTAATTGAGCGCTTCATCCCAGGAAACAGATTCCAGTTTGCCGCCACGCTGGCGACGGATCATTGGGGTTTTCAGGCGCGGGGTCAGGATCTGGGTATCATTAATAAAATCCCAGCCGTAGTAGCCCTTCAGACACAGGGTACCCTGGTTGGTTTTCCCCTGCGCCGCCTCAGCCCGGACGATTTTGCCGTTATCGACCACCAGATTGATTTTGCAACCTGATGCGCAATACGGGCAAACCGTGACGACTTTTTTCATCGGTTTCGCTCCAGTTAATCAAATCGCGCATACGCGCTGTCGCCCTCAGTATGCATGTTTTATGCCACTTTTTTAGTATGGGCTTTCCCTGATATTACGGGCGAATTTTGCTCAAAACCCTGACGAAAAACAGGCTATCGTCAGTTTTGACGTGTCGAAAGAAAATACCGCATGACATTTATTATGGGGAGAAACGCGGAGCGCAGGCCAGATAAGGCGGAGCCGCCATCCGGCAATCTGCTCTGCCTGAAGTGGGGGTTTTTAATAAATTACCCGGATGGATAGACTCAAGGCCAGGGAACGCGTTGAGACTAACGCCAGGATAGAACGGGCCGCGGCAGGCAGTGCCATACCGCGGCCCGGCTTCAGAGGAGGCTGAAAAGGATTATCGCGGCAAAAATAGCGGCAATAACGAGATATTTCAGCGCGTAATAGAGAGTGCGGTTTTTCTTTTTCAGCCGTTGCCCGGCATCGCGTGCTGCGTGAACGTATTTAAAGATGCGATTAATCGCACCGGTGCGATCGTTCTCGTCGTTTGGCGAACTGGCGGCGGACATCAACGATGCGCCGACCCAGTGGTTTACGCTCTGCGCCCAGCGCCATTTCATTGGACGCTCAATATCGCAAAAGAGGATAATACGCGTCTGCTCAGTTTTATTTTCCGCCCAATGAACGTAGGTTTCGTCGAAGATGACGGCTTCGCCGTCGCGCCAGCTATGGCGCTGTCGATCAACTTCAATAAAACAGCGGTCGTCATTCGGTGTGCTTAATCCAAGATGGTAACGTACTGAACCGGCATAGGGGTCGCGATGTTTTCCCAGATAGGCTCCGGGAGGCAACTCGGCGAACATCGCCGCTTTAATAGAGGGGACGCTGTTGACCAGCTTTGTCGTTATCGGGCATAACGTTTCCGCCGACGGGTGGGCATCGGAATACCATTTAAGGTAAAACCGTTTCCAGCCGCGCTTGAAAAAGGTGTTGAATCCGGCGTCGTTATTGGCCTGCGCGGCTTTTATGTGATGCTGAAGCCGTAGCGCCTCTTCACGAATCACCTGCCAGTTTTCTGTCAGCTTCTGCAGCTCTGGAAATGCCGTGGTATCAAAGTACGGCTGCTTTGCCGGTAACGTTGAGAAGCGAGTCATGAACATATTGATCGGCGCCATAAACGTCGAGTGGTCAAAGAGCTGACGGGAAAGTTTTTGTTTTTCCACCCCGCGTGAATGCGCATAAATGACGCTGATAATAAAAATACCGATAATGATTGCTGCGAACATAACGTCACTGTCCTTCTAGGAAAACCTCATCCCGGGATTTTCAGGCAACCCTCCCGGTGATGCCAAAGAGAAAAGTGTAGTTCGTTGACAATAAATTTACATTTCTACAACTTAAAAGGGCCATTTTTGCTAAAGAAGCGAGTCAGCCCGTTTAACCTTTATCCAGGCTTGTCGACAGTAGAATTGAGATGACTCCGCTACTTCACCCGGTGATGGCTGATTACGTTATGCCTTATCTCCCGATGACGGCTGCCAGATCACAATGCTTTCGTAAACCGAAAATGACTTTGCTTGTAACCTTCGCGAAGATAAAAACGGTGTGCATCGCGGCGTTTAATATTTGTGGAAAGCTCCGTTAGCTCGGCGCCCGCCTGACGTGCTTCTTCTTCTGCCCAGGCCAGAAGCTGACTGCCAATTTTTTGTCCCCGCATCTGCGGTAATACCACCAGCTCCTGAATTTCGCCAATCCAGTTGGCATGATGGAGATGAAACTGCATATGCAGGCTGATCATGCCGACTACCTCTCCGTTGCGCAGCGCTAAACGATAATGAACGTTGGGGTCCAGTAAATTAGCGGCGAATCCATCCCTGAAAGCCTGATAATCAAGCTCATTTTTAAGTAACTCACAGATAAGCGCGTAAACAGAATCGGTATCCTCTGTTGTCGCGTGGCGTAATTCACAGACTGGCATAATGTCCTCCCGACGCTTCATCAGGATCAACCATCTTTCGCCAGACTGTAGCAAACTACCGTCATGATTTATTCTATGGCAGCTAAACGGCGGATAACGTGCAGCCAAAGATCACTCTGATGGCAAGGGGGAGGGCGAGCCTCCCGGGGAGTTAGGTGGCAGGCTGATGTTTAACCACGTTAATCATCCACGGCACACCGAAACGATCGCTGACCTTGCCGAAACCCTGCGCCCAGAAGGTCTCCTGCCAGTCCATTTCGATTTGCCCTTGTGCGGCAAGGTTATCAAACCAGCGCTTCCCTTCTGCTACATCCTGGGTATCAAGCACCAGCGTAAAGCCGGAATAATGCGCCGTTCCCGACGCGCTGGCATCACTCATCATGATATCGCTGCCGGCAATGCGCATGTTGGCGTGGGCGATAGCAGTATCGGGAAAGCGCATTCCTGACGGGCAGCCCTCTTCGTTATCCGCCGCTGAGGGGGGCATTTCACCGAAGCTGAGTTTATAAAGCAGTTCTGCGCCTAACGTTTGTTGATAATACGCGATGGCGTCGGCACAGTTGCCGGCAAAAGAGAGATAGGGACTTAACGGCATGATGGTTACCTCAGGTAAGAGATGCTCGTTAAGTGTAGTTCGAAATTGGCACAATATTGTCGGTGGAAGGGCCGCTCAGGCCCGGTAAGCGAGGCGCTACCGGGCAATGACACGGTAAATCAGTTCTTTTTCACGAACTCGGATTTCAGTTTCATCGGGCCAAAACCATCGATTTTGCAGTCGATGTTATGGTCGCCTTCAACCAGACGAATGTTCTTCACTTTGGTGCCGATTTTCAGCATGGAAGAGCTGCCTTTTACTTTCAGATCTTTCACGATGGTGACGCTATCGCCGTCTGCCAGCAGGTTGCCGTTGGCGTCTTTGACAATCAGCTCATCGCTCTCCTGAGCGGGTTCCGCATCGTTCCATTCGTGAGCGCATTCCGGGCAGATGAACATGCCGTTATCTTCGTAGGTATATTCGGAGTTACATTGCGGGCAGTGGGGTAATGACATGTTGGTATCCTCAAAAAGTCAGCGGGGGCAAACGCGCCCAAAAATGGCAGATCGCCGAAAAAGGCCGCAATTATACACAAAATCCTTAGCGTTGTCGGGACTATTGCCGCTTTTATAAAAGGGTCTGCGCCACGCCAGTCAGCAATGGTTTACACTCGAATAACCGCTTTTTTACTGTCACCACAGCGCATTAGGGCGTCCTTATTTACACCTTTTGACCGAATTGACATATATGTGTGAAGTTGATCACATATTTAAACCCTGTTAGGGTAAAAAGGTCATTAACTGCCCATTCAGGCGTCAACAGGTTCGGTTGTACAGTCCGTAACCGGACAGTGTAAGTAAACCTGCTACGCTTGTATGAGGGATAGCGTTCGCGCCCCTCCCTCCGCTCGACGGCGACGCTGGCGCGGTATGCCAGTGCCCGCCGTATATAGCGCTACAGGGCTTAGCCTATGAGGACAGCTATGCTGAAAAGGAAAAAAATAAAACCGATTACACTGGGCGATGTGACCATCATTGATGATGGTAAACTTCGCAAAGCAATTACCGCCGCCTCGCTGGGCAACGCGATGGAGTGGTTTGATTTTGGTGTTTATGGATTTGTTGCCTACGCGTTGGGTAAAGTCTTTTTCCCCGGCGCCGATCCCAGCGTCCAGATGATTGCCGCGCTGGCCACGTTTTCCGTTCCCTTCCTGATTCGTCCGCTCGGCGGGTTATTCTTTGGTATGCTCGGCGATAAATACGGGCGCCAGAAGATCCTGGCGATCACGATTGTGATTATGTCGATCAGTACCTTCTGTATCGGGTTAATCCCCTCTTACGCGACGATCGGTATCTGGGCACCAATACTGTTGTTGCTGTGTAAAATGGCGCAGGGCTTCTCGGTTGGCGGGGAATATACCGGCGCGTCGATCTTTGTCGCGGAATATTCGCCGGATCGTAAACGCGGATTTATGGGAAGCTGGCTGGATTTTGGTTCCATCGCCGGGTTCGTGCTGGGCGCGGGCGTGGTGGTCTTAATCTCAACGATTGTCGGCGAGGAGAATTTCCTGGAGTGGGGCTGGCGTATTCCGTTCTTTATCGCTCTGCCATTGGGAATTATTGGTCTCTACTTACGCCATGCGCTGGAAGAGACGCCAGCGTTTCAGCAGCACGTGGATAAACTGGAGCAGGGCGACCGCGAAGGGCTGCAGGATGGGCCGAAAGTCTCCTTTAAAGAGATTGCCACCAAACACTGGCGGAGCCTGTTGTCATGTATCGGTCTGGTGATTGCCACCAACGTGACCTACTACATGCTGCTCACCTACATGCCGAGCTACCTGTCGCATAACCTGCACTATTCTGAAGATCACGGCGTGTTGATTATCATCGCCATTATGATCGGGATGCTGTTTGTGCAGCCGGTGATGGGGCTGCTGAGCGACCGTTTCGGTCGACGTCCATTTGTGATTATGGGCAGCATTGCGCTGTTCGCGCTGGCGATCCCGGCCTTCATCCTGATTAACAGTAACGTTATTGGCCTGATTTTTGCCGGTTTGTTGATGCTGGCGGTGATTCTGAACTGCTTTACCGGGGTGATGGCCTCGACATTGCCGGCGATGTTTCCGACGCATATTCGTTACAGCGCGCTGGCGGCGGCTTTTAATATCTCTGTATTGATTGCCGGTTTGACGCCAACGCTGGCGGCCTGGCTGGTGGAAAGCTCGCAGGATCTGATGATGCCGGCGTATTATTTGATGGTCATCGCGGTGATAGGCTTGATTACCGGTATTTCCATGAAAGAGACGGCCAATCGTCCGTTAAAAGGCGCAACGCCAGCGGCGTCGGACATCCAGGAAGCGAAGGAAATTCTGGGCGAGCATTACGATAATATTGAGCAGAAAATCGACGACATCGATCAGGAAATCGCGGAGCTGCAGGTCAAACGTTCGCGTCTGGTACAGCAACATCCGCGCATCGATGAATAAATTTCGCGCTTAAGGTTCGCTTAATCTCTCGCGGGCATACTCTCCTCCATACCTTTGGAGGAGAGCGTCATGAAAAGCTATATTTATAAAAGTTTGACGACCCTGTGTAGTGTGCTGATTGTCAGCAGTTTTATCTATGTGTGGGTCACGACGTATTAAACGCCTGTTATGCCTTTTTCAACAGCACCCAGGCACGGGTGCCTGTTCTTTCTGTACGGTTTTGCAGGAAAAACTGTCCCTGATGTAGCTGGGTGATGCGGCTGACGATACTCAGCCCCAGGCCAATTCCGCCATAACGGCTGTCCATCCGCACGAACGCTTCGCTTAGCTTCCCGCATTTGCTTTCATCAATACCCGGCCCCTCGTCTTCGACCGCCATAATAGCGTCGGGGTCGGCGCTAATGTGGATAGTGATATGGGTTCCTTCAGGGCTATAGCGATGCGCGTTTTCCACCAGATTTCGCAGCAGCATACGCAGTAACGTCGCGTCACCGCGCACCACCACGTCCGCCGCACTTTCCGGCAGCAACAGAGTTTGCTGGCGCGTTTCCAGCATGGTGTTCAGCTCATCGTAGGAGGGGAGGATCACATCTTCCAGCAGTTTTACTTCCTGATAATTCCCGGAAGAGAATGACTGGCCCACGCGCGCCAGTTGCAGAAGCTGGGAGACGCTATCCATCATCTGGTCAAGACGGGCGATAAGCGGCGCGACATCAACATTGTGGGTTTTTGACAATAATTCCAGATGCAAACGCACCCCCGACAGCGGCGTGCGTAGCTCATGGGCCACATCGGCGGTAAAAAGGCGTTCATTGTCGAGCGTGGTGGTCAAACGCGTAACCAGTTGATTGATCGCCGAGACGACGGACTCAATCTCAAGCGTGGAGCTGTGAATGGCGATCGGCGCCAGATTATCCGCCGTCCGCGCTTCCAGCTCTTTTTGCAGTTCGGCGAGCGGACGGGTAATACGCCGTACCGCCTGGTAACAAATTAGCAGCGTCAGGCTAACCATAAATACGCCGGGGACGATCAGGCTGGCGACCGCCTCGCGAATTTCGTGCATGATATGGCGATCGTTGTTGCGATTATCCCGCAGCGCCTGCTCGAACAATTGGATTTGCTCAGTGCTTTCATGCCATAACCAGAAGGTACTGATTAACTGGAACACCAGCAGAATAAGACCAATTGTCAGCATTAAACGCTGGCGAAGGGTCATCGCTCTTCGCTGAAAACGCATCAGGCTCACTTAGCTTTCCTCAGTGGCAACCAGCATGTAGCCAAACCCGCGAACCGTGCGAATGCGCGACTTGCCGACTTTGTCGCGCAAATTATGTATATGCACTTCCAGAGTGTTGGTCGAGGGTTCGTTATCCCAGTTGTAGATATCGTTATAAAGAATTTCCCGGTGCACCGGACTGCCTGCCTTGAGCATCAACCGTGAGAGCAACGCGTACTCCTTAGGCGTCAGGGTCAGTTCCTGTCCATCCCTCCATGCCTGATGGCGGCCTATATTGAGCGTCAGATTGCCAACCGTCAGTTCACTTTCACCCTGATTATTATGGCGGCGCAGCAGCGCGCGGATGCGGGCGTGCAATTCCTCCAGGGCGAAGGGTTTTACCAGATAATCATCTGCGCCGACATCCAGCCCGGTAATGCGGTCATTGAGCGTATCGCGGGCGGTCAGAATGAGTACCGGGAGGGTATATTTTTTCTGTCGGATTCGCGTCAGGAAATGCAGGCCATCCTCATCGGGAAGCCCTAAATCCAGCACCATCAGACTGTAATGACCAGACTCCAGACTATGCTCGGCGGCACGCGCTGTCGAAACGCCATCACACGCATAGCCTTCGGTTTGCGCGGCGAGTATTAACCCCTGTAATAATAGCGTGTCGTCTTCAACAATCAGTATCTTCATTCGCTTAGTCTCCTGCACGGTTGCAGAATATCATCTGCGGCCTGGTAATACGTCGTTTGTACGCCGGTTAATCCCAGCATGGTTGAGAAAAGATTGTCCTGTGAATAATCCAGCGTGCTCGCCCGTTTTTGCAGGCAGGCCTGATCCACCTGATAACGCTGTTGATAATCTTTAGAAAGCCAAATGAGCATCGGGACATGTTTTTGCGTATCCGGCGCAATGGAATACGGCAGACCGTGTAAATAAACGCCATTTTCACCCAATGATTCGCCGTGATCGGAAAGATAGACCAGGCTGGTGGTGAATTTATCCTGATGAGATTTCAGCAGGTTAATGGCTTTATCTACAATATAGTCCACGTACAGCACGGTATTATCATAGGTGTTGATCAACTGCTGTTGGGAACAGTTCTGAATTTCGTTAGTGTCACAGGTTGGGGTAAATTTTTTAAACTGCGGTGGATAACGGTTGTAATAGGTTGGGCCGTGGCTGCCGATGGTATGTAATACAATAACGCCATCGCCTTTCAAATGGTCGATATAGTCTTCCAGACCGTGAAATAACACTTCATCGTAGCACTCGCCGTCGATACATTGTCCGGGCAGGTTTAGCTCGGTGACATTTTGATGCGGAACGCGATCGCATGCGCCTTTACAGCCGCCGTCATTATCATTCCACAGTACGTTAATCCCCGCGCGCTGGATAATATCCAGCAGCCCTTCCTGGTGATGCGCCAGCTCTTCGTCATAATGTTTGCGCGGCATATCAGAAAACATGCAGGGAACGGAGATCGCGGTCGCCGTACCGCAAGAGGTGGTATGCGGGAAGTAGATCACATCGTCTTTCGCCAGCCGCGGATTGGTGTCGCGCGGATAGCCGCCAAGAGAGAAATCATCGCCGCGCGAGGTTTCGCCAACGATAAGAATCGTCAGGTTTTTGCGATCGCCTTTCAGCATTAATGGATTGCGATGGGCATCCTCGCCAATGCGTACCAGCGGCAAATTCGCCAGCCGTTGATGCGAATACCATGACCAACTGGCGACAATACTGTTCGATGGGCTTAACGCTTTGATCAACTGTTTATTATTTCGAAATAGCGAGGCGTAATCTTTATAGAAAAAGGCGGCGACCAGAATAACTAATAAAATAGAGATCAGGACGCTGGCCAGGCGGTAAAGCCCGCTACGTAAGCGCGGCGTCGCCGGGCGGATTTTGACCCAGAAGGCAATCACGACTGCCAGAACGCCGCTTAATCCCAGCGTCAGCACCATTCTCGGCGTCATCAGCGCAAAGGTTTCCGCGGGCGTGGTATCCATCATATTGGCGATCATGGAGCGATCGATGATGATGCCGTAAGTCAAAATAAAATACTGCGCGGCAGCGCCGACCAGAATAAAAACGCAGGCCAGCAGTCGGTTTAGCCAAATAAATGAGGCCAGCGTCAGCACACTATTGACCACGCTAAACGCGACGACCGGCATGGAAATAAACACCAGCACATTGCGCAGCGAGTTTAACGGTAGGTCTTGTAGTACCTGCTTGTAGAACGCGATGTTCAGGCAGACGGCAATATAAAAGGAAAAAAGCAGAAGCCAGGCGATTTGCCCAAGAACAGGTCTTTTAAGAAAGCGCTTTAACATGTTGATGCGTCCATCGATTCGGTGACGCTAATCGTGACAAAGTAAAATTAAGTGAACCTTAAGAACTTAATGTTGGAGGCGGCCGGATAACCTGCGCTATCCGGCCTGTTGCGATAACATTAACTACACGTGGTCAATCCTGTTTAACCGGCGCATCCAGCGGATACGGGTTTTTGTGAATGCGGTTGTAGTTCAACGCATACAGCGCGGTGATCACCATCAACGTGACGAACGACCACATCACTTCTTTGGCGCCGGAACCGATGACCGCCCAGATGCAATACACAAACGCGACGAAGGTAATCAGCAGATACAGCGGGCGCGCTTTACCAAAGTGGCCGTGACCCAACAGTAACAGCGCGGCACAGGTGTAAAGATAAGGCACCAGGGTGAAGATAACCGACACGGAGGAGACCAGACCAAACTCTTTCGCGGCGTTCGGCGACATACTGCTGAACTGGAAGATAGTCATCAGCACGCCGACGATAAGCAACCCAGCCACTGGCGTACCGGCTTTATTAACCCGCGCGAAGATTGGCGGGAAGAGACCATCGTCCGCCGCCGCTTTTGCGGTTTGACCGGCAAGCAGCGTCCAGCCGCCGAGAGAGCCCAGGCAACCTGCTGCCGCACAGAAGGAAACAATAGCCCCTGCGGTATCGCCCAGCGCCATACGCGCCGCGTCACCGAAAGGCGATGCCGATACACGCAGCGCCGCGTTGGGGATCATCCCCATAATCGCCGTTGTGGAGAGTACATAGCAGACGGCGGCGATCAGTACCCCGCCGATGGTGGCGATAGGCACGTTGCGTTTCGGGTTTTTGACCACACCGGCCGCAACGGAGGCGCTTTCTACCCCGATGAATGACCACAGCGTAACGTTCAACGTGCTTTGAATTGCCCCGAAGGTATTCATGCCGCTCACGTTCCAGGCCGCCATATAGGTTTCGCCTTTAAACCAGAACCAGCCGAAGACCGCAATCCCTACGATAGGCACCAGCGCCAGTACGGTGGCGACGGCCTGTACGCGGGTAATCATTTTCGGCCCGACGATGTTCAGCAGAACAAAAATCCACAGCACCGCGACGCAGGTAAGCGTTAATACCAGCGGATCTTTCAGAATCGGGAAGAAATAGCTCAGATAGCCGACGCCGATAACGACCATCGCGATATTACCGATCCAGCATGCCAGCCAGTACAGCACGTTCGTTTGATAGCCCAAAAACGGCCCGAAGCAGCGGCGTGCGTAGGCATAAGAACCGCCGGGACTGGGATCTAAGGACGACATTTTGGCATAAACCATCGACAGCGCCAGGGCGCCGATGATAGTGACCAGCCATCCGTAGATTGCAATCCCGCCAGTGGCCGCCAGGTTGGCAGGGAGTAAGAATACCCCTGAACCCATAATATTCCCCGATACCATTAAGGTGACGGGGATTAGGCCCACTTTGTGAGCATCAGCATCCGAAGACATAATTTGGACTCCTGAAAAGGTGACTTCGTTACGATAAATTACGTCGTATCATACCCCCTCAGAATGCCGCTGAATTATGTCGGAGACGGGTTATCGCCAATGCTGTTATTATCGTGTCTTATCGTTGAGTGTAGAAAAATTAGGCAGCCGATCGTTCCCGATGTTGGCTAACATAATGCAGGGGGGTCATACCATAAAACTCTTTAAACACGGAAATAAAGTACGATGTGCTGTTATACCCACATAGCTGTGAGACTTGAGAGATATTCTTTCCGTCCATTAATAATTGGTTTACGGCATAACGCATTCGGCAGGTCGTGATTATTTGGCTATAACTGGTATTCTCGTTTTTGAGCTTTTTCTTTAACAAGCTTGGACTCAGGCACAGGCAACTGGCAACGGCGCTCAGATTCCAGTCTTTATGAATATCGCTCTGAATGATGTGGTAAACGCTGTCACTGATGCGGCTGCGCAGCATGTGCATTAACAAAGAAATAAATTTTTTGTGGTCAAGAAAGCGGGATAAAACGGTGAAAAGGAGCGCACGGGTACGTTCACTAACAATTTCATCCGGTGCTTCCATCGCGCTGTAGCGGGCGGCGACCCTGAAGATATCCGGCGTCAGACAGTTGGCGGTCAATAAGGGATCGGCGTTGCGTTGCCAGACGGGAAGGTGTGAGAGATCTTTATTCAGGAATTGTAAATAGTCTTTAATATTATTGCGACTCACTTGTATTACTAGCACGCTATTTAATGATGAAATGTCAATAACGTTATTTTCACAAGCCAGAATGGCCATATAATTCGCTTTTAAACTGATTGGCTCCTTACCATTTACTCGTAACCATGTATCTTTTTCGGTTAATAACACTATGCAAGGCTCGTTGCTGCAAATCCTCATACCCGAACTCCTGGAATATGAACATAAAAGACCGGATCTCGCCAAACGGGAGAGATAACGGGGACTGAGTCAATTGTGTGATGAATTGAAACTGCACTAAAATAACTTTCCTGAATAATATTACAATATTTGTACGATGAATTAGGGTGTACAAAAAGTTGTACGCGAGTGGAAACTTGTCATTTTTGTATAAAAAAAGCGCGGGATGGGGCCCGCGCAAAAAGGTATGACAGTATTATTGTTTTGCAGCAATACTCAGGGAATACATGCCATCCTCAAAAAAAAGACTCTTTGTGATTAGGCTTTCACGCACATAACGTGATATACGCCATCAATAATTTCCGTGCCTTCGGTTTCATGCTCAAAGCCAGGGAAGTGATGATCCCAGGATTGCAGTGAGCGTAAGTAACCCACCTGCGGACTGTTTTCATCGCCAAAGTTTTCGCCGGAGAGCAGCATCGGGATGCCTGGCGGGTAAGGAATAACGGAGTTCGCCGCAATGCGACCCGGTAGATTTTCAATCGCCACCATTTCAATATTGTCGTTCACGATCGCGTTGTAGGCGTCGCGCGGGGTAATCTCCGCAACCGGCAGGGTGGAATAGGCGGCGTTGAGACGGGCGCCCGGGTTATTTTCACGTAGCCAGGCAAACATTTTATCGCCCAGGTCATGAATACCCATGTTCGCGTAAGTGTCAGGATAATCCTGCACCAGTTCCGGCATCACCTGCGCCAGCGGCGTATTCGCGTCGTAATGATGTTTGAAGGAGCACAGCGTGTTGATCAGCGTTCCCCATTTCCCGCGAGTTACCCCCATAGAGAACAGGAACATAATCTGGAAGTCGGTGGTGCGGGTCGGCACGATACCGTGGCGGCCAAGCCATGCTGTGACCAGCGCAGCAGGTACGCCGGATGCTTCCAGTTCGCCATCGTCGCCCATACCCGGCGCCAGGATACTGACTTTAATCGGGTCCAGCATACTCCAGTTATCCGGCAGGTCTTTAAAGCCGTGCCAGGTTTCTCCGGGGCGCATGACCCAGCAGTTCTGGTCAGTGGCTAGCAGTTTTGCCGGCGCGTCGGCGAAGTCATACGTTTTACCGGTTTGTGGATCGGTGACGACGTCTTTATTCCACGGTTTAAAGAACCAGTCGCCTTCATCGGTAAACTCTTTATAAAGACGCGCCATCGCCTGACGGAAATCAACCGCTTCGTCAATCACCTCTTGAGTCAGGGACAGGCCGCTGTTACCGTCCATCATCGATACCGCCACATCGTTGGATGCGCAGATGGCATATAACGGAGAGGTGGTGGCATGCATCATATAGGCCTGGTTGAAGCGGGAGAAATTCACCGCGCCACGGCCTTCACGGACGTGAATGTAGGAAGCTTGTGAAAGCGCATTCAGTAGTTTGTGCGTGGAGTGGGTGGCAAACACGGTCGGACCGTTATGGTCGCCTGGCTCGCCGCGCATCGCGTAGTGATCGCAATAAATCGGGTTGAAGCGCGCATAGCCGTACCATGCTTCGTCGAAGTGAATGCGATCGCTGGTTTTTGCCAGCAGATCCTGCGCCTCTTTGGCGTTATAGCATACGCCGTCATAGGTACAGTTGGTCACTACGCTGTAAGACGGTTTCTGTCCGGCTTTGGTTTTGGTCAGCGGGCTGGCGCTGATTTTTTTCTGCAAGGTTTCAGGCTGCATTTCCTGCGGGTAGATTGGCCCGATAATGCCGTAACGGTTACGGCTTGGCACCATATATACCGGTTTGGCCCCAGTGAGGATCAGCCCCTGCTCGATGGATTTATGGCAGTTACGATCCAGTACAACGACATCATTATCCGTCATACAGGCCTGCATAATAGTACGGTTAGAACCGGAGGTCCCGACAACCACGGACCAGGAGCGGTCAGCACCGAATACGCGGGCGGCGTTTTTCTCGCTTTCGCCAAACGCGCCGGTATGGTCGAGGAGTGAACCGAGCGTGGTACGCTCAATCCCCATATCGCTGCGGAACAGGTTTTCGCCATAATAATCGTGATAAAAGCGACCGGCAGGCGTTTTAGTGAAACCGACGCCGCCCTGGTGTCCCGGCGCCGCCCATGAATATTCATGAATGTCGCTGTATTTCATCAACGCGTTAAACAGCGGCGGTAACAGTTGCTGGCGATACCGGGTCATGGCGGCAACGGCGCGTCCGGCGATAAAGTCAGCGGTGTCTTCCAGAATCCAGGCGAATTCATCGACAAGCTCCAGCAGGTCGCGGTCCAGCGATGCCGTCGCTTTTTCCCTGTCGCCTAACAGGAAAACGGGCACGTTTTGCTGACGCTCGTGAAGCTTACCGATCAATTGCCTGACGCTCAGGTGCTCATCCGGTTGTTCCATTTGGTAGCTAAACATCAGACAGTCAATGGCTTCGTTCGCGGACAAGATGGCATAGCCGTCATCGAAGGATGTCGATTTAATGACGGTAACATTTTGTTGGCTCAAGGCATCCGCCAGACGCTCAACCGCGTTGCCAACCCAGGTGTCCTGATGCAGAAACTCACTTTCAACAATTAATACTTTCATCATCTTTTACCCGGTTGTGGAGGCCGTGCAATTTACGCCTTGCCGACCCGCCGTATGAATGTGACGTGGGCAAGTATTACCCCGTCAAATAGGGGGTGTAAAGTGATGGAATAATGGTCAGTTATTGATATTATTGTTGAATAAACAATGGGTTAATTATTGATAGCGAGCGATTTCACCCGCCGTTTATCGACAGGTGAATTATTTTTTTGGCTGATAGTGGTATCCGGCTTTAGCCGGGCATCGTCTGGCGTCGTTGCTGACTTAGCTTGCGGTATTGTTGCGGCGACATACCGACAAATTTGCTAAAAGTACTGTAAAAACGGCTGCTGGATCGGAACCCGGCAGTCAGAGCGACATCGAGGATCGTTTTGTCAGTATCGCTCAATAAGGCACGTACGTGATTGATGCGCATCGCCGTGATGTACTGCTTCATCGTCAATTGCATAACCCGCTGGAATATTCCCATCGCGTAATTAGCATTGAGTTTGACATGCTCCGCGACGTCGTTAATGGTGAGCGCCTGATCGTAGTTATCGGCAATAAATCCCAGCATCTGGCTTACGTAAAACTGCGCATGGCGTGAGACGCTATTCTTGTGGGTGCGAGATGTTTTATTGAGCAAAATGGGCTGCCAGCCGGAAAGGCTAAAGCGTTTAAGCATCAGGCCGATTTCATCGATCGCCAACTGGCGAATTTGCTCATTCGGGCTGCTTGTTTCCTGCTGCCAGCGCAACACTTCAAAGGTGCTAAGCTGCTGGGTCGCCAGTGATTTAACCACCATCCCGTGCGTGACATGGTTGATAAGATCGCGATCCAGCGGCCAGGAGAGAAACAGGTGCATCGGCAAACTGAAAATCGCCATCTGGCGGCAGTTGCCGGGGCGGGTAAGCTGGTGTGGCGTACAGGCCCAAAACAGGGTGATATGTCCCTGCTTTATCTGCACGACTTCATTGTTGATTAAATACTCCACATCGCCGTCAAACGGAACATTCACTTCTACTTGCCCATGCCAGTGACTGCTGGCCATTCTGTGCGGCGGCCTCAGTTCAACGTCCAGTCGTTGATATTCGGAATAGAGCGACAGCGGGCTACGGGTTTGCTTTTCATCGCCGTTGCACATGTGCGGGTCGGGCGGGAGGAGGGATATTGCTTGCGTACTCATCGTCACTCCATTTCCTGAATTATCAGAATTATGCCCCTTTAGCCGGGAGGAAACCGGGAATCCGGACACAGAATCCGTCGATATTGTAGAGCGTAGCCTGACTATCAGGCCGAATACTCTGCTTTTTACGCCATTTTGTCCCAAAAACTCAGATCTTCCGCGCGCCAGCATACGATCTGAGTTTTCGGGAATGCTCATCGGGGAAGACGGAGGTTTTCACCGGGAACGCGTGCCACCATGAAGGTGTTCACTACTGTTCTGGAGAGTCATGATGACGGCACCCAAAATTACATTTATCGGCGCAGGTTCTACGATTTTCGTCAAAAATATCCTCGGCGATGTGTTTCACCGCGAGGCGCTAAAATCAGCGCATGTCGCCCTGATGGATATTGACGAAACCCGGCTGGAAGAGTCGCACATTGTGGTACGGAAACTGATGGACTCAGCGGGCGCTTCTGGCCGGATTACCTGCCATACCCACCAGAAAGCGGCGCTACAGGATGCGGATTTCGTGGTGGTCGCCTTTCAGATTGGCGGCTATGAACCCTGCACCGTGACCGATTTTGAGGTTTGTAAGCGTCATGGCCTGGAACAGACGATCGCCGATACGCTGGGGCCGGGCGGCATTATGCGCGCGCTGCGGACTATCCCGCATCTGTGGCGGATTTGCGAAGACATGACGGAAGTCTGTCCGAAAGCCACTATGCTCAATTACGTCAACCCGATGGCGATGAATACCTGGGCGATGTATGCCCGCTATCCGCATATCAAACAGGTCGGCCTGTGCCATTCGGTACAGGGAACGGCGGAAGAACTGGCGCGCGACCTGAATATCGATCCCGCCTCGCTGCGCTACCG
This sequence comes from Salmonella sp. SSDFZ54, assembly GCF_004010735.1. Lineage (NCBI taxonomy): Bacteria > Pseudomonadati > Pseudomonadota > Gammaproteobacteria > Enterobacterales > Enterobacteriaceae > Salmonella > Salmonella sp. SSDFZ54. Next base: position 2,432,000 of record NZ_CP034819.1, read on the forward strand.
CTGCGCCGGCATTAACCACATGGCGTTTTACCTGGAACTGGAGCGCAAAACGGCTGACGGGACTTATGTCGATCTCTATCCTGAATTGCTGGCGGCTTATGATGCCGGACAGGCGCCGAAGCCCAATATTCACGGCAATGAACGCTGCCAGAACATTGTGCGCTATGAGATGTTCAAAAAGTTGGGCTACTTCGTCACCGAGTCATCAGAGCATTTTGCCGAGTACACGCCGTGGTTTATTAAACCGGGACGCGAAGATCTGATTGCGCGCTACAAGGTGCCGCTGGATGAATATCCGAAACGCTGCGTAGAACAACTGGCGAACTGGCATAAAGAGCTGGAGGAGTATAAAACCGCCGAGCGTATCGACATCAAACCGTCCCGCGAGTACGCCAGCACCATTATGAACGCTCTGTGGACCGGCGAGCCGAGCGTGATTTACGGCAATGTGCGTAACGAGGGGCTGATTGATAACCTGCCGCAGGGAAGCTGCGTGGAAGTGGCTTGTCTGGTGGATGCCAACGGCATTCAACCGACGAAGGTGGGGACGATCCCTTCTCATCTGGCGACGATGATGCAGACCAACATCAACGTGCAAACGCTGTTGACCGAAGCCATCCTCACGGAAAACCGCGATCGCGTGTATCACGCGGCGATGATGGACCCTCATACCGCAGCGGTGCTGGGTATCGAAGAAATCTATGCGTTGGTTGACGATCTGATCGCCGCGCATGGCGACTGGCTTCCGGCCTGGTTACGCCGTTAATCTCCAGCCGCGCTGGACGGCAGATCCGGCGTTTAACCTCTACTAACAGAAGGCGGGCGCTGGTAACAGCGACCCGGTACCCTATGAGCATCTCTCTGACAACAAAGCTGAGTTACGGGTTCGGTGCGTTTGGTAAGGATTTCGCCATCGGCATTGTGTATATGTACCTGATGTATTACTACACCGATGTGGTGGGACTCTCGGTCGGCCTCGTCGGCACCCTCTTTCTGGTCGCGCGAATCTGGGATGCGATAAACGATCCCATCATGGGCTGGATTGTCAACGCCACGCGTTCGCGGTGGGGGAAATTTAAGCCGTGGATATTGATCGGCACCTTAACCAATTCGCTGGTGCTTTTCCTGCTGTTCAGCGCCCATCTTTTTGAGGGAACCGCGCAGGTTGTATTTGTCTGCGTAACTTACATCCTGTGGGGCATGACGTATACCATTATGGATATCCCATTTTGGTCGCTGGTGCCGACCATTACGCTTGATAAGCGAGAACGCGAACAACTGGTGCCGTTCCCGCGTTTCTTCGCCAGTCTGGCTGGCTTCGTCACTGCCGGTATAACGCTGCCGTTTGTGAACTACGTTGGCGGGGCGGATCGTGGGTTCGGCTTTCAGATGTTTACGCTGGTGCTGATTGCGTTCTTTATCGCCTCGACTATCGTGACATTACGCAACGTCCATGAGGTGTACTCCTCCGACAACGGTGTAACGGCGGGCTGCCCACATCTGACGTTAAAAACGATCGTTGGATTGATATACAAAAACGATCAGCTCTCTTGCCTGTTGGGAATGGCGCTGGCGTATAACATTGCCTCCAATATTATCAATGGCTTTGCGATCTACTACTTCACCTATGTGATTGGCGATGCCGATCTTTTTCCCTATTACCTTTCTTACGCCGGCGCGGCGAATCTGCTGACGCTGATTGTCTTCCCCCGGCTGGTGAAAATGTTATCGCGGCGGATATTGTGGGCGGGCGCCTCCGTGATGCCCGTTCTGAGTTGCGCAGGGCTCTTCGCGATGGCGTTGGCGGATGTCCATAATGCCGCTTTAATCGTGGCGGCGGGTATTTTCCTGAATATCGGGACCGCGCTCTTTTGGGTGCTTCAGGTGATCATGGTGGCGGATACGGTCGATTATGGGGAATTTAAGCTCAATATTCGCTGCGAGAGTATCGCTTATTCCGTACAGACGATGGTTGTGAAGGGCGGCTCGGCGTTTGCGGCGTTCTTTATCGCTCTGGTGCTGGGGCTGATTGGCTACACGCCGAACGTGGCGCAGTCTGCGCAAACCCTGCAGGGGATGCAGTTTATTATGATTGTCCTGCCGGTACTGTTTTTCATGATGACGTTGGTTCTCTACTTCCGCTACTACCGTTTGAATGGCGACATGCTGCGCAAGATTCAGATCCACCTGCTGGATAAATACCGGAAAACGCCGCCATTCGTCGAACAGCCGGATAGCCCGGCGATTTCTGTGGTAGCGACCAGCGATGTAAAAGCGTGAGCATGTTCTCTCGTGCAGGCCGGATAAGCCGGATAAGCGTAGCGCCATCCGGCAATTAACCGATAACGCGGCCCGGGAGAACGCCGGGCCTGCCAGGTTATTTCGCGCAGTTAGCGCACTGTTTGCTGACAATCTGCTGGAAGAAATCGTTGCCTTTGTCATCCACCAGAATAAAGGCCGGGAAATCTTCTACTTCAATTTTCCAGATAGCTTCCATGCCGAGTTCCGGATACTCGACGCACTCCAGATGCTTAATGCTCTGCTGTGCCAGTACCGCCGCCGGGCCGCCGATACTGCCCAAATAAAAGCCGCCGTGTTTTTTACAGGCATCCGTGACCTGCTGACTACGGTTGCCTTTCGCCAGCATGATCATACTGCCGCCGTGGGATTGCAGTAGATCGACATAAGAGTCCATTCGGCCTGCGGTGGTGGGGCCTAATGAACCAGATGGATAACCTGCCGGGGTTTTTGCCGGACCTGCGTAATAGATGGGATGGTCTTTAATATACTGCGGCAGGTCTTCGCCGGATTCAATACGCTCTTTTAGCTTCGCGTGGGCGATATCGCGACCTACGATAATGGTGCCCGTCAGCGACAGGCGAGTCGAGACCGGGTACTGCGATAGCTGGGCGAGGATCTCTTTCATCGGACGGTTGAGATCGACTTTCACCGCGTCGCCTTCGCCCGCCTGACGCAGCGCTGGCGGAATATACTGGCCCGGATTGTGCTCCAGTTTTTCGATCCAGATGCCTTCGCGGTTGATTTTCGCTTTGATGTTACGGTCGGCCGAGCAGGAGACGCCCATCCCCACCGGACAGGAAGCGCCGTGACGCGGCAGGCGAATTACGCGAATATCGTGGGCGAAATATTTCCCGCCGAACTGGGCGCCGAGGCCAAGTTTATGCGCTTCTTCCAGCAGTTCCTGTTCCAGGTGGAGATCGCGGAATGCCTGGCCGTGCTCGTTACCTTCCGTCGGCAGCGCGTCGTAATAGTGGGTGCTGGCGAGTTTAACGGTTTTCAGCGTGCTTTCCGCCGAGGTGCCGCCAATGACAAAGGCGATATGGTATGGCGGACAGGCTGCGGTGCCCAGCGTGCGCATTTTCTCAACGAGGAAGTTTTTCAGCTTGCCTGGGGTGAGCAGCGCTTTGGTCTCCTGATAGAGATACGTTTTGTTTGCTGAACCGCCGCCTTTCGCCACGCAAAGGAACTTGTACTCGTCGCCATCGACGGCATAGAGATCGATTTGCGCTGGCAGGTTGCTGCCGGTATTGACCTCTTTGTACATATCCAGCGGCGCGTTCTGCGAGTAGCGCAGGTTATCTTCTATATAGGTATTAAACACGCCTTTGGAGAGCGCGGCTTCATCGCCGCCGCCCGTCCAGACGCGTTGGCCTTTTTTACCCATGATAATCGCCGTGCCGGTATCCTGGCAGGTCGGCAGAATGCCTTTGGCGGCGATCTCGGAGTTTCTCAGGAATTGCAACGCCACATATTTGTCGTTTTCGCTGGCTTCGGGGTCATGGAGAATGGCGGCGACTTGCTGCTGGTGTTCAGGACGGAGCATAAAAGACGCATCATGGAAGGCCTGCTGAGCCAGCAACGTTAACGCCTGCGGCTCAACGTTGAGGATAGATTCTCCGTTGAATTCACTGACGCTGACATAATCGGAGGTGAGCAGATAATACTCTGTTTTGTCCTCTCCCATCGGGAAAGGCGCCTGATAGATAAACTCTTTTTTCGACATGTGCTTCCAGCCTAATAGTAAGAAAATGTATTAAGAGCCTCATGGGCCAGACTCTAAGTCGCGCGCCGCGCATAACCGGGCGGCGCGCGCGGCCATTACAGGAATCCGTACATTGCGGCAAAGATCCAGCCAAAGACGCAGGAGACGCTCACGCCAATCAAACCCGGCAGAATGAAGCTGTGGTTAATGACGAAGCGGCCAATACGGGTTGTGCCGGAACGGTCAAACTGAATCGCCGCCAGATCGCTTGGGTAGGTCGGCAGGATATAGTAGCCATAACATGCCGGCGCAGAGGCCACGATATACGCCGGATCGACACCGATAGCCAGCGCGACGGGAACAATCGCCGCCAGCGCCGCTGCCTGGGAGTTAACAAACTTGGAGACCAGAAGCAGAACGATGGCATAGGCCCACGGATACTCTTTGACCATTTCGCCCAGCACGCCCTGAATTTCCGACATATGCGCGCCGAACATGGTTTCCGCCATCCAGGCGATCCCGTATACCGCGACAATCGCAATCATACCGGAACGAAAAACTTCGTTTTTTGAGATAGACGCAGGATTGGTTTTGGTCAGAATGATAATGAGCGCCCCGGTCAGCAGCATGAACATCTGAATGACCAGCACCATCGACAACGGTTTGCCGCCGAAGGTTGGACGTAAGTCGGAGTCCGCGCCCAGGAGAGCGACCACGGCAATCGCCGCCAGGAAGATCCACATCGCCAGCCAGTTGCTTTTCGGCAGTTTTTTATCCAGCAGCGTCGCGGTATCGCCGTACACGTACTGACGGTTTTCCGGTACGGAAATAAATTTCTGAAACGCTTCGTCTTTATCCAGATCTTTACCGCGGAACCAACTAAAAATACCGATTGCCAGGATACCGAGCAGGGTAGACGGGATGGTGATCGACAGCAGATCGAGGAACTCCAGATGTTTTCCGTCAAATGTCACGTTGCCCAGCATCGCTACCAGAGAAACAACGGCGACGGAAACCGGACTGGCGATGATACCCATTTGCGCGCCGATAGAACTGGCCGCCATTGGACGTTCCGGACGGATATTATTCTTGATCGCCACGTCATAGATAATCGGCAAAATGGTGTAGACCACGTGGCCTGTCCCACACAGAATCGTCAGGGTACAGGTGACGAACGGCGCCACAATAGAGACGTATTTGGGGTTGCGACGCAGCAGCTTTTCGGCAATCTGCAGCATCACATCCAGCCCGCCTGATGCCTGCAACGTCGCCGACGCGGCGACTACCGCGATAATGACCAGCATTACGTCAACGGGCGGTTTACCTGGCTGGAGATGGAAAACAAACACCAGAATGACCAAACCGATACCGCCCAACAACCCGAGCGCGATGCCGCCCTTTCGGGCGCCATAAAACAGACATATTAATATTATGAGAAGCTGTATACTAAATAACATTTTTATTTATCCTCGCGATAAACCCAGTCAATTTTGATAAATGGATCACAGTCATCTTCTGATTTGTGTGAATGAGCATCAGGAAATGACGAATATTCAATGCGCCAGTGGCGACGATTAACGATTAAGCTTTTTACAGAGTTGCTTTAAGTAATTATTTTCTTGCGATGGTGATGTTCAGAGGGAAGCACCCTCTGGCGATGGGCAGGTGGAGTCAGCGAGAGCAGTAAATTATGATTTGTCTGTTTTAAAAACAGGCGTTTATTATTTAATTTTTGTGTCTCGCCATCAGGTAAATCACGAGATAAAGCGAACAGAATGTGACTTATGTGATCATTGTCACGCCATTTTTTTAAATTATTAGTATGGCGTGTGGAGACGCGTATCTGCTCACCAATATACGTATTGTCCATAGGCGTAGCACAAGCTCCATTGCTACAAACATAATTTTATTTAAGTGTCAGGAAAATTCCGGACAAATCCCTTTTTTAATAAAAATACACACTCTCGGCATGGGATAATACTTAATTAACTTTTGTTAGCGTTTTGAAATTAAAAACAGCGCAGAGCGCTGTAATAATAGAAAATAACGTTAACAGGCCTGGGTTGAGTATATTTTATCTGACACAATTTCCCAGGTTTGTTATTAATGTGATAGCGTTTTTATTGGCATTGTTATAATAAATGTTACCAGGATATAACGCTTCGCGTCGGCTTTATGCGGTATCCTTACTGACAATATTGTTTCAGTAAAGAGTAATGTTCCGGCTGAACGCGGTAGCGGTAAACCGGCCTGCCGGTCACGCCGTAATGAATACTGGTAAACAAGATATGGCAATTCACCAGCCAGATGAGATATTTACGGCAGGAGACGCGCGAGATATTCACTTCGTTGGCCAACTCGTCGGTAGAAAATTCCTGCTCCTGATGCGCATCAATCCACTGACATAAGGTGCGTAGCGTTTGCTGCGTCAGCCCTTTTGGCAGCCGGCGAGGCTCCTGCTCGCTGGATGAATTACCGTGAATGAGCAGGTCAAGCTCAGACTGTTCGTAATACTGGCGTTTTTCCATCGCCGTTTTCTTACGTAGCCAGCCGGTCAGCGCTTCTTCAAAGCGCGTGGCCTGAAAAGGCTTGATCAGATAATCCACCACGCCGTAGTGAAGCGAATCTTTAATGGTGGCGGCGTCAGCGGCAGAAGAAATGACAATAACGTCACTTTTGCAGCCTGCGCTGTGCAGGACAGGCAGCAGATCCAATCCGTTTTCCTGCTGCATGTAGATATCCAGCAGGATTAGGTCAATGTGATTTTCACTGTTGAAGATAAACTCTTTCGCTTTTTCCAGCGTCGAAGCGGTTCCACAACAATGAAAACCGGAGATTTGCGCGACATAGCGGCGATTTAACTCCGCGACCATCGCATCGTCATCGACAATTAATACATTGATCATAGGCTGGTCCTTTTTCCATCCCAGGGTAACTGTACAAAAAATTGTGTGAAGATCCCAGGCTCGGACTCCACGGAAATTACGCCGCCAAGCGCTTCAACCTGCTGTTTAACCAGCGCTAAACCGACGCCGCGTTCGGCGCCTTTCGACGAGACGCCTTTTTCAAAAATCGCCTCGATGCGCTCAGGTTCGATACCCGGACCGTCATCGCTCACTTCGCAATGCAGCCAGCCATGGCGGTAGTGTAACGAGACGCTGATTTCGCCGCCGGATTCCTGGCTCAACGCTTCCAGCGCGTTTTCAATCAAATTACCCAGCGCCGTAATCAGCACCGTAACCTGATCTTCATTGTTATTATCCGGTAACTGGCTGTCGCTGCTTATCACCAGGCTGTGCCCGAAATCAGAGGCGCGAGTAATCTTACTGAGCAAAAAACCAGCGATAATCGGCGACTTTATTTTACCCAGCAGCAAACCGATCTCTTCCTGATAGTTATTGGCCGTCTTGATAATATACGCTTCAAGCTGCTTATAACTCTTCAGGTGCAATAATCCCAGAATCACATGTAATTTGTTCATGAATTCGTGGGATCGTTCACGGAGCGCATCCGCGTAGTTCACCATCCCGTCCAACCGCTGCATCAGTTGGCGAACTTCTGTTTTATCCCTGAAGGTGGATATCGCGCCGATAATTTCGCCGTTGCTGCGCACCGGAACGGTATTCACCAGCAGCAGGCGGCCTTTGACAATGATCTCTTCATCGCGGCGCGGCGTACCGTCACGCAACACTTCGCTAATGTCCACCACCTGCGACCAGGCATGACTCAGGGTGGATAATCTGGCGTCATCCTGCGTTTTTCGGTAATCGAGCAGCGCCTGCGCCGCATGGTTAATCAACGTGACTTCGCCGCTACCATCCACGGCGATAACGCCCTCTTTGATTGACTGCAGCATCGCCTGGCGTTGTTCAAACAGGGTTGAGATCTCATAGGGTTCGAGGCCAAACAGGATACGTTTTAGCACCTTGACCAGCGCATACGTGCCTAATAACCCCACCAGAGCGCCGAACAGAATGGACCAGATAATACTGCCGCGGCTATTGTTGATCTGCTGCGTAACGTGACTGAGTTCCAGGCCAATCGCTACCACGCCGATCTGCCGGTGGCGTTCATCATAAACCGGTGTGAAAACGCGCAGCGCTTTGGCAAGAAAGCCGCGATTAATGGCAACGTTTTCCTTTCCCTGCAGCGCGAGCAGAATGTCATCGCCTTTGAACGGTTGGCCGATTCGCTGCGTTTCTGGGTGCGAATAACGGATGCCCTGCATGTTGGTCACCACAATAAACAAAAAGCCATTATGCTGGCTCACCGCTTCGGCGAGCGTCTGAATGCCGCTTTCCGCAGGCGGTTTTTTCAGCCCCTCGCGAACTGCCGGAGAGTCCGCCAGCGAGCGAGCCACCGCCAGCGCTTTATCTGCCAGCGCGTCGCGCGTCATGCTGCTGATTTGCGAAAAATAGATCAGATGGACCACAACGAGCACCGAAAACAAAACGGCGCTGACCATCAGAATGACGGTAGTGCCGAGTTTCATGGGGCGTTTGCGTAACGCCCGGCATGGCAGGGAGTGTTTCATAGTGGACCTGAACGGACGAATCGTAAGGTTATTATCCCTGATGAAGCGTCTAATTCAAAGGCATAGGCGATGTTGCTCCAGTGTTGAAAGGCCCGTCTTGCCTTGCAGGGGGCGCTACCTGCTCATGTCGACTGGCAAACGTCATGTCGTTAATTAATATCGCCGGATACCGTGATGGGTAATTTATTTTCATCAGAATTACATAAAATAATTTTTCATTAATTTTTATAATAACGTATGCGGTATCACATTTTATTTTTACTGACGTTCAGAATGCGTTTGATCACAATCAATCAGCACAAATATTTAATCTATTATGATTAGTTTTCATTACATATTATTAATAATTATGGAAGCAATGTGAGAAATAAAAAATGGAAATAAAAAAATGGCTGAACACAACCATAACCCGACGTGATGCTATTGTCGCTACTGCAAAAGTAGGGGCGGCGGTGACGCTAAGCCAGGCGATTACGCTGCCTTTTGCTACCACTGCCCAGGCGCAGGATACCCCGATACCGAAGGATGCCAACGGCGAAACCGTCAGGCACAGCGCCTGTCTGGTCAACTGTGGCAGTCGATGCCCGCTTAAGGTTATCGTGAAAAATGATCGCATTGTGCGTATTGAGCCGGAAGACGCGAAAGATGATGCGGTATTCGGCGAGCATCAGATTCGTCCCTGCCTGCGTGGGCGTTCCAGTCGCTGGCGCGTCTATAGCCCGGATCGCATTAAGTATCCGATGAAAAGAGTGGGAAAACGCGGCGAAGGAAAATTTAAACGTATTTCATGGGATGAGGCTACGGCCTTTATTGCGGCGGAATTAACGCGTGTTAGCGAACAATATGGCCGGGAAGCTATTTATTATAATTATCAATCCGGGGCATATTATCATACGCAGGGATCGCCCGCATGGAAGCGATTGTTAAATCTCACCGGCGGCTATTTAAATTACCATAATACCTACTCGACCGCGCAAATCGCGACGGCAACGCCCTATATGCATGGTACCTATGTCGGTAGCCATTTTACGCAGATCGCGCATTCCGATCTGGTGGTGCTATTTGGCCTGAATCTCTCAGAAACGCGGATGTCCGGCGGCGGTCAGGTTGAAGAGCTGCGCCGGGCGCTGGAAGCCTCAAAAGCCCGGGTCATTATTATCGATCCGCGCTATACCGATTCGGTGATTACCGAACACGCCGAATGGCTACCGATTCGCCCAACCACGGACGCTGCGTTAGTCGCCGGCATAGCGCATACGCTGATTACCGAACAGCTTCTCGACGAGGCGCTGGTAAACCGCTATTGCGTCGGCTATGACCGTAGCACCTTGCCGGACACGGCTGCGCCTAACGCCAGCTATAAAGATTATGTTCTTGGCACGGGCGATGACGGTATCGCGAAAACCCCGGAATGGGCGGCGGATATCACCGGAATTCCGGCAACGCGTATTCGCCAACTGGCGCGCGAAATCGCCTCGGCGCGCGCCTGCTATATTTGCCAGGGCTGGGGGCCGCAGCGTCATGCCAACGGCGAACAAACCGTGCGTGCTATTCAGACGCTGCCAGCGTTAACCGGCCACTTCGGGCGGCCCGGCACCAACAATGGCAACTGGCCTTACGGTACGCCGTATGGCGTGCCATTGTTGCCCGTCGGTAAGAATCCGATCACAACCTCTATTCCTTGCTATCTGTGGACGGATGCCATTCAGCATCCGGAGAAAATGACCGCGACGACAATGGGTGTGAAAGGCGCGGACAGGCTAAAAACCGGGATTAAGCTGTTTTTCAACCAGGCCGGTAATACCTTGCTGAATCAGCACGGCGAAACGAACCGCACCCGACAAATTCTCGCGGATGAATCGCTGTGTGAAACCATTATCGTGATTGAAAACCATATGACGCCCAGCGCGATGTATGCGGATCTGCTGTTGCCGGAGACCAGCTATCTTGAGGCGGAAGACCTGGTGGACAGCTCCTATGCGGCGGGATCGCATAACTATATGATTGCGATTCAGAAAACCGTTAAACCGATGTGGGAAGTGCGCAGCACGTATGACATCTGCGCGGATATCGCCGGGCATCTTGGACTGCGCGAGCAATATACCGAGGGCCGAACTCAGGCGCAGTGGGCGGAGATGCACTATCAGCAGATCCGTGAAAAACGTCCATACCTGCCGGAGTGGAGCGTGGCGAAAGAGGTGGGCGTGATTGACCAGCGTATCGCTACCGAGCAGCAGAGCCTTGCGTTTGCCGATTTCCGCGCCGACGCCGAGGCTAATCCACTCTCCACACCGTCGGGCAAAATTGAAATTTACTCCCAGGCGCTGGCGGATCTGGCGCAAGCGTGGACGTTGCCAGAAGGCGAGCGAATTCCCGCATTGCCGGAATTTTGTCCGGCGAAAGAGTCGCACCTTAACAAAACGCTGACGGCGAAGTATCCGTTGCAGTTAAGCGGCTTCCATACCAAAGGGCATACCCACTCGACCTACAGCAATGTGCTGATGCTGCATGAGGCGGTGCCGGATGAAGTCTGGATTAACCCGATTGACGCCAGCGCCCGCCAATTGAAGTCCGGCGATCGGGTGCATGTATTCAATGACCGCGGCGTGGTGGAGCTTCCCTGTAAAGTGACCCAGCGCATTTTACCCGGCGTGGCGGCGATGCCGCAGGGCGCGTGGACGCGGCTTGACGGCAACGGCGTTGATGTCGGCGGCTGTATCAATACGCTGACCAGCCACCATCCTTCGCCGCTGGCGAAAGGCAATCCGCAGCATACCAATCTGGTTGAAATTAAACGCGCTTAAGGAGTGATGTACGATGAAACAGTATGGCTTTTATGTTGACTCCTCGCGCTGTTCAGGCTGTAAAACCTGCCAGGTAAGCTGCAAGGATAATAAAGATCTGGATGTCGGTCCGAAACTGCGCCGCGTCTATGAATATGGCGGCGGAAGCTGGGTGAAAGAGGGGGAAAGCTGGCATCACGACACCTTTACCTACTACCTCTCTATTGCTTGTAACCATTGCGATGAGCCGGTATGTGTCTCCGGCTGTCCGACCGGGGCGATGCATAAACGCAAAGAAGATGGTCTGGTCGTGGTGGATGACAGCGTATGCGTCGGCTGTCGTTATTGTGAAATGCGCTGCCCCTACGGCGCGCCGCAGTTTGATACGCAGGCGAACGTGATGCGTAAATGCGACGGTTGTCTTGACCGACTGGGGAACAATCTGCGCCCTATTTGTGTGGATTCTTGCCCGGAGCGAGCGCTGGATTTTGGCCCTGTCGATGAATTACGGGCAAAATATGGCACGGAGAATCAAATTGCGCCGCTGCCTTCGGCGTCGTTCACCCATCCTAACCTCATTATTAAACCGCATCCGAAAGCGAGACCCACAGGCGATACGGAAGGCGCAATCATGAACATTCGGGAGGTGCGCCATGCATGAGTTACCGCTGGTCTTTTTTACGGTCTTTACCCAGAGCGCGGTCGGCGCGTTTATTCTGCTGCTGATTGGCGGCGCAATGGGGCTGGTCGCGCCGCGGCGTAAGGCTATTGGTCTGTTCTCGGTGATGTGCCTGTTTGGGCTGGGCGTCATTGTCGGCACCTTCCACGTCGGGCAACCGCTGCGTGCGCTGAATATGCTGCTGCGCGTCGGACATTCGCCGATGAGTAACGAGATTGTCTTGTCGGCGGCTTTTGCGGCGCTCGGCGGGCTGGGGGCGCTCGGTTTGTTGCTGAACCGGGCGACGCCGCTGTGTAACGCGTTGGTCTGGTTGGCGGCGATAGTCGGAGTAGTCTTCTTATACGCCGTTCCGCAGATTTACCAACTGCCGACGGTGGCGACCTGGCGTTCATCTTACACCACGGCAATGATGATATTGACGCCGTTGATTGGCGGCGGCGCGTTGGCGGCATTGTTTGGCGTGCGCCGTCTGGGGCTACTGGTCAGCGTGTTGGCGATTTTGGTGAGCTTTTGTCTGCGCCCGGGCTATATGGCGACGCTGATGAGCGCCGATAGCGCTCTGACCGCCGCGCAACATAGCTGGTTTACCGCCCAGGCGATATTGCTGGCGGCGGGTGTGGTCGGGGTGGTGGTCTGCGCGCGCCTGAAATCGAGCGCTGCGGTGCTGGCCATGACGGCAGGGGTAGTTATCGCGGCGGAGTTGGCGGGTAGGATTGCGTTTTACAATCTGTGGACGCTGCCAATGTAGTTTTTGCCCGGCTTATGCCATGTAAGCCTGATAAGCGTAGCGTCATCAGGCGAAATATTTCAGGAGCTATTGCTATGCTTTCCCGTGCTGTTTTGCCGCGTATCCTCGGCGCACTGTTTTACTACTCCCCTGAGAGGCCGGAGGTGAAAGCGTTGTTCGATTGTTTGCCAACGTTGCCTGAGCTTTACCCCTGGCGCGATCGCGGACATATTGAATCACTGTGTGCGTCATGGTCGCTACCGGATGATGATGCGCTTACATGGCAATTTTCTGTGTTGTTTGAAGGCCAGGGAAAGATGCCCGTCCCGCCCTGGGGATCGGTCTATCTGGAAAAAGATAATTTGCTGATGGGGGAAACCACCGCCGATTATCGAGCTTTTTTACAGTCGCAGGGAATGGTATTCACTGACCGTGAACGCGAGCCGGAAGATCAGTTTGGCCTGATGCTATTGGCCTGTAGCGATCTGCTGGCACGAGGCGACAACGTGGCGGCCAACCGGTTACTGGAGGCGCATCTGCTGCCCTGGGGATTCCGCTATCTGGAATTGCTGCAACGCAATACCGTTAGCGCCTTCTATGCCCGGCTTGCCGTCGTAGCGACCTGTTATCTGCAGGATGTTCAGCAGCAACAGGGACTACAGCCTGAGAATAAACGGTTGTTTTTCTGAGGTATTGGTCGGGTTTTGATGGCGTGCCGTAATACTTGTGCCGCCATCGTGCCCGCTGTTGCGTCAGCGGGCACAGTTTACTATTACAGCTCCGGCGTCTTTTTGAAACCGGTCAGCATCAGCACCAGGCTCTGTTTTGAGTCCGCTGGCATGAAATCGTAGTGATTTCCCTGACGGTCGCCGCCGATATACCAGGATATTTCCGTTTTCCCTTCCGCCAGCGCTTTGCGCACCGCTTTATCGACATCAACCATGCGATACTCATGTGAATGGTCCAGATATAACACGGCATCGGAACGGTAGTTGATCGCCGGTTTATTGTTCCAGGACACGGTACTGACGTGCCAGTCACTGCTGGTCGGGTAAAAGAAAATTTGATCGGCGCCGTTCGCTTCCGTTTTGCCGCCAAAAAGGCGAATACGGTATTTGAATAGCGAAGCGTCCATATTGGCAGGCAGGGGCGGGATCTTAAATTTCACCAGCGTGAGCGTTTCCGGGTGCTGCGTGCGTCCGCCATTTGTCCAGTCATCCTGTACGTACAAGGTATCGACGCTGGCATGAGGCTTGTCGTCTTCGCTGCTTACCCAGGTATTTTCTTCCGCTTTACTGTAGGCGTAAGGAACCGTAGTGCCGCAATCCAGTCCCTGATTCATACACAGATCCGTCATAAACTGCGCGCCATCTTCCGTCCAGCCATTCATAAAATCGGCATGGGCGGTATAAAGACTTCCCCAGCGCTCTTCCCGGGTTTCGCCATGCATTACCGGGTCCATCGACAATTCCACTTTAGACGTATCCAGCGAGGAGATCTGCGGGAGTACCCAGGCGATGTTCATATTAACCGTCGGGATTTTTACCGGATAGTCTGCGGAACATTTCCCGTGGTCGGCATAGATAGCGTTATTGTGACTATGGGTCGGTTTCAGGTTGACGCCATCCCAACAGTTGGGGAAAGCGATCCCGATATTAAACTGGACGGCATCGCCCGCTTTACGCAGGCCGCATATTTCGCCTACCTTGTTGGTGTAACCTTTGCCGTTGGCACATAAAAAGGTGATTGCGGAACTGGGGCCAGTACCGTGATGATCGCCTGCCAGTAACTCCAGCCCGGCCGGGAATGGATGGAGCGGATATTGCGCTACATTTGTGGATTGATAATAGGTCTTTTGGTAGGCCGGATTTACGATTTCACCATCGGGTAATTTCATGGATGGCGCCCAGTAAGCGGAGCTATCGGCTTTATTATCACAGGTGGTATCGGGTTGCGCGCGCAACGTCTGGTAGGTAGAGACCGCGTCGGTGTGGGTGTTGCCAAAAAAGTCATGCCACATCGCCTGATTCGCTTTACCAAACATCATAATCGCGTCATCGCCCAGCGTGTGGTGATAGCCGCACACGACATGTGCCTGAGGACCGGCATGGGCCGGGAATGCGCCAGCGGCAACGAGCGTAGCCAGGCTGACGGTAATAAGGTTGAGTTTCATTTTTTTGCTGCCCGGTTGAATAGAAGTGGGAGCAGCAATAGCAGATCAGATTGCGGTGTTACATCTCATTAATTATCACTTTTTGTCATTTGCCCTGCATACAGGGGCGAATTTGCAGACGTACTATTTAAATAATTAGCCGAAACTACCCTCCTCTTGATTATGTCAATTTACAAAAAGGGTACGTTAGTGATTAAAATCGGGCTTTTTGTGATAACCCTCACTATTTCATTTTGCCTATGCTAATGGCGCTCGCCATAACCGAATAACGATTCTATCGGACATCGGCTTTATTTTTAAGAAATGCGTTACGACATCAGTCGTGGCGCGATCTGCTATGGATTTTTTATGAGATTACTAAAACGCGTTATTGTGGTTGTACTCTTGGGCGTGATTTTATTTATGGTCAGGGACGATATACGCTATGTTTATCAACTGATCCTCAAATATGGTGATAAACCCTCGGCGCTGGCACTGAGTAGCTATAAAGCGGTTATTCAGCAAAAACCAGTCGCAGGAGTTAAGAGTAACCTTTCAGGTTTGACCTACTCCGCCGAAGACAGGATGCTTTTCGCCGTTATTAATAATCCCCCTGAACTGGTCTGGTTAACGACAGAAGGGCAGCTGGTAGGGCGGATGCCGCTGCAGGGCATCCACGACCCGGAGTCTATTGCATGGAGTGGGGGCAACCAGTTCCAGATAGGCAGTGAGAAAGATGGCGCGGTCTATAAAACACAGGTGGATATTCAGCGCGGCACCATGCAGATAATCTCCATGGTGAAGCTTGAGGGCTATGACAAAGCAAAAAATAAAGGGCTGGAAGGTACGGCATGGGATGCGAAAAATGAGAGATTATATGCCGCAAAAGAAAGAAAACCCATAATGATCAAAGAAGTAGAGATGAGCAAAAATGGTATCACCAGAGCGTTGCCTTCTGCCATCACTGCAAGTGTGAGCGATGTTTCCGGACTTGAATACCATGCCCCAACGGATTCGCTGCTGGTGTTGTCGGACGAGTCAAAAATGATTCTGGAGGTCAGTTCCGAGTGGCGGGTGCGCGATCGATTGTTCCTGACGGCGGAGTGGTCAGGGCTCAGAGACGATATCCCCCAACCAGAAGGGATAGCCATGGATAATGAAAATAATTTGTATATTGTGAGTGAACCAAATCTGTTTTATAAATTTTCGTGTGATATACAGAATGACTAAAATCTATTTTTACTGTCACAGTATGCTAAAACAGAACAAGGTTATTAATACCATGATTTGACGATTGCTTGATTCGTTGATTCATTGTTGGGGATATTTATGTTTTACTTACCTCAGTAACGGATTACTTTGTGGTGTAGCGTAACGGTAATTGTCCTCCTCATATTTGCGGCAGCGTAGTCTGCCGCTTTTTTTTATAAATTAACTCTCCCTGTAATAATTAACAGACAATAAATATTACTCTGTTTTTTTCAGGAGGCCTTCGAAGAGACCTCGCAGGGTGATGTTTAGTTATCAGGCATAATATTCTTCATCAACACTTACCGAATGCCATGTCGCCTCGCTAAGCGAAATCATTTCATCTACGCCGGAACTCTTGTTAACCGGGTTTTCCGTCGGCGATGTGCCTGTAAATGTTTCACTGGCGGTATAGTCCGTATCGTTGACCGTGACCTTCACCTGAATATCCTGATGCGCCTCCACGACTCCCTTAAGGGTGACGGTGTTATCCAGACTGTTAACAGTCGATCCCAACGTTGGTTCGGCGGACGGTTGTGTATCAATAGTCAGCTTAATTGTTGCGTGAGCTTCTGAGGAGCCGATAAAGATTGATGTATTGATGTTAGTGATATTATCGCCTCCGGCGCCGATATCACTATTATCCTCCATGGAACGTACTGGCGGTGTAGAGTCTATCGTCAGCCAGCCGATAGACAGCGAAGAATTACCCATAGCGTTTGCGGAACGAACACTGATTGAACAGCTTTCATTCATTGCTGTTCCCGGAGATTTTATGGGTATTATCGGTACATCAGGTTCAGGTAAATTTTCTTTAATCAAAGCACTATCAAATTCCAGTCATTGCTATACGGGATCAGTTAAATTATACAATGTTGATATCACACCGATCTCTGAAGATGATATCCAGAATTGCCTTGCCTACCACTCTGGCAACATTTTAGAAAAAATTACGTAATATCGACTGATATGTAAAACTCATTCAGCATCAAATGGATTAATTCAACATCAGTAGTAATATCCATTTTTTTATAGGCTGATCTCTTTTGTGTTGAAATCGTTTTTATATTTCGATCTAATAAATTTGAGCAACTTTTAACAGATAATCCTGCTGCCACGTAATAAATAACTTTTTTCTCGCTCAACGTTAGATCGAATTTTTTAGCGAGCAATAGAATCCCATCTCTTATATTAATATGTTTTGCTTTGTTCTTATACTGCATTGTCAGATATCTCAATTAACATATTGATGACGAGAGGAAGATAAAAACGCTAAAAATTCCGATGGTGTAGTTTTGAAGTGTTTTTTAAAAACGCATGTAAAATAAGAAGCACTATCATAACCACACATATAAGCCACTCGGGTAATATTATATTCACTATTGCGTAGAAGTTTTGTCGCTTTATTCATTCGCGCATTAAGGTAAACTTCGCTGAATGAGGTGTTCTCTTGTTTCAATTTCCTTTTTAATGTGGAACAACTCATATAGAGTGAGTCAGAAATATCCTTGAGTGCCCATTTTCGACTTATGTCGCTTATAATAATATTATAAATGTTTTCGGCTAATGTATTTTGCGATAGTTCTCTGAAGAGAGCAAATGCTTCGGGTTCATAGATGAACTCTGAAAGTAGAAATCTTATTAAATATTCCTTTTTATCTTGGGATAGTTTTTGGCTTTTATTTGAAGAGTGTAAGAGGTTGAATACTCTTGCTACGCCTGTTTCTATTGGCGCTAACAGATGTTTTGTCATCGGTTTTGTTAATGGGGCCGAAAAGTCTGCATGTTCATACAGAAAAAAATTATAAGCATTTTTTATTGACGCTGAATCTAATTCAATTAAATTATAATTTAACTGTTCATGAGTCTCTTCCATAGTGATATGAATAGTTTGATCTTTAGCTAAAAATATTAACATTGGCCCTGATGCCGTAATATACTCCCCGGACGATGTCGAAATTGAAATTTTACCCGTGGTGAGCTTGATGAGTACGGACTGCAGTAAATTTAATCCCTGGAGTGATAAGGATTTCCTCTGCCAGTTTTGCGCTGATTGTAAACATTCAATGCTCCCCACCTGGACAGGTGAGGGATTAAATACTTTTAGCATGATAATTTCCTTTTATTAAATGTGCGTGTATATCAAAAATTATTCTGAAAAATATTTCAAAAAAACTAATATATAGCTATATAATTATTTGCGAACTTAAGGTATCAGGTGGCGATCTTTTCATTTTCTATGGAAAATGCTATTTTATATTGCATTTCTACATATTATAGTATCGTTAAAAAACTATGTCGCGTATAAAAAAAAGATGGAAATTTACAAGAATTGGCTCATGTTATTATCAAATTATCTCTTTAAAATTTGAATTAAGTAATAATTGCCTTTAATCTTTTAGAGAATAGCTCTTTAATTTCATGGAGGTAGTTAGCATAAGGTATAAGATCTGATGTTAATTTGTGATAAGGTTTATCCTGGAGGTAAATATTAACGCTCTCGGCCAGGAAAGGCATACAACGCGGTAAATATATACTGCGGCGGATAGACGGTGTAGCGATATCCGGAAGTTTGAGGGGGAGGGGAAGCATTCAATCGTATGGTTGGCTTTATGAAAAACGGTGTAACACGTTATTGAGGATCTTTGATCTTACCCAGCAATAGTGGTCACGTGACTAAGTGAGTAAACTCTCAAGCAAGAGGTGACTCATATGAAAAAACCAGCATCAACCACCAAAAAGCCACGCAAGCAGCACACGCCTGAATTTCGTCAGGAAGCCCTGAAACTGGCTGAACGCATTGGGGTGGCCGCTACCGTCCGCGAGCTTAACCTGTATGAATCACAACTCTATAACTGACGAAGCAAACAGCAAAATCAGCTCTCTTCTTCTGACCGCGAACAGGCGATGCCCGCAGAGATCGCCCATCTAAAACGTCCACTGGCAGAAGGGGATGAGGAACTGGCCATTCTCCAGAAGGCCGCGACATACTTCGCGAAGCGCCTGAAATGAAGTATGTCTTCATCGAAAAACATCAGGCTGAATTCAGTATCAAAGCCATGTGCCGTGTACTTCAGGTTGCCCGTAGTGGCTGGTACGTCTGGCATCAGCGTCGTCATCAGATAAACCAGCGTCAGCAGTTCCGCCTTGTCTGTGATAACGTCGTCCGGGAGGCATTCAGTGACGCAAACAGCGCTATGGTGCGCCACGCCTGACGGATGTATAACATAAAAACCGTGGCGGCCAGCCTGAGATGCGTTACAGATGGTGCAATGGCGGCGTAAACGACTGGGAAAAGTCAGCGTGCATACAGACAGAGGTGGTCAGTACTATTCAATGGATTAGCAGAGCTTACTGAAACGACATAATCTGCGGGGGAGTATGAGCGCCAGAGGCTGTTGTTATGACAATGCCTGTGCAGAAAGCTTCTTTCACACGCTGAAGGTGGAACGTATCCACGGAGAGGACTTTGCCAGCTGGGAAATAATGCGGACAGCAGTGTTTAATGATATCGAGTGTGATTACAATCAATGGCGTCGTCACAGTGCCTGTGGCAGTCTCAGTCCGGAACAATTTGAAAACCAGAACCTTGCTTAGGGTTGTGTCCATATTACGCGGGTAGGATCAGTCCATTTCTGTAGTCTGCCTGTTGTTCTTCATCGTCAGTTGAAGTAACAGCTTTACCTCCGGCTACAGTAAGGATGATTGAAAAAATCATTTTAATGGCTTCAGCCAGCCCATTAAAAAATTACTTTCCAACTATCTGATTTATTAGAGGTATTGTCTTTCATTAAGATAGCGAGTCCTGGTGGTTTAAAAATAAAGACACAGTATTATAATGAAAATAACACATCATTAAATATTGAATTTGCTAACTCGTTGTGTGATGCTGAAATGATTTTATTGCATATTATTAATTTCTGGGATGAATGTTATGAATGGAAAATTTTTGTGTGGTTTATTGGTTTCGCTATTAATTAGCTGATGCGGTGACGATAACACCCCTACAGAGAAAGTCTTGAAAGAACAATTTAGTAATCAATTTCATGGGCGTCTTATCCTTGATTCAATTGATATCAAGGAAACATCGGTTGATGGAAATAAGAGAACATATGCTGCTGATGGCTTACTTTCTACTGGCTACGATCTGTATACGCCAGTTGCCTCGTTAACTGATTATATTGTTGTTCAAAAATCGTGGGATAAAGGCAAAGATATTAAATTCTCAGCAACTTTGAACAGTCTTGGTAATAAAGATACTGGATGGAAAACAATATTTTCTTCATTACAAATGTCAGAAACACCAAAAGGCAATCCAATTCCTAATGTTGAAACTGACGGTAAATATATCATCATGGATGGAGCAGGTTTTGATGATAAAATAAATGCAATTAAAGATGAATATGCCAGGAAGAAATCAAAACTAAACGAATTAAATAATGATATCGCAAAAATTAAAACTAATATATTAGTTATTAATAAAGAAATCGATGAGTATTGGGGGAAAGGGGAAGATGGAAAAACACAAAGCCGTTATTTTGTTCAGCGTGATTTGAATAAAGAGCTGGAACTCTTTAATAAAGAAAATGCTCCTTATTATTTTGAGAAGAAGTACAATACTGAAGTTTTCGACCCAGCAATGAAGGCTCGCCGGGAAAAATTAAAGAATTACAGGTTGAGTGATTTTGATGACATAAGGGCGGAGAAACGTGCTGTATTAGAAAAACATAAAGAAGAATACTCCGTAAAATATAATGAAATTAATGAGAAGATAAAAGCGAAAATGAAGGTGCTCGATGATGGTTTACAAGAGTTGATAGCAAAGAAACGTGGTCTCATACAGCAGCAATCAACCATCTCAGACGAGATTCGCAATCTTGATTATCAATATAAAAATTGGGTAAATTTTATGGAAGAGCTAAATAAAAGAAAATAACTGACTATTATTATGAGTGATAAAAAAGAGACTGAAATCTGGTCTCTTTTTTTGAGCCTGTCAGTAATTCTATATAACTGCCAATATATTAAAGGTGATTGCTCAGGCGGTCACCGAATTCGATAATAAAGCGGCCCATCGCCAGTCGCCAGTTCTGGATCGGCATACTCCATTTTTTTGATGCATCCTTGATTGCCAGATAAATAACTTTTCGTACCGAGTCATCCGTCGGGAACACTTTGCGTTTCTTAATCGTGGCACGGATCACGCTGTTCAGGGATTCGACTGCGTTTGTAGTGTAGATGGTAGATGGTCTTGCGGATATCCGGCGGATAACTGAAGAGCGTATTGAGGTTTTCCCAGTGCGCACGCCAGCTTTTGCTGATTTGCGGATATTTCGGGAAGACGCTGTTTATCGCATCCGGGAAGCCCTTCAGACCGTCCACACAAGCAATCAGGATGTCTGTCCTGAAGGCCCCGCTTTTTCAGCTCCGTCAGCACGCTTAGCCAGAACTTTGTGCCTTCATTTCCGGACAGCCACATGCCGGCAACGCTTTCTGACCTTCGGTATTGATCCCCAGCGCAGGGAAAACTGCTTTGTTTATCACACTGCCATTCTGATGAACTTTGACAACATACAGTCCATATAAACAAAGGGATACAGCGTATCCATTTGTCGGTTTTGCCACTCAGTGACCTGCTCTTTTACGGCGTCGGTGACTTTAGATATCAGCGTGGGCGACACATCGGAGTCGTACATTTCTTTGAAGGTGGCAACGATTTCGCGGGTAGTCATGCCTTTGGCGCAGAGGGATAAAATCTGGCTGTCCATCTGCGTAATGCGCGTCTGGTGCTTCTTAATCAGCTGTGGTTCGAAGGTATTTTCACGGTCACGCGGCGTGTTCAGTTCGATCTCGCTGTTATTGCATAACACCGTTTTTGACGAGTAGTCATTGCGGGTGTTTGAGCCTGTTTTGGGCGCATTTTTCTCATACCCGGGGTGGTCAGCCAGCTCCGCATTGAGCACTGTTTCGACGGTAAGCTTCGTCAACATGCGGGAAAAAGCATGGAGATCGGCTTCGGTTTTAAGGCCTTCAGCCACTTCAGCCGCAAGGGCTTTAAGTTTCTTTTCGTCCATAATTGCCTGTCTCTGTTGTTGGAGTGAACATATCAAAAACAGGCAATTACACAATTTTAATTACAGTCTCACGCCCGGTCGTCCCTACGCAGTTGCACTTCCTTTCATTTGCTGTGGCCAGTTTGCGGGAAGACTTTCACCTTCAGTAATTAAGTTCGGGGCGTTCTTCTTTACTCAATAAATTATTTTTGTCGTTCAGCTCCTCACGGACTTTTGCCAGTGACTTCTGAAAAGCCGGGATTGTTTGCAGCCTTGCAAACTCTACTGCTCCCACATAACGGCCAGCATCAACATCGCTTTGCCAGTGAGCACCGCATATCACTCTGCTTTGCCCGAACTCCCATCCTCGTCTGGCGAGCTCCTGCGCGCGTTCCGGTCTGGCCTGGGATAATACTAATGCCAGAAGTGTACCATAAGCAGTATGCCCGGAAGGGTAAGAGCCATCTTTTCTCAAAGTATCCTCATCTTCAGGACGGCAGGTAGAATGATTAAATAAGACAAAGGGACGAGTACGCATATAATATTTTTTTGCCGAAGCAGTAGCGTAGTAGCCGCCCATTTCCAGAAGATTCTGTAACATATTCCAGGTTTCTGGCGTATCTTTGGGATTAATTTTAGCACCCACTACTGGCGAGAATATTCTGGCTATATTTTCCACGCTTACATCTGCATCCTCAGCAGCTTGTTTCCATCGTGGGGAACCCTTTATCGCATAGCCCTTAAAATAAGCCTCCTTATCATAGCGGAAAGCCGGATCATCATTACCTGGCGGTGGTGGTAAGTAGAACTGACTGTTCACTGATTCTTCAGGAGAATGAAAGGGTTGCACTGTTTCTGCTGATGTATATTTAGCTACGATCAGTGGTAGAAAAAATACTAAATAACGACTTTTCATAAAGACTCACTCCGGATCAGGCAATAATAAACAGATGTAATCCTATAATGATTTATTGCAATGGTTATTCAACATACAGGTAAAAAAGCAGGACGCTGTACTGGCATTATCGTCTGTCCATACCGGACTGACTGCAACGGACAACAGAACAATACTGGTACTTCCGGCTAACAGCATTTTGTTTAACTTTTCTCCCCGGTTGTTTTTTATCTGCGTGCCTGACTGACACGCATTAGGTTAAAATGTTTACGTAATAACAAACTATGAATAAGTATTTTAAGCTATGTGCCCTGTTACCCCGACAACTACCACCAGTCATGATGTGCTGAGTATTAATTCATGATTATGAACAAGAGTCGTAAACAATATTTAAGAATAAAGAAACCGAAAAAGAAAAAATGCCAAAATTGGCGAAGGGATTATTGTTGTCAGTGATGGAAAAGTTCATGGCGGAAATATTGGATTCACTTGTCGAGGCTAGCGAACCGTCAGATGGAGTGATACGCGTTATTACTGATAATAATCTCCCTGTAGCTAAGTAAGCTTTTGACCCTGGCCCAAAATCAGTACAGTGCTAAATCAGAGATCTTCGTCTTTCCGGAGACTTCGGATAAATTCAGCCGGAGTCATGTCATTTAATGATGAATGCGTTCTCTCATGATTGTATTCCCTGCGCCAGTTGTCGGGTTTTTCCTGCGCATCTTCCAGTGACAGGAACCAGTGAATGTTCAGGCATTCATCCCGCAGACTGCCGTTAAATGATTCAATAAACGGGTTATCTGTCGGCTTTCCGGGGCGCGAGAAGTCCATTGTGACGCCGTGTTCATACGCCCATTTATCCAGACTTTTTGAGATAAACTCGCTGCTGTTAATCGTCTGGATTCGTACCGGCACCCGCTTATCCGACACCCGCAGTGCCTCCATTATTCTGACCACATCCTCGCCTTTTAACGATTTTCCGGCATGGCTCGCCAGGCATTCCCGACTAAAATTATCCACTACAGTTAGCGCCCGATCATCACTCCGGCTCTGCCACTGGTAAACGGTTCTGCTCTGCATCAGCAGCCCGCATCCCCGCCGACGCTGATACGGTAAGCCTTCAGCAAAAATGTCACCACGACCCGCTACTCTCTGACCCTAAAAGGATTCTTCGTTATTGTTATCAACCAAATCAGTTATGAGGTGATACAAAACTGTCGAAACACTGTCATCTAGCCAAGTGATACACAAAATACACAGTGAAACACTAACTCGTATCTATATGATAAATATAAAAATAAAAAAGTTGGCACGCATAATGCTGAACAGCGTGTAGCAGTATCTTTTGCCATAGACCATCAATTAAATGAGTCAGGTAAAGTAGAGACAGATAAAGAGGGCATTAGAATGGATTGTACGGTAATTGTGGCAACTCATGGAAAGCTGGCAAACGAATTGATTGAAACAGTCGCAATGCTGGTAGGGCGTTATGAAGACGTTAGGACGCTTGATTTTATGCCCGGAGAAAATGTTGAAGGTCTTATTTTAAAAATGAAACGTGTGGTGGATGCCGTTCCCGGGGATATGCCAGTTTTGTTTGTGGTAGATATGTTCTCAGGGAGTCCGTTTAATGCATCTACTTACTTTGTTAAGCAACGAAAAAACACCAGGGTTGTCGCAGGTGTAAATATTCCTATGCTTGTTAATATTTTCCTTGAACGTCAGGAGTCTACATCGCTTGATCACCTCGTGGATATTGCCATCACCGTGGGACAATCTTCAATTAAACCATTGTAAAACCAAGAGGCCAGAAAATGTCTACTGTATCCTTACTTCGCATTGATGACAGATTAATTCACGGCCAGGTAATGACTGGCTGGGTAAAACATATCAATGCAACTAAAATTATTATTATTGATGATGAGCTCGTCCATGATGATTTTATGATTTCTGTACTGGAAATGGCTGTACCCAACCATATGACACTGAACATTTTTAATGTTGCCCAGGCAATCGACGTGCTGAGTAATGTTAAAGACGATGGCGAAGATGACAAAATTATTATTCTTGTAAAAAGTCCGATTCCGGTACTGGCACTACTACAAGGCGGTGTTAATTTTGAAGAATTAATCGTTGGTGGCATGGGTGTAAATGAAAAGCGCTCTCGACTATATCGTAATCTGGCAGCGTCAGACGTTGAACGTGCGGCATTTAGAGAAATCAATCAGTTAGGAGTACCAATTAATATAAAGGTATTGCCCAGCGATGCCCCAATGGAGCTAATACCTTACTTATAAGTACGATCATAATAACGCAAATATACTCTACAAATATAAAGGATAATATATTATGCTTCTCTCAGCTATTTTAGTCGCCCTCATTGCTATTCTCAGCAATTGGTGGGTTAGCCATTTGCTGACTCGTTCGTGGCTTTATCCAATTATATCGGGTTTTCTTGTCGCACTTGCACTTGGTTCCCCTATCGAGGGGATGAAAGCCGCGGCCTACATTAACCTTGCCTACCTCGGGTGGATGACAGTGGGCGGTACGATGCCCGGTAACCTGCCGGTAGCATCGGTTTTTGGTACGGCGATGACCATTTTAAGTGGTGCCGCGCCTTCAACCGCAGTGGTATTTGCCGTCCCATTTTCTCTGCTGGGGATCCTGACTTTTCAGGCATCGATGAGTTTTAACGCCCTGTGGGTTCACAAAGCAGAAGCGATGCTGGATCGCGGCAATATTACCGGTATGCGGATGATGAACTATATCCCATCCTTTTTTGTAAATATGGTGCTGGTCGGTATTCCTGCATTCTGCATGGTCTATTTTGGCGCGGATTTTATGAAGAACATGCTGACGATGATTCCGCAGAGCCTGGTTAATGCATTTGAGGTTATCGGCGGTATTATGCCAGCGCTGGGTATTGCAATGCTGGTCTCTTTCCTCGGTAAAAAACGTCTGATGCCATTCTTCTTTCTTGGTTTCTTCCTGGTTGCATATCTGAATCTGGGAATCATGGCAATTGCTGTATTTGCGGTTATCGCTGCGGTGATTATGAACATCAATGCTGAACAAAAAGTTTCTGCAACGAAGGGATAAGGGAGAAATTAAAATGGCAACATATCAGACTCTAAATGAATCTCAGCCCAACGAGACTCCAAATACCTCTACGCTTACCCGTAAAGAGTTGCTTAAAACATGGGCTTTAAACTATTCATCCGAAACCTGTTATAACTATGAACGTTTACAGGCTCTTGGACAAACCAGCGCCATGGTGCCGGTTATCCGTAAACTGTATCCAAATGACAAAGCCAGGCAAGTACAAGAGTTAAAAAAGTATCTTAACTTTTTTAATACCGAGCCTTCATTTTGTGGTCATGTGATCACCGGTGTTTCAGTTGCAATGGAAGAACAACGGGCCAATGGTGCCCAGCTACCACCAGAGGCCATTACGTCACTACGCTCAGGCTTAATGGGGCCGGTAGCCGGTATTGGTGATACTCTGCAAGCAATCGTATATTCCATTCTGGCGGCCATTGCCTGTAATCTTGCTATACAGGGAAATATAGCGGGTCCGATACTGTTTGAAGTTTTCTATAAATTCATCATGATATTCTGTAGCCTGAATATGTTCTTTCTGGGATACAGTAAAGGTCGTACCGTTATCCTTGATATTCTGAAAAAAGGATTAATGGATAAATTAACCGACGCATTTGGACTCATTGGTCTGATGGTGGTTGGTGGTATGGCGGCATCCAGAGTTAATATTATCACTCCGGCCTCAATTAACTTAAACGGAGTTACGGTAGTCTTCCAGGATATTTTAAATACATTGCTGCCATCGCTGATTCCATTATTGATAACGCTAGGTATCCTGAAAATGGTAAATAGAAAAATGAAGCCTAATACTGTAATCGCGGTTATCTTTATTGTCGGTATTATCTCCTCTTATCTGGGGATACTGGCAGTGCCTGTTACAAAATAATTGATTACTACTAATACTAGTGCCTGCGGGCACTAGTCTCCGAGGAAAAAAGTATGAAAGTGTTATCATTAACTGAACTCGGTAAATTCGAGTTGCAGGAAAGAGCTATTCCTACGCCACGAGCTGGAGAGGTTTTAGTTAAAATAGGTGCGGCAGGTATCTGTGGATCTGATATTCCAAGAGCATTTGTCAATGGTCCTTATCATTATCCTATTGTTTTGGGACACGAATTTTCTGGTCATATTGTGGCAGTCGGCGAAGGGGTTAAAGAGGATCTGGTCGGTCGTAAAACTGCTATTTTCCCACTTATTCCTTGTAATGAATGTGCATTTTGTAAAGAGCGTTACTATGCGAAATGTACACATTACAGCTATTTTGGCTCACGTCAGGATGGTGGGTTTAGCGAATACCTCAGCGTGCCTGAATTTAACCTGGTATTGCTTGATGATGATGCAGATTTACGTGAAGCCGCTATGCTCGAACCGGCTGTTGTTGGTTTACATGTAATGCGTCGCGCACATCTGGATCTTAATGATAGCGTCGTGATTTATGGCATGGGGCCCATCGGGATTATGATTGCACGCTGGGCGGCGATCTATGGTGCTAAGAAAGTATTGCTGGTTGATATTGACCAGAAGAAAATAGAGTTTTGTCGCGCCCTGGGATTCACAGATATCTGCGACGCAAGCCAGACAGATCCTGTCGAGTGGGTGATGCAACAGACAGAAGGTTATGGTGCTGATGTCTGTATTGAGGGCAGTGGTTCCTCCTCGGGATTCATTAACTCTCTGATGTCCTGTCGGGTATTTGGCAAAGTATTGATGCTGGGGAACCCACACACTGACGTCAATATTCCGCGCGAAATCTACGATAAATTTATGCGTAAAGAAGCGCAGATTATGGGCGTCTTTAACTCTATTTATTCACAACGGCCACATGATGAGTGGAAAGATGCTGCTGCGGCTATTCAGTCCGGCAAGCTAAAAGTGAGCGATCTGATCACCCATGCCGTTCCGATGGAAGAGTTGTCTGCCTTATTTAATCTTATTCGCGACAGTAAAGTCCCCTTTTGTAAGGGAATGATGGTGATGTAAATGGCAACGAAAAATTATCGTGAAAATGTCGGAATAATCGAAAAAGAACTCTCAATGGTTCTGAGCAGAATTGATGAACGGCAAATTGATGAATATATTTCGACACTATTGCAGGCTGAAAAAGTTTTCTTTGTCGGCGTAGGGCGCGTTTTACTCGCACTTGAAATGACCGTCAAGCGTCTTAACCATCTGGGCATCAACGCCTGTGTCGTTGGGGCAGTTAATGAACCCCCTATTGGACCTAAAGATATTTTGGTAGTGGGCTCGGGGTCTGGTGAATCAATCTTTCCAAAGCATATTACTGCCTGCGCTAAACGCTATGATGCAAAAATTGTTCATCTGACTTCCAGCCCGACAAGTTCAATTGCTCAGCTTGCGGACGTTATTGTCGATTTTCACTGTGGCTCAAAAGGTGGAACAGGGGAATATATTTCGATTCAACCTATGACCACGCTATTTGAACAATCTTTGGTCCTGTTTGGCGATCTTGTTTGTCTTGAAATTATGGCTATCAAGCAATTATCGCTGGCTAATGTGAAGCTTAATCATGCAAACCTTGAATAATCGCCGTTGAAAACGGAGGAGAAGCAGAATGAAAGTAGTTGCATTGACGGCCATTGGTCACCTCGAGTTACAGGAACGTAACATGCCAGTCCCTCAAGCGGGTGAGGTGTTGCTGAAAGTGATGGCTTCCGGGTTGTGTGGTTCGGATGTGCCAAGGGCGTATCAAACAGGCACGCTGAGTTTTCCGCGCGTACTGGGGCATGAGTTCGCCGGTCGGGTTGAGGCGGTTGGTTTGGGCGGCGATCCTGCATTGATTGGCAAGCGGATGGCCGTATTCCCAATTGTACCGTGCATGACGTGCGAGTTTTGCCAGCAGCACCACTATCCTCGCTGCCTGAACTACAGCTCTTACGGTTCCCGTCGTGACGGTGGTTTTAGTGAATATTTAACGGTTCCGGAATTTAATCTCGTCGAATTCCCTGATCATGTCAGCTACAGCGCAGCGGCTATGCTTGAACCGGCTACCATTGCTTTGCATGTCATACGGCGTGCTAACCTGGATCTGAATGACAGTATCGTCATTATTGGCGCAGGTCCGATAGGGCTAATGGCAGCGCGTTGGGCGACGATTTACGGTGCGCAAAAAGTCATGCTGATTGATGTGAATCCGAAAAAAGTCGAGTTCTGCCGCGAACTGGGATTCGAACATGTGTGCCTCGCCACTGAAGAGGATGCGGTTGAGTGGGTGTTGAAAGAGACTGATGGTTTTGGTGCGCATGTCACGATTGAAGGAAGTGGTTCATGCGCCGGATTAACCCAGGCGCTGTTAGCCTGTCGTGTTTACGGCAAAGTGATGCTGATGGGCAATCCGCATGGTGATATGCAAATTCCACGTGAAGTATATGACAAAGTAATGCGTAAAGAAGCGGTTATCGCCAGTGTTTATAACTCAGTTTATAAACAAATGCCGCACGACGAATGGGCTGATGCAGCCGCTGCGATTAGTTCAGGGAAATTACAGGTCAATGACTTAATTTCTCATCAGGTAGAAATCGACAGCGTTATAGATCTTTTTGACACATTCCACCATCGTCGTGGTTTTACCTGTAAAGGTATGATGGTTACAAAGGAGTAATATGATGAAGTCCCCTTTAATCGCCCCCTCGCTAATGTGCATGGATTTATTACGGCTTGAAGAGCAAGTTAGTTTTCTGAACGATAAAATCGGTTATTTCCATGTCGATATTATGGATGGTCACTATGTTCCAAATTTGACACTGTCACCGTTTTTTGTATCGCAGATGAAGCGGGTGGCAAGCGCCCCCATTGATTGCCATCTCATGGTGACTAACCCGCAAGATTATATCAGTACCCTGGCCGACGCCGGCGCATCCATGGTGAGCTTTCATGCTGAAACGGCAAATGGGCAGGCATTCCGTCTGATTGACAATATTCGCTCAGCGGGAATGAAATGTGGACTAGTTGTAAACCCGGAAACCCAACTCGACATCGTTACGTTATATCTGGATCGTGTGGATAAAGTGACTATTATGACGGTGGATCCGGGTTTTGCCGGACAAGCATTTATATCCGCAATGCTGAAAAAGATTGCTGCCTTTGCAGAATATCGGCAGCAGCATCAACTGGAATTTTTAATTGAAGTTGATGGCTCTTGTAATAAAAACACCTATAGTGCATTAGTGGAAGCCGGGGCTGATGTGCTGATTGTCGGTTCCAGTGGTCTTTTCGGTCACTCAGAAGATATTGGTGAAGCCTGGCAGATTATGCAACGAGATCTGGCAGAAGCGCTGGCATAAGACTCTAACAGGCGTTGGCATCCCGACGCCTGATAATCTTTTTACTCTTTTTCCAGCATATCAATAATGAAAAGTAGCTCGTCATCATTGAGTTTGACATCAAGTTTATCCTCCAATATCTCATTGGCCTTTTGATATATTTTAAATAATTCG
This sequence comes from Salmonella sp. SSDFZ54, assembly GCF_004010735.1. Taxonomy (NCBI): domain Bacteria; kingdom Pseudomonadati; phylum Pseudomonadota; class Gammaproteobacteria; order Enterobacterales; family Enterobacteriaceae; genus Salmonella; species Salmonella sp. SSDFZ54. The sequence goes on from NZ_CP034819.1 coordinate 2,462,627, forward strand.
CTCATCAAATATGCTTCCCGATTAAGTTTGTTATACGTTATGGTTTCATTACGAACCGAACGCTCTATCGCAACGCAGGTATGCACAATCATATTGAGTAAATTGGAACCGAATTCATCAAAGTGACGTTGTTCTTTCAACTGCTGCAGAAAAAGCATGACGATGGGCACGATTTTTTTCGGATTCAGGTAAGTTAAAAACTCTTGTAGATATTGTTCAGCCAGTTTAGTAAGCGTTACCGGATTTTTATTTTCAACCATCACCGGAAAAGCCCCACCGATAATGGTCTGGAATGTCAATTCACCTTTTGGTGAAAAGAAATCTGGCAGTGAAATATAGGGTACATCCAGTCCGGGGTTAATCACGCCAATTGAAAGCAACACCTGATATTCAGTAGTGATTTTATGCTTCGTATTGAGCACCTCTTCAACCGACAGGTTAATGATATGGATATCTTTACGATTCATCTCTTCCAGTACTGAGCTTAATAAATTTTTAAGTTTCCGGGCAATCCCTTCGCCAGACGAACAAATAGCCAGTACTGCCAATGGTTTATTGCCAGTAACTACCGCATTGTGTTCACTGACGCCGTAACCTTTGAAATGTTGCAGGCTCAAATAAATGTCATCCAGATCGGCATCCAGCAGTGCCGAGCGTCTAAGTGCTTCAATCACTAAGGGAGTAGAAACCATGTCCAGAGTTCTGACGGGGACATTACACTCTTGTGATAAGAGATATCCCGCCTGGATGAGCGATCCCATATCCACTAATAATAAAAATCCTTTTGCATTTGAGTAAGCTGTGATGGTTTGCTTGATTTGCGCAATGGCCTGGTTCGGGCGGATATCCAACGGCATATTGACGGCTGATATATTATCTTCAGCAATTAATATTTTTGCTATGTCGACCATGTTGCTGGCGATCATATCACCATGGGTCGCAACGATAACGTGGATATGCTTATCACGTTCACGAACCACCAGCGAGGCCAAAAGAATGGTCAGATAGACAACTTCATCATCATTAATATCAATATCAAATTCTTTATACAGTCGTTTTTTGATTGTCAGCGCAGATTCATATTCTTCAAGGTTATCAACGCGATAATGTCTTATCCAGGTATTCGTGCGTGAGCGGGTTCTTTTTTGTATAATATTATTCAGATGGTACCCCAAAGACAGCAGAAATCCATGGCTGAACTCTTTATTCAACTGAAGCTCTAATTCATTTTTTAACGACTGACAGAAGACTAGAGTCGCATTCGGTAAACCGTGATCAACATGTTCAAGCTTTTTGGGTAAACGCAAGTCGATATACTGGTTGATTTCAGAAGTGATGTAATTATTTATATCAGTATCTGAAAAATTTTGCTCCAGCATGAATTGGATTTTCTTATCAATAACATCATAGACCTGAAAAGGAGTATTATGTTTATTTACATCAATATCTGTGTATAAGTCCAGGCCCGAATGTGAGTTATCAGGCATGATCGTGATAGTACCAGCCAGTGCATGCTGCAACCCAACCAGATAATCGTTGTCACGCGCCAGATTAAAAATTCCCACTTTGATATCAGAGATGAGTTTATTGTAAGTAATATTAAGCTGGTTAGGATTATTATCTTCGATAAAAAAGTGGGCGCATACGGACTGGATAGTCGATTTTAATTTACCCACGTTACCAGAGAAAGACGAGCCGATGATTGCTTTAGCACTGTCGGTATCAATAGTTATGGCGCAGTTGATTTTTCTGGCTTCGATTTCCAGCAGATATTTTAACAGATCGACCTGATCGCCAGGTGAACGTTCGGCAAGATTAGGAATATTGATTTTGATTGGGATACGCCGCAGAAAAGTGGAAAGCAGCGTAGAATTAGGCTCTTCGGTGGTGGCGCAAATAAGTAATATTTGTGCCTTACGACTACGCTGTGTCTCCCCTAGCAACCCATAAGTGCCTGTATCCATAAAATAAAATATCATTTCTTGCCCTTCAGGCGGCAAGCGATGAACTTCATCAAGAAATAACATTCCACCATCTGCTTCACTGAGTAGGCCAAATTTATCTCTGGTAGCACCGGTAAAAGCGCCTTTTACATGGCCAAAGATATGAGAAACCAATAATTGCGGATTACTGGCATAATCAGCACAGTTAAAAACGATAAACGGTGAATTTTTATCAAGCGCATTCTGATAAACAGCGTAATTATACATCAGACTGGCAAAAAGACTTTTCCCTACACCAGTGTCCCCCGTTAACAGCGTATGCAATCCATGCGGAGGATACATAACAGCAGCTTTAGCCTGATTGATTTGTTTTTTAATACTTCCGTTATACCCCAGAAAATACTGGAAAGGCTCTTTTTGTACATCATGCACAGGCAGATTAGCACTCTGATGAATGGTTTTAAGGTTTTCTTTTTTGATAGAGTAAAGTACTGGGCGAGTGCCGGATTTGACTATTTTATTCTCTTTAATAAATTGATTTAAATAATTACTAACATTGGGCCTAGCAATATTTGTATATAGTGCAATCTGCTCAGTTGTCAATCCATTAGGAAAAGTGATACAAAGCTCACAAACTGCCTGAAATATTTTCTCTTTTCTGTTCATCGGAGATCACATTTTTTGTAGGGTATTATGTTTGGCGCGCGCTTTTGTGTTGTTTTAGCGCAATTTCTATATTGAGCACGCCAATCGTGTAAACGGGAATGATATACATTGTTATAATCAACAACCGATCATTTCATAACAATGAAACGAATAAGTTGATGCTACATACCACAACCACATTGAAAGCGGCACTTCGTTTCAATGGGATTTCTACAATAGATATACACCTAAAGAGGAATTTTTACTATGACAATCAGTCTGCTATTTTTTTGTTGCTGGTAGGTAAGGTTGCAATAACCCGGCGCAACTAAAACGTTTCGCTTCTTCCCGGACCAATTACTTCTTGATGAACAATAGAACATAGCAAAAAAACGAGTTAATAAAATAGTAATACTGATCTCTTAAATCCTGTCAGTAGCACTGAGTACCTTTCAGACACAAATAAATCATTGTGATCGCGCTCGCATCGTGAACAATGTTGAGCCATGAGTTATATCAATATCAATATCAATGAAATCGATAGTTTTATTGAAGTTATGGGATGGACAATGGACAGCAATACTCAGGGATTCACTTCATACTGGCGTAATAGCTTAGCTGATGCCGAGTTTGGAAAAGGGGCATTCGAGCGTAAAGATGAAGATTCATTCAATGACCTGACGGCCAACCTCTACAAACTCTGGAACCGAATGGCATCCGGGAGCTACTTCCCACCGCCAGTTCGGCGGGTGGAAATTCCCAAAAGTGGTGGTGACCCTGGCCCAAAGGTGAGCGGCTGTTCGCCGAAGCGCTGGGCGTTGCGCCAGAGAAAATCTGGCCTTCTCGTTATAGCTAGTCAGGCCAGAGATGGGGCTACGGATTTCCATTCCCAGAAAAGCAAAAACCCAGCCATAGGCTGGGTTTTCTGAATAAGTGGTGCCCGGACTCGGAATCGAACCAAGGACACGGGGATTTTCAATCCCCTGCTCTACCGACTGAGCTATCCGGGCAACGGGGCGCATTAAACCGTAAAGGGGCGCGGTCGTCAACGGCTTTACACGAAAAAAGTGATAAAAGCGCGCTGACTGCCTGCTTTTCAGGCAAAATGCATAAAATCACTACCCGTCAGGTGAGCGCTCCACCCTGACGGCACTGTGCAAAACGCAGAATATCTTCCGCCAACCGCTGAGCGGTATCTACATCAGCCTGACTGCGGTTGACCAGCATTCGGCTGAGACAACCTTCCAGCACCAGCTCCATCTGCCTTGCAACCATCGCCGGATCGTCAATTTCCAGCGTGGTCAGTAGCTCATGGGTAAAATCATGTGCCGCGCGTTTTTGTTGATTGGCCAGTTGGTGAATAGGATGGGTTGGGTCGGGATAAAACGTACAGGCGGCAATGAACAAGCAGCCAGGATAACGATTATTACTAACACATTCCGAAAGCGCGCTGTAGCGTGCCAGTAGCTTTTGTTCAGCAGAAAGCGTCTCATCAAGAAGAAGCTGGCGTCGCCAGATATCTACCTGCTGACTCAGATAACGTAGCGCGTCATATAAAATGGCTTCTTTATCTGGCCAGAAACGCTGTAATGTGTCGAGTGGGCGATTTACGCGCTCCGCCACCATTTCCAGCGTAGTATCGGCTATCCCTTGCGTCTCCAGTAATTTCAGGGCTTCTCCCAGAATATCTTCACGTTGCACGGTATTCTCCTCCGTCTTTGCTTTTGCAAGTGTCGCTCACGGTTGGCGATCGTGCAAATGCGCGCTAAAGGTGGCGGCGTCCATAAAGCCGGTGACTCGCGATTGCGGCTGTTCCTGGCCTTGGGCATTAAAGAACAGAATGGTGGGCAGCCCGAGGACTTGCAGATGCTTTAACAGCGCGACATCCTGCGCATTATTAGCGGTGACGTTAGCCTGCAAGAGCACCGTGTCGCCGAGCGCCTGCTGGACCCTCGGATCGCTGAAGGTATACTTTTCAAACTCTTTACAGGCCACGCACCAGTCGGCGTAGAAATCCAGCATAACGGGTTTGCCTTTGGCCTGCGCCAGCGCCTGATTGAGTTCGTCCACGGTAGAAATAGCCGTGAAATTGAGGTGCGCTGGAGCTTGCGCGGATGGCGATCCGAACGCCCAATCCTGTAGAGGCCGCACGCTAATGAGCGCTGCCGCCAGCAGGATAATCTGTACGATACGCATCCACGCTCGTCTGGCCTGAAGGCTGGTGATAAAGGCCCAACCAAAGAAAGCGACGCCCAGCAGCGACCACAGACGTAAACCCCAAGCCTCGCCAATAATCCGCTCCAGTAAAAAGACCGGTAACGCGAGGATCACGAAACCAAAAGCGGTTTTGACATGCGCCATCCACGGGCCGCTTTTCGGTAGCAGACGGTTGCCAAACACGGTGACCAGCATTAGCGGTAGACCCATACCTAATGCATACAAATACAGCGTACCGCCGCCCAGCCACATGTTGCCGCTCTGAGCGATATAAAGCAGGATCGCGCTTAACGGCGCTGTGGTACAGGGAGAGCAAATTAATCCGGCAATCGCCCCCATAACAAAAACACCGCCGGGCGAGCCGCCTTGCTGACGATTACTCATTAATGTCAGCCGGGTTTGCAGTGATGAGGGGAGCTGTAGTGTGAACAGGCCAAACATCGACAACGCAAGCAGGGTGAACACGATGGCAAGGCCGATTAACACATAAGGGTGCTGCAGCGCCGCCTGAAACTGTAATCCCGCTGCGGCGACGACCAGACCCAGTGCGGTATAGGTCAGCGCCATCCCTTGTACATAGATAAAGGCCAGCAGCAGTGCGCGCCCCGTCGACAAACGTTGCCTTCCCCCCAGGACAATACCGGAAATCAGCGGATACATGGGTAAAACGCAGGGCGTAAAGGCGATGCCTATGCCGATCAGCAGCGCCCAGAGCGCGGAAAAAGGTAGCTGGGCGGCGGGTTTTGATGTCTCACCCGTCTGGGTGACAGCAGGCGTCGGCGTGGCATCTATTGCCGCGGCAACTTCACTTAGCGGCACCGTTTTCGTTTCCGGCGGATAACAGAATCCCGCATCGGCGCACCCCTGGTACGTTACCGTTAATGTCGCGCCAGCCGCCGCCTGGTTAACCGTTACCGGAACGTTTAGCCGCTTACGGTAGATTTCGCTTTTTCCGTAGAACTCATCTTCATGCCAGACGCCTGCCGGGAGTTGGACTGCAGCGATATCCGCTTTCGTCGGCGTGATACTGATTTGTTTACGGTAAAGGTAGTAACCCTCTTTTACCTGCCAGGAGAGGGTAAGATCGTGTTGATTTTGCTGAAAATCAAAAACAAACGCCCGGTCGGCAGGGACGAACTGCGAGCGACCCGGCGCGTCGAATAATCCGGCGAAGGCGGATGTGCTGCACAGCAGCAGGATCAGCGTAAAGATGCGTTGAGCCATGAGAGGTAATCAGTATCTCCGTGAGTAACAGGTAAAACCAGAAGTTCAGGCGTTTGATACGGGTGATGAGACTTCAGGCAGTCGATAAGCGCTTGCTGATGTGAAACGGTGGTTTTTAAGATCATTTGAACTTCATACTCCTGCTCCAGTTTGCCTTCCCAGTAGTACAGCGATGTCGCGCCGGGGAGGAGGGTGGCGCAGGCAGCCAGTTTTTCCGCCAGCACTTTGGCGGCCAGATCCTGGGCGGTAGCTTCATCCGGGGCGGTACAAAGCACCACAACGGCCTCGGGGATGGAAATATCCTGACTCTTAACATCAAGCATAAACACCTCGAAAGAACAAAAAGACCCGCAAGTGAACGGTCACTATACAACGGACGAGGGCAGGATGTTAGTCAAAGGGCGGGAGAATGCGGGGCGTGATACGCCCCGCGGGTGAAACACTTACAGCATAAAGCTGCCCAGCAGGAAGCCGAAGCAGACAGCCAGAACGACGCCCAGGGTGCCTGGGATGAAGAACGGGTGGTTAAAGACGAATTTACCGATACGGGTTGTACCGGTGTCATCCATCTGTACCGCCGCAACCAGAGTCGGGTAGGTCGGCAAAATGAACAGGCCGGAAACGGCGGCGAAGGAAGCGACTGCCGTCAGCGGAGAGACGTTCAGCGCCAGCGCCATCGGCATCAGCGCTTTCGCCGTTGCCGCCTGAGAGTAGAGCAGCGCGGAAGCAAAGAAGAAGATGACGGCCAGCAGCCACGGATGACCCTGGATGACGCTACCCGCAGTGTCTTTGATCCAGTCGATGTTAGCGGATACGAAGGTATCGCCCAGCCACGCCACGCCCAGAATACAGATACAGGCGCTCATCCCTGCTTTAAAGGTACTGGAGTTGAGGATGGCGTCAGTTTCCACTTTACACAGGATGGTGGTCAGCGTTGCGACGCTCAACATGATGATCAAAATAGCGTTGGTGGTGTTCATCAGCGGTTTCTCAACCAGGCCGAGGCTCGGACTGTTGACAATCGCATAAACAACCACGCAAATAACGCCCAGCAGGAACAGCCAGACGGAATTTTTTGCCATCGGTTTGATTTCAATCTGTTTTTCACCACGCAGTTCAATCAGCCCTTCTTCCAGACGCTTGCGGTAAATCGGGTCGTCCGACAGTTTGGAGTTGAACAGCATCGTGACCAGGAAGGACATCACCAGCACCGCCAGCAGCGTAGAGGGGATAACCACGGACAGCAGGTGAATGTAGCTAATGCCATGACCTTCCATAACAGAAGACATGTACACCACGGCCGCAGAAATCGGCGAGGCGGTAATCGCAATCTGCGCGGATACCACGGCGGTCGAGAGCGGACGGCAAGGTTTGATTCCCTGCTCCTTCGCGACTTCAGCAATAACCGGCAGCGTTGCCAGGGAAATGTTCCCGGTACCAGCAAAAATAGTCAGGAAATAGGTCACAATCGGTGCGAGGATAGTGATGTATTTCGGGTTCTTACGCAGCAGTTTTTCTGTCTGGTTTACCAAATAATCCAGACCGCCCGCGACCTGCATAGCAGAGATCGCGGCGATAACCGCCATGATGATGGAAATGACATCGAATGGAATTGTCCCTGGCTTCACGCCGATGGCGGCAAGTACCAGAACACCCAGCCCACCTGCGAATCCAATACCGATGCCCCCAAGTCTGGCGCCCAAAAAGATTGCCAGCAAAACAATGATAAGTTCGACAACTATCATATTAGCCTTCCTTGTTGTTTAACAAGTTGATATTAAATTGTTGTTATTTGGTAACTTCTTGTAAGAAAAAAGGCACGTCATCGTGACGTGCCTCTTTGGTACTACCCTGTACGATTACTGTTCGCTTTCATCAGTATAACGTTTAGCTTTATAAGCCGGGTGCATCAAGTTCTGTACGGAGAAAATATCGTCCAGCTCGGCTTCCGTTAACAGGCCGCGCTCCAGCACAACTTCACGTACGCTCTTACCGGTTTCAGCACAGATTTTACCGACGATGTCGCCGTTGTGGTGGCCGATGAACGGGTTGAGGTAAGTGACGATACCGATGGAGTTATAAACGTACCCTTCGCACACTTCTTTATTCGCGGTAATGCCGTTAACGCATTTTTCCAGCAGGTTGTAGCACGCGTTGCTCAGAATGTGGATGGATTCGAACATCGCCTGACCGATAACCGGTTCCATAACGTTCAACTGCAACTGACCGGCTTCCGCCGCCATCGTAACGGTGGTGTCGTTACCGATGACTTTAAAGCATACCTGGTTTACGACTTCCGGTACTACCGGGTTCACTTTGGCTGGCATGATGGAAGAGCCCGCCTGCAGTTCCGGCAGGTTGATCTCGTTCAGGCCGGCACGAGGACCAGAAGAGAGCAAGCGCAGGTCGTTACAGATTTTGGACATCTTCACTGCCAGACGTTTCAGCGCGCTGTGAACCATAACATACGCGCCACAGTCAGATGTCGCCTCAATCAGATCTTCAGCCGGAACACAGGCGAAACCAGTGACTTCAGCCAGTTTTTTCACCGCCAGCGGAGAGTATTCTTTCGGCGTGTTCAGACCGGTGCCGATTGCCGTTGCGCCAAGGTTGACTTCCAGCAGCAGCTCAGCAGTACGCTCGATGCTTTTCACTTCTTCTTTCAGCAGGATGCTGAACGCACGGAATTCTTGACCAAGCGTCATCGGTACGGCGTCCTGCAACTGGGTACGACCCATTTTCAGGATGTCCTGGAATTCAACCGCTTTACGTTCGAAACCTTCACGCAACTGGTTGATGGCATCGATCAGTTTGACGATAGAGGCGTAAACCGCTACACGGAAGCCTGTCGGATAGGCGTCGTTAGTGGATTGACATTTATTCACGTGGTCGTTCGGGTTCAGGTACTGATATTCACCTTTCTGATGGCCCATCAGTTCCAGCCCGATGTTGGCCAGCACTTCGTTGGTATTCATGTTGACGGAAGTGCCCGCGCCGCCCTGATAGACATCTACCGGGAATTGGTCCATGCACTTACCGTTGTTAAGGACTTCATCACATGCGGCAATGATGGCGTTCGCCACACTCTTAGGAATGGTTTGCAGCTCTTTGTTGGCCAGCGCCGCCGCTTTTTTTACCATAACCATGCCACGCACAAATTCAGGGATGTCGCTGATTTTGTTATTGCTAATGTAGAAGTTTTCAATCGCTCTCAGAGTGTGAACACCATAGTAGGCTTCAGCTGGAACTTCCCTGGTACCCAACAGATCTTCTTCGATACGAATGTTGTTTGACATGTGAACCTTCTTTTTCAAGCTGCCAATGATTTTTACTTTAAAACACAGAGGATATATGTGATTTCGAATGTTTTCTGACCGACGATTATCCCCTCCATCGGCCTGATAAACGAGATCATATGCTGCTTCAGAATTCCTACCGTAATCTGGATCACTTAAAGTGTGGGAATTTACCCCTTATTTATTATTTTGTGAAATATGTCACCGCTTTAGTATTACTACCTAAAATAGGTGTACAAACCACTTGAAATTTTGCTACGCACCACCATATCGAATCGATGCGAATCGCAACCCCATTCAAATGGTCGTCGCAGACGGCCATGACTTACAGGAGAGTCCTTTGCGCTGGATACCCTTTTTAGCTGTCTTTCTCTATGTTTACATTGAGATTTCTATCTTTATCCAGGTCGCCCATGTGCTTGGTGTCCTGATGACGCTAATCCTGGTGATTTTTACGTCTGTTATCGGTATGTCGCTGGTACGTAACCAGGGTTTTAAAAACTTTTTGCTGATGCAACAAAAAATGGCGGCCGGTGAGAGCCCGGCGGCAGAAATGATTAAGAGTGTATCGCTGATCATCGCTGGCTTACTGCTCCTGTTGCCGGGATTTTTCACCGATTTTCTCGGCCTTCTCCTTTTGTTACCGCCGGTGCAAAAACATTTGACGCTGAAGTTGCTGCCGCATTTACGTTTTTCCCGGATGCCGGGCGGCGGGTTTAGCGCGGGTACTGGCGGTGGCGAAACATTTGACGGCGAGTATCAGCGTAAAGATGACGATCGCGATCGTATTGAACATAAAGACGATCGTCGGGATTAAAGGTAGAGATGTTGGTCGGATAAGTCGCGTGAGGCGCTATCCGGCCAGCGGATGCGTCTTACGCCATGCGTTTTCGCTTCGGTAAAAACAGCCATAATGCAGCCAGCATGATAATGGCATATAAGCTTTTCCACCCCAGCATTGCCAGCAATAACAGGCACAGTAGACAACCCGTCACCGCCAGTGCATAGCAGCGCCCTTTCAACAGTCGACAGCCCGCCAGCATACAAAGCAGATAGAGCATAATAAAAATACCGTTAGCATAGACGATCAGCGCATTGAGGTTAATCTTCAGGGCGTAGACGACCAGGGAACTCACGCAACAACAGACCAGAATAACGTTCAACGCGTGCAGGGGAAGGCGCCCGGGAGAGAGTTGAGCCAGATAGTGATCGGGCTGATATTGCATTTGCGTCCATATCAGACGCGCAAAACTCTGAGCATACACATTCAGGCTGGCAAAGCAGGTGAGGTAACCAATAATGCAGGCTACCCACAACGCCTGGATACCGAAGAGATGAACAATAATAAGCGGTAGCGAGGCTGTTGCCGCTATCTTGTCGCTATAGACGCCAAAATGCAGCACCACGGCGGTACAGGCCCAATAAATGGCGCCGGCCAGCATCAGGCCAATGATCAATGCGCGCGGAAAATCACGTTCAGGATTTTTAAATTCAGACGACAAATGCGTAAAAGCCTCAATTCCCACAAATCCCCAGAACATGATCGCCAGGGCGGTACACAGCCGGGAAAAGGTGATTTCGTTTGCGGCTGGGAAGGTGATATCTGCAGGTTTAATCGCGCCTTTCCACAGAATGGCGGCAATAAGCGCGATAATTAATCCAGCGATAATGGCTTGCAGGTTGGCGCTGGAGCTGGCGCCGCGCGATCCCATAAACCATAGCAAACCTAGAGTACCCAGCTCCCCAAATAAGAGCTGTTCGCTTTGCCAGCCAAACAGCGCCTGGCCGAAACCCACCGCAATATGCAAGGCTGCGGGAAAACTAACAGGAATAACTGATAAAAACAGCCAACTGATCACTCGTTGCAGACGCGGGCCAAATGCCATCCCGACAAAATGCGCTACGCCGCCAGCGTGTGGAAAATGACGCCCCAGCACAGCAAAGACAATCGCAATAGGGAAAATCAAAATAATGAGCAGCGGCCATGCCCAAAGGCTGATGTTGCCTGCCGCCAGCGCAGCCAGCTCCGGAAGCGCAAAAACGCCAGTCCCTAATAATGATGTGGTTAACAAGATAACGCCCTGAACCAACCCAAGCTCTTTTTTTAGTTCATTCATCAGCTCATTATCCGGCGGCATTGTAACGTCAGGTGACGACAGACATTTTTAAGCGTATCACACACGCCTTTTCTTATAGCAGGATGTTCTAAACCTTGGGTAAACGTGAGATAAGTAGCGTTTTTACCGCTTTTTTCGCTCAGAAGAATTTTTTTTCATCTCCCCCCTTGAAGGGGCAAAACCCCATCCCCATCTCTCTGGTCACCAGCCGGGAAACCGTTTACGGGCCGGCGTCACCCATAACTGATAATGACTTTCTCAAAGGAGAGCTATCAATGAGTATTCGTCCGTTACATGATCGTGTGATCGTCAAACGTAAAGAAGTTGAGTCCAAATCTGCTGGCGGCATCGTACTGACCGGTTCCGCAGCGGGTAAATCAACTCGTGGCGAAATCATCGCTGTCGGTAAGGGTCGCATCCTGGACAACGGTACTGTACAGCCGCTGGACGTGAAAGTTGGCGACATCGTTATTTTTAACGATGGCTACGGTGTGAAATCTGAAAAGATCGACAATGAAGAAGTGTTGATCATGTCTGAAAGCGACATTCTGGCAATTGTTGAAGCGTAATCCGCGAACGACACTGAACATACGAATTTAAGGGAAAGAGAAAATGGCAGCTAAAGACGTAAAATTCGGTAACGACGCTCGTGTGAAAATGCTGCGCGGCGTAAACGTACTGGCAGATGCAGTGAAAGTCACCCTCGGTCCGAAAGGCCGTAACGTGGTTCTGGATAAATCTTTCGGTGCGCCGACTATCACTAAAGATGGTGTTTCCGTAGCGCGTGAAATCGAACTGGAAGACAAGTTTGAAAACATGGGCGCGCAGATGGTGAAAGAAGTTGCCTCTAAAGCGAACGACGCTGCAGGCGACGGTACCACCACCGCGACCGTACTGGCGCAGTCCATCATTACCGAAGGCCTGAAAGCCGTTGCTGCGGGCATGAACCCGATGGACCTGAAACGTGGTATCGACAAAGCGGTTGCTGCTGCGGTTGAAGAGCTGAAGGCGCTGTCTGTACCGTGCTCCGACTCTAAAGCGATTGCTCAAGTAGGTACTATCTCCGCTAACTCCGACGAAACCGTAGGTAAACTGATCGCGGAAGCGATGGATAAAGTCGGTAAAGAAGGCGTCATCACCGTTGAAGACGGTACCGGTCTGCAGGATGAACTGGACGTGGTTGAAGGTATGCAGTTTGACCGCGGCTACCTGTCTCCTTACTTCATCAACAAGCCGGAAACTGGCGCAGTAGAGCTGGAAAGCCCGTTCATCCTGCTGGCTGATAAGAAAATCTCCAACATCCGCGAAATGCTGCCGGTTCTGGAAGCCGTTGCAAAAGCAGGCAAACCGCTGCTGATCATCGCTGAAGATGTTGAAGGCGAAGCGCTGGCTACCCTGGTTGTTAACACCATGCGTGGCATCGTGAAAGTGGCTGCTGTTAAGGCACCGGGCTTCGGCGATCGTCGTAAGGCGATGCTGCAGGATATCGCTACCCTGACCGGCGGTACCGTAATCTCTGAAGAGATCGGTATGGAGCTGGAAAAAGCAACCCTGGAAGACCTGGGTCAGGCGAAACGCGTTGTGATCAACAAAGACACCACCACCATCATCGATGGCGTGGGTGAAGAAGCTGCCATCCAGGGCCGTGTTGCTCAGATCCGTCAGCAGATTGAAGAAGCGACCTCCGACTACGATCGTGAAAAACTGCAGGAGCGCGTAGCGAAACTGGCAGGCGGCGTTGCGGTAATCAAAGTTGGCGCTGCGACCGAAGTTGAAATGAAAGAGAAGAAAGCCCGCGTTGAAGATGCCCTGCACGCGACCCGTGCTGCGGTAGAAGAAGGCGTGGTTGCTGGTGGTGGCGTTGCGCTGATCCGCGTTGCTTCTAAAATTGCTGACCTGAAAGGCCAGAACGAAGACCAGAACGTGGGTATCAAAGTTGCGCTGCGCGCAATGGAAGCTCCGCTGCGTCAGATCGTGCTGAACTGCGGCGAAGAGCCGTCTGTTGTCGCTAACACCGTTAAAGGCGGCGACGGTAACTACGGTTACAACGCAGCAACTGAAGAATACGGCAACATGATCGATATGGGTATCCTGGACCCAACCAAAGTTACCCGTTCTGCGCTGCAGTATGCGGCTTCTGTGGCTGGTCTGATGATCACTACCGAGTGCATGGTGACCGACCTGCCGAAAAGCGATGCTCCTGATTTAGGCGCTGCTGGCGGCATGGGTGGTATGGGTGGTATGGGCGGCATGATGTAATTGCCCATACCCTGCATCCTTCAGGCTGCAGATGCGTTGGCTAACCCCAGTCACTTCCTTGAGTAAGTGACTGGGGATTACCGCCTTCCTGCAACCAGAATGATTTGGGTGCTTATCTCCCAGAATTGAGAAACCCCCGGGCAGAAATGACCGGGGGTTTTTCTTTTAGTCATCTTTTTAGTATAAGATTCAGATACGGACAAAACGTCCAGCTCATTGATTATGGGGAATAACATGCACGTGAAATATTTAGCAGGGATCGTTGGCGCCGCGCTGCTGATGGCGGGTTGTAGCTCCAGCAACGAACTCACCGCTGCCGGCCAAAATGTACGCTTTGTCGAAGATAAGCCAGGCGCGGAATGCCAGCTAATTGGTACGGCAACCGGTAAACAGAGTAACTGGTTTTCAGGCCAGCACGGCGAAGAGGGGGGCTCAATGCGTGGCGCAGCGAACGATCTGCGTAATCAGGCGGCCGCGATGGGTGGAAACGTGCTGTATGGCGTAAGTAGTCCGTCACAGGGCATGTTGTCCAGTTTTGTCCCGACGGCCAGCGAGATGAACGGCCAGGTTTATAAATGTCCGAACTGATATGTCTGAATCGTAACGCCCTCTGAAAGATTCAGAGGGCGATATGGTTAGCGTTTTTCCTGCGATGACGCCATGCGTAGATTATGCAACGCGCGCATGCATTGATCTTGCGTCAGACGCGCTGCTTTACCGGTTCCAAGCGTTCTGACAAAAACCTTACACGGTTTTCCTTCCAGCTTTTTAAGACGCGGGCTGAAATTCAGCAAGCGGCGTGATATCGCTTCAGCTTCTTTAGAGCCTGACTGACTACGGGTCTTAATGATGGTGCCGCAATCATGCGATTGTCCTGCCTCATCCGTATAACGATAAACGAGTGCTAAATAATGGTTATACAGATTATGTTTCCAGTCAGGCTGGTTATAGGTATCGAATTCGATATTACCGTTTTCCAGGCAGTCAGCATCGTATAATGGTAAAAAGTCCAGCATTGAAGAAATACGCAATGCGAGCTCACGCATTTCGGCATTATTAATGGCGTGAATAATAGCCATCACCAGAACTTCAACCTGCCACTCACCGACCTGTAAATCAAGATGGCTACCATTGTGCAGCTTTAACGTAAAGGTTAATACTTTTTCTGTATTATCGCTCAACGCTAAAGATTCAACACGCTGATTAACATCGGCGTTTTCCAGCTCTTCACGGAGTATTGCCGGAATATTCTCATGCATTTTAAGCACGTGACTGCTTTTAGCTTTCTGGCGTTTTTCCTGCTCTTGTTCCGGAAGCGAGTGTTGTAAATAAAGCCGGTGTTCAAGGCCGATCAACAAGTCTCGCAGCGCGAGCACAGGAAAGAAAAGCAGTGTTTCTTTATTTCTCAGTGACTTCACCTTAAGCGCCAGCGCGATAAACTTATCATTGTGACGAATAACGCCGGTATTTAGTCCCTTAATCGTTAAGGCCATGTCAATTCTCCACAAATATAAAATAATTAAATGTTTTACTGCAATGTATTTGATATATAAATTGTTTATGCCGTCCTATAAAAAGGAGAACCAGTATAATTCGAAAATGCAGTACACGCTAAGCGAGTCCTAAAACGGACTTTATTGAAAAGAGAGTAGCGGAAAGGTGTATTTAACGAAGGGTATTTTATCGTCGCCAGAGGGTGAGGAGAATCGCGGGGGAATCTCCTCGTGATATTGCGCGGTAATATTTTCGTCGTCCCTGACGCGCCCGCGAGGATTAGCGCTGACGAAGCTGTAAATCCAGCGGTGTTTTGCTCGGTTCGCCGCCGATTTCACGCGCCAGTCTTGGCACCATATAGCCGGATACCAGCGTGAGCAGTTCGCGCATGATTTGCCGGGCTTCGTCATCGGTGACCATAAAATGCGCGGCGCCCTGCACTTTATCCAGCACATGCAGGTAATAGGGCATCACGCCAGCGTCAAATAGCGCGTTGCTCAGATTCGCCAGCGTTCGCGCGTTATCATTCACGCCACGCAGCAGGACGCTCTGGTTGAGAAGCGTGACGCCCACGTGGCGCAGTTTCTTCATCGCCAGGCAGAACGCCTCGTCCACTTCATTAGCGTGGTTGATATGGTTCACCAACAAAATTTGCAGACGTGACTGGTCAAAGCGGGCGACCAGTTCGTCAGTAATGCGTGCCGGGATGACGATAGGCAACCGACTGTGGATGCGTAGCCGCTTGACGTGCTTAATGGCTTCCAGTTGCGTGAGCAGCCAGTCCAGCTCATGATCTTTCGCCATCAGCGGATCGCCGCCGGAAAAGATGATTTCATCCAGTTCCGGGTGTGCGGCGATATACTCCAGCGCGACTGTCCAGTTGCGCTTATTGCCTTGATTCTCCGCATATGGGAAGTGACGACGGAAACAGTAGCGGCAATTTACCGCACATCCGCCTTTTACCAGCAATAGCGCCCGGTTTTGGTATTTATGCAATAATCCTGGCACCACGCTGTGTTGCTCTTCCAGCGGGTCGGTGGAGAAACCGGGGGCGACAATAAATTCATCCCGGGACGTCAGCACTTGACGTAAAAGAGGATCGTCAGGGTTGCCCTTCTCCATGCGCGCAATAAAAGCGCGCGGCACGCGGAGGGCAAACAAGCGCCTGGCGTCCTGTCCTGCCCGGAGGTTTTCATCAGCTTCAATCTGTAAAAGATGCAGCAGTTCGTCGGGATTGGTCACAACATCGGCAAGTTGCGCTAACCAATCTTCTCGCAATGGGGTATTTAGGGTTACAATATGCGCCATTTTGTGGCTTAGCTACCAGTTAACAATTTCAGAGGGCCTTATGGCGACTTACTATAGCAACGATTTTCGTTCCGGTCTTAAAATCATGTTGGATGGCGAACCTTATGCGGTTGAATCCAGTGAATTCGTGAAACCGGGTAAAGGCCAGGCGTTTGCCCGCGTTAAGCTGCGCCGTCTGCTGACCGGCACGCGCGTTGAGAAAACCTTCAAATCGACCGATTCCGCTGAAGGCGCGGATGTAGTCGATATGAACCTGACTTACCTGTACAACGACGGTGAGTTCTGGCATTTCATGAACAACGAAACCTTCGAGCAGCTGTCTGCAGATGCCAAGGCTATCGGCGACAACGCAAAATGGCTGTTGGATCAGGCAGAATGCATCGTAACCCTGTGGAACGGTCAGCCTATCTCTGTCACTCCGCCGAACTTTGTTGAGCTGGAAATTGTTGATACCGACCCAGGTCTGAAGGGCGATACCGCAGGTACTGGCGGCAAACCAGCCACGCTGTCTACTGGCGCAGTGGTTAAAGTTCCGCTGTTCGTGCAGATTGGCGAAGTGATCAAAGTCGATACCCGTTCCGGCGAATACGTATCCCGCGTAAAATAATTTACGTTATCGGGAAAAATGGTGCAGCGTATGCTGCGCCATCCTATTTTTCGCGCCTCAATGATGAAACGCTTTATCGGCCTTGTCGCGCTGGTTCTTCTTACCGGCACATTATTAACGGCATGTAATACCGCCCGCGGCTTCGGCGAAGATATTCAGCATCTTGGCCACGCCATCTCCCGCGCAGCCAGCTAATCGCTTCTCGTCTTCCTAAAATTAGTCGATCGCCCATCATTTTCTGGGATGTTGTCTATTATTAAGTTGCTATACACAAACAACATTGGCTAGAAAAGGAAGACATTATGGTTAAAAAGACAATTGCAGCGATCTTTTCTGTTTTGGTACTTTCCACTGTATTAACTGCTTGTAATACCACGCGCGGCGTGGGCGAGGACATCTCGGACGGTGGTAGTGCGATCTCTGGCGCTGCAACCAGAGCTCAGCAGTAATCATCAACGGTACGGCATGGCGTCGTACCGTTAATCGATTTTATCCGGAAGCATAAGAAAGGGAGAATACCGGTTATCCATATGAAGTTTCATACGGATATTACGCTTATAGGTGTAAACCGTTTTCCCGTGAATGCCAAGCGCATACGCAATCTCTTTATTGCTGGTACCTTCCGTCCACATCGCGAGCACCTTTTCCTCCTGCGGAGAGAGCAATGGCGTGGCGCTTTCCGGCGCTTCCTGCAGTGGATGAGTATATAGCGCTCCTTTAATTCGTTGTGCAAGCTCATGTAAAGGCGTGTGTTTAGATAACACCGCATGACTGGCATATTGCGGTCTGTACGGCATATTCCCTGACTGTAATAATACCAACGGCGTCATCCTGCAGGCGGCAAAAAATGCATTGATAGGCTGCTCGGGTAAGGCATCGTTGAGAAAACCATATAAATCAGCGATAACCAGATGGGGCTTCCATTGCAGAATATGTTCTTTCGCCAGTATAAGGTTATTCATCCCGGATACCAGCAGTGAAGAACTGAGCACATCAGTGTGATTAAGCCAGGCCTCCATGCCCGTACGGGTAAAGTGGCATCGGTCTATCACTAAAATTTTCAACATAGTTTTTTGCACCCGGAAGTAGATAAAGCACTTTCTTTCCCAGAAGGCGTTCCATCATAGAGAACTCCTGTGGGCGCTAAATGCGAAAACTACGCGGCTTAAAAGGGCCAATTCCCGCCTTTAGACGGAAAAAAATAAAAAGGTTGAAATTCATTTTCTCTCAGGCAAGAATGGCTTTTCATCCGTATACGTTACAGGACGACCTGTAAACGCTATTCTCACCGGGGACGGCCCCATTAATTATCTGGAGCCTGCTATGTCCTGGATCATTCTATTAATCGCTGGTTTACTTGAAGTGGTATGGGCTGTCGGCCTGAAGTATACCCACGGTTTTTCTCGTCTGACCCCCAGTATTATCACCATTACGGCCATGGTTATTAGTATGGCGTTACTTTCCTGGGCAATGAAAACGCTGCCCGTTGGAACGGCGTACGCCATCTGGACCGGCATCGGCGCCGTCGGGGCGGCAATCACCGGTATCCTTCTGCTGGGCGAGTCTGCCTCACCGGCGCGTTTGCTCAGTCTTGGCTTGATCGTCGCGGGTATCATTGGGCTAAAACTCAGTGCGCATTAATTCGTCGCTGACATTGCTACGAACCTGATTGTTTTACCCAAATTAATTTATTGACGTCAAACCCCTCCCGGGTCGCGACGGCCAGCATTTGCTGTTTTATTTCCTCAGAAAGCGTTGGCGTGCGAGAGAGTATCCACAGATAGTCGCGATCCGGGCCGCACACCAGCGCATGACGGTATTCCCGGTCAAGCGCAATCACGTTATAGCCGCCGTAGAACGGGCCGAAAAAAGAGACCTTGAGCGCGGCGCGGTTTGGACTACCGGTAAAATACGCTTTGCCTTCTGTTTTTTGCCACATTCCCCGATCCGGGTTATAGCCTTTATTGATGACATTAATCCCGCCATCGTCACGCAGACTATAGGTGGCCGTGACTTGTTCCAGTCCACGTTCAAATCGATGATCGAGGCGTGCGATCTCATACCAGGTGCCGAGGTAACGTTTGGCATCAAAGTTATTTACCACGGTAACGCCTTTAGGCGGAGTAGGCGAACTACAGGCGACAACCAGAAATGCAGCCGTAACTGCAGCAACGACGGGCAGAATGCGCATAAAATTTTCCTTCCAGTGTTTTTTCTAAGTGTAGAACCTGGCGGGAAAATGAGAGGCAGGAAAAGAAAAAACGCCCTCTTATCGGGTAGATAAGAGGGCGTCGTGGCAACTTAGAGAGTGATAACGCCAATTGCCGTCACAACGGTCAGGATTGCCGCCAGACCGTAAAAGACCCATTTGCCCGCGGGCACGTGGATTTTCAGGTCATGCATCGCGTGGTGCATACGGTGTAGGCCACACCATAGCGGCAGCACGATCATCAGGAATAGAAAAACGCGACCAATAAAGCTTTGGGCGAACGTCAGTACGCGCTCAAAACTCAGGGCATCGCCCGGAAATAGCCCCAGCGGCAGCATGATGCCAACCAGTAGCACGATCACCGGCGCGATGATCGCGCCCCACATACCGCCTGCGCCAAACAGTCCCCAGAATACGGGTTCATCAGAACGTTTTGGGTTTGGATTAATCATCCGGGACTCCTTACCAGAACAGGGCAACATACAGAATGACTACGGTGACTACCGCAGTGACCACCCAAAGCCCTTTGATGATTGGCTCTGGCCCCATTTTTTCGTCTTTTACAATGATATTGGCCGCCTTCGGCGCCAGTTCAAACCAGGTTTTGGTGTGCAGCAGCGCGGCCGCCAGGGTGATCAGGTTTAAGATCACCACCACCGGGTTTTGTAAAAAGCCGACGAATCCCATCCAGGATTCCGCGCCGTGTTTGAGCGCAAACAGACCGAAAATCAGTTCAATACTGAACCAGACTGCCGGCACCGCTGTGCCTTCGCGCAGCATATAAAAGCGATAAAACGGCAGTTTTTTCCACCAGGTGGACGTCATCGGCCGCACATAGGGTTTGCGTTTAGTCGTCATGTTGCACTCCTTAGCGTGGTTTCAGGGTAGCGATAAGAAAGTCTTTCGAGCTTTCCACTTTACCCTGCTGAATGGCCGCAGCCGGATCGACATGTTTTGGACAGACTTCGGAGCAGTAGCCCACGAAAGTACAGGTCCATACGCCGTTCGGACTGTTCAACTGCGCCATACGCTCCTTCTTACCGTGATCGCGGCTATCTTCGTTATAGCGATGCGCCAGCGTAATCGCAGCCGGTCCGATAAACTCAGGATTCAGACCGAACTGCGGGCACGCGGCGTAGCACAGACCACAGTTGATGCAACCGGAGAACTGGTGATACTTCGCCATTTGCGCCGGGGTCTGGACATTCGGCCCCTGATCTGGCGTGCGAGAGTTGCCAATAATGTACGGTTTGATCGCTTCCAGGCTTTCGATAAAGTGCGTCATATCGACAACCAGATCGCGCTCAATCGGGAAGTTCGCCAGCGCTTCCACCTTCATACCATTGGTGTAATCGCGCAGGAAGGTTTTACACGCCAGTTTAGGGACGTTGTTGACCATCATGCCGCAAGAGCCGCAGATCGCCATACGGCAGGACCAGCGGTAGCTCAGGTCTGGCGACAGGTTATCTTTGATGTAGCCCAACGCGTCCAGTAGCGATGTTGTTTCATCATAAGGAACTTCATAGAAAGCACTGTGCGGCGCGGTATCGGTTTCCGGGTTATAGCGCACCACCTCAACTTTCAGGTTTTTCATCTCAGCCATTCGCCTTCTCCTTCTTATCGGCTGCTTCCGCTTCACCGCCGTAAACACGTTTGGCTGGCGGCAGGGTGGTGATTTTCACGTCGCTGTATTCCAGACGGGTCGTGCCATCAGCATCGCGGAAGGCGAGGGTGTGCTTGAGGAAGTTCACATCGTCGCGCTCGGTACAGCCTTCATCCAGACGCTGATGCGCGCCGCGGGACTCTTTACGCGCCAGCGCAGAGTGCGCCATACATTCCGCCACGTTCAGACCATGACCCAGTTCGATGGTATACAGCAGGTCAGTGTTGAACACGCTGGAGGTATCGGAGATACGTACGCGCTTGAAACGTTCCTGAAGCTCGGCCAGTTTATCAATGGTTTTCTGCATCAGTTCCGGGGTACGGTAAATACCACAACCTTCTTCCATAGACAGACCCATCTCATCGCGGATCTTCGACCAGTTTTCGTTGCCTTCCTGGTTCACCAGATTTTTCAGACGTTGTTCAATATCGGCAACCTGGGCGTCGAGCGCGGCGCTATTTGCGGCGCCTGCCGTCGCAGCGCGTTCCATTGCTTGTTCGCCAGCCAGACGACCAAATACCACCAGTTCCGCCAGTGAGTTGGAACCGAGGCGGTTCGCGCCATGCAGGCCAACAGAGGAGCATTCGCCAACGGCAAACAGCCCTTTGACACGGCTTTCACAGTTCTGGTCGGTTTCAATGCCGCCCATGGTGTAGTGCGCGGTCGGACGTACTGGAATCGGTTCTTTAACCGGATCGACGCCGACATAGGCTTTCGCCAGTTCGCAAATGAACGGCAGACGTTCATGCAGTTTCTTCTCGCCGAGATGACGCAGATCGAGGTGAACCACATCGCCGCGCGGCGTGGAGATGGTGTTGCCTTTACGCCATTCGTGCCAGAAAGCCTGGGATACTTTGTCACGTGGCCCCAGTTCCATATATTTGTTTTTCGGCTCGCCCAGCGGCGTTTCGGGGCCCATGCCGTAGTCTTGCAGGTAACGGTAGCCATTTTTATTGACCAGAATACCGCCTTCGCCGCGGCAACCTTCGGTCATCAGGATACCGGAACCTGGCAGGCCGGTCGGGTGATACTGAACGAATTCCATATCACGCAGCGGAACGCCGTGGCTCAGCGCCATGCCCATCCCGTCGCCGGTGACGATGCCGCCGTTGGTGTTATAGCGGTATACGCGGCCTGCGCCGCCTGTCGCCATGACCACGGCGTTGGCGCGGATTTGCACCAGCGTGCCTTCCATCATGTTCATTGCCACCAGGCCGCGCGCATGGTTGTCATCAACCAGAATATCCAGCACAAAATGTTCGTCAAAGCGCTGGATTTGTGGGAACTGCAGGGAAGTCTGGAACAGAGTATGCAGCATATGGAAGCCGGTTTTATCCGCGGCGAACCAGGTACGCTCGATTTTCATACCACCGAAGCGACGCACGTTAACGCTACCGTCCGGACGGCGGCTCCACGGGCAGCCCCATTGCTCCAGCTGCGTCATCTCAGTGGGACAATGGTGGACAAAGTAATCCACGACATCCTGCTCACACAGCCAGTCTCCGCCTGCTACCGTATCGTGAAAATGGTAGTCAAAGCTGTCATGATCCTGGGCGACAGCGGCTGAACCCCCTTCGGCAGCGACGGTATGGCTGCGCATCGGGTACACTTTTGAGATCAGTGCGATTTTAGCATTGGGATTCGCCTGTGCGGCAGCAATTGCAGCACGTAATCCCGCGCCACCGGCGCCTATAATGGCAAGATCGGCTTGAAAGGTTTGCACGACATTCCTCCAGATTATTGTAATTTCACCCTCGCGCAGCCAGATAAAGCCTCTGGGTTCTGCGAAGTATGAATGCGTTTCCACTGCTCCTTTATGGGTACAACAGTATAGTCTCAGGGATGTGAGGGAAATTTGACGTGTTCGATTTTTTTAGCGTATCAGAGGGATGAATTATCATTGATTTTGATTAATTTAATTACTAAACCATCTGAAATCACTTTTTTTACCCTCCAGAAGGCACCCGATACGCCTGCGCAAAATTTGTTTCGCCCGCGCGTTGCGAGTAGACTTCGTGACCTTGTCTTAAACTGGAGAAAGAATCATGAGCGAAACGGCAACCTGGCAGCCGAGCGCGTCCATCCCCAATTTATTAAAACGTGCGGCGATTATGGCGGAAATCCGTCGTTTCTTTGCCGATCGTGGAGTGCTTGAGGTTGAGACGCCCTGCATGAGTCAGGCGACGGTCACAGACATTCATCTGTTCCCGTTCGAAACGCGTTTCGTCGGACCTGGCCATTCCCAGGGGATGAACCTCTATTTAATGACCAGTCCGGAATACCATATGAAACGCCTGCTGGCGGCAGGGTGCGGCCCGGTTTTCCAGCTATGCCGCAGTTTCCGTAATGAAGAGATGGGACGACATCATAATCCGGAATTCACTATGCTGGAGTGGTATCGCCCGCATTACGATATGTACCGCCTGATGAATGAAGTGGATGATTTGCTTCAGCAAGTGCTGGATTGTCAACCTGCGGAAAGTCTCTCCTATCAACAGGCGTTTCAGCGCCATCTGGAGATTGACCCGTTATCAGCAGATAAAACGCAACTGCGTGAGGCGGCGGCAAAGCTTGATTTAAGCAATATCGCCGATACGGAAGAAGACCGTGATACGTTGCTGCAACTGCTGTTCACGATGGGGGTTGAGCCGCATATAGGTAAAGAAAAGCCGACCTTTATTTATCACTTTCCGGCCAGTCAGGCATCGCTGGCACAAATCAGTACCGAGGATCATCGCGTCGCCGAGCGCTTTGAGGTGTACTACAAAGGTATTGAACTGGCGAATGGTTTCCACGAACTGACGGACGCACGTGAGCAACAACAGCGCTTTGAACAGGACAATCGTAAGCGCGCCGCGCGCGGTCTGCCGCAGCAGCCGATTGACCAAAATCTACTGGATGCGCTGGCCGCCGGTCTACCGGATTGTTCCGGCGTGGCGCTGGGTGTTGATCGTCTGGTGATGCTGGCGCTGGGAGCAGAAAGCCTGGCGGACGTGATTGCTTTTACGGTCGATCGGGCGTAAATCTGAAATTCACTCTTTCGCGAGATAAAATGGCGCAATAAGCGCCATTTTGTAGCATATTTTTTCAATTATCCTCTATTTGCCACAACATAAGGCTGGAACTTTGATGCCATTTAGGTATCAATCCTGTGTTGATTTTTTTATCGCTGACCTTTGTAAAAAAGAAGGCGGCGTCAATCGGTGAGCGGCGTCTGGCAAACGCGCTCGAGCGTAAGGGATGGTTGAATGACCCACACGATAAAAAAGATGAGCCTTATTGGGCTTATCCTGATGATTTTTACTTCTGTTTTTGGTTTTGCGAATAGCCCGTCGGCGTTTTATTTAATGGGGTATAGCGCAATCCCGTGGTATATATTTTCTGCCTTGCTGTTTTTTATTCCATTCGCCTTAATGATGGCTGAAATGGGTTCCGCTTATCGCAAAGAAGAGGGCGGGATCTATTCGTGGATGAATAATAGCGTGGGGCCACGTTACGCGTTTATTGGCACGTTTATGTGGTTTTCATCGTATGTCATATGGATGGTAAGTACGGCGGCAAAAATTTGGGTACCGTTTTCTACTTTTGTTTTTGGCGCCGATATGACGCAGCACTGGCGTATTGCGGGGCTTGAGCCTACGCAGGTTGTCGGGCTGCTCGCCGTTGGCTGGATGATTCTGGTGACGTGTGTCGCCGCCAGAGGGATCAATAAAATTGCGCGAATTACGGCGGTCGGAGGTATTGCCGTAATGTGTCTTAATTTAGTTTTATTGTTAGTGAGTGTCGCTATTTTGTTATTAAATGGTGGGCATTTTGCACAAGAAATTAATTTTACCTCGTCACCGAATCCGGGTTATCACTCCGGCCTGGCAATGTTGTCATTTGTGGTATTTGCTATTTTTGCTTACGGCGGTATTGAGGCTGTCGGCGGACTGGTGGATAAAACCGAGAAACCGGAAAAGAATTTTGCGAAAGGTATTGTCTTCGCGGCCATTGTGATTTCAATTGGTTATTCTTTGGCGATCTTTTTATGGGGCGTCAGTACTAACTGGCAACAGATATTAAGTAATAGCGCCGTTAACTTAGGGAATATTACCTACATTTTGATGTCGAGTTTAGGCACGACATTAGGTAGCGCGTTAAACCTTTCTCCGGAAGCTGCGATGACGGTGGGCGTCTGGTTTGCGCGTATCACCGGCCTTTCTATGTTTCTGGCTTATACCGGCGCGTTTTTTACGTTGAGCTATTCACCGCTGAAAGCCATTATTCAGGGGACGCCAAAAGCGTTGTGGCCCGCGCCGATCACGACACTGAACGCTAACGGTATGCCGGCGACCGCTATGTGGCTACAGTGCGTGCTGGTGAGTCTGTTTATTTTGCTGGTCTCTTTTGGCGGTGACACCGCATCGGCGTTTTATAACAAACTCACGCTGATGGCGAACGTCTCAATGACCTTGCCATACCTGTTCCTTGCGCTGGCATTTCCCTTCTTTAAAGCGCGTCAGGATCTGGAGCGGCCATTTGTTCTCTTTAAAACCAAAGCCTCTACCCTGGTCGCGACGGGTGTTGTGGTGCTGGTGGTGACGTTTGCCAACGTCTTTACCATCATCCAGCCGGTGATTGAAGCTGGGGATTGGGACAGCGCCTTGTGGATGATCGGCGGCCCGATCTTCTTCTCGTTGCTGGCGATGGCGATTTATCAGAATTACAGTAGCCGCATGAGCGCTGATCCGGAGTGGGCGGCGGAGTAATCTTTGTCCGGATAGCGTTAGCTCATCGGCTTTATGAAAAGGATATTTATAATGAGTCCGAAAATGTTTGCATTGTGCGCTATCTGGATTTTACTGGCTATCCCACTCATCGCTGTATTTTCAGTCCTGGATAAAGAGTGGATGATTGGCGAGAGTGGGATAAACAACATTTGTGATGTGATGAGAACTGTCGAAAATGATGATTCCAGAGGTTTTGGCGCGATGATGACGCTGCCCCTGTTTTTCCCGTTTTTTTACGTTACTGTGTATAAGAAAATACGTAGTTGGTTTTTGTACTGTGTCGCGTTGGTGATATTTGCTTACTGGTCCTGGCAATTCTTCTTGCGCTATCAGTTTTGTGTGTGATCTATGCTAAAAGACCTGATAAGCCTATGTCATCGAGTCTTTTAGCGTCATCCGGCACCATTGCGTTTACAAACTCCCCGCCGGGCGGCTGGTTTTACCCGCTGACGTTAACGTTCTCCCCGTTTGTTTACCGCCGAGGCTCTCCAGACGCATCTGGAACGGCGGGAACGGCATATCAATACCGTGCTCGCGGAAGCCCGCCAGAATCAATTGGTGGATCTCATGGCGTAATGGCATACGGTGTCCCATTTCCGCGGCATAGATACGCAGTTCGAAAATCTGAATACCCTGCTGAAGATCCACCAGAAAGATTTCAGGCGGTGGGTTGTCCAGCACCAAAGAGCAGCGCTGCGCCGCCGTCAGCAGAATTTGCGTCACCTCTTCGCTATTGGCATCCGCCGGCGCCGGGATAGTTAACACCACGCGCGTAACGGAGTCAGACAGCGACCAGTTGATAAACTGTTCGGTGATAAAGGCTTTATTCGGCACGATAATCTCTTTACGATCCCAGTCGCTGATGGTGGTGGCGCGGGTATTGATTTTGGTCACGCTGCCGGTGAGATCGCGAATGGTCACCGTATCGCCGATACGAATCGGCTTTTCAAACAAAATAATCAGGCCGGAGATAAAGTTAGCGAAAATTTCTTGCAGGCCAAAACCAAGCCCAACGCCGAGCGCGGCCACCAGCCATTGTAGCTTCGACCACTCAATGCCGATCATCGAGAAACCGACCAGTCCGCCAATCAGCATTAACAGATATTTGGTGATGGTCGTGATGGCGTAACCGGTACCAGGCGTTAAATCGAGATGCTGTAATAACGCCAGTTCCAGCAGCGCAGGCAGATTACGCACCAACTGCGTGGTGATGATAAAGACCAGAATCGCAATGAGCACCGCCCCGAGGGTAATCGGCTCCAGGCTTTCCACGCCTTGCACCGTAGAGGTGACATCCCACAGCGAAATATTCTCCAGGAAGCCGAATGCCGAGTGGATTTCCGACCACAGTACAATTACCGATAGCAGGGCGATAAGCATCAGAATTGAGCGGACCAGACGCAGCGACTGAGCGCTAATAGCGTCAAGATCGATTTCACTTTCATCGATGTCGACCGCGCCTTCCAGGCTGGAGGAGTGCGCCGGTTCTTCTTCGCCGCGCGCGCGCTGCGCCAGCATTTCCGCCCGACGATGTTTGGCGCGGTCAAAAGCCAGTCGGCGTCGTTGGATCAGCATCCAGCGGCGAATGACGTGATAGATGACCAGCAACAGGAACCAGATGGCGACCGAGGTTTCCAGTCTCGCCAGTAGCGCCTGCGCCGTGGCCAGATAACCCACCGCCGCCGCCAGAATCGCGATAAGCGGCGCGCCCATCAGCATATTCCACAGCAGGCTGTTGACCATGTTGTCGCCGTTGCCTTCTTTATCAAGATAGAGCGGGATGCCCGCTTTTTTCAGACTCAGCGTGACCAGCGCCAGCGCGCCGCATATCAGGATGAAGCAAAGGCGGCCCAACGAGCCGGAAAACTCCCGATCGTTAAGATTATCAAACATGATCACTGCCATAATGAGCGGCACGATCAGCCCAATGCTCATCAGGTAGTAGCGCATCGCTTTCGCTACCCGGTTTCGCGGCCAGCCGAAATGCGCCACAAACAGGCCATTAGGGCGGGCAAAAGCGGCGCAAATCATGACTACCCACAACAGCGGTACTGTCGCCGTCACGCCATCGCCGATGGCGACGGCCAGCGGATACGGCCAGGCTTCCTGCAGACCATAGCCGAGCGTCGCCCACAAGACGGGCAGCGGCGAGGCGACCAGAATCGACCAGAACACCGTTCGCAGCGTCAGCGAGAAGTGATCCTGGGTGACTTTCCCGACGCGCGAGGCCGAGCGCTCAAGGAACCGGTTGAAGTGTTGGCGCGAATAGAGGCTAAACCCGACCAGCGCCAGCGCGCCGAATAACGGCAGTAGCGTCTCTTTGCTGGTCAGCATCATGATGCTGGCTTTACCTAACTGATTAAACGTATCTAATGAGATAAGCCGGCGTAAATCCTGAACCAAATCAACAGGCCAGGAGAGCGATAGCGGGCTAACGTCAGCGGTCCAGAACAGATAACGGTGGGTCGCTTCATTAACCTCTTTAAGCGCATCCTCCAGTTGGCTGTTGGAGACTTTCAGTTTGGTCAGCTCCAGGATCAGCGTATCGCCGCCCTGTAACAACGAGTTGAGCAGCTCGCGCTGAGTGCGAAGCTGGGCGTCAAGAATCTGGTTTTGCTCGGCGGTCAGCGGCTGTCCATTGGCCTGACGTATTTGCCGTAGCTGCGGCTGTTTATTGAGTAACTCTTCATAGCGCATACGGTGGACGCGTAGCTGCGCCATTTCCGTATCAAGCTGCTGCGGCTTAGGCATCTCTGGCAGACGGGCGACCTGCGCGCGCAGCGCTTCGCCAAGCATGTTGGACACGCCAAGCCATTGCGACTGCTCCCGCAGCGTATTGAGCGCCTGGCGCACCTGTAACGTTTGGCTGGTGGCCTGTCGCTGCTGCGAGGCGACCAGATCCATCCGCTGCGCTTGTTGATTGAGCGCCTGTGACAGCTCGCGGTTGACTTTAAATTGTTCGACGATGCCTTCCGGCAAACCGGCGCTGTTTTCCGCCAGCAGCTCAGTGCTTTCCAGCGCGCGTTCCGCTTCACGTTGGCGCAGGCTGTTGAGCTGATTGCGCAGCGCCTGAAGATACGCATCCAATTGCTGACTCTGTTTTTCCGCCAGCTCGGAACGCAGACGAGCCAGTTCCTGACGGTTGTTGGCGGACAGTTGCGCCAACTCCAGTTCGTCGACTAACGCTTTTAGTTTGGCGGACTCCGCCTGCATACTGAGACTTTGCGCCTGGCTAAGCGCGGCACTTCCGCCTGCGGCGCCGAGCCGTCGCTCAATCTCATTAAGCTGGCGGCGGGCGTCGTTTTGCTGTTGGGGAAGCTGGCTGAGCGAGTCGGCGATCTCCCTGACGCGCTCCTGCTCCTGTTGCGCCTCGCGGGTTTTATCCAGTAGCTGGCTGCTAACCTGCAAGATCTCCTGATTTAACGCTTCGGTGGACATCTCTGGCGGTACGCTGCGAGGTTCATCGCGCAGATTATTCAACTGGGCGCGCAAGGTGGCGGATAGCTTAGGAAAATTATCAATAACGTGTTGATATTGTTTCGCGCGCTCAAGCGAGCCTTTTCGCTCTTCAAGCGCGTTTAACGCAGTCTGGAGCGCCTCAACGGCTTCCGGCTGAGCGGGCTTCGCCGCTTTTGCCTGCTCCAGTTCCTGGGTGATTTGTTTGGCGTCGGGGGCCGTTGCGGCGAACGCCCCCGTGCTGAGGCACCAGGCCATCAGAAAAGCGATAATCAGGCGCACGTCAGCATTCTCTCTTGATTAGGTGTCGTCTTTTTTATTGTCAACCAGCGGGCTGGCGTCGTGTTCGGCTTTAATTTCTTCTGCCGGCAGCGGAGCGGGTTCTACCTCTGGCGCGACGAATGTTTCGGTCGACGTCGCCAGCGGTTGGCCAATTTTGGTAACGGACAGGCTTGCCAGCGACGCGATCAGATTCACTTTCCCCGGCGCAAATAAGTTGATGACCGTGGAACCCAGTTTAAAGCGCCCCATCTCCTGGCCTTTCAACAAGGCGACAGACCCTTCATGTTCGCCTTCTGGCCAGGTCCAGCGCTTGATGATGCCTTCGCGCGGCGGGGTAATGGTCCCCGCCCAGACGGTTTCGATACTGCCGACAATAGTTGCGCCGACCAGAATCTGCGCCATAGGGCCGAACTCGGTATCAAACAGGCAGATAACGCGCTCGTTGCGGGCAAACAGGTTGGGGACGTTTTGCGCGGTCAGATGGTTAACGGAGAACAGATCGCCCGGTACGTAGATCATTTCACGCAGGATGCCGTTGCATGGCATATGCACGCGATGGTAGTCGCGAGGGGAGAGGTAAGTGGTCACAAACGTGCCGTTGCGGAACTTATCCGCCATCAGGTAGTTACCCGCCAGCAACGCTTCAAGGCTGTAATTATGGCCTTTGGCCTGCAAAATTTTATCTTCTTCGATACGACCCAACTGGCTTATCACGCCGTCGGCAGGCATCACCAGGATGTTAGGATCGGTATTGAGCGGACGCACGTCATCACGCAGCGGACGAACAAAGAAATCATTGAACGTACGATAGCTGGCGGTATCCGGTTTTTGCGCCTCGGTCATATCGACTTTGTAATACTTTACGAAGAGATCGATAACCAGTTTTGTCAGCCATCCTGCTCGTTTGCTTGCGCCCCAGCCCGCCAGGCGAGTGAGCCATAGTTTCGGCAGAATGTATTGTAGCGAAAGTTTAAATGAGTTTAACAAGGTAGCCTCCAGGCCATTGTTGTTCCTGAACCGGCAGTTATACCGGTATCCTGAAAAAAGGGGACGATTCTAACGACGCCTAGCGTATCTGTCAGTCGTCCGTATCAGAAAAGTTTTTACGCGTTTTTACCTGCGCCATACTTTCAAGAATTCGGTGATAATTTTCGAAACGGGTTTCCGCAATAGCGCCGTTCTCTACCGCTTCGCGAATGGCGCAGCCTGGATCGGCGTCATGCTTGCAGTCCCGGTATTTGCAATGTCCCAAATAGTCATGAAATTCGACAAAGCCCTGGGTGATTTGTTCCGGCTCCAGATGCCATAAGCCGAACTCGCGCACGCCGGGGGAATCAATGACATCGCCGCCATGCGGGAAATGATACAGACGAGCAGCGGTAGTGGTATGTTGACCCAGACCGGAGACATTCGACACATCGTTCGTCAGAATCTCGTTCTGTAAGCCGAGTAGAGCGTTTAGCAGACTGGATTTTCCGACGCCGGACTGCCCGGCAAAAATACTGATGCGACCGGTTAATGCCTCTTCCAGCGGTTTCAGACCATCCTGCGTATGGCTGGAGACCATCAGCACGCGATAGCCGATATTGCGGTAGATATCCATCTGCTCATTAACGAAGTCCATACCTTCGTCGTCCAGCAGATCAATTTTATTGAGTACGATAAGCGGCTCAACCTGTAGGGTTTCACAGCCGACCAGGTAGCGATCGATGATATTCAGCGACAGCTCCGGCAAAATCGCGGAGACGATAACGATTTGGTCAATGTTGGCGGCAATAGGCTTCACGCCGTCGTAGAAGTCCGGGCGCGTCAATACCGAGGTGCGCTCATGCACCGCTTCAACGATGCCTTTTACGTTGACGCCCTCTGCGGCGGCTTTGCCCGGACGCCAGACGACGCGATCGCCCGTCACCAGCGAACGGATAGTGCGGCGGATATTGCAGCGGTGAACCTCGCCGTCAGCAGACTCCACATCGGCATGCATACCAAAACGGCTAATGACGATACCTTCTGCAGGCTCGCCAAACAGGTTGTCATCGTAGTCGGCTTTCTCCGCGGACGTTTTTAAACGACGCTGGTGATTGGCGTTCACACGGCGCTGCTGGCCTTTGGAGAGTTTATTTTTGCTCAATCGTACTGGCTCCTGGTCGCCCATAGTGGGCAAAACATCTATGATACACGCAATTGTAGATGAATATAGTCACAGTGAATGTGACCTCTGAAGGGTGGAAAATAGCATGAGTGCCGATGAAAACAACCTGATTTGGATCGATCTGGAGATGACAGGTCTGGACCCCGAGCGCGATCGCATTATTGAGATAGCCACGCTGGTGACGGATGCCAGCCTGAACATTCTGGCGGAAGGGCCGACGATTGCGGTACATCAATCCGATGCGCAACTGGCGTTAATGGATGACTGGAACGTGCGCACCCATACCGGCAGCGGTCTGGTGGATCGCGTTAAGGCAAGTACGATGGGCGAACGAGACGCTGAACTGGCGACGATTGAATTTCTGAAAACGTGGGTGCCTGCGGGTAAGTCGCCGATTTGCGGTAACAGCATCGGTCAGGATCGTCGTTTTCTGTTTAAATATATGCCGGAACTGGAGGCCTACTTCCACTATCGCTATCTGGATGTCAGTACGCTCAAGGAACTGGCGCGCCGCTGGAAGCCGGAGATTCTGGCCGGCTTTACCAAGCAGGGCACGCACCAGGCGATGGATGATATTCGCGAGTCGGTGGCGGAGCTGGCTTACTACCGCGAGCATTTCATTAAGCTGTGAGGCGTAACATGCCGGATGGCAACGCCAGAGCGTCTCATCCGGCAGCTCTCCCGCCACTGAATTACTGCGTAAACCATTTCTCCTGCATTTGCGCATATTCCGGCGACGCTTTCACCTTGTCGAGCGCGGCATTAATTTCTTGCAATAGCGCGTCGTTGCCTTTGCGTACCGCAATGCCTAACCCTTTTCCGTAGTAGTCAGGATCGCTGGCGCGTTCATCCATGATGGCGTAATCCGGATTGTTTTTTAGCCACTTACCAATCGCGGCGACATCGCCAAACACGCCCTCAAGACGGTTGTTTTTCAGATCGGTAAAGGCGTTTAGATAGCTGTCATAGGCGACAGGCGTGATCGCTTGTTGTTTATCCTGCAAATAGCGCTGATGCGTTGTACCGTTTTCCAGACCGACTTTTTTGCCTTTCAGATCGGCAAAAGTGTGATAAGCCCCTTTACGCGTGACGACTACCGCCGATAAACCTTCGTAATAGGGTTGGCTAAAGGAGACCTGCTGCTCACGTTTGGGCGTCATATCCATACCGGCGATCACCGCATCAAACTTTTTGAAGCGTAGGCCGGGGATCAGACTATCAAAGCTCTGGTTAGTGAATGAGCACTCCGCTTGCATCTCTTTGCAGACCGCGTTGGCGACATCAATATCGAAACCAACAATTTTATTATCGGCATCGACAAACTCATAGGGCGCATAGGTGGCGGAGGTGCCAAAATGTAATGTTCTGGCGGAAACGGAAGCGGCGTGAACGGAGAGGCTGGCTAACAGCATGACAATAAGTTTTTTTTTCATCTTGATCCCTGATATCAATTGGATGTTGTGGTCACCGTGCTATTCTTTTTTTGGCGCAGGGTGCTATTCTGATTCTGTGCCTTTAGGCGTGGCGTGAAAAGTTTTTTGTTGCATAGCGCACGCTTTGCTCGTTTTTTGTCTTGTTTGGTGATTTAATCAGCATTCAAACAAAAATCGCGAAAAAATGCGTTCAGGGGCTTGCAGCTAAATGGATTTCTCGTATAATGCGCCTCCCGTAACGACGCAGAAATGCGAATTACGACAGCAACAAATTTGCGGGAATAGCTCAGTTGGTAGAGCACGACCTTGCCAAGGTCGGGGTCGCGAGTTCGAGTCTCGTTTCCCGCTCCAAAATTTGAAAGTACTTGTTAAGTACAAGCGCACCCAAGCGGGAATAGCTCAGTTGGTAGAGCACGACCTTGCCAAGGTCGGGGTCGCGAGTTCGAGTCTCGTTTCCCGCTCCAAAATTTGAAAGTGCTTGTTAAGCACAGACCACCAATCGCAGGATTTCGAATTGCGACAAGGCGGCAACTGAATGAGTCCTCAGGAGCTTACTGAAGTAAGTGACTCAGGCGAGTGAAGGCAGCCAACGCAGTAGCGGTTCGAAAGACGAAGATTATGCGGGAATAGCTCAGTTGGTAGAGCACGACCTTGCCAAGGTCGGGGTCGCGAGTTCGAGTCTCGTTTCCCGCTCCAATTCTTATCTACAGTAAAATTATCCACAACGAATATCGCGTTGGGGCACGTTTTGTTCCGCTTTCGTCAGATCCTTGTAAACAGACTTATCCACAGGTTGGCCCATTACTCCTGGAATGCAAAAAATTATACCTGACGCGTAGAATTTCTATAATTTACTGAAAAATATAGAAAAAATAAGATTTCAAAACGTTAGCGTTATTGACTGTTCCTTTTTTCCCTCTTGAATCGCAATGTGTTTTTATTTTTATACACAGCCTGTGAATAATTCAGGCATCGCGCACCAGCCCTTTTTCAATCGCCCTGACCAGACGCTGTTTTTTCGGTAGCTGCACTTCAATGATGCAGGCGTTGCGCTTTTCAATTTGTTGCGCAATCGCCCATTCGATATGCTCATCGAGAAGTGGATGCTCACCCTTGCGGCTTTCCAGCGCCGTAATGACGGCATTACTCCACGGCGCATTCCCCAGCGCGACGGCAACATTGCGCAGCCAGCGTAAATGACCAATGCGCCGAATCGCAGAACCTTCAGTGACTTTCAGAAACTGCGCTTCGCTCCAGCTAAACAACTCAACCAAATCTGGGTTATGCAGCGCCTTGCGTGGGCTAAAATCTGCTTCGTCGGTCAACTGAGAGTAACGATTCCATGGACAGATAAGCTGGCAGTCATCGCAGCCGTAAATACGGTTGCCTATCAGTGGGCGAAATGCTTCCGGAATAGCGCCTTCCAGCTCAATGGTGAGATAAGAAATACAGCGCCGCGCGTCCACCGTATACGGTTCGACAATCGCCCCGGTCGGGCAAATGGTCATACAGGCGACGCATTTGCCGCAACCTTCCTCGACCGGCTGGTCGACCGGCAGCGGTAAATCAATCAGCAGTTCCCCCAGGAAAAAGAATGAGCCTGCCTCCCGATTAAGGATAAGTGAGTGCTTACCTGTCCAGCCAAGTCCGGCTTTTTCCGCTAATGGGCGTTCAAGAATAGGCGCAGAGTCGACAAACGGTCTAAAATTCAGCGAACCGCAGTACTGCTGGATCTGCTCGCCCAGTTTTTTAAGGCGGCTGCGTAATAGCTTGTGATAATCACGCCCCAGCGCATATCGGCTAACGTAGCCCAGCGTGGGATCCTTCAACGTACTGGCAAACGCGGCGTTGGCGGGCAGATAGTTCATGCGCACGCTGATGACACGTAGCGTACCGGGTAAGAGCTCATGAGGCCGGGCGCGCATCATACCGTGGCGC
This sequence comes from Salmonella sp. SSDFZ54, assembly GCF_004010735.1. Taxonomy (NCBI): domain Bacteria; kingdom Pseudomonadati; phylum Pseudomonadota; class Gammaproteobacteria; order Enterobacterales; family Enterobacteriaceae; genus Salmonella; species Salmonella sp. SSDFZ54. The sequence continues at coordinate 2,497,642 of NZ_CP034819.1, forward strand.
GCCATCCATGCCATCTCGCCGTGGTATTGTTTGTCCAGCCACGCCTGCAGCGCAGGTTCGGATGCGCGCAGATCGGTATCAGTAATACCGACCTGCTGAAAGCCCAGCTCCAGCCCCCACTGCTTAATATTTTGCGCTAACTGATTGAGATCGAGGGGCTTTGACATGATGGACCATAACATGAAGAAAAACCCTGTAAGTATACCACACTCCATTTGGCCCGCCGATGACATCAAACGGCTGGAACGCGATGCGGCGGATGCCTTCGGACTCACACTCTATGAATTGATGCTGCGCGCTGGCGACGCGGCATTTCGGGTAGCCCGTGACAGTTATCCTGACACCCGACACTGGCTGGTGTTGTGTGGTCATGGCAACAACGGCGGCGATGGTTACGTCGTGGCGCGACTAGCGCAAGCGGCGGGCATTAGCGTAACGTTGCTGGCGCAGGAGAGCGACAAACCGTTGCCTGAAGAAGCGGCGCAGGCGCGCGATGCCTGGCTGAATGCCGGCGGCATTATCCATGCTGCCGATATTATCTGGCCGGAAGCGACGGATCTGATTATCGACGCGCTGCTTGGCACCGGCATAGCCCAGGCACCGCGCGACCCGGTAGCCGGTCTGATTGAACAGGCGAACGCTCATCCTGCGCCGGTTGTCGCCGTCGATATCCCGTCAGGCCTGCTGGCGCAAACGGGCGCCACGCCTGGCGCGGTGATAAGCGCCGCGCATACGGTCACGTTTATCGCCCTGAAACCAGGCCTGCTGACCGGCAAAGCGCGTGACGTTACCGGCATACTGCATTATGACGCGTTGGGACTGGAAGGCTGGCTGGCAAGCCAGACGCCGCCGCTCCGGCGTTTTGACGCGACGCAGTTGGGGCAATGGCTAACGCCGCGTCGACCGACCTCGCATAAGGGCGATCATGGTCGTCTGGCGATTATCGGCGGCGACCAGGGAACAGCGGGCGCAATTCGGATGGCTGGCGAGGCGGCGCTGCGTACGGGGGCTGGGTTGGTCAGAGTACTGACTCGCGGTGAAAACATCGCGCCGTTGCTGACGGCCCGCCCGGAACTGATGGTACATGAACTCACGCCTCAGTCGCTGGAAGAGAGCCTGACCTGGGCTGACGTTGTGGTGATCGGCCCGGGGCTTGGGCAGCAGGAATGGGGCAAAAAAGCCTTACAGAAAGTAGAAAACGTCCGTAAACCTATGCTGTGGGATGCGGATGCGTTGAACCTACTGGCAATCAATCCTGATAAACGTCACAATCGCGTGATTACGCCGCATCCGGGAGAAGCTGCCCGCCTGTTAGGATGTTCTGTGGCAGAAATTGAAAGTGATCGCTTACTTTCAGCACAGCGTCTGGTAAAACGGTACGGAGGCGTGGTCGTGTTAAAAGGCGCAGGAACGATTATTGCCGCTGAACACCACCCTCTGGCTATCATTGACGCTGGTAATGCAGGGATGGCGAGCGGCGGGATGGGCGATGTCCTGTCCGGCATCATCGGCGCATTGCTCGGACAGAAGTTTACCCCGTATGATGCGGCATGTGTGGGATGTGTGGCTCACGGCGCGGCGGCGGACTTACTGGCAGCGCGTTATGGCGCTCGCGGCATGTTGGCGACCGATCTTTTTACTACGCTGCGGCGTATTGTTAACCCTGATGTGATTGACGTAAACCATGATGAATCGAGTAATTCCGCTACCTGACGAACAGGCGACGCTAGACCTGGGACAACGGGTAGCCAACGCCTGTGATGGCGCGACCGTTATTTATCTGTATGGCGATTTAGGTGCCGGTAAAACGACGTTTAGCCGGGGATTTTTACAGGCGTTAGGCCATAACGGTAATGTAAAAAGCCCCACCTATACGCTGGTAGAGCCTTATGCGCTTGATAACATGATGGTATATCACTTCGACTTATACCGTCTTGCGGACCCGGAGGAGCTGGAGTTTATGGGCATTCGCGATTATTTCGCCAACGACGCCATTTGTCTGGTGGAGTGGCCGCAACAAGGTAAAGGCGTTCTCCCCGACCCGGACGTCGAAATCCATATTGATTACCAGGCGCAGGGGCGTGAGGCTCGCGTAAGCGCGGTATCCTCATCGGGTCATTCGTTACTGGCGCGTTTAGCCGATTAGCTATAAAGGTGGCGGGATGATTTATCGCATCAAAAATGCCGTAATAGCAGCCTTAATCCTGCTGTGCGCGCAGTCGGGCGCCGCCAGTCTCTCTGATATTCAGGTGTCCAACGGCGAGCAGCAGGCGCGCATTACGCTGAGTTTTATCGGCGAGCCGGAATATGCTTACTCACAGGACGGTAAACGGACCGTGGCGCTGGATATCAGGCAGACCGGCGTGATTCAGGGGCTGCCGCTTCAGTTTAGCGGTAACAATCTGGTGAAAACGATCCGTGCCGGAACGCCGAAAGATGCGCAATCTTTACGGTTGCTTGTCGATCTGACGGAAAATGGTAAAACCGAGGCGGTGAAGCGGCAAAACGGCGGCAACTATACGGTCATTTTCACCATTAATGCCGATGTTCCGCCGCCGCCACCGCCTGTCGTCGCGAAACGGGTTGAAAGCGCGCCCCGCCCGACGGAGCCTGCCCGTAATCCGTTTAAATCTTCTGATGATCGCCTGACCGGCGTAACCAGCAGCAATACCGTTACGCGGCCTGCGGCGCGCGCGTCGGCAGGCGCTGGCGATAAAGTGGTGATTGCTATTGATGCCGGACATGGAGGCCAGGACCCCGGTGCGATAGGCCCGGGCGGTACGCGCGAGAAAAATGTCACCATCGCCATCGCGCGTAAGTTACGCACATTGCTGAATAACGATCCGATGTTTAAAGGCGTGCTGACGCGTGACGGCGACTATTTTATTTCGGTGATGGGGCGGTCTGACGTGGCGCGTAAGCAAAACGCCAACTTCCTTGTCTCTATTCATGCGGATGCCGCGCCAAATCGCGACGCCACCGGCGCCTCCGTCTGGGTATTGTCCAATCGTCGCGCGAACAGCGAAATGGCAAACTGGCTTGAGCAGCATGAGAAGCAATCCGAACTGTTAGGCGGCGCTGGCGATGTGCTGGCGAACAGTCAGTCAGACCCTTACCTGAGCCAGGCGGTACTGGATTTGCAATTCGGTCATTCGCAGCGGGTAGGGTATGATGTGGCGACGAACGTGCTAAGCCAACTGGATGGTGTGGGGTCGTTGCATAAACGTCGCCCGGAACACGCGAGCCTGGGCGTGTTGCGTTCGCCGGATATCCCGTCCATTTTGGTGGAGACGGGCTTTATCAGTAATCACGGCGAAGAGCGATTGCTGGCGAGCGACCGCTATCAGCAGCAGATTGCTGACGCTATATACCGGGGGTTGCGTAAGTACTTTGCAGCGCATCCGATCCAGTCTGCGCCGCAGGGCGGCCCAGGCCAGACGGCCAGTACCAACCAGCCTGGCGCCATAACCGCCGCGAATTAAGGAGATTTCATGCCGATTCAGGTTCTGCCGCCGCAGCTTGCGAACCAAATCGCCGCTGGCGAAGTGGTGGAACGCCCTGCGTCGGTTGTTAAAGAGCTGGTAGAGAATAGTCTGGATGCAGGCGCCACCCGCGTTGATATCGACATCGAGCGTGGCGGCGCGAAGCTTATTCGTATTCGCGACAATGGCTGCGGCATTAAAAAAGAGGAGCTGGCGCTGGCGCTGGCCCGTCATGCCACCAGTAAAATCGCCTCGCTTGACGATCTGGAAGCGATTATCAGTCTGGGATTTCGCGGCGAAGCGCTGGCCAGTATCAGTTCGGTCTCGCGTTTGACGCTAACGTCGCGCACGGCGGAGCAGGCGGAAGCCTGGCAGGCGTATGCGGAAGGGCGCGACATGGACGTGACGGTAAAACCCGCCGCGCACCCGGTCGGCACCACCCTGGAAGTTCTGGATCTCTTTTATAATACGCCCGCCCGGCGCAAATTCATGCGTACCGAAAAAACGGAATTTAATCACATCGATGAGATCATCCGTCGTATTGCATTGGCCCGTTTTGACGTCACGCTTAACCTGTCGCACAACGGCAAATTGGTACGGCAGTATCGCGCTGTCGCAAAGGACGGGCAAAAAGAGCGCCGGTTAGGCGCCATCTGCGGCACGCCGTTTCTCGAACAGGCACTGGCGATCGAGTGGCAGCATGGCGATCTGACCCTGCGCGGCTGGGTCGCCGATCCGAATCACACCACCACGGCGTTAACGGAGATCCAGTACTGCTATGTGAATGGCCGCATGATGCGCGACCGCTTGATCAACCATGCCATTCGCCAGGCCTGTGAAGATAAACTGGGCGCGGACCAACAGCCTGCGTTTGTGCTGTATCTGGAGATTGACCCGCATCAGGTGGATGTCAATGTTCATCCCGCCAAGCACGAAGTGCGTTTTCATCAATCCCGGCTGGTGCACGACTTCATCTATCAAGGGGTGCTGAGCGTTCTGCAACAGCAGACGGAAACGACGCTGCCGCTGGAGGAGATTGCGCCAGCGCCGCGGCATGTCCCGGAAAACCGTATCGCCGCCGGGCGCAACCATTTTGCTGTACCCGCCGAGCCAACTGCGGCGCGCGAGCCCGCGACACCGCGTTATTCCGGCGGCGCATCGGGCGGCAACGGCGGGCGTCAGTCCGCGGGTGGTTGGCCGCACGCTCAGCCAGGTTATCAGAAGCAGCAGGGCGAGGTTTATCGCGCGCTTTTACAGACGCCGGCGACGAGCCCCGCGCCGGAGCCGGTTGCGCCTGCGCTTGACGGACATAGCCAGAGTTTTGGTCGCGTACTGACGATAGTCGGCGGTGACTGCGCGTTGCTGGAACACGCGGGGACTATCCAGCTCTTGTCGCTGCCGGTTGCGGAGCGTTGGCTGCGTCAGGCGCAGCTTACACCGGGTCAAAGTCCGGTTTGCGCGCAGCCGTTGCTGATTCCGCTGCGTTTAAAAGTGAGCGCCGATGAAAAAGCCGCGCTGCAAAAAGCCCAATCTTTGTTGGGAGAATTGGGTATTGAATTTCAGTCAGATGCGCAGCATGTGACCATTCGGGCAGTGCCTTTACCCTTACGACAACAAAATTTACAAATCTTGATTCCTGAACTGATAGGCTACCTGGCGCAACAGACCACATTTGCAACGGTCAATATTGCACAATGGATAGCGCGTAATGTGCAGAGCGAACATCCGCAGTGGTCGATGGCGCAGGCCATATCGCTGCTGGCGGATGTTGAGCGGCTATGTCCGCAGCTGGTAAAAGCGCCGCCGGGTGGCCTGTTACAACCTGTTGATTTACATTCGGCGATGAACGCCCTGAAGCATGAATGATGTAAGCAAGGCGAGCCTGCCTAAGGCGATATTTTTGATGGGGCCGACGGCCTCCGGCAAAACGGCGCTGGCGATAGAACTGCGTAAAGTTTTGCCAGTAGAGTTGATAAGCGTTGATTCCGCCCTCATTTATCGGGGAATGGATATTGGCACGGCTAAGCCGAATGCCGATGAGCTGAAAGCGGCGCCGCATCGACTGCTGGATATACGCGACCCGTCGCAGGCGTATTCGGCGGCGGATTTTCGCCGCGACGCGTTAGCGCAAATGGCGGAGATCACCGCTGCGGGGCGTATCCCGCTGTTAGTGGGCGGTACCATGCTGTATTTTAAGGCATTGCTGGAAGGGTTATCGCCGCTGCCTTCAGCAGATCCGGAAGTCAGATCCCGGATAGAGCAGCAAGCAGCGGAGCTTGGATGGGAGGCGTTGCATCAGCAACTTCAGGAGATAGATCCGGTTGCCGCCGCGCGAATTCATCCAAATGATCCGCAAAGACTTTCCCGGGCACTGGAAGTTTTTTTCATTTCGGGTAAAACTTTAACGGAGCTAACGCAAACGTCAGGAGACGCGCTACCGTACCAGGTGCATCAGTTCGCTATCGCCCCGGCGAGCCGTGAACTGCTCCATCAGCGCATTGAACTGCGTTTTCATCAGATGTTGGCTTCAGGTTTTGAAGCAGAAGTCCGGGCGCTTTTTGCCCGAGGAGATTTGCATACGGACTTGCCTTCCATCCGTTGTGTGGGATACCGCCAGATGTGGTCATACATTGAGGGCGAAATCTCATATGATGAAATGGTTTATAGAGGTGTTTGCGCCACGAGACAGTTGGCGAAGCGCCAGATGACCTGGTTGCGCGGTTGGGAAGGGGTGCGCTGGCTTGACAGTGAGAATCCCGATCGGGCGCGAAAAGAAGTATTACAGGTTGTTGGTGCTATCGCAGACTGAATGTGTACAATTGAGACGTATCGTGCGCAATTTTTCAGAATCGAAAGGTTCAAAGTACAAATAAGCATATAAGGAAAAGAGAATGGCTAAGGGGCAATCTTTACAAGATCCGTTCCTGAACGCATTGCGTCGGGAACGTGTTCCAGTTTCTATTTATTTGGTGAATGGTATTAAGCTGCAAGGTCAAATCGAGTCCTTTGATCAGTTCGTGATCCTGTTGAAGAACACGGTCAGCCAGATGGTTTATAAGCACGCGATTTCTACTGTTGTCCCGTCTCGCCCGGTTTCCCATCACAGCAACAATGCCGGTGGCGGCGCCAGCAATAACTACCATCACGGTAGCAACGCGCAGGGTTCTACTGCGCAACAGGACAGCGAAGAGACTGAATAAGTTCACGCGCTGTTTATCCATGTCGGGGGCGTCGGATAATCGCCCCCGCTGGTTATTAAGAGGGTTTACGCTTGTTTGACCGTTATGATGCCGGTGAGCAGGCGGTACTGGTACACATCTATTTTTCGCAAGACAAAGATATGGAAGACCTCCAGGAGTTTGAATCTCTGGTCTCTTCCGCCGGTGTCGAAGCAATGCAGGTGATTACCGGTAGCCGTAAAGCACCGCACCCGAAGTACTTTGTAGGTGAAGGTAAGGCAGTTGAAATTGCGGAAGCCGTGAAAGCGACTGGCGCAGCGGTCGTATTGTTTGATCATGCATTGAGTCCAGCCCAGGAGCGAAACCTGGAGCGTTTGTGCGAGTGCCGGGTTATCGATCGCACCGGTCTTATCTTAGATATTTTTGCCCAACGTGCGCGTACCCATGAAGGTAAGTTGCAGGTTGAGCTGGCGCAGCTACGCCATCTGGCTACGCGTCTGGTGCGTGGCTGGACCCACCTTGAACGTCAGAAAGGCGGGATTGGTTTGCGCGGTCCGGGTGAAACCCAGCTCGAAACCGACCGTCGTTTACTGCGTAATCGCATTGTGCAGATTCAGTCGCGCCTGGAGAAAGTTGAGAAGCAACGTGAGCAGGGGCGGCAGTCGCGCATCAAGGCCGACGTTCCGACGGTATCGCTGGTGGGCTATACCAACGCCGGAAAATCCACCCTTTTTAATCAGATCACTGAAGCGCGGGTCTATGCGGCAGATCAGCTATTTGCGACGCTGGACCCCACATTACGTCGTATTGATGTAGCGGATGTCGGTGAAACCGTTCTGGCGGATACGGTAGGCTTTATCCGCCATTTACCGCACGATCTGGTGGCTGCCTTTAAAGCTACCCTGCAAGAGACGCGTCAGGCGACGCTGCTGCTGCATGTGGTCGATGCGGCGGATGTTCGTGTGCAGGAAAACATCGAGGCGGTAAACACCGTTCTCGAAGAGATTGACGCTCACGAAATCCCCACCTTAATGGTGATGAACAAAATCGATATGCTGGACGACTTTGAACCGCGTATCGACAGAGATGAAGAGAATAAACCCATCCGCGTTTGGCTTTCAGCGCAAAGCGGCGTGGGGATACCACAGCTTTTTCAGGCTTTGACGGAGCGTCTTTCCGGCGAGGTGGCGCAGCATACGCTGCGTTTGCCGCCGCAGGAAGGGCGTCTGAGAAGCCGGTTTTATCAGCTTCAGGCAATAGAAAAAGAGTGGATGGAGGAAGACGGTAGCGTCAGTCTGCAGGTACGAATGCCGATTGTCGACTGGCGTCGCCTCTGTAAACAAGAACCGGCGTTGATCGAATACGTGATCTAGACGCGAAGTCATTCAGGTCGTATTGAAGCGGTAGCTGAGAGAATTTCAGGAGCTCACAACGAAGTGACCTGGAGTAAAAAAGCCGCCACTCAAGACGCAGCCTGAAAGATGATGTCTGTAACGGCGGTTCGTCTGAAGCATGGAGTAATTTCGCCTTATCCTCTGAGGTCGAAAGACAACGGGGATCACCGCATAACAAATATGGAGCACAAACATGGCGTGGAATCAGCCCGGTAATAACGGACAGGACCGCGACCCGTGGGGAAGCAGCAAACCTGGCAGCAACTCTGGGGGAAATGGAAACAAAGGTGGCCGCGATCAGGGACCTCCCGATCTGGATGATATCTTCCGTAAGCTGAGTAAAAAACTCGGTGGTTTTGGGGGCGGTAAAGGCACCGGTTCCGGCGGCGGTAGCTCATCGCAAGGCCCGCGTCCGCAACTGGGAGGCCGTATTGTCGCCATCGCCGCGGCGGCAGTAGTCATTATCTGGGCGGCCAGCGGTTTTTATACCATTAAAGAAGCCGAGCGCGGCGTTGTGACGCGTTTTGGTAAATTCAGCCATCTGGTAGAGCCAGGTCTGAACTGGAAGCCGACATTTATTGACGACGTCACGCCGGTGAACGTCGAAGCGGTGCGCGAACTGGCGGCGTCAGGCGTGATGCTGACGTCTGATGAAAACGTCGTGCGCGTTGAAATGAACGTGCAATACCGCGTCACCGATCCGCAGAAATATCTGTTTAGCGTGACCAGCCCGGACGATAGCCTGCGTCAGGCCACCGACAGCGCGCTGCGTGGCGTCATTGGTAAATACACGATGGATCGCATCCTGACCGAAGGCCGTACCGTTATTCGTAGCGATACCCAACGCGAGCTGGAAGAGACTATCAAACCGTACAACATGGGGATTACCCTGCTGGACGTGAACTTCCAGGCTGCGCGCCCGCCGGAAGAGGTGAAAGCCGCCTTTGACGACGCGATTGCCGCACGTGAAAACGAGCAGCAGTACATTCGTGAAGCGGAAGCGTATACCAACGAAGTTCAGCCGCGCGCCAACGGTCAGGCGCAGCGTATTCTGGAAGAGGCACGCGCCTATAAAACCCAGACTATCCTGGAAGCGCAGGGTGAAGTCGCCCGGTTTGCGAAGATTTTGCCGGAATATAAAGCCGCGCCGCAGATTACACGCGAGCGTCTGTATATTGAAACGATGGAAAAAGTGCTGAGCCATACCCGTAAAGTACTGGTTAACGACAAGAGCGGTAATTTAATGGTGCTGCCGTTAGATCAGATGCTGAAAGGCGGGAATGCGCCGGCGGCAAAGAGCGACAATAGCGCCAGCAACCTGCTGCGCCTGCCGCCGTCCACAAAGTCTAACGCCAGCGGAGCAAGCAACACGTCGTCCTCAAATCAGGGCGATATTATGGACCAACGCCGCGCGAATGCGCAGCGTAACGACTACCAGCGTCAGGGGGAATAACGATGCGTAAGTCAGTTATTGCGATTATCATCATCGTGCTGGTAGTGCTCTACATGTCCGTCTTTGTGGTCAAAGAGGGCGAGCGCGGCATTACGCTGCGTTTTGGTAAAGTTCTGCGTGACGATGAGAACAAACCGTTGGTTTACGCGCCGGGTCTGCACTTTAAGATCCCGTTTATTGAATCAGTGAAAATGCTTGATGCGCGTATCCAGACGATGGATAACCAGGCCGATCGCTTTGTGACTAAAGAGAAGAAAGACCTGATTGTCGACTCTTACATCAAATGGCGTATCAGCGACTTTAGCCGTTACTATCTGGCGACCGGCGGCGGCGATATTTCGCAAGCCGAAGTGCTGTTAAAACGTAAATTCTCGGACCGTTTGCGTTCTGAGATTGGTCGCCTGGACGTAAAAGACATCGTGACCGATTCTCGTGGTCGTCTGACTCTGGAAGTGCGCGACGCGCTGAACTCCGGTTCAGCCGGTACCGATGATGAAGTAGCGACCCCGGCGGCGGATGACGCGATTGCCGAAGCGGCGGAACGCGTTACGGCGGAAACCAAAGGTAAAGTACCGGTCATCAACCCGAACAGTATGGCGGCGTTGGGTATCGAAGTGGTCGATGTGCGTATTAAGCAGATCAACCTGCCGACCGAGGTTTCTGAGGCGATTTACAACCGTATGCGCGCCGAGCGTGAAGCGGTCGCGCGTCGTCATCGTTCACAAGGTCAGGAAGAAGCGGAAAAACTGCGTGCGGCTGCTGACTATGAGGTGACGAAAACTCTGGCGGAAGCCGAGCGTCAGGGGCGTATCATGCGTGGTGAAGGTGATGCTGAAGCCGCGAAGCTGTTTGCCGACGCGTTCAGTCAGGACCCTGATTTCTACGCGTTCATTCGTAGTCTGCGCGCTTACGAGAAGAGCTTCGAAGGTAATCAGGACGTGATGGTATTGAGCCCGGACAGCGATTTCTTCCGCTACATGAAGACACCGAGTTCGACGACACGCTAAAATAGCGTCAGCGGTTTTAGACCAGCAAAACCACCGCATCCAAAGGATGCCGGTGGTTTTCTTTTATAAGGGCGATAAATGAATTCAACAATCTGGTTGGCGCTTGCTCTGGTATTAGTCCTCGAAGGGCTGGGACCGATGCTGTATCCCGGCGCATGGAAAAAAATGGTTTCGGCACTGGCGCAACTGCCGGAAAATGTTTTACGACGTTTTGGCGGCGGACTTGTGGTTGCGGGAGTTGTGGTCTACTACATGTTGAGGAAAACGATTGGCTGAACAAAAAGTGGTCGGATTTGCCGCAGATTGAGTGCAAAAAGTGCTGTATATCTGAAAAAGCGATGGTAGAATCCATTTTTAAGCAAACGGTGATTTTGAAAAATGGGTAACAACGTCGTCGTACTGGGCACCCAATGGGGTGACGAAGGTAAAGGAAAGATCGTCGATCTTCTGACTGAACGGGCTAAATATGTTGTACGCTACCAGGGCGGTCACAACGCAGGCCATACTCTCGTAATCAACGGTGAAAAAACCGTTCTCCATCTTATTCCATCAGGTATTCTTCGCGAGAATGTAACCAGCATCATCGGTAACGGTGTTGTGCTGTCTCCGAGCGCGCTGATGAAAGAGATGAAAGAACTGGAAGACCGTGGCATCCCCGTTCGTGAGCGTCTGCTGCTGTCTGAAGCCTGTCCGCTGATCCTTGATTATCACGTTGCGCTGGATAACGCGCGTGAGAAAGCGCGTGGCGCGAAAGCGATCGGCACCACCGGTCGTGGAATCGGGCCTGCTTATGAAGATAAAGTGGCACGTCGCGGTCTGCGTGTTGGTGACCTTTTCGACAAAGAAACCTTCGCTGAAAAACTGAAAGAAGTGATGGAATATCACAACTTCCAGTTGGTTAACTACTACAAAGTTGAAGCGGTTGATTACCAGAAAGTTCTGGATGATACGATGGCTGTTGCCGACATCCTGACTTCTATGGTTGTTGACGTTTCGGACCTGCTCGACCAGGCGCGTCAGCGTGGCGATTTCGTCATGTTTGAAGGTGCGCAGGGTACCCTGCTGGATATCGACCACGGTACTTATCCGTACGTAACTTCTTCTAACACCACTGCAGGTGGCGTGGCGACCGGTTCCGGCCTGGGCCCGCGTTATGTTGATTACGTTCTGGGTATCCTCAAAGCTTACTCCACTCGTGTAGGTGCAGGTCCGTTCCCGACCGAACTGTTTGATGAAACCGGCGAGTTCCTCTGCAAGCAGGGTAACGAATACGGCGCCACTACCGGCCGTCGTCGTCGTACCGGCTGGCTGGACACCGTTGCCGTTCGTCGTGCGGTACAGCTGAACTCCCTGTCTGGCTTCTGCCTGACCAAACTGGACGTGCTGGATGGCCTGAAAGAGGTGAAACTCTGCGTGGCTTATCGTATGCCGGATGGCCGCGAAGTGACTACCACTCCGCTGGCAGCTGACGACTGGAAAGGTGTAGAGCCGATTTACGAAACTATGCCGGGCTGGTCTGAATCCACCTTCGGCGTGAAAGATCGTAGCGGCCTGCCGCAGGCGGCGCTGAACTACATCAAACGTATCGAAGAACTGACCGGCGTGCCGATTGATATTATTTCTACCGGCCCCGATCGTACTGAGACGATGATTCTGCGCGATCCGTTCGACGCGTAAATCTGGTACGCCTGGCAGATATTTTGCTTGCCGGGCTAACAGTGTGATACATTGCTGTGTCGGGTAAGCCATTACGCTATCCGACACAGTGCTAAATCCTCGCTTTTTTCCTTCCTGAACCGAAATAAATTAGCAGCCTGACAGGTGGCTGGTTTATCATCAATACAGATAAGTTATATCCCGTTTTCCCTTTTCCTGAGGTTGATGTGCAGTTAACGAGTTTCACCGATTACGGCTTACGTGCGCTAATCTATATGGCGTCGTTACCAGATGGACGAATGACCAGCATTTCTGAGGTGACAGAAGTCTACGGCGTGTCCCGTAATCATATGGTCAAAATTATCAATCAGCTTAGCCGGGCGGGCTTTGTCACCGCCGTTCGGGGAAAAAATGGCGGTATCCGCCTGGGTAAACCGGCTAATACTATTTGTATTGGCGATGTGGTGCGTGAGCTGGAACCCTTATCACTGGTCAACTGTAGCAGCGAATTTTGCCACATCACCCCTGCCTGTCGTCTGAAACAGGCGCTTTCTAAGGCCGTGCAGAGTTTTCTCAAGGAGCTGGATAACTACACGCTTGCCGATTTGGTTGAAGAGAATCAACCGCTTTATAAATTATTACTGGTGGAGTGAAGTAAACTTCATTAGAGATGACAATGGAGGAACCTCAATGTCACAAGATCCTTTCCAGGAACGCGAAGCAGAAAAATACGCGAATCCTATCCCGAGCCGGGAATTTATCCTCGAACATTTAACGAAACGTGAAAAACCGGCCAGTCGCGAAGAACTGGCCGTAGAACTGAATATTGAAGGCGAAGAGCAGCTTGAAGCCTTGCGTCGCCGCCTGCGCGCGATGGAGCGCGATGGACAACTGGTCTTTACCCGCCGCCAGTGCTATGCGCTGCCGGAACGCCTCGACCTGCTGAAAGGCACCGTGATCGGTCATCGTGATGGTTACGGTTTCTTACGTGTCGAAGGCCGCAAAGACGATCTGTATCTTTCCAGCGAGCAGATGAAAACCTGTATTCATGGCGATCAGGTGCTGGCGCAGCCGCTGGGCGCCGATCGTAAAGGTCGCCGCGAAGCGCGTATCGTCCGTGTACTGGTACCGAAAACCAGTCAGATAGTCGGGCGTTATTTCACCGATGCGGGCGTCGGCTTTGTGGTGCCGGACGACAGCCGCCTAAGCTTCGACATTCTTATCCCGCCAGAAGACGTCATGGGCGCGCGGATGGGGTTCGTGGTCGTGGTTGAACTGACCCAACGTCCAACTCGCCGTACTAAAGCAGTAGGGAAAATCGTCGAAGTGCTGGGCGACAATATGGGCACCGGTATGGCGGTTGATATGGCGCTGCGTACCCATGAAATACCTTACATCTGGCCGCAGGCGGTAGAGCAGCAGGTCGCCGGGCTGAAAGAAGAGGTGCCGGAAGAGGCGAAAGTCGGTCGTGTCGATCTGCGCGATTTGCCGCTGGTCACTATTGATGGCGAAGATGCCCGTGACTTTGACGACGCGGTTTACTGTGAGAAAAAACGCGGCGGCGGCTGGCGTTTGTGGGTCGCTATTGCTGACGTGAGCTATTATGTACGGCCGCCAACGCCGTTGGATCGCGAGGCGCGCAATCGCGGCACGTCGGTTTACTTCCCGTCACAGGTTGTCCCAATGTTGCCGGAGGTGCTCTCCAACGGCCTGTGTTCGCTAAACCCGCAGGTTGACAGGCTGTGTATGGTCTGTGAAATGACCATCTCGGCGAAAGGTCGGCTGACCGGCTACAAATTCTATGAAGCGGTGATGAGCTCCCATGCGCGTCTGACCTATACCAAAGTCTGGCATATGCTGCAGGGCGATCAGGATCTGCGTGAACAATATGCGCCGCTGGTGAAGCATATTGAAGAGCTGCACAACCTCTACAAAGTGCTGGATAAAGCGCGTGAAGAGCGCGGGGGGATCTCGTTTGAGAGCGAAGAGGCGAAGTTTATCTTTAACGCCGAACGTCGCATTGAGCGTATCGAACAGACCCAGCGTAATGACGCGCATAAGCTTATCGAAGAGTGCATGATCATGGCGAATATCTCGGCGGCGCGCTTTGTCGAAAAAGCTAAAGAGCCGGCGCTATTCCGTATTCATGATAAGCCCACCACCGAAGCGATCACCTCATTCCGTTCCGTACTGGCGGAGCTGGGATTGGAGCTGCCGGGCGGAAATAAACCGGAACCGCGCGATTATGCCGAACTGCTTGAATCGATTGCCGACCGGCCGGACGCCGAAATGCTGCAAACTATGCTGCTGCGTTCAATGAAGCAGGCGATTTACGATCCGGAAAACCGCGGGCACTTTGGCCTGGCGTTGCAGTCTTATGCACACTTTACCTCGCCGATTCGCCGCTATCCGGATCTTTCTTTGCACCGTGCCATTAAGTACCTGCTGGCTAAAGAGCAAGGGTACAAGGGCAACACCACAGAAACGGGCGGTTATCACTACTCGATGGAAGAGATGTTGCAGCTCGGTCAGCACTGTTCGATGGCGGAACGCCGCGCTGATGAAGCGACGCGTGATGTCTCCGACTGGCTGAAATGTGACTTTATGCTGGATCAGGTAGGCAACGTCTTTAAGGGCGTGATTGCCAGCGTCACCGGTTTCGGCTTCTTTGTCCGTCTTGATGAACTGTTTATCGATGGGCTGGTACACGTTTCCTCACTGGATAACGATTACTATCGCTTCGATCAGGTAGGGCAACGTCTGATTGGCGAGTCCGGTGGGCAGACATATCGCCTGGGCGACCGGGTCGAGGTACGCGTCGAAGCGGTGAATATGGACGAACGGAAAATTGACTTTAGCCTGATCTCCAGCGAGCGCGCACCGCGTAACGTCGGCAAAACGGCGCGTGAAAAAGCGAAAAAAGGTGAAAGTAAAAACGCCGGTAAACGTCGTCAGGTAGGTAAAAAAGTTAACTTCGAGCCTGATAGCGCCTTCCGCGGCGAGAAAAAAGCGAAGCCGAAAGCAGCGAAAAAAGACGCGAGAAAAGCAAAAAAGCCATCGGCTAAAACGCAGAAAATAGCCGCAGCGACCAAAGCGAAGCGTGCGGCGAAGAAAAAAGCGGCAGAGTGAGCAATACCCTCTTCAAACAGAAGAGGGTGAATTATCTGTAGGCCGGGCAAGCGTAGCGCCCCCGGCAAAACGTAAACAATGAGTACATTAATGAGCGAAATGATTTACGGCATCCACGCAGTGCAGGCCCTGCTGGAGCGCGCCCCTGAACGTTTTCAGGAAGTCTTTATTTTAAAAGGCCGTGAAGATAAACGTCTGTTGCCGCTGATTCACGCCCTTGAGTCCCAGGGCGTGGTTATCCAGCTGGCAAACCGCCAATATCTCGACGAGAAAAGCGACGGTGCCGTGCATCAGGGTATTATCGCTCGCGTGAAACCAGGCCGGCAGTATCAGGAAAACGATCTGCCGGATCTGATCGCATTACACGATCGCCCCTTTTTGTTGATCCTCGATGGCGTCACCGATCCGCATAATCTTGGCGCCTGTCTGCGCAGCGCCGATGCCGCAGGCGTACATGCGGTAATCGTGCCGAAAGACCGCTCCGCGCAACTTAACGCGACGGCGAAGAAAGTCGCCTGCGGCGCAGCAGAAAGCGTGCCATTGATCCGCGTCACCAACCTGGCGCGCACGATGCGCATGTTGCAGGAAGAGAATATCTGGATTGTCGGAACGGCGGGCGAGGCTGACCATACGCTGTATCAGAGCAAAATGCCTGGCCGCATGGCGCTGGTCATGGGCGCAGAAGGTGAAGGTATGCGTCGTCTGACCCGTGAGCACTGCGATGAGCTGATCAGCATTCCTATGGCCGGTAGCGTGTCGTCGCTGAATGTCTCTGTTGCGACCGGGATTTGTCTGTTTGAAGCCGTTCGCCAGCGAACCTGACGCTAATAGTATTTTTTAAGAAAAAACCATCCATAATCGGATGGTTTTTTTTTATCTCTGGCTGGTAATATAAAAAGAAAAACCTACCCTGTAATTTCTTTTATTTATAAAAATGAGATAGAGATAAAAATATGGCATGGACTCCACGGACGCTGGCGGATGCATTAAACAACATCGCCGAATTAGATATTGATATAGAAAATAATGAATCCTCATTAATAATAAAAATGAATGATTATGGCGATTTACCACTGGCGGTTTTATTTACCTCGCAACAAATAGTTATCGAGACTTATATCTGTCCGGTAAATACGATTAGAGATACCGCGGAATTTAATCTTTTCTTACTGAGAAATCAGAAGGTTTTACCGCTGTCTTCGGTCGGTATTACCCAGGTAAAACAGGAGGAATATTATGTCGCTTTTGGCGCGTTGTCGTTAAATTCGTCGCTTGCCGACGTGACGCTGGAAATCACCACGCTTGTAGAAAATGCGTTGGATATCGCTGAAATAACACAAGTCTATTCACAGGAATAATACAGGCGGCTTACATGGGAATTTTAAAAAGTTTGTTCACGTTAGGTAAATCATTCGTTGCTCAGGCAGAAGAAGCCATTGATGAAGCACAGGGTGTACGTATGCTGGAGCAGCATATTCGCGACGCAAAAGCCGAGCTGGATAAAGCGGGTAAATCCAGAGTGGATTTATTGGCGCGGGTGAAGTTAAGCCATGACAAGCTGAATGATTTACGTGAGCGTAAAGCCAGCCTTGAAACGCGGGCGTTGGCGGCAATGAGTAAGAATGTCGACGCCGCTTTACTCAACGAAGTGGCGGAAGAAATAGCCCGTCTGGAAAATGCCATTCTTGCCGAAGAACAGGTGCTGACTAATCTGGAAGCCTCTCGCGATGCGGTGGAGAAGGCCGTAACGGCGACAGGCCAGCGGATTGCGCAGTTTGAGCAGCAACTTGAAGTGGTTAAGGCGACAGAAGCCATGCAGCGCGCGCAGCAGGCGGTGACGACTTCGACCGTCGGAGCCGCGTCGAATGTGTCTACGGCGGCGGAGTCGCTTAAACGTTTACAAACGCGTCAGGCTGAACGCCAGGCCCGGCTGGATGCCGCCGCGCAGCTGGAAAAAGTCGCCGATGGACGCGACCTGGACGAAAAACTGGCGCAGGCGGGTATTGGCGCAACCAATAAAAGCAATGCTCAGGATGTGTTGGCGCGTTTACAGCGTCAACAAGGCGAATAATGCTCTTTACGTGGATTGTCAAAACCTGCCAGCGTCATTTGTCCAGACTGACCTGGCCCGCTTTGCTGGGCCTGTTTATCGGGCAGTATCTGCTTTGTTATCTGGTGCTGCGCCTGTTGCGCGAAAGCGCGTTGGTGAGCCAGTTAAGCGATTTTATCTATTACTGCTCGGTGGTGGGTTCCACATTAGGTTTTGGCGATCTTAGCCCGCAGACGGCGCCAGGACGTCTGTTCACCGCGCTGTGGCAAATTCCGGTTAGCGTCGGGTTGTTCGGCGCGTTAATGGGAAAAGTGATTGCGCAGGTGCAGGGAATGTTAGCGAAAGGAATAACGGGCATGGGCGATTATCGCCATTTACACCATCATATGCTGGTGATTGGCTGGCGGGGTCATCAAACCGAAAAGATGATCTCATTGCTGCTATATGACAAGCGGCGTGCCTTTGAACGGGTTCTGCTGTGCGAACTGGAAGATATTCAGCATCCGCTGCCGGGTAATAACTGGGTGGATTTTATCCGCATCAGCAACTTTAACGATCCGCAGGAACACCAGCGCATGGGGCTGGAGCAGTGCCAGAGCGTGATTATTTTCGCTCGTACCGATGAGCAGACCTTCACGGCGGCGCTCTCGCTGGCAGACTATGTACCCGCGCAGTGCCATATTGTGGTTTATCTGGAAGACGAGCGTTATGCCGGATTACTGGAAACCCACTGCCCGCGCATGGAGATAGTCCGTAACCTTTCCGCTGAACAACTTTCCCGTTCCATTCAGGACCCAGGATCATCGCAATCTGTCGCTTCCATTATGAATCCGATGCTGGGCGATACCGGATTCGCGCTGCCTGTCCCGGCTTCTGTCGCGCCTATGCGATACGGCGCGCTAATGCGTTATATGAAGCTTCATCATGACGCGACGGTGCTGGGGATCAGTCACTGCAAGAATGGTCGTGGTATGGAATTGAATCCGGTGATTTCAACTGAAGTCAGAGGCGGTATGTGGCTACATCTGGTCGGTAATAATCGCATTCTGGCTGAAGAGGTCGCATGGCAAGAGATAGAGGTTCCCCTATGATGCAATTTTTTCAGCGTTTGCTCGGTAAAACAAGCGCGCCAGCTCCGATTCGCGGACCATTAGGATTACATCTTAACGCCGGTTTCACGCTGGATACGCTGGCATTCCGGCTACTGGAGTCGTCGTTGCTGGTGGAGCTACCGGGTGAAAAATACACTGTCGCGGCAGCGAGTCGCATAGATTTAGGCGGCGGCAGTCAGATTTTTCGCTACTACACCTCGGGCGATGAGTTTTTGCAAATTAACACCACTGGCGGCACGGATGTTGACGACATTGATGACATCAAACTTTTTGTATATGAGGAAAGTTTCGGTATTAACGAGGAACGTCACTGGCGTTCAGCCATTGCGCCAGCGGCAATAGGGCCGATGACGCTCAACTGGCAAGAACGGCGCTGGCAGCGTTTTTTTAACCATGAAGAGCCGGGCAATATTGAACCTGTCTACATGCTGGAAAAGGTTGAAAATCAGCAGGCAGAGAAATGGGACGTTCACAATTTTACGATGGGCTTCCAGCGCCAGGTGACGGATGACGCCTGGGAGTATCTTCTATTGAACGGGGAAGAATCATTTAACGAGCGCGGTGAGCCTGAATGGGTGTTTTCACGCGCCCTCGGCGTGGATATCCCGCTCACTTCACTGACGGTTATTGGTTAAGCACATACAGGGAAATTATGCATATACTGGACGCATTACTGGCTTTCTGCGCCTATTTTTTTATTGGCGCGGCAATGGTCATTGTATTTCTTTTTATTTACTCAAAGATAACGCCGCATAATGAATGGCAGTTGATAAAAAATAACAATACTGCGGCATCGCTGGCCTTTAGCGGTACGTTGCTGGGCTATGTCATCCCCTTATCCAGCGCGGCGATAAACTCGGTCAGTATCCCGGACTATTTTGCCTGGGGCGGCATTGCGCTGGTTATTCAGCTGCTGATTTATGGTTGCGTAAGGTTATACATGCCTACGCTGAGCGAAAAAATTATTAATCACAACGTGGCGGCGGGGCTATTTATGGGAACCGCAGCGCTGGCTGGCGGTATTTTTAACGCTGCCTGTATGACATGGTAACGGAAGATCATGGCAAAAAAACGAAAATCCAGAAGCACATCCGGCGTAGGCCATTCGGCAATAAGACGGATAGCCGAACCGGTCAATCCCTTTGAGCGGCAACGAAATCGCTACACGCCAAAATACCTGACGCTGGCGATTATGGGCGGAGCGGCCTTTTTTCTCCTGAAAGGGTACGGTGACGGCAGCAATAGTGACAACGACGGCGATGGGACGTTTTACGCCACGGTGAACGACTGTATTGACGATGGCAATAGCGCCAGCGTTTGCGCTGACGGCTGGAATAATGCGAAAACAGAATTTTACGCGAATGTGCCTAAGCAATTGACGCAGGAGCGCTGTCAGACGCAGTTTGGCGATTGCTACTTTGATATCACCGAGCGGAGCTGGGTTCCGGTATTAAGCGGCTTTTTACTCAGCCGCGCGATTCGTCAGAACCGTGACGAACAATATATCTATAGCAGCGGCGGTTCATCCTACGTCTCCCGTCCCGTTTGGCGCACCACATCCGGCGACTATGCGTGGCGCAGCGGCACAGGGAAAAGCGATACCGCGACCAGCCCTGGTTATATCACACGGAAAGCGTCCACCGTCTCCCGCGGCGGCTATGGTCGTTCTTCCAGCGCCCGCGGGCACTGGGGAGGCTAACCATGCTACGACATAACGTACCGATACGCCGGGATCTGGATAAGATCGCCTGCGATCACGGTTTTGACTTTCATGTTATCGATAACGAAATTTACTGGGATGAAAGCCGGGCCTACCGTTTTACATTACGGCAAATTGAAGAACAGATCGAAAAACCGACCGCAGAGCTTCATCAGATGTGTCTGGAGGTTGTCGAGCGGGCCGTCCGGGATGAGCAGATCATGCAGCAGCTGGCGATCCCGCCATTGTACTGGGATGTCATCGCCGAAAGTTGGCGCAGCCGCGATCCTTCGCTTTACGGGCGGATGGATTTCGTCTGGTGCGGCAAAGATCCGGTTAAATTGCTGGAATACAATGCGGATACGCCGACGTCGCTCTATGAGTCCTCCTACTTTCAATGGCTATGGCTGGAGGATGCCCGTCGTAGCGGCGCCATCCCGCGTGATGCCGATCAATACAACGCGATACAGGAGCGGCTGATCGCCCGCTTCAGCGAGCTGTACAGTCGGGAACCGCTCTACTTTTGCTGTTGTGAAGATACCGACGAAGATCGCACGACGGTGCTGTACCTTCAGGATTGCGCGCAGCAGGCGGGGCAGGAAACGCGATTTATCTATATTGAAGAACTGGGGCTTGGCGTAGGCGGCGTGCTGACCGATCTGGACGATAACGTGATTCGCCGCGCCTTTAAGCTCTACCCGCTGGAGTGGATGATGCGCGACGACAACGGCCCGCTGTTGCGAAAACGGCGTGAGCAATGGATTGAGCCATTGTGGAAAAGTATTCTGAGTAACAAAGGGCTGTTGCCGTTATTGTGGCGCTTTTTCCCTGGCCATCCGAATCTGCTGCCGGCCTGGTTTGAGGGCGAAAAATCGCTCGCAGCGCCAGGCGAAAGCAGCGTGCGGAAGCCGATTTATTCACGTGAAGGCGGCAACGTCACGATTTTCGACGAGCGGCAAAATGTTATCGATCATGCCGACGGCGACTACGCTGACGAGCCGATGATTTACCAGGCGTTTCAGCCTTTGCCGCGCTTTGGCGATAGCTATACGCTGATTGGCAGTTGGATCATTGACGATGAAGCCTCCGGGATGGGGATTCGCGAGGACAATACGCTGATTACCAAAGACACTTCCCGTTTCGTCCCACATTATATTGCCGGTTAATCATACTTTTGTGATCTTGCTCCGGCGTCAATGGCGCAGTCATGACCATACTTGACTTCAGCGCCATTGAAGGAGGGAGACACCATGTCCTGGCAAACACATACCGTCTTTAATCAACCTGCTCCGCTCAATAACAGTAACTTATTCCTGTCTGATGGCGCGCTGTGTGAAGCGGTTTCCCGGGAAGGCGCGGGATGGGATAGCGATCTTCTCGCCAGTATTGGCCAACAACTGGGAACGGCGGAATCACTGGAACTGGGGCGTCTGGCGAACGCGCATCCTCCTGAGTTGCTGCGTTACGATCCCCAGGGACAGCGTCTGGATGACGTTCGCTTTCACCCCGCCTGGCACCTGTTGATGCAGGGGCTTTGCGCTAATCGGGTACATAACCTGGCCTGGGAGGAAGAGGCAAGGGCGGGAAGTTTTGTCGCCCGGGCGGCGCGTTTTGTATTACATGCTCAGGTAGAAGCGGGAACACTCTGTCCTGTCACGATGACCTTTGCCGCGACGCCGTTGCTATTGCAGATGCTTCCCGCCACTTTCCATGACTGGCTGGCGCCGCTGCGCAGCGATCGCTACGATTCGCATTTGCTGCCGGGCGGGCAAAAACGGGGCCTGCTTATCGGCATGGGAATGACGGAAAAGCAGGGCGGATCTGACGTACTCAGTAATACGACCCACGCGGAGCGGCTGGCGGATGATTCATATCGGCTGGTGGGACATAAATGGTTTTTCTCTGTGCCGCAAAGCGATGCGCACCTCGTGCTGGCGCAGGCAAAAGGAGGACTATCCTGTTTCTTTGTGCCGCGTTTCCTGCCAGACGGGCAACGGAACTCTGTTCGCCTTGAACGCCTGAAAGATAAACTCGGTAATCGATCTAATGCCAGCGCCGAAGTCGAGTTTCAGGATGCCGTCGGCTGGCGGCTGGGAGAAGAGGGCGAAGGGATTCGGCATATCTTAAAGATGGGCGGTATGACGCGTCTTGATTGCGCGCTCGGGAGTCATGGCTTAATGCGGCGCGCATTTTCAGTCGCGATTTACCATGCTCATCAGCGTCAGGCTTTTGGTAAGCCGCTGATCGAACAACCGTTGATGCGACAAACCTTAAGTCGTATGGCGCTATGCCTGGAAGGGCAGACAGCGCTTTTGTTTCGGCTGGCGCGCGCCTGGGAGCAACGTCGCGAGGCGAAAGAGGCATTATGGGCGCGATTATTCACGCCAGCGGCGAAATTCGCCATCTGTAAGCAGGGAATCCCTTTTGTGGCTGAGGTGATGGAGGTTCTCGGCGGGATGGGGTATTGCGAAGAGAGCGAACTCCCGCGCCTGTACCGTGAAATGCCGGTGAACAGTATCTGGGAAGGTTCCGGCAATATCATGTGTCTGGATGTACTTCGGGTGCTGACAAAACAACACGGCGTCTATGACGTATTGAGTGAAGCTTTTGCGGAAGTCAAAGGTCAGGATCGCCATTACGACCGCGCGGTACGTCAGCTACAGCAACGTTTACGCAAACCGGACGAAGCAATGGGCAGAGAGATTACGCAGCAGCTTTTCCTGCTGGGGTGCGGAGCGGAAATGCTGCGTCATGCCTCGCCGCCGCTGGCGCAAGCGTGGTGTCAGATGATGCTGGATACACGCGGCGAAATGCCGCTGCCTGCCCAGGTGCAAAATGATTTACTGTTAAGGGCGACCGGGGGACTGCGGTAACGTTTGGCCTGTAGTACATGCCATCCGGCGCGAGCCACGCGGCATCAGGCATAGAGTATCGCCTGTACGCGCCAGTTATCCGACTGTTGTTCTTCATACATTTGAATAATTCTGTACCAGGACGCACCCTGTTCATCGGCTTTCAGGGCGATAATCCGCTCCACATCCTGTGGGTTTCCTGCAACATTACTGACCGAGATCAGGCCGATTTCATTCAGACCCGTTACGCAGTCAGCACTGGCGAATTCGGCAGACTGTGCCGTCGTACTCACCAGTCCGGCAGAAAGCAGCAGTGAGGATAAGGCAAGTTCTTGTTTCATCGTCAGCTCCTTATTACATACCCCGTATTTAACAGGACGCTCCATCACGGTAAACCTGTTTGTTTATTGTGCACAGGTAAACGCATAGGGACGCAAAGCAATGTAAAACTGACTAAAAATCAATCTACTGTTATTGACGATACAAAATGGCTTGTGAATACCACTGGCCGGTTACAACCGTTTCATCAACCATTAAGATAACGTAATAATCGGCTTTCGCAGCGACGGCTTTCGCTCTGATTTCATCTATTGCATCATCCGGGGAGCCCCGAACCAGCGCGCTTACGGTCCCCATCCGCTGTAGTCCTTGCGTTTGATCGCGACGGATTTCCTGCGGGTGATCGGCGACAGGCGGTGCAGGTTGCGGCGTACCCTGCAGCACGCTACACGCGCTTAATAACAGCGCTGCTATCAATGAAGCAAACCGACGCATAACTCTATCTCGTTTCCTGATAATCATAGTGTAATGCCTTATTGATTTCCCTTTAGGGGGAATGTTCCCGAAGTGTTACCTGTCACGCGATTTTCGAATGAAAACGTTGCGAAAGCGTAACCCAGTTCTCAAACATTATGAATTATTGCGCTATCCATAAACTTGCGTTAAGTATTTCTCCGTGGCATACCGGATAAAAAGGAGAGAATAATGATAGCGATTGAAACACGACAATTAGCCGGAGGCGTCGTACTACATGCCTTCCCGGAAGGGAAACGCGCCGTGCCGCTTCCCTGTGTGGTGTTCTATCATGGCTTCACCTCCTCCAGCCTGGTTTATAGTTATTTTGCCGTTGCCCTGGCACAGGCAGGATTCCGGGTAGTCATGCCGGATGCGCCGGAGCATGGCGCTCGCTTCGGCGGCGACTCACAGGGACGAATACACCGATTCTGGCAGATTCTGCACCAAAACATGCAGGAATTTACGACGTTACGTGCGGGGATTCAGGCGGAAAACTGGCTACTTGACGGGCGGTTGGCGGTGGGCGGCGCATCCATGGGCGGTATGACGGCGTTGGGCATTATGACGCGTCACCGAGAGGTAAAATGCGGGGCCAGTTTAATGGGGTCGGGCTATTTTACCGGGCTCGCCCGGACGCTTTTCCCGCCGTTATCCCCGCAGAACCCGGCACAGCAGGCGGAATTCGACAATATCATCGCGCCACTACGTGAATGGGAAGTCACACACCAGTTAGAGCGACTGGCCGACAGGCCGCTTCTGTTGTGGCATGGTCAGGAGGATGACGTGGTGCCTGCTATCGAAACCTTCCGGCTCCAGCAGGCACTCGCCGGGGCGAAGCTGGATAAGCATGTGACCTGTTTATGGGCCGCAGGCGTGCGGCATCGCATTACGCCAGAAGCGTTGTCGGCGACGGTAGCGTTTTTCCGACAGCATCTTTAAACGCGGAGTATGCTTACACCCTGGGCTTCAAGCTGTTGCAAAACTTGCGGATTGGCATTTTTGCCGGTAATCAGCATAGCGATCTGATCGGCGCGGCTGAACAGCATTCCCGCGCGCTCGCCAATTTTACTACTATCGACCAGCGCGACCAGTTTCCCGACGACGCTGAGCATTTTTTGTTCCGCCATGGCGGTTAGCATATCGGTCTTGTACAGGCCATCCGCGGTTAAGCCCTTTCCGCTGGTAAACATCCAGTGGCCAGCATAGAGACTGTTTTCACTTCCCTGCGGGCTCAGGGTAATCGACTGGCTTTTGTTGTACTGCCCCCCCATGATAATCACGCTGTCATGCTCTTGATCGATCAGATAATTCGCCAGCGGCAGATAGTTGGTAATGATCTGTACCGGCTTCCCGCACATTTCGCGCCCCAGCAGGAAAGCGGTGGAGCCGCAGTTAATCACTACGCTTTCACCCGGGTTTACCAGCTGCGACGCCGCTTTCGCGATGCGTACTTTTTCATCGTGATTTTGCGCCTGGTGCAGATTCATCGGCGTCCAGCGGGGCCGCTGTTGGGTAATGGCCTCTGCGCCGTTGCGCACTTTTTTAAGTTTCCCGCTTTCGTCGAGCTTGTTGATGTCGCGGCGCGCTGTCGCCGGGGAGATCCCCAGACGCTCAATCACGTTTTCGACGGTAACAAAGCCCAACTGTGCCAGCATATCCAGCAGTATTTGATGTCTTTGTGCTTCAGTCATGAGCTATTCCGATACAAATTGATTTGAAAAGATGATATTTGAAATAGCCTGGAAATACTAAAGTAAATGGAAAAAATGCCGGGTAATCCCGGCATGATATCGACTCACAGGAAGGATTTGAACGGTAGATCGGGTTCAATGGTAAAGCAATCGTCAAACCCACGCGGATAGTGGTATTCGAAATTGTCTTTATCCAGCGGCCAGGTAAACTTGCCGCCAACCTGCCAGATAAACGGTTTAAAACCATACTTCAGGCGATCTTTCTTCATTTCCCATAGCACGCGGATCTCCTGCGGATCGGCCTGGAAGTTCGACCAGATATCGTGATGGAACGGGATCACCACTTTGGTATTCAGCGATTCCGCCATGCGTAAAATATCCGCGCTGGTCATTTTGTCCGTAATACCGCGCGGGTTTTCACCGTAAGAACCAAGCGCGACATCAATTTGATGTTCGTTGCCGTGTTTCGCGTAGTAGTTGGAATAGTGAGAATCGCCGCTGTGATAGAGATTGCCGCCCGGCGTTTTAAACAGATAGTTAACCGCGCGTACATCCATGCCGTCCGGCAGTACGCCAGCGGCTTTCTGATCGGCGGGCAGGGTGATTAATGCGGTGCGGTCAAAGGCATCAAGCGCGTGAATTTCAATATCTTTCACTTTCACGACATCGCCCGGTTTTACCACGATGCAGCGTTCTTTCGGCACGCCCCAGCCAACCCATAAATCCACGCAGGTCTGCGGGCCGATAAACGGAACATCATCGGCGCAATTCTGCATTACGGCAGCCGCGACATTGACGTCAATGTGATCGTTATGGTCGTGGGTCGCCAGTACGGCGTCAATCTGACGGATAGCGAAAGGATCGAGAACAAACGGCGTGGTGCGCAGGTTAGGCTGTAATTTTTTGACGCCAGCCATACGCTGCATCTGATGGCCGGTTTTCATCAACGGATTACCGTGGCTCTGTTTACCGGTACCGCACCAGAAATCGACGCATACGTTAGTGCCGCCTTCAGATTTTAGCCAGATACCGGTACAGCCCAGCCACCACATAGCGAACGTACCCGGCGCGACCTGCTCTTGCTCAATCTCTTCGTTCAGCCAGCTTCCCCACTCCGGAAACGTGCTCAGAATCCATGATTCACGCGTGATGCTTTGTACTTTACTCATCGCATTTACCTTCATGTTTGTTCAAAATGGTTCAAAACGTGATTTGTTTTGATTAATCCTGACACTATTTTCTCAAGAAGGCAATGGGCTATTTTTTGACTTTTGGGTAGAGGAGAACGCAGCCAGAAGAAAATTTAATCTTTTCTGGCGTCATGGGGATGTATTCATCTTTATGATTTTACTTATTTTAATGAAGAAATGAGTTATTTATAAGTAAACCATGTATTAAGTGTGCTAATTATTTGCGCGCTACGTCACATTTAATCAAATTCAATCTTGTTGTGATTACTTTTGAAAATTACAGTGGAGGGACATTATTCTGAGCGCCTGTGACTCAGCAACCTTGTCTACCGGAGATCGTTATGGAGATCCTCTACAACATCTTTACCATTTTTTTTAATCAGGTAATGACCAATGCCCCGCTATTACTGGGTATTGTGACCTGCCTGGGCTATATCCTGCTGCGTAAAAGCGTCAGCGTGATCATCAAAGGGACGATCAAAACCATCATTGGCTTCATGCTGCTACAGGCCGGGTCCGGCATTCTGACCAGCACCTTTAAACCGGTGGTGGCGAAAATGTCTGAGGTCTACGGCATCAACGGCGCGATTTCCGATACCTATGCTTCGATGATGGCAACGATCGAACGGATGGGTGATGCGTATAGTTGGGTAGGCTACGCGGTGTTGCTCGCGCTGGCGCTGAATATTTGTTACGTCTTGTTGCGACGCATTACCGGTATTCGCACCATCATGTTGACCGGGCACATCATGTTCCAGCAGGCGGGGCTGATTGCGGTCTCTTTCTATATCTTCGGCTATTCCATGTGGACCACCATTATCTGCACGGCGATACTGGTTTCCCTGTACTGGGGTATTACCTCCAACATGATGTACAAGCCGACTCAGGAAGTGACGGACGGCTGCGGTTTCTCCATCGGTCACCAGCAGCAGTTTGCTTCCTGGATTGCCTATAAAGTCGCGCCGTTCCTGGGCAAAAAAGAGGAAAGCGTTGAAGACCTCAAACTGCCGGGCTGGCTGAACATTTTCCATGACAACATCGTCTCCACGGCGATTGTAATGACCATCTTCTTTGGTGCCATTCTGCTCTCCTTTGGTATCGATACCGTACAGGCGATGGCGGGTAAAACCCACTGGACAATCTATATCCTGCAAACCGGTTTCTCCTTTGCGGTGGCGATCTTCATCATCACTCAGGGCGTGCGTATGTTTGTCGCCGAACTCTCTGAGGCCTTTAACGGTATCTCCCAGCGTCTGATTCCGGGCGCAGTACTGGCGATTGACTGCGCCGCTATTTATAGCTTCGCGCCGAACGCGGTGGTCTGGGGCTTTATGTGGGGCACCATCGGTCAGCTGATTGCGGTTGGCATCCTGGTTGCCTGCGGCTCCTCGATCCTGATTATTCCTGGTTTTATCCCGATGTTCTTCTCTAACGCCACTATCGGCGTGTTCGCTAACCACTTCGGCGGCTGGCGTGCGGCGCTGAAGATTTGTCTGGTGATGGGGATGATCGAAATCTTTGGTTGCGTCTGGGCGGTGAAACTCACGGGGATGAGCGCCTGGATGGGTATGGCGGACTGGTCGATTCTGGCACCGCCGATGATGCAGGGCTTCTTCTCCCTCGGTATCGCCTTTATGGCCGTCATCATTGTAATTGCACTGGCTTATATGTTCTTCGCTGGCCGCGCACTGCGCGCAGAAGAAGATGCAGAAAAACAACTGGCAGAACAGTCTGCTTAATAAGGAGTTTTGATTATGACCGTACGTATTCTGGCTGTGTGTGGCAACGGACAGGGCAGTTCCATGATCATGAAAATGAAAGTGGACCAGTTTTTAACCCAATCAAACATTGACCACACGGTAAACAGCTGCGCGGTTGGCGAGTACAAAAGCGAGTTGAGCGGCGCGGATATCATCATCGCTTCTACCCATATTGCGGGCGAAATCAGCGTGACCGGCAACAAATATGTGGTTGGCGTGCGTAACATGCTCTCTCCTGCTGACTTCGGCCCGAAACTGCTGGAAGTGATCAAAGAACATTTCCCGCAAGACGTGAAGTAAGGATGCAACATGAAATTACGTGATTCACTGGCGGAGAATAATTCTATCCGCCTGCAGGCTGAAGCGAATACCTGGCAGGAAGCCGTCAAGATCGGCGTCGATTTACTGGTGGCTGCCGACGTGGTAGAGCCGCGCTATTACCAGGCGATTCTGGATGGCGTTGAGCAGTTTGGCCCCTATTTTGTGATTGCCCCCGGCCTGGCGATGCCGCATGGCCGCCCGGAAGAAGGGGTGAAGAAAACCGGTTTTTCGCTGGTGACCCTGAAAAAGCCGCTGGAGTTCAACCACGAAGATAACGACCCGGTCGATATTCTGATCACCATGGCGGCGGTTGATGCCAACACTCACCAGGAAGTGGGCATCATGCAGATCGTCAACCTGTTTGAAGACGAAGCTAATTTTGACCGTTTACGCGCCTGCCGCACCGCGCAGGAAGTCCTGGATCTCATTGACCGCACCAACGCGGCAGCTTAAGAAGGAATTGAAAATGTCATTACCAATGTTGCAGGTCGCGCTGGACAACCAGACTATGGATAGCGCCTATGAAACCACTCGCCTGATTGCCGAAGAAGTCGACATTATCGAAGTGGGCACCATTCTGTGCGTGGGCGAAGGCGTGCGTGCGGTTCGCGATCTGAAAGCGCTCTATCCGCACAAAATCGTGCTGGCGGACGCCAAAATTGCCGATGCCGGTAAAATCCTCTCCCGTATGTGTTTCGAAGCCAACGCGGACTGGGTGACCGTGATTTGCTGTGCGGATATCAACACCGCAAAGGGCGCGCTGGATGTGGCGAAAGAGTTCAACGGCGACGTGCAGATCGAGCTGACCGGTTACTGGACCTGGGAACAGGCGCAGCAGTGGCGTGATGCGGGTATTCAGCAAGTGGTTTATCACCGCAGCCGTGACGCGCAGGCGGCAGGCGTGGCGTGGGGCGAGGCGGATATTACCGCGATTAAACGGCTCTCCGATATGGGCTTTAAAGTGACCGTGACCGGCGGACTGGCGCTGGAAGACCTGCCGCTGTTCAAAGGCATTCCGATCCATGTCTTTATCGCGGGGCGTAGCATTCGCGATGCCGAATCGCCGGTAGAAGCCGCACGGCAGTTCAAACGCTCCATTGCCCAACTGTGGGGCTAAGGAGCGGCTATGCTGTCGAAACAAATTCCGCTCGGCATCTATGAAAAAGCGCTCCCTGCCGGGGAGTGCTGGCTGGAACGCCTGCGGCTGGCGAAAACGCTGGGTTTTGACTTCGTTGAAATGTCGGTGGACGAGACCGACGCCCGCCTGGCGCGGCTCGACTGGAGTCGCGAGCAGCGCCTGGCGCTGGTGAGCGCGGTTGCTGAAACCGGCGTGCGCGTGCCGTCCATGTGTCTGAGCGCGCATCGTCGTTTTCCGCTCGGTAGCGAAGATGACGCGGTACGGGCGCAGGGGCTGGAGATTATGCGTAAAGCGATTCAGTTTGCGCAGGACGTCGGGATTCGCGTCATTCAACTGGCGGGGTACGATGTTTACTATCAGCAGGCCAACGACGAAACGCGTTGCCGCTTCCGCGATGGGTTAAAAGAGAGCGTTGATATGGCCAGCCGCGCCCAGGTGACGCTGGCGATGGAGATCATGGACTACCCGCTGATGAATTCCATCAGTAAAGCGCTGGGCTATGCTCACTACCTCAATAACCCGTGGTTCCAGCTCTATCCGGATATCGGCAATCTGTCGGCGTGGGATAACGACGTACAGATGGAGCTACAGGCGGGAATCGGGCATATCGTCGCGGTACACGTCAAAGATACTAAACCCGGCGTGTTCAAAAATGTGCCGTTTGGCGAAGGCGTTGTCGATTTCGAACGCTGCTTCGAAACGCTCAAACAGAGTGGCTATTGCGGGCCCTATCTGATTGAGATGTGGAGCGAAACAGCAGAGAACCCGGCGGCAGAGGTAGCGAAAGCGCGTGACTGGGTGAAAGCGCGCATGGCCAGCGCCGGTCTGGTGGAGGCAGCCTAATGCAAAAGCTCAAGCAGCAGGTATTTGACGCTAACATGGATTTGCCCCGTTATGGACTGGTGACGTTTACCTGGGGCAACGTCAGCGCTATCGATCGCGAACGCGGATTGGTGGTGATTAAGCCAAGCGGTGTCGCCTATGAAACCATGAAGGTAGATGACATGGTGGTGGTGGATATGGATGGCAAAGTGGTGGAGGGACGTTATCGTCCTTCTTCCGATACCGCTACCCATCTGGCGCTGTATCAACGCTATCCGTCGCTTGGCGGCGTCGTTCATACCCACTCCACCCACGCCACGGCATGGGCGCAGGCGGGGATGGCTATTCCAGCGCTCGGCACCACGCACGCGGACTATTTCTTTGGCGATATTCCTTGTACCAGGGCGTTAAGCGAAGAAGAAGTGCAGGGCGAGTACGAGCTGAACACCGGTAAGGTGATCATCGAAACGCTGGGCGAGGTGGAACCGCTGCATACGCCAGGCATTGTGGTGTATCAACACGGGCCGTTCGCCTGGGGGAAAGATGCGCACGATGCGGTACATAACGCGGTCGTCATGGAGGAAGTGGCGCGAATGGCGTGGATTGCGCGCGGCATTAACCCGGCGCTGAATCCCATCGACGATTATCTGATGAATAAACACTTCATGCGTAAGCATGGCCCGAATGCGTATTACGGGCAGAAGTAAAACAACGCTCCGGGATCCTATCCCTCAGGGATGTAATTGGTCAGATTCCGGAGCTTCTTTCATAACACTCTATAGAATCATACTATTGTGTCTATCAACGGATTGTTTGTTAAAACTGACCCACAGCGGCGTCGGTATGGAGTAGCTGCGTTAATTGGTTTTGCAGCGGGTATTATTTCAGCATTTGTAAAATGGGGCGCGGAAGTTCCTTTACCGCCGCGAACGTTTTCCGGCGGGCGCGATGAGTTTAATCCACCGTATATTTTTTTGCGGGATTATTTAGGCATTGACCCAACACAAACGGTTTATACCTTTTCTGAGCATGTTATTAACCCTGTGATGGTAACTCACATTATCTTTTCGCTGGTATTCGCAATAGGTTACTGCGTCGTCGCGGAAATTTTCCCTAAAGTTAAATTATGGCAGGGGATACTGGCGGGGCTGATTGTTACGGTTGTCGTGCATGGCATATTCTGCCCGGCGCTGAACTTAACGCCTCCGCTTACACAACTTCCTTTTGACGAGTACGCTTCTGAAATTCTGGGACATGTATTTTGGTTTTGGGTGATTGAGTTAATGCGCCGCGATCTGCGAAACCGCATAACGCATGAGCAGGATGCCGAAGTGCCATTAACAACCCGATAAGCGAAAAAAAATGCCCCCTGACCAGGGGGCAAAACTATGGCATTTTCCTGATACTAGCGATAAATTTCCGCGCTGGCATGCATGTTGCCGTTACTACCGGGCTCCCGTAACAAAATCGGGTGGTAGTACATTGCGCCTCGCGCATCAGTTTCTTCTTTCAGCGCCTGGCGGGCCTCGCTTTCAGTCGCGAAATTATGGTTTATGTAAATCACGCCTAAGCTCTGTATATCGTCCATATTTCTGGCCTGACGATTATCAATTTCAATGGCTGCCATTGTATTTACGCTGAGCAAAAATCCAGCCAGAAGGGGGAAAATACGGAAGAACATAGTGACCTCCTCGGCGGCGGTTGCTGACCTGGCCCTGCCTCCTTTTTTGTGAACCTCTGATGTTATTTTAATCGCTACCAGCAGGAGCGATAGCGACCATTTCTGATGCAGTTGTTCAAAAAATTACCGCATTTCCCGCTGATGCCTGATAAATCGTCAACTCGCTAGCTGTTATGGTGGTTAACAGGTCGGTATCTCATCCTTAATCTTTTACATTTCAGAACTGATCGGCAGGCACATAAATAATCGAACTATTGCCTTGAGTTTCGCCGGGCGTGTCAGTATTATAACGCGTCATTTTTCAGCCGACCTTTAACACGTTCCTTGCCTCCATGGGCCGCGGCTGACCCAGACAGGAGGCTGAATAATCCGTAAGGAGCAATTCGATGCGTCATTACGAAATCGTTTTTATGGTCCATCCTGACCAGAGCGAACAGGTTCCGGGTATGATCGAGCGTTACTCTGCCGCCATCACTGGCGCAGAAGGCAAGATCCACCGTCTGGAAGACTGGGGCCGCCGTCAGCTGGCTTACCCGATCAACAAACTGCACAAAGCGCACTACGTTCTGATGAACGTTGAAGCGCCGCAGGAAGTGATCGATGAGCTGGAAACTACCTTCCGCTTCAACGATGCCGTTATCCGCAGCATGGTTATGCGTACTAAGCACGCTGTTACCGAAGCTTCTCCGATGGTTAAAGCGAAAGACGAGCGCCGTGAGCGTCGCGATGATTTCGCTAACGAAACCGCAGATGATGCTGAAGCTGGGGATTCTGAAGAGTAATTTCTGATGACCAACCGTCTGGCGTTGTCCGGCACCGTGTGCAGGGCCCCCCTTCGAAAGGTCAGTCCATCAGGAATTCCGCATTGCCAGTTCGTGCTTGAGCATCGTTCTGTGCAAGAGGAAGCCGGCTTTCACCGGCAGGCGTGGTGCCAAATGCCCGTTATTGTTAGCGGACACGAAAACCAGGCCATTACTCACAGTATAACGGTCGGCAGCCGCATAACCGTTCAGGGGTTTATTTCTTGCCACAAGGCAAAGAACGGTCTGAGCAAAATGGTTCTGCATGCCGAGCAGATTGAATTGATAGATTCTGGAGACTAGCCATATGGCACGTTATTTCCGTCGTCGCAAGTTCTGCCGTTTCACCGCGGAAGGCGTTCAAGAGATCGACTATAAAGATATCGCTACGCTGAAAAACTACATCACCGAAAGCGGTAAGATTGTCCCAAGCCGTATCACCGGTACCCGTGCAAAATACCAGCGTCAGCTGGCTCGCGCTATCAAACGCGCTCGCTACCTGTCTCTGCTGCCGTACACTGATCGCCATCAGTAATCGGTCACGGTCCATTAATACGACTTTGAGAGGATAAGGTAATGCAAGTTATTCTGCTTGATAAAGTAGCAAACCTGGGTAGCCTGGGTGATCAGGTTAACGTTAAAGCGGGCTATGCTCGTAACTTCCTGGTACCACAGGGTAAAGCTGTTCCGGCTACCAAGAAAAACGTTGAATACTTCGAAGCACGTCGCGCTGAACTGGAAGCTAAACTGGCTGACGTTCTGGCTGCTGCAAATGCACGCGCAGAGAAAATCAACGCCCTGGAAACCGTTACTATCGCGTCTAAAGCAGGCGACGAAGGTAAACTGTTCGGTTCCATCGGTACTCGCGACATCGCTGACGCTGTGACTGCAGCTGGCGTTGACGTGGCTAAGAGCGAAGTTCGTCTGCCGAACGGCGTTCTGCGTACCACTGGCGAACACGAAGTGAACTTCCAGGTTCACAGCGAAGTATTCGCAAAAGTTATCATCAACGTGGTTGCTGAGTAATCAGTCATTCTCGTTTTTGCTAGCAACGAAACGTCGGCCCAGCGCCGGCGTTTTGCTTTTTTAACCCCATCGCTTTTCGACTGGCTATCTCCCCCTCTTTTCGCGATAATCAAAAATAAAACATTATTTTAATTTCTTGGTGAAAGAATGGATACCCAACGCCAGGCCTCCCCGTTTGCCCGCAAAAACGTCGTTTATGTGTGTGCCGCATTTTGTTGCCTGCTATGGGGCAGCGCTTATCCAGCCATCAAAAGTGGTTATGACCTCTTTCAGATAGCCACCGACGATATCCCTTCTAAAATTGTTTTTGCTGGTTATCGTTTTTTGTTTGCGGGTGGGTTGCTGCTACTGTTCGCGCTGCTTCAGCGTAAACCGATTGGTCGGTTTCGTCCGCGCCAGTTTGCTCAGTTAACGTTACTGGGGCTGACCCAGACGTCGCTGCAATATCTCTTTTTCTATATCGGCCTTGCGTTTACCTCCGGCGTGAAAGGCTCAATCATGAACGCGACAGGCACATTCTTCAGCGTATTGCTGGCGCACTTTATTTATCAGAACGACCGATTGAGCTACAACAAAACGCTCGGCTGTATTCTGGGCTTTGCGGGCGTCATGGTGGTGAACGTCAGCAATGGCCTGGATTTCAGCTTTAATCTGCCGGGAGAAGGCTCCGTGGTGCTGGCGGCGTTTATTCTTTCTGCGGCCACATTGTATGGCAAACGTCTCTCGCAGACGGTCGATCCGATGGTCATGACTGGCTATCAATTGGGGATTGGCGGTCTGGTACTGGTCATTGGCGGTTACGTTTTTGGCGGTACGCTGACGATACATGGCTTCTCGTCGGTGGCGATTTTAGTCTACCTGACGCTGCTCTCGTCGGTCGCTTTTGCGCTATGGAGCATTTTACTCAAATATAATCGCGTGGGGATGATTGCGCCGTTTAACTTTCTGATCCCGGTTTCTGACGCGGCTCTTTCGGCTATTTTTCTCGGCGAGAATATATTGGAGTGGAAATACATGATTGCGCTGGTGCTGGTGTGTTCGGGGATTTGGTGGGTGAATAAGGTGAAGCGGTAATGCTTCACCTGAACGAATAGGGTATAGGCGGGGTAAGGCGCAGCCGGCGTTACTGTGCGCGAATAAAACTGCCGTCAGGCTGACGCGTAAACAGCACCTGTTGACCGTTATCGCCATCTATCGTTAAACCTGTCACCACCCCGCTGGCATTCTGGCGAATTTTAATCATTTGACCATTTTTGAGGTTACTCAGCGGTTTGCCAGCGCCTTCTACCTGCGCCATTGCATAAACGTCTGTCGGGGGCAGTCCGTGGTCACGGAACAGTTGCGCCAGAGTTTTACCAGACTCTACCCGGTACGAGCGCCACTGTTGACCGATGCCGCTATCCTGCTGGAAAGGCTGCGTCTGCGGCTGGTTTTGTTCTTCCGGCTGGCCTTCCTGGATAGGTTCCGGCGCAACGGGCGCCACCTGATCCGGATCGTTTTGCGGCGCGACCAGTTGCGCCTGAAGCTGGGCCTCCGTCGGCGGCTGTGATTGCGATTGCAGATCCAATTGCGCTTCCCGCGTGACGACAGGCGAGTCGCTGGTCTCGCTGGCGGGCAGCAGGAAGCCGATCACCAGCACGATAGCGGCAATGATAATGCCACGACGATGCATAGGCGGCAGCGGCTCCATGATGCGAAAATTATCCGGCGCGTGCCAGATTTTCGCCAGGGTTGGTTTTAATTCAAAGCGCCCGGGCATGGTTTACCTCCTGCTCCGCATCTCGTTCCTTAATCATAGAGTATAGATGGCTAACGCTATGATACTGGTAGTGCTATCCGCTTTCGTGACATCAATACGGATAATCTATTGTTTCTTTTTCCCTGCGATTTGTCATCCTCCCTGAGACAAAGTTTTACCAGAAGAAGCGTGGCTGTTATGCTGCCCGCTACTTTTTTGATATCCGATGAAGGAAAAATAATGGCCACCCCGACTTTTGACACTATTGAAGCGCAAGCGAGCTACGGCATTGGTTTGCAGGTAGGGCAGCAGCTCAGCGAATCCGGTCTTGAAGGGCTGTTGCCTGAAGCGCTGGTTGCAGGCATTGCTGATGCGCTGGAAGGTAAACACCCGGCGGTTCCTGTTGATGTGGTGCATCGTGCGCTGCGTGAAATTCATGAGCGTGCGGACGCGGTGCGTCGTGAGCGTTTCAAAGCGATGGCGGCCGAAGGCGTGAAATACCTGGAAGAAAACCGCGAAAAAGACGGTGTGAACAGTACTGAATCTGGTTTACAGTTCCGCGTTCTGACGCAGGGCGAAGGCGCGATTCCGGCGCGTACCGACCGCGTACGCGTGCATTACACCGGTAAGCTTATTGATGGCACCGTATTTGACAGCTCCGTCGCGCGCGGCGAACCGGCTGAATTCCCGGTAAATGGCGTGATCGCCGGCTGGATTGAAGCGCTGACTCTGATGCCGGTAGGTTCCAAATGGGAACTGACTATCCCACAGGAGCTGGCCTATGGCGAGCGTGGGGCCGGGGCATCTATTCCGCCATTCAGCACCCTGGTGTTTGAGGTGGAACTGCTGGAAATTCTGTAAGCGCCCCGGGTTTGCCGGATGATGGCGTAAACGCCTTATCCGGCAACCCTGACTTCAGCAGATGCCAATATTTTATTTTGCAAATGGCGTCGTTACGTGTATTTTTGTGAGCTAATTCGCATTATCAAAGTGATATAACACTCATTTTAAACATAAAATTAACATTGTATTTGAATCTTAGTATTCATCCCGCCGATTCTTACCTAATATCGATGAGTCCTGATAACAGGATCGTCGTATCATAGACCAAAGGCCGTAGAGCCCGCACAACACAGACAGGTACAGGAAGAAAAACATGGTAGATCAGGTAAAAGTCGCAGCCGACGAACAGGCTCCGGCTGAACAGTCGCTACGGCGCAATCTTACAAACCGTCATATACAGCTTATCGCTATTGGCGGCGCTATTGGTACCGGTCTGTTTATGGGATCGGGTAAAACGATCAGTCTCGCCGGACCGTCGATCATTTTTGTGTATATGATCATCGGTTTTATGCTTTTTTTCGTGATGCGCGCCATGGGGGAATTGCTGCTCTCGAATCTGGAATATAAATCGTTTAGCGATTTTGCTTCCGACCTGCTTGGCCCCTGGGCGGGATATTTCACCGGCTGGACGTACTGGTTTTGCTGGGTAGTGACCGGTATGGCTGACGTGGTGGCGATTACTGCCTACGCGCAGTTCTGGTTTCCCGGCCTTTCCGATTGGGTCGCCTCGCTGGCGGTAGTGATCCTGCTGCTAAGCCTCAACCTCGCCACCGTTAAAATGTTTGGTGAAATGGAATTTTGGTTTGCCATGGTCAAAATCGTCGCCATCGTAGCGTTGATTGTGGTCGGGCTGGTGATGATTGCGATGCACTTTAAATCGCCGACCGGCGTTGAAGCGTCTTTCGCGCATCTGTGGAATGACGGCGGCTGGTTCCCGAAAGGTATTAGCGGGTTCTTTGCCGGTTTCCAGATTGCGGTGTTCGCCTTCGTGGGCATTGAGCTGGTCGGTACTACCGCCGCAGAAACTAAAGATCCGGAAAAATCGCTGCCGCGCGCGATTAACTCAATACCGATCCGTATCATCATGTTCTACGTCTTTGCGCTGATTGTCATTATGTCGGTGACGCCGTGGAGTTCCGTGGTGCCGGATAAGAGCCCGTTCGTTGAGCTGTTTGTACTGGTGGGTCTGCCTGCCGCCGCGAGCGTGATCAACTTTGTTGTGCTGACCTCGGCGGCGTCTTCCGCCAACAGTGGCGTCTTCTCGACCAGCCGTATGCTGTTTGGCCTGGCGCAAGAAGGCGTGGCGCCAAAAGCGTTCGCTAAGCTATCGAAACGCGCGGTACCGGCGAAAGGCCTGACCTTCTCCTGTATCTGCCTGCTGGGCGGCGTGGTTATGCTGATGGTCAACCCGAGCGTGATTGGCGCATTCACCATGATCACTACGGTTTCGGCTATCCTGTTTATGTTTGTCTGGACCATCATTCTGTGTTCATACCTGGTGTACCGCAAAAAGCGTCCCCACCTGCATGAAAAATCCATCTATAAGATGCCGCTCGGTAAGCTGATGTGCTGGGTCTGCATGGCGTTCTTTGCGTTCGTGCTGGTATTACTGACGCTGGAAGACGATACGCGCCAGGCGCTGATCGTGACGCCGCTGTGGTTTATCGCGTTGGGTCTGGGCTGGCTGTTGATAGGTAAGAAACGGATGGCGGGAATGCGTTAATTGTTTTGCCCGGTGGCGCTGGCGCTTACCGGGCTTACAGCGTAGCGTTGATTTGTAGGCCGGATAAGGCGCAGTTTACAGCCGCCATCCGGCAAAATGCCCGGCTGGCGATTATTCCCCGGCCAGCGCGCGTGGGAACAGCACGTTATTCTCCAGGCTGATGTGCTCCATCAGATCATCAATCATCTCATTAATGCCGTTATACATCGCTTTCCAGGTGGTACACGCTTCTGGCGGCGGCGTTACATTTTGGGTAACGTGTTTGATGACGTCTACCAGCTCTCCCGCCTCGTCATGCTCGCTTTCCATTACGCTTATCGGGCCCGTTGCCTGGCGACCCATACCCTGTTTGATCATTGGGAACAGGATCTGTTCTTCTTTCATCATATGGCTGGAAAGCTCTTCATGCAGCGCGGTGAGATATTTTGTCAGGCCGCGTGGGACGTTTGGCTTATCCGCGTGAACGCGTTCCACTTTGGTTGCCTGCAGGATAAGCTCCGGCAGTTGTTCGCGGTGTCGGTCATGATAGCGCACCACGATATGGTCAATAATGTCCGCCAGCGGAACGGCGCGCCAGTCTTTTTCGATGGGCTGTTCAGCCAATTGCGCCAGTTGCGCTTCAATAATGTCAATATCGACGTCGTGACGCGCGGCGGCACGCGCCAGCGTCTGTTTTCCGCCGCAGCAGTAATCCATATCGTACTGGCGAAACAGCGCCGATGCGCGGGGAATAGAGAGCGCCAGTTCGCCTAAAGGTTGATCGCGATAAGCCATAGCCGTTACCTCATTTGCAATAATATAAGTTGTATTTTAAATACATCTTTAAGGCGAGGCTATAACTCTTTCGGGGTGCGTATAATTTAAGCGAGTATGAAATTAGCGTTCCGTGACCGGAACGACGGTCGCTTTTTCCGGTTTCGCTCTCACGGCAATGACCACGCCCGCCACCAGGAGCGCAATGCCGCTTAACGTCAGGAATGGCGGGATTTCCTGGCGCAGAATGAAGGTATAGAGCAGTCCCGCCAACGTCTCAAAAACAATCAGCGGCCCTAAAATAACGGTTGGCAATTTTTGGCTGGCGATATTCCAGCACAGCGCGCCCACCCAGGAACACAGCACCGCGATGGCGATCATCAGACCGATAAACAGCGCGGGATGCGGGCCAAAGGGCAGGGTAAACAGCGGTTTCTGGATACTCAGCCACAGACAGACCGCCGCATAGCCGATTAACGAGACCGGCAGCGTAACCAGCGCCTGCGCCGTTGCCCACATCATGGGATGTTTGTCGGGATTTTCCCGCAGCCAGCGGGCGTTGCGCAGCGCATACCATGCCCAGCACGCTACGGAAATCAGCGCCAGCACAATGCCTGAACCATAGCGCCAGCCGCTAACATCGGACAATCCCTGGCTAAGTTCAGCAATATTGACGCACAGCAGGCCAAAACCGATAAGCGCCAGCGCGGGCGCTAAACGCCGCCAGGATAATCTGCCGTCTCGTTGGCTATAGAGAACGTTAGCGAAAAGCGGAATGACGACCGGCAATGTCCCGATGATCATCGTCGAAACCGGCGCGCCGGTTCGCTGAATGGCGCTGGCGAGGCAGGCGTAATAGATTACATTGCCCATCAGAGTCAGCGACAGGGCGGTGGACCAGTCTTTGCGCGTCAACTGGCGTAACCGCGTGCGGCCTAGCCAGGCAATCGGCAGGGCAATCAGCCCCAGCGCCAGATAGCGTCCCATTGACTGTAAGAGGGCCGGGTAATCCGGCACGATTAACGGGCCGACGAAAATCAATCCCCACATTAGCCCTGCCAGCAGGGCGTATAGCACGCCGCTAATCATCAGATTCTCCTCATAAACCGTTCCGTCATTATCAGAGAAGGTCTATGAGGATGCCACATAAATTAACTAAATTTTAACACTTACAGTACGGAGCGAAGGCTTTCTGTGAGCGTCGTCGTCGGGCGACCGATGAGTTTACGCAGCGTATGGCTGTCATCAAACAGGCCGCCTTTCGCCGCGCCAGCGTCAGAATTGGCCAACATATCCGCCAGTCCGTCAGGCAGGCCTGCGCCTTTCAGCGCGGCGGCAAAATCGACTTCGCTCAGGTTCTGGTAGACGATTTTTTTTCCGCTCTGATGAGTAAGTTCATCCGCCAACTGGCTTAATGTCCAGGCGCCATCACCCGCCAGCTCGTAGACATTCCCGGCGTGACCCTCTTCACGGATGACGCGCGCGGCGGCGGCGGCATAGTCAGCGCGCATTGCGGAGGCGATTTTCCCTTCTCCCGCCGCGCCAATAAAGACGCCATGTTTCAGCGCGGCAGGGACGCTCGCCAGGTAGTTTTCCGTATACCAGCCGTTACGTAATAGCGTGTGAGGAATACCTGACTCAGCCAGCATCTTTTCCGTTTCAATATGTTCATCGGCGAGCGCCAGCGGCGATTTATCCGCATGTAGCAGGCTGGTATAGGCGATGAATTTCACCTTCGCGGCAATGGCGGCCTGAATAACGTTGCGGTGCTGAACTGTGCGTTGTCCCACTTCGCTGGATGATATAAGCAGCAGTTTATCAACGCCCTGTAAGGCGGTGGTCAGCGCAGCTTCGTTAGCGTAATCCGCCTGGCGAACGGCAATCCCGCGCTGACTGAGCAGGGCGGCTTTTTTCGGGTTACGGACGATCGCGATGAGGTGACTGGCGGGCGTCGTTTTTAGCAGGTTTTCAATAACGTGTTGGCCCAGTTGGCCCGTTGCGCCAGTGATAGCAATCATGGTGAACTCCTCAGTTTTGGTCTTGTGTTTTATTACGCTACCACCTAAACTTACTTTTAGTAAGTACGTACAAAAAGGTAAGTATCAATGCGCGCTCATACTCTTTCCCGGCAGTTGCGTGAAGGCAATCTCTTTGCTGAACAGTGCCCGTCCCGTGAGGTGTTAAAACATGTCACCAGTCGCTGGGGCGTACTGATTCTGGTCGCGTTACGCGACGGTACACACCGTTTTAGCGACCTGCGGCGCAAGATGGGAGGCGTGAGTGAAAAGATGCTGGCGCAGTCGTTACAGGCGCTTGAACAGGACGGATTTCTTAACCGGGTGTCATATCCAGTTGTTCCGCCGCATGTGGAGTACAGCCTGACGCCGCTTGGCGAGCAGGTGAGTGATAAAGTCGCCGCTCTGGCGGACTGGATAGAACTGAATTTGCCGCAGGTATTGGCGCAGCGGGAGCGTTTATCAGATGGCGGCTAGCGCTTTATTCGGCCTGCCAGTCAGGCCGAATAAACGCAGCGCCATACGGGACACACGTTACTTGCTTAAATCCACCTGATAAATGGCAAAACCGATATCATCGACGGCAACCTTCTTCATCGGATACTGCCCTTTCGCTTTAATGAAGGCAGCGGCTTTATCGCCTGGCGATGTTTCAAAGCGGATATCCAGCGCCGTATCGCTGTGGATTGGCGCCAGACGCCAGTTATTATCCGCCGCCGGATGGATTTCGCCCGCGCGTTTTGACTCTGCGCCAATCCATGCCGCCAGCACGGCGCGATTTTCATCCGGAGACGCAAAGGCGATATGGCTGTCGCCCGTGCCGGCAAACTTGCCGCCGTAAGCGCGATAGTTATTCGTGGCGACCAGGAACGTAGCGTTCGGGTCGACAGGCTTACCGTTAAAGGTCAGGTTTTTAATACGTTCCGCCTGCGGATTCACCATCTGGCATTCGCCATCATAGCGGGCGGGCTGTGACACATCGATTTGATAATTCACGCCGTCAATGACATCGAAATTATAGGTGCGAAAGCCATCCCAATTGATCAACGATTGCGGTTTGTTGCTGTGAATATCAATCTGATTAAATTGTCCGGCAGAACATTCCAGCCACTCTTTTACCTCCTTGCCGCTGGCTTTCACCACCACCAGCGTATTCGGATAGAGATAAAGATCGGCGGCGTTACGGAAGGTCAACTGGCCTTTTTCCACTTCGACAAAGCTGGCAGGATCGTTCTTACGCCCGCCAACTTTAAACGGCGCGGCGGCGGACAGCACCGGCAGTTTCGCCAGATCCGGATCGCCCTGAATAAAGTGTTCCACATACGCTTTTTGCGCGTTATTCACCACCTGTACGGTAGGATCGTCCTGCACCAGAGCAAGATAACTGTACATGTTATCGGCAGACTTGCCGATGGGCTTGCTGACAAACTCGCGGGTGGCATCGTGATCGGCTTTCAGAATATCGACCAGCTTACTGTCTTCCGCCG
Source organism: Salmonella sp. SSDFZ54 (assembly GCF_004010735.1). NCBI lineage: Bacteria > Pseudomonadati > Pseudomonadota > Gammaproteobacteria > Enterobacterales > Enterobacteriaceae > Salmonella > Salmonella sp. SSDFZ54. The sequence continues at coordinate 2,540,438 of NZ_CP034819.1, forward strand.
CCAGCGACTTTTTAGCGGCGGCGTCATAGATAGGCCGCGCTTCCGCTTTCGCCTGCGTAACCTGCCATTTGCCGCTGTCGTTATTGAGCACCAGATCGACCACTCCCAGATGGTCGCCCCACATGCCAGGCATTACCGCAGGAATGCCGTTAAGCGTACCTTTGGCGATATCCGCGCCTTTAATGTCGGCAAAATCTTTACCGGGGAAGACGGCATGAGCGTGGCCAAACATAATCGCGTCGACGCCGGGAACTTCGCTGAGGTAATAAACCGAGTTTTCCGCCATGCTGTGGTACGGATCGGCAGAAAGGCCTGAGTGAGCAATGACTACCACGATATCAGCGCCTTTCTCGCGCATTTCGGGCACATATTTCCGGGCGGTTTCCGTAATGTCATTGACGGTAACTTTGCCGTTCAGATTCGCTTTATCCCAAATCATGATTTGCGGCGGAACAAAGCCGATATAGCCGATTTTCAGAGTTTGCGGGTTGCCGTCTTTATCAATAACGTTCGTCTCTTTAATCAGATAAGGCGTAAAGAGCGGCTTTTGGGTTTTAACGTCGATAATATTGGCGTTAACATAAGGGAATTTCGCGCCGGCCAGCGCGTTATGCAGATAGTCCAGACCATAATTAAACTCATGGTTGCCGAGGTTTCCAACCGCGTAATCCAGAGTGTTGAGCGCTTTATAGACCGGGTGAACATCACCGTCTTTGAGCCCTTTTGCCGCCATATAATCGCCCAGAGGGCTCCCCTGAATCAGGTCGCCGTTATCCACCAGCACGCTGTTTTTGACTTCATTTCGGGCGGCATGAATCAAACTTGCGGTACGTACCAATCCGAATTTTTCGGTTGAGGTATCCTTGTAATAATCGAAATCCATCATGTTGCTATGTAAATCAGTAGTTTCCATGATGCGGAGATCGACGGTGGCCGCATTCACGCTGGCGGCGATCAGCGTAGCCAGAAGCGTTGCACTAAACTTAATCATCAGAGGCACCTTTTAAGAACGCAATAGAAAAGCCGGATAGTGAAAAATAGCGATGATAAACAGTGAAACCCGATATCGTTCCGACCGTCGCCAGAAGAAGGCGAAACCGCCCCATCCGGCCGATTTTTTGCGAGTGTTCACAGAAAGGTGAATCATGCCATGAAAGCTATTATCAAAACCGCTGACGGTATCACAGTTGGCGGAACCCTTAACGATCGGGTATAAGTAAAACAACGAGTTAACGCCCCTGTCATAAAGAGGTGGAGAATGTTAGAACAAGTATGCCAGCTTGCACGGAACGCGGGCGATGCCATTATGCAGGTTTATGATGGAGCCAAACCGATGGAGTACGCCCGCAAGCAGGACGATTCTCCAGTCACTGCGGCGGATATCGCCGCACATACCGTGATTCTCGAAGGGTTACGCACGCTCACGCCGGATATTCCGGTGCTTTCAGAAGAAGATCCGCCTGCCTGGGAAGTGCGCCAGCACTGGCAGCGCTACTGGCTGGTCGATCCGCTCGACGGCACCAAAGAGTTCATCAAGCGCAATGGCGAATTCACGGTCAATATCGCGCTGATTGAGCAGGGCAAACCGGTGTTGGGCGTGGTCTATGCGCCGGTGCTGAAAGTGATGTACTACGCGGCGGAAGGTAAGGCCTGGAAAGAGGAGTGCGGGGTGCGTAAGCAGATTCAGGTCCGGGATGCCCGCCCGCCGCTGGTGGTGATTAGCCGTTCGCATACGGATGATGAACTCACCGAATATCTCCAACAGCTTGGCGAACATCAGACAACCTCTATTGGTTCCTCGCTGAAATTCTGCCTTGTGGCGGAAGGCCAGGCGCAGCTTTACCCCAGATTTGGGCCGACCAGCGTCTGGGACACTGCCGCAGGTCATGCCATTGCCGTTGCAGCTGGGGCGCACGTTCACGACTGGCAGGGAAAAACGCTGGACTATACCCCTCGTGAATCGTTCCTTAACCCCGGCTTCCGGGTGACTATTTACTGAGGAGCTTATGCAGCAGGTCGACCACCTGCTGTACCTCTTGCTGGGTTAACGCGCCATCTTTCACCCATTGAACCCGACCGTCTTTGTCAAGCACAATGACGGCGGACCCCTCTTCTTTTAATTGCCAGGCGTTACGCGCCACGCCATTGCTGTCGACAATAAATTGCGACCACGGGTAGAGCTTTTTATTACTTTCTATACTGCTACGCACGAACATACCGGAGCCGGGGATCGCATCATCGGTGTTCACAATTGTGGTCGTCTGGTATCTGTCATGCGGAAGCCCGGCGGATTTAATCGCTTCAATCAGCGTGGCGTTTTTTTCCTTCGCTGACGTTCGACCCGCAATGTGCAGCAGGACGCGCACTTTTCCCGCCAGCTGCGCGCTATTCCAGTTTTTATAACTAAACTCATCTTTATTCAACGTCAGTTCGCCACGGTCGGCAATGCCTACCGGCGGCACCCGTTGGTTATCTTCAAGGTTATGCGCACAAGCCATTATGGGGAGTAGCAGACACGACATCGCCAGAATTTTACGTAGGGTCATGGTCATTCCTTCTTTATTTTTTTGCAGGTGATCCGACCACTTTGGGCCGATAGTTAATCATATGTGCGATTGATGCTTTTTCCCGCAAAGGGGATGCCAGTTTGCGGGCGGGCGCACACTTCCTGTGAAAAATGAAGGCATATACTGAGAAAAATGAGCTGATGTTTAGATAATTCTGAATAACTGTAATCAAAAGGTAAATATACTTATGCACACTGGAAACGACGTAGATATGGTCTATAGTCATATGGCATTAAAATTTGCGCCTTAAAACTGTTGGGCCGATTGTGGCACCGCAAGGGCGTAATACTCTGCAGGAGACAACAATGAAAATTTTCCAACGCTACAACCCGCTACAGGTGGCGAAGTACGTGAAGATCCTGTTCCGTGGACGGTTATATATCAAGGATGTTGGCGCTTTTGAGTTCGATAAGGGTAAGATTCTTATCCCAAAAGTGAGGGACAAGCAGCACTTGTCTGTGATGTCTGAAGTTAACCGTCAGGTTATGCGTCTGCAAACTGAGATGGCGTAACCAAAAGTGCTATGCAGTAGGTTAAAAAAGTAAAAAAAACGGCTCCTGAATCAGGAGCCGTTGATGTTTCTGGCAAACGGATTTCAGGCCGCGCTGTCTTCTTTGTCTTTTGCATCGGGCAGTTTCGGTGCCGGTACGTTGCTTTTATTGTCGAGACGCGTCACCAGCAACTGATCGATACGGTAGTTGTCGATATCCACCACTTCAAATTTGTAGCCGGAAAACTTCACCGAATCAGTACGTTTTGGGATCTTGCGCAGCATAAACATCATAAAGCCGCCAATGGTTTCATAGTTGCCGGATTGCGGAAACTCATCGATATCCAGCACGCGCATGACGTCGTCAATCGGCGTGCCGCCGTCAACCAGCCAGGAATTTTCATCGCGTGCCACAATTTGCTCTTCCAGTCCCTGGCCGACCAGGTCACCCATTAGCGTGGTCATCACATCGTTCAGCGTAATGATACCGACGACCAGCGCGTATTCATTCATAATGACCGCGAAATCCTCGCCCGCCGTTTTGAAACTTTCCAGCGCCTCAGAAAGGGTCAGCGTATCCGGCACAATCAAGGTATTGCGAATTTGCACGCCGCCATTCAGCGCCATACTTTGGTTCGCCAGCACGCGGTTCAGCAGATCTTTGGAGTCTACATAGCCGATGATGTGGTCGATATCTTCATTACACACCAAAAATTTTGAGTGCGGATGTTCGGCGACCTTTTTCTTCAGGCTTTGCTCGTCTTCGTGCAGATCAAACCAGATGATACTTTCGCGCGGCGTCATGGAAGACGGTACGGTGCGGGATTCAAGTTCAAACACATTTTCAATCAGTTCGTGCTCTTGCTTGCGCAAGACGCCCGCCAGCGCGCCGGCTTCCACCACTGCGTAAATATCATCAGAAGTAATGTCGTCTTTCCGCACCATTGGAATTTTGAACAGGCGGAAGATGTTGTTTGCCATGCCGTTAAACAGCCACACCAGCGGGCGAAAAACGAACAGGCAGAAGCGCATCGGGTTGATGATACGCAAAGCCACAGCTTCTGGCGCAATCATACCGATGCGTTTCGGGGTTAAATCCGCGAACAGGATAAACAGCCCCGTCACCAGCGAGAAGGAGAGAATAAAGCTCAGCTGCTCGGAGAGTTCTGGCGACATATAGTGCGAGAAAAGGGCGGAAAAGGCGGGCGAAAATGCCGCATCGCCGACGATACCGCCAAGAATAGCGACGGCGTTCAGGCCAATTTGCACAACGGTGAAAAACATGCCGGGATTTTCCTGCATTTTCAATACGCGTTGTGCGTTGATACTGCCTTCATCAGCTAATAGCTTAAGTTTAATCTTACGTGATGCGGCAAGCGAGATCTCGGAGATGGAGAAGAACGCACTTACAGCGATCAGGCAGAATATAATGAATATACTGTTTAACATATCTTATCCGGCGAAACGCCAGATCCTCGGAAGGGAAGTTTATAAATCCGTGTGGTAACGTTTAATGAAAACCGGCTCGTAGCAGTGAGCCGATAAGTTCAGGGCTAGTATAGCGTAAGCTACTGTAAAGTCGCCAGAGGGTTCATTTTCAACTCCGACAGGTTCCCCCTACGCCAGCGTCGTCACGCGTCAGGCGGCAGGCAAACGCCGATCCCGCCAATCCCGCAGTAACCGTATGGATTTTTGTGCAAATACTGTTGGTGTTCATCTTCGGCGTAGTAAAACGGCGTCGCATGGGCGATTTCCGTGGTAATAGGGCGATGGTCTCCGGCGGCGGCCATTGCCGCCTGAAAGCGCTCGCGACTGGCGTGAGCGGCGGCATTCTGTTCCGGCGTTAAGGGATAAATCGCAGAACGGTATTGCGTACCGTGATCGTTACCCTGTTGCATCCCCTGCGTCGGATCGTGATTTTCCCAGAAGGTCTGTAAAAGCTGCTCATAACGGATAACGGCAGGATCGTACACTATCCGTACCGCTTCGGCATGACCGGTCTGCCCGGAGCAGACTTCCCGGTAGGTTGGATTAGGCGTGTAACCGCCTGCATACCCTGCCGCGGTGCTATATACGCCGGGCAATTGCCAGAATAAACGTTCTACGCCCCAGAAACAGCCCATAGCGAAGTAGGCGATCTCCATCCCGGCAGGGACATTGGTCATAGAGTGTTCATTTACCGCATGCAGAGTGGCGATCGGCATCGGGGTGTTGCGTCCTGGTAACGCATCTGCTTGAGTAACCAGATGTTTTTTATCAAATAAACTCATGAGCTATTCTCCCGAAAGCGTTAATTGGCGTTAAGGTTGTAACGAGACGCATCTTTGCACACAATAACAACATTAATGTATCTGGATTTAACCATAAGAAATATTTGGGCAGTCGTCTGCTTTTCAATCGCAATTGTTGATTTTATGTTAAGCCGCGGAGCGGTAGTGTGATTTTTTCCAGGGGTGGGAATAGGGGATATTCAGGAGAAAATGTGCCACATATCCGTCAGTTATGTTGGGTTAGCTTACTGTGCCTGAGCAGTTCTGCGGTAGCCGCAAATGTTCGTCTGAAAGTCGAAGGGCTATCCGGAGAGCTGGAAAAAAACGTTCGCGCACAGCTCTCTACGATTCAGAGCGATGAGGTGACGCCGGATCGGCGCTTTCGCGCCCGAGTTGATGATGCGATTCGCGAAGGGCTTAAAGCGTTAGGCTATTACGAACCCACTATCAAATTCGACTTGCTTCCACCGCCTGCGAAAGGACGGCAGGTATTAATCGCCAGGGTTACGCCCGGCCAGCCGGTGTTGATTGGCGGTACAGAAGTCATTTTACGCGGCGGCGCGCGCACGGACAAAGATTATCTGGCCTTACTGAAAACGCGTCCGGCAATCGGCACGGTGCTGAACCAGGGAGACTATGACAATTTTAAAAAGTCGTTAACCAGCGTGTCGCTACGTAAAGGCTATTTCGACAGCGAATTCATTAAAAGTCAGTTGGGAATTGCTCTGGGCCGTCATCAGGCGTTTTGGGATATTGATTATGATAGCGGTGAGCGCTATCGCTTCGGACCTGTCACCTTCGAAGGTTCGCAGATTCGTGATGAATATTTACAAAATCTGTTGCCGTTTAAAGAGGGCGATGAGTACGAATCGAAAGATTTGGCGGAACTAAACCGCCGACTTTCCGCTACCGGATGGTTTAATTCTGTCGTGGTGGCGCCGGAATTTGAGAAATCGCGTAAAACAAAAATTCTGCCGTTAAAAGGCGTGGTATCGCCGCGAACCGAAAACACGATTGAAACCGGGGTGGGGTACTCCACCGACGTCGGGCCGCGCGTGAAAGCGTCGTGGAAAAAACCGTGGATGAACTCCTACGGTCATAGCCTGACCACCAGCACCAGTATTTCTGCGCCGGAACAGGTGCTGGATTTTAGTTATAAAATGCCGCTGCTGAAAAACCCGCTGGAGCAATACTATCTGGTACAGGGCGGTTTTAAACGTACCGATTTGAATGATACGGAGCAGGACTCGACCACGCTTGCCGTGTCGCGTTACTGGGACCTTTCCAGCGGTTGGCAGCGGGCGATTAACCTGCGCTGGAGTTTCGACCACTTTACCCAGGGGAACGTCACCAATACCACCATGCTGTTCTACCCGGGCGTGATGATCAGCCGAACCCGCTCGCGAGGGGGACTGATGCCAACCTGGGGCGATTCGCAGCGCTATTCAGTAGACTATTCGAATACGGCCTGGGGCTCCGACGTGGATTTCTCCGTGCTGCAGGCGCAAAACGTCTGGATTCGGACTTTGTACGATCGCCACCGTTTTGTGATGCGCGCCAATTTGGGCTGGATAGAAACCGGTGATTTCGACAAAGTTCCGCCGGATTTACGTTTCTTCGCCGGGGGCGACCGCAGTATTCGCGGCTATAAATACAAATCTATTTCGCCTAAAGATAGCGACGGCAATCTTAAAGGCGCCTCAAAACTGGCAACCGGATCGCTGGAGTACCAGTATAACGTCACCGGCAAATGGTGGGGGGCAGTGTTTGTCGATAGCGGCGAGGCGGTGAGTGATATTCGCCGTAGCGATTTCAAAACCGGGACCGGGGTCGGCGTGCGCTGGGCGTCGCCGGTTGGGCCTATCAAACTCGATTTTGCCGTACCGGTCGGCGACAAAGACGAACACGGTTTACAGTTTTATATCGGTCTGGGGCCTGAATTATGAGTTTATGGAAGAAAATAAGCCTCGGCGTGTTGATTTTCATTGTGGTGTTACTGGCGAGCGTTGCGTTTCTGGTCGGGACGACGACGGGGCTGCATCTGGTATTCAGTGCGGCGAACCGCTGGGTGCCGGGGCTGGAGATTGGGCAGGTCACCGGCGGCTGGCGGGACTTATCGTTAAAAAATATCCGCTATGAGCAGCCGGGCGTTGCGGTAAATGCGGGCGAAATTCATCTGGCCGTCGGGCTTGATTGCCTGTGGCGCAGTAGCCTGTGCGTCAATGATCTGGCGCTAAAAGATATTAATGTCGCTATCGACAGCAAAAAAATGCCACCCTCCGAACCGGCGCAAGAAGAGGAAGAAAGCGGACCGCTGAACCTCTCCACCCCCTGGCCCATCACGCTGTCGCGCGTGGCGTTGAATAACATCAATATCAAGATTGATGACACTACCGTTTCGGTGCTGGATTTTACCTCCGGGCTGGCATGGCAGGAGAAAAACCTGACCCTGAAACCGACGCGGCTTCAGGGATTGCTGATCGCTCTGCCGAAGGTCGCTGACGTGGCGCAGGAAGAGGTGGTTGAACCCAAAATCGAGAAACCTCAACCGGATGAAAAGCCGCTTGGCGAAACGCTAAAAGATCTGTTTGCAAAACCGGTAATGCCGGAGATGACCGATGTTCACCTGCCGCTCAATCTGAATATCGAGTCATTTCGCGGCGAGCAGCTACGCATCACCGGCGATACCGATCTGACGGTGCGCACGATGCTGCTTAAAGTCAGCAGTATCGACGGTAATATGAAGCTGGATACTCTGGATATCGACGCCAACCAGGGCACGGTGAAAGCCTCCGGTACGGCGCAGCTCGCCAATAACTGGCCGGTCGATATTACGCTCAACAGTACGCTGAATATCGATCCGCTAAAGGGTGAAAAGATAAAACTCAAGGTCGGCGGCGCGCTACGCGAACAACTGGAGGTCGGGGTGAACCTTTCCGGGCCGATGGATGTCGCGCTTCGCGCCCAGACGCGGCTGGCGGAGGCCGGTTTACCGCTCAATCTTGAGGTCGTCAGCCAACGCATTGCCTGGCCATTGACGGGTGATACCCAGTTTCAGGCTGACGATCTGAAGCTCAAACTGAGCGGTAAGATGACCGACTATACGTTGTCGATGCGAACCGCCGTGAAAGGACAAGATATTCCGCCGGCGACCATTACGCTGGATGCTAAAGGGAATGAGCGGCAGATTAATCTCGATAAACTCACCGTCGCCGCTCTGGAGGGAAAAACCGAACTGAAAGCGCTGGTGGACTGGCAGCAGGCGATTAGCTGGCGTGGCGAACTGACGCTGAATGGCATCAATACCGCTAAAGAGATCCCGGACTGGCCCGCGAAGCTTAACGGCGTCATGAAAACCAAAGGCAGCCTCTACGGCGGCACCTGGCAGATGGATGTTCCGGAGCTCAAGCTGACCGGCAATGTGAAGCAGAACAGCGTTAACGTCAACGGGACGCTAAAGGGCAACAGCTACATGCAGTGGACGATCCCGGGGCTGCACCTTGCGCTGGGCCCAAACAGCGCCGATATAAAAGGCGAGCTTGGCGTTAAGGAGCTGAATCTTGACGCCGCCATCGATGCGCCAGGGCTGGATAATGCGCTGCCAGGGCTGGGCGGCATGGCAAAAGGAATCGTTAAAGTCCGCGGTACGGTAGAAGCGCCGCAGCTGTTGGCGGATATCACCGCCCGCGGCTTGCGCTGGCAGGAGCTGTCTGTCGCCCAGGCGCGCATTGAGGGCGATATTAAATCCACCGATCAGATAGCGGGCCATCTCAACGTTCGCGTAGAGCGGATTTCGCAGCCCGACGTTAACATCAATCTGGTGACGCTTGACGCCAAAGGCAGCGAGAAGCAGCATCAGCTACAGCTCCGTGTTCAGGGAGAACCGGTATCCGGTCAACTCTCCCTGACAGGCAGTTTTGATCGCGAGGCGGCGCGCTGGAAAGGGACGTTAAGCGACACCCGTTTCCAGACGCCAGTGGGGCCATGGTCGTTGAACCGCGCGATTGCGCTGGACTACCGTAATAAAGAACAGAAAATCAGTATCGGGCCACATTGTTGGCTGAACCCGAACGCCGAGCTATGCGTACCGCAAACCATTGATGCGGGCGCCGCAGGACGGGCGGTGGTCAATCTCAACCGCTTTGATCTGGCGATGCTGAAGCCATTTATGCCTGATACCACTCAGGCCAGCGGGATCTTTAGCGGGAAAGCGGACGTGTCGTGGGACACCACCCAGGAGGGATTGCCGCAGGGGAAGGTCACGCTTTCCGGTCGTAATGTGAAGGTCACGCAGACCGTCAATGACGCGCCGTTACCTGTCGCGTTTGAGACGCTGAACCTCAGCGCCGATCTGCACAATAATCGCGCCGAGTTGGGATGGCTGATTCGCCTGACGAACAATGGTCAATTCGATGGCCAGGTGCAGGTAACCGATCCTCAGGGGCGGCGCAATCTCGGCGGTAACGTCAACATGCGCAATCTCAATCTGGCGATGGTCAACCCTGTCTTTTCGCGCGGCGAAAAAGCGGCGGGAATGTTAAACGCCAGGCTACGTCTGGGCGGCGATGTGCAAAGCCCGCAGTTGTTTGGCCAGTTGCAGCTTAGCGCGCTGGATATTGACGGTAATTTTATGCCGTTTGAGATGCAGCCGAGCCAGCTCACCATGAACTTTAGCGGGACGCGTTCGACGCTCGCCGGTATCGTGCGAACACAACAAGGGCAAATTAACCTGAACGGCAACGCCGACTGGAGTCAGATTGACAACTGGCGCGCGCGGGTGACGGCGAAAGGCAGCCGGGTGCGGATTACCGTTCCGCCGATGGTGCGCCTGGATGTCTCGCCGGATGTGGTCTTTGACGCGACGCCTTCGCTGTTCACGTTGGATGGGCGTGTGGACGTTCCGTGGGCGCGAATTGTGGTGCACGACCTGCCGGAGAGCGCGGTCGGCGTCTCCAGCGATGTGGTTATGCTCAACAATGACCTGCAACCAGAAACGCCGCAGACAGCGTCTATTCCCATCAACAGTAATCTGACGGTCCACGTCGGCAACAACGTGCGCATCGACGCCTTCGGGCTTAAAGCGCGTTTGACCGGCGATTTGAAAGTCGCGCAGGATAAGCAGGGGCTGGGGCTGAATGGTCAAATCAATATTCCTGACGGCCGATTCCGCGCCTACGGCCAGGACCTGCTTGTCCGTAAAGGCGAGCTGCTGTTCTCCGGCCCGCCGGATCAGCCGCTGCTCAATATCGAAGCGATCCGTAACCCTGACGCCACCGAAGACGATGTCATTGCGGGCGTGCGTGTCACAGGCACTGCTGATGAACCCAAAGCGGAAATCTTCTCCGATCCGGCGATGCCGCAGGCTGAAGCGCTTTCTTATCTGCTGCGTGGGCAGGGGTTGGACAGCAATCAGAGTGATAGCGCAGCAATGACTTCCATGCTTATTGGCCTGGGGGTTGCGCAAAGTGGTCAGGTTGTGGGTAAAATCGGAGAGACATTCGGTGTAAGTAATCTGGCGCTGGACACGCAAGGGGTGGGCGATTCGTCCCAGGTTGTGGTCAGCGGCTATGTACTGCCGGGTCTACAGGTGAAGTATGGTGTAGGGATATTTGACTCTCTGGCGACGCTCACGTTACGTTATCGCCTGATGCCTAAGCTATATCTGGAAGCAGTGTCTGGCGTAGATCAGGCACTTGATTTGCTCTATCAGTTTGAGTTTTAGCAATGCGAATATTTGTCTATGGCAGTTTACGACAGAAACAAGGCAACAGTCACTGGATGACCAATGCCCAATTGCTTGGCGATTACCGTATCGATAACTACCAGTTGTATAGTCTGGGCCACTATCCAGGCGCAGTTCCGGGAAACGGAGCGGTATACGGTGAAGTTTATCGAATTGATAACGCCACGCTGGCCGAACTTGATGCTTTGCGCACCAGGGGCGGTGAATACGCACGCCAGTTAATCCAGACGCCTTACGGCAGCGCATGGATGTATGTATATCAACGTCCTGTTGATGGGTTAACTCTGATTGAAAGCGGTGACTGGTTAGACAGAAACCAGCCCTGAACTGAACACGCCACCCTCGGGTGGCGTTGTTTTTTTACATTCTGGCTGATGACGCTAGCGCCGGGCATGGTGAGCTCTTATTCTGCCGTAGATCAATAATGACGCGCCGCCCAGGATAACAATGCATCCGAGAACCATAAATCCCTGCATATAGCTGCCGGTTGTCCGGTAAAAATAGCCGACCATTAGGCCTGCCAGCGTACCGCCGCCGCCGGCGCCGATGCCATTAATAATACCGGAGGCTGGGCCAATCGCATGGGGTTTAACGTTCGACTGGATAATCGACCAGATATTGGGGGTAAAGCTGGCGGCATAATAACCCATCGCCAGGGTAATGAGCGTGATTTTAAAGCCTGGCGCATCGACAAATGGCAGGAGAAATAACATCACGCCGGGGATTAGTAGGCCCAGTGAAGCAATAAGTACACGCTTTTGTGTCTTATCACTGATCCATGAGATAGGGATTGCCAGTATAACGGCAGTCAGATAAGGCAGAGAACTGACCAATGCTTTACTGAATCCGGTATAGCCGAGAGAATTGACAACCATGGGTATCCATAACGTAATTCCCCAGAACAACATCCCTTGAGTGATGTAGGTAAAAATAAGGAGTAGGAAGGGGGTTCCGCCCAGCGATTCCAGGGTAAGTTTAGTTTTCTCTGTTGGCGCCGGCGCACGATAATAAGGCGCTTCTTCCTGTTTTTTTAGCATTGTTATATAAAGTGGAACCACAACAACAATGCCGATCACACCAGTGATAATAAAAACATTTCGCCAACCGAAGGCAGCATCCAGCGGAGACAAAATCATAAATCCCAGGCCTAATGCCAGGAACTGTCCATAATACTGGATAATGCTGTTCGCCTGCGTCCGTTCTTTGTCTGAAAACCAGTCGCTGGCGAAGCGGGACTGCTGCGGCCAATAAATGCCTTCGGTAATGCCAAGCACCAGCCGACAAATCAAAATAACATACACTGACGAGGTAAATCCGACAAAAACGGTCGCAATCGACCAGATTAGCACCATCAGAATGACTATTTTTTTCGGATCGTATCGCTGGGTAAATACGCCGCCAAAAATATTTGAAAAGGCATAGCCAATAAGAAATATGGTTAATACAATGCTGGCCGTTGCGCCATCAATATTCAGGTCGTGTGTAATCGTAGGTAACGTAACGGAAAGATTAGAACGGTCAAGATAAGCAACAAAAAGGCCGAACATTAATGTCGCGCCGATCCGTAGCCATTTTTGCATTGAGGTCATTTTTCAACTCCGTTTGGCCGCGCGCCAAAATCAATTTGACGAAATAATATCTCACCGGATTTTATGGTCATTTGTGGTACCAGCACATGCGTCCCCGTGAGCGTTTCACCATGAATATCGGCAAATTCAACATGCCTGTTTTTTAATTTAAAGATGGCGATATCGGCAAATGCCCCAGGGGCCAGCGTACCAATTTCTGCTGCCATGCCCAATAAAACTGCTGGGGTATGGGTACAGGCGTTAATGACATCGGTAAGCGCGACGCCGAGTGCTAAGTATTTCGATAAAATCCATGGTAAGGCGTAAACAGGCCAGGCGAGTTTAGTGATGGTTGAGAGATCGCTACTGATGATATCCGGAAGAAAGCCATTGGCGATGGCCCGGCGTGCCGTGTTCATTGAAAAATGGCTGCGACCATTGGCGGCATCAAATATAACGCCTCTTTCCCTTGCCTGACGGACTTCGGCTAAGACAGCGCCTTCATCAGTAAGAATGGTGCTACCTTTGCCGTGAAACGCATGAGCGATAATATCGCCGCGGCGTAGCAAGGAGACAAGTTCTTTCATGGGAACGACGGGATGAGTCGAGTGTATTGCCACGGGGCACCTTAAATCGTTGGCAATACGAAGGGATTCAGTCAGCGGTTTTAATCCATATTCAGCAATGTCCTCAGTCTGAACCTTGAGTTTTAATCCCTGAAGAACGTTGCGATACTGACGAAACAGCGCGTGGATCTTATTTTCATCAATATTGTCAGGATCATAATTTTCTTGTGACCAGGTTTGGCCCGGCGGCGACACGGTCAGAAACGCTTTGATTCGAACTTTGCTGGCGCAAATCACCGTTCGGTAGAAGGCATCAAAGTTTGCCGTACCGGCAGAACCTGCATCCACGACGGTGGTGACGCCATTCGGCGGCATGTACATATCAGGCCTGACGCCGCCTTCCGTCGCGTCATAAAAAACATGCGCGTGATAATCGATAAGACCGGGAGTGACGATCATACCGTCGGCATGGATAATCCGGGTCTCCGAAGTTACAGGATATTTATCGGCATCAACGATAATATCGTTAATGATGCGTAAATTGTTAATCTCATTAATATTACGAGCGGGATCGATGATATGTCCACCGGTAATTAATATATCATTTTTCATCATAATCTCTTAAAATAGTAAATAATTATGGCAGCCCTTAAAAATATATTAAAAAGTGTGTTTTGAGCGGATGTTATGTTGGATTAAAAATACGGTTATTGGTAGGGAGAGCTTAGGATACCTTATTAAAAAGGTAATCGGGCTTATGCACTAAATAAGAATTTGGCGCTTGCTAATATTTAGGGCGTAAGTCCAGGGGAATCTGGGGGCATTCACAAAACAATTATTATCTTGAGCTTTTTAGAGAAAGCGTGAGTGTATTCAACCCTTTTTAATAAAAAATAAGGTAGAGTCTTATTCATTCCGTGAATGTTAAACTAATAATGATAAAAATTGTGTTCTATTCATTAGCCAATAAAAAGGCCCTCATTACTATGAGAGCCTTTATCTTGACGATTATGTAAAAGCGAACTTATTTCTTCGCTGCGCGCTCGAAGGAGGCAACGATTTCCGCTTTAGCCGCTTCGGCGTTGTCCCAACCGTCAACTTTCACCCATTTGCCTTTTTCGAGATCTTTATAATGCTCGAAGAAATGAGTGATCTGCGCTTTCAGCAGTTCCGGCAGATCGTTCACATCTTTAATGTGATCGTACTCTTTGCTCAGTTTGGTGTGCGGTACGGCAACCAGTTTCGCATCTTCACCGGATTCGTCGGTCATTTTCAGTACGCCAACCGGACGGCAACGGATGACGGCGCCTGGCTGCAGCGGGTACGGCGTCGGGACCAGAACGTCTACCGGGTCGCCGTCCAGAGACAGGGTATGGTTGATGTAACCGTAGTTGCACGGATAGAACATCGCGGTGGACATGAAGCGGTCAACGAACAGCGCGCCGCTCTCTTTGTCAACTTCGTATTTGATCGGATCTGCGTTAGCCGGGATCTCGATAACGACGTAGATATCTTCCGGCAGTTCTTTACCCGCCGGGACGTTGAGTAAGCTCATGTCTGTTTCCTTTGAATTTATGACAAACAAGTGGCGAGTATTATAGCCAACTCACGCCGAAAGTCTTCGCTTGTTTTCGTTTCCGCCTCATCTGGCGCGTCGTTGCGGAGCATAAACGACAAAGGTTAAGAACCGGAAAAATCACGGGCCTGATAAGGCAACGCCGCCATCGGACATGTTATTGCCCAATGGCGGCTTCATGCGTTATTCCGCATGGTGGTAAAGATTACGCGTCCGGGTATTCGCGGATAAAGCGTTCCACATCGTCAACCATATGGCGGTTGCCAACGAAGAACGAGCGGCGCTGGTGCAGGCTTTCCGGAATGATATCCAGAATACGTTCTTTACCATCGCTTGCTTTGCCGCCGGCCTGTTCCGCGAGGAACGCCATCGGGTTGCATTCATACAGCAGACGCAGTTTCCCCTGCGGATGGCTGGCGGTGCTGGGGTAGAGATAGATGCCGCCTTTCAGCAGGTTGCGGTGGAAATCGGCCACCAGAGAGCCAATGTAACGTGAGGTATAAGGGCGACTTGTTGAACTATCCTCTTCCTGGCAGAATTTGATGTACTTCTTCACGCCATTCGGGAATTTAATGTAGTTGCCTTCGTTAATGGAGTAGGTTTTACCCTTTTCCGGGAAACGCATACGTTCCTGGCACAGACAGAACACGCCTAACGACGGATCGTAGGTGAAAGCGTGTACGCCGCAGCCGGTGGTGTAAACCAGCATGGTGGACGAGCCATACACGACATATCCCGCTGCGACCTGTTTGTTGCCGGGTTGCAGGAAATCTTCTTCGGTGACCGGCGTGCCGACAGGCGTCACGCGGCGATAAATCGAGAAAATCGTACCGACAGAGACGTTAACGTCGATGTTAGAAGAGCCATCCAGAGGGTCCATCAGCACCACATATTTCGCGTGTTCGCAGCCTTCAAAGACGACAATTTCGTCCTCTTCTTCCGATGCGATGCCCGCTACAATATCGCGCGCTTTTAGTGCAGCTTTCAGTTTCTCGTTCGCGAACAGATCGAGTTTCTGCTGAACCTCGCCCTGTACGTTCTCAGCACCGCTGGCACCCAGGATATCGACCAGACCGGCCTTGTTGATATCGCGGTGGATGATCTTGGCGCCCAATTTTATTGCCGACAGCAAAGCAGTGAGCTCACCGGTAGCCTGAGAGAACTCGTGCTGCTTTTCGACAATAAATTCACCTAACGTTTTCATAACACTTTCCCTGCAATTGATTGGAGTAAAGCGACCGTAACAATCTTAACAAACATTTCAGATGATGCGCTCAGGTGAATCGCGCCAGCAAAGTACAGATTTACCTGAAATGCGTTTCTCACTTGCCAGACATGTGCGTAAAATGGCTCGCAGATAAAAAAAGGATAGTGACGTATGCGCATTCATATTTTGGGAATTTGTGGCACTTTCATGGGGGGGCTGGCGATGCTGGCTCGCTCGCTTGGTCATGAAGTAACGGGTTCGGACGCCAATGTGTATCCGCCGATGAGTACCTTACTTGAGAAGCAAGGCATTGATCTGATCCAGGGTTATGACGCCAGCCAGCTCGATCCGCAGCCGGATCTGGTGATTATCGGCAATGCGATGACGCGCGGGAATCCGTGCGTGGAAGCGGTGCTGGAAAAAAACATTCCCTTTATGTCTGGTCCACAGTGGCTGCATGACTTTGTGTTGCGCGACCGCTGGGTACTGGCGGTCGCCGGTACCCACGGCAAAACCACGACCGCAGGCATGGCGACCTGGATACTGGAAGCGTGCGGGTACAAACCGGGCTTCGTGATCGGCGGCGTACCGGGCAACTTTGAGGTTTCCGCGCGCCTGGGCGAGAGCCCGTTCTTTGTTATCGAAGCGGATGAGTACGACTGCGCGTTCTTTGATAAACGTTCTAAATTTGTGCATTACTGCCCGCGTACGCTGATCCTCAACAACCTTGAGTTTGATCATGCCGACATCTTCGACGATCTGAAAGCGATCCAGAAGCAGTTCCACCATCTGGTGCGCATCGTGCCGGGGCAGGGGCGCATCATCTGGCCGGAAAACGACATCAACCTGAAACAGACCATGGCGCTGGGCTGCTGGAGCGAGCAAGAGCTGGTGGGCGAGCAGGGACACTGGCAGGCGAAGAAGCTGACTACGGATGCTTCCGAGTGGGAAGTGTGGCTGGACGGCGAAAAAGTCGGCGATGTGAAATGGGGCCTGGTCGGCGAACATAACATGCACAACGGTCTGATGGCGATTGCCGCCGCGCGCCACGTGGGCGTCGCGCCCGCAGAAGCGGCCAGCGCGCTGGGGTCATTTATTAACGCCCGCCGCCGTCTGGAGCTACGCGGTGAAGCGAACGGCGTGACGGTGTATGACGATTTTGCTCACCACCCGACGGCAATTCTGGCCACTCTGGCGGCGTTGCGCGGTAAAGTGGGCGGCACCGCGCGCATTATCGCAGTGCTGGAGCCGCGTTCTAACACGATGAAGATGGGGTTATGCAAGGATGACCTGGCGCCGTCGTTAGGGCGTGCGGATGAAGTGTTCCTGCTGCAGCCGCCGCATATTCCGTGGCAAGTGGCGGAAGTCGCCGAAGCCTGCGTACAGCCTGCTCACTGGAGTGGCGATGTCGATACGCTGGCGGAAATGGTGGTGAAAACCGCACAGCCTGGCGATCACATCCTGGTGATGAGCAACGGCGGTTTCGGCGGCATCCATCAGAAATTGCTGGATGGGCTGGCGAAAAAAGCACTGGTTGTGGAGTAAAAAATGCCCGGTGGCGCTGCGCTTACCGGGCCTACAATACGTACATTCCTGTAGGCCGGATAAGGCGCCAGCGCCGCCATCCGGCAGACGCTACCAACGTGTAAAATTACCCTTCGTTTTCCGCCAGCTCGCGCAGATACTGGAAAATCTGACGCGCTGATTTCGGCGGTTTGTTGCCTTCTTTCTCTTTCTTCGCATTGCGGATCAATGAACGAAGCTGTTGACGATCGGCGTGCGGCCACAGGGTCAGTACTTCGGCTACCGCGTCATCGCCTTCGACGATCAGACGATCGCGCAGATGCTCAAGTTTGTGAAACAGCACCACCTGCTGATTATGGCGGTTCTTCAGCTTGTCCAGCGCCTGGCGAATAGGTTCAACGTCGCGTTGGCGCAGCATTTTTCCGATAAGCTGCAACTGGCGGCGGCGTCCTTCCATTTTGATACGCTGGGCCAGTTCAATGGCGTCGCGCAGATCGGCGTCCAGCGGGATCTTATCCAGCGCGTTTTTCCCCAGATCCACCAGTTCCGCGCCCAGGCGTTTTAATTCCTCGGCATCGCGTTTAATTTCACTTTTACTGACCCAGATAATTTCATCGTCTTCGTCTTCGATGTCATCACCGGGAACGTCGTCGAGCCAGTCTTCGGGCTGCTTTGTCATGTCAGGCTCCTTAAAAAAAGAGGCTAATGTTACCAGTTAAGATGCGCACTGAAAAACGGTTCTCTGTTAGACTTCAGAGAAACTCTCTCTACATTATGGCATTTGCAATGAAAGTAATCTCACAAGTTGAAGCGCAGCGTAAGATTCTGGAAGAAGCAGTTTCGACAGCGCTGGAGTTAGCCTCAGGCAAATCGGATGGGGCGGAAGTCGCCGTCAGCAAGACCACCGGCATTAGCGTCAGCACCCGTTATGGTGAAGTAGAGAATGTCGAATTTAATAGCGACGGCGCGCTGGGCATTACGGTGTATCACCAGAACCGCAAAGGCAGCGCCTCTTCGACGGATTTAAGCCCGCAGGCGATTGCCCGTACCGTGCAGGCCGCGCTGGATATCGCGCGTTACACGTCGCCTGACCCGTGCGCAGGCGTGGCGGACAAAGAACTGCTGGCGTTTGACGCGCCGGATCTGGACTTGTTCCACCCGGCAGAGGTTACGCCAGACGAAGCCATTGAACTGGCCGCGCGTGCGGAACAGGCTTCTCTAAAGGCGGATAAACGCATCACCAATACCGAAGGCGGTAGTTTTAACAGCCATTACGGCATTAAAGTGTTCGGCAACAGCCACGGCATGTTGCAGGGATATTGCTCCACGCGCCATTCGCTCTCAAGCTGCGTCATCGCCGAAGAGAACGGCGATATGGAGCGTGATTACGCTTACACCATCGGTCGGGCAATGGCGGATCTGCAAGCGCCGGAATGGGTCGGGGCCGAGTGCGCGCGCCGTACCTTATCCCGCCTGTCGCCGCGCAAGCTCTCCACCATGAAAGCGCCGGTCATTTTCGCCAATGAAGTGGCGACAGGGCTATTTGGTCATCTGGTCGGGGCGATTGCCGGCGGCGCGGTATACCGTAAATCCACTTTTCTGCTCGACTCGCTGGGCAAACAAATTCTGCCGGAATGGTTAACCATCGAAGAACACCCGCATCTGCTAAAAGGGCTGGCGTCTTCACCGTTCGACAGCGAAGGCGTGCGTACGGAGCGCCGGGATATTGTGAAGGATGGCGTACTGACGCAATGGTTGCTGACCAACTATTCCGCCCGCAAACTGGGGCTGAAAAGTACCGGTCATGCCGGCGGCATTCATAACTGGCGTATCGCCGGGCAGGGGCTGAACTTTGAGCAATTGCTAAAAGAGATGGGCACCGGCCTGGTGGTGACGGAACTGATGGGCCAGGGCGTCAGCGGTATTACCGGCGACTACTCCCGCGGCGCTGCGGGATTCTGGGTTGAAAATGGTGAAATCCAGTACCCGGTAAGTGAAATTACCATTGCCGGTAATTTAAAAGAGATGTGGCGTAATATTGTCACCGTGGGTGATGATATTGAAACGCGCAGTAATATACAGTGTGGTTCGGTATTGTTACCGGAGATGAAAATCGCTGGACAATAATACCCGTCATACTTCAGGCTGCAGGCGCGTTGGCTGCCTGCAACTCGAATTATTCAGGGTATTACACTTATCGTTAATAATAAAAAAGGAAGTGAGCAATGCGTAAAAGCCTGTTAGCTATTCTTGCTGTGTCATCGCTGGTATTCGGTTCGGCTGTTTTTGCTGCCGATCTTGAAGATAATATGGATATTCTCAATGATAACCTGAAAGTTGTTGAGAAAACGGATAGTGCCCCTGAACTGAAAGCGGCATTAACCAAAATGCGCGCGGCCGCGCTGGATGCTCAAAAAGCTACGCCGCCAAAGCTGGAAGATAAAGCGCCGGATAGCCCGGAAATGAAGGATTTTCGTCACGGTTTTGACATTCTGGTCGGCCAAATTGATGGCGCGCTGAAGCTGGCGAACGAAGGTAACGTTAAAGAAGCGAAAGCGGCGGCGGAAGCGCTAAAAACCACCCGCAATACGTATCATAAGAAGTATCGTTAATTTTTGTGGGATGGCGGCTTCGCTTTATCCGCAGGTCGCCATCCGGCAAACTGTAATACCCATCACACTTTCTCACTTTATACGACAACGTCATTGTTTCGCCATTTCCTCTTTATGCCGCGATAGATCTCACACTTTCCCGGCGATAATTCATTAATGCCGCCTTTTCTGTGGTGCAGATCACCTATCCCACTCGCGTTTCCACTTCGAGGTGGAAAATAACTCGCTACAAACTTTTAACCCTTACCGCTAGTTTTATCTCATTGCCATTAACGGGGTGAGACGCGTGGATAACGGAGCAGTAAAACACGATGCTGGTGAGCGAATTAACGAACTGGCTGAACAGGTGTTAACGCAGGTGGATGGCCTGCTGGGGCGGCATCACATTGTCCCCAATGCGGTACAGACGCAAATGCTGACCTCGCACGTTCGCGCGATGGCGCACCGGTCAATTACCGGCGAGCCTTTACCGGAAGTCGATGCCAGCTTGTTTGATGAAATCTCAGCCGAATCAATGGCGCTCGCCCGCGAAATCGTGGCGGCGTTTGGCAACCTTCCTGACGAAGAAGCCTGGCTATTATCGGTACATTTTGAAGTCGCGAAAGACAACCTCTAAGGAGCAAAAAATGGAACAGATTACCGTCGTGATTGGCGATCGCCTGGGTAAAGGCCAGAAAGTGGCGGCAGGCGTGGAAAAAGCGGGCGGTCGCGCGGTCGTCGTACCGGGCGTCGCGGCAGACATGAAGCTGGGCGATGTGATGAAAGCGGAAAACGCCACTTTCGGCATTTCATTTTGCGGCAGCGGCGGCGCGGGTGCTATCACCGCGCAAAACAAGCATGGCTACAAAGCCAAATATGGCATGCGGTCAGTGGATGAAGGCGTCACCGCTATTAATGAAGGCTGCAACGTGTTGGGTTTCGGCTTTATGGATAAAGAAGAGCTCGGCGAGCGCCTGGTGCAGGCGTGGCAAAAGAAATACGGCGCCTGATGATGAAAGAGCAATTCACCACCACGGTGAGAGTAAAAGGCAAGGGCGACGCCAAAGCACGCGCCTTTGCCGATGCGCTGAACCATGTTCAGTCGGCGGTGATGAGAGAGTCGCCGTATATCTTACTGCGTATTGAGCCACAGGATGTGCGGATTGTTCAGGCGCATGAGTCGGTGCGTAAAGAGGCCTTTCTGTTTTTCTTTTTGCGCCGGGAACGACGCACTTACAGCGTGGAGCTGGATGTGACCGTCAACGTGACCGCCATCAATCTCGACAGGGTGGATTTCGTCGCGAAACGCTGATTTTTATTAAAAAGGCATAGTTATGTTCCTGATAATACTAATTAAATCGCTCATTATCGGCGCGCTGGTCGGCGTAGGGGTGGGCGCTGGGGCTGCACGCATGTTTCACGCGCCAACCACGCAGGGGATGGGCGCGTTCCGTACGTTGGGCGAACTCAACTCTTGTGAAGGCGACCCGGCATCTCACTTCTCCTTTGGGCTGGGTTTCTTCTTTAACGCCTGGGCGTCGTCTGTGGCGGCCGGATCGTTCACCCAGGATGTCGATCACCGCATCATCCCTAACTGGGGCGCGGCGGCGCTAATGATCAAAAACCGTAACGTCGGCGAGACGCTGCACGACCCGAAAAAAATGGCGATCGCCTGCGCCGTCATCGGCATGATTGTCGTAACGTTCCTTAACCTGACCGCCTCATCCGTGCCAGAGGCGCTACAGGTGACGGCGGTTAAGGTGCTGGTACCGGCGGCAAACCTGCTGGTCAACATCGTCATGCCTGTGATCTTCTGGTTAGCGGCGATCGACGCTGGTAAAAAATCGGGCTTCTGGGCCACCGTTTTCGGCGGCGCGGCGCAGCTCATCATGGGGAACGCCGTACCGGGGCTGGTGCTGGGTATTTTGATCGGTAAAGGCGTAGAAGAGAGCGGCTGGAACCATGTCACCAAAGTGATGATGGTCGCCATCGTTTTGCTGTTTGTGTTGAGCGGCTTCTTCCGCGGCTTCGACATGAAAATGATCGAGTCTTTCAACATGACGGTACCGAACTGGCTTGAACTGATCCACAACTCGCTCAGCGGCAAATAACGGAGGCCACAATGGAAGAGAATAAAGGTTTTTGGTATGCCGACTGGTCGTTCCCGATCTTTGTTGGCCTGCTCTCCTCCGGCGTTTTCGCCGGGACGCATATGTACTATCTGTACGGTATCGGCGCATTTAACGAAGTCGCTTTTGTGGCGATGTTGAAAGCGGGGATGGATACCGGCGTCTACGGCGCGGTCGCCGCTTTCGGCGCCAGCTTTTTATTTGCCCGCATTATCGAAGGTTCGCTGGTCGGAATTCTGGATATCGGCGGGGCAATTCAGACCGGCGTGGGCTTAGGGGTTCCGGCGTTACTGCTGGGGGCTGGCTTTGTCTTCCCGGTGGCGAACTTTATCGCTTCGCTGATAACCGGTCTGGTGATTGGCCTGGCGATTGGCTACATCATTATTCTGGCGCGTAAGTTCACCATTAATCAGAGCGACTCCACGTACGGGGCGGACGTCATGATGGGGGCCGGTAACACTTCAGGCCGTTTTCTGGGGCCGTTGATTATCCTCAGCGCCATGACGGCATCGATTCCCATTGGTCTGGGCTCTCTGGTGGGCGCGCTGCTGTTTTATATCTGGCAGAAGCCGATTACCGGCGGCGCGATTTTAGGCGCGATGATCCTCGGTTCCATCTTCCCGATTGCGATTAGCTAACTGTTGATTTGTAGGCCGGATAAGGCGGTTGCGCCGCCATCCGGCAAAGGAGAGAACGATGTTTGATTTACTCCTGCGCCATGCGCGTCTGGTCGATGACACGCTGACTAATATTGCCCTGCAAGATGGCAAAATCGCGGCGTTGGGTGACGTTGATGGTCCGGCGCTGAAAACCATTGACCTGCGCGGCGAGTGTTACGTTAGTGCGGGTTGGATTGATTCTCACGTTCACTGCTACCCGACATCACCGATTTATCACGACGAACCGGACAGCGTGGGTATTGCCACTGGCGTTACCACAGTGGTGGATGCCGGTAGCACTGGCGCAGACGACATTGATGATTTCTATGCTCTGACGCGTCAGGCGACCACTGACGTTTATGCGCTGCTGAATATTTCCCGCGTCGGGCTGATAGCTCAGAATGAACTGGCTAACATGGCCAATATTGACGCCGATGCGGTCCGGCAGGCGGTAAAACGCCACCCGGATTTTATCGTCGGCCTCAAGGCGCGGATGAGCAGCAGCGTAGTAGGCGTTAACGGCATCACGCCGCTGGAACGCGCTAAAGCCATGCAGCAAGAAAACGGCAACCTGCCGCTGATGGTGCATATTGGCAATAACCCGCCGGATCTGGACGAAATCGCGGAGCGTCTGACGGCGGGCGATATCATTACCCACTGTTACAACGGTAAGCCGAACCGTATTCTGACGCCGGAAGGCGAGCTGCGCGCCTCGGTGACACGAGCGCTGGCGCGCGGCGTGCGTCTGGACGTCGGGCATGGTACCGCCAGCCTGAGCTTTGCGGTGGCGAAACGCGCTATTAGCCTGGGGATTTTACCGCATACCATCAGTTCCGATATCTACTGCCGTAACCGCATCAATGGCCCGGTGCATTCGCTGGCTAATGTGATGTCGAAATTCCTCGCCATCGGCATGTCGCTGCCGCAGGTCATTGCGTGCGTGACGGCCAATGCCGCCGATAGCCTGAATCTGAAAACCAAAGGGCGTCTTCAGCCGGGTCTGGATGCCGACCTGACCCTCTTTACGCTTAAACGCCAGCCCGCCGTGTTGGTAGACGCGGAAAACGACAGCTTACAGGCTGAAGAATTGCTGACGCCGCTTGCCGCGATACGCGCAGGCAAGGGCTATATGACCGAACAAGGGAGCGCGGAACATGCCTTCGATTTTTGAGAAGTATCAATTAAAACAGGTGATTAACGCCTCCGGACGTATGACGGCGCTCGGTGTCTCTACGCCGCGCCCGGAAGTGATAGACGCGGCGATGGCCGGAATGAATCAGTATTTCGAGATGAAAGATCTGGTGAATAAAACCGGTGAGTACATTGCGAAATTGTTGGAAGTGGAAGGGGCGACGGTAGTCTCCTGCGCCAGTGCGGGCCTTGCCCAGTCGGTTGCCGCGGTCCTGGTTCAGGACAGCGACTGGCTGCTGGAAAACCTGCACGTTACACCGATTGAAAATAACGAAATCGTCCTGCCAAAGGGCCACAACGTCAACTTTGGCGCGCCGGTGGGAACGATGGTGGCGCTGGGCGGCGGCAAACTGGTGGAAGCCGGTTACGCCAACGAATGTTCCGCCGCGCAGTTGGCGGCGGCCATTACGCCGCGCACGGCGGCTATTCTCTATATCAAATCTCACCACTGCGTGCAGAAAAGTATGCTCAGCGTGGAGCAGGCTGCGGTGGTGGCGCGCACGCATAATCTCCCGCTGATTGTGGACGCGGCGGCGGAAGAAGATTTGCAGTGCTACTACCGCGTGGGCGCAGATCTCGTTATCTATAGCGGCGCGAAAGCGATTGAAGGGCCGACCAGCGGGCTGGTGATTGGTAAAACGCAGTATGTTGAGTGGGTAAAACGTCAGTCAGCGGGCATAGGCCGGGCGATGAAGGTCGGCAAAGAGGGAATTGTTGGCCTGACCTGCGCCATTGAATTGTACCTGCGGGCGCAAAAAGAGAGCGGCGCGGAGATGGTAGAAAAAATGGCGCCCTTTATCGACACGTTGAACACGTTTAACGGCGTCAGCGCCCGCGTGGTGTGGGACAGCGCCGGACGCGACATCGCGCGCACGGAAATTAAGTTTGATGAAGCCGTTACCGGCATCGCCACAGGCGAACTGGTAGACGCGCTGAAGCAAGGGGAATACGCGATTTACTTTCGCGGATACAAAGCCAACGAAGGGATTATTGAAGCGGATGTCCGCAGCGTCGATCGCGCGCAGTTAGCGATTGTGGCGCGTCGTATTGGCGAGGTGATTAATCAGGAGAAAAAAGCATGAAACTAACCCCTAACTTTTACCGCGATCGCGTTTGCCTGAACGTACTGGCCGGTTCGAAAGATAACGCCCGGGAAATCTACGCGGCGGCGGAAGGTCATGTGCTGGTTGGCGTGCTCTCCAAAAACTATCCGGATGTGGCAAGCGCAGTCACGGATATGCGTGAATATGCGGCGCTTATCGATAATGCGCTCTCCGTCGGACTGGGGGCAGGCGATCCTAACCAGTCGGCGATGGTGAGCGAAATCTCGCGTCAGGTACAGCCGCAGCATGTCAACCAGGTGTTTACCGGCGTAGGGGCCAGCCGGGCGCTGCTGGGGCAAAATGAGACGGTGGTGAACGGTCTTGTCTCGCCGACCGGCACGCCGGGGCTGGTGAAAATTTCCACCGGCCCGCTAAGCAGCCGCGCGCCGGACGGCATCGTACCCATAGAAACGGCGATTGCGCTACTCAAAGACATGGGCGGCAGCTCTGTTAAATACTTTCCGATGGGAGGACTCACCTGTCGCGACGAGTATAAAGCGGTGGCTGACGCCTGCGCCCGCCATGATTTCTGGCTGGAACCGACGGGCGGTATCGATCTGGAAAACTTCGCCGAGATTCTGCACATCGCCCTTGATGCAGGTGTAAGCAAAATCATTCCTCACATTTATAGTTCGATTATTGATAAGGTGAGCGGCAACACCCGTGCGGACGATGTGCGTCAGTTACTCGCTATCGTCCGGTCGCGTGTCGGCTAATCATGAGGAGAGAGACGTGCGATTCCCCAACCAACGTTTAGCGCAGCTATTTGCGATGCTGCAAAACGAGACGCTGCCGCAGGACGAGCTGGCGCAGCGGTTGTCGGTCTCCACGCGTACTGTTCGGGCGGATATCGCCGCGCTGAACATGTTGCTGACGCCGCATGGCGCGCAATTTACTCTCAGCCGCGGCAACGGGTATCAGCTCAAAATTGATGATCCGGCACGTTATCAATCCCTGCAAACGCAGCAATCTCCCACGCTGGCGCGCGGTCCGCGCACCAGCCAGGAGCGGATACACTACTTGCTGGCGCGTTTTTTAACCTCCGCCTTCTCGCTGAAGCTGGAGGATTTGGCAGATGAATGGTTTGTCAGCCGTGCGACGCTGCAGAACGACATGGCGGACGTACGCGAGCATTTGCTGCGTTATCATCTGACGCTGGAAACGCGTCCGCGTCATGGCATGAAATTGTTTGGCGGAGAGATGGCGATTCGCGCCTGTCTGACCGACCTTTTATGGACGCTGGCGCAGCAGGAGCCCTCCCATCCGTTAATTGTTAGTACCACGCTGAACACCGAGGTGTCTCAACGGCTGCAGTCTCTTTTACCGGATATTTTCTCTCATTGTCAAATCCGCCTGACCGATGAGGGCGAGCTGTTTCTGCGTTTATACTGCGCGGTGGCGGTACGGCGTATTCGCGAGGGGTATCCGTTATCGGAATGCGTGGCGGAGGAGGTCGATGAAAAGGTGCGCCATGCGGCGCATGAGATTGCGGAGCTACTACAACAGCTGGCCGACAAGCCGCTGTCGGAGCCGGAAGTAAGCTGGCTGAAGGTGCATATTGCCGCCCGCCAGGTACAGGAAATTGCCCCCAGCGCCATTAATGCCGATGATGAAGAGGCGCTGGTGCGCTATATCCTCAATTTTATTAATACCCAGTACAACTATAACCTGTTGAATGATAAACAGCTCCACGCGGACTTGCTGACCCACATCAAAACGATGATCACCCGCGTGCGCTACCAGATCATGATCCCCAACCCACTACTGGAAAATATTAAGCAGCACTATCCGATGGCGTGGGATATGACGTTGGCGGCGATATCGAGTTGGGGAAAATACACGCCGTATACCATTAGCGAAAACGAAATCGGTTTTCTGGTGCTGCATATTGGCGTTGGGCTGGAACGTAGTTACAACATTGGCTACCAGCGGCAGCCGCAGGTACTGCTGGTGTGCGATGCTGGTAATGCGATGGTGCGGATGATTGAAGCGGTACTGGCGCGGAAATACCCGCAGATTGAGATTGCCCGCACTCTGACACTACGCGACTATGAGGCGCGGGACAGTATTGTGGAGGATTTTGTGATTTCCACGGCGCGGATCGGCGAAAAAGATAAACCGGTTATCATGATCGCCCCCTTTCCTACCGACTATCAATTGGAGCAGATCGGTAAGCTGGTGCTGGTGGACAGAACCCGTCCGTGGATGCTGGATAAATATTTCGATGCCTCGCATTTTCGCATCGTGGAGGGGGAAATAGATCAACAGACGCTGTTTAAAACGCTGTGCGATCAGTTGCACGAGGAAGGCTTTGTTGATGCGGCGTTTCTCGATTCGGTTATTGAACGTGAAGCTATCGTCAGTACGTTATTAGGCGACGGGATTGCCTTGCCACACGCGCTGGGGCTGCTGGCGAAGAAAACGGTGGTTTATACGGTACTCGCGCCACAGGGGATTGCCTGGGGTGACGAAACGGCGCACGTTATTTTTTTACTCGCCATCAGCAAAAGTGAGTATGAAGAGGCGATGGCCATCTACGATATTTTCGTCACTTTCCTGCGCGAACGCGCCATGACGCGCCTCTGCGCATGTCAGAATTTTACGCAATTTAAAACGGTCGCGATGGAGTGCGTGAGTCGTTTTTGAGAGGCGTTATCCAGAATTCGATGTAATGCGAATGTAATGCTAAACTGCATTACACATTCGATTCTACTGGAGGCATAATGGCCACGCTGAACGTCCGTCTGGATGACAAACTCAAAAATGAGGCTTATGCCGTGCTGGAAAAACTGAACATTACTCCAACGGAAGCCGTGCGATTACTGTTCCAGTACGTCGCGGAAACGGGGCGCATGCCAGTGAAAACCGTCACTCTTAGCGACAGTGAAGATGCACTGATTCAGACAGTTCGGGAGAGGCTGTCTAGTCCGCAAAAGGGAATCAAGGTTAGTCTGGATGACTTATGAACTGGAATTCGACCCGAGGGCCTTAAAAGAGTGGCATAAGCTGGGCGATACGGTGAAGGCTCAGCTTAAGAAAAAGTTGGCTGATGTGCTATTGAACCCCAGAATCGACTCTGCCCGTTTAAACGATCTTCCTGACTGCTATAAAATTAAGCTTAAATCGTCCGGTTATCGTCTGGTGTACCAGGTTCGGGATGACGTTGTGATTGTGTTTGTTGTCGCGGTCGGCAAGCGAGAACATTCAGCCGTCTATCACGATGCAAACAAACGGCTTTAGCGATCAACGCAAATGATGCACTACCTGGTTGCTGCTACCGCGCCAGATAAGCGCCGGGTCTTTCAGATCCTGCACAAATTTGCCATCGACCAGCACGTTGATGAGATCGACCACCTGCATCTGCGCGGCGTTGAGTTCATCGAGCTTGTAGCCGGTCCACACCCAGATATCTTTCCCCGGGCACTCCGCGTGGATGCGTTGTACCAGTGCCAGGATATCCGGTACGTTTTGCGGATGCAGCGGATCGCCGCCCGACAGCGAGATCCCCTGACGGTGAATGCGCGTGTCGTTCAGATCGGCAATGATCTTATCTTCCACCTCTTTGGTAAACGGCTGGCCGGAATTGAGCCGCCAGGTGCTTTTGTTATAGCAGCCAGGGCATTCGTGCACGCACCCTGACACAAACAGGGTGCAGCGGGTGCCGGGGCCGTTAACGATGTCTACGGGATAGTATTGATGGTAGCGCATAGCGGGTGTCCAGAAAGCATGTAGGCCGGATAAGGTGCTTGCACCGCATCCGGCAACATTGTGATGCCTGATGACGACGCGATTGCGTCTTATCAGGCCTACGGTCTTTGCAAACGGAAATTAACCGATCTGCCCATTGCCTAAATGCTTCACGCGGCGCTTCACTTCTTCCTGCTTACCGGCGTTAAATGGGCGTGCGTCCGGGCTGCCTAAATAACCGCACACGCGGCGGGTGACCGAGACGCGCGCGGCGTCGTGGTTGCCGCATTTCGGGCAGGTGAAACCTTTACTGGTACATTCGAACTCGCCGGTAAAGCCGCACTCGTAGCATTCATCGATCGGCGTGTTGGTGCCGTAATACGGTACATGCTGATAGCTGTAATCCCAGACATCTTCCAGCGCTTTCAGGTTGTGCTGAATGTTCGGGTATTCGCCGTAGCAAATGAAACCCCCGTTCGCCAGCGGCGGATACGGTGCTTCGAAATCGATTTTGTCGTACGGGTTGACCTTCTTCTCCACGTCGAGGTGGAAGCTGTTGGTGTAGTAACCTTTATCGGTTACGCCCGGCACCACGCCGAACTCGGCGGTATCCAGACGGCAGAAGCGGTCACAGAGGTTTTCGCTTGGCGTGCTGTACAGGCTAAAGCCGTAGCCGGTCTCTTCTTTCCACTGATCCACGGCCTGGCGCAGACGCTCCACAATCGCGATGCCTTTAGCGCGAAGCTGCTCGCTGTCGTACAGGTGCTCGCCGCCGAACAGCGCGTTAATGGTTTCATGGATACCAATGTAGCCCAGAGAGATGGACGCACGACCATTTTTAAAGATTTCAGACACGTCGTCGTCCGCTTTCAGCCGCACGCCGCAGGCGCCTTCCATATACAGGATAGGCGCGACGCGGGCTTTCACGCCTTCAAGGCGGGCGATACGGGTCATCAGCGCCTTCCGCGCCAGCGCCAGACGTTCATCCAGCAGTTTCCAGAATGCGGTTTCGTCGCCTTTTGCTTCCAGCGCGATGCGCGGCAGGTTAAGGCTAATCACGCCCAGGTTGTTACGCCCGTCGTGGATCTGCTCGCCGTTTTCGTTCTCCCACACGCCGAGGAAGCTGCGGCAGCCCATTGGCGTTTTGAACGAACCGGTGACTTTGACCACCTGATCGTAGTTGAGGATGTCCGGATACATGCGCTTGCTCGCGCACTCCAGCGCCAGTTGTTTAATGTCGTAGTTCGGATCGCCAAACTTGTGGTTCAAGCCGTCGCGGATAGCGAAGACCAGTTTCGGGAACACGGCGGTTTTGCGATTTTTACCCAGACCGGCGATACGGTTACGCAAAATAGACGCCTGGATCAGACGCGACTCCCAACTGGTGCCGAGGCCAAAACCAAAGGTCACGAAAGGCGTCTGGCCGTTAGCGGTGTGCAGCGTGTTAACTTCGTATTCCAGCGACTGGAACGCGTCGTAGCACTCTTTTTCGGTGCGAGAACGCGCATACCCTTCGGCATCCGGGATCTGCCACTCATCGGCGGTTTTGCGGTGCTTGTTATAGCTTTCGGTGACAAACGGCGCCAGCACTTCGTCGATACGGTTAATGGTGGTGCCGCCATAAATATGGCTGGCGACCTGCGCGATAATCTGCGCGGTAACGGCAGTGGCGGTAGAGATTGATTTCGGCGGTTCGATCTCGGCGTTACCCATCTTAAAGCCCTGGGTCAACATGCCTTTCAGGTCGATCAACATACAGTTGAACATCGGGAAGAACGGCGAATAGTCGAGATCGTGATAGTGGATATCGCCGCGCTCATGCGCTTGTACTACGTCACGCGGCAACAGGTGCTGGCGGGCATAGTGTTTGGCGACAATCCCGGCCAGCAAATCGCGCTGGGTGGGAATGACTTTACTGTCTTTGTTGGCGTTTTCATTGAGCAACGCGGAGTTAGTTTGCTCTACCAGGCCGCGAATTTCCTGGTTCAGACGACCACGCTTTTCACGCTGAATGTCGCGATCGTGACGGTATTCGATGTAGGCGCGGGCAAGCTGTTTGTACGGGCCGGACATCAGTTGGTTTTCAACCGCAGTTTGGATCTCGTTAATATCCACCTGACTGCGTGCGTTCATTTGGCTGCTAACGACTTCTGCGACGGTGGCACAGTAATCTGCGTCATCGACTCCCGCTGCTTTAGCTGCACGTAGAATGGCTTCCTTAATGCGCTCTGATTTGAATGGCACTTTACAGCCATCTCGTTTCATCACATGCGGTGTCATGATCACTCCATATTTGTAAGAACAGGTTATCCACAGAGGCCGGGGAAGCCATAACAGGTTTATTCATCTCTTTTCCAACGACTTCCCGCAATCCTGACCCAGGTTATCCACAATTCACCTTGTGTCGAGTGAACAGGTGTTGTAGCAATTGTAGTCAATTAATACAACATATTGGGTCGGAGTGCATTTTAAAGTCTATATGTAGTGATTTGCATCAAGGATGTTTGCAATTTTATTGATGTAGAACAAGGTAAAAATCAGAGCGTACAGATGGCGGGCGCTGTAGCGTTTGTAAAAGATAGCAAGAAAAATCTGATTAATTATTCAACAAAAACAGTCAGTAACCTGGAGCAACGCCACAGCCCGTGTCAATAGGTTTGTGGCGTTTATCCGTATAAGGACGTCGCGTTAGCGTTGTAACCACCAGATGGCTTCAAATGGGCGGAGCGTCATCGCGGCTGGCTGGCTGGCGACCTCGCCATAATTGTGCAGTAGCGCCTGCCACTGTCCTTTGATATGCGGTGGATGCCACTCCTGACACTGGTCGCTCAGATTGGCGACAACCAGCAGGGTTTGCCCCTGCCACTGGCGGCGATAACACCATACTGATGGGCTATCCGGGAGGAGATCCTGATAATCGCCCCAGATCAGTACAGGCTGGGTTTTACGTAGCGCAATCAGCTTTTGATAGGTGTAAAACACCGAGTTTTCATCGCGTAATGCCGCCGCGACGTTAACCTCCGTATAGTTATCGCACAGGCTTATCCACGGCTCGCCCTGGGTGAAACCGGCGTTTTTACCGTGGTCCCACTGCATCGGCGTG
This sequence comes from Salmonella sp. SSDFZ54, assembly GCF_004010735.1. NCBI lineage: Bacteria > Pseudomonadati > Pseudomonadota > Gammaproteobacteria > Enterobacterales > Enterobacteriaceae > Salmonella > Salmonella sp. SSDFZ54. The sequence goes on from NZ_CP034819.1 coordinate 2,572,412, forward strand.
CGGCTGTTGTCGCGGGATTTACTGGCCAGGATAGCCAGTAGTTCGTCGGGGTCGCGTCCGGCGGCGCGTAGCGCGGCAAACATGTTATGGCTTTCCACGTCGCGATAATCGGTGATGCGGGTAAAGTGTGGGTTGGTCATGCCGATTTCTTCGCCCTGATAGATATAAGGCGTCCCTTGCATACCGTGCAGCGCCATCGCCAGCATTTTCGCGGCTGGAACCCGGTATTCACCCTCGTCGCCAAAGCGGGAAACGATGCGCGGCTGATCGTGATTACACCAGAATAACGCGTTCCAGGCGACGTTATGCATCCCCTGTTGCCAGTGGCGGAACAACGCTTTCAGCGCCACATAATCAGGTTTTGCCAGCGTCCACTTTTCGCCATTGGGGTAATCCACCTTCAGATGATGAAAATTGAAGGTCATCGAGAGTTCGTCGCCGCTAAGCGCGGCATATTGCTGGCAGTTTTCCAGCGTGGTAGAGGACATTTCGCCTACCGTCATCAGATTACGCGGCGTAAAAACATCACGGTTCATTTCGCGTAAAAACGTATGCGCGCGCGGTCCGTCGGTATAAAAGCGGCGTCCGTCGCCCGTCGGATCGTCAGGAAAATCCTGATCTTTGGCGATCAGGTTCACCACGTCCAGACGCAGGCCATCCACGCCGCGATCGGCCCAGAATTCGCAGACCTTTTTCAGCTCGGCGCGCACGGCGGGGTTTTCCCAGTTCAGGTCAGCCTGTTCAGGCGCGAAAAGGTGTAAATAATATTGTTCGCTCTGGCTATGCCAGCGCCAGGCGCTGCCGCCGAATTTGGATTGCCAGTTATTCGGGCAGACATCCGGCGTGCCATCGCGCCAGATATAAAACTGACGGTATGGGCTCTCTTTGTTCAGCGCTTCGCGAAACCAGGCGTGCTGGGTAGAAGTATGGTTAAACACCATATCCAGGATGATACGAATACCGCGTGCTTTCGCCTGCGCGACCAGCTCGTCAAAATCATCCAGCGTGCCGTAGGTCGGGTCGATAGCCGTATAATTTGCGACGTCATAACCGTTATCCACCTGCGGCGAGATATAAAACGGCGTGAGCCAGATGGCATCTACGCCGAGTCGCTGTAGATAGTCAAGGTGCTGCGTGACGCCGCGTAAATCGCCGGTGCCGCTGCCGGTCGTGTCCTGAAAACTTTTCGGGTAGATCTGATAGATAACGCCGTTTTGCCACCAGAGGGGAATAGTCATTGTTGTTTCCTGCAAGTGCGTTGGGACGCAACTGCGCCCCGAAGAAGTATTAGACAATTTGTAATGTGCCCTGACGATGCTTACGCTGATAGATAAAGGTGGTCAGAATCACCGGGATAACGATCGCGATAACCATCGCCATGCCGTACACCTGCCAGTAGCGCGGCGGTATAGACAGGATACCCGGCAGGCCGCCCACGCCGATACCGTTGGCGATGACGCCGTTCAGACCGCAGAGCAGTCCCGCCAGACCAGAGCCGATCATCGCGCATAGCATCGGAAAACGATACTTCAGGTTGATACCGTACATCGCCGGTTCGGTTACCCCAAGGTAAGCGGAAATGGCGGCAGGAACGGAGATCTCGCGTTCATTGTGTTTACGGCTGGAGATGATGATGCCCACCACGGCGGAGGCCTGCGCGATATTCGACAGCGCAATCAGCGGCCAGACTGGCGTACCGCCCATGCTCTGGATCATCTGCATATCGATAGCGAGCGTTGTCTGGTGGACGCCGGTAATGACCAGCGGGGCATACAGGAAGCCGAACAGCGCCGCGCCTATCGGGGCGAAACTGCCGGTCATCAGATAACGTACCGCAAAGGCCACGCCGTCGCCGATCATACGACCAAAGGGGCCGATAAAGGTGTGGGCGAGAAAGACGGCCAGTATCAACGAACACACCGGGACGACGACCAGGTAGAGATAATCCGGCACGATGCGTTTCAACCGCGTTTCAATAAACCCAAGCGCCAGCCCTGCCAGTAGCGCCGGGATAACCTGCGCCTGGTAGCCCACTTTCTCAATGCTAAATAAGCCGAAGTTCCAGACGTCCGGCGTTTGCTGGCCCAGCAGATACGCATTCATCAACTGCGGCGACACCAGCGTCACGCCGAGCACGATACCAAGAATCGGCGTGCCGCCCACTTTTTTCACCGCCGACCAGCAGATCCCCACCGGCAGATAGAAAAAGATCGCTTCGCCGATCAACCATAAAAAATCATAAAGCGTTTTTAGCGCCGGATGCATCTGCGCCAGCGTTTGGCCGTTGCTCATCGGCACATCGCCGATCACGTTACGAAAGCCTAAGATCAAACCGCCGCTGATCAACGCCGGTAGTAGCGGAAAGAAGATCTCCGCGAAATGGGAAATTAACTGCTCATGCCACTTCATGTTCTGGCGAGCGGCTTTTTTTGCCTGCTCTTTATCGGCATACGCTTTGCCGGTGGTCTCCAGCAGCGCGTTATAGTAATCGCCGACTTCGGTGCCGATCACCACCTGAAACTGCCCGGCGTTGGTGAAACAGCCTTTAACCATCGGTAATTGTTCGATCTCTTTTGGCCTGGCGTTCGCGGGCTGGTGGAGCACAAAGCGCAGGCGAGTAATGCAGTGGCTCACCGTGGCGATGTTGTCGCGCCCGCCAACCAGGTCAATCAGCCGGTCGATATCGGCTTGTTTTACTTTGCTCATCGTAAAGCCTCATGGCAGAGGAGGTATGTTATGGGTTGGCGCAAGAGTATCTCTTCAACGTTGGTTTAAAAATGGGAACGTTCCCGAAACGCTGCGACGATCACAAATTACTCGTGGTATTCCGTTTAATCAGTCACTCAGGCGAGGGTAGAAGGAATGACGATCCGGCGCGGATCGCAGCGGCCATTGATCTGTTCGATCAGTTGCGAAGCCGCCTGCCGTCCGGCTTCAGCATAGCCAGGATCGACAGTGACGATCTCCGGGTGCAGGAATTTTATCAGCGGCGTGTTCCCGACGCTTGCCAGTTGCAGCGTCTCAATACGTTGCTCCTGTAAATACTTGCTGGCGCCCAACGCCAGCGTATCGGTGGCGCAGACTAACGCGGTGGTATCCGGCATGATGACGCTTGCCGTATGCTCATAGCCCTGCTTCATGGCAAGACCGGGCAGGGCGGCGACGGGGTGAAGTTTATGTTTTTTGCAAAACGCCAGGTATGCGTCATGCCGACGTTTGCCGGTGGTAATATCGCTATGGGGAACGCCCAGAAAGCTAATGTTGCGGTGTCCCTGCTCATACAGCCGCTGCATAAGGATATGAATCGCGCCCTCGTCGTCGTAACAGACGGAGGCAAAACCTTGCGCATCTCTTGCCAGCAGCACCAGCGAGGCTTTCCAGGGGGCGATCAACTCTTCTGTGATGCCGGTAAAGCCAAACAGCACCACGCCATCAATGTTACGTCGTCTGAGCATGCCCAGATGTTCCATTACCAGCGTCGGCGAGAACTGACTTTCCATCATAATAGGGTCGTAGCCCTGTTCGTAAAACGCAGGCAGCATGGTCTGAACCGCGAGGTTTTCAGACAACGAATCAAGGCGAGTGACGATAATAGCGACCACTTTATCGCTTTGTCCCCGCATCGCGCGGGCGGAGCGGGACGGGGAGAAACCGTGTTGATTCATCACCGCTTCGACACGCTCGCGGGTACGTTCGCTTACGCCGCTTTCATTGTTAAGCACGCGGGAAACGGTTGATTTCCCTACGCCGCTCAGGCGGGCGATGTCTTTGATAGTGAGCCGGTTTTGCATCCTGTTTTCCCGTGGCGTGACGCTGATGGTGATAAAAAGAGTAACTTTACTCAAGCGAAGGGCAATGGGCAAAGTCTGGTTTATCGTTGGTTTAATTACGTAACGGTATGATACCGCCATAATTGCCACAAAACTTATGGATTTATGCGTATAATCCGCGGCGCAAATTATTTACTTACCGGAGGCGACATGGACCCTGAACCCACCCCTCTCCCGCGATGGAGAATTTTCCTTTTCCGGTAAGCCTGCCTCTGCTGTCTTACCGGTGTGTAAGACAGTGACACAATAACGTCCCTGTTTTTATTTAAACATTGCTCATCGGGCAAGGCTTTGCCGCGCCTGAAGAATTTTCTGCGCCTGACTTCGGCGCGGAGGGATTACCTATGCTAAAAACCATTACCCGCCAGCTTTTTGCCCGGCTTAATCGTCATTTGCCTTATCGTCTGGTTCACCGCGATCCGCTGCCCGGCGCGCAGACCGCGGTAAATGCGACTATCCCGCCTTCGCTGAGCGAGCGCTGTCTGAAAGTCGCGGCAATGGAGCAGGAAACTCTCTGGCGCGTTTTTGATACGCACCCGGAGGGATTAAACGCCGCCGAGGTGACGCGCGCGCGTGAAAAGCATGGCGAAAACCGCCTTCCGGCACAGAAACCCTCGCCGTGGTGGGTGCATCTGTGGGTATGTTATCGCAATCCTTTCAATATCTTACTCACGATTCTTGGCGGCATTTCTTATGCCACGGAGGATCTGTTTGCCGCAGGCGTTATCGCCCTGATGGTCGGTATCTCAACGCTGCTGAATTTTGTGCAGGAAGCGCGCTCGACAAAAGCGGCGGACGCGCTAAAAGCGATGGTGAGCAATACCGCTACCGTACTGCGGGTTATTAATGAAAATGGCGAAAACGCCTGGCTGGAATTGCCCATCGATCAACTGGTGCCCGGCGATATTATTAAGCTGGCGGCGGGGGATATGATCCCGGCGGATTTACGGATTATCCAGGCGCGCGATCTGTTTGTCGCCCAGGCGTCGCTGACCGGCGAATCTCTGCCGGTCGAGAAAGTCGCCGCGACGCGTGAGCCCCGGCAAAATAACCCGCTTGAGTGCGACACGCTGTGCTTTATGGGGACGAACGTCGTGAGCGGAACGGCGCAGGCCGTGGTGATGGCGACCGGCGCCGACACCTGGTTTGGTCAATTGGCGGGGCGCGTTTCGGAACAAGATAACGAGCAGAACGCTTTCCAGAAAGGAATTAGCCGCGTCAGTATGTTGCTGATCCGCTTTATGCTGGTCATGGCGCCGGTAGTACTGATTATTAATGGTTACACGAAAGGTGACTGGTGGGAAGCGGCGTTATTTGCGCTCTCGGTCGCGGTAGGGCTCACCCCGGAAATGTTGCCGATGATCGTCACCTCTACCCTCGCGCGCGGGGCGGTGAAACTCTCGAAACAGAAAGTTATCGTGAAGCACCTTGATGCGATTCAGAACTTCGGCGCGATGGATATTCTGTGCACCGATAAAACCGGCACTCTGACGCAGGATAAAATTGTGCTGGAGAATCATACGGATATTTCTGGTAAGCCCAGCGAGCATGTACTGCATTGCGCCTGGCTGAACAGCCATTATCAGACCGGTCTAAAAAATTTACTGGATACGGCGGTCCTGGAGGGAGTAGACGAAACCGCCGCGCGTCAGCTCTCCGGACGCTGGCAGAAAATCGATGAGATTCCGTTTGATTTTGAGCGTCGCCGGATGTCGGTGGTGGTCGCCGAAGATTCGAACGTGCATCAACTGGTCTGCAAAGGCGCGTTACAGGAGATCCTGAACGTGTGTACTCAGGTGCGCCACAACGGCGATATTGTGCCGCTGGACGACAATATGCTGCGCCGGGTGAAACGCGTTACCGACACGCTGAACCGTCAGGGGCTACGCGTGGTCGCCGTCGCGACCAAATACCTGCCTGCGCGTGAGGGCGACTACCAGCGTATCGATGAATCTGACCTGATCCTGGAAGGGTATATTGCTTTTCTCGATCCGCCGAAAGAGACCACCGCGCCGGCGCTGAAAGCGCTGAAGGCGAGCGGAATTACGGTGAAAATTCTCACCGGCGACAGCGAGCTGGTAGCGGCGAAAGTTTGCCATGAAGTTGGGCTGGATGCGGGCGATGTCGTTATTGGCAGTGATATTGAAGGGTTAAGCGACGACGCGCTGGCGGCGCTGGCCGCCCGTACGACGTTGTTTGCGCGTCTGACGCCGATGCATAAAGAGCGCATCGTCACTTTGCTCAAACGCGAGGGGCATGTGGTCGGTTTTATGGGCGACGGGATTAATGATGCTCCGGCGTTGCGGGCGGCGGATATTGGTATCTCGGTAGATGGCGCGGTGGACATCGCCCGTGAAGCCGCCGATATTATCCTGCTGGAAAAGAGCCTGATGGTGCTGGAAGAAGGCGTCATTGAAGGTCGTCGTACTTTTTCTAATATGTTGAAATATATCAAGATGACGGCCAGCTCAAATTTCGGTAACGTGTTTAGCGTGCTGGTAGCGAGCGCCTTTTTGCCGTTCCTGCCAATGCTGCCGCTGCACTTGCTGATTCAAAACCTGCTGTACGATGTATCCCAGGTGGCGATTCCGTTTGATAATGTCGATGAAGAACAAATTCAAAAGCCGCAGCGCTGGAATCCGGCGGATTTGGGGCGCTTTATGGTCTTTTTCGGTCCGATCAGCTCGATTTTCGACATTTTGACCTTTTGCCTGATGTGGTGGGTATTTCATGCGAATACGCCAGAAACGCAAACTTTGTTCCAGTCCGGCTGGTTTGTGGTGGGATTACTGTCGCAAACGCTGATTGTGCATATGATCCGTACCCGTCGTCTGCCGTTTATTCAAAGTCGCGCCGCCTGGCCGCTGATGGCGATGACGTTGTTGGTGATGGTCGTGGGAGTCTCGTTGCCGTTTTCGCCGCTGGCGTCTTACCTGCAGTTGCAGGCGCTGCCGTTAAGCTATTTCCCGTGGCTGATTGCCATTCTGGCGGGCTATATGACGTTAACCCAGTTGGTGAAAGGATTTTACAGCCGACGTTATGGCTGGCAGTAAACACTTTCGTCGGGGATTCGCCAGCGTGCTTAATCCCCGATATCGCTAACCAGGCCAGATGCCCGTAAAGCTCGACAAGTTTAACGCGATCGGCTTTATCTTTAAATTTCAGGGCTTATTCAAACAACTGTAGAATGCTATATGCAGGCATAAAAAAGAGGAATGTCCAGCTAAGTTTGTAAAATACATTCTCTGCCCCCGAGCCAGAACGAGAGGAGGAGATGTCCCACCGCCGGATATGTTTTGCGGATATGCGACGAAAGCGGCGAATATAGCTAATGCAATAAACTAAGTAAGGAGGAATCGCTAAGGCGCCAGTGGGTTTAGGAAACATAAGGGTAAGCAATATGGCTGCGACAATGAAGCATAAAAAGACTATCTTCGCGGTAGATTCTATCTGTTTTAATTCCTGGCGTATGCTTTCAGCATGTTTCTCCTGCCAGCGACGGAGCGTGCTGTTGCTAAATCCATATTCTTCGCACAACGCCTTATTCGGTACGCCGTTTTTCGACTGTTGCAGAAAATCGGCGATTTGTTCCTCGGTAAAACGCGATCTTACCATTGCCGCCTCTCCATGGCTGTTGGTGCCCCGAACCGGGCAAACTTGCGCCGCCCGGCGGGGATAACGTCCGGCGCTTAGCGACGAACAGCGATCGCTTCAATCTCAATTTTCACGTCTTTCGGCAGACGGGCAACTTCCACGCAGGAACGCGCCGGGAAGGTGGCGTTGTGCTCGGTGAAGAAGGCTTCGTAGGTGGCGTTGACGGTCGCGAAATCGTTCAGGTCTTTCACGAATACGGTCGTTTTCACAATGTCGCCTACTTTCAGGCCAGCGGCTTCCACGATAGCTTTAACGTTTTCCAGCGACTGACGTGCCTGAGCGGATACGTCTTCCGCTACGGCACCGGTTTTCGGATCGACCGGGATCTGACCGGAAGTGATTACCATGCTACCCAGGTCAACGCCCTGTACGTATGGGCCGATTGCTGCTGGTGCATTTTCCGTCGCAATAGTTTTGCTCATGATTTCTCCTGAATTACAGCGGTAATAGAATGTCCCCGCTCATTATAGGGAGCCGGGATCTCATAACCAACCCAAATTAGTTGGCCAGCACCACATTATGCGAAAACTCTTTTTCACAGTATTTGCATTTGAGGGCGATATCATTGGCGCGTTTTTTCACTGCAAAGCTGGAGGATACCGGTTCCGCGTGGCTGATGCAGTTGCTGTTCGGGCAAACCAGCACATTATTAATACGCTCCGGCAGGCTGGGACGTGATTTCCCGACTACGTCGTAGTTGTCGATGCGGTTAACGGTGGCCTGCGGCGCGTACAGAGCAAGTTGGTTAACCTGCTCATCGGTGAGGAAGGTGTTTTCTATTTTGATTAAGTCTTTACGCCCCATCTCGCCAGACGGGAGATTCAGACCGATAGTGATTCGCTGATCGGTCTCGGTCAATTTAAACAGACTCAGCAGTTTAAAGCCTACCTGCGCAGGGATATGGTCAATCACGGTGCCGCATTTAATGGCTTCAACCTGCAGTTTGTTATCGTGTGTCATCGTTTTTCTCCCTTACAGACTCAGTTCGCTATTCAGTACTAACGCCAGTAACGCCTGGCGAGCGAAAATACCGTTGCCCGCCTGTTGGAAGTACCAGGCGTGTGGCGTTTTATCCACATCCGTGGTGATTTCATCAATCCGCGGCAGCGGGTGCAGCACTTTCATATTTTCACGCGCGCCGTTCAGGTCGCTGGCGCGCAGAACAAACTGCGCCTTCACATTGGCGTACTCCGACGGGTCGAGACGCTCTTTCTGTACGCGAGTCATATAGAGGATGTCGACGTCGGCCATGACCTCTTCAATAGAACCATGCAGGCTCCAGGCCATCCCTTTTTCATCCAGCATATCCAGAATGTACTGCGGCATCGCCAGCGCGTCCGGCGCGATAAAATAAAAACGGTTGCCGCTAAATTTCGCCAGCGCCTGGGTTAGCGAATGCACGGTGCGGCCATATTTCAGATCGCCGACCATCGCGATATGCAGGTTATCCAGACGGCCCTGCGTTTCCTGGATGGTGAACAGATCCAACAGGGTCTGCGTCGGATGCTGGTTCGAACCGTCGCCCGCATTGAGCACCGGCACATGACCGGAAAACTCCGTCGCCAGACGTGCCGCGCCTTCTTGCGGATGGCGCATCACAATCGCGTCCACGTAAGTGCTAATCACTGAGATCGTGTCGGCTAACGTTTCTCCTTTTTTCCCCAGCGACGTGTTGGCACTGTCGGAGAAGCCCACTACGCTGGCGCCCAGGCGATGCATTGAAGTTTCAAACGACAGGCGGGTACGCGTGGAGGCTTCGAAAAAGCAGCTGGCGATCACTTTATGTTTCAATAGCTCCGGCTGCGGGTTGGCTTTTAATTTCGCCGCCGTCGCCAGTACCAGATTAAGATCGTCGCGGCTGAGGTCGTTTATGGAAATGATATGTTTTTGATATAGCGGGTTAGCCATGTTTATCTCCTGACGCCTGGGCAAAAAAAAGCCCCTCAATTGAGGGGCTTGGTATTGGTTTTCAACGGAAAGAAAAACGGCAGGCCTGCGTCTTTTTTCAGACGCGGTAAGACAGAATGTCGTACACACTGAACCATGCTTCCTCCCGGCAAATTGTCCGCGATTATACTCAGCTCTGTTTTGGGATCAAGCGAATTAATGCATGATTTACTCATCGCAAACGGTTCTTATGAATTTAAATTCATTTTAAGCAAATAATTAATTTGTTTGTGTACCAGCGCCGTGCGCTGAACGACCCGTGGTGCGACCCAGACAATACTGCTACCGGCAACGACGCCGAGAATTTCCGGCAATGCGTGGTAATCCAGAATTCTTGCGACGGCGCGACCATAACCTGCTGCCGTATGGATAAGGATAAATTCGCTATTATGTTCAACGCTGACGACCATTTCGGCTATTGAACGTCCGGCATCCGGCGAAGGACGCCGCTGGGGATTTACGGAATAAATCTTTTGTCCCTTCGTATTTCTGATTTTTATTGCGCCCAGCAGCTTGAGCAGGCGCGAAACCGTAGACTGGCTGATACCTTCAAATCCCTCATTTTGTAAATCGCGGCGAATCTCCTCCTGGGACAGGTAACTTTTTTCACTAATCAGGCGCTGACAAACCGCCAGTTGCTGTTGTTCTTTGGCGGAGTAATCATCGTATTCCTTCATAAATGCACCTTATCTTTATTATTAATATCAACGGACTGGCGAAATTCATCACATTTGTCACATCGATTGCGGATCAATCGGGCGGTTTTGCAGGAAAATGAGAAGCCGATCAAAAAAGGTGACGGCGTGCCTGATGGCGCTGTGCTTATCAGTCCTGTCGGATAAGACGCGTCGCCATCTGGCTCGTTACATCATCGCTCCGATGCTCAGTACCGCCATGTTCAGCAATGTCAGGATCAGCAACAGCGGCGCGACCCATTTCAGATAGCGGACATAGGGAACCCGCGCGATCGCCAGACCGCCCATGACCACGGCGGAGGTGGGAGTAACCAGGTTCACAATCCCGGAGGCCGACTGGTAGGCGGTTACGACCAAATCCCGCTGTACGTGGGCAAAATCCGCTAACGGCGCCATAATGGGCATTGTCAATACGGCAAGACCGGAAGAGGAGGGCACCAGGAAGGAGAGCAATACTTCCAGCCAGTAGGTTACGTTTATGAAAATGGTGGTAGAGAGGCCGGAAACCAGATTTTCCGCGCTGTGCAAAATGGTGTGGGTAATCATACCGTTATCCATGACCACCACAATGCCGCGCGCGATACCAATAATTAGCGCCACGCCGAGTAAATCCCGCGCGCCGTCAATAAAGGTACTGGTGAACGCTTCCTCACCCATCCGCGTTATCACGCCAACGATAATCGCCGCCGCCAGAAAGACGCCGGAGATTTCCGCCATCCACCAGCCGAGAACCGCCACGCCGTAAATCATCACCGCGAAAGAGGCGGCGAAGATCAGCAGCACCCATTTCCGGGTAGCCGTAAACTCCAGCAGAGTATTGGCGCGATTGCCGAGGAAATGAGCGCGGTTTTCCTCCATTTTATCCGCCACGATAGAAAGCTCAGGATGGGCGCGGACTTTGCGCGCATAGCGCATTACCCAAAACACGCACAGTACGTAGCCGACAATTAACAGCAGTACGCGCATCAGCATTCCCTGAGTAAAAGGGATGCCGGCGGCGTTGGCGGCAATGACCGTGGCGAAAGGGTTAATGGTCGAACCGAGCGTGCCTATCCCCGCGCCGAGTAGTACGGTTGCCGCCGCCACTAACGGATCGAAGCGGGCCGCCATCATGACCGGCACCAGCAGCGTGTAGAAGGGCAACGACTCCTCCGCCATGCCATAGATAGTGCCGCCTGCGGCGAACAGCGCCATCAGAATGGGGATCATCCACTCATCTTTGCCGTTGAGTTTGACTGTTACCCGTTCAATACCGGCATCAATCGCCCCCGTTTTATTCACCACCCCCAGAAAGCCGCCGATAATCAAGACAAACAGCGCGACGTCAATGGCGCCGGCGGTGTAGGTTTCGTGGTTATAGAGGCCGTCAATCGGCGCCAGTAAAACAGCGGTAATCCCTTGCGGATGCGCGTCCACGGGGGCATACGTTCCCGCCACCGGCACCTCTTTTCCCAGCGTGGCGTTCATCGCCATTTGGTATTTTCCCGCCGGCACAATCCAGGTCATCACCGCGACCAGGGCAATAAGAATAAACAGGATGGTATAAGCGGTGGGAAATTTAAATTTACCCATGATGTTCTCTCCTGATATCACGGATATGCGCCGCGAGGGCGCATATCCTGTGGGATTAGTCGCCGAGCGTCGCCACCATGACCGCTTTGATGGTATGCATCCGGTTTTCCGCTTCATCGAAGACTATCGAGCCTGCGGACTCGAACACCTCTTCCGTGACCTCCAGTCCTTTCAGGCCGTAAGCCATTTCGATTTCGCGTCCCACTTTGGTGTGCTCGTTATGGAAGGCGGGCAGGCAGTGCATAAACTTCACATCAGGATTACCGGTAGCGTTTACCACCTGCTGGTTGACCTGATATGGCGTCATCAGACTGACGCGCTCCGCCCAGGCTTCTTTGGGCTCTCCCATCGAGACCCAGACGTCGGTATAGAGGAAATCCACACCGTGAACGCCATCTTCAACGCTCTCCGTTAAGGTGATACGAGCGCCGGTAACGCTGGCGATTTCCCGGCACTGCGCGACCAGCGCGGCATCAGGCCAGAAGGACTTTGGCGCTATCAGGCGGATATCCATGCCCATCTTCGCCGCGCCCACCATCAGCGAGTTGCCCATGTTGTTGCGCGCGTCGCCCAGGTAGGCGAAGCTCAGTTCCGGCAGCGTTTTACCCGGCGCGTGTTCCAGCATGGTCATCAGATCGGCCAGGATCTGTGTGGGGTGAAATTCATCGGTCAGGCCGTTCCAGACGGGAACGCCCGCGTATTCCCCTAGTTCTTCCACAATGTGTTGACCAAAACCGCGATATTCGATGCCGTCATACATCCGCCCCAGGACGCGAGCAGTATCTTTCATGGACTCTTTATGGCCGATCTGCGAGCCGCTTGGGCCGAGATAAGTCACCTGCGCGCCCTGGTCGAACGCGGCGACTTCAAACGCGCATCGGGTGCGGGTAGAGGTTTTTTCAAAAATCAGCGCGATATTTTTGCCGATCAGTGTTTGCTTTTCGCATCCGGCTTTTTTGGCGGCTTTCAGCTCAATAGCCAGATCGATGAGGTGTTGGATTTCCGCCGGGGTGTAGTCAAGCAGCTTCAAAAAGTTACGATTTTTCAGTGAAATAACCATTACAATATCCTTGTTAAAATGAATTGCCTGATGGCGCTGCGCTTATCCGGCCCACGGTTATGCGCGCTCTGTAGGCCGAATAAGGCGGAAGCCGCCATCCGGTAAAAAGCCTTATGCGTCAACGTCGGCGGTTTCACACCGAATCAAAGTACCTTTCTCGCCCGCGAGAATGGCTTGCCCATCCGCCAGCGAGCCGATTCCGGCAATGCCGCGGCAATGGCTGACAAACTCAGCGCAGGCGGTCACTTTCGGGCCCATCGAACCGGCGTCGAACTGCATTTCACGAAGCAGCTCCGGCGTAACCTGCGCCAGCGGGCGTTGGGTGGGCTTGCCCCAGTCGAGATACACCGCGTCGGCATCGGTCAGAATGAGCAGCGCGTCGGCGTGAATTTGGCTGGCAAGCAGGGCGGCGGACAGATCTTTGTCGATCACCGCCTCGATACCGTGGTAGCCATCGGCTTTTTCCACGACCGGCACGCCGCCGCCGCCGTTACAGATAACCAGGTGATCGCGGCTAATCAGCGCGCGGATGGCATCGTTTTCCACAATGCGTTTCGGCTGCGGGGAGGGCACAACGCGGCGGAAGGCGTTACCGTCGGCTTTGAATACCCAGCCCTTTTCTGCCTGTAACGCACGGGCCTGCGCTTCGTCGTAAATCGGTCCGATATATTTGGTTGGATTGAGGAATGCCGGGTCGTTGGCATCGACTTCGACCTGGGTGAGCAGGACGCTGATTTCACGCTCCGGCAGATGATTCTTCAGCGCCTGTTGCAGCATGTAGCCAATCATGCCCTGGCTTTCCGCACCGAGAATATCGAGCGGGTAGGGCGTAACGTTAGCGTAGGCGCTATTTTGTAGCGCCAGCAGTCCTACCTGTGGGCCGTTGCCGTGCACTAACACCACGCGCCATTGCCGCGTAAGCTGGGCGATGGTTCTGGCCGCCAGTTCGATATTTTTACGCTGAATATCAGCCTCCAGCGGTTCGCCGCGTTTGAGCAGCGCATTGCCGCCCAGCGCGACGACCAGTGTGCGTTTGTTTTCCATAACGTCTCCTTTAGATACCATCGCGTTCCAGTGGACAGCTCATGCAGCGTGCGCCCCCGCGCCCGCGACCCAGTTCATCGCCGGGAATGGGAAGGACGGTAATGCCGGCTTTGTCGTATTTTTCGTTGGTCCAGATGTTGCGCTCATAGCCCACCACCACGCCGGGACGCAGGGTGAGCACGTTATTGGCGTCATTCCACTGTTCGCGCTCAGCTTCAAATGCGTCGCCGCCAGTGGTGATTAAGCGCACCTGATCGATGCCAAGCGCTGTTTCAAGAGCATGAACCAGCGTGCTCTCCTGGGTTCGTTTCAGACCGCCGCGTCCGTCTGGCGTCAGCGTCCAGCACTGAACGTCCGGGCGAACGACTTCCGGATAGACGGAGAAGGTGTCGATATCAATGTGGGTCATGACGGTGTCAAGGTGCATACAGGAGCGATGTTTTGGCAGTTCAACGGCAATGACGCGTTCCGCCTGACGATGTTTAAACAATGCCTGCGCCAGGAACTCGACGCCCTGCGGCGTAGTACGTTCAGACATACCGATCAACACCGCGCCGCGGCCAATCACCAGCACATCGCCGCCCTCTAAAGTGGCGTGGTCGTAATTAATGTCCTCGTCGCCGAAATATTTAATGAAATCACCGCCTGCGAATTGAGGATGCCAGCGATAAATAGCACGTAAATTATTCGTTTCACGTTGGCGTGCAGGTTTCGCCATGGGGTTAATTGAGACGCCGTTATATATCCAGCAGGACGTGTCACGGGTAAATAGGTGATTCGGTAATGGCTTCATAATAAAGTCATTAATATCGTGAGTATCGACCACCATATTTTTTATGGAGGCGGGGATTTCGCCGTAAGTTAAACCGCCGCTTAAATGGCGAGCCAGTTCACGGTGCGGCATATCCGCCAGCCAGGCGCGAATATCTGCGGCAAAGGTGGGCCCAAGGCGATAATCGGAAATTTGCGTGTCCAGTAGCCAGGCTTTAGCGTCAGCCACATCCAGCGTTTGGGTGAGCAGGTCGGTTAACAGCAACACTTCTATCCCTTGCTGGCGCAGCGTGTTGGCAAAAATGTCATGCTCTTCGCCAGCGCGCTCTACGGATAATACATCGTCAAAAAGTAATTCCTGACAATTTGAAGGGGTAAGTCTTTTTAGGCTGAGATTGGGCCGATGCAACATTACGCTGCGTAATTGACCGATTTCAGAACCGACAAAATGCTTTTCCATCATTATACCTTTTACATAATTTCAAGAATAAAGAAGGAGTGGCTGCAAATATTTAGCGTGCTTGCAGTCGCGGCGTTTCAGTTAAATTCGGGAGCAATGATTGAATTTTATTTGGGTTGTTAATGTGATGAGATTCACATCAATCAAGGAGTGCTATTTTTCTTACTTAATATATGAGCCGGGTCAGAGAAATTCAAAAAACAATAAGGCATTAAATGAATTACTACGCAGCTATATGGTTTGTTATTTTTTTATTGTTAATTATTTGTTTGCTGTATTGAATGATGTTTAAATCTTAAATTATTGAAAATAAAGTGATTATTTTTAATGGTTGCATAACTATGCGTGAGGGGGATTTTATTATCGGGGATATTTAAATAATTTAAAAATAACTATGGATAGAGAAGTCATTTATGCAGGGAGAGCGAATTGTGATCGCTAAAACGTTTTTATGTTAACGCCTTTAATATCAAAGCGTTGTTAGTGGTGGCAATTTGGCGCCGCTGGGGTTTATGCATAGGTGCTGCATAAAGTTGGGTAAACTATTAACAATATATAAACACCGCTGGCGATAAACATGCGCTGGCGCAAAATCGATGAGAGTAAGGGTAGTATGGCAGCCATTTTTCTCGTATAAAGAGAAAAATAAAACGCTGTTTTAACTAAGGGGATGCGATGATTGTTGGCAATATTGAACATCTGGAGGCCTGGCTGCCGACGGCGTTACGGCAGGCGATTGAGCACGTCAATGCGCATGTCACGGCAACGACCGCGCCAGGTAAGTATGACATTGACGGCGACAGGCTGTTTTATATGATTTCTGAAAATATGACGGAGCCGGGCGAATCGCGTAGCGCAGAGTACCACGCTCGTTATCTTGATATTCAGATTGTGCTACAAGGTCAGGAAGGGATGGCATTCAGTACCCGGCCTGCGGGAACGCCGCACACGGACTGGCTGGCGGATAAAGACATTGCATTTTTACCGACGAGCGTCGACGAGAAAACCGTCGTCCTGAACGAAGGTGACTTTGTGGTGTTTTATCCCGGCGAAGTGCATAAGCCCCTGTGCGCGGTGGGAGAACCGGCGCGGGTACGTAAAGCGGTTGTGAAAATGCTGATGGCGTAATATTTTGTGCCGGATGGCGGCGCCTGCACGTTGCGATCTTGTAGGCCAACCGCCATCCGGCATCATCACGACATTATTTAGACAGCGTCGCTACCATTACTGCTTTGATGGTATGCATGCGGTTTTCCGCTTCATCAAAGACAATGCTGGCCGCAGACTCAAAAACCTCGTCGGTCACTTCCATCCCGCCATGTAAACCGTACTCTTCGGCCATTTTTTTGCCGAGCGTGGTTTCGTCATCATGGAACGCAGGCAGACAATGCAGGAACTTAACCTGCGGATTGCCGGTTAACGCCATCATCTGGCTGTTGACCTGATAATCACGCAGCAGGGCAATACGCTCCGCCCATTTCTCTTTGGGTTCGCCCATAGAGACCCAAACATCGGTATAGATAAAATCCGCGCCTTTTACGCCCGAGGCGATATCTTCGGTCAGGGTGATGGCGCCGCCGTTCTTTTTCGCCATGGCGCTGCACTCCGCCACTAACGCGGCTTGCGGCCAGCAGGCTTTTGGCGCGACCAGACGGAGATCCAATCCTGTTAACGCGGCGGCTTCCAGCATGGAGTTACCCATGTTATTACGCGCGTCTCCGGCATAGACCAACGTCATCTCGTTAAAGGCTTTACCCGGCAGATGTTCCTGCATGGTGAGCAGATCCGCCAGTAATTGCGTTGGGTGATACTCATCGGTTAAACCGTTCCATACCGGCACACCGGAATATTCAGCCAGCGTTTCGACGATCTCCTGGCCATATCCTCGATACTGAATACCGTCAAACATTCGGCCCAGGACGCGGGCAGTATCTTTGATGGACTCTTTATGGCCGATCTGGCTCCCGCTGGAACCCAGGTACGTCACGCGCGCCCCCTGATCGTATGCGGCAACTTCGAAAGAGCATCGTGTCCGGGTCGAGTCTTTTTCGAAGATGAGCGCAATATTCTTACCCACCAGCTTTTGTTCTTCTTTACCGTTTTTCTTATCGGCTTTCAGTTTGGCGGCAAGCTGCAACAGAGCAGTGAGTTCGCTGGCGGTGAAATCAAGTAACTTTAAAAAAGGTTTTTGGTAAAACGTAGACATACTTCCCTCACATGGCTTAGGCCTCTCATTGAATTAAAATTCACTTTATATGGATGATTATTCATTTGCAACCCTGTTTGATAAAACTTTTCTCGATAAGGTGGAGGCAACGTCGGCGGTATGTGACAATAAGAGTATCGGCAGGACATCTATGAGGAACGAGCTATGGCAAACCAGGAATTACTGGAAGAGCAGCGTGAAGAAACGCGGTTAATTATTGAAGAGTTACTTGAGGACGGCAGCGATCCGGATGCGCTGTACACTATCGAGCATCACCTTTCCGCTGACGATTTCGAAACGTTGGAAAAAGCCGCGGTAGAAGCCTTTAAACTCGGCTATGAAGTGACGGAGCCGGAAGAGCTGGAAGTGGAAGAGGGCGATACGGTTATTTGTTGCGACATCCTCAGCGAGTGCGCGTTGAACGCCGAACTCATCGACGCTCAGGTTGAGCAACTGATGAACCTGGCGGAAAAATATGATGTCGAATACGACGGCTGGGGAACCTATTTCGAAGACCCTAATGGCGAAGAGGGTGACGACGACGATTATGTCGATGAAGATGACGACGGCGTGCGTCACTAAAGCTGTATAGTATGACGGTACGGCAGCGTCTGCTGTCGTATTTTTTTAACAGGTTACGTATGAATTACCCGCAAATACTCTCTCCGGTGCTTAATTTCCTGCATTGCCCGACGCCGCAGGCGTGGATTGTCCAGGCCCGCGATCCGCAAAATCTTCCTCTTCTGCTTACCGATCACTTGATCTGCGAACTGAAGGCTGCGCAAACCGCGTTGCTGTTGGTGCGTAAATATGTCGCCGATAAATCGGGCGCTGACGCGCTGCTCGCCTGGCTGCAACCTTACGAGGCGTTCGCGTTTCGTCAGGGGCCGGAGCCGGATTTTGTTGCCCTGCATAGACAGATTAGCAAAAGCGCCATGCCGCAAACTGATGACCCCTGGGGGCGTCAGCTGATCGACCGTATGGTGTTATTGATTAAAGAGGAGTTGCACCATTTTTGGCAGGTACGCGAGGTCATGCAGGCCAGAAACATTCCTTATGTGAAAATCACCGCCAGCCGCTACGCGAAAGGAATGTTGAAAGCGGTACGCACGCACGAACCGCTCACCTTAATTGATCGGGGCGTATATCGAAGCCCGCTCCTGCGAACGTTTTGCCGCTCTGGCGCCCTGGCTGGATGAGGATTTACAGACGTTTTATCTCTCGCTTCTGCGCTCCGAAGCGCGGCATTATCAGGATTACCTGGCGCTGGCGCAGCAGATTTCCGCCGAGGACATTTCTGCGCGCGTGCGCTATTTTGGCGAGGTGGAAGCTGACCTTATCTTGTCGCCAGACCGCGAGTTTCGTTTTCATAGCGGCGTGCCAGCCGCCGGATAAAGGGTAAAATTAAAGATTAGCGTTTTTATCTTTTACGCTGTCGCCACCTGCGTGGTCATCCGCCCGGCATCAAACTGCTGGCGAGCAGAAAAAGTCATTTTCATGATATTCTGTCCTGAGTAAAGCCTGCACTGCGGCAGGCAAAAAGAACTCACTCAGTGTTATATTCCCGAAAGGTGACCGTGAACAATGCCATTTTTGCATCATCACTACGGGTTCTTGTGTTGAAATACTTACTGTTTCACGCCTTTTGACGCTTCAGAGCAGGTCTTGCCAACAAAGGTTTGTTTAATTTTGTTGATGGAGGTTGTTTTATTACCTCCTGCATCGACATCCGATTTCATGGTCATCGCAAATTCTGTATCGCTTATTTTCGTCGTTTCTACAATAGAGTGCGATTTGACATCAGGATTATTACAGACAGTCTCATTGATCAGTTTGGTATCCGTACTTTCTACAAATGTTGTCGTGCAACCGCCTGCACTGGTAGAAAAACCCTTCACCATTTTCTTAGAATCTTCAGACATTTTAGGGGTGTAACACATAAGCGTCGCTATGCCCGAATTTTTTTCATCCATTAATACTTCTTTTGTATCTGGATTGATGGTGCGCATTTCTATATTTTCCATTTTCCATTCGCCGGGCTGTATATCTAATGCATATACATTAGAGATACTAATAAACATAGCGGGGAAAACAATTGCTGATAATAGGCGTTTCATTTATAACTTCCTTGAATAATAAGTGATTCCCGGATAACAGGATGTTTCCGGGATTACTTATATCAGCAAAAATAATACCTGGCGAGGATAAATAAACGCCTGGTTTTCAGAGATCCTTTAACATCCTCACTTCGCAATCGACATGTCCGGTGCAGCCGAGCGGTTCGCTAATATGTTCAAATCCTAAACGTTCGTATAGCGCAATCGCCTCGCGTAAAAAAGCCGTTGTTTCCAGATAGCAGCGTTTAAAACCCTGTTCACGGGCATGATCCAGCGCCATCAGCGCCAGCTTTTTCGCCAGCCCCTGACCACGAATCACCGGTAAAAAATACATTTTTTGCAGTTCACAAATGTCTGGTTCGCTACAGGATAACGGCGCCACGCCGCCGCCGCCCACCACACAACCGTTTTGCTCTACCACCCAGTAGGCCGCGCCCGGTTGGCTATAAACCTGATACAGTTCATCCAGATTGGGGTCGGCAACGGTATAACCTTTATCGGCGGTAAGTCCGTATTCCGCTGAAACCTGACGGATGACACGGGCAATAGCGGCATTGTCAGCGGTAGTGATTCGGCGCACCGTGAGCGTTGGCGAGGCGACATTATTCATAATATGGCTCAATTTTTAAAATTTATTTATAGATTACTTTAATACCACCGTCTTGAGTTACGCGCAAGGAGATCCTGAATCAGACAAAATAAAAGGCGGAAAAATTAAACAAAAATAGTATCGTAGTCAAATCAGTAACAATTTACTGGTTTTTATTATTAATTCTAATAGATTGTAATTCAGGGATATGATTCATGAATAACGTTATCAGTAGTAAAGATAACCATAATCACACGTTGGTGTTTACAGGCAAGGGCGGAAAGTATTTTGTTATTTGCCTTGTGAATTTCTTGTTGACGTGTATCACGTTTGGAATCTATGCGCCGTGGGCGATGGTGAAATGTCGACGTTATATTTATACTAATATGACGCTAAACAATCAGCCTTTTGCTTACAAAGCCACGGGCGGCGCATTATTTATTAGTGTGTTGTTAGTTTTTATTATTTATATTGTTAGCCTCTCTCTTATTGAACACGGTCATCCCGGTCTCGGTTTTACGCTATTCGGCTTATTAATTGCGATTATTCCTTTTATGGCGGTGAAAGGATTACAGTATCAGGCGATGATGACTTCGCTTAATGGCGTACATTTTGGATTCCAGTGTTCCATGCGGCGCGCATGGTGGTACATGTTCGCTCTCCCGGTACTCCTGATGGTGGCGCTTTATATTGTTCTTTACATTATCTCACTGGTAACCATCGCCGTCGGCGGTTTAGTGTTCAATATCGTTTTTCTCGGTTTGCTGGCTATTATTGGGATAGGGGTCATTAACGGTATTACCTACAGCAAATGGATGACCTTGTTTGGCAATGGCGCAAACTTTGGCATTCATCGTTTCTCGATTCAGGTTAATGTTAAAACGTGCATCAGAGGGTGCGTGTTGGCAATGTTGACCCTTTTCCCTTTTGCTGTCGTGATTGGTTATCTAATCGCGCCGGTGTTCACCGACATGATTCTTTTGAGTATGATGGGGAATGCGCAGGCAGGAGGGGCGCTTATTCTGCAATATTATGGCCAGATAATGGCATGTTATTTCCTCTATTTTCTCGCGATTATTGTGGTAACCAGTTACTTATATGTGGCGTTACGCAACCTGTTTTTAAACAATTTGTCACTGGCGAACGATTCGATTCGTTTTCATTCCTCTGTCACTGCACACGGTATGCTGTGGCGGTTACTGGTGGTGTTTGTGATTTCCGGCGTGACCTTAGGGCTGGCTTATCCGTGGTTGAAAATTTGGCTGGTGAGCTGGCTGGCGCAGAATACACAGGTCCAGGGCGATCTGGATTCGCTTGAGTTAACCAATGATGAGAAGCCGCTGGAAAACAGCCCGCTAATGTGGATTTCTCGTGGCATCATGCCTTACTTCCCGTTTATCTGATGTAAAAAGGCCGACGTTTACGTCGGCCCATAATTCATGTTGTCGGATGGCGGCGTGAATGCCTTATCCGGCCTACCGATCGCGCCATGTCAATAAGCGAACGTGTAGGCCTGGTAAGCGAAGCGCCATCAGGCTTTCAGATTACAGCGCGCTAATAACCGCCTGCTGCTCAATCAGTTTCGCTTTGGCTTCTGCGTAACCGTCCAGCTTCTCACGCTCTTTGGCAATCACCGCTTCCGGCGCACGGGCGACGAAACCTTCGTTGGACAGTTTGCCTTCGATACGGGCAATCTCGCCTTCGATTTTCGCCACTTCTTTCGCCAGACGCGCCAGCTCATCGTCTTTGTTGATGAGGCCAGCCATCGGGATCAGCAGTTCGGCGCCGTCGATGATTTTGGTCACGGAAACCGGACCTTTGTCATCGGCTGGCAGCACGGTGATGCTTTCCAGACGCGCCAGGGTTTGCAGGAAGCTACGGTTGTCGTTAACACGACGAACGGCTTCTTCACTACAGCCGCGCAGCAGCAGTTCCAGCGGTTTGCCCGGGGCGATGTTCATTTCCGCACGAATGTTACGTACCGCGACGATCGCCTGCTTCAGCCACTCGGTATCGGCCAGCGCGGCTTCATCCACCTGTGCGGCGTTATATTCCGGGAACGGCTGCAGCATAATGGTATCGGCGGTAATGCCACAGATAACCTTCACGCGCTGCCAGATGGTTTCGGTGATGAACGGAATGATCGGGTGCGCCAGGCGCAGCAGACCTTCCAGTACGGTGACCAGCGTATGGCGGGTGCCGCGCAGTTCGGCTTCGGTGCCACCGTTCATTACCGGCTTGGTCAGCTCCAGATACCAGTCGCAGAACTGGTTCCAGGTGAACTCGTACAGGATGCCTGCGGCGATATCGAAGCGGAAGCTATCCAGTGCTTCGCGGTAGGCTTTAACGGTCTGGTTGAATTCCGCCAGGATCCAGCGGTCCGCCAGCGACAGAGTCATTTCGCCGCCGTTGAAGCCGCAATCCTGCTCTTCGGTGTTCATCAGCACAAAGCGGCTGGCGTTCCACAGCTTGTTACAGAAGTTACGGTAACCTTCCAGACGCTTCATATCCCAGTTGATGTCGCGGCCGGTCGAGGCCAGCGCCGCCAGGGTAAAGCGCAGGGCGTCGGTGCCGTGCGGCTCAATGCCGTTCGGAAACTGCTTCTCGGTACGCTTGCGAATTTTCTCCGCCATCTGCGGCTGCATCATATTGCCGGTGCGTTTTTCCAGCAGTTCCGGCAGGGAGATGCCGTCCACCATATCCAGCGGGTCGATAACGTTACCCTTGGATTTGGACATCTTCTGGCCTTCGTCGTCGCGAATCAGACCGGTCATATAGACGGTATGGAACGGCACCTGCGGCTTGCCGTTTTCATCTTTGATGAAGTGCATGGTCATCATGATCATGCGGGCAATCCAGAAGAAGATGATATCGAAGCCGGACACCATCACGCTGGTGGGGTGGAACTGACGCAGGGCGTCGGTGTTTTCCGGCCAGCCGAGGGTGGAGAAAGTCCACAGCGCGGAGGAGAACCAGGTATCGAGAACGTCTTCGTCCTGACGAAGCGCAACGTCGGCGCCGAGGTTATTTTCCTGACGCACTTCGTCTTCGGTACGGCCAACGTAGACGTTACCGTCGTTGTCATACCATGCCGGGATACGGTGACCCCACCACAGCTGACGAGAGATACACCAGTCCTGGATATCACGCATCCAGGAGAAGTACATGTTTTCGTACTGCTTCGGCACGAACTGGATGTCGCCGTTCTCAACCGCTTCCACCGCCGGTTTCGCCAGCACGTCAGCACGGACGTACCACTGGTCGGTTAGCATCGGTTCGATAACCACGCCGCCACGGTCGCCGTAAGGGACGGTCAGATCGTGCGGTTTAATTTCTTCCAGCAGGCCGAGCGCGTCAACCGCAGCGACGATGGCCTTACGGGCAGCAAAGCGTTCCAGCTTCTGGAACTCAGCCGGAATCTCGCTGGAATAAACGTCAGACTCTTCACCTTTGGTATCGAACACTTCCGCGCTTTCGCGGATGTCGCCGTCAAAGGTCAGGATGTTGATCATCGGCAGGGCATGACGTTTCCCGACCTCATAGTCGTTAAAGTCGTGCGCCGGGGTGATCTTCACGCAGCCGGTGCCTTTTTCCATATCGGCATGTTCGTCGCCAACGATTGGAATGCGGCGGTTAACCAGCGGCAGAATAACGAATTTGCCAATCAGATCTTTATAACGCGGATCTTCCGGGTTCACGGCCACGCCCGTATCGCCCAGTACGGTTTCCGGACGGGTGGTGGCGACGACCAGGTAATCTTTACCGTCTGCGGTTTTCGCGCCATCGGCCAGCGGATAGCGGATGTGCCACATCGAGCCTTTGGACTCGCGGTTTTCCACTTCCAGGTCAGAGATGGCGGTACGCAGTTTCGGGTCCCAGTTCACCAGGCGTTTGCCACGGTAAATCAGGTCTTCTTTGTACAGGCGAACGAAAACTTCTTTCACGGCATTGGAAAGACCTTCGTCCATGGTGAAGCGCTCGCGCTCCCAGTCAACGGAGTTGCCGAGACGGCGCATCTGACGGGTAATGGTGCCGCCGGATTCCGCTTTCCACTGCCAGATTTTGTCGATAAACGCATCGCGGCCGTAGTCGTGACGGGTTTTACCTTCTTCAGCGGCAATCTTACGCTCAACCACCATCTGGGTCGCGATCCCGGCGTGGTCGGTGCCGACCTGCCACAGGGTGTTTTTACCCTGCATACGCTGGTAACGGATCATGGTATCCATGATGGTTTGCTGGAAAGCATGTCCCATATGCAAACTGCCGGTGACGTTCGGCGGCGGGATCATGATGCAGAAGGACTCTTTGCTTTCGTCGCCGTTAGGCTTGAAATAGCCCTGCTTTTCCCAGTGCTCGTAAAGCGGCTGTTCGATATCTTGGGGGTTATATGTCTTTTCCATTATTTCCAGGTTGCCGTATTCAGGTTAAAACCAGCCACGCGGTAGGCTTTGTAGCGTTCGCGCGCCAGTTGTTTCAAAGTTTCTTCGTAAGGGACGAAGTCTACCACTTCTGTGAAAGCGGTGGCAAAATCTGCAAAGCTTGTACGCAGGCTGATTAAAATATCGCGCGGGCTGCTGTTGCGTTTTTGCGGCCAGGCAATTTCAACCGGCGCGCCGCCGCGTGGGCCTTCGCCTGCCAGATTGTGCGGGACAAAACTTTCCGCCGGTCTCGCCCACAGCGCTTCATCCAGCCGAATGGCCTGCTTCTCATCTTCGCAGGCGATCAGCACGCGCTTGCCGGCGCGCCAACGTTCTGCGGCAATTTCACACACCAGTTGTTCAACGGCGCTTAAACCGTTGACGGTAGTGTCATTGTCCAGAAGATAGAACGTCGCATTCTTCATATATGAGGCTTCTTGTGGTGGATTTAAATGCGTTGCCATGATGCACCCCGTAGGCCGGATAAGCGTGGCGCCATCCGGCAAAACGCCTGATGGCGGCGCTAATGCGCCTTATCAGGCCTACGGGGTAATCTCAAACTTACTCTTCGCCGTTAAAGCCCGCACGATTGAGCAGGAACTGCGACAACAGCGCTACCGGACGCCCCGTCGCGCCTTTCGCTTTGCCGGAGCGCCAGGCGGTGCCGGCGATATCCAGGTGCGCCCAGTTATACTTACGGGTAAAGCGCGACAGGAAGCAGCCCGCGGTGATGGCGCCGCCAGGACGACCACCAATGTTTGCCATATCCGCAAAGTTGGACTCCAGTTGTTCCTGGAACTCATCGCCCAGCGGCAGACGCCACGCGCGGTCGCCAGCCTGCTCGGACGCGCCGATCAGTTCATGCGCCAGCGGGTTATGGTTCGACATCAGACCGGTAATGTGATGGCCCAGCGCAATCACGCAGGCCCCGGTTAGCGTCGCCACGTCGATAACCGCTTCCGGTTCGAAGCGCTCAACGTAGGTCAGCACGTCGCACAAAACCAGACGGCCTTCGGCGTCGGTGTTCAGGACTTCAACGGTTTGACCAGACATGGTGGTCAGCACGTCGCCCGGACGATACGCGCGTCCGCCCGGCATGTTTTCACAGCCCGCCAGCACGCCGATAACGTTAATCGGTAGCTGAAGCTCGGCAACCATACGCATCACGCCGTAAACCGCCGCTGCGCCGCACATGTCGTACTTCATCTCGTCCATCCCTTCAGATGGCTTGATGGAGATGCCGCCGGAGTCGAAGGTCAGGCCTTTACCCACCAGCACGATCGGGCGCGCGTCTTCGGATGGATTGCCCTTGTACTCAATCACCGACATCAGCGATTCATTCTGCGAACCGTGGCCGACCGCCAGATAAGCGTTCATACCCAGTTCGCGCATTTGCTGTTCGCCGATCACGCGGGTGATGACATTTTTGCTGTAGCTGTCGGCCAACTGGCGCGCCTGTGACGCCAGGTAGGCGGCGTTACAGATATTGGGCGGCATGTTGCCGAGATCTTTCGCAGCCTTAATCCCGGCGGCGATGGCCAGACCGTGCTGAATGGCGCGTTCGCCGCTGGTGAGCTCACGGCGGGTCGGCACATTAAAGACCATCTTACGTAGCGGGCGGCGCGGCTCGCTCTTGTTGGTCTTGAGTTGATCAAAGCTATAAAGCGTCTCTTTGGCCGTTTCGACGGCCTGACGCACTTTCCAGTAGTTGTTGCGGCCTTTGACGTGCAGTTCGGTCAGGAAACAGACGGCTTCCATCGAACCGGTATCATTCAGAGTATTTATCGTTTTCTGAATAACCTGCTTATACTGACGTTCATCAAGCTCGCGCTCTTTGCCGCAACCAATGAGGAGGATTCGCTCGGAAAGAACGTTAGGAACATGGTGCAGCAACAGAGTCTGCCCCGGTTTTCCTTCCAGTTCGCCGCGACGCAGCAATGCGCTGATGTATCCGTCGCTAATTTTGTCGAGCTGTTCTGCAATCGGAGAAAGGCGACGCGGTTCAAAGACGCCCACGACAATGCAGGCACTCCGCTGTTTCTCCGGGCTACCGCTTTTTACACTGAACTCCATGCACTATGCTCCTGAATCTTAAAGACAACAGTGGTGGCTACAGCTATACTCGTCGTCTTTCAAGTTGCAGATGCGTTGGCTGCGCCTGCTCACCCCTGTCACTTACCTGATGTAAGCTCCGGGGCTTCACAGTCTTGCCGCCTGCCTGCAACTCGAAATCCATTAGAGTATAGAAATTGAAAGCTTTCGTAACTCATGTCCGCTGTTGCGGTGACTTCGTGTTAATCTTAACGTTATTACGGCATTGGCACGTCAGAACAAGTTCTGAGAGGTGAATCCGCTGAGTATAATGATCTTAGCGATGATTTCGACGACTCAAGAGAATAAATGACGTTTAAGCCATGAAACAAGCTAAATTCCAGCAAAAAAATGGGTTTTTACGGGCGTATTTAAAGTGATAATCATAAGATATCTGGTGCGGGAGACGCTCAAAAGCCAGCTGGCGATACTCTTCATCTTACTTTTGATCTTCTTTTGTCAAAAGTTAGTGAGGATTCTCGGCGCGGCGGTTGACGGCGATATTCCCGCAAATCTGGTGCTCTCGCTTCTGGGGCTGGGCGTACCGGAAATGGCGCAGCTCATCCTGCCTTTAAGCCTGTTCCTGGGGCTGCTGATGACGCTGGGCAAACTGTATACCGAAAGTGAAATTACGGTCATGCACGCCTGTGGGTTGAGCAAAGCCGTGCTGGTAAAGGCCGCCATGGTACTGGCGTTATTTACCGGTATCCTTGCGGCGGTTAACGTGATGTGGGCCGGCCCCTGGTCGTCAAAACACCAGGATGAAGTACTGGCGGAGGCGAAAGCGAACCCCGGTATGGCGGCATTGGCGCAGGGGCAATTCCAGCAGGCGACCAACGGCAGCTCGGTGCTGTTTATCGAAAGCGTTGATGGCAGCGACTTCCACGATGTTTTCCTGGCGCAGATTCGCCCTAAGGGCAATGCTCGTCCTTCTGTAGTCGTGGCCGATTCCGGACACCTTACTCAGTTGCGCGATGGTTCCCAGGTTGTCACCTTAAACAAAGGGACGCGTTTTGAAGGAACGGCGTTGCTACGCGATTTTCGCATCACCGACTTCCAGAACTATCAGGCGATTATTGGCCATCAGGCCGTGGCGCTGGACCCGAACGATACCGACCAGATGGACATGCGCACGTTGTGGAATACCGACAACGATCGCGCTCGCGCCGAGCTGCACTGGCGTATCACGTTAGTCTTTACCGTATTTATGATGGCGCTGATGGTCGTGCCGCTCAGCGTGGTGAATCCACGTCAGGGGCGCGTCTTGTCTATGTTGCCCGCCATGCTGCTTTATCTGCTGTTCTTCCTGATCCAGACCTCCATTAAATCGAATGGCGGTAAAGGCAAACTGGACCCGGTTATCTGGATGTGGGCGGTCAACCTGATCTATCTGGCGTTGGCGATTGGTTTAAACCTGTGGGATACGGTGCCGGTCCGCCGCCTGCGTGCCCGTTTTCTGCGTAAAGGAGCGGTATAATGCAGCCATTTGGTGTACTTGACCGCTATATCGGTAAAACCATTTTTACCACCATCATGATGACGTTGTTTATGCTGGTGTCGCTCTCCGGGATCATCAAGTTTGTCGATCAGCTGAAAAAAGCGGGGCAGGGTAACTACGACGCGCTGGGCGCGGGTATGTACACCCTGCTCAGCGTACCTAAGGATATCCAGATCTTCTTTCCTATGGCGGCGCTGCTTGGCGCGCTGCTGGGACTGGGGATGCTGGCGCAGCGTAGCGAACTGGTGGTGATGCAGGCATCGGGTTTCACCCGTATGCAGGTGGCGCTGTCGGTGATGAAAACGGCTATCCCTCTGGTGCTGTTAACCATGGCGATCGGCGAATGGGTCGCCCCGCAGGGCGAGCAGATGGCGCGTAACTATCGTGCGCAGGCGATGTATGGCGGTTCGCTGCTTTCCACCCAGCAAGGTCTGTGGGCGAAAGACGGGAATAACTTTGTCTATATTGAACGAGTGAAGGGCGACGAGGAGCTGGCCGGCATTAGTATTTACGCTTTCAACGATCAGCGTCGTTTGCAGTCGGTGCGTTACGCCGCTTCGGCAAAATTCGACCCGGAGCATAAGGTCTGGCGTTTGTCGCAGGTGGATGAGTCCGATCTGCAAAACCCGAAACAGATCACCGGTTCGCAGACGGTGAGCGGCACCTGGAAAACGAATCTGACGCCGGATAAGTTAGGCGTGGTGGCGCTGGACCCGGATGCGCTTTCCATCAGCGGTCTGCATAACTACGTTAAATATCTGAAGTCGAGCGGACAGGACGCCGGACGTTATCAGCTCAATATGTGGAGTAAAATCTTCCAGCCGCTCTCCGTGGCGGTGATGATGCTGATGGCGCTGTCGTTTATCTTTGGCCCGCTGCGTAGTGTGCCGATGGGCGTGCGCGTAGTGACGGGGATTAGCTTCGGCTTCGTCTTCTACGTCCTCGACCAGATTTTTGGCCCGCTGACGCTGGTATACGGCATTCCGCCGATTGTCGGCGCGCTGCTGCCGAGCGCGTCTTTCTTCCTGATTAGCCTGTGGCTAATGCTGCGTAAGTCGTAATCACAGTAATCGTAGGCCTGATGGCGCTGTGCTTTTCAGGCCTACTCCGGACCCGTAGGCCGGATAAGGCGTTAGCGCCGCCATCCGGCAGACCGCCTGGTATTCCTCAAATGATGTAGTGCGTAACCTGACGCGTGGCGCTTTTGGCTACGCGTTAAGCTCAGGCAAGCTGCGGGAAAAAGTAGTTCAAAAAATTTATAACGTGCTGCCGTGATAAATCTGATAACCCAAATCAATCGTATTATGGTTGAGATCGTTATTTTTAATTTTGTTGAGCAACATCTGCGCGGCTCTGCGCCCGATCTCAAAACGAGGGGTAATTACGCTGGCGAGGCTCGGTATCATTTGTCTGCCCATCTCCAGACCGTGGAAGCCGGCGATGGAGATCTGCTCCGGTACGGCCAGTTGACGCTCGCGGCACCACAGTAGAGCGCCCATTGCGATATCGTCATTTGTACAAAAGACGCCATCCACGTCCGGGTGCGCAGCAAGCGCATCACGCATTAGTTGTATCCCCAGATGGATAGAGGAGATAGCGCGGGGATTGATGCGCAACGGCGCCAGCCCCCGGCGCGTCATCGCATCGCAGTAGCCATGATAACGCTGCTCATCACGGATATCGTCTTTTGAACCCAGATAGAGAATTTTCCGCCGCTGGCGTTTATCCAGCATGGTGCTGACCATATCAAAGGCGGCCTGACGGTTATCAAACCCCACCTCCATATCTAAGCGATCGCCCTGGATGTCCATGAGTTCTACAATCGGAAGGGTAGCTGAGCGCAGGAATTTGACGGTTCTGAGGGTATGATATTTTTCTGAAAGAATAATGCCGTCGATATTGTAAGACAGTAAATTGATAACGGACTCTTCTTCCGAATCGCGATTGTAATTGTAATTCGCAATGAGAGTTTGGTAGTTATGACCCGACGTTACGGATTCAATCCCGGCAAGAATGTCGGCAAACAACTGGTTCTGAAAAGAGGGGATCAGCACGCCCAGAGTGTAACTTTGCGCGTTTAACAGCATAGCTGGCGCGCGATTTGGTATGTAGTTAATTTCCTCCATGATCTGCGCAATACGCTCGCCGGTTTCCCTGGCGACTTTTTTCGGTGAGCGGATGTAACGGCTCACCGTCATTTTTGTCACGCCAGCAAGCGTAGCGATATCCTGCAAAGAAATTCTGTGATTCCTCATGTTTTCTCCAGTACCGGGGGCGGGAACGTCGCCCCCATGGTTAATTGGGCTGCGGATGATGAATTAATGCAGAACCGCATTCAGCGCCAGTACGCCCAGCAACCCCATGACAGAAATCAATGTTTCCATAACGGTCCAGGTGCGTAGGGTTTCCCCGACGCTAAGATTAAAATACCCTTTAAACAGCCAAAAACCGGGATCGTTAACATGTGATGCAATAACGCTTCCCGCGCCTGTCGCCAGTACCATTAACGCCGGATCGGCGTGGGTTACGTTAATAATCGGCAATACGACGCCCGCTGTGGTTATCGCGGCCACGGTCGCGGAACCTAACGCAATACGCAGCACGGCGGCTACCGTCCAGCACATTAATAACGGAGATAGCGAGGTGCCGGTCATTAATTGCGAGATATATTGACCCACGCCGCTATCCACCAGCACTTGCTTAAACGCGCCGCCGCCCGCGATGATAAAAACAATCATCGCAATAGCGCCAATGGACTCGCCGACGATATCCATCACCTGCTCAACCGTACGTCCGTTGCGTCGGCCCAGCGTAAAAATGGCGATGATAATGGCAATAAACAACGCCACTGCTGGATTACCAATAAATTCGAAGAAAACCCGCACGGCATTCGTTTTTGGCAGCGTGATTTCACATACCGCTGCGATGGCCATCAGAATGACCGGGATCACGGCGGCAAAAATACTGTTCCAGAATGACGGCATCTCCTCTTCACTGAATAGGTGAGGATTAAATAATCCTTCAGGCGGCGCTTTCTCAAAGCGCGCCAGCAATTTTGAAAACAGAGGGCCGGCAACAATCACTGTCGGTATGGTAATGATTAACCCATACAGCAGGGTCGTACCGAGATTTGCCTCAAAAATTGTCGCAATAGCGGTAGGGCCGGGATGCGGCGGCAGGAAGCAGTGCGTAACGGATAAGGCGGCGACCATTGGAACCCCGACATACAGCAATGGCAGTCCCGATGAGGCCACAATCGTAAAAACGAGCGGCAACAGCAGTACGAATCCGACTTCAAAAAACATTGCCAGGCCGACGATAAGCCCGGTGATCACCAGCGCCCATTGCACGCGTTTTTTGCCGAACGTATTAATGAGCGTCGTCGCAATGCGCTGCGCTGCGCCGGTGTCGGAAATTAATCTTCCCAGCATCGCGCCAAAACCGAGGATCATGGCGAGTCCGCCCAGAGTACCGCCAATTCCGTTTTGTATGGAGTGCAGGACGTCTTGCGCGCCCATCCCTTCGGCAAATCCCACCACGGCGGCAACCAGAACAAGGGCGATAAAGCCGTTAACTTTAAAGCCAATCATTAAGACCAACAGCAGCGCAACGCCTGCCGCAATAATTATTAATGGCATATTCGTCTCTCTTATTAGCGCCAAAATAGCAGCGCTTACGCGCTGCGTCGCATTTCCCTGGTCAGACGGCAACCAGCATACCGCCATCGACAAACAGCAGATGTCCGTTAACAAAGTCGGAGGCTTTTGACGAGAGAAACACCGCTGCGCCAATAAGCTCCTGTGGATCGCCCCAGCGTGCGGCAGGCGTACGTTTGCATAGCCAGGAGGTGAAGGCTTCATCTTCAACCAGCGCTTTGGTCATCTCCGTTTTGAAGTATCCCGGCGCAATACCGTTGACCTGGATATTATGACGCGCCAGCTCCACGCACATGCCGCGAGTCAGCATCTTCACGGCACCTTTCGACGCGGCGTATGGCGTAATCGTGTCGCGGCCCAGCTCGCTTTGCATCGAACAGATGTTGATCACTTTTCCTGCCTGACGCGCCACCATACGGCGCGTAACGGCCTGAGAGACGAGAAAAACCGCGGTCTGATTTACGGCGATGACGTCATTCCACTCCTGCTCGGGAAACTCAGTAAACGGATGACGGCGCTGGATACCGGCGTTATTTATCAGGACGTCAATGACGCCGATATCTTTTTCGATATGTTCAACCGCAGCTTCAATATCCTGTTTATGGGTGACATTAAAGGGAGCGGCAATAGCCTTTATTCCTTCCTGCTGAAGTTTCGTCACGGCTGTTTCGGCGCGCTCCGGGGTGATATCGTTAACAATAATGCGCGCGCCATAGCGACCAAGACCGGTCGCCAGCAAATAACCAATTCCCTGAGCGGCTCCGGTGATAAGGATATTTTTACCTGCCAGTGAAAAAAGATCGTTCATGATAGTGTCCCTTATTTTACTTTCTCAGAAAACGAGCTGAACTTTTGCCGCCTGTGTTTTGTCTCCGGCAAAGATCAGCGCCGCTTCCAGGTCGGTAAATGGATATTCCGCGCTCAGTAACGGCAGCGGATTGATAACGCGGTTGGCAAGCCAGGAAACCGCAGTATTAAATTCGGTAGTAAAACGGAAAGAGCCTTTCAGCGAGATCTCTTTGCTTATTAGCATCATCATCGGGAAGTTGGGGACTGCGCCGCCCATGCCAACCTGCACCATCACGCCTTTGGCCCGTGTGACTTCCAGACACGTTGAGATAGAGGAAGGATGCCCAGAGACTTCAAAACTGATATCGAAATACCCTTTTTCTGCTTTCCAGCCATCAAGAGAGTCATGCTGTGGGTTCACCAGCGTATCCGCGCCCATCTGCCGGGCCAGCGAGAGAGAACGGGTACTGATATCGGCACATACCACTTCCGCCGCGCCCAGCGTTTTTACCGCGCTAACAATCAGGCAGCCGATAGGGCCAACGCCGGAGATAAAGACGCGTTTGCCCTGCAGATCGCCCGCCTCATGAGCCGCATGAATGGCAACCGCCAGCGGTTCGGCAAAGGCCATGGCTTTTTCGTCCGCCTGTTCCGGCCAGGGAATGCACTGAGCGGTATCGACAGCTTTAAATCGGGTAAAACCGCCATCGACATGCGGAAAATACATGGCGCTGCCAAAGAAACGCATTTCAGTACAGTGGTTTTCTTCATGCTGCAGACAGTATTTGCAATGACCGCAAGGCTTCGATGGATTAATCGCTACCGGTTGTCCTTCACGTAATAAATCTGAGTCGCTATGAACGATTTTGCCAATCACTTCATGCCCTAAAATCATTGGCGCTTTTACTGTAAAATTGCCGACTTTGCCTTCCTGATAATAATGTAAGTCAGACCCACAAATGCCGCCACGGGTAATTTGTACGAGTGTTCCTTTATTATTCCATTCAATATTTTGTTCCGTAACGGCAACAGCACGCTTACCCGCAACAACGCAGGATTGAGTTTTTACTTCCATAAATTCCTCACTGGTCAGGTAGTTACCCTGAACGCATTTAAGCGGTTTTATTTGTCACTATTTGTGACTTATGTCACGCTGGAAAATTGTTACACTACAATGTTACGCATAACGTGATGTGCCTTAGAGTTCTTCTCTATGGAAATTAAAAAACGTGAAATTGTCGAACGTAGAGGCGTAATATTGTGGAGTGGAATATGACTCAGAGGTATTTAAATGGCCGGGGAAAGCTATATTTTAATGGGTGTTTCAGGTAGTGGTAAGTCTTTAATAGGCAGCAAAATTGCAACATTATTTTCTGCGAAGTTTATTGACGGCGATGATCTCCATCCGGCGAAAAACATTGATAAAATGTCTCAGGGAATACCGTTAACTGATGAAGACCGTTTACCCTGGCTGGAACGATTAAATGACGCTTCATACAGTCTTTATAAAAAAAATGAGACGGGATTTATTGTCTGCTCGTCATTAAAAAAACAGTACCGCGATATTTTACGTAAGAGCAGCCCTAACGTACATTTCCTGTGGCTGGATGGCGATTACGCTACCATTCTGCAGCGAATGCAGCGTCGTGCCGGGCATTTTATGCCGCCAGACCTGCTGCAAAGTCAGTTTGACGCGCTGGAGCGACCCTGTGCCGATGAACATGATATTGCGCGTATCGATGTTAATCATGACATCGAGCACGTGACGGAGCAGTGCCGACTGGCTGTACAGGCTTTTCGTCAGACACTCAGCGCTTCCTGATCATTGTCAAAGCGCTGAGTCAGGCGGTCAGAAGTCAGCTTTTAGCACTACACGATAGCGGGCTTTGCCGTCGCGAACGTGCTGGATAGCCTCGTTGATTTGTGACATTGCGAACAGTTCCGTGGTGGGCGCGACTTTGCTGCGTCCGGCGAATTTCATCAGTTTGCGAAGTTCATATGGCGTTCCGGTTGCCGAGCCTGAGATACTGCGATCGCCGGCAATTAATGTAAACGCCGGTACGGGCAGCGGCTTCAATACGGCCCCAACGGTATGGAAGTTGCCGCCATACGTCAGCGCTTCGAAGTAGGGCTGCCAGTCGAGATCGACGTTGACCGTGTTAATAATGAGATCGAACTGGCCCGCCAGTGCTTTTAACGCTTCCGGATCGCGGCTGTTCACCACGTTATTGGCCCCCATCGCCAGCACTTCCTGCTCTTTCGATGGATTTGAGCTGAACGCGGTGACTTCGCAGCCCATTGCGTGTAACAGCTTTATGGCGATATGCCCCAGCCCGCCGATACCGATGACGCCAACGCGGCTGGTAGCAGTAATATGGTGCATCAATAGCGGTTTAAAGACCGTAATGCCGCCACATAACAGCGGGCCTGCGGACGCCATATCTATATTCTCCGGAAGAGGAATTACCCACTGCCAGCCTGCGCGAAGCTTCTCGGCAAAACCGCCACGATTGAGGATAGTGGGCACTGCGCCTTCCTGGCAGTTAATTTGATTGCCGCTGATACAGGCATCGCAGTGTCCGCAGCTGCGCGCCGTCCAGCCGATTCCAACGCGCTGGCCGACTTTTAGCCCCTTATCCTGTGCCGCGCTGCCGAGTGCGGCCACCCGACCGATGACCTCATGTCCGGCAACCAGAGGGTATTGAGAGAACCCCCATTCATTGTCGATCATCGACAGATCGGAATGGCAGATCCCGCAGTAGTCGACCCGTACCTCGACATCTTCCGGTTGGAGTTCTCCCGCGTCATATTCATAGAGTTCGAGCTCGCCGCCCGCCTCTTTGGCGGCGTAGCTTTTTATTATCGTCATTGTGTTTCCCTTAATGTGGTGTTGAACTGAAAAGTGTAGAGCATGGAGGCAAGGGACGCCCGACGTTAATCTGCTGGAGAAGGCGGGAAGTAGCCTGATTATTCTATTTAATACTCAACGCTGCTGAAATTTTCAGCACTTAGCGATACAGGTGTATGCTCGTGCTTGCATGGTGGCGTATGACAGGTATAATCCACAACGTTTTCCGCATACCTCTTCAGTGCCGAAGTGGCGAAATCGGTAGACGCAGTTGATTCAAAATCAACCGTAGAAATACGTGCCGGTTCGAGTCCGGCCTTCGGCACCATTAGTACTTCCCAGACCATCCGAGAAAGTCCATCAAACCCTTTAAAATCAACATGTGCAGCGATTTTACGTCCTGAGTTGTCCGAGGTAGTCCGTTGAAATCCGGATGTCATTGGGGGCATAATTGGGGGCATCTTAACTTCGATAAGAAATGTGCCCCCAGATGAAGCTCAACGCCAGACAGGTCGAGACCGCAAAGCCAAAAGACAAAACCTACAAAATGGCCGATGGCGGCGGTTTGTATCTTGAGGTTTCGGCCAAGGGTTCTAAATACTGGCGCATGAAATACAGACGCCCCTCTGACAAAAAAGAGGATCGCCTTGCCTTTGGTGTTTGGCCTACGGTGACGCTTGCTCAGGCAAGAGCAAAGCGTGACGAGGCTAAAAAGCTCTTAGTACAGGGCATTGACCCAAAAGCCGAACAGAAAGAAGCTCAGGCTGAGAATTCGGGGGCATACACTTTCGAAACAATTGCTCGTGAATGGCATGCCAGTAACAAGCGCTGGAGTGAAGACCATCGATCACGCGTTCTGCGATATCTTGAGCTTTATATCTTCCCTCATATCGGTTCGTCCGACATTCGGCAGCTTAAAACCAGCCACCTGTTAGCCCCGATTAAAAAAGTTGATGCCAGTGGTAAGCATGACGTTGCGCAGCGTCTTCAACAACGTGTCACGGCTGTAATGCGTTATGCCGTTCAGAACGATTACATCGACTCTAATCCGGCCAGTGATATGGCCGGTGCGCTATCGACAACCAAAGCGCGACATTACCCCGCTTTACCCTCAAGTCGATTCCCTGAATTTCTTGCACGTCTTGCTGCATATCGTGGCCGTGTAATGACACGGATCGCGGTTGAGCTTTCCTTACTAACTTTTGTACGTTCCAGTGAATTACGTTTCGCGCGTTGGGATGAGTTCGACTTCGATAAGTCTCTCTGGCGTATACCTGCAAAACGAGAAGAAATTAAAGGCGTGCGGTACTCATACCGTGGCATGAAGATGAAAGAGGAGCATATCGTTCCGCTTAGTCTGCAGGCGATGGCTTTGTTAGAGCAGCTTAAGCAGATGAGTGGTGATAAAGAGCTGCTTTTTCCGGGCGATCATGACCCAACCAAGGTTATGAGTGAAAACACGGTAAATAGCGCATTACGTGCGATGGGCTATGACACTAAAACAGATGTCTGCGGACATGGGTTTAGGACGATGGCGCGTGGTGCGTTGGGAGAGTCAGGATTATGGAGCGATGATGCGATAGAGCGCCAGCTAAGCCACTCGGAACGTAACAATGTACGTGCAGCTTATATTCATACTTCTGAACATTTGGATGAGCGCCGGTTGATGGTCCAGTGGTGGGCTGACTATCTTGATGAGATAAAAATCATT
Organism: Salmonella sp. SSDFZ54; assembly: GCF_004010735.1. NCBI lineage: Bacteria > Pseudomonadati > Pseudomonadota > Gammaproteobacteria > Enterobacterales > Enterobacteriaceae > Salmonella > Salmonella sp. SSDFZ54. Next base: position 2,609,368 of record NZ_CP034819.1, read on the forward strand.
TACATAACACCATATGATTTCGCTAAAATGAATAATCGCAATTAATCTTTTTAAGAAAGGGCTGAAGAATACAGCCCCATCATGTTTAACAATATTATAACAATCCCTTATCTTCTAATTCTGAATAAATGGTGAGTGGCAAATTTAATGAATCATAATCATTGTTTCTTAGCCACTCTTTTGCCGTGCTTATCGTAGGATTAGAGTTTGGGATTATATTTTCAAGATAGGATGCTGATATTCTTGATAGCCCCAGTTCAATAAAAACTTGTCCAGCGATTGAGGAAACACCTAATTCAAGTGATAAAGGGAAGTCATATATTTCTTCCGCTTTTTCAGCTTGATTATTTACAATTAAAGCTTGTCGCAATAAATCAATATATGCCTTACCAAGTTGAACGTATTTGAATCGCAGGTTGTCCTCAACGAAATCAAAAACCTCTCGTACAGCTCGGTCTACATTCACTGGTCGGGTAGAATTTTTTTCTTTTTTCTTTGCTATCGAAAGAGATATGATCTCTGGAAGGGATTTTCCTCTCATCCAATTTAATGCCATGGCTGTGAGGTAGTTAGAAAACTTAGATGTATTATGATTGAGAATGTATTTATTTATTCTGCTAAAAACACCAACGTAATTAGTGTAAACATTGCCTGAAGGATGTCGTGGTATAAGTTCGTCAATCTTACCATCTTTTATCTTCTGAATAAATCTATTGTATAATCTTTCCTGCCCAAATGGATCGACAGTCCAGTTTAAAGTCAATATATTATGGGGGATATTAAGAGATTCTAGTGAGCTATATGTAGCATCTTCAATAATTTCAAGCTTAGATTTATCAGGAATCGTTCGAAAAGATCTCTCAAGAAAATTGTGTAAATCGCCTTTTGCTGCTCTGGAAATTAAAAGACCCGCCGCTGCATCAACATTACTATATTGGCTTACTCCTAAATGATTGTTTTTATCTAAACGGGATATTACTGTGTCAAAATCTTCATTGATTACTTTCTTAAAAGATGATGTAATTTTGAAATCTATTTTAGAATCTAAAGGTTTTGTTTCCCAATCATCATAATCAATAAGATATACATTCCCCGAGAAAGCATAACCTAGTCTACCTGCCCGCCCTGCGAAATTCCAAAGCGATGCTGGATCTAATGCTTCTCCTCTGTTCCCTCGAGTAGGTGTATCAATAAAAACATTTTTTGCTGGAAGATTAACCCCTTGGAATAGAGTTGTAGTACACACTAAAAACTTAAGCTTGTTATTTGTAAAGTTTTTTTCTAAAGTTTCTCTTAATAAGCTAGGCATTTTACCATAATGATACCCCACCCCTCTTAATACCAGATTTGCAAGAGAGTAATCCTTATGGACATGTTTTTTTATAAACTTTGAAAGTTCTTTCAAATCGCTATCATTTTCTAGAAGAGGCAACCCAGATGCTATTTGCTTAGCAACGTCTTCTGCATTAGCAGCTCCGGTTCCGTAAACAAGAGAACCCTCATCTTTTCCTAATTCTAAAGCTACAGCAGCTAATCTAGTATTTTCATTAGCAAATCCTCTTGTTGAAGTTAATTCACCTATAGATAATATATTTGAGTTATCTAATAATGATAGTTGTAAGTTATTTTCTTTCGCAGGATCAACTTTAATAATTATTTTGTTTTGGACCACTGGAGATAAATTGGTTTTTTCTACGTGGATTGTATCAATCCCAATAATATCAGCTAAATCATTGAAGCCTTCGGCACCAGGCGCAAGAAAAACATATTTTGCATCTGGGTTTTGTATGCTTATTTTGTCTAGGCAATCCTGTAATATCATCCCCCTAATTTCGTCAGAAATTGATTGGGCCTCATCAATAACTACTATGTCTATTTTATTTTTAAAATTATCAAGAAGGACCTGCAGCCTTTCCTGTGTTAAAACAAATATCTGTTTATAATATTCATCGTTAATTGTAGGTATGGATGTTACTCTAACTTCATTTTGATATGGTAAAGTCTTGTTAATAAATTTTTGTGTTATTTCATTTACTAAGGCTCGAGTTGGCGCTATATAAATAGCAGAGTTTAATTCCCCGCTAATTATCCTATTGGCAAGCATCTCTACGACTAAAAACGATTTACCAGCTGAGGTTGGAGCAGATATAGCTTGTGGGACATTTGAATGTAATGATTCCCATACTTTCTTTTGAAAGTTCGTTAATATTATCTCTTTGTTGGCTATTTTTACTTTATTTTCATTTTCAATGAAAGATCTTTTCAAATAAGCATAAAAGGTTTCTGGTATAAATCCATTTTTTTCTTGTAAATAACTTGCTCCAGGGAAGTTACCAAGTGCCCTTAATAAATTCTCAGATAATTGTTTTAAATAGTTATCACTTGTAATTATATTTAGATGATATGCAATGCTTTGAGCTAAGTTTTTATCCTCGTCTGACTCGGATTGGGAAAATAAGTATGCAGACTCAATTAACCTTTTGTATATAACGACACTGTCACTTTCTATTTTGCCTTGAAGTGCAGAGAAAGAAGTTTGTGTATGCTTCTGCAAAAAAGAGTGTGCAAATAAAAAGCCAAGATCATTTTTAAATTCTAAACGACTTTTTATTTGGTTGATGACTTCATTAGCTAAAGTGTTCACCTGATAACTCCTTTGCAAAATCCAATTTAAAAGCATCAACGTCAGGCAATGCAAAGATGTACGCCCTACATTTTTGCGGGGTCGCTCCCGCTTTTGATAGGTCTTCTGTTATAATTTTTACTTTATCTTTATAACTACCGATATAACTTTTCTTAAAGTGATCTAAATGGATGGAAAGTGGGGATTCATCGTCAATTGCTATTTTATTTTTATAAGCTTCTTCATTGTAGACAATAATTCCAACGAAGCGCTCTCTGACATTTGATGATTCACTTGAATAAGGATCAAAGTATTGTACTGCTTTCTTTCGCTCCTCTCCCTCTAGGGACTCTAAATTGCTCAAATCTTGTAGTATTCTATATTCATTTCTACGGCTCTTTCTATCGTTTTCAAAAACCACTTACTGATTTAGAAAATTGTTCAGAGCCACTGGTGAACTCTCTTGTCATTTTAGATTCTAGATAAAAAACCGTTAATGTTCCCTCGTCATCTACGGTTGCATGTATTCCATCCAGTCCAAAAACAGGCATTTCAGATGATGTTTTGAGAGCCATTTTTGAGACTAATTGCGCTGCTTTTAAAAAATGGATTGCTATACAATATGATATTAACTCACCCACTTCACCATAACGTAAATTAGCATTCTTTACTCGTTGTTCAAACTTCTCCTGAGTTTCACCTTTTTTTATAGTTAACGTACTTTCTAATTTATATTTCATAAAAAGACTACGTGCTTCTCTTGCAAGTTCACTATAAAGCCTTGCCTCATCTTTGCCTTCAGTTTGACTTAAGGCTTTTCTTTTCGCTATAACTGGATGGGGAATGCAATAATGAACTAATTCTAAAAATAAAGTTTCAGCAAGCTCTTTGTCTTTGGGTAAGTCTTCTTTGAATCCTAAGCAAAGAAGATTAACTTTTACTGGATCTGTAGACTGACACTCTTGTGCAAGTAATACGATATTATCAAGTCCATACACTGGATTGTATATTTTATGTAACGAATTAGTGTCTTCAGATTTCATTCCTTGTTCAACCTCTCAGTCTAAAGTTGTGATTTGAAGCCGTTCTAATCAGTTCTTTAGGAGTTATCTGATTACGGATAATGCCAGCAGTATGCGTGATAAAAATTGAGCTATCAAGTTGTAGCATTAAGCATGTGACTGGCTGATAACCAAATTATTGAGTATGACCTCATTGATAATTGGTTATCTTTTGTATCTCAGCGCGCGCAGCCCCGCCCGCCTGCCCGCTTCGCTTAACAGACTGGTTTTCATGCACCCCGTAAATCGTCTCAGAAGCCACCACACAAGGGCTTTCGCGTCAAAAATGGCGCATGAGACTAATGCGTTTTCATGCGCCATAGATATGCACTCATACGCTCTCAGGCCAGCCAGGGAAAAGGCGTAAAAAATCCCGGTACTGGACCGGGACTACGTGGGCGTATTTTGCTAATCAGACAGGAATTTGCTGACGGCTTGACAGCTTTGACGCGGAGCCATAGCGGTTGAGAGTTTGCTGTTGTTTTTCCGGCATTTGTGCTTTGTCTGATTCCCGTTCATTGCGCCAAGGCTTCATAATTACCGTATCCACGCTTTCCAGAGCGGTAAATGTGCAGGAACATTCCAGATTCTGGCACTGATACCATGAGCGTTTAACCGATGGAGCTTCATAGGCACTGGTTCTGGCGTGAGCGACCGTCCCACATTCAGGACACTTCAGGGCCATATCAGTACCCTCCTTTTTCATTAAGTCGGTTAAGGCGGGCCAGGAAAACTTTATGTTGTGCCGGGGTGAAACTGGCTGAAGCATCAGCGCACATTGATGCATCCACCGTTAATCCGGTTTCGTCGATAATGCTCTTGTATGCTGCTGAAATTACCGGAGTACGCACTTCCGTTTGTCGGGCTACAGCGGTTCGTAATATTTTCATTGCCGCCTCAAGCCCGTATGGAGCGCAAAGAAAAGGAGCCAGAGCGTCAGTGAGTGCATCACCATGCTCGCTCATGAAGTTTTCCGTTGCGCTTGTAACACAACTCTCCAGCACAATCTGGTGAGCATAAAGACCATCCCGTGCAGCACAGTTAATCTGCCATTCGAGGACTGCAAGACGCTCACGAAGATCCTCAAGCTGGCTGGCATATGCTGCCGGTTTTTCTTCAGTATCCAGCAGAGCCGCCAGACGAAGCTGGCAGGTACTTTGCGTATTACGTAGTGTCAGCCAGCTTTTTATCGCCGAGCGGTAATCGTTGAGTGCTTCCTGAGTAATGCTTCCGGCATTCATTTCTTCTCGCCCCCTTTAACCATGTCACGCTGTTTAAGCATCCGTGAACGCGCTGCAGGGCTGGGGGATTGTCTGGCATCTTGGATGGCTTTATCGTCCGCATAAATGCTGATCCCCGGCAGGGTAATATCATCCGTTGAAGATACGTTACAGGACAGTGCCGGAGTGGTGAGTTGCTCGCTGATAAATTGCTTCAGCACACTTTCGGGGTCGTTTACGGTATGAACTACACCGATAACAGCAGAAGCGCTTCGGCCCAGAGTCATTTTCAGCAGTCCAAGGATCTGAATAAGTTTCTGGCCGTGTTCCTTCATAAACTCATTCCAGAGCCACACTGCATGAGTTTCAATCAGGCGATTATGCTCACTGATGTAGTGGTTTGCAGCATCCGCAGTTTTCCAGGGCAGGAATTCATTTTCTGCCGCCTGAGCTGCCAGCAAATCTTCGAACTCATCCAGTGTTTCGCGTCCGAGGGCGATTTCTGCCCGCAGTTTTTTCATGCGTGGCGTCATATTTCCCTGATTCTCACGAAACAGGTTTCGCCATTCATCATTAAGCGCCTGCGTTTCCGTTTTTGTATCTTCCTGACGTTTACGGATAGTTTCAATCATTGCAGCAGCTTCAGTTTGTTTTCGCCGTTCTTCCTGCCAGACAGCTTTTGCTACCTTAACTTTATCCACCGCTTCGCGAATTTTCGGTGGGAGGGAGGGTGTAATGTTTGCATCAGGGATCTGGTTAACAGTAGTCATGACTGCTCCGGTAGTGTTTTATTGTCGTGTCAATTGTGCCGGTGCCCATACAAGCGCACTACCGAGGGGGATTGTGCCAGTGACAGAACAATGACCTTGTTCTGGCTAGCCAGAGAAATGCGTCATGTCTGATCTTCAACTTTCCTTTAATACATACTATTCACTACTGTTCACTTTGATAAAAAAATTGATAATACAGCTAGTTAAGAGGTGAAGGGTTGACAAGGCAGTATTCAGTGACTGTTCATGAGTGTTCATCGGAAGGCTGCGTGATTTATGATTTTTTTCATCAAAAGTGAAATTTTTATTCCTAATGATTATTTTATTATTGTTCCTCACAACTATTCACCACTCTTCAGTAGTATTCAACAGATGATGAAATAGACGATTTTTCTTTGCCGGGAAATAACATGATTCCCCCTTTTCCTGGTGTTGCATTTCAATCTGATTTTTATAAAACTAGAACTGTTCGGTCTTTTATGAATTTATTTGTATATATTTTTAGGTTAAGAATGCGTGGTTATTGATTTTATGCGGTTTTAATGCTTCTGAGCTTGATGCAATTCATGAGTATATCCTGAAGTTAGGTTTGCAATGTAAAACCATATGTAGAAATTGTGCACCCCTGCTGAATGGGTTGCGGTTTCAGTACCATTAAGTTCTATGACTTATGGGGTAGTAACCCCTGGATGAAAGTTAGTTCCTATTAATGTCCCTGTATTTATAGTTCGCAGGCATAATATCTATCATGCCATTTTATGTGGTTTGATATAGTTTTAAATTCCATTAAATCAATATGTGACACTAAATAAATAATGGGTGCGTAAGCGAGCAATATATACATAATAAGGAACTACCTGAATCCGGGGGGATTTATCCGGACTGATGAAGGAATTAAAGAGGGTAGATAAATGCATGATATTTCTGTTTCTGCGCCAGCTCCGGCTGCGCCATTATTTCCTGTGCTGAACCAGCATGAGCGATTTTTACGTCTTCCCGAGGTTATGCATTTATGCGGCTTGTCCCGCTCAACTATATACGACCTGATAAGCCGCGATGCTTTCCCGAAGCAGATCCCGCTTGGTGGTAAAAATGTTGCCTGGGCACAGTCAGAGGTAAGCGCATGGATGGCGGATCGTATAAGTGCCCGCGGACGGGGATGTGATGCATAATGATGCCTGAACGCATTAATCCCCTTTTTTCTGGCTTGCATCCTGCTGTCATTTCCAGGTATAGTTTTCCCGCTGCCGCAAAATCGGCTGCCGGGCGTAGGAACCCGAGTTACTTATTGGCGACACCAGACGCGCCGTGCGTCTTTTTTTACGTCGTTGCTCAGGCACACCCATTTTTCGGGCTGCGGTGCTTATACCTTAGTCCCTGTCAGATAATGGTGGTCCGGGCGGGGCAGCCTTCGGGCTGGCCGGTTTCCAATAAGGCCGGTATTCCTACCCCCGTTCGGGTCACCACCCATGAGCGTAGGAACTCCGGTGGTGGCATTTACCGCGACTTATTGGAGGTTGCCCTTATGGCTACGATCCTCGCCCCTTCACATCCTCAATTTATATTTGTTTTTGCCGCCGTTCGTCGTGCAGAACGTAAACCACGTATCAGTATGCTGCGTATCGTCGCCAGCAATGAGCATCATGCACGTCTTTCACTGGTCCATGAGTATGTGCTTTGCCTTGCTGCTCGCCTGCCTGTCCGGGAGGTGATGTGATGAATCACGCCGCAATCTCTTATGACGATATTGTCCGCCTGAAGCATCTTCGTAACGTGGGGGAGTTTGTCACCGGAATGGCTGTTCTTCAGGATTGCTACGAAAAACCTGCCGGTGCTCAATGTGAGCAACTGGCTTCCCTGATTTATCTGATGACAGAGCAACTTGATGGCGTGGTACAGCGTTGCCAGGATGACCTGATGAACATGGAGGTGGTGTAATGAAATCACGCACCCTTTCCCTTTCACTTCGGGTAGCGTTGTATCGCCGCGCGGTAGCCTGCGCCTGGTTGAGTGCCTGCTATCAGCAAAACCGCCATCTGCAGCTCACTCTGGATGAAATTGAAACCGCTATTGCCCGTGAGCTTGAAGGATTTTATCTGCGACAGCACGGGCAAACAAAAGGCATGGAAATCGCCTGCGCTCTGCTTTCAGACCTGATGGAATCCGGCCCTCTAATGTCCTGTCCCGCACTCTCCCAGCTCGGAATAGCCGTAATGGATGAGTTATGCGTCCGTCACATCAAAAAGCCGGTTTTACACTGAGGGAGAACTGCGTCATGTCAGGAATGAAAGTCAGTCAGGCCGTGAAGGCTGCCCGCGGTCACTGGGCTAAGATTCTGCCAGCGCTGGGCGTGAATATATTGAAAAATCGCCATCAGCCTTGCCCGGTCTGTGGCGGTAAAGATCGTTTTCGCTTCGACGATCAGGAAGGACGCGGAACATGGTTCTGCAATCAGTGCGGTGCCGGGGATGGTTTAGCGCTTGTCACCAGGGCACTGAATGTGGATATCAGTGAAGCAGCTGACAGGATACATGGACTGACACATGGTCTGTCTGTAGTTAATTCCGAAGTCAGGGCGTTAACCGCCGATACCGATAGCGGGAAAGATGCAGCAGCACTTGCCGCGCGACTGCTGCAAGCCTCACGTGAATCTGCCGGAAACACTTATCTTACACATAAAGGTTTCCCGGAGCATATTTGCCATGAGCTGACTTCAGCTCATAAAACCGGTGGGGTGATGTTCCGCCCCGGTGATTTGATCGTCCCGCTCTATAACGCAGACGGGGAGCTGGTGAATATTCAGCTTATCAGTGGCAATGGTAGCAAGTGTTTTCTTAAAGGAGGTCAGGTTAAGGAGGCCTATCATCTGATAGAAGGGGGCGGGAGTTCTTTAAGAAGGATGTGGATTGCGGAAGGTTACGCCACGGCGCTTACCATTCATCATCTGACAGGAGAAGCCGTCATGGTGGCATTTTCGTCGGTCAACTTTCTTTCTCTGGCCAGCGTTGCCCATAACAAGTATCCGGGATATCAGTTAATTATTGCAGCGGACCGCGATCTGAATGGTTCAGGCCAGAACAGGGCTGAAACTGCTGCAAAAGCGTGTCAGTGTGACATTGTGCTGCCACCGGTTTTTGGTGACTGGAATGATGCGCTTACCCAATACGGAGAGGAATCCACCCGGAAGGCAATTCTTGAGGCTTTGAAGCCACATAATGCCAGTCCTTTCGACACAATGAGTGAAGCAGAATTCACAGCGATGAGTGTCAGCGAAAAAGCTCAGAGGGTTCGGGAGCATTACAGGGATGCACTGGCGGTTGATCCGAACGGGCAGCTTTTATCCCGCTACGAGTCTGGAGCGTGGAAAGTGATTTCTCAGTCAGATTTTTCCCGAGATGTCGCAGCCCTTTTCCAGCGCCTCGGTGCACCGTTTTCCTCAGGAAAAATTGCCTCACTGGTGGAAACATTAAAGTTAATTGTTCCGCAGCAGCAAAATCCGGCACGTCATCTGATTGGTTTTCGTAATGGCGTCCTCGATACGCGAACAGGGCTTTTTAGTCCGCACTGTAAAGAGAACTGGCTGCGTACCCTGTGTGAAGTCGATTTCACGCCACCGGTAAAGGGGGAAACGCTTGAAACTCATGCCCCGGCATTCTGGCGCTGGCTGGACCGGGCTGCCGGACACAAGCCAGCTAAACGCGACATTATTCTTGCGGCGTTATTTATGGTGCTGGCGAACCGCTATGACTGGCAGCTCTTTCTGGAAGTGACTGGCCCTGGTGGAAGTGGCAAAAGTATTCTGGCTGAAATTGCGACCATGCTTGCTGGAGAGGATAACGCCACCTCTGCGACCATTGAAACGCTGGAGTCCCCGCGAGAACGTGCGGCTCTGATAGGTTTTTCTCTTATTCGCCTGCCTGATCAGGAGAAGTGGAGCGGCGACGGCGCCGGGCTTAAGGCTATAACTGGTGGCGATGCGGTATCGGTGGACCCCAAGTATCAGAATGCTTATTCAACACATATTCCGGCGGTTATCCTGGCCGTAAATAATAATCCTATGCGCTTCACTGATCGTAGTGGTGGTGTGTCCCGCAGGAGAGTGATTCTGCATTTTCCTGAGCAGATAGCACCGGAAGAACGCGATCCGCAGCTGAAAGATAAAATTGCTCGAGAACTGGCTGTGATTGTTCGCCAGCTCATGCAGCGTTTCAGCGATCCGATGAGCGCCAGAACATTGCTTCAGTCGCAGCAGAATTCAGATGAGGCTCTCACCATCAAGCGTGATGCTGATCCAGCATTTGATTTTTGTGGCTATCTTGAGGCATTACCTGACACCAACGGTATGTTTATGGGGAACGCTAATATTGTCCCACGCCAGCCACGTACCTACCTTTACCATGCCTACCTCGTATACATGGAGGCTAATGGCTATAAAAACACCCTGAGTCTTACGATGTTTGGCAAAGGGTTGCCAGTCATGCTGAAGGAGTACGGGCTACATTATGAGAAACGGCGAACTAATCAGGGAATGCAAACTAACCTCACTTTGAAAGAGGAGAGTAATGCTGACTGGCTGCCCAAGTGTGATGAGCCAATATTAAAATAACGATTAACTGACCCGGCTGATGCCGGGTTTCTTATTGGAAACGCACAAATGTAGAGATAGCTGTTCACTCTTCACCTAGCTGTTAACACATAATCAATTGATATATATGTAAAAAATTACAGGGTGAATAGTGTGCATGGTTTTGCGAAAAAAAAGTATTTTTTGTAGAGTCAAGTCCCGGTTTGGATCCGTTTAACGGAACCTAACTGGATTGACTATTTCTCTGAGAATTTTTGGATAAATAATCAACAAAAATCAAAATGTGAACAGAGAATGCTGGGGGCACAAAAGGGGGCATAATTGAATTAACTATAATTAAATTTCAATTTTTACAATAAGTTAAATTTATGCGCGAGTCCGGCCTTCGCACCAAAAGCATGTAAATGGACCTCAACTGAGATCTTTTTTATGCCTGAAATCCAGAAGTTACCTACCTTTCTCGGTTGAGCGCTGTGTTTTTTCCATTGTTATCAGAATGCTAACTGTTAGTACAGAGCCGATAGACAAAAAGTATGTCTGCAATAATGTCTTGAATGTACATATAGTTGCGAGCATCATCGCAACTATGTGCTCATGGATTCTTCAACGTAATGACCTCTGACAAAACCCTAAAGCAAGCGATATCAAATATTACTATCTGGCGCAAAGGCGAACAGCGAGCGCCGCATAAGCCGTTATTGCTGTTATATGTCCTCTCGCACTATCGGCAGGGCCACGATCGTCTATTTGATTATGCTTCTGAAATTCATGAGCAATTGCTGGATTTACTGGAGCGCTATGGGCCACAGCGCCGTGAACAGCGCCCGGATATGCCGTTCTGGCGTCTGAAGGGCGATGGTTTCTGGGAATTGCAAAACGCGGAATTCTGCTCAACCAGCGGTAGCCGCCAGCCACCTAAACGTGAACTCATTGAATATAATGTTGCTGGTGGGTTTGATGCCGTCAATTTCGCGCTGGTAACAAAAAAACGTAAGCTAATCGACACGCTGGCGCAGCAGATCCTTGAGGCGCATTTTCCGACCAGTATTCAGGAAGACATCGCTGACGAGATGGGTTTTGATATTCGCACCTCTCTCCGTCAACGCGATCCGAAGTTCCGCCAGGCGGTGCTACGAGCTTACAATTATCAATGTGCGGTCTGCGGCTTCAATATGCGCCACGACAACGCCCCTATAGCGCTTGAAGCAGCCCATATCAGATGGAAGCAGCATCATGGTCCTTGTGAAGTACCTAATGGCCTGGCGTTGTGCGCAATCCATCATAAAGCGTTCGATCGTGGTTCGATTGGCCTGGATGAAAATATGCGCGTGGTGGTTTCCGACGCGGTGAATGGTGGCGGGGTGGTACAGCGGCTGTTCTGGGATTTTGCGGGGAAAGAGATCGCGTTGCCGCAGATGAAAGAAAATTATCCGGGTGAACGGTTTGTGGAATGGCACAAGAGGGAGGTGTTCAGAGGAGGGCATTGATCTGGGGGAGTATTTTGAGTGTGGTATACGTTATCTGTAAAAAATAGCTCCACATCAAAGGCATCAAAGTAATCGGCCACGGTTCTCGCACTATGGTCTGTAGCGCGCTGGTGGAGTCACACCTGTGGTCAAGCGACGCGTAGAGCGCCAGATGAGTCATCATGAGCGCAAGCGGAATTTATGAGACGCGGCATCTTAAAGAGCACAGGGAGATTGTAAGTAGCCCGATATTGCTGGCTTTTGCTTAGCTTGCTGACGGGATTCGTCGTATGAAACATGAAAATTACCTCATGTTTTATATAAGGATTCGACACTATATCAAAACCGGTAACTCTCAATCTTTCAAAGCTATGTGTCAGATCAGGTCGTGATAAGACACGTAAATTTAAAAATCTATATATCTGGCCAGATAGACTTTTTTATAACAGCTTTATAAATTAAACAAATCTGCCATAGAGACAGATTTGTTTAATTTATAATTAGAGGTTTGCAACGTTATGATATACTTTTTGCACATCATCATCATCTTCAAGGGCATCAACAAGTCCTTCAAAGATTTCTAAATCTTCTGGTGAAAGTTCAACTTCTGATTGAGCAATCATTTCTAATTCTGTTGTTGAAAATTCAGTAATTCCAGCTGCTTTTAGCGCTGCAATTCCTTTGTGCAGGTCTGTAGCTTCAGTATAAATAACGATGTTTCCTTCTTCTTCGGTTACATCACGAACATCAACTTCAGCATCAAGCAAAATTTCAAAAATATGGTCAGGGTCTGTTCCTTTAAATACAATCACTCCAGTATTGTCAAACATATAGCTGACAGCACCTGCCGCTCCGATATTCCCGCCTTTTTTATTAAAAATTGTGCGGATATTAGCAATCGTACGGTTAACATTAGACGTCAACGTTTCAGCGATAACCATTGAACCATTGGGTCCAAAGCCTTCATAACGCCCTTGCACGAACGTTTCATCTCCGCCACCTTTGGCTTTATCAATGGCTTTATCAATAACATGTTTTGGAACCTGTGCTTGTTTCGCACGTTCAATAACGAATTTTAAAGCTGAGTTTGATTCCGGGTCTGGTTCACCTTGTTTAGCCGCAGCATAGATTTCTACACCAAATTTCGCATATACTTTGGACGTTGCACCGTCTTTAGCCGTTTTTTTAGCAACAATATTTGCCCATTTACGTCCCACTGGAAACATCTCCTCAAAAAATTATTTACATTAATGGCAGGTTAATAACCTGCATGTTTTTCTGCCGTATTATATCATAATATATAAATTCTCGTCTATGAGAAATAAAAATATCCAGCTTTTACGGGGGATTACTTTGATTTTAACAATAGCTAATATGGTGGATAAGTTATTTTCTAATTTTCTTCTGGTTCTTTTTTTATTCTTAATAATTGAATTGCAGCAATAACGTCTTATTGATGGTGGTGTCGTTCATCAGGTGAGGTGGAACGCTTGCACGTCTTGCTACATACTGTGGCAGAAACTTAATGGCGAAATTAAGAGCCTATCCCATTAGGGCTATTTTACTTGCCATTTTGGACCTGGGCAGTGCTCAAAATCCTCACGTACTACGTGTACGCTCCGGTTTTTGTGCGCTGTCCGTGTCCAAACTGGCTGCGCCAATAACGCCTGGTGGGATAGTCTCTAAGACGATATATTCCCGCCTTGAGCCGCGTTAATTTGTTGCATACTTTTAAACGGAGGTATACCTCTTGTAGGCTATACCTCCTGCTTCACGTTATCGCGCGATTAACGCAAATACGCCCCAGCCAAAGTATTCTCGCGTCCAGGTGACGTGACGTTTGGGGGCTACCGTCAGTTCTGTTCGAACCTCTTGCGCAAACTCATCGTCAGGGTTTTCCTCCAGCCAGCGGCGCATGGTCATCCACTTCGCGGTTTCATATCTGTCCCAGCCTTGCGGGTCCGCCAGCACCATTTCCACTACGTCATAGCCGAGTTGGTCGAAAAAGGCGACCAGCTCGGGCAGGGGGCGAAAATCGGCGACGGATGAGACGCCACAGGCGTGGGCGATCTCTTCCGTTGCGGGGATCCGACGCCAGTACGGTTCACCGATGAGAATGATCCCGCCAGGTTTGAGGCTTTTGGCCAGCAGATCTATTGTCCCCGCGACACCGCCCGCAATCCAGGTCGCGCCTACGCAGGCCGCCACGTCATATTTTTCCTCGTCGATATAACCGGCCGCGTCGTTATGAATAAAATGTACGTATTCACTGACGCCGAGCTCTTCTGCACGTTGTTTTGCCTGTGTGGTGAAGAGCGGGCTTATGTCAATGCCAGTACCTGTAACACCGTAATCGCGAGCCCAGGTGCAGAGCATCTCACCCGAACCGCTACCGAGATCGAGAATCCGCATGCCTGGTTTCATGCGTAACGCATGGCCCAGCGTGGCGTACTTTTCCGCTGTAAACGGATTATGGATACGGTGTTCGCTTTCGCTAATGGTAAAAATACGTGGGATATCCATTGGGTTATTCCTTTTACTGAGGGCGATTCCCTCAGCGGGAGGGGCTTTTTCAGCCAGCAGCGCAAACAGCTTGCCTGCAAAAGTCTCGCCGACCGGCCAGGTGTGACTGTCCGGGCGCTGCAACACAGTGAAGCCAGCATCACCAAGCAGGCTGATATATTCATCATCGCGCCAGGCCTTCATTTGACTGCCGAAACGGGTGGTACAGCCGTTTTCCGCTATCGCCCAGAACTGCGTTGAGCTGGTTTGGGCCTCTTCATCCCAGGCATTTTCCGTTAACAGCAGATGAGGCTCGGCAAGAAACAGGCCGTGCGGACAACGCTGCCAGCCTGGCTGCGCCATGCCCTGGCGTTTAACTTCATCGAAGGTATGCACTTCAACAAGCAGTTTGCCATCCGGTTTCAACCACTGAGCGCAATGACTGATGAGGCTTTGCGCATCAGCAGCGCTAAAGACATTCAGTTCCCCAAACGTCATCATAATGAAATCAAAAGGTTCCGTGGGGTGGTATGTACGAATATCCTGCTGAATGTAGTCAATATTCAGGTTTGCGGCTTGCGCCTGCTGGCGAGCCCATGTGATGGATGCCGGAGAGAAATCTACGCCTGTGCAGTGAAACCCCCGCTCTGCTAACAGGCGGGTATAAAAACCGGGTCCACAGCCGAGATCCAGAATGCGGGCGCCAGCGGGTAACTGACGGGTAATCCATGTTACCTGTTGCTCAATCACGGTTAGCCGGCGGCTGGCCCAGTCGTGGTCCTGCGACAGATGATTTTCCAGCATGCGTTGGCTGAAGGCTGGCTCGTCCCAGGGGATTTTGCCTTCATCGGGTAATAGCCGAATGCGATGCGTTGCAAAAATAACGGTGCTGATATCCATCATCATCTCCTTAGCGATTATCAGGCTGGGCGCGAACGTTGTTCAGCCCGGTTGTATTAATGCGGTAGGGCTGACCGTTAACGGATTTGATCAGCTTTTTGGTTTTGAGTTTTTTGAATACAGCGAGCGTGCAATCGGCGAGCAACAGCCCTTCGCGGCTATAGCACTCAACGGCGGTGACGCGGCCTGACGCATCGCGGATGTGCGTAATGCGTCCGCCTTTGGCGAGAACGTGTAAGGTACGTTGTTCCTGACGGGATAAATTCATACTGAAGAACCTGTTTAATCATCATAGGCAAAACGTGCAAACACACTGCGGTGTCCGCATTCGATTTCGGCGCATTGATAATCAGTCCGGCCTGAAAAGGTCGGGGAACTGATTATCAGATGATGACATTCTCCAGCATCAAAGCCTCGGGTTGAGTTGAAAGGTATTTACGTCGTGAATGATAACACCTGATTTCTGTAAGTGAATAACCGGGAGTGAAAAATGTGATCTCAAAGGGAGGATCATGCGTTTAGTAAGTCAGTTGAATAGAGCCCGCCGCTACCATAATGAATATTGATTAAACTCATATACCCGATAATGGCCGCTTTGATAGTCTCGGCGTATCTTTTTAGCCATTGACAGGGTTGTTGCGTTGGAAATCTTTTTTTAACCCACTGAAAAGTATCACTTAAATATTTTTCATACATAAACATTTATGGTCCGCTGAGTTCGGATCCGGTTTTGTATGGGTTAAAAAAGGTACGTTATGAAAGTCATATGGACTGTCACTCCTGTGGGGTATCAGCGCATAGCGAAACGTTGCCCTTCATGCAGCGTAAAACGGGACTTCACGCCTTCTGGGGCATTTCGGGTTAATTCGCAAAAGAAGGTACTCGATGTCTGGAGTATCTATAAATGCACACACTGCGATTACACCTGGAATATCTCCCTGTTCTCGCGCCTGCCAGTCAGCAAAATTAACCGCGATCTTTATGGCCGACTGATGGCGAATGATGCTGCCACGGTGCAATATTTTGCTTATGACAACGCGATCCTGAAGCGAAACAATGCTGAATTATCGGGGCAGCCTGATTTTCACATTCAGGAACGGTGGCTGGTCAGTATCGCCTCCCACAAGCAGGTCAGTGTTAGCGTCAGGATTTCCCGTTCTTTTCAGGTCAGCCTGCTGTCGATTTTGAAGAAGCAACTCCTGTTAAGCGCAGCCGAAATCAAGAGACGGATTGAAACAGGGCAAATAAGTGGCGTCACGATGAAAATGCTTAAATCGCGAAAACTGAAGAATGCGAAATATGATTTGCAGCTCTCTGTTGAAACACTGTATGACCGGCGAAGGATTGTTCTGACCCGTCGATAAAAACAATAAGCTCACCTTACGTTTAAGTGTGCTGGTATGGCAACGACGCAACGGAATGAAAGAAGGACTAAGGGACAGGTGAGCGTTAGTTGAATAACCCTTGTTTGTCTGTGGCATTCAGTGAAGACTGAATGCCATGGATAATCCAGACGTTTTCGCACCAGTGATGATCAGCAGAATGACAAAGGGCGATGGGTTACAATTATCTGTAGAGTAAATAAATATTCACGCAACACCATTAAAAAATAAGAAAAAATGGCTCACTGTTGAGCTGATATTAATACCTGAACCACTGAATTAGAGTAATGTGGCGCTATTCATAGCGTATTTTTTTCTGTTGCGGTTACAGGAGGAGGAATGCACACCTTTAGACCATACTCACTAAGGCATAGCGATCTGTTATATGAAGATATTCCGTTAGAAATACGCGAACAAATAATCTTATTGATTATTAATACGTTAGGGAATTGCTCCTCTTTTTATGATATGACATTATACTGCTATCATAATAGTCATTCTGACGAAGTTTATCGAAGAATATGTAAAACGTTGCGCAAAGAGTATGGCTTATTCACCTTATATGCGCATTCAACGTCATATCTGGATGAAATGAGTAATCTGTTATTAAAAACAGATGATAAAAGAAAGCATATTGATACCATTGAGCTTGCTTTTAACTATATAGATACCTACCTTCGAACCTATGAAGTTACGCTTGGGTTAGAACCGGATAAGGCGATTAGTGAATTAAATAATATATTTCATGAGCATAGTTTAAAATATCGCTATGAAAATGGTAGAATTGTAAGGTTGCGCAGAATAAAACGGCTTAAAAACATATGTTATTATTTGTACTCTCCTGGAGAGTATGGCTTTGTCGAATATGATCTTATGGAAGCGTATAATCGACTGATACTTAATGATTTTTCCTGTGTCGTAAGGGAATGTCATGCAGCCTTCAGAAGCGTTCTTCTCAGAATTCATGAGAGAAAAGGTATCGTGTATCATGAACAAGATAGTTTAAATACACTAATGGCTAATCTGATGGCGAGAGGCGTTATATCTGCTGAATATGTACATAAATTTCATTTTTTAAGTGACGTGCTGGAGTCAGAAATATTTCTGCCGATGGCGCCAGAAAAATCGCATCATCACTACGCAATGATGCTCCGTATCTCTGAAGAGTTGGCCTGTAGTATTTATTATCTTACTGAGCGGAGTATATTCTTTCTTACCCAGCGGGCTGAAGAAGACAGTGTCGCGCCATAATAATGATCGCGCTGTCGCTCAGTCAGACTGGATCATTGTTATTTAAATTTGTTCAGACGTCGGAATTTTTTGTTGTGCCGTCTGTTTTTTTAGTGATGAGCTGTTCAGTGCAATAATAAGGGGTACAGTACGATGACTGATTTTTAAACTGCATATCATCTGTGTCGCATTTACTCATGGGTATTGGGTCAGGGAGAGAGAAGAATGAGCACTATTTTAAAGCCTTTTTTATTGGCAGTAACCCTGATGTTAATCTTAATAAGGCCTGGCTTTGCAACGGAGGATGGAGCGATAACCATGGTTAAAACCTACAGCGCTTATGACTATTTGCAGACCCGAGCGCGGTTGATGCACGCTGTCGCCGATCACAGTCTGGTGTTATTTGGGGAATTTGATCATGCCAGAGCGGCACAGAATGTTAACCTGAAAATGCCGCCGACAACGGTTCTGGTCTTTGGCAATCCTAAAGGCGGAACGCCTCTCATGCTGGCGCATCCCGAACTGGCACTGGATTTACCGTTTCGGGTGCTCATTAGCCAGCAAGCCGATGGGCGAACGTTAGTCAGTTATCATCCCGCTGAAACGCTGCAACGTTATGGTCTTGATGCCGCAGATATACAGGCTTTGAAAAAACTGGAACAGCTCGTTGAAAAAAGTCTCCACTAAAGCTGAAAATCGGGCGATGTGTTTGCACGGGTGATGTCGCGAATAAATGCGCTCACATCGTCCATTACCTGATGCGACAAGGCGGCATCGAAGGTGGCGCTATCAGCATCACAGAACCCGTGCCGCGCATCGTACATTTTACACTGCACCCGGGGGCGCTTTTCCAGCGCCTGTCGCATGGCGAGGGGATCAAACGCCGGCTCATAACGCGCGATAATAACCAGTGTCGGACAGAGAGGCGCAAGATGAAGGTACTGGCGTATACGGGAACCGTAATAGCAAATGACGCCATCGCATAACCCACTGGCTGCACTTAGCCATGCGAGCGTTGCGCCGACGCTATATCCTACGACGATTAACGTCTCATACTGCGTTCTGAGCTCGTGGAGTAACGTGGTAACGACGGCGGGATCAAAGCCGACATTTGCTGAAAAGTGACGGTAAGCCTCCTCCTGCTGTTCATAGCGAAAGGGGGTATGGTGAGGAAACAGCGCGGGAATATAGATGTCGAATCCGCGCGTCATCCATTCATGGCCTGCGCGTTGGATATGAGCGTTAATACCATAAATTTCATGCAGAATAATCGCTGCCCGGCGATGGCGGCTCGACAAACTGGAGGCGTTGCTTCCCCCGGATACGCCTGGGGCGAAAAACACGGTGTCTTTTATCATAACGCGTTCTTGATACAAAGAGAGCGGCTGGATTTTCGCCGATCACGCTATGTCAGAGACATTGTTCCTGTCAATGTACAGACACATTTTATGGCCTGATTTTTGGTTGATAAATTTTATATTGGTAAACCAATGTGCTGTTCATATTCAGGCATCAGGGCTAAAGGTGGAACATCAGTCGTGTATTGTCTACTGCCTTTCCTTTCATCTGGCCTCACTAGCGAAACGGGGCGCATTATTATTTTGTTGGTTGACCAGTTTCGCGTTTTTGGTGTGCTACGCGTGCTATCCCTCTTTACAAATGCTATAGTCTGATACCGGGAAATCGCATCGGACGGGCACGACCAATATGAAATCAAACACTTCTCAGCAAAGACCTTACCAGGAAGTGGGCGCAATGATACGGGATCTGATTGTTCAGACGCCGTACCGCCCCGGGGAGCGCTTGCCGCCGGAAAGAGAGATCGCTGAGAGGCTCAATGTGACGCGTACCGTCGTGCGTGAAGCGCTGATCATGCTGGAAATTAAAGGTCTGGTTGAAGTCCGCCGCGGCGCCGGGATCTACGTGCTCGACAGCGCGGATAATAACGAGATGGAAGGCGCTGACGTCAATCACTGTAATGACGCCGGGCCTTTTGAACTGTTGCAGGCGCGTCAGTTGCTGGAAAGCAATATCGCTGAATTTGCCGCTCTGCAGGCCACCCGCGAAGACATCATTAAAATGCGCCAGGCGTTACAACTGGAAGAGCGAGAGCTCGCCTCCAGCGCGCCGGGCGGCTCAGAAAGCGGCGATATGCAGTTTCATCTGGCCATTGCCGAAGCGACCCATAACAGTATGTTGGTAGAGCTCTTCCGTCAGTCCTGGCAATGGCGTGAAAATAATCCGATGTGGCTCCAGCTTCATAGCCATCTGGGCGATACGCTTTACCGTAAGGAGTGGCTGGTCGATCATAAGCAGATCCTCGCGGCGTTAATTAAGAAAGACGCCCGCGCAGCGAAGCTGGCGATGTGGCAGCACCTGGAAAACGTGAAGCAGCGTCTGCTGGAGTTTTCCAATGTTGATGACATCTACTTTGATGGCTATCTGTTTGAGTCATGGCCGCTGGACAACGTTGATGCCTGATTATACCTGGAATAGCGTGGGCAGACCCAGTCCACGTTTTACTTCCTGCAGCGTCTTTTGAGTGACCTCATGGGCCCGCTCGCTACCTTTTTTCAGCAATTCCATTAGCATTCCCTTATCTGCAATAAAGGTTGCCCGTCGTTCGCGTATGGGCGCGATCAGTTCTTGCAGGCAGGTCTCCAGCTCATTTTTACAGACACGGTCGCCTAATCCGCCTTGTTGATAATGTGCTTTCATCGCCGCGACTTTGGTTTTATCCGGATGGAACGCATCCAGCCACGTAAAGACGACGTTACCTTCTATTTTTCCCGGATCGCTAATTTTTAAATGATTGGGATCGGTGTACATCGCGCTGACCGCACGGTGGATGGTCTCTTCGCTGGCGGAAAGAAGCAGGGTATTGCCGAGCGATTTCGACATCTTGGCGCTGCCGTCAATGCCGGGCAGACGACCCGTATCGCTCAGGAGCGCCTGACAGGGTCGCAATACCGGCGAGGAGAAAAGACTATTCATCTTATGAACGATCTCATTCGTTTGCTCAATCATGGGCAATTGGTCGTCGCCAACCGGTACCATTTCGGCCTTAAAGGCGGTGATATCTGCCGCCTGGCTAATGGGATACGCCATGAACCCGACCGGCAGGGAACGGGTAAAGCCTTTTTGGGCAATCTCATTTTTTACCGTAGGATTACGCTCCACTCGGGCGACGGTAACAATATTCATATACAGCACCGTTAATTCGGCGAGGGCGGGTAACGCGGATTGCAGGCAGATCGTCGTTAGCGCGGGATCGATGCCGACGGCCAGATAGTCAGCTAACACTTGCGGAATATTATCGCGGATTTTTTGCGGATTACTGCCGTTATCGGTGAGTCCCTGCAGGTCGGCAATCAGGACATACTGTTGGTGATCCTGCTGTAGCGCGACGCGCTGGCGCAGTGAACCGACATAATGGCCGAGGTGCAGCGAGCCGGTGGGGCGATCGCCAGTCAGAATGATAGGAAGGGTGTTCATTAAGGACTCCTTTATGCTTACTGTAAAGCCGAAAGACGTCCCGAAACGCAGTAGCCGCCTTTCGGCGGCTACTTAAAGAGGGATAGTGATCCGTGCCGCCTTCAGGAAGGCAGCCACCAGCGGAGATGACGTTGCGTAGCGTTGGATCGTTTCGTGTTCATGTGATCTAACGTATCACGACTAAACGTAAGGGTAAAGCGGCTGGCGTGTCGTCCGGGCATAAAGTCATATCGCCTGAACAGAGAACATGTTACTGACTTTGAAACGCGATTTTATAATTTGCTGCCCAAAAATACGTGGCGCTGAAAGGCGCATTTTTGATGCAAATCATTTATTACTGTGATAACACTGCGCGCGATAAAAACATTAAATATATTCACATAGTAAATGTGTTCTATTGGAATGGTTGTTTTCGATATGACAAAAGTCTAAAAACCCATTGATGTGAAAAGGAATAAGAATTGTCTATATTCCGATTCTGTGGAATTAAGTAATTTCTCGGATAAAAATAAGAAATGATATTGATATTTCTTTTTTGATATGGTTCTTATAGCGGCTATGGTTATTCAGGAAACGATGCTTGAATGCCTGGCGTAATAGATTTCAGGTCAGTAGCGCTATTGTAAAATGGATTGTTGATGGCAGAAGGTATTTAGCAAGAATCCAGTTATAGCAGATTGTCGGTATTTAATCTGGTATACAGAGACACCAACGAAATGGCTGGAAAATGGAACGTTCTTTCATTGTTGGCGTTCCGTCCTTGTCAGCCTGCTTTGCCGCATGATAATCACGGAGGGGGGATGGACGCCATCTATTTAAAACTGGACGGTATTGAAGGCGAAAGCCGGATCAAAGGTTTTGAAAACCAAATAAAACTTATTGCTTACAACCACAACCCGACGAAACGGGAGTCCGGCGAAGCGAGAGGGACATATATTGGAGGGTTGACGCTGACAAAGCCAGTCGATCTTGCTACGCCTGGCCTCTATGAGCACTATTGTAACGGGAAAACGGTGAAAGAAGGCGTGCTGACATTATGCCGTCGTGATAAGGGCGCAATGCTGCCATTTATTATTTATACGCTCACCAATGTGCGAATTTCACGCATGAGCAATCATGGCGACGCCGAAGGCAGCGCCACGGAGACCGTGGATTTGGTTTATAGCCATATTCGCTGGGATATTCCCGCATTAGCGTCGAAAAGCAAAACACGGCGGCCCCTTCACCGACAGGCGCTGTGGCGATGAGGACAAAACAAGCTTGCGGACTCGCAGTGGGCGATGCTGTATAGCGAAATGGCATTTAGCGGCTTGCGAAGGCTGATGAGCGCTCATGTAACCAATCGATTGCCTGAAAAGGCGATAACGCATGGCCCTTACACCCGTTATGATTTTTACGCATAGCCGCTAATAAAACGGCATTTTTTATATACACATCAAGTTGATAGTGTGTTTCTGACCTTGACGTAAATAAGCGGGAAAAGCGATGAAACACACCATTGGGATACTGGGGGGGATGGGACCTGCGGCAACGGCGGATATGTTGGAAAAATTTGTTGAATTGCGACATGCCAGTTGTGATCAACAACACATCCCGCTCATTGTCAGCTCTATCCCTGATATTCCCGATCGTACAGCATGTCTGTTATCCGGCGGGCCTTCGCCATACCGTTATCTGGAGCGTTATCTGCATATGCTGGAAGACGCCGGGGCGGAGTGTATCGTTATCCCATGCAACACTGCGCATTATTGGTTTGATGATTTACAGAACGTCGCGAAAGCGCGAATGATCAGCATCCTGGACGCCACCCTGGGGGATATTCCGCCATCGGCGCGGCACGTTGGTCTGCTGGCGACCAATGCGACGCTGGCAACCGGGTTATATCAAAAGAAAGCGCTGGCGCGGGGGCTGACGTTAATTCAGCCAGAAGACGCGGGGCAGGCGTTGGTAATGCAGGCTATTTATACGCTTAAACGTGGCGATAAAACTGCGGCGCAAGCGCTGCTGCTGCCGCAAATCGATAGTCTTATTGCCCGTGGCGCTCAGGCAATTATTATGGGGTGTACCGAAATTCCGCTTATTGTGGCCGGACATGAACGCGCGATAGCGTGCCCGATGATAGATTCCACAGCGTCGCTGGTGCGCGCGGCGATTCGTTGGTATGAGTCCTGGCCAGACACCCGCGCCTCTTTGACCGGGGAACAACGCCTTACCGCCTGAGGTGTTTACAGCGCGGCCTGAAGCCCACGCAGGTCGCGCCAAAATGTTTCGGCTACCTGACTCATGCGGGTATTCATGCGATAAGCATAAGCCTGGATCGGGATAACCAGTTCGTCGGCATCAAGCACTATCAGGCGTCCGTCGGTAATCTCCTGACGGATAGCATACTCGGGCAACCAGGCGATTCCGCAGCCGTCCATCGCAACCTGTTTTAACAATTCACTCATCGAAGAGACGAAAAATGTACTGAAACTCAGTTCAGCATGGCGAGTCAGAGTACGATTTATCAGCCGGCCCATATAGGAGTTCTGACTGTAATTAAGCAGGGGAAAGTGCGGCTGCTCAAGCGTATAGCGCGGCTCGCCCCGGCCATTGTTGGCGCAAACCGGAAACAGTCTCGACTCAAACAGGCGGATGTTATCAAACGGCGCTTGTTGCAGATTTTCATCGTGATAAGAAAAGATAAAATCGCTTTGTCCCTCACGTAACATATCCACCGCCTGGTCGACATCTATCGCCTCAACGGCGTAGGTAAACTGCGTCGGCATCTGCTTAACGATGGTCGGCAACAGGCCGAGGGAGAGCGAGTGGGCGGCGGCAATCTTGATTTTACGCAGCGTATAATCGCTGCCGCCGCGCAGTTCGGTCAGATTACTTTCCAGCTGCTGTAACAGGTGGCGAACCTGGGAGTGAAAGATTTTACCCTGTTCGGAAAGCTGTAGCGGCGAGACCTGTCGGTTAAACAGTTCAACGCCCACGGCATGTTCCAGGGCGCGAATCCGCCGGCTAAAAGCGGGTTGCGATACGTTGCGGATAATGGCGGCCTGAGAGAAATTGCGGCACTTTTCCAGCGTCAGAAAATCATACAGCCATTTTGTCTCAATATTGTGCAAACCTGCTCCAGTTACATCCATTTACCGTTATCCTGTCAGCCGCCCGAAGGGGCATTCTACGTCCATTCGGGCGGCTGACAACCGCTTATCCCGTCCTCTTTCAGAATGCCGTGATGGGGCAGCCTGAAACTAGCGGGAATTACGCCGGTTCAAAGGTACCTTTTACGCAGGCTTTCCCCTCATTGACCATGCGTTTGCCGCGCGCATACACCTGCTCAATGCGTAAATCTGCGCTAAAGACGAGCAGATCCGCATCGTTACCGGGACGGATTTCGCCTTTGCCGTCCAGACTGAGGAAGGCGGCTACGCTGGTCGTCAGCGGATGCAGAGCATCGGTCAGGCTGAATCCGTAGTGGTTAACCAGCGTCTGCAACGTCTCCAGCAAACTTTCGAAGCCCGCGACGCCGATGCCCGTCAGATTTCCGGCAGCGTCAAATAGCGGCTGGCTGCCGTTGCCGTCTGAACTGAGCGTCACCCGGGAAAGCGGGACGCCGGCTTTTACCGCTCTGGCAATGCCCTCCGCCGGCGCGACGGGATCCGGGATACTGGTGGTAATGTCGATCACGCCGCCTTTAAGCGCAAACGCCAGCGCCTGCTCGAAAAGAGATTCGCTACGGTTGACGTGGGTAGGCAGCAGTTTACCGATCGGCACGTCGCTGTTTTCCAGGATGTCATACAGCGGCTGTAACCCTTTTTTGCTGCTGCCCATATGAAAAACGCTGACACCGGGTTTGCCGCCCAGCAGGCCGCCAACGCGTGATTCGGCGGCCATGCTGGCGAGTTGATTCCCGCTGGGCGCGGCGGAACGGTGGTCGGAGACTGCGCATTTCACGCCAATGACGCGATCGATCAGCGCGACGTCTTTTTCTACCGAGCCAGTAATGGTCGGCGACGGAACGTGATAAGCGCCCGTGAGCATCCAGGCGGTGATCCCCTCCTCATTTAGCGCTCGCGTTTTGGCTAACAGCGACGCGGGATGACGGCTGACGGAGTCGGTGCCAAGCAGGCCGACGACCGTTGTTATCCCGGCTTCCGTCAGGCGGCTCAGAGAGACTTCCGGCGTCCGCGTCGTCGGCCCCGCTTCGCCGCCGCCGCCGATCAGATGAACGTGTTGGTCGATAAAGCCCGGGCACAGCATACGGCCGCTAAGATTAATCACCGCACAGTCCGGTACGATATCGCCGGGGATGTCAGCGCCGACGGCAATAATTTTGCCATTCGCGAGCAGAACATCGCA
This sequence comes from Salmonella sp. SSDFZ54, assembly GCF_004010735.1. Lineage (NCBI taxonomy): Bacteria > Pseudomonadati > Pseudomonadota > Gammaproteobacteria > Enterobacterales > Enterobacteriaceae > Salmonella > Salmonella sp. SSDFZ54. Next base: position 2,634,952 of record NZ_CP034819.1, read on the forward strand.
GATGCCCCGGTCTTCTGGCGCAAACAGGTGCGCACCCTGTAATAAGGTAAACTCCGCGGCGGATAAATCAGGCATGATAACTCCTTATTAAACAATAAGCTGCATGACCCAGATCGACAGCAGCGCATTGATGGCGCAGACTGCGATAATATGCGGGTAATATTTGGCGTTGACTTCGGCAGTACCGAGACAGCGGCCGACATTCTGTACCGGGTTTCCCATCAGGTAAATGGCTGGCAGTAGCACGGTAACATCGTGGCCGCTTAGCGCGCCGGCGGTAGCCAGACTGGCCGCCACGCCAACGGCGCCGCCCATACTCATCAGCGAAGCCAGAAGCACCGTAGCCGCTTCGCCAGGAAGCCCCCACAACGCCATCACGGGCTGGCAGATATGGCCTACCCAGTCGAGCAGACCGGTAATTTTCAGCGCCTGAATAATGACAAATGCCATGACCACATTGGGTAACAGGTTGGTCGTGGCGATGGTAAAACCGCGGCGTGCGCCATCGATAAACATATCCATGACATTCTTACGTACCTGAGTCGTCATGATTGGGCTCCTTGCGCAGGGTGACGGCGTTCTTCGATGTTAATCCAGACGCGCAAAAGGTTTGCGCCGATAAATTTGAATAGCAGAATGACCACCAGCGGAATGATGACTGACGTTCCCAGAAAGGCGAATACTGCAACGCCGGAGGAGAAATAGTTGGTGATAATAGCGCTGCCGCTGGTCTGCCAGGCGGCAAAAATCACTTTATCGCGTTCGGTGATTTCGCCTTCCTGCGCCAGTTCTTTGGTCATACCCGCCGCGGCGTCGGTATTTTGCAGGTTGGCGATCAGCGCCAGTGAGCAAATGCCAGGAATGCCAAGCAATGGTTTCAGGATGGGCGTCATCAATTGCTGCGCCGCCCGCAGACCGCCCAGTCCATCCGTAATCGCGATGATACCCAGAGAAAGGATAACCGACGGTGCCAGCTCCAGCGCAAAAAGGAAGCCATCTTTCGCGCCCGTTCCGCCCGCGCCGCGAAAGGTCTGCGTACCGGTCACATGTCCGAATGACCCGTTGAGTACGGTAAAATCAAAAACGCGCCACCAGCCTTCGCTTCCGGAAAATACGCCGGAAAAGAAAATAATGGTGAGAAAAAACGCCAGGTATCCCTTTATCCCGACCTTTTCTGTATCAAGCGGCATGGCCGCCCCGTCCACTTGTTGCGCCATAGCGATCCCCGAATTTTTTTGATGATGTGTTGGTTGTAGCCACAGGCCAAAAAGCCCGAAACAGAAAGACCTTATCAGCCATAAGGGTAAGGACAAAATGCAAGTATGTATCGTGCTATGCGTTTCTTGCATAGCAGCGCGAAAAATCACCATCCTCGCTACTGCCGGAGGCGCGGGGAACCGTGGACGGTATAACGCGCGGTAAAAAAGCAAAGAAACAGGTGTTGACGCAGGCCAGAGCCGGGAGCAGGAAAAAGGGGAAATAAATTTGACGTTAGTCAATTTCACGCCACTTAATTATCGTTGTTAAAAAATAGGGTTTTTTAACCTAAATTTTACTTTTTTACTGTAATTTTTCACGCCTTAAGAGGAATTGTCACGGTCAGGTCAGTAGCCGCTGATGGGTCAGCTTGCGCCCTAAGAATCCTACGGGCAGGTAATAAAAAACGAATAATCGAATTAATTTCATGATGTGATTTATTTATAATTGTGATGATTTGAGAGGGAGCGATAATCATCATAATGGAATATATAGCCAAAATAATTCGAGTTGCGTAAAGGCGGCAAGGGAGTGAGTCCCCAGGAGCATAATAACGATGTGACTGGGGTGAGCAACGGCCCGTCAGGGCGAGGCCCATAGATGGGCCGGGTAATCCGTAGCCAACACATAAGCCACTTGAAGTATGAAGGGTATATAAAATAATAGGCAGTTTGATAACACTAAAAACCATAGAATAAGTATAGTTTTTAGTGGCATCTTTACCCTGAAATAACGTGTTGAGGATGTGCTATTAAAAACAGCTCCGCATTGCGCCGCGAATAGCGTTAAAGATACAACCCGGTGCGGATAGCGCGGGTTTACTCTACCGCTTATTCACGTATCACAAACCGTTTTTGTTTTATCTGCTGCGCGGCGCTGATCAGCGCGGCAAAAAAGAGCGCCGCGGCGCCGCAAAGCGTGGCGTTGATAATTGCCGACGCGCCATTGCCTGACAGACTGGCGGCGAGCGGACCGAGAATTTGCCCAATACCATACGTTAGCGTCACCAGGCCTAATAAATTAATATTGCCCGGCGCGCTGAGCTGTCGGGCAAGCGGCATCACCAGTGAGGTTGTGCCCATAAACGTGGCGCCAAAACCAATACTGCTCAGTATTAACAGCAACAATGAGTCGCTGGCGAGAGACAGCAGCACGCAGGCGCTCTGGATCAACAGGTTCGCGGTCAGGCATGGCAGGACGCCCCAATGTTTTGCCGCCCACAGCCAGCCGAAGCAGCCGGGAATGATCGCCAGGCCGACCAACGACCAAAGGTGCGCCGTGAGTAGCGGAGAGCCCGCGCTTTTCGCCATCAGCGGCAAATAGGTAGCGACAATGATGTAGCCGAATCCGGCGAAACCGTACAACAGCGCCAGTTGCCACCAGGGCATAGGCTGATTTTCGATTCTTGCTAAGGGCGCAGGCGGCAGCGCATGAGCGCGGGGGGGAATCAATATTGCCACGATTAATAGCAATATACCGGCGAGCGCCCCGGCCCCCAGCCATAGCGAATGGGCCGAAAGCGCATAATGTAAACCGCCAATGACATATTCGTTGCCCAGTGCAATCCCGGCCCCGACGCCGGAAAAGAGCGCGGCGATCACAAACGGATGGCGGGTATGATGCAACACAATCATTGATCCAAAAATCATCATTCCCGCACTCGCGACGCCTGCCAGGAAGCGCACCAACATGACGACCGCGGGCTGAGTAAATATCGCCATAGACAGAATAAGAATACCGGTGGCGACCGCCGAAGCCAGCAGCATGGGGCGTAGACGAGAGGGGAGATGAAAAAGGCCAAAGGAAAACAGTAAGCTCCCCGCCAGGTACCCTGCATAATTGGCGCTGGCAATCCAGGAGAGCTGATTAAACATTAGCTGCTTTTCCGCCAGCATTACCGGCAGCATGGGCGTATACAGAAAGCGGCCAACTCCCATCCCCAGCGTCAATACCATCATACCGAAAAGCGCCGTAAAAATGGGATGGCGAGGTGAAGCGCTCTGAGCATGAACCATGGTTTTTCTCTTTGCTAAAGTAAGGCAGGAATGCCGAATTGTTGTTGTAAATGATAATAAAAAGTAAAATTAATGTTTCAAATTTGCAAGAAAAGAAAGTGAAGCGCAGGCGAATAACGGATTGAGAAGAGGGGCATCGGTGGGAAATGGCATTAAATTAATGCCTCCCATGTGCGGGGTTTGGCAGTTAATCTGAACGAGAACGGCGTTAAATACTGAGCAGTGCCGGTATTTGCGACAGTAAATATAACACCAGACCGATAGCGCCGCCGACCAGCGTGCCGTTCACGCGGATAAACTGCAAATCTTTACCGATATTAAGCTCAATCTGCTGCGACATATCGCGCGCATCCCAGCCTTTTACGGTATCGCTGATGTGGCGCGTCAGGAAGGCGGCGAATTCCGGCGCGACACGGTGCGCGGCCTGTTCCAGATGACCGTTAAGCGAGGCGCGTAATGCGTCGTCGGCGATCAGCGTCTCGCCAAACCATTGTCCGGCATGAGCGATGCGCTGCTTCACCTTCGAGTCTTCGGCGTTGATATCTGTTTTTAACCACTGGCGTAGATCCGCCCAGATCTCGCCGAGATAACGGTTAAACGCCTCATCTTCCTTCAGGTAACTTTTAATGTTTTCTGCCCGGGCAGCCATTTCCGGATCATGTTTAAGTTTATCGATCAGCCTATACGTCGCGCGATCGAAGGCATGACGAATCTGATGCGCGCGGTCGTGACTGATATCATCCAGCAGAGAATTCACCGCGTCGGAGACCAGTTCAGCGCTGTGTTCTCCCAGCCATTCGGTCGGCAGAATCTTCGCTTTTAACGGATGCTCGGTCTCCAGCCAGCGTATGATCTGTCTGGCGATAAATGTTCGGGAGCTGTCACGCTGTAACAGGGTGATAAGCTGGGCGATCAGCGTATCGAGTAACACCTGGTGACGATCGTTTTTGGTCATGCTTTCCAGCATCAGGGCGCTGGTGCCGGAAAGATCCACTTTATCAATCGCCTTATGTACCGCTCGCTTGAGCAGCCGCTGAATACGGGCGTCATCGGTTAGTTCCAGAAAGCCGCTCATAATTTGCAGCAGATGCTGCCCGACCCGGCTGGCGTTGTCCGGCTGGCTGAACCAGTTCCCGATAAGCAGCGCGGGTTCATGGCGGCGGATTAGCGCGATCAGCGACTGCGTATCAAGGAACTTCTCCTGCACAAATTGCCCAAGATTTTCGCCGATTCGGTCTTTGTTACGGGGAATAATCGCCGTATGTCGTGAAATAAACGGAATGGGAATGCGGCGAAATAGCGCCACCACGGCAAACCAGTCCGCCAGCGCGCCAACCATCGCCGCTTCGGCAATAGCTTTTACGCCCAGCACCCAAAAACTGGGCGGCAGGAAAAGCGTGGTCACAAACGTCGCGGCGGCTATCAGCAACAGTGAGAGCGCCAGGCGTTTGGCGCGTTTGAGTTCGGCGATTTTATTCATAGGGTTAAGGATAGAGCCAGACGGCAGGAACGTGCAAAAAACATCAGATGATCCTGTGCCGGATAAGCCTCTATCCGGCAGAGTGTTTACTTCTCAGCGGCCAGTTCTGCCGCCTCATGCTGGCGCACGCGCTGTAATAATGTCGCCAGGGTGAAGACCACAATCACCCCGGCCACCGCTGCCAGCAGGTGAAACGGCAGTCTCCCGCCGTGAAACCACAGCCAGCGGCCAACTTCGACCGACACCGCCATTACCGTCAGAATCACCATGTTCAGCGAGGCTGAAACCGTCCCTTTTGGCAAGTTGTTGGAGAAAAGCGTGAAGCGAAATAGCGTCGGGAAAATCATTCCAATGCCGAACGCGTACAGGCTGGTGCCCAGCACAGACCAAAGCCAGACGTGCGGCAGAAGAAGATTACCGAGGAGTAATGTCGCCAGCCCGCTTAACTGGATTGGTACGGCGCGCCAGATAAAACGCGGTCGGGTCGGATCTTTCACCAGGCGCACAACGATCATATTGGCCACGATCACCGCACCGAATACGGGCACCTGCGCCCAGGCGAATTGCGAAGTACTCATCCCGCCGGCATCGATCAGGATCACCGGCGACACCGCCACCCAGCTCATCATCGGGATGTAGCTCAACGACAGCGTCGCCGCCCCGGTGAGAAAAATCGGGTTGCGAAACACATTACGAAAATCGCGCAGTACGCTCACCGCGCTGAACGGCACCGCGCCGCGTTGCACCGTTTCTGGCATCGCCAGCAGCAGGCCGCACAACGCCAACAGTCCCATCACCGCAATAATACCGAACAGCACCTTCCAGTGAACGAAGTGCATCAGCGCGGCGCCGGAGAGCGGGCCGATAACCGGAGCGACCAGCACAATGGAGGTAATAATCGCCATCAGCTTAATGGCTTTGGTTTGACCGAAAGCCTCCTGTACCGTGACGTAGCCGACCGTTGCGATAAAGCAAATGCTGGTGCCCTGCACAAAACGGGCAACCAGAAACTGCGTCATTGAGGTCGTCAACAGCGTTGCCGCGCAGGCGAGAGTAAAAATTAATGCCCCTGCAATCAGCACTGGCCGGCGGCCAATCCTGTCGGATAGCGGCCCCAGAAGCCATTGCAACGCCATTCCGCCCGCCAGATAGAGACTGACCGAGGCCGGCGCAAGACTGACGTCAGCATTAAAATCGCGCACGACGTTAATGATGCCAGGCTGAATCAGATCCGTCGTCAGATAGGCGGCAAAATCGTACAAAATCAGCGCCATCGGGAAAAATAACGTTGTGGCGCGTTGGGAGAAAAACTGAATAATCCGTTGCATAAAAAATGCGCTCCATGTCGGAGAACCCCATGATGGGATAGCGAAACTCAATACCGTCATCGTGACGTCAGGCAGGCGATGGAAACAGCGGCTGCGGATGTACTGAATTTCATGTAATCAAAAACGCTGCCGGTGAAAACACAGACAGGAAGAGACGCGTTCTGAATCTCGTCAGAACGTGTGGCGATTACAGATAACAATCAGCACATCACACCTCGGGAAATTTACGTTGCACGGAAAATATACACATTAAGTGTAATTAAATTTTGATGTTAATCAAAAGAGTTTGTCTGGTTAATAAAGATAAAGGCAGGGCGCGCAGACTGGCATTTTGCGTGTTCAGTTCCGAAAATGCATGTGCATTACAGATAACAGGATTTATCTTTCGTCGCGCCTCGCAATGCTGAAAAGGTACGGATGAGAAAGGAATTTTCAGGAGGTAGAGTCGCAGCATCCTGGTTTGGGGTGACGGAGCGCCATGAAAAAATCGACGACCTCAACACCGCATGATGCGGTGTTTAAAACCTTTTTGCGCCACCCGGAAACCGCCCGCGATTTTATGGAGATTCATCTGCCGGTGTCGTTACGCCAGCTTTGCGACCTGCGGACGCTAAAGCTGGAGCCCGGCAGTTTTATTGAAAAAAATCTGCGAGCCTATTATTCCGATGTGCTTTGGTCGCTGAAAACGCGCGAGGGCGACGGTTATATCTATGTCGTGATTGAACATCAGAGCACGCCGGATGCGCATATGGCGTTTCGGCTGATGCGGTATGCGATGGCGGCAATGCAACAGCATCTGGATGCGGGGCATAAGCATCTTCCGCTGGTGGTGCCGATGCTGTTTTATCACGGTGTTGATAGCCCGTATCCTTTTTCGCTGTGCTGGCTGGATGAGTTTGCGAACCCGGAAGTGGCAAGAAGACTCTATGCCGCTGCCTTTCCGCTGGTCGATATTACGGTGGTATCGGATGATGACATTATGCAGCACCGCCGCATTGCGCTGCTGGAGCTCATCCAAAAACATATCCGCCAGCGCGACCTGCTGGGACTGGTTGAACGGATTGCTTCGCTGTTAGTTACTGGTTGCGCTAATGACAGGCAGCTTAAAGCGCTGTTTAATTATCTTATGATTCAGCACGGACATACGCCTCGTTTCACCACGTTTATTCGTGATGTGGTAGGGCATGTCCCGCACACTAAGGAGAGACTGATGACGCTGATAGAGAGGATCCGCGCAGCGGATCGCAGAAAAGGGGAACGGCAAGGAAGACAGCTCGGTCTGGAGGAAGGATTAGAAAAAGGGCTGGAAAAAGGTCAGCATGTTGCCGCATTGCGTATCGCCAGACAGATGCTGGCGGACGGACTTGACCGCGAGACTGTCCAGCGGTTCACCGGCCTTACGGCTGAAGAGCTTCAGGATGTTAGCCACTAACGCGGTTCCAGTCTGAATGTTGCAGGCCCGGTGCCCACCGGGCAACGCTCTCTATAATTATCGCTGATAACCGCACGAATATACCGAACTTTACCGATAGCGCCAGCCATCTCTACTACCCTTATTGTTCTGAGCGGCATTTCCGGCTGCCTTAATGACGATAACAAGGAGACATGTGATATGGCTTACCAGACAGTGAATCCTGCCAATAATCAGCTCATTAAAGAGTATCCCCCGCACACGGACGCGGATATTGAAGCCGCGCTGCAAAAAGCTGACGCGCTCTATCACTCCGACTGGTCCAAAGGAGAGATTGACCAACGTTTGCCGGTACTGCATAAGCTGGCTGACTTGATCGACAGCCGTGTTGAAGAACTGGCAAAAATCGCCAGCCAGGAGATGGGCAAGCTCATCGAGCAAAGCCGTGGCGAAGTCAAACTATGCGCGCAGATCGCTCGCTATTATGCGGATAACGCGAAGCAGTTTCTTGCCCCGGTGCCTTATAAAACCGAGTTTGGCGACGCGTGGGTAGAACATCATCCGATTGGCGTCATCATGGCCGTTGAGCCGTGGAACTTCCCGTACTATCAGTTGATGCGTGTGCTGGCGCCGAACCTGGCCGCAGGTAACCCGGTGCTGGCGAAACATGCCAGCATCGTACCGCACTGCGCCGAGACGTTTGCCCATCTGGTGCGTGAAGCCGGCGCGCCGGACGGCGCATGGACCAACCTGTTTATTTCCTCCGATCAGGTGTCGAATATCATCGCCGACCCGCGCGTGCAGGGCGCGGCGCTGACCGGATCTGAAAAAGCGGGGAGCGCCGTGGCGGCACAGGCGGCGAAGCACATTAAAAAATCGACGCTGGAACTGGGCGGGAACGATGTGTTCGTCGTGCTGGACGATGCCGATCTTGAGAAAGCGGTGAAAATTGGCGTGCAGGCACGGCTCACTAATGCGGGGCAGGTATGTACGGCGGCGAAGCGCTTTATCCTGCATGAGAAAATCGCCGATCAATTCCTCAGCCAGTTCACCGAGGCGTTCAGGAAGGTGAAGGTGGGGGATCAGATGGACGCTTCTACCGAACTGGGGCCGCTGTCGTCGAAAGATGCGCTGGAAACATTGACCAGACAGGTCGAGGAAGCGGTGAAAAATGGCGCGACGCTGCACGTTGGCGGCAAGCCGCTGGAAAGCAAAGGCAACTTCTTTGAGCCGACCATTCTGACCCACATTACGCGTGACAACCCGGCGTACTTTGAAGAGTTCTTCGGCCCGGTGGCGCAGATGTATGTGGTGAAAGACGATGACGAGGCGGTAAAACTCGCCAACGATTCCCACTACGGCCTGGGCGGCGCGGTGTTTAGTCAGGATATTGAGCGTGCTAAACGCATGGCCTCCCGGATTGAAACCGGGATGGTTTATATCAACTGGCTGACCGACACCGCAGCGGAGCTGCCGTTCGGCGGCGTTAAGCGTTCGGGCTTCGGACGCGAGCTATCGGATCTGGGGATTAAGGAGTTTGTGAACCAGAAGCTGGTAGTGGTGCGCCGCTAATCCCTGTTGCCTCTCTGAAAACGGGAGGGGCCTGGCTTTTTTGCAGCGAAGGACGCGGATCTTAAATCAGAACGAAATAAGCGAACAAAACACCTTCAATCGCCCTCCTTATTTATCCACGTTGCACTAACCGTGCTTTTTATCCCGGTATTGTTTGTACAGACATTCATGATGCCCGCATTTTCTGTTCTATGCGGAGGCCGGTATGGAATTTTACGAGAACCGCCCCAGCCAACCATTCATTGGCTTTGTGCAGCTCAGACGGGCGCTAAAAAGGTGGTGGCTGCGTAAGCGGGCCTGTCAGGCGCTGCGACGAATGAGTGACGAGCAGTTAAGGGATATTGGGTTGGAAAGGAAGGATGTGGAATAACAGATAAGAGTCAGTAAAACTGGAAAGGCTGGATAATCTTATCTTAACCTCTCCAGTAGGCGGATATCCTGGAACGCTAATTTTCCTGCCAGGCTTTCTCGATCAGCAGTTTAGCTTTATCCAGATCGTGTTCGTTACGCACAATCAATTCGACGTCGCCGGTTCCCCAGTGGCCAACGTTTGTGACGTCCCGGCTAAATCCTTCTTCAAGCTGGATATGCTGTGGATTGATTTTCAGCCACAGGCGTAGGTGTGGGTCGGTCACGGGATAAACGGCTACGCACAGAAAGTTGCGAATGAGGCGGAAGGCGTCATAGAGCTTAAGCTCTTTAAACTGAACCTCATCACTGAGTGACAGCACATAACTTTTTAGCTGTTCATATAATGAAAGCAGCGCGGGAGAGGCCGAAGAGAGCTGTTCGCGCTGCGTGCGGGTATGGCGTTTACCGCTGCTGACGGAACCGTTCGCGATGATGTACTGAGGGCTATTTTCGACCACGGCGTTAACCAGTTCCAGCATTAACAGGTCGTCGGCAAAAAGTTTGTAGCGAATCAGGTTGATATTGCGGTTGATTTGCTGAACGGCATGTTCGTCGTATTTATTAAAATCGGCGGCAATACAGATTAACCGTGTGCCGGACCAGTCAATGGCTTTGGCCGCGGTTTTACTTATTTTTTCCATCACCAGCAACTGAAATTCCGCTTTATGATCGAGCAGCCAGTCGAGATAAAACAGCCCCTGGTTAATGACGTTTTCATTGCTGTGGCGCTTATATTCAATAATCACCGGGCAGTTATTTTCGTCGAGGCCGAGGGAATCAATTCGCCCACGATGGGTTTTACCCGTGCGGTATTCGGTCTCGAGAAAGCGGACGCCAAGGAACGTTTCCATATGGGATTCGATCAGCATTTGCAGATCTTTTTCAATGGCTGCGGCTTTGCCCGGCAGTTCTTGTACTTTCCCGCCACCGAGGCGGAAAAGCTGGATATCGCTCATGGATCCCTCCTGAATTTTCTGCGCACTATCATACGTTATGTGAAAAGAGATAAAAGCGGAAATCGGGCTTTTGGAGGTGAGATATGTTATAAGCCCGACAGCAGGTGGTTACCGGGCAGCGGGCCGTAGGTCGGATAAGCGTTAGCGCCATCCGACGCTGTTACAGCAGTTTGCGCATCTTACAGAAGGAAAGTCCAGCTGAAAACCAATGAAAATAAGCCGCTGGATGAGAGGTGATATTATATTTGGTGATGAGAATAAAGCGGCTATTTAGTCGCTTTATTGGTTTCTGGGGGCAGGTTAATTTATGGCGGCATCGGCATTATAAGAAGGAAAGGGTTCGAATGATGCAGACCCTATTTATCTGCCCGGGCAACGTTGACCACCGTATAAAGCTGCCCCTCATCGATTTAACTTGTAATGAACTGCCATACAATCCAGCAGCCAAAGGCGATCAGAATACCGCCGGCGGCGCGTTCAATTTTCCAGACAAGATTACCCAGACGACGTTGAATTTGCGGCAGGGCGATAAGCGTTATCAGCAGCAGATCCCAGAGTAACACTACGCTGGTCATCCAGATTCCACATATGGCCTGTTGTGTAACGGTCACGTTTGGGCCCAGCAGGGCGGTCATTAGCGCCAGATAAAACAGAGCATTTTTCGGATTCAACAGCGATGAACCTAGCCCCAGTAATAGTTGTTTTGCCAGTGACGGACATGCCGATGCGGCGTACCGCCACTCCAGCGGCCCGGCGCGGCTTTTCAACAGTTGACGGCCCACCCATAGCAGGTAGGCGGCACCCAATAGTTCGATGATGGTAAAGAGCAGCGGCGTCTGACGTAGTAGCCCTGACCCAATCACCACCAGCAGAATATAGAGCCCATTTCCCGCCGCAATGCCGAGGCACAGCCCGACGCTGCCGCGCAGCCGATAGCGTACGGCGTAACCGACCAGCAAAAAGAAGTCCGGACCCGGGCTGAGCAGCGCCATAAAATGCGCCAGCGCCAGTGCGGGAAACGCCGGGGGAAATAACGTTGTAACCTGTTCCATAGTAACCTCAGTGATGATACTGAGGTCAGCCTATACCTGCGGATGCGCTATTTATTGTCGGATATTGATCTGTTCTGCGCGTACTGACGCGGCGTTGCCGCCGTGTAGCTGACGAAGGTTTTGTGGAAATGACTTTGATCGGCGAAACCGGTCTGATAGGCAACATCGGCAATATCGTCCCCGGCGCGCAATCGGTGCCGGGCATATTCAATGCGGGCCATATTGGTAAAGCTGACAGGAGTCAGGCCTGTATCCTGCTTAAAAGTGCGAATCAGAGTCTCCTTACGGAGCGCAAACTCCTGCGCCAGTGTGTCCAGCGTCGGCGGTTCCTGAAGGTTGCTGACTAAGCGGGCAACCAACTGGCGGCTGATGGCGCATGGCGGTTCGGCGTCGGCACTTTGTAGCGGCAGGGCGCGCAACAGGTGGATAATAAGCGCCGGAAGTCCGGCGGTTTGCTGCTGAGTAATAGACGTCACAATTTGCTGATAAAGCTGGAAAAGCTGCGGGTCCTACAACTGTGGCTGCGTGGTATGCAGGCGGCTATCCGCCGGCAAATGGGGAAGCTGCGTCAGGCACCAGTCCGCATCGAGATACAGCATATGATAGCTGCGTGGTCGCTCGTGGAGCGGGTTACAACTGTGTGGAGATTGCGGGGGGATCAGGATCAGCTCGCCGGGGCGTAACAGATACTCTTGCCCGTTACTGATGCAGCGGGTTTCTCCGGCGATGATTGCGCCCAGCGACAGTTGCGGGTGGCTGTGGCGCTTATAGGCCTGACGGCTTTCACTGGTGGTACGTAGCTCCAGCCACGGCAGTTGTGGCAGACGCCAGAAGCGTTGGTGTATATCTCGGATAAGGGGCATACAATCTCCTGTGCGGTCCCGGCTTTTCTGCGCCCGTTTACTTCCTTAACCCCGCAAACGCCGCTCTGATCTCGTCTTCCGGCAACTGGATCCCGATAAATACCAGCGTGCTGTGCGGCGTTTCGTCGCCCCACGGTCTGTCCCAGTCGGCGCTGTAGAGACGCTGCACGCCCTGGAACAGCAGGCGGTTGGGTTCGCCGTCGATCCACAGCATCCCTTTGTAACGCAGCAGTTTATCCGCTGATTCCAGCAGCAGGTTTTCCATCACCCGCGAAACCTCGCTGATATCCACCGGGTAATCCAGTTCCACCACAATTGACGACACATCGTTCTGTTTATCGGCAATAAAGTGGAAACGCGGTTGGCTTGCCAGCACGTTCTCTTCCAGCATAAAGCCGCTGGTATTAAACAACTGACTCAGGTCAATATCGCCGTGTACCACGGTGTAAACCGGGGCGCGGGCGTTGATACGCGCCAGCCGCTCGCGCAGTTTCTCGCTGTCGCCTGCCACGTCGGTTTTGGTCAGCAGGATACGGTCGGCGTAGCCTATCTGCGACTGGGCGATGGTGAACTGGTTCATCTGCTCGTTAGCGTGCACCGCGTCGACCAGCGCAATCACGCCGTCTAACAGGTAGCGTTCGCATAATACGTCATGGGAGAAAAAGGTCTGAATAATCGGGCCGGGGTCGGCCATGCCGGTGCATTCAATCACCAGGCGGTCGAAAGCAATATCGCCGCGGTCGCGGCTGTCGAGCAGGTCTAATAGCGTATCTTCCAGCTCGTTGGAGCGGGTACAGCAGATGCAGCCGTTAGTCAGGGTTTTGATCTGTGTGGCGCGATCGCCAATCAGTTGATCGTCAACGGAGACTTCGCCAAATTCGTTTTCGATAACGGCGATTTTAAAACCATGTTGTTCGTTGAGGATATGGCGTAGTAGGGTGGTTTTGCCGGCACCAAGAAAACCGGTAAGTAGGGTAACTGCAATCGGGGTCATAGTCTCTCCATTAACAACAGCGCATACCGCCTTTGCCATCGCCGCCGTAACGTGCTTGCTGACGTTCGCGGAAGAACTCTTCATAGGTCATGTACGGCTTGTCGGGATGGTTGGTTTTCATGTGCTCGACATAGTTGTCGTAGTCCGGAATACCAATCAACATTTTTGCCGCCTGGCCGAGATATTTTTTTGCCTGACCTAAAGTATCAAACATTCTGCCGTCCTGTTAATGAATAAAGCCGGATGGCGGCTTGCGCCTTATCCGGCCTACACTAGCCGGGATCGCTGTACGCTACCCGGCATCAGTTTTAGTGGTGTGAAGAGATCTTCACGCCGCCTTCCGGCACGGGCACATACGGGGTTTCTTTGTCGGTACGTTTATCGCTGTTGCGTACCTTCATCCAGGTGGTGAAACCGTAGAAGATAATACTGTACACCACCACCAGGAACAGAATACTCAAACCAGCGTTAGTGTAGTTGTTCACCACGATATGGTTCATATTGGCAATCTGCTGCGCGGTCAGGTTGGTGCCGTTGGCAATCTTCTCTTTATACAGGTTTGCCATGTAGAAGAAACCTTCCATCTGTGGGTTGGCGCTGAACAGTTTCAGGCCCAGTGCCCAGGTGGTGCAGATCAGCAGCCATACCGCCGGGATTACCGTCACCCAGATGTACTTGGTGCGCTGCATTTTGATCAGTACCACGGTGCTCAACACCAGCGCCACGGCGGCCAGCATCTGGTTAGAGATACCGAACAGCGGCCACAGGCTCTTCACGCCGCCCAGCGGGTCGACCACGCCCTGATACAGCAGATAGCCCCACAAACCGACGCAGCCTGCGGTACCGATGATACCCGCGACCAGAGAATCGGTTTTTTTCAGGAACGGGACGAAGTTACCCAGCAAATCCTGCAACATAAAGCGGCCGGAACGGGTACCCGCATCTAGCGCGGTCAGGATAAACAGCGCTTCGAACAGAATACCGAAGTGATACCAGAAGCCCATATCCGCCATCGGCAGGACTTTGTGGAACACGTGCGCGATACCTACTGCCAGCGTTGGCGCGCCGCCTGCGCGGTTCAATACTGACGGTTCACCGATATCTTTCGCAGTTTGCAGGATTTGTTCCGGGGAAATCACAAAGCCCCAGGAGCTGACGGTCGCCGCTGCATGTGCGGTAACGTCTTTCAACTGCGCCATAATCAGCGGCGCGTTCTCGCCGCCCATCTCGTGCAGGTTTGGCATGGTAATGCCCAGACCTGCCGGCGGGGTGTTCATCGCGAAGTAGAGACCCGGTTCAATGATCGAGGCCGCCACCAGCGCCATCACCGCAACAAAGGACTCCATCAGCATCGCGCCGTAGCCGATAAAACGCGCATCGGTCTCACAGGCCAGCAGTTTCGGCGTGGTACCGGAAGAGATGAGCGCGTGGAAGCCAGAGACGGCGCCACAGGCGATGGTGATGAACAGGAACGGGAACAGAGCGCCTTTCCACAGCGGGCCGGTACCGTCGACATATTGCGTCAATGCCGGCATTTTCAGTTCCGGGTTGAGGATCACAATCCCCAGCGCCAGACCGACGATCACGCCGATTTTCAGGAAGGTAGCGAGATAGTCGCGCGGGGCAAGGATCAGCCATACCGGCAGCAGCGCGGAAACAAAGGCGTAGCCGATCAGCGCGAAGGTAATGGTAGTGTCTTTAAAGGTCAGCGCCGGACCCCAGTAAGGGTCGTGGGCAATCACGCCGCCGAAGTAAATAGACGCCACCAGCAGCACGATACCAATAACGGAGACTTCGCCTACGCGTCCCGGACGCAGGAAGCGCATATAGATGCCCATAAACAGCGCAATCGGCACCGTTGAGCAGACAGTGAAGACGCCCCACGGGCTTTCGGCCAGCGCTTTAACCACAATTAATGCCAGCACCGCGAGGATGATGATCATAATTAAGAAGCAGCCGAACAGCGCGATGGTGCCTGGAACGGTACCCATCTCTTCTTTGATCATCTCGCCAAGAGAGGCGCCGTTACGGCGGGAAGAGATGAACAGCACCATAAAGTCCTGCACTGCGCCCGCGAGCACCACGCCCGCCAGTAACCACAGTGTCCCCGGCAGATAACCCATCTGCGCGGCCAATACCGGCCCAACCAGCGGACCTGCGCCGGCGATGGCGGCGAAGTGGTGACCAAACAGCACGTAGCGGTTAGTCGGCACGTAGTTCAGGCCGTCGTTATTGATAACCGCCGGCGTCGCGCGCGTTGGGTCGAGTTTCATGACCTTCTGGGCGATGTACAGGCTGTAGTAGCGGTAAGCCACCAGATAGACGGAAACGGAAGCGACCACGATCCACAGGGCGCTCACGTGTTCACCCCGACGTAGGGCAACGACCGAGAGGCAGAAAGCACCGATGATTCCGAGAATCACCCAGGGTATGTGCTTGAATATCTTTTTCGTATCCATAGTAAAACCTGGTTGTAAGTTTAATTATCAGCCGAAGCTGGGTGGACATTGAGTTCGTGTTTGAGGAGGTAGATTGACTGCTATGCTGAGAGGATCTTGCCAGATCATCGCGCGCGTAAAGTTAGGTAAATCAGTGAGTGGTTGTATGGCGGTTTAAGCGGTCGGACGTACCGGTAAGCGGTTTCGCGGAGGAGGGCGTGGGCTATTTTATGTGATTGAGATCACGATATAAAATGGGACGATCCTTGTTGCGCGGGGCGTCATAACGACTTAACTGAGCTAATCGTGATATTAATGGCGCGCATCCCATAAAGTTTTCCCTTTCCAGGCCGAAAATTCTGTATCTGTCTAGCGGAAAGAGAAAACATGTTAAAGCGAATTAAAATTGTTACCAGCTTACTGCTGGTATTGGCGCTATTTGGCCTTTTACAACTGACATCCGGCGGGCTGTTCTTCAACTCGCTGAAGAATGACAAAGAAAACTTCACCGTATTGCAAACTATTCGTCAGCAGCAGTCTGCCCTGAATGCAACCTGGGTGGAGCTGTTGCAAACGCGTAATACCCTGAATCACGCGGGTATCCGCTGGATGATGGACCAGAGCAATATTGGCAGCGGCGCAACTGTCGCTGAACTGATGCAGGGGGCGACCAATACGCTGAAGCTGACCGAAAAAAACTGGGCGCAGTATGAGTCGTTACCGCGCGATCCACGTCAGAGTGAAGCGGCTTTCCTTGAGATCAAACGAACCTATGATATCTACCACGGTGCGTTGGCGGAGCTTATTCAGCTTCTTGGCGCGGGTAAGATTAACGAGTTTTTTGATCAACCGACTCAAAGCTATCAGGACGCTTTTGAGAAGCAGTACATGGCCTATATGCAGCAAAACGATCGTCTGTACGATATTGCTGTTGAGGATAACAACAGTTCCTACAACCAGGCGATGTGGGTACTGGTCAGTGTGCTGATTGCCGTTCTGGTGGTCATTATCGCCGTCTGGTTCGGCATCAAACTGTCGCTTATCGCCCCGATGAATCGTCTGATTGAAAGCATTCGTCATATCGCCAGCGGCGATCTGGTGAAGCGTATCGACGTGGAAGGCTCCAACGAAATGGGGCAGTTGGCTGAAAACCTGCGTCATATGCAAAGTGAACTGATGCGTACCGTTGGCGATGTACGTAACGGCGCGAATGCGATCTATAGCGGCGCCAGCGAGATTGCGATGGGCAACAACGATCTCTCTTCCCGTACTGAGCAGCAGGCAGCTTCTCTGGAAGAGACCGCCGCCAGTATGGAACAACTGACCGCCACCGTGAAACAGAACGCCGAAAACGCCCGTCAGGCCAGTCACCTGGCATTGAGCGCCTCTGAAACAGCGCAAAAAGGCGGCAAAGTGGTGGATAACGTCGTACAAACAATGCGCGATATCGCCTCCAGTTCGCAGAAAATCGCCGATATTATCAGCGTAATCGACGGTATTGCTTTCCAGACCAATATTCTGGCGCTGAATGCGGCGGTAGAAGCGGCGCGCGCAGGCGAGCAGGGACGCGGGTTCGCAGTGGTGGCCGGTGAAGTCCGTAATCTGGCCCAGCGGAGCGCACAGGCAGCGCGGGAGATCAAGAGTCTGATTGAGGATTCCGTGAGCCGTGTTGATGTAGGTTCGACGCTGGTCGAAAGCGCCGGTGAAACCATGGATGAGATCGTCAATGCAGTGACCCGCGTGACCGATATCATGGGCGAGATTGCCTCGGCGTCCGACGAGCAAAGCCGTGGTATCGACCAGGTGGGCCTGGCGGTAGCGGAGATGGATCGCGTAACGCAGCAGAACGCCTCGCTGGTGGAAGAGTCCGCCGCCGCGGCTGCGGCGCTGGAAGAGCAAGCCAGCCGTCTGACCCAGGCCGTCGCGGTGTTCCGTATTCACCAGCAACAGCAGCGTGCGAGTGAAGTGGCTGCGGTAAAAACCCCGGCAGCCGTGTCGTCACCAAAGGCCGCTGTGGCCGACGGCAGCGATAATTGGGAAACGTTTTAAGGGCTTAGTGGTGAACAGTCGGCCTACAGATGACCGTAGGCCGGATGAGATGTTCACACTTTTGCCTGATGGCGCTTCGCTTATCAGGCCTGTGCGCCAGTTTATTGATAAAGATGATGTGTAGGCCGGGTAAGGCGCAGCCGCCACCCGGCATATATGACATTCTCTTTTAACTTTCAACATTCACCACTTTGATCTCCACCATGCCAATCCCCAATTTGCGCGGCGAATGGCCCAAAATATTACCTTCGTTGGTGGAGACGGGAGCGGGCGGCGCAATGACTAAGGTATTCGCGTCCGTCGGGTTGTTGAAATGCAGCGTGATAGTGGACACATCGTGACCCAGCACCAGCGTCTGTTCTTCGTTGCCTACGCGTACCGGAATCGGCCGATTCGCGTTGTCGCCGAAGGCTTTGGCGGTGATCACCAGATCAAACTTTTTCGGCAGCGGCGCTTTATATTCGATTTTAACCTCATCGCCCAACTGCGCATTTGACCAGCGCCCCCAGGACTCCGGCCGGGAAATGCCGCTAAACTGCTTCACCTCCTCCGGCGCGCCCGCCACATTAAAGATAAAGCTATCGGCTTTATAACGAATATCGTTATCGACAATCTTTAAGGTATCGACGTTGCCTTTGTAGCGCTCCATATCGATCATCGTGTCTTTAAACGCCGTCTTACCCTGCCACTGCGCTTTATCAACATGCTGTACGGTTTGCTGCCCGCCAAGCTGTCCCTGCGAGACGCACCAGTCGGTAGAAAGCGCCAGCGCCGGCGCCCATAGCTGCGCCATTTTGTAGCAGCGATCGATCCAAACGAAATTATCGCGCGGGGCGAAGTCGGCCAACTGGAACCGTAGCGGAGCGGAGTATTCACTTTCCGGTAACGGCTCGACGCGCTTATCCGATACGCGCAGTAGTAACGGCAGGCGGAAGTGGCTGCCGGAAAACGCGATCATGTTTTTGTCCCGATCGACGGTAAAATCTTTTATCTCTTTCGGGAAATTCCACAAGCGAATGATATCCGGCTTCATCGCCAGCACTTTCTCTTTTACATTCAGGAACACTTCCGACAGCGACTGCCCGGAAAGGCTGCTACGTCCCAGACCGATAAAATTATCGCCGCCGAGAATATCCAGCACCGTTGCGCCGTTGTCCATCGTGTTGCGTTTGACCGCCAGCGTCTCCTGCTGTGGTTTATCGCCGCGCAGAATGAAAAACAGATTGTTGCGATCTTGCTTATTCAGGTATTTCCAGGCCGTATTGTTCATCGCCAGATGGTCGGAAGAGACGACGATAACGGTATCTTTAAACCACGGTGACGCTTTGATTTTGTTGATAAACTCGGCGATGTTTTCCTGGCTGCAACTTACGGCGCTAAAGGACTGGTTGGGCTTGCCGTCGTAATCGTAGCGTTTGCGGTTGCAGGTGCGTGAGATAAACCCGTCCGGGTGGTGAGTATCTACGGTCAGCGTAAACAGCGAAAAACGCTGGCCTGAGCGGGAAAGCGCTTCAAATTTCTTCCATGCCTCATCAAGCACCGTATCGTCGTAGAAGCCCCAGTCGTTACGATAAGACGGGTCCGCCACCACCGTTTTTAGCTCTTCAGCGCCGTACAGATGATCAAATCCGTGTGATTTCAGGAACACGTCTTTCCCGGCAAAACGCAGGTTAGCGCCCTGCACGAAATAGTTCTGGTAGCCGGAGTTTTTCAGAATATCGCCGAGGCAGATATTCTGCGGGAAGAAGCTGGAAACCGACGCGGACGCATTGCCCTCAAACGGCGCAAACAGCGGAATACCGCACTGGGAAGCCACCATCCCGGCGATGGTGTAATCCGTTCCCGGCAGTTGCATGGTATGGCTGAAATCCAGCCCCTCATTTTTCAGCGCGCCTAACTCTGGCGTGAGATTGGGGAACGCGTCATTATCAAAATAGGTCCGTTCCAGGCTCTCGCCGTAGATATAGACCAGATTGAGCTTCGGATTAGGAATGGTTTTTGCTGGTTCTTTATAATAAACGGCAAAATCCGGATCGCCATCGCGCATTTGTGATTTTACCAGTTCGGTAATCTGGCGAAACGCCGGGCTGGCGTCGACCGAACCCAACGCCAGCAGTAACGCCAGCAGGCTGTAACCGACATGATGAGGATGGTGACGGCGGCGGCGTAGTATCCATCCCAGCGCGCCGAATACCGCCACTAACGCCAGGGCAATGCCGATTCCCGGCAGAATATATTTGCCGACTCCCGCTCCCGTCAGACTATTCGTGAGCGTATAAAGCACTGCGTCGTTGATCCCGTCGCCGGTAAAATAGTCGCTGGCATACAGGGTAATATTCAGAATGACAAAAAGTCCCAGCACCGTGAGAGTGGCGGCAAACCACCAGGTGTTACGGCCCGCCTTCCAGGCATATATCAGCACAGAGGCGAGAAACAGAGCGACAGAAAGCAACTCGGACAACTGACGATCCTCAATAAACCAGGCTTATCGCTGGCAGGAAAAAATTTCTAACAATGTAATAGCGATGTCACATTGCTGCAATTCTAATAACTTTACACGGCGCTGTTATTTAGAATGAGTTTAGAAAGTTGGTTTTTTGATCGGCATCACTTCCTGCCATAGCGGTTAATAACAGGAAAAGACGAAGAGAAAAATCGGGTTAATACCGTGTTGGCGGGTAAAGGGCCAAAACACGGCTTTTATCAGGGCGTTCCAGCGTGGCGCACGGTCAGAAAAACGCAGTCAGGAGAGGAAATTCAGCCCTTGCTGCAACACCAGATCGCAAGCTTTGGTTTTCACCTTTTCCGCCAGCGGCGTACTGCCGATATTATTGAGGTTCAACTGCTGGCCGTCCTTCGTCTTGAGCAACCCTTGCAGGCCGTTCAGGTAGTTAGTGTCCTGCTCCTGCTGTGTGGTATCCAACCCCAACTTGTTCAGAATCTGATTTTTAACGTTTTCCACGTTGGTAGCGGACGCCAGTTTCTGTTTGGCGCAGTACTGCAAAATACCGGCGGCATTATTCATATTATCGGCGCTGAGTGACTGGGCACCTCTGCTGAGCAGACCGGTTAGCGCAGAAAGCGACATCCCGCCCTGCTGTGCGTTCGCGCCCTGAGCGCTTAACTGACTGGCGGCAATACCGCTGGTGGAAATCAGTACGCTGGCGATCGCCGCGCAGCACAGAACATGTTTCGCTGTATTCATGGTAATCACCTGTGTTATGCCAGCCAGGCGTCGTATCGCCCTGGCGCACGTTGCAATTTAATACTCTTTACCTGTCACCCGGCTGCGGTAACTGTCCCAGGTAAAATTAACCCATAAACTGTTGCCGAGACGCATACGGTCCATGACGCGTTCGCCAAGCATTTTCGTCATCTCTTCCATATTGCTGTTCGTCAACATGCCGGTGGGACGTTTTGACGAGGAACGACGATCGACAATTTGATTGATGATCACTTTTTCATAGCGGGATTCGGTCTGCACGCCGATCTCGTCGATCACCAACAGATCAACGTTACTCAGATCGTTAAGCAACTGCTCTTCGCTGGTTTCCCGATTGCTGAACGTGTCTTTCATCGCTGACATAATATCCGCTACGGTGATAATCAGTACTGACTTTCCGCGCAGCAGCAGCTCGTTACAAATAGCCGCGGCGAGATGATTTTTACCGGTTCCCGGCTTGCCGGAAAAGACAAAGCTGGCGATATTGCCGTCAAACTCATCAACGTATTGTCGGGCTTTGCTTAACGCGTTCATTTGTCCGTCGCACTCAACCCGATAGTTATCAAACGAACAGTTTTGATGCAGCGGTCGAATGCCGGAACGGTTAAAGGTGCGCTGCATTTTCATCGCCCGATTTTCCCGCGCCAGCGCCGCCGCCCGGATCTCGCCTTGCTCTTTCTGCCAGGCCAGCAGTTCTTCGCCCGTTTTAAACGCCGGCGTAATATGCGCAGGCATCATTTTTTGTAGACGCTGCATCAGGTCGCCAACATTTTTCATCGTTACCCCCTAAAACCTGGTGGAATATGATTGTCAGGTTCGCTGACGCTATTGATGTCGCGCTGCGGCATTCCGCCATTGCTGGAACGGCTGATTTGCACGCTGCGCGCCAGCTTTTGCTGCCACTGGATATGGTGAAAAACCTTACCTTCCGCCTGCCAGTAGGCGATAAACGCCGCCAGCTCTTCTGCGGTGACCGGCTCCCGAAGCGCCACGCCCCAAAGGGCAGCCTGACGCTGAAAATCCGCATCCGGTTGCCAGGCGGGATACATGGCGAATTTTCCGCAGGGAATCGCAACGGGGGCGGCTTCGGGCTCTTCGTAAAATTGCGCGTCTAACGCCACATCGCTTCCCGGACGCGATAACTTTTCTTCAAGCGCCAGCAGTTCAGCCATGCGTGCAGGCGTCACGGCATAAAAGGCAGGCGCATTATTAGCGAATACCGCCACTGCGCCGCCCGTTGACTTCGCCAGCACAGCATGATGATCGTGTAAAAGGGCGTCAATACCGATGACGTCCGACGTTAAAATTCTGGAAGACATAATGTTTCTCAATATGGAACAACAACCGAGAAGGGCGACTGTTTTTATAGTACCACACAGACCTGTAAGAACAGCAGGAGGCGTTCCACCATTCACACGCGGGGGCGTTTGCGGTACAGCCATAATCCCGGTACAGAGAGGCCAATTGAGAGGGCGCCAACAATGGAAGAGGCTTTCAGAAAATTGGTCAGCAGCGTAATCATCATCGGTTCGCTATAGCCCAGATGGCTAATTTTTACTGCGGAAATCATCGCGGTATAGGCGGAAATCCCCGGAAACATCGGGATCACGGCCGCGACGGTAAACACTTTAGGGTGAGCGAGATACCAGCGTGACCACTGAATACCAATACTGCCGACCAGCAGCGAAGCCATAAACGTCGACCATTCGATATTAAAACTAGCGCTCATCATCAGCATACGCGAGCCATGACCCAGCGCCCCCAGTAGCGCGCACCACGGAAGCGCCCGGTGGGGAACATTAAAGACCATCGCAAACCCGACGGCGGGGATCGCAGACAAGATCATGTCCTGCATAAGCGCCAGTAAAAAGTCGATTATACCCATCCTCGTAGCCCCCATACTGTCATTGACATCACTACGCCCACACAGGTGGCCAGTGTCAACAGGCTGGCGATAGCCCAGCGCGCCAGCCCGGTATTAATATGTCCTTTAAACATATCTGCGACGGAATTAATCAGCGGAAAGCCCGGCACCAGTAGCAGTACGCTCGCCGCCATGGCGATAGTGGGCGTCTGGCTAAAGGCGGGAAGGGTGAGCATCAGCCCGGAAATCGTGGTAGCGACAAAGGCGGTAATGCAAAAATTGATCTGCGGATGTAAATGCCGCTGCGCCAGCATCTGGCGAATATACATGGCTATCATACTGGCGAAAAAGGTGATAACCGCGCCATCCCAGCCGCCATTATTCAGCTTACAAAAGCAGGAGCAGGAAAGACCGACCATAAACGCCACCAGCCAGCGCGGATAACGCAGCGGGCGGAGCTGGCTAAAGCGTTTTTCCACGCCTTTGTAATCCAGCAGACGATGTTCCGCGAGGATAACGATATGCTGAACCTCCGTGACGACGTGCATATTAATGCCGCGATCCTGGTTTTTACGTGTCGATGTCAGACATTGTCCGTCTTTAATGGTCGTCAGGACAATGGCGTTAGAGGAGATCGCGCTTTCGACGCTATCCATACCGAGCGCCAAACCGAGGCGGGTGGAAAGCTCATCAACCAGTGCGCTTTCCGCCCCGTGCTGCAATAAAAGCAGCCCGCATTGAATACATAACCGTGTTACTGCTCGTTGAATTGATTGCTCTTCTTGCATGACTCGTCCTGTCCGAAAAGACATTCTATGCGCCGCCACTATGACAGAGGCTTTCTTTTTAACACGAAGCGCAGGCATGATGGCGTTGGTTAAGATCAATTTCTTGTTGATAAAAACGTCAACCACCAGACGCAACGCATAAGCTTCCTGAGACGTGCGCTTCGTCACAGGCAGGATATCCTTATGGGCGACGGTTCTCGTATGTCCGTTTCCAGAATAGAGGCATTATGCCAGCCTGGCCGCTCATTTTTGAATCAATGATGTGGTGAATTTTATCAACGATATGCATTAATGGTTTAACCACAATGGCGTGAGCAGCGGGCGTAAAAATAGGCATGACTTAGTGTAATTCGCAGATATTACATGGGTTTTATGGATGGTAGACAGTATTGTTGGGCTTTTGTTTTAGGACTCAGCAATATGAATGAAGGGCGAACTCATATTTTAAATTTATTAATATGATGCGTTTTCGTTAGAATTGCTAATGTGCAAATTTAGTTAATTTAATTGTCTTGCTTCTGGTTTTATGAGTAACTATGCGATAGTGATTTCATGTTTTTGTGCTATGTGGATTGTAGCGCAATCAATGTTAGATATTTAAAAATAAAACAAGGATAATTAATCCACTCGGCCTATATTTCTTTGCGATCATTGTTAATAGTGTTTTTATTAATGGGGCAATGAAAGGGGGCGGCGTGGGTGCGGAGGAATTATGCTGCCAGGATGCTGCAAAAATGGACTTATTATCAGTAAAACCCCTCTTATACAGGAAGGTCTTAAAGGGGCTATAACAGGTAATTTCCCCGATTATAAACTGGCGTATTGCCGTACGATAGAAGAGCTAACGCTGCTACAGCTACGCCGGAGTAATTTAGTTATTGCTGATTTAGCAGTTAACAATGCCTCTTCCCGCGCTATCTGCGAATATTTTTATAGCTTAATCTCGCAATATCGCGACATACATTGGATATTTCTGGTTCCTAAATCCTGCTATCCACATGCAGTTGATCTCCTGATGGGCCCCGTCAGCACCTTGCTTTCAGACGAAGAGCCAATCGAGAATCTTATTAGCGTTATCCATGCGGGAAACGCTCGCTCAGAAAGAATAAGCAAAACATTATTATCGCCTCAGGTACCGTCTGAAATTCAGCAGTCCCACGACAGGCCGATTGTCCTTACGCTGTCTGAACGAAAAGTATTACGCCTTTTAGGAAAAGGGTGGGGCATTAACCAAATTGCGGCGTTACTTAAAAAAAGTAATAAAACAATTAGCGCCCAAAAAAATAGCGCCATGCGACGCTTATCAATACACAGTAATGCAGAGATGTATGCATGGATAAACAGTTCTCAGGGAGCCAGAGAATTGAACCTACCTTCGGTATATGGAGAAACCATGGAATGGAAAACAGAATCAGCAAGAGAAATGTTGCGCTCGTAGAAAAATGCGTGATGAGCACCATTGGTATTAAAGGGCTATTTGATGCAATGCCGGATTGCCGACATACGCTTCATATTTTTTCAAAACCATCCGCGTTTTATAAGTCTGCGCTAAAGACGCCGTTTTCTGCCGTTATTTTTTCTCTTTCTGCGTTAAGAACTGAACGCCGGACAGGATTATCCAGCCTGACGGAACTGGCGATAAATTATCCCCATATGCGGCGTCTGGTGATTGCCGATGATGATGCTGAAGCCCGCTTAATCAGCGCGTTATCCCCGCTGCCGCTGGATGGGGTCATCAGCAAAGCGTCGCCGTTGGATGTTTTACAGGATGCCTTATTTACATCGCTTAATAGCGCCCGGCGGACAACGGAGCGTACAGACAATCTTTGGGAACTTCACCAGAATTGTATGCTTAGTCCAACCGAGCGGGAGATTCTGCGTTTCATGTCGAACGGCTACTCAATGCCGCAAATTGCCGTCCAGTTAGAACGTAACATTAAGACTATCCGGGCGCATAAGTTTAATGTGATGTCCAAGCTGGGCGTGAGTTCTGATGCCGGGTTACTCGATGCTGCGGATATTCTGTTATATCTGCGCGCCGGAGATGGTACCGCGCTCCAGCATCGGGTATAGCCCGCGCCGGATGCGCCGTGCTTGTTCGGGGAATCCGGGTGTCAGGCGCGTTATTGGCACACGTCTACCCAGGTCGCCGATGTCAGTTCAGCCATTCTTTCCGGCGTGATGCGTACCGCGCTGTGCGTGGCGCCTGCGGCAGGCAATACTTCGTTATACCCCTTCAGAGAGATGTCGCAATAAACGGGCAGCGGGTGCTCCAGCCCAAAGGGACATACGCCGCCGACAGGATGTCCGGTTGCATTGACCACTTCATCGCTGCTCAACATACAGGCTTTTGCGCCGAAAGTGGTTTTAAGCTTCTTATTATCCAGGCGGGCATCGCCTTTCGCGACCACCAGGATAATGGTGTCTTTTACTTTAAGCGAGAGCGTTTTAGCTATCTGCCCTGGCTCTACGTTGTGCGCTTTGGCTGCCAGCTCGACAGTCGCTGTACTTTGATTTAA
Organism: Salmonella sp. SSDFZ54; assembly: GCF_004010735.1. NCBI lineage: Bacteria > Pseudomonadati > Pseudomonadota > Gammaproteobacteria > Enterobacterales > Enterobacteriaceae > Salmonella > Salmonella sp. SSDFZ54. Next base: position 2,661,172 of record NZ_CP034819.1, read on the forward strand.
TTCGATAATTTCAATATCGGGAGCATGATCGGCCAGAAATTGCCGTACAGATTGCAGACTCATTCTTCTCTCCTGAGACCTTACCAATAGCCACGGTAGACCCAAAAATGGCAAAACGTAATTTGGCATACGGAGAGCGCCGCTGTAAATATAATAATGTGACAGGCCAGCAGCAGTAAGCCGTGACGATAACTGAAGGCAAGTTTACTTTAGCGTGCAGTCGCCGCACTGCTGTACGTCAGGTAAGCGGTAACGTTGGCAGCAGGTTCTGCGTACCAGAAGACCGTCGCGCATTACGACGGTCCGCCACAGCGGGTTATCCTGACCGTCGGATAGCTGCTTTTCAAAAAAACAGCGCTGGCGTAGCGTTGCCAGCAGGGCTTCGCCAAGCAGCGGTTTCATCTCAGTCAGATACCAGTTGATTAAATAACCGGTATTGCTCCAGATAAGTTTCGCGTTGATGTCGCCAGTCGCCTCCAGCGCCTGAATGACCGGCTGTAGTGCGGAGACTATCAGCGTTTCCATTCGTTCTTCCGGGGAACGCCCCGTTGCCAGGTTATCCTGATGCACATCAAGCCAGAAACACGCGGCGCGCCCGGTTTCATGAAATTCAACGTGAATATGTTCTGCCGAGACATTGATAGCGCGCGCTTGCGTCAGTAATGCCAGCATCAGCGGCGGCGCCATCAGCCCGATATACCATTGCGCCCACAGGGAGAGTAACGGTTTATTTTCACGTGGCAGGCCTGGCGTGTGCCGATAGATGTGATCGGAATAGGCGGCCAGCAATGAACGAAACGTCGCGGGGCGCGTCCACTGGGCAAGAGTCATTGCCGTTGGCGGCGGTGTTTCATCCAGCCGGATGAAGTCCAACAGGTGCTCACGGGTAGAGGCGATCGTCTCGCGTACTGCGTCCGCCAGCGAGGCGTCTTCCGGCTGGGGAGCAGCTCGCCAGATAATATCGTCAGCAATCGGTGCGGAACGGTAGGCCATAGCGCAGTTTAATGATGTTAATCTAAATGATAATGATTGCTAATCCTATCGATAGCGATAAACGATGGCAAGCGGTTTATGGTTAACGCTGTTGGCGTAGCACGATTACGTCAGCAGGATTCATAGGGCGCGCATGTCGTCGCTGACCAGAATATGGTTACGTCCAAGATGCTTGGCTTCGTAGAGCGCTTTATCCGCTTTTTCGATAGCGTCTCCGATATTGCGATCCGTCAGGGGCGCAATGCCGATACTGACAGTGACATTGGTGGCGACGCTTTCGTTAAACATATGCGGGATTTTAAGATCGTATACTTCCTGTCGGATACGTTCTGCGGTAGCGCGGGCTTGCTGTGGTTCGGCGGTGGTCAGCAACACCAGAAATTCTTCCCCGCCAAAACGGCAGACGACATCGCGCGATCGCACGGCGTCCCGAATTGCCGCTGAGACGCGGATTAACGCCTGATCGCCCATCATATGACCGTAGTGATCGTTATACGCTTTGAAATGATCGATATCCAATAGCAGGACGTAGTGTTCATGGCTGCCCGGCGCCTGTAACGTATCCAGCCGATTTTGCAGGCCACGGCGGTTATATAAGCCGGTTAATGGATCAAGCATACTCAGGCCATTGAGAGTTTCCCGCTCGGCCAGCAGCTTAAACATGAGCTGTTGGGCAAAGTTATCGTAGCGTTTCTGGATAACATGTTGAATAGTGATTCCCACCATTGGCAGGGCCAGCAAATAGAGAATTCGCAAACCTTGTTCATTACCGTTTAGCCACAGGCAGACCGCGACTGGCGGTAGCGAATAGAGCGTAAACGCGACGATATTCGCGGCAAAGGCTATCGAGCCGATAAACAGAACGCTAAGCAGGGAAATCAATAAAAAAGAGAAATCATAATGGCCTAACGCCGGATACTTTAGCGCAATATGCGCCGCCCATATTCCCCCAAAGAGTAGGGAGATAAAGGGGAGATTAATTCTTTTTTGCCCATATTTCCCATGCCATATCAACAGTAATACGCTCAGGACCACTATCCCGATCATTGGCGTGCAAAATACATTGATCTGATAAAGGGGGAAAACGAGAGTAAATAGCGCCGACACGGCGTTGAGAAACAAGAAAAGACGTAAAGAAAACTGATACTTCTTAATACGAAGCGACCGCCAGGATGGTGTTGTCATGGGTAATTGTCGTTATTTATCGGTGATATACACGGAATCGGGCGCCAACATGAAAATAACGTATGAGAAAAGGTCGCCTAAAGCGAGGTGTTGTTGTTTTTACGTTAACAGTCGGACAATTTATCACCTTACTGAATACGTGTCATCAACCGTTAAGTAAAACTCATCTCTTTAGCTTTCTCCCTGGCTGACAAATGATAAAATATATCATATGATATTAGTTATCATTATCAATTCCAGAGGTAAAACCATGTTGCAGCGGACGTTAGGCAGCGGATGGGGCGTGTTATTGCCTGGAGTGATTATCGTTGGACTGGCGTTTATCGGCCTGTCAGCTTATGCGCTGAAGCTGTTGATTGTATCAGGATTGCTACTGTCTGCGCTGATGTTGTATCACAAACAATTACGGCATTTTGTACTGCTGCCATCGTGTATAGCGCTTATTGGCGGCATGATGTTGGCAATGATGAACTGGAATCAGGGATGAAAATGAAGGGACAAAGGAAGGATAAGATAATTGGTGCGAGGGGGGGGACTTGAACCCCCACGTCCGTAAGGACACTAACACCTGAAGCTAGCGCGTCTACCAATTCCGCCACCTTCGCACAGTTATCTTACTTTTTGATATCGCCTCGTTGGTGCGAGGGGGGGGACTTGAACCCCCACGTCCGTAAGAACACTAACACCTGAAGCTAGCGCGTCTACCAATTCCGCCACCTTCGCCCAGTGCGAGCAATATCAACGTGGTTTTGGTGCGAGGGGGGGGACTTGAACCCCCACGTCCGTAAGGACACTAACACCTGAAGCTAGCGCGTCTACCAATTCCGCCACCTTCGCATACCATCAATTCTTGAAAAGAATCACTACCACGGAGGCGCATTCTAGTGGTTTTCAGCTATTCGTCAATAGTTAATTGCATGGGACAGATTGATTGCTGCAAAAATGGGCGCGAGACGTAGGTTGGATAAGACGCCTGGCGTCGCCATCCGGCACATGCAACCAGATGGCGCTGCGCTTATCAGGCCAACTATTTCTTCGCCTGACGGGTCATCACGGTACGATAAACCTTAAAGCGCCCGGTTTGCGCGATGACTTCATGGAAGCCAAAAGTCTCATCCAGAATCTTAGGATAGGGCAGAAAGGCGTTCGCCACGATGCGTAACTCTCCGCCGCTGTTCAGATGGCGCACTGCGCCGCGAATGAGCGTTTGCGCCGCATCGAGGCTGGTTTGCATTCCGTCGTGGAACGGCGGGTTGGAGATGATCATGTCAAAACGTCCTTTGACTTCCGAAAAGACGTTGCTGGCGAATACCTCGCCTTCAAAACCATTAGCGGCAAGCGTGGCGCGACTGGCTTCCACCGCCGGCGCGCTGACGTCACACAGCGTCAGGCGCACTTTCGGCGAATGGCTGGCCAGCGCGGCGGAAAGCACGCCAGCGCCGCAGCCGACATCCAGCACTTTACCTTTGGTGTGCGGCGTCAGCGTAGACAGCAGCAGTTGGCTACCGACATCCAGTCCGTCGCGGCTGAATACGCCCGGCAATGTTTTGATGGTCAGCCCGTCGATGTTGTACTCGGCCCACCAGGATTCGAGACTAAACTGCGGCTGCTTTTCCAGACGGCCATGGTAAAGGCCGCAACGTCGCGCGCTATCTACTTTGTTCAGCGGCGCATAGTCCGCCAGCATCGGTTCGGCGCTACGCACGCCGCTACGGTTTTCTCCCACGACGAAAACATCGCTGCCCACCGGCATTAGCGACAAAATATTCATCAACTGGAACTGCGCTTCGGGTTTATTTTTCGGCCAGTAGTAAATCAGCGTATCGCAGTCAGCGACATCGCTGGCTTGCGCGACCAGGCTAAAACGGACGTTATCGCCCATCTGGCGGCTTAACGCCTGCCAGTGGTGAAACTGTTGCGTATACGCGCGGCTGGCGGCGCATTCAAAGCGCGCGGGCAGGTCATCCTGCAAATCTCCGGCAAAAAGAATACGGCTTTGTTCGAAATCATCACTGTGGCGCAGCAAGACTTCACTTGCCGGGGTAAAAGCAGACATGGAATGCTCCTTAATTCAGACTGGCGGCGATTATAGTAGTTTGATGGCGGAGATTCGACAGATTTGCTATATTTGCGCCCCTGATTACAGGAGCGTTTCGCTATGACATCCCGACGAGACTGGCAGTTACAGCAACTGGGTATTACGCAGTGGGCGCTGCGACGTCCTGGCGCGCTACAGGGCGAGATTGCGATTTCCCTTCCCGCGCACGTTCGTCTGATCGTGGTTGCAGAGGAATTACCCGCGCTGAACGAGCCGCTAATGCGCGATATTTTACGCGCGTTGACCGTGAGTCCCGATCAGGTTTTACCCCTGGCGCCTGAGCGCGTCGCCATGCTGCCGCAGGGCAGCCGTTGTAATAGCTGGCGGTTAGGAACTGACGCGCCGCTCCAACTCGAAGGCGCTCAGGTCACGACGCCGGCGTTTAATGAACTCCGGGCAAACCCGGCGGCACGCGCCGCACTATGGCAACAAATCTGCGAACATGAACACGATTTCTATCCTCAGCACGACCGATCTCCCCGCAGCCTGGCAGATTGAGCAACGCGCTCATGCGTTTCCGTGGAGCGAAAAAACGTTTTTCGGCAACCAGGGCGAACGGTATCTCAACCTTAAGCTGACCGCTGATGACAGAATGGCCGCGTTTGCCATTACACAGGTGGTGCTGGACGAAGCGACGCTGTTCAATATTGCCGTCGATCCGGATTTTCAGCGTCGGGGGCTGGGGCGTATGTTGCTTGAGCATCTGATTGATGAACTGGAAAAACGTGGGGTTGTAACGCTATGGCTGGAGGTACGCGCCTCTAACGCTGCCGCCATCGCGCTGTATGAAAGTCTGGGGTTTAACGAGGCGACGATTCGCCGCAATTACTATCCCACGGCACAAGGGCATGAGGACGCCATCATCATGGCGTTACCGATAAGCATGTAATAAAAGAGGCAAGGTGTAATGATGAAGTGGGACTGGATTTTCTTTGATGCCGATGAAACGCTGTTTACGTTTGATTCTTTCACCGGCTTACAGCGGATGTTCCTTGACTATAGCGTCACCTTTACCGCTGAGGATTTCCAGGATTACCAGGCCGTGAATAAGCCGCTATGGGTGGATTATCAGAACGGCGCGATTACTTCATTACAATTGCAGCACGCGCGCTTTCAAAGTTGGGCTGAACGGCTAAACGTTGCGCCGGGGCTGCTGAATGACGCTTTTATTAGTGCGATGGCGGAGATCTGTTCTCCTTTGCCGGGCGCCGTTTCGCTACTTAATGCGATTCGCGGGCAGGCTAAAATCGGTATTATTACTAACGGTTTTACCGCGCTACAACAAACTCGTCTGGAGCGCACCGGGCTGCGCGAGTATTTCGATCTGCTGGTGATTTCCGAGCAGGTTGGCGTCGCGAAGCCCGATCCGAAAATCTTTAACTACGCCCTGGAGCAGGCGGGGAACCCTGACCGCTCGCGCGTATTAATGGTTGGCGATACCGCGGAATCCGATATTCTTGGCGGCATTAACGCCGGACTGTCGACCTGCTGGCTTAACGCGCATCATCGCGAGCAGCCCGCGGGTATTCATCCAACCTGGACTGTGGCGTCATTAAGCGAACTGGAGCAGCTCCTGTGTAAACACTGATTGCCTCCCCCAGGTTGATGGGTAAAATAGCCGCATTTTTCGTATTCAACATGCGTGGTTAAACGCCGCGCTTACTCAAGAAGATTTGACTATGACGTTGTCTCCTTATTTGCAAGAGGTGGCCAAACGCCGCACTTTTGCCATTATTTCTCACCCGGACGCCGGTAAAACCACCATTACCGAAAAAGTGTTGCTGTTCGGACAGGCGATTCAGACCGCCGGTACGGTAAAAGGCCGTGGCTCCAGCCAACATGCAAAATCTGACTGGATGGAGATGGAAAAACAGCGTGGTATCTCTATCACCACCTCGGTGATGCAGTTCCCGTATCACGACTGTCTGGTGAACCTGCTGGACACCCCGGGGCACGAAGACTTCTCCGAAGATACCTACCGTACCCTGACGGCGGTGGACTGCTGTCTGATGGTGATCGACGCCGCAAAAGGCGTTGAGGACAGGACTCGTAAGCTGATGGAAGTTACCCGTCTGCGTGATACGCCAATCCTGACCTTTATGAACAAACTCGACCGTGATATCCGCGACCCGATGGAGCTGCTGGATGAAGTGGAAAATGAGCTGAAAATCGGCTGCGCGCCGATCACCTGGCCGATTGGCTGCGGCAAGCTGTTTAAGGGCGTTTATCACCTTTATAAAGATGAAACTTATCTGTATCAGACCGGTAAGGGCCACACCATTCAGGAAGTGCGCATCGTTAAAGGGCTGAATAACCCGGATCTGGACGCCGCCGTCGGTGAAGACCTGGCGCAGCAACTGCGCGACGAGCTGGAACTGGTGCAGGGCGCGTCTAACGAGTTTGATGAAGAGCTGTTCCTGGCAGGGGAAATTACCCCGGTATTTTTCGGTACCGCGCTGGGTAACTTTGGCGTTGACCATATGCTGGATGGTTTAGTGGCGTGGGCGCCCGCGCCGATGCCGCGTCAAACCGATACCCGCACAGTGGAAGCCTCGGAAGAGAAATTCACCGGTTTTGTCTTTAAAATTCAGGCCAATATGGACCCGAAACACCGCGACCGCGTGGCGTTTATGCGCGTGGTTTCCGGTAAGTATGAGAAGGGCATGAAGCTACGCCAGGTCCGTACCGGCAAAGATGTGGTGATTTCCGACGCGTTAACATTTATGGCGGGCGATCGTTCGCACGTTGAAGAAGCGTACCCGGGCGATATTTTGGGTCTGCATAACCACGGCACCATTCAGATCGGCGATACCTTCACCCAGGGCGAGATGATGAAGTTTACCGGTATCCCGAACTTTGCGCCGGAACTGTTCCGTCGTATTCGCCTGAAAGATCCGCTCAAGCAGAAGCAGCTACTGAAAGGGCTGGTGCAGCTTTCTGAAGAGGGGGCGGTGCAGGTATTCCGTCCCATCTCCAACAACGATCTGATTGTCGGCGCCGTGGGCGTTTTGCAGTTTGACGTTGTTGTCGCGCGCCTGAAAAGCGAATACAACGTTGAGGCGATTTATGAATCCGTCAACGTGGCGACGGCGCGCTGGGTGGAAAGCGCCGATGCGAAGAAATTCGAAGAGTTTAAGCGTAAGAATGAAACGCAGCTGGCGCTGGATGGCGGCGACAATCTCACCTATATCGCCCCCACGATGGTTAACCTGAACCTGACCCAGGAACGTTACCCTGACGTTCAGTTCCGTAAAACGCGCGAACACTGATCCCTTTCCGGGCGCGGCATCCGCCGCGCCTTCGTACTTTCCCTGCCTTTTTAACCGCTTACGGAATGTTCTTAAATCCCGCGTTTTTTCTCCGATCTGCCTGTTTTTTATACGCACCGACAAGCGATTTTAAAATTGTGATCTATATTTAACAAAGTGATGACATAAATGTCGGCTTTAATGCCTGTTCAATGCGTGAATATTAGAGCTTAAAGCTGAGATTTGTTTCAGTCACGATATTAATAACTGAAACGGAAGGGTGGCAGGCGACGCGTCGTTACAAATTCACGAATGTGATGCCAGTCATTGACTTCAGAAACCGGTGAGTTTCACCGCATTCAGCAATGCAACCTCGTGTTGCCTGAGCTCAAATTACGAGCAAACTATACAGGACAAAATCGATGACTATGACAAGACTGAAGATTTCTAAAACTCTGCTGGCCGTAATGTTGACCTCTGCTGTTGCGACAGGTTCTGCCTTTGCAGAAAACGCAACAACGGACAAGGCGCAAAGCGGAACCGAAACCGCAGGGCAAAAAGTCGATAGCTCTATGAATAAAGTCGGTAACTTCATGGATGACAGCGCTATCACTGCGAAAGTCAAAGCTGCGCTGGTAGACCATGACAATATTAAAAGCACCGATATTTCTGTCGAAACCAATCAGAAAGTCGTCACCCTGAGCGGCTTTGTAGAAAGCCAGGCGCAGGCTGAAGCCGCCGTGAAAGTGGCGAAAGGCGTAGAAGGCGTGACCTCCGTTAGCGACAAACTTCACGTTCGCGACAATAAAGAAGGTTCCGTGAAAGGTTATGCCGGCGATACGGCCACGACCAGTGAAGTCAAAGCCAAGTTGCTGGCGGACGATCTCGTCCCTTCCCGTAAAGTGAAAGTGGAAACGACCGATGGCGTCGTACAGCTCTCCGGTACCGTTGAAACTCAGGAACAAAGCGACCGCGCTGAAAGCATCGCGAAAGCCGTTGATGGCGTAAAAAGTGTTAAAAACGATCTGAAAGTTCAGTAATTCGTCGTAATTCGTCCTCCCGACGTTTGTCGGGAGGCGTAATGTGCACCACACTAAAAATATCGCGAATGAGTAGCCTGAGCGCTCATATTTAGCGGTCGACATTAACTATGGTAAAGGAGAGGCTTATGTTTCGTTGGGGCATTATATTTCTGGTTATCGCGTTAATTGCCGCCGCATTGGGTTTTGGTGGACTGGCTGGTACGGCTGCCGGCGCGGCGAAAATCGTCTTCGTCGTCGGGATCGTGCTCTTCCTGGTCAGCCTGTTCATGGGCCGTAAACGACCCTAGCAGGCAGCTGTAAAGATATATTGCTATCAAGCCAGTCCAGCGGACTGGCTTTTACGGTTTTAGCCGTTAACGTTTTGCGTTACCTTGTCAGCCTGGAAAAAAATGAAAAACAGGAAGGCAGAGGTGGGCCAGCGAATACCGGTTACGCTCGGCAATATTGCGCCGTTATCATTAACACCGTTCCGGCCAGGCCGTATGGCGCTGGTCTGTGAGGGCGGGGGGCAGCGGGGTATCTTTACCGCAGGCGTGCTGGATGAGTTTATGCGTGCGCAGTTTAATCCTTTCCATCTCTACTTCGGCACATCAGCCGGTGCGCAAAATCTCTCGGCGTATCTCTGCAACCAGCCCGGCTACGGGCGTAAAGTCATTATGCGCTATACCACCAGGCGCGAATTTTTTGATCCGCTGCGATTTGTACGCGGAGGAAACCTTATCGACCTCGACTGGCTGGTAGAATCCACTGCCGCCCGGATGCCGCTGCAGATGGATACCGCAGCGCGCCTGTTCGACAGCGGAAAATCCTTTTATATGTGCGCTTGCCGGGGGGATGATTACACGCCGGGCTATTTCTCGCCGACAAAACAAAACTGGCTTGATATCATTCGCGCCTCCAGCGCTATACCGGGTTTCTACCGTACCGGCGTTACGTTAGAGGGCATCAACTATCTGGACGGTGGCATTAGCGACGCCATTCCGGTTCAGGAGGCGGCAAAGCGGGGGGCGAAAACCATTGTGGTGATCCGCACCGTACCCTCGCAAATGTATTACACGCCGCAGTGGTTTAAGCGTATGGAGCGCTGGCTGGGGGAGAGCAGTCTACAGCCGTTGGTCAACCTGGTGCAGCATCATGAAACGTCCTACAGCGCGATCCAACAATTTATTGAAAAGCCGCCGGGTAAGCTGCGGATCATTGAAATTTATCCGCCGAAACCGCTGCACAGCATGGCGCTGGGCAGCCGTATCCCGGCGCTGCGTGAGGATTACAAAACCGGGCAATTATGCGGGCGTTATTTCCTTGCCACCGTTGGTAAATTGCTCGCCGCAACGCCGCCTCTCTTGCGCCATACGTCGCGGATTGCCGTGCCGGAAACGGTGGTCGTGCCTCCGGCGCCGGTGGCCAATGATACGCATGTGGCGGAGGTCATTAGCGCGCCGCAGGCAAACGACACCACATTTACCGACGAGGATCTGGCGTGAGCTGGCGCTTTATCGATACGCATTGCCATTTTGATTTCCCGCCCTTTACGGGCGATGAGCGCGCCAGTATTCAGCGTGCCTGTGAGGCGGGCGTTGAAAAAATCATCGTGCCGGCGACCGAGGCGGCTCACTTTCCCCGCGTGCTGGCGCTGGCGGCGCGTTTCCCGTCGCTTTATGCTGCGCTGGGATTGCACCCCATTGTGATTGAGCGTCATGCCGATGACGATTCTGATAAGCTACAACAGGCGCTGGCGCAACAACAGAACGTCGTGGCGGTAGGCGAGATCGGTCTCGATCTTTATCGCGACGATCCGCAGTTCTCCAGGCAAGAGCGATTTTTAGACGCGCAGCTGCAACTGGCAAAACGCTACGATCTGCCGGTGATCCTGCACTCGCGGCGCACGCATGACAAACTGGCGATGCACTTAAAGCGCCAGGAGCTGCCGCGAACCGGCGTGGTGCATGGTTTTGCCGGCAGTCTGCAACAGGCCGAACGCTTTGTGCGACTGGGCTATAAAATCGGCGTCGGCGGCACCATCACCTACCCGCGCGCCAGTAAAACCCGTGATGTTATGGCGCGGTTGCCGCTGGACGCGCTGTTGCTGGAGACCGATGCGCCGGATATGCCGCTAAAGGGGTTTCAGGGGCAGCCGAACCGCCCGGAGCAGGCGGCGCGCGTATTTGATGCGCTCTGCGAATTACGTTCGGAGCCCGCAGAGGTGATAGCCGATACGCTGTATCGCAATACCATTACCTTATTTCGGCTCTGATGGCATCGCAGCCGCCGTCCGGCAGGCGACGGTTACAAATATAGCGCCGGCAAAATCAGCTTCGCCACCCCACGCGCGCGCAATCCGTCTGCCAGCCGTTCCACCTCTTGCGGCGTCGCGCCTGGCCAGGCTTTCGCTTCGCCATAGACGCCGTGCGCATGAAAGGCATTCAAACGCACCGGAACCTCGCCCAGCGAAGTAATAAACGCCGCCAGTGAATCGATATGCGCCGCATAGTCCACCTGACCCGGGATAACCAGTAACCGCAGCTCCGCCAGTTTTCCCTGCGCAGCAAGAAAGCGGATACTGTGCTTAATATGAGTGTTATCACGTCCGGTCAGACGGTGATGACACTCGCTCTTCCAGGCTTTCAGATCGAGCATTACGCCGTCGCAAACCGGCAGTAGTTTCTGCCAGCCGGTCTCGCTTAACTGACCATTACTGTCCACCAGGCAGGTCAGTCGTTGTAACTGCGGATCGGCTTTGATCGCTGTAAATAGCGCCACAATAAACGGTAATTGCGTGGTCGCCTCTCCGCCGCTGACGGTAATACCTTCAATAAACAGCGATGCTTTACGAATATGACGCAGCACATCGTCAACGCTCATGGTCTGCGCCATTGGCGTTGCCTGCTGTGGGCACATTTTCAGGCAGGTATCGCACTGCTCGCAGACGTCCGACCGCCATACCACTTTCCCGCCATCAACGCTGAGGGCGTGGTGCGGACACTGCGATACGCATTCCCCGCAGTCGTTACAGCGTCCCATCGTCCACGGGTTATGGCAATTCTTGCAGCGCAAATTGCAGCCCTGTAAGAATAATGCCAGGCGGCTGCCTGGCCCATCGACGCAGGAAAACGCAATGATCTTACTGACTAAAGCGCATCTGTTGTTCATGGCTGACTACGCGTGGCTGTCGTTCCAGGATGCGGGTATTACGTGCGGCTTCTTCTCCCAGCCAGGTGGTATTCGTGCGCGAGCCTTCGGCGCGAAATTTCGCCAGATCCGACAGGCGCACCATATAACCGGTGACGCGCACCAGATCGTTGCCGCTGACATTGGCGGTAAATTCCCGCATCCCGGCTTTGAACGCGCCAAGACAAAGCTGAACCAGCGCCTGCGGATTACGCTTGATGGTTTCGTCCAGCGTCAGAATGTCGCTGATCCCGGCATGATAAAAGGCATGGTGCGGCGCGACGGTTTGCAAATGGGTGATAGGGTCCGGTTCATCGCCATACGGCAGACGTGCGCCCGGCGTAGTGCCAATATCGGAACTGATGCCAGACTGGGCATGGAGCAGCGCCCGTTGCTTCCAGCCATACTTCACTGGCGTATTTTCGACGAAATCCGCCAGTTGGGCGCTGATACGGTAGCCCAGCTCGTTCGCCGTTTCATTCTTGCCGTAACGGGCGTTCAGGCCCGCGTTTTCGCACAGCAGATTCACGGCTTCCGCCAGCCCGTACATACCGAACATCGGCGCAAAACGTTCGGGATCGATCAAACCTTCCTGTACAAGAAAGCTATTCTCAAAGAAATGTGACTTTTCATAGAGGAATTCACATCGTGAATTAATGATGGCGATCTGCTGTCGGCAGTAGTGCGGTAGCGTACGTGAAAAGAAGTCATCGACAGACGTACTGCGTTCTGCCACGGCTTTCAGGTTGAGACGTACCAGCGTACTGCCGCCGCCGCCAAGCGGTAGCGAGTTATAACAACTGACGATGCCATAATGGCCTTTTGTGAAAATTTTATCATTTACAGGGCCGTTGGAAATGTGTGGCTTACTGCATTCGCAAATGTTTTTGGCGACCTCCAGCAGCAGATCGTCCGGCGTAATTTCCGCATCGTAGATAAACGTCAGGTTAGGCGCCACCTGCTTTAGCTCGGCATCAGCGCGCAAAATTGCTCGTGTGACAGGCGTATCGGCAGGGCCAATATTGGCATGCATAAAGGCGTCTGGCAGCGTTCTGTCGAGATAACGCCAGAAACGTTTTATTCGAATATCGATCGCATCTTGTGTTAGAATTCTAACATACGGTTGCAGCAACGCATCAAGCTGGCCGAGATAAACCGGCATGGACGTCACGGAAGGAACGTGATGATACAGAATGGTGAGTAGGGATAACGCATCATCCAGATCTTTCGCGCCTTCCAGTTCCAGCCACTGTGAACCGTTAGCCAGAAATCGGGCGTAATCGGGCAACACGTAGCGCGGTTTGAAGGGGGCGTGCCCCTCAAACATATCGCAAATGACGCCTTCATCCAGCGCCTGGCGGGCATCTTCCGGCAGGGTGGGATAAGGCAGGGCGTTTTCAGCTTCCAGCGCCAGAAAATGGCGTTTTTGTTCAGGCGTGAGCACCGGGCTGGTCACAATTTGCTGGCAACGCTGCTGGAGCGCAGTTTCGCATGAGGCAGGCATCTTCGTTTCCTCTTTATGCCGGGACGATGCGCTATTGTAGAAAATGGCGGCAAACCGACTTTGATCCTGATGCGCTTATCGCTCGAAGAACAGACGGTGACGGCGGGATAATTTGATTCAGATCTCATTACAGTAATGCAAATTTGTACGTAGTTTTCATTAACTGTGATGTATATCGAAGTGTAATCGCGAGTGAATGTTAGAATATTAACAGACTCGCAAGGTGAAATTTTATACGGCAATGCCGTTGGAGAATGTCATGACTGATTTAAAAGCAAGCAGCCTGCGTGCGCTCAAACTGATGGATCTGACCACTCTGAACGATGACGACACCAATGAAAAAGTGATCGCGTTGTGTCATCAGGCAAAAACCCCGGTCGGGAATACGGCGGCGATTTGTATTTACCCGCGTTTTATCCCGATTGCGCGTAAGACTCTGAAAGAACAAGGTACGCCGGACATCCGCATTGCAACGGTGACTAACTTCCCGCATGGCAATGATGACATCGATATTGCGCTGGCGGAAACCCGTGCGGCGATCGCCTACGGCGCTGACGAAGTGGACGTGGTATTCCCGTACCGCGCGTTGATCGCCGGTAACGAGCAGGTGGGTTTTGACCTGGTAAAAGCCTGTAAAGACGCTTGTGCCGCAGCGAACGTATTGCTGAAAGTGATCATCGAAACCGGCGAGCTGAAAGAAGAGGCGCTGATTCGTAAAGCCTCTGAAATCTCCATCAAAGCCGGTGCGGATTTCATCAAAACCTCTACCGGTAAAGTGCCGGTAAACGCTACGCCGGAAAGCGCGCGCATCATGATGGAAGTGATCCGCGACATGGGCGTTTCCAAAACCGTTGGCTTCAAACCGGCGGGCGGCGTACGTACGGCGGAAGACGCGCAGAAATTCCTCGCGATTGCAGACGAACTGTTTGGCGCTGACTGGGCTGATTCTCGTCACTACCGCTTTGGCGCATCCAGCCTGCTGGCAAGCCTGCTGAAAGCGCTGGGTCACGGCGACGGTAAGAGCGCCAGCAGCTACTAAGCTCTGATTTGCCGGATGGCGCTGCGCTTATCCGGCCTACAAATCCAGGCCTGTAGGCCGGATAAGGCGTTAGCCACCATCCGGCGATGTAAGCCTTCTACTCTTTTCCCTCAGGAGGGTACCGTGTTTCTCGCACAAGAAATTATTCGTAAAAAGCGTGATGGTCATGCGTTGAGTGACGAAGAAATTCGTTTCTTTATCAATGGTATTCGTGACAATACTATCTCTGAAGGGCAGATTGCCGCCCTGGCGATGACCATCTTCTTCCACGATATGACCATGCCGGAGCGTGTTTCGCTGACCATGGCGATGCGGGATTCCGGTACTGTCCTTGACTGGAAAAGCCTGAATCTCAATGGCCCGATTGTCGATAAGCATTCGACCGGCGGCGTAGGGGACGTGACGTCTCTGATGCTGGGGCCAATGGTAGCGGCCTGCGGCGGTTATGTGCCGATGATCTCCGGTCGCGGCCTTGGACATACCGGCGGTACGCTCGACAAACTGGAAGCGATCCCGGGCTTCGATATCTTCCCGGACGACAACCGTTTCCGCGAAATTATTCAAGACGTGGGTGTGGCGATTATTGGGCAAACCAGCTCGCTTGCACCGGCGGACAAACGTTTTTACGCCACCCGCGATATTACCGCGACGGTGGACTCTATTCCGCTGATCACCGGTTCCATCCTCGCCAAGAAACTGGCCGAAGGACTGGATGCGCTGGTAATGGACGTCAAAGTCGGCAGCGGCGCGTTTATGCCAACCTATGAACTTTCTGAAGCCCTTGCTGAAGCGATTGTCGGCGTGGCAAACGGCGCGGGAGTTCGCACTACGGCGTTGTTAACCGATATGAACCAGGTGCTGGCTTCGAGCGCCGGTAACGCGGTGGAAGTGCGTGAAGCCGTGCAGTTCCTGACCGGTGAATACCGCAATCCGCGCTTGTTTGACGTTACCATGGCGCTATGCGTGGAGATGCTGATCTCCGGTCAGCTGGCGAAAGACGACGCCGAAGCGCGTGCGAAATTACAGGCGGTGCTGGATAACGGTAAAGCGGCAGAAGTCTTTGGTCGTATGGTGGCCGCGCAGAAAGGGCCGAGCGATTTCGTTGAGAACTACGATAAATACCTGCCGACCGCCATGTTGAGCAAAGCGGTATATGCTGATACCGAAGGGTTTATCAGCGCAATGGATACGCGTGCGCTGGGGATGGCGGTCGTCTCGATGGGCGGCGGCCGTCGTCAGGCGTCTGATACCATTGATTACAGCGTTGGCTTTACCGACATGGCCCGTCTGGGCGACAGCATCGACGGGCAGCGCCCGCTGGCGGTGATTCATGCCAAAGACGAAGCCAGTTGGCAGGAAGCGGCGAAGGCCGTCAAAGCGGCAATTATCCTTGACGATAAAGCGCCAGCAAGCACACCTTCGGTCTATCGTCGAATTACTGAATAGTTGTATACTGATCTGATCAATTATTTTTGAAGCACTAAGTACGGAGAAGATATGAAACGTGCATTTATTATGGTGCTGGACTCATTCGGCATCGGCGCTACTGAAGACGCGGATCGTTTTGGCGACGTAGGTTCCGACACTCTGGGCCACATCGCAGAAGCTTGCGCCAAAGGCGAAGCTGACAATGGCCGTAAAGGCCCGTTGAATCTGCCTAACCTGACTCGTCTGGGGCTGGTGAAAGCGCATGAAGGCTCTACCGGTAAAATTGCCGCCGGTATGGACGGCAACGCGGACGTTATTGGCGCATACGCATGGGCGCACGAACTGTCCTCCGGCAAAGATACGCCGTCAGGCCACTGGGAAATCGCCGGTGTGCCGGTACTGTTCGACTGGGGCTATTTCAGCGACCACGAAAACAGCTTCCCGCAGGAACTGCTGGATAAGCTGGTGAAACGCGCCAACCTGCCGGGCTATCTCGGTAACTGCCACTCGTCCGGCACCGTTATTCTGGACCAGCTCGGCGAAGAGCACATGAAAACCGGCAAGCCGATTTTCTACACCTCCGCTGACTCCGTGTTCCAGATTGCCTGCCACGAAGAGACCTTTGGCCTGGATAAACTCTACGAGCTGTGCGAAATCGCCCGTGAAGAGCTGACCGAAGGCGGCTACAACATTGGCCGCGTGATCGCGCGTCCGTTTATCGGCGACAAGGCCGGTAACTTCCAGCGTACCGGTAACCGTCACGACCTGGCCGTTGAACCGCCAGCGCCGACCGTGCTGCAGAAACTGGTCGATGAAAAACAGGGCCACGTGGTGTCCGTCGGTAAGATTGCCGACATCTACGCCAACTGCGGCATCACTAAGAAAGTGAAAGCGACCGGTCTGGACGCGCTGTTCGACGCGACCCTCAAAGAGATGAAAGAAGCGGGCGATAAAACCATCGTCTTCACTAACTTCGTCGACTTCGACTCTTCCTGGGGCCACCGTCGCGACATCGCGGGCTACGCCGCAGGTCTGGAGCTGTTTGACCGCCGTCTGCCGGAGCTGATGGAGCTGGTGGGTGAAGATGACATTCTGATCCTGACCGCTGACCACGGCTGTGACCCGAGCTGGACCGGTACTGACCATACCCGTGAGCACATTCCTGTGCTGATCTACGGTCCGAAAGTCAAACCGGGCTCTTTAGGTCACCGTGAAACCTTCGCGGATATCGGCCAGACGCTGGCGACCTACTTTGGTACATCGCCGATGGACTACGGTAAAAACATGCTGTGATACCCATTGTCTTTCGCGCTGTAGATGCGTTGACTTCATTCGCTCACCCCGGTCACATAGTTAATCTATGCTCCCGGGGATTCACGAATTCGTCGCCTTCCTACAACGCGAAATCCTTAGGGTATTTCACTGTTTTTACACACGTTTTGTAGGCCTGATAAGGCGTAGCCGCCATCAGGCAATAACAACAAATTTAAAGGGAACTGAAGATGGCAACTCCACATATTAATGCAGAAATGGGTGATTTCGCTGACGTCGTATTGATGCCGGGCGACCCGCTGCGCGCGAAGCACATTGCTGAGACTTTCCTCGAAGATGTTCGCGAAGTGAACAACGTTCGCGGCATGTTAGGTTTCACCGGGACTTACAAAGGCCGTAAGATCTCCGTGATGGGCCACGGCATGGGTATCCCGTCCTGCTCCATCTACACCAAAGAGCTGATCACCGATTTCGGCGTGAAGAAAATCATTCGCGTCGGCTCCTGCGGCGCTGTGCGCATGGACGTCAAACTGCGCGACGTGGTGATCGGTATGGGTGCCTGCACTGACTCCAAAGTGAACCGTATCCGTTTTAAAGATCATGACTTCGCGGCTATCGCCGACTTCGACATGGTGCGTAACGCGGTTGACGCGGCAAAAGCGCTGGGCGTGGACGCGCGCGTGGGCAACCTGTTCTCCGCAGACCTGTTCTACTCTCCGGACGGCGAAATGTTCGACGTGATGGAAAAATACGGCGTGCTGGGCGTGGAGATGGAAGCGGCGGGCATCTACGGCGTTGCGGCTGAGTTTGGCGCGAAAGCGCTGACCATCTGCACCGTGTCCGACCACATCCGTACCCACGAGCAGACCACAGCCGCTGAGCGTCAGACGACCTTCAACGACATGATCAAAATCGCGCTGGAATCCGTACTGCTGGGCGATAAAGAGTAAGATTGTGAAGGGGGCCAGAGCAGGCCCCCTTCATCGTTTATTTCGTCAGCACTTCCCACTGTAAATTGCTTTCCAGCATGACCGTATCGGTAGAATGTGTAAATTGATTATCGTTCAAGACAGGTGTTAATGTCAGCGTGACGTTCATCATTTTCCCACTGACCTGCTGATTATTATCCATCGCGATGATACCGTTGTTATTATGTAGCAACAGACTATCCAGGGCACTGTCATTGGGAGCAAAGCTCACTCTATCAAGGGTGCTGGCAATAGGATAACTTTTACCATCTACTATCATCTGACTAACACGTACGGCGAGACCACCGTTATTTCCAAAATAAAATCGTCCCTTTTCCCCCGCTGAGGCTTGCACAAAAAGAGCAATATTCTGGCTTTCTGGGCAACTCACACTAACGTGAACCTCCTGTGAAGACATTTGATTCCAGCCTTGCTGAGAATTGACGATATCATCTTGCTTAAGCCAGCCAAAGCTGACGTTTGGCGAAGAGAACGTTATTTGGCAGTCATCGTCGGCTCGGGCTGATGGAGGGAGTAGTGCGGTGAAGATACAACATATAGCAATCCCCAACCATTTGCTGTTGGATTTCATTGACAGACTCCCTTTGCCGTTTCATAAAATGCCTCTTTATCCTGGGTTTTCTGCAGCGTGTAGTGGATGCGACACAGACGATTCATATCATCATCAGCGGCATATAACGCAGGATTATCCGCAACATCGGTGATAAATACGCGTCCGCTGTCGACAGCGCTGACCAAATAGTTATTTTTTTCATCTACAATGCTGGTGCCTTTAGGTAGCCATGAGCCGTCCGGACGCTTTACTGTCAGCATCACACGGCGTGTATTCAGCACGTTGAAATCCAGTACCCGAAAAGCGCTGTGCGCGACGGTAATATTCTTAATACCGTTTGCCAGTTCCATGCTCTTTGGTAGCGTATTCGCATTAACCTCTACGCGGGATTTCCGCCATTCAGTTAGCCCCGGAATGACGGCCTGCCCCCAGCGGTCAGTCCAGATTCGCCCCTGTGGCGTGGCGATTTCAATGCCGCTTTCTGGTTCACTCAGGCGTGCGATAGCAAAGGTATTTTTGATGGTGTAAGGCGAGAACGTTATGCCATGTTCGTGTGCAGCGATGCCTCCGCTGAAGGTTGCGTTATAGTTGCGGTAATTATCGCCATCAGTGCCGCCGCCCACGCTGAGTTGAGTGTAATGGAGATTGCTATTGAGATTACCGTTGAAGCTATTTTGCTGGTTTTTTGCATCACGATCCGCAGAAATATAGTAATGGGTATCTTTACTCAGCGAACCATTATTTTGTAGCCCGTAGGTTGTTTTATCACCTTGATTACGCATATAAGCGCCGACGCGCTGCTCACCTAGTGGAATGCTGATGTTGATGTAAAACATATCATCATCATTACTGCCGTTATGATTCTCATCATCCTGATTAACAGCGTGCTGCCAGTTAGCGGTAATTGAGGCATATTTAAATGTTTTGCCCCAGGAAGCCATTATACTGCGAGAGTCGTTGTTATTATCCGTAGCCTGATAAGTGTAATAACCCAGAGAGAAGGTACCTAACAGATTATGGTTCCAGGCGATATTAGCACTGGAGCTACTTTGGTATTCGTAAGCATCTTTATTGAGCGCATCCGTTAACTCACGGTATCCGTCGCTGTAGCGGGCGGTACTGACGTCAAGGCTAATTTCCCCGGGCAGCGCCATGCTGGCACGTAGTTCACTTTTCGCACCCTGCAGAGATTCGCCGAAGGACGCTTTACTGCCCAGCATTGAGCCGGAAAACGTCCATTTGTTGGTTGGAAGCCATTGCAGCATACCTCCTGCCGCTTGATAGTCTTGTGCCAGTACGCCAGACGCCTGCGCCAGCCAGTTTTCACTCAGTTTCCAACCATCGCTGATGTTATAGATCCAGGGGAGAGAATAGTCGCTGGTGGTATCACGTACGCGCCCTATGGACATTGTTAAGCCTGCGGGCGTGAGTTCGCGTAAATTAAAGGATACTGCCGGCACCGTGAAGGTTGTCGTTGAGCCATCGGTTTCAACGACGCTGACGTTAAGGTCGGTATTGCTGCGTATGATGGGGACATTTTCAAGGGTAAATGCCCCAGCGTTCACTGGTGCGGTATAAATAATCTGTCCGGACTGACGAACTTCAACGCGAGCCTGGTGGGTTCGGGCAATACCGTTAATGGTTACGCCTTGGGTATCCTGTGCCAGCCCTTGTTCAGGGATAAGCTGTACGCCGTTGATCGGCGCGCCACTGAATAGACTGGAGTTGACGTTGATCTGCCCAACTTGCGCACGCATTTTTTGTGCCTGAAATACGTGCTCCGCATAGGTATATAGACTATCGGTACGGTATTCTCCATCATTATTCGTCAGCATGTAGCGGCTGCGCAGCGTCCATTCCGCGAAGTTTAAGCCAGCTTCAAGGTTTGCCTGGGCATAGTTTCGGCTATCGCTACCGGATGACTCGCTGCGACTGGCGTACAGGTTATAGTTAAATAACCCGGCGGTGCCGCCTTTAATCACGTTGTTTAGCGAGAGTAAGTTATTATCCAGAGCCTGCGCCGGAACAAAAAGCTCCAGCGATTCACTGTTTGGCAGTGGGGTAATAATCGCTGAGGGATAATCTTCTTGTAGGCTATGGCATGTTTCTTTGGCGCTGATATTAAGCGGTACGAGCCCGCTGGCGCTGAGGAAATCGTCATCCACGCAAAGCTGGCCTTCTGTGTCGAAACGCGCGACCAACGACCCTCTATTTACGCCATTGATCTTTACCATGACGGTGTGGCTGCCTGGTAGAAAACGCGGCGCACGGGAAAAATATTGTGCCACGTTGGGGCTAATGCCTCTGGAGGTGAGAATACCCATGTCAAAATTCAGCTCCTCCGCCAGAGCCGGAAACGTCGTGGTCGCCAGTGAGCAATAAAGCGCAGTTTTGATGTATAGCGGCAGTTTTGAATACTTCACGTGCTAGCTCTCATCACGGCACCAGCGGTGAGGTAAAGCTGGGGACTTCAATGCCGTAACGGCTGGCAGGGTAAAAACGTACGGATGTATCAGCAGCAAGGGGCGTTTTTATACTGACGTTCAATGTTTCGCCGGGCAGAATATAGGTTTTTTTAATCGTGCCTTCGCCCCCGGAAGGTAAGAAGGTAATATTTTGGGCTAAACGTACAACGTAGGGAGACGGATTTTTGACGTTGATTGTTTGTCCGTTTCTGGACCAGGTTAATAATTTCCAGGCATCAGTAACGACCGGTAGATTTTTAGGACGAATTAATACCGGCAAATCCTGGCGTAGATTAAAACCTATTTTCATTCCCTTATTGGTAGATTTCGGAGGAATACCTTCAAACGTGACGCGTTTATAGTGCTCGACGGTGAGCGGTTCCGTGCTTTCCATAATAAAGCGTAGCTGCTGCTGCTGGCCTGCTTCAACGCGAACAACCGGTTGAGTGACATCCAGCTTCACACCATTGTCGTCAGGTAAATCAACGACGGTGGTATATAACAAAGCCGGATTGCTGTCGGTGTTTTTAACATTCATTACGCCGCTGTGTGTGGATTCTTCAATCACCAGTAGCGTAGTTTCCGGTACCATGCCGGCAGCGTTAGCCTGTGAAAAGAGTGCTGAAAAAACAAAGGGGACGCTGAGTAATAATAATGGAAGTTTAGTCACTGCTGGCATCAGAATTAGTCCTTTAATTTTGATCTGTCTCCCCATAATAAGGGAGACAGATCAATAACCTTTTTATACGGTCTGGATCAGAGATATTTAAGCGTGATGGTTGCCTGACCATCCAGAACAGTATCATCAGTAATGGCCAGCGTTGCAGTATCCTGAATGGCCAGTGAGGTTTTCAGCGGGAAAATGGCAAGAGTATACGGAACCGGTTCGGTGGTGCCTTTTGTAGCAACGGTAAACATTTCCATATTGCCGTTTTTGATAATCCCGGTGGTGGACTTCTGCCAGACTGGGCTATCAACGGTTCCTGAGATAGCGTCAGATTTTACACCATCAGCGGTAACGTTCGCGGTATCGGTGTAAATAGAGAACGCGCCGATTTTTACACCTTCGGTTGTTTTGCCAACGCCGTAGGACATTGTGGTATCAGATACTATACCATTAGTCATATTGCCATTGGCTATGGAGATAACGGATGCGCCTGGGTGGGTGTCCGCACGGTCATCGGTAATAGTCCAGGCTGCTTTGGTTGCAGACGGACAAGAGATACTCAGAGAGACATCTTTAGTGCCCAGTTGGTTTACATCGGTTGCGGAAAGTGTGGCGAGGCGGATAGTACCGTAATCAACCACGCCGCCGTCGCTGAGTTCTGGGGTACAACCGCCAACAATCAGTTGACCGGTGACTTTTAATACGGCGGTGGTGTCAGCATTCACGCTGGTTGTAGCAAAGGCTGCTGCAATTGCAGTAATAAGCAAAATTTTTTTCATTATAGTTCCATTAAAGAGGTGTTGAATATTCCATGTGAATGCTGGAGTTACAGATATACGAGTGTAAAGGTCGCCTGACCATCAAGCGTGGTGTTATCGGTAATAGCCAGTGTGTCCGTTCCCTGTATAGCGGCAGCTACGCGTATAGGAAATGTTGCGGTGGTAAAGGCGGCGGGGCCATTTTCATCGCCGACACTATATGTAGTGACAGTTGGAAATGTATTTGTAATCGCAACGAATTCGTTTCCTGCGATAGCCCAGTAATCTGGATTATTACTACTTGCCACTACCATTTTCGTCTGAATTCCATCGGCGGTCGCATTATTCAAGTCCATAGAGAGGCCGAATGAACCAATGTTGATACCACCTGCTGTTTTACCCAGACCTAGCTGATAGTTTGGTATTCTATTGTTCTGATGTCTAAATGTTGCGTCATCGATAGTCAATGATGTTACCGAATCGGGATGATTATCGGTAGCGGTCCAGCCAACTTTTGCCGGTGCAAGACACTGAATCGTGAGTGTTATATCTTTGTATCCCAGTTGATTCGTCTCAGTTGGCAGCAGATCGCTAACGGCCTTAGTACCGAAATCTACAACTCCACCATCACTTAACTCTGGTATACATGCGCCGTTGGTTAAAACGCCAGTCAGTTTTAATACAGCAGTGGATTCAACCGCTTGCGCTGAAGTTGATAATCCTATTACGACAGAGGTCGCTATTAATAATTTTTTCATCAGTAATCCCTAACGATTAAGTATATTTCCAAAGAACATGTAATGCGCGCCGGGATTCTATGAAGAGAATGATAGATTGTAAATTTAATAAAATTAAATCTTGCTTAAGAAAAACTTTAATCATCATTGGTGATGATAAATGGTTTATAATTCGCTGGGTTTATGAAGTGCGGGGAAATAATATTAATTTTAAAGATTATAGTTGTTGGCGAGTATGTTTTAACTATTTGTGCTATTCGCTCATTTTTCAGAATATGTTGTTATGTTTAAATAATATCAGAGACACATTCATCTCTCTGATATTATTCATTTAGCGCACTGCTCTGGCAATCCACGCCGATAATTCCCGCAGTTCTTTTTCCTGCTCCGGGAAATCAACCAGTAACGCTTCGCACGCCTGTTGCAGCATATCCGCGCGGTACAAACACCCTTGCAGCCGCTCGGCCAGCGCTTCCAGCGGTGCCGGGTTCAGGCTATCGGTAAACACCTGCACACGGGTAATCACACCTTTCTCGACGTCAAAATGCAGCTCGACGCCGCCCCAGGTGAAACGTTCGTCCAGTAGATGGCTGAACGCCGGTGCCTGGCCGAAATTCCACTCCCAACTGCTCTGGCGCGCAAAGGTTTCGGCAAAATTCGGCAGATCCGGCGTTTTATCCGGTGAAATCACTTCCGCGTCGACGCGTTCGCCGTAATGGGCGAAAAAGGCTTCCGTGACCGCCTGGCAGACCTGTTGATGGGTGATACCCGGTAATAGCTCGGTAAGATTGGCCACGCGGGAGCGAACGGAGGTAATCCCTTTCGCCGCAAGTTTCTTTTTATCGGGATTCAGATAGTTCGCCAGACGGCTGAGGTCGGCGTTCAACAGTAGCGTACCGTGATGGAAGCCGCGATCTTTGGTTTCGCGATAGGCTGAACCGGAGACTTTGCGATCGCCGTCCGGCGTTTTTACGACCAGATCGTTGCGTCCCGAAGCATCGGCCATAACGCCCAGCGAATTCAGTGCCGCGAGCACAATATGGGTGGAGATGGTTTTATCGTATTCCGGTTTACCGGCCATAAAGGTAAAGCAGGTATTACCGAGGTCATGGAATACCGCGCCGCCGCCGCTGCTACGGCGGGCCAGACGGACGTTATCTTCTTCCATACGCCGCGTATTACACTCTTTCCACGGGTTTTGCGCGCGTCCAATCACCACCGTATCCGCGTTGCGCCACAGGAACAGCACGCGCTGGGTGGCGGGCATCTGGCGGAAAATGCACTCCTCGACCGCCAGGTTAAACCAGGGGTCATAAGAGTCAGAAATAAGCAGGCGTAATGTAGTCATGGTGGTTTTCCTTACCTTTATTAAGCCGTCATTTTACTCTTTTTCCTCACGCTCTTCCTCTTCCGGAACAGGCTTGCTGGCCGTAAGCAGGAAGGGCGACTGCTGCCAGCGGGTGCGTTTACCTTGTAGCAAGGTGCGCGTCAGCACTACGCCTATCGCCAGCGAGAGTAGTAGCATCAGGCGTAGAATGTTGGTGGTGTTATCGACCTGCTTTGCTTCGGTGGCCAGCGTGTGGGTATCCAGCGTCAGACGCAGGTAGCCCAATGGGCCGTTTTTCCCCTGGATAGGCTCGACAATTTGTTGGTTAAAATAGCTGCCCGCTTTTTTGCCATCCAGCGCCAGCCTGTCGCGCACGTTGACGCTTTCGCCAGCGCGAGTAATAAGATCGCCCTGTTCATCATAGACGCCGGCATCCAGAATACGGCTCTCTTGCGTGAGCTGACGCAGCACGGCGTTGATGCGATTTTCATCCGGTGTTTCGCTGCGCATCAGCGGGGCGATGTTGAGCGTCACCTGGCGCGCCAGCGTGCGGGCCAGCTCTTCCAGCTGCGGATTGCGCTGTCGCTGGTGGTTTTGACTAAACCATGAAGCGCCCTGCATGAGCGCGACGAGCAGTGTGAGACAGAACAATACAATGA
The DNA here is from genome assembly GCF_004010735.1 of Salmonella sp. SSDFZ54. NCBI lineage: Bacteria > Pseudomonadati > Pseudomonadota > Gammaproteobacteria > Enterobacterales > Enterobacteriaceae > Salmonella > Salmonella sp. SSDFZ54. The sequence continues at coordinate 2,686,305 of NZ_CP034819.1, forward strand.
CTGCACGATGCAGCCGAAATTTCAGTTTTGCGCGAGCCATATTCCACCTGCTGAAAATTTGAGGCTTAATGTTGCCAGAAGCGATGGTTACAAGGTAGCCTCATGCGTTATTTTCCGCGGGGCGGTTACCGGCCTGAACGATTTACAGGAGCTTTAATGCCTAACATTACCTGGTGCGATCTGCCTGAAGATGTCTCTTTATGGCCTGGTTTGCCTCTTTCTTTAAGCGGCGACGAGGTGATGCCTCTGGATTACCATGCAGGCCGCAGCGGTTGGCTGCTGTATGGGCGCGGGCTGGATAAGCAGCGTTTAACTCAATATCAGACCAAACTGGGCGCCGCAATGGTGATTGTCGCCGCCTGGTGCGTGGAGGATTATCAGGTCATTCGTCTGGCGGGGTCGCTGACGCCGCGTGCGACGCGGCTGGCGCATGAGGCGCAGCTGGATGTCGCGCCGCTGGGTAAAATTCCGCATCTGCGCACACCGGGGCTGCTGGTCATGGATATGGATTCCACGGCGATCCAGATTGAGTGTATCGATGAAATCGCGAAGCTGGCCGGTACCGGTGAGAAGGTGGCTGAAGTGACGGAGCGCGCGATGCGCGGCGAGCTTGATTTTACCGCCAGCCTGCGCAGCCGCGTGGCGACGCTGAAAGGCGCGGATGCCGATATTTTGCGCCAGGTGCGCGGGAATCTGCCGCTAATGCCAGGATTAACGCAGCTGGTGCTAAAACTGGAAGCGCTTGGCTGGAAAATCGCTATCGCCTCCGGCGGCTTCACTTTCTTCGCCGACTATCTGCGTGACCAGCTACGCCTGACGGCGGCGGTCGCCAATGAGCTGGAGATCATGGACGGTAAATTTACCGGCCACGTTATCGGCGATATTGTGGATGCTGAGTATAAAGCCAATACCTTGCTTCGTCTGGCGCAAGAGCATGACATCCCGCTGGCGCAGACGGTGGCGATTGGCGACGGCGCTAACGATCTGCCCATGATCAAAGCGGCAGGGTTAGGTATTGCCTTCCATGCCAAGCCAAAAGTAAACGAAAAGACGGAGATTACGATCCGCCACGCTGACCTGATGGGCGTGTTTTGCATTCTCTCCGGCAGCATGAACCAGAAATGATTAACCTGCCCAATGGCAAGGCGACCGTAGGCCGGATAAGCGTCAGCGCCATCCGGCAACAGCGTTAACGAAAGAGGTAAAACGTGGCAAAAGCTCCCAAACGCGCCTTTGTTTGTAATGAATGCGGGGCCGATTACCCGCGCTGGCAGGGGCAATGCAGCGCCTGCCATGCCTGGAACACCATTACCGAGGTGCGCCTTGCCGCATCGCCGACGGTGGCGCGTAACGAACGTCTGAGCGGATACGCCGGCAGTGCGGGCGTATCAAAAGTGCAGAAACTGTCTGACATCAGTCTTGAGGAACTGCCGCGCTTTTCTACCGGTTTTAAAGAGTTTGACCGTGTGCTGGGCGGCGGGGTGGTACCCGGCAGCGCCATTTTGATTGGCGGTAATCCCGGCGCGGGCAAATCAACGTTGCTGCTACAAACGCTGTGCAAGCTCGCCGAGCAGATGAAAACACTGTACGTCACCGGCGAAGAGTCGCTACAGCAGGTGGCGATGCGTGCGCACCGTCTCGGCCTGCCGACCGCTAATCTGAATATGCTCTCCGAAACCAGCATCGAGCAGATCTGCCTGATAGCGGAAGAAGAACAGCCGAAACTGATGGTGATCGACTCCATACAGGTGATGCATATGGCGGACATCCAGTCGTCGCCGGGCAGTGTCGCCCAGGTCCGCGAAACGGCAGCCTACCTGACGCGCTTCGCCAAAACGCGCGGCGTGGCGATCGTGATGGTCGGCCACGTCACCAAAGACGGGTCGCTGGCGGGGCCGAAAGTGCTGGAACACTGTATCGATTGCTCAGTATTGCTCGACGGCGACGCCGATTCTCGTTTTCGCACGCTGCGCAGCCACAAAAACCGCTTTGGCGCAGTCAATGAGCTGGGCGTCTTCGCCATGACCGAACAGGGGTTGCGCGAAGTGAGCAACCCGTCCGCCATCTTTTTAAGCCGTGGCGATGAGGTCACTTCCGGCAGTTCAGTGATGGTCGTCTGGGAAGGTACGCGACCGTTGCTGGTGGAGATTCAGGCGCTGGTCGATCACTCGATGATGGCGAACCCCAGACGCGTGGCGGTCGGTCTGGAACAAAACCGTCTGGCAATCCTGCTGGCGGTGCTGCACCGACACGGCGGTCTGCAAATGTCGGATCAGGATGTCTTCGTTAACGTGGTCGGCGGCGTGAAAGTCACCGAAACCAGCGCGGATCTGGCTTTACTGCTGGCGATGGTCTCCAGCCTGCGTGACAGGCCGTTGCCGCAGGATCTGGTGGTGTTTGGCGAAGTGGGGCTGGCAGGCGAGATTCGTCCGGTGCCGAGCGGGCAGGAGCGTATTTCCGAGGCGGCGAAACACGGTTTTCGTCGGGCGATTGTGCCTGCCGCCAACGTACCGAAAAAGCCGCCGGAAGGAATGCAGGTGTTCGGTGTTAAAAAGCTCGCAGATGCGTTAAGCGTGTTTGACGACTTATAATTCTCTGTATGTAGTGATGTTGTATAATTTGCCGGATGGCGATGCAATGCGTCTTATCCGGCCTACGGATTGATACGGATTGATGTTGTAGGCCTGATAAGCGAAGCGCCGTCAGGCAGTGTTATGCGATTTTTCCAGCAGGAGGCTCTTGTGTCATCGTTCGACTATCTCAAAACCGCGATTAAGCAGCAAGGTTGCACTCTGCAACAGGTGGCTGACGCCAGCGGTATGACCAAGGGGTATCTGAGTCAGTTACTTAACGCCAAAATCAAAAGCCCCAGCGCGCAAAAACTGGAGGCGCTACACCGTTTTCTCGGGCTGGAGTTTCCCCGTCGACAGAAAAACATTGGCGTGGTGTTCGGTAAATTTTATCCATTGCATACCGGACACATCTACTTGATCCAGCGCGCCTGTAGCCAGGTGGATGAGTTGCACATCATTATGGGATATGACGATACGCGCGACCGCGGGCTGTTTGAGGATAGCGCCATGTCGCAGCAGCCCACCGTGTCGGATCGCCTGCGCTGGTTATTGCAAACCTTCAAATACCAAAAAAATATTCGCATCCACGCCTTTAATGAAGAGGGGATGGAGCCTTATCCGCATGGCTGGGACGTCTGGAGCAACGGCATTAAAGCGTTTATGGCAGAGAAGGGAATACAGCCGAGCTGGATCTACACTTCCGAAGAGGCTGATGCGCCGCAGTACCTGGAGCATTTAGGGATTGAGACGGTGCTGGTCGATCCTGAACGCACGTTTATGAATATCAGTGGGGCGCAAATCCGCGAAAATCCGTTTCGTTACTGGGAATATATTCCTACCGAAGTGAAGCCGTTTTTCGTGCGTACCGTCGCGATTCTGGGCGGGGAATCAAGCGGCAAGTCTACGCTGGTCAATAAGCTCGCCAATATTTTTAATACCACCAGCGCCTGGGAATATGGCCGCGACTATGTCTTTTCGCATCTGGGCGGCGATGAGATGGCGTTACAGTATTCCGACTACGATAAAATTGCGCTTGGCCATGCACAATATATTGATTTTGCAGTGAAATATGCGAATAAAGTGGCGTTTATCGATACCGATTTCGTCACCACCCAGGCATTTTGCAAAAAATACGAAGGGCGCGAGCATCCCTTTGTCCAGGCGCTGATTGACGAGTATCGCTTCGACCTGGTGATTTTGCTGGAGAATAATACGCCGTGGATAGCTGACGGACTGCGAAGCCTGGGCAGTTCAGTGGATCGCAAAGCGTTCCAGAACCTGTTGGTCGAGATGCTGAAAGAAAACAATATTGAGTTCGTTCACGTTAAAGAGGCTGATTATGATGGCCGCTTTTTGCGCTGTGTGGAACTGGTGAAAGAGATGATGGGCGAGCAGGGATAAGAATCAATGCCTGATGCGACGCTTACCGCGTCTTATCAGGCCTACAGTTTCACAACGTACTGGAATCGCTGGGTTTGTAGGCCGGGTAAGCGCAAGCGCCACCCGGCATTCAGACATTTATTTGGCAATACGCTTGTACTTGATACGCTTCGGCTCCAGCGCCTCGGCGCCCAGCGTGCGTTTCTTGTACTCTTCGTATTCGGTAAAGTTGCCTTCGAAGAATTCCACCTTACCTTCATCCTGATAATCCAGAATGTGGGTGGCGATACGGTCAAGGAACCAACGGTCGTGCGAGATAACCATCGCGCAGCCAGGGAACTCCAGCAGGGCGTTTTCCAGCGCGCGCAGGGTTTCGATATCCAGGTCGTTCGTCGGTTCGTCGAGCAGCAGGACGTTGCCGCCCACCTGCAGCAGCTTCGCCAGATGCAAACGACCGCGCTCACCGCCGGACAGTTCGCCAACGCGTTTGCCCTGATCGACGCCTTTGAAGTTGAAGCGGCCTACATAGGCGCGGCTTGGCATTTCGGTATTGCCGATCTTCATGATATCCAGCCCGCCGGACACTTCTTCCCAGACGGTTTTGCTGTTGTCCATCGCGTCGCGGAACTGATCGACCGAGGCCAGCTTGACGGTTTCACCCAGCGTAATGGTGCCGCTATCAGGCTGCTCCTGACCGGACATCATGCGGAACAGGGTCGATTTACCCGCGCCGTTTGGCCCGATGATCCCGACGATAGCGCCTTTCGGCACCGAGAAGCTCAGGTCGTCGATCAGTACGCGGTCGCCGTAGGATTTACGCAGGTTGCTGACTTCAATGACTTTGTCGCCCAGACGCGGTCCTGGTGGAATAAACAGTTCGTTGGTTTCGTTACGTTTCTGATACTCAACGCTGTTCAGTTCTTCAAAGCGAGCCAGACGCGCCTTACCTTTCGACTGACGGCCTTTCGCGCCCTGACGCACCCACTCCAGCTCTTTCTCAATGGATTTACGGCGCGCCGCTTCGGCAGACGCTTCCTGCGCCAGACGCTGATCTTTCTGCTCCAGCCAGGAGGAGTAGTTGCCTTCCCACGGAATACCTTCGCCGCGGTCAAGTTCCAGAATCCAACCGGCAACGTTATCGAGGAAGTAACGGTCGTGGGTAATCGCCACGACGGTGCCTTCGAAGTCGTGCAGGAAACGTTCCAGCCACGCAACAGATTCGGCATCCAGGTGGTTGGTGGGTTCGTCGAGCAGCAGCATATCCGGCTTTTCCAGCAACAGACGGCACAGCGCCACGCGGCGGCGCTCGCCGCCGGACAGTTTTTCGACTTTGGCATCCCAGTCCGGCAGACGCAGGGCGTCAGCTGCGCGCTCAAGCTGCACGTTCAGATTATGACCGTCGTGCGCCTGGATAATCTCTTCAAGCCGGCCTTGCTCTGCGGCCAGCTTGTCGAAGTCGGCATCCGGATCGGCGTACAGCGCGTACACTTCATCCAGACGTTTGAGGGCGTTAACCACTTCCGAAACGGCCTCTTCAATCGACTCGCGTACCGTGTGTTCCGGGTTTAGCTGAGGTTCCTGCGGCAGGTAGCCAATCTTAATGCCGGGCTGCGGGCGCGCTTCACCCTCGATATCTTTATCGAGACCCGCCATGATGCGCAGCAGGGTAGACTTACCGGCGCCGTTAAGGCCCAGCACGCCGATTTTGGCGCCAGGGAAGAAGCTCAGCGAGATGTTTTTCAGAATATGACGTTTCGGCGGAACCACTTTGCCGACACGATGCATGGTATAAACGAATTGAGCCACGTTGGACTTCGCCTCTATGTTTATCGTGATGGTGAATAGATTTCAAAGGCGAAGTGTAGCCTTTTTCCCTGCCTAAGCCCAGCCAGCAGATCGCACTCGCAATAAAAGTAAAAAAGTGTCCGTAACGTGGCGCAAATGGCTATGACTGGTTAGCATAAATTCATTACGCGGCATGATGCTGCATTGGATAACAATTGAGGAAGTGCTTGTGGATAGAGCCAAACCATTTGTCTGGCGTCTCGTCGCCGCCAGCGTATGCCTGCTGACCTTTTGTCACCTCGCGCGGGCCGACTCACTGGAAGAGCAGCGTAACCGCTATGCGCAGATTAAGCAGGCCTGGGACAACCGCCAGATGGATGTGGTAGAGCAGATGATGCCGGGTCTGAAAGATTATCCGCTCTACCCGTATCTGGAATACCGTAAGATCACCGACGATTTGATGAACCAACCGGCGATTGCCGTCACGCAGTTTGTGCGCGCCAATCCTACGCTTCCGCCTGCGCGTACGCTGCAATCGCGCTTCGTCAATGAGCTGGCGCGTCGTGAAGACTGGCGCGGCTTGCTGGCGTTTAGCCCGGAGAAACCCGGCACCACGGAAGCGCAATGTAACTATTACTACGCGAAATGGAGTACCGGGCAAACGGAAGCGGCCTGGCAGGGCGCGAAAGACCTTTGGCTGACCGGCAAAAGTCAGCCGAATGCCTGCGATAAACTTTTCAGCGTTTGGCGGGCCTCCGGCAAGCAAGACCCGCTGGCGTATCTGGAACGTATTCGGCTGGCGATGAAAGCCGGGAATACGGGGTTGGTTACGGTGCTGGCCGGACAGATGCCGGCGGAATATCAAACGATCGCCTCAGCGATCATTACCCTGGCTAATGACCCTGATAACGTGTTGACCTTCGCACGCACCACCGGCGCCACCGATTTTACCCGCCAGATGGCGGAAGTCGCGTTTGCCAGCGTCGCCCGCCAGGACGCGGAAAATGCACGTCTGATGATCCCCTCGCTGGTACAGGCGCAGAAACTTAATGAGGAACAAACGCAGGCGCTGCGCGATATCGTTGCCTGGCGACTGATGGGCAACGATGTGACCGATGCGCAAGCGAAATGGCGCGATGACGCGATTATGCGCTCGCAATCGACGTCGCTTATCGAGCGGCGCGTGCGTATGGCGCTGGGGATGGGCGATCGTCGCGGTCTCAATACCTGGCTTGCCCGACTGCCAATGGAGGCGAAAGAGAAAGACGAGTGGCGTTACTGGCAGGCGGATTTATTGCTGGAGCGCGGTCGTGACGCCGAAGCGAAAGAGATCCTTCATGCTTTAATGCAGAAGCGCGGTTTTTATCCGATGGTCGCGGCGCAGCGTTTAGGCGAAGAGTACACACTTAAAATCGATAAAGCGCCCGCCAACGTAAACAGCGCGTTGACGCAGGGGCCGGAGATGGCGCGTGTACGGGAGCTGATGTACTGGAACCTGGATAACACGGCGCGCAGCGAATGGGCGAATCTGGTAAAAAGCCGTAGTAAATCTGAACAGGCGCAGTTGGCGCGCTATGCGTTTAACCAGCACTGGTGGGATCTGAGCGTACAGGCGACGATCGCTGGAAAACTGTGGGATCATCTGGAGGAGCGTTTCCCGCTGGCGTATAACGATCTTTTTACCCGCTATACCCGCGGAAAAGACATCTCACAAAGCTATGCCATGGCGATTGCCCGCCAGGAGAGCGCCTGGAACCCGAAAGTAAAATCGCCGGTAGGGGCCAGCGGCTTAATGCAGATTATGCCGGGAACGGCCACCCATACGGTGAAAATGTTTTCGATTCCGGACTACCGCGGCCCCGGCCAACTGCTGGAGCCGGAGACCAACATCAACATTGGCACCAGCTATTTGCAGTATGTCTATCAGCAGTTTGGTAATAACCGTATTTTCGCCTCGGCGGCGTATAACGCCGGGCCGGGGCGCGTGCGCACCTGGCTTGGCAATAGCGCCGGGCGTATCGATGCCGTAGCGTTTGTCGAAAGCATTCCCTTTTCGGAAACGCGCGGCTACGTGAAAAACGTTCTGGCCTATGACGCTTACTATCGCCACTTTATGGGGCAGAAAGAGGCCTTAATGAGCGACTCTGAGTGGCAGCGACGGTATTAATGCAGACGGGTTATGTTATCATTTGTACTCGTGTAACAGTACAAACGGCGGTATAACATGACCCAGCATTCCCCTTATTCATCGGCTATCGCCGAACAACGTAATCAGGAGTGGCTTCGTTTTGTGGAGTTACTCCGTCAGGCATATGCAGAGGATCTGCATCTGCCTTTATTACAACTGATGCTTACGCCGGACGAGCGTGAAGCGCTGGGAACGCGCGTGCGCATTATTGAGGAGTTGCTGCGTGGCGAAATGAGCCAGCGCGAGTTGAAAACCGAGCTGGGGGCGGGCATCGCCACCATCACGCGCGGGTCAAACAGCCTGAAATCCGCGCCGGTTGAACTGCGTCATTGGCTTGAGCAGATACTGCTGAAAAGCGCCTGATTTGCTCGTAGGCCGGATAAGGCGAAGCGGCCATCTGGCAACATCGCCGCGAAATGCCTGATGGCGCTGTGCTTATCAGGCCTACAATATAGCGCAAATAATTATCGATACACCGCGTTATGAAACGGGCTTAACGCCAGGATCACCGCCTGGTAGTAAACGCTGGAGCGCGTTAATTTTCCGGCGGTAAATACGCCAATGGCGCCCTCTTTGCGACCAATCTCGTCAATACCGGTATAGTGGGACATCACCGGGCCAAGCGCTTCTCCCTGGCGGACTCTGTCGAGAATGACGGCGGGCAGCGGCAGCGTGGCCGATCGCGCTTCACCGCGCTGAACGCCGTTATCAATCACCACCCAACTGAAGGTGGCGTCATCGTCAATTCCGGCTTCAATGGCTACCCAGAAATCAGCTTGTGGATGCAGGCGTCGCGCGTTATCCACGCGATTTCGTGCGCCAGCACGCGTTTCCTCGCTTCCGAAGGGCTGCTCCGGTACGCCGCTCTCGACGGCGACGGGCGTAATATGGCACGATCCTTCGCCGAAAATCTCTTCAAATGCCTGTAGAATTGCCTGAATTTTGGCAGGATTGGTGGTCGCAGAGATAACCTGGTGCATAATTAAGCTCAGTTTTAAAAATTTATCGCAGTATAACGGAAAAAAAACATGTTACAGGTATACCTTGTTCGCCACGGTGAAACGCAGTGGAACGCCGAGCGACGTATTCAGGGCCAATCGGACAGTCCCCTGACAGCAAAAGGCGAGCAGCAGGCCATGCAGGTAGGAGAACGCGCCCGCAGCCTCGGCATCACCCATATCATCAGCAGCGATTTAGGCCGCACAAAACGCACGGCGGAGATTATCGCCCAGGCGTGCGGGTGTGATATCACCTTTGACTCCCGCCTGCGCGAGCTGGATATGGGCGTGCTGGAAAAGCGCCAGATCGATTCGCTGACGGAAGAAGAAGAGGGCTGGCGTCGTCAGTTAGTCAACGGCACGCAGGATGGCCGCATTCCCGGTGGGGAATCGATGCAGGAGTTGAGCGATCGCGTTCATGCCGCGCTGGCGTCCTGTCTGGAGCTACCGCAGGGCAGCCGACCTTTATTGGTCAGTCACGGTATCGCGTTGGGCTGTCTGGTCAGTACTATACTGGGACTACCCGCCTGGGCGGAACGCCGGTTACGTTTGCGCAACTGCTCTATTTCCCGCATCGATTACCAGGAAAGTCAGTGGCTGGCGTCTGGGTGGGTGGTAGAAACCGCAGGGGACGTTTCGCATCTGGACGCCCCTGCATTGGATGAGCTACAGCGTTAACGGCGAATCGGGATCAGAAATTCGCAGCGCAGGTTGATAGGGCGATCGCCGGTTTTGGTATCTTCTGACGGGTAGTATCGCTCTATATCCTGCCCTTTACGACGGGTCAGATTCAGCATTGGCATACAGGTGCCGTAAACGGTCAGGATAAAATCCTGCACGCCGGTTCCTAACCCTTCATAGGTGAACATGACGTATTCACCGCCCTGCAACAGCACAGGATGCGCCGACTGAACATAGCCATCGGCCTGCTCTTGCGGCAGTGCGGTGGTATAGAATACTTCCTGCTCATCGTCTTTCTCCATGCTGGGGCGCGTTTCATTAAGCCCATAAAGCACAGGCGGAATAGTTGGCGAGTGACCGAGGAAATCATGCCAGAATTGCACGCGCATTTCGTGGCGGAAGTCGGAAATCTGTTCCAGCGAGCAGGAATAGCTCTGCGTGACGCCAAGGAGCGGCGTATCTTCCAGCGTAACGAACTGATGTTCCGGCACGGTAAACTCGCCCAGCCGTAATGGCGGGCGAATGCCAAAGGCGCTCCATTCCGAGGAGCGACGATACAGCGCTGGCGTCTGGGAAAACTGTTTCTTAAAGGCGCGCGTAAAGGTTTGCTGAGAATCGAAGCGGTACTGAAGAGCAATATCCAGAATTGGACGCGCGGTCAAACGCAGCGCCACTGCTGATTTCGATAAACGACGGGCGCGGATGTAAGCGCCAATGGCGTGGCCCGTCACGTCCTTAAACATTCTCTGCAGGTGCCACTTGGAATAGCCTGCTTTTGCCGCCACATTGTCAAGTGACAGCGGCTGATCCAGATGACCTTCCAGCCAGATTAACAGGTCGCGAATTATGCCAGCCTGATCCATAAAATATCCCCATCCTTTCAACAACGAGCACCCGATATCAGGTAAGAGGATAATAGCATTTTTTGTTCTTTTAGCATTCAGTGTTTTTTTTGAGCTTAAATGCTTTTTTTAGGCAACGTGACAGGTAATTATTCTAATCCTGTGATCTATAACCATTTTATTTTAGAATGTCTAATAATTACGCAATGTAACTTTTATGAATGGTAACAATATGAAATACAAGAGCTTAGTACTTTTCTCAATTTTGTTGCTGCTGGGGCAGAGCGCCCGCGCGGAACAAATTGGTTCAGTCGATACGGTATTTAAAATGTTCGGTCCTGACCATAAAATCGTGGTGGAAGCTTTTGACGATCCTGATGTCAAAAACGTGACGTGCTATGTTAGCCGGGCGAAAACGGGCGGCATAAAAGGCGGATTGGGGCTGGCGGAAGATACGTCTGACGCCGCTATCTCTTGCCAGCAGGTCGGGCCTATTGAACTGAGCGACAAAATTAAGAATGGCAAGGCGCAGGGAGAGGTGGTTTTCAAAAAACGCACCTCATTGATATTTAAGTCATTGCAGGTCGTGCGTTTCTATGATGAGAAACGCAACACGCTGGCGTATCTGGCCTACTCCGACAAAGTAGTCGACGGGTCGCCGAAGAACGCCATCAGCGCGGTGCCGGTCATGCCGTGGCGACAATAACAGGGAAAGAGTATGCAGCAACCGCAGGTCTGGTTAGTCGAGGATGAACAGGGAATCGCCGATACGCTCATCTACACCCTGCAACTGGAAGGGTTTACCGTTGAGCTATTCGCTCGCGGGCTGCCCGCGCTGGAAAAAGCGCGTCAGCAACGGCCGGATGCGGTGATTCTCGATGTGGGACTACCGGATATCAGCGGCTTTGAGCTGTGTCGGCAGTTGCTGGAACGCCATCCTGCGCTGCCGATTCTTTTCCTGACTGCCCGTAGCGATGAAGTGGATCGATTGCTTGGTCTGGAGATCGGTGCAGATGATTATGTCGCTAAGCCGTTCTCGCCGCGCGAAGTGAGCGCCCGCGTGCGCACGCTGCTGCGCCGGGTGAAAAAGTTTGCTGCGCCGTCGCCGGTGGTGCGTACCGGACATTTTGAACTCAATGAACCGGCGGCGCAGATCGCCTGGTTTGGTACGCCGCTCTCGCTGACGCGTTATGAATTTCTGCTCCTTAAAACCCTGCTACTGTCGCCGGAGCGCGTGTACTCGCGTCAGCAATTGATGGATATTGTCTGGTCTGATGCCCAGGAGACCTTCGATCGGACGGTCGATACACACATCAAAACCCTGCGCGCTAAGCTACGCGCGATCAACCCGGATCTCTCGCCAATTAACACGCATCGTGGAATGGGATACAGCCTGAGGAGCGTCTGATGCGCATCGGAATGCGTTTGCTACTGGGCTACTTTCTTATTGTCGCCGTCGCCGCCGTGTTTGTGCTGTCTATCTTTGTTCAGGAGATAAAGCCGGGCGTCCGCCGCGCGACGGAAGGGACGCTGATTGACACCGCGACGCTGCTGGCGGCGCTGGCCCGCGACGATCTCCTTTCCGGCAACCCGACTGACGGCCAGTTGGCGAAAGCATTCGCCCAACTGCAACATCGCCCGTTTCGCGCCAATATCAGCGGGATCGTCAAAGTGCGCAATGAATACCATGTCTACATGACGGATGCGCAGGGGAAGGTGTTGTTTGATTCGGAAAACAAAGCGGTGGGGCAGGATTATTCTCGCTGGAATGACGTCTGGCTTACGCTGCGCGGACAGTATGGCGCCCGCAGCACGGCAAAAGATGCTGCCGATCCCAATAGCACCGTGATGTACGTAGCCGCGCCGATAATCAGCGATGGACGGATTATCGGCGTCCTGTCTGTCGGTAAACCGAATGCGGCAATGGCGCCGGTGATTAAGCGCAGCGAACGGCGCATTCTGTGGGCCAGCGCCGTTTTACTGGGAATTGCGCTGGCGATTGGCGCGGGGATGGTCTGGTGGATTAACCGCTCCATCGCCCGGTTGACGCGCTATGCGGATTCCGTCACCGAAAACCGCCCGCTTGCGTTACCTGCATTAGGCAGCAGCGAGCTGCGTAAACTGGCGCAGGCGCTGGAGAGTATGCGCATTAAGCTGGAAGGCAAGAATGAGATTGAGCAGTACGTGTATGCGTTGACTCATGAGCTGAAAAGTCCGCTGGCGGCGATACGCGGCGCGGCGGAGATTCTGCGTGAAGGACCGCCCGCGGATGTGGTTACCCGCTTTACAGAGAATATACTGGCGCAAAATACGCGAATGCAGGCGCTGGTAGAGACCCTGCTGCGCCAGGCGCGGCTGGAAAACCGGCAGGATATCCCTCTCGCGCCGGTTGCTGTTGATGAGCTATTTACGCAGCTTAACGAGGCGCGCAGTATTCAGTTGGCGGCAAAAAATATCACCCTTACTCTACGGCCTTCCTCGCTGGTTGTCGTCGCCGACGCGGAGCTTCTGGCGCAGGCGCTGGGCAATGTGTTGGACAATGCCATCGACTTTACGCCTGAAAATGGCGTTATCACATTAAGCGCTCAGCCGATGGGGGAGAAAGCGATCCTGCAGGTGACGGATTCCGGCTGTGGTATTCCTGATTTTGCGCTGCCGCGCATTTTCGACCGATTCTATTCGTTGCCCCGTGAAAACGGGCGTAAAAGCAGCGGGCTTGGACTGGCGTTTGTCAGCGAGGCAGCGCGGCTCCTCAACGGTGAGGTGACGTTGTGCAACCGTCCCGAAGGCGGCGTGCTGGCCTCGTTGACACTTCACCGTCACTTCACATAACTTCAAATTCTCCCCACATCGCGTTCTTACACTGCTGGCATTGCAAAGGAGAACGCTATGTTGAAATCCCCCCTGTTGTGGAAAATGATTACGTTAGGCGGCGCCATGATTCTGCTGTTAATTCCCCTGATGATGGTACGGCACACCATCGTGGAACGTGCTGATTATCGAAGCCATGTAGAAGCCGCTATTCGTCAGAGTACCAGCGGCCCGCAAAAGGTTGTCGGCCCGCTGGTGGCGGTTCCGGTGACAGAGCTCTATACCGTGCTGGAAGAGGAGAAAGAGGTCCAGTATAAGCGCAGTTATCTCTATTTTTGGCTGCCGGAGTCGCTATTGGTCGAAGGCAATCAAAACGTTGAAGCGCGAAAAATAGGTATTTATCAGGGGCAGGTGTGGCATACCGATATGGCGATAAAGGCGGAGTTTGATGTGGCCCGTCTGCATGAGCTGGACAGACCGAACATTACCCTTGGAAAGCCCTTTATCGTCGTGGGCGTCGGCGATGCGCGCGGTATCAGCGCAGTAAAAGCGCCGCAGGTGAATGGTGAAACGCTCACTGTAGAACCGGGGACCGGCTTACCGGAAAGTAGAGAGGGCATTCATATCCCGCTGCCGGACAGTCAGTGGGCGACGCGTAACCTGACGTTGGATATGTCGCTAAATTTAAGCGGAACCGGCAGCTTTTCACTGGTTCCCGTCGGGCGTAGCAGTGAAATGACCCTGACCAGCAACTGGCCGCACCCAAATTTTGTGGGGGATTTTCTTCCCGGTAAACGCGAAATCAGCGGTTCAGGATTTCAGGCCCAGTGGCAAACCAGCCGGTTTGCCACGAATCTCGGCGAACAGTTTGCTGATGCGCAAAAGGTGGATTGGGACAACTTACCGGCGTTTAGCGTCGCTGTATCGACGCCAGCCGACCAGTATCAACTGACGGACAGAGCGACGAAATATGCCATTTTGTTGATTACGCTAACGTTTATGGCTTTCTTTGTCTTCGAAACCCTGACGGGGCAGCGGTTACACCCGATGCAGTATCTGCTGGTGGGGTTATCGCTGGTGATGTTCTACCTGCTATTGCTGGCACTGTCGGAACATATCGGTTTCACGCCAGCCTGGATCGCCGCCAGCCTGGTGGGCGCGTTGATGAATAGCGTTTATTTGCAGGCGGTGCTGAAAGGATGGCGCAATAGCGTACTGTTTACGTTAGCGTTATTGGCGCTGGATGGCGTGATGTGGGGATTGCTGCGTTCGGAAGATAGCTCGTTGCTTCTGGGTACCGGCGTTCTGCTACTGGCGCTTGGCGGCGTGATGTTCCTGACGCGCCATCTGGACTGGTATTCGCTCTCTTGTCAGCAACGTAAGTCATTACCGCCAGTAAAAGATGACGAATTACGTTTGTGGAAATAAATCTAACGGGCGCGCGCGTTAACGTTTTCCCGCGCAGCGCCAGAAAATGTGATGCCGTTAGTTATAGGTCAGGTTTAATGTTGCCGTGGCATTCGCTTGCCCGGCCGTTACCGTGGCGGCGGTTTTATAGTAGCGCGCGCTAATTTTCAGGGTGGTCGACATATTCATGGTTCCGCCGTTAACCGTCTGGCTGCCATCGGCATTGGTGGTAATCGTGTGAGTAAAGAGATCAATTTTTTGATTGATTGGCAAACTGTCGGTAAAGAAACCGGCGTCCGGCGCCTGAATACCCAACTGTACGCCAACGCCGGTTGCGCTGGTTGGCGCGCTTGCATTGCTCAACTGGATGACTGAATTATCAGGATTGTTTCCGCTGGCCGGTTGGGCGCTTAACGATGCGGAAATAGCGGTGCCTTGTTCGCAGGTCAATAAGATATCCTGCTCGCCTGTGCCCGCGGTTTGACTGTTAGCGAAACTGCCTAAATTAACGCTGCCTAAATCCACGGTGATGGCAGGTGTTTCTACCCGACATCCCATCGCTTTCATAATCAATTGCGTATTCCCCAAATACAGATGGGTCAGGATATCGCCGCCGGAGTCTTCCGTTGCGCTATCGCGAAAAGATACGCGCGCCAGTGGGCTTTGGAATGTCGCGGTACCGGAGGTGATCGGACCGCCTAAGGCGACCAGTTCAACATTGTAGGCGGGAGCCATCGCATGGTGTGTTTTATTGCCATCGCCATTATGGTAGGTATTATCGATTGGCATGACATTATCGTAAGGGCCAGCATTCGTTTGGGTTTTAATCGCAATGCCCACGCCGGAAATGCCGGTGCTAAATACCGGCGTGTTGTTCCCGTCATTCGCATTGATTGTCGCTGATGTATTTGACTGCGCGCTGCCGGGTTCATATAAAAAACCGACCTTATAATCGCGACTACAGCCATCCATTGTGACTTCGGAGGTGGAAACCCAGCCCGATTGCCACAACACTTCGCCTGCGGTATAGGCGTGGCTATCCACCACAAGCTGCGACGGCGGGGTGATAGTGATCGCGCCTTCATTTCCGGAACGTTTACAGGAGGCGTAACCATGACCGGAATACGCGAACAGCAGAATAAGCGCCAGATATAACCTTCTCATGAAAAATTCCTGCTTTTATACCAGGTGAAATAGAAAGATGTTATTGCCATGCGATAGTGATCGTCACAACGGACGTGAAATCCCCTGCCGTGACTTTTCCATACGGGGTATACATCCTTGCGGCGACAGGCAAATTGGCTTCATGGGTATTACTGTTGATATCCACCGTGTAAGTGACGTTGTTGGCCAGATTGACCAGACTTTTGCCGTCCAGGTTAAAAAGCTGTAATCCTAAATCCTGCGCCGGATTGGCCGCGCTGTTTGCATAAATCGCAGAAGCATAATTTGGATCGGGATAAGGTACGCCGTTAAATGAAATCGCGGCTTTTGTGGTCGTTGCCGGGCAATTCGTCATTTTTATGGTGAAAGGAATGGTGGCGGTATTGCCGCCGGCCACGGCGATATCCGCCCGGGCATATTGTCCAAGAGAGATCGTGTCGGGGACCGTCACGGTACACGGATCGGCATAAATTAATCCCGTAACGTTAATGTCTACGGCATCTGCGGTATTGTATGCCGCGCTGATCGATGGCGACCATAATGCCAGACCCGTGAACGTTAACAGGGTGGCTAATGCAGCAAATCTGTTCATATTCATCTTTTATCCCACCAGAATCACTGGCATTGCTCGTGTAAGATTTCTACGCCAGAAGCGGAGGGGGAGCTCGGTATACGGTAAGAGACCTGACACCGGTCTGCTGCTGTTGGTCCCCACTTCACTAATAACCGCCCTTGTTTTTCCAGTCCGGTTAACCAGGCCTGCCCCGCATCACCAACAAAACTGCTGTGATTGTCTGGTTTTGTTAAAGACGAGACGGTCGCGCCAAAAGGAACAGGCAGATTGTTTATGCGGGTTAATACCATCAATGCCTTGTAACCAATATTGGTTTTATATTCAGCCCTGACCACCGCGCCACGGGTAGGCACCAGCGTTTTACTGGTATCAATGAGCTCAATATTTTTTCTAATGCCCGTCGTATCTAAAGACACTTCATTACGATGGTAAGGCGAAGCATAAGGTACGACGGCATACCCACGAAAATCGGTGTCCACGCCCGTTTCGTTATTCACGGGGACACCCGCTGCGCCAGGGGCTTTAACCAATATGATGGTGTCGTCCATTGGCTGGGATAGTGTCAGGCCATTTCGATGTAGTAGTACGCCGCCCTGAACGCCATAATTCAGGCGACGCATATGATTATCGTAGCTATATCCGCCGTTAATATCCGCATACGTCCCGTTATAGGTTGCGCTCACATTACCGCTGGTGGCTTTCTCTTGAGAGGAATAACCTTCCTGAACGCTCCATGAGAGATTTTTCTGTGCCAGCGCTGTTCCGTTTAAACCGACAGTATGCGTGGTATCGCCGTCTTTCGCGGAGTTCATATTGTAGGTGGCATACGTTGACGGCATAAAGGCATCTAACGGAATACTAATATTGATTGAAATTTGCTGGTCATTACTGTCTTCCGTATCGTCGTCTTCATCCTGAGAATTATCGGCGTTCAGCGTATAAGAATAGTTAATGCCATAGCTTACGTTATGCCATGTGTTGTTATAGCCAATACCTAATGATGTGGTATGAGTGTCATTCCAGTAATCTTCATTATATAAAGTGAGTGAAATGGAACCGTAGATAATGTCTTGCGATAATGACAGGTCGGTGCGATTACGTACATGATCATAGTGACTATTATCGCTATAGGTATCCAGCACATCCTCAAGAGCGTAGTAATCTTTGGTCGAATAACGGTAGCCGGCGACAGTGAAATTGGTGCCTGTTGACTGAATATCTTTGCTGTAACGAATACGCCAGGATTGTCCGGTAAGCGTATCGCTAACCACATCGCCTGCTTTAATTTTTGACCATGAGTTGGTGACGTCTAAAGACAATGCGCCCAGATCGCCAAGGTTTAAACCTGTCCCGATGAGCGCCGCATGATAAACATCATTGCTCAGCGTACTCTCTATTCCGCCATAGGCGGTTATGCCGCCTGCTAATCCGTATAAGGCCGTCAGTTCAGCGAAGTTCTGTTGCGCGGAATGCGTATCTGATGAACGCGTGCGGCCTACCGTCAGGTCGTATTTCAGGTGGCCTTCACGCTGTAATACCGGAACGCTGGCGTAGGGCACAATGAAATGCTGTTCAGAACCATCGGATTCTTTGATAGTGACGTACAGGTCGCCCGAACCGCCGGTTGGATAAAGATCATTGATGGCGAATGGACCCGCCGGAACGTTAGTTTTGTAGATGGTATAACCGTTTTGTTCAACGGTTACCTGCGCGCTGCTTTTGGCCACCCCGCGAATGACCGGGGCGAACCCTTTCATACTGTCCGGCAACATATCGTCATCAGAAGAGATCTGTACGCCTTTAAATGAAATACTTTCAAAGACGTCCGCGGGCGTGTTATTTTCCCCGGCGATCAGCTGTCCTTTTAAAAATTCGATATCGCGAGAAACATAGGTGTAGGCAGAATCCCAGCTATTTTGCCCATCGCTATCATGATTCCAGGTTGAGTAGTTACGAAAACGCCATGCGCCAATATTAATACCAGGGCGCAGGTTAGCGTATTCGCTATTTTCCGTCCGGTTTTCATCAATATCGTGATCCTGCGATCCGGTAAAACTGTAGTTCAGCAAAAAAGCATTAATGCCTTCATCCCATTCGCTGGTAGGGACGAATTCTCGCGGGTCGGCGATCAACGCGATTTGAGGGATCGCTAAATCCAGCCGGTTACCGATGACATTAAACTTTGCTACAGCGCCAGCCAGCAGACTAAGATCGGTACACCCGTTTGGGTCATTTTTAAGCTCGGGGAAGTTTTCTGTTTTTACGCCCCACTGCTTGAGTTGTTCAACGCTAAGACACGGCTGTAGGGAGAGCTTATTATCTGCTGATTTTTTATTTTTAAAGGCAATATTTTTTGTTTCAACACTGGTGTTATTAATATAAATATCAACATTATAGGTGCCTTCTGCCTGCCCCCCCTTTTCGAAAACCGATAGATCGACATTCTCCACGCCCGGTTCATCATTTTCCAACGATAATGGATTAAAATGATCATGCGCTAACGCTGGTTTTATGGAACAGCATATAAAGAGAAACGATAACGCTAATTGAGAACGGGGCTCTACTCTGGAGAATTGCACAGTAAAAGTCCTGAAAGGGTAAAAGTAAAGTGAAGTCGTTAATGGCTAGAATGAACCGGAATGCGGCTCTAAACTCATCCCATAATCGCTGATTAATCGCCACGTTACCGTGCCATGAGGGGCGGCAGTAGAACCCAATTTAAATGACGCTGATGATTTTGGCGGAACGAAGGTCGCTGATTTCACTTCATGGCTGTTAAGCGTCACACTGGCAAAGTTCATATAATAGGGAGTGGGGTTATTTACGGTAATAACATCACCTGCCGTCTGCCATTTTAATTGCTGGCTCTGGCTATCAGGCGTCGATTTTGTTAATGCTGGCGGTCGATATATAAGCTTTATTTGGGTATTAATGGAGATTTCCACGCGGTTCGCGGAGGCATTATCATCAATAGAAGGAATACCCTTAATATTGAGCCAGTACATAGACTCCCGATCTGCAGGTAGGGGGGCGCCAGAGCGAATAACCCGAATACTGTTCTTTTGCCCGGCATCAAGGCGAAAAAGAGGCGGGGTGATAATAAACGCCTGCTTATTTGTGACCTGGGGATCGGCAACCGATAACCATGACTGAACAAGATTCGCTTTGCTGTCTTTATTCTCTACATTGATTGACGACTCATCATTATTGCCGTCGAAAACCAGTCGGGTTCCGCCAACAACAATGCTGGCATGGGCAACATGGCTTGTCAGTAATACGGCCAACACGGATTTCTTTATGTGTTTCATTTTTTACTCTGTAAAGATGTTTTACGCTATGGACTGGCATCCTGCCTGTCCACATCAGGATGAGAATGCCTTACTGATACGAAACGGTATACGTAACCTGAGTGCTAACATCTCCACCGGTTACGGTTGCGGAACCATCGTTTGCCATGGCGGCGTAATAGGTAAAGTCTGCTGTCGAGCCGTCGGTTGGCAGGTTTACTGCGGCATCATCCGTGTTATCTGTCACATCGCTATGTGAAGCGTTCTGAATAGAAATACCGACACCCGCGGCGCCCGTTTCCGATCCTTCGTCCGCGTTTTTGAAGTACGTTGGGTTGGAATCATCTGTTGCGCCGTGGAAGCGGAACATGGCCTGGGTTGGTACGCCAGTTCCTGCTTCCGGGCAGCTAACCAGGCTTACAGTAAACGGCACGTAATCGGTTGTGGCGCCTTTTTCCGCGATGCGTTCTTTGCTGTAATTACCTAAATCAATGGTGGTATCCGTGGAGCCATTAACCTGAACCGTACACGCCTGATCGTAAATTTTGCCATTGAACGTAATCGTGTTCTGGGCAAATACCGGTGTGGATGCTACGGCAGTTAACATTGCCAGGATGATAATTTTCTTATTAAACATATTAATTGTTGCCTGATTCTATTCGCTGAAAAATAAAGATAGCCATATAAAATAAAATATTATATTTTACTCTGTATGCGCTTCTTTCTGTTCTGTAGATAAGCAGGCGGCTATTCTACGTATATCAACTATGAACTCAATAAAAATTCTGATGCAATATTGAACGGCAGTCCAGTTTCGGACCCGGTAACAAAGTTTAATAAAATACCACTAAAGAAGTATGGTTGATGACTGGATTTATAGAGCAAGAGCTCTTTTTTTGATAATAATTATTATTTCCTGGAGAGTTTATTTAACTCTATATTGCTTTATTTTTAAGAATATACGACGCTTGTCCGTTTAAAATGAAACCGGCAGGTTTCGAAGCTCTAACAGTCTTCCATGCAGTATTTTTATATAGTCCCCCGCTTTTAGTTCTGAAAGTACCTGCATGATACGGCTGCGTGAAAGCCCGGTTCTCTGCTGTATGAAGTTCTGTGCGTTGATCTCAAATCGTGAGCTTTCAGGATACGACCACAGTTCAAGTAACAGCGCTTTTATCTGGCTATAGGCGTCCTGCCCGATAAGGTTTCTGTCACGGTTAGTCATGAAAGCAATGCGGTACATCAGGATGTTCGAAATGTCACGCCAGAGATGCTTTTCATCGGCTATTTCCACAAAATCTTTTACTGGGACAGGATAATATTCACAGGTGGTTTCGGCGATAAAAAAGACGTCTGAATTCTCTTCTAACTGGTATAAGTCAGCATAGGCATCTACAAGGCCTAAAATCATTGGTGAGACACCGCAGCCCATTACAATGCTGTCGATACGCCGACATACTTTAATAGCGCCTTTAGTGATTAACAGGATGTGGGATTGATTATCAATCTTGATATCCAGTGTTTTACCGGCCGTAATAGTGACAGGGGAGATGTTTTGAATAACGTGCCGATGAATATTTAAAATGGCTTGCAGGTTTTTTTCTTTCCCTGTGGGACGATACACATTCCCGCCGTTTAACTGCTTCATATCTTCCCCATTATTATGGCTGATAAAGTGGTTGACTATTAAAAGGTAAACATAAATTTAATATTCACTTAAAATTATAATTAAGTAAATTAAAATAGCCAACAAGAATATTTAAGTCAATGTATTCACCTTATCAATGCATGAGCGACAACGCTGTTTGTAAGGTTAACCATAGTAAATGTGATGATTTTATTTGCAATCATTTTATGACAGCTATCATAGGTACCGTGCTTAACGAGCGCGTAGAGCGTACAGGATAGCGAAGCGATGAACATCGCTGTTGGAGGATACGAATGAGAGAAAAGTACAAAATGCAGGCGGGCGGCGTTTTACTGAGCGCAATCGCCGCCTGCCGGAACTCCTCCCGGCGGGAGCCATAAGCGGTTAGCGGTACTGGACGATCAAACTTTGAATCTCCGGATGATCTTTTAACGACACGTGTCGTACCGTGGCGATTCCATTCATCAACGAAATAGCGTTTCCAGACGGTGTGGCGACTGTCTGCAAATGGGGGATATTATTCCGCAAACATGATACCTCGATATTGCGATCGTGAGGCGCAAGATTACAACCATATTCGACAATCTGGCCTTTGAAATGAATAACGCCTGCGGAGACCGGCGCGGTAGCAGCCAGCGCGGCTGATGAAGCTGACATCGCTGCACAAAACAGGTAGCAGCATAATGGTGATTTTTTCATCCTGTGAAACCTCACGTCCTGTGAGCATCCCCTTATTTTTTGGGGACTAACAAATCCCGTGTATTACTCTTTAATGTAAATACACAAACTACCTTAACTTTCGCAAGCTGAGATAAACAGCGCTATACGACAATTTTTATGTAAAAGAGTACGTCATAACGGCAGGTCAGGAGGGAAAGCGAGGCCGCTTAGCGGAAGGGGGACATAAGAAACAGCCAGTAAGAATAACTTACCGGCTGTTTTTACGGTTTGGCGCCTGGACCGAATTAATCCTGCAGGTCGCCGCAGAAGCGATAACCTTCGCCGTGAATGGTGGCGATGATTTCCGGCGTATCCGGCGTGGATTCGAAATGCTTACGAATACGACGAATGGTAACGTCAACAGTACGGTCATGCGGCTTCAGCTCGCGCCCGGTCATTTTCTTCAACAGCTCTGCGCGTGACTGAATTTTGCCAGGGTTTTCGCAGAAGTGAAGCATCGCGCGGAACTCGCTGCGCGGTAGTTTATACTGCTCGCCGTCCGGGCCGATCAGTGAACGACTGTTGATATCCAGTTCCCAACCGTTGAACTTGTAGCTTTCAACGCTACGACGCTCTTCGCTGACGGTACCCAGGTTCATGGTACGGGACAGCAGGTTGCGGGCACGGATGGTCAATTCGCGTGGGTTAAACGGTTTGGTGATGTAATCATCCGCGCCGATTTCGAGGCCGAGAATTTTGTCGACTTCGTTATCGCGGCCCGTCAGGAACATCAGCGCAACGTTAGCCTGTTCACGCAGTTCACGCGCTAACAGGAGACCGTTTTTCCCTGGCAGATTGATATCCATGATCACCAGGTTGATGTCATATTCAGAGAGGATCTGATGCATTTCCGCGCCATCTGTCGCTTCGAATACATCATAGCCTTCCGCTTCGAAAATACTTTTCAACGTGTTGCGTGTTACCAACTCGTCTTCAACGATAAGAATGTGCGGGGTCTGCATGTTTGCTACCTAAATTGCCAACTAAATCGAAACAGGAAGTACAAAAGTCCCTGACCTGCCTGATGCATGTCGCAAATTAACATGATCGGCGTAACATGACTAAAGTACGTAATTGCGTTCTTGATGCACTTTCCATCAACGTCAACAACATCATTAGCTTGGTCGTGGGTACTTTCCCTCTGGACCCGACAGTGTCAAAAACGGCTGTCATCCTAACCATTTTAACAGCAACATAACAGGCTAAGACGTACCGGACACCTAATAAAACTACGCTTCGTTGACATATATCAAGTTCAATTGTAGCACGTTAACAGTTTGATGAAATCATCGTAGCTAAATGCTAGCTTTCATCACAAATTTGCAATATTCCAACTAGTTACGTAAGCCAACTAATAAATGTGATGAATCCAAAGAACAGGATCTATTTTAAATTAAATTATCCTAAATAAACAGCAGGATAACGATGTTCTGTTAACATAAACAGCAATAGTACAGATACGCAATAGTGTAGCGTCTTTTACGAAATCAAAAATGCTTTTTCAGTGATATCCGTTAAAATTTTGTAAATTTGCGAAGCGTAATATGCTTACAAACGCCAGCTAATTTCCTGTAAATTAGTCAAAAAGAGTAATGAAATGCGTGTAACAATCGTTCTTGTCGCTCCCGCCAGAGCGGAAAATATCGGCGCAGCCGCCCGGGCTATGAAGACCATGGGATTTACTGACCTGCGTATTGTCGACAGCCAGGCGCACCTGGAGCCCGCCACCCGTTGGGTCGCACATGGATCTGGAGATATTATTGATAATATTGAGGTTTTTCGCACCCTTGCCGACGCGCTCCGCGATGTGGATTTTACCGTCGCGACGACAGCCCGCAGCCGGGCAAAATTTCATTACTACGCTTCGCCCGCTGAACTGGTTCCCTTATTACAGGAAAAATCACGCTGGATGCGTCATGCCGCGCTGGTTTTTGGCCGTGAGGATTCCGGTTTGACCAATGACGAGCTGGCGCTGGCGGATGTATTGACCGGCGTGCCGATGGCGGCGGATTACCCTTCGCTCAATCTGGGTCAGGCGGTCATGGTGTATTGCTATCAATTAGCAGGTTTAATGCAACAGACCACAGAATCCGTTGATATTGCTGATGAATCGCAGTTACAGGCGTTACGCGCGCGCCTTTTACGCCTGCTAACGACTCTGGAGGCGGCCGATGACCACAAATTAACCGACTGGCTACAACAGCGAATCGGCCTGCTGGGACAGCGAGATACGGTAATGTTGCACCGTTTGGTTCATGATATTGAAAAAAAACTAACAAAATAACGTGCTGTAATTTTAAAAATAATAAGAGATTACGTCTGGTTGCAAGAGATCATAACAGGGGGAATTGGTTGAAAATAAATATATCGCCAGCAGCACATGAACAAGTTTCGGAATGTGATCAATTTAAAAATTTATTGACTTAGGCGGGCAGATACTTTAACCAATATAGGAATACAAGACAGACAAATAAAAATGACAGAGTACACAACATCCATGAACCGCATCAGCACCACCACCATTACCACCATCACCATTACCACAGGTAACGGTGCGGGCTGACGCGTACAGGAAACACAGAAAAAAGCCCGCACCTGAACAGTGCGGGCTTTTTTTTCGACCAGAGATCACGAGGTAACAACCATGCGAGTGTTGAAGTTCGGCGGTACATCAGTGGCAAATGCAGAACGTTTTCTGCGTGTTGCCGATATTCTGGAAAGCAATGCCAGGCAAGGGCAGGTAGCGGCCGTACTTTCCGCCCCCGCGAAAATTACCAACCATCTGGTGGCGATGATTGAAAAAACTATCGGCGGTCAGGATGCTTTGCCGAATATCAGCGATGCCGAACGTATTTTTTCTGACCTGCTCGCAGGACTTGCCAGCGCGCAGCCGGGATTCCCGCTTGCACGGTTGAAAATGGTTGTCGAACAAGAATTCGCTCAGATCAAACATGTTTTGCATGGTATCAGCCTGCTGGGTCAGTGCCCGGACAGCATCAACGCCGCGCTGATTTGCCGTGGCGAAAAAATGTCGATCGCGATTATGGCGGGACTTCTGGAGGCGCGTGGGCATCGTGTCACGGTGATCGATCCGGTAGAAAAACTGCTGGCGGTGGGCCATTACCTTGAATCTACCGTCGATATCGCGGAATCGACTCGCCGTATCGCCGCCAGCCAGATCCCGGCCGATCACATGATCCTGATGGCGGGCTTTACTGCCGGTAATGAAAAGGGTGAACTGGTGGTGCTGGGGCGTAATGGCTCTGACTACTCTGCCGCCGTGCTGGCCGCCTGTTTACGCGCTGACTGCTGTGAAATCTGGACTGACGTCGATGGTGTGTATACCTGTGACCCGCGCCAGGTGCCGGACGCCAGGCTGCTGAAATCGATGTCCTACCAGGAAGCGATGGAACTCTCTTACTTCGGCGCCAAAGTCCTTCACCCTCGCACCATTACGCCCATCGCCCAGTTCCAGATCCCCTGTCTGATTAAAAATACCGGTAATCCGCAGGCGCCAGGAACGCTGATCGGCGCGTCCAGCGACGATGATAATCTGCCGGTTAAAGGGATCTCTAACCTTAACAACATGGCGATGTTTAGCGTCTCCGGCCCGGGAATGAAAGGGATGATTGGGATGGCGGCGCGTGTTTTCGCCGCCATGTCTCGCGCCGGGATCTCAGTGGTGCTCATTACCCAGTCCTCCTCTGAGTACAGCATCAGCTTCTGTGTGCCGCAGAGTGACTGCGCGCGTGCCCGCCGTGCGATGCAGGATGAGTTCTATCTGGAGCTGAAAGAGGGGCTGCTGGAGCCGCTGGCGGTTACTGAGCGGTTGGCGATTATCTCTGTTGTCGGCGACGGTATGCGCACGCTACGCGGCATTTCAGCGAAATTCTTCGCCGCGCTGGCGCGGGCTAATATCAATATCGTGGCGATCGCTCAGGGATCTTCTGAGCGTTCCATTTCTGTGGTGGTGAATAACGACGATGCCACCACCGGCGTGCGGGTAACGCACCAGATGCTGTTCAATACCGATCAGGTGATTGAAGTGTTTGTCATTGGCGTCGGCGGCGTCGGCGGCGTGCTACTGGAACAGCTTAAACGTCAGCAAACCTGGCTGAAGAACAAGCACATCGATCTGCGCGTGTGCGGCGTGGCGAACTCAAAGGCGTTGCTAACCAATGTGCATGGCCTGAATCTGGACAACTGGCAGGCGGAACTGGCGCAAGCGAACGCGCCGTTCAATCTGGGACGCTTAATTCGCCTGGTGAAAGAATATCATCTACTCAATCCGGTGATTGTTGATTGTACCTCCAGTCAGGCGGTGGCCGACCAGTATGCCGACTTCCTGCGTGAAGGGTTCCATGTGGTGACGCCAAACAAGAAAGCGAACACCTCGTCGATGGACTACTACCATCAGCTACGTTTCGCCGCCGCGCAATCACGGCGCAAATTCTTGTATGACACCAACGTCGGCGCCGGTTTGCCGGTAATCGAAAACCTGCAAAACCTGCTGAATGCGGGTGATGAACTGCAAAAATTTTCCGGCATTCTTTCCGGGTCGCTCTCTTTTATTTTCGGTAAACTGGAAGAGGGGATGAGTCTCTCACAGGCGACCGCCCTGGCGCGCGAGATGGGCTATACCGAACCCGATCCGCGCGACGATCTTTCCGGTATGGATGTGGCGCGGAAACTGTTGATCCTCGCCCGCGAGACGGGCCGCGAGCTGGAGCTTTCCGATATTGTGATTGAACCGGTGTTGCCGGACGAGTTTGACGCCTCCGGCGATGTGACCGCCTTTATGGCGCATCTGCCGCAGCTTGACGACGCGTTTGCCGCCCGTGTGGCTAAAGCTCGTGATGAAGGTAAGGTATTGCGCTATGTGGGCAATATCGAAGAGGATGGCGTGTGCCGCGTGAAGATTGCCGAAGTTGATGGTAACGATCCGCTCTTCAAAGTGAAAAACGGTGAAAACGCGCTGGCGTTCTACAGCCACTATTATCAGCCCTTGCCGTTGGTGCTGCGCGGCTACGGCGCAGGCAATGATGTGACGGCGGCGGGCGTGTTTGCCGATCTGTTACGGACCCTCTCATGGAAGTTAGGAGTTTAACATGGTGAAAGTGTATGCCCCGGCTTCCAGCGCGAACATGAGCGTCGGTTTCGACGTGTTGGGCGCGGCCGTCACACCCGTTGACGGCACGTTGCTGGGCGATGTGGTATCCGTTGAAGCAGCGGACCATTTCCGTCTGCATAACCTGGGGCGATTTGCCGATAAACTGCCGCCGGAGCCGCGTGAAAATATTGTTTATCAGTGCTGGGAACGTTTTTGCCAGGCATTGGGGAAAACCATCCCGGTGGCGATGACGCTGGAAAAAAATATGCCGATTGGTTCCGGGTTAGGGTCCAGCGCCTGTTCCGTCGTCGCTGCGCTGGTCGCGATGAATGAGCACTGCGGCAAACCGTTAAACGACACGCGTCTGTTGGCGCTGATGGGCGAGCTGGAAGGCCGTATCTCCGGCAGCATCCATTACGATAACGTCGCGCCGTGCTTTCTTGGCGGTATGCAGTTGATGATTGAAGAAAACGGCATTATTAGTCAGCAGATGCCGGGCTTTGATGAGTGGCTATGGGTACTGGCTTATCCGGGCATTAAAGTTTCTACCGCAGAAGCACGGGCCATTTTGCCTGCGCAGTATCGCCGTCAGGATTGCATTGCGCATGGACGGCATCTGGCCGGTTTTATTCACGCCTGTTACTCGCGGCAGCCGCAGCTTGCCGCCGCGCTGATGAAAGATGTTATTGCCGAACCATACCGCGCGCGTTTACTGCCGGGCTTTAGCCAGGCGCGGCAGGCGGTGTCGGAGATCGGCGCGCTGGCGAGCGGGATTTCCGGGTCGGGGCCGACGCTGTTTGCGCTATGCGATAAACCGGAGACGGCGCAGCGCGTCGCGGACTGGCTGAGCAAACATTATCTGCAAAATCAGGAAGGCTTCGTTCATATTTGCCGGCTGGATACGGCGGGCGCACGAGTAGTGGGATAATCAATGAAACTCTATAATCTGAAAGACCATAATGAGCAGGTCAGCTTTGCGCAGGCCGTCACGCAAGGACTGGGCAAACAGCAGGGACTTTTTTTTCCGCACGAACTGCCGGAGTTTAGCCTGACGGAAATTGATGAGATGCTCAACCAGGACTTTGTCAGCCGTAGCGCAAAGATCCTCTCGGCATTTATTGGCGATGAAATACCGCAGCAAATTCTGGAAGAGCGCGTCCGCGCGGCGTTTGCGTTCCCGGCGCCGGTAGCGCAGGTAGAAAGCGATGTCGGCTGCCTGGAGCTGTTCCATGGTCCGACGCTGGCCTTTAAAGACTTCGGCGGGCGTTTTATGGCGCAAATGCTGACGCATATCAGCGGCGACAAACCGGTGACGATTCTGACCGCAACGTCAGGCGATACCGGCGCGGCGGTGGCTCACGCGTTCTATGGCCTGGAAAATGTGCGGGTCGTCATTCTCTACCCGCGCGGTAAGATCAGTCCGTTGCAGGAAAAACTGTTCTGTACGCTGGGCGGCAACATTGAAACCGTGGCGATCGACGGCGATTTCGACGCTTGCCAGGCGCTGGTGAAACAGGCATTTGATGACGAAGAACTGAAAACGGCGCTGGGGCTGAATTCGGCTAATTCGATTAATATCAGCCGCCTGTTGGCGCAAATTTGCTACTACTTTGAAGCCGTGGCGCAACTGCCGCAGGGGGCGCGTAACCAACTGGTAATCTCCGTCCCCAGCGGCAACTTTGGCGATTTGACGGCAGGACTGCTGGCGAAGTCGTTAGGCCTACCGGTGAAACGTTTTATCGCCGCCACCAACGTCAACGACACGGTGCCGCGTTTTCTGCATGACGGGAAGTGGGCGCCGAAAGCGACGCAGGCGACCCTGTCGAATGCGATGGATGTCAGCCAGCCGAATAACTGGCCGCGTGTGGAGGAGCTATTCCGCCGTAAAATCTGGCGTCTGACTGAGCTGGGCTATGCGGCGGTGGATGACACTACGACACAGCAGACGATGCGCGAGCTGAAAGCGAAAGGTTATATCTCGGAACCTCATGCGGCGGTAGCGTATCGGGCATTACGCGACCAGTTAAACCCTGGCGAGTATGGCTTGTTTCTCGGAACGGCGCATCCGGCGAAGTTTAAAGAAAGCGTGGAGTCCATTCTGGGAGAAACTCTGGCCTTGCCTGAAGCGCTCGCCGAACGCGCCGACCTGCCGCTGCTTTCACATCATCTGCCTGCGGATTTTGCCGCCCTGCGTAAGCTGATGATGACCCGCCAATAACCATTGCGCCCGGTGGCGCTGTCGCTTACCGGGCCTATGGGGTGGTGTCGATTTGTAGGCCGGATAAGGCGTAACCGCCCTCCGGCGATGTCGTTACTGCTCGTAGCGTTTAAAGACCAGCTCGTCTTGTGTGGAGGTTTCTTCATCAAAGAAATACCCTTCACGGTCAAACGCGGTAAGCTGTTCCGGCTTCGTTAAGCGGTTTTCAATAATAAAACGGCTCATCAGTCCGCGCGCTTTTTTGGCGTAGAAGCTTACCACCTTAAACTTGCCGTTTTTCTCATCAAGGAACACGGGCTTAATCAGTTCGGCATTCAGTTTCTTCGGCTTCACCGATTTAAAATATTCCTCAGAGGCCAGATTCACCACCACCCGATCGCCCTGCGCCTCAAGCGCTTCGTTGAGCTTATCGGTAATGATATCGCCCCAGAATTGATAAAGATCTTTGCCGCGCGGATTCTCCAGGCGAATCCCCATCTCCAGACGATAAGGCTGCATTAAATCCAGCGGGCGCAATACGCCATACAAGCCAGAGAGCATGCGCAGATGCTGTTGGGCAAAATCAAAATCCGCGTCGTTGAACGTTTCCGCCTGTAGGCCGGTATAAACATCGCCTTTGAACGCCAGAATCGCCTGGCGTGCATTATCCGGCGTAAAATGAGGCTGCCAGTCATGAAAACGCGTGGCGTTGAGATCCGCCAGTTTGTCGCTAATTCCCATCAGCCTGGAAATTTGCGGCGCCGAAAGCTGGCGGGCCTGTTGAATAAGCTGCTGGCTGTGATCCAACAGCTCCGGCTGGGTATAGCGGGTCGTGGCCAGCGGGCTTTGATAATCAAGCGTTTTTGCAGGTGAAATCAGAATCAGCATATCCAGTCCTTGCAGGGAATTTTCTGCGACTTTAGCAAAAAAACGCCGCAGAGTTGACCGATGGTTGTGATTGTCGGCTTAATCGCGCGATGCCGCATCCCAGGTATCTGGCGCCAGTTGTGGTTCGATATCCGGGAAGCGCCGCGGATCGAACTGCGGTCTTACGCCCAGTTTCCGTTGTCGCAGATAATCGCCGGCGAGGGTATACACCACCGGTGAGAGCAACAAAATCGCCGTCAGATTGGTAATGGCCATACAGGCCATGATCATGTCAGCGAGCTGCCATATCAGCGGAAAACTGATAAGCGTACCGGCGATAACCATGCCAAGCGTCGCAAGGCGTAATAGCCAGATGGCCTTTGCGTTATGTAACCGCAGAAAAAATAGATTGTTTTCGGCGTAAATATAGTTGGCGACGATAGAACTGAACGCGAACAGAATGACGATAAGCGCGACAAAGCTGGCACCCCATTCACCGGTCAACGAAACCATTGCATGTTGGAGAAGCTGAATGCCTTCTGTTGACGAGTGGGACGCGTGATTCCCCGCCAGCAGGATAATCATCGCGCTGGCTGTACAGATGATAATGGTGTCGCTGAATACGCCAATCATTTGCACAATCCCCTGCGCGACAGGGTGAGGGGGATACGACGTTGCCGCTGCGGCCGCATTAGGCGTTGACCCCATTCCCGCTTCATTAGAGAACATCCCACGCTGAAAACCGCTGGTAATAGCCTGAGTGAGCGTATATCCAGCTGCGCCTGCCGCGGCTTCCTGCCAGCCAAATGCGCTTTTGACTATCGAGGCGATAACGCCAGGCATTTGCTCAATATGCCAGAGGCAAATGAACACGCTGCCGGCGACCCACAATAACGCGATGAGGGGAATCAGCCATTGCATCAGGCGGGCGACGCCTTTTATGCCGCGAATGATAATTAACAGGGCACAGAACGCCAGAGCAATGCCGGAGATAAGCGGCGGAATGTTGAAGGCGAAATGGAGCGCGCGTGAGACGGCATTCGCCTGCACGCTATTAAAAATCAACCCGTAGGCGACGAGCAGAAAGAGGGCGAAAACCACGCCCATCCAGCGCATTCCCAGCCCACGCGCCATATACCACGCCGGGCCGCCGCGGAACTGGCCTGTCGGGTCACGTTCTTTATAAAGCTGGGCAAGCGAACACTCGGCGAAGGAGGTCGCCATGCCAATGATGGCCGAGACCCACATCCAGAATACCGCACCGGGACCGCCTGCGGCGATAGCCAGCGCCACGCCGGCCAGATTACCGCTGCCAATCCGCGCCGCGAGGCTGGTACACAGCGCCTGAAATGACGTCAGGCCGCCTGGCTGCGGGCTAAAGCTGCCTTTCAGACTGCGGCTAAATTGGCGAATATAACGAAATTGAATGAATCCGGTACGCCAGGTAAACCAACATCCTGCGCCGAGCAGCAGGTAAATCATTACCGAGCCCCAGAGTATTTCGTTAATAAAACTGAAAAACTCAGGCATTAACGTCCCTCTTGTTGATGCCGGCACGCTTTGATAATCCTGTATAAGCGTGACCCATGATGTAGATGACCTTGTCAGACTAATATTAACGGCAGTTTACCATAAATACGGCGGTATCCTTTAATTGCGCATCAACCGTCGGCAGATACGCAAACAGTGCACAAGGGCAGCCAGGTGCATGTAGGCGGTTGCGCTGTGAGTGCGTCGTGTTATCATCAGGGTAGACCGGTTACATCCCCTAACAAGCTGTTTAAAGAGAAACTCTATCATGACGGACAAATTGACCTCCCTTCGTCAGTTCACCACCGTAGTGGCTGATACCGGAGATATCGCGGCAATGAAGCTGTACCAGCCGCAGGATGCTACAACTAACCCTTCTCTCATTCTTAACGCAGCGCAAATCCCGGAATATCGTAAGCTGATTGACGATGCTGTTGCCTGGGCGAAACAGCAGAGCAGCGACCGCGCGCAGCAGGTTGTTGACGCGACCGATAAGCTGGCGGTGAATATTGGCCTGGAAATCCTGAAGCTGGTGCCGGGGCGTATTTCTACCGAAGTTGACGCGCGTCTGTCTTATGACACTGAAGCGTCTATCGCCAAAGCAAAACGTATCATTAAACTCTACAATGATGCGGGTATCAGCAACGATCGTATCCTGATCAAGCTGGCGTCCACCTGGCAGGGCATTCGCGCAGCCGAACAGCTGGAAAAAGAAGGCATCAACTGTAACCTGACGCTGCTGTTCTCCTTCGCGCAGGCGCGTGCGTGCGCCGAAGCGGGCGTCTACCTGATCTCGCCGTTCGTAGGTCGTATTCTTGACTGGTATAAAGCCAATACCGACAAGAAAGACTATGCGCCAGCTGAAGATCCGGGCGTGGTTTCCGTAACGGAAATCTACGAGTACTACAAACAGCATGGTTACGAAACCGTCGTTATGGGCGCAAGCTTCCGTAACGTAGGCGAAATTCTGGAGCTGGCGGGCTGCGACCGTCTGACTATCGCGCCGGCATTGCTGAAAGAACTGGCGGAAAGCGAAGGGGCGATTGAGCGTAAGCTCTCTTTCTCCGGCGAAGTCAAAGCGCGCCCGGAACGCATTACCGAAGCCGAGTTCCTGTGGCAGCATCACCAGGATCCGATGGCGGTTGACAAACTGGCGGATGGTATCCGTAAGTTTGCGGTAGACCAGGAAAAACTGGAAAAAATGATCGGCGATCTGCTGTAATCATTAACGCGTGGCCCTGATATGGGTCACGCTACCTCTTCTGAAACCTGTCTGTCCTTCCCTTCGCAGTGTATCATTCTGTTTAACGAGACTGTTTAAACGGAATAATTATGGATACCTTACGTATTGGCTTAGTTTCTATCTCCGACCGCGCTTCAAGCGGCGTTTACCAGGATAAAGGCATTCCTGCGCTTGAGGAGTGGCTCGCTTCTGCGCTGACCACGCCTTTCGAGGTCCAACGGCGCTTAATTCCTGATGAACAGGAAATTATCGAGCAAACGTTGTGTGAACTGGTTGATGAGATGAGCTGTCATCTGGTGCTGACCACTGGCGGTACCGGTCCGGCGCGTCGCGACGTCACGCCGGACGCGACCCTTGCCATCGCCGACCGTGAAATGCCAGGTTTTGGCGAACAGATGCGCCAGATCAGCCTGCGCTTTGTGCCGACCGCCATTCTTTCCCGCCAGGTGGGCGTTATCCGTAAACAGGCGTTAATTCTTAATCTGCCTGGACAGCCAAAATCGATCAAAGAAACGCTGGAAGGCGTAAAAGCGGACGATGGCAGCGTTAGCGTGCCGGGCATTTTTGCGAGCGTGCCGTATTGTATACAGCTGCTTGACGGGCCGTATGTCGAAACCGCGCCGGAAGTGGTTGCCGCTTTCCGTCCGAAGAGCGCCAGACGTGAGAATATGTCGTCCTGACCGGAAGAGACTGATAGTAGGGTTATTCCTCCCGGTGCGGGAGGAATAAAAGAGATTTAGTGCGCCTCGCCGATTGGCAGAATAGTGCGGCCAAATTGCTCGTTTAGCACTTCACCCATCGCCAGATAAATAGCGCTGGCGCCGCAAACCAGACCAACCCAGCCTGCGATATGGATAATGGCTTCGTTACCGGTGATATTGCCGACCGCCAGCAGAGCGAACAGTACGGTCAGGCTCAGGAAAACAAATTGCAGCGCGCGGGCGGCTTTCAGCGTACCGAAGAACATAAACAGCGTGAACACGCCCCACAGACCCAAATAAGCGCCGAGTAGCTGAGCGTCAGGCGCATCCGTCAGGCCCATTTTCGGCATCAGCAGGATAGCGACCAGCGTCAGCCAGAACGAACCGTAAGAGGTAAAGGCCGTTAAACCAAAGGTATTGCCTTTTTTATACTCCAGCAGACCGGCAAAAATTTGCGCGATACCGCCGTAGAAAATCCCCATCGCCAGAATAATACCGTCCAGGGCGAAAAAACCGGCATTGTGCAGGTTAAGCAGAATGGTGGTCATGCCGAAGCCCATCAGGCCCAGCGGTGCCGGATTAGCCAACTTAGTGTTGCCCATAATTCCTCAAAATCATCATAATTGAATGGTGAAATAGTTTCCCAGAATAACGAGTTCCGTATTCGGGGCGCGGCATAATAATCAGGGGGAAGAGGACTGTCTATGATCTAATAAGGGGGAAAAGAAAATATTTCCCCCAGTGAGGGCATTCACGCCTGAACGGCTGCCATCATTCGTCGCAGGCAGGCTATTTGCAACACCGCCGGAATAGTCACGCGATACGCGCTGCCGCTCATCGCTTTGACGCCGTTTAACGCCGCGCCGACCGGGCCGCCAAGACCTGCGCCGCGCAGCAATCCGTGGCCCAGGATGCTCATTGCGGCATGGGTACGCAAAATGCGGGTAAGCTGGGTGGAAAGCAGGTGGGAGACCCCTTTTGCCAGACTGCGATCTTTCATGAGCAGCGGCAGCAGTTCTTCCAGTTCAGAAACTTTGGCGTCTACGGCTTGCAGAAATTCCTGCTTATGCGCCGCGTCCATCTTCTGCCAGGTATGACGTAAAAAATGCTCCAGCAGTTGCTGTTCTATTTCAAACGTCGACATGCTTTTATCTGCTTTGAGTTTTAGCCGTTTTGCGACATCCAGCAGAATCGCGCGGTACTGTTTTCCGTGTCCGCGCAATTTGTTGGCGATACTGTCGCCGCCGTAATGCTGAAACTCGCCGGCAATGAGCTGCCAGTTACGGCGGTGTTGCTCCGGGTGACCTTCCATCGCTTTGAACAGCTCGTTATGACTAAGGACGCTCGACAAGCGAGCTTTGCCCTTTTCGTTATGCGTCAGCAAACGGGCGAAATCGGCGAGTTGTTCTTCGCTACAATGCTGAAGAAAGTCTAAATCCTCGTCGTGTAAATAGGTGACGTTCATTTTCAGTCTGACTTTTGGAATAGAAATAACAGCGATTAATCGTCGCCAATGACTTTAAGTCTCGCCATATCGGAAGAATTTACCGTATGGCCTGAGAAGGTAATCTTTGATACGCAGCGTTTGTTGTCGTTATCGCTATTAATATTGATCCAGTCTGTTGTCTGGCCCTCTTTGATTGAGGAAGGGACGTTCAGGCTTTGGCTGGCGCTACGCGCAGTTTTAAAATAGACGGATGCGCCGCTAAGTTCGATGTCGCCGTGATCCGCCGTGAGTTGAATGCGCTTCACGATGCGGCAGACGGGAATTTTCAGCGCGAGATCGTTCGTTTCATTTCTGGGCATGGCAATAACACCCAGTATTTTATGGTCGTTCGCGTGCGCGACGCTACTTAACGCCAGGCCGAAAAGCAGGCCGGCGGAAATCGTTAACACAGATCGCATGGAATTTCTCTTTGACGGGTTCAATAAGCAATTACCGTCTATCATACTCTGCTCATGACAACGATTCAGTTTTGTAATCTTTTCTTTTTATTACAATTTTTCTGTGAATAGTATTCGTTGTTTAATTTATTTCATGAATGTTTATCTGTCTGGTTTTCCATCGCGCCCTCTCGTCACTAAAAAATTTTTTCATCTCCCCCTTGATGACGTGGGTTACGACCCCATCTTGTAGTCAACCGCAGTGGTGAGTCTGAAAAAAAACGATTCAGGGTAGTTGAAACCGCACGTTTCGCCCTTATTACAGATTCACAACCACATGATGACCGAATTTTTAGTGGAGACGTTTAGATGGGTAAAATTATTGGTATCGACCTGGGTACTACCAACTCTTGTGTAGCGATTATGGATGGAACGCAGGCACGCGTGCTGGAGAACGCCGAGGGCGATCGCACTACGCCTTCTATCATTGCTTATACCCAGGATGGTGAAACTCTGGTTGGTCAGCCGGCTAAACGTCAGGCAGTGACAAACCCGCAAAACACCCTGTTTGCGATTAAACGCCTGATTGGCCGCCGCTTCCAGGACGAAGAAGTTCAACGTGACGTTTCTATCATGCCGTACAAAATCATCGGCGCCGACAACGGCGACGCATGGCTTGATGTGAAAGGTCAGAAAATGGCGCCGCCGCAGATTTCTGCCGAAGTGCTGAAGAAAATGAAGAAAACGGCTGAAGATTATCTGGGCGAACCGGTAACTGAAGCGGTTATCACCGTACCGGCTTACTTTAACGATGCGCAGCGTCAGGCTACCAAAGATGCGGGTCGTATCGCGGGGCTGGAAGTTAAACGTATCATCAACGAACCGACTGCCGCAGCGCTGGCTTACGGTCTGGATAAAGAAGTCGGCAACCGTACTATCGCGGTTTACGACCTCGGTGGTGGTACTTTCGATATCTCTATTATCGAAATCGACGAAGTTGATGGCGAAAAAACCTTTGAAGTTCTGGCAACCAACGGTGATACCCACCTGGGTGGTGAAGACTTCGATACCCGCCTGATCAACTACCTCGTTGACGAGTTTAAGAAAGATCAGGGCATTGACCTGCGTAACGATCCGCTGGCAATGCAGCGTCTGAAAGAAGCCGCAGAAAAAGCCAAAATCGAGCTGTCTTCTGCGCAGCAGACCGACGTGAACCTGCCGTACATTACCGCAGATGCCACCGGTCCGAAACACATGAACATTAAAGTGACTCGTGCGAAACTGGAAAGCCTGGTTGAAGATCTGGTGAACCGTTCTATCGAGCCGCTGAAAGTCGCACTGCAGGACGCTGGCCTGTCCGTGTCTGATATCAACGACGTGATCCTCGTCGGCGGTCAGACCCGTATGCCAATGGTGCAGAAAAAAGTGGCTGAGTTCTTTGGTAAAGAGCCGCGTAAAGACGTTAACCCGGACGAAGCTGTGGCTATCGGCGCAGCGGTACAGGGCGGCGTATTGACCGGTGATGTGAAAGACGTACTGCTGCTGGACGTTACCCCGCTGTCTCTGGGTATCGAAACGATGGGTGGCGTGATGACTCCGCTTATCACCAAAAACACCACCATTCCGACCAAGCACAGCCAGGTGTTCTCTACTGCGGAAGACAACCAGTCTGCGGTAACCATCCATGTGCTGCAGGGTGAGCGTAAACGTGCGTCTGATAACAAATCTCTGGGTCAGTTCAACCTGGATGGCATCAACCCGGCGCCGCGCGGTATGCCGCAGATCGAAGTCACCTTCGATATCGATGCTGACGGTATCCTGCACGTCTCCGCGAAAGACAAAAATAGCGGTAAAGAGCAGAAGATCACCATCAAGGCGTCTTCTGGTCTGAACGAGGAAGAAATTCAGAAAATGGTTCGCGATGCAGAAGCGAACGCTGAATCCGACCGTAAGTTCGAAGAGCTGGTTCAGACCCGTAACCAGGGTGACCATCTGCTGCACAGCACCCGTAAGCAGGTTGAAGAAGCAGGCGATAAACTGCCGGCTGATGACAAAACCGCTATCGAGTCTGCCCTGAGCGCGCTGGAAACTGCCCTGAAAGGCGAAGATAAAGCCGCTATCGAAGCGAAAATGCAGGAACTGGCGCAGGTTTCCCAGAAACTGATGGAAATCGCTCAGCAGCAGCATGCGCAGCAGCAGGCTGGCTCCGCTGACGCTTCTGCAAACAATGCGAAAGATGACGACGTTGTCGACGCTGAGTTTGAAGAAGTAAAAGATAAAAAATAATCGCCCTTTGAACGGGTAATTACTGGCACGGGCGAAGAGGTTTCCTCTCCGCCCGTGCATGCATGTTAAGGGCAGATAAAAAGAGATGGCGAAAAGAGATTACTACGAGATTTTAGGCGTTTCCAAAACAGCGGAAGAGCGTGAAATCAAAAAGGCGTATAAGCGCCTGGCCATGAAATATCATCCGGACCGCAATCAGGGTGATAAAGAGGCCGAAGCTAAATTTAAAGAGATTAAAGAAGCCTATGAAGTGCTGACCGATGCGCAAAAACGCGCAGCCTACGATCAGTATGGTCACGCCGCGTTTGAACAAGGCGGTATGGGCGGCGGATTTGGCGGCGGCTTTAATGGCGGCGCTGATTTCAGTGATATCTTTGGTGACGTTTTTGGCGATATCTTTGGCGGCGGGCGTGGTCGCCAACGTGCGGCGCGTGGGGCTGATTTGCGTTATAACATGGATCTCACCCTGGAAGAAGCGGTGCGTGGCGTGACCAAAGAGATCCGTATTCCGACGCTGGAGGAGTGCGACGTTTGCCACGGCAGCGGCGCGAAAGCTGGCACGCAACCGCAAACCTGTCCGACCTGTCATGGTTCTGGTCAGGTACAGATGCGCCAGGGATTCTTTGCTGTACAGCAGACCTGCCCACACTGTCAGGGACGCGGTACGCTGATCAAAGATCCGTGCCATAAATGTCACGGTCATGGGCGTGTTGAAAAGAGTAAAACTCTGTCCGTTAAAATCCCGGCGGGCGTGGATACCGGCGATCGTATTCGTCTGGCAGGCGAGGGCGAAGCGGGCGAGCATGGCGCACCGGCAGGCGACTTGTACGTTCAGGTCCAGGTGAAACAACACCCTATTTTCGAGCGTGAAGGCAATAATCTTTATTGCGAAGTGCCGATCAACTTTGCGATGGCGGCGCTGGGCGGTGAAATTGAAGTGCCGACGTTAGATGGTCGCGTGATGCTGAAAGTACCGAGCGAAACACAAACGGGCAAGCTGTTCCGTATGCGCGGCAAAGGCGTGAAGTCCGTACGCGGTGGCGCGCAGGGCGATTTGCTGTGCCGTGTGGTGGTTGAAACGCCGGTCGGTCTGAGCGAAAAACAGAAGCAATTGCTAAAAGATCTTCAGGAAAGTTTTGGCGGCCCGACGGGAGAGAAAAACAGCCCGCGTTCAAAAAGCTTCTTTGACGGCGTGAAAAAATTCTTTGACGATTTGACTCGCTAATCTTTTTCCCGTTGTATTTTTCTTCAGCCCGGGTGTATATCCGGGCTTTTTTCTGCCTGTACGCGCCCAGGCTTCTGTTAAACGCATCGTATCCTCTCATTTGTTGATATTTTGTTTTTACTGATAAACAAATTGATGTTAATCAGCAGTTTTGTATACGCTTATTCTTTAAAAAAACGTGATGTGATGACATTAATGATTGCTTTTTTAGATGCTGTGAATTGATTTATCTTGAGTATTATCTATATTGCTTTTTTTAGTTTCCGGAGGCAGACAGCGAATGGGATCGAAAGGTGCCAACAAGAGCTTTGATTATAATTTAATCAAAATTCTTGACGCTGTTATTTTGTCAGGAAATGCGGCTATGGCGGCAAAAAAGTTAGGCATTACACCGGCTGCCGTTTCTCTGGCGTTAAAGCGCCTGCAGAGTTATTACCCGGAAGAACTGTTTAGCAGAGGGAAAGGCGGGCTCATCCCCACAGCTAAGGCTGTCGACATTCACCAAAATTTCAGTCAGGTGATGAAACTGGTGGATGACACCTTTCTCTGTAATAGTAAAAAAGATGAAGCGTTCCAGATAACGTTATTAGGCAGTGATATTGTTGAAAGCTATTATCTTTCTCAGCTCTATAACAGCGATATATTTGACCGTATTTTGATAAATCATTTTACTGTCAGAAATATGAGTCGGGAGCATATCAGCGAACTTCTGTTTACTGCGCAAGGCGATCTGTTGATTAGTGCCGAACCTTTGCTGGAGTCCGGCATAGAGAATCAAATTATTGATAGTTTTAAATCATTTGTTTGTATCTGTAGCAGTAAACACATGCTGAGTACCCTCTCACAACTGTCGCTACATCATTTTTATTCTTCGCGTCATGCGTTATATCAGCCGGGGATGGGGGCTTCAGTGATATATCATGATAGTGAATTATTTAAGGATGAGTTTTACTATACTGGCAGGCGTATTGTCGGCTATCGCAGTGATTCGCTTAACGGTTTGATGAGCATGATCGAACGAACCTCATTGATTGCATTGATGCCTTTGAAATTAGCGCTTTTTTATAAAAATCATCGTAAATATGACATTAAATTTATTCAGCCTCCGCCCGAACTGGCTTTGAAGTCAGTTCAGGTCTATGCATCCTGGAATAAAAATAGTAGAAATATATCGACGATTAATGAGATGGTAAGTATGTTACAAACGCTTTCCTCCTTCCGTCGCTAATACACCTCATTTTTACGCTTTGATTTAATATGGTTTTAAATGATGTGCTTTGATTTTTACCCTTCTGACAGGGCGCTTACACTCCTTGTGTTAATTATTCATTTATAATGATTTCGGAGTGTTAAAATGTCTATTCCCAACCATGTGTCGACAACGGAAGTTGTGCTATTGGAGCTAGAGATCTTACTCACTATTATTTCGATTGGCGCGTGGGGAGGCTTTGTCAGCTATCTTTTACGCAAAGATAAGACAGAATATAATAGTTCTCATGAAAGTATTAAATATTGCTTAACGCAGATCGTGATTTCCTGCTTCACCAGTTTCTTGTTAAGCGCGATTGCGATCGAAAAAGAGTGCAGTTTCAACATTGTTCTGTTGGCGGCAGGCTTAGGCGGTGTTTTCGCGAGTCCGATCTTAAAAATTCTTGGGCGGCGGATTAAAAAAATTATCGAAGGAAATAATTCAGATTAATTATCATTCGCAGTATCAGGCTCATCCGTGAGCCTTTTACGCGTCTTTTTTCAGCCGGGTCTAGGTCACTCTATTCTTGATCCAGCCATAAATAAATTGTTCGTTATTGTGGTTTTTCTCAGCAACGTTTAAGTAGTACGTGCCCTGACTGCAATTGAGGGCTTTCACCAAAACGGCTTCCCCTTCCTGGCCTCGCCAGGCCAAATAATGTTCGAGAGCGGCAAGCGTCCGCGGGCCAATATTGCCATCCACATGAATATCCGGGTAGCGTTTACCTTCGTGATTAAAGACGTTCAACCAGCGTTGCAGCCACGCGCTGGGGTGGTAAGCGCCTATGTTGACTGCCGCATCGCACAGCTCGAAGGAGACTGGCCACGATAGCGTCGAGATGACGTCAAAGCCTGGTTTTATCCAATAATCCTCTTCGAGAATCGCGTAGGCTTCAGCGTGGGTCAGATCCCGCATATCGCCAGCATAGCCATGCGCTCGCGCCGTGGCTTCGGTAATGCCCCAATGGGTGGCGCCGCCTTTATCTTTAGGGTTAAATACGTAACCGCCTTCAAGCGCAATAATTCCATCTATAATTGGATTCATCTTCCCTTTCCTTCGCTTAGTGAATATGCAGATACATGAGAGAACCTAACGTTACTGAAAATACGGTCGTCAGGGCGGCGATGGTTTGCCGTACAATCTGTTTTTTTCTTCCCTTTGTTTCGCTATCCGTCGCGATAATGGCGATATCACTATTCACTTTGAGACCTTGTCTTGGAATGGTAATAAAAAGATCGTTAATACCAAGCGCTTTAAGGTCACGTCTGATTAAATAGAGAATCTGCGTTAGATTTGCATCATTAACATAGTGGCTTCGACTTCCCCATAACGCAGTGGTTATTTTTTGTCGCTCGATAATCTCCAGATGAGCATTCTCGATGATGAAACTGAGGCATTTGGCTCTCATCGCAGTCATTTTAATAACCTGTGAATTTGAGACCGTCCTCAGTTCATATTTACCTTCATTGTAAATGCAGTTGCTATTAATGATATAAGTTTTCATAACGTCTTCCTTTAGAAATGTACATCCTGGTTGTCTGTGGTGACTATATTGTATGAGAAATGTCTTAATCCAATAAATGTCACTGGTTTTATTGTATTGTCATTGTCTATAGCGAGTGTAATCACATTATTTCATTGAAATTAAATGATATTTAATTACATGATAAATGATATTTACTATGCTCTCACCAGAACGGACTAAGCGGGCGCTGAGAGATGTTGTTTTCTCTTCGACAGACGGTGTTGTTAATCTCATTTTTATGATTTTTATATCATCTAAAAAGATGATGTTTTGTGATTAGCTATTTTTTATGCCTGTAACGATTATGGACCCCGCAGAACGAGCTGCGACAATTTTGAAACGTAAAAGGAAATTTGAAAATGGCTACAAGCAAACTGATTCAAGGCGATACAATTACTGAAACTACTCATGCAGCGAATGGTTTTGACCCTGCAACAAGCGATGATAAAATAAGCTATACTTCCGCTCGTGTTGCGAAACCGGTATACAATAAATATAAAAATTCCACGACTAAACCGAAGGTATTCGGTTATTACACCGACTGGTCACAGTATGACAGCCGTCTGCAAGGCAATATGTCCCAACCGGGCCGTGGTTATGATTTAACCAACGTTTCACCGACGGCTTATGACAAACTGATTTTCGGCTTTGTTGGCATCACCGGTTTCAGAAAAATTGATAAAGAAGACCGCGACGTCGTAGCAGAAGCGGCAGCACAGTGCGGCAAAGTGAAATATGAACCGACCTTCCTCGATCCGTGGGGTGATTTCCAGTCTTATATCAACCTGGGTTTTGAAACCAGCGGCTGGGATGTTGATCCGAAAACCGTGACCCAGGCTAACGCCAAAGGTATGCTGGGCGCGCTGCGTGATATGCAGGCAAAAGCGAAAGCCGCAGGCCACACGCTGGCGCTCTCCATGAGTATCGGCGGCTGGAGCATGAGTAACGGGTTCCACGAAACCGCCGCTTCTGACTCTTCTCGTAAAATCTTCGCCAAAGGCGTGGTGAAACTGTTCAAACAGTTCCCGATGTTCAGCGAAGTGGATATTGACTGGGAATACCCGAACGATGAAGGGGCGGGCAACCCGTTTGGTCCGGAAGATGGCGCTAACTACGCGCTGCTGATTGCCGAACTGCGTAAACAGCTGGATTCCGCTGGTCTGAGCAATGTGAAGATCTCTATTGCCGCTTCTGCTGTCACTACTATTTTTGACTATGCGAAAGTAAAAGATCTGATGGCTGCTGGCCTGTATGGCATCAACCTGATGACCTATGACTTCTTCGGTACGCCGTGGGCGGAAACTCTGGGCCACCACACCAACCGCAAAGCGCTGGAAGAGGGCGGCTGGGCTGTCGAAACCATCGTTGATCACCTGCTGGCGGAAGGTTTCTCCGCTGACCGTATCAACATCGGTTATGCCGGCTATACCCGTAACGCTCGTCAGGTAGAAATTGAATCCCTGTCGCCGCTGAAAGGTTCTTACAACCCAGGTTCTGGCGTTACTACCGGTTCCTTCGAATCCGGCACCAGCGAATGGTATGACGTCATTTATAGCTACCTGGATCTGGAAAACCAGAAAGGCCGTAACGGTTTCAACGTTTACACCGACCAGGTCGCTGATGCTGACTACCTGTATAGCCCGGAATCCAAACTGTTTTTATCCCTGGATACGCCGCGTACCGTCAAAGCAAAAGGCGAATATGCAGCGAAACTGGGCCTGGGCGGCGTGTTTACCTGGACTATCGATCAGGACAACGGCGTGCTGGTTAACGCCGTGC
The DNA here is from genome assembly GCF_004010735.1 of Salmonella sp. SSDFZ54. Lineage (NCBI taxonomy): Bacteria > Pseudomonadati > Pseudomonadota > Gammaproteobacteria > Enterobacterales > Enterobacteriaceae > Salmonella > Salmonella sp. SSDFZ54. The sequence goes on from NZ_CP034819.1 coordinate 2,729,959, forward strand.
GTGAAGGTCTGGGTTATGAAATCGAATCTGAAGTTATCGATATGGAACCGTTCTACTTTGAAGGTATCAATGTAGAAAAAGATGAAGAGCAGAGCGACAGCGACGACGCGCAGAAGGTCAACCACGCGCCGAAAGCGGCGATTGAACTGCTGGTCGTAGGCGGATCTACGGTACAGCTGTCTGGCGCAGGCTCTTCTGATGAAGATAACGATGAGCTGTCCTTTAGCTGGGGCGTGCCTTCTCAAATCACTGTGGCAGACAAAACGGCTGAAATCATTGAGGTTGTGGTACCGGAAGTTAGCGAAAAAACAGCCTTCCAGTTCACCCTGTTTGTACGCGACTGCTACAACGAACCGTCCTCTCAACAGCGCTTTGTTCTGACGGCTGTGCCTGCGCTATCTCAGGTTCAACCGGAACCGGAAGAGGAAGAGGAAGAAGAGATTATCGTTCCTGTACCGGACGAGGAAGAAGATACCACGCCGGCTGAGGATGATACGTCAGCAGATGACAAAACGTCACCTTACGCGCAGTGGGATGCTTCTACCGTTTATGGCGCAAACTGGGGTTCTTTCGAAATCGTTAGCTGGAAAGGCCATAACTATCAGGTGAAATGGTGGTCTATGGGCGACCAGCCTGACCTGAACTGCGGTGTCGGCGGTGCATGGACCGATCTTGGCGCTTACTAATACACGGCATTAAGCACGATGTATTGGGCTTCATGATTCAAGCCCCGGTTTACCGGGGCTTTTCTCCACCAGGGACAGAGGAAGAGCAGACCATGACCATTTCCATCCATGCCAGCGCATTTGACGTCAACAGCTGGTATCAAAAAATCACCTTAACCTTCATCAATGAGAGCGGTAATCCGGTCGATATGAACCATGCCGCAATATCATTCACGGCTTCCGGGCACATCGATCCATGGGGAAATAGCGGCGGTACGCTCAAAGGGAACCTGCCGCTTACGCTGAATGAGAGTTCGTATGGCACGCTGGAAACTAACAACATCATCATTAATAACAGCGATGCATTACTTCTTCAGCCGGGCGAACGCGGGACGCTCTCTTTCAGCCTCGCGGCGACGCAGGTGCCGGTAAAAATGTCCGCCATCACCTTGACGCTGGCGTCATCGTCATCCGAAGACGCAGAGTCTGAAACCCCATCCGATCAGGAGACGCCAGCGATACCCGCCGCAGACGAACAACCCGCCGAACCCGATGTGCCGGAAAAGGACAATGACCTTCAGGAACGCGGCCTTACGCTTAACGTTAGCGAGTTGAATACCGCGAGTTGGTATCAACGCGTCACCTTTACGCTGACCAACCTCTACGCTCAGGCGGTAGATCTCAATCAGCTTCAACTGAATTTTACGGCCAGCGCGCACCCCGATCCCTACAGTCCGTTTCAGGGAACAATGCTGGGGAATCAGGCCGTGACGCTGGCCAGCGATGGGGGATGGCCCATCGAGAAGAATACCATCACCATTAATCATGACGGCGCGCTGATGCTGGCGGCGGGGGATACCGTCGAATTACAGTGCTATCTGGCCGCCACGCAGATGCCAGTTGCCATCAGCGATTTGAGCGCGACGTTGGCCCATGACCCTGCCCGTCAGGGAAAAATTTATGTTCATTTTCCTGCCATGACGCAGACCGTGGCGCTCAAACCGGCGATTGAGCTGCTGTTTCCTGCCGGCGAAATCCGGCGCTTTGTCGGTGAGTGGGGAGAGGTTCTGACAATAGGCGATCTTAGCGCAGGAACGTATCGGCTTACCGTACCGGTACTGGCGAATGATGAGATGCAAATCGCGCCAGTAGAGTCCTCTTTTACCGTTACGTTGCAATCCGGCGATGCCGCCGCGCAGGTCCAGGTATCCTGTCTGCCGATTGTCCGTTATGCCAGCGCGCGTCTGATGATTGACGCCCCTGCGCTTGGTAATGCGAAATTGACCGTTGAAATCGCCGATGCTACGCAAGCGGATGAGCGTACTGTCACGCTGATCGCCAACCAACCGCAGTTAATCACCCGGCTACTGGCGGGGCATCATTATACGGTCAATCTGCAGCCTGCGATGATTAATAACCGCTTTATATCGGCCCCCATACAGCTTACGGGGTTTATCCCTGCTGCGGCGCAGGTTGCCGAGGTTGCTGTCGCTTACCAACAGTCAGCGCTCGACACGGCGAGTTTCGTGACGGTGGATGCCACTCTACTGGGCCTGCCCGATGGCGTCGCGCCGCAGCGTTATCTGTTCAGCAGCGGTAAATATCAGTACTCATTAATGCTGGAGAGCGGCAGCGATCGGCAGACGTTGGCATTACGCTTTGCGCCCGGGCTGTATGATGTTCAGACGGACGATATTTTCATCGACAGTGTGCCGTGGCGTTGTGAACAGGCCGGGCCGCTACGGTTGTTGCAAAAGGTCAACCATGTGGCGCTGGAGTTTCTGCCCGGCGTGACGCTACAGGTAAAAGGTTGGCCTGATTACCTTGCTCATGGCGGCGTGACGGTTAACGCGCCAGAGACGGTTTCTCTTTATCGCGATATACCGTTTAGCGCGTTGTTTAAATACGATGGTTTTGACGGCGGCGGCGATCCGGTTCCGGCCGCGGAGGTTGACGTGAACGGGGATGGTTTTCTGGATTACGCGACGTTACCGATCCATAAAACCGTTGCGCTGGTGCGCCAGATAGAAAAAGAAGCCGGGCGTAGCATCATGCCGGTAATGGTCATTTATACCGCGAATGCCAGCGGCGGTAGCGCGCTGGCGGATTTACAGGATGCGCAAAAGCTACGTAACCATTTTGGTAACTTTATTACCCAGTGTCTGGCGGCGCAGTCATACAAAGATGAGGCGCATCCTGTCCCGGCCACCTTTGTGCTTAACCCGGATTTTCTCGGGGCGCTACAGCAAGGACCGTATGGCTATACCGTAGTACGGCAAAAAAACAGTGTGCCGGTGAATGCCCAACTGGCGGCGGCGATACAAGCATTACCGGCGATGGCTGGCTTTATCGCGCCTTCGTTGCCGACGTTTAGCGACGATCTCTACGGCTATATTCAGGCGGTGAACTATCTTGTTCGTCAGTTTGCCCCGGATGTGGCTTTTGGCTGGCAGACGAATGTCTGGGCGACAGGAACGGCGGACTGGGTGCTGCGCGATACCGCTGATCCGGTAGCTGAAGGGCAGGCGATCGCCGGATTTATTCATGAACTGGGCGTTTATAGCGGAGAATATGCGCCGGACTTTATTGCGTTTGATAAATTTGAGCGTGACTGTTTCAGTCCTGATGCGCTTGCCCACTATGGCTGGAATGCGACATGCTGGCTTAATTACCTGGCGATGGTCAAACAGGTGACGAAAGCGCTGCTGACGCCCGCCATGCTGTGGCAAATCCCTGGCGGCCATATGCCTACAGTAGAAGAGGGCGTCAGTAAAATCAGCGCTGCGCACTTTGCATCCGGCGGAACCTTTTTTATGGGTGACGCCCGCATTGGCAGCGATCCTGACACGCTCTCTTTGCAGCTACTCAATACGGCCTTAAATAGCGCGACTTACGGCGTCCCGACCGTCGGCGACTTTTTACGTAAAGATAAAGGGTATGACTGGGGCCAGATGCAGGCGCTGAACCTACCGGACTTTAACGTCTTTTCGATCTTATGGGGCGGTGGTTCTACTATCAGTATTACGACAATCCATTCTAACGGTGAAGACGGCGGCTGGCTGGCGGATAAAATGGTAGAGTATTATGCTGCTCCACGCTATTTCAGATAATATCACTGCTTATTTGCATTAATCTGGACTATTAGTTTGAGATTCGAAGGCGCGTGCTTTCGAATCTCTTTTCTTGCGCCCCCTGACCTCTCATTCTTTATGCGTAATTCGTTATTAATTTTCTGTAATCATTTTGTATTAAGAATTGTCTTAATCTTAAAAATATTGCGTATTAGTGCCTTGTGAATACAGAAATACTGCATAGCGATGTTATTTATTATTAATTTAAGTACTTTTTGAGAGGTTATACTGTGACGCTACATTGAGTAGACAACCGTTAATGAAAAAAATGATGAACGACGCTTTTGCTAAAGATAATAATGAGAATTCATTACACTCTTTTCTTTTTTCTCAGCAGGCTAAACCTCACGCGGCGATTGATGCCTTATTTTCGGCCTTGTTGCCATTTGGCCAACCGTTTACGCTGGGTATCGGCGATGAGTTTTATTTACAGGCAAACGATGAACACTACATTGTATTACTGGAGTCTGGCGTTGTTTCTTTCTGTCATAATGACAAACGACTCCATATATCTTCATCGTTTGCGCCATCGGTCGTGGGTATGGTTGACAGCTATGGCGCTACCTATAATGTCCCCGCGCGACCGGAACACTTTTTGCTCGCAGAAACGGTTTGTACCGGTAGATTTGTTCGCCTGCCGGATTTTATAAAAATCGCCGATGAATGCGATTTATGGCACGACGTGGCCCGTTGTCTGGCTTACCGTCTGATGGTGATGAGCGCGCGCGATCGTGAATTAGTCGGCGTCGATTCTTATCTGAAAGTTCGGGCGCTGCTGACTGAAATCTGGGCTTATCCACAGGCCTACCGGGAAAGCATTATCGTGTTGAATTTTATTCAACGGCGTACCGGGATATCGCGCAGTCGGACCATGAAGATTCTGTCTGAACTAAAAAAAGGCGGGTATATCCATATTGATAATGGGCGGCTGACGGCGCTCGGAAAACTGCCAGTGGCGTATTAATGTACTATACGCAACGATATATTTACATATCTCGACTGAATTTGCCTGATATCGTTAATAAAATGTTTTATTAAAATTTCTTATGAAGGTTATTTTTAAAAAGTCAATACAGCTAAAGGAGATAGGCCGAACGGCTGGTGTAAAGTTAATATAAAACAAGAAGTTATGTCTGGTCCTATAAAACCAAATGTCGATGATTGCAACTTGCCGTTGGCTTGCTAATAATTAATAACATCGTTATCTCATTATAACGTAAAGATTAACTCACGACGTTGAGTGGCTGTTTTATTGCCTCTGACATTTATATCAGAACAAGAAGACACTTTTTTTCGCATAAGAAAAAGTCGTGATATTGCTGTGAAGAAATATCAGCAGCCGTTTCGTTAAAAAAATCTGATTATCCTCATTTTTATATTTAAAAGGAGCTTGAATGAAAAAGCCTGTACTAGCATTAATGGTCTCTGCAATTGCCTTTGGCGGAATGTTGTCCACCGCGCAAGCGGATACTACAACCGTCACTGGCGGTACGGTAAATTTTGTCGGACAGGTCGTTGACGCCGCCTGTTCTGTTTCCGCTGACTCTGTCGATCAGACCGTGACATTAGGCCAGGTTCGCGCCAGTAAATTAACCGAGGCCGGTATGGTGGCGAATCAAAAAGAAGATTTCACCATTAAACTGGAAGACTGCGATACTCAGACCAGCCAGAATGCGGCGGTGATTTTTAATGGCCAACAGGACGCAAACCAGCCGGGGTCGCTGGCGAATACCGCTGGGGCAGGTTCGGCGACGAATGTGGCATTACAACTTTATGGACCAGATGGCCAGGCGCTGAATATCGGTGAATCGTCCAGTACTGTTACCTTGAACGATGGCGAAAACGTTATTCCGCTTAGCGTGGATTATATCGCTACCGGTACGGCGACTGCCGGTAATGTTACCGCGACGGCGACATTTAGCATGGTTTATTCCTGATTCCTTATCGGGATTTTTTTCTCGTCTGTTGGGAGGCGAGAAAGGGGCGTTACGCGCGTCACTGCGCGTAACAAACCGACGGCATCAGGATATTACGCAGATGAAAAAAAACGTACCGATTTTCCTTCGATTATTGCTACTGCTGTCGGCGGCCGGCCTGTCGTTTGCCGCGCAGGCGGGAGGCATTGCGCTGGGCGCGACCAGGGTGATTTATCCGCAGGGAAGTAAGCAAACCTCCTTGCCGATTATTAATTCTTCTGCCAGCAATGTTTTTTTAATTCAGTCATGGGTCGCCAATGCCGATGGTTCACGCTCGACGGATTTTATCATTACGCCGCCTCTCTTTGTGATCCAGCCTAAAAAAGAAAATATATTACGTATTATGTATGTCGGGCCGTCATTACCGACCGATCGCGAAAGCGTATTTTATTTAAACAGTAAAGCGATACCCTCTGTCGATAAAAATAAATTGACCGGCAACTCCCTGCAAATTGCGACGCAAAGCGTGATTAAGCTATTTATCCGCCCGAAAAATCTGGCGGAGGCGCCAGCTCATGCCCCGTCGACGCTTCGCTGCCGTAACGAGCGCGGCCAGCTAACGATTACTAACCCTTCGCCGTACTACGTTTCGATGGTTGAACTGTACAGCGCGGGGAAAAAACTGCCGAATACTATGGTACCGCCGAAAGGCGCGATCACTCTCCCGGCGACGCCCGGCCAGGTATCTTTGCGCACGGTAAACGATTTTGGCGCAACGACGCCAGCACGCGTTTGTCCAGCTTCATGATGTTATGCGTAATCAGCTTTTCATGACGCGATATTACTCCAGCGTAACTAAACCCGTATTAACCCCGCTGGCGTTGGCTATCGCACTGGCGCCTGCGCCGGGGTGGGCGGAAAACTATTTCAACCCGGCATTTCTGTCTGACGACCCGTCTGCGGTGGCTGACTTATCGACCTTTTCCCGTAATGCCCAGGCGGCGGGGATGTATCGCGTTGACGTTTACCTGAACAATACGTTTCTCGCGACCAGAGACATTGCCTTCCAGGTGGTGAAAACGACGGGAAAAAGCGCGCCCACCGATGACAGCGGATTACGCGCCTGCCTGACGCCTGAAATGCTTAAAAATATGGGGGTAAACACCGGGGCGTTTCCACTGTTGGCGAAGGCGGCGGCGGGAAGTTGTCCGGATCTCGCCAGTGCGATACCGGCCGCCCGGACCCGCTTTGATTTTGCGCAGCAACGTCTCGACATTAGCATCCCGCAGGCGGCGATGGTTGCCAGCGCCAGAGGCTATATCCCACCGCAATACTGGGATGAAGGTATTAACGCGTTGCTATTGAATTACACCTTTACCGGCGCGAATAGTCAGGATCGGAGCCCTGGCGGCAGTGCGGAGAACAGCTATTTTCTTGGATTGAATAGCGGCCTTAATCTGGGGGCCTGGCGGTTACGCGACTACTCCACATGGAACGCGAATAGCGGCGATCAGAATAGCGACAGCGACTGGCAGCACATCAGTACTTATCTGGAACGTGATGTGGTCTTTTTGCAGGGAGAACTGACGGCAGGCGATAGTTATACCCCCTCCGCATTATTCGACAGCCTTCCTTTTCGCGGCCTACAACTGGCGTCTGACGACAATATGTTGCCAGACAGCATGAAGGGCTTCGCGCCGACCATTCACGGCATTGCCAGAAGCAACGCGCAAGTGACCATTCGGCAAAACGGCTACATCATCAATCAGCGCTATGTGCCGCCCGGGGCATTTACTATTAATGATCTCTATCCCACCGCCGCCAGCGGCGATTTGACTGTGGAAGTCAAAGAGTCCGACGGTTCTATTAATCGCTATAACGTGCCCTATTCCGCCGTGCCGATTCTACAACGAGAAGGGCGGCTGAAGTATGCGGCGACGGTGGCGGAGTATCGCAGCGATAGTAGTCAAAAAGAGAAGGTGAAATTCAGTCAGGCGACCTTGATATGGGGGTTACCGCATGGTTTTACGCTGTATGGCGGAACACAACTTTCCAGTCATTATCACGCGCTGGCGATCGGCAGCGGCGCAAATCTGGGCGACTGGGGCGCGGTGTCGCTGGATGTCACCCAGGCTACCAGTACGCTGGCGGATAATAACACCTACCAGGGGCAATCGCTGCGTTTCCTGTATGCCAAATCGCTTGCACAGTCAGGAACCAATTTACAGCTTATGGGTTATCGCTATTCAACCTCGGGCTTTTATACGCTGGATGATACCACGTGGAAACGGATGAGCGGCTATGACGATGACAGTCGGACTGACAGCGATAAAAGCAGGCCGGAATGGGCGGATTATTACAATCTTTATTATACCAGGAGGGGGAAAGTACAACTCGATATCAATCAACAGCTAGGCGGGTTGGGATCGCTTTTTATTACCGGCAGTCAGCAAAGTTACTGGCACACTGATGAAAAGGATTCTTTGTTGCAGGTGGGATACAGCGATACGCTGGCGGGGATTGCATGGAGCGTTTCTTACAACAATAACAAATCCGCAGGCGATGCGGAGCGCGATCAAATTTTCGCGCTGAATATCTCGGTGCCGCTAAGTCAATGGCTGCAACACGATGATGAGGTCACGCGCCATCACAATGTTTACGCTACCTTTAGCACCAGTACGGACAAACAGCATAACGTTACGCAGAATGCGGGCCTTAGCGGCACACTGTTGGACGAAAACAATCTTAGTTACAACATACAGCAAGGTTATCAGAATCACGGTATTGGCGAAAGCGGCGCCGCCAGCCTGGAATACGATGGCGCAAAAGGCAACGCCAATATTGGCTATAACGTTAGCGATAACGGCGATTACCAGCAGGTGAATTATGGCCTGAGCGGCGGCCTGGTGGCGCACGCGCATGGAGTGACGCTAAGCCAGCCGCTGGGCAATACCAATATTTTGATTGCCGCGCCGGGCGCAGCCAATGTCGGCGTTGTCGACCAGCCGGGTATTCATACGGACGCGCGTGGCTATGCGGTGGTGCCGTATGCGACAACATATCGCCAAAACCGTATGGCGCTGGACGTTAACGCCATGGCGGATGATGTCGATATTGATGACGCGGTGACTCGCGTTGTGCCGACCGAAGGCGCGCTGGTTCTGGCCCGCTTTAAAGCGCGAGTCGGCGCGCGTGCCCTGGTAACGCTGAATCATAACGGTAAGCCTGTACCCTTTGGCGCAACGGTGACGGTGAATGATCGCCATGCGGAGGCGATTGTTGACGAGGCCGGGGAAGTCTATCTTTCCGGGTTGTCAGCGCAAGGCGTTCTGCACGTTCGCTGGGGGAACCTGCCGGATCAACAGTGCGTCGCATCCTATCATCTCTCTTCCTCCCGTCAGATTCTGAGTCGACAACATGCGGAGTGTCATTAAATGAAAATACCTCTTTTATTTGCTCTGCTGGCGGGAAGTGTCGTATCGCAGTACGCCTTCGCAGACGTGTGTAAAAACGTTAACGGTGTACCTTCCAGTATTAATTACGATTTAACGACCACTCTGACGGCAGAACAAAACCAGGTGGGAAAAACGGTTCAACTGGAAAAAAGCCAGGAAGTTAATGTACAGGCGGTGTGTCCCGCCGGCGCGGCGACCTATAGCCAGACTTATCGCTCCTATGTGTCGCCATATCCGGTCGTAGAAACGAGCGGTAACTGGAAATATTTAAAGCTGGACCCGGACTACCTGGAAGGCGGAATGCGAATTGAGGATTCTTCGGCGGGAGATATCTATCCGCCAATGAACAATGTCCTGATGGGATATGATGAAAATGTGAAAGCGGGTCAACCGTTTTACGTTCGTGACTCAAATCTGGAGTTTCAGCTCAAAATTGTTAAACCGTTCGTCGGCACGGTGAATATTAGTCCTAAGACTATGTTCAATGTTTATGTCATGACCGCCGCAGGCGATCCGCTGACAGATGTCGTATACAGCATTCTTTATAGTGGAACGGTGACCGTACCGCAAAGCTGCGAAATCAACGCCGGACAAACGATTCTGGTGAATTTCGGCGCATTATACAGCGGCAATTTCAATCATGCAGGCCAAAAGCCGGAGGGGGTACGAGCGAAAAAATTCAGCGTACCGGTAAAGTGCAGCGGTCTGGATTCGCAGGTCAATTTAACAATGCGTCTTATCGCTACGCCGGATAGCCACTTTCCCCAGGCTATCGCTTCGGATAATGCGGATGTCGGCGTAGTGGTCGAAACCGATGAAGGAAACGCGCTTATCCCCAATGATGTACAGAGCGTCGCGCCTTTTATCACCGATAGCGCCGGACGCGCTAACATCACATTGCAAGCCTACCCGGTAAGTACAACAGGCGAAACGCCTGCGGAAGGGGCGTTTACCGCACTGGCCAGCCTGCGAGTGGACTTTGACTAAATGAACAGATCACACTGCGCTCTTTTTGCCATGGGACTAATGCTGTGTCCACAAATCAATGCCAGCGCTGACGACCTCGCTTATAACCTCGAATTTACCGGCACTATTGTGGCGCAAACCTGCGACATAGATATCTCCAGCCTCAGTCAAAGTATTGATTTAGGACAGTTTGCGGTTGGCGATTTTCCTTCGACAGGAACAACGACAAAATTTAAGCCCTTTAATATCAACCTCAAAAATTGTTCCCGAGGAATTGCCGGGGCGAAGATCTGGTTTACTGGCGAACCCGATCCGGACAATCCCGCGCTACTGGCGATAACCGATACCGGAATGGGAAGCGGAAACATGTTAGCAAGCGGGGTTGGGGTGGAAATTCTGAATGATGATCAGGATACCATCAGTATCAATAATGCCGACTCGGTGGTCTATCCGTTGAAAGCCGGACGCAACACGCTGTCTTTTTATATTCGCTATAAATCGACCCGGCCGACGGTCACGTCCGGGAACGCGACGGCGGTCATGTATTTCGATATGCAGTATGAATGAGGAGCCATCGTAATTATGCGTAACGATATCCTGTACGGCATCGGGATGCTGCTGGCGGCATCCGGCGTCCAGGCGCACGATGGCCGGGTCTATGTCTCCGGAACCATCACGGACAATACGTGTTCGCTCTCTCCAGGCTCGGAAAATATTAACGTGGCGATGGGCGCGGTTTCTCAACGGCAGTTTTATCGCGCAGGCGACGGTTCCGCATGGCAACCTTTTGCTATCGATTTACAAAACTGCGGCAGCACTGCCAGCGGCGTAACGGTCAGTTTTAGCGGTGCGGCGGACAGTCGTAATACGGATTTATTGGCGCTTACCGCAGGGGAAAGCGACGCTTCAGGCATTGGGATTGCGCTTTATGATCAAAATAAAACCTTAATCCCACTGGGGCAGGAGAGTGATGTGGTGACGCTCAGTCCGGGCCAGGCGTCGGCACATCTGCAATTTTACGCGCGTTATCTTGCCGATGGCGGCGCGGTAACGCCCGGGGACGCCAATGCCTCCGCAACCTTCATTCTTGCCTATGAATAAGCTCTTTTTACGCTGCGCGATATATTGGTGCTTGCTTCCCATATCATGGGCGCAGGCTGGCGTGGTAATTGGCGGTACTCGCTTTATCTATCATGCGGGCGCCCCGGCATTAAGCGTACCGGTAAGTAACCATTCAGAAGCGTCCTGGTTAATTGATACGCATATTTTACCTGGTGGCCGCTGGCCTGGAACCAAAAACGAAGGGAATATCACGCCCTTCGTGGTCACGCCGCCATTATTTATGCTTTCAGCGCGCCAGGAAAACTCAATGCGGATGGTTTATACCGGCGGACCGCTACCCGCCGACAGGGAAAGTCTGTTTACCTTGAGTATAGCCGCTATTCCCTCCGGTAAACCGGAAGCGAACCGTGTACAAATGGCGTTTCGTTCGGCTTTAAAATTGCTCTATCGCCCTGAGGGACTCGCCGGCAATCCGCAGCAGGCCTACCGGCATCTGATCTGGTCGCTTACCCCCGATGGCGCGACGGTACGCAATCCGACACCCTATTACGTTACGCTCTTTTTATTACGCGCTAACGAGCGCGCCCAGGACAACGCCGGGGTCGTGGCTCCCTTTGCAACGCGTCAAACGGACTGGTGCCGGCACACGGTTCGCTGCACTGTGCGCTGGCAAAGTATTAATGACTATGGGCGGGTAATGCCAGCGCAAGCCGTGGATCTGACGCGTATTCATTAACCTATTTTTCAGGCGTCTCCCGATAGCGGGAGGCTTTCCGATCTTATCGAACGAGACTTTTATTATGTATTATCACGCGTTAAAACTTTCCCGACTGGCGATGTTGACGTTGGCAGGCGTTGCCGTATCCGCCTCGGCAATCGCCGCCGATTCTGCCCCGACGTCGCAAATTGGCCCGACGGCGGAAGCCTACATCGTCAGTCATCCGGATAAAGTGGGAGAGGTGGTGGCAACGTACTTGGCCGAACATCCGGAATTTTTGGTCGCCGCCAGTGAGACGTTGCATCAGCGTCAGCAGATTGCGCAACAACAGGCGTATGTTCAACTGGCATTACAGTATCGTGCTGAGTTGCTCAGTAGCAGCAGTCCTTCCGTTGGGCCCAACGAGGCAAAAGCGGCGGTGGTGATGTTCTTTGATTACCAGTGCTCGTGGTGCAGCAAAATGGCGCCTGTGGTCGAAAACCTGATTAAGGCGAACCCGGATACCCGGTTTATTTTCAAAGAGTTTCCTATTTTTTCCTCCCGCTGGCCAGTATCCGGACTGGCGGCCAGAGTCGGCGAACAGGTATGGCTTACACAGGGCGGGGCGAAATATCTCGACTGGCATAATGCGCTTTATGCCACAGGGAAGGTGGAAGGCGCGTTAACGGAACACGATGTCTACACCCTGGCGCAACATTATCTAACGTCGACGCAGTTGGCCGCCGTAAAAGAAGCGCAAAGCAGCGGTGCAGTACATGATGCGCTCCTCACTAACCAGGCACTGGCGCAGCATATGGACTTTAGCGGCACGCCTGCTTTTGTCGTTATGCCTCAGACGCAAAACGGTGATGTAAAACGGGTGACCGTGATCCCGGGAAGCACGACTCAGGATATGTTGCAAATGGCGATTCAGAAAGCGAAGGGGTGATATTCGCTCAGAGGAGAACGCACAGGAGTGAAAGTAAAATGAAGTCTATGCGTTGCGTCATACCGGTGATTTTACTTTCCTTTATCGTTCATGAAGGGACAGCGAAACCGACCGCTCAGATTCATTTTATGGGATCGGTTGTTGAAGCAGGCTGCTGGAATGACGTAGGAACCTTAGAAATTCAATGCCATAATAAAGAGGGAGTTGAACGTTATATTATTGTCGAGAATATTATCACGCCGATATCGTCTCCTCATGCAACGGTAAAACGAGATTATTTGGATGAAGATAAGCAATTAACAGTTCTACGCATTGTCTATGACTGAACCGCGTAGCAGACCGCAGATGGTGTCCCGTCAGTGTCGTGTGAGGATATTATGAAAAATGTTCTCACCTTCCCGGGACACGGTCTACAGACTTTATCTTCAGATAAACGGCGCTAAAAAGAAAAGCACGATCAATAAAAAAAGAGTGGGAATACCAATGGATATAATTTTATTACATCGGTGAGTATGATGTTGAATAGCTTGTGGCGGTATGTCAGCAGCGTCAATGATAAATCTTTCATCGATTTTTATCCCCTGCCTGGGGAGCGTAACGAACAGTTCGAAAAGCCCGATTTGTTGTAAATCTCGTCGCAGCAGATAAAGAAGTTGCGTCAAATTAGCATCGCTAACAAATTGACTTCGCTCTCCCCAAACTGCGTGTGAAATCATCTCCCGCGTAATCAGTTTCTTGTAGGCATTTTCAAAAAGATAGCTTAAACAACGCGCACGCATTAGCGTCACCTTTAGCACTTTTTTATCATGTAATGATATTATTTCTCTTAACGACTCATTATAAATAAATTCGTTATTAATAGTATATTGTCTCATGAATTCACTCCGTTTTGATATTCATAAGGTACGTTTCACACTGTCAGTGTGTTCACTGGCGGTAAAGTACTCCTTACATCAGTACGGATAAGCGTAGAGAACCGCAAAGAAATAAGAGAATCATTTATGATTAAACGGGATAATATTATGCTTTTTTACTTTTTTATAAAGTGTGCCAGATATTTTTGATGTTTTTTATAAAATAGCATCATGTGTTTTTATTTTACACAGGCTGAAATGATATCAATAAAATTATAATTTAATAACAAACAGATAGAGGAAATGATTTACTTATTGAAATAAGTGTGGTGCAAGGTTAATCTGCGCCTTAAATGATGGTGCCAGATTATACCAGCCAGGATAACCTATATGCGGCCAATAAAAAATGCTAAAAAAATTGACTACAATCTGATCAAAGTGTTCGATACGGTTATTACTGAAGGAAATGCAACCAGGGCGGCGAGGAAACTGGATGTCACGCCTGCGGCGATCTCTCAGGCTCTTCTTCGTTTACAAAATCTTTATGGCGAAGAGTTATTTATCAGAACCCGCAAAGGATTAGTTCCGTCCAGCAAAGGTAAATCGCTCCACCAGGTATTTCGCCAGGCAATTGAATCTATAGAAAGCACACTGTGCGATAAAACAGATGCTCAGGAGAGTAATGAACTCATTGTTCTGGGAAGTGATATCACTGAAAATTACTATTTTCCGGCATTGCTGGATACTGTGTTGATGAATCGATATATTATTAAACACTATGCGATTAAAAAAACAGGGGAATACTCACCAGCCTCCATGCTGACGCATGGCTATGCGGATGTCATCATGGGAATTCTGGAAATTAAGAATGAGATGATCGAAAGTTATCTTATTGATAATTTATCTGATTTTGTTTGTGTTTGTGGTGAAAAAAGTCCATTGGTTGGGCTTGAAAAAATGTCTTTATATAATTTTTATGCTGCCAGACATGCTGTTTATCATTCAGATATGTTCTCTTCCTTCACCACTGATAGCATTGATTTATTCAAGAGCAGTACGCCTTATGCGGGGCGCAGGGAAATAGGTTATTATAGTGATTCACTATTTGGAGTTATCGGTGTTGTTGAAAAAAGCGATATGGTTGCGATTTTGCCAGGAAAGATTGCTACTTATTTTAGAGATGTGCGGCGTTATAATATAAAAATACTACGTATGCCTGATGAAATAATTTTTCGTACATTACCCGTTTATGCTTATCTGGCTACAAACAGCACCCATTATAAAAATGCCAAAAAACTGATATCAACATTTCAGTCGACCTTTCTTTTTAGCCAGGAAAAGCAGCCTGACGCTTTGGTTGAAGGAAGCACATCCTTATGCGATTTGTCGGTTTAATATCAAATTATTGTATTAAATAAATAACCGTTATGACCATGGTCAGTAAAGCAAAAAATAATGCTATATATTTATACTCTTCTTTTTTTAAAGAAGAGGGGAGATTTTTCTTTTCATTGCTGATAATAATGTTAGCATCTACTTTAATACCAGTTCGAGGCACCGTGGAAAAAAACTGGCTCAGGCCAAAGCCTTTAAGATCGCGCCGCAGTAGATATAAAATCTGGGTCAGGTTGGCGTCGCTGATAAATTGACTTCTTTCCCCCCAAAGTTCATTAGTGAGTTGTTTTTTATAAATGATCTCTTGTTGTGCATGATTCAGCATATATTCCAGACACTTTATGCGCATTGCGGCAATTTTTATCATCTTTCCCGTTTTTATGTTTTTTAGCTCATTGGTCTTATCATTGTAAGTGTGCGTGCTGTTAATTAAATAAATAGTCATGATGTTATTTAATGGGTTTAATTGGGGTGGCGATAATAATATGCATATTAAATTTATGGATCAACTGGCGTGATTGTAATAGCGTCTTTTTTCCAGAGAAAATCGTATCGTGTCACAAAAATGATGGTTTTTTAGAAAAACTAAAATTTTATTTTTAGTCGCTCTAAAAATAAAATGATAGTAGTGTTAATTTTTATCAGTAGATTGATATGCTTTGATTGATTTATTGTTGATATAAAATAATTTGAATTATGGCGCAAGGCCTATGCCAACCATGAAAAAGGTATAGGCTATTAGTCACAATGCATTAATGCTACATAATTGTTATGCTTTTATATTAGCGCCAGGGAAATAAAATCTTCGGATGATAAAGAATAGTTTTAGTCTGGGCGTTATTTTATGGATGTTTTATTTTAAATTATTAAACCGATTTCTCTTGTTGACGTAGGGTTATTTGCTAAGCAACGGGCTGGCTTGTTGCGGCCGCTCGTTGTCTATATCTGAATTAATAAGGAGAAACGTATGAATAAGAAAAGTTCGTCAATGGTTAACATGCCCGCACCGCGTGAGCCGATTAACCAGAAAATCGATACCAATAACGCACTGGTGTTAAACCATAACGCCATATATGAACAACGATTAGCGGAGATCACGCAATCTAATACCTGTGACAAGGCCATTGTCACCGTAAATCCCTACGGGACCGCCCCGTTGAGTCTCTATCTGGGGGTTTGGATCGATGAAGCTGCCGCGCTTGAGATCAATGTTGTTGATAGCGAAGCGACGACAGAGGCAGTGCGTTATCAATATGATGTACATCCGGGCGCTAACCTTATTCCTGTGTGTGGGATGGTATCCGCGGTGAATAATCAGATTACCCTACGCCTTGCCTCGCAAATTGTCGGGCAATATACAGTAATGACAGACGCATTACCGCCCACGGATTCGGCTAACGTGAGCCTCGGTTTCCCTATTATTAGCGTCTCCTGTCCTGCGCAGCAGGCCTCGCTGATGGAGGAAGGACTTTATTTCTCCACTTATTTTGATCGGTATAATCTGGCTTTTGATCATAACGGGATTGTCCGGTGGTATGTAAGTCAGGAAATCCCTTCTTATAATTTTGTCAGAATGGATAACGGCCATTTCCTGGCGACGTCACAGGGAATAAACCATTGCCTGAATATGTATGAATTTGACATTATGGGACGGGTTTATACTGTTTATCTTCTCGACAATGAGTTCCATCACTCCATTCTTCCCATTGAGAACAATCTGGCGATTGCGCCTTCAGAATATAGCAATGGACGGCCAGACGGTTACTCAACCGGGAAAGATGGCGTTTCTATTATTAACTTATCTACCGGACTTGAAGTCGCCTATTACGATATGCTGTATGTGATGGATTATTCCAGATCGCCGCGTCCTTCCGGAAGCGCGCCAGGTCAGGATGTATCAATGGATGACTGGCTGCATATCAACCAAAGCTATATTAATGAACCCAACAATTTGCTGATCTGTTCCGGTCGACATCAGAGCGCGATTTTTGGCGTAAATGTGGATTCCGGCGAACTGCGCTTTATTATGGCGAACCATGAGGATTGGTCTGACGAATTCAAGCAATACTTATTAACCCCTGTCGATGATGATGGTGTCCCGCTGTACGATCTTACCTCGCCGGGAGGGATTGATGCGGCAGATAAGAATTTCTGGACCTGGGGGCAGCATAACATTGTTGAAATTCCAAACGATGAGCCTGGTATCCTGGAGTTTATGGTCTTTGATAATGGTAACTATCGTTCACGCGAAGATGCGAAAAGTCTGTTGCCGCTCGATAACTTCAGCCGGGTGGTGCAGTTTAAAATAAACCTAAACACGATGACCGTAACGCGTCCGTATGAATATGGTAAAATGGAAGTCGGGAACCGGGGCTATAGCAGTTTTGTGAGCGCTAAGCATTTATTGACTAATGGTCACCTGGTTATTCACTTCGGCGCGACGACGGTTGATGAGTTTGAACATACCATTACCGCGCAACCAGGTTCCAGCGATCTTGTCGATCCGGATGAAGGGCAACAGGCATTAGGCCGACTGGTATTACAAGAAATCAATAAAGAGACGAAAGAGGTCTTATTCGAAGCGATGGTGACGTCGGGCTATTTCAAGAA
Source organism: Salmonella sp. SSDFZ54 (assembly GCF_004010735.1). Classification (NCBI taxonomy): domain Bacteria; kingdom Pseudomonadati; phylum Pseudomonadota; class Gammaproteobacteria; order Enterobacterales; family Enterobacteriaceae; genus Salmonella; species Salmonella sp. SSDFZ54. Next base: position 2,747,659 of record NZ_CP034819.1, read on the forward strand.
CGAAGAGACGAATGGCACGAATTATCGTTATGATATTTCTGCATTTCGGGTATACAAAATGCCGCTGTTTGCATAACTAAGTATGTTATGCGGCCGGTTATCGACCGCATAACATTATGGCTTATTTGCTAATATCATCCACGCGCATGGTGTGGTCAGGTTGAATATTGTTAACCTGCTTCATATAGTTAACCAACGCCGGTGCGGTTTGTATCCCTATATATTTGATATTTTTACCTTTAGTGAAGGTAAATCCGCCACCACCTTTACCGATAAAGGAATCCAGCGCGACGGTATAGAGTTTATTGTCTTCTACCGGTTTGCCTTTGATATCAAATTCAACAATACGCTGGCCCAGCGGTTTGGTGCTGTCATATTTAAACTGGACGGTTTTCGATACGTGCAGCATACCGTTTTTCAGATCGGCAGCGTGTGACATGATGGATTTCAGGTCCTTACCGCTGATTTCCATGCTCATGACATCGTTGGTGAACGGATACATACTCAGCACATCACCATAGGTGATATTGCCTTTTGGCAATTCGGTACGGATGCCGCCAGCATTATAGAAGGCAGCGTCGGCACCAGGAACGGTAGCCATCAGGGCATCGGTGATTAAGTTGCCGGTTGGCGCGGATTCACCGTAAGAACGGGTCAGCACTTCCGGAGAGTGCGCGACCACCTCATCGGTAATTTTCTTAACCTTGTTATCCCATTCGTCAATTTTGGCCTGCGTGACCGGATCTGGCTTATAAGTATCCGCATACATGGTGATCAACTTACCATTGTAGCTGTCCACTTTTTTGGTTTCCGGGTTCCAGTCAAGCACCAGTTTACCTAATTCGATGGTGTACGCATCCGTGGAAACGACAAGGGTATCGCCCACTTTAATCGGTTCTGGCGTACCTTTATGCGCATGGCCGGTAATCAGGACGTTAAGTCCATAGCCTTCCAGCGATTTCGCCATATCAACGTCGGTTTTCAGCGCGCGCGCGACATCAGCCTCGCCTGCGCTGGACTGCATACCCGGTACGCCTTCGTGGGCGAGCAGCACGGTCAGGTCAACTTTCCCTTTTAACTCTTCCAGCTGTTTTTTCACATAAGGAATCGGATCGCGGCAGTCAACGCCTTCACGCACGCCTGCGGCAATCGCTTCATAGAATGCGGAAACGCCGTGCATACCGATGACGCCGATCTTGAATCCATCTTTTTCCACGATGGTATACGGTTCTTTAATTAATGGCGTATCTGTGCCGCTGTAAAAAACATTATCCAACAATACCGGGAATTGCAATTTGCTGAGTTGTTTAACCAGATTCTCATGGCCATGGTCAAATTCATGGTTACCGACAGAGACGGCGTCGTAAGGCATGGTATTTAAAATATCAATAATAGCCTCGCCTTTGGTCAGCGTACTGATAAAAGGTCCGGTGAAATAGTCGCCAGCATCAAAGAAAAAGACATCTTTCTCTTTCGCTTTTGCATCTTTGACAATTTTCGAGATGGGCGCAAAGCCGCCTACCGGACGTGTCTTGGATACATAGGGGATAATTTCTGGGGTTACATGGGCATGTAAATCGTTTGTATAATAAATTGTGATGTCACGCGCATCGGCTGAAAAGGAAATGGCTGAAGACAAACCAATGCACAGCGACAGTAGGGATATCGAAAACTTTTTGTTCATATAAACCATCCATTTACGCTACATTAAAGAAAAACAATGCCTGTAGTCGTGTCATTCACGACTACAAACCGGGGAAATTAAGTAATATTCATCAAGTTTATTAATTATTAAAACTCGAAGCCGATCAGGTAATTCATACGGTCGCCGTAGCCGTCATACCCCAATTTATTATTGAAGTAACGGTAAGAGACGGAGGCGGTCCATCGCGGCATAAATTTCCATGTAAACGTTACCGCGCCGTTCAGGCCGGTCGTCCCACCCTGTTGTTCGGCGTAGGCATCATTACGATCCATTTCAACTTCGTTCCAGTTTGAAATGACGAACTTTTCATTAAACATATCGAAGTTATAAGCCGCGACCCAACCGAGAACATAACCGTTAAAGCCTGTCGCCTGTCCATACTTTTTAGAGGTATAATCGTTCGATAAGTTATGAACAGCGAAATAGGGCTTAATAAAGCCTGATGGGCTGGTTAAACCCAGATAACCTACCCCGTACATCATGTTTAATTCATCACCGAATTTATTCTCCATAGACATATAGAGTTTCATCATTGCGGTAAAGTTAGAGCCTTCTACTACCCTATAATGTCCCAGAAATTGGGTAACATGGTTACGGCCTTCTACCGGATGGTTGAGCACGTTCATTTCATAAAATGATGCAAATTCGCCCCTGTCAAACACGGCGCCGAAATCGGCTACCGCTTTCCACACTTCGCCGCGATCGACATTGACAAAGCCTTTATTCCAGTCGCCATATCCGAAGCTAAGTTTACCGTATACGCGTTTCAACTCCGCTGCCTGGCCATTAAAGCAAGAGAAAAGAACACATGCGGCGAGTAGACTATTAATATATTTCTTATTTTTCATGCTCAACTCCATGAGGTAAAAACACAGTGAAATGTTGTGTAAAGAAGCGAATTCTAAGGAGTGTATTTTTATACGTAGGTGATAGATGTCTCAAAAATATCAGCGACATATAATCGTCAAATATTCGTGTCAGATAATGTTGTTTATTACGCAATAACTATTTGATTTATAGTTTATGTCTCTGTTGTAAAAGTCACACCGGATAGCATGAAATTAATGAAACTTCGAATGGGAATAATCTCTCGCAAAGACAACTTACTGCCAGTAAATGAGGGTGTTACCGTTGAAACAGCAACATATATTGACATCACAATAGCGGTTCTGGCATATGGGCCATATTTGAGATCTGCATCACTCGTTCTCGATTTCTTTTTTTATAGACTGCTTCAGGCGTGTTTTCTTTAGCACGAAATATATTTATGGTATTAATATTATAATGAGTGTGAATAATTTTCTACGATAAAACGATGTTAATGGAAGAAATATAAGACAAATCGAATATATATAGTGCAATTAATTCAGGCTGTATTCCGCAGCCGGGTCTATCGGCAAATATATCGTAATCAGACCGTGCGATAACTCAAAGGAGTTGAAATGAAAAGAACAGTCGTTGCCAGTATGATAGGGTTGGCGCTATGCGCTGGAAGCGTATTATCAACCGCGCAAGCGGCAACCGCAAAGCGTCCTAACTTAGTCATTATTCTGGCAGATGATTTAGGGTATGGCGATCTCGCCACCTACGGGCACCGCATCGTTAAAACACCTAACATAGACAAATTGGCGCAGGAGGGGGTGAAGTTTACCGACTATTATGCGCCAGCGCCTCTGTGTTCTCCTTCCCGCGCGGGCCTGTTAACCGGTCGTATGCCGTTCCGTACCGGAATCCGTTCCTGGATACCGGAAGGCAAAGATGTTGCGCTGGGGCGTAATGAACTGACTATCGCCAATCTGCTAAAACAGCAGGGCTACGATACGGCGATGATGGGGAAATTACACCTGAATGCGGGCGGCGATCGCACCGATCAGCCGCAGGCGAAAGACATGGGCTTTGACTATACGTTGGTTAATCCGGCGGGATTTGTCACCGATGCTACGCTGGACAACGCCAAGGAGCGCCCGCGCTATGGCGTGGTGCATCCTACGGGGTGGATTCGTAATGGCCAACATATTGGCCGCGCAGATAAGATGAGCGGCGAGTTTGTGAGCTCTGAAGTGGTGAACTGGCTGGATAATAAGAAAGACGATAATCCGTTCTTCTTATATGTCGCCTTTACCGAAGTCCATAGCCCGCTGGCGTCGCCGAAAAAATACCTTGATATGTATTCGCAGTACATGACCGACTACCAGAAGCAGCATCCGGATCTGTTCTACGGCGACTGGGCAGACAAACCGTGGCGCGGCACCGGCGAATATTACGCCAATATCAGCTACATGGATGAACAGGTCGGTAAAGTGCTGGATAAAATTAAGGCGATGGGCGAGGAAGATAACACCATCGTCATCTTTACCAGCGACAACGGCCCTGTCACGCGTGAAGCGCGTAAGGTATACGAGCTGAACCTGGCCGGGGAAACCGACGGTCTGCGCGGGCGTAAAGACAACCTGTGGGAAGGCGGCATTCGCGTACCGGCAATCATCAAATACGGCAAGCACATTCCACAGGGGATGGTAACGGACACGCCGGTATATGGTCTTGACTGGCTGCCGACGCTGGCCAACATGATGGACTTTAAACTTCCGACAGATCGTACCTACGACGGTCAGTCTTTAGTTCCGCTCCTGAAGGACAAGACGTTAAAACGCCAGAAACCGCTGATCTTCGGTATCGATATGCCGTTCCAGGACGATCCGACGGATGAGTGGGCGATCCGCGACGGCGACTGGAAGATGATCATCGATCGCCAGAATAAACCTAAATATCTCTATAACCTGAAAACCGATCGTTTCGAGACGCTCAATCAAATTGGTAAACAGCCGCAGATTGAGAAACAGCTTTACGGTAAGTTCCTGAAGTATAAAAAGGATATTGATAACGATTCGCTGATGAAAGCCCGTGGCGATAAGCCGACGCCTGTCACCTGGGGCTAATGGAATAATTATAAAAAATTAAGTATGCCACTTAGGGCGATGCCCACCTGATCCGGTCACTCTGTGCCGGATCAGGTTCTTTTATTTCAGGGAAGGTAATGATGTTTGGGAAAAGTTGTCAGGTCATGGTTAAACCAACCGGATCGGTGTGTAACCTTGACTGCAAGTACTGTTTTTATCTGGAGAAAGAAAAGCTCTATCCGGATCGAAAAAACCATTACAAAATGTCGGAAGAGACCCTCGAACTCTTCATCAGGCAGCAGATTGCCGCACAGGATATTGATGAGGTCATTTTTGCGTGGCAGGGCGGGGAACCCACATTAATGGGCATCCCGTTTTATCGTAAAGCCGTTGAATTTCAGCAGCGCTATTGTGGCGGCAAAACCATCGTCAATACCTTCCAGACTAACGGCATCCTGATCAACGACGACTGGGCGACCTTCTTCCGGGAGCATGATTTTCTGGTTGGCGTCTCTATTGATGGCGATGCCGCGTTACACGATGAATGGCGAGTGACGCGCTCCGGAAAGCCGACGCATGAAAAAGTAGAAAATGCGGTGCGTTGTCTGGCGCAGCACGACGTGGAATTTAATACCCTCACGGTGGTTAACCGTACCAATATGCACCATCCTGTTCAGGTCTATCGCTACCTGAAAAGCATTGGTAGCCGCTATATGCAATTTATCCCTTTAGTTGAACGATGCGGGGAAAATGGGCTGGCGCAGCCGCAGGATAAACATATCGCGATGACGCCGTGGTCGGTCGATAGCCTGCAATTTGGTCAGTTTCTGAATGCGGTATTTGATGTCTGGATCCGTGAGGATATCGGCGATATCGGCATCCAGCTATTTGAACAGACGCTGGCGGCCTGGTGCGGCCTGCCGCCGCAGGTTTGCGTTTTTGCTCCCACCTGCGGCAGCGCGTTTGCGATGGAAATGAACGGCGATGTTTATAACTGCGATCACTTCGTATATCCGCAATTTAAACTGGGGAATATCCACCAGAAGACGCTGCGTCAAATGAATCAGGGCGAACAAAATCGCCAGTTCGGCAGCGATAAACAGAATTCAATGGCGCAGGAGTGCCATCGCTGTCAATGGAAGTTCGCCTGCTATGGCGGCTGTCCGAAACATCGTTTTTTACCCTCCGCGTCAGGCGCAACCAATCATAACTATCTGTGTGCAGGTTATCAGGCTTTTTTCTCGCATACCGCGACGGCGATGAGTGCCATGCGAACCCTGTATGAAAAAGGCATCTCACCTGCAGAAATAAAGTCAATATTTGTTTGAAGGTAGTATTCGCAGGGAGTGAATATGTTTTCTCACATTAATGTCGATGCTTGCAAAACGCCAGGCTGCAAAAATCTGGGGATTCTGGGGAGTCCAGACTATCTACCGCAAGGGAAAAATGTTCTCTGTCGAGCGTGCGGTTTTTTGTTCCCCATTATCTCAGCCAGATCGCTTAATCTTTTTCGCCAGGCGGCGAATCAACCCTGGAAAGGTCTGGTGAAGTCCTGTCCGCATTGTGGCGGGACGTCGCTGAAAAAATATGGATTTTCCACTAAAGGTGAACGGCGTATGTATTGCCGCCAGTGTAATAAAACGTTCATCTCCTATACCGCTATCAGAAGCGACGCCAGACAAGAGAACCTTGCCACGTTGATTGGCGAAGGAGCGTCGCTAGTTGAAATACGCGCGGCGCTGGCGATAGACAGCACGGGTTTTAGCCGCGAATTACAAAAACTGTCCCGTCGCGCTAATCAAGCGGAACGCGATTTTGTGTTTCCCGCGTTTGACATCGCTATGAGCACGCGGGCGTTTCGCGTGAAATTTAACGGCGGCGACAGCAGCTTATACGTGTTGGTGACGGCGGAAGAAGAGAGCGGTAAGGTCGTCGCGATCTCAACGAATTACTCCGCACAACCGGTGGAAGCGGATTATCAATATCATTCTGATTACGAAGAACGACTCCCGTCCGGCACGCTGGCGCATCTGGTGCAGCGAAAAGAGGCGATGACCATGCGCCGTAATGTATTATTTGATGTGGATTACGGCCCCGCCATTTTATATAAAAACGATCCGGGGATGTTAGTAAAACCCGTATTACCTGCTTATCGACATTTTGAGTTGGTTCAGGCGTTGACGGATGAGCGCTCCCTGAATGTCCAGCATTATCTCGATCACGAATGCTTCATTCTGGGCGGCTGTATGATGGCGAATTTTAGCTATCTTCGTCAGGGTCGCTGCCATATTTCGTTTGTGCGTGAAAGAGGCGTTACGCCGCCCAAGCGCGATCTCCCTCCACGGTTGTTTTTGAGCGGCGGAATTCGCAACAACGTCTGGCGTACATTTTCCACACGGGATTATGCGATGGCGGTATGCAATCTCACAGGAAATAAAAAGGTGAGTTTGTTACGCCATGCAACGTTAAATAGCGCGACGGCGTTTATTCGCTATGTTCACAACCATCCCTTCCTGCCGCATCTTAACCGGATGTCTCCTGGCAATGTTGTTGCCGTACTGGATTACCTAAAATTTGAATATAACGCTTCACGTAACTGAATTGCTAAAATAAAAAGTGTGATGAGGTGTTGTTGCGGTATTTTATTCGGACGGCTTAAAAATCCAGAGTATTAATTTTCGTGGTCCCCATGAGGGGCGATGAGATTAATACACTGGAGATTTATCATGAATACGTTAACTGCAACGTCTGTTGTCCTTCCTGCGCCGCGTCCGGCGATTAATCAGGGTATCGATATCAATAATGAAATGGTGCTTAACCATACTGCTATTTATGAAAATTGCCTTGCGCAGGTCACGCAAGAGAATACGGTAGAAAATGCGCTGATGTTGTTAGACCCTTACGGCACGGCGCCTTTAAGCTCTTATGCCGGCGTCTGGAGTCTGGAACCGGCTGAGATCATAGTCACGGTCCAGGATGCGGCAAAAACGGTGATGCCGGTAGAACATCTTTACACCCTTACGCCAGGCGCAAATCTGTTGCCGGTTCTGGGGCTGGTAGCGGAGACTGAAAACCATATTGTCTTTTCTCAGGCAGATACGCCGCTTGCCGTCTATACGCTCACCACACAGCCGTTACCGCCGGTAGATTCCGCGGAAGTCGTATTAGGTTTTCCGATTATCAACGTGACGCAACCTGCTACCGATGCGGACAAGATGGCGCCAGGGTTTTATTTTATTACGCATTTCGATCGCTATAATTACGCATTAGATCAGAATGGTCTGGTGCGCTGGTACGTTACTCAGGATTATCCGTCTTATAATTTTGTTCGAATTGATAATGGCCATTTCCTCACTACTTCAGAAGCGAAAAATACCTATCTGGATATGTATGAGTTCGACATGATGGGGCGTCTTCACACATTCTATAATCTCGATAATCAATTTCACCATTCTATCTGGCCGTGGGATAGCAATACCATTGTTGCGCCCTCTGAATATACCTCGGGTCGGCCCGACGATTTGAAAACCAATGAAGACGGCGTATCGGTTGTCGATCTGACTACCGGGCTGGAGACCGCTTACTACGATATGGCGAAAGTGCTGGATACGACGCGGGTTTCCCGTCCTTCAGGTACGGCGCCGGGAGAAGACCCGACGGTTAAAGACTGGCTGCACATAAACCAGAGCTACGTGAATGAGACGAATCAGTTGTTAATTGCGTCCGGGCGTCATCAGAGCGCGGTGTTTGGCGTCGATCTGCAAACGCAAGCGCTACGCTTTATTTTGTCAACGCATGAAGACTGGGACGACGCTTATCAGCCTTATCTTTTAACCCCGGTCGACAGTGAGGGTGTGGCGCTTTACGACTTTAGCAAACAGGAGGATATCGACGCGGCTGACCGTGACTTTTGGACGTGGGGCCAGCATAACGTCGTTGAAATCGCCAATAATACGCCGGGCATGGTGGAGTTTATGGTATTTGATAACGGTAACTACCGTTCGCGTGATGACAGCAAAAGTCTGTTACCGGCGGATAACTACAGCCGCATTGTCCATTTCGTGGTGAATATGAATGAGATGACCGTTATGCGGCCATTTGAATACGGCAAGGAGCTGGGCGCGCGTGGCTATAGTAGCTGCGTTAGCGCGAAAGCGATCCAGCAGAATGGCAATATTGTGGTGCATTTTGCCGACTGCACGTTTGATGAAAATGGCCGCGCCATCTCTTGCCAGCCTGGCGAGAGCGATATTATCGATCCGCAGGCGGGCAGTGAGGCGATGGGGCTGCTAATTTTACAGGAGATTGCGCCTATGGAGAAAACCGTGCTTTTTGAAGCGACCATGACGTCAGGTTACTACAAAAACGCGGAAACGAACGGGGAAGGCTATCGCTACGATATTACCAGTTTCCGGGTGTATAAAATGGATCTGTACGCGTAGCGGTCTATCATCAATGACTGACTGCACTAAAAAAGTCCGGCGTAAGTCGGACTTCATTTCGTAAAAAACGAGCTATTCATCATATATAATCTAATTTTAACGATGAGTCAGGCGAGGTAAGATAGTAGATTCGAAGAATTCACCTGATTGAGAGAATAAAAAGTGAAACATCTGCACCGATTTTTTAGCAGCGATGCCTCTGGGGGCATCATTCTCATCATCGCCGCTGCGCTGGCTATGCTGATGGCCAATATGGGCGCGACCAGTGGATGGTATCATGATTTTCTGGAGACGCCGGTTCAGCTACGGGTTGGGGCGCTTGAAATCAACAAAAACATGCTGCTGTGGATCAACGATGCGCTGATGGCCGTGTTTTTCCTGTTGATTGGCCTGGAAGTTAAGCGCGAACTGATGCAAGGCTCGTTAGCCAGTCTGCGCCAGGCCGCTTTTCCGGTGATTGCCGCCATCGGCGGGATGATTGTACCGGCATTGCTCTATCTGGCCTTTAACTACTCCGATCCGGTCACTCGCGAGGGCTGGGCTATTCCTGCCGCGACGGATATCGCCTTTGCGCTGGGCGTGCTGGCGCTGTTGGGCAGCCGGGTTCCGCTGGCGCTGAAAATATTCCTGATGGCGCTGGCGATCATCGATGATCTCGGCGCCATCGTTATTATCGCACTGTTTTATACCAGCGATCTTTCTATCGTCTCGCTGGGCGTGGCGGCGTTCGCGATTGCCGTGCTGGCGCTGCTGAATCTGTGCGGCGTCAGACGGACAGGGGTATATATTCTGGTCGGGGCAGTGCTGTGGACGGCGGTACTGAAGTCCGGCGTTCACGCGACGCTGGCAGGCGTCATAGTCGGTTTCTTTATTCCGCTGAAAGAAAAACACGGTCGCTCGCCGGCCAAGCGTCTGGAGCATGTTCTGCACCCGTGGGTCGCGTACCTGATCCTGCCGCTCTTCGCTTTTGCGAATGCCGGCGTTTCTCTTCAGGGCGTCACGATTGACGGTCTGACCTCCATGCTGCCGTTGGGAATTATTGCCGGTCTGCTGATTGGTAAGCCGCTGGGGATTAGCCTGTTTTGCTGGCTGGCGCTGCGTTTCAAGCTGGCGCATCTGCCGCAAGGGACCACTTATCAGCAAATCATGGCGGTCGGCATTTTGTGTGGCATTGGCTTTACGATGTCCATCTTTATCGCCAGCCTGGCATTTGGCAATGTCGATCCGGAACTTATTAACTGGGCGAAATTGGGCATTTTGATTGGTTCATTGCTCTCCGCAGTGGTGGGGTATAGCTGGTTGCGCGCGCGTTTGAACGCGCCGGCATAATCAGTACGAAGGAAAGGGGGAGCGATGTATCGCTCCCTTGCGACATTGAACAGGGAGAGGAATGAGCATGTCTCATATTAACTACAACCATCTTTATTACTTCTGGCATGTCTATAAAGAAGGTTCTGTCGTGGGTGCCGCAGAGGCGCTTTTTCTGACGCCGCAAACCATTACTGGTCAAATTAAAGCCCTGGAAGAGCGTTTACAGGGGAAGCTATTTAAACGTAAGGGACGCGGTCTTGAACCCAGCGAACTGGGCGAGCTGGTTTTTCGCTATGCGGACAAAATGTTTACGCTAAGCCAGGAGATGCTGGATATCGTCAATTACCGCAAAGAATCAAACCTGTTGTTTGATGTCGGCGTCGCCGATGCTTTATCCAAGCGTCTGGTCAGCAGCGTTCTGGATGCGGCGGTGGTGGTAGACGAACCCATACATCTGCGTTGCTTCGAGTCGACGCACGAAATGTTGCTCGAACAGCTCAGCCAGCACAAGCTGGATATGATTATCTCCGACTGCCCGATAGATTCCACGCAGCAGGAGGGGCTATTCTCAGTCAAAATCGGCGAATGCAGCGTCAGTTTCTGGTGTACGAATCCGCTTCCTGAAAAAGCGTTCCCTGCCTGCCTGGAAGAGCGACGGTTGCTGGTGCCGGGACGGCGCTCAATGCTGGGGCGTAAATTGTTGAACTGGTTTAATTCGCAGGGGTTGCAGGTTGAGATCCTCGGTGAATTTGATGACGCGGCCTTAATGAAGGCGTTTGGCGCGACGCACGATGCGATTTTTGTGGCGCCGAGCCTTTATTCGCTGGATTTTTATGCCGATGAGTCGGTAATAGAGATTGGGCGCGTGGAGAATGTCATGGAAGAATATCATGCGATTTTTGCCGAGAGAATGATCCAGCATCCGGCGGTGCAGCGTATTTGCAATGCGGACTACTCGGCGTTGTTTAAACTACAGTAGACGTACCTACCGTAATACTTCCGGCTGCGGAACTAGCCCGCAGCCGGAATCATTCTACAAGTTCAGTAGGCTACGGTACTGCCCACCTTCGCGGATAAACACCGGAATTCTGTTCAGTGGCGTAGCGTACTGCAGCGTCTGCCCTCCTGAATAGCTTTCACCGGTCGCAAGATCCGTCCATGTTTCCCCTTCCGGTAGCCAGATATCACGTTCGCGCATACCTTCATGCATGACGGGGGCGATCAGCAGGTCAGGACCAAAACAATACTGGTCGGTGATTGCCCAACTTGTTTCCTGTTCGGGGAATTCAAAGAACAGGGGGCGCATCACTGGCGTATTGTGCTTATGGGTTTCCTCCATCAGCGCTTTGATATAGGGCTTGAGTTTTTCTCGCAACGCCAGGCAACCTGTCAGTACCTCGCATACTTCCTCACCGTAGCTCCAGACCTCGTTCGGCGCACCTGTAGGGCACTGGGCGATACCATCCCGATACGGTTGTGCGGGTAAAATCTGCGGATCGCGGTTGCCGTGCAGACGCATCACCGGGCTAAAGACGCCCCACTGGAACCAGCGAATCAGCAATTCATGGAATTTCGGGTCGTGAATATTACCGCCATGGAAACCGCCGATATCCGTCGTCCACCACGGTATCCCCGCGATTCCCATATTGAGTCCGGCGGCAAACTGGTTGCGTAGCGATCTAAACGAGGAGTGAATATCACCTGACCAGACCAGTGCGCCGAACTTCTGACTGCCGGCCCAGGCGCAGCGTAGCAGGTTGATAACCTGGTCTTCGCCATCGGCTTTCATGCCGTCAAAAAAGGTTTTAGCGTACATACGTGGGTAGATATTGCCCACTTCCAGTACCGGCCCGGCATGGTAGCGATAGTTGTCGTAGTCGTAAACGCTGAACTCAGGTTCGGCTTCATCTAACCAGAATAACTTCACGCCTTTATCGTAATAGTTGCGTTTGGCTTTGCCCCAGACGTAGTCGCGCGCGCCCGGATGAGTCGTATCAAAGTAAGTGGTATTGCCGAGGAAATCCATATTGATCGGCAAGCCACGTTCCGTTTGTACCAGCCAGCCGTTTTCGCGCATCTCCCGATAGCTTTCGGTACGGTTATCCACCGTCGGCCAGACGGAGACCATCAGCTCAATTCCCAGCGATTTCAGCTCGGCAATCATGGCATCAGGATCGGGCCAGTCGCGCGCATCGAACATCCAGTCACCCTGATTCGGCCAGTGAAAGAAGTCGATTACGATCACTGAGATAGGCAGATTGCGGCGCTTATATTCGCGGGCGACCTCCAGCAGCTCTTCCTGCGTACGATAACGGAGTTTGCACTGCCAGAAGCCCATGGCGTAGTCCGGCATCATCGGCGGCGTGCCGGTAGCCAGCGCGTAAGCCCGGCTAATTTCTGCCGGGGTATCGCCAGCCGTGATCCAGTAGTCCAGCTGTTCGCTGACCTGCGCTTCCCATTCGGTAACGTTTTGGGCAAAGGTTACGCGTCCGACTGCCGGGTTGTTCCATAAAAATCCGTAGCCCAGACTGGAGAGCATAAACGGTACTGAGGCCTGGGAGTTACGTTGCGCCAGCTCAAGCACGCATCCTTTGAGATCCAGGTTGGCCTGTTGATACTGCCCCATACCATAAATTTTTTCCCCTTCGGTGGCTTCGAAGCGGGCTTTCAGTGAATATTTCCCACCCGGAATAGGGCGGAACTCGCGTCCCTCAAGATTGAGTGCGCTGACGTACTGGCCGTGAGATGATTCATCCTCGCCAATTTCGCCCCGCAGGCGCCAGAACTCCTGCAACAGGGGTTTGTGTGGATGGCGGTAAAAGGTAACCTGTCCTTTTTGATTGACGATAGCGATAATTTTGCCGTTGGTCAGCGTTGCCTGGTGGTGCTCATAATCAATGTGGCACTGGCTTTCTGCGACTGGCTCAGTCAATGCCCAGTCTTCATTTCTCATTACCGGCAGATGACGGCCGCTGCGTACGCGCAGGCTGTTCTCGCCCCAGGGTTCAATCCATAAATAGCGATCGTTTTGCTGCCAGACCAGACGACGCGGGTCTTGTTGCATAAATGGCATGGTGGTGCCTCCCATATTCGAGGGTGAAGGTAAAGAACGTTATGAGTTGACGGTTTCCAGATCGTGGCGAATCTTCTCTTCCATCGCTTCGTATTTGCGAAAGAAAAGTAGTGGGATCGCTGCGAGCGCGAAGAGTAGGGCGGGTGCCCAGATAAAGGCCCAGATAATGCCCTCCAGACCCGCAGCACTCTGGGCATGGTTGGGGACATAGCCAAAACTGTTCATGATCCAGGCGGCGAAAGCGGTGCCGAGGCCACTACCCATCTTGATGCAGAAGGTACTGCCGAAGGCGATAAGAATGCCGGTAGCCTTAATACCGGTCTTCCAGGCGCCAAAATCAACGGCGAAGCCCAGCATGGCAAACGGCATTGAGCAGGCGATACCGCTGCCGATATTGCCGAGTATCCAGGCGGCGATGAGGAAAGTAATGTTGTCCGCTGCCAGCCACATCATGACGCCGCCAAACGTGGCGACCAGCAGACCGCCTACCCATATCCAGGTTTTAGCCAGGTATTTGCTAAAGAAGGGGATAGCGATGATAAACAGGATCTGAATCGTCGCCAGGCTGTTAATCAGCGGTACCAGATCTTTACGGTCGAGGTTGTAGGTCAGATAATAGACAATGGTCGTGTTACGCTGCTGTAGGGCAATCCAGAAGATCAGATTAGCCAGCACCATCAGGATCCACGGCCAGTTACCTTTCATCGCCGCGAAACTTTTTTTCATCGGCAACTTAGGTTCATGCTGTATTTTATCCGTATCCATTTCACGAATGTTTTTAAACGCAAAGAGCGTTAGCGCGCAGGATATAATGGCAAACGTAATTGCCGTATAAATAAAACCAGCGTGATCATCACCGTTACCTAAAAAAGCGACTAATGGCAAGGCGGTCGCGTTCATTAATAAAACCCCAATTTGCCCACCGGTCATTCGCCAGGAATTTAAAACCAGTCTTTCCTTGGGAGATAAGGTCATCAGGGGTAATATTGCACTGAGTGGTGTATTAAGTCCGGTAAATAGAATGCTGGCAATCATATAAGATATTGCTGCATAGATGGCTTTTCCTGTCATACTGATATCAGGAGACCAAAATGACAGCGCGCTGAATACCGCAAAAGGCAGCGGTAACCATAAAAACCAGGGACGACATTTACCGTAGCGTGAACGCGTTTTATCGATGATGATCCCCCATATGGGGGCGTCTATGCCATCGATAATACGCGCCAGCAGCAGGATAACGCCTGCTACGGCAAGGCTAATGCCCGCAACGTCTGTGTAGAAATATAAAATGTACGTTGAACCGAAGCAGTACAGCAGATTACCCGCCACATCCAAAGAGCCGTAGCTAATACGCTGTAGTAAAGACAATGATGCTGACCCGGAAGGCTGGGTATCCTCAATGACAGAACTCATAATGATAACTCCGATATTGGTACGATACGCCCAGAAAAACAACCTCTACTTTCTAAGCAAGTTTTGAATATTATTTTTATGTCGTTTTTGAATTTAACCTCAGATTAAAATGAGTAAGTAAGGTGTACATGAAAAGTAGTTAACCCGACGGCATCAATCAATTATTAAATCTTACATCAGGATTGCGTTTATTAGTTTTTGAATGAGCGATGTTTTTATTTGCTAAGGTGGTCACAGTTTTTTCAGTAATGAAATAAGAAAAGGAAAACAGTGAAAGAAAATAACTTTCAAGTATTACGTGACTGAGGGAGGGGTAGCTGAAAAAATAGGCTGGTCAGGAAGAGCGTGAACGAGTGAGGTCAGAGCCAGCGGTTGTCGAGCAAAACGGCAGATA
This sequence comes from Salmonella sp. SSDFZ54, assembly GCF_004010735.1. Taxonomy (NCBI): domain Bacteria; kingdom Pseudomonadati; phylum Pseudomonadota; class Gammaproteobacteria; order Enterobacterales; family Enterobacteriaceae; genus Salmonella; species Salmonella sp. SSDFZ54. Next base: position 2,762,894 of record NZ_CP034819.1, read on the forward strand.
GCAGGCATAAAAAAACCCGCTTTACGCGGGTTTTTCTACAAAGCTGATAACAAGCAGGCGATTAAGCCAGTTTGTTGATCTGTGCAGTCAGGTTAGCTTTATGACGTGCAGCTTTGTTTTTGTGGATCAGACCTTTAGCAGCCTGACGGTCCACGATCGGTTGCATTTCGTTAAATGCTTTCAGTGCAGCAGCTTTGTCGCCAGCTTCGATAGCTGCGTATACTTTCTTGATGAAAGTACGCATCATAGAGCGACGGCTTGCGTTGTGCTTACGAGCCTTTTCAGACTGAACGGCGCGCTTCTTAGCTGATTTGATATTAGCCAAGGTCCAACTCCCAAATGTGTTCTATATGGACAATTCAAAGGCCGAGGAATATGCCCTTTTAGCCTTCTTTTGTCAATGGATTTGTGCAAATAAGCGCCGTTTAAATTGCAGCACTCGTTGCGTAGTGATGGCGCAGGATTCTACCAGCTTGCGTGCTGTGAATACAGCCTTTCCATGAGAAAAATTGCATTAAGCGGCGGGTTTTGGGGCGGAGTTTGCCGCATGGCGATGAAAAGCATCTTCTTTATGTTTCATCAGGGCAATAGTCGGTTAACCTTGACCGCTGTACAAGGTATACTCTTGCGATTTTCACTGTTTTGAGTCAGACATGAAGCTGATACGCGGCATACATAATCTCAGTCAGGCCCCGCATGGGTGTGTGCTGACCATTGGTAATTTCGACGGCGTACATCGGGGGCATCGCGCTCTACTGCAGGGTTTGCAGGAAGAAGGACGCAGACGCGGTCTGCCGGTGGTGGTCATGATTTTCGAACCGCAGCCGCTGGAGCTGTTCGCGACGGATAAAGCGCCCGCTCGCCTGACGCGCCTGCGTGAAAAACTGCATTACCTTGCGCAGTGCGGCGTGGACTATGTGCTGTGCGTGAAATTCGATCGCCGCTTTGCCGCTTTGACGGCGCAAACGTTTATCAGCGAACTGCTGGTGGAGCGACTTGGCGTGCAATTTCTTGCCGTCGGCGATGATTTCCGCTTTGGTGCTAGCCGTGCGGGCGATTTCTTGTTATTACAGAAGGCGGGGGCGGAGTATGGTTTTGCGGTTTCCAGCACCCAAACCTTTTGTGAAGGCGGCGTGCGTATCAGTAGTACCGCAGTGAGACAGGCGCTGGCGGAGGATAACCTGGCGCTTGCCGAAAGCCTGCTGGGACATCCCTTTACTATTTCCGGGCGTGTCGTTCATGGCGACGAGCTGGGACGTACCATTGGCTTCCCGACGGCGAACTTACCGCTGCGCCGTCAGGTCTCCCCGGTCAAAGGGGTCTATGCGGTGGAAGTCACCGGGCTTGGCGATAAGCCGTTACCCGGTGTAGCGAACATTGGCACTCGTCCAACGGTGGCTGGCGTGCGTCAACAACTGGAAGTGCATCTGCTGGACGTTGTAATGGACCTCTACGGTCGCCATATAGATGTAATACTGCGTAAAAAGATACGTAATGAGCAGCGATTTGCGTCGCTTGATGAGCTAAAAGCGCAAATCGCACGCGATGAGTTAACGGCCCGCAAGTTTTTTGGGCTAGCCGGGCAGGTGTAACCCTGACGGTGTTTATCAAACCGAAATACGGAACCGAGAATCTGATGAGTGACTATAAATCGACCCTGAATTTGCCGGAAACAGGGTTCCCGATGCGCGGCGACCTCGCCAAGCGTGAACCGGGAATGCTGGCGCGTTGGACCGATGATGATCTGTACGGCATCATTCGTGCGGCCAAAAAAGGCAAAAAAACCTTCATTCTGCATGATGGCCCTCCATATGCGAATGGCAGCATTCATATTGGTCACTCAGTTAACAAGATTCTGAAAGACATTATCGTGAAGTCCAAAGGACTGTCGGGATTTGACTCGCCTTACGTGCCGGGCTGGGACTGTCACGGTCTGCCTATCGAGCTGAAAGTCGAGCAGGAGTTCGGTAAGCCGGGCGAGAAATTCACCGCCGCTGAATTCCGCGCTAAGTGCCGCGAATATGCCGCTACGCAGGTTGACGGCCAGCGTAAAGACTTCATTCGTCTGGGCGTGTTGGGCGACTGGTCGCATCCGTACCTGACCATGGACTTCAAAACCGAAGCCAACATCATCCGCGCGCTGGGCAGAATTATCAAAAACGGTCATCTGCACAAAGGCGCTAAGCCGGTGCACTGGTGCGTTGACTGCCGTTCCGCGCTGGCGGAAGCGGAAGTTGAATATTACGACAAAACGTCACCGTCTATCGACGTGGCGTTCCGCGCCGTCGATCAGGATGCGGTGAAAGCGAAGTTTGGTCTGCCGGGCGTGAGCGGCCCTGTGTCGCTGGTTATCTGGACCACCACGCCGTGGACTCTGCCAGCTAACCGCGCGATTTCCCTGGCGCCGGACTTTGATTATGCGCTGGTGCAGATTGACGGCCAGGCGGTGATTCTGGCGAAAGATCTGGTTGAAAGCGTCATGCAGCGTATTGGCGCGGCTGAATACACCATTCTCGGCACCGTTAAAGGCGCGGAGCTGGAACTGCTGCGCTTTACCCATCCGTTTATGGGCTTTGACGTGCCGGCGATCCTCGGCGATCACGTCACCCTGGACGCCGGTACCGGCGCGGTACATACCGCCCCTGGCCACGGCCCGGATGACTACGTGATCGGCCAAAAGTATGGCCTGGAAACCGCTAACCCGGTTGGGCCGGACGGCGCTTACCTGCCAGGCACATATCCAACGCTTGACGGTGTTAACGTCTTCAAAGCGAACGATATCGTTATTGAACTGCTGAAAGAAAAAGGCGCGCTACTGCATGTCGAAAAAATGCAGCACAGCTATCCGTGCTGTTGGCGTCACAAAACGCCGATCATTTTCCGCGCGACCCCGCAGTGGTTCGTCAGCATGGATAAAGAAGGGCTTCGTCAACAGTCCCTGAAAGAGATCAAAGGCGTTCAGTGGATCCCGGACTGGGGTCAGGCGCGTATTGAATCAATGGTCGCTAATCGTCCTGACTGGTGTATCTCACGTCAGCGTACCTGGGGCGTACCGATGTCGCTGTTCGTGCATAAAGAAACGCAGGAGCTGCTGCCGATTGAGCGTACTCTGGCGGCGATGGAAGAGGTGGCGAAACGCGTCGAAGTTGACGGTATCCAGGCGTGGTGGGATCTCGACCCGAAAGAGATCCTCGGCGAAGACGCCGATCAATACGAGAAAGTTCCGGATACGTTGGACGTTTGGTTTGATTCCGGTTCCACCAGTTACTCCGTGGTTGATGCACGTCCGGAATTCGCCGGTCACGCTGCCGATATGTATCTGGAAGGGTCTGACCAGCATCGCGGCTGGTTTATGTCTTCCCTGATGATTAGCGTGGCGATGAAAGGCAAAGCGCCATACCGCCAGGTACTGACTCACGGTTTCACCGTCGATGGTCAGGGGCGCAAGATGTCCAAGTCTATCGGTAACACTGTGTCGCCGCAGGATGTGATGAATAAACTGGGCGCGGATATCCTGCGTCTGTGGGTGGCGTCTACTGACTATACCGGCGAAATGGCGGTCTCTGACGAGATCCTCAAACGCGCTGCCGACAGCTATCGCCGTATCCGTAATACCGCACGCTTCCTGCTGGCGAACCTCAATGGCTTCAATCCGGCCACCGATATGGTCAAACCGGAAGAGATGGTGGTGCTGGACAGGTGGGCGGTGGGCTGCGCGAAAACAGCGCAGCAAGAGATTCTGAAGGCATACGAAGCTTACGACTTCCATGAAGTGGTACAGCGCCTGATGCGCTTCTGCTCCGTTGAAATGGGTTCGTTCTACCTCGACATCATCAAAGACCGCCAGTACACCGCGAAGGCCGATAGCGTCGCGCGTCGTAGCTGCCAGACTGCGCTGTATCATATCGCAGAGGCGCTGGTTCGCTGGATGGCGCCGATCATGTCCTTCACGGCTGATGAAATCTGGGGCTACCTGCCGGGCGAGCGTGAAAAATATGTCTTCACCGGCGAATGGTACGACGGGTTGTTTGGCCTGGAAGAGAATGAAGAATTTAATGACGCATTCTGGGACGATGTCCGCTATATCAAGGACCAGGTCAACAAAGAGCTGGAAAATCAGAAAGCCAATGGCATCAAATCGAACCTGGAAGCAAAAGTGACGCTGAAATATGCTGACGATGCTAACGGTACGATCAAGAAGCTAAAACTGTTGGGTGAAGAGGTCAGATTTATCTTCATTACTTCCCAGTTCGTGATTTCTGAGCAAGCGGGGGGTATTGATGATGAAAATATTCAGTACAATGCTGGTAATACGACAGTTCAGGCAGTGGTAACGCGTGCCGAGGGTGATAAGTGTCCGCGCTGCTGGCACTACACTACTGATGTCGGCAAGGTGGCGGAACATGCAGATATCTGCGGACGCTGTGTCAGCAACATCGCCGGTAATGGCGAACAACGTAAATTTGCCTGATGAGTAAACCACTCTGTTCAACAGGACTACGCTGGCTATGGCTGGTAGTAGTCGTGCTGATTATCGATTTGGGCAGCAAATACCTGATCCTCCAGAATTTCGCTCTGGGGGATACGGTAGGGCTGTTCCCGTCGCTTAATCTGCATTATGCGCGTAACTACGGCGCGGCTTTTAGCTTCCTGGCAGATAGCGGCGGCTGGCAGCGCTGGTTCTTTGCCGGGATTGCGATAGGTATCTGCGTAATTCTTTTGGTGATGATGTATCGCTCGAAAGCGACGCAGAAGCTGAATAACATCGCTTATGCGTTAATCATCGGCGGCGCGCTGGGTAACCTGTTCGACCGCCTGTGGCACGGCTTTGTTGTCGATATGATCGATTTTTACGTCGGCGACTGGCATTTCGCGACGTTCAACCTTGCCGATAGCGCGATCTGTATCGGCGCGGCGCTGATTGTACTGGAAGGCTTTTTGCCGAAGCCGACAGCGAAAGAACAGGCATAAGCGTAAATACCGGGTGGCGCTTATCCGGTTTTGTAGGCCTGATAAGCGCAGCGCCATCAGGCAAACGTGGTGCCGGATGGCGGTGAAAACGCCTTATCCGGCCTACGGTTTTATCGTTCTTTGTGCCTCCGGGCAAAACACGTGAGCAATTTGCATGTCTAAATCCGTACAGAGCAACAGCGCGATCCTCGTTCACTTCACCCTGAAACTGGATGATGGCTCAACGGCGGAATCTACCCGCAATAACGGCAAGCCAGCCCTGTTCCGTCTTGGCGATACCTCGCTTTCCGAAGGTCTGGAGCAGCAGCTTCTGGGGTTGAAAGAAGGGGAAAAGAAAGCGTTTTCGCTGGAGCCTGACGCCGCGTTTGGCGTCCCCAGTCCGGACTTGATCCAGTATTTCTCGCGCCGTGAGTTTATGGCGGCGGGCGAACCGGAAGTCGGGGCGATTATGCTTTTTACCGCAATGGATGGCAGCGAAATGCCTGGCGTGATTCGCGAAATCAACGGCGACTCGATTACCGTTGATTTTAACCATCCGCTGGCCGGGCATACCGTTCACTTTGATATTGAAGTGCTGGAAATCGATCCGGCGCTGGAGGCATAAACATGCAGATCCTGTTGGCCAACCCACGCGGTTTTTGCGCCGGGGTAGACCGCGCTATCAGCATTGTTGAAAATGCGCTCGCCATTTACGGCGCGCCAATTTACGTTCGGCACGAAGTCGTGCATAACCGCTATGTAGTGGACAGCCTGCGCAAGCGCGGGGCGATCTTTATAGAGCAAATTAGCGAAGTGCCGGATGGCGCCATTCTGATTTTCTCCGCTCATGGGGTTTCCCAGGCGGTGCGTAACGAGGCGAAAAGCCGCGATCTTACCGTTTTTGACGCCACCTGCCCGCTGGTGACGAAAGTCCATATGGAAGTGGCGCGCGCCAGCCGTCGCGGTGAAGAATCTATTCTCATCGGCCACGCCGGGCACCCGGAAGTGGAAGGCACCATGGGTCAGTACAGCAACCCGGAAGGGGGGATGTACCTGGTGGAGTCGCCAGAGGACGTCTGGACGCTGAATGTCAAAAATGAAGGCAAGCTCTCCTTCATGACGCAAACCACGCTTTCCGTGGACGATACGTCCGATGTGATTGATGCGCTGCGTAAACGCTTTCCGAAAATCGTCGGCCCGCGCAAAGACGATATTTGCTATGCCACTACTAATCGTCAGGAAGCGGTGCGGGCGCTGGCGGAGCAGGCTGACGTGGTGCTGGTGGTCGGCTCGAAAAACTCTTCTAACTCTAACCGATTGGCGGAACTGGCCCAACGGATGGGAAGAACCGCGTTTCTTATCGACGATGCGGCGGATATCCAGGAGGCGTGGGTGAAAGAAGCCGCCTGCGTCGGCGTCACTGCTGGCGCTTCCGCGCCGGATATTCTGGTGCAGAATGTTATTGCGCGTCTGCGCGAGTTTGGCGGCGGTGAAGCCGTCACGCTTGAGGGGCGCGAAGAAAATATTGTTTTTGAAGTGCCGAAAGAGCTGCGTGTGGATGTTCGTGAGGTCGAATAAGATTTCACAATTCAGAAATCTGCCCGATGACGCTACGTTGACCAGATCTTAAGAATTTCTTTTGATATTCAATGTGCGACAGGAAGAATAAGGCGTAGTCGTCATCCGGTGCTAATGCCCCACCTTTTTGCTATTCATCTGAAAAACCAGCACAATCGTTGCTGGTTTTTTAGTTGTAATGCCTACAGGGATAAGGGAAATGGGCAAAATAAAATATGGATTGCCAACGTTACTCGCCATCGGCTTTTGGATGGACGCAACAAGCGCCACGGTGCTGGAGCTACCCGCCTGGGAGCGAAACTATACCGGAACTATCGCGGGGAAACCGGTAAACGTTAATATCACGCGATTTGGTAACACGCTTTATGGGTATTACTGCTATGAACCTTGCAATCAGCACAAGGCAGCGATTGTTCTACGCGGCTCACTCCAGGATAAAGAGGTACATCTTGAAGAACGCGTAAAGGCGCTTTCGGGTTACTGGAATGCGGAAATCTCCAGCAGTGAGATTAAAGGCGAATGGACGTCCGCAGATAAAAAACGACATTTTCCTGTTGCCCTTATCTACCTCAAACCTAAAAACTCCCCTGATATTGTGCTGGTCACGAACACGAATGATGCAGGGGGTTACGACCCTTCCAAAGAGATTGATTGCGGCAATACGCCGGCCATTTCGGCGATAAAATTATACCGTGATGGTAAACTCATACAGACCTTAGATACCGCCTCGGTGGGCACTTGTAGCCCGTTTATGCCTCAATGGGGGGATGTCAATTTTGATGGCTACCCGGATCTGTCGATTGTAACAGAGTTACTTGCTGGGCCGGATGCTCCAGTACAAACATGGCTCTATGACCCCGCCAAACAGCGTTATGTTGATGCGCCAGCGTCTTATCAGGAAATCACTTCACCAGAGATCGATGCTGAACATAAACAGATTGTCAGCTATTGGCGCGGCGGTTGCTGCAGCCATGGCGTCAATGTGTATCGCTGGAAAGGAAAAACGATTGAACTGATCGATCGCGGTGAAAGCTACTTTCAGCCTGTGATAAGCAAAGGCAAAATGTATAACTGCTACATGACACCTTCCTACGCTGATGGGCGTATTATTTATCCGCTAGTACGTAAAAATGGTCATTTGACGCCGCCTCTTAGCCTTGATGGGACGTGTCAACCTTTTTGGCTAATCGGTAATGTTCGTACCGTGATTCAGGCAGAAAAACCCGGCGCTGAGCCCGAATCGCTTGAGATTCAGTGGCAGGAAAACAAAGCATCGCCAGGGCGTTTTTGCCCATTAGTTCCGTTTATCGAAGGTGATAAGCTAAGTCCGCGTCTGGTGACGGATGACGATGTGCCTGATACCTGTATCAGTCGCGCTGAGTATGAAGATATAAAACAATAGGTCAGGAGAGCGTTAATGACAGCATCCCTACACATTATTCTTGATACCGATCCGGGCATTGATGACGCGGCTGCGATTGCCGCTGCGCTGTTCGCCCCCGAGCTGGATCTGCAACTAATAACCACCGTTGCCGGCAACGTTTCGGTCGAAAAAACCACCCGTAATGCGTTGCAGCTTCTGCATTTCTGGGACGCCGATGTGCCACTTGCACAAGGGGCCGCGACGCCGCTGCTGCGTCCGTTACGCGATGCGGCATACGTCCACGGCGAATCCGGTATGGAAGGCTATGATTTTGTCGACCATCAGCGCCAACCGTTGGCGAAGCCTGCGTTTATCGCTATCCGGGATGTGTTGATGAACGCCCCGGAGCCCATGACATTAGTGGCGATTGGGCCATTGACCAATATTGCGTTGCTACTGATGCACTATCCGGAGTGTGCGTGTAACATTCACCGTCTGGTGTTGATGGGCGGTTCCGCAGGGCGCGGCAATTTTACGCCTAATGCTGAATTTAACATTGCTGTCGATCCGGAGGCCGCCGCCCACGTATTTCGTAGCGGCATTGAGATTGTGATGTGTGGGCTGGACGTCACGAATCAGGCAATGCTCTCGCCAGATTTTCTAAGTAAACTGCCCGCGCTGAATCGCACCGGTAAGATGTTGCACAGCCTGTTCAACCATTATCGCAGCGGTAGTATGCGCACTGGCGTCCGGATGCACGATCTCTGCGCGATCGCCTGGCTGGTGCGTCCGGAGCTTTTTACCCTGCAATCCTGTTTTGTGGCCGTAGAAACGCAGGGGCAATATACCGCCGGTACCACGGTGGTGGATATTGAAGGGCGTCTGGGGCAGCCCGCCAACGCGCAGGTGGCGCTGGCGCTGGATGTGGACGGTTTTCGTCAGTGGGTGGCTGAGGTGTTTGCCTGTGCGCCGTAATTACATGTTGGCGCCATAATCTCATACTTTGCCGCGATAGAGTCTCTCCGGCCTGCCCACTTTCCCGTAGCTGATCTCCGCTTCGAGAAAGTTATTTTTCACGCCTTGTTCCAGATAGCGTCGGGCAGTGGTTTTACTGCTGCCCAGAATTTGCGCCAGAGTGTCTGCTGTATGTACTGCCTGCGGGTCGGTGAATATTTGTCGTACCCGGTTGAAGGTGTTTTCATCAATTCCCCGCAGTCCGCTATTCGGTTCTGCGGTTTGTTCTTTGGCCTGGATATTAAATAAGGCATCAACGTGCGTCTGGTTTGCCTGCTCACTGGAACGTAACGAACTGCGGTAACGGGTGAACCGCTCCAGGGTATGCTGCAGGCGCTGATAATGTACCGGCTTAATCAGATAATCGAATACGCCCATGCGTAAGGCATCGCTGATGGTATCCATATGATTGTCGGCAGTAATGAAAATAATTCGCCCCGTGTAGTTGGTGCTGATGGTATGACGAATTAAATCGATCCCTTTGCCATCGGGTAAAAAATTATCCAATAGAATTAACTGTGGTTGATAGAGGCGTATTTGCTTCTTTGCACTTTCCAGTTTGTCTGCGATGCCGACGATTGAAAACTGGGGAAAAAGCTTGATGGTGTCCACCAGGATTTCCGCTAGCATCGGTTCGTCTTCAACGATGAGTGTCGTAATGCTATCCATGTTATTCTTCTCTGGTAAAAGGGATATAGAGGGTAAAAATGGTGCCAAAAGGATTATTGTTATCGACGATAATGTCGCCATTGGCCTGCTTGACGTAGCTGTGCACCAACCATAATCCAATTCCGTGATCGCCGTTGTTGTGGGTGGTCACTCCACGCTCGAAAATATGCTGGCGGATATTTTCGTCAATACCACATCCCTGATCGGCAACTTCAATAATGACTTCATTACCTTCGCTATTGATCAGGCACTCAATCTGTCGCGAGCCTTCGCTATTGAGCAGGGTGGCGTTATAGGCGTTGTCCAATAAATTGCCAACAATCGAAATCCATTCATTATGCGAGAGCGATGACGGCAGGTGTTCAACAAAGCTTGAAGGATCGAAAATCAGCTCCAGCCCCAGCTCTTTTGCCCGATAATATTTACCGATTAATAGCCCCGCAAGGTGGTGGTCGCGGAAATTATGGGAAATAAAATCGAGTACTTTCTGGTGGCTTTCCGACTGCTGCTGAATCAGCGCCAACGCATTATCGTAGCGCTTCAGGAACAGCAGTCCGGCAATGGTGGAAATAAGGTTGCGATGCTCATGCTGCACGGCGCGCAGGTTATCGGCGTATTGCCGCACCTGACTTAACTGCAGGCTGAGTGTATTGATATCGTCTTTGTTGCGAAAGCTAATAACCCAGCCCTGAGGCTGGTTGTCAATAATGACCGCCATGCGACTGGCGATGACTTTCATTTGGTTAAAGGTGACGATCTCATCTTTTTTGTTTTTTTGCGGCGCATCGTAAAAGAAGGCCTCCGGCAACACGATATGGTGGATTGCATAGCCAATGAGTTCAGACTCCGGTTGGCTCAGATTCAGTAAGCGGCGAGCCGTTTGGTTAATGGCGGTAATACGGTGATGGGAGTCAATGGCGATCAACCCTTCAAATACCGACTCAAACAACACGCTTTGCTGAATTAATAGTTGTGAAAGCTGCTGCGGCTCCATGTTAAGCATCTGCTTTTTAATATGCAGCGAGAAGCGGCGGGCGCAGTACAACAGCACCAGCAGCAGTAACGCCATCGGGAACAGCAACGAGCTGATTTGTAAGTTAAGCCAGCTATCCAACTGTTCCAGAGTATAGCCGACGGAAACAATACCAATGACTTTACCGGTACTGTCCTGAATCGGGGATTTACCACGTAGGGAAGAGCCTAATGAACCTTTGCGCACCGATACGTAGCTTTTAGCGTTATACAGCGCGTCGTCGCTATCGCCGCCCTCCATATATTTGCCGATCTCATCCGGGTTGACGTGATACAGTCGCTGACCTTTTTCGTTGCCAACGGTAATGTAAGTCGCATCCGAAAACGAGCGCATTGGGTCAATCAGCGCTTTGATACGTGACAAATCATGCGCCTCTACGGCTTCAACTAATTCTGGCATAGCGGATATTTGCATTGCCTGAATAAGCGCACGTTGGCCCACCTGATAATGCAGGCGTTCTTTCGTGATATCGGTCAGATACCAGGTGATTGCCAGCATCACGATGGTGGATGTAAACAGGATCAGTAGAAATATCCGGTTTTGAAACGAGCGTCTGGCAAACCAGTGTGTAATTTCCCGTATAAACATATTGGTAGTTAGATATTTAATTACGGTATTTTCTTGCATTCGGCATCACCGGAACCTGAACCAGTTCATACTTACTTTTCTTTCAGAAAAAATTTGGATGAAAATGGGATACGACATGCGTATCCCATCCACTATTACATCGCCAGCACGTACTTGAGCATCACGCCCGCCGCAATGGCCGAGCCAATCACCCCGGCCACGTTCGGCCCCATCGCGTGCATCAGCAGGAAGTTCTGCGGGTCCGATTCCAGCCCCACTTTGTTCGATACGCGTGCCGCCATCGGCACCGCCGACACCCCCGCCGAACCGATAAGCGGGTTGATTTTGTTCTTACTGCACAGGTTCATCAGCTTCGCCATCAGCACCCCGGCGGCAGTCCCGATACCGAACGCAATCACACCCAGCAGCAGAATGCCCAGCGTCTGCGGCTGCAGGAACTTGTCCGCTACCAGCTTCGCGCCCACCGACAGCCCGAGGAAGATGGTGACGATGTTGATCAGCCCGTTCTGTACCGTGTCGCTCAGACGTTCCACCACGCCGCTTTCACGCATCAGATTGCCAAAGCAGAACATCCCCAGCAGCGGCGCGGCGTCCGGCAGCAGCAGCGCCACCAGTAGTAACAGCACCACCGGGAAGAGGATTTTTTCCCGCTTACTCACCGTGCGCAGCTGCACCATGCGGATTTTGCGCTCCGTCTCCGTGGTCAGCGCTTTCATAATCGGCGGCTGGATTAACGGCACCAGCGCCATATACGAGTACGCCGCCACCGCGATGGCCCCCAGCAGCTCCGGCGCCAGTTTGCCCGACAGATAAATCGCCGTCGGGCCGTCCGCGCCGCCGATAATGCCGATGGCCGCCGCCTGCGGCAGGGTGAAGGAAATCAGGCCGAAGTAGTTCAGCGTCAGCGCCCCCAGCACGGTGGCGAAGATGCCGAACTGCGCCGCCGCCCCCAGCAGCAGGGTGCGCGGGTTGGCCAGCAGCGGGCCGAAGTCGGTCATCGCGCCGACGCCCATGAAGATGACCAGCGGCGCGACACCGGAGCCAATCGCCACTTTATAGAACAGCGCCAGCACCCCCGGCGTGTAGCCCATGTCCACCGCCAGGTTCTCCATCTGGCTCTGCACCGACGGCAGAGCAAGGGCCAGCGCTTCCTTGATGGCGTGCACGTCCGGCGCGCAGTTCAGCTTCGCGGCAATCACCGCCAGCTGCCCGGCGTCGTGATGCGCCAGCAGGCTTTCCAGCGCGGTCAGCGCCATACCCGCTTCCGGGATGTTGGAGAGCAGCCCGCCGAAGCCAATCGGCAGCAGCAACAACGGTTCGAACTTTTTCGCAATCGCCAGCCACAGCAGCAGCAGGCTCACCAGCAGCATGATGGCCTGGCCTGCGCCAAGGTGCATCAGCCCCATGCCCTGAAGCAGGGCGTTCAGACTTTCCATTTCAGTTCTCCGTTACGCCAGCGTCATCAGGGTGTCGCCCACGGAGACCGCGTCCCCGGACTTCACCGCGATACCGCGTACCGTCCCGGCCTGCGCGGCGCGGATTTCGGTTTCCATCTTCATGGCTTCCAGAATCAGCAGCACGTCGCCTTCGGCCACGCTCTGGCCCTCGGTGGCAATCACCTTCCAGATATTGCCCGCCAGCGGGGCGGTGACCGGGGTGCCGGCGCCTGCCGGGGCGGTGGCAGGAGCAGAAGAGGCAGCAGGTGCAGCCGCAGTGAGCTGGCTGATATCGCCGCCGTCGCTGACCTTCACCACAAAGGCTTTGCCTTCCACTTCCACGGTGTAGATACCGGAGGCGGCAGGCTTCTCTGCTTTTGCCACCGGCTGCGCGGCTTCCGCCTGCGGCAATGGCTCAAACGCCGCCGGGTTGTGGCGGTTTTCGAGGAATTTGAGGCCGATTTGCGGGAACAGCGCCACGGTGAGCACGTCGTCAATGGCGTTTCCCGCAAGCTGAATGCCCTTCTCCTGCGCCTGGCGCCTGACGTCCGCTTCCAGTTCAGCCAGCTCCGGTTTGAGTAAATCCGCCGGACGGCAGGTCACCGGAGCGCCCCCTTCCAGCACCCGCGCCTGCAGTGCCGCGTTCACCGGCACCGGGGTGTGGCCGTATTCGCCTTTCAGAATGCCCGCCGTTTCTTTGGCAATGGTTTTGTAGCGCTCGCCGGTCAGGACGTTGAGCACCGCCTGGGTGCCGACAATCTGTGAGGTCGGGGTCACCAGCGGAATAAAGCCGAGGTCCTCGCGCACGCGGGGGATTTCCGCCAGCACCTGGTCCAGCCTGTCCGCCGCGTTCTGCTGCTTCAGCTGGCCTTCCAGGTTGGTGAGCATCCCGCCCGGCACCTGGGCCACCAGAATGCGGCTGTCGTAGCCCTTCAGCTGGCCTTCAAAGGCGTGGTACTTTTTGCGCACCTCGCGGAAGTAGGCCGCGATGCTCTCCAGCTTCAGGATATCCAGCCCGGTGTCGTGCTCAGTACCTGCCAACGTCGCCACCAGCGCTTCGGTGGCCGGGTGGCCGTAGGTGGCGCTCATGGAGGAAATCGCCGTGTCCACGCCGTCGACGCCAGCCTCGATAGCCTTCAGCAGGGCCATCTCCGCCATCCCGGTAGTGGCGTGACAGTGCAGGTGCAGGCGCACCTCAAAACGTTTTTTGATTTCGCTGACCAGCTCATACGCCGCCATCGGCGTGAGAATGCCGGACATATCCTTGATGGCAATCGAGTCAACGCCGGTTTCCAGCAGCTGTTCGGTTAAATCCAGCCAGGTCTGCAGGGTGTGCGCCGGGCTGGTGGTGTAGGAGAGCGTGCCCTGGGCGTGCGCGCCGTGGCTGCGCACCGCCTGCAGTGCGGCTTTCATATTGCGCGGGTCGTTCATGGCATCGAAGACGCGGAACACATCCATGCCGTTTTTCACCGCGCGTTCGACGAAGCGTTCCACCACGTCATCGGCGTAATGGCGGTAGCCGAGCAGGTTCTGGCCGCGCAGCAGCATCTGCAGGGGAGTCTTCGGCATGGCTTTTTTGAGTTCGCGCAGGCGCAGCCACGGGTCTTCGCCGAGAAAGCGGATACAGGCGTCAAAGGTGGCGCCGCCCCAGCACTCCAGCGAGCCGTAGCCCACGTCGTCGAGCTGAGCGGCAATCGGCAGCATATCGTCAAGACGCAGGCGGGTGGCGAACAGGGACTGGTGGGCGTCACGCAGGACGACGTCGGTAATGGCAATGGTCATGGATCCCTCCGGGAAATTAAACGTGGTGGCGGTGATGGTGAATGGCGGCGGCAATCACCGGCTTTAAGCGGGTGAAGTCGTCCACGACGGGAACGGCGCGCGGTGCGGGCGCGGCGACGGGCTCCGGGAAGAAGCGAGTAATCACGGCAGACATGCCGCGAATGGCGAAAATCAGCAGGAACAGAAAGCTCAGTACGAACCCCATCCCTAAAAACATCAGGGTGAAACCTTCACCCAGTAGTACAGCTTCATTCATGAATCATTTTCCATAATGAGAGGCACGACGGTGGCCTTGACGACAACCTTCCTGGTGAATCCGGCTAAGGAGTAGAGTGGATTTCCCTTGGCCACCTCTGGCTTTGGCCTCTACTTTTCTCCAGGTCGTTTGCGGCAAAGACACCGCCGTGCGTTTTTTTACACCATCATGCTGAACACGATGCTAGCGATAACCAGCACAATACCGCCGCCCAGACGAGAGGAAATTTGTGCATATGAAATGAGGTTCATACGGTTACAGGCGGAGAGCACTTCCAGATCGCCGGAGCCGCCGCGGTTGGCCATACAAAGACCCGCAGTAATGGATGATTCAATCGGGTAGAAGCCAATCAACCAGCCCCCGATAGCTGCGCCAACGACAGCGCCGACCACAATGATTGCGGCGATAACGACGTTCGCGAACGTCAGGGCATCGATGATCTCTTGCAGATCGGTGTAGCAAACACCCACACCTACCATCAACACCCACAGCAGTTGTTTGGAGAAGAAGTCAGAAAGACGTTTCGCCCCGGCTTTAATCTCCGGTGAGCAAAGACCTGATGCGTTCAGCGCAGCAACAATCAGGACCATCCAGGCGAAGTAGTGAATAGAGACGCCGCCGATGCTTGGCAGAATTTTTTTGGCAACGACATAGGCCAGCAGGAAGCAGGTGGTGGATAGCACCATGCCAACCGCCGTTTCACGATGGGTAATCTGACCGGCCTTTTCATCATCTTCGGTTTTGAAGGAAGCCTTACGAACCAATTCACCTTCACCGCTAAGCCAGGTGTATTTTTTGCCTATCATATCGAGGAGGGCGGCGAAAATAATGGCGAAGATATTCGCAATGGTCAGAATAGCAATAGCCGTTGAGTAATACTCTTCGCGAGAACGTCCGGTAACCGAGTGATAAATTTCAGACAGAGGCACGGCGCCCGCGCCGTTACCACCGCCCATAATCGGCAGAACGTACAGCATCATGATACGGTCGACCGGGATACCGAAGCACAGACCAATGACGATACCGAAAAGGGACGCGCCGACAATCCCGGCGAGGATGGTTGGGATATAGCCCAGCAGTGATTTTAATAGCAGCTTACGGTTTACCGACAGGATCGCGCCTGTGATCAACACTGCGATAAACAGGTTAAGGAAGTTGCTTTTATCCATTACGTTGCTGATCGCATCAATTTCTTTCTGCGTAAATATGCCAGCATAGACAAAATAAGCTGCAACCAGAAATATCATAACCGGTGCGCCGCCAATATATTTATTGAAGATCGGTAAACGTTTGCCGATTTCACCAAAAATGGCCCCCATAACAAACATAAGAGCAAAACCACCGACTAAGTCAGTCGGTATAGCGTTATAGAAATGAGACAGTAATAAAGTAATTAATGCAAAAGCATAAAGCGGTAGCGGCATACCAAAGATTTTGAATCTGAGTAAATCGCCAGCCCCCTTTTTCTCCGTCGCCGAAGCCTGGGTCATGTTGGTCATAAACATTTTCCTGTGTATTGATGGGTAACAAGACCCGCGCATACTAATAAATTCAATGAACCGTGAGATGTGACTATCTTCACTGAATGGTTGTGTTTTTAATTAATTTAATTATTTTTATTAACTCTGGTTAATTAAGGAAATAAAAACCATAAAGCTTATAAAAGCAAGGGGGAAAGTGTGATGTCTATTCCAGACGAGTAATACAAACGCTGGCGAAATATGCGACGTTATTTGCTGACGGATGCAGAATAGAGTGAATCTAATATTTAAACGCATTTATTTGCAAAAGGATGTATTGCGTCGCGAGTCGGTCGCCATGTTTCTGGAGGGCGTGGGACTCGCCCTGGAAGATGATTGTGAAATCGCGGTATGCGCATATTGGCAGGGTGAGATAGTTGGATGCGGCTCGCTGGCCGGAAACGTACTGAAATGCATCGCCGTTTCCCCGGTTTTACAAGGGGAAGGGCTCAGCCTCAAATTGCTGACTGAGCTGCTTACATTGGCCTACGAGTTAAACCGCAGCGAGCTTTTCCTGTTCACTAAGCCGCAAAATCGGTTGCTGTTTTCTGGCGCGGGGTTTTGGCCCATTGCGCAGGCAGGTGAGCTGGCGGTGTTAATGGAGAACAGCAGTGAACGGTTAGCGCGCTTTTGTCGCCAACTGGCGCTTTATCGTCAACCGGGAAAAACGATCGGCGCCATCGTCATGAACGCCAATCCGTTTACATTGGGCCACCGTTATCTGGTGGAGCAAGCGGCTGCGGCCTGTGACTGGTTGCATCTGTTTGTAGTCAAAGAAGATGCTTCATTTTTTTCCTATACCGACCGTTGGGCGCTGATCGAACAAGGAATCGCGGGCATTGACAACGTCACGTTGCATTCCGGCTCCGCTTATATGATCTCGCGTGCGACGTTTCCCGGCTATTTCCTCAAAGAAAAAGGGGTTGTGGACGACTGCCATTGCCAGATCGATCTGCAACTCTTCCGTGAACATCTGGCTCCAGCGCTGGGGATTACCCATCGTTTTGTCGGCAGTGAACCGTTTTGTCCTCTGACCTGTGCCTATAACCAGCGAATGCACGACATTTTACACGATCCGAAGCGTAGCGGCCCGGTTATTGAGGTCGTCGAGCTGGCGCGGGTAGAGAAAAACGGCGTGGCTATTTCCGCCTCTCGCGTCAGAAAACTGTATAGCGAACGTAATTGGCCGGCGATAAGCGCGCTGGTGCCTGTTGGCACCCTGGCATATCTGCAGCGGCATGCCGCCAGACACACTGAAACCATATGACGTAACACCGTTAACAAGGAACATAACTAATGAAAATCATTAAAGATGCCCTGGCAGGCACGCTGGAATCCAGCGATGTGATGATCAGGATTGGTCCATCCAGCGAGCCAGGAATTCGGCTGGAGCTAGAGAGTCTGGTGAAGCAGCAGTTTGGCGCGGCGATTGAGCAGGTGGTTCGGGAAACGCTGGCGAAGCTGGGCGTTGAACGCGCGCTGGTTAGCGTCGATGACAAAGGCGCGCTGGAGTGCATTTTACGCGCCCGAGTGCAGGCGGCGGCGTTACGCGCTGCAGAACAAACGGAAATTCAATGGAGTGCGTTATGAGACCACGTCGCAGTATGTTGTTTATCCCCGGCGCAAATGCGGCCATGTTGAGTACCTCGTTTGTCTATGGTGCGGACGCGGTGATGTTCGACTTAGAAGACGCCGTAGCGTTACGTGAGAAAGATTCCGCCCGTCTTTTAGTCCATCACGCGCTTCAACATCCGTTCTATCAGGATGTTGAAAAAGTGGTGCGCATTAATCCACTGAACACGCCATTCGGTCTGGCCGATCTTGAGGCCGTCGTGCGTGGTGGCGCGGATATCGTGCGTCTGCCGAAAACCGACAGCAAAAACGATGTGCTGGAGCTGGAAGCGCAGGTTGAACGGATCGAACGTGAATGTGGACGTGAAGTCGGCAGTACCAGGCTGATGGCGGCGATCGAATCAGCGAAAGGCGTGGTCAATGCCGTCGACATCGCCACCTCCAGCCCGCGCATGGTGGCAATTGCGCTGGCGGCATTTGATTACGTGATGGATATGGGCACCTGCCGGGGCGATGGCACCGAGCTGTTCTACGCCCGCTGCGCAGTGCTGCATGCGGCGCGCGTTGCGGGTATTGCCGCCTATGATGTCGTTTGGTCGGATATCAATAATGAAGAAGGCTTCCTGAAGGAAGTGCAGTTGGCGAAAGGGCTTGGTTTTAACGGTAAGTCCTTAGTGAACCCACGTCAGATTGAGCTGTTACATCAGGCTTATTCTCCGACACGTAAAGAAGTTGAGCATGCGTATGAGGTGATTGCCGCCGCTGAAGAGGCTGAGTCTCGCGGTCTGGGCGTCGTTTCACTCAACGGCAAAATGATTGACGGCCCGATTATCGACCACGCGCGCAAAGTGGTGGCGCTGTCGGCTTCCGGTATTCGTGATTAAGGAAGGAACCATGAAAGAGACTGTAACCATGCTCAACCAGCAATATGTCGTACCGGAAGGATTACAGCCCTACCAGGGGGTAACAGCGAACAGCCCGTGGCTTGCCAGTGAAACGGAAAAGCGTCGGCGTAAAATTTGTGACTCGCTTGAAGAGGCTATCCGTCGTTCCGGGCTTAAAAATGGCATGACGATATCCTTCCACCATGCGTTTCGTGGTGGCGACAAAGTCGTCAATATGGTGATGGCGAAGCTGGCGGAAATGGGATTCCGCGATCTGACGCTTGCCTCCAGCTCATTAATTGATGCCCACTGGCCGCTTATCGAACACATTAAAAATGGCGTGGTGCGGCAGATTTACACCTCCGGGCTGCGCGGCAAGTTAGGGGAAGAGATCTCCGCTGGCCTGATGGAAAACCCGGTACAGATCCACTCTCACGGCGGCCGCGTAAAACTGATTCAGAGCGGTGAGCTGAATATTGATGTCGCTTTCCTCGGCGTGCCGTGCTGCGACGAATTTGGTAATGCGAACGGTTTTAGCGGCAAGTCACGCTGCGGCTCTTTGGGGTATGCGCAGGTTGATGCGCAGTACGCTAAATGCGTGGTGCTCCTGACTGAAGAGTGGGTCGAATTCCCCAATTATCCGGCCAGTATCGCGCAGGATCAGGTTGATTTGATCGTACAGGTGGACGAAGTAGGGGATCCGGAAAAAATCACTGCGGGCGCGATTCGTCTGTCTAGCAACCCGCGTGAACTGTTGATCGCCCGGCAGGCGGCCAATGTGATCGAACACTCCGGTTATTTTTGTGACGGTTTCTCGCTGCAAACCGGCACCGGTGGCGCTTCTCTGGCGGTCACCCGTTTCCTGGAAGACAAAATGCGTCGCCACAACATTACGGCGAGTTTTGGCCTGGGCGGGATCACCGGCACCATGGTGGATCTGCATGAGAAAGGGTTGATCAAAGCGCTGCTGGATACGCAATCATTCGATGGCGATGCAGCCCGTTCGCTGGCGCAGAATCCACATCATATTGAAATCTCAACCAATCAATACGCGAACCCCGCCTCTAAAGGCGCGGCATGCGAACGCCTGAATGTGGTGATGCTGAGCGCACTGGAAATTGACGTGAATTTCAACGTTAACGTGATGACCGGTTCAAACGGCGTACTGCGTGGCGCATCGGGCGGCCATAGCGACACTGCGGCAGGTGCGGATCTGACCATTATCACTGCGCCGCTAGTGCGCGGGCGTATTCCTTGCGTGGTAGAAAAGGTGCTGACTACCGTCACGCCAGGGGCAAGCGTTGATGTGCTGGTTACCGACCATGGTATTGCAGTGAACCCTGCGCGTCAGGATCTGCTTGATAACCTGCGTGCTGCGGGTGTGGCGCTGACGACCATCGAACAACTGCAACAGCGCGCTGAGCAACTGACCGGTAAACCGCAGCCGATTGAGTTTACCGATCGGGTGGTGGCTGTGGTGCGTTATCGCGACGGTTCAGTGATTGACGTGATTCGCCAGGTTAAAGGCTGATGAAGGGCACAGACCTGCTGTACCAGGGCCAGGCAGTTACGCTGGAGGAGATGCTACAAGCGCGCGATAAACGTGCCGCCAGGCAGCGTCAGGCGTTGAACTGCTATCGGCTACCGTTGATTTCCCTCACGCTGGTTGCACCGGGCGCCGTTAAAAACTCAGCGGTCTGGCGGCGTGTCGCCGATTACGCAATTGCCGAAATACTGGCGCTTTGCGAACAGAAGGAGTGGGTCAACGTCTGGGAAATGCAGGTAAATGAACGCAGCGGCCCGGAATGGATGGCAGCGGTCTGTGCGCCGGCAATGGCGTTGAAACAGCACATGTCGACACTGGAGATGAGCCATCCGTTAGGGCGGCTTTGGGACATCGACATTATTGATAGCGACGGTAAGTCGCTATCACGCCGTGAACTCGGGCATCCTGCCCGGCCATGTTTGATATGCCAGCAGGATGCTCATCTCTGTGCCCGGGGCAAGCATCACACCCTTGACCTTTTGTTGGATGAAATTGCACGAAGGATTGAATGCTATGAACGTGAGCGTTGTGACTGAACGGCGTACGCCAGCGTACTCATCGCTGGCGGCTGGCGAACTTAATGGGTTGGTTGCAAGAGCGCTGCTGACGGAAGCCAGGCTGACACCAAAACCCGGTCTGGTCGATATTCGTAATTCGGGAGCGCATAGGGATATGGATCTGGCGGCATTTGAACGTAGCACTACCGCCATTGCTCCGTGGATGGAAAAGTTTTTTATCATGGGCAACAACACGGCGGCGCTGGCGGCAGAAAATGTCCTGGTGATGCTGCGTCCGCTGGGGATGGCCTGTGAGAACGATATGCTACAGGCGACCAATGGTGTGAATACCCATCGCGGGGCGATTTTCGCTTTTGGCCTGCTGAGCGCAGCGATTGGCCGACTTCTCGCGCGGGGAGAACCGTTGGAGCAAAATCGTATCTGCGACCAGGTTGCTCGCCTGAGTCGGAATATTGTTGCCCACGAGCTCTCAGCAAGAAAAGCGGGAAAACTGACAAAGAGTGAAACCCATTTCCAGTGTTATGGCCTGTCGGGCGCGCGGGGAGAAGCGGAAAGCGGTTTTCGAACCGTCAGAACGCAGGCTTTGCCGGTGTTTAACCGGGTCGTGCAGGAGCATGACGATACCCATCTTGCCCTGCTGCAAACATTGTTGCATCTGATGGCGTGGAATGATGATACCAATCTGGTGTCACGGGGAGGCCTGGAAGGGCTTTACTACGTGCAGCAGCAGGCACAAAAATTGTTGTGGCAAGGGGGCGTATTGGTTGAGGGGGGCATTGAAGCGATGCAGTCCCTCGATGATGAACTCATCCTGCGTAACTTAAGCCCTGGCGGTAGCGCGGATTTACTGGCAGTGACCTGGTTTTTAAGTCATTTTCCTGCCGGTTCCCTCTATCCTGAGTAAGTTTCTCTTCTTTCATTCTCTCCAGCAATGATTCATCCTGTGGGATGAATCATGTCTTTTACTGATATCGCTCCCTGTTTATCATTAATTTCTAATTATCGGCGATTTTAGATGGCGGCCTCCGGGCGCGCTGGTTACTCTGAAAACGGTTTACGCAATTTTTACAAAAGAGAATAGCTATGCATGAAGCACAAATCCGCGTCGCCATTGCCGGCGCCGGTGGCCGCATGGGACGGCAGTTAATCCAGGCCGCCATGGCGATGGAAGGTGTTCAGCTGGGTGCCGCGCTGGAGCGCGAAGGCTCTTCCTTGCTGGGCAGCGATGCTGGCGAACTGGCGGGGGCGGGAAAGTCCGGCGTGATCGTTCAAAGCAGCCTTGAGGCGGTAAAAGATGATTTTGACGTTTTCATCGATTTTACCCGTCCGGAAGGCACGTTGACGCATCTGGCGTTTTGCCGCCAGCATGGTAAAGGGATGGTGATTGGTACTACCGGCTTTGACGACGCCGGTAAACAGGCCATTCGTGAGGCGTCGCAAGAGATTGCGATCGTTTTCGCCGCAAACTTTAGCGTCGGCGTTAACGTCATGCTCAAGCTGCTGGAGAAAGCCGCGAAGGTAATGGGCGACTATAGCGATATTGAAATTATTGAAGCGCACCACCGCCATAAAGTGGATGCACCGTCGGGGACAGCGCTGGCAATGGGCGAGGCAATCGCCGGGGCGCTGGATAAAAATCTGAAGGACTGCGCGGTCTACTCGCGTGAAGGTTATACCGGCGAGCGCGTACCGGGCACGATTGGCTTTGCGACCGTACGCGCGGGCGACATCGTCGGCGAACATACCGCGATGTTTGCCGATATTGGCGAGCGCGTAGAGATTACGCATAAAGCTTCCAGCCGCATGACGTTTGCAAATGGCGCGTTGCGATCGGCGTTATGGCTAAAAACGAAGAAAAATGGGCTATTTGACATGCGGGATGTGCTGGGGCTGGATGTATTATAGCGACTAAATACCTTCGTGATGTGGTTGTGGTAATCAAGATTAATTGATTACAAAGGGCAATATATTATTGCCCTTTTGTTTTTTTGCCCCCCGGTTATTCGGCCAGATAAATAACGCCTTTCGCCATTCATGTTTCGACAGTTTCTTCGCCCACGACATGTTCTGCCGCAGTGGCTTACCGTATGCAAAAGGCACCTCGACCAGACTAATAAGACTGATATCCATCGGGGGGTTAGTGCTGTTCCACGGGATCGTTTTATCTCTTTTACTTCAATGGGTTAGCTTTTTTATGCTGTAGTGAGGCTGGTTGTGTTCCAATCGTATGCGCTAGTCTTAAAGAAAAAGAAGCTGGATCTTTATATCGCGATTGTAATTCTTATTACATAGTCTTAATTTGCTGTTTTTGTTGATTTTATAATGCATTTGATTTGTTTTTTATATTTTTAAAATATTGATTTTTAAAATGTTTTTGTTGTTAATTTGCTTAATTTTGAATTTTTATGCATTTAATGGTTTTGATGACTATTAAATGAATTTTTATCGTTGTTTTTTGTTGTTTTAATGTGAAATTTGACCATTTGGTCCACTTTTTATCATGCCAGCCAGTTTTTTGCGAACTCAAGGAAGCGCAAGCGTTTTCTATCGTCACTTAGTTGATCTTTTTGCCTCTTAAACAGAATAACTTCCTTATAATGTGCAAAATAACATAAAAAATACCCTCTTTAAGTTGACTTTTATCCGGCTTAACTTCAGAATGCCGCCGTTTGCCAGAAATCCACGGGTAAGCAAATT
Organism: Salmonella sp. SSDFZ54; assembly: GCF_004010735.1. Taxonomy (NCBI): domain Bacteria; kingdom Pseudomonadati; phylum Pseudomonadota; class Gammaproteobacteria; order Enterobacterales; family Enterobacteriaceae; genus Salmonella; species Salmonella sp. SSDFZ54. The sequence continues at coordinate 2,786,300 of NZ_CP034819.1, forward strand.
TGCATTGCTTCATACTGACTGAATGAATTAATATGCAAATAAAGTGAGTGAATATTCTCTGGAGGGTGTTTTGATTAAGTCAGCGCTATTGGTTCTGGAAGACGGAACCCAGTTTCACGGTCGGGCCATTGGGGCAACGGGTTCGGCGGTTGGGGAAGTCGTTTTCAATACTTCAATGACCGGTTATCAAGAAATCCTCACTGATCCTTCCTATTCCCGCCAAATCGTCACTCTTACTTATCCCCATATTGGTAATGTCGGCACCAATGAAGCCGATGAAGAATCTTCTCAGGTTCATGCGCAAGGTTTAGTGATTCGCGATCTGCCGTTGATTGCCAGCAACTTCCGTAACACCGAAGACCTCTCTTCTTACCTCAAACGCCATAACATTGTGGCGATTGCTGATATCGATACCCGCAAGCTGACCCGACTGCTGCGTGAGAAAGGCGCACAGAACGGCTGCATCATTGCAGGCGATAGCCCGGATGCGAAGCTGGCGCTGGAAAAAGCGAAAGCATTTCCTGGACTTAACGGTATGGATCTGGCGAAAGAAGTGACCACGGCGGAAACTTACCGCTGGACGCAGGGTAGCTGGACGCTGAAAGACGGTTTACCGGAAGCGAAATCTGAGGATGACCTGCCGTTCCACGTGGTGGCCTACGATTTTGGCGCCAAGCGCAACATTCTACGTATGCTGGTGGATCGCGGCTGCCGCCTGACGGTGGTGCCAGCGCAAACCTCTGCTGAAGAGGTGCTGAAAATGAATCCGGACGGCATCTTCCTGTCGAACGGCCCTGGCGACCCGGCGCCGTGCGACTACGCCATCGAGGCGATTAAGAAATTCCTCCAGACCGACATTCCTGTGTTCGGCATCTGCCTCGGCCATCAGCTGCTGGCGCTGGCGAGCGGTGCGAAGACCGTTAAGATGAAGTTCGGCCATCACGGCGGCAACCATCCGGTAAAAGATATGGACAGAAACGTGGTGATGATCACCGCGCAGAACCACGGCTTTGCGGTGGATGAAGACTCGCTGCCAGCCAACCTGCGCGTAACCCATAAATCCCTGTTCGACGGCACCCTGCAGGGTATTCATCGTACCGACAAACCGGCGTTCAGCTTCCAGGGACACCCAGAAGCGAGCCCCGGCCCGCACGATGCGGCGCCGCTGTTCGACCACTTTATCGAGCTTATTGAGCAATACCGTCAGTCCGCGAAATAATCAGGAGTAATAAGAGCCATGCCAAAACGTACAGATATAAAAAGTATCCTGATTCTGGGCGCGGGCCCGATTGTTATCGGTCAGGCGTGTGAGTTTGACTACTCCGGCGCTCAGGCGTGTAAAGCCCTGCGCGAAGAGGGCTATCGCGTCATTCTGGTGAACTCCAACCCGGCCACCATCATGACCGACCCGGAAATGGCCGATGCCACCTACATCGAGCCGATTCACTGGGAAGTGGTGCGCAAAATCATTGAAAAAGAGCGTCCGGATGCAGTGCTGCCGACCATGGGCGGCCAGACGGCGCTGAACTGTGCGCTGGAGCTGGAGCGGCAGGGCGTGCTGGAAGAGTTCGGCGTCACCATGATTGGCGCCACCGCCGACGCCATTGATAAAGCCGAAGACCGTCGTCGCTTCGATATCGCGATGAAGAAAATTGGTCTCGACACCGCGCGTTCCGGTATCGCGCACACTATGGAAGAAGCGCTGGCGGTTGCCGCTGACGTGGGCTTCCCGTGCATCATCCGTCCGTCCTTTACCATGGGCGGCACCGGCGGCGGTATCGCTTACAACCGTGAAGAGTTCGAAGAAATCTGCGAACGCGGTCTGGACCTCTCGCCAACCAACGAGCTGCTGATTGATGAATCGCTGATCGGCTGGAAAGAGTACGAGATGGAAGTGGTGCGTGATAAAAACGACAACTGCATCATCGTCTGCTCCATCGAAAATTTCGATGCGATGGGCATCCATACCGGCGACTCCATCACCGTGGCGCCCGCGCAGACTCTGACCGATAAAGAATACCAAATCATGCGTAACGCCTCGATGGCGGTGCTGCGTGAAATCGGCGTTGAAACCGGTGGTTCTAACGTCCAGTTCGCAGTGAACCCGAAAAACGGTCGTCTGATTGTTATCGAAATGAACCCGCGCGTATCCCGCTCCTCGGCGCTGGCGTCGAAAGCCACCGGTTTCCCGATTGCCAAAGTGGCGGCCAAACTGGCGGTGGGTTATACCCTCGACGAGCTGATGAACGACATCACCGGTGGCCGTACGCCGGCCTCCTTTGAGCCATCTATTGACTACGTTGTCACCAAAATTCCGCGCTTTAACTTCGAGAAATTCGCCGGTGCCAACGACCGTCTGACCACCCAGATGAAATCGGTCGGGGAAGTGATGGCGATTGGCCGCACCCAGCAGGAATCCCTGCAAAAAGCGCTGCGCGGCCTGGAAGTGGGCGCCACCGGCTTCGACCCGAAAGTCAGCCTCGACGACCCGGAAGCGCTGACCAAAATCCGCCGCGAGCTGAAAGATGCGGGCGCAGATCGTATCTGGTATATCGCCGATGCTTTCCGCGCAGGCTTGTCTGTGGATGGCGTGTTCAACCTGACCAACATCGACCGCTGGTTCCTGGTACAGATTGAAGAACTGGTGCGTCTGGAAGAGAAAGTGGCTGAAGTCGGTATTACCGGCCTCAACGCCGACTTCCTGCGTCAGCTCAAGCGTAAAGGTTTTGCCGATGCGCGTCTGGCGAAACTGGCGGGCGTGCGTGAAGCGGAAATCCGCAAGCTGCGTGACCAATACAACCTGCATCCGGTCTACAAGCGTGTGGATACCTGCGCGGCGGAATTCGCCACCGATACCGCCTACATGTACTCCACTTATGAAGATGAGTGCGAAGCGAACCCGTCCGTTGACCGCGATAAAATCATGGTCCTCGGCGGCGGCCCGAACCGTATCGGCCAGGGCATCGAATTTGACTACTGCTGCGTACACGCCTCGCTGGCGCTGCGCGAAGACGGTTACGAGACCATTATGGTCAACTGTAACCCGGAAACCGTCTCCACCGACTACGACACTTCCGACCGTCTGTACTTCGAGCCGGTGACGCTGGAAGACGTGCTGGAAATCGTGCGCATCGAGAAGCCGAAAGGCGTTATCGTGCAGTACGGCGGCCAGACCCCGCTGAAGCTGGCGCGCGCGCTGGAAGCGGCAGGCGTGCCGGTTATCGGCACCAGCCCGGACGCCATCGACCGCGCGGAAGACCGCGAGCGCTTCCAGCACGCGGTTGACCGTCTGAAACTGAAGCAACCGGCCAACGCCACCGTCACCGCCATTGAACAGGCTGTCGAAAAAGCGAAAGAGATCGGCTACCCGCTGGTGGTACGTCCTTCTTACGTGCTGGGCGGTCGGGCGATGGAAATTGTCTATGACGAAGCCGACCTGCGTCGCTACTTCCAGACGGCGGTCAGCGTCTCTAACGATGCGCCGGTGCTGCTGGACCGCTTCCTTGATGACGCGGTTGAAGTGGACGTGGACGCTATCTGCGACGGCGAAATGGTGCTGATTGGCGGCATTATGGAGCACATTGAGCAGGCGGGCGTACACTCCGGCGACTCCGCCTGTTCCCTGCCGGCCTACACGCTGAGCCAGGAAATTCAGGACGTGATGCGCCAGCAGGTGCAGAAGCTGGCCTTCGAGTTGCAGGTGCGCGGCCTGATGAACGTGCAGTTTGCGGTCAAGGACAACGAAGTCTACCTGATTGAAGTCAACCCGCGTGCGGCGCGTACTGTGCCGTTCGTCTCCAAAGCCACCGGCGTGCCGCTGGCGAAAGTGGCGGCGCGCGTGATGGCCGGCAAATCGCTGACCGAGCAGGGCGTGACCAAAGAAATTATCCCGCCGTACTACTCGGTGAAAGAAGTGGTGTTGCCGTTTAACAAATTCCCGGGCGTTGACCCGCTGTTAGGGCCAGAAATGCGCTCCACCGGGGAGGTGATGGGCGTCGGCCGTACCTTCGCGGAAGCGTTCGCTAAGGCGCAGCTGGGCAGTAACTCCACCATGAAGAAACAGGGCCGTGCGCTGCTCTCCGTTCGCGAAGGCGACAAAGAGCGCGTGGTGGATCTCGCCGCTAAGCTGCTGAAACAGGGCTTTGAGCTGGATGCCACCCACGGTACCGCGATTGTGCTGGGCGAAGCCGGTATCAACCCGCGTCTGGTGAACAAGGTGCATGAAGGTCGTCCGCACATTCAGGACCGTATCAAGAATGGCGAATACACCTACATCATCAACACCACCGCAGGTCGCCGCGCGATTGAAGACTCCAGGGTGATTCGCCGCAGCGCGCTGCAGTATAAAGTGCATTATGACACCACGCTGAACGGCGGTTTTGCAACGACGATGGCGCTCAATGCCGATGCCACCGAGAAGGTAACCTCGGTGCAGGAAATGCACGCGCAGATCAAAAAGTCGTAAACAAAGGGTCCGGCGGATATTGCTCTAACCGGACCTGTAATATAATGTTGAAAGGGTTTCTGTAAAGAAACCCTTTTTTTATCTTGCGTAAGGTCATTCCTGGAGAAGTCCGTTTCCGTAACCACATTTTCAATGTAATAAGCACGATATTGCTCACACTAATCAATATTTAAGTCGCATACTATCTTGCATATCCACAATTTTAATATGGCTTAGTTTTTATTAGTTTGGACAGGCCGTAGCCAGATTTTTAATTTGTGAAATGGTGTGCTTATGTGTGAAAAATATGTTGAAAGACCGCTTTATTTGTTAATTGCTGACTGGATGATGGCAGAGAACCGATGGATCACTGCCAGGGAGATTTCCCGTCAATTTGATATTGAACATTGCAAAGCAATTAATACGCTTTCCTATATTCTGTCAGAAGTGGGGGAAATTGTTTGTGAAGTGAAGATGATCCCTAACCAAATTGCAGGACGAGGCTGCCAGTGCCAGCGTCTGGTGAAAGTCGTGAGTATCGACTCTCAACTCTATCGCCGATTGAATCATAATTTGCAGGAAAGAAAAGTGAGCGTGGCGAAAGCGCCGCGGCTGTCTGCCGTTCCCCCCACAGAGCTAAACCGTGAGCAGAAATGGCAGATGATGCTCTCCAAGAGTATGCGTCGCTAATTGTCTGTTTAACCTGCTGGCGGGGTAAACGGTAATTGACGCGTAGGCCGGATAAGCGTGAGCGCATCCGGCATCAATTACTGTGCTGACTTTGGCTTCACGTCCGTCGTGCCTTTCAGGCGCGGTCGGTTTTCTTCGACCTGCGTTAACGGCTTCGTTTCAGATAACCCCGTTCGACAACGGATCGCAAGATCCTGATATTCTTTGGTATTGAGGCGTTTCCAGTGCAGCTCCTGGTCCGTAACCTGGCGTAGTACGCGCGCCGGTGATCCCACCAGCAGTTGCCTTGCCTCACCCTGAAATCCGGCTTTGACAAAACTCATGGCGGCGACAATGCTCTCTTCGCCAATCACTGCGCCGTCCATAATGACGCTATTCATGCCGACCAGGGCGTCCCGTCCCACCACGCAGCCATGTAGAATAGCGCCGTGGCCGATATGGCCGTTCTCATGCACGATGGTATCGGTATCGCAGTAGCCATGCATAATGCAGCCATCCTGCAGATTAGAGCCTGCCTCCAGGATCAGGCGACCATAATCCCCACGCAATGACGCGAGTGGGCCAATATAAACACCGGCGCCCACGATGACATCGCCAATCAGCACGGCGCTGGGATGGACAAACGCGTCCGGATGCACCACCGGGATCAATCCTTCAAAGGCGTAATAGCTCATAGTTGTACCTCGGTTTTTTTGCCGGATGGCGGCGTAAACACCTTATCCGGCCTACGGTTGCGCATGTGCTGTAGGCCGGATAAGCGAAGCGCCATCCGGCATAGTCACATTAACGACCTTTCCACACCGGATCGCGTTTTTCGGCAAATGCCTGCGGTCCTTCGAGCGCATCTTCTGAATGCAGTACCGACGGATAATGCTTCAGTACGCCGCTGCGGATGTAGCGGTAGCCTTCTTCTACCGGCATTTCGCTGGTCGCGCGATAAATCTCTTTCAGCGCCGCGATAGCCAGCGGGGCGCTATTGACCAGTTGTTGCGCCAGTTCGCGCGCGCTATCCATCAGTTCGCTCTGGCTGACAACGCGGTTCACGATCCCCCAACGCAGCGCTTCTTCGGCGCTCATTCGTCTGCCGGTCATCACCATTTCGTTGACGATAGCCGGTGGCAGCAGCTTAGGCAGACGCAATACGCCGCCGCTGTCAGGCACGATGCCGAGCTTTGCTTCCGGCAGCGCGAAGCTGGCGTTTTCGGCGCAGACAATAAAGTCCGCCGCCAGCGCCAGCTCAAAACCGCCGCCAAACGCGTAGCCGTTCACCGCGGCGATAACCGGCTTATCGAGGTCAAATATTTCGGTTAAACCGGCAAAGCCGCCGGGACCAAAATCAGCATCCGGCGCTTCACCTTCCGCTGCCGCTTTTAAGTCCCAGCCAGCAGAAAAGAATTTCTCCCCGCCGCCGGTAATGATTGCTACGCGTAATTCCGGATCGTCACGGAAATTAAGAAAAGCTTCACCCATTGCAAAGCTGGTTTTGGCGTCAATGGCATTCGCTTTAGGTCGGTCAAGGGTAATTTCCAGGATCGGGCCGTTACGGGTCAGATGTAATGACTCACTCATAGTTCATCTCCAGATAAATAGTTTCCCGGCGGGAAGGATTCCTGCCGGAAGGTTTATTTCAGATTTTTTTTGATTATTTTTCCTGAACAGTTGCGCGGCAGGTCGGTTCTGATCTCCATAAAAGAGGGAACCTTGAATTTCGCCATATTGTTTTCGCAAAAGCTGAAAAACTCGGCTTCGCTTAATGTTTCACCTTCATTAAGGACAATAAACGCTTTAATGGCTTCATCACGGATCGCGTCTTTAATACCAACCACCACAATGTCCTGAATTTTCGGATGCGCAGAAATAATATTTTCCAGCTCGACGCAGGAGACATTTTCTCCGCCGCGTTTAATCATGTTGCAGCGCCTGTCGACGAAATAAAAATAGCCATCCTCATCCTGATAGCCCGAATCACCGGTATGTAACCAGCCCTCAGGTTCCAGCGCTTTGGCGGTAGCCTCCGGCTGCATGTAATACTCTTTGAAGATAGTCTTGCCGGGGATGCCTTTAATACAGATTTCGCCAATTTCTCCGGCGGGCAGCGGGCGATTTTGATCGTCGCGAATTTCAGCTTCATAGCTAAAACCCACGCGACCAATGGAAGGCCAGCGCCGTTTGTCTCCGGGACGGTCGCCAATAATTCCGACAATGGTTTCAGTCATACCATAAGAGGTCAGCAGCCTGACGCCAAAGCGTTCGGTAAAATCGTCTTTTTCCTGCTCGGATAAATTGAGATAGAACATCACTTCGCGCAGGTGATGCTGCCTGTCCGTTGGTGCGGCGGGCTGGACCATCAGCGTGCGGATCATCATCGGAATGCACTCGGTCACCGTCGCCTGATATTTACGTACCTGATCCCAGAAGGCCCTGGCACTGTACTTCTCTAGCAGGACAAAGGTGCTGCCGGCGGAAAAGGCTGGCATTGCGGCGGTACACTGGCAGTCGATATGAAAAGCGGGCATCACCGTCATGTACACGTCATCATCGCGCAGGGCGATTTGCCAGGCAGAGTAGTAGCCTGCAAAACGCAGGTTGTAGTGGGTAATTACCACCCCTTTAGGCCGTGAGGTGGTGCCTGATGTAAACAGAATTTCCGCCGTATCGTCAGTGGATAACGCGGGCGTATAGCACAGCGTGGTGGACTGGCGGGATTGCAGTTGGGTAAAGTGACTCACGCCATCGTCAGCCGGAAGCTGCTCGCCAATCAGACAGATATGATTAAGCGGAGTGCTCTTGTCCTGGCGTATTTCACGGTACATAGGATAAAACTGGACGCTGGTAACCAGCAGACTCACCTGGCTGTTTTGCAGGATCCAGGCGCTTTCTTCGCCCAGTAAGCGGGCATTAATCGGCACCATAATGGCGCCGATTTTTGCCAGTCCAAACCAGCAAAAGATGAATTCCGGACAGTTATCCAGATGCAGCGCGACCCTATCACCCTTGCGGATCCCTAAGGAATAAAAAAGGTTCGCCGTGCGGTTAATCTCTTCATTGAGCGAAGCATAGCTAAACTGCCGAACGATTCCCTCACAGGATTCGAAAATTAGCGCCGTTTTATCTCCGTACACCCCGGCCAGGTCGTCCCACATCTGACGTAAGTTTTGTCCGCCAACGATATCCATATTGCTTTATCCACTGAAATCAGGCGTGAGCGCTAACCGGAAAACCGATTAGCGCATCGCGTTTAATCCTCAACTTTGGCCAGGCCTTTGCCGACCAGTTCCTTAATATCTGCTTCGCTATAACCAATGTTTTTCAGAATGGCGGCGGTATCCATGCCGTGTGACGGCATGCCACGCCAGATTTTCCCCGGGTTGTTTTTAAATTTCGGCATGATGTTCGGCCCTTTACAGGTGCGACCGTCCATTGTTTGCCACTGAGTAATCGATTCGCGGGCAACGTACTGCGGGTTACCTTCCAGTTCCGGAATGGTGAGCACCTTCGCACAGGCGATATTCAGCTCAGCAAAACGCGCCTGAACGTCGGCGATGGTATGTGCTGCCAGCCAGGCGTCCAGTTTCTCTTCGACGAGCGGGCCGTAAGGGCATTCCACGCGATGGATGAGCTGCGTGCCTTCCGGAACTTCCGGCGTACCGAGAATGTGGGCCAGGCCAATATCTTTAAAACACTCGTTGATTTGCGTGATACCGACCAACTCCATGACGATGTAACCATCGGCGCATTTATACAGGCCGCAACCGGCGTAGTAGGGGTCTTTCCCTTTCGTCATACGTGGACAGATTTCGCCGCCGTTGAAGTAGTCCATCATGAAGTACTGACCCATGCGCAGCATCACTTCGTACATGGCGATATCGATGCTTTCACCTTTACCCGTTTCGCGTACTTTGTGCAGGGCTGCCAGCGCGGCTGTCGTCGCGGTCATCCCGGAGAAGTAATCGGCGGTATACGGGAAGGCTGGCATCGGCTGATCAACGTCGCCGTTTTGGATCAGATAACCACTGAATGCCTGCGCGATGGTGTTATACGCCGGAAGATTGGTGTACTCCTCGGTACCATACTGGCCGAAGCCGGAAAGGTGGGCAATGACCAGCTTCGGGTTATGCTCCCACAGCACTTCATCAGTAATACCACGGCGGGCAAAGGCCGGGCCTTTACTGGCTTCAATGAAAATATCGGTGGTTTCCATCAGTTTCAGAAACGCTTCCCGACCTTCATCTTTGAAAATATTCAGCGACAGGGCGTGCAGGTTGCGGCGTGAGAGCTGCGGGTAGTTAGGCTGTACGCGAATGGTATCGGCCCATGCGACGTTTTCAATCCAGATAACCTCGGCGCCCCATTCGGCGAACATCTGTCCGGCGAATGGACCGGCGATTTCGATTCCCGAAAAAACAACGCGTACCCCAGCAAGCGGGCCAAAGGTTGGCATTGGTAAATGATTCATCATTTTTCTCCTGGCATTTTTTGCGGTATGTAGGCCGGATAAGCACAGCGCCATCCGGCATGATTGCCTGATGGCGACGCCCCGCGTCTTATCAGGCCTACAAGGGATCGATTAGCGGTATTGCTTGAGTACCGCACGACCCAACGTCAGGATCTGCATTTCGTCAGAACCACCAGAAACACGGTCAACGCGCAGGTCACGCCAGAAACGCGTGATGCGGTGGTTGCCCGCGATACCAACACCTCCCAGTACCTGCATGGCGGTGTCTACCACTTCAAACGCGGCGTTGGCGCAGAAGTATTTGCACATGGCCGCGTCGCCGGAGGTAATAGTGCCGTTATCTGCTTTCCACGCGGCTTCCAGCAGCATATTTTTCATGGAGTTCAGTTTGATCGCCATATGCGCAAACTTCTCCTGAATCAGCTGGAAACGGCCAATAGCTTCACCAAACTGCACGCGCTGATTCGCGTAACGCGCAGCGTCTTCAAAAGCGCACATTGCGGTACCGTAGTTGGTCAGCGCGACGAGGAAGCGCTCATGGTCAAACTCTTCTTTCACGCGGTTGAAGCCGTTACCTTCCCGACCGAACATGTCTTTCTCGTCCAGTTCAACGTCGTCAAAGGTGATTTCACAGCAGCTATCCATGCGCAGACCGAGTTTCTCCAGTTTGTTGACCTTGATACCCGCTTTGCTCATGTCCACAAACCACTCGGTGTAAACCGGTTTATCCGGCGATGCACCGTCTCTCGCCATGACCACGATGTACGGGGTATAGGCGCTACTGGTGATAAAGCACTTACTGCCATTGAGATAAACCTTACCATTTTTGCGCGTATAAGTGGTTTTCAGACTACCAACATCCGATCCCGCTCCCGGTTCAGTGATAGCAGAGTTCCACATCTGCTTACCGGTGCCCCGGAAGGCCATGATTTTATCAATTTGCTCCTGAGTTCCTTCACGCAGGAAAGTGTTAAAACCTCCCGGCAATTGGTACAACACGTAAGTTGGCGCGCCAAGACGTCCCAGCTCCATCCAGACGGCGGCGACGGTAACAAAACCCGCTTCCAGACCGCCGTGTTCCTCCGGGATCAGCAGGCTATCAATACCCATATCCGCCAGCGCTTTTACAAAACGCTCAGGGTAGACGCTGTCACGATCGCACTCGGCAAAATAAGCTTCCCAGTTCTCACTGGCCATCAGTTCGCGAATACCGGCGACAAACAGCTCCTGTTCGTCATTTAAGTTGAAATCCATCTTTCAGCCTCTTGATCAATTGGGTTAATAAGAATTACTTGTCTTTCCAGTGCACTTTGGCGTCTTTAATAAAGGACAGCGTCACCATAATGTTGACGAAGAACAGCGGGCATCCTCCGGCGATAATCGCGGTCTGAATCGGCTTCAAACCACCCAGCGCCAGCAGAACGATACCGATGATGCCGACCAGCACCGACCAGCCGATACGCACTAACAGAGGCGGCTCTTCACCATCACGAACTTCACGACAGGTCGACATCGCCAGGGTGTAAGAGCAGGCGTTAATCAGCGTGACGGTGGCAATAAAGCAGAGGATGAAGAAGCCCCACATGGTGGCGGTGCTGAGCGGCAAGGCGGCCCAGGTTTCGATAATGGCGCGCGCCACGCCGTGTTGCTCAATCAGTTGCGGAATGTTGAGGATGTTTTTATCCATCAGCAGCAGCGTGTTGCTGCCCAGCACTGTCCACAGGATCCAGGTAGACGCGGTCAGGCCCATCACCATCCCGAAGCACAGTTCACGTACGGTACGACCACGGGAAATACGGGCCAGGAAGATACTCATCTGGATGGCGTAAATAACCCACCACGCCCAGTAGAAAACGGTCCAGCCCTGTGGGAAGCCGCCTTTACCGATGGCATCGGTATAGAACAGCATCCGTGGCAGATGCATTAACAGCATCCCGACGGAGTCGGTGAAGTAGTTCATGATGAAGCTGGCGCCGCTGACGATAAACACCCAGCCGAGCATCAGGAAGCTCAGGTAGCTACGCACATCGCTGGCGATTCTGACCCCTTTTTGCAGGCCGCAGGCCACGCAAATCGCGTTCAGAATGATCCAGCAGGTAATGATGATGGCATCCAATTGCAGCGTATGCGGAATACCGAACAGCCATTGCATACACTCGGTGACCAGCGGGGTAGCCAGACCGAGGCTGGTGCCCATCGCGAAGATCAGCGCCACCAGGTAGAAGTTATCGACGATGGTACCGAACAACCCTTTCGCATGCTTTTCACCGACGAGCGGTACCAGCGTGGAGCTGGGGCGGATGACATCCATCTTGCGTACAAAGAAGAAGTAGGCGAAGGCCACGGAAAGGAAGCTATAGGTTGCCCACGGTAGCGGCCCCCAGTGGAACAGGCTGTACGCCAGGCCTATCTCTTTCGCGCCCGTGGAATTTGGTTCCAGGCCGAACGGCGGGGTGGAGATATAGTAGTAGATCTCAATAGAGCCCCAGAACAGAACCGCAGCGGATGTACAGGAGGCGAACATCATGAAAATCCAGCTGGCGGTGCTAAACTCCGGTTTTTCGTCACCTAATCTCTTTTTGGCATAGGGGCCAAAAACCAGCCAGAACCAGCCGAAGAGCATGACGACCATATACCATTCAAATGCCCAACCCCAGACGTTGGTGACATAACTGAATACCGCATTAATAACGACGTTAGCGGCATCAAGATCTCTGACTGTTAGCCAGCAAAGTATCCCGACAATTATTAATGGCGGAAAAAAAACCTTCGGTTCAATTCCCGATTTTTTCTTTTCATTTTTCATAAGTGAATTCCAGTGTGAAAACGAAATTTATTTAGCGTGCCAGTCCATGAACGTTTGTTTATTTATTATTAATGATTTGTTGATAAGTTTTTAACCTCTGGGACGCCTCAATGAGTAACTCATGATGGGTATTCACTTCGGGTGATTCTGTTATCTTCGTCACACTTTTTTGCGTTGATTATTTTGTGTCTAAATTTTGATTTTTTCTTTATTTATCAATTTGTTGGTTGTGGTTTTTTAACTTTTTTAAGTATCTGACGTTCAATATTGTTGAGCCAGCAAACAATATTGAAAATTTTCATATTTGGCATATTTCTTTCAATATTGGTGAGGTGCGTAACACTATTGAAAGTTACGAATATCAATGTGTGACATTTTCAATATTGGTGATTAAGGTTTTATTTCCGAATTAAAGAGCGTGATATCTGTATTTAACACCGCCGATATAAATACGTTTCCTTCATGATTTCTGGAGATGCAATGAAGATAATTACTTGCTACAAATGCGTACCTGATGAGCAGGATATTGCGATTAATAATGCTGACGGAACACTCGATTTCAGCAAAGCGGATAGCAAAATCAGCCAATATGATCTGAATGCAATTGAAGCTGCTTGCCAGTTAAAACAGCAGTTGGGAGACGCTCAGGTTGTCGCCATGAGCGTTGGCGGCAAAGCGCTGACTAATGCAAAAGGGCGCAAAGATGTCCTCTCTCGTGGCCCTGATGAACTGATTGTGGTCATTGACGATCAATTTGAGCAGGCGCTGCCGCAACACACCGCTACCGCGCTGGCCGCCGCGGCGCAAAAATCAGGTTTCGATCTACTTATCTGCGGCGACGGTTCTTCCGATCTTTATGCTCAGCAGGTTGGTTTGCTGGTGGGCGAAGCGCTGAACATTCCGGCGATTAACGGCGTGAGTAAAATCCTCTCTCTTACCGACAGCACATTGACGGTAGAACGCGAACTGGAAGATGAAGTTGAAACGCTGAGCATCCCGCTCCCGGCGGTGATCGCGGTTTCCACCGACATTAACACCCCACAAATCCCTTCGATGAAAGCCATTCTTGGCGCGGCGAAAAAACCGGTTCAGGTCTGGTCGCCTGCGGATATCGGGCTGAACAGCGTACCCGCGTATTCCGTACAACAGGTTGCCGCACCGAAGCAGCGCGAGCGTCAGCGTGTGGTGATTGAAGGTGACGGTGAAGAACAAATCGCCGCGTTTGTCGAGAATCTGCGCAAAATCATTTAATTATCAGGGGATGTTATGAACAAATTTTCCAGTGTCTGGGTATTCAGCGATACCCCTTCTCGTCTGCCCGAACTGATGAGTGGCGCGCAGGCTGTAGGTGAAAAAGTTAACGCGTTCGTACTGAACGAAGCGGACAGCGCGACAGCATGTCATTTGGGCGCGGATCATGTCTGGCTGCTCAGCGGCAAACCAGAAGACCGCATGATCGAAGACTACGCTGCTGCGATGGCTGAGACTATTCGTCAGCATAGCGAGGGCGGCGCGGTGCTGCTGCCGAATACGCGTCGGGGCAAGCTGTTGGCGGCAAAGCTGGGCTATCGCTTGTCGGCTGCGGTTTCCAACGATGCCAGCGAAGTCGCCCTGCAGGATGGAAAAGCGGCGGTTAAACATATGGTCTACGGCGGTCTGGCGATAGGGGCAGAGACCATCGCTTCGCCGTTTGCCGTGATCACGCTCAGCAGCGGAACGTTTGACGCACAACAACCGGATGCTTCTCGCAGCGGCGAGATGCACACCGTGCAGTGGCAGGCTCCGGCCACTGCCGTGACCCGCACCGCAACCCAGGCGCGTCAGAGCAACAGCGTTGACCTCGACAAAGCGCGTCTGGTGGTCAGCGTGGGACGCGGCATCGGCAGCAAAGAGAATATCTCGCTGGCCGAAGCGCTGTGCCAGACCATCGGCGCCGAGCTGGCCTGTTCCCGCCCGGTGGCGGAAAACGAGAAGTGGATGGAGCACGAGCGCTACGTCGGTATCTCCAACCTGATGCTCAAGCCTGAACTGTATCTGGCGGTGGGGATCTCCGGGCAGATCCAACATATGGTCGGCGCCAACGGCGCGCAGACGATTTTCGCCATCAACAAAGATAAAAACGCGCCAATCTTCCAGTATGCGGATTTTGGCATCGTTGGCGATGCGCTGAAGATCCTGCCTGCGCTGACGGCTGCCTTAGCGCGATAAACCATTTCGGGCAGGATGCGAAGGTATCCTGCCGCTGACAGGAGTACGTATGTCCGAAGATATCTTTGATGCCATCATCGTGGGTGCAGGTCTGGCCGGTTCGGTTGCGGCGCTGGTGCTTGCTCGCGAAGGTGCACAGGTGCTGGTTATCGAGCGTGGCAATTCTGCTGGCGCGAAGAATGTCACCGGTGGGCGTTTGTATGCACATAGCCTGGAACGCATCATTCCCGGCTTTGCGGATCAGGCCCCCATTGAACGCATGATCACCCACGAAAAACTCGCCTTTATGACCGACAACGGGGCGATGACTATCGACTACTGCAATGGTGAAGATGCTTCAGCGTCGCAGGTTTCCTATTCCGTCTTACGCAGTAAATTTGACGCCTGGCTGATGGAGCAGGCCGAAGAGGCGGGGGCACAACTGATCACCGGTATTCGCGTCGATAACGTCGTTCAGCGTGATGGCAAAGTCGTGGGCGTGGAAGCCGATGGCGATATTCTGGAAGCCAAAGTCGTGATCCTCGCTGACGGGGTGAATTCTCTGCTGGCTGAAAAGCTGGGCATGGCCAAGCGTGTTGAGGCATCGCATGTTGCCGTCGGTGTGAAGGAACTGATCGAATTGCCGAAGTCGGTCATTGAAGATCGTTTCCAGTTACAGGGCAACGAAGGAGCCGCCTGTCTGTTTGCCGGGGCGCCAACCGATGGTCTGATGGGCGGTGGCTTCCTGTATACGAATGAAACAACCCTTTCCCTGGGGCTGGTCTGCGGTCTTCATCATCTGAAAGACGCGAAAAAATCGGTCCCGCAAATGCTGGAAGATTTCAAACAGCATCCGGCCGTTGCGCCGCTGATCGCCGGTGGCAAGCTGGTGGAATATGCCGCGCACGTTGTACCCGAGGCGGGAATGAATATGCAGCCTGAACTGGTGGGCGATGGCGTACTGATTGCCGGGGATGCTGCCGGCATGTGTATGAACCTCGGCTTTACCATCCGGGGTATGGATCTCGCCATATCCGCAGGCGAAGCGGCGGCGAAGACGGTGCTTTCGGCGATGAAGCGCGACGATTTTAGCAAGCAGTCGCTGGATGAATACCGTCAGCATCTGGACGAAGGTCCGATGCGCGATATGCGCATGTATCAGAAACTACCGGCTTTTCTTGATAATCCCCGCATGTTTACCGCCTATCCCGAAATGGCGGTCAATATCGCGCGCGACCTGTTCACCGTGGATGGCTCCGCGCCGGTGCCGATGCGTAAAAAAATCCTGCGCCATGCGAAGAAAGTGGGCTTCATCAATCTGATGAAAGATGGCCTGAAAGGAGTGACCGTATTATGACATCTCCCGTTAATGTGGACGTCAAACTGGGCGTCAATAAGTTCAATGTGGATGAAGACAGTCCGCACATCATTCTCAAAACCGATCCTGATAAACAGGCGCTGGAGGTGCTGATTAAGGCCTGTCCGGCGGGACTGTATAAAAAGCAGGACGACGGCAGTGTTCGTTTTGATTACGCCGGGTGCCTGGAGTGCGGAACGTGCCGGATCCTCGGCCTTGATACGGCGCTGGAAAAATGGGAATACCCGCGCGGGACGTTTGGCGTGGAGTTCCGCTATGGCTAATAAGTACGAAGTTGTGCCCCCGTTGGCCGGATAAGATGCGGTAGCGTCGCCATCCGGCAATCATGTGGCGCCAATGCCGGATGGCGGCGGAAACGCCTTATCCGGCCTACTGATGCGCTTTGCCCGTGTTGACACAGGACATCACCATGCAGCAGCCCAGGAACTTTGATGACCTTAAATTCTCCTCCATTCATCGCAGAATTATGCTGTGGGGAAGCGGCGGCCCGTTCCTTGATGGCTACGTGCTGGTGATCATTGGCGTGGCGCTGGAACAACTGACGCCGCTATTGCACCTTGATGCTGAATGGATTGGCGCGCTCGGCGCGGCTACGCTTGCCGGACTGTTTATCGGCACCTCGTTGTTTGGCTATATTTGCGATAAAGTCGGGCGGCGTAAAATGTTCCTGCTTGATATTATCGCTATCGGCGTTATCTCCGTGGCGACCATGTTTGTTTCCACGCCGCTTGAATTGCTGGTGATGCGCGTTTTAATTGGCATTGTTATCGGCGCGGATTACCCTATCGCCACTTCCATGATTACGGAGTTTTCCAACACCCGCCAGCGCGCGTTCTCCATCGGTTTTATCGCCGCGATGTGGTACGTCGGCGCGACCTGCGCCAACCTGGTGGGCTACTGGCTGTATGACATGGAAGGCGGCTGGCGCTGGATGCTTGGCAGCGCCTTTATCCCGTGCTTAATCATTTTGATTGGCCGCTTTGACCTGCCGGAATCGCCACGCTGGCTATTGCGAAAAGGACGGGTAAAAGAGTGCGAACAAATGATGATCAAACTGTTCGGCGAACCGGTCTGCTTTGACGATGAGCCGCCGCAGGAGACCCGCTTCCTGCAACTGTTTAATCGCCGTCATTTCCCGTTTGTACTGTTCGTTGCGGCTATCTGGACCTGTCAGGTAATCCCGATGTTCGCTATCTATACCTTTGGGCCGCAGATCGTCGGGTTACTCGGCTGGGAGCAGGGGCGCAACGCGGCGCTCGGCAATGTGGTGATTAGCCTCTTTTTTATGCTGGGCTGTATACCAGCGATGTTCTGGCTAAACAGTATTGGCCGTCGCCCTCTGCTTATTGGCAGCTTCGCCATGATGACTATCGCGCTGGCACTGCTGGGGCTGGTGTCAAATCTGGGCATCATACTGGTCGTGGTGGCGTTTGCGGTATACGCCTTCTTTTCCGGCGGACCGGGCATACTGCAATGGCTTTATCCTAATGAACTCTTCCCGACGGATATTCGCGCTTCGGCCGTGGGGGTCATCATGTCATTAAGCCGCATCGGAACCATTGTCTCCACCTGGGCATTACCGATTTTCATTACTCGTTACGGTATTAATAACGTCATGCTGATTGGCGCGTTGATTTCGTTAGTCGGGCTTGGCGTATCGGTGATGTTTGCCCCGGAAACTCGCGGCTTGACGCTAACACAGACCGGAAACATGACTTTGCGCGGAACGCCATCGGATAACCCGCGTTAAGAGTGTTCTGCATTTCTCCCTGCTTTTCGCCAATAACGCTACAGTTAACAGTCACATGCTAAAACAACTGAAAAGCAGGGAGAACACCATGCAAAAACGTTTTATGACCGCACTGTTTACCGCAGCAACACTATTCACCGTCGCAGGATGCTCTTCTAACCAGGCGGTTGAAACCACGGATGGCAAAACTATTGTCACCGACGGGAAACCCGAGGTCGATAACGATACCGGTATGGTGTCTTACAAAAATGCCGCCACCGGGAAAACCGAACAGATTAACCGCGATCAGCTGAAAAATATGAGCGAGCTGGATAATTAATTCAATTTTTTCTGGTTAGCCGCGCAATAATATTCTCTCTTTATGCGCATCCATTTATTCCCATGCGAATAAACGGATGCCTGAACAGGCAGGGACGCCGGAAAACGTCGAAATACGTTAGACCATTCGCCCGTGTTCCCGCTTTCCCCACCGCGCTGTCCGCTTACATGAGGTTACACTCATCGACATTTCTCTGAACAGCGGCTCAACATTTCCCGGAAAAAAACATATCGCAGGGCATTTATCCTTATGATTAGGTATAAATGATGAGTATAAGGAACAGGAGTCTGTAATGAAACCAATACCTTGTTATTTGCTCGCGCTATTTTCTGCCGCCTCCGGGGCTACGGAGATAAACGCCTGCAAAGACCTGATCGGAACATGGAAAACCACGGCAGATAACCCGCCTTATACCATGACAATATTGCCGCCAGTAGAAGGCTGCGGGGAAAAATGTGTGAAACTGAACGTACAGTATGAACTTGACGTGACTCACCGCAACGCGCTTTATTGCCATGAAGGACAAGAGGGGGTAAAAGGGCAGGGGCCCATGGTGATAGCATTTGAAGGGGCGTATGGTGGACACGCTATTGGAACCTATAACCGACAGCTGCAATTACTTTGGGCTGGCGTAATACCGAAAAATAAAAAGGGGAAATGGATAACGAAAATGGAAAATTATTGGTTCAGGCAGGTAAAAGCGCACTAAATATTACCTTAAAACAGCCCGCAAAACCGTCTTATTCACGAAGGGCTTACTGCCTGCGCGCGCACATTCCAACGGCTTGCCTGCCCCGGATGAACTGTTGATAAAAAAGAGGGCCAGCATCTGTTTCCAGACGGCCCTGAGTGGATTGTGACGGAACATGGCACCTTGCTGGCGCTCTCTTATTATTTCATGCCTGTGCCCTCGTTATGGCGCAATCAGAGCTTTATTTCGTCGCATCGTTATAAACTTCGGCAACGGCTTCAAAATTCGGACCATGCTCACGTGCAGCGATAATATGATAATATTTTCCGCCTTTCGCATCGGCTAATTCTGACAGTTTTTCGCGTAGATCAGAGGGTGAGGAAATCTGCCCGCCACTCTGGGACACATTTATGGTGCCGACCTTAACCAGTTTGAAGTGGCTGATTTCTTGCTTAGAGACCTGCTCTGCCGCAAGCGTGCTGAATGAAGCAACCGTTGCCAGTAATGCGGCGGCAATAATGCGTTTTTTCATAGTTCTGTTCCTGTTGCATTGATGATAAGGTTTGCGCAATATCAGTAATCCGTAACGAAATTATTTATACCCTTCATACTTCAGGTTGCTTATGGGTTGGCTACGGATTACTCGGCCCACCCATGGGCCTCGCCCTGACGGGCCGTCGCATGCGACGTTCAAATCTGCTCCCGGCAGATTTGTCGCTCACCTCAGTCACATAATTATCTATGCTCCTGGGGACTCACTCCCTTGCCGCCTTTAAGCAACTCGAATTATTTTGGGTATATAACCTCGGTTGATTATCTGAAAATAGACTTATTTGGTGTGACCGTCTTATATCTTGTTATAGTCACCTCTTTATGTTGTTGTCAATGTAAAATAATGCGCTGCCAGTTAAAAAGAAACTTAACCCCCTGTAAATAATAGTTTTTATATTATTTCTTGTAATGACGTAAGTTTTATTGAATCACGCGGTAATACGCTAGTTTTATTCATAAGCAACATAACAGAATTGAGTTATGTTTTAATTTCACAGAGTGATATTACCGGTTGTATGTCTATGGTTGCGCGGCCTGTTACTGATAGTGTTTCTTTCGGGGCGATTTTATTGTAGCGGCATAGGGTAATCACCGTAGCTGAAGGGAAAAGGCACGAACACAGCGCTATAGAGTATGTTTAATAATGTATTTTTTTATGAAGTAATGTCTGCAGTTGTATCTCTAAAATAAAAACAATGAACTTTTCATCTAAATAATTTTTCAGTGAATTATGGTTATTTATTAATATATTTCTAATTTGAAATACAAATCAATTTATAACACATATTCTTACCCGGAAGGCATTGATACATATCCACGCTTCCTCGTACAGTAATAAATGAATATGTGATAAAGTTACTGACTACAGGTATAATAATATGAGTAATAAAAAAAATCTGTCCGCAGAAGAGACGGATCTTACGCGTAGGAAACTGTTAACCAGTGCCGGTATTCTTGCCGCCGGCGGTATGCTATCCGGCGCGGTAAAAGCTGATGAAAAATGTGCCGTCAAGGCGAAACCGGCGTGGGATAAACCGTTTACCGGCGAAATCCCGGAAAAATTGCCAGAAGGATATAATATTCTGTTAGTCGTGACCGACCAGGAGCGTTTTTTTCCTACGTTTCCTTTCCCGGTACCCGGCAGAGAGCGGCTCATGAAAACGGGGGTGACATTCTGTAATCATCAGAATACCAGTAATGTCTGTACGCCTTCCCGCTCCGTATTGTATACCGGCTTACATATGCCCCAGACAAAGATGTTTGATAATCTGGGATTGCCCTGGATGCCTTATGACCTTGACCCCGCTCTTGGAACCACAGGCCATATGATGCGGGAACTGGGATACTATACGGCCTATAAAGGTAAGTGGCATCTTACAGAAAAACTGGAGAAGCCTTTGCCTGACGAAAAAGATGAGGATATTGATGTCGGGGATATTCCTGAACCAGAATTACATAAAATTATGGAAAAATATGGTTTTGCTGACTATCACGGCATCGGCGATATTATAGGCCATAGTAAAGGCGGCTATTTTTATGATTCAACCACCACGGCTCAGACTATAAATTGGTTAAGATGCAAGGGGCAGCCCTTGAATGACCAACACAAGCCCTGGTTCCTGGCCGTTAACCTCGTTAATCCTCATGACGTCATGTTTATTGATACCGATAAAGAGGGAGAAAAGGTACAGTGGCGTGGCGAGTTGGATCAGGATGATAATACCCTGGCGCCCACGCAGCCGCCGGAAAACGAGCTTTATCAGGCAAGCTGGCCGAACTATCCGCTGCCGGCAAACAGGCATCAGTCATTCAATGAGCAGGGAAGACCGCCGGCGCATCTTGAATACCAGACGGCGCGCGCTGCGCTGGAAGGGCAATTTCCTGATGAAGATCGTCGTTGGCGTAAACTGCTTGACTACTATTTCAACTGTATCCGCGATTGTGATACACACCTTGACCGGATATTAAATGAACTTGATGCCCTCAAGTTAACTGATAAAACGATTGTTGTATTTACTGCCGATCATGGCGAATTAGGCGGAAGCCATCAGATGCACGGTAAAGGCGCTTCCGTTTATAAAGAACAGATCCATGTACCGATGATTATTTCCCACCCGGCGTACCCCGGTAATAAGAAATGTCAGGCGTTGACCTGTCATCTTGATATCGCGCCGACATTAGTTGGGCTGACCGGTTTGCCGGAAGAAAAACAGCACCAGGCGTTAGGCAACCGCAAAGGCGTTAATTTTAGCGGATTGCTAAAAAACCCGGAGGGCGTTGCGGTTAATGCGGTGAGAAATGCCAGCTTATATTGCTATGGCATGATCTTGTATACCGATGCCCATTATCTCCACCGCGTTATCGCGCTACAAAGAGATAAACAAAAAACGGTGGCGCAAATCAAGCAGGAAATATCCCATCTGCATCCTGATTTTAGCCATCGTTCAGGGACGCGGATGATTAACGATGGTCGTTATAAGTTTGCACGCTATTTCTCACTAAGGGAGCATAATACGCCGGAAACCTGGGAGGATCTTATTAAGTACAACGATCTTGAACTTTACGATCTTAAAAATGATCCCGATGAGAACCATAACCTTGCTGCTGATAAACAGAAATATCAGGATCTCATTCTTACGATGAATGAGAAACTGAATAAAATTATCAAGGACGAAATTGGCGTGGATGACGGCAGTTTTATGCCGGATGCGGCCCGTGAGCCGTGGGATCTTACTATTGAGCAGTTTAACCGCATGGCGAAAGATTAAGAGCCTGGCCCATTAGGCTATTTTATTCGCCATTTGGGGGCCGGGCAGTGCTCAAAATCCTCACGTACTACGTGTACGCTCCGGTTTCTGCGCGCTGGTCGGCCCCAAACTGGCTTCAACAATTACGCCTGGTGGGCCAGGCTCTAAGTACCTGACCCATTAGGTTAATTTATGCGTCGGCGATCTGGCATCCAGCGTGTCTGGAGGTTCAGATGCTGTTGGCGCTGCGCTTATTGGGCCTGTGTCATCATGTAATGGATTGATATTACAGTCATTACAGGCAAATTTAGCGCAGCGCCGCCCGACAAGAAGGCCTTAAACCGATTGGTCAGCAATTTAAGGCTGCCATCATCACCAACCTTTCCACACCGGATCGCGCTTTTCCGCAAACGCCTGCGGCCCTTCGAGAGCGTCTTCCGGGGGCAGGATGGCGTCAACTCCTGGCTGGCGTTAATTCAATTTTTTCTGGTTAGCCGCTCAATAATATTCACTATTAGCCTGGCGAATTTGTCACTACACTTTGTAATAAAAAACAGATCATCACAGGCTAATCATGATCCTCATTATTTATGCGCATCCGTATCCGCATCATTCTCATGCGAATAAGCGGATGCTTGAACAGGCAGGGACGCTGGAAAACGTCGAAATACGTTCGCTTTATCACCTCTATCCCGATTTCAATATTGACGTTGCCGCCGAGCAGGAGGCGCTGTCGCGCGCGAGTCTTATCGTCTGGCAGCATCCGATGCAGTGGTACAGCGTCCCTCCTTTACTCAAATTATGGATGGATAAAGTCCTCACCCACGGCTGGGCTTACGGTCATGGCGGTACGGCATTGCATGGTAAACATCTGCTGTGGGCGGTAACGACCGGCGGTGGTGAAAACCACTTTGCTATCGGCTCCCATCCCGGATTTGACGTCCTTTCTCAGCCGCTACAGGCGACGGCGCTCTATTGTGGTCTCAAATGGCTGCCGCCGTTTGCCATGCACTGCACGTTCATTTGCGATGACGACACCTTACAGGCGCAGGCGCGTCAGTATAAACAGCGTTTACTGGCATGGCAGGAGGTGAATCATGGATAGCCATACTCTACTGCAGGCGCTGATCTATCTTGGTTCGGCGGCGCTGATTGTGCCGATTGCGGTACGTTTGGGCTTAGGATCGGTGCTGGGGTATCTGATTGCGGGTTGCATTATCGGCCCCTGGGGGCTACGGCTGGTAACGGACGCCGAATCTATTCTGCATTTTGCGGAAATCGGCGTCGTGCTGATGTTGTTTGTTATTGGGCTTGAGCTGGACCCGCAACGGTTATGGAAGCTGCGCGCCTCGGTATTTGGCGGCGGCGCGTTACAAATGGTGGTCTGCGGCGGACTGATTGGTCTGTTCTGCATGTTTCTTGGCCTGCGTTGGCAGGTGGCGGAACTGATTGGCATGACGCTGGCGCTTTCGTCCACGGCTATCGCCATGCAGGCAATGAATGAGCGTAACCTGACCGTTTCACAGGTAGGGCGTAGCGCATTTGCAGTGCTCTTGTTCCAGGATATCGCGGCGATCCCGCTGGTGGCGATGATTCCGCTGCTGGCCGCCAGCGGCGCATCCACCACGCTTGGCGCGTTTGCGCTATCGGCGTTGAAAGTCGCAGGCGCGTTGGCGCTGGTGGTGCTGCTGGGACGCTACGTCACGCGCCCGGCGCTGCGCTTTGTCGCGCGTTCTGGTTTGCGGGAAGTGTTCAGCGCCGTGGCGCTATTTCTGGTGTTTGGTTTCGGCCTGTTGCTGGAAGAGGTTGGGCTGTCAATGGCGATGGGCGCGTTCCTGGCGGGCGTTCTGCTGGCGAGTTCGGAATATCGTCATGCGCTGGAAAGCGATATTGAACCCTTTAAGGGGTTGCTGCTGGGGCTGTTCTTTATTGGCGTCGGCATGTCGATTGATTTCGGCACGCTGGTGGAGAATCCGCTGCGCATTCTGCTGTTGCTGGCCGGTTTTCTGGCAATCAAAATCGTCATGCTGTGGCTGGTCGCGAGGCCCCTGGGCGTACCGGCAAAACAGCGTCGCTGGTTTGCCGTCTTATTAGGCCAGGGAAGTGAGTTTGCGTTTGTGGTTTTTGGCGCGGCGCAAATGGCGGATGTACTTGAGCCGGAATGGGCAAAAGCGCTGACGCTGGCGGTCGCGCTGTCGATGGCGGCAACGCCGATTTTTCTGGTGCTGCTGACGCGCATGGAGAAGACCGCGACGGGTGAAGCGCGCGAGGCGGATGAAATCGACGAAGAGCAACCGCGGGTTATTGTGGCCGGGTTTGGACGATTTGGTCAGATAGCCGGGCGTTTGCTGCTGTCGAGCGGGGTGAAGATGGTGGTGCTCGATCACGACCCCGATCATATCGAAACGCTGCGTAAATTCGGCATGAAGGTTTTTTATGGCGACGCGACGCGTATGGATTTGCTGGAATCTGCCGGAGCGGCGAAGGCGGAGGTATTGATTAACGCCATTGACGATCCGCAAACCAATTTGCAACTGAGTGAACTGGTGAAGTCGCATTTCCCGCATCTGCAGATTATCGCCCGCGCCCGTGATGTCGATCATTACATTCGCCTGCGCCAGGCTGGTGTGGCGATGCCCGAACGTGAAACCTTCGAAGGCGCGCTCAAAAGCGGGCGACAGGCGCTGGAGGCGCTGGGGCTGGGGCGTTATGAAGCCCGCGAGCGCGCGGATCTGTTCCGCCATTTTAATACCCGGATGGTGGAAGAGATGGCGAAAGGGGAAAACGATCCGTTATCTCGCGCCGCCGCCTATAAACGTACCAGCGCGATGTTGAGCGAAATTATTACCGAGGACCGGGAGCATCTGTCGTTGATTCAGCGCCACGGCTGGCAGGGAACGGCTGAGGGCAAACATTCCGGGGAGGTCGCCGATGAACCCGAGGTCAAACCGTCAATCTAAAGTAAAAAATGTGATGTTCTGCAAACTTTACTGCTAATTGGCTGTTTTTGAACTACTGTAATGCTGGCGCTCCACATCAAATGAGTGGCGTCGCCAGCAGAACGAAAAATTTTCGTGCTCATCCTCTTTTCGTCAGTCGACGAAAGATTGCGCTTTACGTATAGTGGCGGCAATTTTTTTTGTATCAGGAAATAATTAATGATCAGTCTGATTGCGGCGTTAGCGGTGGATCGCGTCATCGGTATGGAAAACGCCATGCCGTGGAACCTGCCTGCCGATCTCGCCTGGTTTAAACGTAACACGTTAAATAAACCTGTCGTCATGGGACGTCACACCTGGGAGTCCATCGGACGCCCCTTACCGGGACGTAAAAATATTGTTATCAGCAGCCAGCCGGGCACCGACGATCGCGTGCAGTGGGTGAAGTCTGTCGATGAGGCGATTGCCGCTTGCGGCGATGCGCCGGAAATTATGGTCATTGGCGGCGGGCGCGTGTACGAGCAGTTCCTGCCAAAGGCGCAGAAGCTTTATCTGACGCATATTGATGCGGAAGTCGAAGGCGATACCCATTTTCCGGATTATGAACCGGATGACTGGGAATCGGTATTCAGTGAGTTTCACGATGCCGACGCGCAGAATTCTCACAGCTATTGTTTCGAGATTCTGGAACGTCGTTAACGCTGTAGTGCCGGATGGCGGCGAAACGCCTTATCCGGCCTACTCTTGAGCCAGATGTAGCCGGATGTAGGCCTGATAAGCGTAGCGCCATCAGGCATAAACCTATCAGGCGTTGACCGCTTCGCCTTCGCCCATATCCATCTGGCGGTTTGACGGCTGCACAAAATACTGTTTATCTTCCCAACGTAAACAGGTTAACTCCCCGCCCCAGCAGCAGCCGGTATCCAGCGCGTAAATACCTTCTGGCGTCCCTTTCCCTTCCAGCGACGCCCAGTGCCCGAACGCAATACTGTAAGCCTCGCTCACCGGCCCCGGAATGGCGAACCACGGCTTCAGCGGCGCAGGGGCATTTTCCGGCGACGCTTTACTGTACATATCCAGTTGACCGTTAGGAAAGCAGTAACGCATACGGGTAAAAGCATTAGTAATAAAACGTAGCCGCGCCAGACCGCTTAACTCCGGCGACCAGTTATTCGGCATATCGCCATACATCGCGTCGAGGAAAAACGGGTACGAGTCGCTCGACAGCACCGCTTCAACATCGCGGGCGCACTCTTTTGCCGTCTG
This sequence comes from Salmonella sp. SSDFZ54, assembly GCF_004010735.1. Taxonomy (NCBI): domain Bacteria; kingdom Pseudomonadati; phylum Pseudomonadota; class Gammaproteobacteria; order Enterobacterales; family Enterobacteriaceae; genus Salmonella; species Salmonella sp. SSDFZ54. Next base: position 2,812,525 of record NZ_CP034819.1, read on the forward strand.
CAAATCCCACTGCGGGGTAATACCCGCATGCGCCATGACCAGCTTTTTCTCTTCATCTACCTGCAACAGCGGCTGACGGCGTAACCAATTCAACAGCTCATCGGCGTCCGGCGCTTCAAGAAGCGGGGTCAGCCGGTCTTTAGGTTTGTTGCGGCTAATCCCGGCGAATACGGCCAACAGGTGTAAATCGTGATTCCCCAGCACCAAACGCACGCTATTGCCAAGTGATTTGACGTAGCGTAACACGTCCAGCGAACCGGGACCGCGGGCGACCAAATCGCCAGTCAGCCATAGAGTGTCTGTATCTGGCGTAAATTCCACTTGCTGTAATAAGGCGATCAGTTCGTCGTAGCAACCGTGAACGTCGCCGATGAGATAAGTTGCCATTGTTATAATTTTAGTGAATGAGTGTAGGGACGGCGAGTCGAAACACGGGAATGTCGATGGTAAAGGCGTCGCCATTTTCATCGATCATTTCGTAATGACCCTGCATGGTGCCCAGCGGCGTTTCAATTACCGCGCCGCTGGTGTACTGATACTCTTCGCCAGGCGCAATGCGCGGCTGGACGCCAACCACACCTTCGCCCTGGACTTCGGTTTCACGGCCATGACCATTGGTAATCAGCCAGTAACGGCCCAATAGCTGCACTGGCGCCCGACCCAGATTGCGGATGGTTACGGTATAGGCAAAAACGTAACGTTCATCGTCAGGTGAGGATTGCGCCTCAATGTAGACGCTTTGCACCTGAATACACACTCTGGGCGAATTGATCATGTTTAACTCTCCTTCAAAGGCGCGTTTTCCGACAGATAATTGGCCATCTGGCAGTACTGCGCGACAGAGATATTTTCCGCGCGCATTGCCGGGTCAATACCCATTTCCGTCAACGTCTCAACGCTAAAAAGATTGCCGAGACTATTACGGATCGTTTTACGGCGCTGGTTAAAGGCCTCGGTGGTAATACGGCTCAACACGCGAATATCTTTAACTGGGTAAGGCATTGTTGCGTGTGGAACCAGACGCACCACGGCGGAGTCCACTTTGGGCGGCGGCGTGAAGGCGGATGGCGGCACTTCAAGCACCGGGATCACCTGACAGTAATATTGCGCCATCACGCTTAAACGACCATACGCTTTGCTGTTCGGCCCTGCAACCAGACGATTTACCACTTCTTTTTGCAACATAAAGTGCATGTCGGCAATGGCATCAGTATAGCTAAAGAGATGGAACATCAGCGGGGTGGAGATATTATAGGGCAGATTGCCGAACACACGCAGCGGTTGGCCCAACTGCGCAGACAGTTCGCCAAAGTTCATGGTCATGGCGTCCTGCTGATAAATAGTCAGCTTCGGCCCTAAGAACGGATGGGTTTGCAAACGCGCCGCCAGATCGCGGTCAAGTTCAATGACCGTGAGCTTATCCAGTCGTTCGCCGACCGGCTCCGTCAGCGCCGCCAGACCGGGGCCGATTTCAACCATCGCCTGGCCTTTTTGCGGATTAATAGCAGAAACAATACTGTCGATCACAAACCGATCGTTGAGAAAGTTTTGCCCGAAGCGTTTACGGGCTAAATGGCCCTGATGGACTCGATTATTCATTGGGTATTAACAATCATTTTGATGGCGAGATTAAGCGCCGTAATAAAACTGCCGACATCCGCTTTTCCACGGCCCGCCAGTTCAAGCGCGGTGCCGTGGTCAACGGAGGTTCGAATAAAAGGTAGGCCGAGCGTAATATTCACTCCCCGACCGAATCCCTGGTATTTTAGCACGGGCAGGCCCTGATCGTGGTACATCGCCAGCACCGCGTCGGCATTATCGAGATATTTGGGCTGAAACAGCGTATCAGCAGGTAGCGGCCCGTTGAGTTTCATCCCCTGCGCCCGCAGCTCGTCGAGCACCGGAATGATGGTGTCTATCTCTTCCGTGCCCATATGACCGCCTTCGCCTGCGTGCGGATTCAGGCCACAGACAAGAATGCGCGGTTCGGCAATACCAAATTTGGTCCGCAAATCGTGATGCAAAATAGCAATCACTTCGTGCAAAAGCGCAGGGGTGATGGCGTCTGCAATCGCCCGTAGCGGCAGATGCGTGGTCGCCAGCGCCACGCGAAGTTCTTCGGTTGCCAGCATCATCACGACTTTTTTCGCCTGCGAACGCTCTTCGAAAAACTCGGTATGACCGGTAAACGGAATGCCGGCGTCATTGATCACGCCTTTGTGCACCGGCCCGGTGATCAGCGCGGCAAATTCACCGTTCAGACAGCCATCACACGCTCGCGCCAGCGTCTCTACCACGTAGGGGCCATTTTCTACCGTCAACTGACCGGGGATGGCAGGCGCGTGCAGCGAGACCGGCAATAGGGTCAGCGTTCCCGCGGGCTGCGGCGCAGCGGGGACATCAGGCGAGTAAGGGAGAAGCGAGAGGGGCAGGCCGAGCATGGCGGCCCGCTCCGTCAGGAGCGCGCCGTCCGCACAGACGACCAGTTCAATCGGCCACGCGCGTTGCGCCAGTTGGACGACAAGATCGGGGCCAATCCCGGCGGGTTCGCCGGGAGTGATAACAACGCGTTGCGCACTGCTCATTAGTTACTCAAAATCTTAACGTAAGCGCTGGCGCGCTGTTCTTGCATCCAGGTCGCCGCTTCTTCTGAGAATTTACGGTTCATCAGCATACGATAAGCGCGATCTTTCTGCGCCGCATCGGTTTTGTCTACCTTACGCGTATCCAGCAATTCGATCAGATGCCAGCCAAAAGAGGAGTGTACCGGCGCGCTTATTTGGCCTTTATGCAGCTTCGTCAGCGCGTCGCGGAACGCCGGATCGAAAATATCTGGCGTAGCCCAACCCAAATCACCGCCCTGGTTAGCGGAGCCCGGGTCCTGAGAGTACTCTTTCGCCGCAGCGGCAAATGTGGTTTTACCACTCTTAATGTCAGCCGCGATTTCTTCCAGCTTCAGGCGCGCCTGCTGATCGTTCATGATCGGCGACGGCTTAAGCAGAATGTGACGAGCGTGAACTTCGGTCACGGAGATACTCTGGCTCTGACCGCGCAGGTCGTTTACTTTCAGAATGTGGAAACCGACGCCGGAGCGAATCGGGCCGACAATGTCGCCTTTCTTCGCGGTGCTCAGCGCCTGGGCGAAAATCCCCGGCAGCTCCTGGATACGGCCCCAGCCCATCTGACCGCCTTTTAGCGCCTGCTGGTCGGCAGAGTAGGTAATCGCCAGTTTGCCGAAATCTGCGCCGTTACGCGCTTCTTCAACAATGCTTTCCGCCTGGCGCTGCGCGTCGTTAACCTGCTCGGAGGTTGGGTTTTCCGGCAGAGCAATCAGGATATGGCTCAGGTTCAGCTCGGTGCTGGCATCGTTTTGGGTGCCAATCTGTTTTGCCAGCGCGTCAACTTCTTGCGGCAAAACGGTGATACGGCGACGAACCTCGTTGTTGCGCACTTCAGAGATAATCATCTCTTTACGAATCTGGTTACGGTAGGTTGAATAGTTCAGCCCATCGTAAGCCAGACGGCTGCGCATCTGATCCATCGTCATATTGTTTTGTTTGGCGATGTTGGCGATGGCCTGATCCAACTGCTCATCCGTGATCTTCACCCCCATCTTCTGACCCATCTGCAGGATAATTTGATCCATAATCAAACGTTCCAGGATCTGGTGACGCAGCGTGGCGTCGTCCGGAAGCTGCTGACCTGCCTGACCCGCGTTGAGTTTGACTGATTGCATTAAGCCATCAACGTCGCTTTCCAGCACGACGCCATTATTGACGACGGCTGCGACTTTATCGACTACCTGGGGGGCAGCGAAACTGGTATTCGCGATCATGGCGATACCGAGAAGCAGCGTTTTCCAGTTCTTCATACTTTTTCCATTTCAATTAACCGCAATGCGGATTACGTTGTAAATCAATCAGATTACATAGAGCTTTGGTACGGCAGAATGTTCGAACGCAACATTTCTTGCGTGCCGAGGCCGTAGTTAGAGCTCAAACCGCGCAGCTCAATGTTGAAGCCAATCGCGTTATCATAAATCGCGTGTTGTTTATCGTTATCCCAACCGTTCAGCTTACGTTCGTATCCGACGCGGATCGCATAGCAGCAAGAGTTGTACTGCAAGCCGAGCATCTGGTCTGCAGGTTTGCTCGAATTGGTATCGAAGTAGTACGCGCCGACAATCGACCAGCGATCGGCAATCGGCCAACTTGCCACCGCGCCCACCTGGTTGATACCGTTTTTATACTGCTCTGCCGTGGAATAATACGAAGGCAACGTAGCCTGAATATATTCCGGGCTGGCATAGCGGTAGTTCAACTGTACCAGACGATCCTGATCCCGACGGTATTCGAGGCTGCTGCTGCTGGTAGCGACGCTATCCAGACGGGTATCGTACTGCACTCCGCTACGCAGCCCCCAGCGTTCTGAAATACGCCAGTAAGTGTCGCCTGCCCAAACCAGCGAACCGGTTTTGTCGTCATTCTCCCATTTAATGTTGTCATCGCCGGTGCGAGACTCCGTGAAATAGTAGATTTGACCAACAGAAACGTTAAAACGTTCAACGGCGGCATCATCATAAATGCGTGTTGTGACGCCGGTCGTGACCTGGTTGGCGGAAGCAATACGGTCGAGACCGCCATAAGTGCGGTCGCGGAACAGGCCGTTATAGTCGGATTGCAGCAAAGAAGAATCGTAGTTATAGATGCCGCTCTGGTCGCGGTACGGCACATACAGGTACTGCACGCGTGGTTCCAGCGTCTGGGTATACCCCGGCGCCAGCATCGCCATATCGCGTTCGAAGATGAGCTTACCGTCGACTTTAAACTGCGGCATGACGCGGTTAACCGAATCTTCCAGCTTATTTTTATTGTTTGGATCGCTGTTATAGCTGTCCAGATTCGTTTGCTGATAGTGCGTCGCCATCAGCTTCGCTTCGGTGTTCAGGCTGCCCCAGCGGTTGGAGAGCGGCAAATTGATGGTTGGCTCCAGGTGGACGCGGGTCGCTTCCGGCATATTGTCTTTTGTGTTGACGAAATGTACCGCCTGGCCGTAAATCCGGGTATCAAACGGCCCGAGATCGTTATGGTAGTAGTTAACGTCTAACTGCGGCTCCGCAGAGTAGCTGCTGGTGTTTTGATCGTTAAAGACCTGGAATTGTTTGGTCGACACCGTAGCGTCAAAGTTTTGTACGGCGTAGCCGACGCTGAATTTCTGCGTTGCGTAGCCGTCGGTACTGGAACCGTACTTACTGTCGAAATCATTAAAGTAGCTGGAGTCGCTGACTTTGGTGTAATCGACGTTAAAACGCCACACCTGATCCATCATGCCTGAGTGCTGCCAGTAGAATAACCAGCGGTGCTTATCGCCCTCTTTGGGATGTTCGTCCTCGTAGACTTTATCAGAAGGCAGATAATCTAATTCCATCAACCCGGCGCCTGCCTGCGTGAGATAACGGAATTCGTTCTCCCACATAATATTGCCGCGGCGGTGCATATAGTGCGGGGTGATGGTGGCGTCCATATTGGGCGCGATGTTCCAGTAATACGGTAAGTAGAACTCGAAATAGTTCTTGGTCGTGTATTTCGCGTTCGGGATCAGGAAACCTGAGCGACGTTTGTCACCGACGGGTAGCTGTAAATAGGGGCTATAAAAGATCGGAACCGGACCTACTTTAAACCGGGCGTTCCAGATCTCCGCAACCTGTTCTTCACGGTCATGGATGACTTCACTCCCCACCACGCTCCAGGTATCGGAGCCAGGCAGACAGGAGGTAAAGCTGCCGTTTTCCAGAATGGTATAACGGTTTTCGCCGCGCTGCTTCATGAGATCAGCTTTACCGCGCCCCTGACGGCCCACCATCTGGTAATCGCCTTCCCAGACGTTCGTGTCTTTGGTGTTCAGGTTCGCCCAGCCCTTCGGCCCTTTAAGGATGACCTGATTGTCATCATAATGCACATTACCCAGCGCATCGACGGTGCGTACAGGTTCCGGCTGACCTTCCGCCTGCTTCTGATGAAGCTGCACTTCATCCGCTTGCAGGCGGCTATTCCCCTGCATAATGTCCACGTTGCCGGTAAAAACGGCATCGTCCGGGTAGTTACCTTTAGCGTTATCGGCATTGATAGTAACCGGCAGATCGTTGGTATCGCCTTTTACCAGAGGACGATCGTAGCTCGGCACGCCCAACATACACTGTGAGGCGAGATCGGCTGCCAGCCCCTGATGACTATAAAGGGCGCTGGCGATCATGGTGGCCAGAAGAGTGGGAATACGTTTTTTCATACGTTGTATTTATTGTTCCATCATCGGTAGCGTTGCGCGTGACAAACGGTCACAGCCTAACTTACTCATCTTCGCTGCGCCAGTGTTAATCCTGCCGTTTAGCGTCTGTGGTGTTAGGCACGGCATTGAATGACAGGTATGATAATGCAAATTATAGGCGATGTCCCACAATTGACCGTAGCCTTCATTCGCAGAAAAGCACCTTATTTTGTGGGAGATAGCCTCACCGATAGCGTAACGTTTTGGGGAGTCTATGCAGTACTGGGGAAAGATAATTGGCGTCGCCGTAGCCCTGATGATGGGCGGCGGCTTTTGGGGCGTGGTCCTGGGTCTGCTGGTGGGCCATATGTTCGACAAAGCCCGCAGCCGAAAAATGGCGTGGTTTGCCAACCAGCGGGAACGGCAGGCGCTGTTTTTTGCCACCACCTTTGAGGTAATGGGCCACTTAACCAAATCAAAAGGACGGGTGACGGAAGCGGATATTCATATCGCCAGTCAGTTGATGGATCGTATGAATTTACACGGCGATTCACGTACTGCCGCGCAGAACGCCTTTCGGGTCGGAAAAGCGGATAATTATCCATTACGTGAAAAGATGCGGCAGTTTCGTAGCGTCTGCTTCGGGCGTTTTGATCTGATCCGGATGTTTCTGGAAATTCAGATCCAGGCAGCGTTTGCCGATGGCTCGCTACACCCTAATGAGCGGGAAGTGCTGTATGTGATTGCGGAAGAGCTAGGTATTTCCCGCGTACAGTTCGATCAGTTTCTGCGCATGATGCAGGGCGGCGCGCAGTTTGGCGGCGGTTATCATCAACAGTCCGGCGGCGGCTGGCAGCAGGCGCAGCGCGGTCCGACGCTGGAAGATGCCTGTAATGTGCTGGGGGTTAAAACCACCGACGATGCAACCACCATTAAACGCGCTTATCGCAAACTGATGAGCGAGCATCATCCGGACAAACTGGTCGCGAAAGGTTTACCGCCGGAAATGATGGAAATGGCGAAGCAAAAAGCGCAGGAAATTCAGAAAGCGTATGAGCTAATCAAAGAACAGAAAGGCTTCAAGTGATTGAATTGCCGGATGCGACTAGCGCCTTATCCAGCCTACGTTAATGAATGTAGGCCGGATAGGCGAAGCGCCCCGGCATAAATTGGCTCCGAATTTAAAAATCTGCCGGGACTTTAAACGTCATGCTGGTGCCGTAAGCGGGATGGGTAATGGTCAGCATTTCGGCGTGTAACTGCAAACGCGGCGCCAGCGACAACGCTTCCGGCGAAGCGTAAAACCGATCGCCTAAAATCGGGTGGCCTAACGCCAGCATATGCACACGAAGCTGATGCGAACGTCCGGTGATCGGCTTGAGCACCACGCGGGCGGTATTATCCGCCGCAAACTCCACCACGTTATATTCCGTTTGCGCCGGTTTGCCGGTTTCATAACACACTTTCTGCTTTGGCCGGTTCGGCCAGTCGCAGATGAGCGGTAAGTCAACCAGCCCTTCCGCCGGGGAGGGATGACCCCATACGCGCGCCACATACTGCTTTTTCGGCTCACGTTCGCGGAACTGGCGTTTTAGCTCCCGCTCCGCGGCTTTGGTCAGCGCCACTACAATCACGCCGCTGGTGGCCATATCCAGACGATGCACCGATTCTGCCTGCGGGTAGTCGCGCTGGATACGCGTCATAATGCTGTCTTTGTGCGCTTCCAGACGCCCCGGCACGGACAACAGGCCGCTGGGCTTATTGACCACCATAATGTGCTCATCCTGATACAGGATAACCAGCCAGGGTTCCTGCGGCGGATTGTAGTTTTCCATCCCCATGTACGGCTCCGTTATTGGTGCGTGACGACGATAAGACGCAGCGCGTCCAGACGCCAGCCTGCCTGATTCAGGCTTTCCAGCACCTGCTGACGGTTGCTGTCGATAGCGGCAAGTTCGTCGTCGCGAATGTTCGGGTTGACGGCGCGCAGCGCTTCCAGACGCGACAGTTCCCCGGACAGTTTTTCATCCGCCTCGCGACGCGCGTTATCAATTAGCGCTCTGGCGGACTTTTCAATCTGCGTCTCGCCCAGTTGCAAAATGGCGTGGACGTCCTGTTGCACGGCGTTCACCAGTTTGCTGCCGGTGTGGCGATTCACGGCGCTGAGCTGGCGGTTGAAGGTTTCAAACTCGACCTGGGCGGCCAGATTGTTGCCGTTTTTATCTAACAGCATACGTACCGGCGTCGGCGGCAGGAAGCGGTTCAGTTGTAGCTGTTTCGGCGCCTGCGCTTCCACGACGTAAACCAGTTCGACCAGCAGCGTGCCGACTGGCAGCGCTTTATTTTTCAACAGCGAAATGGTGCTGCTGCCGGTATCGCCGGAGAGGATCAGATCCAGTCCGTTACGGATGAGCGGATGTTCCCAGGTAATAAACTGCGCATCTTCGCGAGACAGGGCTACGTCACGTTCAAACGTGATAGTACAGCCGTCTTCCGGCAGGCCAGGGAAATCCGGCACCAACATGTGGTCGGACGGCGTCAGCACGATCAGGTTGTCGCCGCGATCGTCCTGGTTAATGCCGACGATATCGAACAGGTTCATGGCGAACGCGATCAGGTTGGTGTCGTCGTCCTGTTCTTCAATGCTTTGTGCGAGCTGTTGGGCTTTTTCTCCGCCGTTGGAGTGGATCTCCAGCAGGCGGTCGCGGCCCTGTTCTAACTGGGCTTTTAGCGCTTCATGCTGTTCGCGGCAGGATTTGATCAGATCGTCAAACCCGTCGGTTTCTTCAGGCGCGGCCAGATAGTTAATCAGACTGGCGTAGGCTGAATCATAAATCGCGCGACCGGTCGGGCAGGTGTGCTCAAAGGCGTCCAGCCCTTCGTGATACCAGCGAACCAGCACCGACTGGGCGGTTTTTTCCAGGTACGGGACGTGGATCTGGATATCATGCGCCTGGCCGATACGATCCAGACGACCAATACGCTGTTCCAGCAGATCCGGGTTAAACGGCAAGTCGAACATCACCAGATTGCTGGCAAACTGGAAGTTACGTCCTTCGGAGCCGATTTCGGAACATAACAGCACCTGCGCGCCGGTATCTTCTTCGGCGAACCAGGCGGCGGCGCGGTCGCGTTCAATAATCGACATGCCCTCATGGAACACGGCGGCGCGGATGCCTTCGCGTTCGCGCAGCACCTGTTCCAGCTGTAACGCGGTGGTCGCCTTGGCGCAGATCACCAGCACTTTTTGCGAACGATGGCTGGTCAGATAGCCCATCAGCCACTCAACGCGCGGGTCGAAGTTCCACCAGGTGCCGGTATCGCCTTCGAACTCCTGATAAATTTGTTCCGGATAGAGCATATCGCGGGCGCGATCTTCCGCGCTTTTACGCGCGCCCATAATGCCGGAGACCTTAATGGCGGTCTGATACTGGGTCGGCAGCGGCAGTTTTACCGTATGCAGTTCACGTTTCGGGAACCCCTTGACGCCGTTACGGGTGTTGCGGAACAGAACGCGGCTGGTGCCGTGGCGATCCATCAGCATCGACACCAGCTCATCACGGGCGGCCTGCGCGTCGTCGCGATCGCTATTAGCGGCCTGCAACAGCGGTTCAATATCCTGTTCGCCGATCAGATCGCCCAGCCTGTTCAGTTCGTCGTTGCTGAGTTTATTGCCCGCCAGCAGCATGGCCACCGCATCGGCGACAGGACGGTAGTTTTTCTGTTCTTCGACAAACTGTTCGAAATCGTGGAAACGGTTCGGATCCAGCAGGCGCAGACGGGCGAAATGGCTTTCCATCCCCAGCTGTTCTGGCGTGGCGGTCAGCAGCAGCACGCCCGGTACGCGTTCAGCTAACTGTTCGATGGCCATATATTCACGGCTCGGCGCATCGGTGCTCCACACCAGATGATGCGCTTCGTCGACCACCAGCAGATCCCACTCGGCGTCGCACAAATGTTCCAGACGCTGCTTATTACGGCGGGCGAAATCCAGCGAGCAGATCACCAGTTGTTCGGTTTCAAACGGGTTATACGCGTCGTGCTGCGCTTCGGTATAGCGTTCGTCATCGAACAGCGCGAAGCGCAGGTTGAAACGGCGCAGCATTTCTACCAGCCACTGGTGTTGCAGGGTTTCCGGAACAATGATCAATACGCGTTCCGCCGCGCCGGATAATAACTGTTGATGCAGAATCATCCCGGCTTCAATGGTTTTACCTAAGCCCACTTCATCCGCCAGCAGTACGCGCGGCGCGTGGCGACGACCCACATCATGAGCGATATTAAGCTGATGCGGGATCAGGTTGGTCCGCTGGCCGCGCAGGCCGCTGTATGGCATCCGGTACTGCTCGCTCTGAAATTTACGGGCGCGATAGCGCAGCGCGAACCGATCCATTCGATCGATTTGACCGGCGAACAGACGATCCTGGGGCTTACTGAAAACCAACTTGCTGTCGAGCAGAACCTCGCGCAACGTCACATTGGTCTCTTCGGTATCCAGGCGGGTGCCGACATAAACAAGCAGGCCATTTTCTTCTTTTACTTCATCGATATGTAGCTGCCAGCCTTCATGGCTTGTAATCGTATCGCCAGGGTTGAACATGACGCGGGTCACGGGAGAATCACTGCGCGCATACAGGCGGTTTTCCCCAGTGGACGGGAAAAGTAAGGTGACGGTTCGCGCATCCATCGCAACAACGGTTCCAAGTCCCAGCTCGCTTTCTGTATCGCTGATCCAGCGTTGACCAAGTGTAAAAGGCATATGTGTTCGGCTCTATATCTTTAATTGCAGGCATTACTCGCCATTCCCAGGCGACAGCACTGGATAATTGCGAGTATACGACCCCGCTACCAGGCTAATGTGGTAGTGGCGTTAATTAGGTCCAGGAATGGAAAGGGCGCTATGGTACTGGAAGGCGGCGCTTTCGTCACGCGTCAAAATAGCCCCAGTTGCCCGGTCAGTAGTGTAGCAAAATTATCTTCAACGAAGGGAAGAATTCCTTCCGCCACGGGTTGTAGCTGGCGAGTAAGATAGTGTTCGTAATCCAGCGGCGACTGCTGGTAATCCACGGGCTCGGGGCCGTTAACAGTCCAGACATATTTTATGGCGCCGCGATTCTGATACTGCGCCGGACGACCCTGCTTCAGGTTTTGTTCATCCGCCAGCCGGGCGGCGCGAACGTGCGGCGGAACGTTACGTTGGTACTCATGTAAAGGGCGACGCAGACGCTTACGATAAACCAGCTGTGCGTCCAGTTCGCCCGCCATCAGTTTATCGATAGTCTCACGCACATAGTCTTGATAAGGTTCATTGCGAAAAACACGCAGATACAGCTCCTGTTGAAAGCGCTGCGCCAGCGGCGTCCAGTCGGTCCGCACCGTTTCCAGACCTTTAAATACCATGCGCTGGCTGTCGCCTTCCTGAATCAGGCCCGCGTAGCGTTTTTTACTGCCAGTATCCGCGCCGCGGATGGTCGGCATCAGAAAACGGCAAAAGTGGGTTTCAAACTCCAGCTCCAGCGCGCTGGTCAAATTTTGCTGTTGTAACGTCTGCGCCCACCATTCGTTCACGTGACGCACCAGCCTGTGCCCGATTTCCGCCGCATCGGCTTCTGAATGCGCGCGCCGGAGCCAGACGAAAGTGGAATCGGTATCGCCATAGATCACGTCATAACCCTGCGCCTCAATCAGCGCTTTGGTCTGGCGCATAATCGCATGACCGCGCATGGTGATTGACGACGCCAGACGGGGATCGAAAAAGCGACAGGCCGTGGTGCCGAGTACGCCATAAAAGGCGTTCATAATGATTTTAAGCGCCTGCGAGAGCGGTTTATTGCCCTGACGTTTGGCTTCATCGCGCCCGTGCCAGATTTGGCTAACAATTTCCGGCAGGCAGTGCTTTTCTCGTGAAAACCAGGCGTCAAGGAAACCTTCGGTACTGTGTTCCGGATCCGGCTGCGCCATGCCTTCGACCAGCCCGACGGGATCAATCAAAAACGTGCGGATAATCGACGGGTACAGGCTTTTATAATCCAGCACCAGTACTGAATCGTATAATCCGGGTTGTGAATCCATTACGTAGCCGCCGGGACTTGCCAGCGGCGGCACTTCGCCGAGATTGGGCGCGACATAGCCGGCGCGGTGCATTCGCGGAAAGTAAAGATGCCCGAATGCGGCGACCGAACCGCCGTGGCGATCGACCGGCAGGCCGTTGATCGTCGCGCGTTCCAGCAAAAACGGCATGATCTCGGTTTTATGGAAAATGCGCGTGACCAGCTCGCAGTCTTTCAGGTTGTAGGTGGCGAGGGCGGGTTTATCCTGGGCAAAGCGGCGATCGATCTCATCCATACGATCCCAGGGATTATCAATGGATTTTCCTTCGCCGAGCAGTTCCTGCGAGACGGCTTCCAGCGAAAAAGACGAAAAATTCCAGAACGCGGATTTAAGCGCGTCGATACCATCGATAATGACTCGCCCTCTGGACTGGGCGAAAAAAACGCCGTTTTTGAAGCCATGTTCGCGCCACTCCAGTTCGCTATTGTCTCGCCCCAGCCGTAAAGGGATACGGTAGCGTTCGGCATGTTTTTGCAGCATACGCAGGTCGAACTGCACCACGTTCCAGCCGATGATGACGTCAGGATCATGTTCGGCAAACCAGGCGTTGAGTTTTTCCAGCAACTGCGGGCGGCTGGCGACATACACAAGCTCGAAGTCCAGTTGGCGGTCATCGCCATTCGCCGGACCCAGCATATAAACGGTACGCTGGCCGCAGCCTTCCAGACCAATGCAATACAGTTCGCCGTGTCGCGTGGTTTCGATATCCAGCGAGACCCATTTTAGCGGCGGTCGATAGTCGGGGTGGGGTTTAAGACGCGCATTGCGGATAACGCCGTTGCGCATCTCGCCGTCTACCCAAACGGGCGACGTAATAAAACGCTCCATCAGGTAACGTTCCGGCGGGCGTACATCCGCTTCATAAACGGTGACGCCGTTTTCGCGCAGCAGTTTCTCCATCCGCATAAGCTGGCGGTGAGTGCGGCAATACAGACCGGATACCGGCTGACGATGAAAGTCTCGCAGCTGGAGCGGCGTCAGGCGATAGTCTTTTTCCGCCTGTAGCAGCGAGGCGGCGCGGGAGGTCTGGCTGGTCGGAATAAACGCCACGGACTCTTGCGGCGCCAGCGTCGCCTGCACAGGGCCGTTGTCTGTCGCCAGCCAGAAAGAGACCTCCGTCCCTTGCGGCGTATCCCGCCAGTGCCGGGTTAAAATGAAGCCTGCCTGCGCCACGATGATTACCTGTCTAAAAAATTCACGCTAATTATAACCTGTTTTAGGGGGTGATACTGTTATTTTGTACAGGCATATAACGTAAAAGCCGATATCCGCTGTAATAAAAAGTTTCTCGCAGTAAGAAGCGGGTTTTCGCCCACCAGGATTTATAGCGGGTGGATCGCGTGGGTGATGAGCGGCTATCGATACCATTATCCTGAGCGATAGTTTTCAGACGCAGCATATGCAGCGGATCGCTGACCAGTAATGCTGTGCGCCATTGTTGTTGTCGCAGTATCTGTTTTGCGTAACGAATATTTTCGCGCGTCACGGTAGAGCGCTCTTCAATAAAAATCGCCTTAGCCGGAATCCCTTTTTCCAGAACGTATTGACGGGCTATCGCCGCGTCGGAAACCGTTGCGCCAGCGCCGTAGCCGCCGGTTAATACCAACGCGCGGACAATGTGTTGTTGGTAAAGCCAGATGGCATGATCCAGTCTGGCCTGAAAAACGGGAGAAGGCGTTTTTCCGCTAACGCCTGCTCCTGCGACAATCGCGCAGTCAGCTACGCGCGTCTGGTTTTGCTGACTGAACTGATAAATAGCGATGGCATTATGGATAAACACCGTAGCCATAATGAGAATTATGCCTGCCGCGATTCTGATGATGTAGCGATATTTCATGAATGAGTTCGTTCCCCGTGACGGGTGTAATGGATATTTTAACGATAAAATGGCTTTTAGCGTCAGATATTTTTGCTGACGTATATTTATCAATATAATGATGCCGGTATATACAGCAGATATAATTATCCTATAACTGCTAATTTTGAATCATGTTTATTTACCATTTTTACCCATGTATTAGCTGTTTTGTGTCAAGTCTGTTTTCATACATTCAGTATTTTTCAGAAAGGCGCTTGTTCGAATCTGTTACTTATTTCTCGGATTAACAAAAAAGCGATATTTTTTGTTTGTTTTACTTAATGAAAAGTGTAACAATTTCATTTGGAACATCCGCACCGTCAGGTAGAAATATAATATTCCAATTGGCCGCTATGGTTAAATAAAAATGGATTACAGTGCGAATTCGTCGGGAACTCTCTGCATAATTTAATTTTTATTTTAGAATATAATTTTATTTTGACTTTCGGGTGCGGGTGTTTTTATCAAAATTTGTGGTATTCGGGAATGATCTTTTATGAATGTGAGTATGCAGGCGCGTCTGGTAGGGAGCGACCGTTATCTTTTCGTCAATACTCAACGCGCTAACCCTTCCATAAAAACCGTGAGTCGATTTTTTGAGTATAAAACATGGACAGAACAAATTTGGCGTACCGAGATTATTGAAAACGGCAATGCTTTTTTTCACTGGCAAGGACACGACAGAAAAAACGGACATCGGGATACCATTATTAATTATCTGTTAAATGGGCAACGCTGGCAGTCAACAATCGAAGATTATATTTTCTTCCATGCGCTGGAAGGAAAAGCGTGGCAGGGGCATTATGATAATATTATTGAATATGTGAGTTCTGATCATTACGTCTATCAAAGCGCATTTGCTGAATATATCACCGACCAGATTCATCAACGCGCCCCCCATGGGACGCGTTTTTAGAGGCATTACTGCCCGTAATAGGCTTTTGCGCCGTGTTTGCGTAGATAGTGTTTATCCAGCAGGGATTGCTGCATGTCGGGCAACTGCGGCGCAAGCTGGCGGCAGAAGATCCCCATATAGGCCACTTCTTCCAGCACGATGGCGTTATGCACGGCATCCTCGGCATTTTTACCCCAGGCAAACGGGCCGTGCGAATGGACAAGCACGCCGGGCATTTGAGCGGCGTCAATACCTTGTTTTTCAAAGGTTTCAACAATGACATTGCCCGTTTCCCATTCATACTCGCCATTAATTTCCGCCTCGGTCATTTTGCGAGTGCAGGGAATCGTACCGTAGAAATAGTCGGCATGGGTGGTTCCCGTCGCCGGAATCGGCTGACCCGCCTGCGCCCAGATAGTCGCGTGGCGCGAATGGGTGTGTACGATGCCGCCGATAGTCGGAAATGCCTGGTACAACAGACGGTGGGTTGGCGTATCGGACGACGGTTTCTTATGACCTTCAACGACTTCACCGCTCTCCAGACTGACCACCACCATATCGTCAGCGGTCATGACGCTATAATCGACGCCGGACGGCTTAATCACCAGTACGCCGCGTTCGCGATCGACGGCGCTGACGTTACCCCAGGTAAGGGTGACCAGGTTGTGTTTTGGCAGCGCCAGATTAGCTTCCAGTACCTGGCGTTTGAGATCTTCTAACATTGTTTTCTCCCTGCCGGATGGCGCTTCGCTTATCCGGCCTACGAGCGACGGTGTGCCGGATGGCGACATAAATGCCTTATTCGGCCTACAGGACCGTAGGCCCGGTAAATGCAGTGCCGCCGGGCAATCCGTTTCACCAATTAACGTTTGAACCCGTAATACACCTCGTTCCAGCGCAGCGCGTCCTTAAAGGCCGGCAGACGGGTATCATTATCAATTACCGCGATTTCGATATCGTGTATTTCTGCGAACTGGCGCATATCGTTCAGATCCAGCGCGTGGCTGAAGACGGTATGGTGCGCGCCGCCAGCCAGAATCCACGCTTCGGAGGCGGTCGGCAGATCCGGCTGCGCCTTCCACAGCGCGTTAGCTACCGGCAGTTTCGGCAGGGAGTGCGGCGTTTTTACGGTGTCAATGCAGTTGACCAGCAGGCGATAACGATCGCCGAGGTCGATCAGGCTGGCGACGATCGCGGGGCCGGTTTGGGTATTGAAAATCAAACGCGCCGGATCTTCCTTGCCGCCAATGCCGAGGTGCTGGACGTCGAGGATCGGTTTCTCTTCCACCGCGATGGACGGACACACCTCCAGCATGTGCGAGCCGAGCACCAGATCGTTGCCTTTCTCGAAGTGGTAGGTGTAATCCTCCATAAATGAGGTGCCGCCCTGCAGACCGGTTGACATCACTTTCATAATGCGAAGCAGAGCGGCGGTTTTCCAGTCGCCTTCGCCCGCAAAGCCGTAGCCCTGTTGCATAAGACGCTGTACGGCCAGACCCGGGAGTTGTTTCAGGCCGTGCAAATCTTCAAATGTCGTCGTAAAGGCGTTGAAGCCGCCCTGTTCCAGGAAACGCTTCATACCGAGTTCAATACGCGCCGCTTCTCGCACGTTCTGGCGTTTATCGCCGTGGATTTGGGTGGCGGGCGTCAGGGTATAGCTGCTTTCATACTCGTCAATCAGAGCGTTGATATCGCCGTCGCCGATAGAATTCACCACCTGCACCAGATCGCCGACCGCCCAGGTATTGACCGAAAAGCCAAATTTGATTTGCGCGGCCACTTTATCACCGTCAGTCACTGCGACTTCACGCATATTGTCGCCGAAGCGGCAGACTTTTAGCTGGCGAGTATCCTGTTTAGAGACCGCCTGGCGCATCCAGGCGCCGATACGCGTATGGGCCTCTTTATCCTGCCAGTGGCCAGTGACGACCGCGTGCTGCTGACGCATCCGCGCGCCGATAAAACCGAACTCTCGGCCGCCGTGCGCAGTCTGGTTCAGGTTCATAAAGTCCATATCAATGCTGTCCCACGGCAGGGCGGCGTTAAATTGGGTATGGAATTGCAGTAGTGGTTTGTTAAGGATACTCAGCCCGTTGATCCACATTTTGGCCGGGGAGAAGGTGTGCAGCCAGACCACCAGCCCCGCGCAGCGATCGTCATAATTGGCGTCACGACAAATGGCGGTAATCTCATCCGGCGAGGTGCCCAGCGGTTTTAATACCAGCTTACATGGCAGTTTGGCTTCGGTATTCAGCGCGTTGACCACATGCTCGGCATGTTGGGTGACCTGACGCAGGGTTTCTGCGCCATACAAATGCTGGCTGCCAATCACAAACCATACTTCATAATTATCAAAAATCGTCATTGTCGTGTCCTTAATGAGTCAGGATTGCCTGATTGGCCGGGGTCGTTGGCGCCGGCGCGGCAGTCGGAAGATAATGTTGTTCTGCGCTTAGCGCCCACTGCTGGTAGCGGCGGTAAAGCTGTTCGAAGCGTTGCGCCTGTTCAGGGTGGGGGCGCAGAGTGCGTTCTACCGCGCTCGCCATGCTTTGCTGGGCGGCTGGAATGTCGGCATGGACTTTCGCAGCGACGGCGGCAAAGATAGCGGCGCCTAATGCGCAACACTGGTCGGAAGCGACGATCTGCAACGGACGATTCAGTACGTCGCAGCAGACCTGCATAATGACCTGATTTTTACGGGCGATGCCGCCAAGCGCCATCACGTTATTGACCGCGATACCCTGATCGGTAAAACACTCCTGAATGGCGCGCGCGCCGAAGGCGGTCGAGGCGACCAGACCGCCAAACAGCGCTGGTGCGTCGGTGGCGAGATTGAGATCGGTAATGACGCCTTTCAGACGCTGATTAGCATTGGGCGTGCGGCGACCGTTAAACCAGTCGAGCACCACCGGCAGGTGATCCAGGGACGGATTTTTCGCCCAGGCGTCGGTGAGCGCTGGCAGTAGCTGCTTCTGGCTGGCGTTAATCTGGGGTTTCAGTTCCGGGTGCTGCGCGGCAAGTTGTTCCAGCGGCCAGCTCAACACGCGGCTAAACCAGGCGTAGATATCGCCGAAAGCAGATTGCCCCGCTTCCAGACCGATAAAGTTCGGCACCACGCTGCCGTCAACCTGACCGCAAATGCCTTTCACGGCGCGATCCCCGACGCTCTGTTTATCCGCAATCAGAATGTCGCAGGTAGACGTGCCGATGACTTTTACCAGCGTATTGGACTGTGCGCCCGCGCCGACCGCGCCCATGTGACAGTCGAACGCGCCGCCGGAAATCACCACGCTTTCCGGCAAGCCGAGGCGCTGCGCCCATTCGGCGCACAGGGTGCCCACGGGCAGATCGGCGGTGAAGGTTTCGCTAAATAACGGGTAGCGCAGATGACGGTTAATGCACGGATCGAGTTCATCAAAGAAGCTCGCGGGCGGCAGACCGCCCCAGCTTTCATGCCACAGTGTTTTGTGCCCGGCGCTGCAGCGGCCACGGCGGATATCTTGCGGGCGAGTGGTGCCGGAAAGCAGCGCCGGCACCCAGTCACACAGTTCAATCCACGAGACGGCGGCCTGCGCGACGGCGCTATCCTGGCGGGTGACGTGCAGAATTTTCGCCCAGAACCATTCGCTGGAGTAAATGCCGCCAATATAGCGGGAGTAGTCGACCTTGCCTGGCTTATGGCACAGACGAGTGATTTCGTCGGCCTCTTCCACCGCGGTGTGATCTTTCCACAGCACAAACATCGCATTCGGGTTCTCGGCGAACTCCGGACGCAGTGCCAGGACGTTACCGTCGGCGTCAATCGGCGCTGGCGTAGAGCCGGTGCTGTCAACGCCAATGCCAACGACATTTGCGCGTTGCGCGGCGCTTAATTGTGCCAGAACGGCTTTCAGCGCGGCCTCCATTGACTCCATGTAGTCGCGCGGATGATGACGGAACTGGTTGTTCGGGCCGTCGCAATAACGGCCTTCTTGCCAGCGCGGATACCACTCTACGCTGGTGGCGATCTCGTCGCCGGTGGCGCAGTCCACTGCCAGAGCGCGCACTGAATCACTGCCAAAATCGAGGCCAATTGCAATTGCCATCGTCTTACTCCATCCAGAAAAACAGGTATGGAGAAACAGTAGAGAGTCGCGGCAAAAACCGTCAGGCAGGATCCGCTAATCTTATGGACAAAAATGCTAATGCTTTGCAAAGTGTGACGCTGTGCAAATATTCAATGTGGACATTCCAGCCATAGTTATAGACACTTCTGTTACTTAATTTTATCGCCTGAACTGTACGCTTTTGTTACAAAGCGCTTTTCACAAGCGGGGTTGATACGTGCTTTCATCAAGCGCAAGGTCTTGCGGAGACGTAAGCTCTGTCGTCCTGGTCAATATGGACAATTTGTTTCTTCTCTGAACATCGGGGGGTAGAGAAATCATGGCTGAAACGCAAAATGATCCGCTATTGCCGGGATATTCATTTAATGCCCATCTGGTCGCCGGACTGACGCCAATTGAAGCGAATGGATACCTGGATTTTTTTATCGATCGTCCGTTGGGCATGAAGGGATATATTCTTAACCTGACCATCCGCGGAGAGGGCGTCATTAATAATAATGGCGAGCAGTTTGTCTGTCGGCCTGGCGATATATTATTGTTTCCGCCGGGCGAGATTCATCACTATGGACGGCATCCGGACGCCAGCGAGTGGTATCATCAGTGGGTTTATTTCCGGCCTCGCGCCTACTGGCAGGAGTGGCTGACCTGGCCGACAATCTTTGCCCAGACAGGATTTTTCCGCCCGGACGAGGCGCGCCAGCCGCATTTCAGCGAACTGTTCGGGCAGATCATCAGCGCCGGGCAAGGGGAAGGCCGCTATTCTGAGCTACTGGCGATCAATCTGCTGGAGCAGCTGTTGCTCAGACGTATGGCGGTAATTAATGAGTCGTTGCACCCGCCGATGGATAGCCGTGTGCGCGATGCCTGCCAGTATATCAGCGACCATCTCGCGGACAGTCATTTTGATATCGCCAGCGTCGCCCAGCATGTCTGCCTGTCGCCCTCCCGGTTATCGCATCTGTTCCGCCAGCAGTTAGGCATTAGCGTATTGAGCTGGCGCGAAGATCAGCGTATCAGCCAGGCGAAACTTCTGCTTAGCACTACGCGAATGCCGATAGCGTCCGTTGGGCGCAATGTTGGATTTGACGATCAGCTCTATTTTTCGCGGGTATTTAAAAAATGCACCGGGGCAAGTCCTAGCGAGTTCAGGGCCGGATGTGAATAAAAAGTGAATGATGTGTCCACAAAGATGTCATAAGCCGTAACTATTCGGATAATTGACGGCTTGACGAAGGGGGACGGGGTAAGCAGAATCCCTGCTTCATCACGCTGACGGACACACTATGCAAGCACTGCTGGAACACTTTATCACCCAATCCACTCTGTATTCGCTTATCGCCGTGTTGCTGGTCGCCTTCCTGGAATCGCTGGCGCTGGTGGGGTTGATTTTACCCGGCACGGTACTGATGGCGGGGCTGGGCGCGCTTATCGGCAGCGGCGAGCTCAATTTTTGGCATGCCTGGCTGGTGGGTATTATCGGCTGTCTGATGGGCGACTGGATTTCGTTCTGGCTGGGGTGGCGCTTTAAAAAGCCGCTACACCGCTGGTCTTTTATGAAAAAGAACAAGTCGCTGCTGGATAAAACCGAACACGCGCTGCATCAGCACAGTATGTTCACGATCCTGGTCGGACGTTTTGTCGGTCCGACGAGGCCGCTGGTGCCGATGGTGGCAGGGATGCTGGATCTTCCCGTGGCGAAATTTATTGGGCCGAACTTGATTGGCTGTTTGCTGTGGCCGCCGTTTTATTTCCTGCCGGGCATTCTGGCGGGAGCGGCAATCGATATTCCTTCCGATATGCAGAGCGGAGACTTCAAATGGCTGCTGCTGGCGACGGCGTTGCTGCTGTGGGTCGGAGGCTGGCTATGCTGGCGGCTGTGGCGCAGCGGCAAAGCGGCAGTCGATCGTTTAACCGCGTATTTCCCCCGCAGCCGTTTGCTGTATCTGGCGCCGTTGACGCTCGGGATCGGCGTGGTCGCGCTGGTGGTGCTGGTTCGCCACCCGCTGATGCCGGTATATATCGATATTCTGCGCAAAGTTGTGGGTTACTAACGATTCCTTTGCCGGATGGCGGCTTCGCCTTATCCGGCCTACAAAATATGGGATTTGATGCCCAATAGCGCTGAGGCGCTGGCTTGACCGCTTAGTAGCTCGTCTGTTTTGCCTTGCCACGCAATGCGTCCGTCGGCCACGACGATTGACCGGGGCGCAATTCGCGCCGCATCTTCCACGCTGTGCGAGACCATCAACAGCGTGAGCTGTCGCTCGCGGCAGATATCGCTGACCAACGTCAGCATCTCCTGGCGCAGCGCGGGATCGAGCGCGGAGAACGGTTCATCCAGCAGCAGTACCGGCTGTTCACGTACCAGGCAGCGCGCCAGCGCTACCCGCTGACGCTGGCCGCCGGACAGTTCGCCCGGTAAACGCGTCATCAGACTCTCAATGCCCATCTGACATGCGATAGCGTCCCGTTTTTCCCGCTGGCTGGCGTTGAGCGTTAACCCGGGGTTTAGCCCCAGACCGATATTTTGCTGCACATTCAGGTGGCTGAATAAATTATTCTCCTGAAACAGCATTGAGACCGGACGGCGTGAGGGCGGCGTAAGCGTATGATCGTCACCGGCAATCAGTAACGTACCGCTGGCAGGCGCAAGAAAACCGGCAATTAAATTCAACAACGTGCTTTTCCCCGCGCCGCTGGGGCCAAGAATCGCCACCTGCTCGCCGCGTTCTACCGCCAGCGTAAAACGCATCGGCAAATGATGGTAAAGCCAGGTGATATCAATCAGTTTTAGCATGTCGGCCCGGTAGTTTCTCTATGAGGGTAAATAACGTAAAGCAGAGCAGCAGCAGTATCAGCGCGGTCACCGCGCCGTCCTGGCTGCGGTAGGAGCCGATCTGCTGATACAGATAAAACGGCAGCGTGCGGAAATTGTCATTGCCGAAAAGCGCGACGACGCCAAAATCACCGATAGAAAGTACGCAGGCAAACGCCAGCGCCTGCGCCAGCGGACGTTTCAGCGCCCGCAGTTCCACGACCTTTAACCGCGACCAGCCTTCAATTCCTAATGACTGGCACAGCATTCCATAACGGGCGGTAATATCGCGCATTGGGTTTTCCAGGACTTTTAGCGCGTAGGGGATTGCCATCAGCGCATTGGTGAAAATCACGATGCCGTCGGCGGATTCCGGTAAGCCAACGCTGTTATTGAGCAGTAAAAAGAAGCCTGTCGCCAGCACGATCCCCGGCATCGCGAGGATCAACATTCCGCTGAGTTCCAGCGTTTGTCCGGCGAAGACTTGCTGGCGTTGGCGTAGCTCGCGGCTACTCCACAGTAGCATCATGGTCAGCACCACACACAGAACGCCCGCCGCCAGCGCAATGCGTAGCGATGTCCAGACAGCCTGCCACAGAATGGGTTGCGCCAGCACCTCCGGCAGGCTGCGGTTGACGCCATCGACCACCACGGCGACCAGCGGCGGAAGCAGCAGCAGCAGCGCCAGCACGATTAATAAGGCGTCCGTCAGACGGCTGTGGAGACGATCATCAGGATCGCGCCAACCCTGCGTCAGCGTCATCCCCGGCGCAATCGCTTTGCTCAGCCGTTGGCTTAGCAGTACCAGCGCCAGGCAGCAGACCATCTGGATTAATGCCAGCATCGCCGCGCGGGCGGGATCGTAGTCATAACTGAGCGCCTGAAAGATAGCCAGCTCGATAGTGGTGGCCTGCGGGCCGCCGCCGAGCGACAGGACCGTTGCGAAACTGGCGAAGCAGAGCATAAAAATCAGCGCCGCGACGGGCGGAATTTGGCGGCGCAGCCACGGCCATTCGACAAAGCGGAAAAAATGCCAGCCGCGCATACCGAGCTGGGCGGCGAGCTGGCGCTGCTCGCCGGGAATGCTTTCCAAAGATTGCAGCAACAAACGGCTCGCCATTGGCAGGTTAAAAAAGACGTGCGCCAGTAAAATGCCCTGCAAGCCGTAGGGGGAGAATGTCCACTGAAGCCCCAGCATCTGCCACAGCGAGGCCAGCCAGCCCTGACGGCCATACACGCTAAGAATGCCGAACACGGCAACCAGTACCGGCAGAATCAGCGTCATGGCGCACAGACGCAGCAGCGCCAGACGTCCAGGAAAACGGCGTCGATAAAGCGCGCGGGCGAGAAAAACCGCCGGGACCACAGACAGCACTGCGGACAGAAACGCCTGCCAGAATGAGAAGCGCACCACATGCCACAGGTAGCTATCCCGCCAGATTGTCGACCACGCGCCCGACGGCGCGTTCAGCCAAAGCGCCAGAAAGGCCGCCAGCGAGACGGTTATCATCAGCGCGGCGGCGCACAGCCCCGGAATCAGCCAGCCGGGAATTAACGGCTGACGGCGCGTTGCCATTCGCTAATCCATGCCTGGCGTTGTGCTGCCACTTGTTGCGGCGTGAATTCCAGCGTTGTGGCGGGTTTTGCCAATGATTCAAACCCTGCTGGTAGGGCGACGTCCGCTACCGGGTACATCCAGTTGCCGGTGGGTATGGCGTTCTGAAACGCCGGAGAAACCATAAATTTGAGGAATTTCTCCGCCAGTTCCGGCTGCTTACTGGCGACGGTACGCGCCGCGACTTCTACCTGTAAGTAATGGCCTTCGCTGAAGTTCGCGGCGGCGTAATTGTCCTTCTTCTCTTCAATAATGTGATACGCCGGAGAGGTGGTGTAACTGAGCACCAAATCGCTTTCACCTTTCAGAAATAAACCGTAGGCCTCGCTCCAGCCTTTCGTCACCGTCACCGTTTTGGCCGCCAGTTTTTGCCAGGCCTGCGGCGCGTTATCGCCATAGACTTTGCGCATCCACAGTAACAGCCCCAGCCCTGGCGTACTGGTACGCGGGTCCTGATAAATCACCCGCCATTTTTGATCGCTCTCGACCAGTTCTTTCAGGCTTTTCGGCGGATTTTTCAGCTTGCTTTTATCGTAGACAAAGGCGAAATAGCCGTAATCGAACGGCACAAATGTGTCGTTTTTCCAGCCGCCGGGCACCTTGACCGCCTCATTCGCCACGCCGCTTTTGGCAAAGAGCTTAGTTTGCGTGGCCGCTTCCAGCAGATTGTTGTCCAGCCCCAACACCACATCGGCTTTGCTGTTCTTCCCCTCCATCCGCAGGCGGTTGAGCAGCGAAACGCCATCCTCCAGCGCCACCAGTTTCAGCTCGCAGTTGCAATCGGCTTCAAACGCTTTTTTCACCGCCGGGCCTGGCCCCCAGTCGGCGGCGAACGAGTCGTAGGTATAGACGGTGAGAACGGGTTTGGCGAAAGCAGGCGCCGCGCACAGGAGTAAAAGCGGAAGATATTTTTTTAACACTTTGCACCTCAGTTAAAGAGTGGCAAAGGACTTGAGAGGTAGCCTCAAATCCCTTCGCCGGCATTATCCGGATCAGGTTCGACGGGTATTTTCTCAGCGCGCGCATGAGCGCGGCACCCCGTTGAGTTCGGCGTTAGTGTAGTGATTTTGTTGCCGGGCAGCAATCAAGAGCTGGCGTTAAGGATCTGGCGGCGCAAACCACGCCGATTTAAAATCAAACCAGCCGAGGGTATTCATGCGCAGCCCGCGCATACTGCGTTGTCCCTGGATAATCAGCCAGTGGTGGATCAGCGGCACAATCGCTTTGTTGGCCAGCAGTTGCTGGCACCAGGTCGCCAGGTTCATCTCGCCAGCGCGCCACTGCGCGGCGTCGCCCTGCCAGTCGCGCGGAATGCAGTTCTGCAAGAGCGGTACTTCGCACAGGTGCGCGAACAGCGAGAAATCCAGCGGCAGCGTAAAGTTAGCGCTATTGAGCCAGATATCGCTTTCGATCTCGCCGGCGTGCCATTGATCGTAGTCGGTCTCCTGAATATGCAGATGCACCTGATGTTCAGCCAGAAGCGCGCTCATGATACGGGCGATAACCCGGTGCTCAATGTGTTCGCGATAGAAGGTCAGCGTGAGGGTTTCCAGCCCGGCGGGTTTTTCGCCCGGGCCTGGACGGGCGTGATGCCAGCGCGGTAAAAGCCCATAGGCCGGGAACCAGAGCTGCTGTAGCGGTTCATCGGCATGATAGAGTAAATTGGTGGGGGAGAGGACGTGGCTTACCCATTCTCTGACCTGCGGATGCGCGCCGCGCGGCGTTCTGGCGTCGAATAGCAGGTAATAGCACCCCTCTTCCAGTCGGCTTTCTATCGCTTTTTCACCGCCTTGTATCGGCCCTTCCAGCATCAAGCCGCAGGCCGGTTCTTCACTGATATCCGGCAGTACCCAGACGTTCACTTCGTCTATCAACGCCCGATAGCCGAAGTAGTCATCAAAGGCGAGTATCTTGAGTTGGTTCGGCGTATTACGCCGCACGGCATAAGGCCCGGTGCCGATAGGGTGGCTGGCGAAATTAGCCAGCGTTTCCCACTCCCGCGGCAAAATCATCGCCGGGACCTGGCCCAGCAGCCACGGCAACCAGCGATCCGGCTGGGAAAGATGAATATCCAGCGTCCACGCGGTAGGGGAGTCTATCTTTGTGATGTGCGAGTAAAGCGGAAGCGTATTGATACGCGTCAGCGAGGCGATGACATCTTCCATCTCCAGCTCGCGGCCATGATGAAAATGAATGCCAGGGCGCAGGTAGAAGCGCCACAGTAAAGGGGAAATTTGCTGCCAGTGGTGCGCAATGTCCGCTTCCAGTTCCCCGTTTTCCTCATTTACCCGCGTGAGCGAACTGAAAATTTGCCGGGCAATATGGGTTTCCGAGCGACGTAATGCGGTTCCCGGCAGGAGATTGTGCATCGGACGATAGTAAAGAACCCGCAGAATATGCCGCCCCTGGCGGAAGCTGCGTCCCAGATGGGAAATCAGCATTTGCCTGACAGCGCTTTTATCGCCGACCAGTTGTACCAGTTGATCGATTCGATCTTGTTCCAGCAGGTCTTCCGCCCGCTGCTGTTGCAGCGCCAGTCCGGTATACAGGAACGTCAGACGCGAACGCTTTCCGCGTCCGACCTCGGCTTCCCATGTTAGCCAACCGCGCGCCTGCATCGTATTTAGCAGCGTACGCATATGGCGACGCGAACAGTTCAGCAGATCCGCCAGCTCATTAAGCGTGGTGTCTTGCGTTTTACCGTCACAACATTGCCAGAGACGGATAAATTGTTGTTGCAGGCGACCTGAGGGCATAAAAGGGGAACTCCGATGAAAAACTCAGCAATTTTATTATCCCTATATTAGGCCAATAATATCTTTCGATGAAGCAAGAGGAAGAGGTCACTATGCGCCAGTTCTGGTTGAGATATTTTGCCGCGACGGAAAAAACGTCCTGGCTGGCTTGCCTGAGCGCGCCGCAGCGCTTAAAAATGCTCGCGGAACTGATGCAGTGGGAGGCGACCGATTGAAGCCAATTGCAGACATCATGTGTGACTGAGTATTGGTGTAGGCGATAGCCTAAAATCACCCGCCAGCAGATAATATCTGCTGGCTTTTTTTATTTCGGCTGTTTCTGGATGACGACGATGGGACGGCGTCTCAACGGGATTTATACGGCGGTTTCTGTGGTCACGCAGGTGATGACCGGGCGAGTAAAAGACGTATAAAAAATGCCGGAATATCCCCGGCATGAGCGACTGATGAGTAACCCGGCGCTTGATGGCGCTACGCTTATCAGGCCTACAGGATATAGTGGCAACCTGGTGATATTGCATAACCTGTAGGCCCGGTAAGGCGTGAAAGGTTACCGCATAAATGCCGGTTGTTTATTTTCGTAGGCGGCAATCGCGTCTTCGTGCTGCAGCGTCAGCCCAATGCTGTCCAGACCGTTCAACATGCAGTGGCGGCGGAAGTCGTCGATTTTAAAGCTGTAGGTCTTATCGCCTGCTTTCACCACCTGTGCTTCCAGATCCACTTCAAATTTAATGCCCGGATTGGCTTTCACCAGAGCAAACAGCTCATCGACCTGTGCGTCGCTCAGGGTTACCGGCAGCAGTTGGTTATTGAAACTGTTGCCGTAGAAGATGTCGGCGAAGCTTGGCGCGATCACCACTTTAAAGCCGTAGTCGGTCAGCGCCCACGGCGCATGCTCGCGCGACGAGCCGCAGCCAAAGTTTTCCCGCGCCAGCAGAATCGACGCGCCTTGATATTCCGGAAAGTTCAGTACAAATTCCGGATTTGGCTGTTGACCCTTTTCGTCCAGGAAACGCCAGTCGTTAAACAGATGGGCGCCAAAACCGGTACGCGTAACCTTCTGCAAAAACTGTTTAGGGATAATTGCATCGGTATCGACGTTGGCGGCATCCAGTGGGACAACCAGGCCGGTATGCTGGGTAAATTTCTCTGCCATGGTAGTTTCCTTATTTGATGCTGCGAATGTCGGCGAAGTGGCCGGTAACGGCGGCAGCGGCGGCCATCGCCGGGCTGACTAAATGCGTGCGACCCCCGCGGCCCTGACGGCCTTCAAAGTTACGGTTGCTGGTGGATGCGCAGCGCTCGCCCGGGTTCAGGCGGTCATTATTCATGGCCAGGCACATGGAACAGCCCGGTAAGCGCCATTCAAATCCTGCTTCGATAAAGATCTTGTCCAGACCCTCCGCTTCCGCCTGCGCTTTCACCGGACCTGAACCCGGTACCACCAGAGCCTGCACGCCCGGCGCCACTTTGCGCCCTTTGGCGACTTCCGCCGCCGCGCGCAAATCTTCAATGCGCGAATTGGTACAAGAGCCGATAAAGACTTTATCGATAGCAACGTCCGTTAACGGTACGCCAGGCTGTAAGCCCATATAAGCCAGCGCTTTTTCGGCGCTGGCGCGCTCAACCGGATCGCTAAAGGAGGCGGGATCGGGGATGATGTCGGTGACGGAAATCACCTGGCCCGGATTCGTGCCCCAGGTCACCTGCGGCGCGATCTCTTCTGCTCGCAGGGTGACGACAGTATCAAAGGTCGCACCGTCATCGGTTTTCAGCGTTTTCCAGTACTCGACGGCTTCGTCAAAATCGCGGCCCTTCGGCGCGTGCAAACGCCCTTTTACGTAGTTGAAAGTGGTTTCATCCGGGGCGACCAGACCGGCTTTGGCGCCCATCTCAATCGCCATATTGCACAGCGTCATGCGGCCTTCCATACTCAGCGCGCGGATAGCGTCGCCGCAAAATTCAACCACGTGCCCGGTGCCGCCGGCGCTGCCGGTTTTACCGATGATCGCCAGCACGATGTCTTTGGCGGTAATGCCCGGCGCGGCGTTGCCCGTGACTTCAATCTTCATGGTTTTAGCGCGCCCCTGTTTCAGAGTTTGCGTCGCCAGTACATGTTCTACCTCAGAAGTGCCGATGCCGAAGGCCAGCGCACCAAACGCGCCGTGGGTGGCGGTGTGGGAGTCGCCGCAGACGATGGTCATGCCCGGCAGGGTGACGCCCTGTTCCGGCCCCATCACATGGACGATGCCCTGATACGGGTGATTCAGGTCATACAGCTCGACGCCGAACTCGTTACAGTTCTTAATCAGCTCCTGCATCTGGATACGCGCCATTTCACCGGAGGCATTAATGTCTTTAGTCTGCGTCGAGACGTTGTGATCCATCGTGGCGAAGGTTTTCCCTGGCTGACGTACCGGACGATGGTGCGCACGCAGACCGTCAAACGCCTGCGGAGAGGTGACTTCATGCACCAGGTGGCGGTCGATGTACAGCAGCGGCGTTTCGTTTGGCGCCTCAAAGACCACGTGGGCATCAAATAATTTCTCGTATAACGTTTTGGCCATGATTACACCCCTTCTGCGACATAGCGGGCGATAATATCGCCCATCTCATCGGTACTGACTGCGGCAGCGCCCCTGGCTAAATCGCCGGTGCGAACGCCCTCTTCTAATGCGCGATTGATCGCCTGTTCAATGGCTGTTGCCGCATCGTTGGCATCCAGGCTGTAGCGCAGCAGCAGCGCCAGCGACAGGATCTGCGCAATTGGATTGGCGATATTTTTCCCGGCGATATCCGGCGCGGAGCCGCCAGCCGGTTCATACAGGCCAAACCCTTGCTCGTTCAGGCTGGCGGAGGGCAACATCCCCATTGAGCCGGTGATCATCGCGCATTCGTCGGACAGAATGTCGCCGAACAGGTTAGAGCACAGCAGTACGTCAAACTGCGACGGGTCTTTAATCAACTGCATGGTGGCGTTATCGATATACATGTGCGCGAGTTCCACATCGGGATACGTTTTCGCGACATCGTTGACGATCTCACGCCACAGGATAGAGCTTTGCAGTACGTTGGCTTTATCAATAGAGGTGACTTTACGGCGGCGTTTACGCGCCGATTCAAAGGCGATACGGGCAATGCGCTCGATCTCAAAGCGGTGATAAACTTCGGTATCAAAGGCTTTTTCGTACTGACCGCTGCCTTCACGGCCTTTTGGCTGTCCGAAATAGATCCCGCCGGTCAGCTCGCGCACGCACAGGATATCGAAACCGTTAGCGGCGATATCGGCGCGCAACGGGCAAAATGCTTCCAGTCCCTGATACAGTTTCGCCGGACGCAGGTTACTGAATAATTTGAAATGTTTGCGCAGCGGCAGCAGGGCGCCGCGCTCTGGCTGGCTTTCCGGGGGCAAATTTTCCCATTTCGGGCCGCCGACGGAGCCAA
The DNA here is from genome assembly GCF_004010735.1 of Salmonella sp. SSDFZ54. NCBI lineage: Bacteria > Pseudomonadati > Pseudomonadota > Gammaproteobacteria > Enterobacterales > Enterobacteriaceae > Salmonella > Salmonella sp. SSDFZ54. The sequence continues at coordinate 2,842,389 of NZ_CP034819.1, forward strand.
ACAGAATGGCATCCGCCTGCTCGCACCCTTCAACGGTGGCTTTCGGCAGTGGATGACCATGATTGTCGATAGCAATACCGCCGACGTCATAGCGGCTGGTGGTGATACGCATATCAAAACGGCTGCGTACCGCATCCATAACTTTCAGGGCTTGCGCCATGACTTCCGGGCCGATACCGTCGCCCGGCAGTACGGCAATATGATAGTTCTTCGACATTACACGGTTTCCTTGTTGTTCTCTTTATTTTGAGCTTTGCGTTGCAATTCTTTTTCAACTTCGGCGGCGCGCCAGATATTGTTCAGTACGTGCACCATCGCTTTGGCGGAGGATTCGACGATATCCGTCGCCAGCCCGACGCCGTGGAAGCGGCGACCATGATGGTTCACGACGATATCGACCTGACCCAGCGCGTCTTTGCCCTGGCCTTTGGCGTTCAGGTCGTATTTAACCAACTCAACGTCGTAGCCAGTGATGCGGTTAATCGCCTGATAGATGGCGTCGACCGGGCCGTTGCCGTTCGCCGCCTCGGCCTTGATCTCTTCACCACAGGCCAGCTTCACGGAAGCGGTGGCGATATCGCTGGAGCCGGACTGCACGCTGAAGTAATCCAGACGGAAATGCTCTGGTTCTTCTTGCTGTTTATTAATAAACGCCAGCGCTTCCAGGTCATAGTCGAACACCTGGCCTTTTTTGTCCGCCAGCTTCAGGAACGCGTCGTACAGGTGATCCATGTTGTAGTCTGTGTCCTTGTAACCCATCTCTTCCATGCGATGTTTCACGGCGGCACGGCCAGAGCGGGAGGTCAGGTTCAGCTGTATCTGGTTCAGACCGATGGACTCTGGCGTCATGATTTCATAGTTTTCGCGGTTCTTGAGGACGCCATCCTGGTGGATGCCGGAAGAGTGGGCAAAAGCGCCGCTGCCGACAATCGCTTTGTTGGCCGGGATCGGCATGTTACAGATCTGGCTGACGGTCTGGCTGGTGCGCCAGATTTCGTGGTGATTGATGTTGGTGTGTACGTTCATGATGTCTTTGCGCACTTTAATCGCCATGATCACTTCTTCCAGTGCGCAGTTACCGGCACGTTCTCCGATACCGTTCATCGCGCCTTCAACCTGACGCGCGCCCGCATGTACTGCCGCCAGCGAGTTGCCTACTGCTATCCCTAAATCGTCGTGGGTATGAACGGAGATGATAGCTTTGTCGATATTGGGGACACGTTCATACAGGCCGGAAATGATTCCCGCGAACTCAAACGGCATGGTATAGCCCACGGTATCGGGAATATTAATGGTTCTCGCGCCGGCGTTTATAGCGGCTTCCACCACGCGCGCCAGATCGTCAACAGGCGTCCGGCCAGCATCCTCGCAGGAGAACTCTACGTCATCAGTGTAATTACGCGCCCGCTTAACCATGTATACCGCGCGTTCGATGACCTCATCCAGCGTGCTGCGCAGCTTGGTGGCGATGTGCATTGGCGAGGTGGCGATAAAAGTATGGATGCGAAACGCGTCGGCGACCTTCAGCGCCTGTGCCGCGACGTCGATGTCTTTTTCTACACAACGCGCCAGGGCGCAAACGCGACTGTTTTTGATGGTGCGGGCGATGGTTTGGACAGATTCAAAATCACCCGGAGAAGAGACCGGGAAGCCTACTTCCATGACATCAACACCCATGCGCTCAAGGGCCAGGGCAATCTGCAGCTTCTCTTTCGCGCTCAGGCTGGCCTGTAACGCTTGTTCGCCGTCGCGTAAGGTCGTATCAAAAATAATGACTTGCTGGCTCATGATGTGGTCCTTGTCTCCAGGGGCGCCTTGCGTCAGGCATAAAAAAACCCGCGCAACGGCGCGGGTTTTGTTTGACTTCGAGCTGACTTAATGTTGAATGCCGCCCACCGGTCTACCGCGCACAATAAATGCGTTGAGTAGTAGTAGCCCAGTGAAACGAACGATATGTGACATTAATTCAGCTCCAGCGAATGCGTTATGCTTTTAGTGGTACTGGATATGCCGTTTAATGTCAACTCTATTTTCTGTCGCCATTGCATTTTGTTGACGATATCCGGATACGTACTTTAGCTAATTGTGCTGGGCTGCGCGTCCAATAAAGGATAAAAGAACGAGTGGACATTCATACTTTTCATTGTTTGAAATATTTAGGCATTTTTGTTTGCAAATTGGTTAGGGGAATGGCCTGTTAAAGGTATGCTAAAGGTTTGGTTTATCTTTTTGATTTGTTTTATATTTTAACAAATAACCTTGTTTACTTAATGGATAAGGATAAAGTTATTGATAAATTAATGTTAACTTTTTAGCTATTAATAATATAAACATTTAATTGAAACTTAAATGATCATTCACTTGGTGTATGATTGTGTATTCGCCATAGTTATGGTTATATTGCTTGCGTAATTTAAACATTATGAATCGCAATGGTGTGACTCAGGACACATTACGCTTGCGCTGGCATTCTATTTGTCACTGTCAGCGTCTTTATGTTTTCCGAATTTTAACGCTTTCCCTTTTTCTTATTTTATATGCATGGTAAATCATATTTTCAGGAATTATTTCTGCCTTCAGCCAGAAAAAGGGAGTTAAGCGTGACAGTGGAGTTAAATATGCCAGAGGTCAAAACCGAAAAGCCGCATCTTTTAGATATGGGCAAACCACAGCTTCGCATGGTTGATTTGAACCTATTGACCGTGTTCGATGCGGTAATGCAAGAGCAGAATATTACGCGCGCCGCCCACACGCTGGGAATGTCGCAGCCTGCGGTCAGTAACGCCGTAGCGCGTCTGAAGGTTATGTTTAATGACGAACTTTTTGTTCGATATGGACGAGGAATTCAGCCGACTGCCCGTGCATTTCAGTTATTTGGTTCAGTCCGTCAGGCGTTACAATTGGTGCAAAATGAATTGCCGGGATCGGGGTTTGAGCCGACCAGCAGCGAACGTGTATTCAATCTTTGCGTGTGCAGTCCGCTGGATAATATCCTGACGTCACAGATTTATAATCGTGTAGAAAAAATTGCGCCAAATATTCATGTCGTTTTTAAAGCGTCGTTGAATCAGAATACTGAGCATCAGTTACGCTATCAGGAAACCGAGTTCGTTATTAGTTATGAAGAATTCCGTCGTCCTGAGTTTACCAGCGTACCGCTATTTAAAGATGAAATGGTTTTAGTCGCCAGCCGAAAACACCCGCGTATTAGCGGCCCGCTACTGGAAGGCGATGTTTATAATGAACAACATGCGGTTGTTTCTCTCGATCGTTATGCGTCATTTAGTCAGCCGTGGTATGACACGCCGGATAAACAGTCGAGCGTGGCTTATCAGGGCATGGCGCTTATCAGCGTTCTGAACGTGGTTTCGCAGACGCATTTGGTCGCTATTGCCCCGCGCTGGCTGGCGGAAGAGTTTGCGGAATCGCTGGATCTGCAAATATTGCCGTTGCCTTTAAAACTGAATAGCCGGACATGCTACCTTTCCTGGCATGAAGCGGCTGGGCGTGATAAAGGGCACCAATGGATGGAAGATTTATTAGTTTCTGTTTGTAAGCGATAAAACCGGGCAGAATAAATCAGAAACAAATTCTGGTTTATTCTGCTTTTTAGCGTATATAAAAAATTTTATGCTGAATTAACGGTGAGCGATTCTTTTCGTCGTTGTGAAAAATAGATGAATTGCTGTAAGTCTGCATTTATAAACGATTATTTATTACCTGGTGTGATTCAGACGGAGTATTTCTCCATTTATTCTCTTCTTGCCTCCTGATTATTCTAACCTTCCCCATCTTTACGTCATTCCACCCAATTGCCAGGCGTGATAGCGAGCGGTTAAGGTGTCCGTCAAACCGTGATGACAGGTATAAAGTGGAGGCAAGCCGTGGAGATGTTGTCTGGAGCCGAGATGGTCGTCCGATCGCTTATCGATCAAGGCGTAAAGCAGGTGTTCGGCTATCCTGGAGGCGCAGTGCTTGATATTTATGATGCGCTACATACCGTTGGAGGGATCGATCATGTGCTGGTGCGTCATGAGCAGGCCGCGGTGCATATGGCGGATGGCCTGGCGCGAGCCACTGGCGACGTTGGCGTGGTGCTGGTGACTTCCGGACCGGGAGCGACCAATGCGATTACCGGGATTGCTACGGCCTATATGGATTCCATTCCGCTGGTGATTCTTTCCGGCCAGGTCGCCACCTCATTGATTGGCTATGATGCCTTTCAGGAGTGCGACATGGTGGGGATTTCCCGACCGGTGGTCAAACATAGCTTCCTGGTCAAACAGACGGAAGATATTCCCCAGGTGCTTAAAAAGGCCTTCTGGCTGGCGGCAAGCGGACGTCCTGGGCCGGTGGTCGTGGATTTGCCGAAAGATATTTTGAATCCGGCGAAAAAAATGCCGTATGCCTGGCCGGAGACGGTCAGTATGCGCTCTTACAATCCCACAACATCAGGACATAAAGGACAAATTAAGCGTGCCTTGCAAACGCTGGCGTCGGCAAAAAAGCCGGTGGTCTACGTTGGGGGAGGGGCGATAAGCGCGGCCTGCTATGCGCCGTTGCGCCACATCATTGAAACCTTTAACCTGCCGGTGGTCTCTTCATTAATGGGACTGGGCGCGTTTCCTGCTACTCATCGCCAGTCGTTAGGAATGCTGGGAATGCATGGCACTTATGAAGCCAATATGACCATGCATAACGCCGACGTGATTTTCGCTGTTGGCGTACGATTTGACGACCGCACGACGAATAATCTCGCTAAATATTGTCCGAACGCGACGGTATTACACATCGACATTGACCCGACGTCCATATCCAAAACGGTTAACGCTGATATCCCGGTGGTGGGCGATGCCCGCCTGGTACTGGAACAAATGCTGGAGCTACTGGCGCAGGATGCGCCGTCTCAGCCGCAGGATGATATTCGCGACTGGTGGCAGCAGATAGAGATCTGGCGCGCCCGTCAGTGCCTGAAATATGACGCGGAAAGCGAAAGCATTAAACCCCAGGCGGTGATTGAAACCCTCTGGCGTCTGACGAAGGGCGACGCTTACGTGACGTCCGATGTAGGACAACACCAGATGTTTGCCGCCCTCTATTACCCGTTCGATAAGCCACGTCGCTGGATTAATTCCGGCGGGCTCGGCACGATGGGTTTTGGCCTACCGGCTGCGCTGGGCGTTAAAATGGCCCTGCCGAAAGAAATGGTGGTCTGCGTGACCGGCGATGGCAGTATACAGATGAACATTCAGGAGCTGTCGACAGCCTTACAGTATGAACTGCCGGTACTGGTTCTGAACCTGAACAACCGTTATCTGGGGATGGTGAAACAGTGGCAGGATATGATCTATTCCGGTCGCCATTCTCAGTCTTATATGCAGTCGTTACCGGATTTTGTGCGCCTGGCGGAAGCATATGGCCATGTCGGGCTGCAGATTAACCGTCCGGATGAGCTGGAAAGTAAACTCAGCGAAGCCCTTGAGCATGTGCGTAATAACCGACTGGTGTTCGTCGATGTCACCGTTGATGGCAGCGAGCATGTCTATCCGATGCAGATTCGCGGGGGCGGGATGGACGAAATGTGGTTAAGCAAAACGGAGAGGACCTGATGATGCGCCGGATTTTATCGGTATTACTGGAAAACGAATCTGGGGCGTTATCGCGGGTTATCGGCCTCTTTTCGCAACGCGGATATAATATTGAAAGCCTGACCGTCGCGCCGACAGACGATCCGACGTTGTCGCGCATGACTATCCAGACGGTAGGCGATGAAAAAGTGCTTGAGCAAATTGAAAAGCAGCTGCACAAGCTGGTTGATGTGCTGCGCGTCAGCGAGCTGGGACAGGGAGCGCACGTTGAGCGGGAAATCATGCTGGTGAAAATCCAGGCCAGCGGCTACGGACGGGAAGAGGTGAAGCGTAATACGGAAATTTTCCGTGGTCAGATTATTGACGTTACGCCAACGCTGTATACCGTTCAACTGGCGGGCACCAGCGATAAACTGGATGCTTTTCTGGCCTCGCTGCGCGACGTGGCGAAAATTGTTGAAGTGGCGCGTTCAGGCGTCGTCGGGCTTTCGCGCGGCGATAAGATTATGCGCTGAGCAGATTCGCCGGATGACGACGCGGTTGCGTTTTATCCGGTCTACAGGCTGATATCTGGCCCAGGTCCGATAAGCGTAGCGCCATCAGGCAGGTTTGCCGGATATCAGCCAACAGGAATTATCGCCCAACCCAATATCACCGGTTGGGCTTTTTTTTGCGAAATCCGTGGTAACCCGGAATAAAAGCGGTTGCCGGAGTGATCAAACTGCGCTTAGATGTTAACGATTTTAACCCATGCCGACATAAAGGTTATGGTTTGTACAATTTACACAAGGGGCAATTGTGAAACTGGATGAAATCGCTCGGCTGGCCGGTGTCTCGCGCACAACTGCAAGCTACGTTATAAACGGTAAAGCAAAGCAATACCGCGTGAGCGACAAAACCGTAGAAAAAGTCATGGCGGTAGTGCGTGAGCACAATTACCATCCTAACGCTGTGGCTGCCGGGCTGCGTGCTGGACGCACACGTTCCATTGGTCTGGTGATCCCGGACCTTGAAAACACGAGCTACACCCGTATCGCAAACTATCTTGAGCGCCAGGCACGCCAGCGTGGCTACCAACTGCTGATCGCCTGTTCTGAAGATCAGCCGGATAACGAAATGCGCTGCATTGAGCACCTTTTGCAACGCCAGGTGGATGCAATCATTGTTTCAACTTCGTTACCGCCGGAGCATCCCTTCTATCAGCGCTGGGCCAACGATCCGTTCCCCATCGTCGCGCTCGACCGCGCGCTGGATCGCGAACATTTCACCAGCGTGGTCGGCGCCGATCAGGATGATGCCGAGATGTTGGCGGAAGAGCTGCGTAAATTCCCGGCGGAAACGGTGCTTTATTTGGGCGCGCTGCCGGAGTTGTCCGTCAGTTTCCTGCGCGAGCAGGGGTTCCGCACCGCATGGAAAGACGATCCGCGGGAGGTGAATTTCTTATATGCCAACAGCTATGAGCGCGAAGCCGCCGCGCAGCTGTTTGAGAAATGGCTGGAAACGCATCCTATGCCGCAGGCGCTCTTTACGACATCATTCGCGCTATTACAGGGCGTGATGGACGTTACGCTGCGGCGCGATGGAAAACTGCCTTCGGATTTGGCGATTGCGACCTTCGGCGATCATGAGCTGCTGGATTTTCTGCAATGCCCGGTACTGGCGGTGGCGCAGCGTCATCGTGATGTCGCGGAACGCGTGCTGGAGATTGTGCTGGCAAGTCTTGATGAACCGCGTAAACCGAAACCTGGCTTAACGCGTATTCGGCGAAACCTGTATCGTCGCGGCATTCTGAGCCGTAGCTAAAGGACCGGCGGTAAAAGACTCTCTCTTCTGCCGCCGTCAAACAAATGCGTATCAGTAAAAATATCCCTTAAATAATTAAGATTATTCCTTAAAATTATCCGAAAATTCTTTTTTATTACCTTTCTTTTGTCCGAAATCGTCCATATTCCACTAATTAAGACGTAACGAGTCTTTTCCTTTGTCTTGTTTTGTTACAAGCAGGCAAGAAATCGTCGAATTAACAGCCACTTTTTGTCTTTGGCGCGACAGTCGCTCGTAGGCGCTGGTATAGCAGGCGCTGCACACGTTAAACAGGCACTGTTAACACGGTGCAATATGTCCTAAAATGCCGCTCGCGTCGCAAACTGACACTTTATATTTTTCTCGGATTATATTGAGTCCGTTTTAAACGGCGGTGGGTCTTTGGTTTTTTTCTTACAAATATTCATAACGTTAATTTGGCTTGCGCGCTGGACGGAAATTAATCAACGCAGATATTCGCCGTAAACATTGGCTTTTTTACTTCGGTAAGCGTTGTGACTTGCTTGACAAGCTTTTCCTCCGCTCCGTAAACTCCTTCGAGTGGGAATTTGTGGGATAAAGTGGTAAGAAGGGGTGAGACTGGCATGTTCCGGGGGGCAACGTTAGTCAATCTCGACAGTAAAGGGCGCCTGACCGTGCCGACCCGTTATCGGGAGCAACTGATCGAGAGCGCTACCGGTCAAATGGTATGTACCATTGACATCCATCACCCATGCCTGCTGCTTTACCCCCTGCCTGAATGGGAAATTATTGAGCAAAAGTTATCTCGTCTGTCGAGCATGAACCCGGTAGAACGTCGCGTACAGCGTTTACTGTTGGGCCATGCCAGCGAATGTCAGATGGATGGTGCAGGTCGATTACTGATCGCGCCAGTTCTGCGGCAACATGCCGGACTGACGAAAGAAGTGATGCTGGTTGGACAGTTCAACAAATTTGAGCTGTGGGATGAAACGACCTGGTATCAACAGGTCAAGGAAGATATCGACGCTGAACAGTCAGCTACCGAAACGTTATCGGAGCGGCTGCAGGACTTGTCTCTATAAGATGATGGAAAATTTTAAACACACTACGGTACTGTTGGATGAAGCCGTTAATGGGCTGAATATTCGTCCGGATGGTATCTATATTGATGGCACATTTGGTCGCGGCGGCCACTCGCGCCTGATCCTCTCGCAACTGGGCGAAGAGGGGCGCTTGCTGGCGATCGATCGCGATCCGCAGGCGATCGCCGTTGCGCAGGCCATTAATGATCCTCGCTTCTCCATCATTCATGGACCTTTTTCCGCGCTGGCTGATTATGTCGCCGAGCGCGAGCTTACCGGCAAGATTGACGGGATCCTTCTAGATCTTGGCGTCTCTTCTCCGCAGCTTGACGATGCGGAGCGCGGTTTTTCATTTATGCGCGACGGTCCGCTGGATATGCGAATGGACCCGACGCGCGGCCAGTCTGCCGCCGAGTGGTTACAAACGGCGGAGGAGGCGGATATCGCCTGGGTGCTGAAAACATTCGGCGAGGAGCGTTTTGCCAAACGTATTGCTCGCGCCATTGTTGAGCGCAATCGCGAACAGCCGATGACCCGCACCAAAGAGCTGGCTGAAGTGGTTGCGGCGGCGACCCCGGTAAAAGACAAATTCAAACATCCCGCGACCCGTACCTTCCAGGCGGTGCGCATCTGGGTAAACAGTGAACTGGAGGAGATAGAGCAGGCGCTAAAAAGCTCGCTCAGCGTACTGGCCCCAGGCGGGCGGCTTTCAATCATCAGTTTCCACTCGCTGGAAGACCGTATTGTGAAACGCTTTATGCGTGAGCAAAGCCGCGGTCCGCAGGTACCGGCGGGATTACCGATGACGGAAGCGCAGCTCAAAAAACTGGGCGGTCGTGAGTTACGAGCGTTAGGCAAGTTGATGCCGGGTGAAAAAGAGGTAGCTGAAAATCCTCGGGCCCGTAGTTCAGTTCTGCGTATCGCAGAGAGGACGAACGCATGATCAGCAGAGTGACAGAAGCCCTAAGCAAAGTGAAGGGATCGATAGGAAGCAACGAGCGCCATGCCTTGCCTGGCGTGATCGGTGACGATCTTTTGCGGTTCGGGAAGCTGCCACTCTGCTTGTTCATTTGCATCATTTTAACGGCGGTGACGGTGGTCACGACGGCGCACCATACTCGTTTACTCACCGCGCAGCGTGAACAACTGGTTCTGGAGCGCGATGCATTGGACATTGAATGGCGCAACCTGATCCTTGAAGAAAATGCGCTCGGCGATCACAGCCGGGTGGAGCGGATCGCAACGGAAAAGCTGCAAATGCAGCATGTTGATCCGTCCCAAGAAAATATCGTAGTGCAAAAATAAGGATAAACGCGACGCATGAAAGCAGCGGCAAAAACGCAAAAATCGAAGCGCCAGGAAGAACAGACCAACTTCATCAGTTGGCGTTTTGCGTTGCTGTGCGGCTGTATTTTACTGGCGCTGGTTTTTTTACTTGGACGCGCGGCGTGGCTACAGATTATCGCCCCGGATATGCTGGTGCGTCAGGGCGATATGCGTTCGCTGCGTGTTCAGGAAGTCTCCACCTCACGCGGTATGATTACCGACCGTTCCGGGCGTCCACTGGCGGTCAGCGTACCGGTTAAGGCGATCTGGGCCGACCCGAAAGAAGTTCATGACGCCGGCGGCATCAGCGTTGGCGATCGCTGGAAAGCGCTTTCTACTGCGCTCAATATTCCGCTCGATCAGCTCTCCGCCCGTATCAACGCCAACCCGAAAGGGCGTTTTATTTATCTGGCGCGCCAGGTAAACCCTGACATGGCGGACTACATCAAAAAACTCAAACTGCCGGGGATTCATTTGCGTGAAGAGTCCCGCCGCTACTACCCGTCAGGAGAAGTAACCGCTCACCTCATCGGTTTTACCAACGTCGACAGTCAGGGGATTGAAGGCGTTGAAAAGAGCTTTGATAAGTGGCTTACCGGTCAGCCTGGCGAGCGAATCGTGCGTAAAGACCGCTATGGCCGCGTGATTGAGGATATCTCCTCCACTGACAGTCAGGCAGCGCACAACCTGGCGTTAAGCATTGATGAACGCTTACAGGCGCTGGTTTACCGCGAACTGAACAACGCGGTGGCGTTTAACAAGGCGGAATCCGGTAGCGCGGTGCTGGTCGATGTAAATACCGGTGAAGTACTGGCGATGGCGAATAGCCCTTCCTATAACCCCAACAACCTTGCCGGTACGCCGAAAGACGCGATGCGTAACCGTACCATCACCGACGTGTTTGAACCGGGTTCTACGGTTAAGCCGATGGTGGTGATGACTGCGCTTCAGCGCGGTATCGTCAACGAAAATACGGTGTTGAATACCGTTCCATACCGAATTAACGGCCACGAAATTAAAGACGTGGCGCGCTACAGCGAATTAACCCTGACCGGGGTTCTACAGAAGTCGAGTAACGTCGGTGTATCCAAACTGGCGTTAGCGATGCCGTCCTCAGCGTTAGTAGATACTTACTCACGTTTTGGGCTAGGAAAGGCGACCAATTTGGGGTTGGTCGGAGAACGCAGTGGCTTATATCCTCAAAAACAACGGTGGTCCGACATAGAGAGGGCCACCTTCTCTTTCGGCTACGGGCTAATGGTAACGCCGTTACAGTTAGCGCGAGTCTATGCAACGATCGGCAGCTATGGCATTTATCGCCCGCTGTCGATTACCAAAGTTGATCCGCCTGTACCCGGCGAACGCATCTTCCCTGAATCCACCGTACGCACCGTGGTGCATATGATGGAAAGCGTGGCGCTGCCGGGCGGCGGCGGCGTGAAGGCGGCAATTAAAGGCTACCGTATCGCGATTAAAACCGGTACGGCGAAAAAAGTGGGGCCGGACGGTCGCTACATCAACAAATACATTGCTTACACCGCAGGCGTCGCGCCTGCGAGTCAGCCGCGCTTCGCGCTGGTGGTTGTCATCAACGATCCGCAGGCGGGTAAATACTACGGCGGCGCCGTTTCCGCGCCGGTATTTGGTGCCATCATGGGCGGCGTTCTGCGCACCATGAACATCGAACCGGACGCGCTGGCAACGGGCGAAAAAAATGAATTCGTAATTAATCAAGGCGAGGGAACAGGTGGCAGATCGTAATTTGCGCGACCTTCTTGCTCCGTGGGTGGCTGGACTACCCGCGCGAGAACTGCGAGAGATGACGCTCGACAGCCGTGTGGCTGCGGCGGGCGATCTCTTTGTAGCAGTGGTGGGTCATCAGGCGGACGGGCGTCGATATATCCCGCAGGCGATAGCGCAAGGCGTAGCTGCCATTATTGCAGAGGCGAAAGACGAGGCGAGCGACGGTGAGATTCGCGAAATGCACGGCGTACCAGTCGTCTATCTCAGCCAGCTCAATGAGCGTTTATCTGCGCTGGCGGGCCGCTTTTACCATGAGCCATCTGAAAACATGCGTCTGGTGGCGGTGACCGGCACCAATGGCAAGACCACCACCACCCAACTACTGGCGCAGTGGAGCCAGTTGCTCGGCGAAACCAGCGCAGTGATGGGGACGGTAGGTAACGGACTGTTGGGTAAAGTGATCCCGACGGAGAACACAACCGGTTCCGCAGTGGATGTTCAGCATGTGCTGGCCAGTCTGGTTGCGCAGGGCGCGACCTTCGGCGCGATGGAAGTCTCTTCTCACGGCCTGGTGCAGCATCGCGTGGCGGCGCTGAAATTTGCCGCCTCCGTGTTTACTAATTTGAGCCGCGACCATCTCGACTATCATGGCGATATGGCGCATTACGAGGCGGCAAAATGGATGCTTTATTCCACCCACCATCACGGTCAGGCAATCGTCAACGCCGATGATGAAGTTGGACGCCGCTGGCTGGCGTCGCTACCCGATGCGGTCGCGGTATCAATGGAAGGGCATATCAACCCTAACTGTCACGGTCGTTGGCTGAAAGCGGAGGCGGTGGAGTACCACGACCGCGGAGCGACGATTCGTTTTGCTTCAAGCTGGGGTGACGGCGAAATCGAAAGCCGCCTGATGGGCGCGTTTAACGTCAGCAACTTACTGCTGGCATTGGCGACGCTGCTGGCGCTGGGCTATCCGTTAACGGATTTGCTGAAAACCGCCGCGCGTTTGCAGCCGGTTTGCGGGCGTATGGAAGTGTTCACTGCGCCAGGCAAACCGACGGTGGTGGTGGATTACGCGCACACGCCGGATGCGCTGGAAAAAGCGTTGCAGGCGGCGCGCCTGCACTGCGCCGGAAAATTGTGGTGCGTCTTTGGCTGTGGCGGGGATCGTGACAAAGGTAAGCGCCCACTCATGGGGGCCATTGCCGAAGAATTCGCGGATATCGTCGTGGTGACTGACGATAACCCGCGTACCGAGGAGCCGCGCGCCATTATCAACGATATTCTGGCCGGAATGCTGGACGCCGGGCAGGTCAGGGTAATGGAAGGCCGCGCTGAGGCGGTAACCAATGCCATTATGCAGGCAAAAGACAATGACGTCGTGCTGATTGCAGGTAAAGGGCACGAGGATTACCAGATTGTCGGCACGCAGCGTCTTGATTATTCAGACCGCGTGACCGCAGCGCGTTTGCTGGGGGTGATCGCATGATTAGCGTAACGCTCAGCAAAATTGCCGATGTCCTTGGCGCCGAACACCGCGGGGCGGATCTCACGCTCGATACGGTCATTACCGACACACGGAAAGTGACGCCGGGATGCCTGTTCGTGGCGCTGAAAGGGGAACGCTTTGATGCGCATGATTTTGCTGATAAAGCAAAAGCGAACGGCGCTGGCGCCCTGCTGGTCAGTCGTCCTCTGGATATCGATCTTCCGCAGGTGATTGTAAAAGACACGCGTCAGGCATTTGGCCAACTGGCCGCCTGGGTACGTATGCAGGTACCGGCGCGGGTGGTGGCGTTAACCGGTTCGTCCGGCAAAACCTCGGTCAAAGAGATGACCGCCGCGATTCTTAGCCAGTGCGGAAATACTCTGTATACCGCAGGCAATTTTAACAACGACATCGGCGTGCCGATAACGCTGCTGCGCTTAAACCATGATTATGACTATGCGGTAATCGAGTTAGGCGCTAATCACCAGGGAGAAATCGCCTGGACCGTTAGCCTGACGCGCCCGGAAGCGGCGCTGGTCAATAACCTGGCGGCGGCGCATCTGGAAGGTTTCGGCTCGCTGGCCGGCGTGGCGAAAGCGAAAGGCGAAATCTATACCGGTTTGCCTGAGAACGGTATCGCGATTATGAATGCCGATAATAATGACTGGCTGAACTGGCAAAGCATTATTGGCGATCGTCAGGTGTGGCGCTTTTCGCCGAATGCGGCAAACAGCGACTTTACCGCTGCGAATATCCACGTGACGTCACACGGTACCGAATTTACCCTGCAAACGCCGATGGGCAGCATTGATGTGCTGCTGCCGTTGCCGGGGCGGCACAATATTGCCAACGCGCTGGCGGCCGCTGCTTTATCAATGGCGGTGGGGGCGACGCTGACGGCGGTTAAAGCAGGGCTGGCGGCGTTAAAAGCCGTACCCGGGCGTCTGTTCCCGATTCAGCTAAGTGAAAACCAACTGGTACTGGATGACGCTTATAACGCCAACGTCGGTTCGATGACCGCCGCAGTGCAGGTCCTTTCTGAAATGCCCGGCTACCGTGTGCTGGTGGTAGGCGATATGGCCGAGCTGGGCGCAGAAAGCGAAGCGTGCCACATCCAGGTTGGCGAGGCCGCAAAAGCGGCGGGTATTGATCGCGTGTTAAGCACCGGAAAACTCAGTCAGGCTATCAGCCACGCCAGCGGCGTCGGCGAACATTTTGCCGATAAAGCCGCGCTCATTGCGCGTTTACACGCTCTGCTTCAGGAGCAACCGATGATGACTATTTTAGTGAAAGGATCACGCAGCGCCGCGATGGAAGATGTGGTTCATGCGTTACAGGAGAAAGGTTCATGTTAGTTTGGCTGGCCGAGCATTTGGTCAAATATTATTCCGGCTTTAACGTCTTTTCTTATCTGACGTTTCGCGCCATCGTCAGCCTGTTGACCGCGCTGTTCATCTCTTTATGGATGGGCCCGCGTATGATCGCTCGTCTGCAAAAACTCTCTTTTGGCCAGGTGGTACGTAACGATGGCCCGGAATCGCACTTCAGTAAACGCGGTACGCCGACGATGGGCGGCATCATGATCCTGACGGCGATTGTGATTTCCGTTCTGTTATGGGCTTACCCGTCTAACCCGTACGTCTGGTGCGTGCTGGTGGTATTGATCGGCTACGGCATTATCGGTTTTGTCGATGACTACCGCAAAGTGGTGCGGAAAGATACCAAAGGGCTGATTGCGCGCTGGAAATATTTCTGGATGTCGGTTATCGCGCTCGGCGTGGCCTTTGCGCTTTATCTCGTCGGGAAAGACACACCCGCGACCCAACTGGTGGTGCCGTTCTTTAAAGATGTTATGCCGCAATTGGGGCTGTTTTACATTCTGCTGTCCTACTTTGTCATCGTCGGTACGGGTAACGCCGTAAACCTGACCGACGGGCTTGATGGTCTGGCGATTATGCCGACTGTTTTCGTTGCCGCCGGCTTTGCGCTGGTGGCCTGGGCGACCGGGAACATGAACTTCGCCAATTACCTGCATATTCCGTATTTACGCCATGCGGGGGAGCTGGTGATTGTCTGTACGGCGATTGTCGGCGCGGGATTAGGATTCTTGTGGTTTAACACCTATCCGGCGCAGGTTTTTATGGGCGACGTCGGATCGCTGGCGTTGGGCGGCGCGTTGGGCATTATCGCCGTGCTGCTGCGTCAGGAGTTCCTGCTGGTGATCATGGGCGGCGTCTTTGTGGTGGAAACTCTGTCGGTCATCCTGCAGGTGGGTTCCTTTAAACTACGCGGACAGCGTATTTTCCGTATGGCGCCTATCCATCACCACTATGAACTGAAAGGCTGGCCGGAACCGCGCGTGATTGTGCGCTTCTGGATTATTTCGCTGATGCTGGTGCTGATTGGCCTGGCAACGCTGAAGGTACGTTAATCATGGCTGATTACCAGGACAAAAACGTCGTCATTATTGGTCTGGGCTTAACCGGACTCTCTTGCGTGGACTTTTTTCTCGCCCGCGGCGTGACGCCGCGGGTGATGGATACTCGCGTGACGCCGCCGGGTCTGGATAAGCTGCCGCAAGAGGTTGAGCGTCACGTTGGCGGCCTGAACGACGAGTGGCTCTTAGCGGCGGATTTAATCGTCGCCAGCCCTGGTATTGCTCTGGCGCATCCCTCTCTTAGCGCTGCCGCCAGCGCTGGAGTGGAAATTGTCGGCGATATCGAACTGTTTTGCCGCGAAGCGCAAGCGCCGATTGTGGCCATCACCGGCTCGAACGGCAAAAGCACCGTGACCACCTTAGTGGGCGAGATGGCGAAAGCGGCGGGCGTCAATGTCGGCGTTGGCGGCAATATCGGTCTTCCGGCGCTGATGCTGCTGGATGCCGATCGCGAATTGTACGTGCTGGAATTATCCAGTTTCCAACTGGAAACCACGTCAAGTTTGCAAGCGGCGGCGGCAACGGTGCTCAACGTCACTGAAGATCATATGGACCGGTATCCGTTTGGTTTGCAACAGTACCGGGCGGCGAAACTGCGCGTCTACGAGAAGGCGAAAGTGTGCGTGGTGAATGCCGATGATGCGTTGACGATGCCGGTTCGTGGGGCCGATGAGCGCTGCGTCAGCTTTGGCGTCAATATGGGTGATTATCACCTTAATCGTCAGCAGGGCGAAACCTGGCTGCGAGTCAAAGGCGAGAAGGTGCTGAACGTGAAAGAGATGAAGCTTTCCGGGCAGCATAACTATACCAATGCGTTAGCGGCGCTGGCGCTGGCGGATGCCGTAGGTCTGCCGCGCGCCAGCAGTTTGAAGGCGTTGACGACATTTACCGGTCTGGCGCATCGCTTCCAGCTGGCGTTGGAGCATAACGGCGTACGTTGGATCAACGACTCGAAAGCGACCAACGTCGGCAGTACCGAAGCGGCGCTAAACGGTTTGCATGTGGACGGTACGCTGCATCTGCTGCTGGGCGGCGACGGTAAGTCGGCAGACTTTTCTCCGCTGGCGCGCTATCTGACCGGCGATCGTATCCGCCTGTATTGCTTTGGGCGCGATGGCGCGCAGTTTGCCGCATTGCGTCCGGAAATCGCCCAACAGACTGAGACGATGGAAGAGGCGATGCGTTTGCTGGCGCCGCGCGTTCAGCCGGGTGATATGGTGCTGCTGTCGCCCGCCTGCGCCAGCCTCGATCAGTTTAAAAATTTTGAGCAACGGGGCGATGTCTTTACCCGTCTGGCGAAGGAGTTAGGTTGATGCGTTTATCTCTCCCCCGTCTGAGAATGCCGCGCGTACCAGGTTTTGGCCTCCTGGCCTGGCTGTTTGCGGCGCTTAAAGGCTGGGTGATGGCTTCGCGCGATAAAGACGCCGACAGTCTGATCATGTATGACCGCACGCTGCTATGGCTGACCTTCGGGCTGGCGGCGATTGGTTTTGTCATGGTGACGTCGGCCTCCATGCCAGTCGGGCAGCGCCTGGCGAACGATCCGTTTTTGTTTGCCAAACGTGATGCGCTCTATATCTTCCTGGCATTTTGTCTGGCGATGGTCACGCTGCGTTTGCCCATGACCTTCTGGCAAAAATACAGCACGACGATGCTGATAGCGTCGATCATTATGCTGCTTATCGTGCTGGTCGTCGGGAGCTCGGTTAACGGGGCGTCGCGCTGGATTGCGCTGGGGCCGCTGCGTATTCAGCCTGCGGAGTTTACTAAGCTGTCGCTGTTCTGCTACCTCGCGAACTATCTGGTGCGTAAGGTTGATGAAGTGCGAAATAACCTGCGCGGCTTTTTAAAACCAATGGGCGTGATTCTGGTGCTGGCGGTGTTACTGCTGGCGCAGCCTGACCTCGGGACGGTGGTCGTACTGTTTGTCACCACGCTGGCGATGCTGTTTCTCGCTGGGGCGAAATTATGGCAGTTCATCGCCATTATCGGGATGGGCATCTCGGCGGTGATTCTGTTAATCCTCGCCGAACCGTATCGTATTCGCCGCGTTACCTCGTTCTGGAACCCCTGGGAAGATCCGTTCGGCAGCGGTTATCAGCTGACGCAGTCGCTGATGGCTTTTGGTCGCGGTGAGATATGGGGGCAAGGGCTGGGGAATTCGGTGCAGAAACTGGAGTATTTGCCGGAGGCGCACACCGATTTCATCTTCGCCATTATTGGGGAAGAACTGGGTTATATCGGTGTGGTATTGGCGCTTTTAATGGTATTCTTCGTCGCTTTTCGCGCGATGTCGATTGGCCGTAAGGCATTGGAGATTGACCACCGTTTTTCCGGATTTTTAGCGTGTTCTATCGGTATCTGGTTTAGTTTCCAGGCGCTGGTAAACGTTGGCGCGGCCGCGGGGATGCTGCCGACCAAAGGCCTTACGCTGCCGCTGATCAGTTATGGCGGGTCGAGTCTGTTGATTATGTCGACGGCCATTATGTTTTTATTACGTATTGATTATGAAACGCGTCTGGAAAAAGCGCAGGCGTTTACACGAGGTTCTCGATGAGTGGTCAACCGAAGCGGTTAATGGTGATGGCGGGCGGTACCGGCGGGCACGTGTTCCCGGGACTGGCCGTTGCGCATCATTTAATGGCCCAGGGCTGGCAGGTTCGCTGGCTGGGTACCGCCGATCGTATGGAAGCGGATTTAGTGCCGAAGCATGGCATCGACATTGACTTTATTCGGATCTCCGGTCTGCGCGGTAAAGGCGTAAAAGCGCTTCTGGCGGCGCCGCTGCGGATTTTTAACGCCTGGCGGCAGGCGCGGGCGATCATGAAGCGGTTTAAGCCGGATGTCGTGCTGGGAATGGGCGGTTATGTTTCCGGCCCCGGCGGTCTTGCCGCTTGGTCATTGGGTATTCCGGTCGTTTTGCATGAGCAAAACGGTATCGCCGGGCTGACCAATCAGTGGCTGGCCAAAATCGCGACCACGGTGATGCAGGCGTTTCCCGGTGCGTTTCCGAACGCGGAAGTGGTGGGTAACCCGGTGCGTACCGACGTACTGGCGTTGCCGTTGCCGCAGGTGCGTCTGGCCGGTCGTGACGGCCCGATTCGCGTGTTGGTGGTCGGCGGTTCTCAGGGGGCGCGAGTCCTGAACCAGACGATGCCGCAGGTTGCCGCCAGACTGGGCGATACGGTTACAATCTGGCATCAAAGCGGAAAAGGCGCGCAGCTCACGGTAGAGCAGGCATATGCCGGGGCGGGACAACCGCAGCATAAGGTGACGGAATTTATCGATGACATGGCCGCCGCCTATGCGTGGGCGGATGTGGTGGTATGTCGTTCCGGCGCTTTAACGGTGAGCGAGATCGCCGCCGCCGGGTTACCGGCGATATTCGTGCCGTTTCAGCATAAAGACAGGCAGCAGTACTGGAATGCGCTGCCGTTAGAAAACGCCGGCGCAGCTAAGATTTTTGAGCAGCCGCAGTTTACTGTAGAGGCTGTCGCCGACACCCTGGCGGGGTGGTCGCGCGAGGCGTTGTTAACCATGGCGGAGCGTGCCCGCGCGGTATCCATTCCGGATGCTACCGAACGCGTCGCCAGTGAAGTCAGCCGGGTTGCCCGGACATAATTTGTGGCGGTGCCTTTTGCATCGCAGGGTTTTTCTACCCTCAATAATTTGGGTTGCAGGCAAGCCAACGCATCTGCAATTTGAAGTATGGCGGGTATTGAAGTTAATGGCGTAAAGAATGAATACACAACAACTGGCAAAACTGCGTTCCATCGTGCCCGAAATGCGTCGCGTTCGGCACATTCACTTTGTCGGCATCGGTGGTGCTGGTATGGGCGGTATTGCCGAAGTTCTGGCCAATGAAGGGTATCAGATCAGTGGTTCCGATTTAGCGCCGAATCCGGTGACCCAGCAGTTGACGAGCCTGGGGGCGACGATTTTCTTTAACCATCGTCCGGAAAATGTGCGTGATGCCAGCGTGGTCGTCGTTTCCAGCGCAATTTCCGCGGATAACCCGGAAATTGTCGCGGCGCATGAAGCGCGTATTCCGGTTATTCGCCGTGCGGAAATGCTGGCGGAACTAATGCGTTTTCGCCACGGCATCGCCATTGCCGGGACGCACGGAAAAACCACAACGACCGCGATGGTGTCCAGTATTTATGCCGAAGCGGGGCTGGACCCGACTTTCGTGAATGGCGGACTGGTGAAAGCCGCAGGCGTTCATGCGCGTCTGGGCCATAGTCGTTACCTGATTGCCGAGGCAGATGAGAGCGACGCATCCTTCCTGCATTTGCAGCCGATGGTCGCGATCGTCACCAACATCGAAGCCGACCATATGGATACCTATCATGGCGACTTTGAAAATTTAAAGCAGACGTTTATTAACTTCCTGCATAACCTGCCGTTCTACGGTCGCGCGGTAATGTGCGTCGACGATCCGGTCATCCGCGAGTTGCTGCCGCGGGTGGGGCGTCAGACCACGACGTATGGCTTTAGCGAGGATGCTGACGTCCGCGTAGAAGATTATCAGCAGATAGGGCCGCAGGGGCACTTTACGCTGTTGCGCCAGGGAATGCAGGATCTGCATGTCACGTTGAATGCGCCGGGTCGCCACAATGCCCTGAATGCCGCTGCGGCAGTGGCGGTAGCGACCGAAGAAGGCATCGCCGATGACGCTATCCTGCGCGCGCTGGAAAGCTTCCAGGGGACCGGGCGTCGTTTTGACTTCCTCGGCGAGTTCCCGCTTGAGCCGGTGAATGGTAAAGCCGGGACGGCGATGCTGGTGGATGACTATGGCCATCATCCGACTGAAGTAGACGCCACCATTAAAGCTGCGCGAGCAGGGTGGCCGGATAAAAACCTGGTGATGCTGTTTCAGCCGCACCGTTACACGCGCACGCGCGATCTGTATGACGATTTCGCCAATGTGCTGACCCAGGTCGATGCGCTGCTGATGCTGGACGTTTACCCGGCGGGCGAAGCGCCGATTCCGGGCGCGGATAGCCGTTCTTTATGTCGTACGATTCGTAATCGGGGAAAAATTGACCCGATTCTGGTTTCCGATCCGGCTCAGGTTGCGACAATGTTAGCGCCGGTGCTGACGGGTAACGACTTGATATTAGTGCAAGGCGCAGGAAATGTTGGCAAAATTGCGCGTTACTTATCTGAAATCAAGCTGAAGCCGCAAATCCAGGAGGAAGAGCAACATGGCTGATAAAATCGCGGTCCTGTTGGGCGGAACCTCTGCGGAGCGGGACGTTTCGTTAAATTCCGGCGCGGCAGTGTTGGCCGGGTTACGTGAAGGCGGTATTGATGCGCATCCCGTCGATCCGCAAGAGGTCGATGTCGCGCAGCTTAAAGCAATGGGCTTTCAGAAGGTCTTTATTGCGTTGCATGGCCGCGGCGGTGAAGATGGCACCTTACAGGGAATGCTTGAGCTGCTCGGCCTGCCTTATACCGGCAGCGGCGTGATGGCCTCGGCGCTTTCCATGGATAAACTGCGCAGTAAATTGCTGTGGCAGGGCGCGGGCTTACCGGTTGCGCCGTGGGTCGCATTGACGCGCGCTGAGTTTGAAAAAGGCCTTAGCGAAGAACAAAAAGCGCGAATTTCGGCGCTGGGTTTACCGCTGATCGTCAAACCCAGCCGTGAAGGCTCCAGCGTCGGTATGACGAAAGTAGTAGAAGAAAATGCTTTACAGGGTGCGTTATCATTGGCTTTTCAGCATGATGACGAAATACTGATTGAGAAATGGCTGTGCGGTCCGGAATTTACGGTGGCGATAGTTGGCGAAGAAATTTTACCGTCAATTCGTATCCAACCGGCAGGAACCTTCTATGATTATGAGGCGAAGTATCTCTCTGATGAGACTCAGTATTTCTGCCCTGCCGGTTTAGAAGCGTCCCAGGAAGCCGCGCTACAGTCTCTCGTCCTGCAGGCATGGAAAGCTTTAGGCTGCACGGGATGGGGGCGTATTGACGTCATGCTGGACAGCGATGGTCAGTTTTATCTGCTGGAAGCCAATACTTCTCCGGGGATGACCAGCCATAGTCTGGTGCCGATGGCGGCGCGTCAGGCGGGAATGAGCTTCTCGCAGTTAGTGGTACGAATTCTGGAGTTGGCGGACTGATATGTCGCAGGCTGCGCTGAACACGCGAAACAGTGATGAAGAGACGCCTTCTTCACGCCGCAATAATGGAACGCGTCTTGCAGGTATTTTATTTCTGCTGACGGTACTGTGCACCGTGTTTGTTAGCGGGTGGGTCGTGTTAGGGTGGATGGAAGATGCGCAGCGTTTACCGTTATCAAAGCTGGTATTAACCGGCGAGCGTCACTACACGCGTAACGATGATATCCGTCAGGCGATACTGGCTCTGGGCGCGCCGGGAACCTTCATGACGCAGGATGTGAACATTATCCAGAGCCAGATTGAGCGTTTGCCGTGGATTAAACAGGCCAGCGTCAGAAAACAGTGGCCTGATGAATTGAAGATTCATCTGGTTGAATATGTGCCGATTGCGCGTTGGAATGATCAACATATGGTCGATGCTGAAGGGAACACCTTCAGCGTGCCGTCAGACCGCATCGGCAAACAGGTTTTACCCATGTTGTATGGCCCGGAAGGCAGCGCGAGTGAAGTGTTGCAGGGATACCGCGAGATGGGGCAGGTGCTGGCTAAGGATAAATTCACTCTAAAGGAAGCGGCGATGACCGCACGTCGCTCCTGGCAATTGACGCTTAATAACGGCATTAAGCTCAATCTCGGCAGGGGCGATACGATGAAAAGGTTGGCTCGCTTTGTAGAACTCTATCCGGTTTTACAGCAGCAGGCGCAAACCGATGGCAAACGGATTAGCTACGTTGATTTGCGTTATGACTCAGGTGCGGCAGTTGGCTGGGCGCCGCTCCCCCCTGAGGAATCTAATCAGCAACAGAATCAGGCACAGGCAGAACAACAATGATCAAGGCGACGGACAGAAAACTGGTAGTAGGACTGGAGATTGGCACCGCGAAGGTTGCCGCTTTAGTAGGGGAAGTTCTGCCCGACGGTATGGTCAATATCATTGGCGTGGGCAGTTGCCCATCGCGGGGTATGGATAAAGGCGGGGTGAATGACCTTGAGTCAGTGGTGAAATGCGTTCAGCGCGCCATTGACCAGGCGGAATTGATGGCCGATTGCCAGATCTCCTCGGTATATCTGGCGCTTTCCGGCAAACATATTAGCTGTCAGAATGAAATTGGTATGGTGCCCATTTCCGAAGAGGAAGTGACGCAAGAAGATGTGGAAAACGTCGTGCATACTGCGAAGTCAGTGCGCGTGCGCGATGAACATCGCGTGCTGCATGTGATTCCTCAGGAGTACGCCATTGACTACCAGGAAGGCATTAAAAATCCGGTCGGTCTTTCCGGCGTGCGTATGCAGGCGAAAGTACATTTGATTACCTGCCACAACGATATGGCAAAAAACATTGTCAAAGCTGTTGAACGTTGTGGTCTGAAAGTTGACCAACTGATATTTGCCGGACTGGCGGCCAGTTATTCCGTGTTAACGGAAGATGAACGTGAACTGGGCGTCTGTGTCGTGGATATCGGCGGTGGTACAATGGATATCGCCGTTTATACTGGCGGCGCGCTGCGTCATACCAAAGTGATCCCTTACGCGGGGAACGTGGTGACCAGCGATATCGCTTATGCCTTTGGTACGCCGCCGAGCGATGCTGAAGCCATTAAAGTTCGCCACGGTTGCGCGCTGGGTTCCATCGTCGGTAAAGACGAAAGCGTTGAAGTACCGAGCGTAGGCGGGCGTCCGCCGCGCAGCCTGCAACGTCAGACGCTGGCGGAAGTGATTGAGCCGCGTTACACCGAGCTGCTCAATCTGGTCAACGAAGAGATATTGCAATTACAGGAACAGCTTCGCCAACAAGGGGTAAAACATCACCTGGCGGCGGGGATTGTGTTAACCGGCGGCGCGGCGCAAATCGAAGGGCTTGCTGCTTGCGCTCAGCGCGTGTTTCATACGCAGGTGCGTATCGGCGCGCCGCTGAATATCACCGGTCTGACGGATTATGCCCAGGAGCCGTATTACTCAACGGCGGTGGGATTGCTTCACTACGGGAAAGAGTCCCACTTAAACGGTGAAGCAGAAGTGGAAAAACGTGTTACGGCATCAGTTGGCTCGTGGATCAAGCGACTTAATAGCTGGCTGCGAAAAGAGTTTTAATTTTTATGAGGCCGCCAGATATTACGGCCTCAGGCGACAGGCACATGACGGAGAGAGATTATGTTTGAACCTATGGAACTAACCAACGACGCGGTGATTAAAGTCATCGGCGTCGGTGGTGGCGGCGGTAACGCTGTTGAACACATGGTGCGCGAGCGCATCGAAGGTGTTGAATTCTTCGCGGTGAATACCGACGCTCAGGCGTTGCGTAAAACGGCGGTTGGCCAGACCATTCAAATTGGTAGCGGCATTACCAAAGGTCTGGGCGCTGGCGCTAACCCGGAAGTCGGTCGTAACGCGGCGGACGAAGACCGTGAAGCGCTGCGTGCGGCGCTTGAAGGCGCAGACATGGTATTTATCGCGGCAGGCATGGGCGGCGGTACCGGAACTGGCGCGGCGCCAGTGGTTGCTGAAGTGGCTAAAGATTTAGGTATTCTGACCGTTGCCGTGGTGACTAAGCCTTTCAATTTTGAAGGCAAAAAGCGCATGGCATTTGCGGAGCAGGGTATCACCGAGCTGTCCAAGCATGTGGACTCGTTGATCACCATCCCGAACGACAAGCTGCTGAAAGTGCTGGGCCGTGGTATCTCCCTGCTCGACGCGTTCGGCGCGGCTAACGACGTGCTGAAAGGCGCGGTTCAGGGCATCGCAGAGCTGATCACCCGCCCGGGTCTGATGAACGTCGACTTTGCTGACGTGCGTACCGTGATGTCTGAAATGGGCTACGCAATGATGGGCTCCGGCGTGGCGAGCGGTGAAGACCGTGCGGAAGAAGCGGCTGAAATGGCTATTTCTTCTCCGCTGCTGGAAGATATCGACCTGTCCGGCGCGCGCGGCGTGTTGGTCAACATTACCGCGGGCTTCGACCTGCGTCTGGACGAGTTTGAAACCGTCGGTAACACCATTCGCGCGTTTGCGTCGGATAACGCCACCGTGGTTATCGGTACTTCTCTGGACCCGGATATGAATGATGAACTGCGCGTGACGGTAGTGGCGACCGGTATTGGTATGGACAAACGTCCGGAAATCACTCTGGTCACCAATAAACAGGTGCAGCAGCCGGTGTTGGATCGTTATCAGCAGCACGGTATGGCGCCGCTGACGCAGGAGCAAAAAACGGTCGCGAAAGTGGTTAACGACAATACACCACAGGCGGCGAAAGAGCCGGATTATCTGGATATCCCCGCATTCCTGCGTAAGCAAGCTGATTAAGAATTAGCTGGAATTTGGGATTCTGGGCTCTTTGTGCTAAACTGGCCCGCCGAATGTATAGTACACTTCGGTTGGATAGGTAATTTGGCGAGATTATACGATGATCAAACAAAGGACACTTAAACGTATCGTTCAGGCGACTGGCGTCGGTTTACACACCGGCAAAAAAGTCACCCTGACATTACGCCCTGCGCCGGCCAATACCGGGGTCATCTATCGTCGCACCGACTTGAATCCACCGGTAGATTTCCCGGCCGATGCCAAATCTGTGCGTGATACCATGCTCTGTACGTGTCTGGTGAATGAGCATGATGTACGGATTTCAACCGTTGAGCACCTGAACGCTGCTCTGGCGGGCTTAGGTATCGATAACATCGTTATTGAGGTTAATGCCCCGGAAATCCCGATCATGGATGGCAGTGCCGCTCCGTTTGTCTACCTGCTGCTTGACGCCGGTATTGATGAACTGAACTGCGCCAAAAAATTCGTACGCATCAAAGAGACTGTTCGGGTTGAAGATGGCGATAAATGGGCTGAATTCAGACCGTACAATGGTTTTACGTTGGATTTCACCATCGACTTTAACCATCCGGCGATCGATTCCAGCAGCCAGCGCTACGCGATGAACTTCTCTGCGGATGCGTTCATGCGCCAGATCAGCCGTGCGCGTACCTTCGGTTTTATGCGTGATATCGAATATCTGCAGTCCCGCGGCCTGTGCCTGGGCGGCAGCTTCGATTGTGCCATCGTTGTTGACGATTATCGCGTATTGAACGAAGACGGCCTGCGTTTTGAAGATGAATTCGTTCGTCACAAAATGCTCGACGCGATCGGTGACTTGTTCATGTGTGGTCACAATATTATTGGTGCGTTTACCGCGTATAAATCCGGTCACGCATTGAATAACAAATTGTTACAGGCAGTCCTGGCAAAACAGGAAGCCTGGGAATTTGTGACCTTCCAGGACGACGCAGAACTGCCGTTGGCTTTCAAAGCGCCTTCGACGGTACTGGCATAACGACATACGTTGTCGTATAAAATTCGACTGGTTAACCTGGCACTCTCTCCGGCCAGGCGAGCCAGTCGTTTTTTTTACTATCCTTTATCTGCGCTTTCCTTAATACAGCCATTTTGGCAGAGTTAAATGGAAACACGGCGCGTTCGCTGTTTTCTTAGCCGATTTTCACCTTAGCTTCTCGTCATTACTGCTGTAGCGCGTACGCTTTAATGATAAGATTTGTGCGCAAATTGTTTTGATTCCGTAAGCCCATGAGGGGCATATCAGGTGGCAATGACGTGAGTGGAATACTGACGCGCTGGCGACAGTTAGGCAGACGATACTTCTGGCCGCATCTCTTATTAGGGATGGTCGCGGCGAGTTTTGGTTTGCCCGCGCTCAGTAACGCCGCTGAAACCAATACGCCTGCAAGGACGACCGCCAGCACCGCGTCTAAAGTTAACTTTAGCCATCTTGCGCTGTTAGAAGCCTCTAACCGTCGTCCCAATTTCACCGTAGATTACTGGCATCAGCACGCTATTCGCACGGTGATTCGCCACCTTTCTTTTGCAATGGCGCCGCAAACGCTGCCCGTTGCCGACGCGCCGTCGCCATTACAGGCGCATCATATCGCCTTACTGAATACGCTCAGCGCGATGCTCACGCAGGAGGGCACGCCGCCGGCGATTGTTCGCCGCCTCTCCCTGGCGTATTTTGCGCCACAAACCGCATTTAGCATCCCGGCCTGGATAAGTCAGGCGCAGGGTATCCGCGCCGGTCCGCAACGTCTCAGCTAACGAAAAAAGACCCTTTTACTTTATTTGTAGCTCCGCGGCGCGGGGCATTTGAGACTTTATTATGCTAATCAAATTATTAACCAAAGTATTCGGTAGCCGTAACGATCGTACGCTGCGTCGTATGCGTAAGGCCGTCAGCCTTATTAATGCGATGGAACCGGAGATGGAAAAACTCTCCGATGACGAACTGAAAGCGAAAACCAACGAATTTCGCGCCCGTATTGAAAAAGGCGAAAGCGTAGAGAGCCTGATTCCGGAAGCGTTCGCGGTGGTGCGTGAAGCCAGTAAACGCGTCTTTGGGATGCGTCACTTCGACGTTCAGCTATTGGGTGGTATGGTGCTCAACGATCGCTGTATCGCCGAAATGCGTACTGGTGAAGGTAAAACGCTGACCGCAACGCTGCCAGCCTACCTGAACGCGCTGTCCGGCAAAGGCGTTCATGTGGTAACCGTGAACGACTATCTGGCGCAGCGTGACGCCGAAAACAACCGTCCGCTATTCGAATTCCTCGGTATGTCCGTTGGTATCAACCTGCCAGGTATGCCTGCGCCAGCCAAACGTGAAGCTTACGCTGCCGACATCACTTACGGCACTAACAACGAATACGGTTTTGACTACCTGCGCGACAACATGGCGTTCAGCCCGGAAGAGCGCGTGCAGCGTAAACTGCATTATGCGCTGGTGGATGAGGTCGACTCCATCCTGATCGATGAAGCGCGTACGCCGCTGATTATTTCCGGCCCGGCGGAAGATAGCTCGGAAATGTACAAAAAAGTGAACAAAATCATTCCGCACCTGATTCGTCAGGAGAAAGAAGATTCTGACACTTTCCAGGGCGAAGGCCACTTCTCCGTTGATGAGAAAGCGCGCCAGGTTAACCTGACCGAACGCGGTCTGGTGCTGATTGAAGAGCTACTGGTGCAAGAAGGCATTATGGATGAAGGCGAGTCGCTCTACTCGCCTGGCAATATTATGCTGATGCATCACGTCACCGCCGCGCTGCGCGCGCACGCGCTGTTTACCCGTGACGTGGATTACATTGTGAAAGACGGCGAAGTCATCATTGTTGATGAACATACCGGTCGTACCATGCAGGGGCGTCGCTGGTCTGACGGTCTGCACCAGGCGGTAGAAGCGAAAGAAGGCGTTGAAATTCAGAATGAAAACCAGACGCTGGCGTCTATTACCTTCCAGAACTACTTCCGTCTGTATGAAAAGCTGGCCGGTATGACCGGTACGGCGGATACTGAAGCCTTCGAATTTAGTTCTATCTATAAGCTGGACACCGTCGTTGTTCCGACCAACCGTCCGATGATCCGTAAAGATTTGCCGGATCTGGTCTACATGACCGAAGCGGAAAAAATCCAGGCCATTATCGAAGATATTAAAGAACGTACCGCGAACGGTCAGCCAGTGCTGGTCGGGACGATTTCTATCGAGAAATCTGAAGTGGTCTCCAGAGAGCTGACCAAAGCGGGTATCAAACATAACGTCCTGAACGCAAAATTCCACGCCAACGAAGCAGGCATCGTTGCGCAGGCTGGTTATCCAGCGGCGGTCACTATCGCTACTAACATGGCGGGTCGTGGTACCGATATTATGCTGGGCGGTAGCTGGCAGGCGGAAGTCGCCGCGCTGGAAGCGCCGACGGAAGAACAGATTGCGCAGATTAAAGCGGACTGGCAGGTACGCCATGACGCGGTTCTGGCTGCCGGCGGCCTGCATATCATTGGCACCGAGCGCCATGAATCCCGCCGTATCGACAACCAGCTGCGTGGCCGTTCCGGTCGCCAGGGCGATCCGGGTTCTTCCCGTTTCTACCTGTCGATGGAAGATGCGCTGATGCGTATTTTCGCCTCCGATCGTGTCTCCGGTATGATGCGTAAACTGGGGATGAAGCCGGGCGAAGCGATTGAGCACCCGTGGGTGACGAAAGCTATCGCTAACGCGCAGCGTAAAGTAGAAAGCCGTAACTTCGATATTCGTAAGCAACTGCTGGAATATGATGATGTGGCGAACGATCAGCGCCGTGCAATTTATACCCAGCGTAACGAACTGCTGGATGTGTCTGACGTGAGCGACACCATTAACAGCATTCGCGAAGATGTCTTTAAGGCGACTATCGACGCCTACATTCCGCCGCAGTCGCTGGAAGAGATGTGGGATATCCCGGGTTTGCAGGAACGCCTGAAAAACGACTTCGACCTGGAGATGCCGATTGCCGAATGGCTGGATAAAGAGCCGGAGCTGCATGAGGAGACGCTGCGTGAGCGCATCCTGGCGCAGTCCATCGAGGTGTATCAGCGTAAAGAAGAGGTGGTTGGCGCTGAAATGATGCGTCATTTCGAAAAAGGCGTGATGCTGCAAACGCTCGATTCCCTGTGGAAAGAGCACCTGGCGGCGATGGATTACCTGCGTCAGGGTATTCATCTGCGCGGCTATGCGCAAAAAGATCCGAAGCAGGAATACAAGCGCGAATCCTTCGCTATGTTCGCCGCGATGCTGGAATCGCTGAAATATGAAGTGATCAGTACCCTGAGCAAAGTCCAGGTACGTATGCCGGAAGAGGTCGAAGCGATGGAAATGCAGCGTCGCGAAGAGGCGGAGCGCCTGGCGCAGATGCAGCAGCTAAGCCATCAGGATGACGATGCCGCCGTGGCTGCCGATCTGGCCGCCCAAACCGGCGAACGTAAGATTGGACGTAACGATCCTTGCCCTTGCGGTTCCGGTAAGAAATACAAACAGTGTCACGGTCGCCTGAGCTGATGCGATAAACTTACCGGCCTGATAAGACATAATGTGTTGCCATCAGGTCGGTCGGTGCTGGCATTATTGCCGAAGGGCGCTACGCTTATTCGGCCTGGCATTGAACACAGATAAAAAGGCGCAGGCGACTGCGCCTTTTTTATGGATGCAACAAGATGAAAAAACTGCAAATCGCGGTTGGGATTATCCGCAACCCGAACGACGAAATTTTTATTACCCGACGCGCCGCTGATGCGCATATGGCGAACAAGCTGGAATTTCCCGGCGGAAAAATTGAAGCCGACGAAACACCAGAGCAGGCGTTGATCCGGGAGCTACAGGAAGAGGTGGGGATTACGCCAACACAGGTGACATTATTCGACACTCTGGAATATCAATTCCCGGACCGACACATTACGCTGTGGTTTTGGCTGGTTGAACGCTGGGAGGGCGAACCGTGGGGGAAAGAAGGACAGCCGGGACGGTGGATCGCGCAAAACGCGTTGAATACGGACGATTTTCCACCGGCCAATGAACCGATTATTCGTAAATTACGCCAATTTGCGCCTTAGTGGGGGATCGCAACACGATCCCCATCGATCTTATTAGCGATTTAATGTCGACATAATTTCCGGCCAGTAGCGGGGGCCGGCCGCGGCGTCGTGAGGAAAAACCGCCTCAATTGCCGCCAGCTCCTGCGGGCTTAGGGTCAGTGATAACGCGCCGAGGTTTTCATCCACCCTGGCACAGTGGCGGGTGCCGGGAATGGGAACGATGTGCCTGTTGCGGGCCAGCAGCCAGGCCAGCGCTAATTGTGCGGGGGTACACTCTTTTTCGCGTGCCATTTGTTTTATTGCTTCAGCCAGACGTAAATTGCGCGAGAAGTTCTCACCCATGAACCTGGGATTTGTGCGACGGAAGTCATTCGCAGCAAAATCTTCTGGCGTTTTAATCGTACCGGTCAGAAATCCGCGTCCCAGCGGGCTGTAAGCGACGAATCCTATACCCAACCGTTCACAGGTGGAAAGTGCTGAAATTTCCGCTTCGCGGGACCAAAGCGAATACTCACTTTGCAGCGCGGTAATGGGGTGAACGTGATGGGCGCGTTCCAGCGTTTGCGTTGATGCTTCGGATAGCCCGAGATAACGCACTTTTCCCTCGCGCACCAGGTCCGCCATTGCACCGACAGTCTCTTCTATGGGGACTGATGGATCAACGCGATGTTGGTAGTACAGATCGATATGATCGACCCCCAGGCGTTGCAGACTTTGCTCACAACTACGGCGAACGTACTCCGGTCTGCCATTGACGCCACGCGCCATAGGGTTAGCAGGGTCGAGAACGATACCAAATTTCGTCGCTAAAAATACCCGATCGCGACGATCGGCGATGGCTTTTCCGACTAACCTTTCATTGGTATAAGGGCCATACATATCTGCGGTATCGAGCAGTGTTACCCCCTGATCTAACGCATAATGTAGTGTCTTAATTGAGGTGCTGTCGTCATGAGCGCCGTAAAATGCGCTCATGCCCATACATCCCAGTCCGATGGCTGACACTCGCGGTCCGTTTGCGCCTAATGTACGATATTGCATACTACCTCCATGAGGATATTTTGTGCATGGCAGGCAGTCTATACCTGGCGTATAAGATGAAAAATAGGGGGAATAAGCATGGTTTATGAAGGCTGGCTTAATAATGCGTCATGATGTGATGTCCATATTGCATGCTTTTTGCATGATTGCTGAAAACCATAGCTTCACGCGGGCAGCGGCGCAGTTACATATTTCCACGTCGGCGTTAAGTCAGAATATGCGCCAACTGGAGGATGAACTTGGCGTGAAATTGTTGAACCGAACCACCCGGCGTGTCGGTTTGACAGAAGCAGGACATGCCTTTCTTGCCAGTATCAGGCCCGCATTAAACCATATTGATGAGGCGATGGAACATGCCCGCCAGAGCCGCGATATACCCGGAGGGACATTACGCCTTACGGTACCGCGCACGGCGGCTACGCTTTTGTTACAACCTAATCTCGCCGGTTTCATGCGCGATTATCCCGATATTCGGCTGGATATCGACGTGAATGACGGTTTTGTGGATTTAATTAACGAACGCTTTGATGCCGGTATTCGCTTTGGCGATGCGGTACAACTTGATATGAATGTCGTTCCGCTCGGTGATGTTTTACGCCCGGCGATCGTAGCATCCCCTGCATACCTTGCGCGTTTTGGCACGCCGCTGCATCCTCAGGAACTCATCAATCACCGCTGCCTTTGCCATCGTTTTACGCGTGAGAGCGGGCTATATCGGTGGGAGTTTGTTCATGGAGCGCAACGGCTGGAAATTACGCCGGAAGCCGCGTTAATGGTGAATGATAAAGCGTTGCGTCTCTCCGCCGCGCGTGATGGGGCAGGTCTAACCTACGTTTTTGAACAGGATGTCCACGAAGACTTACAGGATGGGCGGTTGTGTTCCGTGCTTGAGGAGTGGCTGCCTGCGGCGGACCGGTTTTATTTGTATTATCCCGGCCGCGCGCATATGGCACCAAAACTACGCGTATTTATTGATTATTTTTGTCATAAGGCGATATTGCCGTCTCAACAGAGCCATCACTGTTAGCGCTCTTCGCTCCAGTCGTCGCTATCAGACTGGTCGCCGCTGCTGGCGATTCGTTTCTCTTCGGCGGCCCATTCGCCCAAATCAATTAACTGACAGCGTTTAGAACAAAATGGGCGGAAGGGGCTAATTTCCCCCCAGACGACCGGTTTACCGCAGGTCGGACAGTTTACGACGGTCACGTCAGACATTTTTACTCCTTAGCAACAGGCCAGTTCAAAATCAAGACGCTCCGGCACCAGACCATTTTCACTATCCAGCGGCATAAAGCGAATGGCAAAACGGCTCTTATGGCCGGAAATTTGCGGATAAAGTTGTGAATCGAGCGTCAGCATAAGACGCAGCAAATCGGCGTCGTCCCCGTTATCCTGATAAAAACCGTTCAGACTGGTTTGCTTACGGAAAGGCGCTGAATTACGGATCAGATCAAGCACCAGCGTCAGCGCCTGGGTGAGGGGATTCAGGCTGGCAAGCCAGCTTTCAATCTGGGCGTCGCGCTGCGCCTGTTGTAGGTGCAACCAGATATGCAGAGTGGGTAAATCGAAACTGCAACAGCCGCCAGGAATACTTAAGCGTTGACGCACAAGGGCAATCAAGCGATCTTCGCGTAGCTGCTGGCCAATCCTCGGGGCGGAGATTAGCACGCTGCCCGCGGATTTTAACTGCTGGCGCAGGGCTTCAATACGGTCTTGATCGACGCCGGGAACCTCAACCCAGGCCTGTAATTTACGCTGCTGGCGCTCCAGTTCTTTCAGCAGTTCGGTACGGACTTCGCCCCGTTCGAACACATCCAGTAGATCGCTGATGTTACGGAAAAAATGCAGTGCGCCAGCATGGTCTGCAATTGGCAGGTTGATGGAGAGCTGTTGGATCAAAAACTCTATGCGCAGCCACGTACGCATCTTCTCATTGAGAGGGTGTTCAAATAGGACCTGGGTATGCATTACGGTTTTTCCTGTGAGACAAACTGCGACGCGAGCTTAAGATAACTGGCGTGCAGGCGGGCCACATCTGATGCGATAGCATCCGGTGCGCCGTTATTATCAATAACATCGTCCGCCACGGCAAGGCGCGCTTCACGCGTCGCCTGCGCAGCGAGAATGTGTTCAACATGCTCGCGCGTAACATCATCACGCTGCATTGTGCGTATGAGCTGCGTTTCGGGCGTCACGTCAACCACCAGTACGCGGTTGGCTTTTTGATACAGCCTGTTTTCAACCAGCAGAGGCACAACCCATAACACATAGGGCGACGTAGCCTGTTGAAACTGTCGTTGGGTTTCCTGCTGAATTAAGGGGTGAAGCAGAGCGTTAAGCCAGGCTTTTTCTTCCGGATGCGAAAAAATACGCTCACGCAGCGCCCGGCGACGTAACGTGCCGTCGGCGGCGATAAGTTCAGAACCAAAATGTTCCGCTATTGCGTTCAGGGCGGGCTGCCCTGGCTCAACCATCTGGCGCGCGATAATATCCGCGTCGATGACGGTTATTCCGAGGTCAGCGAAGGCATCAGCGACGGTACTTTTACCGCTGCCAATACCGCCGGTTAAGGCTACGGTATACCTCATATCTCCAGCTTCCGGAATTTTAGTTTGACAATCAAAAGGTTAAATTTTAAGCATACAAAGACGATACGCTCTGAGCATTAACCTACTATTCGCCAGGTAAATTTATGGGATTGTAACGTAAAAAAAGAGAATTTCGCAGTCTTGTACGGCCATGATTAGTGCGTATGATAGCGTCACTGGAGTTGTGAGTTTCGATTTTTCGCCATTAACCCCAGGAATCCGCACATGCGTATTGAAGAAGATCTGAAGTTAGGTTTCAAAGACGTTCTTATCCGTCCTAAACGTTCTACCCTCAAAAGCCGTTCCGATGTCGAACTGGAACGTCAATTCACCTTTAAACACTCAGGTCAGACCTGGTCTGGCGTACCGATTATTGCGGCCAATATGGATACCGTCGGGACGTTTGAAATGGCGCAAGCATTGGCCGGGTTTGATATTCTGACTGCTGTACATAAACATTATACCGTTGAAGAATGGGCAGCTTTTATCGACACGGCTTCGGCTGATGTTCTCAAGCATGTGATGGTTTCCACCGGGACCTCTGATGCTGATTTCGAAAAAACCGTGCAGATTCTGGCGCTGAATCCTGCGCTGAACTTTGTCTGTATTGATGTGGCCAATGGCTATTCAGAACATTTTGTGCAGTTCGTCGCGAAAGCACGTGAAGCATGGCCGACAAAAACAATCTGCGCAGGCAATGTGGTAACGGGCGAGATGTGCGAAGAGCTTATCCTCTCCGGCGCCGATATCGTGAAAGTGGGAATTGGTCCCGGCTCCGTATGCACGACGCGTGTAAAAACTGGCGTTGGTTATCCGCAACTGTCGGCGGTTATCGAATGCGCTGACGCGGCGCATGGCCTGGGCGGCATGATCGTCAGCGATGGCGGCTGCACCATGCCAGGCGACGTAGCAAAAGCCTTCGGCGGCGGCGCGGATTTCGTTATGTTGGGCGGCATGCTGGCGGGGCACGAAGAGAGCGGCGGCAGCGTGGTAGAAGAGAACGGCGAGAAATTTATGCTGTTCTACGGCATGAGTTCGGAATCTGCGATGAACCGTCATGTCGGCGGCGTCGCGAAATACCGCGCGGCAGAAGGTAAAACGGTTAAATTGCCGCTGCGTGGGCCGGTGGGCAATACTGCCCGCGATATCCTGGGCGGTCTACGCTCAGCCTGCACTTATGTCGGCGCGTCTCGCCTGAAAGAGTTGACCAAACGCACCACCTTTATTCGGGTGCAGGAACAAGAAAACCGCATTTTCAATAGCCTCTAATATTCTGGCTGGCGTAAATGTGCGCCAGCCTTATCCCATCCCGCTCATCGCGTCTCCCAGATGAAAAATCGGCAAATACATCGCCACCACCAGCGTACCGATAATTAAGCCGGTGATGATCAATAACGTCGGTTCCAACAGCGACGCCAGATTATCGGCCAGCGCCAGCGTAGTTTCACTGTGGTGACGGGCAAGGTTATGCAGCATGATATCGAGTGAACCGGACGCTTCGCCCGTTCTGACCAGTTGCAGGCATAGCGGACTAAATTCCTGGGTATTTTTTAGCGCCAACCAGACCGGATTGCCCGCGGCGATCTCCTGATGTACCTGCGTTAAACGCTGTGACCAGTAAGGGCAGCCGAGACTATCGATAGCGCTTTCCAGTCCCTGAAGAAAAGGAATGCCTGCGCTTTGGGTCAATGCCAGTACGGTGAATATTTGCGCTAGTTTCTGGCCTCTTATCAGGCGACCCATAACGGGAAGCCGTAGCAGAAGACGCTGCCGCTGCGCTTGCCAGGACGGCTTTTGTTTTACCCTGCGGTGAGCGATAGCAATGAGCATCGTCAGGAACAAGATGAGCCAACCCCATGCCGACCCCCATTGCGCTATCGCGATAATACCGCGCGTCAGAAGAGGGAGCGGGGTATTGAAGCTACGGTAAATGGCGGCAAATTCCGGCAGGACAAAGTGCAGCATGGCGAAAACGACCAGGGCGGCCATTGTCAGAATAATGGCGGGATAGCGCAGCGCCTTTTTCACGCTAACCGTAATCTGCCGTTGCGCTTTTTGCTGACGGGCCAGTTCAAAGCAGCAGTCGGCCAGTTTGCCGGTCAGTTCTCCGGTGCGGATCATCGTCTGGTAGAGCGGCGGAAATACCTGCGGCCAGGAGACTAATGCGCTGGAAAAAGGGACGCCCTGTTCAAGCTCGTGAGCCAGCGTGCGCAACAGCGCTTGCCATTGTCGGTGTGGATGCTGTTGCGCAAGGAGTTCCAGCCCTTCAGAAAGCGTCAGTCCGGCATGAATGAGCGTGGCCAACTGATGAATAATTTCAGCGCTTTGCTCTTCTTTCCACAGTGCGGCGTTAACGCCCATACGCTTGATGCGAAGCGGCATAATGCGCTGATGTTGCAGGGTGATGATCAGCGCCAGACGATTGTCCGCCCATACAACGTCTTGTTCCAGTTGACCTTTATCGTTAACGCCTTGCCAGCGCCAGAGCTGTTTAACGCTCATGGGGCATTCCCAGAACGCGCAGTATCTCTTCAAAGGACGTCATGCCTTGCTCAACGGCGCGACAGCCATTTTCAAAAAGCGTCCCTGTACCGGTCTGTTGGAGGTGGGCTTCCAGTGCTTGCGCCGATGCGCCGCTCGCAATTAACTGACGTAATGCCGGGGTAACGGTTAACACTTCGAATAACGCGGTTCGGCCATAAAAGCCGTGGTAGCAATGCTGACAGCCGCTTGCCTGCCAGCGCGGTAGCGCGCTGGGCCAAAGATTGGGCGATAGCACCACGGGATCGCTCAGACGCTGTTTGCAGTGCGGGCAAAGCTTCCTTACCAGGCGTTGCGCTACCATCAGCGTAAGCGCCGATGAGATCATCCAGCGTGCTACGCCCATTTGCTGCAAACGTATCAGGGTTTCGCTGGTGGAGTTCGTATGGAGCGTTGAAAGTACCAGATGGCCCGTTTGTGCCGCCTTAATGGCGATTTCTGCGGTGTCGCCGTCACGAATTTCACCTACCATGATGATGTCAGGGTCCTGGCGTAAAAGCGCGCGCAGCACATTTTGAAAGGTGAGCCCGGCGCGGGGATGGATCTGCGTCTGGTTAAT
Source organism: Salmonella sp. SSDFZ54 (assembly GCF_004010735.1). Classification (NCBI taxonomy): domain Bacteria; kingdom Pseudomonadati; phylum Pseudomonadota; class Gammaproteobacteria; order Enterobacterales; family Enterobacteriaceae; genus Salmonella; species Salmonella sp. SSDFZ54. Next base: position 2,879,096 of record NZ_CP034819.1, read on the forward strand.
CCCATCCAGTGGAATTTCTATCGGATCCTCAACGCTACAGAGGTTGATACCCGGCGTATTCCGCGTTTGTAGCGCGCTGTATAGCGTGACCGTTTTTCCGCTACCGGTGGGGCCAGTCACCAGTACCAGCCCCTGAGGTTGCTGTAGGGCTTGTCTAAAAGCGGTAAGTTGTGCCCCGTACATGCCCAGCGTGTCCAGATCCAGCGTTTGTTCAACCTGATGCAACAACCGTAAGACGACTTTTTCGCCTTCTTTACAGGGAAGCGTGGCGATACGAAAAGAGATGCTGTCTCCCGACAGGTCAACGGTAAATTGCCCGTCCTGCGGCAGCCGATGTTCAGCGATGTCCAAATTTCCCAGGACTTTCAATCTGGCCGTCAGCGCAAGCCCCGTCTCTTTGGCGATGTCCTGCAGAATATGAAGAACGCCGTCGATGCGGAGTCTTATTCGGTAGCGGCTGGCGCCTGGTTCGAGATGGATATCAGAAGCGCGTTTCGCCATCGCCGAGCGTAATGTCTGATTGAGAAGCTGGGCTGCGGTTTCTCCGCCTTTCGCGGCGTTTGCCGAGGGAGCCTGATCCGGCTTATGCCGATGATTTTCCATTTGCTGGCGAGTCCAGCACACAATATCAATCTGTTTTTGCGTGGCGAAATGCAGAGCGTCCAGTAACGCATGAGAGGGCGCGTCGACCACCGCAACAGTGATACTGTTGCTGGCGCTATTGATCAGTACAGCCTGATGACGTTGACACAAGGTGTTGAGCTGAGCGTCTTTCATCTTGTCTCCTTAGTTGGCGTCAAAACGGAAGACATCTTCACAAGCCTGTTGTAACGCGCTGTCGCTTTGAATATTGCAGTTACGCGTCCAGCCGGTAATGCCGTTAGCATTGTCCCAGGCGGGCGTCATGATGACGTTAAGCCCGCTCAGACTCTCCTGGCCGGTAAGCGTGATGACGCCTTTTTCCACGCTCATGCCCGAAACATAACGGGTGATGACGGGCGAGGGGATACCGTTGACGCCCGCATCGCATGTGCTCGTCCCACCATGTTCCAGAGCGCAGAGTTCGACGGCGGTACGGTAGGGGACAAACGTTTGCAACATATCCGTCAGCGCCGCTTTACGCAGATAGTTCTGGTAAGCCGGAATGCCAATGGCGCTTAAAATGGCGATGATGCCAATAACGACCATCAGTTCGATAAGCGTGAAACCGCGTTGTTTTTCCATTGTTCGCTCCTTGAGTTAGCTGGCGCTACTGTGGCAAACGCGGGAAGAGCGGGCGAGCGGCAAAAGGTAAAACGGGAAGGCGGATTCTGAAGATTTTTGCTGCGTTACATGACACGGCAACGTTATTGCGAGGCGCTACGAATATTTTACCGAATCACGACGCGGATCTACGGACAGGTGATTTATAGACCCGACGGCGCAGCGCCATCGGGTGGAGAGGATCAGCGAAAACGCATGGAGAGATCGAGCGCGCGTACGTGCTTGGTCAGCGCGCCAACGGAGATGAAATCCACCCCGGTTTCAGCAAATTCGCGTAAGGTTTCCGCGGTGACGTTGCCGGATACTTCCAGCCGCGCCTGGCCGTTGACGCGTTTCACCGCCTCGCGCATCTGGTCGGTGTTGAAATTATCCAGCATGATAATATCCGCGCCTGCTTTCAGCGCATCGTCCAGTTCATCCAGATTTTCGACCTCGACTTCTACCGGCACGTCCGGATGTAGCCAGAACGCTTTTTCCACCGCCTGACGAACCGAACCGGAGGCGATGATATGGTTTTCTTTAATCAGGAACGCGTCAGTGAGGCCCAGACGATGATTGGCGCCGCCGCCGCATAAAACCGCATATTTGAGCGCGGTGCGCAGACCCGGCAGCGTTTTACGCGTGTCGAGCAACTGGGTTTGGGTGCCAGCCAATAGTCCAACGTAGCGGCGTACTTCACTGGCGACGCCGGAAAGGGTCTGGACAAAGTTTAGCGCCGTGCGCTCGCCGGTCAGCAATACGCGAGCCGGGCCGTTCAGTTCAAACACTGTTTGGTTGGCATGAATGGCGTCGCCGTCATCGACATGCCAGGTGAGGCGCACATCATCGCCCGCCAGTTGGATGAAGACCTCTTCAACCCAGCGCTTGCCGCAGAAAACGCCGTCTTCACGAGTGATCACCGTGGCATGGGCTTGCGTATCTGCCGGCAAAAGTTGCGCGGTGATATCGTTGCCAGCATCGACTTCTCCACCTAAATCTTCACGCAGCGCCTGAGCAACGGCGGCAGGGATATCGAGATTAATGCGTTCCAGTAGCGCGTCACGTCGGTCGTCTGGGTTATAACGGCGAGGCGGCATGATAAAACTCCAAATTGCTAACGAATCATAAGGTAGAAACATGCTACTCTGAAGCAGCTATAAGCACCACTCAAAAGGAGACTCCGCATGTTGCCAGATAAGGGTTGGTTGGTAGAGGCGCGACGCGTCCCTTCTCCGCATTATGATTGCCGTCCGGATGACGAAAAACCGTCCTTGCTGGTGGTGCATAATATTAGCCTGCCCCCCGGCGAGTTTGGCGGTCCGTGGATCGATGCATTATTCACCGGAACGATAGATCCAGACGCCCATCCTTTTTTTGCAGAAATCGCTCATCTTCGTGTTTCGGCCCATTGTCTGATTCGTCGCGACGGTGAAATCGTCCAGTATGTGCCTTTTGATAAGCGTGCGTGGCATGCGGGCGTGTCAAACTATCAGGGGCGGGAACGTTGTAATGATTTCTCCATTGGTATTGAGCTGGAGGGGACGGATACGCTGGCTTATACCGATGCGCAGTATCAGCAGCTAGCCGCCGTGACGCGCACGCTTATCGCTTGCTATCCGGCGATCGCCGACAATATGACCGGACACTGCAACATTGCGCCTGACCGCAAAACGGACCCTGGCCCTGCCTTTGACTGGCCGCGCTTTCGCGCTTTGGTAGCTCTTTCGTCGCACAAGGAGATGACATGACGCTGTTTACGACATTACTGGTGCTGATTGTCGAGCGCCTGTTTAAGCTGGGCGAGCACTGGCAGCTCGATCATCGGCTGGAGGCGCTATTCCGTCGGATTACGCATTTTTCGATGTTGCGCACGATGGGAATGACGGCGATCGCGATGGTGGTGACTTTTCTACTGCTCCAGGCGTTAAAAGGGCTGCTATTTAACGTGCCGACGCTGGTGGTGTGGATTCTCCTGGGCGTGCTGTGTATCGGCGCGGGCAAAGTGCGAGTACATTATCACGCCTGGCTGAAAGCGGCGTCCCGTAACGATCCGCATCCTTGCGAGGCGATGGCCAGCGAGCTTACGCTGATTCACGGCGTGCCGCCGGATTGTAATGAGCGTGAATTTTTGCGTGAGCTGCAAAATGCGTTGTTATGGATAAATTTCCGTTTTTACCTCGCACCGCTATTTTGGTTTATCGTTGGCGGTCCGTGGGGGCCGGTAACGCTGGTGGGCTATGCGTTTTTACGGGCCTGGCAGACCTGGCTGGCGCGCTATCAGACGCCGCACCAACGTTTGCAATCCGGCATTGACGCTATTCTTCATGTGCTGGACTGGATTCCGGTACGTCTGGCGGGCGTAGTGTATGCATTACTGGGGCATGGCGAGAAAGCGTTGCCGGCCTGGTTTGCCTCGCTGGCGGATCTGCATACTTCGCAGTATCAGGTGCTCACACGTCTGGCGCAGTTCTCACTGGCGCGCGAACCGCATACTGACAAAGTAGAAACCCCCAAAGCGGCGGTGTCGATGGCGAAGAAGGCCTCGTTTGTGGTGGTGGTGATTATTGCGTTGCTCACCATTTATGGGGCATTAGTGTAATGTTGTGCCGATGGCGCTAACGCTTACCGGGCCTACAGGTTTTTCCATTGTAGGCCGCATAAGCGTTAGCGCCACCGGGCAGTGCAACGGCTTAGATCGTATCGGCTGGCGGCACGCCGAAATCAGGCATCCCGTTTTCGTCCCAGCGCACCCGTTTCAGACGCGTATGGCGGTTGGGATCGTACAACGGATCGCCTTCAATTTCGGTGTAATTTCTCGCGTGGTACACCAGTACATCTTCACCTTCCGGCGTTTGCGTAAAGCTGTTGTGTCCCGGCCCATACTGGCGATTTTCATAGCTGGTGGTAAAGACCGGGCGCGGTGATTTATGCCAGTTGGCCGGATCGCGCGGATCGTCGTTTACGTTAATCCACAGTAACCCCATACAGTAGTTTTCATCGGTGGCGCTGGCTGAATAGCTGATAAACAGCTTGTCGCCATGCACCACGACGGCCGGACCTTCGTTAACCCAAAAACCCCGACACTCCCAGTCGTACTCTGGCTTACTGAGCCTTACCGGCTCGCCTTTAATCGTCCACGGATTTTCCAGTTCAGCCAGATAAATATTTGAGTTACCGGCAATATCCGGCGCTTTTTGCGCCCACAGATACCACTGTTTTCCCTGATGATAAAAAGTGGTGGCATCGAGGGCGAAGGTATCAAACGGTGTTTTAATTTGACCTTTCTCCGTCCACTTGCCGGTGAGTGGGTCGGCATCGGCGCACTCCAGGGCAAACATACGGTGCTGGAACATTCCCAGCTTATCAAGCGCTTGAGTATGGGTAGCGGCAAAATAGATGTACCACTTACCGTTGATGCGGTGCATTTCCGGTGCCCAGATGAGCTGGCTCATCGGGCCACTTTCCGGTTTGCGCCAGACGACAACGGGGTCAGCGGCGCGCAACCCTTCCAGCGAATCAGCCCGGCGGATTTCCAGCCTGTCATATTCCGGTACGGAGGCAATAAAGTAGTAATCGCTGCCGTCGCGTAAAATAAACGGATCGGCACGTTGTTCAATAAACGGGTTTGGCCAGTTTGCCATCAGGCTTTCCTTACGCTTTCAGCGGCTTTGAGCTCCTGCAACTCACTCAATTCGCGGTAATTAGTGCGACGTTTTTCCAAATCGTCCTGGATTTTTTTCATCAGTTCACGGTCAACTTTCAGCAGACGTACCACGCCTGCGGTAATCAGATAGCCAACGCCGGGGATAACGGTAAACAACAGCATAATACCGTTCATCGCCGAGGCGCTTTGCGCTTTGGCGCTGGCGTCATAACCGTACCAGGAGAGCAAAAAGCCGACCATCGCCCCGGCAATCGCCAGGCCCAGTTTCAGGAAGAACAGATTACCGGAGAAGCTAATACCGGTAATGCGTTTGCCGGTTTTCCATTCACCGTAATCATCGACATCCGCCATCAGCGACCAGTGCAACGGGGAAGGGATCTGATGCAGAATATTGAGCAGGAAGTAGAGCGCCACTATCATCACGGTAGCTTTCGGATCAAAGAAATAGAACGCGCAGGAGAAAATCGCCAGCGCGATATTGGTCCAGAAAAATACCTTCAATTTACACCAGCGATCGGTTAAGACTTTTGCCAGCATACTGCCGATCATCATACCGACCACGCCAAGGCTAATAAAAAGCGTAGCGAAATGGGTGCTTTGTCCCATCACCCAGGTGACGTAATACATGGTCGCCGCCATACGGATAAACCCCGGGCAGACGTTACATAAGGTCAATAGCAGAATGCGTACCCATTGATCGTTTTTCCACACGTCTTTGAAATCATTCTTCATATCATCGTGCGTCGGAACGGCAGGGCGAACGCGTTCGCGGACGCTGGCAAAGCAGAACAGAAACATACCCATGCCGATAATCGCCAGCACGGTCATCGCCAACTGATAGCCTTTGGCTTTGTCGCCGCCGCCAAACCAGTCCACCATCGGCAATAGCGTTAACGATAGCAACAGCGTCGCGATGCCGACTAACACGAAGCGATAAGCCTGACAGGCCACGCGCTCTTTTGGATCATTGGTGATCACGCCGCCCAGTGAGCAATAGGGAATATTGATGGCGGTGTAGGTCACAGAAAGCAGAAAATAGGTGACGAAAGCATAGACAACTTTGCTGTTATAGCCCCAGTCCGGCGTCGTGAACATCAGCACGCTGAACAGCGCGTAGGGAAATGCAATCCACAGTAGCCAGGGGCGGAAACGACCATATTTACTTTGGGTACGATCGGCAAGCGCGCCCATCACCGGATCGGTAACGGCATCGATAACGCGTACTGAAAGGAGTAAAACACCGACTAACGCCGGGGCAAGACCAAAAATATCCGTATAAAAATAATTAACAAACAGCATGATAGCGCCAAAAATAATGTTACATCCGGCGTCGCCCATGCCATACCCGATTTTCTCTCTTACCGAAAGTCTGCCCTTATCCATTGAGACTTCTCCCCATCAGATGATGGCGGTAATTATTCGCCTGCGAGCTTTTATTTGCGTAGCAGGATCACGCCGCTGATATGGATAAAATGGTTATACGTGGGAAACTGTGAGGCAGATAACACCCTCCCCGGACGGGGAGGGCGGAAAAGTAACGCCACGATCAGTGGGCTTTCACCGTTTTTGCCGTTTTTTCTTTACACAGGTAGCCGACGCCCAGGATGAGCAGCCATACCGGAATCAGCCACACGGAGATCGCCATACCTGGCGTCATCAGCATAATGATCAATACCGCCGCCATAAACAGCAGGCAGAGAACGTTGCCGAACGGATAAAACAGGGCCGGGAAGCGGGTTTTCACGCCCTGTTGCTGTTTCGCGCGACGGAACATCATATGGGCAAGGCTAATCATCGCCCAGTTAATGACCAGCGCGGAGACCACCAGCGCCATCAGCAGTCCGAATGCGGACTCTGGGGCCAGGTAGTTGAGCAGCACGCACAACGCCGTCACGACGGCGGAAACCAAAATGGAGCTCACCGGCACGCCGCGTTTGTCGACGTTCAGCAGCGCTTTCGGCGCATTTCCCTGCTGGGCCAGACCGAACAGCATACGGCTGTTGCAGTAAACGCAGCTGTTATAAACCGATAGCGCGGCGGTGAGAACCACGATATTCAGCGCATTGGCGACAAACGTATCGCCCAGCTCATGGAAGATAAGGACAAACGGGCTGGTATCGGCGGTGACGCGAGTCCATGGCAGCAGCGAAAGCAGAACCGCCAGCGAGCCGATATAAAAAATCAGGATGCGATAGATAACCTGATTGGTAGCTTTGGGGATGCTCTGTTCCGGGTTATCGGCTTCAGCGGCGGTGATCCCTACCAGTTCCAGTCCGCCGAACGAAAACATAATAATGGCCATCATCATCACCAGCCCGGTCCAGCCATGCGGCAGAAAGCCGCCCTGTTCCCACAGGTTGCGCACGGTGGCCTGCGGACCAGCGGTATCGCTGAAGAGTAACCACGCGCCGAACAGAATCATAGCGATGACGGCGATCACTTTAATAATGGCGAACCAAAACTCCATCTCACCGAACACTTTAACGTTGGTCAGGTTGATGGCGTTGATAATCACAAAGAAGGCTGCCGCAGAAGCCCAGGTGGGGATCTCCGGATACCAGAACTGGATATATTTACCCACTGCGGTCAGTTCCGCCATGGCAACTAATACGTACAGCACCCAGTAGTTCCAGCCGGAAGCGAATCCGGCAAAGCCGCCCCAGTATTTATAGGCGAAGTGGCTAAAAGAGCCGGCGACCGGTTCTTCAACCACCATCTCCCCCAGCTGGCGCATAATCAGAAAGGCAATAAAACCTGCAACCGCATAGCCCAGGATAATTCCTGGCCCCGCCGACTGAATAACGGAGGCGCTTCCCAGGAACAAGCCTGTCCCTATCGCGCCGCCCAATGCGATAAGCTGAATATGGCGGTTTTTCAGGCCGCGCTTGAGCTGCTCGCCGTGCTGCTGACTGTCCATTATAAAACCTCGTGTATCGGGCGCGGTTTATTCATAACGCGCTTATTTTGAACGATGCAGTAGTGCGTGTGTAAGTTTGCAATTCCGCTTTTTGTATTGATTTATTTACAGATTCGTTTTTTTAAATGTCACTTCAACTCTTTCGTCTTGATCAGAATAATGGTATGTGGCCGCGAATGCACCTGCTTTGTGCAGGGGTGATGACGAGTTGCGTAAAAAGAAAGCACTTGTAAATACCTCCTTTTATTTTCCCTTACAGATGTTAATTTGTTTTTATTCGTTATTTATGCATAAAAATGCATTTAATCTACTGTTGAATCGGTTCAGATGAGATTTTTTATCGTTTCAAATACGTTAAATCTACCTCCTGGTGGGTAAATTTAACATTTGTGCACAGTTACAGTTTTGAAACATGATTTCTGTAAAATTGTTAAAATGTGCCTCCTTTACTGATTTCAATCAAAACCTGTATGGACAGAAGGTGAATACTTTGTTACTTTAGCGTCACAGACATGAAATTGGTAAGACCAATTGACTCCGGGCAAATGGCTTAAGACAGGAAATCATGGCCTACAGCAAAATCCGCCAACCAAAACTCTCCGATGTGATCGAGCAGCAGCTGGAGTTTTTAATCCTTGAGGGAACATTGCGTCCCGGAGAAAAACTCCCACCGGAACGTGAACTGGCAAAACAGTTCGACGTCTCCCGTCCCTCCTTGCGCGAGGCGATTCAACGTCTCGAAGCGAAGGGATTGTTGCTTCGTCGCCAGGGCGGCGGAACCTTCGTGCAGAGCAGCCTGTGGCAGAGCTTTAGCGACCCGCTGGTGGAACTGCTCTCCGATCACCCTGAATCCCAGTTTGACCTGCTCGAAACGCGCCATGCGCTGGAAGGCATTGCGGCTTATTACGCGGCGCTGCGCAGCACCGACGAAGATAAAGACCGTATTCGCGAGCTGCACCACGCTATTGAGCTGGCGCAAGAGTCCGGCGATCTGGATGCCGAGTCCGAAGCCGTGCTCCAGTATCAAATCGCCGTCACCGAAGCGGCGCACAACGTGGTATTGCTTCATCTGCTAAGGTGTATGGAGCCGATGCTGGCGCAAAACGTGCGGCAGAACTTCGAATTGCTGTATGCGCGTCGGGAGATGCTGCCGCTGGTGAGTACGCATCGCACCCGTATATTTGAAGCCATTATGGCCGGAAAACCAGAAGAAGCGCGTGAAGCGTCACACCGCCATCTGGCGTTTATCGAAGAGATTATGTTGGACAGAAGCCGTGAGGAGAGCCGTCGTGAACGCGCTTTACGCCGTCTGGAACAGCGCAAGAATTAGTTTTTTCTGGCAGAACGTTAACCAGAAGATGTTGTGAATAACGCGCAAAAATGTGCGCGGCAACTAAACGCAGAACCTGTCTTATTAAGCTTTCTGACGAAAGTTTAATGGGACAGGTTCCAGATAACTCAACGTATTAGATAGATAAGGAATACCCCCATGTCAGAACGTTTCCCAAATGACGTGGATCCGATCGAAACTCGCGACTGGCTACAGGCGATCGAATCGGTCATCCGTGAAGAAGGTGTTGAGCGCGCTCAGTATCTGATTGACCAACTGCTTTCTGAAGCTCGTAAAGGCGGCGTGAAAGTCGCGGCAGGCGCAGGGGCCAGTAATTACATCAACACTATTGCCGTTGAAGACGAACCGGAATACCCGGGCAATCTGGAGCTGGAACGTCGCATTCGTTCTGCTATCCGCTGGAACGCCATCATGACCGTGCTGCGCGCGTCTAAAAAAGACCTTGAGTTGGGCGGCCACATGGCGTCCTTCCAGTCTTCCGCCACGATCTATGATGTCTGTTTCAACCATTTCTTCCGTGCGCGCAACGAACAGGATGGCGGCGACCTGGTTTACTTCCAGGGCCACATCTCTCCGGGCATCTACGCTCGCGCGTTCCTGGAAGGTCGTCTGACCCAGGAACAGATGGATAACTTCCGTCAGGAAGTTCACGGCAATGGCCTCTCTTCCTATCCGCACCCGAAACTGATGCCGGAATTCTGGCAGTTCCCGACCGTCTCTATGGGTCTGGGCCCAATCGGTGCTATCTACCAGGCGAAATTCCTGAAATATCTGGAACACCGCGGCCTGAAAGATACCTCTAAACAGACCGTTTACGCCTTCCTCGGCGACGGCGAGATGGACGAGCCGGAATCCAAAGGCGCGATCACCATCGCCACCCGTGAAAAACTGGACAACCTGGTCTTTGTTATCAACTGTAACCTGCAGCGTCTTGACGGCCCGGTCACCGGTAACGGCAAGATTGTTAACGAACTGGAAGGCATCTTTGCAGGTGCTGGCTGGAACGTTATTAAAGTCATGTGGGGCGGTCGTTGGGATGAACTGCTGCGTAAAGACACCAGCGGTAAACTGATCCAGCTGATGAACGAAACCGTTGACGGCGACTACCAGACCTTCAAATCCAAAGACGGCGCTTACGTGCGTGAGCACTTCTTCGGTAAATATCCGGAAACCGCCGCGCTGGTGGCCGACTGGACCGATGAGCAGATTTGGGCGCTGAACCGCGGTGGTCACGATCCGAAGAAAGTCTATGCTGCACTGAAAAAAGCGCAGGAAACCAAAGGCAAAGCGACCGTAATCCTGGCCCATACCATTAAAGGTTACGGCATGGGCGACACCGCGGAAGGTAAAAACATCGCTCACCAGGTTAAGAAAATGAACATGGACGGCGTGCGTTACGTCCGCGATCGTTTCAACGTGCCGGTTGCCGATGCTGATCTCGAAAAACTGCCGTACATTACCTTCCCGGAAGGTTCTGAAGAACACAAATACCTGCATGAACGCCGTCAGGCGCTGCACGGCTACCTGCCAAGCCGTCAGCCGAACTTCACCGAGAAGTTAGAGCTGCCTCAACTTTCAGATTTCGGCGCGCTGCTGGAAGAGCAAAGTAAAGAGATTTCCACTACGATCGCTTTCGTGCGTGCCCTGAACGTGATGCTGAAGAACAAGTCGATCAAAGATCGCCTGGTACCGATCATCGCCGACGAAGCGCGTACTTTCGGTATGGAAGGTCTGTTCCGTCAGATTGGTATCTACAGCCCGAACGGCCAGCAGTACACCCCGCAGGACCGTGAGCAGGTTGCTTACTACAAAGAAGACGAGAAAGGCCAGATTCTGCAGGAAGGTATCAACGAGCTGGGCGCAGGCGCATCCTGGCTGGCTGCGGCGACCTCTTACAGCACCAACGATCTGCCGATGATCCCGTTCTATATCTACTACTCCATGTTCGGGTTCCAGCGTATCGGCGACCTGTGCTGGCAGGCTGGCGACCAGCAGGCTCGCGGCTTCCTGATCGGCGGGACTTCCGGTCGTACTACGCTGAACGGCGAAGGTCTGCAGCACGAAGATGGTCACAGCCACATTCAGTCGCTGACTATCCCGAACTGTATCTCTTACGACCCGGCTTACGCTTACGAAGTGGCTGTCATCATGCATGATGGTCTGGAGCGTATGTACGGTGAGAAACAAGAGAACGTTTACTACTACATCACCACGCTGAACGAAAACTACCACATGCCGGCCATGCCAGCAGGTGCCGAGGAAGGTATCCGTAAAGGTATCTACAAACTCGAAACCCTCGAAGGTAGCAAAGGTAAAGTTCAGCTGCTGGGCTCCGGTTCTATCCTGCGTCACGTGCGTGAAGCGGCACAGATTCTGGCGAACGACTACGGCGTAGGTTCTGACGTGTACAGCGTGACCTCCTTCACCGAACTGGCGCGTGATGGCCAGGATTGTGAACGCTGGAACATGCTGCACCCGCTGGAAACCCCGCGCGTTCCGTACATCGCTCAGGTGATGAACGACGCTCCGGCAGTGGCATCTACTGACTATATGAAACTGTTCGCCGAGCAGGTTCGTACTTACGTACCGGCTGACGACTATCGCGTACTGGGTACGGATGGCTTCGGTCGTTCCGACAGCCGTGAGAACCTGCGTCACCACTTCGAAGTTGATGCTTCTTATGTGGTTGTTGCAGCGCTGGGCGAACTGGCTAAACGTGGCGAAATCGACAAGAAAGTGGTAGCGGATGCGATTACCAAATTCAACATCGATGCAGATAAAGTTAACCCGCGTCTGGCGTAAGAGGTAAAAGAATAATGGCTATCGAAATCAAAGTACCGGACATCGGGACAGATGAAGTTGAAATCACCGAGATTCTGGTCAAAGTGGGCGACAAAGTTGAAGCTGAACAGTCGCTGATCACCGTAGAAGGCGACAAAGCCTCTATGGAAGTCCCGTCTCCGCAGGCTGGCGTCGTGAAAGAGATCAAAGTCTCTGTCGGCGACAAAACCGAGACCGGTGCACTTATCATGATTTTCGATTCCGCCGACGGTGCAGCCGACGCTGCACCTGCTAAGGCAGAAGAGAAGAAAGAAGCGGCTCCGGCAGCAGCACCTGCTGCGGCAGCGGCGAAAGACGTTCACGTACCGGATATCGGCAGTGACGAAGTTGAAGTGACTGAAGTGATGGTGAAAGTGGGCGACACCGTTGAAGCTGAACAGTCGCTGATCACCGTCGAAGGCGACAAGGCCTCTATGGAAGTGCCGGCGCCGTTCGCGGGCACCGTGAAAGAGATCAAAGTGAACACCGGTGATAAAGTGTCTACCGGCTCACTGATTATGGTCTTCGAAGTGGCGGGCGCAGCGCCTGCCGCAGCACCAGCGAAAGCGGAAGCCGCTCCGGCTGCGGCTGCTCCAGCAGCAGCGACGGGCGTGAAAGACGTTAACGTACCGGATATCGGCGGCGACGAAGTTGAAGTCACCGAAGTGATGGTCAAAGTCGGCGATAAAGTTGCCGCTGAACAGTCGCTGATCACCGTGGAAGGCGACAAGGCCTCTATGGAAGTTCCTGCGCCGTTCGCGGGCACCGTGAAAGAAATCAAAATCAGCACCGGCGATAAAGTGAAAACCGGTTCTCTGATTATGGTCTTCGAAGTAGAAGGCGCAGCGCCTGCGGCCGCTCCGGCTAAACAGGAAGCGGCGGCGCCGGCTCCGGCGGCGAAAGCTGAGAAGCCTGCTGCCCCGGCTGCCAAAGCGGAAGGCAAATCTGAGTTCGCTGAAAACGACGCTTACGTTCACGCTACCCCACTGATTCGCCGTCTGGCGCGCGAGTTTGGCGTCAACCTGGCGAAAGTGAAAGGCACCGGTCGTAAAGGCCGTATTCTGCGCGAAGACGTTCAGGCTTACGTGAAAGACGCTATCAAACGTGCAGAAGCGGCTCCGGCAGCAACTGGCGGCGGTATCCCGGGTATGCTGCCGTGGCCGAAAGTGGACTTCAGCAAGTTTGGTGAAGTTGAAGAAGTGGAACTGGGCCGTATCCAGAAAATCTCTGGCGCGAACCTGAGCCGTAACTGGGTGATGATCCCGCACGTTACGCACTTCGACAAAACCGATATCACCGATCTGGAAGCGTTCCGTAAACAGCAGAACGCCGAAGCTGAGAAGCGCAAACTGGATGTGAAATACACGCCAGTGGTCTTCATCATGAAAGCGGTTGCCGCTGCTCTGGAACAGATGCCGCGCTTCAACAGCTCTCTGTCCGAAGACGGTCAGCGTCTGACCCTGAAGAAATACATCAACATCGGCGTGGCGGTTGATACCCCGAATGGCCTGGTGGTTCCGGTCTTTAAAGACGTGAATAAGAAGAGCGTGACCGAGCTGTCTCGTGAACTGACCACCATCTCCAAAAAAGCGCGTGATGGTAAGCTGACCGCTGGCGAAATGCAGGGTGGTTGCTTCACTATCTCCAGCATCGGCGGTCTGGGAACTACCCACTTCGCGCCGATTGTTAACGCGCCGGAAGTGGCTATCCTCGGCGTTTCTAAGTCGGCGATGGAACCGGTGTGGAATGGGAAAGAGTTTGTGCCGCGTCTGATGATGCCTATCTCTCTTTCCTTCGACCACCGTGTGATCGATGGTGCTGATGGTGCGCGTTTCATTACCATTATCAACAATATGTTGTCTGACATTCGCCGTCTGGTGATGTAAGCGAAAAAGCCGGCCCGACGGCCGGCTTTTTTTTGATAATCTCATGGAGTTTGTGAGGTTATTAGCGAAAGCGATAATTCGTGATCCGTTTGTTGTTTCAAAATTGTTAACAATTTTGTAAGATACGGGCGGATAGAACGACCCGGTGGATGATGGGCGATCAAGTACCCCGGACCGCCGGATACAAATAAAGAGGTCATGATGAGTACTGAAATCAAAACTCAGGTCGTGGTACTTGGGGCGGGCCCGGCAGGCTATTCTGCCGCTTTCCGTTGCGCTGATTTAGGTCTGGAAACCGTAATTGTAGAACGCTACAGCACCCTTGGCGGTGTTTGTCTGAACGTCGGCTGTATCCCTTCTAAAGCGCTGCTGCACGTAGCAAAAGTTATCGAAGAAGCCAAAGCGCTGGCTGAACACGGTATCGTCTTCGGTGAGCCGAAAACCGATATCGACAAGATTCGTACCTGGAAAGAGAAAGTGATCACGCAGCTGACCGGCGGTCTGGCGGGTATGGCCAAAGGCCGTAAAGTGAAAGTGGTCAACGGTCTGGGTAAATTCACCGGGGCGAACACCCTGGAAGTTGAAGGCGAAAACGGCAAAACCGTGATCAACTTCGACAACGCGATCATCGCGGCAGGTTCTCGTCCGATCCAATTACCGTTTATTCCGCATGAAGACCCGCGCGTATGGGATTCTACCGACGCTCTGGAACTGAAAGAAGTACCGAAGCGTATGCTGGTCATGGGCGGCGGTATCATCGGTCTGGAAATGGGTACCGTATACCACGCGCTGGGTTCAGAGATTGACGTGGTTGAAATGTTCGACCAGGTTATCCCGGCGGCTGATAAAGACATCGTTAAAGTCTTCACCAAGCGCATCAGCAAGAAATTCAACCTGATGCTGGAAACCAAAGTAACTGCCGTTGAAGCGAAAGAAGACGGTATCTACGTTTCGATGGAAGGCAAAAAAGCCCCGGCTGAAGCGCAGCGTTATGATGCGGTTCTGGTAGCGATCGGTCGTGTGCCGAACGGTAAAAACCTCGACGCGGGCAAAGCTGGCGTGGAAGTTGACGACCGTGGCTTTATCCGCGTCGACAAACAGCTGCGCACCAACGTGCCGCACATCTTCGCTATCGGCGATATCGTCGGTCAGCCGATGCTGGCGCATAAAGGCGTTCACGAAGGCCACGTTGCCGCTGAAGTTATCGCCGGGAAGAAACACTACTTCGATCCGAAAGTTATCCCGTCTATCGCGTACACCGAGCCAGAAGTGGCATGGGTTGGCCTGACCGAGAAAGAAGCGAAAGAAAAAGGCATCAGCTATGAAACCGCCACCTTCCCGTGGGCAGCTTCTGGCCGTGCTATCGCTTCTGACTGCGCAGACGGTATGACCAAACTGATTTTCGACAAAGAATCTCACCGCGTGATCGGCGGGGCGATTGTCGGTACCAACGGCGGCGAGCTACTGGGTGAAATCGGTCTGGCGATCGAAATGGGCTGTGATGCGGAAGACATCGCGCTGACCATTCATGCGCACCCGACTCTGCACGAGTCCGTCGGTCTGGCTGCTGAAGTGTTCGAAGGTAGTATTACCGACCTGCCGAACCCGAAAGCGAAGAAGAAATAATCTTCTGTAGGTGGCAATGCGCCACCCGATACAAAAAAGCGGCTTTACAGCCGCTTTTTTTATGCATGGCAAATCAGATGTGTCAAATGATGGCGAAGGATAACGAAACCGCAAAATTTATCTTTTCCGCAGCAGTGCGTTTTTCAAAGCTTATGCCGTCGGTAGTGCCTTTGTTTGTCATTTTCGACCAACTAATTGTTTCATAAGAAATACCTCTCCTTACTTTGTCATCACCCTGAAATTAGTAACGCTATAAAATAATAGCGAGCTAATTATGAGGTTTGATATATGAAACTTTTTCTGACAACAGCAGCGCTAACTGCGACGTTGATTTCCGGCATGGCATTTGCCAGCGATCCCGTCATCCCCTGGGCGACTAACAGCGGCGGTACGGAAAGCACGCATATTGCGGCAATGGGCGAGGATTTGAATGCGCAGCATCAGCAGATCACCCACACGCATGAAGGCGTATGGGCGGCCAATTCCGGCAGCATTCAGGCTGATGAAGCCGCGCTGACCAGCAACAAGCCGCCGGTACAAGGCCACCCGGAATTAATGCCGCATCAGGGCTAATGATCATGGCCTGGCGATAACGCCAGGCGCTTACGGGTTATTCGGCGACCTGCCACTGCGCGTCTGGCGCAAAACGCGTGATAGCCTGAACTTTACTCTCCGTCTCCTTGCCTAAATCCGCCTGATAAATACGATCGTCCTGGTTGACCATAAAACTCATCACCCCGGTTTCGCCGTAATGCATCGGCCAGGCCAGAAGCGCCGCGCCGTGACCGTCGTTATCGCTGATAATACGGAAATGGTAGCCGTGGTAACCCTCGTCTGGCGCTGCGGGGCTAAAGTTTGGGCCTAACGGACTGGGGACGTCGCCTGCTTTGGTTGGCCAGTACAGGCCATCTTTTTGGCCTTCGCTACTGATTATCCTGTGCGCCCAGCGATGGTTTTGTAAGTAATAATCCTGCTGCGCATCAACGTAAGCATGCATGGCCTGTAAGGTAGAAAGTTCATTTCGCCCAATAGTACGGGTGAGGATCTCATTCCCGGCTGCCGCCATATCAAAGCGCCAGCCGCCAGTCTCTTTCACCATGGGCACCGGGAGCTGCCAGTCTTCTCGTCCGACATTCAGGTGCGCCGTATTGTCTTTCTGTACAATGCGATGGCCTTCGCGCCAGTCACGATTGAAGCGGGCCACGGCCTCGGGATCGGCACCTTCCGGCGGCAGAAATTGCCGCCAGTCATCGCCCAGTAGCGCGGTAAGCTGCGTTTCGTTTTTTCCGGCTACCGCCGCGGCGAAGGCGCTGGCGGCCGCTTCCGGGGAGGGGAACCGTTCCTGCGCGTAGCCCAGCAAGGGTAACGACAGTAACAGAGCGCTTAACATAACCTTTTTCATTATCTGCTCCGGTTAACGGCGATGAAATTCATGATGTTCAGAAAAATGTTCCCGCGCGGCGGCGCGTTGCTCGGTGTTTAAGTGACTGCCGCGACGGCTTTCCAGGCCGCGTAGCTGTTGCGATTGCCATGACGGCGATCGACTGTCGTTCCCGCTAAACACATTGGCGTGCATATTCTGGCGAAATGCCTGACGCTGCTGCGGCGTAGAGGATTCAATACGCTGGCGGGCGGTGTCTCTCTGCTGCTGTGAAACAGGGTGCTGCTGGGCTTTAGCCTTCAGCTCGGAACGATGCTGCTGCGTGGTGGATTTATTCAGTGTCTGCTGCGCAGCCTCGCGACGACTGCTGTTTTGTGTTCCGTCATAGCCACGGTAATTATTACGCTGGGCAATTTGATTTAACTGCTGCGATGCCGCTTTGCGCTGTCTATCGCGGGATGTCTCGCCTGACAGGTTAGCGGGTGATGTATGGCTGCGTTGTTGGAATTGCGCCATGGCCGCCTGGCGCTGACTGTCGCGAGACACTGGCGCTTGCTGCGTTGCGCTTAACCCGCCGCTAACATTGGTGGGATGGAACTGTTGCGCAACGGTATTATTCGGATAGGGGACGCCATTGCGCCAGGCGGGATTATGCTGCCAGCCCATCGTTTGGCCCGGCAGGTTTTGCCCGGATATCCGGTTGAAATTATTGACATTGATGTTGATATTATCGCCATTATGTTGATAACCGCTACCACCATGATGGTAATCATCATCATGATGGTCGTCGTCATGGTGGTGATGATCGTCGTCATCCCAGTCTATGCTGCTGAACAACGCATAGGTGGTGGCGACGCCCAGACTATAACCAAAACCTTTAACAAAACTGTCGGCAAACTGCTGCCCCGGAGGGGGCGGTAAATACACCGGCGGATAAGCGGTATTGGGCCAGGCGCCATACACCGTCGCGGGGTTATAGTTCGGCACGTACACCACCTGCGGATTCGCGGGTTCAATTTTGATGACGGTCGACGGTGTCGCTGGCGTACTGGCGGATGTGGTGGTGGTTGTTGTCGTCGTGACGGCGGTAGAAGCGCTGGACTTCGGCACGCTGGTGACGGTTTGCTGCGGCGTTGATTTTAGCGAACCGGTTTGTTGAGCGAGCAGACGCAACCTTTGCACCGCATCCATCACATCCTGTGGCTGGGCTAAGAACGCATCGCCCAGGTTTTGCACCCATTGCGGATTCTCGCCCATAAGCGCCATCAACTGGGGAAAGGCGACCAGCGATTTGACGCTGGGGTCCCACGGTTGGCTGGCCACCGCCTGAATAGCGGCATCGCCCTGCAGCGTGGGGTTATCTCGCGACCACTGGACGGCCTGAACCACGTTCGCCGGGTAGGTGGAGGCCATGAGCACCTGCGACAGCAGGGCATCGGGATAAAGCGCGACAGGCGCGACCCATTGATCAATTTGCGCAGTGGTAAAGGTCGTTTTCGCGACAGGCGCGGGCACAGCGGTCTGCGTTGGCTCAGAGGCGGGAGCTGCCGCCTGCGCGGGCGCTTCGGGAGCGCGGCTTTTAACATACAGTACGCCCGAAGCGGCAAATAACCCGGCACTGCACACAAGGGCAATGAGATGGGGTTTAAAGGGCAACGTCATTTTATCTCTCCCGATTCCAGAGAATCGCTATGGTCATTATGCCTGCCGCCGACGGGGTGCAGTTTCGCGTGAGTATAAAGGGACGATAGTTTAATTTTTAGCTAATGTTGGGATCGATAACGTTACGTGACGATCAAAGCACGAAATGAGGTAAGCATTTATGGCTGCAGCTCCCGTCTCAGTAGAGCATTAGACCATCCTTAACGATTCAGCCACTTTTTTATGTTGCTTTTTTGTAAACAGATTAACACTTAAAGAAAATCCTGTTATTGTGCCTTATGCGGTACCGGGCATTTACCCTACTAACTACTGTCTCACAGGAGCGTGAAGAGAATCGCCCATCAACAAAAGCGCCGCATTATGACAATGAGAGCGAGGAGATATCGTCGTGCTAGAAGAATACCGTAAGCACGTAGCTGAGCGTGCTGCCCAGGGGATTGTGCCAAAACCTTTAGACGCAACCCAAATGGCTGCGCTTGTCGAGCTGCTGAAGACCCCGCCTGTGGGCGAAGAAGAATTCCTGTTAGACCTGTTGATCAACCGCGTTCCTCCTGGCGTAGATGAAGCCGCTTATGTTAAAGCCGGTTTTCTCGCTGCTGTCGCGAAAGGCGACACCACCTCCCCGCTGGTCTCCCCAGAAAAAGCCATTGAACTGCTGGGCACTATGCAGGGTGGTTACAACATTCATCCGCTGATTGATGCGCTGGACGATGCGAAACTGGCGCCGATTGCGGCCAAAGCGCTGTCTCACACCCTGCTGATGTTCGATAACTTCTACGACGTAGAAGAGAAAGCCAAAGCGGGCAATGAATACGCCAAACAGGTGATGCAATCCTGGGCCGACGCCGAATGGTTCCTGAGCCGTCCGCCGCTGGCGGAAAAAATCACCGTCACCGTTTTCAAAGTGACCGGCGAAACGAATACCGACGATCTCTCTCCGGCGCCGGATGCGTGGTCGAGACCGGATATCCCGTTACATGCGCAGGCGATGCTGAAAAACGCCCGTGAAGGCATTGAGCCGGATCAGCCAGGCGTTGTCGGCCCGATCAAACAAATCGAAGCATTGCAGAAAAAAGGATTCCCGCTGGCCTACGTGGGCGACGTGGTGGGTACCGGTTCTTCCCGTAAATCAGCGACCAACTCCGTGCTGTGGTTTATGGGTGACGATATCCCTCATGTACCGAACAAGCGCGGCGGCGGCCTGTGCCTTGGCGGTAAAATTGCACCTATCTTCTTCAACACTATGGAAGATGCGGGCGCGCTGCCAATCGAAGTGGACGTATCCAGGCTGAATATGGGCGACGTCATTGACGTCTACCCGTACAAAGGCGAAGTGCGCAATCATGAAACCGATGAACTGCTGGCAACCTTCGAACTGAAAACCGACGTGCTGATCGACGAAGTACGCGCCGGTGGTCGTATTCCGCTGATTATCGGCCGTGGCCTGACCACCAAAGCGCGTGAAGCGCTGGGCCTGCCGCACAGCGACGTATTCCGTCAGGCAAAAGACGTGGCGGAAAGCAGCCGTGGCTTCTCGCTGGCGCAAAAAATGGTGGGCCGCGCCTGCGGCGTGAAAGGTATCCGTCCGGGCGCGTACTGCGAACCGAAGATGACCTCCGTCGGTTCTCAGGATACTACCGGCCCGATGACCCGTGACGAACTGAAAGACCTGGCGTGCCTGGGCTTCTCTTCTGACCTGGTGATGCAGTCCTTCTGTCACACTGCCGCGTATCCGAAGCCGGTTGACGTGACCACGCACCACACGCTGCCAGACTTCATTATGAACCGTGGCGGTGTCTCTCTGCGTCCGGGCGACGGCGTGATCCACTCCTGGCTGAACCGTATGCTGCTGCCAGATACCGTGGGGACCGGCGGTGACTCCCATACCCGTTTCCCGATTGGTATCTCTTTCCCGGCGGGCTCTGGTCTGGTGGCGTTTGCCGCCGCGACCGGCGTGATGCCGCTGGATATGCCGGAATCCGTTCTGGTACGCTTCAAAGGCAAAATGCAGCCGGGCATCACCCTGCGCGATCTGGTCCATGCCATCCCGCTGTACGCCATCAAACAGGGCCTGCTGACCGTTGAGAAGAAAGGCAAGAAAAACATCTTCTCTGGCCGCATTCTGGAAATTGAAGGTCTGCCGGATCTGAAAGTGGAGCAGGCGTTTGAGCTGACCGATGCTTCTGCCGAGCGTTCCGCTGCGGGTTGTACCATCAAGCTGAACAAAGAGCCGATCGTTGAATACCTGACCTCCAACATCGTCCTGCTGAAGTGGATGATTGCGGAAGGCTACGGCGACCGTCGTACGCTGGAACGCCGTATCCAGGGCATGGAAAAATGGCTGGCGGACCCGCAACTGCTGGAAGCCGATGCCGACGCGGAATACGCGGCGGTGATCGACATCGATCTGGCGGATATCAAAGAGCCAATCCTGTGTGCGCCGAACGATCCGGACGACGCGCGTCTGCTGTCTGACGTGCAGGGCGAGAAGATCGACGAAGTGTTCATCGGCTCCTGCATGACCAACATCGGCCATTTCCGCGCGGCTGGTAAGCTGCTGGATAACCACAAAGGCCAGTTGCCAACCCGCCTGTGGGTGGCGCCGCCAACCCGTATGGACGCCGCGCAGCTGACCGAAGAAGGTTACTACAGCGTGTTCGGTAAGAGCGGTGCGCGTATTGAGATCCCTGGCTGTTCCCTGTGTATGGGTAACCAGGCGCGTGTGGCTGACGGTGCGACGGTGGTTTCCACTTCTACCCGTAACTTCCCGAACCGTTTAGGTACCGGTGCGAACGTCTTCCTGGCTTCTGCGGAGCTGGCGGCGGTTGCAGCGCTGATCGGCAAACTGCCAACGCCGGAAGAGTACCAGACCTTTGTGGCGCAGGTGGATAAGACGGCGGTGGATACCTACCGCTACCTGAACTTCGACCAGCTCTCTCAGTACACTGAGAAAGCGGACGGTGTGATTTTCCAGACTGCGGTATAAAAGTGAGTGGCCCGGATTTCCGGGCCAGTTTTTACAGCGAAGAATCGTAATAAAAATGGATATCCAGGTTTTCATCGGGCTTGAAGTTTTTTTGTTTAAACTCCAGGGTTAACGGATCAATTTGTTTTAGCGGGTAATTAAAGCAGGGGACGACCACTTCAGTCTCATCCTTTTTATGAATGCGCAAGGTAAAGTCGCCAATGACACCCTCTTTCCAGTTAGCGCCAGTTTTCAGAATATAGCCCAGATAGCCCCAGCCGATATTCGCGCTACCGTCCTCGTTTTTATATTTTATTCCTGCATCCAGCTGTTTTAACGCCTTGCGAGTGGCGGCGGTCAGGCATTGATCGCCGAACTCATCACCAAGAAGACTGTCAAGGCTGTCAGGCACGCCGGTGGACGTACTGGGCGTGTATGAGTGGTGAATAACGATCTCCTTGCCCGCCGGAAAACGTTGTTGCCAGATAAAATATTGTTGAACGGCAATATTCAGATAGCCGTCATCAAACCACTCTGACGGTAATTGCTGTTTTCCCTCTTTATATCCTTCTTCAATAGAGGCTTTGCCCTCGCGATTGAGGACATGGCGTAGCTGTGGGATCGTCCAGCCGGTTTGCAGTAGTTTCGCCGTAATGTCTTCTTCACCTTTACCGCCTAAGTCATGGATGACTCGCCAGCGGGACTCGCTTTTAACCGGTTTACCGTCCACGCTGATCTTAAAGTTGGCAATACCTTCTGTACTATCTCCCATATATCTTTGGGAAATAGCCGGCATCGGAAAGGCTACCGGAACGGTAATATCCTGCGCCGAATGATTAATAAATACATAATCGACATTGATACGATCGCTGGCAATCAACAATCGCTCTTTCGCCATACTGATCTCATTTTGTTGCAGAAATTCAATGGAACCATTGGTTTCCCCGACCGCCGAGTCGTTTGCATAAGCATGGTAACTGGTAATAAAACACAGGAGTACGCTCAGCCACTTAAAATATGTCATACCAGTGCATTCCATGTCCGAAACATAATCATTATCATAATCCGGCGAGTGCCGTTTTTCGAGGGAAGAAAAGTGCGGTATTATTTATTTTTATTATTAATAATTTGCCAAAATACATTTGCCGAAGAAATAAAACCATTGCCACAAGGTGATACCTGGCGCAAATATATTGCCCTGTCGCTGCGCGATGAAGAAGGGCTTGAGGATGGGCTGTTTAACCTGCGGCGGATTGAAGCAAACAGTAGCATTGCTTACGTTTGTGGCTTAATAAAAGACAAAAACGATAATTTTCTGACGGATGGGCAAAATCAATATCATCTTTATGACCGCGTGATGGCGATAGGTTATCGCTGGAGTTGGGGCAGCGTTGTGCGCTTTGATAAAACCATTGCTTCGCCGCAGGATGTTCACTGCCATTATGGTAAAAACGTACCGTTAACGTCTGCGCTCTTACGTGAGCAGGTCGCCGCGCAAGGGCGCAAAAATATTTGCCAGCCGGTAAAAGCCAGCGACCCGCTGCGAAGCGATATTCTGAACGGCCTGCGCGCCAGTTATATTGGCGACAGCAATAGCTTAACCCTTAACGGCCCGCTGCCGACGGTAAAATTTATCGTCGAAGACCTTTGCGCCACGGAAGATTATGCTTACTTTTTGGGTAAGGCGACGGGAGATAAAACGAGTTTTTTTATCCATGATGACGCCAATAATCGGCTTCGCGTCGTGTTGAAAAAATCCCCGGATGGCGTGTGGCGCCCGCAGCCGGAAAACAACCTGCTGACACAACAATCTAAAGTGAGCGGCGGGTACTATAGCGATGGCACGCTGCGAGAAACCGATTTAGCGCAACTGGCGCAGGCGTGCAGGGTGGAGGGAGACACCGTTAACCTCACCGGCACGCTTCGCCAGCAGGGTGACGGCGAGTCCGCTTACTGGACCCTGACCCCGGATAGCCCCCTTACCTGCGTGCGCGATGCCAATAAGCAGCAGCCTGGCTGGAACCAGACGATGCAACTGGTGCTAACCCCACAAGAGCGGGAATCGCTCAACAATTTGGTCGGTAAAAAAGTCAGCGTCGGCGGCGATATTTTTCTGGCGCTGAGCGCCTCGCATCATACGCCGCTGTTACTGGATAATATTTTTCGCTTAACGGAAATAAAGTGAATGAGAAAGCTATGGGTTATAGGAATGCTATTGATGCTATGCGGCAACGCTGATGCGGCGGCTAAATTACAGTATTTACACGTTACTAACGGTGGGATGATGGCATTTTACGATGACGGTAACGCAAAAATGTGCGCGCGCTGCGAACCGATGGTACAGAATCTCAAATCAATGAATAACAAGGCGCCTTATGCCCGTTGGAAACAGATGGGGGATGTCATAAAACTGAAGTCGCCAAATGGCGAGAGTGATTATGAATTTTACCAGCAGGGTGAAATTCTTTCTACCTGGTGGATTTTTAATTATAAGACGCTTCATGCGCTCGTGGATTTGAGTGAGTAAAGCGTTTTATGCCATCATTCGTACATAGACGATAAAGAATAAAACGTCACTGCCAGATTTTCCGCAGGCCGGAAATTTTTCTGCTTAAATTCCAGCGTAGTGGCGTTAACCCGCGTCAGCGGCGGCTGAAAGCAGGTGGTGATCACGTCGCCGTGAAGGCGCAGCGTAAACTCGCCGATGTCCCCCTCTTTCCACGCGGGATCACCGGTTAGCACCACATCCATCCGGTTTTGCCCCAAAGCGCCTGCCGGGCCTTGCTTCGTCATTAACTGATCCAGCGCCTGCTGTATTTGCTGGCGGTTTTCCGCCGTCGGGCAGGTGTTGTCATTGTCCAGTTCATCCGTTGACATTAGCGCGCTGAGTGACACGCTCGGGGTATAAACCTGGTGGATAGTCACCGCTTTCCCCGCCGGAAAGCTCTGCTGCCAGATGAAGTTGCGCTGGATAGTAAACTGCGGCTGATTATCCTTAAACCATTCCGGCGGCAGCGCCGGGAGATCCGGCGGAGGCGAAAATTCACCGTCGCTTAGCGCGGCGATCAGTTGCTCCACCGTCCAGCCAGCCTGCTGAAGTTTATCGGTGATCTCTTCCTGCGGAGCATTCAGTACTACGGTCCAGCGTGGTTGCGGGGTCACGATCTGACCATCGACGCGGATTTTAATGTTGCGGATGCCGGGGATGTAATCTTCACCGGCTTCGTCAACGTCGCTAAATGACAGCGGCGGCATGGGGAAAACGACAGGAACGATAATATCCTGCGCGGTCGGATTCACAAACAAATAAACAGCATTAATCCGCTCGCGTTCAATTAACAGACGCTCTTTCGCCAGTTGAATATCGCTCTGTGCCAGTAAATGCAATGAACTATTCGCCACGGCCTCATTGGCTTGCGCCGGATGAGGCAATACTGCCAGCAATAACGGGAAACCGAACGCGATCTTTTTCATGAGCAAATGATTACTGATAATAACGCAAAGCGCTATTATGGCACCCTCAATGCAATTTTTCGACGGTCACGTTCATGCGTTATTTTATATTGGTGTTGATGATGGTTTGTTGCAATTTATATGCATCAGATATGTTCCCGCTGAAGCCTGATGAAAATCCACGCGGCGCTATTGCATTAACGCTACGCGAGGAGATTGGGCTATTAAACGCCCGCTTCGATATCAAGCGGATTGAAATCAACGAGACGCGCGAACTGGCCTATTTTTGCGGCCTGCTAAAAGATACTGACGGTCAGTATATTAAAGATGAAGATGATAAATATTATCTCTTCGATCGTATTCTGCTGGACAGCGGTACCGAAGGGTGGGTGAGTACGGTTTACCTGGATGAAGAGTTTAGCGCGCCGGAGCAAGCGAAGTGCCACTTTGCCGGGAATGTTGACCTGAAGTCACAGGAATTACGCGCGCTGGTGAAACAGTACGGGCGCATCGCAGCTTGCCTGCCGGTAGAAAAAGGCGATCCGTTGCGCACGCAACTGCTTGACGCGGTACGTGAAAACTACGTTGGCGATCTTAATCGTAAAACAACGCTGAATAATACGCCTGTGCCATCCTTCGTGGTGACGCAGCTATGCGCGGCGCAAAAATATGCCTATTTTTGTGGCGAACCTGCCAATGCCGATGCTGACTGGTATAGTCAGGATAGTAAAAAGCTGGATGTGGTATTGCAGAAAGACGCTAATAACACATGGTGGTTGCCCGTTCCTCAATTTCAGGGCATTAGTCGCCAAAGCTCACTGGCCTGGTGTAACCACAGCACCGACATTTTGCCAGTCAAAACGGTTGAAGAAATGGCGAAAAAACGGCAACAGCGTTGCGTGCGGGAAGGCGATACCGTGTCATTGCGCGGAATACTGGCAGAGCAAAAAAGCGGCGCGCAGCGTTATTGGGTGGTTAAACTCGAAGAACCGTTAACCTGCGTCCAGGATGCCGACATGCAGACAGCCGACTGGAATGGGCAAGTGCAACTCTTGTTGAGCGATGAGATCATAGAAAGAGTTAAAGTACAGTACGGCGACGATTTGTTAAACCAAGAAATTGTTGTCACAGGTGATGTTTTACTGGCATTAAGTTCAGATCACCACACGCCACTGGTACTGGAGAATATTGTGAAACTCATGCCCGTGATGGAGGGGCCGGGCTGGTGATGTGAGACTCCCCATTTTTAATGACTGCGCTCTTCCGGCGCATAATAAAAGGTCATCGACAGATCGTTTTCCGGCTTCTGCGGAGCTGGCGGCGGTGGATACCTACCGTTACCTGAACTTCGACCAGCTCTCTCAGTACACTGAGAAAGCGGACGGCGTGATTTTCCAGACGGCGGTGTAACAGAGACGGGCCCGGATTCCCGGGCCCGAATGGCGCTTCTTATTTATTATTACGCTTCACTTCCCGTAGCCCCGGCAAATACGTAATTACCCCGCCCATTATTGTCCCGGCTACAATCGCTGGAATAAGCATAATCAATACTTCACCATATATTAATGGCAGTATGCTTATGTCAAAATCATATCGCGCAAAATTAAACAGCGTCGTGATCAGACCACCTGCAATGGCGCAAAGGATCATCCTGTTAATTATTTTTTGATATAATTTCAGGGGTATCAGCGCGCAGGCGACACCGGTTAACCATGCGGGGAGGAGACTGTATATCCAGCCGGTAATAATCACTAATTCTGGTATTGTTCTGCAGAAATAGAACAAAAATGAGTCTGGTCCGCCAATAATGGCGGGTAAAAAGTTTATGATACCTATCGCGATGGCTGCGCCTATTAACGGCCCAAACAGAATAAACCAACCGCTATGATAAATTATTCGTCGAAATACAGACATAATGTATCCTTCCTGAATTTTCCTTCAACCGTCTGACAAAAAATACAACTCACTACGGCTTCTCTGCTGATATCGCCCATTGCTGGAGCTCAGTTGAAAAGCGCTTATCAAGTAGCCAACAATTTCATGACAACGACCCGGATGATAAGGAAGCGTCTGAAAGACTAGCAGGCGTCGGCGTGGGCAGGGTATTGATGATTTCTGAAAAAACGCCAGAGGGACACCGGGCTGGTAATGCTATAACTGGATGAGGGGCAGCCGTTTTTAATGACTGCGCTCTTCCGGCGCATAATAAAAGGTCATCTAAACGGCGCGCTGCCTGATGTGAAATTTGTCGTCGAGTTTTCGCTTAACGGAGATTAAGTGAATGTAAACGTGATGGATGAGGGAAATTTTCTTGCAGCTATCGGTAATGTCTATATCCCCAGCATGTCCGGCACCAGCTCTTCCAGTTGCCTGACCAGCTCAGGGTCCATATAGCGGTAGTCATCGGGGATATCGAGTACGTGCAGGGGCTTATTTTCAATAATACGACGATATTCAGCCATCAACCGGTCTTTATGTTTCTGCTCCATAACGCAGATAACGTCAGCCCACTGAAGTAACCCGCACGACACGCTTTTTTTGGCGTTGCGGCTGGTGCCGGCGGAACGGACGCTAAGGCCTGGATAGCGGCGAAACACCTGTTCCGCCGTGGGGCTGCGCCACTGATTACGGCTGCATATGAAAAGCACATTCATTAAATAAATACTCTTCCAGATCGCGCTTCGCTAACGGCGAGTTTGTCAGTCGTGGAGACTCAATACCCCACGGTGCGGCACGTAGCACTTTGTCGGAGCGCGTGTAGATATATTGAAGCGCTAGAGTGACTTTCTGTATGAATAATAAACCGTTTTGGCATTTTTATTTTATCTTTTGTGCGCCCCGCTGTTTTTCTTTCACCGTGCTGCGATAATTACCTCAAGGCGCAATGCGGTATTGGCGCATTGCCAGGGCAGAGGAAAACAATTATGGATTACGAATTTCTGCGCGACGTTACCGGAGGGGTAAAAGTACGAATGTCGATGGGCCACGAGGTGGTCGGTCACTGGTTTAATGAAGAGGTTAAAGACAACCTATCGCTACTGGATGAAGTAGAACAAGCCGCGCGTACGGTCAAAGGCAGCGAACGCTCCTGGCAACGAGCAGGGCATGAATACACGATCTGGATGGACGGCGAAGAGGTGATGATTCGCGCCAATCAGCTGGATTTTTCCGGCGATGAGATGGAAGAGGGGATGAGTTATTACGATGAAGAGAGTTTATCCCTGTGCGGCATGGAGGATTTTCTACGGGTCGTCGCCGCGTATCGGGAATTCGTCAGTAAAGCCTGACCCTCTCTTCGTTATTGTCCCGCAACGCCAGTCGACGGACAGTTGGGGGCGGTAGTGGAAACGAAATCACCACACATTCCAGCCGGGAGTATCCCGGCTTTTTTATTGCAGAATGATTTTTTGATTTTTATTAATCATTTTAAAACTGTGATCTGACGCGTTTGTGATCTTAATTTGATTGAATATAATCGTTATGATTTTATTCAATCACAGCAAGCAACAGGCGGTAAGACCATGAACATCAAAAAAGCAATAGAGCGCGTACCCGGCGGCATGATGGTCGTACCGCTCGTTATTGGCGCAGTCATTAACACCTTCGCTCCACAGGCGCTTGAGATCGGCGGTTTTACCACCGCCTTATTTAAAAACGGCGCGGCGCCGCTGATTGGCGCTTTTCTGCTGTGTATGGGAGCCGGTATCAGTGTGAAAGCCGCGCCCCAGGCGTTATTGCAGGGTGGGACGATTACGCTCACTAAGTTGCTTGTCGCCATCGGCATTGGCCTGGGCGTGGAGCATCTTTTCGGCGCGGAGGGTATTTTTGGCCTGAGCGGCGTGGCGATTATCGCGGCGATGAGCAATTCGAATGGCGGACTTTATGCTGCGCTGGTAGGCGAATTCGGCAATGAGCGCGACGTCGGCGCTATCTCTATTTTGTCTCTTAATGATGGCCCTTTCTTTACGATGATTGCGCTTGGCGCGGCAGGGATGGCGAACATTCCCATTATGGCGCTGGTGGCGGTGCTGGTTCCGCTGGTTGTCGGCATGATCCTCGGCAATCTTGATCCTCATATGCGCGATTTTTTGACCAAAGGCGGCCCGCTGCTCATTCCTTTCTTTGCTTTTGCGCTGGGGGCGGGCATCAATCTGGAAATGTTACTGCAAGGCGGACTTGCCGGAATTCTGCTCGGCGTGCTGACAACGTTCGTTGGCGGTTTCTTTAATATTCGCGCAGATCGTCTGGTTGGCGGAACTGGCATTGCTGGGGCGGCGGCCTCCAGCACCGCGGGTAATGCCGTTGCGACGCCGCTGGCTATTGCGCAGGCCGACCCTTCGCTCGCCGAGGTGGCCGCTGCTGCCGCTCCGCTGATTGCCGCCTCGGTGATCACCACGGCAATCCTGACGCCAGTGTTGACCTCCTGGGTTGCGAAAAAACAGGCGCGTCAGGCTTCTTTGGAGAAAAACGCATGAAAATGATAGTTATCGCCGACGATTTTACCGGATCGAATGATACCGGCGTCCAGTTGGCGAAGAAGGGGGCGAGAACGGAAGTCATGTTGAGCGCGTCGCAAAAACCGTCCCGCCGTGCCGATGTGTTAGTCATTAACACCGAAAGCCGGGCGATGCCCGCAGATCAGGCGGCATCTGCCGTTTATGCCGCGCTTTCCCCGTGGTGTGAGACATCGCCAGCGCCGCTGGTGTACAAAAAAATCGACTCTACATTTCGCGGCAATATCGGCGCCGAAGTGACGGCGGCCATGCGCGCCAGTCAGCGAAAACTGGCCGTTATCGCCGCCGCGATCCCTGCGGCCGGACGCACGACGCTTGAAGGAAAATGTCTGGTTAATGGCGTCCCGCTACTGGAAACCGAATTTGCCAGCGATCCGAAAACGCCCATTGTCTCTTCCCGCATTGCCGAGATAGTGGCGTTGCAAAGTGAGATCCCTGTGTATGAAGCCTTTTTGCAGGATGTCCGACGCGGTGGGTTAAGCGCCTTACTTACGGCTTATGCGGCTGAGGGCGAAGGGATTATCGTCGTGGATGCGGTGGAAGAGCGGGATCTGACGTTGATTGCGCAAGCGGCGTGCGAACAACCGTCGATGCCGCTGCTCGTCGGCGCAGCGGGTCTGGCGAATGCGTTGCCGGTTGAACTTTTTATGCAAGACCGGCAGCGGCTGCCGGTGCTGGTGGTGGCCGGTTCGATGAGCGAAGCCACGCGACGTCAGGTGGATAATGCGCTGTGCCGGGGACGTGCGGAGGTCGTGGATATCGATGCCGCGCGCATGGTGTCGGATAGCGCGGAACAGGAAATCGCGTCTGTCGTAGAGCAGGCCTGCGCGCTGTTAAGTCAGCATCGACATACGATTTTACGCACCAGCCGTCGCGCAGAAGATCGACAGTTAATCGACGCGCTGTGCGAAAAATCCGCGATGAGCCGTCAGCAATTGGGCGAGCGACTGAGCCAGCGGCTTGGCGTCGTCACGTTAAACATTATCGAGCAGGCGCGGATTGGCGGGTTGTTTCTGACCGGCGGCGATATCGCTACCGCCGTCGCCGGCGCGCTTGGCGCTGAAGGTTATCGCATTCAGAGCGAGGTGGCGCCCTGTATTCCCTGTGGAACGTTTGTAAACAGCGAAATTGACGATCTGCCGGTCATTACCAAAGCGGGCGGATTCGGTTCAGACAGTACGTTGTGTGACGCGCTTTATTATATTGAGGAGATGTATTGTGGAGACTAAAACCGTTGCCATTACTATGGGCGATCCAGCGGGCATTGGGCCGGAAATTATTGTTAAAGCGCTAAGCGAAGACGGTCTCAACGGCGCGCCGCTGGTGGTTATTGGATGCCTCGCAACGTTGAAACGTTTACAGGTGAAGGGCATCACGCCGAACGTCGAGTTACGGGCCATTGAACGGGTCGCCGAAGCGCGTTTTGCGCCCGGCATCATTCATGTGATTGATGAGCCGCTGGCGCAGCCGGAGGCGCTGGAGGCCGGGAAAGTTCAGGCGCAGGCGGGGGATTTAGCGTATCGCTGCGTGAAGCGCGCCACCGAGTTAGCGCTACGGGGCGACGTACAGGCTATCGCTACCGCGCCGCTGAATAAAGAGGCGCTGCACCTGGCAGGGCACAACTATCCGGGCCATACCGAGCTGCTCGCGACCCTGACCCATAGCCGCGATTACGCGATGGTACTTTACACCGATAAACTAAAAGTGATTCACGTTTCAACGCATATCGCGCTGCGTAAATTCCTTGATACGTTAAGTACCACGCGTGTCGAAACGGTGATTGGTATTGCTGATACTTTCCTCAAGCGTGTGGGTTACGTTAAACCGCGTATCGCCGTGGCAGGCGTGAATCCTCATGCGGGCGAGAATGGCCTGTTTGGCGATGAAGAGACGCGTATCCTGACGCCAGCCATTACCGATGCCCGCGCAAAAGGTATGGACGTTTATGGGCCGTGTCCGCCGGATACTGTATTTCTCCAGGCTTATGAGGGGCAGTATGATATGGTGGTGGCGATGTATCATGACCAGGGACATATCCCGTTGAAATTGCTTGGCTTTTATGATGGCGTGAATATCACCGCGGGGCTGCCGTTTATTCGGACCTCTGCCGATCATGGCACCGCATTTGATATCGCCTGGACGGGAAAAGCAAAATCTGAGAGCATGGCCGTATCGATCAAACTGGCAATGCAACTGGCATAATTCCCTGTTATGAAAGGACAACACCGTCTGGATCTCATTGTGGCGTATCTGAAAAACCATACGCTGGTTACGGTAGAACAGCTGGTTGAGGCGGTTGACGCATCGCCAGCCACTATCCGTCGCGATTTGATCAAGCTGGATGAGCAGGGCGTGATCAGCCGTAGTCATGGCGGCGTGGCGCTGCGGCGTTTTGAACCCGCCCAGCCCACCACCAATGAAAAACAACTGCGATCGCCCGCTGAAAAACGGGCGATCGCACGCGTTGCCGCATCGCTGGTGAATGCTGGCGATGCCGTCGTGCTGGATGCCGGTACGACAATGATGGAACTGGCGAAATGCTTAACCCATCTTCCGCTGCGGGTCATCACCGTCGATCTGCATATTGCGCTGTTTTTAGCTGAGTTCCGGCAAATTGAAGTGACGATTGTCGGCGGTCGTATCGATGACAGCAGTCAGTCCTGTATCGGTGAGCATGGGCGTAAGCTGTTGCGCAGCGTGTATCCGAACATCGCGTTTATGAGCTGTAATTCATGGGGGGTAAAAACGGGCGTGACGACCCCAACGGAAGATAAGGCCGGGCTTAAACAGGAGATTATTGCTAATGCGCAGCGCAAAGTATTGCTGGCGGACAGCAGTAAGTATGGCGCGCATTCGCTCTTTAATGTGGTGCCGCTTGAGCGCTTTAATGACGTGATTACCGACGTCAATCTGCCGCCGTCAGCGCAGGTTGAACTGAAAGGGCGCGCTTTTGCGCTAACGCTGGTGCAGCCGGAGTGACAGCGCCGTCAGGCGCTGCCAGTGGTGAATCAGACCGCAGAAATATTGCGGCCGTAGTAAATCTCGCGCATCTCTTTCCACAGCGCGGCGGTGATCTCCTGGCGTTCGGTTTCAGTGAGATCTTCCGGTTTGGTGTGAAACATGTAGTGCTTAAGATCGAACTCTTTAAGCAGCATCTTGGTATGGAAAATATTTTCCTGATACACGTTTACATCCACCATGTCATACAGCGACTTCATATCTTCCGACATAAAATTCTGAATAGAATTAATCTCATGATCGATAAAGTGCTTCATACCGTTGACGTCGCGCGTAAAGCCGCGCACGCGGTAATCGATGGTAACAATATCGGACTCTAGCTGGTGGATCAGGTAATTGAGCGCTTTTAGCGGTGAAATCACCCCGCAGGTTGACACTTCGATGTCGGCGCGAAAGGTGCATAGCCCGCCTTCCGGATGGCTTTCCGGATAGGTATGCACACAGATATGGCTCTTATCGAGGTGCGCCACCACGGTTTCCGGCAGCGGGCCGGGATGTTCGGTTTGATCGATAAGTTTCGGGTCGATCGGCTCTTCGCTCACCAGAATCGTGACGCTGGCGCCCTGGGGTTCATAATCCTGACGGGCGATGTTCAGGATGTTCGCGCCGATAATGGAGCAGGTCTCCGACAGGATCTCGGTCAGTCGGTTGGCGTTATAGAGTTCATCGATATAGGCGATATAGCCATCGCGCTCTTCTGCGGTTTTGGCGTAGCAGATATCGTAAATACAAAAACTCAGGCTTTTCGTCAGATTGTTAAAGCCATGCAGTTTCAGCTTTTTCAATTTTTATCACCTCCTTAACGTCACTGTGCGGACAGTGCGTCATGTAGATATTGCGGTAGCGCAAATGCAGCGGCATGAATAGCCGGGTTGTAATAGCGACATTTGAGGCCGGCGGCATGAAAACGCGCCTGAATAATTTCGCTCGACAGGTGACGAAGAGCGTCGTTGTCCGTCGCCCAGGCGAAGGTCATAATGCCGCCGTAATAGGTCGGAATCGCCGCCTGGTAGAAGCCGACATCGCTGAAGTAATGACTCAGCTTGCGGTGGCTGTCGAGCGCTTCATCCTGTTGCAGGAAGCACACGCCGTTCTGGGCGACAAAAATGCCGCCCGGATTCAGGCAACGCTTACAGCCTTCATAAAAGGCGGAGGTAAACAGGCTTTCGCCGGGGCCGATCGGATCGGTACAGTCGGAAATGATCACATCAAAGGTCTGATGGGTCTGATTGACGAAATTCACGCCGTCGTCGATCACCAGCGTAAAGCGCGGATCGTCGTAGCTGCCGGCATTGTGGTTGGGTAAATACTGGCGGCAAAACGAGACTACGCCAGCGTCTATCTCTACCATGGTGATGGTTTCGACGTTTTTATGCCGGGTGACTTCACGTAGCATTGCGCCGTCGCCGCCGCCGATAATCAGAACGTGTTTCGCATGACCGTGCGCCAGCAGCGGGACGTGGGTCATCATTTCATGATAAATAAACTCGTCGCGTTCGGTGGTCTGTACCACGCCGTCCAGCGCCATCACGCGGCCAAAAGCGGCGTTTTCAAAGATGATTAAATCCTGGTGATCGGTTTTTTCATGATACAGAACGTTGTCTACGGCAAAGTACTGACCAAACTGGTCGTGTAGCGTTTCATGCCACATCGTATTTTCGGCCATTGGCTGATACCTCCATTGTTAACACCCGTAAAAAAAGGGCGCAACATCATAGCTAACAATGACCGTGGATGCACGGTCATTATTTCAGCAATAGGATCGCGGAGGATTATTTAACGTAGGCTAACAGGCTCAGAGAATCGCGGGCCAGAGCTTTGCATTTTTTAGCGACCGGAATACCGATGCCGCTAAGATCGCGGTAGCTGTCTTCGCCCAACGATTTCATATCGAAGGTGTCGTAGTTACTCAGGTCCCACTGATTCTGCTGGGCAAAAAAGACCAGCGCACGGCGAATCTGACTGTTGGGTAAATTTTGGTAACCACAGTCATTTTTCAGAAAAACGAAAACCGCCGTTAAATCGGCCATATCTTCAGCTTCGGATTCAGTAAGCGCATAGCTATTTGCGCATAAGGCCATCAGGCTGCCAAACAACACGGGTCTGAAAAACGTCTTCATTGCTTCTACCACGGCATCAGGGAAAGTCAACGTTAGCATACTGAGAACGTAGCGACGACTTTTATTATCAGGATTGGTCGCGGCGTTTTCATTCTTATTGTATTGCTGTCAGGAATGGTAAAGACGTGTTGCTGGCTTGACCTTCCCGTTAGGGCAGGGTCTAAGCTTAGACACCCGCCTGTTCATTATAAGGAAATGATTATGTTACGCCGTGATTTCTTAAAATATTCAGTGGCGCTGGGGGTTGCATCAGCGCTGCCGCTGTGGAGCCGCGCCGCTTTTGCCGCCGAACGTCCCGCGTTGCCTATTCCTGACCTGTTAACGGCAGATGCGAGCAACCGTATGCAGTTAATTGTTAAAGCCGGACAGTCGACATTCGCCGGTAAGAACGCGACAACCTGGGGCTACAACGGTAATTTGCTGGGGCCAGCGGTACAGCTTCACAAAGGAAAAAGCGTGACCGTTGATATCCATAACCAACTGGCCGAAGACACGACGCTTCACTGGCATGGTCTGGAGATTCCGGGCATCGTCGACGGCGGTCCGCAGGGGATTATTCCCGCAGGCGGAACCCGCACGGTGACGTTTACGCCGCAGCAACGCGCCGCGACCTGCTGGATTCATCCGCACAAACACGGCAAAACCGGGCGCCAGGTGGCGATGGGCCTTGCCGGACTGGTGCTGATTGAAGATGACGAGATTCTCAAATTGCGCCTGCCGAAACAGTGGGGCATCGACGATGTACCGGTGATCATTCAGGACAAACGCTTCTCCGCCGATGGCCAGATTGATTATCAACTGGATATTATGACCGCCGCCGTCGGCTGGTTTGGCGATACGCTGCTGACCAATGGCGCTATCTATCCGCAGCATTCCGCACCGAAAGGCTGGCTACGTCTGCGCTTGCTAAATGGCTGTAATGCGCGTTCGCTGAATATCGCCGCCAGCGATAATCGTCCGCTTTATGTGATCGCCAGCGACGGCGGCCTGCTGGCGGAGCCGGTGAAAGTCACCGAACTGCCGTTATTAATGGGCGAGCGTTTTGAAGTGCTGGTGGATATCAGCGACGGGAAAGCCTTTGATCTGGTGACCCTGCCGGTCAGCCAGATGGGAATGGCGATCGCTCCGTTTGATAAACCGCATCCGGTGATGCGTATCCAGCCGCTGCGGATTACCGCCTCCGGTACGCTGCCGGATACGTTGACGACGATGCCGGCGCTGCCGTCGCTGGAAGGGCTGACGGTGCGCAACCTGAAACTGTCGATGGACCCGCGCCTTGATATGATGGGGATGCAAATGCTGATGAAGAAATATGGCGCTCAGGCGATGAGCGGCATGGATCATGACAGCATGAACGCGCATATGCAGGGCGGCAATATGGGGCATGGCGAGATGGATCATGGCAACATGGATCACAGCGGGATGAATCATGGCGCGATGGGCAATATGAATCACGGCCGAAAATTCGACTTCCATAACGCTAACTTTATCAACGGCCAGGTCTTCGATATGAACAAACCGATGTTCGCGGCGCAAAAAGGCCGACATGAACGTTGGGTCATTTCCGGCGTGGGCGACATGATGCTGCATCCTTTCCATATTCACGGCACGCAGTTCCGTATTCTGTCAGAGAACGGCAAAGCGCCAGCGGCGCACAGAACGGGCTGGAAGGATACGGTACGCGTTGAGGGTGGTATCAGCGAAGTGCTGGTCAAGTTCGATCACGACGCGCCGAAGGAACATGCCTATATGGCGCACTGTCATCTGTTAGAACATGAAGATACGGGAATGATGTTAGGATTTACGGTCTAATCGATGTCTCCGACGCAGGCCGGGTAAGGCGAAGCCGCCACCCGGCACAATGCCCGGCATACGCCGGGCATTAATGGTTATTTCGCGTCGTCAGGCAAAGCATAGGCCACGATATAGTCGCCCATCTTCGTACCAAACGAACCGTGGCCTCCGGCAGAAACGACCACGTACTGCTTACCGTTTACCTCATAGGTCATCGGCGTTGCCTGGCCTCCGGCGGGTAAACGTCCCTGCCACAGTTTTTCCCCGTTGCTCATGTTATAAGCGCGCAGGTAGTTGTCGGCGGTCGCGGCGATAAACAGCACGTTACCGGCGGTTGAGATTGGCCCGCCGAGCATGGGCATCCCCATGTTGAACGGCACCGGAACCGGCATCGGGAACGGCATACTGTCGCGCGGCGTCCCTATACGTTTCTTCCACACGATTTCATTGGTCTTCAGATCCAACGCGGAAATATAGCCCCAGGCCGGTTGTTTACACGGCAGGCCAAACGGCGAAAGGAACGGATTCAGCGTGACGCCGAACGGTACGCCGTACTGTGGCTGAATACCCGCTTCTGTTCCGGTACCTTTCGCGTCTTTCGGCGGTTCCATTGGATTGCCAGGGCCGCGTGGGATCAGTTTCGAGACAAACGGCAGCGCCATCGGGTTAGCGATAGCGACCTGACGGTCTGGATCGACGGAAATACCGCCCCATTCAAACATCCCCAGGTTGCCAGGGAATACCAATGTCCCCTGCTCGGACGGCGGGGTGAAGATACCTTCATAGCGCAACTGGTGGAACATAACGCGGCACACCAGTTGGTCGAACATGGTCGCGCCCCACATATCCGCGCCGGAGAGATCTTTTTTCGGGCGGAAGGTTAAATCAGAGAACGGCTGAGTTTTGGCGACGTAATCGCCTTTTGCCGCGCCCTGTGGGACCGGTTTTTCCGGAGCGGGCACGACCAGCTCGCCATTACGTCTGTCGAGCACAAAGATATTACCGGTTTTCGCTGGCGCATAGATAACCGGAACGGTAGTACCGTCAACGGTAATATCTGCCAGCGTCGGCTGTGCCGGCAGGTCCATATCCCACAGATCGTGATGGACGGTCTGATAACTCCAGGCCAGTTTCCCGGTGGTGGCATTCAGCGCCAGGATGGAGCTGGCATAACGTTCCTGCTCCGGCGTGCGGTTACCGCCCCAGATATCCGGCGTGGTCACGCCCATCGGTAGATAGACCAGATCCAGTTTCGCATCATAGGCGGCAGGCGCCCAGGAGTTCGGCGAGTTAAAGGTAAAAGCGTGCTCATCGGCTGGAATCGCGTTCGGATCTTTCGCCCCAGGATCGAAGGCCCACATGAGTTTACCGCTATTAACATCAAAACCACGGATAACGCCGGACGTTTCGCGGGTAGAGAAGTTATCCGTGACCGAACCGGCAATGACAATCGTTTTATCGGTGATAATCGGCGGCGACGTCGGTTCATACAGTCCCGGCGTGGTGTCCGGCATATTGGTTTGCAGATTCAGGACGCCTTTATTGGCGAAGGTTTCACACAGCTTGCCGGTTTCGGCATTCACCGCGAAAAGGCGACCGTCATTGACCGGAAGGATAATGCGGCGCGGACAGTCGGCGATGACCTCCGGCGAGGCGGTATCCGCTTTGGCCTCATGATAAGAGACGCCGCGGCAGGTCACATGCTGGAAAGACGAATCGGTCTTCAACTGAGGATCAAAATGCCACTTCTCTTTACCGCTGGCGGCGTCCAGCGCGAACAGTCGCTGGTGAGCTGTACACAGATAAAGCGTATCGCCGACTTTAATCGGGGTCACTTCGTTGGTGATTTCGCCCGGATCGTTGGGTTGTTTCAGATCGCCGGTGCGGAAGACCCACGCTTTTTTCAGTTGGTGAACGTTATCCGCAGTGATCTGTTTCAGCGGCGAATAGCGTTGGCCTTCCTGATTACGTCCATAGGCCGGCCAGTCTTCGTCGGCGATCGACGAGCTTGTTGCGGCGGGCGTGGCGTCGGCGCGAAGCGTACCGTTGATCTCCTGCGGGTCGTTGAAGCCAGCCCAGGTCAGAATGCCGCCGCTAATCAGCAGCGCCACGACCAGCGCCGCCACTGCGCCGCTGGAAGGAACCACCAGCCGATGCCAGACAAACGGCAATATTAGCCAGATGCCGAAAAACACCAGGATATCGCTACGCGGCGTGAGCGCCCAGAAGTCGAACCCGACTTCCCACACGCCCCAAATCATTGTCGCCAGCAGCAGGGCGGCATACAGCCACAGCGCGGCACGTTTACTGCGCCATAGCAATCCGGCCACAACCAGCATCACGAGGCCCGCGATGGGGTAGTACCAGGAACCGCCAATAGCAACCAGCCAGACACCTCCGATAAGAAGATACAGCCCACAAAGTGCTGCAAAGAGGGCCGTCAGCGTCACGAGTAATCGTGGCGATCGTGCGTTATTTTCTGCCATAAAAAGACACCATCCCAAATTGTTAATTTTTTAGTAGCAATTAAGTATAGGAATTAACATGTGTGATCGTCATCACAAAATGAGCTTTCTTATCAAATGCCGCGAATGGATACGTTTGCTGTTATACTGCGTGCCTTGCGCGTCAATGCGGCGTTATTAGTCACCGGCATTGAGTGATTTGTTTTTAAATCATATGGTTATAAATATGAAACATACTGTTGAAGTCATGATCCCCGAAGCGGAGATCAAAGCACGTATTGCCGAGCTGGGTCGTCAGATTACCGAACGTTATAAAGACAGCGGCAGTGAAATGGTGCTGGTAGGTCTGTTGCGTGGCTCATTTATGTTTATGGCGGACCTGTGCCGTGAAGTTCAGGTTCCTCATGAAGTCGATTTTATGACCGCCTCCAGTTATGGTAGCGGCATGTCCACCACCCGCGACGTGAAAATCCTCAAAGATCTGGATGAGGATATTCGCGGTAAAGACGTGCTGATTGTTGAAGACATTATTGATTCCGGTAATACGCTGTCGAAGGTCCGTGAAATCCTGGGCCTGCGCGAGCCGAAATCGCTGGCGATTTGTACGCTGCTGGATAAACCGTCTCGCCGCGAAGTGGACGTGCCGGTTGAGTTCGTTGGCTTTTCGATTCCGGACGAATTTGTAGTCGGTTACGGTATCGACTACGCCCAGCGTTATCGCCATCTACCGTATGTTGGTAAAGTGGTGCTGCTGGACGAGTAAGCGCAGAAATGCCGGATGGCGTCGCTAAAGCGACTTATCCGGCCTATAGCTAATGGCTTATTGGTGGGGAATGTATTTCAGACTTAGGGCGGAGATACCCTTATGATAGCCGTTCTCCAGCGTTTTTTTGTTGGTGGCGGTGACGTCAAGATCGCGCAGCAGGCCATCATTGATACTGTACGCCCAGCCGTGAATGGTCACATTCTGCCCGCGTTTCCACGCTGACTGCATAATGGTGGAATGCCCCAGGTTATAGACCTGCTCCATGACGTTCAATTCATAGAGCGCGTCCAGACGTTGCTCTTCGGGCATTTTTCCCAACAGCGAGCTATGTTTAAGCCAGATGTCGCGGATATGCAGCAGCCAGTTATTAATCAAGCCCAGCTCAGGGTTTTCTACCGCAGCCTTGATACCGCCGCAACCGGAGTGGCCGCAAATGATAATATGCTCAACTTCCAGAACATCTACCGCATACTGAACCACGGAGAGACAGTTCAGATCGGTGTGAATAACCAGGTTAGCCACATTACGGTGAACAAACAATTCGCCCGGTTCAAGCCCGGTTAAACGCTCTGCGGGAACGCGGCTGTCGGAACATCCAATCCATAGAAAGCGCGGTTTTTGCGCTTGCGCCAGTTTCTCAAAAAATCCGGGGTCCTCTTCCACCAGCATTTTTGACCATAGTGCATTGTTGCTGATGAGTGTATCTATGTCTTTCATGGAAGTTAACGACCTGTAACCAAATAAGTGCGTTGGGCTAATATAGGGCAACTCCGTAATTATTTAAACCATATATAAAGTGTAAGAACGTAAAGTAAGTGAGAATTTATGACCATTGCGCTGGAACTTCAACAACTTAAAAAAACCTATCCCGGCGGCGTTCAGGCGTTGCGCGGCATAGATTTGCAGGTCGAAGCGGGGGATTTTTACGCGCTTCTGGGGCCAAATGGAGCAGGGAAATCGACCACCATCGGTATTATCAGCTCATTGGTTAATAAAACGTCCGGGCGCGTTAACGTTTTTGGTTACGACCTGGAAAAAGACGTGGTTAACGCCAAGCGACAGCTAGGATTGGTGCCACAGGAGTTTAACTTTAACCCGTTTGAAACGGTGCAGCAGATCGTAGTGAATCAGGCCGGTTACTACGGCGTGGAACATAAAGAGGCGGTTTTACGTAGCGAAAAGTATTTAAAACAGCTCGATCTGTGGGAAAAACGTCATGAACGCGCGCGGATGCTGTCCGGTGGGATGAAACGCCGCCTGATGATCGCCCGCGCATTGATGCATGAGCCTAAGCTATTGATTCTCGACGAGCCGACGGCGGGTGTCGATATCGAATTGCGTCGCTCGATGTGGGGATTCCTGAAAGACTTAAACGCCAAAGGCACCACCATTATTCTCACCACCCACTATCTGGAAGAGGCGGAAATGCTGTGCCGCAATATCGGTATTATTCAGCACGGTGAGCTGGTGGAAAATACCTCCATGAAAAATCTGCTTTCAAAGCTGAAATCGGAGACGTTTATTCTGGATTTAGCGCCAAAAAGCCCGCTACCTAAGCTTACGGGTTATCAATATCGTCTGGTGGATACCTCGACTCTGGAGGTGGAAGTGTTACGCGAGCAGGGGGTTAACAGCGTCTTTAGCCAACTGAGCGAGCAGGGGGTTCAGGTATTAAGTATGCGTAATAAAGCTAACCGTCTGGAAGAACTGTTTGTGTCGCTGGTGCATGAAAAACAAGGAGATCGCGCATGATGCAGCTTTACTGGGTTGCCCTTAAAAGCATCTGGGCGAAAGAGATTCACCGCTTTATGCGGATCTGGGTGCAAACGCTGGTGCCGCCCGTCATCACCATGACGCTCTATTTTATTATTTTCGGCAACCTGATTGGTTCGCGCATCGGCGAAATGCATGGTTTTAGCTATATGCAATTTATTGTGCCGGGCCTGATTATGATGGCGGTTATTACTAACTCCTACGCGAATGTCGCGTCGTCATTTTTTAGCGCCAAGTTTCAGCGCAATATTGAGGAGCTGCTGGTCGCGCCGGTACCAACGCATGTGATCATCGCCGGATTTGTCGGCGGCGGCGTGGCGCGCGGGCTGTGCGTGGGGATTCTGGTGACGGCGATTTCGCTCTTTTTCGTGCCTTTCCAGGTGCATTCCTGGGTATTTGTCGCGCTAACGCTGATTCTGACCGCGATTCTGTTCTCGCTGGCCGGACTGCTGAACGCCGTGTTTGCGAAAACCTTTGACGATATCAGCCTGATTCCCACCTTCGTGCTGACGCCGCTGACCTACCTCGGCGGGGTATTTTACTCGCTGACGCTGTTGCCGCCGTTCTGGCAAGGGCTGTCGCACCTGAACCCGATCGTCTACATGATCAGCGGCTTCCGCTACGGCTTCCTGGGTATCCATGATGTGCCGCTGGTGACGACGTTTGGCGTACTGGTGATCTTTATCGCCGCTTTCTACCTGCTGTGCTGGTCGCTGATCCAGCGTGGGCGCGGGTTGCGCAGTTAAGCGTTGACAGGGGCGTTGGGTTGCACCTCGCTTCATCCCATCTACGGGCCCGTAATATCAATGGGTTACGGGACTGTAGGTGGGGGGGGCTTGCTGAAACCCAACGCTTCTCTCAGCGAATCTGAATCTCCAGCGTGGCGGTAGCCTGGTATTCTCCGGTGTGGGGAACATGTCCGGTGGTATTGACCGGCGCGGCGGTGAACTCGGTGCTGCCTTTACCGTCTGTGTAATTTTCAATCGGCAATTCGGCGCTGCCGCCGGGAATGATGGTCTTATCGTATTTATCGGAAATCCGTATCCCTAAATTCTCATTGTCGGTTTTCAGGTATTCCGGGTTGTGCGGATCGGTTTCTCCATTCAATGACATTGACAGGTTGGTGCCGTCCGCCACGTTGCTACAGGTAAAGTTTACCTGAGTGGTGACGTGCGAGTTCTGCGGACTGTCGCCGAGATTACGAATATCTTTGCCCTCAATATCCGGCAGCCTGACCTCGATAACCTGCCCGGCGTTGATGGAACAGGACTGCGGCACGGTAATAGTTCCGGACAGGGTGACGTGCGCCATCGGTGGAACGGAAGGGGGAATATTATCTCCGCTGCTGCCCGGCACTTTTGACAAATAGAGATTCATAATCGTCGTCTCAGGAATGGTGATTTCACCTACCAGTGGGTGAGTAATATAAATACGCACGTTACCCTTATTCCCTGCGGACATTTTGTTTATGTCCGCGCCCGTACACCCGCCTGCGGTGGGGTCCTGATTACTGATCGCTGAAAAGGGAACGGGGATATACTGTTTCAGGTTACCGACGATGTAGGTTTCCGTACCAATCTCCAGCTTACCCGCGACCAGAACATAAAAATCCATCTGCTGCCCATTGCTACCCGCTTCGCTGTACGTTCCTTTTTGTGTTAAATCGCCGGTCGTGGCGGTGAAATAGTTAACGCCCCGATAATCTTTATTATCGCAGTCGCACTTGGCGCTGTATTCGCCACCGACCGACCAACTCTCTTTGACTATTTTCCCTGCCTGGTTCCCATCCGTATCGGTAATGGTTTGATTAAAACTAAAAGGAAAATTATGCGTGCCGCTGGTGGGTTGACACCAGCCGCTTCCGTTGCCCATCGTTCCTTCTGCCAGCGCATGGCCTGAAAATAGCGCCAGCGCCAGCAGCATCCATAAATTCTTCATTGTGTTCCTCACTGGCAGACGGCGTTCGCCATCACGATGCCGTTCATATTTTTACTGATATCCAGGTGGTAATCCGCGCGGCAAGAGGCGCTTCCCCAGTTCACCAGCAGCAGGCCCTCTTCCGGCAGGCCGCTGAGGAAGACCTGGCCTTTATCGCCGACGATACTGGCCAGGTTCGCATCCTGCCCATCGACGCTTGCCGTCGCGCCAAAGGGCACGGGCTCGCCATTGCTGCGCGTCAGCGTTAACA
Organism: Salmonella sp. SSDFZ54; assembly: GCF_004010735.1. Lineage (NCBI taxonomy): Bacteria > Pseudomonadati > Pseudomonadota > Gammaproteobacteria > Enterobacterales > Enterobacteriaceae > Salmonella > Salmonella sp. SSDFZ54. The sequence continues at coordinate 2,922,701 of NZ_CP034819.1, forward strand.
GCACGCGATAGCCCTTATGCGTGTCATACGCCGCGCGCACCACCGCATTACGCGTCGGGTAGACGGTCTGGTTGTTGAGCGGAATATCCACGTTGTCGGCAAACGTGCTGCTGTCGAGCGAGATATCGTAGCGATAATACGGCGTGACGTTGGGGATCACCGTATAACCCCGGAAGTCGGTGGCGACGCCGGTCTGGTTTTCAACCGAAACGCCGCTGGCGCCGGGCGCTTTAATTAAAATCGCCGCGCCGGTAATCGGCTGGCTCAGGGTAATACCGTTTTCGTGCGCCAGAATGCCGCCGCTGATGCCGTAGCTGACCTGTTGGCTATCTGGCGACTGATTGTAACCGGCGTTGAGGTTGGCATAAGTACCTTTGTAGCTGGCGTTTACCCCGCCGGAATCACCGTCTTGTGTGCTGTGGCTCTGCTGTAACGACCAGTTCAGGTTTCTGTCACGCAGCGCGGTGCCGCTAAGGGTGGTGCTGTTCACCGTGGCATCATGCTTACGCGTGTTCAGCATATAGCTGGCGTATAGCCTGGAATCGAACACCGTAAACGGAACGTGCAGCGACAGCGTGAACAGCCGATCGTTCTGGTTATAACGATCGTCGTCGTTATCATCATCGTCATTGTCCGAACGGTACTGGTAGGTGTTTTTGTTATAGCTGTAGCTCAGCATATAGCTCACCGGACCCCAGCTATTGTTGTAGCTGGCGCTCAGAGATTCCATCTGCTGCGTGCTGTGCCAGTAATCTTCTTTGACCCAACTTAGCGTTAAGGAACCGAGCGTATTGCTAATTTGCTGGTTGACCGAGGCTTCGAAACGATTATGGCGCTTGCCGTAGTTATCATAAAAATCGTCGTCCGCGTTGATCACCTCGCTCAGCGAATTGTAGTTTTCGCTGGCGTAACGATAGCCGGCCAGCGAAAACGTGGTGCCCGTACTGACGACGCCCTTGCTGTAGCGGACGCGCCAGGATTGCCCGATTTCTTTGCGGCCATCGTCAAATTTGGCGTGCGACCAGATGCCGTCCAGGGAAATGGCCCCCAGCATCTGCATATTTTGCCCGACGCCGAAGGCGACGGACTGGTATTTATCGCCGGCAATCTGGCTGCCGCCGTATAGGGTGATGCCCCACGGCAGGCCGTACAGCAGGGTCGCCTGGCCGAAGTCGTCCAGCGTGTGGTTGTTATAATCGCGGTATTTACCCACGGTCACGCTGTATTTTGCCCGTCCGGTGCGCTGCAGAATCGGCAGCGAAGAGTAGGGCACGATAAAATGCTGTTCGCTGCCGTCGGCTTCTTTTACCGTTACGTCATAGTCGCCGTTGCTGCCGGTAGGAAACATATCGTTGATTTCAAATTCGCCCGGCGAAACGGCGGTCTGATAGGCGATATAGCCGTTTTGCCGCACGATAACCTGCGCGTTTGAGCGGGCGATGCCGCGAATCGTCGGGGCGTAACCACGCTGGCTGTTGGGCTGCATTTGATCGTCAGAGGTGAGCTGGAGGCCGCGAAAAGGTACGCTGTCGAACACGTCGGATGGCGTATTGCTGTCTCCGGCGGTGAACTGGCTTTTCAGCGCGATAATGTCGCGCTGTAAATAGTTATAAACGCTGTTCCAGCTACCGCCCTCGCCGTTATTTGAACTCCAGTTACTGTAGTTGCGAAAACGCCACGGCCCGAGGTTAAAACCCGGCTGGAGAGCGAGATACTTCGATTCCGCATCGTCGGAATCCTCGCTGGAACCGTACTCTTTATAGCCGCTGAAGCTGTAGTTCAGCATCAGCGCGGTAATCCCCTCCTGCCACTTTTCCGGCGGCACGTAGCCGCGCGCGTTGTTGGCGATGTAGAGTTGCGGGATGCTTACTGATAATGTCTGTTGCTGAAAATCAAACCGCTGGCTGGCGCCGGGGATAACGCTGAGATCGACGCAGCCTTTTTCACTCTCCAGGGTTGGAAAAAGGTCGGTTTTGACGCTGTTATCTTTTAGTTCCTGGAGCCGTAAACAGCCCTGTAATGCCTGTTGACCGTCACTGAGCGTCGTGAGTTGAAAATCAACGTTTCGCGCGCCGATTTCTGTTTTATTGATATTGATAGTGACGTAATAGGTGCCAGGCAGCTGGCTTTTGTCGTTATCAAATGTCGACAGATCGACGCTTGTGCGACTCGCCTGCCCATGGTTTTCAATAAATGCCGGATTGAAATAGTCGCGCGCCCATGCAACGTGTGCGAACGTGCTGCCCAGCGCGATACACACAGCGCAGCGCGATAAATAAAATACCCGGTGTTGCCTTTTGCGCATCGGCACTCTCATCCCTGTCACTCTTCTCAAGGCGTTTGTTTATGTTCGGGGCCAATACCGCCAAAATCGTTGATGATAGACCAGACAATCGGGCCGCTGGCGGCGGCAGGCAGCGTGTACTGCGCGTTGCCGAAAGGCGCCACATAGCGCGGGGCTTTCACTTTTTGACTGCCAACGGAAAGGGTGGCGAAGTTCATATAATAGGGCGTGGGGTTCTTCACGGTGAGCGTGCGACCCTGACGCGACCACGTTAACCGATCGGCAACCTCTTCTGGTTTTTGGGTTAACGCTTTTGGCCGGTAAATCAGCTTAAATTCCGCTTTAACGGCCAGCATGAGTGTGTTGTGTTTATTGTCCGGATTGCTGCTGGGAATCGATTTAATATCCAGCCAGTACAGCGACTCGCGATCTTCCGGCAAATTGCCGCCGGTACGGATAATTCGTAGTACGTTCTTTTGCCCGCCATTAAGGCGAAAAAGCGGCGGGGTGACCATAAACGGCGCATCGCCGCTCGCCCCAGTTTCGCTGATCGATTGCGCCCAGGACTGAATTAAATAGGGAACGTTGTCGCTATTGCTTATCGATATGGACGCATCTTTGGCATCGCCGTGAAAAATAACCCGCGTTGTGCCGATGTTTATCCCTGCGGCATGCGCCAGCGAACCGCACAACAGGCAACAAAGCAACCCTGCTTTAGCCAATGAATTCATTGATGACCTCAATAAACAAAGGGGCCAGCCGACGCTGGCCGCCAGGATCAGTTATATTGCAGATAGAATGTTGCGGTTGCATCGACCGTTCCCGACTTAACGGGAACCGCGGTGGAGATATAGCGGGCGGTGAAAGGCATTGAGAGTTCCGTCACCCCCTCTGTGAGCGCGACTGCGGCAGACCATGCCTGAAGATCGTTAAAGGTCATAGGGGTGCTAGATTTATCAAGAATTTGCACGCCAATATTCTCAGCATCATCCTCATTTTTCAGGATGGTCGCATCGGTTCCGTCGAGTGTGCCTTCAAAGCGCGCCTGTACACTGCTGTAGACGTTTGCGTCGCAGTTTTCGAGTTCGATGGTGAAGTCTTTATCCCCTGCCGTCTGCCCTGCGGCAGTAAAAAGAGAGGCAAATTCGTCCTGTAATGTCACCTCTACTGAATCCGTTTTTACCGTACAGGCGTTTTGCTTAATGAGGCCGGTGATATGTACGGTGCCGTCTTTGGCGGTGTCGGCCAGCGCGGCGGGGGAGAGGGTGATGGCAGCCAGTGCCACAGTGAGTGTTTTTAAGGTGAGTTTCATTATCTTTGATCCTTTAAGATATTATAAATATTGACATAGTAACAATATCTATAGTGTGGGAAGTTATTGTTCTTTTTATTGCCGAATGAGTAAATATAATGTCCGATGATTTTTGCGGCGCGAAGAAAAATTCAGAATACATAAATATGAAATATTTATAATATATATTTAATCAATTATTTTGGTGAGTGTTTGTTTAATTGAATCGCCGTGATTACCCTTTAATGGGCCAGATTCTATGAAGGCTGTTAACAATTTTAAAAATAATGCAAATTTTTTTGAATAAAAAATGATCGTGGTCATAGTGTATTGTCGGCCAAAAAAACATGCTGACATCATGCAGGATTGGAGCTCAATGGAGGAGAAGTTATGCTGGGATGGGTCATTTCCTGTCATGACGATCGGGCGCAGGAAATGCTCGAAGGTCTTGAAAAGAAATATGGGCCGTTGGCGCAGTGTCGGGCGGTCAATTTCTGGCGTGGGTTAAGCGTAAATATGCTCAGCCGCATGATGTGTGACGCCCTCCATGCCACCGACTCCGGTGAAGGCGTGATATTTTTAACCGACATTTCCGGCGCGGCGCCTTATCGTGTAGCGTCGCTGATGAGCCATAAACATTCTCAATGTGAAGTTATTTCCGGTGTCAGCTATTCATTGATGGAGGAAATGATTCCCTGGCGAGAGTCAATGAGCAGTTCAGCATTTCGCGACCAGATTGTCGCGCTTGGCGCGCCGGATGTCACCAGTCTCTGGCATCAGCAGCAGAAAAATCCGCCTTTTGTATTGCTGCATGATTCGTATGAGTTTTGATCAATACCATTGACGACGCTTTTGCTACAATAACGGCGTTTTTTCGTCTTGGTTATGATATATGGTTATGCGCGTTGTTCTTATCTTGCTGTTCTTTTTCGCCGGTAATGTGTTGGCTGCCTTGCCCGCTCGTTATATGCAAACGACGAAAGATGCCGCCATCTGGTCGCAGATTGGCGACAAAATGGTGACCGTAGGGAATATCCGCGCCGGACAAATTCTTTCCGTAACGCCTGTTGCGGCTGATTATTATGCCTTTAAATTCGGCTTCGGTGTGGGCTTTATCGATAAAGGCCATCTGGAATCCGTGCAGGGAAAACAAAAAGTGGAAGATGGCCTGGGCGATCTTAACAAGCCGCTCAGCAATCAGAATCTGGTGACCTGGAAGGACACGCCGGTGTATAACGCGCCGGACATCAGTAGCGCCCCGTTTGGCGTATTGGTGGATAATTTGCGTTACCCCATTATTAGCAAGCTGCAAGGCCGGCTACACCAAACCTGGTATCAGATCCGTATTGGCGACAGGCTGGCTTATGTCAGCGCCATGGATGCGCAGGAAGACAACGGCATTCCGATTTTGACCTATCATCACATCTTACGTGATGAAGAGAATACCCGTTTTCGCCATACGTCCACCACGACTTCGGTTCGGGCATTCAGCAACCAAATGACCTGGCTTCGCGATCGCGGCTATGCCACGTTGACGATGTACCAACTGGAGGATTACATCCATAACCGCGCCAATTTCCCGGCGCGCGCGGTGGTTATCACCTTTGACGATGGCCTTAAATCGGTGAGTCGCTATGCGTATCCGGTATTAAAGCAGTACGGTATGAAAGCGACGGCATTTATTATCTCATCGCGTATTAAGCGCCATCCGCAAACATGGAATCCCAGATCGCTGCAATTTATGAGCGTGTCCGAATTGCGCAAGATAAGCGACGTTTTTGATTTTCAGTCGCATACCCACTTTTTACATCGGGTAGACGGGCATCGTCGCCCGATTTTATATAGCCGCAGCTACCATAATATTCTGTTTGATTTTGAACGCTCGCGGCGGGCACTCGCACAGTTTACTCCGCACGTATTTTATCTTTCTTATCCCTTTGGCGGCTATAACGCGACCGCTATCAAAGCAGCAAAAGACGCCGGTTTCCATCTGGCGGTCACCACGGTGAGAGGGAAGGTGAAGCCGGGAGATAATCCGATGCTGCTCAAAAGGCTGTATATTCTGCGCACGGATTCGCTGGAAACCATGTCGCGGCTGATCAGCAACCAGCCGCAAGGGTAGTTTACTCGTAGGTTACCTGGAAGGTGACAGACGATCCGAAAATACCGGGTGTCACGGCCTCCGTCCCTGTTTTGACCAGCTTTGCCTTAAAGTTGGCGTTTACTGAGGTCACCGGCCTCCCGATTATCTCGCCCACGGCAATGACTTCTGGCGTACTGTCGGCATGAATTTGCGGATAGGCCGGTGAGCTTATTTTTACACCGACGCCGCCAGCCGCGGTAACGCTTGAGTTGCTGGTAATCGAGTTGGTGAACAGGTTCTTATCCGCATTGGTATATGAGGATTTCGCCACGAACGAGACTTCAATCGTCCCGGTACAGGTTCCGGTAATCTGAAAAGGCACTTCGGTGGTCTGATCTTTCTCCAGGTCGCTTCGGTACCAATCACCTAAATTCACGGTGGTGGGCGCGGTAAGAATACAGGTCGGTTCGGAGAATGGAATGTTAAACATCATATCAGAAATGGTGATTAGCGGGCGAGGATGGTCAGACTCAGAACCTACGGGGTCTCCGAGAACAATGCGCCCCAATGGGCCGCCGATTGAGCTAATAAAACCGACTCCTGAAGGCACGCCATTAAAGCCGGGCATCTGGTAGATTTCCATCACGGCGTACCATTTTTTTTCATGGTCGAAATAGCCTTCGTTGTCGTCAGCATAAGCGGTCATATAATATTGACCGGAATTGACGGGAAACCATCCGGTAATGCCTTTCCCTGCGGGGTATAACCCAATGGCATACGTAATGCCGGGTATATTAGTGCGAAACAACGCCTTACCGTCGACATACCCTTCAAGTAAGGTGTTGTCCGTCATCTGGTAAATGTTCTCTCCATCATCCCCCACTGCACAGTGGCTATGCATTTCCGGCGTTAATTCCATCGTAATACCGCTAGCCAGCAGCGTGGCGGTTTGCACCGAGGGGTGAAAGGTAATGATTGGTTGAACGCCTGGCGACATTATCTGTCGTGTATCGCCATTGTAAAATTTACATTCCATAGCACCATAGGCTGCGCCGGATGCGCTCAACAATAACAGTGCGGCCAGATAAGGGGATAGCTTCATCATAAATCCTTTTATTCGTAGCTGACGTCAACCAACACGTTGCTGGTGACAACGCCGCTGACAACTGCGCCCGTATTCTGATAGCGCGCGTAAAACTGATAATCCGTTAAATACAGCGAACTGCTTTTTCCGCTGACGTCGTAAACCACGTTAGAACTGCCATCGCTGTTTAAGACGTTAGTTTTATAGTCTGCCGAGAAAATGACGATACCCACGTTTTGCGCCGCGCCTGTTGTGGCATCATTTTTGAAAACCTGGTTTTGGTTGCTCCAAAAACCGGATTGCGGCGTAAAACTGAACATCAACTGCTTGATGCTACTGTTATCTGCACAGTTTTCGAGACGCACGTTAAAAGGCGTGCCGCCCGCTTCGTCGGTAGGCGCATATTTACTGCTGCCGTCGTTATTGTAAAACCATGCCCGCGTGACGTTGGGAAGGTAGACTTCCCCCCCGTTTTCCAGACTGAGTTTGCAGGTGCTGTTAACAATACTGGCGGTCAGATTGATATCCAAATTGGAACCCGCCTGGCTGACGCCAGACCAAAATCCGCCCGTCAGACCCATAAGCAACACAAGACCGGGCTGGCGTAAAAGAAACAGTAATTGTTGCATGAACAAAGCACCTGAAAATTAAGGGTATGTCACAACAAAGGTGACCGGAGCCGTGACATCGCCGGCGGTGACGTCGCTCAGGCTTTTACCGTTTGCCACCACAATGCGTGACGTCATTGGGTAGGTACCCGCACCGTTGGTAATGGTCACCTTCTGTGCGGCTGGTGGCGTTTTACAAGACAGTTTCACCCCCGTGTCTGCATCGCCGCCCCAAATTTCGAAGGCGGTATTCAGGCCCGCCGCGTAAGAATCGCCGTCTAAATTATCACCGGAGCAGGTGCCGCCGGTGCCCGCTTTTGCTTCTACTTCTGCGATGGTTACGCCGGAACAATTGCTCAAGACAATGCTCAGCGGCATCGCTTTCTTGTTAAGATCCGATTTATATGTCTCACCATAGCCAATGGTGCTGACATTTTTTCCGTCACCATTAACGACGATAGCTTTACAGGTACCGGTTGTCACTGTGGTCTTAAAGGTCATTTGTACACTGTCGGTACCGGTAATAGCGGCTCTGACCACTCCAGAGAATAAGACGGCAGAAACGGATAATGTGATTAAAGCTGATGTAAATTTCATAGTGATGCTCCGTAGATCTGCGTTAATTACTCGTAGCTAAATACGAAAGTCGCAACGGCTGAGAAAGCCCCGGTGGTAGCCGAATTTGCCTTGGTCTCTTTCATGATGGCGATCAGCGGAACCTCTTTATTGTTAATTTCTACCTCACTCCAGACCAGACGTTCTGAATCGGCGGTGGAGTTAATAACAAAAGGTTCATCTGGTTTGGATGCGCGCGCTACTGACACCCCCATATAGTCGGCTGAGCCTTTTGTTCCATTCGTTAATATTTTTGTTGAATACCCGGATGGCGTTCCGTTGATTGATGTTTTTAATGATTGAAGCGATGCCGGGCATTCAACAATCACTAATTTAAAATCTGCCGTTGCTGTTCCCGCTCTTACATCATCAATACGAACTTCACCACTACTATTACCAATGATTAATTCCTGTACCGTGTCGGAGCCTGTACCACCGACCAGTTTCATGTTACACGTCGTCTCTAAAATTGTGGCCGTGAAATTAACATCCAGGTTAGTGGAGTTAGCGGCAAGCGCGCTTCCAGAAGCTGCCATTACGGCAAGTGCCGCGATGGGAAGACTGAGGCGGTTTCTTTTCATATAAACTCTCATTAGTTTTTCCCTAAACAGGTCATTACATGTGACAAAGTTGATTGCTCAGTACGGGGGTGAGTCCCGCTTTTGCCGTGGTTTCAGCTAATTGGTAACGCACTGTACAGGTGCTTTCTTTACCACTGCCCCACACCACGCGAAGTTCGCCTTGCTGTTCTACGCCGCGCACGTACGCCTGTCCGGCCTGGCCTACGGTACCGACAGTTTCATTTTTCTCGTTAAGGACATCTGCGCCTAAAGGAATAAAGCCTTTATCGCTACGCAGTAATTCCAGAATCAGTGAGCGACCTTCATCGGTTTCAAAATTCACCAGCACGACGGCGCCGCTGCGCGGTACGGTAACCGTGCTGGTGCTTTTGATTTCAACATCGTTCTCCAGTGTGCTGATATCCAGCGACACCCGGTTTTCGCGGTAGGCTGACATATACGGTAAAATGCCATAGCCCGAACTGCCGATTTCGCTGCTGCTGTAGCCCAGTCCTGCGCCTTGTGCGCCGCTGGCTTTCACCAGCGCGACGGCGTCGGTTTCGCCAATGCTGCCCGGCGCGAACGCCACGCCGCCAGAATGCAGCACCATGCCACCGCTGTAACTGGCGGAATATTGCTGGCTATTGTCGTCGCCAAACGAGGCGGAAATCCCTAATGGGCCATAGCTGCTGTTAAGGGAGCCAAAGCCACTTACCTGATTCAGGTTGCCGTAATTACCGCTGCTGGAGGTGGCGCTCACGGAGTAGCTGATGTCGCTATCTTTGGTATTACCGCTGGCGGTGGAGTTGACGTTAGTACCGCCCTTCATGTCAGAACGCAGGCCCATGTTGATATTGGAGAAACCGCCAGAGCGTTCCCCGTTGTGGGAGAACATACTCAACGGAATACTGAAACTTAAATAGACGCTGTCGTCTTTACTGCCGTTCTGGTCATAGGCGCGTTGTAATGACACGCTATAGCTGCCGTAGGCAAAACTGTTGTTGTAACCCACGCTATAGTTGGCCGTGGAGCCCGCATCATTCCAGTAGTCCTGCCATGTTCCGCTGACATACACAGAACCCCAGGTTGTTTCTCCCTGGTTTAAGGGCTGGTTGATGCTGATTTGCACCTGATTTTTGGTACGCTGGTAATCGTCATATAACTCATCGCCTGAGCGATAACTTTGCTGCGCATATTGCTGATGTTTAACGCTGTCTTGCAAAGACGCGGCGTCATTCAGGCTGAGGTAGTCTTCAGTAGAAAAACGATAAGCGGCGACGTTAAATGAGGTATTGGTCGCCTCGATCATTTTGCTGTAGGTCAGCCGGTAGCTTTGCCCGCTGAGCGTGCCTAAATCATCAATACTGGCGTGAGATTGCGTCACATCAAAGGCGAATGCGCCAATACCGGTGTTCATTGCCAGACCTAATAACCCAGCATAGAAATTCATATCGGTATATTGCGCGCCGATATAGCCGGTAAAGGTGTTGTTCAGGCCATAGTAAAACTGCGCGTAACCCACCTGCGGTTTATCATGCAAAGAATCATCGTTCAGCTCGCCGACGCCGATATCCCAGCGTGTCGCGCCGGGGCGTAACATTTGGGTGACTGACGAAAAGGGAACGGTAAAGCTGCGTTTGCTGCCGTCCGCTTCTTCTACGGTGACCAGCAGATCGTTACCATAACCTGTGGTGCTAAGGTCGTTAATCTCGAACGCCCCCGGCGGTACGGTGGTTTCGTAGATTTTATTGCCGCTTTGCATCACCGTGACTTTGGCATTGCTGTTGGCGACGCCGCGGATAACAGGCGCGTAGTTGCTGGAGCCCATCGGTAACATGCGGTCATCGTTATACATCCGTATCCCGCTCAGGCTGAAGGAGTCAAACGCATCGCCACGGGTGTAGGAGTCGCCTATCACCATTTGCGCTTTCAGCGCGGTGATATCTCGTTGTAAATAAACGTCCTGATTGTTGTATTCGCTACCGGTATCTTTGTTCCAGTTAAGGCTACCTCGGGAACGCAAACGCCACGGTCCCATATTTAAACCGTAACGTAGCCCCACGTAAGCGGTATCGGACGTTGTGCCATTGCCTTCACTGTGCCAGGCGTTCATATCGTAAGAGACGATGGCCGCCGGAACGCCATCTTCCCACAGTGAGGGGTCAACATACCCGGCAGGACGCTTCAGGATATAAATCTGCGGGAAGTTGAGATCCATGGCCTGTTTGCCGGAATCGTAATTCGCCGTCGCACCGGGGTAGTATTTTTTTATATCCAGACACGTGGTGTTGTCGTCGACCTCGACGTCATCGCGCATTGCGGCGGGATCAACGCCTGCCTGGGTGAGTAAAAGCGGCGTCAGACATGCACTGGCGCGTGGCGTACCGTTTTCATTAAAGGTAATTTCAGAGGTAGATTTCAACGCATTGTTAAGATTCACTTTCACACGATAGGTTCCGGCAAGCACCGGGTTGCCATATGCATAGCGACTAATATCGATATTAGCGCTGCTATTAAGTAAAAATTGTTCGTTAAATTCTACGGCTTCGTCCGACTCAGCAACGGTTTTTTCTGCTGCTGAAGTTGCAGCAGAAACGGAAAAAGGGAGTGCAGCGCCAATAGTAAGACATAATAATGAGCGTTGAAATAGCATTGTTTTTCCGAATAATTAACGTGGGCCAGAATGGCCCACTACATTGGTACGTAATTGTTATAATTGATTAGTCTATTTTGGCTTCTCGTTTATTTGTGCCGCCATTATCATTAATGGTGTTATAGATAACGGTACCGTTAATATTATTCGAAAGGCCTTTTACGGGCATGCTGACCCCGCTAAAGGGTAAAACGGATTTGCTGTCGACGGTATATTCTTTACCGCCCACTTTAAATTTTACGTTGGAAATAGAAACGTTGTACGCGCTGTCATTTTGGGCAAATAGTGAAAGCGTATTGCCTTCTTTTTTCTGCGACCATTTCAGGTTTGCCGCCGCATCGCCAGGCGTGCCTTTCAGGCCATCCGGGCGGAAAAATAATTTGATCCGCGTGCGAAAGGCGAGTTGAAGTTGATTTAAACTCTCGCCTTCTTTCGCTTTTGATTTTGGCGGAATTTCCAGCACGTTAAACCAAAACAGCGATTCCCGATCCTGAGGTAATGCGCTACCCATATACGTAATACGCAAGGATTGCCCTTTTTGTGGATCGATACGAGATACCGGAGGCGTAATGACAAACGGCAGTTTTAGCTCCTGCGGGTCAACACCGTCACGCCCGTCATCCAGCCAGGTTTGCACCAGTAGAGGTTTATTGCCCCGGTTATCCAGGTTCACAATCACGTCTTTTGATGACGCTGGGTACACAATACGTGTTCCGGAAATGACGATATCCGCGTTTGCCTGGAATGTGGCAAATGCCGTGAAGGCCGCGGCAGCGAAGCAGGTGGTTTTAAATCCCTTTGTAATAACCGTATTGACCATTTTACCCTCCCTGTAGGTATACTTTAAAATTAAAATCCCCCAGCACAGCCGCTGAGGGATTGGCTAATCTTTTTAAATACAAAGGATTAGTTATAAATAACGGTGAAGGCAACTTGCGCCTGTACGGTTCCTGCCGTTACCGGGCTGGTGTCTGCATTCCACTTCTGGCCCTGGGTGTAGGCTACGCGGTAGAACAGGTCACCGGTGCCATCAGCGGAAATAGTGGCTTTCTGCGTGTTGTTAGTCTGGTCAATTTTGATCAGATCGGTAGCGCCGTTACCGTTGTTAGCCAGCACCAGGTTAACGTTTTCTGCTGCTCCTTGCAGATTAGCCGGTGGTACTAACAGACCACCTGACGTTGAACTGGAACCGCCCCAGGAATTAAACTGAGCGGAGGCATCTTTTACCGTTGCGTTATCACATTCGCTCAGATTCAGAGTGAACTGTTTTTCGCCCAGAGTACTGTTAGTACCCAGTGCGGTAGCGAAGTTTTTAACAAAAACGGTATCCAGAGTAATGTCAAAATCATTACCGTCTTGATCTATTTTATTATCAAGAGAGATTTTACAGGTATTGTTAGAAACCAGACCGTGGAAAGTAATAGTACCCGTATCTGGATCTGCTGCCATTGCAGACCCGGCACCCAAAGTCATTGCAATAAAAGCGGCTACGCTATATTTTCTGAAAAACATTTAGAATATCCATATTTTAGTGATAAATATAAATAAAATATATTATTTATATATCTTATTTGTTGAAATATTATATTTCGAGGCGGATTTTATAGAGAGTTGCGATGAAAAGGAATAAAGTTATCCATTAGAAATACTTTATGTTCTTTTAAGTAAAACTAATGTTTTATTATTTAAGCAATAAGATAAATAATAAATAATATTATTTATTGGTGATTTAAAAAAAAGACAACCCGTCCCAAAATATGTTTTTCTGGAAGGGTTGTCCTATTATTGAAAATCAGGCAACCTGTACCGGAATAGCTTTCGCGGTGCGCTTCATTTCGTTGTCGCCTTCAAAATAGGCCACTTTCGGACGCCATGTACGCGCTTCTTCATCAGACATGGTGACGAAGCTGGCGATAATCACAATGTCGCCAACTTCAGCGCAGTGCGCCGCCGCACCGTTCACCGAGATGATTCTGGAGCCGCGTTCAGCCGCAATCGCATAGGTTGAGAAACGTTTCCCATTGGTCACGTTCCAGATATCAATCGCTTCGTTTTCCAGAATACCGGAGGCATCAAGGAAATCCTGGTCAATGGCACAGGAACCTTCGTAGTGCAGGTCCGCCTGCGTGACTTTTACGCGGTGGAGCTTGCCTTGCAGCATGGTGCGAATCATAACTTCTTTACCCTGTCGTTTACCTTGGCTAAGCAGGCGCTTGTGGCCTGCTTTGGAAATTCTCAGGCAGTATTGCCCGATTTTTAACCCCTGTCTACTGGGCTAATGTAACGCTTTGATTATCGATCAGACGCGCCTGACCCAGCCAGGCGGCGGCCAGAATCACTGCGCGTTTGCTGGTTTCCGTCAGCTCCTGCAGCGTGTCGGCATCACGGATTTGAATGTCGTCGGCACGGAAGCCTTTTTCATTCAGTTCCTGTTCGGCAATGGCAATAATCTCTTGCAGCTCACGATTACCCGCGATCAGTTTTTCAGCGATGCTATTCATCACGTTGTGTAGACCCGGCGCAATTTTGCGCTGCTCTGCGGTCAGATAACTGTTACGTGAGCTGAGCGCCAGACCGTCTTTGGCGCGAATAATCGGCACGCCGACGATCTCAATGTCATAACTCATATCCGCCACCATTTTGCGGATCAGCGCCAGTTGCTGGAAATCCTTCTCGCCAAAGCAGGCGATATCCGGCTGGATCAGGTTGAACAGCTTGCTGACGATAGTCGAGACGCCGCGGAAGTGGCCCGGACGGCTGGCGCCTTCCAGCATGGTAGAGAGGCCGGGAACATCAACGTACGTCTGGCCTTCCAGCCCCTGTGGGTAGATTTCCTCAACGGCTGGCGCAAAGACATAATCGACTTTGCGTTTGTTCAGCTTTTCACAATCTTCCTGCAGCGTGCGCGGATAACGCACCAGATCGTCCGGCCGGTCAAACTGCATCGGGTTGACGAAAATGCTGACGATCACCACATCAGCTCGGGCTTTTGCCTCATCGACCAGCTTCATATGGCCATCGTGCAGGTTGCCCATGGTGGGAACCAGTGCGACGCGTTTACCTTCCTGACGCAGACGACGAATATGCTGGCGCAGCAGCGGCAGGGTTTCAATGATTAGCACAACAAAACTCCTTGAGTTGCTTGATGATCCTGCCCGATGGCGCTGCGCTTATCAGGCCTACATCCGTTGAGGATCGGTAGGCCGGATAAGACGCGTCGCGTCGCCATCCGGCACGGTCAGAAAAATTAGTGAAAGCTGTGTTCTTCGCCCGGATAAGCGCCGGACTCCACTTCAGCCATATACTGCCGTACGGCGGCGCGCATGTCGCCCGCCTCGGCAAGGAAATTTTTCGCGAATTTGGGAATATGGCCGCCGGTGATGCCAAACGCATCGTGCATCACCAGGATCTGACCGTCGGTGACGTTGCCCGCGCCGATGCCGATCACCGGAATCGACAGCGCTTCCGTGACGCGCTTCGCCAGCTCAACCGGCACGCACTCCAGCACCAGCAGTTGAGCGCCAGCCGCTTCTAAAGCCAGCGCGTCATCCAGCAGCACTTGTCCTGCATCTCCGCGGCCCTGAATTTTATAGCCGCCGAAGATATTCACCGACTGTGGCGTTAGCCCCAGATGACCACAAACCGGCACGGCGCGTTCGGTGAGCATTTTCACCGTATCAACCAGCCAGGCGCCGCCTTCAATTTTGACCATATTGGCCCCCGCACGCATCACGATAGCCGCGTTTTCACATGCCTGTTCCGGGGTGGCGTAAGCCATAAACGGCAGGTCGGAGAGCAATAGACAGTTGGGCGCGCCACGTCGCACGGCACGAGTGTGGTAAGCGATATCTTCCACGGTGACAGGCAGAGTGGAGTCATGCCCCTGAATCGTCATGCCCAGCGAGTCGCCAACCAGCATCACATTGATACCTTCGTCGGCAAATAACTTAGCGAAGCTGTAGTCGTAGGCGGTAATTGTCGCGAAGCGTTTTTTCTCTTGCTTGCATTTCTGCAGCAGTGAAATAGTGGTGGGTTTCATAACGTTTCCTGATGGTAAAAGTTATATTTCCCGGCATTCTAACAGTCATATTCAGGGGGGCAATTGATTTAAGCAATCGTTTGGCGCTAAAGCAGTAAACGCTAAAGGGGAGGCGATGTTTTACCAGTGGGCGGGTTTTGCAGCACCAAGATGGGTGAGATGCTGATGCAGGCTGATACCATCCGGAAAGATCAGATCAGGAGCGATTTCGAATAACGGCCACAGCATAAAACCGCGGTTTTTCATGTCGTAGTGCGGCACGGTCAGACGGTCGGTGTTAATGACTTCATCGCCAAACAGCATAATGTCGAGGTCCAGCGTGCGCGGCCCCCAGCGTTCGGCTTTGCGCACCCGGCCCTGTTGCAGCTCAATGCGCTGGGTATGGTTAAGCAATTCTTCGGGGGCGAGGGCGGTATCCAGCGCCACCGCGGCGTTCAGGTAATCGGGCTGATCCTGTGGGCCAAGCGGCGGCGTGCGGTAAAACGAAGACACCGTGACGATACGGCTATCGGGAATGTCGGCGATAGCCTTCAGGGCGGCATTGACCTGCTCCAGCGGAGAGGCCAGATTACTGCCAAGCGCGATATACGCGATCGTCATACGGTGCCCTCGCGGCGCGGCGCGCGTTTGCGCGGACGTGAACGGCGGCGGCGTGGAGCAGGATCGTCGTCCAGCTCGTTGAGCATCCCTTTTTGTTCCGGCGGCGCGGAAGCCTGAAACTCGGCCCACCACTGCGCCAGACGTTGCAGTTCAGTATTATTTTCCACCTGAGCGCGCAGCTCCAGTAAATCAAACGCGGCGCGGAATTTGGGATGTTCCATCAGTTTCCAGGCGCGTTTGCCCTGGCGTCGCGACATCCGTAACTGAAGCTGCCAAATATCACGGGTAAGCGTGGTCAGACGTTTCGGGATCGCCAGTGAACGGCAGGCCTCATCCAGCACGTCATTCATGGCCAGCGCGAAAGCGTCGTAATAGGCCAGACCGCTCTCCTGAGCGATTTTTTGCGCCATCTCCAGCAGCGGATACCAGAACATGGCGGCAAACAAAAATGCCGGATTAACGCGCATCTCGTTACGGATGCGGTTATCCGTATTCTTCAACACCTGCGCAATAATGCGTTCCATTGCGCTGTCGCCGTTTTCGGTGAAATAACGCGTAATGGTAGGAAACAACGGCTGGAAGAGGTTGTATTCCCGCAGTTGTTGATAGGTTTCAAAACCGTTCCCCGCCTGCAACAGCTTCAGCGACTCTTCGAACAGGCGCGCGGGAGGAATGTCGTTTAGCAAGGTAGCCAAACGCGGGATTGGCTCAGCCGTTTCAGGGCTGATACGCATATTGAGCTTCGCAGCGAAACGCACGGCGCGCAGCATTCGAACCGGATCTTCGCGGTAGCGCGTTTCCGGATTGCCGATCAGGCGAATCACGCCTTCTTGCAGATCCTGCATTCCGCCGACGTAATCGCGCACGGTAAAATCCGCTACGCTGTAGTAAAGGCTGTTGATGGTGAAATCGCGGCGCTGGGCATCTTCTTCGATAGAGCCGAAGATATTATCGCGCAGCAGCATACCGTTTTGCCCACGCTGGGAGGTCGTACGGTCGCTTTCACTGCCTTCATGATGACCACGAAACGTTGCCACTTCGATAATTTCCGGGCCAAACATCACGTGAGCCAGGCGGAAACGACGCCCCACCAGACGGCAATTGCGGAATAATTTCCGTACCTGATCCGGTGTTGCGTTGGTGGTCACGTCGAAATCCTTCGGCTTTTTGCCGAGCAGGAGATCGCGGACGCCGCCGCCGACCAGGTAGGCTTCATAGCCCGCTTTGTTCAGCCTGTACAGTACCTTGAGGGCATTTTCACTGATATCTTTGCGGGAGATAGCGTGCTGTTCACGCGGGATAATCGTCATATGTGGACGGGCGACGGCTTGTTCTGCCTCGCTCTCCTCGCGGCTTAACACCTTACGGCAAAAATTAGCGACTCGGGTAAAAATAGCGCACCTCGGTAGTGTCATACATTAATAAGATCAACTTACTCTATGTCTTTCGCATTACGGCAGACGGGCGTAAGAGAGCAACGCGACCTGGGCTGTAAGCATCATTAACGCCGCAGCAATGCGAAAGACGATGAGCAAAAATAGCGGCTAATCATAGCTCAGCGAGACGCATTTGAGAATGCCGGATTTACATTAGCCGATGTGGGTACGGCTGTAAGCCTCCAGTGCGTCACCGCAAAGCGCAGCAACTCCTCAACAGACATCTCCTGCCACGCTACGACGTCGCGTTGGCCTAAAAAGCGCAATGCCTGGACCAGTACCGGGCGCGGATCGCCTGTCGCAAGCGCAGGGGCATGATTTTGCTTGGAAAGTTTAGCGCCTTGTTCGTTGAGCGCCAGCGGAAGGTGCACGTAACCTGGCGCACGCCAGCCAAACTGTTTATACAGCGAAAGTTGTCGGACAGTGGGTTCGATTAAATCTGCGCCGCGGACGATCTCCGTCACCCCCTGAAAATGATCGTCGACCACCACGGCCAGATTATAAGCAAACAGTCCGTCGCGGCGGTGGATAATAAAATCTTCGCTCGCCAGCTGTGGGTCAGCCTGGATGTCGCCGCGCAAGGCATCATGGAAACGCATCACCGGATGCTGCTGTTTAATTCTGACGGCGGCATTCTCCGGCCCGTGGTATAACGTCCGGCAATGGCCGTCGTAAATACCGCCCAGACGTTGAATGCGCGAGCGGGGGCAAGTGCAGTAGTAGCTCAGTCCCTGCTCGTGAAGCCAGGCCAGCGCCTCGCGATAAGCCTCATGACGCTGTGATTGCCATAAGACCTCGCCATCCCAGTGCAGGCCGTAATGTTCCAGCTGGCGCAGAATGGTCGCTGCGGCACCGGGAACTTCACGTGGGGGGTCGATATCCTCTATGCGAACGCGCCAAATTCCGCGTTGCGCACGGGCTTGTAGATAGCTGCCGAGGGCGGCGATTAACGAGCCGAAATGCAGTTCGCCGGATGGCGACGGCGCGAAACGGCCAATATAGTGTGAGTCAGTCATGCTGCGGGCAATAAAGAATAAGGCGGGAAAACTCCCGCCTGTCATAAATAGGGTAGAAACGAACGGGATTAACCCGCCATCTGTTTTTCGCGAATTTCAGCCAGCGTTTTGCAGTCGATGCACAGATCGGCTGTTGGACGCGCTTCCAGGCGGCGGATACCAATCTCCACCCCGCAGGACTCGCAATAACCGAAGTCTTCATCTTCCACTTTCTTCAGCGTCTTCTCGATCTTTTTGATCAGTTTGCGCTCACGGTCACGATTACGTAACTCCAGGCTAAACTCCTCTTCCTGCGCGGCGCGATCGACCGGATCGGGGAAGTTGGCGGCTTCGTCCTGCATGTGCGTCACAGTGCGATCGACTTCATCCCGGAGTTGATTACGCCATGCTTCAAGAATACGCTTGAAGTGCGATAGCTGGGCTTCGTTCATATACTCTTCGCCCGGTTTCTCCTGGTACGGCTCCACCCCAGCGATGGCGAGAATACTCAGGGACGATGTTTTACGGTTTTGCCCTTCTTGCATGTTGCTTCTCCTTAACACGCACTATCGATCCCCATGTTCGGGGGAAAATCAGGTCGCTATAAATAGCAGATGCTTTTCCGGATAGCAATTATCTAAACGTAACACTTGACAACCCTGTGAGGAAAAGCGTATTTACGCACGCGGCCAGAATACTTAATAATCAGGCTGTTATTCCACTACAACGTTATGGGTACTGGTTCGTTCAGTTCCATTTTTTGGGCTGAAAGTTCTGCTTTATAAGCTAAAACTTCCACGCCTTTATTCTGAGCCTCGCTCAATAGCTGCGCGTATTTTATATCGATATGACGTGCGGGTGAAAAACGTGTAATGGCGGAGTGCAACACCGCGAACACCACTACTGCGCGATGACCTGCCGCCGCAACGCCCATCAATTCCCGAAGATGTTTTTGCCCTCGTTCGGTGATGGCGTCGGGAAAATAACCGTTTTCTTTTTCCGCTAACGTGACCGATTTCACTTCAATATAGCAGTCCGGGCGGAAATCTGCCTGTAACATAAAATCTATACGGCTGCGCTCGGCGCCATATTTGACTTCACTTTTCAGAATATTGTACCCCGCCAGCGCCGGCAGGCGATTCTCCTGAATCGCTTCTTTCGTTAGCTGGTTCGCCCGCAGCGTATTCACGCAAATGAATGCGCCGAATTGCGTTTCAGTCAATTCCCAGGTATGCGGATATTTGCGTTTAGTATTTTCTGATGTCGAATACCAGACGGTATCGCCAGGCGTGGCGCAGCCGGTCATCGCGCCGGTATTAGGACAGTGCAGCGTAAGCGTTGTACCGTCAGGGGTGATCACATCGGCTAAAAAACGTTTATAGCGCTGAATCAGCGTAGCGCGTTGTAAAGGGGGTGAGAATAGCATCGACATTCCTTCATTATTATTCGCCCAGCGTCCAGCGCTGCAGCTCGGCATAGCGGGTACGGCCTTGCCCATACGAAGAGGCGTAAAGCGCAAACGACGTGACCGGAAATGACCAGCAAAAGCCCGGCGGCGGGATAGCCACCGTATGGCTGGCGTCGCGCAGCAGCGTAATATGCGGGTGAAAAGGCTGCGGGCTTTGGTAACAACCGCTGCGGGCGGCCTGCGCGCGCAACATATTAGCCAACTGCAACAACCCGCGCGGCGGCTGGCGCATCCCCAGCCAAACCACGCGCGAACGCAGCCACTGACCGGCGTCATCCAGATGTAGCGTAAAGCCCGGCTGGCGAATTCGTCCGGCCAGTTGCGCAAGCGCGCGCTGCTTATCGTTACTGACGTCGCCTAAAAAGGCCAGCGTCAGGTGCAGGTTCGCCGCTGCCACGGGGCGTCCGTCTTCAGACGCAAAATGGGCGGCGCGCCAGGCGATAATTTGCGCGCGCGCGTCGTCGGGTAAGTCAATCGCAAAAAACAGCCGTTTTGGCTCAGACATAGGGATACTCGGTTATGGATTAACACGATGCTACAATGCGGCGCAAAGAAAGTTAACCCCGTGGAGCCGTTTGTGACGTCATTGCCCGTTGCCGCCGTATTGCCTGAATTGTTGACAGCCCTAAAAACCGCGCCGCAGGTTTTGTTGTCCGCGCCTACCGGGGCGGGGAAATCCACCTGGCTGCCGTTGCAACTCCTGCAACAGGGGCCGGTTGCTGGAAAAATCCTTCTGCTTGAACCGCGTCGTCTGGCGGCGCGTAATGTCGCGCAGCGTCTGGCGGAAGCGTTGAATGAAAAGCCTGGCGAAACGGTAGGTTACCGGATGCGCGCGCAAAGCTGCGTGGGGCCGCGTACCCGGCTGGAAGTGGTGACCGAAGGCGTATTGACCAGAATGATTCAGCGCGATCCCGAATTACGCGGCGTGGGGCTGGTGATACCGGATGAATTTCATGAGCGCAGTTTACAGGCGGATTTAGCGTTGGCGCTGTTGCTGGATATCCAGCAAGGGCTCCGTGACGATCTCAGGCTGTTAATTATGTCTGCGACGCTGGATAACGACAGGCTTTGTCAGCGACTGCCTGATGCGCCGACGATCGTCTCGGAGGGGCGCGCGTTCCCGGTGGAGCGACGTTATCAGCCGCTCGCGACGCATTTGCGTTTTGATGAAGCCGTCGCGATGGCGACAGCGGAACTGTTGCGCAATGAAAACGGTTCGCTGCTGCTATTTTTACCCGGCGTAGGCGAAATACAGCGCGTTCATGAACATCTGGCGTCGCGGGTAGGCAGCGATGTCCTGCTTTGTCCGCTGTATGGCGCATTGTCTCTGGAAGCGCAACGCAAAGCGATTGTTCCCGCACCCGCCGGGATGCGTAAAGTGGTATTGGCGACTAACATTGCCGAAACCAGTTTGACGATTGAAGGGATTCGTCTGGTCGTCGATAGCGCTCAGGAGCGCGTGGCGCGATTTGACGCGCGAACGGGACTGACGCGGCTGGTTACGCAGCGTATCAGTCAGGCGTCAATGACGCAGCGCGCGGGGCGCGCCGGACGATTGGCGCCGGGAATCTGTTTACATCTGCTGGCCAAAGAACAGGCGGAGCGGGCGGCGGCGCAAAGCGATCCGGAAATCTTACACAGCGACCTTTCCGGTTTATTGATGGAGGTGTTGCAGTGGGGATGTCACGATCCGGCATCGCTTTTCTGGCTGGACAGGCCGCCGGAGGTGAATCTTCAGGCCGCCCGCCGTTTATTATTGATGTTAGGCGCGCTGGCGGGCGAGCGATTAAGCGCGCGGGGGCAAAAAATGGCGGCAATGGGTAACGATCCGCGCCTGGCGGCGATGTTAGTCAACGCCGACGAGGGCGACAGCGCCGCCACCGCCGCCATGCTCGCGGCCATCCTTGAGGACCCGCCGCGCGGCGGCGGTACGGATTTAAGCGGGCTATTTTCGCGGCGACAGCCGGGCTGGCAGCAGCGTAGCCAGCAGCTTTTAAAACGGCTGCAGGTGCGTAATGGCGAGCCGGATAGCGCGCTTATTATGCCGCTGTTGGCCAGAGCGTTTAGCGACCGCATCGCGCGGCGTCGTGGTCAGGAAGGGCGCTATCAGTTAGCCAATGGTATGGGCGCGATGTTAGATGCGGATGACGCGTTGGGACGTCATGAATGGCTGATCGCGCCGCTGTTGCTGCAAGGTAGCGCCTCGCCGGACGCCCGAATATTGTTGGCGCAGCCGCTGGATATTGCCTCGCTGATTCAGGCGTGTCCTGATTTACTTCGCCAGTCTGACACGGTTGAATGGGACGAAGCGCAGGGAACGTTGAAAGCGTGGCGCAGAATGCGTATTGGACAGTTGACGGTTAGTGTTCAGCCACTGGCGAAACCGTCTGAAGAGGAGCTTCACCAGGCGATGCTGAACGGCATCCGCGATAAAGGTCTGGCCGTCCTTAACTGGACGCCGGAAGCGGAGCAGTTCCGTCTGCGTCTGCACTGTGCGGCGAAATGGCTGCCGGAATATGACTGGCCTGCCGTGGATGAGGCGTCGCTGCTGGCGACTCTGGAAAACTGGTTGCTGCCGCACATGACAGGCGTACAGTCGTTACGGAGTCTGAAATCTCTGAATGTGACTCAGGCGTTACGGGGACTGCTTGACTATGCCATGCTGCAACGTCTGGATAGTGAACTGCCTGGGCATTACACTGTGCCGACGGGAAGCCGAATAACGATTCGTTATCATGAAGATAACCCGCCCGCACTGGCGGTCAGAATGCAGGAAATGTTTGGCGAAGCGAAGACCCCAACCATCGCTCAGGGCCGCGTGCCGCTGGTGCTGGAACTGCTTTCGCCTGCGCAGCGACCGCTACAGATTACGCGCGATTTAAGCGCTTTCTGGCAGGGTGCGTATCGCGAAGTGCAAAAAGAGATGAAGGGCCGTTACCCCAAACATGTCTGGCCGGACGATCCGGCGAATACGGCCCCAACGCGGCGCACGAAGAAGTATTCGTGACGTGTTATACGTTGCCTCCAGGCCGGATAAGGCGTTAATCGCCATCCGGCAAAAGAGTAAATTGAGAGATTTCTTCTTCTGTCGTCTGGCGGAAGAATAGAGAATCGGGCCTTTGCGCCTGTATGTTGCGGAGAAAAAGCATGGCGGGGAATGACCGCGAGCCGATTGGACGTAAGGGGAAACCGTCACGTCCTGTGAAACAAAAGGTGAGCCGTCGTCGGCAGCATGACGACGATTATGATGATGACTATGAGGATGAAGAACCGATGCCGCGTAAAGGTAAGGGCAAAGGGCGTAAGCCTCGTGGCAAGCGCGGCTGGCTGTGGCTATTGCTAAAACTGTTTATCGTTTTTGTGGTGCTGTTCGCCATTTACGGCGTCTATCTGGATCAAAAAATCCGCAGCCGTATTGATGGCAAGGTCTGGCAGCTTCCGGCGGCGGTATATGGTCGGATGGTGAACCTTGAGCCAGACATGCCTGTCAGCAAAAACGAGATGGTGAAATTGCTGGAAGCGACGCAGTATCGTCTGGTGACGAAGATGACCCGTCCCGGCGAATTTACCGTGCAGGCCAATAGCATTGAGATGATCCGTCGTCCGTTTGACTTCCCGGACAGCAAAGAAGGGCAGGTGCGCGCGCGGCTGACGTTCAGTGACGGGCGTCTGGAAACCATCGTCAATCTGGATAACAACCGCCAGTTTGGCTTCTTCCGTCTCGATCCGCGGCTTATCACCATGCTTTCTTCGCCAAATGGCGAGCAGCGTTTATTCGTCCCGCGCAGCGGTTTCCCGGATCTGCTGGTCGATACGCTGTTGGCGACGGAAGACCGTCATTTCTATGAGCATGATGGCATTAGTCTTTACTCTATCGGGCGTGCGGTACTGGCCAACCTGACGGCGGGACGTACGGTGCAGGGGGCCAGTACGCTAACCCAGCAGCTGGTGAAGAACCTGTTCCTCTCCAGCGAAAGATCATACTGGCGTAAAGCGAATGAAGCCTACATGGCGCTGATCATGGATGCCCGTTACAGTAAAGATCGTATTCTTGAGCTGTACATGAACGAGGTCTACCTCGGTCAAAGCGGGGATAATGAAATTCGCGGTTTTCCGCTGGCGAGCCTGTATTACTTTGGTCGTCCGGTAGAGGAATTGAGCCTCGATCAGCAGGCGTTACTGGTTGGGATGGTAAAAGGGGCGTCGATTTATAACCCGTGGCGCAACCCGAAACTGGCGCTGGAGCGTCGTAACCTGGTGCTACGCCTGTTACAGCAGCAGAAAATCATCGATCAGGAACTCTATGACATGCTGAGCGCGCGTCCGCTTGGCGTACAGCCGCGCGGCGGCGTTATTTCACCGCAGCCAGCGTTTATGCAGATGGTTCGTCAGGAACTGCAGGCGAAGCTGGGGGATAAAATTAAAGATCTTTCCGGCGTGAAGATCTTCACCACCTTTGACTCCGTGGCGCAGGATGCCGCAGAAAAAGCCGTTGTCGAAGGCATTCCGGCGTTGAAGAAGCAGCGTAAATTGAGCGATCTGGAAACCGCGATGGTGGTGGTGGATCGCTTTAGCGGCGAGGTGCGCGCGATGGTTGGCGGGGCGGAGCCGCAGTATGCCGGCTATAACCGTGCCATGCAGGCGCGCCGTTCCATCGGGTCGCTGGCGAAACCGGCGACCTATCTGACCGCGTTAAGTCAGCCGAACTTATACCGTCTGAACACCTGGATTGCCGATGCGCCGATTTCTCTGCGCCAGCCGAATGGTCAGGTCTGGTCGCCGCAGAACGACGATCGTCGCTACAGCGAAAGCGGGAAAGTGATGCTGGTGGATGCGTTAACTCGCTCAATGAACGTACCGACGGTCAATCTGGGGATGGCGTTAGGTTTACCGGCGGTAACCGATACCTGGACGAAGCTCGGCGTGCCGAAAGATCAGCTCAATCCGGTTCCGGCGATGCTGTTAGGGGCGCTGAACCTGACGCCGATCGAAGTGGCGCAGGCGTTCCAGACTATCGCCAGCGGCGGAAATCGCGCGCCGTTATCAGCGCTGCGTTCAGTTATTGCGGAAGATGGTAAGGTGCTGTACCAAAGTTATCCGCAAGCTGAACGCGCTGTACCGGCACAGGCGGCTTACCTGACGCTCTGGACAATGCAGCAGGTCGTCCAGCGTGGTACGGGGCGTCAGCTTGGCGCGAAATATCCGGGTCTGCATCTGGCGGGTAAAACCGGGACGACAAACAACAATGTCGATACCTGGTTTGCCGGTATCGACGGCAGCCAGGTGACTATCACCTGGGTAGGCCGTGATAACAACCAGCCGACGAAATTGTACGGCGCCAGCGGCGCGATGGCGATTTATCAGCGTTATCTGGCGAACCAGACGCCGACGCCTTTAGTTCTGACGCCGCCGGAAGATGTGGTGGATATGGGCGTTGATTACGACGGTAATTTTGTCTGTAGCGGCGGTATGCGCACTCTGCCGGTCTGGACGGACGATCCAAATACGCTGTGCCAGCAGGGCGAGATGATGCAGCAGCAACAGCAGCCGTCAGGCAATCCGTTCGATCAGTCGTCTCAGCCGCAGCAGCCTGCGCAGCAACAGCCGCCGAAAGAAGAGAAGAGCGACGGCGTTGCCGGCTGGATTAAGGAGATGTTCGGCGGCAATTAATCACGGTAATAGTGCCGGGTGGCGCTGTGCTTACCCGGTCTACACCGTTACGACCCCATTATGTGCGACGTAGGCCGAATAAGACGCTTACGTCGCCATCCGGCAAATCCCCTATAAATAACATTTCAGTCTAATTTATTAACCCTTCCTTTTCATCTGGTTATTTCTTAACCCCTTAGTTTTCGTAGGGCCGCGTATCGCTTGCCATTGCGACGATATTTCGCCTATCATGCTGCGGTTATAATAATAATTATCGTTTACGTTATCATTCACTTTCATCAGAGATATACCAATGGCGCGTCTTAAAACTGCTCAGCCAAACTCCTCACTGCGTAAAATCGCAGTTGTAGTAGCCACAGCGGTTAGCGGCATGTCTGTCTATGCACAGGCGGCGGTTCAACCGAAAGAAGAAACCATTACCGTAACCGCAGCGCCTGCCGCGCAGGAAAGTGCCTGGGGACCGGCGGCAACCATCGCCGCGAAGCGTTCCGCCACTACCACCAAAACTGATACACCTATCGAAAAAACGCCACAGTCGGTTTCGGTGGTCACTAACGAAGAGATGCAGATGCATCAATTCCAGTCAGTAAAAGAAGCGTTGGGTTACACGCCGGGCGTAACGGTAAGCAGTCGCGGCGCTTCCAATACCTATGACTTCGTGATTATCCGTGGCTTCTCTTCCGTCGGCCTGAGCCAGAACAACTATCTGGATGGCCTGAAATTGCAGGGTAACTTCTACAACGATGCGGTTATTGATCCCTACATGCTTGAGCGTGTTGAGTTGATGCGTGGCCCAACGTCCGTCCTCTACGGTAAGAGCAACCCGGGCGGTATCATTTCGATGGTTAGCAAGCGGCCGACTATTGAGCCGCTGAAAGAAATTCAATTCAAAATGGGGACGGACAATTTGTTCCAGACCGGTTTTGATTTTAGTGATTCCCTGGATGACAACGGTGAGTTCTCATATCGTCTGACGGGACTGGCGCGTTCGACAAATGAGCAGCAAAAGAGTTCTGAGTCGCAGCGCTATGCGATTGCGCCCTCTTTTACCTGGCGTCCTGATGAGAAAACGAATTTTACGTTCCTTTCTTACTTCCAGAACGAACCAGAGACCGGCTACTACGGCTGGCTGCCGAAAGAGGGAACGGTTGAACCGTTACCGAATGGTAAACGCTTGCCGACAGATTTCAATGAAGGGGCGTCAAACAACACCTATTCTCGTAACGAGAAAATGGTGGGATACAGTTTCGAGCATGGCTTCAACGACACCTTTACCGTGCGCCAGAATTTACGTTTTGTCGAAATGAAAACCGCGCAAAAAAGCGTCTACGGCACGGGGATTGCGGCGGACGGCCATACGCTTAACCGCGGTACTATCGTTGACAACGAGCGTTTACAGAATTTCAGCGTAGATACACAACTGGAAAGTAAATTCGCGACCGGCGATATTGATCATACGTTGCTGACGGGTGTCGATTTCATGCGTATGCGTAATGATATTAACGCGACGTTTGGTAGCGCGCCGTCAATCGATCTCTATAACAATTACCATCCTGAATACTTTGCTTTCGGCGGCGCTGAGCCGTACCAGATGAACGAAAGTAAACAAACAGGCCTTTATGTTCAGGATCAGGCGGAATGGAATAAGTGGGTATTTACTCTCGGCGGCCGTTATGACTGGTCTAAACAAGCGACAACGGTGCGTCAGAATTCCACTACGCCGACAGAAGGATATATTGAACGTAATGACCACCAGTTCACCTGGCGCGGTGGCGTAAACTACGTATTCGATAATGGAATTTCACCTTACTTCAGCTATAGCCAATCTTTCGAGCCAAGCGCCTTCGATTTGTGGAGCACCCCACGCGTTTCTTACAAGCCGTCAAAAGGCGAGCAATATGAAGCAGGGGTGAAATATGTACCGAAAGACATGCCGGTTGTTGTTACGGGTGCCGTTTATCAGCTGACCAAAACCAATAACCTGACCGCCGATCCAACCAACCCATTAGCGCAGGTGCCGGCAGGCGAAATTCGTGCGCGAGGTGTAGAGCTGGAAGCCAAAGCAGCATTGACGGCTAACATCAATATGACGGCGTCTTACACTTATACTGATGCTGAATACACGAAAGACACTAACCTGAAAGGGAATACGCCAGAGCAGGTGCCTGAACACATGGCGTCGTTGTGGGGCGATTACACCTTCAACGATGGTCCGTTGTCAGGTTTAACGCTGGGAACAGGCGGTCGTTTTATTGGTTCCAGTTACGGCGATCCGGCCAATAGCTTCAAGGTAGGCAGCGCAGCGGTGATGGATGCGGTCGTCAAGTACGATCTGGCGCGTTTTGGTATGGCGGGCTCCAGCATTGCGGTTAACGTTAATAATCTGCTCGACCGCGAATACGTCGCCAGCTGCTTCCAGACCTACGGCTGTTTCTGGGGCGCAGAACGTCAGGTCGTTGCAACGGCAACCTTCCGTTTCTAATTTCTTTTTGGGCACGGCTGGCCGTGCCCGTTTTACAAGTTGGCTGCGATGCAGGAAAACCACATTCATTCCGATACCACCTTTGCGCTGCGAAGCGTCGCTTTTCGTGTGCCGGGCCGCACGCTTTTACACCCCCTCTCGTTAACGTTTCCCGCAGGTCGAGTCACCGGACTTATTGGCCATAATGGTTCCGGTAAATCCACGCTGTTAAAAATGCTGGGCCGCCATCAGCTGCCTTCCGAAGGGGATATTCTGCTCGACAATCAGCCGCTGGCGAGCTGGAGCAGCAAGGCGTTTGCCCGCAAAGTTGCCTATCTGCCTCAACAATTGCCGCAGGCGGAAGGAATGACGGTGCGCGAACTGGTAGCGATTGGCCGCTATCCGTGGCACGGCGCGTTGGGACGCTTTGGCGTCGCGGACCGGGAAAAAGTAGAAGAGGCGATTACGCTGGTCGGCTTAAAACCGCTGGCGCATCGTCTGGTAGACAGCCTTTCCGGCGGCGAGCGCCAGCGCGCGTGGATTGCCATGCTGGTCGCGCAGGACAGCCGTTGTTTGCTGCTGGATGAGCCGACGTCAGCGCTGGATATCGCCCATCAGGTTGACGTGTTGGCGCTGGTGCATCGCTTAAGCCAGCAGCGCGGGCTGACGGTGGTTGCGGTGCTGCACGATATCAACATGGCGGCCCGCTACTGTGATTATTTAGTCGCGCTACGCGGCGGTGAAATGATTGCGCAAGGAACGCCTGCGGAACTGATGCGCAGTGACACGCTGGAGAAGATTTACGGTATCCCGATGGGTATCCTTCCGCATCCGGCGGGCGCGGCACCTGTGAGTTTTGTGTATTAATGCGTGATTTATATCCTCTTACTCGCCGCCGTTTATTAACGGCGATGGCGCTCTCGCCGCTGCTGTGGCAAATGAATACGGCGCAGGCTGCCGCTATCGATCCCCGCCGGATTGTGGCGCTGGAGTGGCTGCCGGTTGAGCTGCTGCTGGCGCTCGGTATTACGCCGTATGGCGTGGCGGACGTGCCAAATTATAAGCTGTGGGTTAGCGAACCGCCGTTGCCGGATTCGGTGATTGATGTGGGTCTTCGCACTGAACCCAATCTCGAACTACTGACGGAGATGAAGCCGTCGTTTATGGTCTGGTCGGCAGGCTACGGACCCTCGCCGGCGAAACTGGCACGGATCGCGCCGGGGCGCGGGTTCGATTTTAGCGACGGCAAAAAGCCGCTGGCGATAGCCCGACGATCGCTGGTTGAACTGGCGCAGACGCTGAATCTGGAAGCTGCGGCAGAAAAACATCTGGCGCAATACGATCGCTTCATCGCCAGCCAGAAGCCGCATTTTATCCGCCGCGGGGGGCGTCCGTTACTGATGACGACGCTTATCGATCCGCGGCATATGCTGGTGCTCGGCCCGAATTGCTTGTTCCAGGAGGTGCTGGACGAGTATGGCATTGTCAATGCCTGGCAGAGGGAAACCAACTTTTGGGGCAGTACGGCGGTTAGCATCGATCGGCTGGCGATGTATAAAGAAGCGGATGTGATCTGCTTCGATCACGGGAATAGCACCGATATGAACGCGCTGATGGCAACGCCGCTGTGGCAGGCCATGCCGTTTGTCCGCGCCGGGCGTTTTCATCGGGTGCCCGCCGTTTGGTTCTATGGCGCGACCCTCTCCACGATGCACTTTGTCCGCATCCTGAATAACGTGTTGGGAGGCAAAGCGTGAGCAGAAAACGTGAAATGCCGGATGGTGGCGCGAAAAATGCCTTATCCGACCTACGGTTCGGGCGCTTTGTAGGCCGGATAAGGCGAAGCCGCCATCCGGCGTTGCTGTTTGTTGCCGCCTGCTGGCTGACATGGGTTAACTTCTCCGTTGCGCTACCGCGCAGCCAGTGGCAACAGGCTATCTGGTCACCGGATATCGACATCATTGAGCAGATGATTTTTCATTACAGCCTGCTGCCAAGACTGGCGATTTCGCTACTGGTGGGCGCGGGACTTGGGCTGGTAGGCGTCCTGTTCCAGCAAGTATTGCGTAACCCGCTGGCGGAACCGACCACGCTGGGCGTGGCGACAGGCGCGCAATTGGGGATCACGGTGACTACGCTATGGGCGATTCCCGGCGCGCTGACCACACAGTTTGCCGCCCTGACGGGAGCCTGTATCGTCGGCGCGCTAGTGTTCGGCGTGGCGTGGGGCAAACGTCTGTCGCCAGTGACCCTGATCCTCGCTGGGCTGGTGGTCAGCCTCTATTGTGGCGCAATCAACCAGTTACTGGTGATTTTCCACCACGATCAGTTGCAAAGCATGTTTTTATGGAGCACCGGAACGCTGACGCAAACCGACTGGAGCGGCGTGCAGCGTCTGTGGCCGCAGTTGCTGGGCGGTGTGATGCTCACGTTATTGTTGTTACGCCCGATGACGCTGATGGGGCTGGATGACGGCGTTGCGCGTAATCTGGGGCTGGCGCTGTCGTTAGCGCGTCTGGCGGCGCTGTCGCTGGCGATTGTGTTGAGCGCGCTGCTGGTCAACGCGGTGGGCATTATCGGTTTTATCGGCCTGTTTGCGCCGCTGCTGGCGAAAATGCTTGGCGCAAGACGTCTGCTGGCGCGCCTGATGCTGGCGCCGCTCATTGGGGCGCTTATTTTGTGGCTATCCGATCAGATTATCCTTTGGCTCACCCGCGTATGGATGGAAGTTTCCACCGGTTCAGTGACGGCGCTAATCGGCGCGCCGCTGCTCCTGTGGCTGCTGCCGCGGCTTAAAAGCATGAGCGCGCCGGATATGAACGCCAGCGATCGTGTGGCGGCGGAGCGTCGGCATGTCCTCGCTTTTGCCGTTGCCGGTGGCGCGCTCCTGCTGCTGGCAACATGGGTCGCGCTCTCTTTTGGTCGCGACGCGCACGGCTGGACGTGGGCGAGCGGAACGCTGCTTGAAGAACTGATGCCGTGGCGCTGGCCGCGGATACTGGCGGCGTTAATGGCGGGCGTCATGCTGGCGGTGGCGGGCTGCATTATTCAGCGTCTGACCGGTAATCCAATGGCCAGTCCGGAAGTGCTGGGGATCAGTTCCGGAGCCGCGTTTGGCGTGGTGTTGATGCTGTTTTTGGTGCCGGGGAATGCCTTCGGTTGGCTACTGCCCGCCGGAAGCCTGGGCGCGGCGGCGACACTGTTGATTATTATGATAGCCGCCGGGCGCGGCGGTTTCTCGCCGCAACGGATGTTGCTGGCGGGGATGGCGCTCAGCACCGCGTTTACCATGCTGCTAATGATGCTCCAGGCGAGCGGCGACCCGCGGATGGCGGAAGTATTGACCTGGATCGCAGGATCTACCTATAACGCCACTGGCGGGCAGGTTACGCGAACCGCGATCGTAATGGTGATTTTGCTGGCCATTGTGCCGTTGTGTCGCCGCTGGTTAACGATTTTGCCTCTGGGCGGCGATGCTGCGCGCGCGGTGGGCATGGCGCTTACGCCGTCGCGTATCGCGCTGCTGGCGCTGGCGGCTTGTTTGACGGCAACCGCGACGATGACCATTGGGCCGCTGAGTTTCGTTGGACTGATGGCGCCGCATATTGCGCGGATGCTTGGTTTTCGCCGGACGATGCCGCATATGGTCATCTCGGCGCTGGCAGGGGGCGTTTTACTGGTCTTTGCCGACTGGTGCGGCAGGATGGCGCTATTTCCGTATCAGATCCCGGCGGGACTGCTTTCAAGCTTTATTGGCGCGCCGTACTTTATCTATTTGCTACGTAAACAGAGCCGGTAAAAAAGCTGTGCCACATTTATGTCGGGTGGCAGCCATGCTCAACCCGACCTACAAATTACACAATATCAATATGTTGTGGCAATATTTTGTAGACCTAAAAATCGCTGAACGCTATCAGCGTGCGAAAGCTGTCCTGTCACGTTTTATCGAGGGAACTCTGCTTGTATGTTCAGCAAGAAGCAGGTGTTATTTCTGTATCGATAAGTCATGTGCTATTTCAGTGGCGCGCCGCTGTATCCTGAACAGGGTGACTAATTTCAACATATCCAGGCCCGAAACGTTGATGATAAATTGCGGCATGATCTATCCAATAATAAGAATTACCGGTTTCGGTATTAAGCCTTTTTAAATATTAAGATGTGGATGCCGCATCTTTAATGCATCTCGTAAATCAATTTTAATTTAATAATAAGTTTTCATTATAAACTTTGATAATAAAATATTGTTTTTTTATCGAAGTAATAAAAAACAACTCTATTAAAATAAATTAATTGCCACGAGTAAACAAAAAAAATGTAACTTAGCATTTTTTGATTTTTTTAATGGAATTTATACCAAAAATAAATCTTATGCGTCATTGCTATACATTCAGTACTGTAATTCTGATCTTTTTTTATTCATTTTGACATGTTTATTGTTTTTTTGGCTCTCCCGTCTTGCTTGCTTTGTTTGTTTTTTGAACGGTAAAAAATATTTATTATTTAATGCTGATGATCCTTTAAATAAAAAACGCTTGTCTTTGGGTTTTTAATGGAAAATACTTTGCCGCGCCTAAGGGATGTTATTTATTAACGTGTTGTTTGCTTCTTTTGAATGTTGCATCGGGAATTTCATAACTCGTCATATAATATATATCTACCCATATAAACATGGGGTATTGAGTATAGCTCCATGTGAATAGCGTAAAAATACTCACCAACTTTTAATAAGGATGAAAAATGAATACAGCAGTAAAAGCTGCGGTTGCTGCCGCACTGGTTATGGGTGTTTCCAGCTTTGCCAATGCTGCGGGCAGTAATACTGGTACGGTTACTTTTACCGGTACTATTGAAGATTCACCGTGTTCAATCGTGGTTGGCGACGAACACCAGACCGTTAACCTGGGCCATATCGGTACCGGTTCTCTGATGGGCGGTAAAGAATCTTCAAAAGTCGATTTCCATATCGGTCTGGAAAACTGCGCATTCACCACTGAGAAAGAAGCGTCTACCGTTTTCTCTGCCATCGGTAACGAATCCAGCGCTAATCCGGGCAGCGTTGCGCTGATGCGTATCGGCGGCGGCGAAATGGCGGGTTCCAGCATTGTTATCGGCAACCACCTGGGTTCCGCGATCAAATTGGGCGACGCTTACAGCGAAAACCTGACGATGAACGGCAGCGTTGCGGCGGCGAAACAGACTCTTAACTTCAAAGCCTGGGTGAAAGGCGATTCCGCTGCCACCACTATCGATACCGGCGAATTCAGCAGCACCGTAAACTTCACGATCAGCTATCTGTAAGTGAAATATCATCCTGCGGCAGTCTGCCGCAGGATAATGCTCAAAGTAAAAAAATAGATTATATATTTCAGGGATAGATTGTCTGATGGCTCACTATAAAAAATTTCGTCTGAGCACGCTTGCGGCCGTGGTGGGTATTGTTCTGGCTGTCGGTCCGGAAAATAGCTACGCGGAAGCGCCCATTCAATTTAATACCCGATTTCTTGATGTTAAAGATGATGCCAGCCTGGATCTCTCCCGTTTTTCCCGTAAAGGCTACATTATGCCGGGGAGCTATCATCTCCAGGTGCTGGTCAATCAGAGTCAAATTGCCCAGGATAATATTATTACGTATTCCGTTGATAATAACGATCCTGATAATACATATCCCTGTTTATCGCCTGAACTGGTATCGCTGCTGGGGTTAAAACCTGAAATAGCAGATAAAATGATCTGGATAAATGCCGGTCAGTGTCTGCAACCAGATCAACTGGAAGGGATGGAAACCCAAACGGATTTAAGCCAGTCAACGCTGACGGTGATTATTCCGCAGGCCTATCTGGAATACAGCGATGAAGAGTGGGATCCACCTTCCCGCTGGGATGAAGGGATTCCCGGCGTGTTATTTGACTACAACGTTAACAGCCAGTGGCGACATGCTGAACATGATGATGGCGATGAATATGACATCAGCGGCAACGGCACGGTGGGAGCCAACCTCGGCGCGTGGCGTTTGCGCGCGGACTGGCAGGCTAACTATCGTCACGAAAATGACAGCGAAGATAAAGACAACTTTGGCTCCAGTTCCGAACAGAACTGGGACTGGAACCGCTATTACGCCTGGCGGGCGATCCCGCAGCTCCGGGCACAGCTAACGCTGGGCGAAGGATCGCTGGAATCCGATATTTTCGACGGCTTTAACTATGTTGGCGGCAGCCTTATTACCGACGATCAGATGTTACCGCCTAATCTGCGCGGCTACGCCCCGGATATATCAGGCGTGGCGCGCACCAACGCCAAAGTCACCGTGACCCAGCGCGGGCGGGTGATTTATGAGTCGCAGGTCCCGGCAGGGCCGTTTCGCATTCAGGACATTAATGAAACGGTATCCGGCGATCTACACGTCAAAATTGAAGAACAAAGCGGTCAGGTGCAGGAATATGACGTCAGCACCGCCTCCATTCCGTTTCTGACCCGTCCCGGCCAGGTGCGCTACAAGTTAGCAGCCGGGCGACCGCAGGACTGGGATCACAATATGGAAGGCGGCTTTTTCACTTCAGCCGAAGCCTCCTGGGGGATCGCTAACGGCTGGTCGCTGTACGGCGGCGCCATCGGCGAGCAGGATTATCAGGCGCTGGCGTTAGGACTGGGGCGCGATCTGGCGCTGCTGGGCGCGTTTTCCGTCGATGTCACCCATTCCCGTGCGACGCTGCCAGAGGGTAGCGCCTACGGCGACGGCACCATTCAGGGTAACTCGTTCCGTGCCAGCTACGCTAAAGATTTTGATGATATAGACAGCCGTCTGACGTTTGCTGGTTATCGCTTTTCCGAAGAAAACTACATGACGATGGACGAGTTTATCGATACGCATAATGACGATAACGATCGTCAGCGCACCGGCCACGATAAAGAGATGTATACCCTGACGTACAGCCAGAACTTTTCGGCAATAAACGTCAACGCCTATATCAACTACACCCATCGCACCTACTGGAATCAACCTAACCAGGACAGCTATAACCTGACGCTGTTGCACTATTTCGATGTCGGCGAGGTGCGCGGGATCAGTCTGTCGGTGAACGGTTTTCGCAACGAATATGACAATGAACGTGATGACGGCGTGTACGTCTCGCTCAGTATTCCGTGGGGCAACAACCGCACGCTGAGCTACAACGGCTCCTTTAGCGATGACAACAACAGCAATCAGGTCGGCTATTACGAGCGCATTGACGATCGCAATAACTACCAGATCAACGCTGGCCGCGCGGATAACGGCGCGACTCTCGACGGCTATTACCGTCATCAAGCGAGCTATGCCGACATTGACGTCAGTGCGAACTATCAGGAAGGCGACTATACCTCCGGCGGGCTGAACATCCAGGGCGGCGCGACGCTGACTGCTAAAGGCGGGGCGCTGCACCGCACCAGCGTCAACGGCGGCTCGCGGCTGATGGTGGATGTCGGCGATGAAGCGAACGTACCCATCTCCGGCTACAGCACACCGGTATATACCAACGCGTTTGGTAAAGCCGTCATTGTCGACGTCAACGACTACTACCGCAACCAGGTGAAAATCGACATTACCCAGTTGCCGGAAGACGCGGAAGCAACCCTCTCCATCGCTCAGGCGACCCTGACGGAAGGGGCGATCGGTTATCGCCGCCTGGAGGTGCTCAGCGGTAAAAAAGCCATGGCCAGTATCCGCCTGCGCGATGGCGGTACGCCGCCCTTCGGCGCGGAGGTTTACAACAGTCGCCAGCAACAGTTAGGGATCGTAGGTGAAGACGGCAGTGTTTATCTGATCGGCATTAACCCCGGCGAGCGGTTGCAGGTGACATGGGAAGGTAAAACGCAGTGTGAAGCGGCGTTGCCCGATCCGCTGCCGGGCGATCTGTTTAGCGGCCTGCTGCTGCCGTGCATCGGCGACGCTTCATCACCTAAGGCAACGCAGCCCGAAGAGAAACCATTACTCCAGCTTCATACGCAGCGGCTGACGTCTTCAACGCAACCCGAAGCGCTCTCTTCTCGTTATCCAACACATTGATTCAGGAAATCGCATTCATGATGCCATTAAAACGTTATAACCTGGCCGCTGTTTTGCTGCTTTTACTGGGCGGCTACGGTAGCGCCCAGGCCGCCATCGCGCCCGATCGCACCCGCCTGGTGTTTCGCGGCGAAGATAAATCGATAAGCGTCGATCTGAAAAACGCCAACAGCAAACTGCCCTATCTGGCGCAGTCCTGGGTGGAAGATGAGAAGGGCGTCAAAATCACCTCACCTTTAATCGTCGTCCCACCGGTCCAGCGCATTGAGCCGTCGGCAATCGGACAGGTCAAAATTCAGGGGATGCCGGCGCTGGCGTCGCTCCCCCAGGATCGGGAAACCCTTTTTTATTACAACGTGCGCGAAATTCCGCCGCAAAGCGACAAGCCCAATACGCTGCAAATCGCCCTGCAAACGCGCATTAAAGTTTTTTACCGCCCGCAGGCGCTATCGAAAATCGATATGCAGCATCCATGGCAATACAAGATCACCCTTCAGCGTCAGGGCAATGGCTATCAGGTGAGCAATCCGACCGGTTACTACGTGGTGTTAAGCAACGCCAGCAGCCGCATGGACGGCACACCGGCCAGAGGCTTTAGCCCATTAGTGATTGCACCAAAAAGCAACGTGACGCTGGGAGGGGACGCCAGTGAATTAGGTCGCTCGCCTGTGCTGACTTACGTCAACGATTATGGCGCGCGGTTACCGCTGATTTTTAACTGTACTGACAACAGTTGTGCGGTAGATGAAGCAAAAAGCAGAAAGTCGTAACCGACAAGGAGACGCAAGATGAGGCAATGGCGGTTACGGCTGGGCACGGTAACGTGTGCGGCCATGCTGAGTGCGGTCAGTATGCCGCTGGCAGCGGGAAGTAAGACGGTCAACATGACGCTGACGATAGTCGTTAATGCCGCGCCGCCCTGTACTGTGACCGGCGGTGAGGTGGAATTTGGCAATGTGTTGACGACGAAAGTGGACGGGGTGAATTACCGGCAGGCGGTGGGCTATCGCCTGAGCTGTAACGGCAGAGTGAGCGATTACCTGAAGTTACAGATTCAGGGGAATGCGGTGACTATCAATGGCGAGTCGGTATTGCAAACCGATATCGATGGATTGGGTATCCGCCTGCAAACCGCCACGGATGGCGCGCTGATTTCACCCGGCAATACGCAATGGTTGTCATTTCAATACAGCGGCGGCAGCGGTCCGGCCATTGAGGCAATTCCCGTCAAAAATAATGGCGTAACGTTAACAGGTGGCGCGTTTAACGCAGGCGCCACGTTGGTGGTGGATTACCAATGAAAAAAATAGTTTTGATAGTGTTAATAAGCAGCAGTTTTGCCGCGCAGTCGGCTGAGAACCTTAAGTTTCACGGCACATTAATTTCACCGCCGAATTGTACGATTAACAATGATCAGACGATCGACGTTGAGTTCGGTAACCTGCTGATTAATAAAATAGATGGTACGCGTTATGCGCAGAATGTTCCGTATGAGATCACCTGTGATTCAACGGTACGCGATGAGACGATGGCGATGACCCTGACGCTAAGCGGTTCCGTGAGTGATTTTAATCCGGCGGCGGTAAACACCAGCGTGGCGGGGCTGGGGATTGAACTCAGGCAGAACGACCAACCCTTTACGTTGGGGTCCACCATTACGGTGAATGAGCAATCGATACCTGTTCTGAAAGCCATACCGGTTAAAAAGAGCGGTGCTTCGCTGAAAGAAGGCGGCTTCGATGCGACGGCAACATTACAGGTGGATTATCAGTAATGGCTAAAAGACAGGCGTTATTACACGGCGCGGCCTGCATCCTCTGTGGGGCGCTGATATTGCCGGTCTCAGCGGCAGATAACCTGCATTTTTCCGGTAGCCTGGTGGCCAGTCCTTGCACGCTCACGATGCAGGGGACGGGGATTGCCGAAGTCAATTTTTCGTCGCTTGACAGTTCTGATTTCACTCCCGACGGCCAGTCTGCTCGTAAGCCTTTAGTGTTTGAGCTCACGGATTGCGATTCGGCGCTGAGTAACGGGGTGCAGGTGACTTTCACTGGAACCGAAGCGACCGGAATGCGCGGTATCCTGGCCCTCGATAGCCACTCAGGCGCTTCCGGGATCGGGATTGGTATTGAAACGCTATCCGGCGTTCCCGTGGGCATGAACGATGAAGAGGGTGCGATATTCACGCTGGTGACGGGGAATAACGCGCTAAGCCTGAATGCCTGGGTACAACGCCTTCCTGGCGAAGATCTGGTTCCGGGAACGTTCTTCGCAAGCGCCCTGGTTACATTTGAGTATTTATGATGAGAAACATACAGATTTTATTTTTACTGTTGGTGGTCGTTTGTTGCCGTTCAATAGCGGCGGGACCCATGCTGAAAGCGACATTTTCAAGCACCACGATGTATTATGGTATTGGCCCTAATAGCGACAAATCTATTGTGGCGGAGGTGACGATAGCGACTCCGGAGGGAGTGTACTATGGCTCCTGGAACCTTTCGGGACATCGTAAAGGAGAAACGCTAACCGCAGACTCCTGGTCTGGGCCAGAACCTGCGCCGAAGGTTGTATTGAAGGATTTTGATAACACTGTTTCGCGATCTGCGTGCAAGAATCTTCCCTCGAACTGGAGGGGGTGTGGCTCTTTTACCCTGGAGATTACGGTACAAAGCGATGATTATGGTTGCCCCTGGCTGGCGTCGAGCCATATCGTTGCTACCGCTTTTATCACTAACGAAACGTATTCCCCGCCGGATACGCGCAGTTCAGTTTGCCCGAAAGTTCCCGTTGATACTTTTGATATCTCCTGGGATGCGAACGTTTCGAAACAGAAAACAACCCTCATGCTTGATGCCACTGGTGGCACGGTGAATCGCACGTTACATACCTATTTGATGGAGGGGGGGAAACTGTGCGATGGCAGCAAATTTGACAACCGTGGCGCTTATTGCCGTTTTGTCTCATCGGGTATTACGCTCAATGTGCTGGGCTGCGACCAGTCGAGCGTCACGACCAGCGCCGTTGATCATCCGATAACCGATGTTGAACTTCATGACATTAATGTGGCGGTGAACACCAGCAACATTGGCTCCGGGCAGTTCACGTCGACCTGTAGCTTTCAGTATATTATTGATGAGCTTTAGGTTGTCTGGTGCGGTTCAGGCTAACCTGCGATGAACCAAAAAAAAGCCGGGTGGCGGCTTCGCCTTACCCGGCCTACGTTGTTTTTGGACGTTCTCTTTTACAATTTCGCAAACACCCGACGCGCGGCGTCAATAGTATTATTAATGTCGTCCATGCTGTGTGCGACCGACATAAAGCCCGCCTCAAACGCCGATGGCGCCAGATATACGCCTTCCTCCAGCATCAGGTGGAAGAAACGCTTAAAGCGTTCCACGTCGCACGCCATCACGTCCTGATAGCAAGTTACGCTCTCAGCGTCGGTGAAGAAAATCCCGAACATGCCGCCGACATGGTTAACCACCAGCGGAATATTCGCTTCTTCGGCAGCTTCCAGCAAACCTTCCGCCAGACGGGTGGTGAGCTCATCCAGCGTTTCATGAATGCCGGGCTGGGCGACTTCATTCAGGCAGGCGAAACCGGCCGCCATCGCAATCGGGTTGCCGGAAAGGGTGCCCGCCTGGTAAACCGGGCCCGTCGGCGCCAGCGCATCCATTACATCGCGACGACCGCCAAACGCGCCTACCGGCATCCCGCCGCCGATGATTTTACCCAGACAAGTCAGGTCCGGCACGACGCCGTAGTAATCCTGGGCTCCGGCCAGCGCAACGCGAAAACCGGTCATCACTTCGTCGATAATCAGCAGCGCGCCGAACTCATCGCACAAGGCGCGCAGGCCCGGCAGGAATTCCGGCAGCGGCGGGACGCAGTTCATATTGCCCGCCACGGGTTCGACGATGATACAGGCAATTTCCTGCGGATATTGTTCAAACGCCGCGCGTACTGACGCCAGATCGTTATAAGTGCAGGTCAGCGTATGTTTCGCGAAATCTGCCGGCACGCCCGGCGAGTTCGGCTGACCAAGCGTCAGCGCGCCAGAACCGGCTTTGACCAGCAGGCAGTCGGCATGGCCGTGGTAGCAGCCTTCGAATTTGATAATCTTATCGCGGCCAGTAAAACCACGCGCCAGGCGAATCGCGCTCATGGTCGCTTCGGTGCCGGAGTTCACCATGCGCACCATGTCCATGGTCGGCACCAGGTTGGTGACCAG
Source organism: Salmonella sp. SSDFZ54 (assembly GCF_004010735.1). Lineage (NCBI taxonomy): Bacteria > Pseudomonadati > Pseudomonadota > Gammaproteobacteria > Enterobacterales > Enterobacteriaceae > Salmonella > Salmonella sp. SSDFZ54. The sequence continues at coordinate 2,962,820 of NZ_CP034819.1, forward strand.
TTCCGCCATTTTCACTTCCATTTCGGTTGGCGCGCCGAAGCTTAAACCGCGCTCCGCAGCTTCGATCACCGCATTGCGGATAGCCGGATGATTATGCCCCAGTACCATTGGCCCCCAGGAACCGACATAGTCGATATACGCTTTGCCATCGACATCATAAAGATACGCGCCGTCCGCTTTTTCGATAAACAGCGGGGTGCCGCCCACGCCAGTGAAGGCGCGAACAGGGGAGTTCACGCCGCCGGGGATCAGCTCGCGGGCCGCGCTATAGAGATTTTCAGACTTACTCATGGAAAGATTCCTGGTTCGTAGAAAAAGTGAATACCCGCTATTCTAAGTTATTCAGAGAAGGTTATGAAAGTTTTACGCATTTGAAACAATACGATTTGCAGGGGATTTTCGCGGCGTTGGCGAGTAGAATGCCGACTTTAGATTTGTATTACTAATTAATGATCTTCTGATGAAAACAGACACTTCCACCTTTTTAGCTCAGCAAATTGTGCGTTTACGGCGCAGAGATCAGATTCGCCGGTTAATGCAGCGGGATAAAACGCCGCTGGCCATTCTGTTCATGGCGGCCGTTGTCGGCACGCTTACCGGACTGGTTGGCGTCGCCTTTGAAAAGGCCGTTTCCTGGGTACAAAACATGCGCATTGGCGCGCTGGTTCAGGTCGCGGACCATGCGTTTTTGCTTTGGCCGCTGGCCTTTATCCTTTCGGCGTTACTGGCGATGGTCGGCTACTTTTTGGTGCGAAAATTTGCGCCGGAAGCCGGCGGCTCGGGTATCCCGGAAATTGAAGGCGCGCTGGAGGAGCTACGTCCGGTGCGCTGGTGGCGCGTGTTGCCAGTGAAATTTATCGGTGGGATGGGAACGTTGGGCGCAGGAATGGTATTAGGGCGCGAAGGGCCAACGGTGCAAATCGGGGGCAACCTGGGGCGCATGGTGCTGGATGTTTTTCGTATGCGCAGCGCCGAAGCGCGGCATACGTTGCTGGCGACCGGCGCGGCGGCGGGGCTCTCTGCAGCGTTTAACGCGCCGCTGGCGGGTATCCTGTTTATTATTGAAGAGATGCGTCCGCAGTTTCGCTACAACCTGATTTCGATTAAAGCGGTGTTTACCGGCGTCATCATGTCGAGCATTGTGTTCCGCATATTTAACGGCGAAGCGCCGATTATTGAAGTCGGCAAACTGTCTGATGCGCCGGTTAACACGCTGTGGTTATACCTTATCCTCGGTATTATTTTTGGCTGCGTCGGGCCGGTATTTAATTCGCTGGTGCTGCGTACCCAGGATATGTTTCAGCGCTTTCATGGCGGCGAAATTAAAAAATGGGTGCTTATGGGCGGCGCGATCGGCGGCCTGTGCGGTATTCTGGGGTTGATTGAGCCGGAAGCGGCAGGCGGCGGATTTAACCTTATTCCTATCGCCGCGGCAGGTAATTTTAGCGTCGGGCTACTGCTGTTCATCTTTATTGCCCGGGTGGTCACGACGCTGCTTTGCTTTTCTTCCGGCGCGCCGGGGGGCATTTTCGCCCCGATGCTGGCGCTGGGAACGCTGCTTGGTACGGCCTTCGGTATGGCGGCGGCAGTGCTTTTCCCGCAGTATCACCTGGAGGCCGGTACCTTTGCGATTGCCGGGATGGGGGCGCTGATGGCGGCGTCGGTGCGCGCCCCGCTGACGGGGATTGTGCTGGTGCTGGAGATGACCGATAACTACCAGCTCATTTTGCCAATGATTATCACCTGTCTTGGCGCGACACTATTAGCCCAGTTTTTGGGCGGGAAACCGTTATACTCAACCATCCTGGCGCGCACTCTGGCGAAGCAGGATGCGGAACAGGCGGCGAAAAACCAGAATGCGCCTGCGGGCGAGAATACTTGAACGAATTACCAGGGTATTAGATAATGACTGCCAATATTGGGTGAAAATTTATCCAATTACCGATGTCGTTTGGAGCAAAATATGAGTGATGACGTAGCGCTGCCGCTGCAGTTTACCGACGCAGCAGCGAATAAAGTAAAAAGTCTTATCGCTGACGAAGATAACCCGAATCTGAAACTGCGCGTGTATATCACCGGCGGTGGTTGCAGCGGCTTCCAGTATGGTTTTACCTTTGACGATCAGGTTAACGAAGGGGATATGACCATCGAAAAACAGGGCGTTGGCCTGGTGGTTGACCCGATGAGTTTGCAGTATCTGGTGGGTGGTTCGGTCGATTATACCGAAGGCCTGGAAGGTTCCCGCTTCATTGTAACCAACCCGAATGCGAAAAGTACCTGCGGGTGTGGCTCTTCCTTCAGCATTTGATTGCTGTTCGTTGTGCCGGATGGCGACGCGAGCGTCTTATCCGGCCGACAGGAAAGATGTTCCAGGCCCGATAAGCGTAGCGCCATCGGGCAAAACAATATCAACGTCCGTTTTCATCCAGGGCAAACGTCGGCAATTTCAAATGCCAGCGAATGGCCGCCAGCCGAATGAACAGCGTGACGACCATACCCATCATGCTGGCGCTTTCCAGCGGTACTGAAAACGTATAAAACGCGGTGGCGTGAACAATCCCGCCGATAATACAGGCCGTGGCATAGATTTCGGTGCGTAGGATCATGGGGATCTCGCGTGCCAGAACATCGCGAATAATCCCGCCGCCGACGCCGGTAATCACGCCCATACAGACAGCCACTAATGGCCCCGTTTCAGCGAGGAAGGCTTTATTCACCCCAATGCCGACAAATACCGCCAGCCCGACCGCATCCAGTACCGGCAACATCCATTTCGGCAGACGTCTTGGCTGGCGAACCAGCAGGATGGTCAGCATACTGGTGACCATGGCGACGACCAAATCGGTAGGATCTTTAACCCAGAATACCGGGCCGTTATCCAGCGCCATATCGCGGATTGTCCCGCCGCCGACGGCAGTAACGACGCCGAGCACCAGGACGCCGAACGGGTCCATACGTAATTTCCCGGCCAGCAACACGCCAGAGATAGCAAATACAGCCGTGCCTACAATATCCAGCCAATAGACGAGCATTGTCGAATCCCCACTGGGAGCCTGGTAAGACAGGCTCTAATTCACCTGTGAAAGCGCATTACAGAGTTGTTTTGCGGCGAGGATAATACGCGGGCTTGCGCGTTCAAACCAGTCGCTGTTAAGCGGAATAACCGGAATTTTTAACAGGTTTCCCCAGTATTGTTCAATTTTGAGAATTTCGCCCGCTTTTCCGGCCACGATAATGGCCTGGGGATGCCTTGCCAGCACCTGCTCACGGCTGACTTGCGGCCACGGCACGCGGCTGTCAGCAAAGACGTTTTCTCCGCCGCAGGTCGTCAAAACCTGATGTTGAATAGACCCTTTACCACTGGTAAACAGAGGATTCATGCCAAACTGAAGAAAGACGCGCTTTTTAGCTTTACCGGCATACTCGGCGTTGAGCGCGGCGTACTCGTTTAGCAATGTCTGCGCTGCCTGCTGAGCCTTTTCCGGCTGCGGGCTCCAGGCGGCCAGTTGACGGAGCGTGTCGGCGATCTGTTCGATGCTTACCGCGTCCACCCACATGACCTTAATACCTAATGACGTCAGTTGGTTTACCTGGCGTTCCGCATTACCGCCGCGCCAGGCGACGACCAGATCCGGCTTCAGCGCCACAATGCGTTCCAGATTCATTCCCTGCCAGGTAGAGACCTGTTCTATTTTTTGCGCTTCGGGCGGGTAGTCGGAATAGCTGCTGACGCCAACGGGCGTAATCCCGGCGGCAAAAGCGAGCTCCGTATTGGCGGGAGAGAGGGTAATGACGCGCGGCGCAGCGTAAAGCCACACCGGGAGCGTAAGCAGCAGGGCGACCAGCGCCCTGAACATTTGCTTAGCCATGCGCCAGTTTCTGTACCAGCGTTTCGACCATCAGAGTCGACTGTTTCGCCGCCACCGCGAGGAATTCGTCAAAGCTGAGGTGCGATTGCTGATCGGCCACGTCAGAAATAGCGCGTACCACCACGAACGGCACGTTGAAGTTATAGCAGACGTGTGCGATAGCGGTGGCTTCCATCTCTACGGCGACCGCGTCAGGGAAGTTATGCCGAATTTTCGCCAGCCCGACGGAGCCGTTAATAAACGCGTCGCCGCTAACAATAAGGCCGCGTACCGCGTTCAGATTCAACTCCCTGATGCAGGATTCCGCGGCGGCGATCAGCTTATCATCGGCCTTAAATCCGGCCGGACAGCCCGGTAATTGCCCGTATTCATAGCCGAAAGCGGTCACATCAGCGTCGTGGTAACGCGCTTCGTCAGAGACGACGATATCGCCGACCTTCAGCGTGGACGCCAGACCGCCTGCGGAACCGGTATTGATGATCACGTCCGGCTTGCAGTGCTCCAGAAGCAACGTTGCGCCCAGCGCCGCCGCGACTTTACCGATGCCGGATTTCAGCAACGCTACTTCGGTGCCGTTCAACTGGCCGGTGTAAATTTCGCAGCCGCCCAGCGTAATCGTCTGACGGTTGTCAATTTTGTCACGCAGCAGCGTAACTTCTTCTTCCATTGCGCCAATGATGCCGATTTTCATAGATTTACTCGCGATAAGTCAGTTTTGGGGGCATAGTTTATCATGCGCTTATGGGGAAGCGCATTTCTCAGGCGGGGAGAGGATATGGCATCGATCGATTTCCGAAATAAAATTAACTGGCATCGTCGTTATCGTTCACCGCAGGGCGTAAAGACGGAACATGAGATCCTGCGGATTTTTGAAAGCGATCGCGGGCGGATTATCAACTCTCCGGCTATACGCCGTTTGCAGCAAAAAACGCAGGTTTTCCCGCTGGAGCGCAATGCCGCGGTGCGTACTCGCCTGACGCATTCGATGGAGGTGCAGCAGGTAGGGCGTTATATCGCGAAAGAGATTTTAAGCCGTCTGAAAGAGCAAGACCGACTGGAGGAGTACGGCCTGGACGCGCTGACCGGTCCCTTTGAAAGTATTGTAGAAATGGCCTGCCTGATGCACGACATCGGTAATCCGCCGTTCGGTCATTTTGGCGAGGCGGCGATCAATGACTGGTTTCGTCAGCGGCTGCATCCGGAAGATGCGGAAAGTCAGCCGCTCACGCATGATCGTTGTGTGGTTTCCTCTCTACGGTTACAGGAAGGCGAAGAAAATCTGAACGATATTCGCCGCAAGGTACGTCAGGATATCTGCCATTTTGAAGGCAATGCACAGGGAATTCGTCTGGTGCATACGCTCATGCGGATGAATCTTACCTGGGCGCAGGTTGGCGGAATTTTAAAATATACCCGTCCGGCATGGTGGCGAGGGCCGGTGCCGGATTCCCATCGCTATTTAATGAAGAAACCGGGCTATTATCTTTCTGAAGAGAAGTATATTGCGAGGTTACGTAAAGAACTGCAGTTAGCGCCTTACAGTCGCTTTCCATTAACGTGGATTATGGAAGCCGCAGATGATATTTCTTATTGTGTCGCCGATCTTGAAGACGCGGTAGAGAAAAGAATCTTTAGCGTTGAGCAGCTTTATCACCATTTATATCACGCGTGGGGCCACCATGAGAAGGATTCGCTGTTTGAGCTGGTGGTAGGAAATGCGTGGGAAAAATCACGCGCCAATACATTAAGCCGCAGTACCGAAGATCAGTTTTTTATGTATTTACGGGTAAATACATTAAATAAACTGGTGCCCTATGCCGCTCAGCGTTTTATTGATAATTTGCCGCAGATTTTTGCCGGTACCTTCAATCAGGCGTTGCTGGAAGATGCCAGCGGTTTTAGCCGCCTGCTTGAACTCTATAAGAATGTGGCGGTTGAACATGTGTTTAGCCATCCGGATGTAGAACAGCTTGAACTACAGGGATACCGGGTGATCAGCGGGTTATTAGATATCTATCAGCCGCTATTAAGCCTGTCGCTTAACGACTTTCGCGAGCTGGTGGAAAAAGAACGGTTGAAACGCTTCCCCATAGAATCGCGCTTATTTCAGAAACTTTCTACGCGCCATCGTTTGGCCTACGTGGAAGTCGTCAGTAAATTACCCACGGATTCGGCGGAGTACCCGGTACTGGAATATTATTATCGCTGTCGGTTGATTCAGGATTATATCAGCGGGATGACTGACCTTTACGCATGGGATGAATATCGGCGTTTGATGGCGGTCGAACAGTAAATGGACTTTTGTAAAGATGGACAATAAATTTTTACTTTTTCCAGAAACTTTATTCCGGAACTTCGCGTTATAAAATGAATCTGACGTACACAGCAATTTTGCGTTACCTGTTAATCGAGATTGAAACACATGAAAAAAACCACATTAGCAATGAGTGCACTGGCTCTGAGTTTAGGTTTGGCATTGTCGCCTCTGTCTGCCACGGCGGCTGAAACGTCCTCTTCAGCAATGACTGCCCAGCAGATGCCAAGCCTGGCACCGATGCTCGAAAAAGTGATGCCATCGGTGGTCAGTATTAATGTAGAAGGTAGCACCACGGTGAATACGCCGCGTATGCCGCGTAATTTCCAGCAGTTCTTTGGCGATGACTCCCCGTTCTGCCAGGACGGTTCTCCGTTCCAGAATTCTCCCTTCTGCCAGGGCGGCGGTAACGGCGGCAACGGCGGTCAACAACAGAAATTCATGGCGCTGGGCTCCGGCGTAATTATTGACGCCGCGAAGGGCTACGTCGTCACCAACAACCACGTGGTTGATAACGCCAGCGTGATTAAAGTACAGCTTAGCGATGGACGTAAATTCGATGCTAAAGTGGTGGGCAAAGATCCGCGTTCTGATATCGCGCTGATTCAAATTCAGAATCCGAAGAACCTGACGGCGATTAAGCTGGCGGACTCCGACGCGCTGCGCGTGGGGGATTATACCGTCGCTATTGGTAACCCGTTTGGTCTGGGCGAAACGGTGACGTCAGGTATCGTTTCGGCGCTGGGGCGTAGCGGCCTGAACGTAGAAAATTACGAGAACTTTATTCAGACCGACGCCGCGATTAACCGCGGTAACTCCGGCGGCGCGCTGGTGAACCTGAACGGTGAGCTGATCGGTATTAACACCGCGATTCTGGCGCCGGACGGCGGCAACATCGGTATCGGCTTCGCTATCCCCAGTAACATGGTGAAAAACCTGACGTCGCAGATGGTGGAATACGGCCAGGTGAAACGCGGCGAACTGGGGATCATGGGGACTGAGCTGAATTCCGAATTGGCGAAAGCGATGAAAGTCGACGCCCAGCGTGGCGCGTTCGTCAGCCAGGTGATGCCGAATTCGTCCGCAGCGAAAGCGGGTATCAAAGCCGGGGATGTCATTACCTCGCTGAACGGTAAACCGATCAGCAGCTTTGCGGCGCTGCGCGCTCAGGTCGGCACTATGCCGGTCGGCAGCAAAATCAGCCTCGGTCTGCTGCGTGAAGGTAAAGCGATTACGGTTAATCTGGAACTGCAGCAGAGCAGCCAGAGTCAGGTTGATTCCAGCACCATCTTCAGCGGGATTGAAGGCGCTGAAATGAGCAATAAAGGCCAGGATAAAGGCGTTGTGGTGAGCAGCGTGAAAGCGAATTCACCCGCCGCGCAAATTGGCCTCAAAAAAGGCGATGTCATTATCGGCGCTAACCAGCAGCCGGTGAAAAATATCGCCGAGCTGCGTAAGATTCTCGACAGCAAACCGTCGGTTCTGGCGCTGAATATTCAGCGTGGTGATAGTTCTATTTATTTGCTGATGCAGTAATCACCTTTGTCCCCCTTCCTCCATGGAAGGGGGCAACACTTTTCTGTGAAACCCCCCACAACTCCATACTTATTTGCACCGTTTTGTGCATTTGCACAATGTCGAGACCTGTCATCTTCCTTATGCTTGTGCTCTGCTCACAGGAGGGATTTATGGCTGGCTGGCATCTTGATACCAAAATGGCGCAGGATATCGTGGCGCGCACTATGCGCATCATTGATACCAATATCAACGTAATGGATGCCCGCGGGCGTATTATCGGCAGCGGCGATCGGGAACGTATTGGTGAATTGCACGAAGGCGCGCTGTTAGTGCTGTCGCAGGGCCGGGTTGTGGATATCGACGACGCCGTGGCGCGACACCTGCACGGGGTACGTCAGGGGATTAATCTTCCCTTACGCCTTGAGGGCGAAATTGTCGGCGTGATCGGCCTCACCGGCGAACCAGAGCACCTGCGTAAATATGGCGAACTGGTGTGTATGACTGCCGAAATGATGCTGGAACAGTCGCGGTTAATGCACCTTTTGGCGCAGGATAGCCGTTTGCGCGAAGAGCTGGTGATGAACCTGATTCAGGCCGAAGAAAATACGCCGGCGCTGGTGGAATGGGCGCAGCGTTTGGGGATCGATTTGAACCAGCCGCGTGTGGCGGCGGTGGTGGAAGTCGATAGCGGCCAGCTTGGCGTCGATAGCGCAATGGCGGAACTTCAGCAGTTGCAGAATGCGCTTACCACGCCGGAGCGTAACAACCTGATAGCCATTGTTTCTCTCACCGAGATGGTGGTGCTCAAACCCGCCTTAAACTCGTTTGGTCGCTGGGATGCTGAAGATCATCGTAAGCGCGTAGAGCAGCTTATCTCGCGAATGAAAGAGAATGGTCAGCTACGTTTTCGCGTAGCGCTGGGCAATTACTTTACCGGGCCGGGCAGTATTGCACGCTCATACCGCACGGCGCGCACCACGATGATGGTCGGCAAACAGCGGATGCCAGAAAGCCGCAGCTATTTTTATCAGGATTTGATGCTGCCGGTTCTGTTAGATAGCCTGCGTGGCGGCTGGCAGGCCAATGAGCTGGCGCGCCCGCTGGTAAAACTCAAAGCGATGGATAACAACGGGTTATTACGTCGGACGCTGACGGCGTGGTTTCGCCATAATGTCCAGCCGCTGGCGACCTCTAAGGCGCTGTTTATTCATCGTAACACGTTGGAATATCGGCTAAATCGTATTTCGGAACTGACCGGGCTGGATTTGGGAAATTTTGACGATCGGCTGTTGCTGTATGTGGCGCTACAATTGGATGAACAGCGTTAAGCCCGGCGGCGCTACGCTTATCAGGCCTACGGGGATATATCTGTAGGCCGGATAAGGCGTAACACGTCGCCATCCGGCAACACACAGCTTACTTACGGGTAAGCTTGTCCAGATCGGCTTCGATTTCACTGATCTTATTCGCGACGACGCTTTCCAGATGGCGCAAGTCGTCGAGGATCTTACGTTTGAGATCGAGTTCTGAGCGGTCGCGCTGGCAGATTTGGTCCAGCTCGTCAATCACATAGCGTAGGTTAGGGCTAATCTCCTGTACTTCTTTATAACCCTGACCGATGCCATCGGCCACCACCGTTTTACGCTGGCGTGGATACTTAAACTTCACGCTTTTAGCAAAGAATTCACCTCTATCCTTTTGAAAATAGATTTTCAGGATATCGTTATTGGCTTCTTGCCGCAGGCTGTAACGATCGATTTCCTCAGGATTGGTAATGCCCAGACTTTTTAGATTGTCATACATAGCGGTATCCTTCATCACACTATAACTTTTGAATAATTAACGAAAAATTGGTTTTTCGCCACCAGTGTATACAAAAAAAGCGCGGTTGATCGCAGAAGACGTCTCAGCAACGTAATGAGGAAAAGGGCGGCGGTTATTGATAGCTTAAGTAATTCAACGTGATATTCCGTTTATAGAGAAAGCGTTTGAGGTCAGTGTGGGAAATTGACCGGAGGTAGTGGTCGATAACCTTGAGAGGCGGAGTCTATGTCCGGAACGTATAATGCTACTATTCGCCGGGTGGTGGTTTCCGCCTGGATAGGAAACTCCATTGAATATTATGATTTTCTATTATACGGCCTGGCAAGCGCGCTGGTATTTGGCCCGCTTTTTTTTCCTGGCGCCAGCCCATTGACTGCAACGTTATCTTCTTTTGCCAGTTTCGGCGTGGGATTTATCTCCCGACCGCTGGGCGCGCTATTTTTTGGCAACAGGGGAGATACGCTTGGGCGTAAAAACACGTTATTAATCACGTTAGGGGGGATGGGCGCGGTCACGTTTCTCATCGGTTGCCTGCCTTCTTACGCCAGTATTGGCGCGCTGGCGCCTGCTTTACTGGTTATTCTGCGTTTTCTACAGGGATTTATGGTTGGAGGCGAATGGGGAGGCGCCATGTTGATGGTCGTGGAATATGCTGCTGGAAAGCACCGGGGGCGGTTAAGCGCGCTATCGCAAACAGGAGGACTCACGGGACAATTATTGGCGACAGGCGCATTTATAGTCGTGACCCAATTACCGAAGGATGCGTTGTTATTGTGGGGATGGCGTATTCCTTTTCTGCTCAGTGCGCTTTTGGTGCTGCCTGGATTATATATGCGTCATCGTCTGGATGAGACGCCTGTCTTCCGTGCGTTTAAAAAGCAGCAGGCCATTAAGCATATGCAGCAAAAAGAAGAAAGGCCGGTGGTCAAAGTGGTACGAGAACAATGGCGCAGCATTTTGCTGATTATAATTCTACGTTTTGCGGAAAGCGTTCCCTTTTTTCTTGCCACCGTCTTCGCGGTTTCCTGGGCGACGACGCAGCTTGGGATTGCCAGCCTGACTATTCTGTACATTGTAATGTTCACCTGTCTGCTGGCGTATCCCATGCACGTGCTATTTGGCATCATGTCGGATCGGCGTGGCTGCCGTCAGGTGTATATTTTCGGCGCGCTTTTTGTCGCGGCAATGGCTTTTCCCTTTTTCTGGCTGCTGGAAAGCCGTTCGCTCATACTGATGACAATGGGCTACGTTCTGCTTATTAACATTGGTCATAATTCACTGAATGCCGTGCAACCTTCTTTTTTCGCCGGACTGTTTCATCCGCCTGTACGCTACAGCGGTTCATCAATTGGCGCTCAGTTGGGGGCGGTTGTGGCAGGGGGATTCACGCCGTTTATCGCTAAAGCGTTAAGCGCAGTCTATGATAACAGTTGGACGTTGGTTGCCGGTTATGTCGTTTTGACTGCGCTGGCTTCGGCGTTTGCGGCAAAGATTGCGCCGGAAACCGTGTTACCGCATTCGCCGTAATGCAAAGGGGGGCTGTCGCCCCCGCTTTTCACTCGCTTAATCAATAGTGCGCAATAATTCGTTAATGCCCACTTTACCACGCGTTTTGGCGTCGACTTTTTTCACGATCACCGCGCAGTACAGACTGTACTTGCCGTCTTTTGACGGCAGGTTGCCGGAAACGACCACGGAGCCTGCCGGTACGCGGCCATAGTGAACTTCACCGGTTTCGCGATCGTAGATTTTGGTGCTCTGGCCGAGGTATACCCCCATGGAAATGACGGAACCTTCTTCGACAATGACGCCTTCCACGACTTCAGAACGCGCGCCAATAAAGCAGTTGTCTTCAATGATGGTCGGGTTAGCCTGCAGCGGCTCCAGTACGCCGCCGATACCCACGCCGCCGGAAAGGTGAACATTTTTACCAATCTGCGCGCAGGAACCCACCGTCGCCCAGGTGTCAACCATGGTGCCTTCGTCAACGTAGGCGCCGATGTTAACGTAAGACGGCATCAGCACGGTGTTGCGGGCGATAAATGCGCCCTGACGAACGGCCGCAGGCGGAACGACGCGGAAGCCTTCTTTCTGAAAACGCGCTTCGTCGTAATCAGCGAATTTCATCGGGACTTTATCGAAGTAGCGGCTTTCCGCACCGTCGATAACCTGGTTATCGTTAATACGGAAAGAGAGCAGAACCGCTTTCTTCAACCACTGGTGAGTGACCCACTGACCGTCGATTTTTTCTGCGACACGCAGCGCGCCGGAATCAAGTAGAGAAATGACCTGGTTTACCGCCTCTCGGGTCACGGTATCTACATTAACCGGCGTAATATCGGCGCGGCGCTCAAAAGCGGTCTCAATAACGTTCTGTAACTGCTGCATTGTTAAACTCTTTCATATAAATAAACACACTACCCTTTATCGTTTGGATTGAGGGCCGCTGTCAACCGTTGTTGCACCTCAAGTTGCAGCACATTATTAAGTGCGCGCCGATCCGCTGTGGCGATTATGAATAAATCTTCTACTCGTTCACCAATGGTTGTAATTCGGGCGCCATGAAGCGAAATTCCCAGATCGGCAAAAATTTGTCCGACCCTGGCCAGCAGACCAGGTTGATCGAGCGCGATCAATTCCATGAATGATTTTCTGTCGGTATGGGTGGGCAGAAAATTGACTTCCGTTTCGACCGTAAAGTGCCGTAACTTTGCCGGTTGCCGACGCGGCTGCGGCGGCTGCCAGCTACGCTGCGTAATGGTCTGTTCAAGACCGGTGCGAATAACGTCATGGCGATCCGCCGCCAGCGGGCTGCCGTCTGGTTCCAGAACGATAAACGTATCCATTGCCATGCCGTCGCGAGTGGTAAAGATCTGCGCGTCATGGACGCTTAAATTACGCCTGTCCAGCTCGGCGCAGACGGCGGCAAACAGATAGGGTCTGTCCGGACTCCAGATAAAAATTTCGGTTCCGCCGCGCGTGGCCTGCGGACTGAGCAACACTAACGGTTGGCGTAGATCGTGCTGCAATAAATGGCGTGCGTGCCAGGCGAGCTGATTTGGACTATGACGAACAAAATAGTTAGCGCGACAGCGGGTCCAGATTTTGTGCAGCGCGGCTTCATCAATATTGTCCATTCGCAGCAGCGCCAGCGCCTGAAGCTGATGGTGACGCACGCGCTCACGCATATCCGGCGTATTTTGCATTCCACGCCTGAGCTGTTTTTCAGTGGCGAAGTACAGCTCGCGCAGCAGGCTCTGTTTCCAGCTATTCCACAAGGTTTCGTTGGTCGCGCAGATGTCCGCGACGGTCAGGCAGACCAGAAAACGCAGCCGTGTTTCGGTTTGCACCTCTTCGGCGAACTGCTTGATGACTTCCGGATCCTGGATGTCGCGGCGCTGGGCGGTGACTGACATCAGCAGGTGTTGGCGCACCAGCCAGGCGACCAGTTGCGTTTCGCGTGAGTTCAAACCGTGCAGTTCGGCGAAGGTGAGTACATCCTGCGCGCCCAGTACCGAATGGTCGCCGCCGCGTCCTTTCGCAATATCGTGGAACAGCGCGGCGATCAGGATCAGTTCCGGATGGGGAAGCCGCGGCCAGAGATCGACGCATAGCGGATGGCGCTGGCGCGTCTCTTCTTTCGCAAAGCTCTCCAGTTTGAGCATTACGCGGATGGTGTGTTCATCCACCGTGTATGCGTGGAACAGGTCAAACTGCATTTGTCCGACGATGTGTGACCACTGCGGCATATAAGCCCACAGTACGCTGTGGCGATGCATCGGCAACAGACCGCGGCTGACCGCGCCGGGATGGCGCAGCATACTAAGAAACAGAGTGCGCGCCTCCGGGATGTAACACAGCGGTTGGCTCAGGTGGCGGCGGGCGTGGCGCAAGTGGCGTAACGTCGTAGAGTAGATGCCGGTGATCGCGCTATTGCGCACCATCATATAAAACATGCGCAGGATCGCTTGCGGTTCGCGGATAAACAGCGTGTCGTCACGCAGATCAATGAGCGTGCCGCGCAGTTGAAACTCATCGTCAACAGGACGCGGTTTTTCATCCGCAGGCAGCGCCAGAATCGCCTCGTCAAATAGCTGAAGCAGCATCTGATTAAGTTCGCTCACCCGACGCGTAACCCGGAAGTAGTCTTTCATCATCCGCTCAACCGGATCATTGCCCTCGCCGCTGTAGTTAAGGCGTTGAGCGACGCTTAACTGGCGGTCGAACAGCAGGCGGTTATCGTAGCGGCTGACCACCAGATGTAGCGCAAAGCGAATGCGCCACAGGATATGCAGGCACTCGTTGAGCTCCGCGCGCTCAGCCGGGGTTAAAAAGCCGAACCCCACCATCTCATCGAGCGAGGTGGCGCCGAAGTGACGTCGGGCGACCCACTGCAATGTATGGATATCGCGCAGGCCGCCGGGGCTGCTTTTAATATCCGGCTCCAGATTATAGCTGGTACCGTGATAGCGCTGGTGGCGTTGGTTCTGCTCTTCTACTTTGGCGGCGTAAAATTTGTCGGACGGCCAAAAGCCTTCGCTGAAAATATGTTTTTGTAGTGCCAGAAACAGAGCGACATCACCGATCAGCAGGCGCGTTTCGATGAGGTTTGTTGCAACGGTTAAATCAGACAGACCTTCCAGCAGACACTCTTCCAGCGTACGTACGCTATGCCCGACATCCAGCTTGACGTCCCAAAGTAAAGTCAGCAGCTCGCCGACCTTTTGCGCCTGTTCATCGGGCAGCTTTTTGCGGCTTAAAATGAGCAGATCAATATCGGAAAGCGGATGCAGTTCGCCGCGTCCATAGCCGCCGACGGCGACCAGCGCCAGATCGGCAATCTGACCGAAACCGGCCTCAATCCACAGGCGTTGCAACAACTGGTCGATAAATTCGGTACGAGCTTCAATAAGCTGTTCAGCACAAATGCCGCTGTCAAATGCCTCTCCCAGCCAGTGTTGAAAGATGTCGATGCGGGCTTTGATACCGGCGACGGTCAGTTCAGCGCGCGGCCAGACGCCAGGGTTTTGCGGCTGGTCAGGGAGGGTGGGGAGTGCGGTATTCGCGTGCTGTTCAGGAAGAGTATTCATATGCGCCACCCATTAAAAAGCCGGATGGTGGCGTGAACGCCTTATCCGGCCTACGTATTTACTCTTCATCCTTCAAGTTGCTTCTACGTTGGCTGCGCTCGTTCACTCCAGTCACGTACTTATGTACGCTCCTGAAGATTCACTCTCTTGCCGCCTTGAGGCAACTCGAATGATTTTGAGTAAAGGTGTAATTTGTAGGCCTGATAAGATGCGAAGGCATCGCCATCAGGCAAAACATTATTCGTCGTGTGTGATGATCGCCGGGATGGTGTCATCTTTACGCAGCGTCAGAATTTCACAGCCGTTTTCCGTTACCACAATAGTATGCTCGTACTGAGCAGACAAGCTGCGGTCTTTGGTTTTTACCGTCCAGCCGTCTTTCATGGTGCGGATACGGTAATCCCCGGCGTTCAGCATCGGTTCAATGGTAAAGGTCATGCCAGGCTGCAACACGACGCCGCCATCGTCTGCATCATAATGCAGCACCTGCGGTTCTTCATGGAAGCCGCGACCAATACCGTGTCCGCAGTATTCACGTACCACGGAGAAACCTTCGCCTTCGGCATATTTCTGGATGGCGGCGCCAATGGTGCGCAGGCGGATGCCCGGTTTCACCATTTTGATGCCCAGATACAGGCTCTCTTGCGTGACGCGGCACAGACGCTCGCCCAGAATGGTCGGTTTGCCGACGATAAACATCTTCGAGGTATCGCCGTGGAATTCATCTTTAATCACGGTCACGTCGATGTTGACGATATCACCATCTTTCAAATGTTTAGCGTCATCCGGAATGCCGTGGCATACCACTTCATTAATAGAGATACAGACGGATTTCGGATAGCCGTGGTAGCCGAGGCAGGCGGAGATCGCGTGTTGTTCGTTAACGATGTAATCGTTACAGATACGGTCCAGTTCGCCGGTGGTGACGCCCGGTTTGATATACGGTTCGATCATTTCCAGCACTTCGGCTGCCAGACGGCCCGCGACGCGCATTTTTTCGATATCTTCAGATGTCTTGATTGAGATAGCCATGAATTCTGTCCATCAGTGCCGATGATTTCGGCAATAATTGTGTAAGTGCTGACAATGGTATCAGTCAGGGGTGTACCCTGCCAAATTGAGAATCATTCTGAACTTCGCCTTTCGTGCCACAGGTGCGTTGGCGACATTTTTTCACCCCAGTCACTTACTGGCCGTAAGCTCCAGGGGATGCAAAAATTTGCCGACTGCCTGTAACACGAAATTCATCGTTCAATTCAGCACTGAGTGCCAACAATTATTGGTGTCGGTGGCGTATTTGTGGTATAAAGCGCGCCGGACTTCCGATCCATTCGAAGACTACACACGATGGACGGGAGCGACAAATCTCACTTTGTGTAACAACACACACGTATCGGCACATATTCCGGGGTGCCCTTTGGGGTCGGTAATATGGGATACGTGGAGGCATAACCCCAACTTAATCTATAGAGGTTTTAAATCATGGCAACTGTTTCCATGCGCGACATGCTCAAGGCTGGTGTTCACTTTGGTCACCAGACCCGTTACTGGAACCCGAAAATGAAGCCTTTCATCTTCGGCGCGCGTAACAAAGTTCACATCATCAACCTTGAGAAAACTGTACCGATGTTCAACGAAGCTCTGGCTGAACTGAACAAGATCTCTGCTCGTAAAGGTAAAATCCTTTTCGTTGGTACTAAACGCGCTGCAAGCGAAGCGGTGAAAGAAGCTGCTAACAGCTGCGACCAGTTCTTCGTGAACCATCGCTGGCTGGGCGGTATGCTGACTAACTGGAAAACAGTTCGTCAGTCCATCAAACGTCTGAAAGACCTGGAAACTCAGTCTCAGGACGGTACTTTCGAAAAGCTGACCAAGAAAGAAGCGCTGATGCGTACTCGTGAGCTTGAGAAACTGGAAAACAGCCTGGGCGGTATCAAAGACATGGGCGGTCTGCCGGACGCTCTGTTCGTTATCGATGCTGACCACGAGCACATTGCTATCAAAGAAGCGAACAACCTGGGTATCCCGGTATTTGCTATCGTTGATACCAACTCTGATCCGGACGGCGTTGACTTCGTTATCCCGGGTAACGATGACGCAATCCGTGCTGTTAGCCTGTACCTGGGCGCTGTCGCTGCAACCGTTCGTGAAGGCCGTTCTCAGGATCTGGCTTCCCAGGCGGAAGAAAGCTTCGTAGAAGCCGAGTAATAAGGCTTGATAACTCCCTAAAATAGTTCGAGTTGCAGGAAGGCGGCAAGCTCGAGAATTCCCGGGAGCTTACATCAGTAAGTGACCGGGATGAGCGAGTGAAGGCAACGCGCCTGCGGCTCGAAATATGAAGGGGAGAGCCCTTATAGACCAGGTAGTATCACGTTTGGTTAGGGGGCCTGTATATGGCCCCCTTTTTCACTTTTATATCTGTGCGGTTTGATGCCGGGCAGATCAAATCTTTCGAGGATTTTAGAATGGCTGAAATTACCGCATCCCTGGTAAAAGAGCTGCGTGAGCGTACCGGCGCAGGCATGATGGATTGCAAAAAAGCGCTGACTGAAGCGAATGGCGACATTGAGCTGGCAATCGAAAACATGCGTAAGTCCGGCGCTATCAAAGCGGCGAAAAAAGCAGGCAACGTGGCTGCTGACGGCGTAATCAAAACCAAAATCGACGGCAACGTCGCTTTCATTCTGGAAGTTAACTGCCAGACTGACTTCGTGGCTAAAGATGCTGGCTTCCAGGCATTTGCTGACAAAGTGCTGGACGCCGCTGTTGCTGGCAAAATCACTGACGTAGAAGTTCTGAAAGCACAGTTCGAAGAAGAGCGCGTTGCTCTGGTAGCGAAAATTGGCGAGAACATCAACATTCGTCGCGTCGCTTCCCTGGAAGGCGACGTTCTGGGTTCTTACCAGCACGGTGCGCGCATCGGCGTTCTGGTTGCCGCTAAAGGCGCTGACGAAGAGCTGGTTAAACAGCTGGCGATGCACGTTGCGGCAAGCAAGCCGGAATTCGTTAAGCCGGAAGACGTGTCTGCTGACGTGGTAGAGAAAGAGTACCAGGTACAGCTGGACATCGCGATGCAATCCGGTAAGCCGAAAGAAATCGCAGAGAAAATGGTTGAAGGCCGCATGAAGAAATTCACCGGCGAAGTTTCTCTGACTGGTCAGCCTTTCGTCATGGAACCGAGCAAATCTGTTGGCCAACTGCTGAAAGAGCACAACGCTGACGTGACTGGCTTCATCCGCTTTGAAGTGGGCGAAGGCATTGAGAAAGTCGAGACTGACTTTGCAGCAGAAGTTGCTGCGATGTCTAAGCAGTCCTGATTTTCCTGAGGAGCCGCCTGAGGGCGGCTTCTTTTTGCGCCTCTCTTGTAAAATCAGCCGACGCCTGGCGTCTGCGCTGAAATGCGACGTACAATGTCGCCGGAATTAACTCATATCAATCGTTGACAGTCTCAGGAAAGAAACATGGCTACCAATGCAAAACCCGTCTATAAACGCATTCTGCTTAAATTAAGCGGCGAAGCTCTGCAGGGTACGGAAGGCTTCGGTATTGATGCAAGCATACTGGATCGTATGGCTCAGGAGATCAAAGAACTGGTTGAACTGGGTATTCAGGTTGGTGTGGTGATTGGCGGTGGTAACCTGTTCCGTGGCGCGGGTCTGGCAAAAGCGGGGATGAACCGCGTTGTGGGCGACCACATGGGCATGTTGGCCACCGTCATGAACGGCCTGGCAATGCGTGATGCGCTTCACCGCGCCTATGTGAACGCCCGCCTGATGTCGGCAATTCCTTTAAACGGCGTGTGCGACAACTACAGTTGGGCCGAGGCGATTAGCCTGCTGCGTAATAACCGTGTTGTGATTCTGTCTGCAGGTACGGGTAACCCGTTCTTCACTACCGACTCTGCGGCCTGTCTGCGCGGGATCGAAATTGAAGCGGATGTCGTACTGAAAGCGACCAAAGTGGATGGCGTATTCACTGCCGATCCGGCAAAAGATCCTTCCGCGACCATGTACGATCAGCTGACTTACAGCGAAGTGCTGGATAAAGAGCTGAAAGTGATGGATCTGGCGGCGTTCACGCTGGCTCGTGACCACAAACTGCCGATTCGTGTTTTCAACATGAACAAACCAGGCGCGCTGCGTCGTGTGGTGATGGGCGAAAAAGAAGGGACGTTAATCACGGAATAATTCCCGTGAGCGCCAAATACGGGTAAGATTCTGTTCTATTGACGGGTCTTATTACCTGGCAGAAATTAAACGAGACTATACTTAGCACATCTTTGTATTGTGTGACCGTCTGGTCTGACTGAGACTAGTTTTCAAGGATTCGTAACGTGATTAGCGATATCAGAAAAGATGCTGAAGTACGCATGGAAAAATGCGTTGAAGCGTTCAAAACCCAAATCAGCAAAGTGCGCACGGGTCGTGCTTCTCCCAGCCTGCTGGATGGTATTGTCGTAGAATACTATGGCACTCCGACCCCGCTGCGTCAGTTGGCAAGCGTAACGGTAGAAGACTCCCGTACCTTAAAAATTAACGTGTTTGACCGTTCTATGGGGCCAGCCGTTGAAAAAGCGATCATGGCGTCAGACCTCGGTTTGAATCCAAGCTCTGCGGGCACCGATATTCGCGTTCCGCTGCCGCCGCTGACCGAAGAACGTCGTAAAGATCTGACGAAAATTGTCCGTGGCGAAGCGGAGCAGGCGCGTGTCGCCGTTCGTAACGTCCGTCGTGATGCGAACGATAAAGTAAAAGCTCTGCTGAAAGATAAAGCGATCAGTGAAGATGACGATCGTCGCTCTCAGGAAGAAGTACAGAAAATGACCGACGCGGCAATTAAGAAAGTGGATGCGGCGTTGGCAGATAAAGAAGCAGAACTGATGCAGTTCTGATTGATCTGTACGCAGATATAAACTCATTCCACCGCTAAACCTGGCGGATGAGTGGTGTACAAAGCGCCGCGCAGAAGACATTATCAGGTCTCCTGTGCGGCGTTTTGCTTTTTATTCCGTTTCAACACTTCTGGACGTTTCATGAAGCAATTAACCATTCTGGGCTCGACCGGCTCTATTGGTTGCAGCACACTGGACGTGGTGCGCCATAATCCTGATAGCTTCCGCGTTATCGCGCTGGTGGCGGGTAAAAATGTCGCCCGCATGGCGGAGCAGTGCCTGGAGTTCTCGCCGCGTTATGCCGTGATGGACGATACGTCGAGTGCAGAACAGCTCAAAATAATGCTTCAGCAGCATGGCAGCCGCACCGAGGTTCTGAGCGGTCAGCAGGCTGCCTGTGAGATGGCGGCGCTTGATGAGGTCGGGCATGTGATGGCGGCCATTGTGGGCGCGGCTGGTTTACTGCCGACCCTGGCGGCGATCCGCGCAGGGAAGACGATTCTGCTGGCGAATAAAGAATCGCTGGTGACCTGCGGGCGGCTGTTTATGGACGAAGTAAAACGCAGCAACGCCCGGCTTTTACCCGTCGATAGCGAACATAACGCGATTTTTCAGAGTTTGCCGCAATCTATTCAGCATAATCTGGGATACGCTGACCTTGAGCAAAATGGCGTAACGTCGATTTTGCTTACCGGGTCTGGTGGCCCGTTTCGTGAAACGCCAATGTGCGATCTGGCAGCGATGACGCCGGATCAGGCATGTCGTCATCCGAACTGGTCGATGGGGCGAAAAATCTCCGTCGACTCCGCCACCATGATGAATAAAGGTCTGGAATACATTGAAGCGCGTTGGTTATTTAATGCCAGCGCACGTCAGATGGAAGTGTTGATCCATCCGCAATCGGTCATTCATTCGATGGTGCGTTATCAGGACGGCAGCGTCCTGGCGCAGCTTGGAGAACCTGACATGCGTACGCCTATTGCGCATACGATGGCATGGCCGAATCGCGTCACGTCCGGCGCGCAGCCGCTCGATTTTTGCAAGCTCAGCGCGCTGACGTTTAGCGCGCCAGATTATCAGCGTTATCCGTGCCTGAAGCTGGCGATGGAGGCGTTTGAGCAAGGTCAGGCGGCAACGACGGCGCTCAATGCGGCAAACGAAATCACCGTTGCCGCGTTTCTGGCGCAACAGATTCGTTTTACCGATATCGCCGGGCTCAATTTAGCGGTGCTGGAGAGGATGGATTTACAGGAACCGGCAAGCGTTGAGGACGTATTGCAGGTTGACGCCATCGCGCGTGAAGTAGCCAGAAAACAAGTGATACGGCTCTCACGCTGACGATTATCCCGCGACAGAAGATCGTGCTATTTGTTAGCGTTGGGCTTCGGTGATATAGTCTGCGCCACCTGATCGCAGGTTTTTGGCTTTTTTCGGTCAGGTTAGCCGTGGTTTTACACGGCTTTTTTGTGGATACACAAAATCATTCAGGACGCATCGGGACGGCAGGCGAATACGTTCCCGGCGTGCGCAGACAGCGCACGACAGGGGCGATGACGCGCAGTCATCCGCGAAGCGAACCGAAGAGAATGTGTATAAAGGCTTCAGTATTCCTGAGTACCGCTAAATCCTTTCAGGGACAAAAAACGCGTTATGTTGTCTGCAACTCAACCAGTAAGCGAAAATTTGCCAGCGCATGGCTGCCGTCATGTTGCAATAATTATGGATGGCAATGGTCGCTGGGCGAAAAAGCAAGGGAAGATCCGGGCCTTTGGGCATAAAGCCGGAGCGAAGTCCGTCCGGCGAGCGGTCTCTTTTGCTGCCAATAACGGTATTGATGCGTTAACGCTGTATGCCTTTAGTAGTGAAAACTGGAACCGACCGGCGCAGGAAGTGAGCGCGTTAATGGAGCTGTTTGTGTGGGCGCTGGATAGCGAAGTCAAAAGCCTGCACCGCCATAACGTTCGCCTGCGTATTATCGGCGATATCAGTCGATTCAACTCACGTTTACAAGAACGTATTCGCAAATCAGAAGCGCTTACCGCCCATAATACGGGTCTAACGCTGAATATCGCTGCGAATTACGGCGGACGTTGGGATATTGTCCAGGGAGTCCGACAACTGGCGGAACAGGTGCAGGCTGGAGTGCTGCGCCCCGATCAGATTGATGAAGAGAGACTAGGCCAGCAAATCTGTATGCATGAGCTGGCGCCTGTGGATTTAGTAATTAGGACTGGGGGAGAGCATCGCATTAGTAACTTTTTGCTTTGGCAAATTGCCTATGCCGAACTTTACTTTACGGATGTTCTTTGGCCCGATTTCGATGAACAAGACTTTGAAGGTGCGCTGCATGCCTTTGCTAATCGAGAGCGTCGTTTCGGCGGTACCGAGCCTGGTGATGACAAAGCCTGATGGGGGTTGCTTTTGCTGAAGTATCGCCTGATTTCTGCTTTTGTGTTAATACCCGCGGTCATCGCTGCGCTTTTTTTATTGCCGCCGGTGGGGTTCGCCATTATTACGCTGGTTGTCTGTATGCTGGCCGCGTGGGAATGGGGACAGTTAAGCGGTTTCGCCGCGCGTTCACAGCGGGTTTGGCTGGCGGTGCTGTGTGGTCTGTTATTGGCGCTGATGCTATTTTTGTTGCCTGAGTATCATCACAACATTCGTCAACCGCTGGTTGAGATGTCGCTTTGGGCATCGTTAGGATGGTGGGTTGTCGCGCTACTGCTGGTGCTATTTTATCCCGGTTCGGCGGCAATCTGGCGCAACTCAAAAACATTGCGTCTCATTTTCGGTTTGTTAACTATTGTGCCATTTTTCTGGGGAATGCTGGCGCTGCGCGCCTGGCACTATGACGAGAATCATTACAGTGGCGCAATATGGCTACTCTATGTCATGATCCTGGTCTGGGGAGCGGACTCTGGCGCGTATATGTTTGGTAAATTGTTTGGCAAACATAAGCTGGCGCCGAAGGTTTCCCCGGGTAAAACCTGGCAAGGGTTTATCGGCGGGCTTGCTACGGCTGCCGTGATCTCATGGGGTTACGGTATGTGGGCGAATCTGAATGTTGCGCCTGTTATCTTGCTGATTTGCTCTGTGGTGGCGGCTCTGGCTTCTGTACTGGGCGACCTCACCGAGAGTATGTTTAAGCGCGAAGCAGGAATTAAGGATAGCGGCCACTTGATTCCAGGCCATGGCGGCATTCTGGACCGAATTGACAGCCTGACGGCTGCCGTACCGGTCTTTGCTTGCCTGTTGTTACTGGTGTTCAGGACGCTCTAACGGAAGGTTTTATGCTGAGTATTCTCTGGAATCTGGCTGCATTCATCATCGCACTGGGCGTGCTGATCACTGTGCATGAATTTGGTCATTTCTGGGTTGCCCGGCGCTGCGGTGTGCGAGTTGAGCGCTTTTCCATCGGTTTTGGCAAAGCGCTCTGGCGTCGTACCGATCGGTACGGCACCGAGTATGTCATCGCCCTGATCCCGCTGGGCGGCTACGTCAAAATGCTGGATGAACGCGCCGAACCGGTAGCGCCGGAATTGCGTCGTCACGCCTTCAATAACAAAACGGTGGGCCAGCGCGCCGCAATTATTGCCGCAGGTCCGGTTGCGAACTTCATTTTTGCTATCTTTGCTTACTGGCTGGTCTTTATCATCGGCGTCCCTGGCGTTCGTCCGGTCATTGGCGAAATAACGCCCAACTCGATTGCTGCGCAGGCGCAAATTGCGCCTGGTACGGAACTTAAAGCCGTTGATGGTATCGAAACCCCTGATTGGGATGCCGTGCGTTTACAACTGGTGTCCAAAATTGGTGATCAGCAGACGACGGTGAGCGTCGCGCCGTTTGGTAGCGACCAGCGGCAGGACAAAACGCTTGATTTACGTCACTGGGCATTTGAGCCTGATAAGCAAGATCCTGTATCTTCTTTAGGGATTCGGCCCCGCGGGCCACAGATTGAACCGGTACTGTCAGAAGTGCAGGCGAATTCCGCAGCCAGTAAAGCGGGTTTGCAAGCGGGCGACAGGATCGTTAAAGTCGATGGTCAGCCGTTAACGCAGTGGATGAAATTCGTGACGTTTGTACGCGATAATCCCGGTAAGCCGTTAGCGTTAGAGATTGAAAGGCAGGGGAGCGCCTTGTCGTTGACGTTAACGCCGGATACGAAATCGGTTAACGGAAAGGCGGAAGGGTTTGCAGGCGTGGTGCCTAAAATTATTCCTCTGCCGGAAGAGTACAAGACTATACGCCAGTATGGGCCTTTTAGCGCCATCCTCGAAGCCACGGATAAGACGTGGCAGTTGATGAAGCTGACGGTCAGTATGCTGGGTAAATTGATAACCGGTGATGTGAAACTGAACAACCTCAGTGGGCCGATTTCTATCGCTCAGGGGGCTGGGATGTCAGCGGAGTTCGGGGTGATTTATTACCTGATGTTCCTTGCGCTAATCAGCGTGAACTTAGGGATAATTAACCTGTTTCCGCTGCCCGTTCTTGACGGGGGTCATCTGCTGTTCCTGGCGATTGAAAAGCTTAAGGGCGGGCCGGTATCCGAGCGGGTTCAAGACTTTAGTTATCGCATTGGCTCGATTTTGCTGGTGTTGTTAATGGGGCTTGCACTTTTCAATGATTTCTCTCGGTTGTAAGAGAGTTAGTTAGGAAGAACGCATAATAACGATGGCGATGAAAAAGTTGCTCATAGCGTCGCTGCTGTTCAGCAGCGCCACCGTATACGGTGCTGAAGGGTTCGTAGTGAAGGACATTCATTTCGAAGGCCTGCAGCGAGTCGCCGTTGGTGCGGCTCTCCTCAGTATGCCGGTGCGCACAGGCGACACGGTTAATGATGAAGATATCAGTAACACCATTCGCGCTCTGTTCGCCACCGGCAACTTTGAGGACGTCCGCGTCCTGCGCGATGGTAATACCCTTCTGGTTCAGGTAAAAGAACGTCCGACCATTGCCAGCATCACTTTCTCCGGGAACAAGTCGGTGAAAGATGACATGCTCAAGCAAAACCTCGAAGCGTCTGGCGTACGTGTTGGCGAGTCTCTGGATCGCACCACGCTGTCTGATATCGAAAAAGGTCTGGAAGACTTTTACTATAGCGTAGGTAAATACAGCGCCAGCGTTAAGGCGGTCGTCACGCCGCTGCCGCGCAACCGTGTTGATCTTAAACTGGTGTTCCAGGAGGGCGTATCGGCGAAGATCCAACAGATCAACATCGTCGGTAACCATGCCTTTAGCACCGAAGAACTCATTTCTCATTTCCAGTTGCGTGACGAAGTGCCGTGGTGGAACGTCGTCGGCGATCGTAAATACCAGAAACAGAAGCTGGCGGGCGACCTTGAAACCTTGCGCAGCTACTATCTGGATCGCGGCTACGCGCGTTTCAATATTGACTCCACGCAAGTGAGTCTGACGCCGGATAAGAAAGGGATCTACATCACCGTCAATATCACAGAAGGCGATCAGTACAAGCTTTCCGGGGTTCAGGTGAGCGGTAACCTGGCCGGACATTCCGCTGAAATTGAGAAACTGACGAAAATTGAACCGGGCGAGCTCTATAACGGCACCAAAGTGACCAAAATGGAAGATGACATCAAAAAGCTTCTGGGTCGCTATGGTTACGCCTATCCGCGCGTGCAGTCACAGCCTGAAATTAACGATGCTGACAAAACCGTAAAACTGCGCGTGAACGTCGATGCGGGCAACCGTTTCTACGTGCGTAAGATCCGCTTTGAAGGCAACGATACCTCAAAAGATTCCGTTCTGCGCCGTGAAATGCGCCAGATGGAAGGGGCGTGGCTGGGCAGCGACCTGGTTGACCAGGGGAAAGAGCGTCTGAACCGTCTCGGCTTCTTTGAAACCGTCGACACCGACACGCAGCGCGTTCCGGGTAGCCCGGATCAGGTTGATGTGGTGTACAAGGTTAAAGAGCGCAACACCGGTAGCTTTAACTTCGGTATCGGTTACGGTACAGAAAGCGGCGTTAGCTTCCAGGCCGGCGTTCAGCAGGACAACTGGTTAGGTACCGGTTATTCCGTGGGGATTAACGGTACCAAAAACGACTACCAGACCTACAGCGAACTGTCCGTTACTAACCCATACTTTACCGTTGACGGCGTGAGCCTCGGTGGTCGTATCTTCTATAACGACTTTGAAGCGGATGATGCCGACCTGTCCGACTATACCAACAAGAGTTACGGTACGGATGTGACGCTTGGCTTCCCCATCAATGAGTACAACACGTTGCGTGCTGGTCTGGGTTATGTCCATAACAAACTGTCCAACATGCAGCCGCAGATCGCGATGGATCGTTATCTTGAATCGATGGGCGACCCTGATGCCAGCGATTTTGCTGCCGACGACTTCACCTTTAACTACGGCTGGACCTATAACAAGCTTGACCGTGGTTATTTCCCGACGGACGGCTCGCGAGTCAACCTGACGGGTAAGGTGACGATCCCAGGTTCCGACAACGAATACTACAAAGTGTCGCTGGATACCGCGACCTATGTGCCTATCGATAACGATCACAAGTGGGTGGTTCTGGGGCGTACTCGTTGGGGTTATGGCGATGGTTTAGGCGGCAAGGAAATGCCGTTCTATGAGAACTTCTATGCCGGTGGTTCCAGTACCGTGCGTGGTTTCCAGTCGAATACTATCGGCCCGAAAGCGGTCTATAAAAATGGCGCCCACACTAGTTGGGACGATAATGATGATTACGAAGACTGTACTCAGGAATCAGGCTGTAAATCAGATGATGCGGTAGGTGGTAATGCCATGGCTGTCGCCAGCCTGGAATTTATTACCCCGACGCCGTTCATCAGCGAAAAGTATGCCAACTCGGTTCGTACCTCCTTCTTCTGGGATATGGGTACCGTTTGGGATACGAACTGGGATCCGTCATCTGCGCCGTCAGATGTACCGGATTACAGCGATCCAGGCAACATCCGTATGTCCGCGGGTATCGCATTACAATGGATGTCCCCATTGGGGCCGTTGGTCTTCTCCTACGCCCAGCCGTTTAAAAAGTACGATGGAGACAAAGCCGAGCAGTTCCAGTTTAACATTGGTAAAACCTGGTAATTGTTCACTGCAAAGGAATGCATTGGTAGTGTAGCGATGACTTTTGGCGATGCCCCCAGGGATCGCCAGGCCACGCAAAGAGCTGTACCTTCGGGTGCAAATGGGATGGTAAGGAGTTTATTGTGAAAAAGTGGTTATTAGCTGCAGGTCTTGGTTTGGCGATGGTAACGTCCGCACAGGCTGCTGACAAAATTGCAATCGTCAACATGGGTAATCTGTTCCAACAGGTTGCGCAGAAGACGGGTGTATCCAATACACTGGAAAACGAATTTAAAGGCCGTGCGGCTGAACTGCAAAAAATGGAAACCGATCTGCAATCTAAAATGCAGCGTCTGCAATCCATGAAAGCAGGTAGCGATCGTACTAAGCTGGAAAAAGACGTGATGTCTCAGCGCCAGACTTTCGCACAAAAAGCGCAGGCTTTTGAGAAAGATCGCGCTCGTCGTTCCAACGAAGAACGCAACAAACTGGTGACTCGTATCCAGACTGCGGTGAAAAAAGTGGCTAACGACCAGAGTATCGATCTGGTGGTAGACGCAAACACCGTTGCTTACAACAGCAGCGATGTGAAAGACATCACCGCTGACGTACTGAAACAGGTTAAATAAGTAATGCCTTCAATTCGACTGGCTGACTTAGCAGAACAGTTGGATGCAGAATTACACGGTGATGGCGATATCGTCATCACCGGCGTTGCGTCCATGCAATCTGCAACAACAGGCCACATTACGTTTATGGTAAATCCTAAGTACCGTGAACACTTAGGTTTATGCCAGGCTTCTGCGGTTGTCATGACGCAGGACGATCTTCCTTTTGCCAAGAGCGCGGCGCTGGTAGTTAAAAATCCCTACCTGACCTACGCGCGCATGGCGCAAATTTTAGATACTACGCCGCAGCCCGCGCAGAATATCGCGCCAAGCGCCGTGATTGATGCGACGGCAACGCTGGGTAGCAATGTTTCAGTCGGCGCGAATGCGGTGATTGAATCTGGCGTACAACTGGGCGATAACGTGGTTATCGGCGCAGGCTGTTTCGTCGGAAAAAATAGCAAAATCGGGGCGGGTTCACGCTTGTGGGCGAACGTAACGATTTACCACGACATTCAGATCGGTGAGAATTGCCTGATCCAGTCCAGTACGGTGATCGGCGCGGACGGTTTTGGCTACGCTAACGATCGTGGCAACTGGGTGAAGATCCCACAACTGGGCCGGGTCATTATTGGCGATCGTGTCGAGATCGGCGCTTGTACCACCATTGACCGTGGCGCGTTGGATGATACTGTTATTGGCAATGGCGTGATTATTGATAATCAGTGCCAGATTGCACATAACGTCGTGATTGGCGACAATACGGCAGTTGCCGGTGGCGTCATTATGGCGGGTAGCCTGAAGATTGGCCGTTACTGCATGATTGGCGGCGCCAGCGTGATCAATGGGCATATGGAAATATGCGACAAAGTCACGGTAACTGGCATGGGTATGGTGATGCGTCCCATCACGGAACCGGGCGTCTACTCCTCAGGCATTCCGCTGCAACCCAACAAAGTATGGCGTAAAACTGCTGCACTGGTGATGAACATTGATGATATGAGCAAGCGTCTCAAAGCGATTGAGCGCAAGGTTAATCAACAAGACTAACGTTCCGCCTTGTAGTTGCCATTCTTTTCCGGCCTGTCACATTCATACGATTGCGGCAGGCCGTGTTATTATTGCCTTTTTGTATATTTGGACAGGAAGAGTATTTTGACTACTAACACTCATACTCTGCAGATTGAAGAGATTTTAGAGCTTCTGCCGCACCGTTTTCCGTTTTTACTGGTCGATCGCGTGCTGGACTTTGAAGAAGGTCGTTTTCTGCGTGCGGTGAAAAATGTCTCCGTCAACGAGCCGTTTTTCCAGGGACACTTCCCGGGCAAACCGATTTTGCCAGGCGTGCTGATTCTGGAAGCGATGGCGCAGGCAACCGGTATTCTGGCGTTTAAAAGCGTTGGTAAACTGGAACCTGGCGAACTGTATTATTTCGCGGGTATTGATGAAGCGCGCTTTAAGCGTCCGGTGGTGCCAGGCGATCAGATGATCATGGAAGTCACTTTCGAGAAAACGCGCCGTGGCCTGACCCGCTTTAAAGGGGTTGCGCTGGTCGACGGTAAAGTTGTGTGCGAAGCAACCATGATGTGTGCTCGTAGCCGGGAGGCCTGATTCGTGATTGATAAATCCGCCTTTATTCATCCTACCGCCATTGTGGAAGACGGCGCTGTAATTGGCGCTAATGCCCACATTGGTCCCTTTTGTATTGTTGGGCCGCAGGTCGAAATTGGTGAGGGAACCGTACTGAAGTCTCATGTGGTCGTGAATGGTCAAACCAAAATCGGCCGCGACAACGAGATTTATCAGTTTGCCTCCATCGGTGAAGTGAACCAGGATCTGAAATATGCGGGTGAGCCGACCCGTGTGGAAATTGGCGATCGTAACCGCATCCGCGAAAGCGTCACCATTCATCGTGGTACAGTGCAGGGCGGTGGGTTGACGAAGGTGGGTAGCGATAACCTGCTGATGATCAATGCGCATGTCGCACATGATTGTACGGTAGGTAATCGCTGTATCCTCGCCAACAACGCCACGCTGGCGGGGCACGTATCAGTCGATGATTTTGCGATCATCGGCGGTATGACGGCAGTTCATCAATTCTGCATTATCGGTGCGCATGTGATGGTCGGCGGCTGCTCCGGCGTGGCGCAGGATGTCCCTCCGTATGTGATTGCGCAGGGTAACCATGCGACGCCGTTCGGGGTAAATATCGAAGGGCTGAAGCGTCGCGGCTTTAGCCGTGAAGGGCTGGTGGCGATTCGTAATGCCTACAAACTGTTGTACCGCAGTGGTAAAACGCTCGACGAAGCGAAGCTGGAAATCGCTGAACTTGCTGAAAAGCATCCGGAAGTGAAGGCGTTTACCGAGTTCTTTGAGCGTTCAACGCGTGGTCCGATTCGTTAATGGCGGCACAGCGTCCTTTAACGATTGCCCTGGTCGCCGGTGAAACGTCCGGCGATATTCTTGGCGCAGGCTTAATTCGTGCGCTGAAAGCGCGCGTACCCAACGCCCGTTTTGTGGGCGTTGCGGGGCCGCGTATGCAGGCCGAAGGGTGTGAAGCCTGGTACGAAATGGAAGAACTGGCGGTCATGGGCATTGTTGAAGTGCTCGGACGTTTACGCCGTTTGTTGCATATCCGCGCCGATCTGACCCGCCGTTTTACCGAACTCAAGCCCGATGTCTTTGTCGGGATTGACGCCCCTGATTTCAATATTACCCTCGAAGGTAATCTGAAAAAACAAGGGATTAAGACCATTCATTATGTCAGCCCGTCCGTTTGGGCCTGGCGACAGAAACGCGTTTTCAAAATAGGCAGATCCACCCATATGGTGCTGGCTTTTCTGCCTTTCGAAAAAGCGTTTTACGATAAATTTAACGTCCCGTGCCGCTTTATCGGTCACACCATGGCGGATGCCATGCCGCTGGACCCGGATAAAAATGCGGCGCGCGACGTGCTGGGTATCCCGCATGACGCCCATTGTCTGGCGCTACTGCCAGGCAGCCGTGGCGCGGAAGTGGAAATGCTCAGCGCCGACTTCCTGAAAACCGCACAATTGCTGCGACAGCGCTATCCCGATCTGGAAGTGGTCGTGCCTCTGGTGAACGCGAAACGCCGCGAGCAGTTTGAAAAAATTAAAGCGGAGGTTGCGCCGGATCTCGCCGTTCATTTGCTGGACGGCATGGCGCGCGAGGCGATGATCGCCAGCGACGCGGCTCTGCTGGCCTCGGGTACGGCGGCGCTGGAGTGTATGCTGGCAAAATGCCCGATGGTAGTGGGATATCGTATGAAGCCCTTCACTTTCTGGCTGGCGAAACGTCTGGTGAAAACGGAGTATGTGTCTTTGCCTAACCTGCTGGCGGGAAGAGAATTAGTCAAAGAGCTGTTGCAGGAAGAGTGCGAACCGCAAAAACTCGCCGAAGCGCTGTTGCCGCTACTGGCGAACGGTAAAACCAGCCATGCGATGCACGACACCTTCCGTGAACTGCATCAGCAGATCCGCTGTAATGCCGATGAGCAGGCGGCAGATGCCGTCCTGGAGTTAGCGCAATGATCGAATTTGTTTATCCACACACCCATTTAGTGGCGGGTGTGGATGAAGTGGGCCGTGGCCCGCTGGTGGGCGCCGTAGTGACCGCCGCCGTGATCCTCGATCCGGCTCGTCCGATCGTCGGTCTGAATGATTCCAAAAAATTGTCTGAAAAGCGTCGTCTGTCATTGTATGACGAGATTAAAGAAAAGGCGTTAAGCTGGAGTCTGGGACGCGCGGAAGCGCATGAAATTGATGAGCTGAATATTTTGCACGCCACCATGCTCGCCATGCAGCGCGCTGTCGCTGGTCTGCATATTGCGCCAGAATATGTGCTGATCGACGGCAATCGCTGTCCGGAACTGCCTGTGCCGTCAATGGCCGTGGTGAAAGGCGACAGCCGCGTAGCGGAGATTAGCGCGGCGTCTATTCTGGCGAAAGTCACCCGCGACGCAGAAATGGCGGCGCTGGATATCGTTTTTCCTCAGTATGGCTTTGCGCAGCACAAAGGGTATCCAACCGCTTTTCATCTGGAAAAGTTGGCACAGTATGGCGCGACGGCGCACCACCGACGCAGTTTTGCGCCTGTTAAACGCGCTCTGGGACTTGTGTCCTGATTCTTGTATCGAGAAATCTGAAGATGTCTGAACCACGTTTCGTTCACCTGCGGGTGCACAGCGACTACTCTATGATCGATGGGCTGGCGAAGACCGGGCCGCTGGTGAAAAAGGCGGCCTCATTAGGTATGCCTGCGCTGGCGATCACCGATTTTACCAACCTCTGCGGTCTGGTGAAGTTCTACGGAGCGGGTCATGGCGCGGGCATTAAACCCATCGTCGGGGCGGACTTTAATGTTCACAACGAACTGCTGGGAGATGAGCTGACTCATCTGACGGTACTGGCGGCGAATAATACGGGATACCAGAACCTGACGTTGCTGATCTCGAAAGCGTATCAGCGCGGCTACGGCGCGGCAGGCCCGATTATCGAGCGCGACTGGCTGGTAGAGCTTAAAGAAGGTTTGATCCTGATTTCCGGCGGACGCATGGGCGACGTAGGCCGCTGTCTGCTACGCGGCAACCAGGCGCTGGTGGAGGAGTGCGTTGCTTTCTATGAAACGCATTTTCCCGATCGCTACTTTCTGGAACTGATCCGCACCGGCAGACAGGATGAAGAGACCTATCTCCATGCTGCGGTTGAACTGGCTGAGGCACGTGGTTTGCCGGTTGTCGCGACAAACGATGTCCGTTTCCTTGAAAGCGATGATTTTGACGCCCATGAGATTCGTGTCGCGATCCACGACGGTTTCACCCTCGACGATCCTAAACGTCCACGCAATTATTCACCGCAGCAGTATATGCGCAGTGAAGAAGAAATGTGCGAGCTGTTCTCCGATATTCCGGAGGCGCTGGAAAATACGGTGGAGATTGCCAAACGCTGCAACGTAACGGTGCGTCTGGGTGAATATTTCCTGCCGCAGTTCCCGACCGGCGATATGACCACCGAAGATTATCTGGTCAAAAAAGCGAAAGAGGGGCTGGAAGAGCGTCTGGCTTTCCTGTTTCCGGACGAAGAAGAGCGCAAAAAGCGTCGCCCGGAATATGACGAGCGTCTGGATATTGAACTACAGGTTATCAACCAGATGGGGTTCCCTGGCTACTTCCTCATCGTGATGGAGTTTATCCAG
Source organism: Salmonella sp. SSDFZ54 (assembly GCF_004010735.1). Lineage (NCBI taxonomy): Bacteria > Pseudomonadati > Pseudomonadota > Gammaproteobacteria > Enterobacterales > Enterobacteriaceae > Salmonella > Salmonella sp. SSDFZ54. Next base: position 2,995,213 of record NZ_CP034819.1, read on the forward strand.
TGGTCAAAAGATAACGGCGTGCCGGTAGGGCCGGGACGTGGTTCCGGGGCCGGTTCGTTGGTGGCCTACGCGCTGAAAATTACCGACCTTGATCCGCTGGAATTTGACCTGCTGTTCGAACGTTTCCTGAACCCGGAACGTGTCTCGATGCCTGACTTCGACGTCGACTTCTGTATGGAGAAACGCGACCAGGTGATTGAGCACGTCGCAGACATGTACGGGCGTGATGCGGTATCGCAGATTATCACCTTCGGTACGATGGCGGCGAAAGCCGTTATCCGCGATGTGGGCCGCGTGCTGGGGCATCCGTACGGTTTTGTCGATCGTATCTCGAAGCTGGTGCCGCCCGATCCGGGCATGACGCTGGCAAAAGCCTTTGAAGCGGAACCGCAACTGCCGGAAATTTACGAGGCGGATGAAGAGGTCAGAGCGCTGATCGATATGGCGCGTAAGCTTGAAGGCGTCACGCGTAACGCCGGTAAGCACGCTGGCGGCGTGGTCATCGCGCCGACCAAAATTACCGACTTTGCGCCGCTGTACTGCGATGAAGAGGGCAAGCATCCGGTTACCCAGTTTGATAAAAGCGACGTGGAATATGCCGGGCTGGTGAAGTTCGACTTCCTCGGTTTGCGTACGCTGACCATCATCAACTGGGCGCTGGAGATGATCAACAAGCGGCGCGAGAAAAACGGCGAGCCGCCGCTGGATATCGCCGCCATTCCGCTGGACGATAAAAAAAGCTTCGACATGCTGCAGCGCTCGGAAACCACGGCGGTCTTCCAGCTTGAATCGCGCGGCATGAAAGATCTGATCAAACGTCTGCAGCCAGACTGCTTTGAAGATATGATCGCACTGGTGGCCCTGTTCCGTCCCGGCCCGTTGCAGTCAGGGATGGTAGATAACTTTATCGACCGTAAGCACGGTCGTGAAGAACTCTCTTACCCGGACGTTCAGTGGCAGCATGAAAGCCTGAAGCCGGTACTGGAGCCGACCTACGGCATCATTCTGTATCAGGAACAGGTGATGCAGATTGCCCAGGTACTTTCCGGGTATACTCTCGGCGGCGCGGATATGCTGCGTCGTGCGATGGGTAAGAAAAAGCCGGAGGAGATGGCCAAACAGCGTTCCGTTTTTGAAGAGGGCGCGAAAAAGAACGGTATCGACGGCGAACTGGCGATGAAAATCTTTGACCTGGTGGAGAAATTCGCCGGTTACGGGTTTAACAAATCGCACTCCGCCGCTTATGCGCTGGTTTCTTACCAGACGCTATGGCTAAAGGCGCACTATCCGGCTGAATTTATGGCGGCGGTGATGACTGCCGATATGGACAACACCGAGAAGGTCGTCGGCCTGGTGGACGAGTGCTGGCGGATGGGACTGAAAATTCTGCCGCCGGATATTAACTCCGGATTGTACCATTTCCACGTTAACGATGAGGGCGAGATCGTCTACGGTATCGGCGCGATCAAAGGCGTCGGCGAAGGGCCGATCGAAGCGATCATCGACGCGCGTAATCAGGGCGGCTATTTCCGCGAACTGTTTGATCTGTGCGCGCGGACCGACACCAAAAAGCTCAACCGCCGGGTGCTGGAAAAGCTGATCATGTCCGGGGCGTTCGACCGCCTGGGGCCGCACCGCGCCGCGCTGATGAACTCATTGGGCGATGCGCTGAAAGCCGCCGACCAGCACGCTAAAGCGGAAGCTATCGGTCAGGCGGATATGTTCGGCGTGCTGGCGGAAGAGCCGGAGCAAATCGAACAATCCTATGCCAGCTGCCAGCCGTGGCCGGAGCAGGTGGTGTTAGATGGGGAACGTGAAACGTTGGGGCTGTACCTGACGGGCCACCCCATCAATCAGTATTTAAAAGAAATTGAGCGCTATGTCGGCGGGGTAAGGCTCAAAGACATGCATCCGACAGAACGTGGTAAAGTCACCACGGCTGCGGGGCTCGTGATTGCCGCAAGGGTTATGGTCACCAAGCGCGGCAATCGTATCGGCATCTGTACGCTGGATGACCGTTCCGGGCGTCTGGAAGTGATGTTATTTACCGACGCGCTGGATAAATACCAGCAGTTGCTGGAAAAAGACCGCATACTTATCGTCAGCGGACAGGTCAGCTTTGATGACTTCAGCGGGGGGCTTAAAATGACCGCCCGCGAAGTGATGGATATTGACGAAGCTCGCGAAAAATACGCTCGCGGGCTTGCTATCTCGCTGACGGACAGGCAAATTGATGACCAGCTTTTAAACCGACTCCGTCAGTCTCTGGAACCCCACCGCTCGGGGACCATTCCAGTACATCTCTACTATCAGAGGGCGGATGCGCGTGCGCGGCTGCGTTTTGGCGCAACGTGGCGTGTCTCTCCGAGCGATCGTTTACTTAACGATCTGCGTGGCCTCATTGGTTCGGAGCAGGTGGAACTGGAGTTTGACTAATACAGGAATACTATGAGTCTGAATTTCCTTGATTTTGAACAGCCGATAGCAGAGCTGGAAGCGAAAATCGATTCTCTGACTGCGGTAAGCCGCCAGGATGAGAAACTGGATATTAATATCGATGAAGAAGTCCATCGCCTGCGCGAAAAAAGCGTAGAACTGACGCGCAAAATCTTCGCCGATCTCGGCGCATGGCAGGTAGCCCAACTGGCGCGCCATCCGCAGCGTCCGTACACCCTGGATTATGTCCGTCTGGCGTTTGATGAGTTTGATGAGCTGGCGGGCGATCGCGCCTATGCTGATGACAAAGCCATCGTCGGCGGTATCGCGCGTCTGGAAGGGCGGCCGGTGATGATCATTGGTCATCAGAAAGGTCGTGAAACCAAAGAAAAAATTCGTCGTAACTTTGGCATGCCAGCGCCGGAAGGCTACCGCAAAGCGCTGCGCCTGATGGAAATGGCTGAACGCTTCAACATGCCGATTATCACCTTCATCGACACCCCGGGCGCTTACCCTGGCGTGGGCGCGGAAGAGCGTGGTCAGTCTGAAGCCATCGCCCGCAACCTGCGTGAGATGTCTCGTCTGAACGTACCGGTCATCTGCACCGTGATTGGCGAAGGCGGCTCCGGCGGCGCATTGGCGATTGGCGTGGGTGATAAAGTGAATATGCTGCAATACAGCACCTATTCCGTTATCTCCCCGGAAGGTTGCGCCTCTATTTTGTGGAAGAGCGCCGACAAAGCGCCATTGGCTGCTGAAGCGATGGGCATCATCGCGCCGCGTCTGAAAGAGCTGAAGCTAATCGATTCCATCATTCCGGAGCCGCTGGGCGGCGCGCACCGTAATCCGGAAGCGATGGCGGCATCGCTAAAAGCGCAGCTGCTGGAAGATTTAGCCGATCTCGATGTGTTAAGCACCGATGATTTAAAAAACCGTCGTTACCAGCGTTTGATGAGCTACGGTTACGCCTAATCATTTACCTCATTTTTCCCAGGAGGCCGGATAATCCGGCCTCTTTTTTTTGGACGAGGAAAAATGAGACGCCGATGAGTTGATGTGATTAAACGCAACGGCATGTTCTCCCTGACACTGTAGCAACTGCCAGGCGTGTGGCCAGGGCAGGCAGTGAACTACCCTTCAAGGAGAAAATTATGGGATTGCAAAAAACACTGGCGCTCAGCGCCGTGGCGGCAGGAATCATGTTGAGCTTATCCGGTGCGCAGGCCGCGCCGCTGCTTAGCAGTAGTGAGCCAATGACCATCAACGCCAGCGATCTGGCGGCGAAAGAGAAAGCGCTGACGGATTTTCCGTTAATGGAGGCAGTGAAATCCTCTATCCAGACGTTGGATAACAGCGCGGTCGAACAAATCGAACCGGGGCGCGCCGCTAACCCGGCAAACGTAAAACGCGTTGAAAGTATTCTGAAAGAGGCCGACTGGGATTATCTGTTCCCGATGCGCGCGCCGGAATACACTTACTCTAACTTCCTGAAAGCGATAGGTAAATTCCCGGCGGTTTGTGGTACCTACACCGATGGACGCGATAGCGACGCTATCTGCCGTAAAACCCTGGCTACTATGTTTGCGCATTTTGCCCAGGAGACGGGCGGTCACGAAAGCTGGCGTGACATTCCGGAATGGCGTCAGGCGCTGGTCTATCTGCGCGAAGTCGGCTGGACAGAAGGGCAGAAAGGCGGCTACAACGGCGAATGTAACCCGGATGTATGGCAGGGCCAGACCTGGCCGTGCGGTAAAGATAAGGACGGCGATTTCCTCAGCTATTTTGGTCGCGGGGCAAAACAGCTTTCTTATAACTACAACTATGGGCCTTTCTCTGACGCGATGTATGGCGACGTTCGCCCTCTGCTGGATAAACCCGAGCTGGTTGCGGATACCTGGATGAACCTGGCGAGCGCCGTCTTCTTCTTTGTGTATCCGCAGCCGCCGAAGCCGTCTATGCTACATGTGATTGACGGTACCTGGCAGCCAAACGATCGCGATAAAGCAAACGGCCTGGTATCAGGTTTCGGCGTCACCATTCAAATCATCAATGGCGGCGTGGAGTGCGGCGGCGCAGATGAGAATGCGCAGTCGCTTAACCGTATCGCCTACTACAAAGAGTTTGCCAACTACCTGAAAGTGCCGGTGCCGGCTGACGAAGTGTTGGGCTGTAAAAAGATGAAGCAGTTCGATGAAGGCGGCGCTGGCGCGTTACCGATCTATTGGGAACAAGACTGGGGCTGGAGCGCCGATACTGCGGACGGTAAAACCTATTCCTGCCAGTTAGTGGGATATCAGACGCCGTATACCGCCTTTAAAGAGGGCGACTACACGAAATGTGTACAGCATTATTTCAACGTTAATGTCGTCGATGATAGCGGAACCACTGAACCGGATGTCACGCCAACTCCGGCGCCAGTGACGGATGAAAACGTGGCGCCAGTCGCGCGCATTGCCGGACCGGTCGGGGCGGTGGAAGCCGGTAGCCCGGTTTCACTCAGCGCGGAAGGATCGACCGACGCGAATGGCGACAAGCTCACCTATACCTGGATGTCACAGGATGGCAAAACGCTGAGCGGCCAGGATAAAGCCGTTGTGATTTTCAACGCGCCGGATGTCACTCAGAACACCCAGTATGTGGTGAATCTGACCGTTAGCGACGGTACGCTCTCCAGTACAGCGGTTTATACGCTGAATGTGAAAGCGAAGGCCGCCGCTGCGGATGACGAAGATAAGACCACCAGCTATCCTGCCTGGAGCAGCAGCCAGAAATGGAATCCGGGCGACATCGTCAACAGTAATGGCGCATTGTACCAGTGCAAACCGTTCCCGGAAGGCTCATGGTGTAATGTTGCGCCTGCCTACTATGAGCCCGGCGTAGGGATTGCCTGGGCCGATGCATGGAACGCATTGTAATAAGATAAATCCTGTCGGTGCTTTGCATCGGCAGGATTGTTACTATGCTTATCTCAGGTTTTTTCAGGAGAAAGCATGAACATCATCGCCATTATGGGGCCGCACGGGGTTTATTATAAAGATGAACCCATCAAGGAGCTTGAGCGTGCATTACAATCCCTGGGATTTCAAATTATCTGGCCGCAAAATAGCGTTGACTTGTTGAAGTTTATTGAACATAACCCGCGCATCTGCGGCGTTATTTTTGACTGGGATGAATACAGTCTCGACCTTTGTAGCGAAATCAACCAGCTAAATGAATACCTTCCTCTCTACGCCTTTATCAATACCAACTCCACGCTGGACGTTAGCGTTCACGATATGCGCATGGCGCTGTGGTTTTTTGAGTATGCATTGGGGCTGGCTGAAGATATCGCGACGCGCATTCATCAATATACAAACGAATATCTCGATAATATTACGCCGCCGTTTACCAAAGCGCTGTTTACCTACGCCAAAGAAGGAAAATATACCTTTTGTACGCCGGGTCATATGGCGGGAACGGCGTATCAGAAAAGCCCGCCAGGCTGTCTGTTTTATGACTTTTTTGGCGGCAATACCTTAAAGGCCGATGTGTCGATTTCGGTGACTGAACTGGGATCGCTGCTGGATCACACCGGGCCGCATCTGGAAGCGGAAGAGTATATCGCCCGTACTTTTGGCGCCGAGCAGAGTTATATGGTGACGAACGGTACGTCGACCTCGAATAAAATTGTCGGTATGTATGCCGCGCCTGCGGGAAGTACGCTACTTATTGATCGTAATTGCCATAAATCGCTGGCGCATTTGCTGATGATGAGCGATGTGGTGCCTCTCTGGTTGAAGCCGACGCGCAATGCGCTCGGTATTCTCGGCGGTATTCCTAAGCGTGAATTTACCCGCGACAGCATTGCGCGTAAGGTGGCGGAAACCGCGCAGGCGCAATGGCCGGTTCATGCGGTTATCACCAATTCGACTTACGATGGTCTGCTGTATAACACTAACTGGATCAAGCAGATGCTGGACGTTCCCTCGATCCATTTTGATTCCGCCTGGGTACCCTATACCCATTTCCATCCGATCTACCAGGGGAAAAGCGGGATGAGCGGCGATCGGGTGCCCGGAAAAGTGATTTTCGAAACGCAATCCACCCATAAAATGCTGGCGGCTTTTTCGCAGGCGTCGCTTATTCATATCAAAGGGGAATATGACGAAGAGACGTTTAACGAAGCGTTTATGATGCACACTTCCACATCGCCGAGCTATCCCATTGTCGCCTCTATCGAGACCGCGGCGGCGATGCTGCGCGGCAATCCAGGGAAAAGATTGATTAATCGTTCGGTGGAACGGGCGCTCCATTTTCGTAAAGAAGTACAGCGGTTACGTGAAGAGTCCGATAGCTGGTTCTTTGATATCTGGCAGCCGGAAGAGGTTGATGAGGCCGAATGCTGGCCGGTCACGCCGGGAGAAACCTGGCATGGCTTCACCGATGCTGATGACGATCATATGTTCCTCGATCCGGTTAAGGTGACAATCCTGACGCCGGGGATGGATGAACAGGGCAACATGAGCGAAGAGGGGATACCCGCCGCGCTGGTGGCGAAGTTCCTCGATGAGCGAGGCGTGGTGGTGGAAAAAACCGGGCCGTATAATCTGCTGTTTTTGTTCAGCATAGGGATTGATAAGACCCGTGCGATGGGGCTGCTGCGCGGACTGACGGAATTTAAACGCGCCTACGATCTTAACCTGCGCGTCAAAAATATGTTGCCGGATCTGTATGCGGAAGATCCGGATTTTTATCGCAATATGCGCATTCAGGATCTGGCGCAGGGGATCCATAAACTGATCCGCCAGCACGATCTTCCGGGGCTGATGCTGCGGGCGTTCGAGGTTTTACCGGAGATGATCATGACCCCGCACCAGGCCTGGCAGCGTCAGATCAAAGGCGAGGTGGAAACCGTGGCGCTCGATCAACTGCCAGGGCGCGTTTCCGCGAATATGCTCCTGCCTTATCCGCCAGGCGTTCCGCTGTTGATGCCCGGCGAGAGGATTACGCAACAGAGTCGGGCCGTGCTCGATTTTCTGCTGATGCTCTGCTCGATTGGCCAGCATTATCCCGGTTTTGAAACGGATATTCACGGTGCGAAACGGAATGAAGACGGGGTGTACCAGGTACGAGTCTTAAAACACGCCTGTTAGCTTGCCTGACGGGAATGTGACGAGTAACGTACTGATAATCAATAAAGGAGACGCTATGCTGGGATTAAAACAGGTTCATCACATCGCGATCATTGCGACAGACTATGCGGTGAGCAAGGCGTTTTACTGCGATATTCTGGGGTTCGATCTGCTAAGCGAAGCCTGGCGGGAAGAGCGTGACTCATGGAAGGGCGATTTGGCGCTAAACGGGCAGTATGTGATTGAGCTTTTCTCTTTTCCCTTCCCTCCGGCGCGTCCAAGCCGACCTGAAGCCTGCGGCCTGCGCCATCTGGCTTTCAGCGTGGAAAATGTGGAAAACGCCGTTGCGCATCTGGAAAAGCATCAGGTTAAGTGCGAACCGATACGCATCGATCCGTATACCGGGAAGCGCTTTACTTTTTTCAACGATCCGGACGGTTTACCGCTTGAGCTGTATGAGCAGTAAGGCTTGTCATTAAGACGCTCGCCAGGTAACGTTGCCGGGCTAAGTCACTATAAGCATGGATCATGACCACTCTCACGTTGAATACCTCGTTACTCTCTTCTCGCCGTATTCTGGCTGCCTTTAGCGGCGGCCTGGATTCTACGGTGCTGTTGCATCAACTGGTGTTGTGGCGAGAACGCCATCCTGACGTCACGCTGCGTGCTATCCATATTCATCACGGTTTAAGCCCTCATGCTGATAGCTGGGTGCGGCATTGCGAAACCGTATGCGAACGCTGGCAGGTTCCGCTGGTAGTGGAGCGGGTGACGCTGGCGGATAATGGCCTGGGTATCGAGGCCCATGCGCGTGAAGCGCGCTACCGGGCGTTCGCACAGACGCTATTGCCTGGCGAAGTGCTGGCAACCGCGCAGCACCTTGACGATCAGTGTGAAACGTTTCTGCTGGCGTTAAAGCGCGGCAGCGGTCCGGCCGGACTTTCCGCGATGGGAGAACGCTCGCCTTTTGCCGGAACTCTGCTTCTTCGCCCGCTGTTGAGAGAAACGCGGAAGACGCTGGAACAGTGGGCTGTGCGTCATGGCTTATGCTGGATTGAAGATGAAAGCAATCAGGATGACGCCTACGATCGCAATTTTTTACGCCTGCGCGCGCTTCCGCTCTTACAGCAGCGCTGGCCGCATTTTCCTGCGGCGGTAGCCCGTAGTGCGACGCTCTGCGCCGAGCAAGAAAGGCTGCTGGACGAGCTTCTGGCCAGCGATCTTACTGACTGTATCACGGCGGAGGGAACATTGCGGCTCTCTCCATTAATGTCGATGAGCGATGTACGGCGGGCGGCGATTTTGCGTCGCTGGCTGGCGATGCGTAATGCGCCGATGCCCTCTCGCGACGCGCTGGAACGTATCTGGCAGGAGGTGGCGCTGGCGCGCGACGATGCCTCTCCCTGTTTACGCTTTGGCGATCACGAGATTCGCCGTTACCAGTCGCAACTGTGGTGGATTAAATCCGTGGCCGGACAACACGAAACGACGGTCGCCTGGCCCGTCTGGCAAACACCGCTGGCGCTGCCTGCCGGCTTAGGGACGGTACAGCTCGTTCCTGGTGGCGAACTGCGCCGACCGCGAGAGGAAGAATCCGTCAGCATTCGTTTTAAAGCGCCAGGCGTGTTACATATTGTCGGGCGTAACGGTGGACGTAAATTAAAGAAAATCTGGCAGGAGCAGGGGATCCCGCCCTGGCGACGAGATACCACGCCGCTGTTGTTTTACGGCGAAACGCTGATTGCGGCTGCGGGTGTTTTTGTGACGCGTGAGGGAACAGCAGAAGATAAAGAAGGGGTGAGTCTGGTTTGGCATGCCTGATGGCGCTGCGCTTATCAGGCCTGCGTATCGCATGGAACGTAGGCCGGATAAGGTGCTTGCACCACCATCCGGCAACAAAATACTCAGGATTCGCTAACTACCACGGTACCAATTTCCGGGTGGCTGAAACTGGCGATTTTATCGAGACGAAGCTCACAAGACTCGCCGGAAACTTCGGCAAGCAGATATTCTACGTTTTTACGTAAGATCAAATCGTTCGCTTTTGCCTGCAAAACCTCGCCATCTTTTAACGTTAGCGTCAGTATTAAATGATGCATGCAGGCAAGCTCAAGACTATCGTAGTCATCGCAATTAATGGGTTGATACGTTTCATTCATTGACATAATCGCTCACCAGTAAGTTCGCGGCAGCATAAGCTGCCTTTTCCCTGACCGACTCTGAAAGGGCGCTATCTGCCGCCACTTCATTAAGCACTTTCAATACACAACCCAGCGCATCCGGGACATACCCTAAGTCTCCGCTGGCGATTTCCGCATACCGCTTGCGTACTAACTCACAATATTTTTCCACATGCCCTCCTGTCAGCATTCTGACTTAACCGTGGATGCAAGTCTAAGCCTACGAAGTTAAATCTTGTTTAGCAAGGTGACTATACCATACTCATTTGCGCAATATCAGCGCCTGACGCGAGTGGGTAAAAGATTCGTTAACAGCCTTTTAGCGCGGTTTTCGCTACAATGGGCGCCTGATTCGAAAGGAGTTTTCTCATGGCGCTTAAAGCGACAATTTATAAAGCCGTCGTCAATGTGGCTGACCTTGATCGCAACCGGTTTCTGGATGCGGCATTGACGCTGGCGCGTCACCCTTCTGAAACGCAGGAGCGCATGATGCTGCGCCTGTTGGCATGGATAAAATATGCTGATGAACGGTTGCAGTTTACACGCGGGCTCAGCGCGGAAGATGAGCCGGAGGCCTGGCTGCGTAACGATCATCTGGGCATCGATCTCTGGATAGAGCTGGGGCTGCCGGATGAGCGCCGTATTAAGAAAGCCTGTACTCAGGCGAGCGACGTCGCGCTCTTTGCTTATAACTCCCGGGCGGCGCAAATCTGGTGGCAGCAGCATCAAAGCAAGTGCGCGCAGTTCGCTAACCTGTCCGTCTGGTATCTGGATGACGGGCAACTGGCGCAGCTCAGTGAATTTGCCGATCGTACCATGACGCTACAGGCGACGATTCAGGACGGCGCAATCTGGCTTTCTGATGCTCGGAATAATCTGGAAATACAGCTAACCGCCTGGCAACAGCCCTCATGATTGCCATCTCCCGGACGGTCTCCATAGCCGATAATGAGCTGGAAATTACGGCCATTCGCGCGCAGGGCGCGGGTGGTCAGCACGTAAATAAGACCTCTAGCGCGATTCATTTGCGCTTTGACATTCGGGCCTCTGGCCTGCCAGAGTATTATAAACAGCGTTTGCTGACGGCCAGCCACCATCTGATAAGCGATGATGGCGTCATTATCATTAAGGCGCAGGAGTTCCGGAGCCAGGAGCTCAACCGGGACGCGGCTATCGCCAGGCTGGTTGCCGTCATAAAAGAATTAACCGCGGAGCAGAAAAGCCGTCGCGCAACCCGTCCGACGCGTGCCTCGAAAGAGCGCCGTTTGTCCTCAAAGGCGCAAAAATCTTCTGTAAAGGCGCTTCGCGGCAAAGTTCGTCGTCCACTGGATTGACGGGCAGGAATAGCAATTTCATAAGGATTTTATGGTGAGAACAGCAATATTGTCAGTAGCGGCAGCCTGTACGCTATTTGCATTGATAGGGTGTAATAACCGTGCGGAAGTTGACGCCCTGCAACCTGCGCAGGCGGCGGAATTAAAACCCATGCAGCAAAGCTGGCGCGGCGTGCTGCCCTGTGCGGATTGTGAAGGTATTGAAACGTCACTATTTCTGGAAAAAGACGGCACATGGGTGATGAACGAGCGCTATCAGGGCGTGCGTGAAGAACCTTCCTCTTTTGCGTCATACGGTACCTGGGCGCGGACGGCGGATAAACTGGTGTTAACCGACAGCAATGGCGAGAAATCGTATTATCGCGCGAAAGGCAATGCGCTGGAGATGCTCGACAGAGAAGGCAATCCGGTGGCTTCGCAGCTTAATTATACGCTTGTGCCTGTTACCGCCAGCCTGCCGGTAACGCCAATGCCGCTGCGTGGTATGTATGTATACAGGGCCGATGCGGCGACCTTTACCGATTGTGCGACCGGAAAACGGCTCCCGGTCGCCAGTAACGCCCAGCTTGAGCGCGGCTATCTGACGGCGAAAAGTGAAGCGGAAAAACCGGTGCTGCTGACGGTAGAAGGGCATTTTGTGTTTGCCGCGAACCCGGACACGGGCGAGCCGGTAAAAATGCTAATAGCCGATAAAAATGCGAAGTTTACGCCGGGTAAAGATTGCACCCACTAATAAAAGGCCTCGCAGGGTGCGAGGCCTTTACATATCTGCCGGGTGGCGCCGGGCAATCCCAACAAAATGTCGTTTAGCCTTTAATCGCCTTGACCAGATAATCAACGATATCGCCGGTTTTAATCAGCGATTTTTCACCGCTGCGACGGTATTTATACTCAATATCGTCGTTATCCAGGTTGCGATCGCCAATCACGATAGTATGTGGAATACCAATCAGCTCCATATCGGCAAACATCACGCCCGGGCGCTCTTTACGGTCGTCCATCAGCACTTCAATGCCCTGCGCGCGCAATTCGCTGTACAGCTTTTCCGCCAGCTCCTGCACACGGAAGGATTTGTGCATATTCATCGGCAGAATAGCGACCTGGAAAGGCGCAATGGCGTCAGGCCATACAATGCCGCGCTCGTCAAAGTTCTGCTCGATAGCCGCGGCAACGACACGTGTTACGCCGATACCATAGCAGCCCATTGTCAGGATCTGGTTACGGCCATCTTCACCCTGAACGGAGGCTTTCAGCGCTTCTGAGTACTTGGTACCTAACTGGAAGATGTGGCCCACTTCGATACCGCGTTTGATAAGCAACGTTCCCTGACCATCCGGACTCGGATCGCCGGCGACTACGTTACGGATGTCGGCAACAACAGGCGTCGCCACATCGCGATCCCAGTTAATACCAAAGTAGTGTTTACCGTCGATGTTGGCGCCAGCGGCAAAATCGCTCATGGCGGCAACGGTGCGATCGATGATGACCGGAATCGGCATATTGACCGGGCCGAGGGAGCCAGGGCCAGCATTAATTACGGCGCGAATCTCTTCTTCGGTAGCGAAGGTCAGCGGGCTGGCAACGTGCGGCAGTTTTTCCGCTTTAACTTCATTCAGTTCATGATCGCCGCGAACCAGCAGAGCCACCAGCGGAGACTTGCTGTCTTTCACCGCTTTCACCAGCAGCGTTTTTACCGTTTTTTCAATTGGCAGGTTGAATTGTTCCACCAGCTCCGCGATGGTTTTGGCATTTGGCGTATCGACCAGAGTCATTTCCTGCGTCGCCGCTGCGCGCGGCGTTTGCGGCGCGATAGCTTCTGCCAGTTCAATGTTAGCCGCGTAATCAGAAACATCAGAGAAAACGATATCGTCTTCGCCGCTTTGCGCCAGCACCTGGAATTCATGCGAGGCGTTGCCGCCGATAGAACCGGTATCGGCCTGTACCGCGCGGAAATCCAGCCCCATACGGCTGAAGATACGGCTATACGCGGCGTACATGGCGTCATAGGTTTCCTGCAACGACTCCTGAGAGGTGTGGAAAGAGTAAGCATCTTTCATCAGGAATTCGCGCGAACGCATCACGCCAAAGCGCGGACGCACTTCATCACGGAATTTGGTCTGGATTTGGAAGAAGTTCAGCGGCAACTGCTTATAAGAGCTGAGTTCATTACGCACCAGATCGGTGATAACTTCTTCGTGGGTCGGGCCGAGTACGAACGGACGCTCGCCACGGTCGACAAAACGCAGCAGTTCCGGACCGTACTGTTCCCAACGACCACTCTCTTGCCACAGGTCGGCTGGCTGAACGACTGGCATCGACACCTCGATAGCACCGGCGTTGTTCATCTCTTCACGCACGATGTTTTCGACTTTTTTCAGGACGCGCAGGCCGGTCGGCAGCCAGGTATATAACCCGGAGGCGAGCTTGCGGATCATCCCGGCGCGCAGCATCAGCTGGTGGCTGATAACCTCGGCGTCGGCAGGTGTCTCCTTCAGAGTGGAGAGCAGGTATTGGCTAGTACGCATGTTGTTACGGTTCCAGTTGAACGATCGAACAGGCTCAATGTGAGCCTGATACAAAAAAAGTGATTTAGTTTACCAGCGTGCAAGAGATGTCAAAAGAGAAGGGCGTGAAATTACTGTGGTTCCAGCGCAAACACTTCAAATCCCGAGTTAACCACACGCCAGCGCACGTTAAAATCATGCAGCCAGACGGCATAGGTTTTGCCCGTCTCTTCACCCTTACGATAAGCCGGGCGAGGATCTTGCGCCAGCACATCGCAAATAAATGTCCGTAGCTGCGGATAACGCCTTTCCAGCGTCGTAAGCTGTTGAGCCACCTCAGCGGTAAAACTCACGGGCATTTCAGCTATCGGCGCCTGTTGCGCATAGCTGGCGGCGGCGTCCGGTAAGGCCTCGGCAAACGGTAAATACGGTTTGATATCCACCACCGGCGTGCCATCCACCAGATCCAGACTGCCTAATTTCAGAATTACGCTCTCTTTCCGGCACTCGATACCTTTTAGCGCAACGAGCGACATGCCAATCGGATTGGGGCGGAACGTGGAGCGCGTGGCAAAAACGCCCATTCTGGCGTTACCGCCAAGACGGGGCGGACGAACTGTCGGCCGCCAGCCGCCGTCCATCGTCTGATGAAAAACGAAAAGCACCCACAAATGGCTGAACGCTTCCAGGCCGCGAACGGCATCGGCCTGGTTGTAAGGCGCTATCAGATGCAGTTCGCCGCAGGCGCTTTTGACCAGACCAGGCTGGCGCGGAACGGCGAATTTTTCTTTATAGGGGGAGCGAATAACGCCGATTTGTTCAAACTGAAAGCTGCTCATTTCGCCGAAATATTCAGGGCGGACCCGATACAAACCGCCTGACGGTAGCAGCCTGGCGTGCCGCTGGTAATTTCACAGCTGTGTAGCAGGACGGCGTTGGCTTTCATTTTAGATGCATTAATCTGCATACGCTTGCGCGCAGTTGGAATGTTAGGCGGAGAGTCTTGATTTGTCGCCTGGCAGGATTCGCCGCTAACTTCGCCAAGATCGCGGAAAGGTTTGCCGACTAAGTCTTCAGCATTGGTGTAAATCCTGACGGGAGCGGCACGCGGCGCTTTAGGTTTCTCCGGCTCCGCTTTTGGCGGGGTTGCGGTGCTTTGAACGGGTTCAACAGGGGATCTGCTTAGCATGGAACAACCGCCCAGCATGAGTGCCAATAAACAGATCGGTAAAGCACGCATAATATTTCCTCAATGAATGTTCTAATTGCCAGATATTGAATCAGGAGCTTGCATAAATGACAAGACGGGCAATAGCCCGTCCTGAATAATATTACAGATTGTGGAATCAGCCTAAAACTTACCAGCCTTTCACCGCACCGCCATTAAAAACTTTATTTGCGGCTTCGTACACTTCATCAGACTGGTAAGCCTGAACGAATTTTTTCACATTCTCGGCGTCTTTGTTATCTTCACGCGTCACGATCAGGTTAACGTACGGAGAATCTTTATCTTCAACGAAGATACCGTCTTTCGCTGGCGTCAGGCCAATCTGGCTGGCGTAAGTCGTATTGATGACCGCTAACGCGATCTGCGCGTCATCCAGCGAACGCGGCAACTGCGGCGCTTCCAGCTCAACAATTTTCAGATTTTTCGGGTTTTCGACGATATCCAGCGAGGTAGGAAGCAGACCAACGCCGTCTTTCAGTTTAATCAGCCCTACTTTTTGCAGCAGCAACAGGGAACGACCAAGGTTGGTCGGGTCGTTAGGCACAGCGACCTGGGAACCGTCCTTGAGCTCATCCAGAGATTTGATTTTTTTGGAATATCCTGCAATGGGATAGACAAAAGTCTTACCAACAGAAACCAGTTTGTAGCCGCGATCTTTGATTTGCTGATCCAGATACGGTTTGTGCTGGAAGGCATTGGCATCGATATCGCCTTTGCTCAGCGCTTCATTAGGCAGAACATAATCATTAAAGGTCACCAATTCCACGTCCAGGCCGTATTTTTCTTTCGCGACTTTCTGCGCGACTTCGGCAACTTGCTGCTCTGCGCCAACGATTACGCCGACTTTAATATGATTCGGATCTTTTTCATCCTGACCGCAACCCGCAAGTGCCAGAGAACCAATCAGAGCACCCACTGCCGCAAAGGTTTTGAATTTGAACGCCATGCTTATTTCCTTAATGAGTATTTGTGTTGTGTTTAACGTTACTTATGCGTGACAGCCCTGACGATGCGATCGCCGGATAACTGAATTAAATAAACCAGAACGACAAGTAATACCAGCACCGTATTCATCACGGTAGCATTGTATCCAATATAACCGTACTGATAGCCGATTTGACCGAGGCCGCCTGCGCCGACAGCGCCGCCCATTGCGGAGTAACCGACCAGGGTGATCAGTGTAATGGTTGCCGCATTCACCAGACCAGGCAGCGCTTCCGGTAAAAGGATTTTACGTACAATTTGCAGCGGCGTGGCGCCCATCGCTCGCGAGGCTTCAATCAGCCCGGCAGGGATCTCTAACAACGCATTTTCCACCATACGGGCGATAAAAGGCGCGGCGCCGACGGTCAGCGGTACAATCGCGGCCTGCAAACCAATGGAGGTGCCGACAATTATTCGGGTAAAAGGAATCATCCACACCAACAGGATGATAAAGGGAATCGAGCGGAAAATATTGACCACCGCAGAGAGGGAGCGATACAGCCTGGCGTTCTCCATAATCTGCCCCGGGCGCGTAACATACAGCAATACGCCAACCGGCAGGCCAATCACGAAACCGAAGAAACCGGAGACAAAGGTCATCGCCAGCGTTTCCCAGACGCCACGAACCAGTAACCACATCATTGCCTCAGACATAACCCAGTACCTCTACTTTCACATGGTGATCCTGCAGCCAGGCAATTGCGGCTTGCGTCTCTTCTTGTGTGCCGTGCATTTCCGTTAGCATAATGCCGAACTTCACACCGCCCGCGTAATCCATCTGCGCGCTAATAATATTATTGTTCACGTTGAAACGACGCGCGGTTTCAGAAAGCAGCGGGGCATCCACAGACTGCCCGGTGAACTCCATGCGCAGCATCGGCACGCTGTCAGTTTCCGGCGACGCTTTCAAACGCGCCTGGTAATCTTCCGGAATGTCCAGGTGCAGAGTGGACTGAATAAACTTCTGCGCCAGCGGCGTTTTAGGGTGCGAGAAGACTTCGCTGACCGTATCCTGCTCAATAAGCTCGCCATTACTGATGACGGCAACGCAGTCGCAGATACGTTTCACGACATCCATTTCATGAGTGATAAGCAGAATCGTCAACCCCAGACGACGGTTGATATCTTTCAGCAATTCCAGAATCGAACGGGTCGTCGCGGGATCAAGCGCGCTGGTGGCTTCATCGCACAGCAACACTTTTGGATTACTGGCTAACGCGCGGGCAATCGCGACACGCTGTTTCTGACCGCCGGAAAGATTTGCCGGATAGCTGTCGTGCTTGTCGCCAAGACCGACTAAATCCAGCAGCTCTGTGACACGGCGTTTGATCTCTTCCTTTGGTGTGTTATCCAGTTCCAGCGGCAACGCGACGTTGCCAAACACGGTACGGGAAGAGAGCAGGTTAAAATGTTGGAAAATCATGCCGATTTGACGGCGAGCTTTGGTCAACTCAGACTCTGAAAGCGTTGTCAGCTCCTGACCGCCGACCTGAACGCTACCTTCGGTTGGGCGTTCAAGTAAGTTAACGCAGCGGATAAGCGTACTTTTACCGGCGCCGGAGGCGCCAATGACGCCGTAAATCTGCCCGGCAGGCACGTGCAGGCTGACATTATTTAGCGCCTGAATGGTGCGCGTCCCCTGCTGGAACACTTTGGTAATATTCGAAAGTTTAATCATTGGTTATTTATTATCGTAATTAAGTTAGCCGTGGCATTTTCGTCTGTCTAATACGGTCAACGCCGTCAACAGAATGGATGTTAAGGCATCCAGACGTCTAAATCAATCAGGCTTTATACGATGAGCACTTTCTTGCCTGCTGAAACATGCGATACTAGCGCCACTTGCTTTACTCAGGAGCTATAAAAGGTGGCAAAGTCTGTACCCGCAATTTTTCTCGACCGTGACGGCACCATTAATGTGGATCACGGCTACGTACATGAAATCGATGCATTTGAGTTTATAGACGGCGTTATTGACGCTATGCGCGAGCTAAAAAAAATGGGCTATGCGCTGGTGGTGGTGACGAACCAGTCCGGAATCGCGCGCGGCAAATTCACTGAGGCGCAGTTTGAAACGTTAACCGAATGGATGGACTGGTCGTTGGCGGATCGCGATGTTGATTTGGACGGCATCTATTATTGTCCTCACCATCCGCAGGGCAGTATAGAAGAGTTCCGTCAGGTATGTGATTGCCGCAAGCCGCATCCAGGAATGCTTATCTCGGCGCGTGATTTCCTGCATATCGATATGGCGGCTTCTTATATGGTGGGAGACAAGCTGGAAGATATGCAGGCGGCAGCGGCGGCAAATGTCGGGACAAAAGTGCTGGTGCGTACGGGCAAACCGGTCACGGCAGAAGCAGAAAACGCGGCGGACTGGGTGTTAAACAGCCTTGCTGACCTGCCATCAGCGATAAAAAAGCAGCAAAAATAAGCGTTATGGATAAAAGATGAGCGGTTAAAACAAAAATGCATTTTTCCGCTTGTCTTCCTGAACCGACTCCCTATAATGCGCCTCCATCGACACGGCGGATGTGAATCACTTCACACAAACAGCCGGTCGGTTGAAGAGAAAAATCCTGAAATTCAGGGTTGACTCTGAAAGAGGAAAGCGTAATATACGCCACCTCGCGACGGTGGGCGGCAAGCCGCGTCGCATCTGCTCTTTAACAATTTATCAGACAATCTGTGTGGGCACTCGAAGATACGGATTCTTGACGTCGCAAGACGAAAAATGAATACCAAGTCTCAAGAGTGAACACGTAATTCATTACGAAGTTTAATTCTTTGAGCATCAAACTTTTAAATTGAAGAGTTTGATCATGGCTCAGATTGAACGCTGGCGGCAGGCCTAACACATGCAAGTCGAACGGTAACAGGAAGCAGCTTGCTGCTTTGCTGACGAGTGGCGGACGGGTGAGTAATGTCTGGGAAACTGCCTGATGGAGGGGGATAACTACTGGAAACGGTGGCTAATACCGCATAACGTCGCAAGACCAAAGAGGGGGACCTTCGGGCCTCTTGCCATCAGATGTGCCCAGATGGGATTAGCTTGTTGGTGAGGTAACGGCTCACCAAGGCGACGATCCCTAGCTGGTCTGAGAGGATGACCAGCCACACTGGAACTGAGACACGGTCCAGACTCCTACGGGAGGCAGCAGTGGGGAATATTGCACAATGGGCGCAAGCCTGATGCAGCCATGCCGCGTGTATGAAGAAGGCCTTCGGGTTGTAAAGTACTTTCAGCGGGGAGGAAGGTGTTGTGGTTAATAACCGCAGCAATTGACGTTACCCGCAGAAGAAGCACCGGCTAACTCCGTGCCAGCAGCCGCGGTAATACGGAGGGTGCAAGCGTTAATCGGAATTACTGGGCGTAAAGCGCACGCAGGCGGTCTGTCAAGTCGGATGTGAAATCCCCGGGCTCAACCTGGGAACTGCATTCGAAACTGGCAGGCTTGAGTCTTGTAGAGGGGGGTAGAATTCCAGGTGTAGCGGTGAAATGCGTAGAGATCTGGAGGAATACCGGTGGCGAAGGCGGCCCCCTGGACAAAGACTGACGCTCAGGTGCGAAAGCGTGGGGAGCAAACAGGATTAGATACCCTGGTAGTCCACGCCGTAAACGATGTCTACTTGGAGGTTGTGCCCTTGAGGCGTGGCTTCCGGAGCTAACGCGTTAAGTAGACCGCCTGGGGAGTACGGCCGCAAGGTTAAAACTCAAATGAATTGACGGGGGCCCGCACAAGCGGTGGAGCATGTGGTTTAATTCGATGCAACGCGAAGAACCTTACCTGGTCTTGACATCCACGGAAGAATTCAGAGATGGATTTGTGCCTTCGGGAACCGTGAGACAGGTGCTGCATGGCTGTCGTCAGCTCGTGTTGTGAAATGTTGGGTTAAGTCCCGCAACGAGCGCAACCCTTATCCTTTGTTGCCAGCGGTCCGGCCGGGAACTCAAAGGAGACTGCCAGTGATAAACTGGAGGAAGGTGGGGATGACGTCAAGTCATCATGGCCCTTACGACCAGGGCTACACACGTGCTACAATGGCGCATACAAAGAGAAGCGACCTCGCGAGAGCAAGCGGACCTCATAAAGTGCGTCGTAGTCCGGATTGGAGTCTGCAACTCGACTCCATGAAGTCGGAATCGCTAGTAATCGTGGATCAGAATGCCACGGTGAATACGTTCCCGGGCCTTGTACACACCGCCCGTCACACCATGGGAGTGGGTTGCAAAAGAAGTAGGTAGCTTAACCTTCGGGAGGGCGCTTACCACTTTGTGATTCATGACTGGGGTGAAGTCGTAACAAGGTAACCGTAGGGGAACCTGCGGTTGGATCACCTCCTTACCTGAAAGAAGCGTACTTTGCAGTGCTCACACAGATTGTCTGATGAAAAACGAGCAGTAAAACCTCTACAGGCTTGTAGCTCAGGTGGTTAGAGCGCACCCCTGATAAGGGTGAGGTCGGTGGTTCAAGTCCACTCAGGCCTACCAGATTCGCTCCCGTGCTTTGTTGTGGCAAAGCTCGCATACTTCAGTATGCTTCGCTTCACCACGCCGCGCCCGGAAACGAATCAAAGGTAAGAGGTTCTGACTACACGATGGGGCTATAGCTCAGCTGGGAGAGCGCCTGCTTTGCACGCAGGAGGTCTGCGGTTCGATCCCGCATAGCTCCACCATCTCGTGAGTGTTTACGAAAAAATACTTCAGAGTGTACCTGAAAGGGTTCACTGCGAAGTTTTGCTCTTTAAAAATCTGGATCAAGCTGAAAATTGAAACACAGAACAACGAAAGTTGTTCGTGAGTCTCTCAAATTTTCGCAACACGACGATGAATCGCGAGAAACATCTTCGGGTTGTGAGGTTAAGCGACTAAGCGTACACGGTGGATGCCCTGGCAGTCAGAGGCGATGAAGGACGTGCTAATCTGCGATAAGCGCCGGTAAGGTGATATGAACCGTTATAACCGGCGATTTCCGAATGGGGAAACCCAGTGTGACTCGTCACACTATCATTAACTGAATCCATAGGTTAATGAGGCGAACCGGGGGAACTGAAACATCTAAGTACCCCGAGGAAAAGAAATCAACCGAGATTCCCCCAGTAGCGGCGAGCGAACGGGGAGGAGCCCAGAGCCTGAATCAGCATGTGTGTTAGTGGAAGCGTCTGGAAAGGCGCGCGATACAGGGTGACAGCCCCGTACACAAAAGCGCATGTGCTGTGAGCTCGATGAGTAGGGCGGGACACGTGGTATCCTGTCTGAATATGGGGGGACCATCCTCCAAGGCTAAATACTCCTGACTGACCGATAGTGAACCAGTACCGTGAGGGAAAGGCGAAAAGAACCCCGGCGAGGGGAGTGAAAAAGAACCTGAAACCGTGTACGTACAAGCAGTGGGAGCACAGGTTTACCTGTGTGACTGCGTACCTTTTGTATAATGGGTCAGCGACTTATATTCTGTAGCAAGGTTAACCGAATAGGGGAGCCGGAGGGAAACCGAGTCTTAATTGGGCGTTAAGTTGCAGGGTATAGACCCGAAACCCGGTGATCTAGCCATGGGCAGGTTGAAGGTTGGGTAACACTAACTGGAGGACCGAACCGACTAATGTTGAAAAATTAGCGGATGACCTGTGGCTGGGGGTGAAAGGCCAATCAAACCGGGAGATAGCTGGTTCTCCCCGAAAGCTATTTAGGTAGCGCCTCGTGAACTCATCTCCGGGGGTAGAGCACTGTTTCGGCTAGGGGGCCATCCCGGCTTACCAACCCGATGCAAACTGCGAATACCGGAGAATGTTATCACGGGAGACACACGGCGGGTGCTAACGTCCGTCGTGAAGAGGGAAACAACCCAGACCGCCAGCTAAGGTCCCAAAGTCATGGTTAAGTGGGAAACGATGTGGGAAGGCCCAGACAGCCAGGATGTTGGCTTAGAAGCAGCCATCATTTAAAGAAAGCGTAATAGCTCACTGGTCGAGTCGGCCTGCGCGGAAGATGTAACGGGGCTAAACCATGCACCGAAGCTGCGGCAGCGAACGTATCACTTAAAGCGATTCAGCGGGTTACGATTGACGGAGCGAAGCGACGTCAAAGCGTATACAAAGTCGAGTCGGTTTAAGGATACGTTCGTTGGGTAGGGGAGCGTTCTGTAAGCCTGCGAAGGTGGCCTGTGAGGGTTGCTGGAGGTATCAGAAGTGCGAATGCTGACATAAGTAACGATAAAGCGGGTGAAAAGCCCGCTCGCCGGAAGACCAAGGGTTCCTGTCCAACGTTAATCGGGGCAGGGTGAGTCGACCCCTAAGGCGAGGCCGAAAGGCGTAGTCGATGGGAAACGGGTTAATATTCCCGTACTTGGTGTTACTGCGAAGGGGGGACGGAGAAGGCTATGTTGGCCGGGCGACGGTTGTCCCGGTTTAAGCGTGTAGGCTGGTTTTCCAGGCAAATCCGGAAAATCAAGGCTGAGGCGTGATGACGAGGCACTACGGTGCTGAAGCAACAAATGCCCTGCTTCCAGGAAAAGCCTCTAAGCATCAGGTAACATCAAATCGTACCCCAAACCGACACAGGTGGTCAGGTAGAGAATACCAAGGCGCTTGAGAGAACTCGGGTGAAGGAACTAGGCAAAATGGTGCCGTAACTTCGGGAGAAGGCACGCTGACATGTAGGTGAAGTGATTTACTCATGGAGCTGAAGTCAGTCGAAGATACCAGCTGGCTGCAACTGTTTATTAAAAACACAGCACTGTGCAAACACGAAAGTGGACGTATACGGTGTGACGCCTGCCCGGTGCCGGAAGGTTAATTGATGGGGTCAGCGCAAGCGAAGCTCCTGATCGAAGCCCCGGTAAACGGCGGCCGTAACTATAACGGTCCTAAGGTAGCGAAATTCCTTGTCGGGTAAGTTCCGACCTGCACGAATGGCGTAATGATGGCCAGGCTGTCTCCACCCGAGACTCAGTGAAATTGAACTCGCTGTGAAGATGCAGTGTACCCGCGGCAAGACGGAAAGACCCCGTGAACCTTTACTATAGCTTGACACTGAACATTGAGCCTTGATGTGTAGGATAGGTGGGAGGCTTTGAAGTGTGGACGCCAGTCTGCATGGAGCCGACCTTGAAATACCACCCTTTAATGTTTGATGTTCTAACGTGGACCCGTAATCCGGGTTGCGGACAGTGTCTGGTGGGTAGTTTGACTGGGGCGGTCTCCTCCTAAAGAGTAACGGAGGAGCACGAAGGTTGGCTAATCCTGGTCGGACATCAGGAGGTTAGTGCAATGGCATAAGCCAGCTTGACTGCGAGCGTGACGGCGCGAGCAGGTGCGAAAGCAGGTCATAGTGATCCGGTGGTTCTGAATGGAAGGGCCATCGCTCAACGGATAAAAGGTACTCCGGGGATAACAGGCTGATACCGCCCAAGAGTTCATATCGACGGCGGTGTTTGGCACCTCGATGTCGGCTCATCACATCCTGGGGCTGAAGTAGGTCCCAAGGGTATGGCTGTTCGCCATTTAAAGTGGTACGCGAGCTGGGTTTAGAACGTCGTGAGACAGTTCGGTCCCTATCTGCCGTGGGCGCTGGAGAACTGAGGGGGGCTGCTCCTAGTACGAGAGGACCGGAGTGGACGCATCACTGGTGTTCGGGTTGTCATGCCAATGGCACTGCCCGGTAGCTAAATGCGGAAGAGATAAGTGCTGAAAGCATCTAAGCACGAAACTTGCCCCGAGATGAGTTCTCCCTGAGACTTTAGGTCTCCTGAAGGAACGTTGAAGACGACGACGTTGATAGGCCGGGTGTGTAAGCGCAGCGATGCGTTGAGCTAACCGGTACTAATGAACCGTGAGGCTTAACCTTACAACGCCGAAGATGTTTTGGCGGATGAGAGATGATTTTCAGCACTGATTCAGAGTTGAGTACGCAATAATTTGCGCAGCAGCAAGGCGGCAAGCGAAGGAAAGGAAGGAGCATACAGAAGTATGTGACTGAGTTTACGAGCGCAGGCAACGCCGCTGATGCGATAAAGAATTGCGTACAGAGCATAAAAGAATTTGCCTGGCGGCCGTAGCGCGGTGGTCCCACCTGACCCCATGCCGAACTCAGAAGTGAAACGCCGTAGCGCCGATGGTAGTGTGGGGTCTCCCCATGCGAGAGTAGGGAACTGCCAGGCATCAAATTAAGCAGTAAACTGATGTAAAAATCAGTGGTTGTAAAAGAATTCGGTGGAGCGGTAGTTCAGTTGGTTAGAATACCTGCCTGTCACGCAGGGGGTCGCGGGTTCGAGTCCCGTCCGTTCCGCCACTTATTAAGAGCCCTGAGCATTAGCTCAGGGCTTTTTCTTTGCCTGTCATTTAATTATTGCTCAATTCGCAAAAATCCTCTGCATTTCTCGCTCTTTTTCTGCAAAGCGCTGAAGGTCATAATCCCCTCAGTTAACGAACATAGTGATTAAAAAGAGGAATTCTATGACTATCCCTGCATTCGGTTTAGGTACTTTTCGCCTGAAAGACGACGTGGTTATCGCTTCTGTGAAAACGGCGCTTGAACTGGGCTACCGTGCTGTCGACACTGCGCAAATCTATGATAATGAAGCGGCTGTTGGACAGGCGATTGCTGAGAGCGGCGTACCGCGTAATGAGCTGTACATCACCACCAAGATCTGGATTGAAAACCTTAGCAAAGACAAGCTAATCCCAAGCCTGAAAGAGAGCCTGAAAAAACTGCGTACCGATTATGTCGATCTGACGCTGATCCACTGGCCATCTCCGGGTGATGCTGTGTCTGTCGAAGAATTTATGCAGGCATTGCTGGAAGCTAAAAAACAAGGGCTGACTCGCGAAATTGGCATTTCAAACTTCACCATTCCGTTGATGAAAAAGGCTATTGCCGCGGTGGGCGCAGACCATATCGCCACCAACCAGATTGAGCTATCTCCGTATCTGCAGAATCGTAAGGTGGTTGACTGGGCGAAAGCGCACGGTATCCACATCACCTCTTATATGACGCTGGCATACGGTAAGGCGCTGAAAGATGAAGTGATTGCGCGCATTGCGGCTAAACATAATGCGACCCCGGCGCAGGTTATTCTGGCATGGGCAATGGGTGAAGGTTACTCCGTGATCCCTTCATCCACCAGGCGTGAAAATCTGGCAAGCAACCTGCTGGCGCAGGATCTGCATCTGGATGCCGAAGATAAAAATGCGATCGCGGCACTGGACTGCAACGATCGTCTGGTTAGCCCGGAAGGACTGGCTCCTGCCTGGGATTAATTACCCGATCCTTTGTACCTTTACCCCTCTTTCACAGCTCCTGCGGGAGCTGTTCTTATATATTCGCTCAAAAAGTCGATAAATGCCCGAATGCGTGTGCTGACGGCGCGATCGCTGTAGTAAACGGCGCTGAAAGGCATTTCTACCGGCAGACGTTTATCGGCCAGCAGTTCCACCAGTTCTCCCCGCGCGATCTCTTTATCAATCATATAATCTGAAAGACATGCAATGCCGTTACCGTTCAGGCAAAGTTGTTTTAACGTTTCCCCGCTATTGGAAGAAATCCCACATTTGATCTCATGGAGCTGCCCGTCGCTACAGGCAATCGGCCAGGTATTGAGCGAAACAGGTTCTGAGAACCCCAGGCACAGATGCCGTTTCAACTCTTCAACGGCCTCTGGCTTGCCAAAACGGGCAATATAATCCGGTGAAGCGATAATCTTACGATAACTGGTAAATAACGGACGCGCGCGCAGACTTGAATCTGTCAACGTGCCTGCGCGTATCGCAACATCCACTTTTCGTTCAATAAGATTGATGAACGTTTCTGAGGAGACAAGAGACAACGTTATTTCCGGATACCGTTCACGAAAAGGTTTAATCAGCGGCATCAGGAAATGCAGCATTACCGGCGTTGCCGCATCGATACGCAGTAAGCCGCGCGGGGTATTACGCGACTCCATGATTTCCGTTTCTGCGGCGGCCATTTCTTGCAGTATCTGCTGCACGCGCCTGAAGTATCGCTCTCCTTCTTCAGTCAGGCTCAGCTGTCGGGTCGTACGATTAAGCAGACTGACGCCGAGCTTCATCTCCAGCTTTTTAACTGCCCGGCTGACAGCGGAATTGGCCTGTCCAAGCTGCTCTGCCGCCCGGCTGAAGCTGCCGCTTTCCACGACAGCGACAAAAATTGCGAGTTCTTCGGAGGTGGCTTTCATTTTTGCTCCTGAAGCAAAATTAAATTGATATTTTGGCTATTTTTGTCATTAAAACATCCAGGCATACTGCGTGTCATCTGATTACTGCTGTTATGGAGTTATGTATGCCTCTCGCTTTATTTGCACTGACAATAAGTGCTTTCGCTATCGGTACGACTGAGTTTGTGATTGTCGGCCTGGTGCCGACCATTGCTCAACAACTGGCTATCTCGTTACCTTCCGCCGGAATGCTGGTTTCAATCTATGCGCTGGGTGTGGCTATTGGCGCGCCGGTGCTAACCGCGCTGACCGGACGCCTGCCGCGTAAACAGTTACTGGTCGCGCTGATGGTCTTGTTTACGGCGGGGAATTTGCTGGCATGGCAGGCACCGGGCTATATGACATTAATCGTCGCCCGTCTGCTAACGGGCCTGGCGCACGGCGTGTTCTTCTCGATTGGATCTACCATCGCGACAAGTCTGGTGCCAAAAGAGAAAGCGGCTTCTGCTATCGCTATTATGTTTGGTGGTTTAACGGTAGCGCTGGTCACGGGCGTGCCGCTGGGGACATTTATCGGTCAGCATTTTGGCTGGCGTGAGACCTTCCTTGCGGTATCACTGTTAGGGGTGATTGCGCTGATGAGCAGTCAATTGCTGATCCCGGCCAATATTCCCGGTCGGGCGGCCGCCAGCATTCGTGACCAGGTGAAAGTGCTGACCCATCCTCGTCTGTTGCTGATTTACGCCGTTACGGCGCTGGGCTATGGCGGGGTATTCACGGCATTCACCTTCCTGGCGCCAATGATGCAGGATCTGGCGGGATTCTCCCCGACAGCAGTAAGCTGGATCTTACTGGGGTATGGCGTATCAGTGGCTATCGGCAATATCTGGGGCGGTAAACTGGCGGATAAGCATGGCGCCGTGCCGGCGTTGAAATTTATTTTCGCCGCGCTGTTTGTTCTGCTGATGGTCTTCCAGGTGACGGCCTCCACGCAGTATGCCGCGCTGGCTACCATTCTGTTGATGGGGGTCTTTGCCTTCGGTAACGTACCGGGGTTACAGGTCTATGTGGTACAGAAAGCGGAACAATTCACGCCTAATGCAGTAGATGTGGCGTCAGGTCTGAACATTGCGGCGTTTAACATTGGTATTGCGCTGGGCTCCGTGATTGGCGGGCAAACGGTGGAGCATTACGGTTTGGCGCAGACGCCGTGGATTGGCGCCCTCATTGTTCTGGTGGCTTTCCTGCTGATGGGCGTCAGCGGACGTCTTGATAAACCTGTACGCATTGCTCTGGAGTAAATTATTGATGTAAGCGCCTACTTACAAAACAAACTGCAATTGTTCGTTGAAAGTGAGTGCTAAAATCCCTATAACAGAAGAACCAGTCCGGTTGAGGACTGGTTGACGTTACAGAGGTTTGAAAGTCAAAAGTGCGAAAAAATACCTATGCGATGCGCTATGTTGCCGGACAGCCCGCCGAGCGGATTTTGCCGCCAGGGTCGTTTGCGAGCATCGGCCAGGCATTGCCCGCCGGGGAACCGCTAAGCAGTGAAGAGCGGATCCGTATCCTCGTGTGGAATATATTCAAGCAGCAGCGAGCCGAATGGTTATCGGTGCTGAAGAACTACGGCAAAGATGCGCATCTGGTCCTGTTGCAGGAGGCACAGACGACGCCTGAACTGGTACAGTTTGCCACCGCTAACTATCTTGCCGCCGACCAGGTTCCCGCTTTTGTATTACCTCAGCATCCGTCTGGCGTCATGACGCTTTCTGCCGCCCATCCTGTTTACTGCTGCCCTTTACGGGAAAGAGAACCAATTTTACGTTTGGCGAAATCAGCCCTGGTGACGGTATATCCGTTGCCGGATACCCGTTTATTAATGGTAGTAAATGTTCATGCGGTAAATTTTAGTCTGGGCGTGGACGTATACAGTAAGCAGTTACTTCCGATCGGCGACCAGATTGCGCACCATAGCGGCCCTGTCATTATGGCGGGTGATTTTAATGCCTGGAGCCGCCCACGTATGAATGCGTTGTACCGCTTTGCACGTGAGATGTCGCTGCGCCAGGTGCGTTTCACTGACGATCAGCGCCGTCGTGCGTTTGGACGACCGCTGGATTTTGTTTTTTATCGTGGGTTAAACGTGAATGAAGCCTCCGTACTGGTGACGCGCGCTTCCGATCACAATCCGCTACTCGTTGAATTCAGTCCCGGCAAACCTGAGCAATAAAGGTGAGTCAGGTCTGCCGTGGGGCAGGCCTCTGCGGGTACTGCCCTATATTTTTCTCATAACAGAAGGGCACTACCATGACAACGCATTCCCACCATGACAATGTTGAAAAGCAGTTTGGTTCACAGGCGAACGCCTATTTACATAGCGCCGTTCACGCAGCGGGTCGTGACTTAGCGCGGCTGGCGCAAAGGCTGTCTGATTTTTCCCACGCGAACGTACTGGATATGGGATGTGGGGCTGGACACGCGAGTTTTGTCGCTGCGCAACATGCCAACTCGGTCGTGGCATACGATTTATCCGCCAGCATGCTTGAGGTTGTCGCTGGAGCGGCGGAAGAAAGACATTTAAGTAATATTACTCTCCGCCAAGGCTATGCCGAAAAACTGCCCTTTGAAGATGCATCGTTTGAGGTGGTGATTAGCCGCTATTCCGCGCATCACTGGCACGACGTTGGTCAGGCATTGCGTGAGGTTTATCGTGTATTAAAACCCGGCGGCGTGCTGATTATCATGGATGTCATGTCGCCTGGACATCCTGTACGCGATATCTGGCTGCAAACGGTGGAGGCGTTACGCGACACGTCGCATGTCCGTAACTATTCCAGTGGCGAATGGCTGACGATGGTCAATAACGCGATGCTGGTAACGAATACCGTGATAACCGATCGTTTATCGCTGGAGTTTCGCTCATGGGTAACGCGGATGCGTACGCCAGCGCCGTTGGTTGAGGCGATTCGATTATATCAGGCGAGCGCCCCGGTAGAGGTGAAGCGTTATTTTGAGTTGCAGGATGACGGCTCGTTTAGCAGCGATACTATCATGCTGGAAGCGCATAAAGCGGTATAGCAATTTAAAAGGCGCCGGGGGAAGCGGCGCCTTTTGGCTTTTTCGTCGGACAATATCAGGAGTCTGGCGTGCTATTGTCCTTCACAAACAACGTAAGCTGATCGCCCGGTTGTAGATTATCCGTATCATGGTTCCAGCGCATTACATCTTTGATGTTCACCCCGTGACGTCTGGCGATACTGGAAAGCGAATCGCCTTTACGGACACGATAGGTAATGCTATCGCTATTGTTTGCCAGTCGTTGCGCGCTGCTGCCAGCGCCTACGGTCAGGCTTTGCCCGATTTTCAGGCGCGAACCACGCAGGTTGTTCCACTGCTGCAAGTCCTTCGTGCTTACGCCAAGCCGCGAAGCAATACCGGAAAGTGTATCGCCAGAGCGCACCTTATAGCTACGGCTATTCAACGGCGTATTGTCGGCGATCAGTTGGGACTGAACGGCGTCAATCTCACCGGAAGCCAGCGACTCACGCAACTGCTCGGCATGCTTTTTGGGCACCATAACATATTGCGGACCGCTTACGCCTAAGGTAGACCCTTTTACACCGGCATTAAACGTCTTCAGCTTGCTGATAGACATGCCCGCCATATCCGCAACCTGGGCCATTTCAACTGGACTGTTTAAACGAACTCGTGCCAGCGCTCGGCTTTCATCTGTTGTTGGCAGACGTACGCCGTAGCGTTTGCTGTTTTTGAGAATTTCACTCAATGCCAGCATCTTAGGTACGTAGAGTTTCGTTTCTCTGGGCAAAGAAAGCGACCAGAAATCCGTCGGTTTTCCACGCGCTTTGTTTGCTTTAATTGCCCGCATAACACGGCCTTCGCCGCTGTTATACGCTGCAACGGTTAACAGCCAGTCGCCGTCAAACATTTTGTTCAGACGCTGCATCATGTCTAACGCGGCGGTCGTAGAGGCTACAACGTCGCGACGCGCGTCATAATTACGGGTCTGCTTTAAACCATAATTGCGCCCTGTGCTCGGTATGATCTGCCAGATGCCTGCGGCATTGGCGCCAGACGTTGCGTGAGGATCAAAAGCGCTCTCCACTATGGGTAGTAGTACCAGCTCCATAGGCATGTTACGTTTCTTAACCTGCCCCGCTATCCAGTACATATACGGCTCTGCCCGTAAAGTTACATCGTGGAGATAGCTCTTATTGCGTAAATACTTCTGTTTCTGTTCGCGAATCCGGCTGTTTTCCGGAATTCCCATCTTTAGCTCGTCGCCAATGAAAGCCCACAAGTCCTGATCTGGCGCGATAGACGTTCCGTCGTCCATCCATCGTGCCTGACTCGTAAACTTTCCTGCTTCCCCTTGACCAGCTGCAGAAAGGCTCTGTGCGTGCTGTTGGACGTTGCCAGTGTTCTGAGACGTCTGGCACCCCACAAGCAGGACAGAGGCGAGTAATATCGCTTTTGCCTTCATGTGTGTGTCAATAGTTGCTTAAAAGACGACCGATCATAACGGCGAAGTTAGCGAATGACAAGTAAGAATTATCAGAACGTGTCTTTCTTTGACCTTAACCATGCAAAACGCGCTTCTGGTTGTTGCAATATTGTTTCTTTGTTGATTTCGTTAATTAAATCAATATCTTCAGTTCTTAAAAAAAGATTAATCTTACGCTCATTTTTAAGAATAACGGGTAATGTCATTTGTTTTTTTACACGTAACTCTTTAACTTTACGATAATATTCATTTATGAACGAATCGTGCGGAAGTATGCTCAATGCGAACTTAATGTTAGCTAAAGTGTATTCGTGAGCGCAGCAAATGAGCGTGTCGTCAGGCAGAGAATTAATTTTCATAAGTGACTGATACATCTGTGATGGCGTGCCTTCAAACAGTCGACCACAGCCGCCAGAGAACAGCGTGTCGCCGCAGAATAAGTAAGGACGGCTAAAGTAACAGACGTGCCCTAACGTGTGACCCGGCGTGGCAAAAAGAGTAAATTTCTCGCCTAAAACGCGAATAGTATCGCCATCGCCAACAAGATGGGTTGCTCCCTTGTCTTGCGTTTCCGCCGGTCCATAAACCGTCATTTGCGGGAAGTGTTGCAACAGCTCTTTGACTCCGCCAACATGGTCGTGATGGTGATGCGTCAGAAAAATCGCCTCCGGCATCCACTTATGTTCAGCAATGGCCTTTAAGACGGGGGCCGCTTCGCCGGGATCAACAATCACACAGCGGCCTTCATCATTGGTCAGCACCCAGATGTAATTGTCCTGAAACGCGGGAATACTGTTAAGATTCATATATTACCTCTCAAATAATTAGCGGAAGGTTGCGATGAAACCGGCAAGGCTCTCTCAAACTGTCGTTGCGCCCGGATGTTGGGGTGAGTTGCCCTGGGGCAATTACTACCGTGAGGCGCTGGAACAGCAGCTCAATCCGTGGTTTGCAAAAATGTATGGTTTCCATTTGCTTAAAATCGGTAATTTAAGCGCAGAAATCAATTCCGAAGCGTGCGCGGTCTCTCATCAGGTGAATGTTTCATCGCAGGGGTCGCCGATGCAAGTTCTGGCCGATCCGCTACACCTTCCTTTTGCAGATAAATCCGTCGATGTTTGTCTGCTGGCGCATACTTTGCCGTGGTGTACCGATCCGCACCGTTTATTGCGGGAAGCCGACCGCGTATTGATTGATGACGGTTGGCTGGTCATCAGTGGATTTAACCCGCTGAGTTTGATGGGGTTACGTAAACTGGTACCCGTTTTACGTAAAACACCGCCCTATAATAGTCGGATGTTTACCCTTATGCGGCAACTGGACTGGCTGTCTTTACTCAATTTTGAAGTGCTACATTATAGCCGTTTTCATGTCTTACCCTGGAAAAAGCAGGGAGGGCGGCTTTTAAATACGCATATCCCGGCGCTGGGCTGTTTACAGCTTATTGTGGCCCGTAAGCGGACCATTCCGCTTACGCTTAATCCGCTGCGACATAATAAAAGTAAAACCCCTATCCGCCAGACCGTTGGCGCCACCCGGCAATATCGCAAACCGGATGGCTAAGCTTCCGCCTGGTAGCCACTATCTTCCTGCGTGGGATTCATTGCCGCGGCGCGCGCCAGTTCATCACAACGCTCGTTTTCGGGATGGCCTGCATGGCCTTTGACCCATACCCATTTGATCTGATGCTGACCTAACGCAGCATCGAGACGTTTCCACAGATCGACATTTTTTACGGGTTTCTTTTCCGCTGTTTTCCAGCCGCGTTTCTTCCAGTTATGAATCCATTGGGTAATTCCTTGCCGCACATATTGGCTGTCGGTGCTCAATGTCACTTCGCAATGTTCTTTTAACGCTTCAAGCGCGACGATCGCCGCCATCAGTTCCATACGGTTATTGGTGGTCAGCGTGTAACCTTCACTAAACGTTTTTTCATGACCGCGATAGCGTAAGATAGCGCCATAACCACCAGGCCCTGGATTCCCCAGGCAAGAGCCATCGGTGAAAATTTCTACCTGTTTAAGCATCTCTGGTAGACTTCCTGTAATTGAAATCGATAACAAAACGCAAGTCTGACATAAATGACCGATATGAGCACTGCAATTACACGACAGATTGTCCTCGATACCGAAACCACCGGTATGAACCAGATAGGCGCGCACTATGAAGGTCACAAGATTATTGAGATCGGTGCGGTTGAGGTGATAAACCGTCGTCTGACCGGTAATAACTTCCACGTTTACCTGAAGCCGGATCGGCTGGTCGATCCGGAAGCGTTTGGCGTACACGGTATTGCCGATGAGTTTCTGCTGGATAAGCCGGTTTTTGCTGATGTGGTCGATGAGTTTCTTGATTATATCCGCGGTGCGGAGCTGGTCATCCATAACGCATCGTTCGATATCGGCTTTATGGATTATGAGTTTGGTCTGCTTAAACGCGATATTCCTAAAACCAATACTTTCTGCAAAGTTACCGACAGCCTGGCGTTGGCGCGGAAAATGTTCCCCGGCAAGCGTAACAGCCTTGATGCGCTGTGTTCGCGTTATGAGATAGATAATAGCAAACGTACTTTGCACGGCGCATTGCTCGATGCCCAGATCCTTGCCGAAGTGTATCTGGCGATGACGGGCGGACAAACGTCCATGACGTTTGCGATGGAAGGAGAGACGCAACGGCAGCAAGGTGAGGCGACCATTCAGCGAATCGTTCGCCAGGCCAGCCGGTTACGGGTCGTTTTTGCCTCTGAGGAAGAGCTGGCTGCGCATGAATCGCGGCTTGATCTGGTGCAGAAAAAGGGCGGAAGTTGCCTTTGGCGGGCATAATTTATTCCTTTTTAGGCTATAAAAATCATCCTTCGGGCGATTTTTGCAGCAACTGATTCAAAAGGTGAGAAAAAGCGTTGACGGGCGACACCGCAAACCGTAATATTCGCCTCGTTCCCAGCGGGAACATCACGGAGCGGTAGTTCAGTTGGTTAGAATACCTGCCTGTCACGCAGGGGGTCGCGGGTTCGAGTCCCGTCCGTTCCGCCAGATACAAATCTCAGGGTGTTTTTATACATCCTGTGAAGTAAAAAAAACCGTATCACTGTAAAAGGGATACGGTTTTTTTTCGTCTTCAGCAGTGCCACCGCCTATCGTGGAATCTAATGCAAATGGACCTACGCCTGGATGACGAACAGGATATTACCGCCACTTCTTTCACTGTCATGGCTATTTTGATCCCACTGGCATTTAAGGCGCGGCCTCATGGCGGTGCTTAACCGGGATCGGGACATGTTCAGCGCAGAAGCAGACTGCGTAATGTTGATGTCACTCAGATAATCACGGAGAACCGCCAGACATGCGCATCATCACTCCAGGGCATCCCACTTCTCCAGCAACTCCACCGGGATCTCATTGATCACCTCCGAGAACCGTTTTCCCACCAGTCTTTCAGCCTGGCGTAACAGTGGGATGGTCGGGCTGCTGGGTTCACTGCTCTCAAACCAGCGACGAATGCACCGCAGGCGCTCCAGCGCATCATTACGATCGCGAATTGGCCCCGGTTCAGCATTGTGTGGGAGGGATATACCGGGTGGCGCGTTGACAGGCGGCACATCCTCTGCCCGTGCCGGAACGGCATTATCCATAACCGTGCCTGCGGGGTCTGGCACTGGCGCTGGCGACGGAGGGATTTCCGGTGTGGTTGTCTGTACCACGTCAGGCAGCAGCGCTAACAACTGCCGCAGGCGTGAAAAATCTGGAGACAGATCGCCTAATGTCTCACGCGCCCACACTTGCAGGCGTTCTGCGCTTTCCTGCGCTTCGCGAAACGCTGCCAGCGGTAATGCCCCACGGGCTTCGAGGTCGGCCAGTTGCTGGCGGACGGATTCGGGGGCCAGCGCATCAGCCGGGCGAGGGGCGGATAACGCTCGCTCCACATCCCGTACCTGCAGGCGCAGGGCGGCACTGTTTGACAGCGTGATACCGCGAATGTCTGCCATCACGCCTTCGTGATCCAGCAGCGCCGCCAGGGCATTACTGCGCGCCAGCGCCGCATCTTCAATAGATTCTGCGGATGCGCCTTCGCCGGTAAGCAGCTGTGGATGGAGTGCATCAGACCAGATTACGCTCAGTTCTGCCAGTTGTGTGAGCATTTCCGCCAGTCCCTGTGCGCCAGCCTGCTGGATGCGACTGCGCAGCAGCAGGATCAACACCCGGATATCCTTACTGCGCGTGAGCAGACGGCGCGCATCACGCTCAATTTCCGGCCAGTTCACGGCTTCCGGCGTACTGACAAAATCACCATATTGCGCCTCCGCCTGGGGGGCGGCGCGACTGAACAGCAGCAGGTATTCCGGGTCGTACTCCGGATCGGGGCCGCAGGGTTGTTCCGCGCTTACCGGTTTAGTCAGGGACATATCCATATCATTACTCTCAGTGGGTTAAGCCGTGTTCAGGTTCAAAAATCATGCCGGTCACCGGACGGTCATGCATGGCTTTACCTGCCCAGGCCGTCCAGCCAAGCCGCTGCGCGCCGCCGATCACCGCAGGCGGTGCGGCATGAGGCTTCAACTGCAGCTCAATTTCCCAGCAATATTCAAAACCGATGAACGTACGCACCAGTTCTGTCAGCACGGGCAGATTGTTGCCGCCGGGCAGAAAACGCAGGTAATCCTCCAGCGTGAGCGGGCCGATAATTAGCCGGAATTTGTACTGCATATCCGGTACGGCCTGGCCGATAAGCGCCCCGTTGCCCAGCACCGAAGACTGCGCGGGCGTGCCCAGACGGGTGATTTCATCGTTCGCCACCGTTATCCAGTGCAGGGCGAACTCTTTCACCGCAAAAGGTACGCTGAAATAGTGTGCCAGCGTGGCGGCCAGTCCGTCAGGATTGCGCGATTCGCGTACCAGATGGGCGGAGGCAGCCAGGCGAACATGATCTGACAGCGGGCTTTCGGCGCTTTCCCGTAGATCCTGCCCGCTGATACTGGCGATATAAAACGCAAAACGGTCGTGTTCCGGTTTGTCCAGCCCGCCACCAGCGGACTGGGCGCTGCGCCATGCCTGCCAGAACTGCGTCAGCCAGCGGTGGTGAAAAATATTGGAAAAATGAACCAGCGTCGGATCGTGACGGCTCTCTGAGCGGTTTAGCGCCAGCTCGGTATAGTGCAGCGGCAACGGGCCGTTTGGCCCCCATAGTCCGAGGCTGTACAGGCTCAGGTGCAGGCGTCCATCCTGCCAGCTGACCTGGGCGATTTCCCGTGGCGCAAAGGTCATCGTCGGCGTCTGTCCCAGACGGAATTTTTCCATCCGTGGCTGCCAGATACTGCCTGCCGGAGTATCACAGAGCTGGGCATCCACGCGCCGCATCAGGTTCAGGAATCCGTAACGCCAGGGGGTTTTCTGCGCCTGGTCGAGAGCGCCGGTCATACGCTCCCCCGTTGCCCGGTTCTGACCGGCCAGGTCATGACATGCCCGCGTTGCATCGAGTGCAGCGTCATCTGCGAGAAGGTATTAATGGAAACATGGCGGGCAATATAGTGTTCCAGCACCAGACCGAACAGGTAAGGACTGATACCGGAAAATCCTTCTTCGTCCACGGTCAGTTCGCAACTGACGCCCCGGCCATAGACCAACAGGCCGGAGCCGGGTAGGCGGCGGGTCACCGGGGTGGTTTTGCAGCCAATCAGGCTGCGCACCTGGCGCGACTGCGGGCTGTCGTGAGCCGGGATAAACAGGTTCAGCAGATCGCGCAGCGCCTGGCCGCCGGTGCGGTGATCCAGATCGGCCAGCGGCAGATAATTAAACGACAACTGCCGGATCAGCCGCCAGGCCATTTCGCGTTCAGCCAGCGGCGGCTGCGGCGGGCGCGGCGGTCTGATAAGACCCACGCCCGCCACCGGAATCGCCGCATCTACGGTCAGATCATCCCGGCCATTACGTGGAATAAGGCAGGGCAGATCGCGGTTAGTCACCATTGCCGTGACGGTGATATGGCGCAGATTTTCCGGGTAGGGCGCTTCATGCTGATCAACCAGCGACAGGAAGACTTCTGAGCCGGTATAAGGGGTTCGGGTGCCATAGCGGCGGGCGTTTTCTGACGAGCGGCGCGGCTCACGACGCAGTGAAAAATAACGCCCGTGGTTGCCTTCGTCATTATTACGGGTGTGATACAGCGGACGAAAAATCATCTTCCGTGTGGTTTCCGCTTCCAGGCCTTCGACTTCCTGAACAGAAAACACCTCGTAATCCAGCGGACGGGTACGATCCACCACCAGATGCTGTTCCGTCACGCTGTGAGTAACTTCAATCCGGGTGGTGGTGCGGGGAAACAGGTTGATCACCGGCGTACAGAACAGGCTGAACTGTGCAGCGTCCGTCTGATGAATCAGCCAGTCCGGCGGCAGGCGGTTAAGCAGTATGACAATTTCCGCCACATTGCCCTGCACCTTTTGTAACCCGGCAGACAATCCGGTCGGGGTGAAGAAGTAAAACCGTTCCGGACAGGCGAAAAATTCATGCAGCAGATTATGGCCGTGAAACACGTTCCAGGCGAGCGGCAGCAGCCCCTGCCCTGGCTCCAGCCCTTCGTGCGCCACCGGGTGTTGAAGATTCACATTCAGTTCGCCGTCAAAGTGACCGGGTTCACCGGCCAGTGTGGCGACGGCGCTGGTATGCAGCAGCTCAAACAGGTGTGACGCAATGCGTTCTTCGCCGCAGAGGTAAAAGGGCAGCCGTGCCGGACCGGCCAGCTCGCTGAAAGTCAGTTCCCCGAAGGTTCGCAGGGTGATGCGCAATGCCCCGGCGACATGAATATTAGGCGGCAGATAGCGGTGCAGGGCGGGCATATCCGGCGGCGCGGCGGTCAGGCGTACCTCCTCGATGGACAGCGGCCACAGAGTGACGTCCTGGCTGCTGCGAAACTGGCAGGCGGTATTTTCACCTTCCGGGATAGGGGAAACGAACGCGGTATCGCGCGGCACGGTGACCCCTTTCGCCAGGTCGCCTTCCTGCGTATCGGGATACAGCTTTACCACTGCCATCGATGGCGTGGGGGTGACGTAATTGGGGCTGACGACTTCCAGTAACCGCTGTGTGAAGCGGGGAAACTCGGCGTCAATTTTTAGCTGAGTGCGGGCGCTCAGAAAGCTGAACGCCTCGATCATGCGTTCCACATACGGGTCGGCAATATCGGTTCCCTGCATCCCCAGCCGGGCGGCAATTTTGGGATGGAGGGTGGCGAACTCAGCACCGGTCTCCCGCAGGTAGCTCAGTTCGCGGTTGTAATACTCCAGTAGCCGTGGATCCATGAATAATGCCCTGTATTAAAAGAACGTAATGCGGCTCAGCTCCATATCCAGCGCGCTGCGTACCAGAAACTCCGTGGGATACGGCTGCGTCAGAATTTGTCCGCGAATTTCAAACTGTAGCGTGTTATAGCTACCCTGCCGGGTTTTATCGAGCAAGGGCGTGACCCTGAGTGTGGCGGCGTTCAGCCGGGGTTCGAAACGGATAATGGCGCGCCGGATCGCCTCGCTGATATCGTCCCACTTATGCTCATACATAAAGCTGCCCGCCAGCGGCGGCAGGCCATAGTTGAGCACTGACGCCGCCGCCTGCGGATAGCGCCGGGCGTCGATGTCACCCTCGTGGCTAATGGTATTGAGCAAAAAGGAGAGATCCCGACGAATGATCTCCTTCAGTTGTACCGGCGTGACGCTGATATCCCGGTCAATTTTCTGATACGGAGCATTGTCACACAGCCGATCAAATAGGGTGGGCAGCAGGTGGTTAGCGGGTGTAAAACGAGACGTGCTCATGCGCCATCGTTTTCCTGAGCATGAAAGGTACAATGGGCCATGTCCAGCAGGCTGATATCGCCGTGGCTGGTCAGCCACACTTTCTGCCCCAGCGCCCGCACGGTGGTTTCGCCGGGGCCATCCTGCCAGGCGGTTTCCCGGCACAGACGCAGGGCGTCAGATGCACTTTCCGAACCGCTGTAACGGGTAAAGAGCCAGGCGCCGTGCGTATCGCCATTCACCAGGGTGATATTAACGGGTTTCCACAGCAGATCGGTCAGGCGCGCCGGTTGCGGCGATTCCAGCGAGCGTATTTGCGAAAACGGCAGCCAGATATACACGCCGCCGGTGACCAGCTCAAGTACCGGGCCAAGGCGGGAATCGCTGTCGCTCGCCCAGTCAAATGCGCCGCCGTTCCACTGCCCGCCCGTGTCTGTTATGGCTTCCAGTGCGGTATTACGGTGTTTATCAACCTCACCGGTATTGTCATGACAGGCGAGTGCCGCCAGCAGTGACTCCACCCAAACGGGCTGCGGCAGAAGAAAACCGGGTCGTTGTTCACCCTGAAAAACGGTGTGGCGGAACATTTCGCAGCGAACCAGCTCCCGGTACAGCCGGGCCTCCTGGGTATAATTGGCCTCCATCCTGGCGCATAGCTGAAGCTGGTGTAGCGCCCGCGACCAGTCTCCGGCCACACACAGCAACTGAAACAGGCTGTGGCGGCAGAGCGCTTTCGCCGGATTTTCCCGAACCTGCTGCTCCGCCATCTGAATCCCCTCCGCAATAGAGTATTCCTGTATCAGCGCGGACAGGGTAGCAGGAAGCGTGTCAGTTTTTTTCATGGGCGGTATTTCCATTTTTCTGTGTCGGAGTGATTCGGTAGTGGCTGTCGATGCCAATAATACGATGCTCGCGGCGGGTCAGATCGGGCAGTATCTCGCTATGTGCGGTTTTCCCCGCCTGTTCCGGCGAGAGCAGTTGCAGGATATCGGGCATTGATTCCATCGCCAGCCAGTGCATTTCACCCTCACCGGTCGTGTCCAGCGTATCCAGAATGGCATCAATACCGGGCGCGCCTGCCACCATATCCTGTAACGTGTCGGTGTCGCCCTTTTTATCGTATAACGACGTCAAATCCTGGGTGACAGCGTCTTCATTTCGGGGAAACGGTTTAGGACGGAGGGGCTTTTCCTGCCCGGAGGGCCGCAATGCCTGCTGATATTCCTGGTAAAGCTGGTGTAGCGTGCTATCCGCCTCATGGCCGGTGTAAGAGGATGCGGTTTCCCGGACGGGAATAATATCGAACGGGTTCTGCGGATTGAGCTGTTGTTGTTTAAACCAGTCCAGATCCAGGTACTCAGCAACGGATTCAGATGACTGAACCAACTGAGGAAACGAAACATCGGGACGGGACTCATCATTGGTGCGGGCAAGGCACCAGGATGACAGACCCCATTCAATCGTATCTCCATCATTCAGCCGCATACGGTGATGAGGTTCCATCACCTGCTCATTGACGGCACAGCACAGTTCATCA
This sequence comes from Salmonella sp. SSDFZ54, assembly GCF_004010735.1. Lineage (NCBI taxonomy): Bacteria > Pseudomonadati > Pseudomonadota > Gammaproteobacteria > Enterobacterales > Enterobacteriaceae > Salmonella > Salmonella sp. SSDFZ54. The sequence goes on from NZ_CP034819.1 coordinate 3,035,007, forward strand.
GAGTGATTAACAATCCACCACGCCTCTTCGTGGCGAACAAGACTGAGCGCGATATCGTCTTTCCCATGTTGCTCAAAAAGCGGAATGTAGGGGGCGGCGGCAGTAAATACGATGTATGTCCCTGCGGGATACTGTGCGTTATCCGTTATACCCTGCGACTGTATTTTCCGTAATTCCCACATGTCTTGTTTCATTATGTCCCTTAAATGTATTTATTTTTCTGGAGGAAACGTTTAGGGAGTTTTAATTCATAAATAATTTTAACTAAATTCATAGGGAGTCATTATTGATGACACCCTTTTTATTATTTTCGTCGTGAATGCATTGTTGTATGCATAGATGTCTTTTTTGAAATATTATTTCTTTTAATTCTGCAATTGCGATTTTTATCTTGCTGTTCATTGATTATTTAATATTAACGGCTTAGTTGCTAATTAGTCCCTGATCTGTATCATTGTTTTGTTTCGATATTTTTTCGAGGCTATCAATAAAGAATTGTTTATATATTTATATGCATTGATGCATTATTTTTATGAATTTTTATGTCACAAGGCATAACACATGGAAACTCCTGTTTCACGCAGTGCGTTGTATGGAAAACTGGCCGGCCCACTATTCCGGTCGCTGGAATCGGCAACGGCATTTTGCAAACTACGCTCTAATCCCTGGGTTGAGCTGACTCACTGGCTGCACCAGTTAACACAGCAGCCCGATAACGATATTCTCCACGTTCTTCGGCATTACCAGATCCCTCTTTCTGATGTGGAGAAAGCGTTACTCCGGCAACTGGATATGCTGCCCGCCGGGGCCAGCGCCATTAGTGATTTTTCTCACCATATCGATCTCAGCGTTGAAAAGGCCTGGATGCTGGCGAGCGTCCGTTACGGCGATAACAAAATTCGCAGCGGCTGGTTGCTGCTGGCCTTGTTGACCACGCCAGAACTGCGTCGGGTACTGAGCAGTATCTGCGCGCCGCTGGCCACGCTTCCGGTTGATGAACTGACGGAAATACTGCCCTCGTTGATCGAAACATCGCCGGAAGCGCAGGAGCGCCCTTATGACGGCTCCGGCCTGGCATCAGCCATTCCCGGTGAAAGCAGTCAGGCGATTCCCAACAGCGGGCAGGACGGTAAATCCGCGCTGGCAAAATACTGTCAGGACATGACGGCACAGGCGCGCGACGGCAAAATCGACCCGGTGACGGGGCGTGAGCATGAAATCCGCACCATGACGGATATTCTGCTGCGCCGTCGCCAGAATAATCCACTACTGACTGGTGAGGCGGGCGTCGGAAAGACGGCGGTCGTCGAAGGTTTTGCCCTCGCGATTGCGCAGGGGGAAGTGCCGCCCGCGCTGCGGGAAGTACGGCTGCTGGCGCTGGACGTTGGCGCTCTGTTGGCCGGAGCCAGCATGAAAGGCGAGTTTGAATCGCGTCTGAAAGGGTTACTGGAAGAGGCCGGGCGCTCGCCGCAGCCGGTTATTCTGTTTGTCGATGAAGTTCACACTCTGGTGGGCGCGGGCGGCGCATCCGGCACGGGCGATGCCGCTAACCTGCTGAAACCGGCGCTGGCGCGCGGCACCCTGCGGACTATCGGCGCCACCACCTGGAGCGAATACAAGCGGCATATTGAGAAAGATCCGGCGCTGACCCGTCGTTTTCAGGTGTTGCAGATTGCCGAACCGGAAGAGATCCCCGCAATGGAAATGGTGCGTGGTCTGGTGGATACGCTGGAAAAACACCACAACGTACTGATTCTGGATGAGGCGGTACGTGCGGCGGTACAGCTTTCTCACCGCTACATTCCCGCCCGGCAGTTGCCGGATAAGGCTATCAGCCTGCTGGATACCGCCGCGGCCCGCGTGGCGCTGACGCTGCACACGCCGCCTGCCAGCGTACAGTTCCTGCGCCAGCAGCTAAAAGCGGCGGAAATGGAACGGTCGCTGTTGCAGAAGCAGGAAAAAATGGGGATTCAGTCAGATGAGCGGCGCGATGCGCTGACGGCGCGAATTTTCTCGCTCAACAATGAACTGACTGCATCCGAATCTCGCTGGCAGCGGGAGCTGGAACTGGTACATACGTTGCAGGAACTGCGTGTCGCAGAGTCTGATGCTGATGACAAAACCACGCTGCAACAGGCCGAAACGGCGCTAAGGGAGTGGCAGGGCGACGCGCCGGTGGTGTTCCCGGAAGTCAGCGCGGCGGTTGTCGCGGCGATTGTCGCCGACTGGACCGGTATTCCTGCCGGGCGCATGGTGAAAGATGAGGCCAGCCAGGTGCTGGAACTGCCTGCCCGACTGGCGCAACGCGTTACCGGGCAAGACGGCGCGCTGGCGCAGATTGGTGAACGTATTCAGACCGCCAGGGCGGGACTGGGCGATCCACGCAAACCGGTGGGAGTGTTTATGCTGGCCGGGCCGTCCGGTGTCGGTAAAACCGAAACCGCGCTGGCGCTGGCGGAGGCTATCTACGGCGGTGAGCAGAACCTGATTACCATCAATATGAGCGAGTTCCAGGAGGCTCACACCGTTTCCACGCTGAAAGGCGCGCCCCCCGGCTATGTGGGCTATGGCGAGGGTGGTGTGCTGACGGAAGCAGTGCGTCGCCACCCCTGGAGCGTAGTGCTGCTCGACGAGATCGAAAAAGCGCACCATGACGTCCATGAACTCTTCTATCAGGTGTTTGACAAGGGCGGGATGGAGGACGGTGAGGGAACACATGTCGATTTCAAAAACACCACGCTATTACTCACCACCAACGTGGGTTCCGACCTCATCAGCCAGATGTGTGAAGATCCGGCCTTAATGCCCGATGCTACGGGGCTTAAAGAGGCGCTAATGCCGGAATTACGCAAGCATTTCCCGGCGGCATTTCTGGGCCGCGTGACGGTGATCCCTTACCTGCCACTGGACGAAACGTCGCGTGGCGTGATTGCCCGTCTGCACCTTGACCGGCTGGTGGCGCGGATGGGTGAGCAGCACGGCGTGACGCTGACGTATAGCGAGGAACTGGTCGCACATATTGTGGCGTGCTGTCCAATGCATGAAACGGGCGCGCGGTTGCTGATTGGCTACATCGAACAGCACATCCTGCCACAACTGTCGCGCTACTGGTTGCAGGCCATGACGGAAAAAGCCGCTATCAGGCAAATTGATATCGGCGTTAATGGTGATGAGCAGATTGTTTTTGAGATCGTTTGCTGAAACCGGCCGTTCGAAGTGTCCGTAGTGCGATTTTAAAAACTGTACCGGTATACCGCTCCCCTTGCGGCAACCAGTTGACTAAAAAGGAAATGAAGGATTATGGCTATCAACAATAGCGCGCAGAAATTCATCGCGCGCAACCGCGCGCCGCGCGTGCAGATTGAATATGACGTAGAGATTTACGGCTCTGAGAAAAAAATCGAGCTGCCGTTCGTGATGGCGGTGCTGGCCGATCTGGCTGGGAAACCGCGTGAAGAACTGCCGCCGGTGACGGATCGCAAATTCCTCGATATTGATATTGATAACTTCAATGAGCGCATGAAAGCCATTGCGCCGCGCGTGGCGTTCGCCGTGCCGAATACGCTGACGGGTGAAGGTCAGTTGATGGTCGATATCACGCTGGAAAATATGGACGACTTTTCGCCGGCACAGATTGCCCGCAAGGTGGACGCCCTGAACCAGTTACTGGAAGCCCGCACTCAACTGGCGAACCTCCAGACCTACATGGATGGCAAGGCCGGGGCGGAAAATCTGGTCAATAAACTGTTGCAGGACCCGACTCTGCTGAAAACGCTGGCGAATGCGCCGAAACCGGCCGCTACCCAGCAAGGTGTGTCAGCGGATAATGAATCAGCGGAATAATGTCGAATTTTTAAGGAATTTTCATGGCAAACAGTAATATGCAGGCAACCGACGCGGTTGCTCAGGATACCGTCTCCGCATCCGGTGAATTTGATGCGTTGCTGAATCAGGCCTTCCGACCCAAGACTACCCAGGCGGCAAAAGCCGTGGAAGCCGCGGTGCAGACGCTGGCGCAACAGGCGCTGGCGAACACGATCACCGTCAGCGATGACGCCTATAAAAGCATCAGCGCTATTATTGCGCAGATCGACTTTAAACTGACCGAACAGATCAAACTGATCCTGCAACATCCCGACTGGCAGAAGCTGGAATCCTCGTGGCGCGGTATGGAGCATCTGGTTTACAACACCGAGACCGACGAAAAGCTGAAAATTCGCTTCATGAATCTGTCAAAAGATGAATTGCGGCGCAACATGAAGCGTTACAAGGGCATCGCCTGGGATCAAAGCCCGATGTTCAAGAAACTGTATGAAGCCGAATACGGCCAGTTAGGCGGCGAACCTTATGGCTGTATCATTGCGGATTACTACTTCGACCATACACCGCCCGATGTGGATCTGCTTGGCTCTATCGCCAAAGTCGCCGCGTCGGCCCATGCGCCGTTTATTGCCGGGGCTTCCCCCTCGGTACTGCAAATGGACTCCTGGCAGGAGCTGGCGAATCCCCGCGACCTGACCAAAATCGTCACCCAGAACCTGGAATATGCGCCGTGGAACTCGCTGCGGGCTAGCGAAGACTCCCGTTATATTGGCCTGACGATGCCGCGTTTTCTTGCCCGCCTGCCGTATGGCGCAAAAACCAACCCGGTGGACGAGTTTGATTTTGAAGAAGATGCGGATGGTTCTGACCATACCAAATACGTCTGGAGCAACGCGGCCTACGCGATGGGCGTAAACATCAACCGTTCCTTCAAACACTACGGCTGGTGTACGTTGATTCGCGGTGTGGAATCAGGCGGTGCGGTGGAAAATCTTCCCTGCCATACCTTCCCGACTGACGATGGCGGCGTGGACATGAAATGCCCGACCGAAATCGCCATCTCTGACCGCCGCGAGGCTGAACTGGCGAAAAACGGTTTTATCCCGTTGATCCACCGTAAAAACTCAGACTATGCCGCCTTTATCGGCGCACAATCGCTGCAAAAACCACAGGAATACTACGATCCGGACGCGACGGCCAACGCCAACCTGTCCGCCCGTCTGCCGTACCTGTTCGCCTGCTCGCGCTTCGCTCACTTCCTCAAATGTATCGTCCGCGACAAAATCGGTTCCTTTAAAGAGCGTGAGGATATGCAGCGCTGGCTAAATGAATGGATTATGAATTATGTCGACGCCGATCCGGTGAACTCCTCGCAAGAAACCAAAGCCCGTCGTCCGCTGGCTGCCGCAGAGGTAGTGGTGGAAGAGGTGGAAGGCAATCCAGGTTATTACGACGCGAAATTCTTCCTGCGTCCGCATTTCCAGCTTGAAGGGCTGACGGGATCGCTGCGCCTGGTGACAAAACTGCCGTCAGTGAAGCAGGGCAATGCCTGATATATATTTTATGAATGTTTAAGCGAGTGAAGACAGAGAAGATAGAGAATATAAAGAGGGATATGAAGAAAAGAATTTCGTCCCGCTCACTTTCTCGTAAAGGTGGGGTACGTAATGATGACACATATCCGAATGCCAGTAACAATGCCGAAGCTTTTTATATCATTGAGTAGGAAATACATATTATGACCATAAGCCCAACTTTTCATCTGTTACCTGGTATTGTTCTGCTCTTTTCACAATATGCTGTAGCCTGGGAAGTCAGTTGTCCGGCTGTTATTGATACTCAGTCTTCTGCTGTGAGCCTGAAGTCTGATGTCCCAGCGCCGTGGCAGCTTTCTCCCCGATATATGTCGCGTTTATGGTTAAGTAGTATTGGGGTAACGCAGGGTAAACCTGAAAACCTGATGGATCTCAAACCAGAGACTAAAAAAGTAAACGGTGAAAATTGGTCTGTATGGGAAACAGAACGTGTTAGCGATAAAGAAACCGATCGCTATTGGGTTTCGTGTATTTATGGTCATGAACAGATATGGTTGACGCAACCAATACCTGCTTCTTCTACTCGCTGTAAGACTCATAATTTTGAGGGATCGCCAGAAGACCAGTCTATATCTTTTATCTGTAATTAGCGATTTGAGACGTGAAAATTTCAGTACAGGTTATGGTTTTTATTATCGGAAGTTATGAAGCATTATTCATATGCATTAAATAATGCAAATTCATAAAATAACTAAATACATTATCGGTACCGGAAAAATATACAGTCTTCTGTTCTCCTGAAGTTATTGGAGAAGGATTCTGTACGGCAATGATTTATCTATAAACAAAAAGATATAGATAAAATCAGGTTTATTTTAAGTAAAACTTAATAAGGATATAAAAATGGCTTATGACATTTTTTTAAAAATTGACGGCATTGATGGCGAGTCAATGGATGACAAACACAAAAATGAAATTGAAGTACTGAGCTGGCGCTGGAATATTCATCAGGAATCCACCATGCACGCCGGTAGCGGCCTCGGCTCCGGTAAGGTCTCCGTCACCAACCTGGATTTTGATCACTATATCGATCGCGCCAGCCCGAACCTGTTCAAATACTGCGCCTCCGGCAAGCACATTCCGCAGGCCATTCTGGTTATGCGTAAGGCTGGCGGCAATCCGCTGGAGTACCTCAAGTATACCTTCACCGACCTGATTGTCGCCGTGGTTTCCCCGAGCGGCAGCCACGATGGTGAAATCGCCTCCCGTGAAACGGTGGAGCTCTCCTTCAGCACCGTGAAGCAGGAATACGTGGTGCAGAACCAGCAGGGCGGCAGCGGCGGCACCATCACCGCAGGCTACGACTTCAAGGCCAACAAAGAAATTTAACGGCTGTTTTTCCGGCCAGATGTTATGTCTGGCTGGTTTTATTGTTTTGATTTTAAAGGAATTTACAGTGAATAAATGGCGTAACCCCACTGGGTGGTTATGTGCGGTAGCTATGCCTTTTGCACTGCTCCTGCTTTCCGGATGCGGCAGTAGCGATTCGCTACCTGACCCCTAATCGCAGCGGCCTGGCCTGAGCGTGAAAGCGTTTTACAAGGTGAATTCTGACAATCAGAAGAAAGCGGCGTCCATGAAGATACGTGTTGAGAATTAATGACCTACACAGAATTTTTAGAGGTTAAGCAAAATGAACAGACCTTCATTCAATGAAGCGTGGTTAGCTTTTAGGAAGGTGAATCATTCCGTCGCTGATGTGGGTAGCATTATTGGTGGAAACGTTGGGAAAAATATAACTGGTGGTTATTTTCAAAATGCCTGCCCTATTCGAATGAGCTATGTTTTGAATGCGACAGGGTTCCCAATAGCCCGTAACTCTCCGTATGCAAAGGTTAGTGGTGCCGATAATAAATTCTATATTTATCGCGTGAATGATATGATTGATTATCTTACTCATACTATGGGCAAGCCTGATCTTATTGTTAATAATCCGAAACAGAGTGACTTTATCGGGAAGAAAGGAATTATCGTAGTAAAAGGGCATGGCTGGAGCAATGCCAGAGGACACGTTACATTATGGAATGGCAGTATCTGTTCAGATCAGTGCCACTTATTAAATGACCCAGATAATGGACCATTTGTTCCTGAAGTTGGGACTCTGTGGATACTGCCGTGAAATGGTTAATATTAGTTACTTTCAGCATAAGTGGAATGCTGGTATGGCAGCCATCCTTTGCACAAGAAGCATTGACCACACAATATTCACAGTCGGAACTCTTAAAAAATTGGGCGCTGAGTCATTGTCTGGCATTAGTATACAAAGATGATGTCGTTAAAAACGATGCCAGAGCTACGGCCAGTGCTTACCTTGAATATGGTAAACAATCTGTGGAGATTTACCATGAAATTGATGAGATTGCGAAAAAATATTCAGGGTTGAAATATAACGGTTCGATATCATCAGATTTTAATACCATGAAGTGCATAGATTTTATCCATGACAGGGAATTAAATGAATTAATTAAAAGGCGTGTCGAGAAGTAAAATTCAAAGATATTAAAAGCATACGTTCTCTTGCTCTGATGAATTTATGGGTAAGAAAGAGCTGTACAGGAATAGTTAATCTGTTCACCTAATAAAGCAGATAAATCAGGGCTTAATTTAGGTAGTTAAAAGGATAGTAGATATGTCTTATGACATTTTTCTGAAAATTGACGGCATTGACGGCGAGTCAATGGATGACAAACACAAAAATGAAATTGAAGTACTGAGCTGGCGCTGGAATATTCATCAGGAATCCACCATGCACGCCGGTAGCGGTCTCGGTTCCGGTAAGGTCTCCGTCACTAATCTTTCATTTGAACATTACATCGATCGCGCCAGCCCGAACCTGTTCAAATACTGCTCTTCCGGTAAGCACATTCCGCAGGCCATTCTGGTTATGCGTAAGGCTGGCGGCAATCCGCTGGAGTACCTCAAGTACACTTTCACAGATCTGATTATTGCAATGGTATCGCCCAGCGGAAGCCAGGGAGGGGAAATTGCGTCTCGCGAATCAATTGAACTCTCCTTCAGCACCGTGAAGCAGGAATACGTGGTGCAGAACCAGCAGGGTGGCAGCGGCGGCACCATCACCGCAGGCTACGACTTCAAGGCCAACAAAGAAATTTAACGGCTGTTTTTCCGGCCAGATTTATATCTGGCCGGATTTATTATTTTGATTTTAAAGGAATTTACAGTGAATGAATGGCGTAACCCCACTCGGTGGTTATGTGCGGTAGCTATGCCTTTTGCACTGCTCCTGCTTTCCGGATGCGGCAGTAGCGATGCGTTACCTGACCTCGAATCACAGCGACTCGACCTGAGCGTGAAAGCCTCCGATAAGGTGAATCCTGACAATCAGAAGAAGGCCGCGCCCATTGAGATACGTGTTTATGAACTAAAAAATGACGCCGCTTTCACGACAGCTGATTACTGGTCGCTCCATGACAACGACAAATCCGTCCTTACCGACGATTTAGTGCGTCGCGACAGCTTTATTTTGCGTCCCGGCGAAGAGAAAAAACTGCGTCGCCCGCTGAATGCGCAGACCACGGCAATCGGCGTACTGGCCGGATACCGTAACCTGGCCAAATCGGTCTGGCGGGTAACCTATAAAATCCCGGAAGCCCCGGAAAAAGCCTGGTACAGCAGCCTCATACCGGGGAAAGGAAAAGTGCAGTTGGAGGCGGAACTGGAACAAAGCGCCATTGTAATTACGGAACGGGATAAATGAATTATGAGCTGGAATGACCGCGTAGTCTGGAGTGAAGGACAATTTTTACTGCCGCAGATGTTTCAGCAGCAAGAGCGTTATCTGGAACACGTCATGCATTACCGCAGCCTGCCGCTGACCCCCTTTTTCTGGGGATTCAGCCACTACAATATTGATGGCGAAGCGCTGAACATCGGTAAACTGATACTGAAAGAGGCATCAGGGATTTTTCCTGACGGCACGCCGTTTAACGCACCGGACCACACCCCGCTGCCGCCGCCGCTGACCATCCTGCCGGAGCACCTGAACCAGCAGATTTGTCTGGCGGTACCGGTACGCGCGCCGAACAGCGAAGAAACCACGTTTGACAATAACCCGGAATCACTGGCGCGTTTCTCGGTACATGAACACGACATCCGCGACGCCAACTCGCTGGGACGTGGCGCGCAGTTATTACAGCTCAGTCACCTGCGCCTGCGGCTGCTGCCGGAAAAAGCGGTGACGGGCGCCTGGATTGGCCTGCCGCTGACCCGCATCACCGGGCTAAACCCTGACGGGCGGATAGATATCGACCACGACCTGATCCCGCCCATCATTAATTATCAGGCCAGTTCACTGATGTGTACCTGGCTGTCGTGGATCAACGATCTCATCCGAATGCGGGCCGATTCGCTGGCGGAACGGTTGACCGGCAGCGACAACCACGGCCATGAAGCAGCGGAGGTCTCCGATTACCTGCTGCTGCAAATTCTCAATCGCTTTGAGCCGCTGCTGACTCACCTGGCGAAAACCCCGCTGGCCCCGGAAGTGTTGTATCGCTACCTGTCCGAACTGGCCGGGGAACTCTCCACCTATGTGCGTCCACAAACGCGACGGCCCGCTGAATACAAAGAGTACAAACACCTGACGCCCTATGCCGGGTTGAAATCGCTGGTTGATGAGGTGCAGTTCCTGCTGAATGCGGTACTGATCCGGGGCGCGCAGCGCATCGAGCTGAAAGAGGGGACTTACGGCATCCTGAATGCGGTGGTGGCCCCTTCCGATCTTGCCGATTTCAGCACGCTGGTACTGGCGATAAAGGCTTCAATGCCGACCGATGTGCTACTGCAACATTTTGCCGCCCAGACCAAAATCGGGCCATCCGATCGCCTGCCGGAACTGATCCGCTCGCATCTGCCGGGGCTGGCTTTGCAGGTTCTGCCTGTACCACCGCGCCAAATCCCGTTTCAGGCCGGATACATCTATTACGACATCCGCCGCGAGGGAGCATTGTGGGAACACATTGCCCGTTACGGCGGGATGGCCATGCATACCGCCGGGGAATTTCCGGGGCTGGAGACAGAACTGTGGGGAGTGCGCGATAAATGACAGACAGTACCCTGACGCCGCCAGCGGCGGACATGATGTCCTTTTTGTCCACCACGCCGGAGCATAAGGACAGTGAATATGAAACGCCGGTACACACCAGCCAGCGCACGGAACTCAATGTCATCGTTGAAGACGGTCCGGACAGCAAACTTCGGCTGGCTGAAATCAGCGCGGCGGCTAACCCGTTGCTCGCCGCTGCCCGGCCTTTATTGTGCGCTCTCGCAGCCATGCCCGCTAAACTGGATGCGGCCCTGGTAGAGCCTTACCGTAATCTGTTGGTACGCGAGATGCATCTGTACCAGACATTATGCGATCAGGCGAATCTGCGGCGCGAGCACGTACTGGCGGTACGTTACTGCCTGTGTACGGCGCTTGATGAAGCCGCCAATAACACAACCTGGGGACGGCGCGGCGTCTGGGCCGGAAAAAGCCTGCTGGTAACATTTCATGGTGAAAGCGAAGGCGGGATAAAACTTTTCCAGATCATCGGGCGTCTGGCGGCCAGCTTCCAGGAGCATGGCAACGTACTGGAGGTTATCTACCACCTGCTGGGGTTGGGATTTGAAGGCCGCTACAGCGTGCAGCCAGACGGGCGTAAGCAACTGGACAATATTCGTCAGCAATTGCTGACACAGCTTTCACAGCGTCGCGATCCGGTTATGCCCGCGCTCTCGCCTGACTTTCAGGGGGCGATAAGCGGACGACTGCGGCGGATGCGCCGGGTGCCGGTCTGGCTGAGCGCCGGGATTGCTCTGTTGGCGATGCTGACGCTGTTTGGCCTTTACAGCCACCGGATGGATGTGCAGACCGTCACCGTACAACAGCATATTGATGCGATTGGTATAAAACTGCCGCCGCCGCCCGTGCCGGTTCATAAGCTGCGGCTGAAAATCCTGCTGGCAAACGAAATCGCCCGTGGCCTGCTGACCGTGGACGAAGATGACCAGCACAGTAGGGTGGTCTTCCGTGGCGACGCCATGTTTGTACCGGGACAGAAAACGGTGAGTGACGCAATCCGGCCAGTGATTAACAAAGCGGCGCGGGAAATCGCCCGCGTGGGCGGCGCAGTCACTGTAACGGGTCACACTGACAGCCAGCCCATTCATTCGGCTGAATTCCCATCCAACCTGGTGCTGTCGGAAAAACGGGCGGCGGAAGTTGCGGCGTTACTGACCTCCGGCGGCGTACCTGCCGAACGGGTACATATCGTCGGCAAGGGCGATACGGTGCCGGTGGCGGATAACGGCAGTAAAGCCGGGCGGGCGAAAAACCGTCGGGTGGAAATTCTGGTAGTGGAGTGAATGAATGATGAAAAAATCAACCTATGATGTGTCTCATCATTCGGCAGTATGTGGCGTGACGGGGGATTATTATCGGATCTCAGCGACATATCACATAACACGATCTGTTCGTGTTTTTTTGATCATCTTATGTTGCCTGTTATCCGGTGGCGCTTTTGCCGGATCCCCGATTAACGCAGGATTCATTTCCCCCGATAATGTCAACCTCAGTACTCGGGATTTCCTGAAATTTTATGCCACTGACAACGTACAGAAAAAAGACAATGCTCTGATGTATATGCTGGGGGTGGCGGATGCTACAGAAAGTAAAGCCTGGTGTGGATATGGTCAGGTTGACAGTATAACAATAAACCATACTGTGCTGACCTGGTTTGAACAGCACGCAGTGAAAAAGCCTGATGTAAGGGCTTCAATACTAATAGAGGAAGCATTAGTTAAAAATTTTCCCTGTCAGAGGACAGACTCCTCCATAAAAATTGCTTCCCGGTCATCTCCCATTTTATCCCTGACTCCGGATGCGCTTAATCTTTCAGGTAATGACTTTTTTAAATTTTGGGTGTCTGGTAATCAACGGGATAAACTCAGGGCGGGTGTCTATCTGCTCGGCGTGGAGGATGCGACAGAGAACAAACTGTGGTGTGGATACGCTTTATTTAAGACGCTAACATTAAATGAATTAGTCTATGTTTCTCTTAAAAATAAAACCAATGAGGAACTGAATTCTCGCGCGGCTGAACTTATCATAAATAAATTAATAGAGTACCCCTGTAAGATATAAAATCATTCAAGTTGCATCAAGGCGGCAAGGAAATAAATCCCCGGGAGCATACATTGGTTCGTGACTGGGGTAAGAGAGTAAAGCCAGCGCACATGTAGCCTGAAATGTGACAGGTATACCCTGTGATAATGTTATCGCTGCCAGTTCAGATAAAGTCTTGGTGGTAAAGTCTTGGTAGTAAGGGATTGATATGTTTAAGATAATGGTCTGTCTGTTGGTGGGTATTCCTGCCATTTCTTATGCGCACGATTATGGGTGTGCTACGGTTGGAGCATCAATGGAGTCATCATTATTTGATGCCATAAAAAATGACCTGAATATAGATGTCGCTACTATTATAAAGGATAAAACAAAGGTAGAGATTCTTGATATCTCGCCTGTATCTAAGGTCTATGCAGAATCTCTGGCCAGGATGGATTATGAAAAAGATAAGGCCAAAAATAAAGTGGCAATATTAGATAAAAAATCCTATTTCGATAGTTACTATGAAAATCAGGTTAAATCTATCGTGGCAAAATATACCTATATTAACAAAGATAAAGAAAAAGATATTTTCATTGCATCCAGCTTCATGAATGCTGATGAGTGTTCTGTAAGATTTAATGGTTATATTACTTTATCCAGGGAATTTTAAAATATTGATTATTGGGTGGCGAGTCGAAATATAATGCAAAAATTTCTTAGTCTGCTTTTTTCCCGGCGCGCGCTGGCAGTTGTGGGCGTTCTGGTTCTGGCGCTGCTGGTCTGGTTTGTCGGGCCGCTGGTGTCATTTGATACCCTGCGCCCGCTGGCCTCCGTGGGTAGCCGGGTAGTGACCATTGCCCTGTTGCTGATGCTGCTGGTACTGTGGCTGGTCAACTGGTCGATGAGTATCATCGGCATCAGTGTCCTGTGCCTGGCGATTGGCTTCGTCACACCGCTGCTGGCCCTGGGCGATGTCCATCCGTTTGCGCCGCTGTGGGTCCGCCTGACATTAATTGGTTTCATCCTGCTGATGTACGCGCTGTACGGCCTGTACCGGCTGTGGCGTGCGCTGCGTATGGATGAACAACTGCTGCGTCGCTTCCTGCATCCGCGCGGGGAAGAGGTACCGGTGGCAGGCGAGATCAAAGCCGACCTGCGCACCGTCAACCATATTGTCACGCAGGCCATCCGGCAGCTGCGGCAGCTGCGGGTGGATATGCCTGGCTGGCGTAAAATCTTCGAGGGTAAACGCTTTCTGTATGAGCTGCCGTGGTTCATGGTGGTCGGCAGTCCCGGCGATGGCAAAACCACGGCCCTGCTGAACACCGGATTGCAGTTCCCGCTGGCGGAGCAAATGGAGCAGACCTCGCGTATCCTGACAGTGCCGGGTGGCGGCACGCTACACTGCGACTGGTGGTTTACCAACGAAGCGGTGTTGATTGATACCGCCGGACGCTACGCCCGCCACGATGACGGTGGTGAAGCGAGCGCCGCGCAGCGTAACGCCGGAGAGTGGCAGGGCTTTCTCGGTCTGCTGCGTAAACATCGCCCCGGCGCGCCGCTTAACGGCGTGATCCTGACGCTAAACGTGGCGGATTTAACCGCACAGTCACCGGCGGAACGCCTGGCGGCCTGCGCCGCTCTGCGGGCGCGACTGGCAGAACTGCGCGAGACCCTGGGGATTCGCTTTCCGGTCTATCTGGTGGTCACCAAAATGGATTTGTTGCCGGGGTTCAGCGAGTATTTTCGCACGCTGACCAGCCATCTTCGCGCACAAATCTGGGGCTTTACGTTGCCGTACAGCCGCAGGCGAAAAACGGGCGACCCGCAGGCGCTGCATGCCGCCTGCGCGCAGGAGCTGGCGCGCCTGACGCTGCGGCTGGATCAGGGACTGGATACCCGGTTACAGGAAGAGTACGACCTTAAAAGCCGCCAGCGGCTGTATACCTTCCCGCGTGAGTTCGCCGCCCTCGGCGAGCCGTTGCTGGAGGCTATTGAACAGATCTTCCTCGATTCAAAATTCGATGCCACGCAACTGAATAACACGCTGCGCGGGGTGTTTTTCACCAGCGCCGCGCAGGCGCAGGCCGACGCCGTGGCCGACCAGTTGAGTATCTGGCAGCGCTTTGTCCGGGCGATAAAAACCGCCCGTGGCGAATCCTCCGCCTCTCTCCCACACGCTCTGCCGGACGGCAACCGCAGCTACTTTCTGCATGATCTGCTAACACAGTTTATTTTCCGTGAAGCGCACCTGGTGGAGCCAAACCTCCAGTGGGCCTGGCGTTACCGCCTGCTGCGCCTCGGCGGGCACCTGCTGGTACTGGTGCTGGCATTCCTGTTGTGGCAGGGGATGCAGACCAGCCAGCAGACCAACGGCGACTATATGAATGAAATCAGCGCCCGCGCGACCCGGCTGGACGGTGAAGTGAAAGCCTACACCGGTAAACCGGCGATGGCTCCCGTCCCGGCACTGCTGGATAGCGCAAGGGAACTGTCCGCCTGGCCGGAACTGGACCCGGACGCGCCGCCGCTGACCTGGCGCTACGGCCTGTACAGCGTACCGCCGGTAACCGACAGCGTGGCGTCGCTGTACAACCGCCTGCTGGATCAACTGCTGCTGCCGCCGCTGGTGAAACGGATGGAGTATGTGCTGGCGGACGCCATTGCCCGTCAGGACAGTAAAGCGGCCTACGATGCCCTGCGCATCTATCTGCTACTGAATCTGGATAAAGATCACGAAGATAAATACAACGCGGCGGAGATCCAGTCGTGGGTGATTAACGATCTGGGGAACAGCGACAGCGTGGCCGGGTTCGGCGGGCGCGCCGCCGTGCTGACGCATATCGAAGCGCTGTTTGACGGCAGCCGGGTGGTGCATTCACCGTATGAGAAAGATGAGGCGCTGATCCGCCAGGCGCGGGCATTCCTCGACGGTCACACCAGTACCGAGCGTATCTATGCGCGGGCGCTGGCGGCAATGGAGAGCGAAGCGCCGCAGGAGTTCACGCTGGTACGCGCTGTGGGCGCGGATGCGGGAACGGTGTTTGTGCGTAGCAACGGCGCGCCGCTGGATCGGGGCGTGCCGGGTATTTTTACCCGTGAAGGTTACCGGGAGCTGTTCGACAAACGATTACCGGAATTTGTGGCGGCGGCGACGGAGAACGATGGCTGGGTGATGGGCCGGGAGAGTACGCCAAAAAAGCTGACTGACAGCCTGCGCAGCCAGATACCGGGGCAGGAGCAGTCTGTCGCCCGCGAAGTCCGCCGTTTGTACCTGACAGAATATGCCCGCCGCTGGCAGGATTTTCTGGACAGTATCCATAGTATCAACAGTGCCGGGGAAGAGGGCAGTTCCGGCCTGGCCTATGATTTACAGGTGCTGCGCACCCTGGCATCGCCGGACTCACCGCTGATGCGGCTGGGAAAAGCGGTGGTGGAGCAGACCACGCTGGTGCCGCCGCCGGACCCGCAGGCCAGACAGAAACAGCTGGCGCAGCGCGCGTCCGGTAACGCGGGGAAAGTGGTACAGACGGCAAAACTGTTCCAGGATATTCACCCGGAAGAACGGCTGGAAAAAACGCTGGTGGATGACCGTTTCGCCGCGCTGCGCGAGGTCATTGCCGGGCGGACGGACGGCGGACAGAGCGGCGGTGGGACGATGCAGATCGCTTCGCTGCTGACCATGCTCAACGAGTATTACACCCAACTGACCATTGCTGATAGCGCGCTGGCGGCGGGGACGTTGCCAGCGCGCATTACTGCCGCAGACAAGTTGCAACTGGAGGCGGCGAAACTGCCTGCGCCGCTGAAAAACATCCTGCTGGATCTGACGAAGCAGGGAACGCGCAAAATCAACGCCGGGACCGGCGACGTGCTGAACACCCAGATGGAGGCGATGATGGGCGACGACTGCCGTGACGCCATCGACGGGCGCTATCCGTTCGCCGACAGTCCGCAGGAGGTCAGCGCCGAGGACTTTAACCGCATCTTCGCCAGCGGCGGCGTACTGGATGCTTTCTGGAGCAAACAACTGGCTCCGCTGGCGGACACCGCCAGCGACCCGTGGCGCTACAAACCAACCGAAGGCAACATGACATTGCAGGGGCCGGATCTGACGCCGTTTCAGCAGGCGAAGCAGATCCGCAGCGTGTTTTTTAACAGCGAGGGCGGGAAAAAATTTTCCTGGTCGATGCAGATTAGCGTGGTGGATATGGACCCGGCCATCACGGAACTGGTGATTGATATCGACGGCCAGGTGCTGCGCTACGCCCATGGTCCGGACCGGCCCCTGAAAGTGACGTGGCCGGGACCGCGCAACGGCTCGATGGCGGAAATCACCGCCAGCCCGCGTATTCGCCAGGACACCTCAACGCTACTGACCGGCGGGCCGTGGGCGCTGTTTCATCTGCTGGACGCCGGAATGGTACAGGAAACGGCGGTGCGGGGGCGTCAACTGGTGGAATATGATTTTGACGGTCGCCGGGTGGTGCTGGAAATCACCGCCGGGCGGGATTTTAACCCGGTCAGCCGGGAGCTATTGCAGAACTTCAGTTGTCCGGCGAGGGCGTTGTAATGCGCCGGCCAGCGGTGGTATCAGCCCCGGCGATGTTCGGCAGGCTGCCGGACCAGCGCGACTATGTGCGCTGGCGGGTGGGCGCTGAAGAGGGACGAATATGGCAGGACTGGCTGAACCGCCAGACATGGGTGGGCAGCGGGCGGCATATCGTGTTGCCGGAAGGCCAGACGACCGATGAAGAGCGTGACGGCTGGATGCACCTGTCGCCGCGTGGCGAACATGATATGCCCGCGCCGGAACACCATCCGCTGCCGTGGAGCTTTGTGATGTCGCCGGGATTTTTGCCGATGGGTGGGACGACTGACTGGCTGACCGGAGTGCTGATGGCGTCACGGGATAGCGTGGGACGCCCGTGGCCGCTGGTGATTTACCAGCGCTGCGGTCGGGAGTGGCTGGACGAGAGTTTGCAGGAGACGCAGGGCTGGCTGTACTGGCTGGCGAGGCTGGCGGCGCAGCATATCACGCCGGACACGATGCGGCGCGGGCGGCTGACGGAGCAGGTGGACCAGCTATGGGCGATGTGGCAGCCGGGGCCGTGGTGGGCGCAGTGGCTGCGCGGGTTACGACGAACATCGCAGCGCAGCCGGGAACTGACCGGGCTGCCGGATGAAGCACCGGTAGTAGAACTGCCGGGCGTGCGTTATCTGCCGTGGCCGGGCTGGCCGGGTAAGACGCTGGGGCAGGCAACACCGGGGCAAGGCTGGTTCTGGCAGCAGAACAGTGAAGGGCGGTATGTGGATGCGCTGCGACTGGCGGAGAAATAATGAACATGGTGGGTTTAAAAACACCTGCTAAGGAATGAAGAAATGGGTAATTATGATAAAGCGTGTAATAACACAGAGGCGGTAAGGTTTATTCAAAAATATAAGAATGATTGTGAGATAATCGCTAATCAACTTGAAGTGCCAGTGGAATTTATACTGGCGGTTGCAGCAAAGGAAAGTCGTTATGGGCAGGGAAGGATTGCAACTGAATATAATAATTTTTTTTCAATGCATGGTCCGGCACCATTGCAGTTGAGTAAAGTTCATCCTCAGGGAAGTCACGACGTGTGGGTTGCCACCTATACGTCTTTTTTAAATTGCGCGAAATCATTCGCCATCAGGTTTGGTAGTGCAGTCAGAAAGATAAAGGACCCTAAACAATTTGCACAAGCATTGATTGAGTCACGATTTAATTCAGGTAAAAGTAGTAATGGAGGGCATACCGGATACGCCAGTGAACTGGTGGCTATGATTGGTATGGTTAAGCGGAGAATGGCATGTTCAGTAAAATAGTGTCATTGCTTTTGTTTACTATTTTATCCGTGAGCAGTTATGCCCAGGTTCTTGTATCAAATATCCCGGTGTTTGATTTGACTAAATTAAATCAGGAAGGGCTTACCGAGACACAGGCTCAGGCATTATTGGTTTTATCATTAAAAAATAAAAAATATAATATTACATTGCCTGGCGTTTTTATGGACGAGGCCTTAAAAAATGATCAGGGTAAACCATTTCATTCTGGATATTATAGCTTTGGTGTGGGCTATGACTCTCCTTCTGCCGGTGCTACGGATATCTGGGGATTATTCTCCGTCAGTCCGAAAACAGGAGATATCTGGGAAGAATATTCATGTGAGAGAATATCATTTCCGGCGCTACAAAAAATACAACAAGAAATAATGAAAAAAACTGGCGCGACATTTGCCAGTGAAGTGGTACAGCGCCGGGGGCTGGGCTGTACAGATGAATAGCGGGGTAGTTGGAGCTATCGGGCATACGTTACTTGTCAGGGCAAGGCTGGCGGAGAAATAATGAGCATGGTGGTTTTAAAAACACCTGCTAAGGAATGAAGAAATGGGTAATTATGATAAAGCGTGTAATAACGTGGGCGCGGTAAGATTTGTCCAGGAGCACATGAAGGTTTGTGAGATAATTGCAAAAGAGCTTGATGTACCGGTAGAGAATATACTGGGTCTTGCTGCTGCCGAAAGTCAATATGGTACAGGTCGTATTGCCAGGGAATATAATAATTACTTTTCTCTCCAGGCTCCTGCATCATTTCAGTCAGGTCGGGTTCATCCAAAGGATAGTAACAAAACTTGGGTGGCTATTTTTTCTTCGTTTTCAGTTTGTGCACGATCTTTTGCTGTCAAGTATGGTGACGCTGTTCGGGGGAAAAAAGATGCTCTGGCCTTCTCTGAAGCTCTGGTAGCTGCTGGGTTTAATTCAGGATCTCATATTACTGGTGGTACGGATAATTACGCCAGGATAACTGCTGGAATAATTATTATGGTCGGACGGAGAATAGCATGCCCCGTAAAATAATGCTTGTTTTTTTTCTCTTTATATCTGAGTTCTGTAATGCCCAAGTGGTTGTATCTGAATTTAATTTGTCAGATATAAATCGCGGTGGAATGACGAAAGCACAGGCAGAAAAACTACTCATTATTGCACTTAAATATCAAAAATATGATTTATCGCTGGATGGCGTTTTTGTTGACGGTGATTTGCAGGATAAACACGGAAATCCTCCCCATCCGGGATATTATGATTTTAGCCTTGGCTATGATACATCGACTGTCGGAGCAATAGATTATTGGGGGCTGTTTTCAGTAAGTTCTCAAACTGGTGATATATGGGAAATAAATAAATGTGAGAGAATTATATTTCCGCAGTTGCAAAAAATACAACAAGAAATAATGAAAAAAACTGGCGCGACATTTGCCAGTGAAGTGGTACAGCGCCGGGGGCTGGGCTGTACAGATGAATAGCGGGATAGTTGGATCTACCGGGCATACGTTACCTGCCAGGGCAAGGCTGGTTCTGGCAGCAGAACAGTGAAGGGCGGTATATGGATGCGCTGCGGCTCATCACGGAAGTTGATAATTCAGGTGATGTCCGAAGATAAAAGGTATGGCATCAATGCGATATGCTTCGGGGATCCCTAAGGAAATCGAATGAGTAAGTTACAGTTTGACCCTCATAGCCCATTGGCTGAATATTTTTCCAGAACAAAGATAGACGGGGAGTTTATCAAAAACGATTATGGTGATAGAGGTGAATTTGTCATAAATAGTGAAACGGGAGCTATTTCATTATTGTTAAAATGTAAATATACATGGGTTAAAAATAGCGATGTGAAGGACGACTGGACGTTTATAGAAAAATCATTGTTTATCATTAATGTTTATACGACAGTTTGTTCCGAATGGAATGGTAAAATATTTTTTTCTGTTTCAGGAAGTTCAGATTTCGCCAGGAAGTTTCAGGGGAAGCCTCTGCCATTTGATATACAGATGATCCCTGTCAATCATGGCGAGCACTGGGATGTGACTGCATTGAAAGTGAGACCAGGGGATGATGTAAGGACTTATGTTATCTGGGGTTCTCGTATCCTCCATATTGACTCCGAAGATGTGGTCGCAGTGCGGAAATGTCTTGATCCAGCCCAGACAGTTTGCTCTAACCAGATAAACGTACCTCATGAAATTGGACATATGATTGGTTATCATGACGATGAGTATGCTCTGGATAAATCAGGTAAAGCAACAACGGCATATAGATCGGATGCTGCCGCATTAATGAATATTGGAATGGAGCTTCGAAGTCGTTACCTGGAACATGTTAACACATTTCTGAATGTAATAATTCCTGATACTTACTTTACAGTTTTGAGTGTAGGTAAATGATACAAACATGTATTCTGCTCATTCATTTTCTGATGCATGGCGTAATGTTTAATCCCCACCCTCAACCCTCTGTCACTGCGATAAATGGTATGAAATATGATCTGGTAAATGTAACAAAAAAAGATGAACAGGTAACTCAATATTATGAAAAAAATAATATACAAAACGGAGGGGTTGATGCTTCTTTTGTTGAAAAATATGGCAGGCCTGAACATGAATTTGTCAGACCTCGCTATATGTTTGTTGGGGAGTATTATATTGGGCTGGAAAAAACCTATAGGTCAACGGATCCCAGATATAGCAATGTACCGATTAAAGAAATGTTCTGGCATCTCCATGATGATTTGAACTTGACATGTTGGTTTCATTATAAGGACGAGCAGTGGCGAGTGTTCTCCTATATTTTTTGGCCACCCGGCGCTGTATTCTAGTTTACTGTAAAAATGGGGGGCTCTCATTTTTAAATATATCTGTTTCAGCGGGGGGTATTTCTCGGTTGCCGGATGCTGCGCTTAAATTTAGCATTAAAGGAACAATAAATCCGGTATGGGGGGTGACGACAATCACGCCGCCGATAACCGGTAAAAATATTGGAACTACAGCAGGTTCTGTTGCCGGTAGTGCTCAGTAATTTACTTATACCGTACAGCTAAAAACTCCCGGACAATCTGAATCTCGACCGTATCTCCTCCGCCGCGAACTTGCCACTCAAATCTATGGTGAGTAAAGACCTATGTGTCAGCATTGAACTGGACGGGGCGGCATAAGGAAGGACGAAAACAGGATAAATAATTTGCCGTGGTCGACCCGGCCAGGTAAGACGCTGGCGCGCGTTACTGTGGCCAGGATGCTACTGGCAGCAGAACAACAAGGGACGGTATGTGATGCGCTGCGTCTGGGGATAAAAAATATGACGCTAAATGTGTAGAGTGGAAACAAATATAGCAATATACGAAGGTGAATATGGACAATCTTCGTGATGAGGCTATTCGGTGGGCATATGATACTTATGACGACATCATGCTGGATATGCCACTTTTTTTTCGGGTTTGAAGTGATGAGGTGCAATTTTGTTATTTTTTATGGTGTGGAGTATGGCATCGATATGTATTGCGTACACTTCTTAATTACCTCTAAATTTTGAATATTACGACAACGGGAATGAGGTGAAAAAAGACGGCAGTGAAAACATTCTTGTGGGTGAATATGGTCATCCTGAGCATTGATTTATAAAACCCCGACATAAATTTGTTGGTATTTACTACAGGGGAATAGAGCAGATTTATCCTTCAAAACATCCTGAATATAAAAATATTCCCATTAAAGAAATGTTCTGGCACCTGAAAGATGATCTAAAACTGACATGCTGACTTCATTACAAAGACGGAGAGTGATAGTTATATCTTATGTTTTCTGGCCACCTGGTTCTGTATTTTAATCCGATATTTAAGGAGTAAATATCATGAGTTTTGTATCTACGGGTAATAAATCAGCTGGAAATGGTGGACCCGTCATCACCACGCCGCCAATAACTGGCGAAAGTGGCGATATGAGCACAGGTTCAGTCGCAACCGGTGTTGCTGACGCAGCCGAACAGATGGCAGAACAGGCAGCGGCGGAGCTGTTTGGTGCGCTGCCGGAGCCGTCAGGGCTGGTGAAAGCGGCAGTAACCGCAGCGCAGGCCGCCGCAGCGGCGGCAGGGATATCGGATATAGTTAGTGCTGCCCAGGATGCGGCGGCGTCGCTTGCTGCCGGTGGGCCGGGAGCGCACAACGTCACGGTAAGCGGTAGCGCTGTGCCGCCGCAGATGCTGCTTTTTGCTGGTATAAATGGTTCGGAGAAACTTGGCAGCCTGTTTACCTACATTGTACAGCTAAAAACGCCCGACACCCTGAATCTGGGCTATGTCTCCCCGGCGGCCAACCTGCCGCTCAAACCGATGGTGGGCAAAGATCTGTGCGTCAACATCGAACTGGATGGTGGCGGTAAACGACATATCAGCGGGCTGGTCACGGCGGCGCGGGTGGTGGGCCATGAAGGGCGTTCGGTTACCTATGAGCTGCGTATGGAGCCGTGGGTAAAACTGCTGACCCATACCAGCGACTACAAAGCATTCCAGAATAAAACCGTGGTGGATATTCTGGATGAGGTGCTGGCGGAATACCCCTACCCGGTGGAAAAGCGGCTGGTGGAAAGCTACCCGGTACGCACCTGGCAGGTGCAGTACGGTGAAACTGATTTTGATTTTCTTCAGCGACTGATGCAGGAGTGGGGCATCTACTGGTGGTTTGAGCACAGCGAGGACAGCCACACGCTGGTGCTGGCGGATGCCATCAGCGCCCACAAAGCATGTCCGGACTCGCCGCTGGTCGAGTGGCACCAGGAAGGGCTGAAGCTGGATAAGGAGTTTATCCACACCATTACAGCCAGTGAGCGACTGCGCACCGGACAGTGGGTGCTGGACGATTTTGACTTTAAAAAACCACGCTCGCGGCTGGCAAACACAGTGGCAAACCCGCGTGAAACCGGTCATGCCACCTACGAGCATTATGAGTGGCCGGGAGACTACTTCGACAAGAGTGAAGGCGAGATGCTGACGCGCATTCGTATGGAAGCGCAGCGCAGCCCCGGCAGTCGGGTGCTGGGGGGAGGGAATATCCGCACACTCATGACTGGTTATACCTTCACGCTGGAAAACTATCCCACTGCCGAAGTCAATCAGGAATACCTGCTGATGCAGACCTTGCTGTTTGTGCAGGACAACGCGCAGCACAGTGGGCAGGACCAGCACTTTACCTTTTCCACCCGTTTTGAACTGCACCCGACCCGTGAGGTGTTCCGCCCGCAGCGGACGGTGAGCAAACCCCACACCAAAGGGCCGCAGAGCGCCATCGTCACCGGCCCGTCGGGCCAGGAAATCTGGACGGATCAGTACGGGCGGGTAAAGGTACAGTTTGGCTGGGATCGCTACGGCAAAATGGATGAAAACAGCTCCTGCTGGATACGCGTCAGCTACCCGTGGGCGGGCAAAGGCTTCGGGATGATCCAGATCCCGCGTATCGGCCAGGAAGTGCTGGTGGATTTCAAAAACGGCGATCCGGATCTGCCGATCATCGTGGGGCGTACCTACAACCAGGACACCATGCCGCCGTGGGGACTGCCGGGCGCGGCAACACAGAGCGGGATATACAGCCACACTATCGGCGGCGGACCGACCAATGCCAACGCCCTGCGTTTTGAAGATAAACCCGGTAGTGAAGAGGTCTGGCTACATGCTGAAAAAGATCAGCGTATTGAAGTTAATAATAATGAAAGTCACTGGGTGGGGAATAATCGGGTTAAGGTCATTGATCAGTCAGAAATAGCCACTATTGGCGCTGTCCGCGATCATAAAGTTCAGTATGACGATACCTCTCTGGCCGGAGGAAATAAAACCATTCAGACGGTAAAAGAATTATATCTGGCAGCGGGTGATTCTATTACCCTGAGTTGTGGTGACACCGTTCTGTACATGAGCAGTAAGGGGGAATTTTACGTAACCTGTAAAACGTTCAATATTACTGCAACAGATGCCGATGGTCAGATTAATACTATAAAAGGGCAGCTGGATTTAAATATGGATAAAAGAGAACCCAAAGTGGGAACATTTGGTGAGTCAGAAAAAACAGCAATGGCAGCAGTAATTAAGGAAACTTTCCCACCCAAAGAATAGTTTTTATTTTAGTGCCGGACTTATCAACACTTTCAGACCAAAAAGGATTTTATATAATCATGACGAACTATTATATCAACGAAGCCATCTTGAGTTTCTCCGGTAATATATCCCAGGACAGCACCCTCAATATGATCCGCCTGAGCGATCCGGATGCGGCGCTGATTATCAGCCGCGGCAAAATGCAGGACGGTGATGAACTGGCGTCCCAGGTTGAACAACAGATGAAAAAACTGGAAAAGCAGGTTAAGGAACTGCGTTATACGCCAGCACAGGTTGTCCGGCTGGGTATTGACGGGAAAATGGAAGGGCTGGAAATACAGAGTCAGTTCATCCGGGGTAATGAGCATGTATATCAGTACCAGGCGGTATTTGTGCTACAGAGCAGCCGGGTAATGATGGCCCTGACCTATGCCCGCTCAACAGCGTTAACCGAAGCGGATAGGGGGCGCTGGGCGGATATCAAAAAGAATCTGCGTTTCAGGTTGGACCCGGAAAACACGGCAACCGGACAATAACACAGGGAGTGTGGTATGGGAGAAGCATTCTGGGCGGCAAGGGAAGGCGACGCGCTGCTGCATACGTCCTTTCTGGCAGATCTGGTGGGCAGTGCGCTGGAATTCGCCATCAATGCGGTTATTGATTTTGCGGCACTGGCTGTTGTGGCGCTGGCGACGGGGGCTACGGTGGCAACGCTGGGATGCAGCGCCGTATTACTTGTGGGGACCGTGGTCGGCGCGACGATGTTGCTGAGTGGCGCCGGGGAGAAAATCAGTAAAGCCTGTGAAGACATAGCCAACAGCCTTTTTCCGCCGAAAATTGAGGGATATATCCTGACCGGCTCAGGCGACACCCGGATTAACAGCAAACGGGCGGCGCGGGCGGCGGCAACGGCATTATCACGCCATGATGTAGAAACCCTGGATGCGCAGGCGCAGGCAGAGGCAGAAGAAGAAAAACGCAGGCAGGACGCCAAATCAATGTGGGATGTGGCTGGGGAATATCTGGATGCAGTAAAAGGCCGGGCAGAGAATATGGCTAAGGGCGTCGTTTCCGTGGTGAGCCGGATGGGATCAGCGGAAGGATGGGCCTCGCTGGGAAATGATGCTCTGGCGGAGGCGGGCGATATGCTTTCCGACACGGGCCACTTTATTTCAGAGATGTGGCAGCCCACGGTGGCAACGGCATATCCGGGGTCTGACCCGAAACAGGATGATAAAATCGACTGCCACAAACATCCCTCTTCATTCACCCAGTTTATGGCGCAGAAACTGCAGGCGCTGACGGATGACCCGGTGGGGACGGTACTGGGGGCGATGAACACTTTCGATGTGCTGGAAACCGGTTTTCAGGCGGCAAGCGCGCTTATCGGCAGCGTGTCGAACCTGTTCAAAGGCGACGATGAGCCGCCCGCAGCAGAATATATCGCCGAAGGGACGCGGGATGTGCGTATCAACAGCCAGCCTGCGGCGCGCAGCGGGGTACGCTGTACCTGCGAGGCAAAAGTGGTGGATGAGCCTGAGAACGGCGTACATGTATCCGGTGATGTACGTATCGGCGGGCCGCTTCTGGTGGTACGGGATATCAAAAGCGGTAAGTCACAAATAACCTTGGTGACCACCATTGCGCTGACGTTCATGCAGCCCGGACGGGCGTCAGCTAAAAGTGCCTGCTTTATGATGGGATTGGGCATTAACATGATGGTTCAGAAGGCGGGGAGTGCGCTGAACCGCCCGGTAAACGCCGCCACCGGAGCCAAGTACCTGGCAGGCGATGATGACGTTGATTTCAGTCTGCCCGGCCACTTCCCGCTGGAGTGGCAGCGGACCTACAGCAGCCGTGATGAACGGACGGAGGGGATGTTCGGGCGGGGCTGGAGCGTGCTGTATGAAGTGTGCCTGGAGCGTACGCCGGACAACCCGGATGAAAACTGCATGACGTATGTGGCCCCGATGGGACGGCGAATTGACCTGCAGGCGGTGGAGCCGGGGAGTGGTTTTTACAGCCCCGGCGAGGGGCTGGCAGTGCGGCGCAGCGAACAGGGCCACTGGCTTATCAGCAGTGATGACGGCGTGTACAGGCTGTTTGAAGCGGACCCGTTCAGCCCACAGCGTCGGCGGCTGAAAATGCTGGGCGACCGCAACAGTAACTGCCAGCACCTGACCTACGACAACCACGGGCGTCTGCTGGAAATCAGCGGCGATCGGCAGCGCCCCTGCATCCGGCTGCACTATGAGCTGGCAGCGCACCCGCAGCGCGTGACGCGCATCTTCCGCCATTACCCGGAAGGGGAGCCGGAGCTGCTGCGGCGTTACCGCTACGATGAGGCGGGGCGGCTGAACGGGGTAGTGGACAACGCAGGTCAGTATCAGCGCGAGTTTGCGTACGACGACAACGACTGCATGACGATGCACCGGGAGCCGGGCGGCGAACGGTATTACTACACCTGGGCGTGGTTTGAAGGCCCGGACGATGCGGCGTGGCGGGTGACGGGCCATCATACGGACAGCGGCGAGCAGTACCGTCTGGACTGGAATCTGGCAGAACGTTCGCTGTGCGTGACGGATAGTCTGGGGCGTACGCGCTGCCACTGGTGGGATGCGCAGGGCCTGGTGACGGCGTACCGGGACGAGGCCGGGCAGATGACCACTTTCCGCTGGAGCGATGAAGAGCGGTTACTGCTGGGGATGACGGACGCGCAGGGCGGCAAATGGCGTTATGTCTATGACCGTCTCGGCCACCTGACGGAGACGCATGACCCGCTGGGCCGGGTTGAGCAGACGCAGTGGCATCCGGTGTGGCACCAGCCGGAAACGGAGGTGGATGCCGCGGGGGCGGCGTGGCGTTATGAGTATGATGAGCGGGGCAACCTGCAGGCGGTCATCGACCCGCTGCACCAGCGCACGGTATACGGGTATGACCGGCACGGCCAGGTGGTGCGGATAACCGACGCGCGGGGCGGAGATAAATACCTGCAGTGGAACGAAGACGGGCAGCTTATGCGCCACACGGACTGTTCTGGCTCGCAGACGGCATGGTTTTATGATGAACGCACGCGGCTGGAAAGGGTGACGGACGCGGAGAGTAACAGTACGCGTTACAGCTATGACGGCAACGGACATCTGACGGAGGTCATGTTCGCGGACGGGCGTACGGAGCGTTACCAGCCGGATGCGGCGGGACGGCTGGTGAAATACACCAGCCCGGCAGGGCAGATAACACGCTGGCAGCGGGACGGCCA
This sequence comes from Salmonella sp. SSDFZ54, assembly GCF_004010735.1. Lineage (NCBI taxonomy): Bacteria > Pseudomonadati > Pseudomonadota > Gammaproteobacteria > Enterobacterales > Enterobacteriaceae > Salmonella > Salmonella sp. SSDFZ54. Next base: position 3,062,734 of record NZ_CP034819.1, read on the forward strand.
GGGGCGGGTGCGCAGGCAGACGGATGCGACGGGTCGCAGAACGGCGTATGAGTACGACGCTTACGGGCGGCTGACCACGCTCACGAACGAGAACGGGGAAAGCTACCGGTTCCGGTACGATGTTCTGGACCGGGTGACGGAACAGACGGACCCCGGCGGCAGCCGCCGGGTATACGGGTATAACGCGCTGAATGCGGTGACGGCAGTGATATACGGCGGGGAGCGCGGGGGCGAAATCCGCCACGGTCTGGAGCGTGATGCGGCGGGGAGGCTGACGGCGAAAATCACGCCGGAGACGCGCACGAAATACCGGTACGACGCGGCGGACCGTCTGCTGGAAATCCGCCGCAGGCGGCATGATGCGGCGGAAGGCGGAGAGCCGGAAGTTATCCGGTTCAGCTACGACAGTGCGGGTAACCTGCTGAGCGAGGAGACGGCGCAGGGCGTGCTACAGCACCGGTACGATGTTCAGGGCAACCGCACAGAAACGCAGATGCCGGACGGGCGGACGCTGCGGTACCTGTACTACGGGAGCGGCCATCTCCAGCAAATCAACCTGGGGCGTGATGTCATCAGCGAGTTCACGCGCGACCACCTGCACCGTGAGGTGCAGCGGAGCCAGGGGCGGCTGGACACGCGGCGGATGTACGACCGGACGGGTCGGTTAACGCGGAAACTGACCTGTAAAGGAATGCGCGGTGTGGTGCCGGAGACGTTTATTGACCGGGAATATGCGTACAGCGGCCAGGACGAGCTGCTGAAAAAGCGGCACAGCCGGCAGGGGGTGACGGATTATTTTTACGACACGACGGGGCGCATCACGGCGTGCCGGAATGAGGCATACCTGGACAGCTGGCAGTATGACGCGGCGGCGAACCTGCTGGACAGGCGGCAGGGAGAGACCGCGCAGGCGGGTGCAGGCAGCGTGGTGCCGTTCAACCGGATAACGTCATACCGTGGGCTGCATTACCGTTACGATGAATATGGCCGGGTGGTGGAAAAGCGGGGCCGCAACGGCACGCAGCACTACCGCTGGGACGCGGAGCACCGGCTGACGGAAGTGGCGGTCATCCGGGGGAGCACCGTACGGCGTTACGGGTACGTGTACGACGCGCCGGGCAGGCGGGTGGAGAAGCACGAACTGGACGCGGAAGGAAAGCCGTATAACCGGACGACGTTTTTATGGGACGGAATGCGGCTGGCGCAGGAGTGCAGGCTGGGAAGAAGCAGCAGCCTGTATATCTACAGCGACCAGGGGAGCCACGAGCCGCTGGCGCGGGTGGACAGGGCGGCGCCGGGCGAAGCGGATGAGGTGCTGTATTACCATACGGACGTAAACGGCGCGCCGGAGGAGATGACGGACGGCGGGGGCAATATTGTCTGGGAAGCGGGCTATCAGGTATGGGGGAACCTGACGCATGAAAAAGAAACCCGGCCCGTACAGCAGAACCTGCGTTTCCAGGGGCAGTATCTGGACAGGGAAACGGGGCTGCATTACAATTTGTACAGATTTTATGATCCGGATATCGGGAAGTTTATATCGGGCGATCCGATAGGGCTGGCGGGGGGCATTAATCTTTATCAGTATGCGCCGAATCCGTTAAGCTGGCTCGATCCGTTGGGTCTTAAATGTGGTAGTTTAAAAAATAAAGATCTAGGAAAGAATGGGGTCGAGGTGATGCTGCCAACTTACTGATTTAGTGTATGATGGTGTTTTTGAGGTGCTCCAGTGGCTTCTGTTTCTATCAGCTGTCCCTCCTGTTCAGCTACTGACGGGGTGGTGCGTAACGGCAAAAGCACCGCCGGACATCAGCGCTATCTCTGCTCTCACTGCCGTAAAACATGGCAACTGCAGTTCACTTACACCGCTTCTCAACCCGGTACGCACCAGAAAATCATTGATATGGCCATGAATGGCGTTGGATGCCGGGCAACCGCCCGCATTATGGGCGTTGGCCTCAACACGATTTTCCGCCATTTAAAAAACTCAGGCCGCAGTCGGTAACCTCGCGCATACAGCCGGGCAGTGACGTCATCGTCTGCGCGGAAATGGACGAACAGTGGGGATACGTCGGGGCTAAATCGCGCCAGCGCTGGCTGTTTTACGCGTATGACAGGCTCCGGAAGACGGTTGTTGCGCACGTATTCGGTGAACGCACTATGGCGACGCTGGGGCGTCTTATGAGCCTGCTGTCACCCTTTGACGTGGTGATATGGATGACGGATGGCTGGCCGCTGTATGAATCCCGCCTGAAGGGAAAGCTGCACGTAATCAGCAAGCGATATACGCAGCGAATTGAGCGGCATAACCTGAATCTGAGGCAGCACCTGGCACGGCTGGGACGGAAGTCGCTGTCGTTCTCAAAATCGGTGGAGCTGCATGGCAAAGTCATCGGGCATTATCTGAACATAAAACACTATCAATAAGTTGGAGTCATTACCTGGGGTCGAAATAGAAAGACTCACAACTAAAAAAGGGACTACTAAGGTTGATACTCTTTTCAATAATATGAATGATGCAAAAAATTGGGCCGCTAATCAGCTAGGTTTAGGAAAAACCAGAATATATGACTCTAATGGTAAGTGGATAGGTTGGCAGAATAAAGCTGGTGACTCTGTTTATTGGGGGCATGGAGATTGGGGGCAAGGTGTGGGGAAATCGACATTCCCTCATCTGAATGTAAATATTAATGGTGAGAAAGGGCATCTCTTCCTGAGGGATAAAATTATTAATCGAGGGCAGTGGGATGACTTTGAAAAATTTTTCGAGTGATAATAAATTACTTTTATCGCTTTGTGCTGAAGCAACCTTAAATCATTGGTCTTTTGAGGGACAAGAGCTTAGTGTTAATCTCACAACTTATGATGATGATGAGTTGATTATTATTATCGAGACTGATACTGTTCATTCATCACCTCTTTTTCCTAATAAACTTTTGAATATTTGCAGAATTGTAATACAAGATATGCATGAAGTATTGGATTCTCAAAATGGGTATTATATTCCTCCAAAGGACTTTAGCAATTTAATGAAGTTTTCTGGGAAAAATTACTCATTGTATTATGGCAGAAAGAATATTATGAGATATAACCTAGCTTTCATAGGAAGTAAGAATTTTCTAAGTTGCCCGCTAACTTCTTTAGATAGTTCTATTAAATGGGAAATTAGATAATTAGTTAAATAAAGCCGGGAAAGAAATTAAATCTTCCCGGCTTTTTTATTATTTAGCTCTCGTTCAATCCACTAAACAAGCACTTCCTTCACCCCTTTAACTACCTGTTTAGCTTGATAAAGCTGTTCCCGCAACTCCTGCACCTCGTTATTGTCAGCGATGATGGTCAGGCATCCTTCCGAAACCTTCACGGTCACGCTGCGCCCGGTCTCAAATCCCGCTTCTTCCTGGCTGTCGCCGCTGGGGATTTGTGAGTAACAGGCGGTCATGCAGGTTTCGCTGTTGATGTGGCGGACGCTGGCGCCGGAGGCATTCATATTTGCTGACTAAATAAATTCTTAATTCTCCGCCGGATGCTGGCTGATTGTGGAGCTTAGGGTGAGCGAGTATGGGCGCGACATCATGGCACCGCGCCTCCCTCTCCCCGGCCAGCACCGGGCGGTGATGAGCAACCGGCTGCCGGGGCCGTATTTTGACGATGAAACGGGCCTGCATTAAAATCTGTTCAGATATTATGCACCGGAGTGTGGCAGGTTCGTCAGTCAGGCCCGACAGGGCTGAAAGGGGGATTAAATCCTTACCACTATCCGTTGAATCCCGTCACAGATACAGATCCGCTGGGATTGTTTACATGTGAATTATGTAGTCGCATGATAGATGAGACTAATAATAGTCTGGATAATCTTCCATTTAATCCGGCAAAAATGTTAACGGCTAGTTTAAATACGGCTAATTCTGCAAGATTGCACACAAGTGGGGTAACCAAACTCGGGATAGGTATTGCTGCTGATGGATTTATTATATTGTCTCCAGTGGGCAATGTCTCTCTGGCATGGGGGGAATATCAAATTAGCAACTGCTTCATATAACAGGGCAAATTTATGATTATCAGAATCACTTAATGAAACCGACAAGGATAGGTGCTGGAGAAATTTATTAGATGTATTCCCTTATAGCGAACAGTTTGACGCCCAGGTAAGCCATCAATTAGCGATGTGTGTAAAGAGAAACTCCATAACATGATGGATTCTCCAATGAATTTCATCAAAAAGATAGGGACATTGATGTTTGATGAATATGATTAATAAAATATCCATGTTGATCTTTATTATTGGAAGTATAATCGCGATAATATGGGTATTATATGCCACTTTATCGAAAAGAGGGATGTTTAGAGATAATCTTAAAAAAATAATCAAGATAATATGTGATTTATTTTGGGGGATAGGCTGATAACTCTGAGTAAAGAATATAAGAGACTGTACATGAAATTATTAATCATTCGTTGAATAAAAGCTGGGAAATCATTATAGGCGGATAACCGCATCACGGAAGATATGTAGTAACTGTACCGGTATGACTGTTACGGGAGGCTGACGCCGGAGCAGATGGCGGGACAACTGGAGCCGGAGTACACACCCCAAAGGAAAGAGAGGGTTGTGCGTATTATTCATTGTGTGATCATAGCGGTACAGGTACTTCTGCTGGTTTGTTATTCACACTATCAGCCCCTGATGCTGATTTATCACCAGGAATATCAGAGTCTGGAGGGGATTCTTATGGGGGCACTTCTTGCGGGAATGGCTTATACAGATGCTCGTAATAAAAATGATAGTTATAAATATACAAAAGGTGTGAGTATGGGACCCGGATTTGGAGACTAGGGGGAACTCACATGCTCCCGGCATTCGAGGTGTCTATCGGAGATTTTCGATCTGATGGATAAGGAATATGATTGGTTATCAGGTGAATTCAAGTGAAAAGAAATAGATTTTTTCTATCGTTACTATTTATGGTGTTGATTGTGTTGTTCGTTATTCTATTTTTTACATGGTTAGGTAGAGAGAATATTAAAAATGATAGCGCTATTCGAGACGTTGCGAAAGAAGAAGTTGATAAGCTTTTTTCTCTTTATAATAAAGGGGAGTATGCTGAGATATATGATTTGTCATGTGACTCTTTCAAAAATGCCACTGCGAGAAAAGATTTTTTAACAGTTATGGGAACTAAAATGAAAATACTCGGTGAATTTAAAGGGCGAAAACTTCAATATAGTAATGTCATTAATTCAAAATCCGTGGAGTTATATTATAGAGTGGACTATATTAACTATTCTTTAATTGAAGAATTTAACTATATTAAAAATGATGGACAAAAAATATGCTTGCAAGCAATGTTTACGGATGATGCGGGGAAACATGGGGAGGTAATTAAATTACATTAACGTGTGATAACTCCAGTTAGAGCCTATCCCAATGCGATGAAGAATTGGGGCTGTATTATAACTAGCACCGTTCTATAATCCGGGACTGGGAAGGTATATTACGCAGATCCAATAGGGCTGAAAGGGGGATGGAACCGATATCATTCTCCGCTGAATCCTATTACAGATAGTGATCCTCTTGGCCTTATTACTTGTGGTGCTGATAGAGGTGATTCTGGCAAGTTATTAAGATGAAAAATGGTTGAAAATAATTGCATTAGTGAATGCTTATTTACGTCTTTACCTACAAAAAGTAACGGATTTGCCTTCTGGAATTGTGTTAACGAATGCAAATAAAATCAAGGCTGTTGATGTTTTTACTACAGGAATAGGTATGGTTAACGATAAGGATACAGCTATATTAATTAGTGATTTAATGTTGAGATTCGGTAAGGAACTTGATGAATCTGTTACTGTTGTTCAGTCCCGTTGTGATGAGGATGAATTTAAGGTATATCGAGAAGCGGTTGGTTTGATCATGGGTGAAATGCTTATTAAAATAATGAATCCATTATATGAAAAACATCCCGAAATAAAACCAAAAGGATTGAAATAAAACATCTGGAACCGGAGGAATAATGTGTAAAAGCCGGAGGGGTTATCTTTTCCCGGCTTTTTATTATCAATTACTCATTAACTCCTGTTCCGTTATTTTACGTTTAATCACCGGAATATCCCCGGTATCGTTCAGCGCCCCCGGAAAGGTTTTTAGCCACGCTTTCACCTTCTTTTGATTAATAAAAGTCACGCCCATCCCTTCAATACAGCCAAAGAGTCCGCGGGTATGCTGCGGCGTGATCACGATGCAATCCCTCATTACCCGCACCTTGACGGGCATCCCGTTAATAAACCCCGCCTGCGGCATCCATTCACCGTACAAACTGTAAGTATCCCGCATAATCGAGCCATTCACATTTAGAGATCATCCGACATAATCAATCTGCCAACGCAGGAGATCGCTGTGCGTAAAGCCCGTATTACTGCGCACCAGATCATCGCTGTGATTAGATCAGTCGAATCCAGACGGACTGTTAAAGATGCCTGCCGGGAGGCCGGTATTTCTGAAGCCACCAGGGACAACTGGATGTCTGGATACGGCGGCATGGAAGCTTCTGATATTAAATCTTGAGGATGTCAACGCCAGGATTTATGGTCGTTTTTCGCTATTTTTAATATCCGCTGTTTGATCACTTCTGCTGTCCGCTTTCCGCCATTTCATCTTCACTGATTGGCGTTGCGCTTTTGGTCAGCGCCCCGACTTTGCGTTTTTCCTTCAGTTGGTAACTTTCTCCTTTGATATTCAGTGTGGTTGAGTGATGCAGCAGCCGATCCAGGATCGCTGTTGCCAGCACGTTATCACCGAACATCTCTCCCCAGTCTGCGAAGCCTTTGTTTGACGTCAGGATAATGCTCGCTTTTTCATACCGTCGGTTCAGCAGTCGGAAGAACAGACTGGCTTCCTCGCTGGTCATTGGCAGGTAACCTATTTCGTCCAGGATCAGCCCCCGCGCATAGCTCAGTTGTTGTAGCTGGCGCTCCAGGCGGTTTTCCAGCTTCGCTTTCATCAGCGTCTACCAACCTGTCCTGCGGCATGAACAACACCCGATGGCCCACATCTGCCGCTTTCACACCGGGGGCAGCGGCCAGGTGGGTTTTCTCCACTCCGGGGGCCCCAGCAGGATCACATTCTCGCAGCGCTCCACGAACGCCAGACCGGCCAACTCCCGGACGACCTTACGATCGATGCCTGGCTGGAAGCTGAAGTCGAACTGCTCCAGCGTTTTGACTCATGGCAGACGAGCCTGTTTCAGCCGGGATTCCATTCCGCGCTGATGTCTGCCGTTCTATTCCTGCTGCAGCGCCATGCACAGGAATGTCGACTTATTTTTGGGCTGACAGAGGCATTGGTCGTTAAGACTTGTATATTCATGTTGCTTACTCGCACAAAAGGGGGAAAGGAACCGTAAACAACATTGACAGGTAAGGGACTGGCATCAATTTGAATGGTGTTTTTTTATAACATTATGTTTTAAAAGGTGAATTATATTTTCATGGTGAATTATTCTGTTTTCTATTGTTGTTTATGGAGTATTTAACCAATATTTCGGCTAAAAACAGTGTATTATATTGATTACACTTTGCTGGAGAGGTGTAAACATCAAGCATAACCATATGATGTATATGAGTTTTTGTTTGCTGATATCATATTTTTAACAGATATTGAGCAAGTAAATCTGATCTAACTGTAACTTTAGTTTTCTAAATTAATTACCTTGCTTACTTTTTTTTACCTGGTTTTGTAAAACCTCATAATGATCAGTCTATTTGTGGCTTTGTTTAAGGTTTATTTGGTTTTGTAGTCTGAATTGTATCTCCCTCCTGGAGGGCTTTCTTTAGATTCTCTGTCTCCTACGTTGTTATGTTACGTATTTGTTGCTTTGAAGGGGGTGAAAATACAGTTCCATTTATCTGAGTAAGTCAGGTACACAGTAACAACTTTCTTATAAAGAATTTCCAAAATTTTTACTGCGGCGTTATTAATTGTTCAGCGATTCTTACAGATCTGTCGTTCGCTTTTGGTGAATGAAATCCGTGGACTTTTATTTACTAATTTTTCCTTTCCTGAAAAAAACAGAGGTATTGAGCGAAAAATTTTATTCCGTATGATGCCCTCCACACAAAATGTATTAACACTGAATCGTAATTTGCTTCTTTATGCTGATAACTTTCTGTCTATGCTAATACTAAAATTTAGATGACTTTTATACGGTAAAATCTGGTATGAATTTTAAAGATACTCTTCCCGGGGTGTTTCTCTGTGTCGCTATGTTTGCATGTGGTCATGCCAGGGCGAATATGCTCGTTTATCCCATGGCGGCAGAAATTAATAGTAGCCGCGAAGAGGCCACCTCGCTGTTCGTCTATTCTAAATCAGATCATGTGCAATATATTCGAACAAGAATCATGCGTATTGAACACCCTGGTATGCCACAGGAGAAGGAGGTACCAGCAGGGAATGATATAGAGACAGGACTTGTTGTCTCCCCGGAGAAATTTGCCCTTTCCCCGGGAACAAAAAAAACAATACGTGTTATCAGTACTCAGGCACCGGAAAGAGAGGAAGCCTGGCGGGTATACTTCGAGGCTGTTCCTGAACTGGAAGATGATCCACAGGCAGGCGGAAAGCAAAATTCATCCGTAAGTGTGAATCTTGTCTGGGGGGTGTTGCTGCGTGTTTCTCCGTCAGACCCCAGGCCTGCGCTGGTAACGAACGGTCACCACCTGCTGAATACGGGAAATACCCGGCTTTCTCTTATTCGGGCCGGCAACTGCGACACCACATGCCACTGGCAGAATATAGACAAAAGTATTTATCCCGGCGGGAGTGCTGATATTCCGGCCGGAATAAAAAGTAATGCATTTCGTGTGGAATATCGTACGGGTGCAAATTCACCGGTAATCTCTGCTGATTTAACAGCAGCCGGAAAGTAAAAACACACGGAGCGTACGCTATACCCTACATTTATTCTCAGGGGGAGCGGATGTATACCGAGTGTACATATATCACTGTAATAAACAACAAAGCAAGGTTATTTTTTATGAACATGAAAACATCTTTTATTGCCGCAGCTGTGGCATTGGCCACCGTTTATTCTTTTTCTGTTTCTGCGGTTCAGAAGGATATTACCGTCACTGCCAATATTGACAGTACACTTGAACTGCTGCAGGCCGATGGTTCATCCCTCCCGTCGACTATGAAGCTGGATTTCATGCCGGGTAAGGGCCTGGTCCATAAATCACTCCAGACCCGCCTTTACAGCAACGATCAGACCAAGTCGGTTAATGTAAAACTGTTGAATGCTCCACAACTTATCAACGTCCTGGATCCCACCAAAACCATTGATATGGAAGTGACTCTGGGAGGACGGTCACTGACCACCACCAATTCTGTACTGGAAGCTAAAACCCTGTTCCCGGACGGAAAAACTGGCGATGCTTCAGCTCCGCTGAACCTGGATATTGGTCAGAAGGCTGGAGCAGCCTTACAAAACCTGCCTGCCGGTGAATACAGCGGATTGGTCAGTCTGGTGATTTCACAGGCTGTCACTGCCGGCTAATAACCGGTTATTAGCTCTTCATCTGATCCGGTTTTGGGGTGTCACCGTTCGTACCTGAACCGGATCCGGTATTGATTTTATTATTCATTGCAATTCAGGTCTCTTTACGTGAGTCGTTATTTCTGGATGTATTATTTACTGGGATTGTGCAGTTTTACCAGCCAGGCAACTCTTATTCCCCCTCCTGGATTTGAATCTCTGCTGGAAGGACAGACTGAGCAAATTGAAGTGTTGCTACCAGGGCATTCACTGGGATTATTTCCGGTGGTGGTTAAACCGGACACCGTGCAGTTCATGTCCCCATTGATGGTACTTGAAAGCAGTGGGCTTGCCGCGTTGCCGGCCGCAGAACGGCAAAAAGCGCTGGCTGCACTCAGCCGTCCGTTGCTACGTAACAGCAATCTGGTCTGTGGTGTCTCAGAAGCAAAAGACAGCAGCGAGTGTGGTTACGTGGCAACAGATAAAGAGGATGTTGCGGTTATTTTTGATGAAAACAACGGTCAGTTATCTTTGTTTCTTAACCGGGACTGGTTGCCGGATGAAGAACGACGTGATAAACGCTGGCTGACTCCGACGCCGGAGGGTGTCAGCGCATTTATTCACCGCCAGACGCTGTATCTGAGTGATGATCTCCACAGCCGTAATATGACACTGAATGGTAGCGGTGCCCTGGGGCTTGGTGACGGTCGTTATCTGGGAGGCAACTGGGCGGCTATCTGGAATCAGTCAGAACATTACAGTAACAGTCAGACCTGGTTTGACAATCTGTTTGTCCGTCAGGATCTCGGCAATCAGTATTATCTCCAGGCTGGTCGGATGGATCAGCGGAATCTGTCCAGCGCCACGGGGGGGGATTTTGGGTTCAGTCTGCTTCCCCTGAGCCGGTTTGATGGATTACGAACCGGGACCACCCAAGCTTATGTTAACCATGAGGTGGACCAGAATGCCACTCCGGTTATGGTTCAGGTTACCCGAAATGCCCGTATTGATATTTATCGTGGCAGCGAGTTGCTGGGGAGTCAGTTCCTGACCCCGGGAATGCATACCCTGGATACTCACTCTCTTCCACCGGGAAGCTATCCTCTGGCGTTGCGGATATATGAGGATGGAATTCTGCGACGAACGGAGAGCCAGCCCTTCAGTAAGGGGGGTAATAGCTTCAGTGCACAGACCCAGTGGTTTATTCAGGGCGGGCTGGAAGATACCGGGGATAAAGCCAGCCATTATGACGGTGAGACTGTCATGGCTGCCGGATTCCAAACTGGGCTGCGGAAAAATATCAGTCTGACCGAAGGTATCTCTCTGGCACATGAGGCCTGGTACAGTGAAACCCGACTGAATTCACAGCATGCAGTGCTGGATGGCACGCTGGACCTTTCTGCCGGGATACTGCATGGGACAGACAGCACGAGCGGTAACACTGAGCAGGTGACATACAACGACGGATTTTCCGCGAGTCTGTGGCGTAACCATACGGAAAGTGATGCCTGTAGTGGTCGTCATCCACAGTCAGTGCATGCCAGTATGACCTGCCAGACTTCGATGAACGCCTCCCTGTCGGTTCCGGTGGGGAACTGGTATGCCCTACTGGGATACAGTACCAGCAGGACAGAAGGTCGGCCAGTTTACCGGGGATATGATGATAACAGTGACAAAGAAAATGTGTTCTGGCGACAGGCATACATCCCTGCCTCTCACCGCGAATCTGCTCAGGCTAGTGCAACGTACAGCCTTAATATGGCTGGCATGAATATTAATACCCATGGGGGAGTATGGCGAACCCGAAATGACGGAGTGAATGATGATGGCTTGTTTATGAGTGTCAGTGTGTCATATGCCTCTCAACCACCGACAATGACTGGCAGTAATGGGTATACCTCAGCCGGGACCGATATTCACAGTAGCCGGAATCAAAAAACACAGACGTCCTGGAATGTGAACCATGTGAGATCCTGGCAGCAGGATCTGTATCGTGAACTGTCGGTGGGTTTCTCCGGTTATAACGACGACAGCTGGAGCGGGAGTCTCGGCGGACGCATGAGCGGCCGTATGGGTGAACTGAGCGCCACTATCAGTAACTCCCATCAACGTAATGCGGGCAGCGCCAGTTCACTCACCGCTGGCTACAGCTCGTCTCTGGCGTTATCCCGTAATGGACTGTTCTGGGGAGGTGGTCAGGACGGTGAACCGGCCTCTGGCATGGCGGTGAACGTGGAGTCAGAGGGGGACGAGGGCAGTAGCGGGAAAGTAGTCAGCGTTCGTGGCAGCAGCCAGTCGTTCAGTCTCGGTTTTGGTCAGCAGTCGCTGTTGCTGATGGAAGGCTATAACGCCACGGAGGTGACCATTGAGGATGCAGGGGTTAGTTCACAGGGTATGGCAGGCGTAAAAGCGGGAGGGGGAAGCAGGCGTTACTTCCTGACACCCGGGCATCTGCTGGTTCACAACATCAGCGCCAGTATGAGCCGACTGTACGTTGGCCGCGTACTGGACAAGGATGGCAGACCGCTGCTGGACGCACAGCCACTGAACTATCCATTTTTGTCGTTGGGACCTTCCGGGCGATTTAGCCTGCAGAGCGAGCATAAAGAATCCAGCCTGTGGCTGCTGTCTAAAAACAGGATCCTGCGTTGTCCGATGTCAGTACATAAACGTCGGGATGTTATGCAGGTAGTGGGTGATGTGCGGTGTGAATTAAGTGACGTGGAGGCCCTGCCACAGGCGTTGCAAATATCGCCGCGGGTCATCCGTTTGCTGAACGTGGCAGGTTTGCTGCGCCATTCCGTTCAGGAAGCCTGACGTAGAGATAAAGGCGATTACTATGAAGAATAAAATGAAGTGGACAAAGATAAACCATTATTTACATCCGAAAATTTGTTCGGCCTGCGCAATCTTGCTGATGGCTGGCGCTACACTGCCACAAGTCGCCGATGCGGAGACTACCTACGACCGGACCAGCACCGTCGACCTGAATTACGACAGGAGTAATGTACTAGGCTTTGAACGCATGTTTGAGCAGCATATAGATACGAATTATCTAGGATGGGTATGTAGATCCAATAGTAATGAAAACGAGGGGGCGTGTGACGATACAAATCTGATATGGGATAAACGGGGGGTAACAAAGATTCGTCTGCGTTTCAGAGAACAAATCAGTCATGCTGAAACTACGCTCATACTGGACGCTCGTGCTGGAGGAGCATGTGGATATTTTACTATTAATGGAGCCTGTACTTGTGTATATCCACATAACTACGTAACGGCCGGTATTTCCGCCGAAGAGCTAGCGAAAATACCGAAAGCCGGTATATGGAAAGCAACGTTGGTCTTGGATGTACATAGATGGCTAGACGGAAAAGTTGGTGTCGGGACTGCAGATATCACGCTGAATGTGACAGACCACTTTGCAGAAAATGCGGCTATTTATTTTCCGCAGTTTGGTACTGCAACACCTCGGGTGGACCTGAATCTGCACCGGCTGAATGCCTCACAAATGTCGGGCAGGGCTAATCTGGATATGTGTCTGTATGACGGAGGTGTGAAAGCCCGTTCATTACAGATGAAGATAGAAGGAAGCAATAAGTCAGGTACGGGATTTCAGGTTATAAAGAGTGATTCTGCTGATACGATTGATTATGCGGTCAGTATGAATTATGGGGGACGAAGTATTCCTGTCACCCGTGGCGTGGAGTTCAGTTTGGAGAACGTGGATAAAGCAGCAACGCGTCCGGTGGTACTTCCCGGGCAACGGCAGGCGGTACGTTGTGTGTCAGTGCCCCTTACCCTGACAACACAACCCTTTAACATCAGGGAGAAGCGTTCTGGTGAATATCAGGGAACGCTGACAGTGACAATGCTGATGGGAACACAAACCCCCTGACAGTAATTATTTATTTTATTGATATCTTTCTTATATGGTTTTTTAAATCAGAGTTCTCTTTATATACTTGTTTTATTTAATAAAGAGAATCTATTCACTTATGAAAATCAATGCGTGAGGTTCTGCTTTCCTATGACTGAGTATTTAGATGATAAAGATAAAGAATTATTGAAAGAAATCCAAAAAGATTGTGCACAAACTTTATGGCAACTTGCATATAAAGTGGGACTTACGCCCACACCATGTTTCAAACGTTTAAAAAAACTTAAAGACAGGGGAGTTATCATTGGTCAGTTTGCTTTATTGGATAAAGAAAAACTAGGTCTTTCACTTAATGTCTTTATTATGATTAACATATCTGAGGAGCAATACGCTAGTATTTCTGAGAAAATAAAGTCAATGCCTGAGGTTATTGCCTTTTATCGAATTTCTGGATCATTTAATTATTTAATGCATACAGTATTTACAGATATGAACGATTACTATAGTTTTTATGAGAAAATAATATTAACTAATTCTTCAATTAGTGGATCTGCATCGAGCTTTGTTCTTGAGAAAATAAAAGAAACAAACGAACTGCCAGTGTGAAAGTGTGATGTGTACTTACTGATTTAATACATTATTATCCTTCTTACGGAACAACAACGGCAGATTGCGGCTGTTGAACAAGGATTTTAATCAGCAGTGGTGAAATTAAGCGGCACAGAATAACATAGCGGAATATCATATGGTTAAATATCACCCCGTGCATGTAACAAAAAACCGCATTAAAACAGATGATGTTACTGATATTTATTTCGTTGAACCCTTCTGGAAAGAAGGCGAAAACCACATAATTGAGTCATTGACGTTTTTTGAAGAGTTACAAAAGTCATTTAATTTATTCAACCATAAATATGGGTTAAATAAATATATACTCAGGATCCCCTGGGAATTTTTGCTCATACATATGGAAAGGATCAGTAAATTAAATAGCGTCGGGTTATTTGCTGTTTCTGTTGACTTTAATAACAACCACAAATTTCTGAGCGAGTACATCAGGAGTCGCAGAGATTATGGTATGGAAGTTTGGTTTGATTTTTGTGGTAAACATTCTTATTCCAGTGAAATTAAAAACCTTGGGTTCTTTTTTCAGGCTTGCGTAGTGCCTCGTGATCCTAATTTTATTAGTAGTGTTTATCATTATCATAAGTTCCAAAAGATTCTTGTCGGGGATATAAATGATGTAGAACAGAGAGCCGTGTACCAGAACGAAGTTGATTACATGTATGGAATGCAATGGCCATCGTCATATGACGGTTTTTTCTTTCGGGATCATAAAAAAAATGAAACTTGGTATATATAACAGAAGGAGTGAAAATTTGAATCAAAAATATCTTATTTATTTTTTGTTTAATTATTGTTTTGTTTTTTATTACGATTAAATATAAAGAACATCATTGTTCGTGCGGTGGGGAGGCTGGAAGTTTAGGGGATGACCGTTTATCAACAATTTTATTACAGCCACCATACGAATGGTTTATATATGCACTAGATGTATTATTTTAGTTTAATATATCGATGGTTGCTATTTGCATTGATGATGTTCCGTTACATTAAGGAATATACATCTGTATCTCGTTATACGCACACTCACATTACTAATCATTATTAATATGAGTGTGGTTCTTGTTTTACGCATGCATGGTTGCATGTGACGTTAAATTTAAATGAGCTGACTGTATGAATTCTAAATACTTTAGAGAGGTGTTTTTTGTCTCGGTAGTTGTTATATTATTATTTTATTTGGTGTTATTTGCAGCCAGTGCTCATGCTGAAGGCGGTTTCAGCTCTGGAGGCATTGGGTTATTTATGACGGGAACAAGAGAGATGCTACTGTAGAGATAATAAATTCTGCTAAAGATTCCCCAATTCTTGTGCATTGACATCCTCCACGTCCTGAAGGGCGTGGGTTCCTGCTCCAACGGGCTGCCTGACTGCACGCTCCTTCCACAGGCAAGCACGGCGTGTCCCGCTCTAAAATGTTACGCGCGCCGTTTACATCGGCGTTCGCAGTATATCTTCATACCAGACACTTGTAAGTATCTCGCATAATCGTGCCATTCACATTTAGAGATCATACAACAGGACGGGGCTGTTTTTGGGCAGCCGGAAGTTAAGCCCATACCAGAAACGTTGCAGTGTACTGAAAAATGGCGCCAGGTTGCACCTGTTCAACGATTTTCTGAAGGCGCAGGAGTATTCATTACTGATATCCTCCATTGCGCCTTCGGGAACCCACAGAACCAGCTATTTTACCGATAGTGTTTAAAAGGCGTAAGTAATGCCGAGCATGAAGTCATTGGAGGCAGCCTTTGTGTCTGCATCATAAGCGGTATGTTCATCACCAGCATAGTGATTTTTTGAAATGCTTACTTTGCCTGCATTAATGTATTTATAACTGGCGTCAATCATAATATTATCTGTTACAGCATATTTTGCACCGATACCTGCGCCCCAGGCAAAGTTATTTTTTGAAGCAGACAGAGTTTCATTAATACCAAAACCAACAGGAATGGTGTTATTACTTAGCTTCACATGAGCGAGGCCAACGCCTGCGCTGATATAGGGTGTAAATGCCGTACTATTGTGAAAATCATAATAGCCATTAACCATGTAAGTGGTCATTCGGACCTGATTTTTTACATTTATGTGTACTGGCTGACCAAATGCAATAATATCCTGCCCGCCTTTAGCATCCGTCTCACCTCTGAAAGTGGTATCCAGTTCTAAACGTACTGGAAGCTGGAATGGATCATAAAAGTCATAACCGATAGCAACCCCGCCGCCAAAAACGCCTTTGGTACGGTCAGGTAACGTTGCATGACCATTGACTATCTCATCCTGGCTGAAGGTTGAGTTGATTCCATAGACATTTACTACGGATGTCCCCGCTTTCCCGGTGATATAGATCCCTTCTTTTGCTGATGCAGTAGCGGACCAGGCTACCACAAGGGGAATGATGCAGACTGCGAAAAAGTTTTTCATTTCAGAACCTGCCTTAATATTGGGCTAAAAGACAAGTTTCACGGTATAGGGTGTGATATAACGATTACATAAACGAAGCCCAAAAAACGGTCTATTGTAACGCTGGGTTTTCTGTAAGCGGGTAAAAAATGAGATGAAGATTTTAAATAACAATACGATAATCGTCGGTATGGAAATCCATCTCCTCGCCAAATTGCCCAACGTATGCCAGCCCCACGTACGGTTTCACTTCTATGTTATGTAACGGGTAGTGTGAGATGGAGCGATGCTGTAAGAAAAAGATGAAGATGAATTTGTACCCGACCAGAATAAAGCCCGTTATCCAGGAATAACGGGCAAAAATATTTACTCAAGTGCCTGGGCGAGATCTTGTTGTACCTGTTGACGTTGTTCTGGTGTCAAGACTTTGCTTAAATCAAAATAATATTTAACCCGATAATAGCGAGCCTGTTGTTCTATGTTACTGAAGGCTGCAAGCTGCTGTTTTACGGCGGCGTCATCCCATTTACCGGATTTAATCACCTCTATCAGCGCACCGTCTTTAATTCCCTTCATAGAAATCTGACTGACGTCGGTTTCCAGTTGTTGGTGAAGTTTTTTGATCCGGGTAATCTGATCGTTTGTCAGCTTCAGATGCTGGACAATAGGATCCTGGGCGGGCAGGGGAGGATTGGGAACAGCGGTGGCGAAAGCGCCAAAAGAAACGCCCGCCAGAGTCGCTGCCAGTAAAGTTGTGCGTACAAAGTTTTTCATGAAGATATCCTGATAAGGGAGTGATTAACCGTTTTTATTACCCGCGAATGGCGAGCAATTATCTTAGTCAGAATACGTTGCCTGCCACATTACGCCACGCGAATTTGTTTTACGGAGAGTTACGGAGTGAAACAATCCCGCCGCGGTGAGCGGCAGGTTGCTTACAAGGTGAATGGATCGGCATCGCGCCAGGCTGGAAATTTTTCGCGATAGTCCTGCAAGGCGACGAGAGAAAGATCGGCATCGATACGTGTCGCCTGGTGTGGTTCGGCGGTGGCGATAATGTCGCCCTGGGGATTAATGATCCGGCTATCGCCGCGATAATGTAACCCGTTGCCATCGGTGCCAACCCGGTTGCAGCCTGCGACATAAGCCTGATTTTCAATAGCGCGCGCTGTCAGTAATGTTTGCCAGTGTAGCGAGCGCGGCGCGGGCCAGTTCGCTACATACAGCGCCAGATCGTAATCATTGCGGTTGCGCGACCATATCGGAAAGCGCAGATCGTAACAGATCAGCGGCAGAATGCGCCAACCGCGCCACTGCACGATGATGCGTTTATCGCCTGCGGCATAATGTTGATGTTCATCCGCCATACGAAACAGATGGCGCTTATCATAGAGATGAACCTTGCCTTCCGGTTCAACCAGTAAGAAGCGATTTACGGCGCCGCGCTCAGTTTGTAGCGCCGCGCTGCCGGCAATCAGAGCGTCAGTTTGTCGGGCTTTGGCCTGCATCCACGTAATCACGCTATCTTGCGAAAGTGAGTTATTAGCGGCCTCCATCGCGAAGCCGGTGGTAAACATTTCAGGCAGAACAATCACATCCCGGCCAGATACGAGCTCTAGCTGTCTGTCAAAATGACGCAGGTTTGCCGGGCCGTCCATCCAGACTAAAGGTTGTTGCAACAGAGTAATTTTCAAACCAGACACGATCGGAGCTCCTCATTGAACAGCGTCTTTACACTGTAGCATGAGCAATAATAAAAAAGCGGCAAGAAAAAGCCCCGCGAAAGCGGGGCAGGAAAGAGGCGAGACTGATTATGCGGCTTCGACTTTACGCACTTTCTCCGGCAGCTTTACCGGTTTGGTCGCCAGCGCTTCAGGTTCAAAATCATCAACGTTGATACTGCGCAGGCGGCTCTCTTCCGCTTTCGCCAGAATGGCGGCTTCATCTTTATCTATAAGCCCTTTCGCCAGCGCATTGCGCGCCAGTTCATCCAGACGAGTAAACGGCAGATTTTTACCCAGTTCTTTGCAGATGCGCTGGTGGATAGGGTCGGCAGCGATGACATCACGCAGCGCTTCTTCCAGTAAACCGACCGGATTATGTTCGGCGGGCGTCAGATACTGACCGCGCCCAATGCGTGAACGTGTGGCGTTCGGCACCTGCAGGATCTTCGCCACGGCGTGATCCAGCTTATCAGACGGCGCCAGATAATGACGGCCAGTCGGGAAGATCATCGCGGTGAGCAATCCGGCCACGACGCGGTTCGGGAAGTTCTGCAGCAGATCGTCCATCGCTTGTTCAGCACGATACAGCGCATCCTGTACGCCCCAGTGCACCAGCGGCAGGTCGGCTTCGTGGCGACCTTCGTCGTCGTAACGCTTCAGTACGGCTGAGGCCAGATAAAGCTGACTCAACACATCGCCCAGACGCGCGGAGATACGCTCGCGGCGTTTCAGGCTGCCGCCCAGTACCGCCATTGACACGTCAGACAGCAGCGCCAGGTTTGCGCTCAGTCGGTTCAGATGCTGGTAATAACGCTTCGTGGCGTCGCCGGTTGGCGTATGGCTCGTTAATCCGCGGGTCAGGCCAAGCCAGAAACTGCGGACGGTATTGCTGCCGACATGGCCAATATGTTTAAACAACAGTTTATCAAAGGCATTCACATCATTATTCTGCGCTGCGGCCATCTCTTCCAGTACATAAGGATGGCAGCGAATGGCGCCCTGACCAAAGATCATCATGCTACGGGTCAGGATATTCGCGCCTTCCACGGTAATCGCGATAGGCGCGCCCTGGTAAGCACGCGCCAGGAAGTTGCTCTCGCCCAGCATAATGCCTTTACCCCCAGTGATATCCATCGCGTCGATAATGGACTGCTGGCCGCGGTGGGTGCAGTGGTACTTCACGATAGCCGACAGTACCGCCGGTTTTTCACCCAGCATAATGCCGTAGGTGATTAACGATGCGGCGGCATCCATCACATAAGCGTTACCTGCAATACGCGCCAGCGGTTCTTCAATACCTTCCATCTTGCCGATAGAAATTTTGAACTGACGACGAATGTGAGCATAGGCGCCGGTTGCCAGCGCGACGGATTTCACCCCGCCAGTGGAGTTGGACGGCAGGGTAATACCGCGTCCTACCGACAAACATTCCACCAGCATACGCCAGCCCTGTCCGGCCATTTTGGGGCCGCCGATAATATAATCAATAGGCACGAAAATATCGTTACCGCGGGTTGGGCCATTCTGGAACGGAACGTTAAGCGGGAAGTGACGACGACCAATTTCCACACCCGGCGTTGAGGTGGGGATCAGGGCGCAGGTAATACCCAGCTCTTCTTCTCCGCCTAACAATCTATCCGGATCGGAAAGCTTAAACGCCAGGCCCAACACGGTAGCTATCGGCGCCAGCGTAATGTAACGCTTGTTCCAGGTCAGGCGCATACCCAGCACCTGCTGGCCCTGCCATTCGCCCATGCAAACCACGCCGGTATCCGGAATGGCGCCTGCATCAGAACCTGCTTCCGGGCTGGTCAGCGCAAAGCAGGGGATCTCCTGGCCGCGCGCCAGTCGCGGCAGATAGTGATTCTTCTGCTCTTCCGTACCATAGTGCTGCAACAACTCGCCAGGGCCGAGTGAGTTTGGAACGCCGACGGTGATAGCCAGAATTCCGGAGACGCCGGACAGTTTTTGCAGTACACGGGACTGCGCATAAGCGGAGAACTCCAGCCCGCCAT
The DNA here is from genome assembly GCF_004010735.1 of Salmonella sp. SSDFZ54. Taxonomy (NCBI): domain Bacteria; kingdom Pseudomonadati; phylum Pseudomonadota; class Gammaproteobacteria; order Enterobacterales; family Enterobacteriaceae; genus Salmonella; species Salmonella sp. SSDFZ54. The sequence goes on from NZ_CP034819.1 coordinate 3,082,910, forward strand.
ACTCTTTTTTAATGATCATCGCAAAAAAACGATGCTCTTTCAGATAAGCCCACAGTTCCGGCGGCAGATCCGCCAGTTCATGGGTAATCTGGAAATCGTTCGCCATCCGGCACGCTTCTTCTACCGGACCGTCGAGAAACGCTTGCTCTTCGGCAGTGAGTTGCGGTTGCGGATAGTTGTGCAGTTTTTTCCAGTCTGGCTTGCCCTGGAACAGATCGCCTTCCCACCAGGTTGTACCGGCATCAATCGCTTCTTTCTCAGTGCGCGACATCGGCGGCATGACCTTACGGAAGCCGCGGAACACCGGTGCGGAAATCATTGATTTTCGCATCGGTGTGAGGTTAAACGGCACGAGGATAATGGCCAGAGGAACCAACAGCCAGATGGACCACAGGCCAGCGACGCCAAGTGCGGCGGTCCAGGCGAGCAGAATCAGGCTGCTGAGAAATAAACTCACGCGGTGATAGAACAATGCGCCGAGCAGAACAACCGTAGCGATAATACTCAAAATCATCATAACGAAAAGCTCCCTTGCTTGTAGGAGGTCTGACCACTTGTGATGATTAGGTTGTAGTGGATGTAAAATTTTTTAGCAATGTGTTTACAAAATAATTACAACAAAGCTCACATTGTTGCCGTTTTTGGGGGCACGAAAAATCAAAAGCGTGAGGCGTTAATTCGGCTTATGCTTCTCGCCTGTACTGCTATCCGGTACACTGCATACTGTCATTTACATTCATGCTGAAGGATATCCTCATGTACCAGGATCTTATTCGTAACGAACTGAACGAAGCGGCGGAAACGCTGGCTAATTTTTTAAAAGATGACGCCAATATTCACGCTATTCAGCGCGCGGCGGTCCTGTTGGCTGACAGTTTTAAAGCGGGTGGTAAGGTACTTTCCTGCGGTAACGGCGGCTCCCATTGCGATGCGATGCACTTTGCTGAAGAGCTGACAGGTCGTTATCGTGAAAATCGTCCGGGCTACCCGGCAATTGCGATTTCTGATGTTAGCCATATATCCTGCGTCAGTAATGATTTTGGCTATGACTATATTTTCTCTCGTTACGTTGAGGCGGTAGGGCGCGAAGGCGATGTCCTGTTAGGGATCTCGACGTCGGGTAACTCTGGTAACGTGATTAAAGCGATTGCCGCGGCCCGTGAAAAAGGCATGAAAGTGATTACGTTGACCGGCAAAGACGGAGGCAAAATGGCGGGAACGGCGGATATTGAAATTCGCGTACCGCACTTCGGTTATGCCGATCGTATTCAGGAAATTCATATCAAAGTGATTCATATTTTGATTCAGTTGATCGAAAAAGAGATGGTTAAATAACTATACCCGTCATACTTCAAGCTGCAGGTGCGTTGGTTGCGCTCAGAAACCCCAGTCACATAGTTATCTATGTTCCTGGGGATTTCCTCCCTTACCGCCTTCCTGCAACTCGAATTATTTAGGGTATAGCATATTGTTTTCTTTGATATTTTTAGTTTTTATTGGCTGTAAAAATTACGCCTTCCCGCTTAAGGCGTTTGTGGAGGTGATGTATGTGCGAACTGCTTGGGATGAGCGCCAATGTGCCGACGGATATCTGCTTTAGCTTCACCGGACTGGTGCAGCGTGGCGGCGGAACCGGGCCGCATAAAGACGGCTGGGGAATTACCTTTTACGAAGGAAAGGGCTGTCGCACGTTTAAAGATCCGCAACCGAGCTACCATTCGCCGATTGCGAAACTGGTACAGAATTACCCGATCAAGTCCTGCTCGGTTATCGCTCATATCCGTCAGGCTAATCGCGGTGAAGTGGCGCTGGAAAATACACATCCTTTTACCCGGGAATTATGGGGACGCAACTGGACTTATGCTCATAACGGTCAGCTCAACGGTTATAAGTCGCTGGAAACCGGTAATTTTCGTCCGGTGGGGGAAACCGACAGCGAAAAAGCGTTTTGCTGGCTATTGCATAAATTAACGCAGCGTTATCCCCGCACGCCGGGCAACATGACGGCGGTATTTAAATATATTGCGACACTGGCGACGGTATTACGTGAAAAAGGCGTTTTTAACATGCTGCTGTCAGATGGGCGATATGTGATGGCGTTTTGCTCAACCCATTTGCACTGGATCACTCGCCGGGCGCCGTTTGGCGTAGCCACGCTGGTGGATCAGGATATGGAAATTGATTTCAGTTCACAGACCACGCCAAATGACGTGGTTACCGTGATTGCTACCCAGCCGCTAACGGGGAATGAAACCTGGCAAAAGATTATGCCAGGCGAATGGGCGTTATTTTGCCTCGGAGAGCGTATAATTTGAGGCCAGCTGTGGCTGAACGACTTCGTGACTCAACGGTTTGCTCACGACGTAACGTCCATCAACGATAGAAACAGTTGGCGGCTTATGCGTCTGTTCAAAATAATCGTAGCCGGGTTTTAGCTGCGCCCAGAAATCTTTGTAATATGAATATTTATGACGCTGCATATTGGCGTCGGTCATCCGGAACGGATAAATACTCACCTGCACGCTCGGCTGACCAAAGACCAGCGCGGCGGTGACAAACTGGAAAATCTCATCAATGCCGCTGTCGGTCATGGCATAGCAGCCGACGGAAACACAGGCGCCGTGAATCATCAGATATTTACCATCATAGCCATGTGCGCGATCGTAGGCATTGGGAAAACCAATGTTGATGGCCTTATAAAAACGGCTGTCTGGCTTGAGTTGATTACGCTGAACGCTGTAAAACCCTTCCGGACTTTTAAAATCGCCCTGACGGCGTTTCGGGCCTAACCCGCCGGAATAGTTGCAAATTTTGTAGCTATCAAGCAACTGGTATTGCTCACCCATTTTGACGTAGAGATCAAGGGTGCGCTCTTCTTTAAAAATCTGAATATAGACCGGTGAGCCCATTAACTGCTGCTTATACTCTTTACTGACCGGCGTGACGGGGCTGCTGCTGCTCAGCAAACCGGCAAATGAGACGCACGGCATCAGAAGCATCGCAAGAAAAAATGCGATTTTACGCATACTGCTTGTTCCTTGATAAAACGGTTACACACGCCAGAACGGCAAAAGAGTCCCCAAATCGGAGTAATCTGGATTTGGAGCGCTCACATTAGCACCACGGCAGTTTTTCGCAAGTCCCCGTGTGTACGTTTACAATTTTCCCGCCGCTTTCGTCGTCATACCTTCGAATATGTCGCATTTTTAACGCGAATGTCTCTTTGCGCGCAATAAAACATACTGTACACTTAAACAGTATTGTGGGGGCGAGCGATGCGCAAAATCATACATGTTGATATGGACTGTTTTTTTGCCGCGGTAGAGATGCGTGATAATCCGGCGTTACGCGATATTCCCATTGCCATTGGCGGGAGTCGTGAGCGAAGAGGCGTTATCAGTACCGCCAACTATCCTGCGCGCCAGTTTGGCGTACGCAGCGCGATGCCGACCGCCATGGCGCTAAAGCTGTGCCCCCATCTCACCCTATTGCCTGGCCGCTTTGACGCCTATAAAGAGGCTTCGCGGCATGTACGTGACATCTTTTCCCGCTACACTTCACTGATTGAACCGCTCTCGCTGGATGAAGCCTGGCTGGATGTGACTGACAGCCCGCACTGTTATGGATCGGCGACGCTGATCGCCAGGGAGATTCGTCAGACTATTTTCAATGAACTGCAACTCACCGCCTCCGCCGGCGTTGCGCCAGTGAAATTTCTGGCGAAGATTGCCTCCGATCTCAATAAACCGAATGGACAATATGTTATTACGCCAGCCGATGTACCCGACTTTCTTAAAACGTTGCCGTTAGCCAAAATTCCAGGCGTGGGGAAAGTTTCCGCCGCCAAACTGGAAAATATGGGGTTAAGAACCTGCGGGGATATTCAACAGTGCGATCTGGCGATGCTTCTCAAACGCTTTGGTAAATTTGGCCGGGTATTATGGGAGCGTAGTCAGGGTATTGACGAGCGTGATGTTAACAGCGAAAGGCTGCGTAAATCGGTAGGCGTTGAGCGTACTCTGGCGGAGGATATTCATGAGTGGTCGGACTGCGAGGCCATTATTGAACATTTATATCCGGAACTGGAGCGTCGTCTGGCTATAGTAAAGCCCGATTTACTGATTGCCCGACAGGGCGTTAAATTAAAATTTAATGATTTTCAGCAAACCACTCAGGAACATGTCTGGCCGCAATTAAATAAAGAAGACTTAATTACCACCGCCCGTAAAACCTGGGACGAGCGTCGCGGCGAGCGCGGCGTACGGCTGGTGGGGCTACATGTAACGCTGCTCGACCCTCAATTGGAACGACAGTTGGTGTTAGGGTTATAAGTCAGGCTATTAAGATTTTATCACTATTACGATTGCGCCATCTAAATTTCAGTATTACTATACCCGCGTTTTCTCATTCTCAATAACTGCAAAGGAGGTTCATCATGACACTTTATTCTCTGAACGCACTTTGCAGACCTTTCCAGGATTAATTTTCTTTTATTGCCCTGGATTCGTCTGCCATTTCCTGATTTTTTAATTCATACATGGAATGGTATATGGGCAATTATATTCGTCCTTTATCAGATGTGGTATTTTCTATCGCATCGGATAACCTGTGGATCGAAGATTCCGCGATCCAACAATTATATACGACGGCTAAGTTAACCGGTATGAAACGCGTTATCGGGATGCCAGATCTGCATCCGGGGCGTGGCTATCCTATTGGCGCAGCCTTTTTCTCACGTGGACGTTTTTATCCGGCGCTGGTCGGCAACGATATCGGCTGCGGCATGGCGTTATGGCAAACGGATATTTTAGGGCGTAAATATAACGCCGATAAACTGGAGAAGCGGCTGGCGTCGCTGCCTGACGTGGCGGACGCGCAGTGGCTGGAGGAGAATGTCCCCGCCGCCATGCAACATCATTCGTGGCGCTCTGCGCTGGGTTCCATTGGCGGCGGCAATCATTTTGCCGAGCTACAACAGGTCGATCGCATCGTCGATGCTAATTCGTTCGCTTTGTCGGGGTTACAAAAAACGCAGTTATTACTGCTGGTACACAGTGGTTCACGCGGTCTGGGGCAAGCTATCCTGCGTCGTCATGTGGAGGCGTTTTCGCATAACGGTTTGCCGGAAGATAGCGACGATGCGCGCCGCTACCTTGCAGAACATGACGATGCGCTGGCATTTGCCCGCAGTAATCGCGCGCTGATTGCCCGCCGGATACTGCAACAGCTCAGGGCTGAGGGCGAACCGCGGCTGGATGTGGCGCATAACTTCGTTGAACCCTGTACTGTCGCGGGTGAGGCGGGGTGGCTGCACCGTAAAGGCGCTACGCCAGATGGGCAGGGACTGGTGATTATCCCCGGCTCGCGCGGCGATTATAGCTGGCTGGTGAAACCCGTCGTCAGCGAGGAGAGCCTCTTCTCCCTGGCGCATGGCGCGGGGCGCAAATGGATGCGTACCGAGTGTAAAGACCGGTTATCGGCAAAATTTACCCCGCGACAGCTCTGCCGTACCGGGATGGGTAGCCGGGTGATTTGCCGCGATCGCCAGCTCATTTATGAAGAAGCGCCGCAGGCGTATAAATCCATCGATAGCGTTGTGGATTGTCTGGCAGACGCCGGACTGATTACGCCAGTTGCCTGCCTGCGTCCGGTGCTGACGCTGAAAACCTCAGGGGAGAAAAGCGCATGATCTTACTGCAACTTTCTTCTGCGCAGGGACCGGACGAGTGTTGTCTGGCGGTAAAAAAAGCGCTGGATTGTCTGACGAAAGAAGCTGCCAGAGAAAAGGTATCGTTGACGCGACTTGAAACAGAGCCGGGACGATTACCAGACACGCTGCGTTCCGCGCTGGTCTCGCTGGACGGCGAAAAAGCTATGGCTTTCAGTGAACGTTGGTGCGGCACGTTACTGTGGATTTGTACCAGCCCGTATCGTCCGCACCATGGGCGAAAAAACTGGTACGTCGGCATTGGGCGCTTTTCCGCCGACGAGCACATACAGTCTGATGAGATTCGTTTCGAGACTCTGCGCTCTTCCGGCCCGGGTGGGCAGCACGTTAATAAAACCGACTCGGCAGTGCGGGCCACGCACCTGGCGAGCGGGATTAGCGTGAAGGTTCAGTCGGAGCGCAGTCAACATGCGAATAAGCGTCTGGCCCGGCTGCTGATTGCCTGGCGGCTGGAACAGCAACGGCAAAATGAGTGTGCGGCGTTGAAGTCTGAAAGGCGTCTGTTCCATCATCAGATTGAGCGCGGCAATCCGCTGCGGATATTTAAAGGAATGGCGTTTACGCCACAATAATTCGGTGTTACCGGCGCTGTTATAGGGCTGTCCGGCTATTCGCGTGTAGCCGCAGCGCTATTTCAGCGCATTCAGGAGAGCTTATCTGGCAATGGATACCCGATATTCCATATTGCTAGCCCGTCCAGAAATGGGACGGGCATTTTAGCGCTTTCTTACTTCGCAGGAATCGCTTTCAGCAATTCGGTCAGCAGAGTCCAGTAGTGGCCGACGCTTTCGATATGTACCTGCTCATCCGGAGAGTGAGGTCCGGTAATGGTAGGCCCAATAGAAACCATGTCCATATCCGGATAGGGTTTCTTAAACAGACCGCATTCCAGGCCGGCGTGGATAATCTGGATATTCGGTGTTTTGTTGAACAGACGCTGATAGGTTTCCCGCACCAGGTGCATGACCGGCGAGTTCGCATCGGGCTGCCAGCCAGGATAGCTGCCTTTTGCTTCGGTTTTCGCGCCAGCCAGCTTGCCCAGCGAATCCAGCATACTCACCACATAATCTTTACCGCTGTCGATAAGAGAGCGAATCAGGCAGTGAATTTCGACATTCGCATCGGACATTGTGACCACGCCAACGTTCAGCGATGTTTCCACTACGCCTTTCGCCACGTCTGAATTGCGGATCACGCCGTTCGGCGTTGCGTTCAGCAGGCGCACAAAGGTATCGCGTGACGGCGCGGTCAATGCGGCTTTATCACTGGCAACCTCATTGAGTTGCAGCGTCAGGTTTTTCTCTTTTTCCGCCAGTTCGTTTTTCAGAATATCCTGGTAAGCGTTCACTAATGTTTTCAGCGCGCCTATGTTGTCTGCGGCAACGGCGAGGGTAGCGAACGCTTCGCGCGGAATCGCGTTACGCAGCGTGCCGCCGTTGAAATCGATCAGACGCAGATCCAGTTCTTCTGCGTGCCCGGCCAGAAAACGCGTCAGCAATTTGTTGGCATTGCCAAGGCCGAGGTGAATTTCACCACCGGAGTGGCCGCCTTTCAGGCCTTTCAGGGTTAGCTTAAAGCATGCAAATCCTGCGGGTACAGCTTCACGGGTCAACGGCAGATTAGAGGTAAAATCGATGCCGCCTGCGCAGCCCATATAGATCTCACCTTCTTCTTCAGAGTCGGTGTTGATCAGGATGTCGGCCTGCAACCAGCCGGACTGGAGGCCGAACGCGCCATCCATGCCGGCTTCTTCGGTCATGGTCAGCAGCACTTCCAGCGGGCCATGGACGACATTATCATCAGCCAGTACCGCTAACGCAGAAGCCATTCCAATACCATTGTCGGCGCCGAGCGTAGTACCGCGCGCTTTAACCCATTCGCCATCAATATAAGGCCGGATGGGATCTGTAGTGAAGTCGTGAACGGTGTCGCTATTTTTTTGCGGCACCATATCCAGATGCGCCTGTAAAACGACCGGCTTGCGATTTTCCATACCTGCAGTGGCGGGCTTACGGATCAGAATATTACCGACCTGGTCGCGATCCACGTAAAGGCCTTTCTCTTTGGCCCAACTCACAATATGTTCCGCGAGTTGCTCTTCGTGATAGGACGGGTGAGGAATAGAACAGATTTTGGCAAAAATATCCCACAAAGGTTGTGGTGATAACTGAGACAGTTCAGACACGATAAGTCTCCTTGGCGGTGGTCTGAAAAACGTTCTTACAGGCCACAGGGTTAGCGGAATTGATAACTCTTACGAGATGCGACTGAGAATACCACTTTCTCCGCCTGCGGGTAGTATAAAGCATACAAAAAGAGGCGTGGATTCCGCTAAACACTGGTTTTTAGCGCGTCAGGTCTCTATAATCTCGCGCAACTATTTCCCCCTCGAACACTTTTTAAGCCGTAGATAAACAGGCTGGGACACTTCACATGAGCGAAAAATACGTCGTCACCTGGGACATGTTGCAGATTCACGCACGCAAACTGGCGAGCCGCCTCATGCCTTCAGAACAATGGAAAGGCATTATTGCCGTAAGTCGTGGCGGCCTTGTACCGGGCGCACTACTGGCGCGTGAATTGGGCATTCGTCATGTCGATACCGTATGCATCTCCAGCTACGATCACGATAACCAGCGCGAACTGAAAGTGCTGAAACGTGCAGAAGGCGACGGCGAAGGCTTTATCGTCATCGACGATCTGGTCGATACCGGCGGCACCGCCGTCGCGATTCGCGAAATGTACCCTAAAGCGCATTTCGTCACGATTTTCGCTAAACCGGCGGGCCGTCCGCTGGTTGATGATTATGTTATTGATATTCCTCAGAACACCTGGATTGAGCAGCCCTGGGATATGGGTGTGGTATTTGTACCGCCGATTTCAGGTCGTTAATCAGCAGCTTTTCAGAGCGCCCGGCAATGCCGGGCGCTGTTTTATTGGTTACAATAAGCCTCTATGAGTATCCAAGGAGGCTGCACGAATGACACAGGCTAACCTCAGCGAAACCCTGTTCAAACCCCGCTTTAAACATACTGAAACGTCTACCCTTGTCCGTCGGTTCAATCGTGGGTCGCAGCCGCCCATGCAATCCGCGCTGGACGGTAAGAACGTCCCGCACTGGTACCGCATGATAAACCGCCTGATGTGGATTTGGCGCGGCGTTGACCCACGAGAAATCCTTGATGTGCAGGCGCGCATTGTGATGAGCGACGCAGAGCGAACGGATGATGATTTATACGATACGGTCATCGGTTACCGCGGCGGCAACTGGATTTATGAGTGGGCAAAGCAGGCGATGGACTGGCAGCAGAAAGCCTGTCAGGAACAGGACGCCATGCGCAGCGGACGCTACTGGCTTCATGCCTCAACGCTCTATAACATTGCCGCCTACCCGCATTTGAAGGGCGATGAGCTGGCGGAGCAGGCGCAGGCGCTGGCGAATCGCGCCTATGAAGAGGCCGCGCAGCGGTTGCCAGGCTCGTTACGTGAAATGGAATTTGCCGTTCCTGGCGGTTCGCCTGTCACCGCGTTTTTACATATGCCGAAAGGGGATGGTCCGTTTCCGACGGTGCTCATGTGCGGCGGCCTGGACGCCATGCAAACCGACTATTACACCCTGTATGAACGCTATTTCGCGCCGCGCGGTATTGCGATGTTAACGCTTGATATGCCTTCGGTTGGATTTTCATCAAAGTGGAAATTAACCCAGGATTCCAGCTTGCTCCACCAGCATGTGTTAAAAGCGCTTCCTAATGTCCCCTGGGTGGATCATACCCGTGTTGCGGCGTTTGGTTTCCGTTTTGGCGCCAACGTTGCGGTGCGTCTGGCCTATCTGGAAGCGCCGCGTTTGAAAGCGGTGGCTTGCCTGGGGCCGGTGGTCCATGCGCTACTTAGCGATCCGCAACGACAGAGCACGGTGCCGGAGATGTATCTGGATGTGCTGGCCAGCCGTCTGGGTATGCATGATGCTTCGGATGAGGCGCTGCGTGTGGAGCTCAATCGCTATTCGTTGAAAGTACAGGGGCTACTGGGCAGACGTTGTCCTACGCCAATGCTTTCCGGCTTCTGGAAAAACGATCCTTTCAGCCCGGAAGAAGAGTCTCGCTTAATTACAACATCATCTTCAGACGGTAAGCTGATAGAGATCCCTTTTAACCCGGTGTACCGCAATTTTGACCGCGCGCTGCAAGAAATTACCGACTGGATTAATCATAGATTGTGTTAATAGATTGATAAATTCTATTGATTTGGTAAAACAGTTGCTTCATTAAAGGAGATCGCAATGACGTTACCGAGTGGACACCCGAAAAGTAGATTGATCAAGAAATTTACCGCGCTTGGCCCCTATATCCGGGAAGGGCAGTGCGAAGACAATCGTTTTTTTTTCGATTGCCTGGCAGTTTGCGTCAACGTGAAGCCCGCGCCAGAGAAGCGTGAATTTTGGGGCTGGTGGATGGAGCTGGAAGCACAAGAGAAACGCTTCACTTATCGTTATCAGTTTGGTTTGTTTGATAAAGAGGGCAACTGGACCGCAGTGCCGATTAACGAAACCGAAGTGGTGGAGCGACTGGAATACACGCTACGCGAGTTTCATGAGAAGCTACGCGACCTGCTGATTTCTATGGAGCTGGCGCTGGAGCCGTCTGACGATTTCAACGACGAGCCGGTAAAACTGTCGGCATAACCCTGCTGTCATGCCTGATGGCGTAGCGCCATCAGGCACAATGCGACTTATCAGAACTGGTAGGTCAACCCTATTGCCACAATATCATCGTCATTAATGCCTAACGTGTTATCGCTATCAAGCTGATTGATTTTGTAATCTACAAACGCGGACATATTTTTGTTGAAGTAATAGGTTGCGCCCACGTCAATGTAATTCACCAAATCCTCACTGCCGACGCCCTCAATATCTTTGCCTTTTGACAGCACATAGCCTAATGACGGACGCAGACCAAAATCAAACTGATACTGGATAACCGCTTCGAAGTTTTGGGTTTTATTGGCAAATCCGCCGGAAACTGGCGTCATGTTGCGGGTTTCTGAATAGAAAGTCGCAATATAAATATCATTCGCGTCATACTTTACACCCGTAGCCCAGGCTTCGGCTTTATCGCCCGTACCGCGGCGCTGCAGATTTTGCTCCCTGGTGCGATCGGAGAGAGTATAAGCGCCGCTGATGGCAAAATCGCTGCCGCCGAAATCATAGCTCACGGATGTGCCGAAGCCGTCGCCGTTTTGCTTTTTCACATCGCGATCTTCGTTTTTCCCCTGATACTGTAAGGTAAGATCCAGTCCATCAACGATGCCGAAGAAATCGGTATTGCGGTAAGTCGCCAGCCCGCTGGCGCGTTTAGTCATAAAATTATCGGTCTGGGCGGAAGAGTCGCCGCCGAATTCGGGAAACATATCCGTCCAGGCCTCAACATCGTACAGCGCGCCCAGGTTACGTCCATAGTCAAAAGAACCGATATCTTTTAATTTCAGACCAGCAAAGGCCAGGCGGGTTTTTTGCTGGGACGAATCACTTTCGGCTTTATTACCGGCAAACTCAGCTTCCCAGCGCCCGTAGCCGGTCAATTGATCGTTAATTTGCGTTTCGCCTTTAAAACCAAAACGAACGTAGCTTTGATCGCCATCTTTGCTGTCATAATCGCTCATATAGTGCATGGCTTTAACTTTTCCATACACATCAAGCTTATTACCGTTTTTATTGTAAACCTCGGCGGCGTGAACAGATGCTGATGCGATGATACTCACCACTATTGCCAGAGTGCTCTTATTCATTTCCATTCCTGTTTTAATTACGCGCTATGATTTGTCGGGAGACCCGGTAAAAAACAGGAAGGTTTTTAACGTTCGGTAATGAAAGATTTATGACAAAGTGAGAATTTTTTTAAAAAAATATGTTTAATTGTTGCGGTAATAAAATGGTCAAATTCCGCCGCTACGCTTGCTGATCCTGCGCAACAAAATTTCACGCTACGCGTACAGGTTGTTGGCAACCGGAGCCAGTCCTGCTAAAACGTTCATTTGGTCTTTATTTCTTATTTTGAACGGCAGAGAATCATGAGTGACAGCCAGACGCTGGTCGTAAAACTCGGCACCAGCGTGCTAACAGGCGGATCGCGCCGCCTGAACCGTGCCCATATCGTAGAACTTGTCCGCCAGTGCGCGCAGCTACACGCCGCGGGACATCGTATTGTTATTGTTACCTCTGGCGCGATTGCCGCCGGACGTGAACATCTCGGCTACCCGGAACTGCCGGCAACAATTGCCTCTAAACAGCTTCTGGCGGCGGTAGGGCAAAGCCGTCTGATTCAACTGTGGGAGCAGTTGTTTTCAATTTACGGTATCCATATCGGGCAGATGCTGTTGACGCGTGCGGATATGGAAGACAGAGAGCGCTTTCTGAACGCCCGCGATACGCTACGTGCATTACTGGATAACCATATTGTGCCGGTTATCAATGAAAATGATGCCGTTGCGACAGCGGAAATTAAAGTGGGCGATAACGATAACCTCTCCGCGCTGGCGGCGATCCTGGCAGGCGCGGATAAACTGCTGCTGCTGACCGATCAGCAAGGATTATTTACCGCCGATCCGCGTAGCAATCCGCAGGCGGAGCTTATCAAAGATGTGTATGGCGTTGACGATGCGCTGCGCTCTATCGCGGGAGACAGCGTTTCTGGGCTGGGAACCGGTGGTATGAGCACTAAGCTTCAGGCGGCAGACGTAGCCTGTCGCGCGGGTATTGATACGATTATTGCCTCAGGCAGTAAACCGGGCGTTATCGGCGATGTGATGGAGGGGATTTCCGTCGGCACCCGTTTTCATGCGCAAGCCTCGCCGCTGGAGAACCGCAAACGTTGGATCTTCGGCGCGCCGCCGGCAGGCGAAATTACGGTTGATGAAGGCGCGACCGCGGCAATGCTGGAACGTGGCAGTTCACTTCTGCCAAAAGGCATCAAAAGCGTGACGGGCAATTTCTCGCGGGGGGAGGTCATCAGAATTTGTAACCTGCAAGGGCGTGATATTGCTCATGGCGTCAGCCGTTATAACAGTGATGCTCTGCGGCGGATAGCCGGTCACCACTCTCAACAAATCGATGCGATTTTGGGCTATGAATATGGCCCGGTCGCTGTTCATCGTGATGACATGATTACTCGATAAGGAACAGGCATATGCTGGAACAAATGGGCATTGCTGCTAAAGCGGCGTCGTATAAGCTGGCGCTGCTCTCCAGCGGCGAAAAAAATCGCGTGCTGGAAAAAATAGCCGATGAACTGGAAGCGCAAATGGAAAGTATCCTCAGCGCGAACGTACAAGATGTTGAGCAGGCGCGGGCCAACGGCCTGAGCGAAGCGATGCTGGACCGCCTGGCGCTGACCCCTGCGCGTCTGAAAGCGATTGCTGACGATGTGCGCCAGGTCTGTAATCTTGCCGACCCGGTCGGGCAGGTGATCGACGGCGGTCTGCTGGACAGCGGGCTACGTCTGGAGCGCCGCCGCGTGCCGTTGGGCGTGGTTGGCGTTATCTATGAGGCGCGTCCGAATGTTACCGTTGATGTGGCTTCTTTGTGTCTGAAAACCGGTAATGCGGTGATTCTACGCGGTGGGAAAGAGACGCATCGCACGAATGCCGCAACCGTTCGTGTCATTCAGAAGGCGCTGAAAGCTTGCGGTTTACCGGAGGCGGCGGTTCAGGCGATTGATAATCCGGACCGTTCGCTGGTCAATGAAATGCTGCGTATGGATAAGTACATCGATATGCTGATCCCGCGCGGCGGCGCAGGCTTGCATAAACTGTGCCGCGAGCAATCCACCATTCCGGTGATTACCGGCGGGATTGGCGTGTGCCATATTTTTGTCGATAGCAGCGCAGACATCGCCCCGGCGCTGAAGATTATTGTTAACGCCAAAACCCAGCGCCCGAGCACCTGTAACACGGTGGAAACCTTGCTGGTGCATCAGGACATCGCAGAACGCTTTTTGCCTGCGCTGAGCAAGCAGATGGCGGAGAGCGGCGTGACGTTGCATGGGGATGAAACCGTCATGCAACTGCATGGCCCTGCCAAACTGGTGCCGCTGAAACCGGAAGAGCTGGATAACGAGTTTCTGTCTCTGGATCTGAACGTTGTGGTGGTCGAAAATATGGATGGCGCTATCGCCCACATTCGCGAACATGGTACTCAGCACTCCGATGCAATTTTAACGTGCGATATGCATAATGCTGCGCGTTTCGTGAACGAAGTGGATTCCGCTGCGGTTTATGTCAACGCCTCTACCCGTTTTACCGATGGCGGGCAGTTTGGGCTTGGCGCAGAAGTGGCGGTCAGCACGCAGAAATTACATGCCCGCGGTCCGATGGGGCTTGAAGCGCTTACCACCTATAAGTGGATAGGCTTTGGCGATGGTACGATTCGTGCGTAATTAATGACGAGCGGTGCAAAAATAGCCGGTTGAGTAGCAAGGCTATTGACGCACCGCCCGGTTAGTTTTAACCTTCTACCCCGTGATTCACCCGCGTGAACACACCCTTCTCAGGGCCGATATAGCTCAGTTGGTAGAGCAGCGCATTCGTAATGCGAAGGTCGTAGGTTCGACTCCTATTATCGGCACCATCTCAATCAAGCGGTTACAACCTTTTCTGTCATAACAATCTTCTCATTTTCTTTCTCGCATACTTGCTTGGCATGGTATAGATGTCTATGAGGACGTCAGTCCGCAAAGCATTCGTTCTGCATGGTATGCCTTTCGCTATTCTCAGGGGCGTGAAATGAAAGGGTGAGTTAACAGAAGAACAAGTGAAATGAAAGTTTTCTTTGACGGAGTCTATATAAAAATATGAAATTGATAATAATTCTCCTTCTCGCGCTATTCCCGTTATGTTCATCTGCCAGCAATCATTATGCCCTTGTTTTTGAAAATAACACGATACTGCTTGTTTTAAATCTTAAATGTTCCCCCTGTGATTTAAACTGCGCAAATATTCAATATCAGCTTTTCAATAAAGAGACGGAGTCTGTTATTTCAGGGGTTGCTAAGCCTGTGACAACGGGCATCGAAAATAATTTTCGTGGTTATATGATGCGTAATAATAATACGTTCTACACATTAATTGAATCAGATAATGAAAATGTATGGGATATGTCTGTTGAGGAGAGGGGAGCTCAACAGAACAAAGATGCCGTGCAAAAAGTAAAATATCAGCTTAATGCTATTTTTGACAATGGTACATGCTGAATTCTGGCCTGTCTCAGGGATACGATCGTATCCCTGAATATTTCCCATCAAAACTCAGGAGTAAAATCACTCTCACTAATATATTTTTCCAGTATGGCGGTATATTGTCGCCAGTTCCCGGAGTCGTTGATTACTGCATAATTTATCGATGCTCCCGGCGTTGGCGAGCGTGTTAGCGGCACATCAAGTGCTGTTTTCGGCGCAACCATGATATCGCCGATACTTTTCTTGTCGTCCGTCGTTAGTGTTAAACTCATATACCACGAGGTGGGGTTAACTATCCGTATAGTATTCTCTTTAGCAATAAAGCGTAATTTTTTCTCCTCCGCTTCCGTGGGCGCTTTTAATCCGGTCGGGCGAATTAAAATTTTTAGCCGCAAACGAAGCGGTAACACCAGTTTTCGCGGGTGGTTTTTAATGTCCTGGGTGACTGGCGGTATCTGATAAATGTTTAGCCAGAAGAGACTCTCCCGGTCCGTTGCAAGCTGCTGGCGGGAACTCAGGAGCAGGCGAAGCGTTCTCAGTTCTCCTGGCTGCATTTTAAATACCGGCGGCAGCGCCACCAGCGGCGTTTTGCTGTTATCCGGAGAGGCGTCAATGTTTCCGGCGTCGGTCCATACCTGTAACAGCATCGGCGTTGTATTATCGTTGGATAATGTCAACGATTGAGCGACCTCATCTGAAGCAAAAATAATTCGGGTTCTGTCAATATTAACGGCAGCTTGTGCCGGGCCATACCATCCCGTCAACCCAAGTAGCGTTAATATGACTTTACTGAAAACTAACCACTGCCTGTAATTGCGCATTCACGCTTCCTGCCGTTACTGTTTGTCCGCCGATCGCCTCAAGCGAGGCAGTAAAATCACCGCTATAGGTTTCTACTGAACCGGATGATACCCGTGTGGTTAAATCTTTATAGCCATACCAGCCTCGGGCGTTGCCAGTGCCTGTCCTGATCCGATCGGGTAACAGGTTAATCGGCGTACCGGCATCGTTATAGATGCGGATACCCACTCCGGAAGCTACGCCAGGTTCGCCATAATGGGTGTCCAGTAGCCACGACAGACCGCCTGCGGATGTGGTTAGCCCCAGGCGACGCGCCGCCGCCACGGCGGTGGGTTGATTAACGACAAACCCCATTGCGACATTAGCGGCGCTGGTGGACGGGAGGGCACTGGACACGGCACCGGACTCACATTCCAGGCTGACGTGGAAAGGCGCCTGGCTATTGCCTCCGGCGGCTAATATGCCGACGGCGACAGGGGGAATTTTCACGATCGCAGGATAATCTGTGATTTTACATAACGCGCCGCGAACATAGGTGACGCTATTATATGTACTCCATGCCCCGGGCCAATAGCTGGGCCAGCCATAATAATCGCTGGCATGATCCAGTCCCGCTTTGATCCGCTCGGTAATCAAGCCTGGGCCTTTAAACGCGATATAACCCCGAGGCTGCGTCCAGGTATCTCGGTCCATTGGATTCTGGTAGGCAAAATATTTTCTTGAGTCAATTTTAAACATCTCATATAGCACGTTGCTAAACGCGCTGGCAGGAATATAAATATATTTGTCATCCTGAAACCAACTGTCTGCGGTAAGTTGGCGTTCTTTCCAGAAACGGCTGTAATATTCGCCGGTACTGAGGTTTGTCATACGGACAGCAACATTACGCTCCACATCATAATAAGCGCCTTCTACTTCGGGAGTAAAAAATGCCCCCGCAAAAGCGCTATCGCCATTTGTCGAATACATCTCATAGAGCTTCCCGGCATCGGCGGTATCGCAGCGGTAAAGTACCTGTTTACTGGAATAGGGCGTGCCGGTGGCGGCCGTCAGGAAGTTACCGATCCCACTGGCCAATAGCGTGCCGGAGGGTTGAAATGTTTCACTATTACTGACGCTAATCACCGTTGGCAAACCGATATTACCGGTATTCGTGTCAGTTGCGCCGATCCAGTTTTGCGCCGTGTAGCCCGCTTTTATCGCCGCGTCAGAGAGCGCGCTCTTATCGGTGACTTTGATACATGACGACCATGTTCCGGCGCTGACGAACAGGCTGGTGATAAACAATAGCGTTCGGAAACTAAAAAGCATTGTGCTATTCCTTCTCGCAGATTTTGTTCAGATAGAGAAACGGTTCTTTGGTGTGAAGATCGAGTTGGTAGGCAACCCGGCAACGCTGGTTTGCCCCTGTTCCCCAGCGCACCAGTAGAGAACCCGACGGATGGGCGATACGGGCATAAATCTGCCCACTCTGGCCGACCATGCCGATGTTTGTGCCTTCACCGTTGAAAACATCAGCGCCCATTGGCGGTATGCCGCCATCCGGCATCTTCACGGAGATCAGCACTGCTTTGCCGCTGATAGTGGCGAAATTGACACGCGCGATGGCGCCGGCATAGGGCACAATCTGCTGACTTCCTCCCGTCAGTTCGGCATCGCTGCGCATCTTACGGGTATCGAGCGTAACGTTATTGACGCGGTAAGGAGATAACGAAGGCAGAATGGCGTAACCAAAGCGATCAACCACAGCGCCCTGGCCATTTTGTACGATCGCGCCCTGCGCGCCATCGGCATGAATAAGCGCAAAGGTATCGCTGGTATAGGGGCCAGCCGTCAGACCGCCAGGGTGGAGTACCAGGGTGCCGGACGCGCCCAGTCCTTCCTGACGATAGTTATCACCCTGGTCATAGTTGGCGCGAAGTGCGCCAAACCGGGTGTTCTGTTGTAGATTACCGCCAAACGTCGTTGGCGCGCTGCTATCGCTATTACTATTGCGATAACGCTCGTAGCCGCCATAAACCGACCATGACAGGTCGCTGTTTTCACCGCTACTGCCGGTCATGGATACGGTTGAGGAACGGCTTTGACTGGACTGGTTATAATTCATGGCGACAGACGTTCTGTTTTCGCCCCAATCCAGCGGTATAGAGACATTAAACGACATTGTGGTTTCGGTATATTTTTGTCGGCTACTCACGTCCAGTGGTTCGTTAACGCCGTGATAAAAGCGATCGTAATCCCAGGTGGTGCGCTGTCGTGCGATATTCACCCCGTAGCTTATATTCCGCCACTGGTTGCTATACCCCATTTGTAGCTGTGTTATACGCGATTGGTTATTGTAGTAGTCTGCGGTGCTGGCGCTGAGGTTAAGCGTGCCAAGCCGTCCTAACGGCTGGCTTACCGTCGCGGACAGGCGATTGCGCTGATGCAGCGTGTCGGAGTAGTAATCAATCCCCGTTTTTGCTTCCCGGCGTACGCCGAGCACGTCCTGAAGATCGCGGAAGCCGTTGGTTGAATAACGATAAGCCGCCAGCACCAGGTTAGTGCCGGTGGTAAACGTTTTGCTGTAACTGAGTTCCGCGCGCCAGCCTTGCTGGCGATCGTTATGCTCTGCGCGCGCATTCGACCAGGTGGCGTTAAGGCCGAACGCGCCCATACCGGTGGCCCAGACGCCGCCCGCCAGCCATGCCTGGTAACGCTGCGCAATTCGTGAACCGAGGTTGAGGGTAATGGTGTTATTAACGCCGTGCTGGAACGTTCCCTCAAAGAAACGATTTTCAATATCGTAGTACTGACGAACCCTGCCGAAGGCCAGCGAATAGTGCCAGTTACCGGGGCGAACCGAATCCGGCACGGAAGAATAAGGCACGGTGAAACGTGAGGTTTTACCGCTGGCCTCGATAACCTCTACCTCCAGATCGCCTTGATAACGGGTGTTGTACAGATCGTCAATATAAAATGGGCCCGGCGGAACGTTGGTTTCATAAATTACTTTCCCCAGTTGTTTTACTACCACATGCGCGCTACTGGCCGCTACGCCCCGAACTTCCGGCGCATAACCGCGTTTGCCCTGAGGGCGCATCCGCTCGTCGGTGACAAGCTTAGCCCCGTTAAAGGACAGACTGCCGAATAAGCTGGAGTCCGTATAGCTATCGCCCAGCGACAGGATACTGTTAATAGACGCGACAGGTCTTTGCACCCAGGTTCGAACGCTATTATAGCGCCAGGCGCTTCCGCCCTGGTTGCTATTGGCATAGCGCAGATTACTTTGATGACGGACCTGCCAAAGTCCGAGGTTAACGCCCATGTTTAAACCGCTCCATAAGTATTGGTAGCGATAATGGCTGTCGGTATTTTCGGTGTGGGTCCAGTTTGTGTTATGGCGTAAAAACAGCGCCAGCGCGCCGCTATCCCACTCTGAAGGGGAGATATAACCGCGCGGTTTGTGCGTAAGTTCGGTCATTGGAATCGTCAGCAACAGGCGAAGCGTGGCGCTATCAAATTGCCAGCCGGCATGAGGTACCCACTCCCTGAGCGGGCGACACTCGGTCGCAGCGTCGGTCGCGGGGAGTGATTTTATCTGTGCTGCTTTCATCACCGATAAGGGCAGGCAGGGTTCAGCCTGTTGACCCTCTTTTACAGCATTAAATCGAATATTAGTGCTCGAGGCTACCAGCGTGCCATTAACGTAAACGTCGGCAAGATAGTCTCCGGAAGGCGTTTGCTGTTCATTAAAACGGGCAATATTTTGTCCGTAAGTGGCCCCCTGAAGTAGCGCAGGATCAAAATAATACTCTTCACCCTGCGCGGAGCCTGAGCAAACTATGGCGATCAATAGCGCAAGGCTTTTGCGGTTCAAATTAATGGTGGGGGACATCGTAGCTCTCGCTTATCCTTGCGCCCAGGTCGTTAACCAAAGTAACGGTGACTGTACCGGAGAAGGATTTGAGTGGCCGTTTGCCCGGCAGCCACCAGGTTTGACTGGAGAAAGGGGCAATCATGTCAGCATCCAGGTTATACGAAGCGCCGTTCACTTTTACATTCAGGTTACTTAAAGAGGCAAACCAAGGCTGCGGATTAACAATAACAATACCGCTTTTTCCGGAACCCTTATTTACCGTTTTAATCTGTAATTTTTTCGCCAGACTATCAGGTTTACCTAGCCCGTCAGGACGATAGAAAAGTTTTATTCTTGAGCGCAGCATCACCAACATTTTATTTTGCCCGCTGTCGCTGCCAATATTCGTTGGTGGTACCTGTAATACGTTAAACCAGAATACTGACTCACGATCCTGCGGCAATTTTTTCGTGTTGTTATAAATTACACGTACCACCTGGCCTGCTTTGGGTTGAATACGAAATACTGGCGGCGTGGCAATAAACGGCATCGCGCTGCTATTTTCCGGGCTGGTATTCATATCGCCATCGTCAAACCAGGTTTGTACGATATAAGGTATTGCATCATTATTTTTTAACTGCACATCTACGGAGGAGGCTGTTGATGGGTAAATTATTCGGCTACCCAAAATAGTAACGCTCGCCCACGATGTTGTGGCGGGTAGGGCCAGCAATAGAAAAACTATTAAGTAATATAATGCGGAATGTCGGGTATCCATTTTCATCTCAACAACTCCCTGGCGATTGAAAATGGTCTGGCGTTTCAACGCCAGACCGTAGCGACAATTATTTATACGAAACGGCGTATTGAAGGGTGGCAGCGACTGTCCCAGCCTCTGCTTTCCCGGTAGAGTAATACCGCGCGGTATAAGTCGCGCTCGCTTCAGAAGCATTTGGTTCCAGCTGTAGGTCGCCGTCGCCAGTAAAGCCGCCGGTCAGATTGATTGGCTCCCCTGAAGTGTCGAGTAATTGGACTTCAACATTTTTCGCGCTGCCAGTATTACCCAGGTTACCGTTACTGGTGACCTGATTACCGACAAAGACAGTGGAAATTTTTGTTGTTTTGTCCTGAGAGCCGGTACACCCGGACAGCCCAATATCAAACGTTATTGGCCCCGCAGTTTTCCCTTGTTCTGATAAGTCTTTAGTACTTACTGTTGGCAATAACACGACGGGTTTAGCCTGATTACCATTAATCACGACAGAGCACGTTTCATCAGAGACTTCCCCTTGAAAGGTGATGGTGTTATCAGAAACAGCCATCGCGCTGCTGGAGACAAGAAGTGAGCCTGTGATCATTGCTAAATACTTTTTCATAGACATATGATAATGTTCCTGTATTAATCTTTACTTTTTCAGGACGAGTGCAATTCGCCCGAATTTTTCGTGCTTATGGAGGAGTGGTAAAAATAACGATCATTAACTCTATTTTTGGATGTGAGCTATACCCTCCTGACTATTGATAATGCGATATAAAACAAACAGACTTATTTCTCTTATCATGAAATAGAGCGATAAGCGCTTTCGTCCATACATCTCATTAGTACAACTGATAGTGTTATCATTTGATTGAGTGTAATCCGATAACAATTCTCTCCGCGTCTGAATAGATAGACTATGTTGCAATACAAACCTGCACATTTTTGCTATGTAAAATCCGTATCAGTTAAACCTCCCGATGGATAATACGATGGTGAGATTAAGGTAAATTTTCTGAAATGTGCTTCTGAAACAGTATAATTAGTCTTACTTTTTTCTTACTTTTGGCCTTTCAGAAGTTTCCTGAGTTTGCGTTAAGGTAAAGAAAAGTGTTCAGATTTACCTATAACTGTTTGATTTGTAATGTGCAGGTAATACTTGTGTCAATTATTGTTTACTATAAGTGAGACTTATAAGTTAAACTCAGGTTAATTAGGGGGCTGAATTCTTTTTTGAGCATGATAATATGTCGTCTGAATGATGGATGCAGTTACCTTTAGGATTGTCATGAATGAAAGCATATTTTTACTTGATAAGCGTGTTGTATTTGATAGTACGAAGATGACCTTATCGCATGGTAATGAGATAATCAGAATATCAGAAGCTGAGACCCATCTGCTTCTTGCTTTTTGGCATGGTCTTTACAAAAAAGAAGATATTATTCATTTTGTTTGGGAAAATCGTGGAGGCTGCGTCTCAGAATCAAGTTACTATAAACTCATTAATCAAATGAGAAATGATTTTAGTAGCATCGGTCTACAGTCATCTGACATCGTAACTCGCCCTCGGGTGGGGGTATCGCTGTCTGTTGCTATTGAACCTATAAAAAAAATCACCTCCCTAAAGGTGAGTGATGAAAACGTTAAAGGCACCCCGGCTCGGGAGAACATATTTTACAAAATTAAACGTCACAGCGTATTTGTGGTATTAACAGGAGCCATTATTCTGGCATTGCTCTATGGTGTATTTACTATATATAAAGCGCCTGTTCGTAACAGCCCTGATAGTTTTTTTACATATCTTGGCGAATATAACGATTATGCAATCTATAAAACAAAAGAGGATAAGGTCACATTAAGTGAAGTAGTTTTTGCTTTTAACTCTCTAAAAATTAAAATTTACCGGCAAAATGGACGCCATCTTTATTATATCAGGGAGCCTAACATGAATATTTTTCTGCAATGCTTAAATCCTGTTGAAATGGCGGTGCCAAAATGTATTACAGTAAAAGAACGTTACTGATTATATTTGTAATATTTATCGCCATTGTCGCAATCGGATCGGTAATAGCGCTTGAGTGGGTAAATCGTGACTCTTATAGAACCAATAATCTTATATGCACGACAAAATCAGAAGCGTATATTGAACCACGAAAATTGTACATGGATGGTGGACTTGTGCTGGATCTTAAATCCGGCAGGATTACCCTACACTACGATGTTACTACCGATACGAAAGAGAAACGGCTTTTTTTTCGTGATATTTGCATCAGCAAACTGCGCAGAACGGGTATGAAAACATTTACTTTTAAAGTCAATTCAGTTAAGACTTTTGAGTCTGATACTGCTGGCGATTTGTTTTCCTGGTTGAGACTGTTACAGCCTGGTACGATTAATGAGTTAAAGATGGTCAAAATTGGGAAAAATACCTACATGTTTTCGCTTAATCGGCATTTGTATAATGTGTGTACCACCAGTAGTAACGTTGAGTTGTAGCCAATAATCCCTGTATTGATGGGAATTCGTTCCGTGATTTATGCCTCATCAGGCAGCGAACCTGGCATCAGACTAACATATTGAATGCGTCTGTATTTTAGATATCTGCTATCGCTTATTTTAACGATAGTATCCTGCACCTGTTGGGTATTGATATTTTCTTGTCTATTTTCGGCACAGGGAGTGCCATCTTGCTATCATTAAGAACGTATAACCTATCTCTCAATATTGCTTTTCTATATTAATGTTACTTTAGTTATCCTATAAAAGCGTACAGTGGCAAAAGGAAGGCCGGTAAGAGGGCAATGATTTGAAAGTAAGAAAGCTATTTCTGATGTTGTTTATTGCCGTTCCACTGATCGTAATGATATTGGTGGGGTTACTCGCGGGTATCTTCCAGCTAAAACGAGATATCGCCGTCAGCGCCAATACGCTGCTGCGGTTTAGCGCGGATATATCAGCCGCCTCCTGGCAAGTCGCCGGAAAAGCCGCCAGACTGGCTGAGAGTTCCTGTACTGACTCGCTGAAAGAACTGTCCAGAACGCGGGCCTTCACTCCTTATGTCCGTGACATTGGGTTTCTGGAAAATGGTGATATCACTTGCTCCTTTGTCACAGGAACCGAACGCTATCATTTTTCCCGGCTGGCAGGGCTTTCTTTACCTGCTTCTTATCCGAAACGGTGGTTGCGATCTATCGGTAGTATGGCCGAAGGACCCGATCGCCTTGTTGTGGTTTATGTGAAAAAAGTAGCAGCGAATAAAGCAGCCTTCGTCATTGTGGATTCGCAGTATGTCCAGGAGCTCATGGAGATATTGGCAGCAGAGAGAGCATCAGCCTTTAGCCTGACATTCGGCGCAGGGGAGGCGATTACCAGCGCTACGACGTTGCGCGGTAAGGCGTTTTTAACGCAGCGCTTCACCTCAACCGATCACACTATCCAGCTGATGGTGCGAACCCCTTTCTCAACGTTATCGGCATACTGGTTACAAAACCTTTTTATTTTTGTTCCGCTGTCATTGTGTCTTTCTGTAGGGATGATGTTGTTCTACAGGCGCTGGTATTTAAAACGTTTATCTCTGGCCCGGGAGATTGCCAGGGGAATAACGCACAATGAGTTTACGGTACATTATCAGCCTGTTTTTAATGTTAAACACGGTAGTTGCGGCGGCGTGGAGGCGCTAATGCGCTGGCCGCAACCGGATGGCCGTTTTATAACTCCCGATATTTTTATTACCGCCGCAGAAAATGAAGGCATGATTATTCCACTCTCTCGTCATCTGTTCGAACTGATTGCTCATGACGTGATAAACTGGACTGTACCGGATGATTTCTATATCAGCGTAAATATATCGCCTGCGCATCTTATGGATGACGGTTTTATACAAGATATAGAGGCGCTCAGGACTCGTTTGGGAACGATAACGCTTATGTTGGAGCTCACCGAACGTAGCCTGATTGTAGAACCTTCACAGGTCGCGGAAAAACTTTCAACGCTCCGTGAAAAAGGCGTGTTAATAGCGATTGATGATTTTGGGACCGGCTATTGCTCACTCTCCTATCTCCAACAATTACCTGTAGACTCTCTTAAAATAGACAGAACGTTTATCGATACCATTGATACCAGCAGCGATGATGTTCCTGTCCTGGATACTATCATTACGCTGAGTCAGCGACTGGGACTCAATGTGGTTGCCGAAGGGGTCAGTACCCAGCACCAATTGCGTTACATCTTAAGCCACGGGGTAGGATTCGTTCAGGGATTTCTTTATGCCAGGCCGATGGGGGCTAATGACTTTATGAGCTGGCTTGGCAAGTCGGCCCAGAGGCAAAATGGTTTGCTCAAGGGGGAAAACGAATCTGCGAGTGGCCTGGTGGCTGAATAATACAGGAGCTCGCTACGGAAAAAAATTCAATAGCGCGATATATCCTGGTAATATGTTTATGCCGTGAAGAAACGTGATAGCACTGGGGCGGATATTTTTATGAGTCAGAACAATTATCTGATTGACAAAAGAGTTATTCTTGATTGTGAACGAATGACGCTTTCCTGCGCCGGAGAGTCGATAACGATATCTGAATCGGAACGCAGTTTGCTTATCGCTTTTTATGAAGGCCTTTTTAAAAAAGATGATTTAATTAACTATGTCTGGGGGCGCAAGGGTGTCGTGGTCTCTGATGCCAGTTATTATAAACTGATTAACCAGCTACGAGGATCATTTGATAAAATTGGTCTTAAGGGGGCGTCTGTTGTGACTCGTCCTCGCGTGGGTGTTTTACTCTCAGTTTCCATTGAACCGTTGAATGATGAGGCGCAAAATACGCCGTTGCCTGCTGTTGCTGAAACAGAAGTATCGACGGTTGAAGTGCGACGCGATGACACTATTATCCCCCCAATACCGGGCGCTGTGAATAAAAAAGATTGGCTCTACTTTTGCCTGGCCGCGCTTCTGATGTTTTTTATGATGTATAAAGTTAAGGGTGAAAATAT
Organism: Salmonella sp. SSDFZ54; assembly: GCF_004010735.1. NCBI lineage: Bacteria > Pseudomonadati > Pseudomonadota > Gammaproteobacteria > Enterobacterales > Enterobacteriaceae > Salmonella > Salmonella sp. SSDFZ54. Next base: position 3,108,250 of record NZ_CP034819.1, read on the forward strand.
TGATTACTTTACCCTCCAGGGTTCGTATGATGGATACACTTTTTATAGTGTCGGGCATGATAAAACCCATCTGACGGATATCGTTGAAGCGTACTCTGAGATGAGTAATGAAATACATAAACAAAACGGAAAAATCATTTATTACATTCGCGTTCCTAATACAAATATTTTTGTCCAGTGTCTTAACCAACTTGATATAGCGGAGCCGAAATGCATTTCCATAAAAGAACGTTATTAAGCGTGGCGACGCTTGGAATGTTGGCTGTTTCAGTCGTACTGATGGTAGTTTGGGTACGAAACAGTAACCATAGTTCTATTAATACTAATGAATTTTTATGTACGACAAGAACGGTAACGACGATACAACCTAAAGATATCCATGCCGATGGCAGTCTTGTTCTTGATTTTAAGATGAAGAGAATTACGCTTCAATATGAAATAAAAACAAAAGATAACGGTGTAAAAATATTATACCGGGACGTGTATATGAAAAATTTACATCGAACAGCGCCTGGTGTTTATACGTTCGAAGTATCCCAGGTAAAAGTCTTTGCCACGGACACGGCTGGCGATCTGTTATCATATTTACGGGTTCTGCATCCGGAAGCGGCTAATGAGATTCGAATATCTAAAGTGGGTGAGAAAACCTTTTTTTATTCTCTTAATCGGCAGCTTTATAACGTTTGTACCGCGCAGTAGATCTGAATGTTGTCTGAATGCGTCAGAAAGCGAGTTGCGAAATTGCCCTCCGCAAGGGTAAAGGTTAACTTGAATGTTAATTAAAATGTATATAAAACAGTTATTTATGAATTTTTGACTCTTCGGGAAGGTGACTGATACTCGCTGATAACCTCTCGCAGTCCGCCTGACGGATGCGATGCCAGGATCGGGTCTGAAGCAACTATGAATCCGCCATTAATAAAAAAGTAAGAACTCTGTAAGACTGATTTCATATCCATTATCGAATATATCAGGTTATATTACCTCCGCAGTTGGCATGACTGGTAATAAGCGCATTAGGTGCTCTTAATCTAAATGCTATTTGTGTGCCATAAGTTCCGGTACCGCCTTAATTATATATCAAAAATGGAGTGGTTTTAATGAAAAGACGGTCTTCGTTCCTTGTTTTTTTAGGTTTATTATTAGCGTCACCTTTAGCTTTGGCTAACGATCAGCACACCGTATCGTTTGGTTATGCACAAACTCATCTCAGTTCATTGAAAAATAGCGATAGCAAAGATCTGCGAGGCTTTAATTTTAAATATCGTTACGAGTTTAATGAGACCTGGGGGATGTTAGGCTCATTCACCGCGACGCGCAATGAAATGGAGAATTACACCTGGAAAGAGGGGAAATTGCATAAAAATGGTTCCGATTCTGTAGACTATGGTTCTTTGATGTTTGGACCAACATATCGTTTTAATGACTATGTGAGCCTGTACGGCAATGCGGGTATAGCGACGATGAAATTTAATAAACACTCAAAAGAAGACTCCTTTGCCTACGGCGCTGGCGTAATATTTAATCCAGTTAAGAGTATATCTATCGATGCATCATGGGAAGCCAGTCGTTTCTTCGCTGTGGATACCAATACATTTGGTGTCAGCGTAGGTTATCGCTTCTGATATTAAAAGTATAAGCGTTACGTTTATGGCAAGGAATTAAAAATAATATGGCGCTGCTACAGAATAGGGATGGTTATGAGCGCTCAGGTAATCTTAAGAGGAAGATAAAACACTCACCGTAGCGTTATTCTATTGATGAAATTATGATAAATTCACTATCGGAACAACTTCCGTTAAAAACGATAGGTATAGTTTTAACGGATGATTATTATACTTATTTAGGCATCGCTTCACTCTTTGAGGATGGGAAGTGCTTTATGTTCCCACTCAATGGAGAATATAATTCGTGTCAGATATCAGCTAGCGAAGATATCATAATTATTATTGATGGACGAGTTTTGATTCAGGGGGTCTGGAAAGGTTTTAAGGCGCTCATGCAGCATTATCCACATGCTCGTCGAATCTGGCTCACGCGCAGAGATATTGGAAAACTTTATCCACATGGCTGCGATAGAGATCCTGATATCGATCCCGATTTGGCAAAGCCTGTTTTTATTGAGCATTTCATTAAATACGCTTGTGCAAACGATGTAGCGGTCGGTGAACTTGCGCCGTTGACAAAAAAGGAGGAGGAGTTGTTATGGCACTTTTTATATAAAAAGTCGATGAGTCAGATCGCCAGTAGCTATGGCATTAGTCGTAAGACTTTGTACATTCATAGATTGCGTATCTGTCGTAAATATGGCTTCAAACGCTTTTTCCATTTGCTATTTATTTACCAAAGAAGTCGCCATATCTTCGCATCTAAAATTTGCCGTGTAGACAAAAACGCCGATCAGGCTTGAAGTAAACAAGATGAAAAAGTTAACGATGAGAGAGTGTGAAAGCATCAATCCTACTTTGCTGCTTGCCATAAAGATACTTATCTCGGCGCTTGACGAAAAAACAAAAATAAGGCTCAGAGAGCATATTGAAAAAACTGAACAAGAAATAACCTCAAGCATACATGATAGCATCATGACAGAGACTTTTCTTCAGCAAATGAAAGACATTCGTTACATCTTAAATATAGTTCCTTGACGGCGTTCAGAAGCAAGAACGCGTTATTATTTAATGATTAATAGACCAGGTATTAGTATGAAAAAGATCTTAGTATGTTTCGTCGGCTTGGCTTTAACCGCATGTAGTGCTAATTCGCTGAATTATGGCGCTGAACAGGTACGGGTGATGACCAGCGAGCCAGGTAAGGAATGCAGCTACTTAGGGGATATCACGGGCAGCCAGGGGAATTTCTTTACCGGTGGCTGGACTTCCAACAGTAACCTGGAAACGGGTGCCCGTAACGATCTGAAAAACAAAGCTTATAAAATGGGCGGAAATACGGTAGTCCTGTTAACCCAGCGTGCAGGCCAGACAGGAAGTTCATGGCACGGTTCGGGCTCAAGCAAACAAACGAATGTCACGTTAAGCGGGAACGTTTATCGTTGCCCTCGTTAACCTTATTTTGCAGGCAATATATGCCTGTTTAGCGCGCGCGCCGCACTGGCGACGCGGGCGCTATTTGGGCTAACCTTGCTTTTTCTCGCTGTATTCCCGCCAACCGCCGCCTAATGCTTTATACAGATTAATGATATTCAGCTGTTGCATGAGCCGTGTGCGCACCAGACGCTGCTGCGCGCCATAAAGCATACGATGGGTATCAAGCAGCGTAAGGTAGTCATCGACGCCTTCCTGAAAACGGAGTCCGGCCAGCTCATAGGCGATTTGACTGGCTTCAACCGCGCGTTGTTCTGATTGCACCTGGTCATTCAGCGTACGCTGTCCCGCCAGACCATCCGCCACGTCGCGAAAGGCTTGCTGAATAACGTTTTCATACCTGGCGATTTCAATCTGTTTTTGGACATGCGCCCTATCCAGGTCAGCGCGTAATGCGCCGCCGTGAAAGAGAGGCAAGGTGATTTGCGGTAGAAAACGCCAGCTTCCCGATCCCGGTTCAAAGAGTCCGCTAAGAGACGCGCTGGCCGTTCCCGCCGTGCCTGTCAGGCTGATGGTCGGGAAGAAGGCGGCGCGCGCTGCGCCTATTCTGGCGTTTGCGCCACGCAGCCTGTACTCGGCGGCGCGAATATCCGGGCGGCGTACCAGCAGATCTGACGGTAATCCGCCTGGCAGAGTGGTCGGGATCGCGCCTTCCGTAAGCGTGACCGCTTCGTTTAGTCGACGCGACAGTTCAGGCGTGAGCGGCTGGCCCAACAGCAATTCCAGCGCGTTACGATCCCGCGCCAACTGTCGCGTATACGCCGCGCGATTGATTTCCGCAGAACGCAGCGCGATCTCCGCCATACGCAGATCGAGCTGTGTGGCGTTGCCTGTCCGGGCAAGCTGGGTTGTCAATGTGTATGAACTTTTTTGCGCGGCCAGCGTATCTTCGGTTAAGCGCAGCAGCTCCCGGTCAGCCCGTAGCGTCAGCCAGGCGCTGGCGACTTCGGAAACCAGGCTCATTCGCGCCGCAATGTACGTCTCATCAAGCGCCATATAGGCGGCTAATGCCTGGTCGCTAAGGTTTCGCACTCGCCCCCAGAGATCCAGTTCCCAGGCCGTCGTCGCCCCAGCCATCTCGTAGCGTCGGTTAATCTCAGGCTCGTCCGTGACGCTGAGATCGGCGGGAGTGCGACCGGCGTCCATGGCGGTGGCGATGCCGAGCGTCGGCAGCATCTCCGCGCGCTGAATACGGTATAACGCCCGGGCGGCTTCAACATTGAGCCCTGCCTTGCGTAAATCCCGATTATTGCGTAACGCGATCGCGATCAGTTCCTGTAGAAGCGGATCGTGGAAGAAATCACGCCAGCCAATGTCAGCGGCATCCGGCGCGCCAGAAACGGTTGACGTTGCGTAGGGATAGACCATCGCAGTCGGCGATGCGGGGCGTTCGTGCTTCGGCGCCATCGTACAGCCAGCAAGCGTGGTGACGAAAGCAAGCGTCGCCAGCGTGGCGGTCTGCCGATAGCCTGTAAAAGTGATCTTCATTATGCCATTCCCATCATTATGCTTGCTGATCATGCGAATCAATGCGGTTCTCACGCTTTAATGCCATCCTGCGAACCACCACGTAAAATACAGGCGTCAATAACAGGCCGAAGAGCGTGACGCCCAACATGCCGGCAAACACGGCGATACCCATCGCATGTCGCATTTCCGCGCCGGCACCCGTCGCGAGTACCAGCGGTACTACGCCTGCGATAAAGGCGAATGAGGTCATCAGGATAGGACGCAGACGCAGGCGGGACGCTTCCAGCACGGCGGTCAGCGGGTCTGCGCCGTCGTGTTCTTTGGCGCGGGCAAACTCGACAATCAAAATGGCGTTCTTGGCCGCCAGGCCGACCAGTACCACGAAACCAATCTGCGTAAAGATATTGTTATCTCCGCCAGATACCCACACGCCGACAATGGCTGAGAGTAATGACATAGGCGCAATAAGCAGGACGGCAAAGGGCAGCGACCAACTGTTGTACTGTGCCGCCAGGATCAGGAAGGCCAACAGCACTGCCAGCGCAAAGATAGCAAGCGCGGAGTTGCCGGCCTGTTTTTCCTGATAAACCAGATCGGTCCATTCGAAGACCATCCCTTCCGGCAACGTTTCACGCACGATCTTTTCAATCGCGTCCGTCGCCTGTCCGGAGGAGAAGCCCGGAGCCGGTCCACCGCTAATATCTACCGAGGGGAAGCCGTTGTAATGGATGATTCTGTCCGGCCCCGACTGGCGCATAATCGTGACGAAAGCGCTAAGCGGGATCATCTCGCCCTTCGCATTGCGGACTTTAAGCAGGCCGATATCCTCTTGTTGCATACGGAATGGCGCATCGGCCTGCGCCATCACCCGCCAGGTACGGCCAAATCGGTTGAAATCGTTGACGTAAAGCGAGCCGAGGTTAATTTGCAACGTTTCAAAGATGTCGGTGAGCGATACCCCCATTGATTTCGCCTTTACCCGGTCGATATCCACCTGTAATTGCGGGGCGTTCGTCTGGAAACTGGCCAGCATATTGGCCAGTTCGGGCGTCTGCATCGCCTTAGACATAATCTCGCTTTGCACCTTTGTCATCGCTTCAAACCCCAGTTCCGCACGATCTTCAATCTGCAATTTAAAGCCGCCCGTCGCGCCAAGCCCTGGAACCGGCGGCGGCGGGAAGATGCCAATAAACCCGTCGGGAATGTGGCTAAATTTGTGCATTAGCTTTCCGGCGATAGCGTTAGCGGAAAGCGAAGGATCTTCACGCTCGTCAAAGGGTTTCAGCATGGCGAACATCAGCGCCGAATTTGGCACATTTACCGGGCCGTTAACCGACAGACCGGGGAAGACGACGACGCTTTCAACGCCGGGTTCCGCCAGCGCGATAGCGGACATCTGTTTTACGACCGCCTCTGTGCGATCCAACGATGCGCCGCTTGGGAGCTGGGCGATGCCGACGAGATAGTATTTATCCTGCGCAGGCACAAACCCGTTCGGCACCTGATGGAAGCCAAGCCAGGTCAGCCCCACAAAGCCAGCATAGAGCACCATCACAATGACGCTGCCGCGCACGGCCCGACGGACGGCGCTAACATAGCGGTTCGACGCGCTGTCGAAGAAACGGTTAAAGCGATGGAAAAAACCGCCAGTGACCGTGCCCATCAACCGCGTTAGCCAGTCAGCCTTCGCAGTATCGTGGTGCGGTCTTAGCAAAATGGCGGCCAGCGCAGGGGAGAGCGTCAGCGAGTTAATGGCCGAAAGGATGGTCGAAATAGCGATGGTCAACGCGAACTGACGATAAAACTCACCCTGCAGGCCCGCCAGGAATGCGGAAGGGATAAAGACCGCCGTTAGCACCGAGGTAATAGAAAGAATGGGACCAGTGACTTCATCCATCGCCTTCTTTGCCGCCTCTCTGGGACTTTTGCCCTGCGAGATATGCCGTTCCACGTTTTCGACCACAACGATGGCGTCATCGACAACGATACCTATCGACAGGACCAAACCAAACAGCGAAAGCGTATTCAGCGAAAAGCCAAACAGGTGCATCAAGGCAAAGGTGCCGACCAGCGAAACGGGAACCGCCACCAGAGGAATAATGGACGCCCGCCAGGTTTGCAGGAACAGCACCACGACAAGGACGACCAGCACGAGGGCTTCCAGCAACGTAATCGCCACCGATTGTAGCGATGCGCGCACGAAGACCGTAGGATCATAGGCAATCCGGTATTCGATATCCTGCGGGAAGTTTTGCTGCAACTCATCCATTTTGCCGCGAATCGCGTTAGAAACGTCAATCGCATTGGCGCCCGGACTTTGAATAATCTGTAACGCTGGCGCCGCTTCGCCATTCAGTAAACTGCGCAGCGTATAGGCATCTGCGCCCAGCGTGACGCGGGCGACATCACGCAGACGCGTCACCTCGCCGTCAGCGCCGATTTTTACCACAATCTCGCCGAACTGTTCTTCGCTGGTCAGGCGGCCCAGCGTGTTTACCGTCATCTGAAAAGCGGCGGAGGCCTCCGGCTGCTGCCCGACGGAACCGGCGGCGACCTGTACGTTTTGTTCCCGCAACGCCGTAACGATATCACTGGCGGTAAGACCGCGGTTGGCGATTTTCGCCGGGTCCAGCCAGACGCGCATGGCGTACTCGCCCGCGCCCCAGACGAGAACATCGCCGACGCCGGGTAAACGGGCCAGTTCGTCGCGAACCTGCCGGATGGCGAAGTTAGACAGGTAAAGCGAGTCATAGCGTTTTTGCGGCGAGACAAGATGGACCACCATCAACATATCGGGTGACGTTTTCTCCGTTACAACGCCAATTCGCTGGACTTCTTCGGGCAGGCGGGGCAGCGCGCGGGATACCCGGTTTTGCACCTGAATTTGCGCCATATCAGGATCGGTTCCCTGTTCGAAGGCGATAGAGATAACCATGCGACCATCAATGGCCATCTGGGTATTCATATACAACATGCCGTCAACGCCGTTGATCACCTGTTCCAGCGGCGCGGCTACCGTATCGGCAATCACTTGCGGGTTAGCGCCGGGGTAGCTGGCGCTAACCTGTACCGTGGGCGGCGTAACGGCCGGATATTCACTCAGCGGCAGTTTTAAAAAGGCGATAGCGCCAGCCAGCAGCATTAACAGCGACAGGACGATGGCGAAGATGGGCCGTGCGATGAAAAAGTGGGTGAATTTCATTGGCGCACCGCCTTCGACGCACTGTCGCCGTCCGCTTTAGTCAATGTCGCGGTCTGTTTGTCGGTCACATTCTGCCGCATCGGCACCAGACGCGGCGCAACGGTCATGCCAGGACGCACCAGCCCCTTGAGGATGATTTTTTCTCCCGGCTGTACTCCCTGTGTAACGACGCGGAGTCCATCGACCATTTGTCCCAGCTCAACCGGACGATACTCCACCTGATTCTCCTTGCCGACGATCAGCACATAGTTTTTGCCCTGATCGGCGCTCACCGCCAGATCGTCAATCAGCACGGTTTCCCGCGGCTCGCCGATGGGCAAACTGATTCGGGCAAACAGGCCGGGAGAAAGCATTCCGTCGGGGTCAGGAATCACGGCGCGCGCCCGGATAGTGCCGGTGCTGCGGTTCATCTGATTGCCCATAAAGTCGAGTACGCCCTGGTAAGGCAGCCCGTTATCGGTGGTTAACCCCATGTTGACTACCGGTGGATTTTTGTCGGAGCGGGTATGTCGTAACGCCTTCAGCCAGGTGGCTTCGTCAATATCGAAATACACATACATGGGATTGTGAGACACGATAGTCGTCAGAAGCGTGGCGTTACCCGCTACGCCGCCGCTGACCAGATTGCCCCGGGTCACCAGTATGCGGTCAACGCGTCCGGCAATGGGCGCGGTAATACGGGTCCAGGAGAGTTCAAGGCGCGCTGCGGCGACGGCGGCTTTGGCCGATTGCATCTGCGCCTGTCGCGCATTACGCGTGGCGGTGACATCGTCAGCGTTTTTACGTGATACGGCGCCGCTGGCGACCAGTCGTTGAATGCGATCGAAATCCGCCTGCGCCTGGCGGGCCAGTACTTCAGCCTGACGTAATTGCGCGACGGCGGTGTCGAGGGCGACCTCGAACGGGCGCGGATCGATCTGGAACAGCAGTTGTCCGCGGCTTACCAGACGTCCTTCCGGAACGCTGACGGCGTCAAGGGTTCCTCCCACGCGCGAACGCAGCTCCACGGTCTCCGGCGCGGCCAGAAAACCGGTGAATTCCGCCGTAGGCGCGAGTGTACGGCTAAGGGCTTTAGCAACCGGTACCGACGGTGGAGGCGGCGCGCTGGCCGGGGGGCCGACGGCGTTGTCTTTATCCCATAGTGCTTCGCCGGCCATGTAAATCACGCCCCCGATGGCGGCGATGACGCTGGCTATCAACATAATTTTGAATGTTCTACGCATGTCGTTTCCCTCTTTACCGCAGCGTGTCGGCCATTCCGCAACGCTGCCGCAGAATTTTTGGCAAAGGCTAGGCGTTACAACGAAGGAAAGGTCAAGCGTTCCTGGCGGGTTTTTACGGGACGTAGGTCGGCATCGTGGCGTAAATGTCTCGCATCATCCTCTTTTATGAGCCATCTCACATTCTCGCCGAACCGTGCAGCCTGAATACGCTTGACCTTCCCACAATGGCAAGCTTTAGGCTTTCTGATACCGAATAGTCAGGATGGGGAAGTCGTCATGAGTCAGTCAGAAAATCGTCACGACACGATAAGCTTGCTTATTGAAGGTATGACCTGCGCGTCGTGTGTCGCTCGCGTTGAAAAAGGTATTAAGGCTGTGCCTGGCGTAACGGACGCTACGGTGAATCTGGCGACGGAGCGCGCCACCGTCCGCGGGACGGCGTCGGCGGAGGCGGTGATCGCGGCGATTGAAAAAACGGGGTATGAGGCGCGACCGGTAGAGACGGCGGGGCAGGGCGAAGACGACTCTGAAGAGAAAAAAGAGGCCGAGCGCGTCAGGCTGAAGCGCGATCTGATTCTCGCCAGCGTGCTGGCGCTCCCCGTTTTTGTGCTCGAAATGGGCTCGCACCTTATTCCTGGTATGCACGAGTGGGTGATAAAAACGATTGGCCTGCAACAAAGCTGGTACTGGCAATTTGCACTGACCCTGTTGGTGCTGACGATCCCCGGTCGCCGTTTTTACCTTAAAGGGTTCCCGGCGCTGGCGCGTCTGGCGCCGGACATGAACTCGCTGGTCGCCGTAGGAACCGCAGCGGCATTCGGCTACTCGCTGGTGGCGACCTTTACGCCAGACCTGTTGCCTGAAGGGACGGTAAACGTCTATTACGAGGCCGCCGCAGTGATTGTCGCGCTTATTCTGCTGGGGCGCTTTCTGGAGGCAAGGGCGAAGGGGCGGACTTCCGAAGCGATTAAACGTCTGGTGGGGCTACAGGCGCGGGTCGCGCATGTGTTACGCGAGGGCCGCATCGTGGATATCCCTGTCGACGAGGTTGTGCTGGGCGACTGTGTGGAGGTTCGGCCAGGCGAGCGGATCCCGGTTGACGGCGAAGTGACCGAAGGCCGCAGCTTCGTTGACGAGTCGATGATTACCGGCGAACCGATACCGGTAGAGAAATCCGCAGGAAGCGCGGTGGTGGGCGGTACCGTAAACCAAAAAGGCGCGCTCACGCTGCGGGCGACCGCCGTCGGCGGACAGACCATGCTGGCGCAAATCATTCGTCTGGTGGAACAGGCGCAGGGTTCAAAACTGCCGATTCAGGCCGTCGTGGATAAAGTGACGCTGTGGTTTGTCCCGATGGTAATGCTTATTGCTGCGCTGACCTTTGTGGTATGGCTGGCGTTTGGGCCGTCGCCAGCGCTGACTTTCGCTCTGATCAATGGCGTTGCGGTGCTGATTATCGCCTGTCCTTGCGCGATGGGCCTGGCGACGCCGACCTCCATTATGGTGGGAACCGGTCGTGGGGCGGAAATGGGCGTGCTGTTCCGTAAGGGGGAGGCGTTACAGCTACTCAAAGACGCTAAGGTGGTGGCCGTAGACAAAACCGGGACGCTTACCGAAGGCCGCCCGGTACTGACCGATCTCGACGTGGCCAGCGGCTTTGAGCGCCGTGAGGTGCTGGCGAAAGTCGCGGCGGTAGAATCGCGTTCAGAGCATCCGATTGCCCGTGCGATTGTCGTGTCGGCAGAAGAGGAAGGGATCGCGCTACCAGGCATGAGCGGCTTCGAATCGGTGACCGGGATGGGCGTATACGCTACCGTTGACGGTACGCGTGTTGACGTGGGGGCCGATCGCTATATGCGCGAAATTGGCGTGGATATTAGCGGCTTCGCCACCACCGCCGAACGGTTAGGACAGGAAGGGAAATCGCCGCTCTATGCGGCTATTGACGGTCAACTGGCAGCGATTATCGCCGTGGCCGATCCGATCAAACCCAGTACGCCCGCCGCAATTAACGCTTTACATCAGCTCGGCATTAAGGTCGCCATGATCACTGGCGATAATGCCCGCACGGCACAGGCTATCGCCAGACAGTTAGGGATTGATGACGTGGTCGCCGAGGTATTGCCAGAAGGGAAAGTCGAGGCGATACGGCGCCTGAAAGCGGCGTATGGGCAGGTGGCGTTTGTCGGCGATGGCATCAACGATGCGCCAGCGCTGGCGGAGTCCGACGTGGGGCTGGCGATTGGCACCGGCACCGATGTGGCGGTGGAATCCGCCGACGTAGTACTAATGTCCGGCAACCTGCAAGGCGTGCCGAATGCTATCGCGCTGTCTAAAGCGACCATCCGCAATATCCACCAGAATCTGTTCTGGGCCTTTGCTTACAATACGGCGCTGATTCCTGTCGCGGCAGGCGCGCTATTTCCGGTCTGGGGCATATTATTGTCCCCGGTATTCGCCGCAGGGGCGATGGCGATGTCGAGCGTGTTCGTGCTGGGCAACGCTTTGCGGCTGCGCCGTTTCCGGGCGCCGATGGCAACCCCATCCGACACATCCACGACATGAGGAGGAGCGTCATGAACATCGGTAAAGCAGCTAAAGCATCGAAAGTCTCGGCCAAAATGATTCGCTACTATGAACAGATTGGTCTGATTCCCGCGGCAAGTCGGACGGATTCCGGCTATCGGGCCTATACCCAGGCTGATGTTAATCAATTGCATTTTATACGCCGCGCGCGCGACCTCGGCTTTTCAGTTGCTGAAATCAGCGACTTACTGAATCTTTGGAATAACCAGTCGCGGCAAAGCGCTGACGTCAAACGCCTGGCGCAGACGCACATTGATGAACTGGACAGACGTATCCAGAACATGCAGCACATGGCGCAAACCCTCAAAGCGCTGATTCACTGCTGCGCCGGCGACGCGCTGCCAGATTGCCCCATTCTGCATACGCTTGGACAACCTGACGATAGCGAGCCGGAGGCGCGTACCGGAGCGGTATTGCGCCGTCCTCGTCGCCACGGACTGGCAAAGCGTCTGTAAGTCCTGAGATTACGCTTGACCTTCCAACACTGGCAAGGCCCAGACTGGCAACAGTTCCCACACAAAAGGAGTTCACTATGCAGTTCCATATTGATGACATGACCTGCGGCGGCTGCGCCAGTACGGTAAAAAAGACGATTCTGACTCTCGATGCTAATGCGACGGTGAGAACTGACCCGGCGACGCGTCTGGTTGACGTTGAAACGTCGCTATCCGCGGAGCAGATTGCCGCCGCCCTGCAAAAGGCCGGTTTCCCGCCGCGCGAGAGGTAATCGTCAATGGCGATCGGTCTGGCGACAGGCCGGTCGCGATACGCTAGCCACGCTTCGCTTTCCTTTGCATGAGATAATCCCCATAAAAAGTGTGACAAATCATGTGTCAGTAAGCCTTGTTAATAATATGTAATGATTTGTCTATTTTTGCTAACATTTTACCTGCTATATACAAAAAGATAACAAATAAGTAGCGCAACGCTACCTTGTTACGTCGCTTTGACGACGGGAGCGCTCCAGCGTTTCGCCCGCTTCAAAGCTTGATGTTATTTTTTGATGCAGGACACTACCTATGTACACCCCCCTGAACTGGACGACGACACAACGACATGTGGCGTTTGCCAGCTTTACCAGTTGGATGCTGGATGCGTTTGATTTCTTTATCCTTGTCTTTGTACTTAGCGATCTCGCCGAATGGTTTCACGCTTCCGTATCGGACGTTTCCATTGCGATTATGCTGACCCTGGCGGTACGTCCCATTGGCGCGCTGCTATTTGGCCGAATGGCGGAAAAATACGGACGTCGACCGATACTGATGCTCAATATTCTGTTCTTTACGGTGTTTGAGCTGCTTTCCGCCTGGTCGCCCACCTTCATGGCATTTCTGATTTTTCGGGTCATGTACGGCGTGGCGATGGGCGGGATATGGGGCGTCGCGTCATCACTGGCGATGGAAACCATTCCCGATCGTTCGCGTGGCCTGATGTCGGGCATTTTTCAGGCGGGCTATCCCTGCGGCTATCTGTTCGCCTCGGTTATTTTTGGCCTCTTCTACAGTATGGTAGGCTGGCGCGGTATGTTCCTGATTGGCGCCCTGCCTGTTGTCTTGCTGCCTTATATCTGGTTTAAAGTGCCGGAATCCCCCGTCTGGCTGGCGGCCAGAGCGCGTAAAGAGAATACCGCGCTGCTTCCTGTTCTGCGCAAACAGTGGAAGTTGTGTCTGTATCTGGTGCTGGTCATGGCGTTCTTTAACTTTTTCAGTCACGGTACGCAGGATCTCTATCCTACCTTCCTGAAGATGCAGCATGGTTTTGATCCGCATCTGATCAGTATCATTGCAATTTTTTATAACATTGCCGCCATGCTCGGCGGTATTTTCTACGGTACGCTATCGGAACGTATTGGGCGTAAAAAAGCGATCATGATCGCCGCCTTTCTTGCGCTTCCGGTACTCCCGCTATGGGCATTTTCCAGCGGATCATTCACGATTGGCCTGGGCGCGTTCCTGATGCAGTTTATGGTGCAGGGCGCCTGGGGAGTCGTGCCGACCTGGCTAAACGAGCTGGTTCCGGCGAATGCGCGCGCCGTGCTGCCAGGGTTTGTTTACCAACTCGGTAATTTACTGGCGTCGGTTAATGCGACGTTACAGGCCCGCATCGCGGAAACGCATGGTGGAAATTACGGGTTGGCAATGGCGATCGTGGCTGGCGCGGTGGCTATTTTAATCTGTGTATTTGTGGCATTTGGTCGCGAGACCCGGGGAGTCGTCATCTCCGGTACAGATAGCGACGCCCTCCCGGAGTCGGTCATCAGTCATCGCACGTAAACACTACGCTCCTGGCGCATACTGTCGCCGGGAGCACGCCTTCCTCCCGTGGTTTTCACGCCCTTTCAACGAACAACAAAGGTTAATGATGGCATCTGCCGTTCGTGACCATTACAATCATCGCTTACTTTTTTCTTTATAAGAAATTGATTGCTGCACCTTAAAATTATCAACGGAGCGAAGATATCATGTTGAAAGATAACCAAAAACACAACGAGTCTGTTGCCCCGAATAGCGCCTTTCTGTCTGAGTTACAACGTGCATTACCGGAATTTTTTACCGCCGATCGCTATAACGAGCAGGGCGAGCTGATCGCGAAAGGCGGATTTGATCTCGCCAGATTTGAGCGCGCGTTGAAAGCGCGTAATATTGATGAGCTGACGAGCGGTTATCAGATTGATTTTATTGGCAAAGATTACGCAAAAAAACAGGCGGGTGAAAAATCCGTTACCGTTATCGTCCCTGACGTGGAACACAATACTCTGGCAGAAAATAAAAACAGCCATAATCTTTTTCTGACCGGAGATAATCTGGATGTGTTACGCCATCTGCAAAATAATTACGCCGATACCGTCGATATGATCTATATCGATCCCCCTTATAACACCGGGTCGGACGGGTTTGTCTATCCCGATCATTTTGAATATAGCGATCGGGCGTTGCAGGATATGTTTGGTCTTAATGATACTGAACTGGCACGTTTAAAATCCATTCAGGGTAAATCGACGCACTCCGCGTGGTTATCTTTCATGTATCCGCGTCTTTTCCTGGCCAGGAAGCTCCTGAAAGATACCGGGTTTATTTTTATCTCTATCGACGATAATGAGTACGCCAATCTTAAATTAATGATGGATGAGATTTTTGGCGAAGGCGGATTTGTCACCAATGTGATGTGGAAGCGCAAAAAAGAGATTTCTAACGACTCTGATAACGTTTCCATCCAGGGGGAATACATTCTTGTTTACGCCAAAACCGGTCAGGGCGCTTTACGTTTAGAACCGCTTTCTAAAGAGTATATTCAGAAATCCTATAAAGAACCGACCGAACAGTTTCCAGAAGGGAAATGGCGCCCGGTGCCGTTAACGGTGTCAAAAGGGCTGAGCGGCGGCGGCTATACCTATAAAATTACCACGCCGAACGGTACGGTACACGAAAGACTATGGGCTTATCCTGAAGCCAGTTACCAAAAACTGGTGGCCGATAATCTGGTCTATTTTGGCAAAGATAACGGCGGTATTCCCCAGCGAGTCATGTACGCGCATCACAGTAAAGGGCAACCAACGACCAATTACTGGGATAACGTAGCGTCGAATAAAGAGGGGAAAAAGGAGATTCTGGATCTCTTCGGCGACAACGTTTTTGATACGCCGAAACCGACCGCATTATTGAAGAAAATCATCAAGCTCGCTATCGATAAAGACGGCGTCGTTCTGGACTTTTTTGCCGGTTCCGGTACTACGGCCCATGCGGTAATGGCGCTGAATGAAGAAGATGGGGGGCAGCGCACGTTTATTCTGTGTACTATCGATCAGGCATTAAGCAATAACACTATCGCGAAAAAAGCAGGTTATAACACTATTGATGAAATCAGCCGCGAGCGAATTACACGCGTTGCGGCGAAGATCCGCGCCAACAATCCCGCGACCAATAGCGATCTCGGTTTTAAACATTATCGTTTTGCCACTCCGACACAGCAGACGCTGGACGATCTGGATAGCTTCGATATTGCTACCGGCCATTTTATCAATACCAGCGGTCAACTGGCCGCTTTCACCGAGTCAGGATTTACCGACATGATCAATCCTTTTTCCGCCAGAGGATTGGGCGTGCCGGGCGGCGCAAGCGGCGAAGAGACCTTATTAACGACATGGCTGGTCGCCGATGGTTATAAAATGGATATTGACGTACAGGCCGTTGATTTTTCCGGCTATTGCGCCAGGTATGTTGATAATACGCGCCTGTATCTGATTGATGAACGATGGGGAACAGAGCAGACCCGCGATCTTCTCAACCACATTGGTACGCACCAGCTTCCGGTTCAGACTATTGTCATTTACGGCTACTCTTTCGACCTTGAATCCATTCGTGAACTGGAAATCGGCTTAAAACAGCTTGATCAAAAAGTGAACCTGGTGAAGCGTTATTAAGAGGGGATGATGATGAATATTTTACTGGAAGAACTTCCCCATCAGGAACAGGCGTTAGCGGCGATTCTGGCGAGTTTCACCGGTATCGATCACGCGCAGGCCGATCATAATCACTATGCTAATCCGCTGATTAAGGAACGTTACGACGATAAGGCCAATATTGACGTTAAAATGGAGACCGGGACGGGCAAAACCTATGTCTATACCCGGTTGATGTATGAACTGCATCAGAAGTATGGCCTCTTCAAATTTGTGCTGGTGGTGCCGACGCCAGCCATTAAAGAAGGCGCGCGGAACTTTATCACCAGCGATTACGCCAGACAGCATTTTTCACAGTTCTACGAAAATACGCGGATGGAACTTTGCACCATTAACGCCGGTGATTTTAAAGTAAAGTCGGGGCGTAAAAATTTTCCGGCCCAGCTATTAAGTTTTACTGATGCCAGCCGTCGTGATAGCCATACGATTCAGGTTTTGCTGATCAATGCGCAAATGCTCAATTCCGCCAGTATGACGCGAGACGATTACGATCAAACGCTACTGGGCGGGCTGACGTCGCCTGTTAAAGGGCTGCAAATGACGCGACCGGTGGTCATTATTGATGAACCGCATCGTTTTGCGCGAGATAACAAATTTTATCGAGCGATTCAGGCTATTCAGCCGCAAATGATCGTCCGCTTTGGCGCTACCTTCCCGGATATTGTCGAAGGTAAGGGTAAAAATAAATGTGTACGTAAAGATTACTATCGCCGGCAACCGCAGTTTGATCTCAACGCGGTGGACAGTTTTAACGATGGTTTGGTGAAAGGTATTGATATTTATTACCCGAATCTCCCCGAAGAACAGGCCAACAATCGTTATATCGTTGACAGCGTCACGGCAAAGAAATTAATCCTCCGACGGGGGAGCAAAATTGCCGAGGTTGGCGTGGGCGAAAATCTCGCCGATGTCGATGCAGGATTTGAAGGCAGTATCGAATATGCCGGCAGTAAAATGTTGTCGAACGATCTGGAGCTGGAGGCAGGGATGGCGCTGGTGCCAGGAACCTTTGGCGCGAGCTACCAGGAACTGATTATTCAGGACGCCATTGATAAGCATTTTGATACCGAGCAGGCAAATTTCTTACGCAGCAATGAGCCAGAAAATAATGCCCCGCGTATTAAGACCTTAAGCCTTTTCTTTATTGACAGTATTAAAAGCTATCGTGATGACGAAGGCTGGTTGAAAGTCACTTTTGAGCGTTTGCTGAAAAAGAAACTGACGCAACTGATTGACGATTATCAGCGCAAGACCCTGCCGCGAGAAGTGGAGTATCTGTCGTTTCTGCAGGCCACGCTCGCCAGCCTGCACTCGGATAACCAAAACGTCCACGCTGGTTACTTTGGCGAAGACCGTGGAAGCGGCGATGAGGCGATCCAGGCTGAGGTAGATGATATTCTGAAAAATAAAGAGAAGTTGCTCAGTTTTTCAGACCATCACGGCAACTGGGAAACGCGCCGCTTTCTGTTTTCAAAATGGACGCTTCGCGAAGGCTGGGATAACCCGAATGTTTTTGTCATTGCTAAATTACGTTCTTCCGGTAGCGAGTCGAGCAAAATTCAGGAAGTGGGGCGCGGCCTGCGGCTACCGGTAGATGAAAACGGCCATCGCGTTCATCAGGAAGAGTGGCCGTCCCGACTGTCGTTTCTGATTGGTTATGATGAAAAAGCGTTTGCCAGTATGCTGGTTGATGAGATTAATCGCGACAGCAAAGTTCAGCTTAACGAGCAGAAACTGGATGAGGCGATGATCACTCTCATCGTCACCGAGCGGCAAAAAGTCGATCCTGCGTTTACGGAGCTTCGTTTGCTGGAAGATCTGGATGATAAAAAACTGATCAACCGGAGTAATGAGTTTAAACCCAGCGTCACGCTTAACGGGGAAACCAAAAGTGGTTTTGCGTGGCTACTGGAGTTCTACCCTGAGCTGACGCAGGCGCGGGTGCGAGCGGATCGCATTCGTGACAATAAGCCCGCCTCCCGACTGCGAGTCAGGTTACGCAAAGAGAATTGGGAACAACTTAGCAGTATCTGGGAGCAGTTTTCCCGCCGTTATATGCTGCAATTCGAGCGTAGCGGCGCTTCTCTGGAACAGATTGCCGCCGAGGTGCTGCGCGATCCGGCGCTGTATATACGCCAGAAGCCAAGCCAGGTGCAACAACGGCTGGTATCGAATGAAGATAATGGCCGTTTTGAAGTGGCGCAGCGGGAAGGCGAATTAGCCGCCAGCGAATTTATGGCGGGCATGAAATATGGCCATTTTCTTAAGCAACTGGCATTACGCACCAGTCTGCCGGTTAACGTCCTGCATCCGGTGTTAATGGCGATGCTGCGTGATGTTTTGCACGGAGATTCACGCTATTTAAGCGAGATCTCGTTGGACAATATGACCCGCGCATTACAGACGCGGATTAATGCGCATTTTGCGCAGCGCCACGATTATCTGCCTCTCGATTTTCAGGCTTCAACGTCGGTATTTGATTCCACGGCACGGCAGTTCAGAGAGGAGATTAGCGCTGAAATTGTGGGGAAAAATGTGGATGAGAATGCGATAGACGATCCTCGTTCTCTCTATCAAATACCGCCGTTGCGTTATGACAGCGTCGATCCAGAATTGCCGCTATTAAAATACGATTATCCGCAACAGGTTTCTGTGTTTGGCAAACTGCCTAAGCGGGCCATTCAGATCCCCAAATATACGGGGGGCTCTACTACGCCGGATTTTGTGTACCGTATTGAGCGTCAGGACGCCGACAGCGTTTATTTACTGGTTGAAACTAAAGCAGAAAATATGCGCGTAGGCGATCAGGTTATTCTTGATGCGCAACGTAAATTCTTCGATATGCTGCGTCGGCAAAATATCAATGTCGAGTTTGCGGAAGCGACCAGCGCGCCGGCGGTATTTTCTACGATCAATGGCTTGATTGAGGGGAAGGCAAACTAACGGGTTTGAATGGACCTTAACGGTTATCTTTTTGATAGACCATATAAAATGGCCGCCGCGCAGCGAGCGTTGCGGTCATTCTCCCTGTACTAATCCCCCGTCCCGTAAACCGCGTTGACTTGAAGGTTATCGTTTTACGTCTATTCTTAACTTTCAGCTAAGCGTATTTTGCTGAAATTGCAAATAGTCTTGAAGACGCTGTTTTTTTGTTTTGCCGTTATTTTTATAACGGCCAGGTAGATATTGCCAAGTGAATGTAACTAAGGGAGACATGTTATGCTAAATAGATACTACCGTTTCGCTGTCGAAAAAGACGACCCCTCCGAAGCGCCAGAGTCGGGCGATAAGCCTGACAGCCAGCCGCAAAAAAAATCGTAATTTATCTGGATATTCCCCGACGTTTTTACGTTTGGGGAAAATAACCGTTTCGTTTCAACCTGGTTGCGAACAGTGAATATTTTACACGAAGTGACTATATATAAACGGGAGGGAACATGGAGTTTGATGCCTTCTTTTTAGCGAGACTCCAGTTTGCCTTTACCGTCTCTTTTCATATTATTTTCCCCGCGATTACG
Organism: Salmonella sp. SSDFZ54; assembly: GCF_004010735.1. NCBI lineage: Bacteria > Pseudomonadati > Pseudomonadota > Gammaproteobacteria > Enterobacterales > Enterobacteriaceae > Salmonella > Salmonella sp. SSDFZ54. The sequence goes on from NZ_CP034819.1 coordinate 3,127,809, forward strand.
ATTGGCTTAGCCAGTTACCTGGTGGTACTGGAAGGTTTATGGCTAAAAACGCGTAATCCTGTCTGGCGCTCGCTCTATCAGTTCTGGCTCAAAATTTTTGCCGTCAACTTCGGGATGGGCGTGGTCTCCGGTCTGGTCATGGCTTACCAGTTCGGAACGAACTGGAGCGGTTTCTCCCAGTTCGCCGGCAGTATCACCGGGCCTTTATTAACCTATGAAGTGCTCACCGCATTCTTCCTGGAAGCGGGATTCTTAGGCGTGATGCTTTTTGGCTGGAACAAAGTCGGGCCGGGCCTGCATTTCTTGTCTACCTGTATGGTGGCGTTGGGCACGTTAATGTCGACGTTCTGGATTCTGGCGTCTAACAGCTGGATGCATACCCCGCAGGGATTTGAAATTCATAACGGTCAGGTGGTCCCGGTGGACTGGTTCGCGGTGATTTTCAACCCGTCGTTCCCGTATCGCCTGTTGCATATGTCCGTTGCGGCGTTTTTAAGTAGCGCGATGTTTGTCGGCGCGTCCGCAGCCTGGCATTTACTGAAAGGTAACGATACGCCGGCTATCCGCCGTATGTTCTCGATGGCGTTATGGATGGCGGTCGTGGTGGCGCCCGTTCAGGCATTGATTGGCGATATGCACGGCCTTAACACCCTGAAGCATCAGCCGGTCAAAATTGCCGCGATTGAGGGGCACTGGGAAAATACGCCCGGCGAGCCAACGCCGCTTACGCTGGTAGGCTGGCCGGATATGGAGGCGGAACGGACCCGCTATGCGCTTGAGATCCCGGCGTTGGGCAGTCTGATCCTGACGCATAGCCTGGACAAACAGGTGCCTGCGCTAAAAGATTATCCCAAAGAGGATCGCCCCAACTCTACCGTGGTGTTCTGGTCTTTCCGTCTGATGGTGGGCATGGGCGTACTGATGATCTTCCTGGGGCTGGCCAGCCTGTGGCTACGCTACCGACGCCGACTGTATCATTCGCGGCCCTTTATGCACTTTGCGCTGTGGATGGGGCCGTCCGGGCTTATCGCCATCCTTGCCGGATGGGTGACGACTGAAGTAGGACGTCAGCCGTGGGTGGTCTATGGCCTGCTGCGAACGCGTGATGCGGTTTCCGCGCACAGCACCTTGCAGATGAGCATCAGTTTGCTGGCCTTCTTTGTGGTCTATTCCCTGGTCTTTGGGGTTGGCTATATTTATATGATTCGCCTTATCCAGAAAGGGCCGCAGCCGGCGGAGACACCGACCGCTGAAACCGATGGCAGACCCGCGCGTCCTATCTCTGCCGTGGGAGAATCGCTTGAGCAGGAGAAACGCGAATGACCATCGATCTTCCGGTTATCTGGTTTGCTATTATCGTGTTCGCCACGCTGATGTATATCGTGATGGATGGTTTCGATCTGGGCGTCGGTATCCTGTTTCCGTTTATTCGTGATAAACACGATCGCGATGTTATGGTGAACTCGGTCGCGCCGGTATGGGACGGGAACGAAACCTGGCTGGTGCTGGGCGGGGCCGGGCTTTTTGGCGCGTTCCCGTTGGCCTATGCCGTCATCACCGACGCGCTGACTATCCCGCTGGTGGTTATGCTGCTTGGTCTTATCTTTCGCGGCGTCGCTTTTGAATTCCGTTTTAAAGCCACCGAGTCGCATCGCGCGTTCTGGGATAAATCCTTTATCGTCGGGTCAATCCTGGCGACCTTTGCCCAGGGGGTTGTGGTGGGCGCGGTGGTGAGCGGTTTTCAGGTGGAAGGGCGAACCTTTAGCGGTTCGCAGCTTGACTGGCTGACGCCGTTTAACCTGTTCTGCGGCGTCGGTCTGGTTGTCACCTACGCGCTGCTGGGCGCTACCTGGCTGATTATGAAAAGCGAAGATCCGCTGCATAGCCGGATGTGCGCACTGTCGCGCCCGTTGTTGATCGTCTTGTTGCTGGTGATGGGAGGCGTCAGCGTGTGGACGCCGCTCACCCACGACGACATCGCCGAGCGCTGGTTCACGCTGCCCAATTTATACTACTTCCTGCCGGTGCCTGTGCTGGTGTTGGCTTTTAGCGTCTGGCTATGGCGCAGCGTGAAAAAACCAGAATCCCATGCGCGTCCATTTATTCTCACGCTAGGGTTGATTTTTCTGGGGTTCAGCGGGTTAGGCATCAGTATTTGGCCGAATATTATTCCACCGGATATTTCGCTGTATGCCGCCGCCGCGCCGCCGCAAAGTCAAAGCTTTATGCTGGTTGGGGCGCTGATAATCATCCCGATTATTCTGGCTTATACCTTCTGGAGCTACTACGTCTTCCGTGGAAAAGTGCGACATGGAGAGGGATATCACTGATGGTTAAAGTGAAAAAATGGTCGCGGCGAGTCGTATGGATGGTCGCGATATGGTGCGCCAGCGTGCTTCTGCTGGCGGGCGTCGGAATGTTGTTCAGACTGCTCATGACCTCCGCAGGATTTCGCTCCTGACTGATACCCCCCGGACGCGCTTTCGTCTCTGGCGAAAGCGCGTTTTTATCGACAGATCGGCGTTTATCGATCACCTTTGCTCGCCTTATCTCCCCCCTCAATAGCGGTTGATAATTATTCTCATCTTTATTGTCGTTCCCGGGCCGCAGTGATATGGTTACACAGTGGCTAACGCTCTGGTATAACGCAGATAAACGGTATTGATAATGTCTCCGATCTCCTGTCACTCTTCCGCCGCCCCGGCGATGAAAAAGATCTTTTCCGTCAGCGACTTCATCGCGTTTGGCGAGCGTTATGGCATTGATTACCGCTTCCCTGCGTTACCGCAGTATACGCAGAGTAGTCCCGTACTTCATGGCGATATCGAAGAGATAGCGCTTCCCGGCGGGATTTGCATTACACGCTCGGATGTTCACGTGTTACAACCTTATGAAACCACCTCTCGCCATAGCAGTCCGCTGTATATGCTGGTGGTGCTGGAAGGTAACGTCGCGCTGGCTGTCAATGAGCAGACCTTTTTGTTGAGCGCGGGGATGGCGTTTTGCTCGCAGCTGAGTGAGCAGCAGACGATACGCGCCCATCACGGCGCAGACAGTAAATTGCGCACCTTGTCGCTGGGAATGTACCCGGACGGCGGATGGCGGGAGCGTTTGCCTGTCTCGCTGGCAGACGAGTGGGAAAATAGCGCTGCCTCGGCGATGGTCTGGCAGGTGCCGGAGTTTCTGCTTTCGGGGCTACGTTATGCGCAGCAGCCCGGACCTCATGCGGCGTCACGCCAGTTAATGCTGGAAGGCATCATGCTGCAATTACTGGGCTATGCGCTAAATCTATGTCAGCCCGCAACGCAAAAACGCGGGCTTCCCGTCACCGGTGAATATCAGCGGCTGGAGCTCATTCGGCGTTTACTGGAGCAGACGCCGGAAAAAGCTTACACGCTGAACGAACTGGCGCGTCGGGCGGCAATGAGTCCAAGTAGCCTGCGGTGCAAGTTTCGCCATGCCTATGGGTGTACCGTGTTTGATTATCTGCGCGATTGCCGCCTGGCGCGTGCGCGTCGTTATCTGATGGAGGGATACAGCGTGCAGCAGGCCGCCTGGATGTCAGGCTATCAACATGCCACTAACTTTGCGACGGCATTTCGTCGGCGTTATGGCAGCTCGCCCGGCGAGCTGCGTGACGCGTCTCTGACGGCGTCCCGACACTGTGCGTAACGCGCCCCGCCAGAGCGGTAATATCCGCCGCTAACCCGGTTTTCTGCCGCTTTGGGTGATTTTTTATCATTGCGCATAGGCAATCTGGCGTTACGCATAGTGGTCCGTTATCTCTAAAAGGTAATAATTCTTATTTACAATAAAGATGCCTTTGGAGATGTTCATGTTTGCGACAACGCGTATGGCGCTATTGATAGGCGGAGCTATCGGCGGCGCGACTTTTCCTCTTTTTGCCCAGGAAACCACAAAAAATGATACCGTCATTGTCTCCTCGCCCGTTCAGAGTGGCGCGACCAAGCTGGCGACGCCAGATATTGAAACGCCGCAGTCGGTATCCATTATTACCCGCCAGCAGTTTGAAGAGCAGGGCGCAACCAGCGTGCGTCAGGCGGTCAGCTACACCCCAGGCGTATACAGTAATCAGATAGGCGCCTCTAACCGCTTTGATTACATCGTATTGCGTGGTTTTTCGGACGGTAGTCTGGATAACGTCTATCTCGACGGGTTAAAAATGATGGGCGACACCAATTCGCACAGTTCGTTGGTGGTTGACCCCTGGTTTCTGGAAGATATCGAGGTGGTACGCGGCCCGGCGTCCGTTCTGTATGGACGTTCATCGCCAGGCGGCATTGTCGCGCTGACGTCGCGAAAACCGGCGTTTGATGCCGGGGGAGAGGTGAAGCTGTTTGCCGGCAATCACAACCAGCGCGGGGCGGCTTTTGATGTGACCGGCCCACTGGATGACAATGAACGTGTGGCGGCGCGTCTTAGCGGCATGACACGTTACGCCGATTCGCAGTTTACCCCCTTGAAAGAGGAACGTTATGCGCTGATGCCGAGCCTGACCTGGCGAATTACCGATCGGACGCGTCTTGATCTTATGGCCTATCTGCACCGTGATCCGGAAGGCGGTAGCCACTCCGGACTGCCTTATCAAGGCACGGTTGTACCTTATAACGGCGGAAAAATTTCTAACACTTTCTTTGAAGGTGAAGATGACTACGACAAATACGATCGCCGTGAAAATATGGTGGGTTATAACATTGAGCATCTGTTCGATAGCGGCTGGTCGGTACGGCAAAAATTGCGCTATTTGCATACCAAAGTGACGTTGAATCAGGTCTATGCCGCAGGTTGGTTGAATGAAACGGCGCTGAATCGCGGCTATTCCGGCTCCGGGGAGAAAATGTCGGCTATCGCGCTGGATAATCAGCTCGACGGCAGTGTGGATACCGGGGCGATTAATCATCGTCTGCTGGTGGGGATCGATTATCAGGATCGCAGTAATCATACTACTGGCTATTATGGCGCGTTTCCGCCGATTGACGCTTTCAACCCTGTTTATGGCGCTCAGCCGGATTACATTACGTTGTATAGCCGTGAAAAACATAAGCTGCGGCAGACCGGATACTATTTACAGGATCAGATGTCATGGGATCGCTGGCGTTTTACGTTGGGTGGTCGTTACGATCGGGTCAGCGTGTCTAACATCGACAAACTTCATGATTCACGCAGCGATCTCGATAAAAACAACGTCAGCACCCGTGCTGCGTTGCTTTATCTGTTCGACAATGGCGTCGCCCCCTATCTCAGTTATTCTACCGCGTTTACGCCGACCAGCTTCGCCGACGAAAACGGCAATGTGCTGGAACCGATGAAAGGCAAGCAGTGGGAGGCGGGGGTAAAATACGAACCGCTGGGGGGGAATAGCCAGTTTAGCGCCGCCGTGTATCGTATTAACCAAACCAATATCGCGACCAAAGAAGAACCTACCGATCCGTACCGCTCGATTGGTGAAATTGAGTCTAAAGGGGTGGAACTGGAGGCCATTAGCCATTTGTCGGATAGCGTCCGTTTGCAGGCGGCGTATACCTATACTGATATCCGTTATAAGAAAAGTAGCCCGCAAGAGCAGGGTAAGCGCGCGGTTTATGCTCCACGGAACCAGGCCAGCGCCTGGCTAAGCTACGATGTGAAAAGCGGTCTGTTAGAGGGGCTGACTTTGGGCTCCGGCATCCGGTACGTCAACGGCGTGACCAGCGATCGCCTGAATACCCACACGTTGCCGTCCTATACACTGGTCGATATGGTGGTAGGGTATGATTTATCCAGCATTGGGTTAAATGGCTTGAGCGCCCAGCTCAACGTAAATAACCTGACGGACAAACGCTATGTCGCTGCCTGTAATTCGCTCTCTTATTGTTATTTTGGCGCCGAGCGTAGCATTGTAGGCAGCGTGTCATGGGCGTTTTGATAACGCTTATCGTCCGGTAGCAAAGGCTACCGGGCAAACTAGCGGTGCGTCACGCCTTCATAGAGAAGTCTGAGCGCAAACATCCCGATAATGGCGCCGATAACACGGCTGGCAATGCGCTGTATTCGCCCATAAGCGCGGCGGACTGCGGGGAGCGAAAAGGCCTGGCTGAGAAAAATACGCCAGATAACGGATGACAGCACAATTCCGGCCCAGGCCATTAACCTTGCCCATGTGGGCGTTTCTGCGCTAAGCGTTACGGAAAAAATACTGATAAAAAACAGTACGGTTTGCGGATTGGATAAATCGGTCATTAATCCCCGGCGAAAGAAAATTGTCCACGGGGCGGCAATCGGCGTCTGGAGCGTGCTCATTTGCGGCGTCGCCTGGTGGCGAATACTGTTCCAGGTGAACCATAATAAATAGGCGCCGCCGACAATTTTGATAAGAGAAAATACCGCTTCGCATTGCGTAATGAGCGTCGCCAGACCGAAAAGCCCCAGCCCGGAATAAAAGGCGTCTCCCGTGGCGACGCCCAGGCCGGTGATGACTCCCGCCCGGCGTCCTGATGCGAGGCTGGTTTGCACCACCACAAACAGATTCGCGCCGGGATTAAAAAAGGTTAACACAAACAGACTGACGGTAAGCACAACGGCATGAAACGGCTCCATAGGCAACTCTTCTCTTAGCCTCAAGAAATAACCTTCATCTTATTAATAGTCAAACCAGATGATTGCGAGTGAGATCACAAAGCAGGGGCGTTTTAATCCGCGTTGTTACGCCGACAGAGCGGGGGCTGACTGGATTTTTCCAGCAATCTACACTACTTATTTAATCAGTCCGAACGGCCTTTTTGTTCTGATAAAGCGATGATGGCGTAATAATAAAACGAGGGTTTTGCTATGAAAACTGGCTACAAGGTTATGCTTGGCGCATTAGCGTTTGTCGTGACAAACGTTTATGCCGCAGAAATCATGAAAAAAACGGACTTTGATAAAGTCGCCTCCGAATACACGAAAATTGGCACGATTTCCACCACCGGGGAAATGTCGCCGCTGGACGCCAGAGAAGATTTAATCAAAAAGGCGGATGAAAAAGGGGCGGATGTGGTGGTGCTGACGTCCGGGCAGACAGAAAATAAAATTCATGGTACGGCTGATATTTATAAAAAGAAATAAAAGCGTTGCATCATAAAAATACCCGCCTGGGTTTCCGGCGGGTATATTTATTCCTGGCAACCGGCATCCGTTTTGCCGGATGACGGCCTGCAGTAAACGTAGCGCCATCAGGCATTCAGGACGCTGTCATTTGTCTTAATTATCCGACTGGTCTTTGGCACCAGCTTTTAAACGACGCCACAGAGTGGTGCGGCTAATCCCCAGATAACGCGCCGCGGCGCTCTTATCGCCCTTAAAGCGCGCCAGTACATCCTGTAACGTGTGCGCATCCACGGTTGAAGGCGTCAGCTCTGCTGTGTTCACCATAAGCTCAGGTAATAACTGCCGCATAAATTGCCTGTCCAGCGTTGGCGCGGGATCGACGCTTAAAAAAAGTGCCAGGCGCTCCATCATATTACGCAGTTCGCGAATATTACCGGGCCAGCGCCAGGCCAGCAAAAGCGGCTGACACTGTGTCAATCCATGACGTATCGATTCGGTAAACGGAATTTCCATCGCCGCCAGCGACTGTTTTAAAAAGTTTTCCGCCAGCGGCAAAATATCAGCCTGCCGCTCGCGCAAAGGAGGAAGCGTCAGACGCAGAATACTCAGGCGATAAAAGAGATCGGGGCGAAAACGTCCTTGCATTATTTCCCGATCCAGATCGCAATGCGTAGCGCTGATCACCCGGACATCCACCGGGATCGGTTGGTGTCCGCCGACGCGAGTGACGGCTTTTTCCTCCAGTACGCGCAAGAGTCGGGTTTGTAACGGCAAGGGCATTTCGCCGATTTCATCCAGAAACAGCGTGCCGCCGTGTGCGATTTCAAACAGCCCCGCCCGGCCTCCTCGTCGTGAACCGGTAAACGCGCCCTCTTCATAACCAAACAGTTCCGCTTCCAGCAACGACTCGGTAATCGCGCCGCAATTGTCGGCGACAAAGGGAGGGGATGGCTTATTCTGACGGTGAGGCTGGCGGTGAAAGAACGTCTGGTGAATCGCCTGCGCCGCCAGCTCTTTTCCGGTCCCTGTTTCCCCCTGAATCAGCACTGCCGCACGGGAGCGGGCATAGAGCGTAATCGTCTGGCGGAGCTGCTCCATTTGCGGCGACTGGCCGCGTATATCGCCCAGTTCATACCGGGTTTGTAATCCCTTGCCGGATGGGTAATCCACGCGCTGTCGCCGTGTCATACGGGTCATATCCAGCGCATCATGGAAAGCCTGACGAACGGTCGCTGCGGAATAAATAAAGATGGCAGTCATTCCCGCTTCTTCCGCCAGATCGGTAATTAATCCCGCGCCGACGACGGCTTCAATACCGTTGGCCTTAAGTTCGTTAATTTGCCCGCGCGCGTCCTCTTCGGTGACATAGCTTCGCTGTTCAAGACGGAGGTGAAACGTTTTCTGAAAGGCAAGTAAAGCCGGAATGGTCTCCTGATAGGTCACGATACCGATAGACGAGGTGAGCTTTCCCGCTTTCGCCAGCGCCTGTAATACATCGAATCCGCTGGGCTTGATGAGGATCACCGGTATTGACAGGCGACTTTTTAAATAGGCCCCGTTCGAACCCGCCGCGATAATCGCGTCGCAGCGCTCGGTCGCCAGTTTTTTGCGAATGTAGGTCACCGCCTTTTCAAAGCCGAGTTGAATAGGCGTGATGGTCGCCAGATGATCGAATTCCAGGCTGATATCCCGAAACAGTTCGAACAGACGCGTTACGGAGACCGTCCAGATCACCGGTTTATCGCTATTATCGCGCGGAGCGCTGTGGGCAGTCGTCATCGCAGTAGGTTCATCTTTAAGGGGCGATTTTTTGTTTTAAACGTGTTTCATAAATGTTGCAATGAAACAGGGCGATTCGTTTCATGAAACGTTAGCTGACACGTTTTTCTTTTCCCTTAATCGCGCTTATTCATAACAGGAATGACTGTAATTACCTGTTTTTAAATCTCATTGTATTTAATTTTCTCGCAGCCTCTTTGCCTGGCATAGCCTTTGCTTTGGTGAATACATTCTGAGTAACAATTTACTAACATGAGGACGAGATATGTCTTTACATTCGCCGGGGCAGGCATTTCGCGCCGCGCTCGCTAAAGAGAATCCATTACAAATTGTCGGCGCTATTAATGCCAACCATGCTCTGTTGGCCCAACGGGCCGGGTATCAGGCTATCTATCTTTCTGGCGGCGGCGTAGCGGCGGGCTCGCTCGGACTGCCGGATCTGGGGATTTCTACGCTGGATGATGTGTTAACCGATATCCGGCGCATCACGGATGTTTGCCCGCTGCCGCTGTTGGTGGATGCGGATATTGGCTTTGGCTCCTCCGCCTTTAATGTCGCGCGGACGGTAAAGTCCATAGCCAAAGCGGGCGCCGCCGCGCTGCATATTGAAGACCAGGTTGGCGCTAAGCGCTGTGGACACCGTCCAAACAAAGCGATCGTCTCGAAAGAGGAGATGGTAGACCGAATTCGGGCGGCAGTGGATGCGCGCACCGATCCGAACTTTGTGATCATGGCGCGTACCGATGCGCTGGCGGTGGAAGGGCTGGAGGCGGCTCTCGATCGTGCGCAGGCTTACGTGGACGCGGGGGCTGACATGCTGTTCCCGGAGGCGATCACCGAACTGTCGATGTACCGTCAGTTCGCCGACGTGGCGCAGGTGCCGATCCTCGCCAACATCACTGAGTTTGGCGCGACGCCGCTGTTTACGACCGACGAGTTGCGCAGCGCACACGTGGCGATGGCGCTCTATCCGCTGTCGGCGTTTCGCGCCATGAACCGCGCCGCAGAAAAAGTCTATACCGTGCTGCGCCAGGAAGGGACGCAAAAGAACGTGATCGACATCATGCAGACCCGCAACGAGCTGTACGAAAGCATCAATTACTACCAGTTCGAAGAGAAGCTGGACGCGCTGTACAGGAATAAAAAATCGTAGCCTGTAGGCCTGATAAGGCGAAGCCGCCATCAGGCAATGCCGGATGGCACTACGTTTAACCCGCCTACGGTACGGCCTACACGCCTCAATACCCTACACATTACAATAATGACGAGGACAATATGACAGACACGACGATCCTGCAAAACAACACGCATGTCATTAAGCCTAAAAAATCGGTCGCGCTTTCCGGCGTACCTGCCGGAAATACCGCTCTGTGTACCGTGGGAAAAAGCGGTAACGATCTGCACTATCGCGGTTACGACATTCTCGATCTGGCGGAGCACTGCGAATTTGAAGAAGTCGCGCATTTACTGATCCACGGAAAATTACCGACCCGCGACGAGCTGAACGCGTATAAAAGCAAGTTAAAAGCGCTGCGCGGATTACCCGCCAATGTCCGTACCGTTCTGGAAGCGTTACCGGCGGCCTCGCACCCGATGGACGTGATGCGTACCGGCGTTTCCGCGCTGGGCTGCACCCTGCCGGAAAAAGAGGCACATACCGTCTCCGGCGCGCGCGATATTGCCGATAAGCTGTTGGCCTCGCTCAGCTCTATCCTTCTTTACTGGTATCACTACAGCCACAACGGCGAACGTATTCAGCCGGAAACCGACGATGATTCCATCGGCGGCCATTTCCTGCATCTGCTGCATGGTGAAAAGCCAACCCAAAGCTGGGAAAAGGCGATGCATATTTCGCTGGTGCTGTATGCCGAGCATGAGTTCAACGCCTCGACGTTTACCAGCCGGGTGATTGCCGGAACCGGCTCGGATGTCTACTCCGCGATTATCGGCGCGATTGGCGCGCTGCGCGGCCCGAAACACGGCGGGGCGAATGAGGTGTCGCTGGAAATTCAACAGCGTTATGAAACACCGGACGAGGCAGAGGCGGATATCCGTAAACGCGTGGAAAACAAAGAGGTGGTGATTGGCTTTGGACATCCGGTTTACACCATCGCCGACCCGCGCCATCAGGTGATTAAACGGGTGGCGAAACAGCTTTCAGAAGAAGGCGGCTCGCTGAAGATGTACCACATCGCCGACCGTCTGGAAACGGTGATGTGGGAGACCAAAAAGATGTTCCCGAATCTCGACTGGTTTTCGGCGGTCTCCTACAACATGATGGGCGTCCCTACCGAAATGTTCACTCCGCTGTTTGTCATCGCCCGCGTTACCGGCTGGGCGGCGCACATTATTGAACAGCGTCAGGACAACAAAATTATTCGCCCCTCTGCCAACTATACCGGGCCGGAAGATCGTCCGTTTGTCTCGATAGACGATCGTTGCTAACTCACTCTTATTAAAAATAAAACGCAGGAAACGTACCCTATGTCTACCCAAGAACTGAACATCCGCCCGGAATTTGACCGCGAAATCGTCGATATCGTGGATTACGTGATGAACTACGACATCACCTCAAAGGTGGCGTACGACACCGCGCATTATTGCCTGCTCGACACGCTCGGCTGTGGTCTGGAAGCGCTGGAATACCCGGCCTGTAAAAAATTGCTTGGGCCAATCGTGCCAGGCACGGTGGTGCCCAACGGCGCACGCGTGCCGGGCACCCAGTTCCAGCTCGATCCGGTACAGGCAGCCTTTAACATTGGCGCGATGATCCGCTGGCTCGATTTTAACGATACCTGGCTTGCCGCCGAGTGGGGCCATCCTTCTGATAACCTCGGCGGTATTCTGGCGATTGCGGATTGGCTGTCACGCAACGCCGTCGCCGCCGGCAAAGCGCCGCTGACCATGAAACAGGTATTGAGCGGGATGATCAAAGCCCATGAAATTCAGGGCTGCATCGCGCTGGAAAACGCCTTCAACCGTGTCGGGCTTGACCATGTGCTGCTGGTGAAAGTAGCCTCGACTGCGGTGGTCGCTGAAATGCTGGGGCTGACGCGCGATGAGATCCTCAACGCGGTATCGCTGGCGTGGGTGGATGGGCAGTCGTTGCGCACTTATCGTCATGCGCCGAATACCGGTACGCGCAAATCCTGGGCGGCGGGCGATGCGACTTCGCGCGCGGTACGTCTGGCGCTGATGGCGAAAACCGGCGAGATGGGCTATCCCTCGGCGCTCACCGCCAAAACCTGGGGCTTCTACGACGTTTCATTCAAAGGTGAAACGTTCCGTTTCCAGCGTCCTTACGGCTCCTACGTGATGGAAAACGTGCTATTCAAAATTTCTTTCCCGGCAGAATTCCACTCGCAAACCGCCGTCGAAGCGGCGATGACGCTGTATAAGCAGATGCAGGCCGCGGGCAAAACGGCAGCGGATATCGAGAAAGTGACCATCCGTACCCACGAAGCCTGTCTTCGCATTATCGATAAAAAAGGCCCGCTCAATAACCCGGCGGACCGCGATCACTGTATCCAGTATATGGTCGCCGTGCCGCTGCTGTTCGGACGGTTAACCGCGGCGGATTATGAAGACGAGGTGGCGCAGGACAAGCGTATTGACGCCCTGCGCGAGAAAATCGTGTGTTATGAGGACCCGGCTTTTACCGCCGACTATCACGACCCGGAAAAACGTGCTATCGGCAATGCGATCACCGTGGAGTTTACTGATGGCTCACGCTTTGGCGAGGTTGTCGTGGAGTATCCGATTGGTCATGCGCGTCGCCGCGCCGACGGTATTCCGAAGCTTATCGAAAAATTTAAAATTAACCTGGCGCGTCAGTTCCCGACTCGCCAGCAGCAACGCATTCTGGATGTCTCCCTGGACAGAGCCCGCCTGGAGCAGATGCCGGTTAACGAATACCTCGATTTATATGTCATCTGAACCAGCCAGCAGTAAGGCGTAAGTTCAACAGGAGAGCGTGATGTCTTTTAGCGAATTTTATCAGCGTTCCATTAACGAACCGGAGGCGTTCTGGGCCGAGCAGGCCCGGCGTATCGACTGGCGACAGCCGTTTACGCAGACGCTGGATCATAGCCGCCCACCGTTTGCCCGCTGGTTTTGCGGCGGCACCACTAACTTATGTCATAACGCCGTTGACCGCTGGCGGGATAAACAGCCGGAGGCGCTGGCGCTGGTTGCCGTCTCATCAGAGACCGATGAAGAGCGCACATTTACCTTCAGCCAGTTGCATGATGAAGTCAACGCTGTGGCCGCCATGTTGCTGTCGCTGGACGTGCAGCGTGGCGATCGCGTATTGGTCTATATGCCGATGATTGCCGAAGCGCAGATAACCCTGCTGGCCTGCGCGCGCATTGGCGCGATCCATTCGGTGGTCTTTGGCGGTTTTGCCTCGCACAGCGTGGCGGCGCGCATTGACGATGCCAGACCGGCGCTGATTGTGTCGGCGGATGCCGGAGCGCGGGGCGGTAAAATCCTGCCGTATAAAAAGCTGCTTGATGACGCTATTGCGCAGGCGCAGCATCAGCCGAAACACGTTCTGCTGGTGGACAGAGGGCTGGCGAAAATGGCGTGGGTGGATGGGCGCGATCTGGATTTTGCCACGTTGCGCCAGCAGCATCTCGGCGCGAGCGTGCCGGTGGCGTGGCTGGAATCCAATGAAACCTCGTGCATTCTTTACACCTCCGGCACTACCGGCAAACCGAAAGGCGTCCAGCGCGACGTCGGCGGTTATGCGGTGGCGCTGGCAACCTCGATGGACACCATTTTTGGCGGCAAGGCGGGCGGCGTATTCTTTTGCGCATCGGATATCGGCTGGGTCGTCGGCCACTCCTATATCGTTTACGCGCCGCTGCTGGCAGGCATGGCGACTATTGTTTACGAAGGACTGCCGACGTACCCGGACTGCGGGGTCTGGTGGAAAATTGTCGAGAAATACCAGGTTAACCGGATGTTTTCCGCCCCGACCGCGATTCGCGTGCTGAAAAAATTCCCGACGGCGCAAATCCGCAATCACGATCTCTCCTCGCTGGAGGCGCTTTATCTGGCCGGTGAGCCGCTGGACGAGCCGACGGCCAGTTGGGTGACGGAGACGCTGGGCGTACCGGTCATCGACAATTATTGGCAGACGGAGTCAGGCTGGCCGATCATGGCGCTGGCCCGCGCGCTGGACGACAGGCCGCCGCGTCTGGGAAGTCCCGGCGTGCCGATGTACGGTTATAACGTCCAGCTACTCAATGAAGTCACCGGCGAACCCTGCGGCATAAATGAAAAGGGGATGCTGGTGATCGAGGGGCCGCTGCCGCCGGGCTGTATTCAGACTATTTGGGGCGACGATGCGCGTTTTGTGAAGACTTACTGGTCGCTGTTTAACCGTCAGGTTTATGCCACTTTCGACTGGGGGATCCGCGACGCCGAGGGGTATTACTTTATTCTGGGCCGTACCGATGATGTGATTAATATTGCGGGTCATCGGCTGGGGACGCGAGAAATAGAAGAAAGTATCTCCAGCTACCCGAACGTAGCGGAAGTGGCGGTAGTGGGGATAAAAGACGCTCTGAAAGGGCAGGTGGCGGTGGCGTTTGTCATTCCGAAGCAGAGCGATACGCTGGCGGATCGCGAGGCGGCGCGCGACGAGGAAAACGCGATTATGGCGCTGGTGGACAACCAGATCGGTCACTTTGGTCGTCCGGCGCATGTCTGGTTTGTCTCGCAGCTCCCCAAAACGCGTTCCGGAAAGATGCTTCGCCGCACGATCCAGGCGATCTGCGAAGGCCGCGATCCGGGCGATCTGACAACCATTGACGATCCCGCGTCGTTGCAGCAAATTCGCCAGGCGATCGAGGAATAGCCGTAAGCCGGATAAGCCGCGTCCGGCAACGGGTTAGACTCAGCGACTGAATAGTGGGGTGTAAAGTCGGGAAAGGGCGGCGGCAGCGCGCCGCCCTGTAACAGAATTAACGCAGAATATTTTTCTCAGCCAGATCCAGCGCGAAGTAACTGAAAATCAAATCGGCGCCGGCGCGTTTAATCGAGCCCAGACTTTCCAGCACGACCTTTTCTTCATCGATGGCGCCAGCCATAGCAGCAAATTTAATCATGGCATATTCACCGCTCACCTGGTAAGCGCCAAGCGGCAACTCTGTGCGTTCGCGGATTTCACGCAGCACGTCCAGATACGCGCCGGCCGGTTTCACCATCAAGCAATCCGCGCCCTGGGCTTCGTCGAGCAGTGATTCGCGAATCGCTTCACGGCGGTTCATCGGATTCATTTGATACGTCTTGCGGTCGCCTTTTAACGCGGTACCCGCTGCTTCACGGAAAGGGCCGTAGAAAGAAGAGGCGAACTTGGTGGAGTAGGACATTATTGCCGTATCGGTAAAACCGGCGGCATCCAGCGCCTGGCGGATAGCCTGGACTTGTCCATCCATGGCCGCGGAGGGCGCAATAAAATCTGCTCCAGCCGCCGCCGCGATAACGGCCTGCTTGCCGAGGTTGGCCAGCGTCGCATCGTTATCCACACCGTGTTCGCACAACACGCCGCAGTGGCCGTGCGAGGTGTATTCGCAGAAGCAGGTGTCGGACATGACGATCATCTCCGGCACGGTTTGCTTACAGATGCGGGACATTCTTGCCACCAGACCGTCTTCTTTCCAGGTATCGCTGCCGGTGTCATCAGTATGGTGAGAAATGCCGAAGGTCATAACGGAACGAATGCCAGCATTTGCGATACGTTCAATCTCTCGCGCCAGCTGCTTTTCCGGGATACGCATTACGCCGGGCATGGCATCAATAGCTTTGTAATCGTCGAGTTCTTCTTCAACAAAGATCGGCAACACCAGGTCGTTCAGGCTAAGTGTTGTCTCTTCAAACATAGCGCGCAGCGCAGCGGATTTGCGCAGGCGGCGAGGGCGATGGATAAGGTCTGTCATGGTCTGCCTGATGTTTGTGGAATCGAAGGCCCAGTATACC
The DNA here is from genome assembly GCF_004010735.1 of Salmonella sp. SSDFZ54. Taxonomy (NCBI): domain Bacteria; kingdom Pseudomonadati; phylum Pseudomonadota; class Gammaproteobacteria; order Enterobacterales; family Enterobacteriaceae; genus Salmonella; species Salmonella sp. SSDFZ54. The sequence goes on from NZ_CP034819.1 coordinate 3,143,658, forward strand.
TGAATCTGCAGGCAGATGTTTTACGAAAACGGTCCTTAACGTAGCAGGCGCAGCCCCGGCGGCGGCAGAACATGGCGCTTCTTTTATATACCGAAGATTAATACCTCAGGCACTATATCATTTTAAATAAGAATTAGTTTTACGTTGTTTTTAGTTTTATTTCATCGTCATTTAAGTAAATGTGGGTTTCAACATTATTCATGTTTATTTTGTTTTTCTTTAATCCATATTTATCTTATATGTGTTTTGTTTTTTTATTTTCTTGTAAGGCCATGAAAAAGAATGCTTTTCAATTATAAATTTTCCTTTTATTACGTCCTTTTAATTCATGTCCGAATCCGGACTGAGGATAAAGAATAATTGAACCTTTTAGCAATGACGCCGCATAATCCTTCTTGCTAAACATCTGTATGTTTTTATGCATTGATAATTGATGGATCAACTATATTACGTCCCTGAGGAGGGATGACAAATGCACTCCTGGAAAAAGAAACTTGTAGTCTCACAATTAGCATTGGCTTGCACTCTGGCAATCACTTCTCAGGCGAATGCTACTACATATGATACTTTTGGGTACCATGACGATGCAGCCACTGTTTTTGGCTGGGATGATACCAACGATCATGACTATCTAACTTATGGTGGTTATGTCTACAACACCCCAGCTAGTGATAGCGGCTATTTTGATACAAAATTTACTGGTGACACTGTAAATGGTGTTATTTCAACTTCTTATCTGAATCATGATTACGCCAATGATACTGCGAATACATTGGATGTTACCAACTCAACCATTCATGGTATGATTACTTCTTACCAGATTGGCTACGGTCAATATGTTTGGACTAACGGTAGTGATTATACGACCCATGATTGGGTTGATGATGATACTTTTAATCTAAACATTTCTAATTCTACAATCGATGATGACTTTGAGGCGTTTTACTTCACTGATACCTATCTCGATTCTGATGGAAAAACAGTCAAAACCGATTATGACAAATTGGTTACTGCTGGTTTAGGCACTGCTATAACCCTTGACGTTGAAAGTAATATTAATATTACTAACAATTCTCATGTGGCTGGTATTGCTCTTTACCAAAAAGATCTTGGCAATTCAACATATACAACCGAAGCACATCAGTGGGATAACACTATTAACGTAGCGAATTCAACTGTAACTTCAGGTTCTTGGTCCGAAGATGAAGAACAAGGCCATTTTGGCAATTCAAGTGAACCAAGCGATTATAATGGCAATGGTTGGAATAACGATGATGTTGCTTTAGCTTTTGTTGACGATCCTTATTCAAATTACCGTATGGTAAACAACGTTACGTTTACCGACTCGCAGTTACTGGGGGATGTCGTCCTTCAGAGCTCCTGGAATTATAATTTCTATTCTGACGGCCGTTTAGTCGATGATTCCACTACCGTCTATACGAATGGTGGTTGGGCAGATGATGATCAAAACGTTGATCACCTGACATTGACCCTGAATAACACTAAATGGGTTGGTGCGGCGTTTAATGATTCACAGTCAATGGATCCAGTGCAATTCTATGATGTTGATGCCAATAGCTTAGATCCAGACTCGACTAATTATGATGCCTGGGGACGTGTTAATAGTGCTGCTTCCTTCCAGAGCGGTATCTTTGACGTCAGCTTGAATAATGGATCTGAGTGGGATACCACAAAAACATCTGTAATAGATACCTTAGCAGTAAATAGCGGCTCTCAGGTTGATGTTGCTAATGGCTCCAAGTTAACCGCTGATACCATTACTCTAAACGGTGGTTCAGCTATGAACATCGGGGAAGGTGGCTACGTTGATACTGATCACCTGACCGTTGATACTTTCAGTACAGTTACTTTGGCTGATGATGTCAGCAGTGCATGGAGTGATGATGCACTGTATGCTAATACTATTACCGTAACTCACGGTGGTATGTTAGATATTCAAACCAGCAATACAAACGCAGATAGCGTCATTGATACTGATACGTTAGAACTGACTAGCAGTAACGTTGCGGATAATAATGGCAATGTTTATGCTGGTGTGCTCAACATTCATAGCAATGACTATACCCTAAATGCCGATTTGGTGAACGACCGTACCTGGGATACTACTCAGGCTAACTACGGTTACGGCGTTGTTGCGATGAACTCTGACGGTCACCTGACTATCAATGGTAACGGCGATATCAACAATGGTGACGAGGCTGATGCAAGTAGCACCACTGACAACGTTGTAGCGGCCACTGGTAACTATAAAGTGCGCATCGACAACGCTACTGGTGCCGGTTCTGTTGCGGATTACAAAGGTAACGAGCTGATTTATGTCAATGACATAAACACCGACGCTACCTTCTCTGCAGCAAACAAAGCTGACCTGGGTGCTTACACCTATCAGGCTAAGCAGGAAGGCAACACTGTCGTGCTGGAACAGATGGAACTGACCGACTACGCTAACATGGCGCTGAGCATTCCTTCTGCGAACACCAATATCTGGAACCTGGAACAAGACACCGTTGGTACTCGTCTGACCAACGCTCGTCATGGCCTGGCGGATAACGGCGGCGCATGGGTAAGCTACTTCGGCGGTAACTTCAACGGCGACAACGGCACCATTAACTACGATCAGGATGTTAATGGCATCATGGTCGGTGTTGATACCAAAGTTGATGGTAACAACGCTAAGTGGATCGTTGGTGCGGCAGCAGGCTTCGCGAAAGGCGATCTGAGCGATCGTACCGGTCAGGTGGATCAGGACAGCCAGTCTGCCTACATCTACTCTTCCGCTCGTTTCGCAAACAACATCTTTGTTGACGGTAACTTGAGCTACTCTCACTTCAACAACGATTTGTCTGCTAACATGAGTGACGGTACTTACGTTGACGGCAACACCTCTTCTGACGCCTGGGGCTTCGGCTTGAAACTGGGTTATGATCTGAAGCTGGGTGATGCAGGCTACGTAACGCCTTACGGCAGCGTATCCGGTCTGTTCCAGTCTGGCGACGACTACCAGCTGAGCAACGACATGAAAGTTGACGGTCAGTCTTACGACAGCATGCGTTATGAACTCGGTGTAGATGCAGGTTATACCTTCACTTACAGCGAAGATCAGGCGTTGACCCCGTACTTCAAACTGGCTTACGTTTACGACGACTCCAACAACGATGCTGACGTAAACGGCGACTCTATCGACAACGGCGTAGAAGGTTCTGCGGTACGTGTTGGTCTGGGTACTCAGTTCAGCTTCACGAAGAACTTCAGCGCCTACACCGATGCTAACTACCTCGGCGGCGGTGATGTTGATCAAGACTGGTCTGCAAACGTTGGTGTTAAATATACCTGGTAATCATTTTCTCTCAGGAGAAATAAAGGTAATTTAAACTGAAAAATGCCCGTCAAGGACTTGACGGGCATTATTGCAAGGAATGCATATGTTATCTTTAAGCAAGCCACTACAGGAATTCTACAGACTCGATAAATGCCTTTCTAAGCATGGTACGCGTTTCGAGTTTGTTAATGATAAAGAGATTATCTGTTCACCTGATGAAAGTAATACCCATACCTTTGTTATTTTAGAGGGGGTTGTTTCGTTAGTTCGGGGTGATAAAGTTCTTATTGGTATTGTGCAGGCCCCCTTTATTTTCGGCTTAGCCGATGGTGTGGCGAAAAAAGAGGCACAATATAAATTAATTGCGGAGAGCGGTTGCATCGGTTATCGCCTCTCATCATCACAAACTCTCGCCATCATTGAGCAGAACCAACTGTGGCGTGAAGCCTTCTGTTGGATAGTATGGAAAAGTCAGGTACTGGAACTTCGTGACAAGCAGCTCATTGGTAATAATTCTTACGACCAAATTCGTGCGACGTTAATGACAATGATTGAGTGGGATGAAGAACTTCGCTCACGTATTGGTGTTATGAATTATATTCATCAACGAACGCGCGTATCGCGATCGGTGGTGGCGGAAGTTCTCGCGGCCCTGCGTAAGGGTAATTACATTGAAATGAATAAAGGCAAACTGATCAGTATTAACCGTTTGCCCTCCGAATATTAACAAAAAGGTTGCGCCTCGTCTGATATAGCGCGAGGCGCGACGACTCAGGATGCGGGAATAGCAATCGGTTTATTGCCGCTTAGCTCAGTAACCAAATCGTTAATCCCGTCGCTCATATTGGTAAAACGCGTGAGGGGGGAACGGGTTACGACCACAAAAGCGCCAATATTATATTGTGGGATCATCGCCATATAGGTAATAAAACCGCCGCCGCCTCCTGTTTTCTGGATAATGCCAGGACGTCCGTCTTTTGGCGCCATATAGACCCAGCCCAGACCGAGCGCGTCGGCTTTACCCGGTACGTCCATCCCGATGATTTTCTTTAACTGTGTGCGCTGATAAATCAACGTTTGCATACGATCGGCCTGTTGGCTACGGTGATAGAAATCTGACGACAGATACTGTTGCATCCAGCGCATCATATCTCCTGGCGTAGAATAGACCCCACCGCTGCCAATGGCAGCCAGCGTATTATTACAGGGGCTTGCGCCTTTTTCTGCCACCATCAGACGCTTACACTGATCGGGAGAAGGGGTAAACGTGGTGTCTTTCATTCCCAGCGGGCGAGTAATCTTTTCTTCAAACAGTTGCGTATAAGGTTTGCCGGAGGCGGTCGCCAGCGCGTCGGCTAACAGGTCGAACGCCAGATTGGAATAGGCCGCCTGCGAGCCTGGCGCGACTTTTAACGTTGCTGTGGAGAGCCAGTTCCAGCGTTGTTCGCGGGTTGGCCAGACAAATACCGGACGATGCGCCGCGCCGCCGGGCTGTTCTCGCGGAAGCGCGCTGGTATGGGTCGCTAAGTTGACCAACGTAATCGGCGTGCCTTGATACGTCGGGACATGCGCGCCGGGAGGCGCATATTTGCTGAGAGGATCGTTTAATTTTACCGTTCCCTGATCGAGCAATTTTACCAACATTTCACTGGTCATGAGCTTGGTGAGAGAAGCGATACGAATGACCGAATCAAGCTGTGGACGAACATTATTGCCCGGTCTGGTGTCACCGAAACTACGAAACACGCGTTGATTGCCGTCGATCACCACCAGCGCCATGCCCGTGGCGCCGCTACCATAAAAGATATGCTCGGCATAACGATCAACGATATCAGAGGCAAAAACCGGATCGGCAATCGGCTGAGCCGCCTGGACAGAAGTAAGTGATGCCGCAAACAGCATGGCAGTAAAAAGCAGACTACGTTTCAACGGTGATGTCCATAAGTGAAATAACGGTGGTTATGCGTATTTATACTACCCGGCGGCACATTGCAAAACGTTAAAGAGAAAAAAGTGGGTGAAAAAACGTAACGGCGGGTTTTCGTGATGGAGAATGTTTACTTTTGTGATAGAGCGCTTGTGATAACCTGATAGCGTCAGCCTGCCTGCTTAGGATGAAACTCGTCGAAACAATTCTGTTGAGCAGAAGTGCGAACTAAGCGTCACAACGTAGGTCACAATGCCTGGTTTAGCCCTTTCATTTGCGTGGGCATGGCGTGATATTGCCGTCATCACAGCAGCCGTAATAAAGAGAAGAAGTTAGCAGGAGAGCATGATGTTTAAATCTTTTTTCCCAAAGCCAGGGCCGTTTTTCATGTCGGCGTTTGTTTGGGCGCTGATCGCCGTCATTTTCTGGCAGGCAGGAGGAGGAGATTGGGTGGCGCGACTTGTAGGGGCATCCGATGAAGTGCCTATCAGCGCAGCGCGCTTCTGGTCGCTGGACTATCTGATTTTTTATGCTTATTACCTGATTTGCGTGGGATTATTTGCAACGTTCTGGTTCATCTATAGCCCGCACCGCTGGCAGTACTGGTCGATACTTGGCACCTCGCTCATTATTTTTGTCACCTGGTTTTTGGTGGAGGTTGGCGTTGCGGTTAACGCCTGGTACGCGCCGTTCTATGATTTGATTCAAACGGCGCTCAGCTCGCCGCACAAGGTCACTCTTGGTCAATTTTATCATGAAGTGGGGGTGTTTCTCGGTATTGCGCTTATCGCCGTGGTGATCGGCGTGCTGAACAACTTCTTTGTCAGCCACTATGTATTTCGCTGGCGTACCGCAATGAATGAGCACTATATGGCGCACTGGCAGTACCTGCGCCATATCGAAGGGGCCGCCCAGCGTGTGCAGGAAGACACCATGCGTTTTGCCTCTACACTGGAGAATATGGGCGTGAGTTTTATCAATGCCATCATGACGCTTATCGCCTTTCTGCCGGTGTTAGTCACCCTGTCAGCACATGTGCCGAATTTACCCATCGTAGGACATATCCCTTACGGCCTGGTCATTGCCGCTATAGTCTGGTCATTAATGGGGACTGGCCTGCTGGCGGTCGTCGGGATCAAATTGCCGGGGTTGGAATTTAAAAATCAGCGAGTGGAAGCAGCTTATCGTAAGGAGCTGGTCTACGGTGAAGATGACGCCAGCCGCGCCACGCCGCCCACCGTCCGTGAACTGTTTAGCGCGGTGCGCCATAACTACTTCCGTCTCTACTTTCACTATATGTATTTCAACATCGCGCGCATTCTCTATTTGCAGGTCGATAACGTTTTCGGTTTGTTCCTGCTGTTTCCTTCCATTGTTGCCGGTACGATTACGCTGGGGCTGATGACGCAAATCACCAACGTGTTTGGCCAGGTGCGCGGTTCGTTCCAGTATTTGATTAACTCCTGGACGACTCTGGTGGAGCTGATGTCTATTTATAAACGTTTACGTAGCTTTGAACGCCAGTTGGATGGTCAGCCAGTTCAGGAAGTGACCCACTCTTTTAGCTAACAGAAGGAAACGTTATGTCGGCGGCGTCCCGTCTTTATCCTCTGCCTTTTCTGGCGGTCGCCATATTGGCTGGCTGTAGTAGTCAATCCGGGCAGCCGGTGAGCAAGGGCGAGAAGCCTGTCGACGTGGCAAGCGTAGTACGTCAGAAAATGCCAGCCACTGTCAAAGACAGAGAGGCCTGGGCGAAAGATATCGCGACAACGTTTAAGAGCCAGGGGCTGGCGCCGACGGTAGAAAATATCTGTTCGGTGCTGGCTGTCGCCCAGCAGGAGTCCGGTTATCAGGCGGATCCTGTCGTGCCGGGGCTAAGTAAAATCGCCTGGCAGGAGATTGATCGCCGCGCTGAACGACTACACATTCCGCTGTTTCTGGTGCACACCGCGCTGAAAATTAACTCCCCCAACGGCAAGAGCTATAGCGAACGCCTGGACACGGTAAAAACCGAAAAACAGCTTAGCGCTATTTTTGACGATTTTATCAATATGGTTCCTATGGGGCAGACGCTATTTGGCTCATATAACCCGGTGCATACGGGCGGCCCGATGCAGGTCAGCATTGCCTTTGCCGAACAGCACGCGAAAGGCTATCCGTGGAAGATGGCGGGTACGGTACGTCAGGAGGTCTTTACGCGCCGTGGCGGATTGTGGTTTGGAACCTACCATTTGCTGAATTACCCGGCGAACTACAGCGCGCCTGTTTTCCGCTTCGCCGACTTCAACGCGGGATGGTACGCCAGCCGTAACGCTGCGTTCCAGAATGCCGTCAGTAAAGCCAGTGGGGTAAAACTGGCGCTGGATGGCGATCTGATTCGTTATAACAGCAAGGAAGCGGGCAAAACAGAGTTAGCGGTGCGCAAACTGGCAGGGCAGTTGGGAATGAGTGAGCGTGAAATTCGCAGCCAACTGGAGAAAGGCGATAGCCTGGCGTTTGAAAAAACGGCGCTCTACAAGAAAGTCTATAAACTGGCCGAGGCCAAAACGGGTAAGACGCTTGCGCGGGAAATGTTGCCCGGTATTCAACTGGAAAGTCCGAAGATCACGCGTAAGCTGACGACCGCCTGGTTTGCTAAACGAGTTGATGAGCGGCGGGCGCGGTGTATGGGGCGATAAATTTCGCGCTGGGATATTTTCTCCAGCGCGCTAAGGTTTATTGGTGACGGTGACGCCAGCGTAAAAACGCGGCGATAACGGCGAAAATGAGGCAGCCCGTGAGGAAGGGCACCAGGCCAAAAATCGTCCCGACGCCCAGCCCAATCTCTACCCGCGGTCGACCTGTATCCTGTACCTGCATCAGATGCTCATAGATGCCCGGCGCATGAACCAGCAGGTTTAAGAGTTGCGCTCCGGCCCAGAAGCAAAACAGTACAAATATGGCGTAAGCAATATTTCCGGGCGTAGAGGAGGTTTCTCGATGCTTCCCGCTGAACAGCGATTTTGAGAGAGTGAAATCAGCCATAAAGACCTCCAGGATGATCGGCTACGATCTGGCGTTATGCCATCGGCTTACTGTGAAGTCTGACAGGTCATTGTGTTTGTCAATATCAGAATCATGGTAATTTCACATACGGAATGTATCCATCGCGTAAATTTTTGTTAGTTGTCACAAAACGATCACTTTTATCAAAATCAATTAACATTTAAGAAATTCCGTATCCCCCACAGACTCGCTCGCCAGAAGTATGCAAAAATACGTTTTTGTTGCTGTTAATACGTCGGAGTCGTTATGCGTTTGCCTGTAAAAATTCGTCGTGACTGGCACTATTATGCCTTCTCTATTGGCCTTATCTTTATTTTGAATGGCGTCGTAGGATTGCTGGGTTTTGAGGCGAAAGGATGGCAAACCTATGGCGTTGGGCTGGTAACGTGGATTATCAGCTTCTGGCTGGCGGGGTTCATCATTCGCCGGCGCGAAGAGGATGAGGTAAAAGACGCCCGATAAACGTTGCGCTATCGGGCGTGCGCTATTACATCGTGGTTTTTAAGGCGTTATTCGCCGTATGGCGTTCCTGCGCCAGCTCAATCAGGCGGCTGATCAAATCGGTATAGCCCAATCCGCTCGCCTGCCAGAGTTTTGGATACATACTGATATTGGTAAAACCTGGCAGCGTATTGATCTCGTTAATCACGACCTCATTGTCTGCCGTTAAGAAGACATCGACACGCGCCATACCCGCGCACCCCAGCGTCTGATAAGCCTGGATCGCGATCGCGCGGATCTTGTCATTCACCTCGGAAGGGATCTGCGCAGGCACGACAACTTGTGCGCCGTTATCATCAATATACTTAGTATCGTAGGCGTAAAATTCGCTATTCAGTACGATTTCGCCGCAGGTACTGGCCTGTGGGTTATCGTTACCTAATACGGCGCATTCGATCTCGCGCCCTTTGATCCCTTGCTCCACCACCACTTTATGATCGAATTCGAAAGCCAGCGCGACCGCCTGCTGATATTGCGCTTCGTTAGTGACTTTACTAACGCCGACCGAAGAGCCCTGATTGGCGGGCTTAACGAACAGCGGCAGTCCCAGACGGGATTCAACCTCGGCAAAACTAAACGCGTGACGATTCGTTCGGGTGAGTGTAATAAACGGGGCGATATTCAGTCCTGCATCGCGTAGCAGTCGTTTGGCGACGTCTTTATCCATGCAGGCTGCGGAGCTCAGCACGTCTGAACCGACAAACGGTAAGTTTGCGACGCGCAGCATCCCCTGCAATGAGCCGTCTTCGCCCAGCGTACCGTGGACGATAGGAAAAATAACATCTACCGTCGGTAGCGGCTGCCCGTTTTGGGCGTTAATCAATTGGTGTTGGTGTTTGCCAGGCACCTGGGCCAGACTGATTGCCGAAGGACGTAGCGCGATATGTGCCGGATCGTCTGCATTCTGCAAATAATTTTCCGCATCGTTAACATGCCATTGTCCTGCCTTATCTATCCCTAACAGCACCACGTCGAAGCGGGTTTTATCGATCGCATCAACGATATTTTTCGCTGATTGCAAAGACACTTCATGTTCCGCCGACTTACCGCCAAATACTATTCCTACCCGCAATTTCGCCATCTTAAAAACCCATTCCATCGAATGCAAAGCGTATACATTACCACGACAAAACGCGGGTTTCGCGGGCTTCTGCCATAATGTTTATGGGATGTGAGAACGGAGGCCGCGTGAGAGGTAAGGGTTTTCTGATTATTGTGCTGTTGGGCGGCATTGGCGGACTGGGATATCGTTATCTTCCCTCTTATTATAATCCTTTTGCTCCGCTACAACTTGCCGATCCGCCAGGCTGGATCACTACCTTCAAACTACAGCGCCTTACGCCGTCGCAGTGCCGGGAGCTGTTGACGGCGGCCAATCAACAGGGATTAATTTCATCACAACCTGTTGCGGATAGCGCTGGTGAATGTCCCTTGTCCCATGTTGTGCGCGTCAGAGATTTTGGCCAGGTCAAACTGAGCAGCAGTTTTTTAGCCTCCTGCCCGTTGGCGCTGCGCTCCGCGCTGTTTGTCGAACAGCAGGCAAAACCTTTAACAGAAACGTGGATGAAGCGCCGCCTGACCCGCATCGAACATCTGGGCAGCTACGCCTGCCGTAATATTTATCACCGCCCGGATGCGCGTCGCAGTGAACATGCCAGCGCAGAAGCGCTGGATGTCAGCGGGTTTCAGCTATCAGATGGCCGAAAAATCACTGTTCTGCGCGGCTGGGGGCGTGAGGAGACGGGGCCCTGGTTACGCGCTATGTTAAATGCCAGTTGCCATTATTATGGCAATGGGCTCGGGCCTGACTATAACGCTGCGCATGCTAACCATTTTCATCTTGGAATGCGGGGCTACGGCGTGTGTCGTTAAAGCATAAACGTCTGCCTTGCGCGGCTATATAATGTGACATGTTTCACAAAAATGATGAACGGGGAGACAAAATAGCAAAGTGTGACGTATCGCACCTCTGGAACCATCAGGAAAAAGAGAACTTGCTAAGCTAACGCGTATTTTCAGCTACTTACCGTTACGAGTCTTATGGAATCCTGGAAAGTTAATCTAATTTCCGTTTGGTTTGGATGTTTTTTTACCGGGCTGGCAATCAGCCAAATCCTGCCATTCTTACCCCTTTATATTTCCCAGCTTGGCGTCTCTTCCCATGAAGCGTTATCAATGTGGTCCGGGTTAACGTTTAGCATCACGTTTCTTATTTCCGCCATTGTGTCGCCGATGTGGGGCAGTCTCGCCGATCGTAAAGGGCGTAAACTGATGCTATTGCGCGCGTCGCTCGGGATGGCGATAGCTATTCTACTGCAGGCATTTGCGACCCATGTCTGGCAACTTTTCCTGTTGCGCGGAATCATGGGGTTAACGTCAGGCTATATCCCCAATGCCATGGCGCTGGTAGCCTCTCAGGTACCGCGCGAACGTAGCGGCTGGGCGCTCAGTACGCTTTCTACCGCGCAGATCAGCGGCGTTATCGGCGGGCCGTTAATGGGCGGCTTTGTCGCGGATCATATCGGGCTGCGGGCGGTATTTCTGATTACCGCCATGCTGTTGGTGGTGAGCTTTCTGGTCACGCTATTTTTAATTAAAGAAGGCGTGCGTCCGGTCATCAGGAAAAGCGAACGCCTGAGCGGTAAAGCCGTTTTTGCGTCGTTACCTTATCCTGCGCTGGTGATCAGTTTGTTTTTTACCACGATGGTCATTCAACTCTGTAATGGTTCCATCAGTCCAATCCTGGCGCTGTTTATCAAATCAATGATGCCGGACAGTAATAACATCGCCTTTCTTAGCGGGTTAATTGCCTCGGTGCCCGGTATCTCTGCGCTTATCTCCGCGCCTCGCCTGGGAAAACTTGGCGACAGAATCGGCACGGAAAGAATTCTGATGGCCACGCTTATCTGCGCAGTGCTGCTTTTCTTCGCGATGTCCTGGGTCACCACGCCGTTCCAGTTGGGGCTGTTGCGTTTCTTGTTGGGCTTTGCCGATGGCGCGATGTTACCCGCCGTACAAACGTTATTGGTGAAATACTCCAGCGACCAAATTACCGGACGTATTTTTGGCTACAACCAGTCATTTATGTATCTGGGCAACGTGGTTGGGCCGTTGATGGGCGCGACGGTATCGGCGATGGCCGGTTTCCGCTGGGTTTTTATCGCTACGGCGGCGATCGTGTTGATCAATATTGGGCAACTGACCCTGGCGTTACGTCGTCGGCGTAACGCGCAAAAAGCGAAAGGCCAATAGCGGTGCATCGTAACGGCGCTTCTGCCGTTACGATATGGTTTAAATTAAAAGATATATTCTTTATCCGTGAAGTTTTTCTATAGATGGCATAACCTTAAATTATGATATAGCGTGATTATTGTTTTTTGATGGTTTATTATCGTCTCGTTTTCGGTCTGAGAAACGTTTCGCTGCGGCGACAGTGATAATTATTTGTGTAAAGTTCTTCCTGTATCATAAAAATAGTACTTTCAGCCTCTAGGCAGTGGTTCTTCATAGTGATAACGTCACCCTGGAACTAATAAGGAAATATGGTCATGAAAAATCTCATAGCAGAGTTGTTGCTTAAGCTAGCCCAAAAAGAAGAAGAGTCGAAAGAACTGGTTGCTCAGGTAGAAGCGTTAGAGATTATCGTCACAGCAATGTTACGTAACATGGCGCAAAACGAGCAGGAGATGTTGATACGTCAGGTAGAGGGGGCACTTGAAGGCGTAAAGCCGGATGCCAGCGTTCCTGATCACGATACGGAATTGCTGCGCCAATATGTAAAAAAGTTGCTGAGACACCCCCGGCACTAATCGTATTTTAAAACAACACAGTTGTTATAACGTTACTTATTATGAAATACCATAGCCGCTTCGTTTTTATTTTCTTCTGGGTAATACAGAGCAAAATAAAAACGAAGCGGCTATGGTAATAACAGTGTAACGTTATGCGCTGTTCTTCTGCATCCTGCCAGTGTGACTGTGGATAATCGAATTGCACATTAGCCTACGGTTTGTCAATCAATAAAACATCTATTGCTAACGGTAAGTAATACTTTTACAGCCGGGTGGTATTTTTGCCAGTAACAGCCAGACTTATATAAAGTCCCTGGGATATTTCCCAAAGGGACAACGTGTAATGCGTACACTGACAAAAGGATGGTGCTATGAAAATAACATTACTGGTGACTTTACTTTTTGGCCTGGTCTTTTTAACCGCCGTCGGCGCAACCGAGAAACCGTTAACGCCGCAACAGCAGCGCATGACGACCTGTAATCAGCAGGCGACAGCGCAAGCGTTGAAAGGCGATGCGCGTAAAACCTACCTTAGCGACTGCCTGAAAAACAGCCAGTCAGCCCCTGGCGAGAAAAGCCTGACGCCGCAACAGCAGAAAATGCGTGAATGCAATGTTCAGGCGACGGAACAATCACTGAAAGGCGATGACCGTAGCAAGTTTATGAGCGCCTGCCTGAAAAAAGCGGCGTAGTGCTATCGGGTGAGCCCTGAAAAACACTCACCCGAAATTTCATACTTCCTCCATGCGCTCTGTTTCTATAATTTGGGAAAATTGTTTCTAAATGTTCCCAAAAATAATGAATGATGAAAATTTTTACCGAAAAGCGGTTGAACAGGCGGTAGCGCCGCCTGACCCTCCTGATGATCGTCAGCGCTCCGGGTTGCGCTTCGCCCGGCGCATCAGGCTACCGCGCGCGGTGGGATTAGGGGGGATGTTTTTACCGGTGGCCGCCGTGTTAGTGTCGCAACCTGTCTTTGGCGGCTGGTGGCTATTGCTGGTCGGCTGGTCTTTTGTCTGGCCGCATCTGGCGTGGCAGTGGGCGGCGAAAGCCCTTGATCCGCTACGCCAGGAAATTTACAACCTGAAAGTGGATGCGATCCTCTCCGGTATGTGGATTGCGCTGATGGGCGTCAATATGTTGCCTGCCGCCGCGCTGTTTATGATGATGAGCATGAATCTGATGGGCGCTGGCGGGCGGCGGCTATTCACTGCCGGAATGGGCCTTTTGCTGGCGTCATGTCTGGTGACGTTGCAGCTTACCGGGCTACCCGTCGCTATGCGAAGCTCGTCGCTGGAAGTCACGCTCTCTTTGCCCGTCATTATGTTGTATCCGCTTCTGTTCGCCTGGGTAAGTTATCAAACGGCCATTAAATTAGCGGAACATAAGCGACGCTTGCAGGCGATGAGCTCGCGGGATGGCATGACCGGCGTCTATAACCGACGCCACTGGGAAATTTTATTACGTAATGAATTCGATCACAGCCGACGCCACCATCGGGAGGCGACATTGTTGATTATCGACATCGATCATTTTAAGAGCATTAACGACACCTGGGGGCATGATGTCGGGGATGAGGCTATTATCGCCCTGACGCGTCAATTACAGATAACGCTACGCGGGAGTGATATTATCGGGCGCTTTGGCGGCGACGAATTTGCGGTGATTATGTGCGGAACGCCGGCAGACAGCGCGATTACCGCCATGTCGCGAGTGCATGAACGGCTAAATACCTTACGCTTGCCGGGCGCGCCGCAGGTCATGTTACGTATCAGCGTGGGCGTGGCGCCGTTAACGCCACAAATCGGTCATTATCGGGAATGGCTAAAGTCTGCGGATATGGCGCTTTATAAAGCAAAGAATGCCGGACGTAACCGCACCGAAGTGGCGGCATGACGTCCAGCCGGGCTTCAGGATTTACTGAGCGCCTCTGATTTTTCCATACACTTCGTCATCGCCTCTATTACCGCAGCGCGGAAGCCACGTTCTTCCAGAACGCGTACGGCTTCAATTGTCGTTCCGCCAGGCGAGCACACCATATCTTTCAGTTCGCCGGGATGCTTTCCGGTTTCGAGTACCATTTTCGCCGACCCCATGACGGCCTGCGCGGCGAATTTATAAGCCTGAGCGCGAGGCATACCGCCAAGAACGGCTGCGTCCGCCATCGCCTCGATAAACATAAAGACATAGGCCGGCGAAGATCCGCTCACGCCAACCACCGGATGGATCATCGGCTCAGCAATCACTTCCGCCTCGCCAAAGCAGCGGAAAATATTCAGCACATCAGCCGTATCTTCCGGTGTGACCAGCGCGTTGGGCGTGACGGAGGTCATTCCTGCGTTGACCAGCGACGGCGTATTCGGCATAGCGCGAATGATTTTACGGTCGTGTCCCAGCGCGCGCGCAAGCTGATCAAGCGTTACGCCTGCGGCGATAGAGACCACCAGCGAGTCTTTGTTCAGGCTGGAGGAGATTTCACTGAGCACTTTCACCATAATGCCCGGTTTTACCGCGCCGAAAACGATATCCGCGACCTGAGCGACCTCCTGCGCGCTTTGCGCCGCATTAATGCCGTACTGGTCATGCAGGGCGGCAACTTTATCGGGGGAGGGGGTGTAGACCCAGATCTGACCGGGAAGTACCTGACCGCTGGCAATCAGTCCGCCGAGAATAGCCTTGCCCATATTACCGCAGCCAATAAAACCGATTTTCTTCTCCATCTCGTCACTCCCTATGTTTGTGTGTTATGGGGAATGGTTAGCTTAACGCGGATTGAAAACGGGCAGAAGGAGAAACAGCACTTTGATGAAAGGCAAAAGCGCGAGACAATAAAAGATTGTATACCGTACGGGAGACATTATGACCATCTGGGTGGATGCGGATGCGTGTCCGAATGTCATTAAAGAAATTTTGTACCGCGCCGCCGAGCGGATGCAGTTGCCGCTTATTCTGGTTGCCAATCAGGCCTTGCGCGTGCCGCCTTCGCGTTTTATCCGCACGCTCCGCGTGGCCGCCGGGTTTGACGTGGCGGATAACGAAATCGTGCGTCAATGCGAAGCGGGCGATCTGGTGATTACCGCGGATATTCCGCTGGCGGCTGAAGTGCTGGAAAAAGGCGCTGCGGCTCTTAATCCCCGGGGAGAACGCTATAGCGACGCCACGATTCGCGAACGTCTGACGATGCGTGACTTTATGGACACGCTACGCGCCAGCGGCGTACAAACGGGGGGACCAAACACTCTCTCGCCGCGCGATCGTCAGCATTTTGCCGCCGAGCTGGATAAGTGGTGGCTGGAAAGCCAGCGTAAAAAATAAATCCTGTAATGAAAAATTTACAGTTTATTCATTTCTGATTCTTGCTATAGTACTAATATTGTGACTTTAGTATCTTTGTGTAAATTATTATTTACATTTATGCGTTGTACTAGTTAGATGATATGATTATAACATTGCTGATATCAAATCCTGCGTATGCGCAGTTCCTGGGGGAACGCCTGCTATGATGCAACCTCTTTATCTTGTTGGCCCGCGGGGCTGTGGGAAAACCACCATCGGTATGGCGCTGGCGCAGGCAACCGGTTTTCGGTTTGCAGATACCGACCGCTGGCTGCAATCGCACGTGCAGATGAGCGTCGCTGATATCGTTGAAAAAGAAGGCTGGGGAGGGTTCCGCGCCCGGGAAACCGCGGCCCTGGAGGCGGTAAGCGCGCCTTCGACTGTCGTGGCGACGGGGGGCGGTATTATTCTCACGGAGTATAACCGACGTTATATGCACCGTGTTGGCGTAGTGATTTATCTGTGCGCGCCGGTATCCACGCTGGTTAACCGGCTTGAGGCTGAACCTGAAGCGGATCTGCGCCCGACCCTCACCGGCAAGCCGTTGAGCGAAGAGGTTCGGGAAGTGCTTGAGCAGCGTGACGCGTTGTATCGCGAAACGGCGCATTACATTATTGACGCGACGAAAGCGCCGGCCCAGGTCGTTTCTGAAATTATTGCGGCGCTGCCGCCGTCGACGCAACGGTTACAGGGAGATGTCTATACTTAACGCTCACCCAGAATAAAGGAAACGCTATGCCAACCAGACCACCTTATCCGCGGGAAGCTTATATCGTCACCATTGAAAAAGGCACGCCGGGCCAGACGGTGACGTGGTATCAGCTACGGGCTGACCATCCGAAACCTGATTCGCTCATCAGCGAGCATCCGACCGCAGAAGAAGCGATGGATGCGAAAAAACGTTACGAAGATCCGGATAAATCATAGACGCATGAACCACTCGGAAGGGATTCTGAGTACCCCTAAATTGTATCTCCATCACATTCTTGAAACATTTATACTGGCAACTAAAACCGTAAATTAAGCGATAACAATACAATATTGGAGTTATTTGGAATCTTTACACAATACGTTGCTCATCTGCTGCTACGCTTTCTGAGATTTGTAGGGCAGGTAGCGCGGTGAGCGTGTGAATATTTGCCCGGGAATTACGACGAAGTAATAAGGTGGAATAAAAATGAGTGCGTCGTTGGCAATCCTCACAATCGGCGTTGTGCCAATGAGCGAAGTGTTACCGCTTCTGACGGAATACATCGACGAACAACACATCACCCATCATAGCCTGCTGGGAAAAATGAGCCGGGAAGATGTTATGGCGGATTACGCTGTAGAGCCTGGCGACGATCCGCTTTTGACGTTGCTGAATGATAACCAGATAGCCCATGTTTCCCGTCAGAAAGTGGAGCGAGATTTACAGAGCGTTGTCGAGGTGCTGGATAACCAGGGTTATGATGTCATTATACTGATGAGCACCGCGGCGATTAAAAGTATGGCAGCCCGTAATTCTATTTTGCTTGAACCGCTGCGTATTATTCCACCGCTTGTCGCCTCTATTGTGGATGGACATCAGGTTGGCGTGATTGTGCCTGTTGCAGAACTTCTGGCGGCCCAGGAGAAAAAATGGCAGGTATTGCAAATGCCGCCGGTGTATTCGCTGGCGAATCCGGTTCACGGTTCTGAGCAACAGTTAATTGATGCCGGGCAGGCGCTACTGGATCAAGGCGCGGACGTCATTATGCTGGATTGTCTGGGTTTTCATCAGCGTCATCGGGATATTTTACAGCAGGCGCTGGATGTGCCGGTTTTACTCTCTAACGTTTTGATTGCGCGGTTAGCTTCAGAACTGCTTGTCTAATTTTACGTGACAGGCCGAACGTCAGGACTCTATATTGGGTGTTAATTTAATAATGAGACGGGGCCTGATTATGCTACAAAGCAATGAATACTTTTCCGGGAAAGTGAAGTCTATTGGATTTACCAGCAGTAGCACCGGCCGGGCCAGCGTTGGTGTGATGGCGGAAGGGGAGTATACCTTTGGCACCGCCGAACCCGAAGAGATGACGGTTGTGAGCGGCGCGTTGAAGGTACTGTTGCCGGGAACTGTCGAATGGAAAGTGTATACAGCCGGTGAGGTGTTTAACGTGCCTGGCCACAGCGAGTTTCATCTCCAGGTTGCTGAGCCCACCTCGTATCTGTGCCGCTATTTGTAACGGAACGGTGAGTCCCCTCTCCGGCGGAGAGGGACCCTCTGGTTAGCGCTGCGCTTCGCCGCCTAATCCTTCCACCAGGCTTTGAATCAGCGCCGCCAGTTCGCCGGTCATCAGGATAAAGTCCGCGTCAAAACGTTGGGCAAAATCTTCCCGGTCGATATCTTCGTTCTGATCGCGCAGCTCATCGCAGAATTTCAGACGCTTAATGGAGCCGTCGTCGCACATGACGAATTGAATACGCTGCTGCCAGTCGAGCGCCAGCTTCGTGACCACTTTACCCGCTTCAATATGAACGGCGATCTCGTCGCTGACCAGATCCTGCTTTTTCGCGCGGATCACGCCGCCATCTTCCAGCATCGCTTTCAATTCGGCTTCGTCCAGCAACTGGAAACCCTGAGCGACCGTACCGGAGCGCACCCACTCTGTGAGCGTCAGCTCAATCGGATTTTCCAGCGCCAGCGGGACGACCGGCAGCGAGCCAAGACTTTTACGCAGTAGCGCTAAAATATCCTCCGCTTTTTTCGCGCTGGCGCAGTCAACCATAATCAGGCCGTTAACGGTATCAATCCACATCATTGTCTGACTGAAGCGGCTAAACGCGCGCGGCAGCAACGAATGCAACACTTCATCCTTCAGGGAATCTTTTTCCGTCTTCTTCAGCTTGCGTCCCTGATCGGCTTCCAGTTTCTGGATTTTCGCCTCCAGAGCCTGTTTGATCACTGGCGATGGCAGGATTTTCTCTTCTTTGCGCGCGCAAATAATAATTTGGCCATTGGCGGTGTGCGTTAACGCATCGCTGTGAGAGCCCATCGGCGGAACCCAGCCCATTTTGGCCATATCCTGGCTACCGCATGGGGTAAACGTCATTGAGGCGAGCTGTTTCTCCATCTCTTCGGCGCGTAATGTAATATCGCGGCTAAGACGGTAAACCATTAAATTTTTGAACCACAGCATGATAATTTCCACGGCCTTGTCGTTAAATCCAGGCGGTATAGTAACGAATTGTCGGCAGGCTTGCATTGCCAATCAGAACGGTGAATTCTACCCTGTTGATATTCCCAAAAAATGAGGAGCGGTATGTGCGTATTGGTATCGATTTAGGCGGCACAAAAACGGAAGTCATTGCGCTTGATGATGCAGGAGAGCAGCGGTTTCGCCATCGTCTGCCTACGCCGCGGGAGGATTATCAGCAAACGATAGAAACCATCGCTACGCTGGTCGACATGGCGGAACAGGCGACCGGCCAGACCGGTAGCGTTGGCATTGGCATTCCCGGTTCTCTCTCGCCTTACACCGGCGTGGTAAAAAACGCTAATTCTACGTGGCTTAACGGCCAGCCGTTCGATAGCGATGTGAGCCGTCGTCTGAAGCGTGAAGTGCGGTTAGCCAACGATGCCAATTGCCTGGCGGTATCAGAGGCGGTAGATGGCGCGGCGGCGGGGGCGCAAACGGTATTTGCGGTGATTATCGGTACCGGGTGCGGCGCGGGCGTAGCGCTAAATGGCCGGGCGCACATCGGCGGCAACGGTACGGCAGGTGAATGGGGTCACAATCCGTTGCCGTGGATGGATGACGATGAGTTGCGTTACCGCGAAGAAATTCCCTGTTATTGCGGTAAACAAGGCTGTATCGAAACCTTTATTTCCGGTACGGGATTTGCCACGGATTACCAGCGTTTGAGCGGTAAAGCGCTAAAAGGCGATGAGATTATTCGTCTGGTCGACGCGCAGGACGCCGTGGCGGAACTGGCGTTAAGCCGTTATGAGCTACGGCTGGCGAAAGCATTATCTCATGTCGTGAATATTCTGGATCCGGATGTCATTGTGCTGGGCGGCGGTATGAGCAATGTTGAGCGCCTGTACAAGACGGTTCCGTCGCTGATGAAATCGTTTGTTTTTGGCGGCGAGTGCGAGACGCCGGTACGTAAGGCGCGGCATGGCGATTCAAGCGGCGTGCGCGGCGCGGCCTGGCTGTGGCCGCTGGCGTAACGTTGTTAGCCGGATGGCGCGTCATCCGGCAACCGGCGTGACCGATGGCTGCTTGTGTTTTAGACGTCCGTATACCAGCAACGACGACATGGCGGAAAACGAGAGCAGGGCGGCGGGAAGCGCCACGTAGTGGTAGGTAAAACCTAGCGTCAGCATCAGCCCGCCGCACCAGGCGCCAATCGCGCTACCGAGATTAAAGGCGATTTGCCCTCCCGCCGCGCCCAGCAGTTCGCCGCCTTTGGCGTTTTGCAGCAGCAGGATTTGCAGCGGCGCAGAGAGCGCAAACAGACCAGCGCAGCAGATAAACGCGAAAGTCAGCGATGCTGTTTTGTATCCGCTGAAGAAAAAGAGCGCCATGAGAGAGAGCACGATAACGAGGTCAGTCACTACCGCGATGCGCAGCGGAGTATATCTGCCGGAGAGTTTGCCGCTTAACAGATTGCCTAACACCATCCCCAGCCCGACCAGCATCATAATAAACGTCATGCTCGTCTCCGAAAAACCGGAGATGTACATCATAAATGGCTTGATATAGCTGAACCAGGCAAAAACGCCCGCATTGCCGAACATCGTGGCGGCGAAAATGAGCCACGGCGCGGGGCTACGCAAGAAGTGGAACTGCTCGCGCAGGCTGCCTTGGGCTTTGTCGCGAATATCCGGCACCCAGAAGAAAATCGCGGTGAGCACGGCGATGTTGAAAACCGCGATCAATAAAAAGGTGTAGCGCCAGCTAAATTCCTGGCTCAGGTAAGTGCCGACCGGAATGCCCAGCAGATTCGCCACCGTCATCCCTGAAACCATACCCGCGACGGCGGCGGTGACTTTCCCGGGGCGGATAATCTTTGACAGGACAATGGCGCCGACGCCAAAAAAGGCGCCGTGCGGAAAGCCGGAAACCAGTCTGCCGACGGCGAGCATCAGATATGACGAGGAAAAGGTAAATATGGCATTGCCCATCACGCACAGCGTGACCAGAAACAGCAGTATATGTTTAAGCGAAAAGCGGCTGGAAAAGAGCGCCATAACAGGCGCGCCCAGCACGACGCCGAAGGCGTAAAACGAGATCATATGCCCGGCGGCGGGAATCGTTATCCCGACATCGCGTGCCAGCTCCGTCAGCACGCCCATAATGCCAAACTCGGCCATCCCCAGTCCGAACGTACCCAGCGCCAAAGAAAAAATAACTTTTTTCATACCACCTGCCGAAAATAAAGGCGCATGTTGCGCGCTGTGGCTGTGAATTGTCACAGCCAATCAACGTATAGCTTGCGGATAAGCGCGAGGTAATACCATTCCTTATCCGTCTTTGTGTATTCATTATTATGCTATGTCATGACAGTATGCTGTGCGCAGGATGACACTCGCGTTACTCCACAGCAAACGCTTTGTCCAGTTTGCTATAACCAAGCCCATTGATTTTTTTCACTTTTATCTGTACGGGGATACGTTCTTTCATGGCTTCCACATGGCTAATCACACCGATGGTCTTCCCGCTGGCATTCAGCGCGTCGAGCGCATCCAGCGCGGCGTCCAGCGTTTCGCTATCAAGCGTGCCGAAGCCTTCGTCGAGGAACAAAGAATCAATGCGCGTTTTATGGCTGACCAAATCTGATAACGCCAGCGCCAGCGCCAGGCTGACCAGGAAACTTTCGCCGCCTGATAACGTTCGCGTATCGCGCACGGCGTCGGCCTGCCAGGTATCGACAACCTCCAGTTCCAGCGCGTCGCTGGCTTTGCGCTGCAATAAATAACGGCCATGCAGGCGGGTGAGCTGATGATTCGCCAGCCAGACCAGATTATCCAGCGTCAGTCCCTGGGCGAATTTGCGGAACTTATCACCTTCTTTAGAGCCGATCAGCGCATTGAGATAGCCCCAGTCTTCCACTTGCTGAGAGGCTTGCTTCATTTCCGCCATCAGCGCGCGTTGGCGCTGCCGATTATCTGCATCCTGTTTAATTTGCTGGCGGATTTCCCCCTGGCGTGTCGTGTTTTCACGCAGTTGTTGCGCCAACTGCGCCAGCCGCTGCGCGAGCTGCTCCGCCGTACACGTTGGGTCCAGACCGGCGGGCGGCTGTTGCTGATGGTCAGCCAGCGCCTGCGCGGACTGCGCGCTTAACGCCTTCGCTTGTTGTAGCTGACTTTCCAGCGTTTGTTGTTGTTTTTCCAGACGGGTCACCGTCTCTTCATCCAGCAACGCCGCCAGGAACGTTGCCTGGCTGTCAAACGGGCTATTTTTTAACGCCGCATCAAAGTGCGCTATCGCCTCGGCGGCGCGCTGCTGCTCCTGCGTCGTCTGTTCCTGCAGGGTTTGCAACTGGCTTTGTAATGACACGCACTCATCATGCGCCTGCCGCCAGTTATCCAGCGGCACGTCGTCGTCGGAATCCGCGGTATCCGTTTGCGGTAGCGTTTCCAGCAACGGGGCAAGCCTGTCGATCTGCGTTTGCAAATCCGCGAACTCGGTCTGACGCTGTTGCCATATTTTCGCTTCGTCGGCGCGCTCATTCAGCCACGAAGCCTCGTCTTCTGGCGCTGGAAGGGAAAGCGTATACTGCGCCAAATCAGCCGTCAGCGACGCCTGACGCTGCGCAATCTGCGCGGTAAAGCGTGCTACCTGTTCAGTATGCGCCGCGATTTGCGTTTGTAGAGCATGACGATGGCTGAGCTGATCCAACTGTTGCTCATGCTCTTCCGCGGCGGTCAGCCAGCCCGCGAGGTCTTCTTGCGGCTGGAGCTGAACGCCCAGCGTAGCGCACAGCGTTTGCCATTCCTCAGTAAGCGCTTGCTCCTCCTGCAACAACG
Organism: Salmonella sp. SSDFZ54; assembly: GCF_004010735.1. NCBI lineage: Bacteria > Pseudomonadati > Pseudomonadota > Gammaproteobacteria > Enterobacterales > Enterobacteriaceae > Salmonella > Salmonella sp. SSDFZ54. Next base: position 3,166,598 of record NZ_CP034819.1, read on the forward strand.
ACTGCGCCTCGCTTTCATCCCGCTGTAATTGTTGCGTTAAGGCATCTAACTGTCCTCGCAGCGCCGCGCCTTCTTCCGCCAGCGTTTTGACCTCTTTTTCCAGCGCGTCGCGGCGGGTTTGATTCGCGCTCAGTTCCAGCGCCTGATAGGCGGCGATGGCGGGGTGCGTCGTCGAGCCGCAAAGCGGACACGGCTGGCCGGACTGTAAGTGCGCCCGCTGGCTTTCCAGATCTTTGATGCGCGCCTCCTGCTCGCAAATAGTGCGAACGTCCGCAAGCTCCTGCGCTTTAGTCTTATAACTCAAACGCTTATCCGCCAGACGTTGGGTGTATTGCGCCTGCTCCTGATGATGACGCGCGATAGCTGCCTGTAGCTGCGCCTGACGCTTTTGTTTCGGGAGAATTTGCCCCTGAAGCGCGGCGAGACGATGGCGTAGCGGACGCTGCCGGGTATGCAATGCTCTGGCTTCCGCCAGCGCCTGTGGCGTGAGGTCGAGCGTGAGCGGCGGTAGCGCATCACGCTGACGCGTATCGCTCAGCAACTGCTGTTGCCATTGGCTCAGTTGCGCCCGATCGTGGGATTGTTGTGTTAATAATGCTCGCCACCCCGCCAGTTCGCTGCGCCAGACGCGGATGCCGTCGTGTTCCGCCAGCCATGTCTTCAACCGCTGCTCTGTGGCGTTCAGTTGCGTGAATTGTCGATGCGCGCAGGCGCGGATACGCTGGCGCAGGCGATACACGCTTTGTAAGCGAGCATTCACTTCATCACTGTGCTGGCGAACACGCTCAACGGCGCGGGTTTGTTCCTGAATGCGCTCCCAATGCGGGCGCAACTGGCGAGCGGGTTGCGCCAGAGTCAGCGCCGCGAGCTGCGGCTGCGCTTTTTCTCGCGCCTCTTGCGCCGCGTACAGCGCCTGCTGTCGGGCGTGTAATTCAGTGTGGAGCTCGTTTTTTCGGGTCAGCCAGTGAAGGTGCTGCTGCTGTCCCTGCTGGTCGGCCAGCAGGCGTTTCTCTTCGTCAGTAAGCGCCTGCAAACTGGCTTCCAGTTGCTGTAACTGTTCGTCCGCCAATAGGGCGACGCCGCTGGCCTGCGCTTGTAACTTTTCCAGTTCGAGACGGGCTGATTTATGTTTTTCAAATACCTGTGCGGAGATCTGCCCGTAAATCTCAGTGCCGGTGAGCTCCTCCAGAAGCTCTGCGCGCTCTTTCGCTTTGGCGTTAAGAAAGGCGGCGAACTGCCCCTGTGATAACAACATCGAACGGGTGAAGCGCCCGTAGTCCAGCCCGGTCAACGTGGCGATCATCTCCAGTTTATCCTTTACCTTATCGGCAAAGATCTTTCCGTCTGAACACCGCGCCAGCTCCACGCGTGGGGCCTGGAGATTGCCGTCAGGCTGATTTCGGGCTCGGTTCTGGCTCCAGAACGCGCGCCAGGCTTCGCCTTTTACCTCGAACTCCACTTCGGCCAGACATTCCGCTGTATCGCGCGTCATCAAATCGTTTTGCGATTGCGATACCGTATTCAGGCGCGGCGTTTCGTGGTACAGCGCCAGGCAGATGGCGTCAAGCAAGGTGGTTTTTCCCGCGCCGGTCGGGCCGGTAATAGCGAATAACCCGTTACTGGCAAACGGTTCGGCGGTAAAGTCGACCTTCCATTCTCCTTTCAGCGAGTTCAGGTTTTTCAGACGCAAACTGAGAATTTTCATGCCTCGTGCTCCTCATTCAACGCGTAGAGCGTGCTGGAAAAGAGCTGATTCAGGCGCTCGCGCTGCGGGGTATCTAACGCTTCCAGCGCCAGACGCCGCGCAAAAACCTCTTCCACGCTAAGCTCGCTTAATGTTTCCCGCCGCTCGTTCGCCAGCGAGCGCTCACGCTGTTCGCGGCTACGGCGCACCAGTAATACCTCTACGGGGAGTGACTCCGTTAATGTCTGTATTCTGCGTTGGATATCGTGCAGATAATCATCGGTGGTGATTTCAATATCCAGCCAGACGGGGGGCGATTGCTCAACGCCGCGCCACTGCTCAAGCTGTTCGGTAATTGACGCCAGGTCGCCTTTTAAAACCGCCAACGGTTGAGTCACGGGGACAGCCAGACTTTCGGTACTTTGCCATTTTCCCTGCTCGAAGGTCACCAGATGCACGCATTTGCTTTTGCCGCACTCATCAAAGCTGAGGGCGATGGGCGAGCCGCAATAGCGGATATGCTCTGTGCCGCCGACACATTGCGCGCGGTGAATGTGTCCCAATGCGATATAATCCGCGGGGGGGAAATGCTGCGCCGGAAAGGCATCCAGCGTACCGATATAAATGTCGCGAACCGCATCGCTTTTGCTGGCGCCGACGGTGGTTAAATGTCCCGTCGCGATAACCGGCAGCTTTCGTTCGCCGCGTAGCTGGCACGCTTCCTGATGCTGCTGTTGATAATAATCGGCAATCGCATGAAGAAGTTGCTGCTGTTTCTCGCTGCCGGATAACCCCGCCTGACTGGTAATAATGTCGCGCGGGCGCAAAAAGGGAATGGGGCACAGTACGGCGCCCGGAGAACCGTCGCGACGATGAAGTAGCCGCGGCGCATAGCCCGCGCTGGCGATCACGGTTGTATTGAGAAACGCCAGAATGTCGCGCGATTCGTTTAGCGTGGCGACGGAATCATGATTACCGGCCAGCACCACCAGATGACAGCCCGTTTGCTGTAAATTAACGACGAAACGGTTATAAAGTTCTCGGGCATAGCTTGGCGGCGAACCGGTATCAAAAATATCGCCAGCGACAATAATGGCATCCACCTGATGGGTCTGCGCGGTCTCCAGCAGCCAGTCCAGAAAAGCCTGATGCTCCGCGGCGCGGCTTTTACTGTAGAAATTTTGTCCCAGATGCCAGTCAGAGGTGTGGAGGATGCGCATAATTGTTCCATGCAAAAAAAGCGTGAACGGGATTATACACGTCATCCCTTCCATTTTTGGGCGCAATTTACCGCCGGTACACGGTAATGCACGGTTTCACCGGTGTCATAAATCATCAACATGCTATCAATGCTGCCTTTTTTTTTCATAAATCTGTCATAAATCTGACGCATAATGGCGCGGCATTGATAACTAACGACTAACAGGGCAAATTATGGCGAGACGTATTCTGGTCGTAGAAGATGAGGCGCCGATCCGTGAAATGGTGTGCTTCGTGCTCGAACAAAATGGCTTTCAGCCCGTAGAAGCCGAAGATTATGACAGTGCGGTGAATAAACTTAATGAACCCTGGCCGGATCTCATCCTTCTTGACTGGATGTTGCCCGGCGGGTCAGGGTTACAGTTTATTAAACATCTCAAACGTGAAGCCATGACCCGGGATATTCCTGTGGTTATGCTGACCGCGAGAGGTGAGGAAGAAGATCGTGTGCGCGGGCTGGAAACCGGCGCTGACGATTACATTACCAAGCCGTTTTCCCCCAAGGAGTTGGTGGCGCGCATTAAAGCCGTTATGCGGCGTATCTCGCCGATGGCGGTCGAAGAGGTGATCGAGATGCAGGGACTGAGCCTTGATCCTGGCTCTCACCGCGTGATGACCGGCGACAGCCCGCTGGATATGGGGCCGACCGAATTTAAATTACTCCATTTCTTTATGACGCACCCGGAACGGGTTTACAGTCGCGAGCAGCTACTCAATCATGTCTGGGGCACCAATGTGTACGTTGAAGACCGGACGGTCGACGTGCATATTCGCCGTTTGCGTAAGGCGCTGGAGCACAGCGGCCACGACCGGATGGTGCAAACGGTACGCGGGACAGGGTATCGTTTTTCGACCCGCTTTTAATGCCTTTTCCGCCAGTAGAACACAGGTTTCTGGCGGAGAAGGCTTTCCATTCTTGAGGGAGTATGACGCGTGCTGGAACGGCTGTCATGGAAAAGGCTGGTGCTGGAGCTGGTGCTCTGTTGCATCCCCGCGCTTATCCTTAGCGCTTTTTTTGGTTATCTGCCGTGGTTTTTACTGGCGGCGGTGACGGGACTGCTTGTCTGGCATTTCTGGAATTTATTACGTCTTTCCTGGTGGCTTTGGGTCGACAGAAGTATGACGCCGCCGCCGGGACGGGGAAGTTGGGAACCGCTGTTATACGGTTTACACCAGATGCAGTTGCGAAATAAGAAGCGTCGTCGCGAACTGGGGAACTTGATTAAACGTTTTCGCAGCGGCGCGGAGTCGCTGCCTGATGCCGTGGTACTGACCACAGAAGAGGGCGGCATTTTTTGGTGTAACGGTTTGGCGCAACAGATACTGGGGCTACGCTGGCCGGATGACAACGGGCAGAATATTCTCAATCTACTGCGTTATCCGGAGTTTACCCAGTATTTAAAAACGCGTGATTTCACCCGTCCGCTTCATTTGGTGCTCAATACCGGGCGGCATCTGGAGATCCGCGTCATGCCTTATACCGATAAACAACTCCTGATGGTGGCGCGCGATGTGACGCAAATGCATCAGCTTGAAGGCGCCAGACGTAACTTTTTCGCCAACGTTAGCCATGAATTGCGTACGCCCTTGACGGTATTGCAAGGCTATCTGGAAATGATGCAGGAACAGGCGCTGGAAGGGGCGACGCGAGAGAAAGCGCTGCATACGATGCGCGAGCAAACGTATCGTATGGAAGGGCTGGTAAAACAACTGCTTACGCTGTCTAAAATTGAGGCGGCCCCGGCGCTGTTATTAAATGAAAAAGTGGATGTACCGATGATGCTGCGGGTCGTGGAGCGTGAAGCGCAGACGCTCAGCCAGCAGAAACATACCTTTACGTTTGAGGTCGACGATAGTCTTAGCGTTCTGGGCAATGAAGAGCAGCTACGTAGCGCGATCTCAAACCTGGTGTATAACGCGGTAAACCATACGCCGGCGGGAACGCATATTACGGTGAGCTGGCGACGTGCCGCGCATGGCGCTGAATTTTGCATTCAAGATAACGGTCCGGGGATTGCTGCCGAGCATATTCCTCGTCTGACCGAACGCTTCTACCGCGTCGATAAAGCGCGTTCGCGGCAAACGGGCGGCAGCGGCCTGGGATTGGCGATTGTGAAACATGCGTTGAATCACCATGAAAGCCGCCTTGAAATCGACAGTTCGCCTGGCAAAGGAATGCGATTTAGCTTTGTGCTGCCGGAACGTTTAATTGCCAAAAATAGCGATTAATTGCCTTTCGTAAGTATAACTTTCCATAAGCCAGCGGATGCTGGCTTATTTTCTTTGCAGTTAAGACGGGCTCGTTGAAACATTCAACGTTTGGTGATTTTTTGTTCGCATGATTAGCCATAACTTTTTCATGAGAATGGTGTTTTATTCTGGTTGTAAATTTCATATCGCTATATTCATCTGGTTTTTAGATCCCACCTTGCTTTAAAACGTTATAAGCGTTTAAATTGCGCTTCAGGTGCTGTCATTACGACTGCATTTGCGCGGTAAATCGAAAAACAATTCTTCGCCGCATCGGTCCGGGAGCTTTTCCCGCTGAAATTGATAAAAAACGCCGCTTTATAATCCTCCGGGAAAGGCAAAAATTTTAATGTTTACAACATCACCATCCACAGGCAGTAAGACTTTATGACCCATCAGTTAAAATCGCGCGATATCATCGCCCTGGGCTTTATGACATTTGCGCTGTTCGTTGGCGCAGGCAATATTATCTTTCCTCCTATGGTCGGTTTGCAGGCGGGTGAACACGTCTGGACAGCCGCTATTGGTTTTCTGATTACCGCCGTAGGGCTACCGGTTCTTACTGTTGTGGCGCTGGCGAAAGTCGGCGGCGGCGTAGACAGCCTCAGTACGCCGATTGGCAAAGTGGCGGGACTCCTGCTGGCGACCGTTTGCTATCTGGCCGTCGGGCCGTTATTTGCGACGCCGCGTACCGCGACGGTGTCGTTTGAGGTCGGTATTGCTCCGTTGACCGGCGATTCTGCAATGCCGTTGCTGATTTACAGCGTGGTCTATTTCGCTATCGTTATTCTGGTTTCCCTCTATCCGGGTAAGCTGCTGGATACGGTGGGGAATTTCCTGGCGCCGTTGAAAATTATTGCGCTGGTCATCCTTTCCGTCGCGGCTATCGTTTGGCCTGCCGGTCCAATCAGCAACGCCCTGGACGCTTATCAGAATGCGGCCTTTTCTAACGGATTTGTGAACGGCTATCTGACGATGGATACGCTGGGCGCGATGGTGTTTGGTATCGTTATTGTGAACGCGGCGCGTTCTCGCGGCGTGACCGAAGCGCGCCTGTTGACGCGTTACACGGTCTGGGCCGGCCTGATGGCGGGCGTGGGGCTGACGCTGCTTTACCTTGCCTTGTTCCGCTTAGGTTCTGATAGCGCGACGCTGGTCGATCAGTCAGCGAACGGCGCGGCGATTCTTCATGCCTACGTTCAGCATACCTTTGGCGGCGCGGGAAGCTTCCTGCTGGCGGCGCTGATCTTTATCGCGTGTCTGGTGACGGCGGTGGGGCTGACCTGCGCCTGCGCTGAGTTTTTCGCGCAGTATATTCCACTGTCTTACCGCACGCTGGTCTTTATTCTCGGCGGCTTCTCTATGGTGGTGTCAAACCTTGGACTGAGCCATCTGATTCAAATCTCCATTCCGGTGCTGACGGCTATCTATCCGCCGTGTATCGCACTGGTTGTATTAAGTTTTACCCGCTCATGGTGGCATAATTCCACCCGCATCATCGCGCCGGCCATGTTTATCAGTCTGCTTTTTGGTATCCTTGACGGCATCAAAGCATCTGCCTTTGGCGATACGCTGCCAGCCTGGAGTCAGCGTTTACCGCTGGCGGAACAGGGACTGGCGTGGTTGATGCCAACGGTGGTGATGGTGATCCTGGCGATTATCTGGGATCGCGCGGCGGGTCGGCAGGTGACCTCCAGCGCTCACTAAAATCGCTGACATATGTGTACACCACGGGGCTTAACGCCCCGTGGTTTTTTATTGTGTTGATAGGTCAGAAATTGATGGAAAGCAATAATAAGCTAAAGCGTGGGCTGAGCACCCGGCACATTCGCTTTATGGCATTAGGTTCGGCAATCGGCACCGGCCTGTTTTACGGCTCGGCGGACGCCATCAAAATGGCGGGGCCGAGCGTGCTGTTGGCCTATATTATTGGCGGGGTCGCGGCATATATCATTATGCGCGCATTGGGGGAAATGTCCGTTCACAACCCTGCCGCCAGCTCATTTTCGCGCTATGCGCAGGAAAACCTCGGCCCGCTTGCGGGCTACATTACCGGCTGGACCTACTGTTTTGAGATCCTGATCGTCGCCATTGCCGACGTGACCGCGTTCGGCATTTACATGGGAGTCTGGTTCCCCGCCGTGCCGCACTGGATTTGGGTACTTAGCGTGGTGCTGATCATTTGCGCCATCAACCTGATGAGCGTCAAGGTGTTCGGCGAGCTGGAGTTTTGGTTCTCCTTCTTCAAAGTCGCCACCATTATTATCATGATTGTCGCGGGTATCGGCATCATTGTGTGGGGAATTGGCAACGGCGGGCAGCCGACCGGCATTCATAACCTGTGGAGCAACGGCGGCTTCTTCAGCAATGGCTGGCTGGGAATGATCATGTCGCTGCAAATGGTGATGTTCGCTTACGGCGGGATTGAGATTATCGGTATCACCGCCGGGGAAGCGAAAGACCCGGAGAAATCCATTCCGCGCGCTATTAACTCAGTACCGATGCGTATCCTGGTATTTTATGTCGGCACGCTGTTCGTCATTATGTCTATCTATCCGTGGAATCAGGTCGGCACAAACGGCAGTCCATTTGTGCTGACGTTCCAGCATATGGGGATTACCTTTGCCGCCAGCATTCTGAACTTTGTGGTATTGACCGCCTCGCTTTCCGCTATCAATTCTGATGTGTTTGGCGTAGGCCGTATGCTGCATGGTATGGCGGAGCAGGGGAGCGCGCCGAAAGTCTTTGCCAAAACGTCACGCCGTGGTATTCCGTGGGTTACTGTGCTGGTGATGACGATTGCGCTGCTGTTTGCGGTTTACCTGAACTACATCATGCCGGAAAACGTCTTCCTGGTGATTGCTTCGCTGGCGACGTTTGCGACGGTATGGGTATGGATTATGATCCTGCTGTCGCAAATCGCCTTCCGTCGTCGTTTACCGCCGGAAGAGGTAAAAGCGCTGAAATTTAAGGTGCCGGGCGGTGTCGTCACGACGATAGCGGGTCTGATTTTCCTGGTCTTCATTATTGCGCTTATCGGCTACCATCCGGATACCCGCATCTCACTGTATGTGGGCTTCGCCTGGATAGTTCTGCTGTTGATTGGCTGGATATTTAAACGCCGTCGCGACCGTCAATTGGCGCAGGCGTAGTCGTTTTTCTCTGCCTTATCCGGTCTGCAGGCAACGGTAGACCGGATAAGCGGAGCCGCTTCTCCTCCTGGAGCCTCCTCCCCTAATAAACCCCTGGATGATGAGTTATCCTTTAAATCTCTATGGCAAGGTGGCCCCATTTTCAGTAGAGGGGATACGAGATGTTGAATGCCTGGCACTTACCGGTTGCCCCATTTGTGAAGCAACATAACGATAAATTAACCATTACGCTGTGGCTGAGCGGAGAAAATCCGCCGTCTCGCGTGACGTTGCGCTCAGAATTCGATAATGAAGAAATCTCACTGGCGATGCGCAAACAGCGCCGCCAGCCGCAGCCGGGCGTGACGGCGTGGCGGGCGACGCTCAATATCGCGTTAGGGCAGCCCCGTCGCCGTTACAGCTTTAAATTGCTTTGGCACGACCGCCAGCTTTGGTTTACGCCACAGGGATTTAGCCGTTTTCCGCCTGCGCGTCTGGAACAATTTGCGGTTGATGTGCCGGATAGCGGCCCGCAGTGGGTCGCCGATCAAATTTTTTATCAGATCTTCCCGGATCGTTTTGCCCGCAGCGCGACGCGTGAAGCCGATCAGGACCGGGTGTATTACCATCATGCCGCAGGTCAGGAGATTGTGCTGCGCGACTGGGACGATCCTTTAACCCCCCTGGCGGGCGGTTCCACCTTTTACGGCGGCTGTCTGAATGGCATTTGTGAGAAGCTGCCGTATCTGAAAAAACTGGGCGTCACAGCGCTATATCTGAATCCGGTATTTACCGCGCCGAGCGTCCATAAGTACGACACGGAAGATTATCGTCATGTCGATCCGCAATTTGGCGGCGATCGGGCGCTGCTACGCCTGCGGCGTGAAACCCAGGCGCAGGGCATGAGGCTGGTGCTGGATGGCGTGTTTAACCATAGCGGCGACTCGCATGCGTGGTTTGACAGGCATAACCGCAGCACTGGCGGCGCGTGCCATCACCCGGACTCGCCGTGGCGCGACTGGTACTCCTTTTCACCACAAGGCGTGGCGCTGGACTGGCTGGGTTATCCGAGCCTGCCGAAACTCGATTATCAATCAGAAACGCTGGTGGATGAGATCTATCGCGGTGAGGACAGTATCGTTCGTCACTGGCTAAAGGCTCCGTGGAATATGGACGGCTGGCGGCTGGATGTCGTACATATGCTGGGCGAGGCGGGCGGGGCGCGTCATAATTTGCAGCACGTCGCCGGCATTACCCGGGCGGCAAAAGAAGCGCAGCCCGAAGCCTATATTGTGGGGGAGCATTTCGGCGATGCGCGGCAGTGGCTACAGGCCGATGCGGAAGATGCCGCCATGAATTATCGCGGCTTCACCTTCCCGCTGTGGGGATTTCTCGCCAATACTGATATCGCTTACGAACCACAGCATATTGATGCCCGGACCTGTATCGCGTGGATGGATAACTACCGCGCCGGGCTGTCACATCAGCAACAACTACGCATGTTTAATCAACTCGACAGCCATGATACTGCGCGCTTTAAAACCCTGCTGGGTAAAGACGCGGCGCGCCTGCCGCTGGCGGTGGTCTGGTTGTTTACCTGGCCCGGCGTGCCATGTATTTATTACGGCGATGAAGTCGGCGTGGACGGCGCAAATGACCCCATGTGCCGCAAACCATTCCCGTGGGATGAACGCAAGCAGGACGGCAACTTGCTGGCGCTGTACCAGCGCATGGCGAAACTGCGCCAGCGCAGTCTGGCGCTGCGTCGTGGCGGATGCCAGGCGCTGTATGCCGAAGGTGACGTAGTGGTATTCGTGCGAGTTTATCAGCAGCAGCGGGCGCTGGTGGCGATTAACCGGGGCGAGGCCTGTGAAGTGGCGCTGGAAGCGTTACCGTTGCTGAACGTGGCCGGATGGCAATGTAAAACGGGAAGCGGTAACATCCGCGAGGGAAGACTTAGTTTACCCGCGATTTCCGCGACCGTATGGATGAATCGTTGAGGCGAGGTGGTTCGTAACACCGCACGCATAAAAAAGGCTCGCATTCGCGAGCCTTTTATCAATGCACTGACTTACAGGCTGGAAATGTTCTCAGCCAGGTATTTAGCCACGCCGTCCGGAGAGGCGTTCATGCCTTCTTTGCCTTTTTCCCACTGCGCCGGGCAGACATCACCGTGCTCTTCGTGGAACTGCAGCGCGTCGACCATACGCAGCATTTCGTCGATATTACGACCCAGCGGCAGATCGTTTACGACCTGGTGGCGAACAATACCGTTAGCATCAATCAGGAAAGAGCCGCGCAGCGCAACGCCTTCGTCCGGATGTTCGATACCGTAAGCTTTCTGAATTTCACGCTTCACGTCGGCGACCATTGCGTATTTCACCGGGCCAATGCCGCCTTTATCGACAGGGGTGTTACGCCATGCGTTGTGGACAAACTCAGAGTCGAAAGAAACGCCGACTACTTCAACGCCGCGCTTCTGGAATTCTTCATAACGTTTATCAAAGGCGATCAGCTCAGACGGGCAAACAAAAGTGAAGTCCATCGGCCAGAAGAACAGAACGGTCGTTTTACCATTGGTGTGCTGTTTGAAGTTGAATTTATCAACAATCTCACCGCTACCCAGTACCGCCGCAGCGGTGAAATCCGGGGCCTGACGAGTAACCAGTACCATAATAATTCTCCTGCAATATTAAGGGTTTTAGAACGCAACGCGGGCAGTATAGGGAGGGCGAAGCGACAAAACAATGCGGTCTTGACAATCAATGAGACAGCTTTTGCCTATCGATCGGGTCATTATAAATCGTAATGATGACCCCTTTATGACAGCGAACGATCTTTCTGCCAACGGCGGATCTGACGCACGCCCTCGCTATCAGGCCGTCACAGCGCTTTGCGGGCGGCCTGTGCCATCATACGCGGATAAAAATGCCAGAAGCGCTCTTCTAACGCGTCGTAGTGCGCGTCCAGATCGTACCAGGAATCACGCAAGGCATCCAGCCGGGGACGGCGATTCGCCATGCCATTCAGCACGTTTTGAATGAAATCCATATCGCGATACCGCTCTAACCATTTTTCTGACCAAAGATAATCATTCAGGTTGACAAAGCGCGGCGGGGAGTCGGGCAGAATCGTCGCGACCTGCGCATGGGCGTAGCCGACAAACGCCTGAAGTGGAAAATCGGGAGAGATTTGCGTCCAGTGGCGCGATAAAAAATGATCCCACATGACGTCCAGCGTAATGGGCGCCACGCGCCGCGTTTCATGGCGGAACCACTCTCGCGCCTCACGAACTTCCGGCAGGTTGTCGGTCATGACGTCAATACGCCGATGCATATAAATACCCTCTACCACGTCAGGAGGATAATGCGTTGCCGGGTTACCGCGGACAAAATCGGCCAGCAGATTACCGGAAAGCGAGCTGTCGGCAAGGTGCGCCAGATGCAGGTGAGCAAGAAAATTCATTATTGATTCTCTGTCCAAAAAGCGGGTAACGGTTGCAGCGGGAACGCCCCGGCACTAGACTACCCGCCTCTTATTTTAGTCTGAGTCAGAGTCATGCGCGTTACCGATTTTTCCTTTGAACTACCCGAATCCCTGATTGCCCACTACCCACAGCCGGAACGCAGTCGCTGCCGTTTGCTGTCATTAGAGGGGCCGACGGGCGCGCTGACGCACGGTACTTTCACCGATCTGCTCGATAAGCTCAACCCTGGCGATTTGCTGGTCTTCAATAATACCCGCGTGATCCCGGCGCGGCTCTTTGGCCGTAAAGCCAGCGGCGGCAAGATAGAAGTGCTGGTCGAACGTATGCTCGATGATAAACGCATCCTGGCGCATATTCGCGCTTCTAAAGCGCCAAAACCGGGCACGGAACTGCTACTGGGCGACGACGAAAGTATCCACGCGACCATGACCGCGCGTCACGGCGCTCTGTTTGAAGTTGAGTTTAATGACCCGCGTCCGGTGCTGGATATTCTCAACGCCATCGGCCATATGCCGTTGCCGCCGTATATCGACCGTCCGGACGAGGACGCCGACCGCGAACTGTATCAGACGGTTTACAGTGAAAAACCGGGCGCCGTCGCCGCGCCGACCGCCGGGCTGCACTTTGATGAGCCGCTGCTGGCGGCGCTTCGTGAGAAAGGTGTCGAAATGGCGTTTGTTACGCTACACGTAGGCGCGGGCACTTTCCAGCCGGTGCGTGTCGATACCATTGAAGATCACATCATGCACTCCGAATATGCTGAGGTGCCGCAAGAGGTGGTCGACGCGGTGCTGGCGGCGAAAGCGCGCGGCAACCGGGTTATCGCCGTCGGCACCACCTCGGTACGCTCACTGGAAAGCGCGGCGCAGGCGGCAAAAAGCGATTTGATAGAGCCGTTCTTCGGCGATACGCAAATCTTTATTTATCCAGGTTATCAATACAAAGTGATTGATGCGCTGATCACCAACTTCCATCTGCCGGAATCGACGTTGATTATGCTGGTTTCCGCATTTGCCGGTTATCAACACACCATGAATGCCTATAAGACTGCGGTAGAACAAAAATATCGCTTTTTTAGCTACGGGGACGCGATGTTTATCACGTACAATCCGCAGGCTATTTCTGAGCGTCCGTAAGAAGGCTATCTCACTTGCCATTTTGACGCCGGGCAGTGCTCGCCATCCTCACGTACTGCGTGTACGCTCCGGTGGCTGTGCGCTGGTCGACCCCAAACTGGCTGCGCCGATGACGCCTTCGGGAATTTATTAGCTATGGAATCATTCCGTAGCGAGTCGTTAAACGTCGGACTGTTTTTCTGACGCAGGAGTGATAATGAAATTTGAGTTAGATACCACCGATGGTCGCGCGCGTCGCGGTCGTCTGGTGTTTGATCGTGGCGTAGTGGAAACGCCTGCTTTTATGCCTGTGGGTACTTACGGTACGGTAAAAGGCATGACGCCGGAAGAAGTGGAAGCGACCGGCGCGCAGATTATTCTCGGCAACACTTTCCACCTGTGGCTGCGCCCGGGTCAGGAAATCATGAAGCTGCATGGCGATCTGCACGATTTTATGCAGTGGAAAGGGCCGATTCTCACCGATTCCGGCGGCTTCCAGGTCTTCAGCCTCGGCGATATTCGTAAGATTACCGAGCAAGGCGTGCACTTCCGTAACCCGATCAACGGCGATCCGATTTTCCTCGATCCGGAAAAGTCGATGGAGATCCAGTACGATCTCGGTTCCGATATCGTGATGATCTTTGATGAATGTACGCCGTACCCGGCAGACTGGGACTATGCTAAACGCTCGATGGAGATGTCGTTGCGTTGGGCGAAGCGTAGCCGCGACCGTTTTGATAGCCTTGGCAATAAGAATGCGCTTTTTGGCATCATTCAGGGCAGCGTTTACGAAGATTTACGCGATATCTCGGTGAAAGGTCTGGTAGAGATTGGCTTTGATGGCTACGCTGTCGGCGGTTTGGCTGTCGGTGAGCCGAAAGCAGATATGCACCGCATTCTGGAGCACGTTTGCCCGCAGATCCCGGCTGACAAACCGCGTTACCTGATGGGCGTGGGTAAACCGGAAGATCTGGTGGAAGGGGTGCGTCGCGGTATTGATATGTTTGACTGTGTCATGCCAACGCGAAATGCCCGTAATGGTCATCTGTTTGTGACCGACGGCGTGGTGAAGATTCGTAATGCAAAGCATAAAAGCGACACCAGCCCGCTTGACGCCGAGTGCGATTGCTACACCTGTCGCAATTATTCACGCGCTTACTTGCATCATCTCGACCGTTGCAACGAAATATTAGGTGCGCGTCTCAATACCATTCATAACTTGCGTTACTACCAGCGTTTGATGGCGGGTTTACGCAAGGCTATTGAAGAGGGTAAATTAGAGAGCTTCGTAACCGAGTTTTACCAACGTCAGGGGCGACCCGTTCCACCTTTGAACGTTGATTAATTTTAATAATGAGGGAATTTGAATGAGCTTTTTTATTTCTGATGCGGTAGCGGCAACAGGTGCTCCAGCGCAGGGCAGCCCGATGTCTCTGATTTTAATGCTGGTGGTGTTTGGTCTGATTTTCTATTTCATGATCCTGCGCCCGCAGCAGAAGCGCACCAAAGAGCACAAAAAGCTGATGGACTCCATTGCGAAAGGTGATGAAGTTCTGACGAATGGCGGTCTGGTCGGTCGAGTGACCAAAGTAGCGGAAGCCGGCTACATTGCCATCGCGCTGAATGACACCACGGAAGTGGTTATCAAACGTGACTTCGTAGCTGCCGTTCTGCCGAAAGGCACCATGAAGGCGCTGTAATATTTCGTTTTCCCAAAGGGAACTGCCGTGTTAAACCGTTATCCTTTGTGGAAGTACATCATGCTGGTCGTCGTGATTATCGTCGGCCTGCTTTACGCACTTCCCAACCTGTATGGTGAGGATCCGGCTGTTCAAATCACTGGCGTGCGCGGCGTCGCCGCCAGTGAGCAAACGCTGATCCAGGTCCAGAAAACGTTACAAGAAGAAAAAATTCCCGCTAAGTCTGTGGCACTGGAAGAGGGCGCTATTCTTGCGCGCTTCGACACCACCGATACCCAGCTACGCGCCCGTGAAGCGCTGATGAGCGTGCTGGGGGATAAATATGTCGTGGCGCTTAACCTTGCGCCGGCTACGCCGCGCTGGTTGGCGGCTATTCACGCCGATCCGATGAAGCTCGGTCTTGATCTGCGCGGCGGCGTTCACTTCCTGATGGAAGTGGATATGGATACCGCGTTAGGTAAACTCCAGGAACAAAATATCGATAGTCTGCGCAGCGATCTGCGTGAAAAAGGCATTCCTTATACCACCGTTCGTAAAGAAAATAATTATGGGCTGAGCATCACGTTCCGTGACAGCAAAGCGCGTGATGAGGCGATCGCCTATCTGACGCCGCGTCATCGTGACCTGGTGATTTCCAGCCAGAGCGGCAATCAACTTCGCGCGGTAATGACCGATGCGCGCCTGAGCGAAGCGCGTGAATACGCCGTTCAGCAGAACATTAATATTCTGCGTAACCGTGTTAACCAACTGGGCGTCGCGGAGCCTGTCGTACAGCGTCAGGGCGCAGACCGTATTGTGGTTGAGCTGCCGGGTATCCAGGATACCGCTCGCGCGAAAGAAATTCTCGGCGCGACCGCGACGCTGGAATTCCGTCTGGTGAATACCAACGTTGACCAGGCCGCCGCTGCTGCCGGGCGCGTACCGGGTGATTCCGAAGTGAAACAGACCCGCGAAGGTCAGCCGGTGGTATTGTACAAACGCGTGATCCTCACCGGCGACCATATCACCGACTCGACGTCCAGCCAGGATGAATATAACCAACCGCAGGTTAACATCTCGCTGGATAGCGCAGGCGGCAATATCATGTCTAACTTCACTAAGGACAATATCGGCAAACCGATGGCGACCCTGTTTGTGGAGTATAAAGACAGCGGTAAGAAAGACGCTAACGGTCGCGCCGTACTGGTGAAACAGGAAGAGGTGATTAACATTGCCAACATCCAGTCCCGGCTGGGTAACAGCTTCCGTATTACCGGTATCAGCAACCCGAACGAAGCGCGTCAGCTCTCGTTGCTGCTGCGTGCGGGCGCCCTGATTGCGCCGATTCAGATCGTTGAAGAGCGCACCATTGGCCCGACTCTGGGTATGCAGAACATCAAGCAGGGCCTGGAAGCCTGTCTGGCCGGTCTGGTGGTCTCCATCCTGTTCATGATCTTCTTCTATAAGAAGTTTGGTCTGATTGCGACCAGCGCGTTAGTGGCTAACCTGGTGTTGATTGTCGGTATCATGTCGCTGTTGCCGGGGGCAACGCTCAGTATGCCGGGGATTGCGGGTATCGTGTTAACCCTTGCGGTGGCGGTCGACGCCAACGTTCTGATTAACGAACGTATCAAAGAAGAGTTGAGTAATGGCCGCACGGTACAGCAGGCGATAAACGAAGGCTATGCCGGCGCGTTCAGTTCCATCTTCGATGCGAACATCACGACGCTGATTAAAGTCATCATTCTGTATGCTGTCGGTACCGGGGCAATTAAAGGGTTCGCGATTACGACCGGTATCGGTGTGGCGACGTCGATGTTTACCGCGATTATCGGTACGCGTGCTATCGTAAACCTGCTATATGGCGGCAAGCGCGTCACTAAGCTGTCAATCTGAGGAGTGCGATGTGGCACAGGAATACACTGTTGAACAACTAAACCACGGCCGTAAAGTCTATGACTTTATGCGCTGGGACTTCTGGGCATTCGGCATCTCCGGGCTGTTGCTGATCGCGGCCATTGTCATTATGGGCGTACGCGGGTTTAACTGGGGGCTGGATTTCACCGGTGGTACGGTAATTGAAATCACGCTGGAAAAACCGGCTGAAATGGACGTGATGCGCGAAGCGCTGCAAAAAGCGGGCTATGAAGAGCCGCAGTTGCAGAACTTTGGCAGCAGTCACGACATTATGGTGCGTATGCCGCCAACCGAAGGTGAAACCGGCGGTCAGGTACTGGGTAGCAAAGTGGTGACGATCATTAATGAAGCCACCAACCAGAACGCGGCCGTGAAGCGTATTGAATTCGTGGGGCCAAGCGTGGGCGCCGATCTGGCGCAAACCGGCGCTATGGCGCTGCTGGTGGCGTTGATCTCTATCCTCGTTTATGTCGGTTTCCGCTTTGAGTGGCGACTGGCGGCAGGGGTGGTCATCGCGCTGGCGCACGACGTGATCATTACGCTGGGGATACTGTCGCTTTTCCATATCGAGATTGACCTGACCATTGTGGCATCGTTGATGTCGGTGATCGGTTACTCGCTGAACGACAGTATCGTGGTCTCCGACCGTATTCGTGAAAACTTCCGCAAAATCCGTCGCGGGACGCCTTACGAAATCTTTAACGTGTCGCTGACCCAGACGCTACACCGTACGTTGATTACCTCCGGTACGACGTTAGTGGTAATTCTGATGCTGTACCTCTTCGGCGGTCCGGTACTGGAAGGCTTCTCGCTGACGATGCTGATCGGTGTCTCTATTGGTACGGCATCTTCTATCTATGTCGCATCGGCGCTGGCGCTGAAACTCGGCATGAAGCGCGAGCATATGCTGCAGCAGAAAGTCGAAAAAGAAGGGGCGGATCAGCCGTCCATTCTGCCGTAAACACGTATTTAAGTGTTATCTGAATCCCGGTCATGCGATCGGGATTTTTTTTATGTACCATGACGATAAACATTACTGACAGTATGCTGTCAGGAGCCCTGTCATACACTCCTCATGAATTAACCCACACACGCAGGAGGATGTATGAAAAACTTGATTAACTGGTTTGAAATTCCAGTTACTGATATGGCGCGTGCAATCGCCTTTTATGAGCAAGTGATGCAGATATCGTTACGTCGGGAAACCATGGATGGGGTGGATCTGGCCGTATTCCCGTATGCTGAACCCGGACCCGGCGGAGCGCTGATAAAGCAGGATGATGTCGCTCCAGTTGCGCAGGGAGTCGTTATTTATCTGCATACCGCCGATTTGTTAGCCTCGATTGAACGTGTCGTCCTTGCTGGTGGTAAGTGTGTTCTGGAACCCATGGTTCCCGGAGATGACATTGGAACCATCGCGTTGTTTATTGACAGCGAAGGTAACCGAATAGGTTTACATCAACCTGCGTGATATTTGCTAAATGTAGAGAGTCAATATGACCAGACGCGCTGACCGTTTGTTTCAGATCGTGCAAATTTTGCGGGGTAGACGACTGACGACGGCAGCGCTGTTGGCACAGCGGCTTGCGGTTTCTGAACGGACAATTTATCGCGATATTCGCGATCTGTCGTTATCCGGTGTGCCTGTCGAAGGTGAAGCGGGGAGCGGATACCGTTTAATGGCGGGTTTTGATCTGCCGCCCTTGATGCTTACCCATCGTGAATCGGAAGCACTGATGGTGGCTATACGGTTATTGAAAACCTGGGGCGGCGATTCGCTATCGCGCGAGCTTGAATCCGCCCAGGAAAAAGTGTTGGCTATTTTACCGGAAGAGAGCCGTCGTAAAGCGGAGCAGACACGGATTTACGCTCCGGATTTGGGTACATCTCCACATTCGCGCAGCGCGTTTGATCTTATCCATCAGGCCGTTTCGGCGCAGCAGGTGTTGGCGCTACATTATCGTGATGAAGCGGGGCATCTATCTTCGCGGGATATACAACCGCTGGGATTGTTTTTCTGGGGAGAACACTGGCTACTGGTTGCCTGGTGTGAGAGACGGGAAGACTATCGGTGTTTTCGCCTCGATCGCTGTTTACAAATTACTCCGCTTAACCGGCGATTTCGTGAAACAATCGACCGTTCTTTGCGTGATTTTTTGCGTAAAGTTGAGCACGAAAAAATGCCGTAAGATGTGATAGCGATACTCCAACGCTTGTAAAACGGGTTGATTGGTCATCAGTTTGCCTGAAATAGCCTTCCTTACCTGGATATATAAGTTGCACAGAATCATTGCTAAAAGCCCGGCTTCGCGGGAAACTGCGCATAACTCTTTGTATTATTCAGGTACCTGTTAATTATGGCTATCATCCCCAAAAACTACGCGCGCCTGGAAAGCGGCTATCGTGAAAAAGCGCTGAAGCTGTTTCCGTGGGTGTGCGGACGCTGTTCCCGTGAGTTTGTGTATTCAAATCTGCGTGAGCTGACGGTGCATCATATCGATCATGACCACACCAATAACCCGGAAGACGGCAGCAACTGGGAGCTATTGTGCCTCTACTGCCACGATCACGAGCATTCCAAATATACCGAAGCCGATCAGTACGGTTCGACGGTCATTGCCGGGGAAGATGCGCAAAAAGATGTCGGCGAGGCGACTTATAACCCGTTTGCCGATCTGAAAGCGATGATGAACAAAAAGAAATAAGCAGACTGCTGACAAAGCTGTTGGTGCTGTTGAATGTTAGGTTACGCTTCGCTCCACACAACGGAATCCGCAATATAAATGAATTATTGGTTTTCGTAGGTCGGATGCAATCCGACATTTTTTCAGCCCCGGAGTTTGTCGTCAGCCCCCAAACGTCCTGTAACGCATACATTGTCACTGGAATCCCGATCGCAAGGTTGGGATTTTTTTGTTTTTAAGTCCTGCCGATACTGGCGAGCAGAATAGAATCAGCGGTAAGCCGGGGCAACCCGGTGAGGCGCAATGTTGCGGGGGCTTGATCCCCGGTGGCCTTGTCGCTGGAAAGAGAAAACCCCCGCACATTGTTCGGTATTCACCGGCAACATTACGGGGGCTAACTTGACCCTAGACAAGTTGAGGATAGCCGCGAACCGTTGCCATTGCAACAAAGGCGGCAATATGACGCTCACAGAGTTGAGCATTACTATCTGGCACGATCTGGCGGCACCAACGCTGGTCGGGATTGCGACAGGTCTGTTTTTAGGCTGGTGGCATCGCCGGAAGTAATGTGAAGTGGGCGCGACTCGCCGCCGCATGGCAGCATGCGCCCGAAACGGGCCAGAGGGCGACCTCTGGCCTTTTTTGCAGGTTTAGAAGTTATAACCCACGACCAGGTAGCCGCCCCAGCCGGTAGATTTCGCGCTGAAATCGCCGTCGCCCCAGTTCAGTTTTGCGCCATTCTGCCACTGTCCGCCGTTATGGAAGTAACGCGCAACGACCGAGTAGTGCCAGTGATCGTAGTTCAGCGCCAGGATATGGCTGGAAGCGATGGAGTTGCTGGTACGGTTCGGATCGTCGCCTAAATCAGATCCCCAGTCAAAGTTGGTAAAGCCGATATAGCTCAGTTTACCGCCCCACAGATCGGTGATGGGGACGAAGTATTTCACTTTGAAACGGTAGCCGTCCCATTCGTTTTCATTGGAAGCGCCGTAGTTTTGCCACTGATATTTCGCATACACGTTCAGCGACAGGCCCATCGGCAGGCCGGTGTCGATATCGGTCCCCAGACCCATATACCACGTGCTCTGGCGGCTGGCTTTGTTATCGCCCATATCGTAGATGTAGTTGTTGGCGAAATACCACTCTTTAAACGGGCCGAAGCTCAGGTCTGCGCCGGTCAGCTTATCAATCGAGAAACGCGGCTCGATTTCCATGAACAGCGGAGAACCGTCGGACCAGATACCTTTATCGTTGCCGTTACCCCAATCAAAGGTTTTGGGAATATCGATATAGCCGTAGAAATCAAACCAGTCTTTTTTGGCAAATGCTTCATATTCAGATAGACGTCGTTGTTCAATTTCGGCGAGAAACGGGTATGGTAGCTGCCTACCACGTTTACGCTCTGGTGCCACCAGTCGGACAAATACTGCGGCTGATCATTTTCTGCTGCGTTAGCAGTAAAAGATGAGGTGAGCGCCAGCGCTGCGCTGACTGCGAGTAAAGTTTTTTTCATATGTATGCCACTGTTTGAAATCCCTTACGGGAGTGAAAAGAACGCAATTTGCGTTTCTAAATATTTCGTGTTTCTGCGGAGCCTATTATAAAAATCATTGCTCACAAAAATATGTCTTGTTTCACATATCTATCATTTACGTAATCGATTGCGTTCACGTTTGCGCATTTTAGACGCGGCGACAGTACTATCTTTCATGAATATTAACAATCCGTGTCATAAATTACGGAAATGTCAGTAGGGCAACAAAAGTCGCGCAGGGGATGTTGCGGAACGCACAAAACGCTCCGCCAGAACGTTTATTGATTAACAGGCTGAATATCATGGATGCGAATGAAGCCTAACTGCGCCGGTGTGATCCCCTTCAACGGTAACGAAATATTGACATCACTGGGCGCCAGCAAACTGGCAGGGGCATTTACCAGAAGGCTCTGTGCATTCACCTCCTGATAGTTCTCCGTAGTGCCCTGAAGTTGCCCGTACTCTACGGTAGCGCTGAATGCCGGCAGCGGATCGCGGGACTCGCCCTGAATGCGTAACGTTGCGTGAGCGCCGTCTGCGACAGGCGTAATCTCCAGCAACGTCATACGTAGCGTACCGATCTGACTCTCCAGCCGGGCAGGCGTATTGGCGCCAGGCAACAAATAGACGCCGCGGGTTGACTCCGCATTCAGCTTATTTTGTTGGGTAATTTTTACCGTTTCCTGATTCAGTTGGGTCATCTCTTTATTCAGGGTGCTAATGCTTTGATGCATCTGGCGAACTTCGCTCTGCGGCGCGCAGGCGGTCAGGCTCAAGAGACTTCCCACCAGGAGAATTCTTAGGTAACGTCTTGTCATGTCGATCATTTCCTTCGTGGTCCGATAGCGTAATGGTAGTGCGCTATACGCACAAAGGCACCGATCCTTTATCTCAAAAGCGCTCCGCCTTTGTTGTCGCGCCAGTTCAGGGTAAAATAGTGTTTTCTAAATCATCTGGTCAGGACGCCGTATGCATTGCCCATTTTGTTTCGCCGTAGATACCAAAGTCATTGACTCTCGTCTTGTAGGCGAGGGCTCGTCCGTGCGCCGCCGTCGGCAGTGTCTGGTGTGTAATGAACGCTTTACGACCTTTGAAGTGGCTGAACTGGTCATGCCGCGCGTGATAAAAAGCAACGATGTGCGCGAACCCTTTAATGAGGATAAGCTGCGTAGCGGCATGTTGAGAGCGCTGGAAAAAAGACCCGTCAGCGCAGATGATGTTGAAATGGCATTGAACCATATTAAGTCACAATTACGAGCCACTGGGGAGCGTGAAGTTCCCAGCAAGATGATTGGCAACCTGGTCATGGAGCAGCTGAAAAAACTCGATAAAGTCGCGTATATTCGCTTTGCCTCCGTCTATCGCAGTTTCGAAGATATCAAAGACTTTGGCGAAGAAATCGCTCGCCTACAGGACTAAGCCATGCAGGATGAGTTTTACATGGCGCGAGCGCTCAAACTGGCGCAGCGTGGACGTTTCACCACTCACCCGAACCCTAATGTCGGCTGTGTCATTGTTAACAATGGCGACATCGTCGGCGAAGGTTATCACCATCGCGCCGGAGAGCCGCACGCCGAGGTCCATGCGCTGCGGATGGCGGGCGCAAAAGCCAAAGGCGCAACCGCCTATGTCACGCTTGAACCCTGTAGCCATCATGGGCGAACGCCGCCATGTTGCGATGCGCTGATTGCGGCCGGCGTCGCGCGCGTGGTCGCCGCGATGCAGGACCCGAACCCACAGGTCGCCGGGCGCGGGCTGTATCGCCTGCAACAGGCGGGTATTGCGGTCAGCCACGGGTTAATGATGAGTGAAGCGGAGGCGCTCAATAAAGGCTTCCTCAAGCGGATGCGTACCGGATTCCCTTATCTTCAGCTTAAACTGGGCGCCTCCGTGGATGGACGGACGGCGATGGCCAGCGGCGAAAGCCAGTGGATCACCTCGCCGCAGGCCCGGCGTGACGTTCAGCGCTTGCGTGCGCAAAGTCACGCTATCTTAACCAGTAGCGCGACGGTATTGGCTGACGATCCGGCCTTGACGGTGCGTTGGACGGAGTTAGACGCCTCTACGCAGGCGTCTTACCCGCAGGAAAATCTGCGCCAGCCGGTGCGAATTGTTATCGACAGCCAAAACCGGGTAACGCCTGCGCATCGTATTGTGCAGCAGCCTGGTGAAACGTGGATTGCGCGTACCCAGGAAGATAGCCGCACGTGGCCCGATTCGGTTCGTACTATCAGCGTGCCGGCGCACAACGGACATTTGGATCTGGTTGTACTGATGATGCAGTTAGGCAGGCAGCAGATTAATAGCATATGGGTTGAAGCCGGACCGGGACTGGCGGGCGCGTTGCTGCAAGCCGGGCTGGTGGATGAACTGATTGTCTATGTCGCGCCTAAATTGTTGGGAACCCAGGCGCGGGGATTATGCGAATTGCCGGGGCTTGAGAAGCTCGCCGACGCGCCGCAATTTACCTTCAGCGAAATACGTCATGTCGGCCCGGATGTTTGCCTG
The DNA here is from genome assembly GCF_004010735.1 of Salmonella sp. SSDFZ54. NCBI lineage: Bacteria > Pseudomonadati > Pseudomonadota > Gammaproteobacteria > Enterobacterales > Enterobacteriaceae > Salmonella > Salmonella sp. SSDFZ54. The sequence goes on from NZ_CP034819.1 coordinate 3,189,847, forward strand.
CATATGGTGAGCGCATGAGTTCTCCCGTCGAAAGGGGAGCAGCGCTCAAATTATTATGATAAAATCCGCCCCCCTGCGGGGCCAAATGAACCCTGGAAGAGAGAATATGAACATTATTAAAGCTAACGTTGCAGCCCCTGACGCTCGTGTCGCCATCACTATTGCGCGTTTCAATCAGTTTATCAACGACAGCCTGCTGGATGGCGCGGTTGATGCCCTGACGCGTATTGGTCAGGTAAAAGATGATAATATTACCGTAGTGTGGGTGCCTGGCGCCTATGAACTGCCGCTGGCGACCGAAGCGCTGGCGAAAAGCGGTAAATATGACGCCGTGGTTGCGCTGGGAACCGTGATTCGCGGGGGGACTGCGCACTTTGAATATGTGGCAGGCGGCGCCAGCAATGGCCTGGCAAGCGTTGCCCAGGACAGCGGCGTGCCGGTAGCCTTTGGTGTTCTGACCACCGAGAGTATTGAACAAGCCATCGAACGTGCTGGTACAAAAGCCGGTAATAAAGGCGCAGAAGCTGCGCTGACCGCGCTTGAAATGATTAATGTATTGAAAGCCATTAAGGCCTGATTTTTTGTAAGGGGAATTCCGTGAAACCTGCTGCTCGTCGCCGCGCCCGTGAGTGTGCCGTCCAGGCGCTTTACTCCTGGCAGTTGTCCCAGAACGACATCGCTGATGTTGAATACCAGTTCCTGGCGGAACAGGACGTAAAAGACGTCGACGTTCTCTATTTCCGTGAACTGCTATCCGGGGTGGCGACTAACAGCGCGTACCTGGATGGTTTAATGAAACCGTATCTGTCCCGCCTGCTTGAAGAGCTGGGACAGGTTGAAAAAGCCGTGCTGCGTATTGCGTTGTTTGAGCTGTCAAAACGCAGCGATGTGCCTTATAAAGTGGCCATCAACGAAGCGATTGAACTGGCGAAAACCTTTGGCGCTGAAGACAGCCACAAATTCGTCAACGGCGTACTGGATAAAGCAGCTCCGGTGATTCGTCCCAACAAAAAGTGATTCACAGGCCGGAAAGATAGCGGGCGATGGATGATACCCGCCGTCTCCGGCCTTTTCTTTTTTTCTGCTGAGGCATAACGTATGGCATGTGGCGAGTTTTCCCTGATTGCCCGTTATTTTGACCGTGTAAGAAGCTCTCGTCTTGATGTTGAAACCGGTATTGGCGACGATTGCGCGCTCCTGAATATTCCTGAAAAACAGACCCTGGCGATCAGTACCGATACGCTGGTGGCGGGCATCCATTTCTTACCCGATATCGATCCTGCCGATCTGGCGTATAAAGCGCTGGCGGTGAATTTAAGCGATCTGGCGGCGATGGGCGCCGATCCGGCATGGTTAACGCTGGCGCTCACGCTTCCTGACGTCGATGAGGCGTGGCTTGCCGCGTTCAGCGACAGCCTGTTTGAACAACTGGATTACTACGACATGCAGCTCATTGGCGGCGATACCACGCGCGGCCCGCTGTCGATGACGCTCGGTATTCATGGCCTTGTGCCAGCCGGCCGGGCGCTGAAACGTTCTGGCGCAAAACCGGGCGACTGGATTTATGTTACTGGCACGTTGGGCGATAGCGCTGCCGGGCTGGCGATTCTACGGGGTGATTTTCGCGTGGGAAGCTGGGGGGATGCCGACTATCTGGTCAAACGCCATCTGCGCCCGACGCCGCGTATTTTACAAGGGCAGGCGCTACGCGATCTCGCCAGTTCGGCGATCGATCTTTCCGACGGTTTGATCTCCGATCTTGGTCACATTCTTCAAGCCAGCAACTGCGGCGCGCGAATCGATTTGGAGGCGCTGCCTGACTCCGAAGAACTGTGGGGACATGCCAATGATCCCGAACAAAAGCTTCGCTGGATGTTATCCGGCGGCGAAGATTATGAACTGTGCTTTACCGTCCCGGAGCTGAACCGTGGCGCGCTGGATGTCGCGCTTGGTCATCTGGGCGTGCCGTTTACCTGTATCGGGCAAATGACGGCGGATATCGAAGGGATCGCCTTTGTGCGTGACGGAGAACCTGTCACTTTTGACTGGAAAGGATATGATCATTTTGCCACGCCATAAAGATGTTGCGAAAAGCCGCCTGAATTTGCGCAATCCGTGGCATCTGCTCGCTACCGGCTTTGGCAGCGGGCTGAGCCCCGTGGTGCCGGGCACGATGGGCTCGCTGGCGGCGATCCCCTTCTGGTATTTGATGACGTTTCTGCCGTGGCAGCTTTATTCGCTGGTCGTGATGTTTGGGATCTGCATTGGCGTTTATCTTTGCCATCAGACGGCGAAAGATATGGGCATACACGACCACGGCAGTATTGTCTGGGATGAATTTATCGGTATGTGGATAACGCTAATGGCGTTGCCGACGACGGACTGGCAGTGGGTGGCAGCCGGGTTCGTTATTTTCCGCATTCTGGATATGTGGAAACCCTGGCCGATCCGTTGGTTTGATCGCAACGTGCACGGCGGCATGGGGATTATGATCGATGATATAGTCGCCGGGGTGATATCCGCCGGCATACTGTATTTTATCGGTCATCACTGGCCGCTCGGTATTATTTAAAGGGTTTGCCGGATGGCGGCGTAAACGCCTTATCCGGCCTACCCCCGAACAATATGTCGATTTCACAGGCCCGATAAGCGCCGCGCCATCGGGCAATGGCGGATTATTTAAATCCCACCACCGGATGCTGTTTGTACGGTGTTTCGAGTTCGGCAATCTGCTCCGGTTTGAGCGTTAAATCAACGGCATTCAGCAACTCATCTAACTGCTCTTCACGCGAAGCGCCGATAATCGGCGCGGCGACGCCTCGTTTACTGAGTAGCCAGGCCAGCGCGACCTGCGCTCGCGTTGCGCCAAGCGCCTCGCTGACGCCAGCCAGCCGTTCCGCTATTTGCGCATCATTTTTATCGCTTTCAGCGTATAAATTTTTGCCCACGTCATCCGAGACCAGCCGGGCCGTGTTTTCTCCCCAGGGGCGAGTTAAGCGCCCGCGCGCCAGCGGGCTCCACGGAATCACGGCGACGCCTTCCTGCCAGCACAGCGGTAGCATCTCACGCTCTTCCTCGCGGTAGATCAGGTTATAGTGATCCTGCATGGTGACAAACGGCGCCCAGCCGTGTTGTTTTTGTAGCGCCAGCGCCTGGGCAAATTGTGAGGCGTGCATTGAGGAAGCGCCGATATAGCGGGCTTTACCCGCCTTCACCACGTCGTTTAGCGCTTCCAGAGTTTCTTCTATCGGCGTGGTGTAATCCCAGCGGTGGATTTGCAGGATATCGACATACTCCATTCCCAGACGGGTGAGGCTATCGTCAATAGAGCGCAGGATTTGCGCGCGGGACAATCCTTCCGGCAGATCGCCGACGCGATGGAAGACTTTCGTCGCTACCACCACCTCGTCGCGCCGGGCGAAATCACGCAGCGCGCGGCCGACAATCTCTTCGCTGCTGCCGTCGGAATAGCTGTTGGCGGTATCAAAAAAGTTAATGCCGCCCTCAAGGGCGCGCTTGATGATGGGACGGCTGCTCTCTTCGGGAAGCGTCCAGGCGTGATTGCCGCGACTCGGCTCGCCGAATGTCATACAGCCCAGACAAAGGCGGGACACCCGAAGATCTGTATTTCCTAACGTGTTGTATTGCATGACTCCGCTCCTGTTATACCCGTCACTCTTTAAGCATAGCAGGAGCAAAGAGGGGATTATGCCTGCCAGGCCTTGATTTTGGCTTCAATGCCTGCGGCGTCGAGCCCCAGTTCCGCGCGGGCTTCTTCCTGCGTTCCTTGCGGGATAAAGAAATCCGGAAGACCGATATTCAGCACAGGTACAGGTTTACGATGGGCCATTAGCACTTCGTTTACGCCGCTGCCAGCGCCGCCCATAATGGCGTTTTCTTCCAGCGTCACCAGCGCGTCATGCTGCGTGGCCATCTCCAGAATTAACGTGTCGTCCAGCGGTTTAACAAAGCGCATGTCGACCAGCGTGGCGTTCAACGCTTCGGCGACTTTCGCCGCCTCTGGTATTAAGGTGCCAAAGTTCAGAATCGCCAGTTTTTCGCCATGACGCTTCACAACGCCTTTACCAATAGGCAGTTTTTCCAGCGGGGTTAGCGCCACGCCCTGCGCATTACCGCGTGGATAACGTACTGCCGTCGGGCCGTCGTTATAGTGATACCCGGTAAATAACATCTGGCGACATTCGTTTTCGTCACTTGGCGTCATGATCACCATATCCGGGATGCAGCGCAGATAGGAGAGATCGAACGCGCCCTGGTGCGTTTGTCCATCCGCGCCAACGATACCGGCGCGATCGATGGCGAACATGACCGGCAGTTTCTGGATAGCGACGTCATGGATAACCTGATCGTAGGCGCGTTGCAGGAAAGTAGAGTAGATCGCCACGACGGGCTTATAGCCGCCAATCGCCAGACCTGCGGCGAAGGTGACGGCATGCTGCTCGGCGATGGCGACGTCAAAATAGCGATCCGGGAATTTACGTGAAAATTCCACCATGCCGGAACCTTCGCGCATTGCCGGGGTGATCGCCATCAGCTTGCTGTCTTTGGCGGCGGTTTCACACAGCCAGTCACCGAAGATTTTTGAATAACCTGGCAGACCGCCGCTGCTTTTCGGCAAACATCCGCTGGAAGGATCAAATTTAGGCACCGCATGGAAAGTGATCGGATCTTTTTCCGCGGGCTCATAGCCGCGGCCTTTCTTGGTCATGATATGCAGGAACTGCGGGCCTTTCAGGTCGCGCATGTTCTTCAATGTGCTGATAAGCCCCATGACATCGTGACCATCGACCGGCCCGATGTAGTTAAAGCCCAGCTCTTCGAACAGTGTGCCCGGCACAACCATGCCTTTAATATGTTCTTCGGTACGCTTGAGCAGTTCTTTAATTGGCGGTACGCCGGAGAAGACCTTTTTTCCGCCTTCGCGCAGAGAAGAGTAAAGCTTACCGGAAAGTAGCTGCGCCAGATGGTTGTTGAGCGCGCCGACGTTTTCCGAAATCGACATTTCATTGTCGTTCAGAATGACCAGCATGTCGGGCCGGATATCGCCTGCGTGATTCATTGCTTCAAACGCCATACCGGCGGTGATGGCGCCGTCGCCAATCACACAGACGGTGCGGCGATCTTTGCCTTCTTTCTCCGCCGCTACGGCAATACCGATACCGGCGCTGATGGAGGTGGAGGAATGCCCAACGCTCAGCACATCGTATTCGCTTTCTCCGCGCCACGGGAACGGGTGCAGACCGCCTTTCTGGCGAATGGTGCCGATTTTGTCGCGACGACCGGTAAGGATTTTATGTGGATAAGCCTGGTGTCCAACATCCCAGATTAGCTGGTCAAACGGGGTGTTGTAGACATAATGCAGCGCCACGGTAAGTTCTACCGTGCCCAGCCCGGAAGCGAAGTGCCCGCTGGAACGGCTTACGCTGTCGAGTAAGTAGCGGCGTAGCTCGTCGCAGAGTTTCGGCAGACTCTCTTTCGGTAACAGTCGTAACTCCTGGGTGGAGTCGACCAATGCCAGGGTAGGGTATTTGGCTATATCAAAACTCATCGCAAGCTCATTGGATATGGGGTTTATTTATCACGCTGGATTATGTAGTTCGCTAGCGCTTCCAGTGCCGAGGTGTCCAGTGATTGCGCGGCCAGCTGATGTAACGACTGACGGGCGTCCTCTATCAGGTCCCGGGCTTTATTCCGGGCTTGCTCAAGACCCAGAAGTGCAGGGTAGGTACTTTTGCCAAGCTGCTGGTCTGCGCCCTGACGTTTACCTAACGTTGCAGTATCGCCCACCACATCCAGAATGTCATCCTGAACCTGGAAGGCAAGGCCGATACTCTCTGCATAGCGGTCAAGTATCGGCAGAGTATTCCGTCCTTTATCGCCCGCGCTCAACGCGCCAAGTCTAACGGCGGCGCGAATGAGCGCGCCGGTCTTATGGCGATGAATGCGTTCCAGCGCGTCCAGAGTGATCCGCTGGCCTTCTGCCGCCAGATCCAATGCCTGACCGCCGCACATACCGGCGATACCGCTGGCGTTTGCCAGTTCGGCGATCATCGCGATACGATCGCGATCGGCGACTTCCGGCATCGGCGCGTCGCTGATAATGGCAAACGCCAGCGTCTGCAACGCGTCTCCCGCCAGGATTGCGTTGGCTTCGCCAAATTTAATATGGCAAGTCGGCAGGCCGCGACGCAAATCGTCATCGTCCATTGCTGGCAGGTCGTCATGGATCAGCGAATAGGCATGAATGCATTCGACCGCCGCAGCTGGCGCATCCAGCGTTGCCGTACTGACGCCAAACATTTGACCGGTGGCGTAAACCAGAAATGGCCGCAGGCGTTTACCGCCTAATAATGCGCCATACTGCATGGCTTCGACCACGGGAGTGTTCTGAAAGGGCAGTGGCGCGATAAAACGGCTCAGCGCCTGATTCGCTTGCGTTACGCAAGCCTGTAGCTGCTGCGTAAAGTCCATTTACTCATTATCCGCGATAAAAGGCTCAGGTGAAGCCTCTTCATTATCAGACAGCAAAATTTGCACGCGCTGTTCCGCCTGCTGCAGTTTTGCCTGCCCCTGACGCGCCAGTTGTACGCCGCGCTCGAATTCATTCAGCGCGTCTTCCAGCGGCAAATCGCCGCTTTCCAGGCGGGTAACAATATGTTCCAGCTCGCTCAGCGCAGTTTCAAAGCTGGCGGGCGCCTCATTTTTCTTCGGCATGATGACTGTTTGACTCTCTGTAATGGCAGCACAAGTCTATGGTAACGGACTCACACTGATAAGCAAATAACGCGCAATGGTAAGGGGAAATGCGCAAGATGTCCGTGATAGTGATATACTTCCGCGCCTGGATGCAGCCGTAGGTATGGGCTGCTGTACTATTTCTCCACGACAAGCCTTAGATTGCTTGCTAAAGAACCATTGCCGCCATGAAGTTTATCATTAAATTGTTCCCGGAAATCACTATCAAAAGCCAATCTGTGCGTTTGCGCTTTATAAAAATTTTAACCGGGAACATCCGTAACGTTTTAAAGCACTACGATGAGACCCTCGCGGTTGTCCGTCACTGGGATAACATTGAAGTTCGCGCCAAAGATGAAAACCAGCGTCTGGCGATTCGCGACGCGCTGACCCGCATTCCGGGGATTCACCATATTCTTGAAGTCGAAGATGTGCCGTTCACCGATATGCACGACATTTTCGAGAAAGCGTTGGCGCAGTATCGCGAGCAGCTTGAAGGTAAAACCTTCTGCGTGCGCGTAAAACGTCGCGGTAAGCATGAGTTTAGTTCCATTGAGGTGGAGCGCTATGTCGGCGGCGGATTAAATCAGCATATTGAATCGGCGCGCGTGAAGCTCACTAACCCGGATGTGACGGTGCATCTGGAAGTGGAAGATGATCGCCTGCTGTTGATCAAAGGGCGTTATGAAGGTATTGGCGGTTTCCCGATTGGCACCCAGGAAGACGTGCTGTCGCTGATCTCCGGCGGTTTTGACTCCGGCGTCTCCAGCTATATGCTGATGCGTCGCGGCTGCCGCGTACACTACTGCTTCTTTAACCTTGGCGGCGCGGCGCATGAAATCGGCGTTCGCCAGGTGGCGCATTACCTGTGGAACCGCTTTGGCAGCTCCCATCGCGTGCGTTTTGTGGCGATTAACTTCGAACCGGTGGTCGGCGAGATTCTGGAGAAAGTTGACGACGGCCAGATGGGCGTGGTGCTCAAACGTATGATGGTACGCGCGGCGTCGAAAGTAGCGGAACGTTACGGCGTACAGGCGCTGGTGACCGGCGAAGCGCTGGGCCAGGTGTCCAGCCAGACGCTAACCAATTTGCGCTTGATCGATAACGTGTCTGACACGCTGATCCTGCGCCCGCTGATCTCTTACGATAAAGAGCACATTATCAACCTGGCGCGCCAGATTGGTACGGAAGATTTTGCCCGTACGATGCCGGAATACTGTGGCGTGATTTCAAAAAGTCCGACGGTGAAAGCCATTAAAGCGAAAATTGAAGCCGAAGAAGAAAATTTCGACTTCAGTATTCTCGATAAGGTGGTCGAAGAAGCGAACAACGTCGATATTCGTGAAATCGCCCAGCAGACCCAGCAGGAGGTGGTGGAAGTAGAAACCGTGAGCGGTTTTGGCGCCAACGATGTGATTCTGGATATCCGTTCTGTCGACGAGCAGGATGACAAGCCGCTGAAAGTGGAAGGCGTCGACGTGGTTTCGCTGCCTTTCTACAAGCTGAGCACTAAATTTGGCGACCTCGATCAGAGCAAAACCTGGCTGCTATGGTGCGAACGCGGCGTAATGAGTCGCCTGCAGGCGCTCTATCTGCGCGAGCAGGGGTTTGCCAATGTGAAGGTGTATCGTCCGTAATTCCTTTGCCGGGTGGCGGCTATGTCCTACCCGGCCTACCGTTTTATTTCTGCCCCAACCGTTTTGCAATGCGCTCCAGCTTCATCATCAGCAGCAGCGTAATGGCCACCAGCACAATGGTCAGCGCCGCGCCGTCGGCGATATTTCCACGGTCGGTCAGGCTGAAGATAGCCACCGGCAGCGTCGTCCAGCCCGGCGGATAAATCATCATCGTCGCGCCCAACTCCCCCATGGAGAGCGATAAACTCAGCGCCAGCGCTGACACCATCCACGGCATCAATAACGGCAACGTCACGTGACGCAGACGATACCAGGGCGATGCCCCCAGACTCGACGCGACGTTTTCAATATCGGCGGAAATTCGCGCCAGTCCGGTCGACACGTTACTGAAGGTAAAGGCGGAAATCAGCACAAAGTGCGCTGTCAGCACAATCCATAGGGTGCCGTTCATTTGCAATGGCCCCTGGCTGAAAGCAACCAGAATGCCCAGGCCCACGGACACAGACGGAATCGCACTCGGCAGATAGAACACCATACTTAACCATTTCTGCGTTTTCACCCCATATTGACGCAGCGCCAGCGCCGCCCAAACGCCGCAAAGCAGCGCAAACAGGCTGGCGCAAAAGCCAATCGTGAGGCTGGCAAGTAGGGCATCCCATGCTGCACCGTGCAGAGCGTTAACAAAGTGGTTCAGCGTGAAGCCACTCGGCAGAATACCGTTCCACTGCTGGCTAAGGCTGGACATCAGAATCACCGCCAGCGGCAGGAAAAAGAACACGATAAACAGTACGCTAGCCACAACGCCCGCCGCTGCGCGTCCTTTAGGTGACCAAATTAGCATGGCTAACTCCTTACGCCGGTACGCGATGCCGCCAGGCGATAGAGGGAGAACAGCCCCAGCGACAAGACAATGTTAATCAACGCAATCATGCAGGCGACCGTATAGTCGGACTCCAGAATCGCTTTGCTGTAAACCATCATCGGCAGGGTGTTAACCCCTTTCGCGCCAATAAACAGTACGATGCCAAACTCGTTAGTGGTCAACAGCAGGCACAGGCTGCCACCAGCCATCAGCGCCGGTAGCGCCGCCGGGAAAATCACCTGCCCAATCACCCGTAACGGGTGCGCCCCCAGAATGCTGGCTGCCTCTAGCTGGCTTTTATCAATTTGCCGCAGCGCGGCCATCAGTGGCCGCATCACCAGCGGAGTGAACACCGTGATCTCCGCCAGAATGACGCCCTGCATCGAGTAGAGAAAATCCACCGGCGGTAGCTCAAAGGCAAACAGGCTCATCAGCGTACCGTTGAGCAGACCCGCTGACCCATAAATAAAGGTGAACGCCAGCGTAATCAGGAAGGTCGGCAGCGCAATAAAAGTATCGACGACCCGACCAATCAACTCGCTTCCGGGGAAAGGAATAAACACCAGAATCAGCGACATCACGCTGCCCAGCAGCAGGCAACCGGCGGTGGCGAAAAAGGCGATTTGCAACGTGTTCAGCAACGCGCCGACAAAGCGTTTCGAGTCGACCACCTGGCGGAAGGTCTCGAGCCCGATCTCGCCATTGGCACCGCGTAGCGCCTGTTCAACGATGAGCGACAGAGGCCAGAAAAACAGCGTCGCCAGCACCAGCAACGGGAGCAGCAGCCACAGCAGCGGGCGTAGGTTAAGCGCCGGTTTTTCCAGTGGTAAAATGAGTGGCATGGTTATACCTCAATCAGGACCGCATCATCCGGTTCGAACCACAGCGCCAGCTTGTCGCCCACGCGCGGCAGCGGATTGACATGCGTCAACACCATTCGCACCGTTTCGCCAGCAACGTCACACAACAGATGGGTTAAATCGCCCTGCCAGTGCACCGATTGCAGTGTGGCGGTGAAGCGGTTGCTGTAGGCCGAACGCGGCGTCAGGCTGAGGTGCTGAGGACGAATGCACAGCAGTTTGTTGTAACCGTGGTGGCTGCCCCGGCTGAACGCGCGAATCACCGCACCGCCGCAGCTGACGTCCACCAGCCCCGGAACCTCCGTTATCCCCAGCGCGATGGCGGAGAGAATATTGGCGCGACCTAAGAATTCGGCGGCAAAACGATTGGGCGGATGCTGATATAGCGCGCGGGTTTCGCCGTGAGCAATCAGCGAGCCATCCTTCATAATGCCGATTTTATCGGCCAGGGTGAGCGCTTCCGTTTGATCGTGGGTGACGTAGAGAATAGTGAGTTCCGGCAGCTCACGGTGAAGACGGGCGATTTCTTCCACCATATTATGACGAATCTGTGCGTCCAGCGCTGACAGTGGTTCATCCAGCAACAGCACGCGCGGGCGCACGGCAATCGCGCGGGCGATGGCCACGCGTTGCTGCTGGCCGCCGGAAAGTTGATGCGGATAACGGGCGGCGTAATCACTCATGCCAACCGTTTTCAGCGCCTGCGTTACACGCTCATTAATTAGCGCCTTTGGCTGCTTCTGCGCACGCAGGCCAAAAGCGACGTTGTCTTCCACTTTCAGATGCGGGAACAAGGCGTAGTTCTGCACCACCATCGCCAACCCGCGTTTATAGGGTGGCAGATGGGTGACGTCCGTATCGCCAATCAGAATACGACCGCCTGCAGGTTGCACAAAGCCCGCAACCGCACGCAGCACCGTCGTTTTTCCAGATCCTGATGGGCCAATCAGCGCCAGCACTTCGCCAGGTTCAATCGTCAAAGAGAGCGGTTTAAGCACCACGTTGCCGTGATACGCAACGCGCAGCGAGTCGAGGACTATCCCCGATGTCCCCTGCGATGCAGGGGCGTGAACGGCGGTCGTTTTCATCAGCATCAGGCTTACTCGCTTTCGGTCACTTTGTGCCAACGGCTAATATCTGCCGACAGCGAAACGGCTACGTCATCCCAATTTGGCTGCCAGCTCTGCACGCCTTCTAACGCGGCAGTGGCGGCCTTGTAATGTTCGTCGCTCGGCGTCACGTCGCTGCGTACCGGCATTCCCCAGGAGAGTTCGCTGACGCGAGTCTGCGCTTCTTTACTCAGCAGGAAGTTAATCAGCTTTTTACCATTTTCACTCTGCGGCGCCCCCTGGACCAGGCCAATGACATAAGGGATGGCCAGCGCGCTGCGCTCGCCTTTGTCGTTGGCCGGCCAGAAGATTTTCACGTTCGGGTTACGTTCCATCTGCGCGAGGTTCATTTGCAGGTCGCCGTTAGCGACGTAGATTTCACCTTTATTAACCAGCGCGGTTAGCTTGCCGGTAGAGGCAGATGGCCCGACGTTATTGGCCTGCAGCTTGCCGAGATACGCAAAACCGGCATCTTTACTGCCGAAGCTGTGGAAAGCCTGCAGCATCACCGCCGTGCCGTCAGCGGCCTGACCTGGCGTGGAATACTGGAGTTTATTTTTGAATTTACCGTCAAGCAGATCCTGCCAGCTCGCCGGGGCAGTTTTCAGCAGCTTGCTGTTGTAGATAAAGCTCAGATAGTTCTTTACCAGCGGCGAATAAAGGTTGTTGGCATCGGGGATAGCCGAGGCGGCGTCGGTGTTAAAGTTCGCCAGCAGCTTTTCGGCGGCGGCGCGCTGAATGAATGGCGGCGCGGTTACCAGCACGTCGGCTTGTGGATTCGTACGCTCTTTTGCCAGACGTTCCACTACCACGCCACCACCGCCTTCAACATAGCGTACGGTAATGCCGGTCGCTTTGGTGAATGCGTCAAACTGTACCTGGTACCAGCTGTTATCGCCATCATGCAGCCCGTCGATGGAGTACACCGTGACCACCGATTCCGCCCATGACGGGGCGCTGGCGAGAGCGAAGACAGACAGCAGAGCAAGTCGGGAAAGTTTCATCGTAATAGCCTCATAGCGTACGTTGCATTTTCTGGCCTATACCAGGTTTGCTTTTTACGCTAAACGGCTTATATGACAAAACGATGAAAGAGAAATAAATCAGTCCACGCCGGATGATGCTGCGCTTATCCGGATAGCCGTGAGACGATACGATTGACAGGCCGGATAAGTCCCGCAGCCAACATCCGGCGCACCCGCTAGTGGGTATCTACCTCAATGCGCAGGCTGTCGTGACGCCAGTATTCGATATCCAGATCCAGCACTCGCCCGTGTTGATCGTAGTTCAGACGGCGCAGCAACAGCGCCGGGCGCCCTTCCATAACTCCCAGCGCCTGTGCGGCCTGCGCAGGCATGGCGGTGGGGTAGAACGACAGATGCATGCTGGTATAGACGAGGTTGTAGTGCGACTCGTATATCTCGGTCAGGCTGCCGTTGAGATCGTACTGCAGCAGCTCAGGCACGCGGGCGGGCAAACAATGGTTTTCGCAGTAGCACACGGCGCGGCCATCGGCGTAACGCAGACGGGTCAGCAGATAGATTTGATCAAACGGCTGGAGCTGGAGGGGCTCCATGACCTCGACAGGCACGGTGGTTAACACGCCGCTCAGTAGCGCGGTTTTTGGCTCCCGCCCCTGCTCGCGGCACAGCTTATGGAAGTTGGTATTCTGGGTCGGATCCAGCCACAGGCGTTCCGGCGTAACGAACCAACCGCGACGATCGGCGCGCCAGATAAGCCCACTGGACTCCAGCTGCGCCAGACTTTCGCGAATAGTAATGCGCGTGGTGTTGAAGATCGCGCACAGTTCGCGTTCAGACGGCAGTTTATCACCGCTTTTCAACGCACCGCTCTGAATACGCGCCTGAAGCTGCGCCTTGATCAACAGGTACTGCGGGATATCGCCCGGGATAGATTTCATGCTTACTCGTTTCCGTTTTGCCTGCCGCCATTATACAAGCAGAGATGAATTTTTTGTTGCAGCGCGATTTTCTCTTTGACCCGTCGCGGCAAAGATCGTCATGATAAATGCAATCTGGTATAGACCAAAGGTAAATAACATGACTTCGCGTAACTATCTGCTGCTGACTCCTGGCCCGCTCACCACCTCTCGTACCGTGAAAGAAGCGATGTTGTTCGATAGCTGTACCTGGGATGATGATTACAATATCGGCGTGGTGGAACAGATCCGCCAGCAGCTAACCGCACTGGCAACGGCCTCCGAAGGCTACACCTCCGTACTGCTGCAAGGCAGCGGCAGCTATGCTGTGGAAGCCGTACTGGGCAGCGCATTGGGGCCGCAGGATAAGGTGCTGATCGTCAGCAACGGTGCATACGGCGCACGAATGGTCGAGATGGCCGGCCTTATGGGTATCGCCCATCACGCTTACGACTGCGGCGAAGTTGCGCGCCCGGACGTGCAGGCGATCGACGCGATCCTCAACGCCGACCCGACGATCAGCCATATCGCCATGGTGCATAGCGAAACGACCACCGGGATGCTCAACCCCATTGATGAGGTGGGCGCTTTGGCGCAGCGCTATGACAAAACCTACATCGTTGACGCCATGAGCAGCTTCGGCGGCATCCCCATGGATATTGCAGCATTACACATCGACTATCTGATCAGCTCCGCCAATAAATGCATTCAGGGCGTGCCAGGTTTTGCCTTCGTGATTGCCCGCGAGCAAAAACTGGCCGCGTGCAAAGGGCATTCCCGCTCGCTGTCGTTAGATCTCTACGCCCAGTGGCGCTGCATGGAGGATAACCACGGCAAATGGCGTTTTACTTCGCCCACACATACCGTCCTGGCGTTTGCCCAGGCGCTGAAAGAGCTGGCGAAAGAAGGTGGCGTGGCGGCACGTCATCAACGCTATCAGCAAAATCAGCGCAGCCTGGTGGCCGGAATGCGGGCGCTGGGCTTTAACACGCTGCTGGATGACGAACTTCACTCGCCCATTATCACCGCCTTTTATTCACCGGAAGACCCGCAGTATCGCTTTAGCGAATTTTATCGCCGCCTCAAAGAGCAGGGCTTTGTTATCTATCCTGGCAAAGTGTCGCAAAGCGACTGCTTCCGCATCGGCAACATTGGCGAAGTATATGCCGCCGATATCACTGCCCTGCTGACCGCCATTCGTACCGCCATGTACTGGACGAAATAAGGAACCATGATGAACCGTATTCACGCTGTTATTCTCGACTGGGCGGGCACCACCGTCGATTTTGGCTCCTTCGCGCCGACGCAAATTTTCGTCGAGGCGTTCCGTCAGGCATTTGATGTGGAGATCACCCTCGCCGAAGCACGCGTGCCAATGGGGCTGGGTAAATGGCAACACATTGAAGCGCTGGGAAAATTACCTGCTGTTGACGCGCGCTGGCAGGCAAAGTTTGGCCGCTCCATGAGCGCAGCAGATATTGATGCCATCTATGCCGCCTTCATGCCGTTACAGATTGCTAAAGTTGTCGATTTTTCTTCTCCTATTGCCGGAGTTGTCGACACGATCGCGGCGCTACGAGCCGAGGGCATTAAGATAGGCTCCTGCTCCGGTTACCCACGAGCGGTGATGGAGCGCCTGGTCCCTGCCGCCGCTGAGCATGGTTATCGTCCGGATCATTGGGTGGCAACGGACGACCTGGCCGCGGGTGGTCGCCCGGGGCCGTGGATGGCGCTGCAAAACGTGATTGCGCTGGGCATTGATGCGGTCGCGCACTGTGTGAAGGTAGATGATGCCGCGCCGGGCATTAGCGAGGGGCTTAACGCGGGTATGTGGACGGTGGGGTTGGCGGTATCGGGTAACGAATTCGGCGCAACATGGGACGCCTATCAGACAATGTCGAAAGAGGACGTTGCGGTCCGCCGCGAGCACGCGGCCAGCAAGCTGTACGCCGCCGGGGCGCATTACGTGGTGGATTCACTGGCGGATTTACCTGGGGTGATTGCGCATATTAATGCGCGTCTGGCGCAGGGCGAACGCCCGTAAAATAACTGCCGGATGGCGCTGCCGCTTATTCGGCCTACAGACTGTACCGTTTTGTAGGCCGGATAAGGTGTTTACGCCGCCATCCGGCAATCATTCTTACTCGTAGTAGTTATAAATCCCCGCCGCCATCACCAGTTGCGAAGCCACTTCATGCGCTTTTTCACGACCAACCAACAGGTCGATGATTTTCAAACCAAAATCGATAGCGGTACCCGGTCCCTGGCTGGTTAATAATTTTACCCGCGCATCCCACACCACACGCTTATCCTGCCACTGTTCGGCGGGGATTTTATCTTTCAGTGCCGGAAAACCGGTCATATTGCCGATAGGGAAGATATCGTGCGGCACGAGCACTGTGGCGGCTGCGGCGCAAATGGCTGCGACAATGCGCCCGGAGCGGTGAAACTGTTTTACGGTTTCGACCAGCAGCGGGCTGTCGCGAAAGCACTCGGCGCCTTTAATTCCGCCGGGCAACACGATGATGTCATAATCGCCGTCGGCAACCTCAACCAGCGGCGCATCCGCCAGTAGCTTTACACCGCGCGAGCAGACAATCGTCAGGTTGCCATCGCTGGCGACGCTGGCGGTAGTGACGTGGATTCCGCCGCGAACCAGCAGATCGATAGTGGTGACCGCTTCGGTCTCTTCACTACCAGGGGCGAGGCATACCAGTGCCTGAGCGCTCATACTCACTCTCCTTTCGCTTTACCATTTCAAACAGGCGGCTATTTTCCGGAACGGCGAGACCGTGCACGCGGGCGCGCTTGAGTAAATAACCGGTGATGTAGTCAATTTCGGTATGGCGCATGGCGCGCACGTCCTGCAACATGGATGAGATGTTTTCTGCCGTACTGTCAATCACTTGCTCAACATAATAGCGTAAATCGTCTGCCGATGTGTGGTAGCCTTCACGTTCAATCACGGCGGCGACCTCTTCGCAAATTGCGTTGATTTCATCAGGATGATGGCGCAGCTCGCCGTTCGGGCAGTTCCAAAGCGCGGTGAGCGGGTTGATAACACAGTTGACCGCCAGTTTGCGCCACATCTCTGCGCGGATATTGTTATGCCAGGCGACATCGGGCAGTACCCCCTGCAGGATATCGGCGAGATAACTGTAATCGCCGTCTTGCTCGCGCGCCGGGCCAATATGCGTAGTACCGTTAGCGACATGAATAATGATATTACCGTCGCGGCGCGCAGCATGGGTGATAGTCCCCATCAACATCGGCTGTTGGATATTTTGCAGCTCTTCTATGGTTCCCATTCCATTATGAATGAGCAGGATAGGCGACGTCACCGGTAGGGTTGACGCCAGGGTTCGTACTGCGTCGGAAACCTGCCACGCTTTCAGCGTGACTAATAACAGTTCGCTCTTCGCCAAAAAATCCGGATCGTTTGCCGTCAGTGATTCGTTGAAAAAGGAACCATCGGTATCGATCAGATTTACGCTGCAATAAGGTTGTGGCACCCGTAGCCAGCCCTGTACGTCATGTCCGTGTTTGCACAGTGCCGAAAGCCAAAGTTGTCCTAAGGCTCCGCATCCCAGTACAGTAATTTTCATTGTTCCTCCTCACCTGCAACAGCGCCAGGTGTTATGGCGCTAATTATAGCGTCATCAGCTAAGCTTCTCGTTAAGCCTCGTTGCAGGTATTATGCAACGCAACGAAAATGAAGGGAGAAGAAAAGATGCCATCTTTCGATATTGTTTCTGAAGTTGATCTGCAGGAAGCGCGTAACGGTGTGGATAACGCGGTTCGCGAGGTTGAGTCTCGTTTTGACTTCCGTGGCGTAGAGGCGACTATTGAACTGAACGATGCCAATAAAACCATCAAGGTGCTGAGCGAGTCCGATTTCCAGGTCAATCAGTTGCTCGATATTCTGCGCGCCAAGCTGCTTAAACGCGGTATTGAAGGCGCTTCGCTGGATGTACCGGACGAGTTCGTGCATAGCGGTAAAACCTGGTATGTGGAAGCGAAGCTGAAGCAGGGCATTGAAAGCGCCGTGCAGAAGAAAATCGTCAAGCTGATTAAAGACAGCAAATTGAAGGTGCAGGCGCAAATTCAGGGGGAAGAGATTCGCGTGACGGGCAAATCACGTGACGATCTGCAATCGGTAATGGCGCTGGTTCGCGGCGGCGATTTGGGCCAGCCGTTCCAGTTCAAAAACTTCCGCGATTAAGTTGTTATGCCGGATAGAGCCTCGCCGCCATCCGGCAATACAGCATTCATCCTTTGCTGATAAGCTGTTCAACTTCAAAGCGATTGGTCACTTTGCTGTCGATTTTGACGTAAGCGGAATGCTCTTCCGCCACGATCAGCGCTTCGCTTACGCCTTTCATTGCCAACAGTCGCTGTTTTAGCCTGTCGTCAGCAACAATATCCGCTGGAATTTCCACGCGCAGGCTGCTGACATAGGGCGGCTCTTTCATGGTACTTGCCACCGCCAGCCATACCATCGCCAGTA
This sequence comes from Salmonella sp. SSDFZ54, assembly GCF_004010735.1. Lineage (NCBI taxonomy): Bacteria > Pseudomonadati > Pseudomonadota > Gammaproteobacteria > Enterobacterales > Enterobacteriaceae > Salmonella > Salmonella sp. SSDFZ54. The sequence continues at coordinate 3,207,517 of NZ_CP034819.1, forward strand.
CGGCCCCGGCAAGGAAAACGGTTTGCCCATCAAACGTGCCGTCTATCCAGCCGCCCAGCGAGCCGCCAAGCGCCACGCCAAGAAACTGACTGGTAGAATAGACGCCCATCGCCGTTCCTTTATACCCCGCGGGCGACTCTTTGCTAATCAGCGAAGGCAGCAGCGCCTCCATCAGATTAAAGGCGAGGAAAAAGAGTTGTACGCCAATCACCAGCTCCCAGAAATGCTGGCCCGCTCCCCACAACACGATTTCTGCGACGACAATGAGCCCCACGCAGAACAGGAATACCTGCTTCATCCGCCGTTTGACTTCAGCATAGATAATAAAAGGCACGACGGCGGCAAAGGCGATCACCATGGTTGCCAGATACACCTTCCAGTGTTCGGCGGCAGGGAAACCGGCATCGGCAAGCTGGCCGGGCAGGGCGACAAAGGTGGACATCAATAAAATATGCAGACACATAATGCCGAAATTGAGCTTGAGCAGCCTCGGCTCCGCCAGCACTTTACTGAAGCTGCCTTTGACCATCCAGGATTCGCGATTCAGCACATGGTTGGTACTGTTGGGAACCACCCAGATCGTCAGAAGAATGCCCAGAGTGGCGAGGGCGGCGATCATCCAGAACAACGCGTTCAATCCCAGACTATGGGTAACAATCGGCCCTAATACCATCGCAATCGCGAAGGTGATACCAAAGCTGACGCCGATAAACGCCATCGCTTTGGTGCGGTTTTGCTCGCGGGTGAGGTCAGACAGGAGCGCCATGACGGCGGCGGCAATAGCGCCGGACCCTTGTAGCGCTCGCCCCAGAATAATGCCCCAGATTGAGTGGGAGAGCGCGGCAATGACGCTGCCCGCGACAAATACCGCCAGTCCGCCGACAATCAGCGGTTTGCGGCCAATGCGGTCGGACAGCAGCCCAAAGGGAATTTGAAAGATAGCCTGCGCCAGCCCGTAAATGCCGATCGCAATGCCGATTAATGCTTCGCTGGCGCCCTGTAGCGCCATACCGTATGTGGTCAGTACTGGTAGAACCATAAACATGCCCAGCATACGCAACGAAAAGACGGTCCCTAAACCCCATGTGGCGCGCAGCTCCCCTGGCGTCATTTTATAATCGTTCATTGCCACCTCTGTATAAAAGCTGGGAGTAGTGTAGTGCGGGGAGTGTGCCGGGTAAATAGAGGGTTAATTAGCAAATATTATGTTTTTGAAACAGTTGAGCTAAAAAAGAGATAAATTGTTAACACGATAGGGGCGATCGGGAGAGTCAGCATAGCCTTGTGCTCATTCATATTCCGATCTCCTTGAGCTGTAGTGGCTATCTGAGCCATATCAGTATAGTGTAGCGGTTAGCCACGTCCTTCAGGCGGTGTGCGCTGTTGCTCCCTGTTGCAATAGCAGAACTCGTCAAGCCAGACTGTCAGCGAACCGCGCTGCCTGAGTGTGGCTGGCCGGTGGGTGATTTTAAACTTTTGCTTTGCCATAGGAACCCGATTCTGAAACGACTGCAATGATCAGATTCGTCCATCTTCTGAAAATTTGATTTATTCAACAACGCCGAGACTGATAGCAAACTTTCTGCGTGATGGCGCGCGTTTATCAGGCAGAAGATTCGTCAGCAGTCGCATTTATTATATTATTCAAGGAGTGAATTCGTTATGGAAATTAAATATTTATCATTATGTATTTTGGCGGGTATTTTATTTGTTAGCCAGGTGAATGCTTCAGATAACAACGGTAAAGATGATGTAAAATATGCTGCGCTTACCCAGAAGGATCTTGATGCTTTGCCCGTAGAGAAAAGAGCTTCGGTTCTGGATGAACTGGGGTTTATCCATGAATACGGCCTTAATGTACCGATGAATCGCGAACAGGCGTTGCAGTATTACAAGCAGGCCTGTGAACTTGGCGGTAACTATGGTTGCTATAATGTGAAGTATGCTTATCAGTATGGCGACGGAGTGGCGAAAGATAGTGCTCAGGCCAATAAGTATGCTAAAAAAATGAATCTGGATAATTTATTGATTGAGCAAGAGTATATCGATAAGTTTTCGCAAGAAATTTACGCGGCAAAAGCATTGGCCGATACGGATAAATCGCAGCGGGCGGCATTTATTAGTATACTAATTCATGCTCTAAATAATAGACCCGAGAGCGATGCGCTTTTTTTTAGCCGTATTGGATTTAACCAAGAAAAAACATTCCGGCTGGCTACGTTATGGTCGCAGGATGGCGACCCGCAAATGGATTATCAGATGGGGCGACTCACCCTTAATGATTTCTCTGGTCATTATGTGGATGAGCCTTATAAGGCCAGGCCAGCCTCGTTGAAATGGTTTAGCGCCGCCGCGGAAAAAGGCGTCGTTGAGGCCCAATCTCTCTTGGGGGGTATTTATTCGGGGGGAGAGGGCGATGAGTGGGGGATTAAGCCAGACATTCAGGAAGCACAAAAATGGTATGGGCAGGCGGCTGAACAGGGTGACAGCGATGCACAGATTGCGCTAGGTAAAATCTATTATTCTGGCGCAACAGGGCGCACTGATTACGCTAAAGCGCTGGCATTATTTACGCAGGTTGAAAATGATGGTACTAATTCGCGCTCAACGATGCCGTTGAGTTGGATGTATTATAACGGTTTAGGTACTGCACCTGATTGTGATAAAGCCTGGTCGTATTACAAGAAAGCATCTCGATATGTAGGTAAGAAAGTTGAGGAAAAAATATTTTTGAGTAAATGCGCAGCGGATATTCAGAGTCGAAAAAACAACGCGGATGCTTTACCTCAAGTAACCCTAAAAAAAGAGAGTGTTTTCTCTCGTGGGATAACGGCTAAACCGAAAGAATGCGCATTAAGTTTTCAGATTGGCACAGATAAAATCCGTAACATGGCGAATTTGCATATTACGCTTGAACTGAAGAATGATGATGGAATGGCAACTGAGGAAACGTTAATGATTCCGCCATTCGGTTTGAATACTCTGGGGATAGATATGCAAAATCATGATGTTGATCCTCTCGTTACCTCATACGATCTCCCACTGTATACGCAAGATTTTTGTCACGGGATCGGCGATATCCATTTTACGCTGAAATCCGCTACGGCAACGATTAACGGTAAGAATGTCGATTTACTGAAAGCTGACAGTGTGCGCTTTTTAGATAAAGAATAAGGGAATGAAAAATGATAAAACGGAAATGGAGTATTTTGTTTCTGCTTGGGCTTTCTTTCGCATCGGTATGCCAGGCAGGTGATGATATTGACGCGTTGTATAGCCGTATTGCGCAGAAAGATATTCAGGCGCTAAATGAGCTAAAAGCGTTAGCCAAAGATAATAACGCTCAAGCGCTGGCGGAGTTGGGGTTTATTTATGAGTACGGCGTTTCAGTATCTGTGGATATTCCGCAAGCAATAAAGTACTACGAGCAGGCTTGTGATTTGGACGGTGATTATGGTTGCTTTAATGCGGCTTATTTCTATGAATATGGCATCGGTACCCAAAAGGATATTACGCAAGCGAAAACATTAGCAAAACAGCTTAGAGAAAAAATTAATCTATCCAATATCAATCTCGATAAAAAGGTGAGTGAACGTATAATTGGGAGTGTTTATAGTAATAAACTTGAGGCATATAGAGACCTTTCATTTCGTCCTCATTTTATTCAAGGCTTAAGTTTCTATTTTTATGCCCCGCAATCAGATGAGCGAAAACTGCTGAGTCGAATAGGTTTTGACTCATCACATCTTGCGCGGATCGCGATACTCTGGGCGAGAGAGGGTGATCCTGAGGTCGCGTATCAGACGGCAAAACTGGTCTCTACTTTGTATTTTAATAATGAAACGAAAACGATAGATATTGCTGAAGCGCTGAAATGGCTCCGAATTTCGGCCGAGAAGGGGGATGCCGACTCACAGACGCTGTTAGGTTTTCTTTATGAACACGCCGGATTGGGATTACAACCAGATGGAGAGAAAGCCCGGAAATGGTATGAAATGGCGGCGCAGCAAGGTAATGGAGAAGCATTGTATACGTTAGGTCGTATGTACTATTCTGGCGTAATGGTTAACGTTGATTACGATAAAGCGCTGTATTTTTTTAAAAAAGCTTATGAGAAAGAATTACAGGCGGCCGCTGATTATTTAGCACAGATGTATTTTAATGGCCAGAGTGTAGATGTCGATTGCCAACAATCCTGGCACTATTACGATAACAGCTATATAAAAAAGATGACACAACGCGATTACCTTGATTATTGTGAAAAAGATCGAAAGCGCCGTAATGATTCTAGTCAGCAACTTCCTGAGTTAACATTAGAAAAATATGCGGGATTATTTGGCAGGATTGATAATATTCCTCTGTGTCAGATTGGATTTGTTGTCAATACGAATAAGTTAATTCATGTTGCGAACTTACGTGTGGAATTGATATTAAAAAATGATGCTGGAGTTAGTGACGAAAGAATGGTCGCTTTTCCTCCTTTGGGTCTCAATACTCTGGGTGCTGAACAGGGTATGGGGGATTCTTTTAAGTCGATGGGATATATCTTGATGAAAAACGGTGACTTGTGTGATTACCATAAACTTACTTTCACCGTGAAGTCAGCGACGGCAACAATCAATGGTAAAAAAGTTGATTTACTGAAAACGGATAATTTACATATTATTCAGAATTGATAAGTCGTGGGGCGTTACTGCCTGATGAAATGAATAAAAAAACCGCCGTTTTGCGACACAGCGGTTTTTTCAATAGCAACGCTTGTTACCAGACGTAAGTCAGCAGATTCTGCGAATTCGGCACCATAAAATCAACGGACATCATGATACTCAGCGCGGTAATCGCAATGATAGAGAAGCCGAACAGCTTGCGCGCCCAGACCTTATCATCTTCCACTTTGTAACCGCGTAGCGCCATGCCGAGCCACCAAACGCTGACCGCCGCGGCGACCACCAGGTATTTGTAACCGGCATAACCGCCCAACGTGAGCATTAGCGTTGCAACGGCAAACGCAATGATGTACAGCGTGATGTGGTTTTTAGCGACTGAGATTCCTTTTACCACCGGCAGAACCGGGATATTGGCCGCCTGATAGTCCTTAAAGCGGAAAATGGCGATGGCGTAAGAGTGCGGCATCTGCCAGAGACTGAAAATAGCCAACAGAATCGCCGCGCCGCTGTCAAAATCGCCCGTTACGGCGCAGTAGCCAATCACCGGCGGCGCTGCGCCGGAGAGAGAACCAATCAGCGTTCCGTAGACGGAGTGACGCTTCATGTACAAGCTGTACACGCCAACGTAGACCACGAAGCCCATTACCCCCAGCCAGCAGGCCAGAGGATTGGCGCCAAACCACAACAGCATAAAGCCAGCAATACCCAGCAGGGTGGCGTATACCAGCGAGACGCCAGGAGAAATCAGGCCTTTGACCAGCACCCGATTCTTGGTCCTTTCCATCTTCCTGTCGATATCCCTGTCGATGTAGTTGTTAAATACACAACCCGACGCCACAACCAGTGACACCCCGACCAGCGTATAGATGAACAGGGGATAGTCAATGCTGCCCTTTGAAGCCAGCAGAAATCCCCCGATCACCGAGATCAGGTTGCCAAAGATGATGCCTGGTTTCGTTACTTGCAGGTATTGCTTAAACATCATACTCGCCGCTCTTAGTGCATCATCATGTTGTAGTTGAGGTTCCACATAATCCAGATGGAGCCCACAACCAGGATGGCGATGATCAGCACGGTAAAGATGAAGGCCGTCATGTTCCAGCCTTCATCAGATTTGGTGTTCATGTGCAGGAAACACACCAGATGCACCAAAATCTGCACCACTGCCATTGCCAGGATAGATCCCAGAATAACGGCCGGAGAGGCAGCGCCGGTCATCACCATCCAGAATGGAATAACCGTCAGGATGACCGACAGGATAAAGCCGGTCATGTACGTTTTTACGCTGCCGTGGGATGCGCCGCCGCTCTCGGTAGAATGACTCATTACATCGCCCCCATCAGATAAACAACAGTGAATACGCAAATCCAAATCACATCCAGGAAGTGCCAGAACAGGCTCAGGCACATGATGCGGGTACGGTTAGTGCTGGTCAGACCGCGACGGGCAACTTGCACCATCAGCACCGCCATCCAGATCAAACCGGAAGTGACGTGCAGACCGTGCGTGCCGACCAGCGCGAAGAACGCAGACAGGAAGCCGCTGCGATCCGGGCCCATACCGTTAACAATCAGGTGATGGAATTCATAGAGTTCCATCCCGATAAATCCGGCACCGAACAAGAAGGTCAACGCCAGCCAGGAGATAACCTGGCTCTTGTTGTTCTTGTGCATGGCGATCGCCGCCATGCCGTAGGTAATGGAGCTAAATAACAGCAGGAAGGTTTCAACCAGAACGAACGGCAGTTCGAAAATGTCCTTACCTGTCGGGCCGCCAGCGGTGCCGTTCACCAGAACGGCATAGGTAGCAAACAGAATAGAGAACAGAATGCAGTCGCTCATCAGGTAGACCCAAAATCCGAAGATTTTGTTCTGGCCTGCGTCATGGTGCCCGTGTTCGTGCGCGTGGGCAGTCGCGTGCGTTAAAGTATCAGTTGCCATTTTTCAGCCCTGCCTTAGTAATCTCATCGAAATGCTGGTTTTCCAGTTTTTCGACTTCCGGGACCGGCACGTAGTAATCCACATCTTCATCAAAGCTTTTTACAATCCAGCTGATGATCATGCCTGCGAAACCCACTATCGCCAGCCACCAGATATGCCAGATCATGGCGAAGCCAAATACCGTCGCGAAGGCGGCGATAACAATACCGGCACCGCTATTTTTCGGCATATGAATCTCTTCATACTGTCCAGGCTCTTGGTACGCTTCGCCTTTTTCTTTCATTTCCCAGAAGGCGTCACGTTCGTGAACGTGCGGCACAACGGCAAAGTTATAGAACGGCGGCGGAGACGAGGTTGACCACTCCAGCGTACGGCCACCCCATGGGTCGCCGGTCAGATCGCGGTTCTGATCGCGGTCGCGAATAGAAACGAAGATCTGAATCAGTTGGCACAGGATACCCAGCGCAATCAGCGCGGCACCGGCGGCGGCAACCATCAGCATCGTATGGAACTGCGGATCAATTTGCTGGCTGAGGCGACGGGTCATGCCCATGAAGCCCAGTACGTACAGCGGCATAAAGGCTACAAAGAAACCGATAATCCAGAACCAGAAGGCGCGTTTACCCCAGGTTTCGTTCAGCTTGAAGCCAAACGCCTTCGGCCACCAGTAGGTCATACCCGCGAAGCAGCCAAACACCACGCCGCCGATGATCACGTTATGGAAGTGCGCAATCAGGAACAGACTGTTGTGCAGGACGAAGTCCGCGCCCGGTACCGCCAGCAGCACGCCGGTCATACCGCCGACCGAGAAGGTCACGATAAAGCCGATGGTCCACATCATTGCGGAATGGAAGACGATACGGCCCTGATACATGGTGAACAACCAGTTGAAGATCTTCACCCCGGTCGGGATGGCGATAATCATGGTGGTGATACCGAAGAAGGCGTTAACGTTCGCGCCTGCGCCCATCGTGAAGAAGTGGTGCAGCCAAACGATAAACGACAGTACGGTAATACAGACGGTCGCCCAAACCAGCGAGGTATAGCCGAACAGACGTTTACGCGAGAAGGTCGCTGCGATTTCGGAGAATACCCCGAAGACCGGCAGAATCAGAATGTACACTTCCGGATGGCCCCAGGCCCAAATCAGGTTGATGTACATCATCATGTTGCCGCCCATATCGTTGGTAAAGAAATGGGTGCCCAGATAGCGATCCAGGGTCAGCAACGCGACGGTAACCGTCAGAATCGGGAAAGAGGCGATGATCAGTACGTTGGCGCACAAAGAGGCCCAGGTAAAGACCGGCATCTTGAACATCGTCATACCCGGCGCACGCATCTTCAGGATCGTCACGAAGAAGTTGATACCGGTTAACGTCGTACCAATACCCGAGAGTTGCAACGCCCATATCCAGTAATCGACCCCGACGCTGGGACTGTACTCTATTCCCGATAGCGGCGGATAAGCCAGCCACCCTGTCTGCGCGAATTCACCCACGCCCAGCGAGAGGTTAACCAGAATAACGCCGACAACGGTGAACCAGAAGCTCAGGTTGTTCAGGAAAGGGAACGCAACGTCGCGCGCGCCGATCTGCAGCGGAACCACCAGGTTCATCAGACCGATAACGAAGGGCATCGCCACGAAGAAGATCATGATTACGCCGTGAGCGGTAAAGATCTGATCGTAGTGGTGCGGCGGTAGAAAACCCGCTTCGCCTGCGGAGGCAAGCGCCTGCTGGCTACGCATCATGATGGCATCGGCGAAGCCACGTAACAGCATCACAATCGCGACGATGATATACATGATGCCGAGGCGTTTATGGTCAACCGACGTTAACCACTCTTTCCATAGGTAGGTCCACTTACCGAAGTAAGTAATCGCTGCCAGTATCGCCAGTCCCCCGACGATAATTGCAGCGATCGTTACCATGACGATAGGTTCATGGAACGGTACTGCATCCAGTGATAATTTTCCGAACATCTTATCTTCCTCAACCCTTGGAGTTGGCGGATTCCGCGTGGCTCATGTCCATACCTTCCATTCCTTCATGCGAGCTGTGCTCACCTTCAGGTTGGGTCATGTCCATGCTCTTACCGTGGTCCATGAATTTGTTAATAACGTCCTTGAACAAATCTGGTTTCACGCTGGAGAAATATTCCACCTTGTTGTACTCGCTTGGCATAGCCACTTTCTCGAACGCCGCCATATCATTCATGGTGTTCGGAGACTGCTTCGCTTTTGCGACCCATTGGTCGAATTCTGCGCGGTCTTTGGTGGCGATAGCTTTAAACTTCATACCAGAGAAGCCCGGGCCGCTATAGCTGGCGGAGATGCCATCGTAGGTTCCGGGTTCGTTGGCGATCAGATGCAAACGTGTTTGCATACCGGCCATGGCATAAATCTGGCTACCCAGACGCGGGATAAAGAAGGAGTTCATCACGGAGTTGGAGGTCACTTTGAAATAAACCGGCGTGTTCGCCGGGAAGGCGATCTCGTTGACGGTGGCGATACCCTGCTCCGGATAGATGAAGAACCATTTCCAGTCCATGGAAACCACTTCGATGGTGATCGGTTTTTCGTCATGCGCCAGCGGCTTGCTTGGTTCAAGCGCGTGCGTGGTTTTCCAGGTCAGTACGGCAAGGAAAATGATGATTAAGATAGGCACCGTCCAGACCACGGCTTCCACTTTATTGGAGTGTGACCAGTTCGGGCTATACTTCGCATCCTTATTACTCGCACGATACTTCCAGGCGAAACCAACAGCCATCAAGATGGCGGGAATAACGACGATCAACATCAGGCCAAATGCCGTCAGTATCAGCGAACGTTGCTCCAGTCCAATCTGTCCTTTGGGATCCAGCAGCGCAGAATTACAGCCACTGAGTAATGCAGTGCCTGCAATTAATGACAACCATCCCAAACTTTTATTGTATTTCCTGAGTCTCATTTAACGACCTCAATTCCACGGGACCTGGTGGCGTTTAAAGTGTAGGGGCATTTTACGGTAAGGTTACATTACTGTAAACATGATTGGTTCTGTGTTACCAAGTTCTGCCGCGCATGTCACATATGTTGCCAAGTATGTCGAAATAACTTTAAGACACTGTTGAAACTTTGCGTTATAACGGATGAGGTCTGTAAGTGGGATGTTGAGGGATAATTGGTATAACCAATGTAAAAATAAAACAATTACTTAACAATTTATTATCAATAAAAGGACAATCAACGGCAGAAATTTAAATTTAATCGGCTGAATCGTGTAAAGAAAATAGGTAGCGTAGAAATTACCAATAATTTCCAAAATTCTGTTGCGCACAAAAAGACAAATATATTTTTTATCAATTGATGGTTATTTAGCCGTTATAATTCCGGGTCGTTATTACAACGGCAAATAATGTTTTAGAGCAGGCGTGTTTTTCGTAGTGCCAGGTAGTCCAGCAACCCGCCAAAGACAATGCCGCACACGGCAACCGCTACCGCAGTCTCAAGCAATCCGGACAGGAATGAGAAGTTAGTGTAATCCAACGCGTTCATGGTCAGCAGGAGTACCCATACCGCCAGCAAAGCGACGCCCGCGAGCAGGATTGAAAGCGCGAAATTGTAGGCGCCACGGTATTGCGTGCGGGAAATGAAACGCTCGTTCTGCCAGCTATATTCCAGCGTTTGCCGACAGACCAGCAACAGTAACAGCCCGGGAACGGCGGCAACAACCGAGAAGAGGTAGAATGTCGGCCAGCCGTGCGCTTCAACGAACCAGCCCGCTACAGGACCAACATAAACGCGGCCTACTGCGGAGAGGGCCGACAGTAGGGCAAACTGTGTTGCGGAAAACGACTTATTACATAGCGTCATTAATAAGGCGACAAAGGCGGCAGTACCCATCCCGCCGCACAGATTTTCGAAAAAGACCGCCGCGCCCATGCTGAACATGTTTTTATCGGTAATGGAGAGCAACCAGTAACCGGCGTTGGACGCGCCTTGCAAAATGCCGAAAATCAGCAGCGCGCGAAACAGCGAAAGACGCTGCATTAATATGCCGCCGTATAACGCGCCGACGATCGTCGCCAGCAGGCCCAGCGTTTTATTGACCACGCCGACTTCGCCGGCGTCAAAGCCGACGCCGCGAATCAAAAAGGTGGTGGTCAGGCTCATAGCGAAGGCATCACCCAGTTTATAAAGCACAATGAGCAGTAAAATCAGCCAGGCGTTGTTACGGCCAAAGAAATCGCGTAGCGGCGCGACGACGGCCTGTTCCAGCGATTTCGGGGACGGGATAGTATCGGTCGGTTCCGGCGCCAGTAAGGTGGCGATAATGCAGGGGATCAGCAATGCCGCCATCAGCCAGTACATGCCCTGCCAGCCGAGCCAGCGATCGGCCAGCCATAGCGCCAGTCCGCCGGAAACCAGCATCCCCAACCGGTAGCCAAGCACGCTGATTGCCGCGCCAGCGCCGCGTTCTTCTGCGGGTAAAACATCGGTTTTCCAGGCGTCGAACACGATATCCTGCGAGGCGGAGCAAAAAGCAATCACCACCGCCAGCGCCGCCATCCAGCGTAGCTGCGTGCCGGGTTCAAGAAAGCCCATCGCCGCAATCGCCGCCAGTAACAACAGTTGGGTGGCGAGTAACCAACCGCGACGACGACCTAAAAAAGGCGGCGTGTAGCGGTCCATCAGCGGGGACCAGAGAAACTTAAACACATAGGCCTGACCAACCAGCGAGAAGAAGCCAATCGTTTTAAGATCGATATTCTCGACGGTCATCCACGCCTGTAGCGTACCGGAAGTGAGCGCCAGCGGGAGACCGGAGGCAAAACCCAATATCAGCAGAATGGCTGAGCGCGGTTGCTGGAAAATACGTAAATATTGACTTGACATAGGCATCTACAGACCCGGCTTCTGCCGGGTCTTGTTGTTGCTATTAACGGGCGTTTTGCTTGATAAAATCGTGAATACTGGTGTCCTGAGACATATCAGCAATGGTATCGGTCAGAACGCTATTCACTGCGTCGGCAATATTCTGGTTAGAGGCCTGGAACGCCCCTTCAATAGAGTAGTTGGCGCGATAGTTTTTGGTCATCTTGCTGCCATTTACCGCGGTCGCAATAATCGCGATATCCGCTTTGGTCGCGATGTTGTAGCGCACGCTGCCCTGGGAAACATCAGCATACAGTTGGTTAACAATAATCTGCAGATTAACCGCGCCGTTAGGCCCGATCATATAGCCCCGCGCCGTCATCTGTTTTTCCAGGACTTCTTGTAACAGGAAGCGTAAATCGCGGGAGGCGGTTAACGTTACCAGCTGGTTGTTACGCGTGACTTTCGCTAACGCCTGATCCTGGCGTTGGTCCGCGCCGGTAATGCTAACGGTGACGCCCATCAGGCTCGGGTCCTGCTGTGGCAAGGTGATCTTCGGCGCGACGTCAATGGTCGTCGGCGGTGTGGCGCATCCTGCCAGCATAAACAGAGCGACTAACGGAAAGAGAAGTTTTTTTAACATATTCAGGCTCTCAATGACGCTTAAAACGTGATAGGTAAAAATTCCCGCCATCATAACACCGCTAACGGCGAGGGGAAGTGGTCAACGCAGGTAAATTCGTCGTAATGTCCGATTTGGTATTGATAACGGCGCGAGCGGGGATTTTGAGCGCTAAAAGAATGATTAAGGCAGTAAACTTCATACGTTTGGCTGAAATAATCAGACGAAAGCTAAATTTTTGTTGTCATGCTGTAATGGAAACGGTAAAAGCGGCTAGTATTTAAAGGGATGGGTGACATCACAGCGTTGTCGGAGGAGATTTTCATGATGATACGTGAGCAAATAGAAGAAAAATTAAGGACAGCGTTCGACCCCGTGTTTCTCGAAGTTGTGGATGAAAGCTATCGTCACAATGTTCCTGCAGGATCGGAAAGCCATTTTAAGGTCGTGCTGGTGAGCGATCGCTTTACAGGCGAACGTTTTCTTAATCGTCATCGGATGATTTACGGTACGTTAACGGCGGAACTTTCCACAACCGTACATGCGCTGGCACTGCATACTTATACCCTCAAAGAGTGGGAAGGGTTGCAGGATACTATCTTCGCGTCGCCTCCTTGTCGCGGCGCGGGAAGCATCGCGTAGCAAAACGGATTTGCAACTACCTCCGCTTTTCCAGTATGTTGCTACAGAATTATGTGAAAACGGCCTGCGGGCCGTTTTGTTTTGTCTGAATTTTGAGCGTGTCGTACAGTATTCAGACAAAAATTAGCCGAGAATTGTGAAAACCGCCGCAGCATCGCACAATCACCGTTCTCGACTCACAAAAGTGATGCCGCTATAATGCGCCGTCTTATATATGAACGTCTTCGGGATGATTCTGACGACAGGGAATGTGATTGATTATGAGAACATCCCGGTTCCGCGAAGCAAATAGCACGTGCTTGCGGAGTAGAGTTGACCGAGCACTGTGATTTTTTGAGGTAACAAGATGCAAGTTTCAGTTGAAACCACTCAGGGCCTTGGCCGCCGTGTAACGATTACAATCGCTGCTGACAGCATCGAGACCGCTGTAAAAAGCGAGCTGGTCAACGTAGCGAAAAAAGTACGTATTGACGGCTTCCGTAAAGGCAAAGTACCGATGAATATCGTCGCTCAGCGTTATGGCGCTTCTGTTCGCCAGGACGTGCTGGGCGATCTGATGAGCCGCAACTTCGTTGACGCGATCATCAAAGAAAAAATTAACCCGGCAGGCGCGCCGAACTATGTTCCGGGCGAATACAAAGTGGGTGAAGACTTCACTTACTCCGTCGAGTTTGAAGTCTATCCGGAAGTTGAGCTGACTGGCCTCGAGTCCATCGAAGTTGAAAAGCCGGTTGTTGAAGTCACCGACGCTGACGTTGATGTGATGCTGGACACCCTGCGTAAGCAGCAGGCGACCTGGAAAGAAAAAGACGGCGCTGCTGATGCGGAAGACCGCGTGACCATCGATTTCACCGGCTCTGTAGACGGCGAAGAGTTCGAAGGCGGCAAAGCGACCGATTTCGTTCTGGCGATGGGCCAGGGTCGTATGATTCCGGGCTTTGAAGACGGCGTTAAAGGCCACAAAGCTGGCGAAGAGTTCACTATCGATGTGACCTTCCCGGAAGAGTACCACGCTGAAAACCTGAAAGGTAAAGCGGCTAAGTTCGTTATCAACCTTAAGAAAGTTGAAGAACGCGAACTGCCGGAACTGACCGAAGAATTCATCAAACGTTTCGGCGTTGAAGATGGTTCCGTAGCCGGTCTGCGCGCTGAAGTACGTAAAAACATGGAACGCGAGCTGAAAGGCGCGGTGCGTAACCGCGTTAAGTCTCAGGCGATCGAAGGTCTGGTAAAAGCTAACGACATCGACGTACCGGCTGCGCTGATCGACAGCGAAATCGACGTTCTGCGTCGTCAGGCTGCGCAGCGTTTTGGTGGTAACGAGAAACAGGCTCTGGAGCTGCCGCGCGAACTGTTCGAAGAACAGGCTAAGCGTCGTGTAGTTGTCGGTCTGCTGCTCGGCGAAGTCATTCGTACCAACGAGCTGAAAGCGGACGAAGAACGCGTTAAAGGCCTGATCGAAGAGATGGCGTCTGCTTACGAAGATCCGAAAGAAGTAATTGAGTTCTACAGCAAAAATAAAGAGCTGATGGACAATATGCGTAACGTTGCTCTGGAAGAACAGGCTGTTGAAGCGGTTCTGGCAAAAGCGAAAGTGTCTGAAAAAGCCACTTCCTTCAATGAGCTGATGAACCAGCAGGCGTAATTTGTCGCGTTAAAAGCACGAAATTTGCACAAAAACCCGTCACCTTTCAGTGACGGGTTTTTTTTGTCACGCATTTTGCATGGTAAGGGTGCGAAAACTGCGTTTCAGTGTTAGCGTTAGAACAAAAGATTGTTATGCTTGAATTATGGCGATGCCGTACCCATTACAGAGGGACTGGCTGATAATCCGTCCATCAGGTTACAATCAGTACAGCAGGTTTTTTCAATTTTTATCCAGGAGACGGAAATGTCATACAGCGGAGAACGAGATAATTTGGCCCCTCATATGGCGCTGGTGCCGATGGTCATTGAACAGACCTCACGCGGTGAGCGCTCTTTTGATATCTATTCTCGTCTACTTAAGGAACGCGTCATATTTCTGACCGGCCAGGTCGAAGACCATATGGCTAACCTGATCGTGGCGCAGATGCTGTTCCTGGAAGCGGAAAACCCGGAAAAAGATATCTATCTGTACATTAATTCTCCTGGCGGCGTAATTACTGCGGGGATGTCCATCTATGACACCATGCAGTTTATTAAGCCAGACGTCAGCACCATTTGTATGGGACAGGCGGCCTCTATGGGGGCGTTTCTGCTGACTGCCGGGGCGAAAGGCAAACGTTTCTGCTTGCCGAACTCTCGCGTCATGATCCACCAGCCGCTGGGCGGCTATCAGGGCCAGGCGACGGATATTGAAATTCACGCCCGCGAAATTTTGAAAGTAAAAGGGCGCATGAATGAACTTATGGCGCATCATACGGGTCAATCTCTTGAGCAGATTGAACGTGATACTGAGCGCGATCGCTTCCTCTCCGCGCCTGAAGCGGTAGAGTACGGTTTGGTTGACTCAATTTTGACCCATCGTAATTGATGCCCTGGACGCAAGTGTGCCGCTATACACTTCATCCTTCACGCTACCTCGGTGTTGGCTGCCAGCGCGCCTCCCGGTGACTTACTTATGTAAGCGCCTGCGGAGTCGCCGAGTTGCCGCCTTGATGTAGCTCGAATGATTTTGTGTATATACTAATGAAGGGCGGCACAACGCTGATTAGCGGCTTGCGCCTGAGAATGGCATTTGCGTCGTCGTGTGCGGCACAAAGAACAAAGAAGAGGTTTTGACTCATGACAGATAAACGCAAAGATGGCTCGGGCAAATTGTTGTACTGCTCTTTTTGCGGCAAAAGCCAGCATGAAGTGCGCAAGCTGATTGCCGGTCCATCCGTGTATATCTGCGACGAATGCGTCGATTTATGTAACGACATTATTCGCGAAGAAATTAAAGAAGTTGCTCCGCACCGTGAACGTAGTGCGCTGCCGACGCCGCATGAAATTCGTACTCACCTGGACGATTACGTTATCGGCCAGGAGCAGGCGAAAAAAGTGCTGGCGGTGGCGGTCTATAACCACTACAAGCGTCTGCGTAACGGCGATACCAGCAATGGCGTCGAGTTAGGCAAAAGCAACATTCTGCTGATTGGACCGACCGGTTCCGGTAAAACGCTGCTGGCGGAAACGCTGGCGCGCTTGCTGGATGTGCCGTTCACTATGGCGGATGCGACCACGCTAACCGAAGCGGGTTACGTGGGGGAAGACGTCGAGAATATCATTCAGAAACTGTTGCAGAAATTCGACTACGACGTGCAAAAAGCGCAGCGTGGGATTGTCTACATTGATGAAATCGATAAGATTTCGCGTAAATCAGACAATCCGTCCATTACCCGCGATGTTTCCGGCGAAGGCGTACAGCAGGCGTTGCTGAAACTGATCGAAGGCACTGTCGCCGCGGTTCCACCGCAGGGCGGTCGCAAACATCCGCAGCAGGAGTTCTTACAGGTAGATACCTCTAAGATTCTGTTTATCTGCGGCGGCGCGTTTGCCGGTCTGGATAAAGTGATCGCTAACCGTGTTGAAACCGGCTCCGGCATTGGTTTTGGCGCGACGGTGAAAGCGAAGTCCGACAAAGCCAGCGAAGGCGAGCTGTTGTCGCAGGTTGAACCGGAAGATTTGATCAAATTTGGTCTGATTCCTGAGTTTATCGGTCGTCTGCCAGTGGTGGCGACGCTGAACGAACTCAGCGAAGAAGCGCTGATTCAAATCCTGAAAGAGCCGAAAAATGCGCTGACCAAGCAGTATCAGGCGCTGTTTAACCTGGAAGGCGTCGATTTGGAATTCCGTGACGAAGCGCTGGACGCTATCGCCAGGAAAGCAATGGCGCGTAAAACCGGTGCCCGTGGTCTGCGTTCTATCGTCGAAGCGGCGCTGCTGGATACCATGTACGATTTGCCATCTATGGAAGACGTCGAAAAAGTGGTGATCGACGAGTCCGTTATTGCCGGTCAGAGTAAGCCGTTGCTGATTTACGGCAAACCGGAAGCGCAGGCTTCTGGCGAATAATTAAACATTCATACAATCAGTTAGCCAAAAAAGGGGGGATTTTATCTCCCCTTTCGTTTTTCCTGTAAACACGCCGTTGAATGTGTGGGAAACATCCCCATATACTGACGTACATGTTATAGGTGGTATGGAGCACAGCTATACTATCTGATTACCTGGCGGACACTAAACTAAGAGAGAGCTCTATGAATCCTGAGCGTTCTGAACGCATTGAAATCCCCGTATTGCCCTTGCGCGATGTGGTGGTTTATCCGCACATGGTCATACCCTTATTTGTAGGGCGGGAAAAATCTATCCGTTGTCTGGAAGCGGCTATGGACCATGATAAAAAAATCATGCTGGTCGCCCAGAAGGAAGCATCAACGGATGAGCCGGGTGTAAACGATCTTTTCACCGTCGGGACCGTGGCCTCTATTTTGCAGATGCTGAAACTGCCTGACGGCACCGTAAAAGTGCTGGTCGAGGGGTTACAGCGCGCGCGTATTTCCGCGCTGTCTGACAACGGCGAACATTTCTCCGCGAAGGCGGAGTACCTTGATTCGCCAGCCATTGATGAGCGTGAACAAGAAGTGCTGGTGCGTACCGCTATCAGCCAGTTCGAAGGCTACATCAAGCTGAACAAAAAAATTCCGCCGGAAGTGCTGACGTCACTCAATAGCATTGACGACCCTGCACGTCTGGCTGACACCATCGCCGCGCATATGCCGCTGAAACTGGCGGATAAACAGTCTGTTCTTGAGATGTCCGACATTAACGAACGTCTTGAATATTTGATGGCGATGATGGAATCTGAAATCGATCTGCTGCAGGTTGAGAAACGCATTCGCAACCGCGTGAAAAAGCAGATGGAGAAATCCCAGCGCGAGTACTATCTGAACGAGCAAATGAAAGCGATTCAGAAAGAACTTGGCGAGATGGACGACGCGCCGGACGAAAACGAAGCGCTGAAGCGTAAGATCGACGCGGCGAAAATGCCGAAAGAGGCGAAAGAGAAAGCGGAAGCGGAACTGCAGAAGCTGAAAATGATGTCTCCGATGTCGGCGGAAGCGACCGTGGTGCGCGGCTACATCGACTGGATGGTGCAGGTGCCGTGGAATGCGCGTAGCAAGGTCAAAAAAGACCTGCGTCAGGCGCAGGAAATCCTCGATACTGACCATTATGGTCTGGAGCGCGTGAAAGACCGCATCCTTGAGTATCTCGCGGTTCAAAGCCGTGTAAATAAAATCAAGGGGCCGATCCTGTGTCTGGTGGGGCCGCCGGGGGTAGGTAAAACCTCGTTGGGCCAGTCCATCGCTAAAGCAACAGGGCGTAAATACATCCGTATGGCGCTGGGCGGCGTGCGTGATGAAGCGGAAATCCGCGGTCATCGCCGGACTTACATTGGCTCTATGCCGGGTAAACTGATCCAAAAAATGGCCAAAGTGGGGGTTAAAAACCCACTGTTCCTGCTCGATGAGATCGACAAAATGTCTTCGGACATGCGCGGCGATCCGGCTTCCGCACTGCTGGAAGTGCTGGATCCGGAGCAGAACGTGGCGTTCAGCGATCATTACCTGGAAGTGGATTACGATCTCAGCGATGTGATGTTCGTCGCCACCTCCAACTCCATGAACATTCCGGCGCCGCTGCTGGATCGTATGGAAGTGATCCGTCTGTCCGGTTATACCGAAGATGAGAAGCTGAATATTGCTAAACGTCACCTGCTGCCGAAGCAGATCGAGCGTAACGCGCTGAAGAAAGGAGAACTGACGGTCGACGATAGCGCGATTATCGGTATTATCCGCTATTACACGCGTGAAGCGGGCGTGCGTAGTCTGGAGCGTGAAATCTCCAAACTGTGCCGCAAAGCGGTTAAACAACTGTTGCTAGATAAGTCGTTAAAACATATCGAAATTAACGGCGATAATCTGCACGACTACCTCGGTGTGCAGCGCTTTGATTATGGCCGCGCGGATAGCGAAAACCGCGTAGGTCAGGTGACGGGCCTGGCGTGGACGGAAGTGGGCGGCGATCTGTTGACCATCGAAACCGCCTGCGTCCCGGGCAAAGGCAAGTTGACCTACACCGGCTCGCTCGGTGAAGTGATGCAGGAATCTATTCAGGCGGCGCTGACCGTGGTGCGCGCGCGCGCGGAAAAACTGGGTATTAATCCGGACTTTTACGAAAAACGCGATATCCACGTTCACGTGCCGGAAGGCGCAACGCCGAAAGACGGTCCAAGCGCCGGTATCGCGATGTGTACCGCGCTGGTTTCCTGCCTGACTGGTAATCCGGTGCGCGCAGATGTGGCAATGACCGGTGAGATCACGCTGCGTGGTCAGGTATTGCCGATCGGCGGCCTGAAAGAAAAACTGTTGGCGGCGCATCGCGGCGGGATTAAAACGGTCTTAATTCCATTCGAAAATAAACGTGACCTGGAGGAAATTCCGGACAACGTGATTGCCGATCTGGATATTCACCCGGTTAAGCGCATTGAGGAAGTTCTGACGCTTGCTCTGCAAAACGAACCGTCTGGAATGCAGGTTGTAACCGCAAAATAGTGACCTCGCGCAAATAGCGCTAATAAAAACAGGGCTGGCAGGCTATTTCGGACTTGCCAGCCTTTTTTTGTATAGCTAATTTAGATGGTTGATTGGGTCTGCCACCATTAACGGGTGTTGTAAGGGCGTGGCAGGCCTGATATAACTGCTGCGCGGTCGTACTTCGAAGGATTCAGGTGCGATATAAATTATAAAGAGGAAGAGAAGAGTGAATAAATCTCAACTGATCGAAAAAATTGCTGCAGGGGCTGATATCTCTAAGGCTGCGGCTGGACGTGCGTTAGATGCGATTATTGCTTCTGTTACCGAATCTCTGAAAGAAGGGGATGACGTTGCACTGGTAGGCTTTGGTACTTTTGCTGTTAAAGAGCGTGCTGCCCGTACTGGTCGCAACCCGCAAACAGGTAAAGAGATCACCATCGCCGCTGCCAAAGTGCCGAGTTTCCGTGCAGGTAAAGCGCTGAAAGACGCGGTAAACTAAGCGTGATCCCCTCGGGGGATGTGACAAAGTACAAGGGCGCATCAACTGATGTGCCTTTTTTATTGGCGATTCGGGACTTTCTGTGCGTTGCGGGCTGACAATTGCCCTCGTTTCTTGTCACAATAGGCTTTTGTGCGCCGCGTTCAGAAAATGCGATGCGCGTGAAGTCTCTATACGCAAATCATTCAGGTTGCGTCGACGCGGCGACTGAGCGAATCACTCGGTAGCCAGCGGAGAAGCCGCCTGAAAGATAAAGTGTAAAGTCACCTACAGCGGAGTGTGGTTACACCATGATGGACAGCTTACGCACGGCTGCAAACAGTCTCGTGCTCAAGATTATTTTCGTTATCATTATCGTGTCGTTCATTTTGACCGGCGTTAGTGGTTACCTGATTGGCGGAAGCAATAACTACGCCGCAAAAGTGAATGGCCAGGAAATCAGCCGGGCACAGTTTGAGAATGCGTTTAATAACGAACGTAACCGTATGCAGCAGCAGTTGGGCGACAGGTATTCTGAACTGGCGGCCAACGAAGGTTATATGAAAAGCCTGCGCCAGCAGGTGCTGAATCGTCTGATAGATGAAGCGCTGTTGGATCAATATTCCCGCGAACTGAAACTGGGCATCAGCGATGAGCAGGTAAAGCAGGCGATTTTCGCCACTCCCGCTTTTCAGGTGGACGGTAAGTTTGACAACAACCGCTATAACGCGATTGTGAATCAGATGGGAATGACCGCCGATCAGTACGCTCAGGCGCTGCGTAACCAGCTTACCACTCAGCAACTGATCAACGGCGTGGCCGGTACTGATTTTATGCTGAAAGGGGAAACCGACGAACTGGCGGCATTAGTCTCTCAACAGCGCGTGGTGCGTGAAGCCGTTATTGATGTCAACGCGCTGGCGGCGAAGCAGCAGGTGACCGATCAGGAAGTGTCCAGCTACTACGATCAG
This sequence comes from Salmonella sp. SSDFZ54, assembly GCF_004010735.1. NCBI lineage: Bacteria > Pseudomonadati > Pseudomonadota > Gammaproteobacteria > Enterobacterales > Enterobacteriaceae > Salmonella > Salmonella sp. SSDFZ54. The sequence continues at coordinate 3,228,252 of NZ_CP034819.1, forward strand.
AATAAAGTCCGCTTTATGACGCCGGAACAGTTCCGCGTAAGCTATATCAAGCTGGATGCCGCGACGATGCAGGCACCGGTCAGCGATGCGGATATTCAGGCCTATTATGACCAGCATGTAGATCAGTTTACTCAGCCGGAGCGTATTCGTTACAGCATTATTCAGACCAAAACGGAAGATGATGCGAAAGCGGTACTGGATGCGCTGAACAAGGGCGAAGATTTCGCCACGCTGGCGAAAGAGAAATCTACCGATATCATCTCTGCGCGTAATGGCGGCGATATGGGCTGGCTGGAAGAGTCTGCCACGGTGCCGGAACTGAAAAACGCCGGATTAAAAGAAAAAGGCCAGATATCTGGCGTGATTAAGTCGTCTGTCGGTTTTCTGGTGGCGCGTCTGGATGATATTCAGCCTGCCAAAGTGAAACCGTTAAGCGAGGTTCGCGACGACATTGCCGCGAAAGTGAAACAAGAAAAAGCGCTGGATGCTTACTATGCGTTGCAGCAGAAGGTGAGCGATGCGGCAAGCAACGACAATGAGTCGTTAGCAGGCGCTGAACAGGTCGCTGGCGTAAAAGCGGTTGAAACCGGCTGGTTTAGCCGTGACACCTTACCGGAAGAGCTGAACTTCAAACCGGTAGCCGATGCTATCTTTAATGGCGGTCTGGTGGGCGAAAACGGTACGCCGGGGCCGAATTCAGACATTATCACCGTGGATGGCGACCGAGCTTTTGTCGTACGCGTGAGCGAACATAAACCTGAAGCCGTGAAGCCGTTGGCAGAAGTGAAGGAACAGGTCACTGCCCTGGTGAAGCATAACAAAGCGGAACAACAGGCGAAGCTGGATGCGGAAAAACTGCTGGTCGAGCTGAAAGCGGGCAAAGGCGCGGAAGCGATGAAAGCGGCGGGTCTGAGTTTTGGCGAGCCTAAAACGTTAAGTCGTACCAGTCAGGATCCGGTGAGTCAGGCGGCCTTTGCGTTAAGCCTTCCGACGAAAGATAAGCCAGTTTATGGCGTGGCGAACGATATGCAGGGTAACGTCGTTCTGCTGGCGTTTGACGAGGTGAAAGCGGGCGCCATGCCGGAAGCGCAGAAAAAAGCGATGGTGCAGGGCATCACGCAGAACAATGCGCAAATTGTCTTTGAGGCGCTGATGAGCAATCTGCGTAAAGAGGCGAAAATCAAAATCGGCGACGCTCTGGAACAGCAGTAATCGTCGAGGCGCTTCGCAAAAAATTGCAAAACGTTGTATCCCACAAAGGCCGCTTTCGCGGCCTTTTCCATTTCTGAGAATTGCCGTTTGTTCGTTTTTCTCCGCCCCGCTATCGTGGCTGCACTGTTAACAAACAAGGAGAAAACAGTATGAAACACGGAATTAAAGCACTGCTTATTACACTTTCTTTAACCTGCGCGGGCATGGCCCATAGCGCGCTGGCGGCGACGCCTGTCGCAAAAAATGCAGCGGTGGAAACAAAAGCGGATACGCCTTCTTCATCCTCCGCCAAAGCGGCATTACCTGCTAAAGCCAGCGATGATGAAGGTACCAGGGTGAGCATTAATACCGCGTCTGCGGAGGATCTGGCGCGGGTGATGAACGGCGTTGGGCTGAAAAAAGCGCAGGCTATTGTGAGCTATCGGGAGGAGTATGGTCCTTTTAAAACGGTGGATGATTTAAAGCAGGTGCCGGGAATGGGAAGCGCGCTGGTGGAGCGTAATCTGGCAGTTTTAACATTGTAATCACTTGCACAGTGGCCAAAATTTGCCAGACTGTAGAGGTCATACCAGTTATGACCTCTGTACTTGTCGTTTACTTATAACAACAACGTAAGGTTATTGCGCTATGCAAACACAAATCAAAGTTCGTGGATATCATCTTGATGTTTATCAACATGTTAATAATGCCCGCTATCTGGAGTTTCTGGAAGAGGCCCGTTGGGATGGGCTGGAAAACAGCGACAGCTTTAAGTGGATGACGGCCCGCAATATTGCCTTTGTGGTGGTAAACATCAATATAAATTACCGTCGCCCGGCGGTATTGAGCGATCTACTGACCGTGACCAGCCAGGTACAACAGCTTAACGGTAAAAGCGGCGTATTAAGCCAGACGATTACGCTGGAGCCAGAAGGGCAGGTGGTGGCCGATGCGCTCATCACTTTTGTTTGTATTGATTTAAAAACGCAAAAAGCGCTGCCGCTGGAAGGCGAATTGCGTGAAAAGCTGGAACAGATGGTGCAATAACGCCTCGCTGTCTGATGGCGTTGAACTTGTCCGGCCTGGCGATATTGACCATGGTGCATATCGCCAGGCACGGATAAGGTGCATGCGCCGCCATCCGGCAAAACAATCACCTTAACCCGGTTTTTTGCTTCATTGCCGCCATCACCGCCGCTTTATTCGACAGATAATGATTCAGGCCGTTAGCGCGCAGATTACAGGCTGCGCAATGACCACAGCCATCGCCTTTAATGCCGTTATAGCAGGTCAGCGTCTCTTCGCGAACTAAATCCAGTTGGCCCCAATAATCGGCCAGCGCCCAGGTTTCAGCTTTATCGATCCACATTAGGGGCGTTTCGAAACGGATATCTTTCGCCATGCCCAGATTCACCGCGTGATTCAGCGCTTTGACGAACTCATCGCGACAGTCTGGATAGCCGGAAAAATCGGTCTCGCAAACGCCAGTGATCACCGCTTCGGCTTTGACCTGATAAGCGTAAATCGCCGCCAGCGTCAGAAAGAGAATATTGCGTCCCGGTACGAAAGTATTGGGGATACCGTCAGCGTTCGGTTCATAGTCCGGCACCGGAATGCTATCCCGCGTCAGGCTGCTGACCGCCAGTTCGTTCAGCAAAGTGACATCCAGCACTTTATGCGCGCGTGCGCCAAGTTTTAACGCCAGTGCGCGTGCGACATCAATCTCTGCGCGGTGGCGCTGACCATAATCAAACGTGACACAATGCACTTCATCATACTGATGCCGCGCTTGCGCCAGACAAGTGGTGGAGTCCTGACCTCCACTAAATACAACAACGGCGCGTTTCATAGTTATCCTGATCAATGACGAAAGCCAATATGGTAACGCGTACGGATAATCCCGACCAGCTTCTTCACGGCGAAGGCGGCGGAAGCCAGGCTTCGCTAAATTCAAACCAGCCGCGAGGGGTGAGTCGAACGCCGTTAACGCCCGGTGGGGCGCTGATGCGATAGTGATAATTAAACAGCGGCGTAAGTGTGGCGTCATCCATCAGGTTGGCAAAAACTTGTTGTAGCGCGGCGCGGCGATCTTTTTCATTGGGCTGAATTTGCAGAGCGTCAAGCGTAGCCTGCAGATGGGAAAACGCAGGCGCGTCCAGGACATGCGGCCAGATCTGATCGCAACGTAGCCACTGCTCCAGCGTATATTCCGGCGCTTCGCCGATCAGCCTGTCGCCCATCATCAGATCCGCTTGCGCCAACGCAGGGCAGTTATCCCAGTTTTTGGCATTATGAAAAATCAACGTTAACTCACAGCCGAGCGTCGCCAGGTAATGTCGAAGTTGTTCCGCCATCGTATGCAGCTCTACGGGAAGGTGATACGCCAGGGTAAGTTTTTTCGGCAATGGCGTTTCATCAACGTCCTGCCATTGCGGGATTGTCCAGCCGGGTAGCAGCCCCTGACTTGGCATAATCAAGTTCTCATCTACCGGCAAGGTTTTCAGCAGCGAAGTATGATGGATAATATGTATCAGACGCCGCGCCTGCTGTACGTTGAGCCGTGAGCCCTTTTTGAGGGTTAAATAACAAAAGCCAAGACTGATACCACTACTTACCTGACTCAGCGTCGCCAGCTCTTCCGGTTTCCCGATGGCAATCTGCACCGGATGGCGGCAACTGGTGCCCAGATCCTGGGCAAACAGTTGCGGGGTGATCCAGAATTCAATCGCTTTCAGCAGCGGATGGCTGAGGTGATAATGGTCATGACTTTCCAGACGCACCAGTTCCGGCGTGAACAACGCCAGGCGAAAAGGACCGGTGCCGATAAGCGGCAGGTCAGGATGCGCCAGACCGCTACAATAGCTCGCCAGACGATGCGCAAGCCAGTAATCAGGTCGGTGAAGGAGAAAGGTCAGGCACTGAGGATGCGTTACTTCGATCCGTGCGACGCTAATAAACAATTTGCTTAGCGCCGGTAGGGTAAGCAGCCTTTCCAGGCGTTCGTGTAGCTGCGCGGTGTCCACCGCATCGCCATTATGCCAGTGCAGCGTGGAGCGAATATAAAAATCCCAGCGTAAACCGTCGGCGGAAACCTCCCAGTGATGCGCCAAATCCCCGCAAGGATATTGACTGTCGCGGTCGAAGCGCGTTAACCCGGAAAAAACTTGCCCTGCGAGATGCTGTTCCGCGCGTCCTGGCAGGAAACCCGGCTGCAGCGGATCAAGCGGACGATAGTAGGGAATACGCAATGTCGGCGTATCGTTTTGCCATTGGCCGCCCATAAAAGGCTGGAGCATCGCCCGTAACTCGCCCGGCGCCAGCTGCGCCAGTTCCAGTACGTTGAGCTGCTGCCCTTTTTCCAGCGCCTGTTCCATCATGGCGGTGCGGAGCGATTCCGGCGTGACCAGAAACTGGAGCCGTCCACGTTTCCCGCGCCCGGACTGCGCCTCCCATCTTAGCCAACCCGCCTGCTGGGCCTGACGCAGCAGCGTTCGCAGATGGCGCTCGCTACAAAAACAGCGTTCGGCCAGTTCGCTAACGGTGACATGTTGCGTTTCCCCGGCGGAAGGCTGCCAGAGGCGTTGATATTGATTAAGCCGATTCAGTAGCCTCATAGAAACCCGGAACACTTCCTTTTATCTGTTCACTATTACTTCCGTATATCTCAGGTAATACTGAACAACAAGTTAACCGCGTCACAGTGTGGAGAAAGAGATGGCCCGTCTGGCAGCATTTGATATGGATGGCACGTTATTAATGCCCGATCACCATTTGGGTAGAGAAACGATCGCCACGCTGTCGCGTCTGTGCGAACGCGATATCACCCTGACATTCGCTACGGGTCGTCATGTGCTGGAAATGCGGCATATTCTGGGGACGCTTTCACTGGATGCTTATCTTATTACCGGTAACGGGACGCGAATTCACTCGCTGGAAGGCGACGTGCTGCATCGTCAGGATCTCGATCCTCAGGTTGCCGATACGGTGATGCACCATGCCTGGGATACCCGAGCCAGTATGCATGTGTTTAATGACAACGGCTGGTTTACAGGCCAGGAGATCCCCGCGCTACTCCAGGCGCACGTCTACAGCGGCTTTCGTTATCAGGTTATCGATATAAAAAGCATTCCGGCCCATCAGGTGACGAAGATCTGTTTTTGCGGCGATCATGACGATCTGATCCGTTTGCGCATTCAGCTCAATGAGGCGCTGGAAGAACGCGCTCACCTCTGTTTCTCTGCCGTCGACTGCCTGGAAGTGCTACCGCTGGGGTGCAATAAAGGATCGGCGCTGGCGGTATTGAGCAACCATTTAGGGCTTTCACTGGCAGATTGCATGGCGTTTGGCGACGCGATGAACGATCGGGAAATGCTGGGCAGCGTCGGGCGGGGGCTCATTATGGGCAATGCCATGCCGCAGCTTATCGCCGCGCTGCCACACCTTTCGGTTATCGGACATTGTGGTAATCAAGCGGTATCACACTTTTTGACGCATTGGCTGGACAATCCGCATCTACCTTATTCCCCCGAATGAGAGATCTCTTCCAGCAAGCCAGACATTCAGTCTGGCTTTTTTTTGGTTTCTAGTCGCCGGTAAGTAATTTTGCGATGGCCGCTGACCACGGCGTCAAATCGCCGATATGGTCGCTAACCCAGGACGGGTGGTAATAGGTATCCAGATAGCGATCGCCGCTATCGCACAATAACGTCACGATAGCGCCGGTTTCTCCAGCCTCGCGCATCCGGGCCGCAAGCTGCAGCGCTCCCCACATATTCGTGCCGGTAGAGGCGCCGACTTTACGGCCTAGCTGCGTTTCCAGCCAGTGTGCGGTGGCAACGCTGGCGGCGTCCGGCACGCGCAGCATCTCATCCACGACATCCGGAATAAAAGAAGGCTCTACTCGCGGACGACCAATTCCTTCAATCTTACTGCCCACCGGGCTGCGTAATGAAGCGTCGCGATCCTGCCAGTAAGGTAAAAAGACGGAATTTTCCGGATCCACCACCATGAGCTGAGTATCATAGCCCTGGCAGCGAATATAGCGCCCAATCGTCGCAGAGGTTCCGCCCGTTCCGGCGCTCATGACGATAAATCGCGGTACCGGATGGGGTTCGTTGCGCATCTGGCGGAAAATACTGTCGGCAATATTATTGTTGCCCCGCCAGTCGGTAGCTCGTTCTGCGTAGGTAAACTGGTCCATATAGTGACCGTTCAGTTCATGCGCCAGCCGCTCGGAGGCGGCATAAATTTCGCAGGCGCTCTCCACAAAATGACAGTGGCCGCCGTAAAATTGAATCTGTTCGATTTTACGTTTTGCGGTACAGGCGGGCATGACGGCGATGAACGGCAGTCCCAGTAAACGCGCGAACCAGGCTTCGGAAATCGCCGTTGAGCCTGATGACGCTTCAATAATCGGAGTGCCTTCTTTAATCCAGCCATTGCACAGCCCATAAAGGAACAGCGAGCGCGCCAGACGATGCTTGAGGCTACCGGTGGGATGCGTGCTTTCGTCTTTCAGGTAAAGCTGGATACCCGGAAATGCCGACAGGGGCAAACGAATAAGATGCGTATCCGCCGAGCGCTGGTGGTCAGCGTTAATTTCATTAATGGCATTTTTAACCCAATTGCTACTCATCATTAATATCCATTTATCATTTTGTGCCAAGAGTAGCGAAAAGTACGGAAAAAATTGTTGCTATTTGACCTTTAAATTACAATGTAAGGAGAAAAATATTCTCTATGGAGTGGGTATGTTAGATAAAATTGACCGTAAACTGCTTTGCTTATTGCAGCAGGACTGTACCCTCTCTTTGCAGGCGCTGGCGGATGCCGTTAATCTGACGACAACGCCTTGCTGGAAGCGGCTTAAACGCCTGGAAGATGACGGTATCCTGCTTGGCAGGGTCGCGCTGCTGGACCCGGAAAAACTGGGCCTGGGATTAACCGCTTTTGTGTTGATAAAAACGCAGCACCACAGCAGTGAATGGTACTGTCGGTTCGTGACCGTCGTCTCTGAGATGCCGGAAGTGCTTGGCTTCTGGCGGATGGCGGGGGAATACGACTATCTGATGCGAGTTCAGGTGGCCGACATGAAGCGGTATGACGACTTCTATAAACGTCTGGTCAATAGCGTCCCAGGACTGTCAGACGTCACCTCCAGTTTTGCGATGGAACAGATTAAGTACACCACCTCTCTGCCCATTGAATAATTCTCCCGGTATTGCCGGAAATCATATCAGGAAATAACGCGTGCGATTATTTGCTCAATTAAGCTGGTACTTTCGCCGAGAATGGCGTCGCTATCTTGGCGCGGTGGCCCTGCTTATGCTTATTGCGATGCTTCAGCTGATCCCGCCCAAAGTGGTGGGGATTGTCGTGGATGGCGTAACCGCACAGCATTTTACTCCAGGCCGAATAGCGATGTGGATTGGCACCATTGCCCTGATCGCCGTAGTGGTCTATTTGTTGCGCTATGTCTGGCGCGTGCTGCTGTTTGGCGCTTCTTATCAATTAGCCGTCGAACTGCGTGAAGATTATTATCGCCAGCTGAGTCGTCAGCATCCCGAATTTTATCAGCGCCATCGGACGGGCGATCTTATCGCGCGTGCGACGAATGATGTGGATCGCGTCGTATTTGCGGCGGGCGAGGGCGTTCTGACGCTGGTTGACTCGCTGGTAATGGGCTGCGCGGTACTGATTGTCATGTCGACGCAAATTAGCTGGCAGCTAACGCTATTAGCGCTGTTGCCGATGCCGATTATGGCGCTGATGATCAAACGTTACGGCGATCGGCTGCATGATTATTTCAAACTGGCGCAGGCTGCCTTTTCCAGCCTGAACGACCGCACGCAGGAGAGTCTGACCAGCATCCGCATGATCAAAGCGTTTGGTCTGGAGGACCGCCAGTCTTCGCTGTTTGCGGCGGATGCCGAAGATACCGGCAAGAAAAATATGCGCGTGGCGCGTATTGACGCGCGTTTTGATCCAACCATTTACATCGCCATTGGCATGGCGAACCTGCTCGCGATTAGCGGCGGAAGCTGGATGGTGGTTAACGGCAGCCTGACGCTGGGCGAACTCACCAGCTTTATGATGTATCTGGGGTTGATGATTTGGCCGATGCTGGCGCTGGCCTGGATGTTTAATATCGTGGAGCGGGGTAGCGCCGCTTACAGCCGCATCCGCGCTATGCTGGCGGAAGCGCCGGTAGTTAAGGATGGCGAAGAGCCGGTCCCGGCGGGGCGCGGCGAACTGACGGCGGCCATTCGTGAGTTTTGCTATCCGCAAACGACGCATCCGGCGTTGGAGAATGTGAACTTTCGTCTTAAACCGGGTCAGATGCTGGGGATATGCGGTCCGACCGGCGCGGGGAAAAGCACAATATTGTCGCTTATCCAGCGCCATTTTGATGTGACGCAGGGAGAGATCCGATTCCATGACATGCCGTTGACGCATCTGCAACTGGATAGCTGGCGTAGCCGACTGGCGGTCGTCAGCCAGACGCCGTTTTTGTTCTCGGACTCTATTGCCAATAATATTGCGCTCGGACGCCCGGAGGCGACTCAGGAGGAGATTGAACAGGTGGCGCGTTTAGCCAGCGTACATGAGGATATTCTCCGCTTGCCTCAGGGCTACGACACGCAGGTAGGTGAACGTGGCGTCATGTTATCGGGAGGGCAAAAACAGCGTATCTCGATTGCCAGAGCGCTACTGTTAAATGCGGAAATTCTGCTTCTTGATGATGCGCTTTCTGCAGTAGATGGCCGTACGGAGCATCAGATTTTGCATAATTTGCGCCAGTGGGGCGAAGGGCGTACGGTCATCATCAGCGCGCATCGTTTATCCGCGCTGACCGACGCCAATGAAATTATCGTTATGCAACATGGTCATGTTGTTCAGCGCGGCGATCACGATCAACTGGCGCAGCAGATTGGCTGGTATCGCGATATGTATCGCTATCAGCAACTGGAGGCCGCGCTGGATGACGCGCCGGAACGCGGCGAGGAGGCGGTGAATGCGTAGTTTTGGACAGCTATGGCCGACGCTGAAACGGTTGCTGGCGTATGGCTCGCCATGGCGAAAACCGCTCTCTGTCGCGGTGATGATGCTGTGGATTGCGGCGGCGGCGGAGGTTAGCGGTCCGCTGCTGATCAGCTATTTCATTGATAACATGGTGGCCCGCCACCATTTACCGTTGGGCAAGGTCGCGGGGCTGGCGGCCGCCTATGTGGGGCTACAGTTTCTGGCGGCGGGTCTGCATTACGCCCAGTCTTTATTATTTAACCGGGCGGCCGTTGGTGTGGTTCAGTCCTTGCGCACGGACGTCATGGATGCCGCCTTGCGCCAGCCGCTAAGCGCCTTCGACACGCAGCCTGTCGGACAATTAATTTCACGTGTGACCAACGATACGGAAGTCATCCGCGATCTGTACGTCACGGTCGTCGCAACGGTATTACGTAGCGCGGCGTTGATCGGCGCCATGCTGGTCGCTATGTTCAGCCTTGACTGGCGGATGGCGCTGGTGGCGATTTTGATTTTTCCGGCGGTATTGACCGTGATGGTCATTTATCAGCGCTACAGCACGCCGATTGTACGCCGCGTGCGGGCATACCTGGCGGATATTAACGACGGCTTTAACGAAATCATCAACGGGATGAGCGTAATCCAGCAGTTTCGCCAGCAGGCGCGCTTCGGCGAACGCATGGGCGAGGCCAGCCGCTCGCACTACATGGCGCGGATGCAGACACTACGCTTAGACGGCTTTTTATTGCGTCCGCTGCTTAGCCTCTTTTCTGCGCTCATTTTGTGCGGTCTGTTGATGCTTTTCAGCTTTACGTCTGCCGGCACGATTGAGGTCGGGGTGCTGTATGCGTTCATTAGCTATTTGTCACGTCTGAACGAGCCGCTCATTGAACTGACCACCCAGCAATCCATGCTACAGCAGGCGGTTGTGGCGGGAGAGCGTGTTTTTGAACTGATGGATCGCCCGCGCCAGCGCTATGGCAGCGACGACAGGCCGTTGCAAAGCGGGGCGATTGATATTGATCATCTGTCGTTTGCTTACCGCGACGATAATCTTGTTTTACAGGATATTACGCTATCAGTACCGTCCCGTAGCTTTGTGGCGCTGGTGGGGCACACCGGCAGCGGGAAGAGCACGCTCGCCAGCTTATTAATGGGGTATTACCCCCTGACACAAGGCGAAATTCGGCTGGATGGGCGAGAGATCTCCTCTCTTAATCATCGCGTTTTACGCCAGGGCGTGGCGATGGTTCAACAGGACCCGGTAGTGATGGCGGATACCTTTCTGGCTAATGTGACGCTGGGGCGCGATGTCTCCGAGGCGCAGGTGTGGCAGGCGCTGGAAACGGTACAACTGGCAGACCTGGCGCGCGGCCTGAGCGACGGGCTGCATACGCATCTCGGCGAGCAGGGAAATACGTTGTCCGTTGGGCAAAAACAGCTATTGGCGCTGGCGCGCGTGCTGGTTGACGCCCCGCAAATATTAATTCTTGATGAGGCGACGGCTAGCATCGATTCCGGCACTGAGCAGGCGATACAGCAGGCGCTGGCGGCGATTCGCGAGCGCACCACGCTGGTGGTTATTGCCCATCGGCTATCGACAATCGTGGAGGCAGATACCATTCTGGTTCTCCATCGCGGCCAGGCGGTGGAGCGCGGGACGCATCAACAATTGCTGGCGGCGCAAGGGCGCTACTGGCAAATGTATCAATTACAGTTAGTTGGCGAGGAGTTAGCCGCCAGCGTACACGAAGAACCCGGCCCTGCGGCATAAGGTTTGGCGCCACAGGGCAAAGCCTCGCCCATCATGCACCGTCGTGGTGCATTTTTCTTTCCCTGCTTCGATTTTGGGGCGCGTCAATATAAAGACGCGCCGCTAACCGCGCTTTTCCTCGCTCGCCAGCTTCTGGCACATCCTTTGCAATATCCATTCTGAAGAGTCCATGCGCGGCGGCAGCCGTTACCTAATTCTGAGTGGAGGGTTCTATGAAGCTGGTTACCGTGATTATCAAACCGTTCAAGCTGGAGGACGTGCGGGAGGCGCTTTCTTCCATTGGCATTCAGGGACTGACCGTCACCGAAGTGAAAGGGTTTGGCCGTCAGAAAGGACACGCCGAACTGTATCGCGGCGCGGAGTACAGCGTGAATTTCCTGCCGAAGGTCAAAATTGATGTGGCTATCGCCGACGACCAACTGGAAGAGGTGATCGATATCATCAGTAAAGCGGCTTACACCGGAAAAATTGGCGACGGCAAAATTTTCGTCGCGGAGCTCATGCGCGTTATTCGGATTCGTACCGGCGAAGCTGACGAAGCAGCGCTGTAAGACCCGCCACACAGCAACAGGAAATGAAAAAATGAAGATAGCGATGATAAAAACCACACTGGCTTCACTGGCGCTGCTGCCTGGGCTAACGATAGCCGCGCCGGCGGTTGCCGATAAAGCGGATAGTGCTTTTATGATGATTTGCACCGCGCTGGTGCTGTTCATGACGATACCGGGTATCGCGCTGTTTTACGGCGGATTAATTCGCGCCAAGAACGTGCTGTCAATGTTAACGCAAGTGACCGTCACCTTTGCGCTGGTCTGTATTTTATGGGTGGTGTACGGCTATTCGCTGGCTTTTGGCGAAGGGAATCATTTCTTCGGTAATGCCGATGGGGCGATGTTGAAGAATATCGCGTTGACGGCGGTAACGGGTACGATTTATCAGTATATTCATGTCGCGTTTCAGGGATCTTTCGCCTGTATTACCGTCGGGCTGATTGTCGGCGCGCTGGCGGAGCGTATTCGTTTTTCGGCGGTACTGATTTTTGTCGTGGTGTGGTTCACGCTCTCTTATATTCCGATTGCGCACATGGTGTGGGGCGGCGGCCTGCTGGCTGCTCACGGCGCGCTGGATTTTGCCGGTGGTACGGTGGTGCATATTAACGCCGCTATCGCCGGGCTGGTGGGGGCTTATTTAATTGGCAAACGCGTCGGCTTTGGGAAAGAAGCATTTAAACCCCATAACCTGCCGATGGTCTTTACCGGTACTGCGATTCTATATATCGGCTGGTTTGGATTTAACGCGGGTTCTGCGGGGAGCGCAAACGAGATAGCAGCGCTGGCCTTTGTGAACACCGTGGTGGCGACCGCCGCCGCGATTCTGGGGTGGATTATCGGCGAGTGGACGCTACGCGGTAAGCCTTCCCTGCTGGGAGCCTGTTCCGGCGCGATTGCCGGTCTGGTCGGCGTGACGCCAGCCTGTGGCTATGTTGGCGTTGGCGGCGCGCTGGTTATCGGCGTTATTGCGGGTCTGGCGGGATTGTGGGGAGTCACCATGCTTAAACGTCTGTTACGGGTAGATGATCCGTGCGACGTATTTGGCGTTCACGGCGTTTGCGGAATAATCGGCTGTATCCTGACCGGCGTTTTTGCCGCCAGTTCGCTGGGCGGCGTTGGCTTTGTCGACGGCGTTACGATGGGACATCAAGTGATGGTACAGCTGGAAAGTATTGCTATTACGGTCGTCTGGTCCGGCGTTGTCGCGTTTGTTGGTTACAAACTGGCGGATATCCTTGTTGGACTGCGTGTACCGGAAGAGCAGGAGCGCGAGGGGCTGGATGTGAACAGTCACGGCGAGAATGCGTATAACGCGTGATTGCGCAACATGCCTGATGGCGCTGCGCTTATCCAGTTTACCGTAGGCCGGATAAGCGCAGCGTCATCAGGCCATTAACGCCGCATAGCGGCATGTTTTTTAATTGTGATTACGCATTACCCCTTCCTGCACGGTTGAAGCGACCAGCGCGCCATCCTGAGTATAAAACTCGCCGCGAACAAAGCCCCGGGCGCTGGAGGCGGAAGTGCTCTCTACGCTATAAAGTAGCCATTCATTAAAATTGAACGGGCGATGGAACCACATAGAGTGATCGATAGTGGCGATCTGAATGCCCTTTTCCAGAAAACCGATGCCGTGAGGCTGAAGCGCGACGGGAAGGAAATTCAGGTCAGAGGCATATCCCAGTAAATATTGATGGACGCGAATGTCATCCGGAACGGTGCCGTTGGCGCGAATCCATACCTGACGCACAGGCGCGGCGACGTGACCTTTCAACGGATTGTGAAATTCGACGGGACGAATTTCCAGCGGGCGATCGCAGAGAAACTTTTCTTTCAGAATCGGCGGCAGTAAATGCGCCAGCGATTGCGCGATTTCCGTTTCTGACGGTAGTCCTTCCGGCCCGACTGCCGTCGGCATGGTTTTTTGATGTTCAAAACCCGGTTCCGGCGCCTGGAATGAGGCGGTCATGTAAAAGATGGGTTTCCCGTTCTGAATAGCGGCAACGCGGCGGGCGCTGAAGCTATTCCCATCGCGCAGCACTTCTACGTCATAGATAATGGGTTTTTGGCTGTCGCCTGGCCGCAGAAAATAACTGTGGAATGAATGCACCAGTCGTGCTTCCGGCACCGTTTCTTTGGCGGCATAGAGTGCCTGGCCCACCACCTGACCGCCAAATACCTGGCGCAGCCCTAAGTCTTCACTTTGGCCCCGAAAGAGTCCTTCTTCAATTTTTTCCAGATTCAATAATGTCAGCAAATTATTCAGTGTCTGACTCATACATACTCTCCAGGTGACAACGATGCCGAAGCGAGGTAGGGCAGAGTATAACGCAATTTTGCAAGTGGTCCGATGGGTACAAAAGTCTGAATAACAGACCAATTCCAGGCAAAAATGAGTGACATGTGCCACACTTAATCACGTTATGTTTCTGTTAACCACTCTTCCGGCGGGGGGAAAGGCCTGCTGGTGCATTGATGATAAGGAGAATTGAATGAAACTCGTGCACATCGTAAGTGGTTTAGCGGTTGCGATATCTCTGGCGGCCTGCGCTGATAAAAGCGCTGATATCCAGACGCCTGCGCCAAACCCTAACATGTCGATTACAGCTAACCAGTCTACTATTCAGCAACCCAATGTTTCCGGTACCGTCTGGATCCGCCAGAAGGTCGCTCTGCCGCCAGATGCGGTGCTGACCGTGACGCTTTCAGATGCTTCGCTGGCTGATGCGCCGTCTAAGGTGCTGTCGCAAAAAGCGGTACGTACCGAAGGTAAACAGGCGCCTTTCAGTTTTGTGTTGCCGTTTAACCCATCAGATATTCAACCTAACGCGCGTATTCTCCTGAGCGCGGCCATCACCGTTGACAATAAGCTGGTATTTATTACCGATAGCGTGAAACCGGTGATTAATAATGGCGGCACTAAAGCGGATCTGACGCTGGTACCGGTACAGCAAACGGCGGTGCCTGTGCAGGCCAGCGGCGGTGCGACGACGACGGTTCCATCGACTTCGCCGACCCAGGTCAATCCGTCTTCTGCCGTTCCTGCGCCTACCCAGTATTAATCCTGCGCCAACCCTCTCCGTTACGGAGAGGGTTAATACACCCAGCGATAGCGTTGTAAATCGATTTGTCCGCTTCCCGACACCACCACGCCTTCCGCCAGTAATGCCTGACGTTGCCGCTGTAGATCCGGCCCGGTAAGTGATATTGCGCCGTGGCGGTTCACCACCCGATGCCATGGTAAAGTGCTGCCTTCCGGCAGACGTTTTAAAACTCCGCCGACCTGACGCGCTGCCCGAGGCGAACCGGCAAGCCGGGCGACATCACCGTAGGTCGTGACAAATCCTTCCGGGATCGAAGCGACGATTTGCCAGACGCGTTGAGGAAATGTGTCCTGAATATCCATAATAGAATCCTGCGTTAATGCTTCAGGATAATCTGGAATAAGGGGGGAGGAAAGCCCGGATGCGCAAGAAACCAGCATCCGATGCCTGATGGGTTGCAATTGCACGATATAGCAGTGATAATGCGCCTGCGCGTTGGTTCACAACGCTCTCAATGGGGGCTCTGTTGGTTCTCCCGCAACGCTACTCTGTTTACCAGGTCAGGTCCGGAAGGAAGCAGCCAAGGCAGATGACGCGTGTGCCGGGATGTAGCTGGCAGGGCCCCCACCCATTTGTGCCTCTCCACACTGTTCTTTTCTGCTGTGCGACGTTATAGCCGCTGTTCCGCCCAAAGAATAAATGCCGTAGCGGGTAGGGGCTTACTGTATAACCAGCCCTGACCATAATGTACGCCATGCTGGCGTAGCCACTGTTCTTGCCTGGTCGTTTCGATGCCTTCTGCGACCATCTTGAGTTTGAGCGTTTTCGCCATTTCAATAATATGCGGCGTGACGTTTTTATATTCCAGCGCATCGACAAAAGATTTATCAATTTTAAGGACATCCACATCCAGATTTTGTAAATAGCTGAGGCTGGAATAGCCGGTGCCAAAGTCATCAATATAAATGGAATGTCCCGCGTTACGGTATCTGGCGACAATGGGCGCGCTGGTTTTCGGATCGGCGAACTCGCGCTCCGTTAATTCAAGCGCGATTTGCGACGGAGAAATTTGGCTACGGTTCAGCAGCGTGCTTAACAGCGTCGGCAACGTTTCCGACGCCAGATCGGATGCCTCAAGATTGATTGAAATATGTTGTTCGGGATGGGACTTTAACCAACTCCCCATGTCTTCAAAAACGGTTTCGATGATTAGCCGGGTTAGCGGCTCCGTGAGCCCGGTTTGTTCAGCCAGCGCGATAAAAATTTCCGGCGAAAGGAAAGTGCCGTCCGCCTGTTGCCAGCGAGCTAAGGCTTCGGCACCGACAATTTTTCCGCTGCTCAGGGAGACAATAGGCTGATAGTGTACGTTAATTTCGCGATTGTCTATCGCATCCTGGAGACGGTGGCGGGGCGACTGTAGCCGACGCAAAATACGCAGAATAAAGGCCGCGGCCAGCAGACCCGTTACGATGCCCGCCGGTAGCCAGATAAACGCCTGTCGATACCAGCTCCTTTCCAGCGGAGCGGTCGGTGCCCAGCTTACGATAGTAATGCCCATTTCCGGAAAGGGGTGGATAGCATACTGAATGCCTCGGTTTTCCAGCCGCAGGGGCGTCTCATGGTGAATGAGCGGAAGAATAGCGGGGTCAAGGTTACCGCTGCTGGCAACCACAGTATTGCGTTCCCGGCCAATAATAGCGACGTCAATCGGCCATGCGCCAAACGGAATCACATCGATAAAGGACGCCGGGTCGATCATCACGATATAGCTGTCGCTCCCGAGTGCCGCCATATAGCGTTTTATACCCAGATCGTTTTGCGCCGTAAACCAGGCGCGATAACCGTCGCGAGTGATTTTCATGGGCGGAGGGAACGCGGGAATATGGCTCTCTTTTTCAAGTGAGGAGCAAACGGGAATCGAATTTTTAAGATACAGAACTTCCTGGACATACCGAAAGCTATAAGACACGCGGCGCATGGCGAGTAAATGGGCGCTGCTGCAGGGCTCGCCTTTAAAGGAGGCAATATGCGTTAACGCGGCTTTTGCCTGGTCACTGACCCTTTCTGTACGTAGCGCCACCCGGGACGAGAAGATATCCAGCTCTTCGTTAAACCTTTTTTCAACTTGACGGTGCGCCAGCCACAGGCTCAATCCTATCGGGAAAAGGACAGACAGGATAAGCACTCCCGTTACCAGGCTGACCAGATGTCGTGTTGTCACAGTGATGTCCTTATAAACACAGCGTAGAGAAAGTATATCCGATCGTAAATCGCGCCCTCGAATGATAAAGCTATTTTATCGATTTTACAGATACAGGGGCCAGACTAACGCGTTACGCCACGTTGCTTTTGCCGCCAGGAAGAGATCGTGAATGTTTACCGGTTGAAAAAGGAGCGTTGATAGCGTATTTTATTGTTATGTTATAACATAATTGAGAGAATGCAATGAAACCTGATATTCATCCTTTATACCGCACCGTCGTATTTCACGACACCAGCGCAAATGAATATGTGAAAGTGGGATCAACTATCAAAACTGAACGTGAAATCGAACTGGACGGCGTGACATATCCGTATGTCACTATTGATGTGTCATCAAAATCGCATCCTTTTTATACCGGTAGACAGAAAACGTTTGATAGCGAAAGTAGCGCCGCACGCTTCCAGAAACGTTTTGGTCATTTTATCGGCGCTAAACGGGGGTAAATAAAATGCAGGTGTTAAACTCACTTCGCAATGCAAAACAACGGCATCCGGATTGCCAGATAGTCAAACGCAAAGGACGCTTATACGTGATTTGTAAAACAAATCCGCGTTTTAAGGCGGTTCAGGGGCGTAAAAAAAGACGTTAAAAAACCAACGGTTCAGGGAAAGCAGTGCGTACCAGGGAGGGTGCGCACTTTTTTATTACCGACTGGCTTCTGCGCGGGCCAGCGTAAAAATATCGTAGAAGGAAAGTTCGCCCTTACGGGCAACCATTTTTTGCAGCTGGACTTTATGTTCATTATCCACCTGTGGAGACTGAAGAATCGTCTCAATGAGCGTGGGGGGAACAAAGCGGGTGTTGTACCATTCGCCGTTGTAACAGACCCGGAGGTCCAGCACATCGATGTCGTTATAGTGATAACGCGGGGCGATGTCGAAAAAGAAGAAGCCATTAAATGCGATAAATAACACCACTAACAGCCACACTGACCCCACCAGCGTTTCTGATTGCAGCATGACCGCCAGCGTCGCAAACCAGGCTGCATACATCGCGATAAATAACCCAGGATGCTTGCGGATAAAACTGATACTAAAACGCGGCCTGTTATCGCGTTTTTCACGGACGTTTAAGTCATCAATAGTTTCGCTAAGCAGGCGCTGTATCTCTGTCATCTTTTGCCTTCATGATTTCTGCGACATAGGGGTAGTAACAGCCCATTTTAAAGGGAGGTGTAACGTGAAAAAAGTAACAGATTAACCACGAATTAGCATAACAGTTATCATTTGAACTACAATTTTTTAATGATTCGCGCCGGATTTCCGCCTACCACGACGTCTGGCGGTACGTTTTTTGTCACCACAGCGCCTGAAGCGACGACGACGTTATCGCCGATGGTTACGCCAGGATTAACGACGGCTCGTCCGCCTATCCAGACGTTATTTCCGATAGTGACGGGTTTACCTAATTCTCTGCCGCTGTTGCGTTCGACGGCGTCCAGCGGGTGCGTGGCGGTATAGATATGTACCCCTGGCGCGAGCATACAATTATCGCCAATATGAATTGGGCAAACATCAAGCATGACGCAGTCGAAGTTAGCGTAAAAGGAGTGACCAAGAAAAATATTATAGCCGTAGTCGCAACGGAAGGAAGGTTCAATATAGGCGTCTTCGCATCGACCCAACAGGTCGCGTAAAATCGCCTGACGCTTATTTATTTCATCAGGCGTAGTATAATTGTATTGATGGATGAGTTGACGCGCCCGCAGTCGATCCTGGCATAAAGTTTCATCGGTCGGGCAATACAGTGCCCCAGCGATCATTTTTTGTTTTTCGTCACTCATCGCGCGCTCCCCTTGGTGGATATTATCGCAATAGAAGCAATAATAAAGTATTAGAGGGAACGTTCCCTGCTATTGGTATGTGATCTATATCACTGTTCTATAATAGCCCGTTGTGTTACTAGCCAGAACGAGGAGGCAGATAACACCTGCGTGTTCTCTAAAAAGTAATGTAGCGTGATTAACGAATGAATTTCCATACTGAAGAGGGGATCTTGTCGTAGAGTTTGTTCATCGTCAATTCTGCAAGACGGTGATCCGCAGCTGAGTAAAATACAGCCAGCTCATTGTCGGACAATTCATATTTATTTTTCTCAATGACGCGCTCCAGAGTGTCAATTGTCTGACAGCGCCGTAAACGCATCAAATAATCAGTTTTAGTTAATGGTTTATCAGACATAAATTCTACCTATGATTGTAATAATTTTTAACAAGACAAACTAACAGGATTAGCCCTGGTGGCGTTGACGAAACAACGGAACAGGCGGTTGCCCGATTTACGCCATTTTTGCAAATCCTGCGTATTAATACCATAGCTGCTGAACAACATAAAGGTGTCGTCCAGGTATTCATCTATCTGCGCAATCAATTTATTGTCTTCATTGTACTTAATTTTATAATTAAGCGCGAAAGTTGCAATATGCTCTATCAGCTCATTGAGCTGCAGGTTGACTGCTGAGGTCGGGTCATTAACCCAGCCATGGTTGCTTTCTTCAAGGTTTGCAAGACAGTCATGATACAGGGTTTCGCAAAGAAATTTAAGCTGTGCTATATCATGTCTTTTGGGTGAGTATTCGTCCATAATGCATCCCCTTTTTAGTGGCTTAAACTAACCGAACACCTTCGGGATGGATACAACTAACTAACCTGGTACTTCCCACGTCACCTTATGATTTAACTATAATCTACTCTAAAAAACTTTTCATCGTCATATTACGAAAAATTACAATTGCGTGAAAGCCGCGTGTTGCCATACTTTTTCGAATTTTAACAGTGATCGTCGGTCGCCTAAAAAGGAACCAGTTTTATTGTTTGTGTAATCATTGGGTTAACGTTTTTTAGCTTTTCAGGCTAAAACAATAGACTCTGACAGGAGAAAATAGCCAGGAATATTCTTAATATTTCTTAATTAATGGCTGAATTAAGAAATGGCCAACTTTCCTAAGAAAAGCCTTTAACGCAGTAAGGATTATACCTTTTATTAATATGGCAAAAAATAATCAATCTAACAATAAGCGTATTTTATGATTTTTGTGTAAAAAAGGCCGCTTGCGCGGCCTTATCAACAGTGAGCAAATCAGCGATGTTCTGTCGAATGACTATGCTCAATATCTTCGCTTTTACGGCTAAAGCGGCGGCGTACCACCACGAAGAAGACCGGTACGAAGAAAATAGCCAGTACGGTTGCCGTTACCATCCCGCCCAGTACGCCAGTACCTACCGCATTCTGCGCGCCGGAACCCGCGCCGGAACTGATAACCAGCGGCATAACCCCCAGCATGAACGCTAACGAGGTCATCAGAATCGGGCGCAAACGCATCCGGACGGCCTCCAGCGTCGCTTCTACCAGACCTTTCCCTTCTTTATCCATTAAGTCTTTGGCGAATTCGACGATAAGTATCGCGTTCTTCGCCGACAACCCAATGGTTGTGAGCAGGCCCACCTGGAAGTAAACGTCGTTAGTCAGTCCGCGGAAGGTCGCAGCCAGCAGCGCGCCGATAACCCCAAGCGGAACAACCAGCATTACGGAGAACGGGATAGACCAGCTCTCATACAATGCCGCCAGACACAGGAAGACGACGATCAGCGAGATAGCATACAGGGCAGGGGCCTGGTTGCCGGACAACCGCTCCTGGTAGGACATCCCGGTCCAGTCATACCCAATGCCTGACGGCAGCTTGCTGGCCAGTTCTTCCATCATCGCCATCGCTTCACCAGTACTCTTGCCTGGCGCTGCCTGACCCAGAATTTCCATCGAAGGCAGACCGTTATAGCGTTCCAGACGTGGCGAACCATATTCCCAGCGGGAAGAGGAGAATGCGGAGAACGGCACCATCTGACCATCGCTACCACGAACGTACCAGTCGTTAATATCATCCGGCAACATGCGGTATTTCGCTTCGGACATCACGTAAACTTTCTTCACACGACCGCGATCGATAAAGTCGTTTACATAGCTGCCGCCCCATGCTGCGCCCAGCGTGGTATTAATGTCGCTAATAGACACGCCCAGCGCCTGAGCTTTTTCCTGGTCGATATCGATTTTAAACTGCGGCGTATCTTCCAGACCGTTAGGTCGAACGCCGACCAGCAGATCAGGATATTTCGCCACCTCGCCGAACAACTGATTACGTGCCTGGGTGAGTTTTTCATGACCAAGTCCCGCCTGGTCAATCAACTCGAAGTCAAACCCGGTTGCGGTGCCCAGTTCAACAATCGCCGGCAGGTTAAAGGCGAAGACCATCGCATCTTTAATTTGTGAAAACGCTGCGGTTGCCCGCTGGGTAATCGCTTCAACCTTGTTTTTTTCGCCTGGACGATCGGCCCAGTCTTTCAACGACACGAATGCAATACCGGTATTCTGACCGCGCCCTGCAAAACCGAAGCCGTTGACGGCGAATACCGATTCAACGTTGGCTTTCTCTTTGTTCAGATAGTAATCCGTGACCTCATCCAGCACTTTTTGCGTGCGCTCTTGCGTCGCGCCGGCGGGGAGTTGGACCATTGTCAGGAATACGCCCTGGTCTTCATCCGGCAAGAAAGAGCTTGGCAGACGAACGAACAGATAAGCCATACCGACGACGATAATGAGATAGAGCAGCAGATAACGCCCGGTGCTGCGCAGAATATTGCCTACGCTATCGGTGTAGTGATGCGTGCTCTTATCAAACAGGCGGTTAAACCAGCCGAAAAAGCCTTTTTTCCCTTCGCCATGATCGCCTTTGGCGACGGGTTTGAGCATCGTCGCGCACAGCGCGGGCGTCAGGATCAGCGCGACCAGCACCGACAGCGCCATCGCCGATACGATGGTGATAGAGAACTGACGATAAATTGCCCCGGTTGAGCCGCCAAAGAAGGCCATCGGAATAAATACCGCCGACAGTACCATCGCGATACCCACCAATGCGCCCTGAATCTGGCCCATGGATTTGCGCGTCGCTTCCTTCGGCGGAAGGCCTTCTTCCGTCATAACACGTTCGACGTTCTCGACCACCACGATGGCGTCATCCACCAGCAAGCCGATGGCGAGCACCATCCCGAACATCGTCAGCGTGTTTATCGAGAAACCGAATGCCGCAAGCACGGCAAAGGTTCCCAACAACACCACCGGAACCGCAATAGTCGGAATCAACGTCGCGCGGAAGTTCTGCAGGAACAGGTACATCACCAGGAACACGAGGATAATCGCTTCGACCAGCGTTTTTACCACTTCATGAATAGAAATCTTCACGAACGGCGTGGTGTCATACGGGTAGACGATTTTCATCCCTGGCGGGAAGAACGGTTCCATTTTTTTCAGTTCGGCGCGAATAGCGGTAGCGGTATCCAGCGCGTTGGCGCCGGTAGCCAGTTTGATGCCAAGACCTGACGCTGGCTGACCGTTAAATTTCGCGATGACGTCGTAGTTCTCGCCGCCAAGCTCAATTTTCGCTACATCCCGCAGACGAACCTGGGAGCCATCCTGATTCACCTTCAGCAGGATTTTGCCAAACTCATCCGTTGAGGTCAGACGCGTTTGGGCAATAATCGATGCGTTAAGCTGCTGGCCTTTTACCGGCGGCGTACCACCGAGCTGACCTGCCGCGACCTGGGCGTTCTGCGCTTTGATCGCGTTAATCACGTCGACCGGCGTCAGTTGGTATTTGGTCAGCTCTGTCGGATTCATCCAGATACGCATCGCATACTGCGAACCAAACAGCTGGACGTCGCCCACCCCAGAGGTACGGCTGATCGGATCTTTCATATTGGCGGCAACGTAATCCGAAATATCCTCCTGGGTCATGGTGCCGTCGGTGTTAATGACGCCCACTACCATCAGGAAGCTACTTGAGGACTTCTCAACGCTCACGCCCTGTTGCTGTACTTCCTGGGGAAGTAACGGCATTGCCAGTTGCAACTTGTTCTGAACCTGAACCTGCGCGATATCCGCATCGGTGCCGGATTCAAAGGTCAGCGTGATCTGCACGGTCCCCGTGGAGTCACTGTTGGAGGACATATACATCAGGTTATCGATACCGTTCATATTCTGTTCGATAACCTGCGTGACGGTATCCTGTACCGTTTTCGCATCAGCGCCAGGGTAGGTTGCGGAGATCGTCACTGCTGGTGGCGCAATCGTCGGATATTGCGCTACCGGCAATTTGAGGATCGCGAGCCCCCCTGCCAACATGATGATGATGGCGATCACCCACGCAAATATAGGGCGATCGATAAAGAAATTAGGCATGTCTTAACGGCTCCTGTTTAAGTTAAGACCTGGGCTGAGCAGGTTGATCACCGCTTGCGGCTTGCTGTTTGTTATCCGCGGTAATTTCCTGCACTTTAACCTGTGCGCCAGGACGTACTTTTTGCAGCCCGCTGACGACTACGCGGTCGCCCGCTTTCAATCCGTCAGTCACCAGCCACTTATCGCCGATCGCCTGGCTTGCGACGATTTGGCGGGTTTCCACTTTGTTATCAGCGCCAACCACCAGCACCGTGGCATCGCCGCGTGGAGTACGGGTAACGCCCTGTTGTGGAACCAGTAATGCCGTCGGTTTTGTCCCTTCCTGCAGACGTGCGCGAACGAACATTCCTGGCAATAAGGTGTGATCCGGGTTAGGGAAGATGGCGCGCAAAGTAATAGACCCGGTGCTTTGGTCAACGGTCACGTCGGAGAATTCAAGCGTACCGGATTGCGGGAATTTGATACCGTCGCTGGTCACCAGATCGACCTTCGCTTTGCCGTTTTCCTGCTTCAGCGAACCATTTGCCAGCTCCTGCTTCAGGCGCAGGAAATCATTGCTGGACTGGGTCACATCGACATAAATAGGGTCCAACTGCTGCACTGTCGCCAGCGCCGACGCCTGACCGTTCTGTACCAGCGCGCCTTCCGTTACGGATGACTTACCAATACGACCGCTAATCGGTGAGGTGACTTTGGTATACGCCAGGTTGATACGTGCGGTTTCAACGGCGGCTTTTGCTGCGACAACGGCGGCAGTCGCTTGTTGCGCGTCAGCCAGCGCCTGATCGTATTCCTGCTTACTGATGTACTGCGTACCCAGCAGCTTTTGATAACGCTTCACCGTCAGTTCAGCGATATTCGCGGCGGCCTGCGCTTTTGCCAAATCGCCCTTAGCGCTGTCGTAAGTCGCCTGGTAGGTCGCAGGATCAATCTGATAGAGAGAGACTCCCGCTTCGATATCACTTCCCTCAACGAAATTACGCTTCAGGATAATGCCGCTTACCTGTGGGCGAACTTCGGCGATACGGTAAGCAACGGTACGACCCGGAAGTTCAGTTGTGATTTGCAGTGGTTCCGTTTTTAGTGTGACAACTCCAACTTCTGGCATCTGCTGGCCGCCTTGCTGGTCCTGTTTGTCGTCACATCCTGTTAGCGCTAAGCTGCCTGAGAGCATCAGAACGACCGCCAGAGGCGTTAACCCTCTGTTTTTGTTCATATGTAAACCTCGAGTGTCCGATTTCAAATTGGTCAATGGTCAAAGGTCCTTAAACCCATTGCTGCGTTTATATTATCGTCGTGCTATGGTACATACATCCATAAATGTATGTAAATCTAACGCCTGTAAATTCACCGACATATGGCACGAAAAACCAAACAACAAGCGCTGGAGACACGACAACACATCCTGGATGTGGCCCTGCGTTTGTTCTCGCAGCAAGGCGTATCAGCAACCTCGCTGGCGGAGATTGCGAACGCTGCTGGCGTGACGCGCGGCGCAATCTATTGGCATTTCAAAAATAAGTCGGATTTATTCAGTGAGATCTGGGAGCTATCAGAATCCAATATTGGTGAGCTTGAGATTGAGTATCAGGCAAAATTCCCCGACGATCCACTATCTGTATTAAGAGAAATTTTAGTTCATATTCTTGAAGCTACTGTAACAGAAGAACGACGCCGCTTATTGATGGAGATTATATTCCATAAATGTGAGTTTGTCGGAGAAATGGTTGTGGTTCAACAGGCGCAACGTAGCCTTTGTCTGGAAAGTTACGATCGGATTGAACAAACGTTAAAACATTGTATTAATGCTAAAATGCTGCCTGAAAATCTGCTGACCCGTCGTGCGGCGATACTGATGCGCAGCTTTATTTCAGGGCTCATGGAAAACTGGTTATTTGCTCCGCAATCGTTTGATTTAAAAAAAGAAGCTCGCGCCTACGTCACGATCCTGCTGGAGATGTATCAATTGTGTCCGACGCTGCGCGCGTCGACGGTCAACGGCTCCCCCTGATAATATTCCAAGAAAACTCCTGGACATTTTCTGTGTCGCTATTCTGTTTGTTACAGGCGTGATATTCTTGCGACTCAATTATTTCCGGTCTGCTTGCCGGTTCAGACACTTCATTCTCATGACTATGTTGCAGCTTTATAAACGTTCACAGCATTTTGTTTTTATTACAATTAGCGTCCTTATTATCCTGCTGTCCTGTCAGTCTCTGGCATTTGCCCGGGGGCAAACGAATGGCGACCTGCCGTCAAAAGCGGATGTGCAAAACCAGCTGGATACGCTGAATAAGCAAAAAGATCTCTCCGCCCAGGATAAGCTCGTCCAGCAGGACCTTATTGATACGTTAGCTACGCTGGATAAAATCGAGCGGGTGAAAGAGGAGACCGTACAGCTACGGCAGAAGGTGGCGCAGGCGCCTGAAAAAATGCGTCAGGCGACGGCTGCGTTGAATGCGCTGAGCGACGTCGATAATGATGATGAAATGCGAAAAACGCTGAGTGCGCTTTCGTTACGTCAGCTTGAGCTGCGCGTGGCGCAGGTACTGGATGATTTGCAAAATTCGCAAAACGATCTTGCCGCTTATAACAGCCAGCTTGTTTCGCTACAGACCCAGCCTGAGCGCGTGCAAAACGCCATGTATACCGCCTCACAGCAAATACAGCAAATCCGTAACCGTCTGGACGGCAATAACGTCGGCGAAGCCGCGCTTCGCCCCAGCCAACAGGTGTTATTACAGGCACAACAGGCGCTGCTTAATGCGCAGATCGACCAGCAACGTAAGAGTCTTGAAGGAAATACCGTTTTGCAGGACACCCTGCAAAAACAGCGGGATTACGTGACGGCCAACAGTAATCGCCTTGAACATCAGCTTCAACTTTTACAGGAGGCGGTCAACAGTAAACGACTTACGCTAACGGAAAAAACGGCCCAGGAGGCCATTTCGCCGGACGAAACGGCGCGTATCCAGGCGAACCCGCTGGTAAAACAGGAACTGGATATTAACCATCAACTCAGCCAGCGTCTGATTGTCGCGACCGAAAACGGCAATATGTTGATGCAGCAAAACATTAAAGTAAAAAACTGGCTCGATCGCGCGCTGCAGTCGGAAAGAAATATCAAAGAACAGATTGCCGTCTTAAAAGGCAGTCTGTTGCTGTCGCGTATTCTTTATCAACAGCAGCAAACTCTGCCCTCCGCCGACGAACTCGAAGATATGACCAACCGCATTGCGGATTTGCGTCTGGAGCAGTTTGAAATCAACCAGCAGCGTGATGCCTTATTCCAAAGCGATGCCTTTGTCGACAAGCTGGAGGAGGGGCATACCAGCGAGGTGAATGATGAAGTTCATGATGCGTTGCTTCAGGTGGTGGAGATGCGCCGTGAGCTATTGGATCAGCTAAATAAACAGTTGGGTAACCAGCTGATGATGGCGATTAACCTGCAAGTTAACCAGCAGCAGTTGATGAGCGTATCGAAAAATCTGAAAGCCATTCTGACGCAGCAGATTTTTTGGGTGAACAGTAACCGCCCTATGGACTGGGACTGGCTTAAAGCGTTCCCCCAAACGTTAAAAGAGCAATTCAGCGCCATGAAAATCACGGTGAACTGGCAAAAAGCCTGGCCCGCGGTATTTATTGCTTTTTTGGCCGGGTTGCCGCTCTTGCTCATCGCCGGTTTAATCCGCTGGCGTCTGAAATGGTTAAAAGCGTATCAACAGAAGCTGGCCGCCGCCGTGGGATCGTTGCGTAACGATAGTCAACTCAATACGCCAAAAGCTATTCTGATCGATCTGATCCGCGCGCTGCCGGTGTGTCTGATTATCCTCGCGCTTGGACTGATCCTGCTGACCATGCAGCTAAATATCAGCGATCTGCTCTGGGCCTTTAGTAAAAAGCTCGCGATGTTCTGGCTGGTCTTTGGGCTGTGCTGGAAGGTGCTGGAAAAAGAGGGCGTGGCGATACGCCATTTTGGTATGCCAGCGCAGTTGACCAGCCACTGGCGTCGCCAGATTGTACGCATTAGCCTCGCATTGCTGCCGCTGCACTTTTGGTCTGTGGTGGCGGAGTTGTCGCCGCTGAATCTGATGGATGACGTGCTGGGGCAGGCGGTTATTTTCCTCAATCTGCTGGTCATAACATTGCTGGTGTGGCCACTGTGCCGGGAAAGCTGGCGCGATAAAGAATCTCACGGCATTCGACTGGTGACCGTGACGATTCTTTCCATCATTCCGGTGGCGTTAATGGTATTAACGGCGACCGGCTATTTCTATACCACCCTGCGCCTGGCGGGACGCTGGATTGAAACCGTCTATCTGGTCATTATCTGGAACCTGCTTTATCAAACGGTGCTGCGCGGGTTAAGCGTAGCGGCGCGCCGGATTGCCTGGCGACGCGCGCTGGCTCGTCGTCAGAACCTGGTAAAAGAGGGGGCGGAAGGCGCGGAGCCACAGGAAGAACCCACCATCGCGTTGGAGCAGATTAACCAGCAAACATTACGTATCACGATGCTGCTAATGCTTGCCCTGTTCGGCGTTATGTTCTGGGCGATTTGGTCCGATTTGATCACCGTATTCAGCTATCTTGATAGTATCACGCTGTGGCACTACAACGGCTCCGAAGCTGGTGCTGCGGTGGTGAAAAGCGTGACGATGGGCAGCTTGCTATTCGCCATTATTGCCGCGATGGTGGCCTGGGCGCTTATCCGCAACTTACCCGGCCTGTTGGAAGTGCTGGTGCTTTCACGTCTGAATATGCGCCAGGGGGCTTCGTATGCGATCACCACGATCCTTAACTACGTCATTATCGCTGTTGGCGCGATGACAGTATTCGGATCGCTCGGCGTCTCGTGGGATAAACTCCAGTGGCTGGCGGCGGCGTTGTCGGTGGGTCTCGGTTTTGGGCTACAGGAGATCTTCGGTAACTTTGTCTCGGGTTTAATCATCCTCTTCGAACGTCCGGTACGCATTGGCGATACGGTAACGATCGGCACCTACTCCGGCACGGTCAGTAAGATTCGTATTCGCGCCACCACTATTACCGATTTTGATCGTAAAGAAGTGATCATTCCGAACAAAGCGTTCGTGACGGAGCGGCTGATTAACTGGTCCCTCTCCGATACCACGACACGTCTGGTGATCCGGCTTGGTGTGGCCTATGGCTCGGATCTGGAGAAAGTGAAAAGAGTCCTGCTACAGGCGGCGATGGAGCATCCGAAGGTGATGCACGATCCGGAACCTGCCGTATTCTTCACCACCTTTGGCGCCAGCACTCTGGATCATGAACTGCGTCTGTATGTGCGTGAATTGCGTGATCGTAGCCATACGGTGGATGAACTGAACCGCGCGATCGATCGACTGTGCCGTGAAAATGATATCAATATCGCCTTTAACCAGCTTGAGGTGCATCTGCATAACGCGAAGGGCGACGAAGTCACTGAAGTGAAGCGCGATCTCAACGGCGGCGATCTGGCGCCTACGGCAAGCTAAAAGGCGGTGGGCCGCGCGCTTTATGAGTGCGCGCGGCGCCGCTAATGCGACAGCGTAGAAAGCTCTTCCGGCGTAATGCCGGTGACGCTGGCAATGAGCCCGGGTTCCAGCCCGTTGGCAAGCATTTTGCGGGCAATAGCGCGCGCTTCGGCCTCACGGCCTTGTGCTAACCCTTGCTCAAGGCCCTTTTGCAACCCTTCCGTTCGGCCTTTTTCTTCCAGCCATTCCGCTATTGTCATCAGTTGTTCCTTATACTGCGGCGCGCCCTGCGCCAGTTGACGAATCAGCGCTCCGGGTTCTGCGGCGTTTCCTGCTTTCAACATATAGTTGATCAGCACACTGAGCTGCGCGTCCGTCAAATAATCCTGCGTTAAAAGCGTGATAAGGGGGTCGAGCAGTTCGCTTAAATCGCGTTGACGAATATGTTTTTGCAGGAGCTCTAACATCGCTATCCGCCGATGCTGCAAAAGCTGATTATCCGGCATTGTCGTCAGGTCGACCAGCGCAAATTCGCGGCTGTATAAGGCCTTCGCCATATCCGGTTTCACAAACATATTATGCCAGTTAAGGCTATAGGGCCACGGGCTTTCCGGACCGTGATAAAAGAGGATTGGCACCACCAGCGGCAAGGTATCATGACCGGCATCCAGATGACGCTGCATGGCGGCAATGGCGTACCGCATCAGGCGAAAAGCCATCAGCCGGTCTGATTTGCTCTGATGTTCAATGAGCGCGTAAACATATCCGGGGCCGTGTTGGGTATGCAGAGAGTAGAGAATATCTGAATAGCGGCTGCGTAAATTGTCTTCAACAAAACTCCCCGACTCCAGCTTCAGTGAATCCAGATCGCAGATTGCAAGAAAGTCTTCTGGCATGTGGAGAGCCAGAAAGTCGCGGGCGACCTCTTTTTGCATCAGCATCTGTCGAAATACCGCATCGTGCGGCGTGGTGGGTAGACGTTCCATGACCCATCCCTTGTTGCCTGACTGTAGTGACCACTCTGTCAGCGACAACGAGGACAAACCAGGGGGCAATTACTCTGTTTGCGAGTCGTCTTCCGTACTTTTTAACTTGTTTTCATAATCACGCATAACTATTTCCAGCGCGCGTAGCACCGTTCGTGCCGGTAAGCGATTCTCTTCAAGCAGCACAATTAAATCCACGGCCAGTTTGACTTCATCAGGGGCATTTTCAAGCGACATACTTTCTCCAGGGTTAACGGGTTAAACGCGCCAGTACGTTTTCTATTTTCTCCAGCGCATGTCGGCAGCGCGCCAGCCGTCCTTCATAGATCTCGACTTCCTTTTGCAGCGTTTGTTGTTCGACAAGGCCGGTCGCCTGCGCCAGACGAATTTTGCGCTCCTGTGTCATCGCCAGTAGTCGACGTTCAAACTCCTGATGCTGTATTCGTCTGCGCTGCCAACGGCCAAGTCCTGGCGCGGCGGTGTCCCACTGGCGCAGCGACCAGGCGGCGGTTTCACGCGATATCGCCTCCAGTTGCGAAGCCAGATGTTCTGCCAGCCAGGCGACTTGCGGCAGTTGCTCATGTTTTACCGCCTGACGCAACGCGGCGAGATTGGCGTCAGCCTCTTCCAGATATCCCTGCAACAGAGTACTGCGGGTACGGAAAAGATGTCGGTCAAAGCGCGCGCTTAACGTCGCATGTTGCGCCAGCGGCGCGCAGCGTTGGCGTAGCGTCGCCAGCCTCTCTTCCAGCGTCTGTAACAGCATAGCGGTTTTCAATTCAACACCCCGATGAAAATAAGACAGGCTGTGCTACAGTAGCCTTCTGTTTGATAACGATTCGCATTATGCAACGTACTATTTTAATCATCATTGGCTGGCTGGCGGTAGTATTAGGGACACTGGGCGTGGTTTTGCCCCTGTTGCCGACTACGCCGTTCATTTTACTGGCGGCCTGGTGTTTCGCCCGCTCGTCGCCGCGTTTCCATGCCTGGTTGTTATACCGCTCATGGTTTGGCGGTTATCTGCGCCACTGGCAGCGCTATCGGGCCATGCCGCCGGGAGCGAAACCGCGAGCGATCGCGTTGATATTGCTGACCTTTGGTATTTCGCTGTGGCTGGTGAATATGATGTGGGTGCGGGTGCTGCTGTTGGTTATTTTGGCCTGTCTGCTGATTTTTATGTGGCGGATACCGGTGATTGATGAAAAGCAACAAAAGCGCTGAAGCACACGAATCGCTGTTGCAATTGTCGTTCACAGCCAGTAAATTCGACCGTTTTCGAGCACAGGCGCAGGCGGTCAAAGAGTAACCGAGCGTTACCCCTGACCGAAAAGTATTGCGCCGTGAGTAACACCGTACTTAGCAGGCATATATCCATGACCGCGACTGCACAGCAGCTTGAGTTTCTCAAAAACAGCATCAAAAGCATTCAGGATTACCCGAAACCGGGCATTCTTTTCCGTGATGTCACCAGCTTACTGGAAGACCCGAAAGCCTACGCGCTCAGTATTGAACTGTTGGTTGAGCGTTATAAAAATGCGGGTATCACCAAAGTGGTCGGCACCGAAGCGCGTGGCTTCCTGTTTGGCGCGCCGGTTGCGCTTGGGCTGGGCGTTGGTTTTGTTCCGGTACGTAAACCGCGCAAATTACCGCGTGAAACTATTGCCGAGACCTATGAATTAGAGTACGGCACCGATCAGCTGGAAATCCATGTCGACGCGATTAAACCTGGCGACAACGTGCTGGTCGTGGACGATCTGCTGGCGACTGGCGGCACCATTGAGGCGACCGTGAAGCTGATCCGTCGTCTGGGCGGGAAAGTCACCGATGCGGCGTTCATCATCAATTTGTTCGATCTGGGCGGCGAGCAGCGTCTGGAAAAGCAGGGGATTACCTGTTACAGCCTGGTGCCGTTTCCAGGGCATTGATTCAGGCTATCCACACTGCTATTTTAGCCAGAGAGACAACCTCGCTGTATCGGCGAGGTTGTGTTAGCATTACCCTTCTATGAATCCACCTTCCAGCGTTTCAGAGCCTGCCAATGAGTTATCAGGTCTTAGCCAGAAAATGGCGCCCACAAACCTTTGCTGACGTCGTCGGCCAGGAACATGTGCTGACCGCACTGGCGAACGGCTTGTCGTTAGGGCGCATTCATCACGCATATCTTTTTTCCGGCACGCGCGGCGTCGGTAAAACCTCTATCGCCCGACTGCTGGCGAAGGGGCTGAACTGCGAAACCGGTATTACCGCGACGCCGTGCGGCGTTTGCGATAACTGTCGGGAAATTGAGCAGGGGCGTTTTGTCGATCTCATTGAGATTGACGCCGCATCGCGTACCAAAGTCGAAGACACCCGCGACCTGCTGGATAACGTCCAGTACGCGCCTGCGCGCGGTCGCTTTAAAGTCTATCTGATCGATGAAGTCCACATGCTGTCGCGCCACAGCTTTAATGCGCTACTTAAAACGCTTGAAGAGCCGCCAGCGCATGTGAAATTTTTACTGGCGACCACCGATCCGCAGAAGCTGCCGGTGACCATTTTGTCGCGCTGCCTACAGTTTCATCTTAAAGCGCTGGATGTTGAACAGATTCGCCATCAGCTTGAGCATATTCTCAATGAGGAACATATCGCTCACGAACCCCGCGCGTTGCAGTTGTTATCACGGGCGGCTGACGGCAGCCTGCGCGATGCATTAAGTCTGACTGACCAGGCGATCGCCAGCGGCGACGGGCAGGTTTCGACGCAGGCGGTAAGCGCCATGCTCGGTACGCTGGACGACGACCAGGCTTTGTCATTAGTCGAGGCAGTGGTTGACGCTAACGGCGAACGCGTCATGTCGCTTATCAACGAGGCGGCGGCGCGCGGTATTGAATGGGAAGCGCTGCTGGTCGAAATGCTTAGCCTGCTGCACCGTATTGCGATGGTGCAACTTTCGCCTGCCGCGTTAGGCAGCGATATGGCGGCTATCGAGCAACGGATGCGCGAACTTGCCCGGACGGTGCCTCCCGGCGATCTTCAGCTCTATTATCAGACGTTGTTGATTGGTCGCAAAGAATTGCCCTGGGCGCCGGACCGGCGGATGGGCGTTGAAATGACGTTACTGCGTGCGCTGGCGTTTCACCCGCGTATGCCCTTGCCGGAGCCTGAAACGCCGCGGCAGTCTTTTGCGCCCGTGGCCCCAACGGCGGTAATGACGCCGCCGCAGGTGCAGCAGCCGTCGGCGCCCGCGCCGCAGACATCGCCAGCGCCGCTGCCGGCGTCTACCAGTCAGGTGCTGGCGGCGCGCAATCAGCTACAGCGCGCGCAGGGAGTAACCAAAACAAAAAAGAGTGAACCGGCAGCCGCATCCCGCGCGCGGCCGGTGAATAACTCTGCGCTGGAGCGGCTGGCCTCGGTTTCGGAGCGCGTACAGGCGCGCCCGGCGCCGTCTGCGCTGGAAACGGCACCAGTAAAGAAAGAGGCTTATCGCTGGAAGGCCACCACGCCGGTAGTACAAACCAAAGAAGTGGTGGCTACGCCAAAAGCGCTTAAGAAAGCTCTGGAGCATGAAAAAACGCCGGAGCTGGCGGCTAAACTGGCGGCGGAAGCGATTGAGCGCGATCCGTGGGCGGCGCAGGTAAGCCAGCTTTCTTTGCCTAAGCTGGTGGAGCAGGTGGCGCTCAATGCCTGGAAGGAGCAGAACGGCAACGCGGTTTGTCTGCATCTGCGCTCGACGCAGCGGCACCTCAATTCCAGCGGCGCGCAGCAAAAGCTGGCGCAAGCGCTCAGCGATCTGACGGGAACGACGGTTGAACTGACCATCGTTGAAGATGATAATCCCGCGGTGCGTACGCCGCTGGAATGGCGTCAGGCCATTTATGAAGAGAAACTCGCGCAAGCGCGTGAGTCAATTATTGCGGATAATAACATTCAGACGCTGCGTCGATTCTTCGACGCCGAGCTGGATGAAGAGAGTATCCGCCCCATTTGATCGTAAGCCCGGCTTGCGATTGTGAACCATCAAGAGAGAGAGCTTATGTTTGGAAAAGGCGGTCTGGGCAATCTGATGAAGCAGGCCCAGCAGATGCAGGAAAAAATGCAGAAAATGCAGGAAGAGATTGCGCAGCTGGAAGTGACCGGCGAATCCGGCGCGGGTCTGGTGAAGGTTACCATCAACGGCGCGCATAACTGCCGCCGCGTGGAAATTGACCCAAGCCTGCTGGAAGATGACAAAGAGATGCTGGAAGATCTGGTCGCTGCGGCCTTCAACGATGCGGCGCGCCGCATTGAAGAGACGCAAAAAGAGAAGATGGCTTCCGTCTCTTCCGGTATGCAACTGCCGCCAGGCTTTAAGATGCCATTCTGATGCAAACCAGTCCGCTGTTAACTCAGCTTATGGAAGCGTTGCGCTGCCTTCCGGGCGTCGGCCCTAAGTCGGCGCAGCGGATGGCGTTTACCCTGTTGCAGCGCGATCGCAGCGGCGGAATGCGCCTGGCGCAGGCGCTGACCCGGGCGATGTCGGAAATCGGCCACTGCGCCGACTGCCGCACCTTTACCGAGCAGGATGTTTGTAATATCTGTTCGAACCCGCGGCGTCAGGAAAACGGCCAGATTTGCGTGGTGGAGAGTCCTGCGGATATCTACGCCATTGAGCAGACCGGGCAATTTTCCGGGCGGTATTTCGTGCTGATGGGCCACCTGTCGCCGCTGGACGGCATCGGGCCGGATGATATCGGTCTCGATCGTCTGGAACAGCGGCTGGCGTCAGAAAAAATCAGCGAGCTGATCCTCGCGACCAACCCGACGGTTGAAGGGGAGGCTACCGCGAACTATATTGCCGAGCTGTGCGCGGAGGCCGGCGTCGAAGCCAGTCGTATCGCCCACGGTGTGCCGGTTGGCGGCGAACTGGAGATGGTCGACGGTACGACGCTGTCCCACTCGCTGGCGGGACGCCATAAGATTATTTTCTGAACAAACGGAGGCGGCATTCGCGGCCTCCGCTTGAAATCACACCCGCTTGTCCCCATCTCACCCTCAACGTATTTTTACCATTAAAAATGGCATTGTTGAGGTCTATCCACATGAAAGGACAAGAAACGCGTGGTTTTCAGTCAGAAGTTAAACAACTTCTGCACCTGATGATCCATTCTCTTTATTCCAATAAAGAAATCTTCCTGCGTGAACTCATCTCTAACGCCTCAGATGCGGCGGACAAGCTGCGTTTCCGCGCTCTGTCAAACCCGGACCTGTATGAAGGAGATGGCGAGCTGCGTGTGCGCGTCTCTTTCGATAAAGATAAGCGTACGTTGACCATTGCCGATAACGGCGTGGGGATGAATCGTGATGAGGTGATTGACCACTTAGGCACCATTGCCAAGTCCGGCACCAAATCTTTCCTCGAATCAATGGGGTCCGATCAGGCGAAAGATAGCCAGCTCATTGGTCAGTTTGGCGTAGGCTTCTACTCCGCGTTTATTGTGGCCGATAAAGTGACCGTACGTACTCGTGCGGCAGGCGACAAGCCGGAAAATGGCGTGTTCTGGGAATCGGCAGGCGAAGGCGAATACACCGTTGCCGATATCACCAAAAATGACCGTGGTACGGAAATCACCTTACACCTGCGTGAAGGCGAAGATGAATTCCTCGATGACTGGCGCGTACGCTCAATTATCAGTAAATATTCCGATCACATCGCATTGCCGGTAGAGATTGAAAAACGGGAAGAAAAAGACGGCGAAACCGTGATTTCCTGGGAGAAAATCAACAAGGCTCAGGCGTTGTGGACCCGCAACAAGTCGGAAATTAAAGACGACGAGTACAACGAGTTTTACAAGCACATCGCGCATGATTTCACCGATCCGCTGACCTGGAGCCACAACCGCGTGGAAGGTAAGCAGGAGTACACCAGCCTGCTGTATATCCCATCGCAGGCGCCGTGGGATCTGTGGAACCGCGATCACAAACATGGTCTGAAGCTGTACGTACAGCGCGTGTTCATTATGGACGATGCCGAGCAGTTCATGCCGAACTATCTGCGTTTCGTGCGCGGCCTGATTGATTCTAATGACCTGCCGTTGAACGTCTCCCGTGAAATCCTGCAGGACAGCACGGTAACGCGTAATCTGCGTAGCGCTCTGACCAAACGCGTTCTGCAAATGTTGGAAAAACTGGCGAAAGACGACGCGGAAAAATACCAAACCTTCTGGAAACAGTTCGGTCTGGTGCTGAAAGAAGGCCCGGCGGAAGATCACGCCAACCAGGAAGCGATCGCTAAACTGTTGCGCTTTGCCTCCACCCATACCGACTCTTCCGCCCAGACCGTGTCGCTGGAAGATTACGTCTCCCGGATGAAAGAAGGGCAGGAAAAAATCTACTACATCACCGCAGACAGCTATGCGGCGGCGAAAAACAGCCCGCACCTGGAGCTGCTGCGTAAGAAAGGCATCGAAGTGCTGCTGCTCTCCGATCGCATCGACGAGTGGATGATGAACTACCTGACCGAGTTTGACGGTAAAGCATTCCAGTCGGTCGCTAAAGCCGATGAGTCCATCGAAAAACTGGCGGATGAAGTCGACGAAAACGCGAAAGAAGCGGAAAAGGCGCTTGAGCCGTTCGTGGAGCGTGTCAAAACCCTGCTGGGCGATCGCGTGAAAGAGGTGCGTCTGACGCACCGTTTAACCGACACGCCGGCGATTGTCACCACCGATGCGGATGAAATGAGCACCCAGATGGCGAAACTGTTCGCCGCGGCCGGTCAGTCCGTGCCGGAAGTGAAATACATCTTTGAGCTCAACCCGGATCATGTGCTGGTCAAACGCACTGCCGATACCGAGGATGAAGCGCAGTTTAAAGAGTGGGTCGAGCTGCTGCTGGATCAGGCGCTGTTCGCTGAACGCGGTACGCTGGAAGATCCGAACCAGTTTATCCGTCGTATGAACCAGTTGCTGGTGTCCTGATAACGCTCATCTGATTGCCGGATAGCGACGCGAAGCATCTTATCCGGCCTACGGACGGGTACTGTTTTGTGACTGCCGGATGGCGACGCGAAGCGTCTTATCCGGCCTACGGGCGAGTACTGTTTTGTGACTGCCGGATAGCGACGCGAAGCATCTTATCCGGCCTACGGGCGAGTACTGTTTGTAGGCCGGATAAGCGCCAGCGCCATCCGGCATTTTTTATAATACCTTCTCTTTTCTGGATTTCTCTTCGTTAACCGTTTCAGCATCAGGCGGCTTCCTTGAGCGAAATGCGTGATGGTGGTATCGTTTAGCGCTTTTTAAAAAATATCGACAACCTTTGAGGGGATTTTCGTAATGCGTATTATTCTGCTTGGCGCTCCGGGCGCGGGTAAAGGAACTCAGGCTCAGTTCATCATGGAGAAATATGGTATTCCGCAAATCTCCACTGGCGATATGCTGCGCGCCGCAGTGAAATCAGGCTCCGAGTTGGGCAAACAGGCGAAAGATATCATGGACGCCGGTAAACTGGTGACCGATGAACTGGTGATTGCGCTGGTTAAAGAGCGTATCGCCCAGGAAGACTGCCGTAACGGTTTTCTGCTGGACGGTTTCCCGCGCACGATCCCGCAGGCTGACGCGATGAAAGAAGCGGGTATTGTCGTGGATTACGTGCTGGAATTCGACGTACCGGACGAACTGATCGTTGACCGTATTGTGGGTCGCCGCGTACACGCCGCCTCTGGCCGCGTTTACCACGTAAAGTTTAATCCGCCGAAAGTGGAAGGCAAAGATGACGTCACCGGCGAAGATCTGACCACCCGTAAAGACGATCAGGAAGAGACCGTTCGCAAACGTCTGGTGGAATATCATCAGATGACCGCGCCGCTGATTGGCTACTACCAGAAAGAAGCGGAAGCGGGCAACACCAAATACGCTAAAGTTGACGGTACGCAGGCCGTTGCCGACGTGCGCGCAGCGCTGGAAAAAATCCTCGGTTAATTTTTTCGCGTAGTGAACCGCTTATCAGGCCTGCTGTTATCCCACAGGTCTGATAAGCGTAGCGCCATCAGGCAATCGGTGCCGGATGGCGGCCTGAACGCCTTATCCGGCCTACTGGTATCGTTAGCGCCATTCGGCAAATTCTCGTCTTACCTCTCGCAGCAATTAGTTCTTCTTTATCGCTTTTCCGCTACAATTATCAACAATTTGAATAGATAAGAGGCGGCAATGCGTCAGACGAAAACCGGTATCCTGCTGGCTAACCTTGGCACGCCAGATGCCCCAACTCCTGAAGCGGTAAAGCGCTACCTGAAACAATTTTTAAGCGACAGACGCGTGGTGGATACTCCTCGTCTGCTGTGGTGGCCGCTGCTGCGTGGCGTTATTTTACCGCTGCGTTCGCCGCGCGTCGCGAAACTCTATCAATCTATCTGGATGGATGGCGGTTCGCCGCTCATGGTATATAGCCGCGAACAGCAACAGGCGCTGGCCGCGCGGTTGCCAGACACGCCCGTCGCGCTGGGGATGAGCTACGGCTCGCCCTCGCTGGAAAGCGCTGTCGATGAACTGTTAGCAAGCGACGTCGACCATATCGTCGTGCTGCCGTTGTACCCGCAATACTCTTGCTCAACGGTGGGCGCAGTCTGGGACGAACTGGGGCGGATACTGGCGCGTAAACGTCGTATTCCCGGTATCTCATTTATTCGCGATTACGCGGATGACGGCGCTTATATCGATGCGCTGGCGAAAAGCGCGCGTGAGTCGTTCGCCATGCACGGCGAGCCGGATGTGCTTCTGCTCTCCTATCACGGCATTCCACAACGTTATGCGGATGAAGGCGATGACTATCCGCAGCGCTGCCGCGATACCACGCGCGAACTGGTTTCCGCATTGGGACTGCCGCCGGAAAAGGTAATGATGACGTTCCAGTCGCGCTTTGGCCGTGAACCGTGGCTGACGCCGTACACCGATGAAACGCTAAAAATGTTGGGTGAAAAGGGCACTGGCCATATTCAGGTCATGTGTCCGGGATTTGCCGCGGATTGTCTGGAGACGCTGGAAGAGATAGCGGAACAGAACCGCGAGATTTTCCTTGAAGCGGGCGGTAAAAAATATGCGTACATTCCGGCGCTGAACGCGACGCCGGAACATATTGATATGATGCTGAAACTCACAGCGCCGTACCGTTAACGCGGCGTCTTCATCCTCGCCATAAAGAATCGCGCGCCGTCCTGCAAGGCATCGTCGGCGATTGTCATCATTCGCGAATAGTGCAGAAAGGCGTGCAGCGTGCCGGGATACATTTTGTATTCGCAGGGCTGCTGGTGCGCCTGTAATGTCTGGTGCAGCAAGCGGCTGTCATCAATGAGCGGATCAAACTCCGCGCTGGCAATAAAGCAGGGCGGCACATCGCGCGTGAGATCGTTATTAAACAGACAATACCAGGGCGATTCCCGATCTTCATCGTTACGCAGATAGGCCTTTTCGTACATGTCCAGATCTTCACGCGTCAGGCCGTCCCACGCGCCGCCGAACAGACGGCGGCTTACCGAATCCTGCAACCCATACAGCCCATACCACAACAGAATCGCGATAACGTTACCGCAGCGAATGTGCTTATCACGTAGCCAGAGCGCGCTGGCAAGCGCCAGCATGGCGCCTGCGGAATCTCCGGCGAAACCGATTTTCTCCACGTTGAGCGAGTATTCATCGGCATGTTGAGAGAAGTAGCTGCATACCGCGACGGTTTCTTCAATGGCCTGCGGATAACGCGCTTGCGGCGACAGCGAATAATCAATACCGATCACGGTGCAGCCGGTATAACGCGCCAGCAGACGCATTATCCGGTCATGCGTATCCAGATTACCGAGGATAAATCCGCCGCCGTGCAGATAGTATAAGGTGGCCTGACTGGTCGGCTGCGGCGAGTAGAGCCGGGTTGTTACATCGCCATAAGGCGTAGGGACGGCGCAGGTGCGGGTGGTCATGGACGGCGCGTCGGCATTCCAGAAACGGCGCTCAAGAAGATAATACTGACGCTGGGTCTCAATATCGCCATCGGCAGGCCAGGGGGGAAGGCCTGGTTGCTGGAAGTTTACGACGGCTGTCATTTCGTCAGACAGTCGGGTGAGTACGGGAATTTTATTTTCCGGCTTCATAAAACGCTCCTTGTGAAAGTGAACCATTGTAAAAAACGCGGCTGGAGAAACTGCGATCTCGTCGTCCGATATTGAAACGCCATCGTCCGTCGCGCGCAGCGGGGGGAATGTGCTACCATGCAGCGCTCCGTTATTCATCCGTAAGCACAATCATGAAATTTCCCGGTAAACGTAAATCCAAACACTATTTTCCCGTCAATGCGCGTGATCCGTTGTTGCAACAAATTCAGCCAGAACAGGAAACCAACGCCTCCTGGGTCGTCGGTATCGACCAGACGTTGGTGGATATTGAGGCGAAAGTGGATGACGATTTTATTACACGCTATGGATTAAGCGCCGGGCATTCTCTGGTGATAGAAGACGAGGTGGCGGAGAAGCTGTATCAGGAACTGACGCGGGAAAATCTGATCACCCATCAGTTTGCTGGCGGCACCATAGGCAATACGATGCACAATTACTCGGTACTGGCGGATGACCGTTCGGTGTTACTGGGCGTGATGTGCAGCAACATTGAGATTGGCAGCTACGCTTATCGCTACCTGTGTAATACTTCCAGCCGTACTGACCTGAATTATTTGCAAGCGGTAGATGGCCCGATTGGCCGCTGTTTCACGCTAATTGGCGAATCCGGCGAGCGTACCTTCGCTATCAGCCCCGGCCATATGAATCAGCTACGGGCGGAAAGTATTCCGGAAGCGGTGATCGCTGGCGCTTCCGCGCTGGTGTTGACCTCATATCTGGTGCGCTGTAAGCCTGGCGAACCGATGCCTGACGCGACGATGAAAGCGATCGAATACGCGAAAAAGCATAACGTGCCGGTTGTCATGACGCTGGGCACCAAATTTGTGATCGCCGATAATCCGCAGTGGTGGCAGGCGTTTCTCAAAGAGAATGTCTCGATTCTGGCAATGAATGAAGAAGAAGCGGAAGCGCTGACCGGCGAAAACGACCCGCTGCTGGCGGCGGATAAGGCGCTGGACTGGGTCGACCTGGTGTTATGCACCGCCGGACCGATAGGGTTATATATGGCAGGCTTCACCGAAGAGGAAGCAAAACGTAAAACCCAGCATCCGCTGCTGCCGGGGGCTATTGCTGAATTTAACCAGTATGAATTTAGCCGGGCAATGCGCCATAAAGATTGTATTAATCCGCTGCGCGTTTATTCGCATATTGCGCCCTATATGGGCGGGCCGGAAAAAATCATGAACACCAACGGCGCGGGCGATGGCGCGCTGGCGGCGCTGCTGCACGATATTACGGCGAACAGTTACCATCGTAGCAACGTACCGAACTCCAGTAAGCACAAATTCACCTGGCTGACCTATTCGTCGCTGGCGCAGGTGTGTAAATATGCTAACCGTGTCAGTTATCAGGTACTGAACCAGCATTCTCCGCGTCTGACACGCGGGCTGCCGGAGCGTGAGGACAGCCTGGAAGAGTCGTACTGGGATCGCTAATCTGGCTTGCCCGATAGCGCTGCGCGCATCGGGCCGTCCGGCAAACCCTTAACTGGCGACGACTTCACCTGCGGGCGGCGTTTCAAGCAGTTCCAGCATCGCCCGGGCAATTTCTCGCTCGCCCATCACTACCTGATTGGCTCCCCGCTCGGTAATATATTTCACTTCATCATCATAGTGCGCGCGGGCGATTATCTCGATATCAGGACTTTTTTCCCGCGCTGAGGCGACAATCTCGCCGGCTTCGTAACCGTTGGGGATGGTCAATAATAGCCAGCGAGCGCAGTCCAGATGCGCCAGATTCATGATTTCTTCGTTAGCGGCGTTGCCCAGCACGGCGCGAATCCCGCGTTCGCGCAGCTCATCCACGCGGGTACGGGACGTTTCGATAACCACCAGCGGAATCCCCGCCGCCAGTAATTTTTCTCCCAGCAGACTGCCTACGCGGCCAAAACCCACCAGCAGGGCATGATTACAGATATCCACCGGAATTTGCTTCTCTTCTTCGATAGCCTCTTCCAGAGTTTGCTCTTCCAGCGTTTCGGTTTTCGCCAGATACTTCTCCAGCAGGGTAAACAGTACGGGATTAAGCATAATCGACAAAATAGCGCCTGCCAGCACCAGGTTCTGTCCCGCTTGCGGCAGCAGGTTGAGCGCCATGCCGAGTCCGGCGAGAATAAAGGCGAACTCGCCGATTTGCGCCAGGCTGGCGGCAATGGTCAGCGCGGTTCGCGGCGAGTGGCCGAACATACGCACCAGGAAAAACGCAGCGATCGATTTGCCAAAGACGATAATGGCAAGCGTCGCCAGCACCGCCAGCGGCTGTTGGATCAAGACTAACGGATCGAACAACATGCCGACGGAAACAAAAAACAGGACGGCAAAGGCGTCGCGCAGCGGCAACGTATCGTGCGCCGCCCGGTGACTCAGTTCCGACTCATTAAGCACCATTCCAGCGAAGAACGCGCCCAGCGCAAAAGAGACGTCAAACAGTTCTACCGCGCCAAACGCAATGCCTAACGCCAGCGCCAGTACGGAAAGGGTAAATAATTCGCGCGAGCCGGTGGCGGCGCTGCGGGCCATAATCCACGGCACCAGGCGGCGTCCGACCAGCATCATGATGGCGATAAACGCCACCACTTTACCAATGGTTATCCCCATATCGACTGCCAGCGAGGCTATGCCGACATCGCCTTTTTCCACCATGCCGGCAACGGCGGGCAGCAAGACCAGCGTCAGCACCATCACCAGATCTTCGACAATCAGCCAGCCGATGGCGATTTGCCCGCGCTGGCTATCAAGGAGTTGTCGCTCCTCAAGCGCGCGCAGCAGGACGACGGTACTGGCGGTAGACAGACAGAGCCCAAAAACGATGCCGGTCATTAATGACCATCCTAGCACGGTGGAAAGCGCCATACCCAGCAGCGTCGCCACCGCTATCTGAGCGACAGCGCCGGGAATGGCGATAGACTTTACCGCCATCAAATCCTTCAGCGAAAAATGCAGCCCGACGCCGAACATCAATAGAATCACGCCGAGCTCCGCCAGCTCCGGCGCCAGTTTGGTATCCGCAACAAAACCCGGGGTAAAAGGTCCCGCCAGAACGCCCGCTAACAGATATCCCACCAGTGGAGAAATACGCAATTTGTTGGCAATCATGCCGAGAATAAAAGCGAGCACAAGGCCGCCGACAATGGTGGTGATAAGCGGGGTAGCGTGATGCATTCCGTCTCCTTTGGTTGCTGGACTCCAAAACTCCGGGTAATAGTTTATGACAATTTCAATCAGGATGTTTATAAAAAATGGTTGTGTTTTATAAAAAGATACAATCTGACGGTAAAAAGAGCACGGAACGGAAAAGTGATAAGTATGAGATGGACAAAGCAAGATGGCATCAGGATGTACAGGCGGTTAAAGCGTACCTTTAACCGCCATAAAATCATGCTTTATGTCGATTATCAGGTAAGAATATGGTCAGTATCCCCAGAAGCGGCAGGAAAGCACAGATTTTATAAACTAAATAGATACTGGTATGGTCGGCAATCAGCCCCAGCACCGCTGCGCCCAGGCCTCCCATCCCGAAGGCAAACCCGAAAAACAGGCCGGAAACCATACCGATGCGTCCTGGCAGCAACTCCTGGGCATACACCAGAATGGCGGAAAACGCCGACGCGAGAATAAAGCCGATAATCACCGTTAAAATCCCCGTCCAGTACAGCGTGGCGTAGGGTAAAACAAGGGTAAACGGCGCGACGCCGAGAATAGAGCCCCAAATCACATATTTCCTGCCGATTTTATCGCCCACCGGCCCGCCGATTACCGTCCCGGCAGCCACCGCAAACAGGAAGGCAAACAGATGGAGCTGCGCGTTTTGTATTGATAATCCGAATTTTTGCATCAGATAAAAGGTGTAGTAGCTACTGATGCTCGCCATATAGAAATATTTCGAGAAAATGAGTAGCAATAACACGCTGACCGCCAGCACGACTTTATTGCGCGGCAGCGGGTTAGCGATTATCGCTTTTGGCTTGCCTTTCGCTATCCGGTGCTGGGCTGCATACCAGCGGCTGATCTGCGCCAGCACCACGATCGCCAGCAGCGCGGCCAGCACAAACCAGGCGACATTCCCTTTGCCATAGGGCGCGATAATCACGGCGGCCAGCAGCGGGCCCAACGAACTGCCGAAGTTACCGCCGACCTGGAAGATAGACTGCGCCAGACCATGACGTCCGCCGGAGGCCATGCGCGCCACGCGGGACGATTCCGGGTGAAAAACGGACGAGCCGGTACCCACCAGCGCCGCAGCGAGCAATACGCCGCCAAAACTTCCCGCCATTGCCAGCAGTACCAGCCCGCTCAGGGTAAAACACATGCCGACAGGCAGCGACCACGGCATGGGATATTTATCCGTCCAGTAGCCGACGACCGGTTGCAGTAGCGATGAGGCGAGCTGGAACGTCAGGGTGATCAAACCTATCTGGACGAAGGTCAGCGAGAACTCCGCCTGCAACAGGGGATAAATGGCTAAGATTAGCGACTGGATCATATCGTTCAGCAGATGGGAAAGACTGATCGCGCCCAAAATACCAAACGAAGTACGTGCTTTAGCGGCCGCTGCGGGCGCGCCGGCTAACGGCTGGGTTGGTTCACTCATGGCCATAGAAAGTCACTTAAATTTT
The DNA here is from genome assembly GCF_004010735.1 of Salmonella sp. SSDFZ54. Classification (NCBI taxonomy): domain Bacteria; kingdom Pseudomonadati; phylum Pseudomonadota; class Gammaproteobacteria; order Enterobacterales; family Enterobacteriaceae; genus Salmonella; species Salmonella sp. SSDFZ54. Next base: position 3,272,513 of record NZ_CP034819.1, read on the forward strand.
ATGCGATGTTGGAGATAGTAGGATGTGTAATTATTACTTGCCTAACATACCTGTGAAATGTGTTTGAAGGAAGTCTCAATTCTGAAAACATATTTGTCTATTATTGGAAGGAAAGGTAATTTCTGCGGTTGATATTGAGTCAGGGAGAGAAAGATGAAATTTTTGAAACGGGGTGTGGCGCTGGCGTTACTGGCGGCGTTCGCGCTGACGACTCAGCCTGCACAGGCTTACGAAAAAGATAAAACCTATAAAATTACTATCCTGCATACCAACGATCACCACGGTCACTTCTGGCGCAGCGAATATGGCGAATATGGTCTGGCGGCGCAAAAAACGCTGGTGGACAGTATCCGTAAAGAGGTGGCGCAAGAGGGGGGAAGCGTCCTGTTGTTATCCGGCGGCGACATTAATACCGGGGTGCCGGAATCCGATCTCCAGGATGCGGAGCCCGATTTCCGCGGGATGAATCTGATTGGCTACGACGCTATGGCCGTCGGTAATCATGAGTTTGATAACCCGCTCACCGTATTGCGCCAGCAGGAAAAGTGGGCGAAGTTTCCCTTTCTTTCCGCCAATATTTATCAAAAAAGTACCGGCGAGCGTCTGTTTAAGCCGTGGGTTATTTTTACACGCCAGGATATAAAAATCGCGGTAATCGGCTTAACCACCGATGACACGGCGAAAATAGGCAACCCGGAATATTTCACCGATATTGAGTTTCGTAAACCTGCTGAAGAAGCAAAGGTGGTGATTCAGGAACTTAATATGAATGAAAAACCGGACGTGATTATCGCGACCACGCATATGGGACATTATGACAACGGCGATCACGGTTCGAACGCGCCGGGCGACGTTGAGATGGCGCGTAGCCTGCCTGCCGGTTCGTTGGCGATGATTGTGGGCGGTCACTCACAAGACCCGGTATGCATGGCGTCGGAAAATAAAAAACAGGTGAATTACGTACCGGGAACGCCCTGCGCTCCGGATAAGCAAAATGGTATCTGGATCGTGCAGGCGCATGAGTGGGGTAAATATGTGGGCCGCGCGGATTTCGAATTCCGTAACGGCGAGATGAAAATGGTTAACTACCAGCTTATTCCGGTAAATCTCAAGAAAAAAGTGACCTGGGATAACGGGAAAAGCGAGCGTGTACTTTACACGCCGGAAATCGCCGAAAATCCGCAAATGCTCTCGTTATTAACGCCGTTCCAGAATAAAGGTAAAGCGCAACTGGAGGTGAAAATTGGTAGCGTGAATGGCCTTCTTGAAGGCGATCGCAGTAAGGTCAGATTTGTCCAGACCAATATGGGACGGGTGATTCTGGCTGCGCAGATCGCGCGCACCGGCGCCGATTTTGGCGTGATGAGCGGCGGCGGTATTCGCGACTCGATTGAGGCGGGAGATATTACCTATAAAAGCGTGCTCAAGGTACAGCCGTTCGGCAACATTGTGGTGTATGCCGATATGAGCGGCAAAGAGGTAGTTGATTATCTCACCGCCGTAGCACAGATGAAACCGGACTCCGGCGCCTATCCACAGTTCGCCAATGTGAGCTTTGTCGCCAAAGAGGGCAAGCTCACCGATCTGAAAATCAAAGGCGAGCCTGTTGATCCGGCCAAAACCTACCGCATGGCGACGCTGAGTTTCAACGCCACGGGCGGCGATGGTTATCCGCGCATCGATAACAAACCGGGATACGTGAATACCGGGTTTATTGACGCGGAAGTGCTGAAAGAGTTTATTCAGCAAAATTCACCGCTGGATGCGGCGGCGTTTACGCCAAATGGCGAGGTGAGCTGGCTGTAGCGGTACGGATAGCCATCACTGCCTGATGGCGCGCAGCCTTAAGGCCTACGGATTATGTCTGCTGTAGGCCGGATAAGGCGTTTGCGCCTCTATCCGGCAATGTATTTTACGCAGGCTTAATCCCGACGCGCGATATCAGCGAATTTAGCACCCAGGATGGCGGCCAAATCGTCAGCCGCCAGTTCAATATCCAGCCCGCGTTTACCACCGGAAACATAAATAGTGGCAAACGTGCGGGCAGGCGCGTCAATCAGCGTGGGCAGCCGTTTCTTCTGTCCCAGCGGACTGATCCCGCCGACCAGATATCCCGTGGTGCGTTGCGCCACCATCGGGTCGGCCATATCGACCTTTTTCGCGCCCAGAGCTTTGGCGACTTTTTTCAAATCCAGCTGTCCGGCTACAGGCGTCACGGCGACGGCCAGTTGCTTCATATCGCCATTCACGGCGACCAAAAGCGTTTTATACACCTGATCGGCGTTTAGCCCGAGCTTACGCACCACTTCATCGCCAAAGTTAGTTTCATTCGGATCGTGATCGTAGGTGTGAATGTTAAACGGAATCTTGTTTTTTTCGAGTAACTTAACTGCGGGTGTCATAACGTTCCTTCTTACTACAGACGTGATTTGCCATCAGCATACGCCCGAAAGCGGACTAAAAAATAGTATAATCTTGTGCATTAGGTCTTGGCAGTTGCGGCAACTTTGAGCGACAATCTGAAGATCCGAAGCGAAAGCGTCGGGATAATAATAACGATGAAATTCCTCTTTGACGGGCCAATAGCGATATTGGCCATTTTTTTATTTCAATATTTGCGGTAGGTTGCCTTCGCCGTACAGATGTAGCGCCCCTACGGCTACCACGTAGCGTCCCGGCGGCAGTGCCAGCAGCGCGTCGCGCCAGGCTTCATTGCGTTTCACCATCAGTACATCATACAGCGGTTGGCTAAACGTTCTGGGGAGCGAAGCGCCGACGCTGGTCGGCGGCTGTTCAAGCCACCAGCCGATCATCACCTGCAAAAGCCGTGCGTTGGTGTGCCAGTGCGTCAGCGTGTCGTCGAGCAGCGCCATCCCGCCATCGGGCAGATCGCAGAGTAGTTCGAGCTGGTGTTTCGCCCCTTCCAGCTCTTGCACCGGCAGCGACATTTCGCGGGCAGCCTGTAATAGCTGATAATCAATGCCATAGTCCGGGCGCAATCCCAGCCGTTGCGCCTGCGTGGCCTGTAGCACCATAGCTATCTGCCATAAAGGTTGATTATCAAAATGGATCAGCGGCATACCCAACTCGCTGACCCGTTTTTCCAGTGCGCTTAGCTGCCCGGCGCTGAGACGTTCGACCAACGGCGGGCATTTGGGGAGATTGCTGAATGGCGTTTCGTTACCGGAAATATCCGCTTCAACGACCAGCGCGTCGGCCTGGCGTAGCTTTTTCACCAGCTTTGCTGGAAGAGGAGCCATATCGCGCGTCCCCATATGAATACTGCCAACCAGATGCAGATGACGACCGCCGGGCAGGGAGAGATCGATAGCAGGCCAACTATTTGGGGTACCACGCAGCGCGCGCCATAAACGTTTAAGTTGATTTAATAGCTCCATACGCGCTCCCTTTGAAAAAGCTCATGCTAGCGCGTTGGAGAAAAGGGCGCAATGCGCCCTGACGGGACGTCAACGAACGGTTGGGTTATTCGCTGCCGTCGAGATAGGCCGTTCTGGCGATGGTCATTTCAAGCTGGCATTTATAAATACTGATGTGCTTTTCAGCGGGTATGGCCTCGGATTTTGCATCGCTAAGTTTGCCGCACTGCTGCTCTTTTTTTGTCACCCAGACTCGCTGCTCTTGTTTTAATGCCGTTCGGGCAGAGGCGGGTAGCGATTTCCAGACCTGATTAAGCTCGCGATCTCTACTCTCAAATTTCTTTGCTGCGATTTCAATCAGTGAGTTATTTTTTTTCTTTATAATGCTATCACCAGATACCGTCATTCTTGCCATTACATAAATAGATCGCGCCAATTTATCGATTTTCTGCACAGGGGTGACAACAATATCTTTGTTGTTGTCTGCTAGCTGAATATTGTAGTTAACCTGTTTCCAGGTCACCGTATTGTTTATTACCTGTCCATCCCCTTGTGAAATATAGAATAGAGTATTTGGTAAGTCTTTCATTAATTTAAACAATGGCTGAGGAATACTCATGGCGACGGTAGCCGAGCAAGTTCGTAGGTTGGCATTTTCTGGTTGAGGGTTCTGCGTGATTACATCACTGAATTGAACAGGAATAGCCCGGAGTTGCTGCTCGTATTGAGTCTGGGGGATATCGAAGAAAAGCGTGGAGGGCTCTTTAATATAGTCTTGCTGTAAACGACCTAATGCTTCATTGTAAATCCATTCTTTTGCCGCCGTGACTGCATTATCGTTGCCACATTTTAACTCTGGAGTGGAATCAAATAACCCTGCATAACTGACGGCGGGAGAAAGCAGGAAAAGAAGCGTAACTGCTTTTCTAAACATAAATAACACATCCTTATGATTCAAAAAAATATTATAAAATGTTGTTTTTTATTTTTCTACAGGATGTGCGGTTAAATTTTTATATATTGATACGGTAAATTACTGATGGCTTAATAATATATCAGGCAGCTGATGCTGCCTGATAGGACTTTTTACGCTTTCGGTTTAAAGCGCAATAGCCGGTTGGCATTGCTGACGACGGTAATGGAAGACAGCGCCATTGCCGCGCCCGCTACTACCGGGTTTAACAAGGTACCGGTAAATGGCCACAGAATACCCGCGGCCACCGGGATACCAATGCTGTTGTAGATAAATGCGCCAAGCAGGTTTTGCTTCATATTGCGCAACGTCGCGCGCGAAATGGCCAGCGCATCCGCCACGCCCATCAGACTATGGCGCATCAGCGTAATCGCCGCGGTTTCAATCGCCACATCGCTGCCGCCGCCCATCGCGATACCGACGTCCGCCTGCGCCAGCGCGGGCGCATCGTTGATACCATCGCCGACCATCGCAACCTGACGACCCTGGCTTTGCAGACGTTTAATCGCATCGGCTTTGCCATCCGGCAGAACGCCCGCAATGACTTCGTCAATGCCCGCTTCTTTGGCAATCGCGTTAGCCGTCGTTGGGTTATCCCCGGTGAGCATTACCAGACGGTATCCGGCGTTGTGCAGGCGTTCAAGCGCGGCAATACTATCGCTGCGCAATGGATCGCGTACCGCCAGTAACGCCGCCGCTTTACCGTCAATCGCCAGCAGGACCGGAGTCGAGCCTTGCGAGGCCTGCGCGGTGATTTCCGCCGTCATATCATCCGTGGCGACGTGCTGTTCGTTCAGCAACGCCTGGTTCCCCAGAAGCAGTTGATGGCCTTCCGCTTCACCGCTGACGCCCAGTCCGCGCAGAGTTCTGAAACCGTTCACCTGCAGCAGTTTATCGTCGCCGGCTTTTTCCAGAATCGCATGGGCCAGCGGGTGGCTGGAGCCTTGTTCGAGCGCGGCTGCCAGACGTAATGCCTGAGCTTCATCAACGCCGTTAAAGGTTTTTACCGCCACCACTTGCGGCTTGCCTTCCGTCAGCGTCCCGGTTTTATCAAAAACGAGGGTATCCAACGTACTGGCGCGTTGCAGGGCATCGGCGTCGCGTACCAGCACGCCGAATTCGGCAGCGCGGCCTACGCCGGAAATAATCGACATTGGCGTCGCCAGGCCTAATGCGCAAGGGCAGGCGATAATCAGTACGGTGGTGGCGATGACCAGCGTATAAACAATTTGCGGCGCCGGTCCGAAGAAATACCAGATAGCGGCGCTGAACAGCGCAATGGCCACGACGACGGGAACGAATACCGCGGAGATTTTATCGGCCAGTTGGCCAATTTCCGGTTTACTGCTTTGCGCCTGGCGTACCATGCGAATAATGCGTGACAGCGTGGTATGGCTGCCCACCGCGCTGGCGCGGAACAGGACGCTGCCGTCCTGGACGACGGTGCCGGCATGAACGCTGTCGCCTTCGCCTTTTTGCTGCGGAATGGGTTCGCCGGTCAGCATGGCTTCATCAAGCCACGCTTCGCCCTGGGTAATTTCGCCATCCACCGGCACGCGATCGCCGGTAGTGAGCCGCAGTAGCATCCCTGGCTGAACGTCCGCCAGCGGGACGCTTTTTTCGCCGTCTTCTGTCACGACGCGTGCGGTGGGCGGGGTGAGATCGAGTAATTTTTCCAGCGCTTTTGAGGAACGCTGACGGGCGCGCGCTTCCAGCATGTGTCCGAGATTAATCAAACCGATAATCATCGCGCTGGCTTCGTAATAGAGGTGCCGCGCTTCCATCGGGAACCACTGCGGCCACAGGTTGACGCTCATGGAGTAGAGCCAGGCGACCCCGGTGCCGAGCGCCACCAGCGTATCCATCGTCGCCGTGCCGTTCAGCAGGCTTTTCCACGCGTTACGGTAAAAGTGACCGCCCGCAAAGACCATCACCGCAAGCGTGATCAGGCCAATAGCCAGCCACAGGCTGCGGTTGTCGCCGGTCACCATCATGTTATCGCCGATCATCCCCCAGACCATGACCGGTATACCGACCGCCAGGGCAACGATGGCCTGCCAGCGAAAACGTTTCATGGTGGCGATGGCGGTTTCCTGCTGGCGCTCGCGGCGTTTGATGTCATCTTCAATCGCCTCTGCGCCGTAGCCGGCTTTTTCCACCGCCTGCACTAAATCAGCGGCGGACGCGCTGCCCATCACCAGCGCAGTGCGTTCCGCCAGGTTTACCCGTGCCTGCGTGACGCCCGGTACGCTTTGTAGCGCATGTTGTACGCGGGTGACACAACTGGCGCAGCTCATGCCGCTTAACAGCAACTGTTGGCTTTCTTCATCGGCCGTCGCTACCGGAAGCTCATGAGGAACCGCTGCCAGTGCTTCCGACGGGATTGATGACTCCGTCAGCGGTTTAGCCTTTGGGTGGCTTAACGTCGCGCCATACCCGGCTTGTTTGATGGTTTCAATTAACGCGTCCGCACTGGCGGTACCGGTAACGTGCGCTTCGGTTACGGTAACGTCCGCCAGCTCAACATCCGGACGTTGTTCAAGACTTTCTTTCACGCGTTTAACGCAATGACCGCAGGACAAACCGTCCAGGGTCAGGTCGATAGTTTGAGACATAGTAAAAACTCCTTTATGATTGGTCATCAATTCATTGACCTTAGTAATCGTAGTGACTCACTGTGATAAAGGTTAAACCTTCCAGCAAGGTTAAGGTCAAGGGGGAAATATGAATATTAGCGATGTGGCGAAAAAAACCGGTTTAACCAGCAAAGCCATTCGGTTTTATGAAGAGAAAGGGCTGGTGACGCCGCCATTACGTAGCGAAAATGGTTATCGCACCTACACGCAGAAGCATTTAAACGAGCTGACGTTGCTGCGACAGGCGAGGCAGGTGGGGTTTAATCTGGAAGAGTGTGGCGAACTGGTCAATCTGTTTAACGATCCGCGACGCCATAGCGCAGATGTGAAAAAGCGGACGCTGGAAAAGGTCGCGGAGATCGAGCGCCATATCAGCGAGCTGCAATCAATGCGCGATCAACTGCTGGCGCTGGCGGAGAGTTGTCCCGGCGATGACAGCGCCGACTGCCCGATTATTGATAATCTTTCCGGCTGCTGTCATCACAAGGCGCAAAAGCCACGTTGATTAAACGGCACGAATGCGTAAGGTGATGCCTTCCACGGCGATCACTTCGACATGCGTACCTGCGCGCAGGTCTTCGTCAGCGCATACCGGCCACGAGCTGTCGCCGACACGCATATGACCCCGTCCGTTCACTAACGCGGCATCAAGCATAAACCGGCGGCCTACCAGTTGTTGTCCGCGTTGGTTAAGGCGGCTGTCGGTCGGCTTTTGTTCCCGCACGCGACGCGCCAGCCAGCGCCACCAAAGCCAGGCCGCCAGTAACGTTAAGGCCGCAAACAGCACGCCCTGCCATTCCCAGCCGAGCGGTAAGAGCCAGACGGTTAAGCCGGTAATCACTGCCGCCACGCCGCTCCACAGCAAATAGCCGTTACCGCCGAGCATTTCCGCAGCCAACAACAGGCCGCCGAGGCTAAGCCAGAAGATATGCGGATGCACCAGAATCATCGCTATCATGCTTTTTTCCGTTCGCTGGCGCTGTCCTTAACCAGCTCGCTGATCCCGGCGATAGCGCCCATCAGACTGCTGGCATCCAGCGGCATCATGACCACTTTGCTGTTATTCGCCGAGCCGATTTGCTGTAACGCTTCGGTGTATTTCTGCGCCACGAAGTAGTTTATCGCCTGAATATCCCCGGCGGCGATGGCTTCAGACACCATCTGCGTAGCGCGGGCTTCCGCTTCGGCGGAACGTTCGCGCGCTTCCGCCTGCAGGAAAGCGGACTGACGTTCGCCTTCGGCTTTCAGAATCTGCGACTGTTTTTCCCCCTCGGCTTTCAGGATTTCCGCCTGACGTACCCCTTCGGCCTCAAGGATATAGGCGCGTTTGGTACGTTCCGCTTTCATCTGGGCGTTCATAGAGGAGATCAATTCCGCCGGCGGGCGGACATCGCGAATTTCGATACGGGTAACTTTAATTCCCCACGGGTTGGTGGCTTCATCGACAATATGTAGCAGCCGCGTGTTGATGCTGTCGCGCTGGGAGAGCATTTCATCCAGCTCCATCGAACCGAGCACCGTACGGATATTGGTCATGGTCAGGTTAATGATCGCCAGTTCCAGGTTACTGACTTCATAGGCGGCGCGCGGCGCATCGATAACCTGAATAAAACAGACCGCATCGATAGTGACGTTGGCGTTATCTTTTGAGATCACCTCCTGCGACGGAATATCCAGCACCTGCTCCATCATATTGATCTTGCGGCCAATTCTGTCCATAAACGGTACAACAAGGCTTAATCCCGGCTGCAGGGTTTTGGTGTAACGTCCAAAGCGCTCCACCGTCCACTGGTATCCCTGCGGAACGATTTTGACGCCCGCGCCGACGATCACCAGCGCGACGAAAATGAGAATAGGGATAAGAATGAGCATAGCTAAACCTCCTGTTGCGTTGTCCATAAACCGATTTTGCTGACGAATTAAGCGAATTATACCTGATTCAGTAAAGCATGTTCCCCCCTTATTAATTACAGGGATACACTATCGCTATAAAAATATGAACAACGGATGCGCAATAAATGACAGAACGTAGCATGTTGCTTGAGTTAAAGCAGGTCGGTTACCGGACTGCGACGACAAAAATAGTGAATAACATCAGTTTTACGCTGCAACGCGGCGAATTTAAGTTAATTACCGGTCCTTCTGGCTGCGGAAAAAGTACGTTGTTGAAAATGGTGGCCTCGTTAATAAGCCCTGATATCGGCGTGATTCTTTTTGAGGGGCAGGATATTACTACTCTGAGTCCGGAAGCCTATCGCCAGCAGGTTTCTTATTGCGCTCAGACGCCAGCGCTATTTGGCGATACGGTTTACGATAACCTGATTTTTCCCTGGCAAATTCGCCATCAGCGCCCGCAGCCGACAGCCTTCGCAGACGATCTGGCGCGTTTTGAACTGCCGGAGACGATTCTGCAAAAACCGATTGCCGCGCTTTCCGGCGGGGAAAAACAGCGTATTGCTCTAATTCGTAATCTACAGTTTCTGCCGAAAATACTGTTACTCGACGAAATAACCAGCGCGCTGGATGAACATAACAAACGGAATGTGAATGATATTATTCATCGCTATGTTCGCGATAAGCAGGTCGCTGTCTTGTGGGTAACGCATGATAAAGATGAAATTCAACACGCGGATAAGGTGATAACGTTAACGCCATCTGCCGGAGAGATGCAGGAGGCGCGTTATGAACGAGCATAATATTACCAATACCTCGCTGGCGTTATCGATGCTGCTGGTGGTGGTCGCGATGCTCATCAGTCACAAGGAAAAGCTGGCGCTGGAAAAAGATATTCTGTGGAGCGTATGCCGGGCGGTGATACAGCTCATTATTGTCGGCTATGTACTGAAATACATCTTTGGCGTTAATCATGCCGCCCTGACGCTGCTGATGGTGCTGTTCATCTGTTTTAACGCCGCCTGGAACGCGCAAAAGCGCAGTAAATATATCGATAAGGCATTTCTCTCCTCGTTTATCGCCATCACCGTCGGCGCCGGACTAACGCTGACGGTACTGGTGCTTACCGGTTCGATTGAATTTGCGCCGATGCAGGTGATTCCCATCGCTGGCATGGTCGCCGGTAATGCGATGGTAGCGGTAGGGCTGTGCTACAACCAACTGGGGCTACGTTTTCATAGCGAGCAGCAGCAAATCCAGGAAAAATTAAGTTTGGGCGCAACGCCGAAAATGGCTTCCGCCGGGCTTATCCGCGATAGCATCCGCGCATCGCTTATCCCGACGATCGACTCGGCAAAGACCGTTGGGCTGGTGAGCCTGCCGGGGATGATGTCCGGGCTGATTTTTGCCGGGATCGATCCGGTAAAAGCGATTAAATATCAAATTATGGTAACGTTTATGCTGTTGTCGACAGCCAGCCTGTCTACCATCATTGCCTGCTATTTAACCTACCGGAAGTTCTATAATTCGCGTCATCAGTTGGTAGTGATGCCGCTCAAGAAATCATGATAGTGGCCGGATGATGGCGCAAGCGCCTTATCCGGCCTGAGGACGACAGGTAGGCCAGATAAGCGCGCCATCAGGCAAGAGAGGATTAATACAGTAGCGCGTACAACTGGCGGCGGTATTTCGACGCCAGCGCGTCGCCGGTGCCGAGCGCGGCAAGGATCTCCTGGAAGGTTTTGCGCGTCTGTCCCTCGGCGGCGGTAAGATCTTTTCTCAGATGGCTGAACAGCAATTCCAGCGCTTCTTCATTACGTCCGACCTGGTGCAACTGCAACGCCAGTTGCGTTGCCAAAGCCGCATCCTGCGGATTCTCCGCGACTTGCTGCTGAAGTTGCTGAATTTCCGGCGTATCCGCCGCCTGTTTAAGCAGTTCGATCTGCGCAACCAGCCCCTGATAACGGGTATCCTGATCCTGTAGCGGGATAGTTTTTAACACCGCTTCGGCCTCTTCAGAGCGGTTCAGCGCAATTTGCGCTTCCGCCAGTAACAGGCCAATCTCACCGTTCTGCGAAGAGAGCTGCCAGGCGTCTTTGAGCAACGGCAGCGCGTCAATGTAGTTGCCCTCCTGCATTAACTGCATCGCTTGTTGCGCTTTTAGCTCTTCTTCACGCGGCAGTACTTTATCCAGCAGAGCGCGGATCGCCTCTTCCGGCTGCGGCCCCTGGAAACCATCGACCGGTTGGCCATTCTGGAACAGATAGACAGTCGGGATGGCGCGCAGACCAAACTGAGCGGCGATCATCTGTTCGGCGTCGCAGTCCAGCTTTGCCAGAATAAACTGACCGTGGTACTGGGCAGCCAGACTTTCCAGCACTGGCGTTAATTGCAGACAGTGTTGGCTGCGTTCAGACCAGAAATAGAACAGTACCGGCGTGGTCATGGACTGCTCTAAGGTCTGCTGCAGGTTGGATTCATTAATATTGACAATGTTCTGTACGGACATGGCGTCGCTCTCTTTTGTCTGTGTCACGTTTACATGGGGGCTGACTGGCGCGCTTCAACTCAGCTTTGTAAAATTTTATCCAGCATCCGGCCCGGCAATAGGCGTTTCAGCGCCATCACCGCCCAGGTGACCAGCGTAACGGGATAGCGCAGCCTGGGTTTATCGCTTGCAAAAGCATGACGTACTTTCGCTACTACCGCGTCAGGATCGCGGGTGAAACGTGCGGCGATGCCGGGATTTTCTACCGGTTTATCACGCTGCGTCTGGTTAACGTTATCCGTAAAACGGGTACGAATCGGCCCCGGTTCTATCAGGCTCACTTTAATGCCTGTGTGCCGTAGCTCCATACGTAGCGCGTCAGACCAGGCTTCGAGCGCATATTTGCTGGCGGCGTAAGCGCCGCGCCCTGGGGTGGAAATCAGCCCCATCACCGATGAGGTCATCACAATGCGTCCTTCGCCATGCGGCAACATGGCGGGAAGTAAGCGCATGGTAAGCTGATGCGCGCCGAAAAAATTACTGGAAAACTGTTGCTCCATCTGCTCACGGCTGATGGTAGAAAGGGGGCCATACACGCCGTAGCCGGCATTGTTAAAGATCCCATACAGACGACTATCGGTCAGGGCGATCACTTCATCGGCGGCACGATCCACGCTTTCAGGGGAGTCGAGATCGATCAACACGCCGGTAAATCCCATACTGTTCATCCGGGCGACATCATCAGGTTTGCGGCAGCCCGCCAGGATTTGAAAGCCCTGGCGTTTAAGTTCAAGCGCGCTGTCCAGACCGATTCCGCTGGAACATCCTGTTATTAAGACCGATTTTTGCATAACTTTACCTGTCAGGATCTCCGTTGATTTAAGAGTCGTGGTTAACTATATCCGTCATACTTCAAGTTGCCTGTGCGTTCGTTTACTCCAGTCACATAGGTATCTATGCTCCTGGAAATTCTCTTACGTGCCGCCTTCATGCAACTCGAATTATTCAGGAGAGAAAAGGGGTCAACTGCTTCGCCATCCAGTCGGCAATAAACGGCTGGGCGTCGCGGTTGGGATGAATGCCGTCATCCTGCATCCACTGCGGTTTCAGATATACCTCTTCCATAAAAAACGGTAACAGAGGAATATCGAACTCTTTGGCGAGCTTAGGATAAATGGCGCTAAAGGATTCATTATAACGGCGACCGTAGTTAGCGGGCAGATGAATTTGCATCAGTAACGGTTGGGCATCGGCGGCTTTCACCGTCTGAATGATTTTACGTAGCGTCTGTTCGGTTTGCGCAGGCGCAAAACCGCGTAGGCCATCGTTGCCGCCAAGTTCCACCACTACCCAGCGCGGGTGATGCTGTTGCAACAGCGCCGGCAAACGCGCCAGTCCCTGCTGCGAGGTATCACCGCTTATACTGGCATTAACGACCGACGTTTTGTTTTGCCATTTATCATTAAGGAGCGACGGCCATGCCGCGCTGGCGGCCATACGGTAACCGGCGCTGAGACTATCGCCCAGAATTAATAAGGTGTCTGCGGCGGCGGCACGGAAAGTTAACAGGATCAAAAACAGGAAGGGCAAATGCCAGCGGAAAACAGTGTTGAAGTTCATCGTCTCAGGAAGTCCGTCGGTCAGGGTGAGCATGAGCTTTCCATCCTTACCGGAGTTGAACTGGTTGTCAAACGCGGCGAAACCATTGCGCTGATTGGCGAATCAGGATCGGGAAAATCTACGCTGCTGGCGATTCTCGCCGGACTGGATGACGGCAGTAGCGGAGAGGTCAGTCTGGTCGGGAAATCGCTTCACCAGATGGACGAAGAGGCGCGGGCGCAGCTTCGCGCTCAGCATGTCGGTTTTGTTTTTCAATCCTTCATGCTTATTCCTACGCTTAACGCGCTGGAAAACGTTGAGCTACCGGCCCTGCTACGCGGTGAAAACAGCGGTCAGAGTAAGGCGGGGGCGAAAGCGCTGCTCGAACAACTGGGACTGGGAAAACGGCTTGACCACCTTCCGGCACAGCTTTCCGGCGGCGAACAGCAGCGCGTAGCGCTGGCGCGCGCGTTTAACGGGCGTCCTGATGTGCTGTTTGCCGATGAGCCGACGGGCAACCTTGACCGTCAGACCGGAGATAAAATCGCCGACCTGCTATTTTCGCTTAACCGCGAGCACGGCACCACGCTGATTCTGGTGACGCACGACCCGGCGCTGGCGGCGCGCTGCGACCGGCGGCTGCGGTTGGTCAACGGTCAGTTACAGGAGGAGGCATGATAGCTCGCTGGTTCTGGCGCGAATGGCGCTCGCCGTCGCTGATTATTGTCTGGCTGGCGTTGAGTCTGGCGGTGGCCTGCGTACTGGCGCTCGGCAGTATCAGCGACCGGATGGAAAAAGGGTTAAGTCAGCAAAGCCGCGAGTTTATGGCAGGCGATCGGACGCTGCAAAGTTCGCGGGAGGTACCGAAGGCCTGGCTTGAAGAGGCGCGTAAACGCGGCCTTAACGTGGGCGAGCAGTTAACCTTTGCGACCATGACGTTTGCCGGCGATACGCCGCAACTGGCCAGCGTGAAGGCGGTAGATAGCGTTTATCCGATGTACGGCGAATTGCAAACCCGTCCAGGCGGAGTGAAACCGCAGCCGGGTAGCGTACTGCTGGCGCCGCGTCTGATGGCGCTGCTTAATTTGAAAACGGGCGATACCATTGATGTCGGCGACGTGACCTTGCGTATTGCCGGTGAAGTGGTGCAGGAGCCGGATTCCGGGTTTAACCCTTTTCAGATGGCGCCGCGTCTGATGATGAATATGGCCGATGTGGCAAAAACCGGTGCGATACAGCCGGGGAGCCGCGTGATGTGGCGGTATAAATTCGGCGGAACGCCGCAACAGCTTGCTGGCTATGAAAGCTGGCTGTTACCGCAGCTTAAACCGGAACATCGCTGGTACGGACTGGAGCAGGATGACGGGGCATTGGGGAAATCGCTCGAACGTTCGCAGCAGTTTTTGCTGCTTTCGGCGTTATTAACGCTACTGCTGGCGGTAGCTGCCGTCGCGGTGGCGATGAGCCATTACTGCCGTAGCCGCTACGATCTGGTGGCGATTTTAAAAACGTTGGGCGCGGGCCGGGCCCAGTTGCGTAAACTTATCATCGGACAGTGGTTGATGGTGCTGGGGCTTTCCGCCGTCACGGGAGGCGCGATTGGGTTACTGTTTGAAAACATATTGCTGGTGCTGCTAAAACCGGTACTGCCCGCCGATTTGCCGCCCACCAGCCTGTGGCCCTGGCTGTGGGCGCTGGGCGCGATGACGGTCATCTCTCTGCTGGTCGGTTTACGGCCTTATCGATTGTTGCTGGCGACCCAGCCGCTACGGGTGCTGCGCCGCGACGTTGTCGCTCGCGTCTGGCCGTTAAAAATTTATTTGCCTGTCGCCTGCGCCGTCGTGGTGGCGCTGCTCGCCGGATTGATGGGCGGAAGCATGCTGTTGTGGGCGGTTCTGGCGGGCGCCGTGATACTGGCGCTGCTGTGCGGTCTGGTGGGCTGGATGCTGCTTAACGTGCTGCGCGGCATGACGTTGACGTCGCTACCGCTGCGTCTGGCCGTCAGCCGACTTCTGCGTCAGCCGTGGTCAACGTTGAGTCAGCTTTCGGCGTTTTCGCTTTCGTTTATGCTGCTGGCGCTCTTGCTGGTGCTGCGCGGCGACCTCCTTGATCGCTGGCAACAGCAGCTCCCGCCGGAAAGTCCGAACTATTTCCTTATCAATATTGCTTCAGAACAGGTCGCGCCGCTGAAAGCCTTTTTGGCGGAACATCAGGTGATTCCGCAGACGTTTTATCCGATTGTGCGGGCGCGGTTAACGAAGATAAACGGTAATCCGACGGAAGGTCAGCAGGATGAGTCGCTCAACCGTGAACTGAATTTGACCTGGCAGGATACGCGCCCGGCGCATAATCCGCTGGTCGCCGGTCACTGGCCACCAAAACCGGGCGAAGTCTCTATGGAGGAGGGGCTGGCGAAGCGGCTGAACGTCAAACTCGGCGATAGCGTAACCTTTATGGGCGATACCCAGGCATTTAGCGCTAAAGTCACCAGCCTGCGTCAAGTGGACTGGGAAAGCCTGCGGCCCAACTTTTTCTTCATTTTTCCTTCCGGGGCGCTGGACGGGCAACCGCAAAGCTGGTTGACCAGTTTTCGCTGGGAGAATGGCAACGGCATGTTAACGCAGCTTAACCGCGAGTTTCCTACCGTCAGCCTGTTAGATATCGGGGCGATCCTGAAACAGGTGGGACAGGTGCTGGAGCAGGTCAGTCGGGCGCTGGAGGTGATGGTTGTGCTAGTCACCCTCTGCGGCATGTTGCTATTACTGGCCCAGGTACAGGTCGGGATGCGTCAGCGCCATCAGGAGCTGGTGGTGTGGCGCACGTTAGGAGCCGGAAAGAAACTGTTGCGTACCACACTCTGGTGCGAATTCGCCATGCTGGGGTTAGTTGCCGGGCTGGTCGCCGCGATTGGCGCGGAGACGGCGCTGGCGATCTTACAAATTAACGTTTTTGATTTCCCCTGGGAGCCGGACTGGCGTTTATGGGGCGCACTGCCGTTTTGCGGCGCGCTGCTGCTTTCCGTATGCGGCGGCTGGCTTGGCGTTCGTTTGCTGAAAGGCAAAGCGCTATTCCGACAGTTTAACGGATGATTCATGATGTGAATAATTTCGCGCCGGTTTTTAAAACGGCGCGTACTTTTTTAGTCGCACAAATTGATAACTCCTTGATTTTTAGTAGCACAAATCATTAAAAAATACACAACACGTAAGGTTTTATAACAGTTATTATTTGCCTGCTAAATGATTTGGATTGGCTATCTATCAAGGAAAATATAATGACAATTAAAATAACAGCGTTGGCGGCATCGATCGGCGCGGCAGTGGCTTTCATGCCTTTCGCCACTCAGGCGGAAATCACCGTTTTAAAACAAGATCCCCAGGCGGGTAATCCACTCAGCCGACTCAATTTCACCGTCGGCGGGAGTATTCGTCCGCAGTTCCAGAATATGACCGGCAATGACGGCGCGAACGGTTATAAACGTAATGGTTTTGATGGCGGGACGCGTTTCCGCTTCGCCGCGGATTATTATCTGTTTGATGATATCAGTTGGATTAGCTATTACGAGCTGGGCGTCAATATCCCTGCGGTATTTGACTGGGATAACCATTATGCGAAGGGCGCGACTGATACCACTCGCCGTATGCTGTATACCGGCTTCAAGAGCGCGACGTGGGGAACGCTGACCTTCGGTCAACAGAACAGCATTTATTACGATGTGGTGGGCGTAAAAACCGATATCTGGGATTACGACATGATAGGTCAGGCGCCTGGCAACGGGATTAACGGCGACTACGATGGTTCTTATCGCACGCGTAAGTCATTGAAGTATAAGAAAAGCATTGGCAATGTCGATCTCTACGCATCTTATCTGTTCAGCGACGATTATAATGCCAATAACGGCCTGAATTACAAGCGTAAAGGCGGCGGTTCTTTAGGCGCGGATTACCATCTCACCGACGATCTGACCTGGGGGACGGCATGGAACTATACCCGTGCGGAGATGCGCGGCAACGGCAATAAAACTTACGATCAAAATATTGTCGGTACCGCATTAAGCTGGACGCCGGAAAACTGGACTATCGCCGCAGGCGGCGGTTGGTATCAGAACTTTATGACGACCAAAAAAGTGTCTGTGAATGATTACTTTGCCGGCGATGCGTGGGGTCTGGAATATTTTGTCGGTTACGCTTTCCCGATTGGTCAGTATGCCGTAAAAGCTATTCAACCGTACTTTATGGGCGACCGCATTGAATATGTGAATGGCCGCGACTATCTGCGTACCGATAACGGCGTGGGGATCACCTTCCAACTGGATTATGGTTTCCGCGTTGATTATGAACATGTTTTCACCTCCAGCACTGACAATCTGGGCGATATGAACCTGGTGCGTCTGCGTTACGATTTCTAAAGCGTTTTCCTGTGCCGGATGTTGGCGTAAAGACCTCTTATCCGGCATTTCCCTCTACGCCATTCCCGCCTGACACACGCCTGAGCGCCTGCCTCGTACATTTAACGACACACCAGGAAACATCATGAAATAATTTCAAGGACAGCAGGCTGTGATCTGTGTCATGTTAAGAAATAGCCTTTCGTTTGGGCCAAAACAGACGATGCCGCATGAACGGCATCCGGCACAGCATCACACTATTTAAAATGGAGAAATTATGGGATTGCGTCAGAGTTTACGCATTGCGGCCAGCACGCTATTACTGGCCTGCGGATTACAGTTTGCCCATGCCGATGGTTCCCCGCAAACGATCGTATTTGGCGTCGCGCCAGGGCCGTATGGCGACATGGTGAAGCAGGCGATTGCGCCGACATTAAAAGAAAAAGGGTATAAGGTCGTGGTGCGCGAGTTTAGCGACTATGTCCAGCCCAATATGGCGTTAGCTAACGGCAGCATTGACGCCAACCTCTTTCAACATACCCTCTATTTTGACAAATTCACCGCTGACAAAGGGCTGAAGCTCAGCAAACTTATTGTGGTACCGACCGCCGGGATGGGCTTCTATTCACGTAAAATCAACAGTCTGGATGCGCTTAAAAAAGGGGACATTATTACCCTCTCCAACGATCCGACTAACCTGGCGCGCGGCCTTCGCTTCCTGCAATCGTTGGGGCTTATCACGATTAAGGACAATATCGATCCGACCAAAGCCTCTGAACGAGATATCGCCAGCAATCCAAAAGGACTGGTTTTCAAACCGCTGGAAGCCGCACAGCTACCGCGCACGCTGGATGGCGTGACCGGCGCGCTGGTTAACGGGAACTTTGCGGTGGCGGCAGGACTCGATCTCTCCAGCGCGATTAAGCAGGAACACCTGGATGAGAACCTGAAAAATATCATTGCGGTACGCAGTGAAGATGCCGATAAGCCGTTTGCCAAAGATATTGTCGAGGCGGTGAAATCGCCGGCTTATCGCGCGGTTATCGACGATCCAAAGAATATTTATAGCGCCTTCCAGAAACCGGAATGGATGACCGCGACACCCTGATCGCAGCGGTAGCCATCCCCAATTTCTGAGGTGAATATGATTGAAATAGAAAAAGTCTGCGTCGATTTTACCGCCGGTCGCGGTACCCCCACGCGCGCGGTGGATGATGTGAGCCTGCATATCGCCGCGGGCGAGATTTTTGGCATTGTTGGTACCAGCGGCGCAGGAAAAAGCACTCTGCTGCGTACCCTGAACGCCTTAACGCGTCCCAGCCAGGGGCGCGTCAACGTCAACGGCGTGGAAATTTCGGCGCTGGACGGAAAAGCGTTACGCCAGGCGCGGCAGCGTATTGGTATGATTTTCCAGCATTTTAACTTAATGCATACCCGGACAGTGGCGCAAAACGTGGCGTTTAGCCTGAAAGCGGCTGGCTGGGAACGCAGCAAAATCGCGCCGCGGGTGGCGGAAATTTTAACGCTGGTGGGCCTTGCCGATAAAGCGAACCGTTTCCCGGTACAGCTCAGCGGCGGGCAAAAACAGCGGGTGGGGATAGCCCGCGCCATCGCTAACCATCCGGATGTTTTGCTGTGTGATGAACCGACTTCCGCGCTGGATCTGGAAACTTCCGCCACGATTCTGGCCCTGCTCAGACAGATCAACGCACAGCTCGGGATTACTATTGTACTGATCACCCATGAAATGAACGTGATCAAATCTATTTGCGATCGCGTGGCGGTGATGTCGGGCGGTAAGGTTGTGGAATCGGGCGAGGTGTTTGATGTGTTTGCCCACCCGCAACACGCTTTCACACAGCAACTGGTGTCTCATACCCTTAATTTGACCCTGCCGGAACGTTTACGGGAACACCTGCCCGGGCAGTTGCTGAAAATTTTGTTTATCGGCGATTCGGCGGAGCAGCCGGTACTGTCGGAGGTGGCGATCAAGTTTGGCGTCGCGGTCAATATCCTGCATGGCAAGATTGAATATATCGGCGAACGCGCGTTGGGCATTCTGGTGGTGCAATTAACCGCGCCGCATAATCCAACGGCGGTGGCCGCCGCCGTGGAGCATATCCGTCAACGTACCGCACAGGTGGAGGTGATCCGTGGATGATTTATTGCCGGATTTAACGCTGGCGTTCAATGAAACTTTCCAGATGTTGAGTATTTCAACGGTGCTGGCGATTCTTGGCGGTCTACCGCTCGGTTTTCTGATTTTTGTCACCGATCGTCATCTGTTCTGGCAGAACCGTTTTATTTATCTCGTCGCCTCGGTTCTGGTGAATATTATCCGCTCGGTTCCATTTGTTATTTTACTGGTGCTGTTACTGCCGCTAACGCAGCTTTTGCTGGGCAATACCATTGGCCCGATTGCAGCCTCCGTCCCGCTGTCGGTGGCCGCAATCGCGTTTTATGCACGCCTGGTAGATAGCGCGCTCCGTGAAGTCGATAAAGGGATTATTGAGGCGGCGCTGGCATTCGGCGCTAGTCCGATGCGTATTATCTGTACCGTACTGTTGCCGGAAGCCAGCGCAGGGCTGCTGCGCGGCCTGACGATTACATTGGTAAGCTTAATCGGCTACTCGGCGATGGCCGGGATTGTCGGCGGCGGCGGGGTAGGCGACCTGGCGATTCGCTATGGCTACTACCGTTACGAAACCGAAGTGATGGTTGTTACCGTAGTGGCGCTGATTGTGCTGGTTCAGGTCGTTCAGATGCTGGGCGACTGGCTGGCAAAACGTGCCGACAAGCGCGACAGACACTAAGCCGGCTCAATGTAGCGTCAGCCGGCAATAAAAGTAAGCTATTGCGCTTTTAGCCAGTTGGCAACCTCTTGCCATGGGCCGCGAAAAACGATATTCGCGGCTTTTTTCTCCAGTTGATAGCGATACATCGGGTCGTAATATTCGTTAAGTAGCGGAACCAGCCATGCCATATGGCCGTCGGTGCTGCCGCTGGATAATTGCTCTGCCAGCGCCCTATCCAGCGTGTCCGTCAGTTCGGCAAAGCGTTGCAACCCCAGACGGCGGCGAATAGCGAACAGTCCATGATGAAGATATTCACTATACGCCTGCCAACCGGCTTCATCGCCGTAGGCGTGGGTGAAGTCGTGATGCATACGGATGAAATACTCTTCACGCAGTCGTTCCAGACGAAGCGCAAACGGATCTTCCACTACCGCAATGGGGGCCTGCGCCATTCTTTCGCGTAAACACTCAGGCAGATGGTTGGCGCCGATCGTTCGCCCTTCATCTTCCAGTACCCACCTTTTTAGCGTCTGATGCGCGTTAATTTTCAGCAATTCAACGGCAAGTTTGTTTTCAAAACTGGCCTGGCTGAGCTGGGGGTTCAGCGTGCGGCCAAAAGAGGAGCCGCGATGACGCGCGAGACCTTCCAGATCCACGCCGTTGGGCTGTTGTCGCACCAGTTGCGTTTTGCCGCTGCCCGTACAGCCGCCAATTAAAAGTATCGGTTTTTGCGACAGTTGCCAGGTCGCCTGAATTGCTGTCTGGCGCAGCGCTTTATAGCCGCCTTCAATAAGCGGGCAGTCAATCCCTGTTTCTTGCAGCCAACGTTGTACGATATGTGACCGCTGACCGCCGCGCGCGCAGCACAGATACCCGTTGGGGAAACGTTGATACGCGGCTTTCCAGGCCTCAAGCCGCTGCTGGCGAATGTCGCCGCAAACCAGCCGATGCCCCAGCGCTAACGCCGCATCCGCGCCCTGACGTTTGTAGCAGGTGCCGACGGCGGCTCGCTCGTCATCCATCATCAATGGCAGGTTGATAGCGCCCGGCATGGCGCCCTGTTCAAACTCAATCGGCGCGCGTACATCAATTAAAGGCGTATCGGCAAGGAGGAGCGCGCGATAGTCCTGTGCTTTTTGTCTGTCTTGCATAACGTAAAACGTAACCTTAAATCATCCTTTGCGCTATTTTACGCGCCAATTCGCAAAGTGGCTTGATTTTTAACAGCGTACCGTGTTGAAAATGGATAAAAAACCGGCTATTTCGGGTTGCCGTTGGGTAAATAATTTCACAATGTCTTCTACCGCTTTGCCTCCGCCAAATTTATGCCAGGCGAGGCTTAACGGTGAGGGCGGACGCATCGTAGGGATGGTACAGCTTACCAGTTCGTTTTTGTCGATCAGCGTTTGACAAAGCGGCTGCGGGACAAAACCGATACCGACGCCTGCCAGATGAGCGGCGATTTTGGTTTCCATATCAGGCACGATAATTTCCTTCTGCCCCGGAAGGCGCCAGGCTACCCGCTTGGTCAGCGTACGCGCGCTGTCTTCGATATTAATTGCCGGGAAACGGCGCAACTGCGCTTCTGTTAGAGGCCCGCTGACGTGAGCTAAAGGATGATCCGCGGACATCACAAAACGCCATTGTACGGAACCTAAAGGGTCGAGCATAAAGGTATTAGCCAACGGCTCGGTGCCAGTTACGCCAATCGCCAGCGAAAAACCTTCATACAGGAGCGAATCCCAGACGCCCATATAAATTTGCCGGGAAAAGTGAAACTGAGTGAAAGGGTAACGCGCATTAAGCCACGATAAGAGACTGGCGACCGCTTGCGGGCTATAGAGCAGGTTATTCACCACAATATTGACCTGACGCTCTACGCCGTCGTTAACCTGGCGTAGCTCGTCAGGCATACTGTCCAGCCACGCAAGCCAGTCTTTTGCCTGAGAGAGAAGGTGAGAGCCCGCCGCCGTCAACGAGACGCTTCGCGTTGTGCGAAAGAACAGCCCTACGCCGGTATTTTCCTCCAGCAGTTTGATGCGGTAGCTAATGGTTGCCGTGGTTTTACACAGGCGCTCCGCCGCTTTGGAGAAACTCCCCGTTTCGGCAACGCTGATAAAGGTACGCAGTGTTTCCGGGTCAAACATCGTCAGACGCCTCCTTACGATCCTGATAAAACCAGAATTATTTTCCTATGATTTTTAAGTAGTTTTACATAATAGCCATGTTTGATTTGTGGTCTAAATCTACTTTTGGAAAAATATTCCAACTTTTATGTTGATGTTAAATCCCGAAGGTTTTAGATTGCATGGTATTGAAAGCGGACAGAGTCCAAACCGCGGTTAAACGGAATCGAGCTACAAGGGAAAAATAATGAAACTTGAGGTATTACCGTTAGATCAGAAGACGTTCAGCGCTTATGGCGATGTTATTGAGACGCAGGAACGAGACTTTTTTCATATAAACAATGGGTTAGTTGAGCGATATCACGACCTGGCGAAGGTTGAAGTTCTGGAGCAGGATCGCACGCTGATCAGTATTAACAGGGCGCAACCGGCAGCGATGCCTATTGTGGTACATGAACTGGAACGTCATCCTTTAGGTACGCAGGCGTTTGTGCCGATGAACGGCGAGGCTTTTGTCGTTATTGTCGCGCTCGGCGATGATAAACCCGATCTCTCCACGCTGCGGGCGTTTATTAGCAATGGACGGCAGGGCGTCAATTATCACCGTAATGTATGGCATCACCCGCTGTTTGCGTGGCAGACGGTTACCGATTTTCTGACGGTGGATCGCGGCGGCAGCGATAACTGTGATGTTGAAAGTATCCCGACACATGAACTCTGTTTTGCGTGACGCTATTGGCCTTCTTGCATAAGATGAACATATTGTTCATTGTTTATGCTCATATTTTGGGCCGGAGTTAACGTAAATATGACGGAAGTAAGACGACGCGGCAGGCCAGGACAGGCAGAGCCGACTGCGCAGAAAGGCGCTCAGGCGCTGGAGAGGGGCATAGCGATATTGCAATATCTCGAAAGAAGCGGCGGCAGTTCATCAGTTAGCGATATTTCCGGCAGCCTGGATTTACCGCTTTCTACGACGTTTCGCCTGTTAAAGGTACTGCAAGCGGCTGATTTTGTGTACCAGGATAGCCAGCTTGGCTGGTGGCATATTGGTTTAGGCGTATTTAATGTGGGCTCTGCGTATATTCATAATCGCGATGTCCTCTCGGTGGCCGGGCCCTTTATGCACCGACTTATGCTGCTTTCTGGCGAGACGGTCAACGTAGCGATTCGCAACGGTAATGAAGCGGTGTTAATCGGTCAAAAGGAGTGCAAATCGATGGTCAGAATGTGCGCGCCCTTAGGGAGTCGTCTGCCGTTACATGCTTCCGGCGCCGGAAAAGCGCTGCTTTACCCGCTCACCGAAGAAGAGCTGGTGGGGATCGTCGTCAATACCGGTTTGCGGCGGTTTACGCCGACCACTCTGGTGGATTTACCTATCCTGCTTAAAAATCTGGAGCAGGCGCGTGAACAGGGCTACACCGTTGACCAGGAAGAACATGTTGTCGGGCTGAATTGTATCGCCTCCGCTATCTATGACGATGCGGGCAGCGTGGTCGCCGCTATCTCGATATCGGGACCGGCTTCCCGGCTGACGGAAGATCGCTTTATCAGCCAGGGGGAACTGGTACGGGATACCGCGAAAGACATCAGTACGGCGCTTGGGCTAAAACCCCCTGTAGCCTGAGCCGCATCCCGCTCGCTGGAGCGGGACTTTTTTAAAATTTTTAAAAGTTGGAAACTTTTTCCAATAAAAAGAGGTAGCAATAAAATGGCAAAAATGAGAGCCGTGGATGCGGCAATGTATGTGCTGGAAAAAGAAGGTGTCACCACAGCATTCGGCGTTCCTGGGGCTGCAATCAACCCCTTCTATTCTGCAATGCGTAAGCATGGAGGCATTCGCCATATACTGGCGCGTCATGTGGAAGGCGCTTCGCATATGGCTGAGGGCTACACACGTGCGGCGGCAGGTAATATTGGGGTCTGCCTGGGCACTTCCGGCCCGGCGGGAACCGACATGATCACCGCACTCTATTCCGCTTCTGCCGACTCTATCCCGATTTTATGCATTACCGGTCAGGCGCCACGAGCGCGTCTGCACAAGGAAGATTTCCAGGCAGTCGATATTGAAGCGATTGCAAAACCAGTCAGCAAGATGGCAGTGACGGTTCGTGAGGCGGCGCTGGTGCCGCGCGTATTACAACAGGCTTTTCATCTGATGCGCTCAGGCCGCCCAGGTCCTGTGCTGGTTGATTTACCGTTTGATGTCCAGGTTGCGGAGATCGAATTCGATCCGGATATGTATGAGCCGCTACCGGTATATAAGCCAGCCGCCAGCCGCGTACAGATTGAAAAGGCGCTGGAGATGCTGATTCAGTCCGCGCGTCCGGTAATTGTCGCGGGCGGCGGGGTTATTAACGCCGACGCCGCGCCACTGCTGCAGCAGTTTGCCGAACTGACCAGCGTACCGGTGATCCCTACTCTGATGGGCTGGGGCTGTATCCCGGACGATCACCCCTTAATGGCGGGGATGGTCGGTCTGCAAACGGCACACCGCTACGGCAACGCCACTCTGCTGGCATCCGATATGGTTTTTGGCATCGGTAACCGTTTCGCCAACCGTCATACGGGGTCCGTTGAGAAATATACTCAGGGGCGAAAAATCATCCATATCGATATTGAACCAACGCAAATTGGCCGCGTGTTGTGTCCGGATCTGGGCATCGTTTCGGACGCCAAAGCGGCGCTAACGTTGCTGATCGATGTCGCGCAGGAGATGCAAAAAGCGGGGCGTTTGCCATGCCGGAAAACCTGGGTGGACGAATGCCAGCAGCGTAAACGGACTTTGCTGCGTAAAACCCACTTTGACAACGTGCCAGTGAAGCCGCAGCGCGTCTATGAAGAGATGAACAAAGCCTTTGGTCGCGATGTGTGCTATGTCACCACCATTGGATTGTCGCAAATCGCGGCAGCGCAGATGCTGCATGTGTTTAAAGACAGACACTGGATCAACTGCGGCCAGGCGGGGCCTCTTGGCTGGACAATCCCGGCGGCATTAGGAGTTTGTGCTGCCGATCCGCAACGCAATGTGGTGGCGATTTCCGGCGATTTCGACTTCCAGTTCCTGATTGAAGAGTTAGCCGTCGGCGCGCAGTTTAACATTCCGTATATCCATGTGCTGGTTAACAACGCTTATCTTGGTCTGATTCGCCAGTCGCAACGCGCATTTGACATGGACTACTGCGTACAGCTCGCCTTTGAAAATATCAACTCCAGCGAAGTGAATGGCTATGGCGTTGACCATGTAAAAGTGGCGGAAGGGTTAGGCTGTAAAGCAATTCGTGTCTTTAAACCGGAAGATATTGCGCCTGCATTTGAACAAGCCAAAGCGCTAATGGCGCAATATCGCGTTCCGGTGGTGGTGGAAGTCATTCTGGAACGCGTAACCAATATTTCCATGGGCAGCGAACTGGATAACGTAACCGAGTTTGAAGAGGTTGCGGATAGTGCGAAAGATGCGCCAACAGAAACCTGTTTTATGAAATATGAGTAAGGGAGGTAATCGATGTTACGTTTCTCTGCCAATCTTTCTATGCTGTTTACGGAATATGATTTCCTGGAACGCTTTGATAAAGCGGCGTTGTCGGGATTTCGCGGCGTGGAATTCATGTTTCCCTACGATAACGATATCGAAGTGTTAAAACGTAAGCTCAGGGATAATAATCTGGAACATACGTTACATAATTTACCGGCTGGCGACTGGGCGGCTGGCGAACGTGGAATTGCCTGTATTCCTGGGCGCGAAGAAGAGTTTCGCGATGGCGTAGCGGCCGCAATCCGCTATGCACGTGCGTTAGGTAATAAGAAAATAAATTGTCTGGTGGGTAAAACGCCGTCAGGATTCTCCGCAACGGAGATCCACGACACGTTGGTCGAAAACCTGCGCTATGCGGCAAATATGCTGGCGAAAGAAGACATTTTATTACTTATCGAACCTATTAATCACTTTGATATGCCGGGATTCCATCTCACCGGCACTCAACAGGCGTTAGCATTAATTAAGGATATCGGCAGCGATAATATCAAAATTCAGTATGATATTTATCACATGCAACGCATGGAAGGGGAATTAACGCAAACCATGACGGCATGGGCCGATAAAATAGGCCATTTACAGATTGCTGATAACCCGCGTCGCGGCGAGCCGGGGACTGGGGAAATTAATTATGACTTTATTTTTAATGTCATTAAACAGTCTGGTTATGATGGCTGGGTTGGCTGTGAATATAAACCACTGACTACCACGGAAGCGGGATTATCGTGGATTAATCAGTACCGTTAAAACGCAGAATAATTCAGGCAGCGCTTTTTTTTCCACTGTGTTGGAAGGGGATTGTGTTGCCTGAATCTGGAAACACCGAAAGCAATAAAAGAGGTTGTATATGAAACTGGGATTTATTGGCCTGGGAATTATGGGCTCGCCAATGGCTATCAATTTGGCACGCGCCGGTCATCAATTACACGTTACGACTATTGGTCCGGTCGCGGACGAACTGCTCTCGCTGGGGGCGGTAAATGTTGAGACTGCACGTCAGGTAACTGAATTTGCAGACATTATCTTCATAATGGTGCCGGATACGCCGCAGGTTGAAGACGTGTTATTTGGCGAACACGGTTGCGCTAAAACATCGCTTCAGGGAAAAACCATCGTCGATATGAGTTCTATTTCTCCTATCGAAACCAAACTTTTTGCCCAGCGCGTTAATGAAATGGGGGCTGATTACCTGGATGCCCCGGTTTCCGGGGGAGAAATCGGGGCGCGTGAAGGCACTCTGTCGATTATGGTCGGCGGCGAGCAAAAAGTCTTTGACCGCGTTAAACCGCTCTTTGACATCCTGGGAAAAAATATCACCCTGGTGGGCGGCAATGGGGATGGGCAAACCTGTAAGGTGGCTAACCAAATTATTGTTGCGCTGAATATTGAAGCGGTTTCTGAAGCCTTAGTGTTTGCTTCAAAAGCAGGTGCCGATCCGGTACGCGTGCGCCAGGCGTTAATGGGCGGGTTCGCCTCTTCACGCATTCTGGAAGTTCACGGCGAGCGGATGATCAACCGGACGTTCGAGCCTGGTTTCAAAATCGCGCTTCATCAGAAAGACCTTAATCTTGCATTGCAAAGCGCAAAAGCGCTGGCGCTGAATTTACCGAATACGGCGACCTGCCAGGAATTATTCAATACCTGTGCGGCAAATGGCGGGAGCCAGCTTGATCATTCGGCAATGGTACAGGCGCTGGAATTAATGGCCAATCATAAATTGTCCTAATTATGTGTATCGCTGCGGCTGCAGCGATACCTGTTCACAAGGAACACTCTGTAAAGGTGAAGAACATGAGTGAAACTAAAAAATCCGGGATTGATTACTGGAAACAAATTGTTGTCGTAATGAGTCTGGGCTGGGTAGCGATTTGGATCTATCGCACCGTGCTTACGCCAATTTATCCAGAAATTCAGGCATCTTTAGACAATGTAAGTAATGCTGAAATAGGCGCCATTGCAAGTTTTTACTTTTTTGCTTACTGCAGTATGCAAATCCCTTGCGGAATATTGGTCGATAAATTCGGTCAAAAAATCATGCTGATGGCCGGATTTACGCTTTTTATTATTGGTACACTCTGTATCGCGAAAGCCAATGGCCTGACCATGATCTATATAGGGTCGCTAATGGCAGGTGGCGGATGCGCTTCTTTCTTTAGCTCGGCTTATTCACTCTCTTCGGCAAACGTGCCGCAGGCCCGTCGGGCATTAGCCAACGCGATTATCAACAGCGGGTCGGCTATAGGGATGGGGATTGGCTTAATCGGTTCCAGCGTATTAGTAAAAAACATGAGCATGGCCTGGCAAAATGTACTGTATATCGTGGCCGCGATATTAGTAATCATGCTGTGCGTCTTTACGCTGATCATTCGCGGTAAAGCCAAAAGCGACTCTGCGCAAGCGGAAAAGCAAACCCAAACCGTTACGGAAGATGAGAAACGCGCGCCTTTATTCTCTGGTTTATTGTGTAGCGTTTACTTCCTCTATTTCTGTACCTGCTACGGTTATTATTTGATAGTGACCTGGCTGCCCTCTTATCTCCAGACTGAAAGAGGATTTGATGGCGGAGCTATCGGGCTGGCATCAGCGCTGGTAGCGGTGGTTGGCGTACCGGGAGCGTTATTTTTTAGCCATCTGTCAGATAAATTCCGTAACAGTAAAGTTAAGGTTATTCTCGGTCTGGAAATTGTGGCGGCGGCAATGTTGGCGTTTACGGTTTTGTCCCCGAATACCACGATGCTGATGGTCAGCCTGACGCTATACGGCTTGCTGGGGAAAATGGCAGTAGACCCGATCCTGATCTCCTTTGTATCTGAACAGGCTTCGGCAAAAAGTCTGGGAAGAGCTTTCAGCCTTTTTAATTTCTTTGGCATGAGCTCGGCGGTTGTCGCCCCAACGTTGACCGGATTTATTTCGGATGTAACGGGGTCGAAGGAGATCAGTTTTGTGATTTCAGCATGTTTAGTGGTCACCGGAACGCTGATCTTTGCTGTCGTCACTTTATATAAAAAGAAAGCAACACAACGTATTGCTTCAGCTTAAAAATAATTATATCTACTGTTTCTTTATTTTATATTTATTTGTTCCTCATAGCTAAACCCATAACAACGTTATCCGATGCGTGAAAAGAGGGATTTATGGAACATCAAAGAGAGCTATACCAGCAGCGCGGTTATAGCGAAGACTTATTACCTAAAACAGAAACCCAACGAAACTGGAAGGCATTTAACTATTTCACCTTATGGATGGGATCTGTACATAACGTGCCAAATTACGTTATGGTCGGCGGTTTTTTTATACTGGGGCTATCAACATTTAATATCATGTTGGCCATTATTATCAGCGCATTATTTATTGCGGCGGCGATGGTAATGAATGGCGCGGCAGGCAGCAAATATGGCGTTCCTTTTGCTATGATATTGCGAGGTTCTTACGGCGTCCGCGGCGCGCTATTCCCTGGATTATTGCGAGGGGGAATCGCGGCAATTATGTGGTTCGGCTTACAGTGTTACGCGGGATCGCTGGCATTTCTTATTTTGATTGGGAAGATCTGGCCAGGATTTCTGACATTAGGCGGAGATTTCAAGCTGCTGGGTCTTTCACTGCCAGGACTAATTACTTTTCTAATTTTTTGGATTATTAACGTTGGCATCGGTTTTGGCGGTGGTAAAGTATTAAATAAATTTACCGCTATCCTCAATCCATGTATTTACATTGTCTTTGGCGGCATGGCTATTTGGGCAATATCGCTGGTTGGCATTGGCCCGATTCTGGACTATCTGCCTTCAGGCGTGCAAAAAGCAGAGCACAGCGGCTTTCTGTTCCTGGTGGTGATTAACGCCGTAGTCGCCGTCTGGGCAGCGCCAGCGGTGAGCGCGTCCGATTTCACGCAAAACGCGCATTCATTTCGCGCTCAGGCATTGGGACAAACGCTGGGGCTTATCGTAGCGTATATATTATTCGCCGTAGCCAGCGTGTGCATTATTGCCGGAGCCAGTATTCATTATGGTATGGATACCTGGAACGTGCTGGATATTGTGCAGCGTTGGGACAGTCTGTTTGCTTCATTCTTTGCGGTGCTGGTGATTCTGATGACGACAATTTCAACCAACGCCACCGGTAATATTATACCTGCGGGGTATCAAATTGCGGCGCTTGCCCCGACAAAGCTTAACTATAAAAATGGCGTAATGATTGCCAGTATTATCAGTCTACTGATTTGCCCATGGAAATTAATGGAGAATCAGGACAGTATTTATCTGTTCCTCGATATTATCGGCGGTATGCTTGGCCCGGTAATCGGCGTAATGTTAGCTCATTATTTTGTGGTAATGCGTGGAAAAATTAATCTTGATGAGCTGTACACCGCCAGCGGTGATTACAAATATTATGATAATGGATTTAACCTGACTGCATTTTCAGTCACCCTGGTCGCAGTCATTCTGTCATTAGGCGGCAAGTTTATACCATTTATGGAGCCTTTATCCCGCGTGTCCTGGTTTGTAGGCGTAATAGTTGCGTTCGTTGCTTATGCGCTATTGAAGAAACGCACGGGTTTTGAAAATACAGGAGAGCAAAAACTCGCAGGTTAAATATTGAAAAAGCATTAAGCGTATTTAATGAAGTGTGCGCTATTTAAAAACTATCTGTATCCATACAAGGAGTTTGTTATGTCTTTTGATTTAATTATTAAGAACGGTACTGTCATCTTAGAAAACGAAGCGAGAGTTATCGATATCGCCGTCCAGGGCGGAAAAATCGCCGCGATTGGCGAGAACCTGGGGGAAGCGAAAAATGTGCTGGATGCGACGGGATTGATCGTTTCGCCGGGCATGGTTGACGCGCATACCCACATTTCTGAACCGGGCCGTACCCACTGGGAAGGCTATGAAACCGGTACCCGCGCGGCGGCGAAAGGCGGTATTACCACGATGATTGAGATGCCGCTCAATCAGCTGCCGGCGACGGTCGATCGTGAGACGATTGAACTCAAGTTTGACGCGGCAAAAGGTAAATTGACCATCGACGCCGCGCAGTTGGGCGGTTTGGTTTCTTATAACCTGGATCGGCTGCATGAGCTGGACGAAGTGGGCGTTGTCGGCTTCAAGTGCTTTGTCGCCACCTGCGGCGATCGTGGCATCGATAATGATTTTCGCGACGTTAATGACTGGCAGTTTTACAAAGGCGCGCAGAAACTGGGGGAGATGGACCAGACGGTACTGGTACATTGCGAAAATGCTCTGATTTGCGATGAGCTGGGCGAAGAAGCTAAACGCGAAGGTCGCGTAACGGCGCATGATTATGTCGCCTCACGTCCGGTATTTACTGAAGTGGAAGCCATTCGTCGCGTGCTGTATCTGGCGAAAGCGGCAGGTTGCCGTCTGCACGTTTGCCATATCAGCAGCCCGGAGGGGGTAGAGGAAGTAACGCGCGCGCGTCAGGAAGGCCAGGATGTCACCTGTGAATCGTGCCCGCACTATTTTGTCCTCGATACCGATCAGTTCGAAGAGATTGGCACCCTGGCAAAATGTTCTCCGCCAATTCGCGACCAGGAAAACCAGAAAGGGATGTGGGAAAAACTGTTTAACGGCGAAATCGACTGCCTGGTATCCGACCACTCTCCATGCCCTCCGGAAATGAAAGCAGGCAATATCATGCAAGCATGGGGCGGAATTGCCGGACTGCAAAACTGCATGGACGTCATGTTTGATGAAGCGGTGCAAAAACGCGGTATGTCGTTGCCGATGTTTGGCAAATTAATGGCGACCAACGCCGCCGATATTTTTGGTCTGAAACATAAAGGACGTATTGCTCCCGGCAAAGATGCTGACCTGGTCTTTATTCAGCCTGACAGCAGCTATGTTCTGAAAAATGAAGATCTGGAATATCGCCATAAAGTCAGTCCGTATGTTGGCCGTACTATTGGCGCGCGTATTACCAAAACGATTTTGCGCGGCGATGTTATTTATGACATCGAGCATGGCTTCCCTGTGCCGCCAAAAGGTCAGTTTATCCTTAAACATCAGCAGTAATCCGGTGTGATTTAATGCCCGTCGTCACGACGGGCATTCTCTATTTTAAGGTGTGGATATGTTCCCTGTTATTAACCGCGAAAGTGTATTGTCCGGCTTTCAGTGGTTTTTCTTTATTTTCTGTAACACGGTTGTGGTTCCCCCTACCTTGCTGTCCGCTTTTCATCTTCCCGCTGATAACCTGTTAATGCTCACACAATACGCTTTTTTGACCACCGCGTTGGCCTGCCTGGTTCAGGCATTTTGCGGCCATCGCCGCGCCATTATGGAAGGGCCGACAGGGTTGTGGTGGGGCGCTATTCTTACGATTACGCTTGGCGAGGCGTCTCGCGGCACGCCGTTGAACGATATCGCCTCCAGCCTGTCGGTCGGGATCGCGATCTCCGCGATGGTGACGATATTTATCGGCATTAGCGGGTTAGGACACCGTCTGGCTCGCCTGTTTACGCCGGCGGTAATGGTTTTTTTCATGCTGCTTTTGGGCGCGCAGCTGACCTCAATATTTTTTAAAGGCATGCTGGGGCTGCCTTTTGGCATTGCCGATACCAGCGCCAGAATCAAATTGGCCCCCTTTGGGTTGGCGGTCGCGGTGATGTGTTTTATCCTCGCGATGATTATTTTCCTGCAACAGCGTATCTCCCGTTACGCGTTACTGGTAGGGACCGTGGTCGGGTGGGGGCTATGGCGGTTATGTTTTCCTTCATCACACTTACCGCCGGGTGAATTAAGCTGGCGATGGTTTCCGCTGGGCAGCCACGGCACGCTGATGCCGGGTATTATTGTGACGGCGGTGATGACGGGGTTAGTCAACATCAGCAACACTTACGGCGCCATCCGCGGTACCGATATCTTTTATCTGCATCAAGGGTCGGGCAGTTCTCGTTATCGCCGAAGCTTTATGATTTCCGGACTGATGACGTTAGTGACGGTGCCTTTTGCGGTCGTGCCTTTTTCGCCTTTTGTGTCTTCCATTGGTTTATTAACGCAAACCGGCGACAGTTCTCGCAAATCCTTTATCTGCGGTAGCGCGCTGTGTCTGCTGGTTGCCATTATAACGCCGTTAACCCGCTTATTTTGCGCTATTCCACTGGCGATCAGCAGCGCCGTTATGCTGGTCTCTTATTTACCTTTACTTTATTCCGGTTTGGTTTTTAGCCAGCAAATTACGTTTACCGCGCGGAATATTTATCGCCTGGCATTACCGCTTTTTGTCGGCATTTTTTTGATGGGGCTTCCTCCGGTCTATTTACAGGATCTTCCACTGATGATTCGTCCTCTGCTTAGTAACGGATTACTGGTGGGAATCTTACTGGCAGTGCTTATGGAAAATCTTATTCCGTGGGAACGCATTAAATAACGTGAGAAAACAAGGAGACATAATGAAGATTGTAATTGCGCCAGATTCATTTAAAGAGAGCTTAAGCGCTGATAAATGCTGTCAGGCTATTAAATCGGGATTTTCAACCGTATTTCCTGATGCGCGCTATGTCTGTTTACCGATCGCCGATGGTGGAGAAGGAACCGTGGATGCGATGGTGGCTGCGACCGGCGGGAAACGGGTTTCTGTGGACGTTAGTGGGCCGATGGGGGAAAAAGTAAACGGATTTTATGGCCTGACCGGCGACGGCAAAACGGCGATTATTGAAATGGCGGCGGCGAGCGGATTGATGCTGGTGGCGCCAGAGGCGCGTAATCCGCTGCTGGCATCCAGTTTCGGCACCGGCGAATTGATTCGTCACGCCCTGGACGCGGGGATTCGCCATATTATTCTGGGTATCGGCGGCAGCGCCACGGTGGATGGCGGAATGGGAGTAGCGCAGGCGCTCGGTGTGCGTTTTCTGGACGCGCAGGGAATGCTGCTTGGCGCCGGAGGGGGCAATTTATCGCGCCTGGCGAGCATTGACCTGCAGGGGTGCGATCCGCGAATTTCAGAGTGTCGTATTGAGGTCGCCTGTGATGTTGATAACCCGTTGGTGGGGCCACGCGGCGCGGCGGCGGTATTCGGTCCGCAGAAAGGGGCGACGCCTGAAATGGTCGAGACGCTGGAAAATGGATTGCGTAATTATGCCCGTGTCTTACATGCCCTGACCGGACGCGACATGTCTCAAATACCGGGCGGTGGAGCGGCCGGAGGAATGGGGATTGCCGCTATCGTCTTCCTGGAAGCGGAAATGAAGCCCGGTATTGAGATTGTTATGCAGGCGGTGAAGCTGGAGGAGGCGGTAAAAGAGGCCTCGCTGGTGATTACCGGAGAAGGGCGAATCGACTCGCAAACGGCGGGAGGAAAAGCGCCGATAGGCGTTGCGTCAGTGGCGAAACGGCATCACGTCCCGGTTATCGGCATTGCCGGCGTACTGGGCGACGGCGTGGAAGTGGTCCATCGCCACGGTATTGATGCCGTATTCAGTATTTTGCCGCGGCTGGCGCCTTTGCCGGAAGTTCTGGCGAACGGTGAACAAAATCTCTACCACAGCGCCTGTAATATTGCCCGCGTCATCAAACTTGGCCAGAATATCGGGACTCGTTAAGCATAAAAAAAGCCACGGTTCTCACCGTGGCAAAATCCAACATAGCTAAATTAAAAATAATCAGGAGGGCTGCCCGCCGTTAAATCATAACGTCGCGGTTACAGTCTTTGGAGTAGATGTAGCTGAATGCTTCGCCACGACCTACACCGTATCCGGCCTGCAGGGAATAAGCGCCCATGAAGATGTAGTCGCCTTTTTTCACCGGCACCCAGTTGTTGTCGAGGTTATAAACTCCCTGGCCGGAAAGGATATAAGCGCCATGTTCCTGGACGTGGGTTTCAATATAGCCGTGGCTGGCGCCCGGTTCGAAAGACAGAATATGCATATTCATATCGAAGCCCAGCTCTTTAGGCAGGAAATCCAGCAGAATAACATCTTCCATGCCTTCATAATGAATACGCTCCAGCTGGTTGGCATTGCCGGAAACCAACCACGGGGCATGCCCCTCGACAGGAGTATAGCGGCGTTTATATAAAAATAGCTGGCTGTCTTCCGTTTGAGCGTTGCTAAAGGTCATCATCTCGCCCGGTGGACAATAGAGGTATCCGCCCTGGGTTAAAGAGAATGTTTTTCCTTCTGCTTTAGCTTCAATATTTCCCGTAATGACATAGAGAAAAGTTTCAATCCCCTCGCTGCCAAAGCCCTGCTGGTTGCCGCCATTCTGATGTAAGGTGACCAGATAATCGACGAAAGAAGCACCCAGCTTCGGCGTCGAAAGGATGGTGACGTCACAGTTTTCAAAGCCGGGAATAATATTTTTCACCAGACCGTCCGGCGTTAAGAGCGCATAGTTACCGTGTTTCACAATGGCGCGGTTCGCCAGTAAATCATCGCGGTAACCCGTGACGTTATTCAGATATCCCATTGATGGCTCCTTATTTTTGCCAGGCAAGTTGATGCAGCATTAATGCCAGAGTTTTGACCCCTTCAGCAAGATCATTAATGTTGGTACGTTCCGCCGGGTTATGGCTGATACCATTAATGCTGGGGACGAAAATCATACAGGTAGGGACGCGCGGCGCGAAAATTTGCGCGTCATGACCTGCGCCGCTATGCATTATGCGATAGTTCAGTTGTTCGGTTTCACACAGCCTGGTGAGGGCCGCGACCAGTTCGGCGTTCATCGGCACCGGCGCTTCGTCCATCCACAAATCGATATCGATGCTGATATCCATTTCATCGCAGATGGCGCGCATATCGTTTTCCAACTGTTCGGTAAATTCGCGAAGTACCGCGGCGTCCGTATGCCGGCAATCGATTGTAAATGTGGTTTTTCCAGGGACAACATTGACCGTATTCGGCTGCGGCTCAACTTTGCCGAACGTTAATACCAGGGGATCGCCATGCTGTTTGGCTTTTTCAATGGACTGACTGCAAATACGACTGAAGGCATGCACCGTATCGCGACGATAGCCCATTGGCGTTGTGCCTGCATGGTTGGACTCGCCGTTGAGCGTCACCGTGTAGCGACGTTGCCCGACGATGGCGTTGACGACGCCAATCGACTGTCCGTTGCTCTCCAGAACGCAGCCTTGCTCAATATGCAATTCAACAAAGGCGCGGATATCGGTTCGCGCGGCGAGCGGCGCGGCGGGAAGGATAAATCCGCACGCCTGCATAGCGTCGACAAAGCCTGTGCCTTTGGCGTCCTGGATATGGCGTACCTCTTCAGGATTCGCCAGGCCAAAAATGTTCTTGCTGCCCCAAAAAACGTAAGGGAAACGGCTGCCTTCTTCCTCAGCCATTGATACTACCTCGACGGTGCGCAGCGGCGCGCCGTAGGTCGCTTTTAGCCAGTCGAGCGCCAGCCAGGCGGCAAGCGCGCCGAATTGCCCGTCCAGATTGCCGCCGTTGACGACCGTATCAATATGCGAACCGCTTAAAATCACCTGCTCCGGAAATTGTGTGCCGCAAAGGCGGCCATATAAATTTCCGACGTCATCAAAGCGTGTCTCCAGACCGCTTTCTGCCATTCGCTTTTTAAACTGCTGCTGTGTTTCCAGCCACTCAGGCGAATAAAGTAAACGCGTCATTCCACCCGTAGGATCGGCTCCAATGGAAGAGAGCCAGGGCAATGTTTCTTCTATCGCGTGGCGAAAATGCTTTATCATAGAAAATTCCTGTTTCAATAATTATTGGGCAAAGGGATTTTTTGTTTCGTATGACTTGAGATAGAGGGCATCGGAAATCAGATATTGATAAATATCATCAACAATATCGATACCATTCATATCGGCATTTTTCTGTTTAATATCCTGATCCTGTCCAGGATAATAAACCTGTTTAAAACCGGGGGCGGGCTTCACGGAATTGAGTTCCTGCATGGTCTGACTAATATGTTTGCGGAATAATTCACAGGAAGAGAAGAACGCCGGATTAATGACCAGATGAAGTTGTCCTAAATTGCGTCCGGCGTGTAAATCTTCATACATCGAACTGACCTGGCGGCCAAACGGCAGCCCCAGCAGAATACCGGACAGAATATCGATCATCATCATCAGGCCGTAACCTTTCGGGCCTGCGGCGGGTAATAACGCATTGACGGCAAAAGGATCATGTGTCGGCGCGCCATTTTTATCGACGGCCCAACTCTCCGGAATGGACTCATTGCGGGACCGTGCATCGAGGACTTTTCCCCAGGCCTGCACGGTGGTGGCCATATCGAAGGTAATGATGTCGTCGCCTTCGCCCGGCGCGGCAAAGGCCAGCGGATTAGTGCCATAGTAAATATCCGCCCCGCCAAACGGCACGACCATAGGATCGGACTGACAGATAGACAGACCGATCAGGCCTTCGCGAGCAGCCTGGCGGACGAAATAAGAGATGGCGCCGCTATGGCCCATTCTGCTAATGCCGACAACCGCGACGCCATTTTTTTTGGCTATTTCAATAGCATGCTCCATTCCCATTTTGGCTGCGACCTGTCCGGCAGCATTATCGGCATGCAGTATCGCCGTACAGGGACCGGTATTCTCAATGCGGAACGTCGGCTCCCGGTTGGTGCCGCCTTTTGAAATTCGTTCGGCATAATATTCAACGCGTACGGCGCCATGTGAGTGAATACCTCTGGCATCTGCATAAACCAGTACGTCGGCGACGATGGCGGCGTGCTCACGTTTTAGTCCGGCTTTATAAAGCTTATTTTCGATAAGCTGATGGAGTGTTTCCCGACTGATTTTCATCTGTCTTCCTTTTTAACGACGGTGTGAAGCATGACTGCGATTAACATACCGGGAAAATAAAATGATTATGTGATCCAGACAGGCAAAAAAATATAATTAGAATTTATTTGATAATCAGGCGGGTTTTATCTTTTTGCTTAAATAAAAAGCTTTTTTAGAAAATCATAACTAATCCTTTAGCCGTTGTTTGAATTCTTTTGTTAATAAATTTGATGTGACGTTAATCACTCTATTTACCCTCCCGGATATATACCGTGAAGCGCACATTAACACTGCTCGTGCAATTGCAATGGGTGCAATTATTAAGGAGT
Source organism: Salmonella sp. SSDFZ54 (assembly GCF_004010735.1). NCBI lineage: Bacteria > Pseudomonadati > Pseudomonadota > Gammaproteobacteria > Enterobacterales > Enterobacteriaceae > Salmonella > Salmonella sp. SSDFZ54. The sequence continues at coordinate 3,310,372 of NZ_CP034819.1, forward strand.
TGTTATGATCCACGCCTTTATTAAAAAAGGGTGTTTTCAGGACTCTGTCAGCTTAATGATTATTTCTCGAAAGCTGAGTGAGTCCGAAAATGTTGATGATGTATCGGTAATGATGGGAACGCCTGCGAATAAGTCGCTGCTGGAAACTACCGGTTTCTGGCATGACGATTTTCATGGCGCTACGCCCAATGACATTTGCGTGGCGATTCGTACCGAAGCGGTAGATGACGGCATTACGCAGGTGATTGTGCAACAGCTCGAAGAAGCATTGCAGCAGTTGGCGCAGGGAAGCAGCGGCAGCCAGTCGTTAATCCAGGTCAGACGCTGGGAAAGCGCCTGTCAGAAACTGCCAGAGGCGAATCTGGCGCTGGTATCGGTGGCCGGCGAATATGCGGCGGAACTGGCAGAGCAGGCGCTGGATCGTTCGTTGAACGTGATGATCTTCTCCGATAATGTCACGCTGGACGATGAAATCAGACTAAAACGCCGGGCGCGTGATAAAGGACTGCTGGTCATGGGGCCGGATTGCGGCACCGCTATGATCGCCAATACGCCGCTGGCTTTCGCTAACGTCATGCCAGAGGGCAACATCGGGGTGATTGGCGCTTCCGGCACCGGTATTCAGGAGCTCTGTTCACAGATTGCGCTGGCGGGGGAAGGGATTACCCATGCCATCGGGCTTGGCGGACGCGATTTGAGCGCCGAGGTCGGCGGGATCAGCGCGCTAACGGCACTGGACATACTCAGCGCGGATGAAAAGAGCCAGGTGCTGGCCTTTGTCTCCAAACCGCCTGCCGATGCGGTTCGTCAGCATATTATCGCGGCGATGAAAGCCACCGGGAAACCCGTTGTAGCGCTGTTCTTAGGGTTTTCCTCTCTCGTTGCGCGTGAGGAAAACGTCTGGTTTGCCTCGACGCTGGATGAAGCCGCCCGGCTGGCATGTTTATTGTCTCGCGTGACGTCGCAGCGTAAAGAAATGGTTTCAACAGGCGGCGTGATTCGTGGCCTCTATACCGGCGGAACGCTGGCGGCGGAAGCGGCGGGGCTGCTGGCCGGCTATCTGGGCGTCGCGGCGGATACGGAACATCACCATGGCATGATGCTTGACGCTGACGGCCACCAGATTATCGATCTGGGCGATGACTTTTATACCGTTGGGCGACCACATCCGATGATTGACCCGGCGTTACGTAATCAGCTTATCGCCGGGCTTGGCGCACAGCCGCAGGTACGCGTGTTATTAGTGGACGTCGTTATTGGTTTTGGCGCGACTGCCGATCCCGCCGCATCGCTGATTCAGGCCTGGCAGAAGGCATGTGCCGCACGCGCCAGCGACCAGCCGCTGTTCGCCATCGCAACCGTCACCGGAACGGAACGCGATCCTCAGTGCCGCTCGCAACAAATCGCCGCGCTCGAAGATGCCGGCATCACGGTAGTGGATTCTCTTCCCGAAGCCACTCTGTTGGCCGCGGAACTGATTCGACCAACCCTCTCTTCAACTCATCCATCAGCTCCCCGGTTACTGGAAGCGGTAGCGGTGATTAATGCCGGGTTACGTAGCTTCGCGCTGGATTTACAGGCTGCCGGTATGCCCGTGGTGCACTACCAGTGGGCGCCTGTCGCTGGCGGTAATAAAAAACTGGCTCGTCTGTTAGAACGTTTGCAATAAGGGGTTCCCATGTTTACATCAGTGGCGCAAGCCAACGCTGCAGTCATCGAACAAATTCGTCGCGCACGTCCGCACTGGCTGGATGTGAAGCCAGCTTCTTCATTAATTAGCGTGCTCAATCAGGGGAAAACGCTTCTTCATGCCGGCCCGCCGATGCGCTGGCAAGAGATGACCGGCCCGATGAAAGGCGCCTGTATCGGCGCATGCCTGTTTGAAGGATGGGCCAAAGATGAAATGAGCGCGCTCGCGCTGTTAGAGCAGGGAAAGGTCAACTTTATTCCCTGCCATCACGTTAACGCCGTGGGGCCGATGGGCGGTATTACGTCAGCCAGTATGCCGATGCTGGTCGTGGAAAATATCACCGATGGCAATCGCGCGTACTGCAATCTCAACGAAGGGATCGGCAAAGTGATGCGTTTCGGCGCCTATGGCGAGGATGTTCAGCAACGTTTGCGCTGGATGCGCGATGTGCTGATGCCGGTATTAAGCGCGGCGCTGGGACGTCTGGAGCGGGGCCTCGACCTGACCGCAATGATGGCGCAGGGCATTACGATGGGAGATGAATTCCACCAGCGCAATATCGCCTCTTCCGCATTGCTGATGCGCACGTTGGCGCCGCATATCGCCCGTCTGGAACACGATAAGCAGCAGATAGCGGAAGTGATGGATTTTCTGAGCGTCACCGATCAATTCTTCCTTAATCTGGCGATGGCCTACTGTAAAGCCGCCATGGACGCGGGCGCGCAGATTCGCGCCGGCAGTATTGTGACGGCGATGACCCGCAATGGCGATATGTTTGGCATTCGGGTTAGCGGTCTGGGCGACCGTTGGTTCACCGCGCCTGTTAATACGCCACAGGGGCTATTTTTTACCGGTTTTTCGCAGGATCAGGCCAACCCGGACATGGGCGACAGCGCCATTACTGAAACGTTTGGTATTGGCGGCGCTGCGATGATTGCCGCGCCTGGCGTAACGCGTTTTGTCGGTGCCGGGGGAATGGAAGCGGCGAAATCTGTTTCTGAAGAGATGGCTGAAATTTATCTCGAACGCAACATGCAGCTACAAATCCCCGGCTGGGATTTTCAGGGGGCCTGTCTGGGGCTGGATATCCGCCGCGTGGTCGAGACCGGAATTACGCCGCTGATTAACACGGGTATCGCGCATAAAGAGGCGGGAATTGGTCAGATTGGCGCGGGAACCGTCCGTGCGCCGCTGGCCTGTTTCGAGCAGGCGCTGGAAGCGCTGGCGGAAAGCATGGGCGTAAGTTAAGAGAGCGTCTCATGAAACGTATCCATCCTCTTATGGCAAGCCGACAATCGGCGGATTATCGGCAACCCTGGCAGATGTCAGGGGTATGGCGTCGCTCTATTAATTTTGTGGCGAAAAGCGGTGAGTTATTAACGCTTCACCGTCGGGGGAGCGGCTTCAGTCCGGGAGGGTGGATACTGCGCGGCGGCGATTTTGACGCCTTGCGCGATGTGCTCACCGATGGCGAAAAACCGCAGTCAACCGCTGCCGGTATTCAGATTGGCGAGTTTCTTTTATGCGAGCCGGAGAGGCGCTGTTCGCTGCGGGTTCCACGCTATCTTGCGTCGCCGCGTCTTAACGCGACGTACATGCAGCGTAGTGAGGAGACGGGGCTGTTTGGGCCGTTAACCGTCGCCGCAGCTCAGCCTCTATGTCCGGAACTTCGCCAGTTTTGTCACTGCTTTCAGTCGGCGCTTGCAGGTGCTGCGACTGACTGGCGGCTATGGCTGGGTAAAGGGCCGGGCTTAACGCCCAGTCATGACGACACGCTGACGGGAATGTTGCTGGCGGCCTGGTATTTTGGCGCCATAGATGAACGCGCCGGGCGTAATTTTTTTGCCCAATCCGGCAGCCTTGATCGGGCGACGACGCTCGTGAGCGTCAGTTATTTACGCTATGCGGCTATGGGTTATTTCGCGTCGCCTTTACTCCACTTTATTCATGCGCTGCGACGAGATGCTCGCACAGAAACGGCGATTGACGGACTGCTGGCGCTGGGGCACACCTCGGGCGCGGATACGCTGCTGGGGTTCTGGCTTGGACAACAAATAGTAAAAGGATAGGGAATGAAAACGTTGGTAGTTGCTCTTGGCGGCAACGCATTATTGCAGCGCGGAGAAGCGCTAACGGCAGAGAATCAATATCGCAATATTGCCGACGCAGTGCCTGCGCTGGCGCGACTTGCCCGCTCGTATCGGCTGGCGATAGTACATGGCAACGGCCCCCAGGTCGGCCTGTTGGCTTTACAGAACCTTGCCTGGAAAGCCGTTGAGCCTTATCCGCTGGATGTGCTGGTGGCGGAAAGTCAGGGCATGATCGGCTATATGCTGGCGCAGCGTCTGGCGCTTGAACCCGATATGCCGCCGGTGACTACAGTATTAACGCGAATAAAGGTATCGGCGGACGATCCTGCTTTTCTTGAACCGGAAAAGTTTATTGGTCCCGTTTATTCGCCAGAAGAGCAAATGGCGCTGGAAGCGACTTATGGTTGGCGTATGAAACGTGATGGAAAATATCTGCGCCGTGTCGTCGCTTCCCCGGCGCCGCGTCAAATTATCGAAAGCGCCGCTATTGAGTTATTGCTAAAAGAGGGCCATGTGGTGATTTGCAGCGGCGGTGGCGGGGTACCTGTTGCCGGCGAGGGCGAAGGGGTCGAGGCGGTGATAGATAAAGACCTGGCGGCGGCATTGCTGGCGGAGCAGATAGCGGCCGATGGTCTGATCATTTTGACGGATGCTGATGCGGTGTATGAACATTGGGGAACGCCACAACAGCGCGCTATTCGTCAGGCTTCGCCCGATGAGCTGGCGCCGTTTGCCAAAGCCGATGGCGCGATGGGACCGAAGGTGACCGCGGTAAGCGGATATGTGAAGCGGTGCGGAAAGCCGGCATGGATTGGCGCATTGTCGCGTATTGACGATACCCTGGCGGGCAGAGCGGGAACCTGCATCTGTCTGTGATCGCGACGGGCGGCGACAGAGAATGCGCCGCCCACGCTGTTTATTTAAGCTTACTTTGCGCCCAGATAATGCCGCTGGCGTATTCGCCCGGCAGGAGCGGAGAGAGCGCTTCCAGGGTGGCGCTAAGACGTGACGTATCGCTGTCGGTCAGATTCAGATGGCCGACTTTTCGCCCCGGACGTACCGCTTTATCATACCAGTGCAGATGTACCAGCGGCAGCTTCAGCCAGTCGTAATTCAGCTCGCTGCCGATCAGGTTGATCATCACCGACGGGGCGTTAATCACCGGCGCGGGCAACGGCAGGCCGGTAATCGCGCGCAAATGCAATTCAAACTGACTGATGCTGGCGCCATTTTGCGTCCAGTGTCCGCTGTTATGTACGCGCGGCGCCAGTTCATTGATTAACAGGCCTTCCGGCGTGATAAAACATTCCATCGCCATTACGCCGACATAGTTCAGCGCCTGCATAATTGCTGACAGCATCAATTCCGCCTGCTCCTGCTGTTCGGCGTTCGCCTGTGGGAACGCGACGCTGGTCCGCAAGATGCCGTCCTGATGCAAATTGTGCGTTAGCGGGTAAAACACGGTACAGCCGTCATGAGCGCGCGCGCCGACTAACGACACTTCGCCGGAAAAATGGATACCGCGCTCAACAATACATTCGCCATAGCAGTCATCCGGCAGTTGCCCGGTTTCGTCCGCGCGTAGACGCCACTGCCCGCGACCGTCGTAGCCGCCAACGCGACGCTTAATAATCGCCAGTTCACCCAGACGGTCAAAGATGCCGGACCACTCGTCGGCGCTGGTCAGCAGCTGCCACGGCGCGGTCGCGAGTCCCAGTTTATCGAAAAGCTGTTTTTGTGTCAGACGGTCGGCGATGATCGGAAATACATCGCGATTGACGAAGGCCGGGTGACGCGCCAGCTCGCGGGTAAGCGCGGTTTCGGGCCAGCGCTCAATCTCTGCGGTAATGACGCTCTGCTGTACCGGCACGGCGGTAGGCTCTGCATCCAGACCAACCGGCCAGACGGCGATACCCAGCGGTTCGCCCGCCTGGCGCAGCATTCGGCCCAGTTGTCCGTTGCCGAGAACGCAAACTTGCTTCATAGCGTCCCCCGCGGATCGGGATTTTCCAGAACTTCATCGGTTTGCGCTTTGCGCCAGTCGGCAATGCGCTGATGCAGTTCCGCGTCGTGTTGCGCCAGAATCTGCGCGGCGAGCAGGGCGGCGTTAGCGGCACCGGCTTTACCGATCGCCAGCGTACCCACCGGAATGCCGCGCGGCATCTGCACGATGGAGTAAAGGCTATCCACGCCGCTGAGCGCAGCGCTTTGTACCGGCACGCCGAGTACCGGGACCAGCGTTTTTGCCGCAATCATTCCCGGCAGGTGCGCCGCGCCGCCCGCGCCGGCAATAATCACTTGATATCCGTTCTCTTCCGCCGTTTCGGCGAAGCTGAACAGTTTATCGGGGGTGCGATGGGCGGAAACCACTTCTACATGGTGCGGGACATCCAGAATTTCAAAAATTTCGGCGGCGAATTGCATGGTAGCCCAGTCGCTTTTGGACCCCATCACGATGGCGACACGCGCCGGATTATTGCGGGAAGACATGCGTCTTAAAACTCCTGTGGTGCGGGACACGCTGCTTTTGAGGTGTCAGAGAATAGCATGATAATCAGGCAAGGAAAACGGTTGCGTGTGCGCCGTAACGGACGATTCGGCGAACATTTACAGGGGGAAGGCGATTAACTCAACGTTGTCCGGCGTGACTTTTACCATTGAACCTTCATGATGCCATGCGCCTAACACCACGCGGAATGCGGGCTGGTCGTTGGCGGAAAGTTCATGCACCGCCGGGCGGTGGGTATGACCGTGAATCAGCCACTGTACGCGGTGTTTTTCCATTTCGGCGACGACGGTCTGCGCATTGACGTCCATAATATCCAGCGATTTGCTGCTATTGGCGGCTTTACTGCCGGCGCGCATTCTGGCGGCGATACGGCGGCGGATAAACAGCGGCAGGGTAAGGAACAGTCGTTGCACCCACGGATTATGGACTTTGGCGCGAAACGCCTGATATCCGGCATCATCGGTACAGAGCGTATCGCCGTGCATAATCAACACATTGCGGCCATACAGGTCTAGCACTTTTTCCTGCGGCAGTAGAATCATGCCGCTTTCGCGGGCAAAGCGTTTGCCAATCAGGAAATCACGGTTACCGTGAATAAAGAAGCAGGGGACGCCGGAATCAACCAGCGATTTAATGGCAACGGCCATTTCACGATGTAGCGGGTTGGGGTCGTCGTCGCCAATCCAGGCCTCGAAGAGATCGCCAAGAATATACAGCGCGTCGGCCTGACGGGCTTCTACGGCTAAAAAACGCAGAAAACCGGCGACGATCGCCGGTTCTTCCGTTTGCAGATGCAAGTCTGCAATAAACAGTGTCGCCACGATTACTCGCTGACGGTCACGTTTTCAATGATGACGTCTTCTTTTGGTACGTCCTGGTGCATACCGCTACGGCCAGTGGCGACGCCTTTGATTTTATCTACCACGTCCATACCTTCTACGACTTCCGCAAAGACGCAGTAGCCCCAGCCCTGTAGACTTTCGCCGGAGAAGTTCAGGAAGTCGTTGTCTGCCACGTTGATGAAGAATTGCGCGGTAGCCGAGTGTGGTGCCTGAGTACGCGCCATCGCCAGCGTACCACGGGTATTTTTCAGACCATTGTTGGCTTCGTTTTTGATCGCCTCTTTGGTGGCTTTCTGTTTCATGCCCGGCTCAAAGCCGCCGCCCTGAATCATAAAACCGTTAATCACACGGTGGAAAATGGTGTTGTTGTAAAAACCTTCGCGGCAGTAGTCCAGGAAGTTTTTAACTGTTTCAGGCGCTTTATCATCAAAGGTTTTGATTACGATATCGCCGTGATTAGTGTGGAAAGTAACCATTTTTGCATCCTGTTCCAAGAGAGTGGTGCTTTAGCCCGCAATGGGGCACATATAGGGGCTTGTTATAGCATAACCGTAAGCTGCGATCACCTTGCAAAGTGTGCTGCTTCAAGGTTGAATTATGAGTATTATACACACCTAATTACCCACACACGTCTATACGGAATCTTCGATGTTAAAAATTTTTAATACACTGACGCGCCAAAAAGAGGAATTCAAACCCATTCATGCCGGGGAAGTCGGCATGTACGTGTGTGGTATCACCGTTTACGATCTCTGCCACATTGGCCACGGACGCACGTTTGTCGCTTTTGACGTTGTCGCGCGCTATTTGCGTTTTCTCGGTTATAAGCTGAAGTATGTGCGTAACATTACCGATATCGACGATAAAATTATTAAACGCGCCAATGAAAACGGCGAAAGTTTTGTCGCGCTGGTCGACAGAATGATTGCGGAAATGCATCAGGACTTCGACGCGCTGAATATTCTGCGTCCGGACAGCGAGCCGCGTGCGACGCACCATATTCAGGAAATTATCGAGCTCACCCGCACCTTAATCGAGAAAGGGCACGCCTATGTGGCGGATAACGGCGATGTGATGTTTGATGTACCGACCGATCCGACTTATGGGCAGCTTTCCCGTCAGGATCTTGAGCAGCTTCAGGCGGGCGCGCGCGTGGATGTCGTTGACGTGAAGCGTAACCCGATGGACTTCGTGCTGTGGAAAATGTCGAAAGAGGGCGAGCCGAGCTGGCCGTCGCCGTGGGGCGAAGGGCGTCCGGGCTGGCACATTGAATGTTCGGCGATGAACTGCAAGCAGTTGGGCAACCATTTTGATATTCACGGCGGCGGTTCCGATCTGATGTTCCCGCACCATGAAAACGAGATTGCCCAGTCTACCTGCGCGCATGACGGCGAATACGTCAACTACTGGATGCACTCCGGTATGGTGATGGTGGATCGCGAGAAGATGTCCAAATCGCTGGGCAACTTCTTTACCGTGCGCGACGTGCTGAAATACTACGATGCGGAAACCGTGCGCTACTTCCTGATGTCCGGGCATTACCGTAGCCAACTGAACTACAGCGAAGAGAACCTCAAGCAGGCGCGCGCTTCGTTGGAGCGGCTATACACCGCATTGCGTGGAACGGATAAATCAGCGGCCCCGGCGGGCGGCGAGGCGTTTGAAGCGCGTTTCGTGGAGGCGATGAATGACGATTTCAATACCCCGGAAGCCTACTCCGTCCTGTTTGATATGGCGCGTGAAGTCAACCGTCTGAAGGGCGAGGATATGACCGCCGCGAATGCGATGGCGTCTCATCTGCGGAAGATTTCTGGCGTGCTGGGACTGCTGGAGCAGGAGCCGGATGTTTTCCTGCAAAGCGGCGCGCAGGCGGATGACGGTGAAGTTGCGGAAATTGAAGCCTTGATTCAACAGCGTCTGGATGCCCGTAAAGCGAAAGACTGGGCGGCGGCGGACGCGGCGCGCGATCGTCTCGCTGAAATGGGTATTATTCTGGAAGATGGCCCGCAGGGCACCACCTGGCGGCGTAAGTAAGCGCTTTTACAGGCCGCTCTATTTGCATAGAACGGCCTGTTTTTTATTTTTTCGCACCGGGCGAAAGATAAACACACACCGACTCCCCCAGATTCTGATGTTCACATCCGGATATTGCCCGGCTGTAATGGGCAATAAAGCGGATGACGCTGTCGCCGCTGTTTAGCCCCACATTTCCTTTTCGCAGCAATTCTGCTGGCTGATCGTCGGTGAAAACGTTAGGGGTGAACAGTTTTGCGCCTAATCGTTCAAAAGTGCCAGCACTAACGATAGAGGGTTGATAACCCTGAAGCTGCAACCAGCGGCGGGCATCATTACGTGACCAAACCTGCGCATCGTTTGCTCGCGCAAACACTTCGAGAAGCCAGCCATTCGAATTCTGATAAGGGCCGGAAAAAGGCCACGCAATCAGGTTATAGCGGGGACTGTGGAAGAGATTGAGTTTGATAGCGCTATGTAAGAGCGTTTGTAATGCCGTCGCGATATCTGAACGCGGGCGCAAAACGGCAATGCTCTGATTCACCAGGTCATCAGCCAGAAACTCATACAGACCTTGTATATAGAGCGCTGATTCAGCGGTTCCGCAAGTATTCAGATTATGGTAAACCCGCCAGTCTCCGTTTGGCTGGCGCATGGCATAGCCAGCATGTGACCAGGTTAAATGTCGGCTCGACATATCTTGCCCCTGGCGAACCAGAATGACGACCGGATCGGATTGACTGTTAAGCTGTTGTTTGAGCTGTAGCGCCTGATCCATTGTCGCTGCGATGCTCTCCGGCGTGTTTGCTTTTTGGTGACAGTTAGCACTGTCTGCATAAGCGTTGAGCGAGATTGCGCTGAGCCACAGGGCAAACGCGAACCGCTTCATTTGGCCGGTACCGTCTGGTTGCTGGAAAGTCCTGCGTCGTCCTGATTTACCATATGGGCAAGGACTTTGCCCTCTTTTTTCAAATAAGCGCCGGTGCCTTCCTGCGTTTTTTCCAGAGTGACTTTATCACCTGCTTTGAGGTTGCCTTCTTTGACGACATGTAGCGGAACTTGCATTTTAATGTCTTTGTTATCGGGGGACTTAGTGGTTAACAGCGCGGTTTTTTGCTTTTTATTTTCGACAACAGATCCAATACTCAGGTTGAGCGGCAGCAGTACGGGGGAGAGTATAATTCCGCTAACCAGTGCGGAACTGCCCACGCTGACAACCGCAGACGATGCCGCATACCATCCAGTGGCAGACATTTCTTCGCTATAGCTGGCGTGGGAAAATGAGAAACAGACGACCGCGGCGGCGAATGTCATTTTATTCATATTGATTCCTTTTAATATGCGTTTTAAGTACCCGTAGAAATAACACTAAAATACTTCCCGGCAACCACACCCACAGCAATTCTGAGAGAATGACCTGATGTCCATACGGCGTGATGTAGCTTGAAAGCGCGAAAGGCGCGACTTTAATCACCTGCCAGGGCGCAAAAAAACGTTCATCTGACCACGGCCACAGCCATCCGACGCCTTTACCACCCGTGGTGATCGAATCCAGCAGGCTGTGCGACAACAATGAAACGGTTAAAAACAGCCAGCAGCGCACCTGCCCCGCTCGAAACCATCGTCGTCCCGGGAGTACGCACAACAGGGGGAGGACGAATGCGAAAAGTAAAGAGTGGGTAAATCCACGATGGCCGAAAACGTTGCCGTAGGAGACGCCAAATTTAAAGGCCAGCACGTCGGCATCGGGGAGCATCGCCAGCACAACACCGGCAAACAGCAGGCGAGGAGGGATAACTTTCAGGCCTAAGCCTGCGCCAAGACACAGAGGAACGGCGGCGTGGGTGATAACGGTAGGCATAGCGATGGTTCACAGGGAAATAGCCATGCTAGCAGTTGGAACGCAGAGGATTAAGTGGATGATTATCTGAAAAGACAGCGTAATCAGGCCGGATAAGACGCTTTGCGTCGCTATCCGGCACTCTGTATCAGGCCACGACGTTCACACTTTGGCCTTCGAAGCTAACGGTTTGCCCGGCGACAATTTTGCAGCGTTTACGCGTTTCAACCACGCCATCAACCTTCACCAACCCGTCGGCAATGGCGATTTTCGCCTGCGCGCCGCTTTCGCTCCAGCCTTCCAGCTTGAGCAGATCGCACAGCTCGACGTGCGGGTGCTTGCCTAAAGAGAATGTCGCCATGTTATTTTCCTTGTGGATCGTGATATTCAATGCACGCCTGCAGCGTGTTTTCGATAAGCGTGGCGACCGTCATCGGGCCGACGCCGCCCGGTACTGGCGTGATGTATGACGCGCGCGCCGCGGCTTCGTCAAACACGACGTCGCCAACGACCTTGCCATTTTCCAGACGGTTAATACCGACATCAATCACAATTGCGCCTTCTTTAATCCATTCGCCGGGAATAAAGCCCGGTTTACCTACGGCGACAATGAGCAAATCAGCATGCTCGACATGGTGTCGCAGATCTTTGGTAAAGCGGTGCGTAACGGTAGTCGTACAGCCAGCCAGCAGCAGCTCCATGCTCATTGGGCGTCCAACGATATTGGACGCGCCAATGACCACCGCATTCAGGCCATAGGTATCAATATTGTAACGCTCAAGCAGGGTCACAATACCGCGGGGCGTACAGGGACGCAGACGCGGCGCACGCTGGCACAGACGACCGACATTATAAGGATGAAAACCGTCTACGTCTTTATCTGGCGCGATACGCTCCAGCACTTTAACGTTGTCGATGCCTGCCGGTAAAGGCAACTGCACCAGAATACCGTCGATCGTGTTATCTGCATTCAGAGTATCGATAAGCGCCAGCAGTTCGGCTTCGCTGGTGGTTTCTGGCAGGTCATAGGAGCGGGAGACGAATCCCACTTCGTCGCACGCTTTACGTTTACTTGCGACATAAATCTGTGAGGCCGGATTGCTGCCGACCAACACCACAGCCAGGCCGGGAGCGCGAAGTCCTGCTGCGACGCGTGCCTGAACTTTTTGAGCAACCTCAGATCGCACCTGCTGCGCAATCGTTTTACCGTCAATAATCTTTGCTGCCATCAGAGAGAAGATTCCATCTGTTACTTCAAGTCAAAGGGGATAACGCTATTTTGTCAGAAGCGGGCCTCGCTGTCAGTTAACGTTTGTGTTTCCGATGCAAACGCGACGTCTCCCCCGTCCGTTGATGATACTGAGACGTGACCAGTAAGCGCGCCATGATTAACCAAAAAGAAACAATTCATCACCCTGGCTATGGTTACCGTAATCCCTCGCCGTTAATAGCATCAGGCGGCATAATGCGACATTTTATACAAAATAAGATTAGACCCTTCTTATATCCCAATAAGAATTAGCTTAGGTCATTAAAAGAGTTTGCGGCTATTTTTTATTTAGCGAAATGTTTAATTTATTACCGTGACGAAATGTCATATTGGCAAAGATTAATTACTGCGTCTGATACTCAGGGGAGAAACAGAAAACTAATTAATCTGCGATATCTATCTTTACAGGATGCAGAGATAAATTTTCTGACATGCTATGTCGATAATAATTCAAACGGAGCCGACAGGATGCCGAAACCGGGTGTGTGTAATTCAAGGGAAATCCATGAAACATAAATTAATGACCTCTACTATTGCGAGTCTGATGTTTGTCGCTGGCGCAGCGGTTGCGGCTGATCCTACTCCGGTGAGCGTGAGTGGCGGTACTATTCATTTCGAAGGTAAACTGGTTAATGCAGCCTGTGCCGTTAGCACTAAATCCGCCGATCAAACGGTGACGCTGGGTCAATACCGTACCGCCAGCTTTACGGCGATTGGTGATACGACCGCGCAGGTGCCTTTCTCCATCGTCCTGAATGACTGCGATCCGAAAGTGGCAGCCACCGCTGCCGTGGCTTTCTCTGGTCAGGCAGATAACACCAACACTAATTTGCTGGCTGTCTCCTCTGCGGACAATAGCACTACCGCAACCGGCGTCGGGATTGAGATTCTTGATAATACCTCTTCACCGTTGAAGCCGGACGGCGCGACCTTCTCGGCGAAGCAGGCGCTGGTTGAAGGCACCAATACGCTGCGTTTTACCGCACGCTATAAGGCAACCGCCGCCGCCACGACGCCAGGTCAGGCTAATGCCGACGCCACCTTTATCATGAAATACGAATAATCCCGTCCGGGAACGCCAGGGAAGGGAGGCGCCTCAACGGAAGAGGCTATCGGGGATAAAAGAGAACATAGCAGATGATAAGGAAAGGCGCGGCGCTAGTGGGGCTTGTTTTGATGTCGCCCGTTATTGCGCAGCCGGTAATGGTGGAGAGCGGGCGTGTTCACCTGCGCGGACAACTGGTCAATGGCGGCTGCGCTGTCGCCACAGAAAGCCAGGATTTGCGCGTACTGATGGGACAGTACCGCACGAATGCGTTTACCGGTCCTGGCAGCTTCGCTCCCGTCAGCGTTCCATTTTCGTTACGGTTAATCTCCTGTAGCGCGGAGGTCTGGCGTCATGTCGGCATTGCGTTTGCCGGCGTTACGCCTGCGGAAGATCCCCACGTTTTTCTGGCCAGCGGCGAGGGTATCGGTAATGCCGGAATCGGCCTGGCATTATTTGATGACCAGCAGCGGCAAATCATACCTAACACATTACCGCTTCATTACGCGCCCATTTTAACGTCAGAAATGACTTTGCATTTTACCGCCCGCTATCGGGCAATTTCAGAAAATATGACGCCGGGACGAATTCATTCAGAAGTGTGGTTTACGCTGGTTTACCCATGAATTTTCTTGCCGACGTGACTCAATGCAAAAGGTATTTTTTACCATGCTGAATAGTATAAAAGTAGGCTTTATTGTTCTTCTCACGTTATTTACTTCGTTGAACGTACAGGCGGCGGGGGGGATTGCATTAGGCGCCACGCGAGTTATTTATCCCTCGGCGGCGAAACAGACTTCTCTGGCAATCAGTAATAGCGATATTCAAGAACGTTACCTCGTCAATTCATGGATCGAAAATAGCGCCGGGCAGAAAGAAAAAACGTTTATCGTTACGCCGCCTTTATTCGTCAGCGAACCCAAAAGCGAAAACACGCTGCGTATTATCTACGCCGGGCAACCGCTACCCGGGGATCGGGAGTCGTTATTCTGGATGAACGTGAAAGCCATCCCGTCGGTCGATAAAAGTCATATTGAAGGAAAAAACGTTCTGCAACTGGCGATTCTGTCGCGCATCAAACTGTTCGTGCGTCCGGCGAATTTGCCGCAGACGCCGGAAGACGCGCCGACCTTGCTGAAATTTTCCCGTGTCGGCAACCATCTCAAGATAACCAACCCATCTGCTTATTACCTCACGCTGGTCAATATCAGCGTGGGCGCGAAAAAGATTGATAACGTGATGATCGCGCCAAAAAGCGACATGCAAATTCCCTTACCGACTGGCGCGCAGGGCAGCGTGACATTTCAGACCGTCAATGATTACGGCGCATTGACGTCGGCGACAACGGCCAGTCTCGGTTAAGCAGAGAGCGTGAAGCCACACGAGAACACGATGAAGAAGACAACCTGGTTTGCAGGGCGATTTCCCGGCTATGTATCACCGTTAAGCGGCGTGGCGCTGTCGGTGCTGGCGGCGCTGTGTCCGCTGACGAGCCGCGGCGAAAGTTATTTCAACCCTGCGTTTTTGTCGGCGGATACCGCGTCCGTGGCGGATTTATCTCGCTTTGAAAAAGGTAATCATCAGCCGCCTGGTATTTACCGGGTGGATATCTGGCGTAACGACGAATTCGTAGCGACGCAGGATATTCGTTTTGAGGCGGGCGCCGTGGGCGCCGGCGATAAATCCGGCGGCCTGATGCCTTGTTTTACACCGGCGTGGATTAAACGGCTGGGCGTGAATACCGCGGCGTTCCCTGTCTCAGATAAAGGCGTCGATACCACGTGTATTCACCTTCCTGAGAAAATCCCGGGCGCGGAGGTCGCGTTTGATTTCGCGTCGATGCGCTTAAATATTAGCTTGCCGCAGGCGTCATTGCTCAACAGCGCGCGTGGCTATATCCCGCCGGAAGAGTGGGATGAAGGGATACCCGCCGCACTCATTAATTACAGTTTTACCGGTAGCCGCGGAACAGACAGCGATAGCTATTTTTTGAGTCTGCTGAGCGGGTTGAACTATGGCCCCTGGCGGCTGCGTAATAACGGAGCCTGGAATTATTCGAAAGGGGACGGCTATCATTCGCAACGCTGGAACAACATTGGCACCTGGGTACAGCGCGCCATCATTCCGCTAAAAAGCGAACTGGTCATGGGGGACAGCAATACCGGGAACGATGTTTTCGACAGCGTCGGCTTTCGCGGAGCGCGGCTGTACTCTTCTGACAATATGTATCCCGATAGCCTGCAGGGCTACGCCCCCACGGTTAGAGGGATCGCCCGGACGGCGGCAAAGCTGACGATACGACAGAACGGGTATGTTATCTACCAAAGCTATGTGTCGCCGGGCGCGTTTGCGATTACCGATCTTAATCCTACCTCTTCCAGCGGCGACCTTGAGGTGACGGTAGATGAAAAAGACGGTAGCCAACAACGTTACACGGTGCCTTACTCTACCGTTCCGCTATTGCAGCGTGAGGGCAGGGTGAAGTATGACCTGGTGGCCGGGGATTTTCGCAGCGGCAATAGTCAGCAGTCTTCGCCATTCTTTTTCCAGGGAACGGTGATTGCCGGCCTGCCTGCGGGGCTGACGGCTTACGGCGGTACGCAACTTGCCGATCGTTATCGTGCCGTGGTGGTCGGGGCGGGGCGAAATTTGGGTGACTGGGGAGCCGTGTCGGTCGATGTCACACATGCGCGTAGCCAACTGGCAGATGACAGCACCCATCAGGGGCAATCGTTGCGTTTTCTGTACGCCAAATCGCTGAATAATTACGGGACTAATTTTCAATTGCTGGGTTACCGCTATTCCACACGCGGATTTTACACCCTGGATGATGTGGCATACCGCAGTATGGAAGGGTACGACTACGAATACGATAGCGACGGACGCCGCCATAAAGTGCCGGTGGCGCAGAGCTACCACAATCTCCGTTACAGCAAAAAAGGCCGCTTTCAGGTCAATATTTCGCAAAACCTGGGGGATTACGGGTCACTGTATCTTTCCGGCAGTCAACAAAATTACTGGAATACGGCGGATACCAATACCTGGTATCAACTGGGATACGCCAGTGGATGGCAAGGCATAAGTTATTCGCTGTCATGGTCGTGGAGCGAGTCGGTGGGGATCTCAGGCGCCGATCGCATTCTGGCATTCAATATGTCCGTTCCGTTTAGCGTTCTGACCGGACGGCGCTATGCGCGCGACACTATTCTTGATCGTACTTATGCCACGTTTAACGCCAACCGCAACCGCGACGGCGACAATAGCTGGCAGACCGGCGTGGGCGGCACGCTTCTGGAAGGACGTAATCTGAGCTACAGCGTGACGCAGGGTCGTAGCAGTACCAATGGTTATAGCGGCAGCGCCAGCGCTAGCTGGCAGGCGACGTATGGCACGCTGGGCGTGGGATATAACTACGATCGCGATCAGCATGACTATAACTGGCAACTTTCCGGCGGCGTGGTCGGTCATGCGGATGGTATTACGTTTAGCCAACCGTTGGGCGATACCAATGTCTTGATTAAAGCGCCGGGAGCGAAAGGCGTGCGCATCGAAAACCAGACCGGCGTGAAAACGGACTGGCGGGGTTATGCGGTAATGCCCTACGCCACGGTATATCGCTATAACCGCGTCGCGTTAGATACCAACACGATGGACAACCATACCGATGTCGAAAATAACGTCAGCAGCGTAGTGCCGACAGAGGGCGCGCTGGTGCGGGCCGCTTTTGATACGCGGATAGGCGTAAGGGCAATCATTACCGCGAGGCTTGGCGGACGTCCGTTACCGTTTGGCGCGATAGTACGAGAAACCGCCAGCGGCATTACCAGTATGGTCGGCGATGACGGGCAAATTTATCTGAGCGGCTTGCCGCTAAAAGGTGAACTGTTCATCCAGTGGGGAGAGGGGAAAAACGCGCGTTGTATCGCCCCTTACGCCCTGGCGGAGGACAGCCTGAAGCAGGCGATTACGATAGCCAGCGCGACCTGTATCCGTCCGGCGTCATAAAAGGAAAAATAGAGATGAAAATATACTCAGCGCTATTGCTGGCGGGGACCGCGCTCTTTTTCACCCATCCCGCGCTGGCGACGGTTTGCCGTAATTCAAACGGGACGGCGACCGATATCTTTTACGACCTGTCAGATGTTTTCACCAGCGGCAATAATCAGCCGGGACAGGTGGTGACGCTGCCGGAAAAATCAGGTTGGGTCGGCGTAAACGCGACGTGCCCGGCGGGGACAACGGTAAATTATACCTACCGAAGCTATGTATCAGAATTACCGGTACGAAGCACCGAAGGAAATTTTAAATACCTCAAACTGAATGACTACCTTCTGGGCGCGATGAGCATCACCGATAGTGTCGCTGGCGTATTTTATCCGCCCCGTAACTATATTCGCATGGGCGTCGACTCTAACGTGTCGCAGCAAATGCCGTTTGGCGTGCAGGACTCAAAGCTGGTTTTTAAATTAAAAGTGATACGGCCTTTTATTAATATGGTGACGATCCCTCGCCAGACAATGTTTACTGTCTATGTGACGACCTCTACCGGCGACGCGTTGAGCACGCCGGTGTATACCATTAGCTACAGCGGCAAAGTGGAAGTACCGCAAAACTGTGAAGTGAATGCCGGACAGGTCGTGGAGTTTGATTTCGGCGATATCGGCGCGTCGTTATTTAGTCAGGCGGGGGCGGGTAATCGTCCGCAAGGCGTCACGCCGCAAACGAAAACTATCGCTATTAAATGTACCAACGTCGCGGCGCAGGCCTATTTATCGATGCGGCTTGAAGCCGAAAAGGCCTCAGGGCAGGCGATGGTGTCCGATAATCCGGATTTAGGCTTTGTAGTTGCTAATAGCAACGGTACGCCGCTCACACCCAATAATTTGTCGAGTAAAATTCCGTTTCATCTTGATGATAACGCCGCCGCTCGCGTAGGTATTCGCGCCTGGCCGATCAGCGTGACGGGGAATAAACCGGTGGAAGGGCCGTTTACTGCGCGCGGCTATCTACGAGTCGATTATGATTAAGGAGGTATAATGATCCTTCGGCGCGTTTTCATCACTATTGGTTGTGTTTTGTTCAGCCCGCTGAGTCAGGCCAACTCATCTCTGGGCGAAGTGAATATTGAACTGCGCGGTAACGTGGTGGATTTTACCTGCGCCGTGGTTGCGGGCGACAGTAACAAATCGGTTAACCTCGGCACCTGGCCGACAAAACAGCTTCACGCCGCCGGTGACGCTACGCAACCGGTAGCCTTTAGCCTAAAACTTGAAGGCTGCCCGCCGGGGTCGGCGTCTATAACGTTTTCCGGGACGCCAGCGCCCGGCACGGCATTACTGGCGCTTGCTGATACGGCAATGGCGCAAAAACTGGCGATTGAAATTCGCGATGGCGATCAACGTCGATTGCCGCTTGAACAGGCCAGCAAGGCCGTCGATATTGACAACAACGGCAATGCTACCCTGAAATTCTATGCGAACTATATCGCCTTAGCCGATGGCGTGCAGCCCGGACTTGCTAACGCGGATGCGACCTTCCTGATCAATTACAATTAGTGTCCGTTATTGTGGCTCCCGAACGATAATTCGTCGGGAGTACCTTTACAATAATTCGTGTGATTTGGCGTAATCGATAAGCTCAACGATAGAGTGAAGGCCAAGTTTAGAAAATATATTGGCCTTATGCGCGCTGATAGTCTTGTTACTCAATAAAAGTTGCTCGGCAATTTCTTTGTTAGACATTCCATTGGCCAGATAGCGCAGCACGGTAACTTCGCGGTTAGATAGTGGCATATCATGGTGCCCGCCTTTGGGGGGACGGGTATTACTGATGAAATTAAGCGTCTCAGATGGGAAAAAAGAATAGCCGGATAAAATCATTTTTACCGCATTATAAATATCATTGAGGTCTTTGCGTTTACTTACAAATCCGTTTGCGCCCGCTCTTATTGCTCTTCCGGCATAAAAAGCCTCTGATTTTGACGATAAAAAAAGTATCCGGGTATGTTCCTGGATAGATTTGATTCGTTTAAGTAAGGTAAAGCCGTCGGTGCCCGGTAATTCAATATCCAGAATGACAAGGTCAACAGGATAAGTGCGCAGATACTCTATCGCTGTTCGGCTATCATCCGTTTTCAGGACAACCTGAATATTGCTATTTTTACCGAGTAAAACTTCGATCGACATTCTTACAATAGGGTGTTCGTCCATAATGATAACAGATGCAGGTTTCATTGTTGTATGCCTCAGACTGTTATGCGTCCTTCGTTTTAGAATAAGCGTCAGACACCTTAAAGATTGTGAAATAGCCAGATCTACACACCACACAGTGGAGCAATAATAAAGAATGAGACCTCCCTGTTGACTGGCTATTTGGCGTAAGAGTAATAAATATGTGGAATATCCATTTCGCACCAACAAAAAAGAAATTTCTGATTAAGTAAAAACAATATGGATTATACCTGGTCTGATTTCTCGGAAAAGTCTTGCGAAATGCGAATTATGGATAGCGGGTAGGATGTTCTGTGGCGTTATAGAAAATTTGTTCGTGGTAGAGCTATTTTCTTTAAAGCTGACATTGAGTAGTTTAAACTGTTGTTTTTAAGTATAAAAATAATATGAAAGACTAATTGTTTAGTATTTGTTATGTAATAACAGAAACATGTTTACGCTGGAGACCTCAAAAAACGAGGAGGAACAGGGGACGGTGTAAGAAAAAAATTTTTATCGCTTACCAGGACGAGTTGTAAATATTAATTTTATGTGAAATATTTACATTTAATGGAAGTGAAAATAAGTAATTTCTTAAAAAATCTTATTCACCAAAACGTTACTTCGTTAAAAAATGTCGTGGAAAGTAACGTTTAGCTGCTGGACCAGCCGAAGAAAGCTTTGCCTGTGGGGAAGGTTAAGGAGGGTGATAAGTTGTTTAAGCCGGTAAACCACACGATGATAAGGTACGCTTTGCTGACGTGCTATTTCTTTTAAAGAGGCGCCTTGCGCTAAAGTTTCAATCATCAACCAGTCAGTACGGCTAAAGCTTTCCGATAAGCGAGGTTTGGAGGCTGATAACAAGGCTTCGCGTACTGAGGCCAGATTTTGTCGTCGCGACAGGACAAAAAAATGCCCGGCCATACGGATAAACTGTGTTATAGCGGGGGTTTTATCTGATACCAGCAGGTAAATCTGGATATCGCTTTGTTGCCAACTGAGCGCGCGTAGCTGGTTAAGCGCCTCAATACAGGAGACAGGTAGCGCCTCCATATCTACAATCAGTTGTCTGAGCGACCCCTTTTCAATCCACAAAGAAATGTCATCTAATGAGCGGAATGCTGCGGCACGTTTTCCGGAAAATAAGTAGTGACTCAGCGAATAGCCGAGGTAGTTGTCAGTTGTAATTATTGCCTGAGAAATGATACCAACCGGCAAGGCATAATTGAGCTGTTGGTTCAGTAACTCAAGGCGATCAAATATCTGCGGCGTTGGAGAGTGATAACGGTAGGCGCAGTCTTTGGCATTTCTTAAACGGCGGTGTCTTTCCCTGCGTGGTACGCTGCGCATCCTGCTTTTTCCATTGCTCTAATATATATCTGGTAATATGGCTGGCCATAAATAACCTTGTCCCATCGTTGCACCAGCGTAAAAAGCAATGCTTCGTTGCTCTGATGTTTCAATGCCTTCCATCAGCATTAACTGCTGAAAAAAAACTTCGCTATCATGTTCTGACGGAAGTTGCGTCAGGACCTCATAGCCGATTAATTGCGCAGTTGAGAGATGAACGATTGGCTCAGATTTTAACAATCCGCTGTTGAGATATAAATGACGTGTTGGCGAAGACGCCAGGTGTGGGGGATTTATCCTTTCCTTTAATAAAGTACCCTGTGCCACCAAACACTCCTCCAGGCATTTATGATGCAGCCATATATTTTCGACCCCTGAATCTATCAGGATATTATGGGCATCATTGTGGCAGCGTTAAAAAAATGCCTGTAGGTATCGTTACTTAATTATTGGTGAGATATTTCGTAAGCCTTGTAAAAAGTTAAGTGAGTTTACTTACTGAGTAAGAAATGAAGGTTAACTCTAATATACTTTAAAAACTGCTGCTCCGTTTTAACATGTAATTTTCGCATAATGCTCCGGCGGAGTGACTTTGTCTGCTCTTCAGAAAGTGAAAGTAAAGCAGCCGTTTCGCTTAAATGATAACCGCTGGCGATCAGTTTTAACAGGTGACGTTCTGTTACTGAAAAATGACGAGTCGTGCAGTAGTGACAAATGCCAGAAGGGACGCTATGTCGAAGCGCTCGTTTATGTAAGATCAATATCATTTTCCGGGTAATTTCTTCAATATCATCTTCCCGATAAATATGCGGCAGCATATACAGACATGGTCTGAACATGAGCTTTTCTTTATCGCATTTATTACAAATAATCACCCGTAGCTGATGTTGGGTATGCATAGGTATCTGGTAACAGCCTGCGCTGAACCAATCATCATCCAGGGCCAGGAAAGCGATATCGGCATTATCTATCTCTTCTGGCGGCAGAAAGTCAATTTTCTGCTGCCATTGATTCGCCAGACGCGTCATGATGATTTTCAAACCATGCTCAAAGTGACTGTTTTGTTCCTTAATAGCGATACTCAGCATAAAAAATATCCTACACGGCAGGTGAATCATGGTGAAATATTAAAGAAACTGATTGATTATCTAAATACTGGCGGCCTTAATTCCCACTTTATGCGTGCTGAGATGTGTCCAGGCGATTTCCTGGAACCTGGCATTGCGCCAGAAAAGACGATATTCGTACACTTAGTCAGCAACCAGAACAAAAGCCATTGACTCAGGAGTGCCTGACCGTATAATTCTCGCGTTTCGTCTACACGAAGTCTTCACTTCACAAGGCGCCCTTAGCTCAGTTGGATAGAGCAACGGCCTTCTAAGCCGTGGGTCGCAGGTTCGAATCCTGCAGGGCGCGCCATTGATAAATCAAGCAGTTACATCAAAAAAACTATCATCTAAAATTATTCTGCAGTGTAAGTATCAGGGTAAGTTTTAAATCATCCCTGTATTTTCGCATTATCTTGACCTTCCCCCTGTAAACAGTGCCAGTCTAAACTGAAGTTTCCGGTCTTTCTTCCATCTCACAGAAAGGCGCATTGTCATGAAAAAGACCCGTTATACCGAAGAACAGATTGCATTTGCCCTGAAACAGGCTGAAATCGGCACTCGCGTCGGGGAAGTCTGCAGAAAGATGGGAATTTCTGAGGCCACATTTTACAACTGGAAGAAAAAATTTGCCGGGCCGGGCGTGACGGAACTGCGGCGTCTGCGGCAACTGGAGGATGAGAATCAGCGGCTGAAGAAGCTGGTCGCTGAGCTGAGTCTGGACAAGGAGATGCTGCAGGAGGTACTGAAGCAAAAGTTCTGAGGCCGGCTCAGAAGCGCCTGGCGGTGATATTTTTGCTGGAGGCTTACCGTATCAGCGTCCGGCGGGGATGCGGGTTGCTGATGCAGAGCAGAACCGTTTACCACTGGCAGAGCCAGCGTGACGATCGGGCGATAACCCTGCGTATCCGGGAAATAGCGGAAACCCGGATACGCTACGGTTGCCCGCGTATTCATATTCAGTTGCGCCGGGAGGGATGGCCTGTTAACCACAAGAAAACCCACCGGATTTATTGTCCGGAAGGCCTGAACCTGCGCAGAAAACGCCCCCGCAGACATATCAGTGCAGCACGCCGTCAGCAGCGCCCGGTCCTGACGCATGTCGATCAGTGCCGGAGTATGGATTTTGTGTCAGATAATCTGTTTAACGGGCGGCGTTTTCGGGCGCTGACTGTAGTGGATAATTTTAGTCGGGAATGCCTGGCGATCCATGCCGGAAAATCGTTAAAAGGCGAGGATGTGGTCAGAATAATGGAGGCACTGCGGGTGCCGGATAAGCGGTTGCCGGTACGTATCCAGACGGATAACGGCAGCGAGTTTATCTCAAAAAGTCTGGATAAATGGGCGTATGAACACGGCGTCACAATGGACTTCTCACGTCCTGGAAAGCCGACAGATAACCCGTTTATTGAATCATTTAACGGCAGTCTGCGGGATGAATGCCTGAACATTCACTGGTTCCTGTCACTGGAAGATGCGCAGGAAAAAACCGACAACTGGCGCAGGGAATACAATCATGAGAGAATGCATTCGTCATTAAATGACATGACTCCGGCTGAATTTATCCGAAGTCTCCGGAAAGACGAAGATCTCTGATTTAGCACTGTACTGAATTTGGGCCAGGGCCACTTACAATTCTACTTCGTTAAAGGCTTTAGTGAAAAAACTAATGGAGAATTAGTTAGATTAACCTTTATAACACTTTAAATATGTAATAAAAGTGGGCGTGTACACCCACTTTTATTTTATAGTGAACATGCTATAGCTAATTAAACCTTACAACTATAGTTTCACCTACTAAACCAATAGAATACACATCATTTCGACTTTTTTCCCATCCATCATTAAGGGTGACATGATTTGTATATAGTTTAAATTTTTTGGAAAAAGGATTTCTTTGCATTAATACACCTGACCACATCCAGTCATTATTAATGATGCGCGGTATTAATATTTCCATAATGGGGTGTTTTTTTATTATATTTTCATTAGTTGATGTGTATGGCTCTACACCTATAAATTTTATATATTCAGCATTGTTCCCAATACCAAAGAATTGGATGTCTTGAGATATTCTATTAACAATATTTTCTTCAAACTTAAATTGTGCATTAATTGAGTGATACGCGCCGTAAGAAAAAAATGTAGACATTAATAAAACAAAAGAAAAATAAATTCTAAATATTAATTTTTTATCCCCAAATGCAGAATACATTGAGTAACAACAGAAAAACATAAAACCGCCCATCCCAACCAGTACTCTTGCAGCATAAATCGGTGAATTAAGTAGCAACATAGGGCCAATAATAAAAAATAAAGAAGCCAATAAACTAACAGCCAACAATGTTATCCTCATTGCTTTATTTTGTTCGCTTAATAAGATTCTTAAAACAATAATTAAAAAAGAAACAACCAACACTACCAGCATTGAGTAGTAAACAAAGCTATAAGCACCATCGAAAATGACGCTTATCATTTTATAGAATGAAACTATATTATTGTAAAGACTTTCAATAATATTCGAGTTTAACTCTATAATCTTGCTGTGCTCAATATTGTAACCACCAGTAACCAGTTTTTTTGCTATAAAAAAAGAGTATATCAAATATCCTGTTATCAGGCAAAATAGCGATGAAATAGTTTTATAAACTATTGACTTTAAGTCTTCACCACTTTTTATATCTGAAAGTATAAAAGTAAATAAAAATATAGAGTATATATTTAATGAGGCTTGATATAGACTGAGGTATGCAATTGTTAGAGTGACAGCGATTATGATGTTTGAAATTTCACGGCTGTACGATTTACGCGATGCCATAATTGATATGGCGACGCTCAAACACATTGTTAATGAATCATATTTATATGATAGGTTTTCTATGAAAAAAGGATTTGCTATAATCATCATAAAGCAAAGTACCGCTGTTATATAATCATCACCGAACAAATAATCTCTAATGTACGCTAATGAAATAACTAATACAGTCAATCCTAAAATCAATGGAAGTGGAGATAAGTCTGTAATTGGTAAGCCAAAATTTATTATATAAAATATAACATCAGCAAGAGGCCTGCCATTCTCAGACCAGCCTAGCCCACCATAAAGAGACCTTCCTAAATCATCAATGTAATATGCTTGTTGAGTTAGTAAAGGGAACGTGTAAATGAGTACCAAACTCAAAAAGATTGATACAAACATTTTGTCATTTCTATTAAACGTCACTTTATAATACCTTCTTTTTTAAGATATATTTAGGTCTTTTTTTGGTTTCTACGTAAATTCTACCAATATATTCTCCAAGAATACCTATTCCTATCAATTGAACGCCACCCAGGAAAAGTACAGAAACAAGAAGAGACGGGTAGCCAGGAACATTATTTCCAAATATTAATTTATCAATAATCATCCATGCACCGTAAAGGAATGACATACCTGCAATAAACAATCCAATGTAAGTCCATATGCGGAGCGGAAATGTTGAGAAAGAAGTTATTCCTTCCAGCGCCAGATTCCATAATTTCCAGCCATTGAATTTTGAATCGCCGGCAACACGCTCAGCGCGGGCGTATTCAACTACATCAGTCTTGCCGCCCACCCATGACAGAACGCCTTTCATAAACAGATTACGTTCTGGCATCTGTTTAATATTTTCGACGACCTCACGGCTCATTAACCGGAAATCACCGACGTTCTCTTCAATTTTCGGGTTGCTGATTTTATTATGCAGCTTATAAAACCATTCAGCTGTCTTACGCTTCATACGCCCGTCAGTTGAGCGGTCTGAGCGCTTAGCCAGCACCATATCTGCGCCAGCCTGCCATTTCTCGATGAGATGTGGGATGACTTCGACAGGGTCCTGCAGATCGACATCGATCGGAATTACAGCATCCCCCGTGGCATGGTCAAGCCCTGCGAACAATGCAGGCTCTTTGCCAAAATTACGGGTGAATGACAGGGGTACGACAAGCGAATCGGACTGTGCCAGAGCGTTAATTAACGATTCAGTGGCATCTCTGCTTCCGTCGTTGATAAAAACAATCTCAACTTCATACGGTTTTAGCTCTTCAAACTCGCGAACCGTTTTATAGAAAATAGGTATCGTGGTTTCTTCATTGAAGACCGGAACGACTAACGAGATTTTCATTTCGCATCCCTAAAGACAATGAACTTTGAATAAATGAATCCGCATATCAGGCTGATAGCTGAAAAGGTGATAAGAGTAAGGAGTGGTGGCAAGGAGCATTTGTCAGCCGTCCAGCCAACAACGGCGCTCAGTGTTCCCATAAATCCCACGTACATCATGTAGCGAAGCGTGGTGGTGCTGGCGTTAAAGGTGAAGCGCGCATTGGCATAGAAGCTGAACGATACAGCGACAACAAAACCGGAAAAGTTCGCCAGCGCCTGATGCGTATGCATCCCATACACACAAAAAGCAAATACGCCCCAATGAATGAGCGTGTTAAGAACACCGATCGATGTGTACTTAGCGAATAACTTCAACATTATGAAAATCAGCGGATTCGGAAAGGTCTGGAGTGTAGCACTACAAATTGTTTTGATCGATATAAACGATCAATAATGTAATTTTTGATAGTTTAAAATTATTATTTGCTTGTTGATTGATCGTTATTACCGATCAATCGGTGTTGCTGATTGCTAAGTTATTTGGGACAAAAACAGCACGCACAAAGCTTTGCATCGGCTTGCAAGGCTTTGCATGTTTTTCGAAGATGGGGCGAGTGTGAGTGCCGTAGTAATGGGATAACTTGTTGTTAGCTCAAGTAGTTCCAGAAACATCTAAGCCGTGGGTCGCAGGTTCGAATCCTGCAGGGCGCGCCATTTAACCTCTCAAAATTACGTTAATCCGTAAGCTTCTGCGGCGGCGACGTTGCGCCATCCGCAGTACGTGACGCTAATATGCAAATAACTAATTGCGTTTAATCTGTTTATGGTGCTCCTCAGCCTGGATCTCGTGGGCGAAAGAATGGGCATTATTCATCGATTGATGGATGACCATTGCTTTTTCATAGTCGTCCATTTCAGAAAAGGGTGTCGCATTTTCCACAGTAGTTGGGGCGCTGGGTTTCTGTGTCTGAGCCATTTGCTGATGCGCGAAGGCGTCACCGTTATTCATCATCTCATGCGCCGTGGCGGATAATTGGCGGGATTCCATTTTCTCTGCGGCTTTTACGCCAGCTGAAATAAAAAAACGACAGCTAAAAGGGATGTAATCTTATTTATCTTATTTCTCCGGTGTGGGTTAATAAGAGAAATAATAAAACAGTCGTTGGGTCTGGCGCGTGACGGGATAATGACGATGATGTCAGAGTATTTTGCTGGCTAGTGATAGCGCCTTTCACTATCGCTACAGTTCAACGGAGGTGTTTGGGTAATGTCAAAATAAAACGAGTAGCGCGCGTATCGGAGGTGACAGAAACTTTTCCCTGATGCGCAATGACGATGGATTTTACAATTGCCAGGCCTATACCGCTGCCTTCCCCTTTACGCAGGCGGTAGGGATCAACCCGATAAAAACGATCGAAAAGGCGCGGCAAATGTTCCGGCGCGATTGGCGTACCGGGGTTTTCAACAATAATATGTATCTGGTCGTCCGCTTCTTTTATCCGAAGAGTAATGGTTTTACCTGGCGGCGTATAGCGCATCGCATTAGAAAGTAAATTACTGATAGCTCTGCGCAGCATGATGGGATCGCCTGTGATCCAGCAGGCGCGGCCTTCAAAGCGCAAGCTCCCAACACCTTTTCGGCAGAAAAACTCGATGAGGCGCTTTACCACGGGGCGGTGCTCCGGGTGCGGTCAAAAACCATGACGGTAGCGGTGATTATCGCCGGTCTGCTGCCTGTTTTATGGGGGACCGGCGCGGGTTCTGAGGTGATGAGCCGTATTGCCGCGCCGATGATTGGCGGCATGATTACCGCGCCGTTGCTGTCGCTGTTCATCATTCCGGCAGCCTACAAGCTGATGTGGCTGCGCAGGCATCGTCGCCTTGCGGCATAACGTGTGTCGCCCGCCTGCGGCGTCAAACTGTAGGCGGGTTCAGCCTACGTTTATCGTCCGAGCGCGCTGACCCGTTTGCGGTACTCGCCTGGTGTACAACCGAATTCACGGACAAAAGCTTTGTGAAAAGAAGATTCGCTCGCATAACCTACCGACTCGGCAATCACCATCACCGGCAGCGCTTCACGCGACAGGGTCTGGGCGGCGATTTGCAGGCGCAGCGTTGTTAACACGGCTAAGGGCGTCGTCGCGGACACGTCGCGAAATAGCTGGGCGAAGCTCGCCCGCGACATGTGTACCCGTTGCGCCAGCGTTTCGACCGTCCAGGGATGCGCCGGTGTTTCCAGCATGTGAAGGATCACGCGGCCCAGCCGGGGATGCAGCAATAAATTGAGCACGCTTTTCGCCGTGCCAGCCTGCGATAGCCAGTCGCGAACGGCGAGGGTAAACAGCGTGGCGCACTGCTGACTGTATAAGACATCAGCGCCAGGCAAATGGCGTTCTGACTCCTGCTGTAACAGCAAAATGGCGGCGTTAAGCCAGATACTGGCGGGGCTATGCGGCGGCGGGGCAAGACATAACACTTCCGGCAACGCGGTAAGGAAATAACGTGACGTCGTGTGCAGACGTAGACTACCGCACACGATATGTGTCGGTGCTTCGTCAGACTGGCGCAAACGGTGGGCGGAGTTTTGTGGCAGAATCACCACCTTTCCCGGCGTAAGCGTCATGGCGTCGCCGGTAGGCATTTCCAGTTGCGCTTCGCCCTGCGTAACGGTATGCCAGCGAATCACCGATAGCTCGCCAGCGGCGTGCGGCAACTGCCAGTCGCCGCCTAACGGGCAATTCTTGTCGATTGAGCCCTGAGGGGCGTTAAGCGTCAATAGCCGACTAAGCGCATCCATATAGACTCCAAAACAGATTCTTTTTCAAAAATAGGGATAACCATTTCTGTCTCTGATCACTATATTTCGGACTCAATGTCATTTCTACTCTTGTTTTTGCTAACCGCCAATTTAGACGATAAGACAAAAAATGACGCGTTGCGGATAACCCTGTTTTTTTTGACGTTATTTATACTTGTCCTGACAAACAGATGGTGATTTGGCGGAGAAAGAAGATGACACAGTATCAGGCGCTCATTATTGGTTTTGGCAAGGCAGGAAAAACGTTGGCGGCAACTCTGGCGAAGACGGGATGGCGCGTGGCGATTATCGAACAGTCCGCCAGTATGTTCGGCGGAACCTGCATCAACATTGGCTGTATTCCAACGAAAACGCTGGTGCATGACGCGGAACGTGAGGGCGATTTTTCTGTCGCCATGCAACGCAAAGCGGCGGTCGTAAATTTTTTACGCAACAAAAATTTTCATAATCTTGCCGACCTGGACAATGTCGATGTGATTGAGGGAAGGGCGGAGTTTATTGATAACCATACCTTACGGGTATTTCAGGCGGACGGCGAGCGGGTGTTACGGGGAGAAAAGATCTTCATTAATACTGGCGCAGAGTCGGTGATCCCGGCTATTACGGGCTTAACAACGACGGCAGGGGTGTTCGATAGCACCGGGCTACTCAGCCTGAGCCAGCGTCCGGCGCGGCTGGGGATTTTAGGCGGTGGTTATATTGGCCTTGAATTTGCCTCAATGTTCGCCAACTTTGGTACGAAGGTCACTATCTTTGAAGCAGCGCCGCAATTCCTGCCTCGTGAAGATCGGGATATCGCGCAGGCAATTACCCGCATTTTACAGGAAAAGGGCGTCGAGCTGATTTTAAACGCCAACGTACAGGCCGTATCCTCAAAGGAGGGCGCGGTACAAGTAGAAACGCCGGAAGGCGCGCATCTTGTGGATGCCCTGCTGGTGGCGTCGGGGCGAAAACCGGCGACGGCTGGCTTACAGTTGCAGAACGCCGGCGTGGCGGTGAACGAACGCGGCGGGATCATCGTGGATGATTACCTGCGTACCACGGCGGACAATATCTGGGCGATGGGCGACGTTACCGGTGGGTTGCAGTTTACCTATATTTCACTGGATGATTTTCGTATTGTACGCGACGGGTTATTGGGAGATGGCAAACGCAGTACCCGCGATCGCCAGAACGTCCCGTATTCCGTCTTTATGACGCCGCCGCTCTCTCGTGTCGGGCTGACGGAAGAACAAGCGCGGGCAAGCGGCGCAACGGTGCAGGTGGTGACATTACCGGTGGCGGCGATCCCTCGCGCCCGTGTTATGAACGATACCCGTGGCGTACTAAAAGCGGTAGTGGACGTGAATACGCAGCGTATTGTAGGGGTGTCATTGTTATGCGTTGATTCTCATGAAATGATTAATATCGTTAAAACCGTTATGGATGCAGATTTACCTTATACGGTGTTACGCGACCAGATATTTACCCATCCTACAATGAGTGAGTCTTTAAACGATCTCTTCTCTCTCATTAAGTAAAACATAAATAACGTAGCCCTGTTAATCAGGGCTTTTTTTTGCCTGTCAGGCTATAAAAATACGCCAGGACAAATATGCTGGCGTCTGAAAGAAAAGGCTTTAGTCAGGCGTAACGTATTATAACACCATTGAAATAACCCACGACTGGAAATCTCGATGTTAAAAGTTACCACGCTTATTGCTTCATTATTGGCTGCGCCGCTGGCGTTTTCCGCTTCCGCCCAGCCGCTAACCGACGTTGAATATATCAGCGTTTCTGCGGTGGCAGCAACGCCGTCAATGCTTGAAGACGCTATTGCCAGACTGGCGCAAAGTAAACAGGCGTCGTCATGGAAAATTACGTCCATGCGTATTGATAATACGGGTTACGCCACTGCGATATTATATAAATAAGGAGAGCCTGAGATGGATAAATATCTTCGTCTGTTAAGCCAGGGGGATCGGCTGGGATTAACATTAATTCGCCTGAGTATCGCCATCGTTTTTATCTGGATTGGACTACTAAAATTTGTGCCCTATGAGGCAGACAGTATTACCCCGTTTGTAGCGAACAGCCCGTTTATGTCTTTTTTCTATGAACATCCGGAAGAATATCGTCAGCATCTGACTCATGAGGGCGAACTAAAACCGGAGGAACGCGCCTGGCAAACCGCCAATAATACGTATGCGTTTTCGGATGGTCTGGGCGTGGTGGAATTGATTATCGCGGCGCTGGTACTGGCTAACCCTGTCAGCCGCTGGTTAGGGCTGGCAGGCGGCGTGCTGGCATTCCTGACGCCATTTGTCACGCTGTCGTTTTTAATCACTACGCCGGAGGCCTGGGTTATGCCGCTGGGCGATGCGCATTATGGTTTTCCGTATTTATCGGGCGCCGGGCGGCTGGTATTAAAAGATACGTTAATGCTGGCAGGTGCGGTGATGATCATGGCGGACTCCGCCCGTTCGTTACTTTTACAGCGACAGTAGCGACCCTCTTACCCTCTTTATGCCGCGATTCGTCGGGTGGCGCTTGCGCCATCCGACAATGTGTTGATGAATGATGGACTACCCTGACAGAAGTTCCTGTTCCACCTGTTGAACCTGCGCCTCCAGCGTATTGCGAATTTCGGTTAGCGCCCGTTCCTGCTCGGAGAAATAGGCTTCCTTATCCGCAACGGAAGAGGCGAGCCGCCAGGCGTTTTCCGTTTCCAGTTGCGTTATCTCTTTCAACAGCGCGTCGATTTGCGTGCGGAGCTGGCGTATTTTATGGCGCAGATGTTCCAGGTTATTTAGCCTGTCGCTTGCCATCATCGGTTCCAGACCGCTTTGCAGCTGCGTCAATAATGCGCGAATTGCCGCCAGATCGGCATTCTGCCGCGCCTGATTAAGCTGTACCATCATCTGGTGCGCTTTTTCTTTCAATTCATCGGCGACCACATCCGGGTGACACAGGCGGCTGGCCTGGCGCCACAAACGTTTTAATTCACTGCGTTCGTCAGCCGACAAACGTTGATCGCGGGTGTAGCGGAATTGCGCTTCCTGCTGCTGCTCCCGGTACTGGTGATAGTCCTGTTCCGCATTTTCCTGCGCCTGGCGGAATGCGCTGTCGTCCTGATGGGAAAAATCCGCTTCCAGCTCGCGAATTTCCGCCAGCAACGCGGTGATTAACTCCGTCTGCTGCTGGATTCGCTGACGGATGCCCACCGCTTCGCGCGAGGCGGCATTCAATCCTGTCCACTGTTGTTTTAGCGTTGCCAGTTGATCCACGGCCTGGGAAATAAATTGCAGGCAGGATTGATAATCCTTTTCCCGGCGTTTTATTTCGGCCTCTTGCTTACGCTGCATACTCACCGCGAGCTGTTTACGCAACTCCAGAATACGGCTCATCAACGGCCCGAGGCGCAGATGATAGAGGTCGTTGAAATCGTCGAGGATTTGTACCCGCGCATTTCGTTTGTCAATCAGATCGCGAAGTTGGGCTTCAAGTGCTTTCAGCTCCAGCTTACTGGCGGCAATAGAGGGATCTTGCCACGTCGAGAGCGCCCGTTGAGCCTGTAGCCAGGCGGCGATCTCTTGCATGGCGTCACTGAATCGACGAGCTTCAATTGCCTGGGCAATGGCGCTGATTACGGCATCCTGCGGCTCATTTTTCAGGTAGATGAGCTGCTGACGGATAATCTCTTCGTCCTCAAGTTCAATGGCGCTTTTGATGATCTCTAAACGTTTGATGATCTTATTCATGACGTTGATGCCTGGCGTGGCTCAAAAACGGATAACAGACACCAGGTCTGATTCACCTTTTTGAAAATACTGAAAAAATACTAAATGTATTCTGTAGGGTGTCGTACTTTTCGTCCAGAGTTATTCACATATTTTATACTCGGCGTCTGTCACCCGTAACGTTCTATATCGGCGCGCACTCTTTTCTTTTTACTCCCCGCGACATCTTTTTTTACACGATAACGTTAACGTCCGGAGTTGAGCCTTGACAAACGATTGCGCCTTGCGGCAGCGAGAGCGAAATGTTAAAAGGTGCCCCTCAATAAAAACGATACAGGGGTAGGACGTGAAAAACGCGTCAACTGCATCCGGCGCCAGCGTGTCGGATGCCGCGTCGAAGAATGAACCGACGCTTCAGCGGGGGTTGCAAAACCGCCATATTCAGCTAATTGCGCTGGGCGGCGCCATTGGCACCGGACTGTTTCTGGGCATCGGCCCGGCGATTCAAATGGCGGGGCCGGCTGTTTTGTTGGGCTATGGCGTTGCCGGGATTATCGCTTTTCTCATTATGCGCCAGTTGGGTGAAATGGTCGTGGAAGAGCCGGTTTCCGGATCGTTTGCCCACTTCGCCTGGAAATATTGGGGGCCGTTTGCGGGCTTTTTGTCGGGCTGGAACTATTGGGTCATGTTTGTGCTGGTCGGGATGGCGGAGCTGACCGCGGCGGGCATCTATATGCAGTACTGGCTGCCTGACGTACCAACATGGATTTGGGCGGCGGCGTTTTTTATTATCATTAATGCCGTAAATCTGGTGAACGTTCGTCTGTATGGCGAAACGGAATTCTGGTTCGCGCTCATTAAAGTGCTGGCGATTATCGGCATGATACCCATATAATGCGCCTACTTATCAGCCTTTGGGACGTTGGGACGGTATTTTTCACTATATACCCCCAAGTTTTTAGACATGAAAAAAGCTCGATATATTATAAATATATCGAGCCTTTAAGTTACTGTTTTTCAATATCGTTCAAAATCTTGATAATTACAGTATACGGTTTTATGAAGTGGTATATTTGCAAATGCTTATTTTGCAAGGTCTATTTGCTTGATTTATCCTACAATCGTAATGCAAAACCCATGACCGGAAGCAACGAACTTAGGTTCAATCTCACTCAAATCCGAGGATAGCTTTTGTCCGGATTCTTGATT
The DNA here is from genome assembly GCF_004010735.1 of Salmonella sp. SSDFZ54. Lineage (NCBI taxonomy): Bacteria > Pseudomonadati > Pseudomonadota > Gammaproteobacteria > Enterobacterales > Enterobacteriaceae > Salmonella > Salmonella sp. SSDFZ54. The sequence goes on from NZ_CP034819.1 coordinate 3,344,208, forward strand.
GGGCAATGTATCTGCGCCGCTTGATTTTACCGCTGCGTCCCAACTGCTTTCGATAACTTGTCCGTGATTCTCACCCATGCCGAACATGAGGTCGCTGCTAAAGAAAATACCACGTTTCTTTTCAAAAAATAAAAGTCCTTCCCACATATGCATTTCAGATGGGTAACTGATAGTTTGAAATTCAAAATCATCTCCGGCAAATATTTCATTCGGCTTTTTAATAAGCACATTGTTAGTAATACCAAACCCCATCAGTTGTCTTGCTGTGGTTTCGGAACAAACCGCGACAGCTTCGGGATGTTCTTTGAGAACCAAAGCAAGTCCGCCACATTCGTCTGATTCAAAATGAGAAATTAGAATGTATTTTATTTTGCGTTCACCGAGCAACTCTTGCAACTTAGGAATGGTAGTTTGCGCTTGTGATACGGCTCCGGTCTGAATGAGAACAGGCTCATTTGTCATCAATAAGTATTGGTGCATTGAAAGCTTAATCGGCTCCATTACCTCTGTAAATTGGTATAAATCTTTGATAATCTCTGTCATTGTCAAAACACCTTTTTCTATTTATAGTCTAACCTAAATTCCACGTGTGTTTTTTATTAGCTTCAAAAATCACTATTTCACGAAGAATTTAGACTGCTTCTCACACATTGTAACATTATTTACAACCACCTTTCAATCATTTTTGATAAATCATTGATTTCATCTTTGCTGCAATGATACTTAATAAACTCTGCAAGTTATCCACAGAGCAACACTCAATTTTATTGATGATATTCTTATTATACCAGACATTTTTCATACACTCCCTTGTACGGATAGTTTTCCGACAACTTCATGATTACATATCTTGCGGTTTTGATTATTTTTGCTGCAAGAAATACATACTTCAAACGAAAGGTCTTTATTTGCTGTCTGTATTCTGAAGAGTCCAAGGAATCAAACTTGAACAACAAAAATAGGTTATATGAAAGCATCATCATTTGAAACACGGCTTCATTCGCCCAAAATGACTTTAGCAAGAGATGACCCACCGCCATGTCGTATTTGGCTTCTTTGATATAGTTTTCAGCATTACCACGCTTTTCATAGTATATAACTACTTTTTCAGAAAGCAAGGTAGTATTTGTTACAAAGAAAAAGTAGTCGTATTCGGAACCTTCTAAAAGTGATAATTGTGCTCTTTCTTTTTCTGGTTTCAGTACGCGAGATACGACAAATCTTCTGTCTTTTTCCCATTTAACTAATTTTGTATACAGTTCTGTAGTTTCTCTACCTTCTTCTCCTTTAACGAATACAATTGATGAATTCGTTGCTTGTGAGGTGAGTGTAGAATAACTTTTGGCTTTAATTAAATATTTGCATCCAAGAGATTCTATCGTTTCGATAATTTTTTCATCAAAGTAGCCACTATCCATTCGAAATAAAATTTCTAAATCGTCTGATTTGATGTTAGCAACAATTTCTTTGATCATTTCCGCAGCACCGTTTGCAGTGTAAGTATTGCCACTTCTTACAAATCCGGTAACATATGCTTTTAATTCGTCGCAAAATGCAAATTGGATATTGTAGCATCGGTTTCCCAGTTTCTTAGGATTATATCCTTTTGACGCACCTTCTTGATGACCTTCTACGTTAATTACACTACTATCAATATCAATCGTAATGGATGTCAATTTACTTTTAGTGAGCAGTTTTTTAAAGACTTTAAAATTAATGTCTCTAAACATTTGGGTTGTCTTGAAGTTGAAGTTTCCTAGAAACCGTGACACTGTTTCAGGTTCTTTTACGGAAATATCAAACTCGTTGACGAGGGGATCATTTTGAAGTAGCTTTAGACGTTCTAACTTATCAATGCCAATGAAGTGACCGCAGAGCATGGTCTTTATATGATTCATCTTGATTTTATTTGTTGAGTCATTATCAAATACGAGGTCATTTTCAATAAAATCAAAAATCCCATTGCTTTTTGCATTCTCAAGGAGCAGAAAAAGACCTGCATTTGATGTTAGATTCTTAGCTTTGAAATCAATTTTATTAATCATAATTAGAACCCCTTTTTACTACTTTTCTTACTATTATTTTACCATATATCGAGTCATAAAAGCTGATAATTTAACATATTTTTGAGCACTTTTCTTTCACCCAATGGGTGAAAGCTGAATTTCGAAGGAATGCATATTTATCAAGGCTTTGATTATGCTTTTTGAAGTACTGACGTAGAATCTAGGTGATAGGTTTTGGTCTGTGGCTGCTGTTCTCCGGCCACGGCGGCGAACATGCCAGTATTGATAACCTCTGGCGTTATAACGGTTTCTTCGCTACCGGTTGGCATGGTTTGCTTCTGTCGCTGGCGGTGATTATGTTTTCTTTTGGCGGACTGGAGCTGATCGGCATTACTGCGGCGGAAGCGCGCGATCCGCAAAAAAGCATCCCGAAAGCGGTGAATCAGGTGGTATACCGTATTTTGCTGTTCTACATTGGTTCGCTGGTGGTGTTGCTGGCGCTCTATCCGTGGGTAGAGGTGAAATCCAATAGCAGCCCTTTTGTGATGATCTTCCATAACCTGGACAGTAATGTGGTGGCTTCGGCGCTGAATTTCGTTATTCTGGTCGCGTCGCTTTCGGTGTATAACAGCGGCGTTTATTCGAATAGCCGAATGCTGTTCGGCCTGTCCGTACAAGGCAATGCGCCGAAATTTTTAACCCGCGTCAGCCATCGCGGCGTACCGGTGAACTCGCTGATACTTTCCGGAGCGATTACCTCGCTGGTGGTGCTGATCAACTATCTGTTGCCGCAAAAAGCGTTTAGCCTGTTGATGGCGCTGGTTGTCGCGACGCTATTGCTAAACTGGATAATGATCTGTCTCGCGCATTTACGTTTTCGCGCGGCGATGCGTCGTAAAGGGCGCGAGACGCAATTTAAGGCGCTGTTCTATCCCGCCGGAAACTATTTGTGCATTGCGTTTCTGGCGCTGATTCTGGTGTTAATGTGTACGATGGACGATATGCGATTGTCGGCGATTTTGCTGCCGGTATGGATTGTATTCCTGTTTATCGCGTTTACCGTTTTGCGCCGTAAGGCTCATTAACTTTTTTGCCCGATCCCATGTTCATGCGATCGGGCAATCCATTAATGCCGCAATGTCCCTGACAGCGCGCGAATATCGCTGCCGGTCGGCGTCTGATGAATACGCAAGCCAAACTCTTCCACCACGGCAAAAATATGGTCGAAAATATCGGCCTGGATGCTCTCATATTCCAGCCACACGACGGTATTGGTAAAGGCGTAGATCTCTATCGGCAAACCATGATCGTCAGGCGCCAGTTGGCGTACCATCAGCGTCATGTCTTTACGGATGCGCGGATGGTGGCGTAAATATTCGTTCAGATAGGCGCGAAATGTCCCGATATTGGTCATGCGGCGGTGATTTAAGGCTGATTCCGGCGCATCCAGTTGTTTATTCCATTCATCGATTTCCTGATGACGGCTGGTAAGGTACGGCTTTAACAGTTGCGCGGTTAACAGCCGCTGTTTTTCATCATCATCCAGAAAATGGATACTGGTCGCGTCAATATTAATGCTGCGTTTAATCCGGCGTCCGCCGGACGCAGACATGCCGCTCCAGTTTTTGAACGAGTCGGAAACCAGCGACCAGGTGGGAATGGTGGTGATGGTATTATCCCAGTTGCGTACTTTTACCGTGGTTAAGCCAATATCAATGACCGCGCCATCTGCGCCATATTTCGGCATCTCCAGCCAGTCGCCCAGTTTGAGCATATCGTTGGCGGAAAGCTGTATACCGGCAACCAGACCAAGAATCGGGTCTTTAAAGACCAGCATTAATACCGCGGCCATCGCGCCCAGCCCGCTGATTAAAATTGCTGGTGACTGGCCAATCAGCAGTGAGATCATCAGAATGCCGACGATAATTGCGCCGATGAGCTTAATACCCTGAAATATTCCTTTTAGCGGTAACTGAGAGGCGGCGGGCCATTTTTGCGATAGATTGAAAATCACGTCCAGCAGAGAAAATAACGACAGCAGGGCGTAGGTCATAATCCATAACTGCGCGCAGGTCGTCAGGATATCCGCAGCCTCACTGCCTTTTTGTAGCCAGAGCGCGGCCTGAATATTGACAATGATGCCTTGCAGCGTAAAAGCCAGACGATGGAATAATTTATTCTGGGTAATAATTTGCAGCCACAGGCGGGAACTGGCGCTGGCACGTTTTTCGAAAGCGCGCAGTACTATCCAGTGCAAAATAATATGCACGACAACTGCTGTCAGAAAAATAATACCAAATATCACCACCAGCGATGTGGTGTGATTCATTTCAATTCCCGCTAAATCTTCTACCTGGGATATCAATTCCTGCATAATCTCTCCTTTATAAACAGCAGCCTATGATGACTGCTGAATGGCACTTATGCAAATCAGGACGCCTGCGCTTCAGGCATAATCAGCAACAGACGGGTAAAAGCGCCTCTGGGGTTATCCATACGCTATATTTTATCCAGCGCCCTATAAACGTCGTTATTTTACGCGGTTCCCTCTTTTTGAACAGGCGCCAGTACGTCAACAATGAATGAAAACTTTTTAACCAGATGTTTAAAACGATTGCAATATCTCTGTCGGATAATGATTAGCACCGTCGTACCTATCAACAATAACATTAAGGAACATCGGATGACCCAAAAGCGTACCCTGCTAAAATACGGCATACTCTCGCTGGCGCTGGCCGCGCCATTATCTGCCTGTGCGTTTGACTCTCTTACGGTAATTGGCGATAGCCTTAGCGATACCGGAAATAACGGTCGCTGGACCTGGGATAGTGGTCAAAATAAGCTCTACGACGAACAGTTGGCCGAACTATATGGGCTGGCATTAAGCCCTTCCAGCAATGGCGGTTCTAATTATGCCGCCGGCGGCGCGACGGCGACCCCGGAATTAAACCCGCAGGATAATACCGCAGATCAGGTACGGCAGTGGCTTGCCAAAACGGGGGGAAAAGCTGACCACAACGGTTTGTATATTCACTGGGTCGGCGGAAACGATCTGGCGGCGGCCATCGCGCAACCAACCATGGCACAGCAAATAGCCGGTAATAGCGCCACTAGCGCGGCGGCGCAGGTAGGGCTGTTACTGGATGCCGGCGCCGGGCTGGTCGTGGCGCCAAACGTACCGGATATTAGTGCGACGCCAATGCTTCTGGAGGCGGTAATCACCGCCGGGCTGGGCGCAGCGGCGCCCCCGGCGCTAAAAGCGGCGTTAGAGGCGCTGGCGGAGGGAGCTACGCCCGATTTCGCCAGTCGGCAACAGGCGATCCGCAAGGCGTTGCTGGCGGCGGCTGCAACGGTAAGCAGCAATCCGTTTATTCAGCAACTGCTCGTTGAGCAACTGCTGGCGGGCTATGAAAAGGCGGCAGGGCAGGCGTCAGCTCTGACCGATTATTATAATCAGATGGAAGAGAAGGGGCTGGAGCAACACGGCGGCAATATAGCCCGTGCCGATATCAACGGCCTCTTTAAGGAAATTCTTGCCAACCCACAGGCGTTTGGTTTGACAAATACCGTAGGCATGGCCTGCCCGCCGGGCGTATCCGCTTCGGCGTGCTCCTCGGCAATGCCTGGATTTAATGCGTCGCAGGACTATCTGTTTGCCGATCATTTACATCCCGGTCCGCAGGTCCATACCATTATTGCGCAATATATCCAGTCGATCATTGCCGCGCCGGTACAGGCGACATATCTGAACCAAAGCGTTCAGTCGATGGCGCAAGGTAGTCGTACCACGCTTGACAGCCGTTATCAGCAGCTTCGCCAGGGGGAAAATCCTGTTGGTTCACTGGGCATGTTCGGTGGATACAGCGGGGGATATCAACGTTATGATAATAATGAGGCCGACGGGAACGGTAATCATAATAATCTGACGGTTGGCGTCGATTATCAGCTTAACGAGCAGGTACTGCTGGGAGGGCTGATAGCCGGTTCTCTGGATAAGCAACATCCTGACGATAATTATCGTTATGACGCCCGCGGTTTTCAGGCCGCCGTATTCAGCCATTTACGCGCCGGTCAGGCGTGGCTGGATAGCGATTTACACTACCTGTCCGCTAAATTCAGTAACATTCAACGCAGTATAACGCTCGGTGCGCTAAGACGGGTGGAAGAGGGCGAAACCAACGGTCGCCTGTGGGGCGCAAGGTTAACCAGCGGTTATGATTTTGTCATGATGCCGTGGTTAACGACCGGACCGATGCTGCAATATGCATGGGATTACAGCCACGTTAATGGCTATAGCGAGAAGCTCAATACCAGTACATCAATGCGTTTTGGCGACCAAAACGCCCATTCGCAGGTGGGTAGCGCTGGTTGGCGTCTGGATCTTCGCCACAGCATCATTCACTCCTGGGCGCAGATTAATTATCGCCGTCAGTTTGGCGATGATACGTATGTGGCGAACGGCGGCCTTAAATCGACCGTGCTGACGTTTAGCCGCGACGGAAAAACGCAGGATAAAAACTGGGTTGATATCGCGATTGGCGCAGATTTTCCGCTGTCGGCAACGGTGTCCGCTTTCGCCGGGCTGGCGCAAACGGCAGGGTTAAGCGATGGCAATCAAACCCGTTATAACGTTGGGTTTAGCGCCCGATTTTGATGACACGCCAGGGAGGGCCAACCCCGTTCGTTCGTGACACGATGAGCCGAAAGCGCAACGGTAAGTTTTATAAAAAGTAAGTATTTTCAAAAATGTGGGTGAAGCCTGTGACGTCGTTTGTAAATTATCGTATAAGCGGAGTTTACGTTTTTGGCGGGGCGCAGGTATGAATAAAGAGTCCATATTTCGTCAGTTGGAGCTACGGCTGGCCGGATGTTCACTAACAGCCGACGCGTTAAGCGGGTTTAGCGCAATGGCGATTGCCGACAGTCTCAGGCAAAAACGCAGTATTATTAGTCACCATCTTAATAACTTGCATCGTGAGCAGCGGGTGGTCAAAGTGAATAGTCGCCCGGTGCTGTTCCTGCCCGTCGAGGCGCTACGTCGTCACCACCGGCTGGCGGTTCGACAGGGGGATTACGCGTCCATTCAGGCGCTGTGCGCGGAGCGGCAGGACAGTCTGGAGCTGCTCATTGGCGCGCAGGGCAGCTTGCAGGAGTCCCTGCGTCAGTGTAAGGCGGCGATCAGTTATCCCGGCGCGGGCTTGCCTTTGCTGCTGCGCGGCCCGACGGGGACAGGAAAAAGTTTTTTGGCGCGTCAGCTTTGGCAGTACGCCATCGAGCAGGGCATTTTGCCCCCGGAGGCGCCCTTTACCGTGTTTAACTGCGCCGAATACGCTAATAACCCGGAATTGCTGACGTCAAAATTATTTGGTCATGCCAAAGGTGCGTTTACCGGCGCAGACAGAGCGGTATCCGGGTTAATTGAGACCAGTAATGGCGGCGTATTGTTTATCGATGAAGTGCACCGTCTACCGCCGGAAGGGCAGGAAAAACTGTTCCATTTTATGGATAACGGCACCTGGCGTCGCTTAGGCGAAAGCAGCGATGAACGCAGCGCCACGGTACGTCTGATATTCGCCTCTACCGAAGATCTGGAAAAGCACTTTCTGGCGACATTTATTCGCCGGATACCGGTCATTGTCAAAATTCTGCCTATCGCCGAACGCGGACAGTATGAGCGGCTGGCGTTTATTCACCATTTTTTTCGTCGCGAGGCGCAGCGTCTTCATCACGATTTGTCGCTGGATAGTGAAATTATCAGCCAACTGATGCAGGAGACCCTGGAAGGGAATGTCGGCGGCCTGGAAAATCTCATTCGTAATATTTGCGCCAGCGCCTGGACTTTCGGCCAGCGTGACGATGGGGTACTGGAAGTAAAAGCCGGGCAACTGCCGGATCGTCTGCTGATGGAGGTGCCCTTTACCGTTCCGCAGACGGCGGAACGCGTCATGATTTATCGCGAAGGTGGCGTTTTTCCGCGAGTTTCCGGTCAGCATCAGGAATATTTACGGTTGACGGAAAACATTTGCGGCCTGTGCGAAGAGCTGGCGCAGGAGAATATTTCCGCACGGACGTTTGACAAGCTGGTCTATCAAAACCTCACGTTATATCTCGATGCCTTAATGAATAAAGAGAGCCCTCGCGCTCGTCAGGACAAGCGGCTGCGTTTTATCGAAGATGTCGGGAAAGCGATCGCTGCACATTACGATCTCGAACTGAATGCGGAATTCGCTTATCTCACCGGACGTTACCTTACCAGCCTGCCGTTAACGCCGGTGGAGGTGTCGCCATCGGTTCGCCATGTGATGCTGCGCTGGCTGGAGGAGGCGCCGGGGCTGGCGCAGCGTGTGGCGCAAAAACTGCTGGACGTGGTAAATAATAAATATGATTTGTTAATCGACACGCTCGACAGACTGGTCGTGGCGGCCATCGTCAGTAATGCCATTGACGCCACCAGCGGCGGTAAGGTAAAAGCGCTGATCATCGCGCATGGTTATTCGACCGCCAGCAGCATTGCAGGCGTGGCGAACCGTCTGATTGGCGAAAAGATTTATCATGCGATGGATATGCCGATGGAGGTCGCGTTTAGCGATGTCAGCCGGGCCATTGTCGATTATCTCCAGCATACGGATACCCGCGCAGGCGTCATGGTGCTAATCGATATGGGATACACCAAAGAGATCGCCGATGCGCTTTTGAGCGTAATTCATGGCCCGCTGGTGGTGGTCGATAACGTTACGACGCGTCTGGCGCTGAACGTGGCCAGCGAGATCGCGCTGCAAAAAAACATCGAACAGATCGCCGAAGAGATCGTCCCGTTAAATCAGTCGCGCTGGGATGTCTTCTGGCCCGCGCAGAAAAAAGCGCGCGCGCTGCTGGTGACCTGTATTACCGGCATCGGGACGGCGTTTAAATTTAAAAATTTGATGGAAAAAAGTCAGTTGACCGACTTTGATATTAATATTATCGCCTGTGAATATACTCGCCTGAAAAACAGCCGGATGGCGGCCTCGTTGCTGAATCAGTATGAAGTGATTGCGGTTGTCGGCACCATTGACCCGCAGCTGGCGGGCGTTCCCTGGGTGGGGATTGAAGAGCTGCTTGGCGAGCAGGGGTATGCGCATTTAAGTCAGTTATTAAGCGGTTATCTTAACGATAAACAAATTGCGTTAATTAATAAAAATATGGTTCGCGAATTTTCGTTGCATAATGTGGTTAATTCGCTGACCATTCTCAATGCCAATAAGACGATAGGGCATATCGAAACGATTATTGCCGAATGGCAAAATACGCTGGGCTTCGGCTTTAATAATAATTTGATTATTAGTTTATATGTTCATTTGAGCTGTATGATTGAGCGACTGGTCATGCGTAATGAAATTACCCACTATAAAAACATGACGGAATTTAACGAGCGGCATGGTGAATTTATCGCGATGGTAAATCATTCGTTTCAGCGGTTGAAAATTCTTTATAACGTGGCGCTGCCGGTAGCGGAAATTGGCTATATTCACGATATTTTCGAATTACGGATAGAGGATTTTCACTGGTAGCTGCGGTAGTTCAGGGAAAAAGGGGCGCTAGCGCCCCGCAGAAGAAAGGCCTGATGGCGCTACGCTTATCAGGCCTACAGATCGCTTTGTAGGCTGGATAAAGCGAAGCCGCCATCCGGCATAACTATTAATATTCAACTTTCCACATATACCGACGGGTGGTCAGTGGGTGGTTACGGGCTGTCGCCAGAGCGAGGTTATAAACGTCCAGCACACAGTTGTGCAACAGACCGCAGAAGTATTCGCCAACGTCGGTGGGCAGATCCTGAATGCCGAGTTTATCCGTATCGATCAACTGCAGTTTTCCCTGATAGCGTTCAATAAAGCGAATCGCACGATCGTCCAGCGGGCGAGTGCGACCACTGCTTTGCAGCAATATAAACGGCGTGCCCGGCTCGGTGATTTCGAACGGTCCGTGGAAATACTCTCCGCTATGTATGCTGGCGGAGTTGATCCACTGCATTTCCAGCAGAATACAGATAGACTCTTGATGCGCGGCGCCGAAAGAGGGGCCGCTGCCCATCATATAGACCACCTTCTCATCCTTCCATTCGGCGGCGAAACGCTGAGCATCTTCTTGTACCTGCCGTTGGGCGCCGTGAACAACGTCGCTAAAGCGCCCAAACGCGCTGACTAACTCATCGTATTGCGCATAGCCCTCTGTTTGGGCGAGAATTTCCAGCGCCAGCCACAGGCTGTATGCGGCTTTTTGTTGTGCAGGGTCGACCGTTTCCGGATAACGCGCCCACTGATATTCAATGATGTAGTCGCTGTATTCGCACAACGGCGTGTCAGGTTGGTAAACCAGACCGATGGTCGCCGCTCCTTTTTCACGCGCCACGCGGGCAGCTGCGACGGTTTCCGCCGTATTGCCCTGCTGCGAGGCAAGAATAACGACGCTATTTTTTCCTAATGCTTTTGGTGTGGCGTGGACAAATTCATTACTGGTGATATAACCGACAGCCAGTTTTGACGCTTCACAGTCCAGAAAGTATTTCCCTGGCCAGAAGCCGGTTAATGAACCGCCGCAGCCGACAAACCAGACGCGTTCAATGTTTTGTTTACCTAAAATATCGCTAATAATACGGCGGGCATTTTCATGAGCAACAGACATATTTATCTCCTTAGCGTGTAGCGCGTCCTCCGCAACAGCGCGGATAATAACGAGCATTAATAAAAATTAAATTTCTTGCTTACTTTTCATTTTTTGATGGAATTGCGGATCTTTGGGTATCGCCGGATTAATGCCTTTTTGCGGGGGTAATATCGCGCATAGCATTTGTAGCGGAATGATATATTCAAAGACGGCAAAGTCCTCATCATTGACAAACGGGAAATTCAGATTCAGACCATTATTTTCTACCTGCGGGCCGATGCGGTAAATAGACGGCGTCCACTCACCGAGTATTTGCACCAGCCGATCCTGACGCGCGTCAGGCTGCGGGTCGAGCATAATGAGTGCGGATTGCGCATTAAAGGCATTGTAAATACCGTGAATAAACTCCTCGAATTCGTAGCCCGACACCGGGCAGCGCAACGTCTCCAGCATCTTGAGCGCGCCCTCCTGCACCGTACCGAACAGCGTTGCCGGGCCGGTCAGACGAATATCTGCGCTATCGCGCAGCGCCAGCGCATTGGTTTGCGCCCACGCCTGCGAGGCGGTAATCAGCGCGGGCAGGTGGTTAAAGGTCTTTTCCATCCGTAGCAGCAGTGACCGGCGCTGTTCGCCGTCCAGCCGCTGTTGCTGCCCGGCGACGGCGAGCGCCAGCAGCATCAAATTGAGAACCGTGCAGTGATAGCCTTTTGTTTTCGCGCCAGCGGTTTCTTCGCCGCAGGGAACGGTAAGGATATAATCCGCCGCCCGGTCGATAGTCGCAGGCGCCACGCCAGCCATTGAGGCGGTGATATGACCAACATTGCGGGCGCGCTCCATCGCCGCCAGCGTTGAGAGGCTGCCGCCGCCCTGGGAGATGCCGACAACCAGCGCCTTGCCGCTGCGGGCAAGCGTCTCGTCGTCAAGCATAAACGGCCAGCAGACATCCACCGGCAATGCGCACCAGCGCTGCATAAACGCGCGAGCGGTCAGCGCGCCGTGGTATGACGTGCCGGAGCCTGTCAGAATAATGCGGGTTACGCCGCGTTCCGTTAGCGCCTGCGCCGCGCGCCAGAGATCTTCCCGCGTCTGCGTCAGCATCTCCAGCAGGCGAAGGGGCGTCTCGTTCATATAGTCTTCTACTTGCATAGTGTTACCTCTCGTCAAAGCAGGCCCAGCGCGCTGGCAAGAAGCCCAAACGCGACGGTGCCTAACAGGATCCAGTTAATGTTCACGCCCTTACGGATAAGTTTGTACATGCCGAGCGTGAAGAGCAGCGGCAGCAGGGAAGGGAGGATTTTGTCAATAAAATCCTGCACTTTCATGGTAGTCTGCCCGGCGGTAAAGCTCAGCGGGGTTGTAATGTCGATCATGCTGGCGGTCATGGCGCCGACGACCATCAACCCGACGATTGACGCGATATAAGTCACCCTGTCCATCAGCCCGCTTTGCCAGAGGCGCATCAGCCAGGTGGTCCCCGCCCGGTAGCCCAGTTTGAGGGCGTACCAGCGGCAGAGGATGTGCGGAATGTTATAGACCAGTAGGGCGAGAATCGGCCCCAGAATGCTGCCCTGCTGGGCAAAGTAGATCCCCATCCCGGCGGCGATAACTTTCAGCGATCCCCAAAAGATGGAATCGCCGATCCCGGCCAGCGGCCCCATCAGGCTGGTTTTAACGGCATTGATCGACTCTTCGTTAAAGTCCGGGTTGCGTTGATTTTCCTCCTCCATCGCAATCGACAGGCCAAAGACAAACGTTGACAGATGCGGCGTGGTATTAAACAGCACCAGATGGCGCTGTAAGGCGCGCCCCAGTTCGGCTGGGTCCTGGTAGATACGCTTTAGCGCTGGCGACATAGCGAAGGCATAGCCCATATGCTGCTGGCGTTCATAGTTCCACGATCCTTGCAACGTAAAGGAGCGCCAGAAAACGCTGCGTAAATCGCGGGCGGTGATGCGGCTTTCGCTTTGCGAGTGAGCCTGTGCGTCGTCGATCAGGGTCTGCGTCACTTCACTCATGATTAGCCCTCCTGTTGGGATGTGTTAAGAAACTGGCTGATAATGAAAGCCAACACCACGGCAAACAGCGCGATGGCGATGATGTCCAGTTTGGTATATGCGGCGATCAGAAAGCCCAGCCCAAGGTAAGGCATTAATTTGCTGCTAAGCATCATGCTGATCAGCAACGCGAAACCCAGCGCCGGCAAAATCTTACTGGCGACAACCAGGCCATTGGTAATAAAGGCGGGAATGGCGTCGAGGAACCAGGTGACGGCGGCAGAACCGAGCAAAATGGCGAAAAAGACCGGCAGAAAACCGCTTAGAAAATAGAGCAGCGTTGGGCCCCCCAGGTGCATAACGGCAACCATCCGGGTATTACCCTGCGCCGCATAACGATCGGCCATGTGGCCAAAGCGGGCGTTAACCACGCGCACCAGGACGCCGAGGGTCTGCGCCAGCATAGAGATAGGAATCGCGATGGTCAGCGCCGCTTCGGGCCCGCGCCCGGACATAATAGAAAACGCGGTCGCCAGTACCGAACCGGTGACGACATCAGGCGGTACCGCGGCGCCGATAGCGACATTACCTAAAAAGATCAGTTCCAGCGTCGCGCCGATCAGAATGCCTTCGTGTAAATTGCCGCAGACCAGACCGGTGAGGGCGCACATCACCAGCGGACGGTCAATCATCGACACGCCGAGTAAACGCCCGTCAAGAATGCCCAGTGCGGCAATCAGGCCGAGCAGCGTTGCGGTGAGCAACATAGTGACCTCCGGGTTCAGAGTTTATCGTTAAGCAATTCGGCGGAATGGGCCGGAACCTGGCGCATTTCCAGACGGATGCCTTTGGCTTTTAGCGCCTGGCTATCGGCAATCTCCTGCTCGGTCAGGTATATGGCTTTGCCGAACTGCTGTGCGCCCTCTTTTTGCGCGATACCGCCGTAGTTGATAACGCTAATCCCTGGCACTTTCTCGGCGAAGGCGAGGGTTTCGGCGGTATTGCCCAGCACCACCATCACTTTTTTGTGATCCAGCTTGCCGCTGGCGAGTTTTTCCGCCGCCTGTTCCACCGTGATAATGTCCAGCGACACGCCAGCGGGTTTTGCCAGACTTAATGACATAGAGACAAACGCGTCGCTGGCGGCGTTGGCGTTAGCGACGATGATATGGTCGATATCCAGCGCCCGGGTCCAGGCGAAGACCACCTGGCCGTGCAGCAGGCGGTAATCAATGCGCACTAATTTGATCATGGGATTCTCCCTGTAGGTCAGCGGATGGTTGTGTTATTAGCGTGTTGATAAAGACAATGGATTCACGCGCCGCATTGGTGGCGTAGGTAATGGCCGCGTCTGTGCTTTCTTCTTCACAGAGTAAAAACTCCAGCAGCAGGGTCATGTTGACGCCAGCCACCACAAAAACGTGACGGTGACGCATCAGCACTTTCGCGGCGCTATTGTTGATGCTGCCGCCGAGCAGATCGGTAAACACCACCACTTCTTCGCCGTTGGCCTGCGCGATCAGATTTTCGAGGGTTTGTTCAAGCTGCTCCGTGGTGACAATATCGCCATCGTAGGCGCAAACCGGTGTCACGCCGTGTTCGTCGCCAATCAGCAGCGATAGACTGTTAATAAGTCCGCGGGCAAAAGGGCCATGGCTGGCTACATAAACATGTCTCACCCGTTTTCTCCTTCATCCAGATAGGGGGTATCCAGATATGGCAAACGGCGTGCCAGTTTTAAATATTATTTATTTTCAATAGGTTGAAAGAGGAAGTTAACACTAGCGATGTAAAACCTGGCACTTCGCGCCATTGATCATTGAGGAACCTGGCAGAAAGGTGAAAAAAGCCGGACGGGCGTCCGGCTTAGGTAGGGGATTAGACTTCCGTCAGTGTGGTTTCAAGCGGCAGACGTGATTTCGGCAGCCCGGCGTTGAAATCCTCGACGCTATGATGGCCGACCGGCACCACGACCAGACTGGTATAGCCTTTTTCTTTCAGACCAAATTCAGCGTCGAGCACCTCGGCGTCGAAACCTTCAATGGGGACGGCGTCGAGACCCATCGCGGCGACGCCCAGCAGAAAGTTGCCGACGTTCAGATAGACCTGTTTCGCCATCCACTGGTGGTCATCTTTCAGCGAGACGCGGTGCATATCGGCGAAAAAGCGGCGACCTTTATCATTTGCCGCTTTAGCTTCCGGCGTAGCGAAACGGCCATCGGCTTCTTCCTGATCGACGACGCGCTCAAGCCATGCGTCATCCATCGCGGTTTTCGCGCAGAAGACCACCACATGGGAGGCGTCTAACATTTTACGTTCGTTAAACACATAATTGGCGGCGGCGGATTTTGCGACACGCGCTTTGCCTTCTTCCGTACTGGCGACAATAAAGTGCCACGGCTGGGAATTGGTGCTGGAGGGGCTGTACTGTAGTAGTGTTTTTATTTTATCCGCTTCTTCGGCGGTCAGTTTTTTGCTGGGATCGAACGCCTTAGTGGAGTAGCGCTGTAAGGCGACAGAAACGATATCCATAAATGCTCCTGGTTGGTTTAGTACCCTTTTGTATCAGCAGGGTACCGGGTTATCGGTAAAAAGATAAGGGAGGAAAATGCGGAAACGGTTATTGCATCAGCGCGGTCGCAGGCGCAGTTGCTCTCTTTTAGGCAACCCGTCTACGACCAGATTCCATGAGTCATTTATCAAATCGTTGAGTAGCGAGACGGTGATATCCTCGCCCGCATAGACTGAAATCCAGTGTTTCTTATTCATGTGATAGCCAGGCGCAATGCTGGGGTAAATTTGTTGATTTACCAGGGATTTTTGGGGATCCGACTTCAGGTTCACCACTGGGCGACAGTGATGTTCAGTGAACAGCATGAATATTTTGCCGCCGACTTTAAACACATCGTACTGTGGGCCGAAAGGCCAGCAGTGTTCGGTAAAAGGCAGTTCCAGCGCAAAGCGTTTTGCACAGGCGTGCAGTGTTTGACCGTCCATTATTGCTCCTCGCGAGTCAGCGCGCGCCACATGGCTTCGAATCCCAGCGCAATATATTCGCCAGCGCGAGCGGGATCGCGCGCGGCGAAATCCATTGTTGTTTCAGCCAGCGCCAGAAAAAGGCCGTCGCCGAAGGCGCGGTACTCATCCGACATAAATACCATCAAAACGGAACGATGACATAAATCGCGCAATTCGGGGAACATATCGTCGGCCCGTTGTTCCGTCTCTTTGGTGAGCTTTTCGCTGACGGCCAGTTGACGGATCGCCCGATGGCGCGCGGGATGGTTCAGACCCCAACTGATGTAACTGTTCCAGATAAAACGAGTCATCATTTTGGCATCGGTAATGGATCGATCCAGCTCCATTATCATTGACTGGCAGAGATCCTGCTTTAAATGCAAATACAACGTGTTAATCAGCTCATCTTTGGTCGCGAAATAGCGAAACAATGTTCCTTCTGCAACACCTGCGTTACGCGCAATCACCGCCGTTGAGGCGGCGATACCGGATTGCGCTATCGCCTGGGTTGCCGCTTCCAGTAATGCTTGTTTTTTGTCTTCACTCTTCGGACGAGCCACTACACGTTACCCTTATGTCTGGAAAAACATGATTGAATCATGCCCGTTGTCGCGTCGCAACGGTGAATGTCAACCTTTGAAAAGTACCTTGACGGCGTATCTTTGCTTTCTATAATGAGTGCTTACTCACTCATAATCAAGGGCTGCCGCATGAAGTGGTAGAAAAGCATATTGCAGGCCATGCGATAAGCCGTCTCACAATTTATGTGGTTATTACTATGCTTATTGCTGTTGCCGTAAATGTGCGGTGCGGGAGCCGCTGACGAGTTTGATAGAGGGGAGAGCACGATGACCATTTCCGCTCAGGTTATCGACACGATTGTCGAGTGGATTGATGATAATTTGAATCAGCCGTTACGTATTGATGATATTGCCCGTCATGCGGGGTATTCCAAGTGGCACCTGCAGCGCCTTTTTATGCAGTACAAAGGGGAGAGTCTGGGGCGCTACGTGCGTGAACGGAAGCTAAAACTGGCGGCGCGCGACCTGCTCGACACCGACCAGAAGGTGTATGATATTTGTCTCAAGTATGGTTTTGATTCGCAGCAAACCTTTACGCGCATTTTTACCCGCACGTTCAACCTGCCGCCAGGCGCTTATCGTAAAGAAAAGCATGGCCGTACGCATTGAAATGTTTAATCGGCCAGCGAAAACCAGCGCCGCCAGATAAAGCGAATGACATAATATTCCAGCGCGCCGAGCAACAGAAACCATAAACAAAACAACAAAGTATAAAGCTGGTTGAGATCCATAAGATGAAAGATCCCGACCAGTTTTTGCGCCAGCGCAAGGCCGAGCGAAGGGGCGGGCAGCAGCAGGCTGGAGAGCAACGCCATCAGCAAAATACCGGCAGCGGTCATCAATGATTCAAGCGGGTGTTTCATGGCTTTGTTAAACGTAAGTTAAAACGCCATTGTCTGGGATATCGCCTGGTAAGGCAAATATGCTGTCTATTGTCCCGCCCAGATTTCACAATGTTTTTGTACCAGACCTATCAGCGATCCGCCGTCGGCAATAAACTCCCGCATATATTGCGCTTCGTTACCGCCTTTTTTCACCTGCAGACGTAGCGCGTCAATGGCGCTGTCGGCGCCCAGCTTGCGCGCAGAGGGGGTAACGTTGTCCAGCAGACGCAGCGTATCATCTGCCAGGCGACGGCGGTCGCCGGTATAGGCATCGGTTAGCACGCCCTCCAGACCATAGCGGCAAGCCTGAAAACGGTTGAATTTATATAACAGATAGTCTTGTTCCTGCGGTTTAAAGGGACGCTCGGTCAGCAGCCAGTGCGCGGTCGCCTGAATCAACCCTGCCATATTGATGGCATGATCAAGGGTGAGCGGCGTATCCATCACCCGAACTTCTACCGTGCCAAAGGCCGGGCTGGGGCGGATATCCCAGTGCAAATCTTTGATGCTGTCGATCATCGTGGTGTAAGACAGACGGCGAAATAGTCCGGCAAACTCTTGCCAGTTACTGACCCACGGCATGGGACCGTTATCGGGAAAAGCGGAAAAAATATTCAGGCGCGCGCAGGCAAAACGGGTGTCAGATCCTTGCATATAGGGGGACGCGGCGGAGAGCGCAATAAAGTGCGGCACAAAATGCGACAGCCCGTGTAAAAGATAAATCGCATCGTCGCCATTCGCGCAGCCGACGTGGACATGCTGGCCGAAAACCGTCGCCTGTTGAATTAAGTAGCCGAAATTTTCCAGCGTACGTTGATAGCGCTCATTATCACAGACCTCCTGACGCTGCCATTTTTGAAAAGGGTGCGTACCGCCGCCGCAAATGCCGAGATGGTGTTCCGACGCCGCCTGTAAAATAACGTGCTGCATGGCAGAAAGTTGGGCCGCCGCCTGGTCAATATCGCGGCAGACGCCCGTGGCCATCTCCAGCATACTTTCGGTGATATCGTGCTTAATTTCTCCCGCAGTAAGTTGGGGCTTAACGGCGTCGATCAGCGTAGAAGAGTCCTGACTTAAATCGTAGCCAGGTGGATTGATCACCTGCATCTCCAGCTCAATACCAAGCGTATAAGGTTCAGAAACGTGAAAATCATTCAGCGCCATAGCGATCTCATTTATCGGGGTATTGCGCTAAGTATAGAAGCGGGAGCGCTCCTGTCGTGGGGAAAGCGCGTTATTGCAGAAACTAGAGTAATAACGCTATTGTCACGTTGAAACCATTCTGTATGGACGGTACGTTCAGCCATCGTGGCGGCAAAGGCTGGCAGCAGATATAACGAGATGTGCGTGGCGGTAAGCGAGGTAACTTTTGCGCTATCGAATCCCGGGAGCGTGACGCAGTCTGAAAAGGCTTTATAAACGCTCTCTTTGGCGGAGAAAGCCAGCGTCAGGGCAAGCGGAAAAGGGAGCGAGCTCGCCTGGAGAATTTGGCGCTCATCGCTATCAATAATGGACGGCGCCAGCTCTGTCGCCGTGTGCTGACTCATGATTTTTTCTATATCAATGCCGATACGCTGTCGGGATATCACGGCCAGCGCCGTTGACGCACAGTGGCTGATGCTGCCAAATAGGCCGTCCGGCCATAGCGGCTGTCGCTTCTCGCCAATACCGGGCACCGCCCTGACGCCCACCTCGCGTAGCGCATGAACGGCGGCGATGCGGCCTGCCAGATGTTCAGCTTTACGCTTGTGTCCGGCAGACCGGAGCCGATCGTGATGAGGCAGCCATAACAGGTCGTGTTCGTGAAAGCTGCTCGCATCAAAGTCGACGATATGCAGCCTGTGTCCGGCAAAGGGAAGGGGAAAATGAGATGTCAGCATCGTTTTTTGCTAATTCCCTCCCCGAATGAGGGAGGGAAGGTTGCCATCAGAAATGGGTATTAATGCTCATATACCACGTACGTCCCGGTTCGTTATAGGTGTACGCGCCAGCGCCCGCCATATAAGCGCCAGTTTGAGTATCCCTGACGGTTTGCGCGTTACCTTCACGCCACAGACGTTTGTCAAAGAGGTTATCCACGCCACCGGTCAGGCTGACATTTTTGGTCACGTCCCAGGTCGCGCTCAGGCCAACAATACTGTATGGGCTGACCGCTTGCTTATCTGTTCCGGTAACGGGGTTACCCTGATAATCATATTTCTTCGGCTCTTGTTTGCCGTACCAGGTGAAGGTCGATTGCAGAGAAACGTCCTGACGTACCTGCCAGCTCAGGGTTGAGTTAAGCGTGTACTGTGGAATAATCGACAGGCGTTCGCCGGTCTCTTTGTTTTTGCTCTGCAGCATATACGTAACGTTATTCGTCCAGTTGACGGTGTCGCTAACCGGTACGTTTAACGTGCCTTCCAGACCTTCAACGACCGCTTTCGGCACGTTCTCCCACTGATAAACATCCGTTTTGCCGTTGTTGATACGCTGCAACGGCACCGTACCCGCTTCAATCTTATTGCGGTAATCATTGCGGAACCAGGTGATGCCGGCCAGCCAGCCATCGCGTTTAAATTCCAGACCGATCTCTTTATTGATGCTGGTTTCGGCTTTCAGATCATCGTTACCCATCATATAGCAGCCGATGCCGGTACCCGCGCCAGTCGCGTAGCAACCCTGACCTTTACTGTACAAAATATAGTTTGGGTTAGTCTGGTACAGACTCGGGGCTTTATAAGCGCGGGCGATTCCCATTTTCAGGGTAAAGTCATCCCCCAGACCTTGCGACAGGTTCAGCGACGGGCTCCAGTTATCCCCCACAATACTGTGATGATCGAAACGTAGCCCCGGCGTCAGCATGGTGCTGTCGGTCAGTTCCATGTTGTTTTCAGCAAACAGAGAGAAAATTTCCGCTTTTGAATAGGGGCTACGATTGGTACTGCTGTAACCCGGGATATTTCCCCCCATAAAGGTTTGCGAGTTGGAGAGCTCGTCTTTCATACGCTGTTGGGCCCATTCGGTACCCAGCGTCAGGTTTTGATTGACCAGCAGATCGAAAGGAAGGCTCACTTCGCTGTGTAGGGTGACGTCATTCAAATCGGCATCGGCATATTTTTGCGATGCTTTGGGATCGAAAATTCCTTCGGTGCCGCCTGCCAGGCCTTCCGGCATCCGGGAGTTACGGGTATGTTCGTATTGCACCCAGTTACTGGTGGTTACGCCATTATTCCAGCCGCCGTTCCAGGTCAGAGAGTAGTTCTGCCGATAGAGGCGGTTCGTCTCTTTTCCGTAATTATCTTTCACCAGTTGGTTCGTATTGGTGTTCTGAGTATCGCCGGCATAGAGGTTGCCCTGGCGACTGTAACCGGCCTCCAGCTCCAGAGACTGAAGCGGAGCAAAATCCCAACGAACCACACCGTTGATATCTTTGTTAATGACCCCCTCGCGTCCTGCCGGTAGCGTGTCGGCGTAACTCCCGGTACGTTCAGACTGATGCCCCTGGTTAATATTACGCGCATCCGCCTGCGTTTTGTCGAGGTTGCCATACAGACGGAAGCTGAAATCCCCGCCCAGCGGGCCGTTCAGGCTAAAGTTAGTGCGTTTGGTCGCGCCTTCGTCTTTATGTTCCGGCGCGTTGAAATAGGTATTCCAGGAACCGTGCCACTCGCTACCGCCTTTTTTGGTAATGATATTGACCACGCCACCCGCCGCGCCGTTACCGTAGCGTGCGGCGGCAGGGCCACGCAGCACTTCAATGCGTTCGATCATCTCCGGCGGCACCCACGCGGTATCGCCGCGGGTATCGCGTTCGCCGCGCCAGCCCAGGCGCACCGAGTTACGGCTGGTGACGGGTTTACCGTCTATCAGGATGAGGGTGTTTTCCGGCCCCATGCCGCGAATATCGATTTGGCGGTTATTCCCGCGCTGACCGCTGGTGGAGTTGCCGGTCAGGTTTACGCCTGGCATGGTGCGGATGATTTCTGACACGTCGCGCGCGGGCGGATTTTTGCGGATCTCATCGGCGGTGATGGTGGATACGCCTGGCGCCTGTAGGTTTTGCTGGGCAGCGGTCACCACGATGGTGTCTTCATTGGTGAGCGCAGCGCTATCGGTTTTGTCTTCCGCCATCACGGGCAGAGCGGCCCCGTAAATCCCTAAATTGACCAGTAAGGTCAGGGAATGAATCTTCTTGTTCATTGTATATCCTGCTTTTCTTTAGCCACATAAGCCAAAGCGCCCGTCAAAGGCATTGGCCGGGTGGTGAAATTGTGTTCGCGCGTCCCATAGCGCGACAATACGCTATTGCAAATGCAAATAGTTATCAATAATATTATCAATATATTTCACCTTTTATATACAAAATTCATAATAAACACAGGGTTATAATGAAAGAGGCGCTGGCAACGGGAAGTGAGGCCTGGTGGAGGACGAAAACCGGGCCGGAATGGATACGGGAAAAAGACGGAAATTATCGGGTCACTTTTTGGTGGCGCGACCCGCAGGGAAACGAAACACACTCCCCGATACGGCGTGTCTGGGTCTACATCACTGGCGTAACCGATCATCATCAAAACGTGCAGCCTCAGACGATGGCGCGTATTGCCGGAACGGATGTCTGGCGCTGGAGTACGGCGCTTAGCGCTAACTGGCGCGGCAGCTACTGTTTTATTCCTACCGAACGCGATGACGTTTTTGCCGCTTTTGCGCCGGGCGAAACGCCCGATCGGAACGCGCTGCGTGAAGGCTGGCGACAGCTATTACCGCAGGCGATTGCCGACCCGCTTAATTCGCGAAGCTGGCGGGGAGGACGTGGTCATGCGGTTTCAGCGCTGGAAATGCCGGATGCGCCCCTTCAGCCGGGATGGGATCGTCCTGAAACGCCGTACTCGCCGCCTTTGATGATGCAGTGGCATAGCGAACGTCTGGGTAACTCCCGCCGCGTATGGATATTGACGACCGGAGACGAGGCGCCGGAGGAAAGACCGTTGGCTATTCTGCTGGACGGTCAATTCTGGGCAGAAAATATGCCCGTCTGGCCCGCGCTCGCCTCGCTGACTCATCAACGCCTGCTTCCTGGTGCCGTCTACCTGCTGATTGACGCGATTGATACTCAACACCGCAGCCAGGAGTTGCCCTGCAATGCCGACTTCTGGCTGGCGGTGCAGCAGGAACTGTTGCCGCAAGTCAGAGCCGTGACGCCTTTTAGCGATGATGCCGGGCGAACGGTGGTCGCCGGACAGAGTTTTGGCGGCCTGTCGGCGCTGTATGCCGGCCTGAACTGGCCGACGCGTTTTGGCTGTGTACTAAGCCAGTCAGGATCGTTCTGGTGGCCTCATTGCATCACCCCGCCGGAGGGGGAAGTCATTACCCGGCTGAAAACCGGCGCATTATGCGCGCGCGGACTGCGTATCGTACTGGAAGCCGGCGTGCGTGAGCCGATCGTGTTTCAGGCAAATCAGGCGCTTTATGCCCAACTGAACACCTCGCAGCAGTCCATTTTCTGGCGTCAGGTTGACGGCGGACACGATGCGCTTTGCTGGCGCGGCGGGCTAACGCAAGGGCTGATGCTGCTTTGGCAGCCGCTTATCGACACGCTTTAACCGGGCACATGTCCATGACAGGAGTTGAGTATGGAATTCAGTAATCCCTTCGATAATCCGCAGGGACAGTTTTACATCCTGCAAAATGCGCAGCGTCAATTCAGCCTTTGGCCAGCGGCATGTGCGCTTCCCGCAGGCTGGGACGTGGTATGCGAACCGCAATCGCAGGACGCGTGCCAGCAGTGGCTTAATACGCGCTGGACAACACTGAATCCGGCGCATTATGCCGATAAGCAGGAGGCGAAATGACGCAGCGTTTACCGTTAGTCGCCGCTCAGCCGGGGATCTGGATGGCGGAAAAACTCTCTGATTTACCCTCCGCCTGGAGCGTGGCGCACTACGTGGAACTGAACGGCGAGCTGGATGCCCCCTTGCTGGCAAAAGCGGTAGCGGTAGGGATGCAACAGGCGGATACGCTACGGATGCGTTTTACCGAAGAGAACGGCGAGGTCTGGCAATGGATAGATCCTGAGCACACCTTCGGCGAGCCCCCGATTGCCGATTTACGCGACCAGCCCGATCCGCATCACGCGGCGCTGGCGTTAATGCAGGCGGATTTACGGCAAAACCTGCGTGCAGATAGCGGTAAGCCGCTGGCGTTTCACCAGTTAATCCGCATTGATGATACCCGCTGGTATTGGTATCAGCGCTATCACCATTTGCTGGTGGATGGCTTTAGTTTCCCGGCGATAACCCGCCAGATTGCGGCGATTTATCGCGCCTGGCAGAGCGACGCCCCTACGCCGGAGTCGCCTTTTACCCCCTTTGCGGATGTGGTCGAGGAATATCAGCGCTATCGCCAGAGCGAGGCCTGGCAGCGTGACGGCGCCTTCTGGGCGCAGCAGCGCCGCGAGCTGCCGCCGCCGGCGTCAATTTCTGCCGCGCCGTTGCCGGGGCGGTCGGCGAGCGCGGATGTTCTGCGTATGAAATTGAGCGCGCCGGCGGGGGCGTTTCGCCAACTGGCGGCGCACATGCCTGAGATACCGCGAGCGGATCTTACCCTGGCGCTGGTGACGTTGTGGCTGGGACG
This sequence comes from Salmonella sp. SSDFZ54, assembly GCF_004010735.1. Classification (NCBI taxonomy): domain Bacteria; kingdom Pseudomonadati; phylum Pseudomonadota; class Gammaproteobacteria; order Enterobacterales; family Enterobacteriaceae; genus Salmonella; species Salmonella sp. SSDFZ54. Next base: position 3,367,952 of record NZ_CP034819.1, read on the forward strand.
ATTATGCGGGCGAATGGATTATGCCGCTGGATTTATCTTTATGCGGCGGATGGGATCGGCGGCGTTAACGGCGACCGGGCCTGTCCTTAACGTGTTGCCGCTGGCGGTGAACCTTCATGCGACGGAAGATCTGCCAACACTGGCGAAGCGTCTTGCGGCGCAGTTAAAGAAGATGCGCCGCCACCAGCGTTACGACGCCGAACAGATTGTACGCGATAGCGGGCGAGCCGCAGGGGAGACGCCGCTATTTGGCCCGGTGCTCAATATAAAAGTATTTGATTATCATCTGGATCTTCCTGGCATACAGGCGCAAACCCATACCCTGGCGACGGGGCCGGTTAACGATCTTGAACTGGCGCTTTTTCCGGATGAAAACGGCGGTCTGGATATTGAATTGCTGGCGAATGCACAGCGTTACGATGGCGCCACGCTCTCCCGCCATGCCTTACGGTTGATGGCTCTTATCACGCAGTTTGCGGATAACCCGGCGCTGCGCTGCGGCGATGCGCAAATGCTGCTGGCGGAAGAACAAACGCAATTAACACACCTTAATAATACGGCGGTAACGATTCCCGCCGCCACGCTTAGCGATTTGGTGGCGCAGCAGGCGCAAAAAACGCCAGAGGCTTCCGCGTTGGCAGATGCGCATTATCACTTTACCTACCGTGAAATGCGCGAACAGGTTGTGGCGCTGGCATACGCGCTGCGGGAACGCGGCGTTCAGCCTGGCGATAGCGTGGCGGTGGCGTTGCCGCGGTCGGTTTTCCTGACCTTAGCTCTGCATGGCATTGTCGAGGCGGGTGCCGCCTGGCTGCCGCTGGATACCGGTTATCCTGACGATCGGCTGCGAATGATGCTGGAAGATGCGCAGCCGAAACTGTTAATTACGACTCAGGCGCAGCTGGCGCGTTTTCACGATATTCCGGGGATGGAATATTTGTGTTATAGCCAACCGCTACCGGTCAGTGACGCCACTCCGCTGGGGCTGTCGTTACCGCATCATACCGCTTACATCATTTTCACCTCTGGCTCGACGGGCAGGCCGAAAGGGGTGATGGTGGGACAAACGGCGATAGTTAACCGGCTGCTGTGGATGCAGGATCACTATCCGTTGACGGCGGATGATGTAGTAGCGCAAAAAACGCCGTGCAGTTTTGACGTCTCAGTATGGGAGTTTTTCTGGCCGTTTATCGCTGGGGCGAAACTGGTGATGGCCGAGCCGGAAGCGCACCGCGACCCGCTCGCGATGCAACGGTTCTTTGCGCAATACGGCGTCACGACCACTCATTTTGTGCCGTCGATGCTGGCGGCCTTTATTGCCTCGCTCACGCCAGCGTCGGCGGGGAAAAGCTGCGCTTCCTTAAAGCGCGTTTTCTGTAGCGGCGAGGCCCTGCCGACGGCGCTGTGCCGCGAATGGGAGACGTTAACCAACGCGCCGCTACACAATCTGTACGGGCCAACGGAGGCCGCGGTGGATGTGAGCTGGTATCCGGCCTGTGGCGATGAGCTGGCGGCTGTTGACGGCAACAGCATCCCGATTGGTTATCCCGTCTGGAATACCGGTTTACGTATTCTCGATGCGCATATGCAGCCGGTGCCGCCGGGCGTGGCTGGCGATCTCTATCTTACCGGTATCCAACTGGCGCAGGGTTATCTGGGGCGTCCGGATCTTACCGCCAGCCGTTTTATCGCCGATCCTTTTGCGCCAGGCGAACGGATGTACCGTACCGGAGATGTGGCGCGCTGGCTGGATTCCGGCGCGGTAGAATACCTGGGGCGCAGCGACGATCAGCTCAAAATTCGGGGCCAACGTATTGAACTGGGCGAGATTGACCGCGTCATGCAAACGCTGCCGGATGTTGAACAGGCGGTAGCACATGCCTGCGTCTTTAATCAGGCGGCGGCGACGGGCGGGGATGCCCGGCAACTGGTCGGCTATCTGGTGTCGCACTCCGGTTTGCCGCTGGATTTACCGGCGCTGCAGGAAAAATTACGTCAAAAACTTCCCGCGCATATGGTGCCGGTTGTGTTGTTGCAACTTGCCGGTTTGCCGCTTAGCGCTAATGGCAAGCTGGATCGTAAAGCCCTGCCGCTGCCGGACCTGACGCCGCGCGTGAAAGGGCGTGCGCCGCAGTCCGCAACGGAGATTGCTGTCGCCGCGGCGTTTTCCCGCCTGCTGGGCTGTGAGATTAACGACGTTGAAAGTGATTTCTTTGCGCTGGGCGGACATTCGCTGCTGGCGATGAAACTGGCCGCGCAGCTAAGTCAGACGTTTAACCGCCAGGTGACGCCGGGGCAGGTGATGGTGGCGTCTGACGTGGCGCAGTTAAGTAAGCTGCTCGATACTGACGATGACGAACGCTCGCGCAATCTGGGGTTCGGGCCGCTGTTGCCGCTGCGTGAAAGCGATGGTCCAACGTTATTTTGTTTCCATCCGGCGTCGGGGTTCGCCTGGCAATTTAGCGTATTATCACGCTATCTCAGCCCGTCGTGGTCGATTATGGGGATTCAGTCGCCGCGCCCCGCTGGCCCTATGCAAACCGCAACCACCCTTGATGAGGTATGTGAACATCATCTGGCGACATTGCTCGCCCGGCAGCCGCATGGCCCTTATTATTTATTAGGCTATTCGCTGGGCGGGACGCTGGCGCAAGGGATCGCCGCCCGGTTGCGCGCACGCGGCGAAACGGTGGCGTTTTTGGGGTTACTGGACACCTGGCCGCCGGAAACGCAAAACTGGCGAGAAAAAGAGGCGAATGGCCTCAATCCGGACGTATTGGCGGAAATTGAACGTGAACGCGCTGCGTTTGTCGCCGCGCAGCAGGGAAATGCCTCCGAAGCCTTATTTACCGCCATTGAAGGCAATTATGCGGATGCCGTCCGTTTGCTGACGACGGCGCATAGCGTACCGTTTGATGGACATGCTACGCTCTTTGTGGCGGATAAAACGGTGCCGGAAGGCGTATCGCCTGAACAGAGCTGGTCGCCGTGGATAGCGTCGTTGGCTATTTATCGCCAGCCGTGCGCGCATGTAGATATTATTTCTCCCTCCGCTTTTGAAACTATCGGGCCCATCATCAGCGAACTTATTAATAAATAACGGGCGTTGTTTCTGCCTTTAGCAAATTAAATCCTGAAACCCATAATAATTACTAATTATTATGGGTTTTTTATTGCAACTATTAATTCTTTTAACATAAGTGATACATGCTACAGGCAAGTTTAATTCCGAATATTTAGCTTTTCGGGCACTGGCGCGTAAAGATTGTTTCGGATAATTCTGACTTGCTGTTAGAATCTCTGACAGGAATGTGTTCTTTCATTGGATAAAGTTTTCAGGTCATACGGCATGCCATCTCTTAATGTAAAACAAGAAAAAAATCAGTCATTTGCAGGTTATTCACTGCCGCCCGCCAACAGTCATGAAATCGATTTGTTTAGCCTTATAGAGGTGTTATGGCAGGCGAAACGTCGTATTCTTGCTACCGTTTTCGCCTTTGCGTGCGTGGGGTTGCTTCTGTCCTTTCTGCTGCCGCAAAAATGGACCAGCCAGGCGATTGTCACACCGGCGGAGTCGGTACAGTGGCAGGGGCTGGAGAGAACGTTGACCGCGCTGCGCGTGTTGGATATGGAGGTAAGCGTTGATCGGGCCAGCGTATTTAATCTGTTTATTAAAAAGTTTAGCTCGCCCTCGCTGCTGGAAGAATATCTTCGTTCTTCTCCGTATGTCATGGATCAATTAAAAGGCGCGCAAATAGACGAGCAGGATCTTCACCGGGCGATTGTCCTGCTGAGCGAAAAAATGAAAGCGGTGGACAGCAATGCCGGCAAGAAAAATGAAACGTCGTTATTCACGTCGTGGACATTGAGTTTTACCGCGCCGACGCGGGAAGAAGCGCAAAAAGTGTTAGCTGGCTATATTAAGTACATCTCTGATATCGTCGTGAAAGAGACGCTGGAAAATATTCGTAACCAGCTGGAAATCAAAACCCGCTACGAGCAGGAAAAGCTGGCGATGGATCGGGTGCGTCTCAAAAACCAGCTTGATGCCAATATTCAACGTCTTCATTATTCGCTGGAAATCGCCAACGCCGCCGGCATTAAGAGACCGGTTTACAGCAATGGTCAGGCGGTAAAAGATGATCCGGATTTTTCTATTTCTCTCGGCGCGGATGGTATTTCCCGCAAACTGGAAATTGAAAAAGGGGTAACGGACGTGGCCGAGATCGACGGTGATTTGCGTAACCGTCAATACCATGTTGAACAACTGGCGGCAATGAATGTGAGCGACGTGAAGTTTACCCCGTTTAAATATCAACTGTCGCCGTCTCTGCCAGTGAAAAAAGATGGCCCGGGTAAAGCGGTCATTATTATCCTGGCGGCGTTGATTGGCGGTATGATGGCCTGCGGCGGCGTATTACTGCGTCACGCGATGGTCTCGCGTAAAATGGAAAACGCGCTGGCGATAGATGAACGGTTAGTCTGATTTACCCGAAAAGCCGGATAGCGATTATCCGGCTTTGTCATCTGTGTGGACGACTATCGCCGTCCCAGCGGTACCACCAGCGGCGTACCGGCAACCGGATCGTCGATAATCATACAGCGCAGCCCATAGATTTTTTCGATAAGCTCAGCGGTAACAATCTCTTTCGGCGCGCCCTGTGCGACAATGTTACCTTCGCGTAATGCAATCAAATGCGTGGCGTATCGGCAGGCCTGATTCAGGTCATGCAGGACGGCGGCGAGCGTATAGCCTTTTTCGCGGTTGAGATCGCTTAACAACTCCAGCAAATCAATTTGATGGCTAATATCCAGCCACGTTGTCGGCTCATCCAGCAGCATGATGGACGTTTCCTGCGCCAGCACCATGGCTATCCACGCCCGCTGACGTTGGCCGCCGGACAGAGTATCTACGCTTTGCGTCGCCAGTGAGGTGATACCTGTTGCACGCATGGCACTGGCGACGGCGTCGGCATCTTCCTTGCGCCAGCGGGTAAATAACGGCTGATGCGGATAACGCCCTCTGGCGACCAGTTCTTGTACGGTGATATCGCCCGGCGTAGTGGCGTTTTGCGCCAGCAATCCGATGCGCCGCGCCACCTCTTTACTGGCGTAACGCTGTATTTGTTCGCCATCCAGCCAGACATGGCCGTCAACAGGCGTCATCAGACGGCTTAGCGTGCGTAGCAACGTTGACTTGCCGCAGCCGTTAGGGCCGATGATGGCGGTAAAATGGCCGTCCGGAATCGAAACATTAAGGTTTTTTGCGACGGTATAGCTGCCATAACCCAGCGTTAACTGGTCGCCGCGCAAACGGGCTACGGATTCGGTCATTTTTTGCGGGACTCCTGAATTAACAAGACGATAAGGTAAATACCGCCGAGGCTGACGGTGACCACGCCCACTGGAAGCTGATAAGGCATAAACAGTTGCTGCGCGCACGCATCGGCGGCCAGTAGTAACAACGCGCCGCACAGCGCCGACTGGGTTAATCCCCAGCGCGCTGTGCCGCTAAGACGGCGGGCGATGTGCGGCGCGACAAGGGCAATAAACGAGATGGGGCCAGCCAGTGCCGTTGCCGCAGCGGTGAGCGACACCGCCACCAGCATCAGCATCAGGCGTGACCGCTCCACGCTAACACCCAGCGCGCAGGCGCTGTCATCGCCCATCTCCAGCAGCCGCATACGACGCACCAGTAGCGCGGCGACTGTCAGCATCACAATAATCAGCGGCGCCGAAGGCCAGGTTTTTGCCCATGTCAGACCGTTGAGCGACCCGGCGTTCCATAAGCCGGCGGTGAGCGCCGTTTCCAGCGACGCCTGCAACAGAAGCCAGGTATTAAAGGCGACTAACATCGCGCGGATGCCGATACCGATGATAATCAGCCGGAAAGTTTCAATCCCGTTACGCCAGGCGAGCAGCCAGACAATCAATGACGTGACGATACCGCCCGCCATTGCCGCCAGCGCGATCGCGGTAAGATGCTGGCCAAACAGGACCATTGCGACCAGTACGCCGCTCCAGGCGCCGGTATTAAAGCCCATTACATCAGGGCTGCCTAGCGGGTTACGCATCAGCGACTGAAAAATCGCGCCACTGACGCCAAGCGCAGCGCCAATCAGCAACGCCATTAATACGCGCGGTAGTCGCCATTCGGTTACGACAAGGGTGATGTTACGCGGCGCGTCGCCCAGCAGCGCGGCAATAATCTGCCCGATCTCAAGAGGCACGGCGCCGCTTTGCAGGCTCCATAAGCCAATGGCGAAGCAGCCAGCCGCCAGAATCAGGCAGCTTACGATAAGCCGACGAGAAAGAAACATCACAGGCCGCCTCCGTTCGATTTACGGCGTACCAGAAAGATAAGTACCGGCGCGCCGATAAACGCACTGACGACCGATACGCGGAGTTCGCCCGGCACCAACAGACGACCAATAATATCGGCAAAAAGCAGCAGAGCAGGGGTTGCCAGTAGCGTCACTGGCAGCGACCAGCGGTGGTCTGCGCCCACCAGCCAACGCGCCATATGCGGCATCATCAGACCAATAAAGGCGATAGGGCCGACCAGCGCCGTTGCGCTGCCGCACAAGACGGTAATCGCCAGTAAACCGATAAGTTGGGTGCGCGCCACTTTACTCCCCAGCGCCGTCGCAGTATCGCTGCCGAGGCTCAGGCTATTCAGCGCACGGCTCAGAAATAGCGCCACGATCCCAGCGATAACCACGGGCGCAAGCGCGACTTTCAACGTTTGCAGGCTGCGAATGTCCAGCGATCCCGCCTGCCAGAAGCGAAGCTGATCATAGACCTCTGGATTTAACAGCGCGATGCCGCTGGTCAGTCCTTCCAGTACCGCGCCAAGCGCCACGCCCGCCAGTGTCAGGCGGATCGGGCTTAACTGGCCGCCGCCCTGACTACCGGTGAAGGCGACAATCAGCGATGCGATAAGCGCGCCGCTAAATGCCATGAAAAGCTGCTCCAGCGGCGTGGAGAAACCAAACAGCGCCGCGCCCAGTACAATGGCGAAGCTGGCGCCGTTGTTAACGCCCAGAATCCCCGGATCGGCGAGCGGGTTGCGAGTAAGTGTTTGCATGAGCGCCCCGGCGAGACCCAATGCGCCGCCTGCCAGTAATCCGGCCAGCGTACGCGGCAAACGCGCATCCAGGACGATGGTGCAATCGGCGCTTTGGCACACGCCGGTGAACGCCTCCAGCACGACGGCGGCGGGCAGCGGTTTCGCGCCAATGACCAGGCTTAAAACCGCGGCGAGACTCAGTAATAACAACAATCCGGGCACGGCAAACGCGCGCGTCACGGAAAACGAGCATGACATAGTAACTTCCCTGATAATGATAGTAATTATCGTTATCTATCTTATTTGGTTATGTTAGCATGTGCAGCCATTGAATGGATATTTAAAAAAACTCGCATTAAGGCGTTGTAATGAATCGACAATCCTGGCTGCTCAATCTCAGCCTGTTGAAGACGCACCCTGCATTTCGCGCAGTATTTCTGGCCCGTTTTATCTCTATTGTCTCGCTGGGGCTGCTTGGCGTGGCGGTTCCGGTACAGATCCAAATGATGACGCACTCCACCTGGCAGGTGGGGCTGTCGGTAACGTTAACCGGCGGCGCCATGTTTATTGGCTTAATGGTGGGCGGTGTACTGGCCGATCGCTACGAACGTAAAAAGGTGATTCTGCTGGCGCGCGGTACTTGCGGTATTGGCTTTATTGGCCTGTGCGTGAACGCGCTGTTGCCGGAACCATCATTGCTGACGATATATCTCCTTGGCCTGTGGGACGGCTTTTTCGCGTCTCTGGGCGTGACCGCGTTACTGGCGGCGACGCCAGCGCTGGTCGGAAGAGAAAATCTGATGCAGGCTGGCGCGATTACCATGCTGACGGTACGTCTGGGATCGGTTATTTCCCCGATGTTGGGGGGCATATTGCTTGCCAGCGGCGGCGTAGCCTGGAACTATGGGCTGGCGGCCGCCGGGACGTTTATTACGCTATTGCCGTTACTGACGCTGCCGCGACTGCCTGTTCCTCCGCAGCCGCGGGAAAATCCATTTATCGCGTTACTGGCGGCATTTCGTTTTTTGCTCGCCAGTCCGCTTATCGGCGGTATTGCGCTGCTTGGCGGTCTGGTGACGATGGCAAGCGCGGTACGCGTCCTCTATCCGGCGCTGGCGATGAGCTGGCAGATGTCGGCGGCGCAAATCGGTTTGCTGTATGCGGCAATTCCGCTGGGGGCGGCCATTGGCGCGCTGACCAGCGGACAACTGGCGCATAGCGTTCGTCCGGGGCTCATTATGCTGGTTTCGACAGTCGGTTCTTTTCTGGCGGTGGGGCTGTTCGCCATCATGCCGGTCTGGATCGCAGGTGTTATCTGTCTGGCGCTGTTTGGCTGGCTTAGCGCCATCAGTTCGTTATTACAATACACCCTGCTGCAAACCCAGACGCCGGAAAATATGCTGGGGCGAATGAATGGCCTGTGGACCGCGCAAAACGTCACGGGAGACGCTATCGGCGCGGCGCTGTTAGGCGGTCTTGGCGCAATGATGACGCCGGTCGCGTCCGCGAGCGTGAGTGGATTCGGGCTGGTGATTATCGGTTTGCTGCTGCTGTTAGTGCTGGGCGAGCTACGTCGTTTTCGCCAGACGCCGCCGGTTAGCGATGCTGGCTGATGAAGGGGCGTTTATCCGACTGACAAAATCTGTCTGGTCAGTCGGATAAGACTCTGATAAGGCTAAAACAGGGCGGCCAGCCGGTTAAGCAACAATGTTGCGCTGTAATAATCCAGACGGAACGTCTCCGTACCCAGGGCATAGACGCGCTTATTTTGCACCGCTGGCAGGTGCGCCAGCAGCGGATTGGCGTAAAGGGCCGCGACATCTTTGTTGTCGCCGGCAAACAGGAAAAGAGATTCGCCGTTTAACCCGGCGGCCAGATTTTCACCGCCAAGCTGAATAATATCGTGGCGCTTACCCTGGCTTTTGCTGGTTTGCAGCCCTCGGGGCAATGTCGCCAGCGTAAAGCCTAACTGCGTCAATAGCTTGCCTTGTGCTGATTCTGGCGTCCACAGATTGGCGCTATGCGCGGCAGGGGTATACACCAGCGCGCTAACCGGCTGCGGCGGCAGGGCGATTCGCTGTTTAACCGTCGTCAGTTGTGCCTCAAATTCCGCTATTCGCGCGGCGGCCTGTTTCTCCTGACCGGTGATCTCGCCAAGCTGCGTGAGCAAACTCTGCCAGCTTTTATCGTCATAATTGATGACGAGCGTCGGCGCGATAGCGGAGAGCTGATCGTAAAGCGCCAGCGCGGAGTCGCCGCCGGTGGCGCTAATCAAAATGAGATCCGGCATTTGCGCGGCGACCGTTTCGGCATTCGGTTCGCCGATGTACAGCCGGGCGACATGGCGAGCCTTTGCTACGTCGCTCCACTGGCGCATAAACCCTTGATCGTCGGCAAAGCGGTTATTCGGCGTAGTGGCTCCGCTGGCGACGACGGGCGCATCAATCGCCAGCAGCGAGCCTGTCAACGTCACGCTGGTAGAGACGATACGCGCGGGTTTGTGGTCCAGAGTATGAACGCCGCGGCTGTCCTGAATTTGCCGGGGCCAACCGGCGTCCTGGGCTAAGGATATTCCTGAAATTGATAAACCAACCACTAAAAGCAGCCAACGATAAAAGGCGGGGAGTCTCACAATAGCGTCCTGTTATTAATAAAGTTAATGCTTCTCATTTTCATGTCAGCGGCAGCGAGATGCAAGCCTTAGTGCCATTTAAGTCATGACCAGAGTTGACAGAGCGACGTTTTACTCTTAGGTTAGCGCACTAAAAATAGAAATAATAATCATTATTATACACAAAATCATTCAAGAAGCATCGCGACGGCAAGGGAAGAATCCCCGCGGGCATAGATAACTGTGTGACCGGGGTTTCTGAGCGCAGCCAACAAAGAGGCAGCTTGAAAGATGAAGTGTATATAAGCCTTTATCATTGGAGGATGATATGGATATGTCACTGGCCGGGGACGCTCAGGAGACAATGGCAACGCTTGCTCCCGATCGCTTTTTCTTCATGTCGCCGTATCGCAGTTTTACCACTTCCGGGTGCTTCGCCCGTTATACCGAGCCTGCGGTTGCCGGCGATTCGCCGGATAGCCCTTTCCAGCAGAAATTGCGCCAGCAGTTTGCCGAGGCCAAATCGCAGGGCATCGCCAACCCTATCCTGGTGGGGGCGATCCCCTTTGATACCCGTCAGCCGTCGTCGCTATTTATCCCGATGGCGTGGCAGTCCTTTTCCCGCCAGCAAAAGCAGCGCACGGCGCGTTATTTTACTGACCATCAGCCGCTGACGGTGACGGCGCGAAAGGCGATTCCGGAGCAGGATGCTTTTGAAGCGATGGTCGCACGCGCGGCTATGCTGACCGCCACGCCAGACGTCGATAAAGTGGTGCTTTCCCGGCTGATAGATATCACCACTGATGTGGCGGTGGATAGCGGAGCATTGCTGGAGCGGCTGGTTGCGCAGAATCCAGTTAGTTACAACTTCCATGTGCCACTGGCGGATGGCGGCGTTCTGCTGGGCGCCAGCCCCGAATTGCTGCTACGCAAAGAGGGCGAGCGGTTTAGTTCGCTGCCGTTAGCAGGCTCGGCACGCCGACAGCCGGATGACGTTCTGGATCGCGAGGCGGGAAACCGACTGCTGGCTTCACAAAAAGATCGCCATGAACATGAGCTGGTGACGCAGGCGATGAAGCAGATCCTGCGCGATCGCAGCACGGAACTGCAATTACCTTCCTCTCCGCAGTTGATCACCACGCCGACGCTATGGCATCTCGGTACGCCGTTTGAGGGCAAGGCCAACGCCGGAGAAAACGCGCTGACGCTGGCCTGTCTGCTGCATCCAACGCCTGCGTTAAGCGGTTTCCCCCATCAGGTCGCGAAAAAGCTGATTGCTGAACTGGAACCGTTCGATCGTGAACTGTTTGGCGGCATTGTCGGCTGGTGCGACGCCGAAGGAAACGGCGAGTGGGTAGTAACGATTCGTTGCGCGAAATTGCACGGTAATCAGGTGCGCCTGTTCGCCGGCGCCGGGATTGTCCCTGCCTCTTCGCCAGTCGGCGAGTGGCGGGAAACTGGCGTCAAACTCTCTACGATGTTGAACGTTTTTGGACTGCATTAAGGAACGATGATGCGTATACCTTTCACCCGTTGGCCGGATGAATTTGCCCGCCGTTATCGTGAAAAAGGCTACTGGCAAGACGTGCCGTTGACCGATATTCTGACCCGCCACGCTGACAGCGACAAGGCAGCGGTCATTGAAGGCGAGCGCGCATTCAGCTATCGCCAGCTCAACCAGGCCGCGGATAATCTGGCCTGCAGTTTACGCCGTCAGGGCATCAAACCTGGCGAAACCGCTCTGGTGCAACTTGGGAATGTACCGGAACTGTATATCACCTTTTTCGCCCTGTTGAAGCTTGGCGTAGCGCCCGTTCTGGCGCTGTTTAGCCATCAACGTACCGAACTTAACGCCTATGCGATGCAGATCGCGCCGACGCTGGTGATTGCCGATCGCCAACATATGCTGTTCGCCGGGGAGGACTTTCTCAACACGTTTGTGGCTGAACACCGCTCTGTGCGGGTGGTGTTATTGCGCAACGACGACGGCGATCACAGCCTGGACGCGGCGATGCGGCAGGCGGCGGAAGATTTCACCGCCACGCCATCACCTGCTGACGAAGTGGCCTACTTTCAGCTTTCCGGCGGTACTACCGGCACGCCAAAGCTTATTCCCCGTACCCATAACGACTATTACTACAGCGTGCGTCGCAGCAATGAGATTTGCGGTTTCAACGAGGAGACGCGTTTTCTGTGCGCGATTCCCGCCGCGCATAACTACGCCATGAGTTCGCCGGGCGCGCTGGGCGTCTTTCTTGCCAAAGGAACGGTAGTGCTGACGACCGATCCCAGCGCCACGCTCTGTTTCCCGCTGATCGAAAAACACCAGATTAATGCCACGGCGCTGGTGCCTCCCGCGGTCAGTCTATGGCTACAGGCTATCCAGGAGTGGGGCGGCAATGCGCCGCTGGCGTCATTAAGGTTATTGCAGGTCGGCGGCGCGCGGCTTTCTGCGACGCTGGCCGCCCGTATTCCGGCTGAAATTGGCTGTCAGTTGCAGCAGGTCTTCGGCATGGCGGAAGGGTTAGTGAACTATACCCGGCTGGACGATAGTCCGGAACGGATTATCAATACCCAGGGAAGACCCATGTGTCCGGACGACGAAGTGTGGGTGGCGGATGCTGACGGGAATCCACTGCCGCCGGGTGAGATTGGTCGTCTGATGACGCGCGGCCCCTATACTTTTCGCGGCTATTTCAACAGTCCGCAACACAATGCCAGCGCCTTTGACGCCAACGGTTTTTACTGCTCCGGCGATCTGATCTCCATTGATCAAGACGGCTACATCACCGTTCACGGGCGTGAAAAAGATCAGATCAATCGGGGCGGCGAGAAGATAGCCGCCGAAGAGATAGAAAACCTGTTACTGCGCCACCCGGCGGTGATCCATGCGGCGCTGGTCAGCATGGAGGATGAGCTGCTGGGAGAAAAAAGTTGCGCATATCTGGTGGTAAAAGAGCCGCTGCGAGCGGTACAGGTACGCCGTTTCCTGCGAGAGCAGGGCGTGGCGGAATTTAAATTACCGGATCGCGTGGAGTGCGTTGCGTCACTGCCGCTGACGCCGGTTGGTAAAGTCGATAAAAAACAATTACGCCAGCGGTTGGCGTCACGTTCACCGCTCTGAAGGAGAAAGAGAGATGGCAATCCCGAAACTACAGTCTTACGCGCTGCCCACCGCACTGGATATCCCGACCAACAAAGTGAACTGGGCATTTGAGCCGGAGCGCGCTGCGCTGCTCATCCACGATATGCAGGATTACTTTGTCAGCTTTTGGGGCCGCAACTGCCCAATGATGGACCAGGTAATTGCCAATATCGCCGCTCTGCGCCAGTACTGTAAGGAACATCATATCCCGGTCTATTACACCGCTCAGCCGAAAGAGCAAAGCGATGAAGATCGCGCGTTACTCAATGATATGTGGGGGCCGGGACTGACGCGCTCTCCGGAACAGCAGAAGGTGGTAGAAGCCTTAACGCCGGATGAGGCGGATACGGTGCTGGTGAAGTGGCGTTATAGCGCGTTTCACCGCTCGCCGCTGGAACAGATGTTAAAAGATACCGGACGTAATCAGCTCATCATTACCGGCGTGTATGCGCATATTGGCTGTATGACCACCGCTACCGATGCGTTTATGCGCGACATTAAGCCGTTTATGGTGGCGGATGCGCTGGCGGATTTCAGCCGGGAAGAGCATCTCATGGCGCTGAACTATGTGGCGGGGCGTTCCGGTCGCGTCGTCATGACCGAGTCGCTGCTGCCGACGCCGGTTCCTGCCAGTAAAGCGGCGCTGCGGGCGTTGATTCTGCCGTTGCTGGATGAGACCGACGAGCCGCTGGACGATGAAAACCTGATTGATTATGGCCTGGATTCAGTACGCATGATGGGGCTGGCGGCGCGCTGGCGTAAAGTACACGGCGATATCGACTTCGTGATGCTGGCGAAAAACCCGACCATTGACGCCTGGTGGGCGCTGCTTTCTCGCGGGGTAGAGTAATGCCCTGTATTGATTTTTCAGACAAAACGGTATGGGTGACCGGGGCGGGGAAAGGGATCGGTTACGCGACGGCGCTGGCGTTTGTTGACGCCGGGGCGCGGGTGATCGGCTTCGATCGCGAATTTACGCAAGAGAATTATCCCTTTGCTACCGAAGTCATGGATGTGGCGGATGCCGTACAGGTTGCGCAGGTGTGCCAGCGTGTGTTGCAAAAAACGCCGCGGCTGGATGTGCTGGTCAACGCCGCCGGTATTTTGCGTATGGGAGCGACCGATGCGCTTAGCGTCGACGACTGGCAGCAGACATTTGCGGTCAATGTGGGCGGGGCATTTAACCTGTTTTCGCAGACGATGGCGCAGTTTCGCCGTCAGCAGGGAGGGGCGATTGTCACCGTAGCCTCAGATGCGGCGCATACGCCACGTATCGGTATGAGCGCCTACGGCGCCTCTAAAGCGGCGCTGAAAAACCTGGCGCTAACCGTAGGGCTGGAGCTGGCGGGCTGCGGGGTGCGCTGTAATGTGGTGTCGCCTGGTTCGACCGACACCGATATGCAGCGCACGTTATGGGTGAGTGAAGATGCCGAACAGCAGCGTATTCGCGGTTTCGGCGAACAGTTTAAGCTCGGCATACCGCTCGGTAAAATCGCCCGTCCGCAGGAGATAGCCAATACCATTTTGTTTCTTGCCTCCGATCTGGCCAGCCACATTACCTTGCAGGATATCGTGGTGGACGGCGGTTCAACATTGGGAGCCTGACGATGATCTGGAAACGGCATTTAACTCTGGATGAATTGAACGCTACCAGTCAGAACACTCTGGTGGCGCATCTGGGCATTGTTTACACCCGTCTGGGCGATGACGTGCTGGAGGCGGAAATGCCCGTCGATGCCCGCACTCATCAACCGTTTGGTCTGCTACACGGCGGCGCATCGGCAGCGCTGGCGGAGACGTTGGGATCAATGGCGGGTTATCTGATGACCCGCGACGGGCAGTGCGTGGTCGGGACCGAGTTAAACGCCACTCACCACCGCGCCGTCTCGCAGGGGAAAGTACGTGGCGTTTGCCTGCCGCTGCATCTGGGGCGGCAGAATCAAAGCTGGGAAATTACGCTCTTTGACGAGCAGGGGAGGCGCTGCTGCACCTGTCGCCTGGGAACGGCGGTAATGGGATAGTTCTGGCAAAGTAAAATGCAATTGCAGCATTAACGAAGAAAGGAAGTGATCTGGTTAACACTGTAATGTAAAAAATGGGTAACGATACGGTTTTATCATGTTGTTGTGTTGTTAATTACGGTAAAGGTGTTATAGAAACAAAATGTAACATCTCTCTGGAACACCCAAACGGACAACAACTATGAATAAATCAGGGAAATACCTCGTCTGGACAGCGCTCTCAGTATTGGGTGCGTTTGCCCTGGGCTATATTGCGTTAAATCGTGGGGAACAGATCAACGCGCTATGGATCGTGGTGGCGTCGGTCTGTGTCTATCTTATTGCGTATCGTTTTTATGGGCTCTATATCGCCAAAAAAGTGCTGGCGGTTGACCCAACGCGTATGACGCCCGCGGTACGTCATAATGATGGGCTGGATTATGTCCCGACCGATAAGAAAGTGCTGTTCGGTCACCATTTTGCTGCCATTGCTGGCGCAGGTCCGCTGGTCGGGCCGGTACTGGCGGCGCAGATGGGCTATCTGCCGGGGATGATCTGGCTGTTGGCGGGCGTCGTGCTGGCGGGAGCGGTGCAGGACTTTATGGTGCTGTTCGTCTCGACCCGGCGCGATGGGCGTTCGCTTGGCGAGCTGGTTAAAGAGGAGATGGGCGCGACGGCAGGGGTGATCGCGCTGGTAGCCTGCTTTATGATCATGGTGATCATTCTGGCCGTCCTGGCGATGATCGTGGTGAAAGCGCTGACCCATAGCCCGTGGGGAACGTACACTGTCGCGTTCACCATTCCACTGGCGATTTTTATGGGCATCTACTTGCGTTATTTGCGTCCGGGGCGCATCGGCGAGGTGTCGGTCATTGGGCTGGTATTCCTTATTTTCGCTATTATTTCCGGCGGATGGGTGGCGGCAAGCCCAACCTGGGCGCCGTACTTTGATTTTACTGGCGTGCAGCTTACCTGGATGCTGGTGGGGTATGGTTTTGTCGCGGCGGTACTGCCGGTCTGGCTGCTGCTCGCGCCGCGTGATTACCTCTCTACCTTCCTGAAAATTGGTACGATTGTCGGTCTGGCGGTCGGGATTCTGATCATGCGTCCGACGCTGACTATGCCGGCGCTGACCAAATTTGTTGATGGTACCGGACCGGTCTGGACGGGCGACCTGTTCCCGTTCCTGTTTATTACCATTGCCTGCGGCGCGGTCTCCGGTTTCCATGCGCTCATCTCCTCCGGCACGACGCCGAAGATGTTGGCCAACGAAGGCCAGGCCTGCTTTATCGGCTACGGCGGGATGTTAATGGAATCTTTCGTCGCCATTATGGCGCTGGTCTCCGCCTGTATTATCGATCCGGGCGTTTACTTTGCGATGAATAGCCCGATGGCGGTACTGGCGCCAGCGGGGACAGCGGATGTCGTGGCTTCTGCCGCGCAGGTGGTCAGTAGTTGGGGTTTCGCTATCACGCCGGATACGTTACACCAGATTGCCAATGAAGTCGGCGAACAATCTATTATCTCCCGCGCAGGCGGTGCGCCAACGTTGGCGGTAGGGATGGCCTACATTTTACATGGCGCGTTGGGCGGCATGATGGATGTGGCGTTCTGGTATCACTTCGCCATTCTGTTTGAAGCGCTGTTTATTCTGACGGCGGTGGATGCGGGTACCCGTGCGGCGCGCTTTATGTTGCAGGATTTGTTGGGCGTAGTGTCGCCAGGGCTGAAACGTACCGATTCGCTGCCAGCGAACCTGCTTGCTACGGCATTGTGCGTGCTGGCGTGGGGGTATTTCCTCCATCAGGGCGTGGTCGATCCGTTGGGCGGTATTAACACCCTGTGGCCGCTGTTTGGCATCGCTAACCAGATGCTGGCGGGGATGGCGCTGATGCTTTGCGCCGTGGTACTGTTCAAAATGAAGCGTCAGCGTTATGCGTGGGTCGCGCTGGTGCCGACGGCCTGGCTGCTGATTTGTACGCTGACGGCGGGCTGGCAGAAAGCGTTTAGTCCGGATGCGAAAATCGGCTTCCTGGCCATTGCCAATAAGTTCCAGGCGATGATCGACAGCGGCAATATTCCGCCGCAGTACACCGAATCGCAGCTCGCGCAGTTGGTATTCAATAACCGTCTGGATGCCGGGCTAACCATCTTCTTTATGGTGGTGGTCGTGGTGCTGGCGGTCTTCTCTATTAAGACGGCGCTGGCCGCTCTGAAGATTGATAAACCGACGGCGAATGAAACGCCGTATGAGCCGATGCCGGAAAATGTGGATGAGATCGTGACGCAGGCGAAAGGCGCGCACTAATCTTTTTACATCAATAGCCCTCTCCAGAATAAGGAGAGGGCATTTGGATGACAGGTGACAACGATGTTCGATACGCTTTCGAAAGCCGGAAAATATCTGGGACAGGCCGCAAAAATGATGATTGGCGTGCCAGACTACGACAACTATGTGGAACATATGCGCATAACGCATCCGGATCAGACGCCGATGACCTATGAAGAATTTTTCCGCGAGCGGCAGGATGCGCGCTATGGTGGAAAAGGCGGCGCGCGTTGCTGCTGATGGTTGCCAGGCCTGATAAACGCAACGTCACCAGGCTATATTCTGAAAAATTCAACTTTTTCAAACGCCGCACGCAGGGTGTCTGGCGTTAACGTCACCGGTAAATAGTGGATGGATTCGACCGGGCGCAGGGTATGCGCGATTACCCTATCGATCTCGGCGGTGTTATTAATATCCACGTCCAGTTCGCTAAGCCGGGCCGGCAGATGAAATCGCCGGTACGCTGCAATCAATTGCGCCAGCACGTCATCTTGTCCCAGTAGCGCGCTTTGCACCAGAATGCCATAAGCCACTTTCGTTCCGTGCAGGAATTTTTCCGTTTGCGGCAGGACGGTCAGACCGTTGTGTACCGCATGGGCGGCGGCGACACGGGTATAGCGTTCCCCAAGGCCGCCGACCATACCGCCGCCAGCGATAATCGCATCCACCACGTCGCAAAATGCCTGGGTCAGCCGACGCTGCTGTTTATCCGCTAATGCTTGTTCGCTGCTGTCCAGCAGGAGATCGCGAATAGCGCACGCGCTGTTAATGCCCAGTCTTACGGTCAATGGCAACGTTTCAGGCTGCGGCGCAAGCACAACGGCTTCATACCATTTCGCCAGCGTATCGCCAATGCCAGCTAACAGATAGTCATCGGGCGCCTGCAGAATAATGCGCGGTTCGACCAGCACCAGAAAATTGGCATCATCAAAAATTTCGAACTGTAACGCCTGTCCCGCGTCGTTATACCAGACGGAAAGCGGTGTCCAGGCGGCGCAGGTCGCTGCGATGGTCGGGATAGCGACAAACGGCAGCGCCAGACGGCGGGCGAGCGCTTTGGCGGTATCGAGCAGCGCGCCGCCGCCGACGCCTATCACCACCTGACGATCGTCGTTGCAGGCGTGCGCCAGTTGGGCAACATGGCGTTCGCTACAATGGCCGGTAAACTGCAGATGTTTTGCGCCAGCACGTTCAAACGCTTCCGGCAGGTAAGGCCGGGCAGCGGCAATCGCGCGTTCGCCGTACACCCAAACGGCGTGGGAAAGCTGTTCCGGCGTGAAAAAGTCTGTCAGTCTTCCGAGGCTTCCGGCATGGGAAAAATAATTCGCCGGGCCGGTAACGACGCGGATTTCAGTGTGGTTCATGTTGTGTTGTCCTTAGGGTCTTCTCACCGCTGTTATTATATTTAGACATCTAAACGTCTTGATTGCCAAATACTAACACCCTGTGATAGTGTGTCAATAACCACATCACTGGCGGGTATGAAGATAATGAGAAATAACCCACTGATTCCAAAAAGCAAATTGCCCAATCTTGGCACCACGATTTTTACGCAAATGAGCGCGCTGGCGCAGAAACATCAGGCAATAAATTTATCGCAAGGCTTCCCTGATTTTGATGGTCCTCGTTATTTGCACGAGCGGTTGGCTTATCATGTCGCGCAGGGCGCGAATCAATATGCGCCGATGACGGGCGCGCAGGCGCTGAGGGAGGCCATAGCCGATAAAACGGCGGAAATATATGGTTATCGACCCGATGACGTAAGTGATATCACCGTCACAGCGGGCGCGACAGAAGCGTTGTACGCGGCGATTACCGCGCTGGTGCGGGCAGGGGATGAAGTTATCTGTTTCGATCCCAGTTACGACAGCTATGCCCCGGCCGTGGCGCTTTCCGGCGGCGTGTTAAAACGCATAGCGCTTACGCCGCCGCATTTTCGCGTCGACTGGCAGGCGTTTTCGGCGTTGCTTAGCGAGCGCACGCGGCTGGTGATCCTCAATACGCCGCATAATCCCACCGCTACCGTCTGGCGTCAGGCGGATATCGAGGCGCTGTGGCAGGCTATCGGCGAGCGGGAAATTTATGTATTAAGCGATGAAGTGTACGAACATATTTGTTTTGCCGTCGAAGGTCATGCCAGCGTATTGGCGCACCCTCAGTTACGAGAGCGGGCGGTTGCCGTTTCATCGTTTGGTAAAACCTTTCATATGACGGGATGGAAGATTGGTTACTGCGTTGCGCCTGCGGCCATTAGCGCCGAAATACGCAAAGTTCATCAGTACCTGACGTTTTGCGTCAATACGCCGGCGCAACTGGCGCTGGCGGATATGCTGCGCGCCGCGCCGGAACACTATCGCGCGTTACCCGATTTTTACCGGAAAAAACGCGATGTGCTGGTTAACGCGCTGGCGCAAAGTCGATTAAAAGTGCTGCCCTGTGAAGGTACCTATTTTCTGTTAATCGATTACAGCGCAGTGTCGACGCTAAATGACGTTGAGTTTTGTCAGTGGCTAACCGAAGAAGTCGGTGTCGCCGCTATTCCGCTTTCTGTCTTTTGCGCCGCCCCTTTCCCGCATCAGCTTATACGTTTATGTTTCGCTAAACAGGAATCAACGCTGCTGGCCGCCGCAGAGCGCCTGTGTAAACTGTAGTTATTTAACCGTCCACGCTCTGGAGAATCGACGGTCTGCAAAAAGCTCCTGCAGGCCGTTGATCTGTTTCAGGCGCAGGACTTCATCGGCGTCCATACCTAACTCCTGGCCGATTTTGCTCTCGTCCCAGCCTAGCAGAGAAAGTTCGCGCACGATTTCTGACATGGCGTGGATCTGGTGACGCCCGCGCGCGCGGTTATGCCGAATGGTTGCCGCCATGCGTTCGTGACGTTCTCTGTCCAGACACGTTATCGGCAGGTAGCCTTTCAGACGCCTTTTCAGGGCCGCTTTTCCTTTGCCCAGCTCATGACGGTGAAAACCGTCCACAATCTCGTACTCCTCGGCATCGGCCTTTACCACCACGATCGGCTGAGTAAACCCATCTTGTTCAATCGATTTAAGCAGCAGTTTTTTCTCCGGCGGCGCAACGTTATTCGGGTTGTAGTCATTAGGCGAAATATGATCGTTTTTCACCCACAGGACACAATCGACAGGCTCATCGCGAAAAGGACTAACGCTATGTATCGCCATTCTAAATTCATTAATGGCGGCGATCCTCTCCTCTTCAGGCAGTTCAGAGAGAAAGTGAGTTATTTCGGCTGTGAGTCGGTGTTGCATAAGATCCCCCATTCCTGGCGTTTAGCTTTCATACGTTCGTTATAACGCTGGTAATTCTTAGGTTTTGTCGGACTGAATGACAGCGCCCGGCACCAGTAATCATTGTTCAGTAATACCTTGCAGATCCGTCGCCACGACGGAATATCGCGCGATCCGATATCGCCATGCTGCGTCTGTGGAATAGTGTTCATGCCTTTTTTCTTATACCACTGCAAATAAACGGCGATTTTATTACGGTAATGTTCGGCAGTGACTTCAGGCATACTGTGTAGCAGGAGCAGCGCGTACTCTTCCCAGTTAAGGTGATCGGGTTTTAAAATTTTCCGGTGGCCGTAAAAATGGCTGTCTTGTCCGGCGTATATTCCTCCGCTGAGTGCGCCGCTGACTCTGGCGCACATGGCCGCCCAGCGCTCAGGTTCGATAACATGATACAGCCATAACCCCTGTCGTTGTTCCGGACCGAACGGTTCGCAAATACGCATGTAGCGGGGTGGTACGCCAGCCTGATACATCAAATTATATAAAGGGTTACAGGGTTTACCTGTTTTGGCGAACCAGGTCCAGATATCTGCGGTTTTCCAGTCATAGATGGGATAGATATACCAGGTGTGCCCCTTAGGGGCTAACGTGGTCCAGGGCTTATCGTCGGCAAAGCGCAGCTTATGCGAATTAGCGATAGCGGCAAATCGGTTATAGGATTCGTCGGAACGAATACCGACCAGCATAGCGGCAGGACGTTTTTCTGAAAACCAGTCGGCAAAATCGCGAACGAACTGTTCAAAGGTCATGCCTTGTTGATAAAAGGAAAAAAAGGCCGGATCGGTAATCGCATCTTCTGGCGGTTGTCGTACCCAGTCGGTACCCGGCTGCCAACACTGCCACTCCGGCTGGTATTGTGAAAGGGAATTTTGTGTGGTTAAGGGTAATGCGACCCAATAAAAACGCTCAATAACGTCCGCGTAATATTCACGTAATGATTCAATATAGGCGATGGTACAGGAGAATTGCGCTTCCCAGTCAATGAAGAGAACATGGATCTTTTTATTCATTTTGCGCGCCAACGTTGCCGTCAGGTGCAGCATAAGTCCTGAATCTTTACCACCAGAAAATGAGACGCAGACCCGGGGTAAGGTTTCCAGGGTCCACATTATACGCTCTTGAGCCGCTTCCAGAACATTTTGCTCAAGCGGAACTTTATAAACCGACATCTCTGGATAGTCTCCGATGTGTTAACTAGAGTATATTCGAATAATTAACATAAAGGATAAGCGGATTAGATGAACTTGCAATGCTTTATTATATTTGCTAAATAAATACATTATGTAGACATATACATTGAATTTATATTACCTCCCTCTTGGGCCTTCTTATTAATACTTTTTTGTGATGTGCTCAATGAGCTCAGCAAATCCGCTATTATTCAGCGAAGCTCTATTATACATAAGATAGAGGGGGTTAGCAGGAACAGAAAAAGGTGTGGAAATTTGTCTAAGCTTAACCGTGGGTTGATAATAATCCACAATAATCTTAGGTAAAAAACCAATAAGATCTGTCACGCTAATCGCATTGGCAATAGTGATAAGCGACTTACTTTTAAAGCCTATAGTTCTTTCTGCTAATACATGATTAAGGAAAGTCTGATGCTCTTTTACTGCGGCATCATCGGCGGCGATGAGATGAGTAAAAGTTTCTTTCAGCAGTTCTTCAACGCTTACGCTCTCTCGCAATCGGGGATGGTTTTCACTGCAAACCAGAACGCATTCCACCCTATAAAAGTGCGTACAAACAATGGAGCGATTACTGATCGGCGACATCGAGAGGACAATATCTGCTTTACGGTAGGCGAGAAGATCTTCAGGAGATTCTTCCGTTCCCAAAATGTCGTGATGTTCAATTTCAATCTGTGGGTCTTTACGCAGATATTTCATCAGTTCCAGTAATTGTTTCGTTATCAACAATTGTGGGCTGTAGATAATAAACTTTTTCTTCAGGCTGGACTGATTCATTATATTAATAGTTTGTTCCAGGCTGTTAAGGTTATTTTCTAAATGATAATGTAAATTAATGCCTGTTACGGTAGGCGTAATTCCTTTACCTGAACGAATAAATAGAGGGTCGTTGAATTGCGTGCGCAGGCGTTGCAATGACTGGCTTACGGCAGAAGGTGTAATATAGAGTGTTTCTGCTGCTTTGCTAATGCTTAAATGTTGATAGATACATTCAAATATAACCAACAAGTTAAGATCAAATTTTTTCAGGTCGTAAAGGTTAGCCATAGTATCTTCCCGGCATCATCATGGTATCTTTCATGATTATGACTTAATCTCAATAATTTACCAGAGTTATGTTTATTAAACTTAATGTAGAGTTTATTTAAACTAAAATACCACAGTTATGAATATTTTAGCGAGTAAATAATCACAGTAAAGGCGGACATAACGTACACTTTTATAATCACGCCGTTAGTCTAAAAAGGCTGTGCCGGATGACATGCTGGTCTGGCGTCGCGTTAATGCCGGGAGGAGGTTGGCCCGACAAACGCAGCGCTATCGGGCGGGGTACGGTTAAGCTTCTGCCTTGCTAATTTCTGCGTTAAGGCTGCCCCATCATGGCGTCCAGTTGCGCTTTTTCCGGTAAACCCACAACCTGTTGCAAAATCTTATCTTTATTCATGTAATAAATTGCTGGCGTCGCGTTAGCGCCAAGATCGTCCATTAACTGCTGATTCTGATTAATGACTTTCATCTGCGCCGGGGGGATGGACGCCGGAACCTCCAGCTTCATCTTTCCTGCGGAGGCTTCATAGTCATACCAGGTTTTCGCCGGGTCTTTCGCGGCTAAAATCGCTGCGGCTGTGGCCGGGCTTTCCGGTTTAATCACGCCGACCAGTAACGTACGTAATTGTACCTTGCCGGATTCGACCCACGGGCGAGCTTGCTGCCAAAACTGCTTACAATAGGGGCAGAAAGGGTCGGCGAAGACATACAGCACCACCGGCGCGTCTTTTTTACCGTCGAGTATCCATGACGCTTTTTCCATTTTCTGCCACATTTCACGTCCGGCCGGTGCATAGATCTCTTTTTCTATCAGGGCGTTGCTAAGATTTTCGCCTTTTTCATTATACATATAGCCGGAAATCGCGTGTTTACCGTCCGGCGTCAGGTAAATCGTGACGCCCATATCCTGATACTTTCCGAGATAGCCCTTCATGCCCCCCGGCGCCTCGAAGGATTTCAGGATAGTTATGCCCTGTTTTTCAATGGCTTTAACTGGCGCAGGCAGTTCTTCCGCGTGGGCGAGAATGGGCAGCATAGCAAGCAGCAATGTACGTTTAATCATATTTTTTCCTTTTAAGATCAAAGCGAAAAGAGTATTAATGATGATGCCTATCACAGACATAGGTAAGAGCTGGCGTGCCGGGATTGCCCTTTCTATGCTGGGGTGATGTAATCCTTTTCGCTGTTACAGCCTTTGTTAAGGTAATGTAGAGCGCAACACTTAGCCAGCATATACGCTATGGATTTCGAGTTGCAGACAATACGTCTGTAATTTGCAAGACGAGTCGTACTGGCTCTGAAGTTACCTACGGGTAGTTCAGGTAATGGGGCCGCCTGTCAGGCGGCCTTTTTACTTTAGATGGCTGACAGGGCGCAGTGTTCACAATGTCGCCCGAATCGGGTTGTTAGTTAACGCTTATTGATTTGATAATGGAAACGCATTAGCCGAATCAGCAAAATTTCGTTAACTTACTCCTCAACGAAAACACGGAGGAAGTATAGATGTCCTTAATTAACACCAAAATCAAACCTTTCAAAAACCAGGCGTTCAAAAACGGTGAATTCATTGAAGTCACCGAGAAAGATACCGAAGGCCGCTGGAGCGTCTTCTTCTTCTACCCGGCCGATTTTACCTTTGTTTGCCCGACTGAACTGGGTGACGTTGCCGACCATTACGAAGAACTGCAGAAGCTGGGCGTAGACGTTTATTCCGTCTCAACCGATACTCACTTCACGCACAAAGCATGGCACAGCAGCTCTGAAACTATCGCAAAAATCAAATATGCGATGATCGGCGACCCGACTGGCGCCCTGACCCGTAACTTCGACAACATGCGTGAAGATGAAGGTCTGGCAGACCGTGCGACCTTTGTTGTTGACCCGCAGGGTATCATCCAGGCGATCGAAGTTACCGCTGAAGGTATCGGCCGTGACGCGTCTGACCTGCTGCGTAAAATTAAAGCAGCACAGTACGTTGCCGCTCACCCAGGCGAAGTATGCCCGGCGAAATGGAAAGAAGGTGAAGCGACTCTGGCTCCATCTTTAGACCTGGTCGGTAAAATCTAAATTTCCGTCGTCTTTCACGCCATAGCTGCGTTGGCGTCGCCTGCTCACCCCGGTCACTTACTTCAGTAAGCTCCCGGGGATTCTCAGGCTAGCCGCCTTACTCTGACGTGAAATACCTTGGAAATTGTTTCAGTCATGGGCGCACCCGCGCCCATTTCATTTCAGCACCATGACGCAAGTTGCATTAATGCAGTCCCGCGAAGTCGGCTTGCATGATGATGTTTTCAGAGAGGGAAGAAGAATGCTCGACACAAATATGAAAACCCAGCTCAGGGCTTACCTTGAGAAACTGACCAAACCTGTTGAGCTGATTGCCACGCTGGATGACAGCGCTAAATCGGCGGAAATCAAGGAACTGCTGGCTGAAATCGCCGAGCTGTCCGACAAAGTCACGTTTAAAGAGGACAATACTCTGCCGGTGCGCAAGCCGTCTTTCCTGATTACGAATCCAGGTTCTCAGCAGGGGCCGCGCTTTGCCGGTTCTCCGCTGGGCCACGAATTTACCTCGCTGGTTTTGGCGCTGCTGTGGACCGGCGGTCATCCATCAAAAGAAGCGCAGTCGCTGCTGGAGCAGATTCGCGATATTGACGGCGATTTTGAATTCGAAACTTATTATTCACTCTCCTGTCATAACTGCCCGGACGTAGTGCAGGCGCTGAACCTGATGGCGGTGCTGAACCCGCGTATTAAACATACGGCAATTGATGGCGGCACCTTCCAGAACGAAATCACCGAACGTAACGTGATGGGCGTTCCGGCGGTGTTTGTCAACGGTAAAGAGTTCGGCCAGGGACGTATGACTCTGACCGAGATTGTCGCTAAAGTGGACACTGGCGCAGAAAAACGCGCGGCGGAAGCGCTGAACAAACGCGATGCGTATGACGTGCTGATTGTCGGCTCCGGCCCGGCGGGCGCGGCGGCGGCGGTCTACTCGGCGCGCAAAGGCATCCGTACCGGTCTGATGGGCGAGCGCTTCGGCGGTCAGGTGCTGGATACCGTGGATATCGAAAACTATATCTCGGTGCCGAAAACCGAAGGCCAGAAACTGGCGGGCGCGCTGAAAGCGCATGTCAGCGATTACGACGTTGACGTTATCGACAGCCAGAGCGCAAGTAAACTGGTTCCGGCCGCGACAGAAGGCGGCCTGCATCAGATTGAAACGGCGTCCGGCGCAGTCTTGAAAGCGCGCAGTATCATCATCGCCACCGGCGCGAAATGGCGCAATATGAATGTGCCGGGCGAGGATCAGTATCGCACCAAAGGCGTCACCTATTGTCCGCACTGCGACGGTCCGTTATTTAAAGGGAAGCGTGTGGCGGTCATCGGCGGCGGCAACTCTGGCGTTGAAGCGGCTATCGATCTGGCAGGTATTGTAGAACACGTTACGTTGCTGGAGTTTGCGCCGGAGATGAAGGCGGATCAGGTGCTACAGGACAAAGTGCGTAGTCTGAAAAATGTCGATATCATTTTGAATGCGCAAACGACAGAAGTGAAGGGCGACGGTTCGAAAGTGGTGGGGCTGGAGTATCGTGACCGTGTCAGCGGCGATATTCATAGCGTCGCGCTGGCAGGGATTTTTGTGCAGATTGGTCTGTTGCCGAATACCCACTGGCTGGAAGGCGCGCTTGAGCGTAACCGCATGGGCGAGATCATTATTGACGCCAAATGTGAAACCAGCGTTAAGGGCGTCTTCGCCGCAGGCGATTGTACCACCGTTCCTTATAAACAGATTATCATCGCCACCGGCGAAGGGGCGAAAGCCTCGTTGAGCGCCTTTGATTATCTGATTCGTACCAAAATCGCATAAAAAGAAGTAAGCACACCTGCAAGGTCAGTTAACTGGCCATCGTAAACGGCCCGATAGTGTAAGCTATTCGGGCCTGCGGTGTTTATGCCTGGGGAACGCCGCCGGGTAAAACACCTTCTTCATTATCAATACTCTGAAACCGTCTGTTAATAACAGACGGTTTTTTATTTCAACGGTCTTCTGTTTTTAAACTTTGAAACAATAAAAAAGTCTTCTACAGATTTAACTGGAATTTTTCTGTTTTTTTATCAAAGAAAGATTAAGCGCTTCCGTTAACATGCCCATTCTTTTTTCTTGATTTATATTGCATTTGTATGTGAGGTTATTTATTCATGGATTCAATCTATGAATCACTGACGGAATTAGAAAAAACAGGGCTTACATTGCGTGATTTTTTTAATTCTCATGATAGTCATTCACTGAAATCTGCCTACGTGAGATTAAATCCCTCTGCTGCGGTAAACCTTACCGACCGGGCGTGGCTGGAGGCGGAGTATGACTTTAATGCGCTATTCGTCGGTCCTGGCAAGCTGCTGGCTGCGCCTTTCGCTTCAGTGTATCTGGAAGAGGATGCGCTGGTGATGGGAAAGGCGACGCTGGAGATACGGGAGTTTATGGCAGCGTTGGGATTATCGGTTAATCAGGAGAGCAATATTCCTGACGATCATATTTCCTGCGTGCTGGAATTAACCACACTATTACTGGCTAATACCCGGCAAACGTCACAATACCGATCTACTCTCACTCAATATATCAATAATTATTTAACAAAGTGGGTGCCATTATATATCGAAAAAATAAAAACTCATGCACAAACGACCACGTTATATACGGTGGCGGACATCTTATTTTATTGGCTTGATGAATTAAAACGAGAGTATCAATATGAGTAATGAGACAGGACATCTGAACAGACGTTCTTTTTTAAAGGGGATAGTGGCACTGGGCGCCGTTGCGGCTTTACCCGGAGGATTACTGACCTCCCGATGCGCGCTTGCGCAGCCGCCTGTTCCCTTTAACCCTAAAACGTACAAAATTTATCGTAACGCGTGTCCGCGTAACTGCTATGACACCTGTAGCCTCAAGACATGGGTAAAGGACGGGGTCATTACTTTCGTGGAAGGCGCGCCGGAATCAACATTTACTCACGGTACCCCTTGCGTCAAAGGGTTAAGCTATCCGCGCCGGGTTTATAGCCCCGATCGTATTAAATATCCCATGGCGCAGGACGTTCGCGGTAGCGGCAACTGGCGTCGCATCTCATGGGAAGAGGCGATGCAGCGCATTGCCGCCAAAATGCTGGAGATTAAGAAAAAAGACGGTTCTATGCTCGGTCTGGCGCTGACCAAATATTCCGGTAAGTTTGGCGTGCTGAACTATGCCGTTGAAGGGATGATGTCCTCGCTTGGCTACACCACCCGTTTTGCCGGTACGCCGTGCTGGCCTGCCGGTATCGACGCGCAAAACTACGACATGGGCGACATGTGGTGTAACGACCCGGAAGATATGGTGAAAGCGAAATACATCATTATCTGGGGCGCCAACCCGGCCTGGTGCTCAATGCACAGCATGAAGTACATCTATCAGGCGCGCGAGAAAGGGGCGAAGGTCGTGGTTATCGACCCGCTGCTGTCGCAGACTGCTGCCAAAGCCGATCTCTACCTGCGCGTACGGCCTGGCTCAGACGGTGCGCTGGCGCTGGGAATGGCGCGTCATCTGGTGGATAAAGGCCTGGTGGATCAGGATTTTGTTAACAACGATGCTCACGGCTATCCGGAATTTGAAGCCTATCTGCGTAACCATGTAACCGTGGAGTGGGCGGCAGAAATCTGCGGCCTGTCTGCGGATGTCATTCGCCAGCTGGCGGAAGAGTTTACGGCGGTTAAGCCGGCCACGGTCTGGATTGGTTACGGGATGCAGCGTCATGTCAACGGCGGCGCCAACGTTCGCGCTATCGATGCCTTTGTCGCTATGTCCGGCAACATCGGTGTCGAAGGCGGCGGCGCGCGTTATGGCCATCTGCATACCTGGGGCTTTAACTATAACGCCATGCTGCAGAAGCCGCCGGTGGGCGCTATTGGCATACCGGGAGCGGCGGGCACCACCAGTGAATTCGGGGCTGCCGCTGGCAGCGACGCCGTGCAGTACTCCGATCGCTCCCTGAATATTAACCAGACGGCGCAGGGGATTCTGGAGGCCAACGATCCGCCGGTTCGTATGCTGTGGGTCGCCTGTAAAAACCCGTTTGCCCAGGATTTCGATCGCAGCAAGATGAAGAAAGCGTTTGAAAAACTGGAAATGGTGGTCTGCGCCGATCAGTTCTTCAACGAAACGGTGCAACACGCTGATATCGTGCTGCCCGTTACCACCGCGTTTGAAGAGTGGAACGTGGATGCTTCTTACTGGCACTACTGGCTTTCCATTAATCAGCCGGCGATTAAGCCGATGTATGAAGCAAAATGCGACCTTGAAATCGCGACCATGCTGTCGCGCACCATTAATAAGATGGCGCCGGGTTCCTGTACCTTCCCGCAAGAGTTCGATCACAAGCGCTGGCTGGATCAGGAGTTCAACGACGGTATGGCGAAAATGTTCGGCATCTCTTCCTGGGACGATCTGCTGGACGGGCCAAAAAAAGCGATCCTGCCAAGCTCTGCCGCCTGGTACGACCGCAAGTTCAAAACGCCGTCAGGCAAGTATGAATTTAAATCTGAACTGGCGGAGAAAAACGGCCACACCGCGCTGCCGGAATACAAACCGGAAGCCGAGAGCAAACTGCCTTTCCATCTGTTTACGCCGCACGTGCAGTTTGGCCTGCACTCGCAGTTTATCAACCTGGACTGGATGCAGGTGTTCTACCCGGAACCGTTCGTTTATATCCATCCTTCTTCCGCACAAAAAAAAGGCATCAGCGAGAACGATCTGGTCAAAGTTTTCAATGGCACCGGTGAAGTTGAGCTGCGGGCAAAAGTCACCACCAACGTGCCGGAAGATTTTCTGGTGATGTATGAAGCGTGGTTCCCGAAACGGCAGTACAACGTGCAAAACGTCGTGGCCGATACGCCTGCTGATATGGGGCTGATGAAAACTGGCGCGCCGGGCGCCGCTATCCACAGTCAGTTTGCTGACGTTGTATTGATCGGTAAAGGGGAATCCGTAGCATGAGACGTGCGTTTTTAGTGAATAGCGATAAGTGCATCGGCTGCCGCGGCTGTGCTATGGCGTGTAAAAGCTTTAACCAACTGGAGCCGGATCGCTTCTGGCGCTACGTTTATCCGTTGGATAAAGACATCTATCCACATGAAGAGCGGGCGTTTTACTCGCTGGCCTGTAACCACTGCGAACATCCGGCCTGCGTCGCCGCCTGTCCGGTCGAAGCCTATACCAAACGTGAAGATGGCGTGGTGGTGCATAACCCTGAGCGCTGCATCGGCTGTAAAAACTGTATTCGTAACTGTCCTTATGGCGCGCCGCGTTTTAATGAAGAGACGCGTAAAGCGGAAAAATGCAGTATGTGCTACGAGCGTCTTGATATCGGTATGAATCCGGCGTGCGTAAACGCCTGCCCGGTGGGCGCCTTGTCGATTATCGATTTGGATGCCGATCCTGTGCCCGATAATGCGGTGCAGTATCCGCCAGGGTTCCCGCATATGCCACAGCTTAATCCAGGAACGCGCTTTATTCTGGCGCGCCAGCCTAAGCAGCCGGAGGACAAGTAATGGAAAAATATGAACTGCCGCTGGTGTTTTTTACGGTATTAAGCCAGATGTCTGTCGGGATGGCTTTGGTACTGACATGGCGTACGCTGCGTGGTGAAGTGGAAGGCCAGCGTTTCTATTGGTTGGCCACCGGGCTGGTGCTGGCATTGGCGTCTATTGCCGCGATTCTGCATCTGGCGCATCCCGATCGCGCTTATAATGCGCTGATTAACCTGCGACATGCCTGGTTAAGTCGGGAAATCCTTGGCGCCACGTTGTTTGGCGCAGCGGTCGGCGTAACGTTCCTGGCAAAGGGACATAAAGCGATGGCTCTTATCGCCTCCGTGTTCGGCGTGTTACTGGTGGCGGTGCAGGGGATGACCTACGCCGCGCCAGCGATGGTGGCTATCGCTAATGGATTTACCATGCTGTTATTTTTTATTACGGTATGGGTCATGGGTTGCGCGGCGATTCCGCTGTTAAAACTCAGGCCTGCCGTTCCTGCGTTACGCCAGGGAATTGTGGTGTGTATCGCGGTACTTATCGCGGCGCCGCTGGTGTGGTTAAGCGGGGGAACGGTAATGCAGATGACGGCGCGTTCATGGCTGGCTTCACCGTTTTACCTGGCAAGCCTGGTCTGCCTTGCGCTCGCTTTTGTCGCCAGCCGTCACGGTGATTCGCGCCCGAAACTCCTGTTCGTCTTGTTATTCGTTGGCGTATTTCTGAGTCGGCTGGTCTTTTTTGGCGACACGGTGAGTACTATTGTGAATATCGGGCATTTGTACTAACGATGATGCAGTAAAAAGCCCTGCCAGGCGTGACCTGGCAGGGCGTGTCAGTTTTTAGCCACCAGGGTTAACGCACAACCAATACTGGCAGCGTCGCATGGCGCACCACGCTTGAGGCGTTAGACCCCAACAGGTGTGTCGTGATGGACGGATTACGCGAACCGATTACCACGACATCCGCATCCAGTTCTTCGCCCATCTCATTGACGACATCGCGCACGCTACCAAAGCGAACATGCGTTTTAATTCGTGAAGGATCGATACTGAAGTGTCCCACCATCGTTTGCAGACGCGTTTCCGCCTCATGCTGTAAATGTTCTTCAAAGCGACGCACGTCGGCGGCAAAGCGATGCAGACTCATGCTCGCGGACCCAGGCAGTACATGCAACAGATGAATGACGCCATCCTGTTGCGCCAGAAACTCAGCGTGGCGAATGGCTTTATCGCTAAGTTCCATTTCAAAAACATCAACCGGCATAATGATTGTCTTATACATACCTGTTACTCCCTGTTAATCAATACTGAATTTATTCAAGCATATAATAATGTTTCTTTCTGCTATTTGTCTGGCAATTTTAAATATTACGGCAACCTGACGTTAAAAAAGTCATGTATTTTCCAGGAAAAATCCTAAAGCCGCCTGTTTTGCCGGCAGTCTCTCCGGGATAGCTACCCTTTTATAGTCGAACGTGACATTCACCGTTACCCCGGAGGCTGCATGAAAGCATTGACGTATCACGGTCCACATCACGTAAAGGTTGAAAACGTACCCGATCCCGGCATTGAGCAGCCTGACGATATCATTTTGCGTGTTACCGCCACCGCGATTTGCGGATCTGATTTGCATCTCTATCGCGGCAAGATCCCACAGGTAAAACATGGCGATATTTTCGGCCATGAATTTATGGGCGAGGTGGTGGAAACCGGACATGATGTGAAGAATATTCGAAAAGGGGATCGGGTCGTTATCCCGTTTGTCATTGCCTGTGGTGACTGCTTTTTCTGTCGGCTACAGCAATATTCAGCGTGTGAAAACACTAACGACGGACACGGCGCGGCGATGAATAAAAAACAGATCCCGCCACCGGCGGCGCTGTTTGGGTATAGCCATCTGTATGGCGGCGTTCCCGGCGGACAGGCCGAATATGTTCGCGTGCCAAAAGGTAATGTTGGTCCATTTAAGGTGCCGCCGCTGTTATCTGACGATAAGGCGCTGTTTCTTTCTGATATTTTGCCTACCGCCTGGCAGGCGGCAAAAAATGCCCAGATTCAGCAAGGTTCCAGCGTGGCGGTTTTTGGCGCAGGGCCGGTAGGATTACTGACTATCGCCTGTGCGCGACTGCTGGGCGCGGAGCAGATCTTCGTCGTTGATCACCACGCCTGGCGCCTGCGTTTCGCCGAAGAACGTTATGGCGCGATACCGATCAACTTCGATGATGAGAACGATCCGGCGGAAAAAATCATCGAGCAGACGGCAGGCCACCGCGGCGTGGACGCGGTAATTGATGCCGTAGGCTTTGAAGCGAAAGGCAGCATGACGGAGACGGTGCTGACGAACCTTAAACTGGAAGGCAGCAGCGGCAAAGCGCTGCGACAATGTATCGCGGCGGTCAGACGCGGCGGCGTGGTCAGCGTGCCCGGCGTGTATGCCGGTTTTATTCACGGCTTTTTATTCGGCGACGCCTTTGATAAGGGGCTAACTTTTAAAATGGGTCAAACCCATGTTCACGCGTGGCTGGGGGAATTATTACCGCTTATTGAAAAAGGGTTGCTGAAGCCGGAGGAGATTGTCACGCACTATATGCCGTTTGAAGAGGCGGCGCGCGGCTACGAAATTTTCGAAAAACGCGAAGAAGAGTGCCGGAAGGTTATCCTGGTGCCGGGAGCGACGTCGGCACAAGCGGCGCAGAAACAGGTGACGGGAGTCATCAACCCGATGCCAGGCGGCGTTGTCTGAAACAGGCAGAAATGAAAGGGCTAACGGAAAGAGGATGCGCAGGCATCCTCTGTGTAAACGCATTAACGCTTATGCAGATGGTTTAACGCAGGAAGTCGCCCGCGGCTTCAGGCTGATATTCGAGTTCCAGCACTTCGAGATGGGTGGAGGCGCCGCCCGGCAGTTCCCAGTGAATGGTGTCGCCGACGCGCAGTCCCAGCAACGCCGCGCCGACGGGCGCCATTACCGAAAGCTGGGTACTGCTATCCGTCATATTGGCGGGGTACACCAGCGTCCGCACGCGTGTTTCACCATCGCTCAAATTGCGGAATTTAACGCGGCTGTTCATGGTGACGACATCGTTCGGCATCTCTTGTGGCGAACACATTTGCGCGCGATCCAGTTCGGCGTTGAGCGCGTCGGCAATCGGCAGATCCGCATACGCAGGCTGTTCCAGAAGACGATCAATACGTTCGGCGTCAAGGTCGTTAATGATAATAGTGGGTCTGGACATTTCTTACTCCATGTCATCGATACTGCGAGTAGTGCAGGTAAATGGTCCCAAAAGAAAACCCTCACCGTCTGGCGGCGAGGGTTTAACTCTCATGATGATACTGAGACTTACCCCGTCTTTGAAGTGATTTAGTTCACATTCGGGTAAATCCTCAAACGTCATAGCCCTGAGTGAATTTTAGTCTACATTCGGGCGTGTTCTCAAATGTGGCTACGGTTTTAAACCTCTGCTTCGTCAATAACCGGCTTTATCGATAATAAACTGTTTCCCGCAGTTGCCGGGATGCGGCTGTGGCTGGAATGAGGCAGAGGAGAGCGGGGCGTTAATCATCGACGCCTTTAATGAAAACTGAATCTCTGTTAAATAGGCGGGATTGCCATGGCAGTTTACTTTAACGGCTTTGACATTATCCTGGCCCCACATTTGTGCGACGACGCTATCAAACTCAGCGCGGCTAACGGTCTTGCCGTAATTATCCACCAGAAACTGCCCCAGCGCGCTGTCTTTTATCGCCTTATCCAGCCGTATCATGGTGCCGAAATAGGCATTGGGAGCAAACCCGAAACAGGCGCCATGTTTGGCATATTCGTAGCGCTCCAGACAGGAATTCCCCCCCGCGCCGGGCATCACTTCCTTAAGCGCTGCCGCAATGTCAGGCGAAAGTCCGGGGGCGGGGGCGGAGCATTTCCGGCTGGCCTTGACTTCAGGCAGATTCGGGATTGGCCGCGTCGCACAACCAAAGCGCTGCCAGCGTCGCTGGTCAACACCGCGTGCGGCGATAGATTTGGGTAATCCAGGCCACAGGCCGTGAACGGTCAGAAAGTCTGCTTTGTTGGCTGGCTCTTTTTGCAGACGGCACTCATCGGGTTCCCGATGGCGGCGTTCATGCTGGCTTTGACAAAAACCGGTTTGCCAGGAAAGCGCCAGCACATAGTCAGTGAAATCACCGTACTGTTGCGCCTGAAGTTCGTCGGCGTTGGCGGCAAAAATTGGGGTTAAGAGGGCAGCCAGCAGCGGACTGTAATGCCATATTGTGTTCATGATGAATTCGATAATTTATACACATTATGAATGTTACCCATTTAATCATAAAAAATGCCGCTCAGGTGAACCTGAACGGCATCATTTTTAACCTACGTTGGCGTAATGTTTAATTCCACATTGCCAGAATCGGCCAGCCCACCAGCAACAGCATCGCGATATAGATAACGCCAAAGATTGCGCCAAGCCGCCAGTAGTCTCTGGATTTCACGTAACCGCAGCCGTAGATAATCACACCAGGGCCGGTGGCATACGGCGTCAGACAGCCCATGATACCGATAGACAGCACCAGCAGAATACACAGTTGTTCCATCGGAACGCCCGGAATGCCTTTACCCACCGCCAGAATGACCGGCAGCATGGTCGCGGTGTGAGCGGAAAGGCTGGCGAACAGGTAGTGCGCGAAATAGAACACCAGTACCAGTACAATGACGGTTGCATCCGGCGAGAAACCTTCCAGATGTGTACTCATGGTATTGGCGAACCAGTCAATAAAGCCGGAGCGGGTTAAGCCATTAGCCATGACCACCAGCGTAGCGAGGTTCACCAGGGTGTTCCAGGCGCTGTTGTAGCGCGTAATGTCTTTCCACGGCACAACATGCAGCGCCAGCATCAGCGAGACGGCCAGCAGACCCACGGCAGTGGCGTTGATGATTTTTCCACCAAAAACCCACAATCCTAAGCTAAGCAGCACCAGGCCAATCAGCGTCCACTCTTTGCGGGACAGACGCCCCATGTTTTTTAATTCTCCGCCAGCCCAGGCCGCGACTTCCGCACTGTGGGTCACTTCAGGTTTATAAAGCACATAGGAGAGCCACGGCGCAACGATCAGTAAAATAATCCCTACCGGCAGAAAGCTGAGAAACCACTGCAGCCAGCTAATCTGGACGCCGGCGATCTTACTGACGAACTCCAGACCTAACACGTTTGGCGCCGCGCCAGTGACAAACATCGAAGAGCTCAGGCTGGTACTGATCACCATCATCCACATCAAATAACCGCCGATGCGGCGTGCGGAAGGATCGTTTGGAAACGATTTAAACAGCGGCGGCAGGTTCTTGATGACCGGGAAGACAGTCCCGCCGGTACGAGCCGTATTGGAGGGAGTAAACGGCGCCAGCAAAATATCGATAATGACAATCGCATAGCCGAGTGTCAGCGTACGTTTACCCATGAATTTTACCAAAAACAGCGCAATGCGGCGCCCCAGCCCGGTCACTTCGTAGCCCAGCGCGAAAATAAACGCGCCGAAAACCAGCCAGACCGTGGTGCTGGAGAAACCGGCAAGCCCCCATTTCAGCGCCTGTTTACTGGCTTTAAACGCCGGATCGGCCAGTTCTGAAGCGTCAAATAGCAGGTAATTGCTGCCGATAACGCAAATGGTTACGGCGATAAAACTGATCGCTGTCGCCGGGATCGGCTCCAGGATCATACCGACAATCATCGCGACGAAAACCGCAAAATAGTGCCAGGCCTGCGGCGGCATACCATCTGGAACAGGAATTAGCAACATGACGCCCATCACCACTAATGGGGCCAACAACTTCCATATATTATCTTTGGATAAAGACATAAATGACTCTCCGGAAAGGATATTTTCTATAATTGTGTTAATGATTAACTTGCGAAATTTGCGCTAAAAACCAGGTCACGATCAGCAGATCGGCGCTACCGCCTGGGCTGAGATTGCGTTCAATGCATTGCTGATCGAACCGGTGGAGATAAACGAGATCGTCAGGCGTCCGTATGCCGCCCTGCTGTAATAAGAACGCAGCCTGCTGCTGTAACCAGCGCAGACCGTCCGCCCCGCCGCGCGACGCGACGTTGGTATCGCCGTTAAGCGACATCAGCAGCAGTAAGGTATCAAGCAGCGCCAGTTCCGGATCGCGCCCCTGCGCCAGCAATGCGCGGTAGTGCGGCAATGCGTGGCGGATGACCAGCGGATAGCCCGCTTCCGCTTCACCGCGCGCGCCGGTTAATCCCAGTTGCTGATACAGCCGCTGACCTGCGGTGAGCTGTAGGTTGTTCTGGCGCAGTTCGCGCGTGGTCAGGCCGCGGCAAAAATCGGCGGCGGTAGCGCAGAGGGTTTCTGCGGCGATCGGCTGGCGTAGCTGATACAGGCGGCCAATGGCGGCGCACAGTAACCCCAGCGAGAAAATGCTGCCTTTATGGGTATTGACGCCCGCTGTTGCGCGAAACATCGCGGCTTCACAGGCCATCCCCAATGGACGCAGGCCCGCCAGAACCGACTCTGGCGGCAGGCGCGTGCAGCTGGCGCCATATTCCATAAAGCGCGGCAGCCAGTGTCGAATCGCCTCCGCGCTGCGGTGAAAATCCGCCAGCGCCATATCTTTGTGCGCGCCGCAGTTTAGTCGGTCTACCAGACCGGGTTTTGGCGATAAATTTACCTCGGTCAGCATGGCGCGCCAGGCCAAATCGGCCCAGGCGTCATACAGCGACTGAGGCTGAATGGAGGCGTTAGTCGGGTTGGCGGGAATCGGCATCATGCAGCAGCGCCTCCATATGAATCAGTAAATCAGTCAGCGCGTGGGTTTTACCCCGCGCGCATTCAGCCGCGCTTTGCCCGCACAGCAGACAGCGGCGGGCGGGAAGCGCGAAATGGCGGCGGGAGAGTATTTCGCCTTCCGCCGTCAGGACATCGATATCCCACAGGCGCCCCAGTGGATAACGCTGTTCAAGCGCGATGGTCGCCTGTTTGAGCGCCTGAGCGGGCGCGTCAATCGCCAGCAGCCCTTCCGGCCCGCTGGCGGAAGCCAGTGCAGCCTGCTCCCGGATGGTCCAGCCATACTCTTCTGCCAGCGTGTGCAGGGCAGTCACGCCGTGATTAAAGATCCGGCGGGTTAACGCGCTGTCTTTTATCGGGCCTGGCGCCACCACGGTAAAGGAGACCAGTGGAGTGGCGTGGCGCGTTAGCCAGGCGCGCTGTCTTGCTTGTCTCTCATCCCGGCTGGCGAGCAGCTCAGGAATAGAAACGTCGTGACAGGTGGCGAGTTCAGGAAACAGGCGCATGGCTTATTCCTTCACCTGATGCACCACATCGATCACTGAACCGTCGCGATAACGCACGACAGCAATCACGCGGTCGGTGAATTCGATAGGGCGGGGCTGACCGGTAAGCAGTTGCGCGCGTTCGCGCAGCCACTCAATCGATACCACTTTCATTCCCGCTGCTTTCAGGCGTTCAGCCAGCTCCGGACGCGCCGGATTGACGGCGATACCGTGATCGGTGACCAGAATGTCAACGCTGGAGCCCGGTGTGACGCAGGTGGTGACGTTATCAACCAGCGTTGGGATGCGACCGCGCACCAGCGGCGCGACGATGATGGACAGCGCCGCCGCGACGGCGGTATCGCAGTGGCCGCCGGACGCGCCGCGTAGAACGCCGTCGGAGCCGGTCAGCACGTTAACATTGAAGTGGGTGTCTACTTCCAGCGCGCTCAGCACCACCACGTCCAGACGGTCGACGGAAGCGCCTTTAGAGCCCCAGTTGGCGTACTGGTTAGCGCTGATTTCGATATGGTTCGGGTTGCGGGCCAAAGATTGCGCAGCGTTACGATCGAAGCTCTGCACGTCAAGCAGTTTGCGGATTAAGCCCTTTTCATGCAGGTCGACCATGGTGGCGGTGATTCCGCCC
Source organism: Salmonella sp. SSDFZ54 (assembly GCF_004010735.1). Classification (NCBI taxonomy): domain Bacteria; kingdom Pseudomonadati; phylum Pseudomonadota; class Gammaproteobacteria; order Enterobacterales; family Enterobacteriaceae; genus Salmonella; species Salmonella sp. SSDFZ54. Next base: position 3,406,157 of record NZ_CP034819.1, read on the forward strand.
AGCGCGAAATTAGCCACAATGTTGCGGCTACGCATTTTGTCTTCCAGGAAGCGGGTGACCGCCAGCGATGCGCCGCCGGTGCCGGTTTGCAGGGAGAAACCTTCGTTGAAGTAGCCGGAGTGAGCAATGACTTCCGCCGCGCTGCGGGCGATCAGCAGTTCACGCGGATTAGTGGTCATGCGGGTCGCGCCAGCGCCGATTTTGTTTGCATCACCGACTTCTTCGATTTGCACGATCAGATCAACCTGATCCTGAGCGATGCTTGCCGGGTTATGCGGATACGGCAGCAGTTGCTCCGTCAGCATCACGACCTGCTTCGCGCTGTCGGCATCCACCATCGCGTAGCCCAGTGAACCGCAACAGGCTTTGCCGGTATAACCGTTAGCATTACCGAATTCATCGCAGGAGGGCACGCCAAGAAACGCAACATCAATATTGAGTTCGCCGCTTTGTACCAGATGCACACGACCGCCGTGGGAGTGAATCTGAACCGGCTCAGCCAGCAGGCCGCGAGAAATTTCTTCCGCCAGCGGGCCGCGCAGGCCTGACGTGTAGATGCGGCTGACCACCCCGTTACGAATGTGTTCAACCAGCGGCGCGTGGCAGTCGCTCAGCGAGCTGGAGGCCAGGGTCAGATTTTTGAAGCCCATCTTCGCGATGGTTTCCATCACCAGGTTAATCGTCAGATCGCCGCCGCGAAACGCGTGGTGAAAGGAAAGCGTCATGCCGTCGCGTAAACCGGAACGGCGGATGGCCTCTTCCAGGCTGGCGCACAGTTTGTGGTCGCGCGGTTTTTGCGCTTGTAGATCCAATTTTGCCGCACTTTGGTAAGCGCTCAGTTCGCTTTCAGCGTGACGGCTCCAGGCTGCTACGCGATCCTGGCGTTGAGATTCATTTTTCTGCGTCATTTTTTTGCCTTATTCTTCGCGAATACCGGAAAGTTCTGCACGGGAGAGCACCAGACGGGCGCGTTCAATCACCGGGCTGTCGACCATCTTGCCGTTAAGGGAAACGACGCCGAGACCTTCGCGGGCGGCGGCTTCTGCGGCTTCAACGACCAGACGCGCATGGGCGACCTCTTTACGCGTCGGCGCATAAAGGTTGTGCAGCAGTTCTATCTGGCGGGGGTTGATCAGTGACTTACCGTCAAAGCCCAACTGTTTAATGTGGGCGGCTTCTTGCAGGAAACCGGCTTCGTTGTTGGCGTCGGAATAGACGGTATCGAAGGCCTGAATGCCGGCGGAACGCGCGGCCTGCAAAATGGCGCAGCGGGCGAACAGCAGTTCGGTGCCTTCCGGAGAGCGTTCGGTGCGCAGGTTGCGAACATAGTCTTCCGCGCCCAGCGCAATCCCGATCAACCGTTCAGAGGCGTGGGCGATTTCTACCGCGCGGGTAATACCCAGCGGCGATTCCACGGCGGCTAACAGGCCGGTACTGCCCGGTTCGCGACCGCAGGCGTTTTCAATGCGCAGAATTTCGTTTTCGATATCAATGACGTCCTGCGCGGTGTCGGTTTTCGGTAAACGCACCACGTCCGCGCCGCCGCGCACGACCGCCTCCAGATCGTTGACGCCCCATTCGGAGTCCAGCGCATTCACGCGGACAATAGTTTCGACGTCACGGTAAAGCGGGTGTTGCAGCGCGTGATATACCAGACGGCGCGCCGCGTCTTTTTCGCGTAATGCAACGGAGTCTTCCAGGTCGAACATCAGCGCGTCGGCCGGGTAGATAAACGAATTGCTCACCATCGCCGCGTTGGCGCCCGGTACGAATAACATACTGCGGCGGGTGCGGGTTTTACGTTGTTGCAGAGAGGCGGAAATCATTGGCGATCCTCCCAGGGCAGAGCGGCAATACCGCTGGCGCGCGCCAGTAGCGTTTCCAGTCGGGCGCGCAAAATGCAGTCCAGAGCGCCTTTATCATCAACGTTCAGTTGTACGCCGCGCACGTCGTAGCGAGAAAGCACCTCCAGGATGGTGGCGCGAATGGCCTCGCCAAACTGTTTTTCAACGCTACTGTTGATTTGCAGGTCAATATCCTGCGTATCGAGCGGCGCAATGCGTATCATCACATCGCCGGACTCAAGCGTGCCTGCGACGGCTAGCTGGTTTATTTTCATTTTTCACCTGTTGCTAATACGGGGGACTTTTGACGGGCTGCCGCGCTGCCCGGATGGCGTTCGACCATGCCCTGCAAATAGCGCAGGGTGGCGTCGGGAACCAGCGGCGCGATAGCCGTGAGATCGTGTTTAACCAGCAGCTTGCGTACCCAGGAGGCGGATATCGGCGTCTCCTGGAAGCAAAGCCGCTCTATTTCCACCAGCGTAATGGGTGGGGCGGGAAGCGTTGGCGTCTCCAGCCAGAAACGCATATCAAGGTTGTACTGGGCGGTAACGGTGCAAAACGGCTCCGTACCGACAAAGCGGTGTGTGATGCCAAGCGCGGGCGCCAGATACTGGCGGAAAATCTTCAGGTCGATTTCGGTATAACAGTGATTAATGACGCTCTGCTCTTTAATGAAATAGCAGGGGAACGTCGCACGAGAAATAATGTATTCGGAGCCGCGGTGAACGGTTAAGCGCGGGATATCGGTGGTCCCTTTAAGGACCAGATCGAGTCGGTCTTCATAGGGAAAGCGTGATGTATCTTCTTTGACCAGGAACAGATGCAGCCAGTCGCACTGTGCCGCCGCCTGTTGGATCAGATAGCGATGGCCGTTCGTGAAAGGATTGGCGTTCATCACAATACAGCCAATTTTCTTTCCCTCATGACGCAATGTCGCCAGCGATTCCGCATACCGTTTCAACCGGGTCGCGCTATTTTCCATTAAGACCATTACGCCAGGGACGCTGGCTATCGTCGAAAAGCTGCACTGTTTAAACAGCGCTTCGTATTCCGTTTTGGTATAAATAAAAAGATGGGTGCAGTGCCGCTCCCAGGCGAGATTAATCAATTCCGTCGCCAGCGTTAACGCTAAGCCTTCGCCGCGTACTGATTCGCTAATGGCCACGCATTTAATGATATTTCCGGCAATACCGCCGCAGGCAATAAGACGGTCATCACGGCTGACGGTAATAAACACTTCTACAGTGGTATCGACGCTTAAATCATTCTCTTTGAGAAACTGAGCGATCTCCGCCATTTTTTTATTTTCAGAGCGTTTTACCCGAGTGAATACATTATTGCCAAACATAGTAAGAAATATCCTGGTGATATACTTGTTGCCACTTTTCTGTATATGTTGCGCTGTGTTGCAACTTGATAACTTTTTCTTTTCAGTCAGAGTGGGAGTATTTTTATGACGAGTTATTTATTTTTTCTCACTGACGTATACATCGTAAGGAGTATTTTGGTGGTAAATTTTGATTTATTTCACAAAGCGTTAGATGGTTTTTAAGTGTTTTATGGTTTTAAGTTTTTTAATTAATTTAATCGCCATTCCGGCGGTGGGTTTTAGTTGTTTAATTGATTTAATGTGGGGAATCTGTAACGATTGGTTTTTATATGCTTCAAGATACTCAAAACATTTTTATTACATTTGCGATAAATCTGAAGAGAAATGCCCATAAGGAACCTTAATGTCCTATCAGAATAATAAAAAGCTGTTTCCTTTTTTTCGGCAACTCGCGTTTCCGTTACGTATTTTTCTGCTCATTCTGGTGGTTTCTGTTTTCATCGTGGCAGCGTTAGCACAATATTTGTCTGCCAGTTTCGAAGATTATCTGGCGTCCCATGTTCGTGATATGGCGATGAATCAGGCAAAAATTATTGCTTCTAACGACAGCATTATCGCTGCCGTAAAAAACCGGGACTATAAACGCCTGGCGATAATTGCGAATAAACTGCAGCGCGGGACGGATTTTGACTATGTGGTGATAGGCGATCGCCACTCGATCCGGCTTTACCATCCGAATCCGGAAAAAATCGGCTATCCCATGCAGTTTACGAAACCCGGCGCGCTGGAAAGAGGAGAAAGTTATTTCATTACCGGTAAGGGCTCAATAGGGATGGCGATGCGCGCCAAAACGCCTATCTTTGACAACGAAGGCAACGTGATCGGCGTTGTTTCAATTGGCTATCTGGTCAGTAAAATCGACTCCTGGCGGCTGGACTTCTTATTACCGATGGCGGGGGTTTTTGTCCTGTTGCTGGTGGTATTAATGCTGCTTTCCTGGTTTTTCGCCGCGCATATCCGCCGACAAATGCTGGGCATGGAGCCGAAACAGATTGCGCGTGTGGTACGCCAGCAGGAGGCGTTATTTAGCTCGGTTTATGAAGGGCTGATCGCCGTTGATCCGGAGGGACATATCACCGCGATTAACCGCAATGCGAGAAAAATGTTGGGGCTGCCGTCGCCGGGGCGTCAGTGGCTGGGCAAGCTGATAGCGGAAGTCGTCAATCCGGCAGACTTTTTTACCTGCCAGATCGCAGAAAGACGTCAGGATGTGATGGCTAACTTCAATGGCCTGAGCGTCATCGCCAATCGTGAGGCTATCCGTTCCGGCGAGGAGCTGCTGGGCGCTATTATTAGTTTTCGCAGCAAGGATGAAATCGCGACGTTGAACGCGCAGTTAACTCAGATTAAACAGTATGTTGAGAGCCTGCGCACGCTACGCCATGAGCACCTGAACTGGATGTCGACTCTGAACGGCCTGCTGCAAATGAAAGAGTATGATCGGGTCAGAGAGATGGTGCAGGGCGAATCGCAGGCGCAGCAGCAACTTATTGATAGTTTACGCGGCGCCTTCGCCGATCGTCAGGTGGCCGGTTTGCTGTTTGGCAAAGTTCAGCGCGCGCGTGAACTGGGGCTCAAGATGGTGATAGTTCCCGGCAGTCAGCTACATCAACTGCCGGAGGGGCTGGATAGCACGGAGTTCGCCGCCATCGTCGGGAATCTGCTGGATAACGCGTTTGAGGCGAGTTTGCGTACACAGGAAGGCGACAAGACCATCGAACTTTTCCTGAGCGACGAGGGCGACGAGGTGGTAATAGAGGTCGCCGACCAGGGCTGCGGCGTTCCTGAAGCGCTGCGGGAAAAGATTTTTGAACAGGGCGTAAGTACCCGAACCGACGAACCCGGTGAGCATGGTATCGGGTTATATCTGATTGCAAGTTATGTGGGGCGCTGTGGCGGGGTCATTACGCTGGAAAACAATGATCCTTGTGGCACCTTATTTTCTTTATTCCTTCCGAAAGTGAAAAAAAACGATGACAGAACCATTAACCCTATTGATCGTTGAGGATGAAACGCTGCTGGCGGAGATGCACGCAGAATATATCCGCCATATTCCTGGCTTTAACCAGATATGGCTGGCGGGCAATCTGGCGCAGGCGAGAATGATGATTGACCGGTTCAAACCTGGATTAATTCTGTTGGATAATTATCTGCCGGATGGGAAGGGGATTACGCTGCTGCATGAATTAATGCAGTCGCGCTATCCCGGCGGCGTCGTGTTTACGACCGCCGCCAGTGACATGGAGACGGTAGCGGAAGCGGTACGTAGCGGCGCGTTTGATTATCTGGTCAAACCTATTGCTTATGAGCGTTTGGGGCAGACGCTGACCCGTTATCAACAGCGCAGACGTATGCTGGCGAGCGCGGATAGCGCAAGCCAGAAGCAGATAGATGAAATGTTCAACGCCTATGCGCGCGGCGAACCGAAAGGGGATTTGCCGACCGGTATTGATGCCTTAACCCTTAATGCGGTGATGAAGCTGTTTGCCGATCCAACCGTACGCCATACGGCTGAAACGGTCGCGCAGGCCTTAACTATAAGCCGCACCACATCCCGACGCTACCTGGAATATTGCGCGAGTCAGCACCTGATTGTCGCAGAGATTATTCATGGCAAAGTGGGCAGGCCGCAGCGTATTTACCACGGCGGCTAAGCCTGGTTTAAGATGCCGGGGCGATGTTTTCCCTCGCCCCGGCTTACCGGCTATCAGCCGCCGGTAACGGCGGAAGAGGCGCCTGGCACCATAATTTCCGTGGCGATAATGACGATCAACAGACCGACGATGACCGGAACGGACGTGCGTTTCACCACTTCAAACGGTGATATTTTAGCCATCCCGGCGACAGCGACCACGACGCCGGAGACCGGCGAAATCGTGCGCCCCAGGTTTGAGGCTTGCAGCATTGGGATGGATAAATAGGCTGGGTTGATGCCGGAGGAGTGCGCCAGTTTAGGGATCATCTCAACAAAGGCGTAAAAAGGCGCATTGCCTGAACCGGTGGTCATCGCGGCCAGCATGGTTAAAATCACTAAGACCAGCATCAGAATAATGCTGGCGGAGCCAAAAGAAGTGGCAATCGAGATCAGACTTTGGATAAAGCCAATGGTGCTCAGCCCCTGGGCGAAAACGCCCGCCGCGACCAGCAGCATCACAACGCCGGCAAACGCATCCGCCATGCCGCGATAAGCCACTTCCAGGCCGGAAAACACATTTTGCGTGTTGAAACCGCGCACGAATTCCAGCACGGCGGCCAGCAGCATACAGATCACCAGAATGGTAATAATGTGCAACTGCGGCCCCCATTTACCGTCAAAAATCAGTACGCCGATAATGGGCGTGAACGGCAAAAGGGCATAAAACGCCGGGGCCGTGGTGGTAATCTCCGCCACGTCCAGCATCTCATGTGAAATGTTCTCTTTTTTATCCAGATAGCGTTGCCAGAAAAAATGCGCAATCGCCATACCGATAATGGCGGCGATGGAAATCGGCAGCGTGGTTTTGAACGCGAAATCGATTAACGGCATCTCCGCCGCTTTTGCGGCTAAAACCACATCGCCAGACGTTGGCGAGAGGATAATAGCGGCCGGCGAGGCGCAAATAGCCGCCGCCGCGCCGCGGCTAATGCCGACGTTGACCATCACCGGGAAGAGAGTAGCCATGAGCAGTACGCCAAGCCCCGTCGCGGAAGAGACGGCCAGTGACATCAGGCAGGCGACAAAATAGGCGGCAATCATCAACAGGTAGGGCGAGTTTATGTACTGTAAAGGTTTCGACGCCAGCTTCACGACCATATCATTCGCGCCGATATGCGTCATATAGGCGGCAAAGCCGCATAGCATCATGATCATCATGCCAAGATCGCCGCCGCGACTCATAAGCAAAATTTTGATGTATTCAACAATATCTGTTGCGGTATAGCCGGTACTGGTTTCGCTGGCAGGTAATACCTTATGCCCCATCAGCGCGCTGATAATAAGCAGAACCAGACCGCCGACAAATAAAACGCCAGTGGCGGAATATCCCTTAATGATGTAGCGCGCTACACCCACAATAACGACGACTCCGATAAGGAGCTCTATAACTGTTAGCATTGTTTCCCCTGTCTTATCGACACCCAGAGTAAAAATAAGAGCCACAAAAGTGGTATAAAAATGTACCGAATAAAGGATGGCGCCTTACTGATTAAAATCACGGCGCGGTTATTTTTTCATGTCATCGCTAAAGATGAAATATGCTTATACGAATTTTCTGTAGCGCTATAAGTATTAATTTATTGTTATTTTATTGTTTTATTTGTTGTGCTTTGTTTTGTGTTTTTTGTGAAAGCTTATTAAGGAGCGCGCGACGGTTCTGAGTGCTAAATCAAACGCCGTTAACCCGATACTCTCTCAGATTATTCTCTGTTTATAGTTTGTTAAGATTTTATTCAGGTTAATGTTGTTATTATCACAGTCGAATTTTTGAACGGTATGGCTGTTGTGATGATTATCAGAAAGTATTTTCTTATTATTGCTCTCCTTGTTATGCCATGGCTGGCTATTCCTTCAGTCTCTGCGGCGGATAAAGGGTGGTTTAACACGTTTACCGATAACGTCGCAGAAACGTGGCGACAGCCTGAGCATTATGATTTGTATGTCCCCGCCATTACCTGGCATGCGCGCTTTGCCTACGATAAAGAGAAAACGGATCGCTATAACGAGCGGCCGTGGGGCGTTGGTTTTGGTCAGTCGCGCTGGGACGATAAAGGCAACTGGCATGGCCTCTATATGATGGCCTTTAAAGATTCATTTAACAAATGGGAACCCATAGGCGGTTATGGCTGGGAAAAAACCTGGCGACCGCTGGAAGACGATAATTTTCGTCTGGGACTGGGCTTTACCGCAGGCGTTACCGCGCGCGACAACTGGAATTATATTCCCATCCCTGTGCTGTTGCCTTTAGCGTCGATAGGTTATGGGCCCGCTACCTTTCAGATGACCTACATTCCGGGTTCGTATAACAACGGAAACGTCTATTTCGCCTGGATGCGTTTCCAGTTTTGACGGGGAAGGGCATGCTTCAGTTGTGAATTAAAAAGTCTTAAAAAACAATAGGTAGCTAGAGTTAGCTAAAAATTAACGCGATATTTATCACTTTTTCGCAAAGTTCGACTGGACAAAATGCATCACAATTGTTGTACTGGTATCCGACACAGCATTTGTGTCTATTTTTCATGTAAAGGTAATTTTGATGTCTAAGATTAAAGGTAACGTTAAGTGGTTTAATGAATCCAAAGGATTCGGTTTCATTACTCCGGAAGATGGCAGCAAAGACGTGTTCGTACACTTCTCTGCAATCCAGACCAATGGTTTTAAAACTCTGGCTGAAGGTCAGCGCGTAGAGTTCGAAATCACTAACGGTGCCAAAGGCCCTTCCGCTGCAAACGTAACTGCTCTGTAAGCATACGTCCGACAGCAAGATTTCAAAACCCGCCCTTTCGGCGGGTTTTTTTTTGCGCTTAACGCGCCGCTGCGGCGGAAAATAGCCAGAATGCCAGCGCCGTCATGGCAAACGAACCCAACAGATTAATCAGCACATTCAGCAGCGCCCAGCCAAAGCGCCCCTCTTGCAGCAAGAATACCACTTCGGCAGAAAAAGTAGAAAAGGTCGTCAGGCCGCCGCAAAAGCCGGTCGTGATGAGCACTTTCCACATCGGATCGATATGTGTCATGCGGTTAAACCAGGCGAACCCCATGCCGATAATAAACGCGCCAAGCAAATTTGCTGTTAGCGTACCGATGGGAATCGCCTGATGAAGCGGATTAAAACGCATACTTAGCATCCACCGGGCTACGCTCCCCGTTCCACCGCCGATAAAAACTGCTAAAAGAAGCTGTAACACTGCCGAATCCTTTATTTAATTGCTATACAAGAGGAGTGTAACGCCGAACACGCATAATTGGCGAGTCCTGACAGAGGTGTGGGAGGGATATGTTCGTTGCAGCCGGGCAGTTTGTGGTGAGTTCTGTATGGGAAGAGAATGCGCAAGTTTGCGTTTCGTTAATGGCTCAGGCGGCGGACCGCGGCGTATCGCTTCTGGTGCTGCCTGAGGGGATATTAGCGCGAGATGACATCGACCTTGACCTGCCGATTCGCGCCGCGCAGCCGCTGGATGGCGCGTTTATGACGCGGCTTCTGGAAGAAAGCGCTCATAATAATATGACGACGATATTCACTATCCTTGTCCCGTCAACGCCTGGACGGGCGGTTAATATGCTGGTGGCGCTACGGGCGGGTCACATTGTCGCGCGTTACGCGAAGCTGCATCTCTATGATGCGTTTTCGATGCAAGAATCCCAAAGTATTGATGCCGGAACCGTTATCGCGCCTGTGCTGGACGTGGAGGGGGTTAAGGTGGGGCTTATGACCTGTTATGACCTGCGCTTTCCGGATATGGCGTTAGCGCTGGCTTTACAGGGGGCTGACGTATTGGCGCTGCCGACGGGCTGGGTTCGCGGCCCGTTGAAAGAGCAGCAGTGGTCGACGCTGCTGGCGGCGAGAGCGCTGGATACCACCTGCTATATGATTGCGGCCGGGGAGTGTGGTAATCGTAATATTGGTCAAAGTCGTATTATCGATCCGTTGGGGGTAACGATAGCCGCGGCAGCCGATCGTCCGGCGCTGATCGTCGCGGAAATATTCAGAGAACGAATAGACCAGGTGCGGGAGCAACTTCCTCTTTTGCAGCAACGACGATTTGCGCCACCGCAATTATTATGATGTTTTTTTACGCAAAGCTTGATTCACCTTGTTACAGATTGCTATTGTGTGCGCGCGTCGAAAGACCGTTAATATTCTCAGGTTAATCCGGCGCGTTACGCAGCCTGTTTTTAGTGAAGAAGGTATCTATGGGTGAGATTAGTATTACCAAACTGCTGGTGGTTGCCGCACTGGTTGTTCTGCTGTTTGGTACCAAGAAGTTACGTACGCTGGGCGGAGACCTGGGCACGGCGATTAAAGGATTCAAGAAAGCAATGAACGATGAAGACGCGGGCGTTAAGAAAGACGTCGACGGTAGCGTTCAGGCTGAAAAACTCTCGCACAAAGAGTAATTGCGCGATGCGCTTGCTCCGCAGAGTAAAAAAACCGGCAAGTTGCCGGTTTTTTTTGCCTGAAATGTAAGCGTCTATTACACGATCATTTCACTTCCATGCCTTTGGCCTGGAGATCAGCATGGTACGAAGAACGTACAAAGGGGCCACAGGCGGCATGGGTAAAGCCCATCGCCAGGGCTTCCGCTTTCATCTCGTCAAACTCTTCCGGGCTGACATAACGCTGTACCGGCAGGTGATGGCGGCTTGGCTGTAGATACTGACCAAGCGTCAGCATGGTAACGCCGTGACGGCGTAAGTCGCGCATAACCTCAATGATTTCCGCATTGGTTTCGCCTAAGCCCACCATCAGACCCGATTTTGTCGGAATTTCCGGGTGCGCTTCTTTGAAGCGTTCCAGTAATTTCAGCGACCAGTTGTAATCGGCGCCCGGACGAACCTGGCGGTAAATACGCGGCACGTTTTCCAGGTTGTGGTTAAACACATCCGGCGGCGTCGCGTTAAGGATATCCAGCGCGCGATCCATACGTCCACGGAAGTCTGGCACCAGCGTCTCTATTTTTATCTCCGGGCTTTTGGCGCGGATGGCGGTGATGCAGTCAGCAAAATGCTGGGCGCCGCCGTCACGCAGATCGTCACGGTCGACAGAGGTGATGACCACATAGCGTAGCGCCATGTCGGCGATCGTTTGCGCCAGTTTCTGCGGCTCTTCCGCATCCGGCGCAACGGGGCGGCCATGGGCGACATCACAGAACGGACAGCGGCGAGTGCAAATGGCGCCAAGGATCATAAACGTAGCGGTACCGTGGTTGAAACATTCAGCCAGGTTTGGGCAAGACGCTTCCTCGCAGACAGAATGCAGGCCATTTTTGCGCATTGCGGCTTTGATGCCCTGGATACGGGTAGAATCCGCCGGAAGTTTTATTTTCATCCATTCCGGTTTACGTAGTAGAGCGTCGCGCTCTGTGACCACATTTTTAACCGGGATAAGAGCCATCTTATCGGCATCGCGGTATTTTACACCGCGTTCCATCACAATGGGTTTACTCATAGCGTGCGTGTTCCAGTTGCGAATAACGAAGGAAAGCGTTTCAATTCAAGGGAAAGTTGTATTTATCAACTATTTTTGAATTTGTGACACGCAGTATATCATTGATAAGGGCCATAAAGCAGCCTGACAGCCCGGCAAAATGTAAAATAGTTGTTGTTTTGTGCTGTTTGCCCATATCTTCCGTGACCTGAATGCAACATTTTTGTCAGAACGCCTCACGAATGATATCAATGACGTTCTCCAGCACCGGATCGCGCAGACTCAGTTTATTGTAATGCAGCGAGAACTCGACCTGTTCACTATTCACCGGCGCGTAGGGAAGGCGTTCAAGCGGCCAGCAGCGGCTAAATAAGTTGTAGAAGCGGGTGGGCATCAGTCCCAGCAGATCGCTGCTGGCGATCAGCGAGGCAATGGTAAAAATATTGTAGCTGCTAAAACTGATTTGCTGATCGGGAAATGTCTCCTGCAGTCGCTGGCGCAGGAGGGAAAGATGTTGTCCCTCCAGCATCAGAAAGGTGTGATCCGCGCTGTTCAGTCTCTCTTCAGTAATGGCGTTCGCCAGACACGGGTGATGCTGGCGGCAGACAATCTCAAGCGTATCGCTAAACAGGACGTGATGATGAATGCTCCGGTTGTTATAGCTATGGGTATTGATAATGAGATCGGTCTGAAACTGAGTAAGCTGGCTTTCGGCATCGTCTACCGGAATGTTGCGCAGCAAAAGCTGAGGATAACGCGGCCTGATGGCCTGGTAAATAATCGGCATCACTAGCGCGCCGACCGAAGGCGTCGTGCCAATTGTAATGGTACGTTGCTTATCATAGCTGCCCGTAAGATCCAGGGCGCCAAGAATAGATTCCAGCCCCTGACTGATGTATTCGTGCAGATGCGTAGCATACGTCGTGGGCGTTACGCCCTGGCCTTTGCGAATAAACAGCGGATCGGGAAATATAGTCCGTAATTTTTGAATGGACTGGCTGATGGCTGACGGCGTCAGGTTAAGAATTTTCGCTGCATTGACGATCCCTTTATGGACATATACGGCCTCGAAAATCGTCAACAGATTGAGGTCAATATTTCTCAGTGTTCTGAAAATTTGCGGTTTGTCTTGTAGGTGTTGATCGGCCGGTTGTCTTTCTGCCTGATTATTATCACTCACGCTCTGGCTCCGAATTCATTCGTATTATGAATAATAGATGAAATAGTATATTTTGCATTTATGAGTTGGTTTTAAAATTACTCTTATGAATGTATTTTTAGTCATTTCAATAAGATAAGTAACAGCAAGGCCGGGATTTTGTTCACGGAAAATTCCTCATCATGAGGACTGAAGAGGCCATGCCACCTGGCGGCTACAGCAGGGATATAACGAAAATATAGAAAGCGGGGGGAGAAGTAAAGCATTCAAATCATATATGATTAATGACCCATAAATTTCTTGGGCCATTATATTTTACGCATTAAGCAGCAATATATTCATACGGTGGATTATTTAGCAGAGCTAAAATATTCGCCAGCAAGCGGGGCGCAATATTATCCGTGGTAGCGTCTTCCTTCCACTGCGTTATTTTGGCCATTTCCATGCCGGCATAACCACACGGGTTGATACGCAGGAAAGGAGAAAGATCCATGTTAACGTTTAGCGCTAAACCGTGGAATGAGCAGCCGCGACGGATACGTAAACCCAGCGAGCAGATTTTCTTTTCACCCACGTAGACGCCCGGCGCATCGGCGCGCGGATGCGCCTCAATACCAATTTCAGCCAGCGTATTCACCACGGTCTGTTCAAGTAGGGTGACTAAATCACGCACGCCCAGTTTACGTCGTTTCAGGTTAAGTAAAACGTACATTACCTGTTGGCCCGGACCATGATAGGTCACCTGTCCTCCACGATCGCTCTGCACAACGGGAATATCGCCAGGCATCAATATATGTTCCGCTTTACCGGCCTGGCCCTGGGTAAACACCGGGTAATGCTCAACCAACCAGATTTCATCATGGCTGTTTTCATCGCGCATATCGGTAAAGTTATGCATGGCCTGAGAGATAGCTTCATAGGGCTGAAGGCCGAGCTGGCGGACAAGGATTTTATCCTGATACAAAACGGCATCTCCGTAGAGAATGAAAAAAGAGAGGAAAGTATATCACAGCGGGGGAGGCGGGGAGTTACCCGGATAAGACCGGGTAACCGTCTGGATGTATTACAATACCATTCGCACGATATCAATATTGCCCAGTTCTTCGTACAACGTTTCAACCTGTTCAATATGGGTGGCATTAATGGTGATAGAGACCGAGTGGTAGTTGCCTTTGCTGCTCGGTTTTACCGTCGGAGAGTAATCACCAGGCGCATGGCGCTGTACCACTTCAACCACCTGATCAACCAGCTCAGGTAACGCCTGCCCCATTACTTTGTAAGTAAATGGCGTAGGGAATTCAAGCAGTTCGTTAAGTTTGGTTTTCATGTCAGCTCCGGCATTACGTAAAAAAATAACAACTCCCGCCACAGGGCGGGAGTTTTACTGATGCATAGTATATGGGGACGAAAATCACACTTTCAAGCGTTCAATTTTTATCCAAACCAGTGATGGAACATTAATTTAATGTAATCAATGATTTTACCGAAGAAGTTCCCTTCCGGGATCTCTTGCAGTACGACCAGCGGACGCTGCTCGATGGTTTTACCGTCCAGCTGGAAGTTGATGGTGCCGACCACCTGGTTTTTCTGCAGCGGCGCGTGCAGTTCTGCGGTATTCAGTACATAGCTCGCTTTCAAATCTTTCATGCGACCGCGAGGGATCGTCAGGTAAACGTCTTTATCGACGCCCAGCGAGGCGCGATCGGTATTACCAAACCAGGCGGGTTCAGAGGCGAACTCTTTACCAGCCTTCAGCGGATTAACGGTTTCAAAGAAACGGAAGCCCCACGTCAGCAGTTTTTTGCTTTCTGTTTCACGGCCTTTATAGGTTCGTCCGCCCATTACGGCGGAAATCAACCGCATCTGGCCTTCGGTTGCGGAAGCGACCAGATTATAGCCCGCTTTGCTGGTATGGCCGGTTTTGATGCCGTCCACATTCAGGCTGTTATCCCACAGCAGACCGTTACGGTTTAACTGGCGAATGCCGTTAAAGGTGAACTCTTTTTCTTTATAAACGGCATATTCGTTAGGCACATCGCGAATTAACGCCTGACCAATCAGCGCCATATCGCGAGCTGAACTGTATTGTCCGTCGGCGTCCAGGCCGTGTACGGTCTGGAAGTGGGTATTTTTCAGCCCTAACGCGTTCACATAGCTGTTCATCAGCCCGACGAAAGCATCCTGGCTACCGGCGGCGAAATCAGCCATCGCCACACAGGCGTCATTACCGGATTGCAGATTGATGCCGCGTATCAACTGAGAGACCGGTACCTGCATTCCCGGTTTGAGGAACATCAGCGAGGAACCTTTAAATACCGGATTGCCGGTGGCCCAGGCGTCATTACCGACGGTAACCAGGTCGGTTTCTTTAAATTTACCCGCTTTCATTGCCTGTCCGATGACGTAACTGGTCATCATCTTCGTCAGACTAGCCGGGTCGCGACGTTCGTCGGCGTTTTGTTCCGCCAGAACTTTGCCGGAGTTGTAGTCGATCAGGATGTAGGATTCCGCATCGATCTGCGGAACGCCCGGGATCATAGTTTTGATATTCAGGTCATCGGCATGTGCGGTTGAGATAAACGCGGCACAAAGCGCCGTGGTGAGCGCCATGCGCTGCATAAAACGAGCGGAAAAAGTGGTCTTCATGGTCTGAACTACGACGTCCGTGATGAAATTAAAAAAAGAGCCCTACTATAGCAAAAGCATAACTGGCAGGCATCTGACTTTCCGCGTGACTTTGTTAATGTCATTTACAGAAATTGACAGTACAGATACCTGCGATCGGTTACTGCGCGCTGGCGATAAAGGACTGTAATTGTGCTTCTGTTTGCAAACGTTGCTGTAATGCGCTGGCTTCGGCTTTACTGGCAAAAGGCCCCAGTTGAATACGCCAGACCGCGCCGTTTTGTATTACGCGCCCTGGTACGCTGAACTGCTGGCTTAAACGCTGTTGGTACTGCTGCGCACGCGTTTGATCGCTGACGGCGCCGACCTGGACGACGAAACGACCGCTCGCCGCGGCGGCTGGCGCACTCACCGGGGCAGATACCGGGGCTGCGGCGGCAGGCGCGCTCACCGGCGTCGCAGTCGCTGGAGCCGTCACCGGCGCGGAAACCGGCGCTGTCTGTGGCGCCGGCGTCGGTTCATTACTCTCCAGCACGCCAGGCGCCAGCGTAGTCGGCGCGCCGAGGAAGCCGCTGCTGCTCACCGGCGCGCCGGTGGTATCGTCACTTTTCAACGTGGAATTACTGACCGGAAGAACGTCGCCTTGCGGTTGCGCAGGCGCTGAAGAGGCGCTTCCCATTCCGCCGCTTAAATCAGGGCGAGGGGGCAGAGCGTAGGTCTGTTTCGCCACCGTCGTACAGGCCATCCCCGGGCCGGAGAGTGAACCATCCGGCGCCACGATAATGGGGTCAATCCGTACTTTAGTATTATTCGAGGTATTCAGACGATCCGCCGCCGCGCGGGACAGGGAGATGACCCGATCGGTGCCATAGGGGCCGCGATCGTTAATACGCACGACGATCATGCGACCGTTGGCCAGGTTGGTGATTCGCGCATAGCTGGGGATAGGCAGTGTCGGATGGGCGGCGGTAAGCTGCATCGGATCGAACATCTCCCCGGAGGCGGTTAAATTACTGCCGGGTTCCGCATCATAAATAGCGGCCAGGCCAGCCTGGCTAAAGCGGGACGGGTCCTGAACGATTTTATAACTTTTACCGTCACGCTGATAATCCTGGTTTGCAGTCGGATTCAGAGGTTCATAACGCGGTTCCGCTCCGCTGATTTCCACAGTCGGACCATTACATACCGCAGGTTGCGGCGCGACGGTGGTTTGCTGCTGACCGCCGTCATTAGTACATGCCGCGAGTAGTACTATCCCTGCCGCGACGCAGATTACAGGCAACTGCTTACGCATTGCGCACCCCTTATACGCTTTTCGACAACATTTTTCTGTGGGTGTGGATCGACATCACAATCCCGAACCCGGCCATCAGCACAATCAGTGCGGAGCCCCCGTAGCTGACCAGGGGTAAAGGTACTCCAACCACAGGCAGAATACCGCTCACCATACCAATATTTACGAAGACATAAACGAATAATATTAACATTAATCCGCCAGCCATCACGCGACCAAATGTAGTTTGCGCTCTGGCGGCAATCCACAAACCGCGCATTATTAGCAAAATATAGAGCGCGAGCAGAATCAGGATGCCCACCAGACCGAGCTCTTCCGCCAGTACCGCGAAGATAAAGTCGGTATGGCGTTCGGGTAAAAACTCCAGCTGCGACTGGGTGCCATGGAGCCAGCCTTTACCGCGCAGGCCGCCTGAGCCAATGGCGATTTTAGACTGAATAATATGATAGCCCGCGCCCAGCGGATCGGTCTCCGGATCAAGGAGCATCATGACGCGCTGGCGTTGGTAATCGTGCATCAGGAAAAACCACAAAATAGGAATAAATGCAGCGATCAATACAATGGCGACCCCAATTAAGCGCCAGCTCAGACCAGACAAAAATAGGACAAAGAGACCGGAAAGGGCGACCAGAATAGACGTCCCCAGGTCCGGCTGGGCGGCGACCAGCAGGGTAGGCATAAAGATTAATACCAGGGCGATGGCGGTATTTTTCAGCGAGGGCGGGCAGACGTCACGGTTAATAAAGCGGGCGACCATCAGCGGCACGGCGATTTTGGCTATTTCCGAAGGCTGAAAGCGAACGATTCCCAGATCGAGCCAGCGCTGCGCGCCTTTGGATATTGCGCCAAAGGCATCAACGGCGACCAGCAAAATGATACAAATGATATAGAGATAGGGCGCCCAGCCTTCATACACGCGCGGCGGGATCTGCGCCATCACCACCATGACCACCAGCCCCATCGCAATCTGACCGATTTTACGCTCCATCATGCCGATGTCCTGGCCGCTGGCGCTCCAGATGACCAATGCGCTGTAAACCAGTAACGCCAGCAGAATAAGTAGCATCGTGGGATCGATATGAATTTTATCCCAGAAGGTTTTTTTGTTCGGATTATCCGTCATGATTATTGGTCCTCCGCCGCTGCAACCACCGGGTTTTCCGCAGGCAAATGGGTGTTGTTGTCGCCCAGCATGATGTGATCAAGGATTTGGCGCATGATTGTGCCTACTGCCGGGCCTGCGCCGCCGTTTTCAAGGATGATCGCGACGGCGACCTGGGGATTGTTATACGGCGCAAAGGCGGTCATCAATTTATGGTCGCGCAGGCGCTCGGCGATTTTATGCGCATTGTACGTTTCGTTGGCCTTCAGGCCAAAGACCTGCGCGGTGCCCGACTTCGCCGCGATTTTATAGGGCGCGCTGGCAAAATATTTATGCGCCGTGCCATTAGGGCGGTTGGCGACGCCATACATGCCATCTTTCGCAATTTCCCAGTAGCCGGAGTGAATATCGCCCACCGGCGGCTCATGCGGCTGTACCCACGGCACCTGTTTACCGTTTTCCGCGGTGCTCATTAACAGGTGCGGGACTTTAACTACACCGTCGTTAATAAGGATCATCAGCGCCTTACTCATCTGAATCGGCGTTGCCGTCCAGTAGCCCTGGCCGATGCCCACCGGAATCGTATCGCCCTGATACCACGGTTTTTTAAAGCGTTTCTGTTTCCACTCGCGGGTCGGCATATTACCAGAGCGCTCTTCTGCGAGATCAATTCCGGTATAGTGACCATAGCCGAACTTACCCATCCATTCTGACAGGCGATCGATCCCCATGTCATAGGCCACCTGATAGAAGAAGGTATCCGCCGACTCTTCAAGGGATTTGGTGATATTCAGATGCCCGTGGCCCCATTTTTTCCAGTCGCGATAACGTTTCTCAGACCCCGGCAACTGCCACCAGCCAGGGTCGAAAAGACTGGTGTTACGGGTGATGACGCCAGCGCTTAACGCCGATACGGCGACGTAAGGCTTAACGGTAGAAGCGGGTGGGTAGACACCCTGAGTCGCGCGGTTCACTAATGGCGTGTTCGGGTCGTTAAGCAGCCCGGAGTAATCTTTGCTGGAGATGCCATCCACGAAAAGGTTAGGGTCGTAACTTGGCATGGAGACCAGCGATAGCACGCCGCCGGTACGCGGATCGGTGACAATCACCGCCGCGCGACTGCCTGCCAGCAGCGTTTCAATATACTGCTGGAGCTTGAGATCCAGCGTCAGGTAGATATCGTGTCCGGCCTGCGGCGGCACCTCTTTGAGTTGGCGAATAACGCGACCGCGGTTGTTGACTTCAACCTCTTCATAACCGGTTTGCCCATGCAGAATATCTTCATAGTAGCGCTCAATGCCCAGCTTGCCGATGTCATGGGTGGCGGCGTAGTTCGCCAGTTTGTTTTCTCTGTCGAGACGCTCGACGTCTTTATCATTGATTTTCGATACGTAGCCGATAACGTGGGTCAGCGCCGATCCGTATGGATAATAGCGGCGTTTATAGCCTTTGACTTCGACGCCCGGAAAACGGTACTGGTTGACAGCAAAGCGCGCGACCTGAACTTCCGTCAGGTTTGTTTTCACCGGAATAGAAGTAAAGCGATGGGATCGGGCGCGCTCTTTTTTAAAGGCGGCGATATCGTCGTCGTTTAAATCGACCACACTGCGTAGCGCATCCAGCGTTTGCTGAACGTTATCCACCTTTTCCGGCATCATTTCAATCTGATAGATAGTGCGGTTCAGCGCAAGGGGAATGCCGTTACGGTCGTAGATTATCCCGCGGCTTGGCGCAATTGGCACCAGCTTGATACGGTTTTCGTTCGAGCGGGTCTGGTAATCGGTAAAACGGAGAATTTGCAGATTATACAAATTGGCGATCAGTACGCCGGTCAGCAGCAAAATACCCAAAAAGGCGACCAGCGCCCGACGCACAAACAGTGCGGACTCAGCCGTATAGTCACGAAAAGAATTTTGTCGTTTCATCCGCTGCTTAATCTTCTCAAGACTTCACGATCACTCACGGTGATAAGGGTGGTTGGTTGTGATGCTCCACGCCCGGTACAAACTCTCCGCGACCAGAACCCGAACCAGCGGGTGAGGGAGCGTTAACGCCGAGAGCGACCAGCTCTGTTCCGCTGCCGCTTTGCAGGCGGGAGATAATCCTTCCGGGCCGCCAATCAGCAAACTGACGTCGCGCCCGTCCTGTTTCCAGCGCTCCAGCTCATTGGCTAACTGCGGCGTATCCCACGGCTTGCCTGGAATATCCAGGGTAACAATGCGATTCTTACCGGCGGCGGCCAGCATCTGCTCGCCCTCTTTGTCGAGAATGCGTTTGATATCCGCGTTCTTGCCGCGTTTGCCCGCAGGGATTTCGATCAGCTCAAAGGGCATATCTTTCGGAAAACGACGCAGATATTCCGTAAATCCCGTTTGAACCCAGTCGGGCATCTTCGTGCCGACAGCGACAAGTTGCAGCTTCACGCATTAACTCCAGAGTTTTTCCAGTTCATACAGGCGGCGACTTTCTTCCTGCATGACATGCACAATCACATCGCCCAGATCGACGACAATCCAGTCAGCCGCATTTTCGCCTTCGACGCCCAATGGCAGCATACCGGCCGCGCGCGACGACTGCACCACGTGGTCGGCAATAGACATAACGTGACGGCTGGAGGTGCCGGTACAAATAATCATACAGTCGGTGATACTGGATTTACCCTGAACATCTAAGGCGATGATGTCCTGACCTTTCAGGTCATCAATTTTGTCGATAACAAAATCCTGGAGTGCTTTACCCTGCAAGTTTTCCCCCTGGGTGAATAATTGCGTTATAACGATAGAAAAAAGGCCAACAGGCTGGACCGGTAAGGCGTTGCGAGTTAACGCTAACCTTCCGGCGGGACGCCGTGTAGTATACCTGAATTAGCAGCGATACCGGGACTTATGTCGCCGGATCGGCGTTTAAAACCAGATTATCATCCCATCCCACGTCACAGAAAGCATCGCCATTTTTGTAAAACAATTTCTGCAAAGCTCTGCAAGGTGAAAAAAGCCTGGCTGCGGAGAATAACAGCCTGTCGGGGGCTGTCAATGGGCGAAACCGCTGCGGCGAGAAAAAACGGAAAATTCATCACTCAGGCCGCCAGACGGCACGACTATTTAATACTTTCAGGGTGGCGAACCCTTCGCACAGGTCGATTGCGCTCCAGCATCCCTGTTCTACCCGGAAATGCCATAGCGAGGCGGCAGGCATTGCGAGCAGACGGGCAATCAACAGGCTGAGTACGCCCTGATGGCTGACGATCAGCAGGTTCTGGCAATCGCTAAACGCGTCGAGTCGCGAGATAAAGCGCTCTACGCGCCGGGTAAAAGCCTGAAAACCCTCGCCATTGGTCGGAACCGCATTCTGCCAGTCCGTACACCAGGCAGCATAGCTTTCGGCATCTTCATGGGCGAGGTCGCGGTGATGGCGCATTTCCCAGTCGCCAAAGTACATCTCATTAAGCTCAGGTAAGATGTGTTGCGGCACATCCCGGCCCTCCAGTACGAGCCGGGCGGTATGGCGCGCGCGCTCCAGCTCGCTGCATAACACCCTGTCAAATGGCGCGTGGCGCAATAAAGTATGTAGCGTTTTCGCCTGGCCAATCCCTTTTTCCGTTAACGGCGTGGGAGCATGTCCGCTATACAACCCGGCGACATTGGCCTCGGTTTCGCCATGACGCACCAGCCACAATCGCATGGTATTCCTCATGAGGTTAAATGCGCAAAACATGATAATGCCCCTGATTGCGCAACGTTTTTTTCACTAAAATAGCGTTTTTTGGCCGGAGGCATAATGGCGTTATTCAACAGCGCGCATGGCGGTAATATTCGGGAAGCCGCGACGGTGTTGGGCATCTCGCCTGACCAGTTACTGGATTTTAGCGCAAACATTAATCCGCTGGGTATGCCTGTCAGCGTGAAACGCGCGCTTATCGACAATCTGGACTGCATTGAGCGCTACCCGGACGCCGATTATTTTCATTTGCACCAGGCGCTGGCGCGTCATCATCAGGTGCCGGCATCGTGGATACTGGCGGGAAATGGCGAGACGGAGTCAATCTTTACCGTGGCGAGCGGTCTTAAACCGCGTCGTGCAATGATTGTCACGCCAGGTTTCGCGGAGTATGGCCGGGCGCTGGCGCAAATTGGCTGTGAAATTCGTCGCTGGTCTCTACGCGAAGCGGATGGCTGGCAGCTTACCGATGCCATTCTTGAGGCGTTGACGCCCGATCTGGACTGCCTGTTTCTGTGTACGCCCAATAATCCTACCGGCCTGCTGCCGGAGCGGCAGTTATTACAGGCCATTGCCGTACGCTGCAAATCGCTGAACATTAACCTGATCCTGGATGAAGCGTTTATCGATTTTATTCCGCATGAGACGGGCTTTATTCCTGCTCTTAAAGATAATCCGCATATCTGGGTGTTGCGTTCGCTGACCAAATTTTATGCCATTCCCGGCCTGCGGTTGGGATATCTCGTCAATAGCGATGACGCGGCGGTGGCGCGGATGCGTCGCCAACAAATGCCGTGGTCGGTTAACGCGCTGGCTGCGCTTGCCGGTGAGGTAGCGTTACAGGATAGCGCCTGGCAACAGGCGACCTGGCATTGGTTACGGGAGGAGGGCGCCCGGTTTTATCAGGCGCTTTGTCAGCTCCCCCTGCTGACGGTCTATCCCGGGCGGGCAAACTATCTGTTGTTACGCTGTGAGCGAGAGGATATTGACCTGCAGCGGCGGTTGCTGACGCAGCGGATTTTAATTCGTAGCTGCGCTAACTACCCGGGGCTGGACAGCCGCTATTATCGTGTGGCGATACGCAGCGCTGCGCAAAACGAGCGTCTGCTGTCGGCGCTGCGCAATGTGCTTACCGGTATAACCCCTGCTGATTGATGTAGTTCAGCACGTTTTCCGGCAACAGATCGTCGCAGGACTCGCCTTTTTCCAGCCGTTCGCGGATGAGGGTTGCGGAGATATTAAGCCAGGGCGTTTCCGCCAGGTAAATTTTACCGGCTGGCAACTGGTGCAGATCGTCTGGCGTATGGGTCAGATGCTGTTCCAGCCACTGCTGGTGTTGCGCCTGCGTCATTTCAAGGGGATAGCCCGGACGACGACAAACGATCAGGTGAGTGTTATCAAGGATGGTGTCGTAATCATGCCAGGTGGGGAAGTTAAGCAGCGAGTCCTGGCCGATAATAAACGCCAGCGGCGCTTCGGGACCCTGTTCTTCGCGCCATGCTTTCAGCGTTTGCGCAGTGTAAGAGGGCGCGTTTCGCTGTAGCTCGCGTTCATCCAGCGTAAAAAGCGGCTTATCGGCGATAGCCAGCTCCAGCATATATTTACGCTGCGCGCTGGAGGCTTCCGGCTGGGGGCGATGCGGCGGCACATTGTTAGGCATAATAATCACCCGCGATAAGCCGATCAGATTCGCCAGCGTTTCAACAGGTTTAAGATGTCCATAATGCACCGGATCAAAGGTGCCGCCGAATAAAGCCTGTAACGATTTCATATCACCCATCAATAAATACGTCTGCCAGCGCCTTATGGCAGAGCAGGAGCGACAGCCCTTCAAGATCTGCCCATACCGACTGACCATAATCCTGTTTGAGCGTAATTTCTGTACGCGTCAGTAACTGCACGGCCTGGCGAAGCTGCGCAGGATGGAGACGCTGCAACGCGTCGCCGATCATGGGGCGACGGTTTTGCCAGACCCGGTGTTTATCAAACAGCGCGCGTAACGGCGTATGCGCGGACTGACGTTTGAGATTTACCAGTAGCAGCAGCTCTCGCTGGAGGGTGCGCAGCAGAATAACCGGTTCGCTGCCTTCAAGGCGTAGCTGTTGCAGGATATGCAGCGCGCGTTTGCTTTTCCCCATCAGTAACGCATCCACCCAGTGGAAAGGGGTAAAGTGGGCGGCGTCATTGACGGCCTGCTCCACGCGAGGAAGCGTTAACTTACCGTCAGGCCAAAGCAGCGACAGTCGTTCCAGCGCCTGCGCCAGCGCCAACAGATTGCCCTCATAGCAATAGCACAGCAGTTGGTTCGCGGCGTCATCCAGTTGCAAATTCTGTGCTTTCGCTCTGGCGGCCACCCAGCGGGGAAGCTGCGCCTGCTCCGGCGTCTGACAACTGACCTGAACGCTACGGTCTGCCAGCGTGGTATACCAGGCGGCGTTTTCCTGCGCTTTGGTGAGCTTGTTTCCGCGTACTATTAATAACAGGTCGTCATGCAGCAGCTCGCTCAGGGTGGCGAGTTGCTCATTCATTGCCGCGTTAGGCCCGTTTTCCGGCAGTTGCAGCACCAGCGTTTGACGGCTGGCGAACAGGCTCATCGCCTGGCAGAGTGAGAAAAGCGATCCCCAGTCGGTACTGGGATCGAGAGTAAAAGCGTGGTGCTCTTCGAAGCCTTGCGACGCAGCCGCCAGACGAATAGCGTCCTGACTTTCCTGCAGCAGCAGCGGATCGTTGCCCAATAATAGATATGCCGCACGCAGCCCTTCGTTGAGCTGCGCGCGGAGTTGTTCAGGATACAACCTGATCATTAGTTACTCAGCGTAGTGGAGACGCGTGCTGGCGTAGAGGCGGGCGCCGCCGTCTCATTGTCGGCGGTAGCCTCCTCTTTCGTCGCCTGAATATCCGCCGCGCGGACGCTGGTCAGCTTACGAATCAGCTGTTCAGCGGCTTTGTCGTACATCTCCTGAACGATCATGGCCTGCTCGTTATCCTTCGCCAACGCCATCTGCGGGTTATCGAAGAACGAACGGTACACTTTCGTGCTGATAGGATAGATGTCATGGCCCGGAATCAATACCGAGGCATTGACGGTCATCACCATCTGATATTCCGCCGTCTGGCCGTCCTGGAACACTGACGCCGTATCCTGCGAAATAGTCACCGTTCCAAGCCGCAGAGACGGAACGTCTTTGCGCGTTGTGTCTTTATCAAGCAGGTTTACGTTATTCAGCCGTAACTGATTACGTACCGCACGACTTAGCGGACCGTTCGGATCGCCGGAATCGAGGATCATCGTTTTCATTGAAGCCGGAACCTGCGTAGTGCTACGCAGATGCCAGCCGCATCCGGCGGTGACCAGCACCGCCAGAGATAACAACAGTGTTACCAGATATCGCACGCTTCCTCCCGCGCTTAGCCAACAACCAGATTGAGGAGTTTACCCGGAACGTAAATCACTTTACGCACGGTAACGCCATCAAGATATTTTGCCACCAGATGTTCCTGGCCTGCACGTTCACGCACCTGTTCTTCGGTAGCATCCACCGGTACGGTGATTTTCCCGCGAACTTTACCGTTAACCTGCACGACAACCAGCGTGGTGTTTTCCACCATTGCCTGCTCGTCGGCAACCGGCCACGGCGCGTTGTCGATATCGCCTTCGCCGCCCAGTTCCTGCCACAAGGTAAAGCAGACGTGCGGGGTGAACGGGTTAAGCATACGCACGACGGCCTGCAGCGCTTCCTGAAGCAGTGCGCGGTCTTGTTCGCCTTCCTGCGGGGCTTTCGCCAGTTTGTTCATCAACTCCATGATCGCCGCAATGGCGGTGTTGAACGTCTGACGGCGGCCGATATCATCGGTCACTTTGGCAATGGTTTTATGCACATCGCGACGCAGCGCTTTTTGATCTTCGCTCAGCGCATCGACGTTCAGCGCCGCGACAGGACCTTTAGCGGTGTGTTCGTAAACCAGCTTCCAGACGCGTTTAATAAAGCGGTTTGCGCCTTCTACGCCGGACTCCTGCCATTCCAGAGTCATATCCGCCGGAGAAGCGAACATCATAAACAGGCGTACCGTGTCCGCGCCATAACGTTCAACCATTACCTGCGGGTCGATACCGTTATTTTTCGACTTGGACATTTTACTCATGCCAGTGTAGACCAGCTCATGACCCGCTGCGTCTTTTGCTTTGACGATGCGGCCTTTTTCATCGCGCTCGACGATAGCGTCAACTGGCGAAACCCAGTTACGTTCGCCGTTCTCGCCGACATAATAGAACGCATCCGCCAGCACCATGCCCTGACACAGCAACTGCTTAGCCGGCTCGTCAGAGGTGACCATGCCCGCATCGCGCATCAGCTTATGGAAGAAGCGGAAGTAGAGCAGGTGCATGATGGCATGTTCAATACCGCCGATGTAGATGTCGACTGGCAGCCAGTAGTTTGCCGCTTTCGAATCCAGCATTCCTTCCTGATACTGCGGGCAGGTGTAACGCGCGTAGTACCATGACGATTCCATAAAGGTGTCGAAGGTGTCGGTTTCACGCAGCGCCGGCATACCGTTAACGGTAGTTTTCGCCCACTCAGGATCGGCCTTGATCGGGCTGGTGATGCCGTCCATGACGACGTCTTCCGGCAAAATAACCGGCAGTTGATCTTCCGGCGTCGGCAGCACGGTGCCGTCTTCCAGGGTGACCATCGGGATCGGCGCGCCCCAGTAACGCTGACGGGAAACGCCCCAGTCACGCAGACGGTAGTTCACTTTACGTTCGCCGACGCCTTTTTCCGCCAGTTTATCGGCAATGGCGTTAAACGCCGATTCAAAGGCCAGGCCGTCGAACTCGCCGGAGTTAAACAGCACGCCTTTCTCGGTCAGCGCCTGTTCGGAAAGATCCGGCTCGGAACCGTCAGCGGCCAGAATCACCGGCTTGATGGTCAAACCGTATTTGGAGGCAAATTCGTAGTCGCGCTGATCGTGACCCGGAACGGCCATCACCGCGCCAGTGCCGTACTCCATCAGGACAAAGTTTGCCGCCCAGACCGGGATCTCTTCGCCAGTTAACGGATGAATCGCTTTATAGCCGGTGTCGACGCCTTTTTTCTCCATGGTCGCCATTTCGGCTTCGGCCACTTTGGTGTTACGGCATTCGTCGATGAACGCCGCCAGCTCGGCGTTGTTCGCCGCCGCTTTTTGCGCCAGCGGATGACCGGCGGCCACCGCCAGGTAAGTGGCGCCCATAAAGGTATCCGGACGGGTGGTATAGACGGTCAGGGTGTTATCGTAGCCCTTCACATCGAAGGTTATTTCCACGCCTTCAGAGCGGCCAATCCAGTTGCGCTGCATCGTTTTTACGGTATCAGGCCAGTGGTCCAGCTTATCCAGATCGCGCAACAGCTCGTCTGCGTAAGCGGTGATTTTGATAAACCACTGTGGGATCTCTTTACGCTCAACTTTGGTGTCGCAACGCCAGCAGCAGCCGTCGATCACCTGTTCGTTGGCGAGAACGGTCTGAT
This sequence comes from Salmonella sp. SSDFZ54, assembly GCF_004010735.1. Lineage (NCBI taxonomy): Bacteria > Pseudomonadati > Pseudomonadota > Gammaproteobacteria > Enterobacterales > Enterobacteriaceae > Salmonella > Salmonella sp. SSDFZ54. Next base: position 3,432,918 of record NZ_CP034819.1, read on the forward strand.
CGTTCGGGCACCAGTTAACGGCAGAAGTCTTCTTGTACACCAGGCCTTTTTTATACAGCTCGGTGAAGAATTTCTGTTCCCAACGGTAGTATTCCGGGGTGCAGGTCGCGATTTCACGGCTCCAGTCATAGCCAAAACCCAGCGTTTTGAGCTGGTTTTTCATGTACGCGATGTTGTCGTACGTCCACGGCGCCGGCGCGGTGTTGTTCTTCACCGCCGCGCCTTCCGCCGGCAGGCCGAAGGCGTCCCAGCCGATTGGCTGCAGCACGTTTTTGCCCAGCATACGCTGGTAGCGGGCAACCACGTCGCCGATGGTGTAGTTACGTACGTGGCCCATGTGTAGTCGGCCAGAAGGATAGGGAAGCATCGACAGGCAGTAATACTTCTCTTTGCTCTCGTCTTCGGTCACTTCAAATGTGCGCTTCTCATCCCAGTGAAGCTGTACTTTGGATTCTATCTCTTCCGGGCGGTATTGCTCTTGCATGGCAGCCAGTAGTCCTGTTTTCGATACAGCTACAAATGTAGCTTTAGAGGTGGTGTTTAGATCCGCATAGCATAGCCCAAACACGCACGTCAAAACAGGGGGTAGAACATTTGTCGCGCCAGGCGTTCATGAGGAGGTGACGCAAAATGCGACACGACTGAGGCAAATTACCGCAGTTCCTGTCACCGCCAGATCGGCCCATAAAAATAAAGTCATATAAACCATGTAGTTAAAAAATGGCACGCCTTTTGATTAGGGAAGACAGGACTAAAGCAAAGGAGTTAATCGTGAAAAAAAATGCAGTGGTGATTCACCCTCAGGATTGCGTCGCGACGGCTATTACGGCGCTCAAGGCCGGCGAAACCGCCACAATGTTCATTGGCGAACGCGAGATAAGCGTTGTGTTACATCAGGATGTGCCATTTGGCCACAAATTCGCCATCTGCGATGTGCCTTTTCATGGCGAAGTTTATAAATATGGCGAATCCATTGGCCGCGCCACTCAGGAAATAAAAAGTGGCGACTATGTGCACGTCCACAATGTGGAAAGCGAACGCGGACGTGGTGACTGGAAATAATATAAAACAAGGGAAAATGATTATGAGCAATGAGACTTTTTTGGGTTTCCGCCGCCCTGACGGCCGTTTTGGCATCCGTAATTATGTACTGATTTTACCTACCAGCGTTTGTGCGAATAAAGTCGCCCAGGATATTGCCCGGCAGGTAAAAGGCGCGACATGGGTGAATAACGATTTTGGCTGCTGCCAGGTGGCAGGCGATGCGCGTCTGACGGAAAAAACATTGATTAATGTGGCGAATAATCCCAACGTCGGCGCTATTGTGGTTGTGGGCTTAGGCTGTGAAGGCGCGGAGCCGCTGCGCATCGCAGAAGAGATTACCGCATTTGGCAAACCGACCTCCTGCATCACCATTCAGGAAGAGGGCGGCACGCTTAAATGTCAGGCCAGGGGGATTTCGCTGGCCCGCGACTATGCGCAACAACTCTCCATGCAAAAACCGCAGCAAGCACCGGTTAGCGAGCTGCTGCTGGCGATGGAGTGCGGCGGGTCAGATACGACATCGGGGCTGGCGTCTAACCCTTCCTGCGGGGTCGCCTCGGATAAGCTGATACGCTGCGGCGGAAGCTCAATTCTTTCTGAAACGACGGAATTTATTGGCGCCGAGCATGTGATGGCGAAACGCGCGGTGACGCCGGAGGTTGGTCAACAGCTCATTGATTTAGTGGTCGGCTGCGAGGCGCGAGCAAAAGCGCTGGGCGAGGATATTCGCGGGGGACAGCCGACGCCGGGCAATATTAAAGGCGGGCTGACTACCATTGAAGAAAAATCGTTAGGTTGTATGCATAAAGCGGGTCATGCGCCACTACAGGGCGTACTGGAATATGCCGATAGTCCAACGCATCCGGGCCTGTGGATTATGGATACCCCGGGGCAGGATATTGAATCTATTTCCGGCATGGTGGCGGGTGGAGCGCAGATCGTTATTTTTACTACGGGTCGCGGAACGCCTGCCGGTAACCCAATAGCGCCGGTAATAAAAATTACGGGTAATAAAGCAACGTGGGAAATGATGCAGGACAATATTGATATTGATGTGTCCGCCATTATGTCTGGCGAGGCTTCTATTACACAAATGGGCGAGGAAATTTATCAGGAAATTTTACGTGTCGCGAATGGGAAAACGACTAAATCAGAAGATTTAGGTCATAACGAATTCTCTATTTATAAGATCGCGCCGACGTTCTGATACCAAATCGGGCAGCACCAGCTGTCCGGTTATCTCCTGGGAATAAGCTATGAAAATTAAAAAAACACTGGAACGTTTTCCTGGTGGTATGATGGTTGTACCGCTGATCATCGGCGCATTGTTTAAAACTTTTGCGCCGGAGGCGCTGGAAATAGGCGGTTTTGTCACCTCTATTTCGCATGGCGCAATGGCGATTTTAGGCATGTTTTTAGTCTGTATGGGCGCGGATATCCAGTTTAAAGCCGCGCCGAAAGCGTTGAAAAAAGGCGCTGCGATCACCTTTGCGAAATTTGCCAGCGGCGTGATTATTGGCATTCTGGTCGGGAAATTTTGCGGCCCGGATGGGTTATTAGGTCTGTCGGCTTTAGCGATTATTTCGGCGATGACCAACTCAAACAGTGGGTTATATGCCGCGTTGGTGGGGGAGTACGGCGATGAAACCGACGGCGGCGCGATTGCGGTAATATCGTTGAACGATGGTCCCTTTTTCACCATGCTGGCGTTAGGGTCGGCAGGCATGGTGTCGATACCCTTTATGAATCTGGTGGCGGTTATTATTCCCATTATCATTGGCATGATTTTGGGTAATCTGGATGAGGACATGCGCAAGTTTCTTAAACAGGGCAGCGTGGTAACGATTCCCTTTTTTGCCTTTGGGTTAGGATACGGTATTGATTTCGCAAGACTTATCACGGCAGGTTCTTCAGGCATTTTACTGGGACTCATGACGGTGGCGATTGGCGGATTTTTTAATATTTTCGCCGATCGTGTGACGGGAGGCAGCGGCGTGGCAGGCGCGGCGGTATCCACCACCTCTGGCAACGCCGTCGCGACGCCAGCGGCAATCGCGCTGCTCGATCCGCATTTTACTGACCTGGCGTCGACGGCGGCGGCGCAGGTGGCGGCCTCGACGATTATTACCGCTCTGTGCGCCCCCTTCCTGACCGTATGGATAAAAAAACGCTACGATCGTAAACTGAACCCAGCCGCCGCAGGCGGTTAGCGTTTCGGCGGAAAATAAATCACGACGGGCGGTCTCGCCCGTTTATAAACCAACAGGATGGTGAGTGATGAATAAGACGAAAGATATAGCCGCATCTCCTCTCTGTTTTGTCTCTCCTTATCCGCAACTGGCAAAGGCTGCCGAGGCGCTGGTCGCGCAGTTGGATTACGCCGTCACTATTCATCAAACGACGCTTAATCGTATCCTGGATGAGCTACCTTTATTAGAGTCCCGTGGGCACCAGGTACTGATTAGTCGTGGCGGCTGTGCGGAAATATTAAAAAAGCACAGTAAATTACCGGTAGTCGAAATTAAAATGTCCGGCTACGACATTCTTGATGCGCTTATCCCTTTTAAAGGACAAAAAGGCACTGTCGGTATTGTCGGCTTTTCCAGTGTGATCAAAGGATGCGCGCGCGTAGCGGAACAGTTAAATATTAACTATAAAATTTTTACCTTACAGGGAAATGATAAAGAAACGATTTCTTGCCTGAAGCGGCAATTAGCGTCCACGCCATTAGATTGCATTGTTGGCGATACCGTTTGTCAGGATTATTTTTCACCGCTGGGCTCGCAATTCCGTTTACTTGATTCCAGCCCCGCCTCAATAACCGAAGCTCTGGAAGAAGCCCGCTCATTATATCTGGCTTTTCGCAGCCAATTACTCGAGCGTCATCATCTGCAGCTGATTCTCGATCAGTTTGATAAAGCTGTTATCACGCTTGATGATACCGGCGCGTTACTGCATTATAATAAATATGCGAGCCAACTTTTTAAAATTAACGCCTCCGGTGAAATTTATGACGCATCTTTCCTGAAACAGGTATTGCACCAGGAGCGGCATACATTACGCGAGGGAAAAACCGTCAGCGCGAAAGTCGTCGATACGCCGCAAGGCGCGATGGTGGTTAATCTGTATCCGGTATTTGCGGCCAGACAGTTAAGCCGGGTAGTGTTGACGATGCAAACCGTCTCCAGTTTACAGGGGGTGGAACATCATGTTCGCCGCCAGGAACTGTCTCGCCGTGGCTTGAGCGCCCGCTATCATTTCGACGATCTGCTTACAGAAAACCCGGAAATGCTGCGTCGTCTGGCGATCATTAAAAATTATGCCGGTACGGACGCGACTATCTTAATTAATGGCGAAAGCGGGACGGGAAAAGAGGTGCTGGCGCAAAGTATTCATAATGCCAGCCAACGCGTCAACGGCCCGTTTGTCGCCATTAACTGCGGTGCGATGGCCCCTCAGATTCTGGAGAGCGAACTCTTTGGCTATGTCGCCGGCGCATTTACCGGCGCGTCGCCGAAAGGCAAAATAGGCCTGTTTGAATTAGCGCACCACGGTACCATTTTTCTGGATGAGATTAGCGAACTGGATAAACCGCTACAGACGCGCTTATTACGGGTATTGCAGGAGCGGCAGATTATGCGGCTGGGCTCAGACCAGATGATACCTGTTGATATTCGCGTGATTGCGGCGACCAATCAGACGTTAACGAAGCTCATTGCGGACGGGACATTTCGCGAAGATCTTTACTATCGGCTTAACGTATTAAAAGTGACCACCATCCCGCTACGCAAACGTCCGGAGGATATCAAAGCCATCGGCCTGTCGCTGCTTACTAGTTTCAGCCAGCATTATAAACGCCCGGCACTAACGTTAACCCCGGCGCTGTGGCAAGAGCTTCAGCGCTTCGCCTGGCCCGGAAACGTCAGGCAGTTAAGCAATATTATCGAACGGCTGGTACTCTCTATTGATCACTCCCCGGCAACGCTGGATGAGGGTCGCCTCTTGCTGGACGATCTGGAAGAGGGGAGCCGACGCGAGCCAACTACCTGCCACGACTGCCAGATGCTGGCTGGCGATTATAAAACGATTCGCCTGCGTATTTTGAGAAAATTATTAGAGGCGGAAAGGGATAATAAATCGTTAGTGGCGAAACGGTTAAATGTCGATCGTACCTCGCTGACGCGCTGGATACGTGAGTCGGCCTGACAAGAATTTACAGACTCTGTGGGCAGCCTTGCAAAGCGTAACGCAAATAACGTCTATTATTATAGGCAGTTAACGATCCAAGAGGTGAAGTGATGAACAAGGTTGCTCAATATTACCGTGAACTGGTGGCCTCATTAAGCGAGCGTTTACGCAATGGCGAGCGCGACATTGATGCGCTGGTGGAGCAGGCGCGCCAGCGCGTGATGCAAACAGGGGAGTTAACGCGAACCGAGGTGGACGAACTGACGCGCGCTGTCAGACGCGATCTGGAAGAGTTCGCCATGAGCTACGAAGAGAGCCAGGAAGATAGCGTCTTCTTGCGGGTGATTAAAGAGAGTCTCTGGCAGGAACTGGCGGATATTACCGACAAAACCCAGCTGGAATGGCGTGAAGTCTTCCAGGATTTGAATCACCACGGCGTGTATCACAGTGGCGAAGTGGTGGGGTTGGGGAATCTGGTGTGCGAGAAATGCCACTATCATCTGGCGGTTTACACGCCGGATGTGCTGCCGCTCTGCCCGAAGTGTGGGCACGATCAGTTCCAGCGCAGGCCGTTTGAGCCGTAAGGTTCATTATCGTGAGCGGACGGTGCCGTCCGCCATGTTAAGCGTGCAGTTGGGCTTCCAGTTTGCGGATCTCTTCGTCGACGTTCCATTTGCCCGTGGGCTGCACTTTCTGGAACCAGTAGAGCGCCTGCTTCACATCCACTGCGGTACCGCGCCCGTCGCGGTACATAAAACCCAGGTTATACCATGCGGTAACGTTGCCAGCTTCCGCCGCCCGATGAAACCAGCTAAGTGCTTCTTCATCGTCACGCTCGACACCGTGTCCTTGTTTGTACATCCAGCCGATATTAACGTAAGCATTGCTATCTCCCTGCGCCGCAGCTTGTTGATACCAGTGCATTGCCTGCTGATAATCCTGCTTAACGCCTTCCCCTTCGCTATACGCGCAGCCAAGCTGGAATTGGGAATGGACTTCATCCTGTAGCGCACTTCTCAAATACCATAAGGTAGCCAGGAGTAGGTTTTTTGTCGTGCCGCGACCGTCCCAATACATATCTGCCAGATTCTCCTGGGCGGTAGCGTCACCTTGTAAGGCCGCCTGTTTGTACCAATAAAAGGCCAGTTGATGATTCTTCTCAACACCGTCACCTCCTTCATACATTTTGCCGAGATTATTTTGCGCATAGCTGTGCCCGCGTTCCGTACCGACGCAATACCAGAATACTGCCTGAGCGTAATCTGGCTCACTTCCTGTTTCTCCTTCCAGGACCCACCCCAGGTCGTTAGGCGCAAGCTTATGCCCTTGCTTTGCTGCTTTTTCCAACCAGTATGAGGCTTTGGCATTATCTTTCATGCTGGTAGGCGTGTCTGAATATCTTAAGCCGAGCCAATATTGCGCCTCGCAGTGTCCTTGCTCGGCCGCCTGCTGTAGCCAATAAAAAGAGAGCTTATCCTCTTCGCTGCCATCTATACGTTCGTCATTATATAAACGGCCTAATATATATTGAGCTTCACTATTTCCTGACTGCGCCAGTTCGGTTAATTGTGCTAAAGATACGTTGTCGCAGGGATGACTGGTTATGGAATGATTCATTTTTTAATTTATCCCGCCATTGTTTTTTAGATTAATAATATATTGCGATTTGGCTTTGTTGTACTCTATTTTAGTTTTCAATTGCGTTTTTATTTGTGGCGTGAATATATTTTGGCGATTTATTATGGATAAAGAATCACAATATTTACTCTTTGCACTTTCCTCGCCGATGGAAGTATTGAACGAGGACTGTTTACCTTCACATTCGTCACCGAAAATGTATATAGGGATAAAACGTTTCGATCTTGAATCGTCGTGGGGTATTGAAAATCGCGATAAACTGCTTCAGACCATTTCCCGCATGACGGATGACGGTCATGCCACACAACTGGAATGGCTATATCGCCTCTGGTTTAGGTATGCGCCGCAGGAGTGGCAGGAGTATACCGACACGCTGGACGAGGGAGATCGCATTTATGCCCGATTCGTCGCTGATACCGCCGTGTGTTGCGGTGAAGGCGGTATTCGCAGCTGGGATTATGTGCGGATGGGATTTCTCTGCCGCATGGGCGTACTCAATGAATGGCTGACGGAAGAGGAGAGCCTGTGGCTGCAGTCGCGGATACAGCTTCGTGCGCTCAACTATTATTCCGGCTGGTTGCCGTATTTCAGCGCTTATTACACCGGGCGTTTGTACTGGCAGTTACGGAATGGCGATAACCTACCGCTGCTACGCGAGACATTCGCCCGTAAGGAGTTTGATGACGCGGGGCGACGTATGATGAATAAGCTGATCGCCGGAAAAGACAGTTTTTACGCCACGCTGCCGTGGCGCTACCTGCCCCATTACCCTGAATGCCCGGACACGCTTCAGGAGGTGAGCGATCTATGAAAACCTGTTGGCAAGTCCTTGGTATTGAGGCCACCACGGATACCGACGCCATTCGTCAGGCTTATCTGGCGCTGCTGCCGTCATTTCATCCGGAAACCGATCCGCAGGGTTTTAAGCTATTGCGAGAAGCCTATGAGAATGCATTGCAGGGGACAACATCGCCCGCCATTACGGTGGTTGATGAGGATCCCGATACCCCGTGGGTGAATTATCTCGGGGAGATTTTCCGTGACTTGCTGGCGGATGAAGAACGGCGCTTTCAGCCGCAGGCATGGCAGGAGTTTATCCAACAGATCAATAAATTATCGATTACACAGGCCGAAAAAGCGCGCTGGCTATTGTGCGATATCGCGATGCAGACGTTTCCAGTCTCCTATAGTTGTATGAACCTGCTATCGCAGCGGTTGAGCTGGGAGCAACGGGACTGCAATGAGGAGATGGATCGCGAAAGGCTGGATAATTTTCTGTCCTATGTTGAGCACGGCGATATGTTTGACTATGCGCTACTGCTCAATATACCGCCGGAGGTGCAGAATCAGACTCTGGCGTTTTATGATGCCCTGGACAGCACCTTTTTCGAGCATCCTCTCTATTTCGCCCAACTTATGGCCCAGCACGGCCCGTGGATTGTCCCGGACGATCTGCGCTTTCACCGACGCTTGTTACGCTGGTTCAGCACCCTGCATCTTGGCGTCGCGGAGCTGCTGCCCGTCGCCCTGACATGGCAGGAAGCCGAACCCGATAGCCAGACGCCGGGTTATTACTACTTAGCCCAGCGCGTATTCTGCGGTGAAGGCGATAGCCTGCTGCCAGAACTTTACGCGCAGTGGTGGGCGCATCCTTCTACCCAGCTTGACGATCTGTTGCTGCGCTGGTGCCGCCAGTATCGGCCTGACTTTTTCCCGCTGCTGGTGATGGCGGTTGAGGGGCGTGAGCAGGTGGATATTAACGCTGAACAGCTGCTCTATATTCCCGGCTCCAGCGCCCGTTCCTGCTTGCTGTGGGCCGAGGCGCTGCACAGCGGCGCATTATCGCCGCTAAGCGAAAGTTTTATTGCGCGGCGTTTGAATTATGGCGCGCCAGCGATGAGTGAGGCGCATAGCCAGCATCCATACTGGCTGTTGTATCAGGTGGCGGATAGCCTGGCGTGCGCCGAGGAGCCGTCAGCGGCATTGTTACAGAGTCTGGTAACGAAGCTTGATGCGCCGGATATCTGCCCGTTGGAAGCGCTGGTTATTCGCGGGTTGCTGGGGCGGGCTGCGGCTGTCGCCACACCGTGTGAAGCTGTAGTCGCAGATGAGGAACCGGTGACGACGGTGACTTCGCCGAGTACGGAGGAATCTGGCGGCGGCTTTGGCCTCTGGCAGATGATTAAAATCATTTTATTTATTGGCGTTGTCGGCCATGTATTACGCCAGTTTATGCATTAGGGATATCGAATATGGACAAGGAAGAACAATATTTACTTTTTGCGCTCTCCACGCCGATGGAGGTGCTAAACAGTCGTGCCATTGGCGCGAAACCTTCGCACTTCTCCCCGGCAATGTATACCGGGAAAACACACTTTGATCTCTCCGATTCATGGGGGATTGATAACCGTGAAGATCTTATTCAAACCATCTATCGGATGACGGACGATGGTCATGCGGCAGATTTGGCTCCCTTTTATATCCGCTGGTTTACGCTATCTCCTCGCCAATGGCGCGAATTTACCGCGCAGTTTGGCGAGCAGGGCCAGATTTATGCGCGATTTGTTGCCGAAACCGCACTATGCTGCGGACGCGGCGGCATTAAAGCCTGGGACTATGTGCGTATGGGGTTTTTATGCCGGATGGGGGTGTTGAATCAATGGCTGACGGAAGAGGAAAGCCTGTGGCTGCAATCGCGTATCTATGCGCGGGCGCACTATTTTTACGACGGCTGGACGCAATATTTTGCCGCCTATTCGTTGGGGCGGCTGTACTGGCAGGCCGAAGGGGACGCCATGCAGGCATATTTCGCCCACCTAAAGTACGACGCTTCAGGCGCACGGATGTTTAATGAACTGATCTCTACGACAGAGAGTTATTATGCGCAGCTACCGTGGCGTCCGCTCAACGAACAACCGACATGCCCGGAAACGCTTAAAGGAGTGAGCGATTTATGAATATCTGTTGGGAAATCCTGGGCATTGAACCCACCACCGATCTGGAATGTATCCGTCAGGCTTATCTTGCCCTGTTGCCCTCATTCCACCCTGAGAGCGATCCGCAGGGTTTTAAGCGATTGCGCCAGGCCTATGAAGAAGCGCAGCACTGGGCCGCCTCGCCTGCGGAGGATGTAAAAACGGAAGAGGTGAGCGACGAACATGAAATACTGGTGGCGTTCAGGGAATTGCTGGCATCAGAGCGCGATCGCTTTCAGCCCTCGGCATGGCAGAAATTTATTCAGCAATTGAACCAGTGTTCAATGGATGAGATAGATAAGCTGCGCTGGCAGTTGTGCGACATCGCCATGAAAACGGAAACGATCTCGCTGTCTTGCCTGGCATTGTTGGCGCAGCGTCTGAACTGGCAGCCGCAGGAAGCAGACGATGATGCTGAGGGAGAAGAGCTGGAAGCATTTCTGGAGACCGTAAAGCGGGGCGATGCGTTTGATCTGCTAAGTCTGGCCAAATTGCCTCTTGTTGTTCAAGACCAAACTGACGCCTACTTTTTTAAGCTTGAGCGTATCTGGCGCTTTTATCCCGAACATTTTGCCGACGCTCTGCAGGTTCAGGGCGCCTGGATAATTCCCGATGATAAACAGCTGCATCGTAAACTATTACACTGGTTTAGCGCCGAGCAGTGGGGCATGGCCGAACTGGTCGATATTGCTCGTCGCTGGCAGGCCGCGGAGCCGGATAACGAAGATGCGCACTATTACCTTTGCAAACAGCGTTTGCTCTGCGGCGAAGGAGAAAGCCTGTTGGCCGATCTTTGCGATTTCTGGCAGCGTTACCCCTCCACGCAGGCGGACGACCTGTTGCTGGGCTGGTGCCGCCAGCATCGGCCTGATTTCTTCCCGCTGGCGGTGATGGCGGTCGAAGCGCGCTGTATGGCGGATGCCGAATATGTGCCCGGTGAAAGCGCGCGCACGCGTTTACTGTGGGCCGACATTTTGCACAGCGGTAGGTTATCACCGCTGGGGCGTTCATTTGTTGACTCCCTGTTTTATAAGCGAAAAGCGATGGCGTGGGCAAATTCACGGCTGAGTACCCAGGGGGAACCCGAAACGCCGCTGTTGGATCTGTACCGGACGGCGGAGCAGGTGGTGCTGGAAGCGTTTCCCAAAGAAAAGCCCTTTTTTCGCCTGCTGATCCGGCTGGAGGAGGGGCAAGCCTGTCCGCTGGAGGCGCTGATAACCCAGGCATTGTCATCAAAAATCGCCATGAAGCCAGGCGATATTCGCGACAAAAAGGAGCTGGCGGAAGAGCTCAGGCTGGCGGCTGAGAAAGAAGAGAAAAAATTGTCTTCTGAAGCGAAAACCGAAGCACCCCGTCAGGCGGAATCTGGCGGGGTGATGAAAATCATGAAAATTGTCGGTTTGATCGCGTTGATTGTCTGCGCGTTAAATCGATTCTTCCATTTTTTCTGAACAGGGGCAGTGAAAGCGCCGTTACGGCGCTTTCGGCTCGTCAATACCCAGATATTCGCAGGCACGACGGCGCACGTCATCGACGCGCTGCATATCATTAGACAGCAGCGCCGCGTCGAAATCGGTAATAATCTCCCCCAGCATTTCGCGCTCATCGCCTAGCGCGCGTGACCACTGTTCCTCTAACTGCGCTTTAAACGTCCGGTTAATTAGCATATCGCGGGGATAAATTTTCAGCGCCTGCAGGCGCTCGCGGCTGGCGTCGATTTGCTGCGTCGTCAGTGAGGTGGCATTGTGACTGATGATTCTGGATTCACTCTTGCCGTCTTCCAGCAGCACGTCAACTTCCAGCAGGCCATTAATATCGTAGCTAAAACGAATATCAATGGCCTGAATGTGCCCGTTCGGCTTCAGCATGACGTCAAAAGAATCGATCAGGATATTATTTTTCACCTTATGGCTTTCGCCCTGGTATACCCTGACGCAAATAGAGTCCTGCTCAGGGTGCATGGTGGAGTACGTTTCCACTTTTGACACCGGAACGGTGGTATTGCGTTCAATGATGGGCGAGAAGATGCCAGGCACGCCCTGTCGGTTGACCTCTACGCCCAGCGAGTAGGGGCAGATATCCGTGAGGATCACTTCTTCAACGTCTTCATGGCGCAGGCGACAGGCGGCCTGAGTTGCGGCGCCAAGCGCCACGATGGTGCTGGGATCGTAACTTTGATAGGGCAATTTACCGAATAAGCGCACCGCGATGCGTTGCACCAGCGGCATCTGTGACGCGCCGCCGACCAGCACCAGGCTGTCAATTTGCTCCGGTTTGAGTCGGGAATCGCGCAGCGCCTGCTCAATGGGCGTGCGCAGCCGGTTGAGCAACGGTAGCCACAGGGCTTCCAGCTCATCGTCATAAAACGTGCTTTCCAGCGCGCGCTCCTGATAAAGCCAGCTCATGCGCAGCGGGGAGCCGCTGGCGCATTTTGCGGCTTCAACACAGGCATACAGCGCAGCCAGATCGCTATCCGTCAGCGCTGATTTATCGAGATTCCAGCGTTTCAGCACTTCATCAAGTAACAAATGCGTGAAATCTTCGCCGCCGAGGTAGTTATCGCCAGCGGAGGCGTGAACTTCGATAATCGGCGTAGCGTATTCCAGAACGGTCACATCAAAGGTTCCGCCCCCCAGATCGAAAACCAGCGAACGGCTATTTTGCTGCGTATGCAGGCCATAAGCCATTGCCGCCGCCGTGGGTTCATTGATCAAGCGCACGGCGTTTAACCCCGCAAGCTCAGCGGCAAGGCGTGTATGCTTACGCTGCTCATCGCTGAAATAAGCCGGAACCGAGATCACGACATCCTTGATTGGCTGCTGAAGGTAGTCTTCCGCATCTTCTTTCAGCGAGCGTAAAACCAGCGAAGATAATTCCGGCGCATTAAACGACTCTTCACCCAAATGCCAGTGAGTATTACTGCCCATTGCGCGTTTAAATAAGGCAGCGGTTTTATCTGGATGAGATGTTTTACGGGCTGCGGCAGGTTTTCCCACCAGAATTTGTTTATTTTCATCCATACTAATTATGGATGGTGTTAAATATTCACCAAATTTATTAGGTATTAATTGTGCGGCTCCGTCTTGCCAGACGGCGATTAAACTATTAGTGGTGCCGAGATCGATACCAATCGCTAACGTTGCATTATCCATTGCGTTTAATTTATCGGGAAAGAGAGTTTATAGAATAAAGAACACCACCCTCTGGCGTGGTGATCTTTATCAATGTCACGCCTGGCGAAAGTATTCATCCATAATGTTCGTCAACTCCGGGCGCTCGCCGTCATCATTGATGGCGAAATCGAGGAAAAAAGCATCGGCTTGTGGCGTGCGTTTTTGGGCCAGTAAACGAAACGCCAGCGGGTAGTGGCAGGCATAACCGGGTGCGCGAGTCAGAAAACGGACAAAATCAATCAACAAGGGAGAATGGGTATAAAACAGCGCGCGTAACAGTACGGCGGGAAATCCCTCTTCGGTGATCCCTTGCGCCATGATTTTATTGAGGCCGGCTTCGCTCAGATCGCCTGCGGCAATAATATCTGCACAAGCCGCAAGATCGGGATAATGCGTTGCGCAGTTAGCCAATGCGTTCGGCCAGTTGACGCGGGTATAACGTCCGTCATGGCGAGTAAAGTAATCCTCCCAAAGGGATGGCGGTAGTTTTTCGTACTGTATTTTCAGGGGGATGCGGCGCTGAAACTGGGCTTCTTCCAGGCGCGCGCCGTCATAAAATCGCAGATATTGCTGTCGCGTCTCGTAGCATGACATCGCCACCGGCTGGCTGATGACCCAGGTTTTCACGGGCCGGCCTTCCAGCGCGGCGGCGGTGGCTTTATGGTGACCATCAAGCAGGACGCAAAGCCAGCTGTCATTCATATACCAGGCCAGCGCGTGGCTCTCTGGCTTATCGCGGTAATACCCGGCGCGTTGTGGGTTAAATCGCGATGGGGGCTGGCCTGGCAGTAAAAAACAGGGTTCGCCGGACTGGTAGTGATAGTCCACGTCAGCAATCCACTGCCCTGTGGTCGCGGGATTCGGTTGTTTTTCGTTACCCACCGCCCAGAAAAAATGCCCGTTGCCATCTGTGGGATAAAGTTCGCGTTCTTCCAGCCGGTAATAGCCATCGGCAAAGAGTGAAAACAGCGGCGTCAGGGAGGTAAATGCTTCGTTCAACCCGACTCCTGGCTGATTCCACTCGGCAAGTGAGGATAAAAACTGCGCGGCGCCTTCATCATCATTGCTAAAACCGGCATAAACAAATTCTGCGCAGGTTGGGCACCAGGCTTCAGTGTAAAAACGAATCAGCGGCGAGCCATGCCAGGAGAGCGTATGAATACCGGCGTCAGAGTCGGGATCGTGGATAACGCAGGGACGAAGCAATGCTTTTCCGTTACGTACTGAAAACGTTATATGGGCTACGTCGTGCTGTAGCAGGCTGATTTCAGGTCTATTGTTACGCCAAAACATCGCTGTTCATCCCTGGATTCTACTTTGCGCTTTATGCGTAGTATTGCAGCCGTTCCGCCAGCAAATCGACAAATCCCTGGCGGTCTACATCGACCATCACCGTCGCATTCGGCTTATTCCCCGTCAGGAAATAATAATCCACCACCGTCATCCCCTGGGTGTATTTCCCCTGGGTTTCCACGCCAACCCAACGCTCAACGGTGGTGAAAATCTCGGGTTTCAGCAGCCAGGCGATGGTGCACGGGTCGTGCAGCGGCGCGCCGACAAATCCCCATTTTTCGTCTTTGTGGTACTCCATAAAGAAGTCCAGCAGTTCGGCGACGATGGTGGAAATCGGGTTGCCAATCGCACGGAAGCGTTCGATATCGGCAGCGTGAATCTGCGCCTTATGGGTGACGTCCAGCCCGGCCATCACCACCGGAATGCCTGACTGGAAGACAATTTCTGCCGCTTCCGGGTCGACGTAAATATTAAATTCCGCAGCGGGCGTCCAGTTACCCAGCGCCATCGCGCCGCCCATGATCACAATGCGGGCGATTTTCGTATGCAGTTCCGGATGGCTATTCAGCAGCAGCGCCACGTTGGTCTGTGGGCCAGTGGAGACGATGGTGACCGGTTGTGCGCTCTCGCGCAGCGTTTTTGCCATCAGCTCAACGGCAGTGCCGCTTTGCGGGGCGAATGACGGCTCGGGCAGCGCCGGGCCGTCGAGGCCGCTTTCGCCGTGAACGTTATCGGCGATAATCAGTTCGCGCATGAGAGGTTTCACCGCGCCGCCCGCCACCGGAATATCCGGGCGTTTGAGCAGTGTCAGCATCCGCAGCACGTTGCGCAGGGTCTTCTCCGGCGTCTGGTTACCGGCGGAAGAGGTGATCGCTTTCACTTCCAGTTCAGGGGAGGCGAGGGCGAGAACGAGGGCGATCGCGTCATCATGACCCGGATCGCAATCAATAATAATGGGCAGTGCCATTGTGGCTCCTTGTAAGCGGTACTTTGTGACAAGGTTAACGCCCGGCTGGATACGTTTCGAGAAGCGAAGCGGTAAAGCGTGAGATAGCGCGCACTCTGACGTGCGCGCCGGGAAGATTAGTGCAGGATTTTCGCAAGGAAGTCTTTTGCGCGATCGGAACTGGGGTTAGCGAAGAACTCCTCTTTTGGCGAATCTTCGACGATTTTACCTTCATCCATAAAGATCACCCGGTTAGCCACTTTACGGGCAAAGCCCATTTCGTGCGTCACCACCATCATGGTCATCCCTTCGTTCGCCAGCTCGACCATCACGTCCAGTACCTCGTTGATCATTTCCGGATCGAGCGCGGAAGTCGGTTCATCGAATAACATGGCAATGGGGTCCATGCACAGCGCACGGGCGATGGCGACACGCTGCTGCTGACCGCCGGAAAGCTGCGCCGGGAACTTGTTGGCATGTGCAGACAGGCCAACGCGCTCCAGCAGCTTCAGGCCTTTATCGCGGGCGGCGGCCTTATCGCGTTTCAGCACTTTCACCTGCGCCAGCGTCAGGTTTTCGATGATCGACAGGTGGGGAAACAGCTCGAAGTGCTGGAATACCATACCCACGCGGGAACGCAGTTTCGCCAGATCGGTTTTTTTGTCGTTCACAATAATGCCGTTAACGGTAATTTCGCCTTTTTGCACCGGTTCCAGACCGTTGACGGTCTTAATCAGCGTGGATTTACCGGAACCCGATGGCCCGCAGACTACCACCACTTCACCTTTTTTCACTTCTGTTGAACAATCGGTCAGCACCTGAAAGTGACCATACCATTTTGAAACATTTTTCAGGGTAATCATTAAACTGTCCTTTTCTTCAAATAGCTGACCAGCAACGACGCGCTCAGGCTGATAACAAAATAAACGACGCCGGCGAACAGAATCATTTCGACCTGAGTACCGTCACGCTCGCCGATAGTCGACGCGGTGCGGAAGAAGTCCGCCAGGCTGAGTACATAAACTAAAGAGGTGTCCTGAAATAGCACGATGCCCTGCGTAAGCAACAGCGGCACCATCGCCCGAAACGCCTGCGGCAGAATAATGAGCTTCATCGACTGCCAGTGGGTCATCCCCAACGCCAGCGCGGCGCTGGACTGCCCGCGGGAAATACTTTGAATACCGGCGCGAATAATCTCGGAATAGTAGGCCGCTTCAAACATGGAGAATGCCACCATCGCGGAGATCAGGCGGATATCGGTTTTCGGCGATAGTCCCAGCACGTTTTGCAGAAAGCCGGGTACAATCAGATAGAACCACAGCAAGACCATCACCAACGGGATGGAACGGAAAACGTTAACATACGCTTTAGCAAACCAGGCGATAGGGGCAAAGCTTGAGAGGCGCATGACGGCCAGAATGGTTCCCCAGACTATCCCCACGATAACGGCGGTGACGGTGATCTTCAGCGTGATGACCAACCCGGCCAGTAGGTAAGGCAGTGAGGGGATAATCGAACTCCAGTCAAATTCGTACATTATTTGCTCCCCACGTTGCCCGGCAGGCGGACTTTGCGTTCAACCAGGCTCATGACCAGCATGATAACGGCGTTAATCAGCACATAGGCCAGCGTAATGGCGGTGAAGGATTCCCAGGCGTGCGCCGAGTAATCCAACAGTTTGCCTGCCTGCGCCGCCATATCCACCAGGCCGATGGTTGAGGCAATAGCCGAGTTTTTCACCAGGTTCATCATCTCTGACGTCATTGGCGGCACGATAACGCGATAGGCATTCGGCAGCAGGACATAGCGATAAGCCTGCGGCAGCGTTAGCCCCATCGCCAGCGCCGCGTTCTTCTGCCCGCGAGGCAGAGACTGAATCGCGGCGCGCACCTGTTCGCAAACGCGGGCGGCGGTAAACAGTCCCAGACAGATCATTGAGGAGAGGAAAAACTGAATATTGGGATCGAGTTCCGCCTTAAACCACATGCCAAGATCTTCCGGCAACAGTTCAGGCACCACCAGGTACCAGGTGAAGAATTGCACGATCAGCGGCACGTTACGGAACAGTTCTACGTACAACGTACCCAGTCCGGAGAGGAAACGGTTGGGAACGGTACGTAAAATGCCGAAAATAGATCCTACCAGGAAAGCGATAATCCAGGCGGTAATCGAAAGGGCTACGGTGACCTGAAAACCACTCCATAGCCAGCCGAGATAGGTGGTATTGCCGAAGGGGGCTTCCTGTAAAAAAATACCCCAGTTCCAGTCTATTGACATACATCTACTCCGAAAAAAAAGGGTAGCAGCGCTACCCTCGAAGATTGTTGCCCGGCGATTTGCGGCTTCAGGCCCGATGGGGAACGACCATCAGGCTTATAGTCTGTCCGTGCTGAGCGACAATCGAGAGGACAGGAGTCCCGTCCCATTTAGTTTTAGTTAGTTAAGCGCTTTATCATTCGGTGCTTTGAACAGGGCTTTCATCTCGTCAGACAACTCGAAATTCATGTTCAGGTTTTTCGGTGGGATCGGATTTTTAAACCACTTATCAAACCACTTTTCCGCTTCGCCGGAGGTTTGCGCCTGGGCGATGGTATCGTCCATCAGCTTTTTAAACTCAGGGTCGTTTTTACGCAGCATACAGCCGTAGGCCTCCTGGGACTGCGGTTTACCGACAATCTCCCAGTTATCCGGTTTCTTGGCTTTGGCGCGCTCGCCGGCCAGCAGCGCGTCATCCATCATAAAGGCGACGGCGCGACCGCTTTCCAGGGTGCGGAACGAGTCACCGTGGTCTTTCGCGCTAATAATACGCATCCCCATCTTTTGCTCTTCGTTAAGCTTATGCAGCAGAATTTCAGAGGTCGTCCCGGAGGTGACGACGACCGCTTTGCCTTTCAGATCCGGGAAATCTTTAATATCGCCGCCTTTTTTAGTCAGCAGTCGCGTCCCGACGACGAAAATCGTATCGGAGAAGGCGGCCTGTTTCTGGCGCTCAAGGTTGTTAGTCGTTGAACCACATTCAAAATCGAAGGTTCCGTTTTGCAACAGCGGAATACGGTTTTGCGAGGTGATCGGGATCAGCTTCACCTGCAGATCGGGCTTGTTAAGTTTCTTTTTTACCGCTTCCACAATGGCGTTGGAGTAGTCCTGGGAATAGCCGACCACTTTCTGCTGGTTGTCGTAATAAGAAAAGGGCACAGAAGATTCGCGATGCCCGACGACGATCACGCCATTTTTAGCGATCTTGTCCAGGGTGCTACCAGCGGCAGGCGCGCCATCTTCTGCGTGCGCAAGGCCCGCAGACAGTCCCATGACCAGCATTGCTGTGGTTAGCTTACGTAATTGCATATCCAACTCCTTTATCATCTGCGCCGTCGACGCATTGATAGCTATTGTGATGTTGTTATTGCCTGCAACTTGCGCGTGCAGTGTTATGTGTGTTTGTTAACATTTAGTGTGGCTTGTTGTAAATATTTTGCTGCGATATTGTTTATTTTTGCGAAGTGCGCCGCACCGTTCAGAGGCAAAAATCCTACATTGCACCGTTCAGGTGCTACCGATGATCGATTTTGGTGCGACCCGGTTGCACAAGCAGCCAGAACAGGTTTGCCATGTTTAACAAAGCAATAGACGTGCCAGAATGAGGGAAAAAGGAGGATTTTCAGGCCGGATAAATGAAGCGCTATCCGGCCTGGGGAGAGATTATTTCCGTCGTTGTCGCAGACTCATCACTACCGCGCCAAAAGCAAACAGCGCGGTCAGTACCCATAGCGGCCAGTTGCCGGTACGGGCATAGGGAGTTAAACCCGTGGTTGGCGTGACATTGGTGGTCAGTACCTGGCGTGTGAACTGCGGGATCATCGCCTGAATCTCGCCCTGAGGGCCAATCACCGCCGTAATACCGTTATTAGTACTGCGCAGCAACGGACGCGCCAGCTCCAGCGAACGCATCCGCGCCATCTGGAAATGTTGCCACGGGCCAATGGACTTACCAAACCAGGCGTCGTTAGAAATCGTCAGCAGATAGTCGGTGTCCGGGCGGAAGTTATCCCGCACCTGTTCGCCAAGAATAATTTCATAACAGATTGCCGCCGTCAGCTTATAGTCGTGCGCATGTAACTGCGGCTGGATATAAGGGCCGCGGCTAAAGGAGGACATGGGCAGATCGAAGAACGGCGCCAGCGGACGCAGGATAGACTCCAGCGGAACGAACTCGCCAAAGGGTACAAGGTGATTTTTATTGTAGCGATTGGGCGAGTCATAACTGTATGGATTATCCTTGCCCAACGTAATAATCGTATTGTAGGTGTCGTATCGATTCTGTTTATTGAGACGCGCATCGACAATACCGGTGATCAGCGTGCTATTTTTTTCGCGTAACATCTCGTCCAGCGAACGAAGGAAAGGCTGCTGATTGATTTCGAGATCCGGAATCGCCGACTCAGGCCAGATAATAATCTGTGATTTGCCTAACTCTGGGCGGGTTTCGTTGAGATAAATTTTTAGCGTATTCAGTAGCTGGTTTTCGTCCCACTTCAGCGACTGCGGGATATCGCCCTGCACCAGCGATACCTGGGTCGCTTTGGCCGGTTCCAGCGTAAACCACTGGATATAACGTAGCGGAAAGGGCAAAGCAAACAGAATCACGGCGACAGCCAGCGGACGCCAGTTCCGCGTCGCCAGTGCCAGCGCTAACAGGCCGCTGACCATCATCAGCAGGAAGTTGATCGCTTCTACGCCCATTACCGGCGCCAGGCCTTTTAGCGGGCCGTCGACCTGACTATAGCCAAATTGCAGCCAGGGGAAGCCGGTCAGCACCCAGCCGCGTAAAAATTCGGTGATTTGCCATATTGCAGGCGCGGCGATAGCGACGCGCAGCCAGTTGGTTTTTGGCCACAGACGCGACAAAATCCCGGCAAACAGTCCGGTATACAGCGAGAGATAAGCTGCAAGCAGCACCACCAGAAAAACGTTAACCGGGCCCGGCATGCCGCCAAACTGCGCGATACTGACATAAACCCAGTTAATCCCGCTACCGAAAAGTCCGAGTCCCCAGCAATAGCCGATAGCGGCAGACTGGAGCGGGCGGCGATTAAACGTTAAGGCCTGCAGCCCGATAAGCGACACTATCGCTGCGGGCCAGACGTCATACGGAGAGAAAGCCAGTGTTCCGCAGGCGCCGAATAATAACGCCAGCAGCAGGCGAATACGCTGGCGTTCAATTAACGAGGCAAATGCCATTTTTAGTCCACTATTGCTGTTATTCGTCCAGTTTTGGCTGGGGCGAGTCATCCGGGATCCTGACATGCACCTGAATAATGCGACGACTATCGGCCATCGCCACTTTGAACTGGTAACCATCAATGTCAATGGTTTCGCCGCGGGCCGGTAAATGGCCGAACGCCTGCATCACCAGTCCGCCGATGGTATCGACTTCTTCATCGCTGAATTGGGTGCCGAAAGCGTCATTGAAGTCTTCAATCGACGCCAGCGCGCGAATCGTCCAGGTATGGCGGCTAAGCTGACGGAAGTCGATATCGTCTTCTTCGTCATACTCATCTTCAATTTCACCGACAATCAGTTCGAGGATGTCTTCGATAGTCACAAGGCCGGAAACGCCGCCAAACTCATCGATAACGATGGCCATATGGTAACGCTGGGAGCGGAACTCCTTGAGCATACGGTCAACCCGTTTGCTTTCCGGTACGACAACCGCGGTGCGTAACACTTTGTCCATGCTGAAGGCTTCGGCATCGCTGCGCATAAACGGCAGCAAATCTTTGGCCATCAGAATCCCTTCAATGTGATCTTTATCTTCGCTGATCACCGGAAAACGCGAGTGGGCGGACTCGATGATAACATCGAGACATTCGTCCAGCGTCTGGTTGCGTTTCAGGGTAATCATCTGGGAGCGCGGGATCATAATATCGCGTACGCGCTGGTCGGCGATGTCCATTACGCCTTCGAGCATATCGCGCGTATCTTCATCGATAAGCTCGTTCTGCCCGGAATCACGGATCAGCGCCAGCAACTCATCGCGGTTTTTAGGTTCACCGTGGAAAAGCTGGCTGAGTAGCAGGGAAAAAAATCCCTTTTTACTGTTTACTGTGTCACTACTGTGTGAATTGTCGTCGCTCATGGCGTCGTATGGGTTCTCATGTTAGTTAATACAAAGCTCGTCATGCGTATACTCAGCTGTGACGGCATGTTTTGCCTGATGGCGCTACGCTTATCAGGCCTACAAAAGGCATGAATGTAGGCCGGATAAGGCGCAAGCGTCGCCATCCGGCAAGCTACTATTCTGCAATCTTCTCGGCAATGTACGGATCCTCATAGCCCATAGCAAGCATAATCTCCGTTTCGAGAGACTCCATCTCTTCCGCTTCGTCATCGTCGATATGATCGTAACCCAGCAAATGCAGGCTACCGTGCACGACCATGTGCGCCCAGTGCGCCTCCAGCGGCTTGCTCTGTTCCTGCGCTTCTTGCTCCACGACCTGACGGCAAATAATCAGATCGCCCAGTAGCGGCATTTCAATGCCGGGGGGCGCTTCAAACGGGAAGGAGAGAACATTAGTGGGTTTATCTTTCCCGCGGTACGTCAAATTAAGGTTGTGGCTTTCGGCCTCATCCACCAGACGGATTGTGACTTCCGCCTCTTCCTGAAACTGCGGAATAACGCCGTCCAGCCAGCG
The DNA here is from genome assembly GCF_004010735.1 of Salmonella sp. SSDFZ54. Taxonomy (NCBI): domain Bacteria; kingdom Pseudomonadati; phylum Pseudomonadota; class Gammaproteobacteria; order Enterobacterales; family Enterobacteriaceae; genus Salmonella; species Salmonella sp. SSDFZ54. Next base: position 3,454,867 of record NZ_CP034819.1, read on the forward strand.
TTGAAACTGAGCTTCATCCGGCAGGCCCGCGTGGTTTTCACAGGCCAACTGTAAATCGAGGATCACCTGACTCATTTCTGTTCCTGCTCCTGGGCTTCACGCTTACGCTCTGCCGCCAACGCCGCTTTGCGTTTTTGCTCGGCCTCTTCCCAGGCTTCATAGGCGTTAACAATGCGGGCAACGACCGGATGGCGCACCACGTCTTCGCTGTGGAAGAAGTTAAAGCTGATTTCATCGACTTCCGCCAGCACTTCAATGGCATGACGCAAGCCGGATTTGGTGTTGTGTGGCAGGTCAATCTGCGTCACGTCGCCGGTGATCACCGCTTTCGAGTTAAAGCCGATACGCGTCAGGAACATCTTCATCTGTTCGATAGTGGTGTTCTGGCTTTCATCCAGAATGATAAAGGCGTCGTTTAACGTGCGTCCGCGCATATAGGCCAGCGGTGCGACTTCAATCACATTGCGTTCAATCAGCTTCTCGACTTTTTCAAAGCCGAGCATTTCGAACAACGCGTCATACAGCGGACGCAGGTACGGGTCCACCTTCTGACTTAAATCGCCTGGCAGAAAGCCGAGTTTTTCGCCCGCTTCCACCGCCGGACGGGTCAGTAGAATACGGCGAATCTCCTGGCGCTCCAGGGCGTCTACCGCAGCAGCGACCGCAAGATACGTTTTACCGGTACCCGCCGGGCCGACGCCAAAGGTAATATCATGATCGAGAATATTGGCGATGTACTGCGCCTGGTTCGGGGTACGCGGTTTAATCACGCCGCGCTTGGTTTTGATATTAATAGCTTTGCCATAGTCAGGCACGCTTTCCGCGCTCTGTTCCAGCACCCGCGCTTCTTTGATCGCCAGATGAATTTGTTCCGGTTCGATATCCTGAGTCTGGCCGCGCATCGGTGCGGTATCGACATACAGACTTCGCAAAATATCTGTCGCCGCGGTCACGCAAATCGGACGACCGGTCAGTTTAAAGTGATTGTCACGGCGGTTGATTTCAATACCGAGACGACGTTCGAGCTGTTTAATATTGTCATCAAACGGCCCGCAAAGGCTCAACAGACGGGCGTTGTCTGCAGGCTCAAGGGTAATTTCGCGAGTGTCTATATTCAAACTGTTCCTCTTGTGTCTGTATCGCCGGACGCTGAACATTTACCGGCATCTAAGGAAATTATTCACGCCATAGGGAAAAGGCGCAAGCATTGCAATGAAGATGGGGATGAAGAGAGAAAATTGCAAGGCCCGTCGGGCGACAGGCCATGACCAGGAAGCCCGACAGGCGTAGCACCATCGGGCATTATTGCCTTTCCTGCAGGATTAAGGCTGGTAGAATCCTACGCCCAGCTCATTTTCTTTACGGGTACGGGCAATGACGGACTCCGGCGTTTCGGCGACGCGCAGCCCCATTTCATCTTCGGTACGCACCACTTTTCCGCGCAGGGAGTTCGGATAGACGTCAGTAATTTCCACATCGACAAACTTACCAATCATCTCCGGCGTGCCTTCAAAGTTCACCACCCGATTGTTTTCGGTACGGCCAGACAGTTCCATAATGTTTTTACGTGACGTGCCTTCCACCAGAATGCGCTGTGTCGTGCCGAGCATACGGCGGCTCCATGCCATCGCCTGCTGATTGATACGCTCTTGCAGAATATACAGACGCTGCTTTTTCTCTTCTTCCGGTACGTCATCAACCATATCGGCAGCCGGCGTTCCCGGACGCGCAGAGAAGATAAAGCTGTAGCTCATATCAAAGTTGACGTCAGCGATAAGCTTCATGGTTTTTTCGAAATCATCGGTAGTTTCGCCAGGGAAACCGACGATAAAGTCAGAGCTTATCTGAATGTCCGGCCGCGCCGCGCGCAGTTTACGGATGATTGCTTTATATTCCAGCGCAGTGTGGGTGCGCCCCATCAGATTCAACACGCGATCGGAACCGCTCTGTACCGGCAGATGCAGGAAACTGACCAGTTCCGGCGTATCGCGGTACACCTCGATAATATCGTCGGTGAACTCAATCGGATGGCTGGTGGTAAAGCGAATACGGTCAATGCCGTCGATGGCGGCAACCAGACGCAGCAGATCGGCAAAGGTGCCAGTGGTGCCGTCGTAGTTTTCTCCGCGCCAGGCGTTAACGTTCTGGCCCAGCAGGTTGACCTCACGCACGCCCTGCGCCGCTAGCTGGGCGATTTCGAACAGGATATCGTCTGAGGGACGGCTGACTTCTTCACCGCGGGTATACGGTACCACGCAGTAAGTACAATATTTATTGCAGCCTTCCATGATAGAAACAAACGCGGTCGGGCCTTCTGCGCGCGGTTCCGGCAAACGGTCGAACTTCTCGATTTCCGGGAAGCTGATATCGACCACCGGGCTGCGGTCGCCACGCACGGAGTTAATCATCTCCGGCAGGCGGTGTAAGGTTTGCGGGCCAAAAATAATGTCGACGTAATGGGCGCGTTGACGAATGTGCTCGCCTTCCTGGGAAGCCACGCAGCCGCCGACGCCGATAATCAGATCGGGATTTTTCTCTTTTAACAGTCTCCAGCGACCTAATTGATGGAAGACTTTTTCCTGAGCCTTCTCGCGGATTGAGCAGGTATTCAACAGCAGCACATCCGCCTCTTCCGCCACGTCGGTCAGTTGATAGCCGTGGGTGGCGTCCAGCAGATCGGCCATCTTCGATGAATCGTACTCGTTCATCTGACAGCCCCAGGTTTTAATATGGAGTTTTTTAGTCATCGACTTGCTCTTGCGAAATAGTGGCTGAAAAGCAGGGCGCATAGTGTAATGCTTTGGCGCGGTTGTGACCAGTATGACTGACGTCAGCCCTAATGGGTAAAAAATCCTGTAAACTTGTCTAAAACGTAACAGGATGAATGACCATGACAAATCAACCAACGGAAATTGCCATTGTCGGCGGGGGAATGGTCGGCGGCGCGCTGGCGCTGGGTATGGCGCAGCAAGGGTTTACGGTGATGGTAATAGAACATGCCGCGCCTGCGCCGTTTGTGGCTGACAGCCAGCCTGACGTGCGGATTTCGGCCATTAGCGCGGCATCCGTGGCGCTGCTCAAGGGGCTGGGCGTGTGGGAGGCGGTGCAGGGGATGCGTAGCCATCCTTATCGGCGACTGGAGACCTGGGAGTGGGAAAACGCCCATGTGGTGTTCGACGCCGCTGAACTCAAGCTGCCGCTGTTAGGCTATATGGTAGAGAACCACGTCCTGCAACAGGCGCTGTGGCAGGCGCTGGAAGCGCACCCCGGCGTGACGCTGCGCGTTCCGGCTTCACTGGCGGCATTGCACCGCCGCCACGATGGTTATGCGCTGGAACTGGCCGACGGCGAATGGGTAACGCCGAAGTTAGTGATTGGCGCCGACGGCGCGAATTCGCAGGTTCGGCAAATGGCGGGAATTGGCATTCATGCCTGGCAATATGCGCAGTCGTGTATGCTTATCACCGTCAAGTGTGAAAATGCGCCAGGCGACAGCACCTGGCAGCAGTTTACGCCAACGGGGCCGCGCGCCTTTTTGCCGCTGTTCGACGATTGGGCGTCGCTGGTGTGGTATGACGCTCCGGCACGTATTCGCCAGCTACAGAGTTTATCGATGACGCAATTGCAGGTGGAAATTAACCAGCACTTTCCGGCGCGTCTGGGGGCGGTGATGCCTGTCGCGGCGGGCGCGTTTCCGCTAACCCGTCGTCACGCGTTGCAGTATGCGCAACCGGGGCTGGCGCTGGTAGGCGACGCGGCGCATACCATTCATCCGCTGGCCGGGCAGGGCGTCAACCTGGGGTATCGGGATGTTGATGCGTTGATTGATGTGCTGGCGAGTGCCCGTAGCTATGGCGAGTCCTGGGCCAGCCATTCGGTGTTGAAACGCTATCAGACGCGGCGCATGGCAGATAATTTTATGATGCAAAGTGGAATGGATCTGTTTTATGCCGGGTTCAGCAATGAACTGCCGCCGCTGCGTATTTTACGCAATATGGGGCTGATGGCGGCGCAGCGCGCAGGCGTGCTAAAACGTCAGGCGCTGAAGTATGCGTTGGGGTTGTAACCCGTTGAATGCCTTACCCGGTTTGTAAAAACGCTCAATTGCAGGTCGGGTAAGCGTATTGACATCTTACTTTACTGCAAATAAAGCACATAAACCTAATTTCCCTTTGAAATCAAACTCATACCAAGGTGATGCCATTTCAATTGTGCATACGTTGTATTGGCAACGTACTACTTTATGTAGCATCAGTAATGTGGAACTCATTGATTTTACAAGAATCGCCAGGGTGATTAATGCGGCGATAATCCGATACCACGTCAGTGTTGCATGTTGGACATCAAACCACAGAATATAAAAAGTGATGATGTGAAGAATGACTTTGCTGGACAGGGCGCGAATATAGAATCCACGCAGCGCCGTTTTCGAGGAAAACGCGACATTAATCAGCGCGCTTTGTTTTTCTTGCACAGGGATCCCTGGCAGATACACTATCCATTCCGCACTATTCTGGCGCAACATGACGGCCTTTTTCTGGTGCAGTATATGTAGCCTCATTGACACTGCCACGGGGTAAACCAGACCCAAAATAATCAACCAGGCGGCGCTGGCCGTGATATCAATGAAGGTGAAAGCGCAGAGCAAGACGACCATAAAAAATGTTAATGGCTGCAAAAAGAGATACCAACAAAACTGGTAATTCATTGTGAGGTTACCGAACGATCCCTGTAAGGCTTTATCATAGCGTTTTACTGATAGCAGGGCATTGAGGGGGAAACCTCTTTCGGAATTTATAAACGCAGAAAAGCAAAAAGCTCGCCGAAGCGAGCTTTTTAAAAGTGGCTGGGGTACGAGGATTCGAACCTCGGAATGCCGGAATCAGAATCCGGTGCCTTACCGCTTGGCGATACCCCAATTGTCGTACTTCTTGCGCTCATTAGCAGAGCGTCTTTAAAACTGGCTGGGGTACGAGGATTCGAACCTCGGAATGCCGGAATCAGAATCCGGTGCCTTACCGCTTGGCGATACCCCAACAAATTATTTTCGAACCGGTCGAATACCTCGACGTGTTCTGAATATGGTGGCTACGACGGGATTCGAACCTGTGACCCCATCATTATGAGTGATGTGCTCTAACCAACTGAGCTACGTAGCCAGATGATTTCTTCGATGGCTGGGGTACCTGGATTCGAACCAGGGAATGCCGGTATCAAAAACCGGTGCCTTACCGCTTGGCGATACCCCAATACCGTCGCGGTGAACCGCAAACTCGAAGAAATATGGCTGGGGTACCTGGATTCGAACCAGGGAATGCCGGTATCAAAAACCGGTGCCTTACCGCTTGGCGATACCCCATCCGTACAACGCTTATCGGTGAATGGTGCGGGAGGCGAGACTTGAACTCGCACACCTTGCGGCGCCAGAACCTAAATCTGGTGCGTCTACCAATTTCGCCACTCCCGCAAAAAAAGATGGTGGCTACGACGGGATTCGAACCTGTGACCCCATCATTATGAGTGATGTGCTCTAACCAACTGAGCTACGTAGCCATCTTTTTTTCGCGTTACCTTATCGGCGTTGCGGGGCGCATTATGCGTATTGAGCCTTGAAGCGTCAACCTCTTTTTCATCGAAAAACGTCGGAAAGTGTCTGTTTGGTTAGGTTGCGAACAGCGTGGCGCAATATTCGGCAATTATTGGTTATTAATCGTTTTTCCGAAAGTGGCTTGCTATAAAAAAAGAGCCCCTAAGGGCTCTTTCGTCATCGTTAATTTACTGGTACGCCGACTGATGCACGCCGACCGAGCGGCCTGACGGGTCATCCATCGTTTTGAATGCTTCATCCCACTCAATGGCTTTGGCGGAAGAACAGGCCACGGACGGGCCGCCGGGTACGCATTCCGCGGCGCTCGGCACCGGGAACAATTCTTCAAAAATTTCCCGGTACAAGTACGCCTCTTTAGACGACGGCGTGTTGTATGGAAAGCGGAAGCGGGCTGTTTCCAGTTGTTGATCGGAAATCTGTTTCGCCGCCACCTCTTTCAGCGTATCAATCCAGCTGTAGCCTACGCCGTCAGAGAACTGCTCTTTCTGACGCCACGCCACGCTTGCTGGCAGATAAGACTCGAAGCACTCGCGCAGCACGTGTTTTTCCATCTTGCCGTTACCGCACATTTTATCCTGTGGGTTGATACGCATCGCCACGTCGAGGAATTTTTTATCCAGGAACGGTACGCGCGCTTCCACGCCCCAGGCGGACATCGCTTTGTTGGCGCGGGCGCAGTCATACATATGCAGCGCCTGTAGCTTACGGACCGTCTCTTCATGTAACTCTTTGGCGTTCGGCGCTTTATGGAAGTACAGGTAGCCGCCAAACACCTCATCGGAACCTTCGCCGGAGAGCACCATTTTGATGCCCATCGCTTTGATCTTACGCGACATCAGATACATCGGCGTTGAGGCGCGGATAGTGGTCACGTCATAGGTTTCAATGTGATAGATAACATCACGAATGGCATCAAGGCCTTCCTGCACGGTGAAGTGAATTTCATGGTGCACGGTGCCGAGGTGGTTAGCCACTTCCTGGGCCGCCTTCAGGTCAGGCGAACCTTCCAGACCGACCGCAAAAGAGTGCAACTGTGGCCACCAGGCTTCGGAGCGCTCCTGATCTTCGACGCGACGGGCGGCGAATTTTTTGGTGATTGCCGAAATAACCGACGAGTCCAGACCGCCGGAGAGCAGCACGCCATAGGGCACGTCGGACATCAGGTGGCTTTTCACGGATTCTTCCAGCGCCTGGCGCAGCGCGTTTTTGTCGGTGACGTTGTCTTTTACCGCATCGTAATCGAACCAGTCGCGCTGATAGTACTGACGAATTTCGCCGTCTTTGCTCCACAGGTAGCTGCCCGCCGGGAACTCTTTAATGGTGCGGCAGACCGGGGTCAGCGCTTTCATTTCTGACGCTACGTAGAAGTTGCCGAATTCGTCATAGCCCATGTAGAGCGGAATAATACCGATATGGTCACGACCAATCAGATAAGCGTCTTTTTCGCTGTCATACAGGGCGAAGGCGAACATCCCCTGTAAATCGTCAAGGAAATCCGGCCCTTTTTCCTGATATAGCGCGAGAATAACTTCGCAGTCGGAGCCTGTCTGGAACGCGTAACGATCGCCATACTCCGCGCGTAACGTTTGATGGTTATAAATTTCACCGTTCACCGCCAGCACGTGGGTTTTTCTGGCGTTATACAGGGGCTGGGCGCCGGCGTTAACATCAACAATCGACAAACGTTCATGTGCGAGAATCGCGTTATCGCAAGCGTAGATGCCGGACCAGTCCGGGCCGCGATGGCGCATCAGGCGTGACAGTTCAAGGGCTTTTTTACGCAGTTCCGCTGCATCTGTTTTGATATCGAATACGCCGAAAATAGAACACATAGCCTTCTCCGTTAATCTGTTGCGTCGTACTTTTTGTGTTTGCTTGACTAAAAAATGCCGCAAAGGCGTGGAAGGCGCAAGGGGATTACGGTCTGAAAAATGAAAAATGCAATCGTCATTGTTGATTAGTGAAAAATGATTACATATTGCGCGGATTTATTGATGGATCTTCAGTTTTATCGTGGATTAATTGAATTATGTTTTTCCTGATGGCGTTTCGCTTATCAGACCTACAATGTTGTTCGAACCGTAGGCCTGAAAGCTATGCGTCATCAGGCAGGGGACAGGTTTAGATAACGTCGATCTCAGCGACGGAAGGGTAAATCCAGCTTGGGCGGAACGGCATACTGTCAATATCATTGATTGTTGATACGCCAGAAAGCACCAGAATGGTCTCCAGACCGGCCTGGAACCCCGCCAGAATGTCGGTGCGCAGGTTGTCGCCGACGATAACGGTCTCTTCCGAGTGCGCCTGCATTTTGTTTAATGCCGCGCGGATGATCCACGGGCTGGGTTTGCCGACATAAAACGGCTTCCGGCCGGAAATTTTTTCAATGCCTGCGCACAGCGCGCCGCAGGCCGGATAAAAGCCGCGACCGTGGGTATCCGGGTTGGTGGCGATAAAGCGCGCGCCATTGGCGACGAAAAATGCTGCTTTATGCATCATGTCCCAGTTGTAGGAGCGGGTTTCTCCAACGATGACAAAATCAGGGTTCACATCGGTAATGGTAAACCCCGCTTTATAGAGCTCGTGAATGAGCGCGCCTTCGCCCACGACATACGCTTTCTTACCTTCCTGACGGCGCAGAAAATCGGCTGTCGCCATTGCTGACGTATAAAACACGCTGTCCGGCACGTTAACGCCAGCGGTAGCAAAACGGTTCGCCAGATCCTGGCCGGTTTGCGACGGGTAATTGGTCAGCAGCACCAGCGGCAGACCTTTTTCCAGAATCCCCGTCAGAAATTCCGCCGCACCGGGTACGGCTACGTTGTCGTGCATCAGCACGCCGTCGATATCGCAGATTACATTCTTGATGGTCATGAACTACCCAGGGAATTTGTGAATAATCCGATACTATAAGAGCGCATCAACTTTCCAGCAAACGTTGCAGCAATGTTCCGTTGAGCATGGCGCGTTTAACTAAGGCAAATGCGCCGATAGCAGAACGGTGATCCAGCGTGGAGCGTACCACCGGCAAATTTTTGCGAAAGGCCTTTAACGCCTGCGTATTGATACAGCTTTCGATAGCGGGCAACAGGACTTTATCGGCTTCAATGATCTCGCCGGCAATGACGATTTTTTGCGGGTTAAACAGGTTGATAGCAATGGCGATCGTTTTGCCCAAATGGCGACCAACATGCTCAATGACTTCCGAGGCCAGGCTGTCGCCCCGGTTTGCCGCCTTACAGATGGTTTTAATCGTGCAGTCGTCAAGCGGAACACGGCTTTGATACCCTTGTTTAAGCAAATTCAGCACCCGTTGTTCAATCGCCGCATTGGCGGCAATGGTTTCCAGACAGCCGAAATTACCGCAGTGGCAGCGCTCGCCCAACGGCTCCACCTGAATATGCCCAATTTCGCCGACGTTGCCGTTACGGCCAATGAAGATGCGTCCGTTGGAGATAATCCCGGCGCCTGTACCACGATGAACGCGCACCAGAATCGAGTCCTCGCAATCCTGACTGGCGCCGAAGTAGTGTTCCGCCAGCGCCAGGCTACGGATATCGTGTCCCACGAAACAGGTAACGTGAAACCGTTTTTCCAGCGCTTCGACCAGTCCCCAGTTTTCAACCTGAATGTGCGGCATGTAACGAATCACGCCGCTTTCCGGATCGACAAGCCCTGGCAGGATCACCGAGATAGCGATCAATTCACGAATTTTACGCTGACAGCTATCAATAAAGACGGCGATGGTGTTGAGCAGCGCATGTTCCAGCGTCTCCTGGGTGCGCTCCGGCAGCGGATAATGCTCCTCAGCGACCACTTTACTGCTCAGATCGTAGAGCGTTAAAGTGGTGTCATGACGGCCCAGGCGAACGCCAATGGCATGGAAGTTACGGGTTTCCGTGACGATAGAGATAGCGCGGCGGCCTCCGGTCGAGGCCTGCTGATCGACTTCTTTGATCAGCCCGCGTTCAATGAGTTGACGCGTAATTTTCGTTACGCTGGCGGGAGCAAGCTGGCTTTGCTCGGCAATTTGTATGCGCGAGATAGGACCATGCTGGTCAATCAGGCGGTAAACGGCCGCGCTGTTAAGCTGTTTTACGAGATCAACGTTACCTATCTGAGCTTGTCCGCCTGGTGTCATATTCTCACTTACTCAAGTCAACGACCTCGTCACCATTAACGATGGTCTTGATAATTTTAAAATCGTGGGTGAACGCGGTCAGGTTGGCGACTTTACCCGGCGCAATGCTACCGAGATGTTTATCAACGCCGATAGCGCGTGCCGGATAGAGCGTTGCCATGCGCAGCACTTCATCCAGCGCGATGCCGCAATGCGCGACCAGGTTGCGTACGCCTTCAATCATGGTTAAGGACGAACCGCTCAACGTACCGTTTTCATCCACACACAGTCCATTGCGGTAGTATATTGTTTTACCTGCGAAAATGAACTGCTCAATATTGGCCCCCGCCGGTGCGGTGGCGTCTGTCACCAGACAAAGTTTGTCGCCTTTCAGGCGTTTGGCATTGCGAATGTTGGCGTAGTCGACATGCAGACCATCGGCGATAACGCCGCAATAAATATCCGCTTCGTCCAGAACGGCGCCAGCAAGGCCCGGCTCACGCCCTGTAATGTACGGCATCGCGTTAAACAGGTGAGTCGCAAAGGTAATCCCGGCGCGGAAGCCCGCTTTTGCCTCTTTTAACGTCGCGTTGGAGTGGCCTGCGGAAACCACAATGCCCGCATTCGCCAGTTTAGCGATTACGTCAGCAGGCACCATTTCCGGCGCGAGAGTGACTTTGGTGATGACGTCGGCATTATCGCATAAGAAATCGACCAGCGCAGCGTCTGGTTTACGCACGAAATCAGGATTATGGGTGCCTTTTTTTACCAGATTAAGCCAGGGGCCTTCCAGGTGGAGACCCAGCGCCTGGTGCGGATGTTTTTCCAGGTATTCGCGCATGACGCGAATGCCCTGTTTCATCAATTCATCGCTGGTAGTGATAAGCGTTGGCAGAAAGTTAGTACAGCCCGATTTTTCATTGGCTTTCTGCATAATTTCCAGCGTTTCAACGCTGACGGCTTCTGCGGTATCGTTAAACTGCACGCCGCCGCAGCCGTTTAGCTGCACATCAATAAAACCGGGGGAGAGAATGGCCCCATTCAATGAGCGTTGTTCTATTCCCGGCGGCAGTTCAGCCATCGGACAAACGCGGTCAATCAGGCCATTAGCGACAACAAGCGCATGGTCATCAAGAATTTCGTGACCGGTAAAGATCCGGCCCTGGGTTAAAGCATACATTCCGACCCCCGATATCAAAAATTTACCGCCCCGCATTGACTGGCGGGGCGGAGACAACATTACAGACCTTTAATATTTTCTGCTTCTAATTCATTGAAATATTTCAATGTTTTAACTTTAAGTTCCATTGTGGACGGCTCATCGCATACCACAACCGCTTTCGGATGGAGTTGCAGGCAGCTAATGGTCCACATGTGGTTGACGTTGCCTTCAACCGCCGCCTGCAGCGCCTGGGCTTTCTGATGGCCCAGCACCAGAATCATCACTTCTTCCGCATCCAGCAGCGTGCCTACGCCTACCGTCAGCGCGTATTTCGGCACCTGGTTTACGTCGCCGTCAAAGAAGCGGGAGTTCGCTACGCGAGTATCATGGGTTAACGTTTTGATACGGGTACGGGAAGCCAGGGAAGAAGCCGGTTCGTTAAAGGCGATGTGACCGTCGTTGCCGACGCCGCCCATAAACAGATGGATTTTACCGTAAGAACGAATTTTTTCTTCATATTGACGGCATTCTGCATCGATATCCGGTGCGTTACCGTTGAGAAGATTGATGTTTTCTGCTGGAATATCAACGTGATCGAAAAAGTTACGATGCATAAAGCTGTGGTAGCTTTCCGGGTGCTCTTTCGGCAGGCCAACATATTCGTCCATATTAAAGGTGACCACATGCTTAAAGCTGACCTCGCCCGCTTTGTGCATCTCAACCAGCGCTTTGTACGCCGTTAGCGGCGTGCCGCCGGTAGGCAGTCCAAGGACAAACGGACGATCGGCTGTCGGTTTGAACGCATTAATACGGTTAACGATATGGCGAGCGGCCCATTTGCCAACCTGTTCTGCGGTACTCAGGGGGATCAGTCTCATTCTTCACCTCAATAATCAATGTCAAAATTTGGCGGATCGTATTAAGCGTAACCTGGATATCCAGGGTTCGTGTTCAATCCGTCCTGATTTTTTGAATCATAAAATAAGTTTTCCGTGTTAGCCAGTGGATGGTGGGGGTGATTACGATATTTAGTGATTATAATCACAAAAAACACCCGTTTAATTTGCGAGGCGAATTAATTTTCCACACACTCTGCAGAAGATGATCTCACCGTTCGATTACAGAACATCACGTTTTTAACGTTTGCAGCACAATAAAAAACGGCTTCAAAGAAGCCATATCGGCGTCTCGTAGGGGGAATAAGATGAATATTTTAGGTTTTTTCCAGCGGCTGGGTAGGGCGTTGCAGCTCCCTATCGCCGTGTTGCCGGTGGCAGCGTTGTTGCTGCGATTCGGCCAACCAGATTTGCTGAATATGCCGTTTATCGCGCAAGCGGGCGGGTCTATTTTCGATAACCTGGCGCTGGTTTTCGCTATCGGCGTGGCCTCCAGTTGGTCTAAAGATAGCGCAGGCGCGGCAGCGCTGGCGGGAGCCGTGGGTTACTTCGTCATGACCAAAGCGATGGTGACGATTAACCCGGAAATCAACATGGGCGTGCTGGCGGGGATTATTACCGGTCTGGTCGGCGGCGCGGTTTATAATCGCTGGTCTGGTATCAAACTACCTGATTTTCTCAGTTTCTTCGGTGGAAAACGTTTTGTACCGATCGCAACGGGCTTTTTCTGTCTGGTGCTGGCCGCTATTTTCGGTTACGTCTGGCCGCCGGTACAGCATGGCATCCATGCGGGCGGTGAATGGATCGTTTCCGCAGGCGCGCTGGGTTCCGGTATCTTTGGCTTCATCAACCGTCTGCTGATCCCCACCGGTCTGCATCAGGTACTGAACACCATCGCCTGGTTCCAGATTGGCGAATTCACCAATGCCGCAGGCACTGTATTCCACGGCGATATCAACCGCTTCTATGCTGGCGACGGCACGGCGGGGATGTTTATGTCCGGCTTCTTCCCGATCATGATGTTTGGTCTGCCGGGCGCCGCTCTGGCGATGTATTTCGCCGCGCCGAAAGAACGTCGTCCGATGGTGGGCGGTATGCTGCTGTCTGTCGCGATCACCGCGTTTCTGACCGGCGTAACCGAGCCGCTGGAATTCCTGTTTATGTTCCTGGCGCCGCTGCTGTACCTCCTGCACGCCATTTTGACCGGTATCAGCCTGTTCGTCGCGACGTTGCTGGGTATCCATGCGGGCTTCTCTTTCTCGGCAGGCGCGATCGACTATGTTCTGATGTATAACCTGCCAGCGGCCAGCAATAACGTCTGGATGTTGCTGGTGATGGGCGTTGTATTCTTTATCATCTACTTCCTGCTGTTCAGCGCGGTTATTCGTATGTTTAACCTGAAAACGCCGGGCCGCGAAGATAAAGTTGATGAGATGGTAACGGAAGAAGCCAACAGCAACACCGAAGAAGGGTTAACGCAACTGGCGACCAGCTATATTGCTGCGGTTGGCGGTACGGACAACCTGAAAGCGATCGATGCGTGTATTACCCGTCTGCGCCTGACCGTGAATGACTCTGCTCGCGTCAACGATGCGGCCTGCAAACGCCTCGGCGCTTCCGGCGTGGTGAAACTGAACAAACAGACCATTCAGGTTATTGTCGGCGCGAAAGCGGAATCGATTGGCGATGAAATGAAGAAAGTGGTGGCGCGGGGGCCGGTCGCGGCAGCGTCTGCTGATGCGGCTCACGTTGCGACACCTGCTCCGGCGGCCAAACCCCAGGCGGTGCCGAATGCGGTGACTATCGCTGAACTGATCTCTCCGATTACCGGTGAGGTAGTGGCGCTGGATCAGGTACCGGATGAAGCGTTTGCCAGCAAAGCGGTCGGCGACGGCGTGGCGGTGAAACCCACCGATAAAACCGTGGTTTCTCCGGCGGCGGGTACTATCGTGAAAATCTTCAACACTAACCACGCGTTCTGTCTGGAAACCGAAAAAGGCGCGGAGATCGTTGTCCATATGGGTATCGATACCGTCGCGCTGAACGGTCAGGGCTTCAAGCGTCTGGTAGAAGAGGGTGCGGAAGTCACGGCGGGTCAGCCGGTGCTGGAACTGGATCTGGACTTCCTGAATGCCAATGCGCGTTCCATGATAAGCCCGGTTGTTTGCAGCAACAGCGATGACTTCAGCGCTCTGGTCATCAAAGCGGATGGTCACGTGGTAGCGGGTCAAACGCCACTGTACGAGATCAAGAGCAAATAATCGCTTCCTGGCCGGATAAGGCGTAAGACGCCATCCGGCGATATCACAGAAAACATAAGCGGCAGAGGAAAACCTTCGCCGCTTTTTTTTACCGCAATTAGCCCCAATATTTTCTGCAAAGCCACTTTTTAAGTAACTAAAGGTTGTCAGTCTGTCCGGCTTATAAGATCATATGCCGTTATACGTTGTTTACGCTTTGAGGAATCCACGATGAGTGAGGCTGAAGCCCGCCCGACTAACTTTATTCGTCAGATTATTGATGAAGATCTGGCGAGTGGTAAACATACCACTGTCCATACCCGTTTTCCGCCGGAGCCGAATGGCTATCTGCACATCGGCCACGCGAAATCTATCTGCCTGAACTTTGGCATCGCGCAAGATTATCAGGGCCAGTGCAACCTGCGTTTCGATGACACCAACCCGGTAAAAGAAGATATCGAGTACGTTGATTCGATCAAAAACGACGTCGAGTGGTTAGGCTTTCACTGGTCTGGCGATATTCGCTACTCCTCCGATTACTTTGACCAACTGCACGCCTATGCGGTCGAGCTAATCAATAAAGGCCTGGCCTACGTTGATGAGCTGACGCCGGAGCAGATCCGCGAATACCGCGGTACGCTGACCGCGCCGGGTAAAAACAGCCCGTTCCGCGATCGCAGCGTGGAAGAAAACCTCGCGCTATTTGAAAAAATGCGTACCGGCGGTTTTGAAGAGGGTAAAGCCTGTCTGCGCGCTAAAATCGACATGGCGTCGCCGTTTATCGTGATGCGCGATCCGGTGCTGTATCGCATTAAATTCGCCGAGCATCATCAGACCGGCACGAAGTGGTGCATCTATCCGATGTACGACTTTACTCACTGCATCAGCGATGCGCTGGAAGGCATTACTCATTCTCTGTGTACGCTGGAGTTCCAGGATAACCGTCGTCTGTACGACTGGGTGCTGGACAACATCACCATTCCGGTTCACCCGCGCCAGTACGAATTCTCGCGGCTGAATCTGGAATACACCGTGATGTCCAAGCGTAAGCTGAACCTGCTGGTGACCGACAAACACGTCGAAGGCTGGGATGATCCGCGTATGCCGACTATTTCCGGTCTGCGCCGTCGCGGCTATACCGCGGCTTCTATTCGTGAGTTCTGCAAACGCATCGGCGTCACCAAGCAGGACAACACCATTGAGATGGCGTCGCTGGAATCCTGCATTCGCGAAGATCTGAACGAAAATGCGCCGCGCGCGATGGCGGTAATCGATCCGGTAAAACTGGTTATCGAAAACTACCCGCAGGGTGAGAGCGAAATGGTTACCATGCCTAACCATCCGAATAAACCGGAGATGGGCAGCCGTGAAGTGCCGTTTAGCGGTGAGATCTGGATCGATCGCGCAGATTTCCGCGAAGAAGCGAACAAACAGTACAAGCGTCTGGTGATGGGCAAAGAAGTGCGTCTGCGTAATGCCTACGTCATTAAAGCGGAGCGCGTAGAGAAGGATGCCGAAGGGAATATCACCACCATCTTCTGTACCTATGATGCCGATACGCTGAGTAAAGATCCGGCTGACGGGCGTAAAGTGAAAGGCGTAATCCACTGGGTTAGCGCAGCACATGCGCTGCCGATTGAAATTCGTCTCTACGACCGTCTGTTCAGCGTGCCGAATCCGGGCGCCGCGGAGGACTTCCTGTCTGTTATCAACCCCGAATCATTAGTGATTAAGCAGGGGTATGGCGAGCCGTCGCTGAAAGCGGCGGTAGCAGGGAAAGCTTTCCAGTTTGAACGTGAAGGCTACTTCTGCCTCGACAGCCGCTATGCAACGGCCGATAAGCTGGTCTTTAACCGCACCGTGGGCCTGCGTGATACCTGGGCGAAAGCGGGCGAGTAAGCACTGCGCCAATAGGCGAATGCTGTAAAAATACCTTGTCAACGCCGCGTTCTGCGGCGTTTTTTCTCTGCATTTCCAAGAGCCTATCCCATTAGGGCTATTTTACTTGCCATTTTGGACCTGGGCAGTGCTCGCCAAAACGCGTTAGCGTTTTGAACGCCGCTTGCGGCGGCCCGAAGGGCGAGCGTAGCGAGTCAAACCTCACGTACTACGTGTACGCTCCGGTTTTTGCGCGCTGTCCGTGTCCAAACTGGCTGCGCCAATAACGCCTGGTGGGATAGGCTCTAAGTCGATTCTCTTTTTTGCGAGGCGAATTAATTATTCTCTGAAAATTATTGATCTGATAAATGATTATTAATCTAAATGTTATAAGCGTCAGGTCAACAGGAGACAATTATTTTCATGCCTATGGAAAACAAGTCAATTTTCTTTCTGGCGGTCTGCTTCCCTCACCAGCAGTTGAATGTAACAGAAAGCAATTAAATATGTGCGGTTGCTCATATTATTACATACTGGTTACAGAAAGAGATTGATAATTCGCATCGCGAAAAATAGTCTATTTAACGTAGTAAATGAGATTTCTCAGCGCTACTTTTTATTTTTATTTTTTCGCTGTTCGCTTTTGTCGGCAGCAATTTATACGTCAAAGAGGATTAACTTATGCGTACGTTTAGTGGCAAACGTAGTACGCTGGCTCTGGCTATCGCCGGTATCACAGCAATGTCAGGGTGGATCGTTGTTCCGCAGGCGCAAGCCTCCGGCTTTTTCGACGACTCCACGTTAACGGGCGGCATCTATTATTGGCAGCGTGAACGCGATCGCAAAGATGTGACCGACGGCGACAAATATAAAACTAACCTTTCTCATGCGACCTGGAACGCTAACCTGGATTTTCAGTCTGGCTACGCTGCGGATATGTTCGGTCTGGATATCGCGGCGTTTACCGCGATTGAAATGGCAGAAAACGGCGACAGCGGTCATCCAAACGAAATTGCTTTCTCGAAAAAGAATAAAGGCTACGACGAAGACTATTCCGGCGATAAGAGCGGTATCAGTCTTTATAAAGCCGCCGCGAAATTTAAATATGGCCCGGTCTGGGCGCGCGCCGGTTATATTCAGCCTACCGGTCAGACACTGTTAGCGCCGCACTGGAGTTTTATGCCGGGTACCTATCAGGGTGCGGAAGCCGGCGCCAGTTTTGACTATGGCGATGCGGGCGCGTTAAGTTTTTCCTACATGTGGACTAACGAATATAAAGCGCCGTGGCATACCGAAATGGATAAGTTTTATCAGGCGGATAAAAAAACCAATGTGGACTACCTCCACTCCATCGGCGCGAAGTACGACTTCAAAAATGATCTGGTGCTGGAAGCGGCGTTTGGTCAGTCCGAAGGCTATGTCGATCAATATTTCGCAAAGGCCAGCTATAAATTTGATTTAGGCGGCAATCCGTTCACCACCAGTTACCAGTTCTACGGCGCGCGCGACAAAGTAGACGATCGCAGCGTGAATGATATTTACGACGGTACGGCCTGGCTGCAGGCGTTGACCTTCGGCTACAAAGTCGCGGAAGTGGTTGACCTGCGTCTGGAAGGCACCTGGGTGAAAGCGGACGGTCAGCAGGGCTATTTTCTGCAACGTATGACGCCAACCTACGCCTCTTCAAACGGTCGTCTGGATATCTGGTGGGATAACCGCTCCGACTTTAACGCTAACGGTGAAAAGGCGGTTTTCTTCGGCGCGATGTATGACCTGAAAAACTGGAATCTGCCGGGCTGGGCTGTGGGCGCGTCTTACGTTTACGCCTGGGATGCTAAACCGGCAACCTGGCAAAGTAACCCGGATGCTTACTACGACAAAAACCGCACTATCGAAGAGTCCTCATACAGTCTGGATGCGGTCTATACCCTGCAGGAGGGGCGTGCCAAAGGCACCATGTTCAAACTGCACTTCACCGAATATGACAACCACTCCAATATTCCAAGCTGGGGCGGTGGTTACGGCAACATCTTCCAGGATGAACGTGACGTGAAATTTATCGTTATTGCGCCATTCACTATTTTCTGATGTCAGATGCGGCAGGCTGCCGGTCTGCCGCGCTGTTGAGGAACGACCTATGAAAAAAATTTTACTCATCGCCAGCATGACCGCCGGTTTGACGGCCTGCGCGTCATCACCCGCGCCGGAAGAAGATAGTCGGCTGAAAGAGGCGTACAGCGCCTGTATCAATACCGCACAGGGCTCGCCTGAGAAGATAGAGGCCTGCCAAAGCGTGCTGAATGTCCTTAAAAAAGAGCGTAAACATCAGCAATTTGCTAACGAAGAAAGCGTGCGGGTACTGGACTATCAGCAGTGCATTCAGGCGACGCGCACGGGTAACGATCAGGCGGTCAAGGCTGACTGCGATAAGGTCTGGCAGGAAATTCGCAGTCATAATAACGTGCAATAAAACCCTGCCTTGCCACCCACGGGCGAATGTTTTCCGCCCGTGGTTTTTTCAGGCTTTATTTTCTGCCGCGATATAGCCGCGACTCAGACGTACAAACAGCATCGCCGTCGCGGCAAGTCCACATAACGCTGCGCACATCAGCCACCAGCCGGGCGAGCTTTTATCGCCGGTTAACTTTACCAGCGCGGTAGAGATGGCCGGCGTCAGGCCGCCAAAAATCGCCGTCGCCAGGCTAAAGGCCAGCGAGAAACCAACGGTACGCACATAGACTGGCATCACTTCGGTTAACGCCGCGACCATTGCGCCGTTATACATGCCAAAAAAGAAAGAGAACCACAGCAGTACCAGCGTCATGCGGGTAAAGTCGGGCGCGGCGGTCAGCCACTGCATGACGGGCCAGGTGGTGATCAGCGCCAGCAACGTAATGCCCATTAACACGGCGCGACGGCCAATCCGGTCGGAAATCGCGCCGCCAATGGGTAACCAGATAAAATTGGACACCCCCACCAACATGGTGACGATCAAACTGTCCCGCGCGCTGAGATTAAGCACGGTTCTGCCATAGGTCGGCGTATAAACGGTGATAAAATAAAACGTTGTGGTGGTCATCGCCACCAGCAGCGTTCCGGCTGTAATAATGCGCCAGTTTTTGGCGATAGTTGCAAAAATTTCCCTGGTGTCGGGGCGATGCTTGCGTTGTAAAAACGCTTCTGTTTCTTGTAATGAACGACGTAAAACAAAAATCAGCGGAATGATCATACAGCCGATAAAGAACGGAATTCGCCAGCCCCACTCCGATATCGCGTCGTGTCCCAGCGTGATATTCAGGCTATAACCAATCAACGCGGCGACAACGATCGCGACCTGCTGACTGGCGGATTGCCAGCTGGTATAAAACCCTTTATTGCCTGGCGTTGCGATTTCGGACAGATAGACCGAGACGCCGCCTAACTCAACGCCCGCAGAAAATCCTTGTAATAACCGGCCCAACAGCACCAACGCAGGCGCTGCCAGGCCGATCGTTTGGTAGCCGGGGACGAGGGCGATGAGCAACGTACCGCAGCCCATAATCGCCAGCGTCACCATCAGCCCTTTACGGCGTCCGATTCTGTCAATATAGGCGCCAAGCACAATCGCGCCGACGGGGCGCATTAAAAAACCGGAGCCAAAGACGGCAAAGGTCAACATTAATGAGGCAAATTCGCTTTCCGCCGGAAAAAACGTTCTGGCGATATAGGTGGCGTAAAATCCGAACAAGAAAAAATCAAACTGTTCAAGAAAATTGCCGCTTGTCACGCGCAGTATTGCGCCGAACGTGCCGGCGCGCGATGTTGCAGGTGTGTGTTGTGCCATAGGGTTTGCTCTCCACTGTCTTTATTGTTTTATGGGTAAGATGTTGCGGGTCAGTTGCCTGTATCCCCCGCATGTTTTCCGCGTCGCTTCTCAACTGCCCATTTGAGTAAGGCCGCGCAGCGGAAAAATCCGTGGGCGAATTTTCCGTAGGGAAGGGTGAGAAAGAGCGCCATCACCACGCCTAAATGGAGCGCCAGCAGTATGCCCATTCCGCTGGTGTCTCTGCCTGCCAGCAGCGCCAGCCCGGTAAGGCTGGTTAAGAACAGCAGCAGAATAAAGCCGCGATCCATGGGTTTCTGGCGCGCATCGCCATGTAACGGCGACCGCCGCAGATTGAGCCACAGTAGCCCGGCCGGGCCGATAAGCAGGCCGATACCGCCCAGCGTGCCGAGCATGACCGGCAGGCTAAAGAACGGGTAGGGCGCTTCCCAACCGGCGACGTAGTGATAGCCCGTCGCCACGACCGTGGCGGCAAAACAGAGCATAAAACCGTAGAAGGTAAAGTGATGAAAGCGACGGCGCAGCAGCGTGAACGCATCGTCCGCTTCGTTACAGCCTTTGCCGTGACCGCCGTCGAGATATTTCAGCGTTAACGCATTGTGCGACGCTTCCGCAATCTCCGCCGAACGCGGTACGCCCGGCGAGATCTCACGCCAGAAGCGGATTACGCCCGCCATAAGCAAACCGATTGCCAGCACAAAAACTGAGCCAAACATCCATGCCAGCAGGCTATGCGGAAAAATTTGATAGAAGTCACCGGCCAGCGGCGGATGAATCAGCGACCCTTTCAGCGCCATCGCCAGTAATAAAAAGAGCGTCAGACCGACTATCAGCGCCAGCGCGACGGTAATCCCCGCCCGACGGTATAACGCGCCAAAAGCGGCGGGCTGGGCATACTGTTGATACGTCTCCAGGCGGGCTTGCGCCATCGCTTTCGGCACGTTAATGGCAAATTCATGGGGCGGCGCGTACTGGCACGCGTGCAGGCAGGCGCCGCAGTTATGACATAAATTCGCCAGATAATGAATATCGGCTTTACCGAATTCGAGCCGCTGGGTCATCGCCGGAAATACCGCGCAAAAACCTTCGCAGTAGCGACACGCGTTACACACTTGCATGACGCGTTCGACCTCGGCTTCCGGTTCGGTAAGCACGGTGGCCTCAATGATTAATTTTTCAAGCTGTTTCATGCTGCGCCTCCTTGTGCGCCGCGCGGGCGGCTTCTATTCCCGCAATGCGGCCAAAGGTTGTGCCGATAGACATGCCTACGCCTGCGGTATACCCCTTGCCCAGAACATTTCCTGCCATCATCTCGCCGGCAACAAACAGGTTGCGGCTTGGATGACCGGCAAAATGCACCGCGGCACGTTCGTTAACTTTTAGTCCCAGGTAGGTAAACGTGATGCCGGGTCGCAGCGCATAACCGTAGTAGGGCGGCGCATCAAGCGGGCGCGCCCAGTGGGTTTTCGCCGGCGTCAGGTTTTTAGTGGCGCAGTCATCAAGCAAGGTATGATCAAAATGACCGGGCTGGCAGGCCTGGTTATACTGCGTGACGGTATGGGTAAATTTTTCCGCGTCCAGCCCCAACTGGCAGGCCAGCTCAGCCAGCGTATTGGCCTGCGCGCCAGGAAAAACCGGCGGCATAAAGTGGCCGATGGCTTTACTGTCAATAATCGAATAGCCAATTTGTCCTGGCTGTTGAGCCACCAGCCGCCCCCAAATGGCGTAACGTTTCGGCCAGAAATCTTCGCCTTCATCATAAAAACGTTCGGCGTCGCGATTCACGACAATACCCAGCGATACGCAATCCACGCGAGTACAAATACCGCCGTCGTACAGCGGCGCCCTGGCATCAATCGCTACGCAGTGCGACTGGGACGGATCGCCAATGATATCCGCGCCGGCATCCATCATAAATTTGAGTAATACGCCCTGGTTAAAACGCGTGCCGCGAATCAGGAAATTATCCGCGGGCCATTCGCCGCGGGCGTTTTCTCCCCAGGCCTCCCGCAGCCATTCACGGTTTGATTCGAAACCGCCAGCCGCTAATACGCAGGCTTTGGCGGTAATACGTTCGCTACCCGCCAGCGCCGCCACGAATTCGCCGTCATGAAGTTCAAGCGCGTGAACCGGCGTGTTATAGCGAACCTGTACGCCCAGCCGTTCGGCGCTACGGTAATAGGCATTGACGAGCGCTTTCCCGCCGCCCATAAAAAACGCATTGGTGCGCGCAACGTGGAGCGCCCCAGATAGCGGCGGTTGAAAGTTAACGCCATGTTTGCGCATCCAGTCGCGGCATTGCGAAGAGGTGCGAATGACCAGTCGCGCCAGCGCTTCGTTGGTGTTGCCGTCGGTGACTCGCCACAGATCCTGCCAGAATTCCTCTTCAGGATAGCTTTCTACCAGCACATCCTGCGGCGCATCATGCATACAGCGCAGGTTTCGTGTGTGCTGAGAATTTCCGCCGCGCCATTCCCGCGGGGCAGCCTCCAGCAGCAGAACCGATGCGCCCGCTTCCCGTGCGGTCAGGGCGGCGCATAATGCGGCATTGCCTCCGCCTATCACCAGTACATCAACCATCTTATACTCCCGTACCATTTAACTATTTGTTAAATTTGTAATTGAAATGTATACGGATAAATAAGCGGCGCGCTATCAGGTAGCGCTAAACAGGGGTTTAGTAAGCGTAAAGGGTTGCGCCTGGCCATTCACCGGCGTCGACTAACTGACGAATAACTTTGGTAAGGACTACTCTGGCGGCAAGGCCGGCGGGCGTCAGTTCATCATCCGACAGGCTGACTAAAAAATTGGGGCGGCTGAGTACCGGATTATGGACGCCGATCACGCGTAGCGCGTCGTTATCCAGATGAGAAATCGCCGCGCCGGGCTGCAACGTGGCGCCAAGACCGTCGCGCACGGCGCGCATCAACAACGCCAGGCCGTCAATTTCCGCGACGATTTCAACGTTAAGCGCATGTTCCTGGCAGACAGCGTCCAGCCTGCCGCGCAGCCCATGTCCCTGGCTTGGCATAATGAGCGGAATGCCTGCCAGTTGTTCAGGTGTGATCGGGTTATCAGGAAGCGCCGCCAGCAGGGCATGGGAGCCAATCAGAAAAAGCTGTTCTTCAAGGATCGGTCTGGCGCTCCAGCGCAGGATTTTATCTTTTTGAAAGACAACGGCTAAATCAATCTGGCGGGTATTGATCATTCTTTCCAGATTACCGGACAAGCTTTCCACCACATGCAGTCGGACATCGGCATAGTTTTCCTGCATGGCATGGATAAACGGTATACCCAGTATGGAGGCGGTACTGGGGGCCATTCCTACGCTCACATGACCGGAAAGGCGCGCTTCTCTGGCGGCGAGAATCGCGTCGTCGGCATGACGCAGGGCGAGTTGCGCCTGTGAATAAAAGGCCAGCCCGGCGTTGGTTGGCGTTACGCCGCGCGAAGTGCGCTGCAGCAGACGGATGGCGAGCTCGTTTTCCAGACGGGACATCTGTTGACTTAATGCTGAAACGCCAATATCAAGATCCTGTGCGGCGCTGCCCATACTGCCGGTTTCAATAATACGCACGAAATAGCGTAACTGGCGAAGCTCCATTCCTGCTCTCCTGAGATGCGATAGCGTTTTTTACATTAAATCAACATCAAGCGGCAGGAAAGAGGAGGATATAAAAAAGCCAACCGGGCGGTTGGCTCTTCGAAAGATTTACACTTATTTAGTCGCGTCATCGTGCGCGTGCTCGTCTTCGCGGCAGTCGCCTTCAGCGCAGTGGCCGTAAAGATAGAGGCTGTGATTAGTTAAACGAATACCGTGTTTCGCCGCAATTTCACGCTGGCGCGCTTCAATAGAGTCATCACTAAATTCAATCACTTTTCCGCAGTCAAGGCAGATAAGATGGTCGTGATGATGCTGTTGCGTCAGTTCAAAAACGGATTTACCGCCTTCAAAATTATGGCGGGTCACGATACCGGCATCGTCAAACTGGTTCAGCACACGGTATACGGTTGCCAGACCGATTTCTTCACCCATGTCGATCAGGCGTTTGTATAAATCTTCCGCACTGACGTGATGGTTATCTGGTTCCTGAAGAACTTCCAGAATTTTTAAACGAGGAAGCGTTACTTTCAGGCCAGCCTTCTTTAATGCGGTATTGTTGTCAGTCATGCGGAATCTGTCCTGTTGCTAAACGATTCACTTCATTAGAGAAGTGACAGAAATTGCACTCAAGATAATGCGTATCATTATAGGACTGCCATGCCGAAATGAAAACCGCAAGTCTCTCGCAGATATTAATAAAACTGTGGTTTTGCCTGCAAATTTTGGCGCCACCTGATTACACCCGGACATTGTACAGGGATGGGTGCGAAAGTTACAAATTTGTAGCAATTATTTTGATTGGTCTTGTCTATTGATGCGGCGCAGATATAACGCTGCGCCGCATAAGATTAGGCGTTGAGGATGTCGTCGAGGTGCAATTCAGCCGAAACTTGCTTAACCCATTTTTCAACACGCTCGGCGGTCAGTTCAGGCTGACGGTCTTCGTCAATCGCCAGACCGACAAAATGATCGTCGTCAGCCAGACCTTTAGAGGCTTCAAAATGATAGCCTGCGGTTGGCCAGTGACCCACAATTGTGGCGCCGCGCGGCTCAATAATGTCGCGAATCGTGCCCAGCGCATCACAGAAGTATTCCGCGTAGTCTTCCTGATCGCCACAGCCAAACAGCGCCACCAGCTTACCGTTAAAGTCAATCTCTTCGAGAGTCGGGAAGAAGTCATCCCAGTCACATTGCGCTTCGCCATAGTACCAGGTTGGGATGCCCAGCAGCAGAATGTCATACCCTTCCAGGTCTTCTTTACTGCTTTTTGCAATGTCATGCACATCGGCAACGTCTTTACCAAGCTGTTTTTGAATCATTTTTGCGATATTTTCGGTATTACCGGTGTCGCTGCCGAAAAAGATGCCAGTGATTGCCATGAGTAAAATAACCTCTTGAAACTTATTGAAATGGTGGTGGCGAATTGCCCACGGATAAGGGCAATCATAGCAGAACAGGCAGATATGCGGAAACAGCAATCACGCGGGACTGCACGCTCTGCTACACGAAATATGAAACAAAACTTATTTTCAGACTAAACCCTGGCCGCGCAGCGCCATAAGCTGCTTCATTAATATTTCTTCAATGAGCTCGCTGCGGCTAATGTTGCGCGCTTCGGCCAGCTCATTCAGCGCGTCAACCGCTTGTGCGTTGAGTTTTAATTCGACACGCTTGAGGCCACGAACTTTGTCGCGTTTTAACTGGTTGCGCTTGTTGATGCGTAACTGTTCATCGCGCGAAAGCGGATTCGTTTTAGGTCGTCCCGGGCGACGCTCGTGCGCGAACAGATCTAATGTCGTACGGTCCGTTTGTTCTTTGGCCATGATTTTGGTGACTTCGGGGGAAACAATCAGCCAGGCTTATGCCCGGATGGATAGCGCGCCATCATACATCAGCGAGGAAGCGACGCCAACGCCCGCGCGCGTAATCGCGCACAGGCGATGAGTTTTTAATCAGTTAGCGTTTATCGTGCAGATAACGGCGGATGGCGCGCAGAACCGCCTCTGGTTTTTCGGCATGTACCCAGTGGCCCGCGCCGGCGATCACATGCGCGCGCGCCAAAGGGAATTGCGCCAGCAGCGCGTCGCGGTACGCTTCGGTCACGTACGGCGAGTTACCGCCTGGAATAAACAGCGCCGGATGTTCCCAGGGCGGAATGGTTTCCCAGCCGACGATATGCGGATACTGCTCCCATAATACCGGAACATTAAAACGCCATTCGCCTTCAGCCCAGGATTTTAACAGAAACTGGATCACGCCTTCTTCGTTGAGGTGTTGGCGCATAATCCCTGCCGCCTGTTGGCGGGATGTCGCGTCGGATTCGCTGACGGCATTAATGGCCGCGAAAATGCGATCGTGGCGGCGAACGTGATAATCCACGGGGGCGATATCAATCGCGACCAGACGATCGATGCGATCGGGCGCCAGCGCCGTCAGCGCCATTACCGCTTTTCCGCCCATGGAATGACCAATAAACGTCGCTTTTTCAATCTGCTGCGCGTCAAGCGTATCCAGAAGATCCTGGGCCATTGCCGGATAATCCATGACCGGATCGCGCGGCGATAAACCATGATTGCGCATATCGACCTGAATAATGTCGTGATCGGTCACCAGATCCCGCGCCAGTACGCCGAGGTTGTCCAGGCTGCCAAACAGACCATGAACGAGAACGATGGGGGAATTATTGTGCAGGTTTTGTGCAGATTGCGCTCGGATGTTTAATTTCATGGCAAAGTTCTTTTTTTCGCTCTGTCGGGTTAGGGTATTATGTTGACCATTCTGCCACTGGGCTGCAACCTCTAAGGTTTACTCCGAGTTTTTTTGTCAGCCGGGCTTAACGCTATCCGCTGTTGGGATTTGTTCCTATAATCCCAATGACTTGTATTCAGCAAAGACATCGCACTGGATTAAGATGAAAACGATTGAAGTTGATGATGAACTCTATAGCTATATTGCCAGCCACACCAAGCATATCGGCGAGAGCGCATCCGACATTTTACGGCGTATGTTGAAGTTTTCCGCCACGACACAGCCAACGGCTTCAGCGGTGAAGGGGACGCCTGCGGCGCAACCCGTTGCCGAAGCGAAACCGGTTAACCCGGTAAAAGACAAAGTTCGCGCGATGCGTGAGCTGTTGTTGTCTGACGAATATGCCGAGCAGAAAAAAGCGGTCAACCGCTTTATGCTGATTCTGACTACACTCTATTCACTGGATCACCACGCGTTTGCGGAGGCGACGGAGTCGTTGCATGGCCGCACGCGCGTCTATTTTGCGGCGGATGAACAAACGCTGCTGAAAAATGGGAATCAAACTAAACCTAAGCACGTTCCCGGCACGCCGTACTGGGTGATCACCAACACCAACACCGGCCGTAAATGCAGCATGATCGAACACATCATGCAGTCAATGCAATTCCCGGCGGAATTGATTGAAAAGGTTTGCGGAACAATTTAATCCTTGCATTAGAAGGACCAGGCAATGGCAATCCACAACCGCGCAGGACAACCCGCGCAACAGAGTGATTTGATTAACGTCGCCCAACTGACGGCGCAGTATTATGTACTGAAACCGGAGGCAGGGAATGCAGAACATGCCGTGAAATTTGGCACTTCCGGCCATCGCGGCAGCGCAGGCCGTCACAGTTTCAACGAACCGCATATTCTGGCGATCGCCCAGGCGATTGCTGAAGAGCGGGCGAAAAATGGCATTACCGGCCCCTGCTATGTAGGGAAAGACACCCATGCGCTCTCGGAACCGGCCTTCATTTCCGTGCTGGAAGTGCTGGCGGCAAACGGCGTAGACGTTATCGTGCAGGAAAATAATGGCTTTACGCCAACGCCTGCCGTGTCAAATGCTATCCTGGTCCATAACAAAAAAGGCGGCCCGCTGGCAGATGGTATTGTCATTACGCCGTCGCACAACCCGCCGGAAGATGGCGGTATTAAATATAATCCGCCCAATGGCGGCCCGGCGGATACCAACGTCACTAAAGTGGTAGAAGATCGCGCCAATGCGCTGCTGGCGGGCGGCCTGCAAGGCGTTAAGCGCATCTCTCTGGATGCGGCAATGGCCTCGGGCCACGTTAAAGCGGTAGATCTGGTACAGCCGTTTGTCGAAGGGCTGGCGGATATCGTTGATATGGCGGCGATTCAGAAAGCCGGTCTGACGCTGGGTGTCGATCCGCTGGGCGGCTCCGGTATTGAATACTGGAAACGTATCGCTGAGCATTACAAGCTTAACCTGACGTTAGTTAACGATCAGGTTGATCAAACCTTCCGCTTTATGCACCTTGATAAAGACGGCGCGATCCGTATGGATTGTTCCTCCGAATGTGCGATGGCGGGTTTACTGGCGCTGCGTGACAAGTTTGACCTGGCCTTCGCTAACGACCCGGACTACGACCGTCATGGCATCGTGACGCCTGCAGGGCTGATGAACCCGAACCATTATCTGGCGGTCGCCATTAACTATCTGTTCCAGCATCGTCCGCTGTGGGGCAAAGACGTGGCTGTCGGTAAAACGCTGGTCTCTTCCGCGATGATTGACCGCGTGGTGAATGACTTGGGACGCAAGCTGGTGGAAGTGCCGGTAGGCTTCAAATGGTTTGTTGACGGTTTGTTCGACGGCAGCTTTGGTTTCGGCGGGGAAGAGAGCGCGGGCGCTTCGTTCCTGCGTTTCGACGGTACGCCGTGGTCTACCGATAAAGACGGGATCATCATGTGCCTGCTGGCGGCGGAAATCACCGCCGTTACCGGGAAAAACCCGCAAGAGCATTACAATGAACTGGCAGCGCGTTTTGGCGCGCCGAGCTATAACCGTCTGCAGGCGAGCGCGACCTCCGCGCAGAAAGCGGCATTGTCTAAACTGTCTCCGGAAATGGTCAGCGCCAGCACGCTGGCAGGCGACCCGATCACCGCGCGTCTTACCGCAGCGCCGGGTAATGGCGCATCGATTGGCGGCCTGAAGGTAATGACCGATAACGGCTGGTTCGCCGCGCGTCCATCCGGTACGGAAGACGCTTACAAGATCTATTGCGAAAGCTTCCTGGGGGAAGAACATCGCAAGCAGATTGAGAAAGAAGCCGTTGAAATCGTTAGCGAAGTATTGAAAAACGCCTGATGGGCGATATGGAAGAAAAAGGAGCCTTACGGCTCCTTTTTTGTATTAACGGCGCTGCGCTTATCAGGCCTGTAAATCGCCTCCAGGCCGGATAAGGCGCTTGTGATATCTGACTTATTCGCTCTGAGTCGCCAGATGTCGGCGGCAGGTGAGGGCGTCGCATTCGATACGCACCACGCAAACCGCTTTCATCATATCTTCCCGATAATTGAAGGTTTTTCCCGGATCGGTCTGGCGCATAATGACGTCCAGGCCGTGGCGCATCTCCTCGCGCGTTTGCAATATCGATGCCAGTCCGGTGGCGAAAACGCTGGTGTAGGCGTAGCTATAATCACAGGGGGCATCGGCACGTAGTAATGCATGGTCGCCGTCCATTTCAAGGCATACTGCCGGGTTCTTACGTAACAGACGCATCTTTTTCCCGGTGCGTGCGCCGTGAAAATAAAATATCCAGCGTCCGTTCTGATACTCGTAGCCAAAATTTACGGGGACAACATACGGACAGAGATTGTCGTTAAACCCTATCCGACACACTTCGTGTTTACTGAGAATAGCCAGTATTTCTGCTATATCAGTGACTTCCCGTTCTGGATTACTCATTTCTATTATCTTATTCAAAGAGTGAAAATGCCCGGACTAGCGTTACCGCAGCCCGGGCGCGCCATCAGCCGTGTTTATTTTTCAATTCAAAACGCGGTGAGACCAGGCCGTATAACGTCCAGCCGAGGAAGGTCACAATTGAGCCGTACAGCATGGCTTCTTCACCGGAGGAATATAGCGCGTAGAAGCTATACATGGCGCCAACGAAGGCCACGAAGTTAGCGACTTTCGCTTTTGATGACGGCACATTCGCCATTTTCTGAATGATAACCAGCGCGGCCATCGACAGAATATACGGAATAATGTTCGTCACCACCGCCAGGTTAACCAGGACGTTAAACTGACTATTCAGCGACGGGCTAATGGTCATCAGCGACAGGCCAGTCTGAATAATCACAATAATCAACATCCCCTGAACCGGCGCGTCGACTTTCGTTACACGAGAGAAGACTTTCGGGAAATAGCCTTCGTCAGCGGAGGATTTAAAGACCTGAGCGATAGTGAACTGCCAGCCCAGCAGCGAGCCGCAGCAGGACATTACCATCAGCGCCATGATCACTTTACCTACCGCAGGCGTGAACATCTGTGCAAACGCCAGACCAAACGGCGCCGTGGAGTTCGCTAGATCCATGTTCGGCACAATCCCGGCAATCACGTTAGTCGAAACGATATAGATGACCGCCGCGCCCAGCGTACCGCCCAGTACCGCGATGGGGACGTTCTTTTCCGGATTCTCGACCACGTCTGCGTTGGCGCAGGCGGATTCCAGTCCAAGAAATGCCCACAACGTCATGGCGATGGAAGAACCGACCGCGCTAAAGAACGGAACATGGTGCGGGTTCCATGACGCTACGTACATGCTGGGGCTAAACCAGAACCAGCCAATGATGCACAGGCCGACAACCGGAATGATGACGCCCCAAACGGTAACGCTACTGATCTGTCCGGTAATACGCGCGCCGCCAAAGTTTGCGATGGTACAAACCCACAATACGGCGATAGTCGCCAGACCGATCTGGAGCGGCGTCAGCGCGGCGCCGAACAGCTCTGTGCCATAGCCGACAGCGGAGATGGCGATAGCCACGTTGGCGATCAGCAGCGAGACGCCGTAGGTATAGTTCGCCATAAAGTTGCCGGATTTACCGAAGGCATATTCGGCGTAACCGCCCATACCGCCGGATTTACGGCTAAACATACCGCATTTCGCAAACGCCCAGGCCAGCGCCATCGAGCCGACGGCGGTGACCAGCCAGGAGATAATGGATATCGTGCCGACTTCAGACAGTTTGGTCGGTAGCATGATGATCCCGGAGCCCATCATGTTGACCATAGTCAGAATTGTGAGCTGCACGACACCCATTTTATTGGATTTAGGTTTACTCATAATTTTTCCTCCTTCAGCAGGGAGCGCTGCGCGTCACGAGGTTTAATGACGTAGCACCAGACCTGCTTACGGCCGTCGTGTTCTTCGATATAAACGCCCTGCAGTTCAGGCGCAAAGCCCGGCAGCAGGTTGATCCCCTCTTCCAGGGCGCTGAAGTAACGCAGGACAGAACCGCCCCAGATTTCACCCGGAACTACACACAGCACTCCCGGCGGGTAAGGCAGAGCGCCTTCAGCCGCGATACGACCTTCCGCTTCCGGCAGGCGAACCAGTTCGACCTCGCCGCGCAGATAGGCATAGTTGGCCTCTTGCGGATTCATACTGACTTTCGGGAAATGCGATTTACGGAACATCTCTTTTTGCAGCTGTTTCACGTTGTGCCGCGCATAGAGATCGTGCATCTCCTGGCAAAGCTGACGCAGGGTGTAGCCGGCATAACGCGCTTCATGCTGTTTGTAGATGGACGGTAATACTTCCGCTAACGGCGCATCAGCTTCCAGCAGTTTTTCGAAACGAGCCAGCAGGGCGACAAGCTGTTGTAACTTCGCCATGTCTTCTGCCGGCGTCAGCAGGAACAGAATGGAGTTGAGGTCGCATTTTTCCGGCACAACGCCGTTCTCGCGCAGGAAGTTGGCGAGGATCGTGGCAGGAACGCCAAAGTCTTCATATTCGCCGCTTGCTGCATTAATGCCCGGTGTGGTGAGCAGCAGTTTGCAAGGGTCGACAAAGTACTGATGTTCGGCATAGCCTTCAAACGCATGCCAGTGTTCTCCCGGAACGAAGTGGAAGAAGCGTAGATCGCTGGCGATCTCTGATGTCGGGTATGACTGCCACGGCTTACCATCAATCAGTTCCGGTACGAACGGACGGATGTGATGACAGTTTTCGAGGATCAATTTACGGGCATCGATGCCGTTAACCACGCAATCCATCCACATATTGCGACCGCTGACGCCTTCGTGCATTTTGGCGTTAACGTCCAGCGCGGCGAACAGCGGATAGAACGGGCTGGTGGAGGCGTGCATCATAAAGGCGTTGTTCATGCGCTTATGCGGAACGTAGCGCGATTGCCCTTTGATATGGCTATCTTTTTTATGGATCTGCGAGGTCTGGGAGAAACCGGCTTGTTGTTTGTGAACGGACTGCGTCACCAGAATACCCGGATCGTTTTCGTTCAGTTCCAGCAGCAGCGGCGAACAATCGGCCATCATCGGAATAAATTGTTCATAGCCGACCCAGGCGGAGTCAAACAGGATGTAGTCGCACAGATGACCAATTTTATCGACGACCTGACGGGCGTTATAAATGGTACCGTCGTAGGTGCCTAACTGGATGACGGCCAGACGGAATGGACGTGCTTCGCGGGCGCGCTGCGGCGCGACTTCGCTAATCAGCTCGCGCAGGTAATCTTCTTCGAAGCAGTGAGCGTCGATCCCGCCGATAAAACCATACGGGTTACGCGCGGTTTCCAGATAAACTGGCGTTGCGCCCGCCTGCAATAATGCGCCGTGGTGGTTAGATTTGTGGTTGTTACGGTCAAACAGAACCAGATCGCCCGGCGTTAACAGCGCGTTGAGTACGACTTTGTTAGAGGAGGAGGTCCCGTTCAGCACAAAGTAGGTCTTATCGGCGTTAAAGACTTTCGCCGCATGTTGCTGCGCAATGCAAGGCGCGCCTTCGTGAATCAGCAGATCGCCCATCGCCACGTCCGCGTTGCATAGGTCGGAGCGGAAGAGCGTTTCGCCAAAGTATTCCACGAACTGATTACCGGCAGGATGACGGCGGAAGAATTCGCCGCCCTGATGCCCCGGGCAGTCAAATGCGCTGTTGCCCTGGTTGACATAATCCACCAGCGCGCGGAAAAACGGCGGACGTAACTGCGTTTCGTAGTGGCTTGCTGCGGTTTCCAACTGGCGACCATAGAAGGCAGTACGGGATTCATTATATTCGAATACACCAGAGATACGCGACAAATACTCAGGCGGTACGCGCCCTTCGTCATGAGTCGCGACAAACACGGGAATACCGTAACCCGTTGCGTCGATTTCATCGAGTTTTCCGTGTTCAATGTCGTCGATGGATAACACGATGGCAGCCACGTCGATGAAACGACTCTCATCAACATTTACAATATTACGGTGTGTAGAAAAACAATCCGGGCAATGACGGCTAACGGCAATTTTTAATTCTGACATTTTTCATCTCTTTATTTCAGGTAATAGCAGGCCCTCAATTTCTCGCATGAGAAACTGATTCTTCCGGAAAAAATCAAAGCTATCCCGCTGATAAAAAAATCAGTAAATTAGCTTTATTTTAGATGTAATAAATCCCAACCCGTCCGGTTGCAGGAAATTCAGGATTTAAGGAGTTGAGTACTACGATATACAGGCAGAAACCGTGATAACTAAAATTGCGCTGAGTCGGAGTTTCTTCTGTCAAACCATATGGTTAGCTGGCTGGACGTAAAGGGATTACCGTACTGTCGCTTTTAACAATTCGAGTTATTTAGGCAATAGACCTGAATGACATAAGGGTCGGAAAGACCTGTATGCTGAAGTACCCGTAGCAGAAAAACTACCGGGCATTAAAGAAATGAAAGTCGAAACTATTACGGTGGGCAAACATCATAATATGCGTTGTCCGCCTTATATGGGGCATAAAACGATTATTATTTTCCATTTTGAGGTCCTTTCATTGATTTATTGAAAGCATGGATATTTTATCCAGGAAGCGCCAGCAATCTGTGAACCAGATCAACAAAAAACGATCATTTGAAAAATAATTAGTCGGCGATTATGCATATCGTGCTGTGAAATAACGGATTGTTTCTTAAATGTTAATAATATGTTTTTTTATATTCTCCATAAAATATAATATCGCCGCGAAAATAATTATTCGCGACGCCGAAAATAAATGACATAAAAATTAGAAGTTATTTAAAAATAATGAATAGCTATTCACGGCATAAAGCGATAGCCAATTCCGGTTTCGGTAATAAAATGGCGTGGGCGGGTGGGATCTTGTTCCAGTTTCTGGCGTAAATGTCCCATATAGATGCGCAAATAGTGGCTATGCTCCACGGCGTTAGGGCCCCAGACCTGGTTTAATAACTGCCGTTGGGTTAATACTTTGCCGGTATTATTGAGTAATACCGCCAGCAGGCGGAACTCAATTGGCGTCAGATGAATTTCTTCGTCGCCACGGTGGATCAACCGTGCGGCAAGATCGACCGTCACGCCGGAAAAGCGGACGATCGGATCGGCGCAAGGGCTGGCGGCGTGCCGTCGCAGCGCGACACGCAAACGCGCCTGCAACTCGCCAATGCCGAATGGCTTGCTCAGGTAATCATCAGCTCCGGCGTCAAGCGCGGCAATCTTATCGCTTTCTTCGCTGCGGGCGGAAAGGACAATCACCGGTATTGCGCTCCACTGACGCAGGTCGCGAATGAAATCGATTCCGTCGCCGTCCGGCAGGCCGAGATCGAGAATAATCAGATCGGGCTTTCGCGTGGCGGCTTCCAGTAAACCACGTTGTAATGTTTCAGCTTCATACACGCGCAGGCCGTCGCCTTCCAGCGCGGTGCGCAGAAAGCGGCGGATGGCCTGTTCATCTTCAACAATCAGAACGTTTGTCACATATCCTCATGAAAATCGTCAAGTTCAGGTGGCTTTCCTTGCGGCAGCGTCACACGGAAACAGGCGCCGCCCTGCGGTCGATTATAGGCGGTAAGCGTGCCGCCGTGTACCTCTACGATAGCATGGCAAATCGCCAGCCCCAGCCCCACGCCGGGGACGGCGGACTCTTTGTTGCCGCGGGCGAACTTATCGAAAATCTTCTGTTCTTGCCCCGCAGGAATACCCGGCCCGTTATCCCAGACATCCAGTTGTAAACGATCGTCCTTAACCGCAGCATCAATGCCGATACTGGCCTGCGGCCCGGCGTACTTAACGGCGTTTTCCAGCAAGTTGATCAGGACACGCTCAAATAAGGGGCCATCGACATGGATAAGCGTTAACTGTTGCGGCAGCGACAATGTAATCGGATGCAATAAACCCGGCTCTAACATCTGTAACGCGCTACCGACGACCTCTTCCAGCGTCAGCCACTCTTTTTTAAGATTAAACCCGCCGGACTGAATACGCGCCATATCCAGCAAATTATTCACCAGCCGGGTGGTGTTGAGAATATGCTGGCGGATTTCACTGGCCTGACGCGCGTGGGGCGATCCTGCGCTGGCTAAATCCAGCGTCAAAATTTCCGCCTGGCCGAACAATACCGTCAGCGGCGTGCGTAAATCATGCGACAGCGCCGCCAGCAGAGCGTTGCGAATACTTTCGCGCTCGCTGGCGAGACGCGCCTGTTCTTCGCTGGCGGTCAGCGTCAGTCGTTCCAGCGCGTTGGCGACAAGCAGAGTAAATGTTTCCAGCAGGCGTTGCTGTTCCGGCACCATTAACTGACGCAAATTACCCGGTTCGACGATAGCCAGACCGTACGTTTTATCGGCGCTTTTCAGCGGCAGGATTTGATAAGGCACGCCAGGGAGGGTATCGGTGCCTGCGCCGGCAGGCTGGCCTTTATCAAAACTCCAGCGCGCAATTGCGTCGTCCCACGGCGTCATGCCTTGCTGGTGGGTGAGAGGCAGCAACTTACCGTTAGTATCAGGTAATAAAATTTGGCTGCGCGCCTGAAACGTCGAGGCGATAAACCGCTCGCTGGTCGCGGCGATATCATGTTCGCTACGCCCGACGGCCAGCGCTTTAGACATTTCATATAAATGACGGGTACGCTGTTCCCGATAACGGGCGACGCGCGCCTGATAGCGCACCCCGGCAGTAAGATTGCCAATCACCAGACCTACCGTCAGCATCACGGCAAAGGTCAGCAAATATTGCACGTCCGAAACGGCGAGCGTACCGCGTGGCGCGATAAAAAAGAGATCGAAACTCGCCACGTTAATCACCGTCGCCACCACCGACGGCCAGCGTCCGTAAAGCAGCGCAATCACCACTACGCCCAGCAAATAGAGCATCACCAGATTGGCGGCGTCGAAGGTGACAAGCCACTGCATAGCGATAAGCGTGGTGATGGCGCAAAGCGCCACGGCGACCAGACAGCCCTGAATCTGCCCACGCCATTTCTCTTTAAAAGGTCGGTTATCAGGCGTTTGCGCCAACGCGCGCGCTGGCGGCTCTTCCAGCGCGACGATCACCTGATCGAGATCCGGCGCGCGCCTGGCAAGACGGTCGGCGAAAGCGTCACGTCGCCACCAGCGTCGCGACGCCGGGCGGCCCATGACGATTTTCCCCAGATTATGTTCGCGGGCATAGCGCACGACCGCTTTCTCTTCGGCGGGATCGGACAGGGTGGCGGTTTCCGCGCCAAGCTCCTGCGCCAGGCGCAGCGCGCTTAAAATAGCCCGCCGTTGCTTTTCCGGTAAGCGGTGTAACGTTGGCGTTTCGACATAGACGGCATGCCAGACGCTGCCGAGCCGGGAGGCCAGACGCGCCGCGGTACGCACCAGTTTTTCGCTGCCGGTGTTATGCCCGATACACAGTAAAATCGCATCGCGGGTATGCCATACTTTTTCTTCGCCCGGATGCGCGCGCCAGGCACGCATCTGATCGTCCACGCGATCGGCTGTCCGGCGTAGCGCCAGCTCGCGGAGGGCGATCAGATTGCCCTTGCGGAAAAAATGTTCAATAGCGCGTTCCGCCTGGCCGGCGATATACACTTTACCTTCGTTGAGCCGTTGGCGCAGATCGTCGGGCGGCAGATCGACCAGTACGACTTCATCAGCGGCATCAAAAAAGGGATCGGGGACGGTTTCGCGCACCTGAATCCCCGTGACGCCGCTCACCACATCGTTCAGACTTTCCAGATGTTGTACGTTCACGGTGGTGAAAACGTCGATTCCCGCTTCCAGCAGCTCTTCAATATCCTGCCAGCGCTTAGGATGGCGTGAGCCAGGCGCGTTACTGTGCGCCAGCTCATCCATTAAAATCAGCGCCGGACGCCGGGCGAGGGCGGCATCCAGGTCAAATTCGCGAATTTGCCGCCCCCGGTGCGAGTGACGTTTTGGCGGCAGAATGGTCAGCCCGTCAAGTAGCGCGGCGGTCTCTTTACGGCCATGCGTCTCTACCACGCCGATCACCACATCCAGCCCCTGCGCTCGCAGCCGCTGCGCTTGCGCCAGCATCGCCCAGGTTTTTCCGACGCCTGCGCAGGCGCCGAAGAAAATTTTCAACTTCCCCCGGTGGGGCGGGGGCGTTTGTTCCAACAAGCGATCCGGATCAGGACGCAAGGGTTCGTCGTTCATTTCGCTCTGTGTCCCTGTAGCGCATCCAGCGCCAGATTAAGCTCAACAATATTCACCACCGGTTGCCCAAGAAAGCGCGCCAGCGGCCTGTGCGTATATTCTGCAACCAGTTGCGCGACCTGTTCAACGGGAAGCTGGCGAGCCGCCGCCACGCGGGGGATTTGCCATGCCGCGGCGCCGGGCGTCAGATTATTATCCAGCCCGCTTGCCGAGGCCGTCGCCAGCTCAACCGGAACCGCGGAACTCGCCTGGGGGTTAGCGGCGCGTAGCGCGGCGACGCGGGACTGTATTTGCGCATCCAGTTCGGGATTGCTGGCGGCCAGGTTGCTTCCGCCCGACGCCAGTGGATTATAAGGCGTATCGGCGGTGGCGGAGGGCCGGCCATGAAAATAGCCCGCGGCGGTAAACGATTGTCCGATAAGCGCTGAGCCGCGTATCACATTGTCTTTATGAATCAGCGAGCCATTAGCCTGCCAGGGAAACCACCACTGCCCCAGCGCCGTGGTCAGAAGCGGATACACGCCGCCGGTCAATAACAGCAGAAATAACATTGTCGAAAAAGCAGGACGTAAACCGATCATCATACACCTCACGCCAGACCCAGCAGGGTCAGCAGCACATCAATCACTTTGATGCCAATAAACGGCACCACCAGACCACCCAGACCATAGATCCATAAATTACGGCGCAGCATGGCCGATGCGGAAAGCGGCTTATAACTCACGCCTTTTAATGCCAGCGGGATCAGAAAAATGATAATCAGGGCGTTAAAGATCACCGCGCTCAGAATGGCGGAGTTCGGCGAATGCAGCCCCATCACGTTGAGCGCGTTTAGCTGCGGATAGGTAGCGGCAAACGCGGCGGGAATAATGGCGAAATATTTCGCTACATCATTCGCGATACTGAAGGTGGTGAGCGAGCCGCGCGTCATCAGCATCTGCTTACCGATATGCACCACTTCAATCAACTTGGTCGGGTTAGAGTCCAGATCCACCATATTACCGGCTTCTTTCGCCGCCTGGGTGCCGGAGTTCATCGCCACCGCGACGTCAGCCTGCGCCAGCGCCGGGGCATCGTTAGTGCCGTCGCCGGTCATGGCGACCAGCCGTCCTTCCGCCTGATATTGACGGATCAACGCCAGCTTGGCTTCCGGCGTGGCTTCGGCAAGAAAATCGTCCACACCGGCTTCGGCGGCAATCGCTGCCGCCGTCAGGCGGTTATCGCCAGTGATCATCACCGTTTTAATGCCCATCTTTCGTAGCTGGGCGAAACGTTCTTTAATGCCGCCTTTAACGATATCCTTGAGGGCGATAACACCCAGTACGCGCGCGCCTTCCACGACCACCAGCGGCGTCGCGCCCAGGCGCGCCACGTTCTCGACGTTTTGCTCGACATCGGCGGGAAAATGGCCGCCATTGCTCTCGACATGACGCCGAATCGCGTCCACCGAGCCTTTACGGATCATCCGGTTATCGATATTAATCCCGCTCATGCGGCTTTGCGCGGTAAACGGAACAAAGGTGGCATGAAGCGACTGCACATCGCGTTCACGCAGGTTAAAGCGCTGTTTGGCGAGGATCACAATGCTGCGGCCTTCCGGCGTTTCGTCGGCCAGCGAAGCGAGCTGCGCGGCGTCAGCCAGCGTGCGTTCGTCCACCCCTCGGGCGGGTATAAAATCGGACGCCTGGCGGTTGCCGAGCGTGATAGTGCCGGTTTTATCCAACAGTAACACGTCGACATCGCCCGCGGCTTCTACGGCGCGGCCGCTGGTGGCGATGACGTTCGCGCCCAACATTCGGCTCATTCCGGCTACGCCAATGGCGGAGAGTAGCCCGCCGATGGTAGTGGGGATCAGGCACACCAGCAACGCCACCAACACGGTGACGCTGACCGCGTTACCGCCCCAGGCGGAGAAGGGCCACAGGGTGGCGGTCGCCAGTAAAAAGACAATGGTCAGGGCAATGAGCAAAATCGTCAGGGCAATCTCGTTAGGCGTTTTCCGCCGCTGTGCGCCTTCCACCATCGCGATCATCCGGTCAAGAAAGGTTTCGCCAGGATTGACGCTACAGGCAATCACCAGCCAGTCGGAAAGAATTCGCGTGCCGCCGGTGACAGAGGCGAAATCGCCGCCGGACTCACGGATCACGGGCGCGGATTCGCCGGTAATCGCACTTTCATCCACCGAGGCGCCGCCTTCGATGACCTCGCCGTCGCAGGGAATAATATCGCCCGCTTTGACCAGGACAATGTCGCCTTTCCGCAGTTCAGCGGCGGGCACGTTATCGGCCTGCGCATCATGGCTAGGGGCGCGCAGGCGGCGAGCGAACGCGGTCTTTTTCACACCTTTCAGACTGTTTGCCAGGGCTTTGCTGCGGCCTTCCGCCAGCGCTTCGGCAAAATTGGCGAACAGTACGGTGAACCATAACCACAGACTGATCACCCCTGTAAACAAGGCGCTTCCCGCTATTTGTCCTGTTACCATAGCGAGCGTTAACAGAGTGGTTAGCACGCTGCCGGCCCAGACCACAAACATCACCGGGTTACGCCACTGGGCGCGTGGGCTTAATTTTTTTACGGCATCCGTTAGCGCCTGTACGAGTAAAACAGGTTCAAACAGCGCCAGTTGCTTGCGACTCATATCAATGTACTCCACATCGCTCAAGGTAAAGAGAAATGTTCCGCTACCGGGCCAAGCGCCAGGGCAGGAATAAACGTCAGCGCGCCGACCAGCAGTACCGTGCCGATGAGCAGTCCAATAAATAGCGCGCCGTGGGTCGCCAGCGTTCCCTGACTGGCCGGCTGTACTTTTTTACTGACCAGCGATCCGGCGATGGCCATGACAGGAATAATCACGCCGAAACGTCCGACGAACATGCAGAACGCCAGCAAACAGTTCCAGAAAGGCGAGTTAGCGCTCAGACCCGCAAAGGCGCTACCGTTATTGTTGGCGGCAGAGGAGACGGCATATAGCACTTCGCTAAAACCGTGCGGGCCAGGGTTCAGCATTGCGCTGCGTCCGGCATCCGTCATCATCGCCAGCGCCGAACCCAACAAGACCAGCATCGGCGTGACCAGAATCGCCAGCGCGGTCATTTTCATTTCGCGCACGTCGATTTTTTTCCCCAGATACTCCGGCGTGCGACCGATCATCAGCCCCGCGATAAACACCGCCAGCAGGACAAACAGCAACATGCCGTACAGCCCTGAACCGACGCCGCCAAAGACCACTTCGCCAATTT
The DNA here is from genome assembly GCF_004010735.1 of Salmonella sp. SSDFZ54. NCBI lineage: Bacteria > Pseudomonadati > Pseudomonadota > Gammaproteobacteria > Enterobacterales > Enterobacteriaceae > Salmonella > Salmonella sp. SSDFZ54. The sequence goes on from NZ_CP034819.1 coordinate 3,494,856, forward strand.
GCATCAGCCACATCGGCACCATACCGCCCAGAGCGGTAAACGAGTCGTGCATGGCATTTACCGCCCCGCAGGACGCCGCGGTCGTGACGACGGCAAACAGGCTGCTGGCCAGCACGCCAAAGCGTGTTTCTTTACCTTCCATGTTGACGCTACTGTCCGCGCCTGCCGCCAACAGATGTGGATTTCCCTGAACTTCCGCCCACATCACTACCGCTACGCAGACCACAAAAATGAATGACATTGCCCACAGTAGCGCGCGTCCCTGACGGCGATCGCCCGCCGCTTCGCCAAAGGCGAAACAGAGCGCGGCTGGAATCAAAAATATCGCCAGCATCTGCGCCAGATTAGTGAGCGCGGTGGGGTTTTCGAACGGATGCGAAGAGTTAGCGTTAAAGAAACCGCCTCCGTTGGTGCCAAGCATTTTGATCGCCTCCTGCGAAGCAACCGGCCCCATCGGCAAGAGTTGTTTAGCGCCTTCAAGAGTGGTGATGGGCTGATAAGCCGACAGGTTTTGCGGTACGCCCTGTTGGATAAAAAACAGCGCGATAATTAACGCGACAGGAAATAATATCCATAGCGTAATGCGTACCAGATCCTGCCAGGCATTACCCAGCGTGTGCACATTCTGGCGCGTAAAGGCGCGGATAAGCGCAAAAACCACCGCAATCCCGGTCGCCGCCGACAGGAAATTTTGCACCGTCAGCCCCGCCATCTGGCTAAAGTAGCTCAGCGTGCTTTCGCCGCTGTAAGCTTGCCAGTTGGTATTGGTGACGAAGCTGACGGCGGTATTCAACGCCAGATCCCAGGACAGCCCCGGTAGCCGCTGCGGATTTAAGGGCAGCCACTCCTGCCAGAATAGCAGGCAAAACAGGATGCCCAGTCCCAGCAGATTGAGCGTCAGTAGCGCCAGTAAATACTGACGCCAGTTCATTTCGTGGTCGGTAATGCCAAGAGTCCGCCAGAGGATACGCTCAACGCCAGCCACGCCCGGCAACGGAACGGCGGCGATGAGCCTTGCCAGGCCCGAACCCAACGGTTTCGCCAGTACCAATAAAATCAGTAAAAAACTGGCGATCAGTAAAAATCCTTGCGCGACCATCAGAACGCCTCCGCATTAATCAGGGCATAGACCAGATAACCTAAAAGTAAGAAAACCAGCACGATGCCGGTTATCACGCCTGCACTCACAGAGCACCTCCAGTGGCATTGTTTTACTCCTGAGAAAGGTAATTTTTTGGCTGCAAAGATTTCGCAAAAATTGGCGGGCGGAGTGTAAAAAAAGTATAAAAATGGCAAAGACCATTATTTAACTAATGGTTAGTATTAATTTAACCTTTTTGTAACTAATTTACGCTTTGAATGTAAATCTGCTGGAAAAGCGTGAAAATAAGTGGTCGGATGAGTAGTAAAATTACACCGAAAGCGGTACTATTTTAATCAGGTAACGAGGTTCAATTTTTCGGTGCTATTCACCGATTCAATCTATACCGGGGCGGGTAGCGTCGGTATAAAGGGGGGAAACGTATGGAACACTATAAAGACTATCCGGCGCATGTCATTTTTGCCCGTCGTGCTTTCGCGGTGATCGCAGGCGTGCTGGCGCTGCCAGTGATGCTCTTCTGGAAAGACCGCGCGCGTTTTTATAGTTATCTGCACCGTGTCTGGTCGAAAACCAGTGATAAGCCGGTATGGATGGCGCAGGCTGAAAAAGCCACCTGCGACTTTTATTAATCGCGACCAGCCTGAAAAACCGTCAGCCGCCACGCTGGCGGTTTTTTTATGCGCCAGGGTCTACACTGTTTAACGCTATTCGCCGTGACGTTTCATCTTTCAGGAGTTGTATGCCCACCCATTTAGTCTGGTTCAGGCGCGATCTGCGTTTACAGGATAACCTTGCGCTGGCCGCCGCCTGCCGCGATGCATCCGCGCGGGTGCTGGCGCTTTATATTTCCACCCCCGCGCAGTGGCAGGCCCATGATATGGCGCCGCGGCAGGCGGCATTCATCAGCGCGCAGCTCAATGCGCTACAGACGGCCCTTGCAGAGAAAGGCATTCCGCTGCTGTTTCATGAAGTGGCGGATTTTAACGCCAGTATTAAAACGGTCAAAAACATTTGCCGACAGCATGACGTCAGCCATCTGTTTTATAACTATCAGTATGAGTTTAACGAGCGTCAGCGTGATGCGGCGGTGGAAAAAACGCTGCCCTCTGTCATCTGCGAAGGCTTTGACGATAGCGTGATTCTGGCGCCCGGCGCGGTGATGACCGGCAATCATGAAATGTATAAAGTTTTTACGCCGTTTAAAAACGCCTGGTTGAAACGGCTAAAAGAGGATATCCCGCCGTGCGTTCCGGCCCCGAAGATCCGGGTGAGCGGCGCGCTTTCTACACCCTTAACGCCAGTCTCGCTTAACTACCCGCAACAGGCGTTTGACGCCGCGCTTTTCCCGGTGGAAGAAAACGCGGTCATCGCGCAGCTACGTCAGTTTTGCGCGCAGGGCGCAGACGGGTATGAGTCACAGCGGGATTTCCCTGCGGTTGAAGGCACCAGTCGGCTTTCCGCCAGCCTGGCGACGGGCGGCCTGTCGCCGCGACAGTGCCTGCACCGATTACTGGCGGAGCAGCCGCAGGCGCTGGACGGCGGACCGGGAAGCGTCTGGTTGAATGAGCTCATCTGGCGGGAATTTTACCGTCATTTAATGACCTGGTATCCGGCATTATGCAAACACCAGCCGTTTATCCGCTGGACAAAACGCGTCGCGTGGCAGGAGAACCCGCACTATTTTCAGGCATGGCAGAAAGGCGAAACCGGTTATCCCATTGTCGATGCGGCGATGCGCCAGCTTAACGCGACGGGCTGGATGCATAACCGTTTACGCATGATTACCGCTAGCTTTCTGGTAAAAGATCTGCTGATTGACTGGCGGTTGGGGGAGCGCTATTTCATGTCGCAGCTTATTGACGGCGATCTTGCCGCCAATAATGGCGGCTGGCAGTGGGCCGCCTCAACCGGTACTGATGCCGCGCCTTATTTTCGTATTTTTAATCCCACGACTCAGGGAGAGAGGTTCGATCGCGACGGCGAATTTATCCGCCAGTGGCTACCGGCATTACGCGATATCCCTGGAAAAGCGATTCACGAGCCGTGGCGGTGGGCGGAAAAAGCGGGGGTCGTGCTTGATTATCCTCGGCCTATTGTTGAACACAAACAGGCGAGAATCGCGACGCTTTCCGCCTATGAAGCGGCGAGAAAAGGGGCGTGATACAGGCCCGATAGCGCAAACTACCGGGCATTCTGCTATCAGGATTCGACGGCCAGCGCGCGGCTTTTGAATTTGAAGGACTGATACAGCCAAATCAGCAGGACAACCCCTACGCAGGCTAACGCGCCCCAGGTGATCTGTTCAAAAACATCCACATAGGCGTTGATGGCGTAATTAACCGCGCCGCTGGCGTCGAAGGCGCTTTGCGAGGTCTGGTCAGCGATGACGCCTGCCAGATAGTTAGCTATCGCGCCGGACAGCAGCATATAAATTCCGGTTAATACGCCGGTGACGCCGGGGATATCAATGCGCGTAATTTGCGACATGGCGACCGGGTCGATAAACAGCTCGGCAAAGCCCATCACCGCCAGTCCCAGCACCATTAGCGGCATTGAAGAGTGTCCGTAAGCGGCGGACCAGCGTGCGCTCAGGGTCAAAATACAGAATCCGGCGCTCATCAGACCGAGACCCAGCGCGAATTTGCCCCAGATACGCACGGTGCGATTACCGCTTACGCTCTCTTTAACCAGCCAGGCCAGGACGACCCCACACAGCATCACGGCAAAGGCGTTCACCGACTGGAACATGGCGGTAGGAACGGAATAGCCCAGAATATCGCGGTTCACAAAGCGGTCGATATACAGGCTGATAGAGCTACCGCCCTGCTGGGCAAACGCCCAGAACAGCATACTGAACAGGGTCAGGGTGACAATCAGCCCCAGTTCTTTGCGTTGTTTGGCCGTTTGCGCCTGACGATAAATTTTTGCCAGCACGACCAGGCCGATCGCGGTCGCCACGATTAAGGCATAGACTGACCATTCTTTCCAGAACAGAACGGTAATCAGCAACGGCGCCGCTACCAGCAAAATTAACAGCCAGCCCCAGTTCGGCAGCAGGTAGTTTCTGGCGCACAACACGGCTTTATTCACGCCGGTAGTGTGGGTGAAATGACGATTTCCACACAGGAAGATCACCAGCCCCGCCAGCATACCAATGGCAGCGAGTGCAAAGCCCATCGCCCAACTGTACTCCTCTTGCACATAGCCGCAGGCGATAGGCGCCACGATCGAACCAATATTACCCGCTGCGTAAAGCAGCGAGAACCCGCCGTCGCGGCGCGGATCTTCCGGCTGGTACAGTTCGCCCAGCAGGCAGCTAATATTCGATTTAAACAGGCCGTAGCCGCAGACAATGATCGCCAGCGACAGATAAAGGAATGTCGGCGCGATCTCACTGGCGCCCAGCACTAAATGACCTATAGCCATTAAAAATGCGCCCAGCATGACTGCCATTCGGTTGCCAAGCACCTTATCCGCCAGATAGCCGCCAAGAATCGGCGTTACGTAGACCAGCGAACAGTAAGCGCTGAATAACTCATAGGCGTGGTTATCGTCGTATTTTAGCTGATTGGTGAGATAAAGAATCAGTAGGGCGCGCATACCATAAAAGCTGAAGTACTCCCAAATTTGCAGGGCGACAACGTAGTAAATAGCGCGGGGTTGAGATGCTTGTTTATTCATCGTATTTCCGGGATAGAGGCGCTGCGGCAAGAAAGCGGTATTCTCAGATAATGCCTTTCTTTGTGGGCTTATTAAGCCTGCCGTATCGCCGTGTTTCCTTAAAGTTACCAACATGATACAGAACTGATTTTTTCTGCAATATGCGTTCTGATTGCATAAATATACATGAAACCGATCGTGTTTTGCTAAGTAATTTGCGCCAAACCCGGGGGTGATTGTTTCTTGATGTGTCAAACAAATGTTTATCGACGAACGGCTAACGGGAGGCTATGTTAACGGAGACTGAACCCGTAACGGGAAAGTAGAACGTGGGTTAAAGGGAGCGATGATGAAAAACACCGAGCTGGAACAACTGATTAACGACAAGCTGAACAGTGCGGCAATAAGCGATTATGCGCCGAATGGTTTACAGGTCGAAGGAAAAGAGACGGTACAGAAAATCGTTACCGGCGTGACCGCAAGTCAGGCGCTGCTCGATGAGGCGGTGCGTTTGCAGGCCGATGCGGTCATTGTTCATCATGGTTACTTCTGGAAAGGCGAGTCTCCGGTTATTCGCGGGATGAAACGCCGTCGCTTAAAAACGTTACTGGCAAATGATATTAACCTTTACGGTTGGCATCTGCCGCTGGATGCGCACCCTGAGCTGGGCAACAATGCGCAGTTGGCGGCGCTATTGGGCATTACCGTGAAAGGAGAAATTGAGCCGCTGGTGCCGTGGGGAGAACTCTCAATGCCGGTGCCAGGGCTGGAACTGGCCTCATGGATTGAAGCGCGTCTGGGACGTAAACCGCTATGGTGCGGCGATACCGGGCCAGAGAATGTTCAGCGTGTCGCCTGGTGTACCGGCGGCGGGCAAAGTTTTATTGATAGCGCCGCCCGCTTCGGCGTGGATGCTTTTATTACCGGCGAGGTTTCCGAACAGACCATTCATTCCGCGCGCGAACAGGGGCTGCATTTTTATGCCGCCGGGCACCATGCCACTGAACGCGGCGGTATTCGCGCCCTGAGCGAATGGTTGAACGAAAACACGGCGTTGGATGTGACGTTTATTGATATCCCTAACCCGGCATAACTGAGAGGTAATAAAGTGCAGCGAGCGCGTTGTTATCTGTTAGGCGAAACAGCGGTCGTCCTGGAACTTGAACCGCCGATTACGCTGGCGAGCCAGAAACGCATCTGGCGTCTGACGCAGCGTCTGGTCGATATGCCGAACGTGGTGGAAGCCATTCCCGGGATGAACAATATCACCGTGATCTTGCGGGAACCGCAAACCCTGGCGCTGGATGCGATTGAGCGTCTGCAGCGCTGGTGGGAAGAGAGCGAGGCGCTGGAGCCGGACTCGCGTTCGGTTGAGATCCCGGTGATCTATGGCGGCGCAGGCGGGCCGGATCTGGCGGCGGTGGCACGGCACAGCGGTTTGAGTGAAAAGCAGGTCGTGGAGCTACATGCCTCCGTTGAGTATGTCGTCTGGTTTTTAGGCTTTCAGCCTGGCTTTCCCTATCTTGGGAATTTACCAGAACCGCTCCATATGCCCAGACGTGCGGAGCCGCGCCTGCAGGTTCCGGCCGGTTCTGTCGGCATCGGCGGCGCGCAGACGGGTATTTATCCATTATCCACGCCGGGCGGCTGGCAGCTGATCGGCCTCACGCCGTTGAAGTTATTCGATCCGATGCGGGAGCCTCCGGTTCTGCTACGCCCTGGCGATAGCGTACGCTTTGTGCCGCAAAAGGAGGGAATATGTTGAATATTATTCGCGCGGGGATTTATACCTCCGTGCAGGATAGCGGGCGTCACGGCTTTCGTCAGTCGGGGCTGAGTCACTGCGGTGCGCTGGATAAACCCGCCTTTCAGACCGCTAATCTCCTGGTCGGGAACGATGCGAATGCCCCGGTGCTGGAAATCACTCTCGGTCAACTGGTTGTCGAATTTGAAAATGAGACCTGGTTCGCTCTTACCGGCGCAGGCTGCGAGGCGCAGTTGGATGATCAACCGGTCTGGACCGGCTGGCGATTGCCGGTAAAAGCGGGTCAGCGTCTTACGCTGCATCGACCGCTTCACGGGATGCGTAGCTATCTGGCGGTAGCGGGCGGTATTGCTGTGCCGGAGGTGATGGGATCGTGTAGTACCGATCTGAAGTCCGGTATCGGTGGGCTGGAAGGGCGGCTGCTAAAAGATGGCGATCGGCTGGCGACGGGTAAACCATCGCGACAGTTTAGCGGGCCGCAGGGCGTGAAGCAGTTACTGTGGGGGAATCGCATCCGTGCGCTGCCGGGGCCGGAATACCGTGAATTCGATCGCGCCTCGCAAGAAGCGTTCTGGCGTTCGCCATGGCAGCTCAGTCCGCAAAGTAATCGCATGGGCTATCGTTTGCAGGGACAATCGTTAACGCGGACAACGGATCGCGAACTGCTGTCGCACGGTTTGCTGCCCGGTGTCGTGCAGGTGCCTTACAACGGCCAACCTATTGTGTTAATGAATGATGCCCAGACAACTGGCGGCTATCCGCGCATTGCCTGCATCATCGAGGCAGATATGTACCATCTGGCGCAGATCCCGCTAGGACAACCGATCCATTTTGTGCAATGTTCGCTGGAAGAGGCGCTCAACGCGCGCCGCGAGCGTCAGCGCTATCTGGAACAGCTTACCTGGCGGCTTCAGCATGAACATTGATTTAAATGCGGATGTGGGCGAAGGTTGCGCCAGCGACAGCGAATTATTAACGCTGGTCTCCTCCGCCAATATCGCCTGTGGTTTTCACGCCGGTGATGCGCAAACCATGCTGACCTGCGTGCGCGAGGCGCTGAAAAACGGCGTGGCGATCGGCGCGCATCCCAGCTTTCCGGATCGGGATAATTTTGGGCGGACGGCGATGGTTTTGCCGCCGGAAACGGTATACGCCCAGACGCTGTACCAAATCGGCGCGCTGGGGGCGATTGTTCAGGCGCAAGGCGGCGTGATGCGCCATGTCAAACCGCACGGTATGCTCTATAACCAGGCGGCGAAAGATCCCCATCTGGCACAGGCGATTGCGAAAGCGGTACACGACTATGATCCGTCACTGATACTGGTTGGACTGGCGGGAAGCGAGCTGATCCGGGCCGGTGAACGCCATCGCCTGGTGACGCGGCAGGAGGTGTTTGCCGATCGCGGCTATCAGGCCGACGGTAGCCTGGTGCCGCGCATGCAACCTGGCGCGCTGATTCACGACGAAGAGCAGGCGCTGGCGCAAACGCTGGATATGGTACAAGCCGGGAGAGTGAAAAGCGTTACTGGCGTGTGGACGACTGTCACGGCGCAAACGGTGTGCATTCATGGCGACGGCGAGTATGCGCTTGCATTCGCTCGCAGGTTACGCGCCGCGTTCAATGCGCGTAATATACACGTTATTGCCTGAGAGCCCGACGATTGAAGCTATTATATTACGGCTGCTAAAAATTATCGTGTTCTGTTCTCTTAATGTCAGGAAGAGGGATTTATTCAATACTATATAAATCCCCTTATAATATATTATTTTAAAAATAACCAAGTGATGCTGTAATAGCCAGTATGATGAGCTTATTGCTGTTAGCAGCAGAGTTTTTGAAAATCATTATGATATTGTTAGCTATCGCCATCTAATCAAACCTCCGGGGCGGGTAAACTAACTGACTCTTTATTACCCCTTTCTGATTGATTTACCTCACGATAGCCTCATTTTTAGCATTTATATTCCTCGTCATGACGACTTATCAGGAGATTGAAGCCAGATTGATTCGCTGTTTCACTATCACGTCATGGATAGCGTGCCAGATTGCCAGCTATATGGATTTTAAGCTGTTTACGCATAGCAACTTTTTTAGCGAAAATTAAACTCATCTGATCAGTGATTTTTTAGTATATTACTCATTTTGTTATGATGGATTTGTTTTGTGAAAAGAAAATATCTTACGCAAGAAGAGATTGAAAAACTGCTGTCAGCGACCGACAGAATGCCCTTCCCGGAAAGAAACCGCTGCTTAATCCTGATGGCGTTTATTCACGGCTTCCGGGCCAGTGAGCTGCTGGGGCTGCGCTTGTCGGATATTGATCTTGCAGGAAGACAGCTTTATATCCGGCGCCTCAAAAATGGCTTTTCAACGTGTCACCCCCTCCTTCCCGATGAGTATAACGTACTGAAAAGCTGGCTCAGGGCCAGGAAGTATCTTGAGAAAGGGGCTGACGGAGACTGGCTGTTCCTGTCGCTGCGACGGCATCCGCTCAGCAGGCAACAATTTTTTTACATACTTCGTGAGGCAGGGCGGTTGGCCGAATTAACGATAGCGCCACATCCTCATATGCTGCGACATGCCTGCGGCTACGCCCTTGCTGATAAAGGGATTGACACACGACTCATACAGGACTATCTGGGGCACAGGAATATCCAGCACACCGTAAGATACACCGCAAGTAACGCCGGGCGTTTTCATGGAATATGGCGAAAAAAACGTCGAGTATAACCGTACGTTCTGATTCAAAAAGTTAAGTCCGCTTCGCGCTTTCATCATCCTCTCAGATTTACCCCTTCCACACAAGAGTCATACAATCGTAATCTATTGCTTATTAAGGACTTATCCATATAACAATAAAAAAACTAAGGGAAAATTTACCTGGTCCAACCAGCACTATGCTGTATCCATTTTTGTCCTGCCTGCACAAAATGTTAATTTTAAGTGTTAAAAAAACGTATTAAATAATATTTAATGCTGATTAATTATCATATCTAAGAATTAAATCCTTTATTTTACTTTTTGAATCATATTGTTAAATCACAGAGAAATCTGTTCAGGGAAAGCTGATTTACATAATCAACATATAAATCAATAGATTACTGTGTTTTCTATTTGTCATTTTGTACTCCGCACAGGGCAGAATTACCCTGCGGCAGGAGCATTTACTACCAGGGGGACTGACGGCCTATGCAGCCGAAAAGCAGAACCGGACAGGGTGTCAGAGTGCTGTGTTTAGATAGGGCCAGACGTCATTTTTCATACAGACATGGAATGGCTCCCGGTCCACGAAAGGGTGCGGACATGTTGTTTCCACAACACGAAGCTGCCGTTGCTGGCGCAGTGCCGGGTCGGCAATGGCCAGAGGAGAACAATCTGATGACGCAAGAATATGCGGAAATATCCACCGGAAGGGGGGGCACCAGTAAGTGCCGGTACAGTATGGGGGCGAAAATATTTTTGCTCCTGCTGGCGGTCTCCACCGTCGCAGCGTTGTTCAGCCTGTATCAGGTTCTGACGTACTGATATGCAGACGTTAACCAGAGTACTGCCGCCTCTCCGGCTGATTATGTTTTGTCAGTCAGGCGAAAATCCTGCGCAGTTTCCGGATACCGGTGGCCTTTGCGTGGAGGACTGCGTTCGTCTCAGGACACCAGAAGGGCTGCTGGATCGGTTGCGTCGGTGGCCCGGCGCGATGGTGATATCCGCCGGACGGCCATCAACCCAGCTTCTGCTGTGGCAACAGGTTTTTCAGCGTTATCCGCGGACAGTGGTTTTTTGCAGCAGTAACGCGTTTTTACCGGTTGACGTCAGCGTGGAAGGTTACTTCCGCCATCTGAGGCTGATTAAACGCGCCATGTCGGTAAGGGTTCTGGCCAGAATGGCTGAGCTTGCCATATGGTCATCACTACAGACATCGCCTTACGAGGAGGAGATGAAAAGCGCGTTGAGCGTGCCGGAGCTGGTGATGGAGATAAACAGCCGCACGCTGGTCAGGTTACTGTCAGAGCGTCTGCCAAAACAGGGACGGCGGGTGCTGGGATTACTGTTGTCAGGCTGTAGCCCGGAAATGACGGCCCGTATGCTGGGAACCGGCGTGAGGCAGGTCTGGCTCGCGGAGCAGACGCTGAAACAACGCTGGGATATCCCGACAGGAGTACCGCTATCTGATGCGGTAAGAATAAGGATACCGGACGTCGGCCCGGACATCAGTCAACAGAGTGGGTTGGTAAAAACTGGGGCCGGTAACGCACCGGATTTATGCTGACAGCATATTTACATCATGCCGCGCGGTATTCAGACCCATAATGTTGCGTTCTGAACGAGTTATCTTCACAAAATAAATATGGCAATCATCGTTGTTCGGAAATACCGCATAACGTGTGACATTAATGAATCTGTAATCAGTGCGAGGGTTTACGCGCTGTGGCGGTAGCGTGGAATTATCTGGATGCGTTGAGTAAATTTCACTTTACCCTTCTGACATAAATGAAAATGGTTCTGGATAAACTATCTAATATTATCTGTGTCTGCGAACAGAGTGACAAAAATAATGCAACGTAAAAAGATACTAATTGTAGGTGCGGGCCTTTCAGGCGCAGTAATAGCACGCCAGTTAGCCGAGCAGGGACATGTAGTCAATATTATTGATCAACGTTCGCATATCGGTGGTAACGCTTATGATGCCCGAGATGAGCACACGGGCATTATGGTGCACGTTTATGGTCCTCATATTTTTCATACTGATAATGAAACTGTATGGAATTATGTAAATAAATACGCTGAGATGATGCCTTATATCAATAAGGTTAAGGCCACAGTAAATGGTCAGGTATTTTCTCTACCTATCAATCTTCATACCATCAATCAATTTTTTGGTGTCGCCTGCTCACCTGATGACGCCAGAAAATTACTGCTTCAAAAATGTGATAGCACCATTCTGGAACCACAAAATTTTGAGCAACAGGCCTTGCGTTTCATTGGTAAAGAGTTATATGAAGCCTTTTTTAAAGGTTATACCATTAAACAATGGGGGCTTCATCCTTCCGCGTTACCCGCTTCTGTATTGAAACGTATCCCTGTTCGCTTTAATTATGATGATAACTATTTCAATCATAAGTTTCAGGGAATACCAAAATTTGGTTATACACAAATGGTCAAGTCCATTGTCGAACACGAAAATATCGCTGTTGAACTATGTCGCTCCTTCACTCAGGAAATGCGGACAGATTATGATCATGTTTTTTTCAGTGGCGCGCTGGATGCCTTTTACTCCTGTCAATATGGCCGACTGGAATATCGTACATTAGACTTTAAAAAAATAATTTGCCAGAGTGATTATCAAGGATGCGCAGTAATGAATTATTGTTCAATAGATACTCCTTATACTCGGATTACTGAGCACAAATATTTTTCTCCGTGGGAGAGACATGAAGCTTCAATATGTTATCAAGAATATAGTCGGGAATGTGAAGCTGGTGATATACCCTACTATCCTGTTCGCAGGGCAGATAAAATGGATTTACTGAATAAATATCTGTCGCGGGCTAAAAAAGAAAAAAATATTACTTTCATTGGTCGTCTTGGCACTTATCGTTATCTCGATATGGACATCACGATAGCTGAAGCATTACAGACGGCGGACGTATACTTAACGTCGCTATATGAACAAAAAGAAATGCCAGCTTTTACAGTTACCGTTTGATGAAGTGTACAGCGCTAATCGTAACTTTTAACCGTCTTGAAAAATTAAAAAAAAGTGTGCGAGAGACTGTTAAGGCGGGGTTTTCCTCTATTGTTATCGTTAATAATGGCTCAAGCGACGGTACCAGGGAATGGCTTTCTTCATTAAGTGAACCTGGCATCACGATACTTAATCTTAAAGATAATCTTGGTGGTGCTGGCGGATTTAAAGTAGGTAGTCAATATATATGCTCATATAGTAATGCCGATTGGGTATTTTTCTATGATGATGATGCTTACCCGGAAATTAATATTTTAAAACATTTCTCGTTATTAGATACCTCAAGATACCGTATATTTGCGTCGCGAGTTCAGGACACCTATGGACGGTCTTGTCGGATGAATTTGCCTTTCATCAGGGTTCCATCTACGGTGTTTGAGACTATTTATTATGTGATACGCCCAGAGAGGTTTTCTCCAGTAAGAACTCAGGTTACTGATGTTCAAACTGTGTCATTCGTTGGTATGATTATTGATCGAAAGGTATTGAATAACCATCTTAACGATATCCATGATGAACTTTTCCTTTATTATGATGATTTTTTCTTTGGTTATAAGCTAGTATTGTCCGGGCAGAAAATTCGTTACTCCCCAGAAATTAAATTTATTCATGATATCTCTATTCATGGAAGGTGTATCTGCCCCGAATGGAAAGTATATTATCTTTGTAGAAATTTGTTGCTGCTGAGAAAACTTTTACCCGTTCCCAGGATATTCAGTGTTCTTTCTATAGTATTACGCCTCTCTAAATATCTCGCCATATTACCATGGCAGCGTAAGAAATTTCGTTATCTATATTTTATCTGGCAGGGAATACTTCATGGACTTAAAGGTATTAGTGGGAAATATCATTAGCAGGACGAAGAGATGAAAAGGTTATGTTATTTTGTAAATTCAGACTGGTACTTTGATTTACATTGGACAGAACGTGCGATAGCGGCAAGGGATGCGGGTTATGAAATTCATATCATAAGTCATTTTATTGGTGAAGAGATTATAAAAAAATTCAAAACGCTTGGTTTTATTTGTCACAATGTGTCTCTTGTTGCTCAGTCATTTAATATGTTTGTTTTTTTTAGAGCATTCCTTAACGCTCGGAAAATTATTAAAGAGATTAATCCTGACTTATTGCATTGTATTACGCTCAAACCTTGCCTGATTGGTGGGGTTAGCGCCAGGAGAAGTAATAGTCCAGTTGTTATCAGCTTTGTCGGACTTGGTCGAATCTTTTTATATAATACCGTGCCAATGAGAATATTGCGTGCGTTAACCGTTTTGGTTTACAAATATATTGCCGGTAATAAGCGTGGTGTTTTTATTTTTGAACATGATAAAGATCGACGAAAAATATCGCGTTTAGTAGGTATTGATTATCATAAAACTATCGTTATCGAAGGTGCTGGAATTAACCCGGATATCTATAAATTCTCTATAGAGAAAAAACATGAGATACCGATAGTCCTTTTTGCAAGCCGAATGTTATGGAGTAAAGGTCTTGGCGATCTCATTGAAGCAAAAAAGATCCTCAGACAAAAAAATATTCATTTTGTTTTAAATGTTGCAGGTATATTGGCCGAGGACGATAAAGATGCTATCCCTTTGGAGCTCATTCATCACTGGCATAATGAAGGACTAATTAACTGGCTGGGACGCTCTTCGAATGTATATGAGCTTATTCAGAAATCGAATATCGTTGCATTACCATCTATTTATCCGGAAGGAGTACCACGGCTTTTATTAGAGGCATCATCTGTAGGACGTGCATGTATTGCTTATGATACCGGCGGATGTGATAGCTTAATTATTCATAACTATAATGGGTTGATCGTGAAAAGTAATTCAGCTCAGGAGTTAGCGGTAGAATTAGAGTATTTGTTAAAAAATCCACAGATTCGCTTAGAGATGGGGGCGAATGGAAGAAAACGTGTAAAGGAATTGTTTTCCAGCATATTAGTCATTAATAAGACATTGCAAATTTATAAAGACACTATTGGTTGCCAACACCATAAAGTGCTTATGAAGTAGGTCAGTGTTTAGATAAATAGTATGTAAATATTATAGAAAATAAATAAGTTATATTTTCATATCGTTAAAGAATAAGTTCTTCAGGTAAAGGTGACACGGAAACAATGAATGATTTGAAAGAAGCTCTGGCCAGGCACCAACTTTGGATTTCGCTAGGTTGGAATGATGTCCTGGGACGATACCGGCGATCGGTGTTAGGGCCTTTTTGGATAACGATTTCGATGGGGGTCACCATATCAGCGATGGGACCTCTTTACGGTTCGCTGTTCAGTTCTGGTTCCGAAAATTTTATCATGCATCTTACTTTAGGTATGATCTTTTGGGCCTTTCTATCAGCAACTATTAATGAGTCATGCGGAATATTTAATGAGTCCGCATCAATTATTAAACAATCTGACCTTCCGCTATATTTATATATATTACGTGTTTTCTATCGGCAGTTTATGATTATGTTGCATAATTTTATCATTATACCTTTCGTGATTTTTTTTACCAATACATCGGTAAATCTTGATATTCTCCTTTTTATACCTGCAATTATAATAACATCCATCTCATTAATTTCTACAGGTATGATTCTCGCCATTTTTTGCACAAGATATCGTGATATGGGACCGGTTGTTCAAAGTGTGGTAACGTTGTGTTTTTTTATAACTCCCATCATTTGGACATCGGAACAATTACCAAATGGAAGAAAGGAATTTGTTGATTATAATATTTTTTATTACTTTATGGAGATGCTCAGGAAACCATTAATGGGAACTGTACCAGATGTAACTATATGGTTTTACACAATAATAACCTCTATTATTATGTTGATGGTCTCAACCTTAGTGTTGACTAAATATCGCTCAAGAATCGTATACTGGTTATAATTAATGAAAATCTCTTGCAAAAACGTTGGCGTAATACTCCCTATATTTAACTCCAGCCACCGTTCATTTAAAAAAACTTTTCTACAGGCTGCTTCAGGTGGACGAATTGGCTCATCGAATACCGGGATTATTGAAGTAGAGGCATTAAAAAAAATTGATTTTACGCTTACCGAAGGTAACCGTCTTGCGCTTATCGGACACAATGGTTCGGGCAAAACCACTCTTCTGAGAGTACTTGCAGGGGCCTATAAACCAACTTCAGGGAAGTATGAATGTATCGGTCGAGTCACCAGCCTCATTGATCCCATGATGGGAATGGATGGTGAGCTTACAGGCCTGGAAAATATAAAACTGAGGGGACTATTTCTCGGTCTGTCAAAAAATGAAATAAAAAATATTACAGAAGATGTCATCGAGTTCAGCGAGTTAGGTGATTTTATTAAAATCCCCGTTAGAACGTATTCTAGTGGTATGGTTCTGAGGCTTGGTTTTTCTATTTCTACTGCAATTAATCCTGAAATTTTACTGATGGATGAATGGATGAGCGTGGGTGATAGTGATTTTAAAAGAAAAGCAGAGATGAGATTAAATAGCTTTATCTCTAAAGCGGGCATTATGGTAATGGCCACTCACGATGATGAACTGGCTAAATCTGTATGTAATAAGTTCATCAGGCTTGAGCACGGTGAGATAGTTAGCAAAGGCGGATTTTAATATTCTTATTGCAGTATTTATATCACTACGCGGTGAGTAATTTACTATTTTATAATAGCGTTACCCCAGATAATATAAATTTATAGGTTCGTTATGTATTTTTTACTTCAAAAAGTAATTTTACCAAACATTGATCTATGCACGGAAGAGCAGCTTTATTTCAGAACTCAGGGCGGGAAGTATAACTATACCTCACGTAACTTACTTGTTCCGCGTCATAAGGTTGCATATTTTGATACTTTTTTTAATGCATTCTCAATTAAGAAATGGAAAAAATATACAACCTTAACATCACTTTTTTTGCGGGTTAATATAATTGGTCGCGGAACTATAACTGTAAGGCATAAAGAGAATGGTGTCATTAGAGTATTAAAGCAAATTGATTTTAACTCGTCATGTAATATTAGTGATGAGATTGAAATTGATATATCAAAAATAAATTTTGGATATATCTATGTGGAGTGGCAATCAGACGAAGACTCTGTTTTAAATGGATTTGAATTTCTGACTAAAGATCATGTTAGTAAATCATCTATGGCTTTAGTTATAACAACTTATAATAGAAAAGAAGCTGTTACTAAAACAATCAATAGAATTAATAAAACACTCTTAACCCAGAGCGAATTTAAAGATCGTTTTAAATTGATTGTCGTTAATAATGGCGAGGCGATTAATCACCCGTCAGGAAACGGCATTATGGTTATCAATAATGAAAACCTCGGTGGGTCAGGCGGGTTTATGAGAGGTTTGATAGAGGCAGGGAAAATCAACGATATCAAACATGTCATATTTATGGATGACGACGGCTCATGTGAAATTGAATCGATTTGTCGAACTCATGCTTTTTTACTGATGGCTAAAGACAAAAATACAGTTGTTACTGGCTGTATGCTTTTTGAAGATAACCCGGCAATCATACATGAATCTGGTGCCATATGGCATAGAGATTTTTTACATTACCCGGATAAACATTATCTGGATGCTCGGGAAATAGATTCTTTAGATACTTTTGATAATGAAAGAAAAATAGGCTACGGTGGATGGTGGTTTTTTGCCTTTAATATTAACGCTATTGAATATTACTCATTTCCTTTCTTTGTTCGTGGTGATGACCTGCTATTTGGATATATGCATAAAAAACATAATATTGTCACACTTAATGGTGTGGCTTCGTGGCAAATGGATTTTGAAAGAAAAATATCGGTTCTAAATAGCTATTTGAACTTCAGGACTGTTGCTGTACCTGCATTAATTAGTAAAAGAAAGTTTGCTGCACTACTGTTAAGTGTTTTCTTTGTGCGGGAAGTCTTTCTTGCGAGTTTTTCATGCCGCTATGAACTTGCCAGAGCAATGATTATGTCATATAACGATTGTCTTTCTGGACGGGAGTTTTGGGAAGATAATGTAGATCTTCTGGAGATAAGAAAAAGAATTAATGCAATAACTCATAATGAAAAATTCAATGTAGAAGGTATTGATATTGTTAATGGTTGTGTTGATTACCCATGTTCTGGTAAAGAAAAAGCCATCTACAAATTTTTTAGATGCATAACCCTTAATGGACACTTAATTCCAGCTTTCTTTTTAATTAAAAAACCAATCGTGGTTGATTATCGTCATTATCACCCTACTAAGTTTTCATTCCGGAGAATTACTATCTATCATTTAAATATAGAAAGTGGCAAATTATTAAAACTTACTCACTCAAAAATGGAGTTTTTTAAAGTTATTATTAATGGTTTGTTTACGGCAGTCAAAAATTTTTATCGGTTTAAATCTGCAAAAAAAGAGATGAAAAATAGTTTGCCCTATCTTACCTCAAAGCTCTTTTGGTATAAAAAATTCAATAAAAAATCTGAAGATAAATATTAAACATGATGTAAGTGGTGTTGATGAGAATTATACCGATTTTTTAATTATATGACTATGATAATCTTAGGTATGGTTCTGTTGCTACACCTTATCTGGTGTCAGTCTAATAAAACATTATAATCCTTACCCAATGTCAGCATTCATTCATAGGGTGTTAATTTTTATATATACCGTAAAACACGAAATCAGAATATGGAAAAGAGTCTTTTAGTTATTGTCCGACATAAACCTGGGCGTACTCGTCTATTAATGCGGGCCTTGCAATCCATTAATGACCAGACGTTCAAAAAAATAAATATCATCATTTTCTGCATGGAGGAAGAATTGAAATGTCACAATGTGGATGATTTTTATCTGAAAGAACTGTCAAATATATATAGTGTTATCTACGACGAAAACTGTATCTTTAATGCTATTAAGATGTCTGAATCTAATTATTTATGCTTTATGGATGATGACGATTCCTGGGCCCCTGAATATGTGTCAAGGCTACTCAGTGTTTTGGCGAATATACAGTCAACGTATTCATCTGTAAATGCAATAGCATGCCATACAAATAAAGTTGCTGAGATTGCGGAAAATAATAGAATAATTATAAATTCAACGCAACCATGGAACCACTATTTAAATGCTGGCCCTGTTAGTTTTGATGTTATTTATTACAGGAATTCTATTCCACTTTCCTCGTGTTTATTCGATAAAAATTCTGTTATCGATGTGATTGAAAGTCATAAATTATCCTCTCCTGCATTTTTCTGGCCTTTTTTTATTCATTACTTGGCAGAAAATGATGTTTGGATCTTACCTGAAGCACTGGCATTTTATCATTTCAGAGAAAATGATGACTTTGAATTTGGCAATTATACCGTAATTAACAATGAGTTATTTGATATAGAATGCAAAATTGCAGAAAATAAAATGATGAGAAGTATTGATGACTCATCATTGCTCAATGTGTTACTTTCAAATATTGCTAACAATAGTCTTTTTCATAAAATTTCTTATATTGAAAATAAGATTAAATAAAATATGGATATGAACTTTAAAAAATACAAGACCGTAAGCTTTGATATCTTTGATACATTGGTTAGCCGGAGGATTTACCGTCCCAGAGATTTGTTTTCATTAATGCAATCAACTTTAGCAACTGAGAACTTTTTTATATCAGCGTACGAGATTGGTATTGTTGATAATTTCCCAGAGATAAGAGTTCAGGCGGAAGTAAGTGCCAGAGAGAATAGGGTCAGGCGTTTTGGCGGCGAGCCGGAAATACTCATATCTGAAATATACGATGAAATTTTAAAAAAGCATCCGCAGCTTTCACCAGCGACAGTAAAAAAGATAATCGATCTGGAAATACAAATGGAGAAGATTGTTTTATATAAAAATGCGTGTGGAAGCTGTTTGTTTGAAAAGGCTATTAGTGATGGTTGCAAAGTCATTTTAATTAGTGATATGTACCTTCCATCAGCAATATTAAAGGAGTTGTTAACATCATGTGGCTATGATATCAGTAACATTCCAGTTTATTCATCTGGCGAAGAGCGGTACTCTAAAAATAGTGGTAAATTATTTTCAATAGTCAAGAAAAATGAAAATGTAGATATTGCATCGTGGATACATGTTGGCGACAATGTTCATGCTGATATTCTGAATGCTAAAAAACTCGGCATAAATACTCTCCATGCTGATTGGTCAGAGTATAATCATGGGATATCTAATCATTGGAAAGCTAAAGATATTATTGGTGCATCTATTTGTAAGACTTTATTACTTAAACAAGTTTCTGCTTTCCATCAAAATGATCCTTTAAACGAGATAGGATTTAAAGTATTTGGTCCGTTATTATTAGGTTATGTATCCTGGTTAGCGAATCAGTTAAAGATTCATAAAATTGATAAAGCGCTTTTTTTAGCACGCGATGCTCACTTAATCTATAAAATTTATAATGAATACTTTTCAGAAGAACATGTAAAATGTGAATATTTATATATATCCCGCGCATCAGCTTATATGGTGGGGATGACTGATTGGCCGATGCACAGGATTTGGCATCTTTTTGGTGGTAAGAATAAGAAAAGTATTAAAAAGATACTTGCTATCGCGGGGTTAGATGCGAGTGAGCATATTTCAGATATACATCAAGTTGGTTTTCCTGACGAGGAGTATATTCCTGTTTCAGGAGAGGAACATAAGGTTCACTGGCTTATAAATAAATTATTTCCATATATTTTATTAAAAAATACTCAGCACAGGGAAGTTTACGCTGATTACTTTAAAACGGCCTGTGAAGGTTATAAAAATATAGCACTTATCGATGTAGGATGGATGGGTAATATTCAATCAGTATTTGCTCGTTCTTTAGGTGCGCAATGGGCAGAAAAACAAATACATGGGTTTTATTTGGCAACTTTTGCTGGCGCCAATGATAACCGATCTATTTATAATAAGATGTTTGGTTGGCTAACCAACTATGGCCATCCCCACGATAAGTGTGATCTTTTCTTATCAGGAGGGGTGGAAATAATGGAGTTCGCTATGGCTGACAATACTGGGTCAACAATTGGCTATAAAAAAACGGATAATGGAATAATTCCTGTACGTGAAGATAGCAGTGGTTCTGAAATTGAGTATTTAAAAAAAGCAGCAAGATTGCAATCAGGGATTATTTCTTTTTTTGAGTACGTCAAACCGCTCATACAAAAAGGAAATTATGCAGCACTTAGTAGTGTTGTATTGTCAGAACCTTTTTTTGAATTGATAGCCAGACCCTCAAGCGCTCAACTGGACGCCTTATCTTCCCTCACACATTCAGAGTCCGCGGGATCTAACGCAGAAAGAATCGTGCTAGCCAAGAAACTGCCTTTAAAGGATAAACTTTTTCCCGGAGAAAATTATATCAAAGAGTTGAATGCCAGTTATTGGAAAGAAGGCTTTAAAAGGATCAACAGAAAAAAATTTTGGGCAAAATATAACTAAGCGTCATTTAATTCCGGTAGGCAGACAATCATTATTGGGCGCTCGCCCGACAAGGGCTGAGTCGATTATGCCCTGGCGCGATCATGTTAACCCTGACGGGGAAGTGGTCTCGTGCTGCGATAATGTTATTATCACTGGATACCACCGCCTGTTTGTCCATCCGCTGTGGATGTTCATTATGGCGTTCGATGTGCATTCCAGATAGTCAGAGGCGGTGTAGTCCATTAATCAACTGTTAACAAAGGATATTATCATGCCTGAAGGCCCGGAAATTCGTCGTGCGGCGGATAATCTGGAGGCGGCAATCAAAGGCAAACCCTTAACCGATGTCTGGTTTGCCTTTGCACAGTTAAAACCGTATGAATCGCAGCTTACCGGTCAACTTGTTACCCGGATAGAGACGCGGGGAAAAGCGTTATTGACCCACTTTTCAAATGGCCTGACGCTCTACAGCCACAACCAACTCTATGGCGTATGGCGGGTGATCGATACTGGTGAAATACCGCAGACCACGCGTATATTGCGCGTCAGGCTACAAACGGCGGATAAAACTATTCTGCTTTATAGCGCGTCTGATATCGAAATGCTGACAGCAGAGCAGCTCACGACGCACCCCTTTTTACAGCGAGTCGGTCCGGATGTGCTGGACGCGCGTCTCACTCCGGAAGAGGTTAAAGCTCGATTGCTGTCGCCGCGTTTTCGCAACCGACAATTTTCCGGACTGTTGCTGGATCAGGCCTTTCTGGCGGGATTGGGGAATTATCTGCGCGTTGAAATCCTCTGGCAGGTAGGGTTAACCGGACAGCATAAAGCGAAAGATCTCAACGAGGCGCAACTGAATGCGCTTTCTCACGCGCTGTTGGATATTCCGCGCCTGTCCTACACGACTCGCGGTCAGGCGGATGAAAACAAGCATCATGGCGCACTGTTTCGCTTTAAGGTTTTCCACCGTGACGGCGAAGCGTGCGAGCGGTGTGGCGGCATTATTGAAAAGACAACACTGTCCTCACGCCCGTTTTACTGGTGCCCGCATTGCCAGAAATAGCCGGAACCGCCATCGGCGAGCGGCTATTGCCTGATGGCGCGACGCTTATCAGTCCTACAAAGGTTGTCTGGGCGCATAGGTTGATATAAAACGGGCCACTGCTGGCCCAGTTAACAGAATGCTGAACAGCCGTAGGGTTTGCATTGCCATGATGAGCGCCATATCGGCACTGCTTCCTGCCGCGATCGCGGCAACCGTATCCAGACCACCGGGACTGGTGGCGAGATAAGCCGTCATAAAATCAATCTGCATGTAGTAAGCCATTCCCCACGCCATCGCGGCGCAAATCGCCATCAGCGCGAAAATTGACAATAAGATTTGCGGCAATGGCCGCAGCGCCATAAAAAACACCTGTCTGTCAAAACCCAGCCCAATACGCCAGCCTATCGCCATATACGCCACGGCCAGCAGCCATTCGGGTAATTCAATTTCAATGATGCCTTGCGAATGGAGAAGCGCGCCTGCCAACATGGGGAGCAGCATCGTGCCAGAAGGGATACGCATCAGGCGACCGGCAATGCCCGCCACGATCGCTAATAGCAGCGTCGTCAATAAATTACCGCTAAGCGGCGGAAACCAGCCCACCTGTTGGCTGACCGTTGCCGCGCTGTCGCCGAGTATCAGGCGTGTCACCAGCACCGCCGCGCCAGCCACAAACAGTACCCGTAGATACTGCATAAACGCCACCAGGCGGATATCCGCCCCGTAATCTTGCGCCATCGCTACCATTGCCGCCGCGCCGCCCGGCGAAGACCCCCATGCGCCGGTGTTGCCGGGCAGCGAGCTGTAACGTACCAGCAGCCAGCCGACTACCGCGCTGGAAAGCAGCGTCACCAGCAACACAAAAAGCACGACCGGCCAGTAGAGGGCGAGGGTGGTCAATATCGAACCGGTTAGATTTTGGGCGATCATACAGCCGAGAATCGCCTGCGCGGCGAGAAAAATACCGCGAGGAAGTTGTAGCGTGCTACCTCGCAAACTCAACACGATACCCGCAATCATTGGACCGAGCAGCATCGCCGCCGGAAGGTGCAGCCAGAGAAAAATAAGGGAAATGAGCAGCGATAACAGGAACAACAAAAACCACTGCAGAATCGGCATTCCATGCTCCCTGAATGATATTTAGCGAAACCTTAATTAATCATAGAGAGTAACGGGGTAAGAATAAAATAATGAGGATAAGAAAAAAGGGAAAATGTACCGGATGGCGAGGGTTGCGTCGCCATCCGGTTGTCAATTAACGCTTCAGCGCCGATTTAAAATCGCGTTTATCGTAGCCGGTATACAGCTGACGAGGACGGGCGATTTTCATGCCGTCAGTGTGCATTTCATTCCAGTGGGCTATCCAGCCAACGGTACGCGCCATGGCGAAGATCACGGTAAACATCGAAGATGGAATGCCCATCGCTTTCAGAATGATGCCGGAGTAGAAGTCTACGTTC
This sequence comes from Salmonella sp. SSDFZ54, assembly GCF_004010735.1. Classification (NCBI taxonomy): domain Bacteria; kingdom Pseudomonadati; phylum Pseudomonadota; class Gammaproteobacteria; order Enterobacterales; family Enterobacteriaceae; genus Salmonella; species Salmonella sp. SSDFZ54. Next base: position 3,518,078 of record NZ_CP034819.1, read on the forward strand.
GGGTACAGTTTCTTCTCGATGAAGTACGGGTCGTTGAGCGCAATGTGCTCAAGCTCCATCGCCACTTCCAGCAGATCGTCTTTGGTGCCCAGCTCTTTCAGCACTTCATGGCAGGTTTCACGCATCACGGTGGCGCGCGGATCGTAGTTTTTGTAAACACGGTGACCGAAGCCCATCAGGCGGAAAGAATCATTCTTGTCTTTCGCACGGCGAACAAATTCCGGAATGTGTTTAACAGAGCTGATTTCTTCCAGCATTTTCAGCGCGGCTTCGTTGGCGCCGCCGTGCGCGGGTCCCCACAGGGAGGCGATCCCGGCGGCAATGCAGGCGAACGGGTTGGCGCCGCTTGAACCTGCGGTACGTACCGTTGACGTAGAGGCGTTCTGCTCATGGTCAGCGTGCAGGATCAGAATACGGTCCATCGCGCGCTCCAGTACCGGATTCACTTCATAGGTTTCACACGGCGTGGAGAACATCATGTTCAGGAAGTTACCGGCGTAGGAAAGGTCGTTGCGCGGATAAACAAACGGCTGACCGATGGAATATTTGTAACACATCGCCGCCATGGTCGGCATTTTGGACAGCAGGCGGAACGCCGCGATTTCACGGTGGCGCGGATTGTTCACATCCAGCGAGTCGTGGTAGAACGCCGCCAGCGCGCCAGTAATCCCGCACATTACCGCCATCGGATGTGAGTCGCGACGGAAAGCATGGAACAGGCGAGTGATTTGCTCATGGATCATCGTATGGCGGGTGACTGTCGTTCTGAACTCGTCATACTCTTCCTGCGTCGGTTTTTCGCCGTACAGCAGGATGTTACAGACTTCCAGATAGTTGGAATCGGTAGCAAGCTGGTCAATCGGGAAACCGCGATGCAACAAAATGCCTTCGTCGCCGTCGATGAAGGTGATTTTAGATTCGCAGGATGCGGTAGAGGTGAAACCAGGGTCAAAAGTAAAAACTCCTTTTGAACCGAGACTACGAATATCAATAACATCTTGACCGAGTGTACCTTTTAGCACATCCAGTTCAATAGCAGTGTCACCAGTAAGGGTGATTTTTGCCTTTGTATCAGCCATTTACGGTCTCCTTAGCGCCTTATTGCTTAAGACTGCCGGAACTCAGACTTGCCTTCTCCACGTCATCTTCCTCGTCGTTAGTGCAGGGAAGATTCTGTGTATGCATCAATCAACCGTTACCAGTTTGTTATTTGGCTCGCCGCTCTGTGAAAGAGGGGATGACCTGGGTACAGAGCAATGGGCGCTTGCAGGTAACGGCTTGATTAATTTCGAATTAGCAGCAAATCAGGAACGTAGCAATCCGAGTAATGTAACCTGTCTATCACTAATAACTGTCCTGAAAGAATGGGTCAATATCATTGTACTGTTGCATAACTTATTAACAGGTGAAAGAGTGACCCCATAACTTTTACGCATTATATGCTTTTTCTGGTGTCGTTTGTAACAATTTTGTTTAATGTTTGTCAAATCAGATGATTGAAAATTAAAAAAATGTTGTTATCGTGACCTGTGTCACTGTTCAGGATAAAACCCGACAAACTATATGTAGGTTAATTGTAATGATTTTGTGAACGTCCTATACTGCCGCCAGGTCTCCGGAATACCCTGCAATCCCGAGCCACCCAGCGTTGTAACGTGTCGTTTTAGCTACTGGAAGCAGTGTTTTACATGACGCGCAGTTATAGAAAGGACGCTGTCTGACCCGCACGCAGACCGGAGGAAGGAAATCCCGTCGTCTTTCTGGCTACAGGTAGATTCACCTCTGTAACCGAAGTCTTAAGGGAATAATAAGAACAGCATGTGGGCGTTATTCATGATAAGAAATGTGAAAAAACAAAGACCTGTCAATCTGGATCTACAAACGATTCGGTTCCCCATCACAGCGATAGCGTCCATTCTCCATCGCGTATCCGGTGTGATTACTTTCATCGCCGTCGGCATACTACTGTGGCTACTGGGCACCAGCCTCTCTTCTCCGGAAGGATTCCAGCAGGCCGCCGATATCATGGACGGCTTCATCGTTAAATTTATCATGTGGGGCATCCTTACCGCGCTGGCGTATCACGTCATCGTGGGAATTCGTCACATGTTAATGGATTTTGGCTATCTGGAAGAAACATTCGAAGCGGGTCAACGCTCTGCCAAAATCTCTTTTGTTATCACTGTCGTGCTTTCACTTCTCGCAGGAGTCCTCGTATGGTAAGCAACGCCTCCGCATTAGGACGCAATGGCGTACATGACTTCATCCTGGTCCGTGCTACCGCTATCGTTCTGACGTTATACATCATCTACATGGTGGGTTTTTTCGCCACGAGCGGCGAGCTGACCTTTGAAGCCTGGACCGGTTTCTTCTCATCGGCCTTCACCAAAGTCTTCACCCTGCTGGCGCTTTTTTCCATCTTGATTCATGCCTGGATCGGCATGTGGCAGGTGTTAACCGACTACGTTAAACCACTGGCAGTGCGTTTGATACTGCAACTCGTTATCGTTGTTGCGCTGGTGGTTTACGTCATCTATGGATTTGTTGTGGTGTGGGGTGTGTAATGAAACTGCCAGTCAGAGAATTTGATGCTGTTGTGATTGGTGCCGGTGGCGCAGGTATGCGCGCGGCGCTGCAAATTTCCCAAAGCGGCCAAACCTGTGCGCTGCTCTCGAAAGTCTTCCCGACCCGTTCCCATACCGTTTCCGCGCAGGGCGGTATCACCGTGGCGCTCGGCAATACCCATGAAGATAACTGGGAATGGCACATGTACGACACCGTTAAGGGGTCGGACTACATTGGTGACCAGGATGCCATCGAATATATGTGTAAGACCGGACCGGAAGCGATTCTGGAACTGGAGCACATGGGGCTACCGTTCTCCCGTCTTGATGATGGACGTATCTATCAGCGCCCGTTCGGCGGCCAGTCGAAAAACTTTGGCGGCGAGCAGGCGGCACGTACCGCGGCGGCGGCTGACCGTACCGGTCACGCCTTGCTGCACACGCTGTATCAACAGAATTTGAAAAACCACACCACGATTTTCTCCGAATGGTATGCGCTGGATCTGGTGAAAAACCAGGATGGCGCGGTGGTGGGGTGTACCGCACTGTGCATCGAAACCGGTGAAGTGGTGTACTTCAAAGCCCGCGCAACGGTGCTGGCGACCGGCGGCGCAGGCCGTATCTACCAGTCCACCACCAACGCTCACATCAACACCGGTGACGGTGTCGGTATGGCGCTGCGTGCCGGTGTCCCGGTGCAGGACATGGAAATGTGGCAGTTCCACCCGACCGGCATCGCCGGGGCGGGCGTGCTGGTGACAGAAGGCTGCCGCGGCGAAGGCGGTTACCTGCTGAACAAACACGGCGAGCGCTTTATGGAGCGTTATGCGCCGAACGCCAAAGACCTTGCGGGTCGTGACGTGGTGGCGCGTTCCATCATGATCGAAATCCGTGAAGGCCGCGGCTGCGACGGTCCGTGGGGGCCGCACGCTAAACTGAAACTGGATCACCTGGGTAAAGAGGTGCTGGAATCTCGCCTGCCGGGTATCCTGGAGCTGTCCCGCACATTCGCCCACGTTGACCCGGTGAAAGAGCCGATTCCGGTTATCCCGACCTGCCACTACATGATGGGCGGTATTCCGACTAAAGTGACCGGTCAGGCGCTGACCGTGAACGAGCAGGGCGAAGATGTGGTGATTCCGGGGCTGTTTGCGGTAGGCGAAATCGCCTGTGTATCGGTTCACGGCGCCAACCGTCTGGGCGGTAACTCACTGCTGGATCTGGTGGTCTTTGGCCGTGCGGCGGGGCTGCATTTACAGGAATCCATCGCCGAGCAGGGCGTGCTGCGCGACGCCAGCGAGTCTGACGTTGAAGGTTCTCTGGAGCGCCTGAATCGCTGGAACAATAACCGCAATGGCGAAGATCCGGTGGCTATCCGCAAAGCGTTGCAGGAGTGTATGCAGCATAACTTCTCCGTATTCCGTGAAGGCGACGCGATGGCGAAAGGGCTTGAGCAGTTGAAAGTGATCCGCGAGCGTCTGAAAAACGCCCGTCTGGATGACACGTCCAGCGAGTTTAATACCCAGCGTGTTGAGTGTCTGGAGCTGGATAACCTGATGGAAACCGCCTACGCCACTGCCGTATCAGCCAACTTCCGGACGGAAAGCCGCGGCGCGCATAGCCGCTTCGATTTCCCGGAGCGTGATGATGCCAACTGGTTGTGTCATACCCTGTATCAGCCGCAAACGGAATCCATGACGCGCCGAAGCGTCAATATGGAACCGAAACTGCGTCCGGCGTTCCCGCCGAAGATTCGTACTTATTAATTGCGGAGACAGGATGATGAAACTCGAATTTTCGATTTATCGTTATAACCCGGATGTCGATAACGCTCCGCGTATGCAGGATTACACCCTGGAAGGCGAAGAAGGGCGCGACATGATGCTGCTGGATGCGTTAATCCAGCTTAAAGAAAAAGATCCCAGCCTTTCTTTCCGCCGTTCCTGCCGCGAAGGTGTGTGCGGTTCTGATGGTTTGAATATGAACGGTAAGAATGGTCTGGCCTGTATTACCCCTATTTCGGCGCTGACTCAGCCGGGTAAGAAGATTGTGATTCGCCCGCTGCCCGGTTTGCCGGTGATCCGCGATTTGGTGGTAGACATGGGGCAATTCTACGCACAATATGAGAAGATTAAGCCTTACTTATTGAATAATGGGCAAAATCCACCGGCTCGTGAGCATCTGCAGATGCCGGAGCAGCGTGAAAAACTCGATGGGCTGTATGAATGTATTCTTTGCGCCTGTTGCTCAACATCCTGTCCGTCATTCTGGTGGAACCCGGATAAGTTTATCGGTCCGGCGGGTCTGCTCGCGGCGTATCGATTCCTGATCGATAGTCGTGATACCGAGACCGATAGTCGTCTGGAAGGGATGAGCGATGCATTCAGCGTATTCCGCTGTCACAGCATTATGAACTGCGTCAGTGTATGTCCTAAGGGACTAAACCCGACGCGCGCTATCGGCCATATTAAGTCGATGCTGTTGCAGCGTAGCGCATAAGTAGTTGTAGTGGTTGCCGGATGGCGACGTACCGTCTTATCCGGCCTACAGGCGCAATCCCGTAGGCCTGATAAGCGCAGCGCCATCAGGCAATAGAAGTGCAGGAAACCTCTAAAAACTGCCATATGATTAGTAATAATCGAGATGTTCAGAGCGAGACAAGGCGCGGTCTGAACGAATCTTCGGGAGCATAGTTAACTATGTGACCGGAGTGAGCGAAGGCCGCAACGCAGTCGTAGCCTGAACAGCGAAGATTATTAGACAGTTTTTAAAGGTTCCTTAGCGGACGCAGATGACACGACAGTCCGCAACAAGTGAACCCCGGCACGCATACAGCGTATGCGTGGTTAGTATCCACGGCGAAATACTCGTCATAGTTCACGTTGCATGTGCGTTGGCTGCACTTGCTCACCCCGGTCACTTACTGGATGTAAGCTCCCAGGGATTCGCAAGCTTGCCGCCTTCCTGAAACGTGACCTATTTAGAGTATTAAATAAGCAGAAAAGATGCTTAAGGGATCACGATGCAGAACAGCGCTTTGAAAGCCTGGTTGGACTCTTCTTACCTCTCTGGTTCGAATCAGAGCTGGATAGAACAGCTCTATGAAGACTTCTTAACCGATCCTGACTCGGTAGACGCTAACTGGCGTTTGACGTTCCAGCAGTTACCTGGTACCGGAGTCAAACCGGATCAACTCCATTCAAAAACACGTGAATATTTCCGGCGGCAGGCGTTGGCTGGCTCACGTCACTCTTCTACGATTTCCGACCCTGACACCAATGTGAAGCAGGTTAAAGTCCTGCAGCTTATCAACGCTTATCGTTTCCGTGGCCATCAGCATGCAAACCTCGATCCGCTGGGACTGTGGAAACAAGAACGCGTGGCGGATCTGGACCCTTCTTTCCATGATTTGACCGAGGCCGATTTCCAGGAAACCTTCAATGTCGGCTCCTTTGCCAGCGGCAAAGAGACGATGAAGCTGGGCGAGCTGCTCGACGCGCTCAAACAGACCTACTGCGGCCCGATTGGCGCTGAGTATATGCACATCACCAGCACCGAAGAGAAACGCTGGATCCAACAGCGCATCGAATCCGGTCGTGCGGCCTTTAGCGCTGACGAGAAAAAACGCTTCCTGAACGAACTGACCGCCGCTGAAGGGCTGGAACGTTATCTGGGTGCCAAATTCCCCGGTGCGAAACGTTTCTCGCTCGAGGGGGGAGATGCGCTGATACCCATGCTGAAAGAGATGGTTCGCCATGCGGGTAACAGCGGCACTCGCGAAGTGGTGCTGGGGATGGCGCACCGTGGTCGCCTGAACGTGCTGATCAACGTACTGGGTAAAAAACCGCAGGATCTGTTCGACGAATTTGCCGGTAAGCATAAAGAACATCTGGGTACTGGCGACGTGAAGTATCACATGGGCTTCTCGTCAGATATCGAAACCGAAGGCGGTCTGGTTCACCTGGCGCTGGCGTTTAACCCATCGCATCTGGAAATTGTGAGCCCGGTGGTGATGGGCTCCGTGCGCGCCCGTCTGGACAGACTGGACGAACCGAGCAGCAACAAAGTGTTGCCGATCACTATTCACGGCGACGCCGCGGTGACCGGCCAGGGCGTGGTTCAGGAAACTCTGAACATGTCGAAAGCGCGCGGTTACGAAGTGGGCGGTACGGTACGTATCGTTATCAACAACCAGGTGGGCTTCACCACCTCTAACCCACTGGATGCGCGTTCAACGCCTTACTGCACCGATATCGGTAAAATGGTCCAGGCGCCGATTTTCCACGTCAATGCGGACGATCCGGAAGCCGTCGCTTTTGTGACCCGTCTGGCGCTGGACTTCCGTAATACCTTTAAACGCGATGTGTTCATCGATCTGGTGTGCTACCGCCGTCACGGCCACAACGAAGCCGACGAGCCAAGCGCAACCCAGCCGCTGATGTACCAGAAAATCAAAAAGCATCCGACGCCGCGTAAAATCTACGCCGACAAACTGGAAGCTGATAAGGTCGCAACGCTGGAAGATGCCACCGAAATGGTCAACCTCTATCGCGATGCGCTGGATGCAGGCGAATGCGTGGTGAAAGAGTGGCGTCCGATGAATATGCACTCGTTCACCTGGTCGCCGTATCTAAACCACGAATGGGATGAAGCATACCCGAACAAGGTAGAAATGAAGCGTCTGCAGGAGCTGGCAAAACGTATCAGCACCGTGCCGGAAGCCATTGAAATGCAGTCTCGCGTGGCGAAAATTTATGGCGACCGTCAGGCAATGGCGGCAGGCGAGAAATTGTTTGACTGGGGCGGCGCGGAAAATCTGGCTTACGCCACGCTGGTCGATGAAGGCATTCCGGTGCGCCTGTCCGGGGAAGACTCCGGTCGCGGCACCTTCTTCCATCGTCATGCGGTGATCCACAACCAGACGAACGGCTCAACGTATACGCCGTTGCAGCATATTCACAGCGGTCAGGGACAGTTTAAAGTCTGGGACTCCGTGCTGTCTGAAGAAGCGGTGCTGGCTTTTGAATACGGTTATGCCACGGCGGAACCACGTACCCTGACTATCTGGGAAGCGCAGTTTGGCGATTTTGCCAACGGCGCGCAGGTAGTGATTGACCAGTTCATCTCCTCCGGCGAGCAGAAATGGGGCCGGATGTGCGGTCTGGTGATGCTGTTGCCGCACGGCTATGAAGGGCAGGGGCCGGAGCACTCTTCCGCGCGTCTGGAACGTTATCTGCAACTTTGCGCCGAGCAGAATATGCAGGTTTGCGTGCCGTCCACCCCGGCGCAGGTCTACCATATGCTGCGCCGTCAGGCGCTGCGCGGGATGCGTCGTCCGCTGGTGGTGATGTCGCCGAAATCGCTGCTGCGTCACCCGCTGGCGGTTTCCACGCTTGATGAACTGGCGAACGGTTCCTTCCAGCCGGCCATTGGCGAAATTGACGAGCTGGACCCTAAAGCCGTAAAACGCGTGGTAATGTGTTCTGGTAAGGTTTATTACGACCTGCTGGAACAACGTCGCAAAAACGACCAGAAAGATGTCGCTATCGTGCGCATCGAACAGCTCTATCCGTTCCCGCATAAAGCGGTGCAGGAAGCGCTGCAACCATACGCTCACGTCCATGATTTTGTCTGGTGCCAGGAAGAGCCGCTCAACCAGGGCGCATGGTACTGCAGCCAGCATCATTTCCGTGAAGTGATTCCGTTTGGGGCCGCTCTGCGTTATGCAGGTCGCCCGGCCTCCGCCTCTCCGGCGGTAGGGTATATGTCCGTTCACCAGAAACAGCAACAAGATCTGGTTAATGACGCGCTGAACGTCGATTAAATAAAGGATAAATAATGAGTAGCGTAGATATTCTTGTTCCCGACCTGCCTGAGTCCGTAGCGGACGCGACCGTCGCCACCTGGCATAAAAAACCGGGCGATGCGGTTGTTCGTGACGAAGTGCTGGTAGAAATCGAAACTGACAAAGTGGTACTGGAAGTACCGGCATCAGCGGACGGCATTCTGGATGCGGTTCTGGAAGAGGAGGGGACGACTGTCACCTCTCGCCAGATCCTGGGTCGCCTGCGTGAAGGCAACAGCGCGGGTAAAGAGACCAGCGCGAAATCTGAAGAGAAAGCGTCTACGCCGGCACAGCGCCAGCAGGCGTCGCTGGAAGAACAAAACAACGATGCGCTCAGCCCGGCGATCCGTCGCCTGCTGGCTGAACACAATCTGGAAGCCAGCGCCATTAAAGGCACTGGTGTGGGTGGGCGTCTGACCCGTGAAGATGTGGAAAAACATCTGGCGAAAGGCGAGTCTAAAGCACCCGCTGTTGAACCTGCAGCACAACCCGCTCTGGGCGCGCGCGGCGAAAAACGCGTGCCAATGACCCGCCTGCGCAAGCGCGTGGCCGAGCGTCTGCTGGAAGCGAAAAATTCCACCGCCATGCTGACGACCTTCAATGAAGTCAACATGAAGCCGATTATGGATTTGCGTAAGCAGTATGGCGAAGTGTTTGAAAAACGTCATGGTATCCGCCTGGGCTTTATGTCCTTCTACGTGAAAGCGGTAGTGGAAGCTCTGAAGCGTTATCCGGAAGTGAACGCCTCTATCGACGGCGATGACGTGGTGTATCATAACTACTTTGATGTGAGCATGGCGGTGTCTACGCCGCGTGGCCTGGTCACGCCGGTCCTGCGTGACGTGGATACGCTGGGCATGGCTGACATCGAGAAAAAAATTAAAGAACTGGCTGTCAAAGGCCGCGACGGCAAGCTGACCGTAGAAGACCTGACCGGCGGTAACTTTACCATTACCAACGGCGGCGTATTCGGTTCGCTGATGTCTACCCCGATCATCAACCCGCCGCAGAGCGCGATTCTGGGAATGCATGCTATTAAAGACAGGCCGATGGCGGTGGATGGCAAGGTGGAAATCCTGCCGATGATGTACCTGGCGCTTTCTTACGATCATCGCCTGATCGATGGTCGTGAATCCGTGGGCTTCCTGGTCACCATCAAAGAGTTGCTGGAAGATCCGACCCGTCTGCTGTTGGACGTGTAGTCAGCAAGAGCATCACCTGCTACCTGTAGGCCGGATAAGGCGTTCACGCCGCCATCCGGCGATGGTGTAATGCCTGATGGCGCGCAGCTTTCAGGCCTACAGGTCTAAAGATAACGATTACCTGAAGGATGGACAGAACACATGAACTTACATGAATATCAGGCAAAACAACTTTTTGCCCGCTATGGCTTACCGGCGCCGGTGGGTTATGCCTGTACTACTCCGCGTGAAGCCGAAGAAGCCGCGTCTAAAATCGGTGCCGGCCCGTGGGTAGTGAAATGTCAGGTTCACGCTGGCGGCCGCGGCAAAGCGGGCGGTGTGAAGGTAGTAAAAAGCAAAGAAGAGATTCGCGCCTTTGCGGAAAACTGGCTGGGCAAACGTCTGGTGACCTATCAAACAGACGCTAATGGCCAACCGGTAAACCAGATTCTGGTTGAAGCGGCGACCGACATCGGCAAAGAACTGTACCTCGGCGCGGTGGTTGACCGTAGTTCTCGTCGCGTGGTCTTTATGGCGTCTACCGAAGGCGGCGTAGAGATCGAAAAAGTCGCGGAGGAAACCCCGCATCTGATCCATAAAGTCGCGCTCGATCCGCTGACCGGCCCGATGCCGTATCAGGGACGGGAGCTAGCGTTCAAATTGGGTCTGGAAGGTAAACTGGTGCAGCAGTTCACCAAAATCTTTATGGGCCTGGCAACCATTTTCCTTGAGCGCGACCTGGCGCTAATCGAAATTAATCCGCTGGTGATCACTAAGCAGGGCGATCTGATTTGCCTCGACGGCAAGCTGGGCGCTGACGGCAACGCGCTGTTCCGCCAGCCGGATCTGCGTGAAATGCGTGACCAGTCTCAGGAAGACCCGCGTGAAGCGCAGGCGGCGCAGTGGGAACTGAACTACGTCGCGCTGGACGGCAACATTGGTTGCATGGTGAACGGCGCGGGCCTGGCGATGGGCACCATGGACATCGTTAAGCTGCATGGCGGCGAACCGGCTAACTTCCTTGACGTAGGCGGCGGCGCAACCAAAGAGCGCGTCACCGAAGCGTTTAAAATTATCCTCTCGGATGACAACGTGAAAGCGGTTCTGGTTAACATCTTCGGCGGTATCGTCCGTTGTGACCTGATTGCCGACGGTATCATCGGCGCGGTGGAAGAAGTGGGCGTGAACGTTCCGGTGGTGGTGCGTCTGGAAGGCAACAACGCCGAACTCGGCGCGAAGAAACTGGCTGACAGTGGCCTGAATATTATTGCAGCGAAAAGTCTGACGGATGCAGCTCAGCAGGTTGTTGCCGCAGTGGAGGGGAAATAATGTCCGTTTTAATTAATAAAGATACCAAGGTTATCTGCCAGGGCTTCACCGGTAGCCAGGGGACTTTCCACTCCGAACAGGCGATTGCTTACGGTACGCAAATGGTCGGCGGCGTAACGCCGGGCAAAGGCGGCACCACGCATTTGGGTCTGCCGGTGTTCAACACCGTGCGCGAAGCGGTAGAAGCTACCGGTGCGACCGCATCCGTTATCTACGTGCCGGCGCCGTTCTGCAAAGACTCCATTCTGGAAGCGATCGACGCAGGCATCAAACTGATTATCACCATCACCGAAGGTATTCCGACGCTGGATATGCTGACCGTGAAAGTGAAGCTGGACGAAGCGGGCGTACGCATGATCGGCCCGAACTGCCCAGGTGTGATCACCCCGGGCGAATGCAAAATCGGCATCATGCCGGGTCACATTCATAAGCCGGGTAAAGTGGGTATCGTTTCCCGTTCCGGCACGCTGACCTATGAAGCGGTTAAGCAGACCACCGACTACGGTTTCGGCCAGTCCACCTGCGTGGGTATCGGCGGCGACCCGATTCCGGGCTCTAACTTCATCGACATTCTGAAATTGTTCCAGGAAGATCCGCAGACTGAAGCGATCGTGATGATCGGCGAGATCGGCGGTAGCGCAGAAGAAGAAGCGGCGGCTTATATTAAAGACCACGTGACCAAGCCGGTTGTTGGCTATATCGCGGGTGTTACCGCGCCGAAAGGCAAGCGTATGGGCCACGCTGGCGCCATCATTGCCGGTGGTAAAGGCACTGCGGATGAAAAATTCGCCGCGCTGGAAGCCGCGGGCGTGAAAACCGTTCGCAGCCTGGCCGATATCGGCGAAGCGCTGAAAGCAATTATAAAATAAAACTCGCTGTTCCTGCGGGAACAGATAAATGTCCGTTTTCGACATGGTTGGCCACCTTTACGGTGGCCTTTTTTATGGCTTTATTGTTTGTGGCAAAGTACGGGTGAAGCATCCGGGATATAAAATTATTGGCTTTGTAAATATTGAGCTATAGGAAAATGATGCCTCAGTAAAAAACATGGTGGAGTCTAAAAATAATTGATAATAACCGTCTGGCAGCGGCAGTAAATTTACTCTGTTTGCCGGTTAACTCTTTTTCAGCAAATACAGATGCTGTCTTAGTGAAAGACCTGCCGACCTCACTGGAGAAGGATTATGCGCTTTCCGCCATGAAAAAAACGCATTGCAGCATTACACTATGTTGACGCTAACCTCTATAGTAAATTGATGCTTGACTCTGTGGCCGCGCATGTTTGCCTGAGCGCGAACTACACGTCTCCTCAGATGTATCGCGCTTACACAGACTGCTTGTTTAATGGCAGAATAAAACAGCTATTTTAATCATAAGAGTACCAGCATTACTTCCCTGAAGTATTAAAGATATCGTTTAATAAATTATATGAACTTTTGCTGATTAAAAGAGGTTAACTTTAAAAATTATTAAGAACTTATTGACACTATTCGTTCGTGATTAATCATGTTTAAAGGGTATTTATGGCTGCAAATAAACAGAATTATCACTATGAGTGACGTAGAATTTGAGGGTGAATCTGTGAAGGTGATAACAGAATCTTCGCTATAATAATTATAGAGAGGTAAATACGGTGTTATTGAAATAAAGAAAAAGTAGCGAATAAAATGTTTGTTTCTGGCTATCTGGAAAGCTTATTAGCGATAATTAAGGCGATAACCTGGCAAGATGATCCTGGCCGTTAGTCGTCGGGAAAGGGAAGTTGGGGCAGGGTAATCCCGGTGGGATGATGGCGCGTGTGCAATGAGATAGTTTCTTTGCGGTGTTAATTATAAGTAAAATAAAAATAGACTAAATGTATAAAATAATAAGTGTTGATAATCTGCAGAAAAAATCTGTGAGCTATTTAGCAATAATTGAACATCAATGTGGAATGTTTTTTACTGGATGCGGGGCAGTAAAAAACGCACAAAATGTTTAGCCTTATCGAATAAGCCTCTTTTTACAGGGGGTTTGAAATTACTCTTTGCAAAAACAAAAAGTTAACAAAAAATTCACCATGCATTCAATGAATAAACATTATTAACATTAACTTCAAAAATTGATTTTAATCAATATTTAAATGTTGGAAAAGAGCATCAAAACTGGTTAAATTGTCCGTGATCAAATTCCCTGAAAAGCGATAGATTAGCCATAAATTGATCGCTGTCGAAAAAAGCAAATCTGACCCACTAAAAACCTGTTTATTGTAAGGGTTTTACGGCGTAATATATTTGCGGGATCAATTTGGGTTTTTTATTAACATGTTTGTAACTTTTCATCATTACTGTTTCCTTCCCGAGGGGATAGTACGATGAGAGGCCGCAAATAAATTTGTATTGGGGCATGCGTGTGACCCTTTCTAACGGGGTTCACTCTCGGAGTCTTCATGCGATGAGCAAGGAGTCATGATGTTAGATATAGTCGAACTGTCGCGCTTACAGTTTGCCTTGACCGCGATGTACCACTTCCTGTTTGTGCCGCTAACGCTCGGTATGGCGTTCCTGCTGGCCATTATGGAAACGGTATACGTCCTTTCCGGCAAACAGATTTATAAAGATATGACCAAGTTCTGGGGCAAGTTGTTTGGTATCAACTTTGCTCTGGGTGTGGCTACCGGTTTGACCATGGAGTTCCAGTTCGGGACAAACTGGTCGTACTACTCCCACTATGTTGGGGACATCTTCGGTGCGCCGCTGGCCATCGAAGGTTTGATGGCCTTCTTCCTCGAATCCACCTTTGTAGGTCTGTTCTTCTTCGGCTGGGATCGTCTGAGTAAAGTTCAGCATATGTGCGTCACCTGGCTGGTGGCTCTGGGGTCCAACCTCTCCGCGTTGTGGATTCTGGTAGCGAACGGCTGGATGCAAAACCCAATCGCTGCGGATTTCAATTTCGAAACCATGCGTATGGAAATGGTGAGCTTCTCTGAACTGGTGCTGAACCCGGTAGCACAGGTGAAATTTGTTCACACTGTGGCGTCCGGCTATGTCACCGGCGCGATGTTCATCCTCGGTATCAGCGCTTACTACATGCTGAAAGGTCGTGACTTCGCCTTTGCTAAACGCTCCTTTGCTATTGCCGCCAGCTTCGGTATGGCTGCCGTACTGTCCGTTATCGTACTCGGTGACGAATCCGGTTACGAAATGGGCGACGTGCAGAAAACCAAGCTCGCTGCGATTGAAGCAGAATGGGAAACGCAACCTGCTCCGGCCTCCTTTACCCTGTTCGGCATTCCTGACCAGGACAAACAGGAAAACCATCTGGCGATTCAGATCCCTTATGCGCTCGGCATTATCGCTACGCGTTCCGTGGACACGCCGGTTATTGGTCTGAAAGATCTCATGGTTCAGCATGAAGAGCGTATCCGTAACGGGATGAAAGCCTATGAACTGCTCGAGCAGCTGCGCGCCGGTTCTACCGACCAGGCCGTTCGCGACCAGTTTAACAGCATGAAGAAAGATCTCGGTTACGGCCTGCTGCTGAAACGCTATACGCCTAATGTGACTGACGCGACCGAAGCGCAGATCCAGCAAGCGACGAAAGATTCCATTCCTCGCGTTGCGCCGCTGTACTTCGCTTTCCGTATCATGGTGGCGTGCGGCTTCCTGCTGCTGGCGATCATCGCACTTTCCTTCTGGAGCGTGATTCGTAACCGCATCGGTGAGAAAAAATGGCTGTTGCGCGCGGCGCTGTACGGTATTCCACTGCCGTGGATTGCGGTTGAAGCAGGTTGGTTCGTCGCCGAGTATGGTCGTCAGCCGTGGGCGATCGGCGAAGTGTTGCCGACAGCCGTGGCGAACTCATCGCTGACCGTGGGCGATCTGCTGTTCTCCATGTTCCTGATTTGCGGCCTGTATACCCTGTTCCTGGTGGCAGAATTGTTCCTGATGTTCAAATTTGCACGCCTTGGCCCAAGCAGCCTGAAAACCGGTCGCTATCACTTTGAGCAGTCCACCGTGACTTCTCAGCCGGCACGCTAAGACAGGAGTCGTCAAATGATCGATTATGAAGTACTACGTTTTATCTGGTGGCTGCTGGTTGGCATTTTGCTAATTGGTTTCGCTGTCACCGATGGGTTCGACATGGGGGTGGGGATGCTCACCCGTTTCCTCGGTCGTAACGACACCGAACGTCGAATTATGATTAACTCTATCGCTCCACACTGGGACGGTAACCAGGTGTGGTTGATCACCGCGGGCGGTGCGTTGTTTGCTGCCTGGCCGATGGTTTACGCTGCGGCGTTCTCCGGTTTCTATGTGGCGATGATCCTGGTGCTGGCGTCGTTGTTCTTCCGTCCGGTCGGTTTTGATTACCGTTCCAAGATTGAAGACCCGCGCTGGCGCAACATGTGGGACTGGGGCGTGTTCATCGGTAGCTTTGTGCCGCCGCTGGTGATTGGCGTGGCCTTTGGCAATCTGTTGCAGGGCGTACCGTTCCATGTAGATGAGTATCTGCGTCTGTACTACACCGGTAACTTCTTCCAGTTGCTGAACCCGTTTGGTCTGCTGGCGGGTATCGTAAGCGTAGGGATGATCATCACGCAGGGGGCGACTTACCTGCAAATGCGCACCGTTGGCGAACTGCACCT
The DNA here is from genome assembly GCF_004010735.1 of Salmonella sp. SSDFZ54. Lineage (NCBI taxonomy): Bacteria > Pseudomonadati > Pseudomonadota > Gammaproteobacteria > Enterobacterales > Enterobacteriaceae > Salmonella > Salmonella sp. SSDFZ54. The sequence continues at coordinate 3,533,624 of NZ_CP034819.1, forward strand.
GCGCGCGCGCGCCACCTCGCAGATTGCGGCGTTGGTGACATTAGTGTGCTTTGCGCTGGCGGGCGTTTGGGTAATGTATGGTATTGATGGTTATGTCGTGACATCCGCGATTGATCATCATGCCGCCTCTAACCCGCTGACTAAAGAAGTGGCGCGTGAAGCTGGCGCCTGGCTGGTGAACTTTAATAATGCTCCGATCCTATGGTTGGTTCCGGCTCTGGGCGTGGTTCTGCCGCTGCTGACTATCCTGACTTCCCGTATGGAGAAAGGCGCGTGGGCATTCCTGTTCTCTTCGCTGACCCTGGCCTGCATTATTCTGACGGCGGGTATCGCTATGTTCCCATTTGTGATGCCGTCCAGCACGATGATGAATGCCAGCCTGACCATGTGGGATGCGACATCCAGCCAGATGACGCTGAACCTGATGACCTGGGTTGCGGCGGTGTTCGTACCGATCATTCTGATCTACACCAGCTGGTGTTACTGGAAAATGTTCGGTCGTATCACTAAAGAACATATTGAAAGCAACACCCACTCTCTGTACTAAGTAAGGAGCTTAAAATGTGGTATTTCGCATGGATTCTGGGAACGCTTCTTGCCTGTGCATTCGGGATCATTACCGCCCTGGCGCTTGAGCACGTTGAAGCGGGTAAAACCGGTCAAGAAGAAAGCTAATGACCCATATTATCGCAAAACTGTATGCGGTAATGGACAAGCGCCCGTTAAGGGCGCTTTCCTTCGTGATGGCGATAGTGCTGGCAGGATGTATGTTCTGGGACCCGTCACGGTTTGCCGCCAGGACCAGCACGCTTGAAATCTGGCACGGATTATTGCTGATGTGGGCGGTTTGCGCAGGCATAATCCACGGCGTGGGTTTTCGCCCTGAATCCGTACACTGGCAAGGGATTTTCTGTCCGCTCCTTGCGGATATCGTCCTTATCGTCGGCCTGATTTTCTTCTTCTTGTGAATAAGAAACCTCCTTAAAAATATAGGGGCTTGCATAAGCCCATATATTTTTACTCTCCCTTAACTTCCCCCCATTCCCAAGCCTCATTCCCACGCGTATAGTAGCAACGTTTAAAAGCTCTACTTTTGTTGCATTACCGGGATGTAAAGTGAATACAAGGCGATATACAACGGCATTCTTGAGGCATTACGGCGGCAAGCGGATGACGCCAACAAAGAGGCTGCAGGGATGAATAAGTATATGTTTCGATGGCCAATTCGAGTTTATTACGAAGACACGGACGCCGGCGGTGTGGTTTATCACGCCAGCTATGTCGCTTTTTATGAAAGAGCGCGCACGGAGATGCTGCGTCACCATCACTTCAGCCAACAGGTGCTGCTGGCGGAGCGGGTCGCCTTTGTGGTGCGCAAGATGACGCTGGAATACTATGCGCCTGCGCGGCTCGACGATATGCTTGAAGTTCAAACAGAAATTACGTCAATGCGTGGCACCGCTTTGGTTTTCACGCAACGCATTGTCAACGCAGAGAACACGCTGCTAAATGAAGCAGAGGTTCTGATTGTTTGCGTTGATCCACTCAAAATGAAGCCTCGTGCGCTTCCTAAGTCTATTGTCGCGGAGTTTAAGCAGTGACTGACATGAATATCCTTGATTTGTTCCTGAAGGCAAGCCTTCTGGTTAAACTTATCATGTTGATTTTGATTGGTTTTTCAATAGCATCCTGGGCCATCATTATCCAGCGAACGCGTATCCTGAACGCCGCTGCGCGTGAGGCGGAAGCGTTTGAAGATAAATTCTGGTCCGGAATCGAACTATCGCGTCTGTACCAGGAAAGCCAGGGGAGACGCGATAGTCTGTCGGGCTCGGAACAAATCTTTTATAGCGGGTTTAAAGAGTTTGTCCGGCTCCATCGCGCCAACAGCCATGCGCCGGAGGCAGTGGTAGAGGGGGCGTCGCGTGCGATGCGCATCTCCATGAACCGAGAGCTGGAAACGCTGGAAACGCATATCCCGTTTCTTGGCACGGTAGGCTCTATCAGTCCTTATATCGGTCTGTTTGGCACCGTATGGGGGATTATGCATGCGTTTATCGCCCTGGGCGCGGTGAAACAGGCGACTCTGCAAATGGTTGCGCCGGGTATTGCCGAAGCATTGATTGCCACGGCGATTGGTCTGTTTGCCGCCATCCCTGCGGTTATGGCTTACAACCGACTGAATCAGCGCGTGAACAAGCTGGAACTGAATTACGACAACTTTATGGAAGAGTTCACCGCGATTCTGCACCGCCAGGCGTTTACCGTAAGCGAAAGCAACAAGGGGTAAGCCATGGCCAGAACGCGTGGACGAGGTCGTCGCGAACTTAAGTCCGAAATCAATATCGTACCGCTACTCGACGTACTGTTGGTGCTGCTGCTGATCTTTATGGCAACCGCGCCGATCATTACCCAGAGCGTGGAAGTCGACTTGCCGGAGGCGAATCAGTCGCAGGCGGTCAGTAGTAACGACGATCCACCGGTCATTATTGAGGTTTCCGGAGTAGGGCAATACAGCGTAGTGGTTGATAAAGATCGAATGGATCAACTGCCGTCTGAACAGGTGATCGCAGAAGTAAAGCGTCATCTGCAGGCTAATCCGAAAACAGTCTTTTTAATCGGCGGCGCGAAAGAGGTGCCGTACGATGAAATAATTAAAGCGCTGAACTTGTTACACAGCGCGGGCGTAAAATCGGTTGGCTTAATGACGCAGCCAATCTGAAGTCTGCGTCCCGTTGGCTTGAAAGACGGCGAGTAACAGGCGAACAGTTTTTTGGGAACCGAGAGTGTCAAAGGCAACCGAACAAAACGACAAGCTCAAACGGGCGATAATTATTTCAGCCGTGCTGCATATCATCTTATTTGCAGTGCTGATCTGGAGTTCGTTTGATGAGCATATAGAGGCTTCTGCCGGCGGCGGCGGCGGTTCCGCTATCGACGCGGTGATGGTCGATCCTGGCGCCGTTGTGCAGCAGTACAACCGTCAGCAGGATCAACAGGCCAGCGCCAGACGCGCGGAAGAAGAGCGTAAAAAGCTGCAACAGCAGCAAGCAGAGGAGCTGCAGCAGAAGCAGGCTGCCGAACAGGAGCGGTTGAAACAACTTGAGAAAGAACGTTTAGCGGCTCAGGAGCAGCAAAAGCAGGCTGAAGAAGCGGCAAAACTGGCGCAACAGCAGCAGCAACAGGCCGAAGAAGCGGCGAAAGCGGCGGCGGACGCGAAGAAGAAAGCGGAGGCCGAGGCGGCGAAAGCGGCGGCGGACGCGAAGAAGAAAGCGGAAGCCGAAGCGGCGAAAGCGGCGGCGGACGCGAAGAAGAAAGCGGAAGCCGAAGCGGCGAAAGCAGCGGCGGACGCGAAGAAGAAAGCGGAAGCCGAAGCGGCGAAAGCAGCGGCGGAGGCGAAGAAGAAAGCGGAAGCCGAAGCGGCGAAAGCAGCGGCGGACGCTAAGAAGAAAGCGGATGCCGAGGCGGCGAAAGCGGCGGCGGAGGCGAAGAAGAAAGCGGATGCCGCGGCGGCGAAAGCAGCGGCGGACGCTAAGAAGAAAGCGGCTGCCGAAAAAGCGGCCGCCGCAGAAGGCGTCGACGATCTGCTTGGCGATCTCAGCTCGGGTAAGAATGCGCCGAAAACCGGCGGCGGCGCGAAAGGGAATGGCCAGCCATCGAAAGATAGCGGTACATCGGGCGCTAACGGTGGGGCGACAGGCGCTGATATCAGCGCCTACGCGAAACAGATTCAGGTCGCGATTCAGAGCCGTCTGTATGATGCGAGCCTGTATCAGGGCAAACAATGTGTCTTGCATATTAGCCTGGCGCCGGATGGCTCATTAAAAAGCATTACGTCTGAGGGCGGCGATCCGGCGCTTTGTCAGGCGGCGTTAATGGCGGCAAAAACCGCGAAAATTCCTAAACCGCCAAGCCAGGCTGTTTATGAGAAAATAAAGGATGCCAAACTAGACTTTAAACTGTAGATACTTTTCTTTATGGAAGTTGGAGCGGTTGAGTTGTTACTGGTCCTGGTGGTTTTGTGTATTTGAGTTTGTTAACATTCTGCTAAATTATCGTGGGTCGCAGGCCCAGGTATGGGAGATATGATGAAGCAGGCATTACGAGTAGCATTTGGTTTTCTGATGCTGTGGGCGGCAGTGCTGCACGCAGAAGTCCGTATCGAGATCACCCAGGGGGTGGACTCGGCGCGACCGATTGGCGTTGTGCCTTTTAAATGGGCCGGGCCGGGCGCTGCGCCTGAAGATATCGGTGGCATCGTGGCGGCAGATTTACGCAATAGCGGTAAATTTAATCCGCTAGACCGGTCCCGACTGCCGCAGCAGCCAGCCACCGCTCAGGAAGTTCAGCCTACCGCATGGTCTGCGCTGGGTATTGATGCCGTCGTCGTTGGACAGGTCACGCCGAATCCGGACGGTTCCTACAATGTTGCTTATCAGCTGGTTGACACTGGCGGCGCGCCGGGTATCGTACTGGCGCAAAACTCTTATAAAGTGAACAAGCAGTGGCTGCGTTATGCAGGTCATACCGCCAGTGACGAAGTCTTTGAAAAACTGACGGGCATTAAGGGCGCGTTCCGTACTCGTATCGCCTATGTGGTACAGACTAATGGCGGTCAGTTCCCGTATGAACTACGTGTGTCGGATTACGATGGCTACAATCAGTTCGTAGTGCACCGTTCTCCGCAGCCGTTGATGTCTCCGGCGTGGTCTCCGGACGGCTCAAAACTGGCTTACGTGACATTTGAAAGCGGTCGCTCCGCGCTGGTTATCCAGACGCTGGCAAACGGCGCAGTGCGTCAGGTTGCGTCCTTCCCGCGTCACAACGGCGCGCCGGCCTTCTCGCCGGATGGGACGAAACTGGCGTTCGCGTTATCGAAAACCGGAAGTCTGAACCTGTACGTCATGGATCTCGCTTCCGGCCAGATTCGTCAGATAACGGACGGGCGTAGCAACAATACGGAGCCGACCTGGTTCCCGGACAGCCAGACTCTGGCCTTTACCTCTGACCAGGCTGGACGTCCGCAAGTGTATAAAATGAACATTAACGGCGGTGCGGCGCAACGTATTACCTGGGAAGGTTCGCAAAACCAGGATGCGGATGTCAGCAGCGACGGTAAATTTATGGTAATGGTAAGCTCAAATAACGGGCAGCAGCACATTGCCAAACAAGATCTGGTGACGGGGGGCGTACAGGTTCTGTCGTCAACGTTCCTGGATGAAACGCCAAGTCTGGCACCTAACGGCACGATGGTAATCTACAGCTCTTCTCAGGGGATGGGATCTGTGCTGAATTTGGTTTCTACAGATGGGCGTTTCAAAGCGCGTCTTCCGGCAACTGATGGTCAGGTGAAATCGCCTGCCTGGTCGCCGTATCTGTGATAATAATTAATTGATTACTAAAGGAATTAAAGAAATGCAACTGAACAAAGTGCTGAAGGGCCTGATGATTGCCCTGCCTGTTATGGCAATCGCGGCATGTTCTTCCAACAAGAACGCCAGCAATGACGGTAGCGAAGGCGGTATGCTGAACGGCGCCGGCACGGGTATGGATTCGAACGGTAGCGGCAATATGTCGTCTGAAGAGCAAGCGCGTCTGCAGATGCAGCAGCTGCAGCAGAACAACATCGTTTACTTCGATCTCGACAAGTACGATATCCGTTCTGACTTCGCGGCAATGCTGGATGCGCACGCTAACTTCCTGCGTAGCAACCCGTCTTACAAAGTCACCGTAGAAGGTCACGCGGACGAACGCGGTACTCCGGAGTACAACATCTCCCTGGGTGAGCGTCGTGCGAACGCTGTTAAGATGTATCTGCAGGGTAAAGGCGTTTCCGCTGACCAGATCTCCATCGTTTCTTACGGTAAAGAAAAACCTGCCGTACTGGGCCACGACGAAGCGGCTTACGCTAAGAACCGTCGCGCTGTACTGGTTTACTAAGAGAATTGCATGAGCAGTAACTTCAGACATCACCTGTTGAGTCTGTCGTTACTGGTTGGCATAGCGGCCCCCTGGGCCGCTTTTGCTCAGGCGCCAATCAGTAGTGTCGGCTCAGGCTCGGTCGAAGACCGCGTCACTCAACTTGAGCGTATCTCTAACGCTCACAGCCAGCTTTTAACCCAACTTCAGCAGCAGCTCTCCGATAATCAGTCTGATATCGATTCTTTGCGCGGCCAAATCCAGGAAAATCAGTATCAACTGAATCAGGTGATGGAGCGCCAGAAGCAAATTATGCTGCAGCTGGGGAGCTTAAATAATGGCGGCGCAGCGCAGCCAGCAGCTGGTGACCAGAGCGTGGCGGCAACCGCTGCGACCTCCGCTCCGGATGCCGGTACGGCAACCTCAGGGGCGCCGGTACAAAGTGGCGATGCGAATACCGATTACAATGCGGCAATTGCGCTGGTGCAGGATAAGTCTCGCCAGGATGATGCGATTGTGGCGTTTCAGAACTTCATCAAGAAATACCCTGATTCTACTTATCAGCCGAACGCCAATTATTGGCTGGGCCAGTTGAATTACAACAAGGGTAAAAAAGATGATGCCGCCTATTATTTCGCCTCGGTAGTAAAAAACTATCCTAAGTCGCCGAAGGCTGCGGACGCGATGTACAAAGTTGGCGTTATCATGCAGGACAAAGGTGATACGGCAAAAGCGAAAGCGGTTTATCAGCAGGTGATTAACAAATATCCTGGCACTGATGGCGCGAAACAGGCGCAGAAGCGTCTTAACGCGATGTAATGCGTACCATGCGACCAGAAAACGCCTTTTTTCTGGTCGCGTCGTGCGATTCCTAAGCAGTTGAGCCCCCTGCGTCGAAATTTTTGTTGCGCTCAAATCTGAAATCAGTAATATATGCCGCCGTTGCCACGGGATATTAAACAACTCGAAAGCAACGCAAAAGTGGGTCGTTAGCTCAGTTGGTAGAGCAGTTGACTTTTAATCAATTGGTCGCAGGTTCGAATCCTGCACGACCCACCAATCGTTCGGTGGAAACGAGAATAAAACGTGAAGGATAACGTTGCTTTAGCAACGGCCCGTAGGGCGAGGCGAAGCCGAGTCATCCTGCACGACCCACCACTAACTTCGGTTAGTCAGTAATATCCAGCGTAGTATCGGGTGATTAGCTCAGCTGGGAGAGCACCTCCCTTACAAGGAGGGGGTCGGCGGTTCGATCCCGTCATCACCCACCACTTGGGTCGTTAGCTCAGTTGGTAGAGCAGTTGACTTTTAATCAATTGGTCGCAGGTTCGAATCCTGCACGACCCACCAATTTAACATCAAACTCAGATGTTGAACGTGAAGGATAACGTTGCGTCAGCAACGGCCCGTAGGGCGAGGCGAAGCCGAGTCATCCTGCACGACCCACCATCTTTAGATGGTCCGAGTAAAATCTTTCAGGCAGCACCCGTATGGGTCGTTAGCTCAGTTGGTAGAGCAGTTGACTTTTAATCAATTGGTCGCAGGTTCGAATCCTGCACGACCCACCAATATACAAGGTGGTAACTGGTAGAGAACGTGAAGGATAACGTTGCTTTAGCAACGGCCCGAAGGGCGAGGCGAAGCCGAGTCATCCTGCACGACCCACCATCCTGAATGATTGAAGCAGTAACCCTTATCCAAGGGGTCGTTAGCTCAGTTGGTAGAGCAGTTGACTTTTAATCAATTGGTCGCAGGTTCGAATCCTGCACGACCCACCAATTTAACATCAAACTCAGATGTTGAGCGTGAAGGATAACGTTGCGTCAGCAACGGCCCGAAGGGCGAGCGAAGCGAGTCATCCTGCACGACCCATCAATGTAAAAGAGGGCGCTGGCGGCGCCTTTTTGCTATCTGCAATATGGAAGATTCGAACCTGCCGCAGGTTCGGGTCTTGCCTGATGCGCTGCGCTTATCAGGCCTACAGACGGCACCGCTCACGTAGGCCAGATAAGACGTTACGCCGCCATCAGATACGGGCTACGTAATTATTGTGACTTTCCTTATTGAATCAGCTATCTTGTTTAGCATATAAAACAAATTAACCGATTGTGGCGTTTATTACGCTTTCATTCGGTTGTTTCGTTAAGTCAGTAAAACGAGAAGCCACGATGAGCGTAATGTTTGACCCACAAGCCGCAATCTACCCGTTCCCGCCGAAACCAACGCCGTTGAACGACGACGAAAAGCAATTTTATCGTGAGAAAATCAAGCGGTTGCTCAAAGAGCGCAATGCCGTCATGGTGGCGCACTACTACACCGATCCGGAAATTCAACAGTTAGCAGAAGAAACCGGCGGCTGTATTTCCGACTCACTGGAAATGGCCCGTTTCGGCGCGAAGCACGCCGCATCCACGTTACTGGTAGCGGGCGTACGGTTTATGGGGGAAACCGCCAAAATCCTCAGCCCGGAAAAGACCATTCTTATGCCTACCCTGGCGGCGGAATGTTCGCTGGATTTAGGCTGCCCAATAGACGAATTTAGCGCTTTTTGTGATGCGCACCCTGACAGAACCGTAGTGGTCTATGCTAACACCTCGGCTGCTGTTAAAGCGCGTGCGGACTGGGTTGTGACCTCCAGTATCGCCGTAGAATTGATTGAGCATCTGGATAGTTTGGGGGAAAAAATTATCTGGGCGCCGGACAGACACCTGGGGAATTACGTGCAAAAACAGACCGGGGCCGATGTACTGTGTTGGCAAGGGGCGTGTATCGTGCATGACGAGTTTAAAACCCAGGCGTTGACCCGTTTAAAAAAAATCTATCCCGATGCCGCTCTTCTGGTTCACCCTGAATCGCCGCAGTCCATTGTCGAAATGGCCGATGCGGTGGGCTCCACCAGTCAGCTTATTAAGGCGGCAGAAACGCTGCCGCACAGACAGCTTATCGTGGCGACCGATCGCGGCATCTTCTACAAAATGCAGCAGGCGGTGCCTGAAAAAGAGCTGCTTGAAGCGCCCACGGCTGGCGAGGGGGCGACCTGCCGTAGCTGCGCGCACTGTCCGTGGATGGCGATGAATGGCCTGAAAGCCATTGCTGAAGGGCTGGAGCAGGGAGGCGCGGCGCATGAAATACAGGTTGATGCGGCGCTACGCGAGGGCGCATTACTGCCCCTCAACCGGATGCTGGATTTTGCGACTACACTTCGGGCGTAAAGACGGAAATCTTTGGGGGGAGAGAATGGATTTTTTTAGTACGCACAACATACTGATTCATATTCCGATTGGCGCTGGCGGGTACGATCTCTCGTGGATCGAAGCGGTAGGAACCATCGCCGGCCTGCTCTGTATTTGGCTTGCCAGTCTGGAGAAGATCAGCAACTACTTTTTTGGACTGGTTAACGTCACCCTGTTTGCGATTATTTTCTTTCAGATCCAGCTTTATGCCAGCCTGTTGCTGCAACTCTTTTTCTTTGCCGCCAATATTTATGGCTGGTATGCGTGGTCGCGGCAAACAAAGGATAATCAAGCCGAGCTTAAAATCCGCTGGCTGCCGTTGCCAAAAGCAATGGCATGGCTGGCGATATGTGTGATAGTTATCGGTTTGATGACGCGATATATCGATCCCGTATTCGCCGTCCTGACGCGCGTGGCCGTCGCCATTATGCAGATGCTGGGGTTACAGGTGACAATGCCTGTACTGCAACCGGACGCTTTCCCGTTCTGGGACTCTTGCATGATGGTGCTGTCTATCGCGGCGATGATTCTGATGACACGCAAATATGTCGAAAACTGGCTCCTGTGGGTGGTAATCAACGTGATCAGTGTGGTGATTTTTGCTTTGCAGGGCGTCTATGCGATGTCGCTGGAATATCTGATCCTGACATTTATCGCCGTGAACGGTAGCCGCCTGTGGATAAACAGCGCGCGGGAGCGAGGATCGCGCGCGCTTTCCCGTTAATGGTGATGAACATGCCCGGACGATGTCTGATTCAGATGACAGTCCGGGCCGTGACACACTTGATACTCCATCTGAATCGTGGCGTGCGCAATATGGTATTCGTGCATCAGGAAATCCTGGATACGTTCCAGCAGCGCATCATGGTCGTGTGGCGGAATGACCTGAGCGTGCAATGTCATGACCGGTTTTTCGCCGACCATCCAAACATGCACATGGTGTACGTTACGGACTTCGGGGATTTCCCGGCTTAAATGGCGCTGTAAGGCATTAATATCCAGCGAAACCGGCGCGCCTTCCAGCAATTCGTTGACGCTATCTTTTAACAAACGCCAGGCGCTGCGTAACACCAGTACCGAAACCAGAATAGAGAGAATCGGGTCCGCTGGCGTCCAGCCCGTCCAGATAATGATCAGCGCGGCGACTATTGCGCCGACGGAACCCAGCAAATCGCCCATCACATGTAGCGCGGCAGCGCGCACGTTCAGGTTTTTTTCATCGCTTCCCCGATGGAGAATCCAGAACGCAAACAGGTTCGCCAGCAGACCCGCAACCGCAATCACCATCATCAGATTGCCCGCCACCGGACGTGGCGTGTAAAAGCGCTCTATCGCTTCCCAGACAATGAGAAGGGTAATGACCACCAACGCAATGGCATTCACAAAAGCCGCCAGTGTGGTGAGTCTTAGCCAGCCAAAAGTGTGGCGAACAGTCGGGGGACGACGGGAAAATTGAACCGCCAGCAGCGCAAAGAGAAGGGCCGCCGCGTCGGTGAGCATATGTCCCGCATCCGCCAACAACGCCAGAGAGCCGGAGAGTATCCCGCCCACCACCTCAAGGAGCATAAATCCGGCAGTGACGATAAAGGCGAAAAGCAGGCGACGAGCATTATTATCTTTCGGCAGGTGTGAATCGGCATGAGAGTGTGAGTGCGCCATAACGTCATTCCTTTGTTATTCTCATCAATACTGTAGACATCATACTGATTTTTCGCTGACAAAATAAAAAGGAGAGCGAAAGCTCTCCCGTTATCAGACTTTTTTCTGCATTACTGTGTGGTACCGTCGGTTTTGGTATTCACGTCATTATTGACGCCATTACCGGTTTCCACTTTTTTATTAATATCCGGGCAGCGACCGTCTTTACACATGGTATTTTTATGCTCTTCATCCTTGGTCATTCCGTCATGATTCATGGTTGAACCGTCTGGATGCTGCATCGTGCTGTTAGTATTGCCGTTGGTATTGATGTCGTTGTTATTCACATCATTCGGCGCTACATTCTGGCGGGCGTCCGGGGCAACCTGACCGGCATTTGCCGCCGAGTTCGCCTGGCCATTACTGGATTGCGCGTTAGATTCAGCAGCTAACGCTGCGCCGCTGGCAAGGCCGAGGGTAGCGGTGAGTAAAAGCGTAGTCAGTTTTGTCATTTTCATAAGATGCTCCTGTTATGGTGGATATGTCGGATAACCTCTTCCAACAGTGCACGTGTCAGTCAAATCCTCAAATAAGGGATAAAAAGCGTTCGCCGCCGCGGGTTAACGCAGCAGAGAATCTTGCAATAATTCATAAACAGAGTGGTTACAGTTAAAAAGTGTAGGTTAGATCCCATTTTTCGCTACATTTGTGCGTTTTTTTCCTGAATTCCAGGATTATTCCGTTCAAAGTGTAAAAGCCCGTTTACACTATTTAATTGAAGAGATAGATTGGAGGGATTGCATTCATTGGGATAAGTACGGCAACACTGGAATAAACATGAATTATCAGAACGACGATTTACGCATTAAAGAAATCAACGAGTTATTACCTCCGGTCGCGCTGCTGGAAAAGTTTCCCGCCACGGAAAATGCAGCAAATACCGTTGCTCACGCGCGCAAAGCTATCCATAAAATTCTCAAAGGCAATGACGATCGTCTGCTGGTGGTGATCGGTCCTTGTTCAATTCATGATCCGGCAGCGGCGAAAGAGTATGCCGCCCGTTTGCTGGCGCTACGTGATGAGCTTCAAGGCGAGCTTGAAATTGTCATGCGCGTCTATTTTGAGAAACCGCGTACCACCGTCGGCTGGAAAGGGCTGATTAACGATCCGCACATGGATAACAGCTTCCAGATTAACGACGGTCTGCGTATTGCGCGCAAACTGCTGCTGGATATTAACGACAGCGGCCTGCCTGCCGCCGGCGAATTCCTCGATATGATCACGCCGCAATATCTGGCCGATCTGATGAGCTGGGGCGCCATTGGCGCGCGGACTACTGAATCCCAGGTTCATCGCGAACTGGCGTCTGGCCTCTCTTGTCCGGTCGGTTTTAAAAATGGTACTGATGGCACGATTAAAGTCGCCATTGACGCCATCAACGCCGCCGGCGCGCCGCATTGCTTCCTCTCCGTCACTAAATGGGGTCATTCGGCGATTGTGAATACCAGCGGCAACGGCGACTGCCATATCATTCTGCGCGGCGGTAAAGCGCCAAACTATAGCGCGCAGCATGTTGCTGAGGTGAAAGAAGGCCTCACCAAAGCGGGACTGACGCCGCAGGTCATGATCGATTTCAGCCATGCCAACTCCTGTAAGCAATTTCAAAAGCAGATGGAGGTTTGCGCCGATGTCTGTCAGCAGATAGCGGGCGGTGAAAAAGCGATTATTGGCGTGATGGTCGAGAGTCATCTGGTAGAAGGAAACCAGAGTCTGGAAAGCGGTCAGCCGCTGACCTACGGTAAAAGCATTACTGACGCCTGTATTGGCTGGGAAGATACCGATGCGCTGCTTCGTCAGTTGTCGGCAGCGGTAAAAGCCCGTCGCGGCTAATCTTCATTACGTCTTAAACCGGCCCGTAAGGCCGGTTTTTTATTTGGAAACCGGTGAGATAGGCCACCGTGTCATTAATCGAAATATAAATAAATATATAACGAAATAATTCGGCGCTATAATTCTCCTCTGATTAATAACGTAGCCCGAACCATGACCTGTCAGGACAAATCACTTTTGGCCCCCGGTTTCGCTTCCACGCCCGTCATTCCGCGCTATCGCCAGATCATACGAAAACGGGCTGTGCTCATGTTAGCTATTGCGCTGGCGATGATGGCTTCACTGATGGTGGATGTAACCTGTGGGTCTTCTGGTTTACCGCTCAGTGCGCTGTGGCAGGCGCTTTTTCAACCGGAAAAGGTGAATGCGGGCATACACGTTATTGTCTGGGATATCCGCTTACCCTATGCCCTGATGGCCCTACTGGTGGGCATGGCGTTAGGGTTAGCGGGCGCTGAAATGCAAACCATTTTAAATAATCCGCTGGCGACGCCGTTTACCCTCGGCGTATCGTCCGCGGCGGCTTTTGGCGCTGCGCTGGCGATTGTGTTGGGGATCGGTATTCCCGGTATTCCTGCCGCCTGGTTTATCCCGGCCAATGCGTTCATCTTTGCGCTGTTATCCGCGTTACTCCTGGACGGTATTACCCGTTGGACAGGCGTCGCCGCATCCGGAGTGGTGTTGTTCGGTATTGCGCTGGTATTCACCTTTAACGCGTTGGTCGCCATTATGCAGTTTGTGGCTGATGAAGATACGCTGCAGGGGCTGGTATTCTGGACGATGGGGAGCCTGGTCCGCGCGTCGTGGGAAAAATTGGGCGTACTGGCCGTGGTGTTTATTGCTGTGCTTTTTTGCGCGTTACGAAGCGCCTGGCAACTCACGGCATTACGTCTGGGCGAAGAGAGGGCGATGAGCTTTGGGATTCATGTCCGCCGTTTACGCCTGCTGTCATTGTTGCGTATCAGCTTGTTATCAGCGCTGGCGGTAGCTTTCGTCGGGCCGATTGGTTTTATTGGTCTCGTTGCGCCGCACATTGCGCGAATACTTTTGGGGGAAGATCACCGTTTCTACCTTCCGGGCAGCGTGCTGATAGGCGGGCTGGTGTTATCGCTGGCCTCTATTGCGGCGAAAAATAGTATTCCGGGCGTCATGGTGCCGGTGGGGATTGTCACCTCGCTGGTCGGGGTTCCGTTCTTTTTAAGCATTGTATTGCGACATCGGGGGAGTCTCTGATGCGCGGGTTAATGCTCCGCTCATTTAGCGCCGGCTATTCCACTCAGCCGGTTATTGCAGATCTCAACGTTCCCTTACTGCCGCGCGGGAAAATTACCATTTTGCTGGGGCCGAACGGCTGTGGTAAATCGACGTTACTACGTTCGCTGGCCGGGCTGAATAACGCCGACGGCGAGGCGCTGCTTGATGGCGAAGATCTCATGTCGTTATCGTTTGCCGAGCGGGCGCAGAAAGTTGTGTTTTTGCCGCAGTCATTACCGCAGGGCGTACATCTGCATGTACTGGAGTCGATTATCGTGGTACTGCGGGCATCAGGCGGCAGAGACAATGCGCAGGGCAGAGCGCAGATACTGGCTATCCTTGAGCAATTGGGCATAACGCATCTGGCGTTGCAGTATCTCGACCAGCTTTCCGGCGGTCAGCGGCAGTTAGTGGGTCTGGCGCAATCGCTGATTCGTCGCCCTGAACTTCTGTTGCTGGATGAGCCGCTCAGCGCGCTGGATTTAAACTATCAGTTTCACGTAATGGATCTCGTGCGTCGGGATACCCAGGCGCAAAATAGGGTGACGATAGTCGTGGCGCATGACATTAATATTGCACTGCGTCATGGTGACCATGTCCTGATGCTAAAAGACGGCAGGCTGGTCGCCAGCGGCGCGCCGGAGACGGTGATTACTGCGGAGCGTCTGGCTGAAGTGTACCGGGTACGAGGACGCGTGGAGCGCTGTTCGCAGGGTAAATTGCAGGTGGTGCTGGACGGCGTGATCGCTGTTTAAGACATATTGCCTGATGGCGCTGCGCTTATCCGGCCTACCCATTGCTCGTAGGCCGGATAAGGCAGTTATACCGCCATCCGGCAAAGGTGATTACTTCGCTTTACCCTGATTCGCCACGGCAGCCGCTTTCGCAGCGATCTCGTCAGCGTTGCCCAGATAGTAATGTTTGATCGGCTTGAAGTTTTCGTCGAACTCATACACCAGCGGCACGCCGGTCGGGATGTTTAACTCAAGGATCTCATCTTCACTCATGTTATCCAGGTATTTCACCAGCGCACGCAATGAGTTACCGTGAGCGGCGATGATCACGCGCTCACCGCTCTTCATACGCGGCAGGATGGTGTCGTTCCAGTAAGGAATAACGCGGTCGATGGTCAGCGCCAGACTTTCGGTCAACGGCAGCTCTTTCTCGCTCAGTTTGGCATAACGTGGATCGTGACCCGGATAACGCTCATCATCTTTGGTCAGTTCCGGCGGCGTCACGGCAAAACCGCGGCGCCACTGCTTAACCTGCTCGTCACCATATTTTTCTGCCGTTTCCGCTTTATTCAGCCCCTGCAACGCGCCATAGTGACGTTCATTGAGTTTCCAGGATTTTTCCACCGGTAGCCACGCCTGATCCAGTTCATCCAGTACGTTCCACAGCGTATGGATAGCGCGTTTCAGTACGGAAGTGTAGGCAAAATCAAAGCTGAAACCTTCTTCTTTTAGCAGTTTACCCGCTGCTTTTGCTTCGCTTACGCCTTTTTCAGACAGGTCAACATCATACCAGCCGGTGAAACGGTTCTCTTTGTTCCATTGACTTTCACCGTGACGTACCAGAACCAGCTTAGTTACAGCCATACTCTCACTCCTATAAATCATATGTAATGATAATAATTCTCATTATATTGCCGCGAGGTGTTGGCGGCAATGCTTACGCATAACCATAGCGAAAATAGTGGCGCAGTGTAAGGTTCTTGTGAACTCAGGGTTGCGATTTTGTCTTTAAGTGGTGGAGGTTTGAGCAGGGCAATGGCGCGTAGGCCCGATAAGCTTGCGTCATCGGGCATGTAGCGGCATATCGTTAGAACGGAATAAACTGATACTCGGTCAGGCTGGCGTACTCCTCGCCAGGGCGAAGGATACAGTCAGGCTGCGGCCATTCAGGATGATTCGGACTGTCCGGCAGCAGTTCGCTTTCCAGCGCCAGCCCTTGCCAGTCGGCATAAGGTTCCGGCCCGCGGGAAGGTGTACCCGCCAGATAATTGCCGGAATAAAACTGCAACGCCGGGGCGGTGGTGTAAACCATCATTTGTAGCTTTCCATCCTGTGACCACAGACGGGCCGCCGGCTTTTTGCCATCACCCTGCGTCTGTAGCAGGAAAGCATGATCGTAGCCTTTAACCTTGCGCTGATCGTCATCGGCGAGAAATTCACTGGCAATGACTTTTGGCATCCGGAAGTCAAACGAGGTATTGGCTACCGATTTTAGCCCCTGGCGTGGAATACCGGATTCATCTACCGGCAGATACTCATCCGCCAGAATTTGCAGCTTATGTTGGCGCACGTCGGTCCGATCGCCGTCCAGATTAAAATAGACGTGGTTGGTCAAATTCACCGGACAGGGTTTATCGACCGTCGCCCGGTAGGTGATGGATATTCTATTGTCATCGGTCAGACGATATTGCGCCGTGGCGCAAAGATGGCCAGGAAAGCCCTGGTCGCCGTCATCAGAGGTGAGCGCGAATAATACCTGGCGATCGTTCTGGTTCACAATTTGCCAGCGGCGCTTGTCAAAGCCTTCCGGTCCGCCGTGTAACTGGTTCTCGCCCTGACTTGGGCTTAACTGTACGGTTTCGCCGGCAAACGTATAGCGGCTATTGGCGATACGGTTCGCGTAACGGCCAATAGAGGCGCCGAGGAATGACGTCTGTTCAGGGTAGTGTTCCGGGCTGGCGCAGCCCAGCAATGCTTCCCGAACGCTGCCGTCAGACAGCGGAATACGGGCGGAAAGAAGAGTGGCTCCCCAGTCCATCAGCGTTACCACCATCCCTGCGCTGTTGCGCAGGGTTAGCAGGCGGTACGGTTGACCATCGGGGGCCAGTGCGGGCGTTTCATTTAGCACTGTCCTGCTCCTTGTGACGGTTTGCATACATAAAAGGTTTCTTTGATTCCGGTTTTCGCTTCGTACTGTTGCGCAACGGCCTGCTGAACAGCGGGAACCAGATCTTCCGGGATCAGCGCGACAACACAGCCGCCGAAGCCGCCGCCGGTCATGCGCACGCCGCCTTGATCGCCGATGGTCGCTTTGACGATGTCTACCAGCGTGTCTATCTGCGGGACGGTAATTTCGAAATCATCGCGCATTGAGGCATGGGACTCCGCCATCAGTTGGCCCATACGTTGCAAATCACCTTTCTCCAGCGTGCTTGCCGCTTCAACGGTGCGCGCATTTTCGCTCAATACATGGCGAACGCGTTTTGCGACTACCGGGTCCAGTTCGCTGGCAACGGCATTGAACGCCTCAAGGCTGACATCGCGCAGGGCCGGCTGCTGGAAGAAACGGGCGCCGGTTTCGCACTGTTCACGGCGGGTATTATACTCGCTGCCCACCAGCGTGCGCTTAAAGTTACTGTTGATGATCACCACTGCGACACCTTTCGGCATGGAAACCGCTTTGGCACCGAGCGTACGGCAATCAATCAGCAGCGCATGATCTTTTTTGCCGAGCGCAGAGATGAGCTGATCCATAATGCCGCAGTTACAGCCGACAAACTGGTTCTCGGCCTCTTGTCCGTTGAGCGCAATTTGCGCGCCGTCCAGCGGCAGGTGATAAAGCTGCTGGAAGACGGTGCCCACCGCCACTTCCAGCGAGGCGGAGGAGCTTAACCCGGCGCCCTGCGGCACATTGCCGCTGATGACCATATCCACGCCGCCAAACGCGTTGTTACGCTGTTGCAGGTGTTTCACTACGCCGCGCACATAGTTAGACCACTGCTGGCTATCGTGGGTCACGATCGGCGCATCCAGTGAAAATTCGTCCACCTGATTGTCGTAATCGGCGGCAATCACCCGTACGGTACGATCGTCGCGCGGCGCACAGCTAATTACGGTCTGGTAATCAATAGCGCAGGGCAGAACAAAACCATCATTGTAATCAGTGTGCTCGCCGATCAGATTGACGCGGCCTGGCGCCTGAATCGTGTGGGTGGCAGGGTAGCCGAAAATTTCAGCAAACAGCGCGCGCGTTTTCTCTTTCAGATTCATTTTTATACTCCGGATTCGCGAAAATGGATGTCGCTGACCGCGCGCAGGCGTTCAGCCGCTTGTTCTGCGGTTAAATCACGCTGGGTTTCCGCCAACATTTCATAGCCGACCATAAATTTACGGACGGTCGCAGAGCGCAGCAGCGGCGGGTAAAAGTGTGCGTGCAACTGCCAGTGTGCGTTTTCTTCACCGTTAAACGGCGCGCCGTGCCAGCCCATTGAGTAGGGGAATGAACACTGAAACAGGTTGTCATAACGACTGGTCAGCTTTTTCAACGCCAGCGCCAGAGAGTCGCGCTGCTCGTCGCTTAAATCGGTAATGCGCAGGACATGCGTTTTGGGTAACAGTAGCGTTTCAAACGGCCACGCCGCCCAGTAAGGCACCACCGCCAGCCAGTGTTCGGTTTCGACCACGGTGCGGCTGCCGTCCGCCAGTTCTCGCTGGACATAATCCACCAGCATTGGCGAGCGCTGCTCGGCGAAGTAGGCTTTTTGTAAACGATCTTCGCGTTCGGCCTCATTCGGCAGGAAGCTGTTGGCCCAGACCTGGCCATGCGGATGCGGGTTCGAACAGCCCATCGCCGCGCCTTTATTTTCAAAGACCTGCACCCACGGATAGGTTTTGCCTAACTCGGCGGTCTGCGTTTGCCAGGTTCTGACGATTTCCGTCAGCGCGGGCAGGCTCAACTCCGGCAGCGTTTTACTGTGATCGGGAGAAAAGCAGATCACGCGGCTGGTGCCGCGCGCGCTCTGACAGCGCATCAGCGGATCGTGGCTGTCCGGCGCATCCGGCGTATCGGCCATCAGCGCCGCGAAATCGTTAGTAAAGACGTAAGTCCCTTTGTAATCGGGATTTTTATCGCCGGTGACACGCGTATTGCCCGCACACAAGAAGCAGTCCGGATCGTGGGCCGGCAGCATTTGCTGAGACGGCGTTTCCTGCGCCCCCTGCCAGGGGCGTTTTGCGCGATGCGGCGAAACCAGAACCCACTGGCCGGTAAGCGGGTTATAACGGCGATGCGGATGATCGATGGGATTAAATGGGGTCATAACAACGTCCTTAATCTGGGTATCCCTGCGGATGGCGTGACTGCCAGTGCCAGGTGTCCTGCGCCATTTCGTCAAGCGTGCGGGTGACGCGCCAGTTCAGCTCGCGATCGGCTTTGCTGGCATCCGCCCAATACGCCGGGAGATCGCCGTCGCGACGCGGCGCGAAGTGGTAATTAATGGGTTTACCGCAGGCTTTACTAAAGGCGTTGACCACATCCAGGACGCTACTGCCGACACCCGCGCCGAGGTTATAAATATGTACGCCGGATTTGTCCGCCAGTTTTTCCATCGCCACGACGTGCCCGTCGGCTAAGTCCATAACGTGAATGTAATCGCGTACGCCGGTGCCATCCTCGGTCGGGTAATCGTTGCCGAAAACGGCGAGCGATTCGCGACGCCCCACGGCGACCTGGGCGATATAGGGCATCAGGTTATTCGGAATACCTTGCGGATCTTCTCCCATGTCGCCCGACGGGTGCGCGCCGACCGGGTTGAAATAACGCAGCAGCGCAATACTCCACTCCGGTTGGGCTTTTTGCAGATCGGTGAGGATCTGTTCTACCATCAATTTACTTTTGCCGTAGGGGCTTTGCGGCGTGCCGGTAGGAAAACTTTCGACGTAAGGGATCTTGGGCTGATCGCCATAAACGGTGGCAGAGGAGCTAAAAATAAGGTTTTTAACGTTGGCCGCACGCATGGCGCTGACCAACCGCAGCGTACCGTTGACGTTGTTGTCATAGTACTCCAGCGGCCTGGCGACCGATTCGCCGACGGCTTTCAGGCCGGCAAAGTGAATCACGGTATCAATCGCGTGATCGTGCAGAATTTCGGTTATAAGCGCTTCGTTGCGAATATCGCCTTCGACAAAGGTCGGGTGCTTACCGCCCAGACGTTCAATAACGGGCAGCACGCTGCGCTTGCTGTTGCAGAGGTTATCGAGGATGACGACGTCATGACCATTTTGCAGCAATTGTACGCAGGTATGACTTCCAATGTAACCGCTACCACCTGTAACCAATACTCTCATAATTCGCTCCGTTAAGCCTATGGTATGGAATAACCATAGCATAACAAAGATGCGAAAAGTGTGACATGTAATAAATTAGTGGAATCGTTTACACACTGGTGATTTTACGCATTTATATCAATTAAATGATTACAAATCATCTGGCTTGAGAATGCTTCTGCTTTTTATCCGAAAAAAAGGCGCGTTACGCGCCTGGGAATTAAACGGACGGGGCAGGAGCTGTCAGTCTTTTTTACGCGAGAGTAGCTTCCTGGCGAGCGCCCCGACAGCGACGACGCCGATGGCGGTCACTTTCCAGAACTTAAGCAGCGCGATACCGAGCATAGCAAGCAGACCTACTTTTTTGGCCGCGATACCGCCAATCAGCGCGGCGAGCCCATACTCCGCTATTTTGTCCGTTGATTCGTTGAAGTCAGCGTAGCGTTGTCCAGCGTTGAACTTGACGGAACTGAGAATTCTTTTCGCCAGAGGGATTTCGTGGTCAACAGAACCTCTGTCGGTCACCAGATTTAAAGAAAAATAGCCTTCACGTCCCAGCAGATAGGTGTTGTAGTTCACGCCTTGTTCATTCAGTGGTTCGTTGGTGCCGATATCCTGGATGGCGGCGGACCAGATCAGACGATGATTGGTTGCATCGTAGGTAGGCTTCTCGATCCAGCCAATAATTTCTATCGGCTCAATGCCTTTTGCAATACGATCTTTATTCGCTTCTTTTGTGCCTTTGCGCAGGTTATCCATTAATTCATCGGCATCCCAGTTTTTTGCATCGTCATCTTTTACATAACCAGAATCATCATATTCGATAGAAATAAATCCATTCATTTCCTTTTTAAATACGAGACCGTAAAAATATTCATCGTCAACATAGTTACCAATTTCACGCATAAATACCGCCGCTTCTTTTGCGGGTATCCAGGTAAATCCTTCCGGCAGATTAAGCGTGGCTTTATCACCTAAACTAATCTTTGTCGGACCCGCAACGGCGGCGCGACTCATGCCTTCAACAGCGACCTCAACGGCGGTTTTACGCGCTTCCTGCGCAGCGGTCGGCTTTTGCTCAGCATAACTGCCGGGGCAAAATAACATGGCTGCCAGTAAAAATAGTATTATTTGTGGAAAACGAAAAGCCATAATGAATCCCTTATATTCACATACGACATCATTGTCGAAAATTTCAGGATTATTATGACAATGAGGCGGTCAGCGATTCAAGAGATAGTAAGCTTATCGACCGTTATTATTATTATTAATAAAATGAGAGTGGTTCCAGAATGGCGCGCGGCGCCATTCTGATAATACATTTAATTATTGCATCGTCCGGAAACGTACTTATAACGTTCGCCCTCTGGTACAAATTCCAGCCGGTGGGTAATACAGGCAGGCGCATCCTCTGCATGATGGGAAACGAACAGCAGTTGGGTCTCTCCCTGGCGAATTAATACATCTACAAAACGGCGTACCAGTTGGCGGTTCAGCGGGTCCAACCCTTGCAGCGGCTCATCCAGAATCAACACTGTCGGATGCTTAACCAGCGCGCGCACGATCAGCGCCAGCCGCTGCTGTCCCCAGGAGAGACTGTGGAAGGGGGCATCCGCCGTACGCTTATCGATTCCCAGAATATCCAGCCACTGTTGCGCCAGTTTTCGTTGCCTGTCTGAAACGGCCTGGTAAATGCCGATAGAATCGAAATAGCCGGAGAGAATGACATTGCGCACCGTGGTACTGACGCGGTAATCCAGATGTAAACTGCTGCTGACGTAGCCGATATGTTTTTTGATATCCCAGATTGTTTCGCCGCTTCCTCGCCGCCGCCCGAACAGCGTAAGATCGTTGCTGTAGCCTTGCGGATGATCGCCAGTAATAAGGCTAAGCAACGTAGACTTACCCGCTCCGTTAGGACCGACGATCTGCCAGTGTTCGCCCGGATTGACTCGCCAGCTTAGGTGGTGGAGGATAGGGCGATCGTTATACGAGACTACGCCATCGTTAAGTACGATCCGTGGTTCGCCATCGGGTAACGCATGGCGGGCGGAAGGTTCGTCCGGTTCGGGTAATTGTACGTCGGTCAGACGCTCGCTGTGCGCGAGTTGAGCAACCAACGCCCGTTGCAGCAACTCCGCCGTCGTTCCGGTCTCCGCCAGCGTACAGTCGGCAAGCACGCCGGCAAACTGCACGAAGTCCGGGATTTCATCAAAACGGTTGAGTACCAGTGCCAGGGTCATACCCGCCTGGTTCAACGCCGTCAGGCGTTGCGCCAGTTGTTGACGGGCGGTCACGTCAAGTCCGTCGAACGGTTCATCAAGGATTAATAACTCCGGCTCAGACATCAGCGCCTGACACAGCAGCGCTTTTCGCGTCTCGCCGGTAGAAAGGTATTTAAAACGTCTGTTGAGTAAAGCGGAAATGCCGAACTGCTGCGCCAGCATCGCACAGCGGGCAGGATGGTGAACATCATCCTGAATAATTTCCGCGGTAGTGCGCCCGGTATCGTCTTCGCCAGGACTGAGCATATCGGTGTTATTACGTTGCCATTCATCGCTGACCAGCTTTTGCAATTGTTCAAAGGACAGACGAGTAATGCGGGTAAACCGACACTGGCGCTCGCCTGTTAATAATGGCAGTTCACCCGCCAGCGCGCGGGCGAGCGCCGACTTTCCGCTCCCGTTAGCCCCAACGAATGCCCAGCTATCGCCCGCATTGAGCGTCAGCGAATCCAGATGAAGTGTTTTTGTATCGCTCAGACGAAACGTGCCTTGCGAAATTTGCAACGATGACATTTTGCATCCCATTTTTTGCAGCGATGAATGACAGGGATACGTCTTTCGGCAACGGATGTCAATGTGCTTAGCACAACGTTGCAATAATCACTCTGTCCGCATTAAACCAGGCAATCACGTCATCGCCTTCCTTTAACGTGGCGGCATCTGAAGTCGGTATCGTGGCGCACAGCGTCTGGCCGTCCGGCAGCGCCATCAACACTTCACACTGTTCCGCGCCGCGCTCGATATGGCTGATCGTTCCCGACAACTGATTGTCAGCGGCGCGTGCAACGGCTGCATCCCGGGTAATGCCAACCCATGGCGCTTTTAGCAGGATCAGCACTTCTTTACCTTCCTCCAGGCCGAGACGCTCGCCGCTTTGCGCCGTCAGCGCGACTTTGAGCCGCGTTTTGCCGTCGGCCAGCAGCACATCGACATGCTGTTGCACCTGATCGCGATCGCGGGCGGTAATGGTGCCGAACCACTGATTTCGGGCGCTGGTTTGCAGTGAAAAGCGGGAGATAGCGGCCAGCAGACTGTCAAGCGGCAGGGCGTCATCGTCGCTTAACACATCGAACGCTTTTTGCTGAATTTGGCCCAGCAAATCGTAAAGCTGGATCAG
Source organism: Salmonella sp. SSDFZ54 (assembly GCF_004010735.1). Taxonomy (NCBI): domain Bacteria; kingdom Pseudomonadati; phylum Pseudomonadota; class Gammaproteobacteria; order Enterobacterales; family Enterobacteriaceae; genus Salmonella; species Salmonella sp. SSDFZ54. The sequence goes on from NZ_CP034819.1 coordinate 3,557,019, forward strand.
ACGCTGGCCATAGCGGGTTAATACCGCGCCGCCGCCGCCTTTGCCGCCCGTTGCGCGTTCAACCAGCATATGTTCGCTAAGCTGGTTCATGTCGTTTATCGCATCCCAGGCGCTCTTATAGCTGATTCCCGCGTCTTTCGCGCCCTGACTAATCGAGCCGGAAAGCGCAATGTGTTTCAGCAGAGAGATACGTCGGGGATCGGCAAAAAGCTTTTGCTGAAGTTTCAGGGTAAGAAGGATTTCGGCCTGCATAACCAGCTCCTGGTAAAAAGACTATTGTGACTGAAAAGCGCGTCAGCGCAAAGCCGACCGCACAAAAGGGGAGTGCTTTTCTGTGTGATGCGGTTAAAATACAAAAAGGACTATATCTGGAGTTGCCCATGTTAGAGTTATTAAAAAGTCTGGTATTCGCCGTCATCATGGTACCGGTAGTGATGGCCATCATCCTCGGTCTGATTTACGGTCTGGGTGAGGTGTTCAACATTTTTTCCGGTATCGGTCAGAAAGACCAGTCCAGACAGAACCGCTGATTTCCCCAAACGCCCGCTCAGTCGGGCGTTTTTGTTACTCAAGATCCTGCTTTTCCTGCCGATATTTTCTGTGTTTAATCGTTAATGGGTATGAATAACCGCTGGGAAACCCCTGAGATTATCGTTATATTGTCGTTTACATAACGAAACGCACAAGGAGTTACAGATGGCGCATTCCTGGTTACGCCTGGTCGCAGGGGCGACATTATCTTTCGTCATCGCTGGTCATGCGCTGGCGGATGAAGGCAAGATCACCGTATTCGCCGCCGCGTCGCTAACGAACGCGATGCAAGACATTGCGGCAGAATATAAAAAAGAGAAAAATGTGGATGTGGTTTCCTCATTCGCCTCCTCTTCAACGCTGGCGCGCCAGATAGAAGCGGGCGCGCCGGCGGATCTGTTCATCTCTGCTGACCAGAAATGGATGGATTACGCAGCCGATAAAAAAGCGGTGGATACCACGACGCGCGAAACATTGCTTGGCAATAGCCTGGTGGTGGTGGCGCCGAAAGCCAGCGAGCAGAAGCAGTTTACCATCGACAACAAAACGGACTGGATTCGTCTGCTGAACGGCGGACGTCTGGCGGTGGGCGATCCGCAACACGTACCGGCGGGAATTTATGCCAAAGAAGCGCTGCAAAAGTTGGGCGCATGGCAAACGCTTGAACCGAAACTGGCGCCGGGCGAGGATGTGCGCGGCGCGTTGGCGCTGGTCGAACGTAACGAAGCGCCTTTGGGCATTGTATACGGTTCTGATGCGGTCGCCAGCAAGGGGGTCAACGTGGTGGCGACGTTCCCGGAAGATTCACATAAAAAAGTGGAATACCCCATCGCTATCGTGGAGGGGCATAAAAATGCGACCGTCAGCGCGTTCTATGATTACCTGAAAGGACCGCAGGCCTCGGCAATCTTTAAACGTTATGGATTTACGACGAAGTAATGATACTGACCGATCCAGAATGGCAGGCTGTCCTTCTTAGCCTGAAAGTGTCTTCCCTGGCCGTGCTGTTTAGCCTGCCGTTTGGGATCTTTTTTGCCTGGTTACTGGTGCGATGCCGGTTTCCGGGCAAAGCCTTACTTGATAGCGTCCTGCATCTGCCGCTGGTGCTGCCGCCGGTGGTGGTCGGCTATCTGCTGCTGGTGTCGATGGGGCGACGCGGGTTTATTGGCCAGTGGCTGTATGACTGGTTCGGTCTCACGTTTGCCTTTAGCTGGCGCGGCGCCGTGCTGGCGGCGGCGGTGATGTCCTTCCCGCTGATGGTGCGGGCCATTCGGCTGGCGCTGGAGGGGGTGGATATCAAGCTTGAACAGGCCGCCAGAACGCTGGGCGCCGGGCGCTGGCGCGTTTTTCTGACTATCACCTTACCGCTTACCCTGCCGGGTATTATTGTTGGTACGGTGCTGGCGTTTGCCCGTTCGCTTGGCGAATTTGGCGCGACCATTACCTTTGTTTCCAATATTCCGGGCGAAACCCGCACCATACCTTCCGCCATGTATACCTTGATCCAGACGCCGGGCGGGGAGAGCGCGGCGGCGAGGCTGTGCGTGATTTCGATTGTATTAGCGCTGATTTCGCTGTTGATTTCTGAATGGCTGGCGCGGATTAGCCGTGAACGGACGGGGCGCTAACCATGCTGGAGCTTAATTTTTCCCAGACGCTGGGAACGCACTGTTTAACCCTCAACGAAACGCTGCCAGCCAGTGGGATCACGGCTATCTTTGGCGTCTCCGGCGCGGGAAAAACCTCGCTGATTAATGCCATCAGCGGTTTGACTCGCCCGCAAAAAGGACGCATCGCGCTGAATGGCCGGGTGTTGCATGACGCGGAAAACGGTATCTGTTTAACGCCGGAAAAGCGCCGCATCGGTTATGTTTTCCAGGATGCGCGCCTGTTCCCCCATTACAAAGTACGCGGCAATTTGCGCTACGGCATGGCGAAAAGCATGACCGGTCAGTTTGATAAGCTGGTGTCGCTGCTGGGAATTGAAGCGTTGCTTGATCGCCTGCCGGGGAGCCTGTCCGGCGGAGAAAAACAGCGCGTAGCGATAGGCCGGGCATTGCTCACCGCCCCGGAGTTGCTGCTGTTGGACGAACCGTTGGCCTCGCTGGATATCCCGCGTAAACGCGAATTACTGCCGTACCTGCAACGGCTGGCGCGGGAAATCAATATTCCCATGCTGTATGTCAGCCATTCTCTCGATGAAATTCTCCACCTGGCGGATAAAGTCATGGTGCTGGAGGATGGACAGGTTAAAGCGTTTGGCCCGCTGGAGGAGGTCTGGGGAAGCAGCGTTATGCACCCGTGGCTGCCGAAAGAGCAACAGAGCAGTATTCTGAAAGTTAGCGTGCTGGAGCATCACCCACATTATGCCATGACCGCTTTGGCGCTTGGCGACCAGCACCTGTGGGTAAATAAACTCAATCAGCCGCTGCAATCCACACTGCGTATTCGTATACAGGCGTCGGATGTCTCGCTGGTACTACAGCCGCCGCAGCAGACCAGTATCCGCAACGTATTACGGGCAAAAGTGGCGAATTGTTATGACGATAACGGGCAGGTGGAAGTCCAGCTTGAAATAGGCGGCAGAACGCTGTGGGCGCGAATAAGCCCGTGGGCCAGGGATGAGCTGAGTATCAAGCCTGGCCTGTGGCTTTACGCGCAGGTGAAAAGCGTTTCTATCACCGCCTGACTATAGCAGGTGGGTGTAAATAAATTTGGCGATGCTATCGGTAGTGTTATCGCCGATCACAACGTCAGCGCGCGCTTTCACCGCCTCATCGGCGTTGCCCATCGCAACGCCGGTGCCTGCCGCCTCCAGCATACTGATGTCGTTGTAGTTATCGCCGAAAGCGATCACATTTTTCATTGACCCTCCCTGCGCTTCTATCCACTGGGTAAGGCGCTTGCCTTTACTGTTGCCTTTGCGCGCGATATCCACCTGATCGTGCCATGACCATTCGCACTCCAGGCCAAGCGCCTGTTCAACATGCTGACCGAACCGCTGTAGCCTGGGAATATCTTCATCGGTAAGCGCAAACTTCCACACGGCATTCACGTCGCGCGCCGCCTGCGCCAACGAAGAGACCTGTGTAAAGGTCGGACGTTGCTCCGGCGGCAAGGTCTGCGCCCACCGGGAGGTACGCACGACGTGACCAGTTGGGTGTTCGTAAAGCATAGCGTCATCAACATACATCAGGCCGTGAATCTGATGCTCATCCAGTAAATCAATCAACTGCAACGCCTTATCCACGGGCATAGGATCGGCATCCAGGACAGTTTTAGCTTGATAATCATACAAATAGGTGCCGTTGCAGCAAATAGCAGGTGTTTCCAGCGCCAGCGCCTGATAAAAAGGATGAATAGCAACGTGATGGCGACCAGTGACAATGATAAGTTGAAAGCCCGCCTCTTTGGCGCGCGATAGCGCGTCAAGCGAGGAGGGGAGTAAGGTTTTATGCGGGGTTAATAATGTTCCGTCTAAATCGAGGGCAATCACGCGTGCAGTCATAATTTTTTCCAGATTAAGAGTAATAATTCCGTCTGTCGGCATGGTACACCGGGACGGTAAGCAGACAAAATTCTGCGTCTGAATTCAGCATTCGCCGTCAAAAGCGACTACGTTAAGCTGTGTCCTGTTATTGCAGCTACATGCCATATGCAAAGGAGTATTCATGAAACAAACAGTCTATACCGCCAGCCCTGAGAGTCAGCAAATTCACGTCTGGAGCCTGAACCACGAAGGGACGCTGACGCTGGTGCAGGTCGTGGATGTGCCCGGTCAGGTTCAGCCGATGGTGGTCAGTCCGGATAAACGCTACCTCTATGTCGGCGTACGCCCGGAGTTTCGTGTCCTGGCGTATCGTATTGCGCCGGATGATGGCGCGCTGACGTTTGCCGCCGAATCCGCCCTGCCGGGTAGCCCGACCCATATTTCTACCGATCATCATGGTCGTTTTATCTTTGTCGGCTCGTATAACGCCGGTAATGTCAGCGTGACGCGCTTACAGGATGGCCTGCCGGTTGAGCTGGTGGATGTGGTGGAAGGGCTGGACGGCTGTCACTCGGCGAATATTACGCCTGATAACCGTACCTTGTGGGTGCCTGCGCTAAAACAGGATCGCATTTGTCTGTTTACGCTAAGTGATGACGGCCATCTGGTGGCCCAGGAGCCGGCGGAAGTAAATACAGTCGAAGGGGCAGGCCCGCGTCATATGGTCTTCCACCCGAATCGACAATATGCGTATTGCGTCAATGAACTGAACAGTTCGGTGGATGTCTGGCAGCTTAAAAATCCGCATGGCGAGATAGAGTGCGTACAAACCCTGGATATGATGCCCGCCGATTTTTCCGATACCCGCTGGGCGGCGGATATTCATATTACGCCGGATGGACGGCATCTGTATGCCTGTGACCGCACCGCCAGTCTGATTACCGTCTTTAGTGTCTCCGAAGATGGCAGCGTACTGAGCGTTGAAGGCTTCCAGCCGACGGAAGCCCAACCGCGCGGCTTTAATATCGACAATAGCGGAAAATACCTGATTGCAGCGGGTCAAAAATCACATCATATCGCGGTCTATGAAATTACGGGCACTCAGGGGTTGCTGACGGAAAAAGGCCGTTATGCCGTCGGCCAGGGGCCAATGTGGGTTGTGGTGAACGCGTACTAAAGCGCTGTGTGCCGGAGGGCGGCGGGCTGCCTGATTAATTTCAATAAACATCGCTTGCAGTAAAACCACGGGCCGCCACATCTGCTGCGGCGGCCCGTTTATAAGCCTGAACCGGAACGGCGATTACTGCTTAGGTTCCGCCACTACTTTACTGCCTACACCGCGGTTGTTGTATTCCCACATGCGGTTGTAGTTAGTGTCGTTCAGATTACGCTGCACCTCGTCTTTGTCATCCACGGTTCCCGTATTTCCGGCAAACGGACGTTTCGAGATGACCGCGTCGGCCCACGGTTTGGCAACGTTGAAGCCCTCGTTAATCACGCTGTCGCGGATCACGACCTGACCGTTGGTGTTGGCGTCGACATCCAGCGAGCGGCCAAGCTGCGCAATGCCATCGCCGGAGGCGTTAAAGCGGCTGTTGATCGCCAAAAAGCCATAGTAAATATTGGACAGCGTCGCCGGGGCGAAAACGTAGGCTTCCTGCTGTGTGCGGGAGTTGACGACCTGGAAGTTGGTGTTATCGAACACCACGGCGCCGCGTCCGGACACCATATCCACATCGCCTTCAATATAGCTGTTCGTCACCAGCGTACGCGGCTGACGATCGGTTTGCAGACGGTTCTGCACGCCGCTGTTGGTCACAAAGAAGGTGTTCTGGCGGCCAAGGATATTGACCTTGTTAATCTGGACTTTGTCGCCATCGGTACGCAGCGCCACCGCCGGATGGTTTCCGGCATCGACGCTGTCGCCCAGCGTGTTCTCGATGGTCAGATTTTGTAGCTGCAGACCGTTATTCTGCGACCAGAACGCGGCAGAACACATTACACCGATCGTCGCGGCGTGTTTGCTTTGGCAGTTGTCGAACATATACCAGGCGGGTTTACCAGGCATATATTTCCCGCCGGGATTCACCGCGCGGCGCCAGTCAGCGACACTCATTTCACCATCAATCGCCATCCCAATTTTCACATCGATCGGTTTTTCACCGGTCCCGTACAGGGTCAGACTTCCCGGCGCGGCGGGAACATACACGGTCCCCTGATAGTCGCCCGGCATAATAGCAATGTACTGGCGTTTGTTCGTGCGTTTAACCATTGCCGCATCGACCGCGGCCTGAATCGAGGTGTGCGTAACGCCTGGCGTACCTGCCGGCCCTACCACAAAGTCAGGCTGTGCGGGCAGGGTAATCGGCGACGGCGACCACGGGGCGGTATTCGGCGTCAGGGAGGCAAAATAGCGCGCCGCAACGAAGTTTTTCGCTTCATTTGCCGACAGAATGGGGCGCGAGGCGGTGCCAGGCGCGGTTTGATCGGAAGGGATCTGATCGGGTGGCGTAGAGCTACAGGCGCTCAGCGTCACGCCAAAAGCCAGTGCCAGCGCCAGACGGGAAACCGATAATGTATTCACAGGTTGCTCCGGGCTTGAAAAAGTTAAATGACATCCATTGAAGCCTGCTTTTTTATACTAAGTTGAACGAAACGGGAAGGCGAAAAGGTAAAAAGTTCCTTTTCAGGCTGGAAACACCTGTCGCATCAGATAGTTTTATCACAATTAAGCAACAACTTTCGCGCTTTGAGTTGACAATCCGGAGCAGAAAGAAAATAAATGTCTATACAACTCATGACAGGCAAGAGAGCGACAGGAATGCGGCAACTTTTACCGGGCGATACTGTCTGGCGAAACATCAGGCTGGCGACAATGGACCCGCAGCGGCAAGCCCCGTACGGGCTGGTGGATAACCAGGCGCTGATTGTACGCGAAGGGCATATTTGCGATATCGTGCCAGAGACGCAGCTTCCTGTCAGTGGGGACAATATCCATGATATGCAGGGACGACTGGTAACCCCGGGACTTATCGATTGCCACACGCATCTGGTGTTTGCCGGTAACCGCGCCGCAGAGTGGGAGCAGCGGCTTAACGGCGCGTCATACCAGCATATTAGCGCTCAGGGCGGCGGCATTAACGCGACGGTATCAGCAACCCGCGCCTGTGCGGAGGAGACGCTCTACCTGCTGGCGCGCGAACGCATGATGCGCCTTGCCAGCGAAGGCGTTACGCTGCTGGAGATTAAATCCGGCTATGGTCTTGAGCTTGCGACAGAAGAAAAGCTGTTGCGCGTTGCTGCAAAACTTGCCGCCGAAAACGCTATCGACATTAGCCCCACGCTATTGGCCGCTCATGCTACGCCAGCGGAGTATCGTGACGACCCGGACGGCTACATCACTCTGGTCTGCGAGACGATGATTCCGCAGCTCTGGCAAAAAGGGTTATTTGATGCGGTAGACCTCTTTTGCGAGAGCGTCGGCTTTAATGTGGCGCAGAGTGAGCGCGTGTTGCAGACGGCGAAGGCGTTAGGTATTCCCGTTAAAGGCCATGTTGAGCAGCTTTCGCTGTTGGGCGGCGCGCAGCTGGTGAGTCGTTATCAGGGTTTATCGGCGGATCATATCGAATATCTTGATGAAGCGGGCGTCGCGGCGATGCGTGACGGCGGTACTGTTGGCGTGTTGTTGCCCGGCGCGTTTTATTTTCTGCGCGAGACGCAGCGCCCGCCGGTGGAACTGCTGCGCCGCTATCAGGTGCCTGTCGCCGTCGCCAGCGATTTCAATCCTGGCACCAGCCCGTTTTGCAGTTTGCATCTGGCGATGAATATGGCCTGCGTACAGTTTGGTCTGACGCCGGAAGAGGCATGGGCGGGCGTTACGCGCCATGCCGCTCGCGCGCTGGGAAGACAGGCGACGCATGGGCAGATCAGGGCCGGCTACCGGGCGGATTTTGTGGTGTGGGATGCTGAACAGCCGGTAGAGATTGTGTATGAGCCGGGGCGTAACCCTTTATATCAGCGGGTATACAGAGGACAAATCTCATGACGCAATGGTATCCGGCTTCTCCGGCGCTCTGGCAGGGGCGCGATGACAGTATAGAAGCGCCGGATGCGCGGCGTCTGTTTCAGACCGTCACGCGCAGCGAGACCTTTTCCCCCGAAAACTGGCAGCAAAAGATCGCGTTAATGGGATTTGCCTGCGACGAGGGGGTAAAACGCAATTCAGGCCGTCCCGGCGCGGCAGGCGCCCCGGACGCGTTGCGTAAAGCGCTGGCGAATATGGCCAGCCACCAGGGACATGAACGGCTGGTGGATTTAGGCAATTGGGTTGCGCCGACTCCCGATCTGGAAGGCGCGCAGCAGGCCTTGCGCGATGCGGTAAGCCGCTGTCTGCGGGCCGGGATGCGCACGCTGGTACTGGGCGGCGGGCATGAAACCGCGTTTGGACACGGCGCGGGGGTGCTGGACGCGTTTGCGCAGGAAAGCGTAGGGATCATTAATCTTGATGCGCATCTGGATCTCCGTCAGACCGACCGGGCAACATCCGGGACGCCGTTTCGTCAACTGGCGCAGCTATGCGACGCGCAGAGCCGCGCGTTTCATTATGCCTGTTTCGGCGTGAGCCGTGCGGCAAATACGCAGGCGTTGTGGCGGGAAGCGCAGTGGCGGAATGTTACCGTGGTGGAGGATCTTGACTGCCATGACGCGCTGGCGCAGATGACGCAGTTTATCGACAAGGTGGATAAAATTTATCTGACTATCGATCTCGACGTATTGCCTGTCTGGGAAATGCCGGCCGTCTCCGCTCCCGCAGCGCTGGGCGTGCCGCTGATACAGGTTCTGCGTTTAATTGAGCCGGTTTGCCGTAGCGGAAAATTACAGGCGGCGGATCTGGTTGAATTTAATCCACGCTTTGATGACGTTGGCGCAGCGGCGCGCGTGGCGGCGCGGCTTGGCTGGCAAATCGCGCACTGGTGGCGTTAATCTGTCATCCGGAAAACACTCTCCGCATAAGGAAGGCTTCACGCATGTATTCATCCCGCTCCCGTTCTGCGCCTGCGCCTTTTTACGAAACGGTGAAACAGGACATCTGTAAAAAAATAGCCGGCGGCGTCTGGCAGCCGCACGATCGCATTCCGTCGGAAGCAGAACTGGTCGCCCAGTATGGCTTTAGCCGAATGACCATCAACCGGGCGCTGCGTGAGCTGACGGATGAAGGGTGGCTGGTGCGTTTACAGGGCGTGGGGACGTTTGTCGCCGAACCGAAAGGCCAGTCCGCGCTGTTTGAAGTCCGCAGTATCGCCGAGGAGATTGCCGCCCGCCGCCATCAGCATCGTTGTGAGGTGCTCACGCTGGAGCGCGTGCGGGCAAACGCCATCCAGGCCAGCGCTCTCAACGTCAATGAGAGCGATGTCATTTTCCATTCCATCATGGTGCATTATGAAAACGATCTGCCGGTACAAATTGAAGATCGCTGCGTGAATGCGGATATTGCCGTGGATTACCTGACGCAGGATTACCGTCAGACCACGCCGCACGCTTATTTGTCGCGGATCGCGCCGCTAACGGAAGGGGAACATATTGTGGAGGCGGTGCGCGCCACGGCGCAAGAGTGCGCGTGGTTAACTATCAAAGAGCATGAGCCTTGTCTGCTCATTCGTCGTACAACCTGGTCCGCGTCGCGGATTGTTTCTCACGCCCGCTTACTTTTCCCCGGGTCGCGCTACCGGCTACAGGGACGATTTATCTCCTGAGCGGCTGCTGCCGGAAAACGTGATTGCTGACACAATATAACAAAATTGTATCATTTTTGTTAATTCTATTCTTGTGCTTACTTGTATAGACAAGTATATGTCTGATTCTTATCTGTGGGTCTGCGGCGGTGCCTGATAGTGGCGTTTTAGCGTTATTTGGCGATGGCAGACCGATAATAATGAGGAGTCATTGCTATGCCTGAAAGCAAGTATCGTCAGCAGACTATCCGCGCGCCCCGAGGCACGGTATTAACGGCGAAAAGCTGGCTGACAGAAGCCCCGCTGCGGATGTTAATGAATAATCTCGATCCTGACGTGGCGGAAAATCCGCATGAGCTGGTGGTCTACGGCGGGATTGGTCGCGCCGCGCGCAACTGGGAATGCTATGACGCTATTGTTGATGCGCTCACCCGGCTGGAGGCGGACGAAACGTTGCTTATTCAGTCTGGCAAACCGGTCGGCGTATTTAAAACGCACGACAACGCGCCGCGGGTATTAATCGCCAACTCCAACCTGGTTCCCCACTGGGCGACATGGGAACACTTTAACGAACTGGATGCGAAAGGGCTGGCGATGTACGGTCAAATGACGGCCGGAAGCTGGATTTATATCGGCAGCCAGGGAATCGTGCAGGGAACATACGAAACCTTTGTCGAGGCGGGGCGTCAGCACTATAACGGCACGCTGGCGGGACGCTGGGTGCTGACTGCCGGGCTGGGCGGCATGGGCGGCGCGCAACCGCTAGCCGCGACGCTGGCCGGAGCGTGTTCGCTGACGATTGAATGCCAGCAAAGCCGTATCGATTTTCGTCTGCGTACTCGCTACGTGGATGAGCAGGCCGCCACGCTGGATGACGCGCTGGCCCGCATTACGCGCTACACCCGCGAGGGGAAAGCCGTGTCCGTCGCCCTGTGCGCGAACGCGGCGGATATCCTGCCGGAACTGGTTAATCGCGGCGTGCGCCCGGACCTGGTGACCGATCAGACCAGCGCCCACGATCCGCTACATGGCTATTTACCCTCCGGCTGGCGCTGGGAGGAGTATCAGAAAAACGCGCAATCCGATCCCCACGGGACGATGCAGGCAGCGAAACGTTCCATGGCGGCACATGTTCGGGCGATGCTGGCGTTCAGTCAAATGGGCGTGCCGACCTTTGACTATGGCAACAATATTCGCCAGATGGCGAAAGAGATGGGGGTGGAAAACGCCTTTGATTTTCCGGGATTTGTGCCAGCCTATATTCGTCCGCTGTTCTGTCGTGGCATCGGGCCGTTTCGCTGGGTGGCGCTGTCCGGCGATCCGCAGGATATCTATAAAACCGATGCCAAAGTCAAAGAGATAGTGGCTGAGGATAAACATCTGCATCACTGGCTGGATATGGCGCGCGAGCGCATTCATTTTCAGGGGCTACCGGCGCGTATCTGCTGGGTAGGCCTGGAGTGGCGGCAAAAACTGGGGCTGGCGTTCAACGAAATGGTGCGTTGCGGCGAGGTATCCGCGCCCATTGTGATTGGCCGCGATCACCTGGATTCCGGTTCTGTCGCCAGCCCTAACCGTGAAACCGAAGCGATGCGCGACGGCTCCGACGCGGTTTCCGACTGGCCGCTGTTAAATGCGTTGCTGAATACCGCCAGCGGGGCGACATGGGTATCGCTCCATCATGGCGGCGGGGTGGGAATGGGGTTTTCGCAACACGCCGGTATGGTGATTGTCTGTGATGGCACTGACGAGGCCGCCGCGCGTATTCGCCGCGTGTTACACAACGATCCGGCGACGGGCGTCATGCGCCATGCCGATGCCGGATATGACCTCGCGGTGGAATGCGCTGTTGAGCAAGGTCTGAATTTACCGATGGTTGCGGCGACGCAGGGGAAAGGCTGATATGAACACCATGACACTCACTCCGGGGCAGTTAAGCCTCTCTCAACTGTACGATGTCTGGCGTCATCCGGTACAGCTTCGGCTGGACGCCAGCGCCATTGACGGCATTAACGCCAGCGTCGCGTGCGTCAATGATATCGTTGCCGAAGGGCGTACCGCCTACGGCATCAACACCGGTTTCGGCCTGCTGGCGCAGACGCGCATCGCTGATGAAGACTTGCAAAATCTACAGCGATCGTTGGTGCTGTCTCACGCCGCGGGCGTAGGCGACCCACTGGATGACGCGATGGTGCGTCTGATCATGGTATTGAAAATCAATAGTCTGGCGCGCGGGTTTTCCGGGATTCGGTTGAGCGTGATAGAAGCGCTCATCGCTCTGGTGAATGCCGGCGTGTATCCGCTGATTCCGGCAAAAGGCTCGGTTGGCGCGTCGGGCGACTTAGCGCCGCTGGCGCATCTGTCGCTGACGCTGCTTGGCGAAGGAAAAGCGCGCTGGCAGGGCGAATGGCTTCCGGCGCAGACGGCGCTAAAAAAGGCCGGACTGGAGCCTGTCGCGTTGGCGGCCAAAGAGGGGCTGGCGCTGCTTAATGGCACCCAGGCATCAACGGCCTTCGCGCTGCGCGGTTTGTTTGAGGCACAGGAGTTATTTGCCTCCGCCGTTGTCTGCGGCGCGCTGACTACCGAAGCCGTACTGGGATCGCGCCGTCCTTTTGATGCGCGCATTCATGCCGCGCGCGGACAACAGGGGCAAATTGACGTCGCGCGGTTGTTCCGGCACCTGCTGACCGATACCAGCGCCATTGCTGAATCACATCACCACTGTCATAAAGTTCAGGACCCGTATTCCCTTCGCTGCCAGCCGCAGGTAATGGGCGCTTGTCTGACCCAGTTACGTCAGACGAAAGAGGTACTGCTGGCTGAGGCCAACGCGGTGTCCGATAATCCGCTGGTCTTTGCCGATGCGGGGGAGGTGATCTCCGGCGGTAACTTCCATGCTGAACCGGTTGCCATGGCGGCGGATAATCTGGCGCTGGCGATAGCGGAAATCGGCGCGCTATCGGAGCGGCGCATCGCGCTGATGATGGATAAACATATGTCGCAGTTACCGCCGTTCCTGGTGAAAAATGGCGGCGTTAATTCCGGTTTTATGATTGCCCAGGTCACCGCCGCGGCGCTCGCCAGCGAGAATAAAGCGCTGGCGCACCCGCACAGCGTGGATAGCCTGCCGACCTCGGCGAATCAGGAAGATCATGTCTCAATGGCCCCGGCGGCAGGACGGCGACTCTGGGAAATGGCGGCGAATACCCGCGGCATCATTGCCGTGGAGTGGCTGGCTGCCTGTCAGGGGATAGATTTACGGGAAGGGTTAACCTCCAGCCCGTTACTGGAACAGGCGCGGCAGACACTGCGCGAGCGGGTGGCGCACTATACGCAGGATCGTTTTTTCGCACCCGATATTGAGTGTGCGACGGCGCTGCTGGCGCAAGGCGCGTTACAGCGTCTGGTGCCGGACTTTATGTGAATGCTGCCGGATGGCGCGGCGCTTATTCGGCTTACCCAACCCGTTGGCAGGGTAAGACGTTTACGCCACCATCCGGCACAGCGTTTAACTGAACATCACCGTTATCGAGGCGCTGGCGAGCGAATGGAAATGCACGTTAAAGCCGACCATCGCGCCGCTGGCGTCTTCATCAACGTCAAGACGCTCGACGTCCAGCGCGTGAACCGTAAAGATATAGCGGTGCGTTTCCCCTTTAGGCGGCGCCGCGCCGCCGTAGCCCGCTTTACCGAAATCGGTACGCGTCTGAATGACGCCGTCTGGTACGGCCACCAGGCCTGAGCCGAACCCCTGGGTCAGTACGCGCGTATCCGCCGGGAGGTTCACCACCACCCAGTGCCACCAGCCGGAGCCGGTCGGCGCGTCGGGATCGTAACAGGTCACGACAAAACTTTTGGTGCCCATCGGCACGTCGTCCCAGGCCAGATGCGGCGAAATATTATCGCCATCATAGCCCATACCGTTAAAAACGTGGCGATGAGGAAGTTTATCTCCATCGCGCAAATCGTTGCTGATAAGTTTCATGCGCTCTCCTTTTGACTCACCAGAAGTGTAGCCAGAAGCAGCATCGCTTACCGCTGATTAATGGCTAAAAAATGTTTCATTGTGTACTGCGTCATTGACCGCCTGGGTCAAACGGCGCAGTTGATCCGGACGAATAATGTAGGGCGGCATCAGGTAGATTAGCTTGCCGAACGGCCTGATCCAGACGCCTTGCCCGACGAAGAAGCGTTGAAGCGCCGCCATATTGACCGGATGCGTGGTTTCAACCACCCCAATCGCGCCCAACACCCGCACATCCGCCACCCAGGGCGAACGTTGTGCGGGGGCTAACTCAGCGCGTAACTGAGACTCGATAGACGCCACCTGCTGACGCCATTCGCCGCTTTCCAGCAGCGTCAGGCTGGCGCAGGCGACGGCGCAGGCCAGCGGATTCCCCATAAACGTCGGGCCATGCATAAAACACCCCGCCTCGCCGTTGCTAATAGTCTCTGCAACCTGGCGTGTCGTGAGCGTTGCCGAGAGGGTCATGGTGCCGCCGGTTAAGGCTTTGCCGAGACACAGAATATCCGGCGCGATCCCGGCGTGCTCGCAGGCGAACAGTTTGCCGGTACGGCCAAACCCGGTGGCTATTTCATCGGCAATCAGCAGAATGCCTTCGCGATCGCACATGTTACGAATACGCCTGAGCCATTGTGGATGATATATGCGCATCCCGCCCGCGCCCTGAACGATAGGTTCCAGAATCACGGCGGCTATTTCATGGCGATGCGCGGCCATCAGGCGGGCAAATGGCGCGATGTCGCTTTCATTCCATTCGCCATCCATCCGGCTTTGCGGCGCCGGCGCGAACAGATTTTCCGGCAGATAGCCTTTCCACAAGCTGTGCATGGAGTTATCCGGATCGCACACCGACATCGCGCCGAACGTGTCGCCATGATAACCGTGGCGAAACGTCAGAAAACGCTGACGCGATTCGCCGCGCGCCTGCCAGTATTGCAGCGCCATCTTCATGGCCACTTCTACCGACACCGAACCAGAGTCGGCCAGAAAGACACACTCCAGCGGCTCAGGCGTTATCGCGACCAGCTTACGGCACAGATTCACCGCAGGTTGATGGGTTATGCCGCCGAACATGACATGCGACATGGCGTCAATTTGCGCTTTCATCGCCGCGTTCAATTGCGGGTGGTTATAACCATGAATGGCCGCCCACCAGGAGGACATCCCCTCAATCAGGCGTTCGCCCGAGGCGAGAACCAGCTCGCAGCCTTCGGCCCGCTCAACGGGATATACCGGCAGCGGCGAGGTCATGGAAGTGTAAGGATGCCAAATATGGCGTTTATCGAAGGCCAGATCGTCCGTTGTCATAATCGACTTGTAAACCAAATTAAAAAGATTTAGGTTTACGAGTCTACACCATATCAAAAACAAACAACATATTTTGGAGAAGCCCGATGGCTCGCCACCCACGCTGGACACTGTCGCAAGTAACCGAATTATTTGAAAAACCACTGCTGGAATTGCTGTTTGAAGCGCAGCAAATTCATCGCCAGCATTTCGATCCGCAGCAGGTACAGGTTAGTACGCTGCTGTCGATCAAAACCGGCGCCTGCCCGGAGGATTGTAAATACTGCCCGCAGAGCTCGCGCTATAAAACCGGGCTGGAAGCCGAGCGTTTAATGGAGGTAGAGCAGGTACTGGACTCCGCCCGTAAAGCGAAAAACGCCGGTTCGACCCGCTTCTGTATGGGAGCGGCCTGGAAGAATCCGCATGAACGCGATATGCCTTATCTGGAGCAGATTGTACAGGGCGTCAAAGCGATGGGGCTGGAAACCTGTATGACGCTCGGCATGTTGAACGAGAGCCAGGCGCAGCGTCTGGCTAACGCCGGGCTGGATTACTACAACCACAACCTCGATACCTCGCCGGAGTTTTACGGCAATATCATCACTACCCGTACCTATCAGGAGCGCCTCGACACGCTGGAAAAAGTCCGTGAAGCAGGGATTAAAGTGTGCTCCGGCGGCATTGTGGGTCTGGGCGAAACGGTTACCGATCGCGCCGGACTGTTGTTGCAGTTGGCGAACCTGCCGACGCCGCCGGAAAGCGTGCCAATCAACATGCTGGTGAAGGTGAAAGGCACACCGCTTGCGGATAACGATGACGTGGATGCGTTTGATTTTATTCGTACTATCGCCGTGGCGCGCATCATGATGCCGACCTCATACGTGCGTCTTTCCGCAGGGCGTGAACAGATGAACGAGCAGACCCAGGCGATGTGCTTTATGGCCGGGGCGAACTCGATTTTCTATGGCTGCAAATTGTTAACTACGCCAAATCCGGCAGAGGACAAGGATCTGCAGTTATTCCGTAAGCTGGGGCTGAATCCGCAGCAGACCAGGGTGCTGGCGGGCGATAACGAGCAGCAGCAACGTCTGGAGCAGACGCTGATGACGCCTGACACCGATGATTATTACAACGCGGCAGCCTTATGAGTTGGCAACAACGCGTCGACGATGCGCTGACGGCGCGTCGGGCGACGGATACGTTGCGCCGCCGCTATGTGGTATCGCAGGGTGCCGGACGCTGGCTGGTAGCGAACGGGCGACAGTATCTTAACTTCTCCAGCAATGATTACCTCGGCTTAAGTCAACACCCGCAGATTATTCGCGCCTGGCAACAGGCAGCGACGCGTTTTGGCGTCGGCAGCGGCGGGTCGGGTCATATCAGCGGTTATTCCGTGGCGCACCAGGCGTTAGAGGAGGAACTGGCGCAATGGTTAGGATATCCACGCGCGCTGCTGTTTATCTCTGGCTTTGCGGCGAATCAGGCGGTCATTACCGCCTTAATGAAAAAAAATGACCGGATTGTGGCCGACAGGTTGAGTCATGCTTCCCTGCTGGAGGCCGCCAATCTGAGTCCGGCGCAGCTTCGCCGCTTTATCCATAACGATACGCAGCATCTGTCGCGTTTACTGCAATCGCCCTGCGTGGGTCAGCAACTGGTGGTGACAGAAGGTGTATACAGCATGGACGGCGACTGCGCGCCGCTGGCGGAAATCCAGCACATTGCCCGCAGGCATCATGCCTGGCTGTTGGTTGATGATGCGCACGGCATCGGCGTGACTGGCGATGAGGGGCGGGGCACCTGCTGGCAACGGGGGGTGAAGCCTGAGTTACTGGTGGTGACTTTCGGTAAGGGGTTTGGCGTCAGCGGCGCAGCGGTGCTCTGCTCGGAAAGCGTCGCGGATTATCTGCTGCAATTCGCCCGTCATCTGGTTTACAGCACCAGTATGCCGCCCGCCCAGGCGCAGGCGTTAAGCGCCTCGCTGGCGGTGATCCGTAGCGATGAAGGTCGTGAACGGCGCGAAAAACTCGCCGCTCTGGTTCAGCGCTTTCGGGCCGGCGTTAACGCGTCCCGGTTTACGCTACTGAATGCCCATAGCGCCATCCAGCCGTTAATCGTGGGCGATAACAGCCGTACATTGCGCCTGGCGGAGGCGCTGCGTCAACAAGGATGCTGGACGACGGCGATTCGTCCGCCGACGGTGCCTGTCGGTACGGCGCGCCTACGCTTAACGTTAACGCAGGCGCATGAAGCGTGCGATATCGACCGTCTGCTGGAGGTGCTGCATGGCGCAGGTGAATAAGCAGGCTATTGCGGCGGCGTTTGGCCGGGCCGCATCGCAATATGAACAGCACGCCTCTTTGCAGCAACACAGCGCGGATGCGCTGCTGACGCTGTTGACAGGCCGCCAGTTTGCCAGTGTGTTGGACGCAGGCTGCGGCCCCGGACGTATGAGTCGTTACTGGCGAGAGCGGGGGAGCGAAGTGACCGCCCTGGATCTTTCGCTGCCGATGCTGCAACAGGCTCGCGATCGTCAGGCGGCGCATCACTATTTGCTGGCGGATATCGAAGCGATTCCCCATGACGCCGAAGTTTTTGACCTGGCCTGGAGCAACCTGGCGGTCCAGTGGTGCGGCGATTTACGTGATGCGTTGAGCGAGTTGTATCGGGTTGTACGGCCCGGCGGCGTGGTGGCGTTTACCACCTTGTGCCAGGGGTCGTTGCCGGAGCTGCGTCAGGCATGGCAGGCCGTCGATAATCGCGCTCACGCGAATAGCTTTTTACCGGAAGAGGCCATTGACCACGCGCTGCGCGGCTGGCGGGCGTCTCGTCATACTCAGGCGATGACATTGTGGTTTGAGGATGCCCTGAGCGCGATGCGCTCGCTTAAAGGCATTGGCGCCACCCATCTTCATGAAGGGCGGGAGTCGGATGTATTAACCCGCGCCCGGCTTAGACAGATTCAACTGGCATGGCCGCAGCGGCAGGGGAAATATCCGCTGACGTACCATCTTTTTATGGGAGTGATTGAACGTGACTAAACGCTATTTTGTGACCGGTACTGATACTGAAGTCGGTAAAACGGTTGCCAGTTGCGCCTTATTGCAGGCCGCAACGCAGTTAGGTTATCAAACCGTAGGCTATAAGCCCGTCGCTTCCGGCAGCGAAATGACAACCGACGGGCTACGCAATAGCGATGCCCTGGCCTTGCAGCGTAACAGCAGCCTGCCGCAACCTTATTCCGCTATCAATCCTTATACTTTTGCCGAGCCTACCTCTCCCCACATCGTTAGCGCCGACGAAGGCCGGGCGATAGACGCGGCGGTGTTATCACGCGGATTGCGAACGCTGGAGGCGCAGGCAGACTGGGTGTTGACAGAAGGGGCGGGCGGCTGGTTTACACCGCTCTCTGCCACGCTGACGTTTGCCGACTGGGTACAGACGGAACAGCTGCCGGTGATTCTGGTTGTTGGCGTCAAGCTGGGCTGTATTAATCACGCCATGCTGACGGCGCTGGCGGTAGAACAGGCCGGATTACCACTTGTCGGATGGATAGCCAACGACATACAGCCGCCGGGCGCGCGTCATGGTGAATATCTCGCGACGCTTCGCCGCGTCATACCGGCCCCGCTGTTAGGGGAAATCCCGTGGCTGGGCATTTCTCCATCGCAGGCGGCGACAGGACAGTATCTGGACCTCAGCCCCCTGGAACGCGCCTGACCGCGCTTAAAAACCGCCTTCTTGCAGGATCTGACGATCCTGCTGTTCTTTCGCCAGACCCTCCTGACGTCGCCAGGCTAAAAATGTGCAAAATGTGAGCGTGTACGCTTCAATTTTTCCCTTCTCGTTAGCCAATAATCTGCCAAAAATAGCGATAATTTTTTTTTATCGCCCGGCGAAAACGTCAGGGGCTGATTTTGCCAGGCGGCAGGGGATACGGGCTGGAAGCAGTTATCCACTATTCCTGTGGATAACCTTGTGTATTAGAGTTAGAAAACACAACGTAAGCGAGAGGCGACGCGGCCTGCGACTAAATTGGCGCGAAAGACGGCTTGAGAAAATATCCCTTTTCAGACAGCAAGTTATATAAAATCAATGGTTGTAAAGGAAGGGGGATACGTTGACATAAAACTTTCATCATCCGACTTGACAAATGTTAAAAAAGACTCTGGTCTGGGGATAACCAGCACACTGCTGGAATTTTACCCCGCGACTGTCTATGTTTTACCTCTAAATAGCGTGGGGTATCTGCCGATAGCCATTATACACTGGAGTGTTACTGTTTTTTCATCCAGTGTTTTTTATTGGCAATATTCACCGTCGAGAGTAAAATTACATCCCTGCCCGCTCACTCCTTCAGGTAGCCGCTCATGAGTAAACCGTTCAAACTGAATTCCGCTTTTAAACCTTCTGGCGATCAGCCGGACGCTATACGTCGTCTGGAAGAGGGGCTGGAGGACGGGCTGGCGCATCAGACGTTATTGGGCGTGACCGGCTCCGGGAAGACATTCACCATAGCCAACGTCATTGCGGACTTGCAGCGGCCAACGATGGTGCTTGCGCCCAATAAAACCCTGGCGGCGCAGCTCTACGGCGAAATGAAAGAGTTTTTCCCGGAAAACGCGGTGGAGTATTTCGTCTCCTACTATGACTACTATCAGCCGGAAGCGTATGTGCCAAGTTCGGATACGTTTATCGAAAAAGACGCTTCGGTAAACGAACATATTGAGCAGATGCGGTTGTCGGCAACGAAAGCGTTGCTTGAGCGACGCGATGTCGTGGTGGTGGCTTCCGTGTCCGCGATTTACGGTCTGGGCGATCCGGATCTCTACCTGAAAATGATGCTGCATCTGACGGTGGGAATGCTGATTGACCAGCGCGCGATTTTGCGTCGGCTGGCGGAATTGCAATACACCCGTAACGATCAAGCTTTTCAGCGTGGTACCTTTCGCGTGCGCGGCGAAGTGATCGACATCTTCCCAGCTGAATCTGACGACATCGCGCTACGCGTTGAGCTGTTTGATGAAGAAGTGGAACGCCTGTCGCTGTTCGACCCGTTAACCGGGCAGGTAGAGTCAACGGTGCCACGTTATACTATCTATCCCAAAACGCACTACGTGACGCCGCGCGAGCGTATTCTGCAGGCGATGGAAGAGATAAAAGATGAGCTGGCGGACAGGCGTAAGGTTTTGCTGGCAAATAATAAGCTGCTTGAAGAGCAGCGATTAAGCCAGCGCACGCAGTTCGATTTAGAGATGATGAACGAGCTGGGCTACTGCTCAGGCATTGAAAACTATTCCCGCTTTCTGTCGGGCCGCGGGCCGGGCGAACCGCCGCCAACCTTGTTCGATTATCTGCCCGCCGACGGACTGCTGGTGGTGGATGAGTCTCATGTCACCATCCCGCAGATAGGCGGCATGTACCGCGGCGACCGGGCGCGCAAAGAGACGCTGGTCGAGTATGGCTTCCGTCTGCCTTCGGCGCTGGATAACCGTCCGCTGAAGTTTGAGGAGTTTGAAGCCTTAGCGCCGCAAACTATCTATGTTTCCGCCACGCCCGGCAACTATGAGCTGGAAAAATCTGGTGATGAGGTGGTGGATCAGGTCGTGCGACCGACCGGGCTGCTGGACCCGATTATTGAAGTGCGTCCGGTGGCGACCCAGGTGGACGATCTGCTGTCCGAAATTCGTCAGCGTGCGGCCATTAATGAGCGTGTCCTTGTCACTACGCTCACCAAACGGATGGCGGAAGATTTGACCGAATATCTGGAAGAACACGGCGAGCGCGTGCGTTACCTGCACTCAGATATTGATACCGTGGAGCGCATGGAAATCATCCGCGATTTGCGTCTGGGCGAGTTTGACGTTCTGGTGGGGATTAACCTGCTGCGCGAAGGGCTGGATATGCCGGAAGTCTCGCTGGTGGCGATTCTGGACGCCGATAAAGAGGGCTTCCTGCGCTCCGAGCGCTCCCTGATTCAGACCATAGGACGCGCGGCGCGTAACGTTAACGGTAAAGCGATTCTGTATGGCGATAAAATCACGCCGTCGATGGCGAAGGCGATTGGCGAAACCGAGCGACGTCGCGAGAAGCAGCAGAAGTACAACGAAGAGCACGGTATCACTCCGCAGGGGCTGAACAAAAAAGTGGTCGACATCCTGGCGCTGGGGCAGAACATTGCGAAAACCAAAGCGAAGGGGAAAGGCAAGGGCCGTTCTACGGCAAAAGCCGGAATTGTCGAACTGGATATGACGCCGAAAGCGTTGCAGCAGAAAATTCATGAACTGGAAGGGCAAATGATGCAGCACGCGCAAAATCTGGAGTTTGAAGAAGCCGCGCAAATTCGCGACCAGTTGCACCAGTTACGCGAGTTGTTTATCGCGGCGTCCTGACAATGTGTCGATCGCCAGCGAGTCATCGTTACCATGGCTCGTTTTTGAGAATTTCAGTGCAATAGTCAGGGCTAAGTCAGTCAGGAATGAAAAACAGTGACAGGCTTTGACTAACGAGATTGTCGAAAAAGTCAAAACATCAATGGGGTAGCTAGTTTAATCACAACTGAAGAAAATTAGCATTGAGGCTGAACCCAACGCTAATTTTCCCTCTCTCCTCGGCTATGAAAAAAACGCCCCGTATTATCGGTATAGCTATCCTTATGATCGTCATTTTAATCTTATGTGAGTTCGTTGAAATCGTGTCATGGCAACAGATAACATCATCCTACGTAAAAAAAGAGGTGATGGAAGCGTGAGCATTTATAAGTCAAGTGCAGCAAATACTGAATGATTTGTCCGAAATAATGACGACTATGACCTCTTATTTAAAGTTGAGAATATCCTTATCTGTTACTTTAGGTTACGTTCAGATCAGGTAGGGAAAATATGTTTAATATTACTAATATACAACCTACGGCAAGGCATCAAAGTATTAGCAATGAGGCATCAACAGAGGTGCCTTTAAAAGAAGAGATATGGAATAAAATAAGTGCCTTTTTCTCTTCAGAACATCAGGTTGAAGCACAAAGCTGCATCGCTTATCTTTGTCATCCACCTGAAACCGCCTCGCCAGAAGAGATCAAAAGCAAGTTTGAATGTTTAAGGACGTTAGCTTTCCCGGCGTATGCGGATAATATTCAGTATAGTAGAGGAGGGGCAGACCAATACTGTATTTTGAGTGAAAATAGTCAGGAAATTCTGTCTATAGTTTTTAATACAGAGGGCTATACCGTTGAGGGAGGGGGAAAGTCAGTCACCTATACCCGTGTGACAGAAAGCGAGCAGGCGAGTAGCGCTTCTGGCTCCAAAGATGCTGTGAATTATGAGTTAAACTGGTCTGAGTGGGTAAAAGCGGCGCCAGCGGAAGAGGCAGCAAATCGTGAAAAAGCCGTACAACGGATGCGTGACTGCCTGAAAAATAATAAGACGGAACTCCGTCTGAAAATATTAGGACTTACCACTATACCCGCCTGTATTCCTGAGCAGATAACTACTCTGATACTCGATAACAATGAACTGAAAAGTTTGCCGGAAAATTTACAGGGAAATATACAGATCCTGTATGCCAGAAGTAATCAGCTAACCAGTATCCCTGCCTCGTTACCAGATACCATACAGAAAATGGAGCTGAGCATTAACCGTATTACTGAATTACCGGAACGTTTGCCTTCAGCGCTTCAATCGCTGGATCTTTTCCATAATAAAATTAGTTGCTTACCTGAAAATCTACCTGAGGAACTTCGGTACCTGAGCGTTTATGATAACCGCATAAGGACATTGCCAGAACATCTTCCGTCAGGGATTATCCGTTTGAATGTGCAGAGTAATTCGTTAACCGCTCTGCCTGAAACATTGCCGCCGGGCCTGAAGAATCTGGAGGCCGGCGAAAATGCCTTAACCAGTCTGCCCGCATCGTTACCACCAGAATTACAGTTCCTGGATGTAAGTAAAAATCAGATTACTGTTCTGCCTGAAACACTACCTCCCACGATAACAACGCTGGACGTTTCCCGTAACGCATTGAGTAATCTTCCGGAAAACCTCCCGGCAGCATTACAAATAATGCAGGCCTCTCGCAATCGCCTGGTCCGTCTCCCGGAGTCGTTACCCCATTTTCGTGGTGAAGGACCTCGACCTACAAGAATAATCGTAGAACATAATCCTTTTTCAGAACGAACAATACAGAATATGCAGCGGCTAATGTCCTCTGCGGGTTATCAGGGACCCGAGGTATTTTTCGCCATGGGCGACTTTTCAACTGTTCGGGTAACTCGACCACTGCATCAAGCTGTCCGGTGGTGGCTAACCAATCTTGAGGAGGAAGACATCAACCAATGGCGGGCATTTGAGGCAGAGGCAAACGCGGCGGCTTTCAGCGGATTCCTGGACTATCTTGGTGATACGCAGAATACCCGACACCCGGATTTTAAGGCACAAGTCTCCGCCTGGCTAATGCGCCTGGCTGATGATAGCACACTAAGAGAAACCGCATTTATTATAGCTATGGATGCAACGATAAGCTGTGAAGATCGGGTCACACTGACATACCACCAAATGCAGGAAGCGACGTTGGTTCATGATGCTGAAAGAGGCGCCTTTGATAGCCACTTAGCGGAACTGATTATGGCGGGGCGTGAAATCTTTCGGCTGGAGCAAATAGAATCGCTCGCCAGAGAAAAGGTAAAACGGCTGTTTTTTATTGACGAAATCGAAGTATATCTGGGTTTTCAGAATCAGTTACGAGAGTCGCTGTCGCTGACAACAATGACCCAGGATATGCGATTTTATAACGTTTCGGGTATCACTGAGTCTGACCTGGACGAGGCGGAAATAAGGATAAAAATTGCTGAAAATAGGGATTTTCACAAATGGTTTGCGCTGTGGGGGCCGTGGCATAAAGTGCTGGAGCGTATAGCGCCAGAAGAGTGGCGTGAAATGATGGCCAAAAGGGCTGAGTGTATTGAAACGGATGAGTATCAGAGCCGGGTCAATGCTGAACTGGAAGCGTTAAGAATAGCAGACGACTCTGACGCAGAGCGTGCTATTGGGAAAAAAATAATGGAAGAAATTAATCAGTCACTCTGTACTGAGCTCATGGAGAATATATTGCTGAAAAAAGAGGTGAGCTCGCTCATGAGCGCCTACTGGCGGTAGCTGAACGCAGTTTATCGGAAGGGGGAGAGAGCCTGTTTACCCTTCGGTGTAAACAGGCTTCTGATAAGCGCAGCGTCGTCGGTAAACGGGCTTAACCCAACGCCTGTAGCGCTTTTTCCAGCGCATTATGTAATAACTGACGATCGTGGCGATAGGGGATATCGCTGGCCTCCAGCACTTCCTGAATCACCAGCCGATCGTTCACCGCACTGACGTCAACTCGCGGCCCAACCACTACTGCGTCAATGACTTTTTTGCCAATATATTGCTCCATCATCGCCAGCTTATCGACCAGCGTTAAACTGGCGGCGGGCAGACTCAGTTCGCGACCCAGATTGCCGATATACACCATTGGCGCTGGGGTGCGCCGCAGCGCCTGCGCCAGTTCATCCAGCAGCAGGCAAGGCATCAGGCTGGTATAAAAACTGCCAGGGCCAATCAGAATCAGATCCGCGTCATTAATGGCCTGTACCGCTTCCCGCGTCGCCGGAACGTTTGGCGTTAACATGATCTCCTGCGGCGGCGTCGCTAACTGATCGATATTCACCTCGCCATAAATCTCATGCCCCTGATCGTCAATCGCCATCAGATCTACCGGTAGCTCCGACATCGGGATCAGCTGCGCGTCCACTTTAAGCAGATTACGAATTAAATTAATCGCTTCCAGAGGCCGCACGCTCAGGTGATCTAACGCCTTTAACATCAAATTTCCGAGGTTATGACCAGAAAGTTCGCCATTACCGCCAAAACGGTACTCAAACATAGCGGATGCGACGCTGGGTTCGGTAATTAACTGATTCAGACAGTTGCGCATATCGCCCCAGGCGATCCCGCCTTCCGAGCGGCGAATACGGCCAGTTGACCCCCCGTTATCTGTGGTAGTCACAATGCCGGTCAGGCGCGAACCTAATGAAGAAAGCGAGGAGAGGACGCGTCCTAATCCATGCCCTCCGCCGAGGGCAACGACACGATCAAGGTCAGCCAGCGTACGATTGCGCATAAAAATTCCTGAAGTCAAATAAGCAGCGCTACAGTAGCGCAAGTCGCGGGTTTTCAGCAATTAGCCGACCGGCTAAAAGACAATTAATTATTCCCGACTACCCCTTTATAGCGAGGGCGTTACCACGGCTAAATGATATATATCAATGTAAAAGTGTGATTTTCACGTATTCTGTCGCTAAATAGCACGATCATATCGCTATGTATATGTTTATATAGCGAAAGCGTGATGGCGAAATTGTCATTTACACGCTAGTATCGGCGTAACCACAGTAAACACTCTAGCCTCTGCACCTGGGTCATTTTTGATACGGTGCTTTGGCCGTGACAACGTTTAACGTTTGCCACCAGGGCGCAGGAAGAAATGACTCCGCCTCCCGTATTTGGAAAGGTGTACATGGCTTCACAACTTACCGATGCTTTCGCGCGTAAGTTTTACTACTTGCGTTTGTCGATTACCGATGTGTGTAACTTTCGTTGCACCTACTGCCTGCCGGATGGCTACAAACCTGGCGGCGTCACTAACAACGGTTTCCTTACCGTCGATGAAATTCGTCGCGTTACGCGCGCTTTTGCCAGTCTTGGCACGGAGAAGGTGCGTCTTACCGGCGGCGAGCCTTCATTACGCCGCGATTTTACCGACATCATTGCCGCCGTGGGTGAAAATGATGCTATTCGCCAGATCGCGGTGACCACTAACGGTTATCGACTGGCGCGCGATGCCGCGAACTGGCGCGAAGCGGGGCTGACGGGCGTCAATGTTAGCGTGGATAGTCTGGATGCGCGTCAGTTCCATGCGATTACCGGTCAGGACAAATTCCGCCAGGTGATGGCGGGCATCGATGCCGCCTTTGACGCCGGTTTCGAAAAGGTGAAAGTCAACACCGTGCTGATGCGCGACGTGAATCACCATCAGTTGGATACCTTCCTTGCCTGGATTCAGCCTCGCCCCATTCAGCTACGCTTCATTGAACTTATGGAGACGGGCGAGGGGAGCGATCTCTTCCGCAAACATCATATTTCGGGTCAGGTATTACGCGACGAGCTGATTAAGCGCGGCTGGATCCACCAGCTCCGCCAGCGCAGCGATGGCCCGGCGCAGGTTTTTTGTCATCCCGATTACGCCGGTGAGATTGGTCTCATTATGCCGTACGAAAAAGATTTCTGCGCCACCTGTAACCGCCTGCGTGTTTCGTCCGTCGGGAAGCTGCATTTATGTCTGTTTGGCGACGGCGGCGTGAGTTTACGCGACCTGTTACAGGATGATGCGCAGCAATACGCGCTTGAGGAACGTATTTCCGACGCGTTGCGGGAGAAAAAGCAGACCCATTTCCTTCACCAGAGCAATACTGGTATTACGCAAAATTTATCTTACATTGGCGGTTAATCCTTAATAAGGAGATTTCAGATGAGTCAGGTCAGCGCTGAATTTATCCCGACCCGCATCGCTATTCTTACTGTTTCCAGCAGACGCGGCGAAGAAGACGACACCTCCGGTCATTATCTGCGTGATTCGGCGCAGGAGGCCGGGCATGAAGTGGTGGCGAAAGCCATCGTTAAAGAGAACCGTTACGCGATTCGCGCCCAGGTTTCCGCCTGGATCGCCAGTGATGAGGTGCAGGTCGTATTGATAACTGGCGGGACCGGTTTGACCGAAGGCGATCAGGCGCCGGAAGCGCTGTTGCCGCTGTTCGATCGTGAAGTGGAAGGATTTGGCGAAGTGTTTCGCATGCTCTCGTTTGAAGAGATCGGCACCGCAACTCTGCAGTCGCGCGCGGTAGCTGGCGTGGCGAATAACACCTTGATTTTCGCCATGCCGGGCTCCACAAAAGCGTGCAGAACCGCATGGGAGAATATCATTGCGCCGCAGCTGGATGCCCGTACACGCCCATGTAATTTTCACCCTCATTTAAAGAAATAACGATGTCGCAATTAACCCATATAAACGCCGCAGGCGAAGCGCACATGGTGGACGTTTCCGCGAAAGCGGAAACCGTTCGTGAAGCGCGTGCGGAAGCATTCGTTACCATGCGTAGTGAAACGCTGGCGATGATTGTTGATGGCAAACACCACAAGGGCGATGTTTTCGCCACCGCCCGAATTGCCGGTATTCAGGCCGCCAAACGCACCTGGGAGCTGATCCCGCTGTGTCACCCGCTACTGCTAAGTAAAGTGGAGATTCAGCTGCAGGCCGAGCCGGAGCATAACCGCGTGCGTATTGAGTCTCTGTGCCGTCTGACCGGTAAAACCGGCGTCGAAATGGAAGCGTTAACCGCGGCGTCCGTCGCGGCGTTAACCATCTACGACATGTGCAAAGCGGTACAAAAAGATATGGTAATTGGTCCGGTGCGCCTGCTGGCGAAAAGCGGCGGCAAATCGGGGGATTTTAAGGTGGATGCGCATGATTAAGGTGCTTTTCTTCGCCCAGCTTCGCGAGCTTACAGGAACTGATGCGCTGGATCTTCCAGCAGATTTTTCCACCGTTGAGTCGCTGCGACAGCATCTGGCGACAAAGAGCGATCGTTGGGCGCTGGCGCTGGAAGACGGCAAGCTGTTGGCGGCGGTCAACCAGACGCTGGTAAGTTTTGACCATCCGCTGACGGCGGGCGATGAAGTGGCGTTTTTCCCGCCAGTCACGGGGGGCTAACATGCACGAAACGCGAATTGTAGTCGGCCCCGCGCCGTTTAGCGTCGGGGAGGAATATTCCTGGCTGGCGGCGCGCGACGAAGACGGCGCGGTCGTCACCTTTACCGGAAAAGTGCGCAATCATAACCTGGGCGATAGCGTTAAGGCGCTGACGCTGGAGCATTATCCCGGCATGACTGAGAAAGCTCTGGCGGAGATCGTCGCGAAGGCGCGTTCCCGCTGGCCGCTGGGGCGGGTCACGGTGATTCATCGCGTTGGCGAATTATGGCCGGGCGATGAGATTGTGTTTGTCGGCGTCACCAGCGCGCACCGCAGTAGCGCGTTCGACGCCGGTCAGTTCATTATGGATTATCTGAAAACCCGTGCGCCGTTCTGGAAGCGTGAAGCCACGCCGGAAGGCGATCGCTGGGTCGAAGCGCGCGACAGCGACCAGCAGTTGGCGAAACGTTGGTAGCAGAATGTGATACGCTTTAGGGTATCATTTCCACACAGGAGTTCATCATGGACAGATTTCCACGATCTGATTCAATAGTGCAGGCGCGGTCCGGCCTGCAGACCTATATGGCGCAAGTGTATGGCTGGATGACGGTCGGACTGTTACTGACCGCGTTTATCGCGTGGTATGCGGCTAATACGCCAGCCGTCATGATGTTTGTCTTTTCCAGTAAGATCACCTTCTTTGGCTTAATTATTGCCCAGCTTGCGCTGGTGTTTGTTCTGTCGGGACTGGTGCATAAACTTAGCGCCGGAATGGCGACCACGCTGTTTATGCTCTATTCGGCGCTAACCGGATTGACGTTATCCAGTATTTTTATCGTTTACACCTACTCCTCTATCGCCAGCACGTTTGTGGTGACGGGGGGAATGTTTGGCGCCATGAGCCTGTACGGGTACACCACTAAACGCGATCTTAGCGGTTTCGGCAACATGCTGTTTATGGCGCTTATTGGTATCGTTCTGGCGTCGCTGGTCAATTTCTGGCTGAAGAGTGAAGCGCTGATGTGGGCGGTAACCTATATCGGGGTGGTGGTGTTTGTCGGTCTGACCGCCTATGACACGCAGAAACTGAAAAATATCGGCGAGCAAATAGATACCCGCGATAGCGCTAATCTGCGTAAATATTCGATTCTCGGCGCGTTAACGCTGTACCTGGACTTTATCAACCTGTTCCTGATGTTACTGCGTATTTTTGGTAATCGCCGCTAATTATAGCTATCTCTTAAAATCCTGGCCCTGCGCCAGGATTTTTTTAGGACTATATTTAGGGCGAAACAGCATAAATATCTTAGAAATGTTTTCCTGCGCTTGCCATTCTTATCACCGTGATCATGTGAAGAGTGATAAATGACAAGTGGGACCTCTGGCTGCAATACGTATACGGCAAATAGCATTTATTCCCGCGACAATGTTATCCCTTACCTATTGGTATACTGCGTTGGGACTATGGTGTACCGCCGGCATTATATGGTTAACGTTGTATACTCATTTTTTGATAACTCACGTTCAACCTGTTGTTGTTTTGTGGATATCAGCACTTTTGCTTGGCCTGGGGTATGGGACCGTTACCTGTCTTTCCCGCTTTGGCACTGTTGTCGCAACGTTGATATATATTGCCATCATTACGCTTACCGGCGTGTCATTAGCTTACCTTTTCTCAGGTGGCGCGACCATTTTCGTGATTGTTGGAATCATGTTTAGTCTTAATGCCTTATTTATTTTCTACCTGAATATCAGTTCTGGTCTATTCAGGCCGTTAATTTTTATGGCGGTAAGCGGGATCATCGCTGCGATAGTTGTCAATAGCCTGGTGGCCAGTAGCACTCTGGTCTGGATAGTCAGTGTGCTGACGGTATTGGTGTGGACATTGATTACAGCACTAGAAAAATCGACACTTCATGGTTATGCCCGCATGTTATACCACAGCGAGTTTTCATCCCTGTCTCGTTGCGCTTTACTTGGCGCGCTGACGCTTTACCTTGGCATTATTAATGCTGTGGTTACGCTGTGTCGTTATATCATTTTGATGATTCTGGAAATACTATTATCTTTCAGGTCGTAGGCGTTGCAGGTTTTTTATTCAGGTTGGTGATGATGGGTATAATGAGTAAATTATGTGGCAAACAATTTTGGTTAGCGTTTTGTGAAGCTAAAGACGTCACTCGCGCCATTAAAAATGGCGGCGAGGATTTTAATAAGAAATGCCCGCCAGCGCTGATTTCTCATTTCATTACCGGATTGTCATGGGAACATTCATTACCCAATCCTGCGCCTGTTTGCGCGTTTAGTTTTATGCTTCTTGTGGGAGGTGTGTGTAGTGCGCATTTTGTTTTTGATAAGTTTATCCTGTATTGGCCACTAAATATAATTATTTATTTTGGCAGTGCTATAGGTATGATGCTATGTGTTATGGCTGAGGTATGGCTTATTGCCAAAGGTTTTATCCTGGGGTTGCGCCTCTGCGTTTTACTGTTTTTATTAAATATTATGCTCTGTGGTACTGGATTATTTGACGTGTTGTGCAATCAAAATAGCGAACTAAAGAGTGATCTGGTTATCGCGATTATTATGGTTGTGCTTTGCCGCTGGGTGATGAATGGCGAAACGTTTACGATGATGATTCGTTTCTGCCTGGGGCGTCGATTAGTGCGAGTCGCATTACAAAAATATCTCACCTCACAGACAAGGAAATGATAAGCCCATGAACCTGATGACGTGGCTAACAGGAAAAACACTGGCGGAGCTGGTGAAAAAAGGGCAGCTGATCCCGCCAGAGATTAAGTTACCTGTGTATCCGGCCAGCCACTACAAAAAAAACTGGTATGAACAAGGTATTCCTCACGGAGGCGTTATTGGGCTTACGGCGATCATGATGACCATGACATGGATCGTCAGTATAAACATGGTTATTGCGCAGTTTGAGCTGCACAATAAAAAGCATCTGGAGCTGGTCTTCTTCCTGGCCGTGGGCTATATCGCTTTTCTTACCCCGTCAAATCAGCTCCTGCTTAAAGGAAGAATGAGCGGGGTCATTATTTACCGCTATGCGCTATTGTTGGCCATTATTTCCGTTACGTTGGCAACGTTCTGTACCCTGTCATCAGTATTCATGGGCGAGTTTCACGAAGTGCTCCTGCTGCTATTTAGCTGGTCATTGCTGCTTTTTTCCCGCTTACAGATGAATACGTCTTTTTTCTCAGCATATGTTTATTTTTACCGGATAAAACGCGTTGTGCTGGAAAGCGAAAACGCGTCTGCTTAAATTTATTTCGCCATCGCCCGCTCGTTTTTCGCCCGCAGCTTCTTCGCCCGGCTCTCCAGGATCAGGTAGCACACCAGCGCCAGCAACAGGGGAATAAAATAGTAAAGCACGCGGTACGCGAGCAGGGCGGCGATAATCGTGCCTTGCGACGTATGTTCGCCCGCCAGCAACGCAAGGAATACGGCCTCCAGCACGCCGATGCCTGCCGGAATATGCACGATGACGCCCGCGATACTGCTCACCAGCAGTACGCCCAGCACAAAGAAATAGTTCACATCCTGACCCATCAGCAGCCAGATAATGGCGCCCATCGCCATCCAGTTCGCGCTGGAGATCGCCATCTGCGCCAGCGCGAATTTCCATGACGGCAGCACCAGCTTCTGCCCTTTAATCGTCATATGCCGCCGCTTCGCAAAGGCGCAAAACCACAGATAGACCGCGATAATCAACAATAAAACGATACCGAGAATACGTAGCGTGCCTTCATCGATATACCAGTGGTCGGGAAGCTGGACAATGCCGAAGGTAAAAATGATGCCGCCAAGCAGAATATAGCCCAGCCAGTTAGTGGTAATGCTGAGTGAGAAAATACGCGTGATAGTACTGCCGGGCAACCCGAGGCGAGAGTATAGTCGGTAACGCATCCCGATTCCGCCGACCCAGGTGCTGAGCGTCAGGTTAAAGGCATAGCAGACGAACGATACCAACATCACCTGTCGCTTCGCCAGTTTATGGCCGCAATAAAGCCGTCCAAGCAGGTCGTAGCAGCCGTACAGAAGATAGCTAACGATCACCAGTCCCACAGCGCTTAAAAGCGCCGTGCGGTTATAGTCGCGGATGACGGTCCAGACATCGCCCCAGTCGACCTTTTTAGCATAAACCACCAGCAGAACGACGACCGCAATAAAAAACAGCCAGGTCAGCACTTTTTTAGCCAGCCGCCAGCGCGGATGCGATTTAGCCATTAGGGCTTCACTCCTGTATTTTCTGGATCAACGCGATCCTGGGTTTCCATTTCTGGCTGGGCAGGCGGGGGAACCTGCGCCAGATGCGGGGTATGCGCAGGTAGCCAGCCGACCAGCGCCGGGAAATGACGTAAAAAGTGGAACGCCAGCACGCTTTTGGTCAGGTTCCACCAGGTGCGTTTCGGCAACATAGACTCATCGACCTGCTTACAATCGTTCACGATGATGCCTTGTAAATTATCGCGCAGGGTCTGGTTAAAGGTACGATCGTGAATGATCAGGTTAGCTTCAAGGTTAAGCGACAGGCTGAGCGGATCGAGATTACTCGACCCTACCGTGGCCCAGTGATCGTCCATCAGCGCCACCTTGCCATGCAGCGGACGGCGTCGGTATTCATAAACCTGCACGCCGCCCTTCACCAGATAGTTATAGAGCAACCGCGCGCCGACTTTGACTATCGGCATGTCTGGTTCCCCCTGGACAATCAGTTTTACGCTCACGCCACGGCGGGCGGCTTTACGCATTGCGTGGAGCAAGCGATAGCCGGGGAAAAAATAGGCGTTAGCGATAATCACTTCACGCTTTGCCTGGGTCAGCATTTTCAGATAATGACGTTCGATATCGTCGCGGTGCTCTTCATTATCTCGCCAGACAAACAGCGCCTGCGCTTCGCCGGGGTGACGGTTTTCTTCGGCCTGGTGATGGCGCTTCCACCAGCGGCGCGCAGGGCTTTGCCCCGGCAGATTCTCGACTTCGAATTGCAGGATATC
Organism: Salmonella sp. SSDFZ54; assembly: GCF_004010735.1. Classification (NCBI taxonomy): domain Bacteria; kingdom Pseudomonadati; phylum Pseudomonadota; class Gammaproteobacteria; order Enterobacterales; family Enterobacteriaceae; genus Salmonella; species Salmonella sp. SSDFZ54. Next base: position 3,589,872 of record NZ_CP034819.1, read on the forward strand.
GGCCACTACAGGCCCTTCGACCCGTACCGCGTAGTCTTGTTTCGCCTGCGGGCCGTAATCCGACATATGTTCGGCGGAGTAGTTAATGCCGCCGACAAAGGCAATACGATCATCAATCACCACAATTTTGCGGTGCATTCGGCGGAAGATATTAGTTCGCAACCCCAGTAGACGCGGGCGGGGGTCGTAATAGCGAAAAATCACGCCCGCCGAGGTTAATTCGCCGACAAACGCGTCGCTGAGATCGGGAGAGCCGTAGCCGTCGAGTAATACTTCGGCTTTTACGCCGCGCTGTGCGGCTTTTAGCAGAGCGGCATGGAGTTTTTTACCCACCTCATCTTCAAACAAGATAAAGGTTTCCAGAATGATTTTTTGCTGTGCCTGAGCGATAGCCTCAAACACGGCAGGATAGAACTGGTCGCCGTTTTCCAGTAGCTGAATTTGATTACCTTCACGCCAGCCGCATTTCATAGATGGATCTCCGCGCTAAGGGGGGCATGGTCTGATAAATGTCGCCAGTTCCGCAGCGGTAGCGCCGTAGGAGAACTGGCGTTCGCATTCTTGACGTAAATACGATCGAGTCGCAGCAGCGGCATACTCACCGGGAATGTGCGCGCCGGTCGGCCATGGGCACGGGTGAATATCTCCTCCAGCCCGGCCGCGTTTAATGGCGGGCCGGCCTTTTGCCGCCAGTCATTAAAGTCTCCGGCCACCAGCACCGGTTCTGATTCCGGCAAGGCATTCACCCATCCCGCCAGCATGGTTAACTGCGCCTGGCGGTGGCTCTCCCGCAGGCCGAGATGTACGCACATGACGTGGATAGGGCGGTTGAGCATGGGCGGCGTAATGCGGCAATAGAGCACGCCGCGTTTTTCGCTACCGCCGACCGAGACGTCGCGATTTTCATAATGTTCAATGGGATAGCGAGAAAGAACCGCGTTACCGTGGTGGCCTTCCGGATAGACCGCATTGCGGCCATAGGCGAAATCGCTCCACATGGTGTCGGCCAAAAATTCATAGTGGGTAGTGTCCGGCCAGTTTTCGATATGCAGCGGATGTACTTCATGCGCGCCCATCACTTCTTGCAGACAGACGATATCGGCACCGACCGTTCTGACGGCGTCGCGCAGCTCCGGCAGGATGAAGCGTTTATTAAAGGCGGTAAAACCTTTGTGCGTATTAATTGTGAGCACTTTGAATGAAAAATTTCGCGTGTGTTGAGTCATTTTCTTCCTGTCCGCGTCACTATCCTGATTGAAATAGTGTAGTCGTCGTCACAAAAAGATGCGGTCTTACGGAATTTTCCGTAAAGTTCGGTACTCTGAATAATGAGAGAAAAATGCTTCAGGAGAAAAGCCATGAAGTGGCAACAACGCGTTCGTGTCGCAACCGGCCTCGGTTGTTGGCAGATTATGTTGCATTTACTGGTAGTGGCGATGCTGGTAATAGGCTGGATGAGCGGCACATTAGTGCGCGTCGGCCTGGGATTATGCGTGCTTTATGGCGTGACGGTACTGCTGATGCTGGCGTTGCAGCGCCATCATGAGCAACGCTGGCGCGATGTGGCGGATGTGCTGGAAGAGCTGACTACCACCTGGTACTTCGGCACCGCGCTGATTGTCCTCTGGCTGCTATCCCGCGTATTGCAAAACAATGTCTTACTGGCGCTGGCGGGGCTGGCTATCCTGGCCGGGCCCGCCGTGGTCTCGCTACTGGCGAAAGATAAAAAGCTACATCACTTTGCGTCTAAACATCGCATACGCCGCTGAACCCGTGGTGGCCGCTATCACCAGTAGCGGCCACAAACTTCCCCAGACAATCCCCAGACTCGCATCCTTAAGATAAATTTGCTTGGTAATATCAGTAAAGTGGCGGATAGGGTTTATCCACGTCAGGTTTTGCAGCCAGACCGGCATGTTTTCCACCGGCGAGACATAACCCGAGAGCAAAATCGCCGGCATCATAAAGACAAAGACGCCGATAAACGCCTGCTGTTGCGTGGCGCAAAGCGATGATATCAGCAAGCCAAAGCCTACCAGCGACAGCCCGTAAATCACCATCGTGAAATAAAACAGCGCTAATGAACCGGCGAAGGGAATTTGGTATGCCCAAATGCCGATAGCCAGCACGATCGTGGCCTGGAAGGTCGCGACAATCAGCGCCGGCACCGCTTTACCAACGAAAATCTGCCAGGTGGTGAGCGGAGAGACCAGCAGCTGATCCAGAGTGCCTTGTTCTCGCTCGCGGGCGACGGACAGCGAAGTGACGATCATCACGCCAATAGTGGTGATCATGGCGATCAGCGAGGGCACCACAAACCACTTGTAGTCCAGATTCGGGTTATACCAGTTGCGTACCACCAGTTCGCTATTGTTGGGCTTTGGCTTGCCGTCCATCAATGTCTGCTGATACTCCTTGACGATCTGTTGCAGATAATTGGCGGCGATTTGCGCGCTGTTGGAGTTACGTCCATCAAGAATGAGTTGCATCGGCGCAGGCTGGAAGGTATCCAGATTCCGCGAGAAATCCGCCGGGAAGCGCACCAGCAGCAGCGCTTTTTGCGTATCGATAGTCGGCTGGATCTCCTGCGGACTGTTCAGCAATAGCACATGGGTAAACGCTTTCGCGCGGGCAAAGCGCTGGGTAAGTTCTACCGAATGTTTGCCGTTATCTTCGTTATAGATGGCGATAGTCGCGTTAGTGACTTCAAGCGTCGCGGCGAACGGAAACAGGATGACCTGAATCAGCACCGGCAGAATCAGGATCGCGCGCGTTTGCGGTTCGCGTAAAAGCGATTGCAGTTCTTTGCGAATTAACGTCCATAAACGATGAAACATGTCCGTCCTCTCAGTCCAGTTTGTAGGCCTGATAAGCAAAGCGCATCAGGCATAATACCGGATGGCGGCGTGAACGCCTTATCCGGCCTACGACGACAATTATCCATACACATAGTTAATCCAGCCGTCGTTTGGTTTTTAGCCACGTCAGGCCAATAAACATCACCGCCGAGGCGATTAAAAACAGTACGTTAACGCCTAACACGACCGGAATATTGCCGGCCAGAAACAGACTTTGTAGGGTGCTGACAAAATAGCGCGCCGGAATAATATAGGTCACCGCGCGGATCACCGCAGGCATACTGTCTATCTGGAAGATAAATCCGGACAGCATAATCGAGGGCAAAAACGCGGCGTTCAGCGCCACCTGCGCGGCGTTAAACTGGTTGCGAGTGATAGTGGAAATCAACAGCCCCATCCCCAGCGTACTCAGTAAAAACAGACTGGTGATGATAAACAGAATCACCAGCGAACCGCGATACGGCACGCCGAGAATAAACACCGATACCAGCATACAGAGCAGCATCGCCAGCATACCGAGAAAGTAATAGGGAATAAGCTTACACAGCAGCAGTTCAACACGCGTCACTTCGGTTGAGAGCAGCGCCTCCATCGTGCCGCGCTCCCATTCGCGGGCAACGACCAGCGAGGTGAGGATGGCGCCAATTACCGTCATGATAATGGTCACCGCCCCGGGAATGATAAAATGCTGACTGATCGCCGCCGGGTTAAACCAGTAGCGCGTCTGGACGTCGATGAGCGGTTCAAAGGTGTCGCCGCGATCTTCCGCCCGCTGCTGTTGCCAGATTTGCCAGATGCCTTCAACATAGCCCTGAACGAAGTTGGCGGTGTTTGGCTCGCTGCCGTCGGTAATCACCTGAATCGGCGCGCTGTCACCGGCGCGCGCCATTTGCTGCGCGAAATCCACCGGAATCACCACCAGTCCGCGAATGCGTCCGGCCTGCATTTTTTCAATTAATTCATGGCGATTATCGCTAATGGTCGCGTCGATATAGGGTGAACCGGTCATCGCATGAGTGAAATCCAGCGCCTCCTGGCTTTGCTGTTCAAGCAGAATCCCCACCCGCAGCTTGCTGGAGTCGAGGTTAATGCCGTAACCAAAAATAAACAGCAACAGCAGCGGGATCACCACCGCAATCAGCCAGCTACTGGGATCGCGCACGATCTGGCGCGTCTCTTTGACGCACAACGCACGCACGCGGCGCCAGGAGAGAGACTTACTCATGCGTATGCTCCTTATCCCAGTCATTGATGAGAGTGATAAAGGCCTGCTCCATCGTCGGATCGGCCTGCTGCTCATCGGCGGCCTGCGCTTTGAGATCGTCCGGCGTACCGCTGGCGATAAGCTTCCCGCGATAAACCAGTCCGATGCGATCGCAATATTCCGCCTCATCCATAAAGTGGGTCGTCACCATTACCGTGACCCCTTTTTCCACCATGCTATTAATGTGCAGCCAAAATTCACGGCGGGTGAGGGGATCAACCCCGGACGTTGGTTCATCAAGGAATAAAATATCCGGTTCGTGCATCAGCGAGCAGGCCAGCGCCAGTCGCTGTTTAAAGCCCAGCGGTAGCGCATCGGTGGGATGCGACGCGATGCTTTTCAGACCAAACGCTTCACTCATGCGCTGAATTTTTTCATTTTGCGCGCGGCCCCGCAAACCGTAGACGCCGGAGAAAAAACGCAGGTTCTGCTCAACCGTCAGGTTGCCGTAAAGCGAAAATTTTTGCGCCATATAGCCCAGATGCTGACGGGCTTTGCCGGAGCTGACTTTCAGGTCCATATCCAGCACCAGCGCCTTGCCGGACGTCGGCACCAGCAGGCCGCACATCATTTTAAAGGTGGTTGATTTACCCGCGCCGTTCGGGCCGAGCAGGCCAAAAATCTCGCCGCGCTGTACGACGAAATTAACATGGTCCGTGGCCGCGAAATCGCCAAATTTTTTCGTCAGTTCCTGCGCTTCAATCACCGTTTCGCCGGCAGTGCCTTCAACCGTATGCAGGATTGAACCCAGCGGAGACTCCGAGGTTCCCGCTCCGCCAAGCAGATCGATAAACGCATCTTCGAAGCGCGGCGCGGTCTCATTGAGGGTGATTTCCGGCATCCCTTCGGCCTGACGAATATCTGCTGCGGTCGCCTCTTTTTTCAGGATCAGGCGTACCGAACGTCCCTGAATCATGCCGTCGCTCACCTGCGGCAGTCTGAGCGCTCTCTGTAGTAACTTACGGTTGTTTTCCTGTGGACTGCTCATCAGAAAGCTACGCCCGGCCATCGTTTGCGTCAGCGCTTTAGGTTCGCCCTGATAGAGCAGCTCGCCTTCATTCATCAGCAGCACATCGCGGCACTGTTCGGCTTCGTCGAGGTAGGAGGTGCTCCAGAGGATTAGCATCCCGTCGCCCGCCAGCTCGTGGACCATCTGCCACAACTCGCGCCGTGAAATCGGGTCAACGCCAACGCCCGGTTCATCCAACAGCAGCACTTTCGGTTCGCCGACCAGCGTACAGGCCAGCCCCAGTTTTTGCTTCATCCCTCCGGACAATTTTCCTGCCAGACGGCCAGTGAAAGGGCCGAGGGCGGTAAACTCCAACAAACGGGCAAAGGTCTTTTCCCGTATCTCGCCGGTAACGCTGCGTAAATCGGCATAGAGATTAAGGTTCTCCATGACGGTAAGATCTTCATACAGACCGAATTTCTGCGGCATATAGCCCAGAACCGCGTGCAGCTCGCTGTCGTTTTGTATCGGATCGAAGCCCAATACGGACGCGCTGCCGCCATCGGCTTTGAGCAGGCCCGCCAGCATACGCATTAGCGTGGTTTTTCCTGCGCCGTCCGGCCCTACCAGCCCGGTGACATAACCGGAATGAATGGTACAGTCGAGCGGCGCGACGGCGGGTTTATCCATTCCCGCAAAGCGCTTCGTCAGACCGTGCAGCGTAATAACGGCCTCACTCATGCCGTGCCTCGTCATTAAATTTCACCGTGACTGGCATCCCCTGGCGTAACGCATCGTCCGCATCGGTGACGATAATGCGCAGGCGATAGACGAGATCGGTACGCAGATCCGGCGTTTCGACGGTTTTCGGCGTAAATTCCGCGGTGGGCGAAACGAAACCAATCTTGCCGTGGTAAGGTTTGTCAGGACGACCGTCGGTATACAACAGAATGTCGCGCCCCGGTTGCGTCTGACTGAGGTTGCGTTCATCAACATAGGCGCGCACCCAGACGGGGCGGGTCAGCGAGAGCGTTAATACCGTGCTGCCGGCGTTCAGCATACTGCCAGGCTCGACCGCGCGGGTGAGCAAGGTTCCGTTGGCAGGCGCGATAAGCGTGGTGTCCTGTAAATCAAGCTGCGCCTGCGCCAGTTGGGCCTTTGCCTGTTCCAGGCTGGCTTTCGCCTGGGCGATATCCTGTTCACGATTACCGGTACGGTACTGGCTCAGTTTATCCTGCGCGGACTTCAGAGTCGCCTGCGCCTGATCGCGCGATGAGCGGGCGTTTTCCAGATCGTTAGCGGAAATGGTGCGGCTTTTCCACAATCCTTGCTGACGGTTATAAAAGTTTTGCGCGTAGTCATAGGCGGCTTGCGCCTGTCTGACGGCGGCGGCGGCCTGGGCTATCTCTTCATCGCGATAGCCTGCCAGCATCAAATCATATTGCGCCTGCGCGACCGACACGCCAGCTTTCGCCTGCATCAGCGCGTTTTCGTATGGCGCGTGATCCAGTTCGCCGAGCACCTGTCCGGCTTTGATGGCATCGCCTTCATCAACATTCAGCGACGCCAGCCTGCCGCCGACGCGAAAGCTGATATTGACGGTACGGATATCGACATTACCGTATAGCGTCAGCCCATCGTCCTGCCGACTTTGATACCACCAGGTTCCACCGGCAATCACAGCGACGATCGCTGCGATTGCCAGTCCGATAACGACAGGTTTTTTCATCAGTCCAGACTCCTTTGCGTTAAACCGTGCAGAATAAGATCGATGTGGCAGGTTACCGTCTGGTAAATCAGCTCCGCTTTTTCTTCATCAAACTGCGGCCAGCCGGTACGTAACAGAATAGTTTCTTTGCCGAGACGGAACGCCAGCACTTCGCCCAGTAAGGCATGGGTATGCAAAATCATGCGCGTATCATTGGCGTCGCAGCCGGTATAAGCGGCAACCAATCTTGTCAGATGGGTGTGCAACGGATCGATAACCTGTTCATGAACCAATTGATAGGCCGACGTGGGAGAGAGCTGCTCGCGTGAAATGAATTTGCTCAGGTTAACGGTGTCTTCCTGCGTCAGCAGCATAATCATGTTCTTGCAGGCGAGCAGAATAAGCTCGCGTATGGCGTCCCGGTCAGGGACAGGCTGGCTAAACAGACGTTCCGCTTTTTCAGCATGGGGGCGAAATTTTTCGCCAAGAAAATCGGCAATCCACTGGGCGCAGGCGAGGTATAAATCCTCTTTTGAGCCGAAATAGTAAGTAATAGCGGCAATATTTTGCCCCGCCAGCGCGGCGATATCGCGCGTGGTGGCATGGAGGCCATACTCGCCAAACTGCGCCAGCGCGGCGGCAATGAGCTGACTTTTCGCCTGCTCGCCCTTGGTGGTCGTGGTGGGAATATTCATCACACGCCCTAAGTCTTAATCAATCGATTGATTAACTTTAGGCGCACATTTCAGGTTTGTCTACCGCCAGCTATTAGATCTGAAATCCTTCGCGGCTTAGCTCTTTGGAAACCCAATTAAAGAATATCTTCACTTTCTCTTTTTGTTCATTGTGATGTGGCAAAACGAAGTGGTGAGCGTTAACCGGCATACTCACGTCAGTCGTAAAAACGGGCGCCAGGTGGCGTTGGCTAACGCTTTGTCCGGCCAGTAAATTGCTTTCAAGAATAATCCCCATGCCCATACGTGCAGCCTCAATGCTCATATAGGAGCGGTCAAAATTAAAAATAAAGTTTTTATTCCAGCCGCGAACCTTATGCCAGGACAGCCAGTTGCTCCAGTTGATCAGCGTGCTATCTGAATGAATAAGATCGCAACCCAGTAAGTCTTCAATGTTTTGAATGCTATGACTCGCTAAATAAGTCGATGACGTATAGGGGAGCATACGTTCATTTTTTATGGTTTTGACGACCAGCGTCGGCCATTGTGAAAGGCCGTGGCGGATATCGATGTCGATATTATCACGGGAGAACTGAATACTTTCGTAAGAACAGGTCAGGCTAATTTTAAGCTCAGGCCAGGCCTGGCGAAATTTATTCAGACGGGGCATCAACCATAGTAATCCAAAACTCGGTGCTGAATGTATGCGTAAATAATCCTGGTGAATATCATTTATGACCTGGTTGGTAGCCTGTCCAATAATGTTTAACGCCCCCGAAACCTCTTTTAAATATTTTTCACCAATAGCGGTCAATACGACGCCTTTACTGCTGCGCGAAAAAAGTTTCTTTCCCAGATACTGTTCCAGACTGGCTATCTGATGGCTTACCGCGGAGGCCGTAACATTGAGATTTTCAGCTGCCAGATTCAGGCTGTTGGTATCAGCCACTTCAATGAATGCCTGGATATTGCGTAAAGATGGCACAGGCAAGCTTTTATTCTGTAGTGGCTGGTTCATGATTATCTCCGGTGAATGGAATGATGATCGCCCAATTTTATTACCCCAGGAAGTAAATTCAGCGGTTACTCCCCTAATACCTGGTCAGCTTAACATAGGCGAAAAATAAGTTATGGGGTAATTCGTGATGAAGTTAACAGTTTTATCTGCCATTTCTGTCGGTCAAGCTGATTCGACAATAATTTGAATCCAGTCACGAAGCAAATTTTCCTCATTCATAATTGAGGTTTTTTGAATACCGTTTCTTTTGGGGATTGTTATATTGCAACCACAGGCCTGATAACAAGGCGCGATGCGGTAAGGTTCGCGAAAAAAACATATACCCAAAATAATTCGAGTTGCTTAAAGGCGGCAAGGGAGTGAGTCCCCAGGAGCATAGATAACTATGTGACTGGGGTGAGCGAGCGTAGCCAACACATAAGCAACTTGAAGTATGAAGGGTATAAACAATAATGAGGATACCCTATGTCACGTATAGATACTGTAGTCTGTACTGACGCCAGGAAGACAAAATATCGTTTGGTGGTTTTGACGATGATTTTCCTGGTGTATGCAATAAATTACGCCGACAGAACCAATATCGGCGCGGTGCTGCCGTTTATCATTGATGAGTTTCATATCAACAACTTTGAAGCCGGGGCCATCGCCAGTATGTTTTTCCTTGGCTACGCGGTAAGCCAGATCCCGGCAGGTTTTTTTATCGCCAAACGCGGCACGCGGGGGTTAGTTTCACTGTCAATTTTCGGCTTTTCCGCTTTCACCTGGCTGATGGGCACGGTAAGTTCGGTGTTTAGCCTGAAGATGGTGCGACTGGGACTGGGGCTTAGCGAAGGACCATGCCCGGTGGGTCTGGCTTCAACCATTAATAACTGGTTTCCGCCGAAAGAGAAAGCCACGGCAACCGGCGTTTATATCGCGGCCACCATGTTTGCGCCGATTATCGTGCCGCCGTTGGCGGTGTGGATTGCGGTCACCTGGGGCTGGCGGTGGGTCTTTTTCTCCTTTGCGATCCCGGGGATCGTGGCGGCGATTGCCTGGTATTTACTGGTTAAGTCAAAACCTTCAGAGAGCGGATTTGTTTCGCAAAGTGAACTGGAAGAGATTAATGCCGGGCGTGATATCCATAAAAATACCGTGCGGGAAAATATATTAATTGCCGATCGTTTCACTTTGCTGGATAAAATTATTCGGGTGAAAAAAATGGCGCCTATCGATACGGCAAAAGGATTATTTACCTCCAAAAATATCCTCGGTGACTGCCTGGCCTATTTTATGATGGTTAGCGTGCTGTATGGCTTATTAACCTGGATTCCGCTCTATTTAGTGAAAGAGCGCGGTTTTGATGTCATGAGTATGGGGTTTGTAGCCAGTATGCCGTGCATCGGCGGGTTTATTGGCGCGATTGGCGGCGGATGGATTTCGGATAAAGTATTAGGCCGTCGTCGTAAGCCAACGATGATGTTTACCGCTATTTCCACCGTGGTCATGATGTTAATTATGCTGAATATTCCGGCAAGCACCTGGGCGGTATGTGTTGGGTTATTCTTCGTCGGTTTATGCCTGAATATTGGCTGGCCCGCATTCACAGCATACGGTATGGCGGTTTCGGATACGAAAACTTATCCCATTGCCTCTTCTATTATCAATAGCGGCGGCAACCTCGGCGGGTTTGTCGCTCCGATGGCTGCGGGTTTTTTACTTGATAAGACCGGCAGCTTTAATTCTGTATTTACCTATTTCGGTATCTGCGCAGCAATTGGTCTGGTGGTTATTCTCTTCCTCGATGAGCCACAATAACGGAAATATATCCTGTTAATTAATATGACGTAATGTCATGGAGTGAAAATATGTTATTAAAAGATAAAGTCGCCATTATTACTGGCGCGGCCTCCGCACGCGGTTTGGGCTTTGCTACCGCGAAATTATTTGCTGAAAACGGCGCTAAAGTGGTCATTATCGACCTCAATGGCGAAGCCAGTGAAGCCGCGGCTGCGGCATTAGGCGAAGGTCATCTCGGGCTGGCGGCAAACGTCGCTGACGAAGTTCAGGTTCAGGCGGCAATTGAACAGATCGTGGCTAAATATGGTCGGGTCGATGTACTGGTGAATAACGCCGGTATTACTCAGCCGCTGAAGCTAATGGACATTAAGCGCGCTAATTATGACGCGGTGCTTGACGTCAGCCTGCGCGGCACGCTGTTGATGTCACAGGCGGTTATCCCGGTCATGAGAGCGCAAAAATCCGGCAGCATTGTCTGCATCTCCTCCGTTTCCGCCCAGCGCGGCGGCGGTATCTTCGGCGGCCCGCACTACAGCGCGGCAAAAGCCGGCGTGCTCGGTCTGGCGCGGGCGATGGCGCGTGAGCTTGGCCCCGATAACGTCCGCGTAAACTGCATCACTCCGGGGCTGATTCAGACCGACATCACCGCCGGTAAGCTGACCGATGAAATGACGGCCAACATCCTTGCCGGGATCCCGATGAACCGCCTGGGCGATGCGGTAGACATCGCGCGCGCCGCGCTGTTCCTGGGAAGCGATCTCGCGTCCTACTCCACCGGTATCACCCTGGATGTTAACGGCGGCATGTTAATTCACTAAGCGAGGCAATGAGATGAAGATGACCGAATCACAAAAAGTCGCCGCGGCGGCGTGGCGCATCCGCCGCTACGCCCTGCAAATGGGGGAAGTTCAGGGACAGGGCTATATCGGCCAGGCTCTGGGCTATGCCGATGTGCTGGCAACCGCGTTCAGCCACGCGATGACCTACCGTCCGGAAGACCCTGAGTGGGAAGGGCGCGACCGCTTCCTGCTCTCTCACGGCCATTACGCCATCGCCTATTATGCGGCGCTGCTGGAAGCGGGAATTATCCCGGAAGAGGAGCTGGAAACCTACGGTTCCGACGACAGCCGCCTGCCGATGTCGGGGATGGCGACCTACACGCCGGGGATGGAGATGTCCGGTGGTTCGCTGGGGCAGGGGCTGTCCATTGCCGTAGGAATGGCGCTCGGGCTGAAGCAAAAGAGCAGCACGTCCTGGGTTTATAACTCTATGTCGGATGGGGAACTGGACGAAGGTTCAACCTGGGAAGCGGCGATGTCGGCAGCCCACTATGGCCTGACTAACTTGATTAACATCGTTGATGTTAACAAACAGCAGGCGGACGGCGATTCGCGCAAAATCCTCGGCTTTGAGCCGCTGCATGAAAAATGGGCCGCTTTCGGCTGGTACGTACAGCGCGTGGACGGTAACGATCTGGCTGCGGTGATTGCGGCCTTTGACAACGCGAAAAGTCATGCCGGCAACCAGCCGCGGGTCATTCTCTGCGACACGCTGATGGGCAAAGGGGTGCCGTTCCTCGAAACCCGCGATAAGAACCATTTTATTCGCGTCGATGCTGACGAGTGGCAAAAAGCGATTGCGGTGCTGGACGCTAACAAACCGGAAGGAGTGCTGTAATGAGCCAGAGTAAACCACGTTTAAAAACGTCCGCGATGATTGCTTCTATCGCCGATGAAGGCCAGGCGACGATCCCTGCGCCGTTTGGCGTCGCGCTGTCAAAACTGGCGGCGCAGCGCCCGGAAATCGTCGGTATGACCGCGGACCTGTCAAAATATACCGATCTACATATTTTCGCCCAGGCTTTCCCGGATCGCTTTTTCCAGATGGGAATGGCGGAACAGCTGCTGATGGGAGCGGCGGGGGGCATGGCGAAAGAGGGATTTATTCCCTTCGCTACCACCTACGCTGCGTTTGCCACCCGTCGCGCCTATGATTTTATCCATCAGGTGATCGCCGAAGAGCATCTGAACGTGAAGATCTGTGCAGCGCTGCCGGGCCTGACGACGGGTTATGGCCCAAGCCACCAGGCAACCGAAGATCTGGCGATTATGCGCGGCATTCCCGGCATGGTTATCGTCGATCCTTGCGATGCGCTGGAGATAGAGCAGGCGGTACCGGCAATTGCTGACCATAACGGCCCGGTGTATATGCGCCTGCTGCGCGGTAAGGTGCCGCTGGTGCTGGATAAGTACGACTATCAGTTTGAGCTGGGCAAGGCGAAACTGCTGGAGGACGGCAATGATGTGCTGATTATCTCTTCCGGGCTGATGACCATGCGTGCTTTGGAGGCGGTTGAAAAGCTACGCGCCGATAATATCAGCGTGGCCGTATTGCACGTGCCGACAATCAAGCCGCTTGATGAAAAAGCGATTATTGAGCAAGCGTCGAAGCCCGGTCGCCTGGTGATGACCGCGGAAAACCATACCTCGGTCGGCGGGTTAGGGGAGGCGGTTGCCGCGCTGCTGATGCGTAAGGGCGTACGCTGTGAGCTGGATACCGTTGGTTTGCCTGACGAATTCCTGCTGGCCGGCGCGCTGCCGACCCTGCACGATCGCTACGGCATCTCCACCGCGATGATGGTAGAAAAAATTAAGCATCGTCTGCGTTAATGACTTTCGCCGCCGCGTTCTGCGGCGGCGCTTCTCTGTTTCCGTTTGAGGTTTCCATGTCGATTAATTCCATTGAAGAATTAAACGCGCTGGTTGCGCGCGTCAAAAAAGCCCAGCGTCAGTACGCGAGTTTCACGCAACAACAGGTAGACAAAATCTTCCGCGCCGCCGCTCTGGCCGCCGCTGATGCCCGCATTCCGCTGGCCAAAATGGCGGTCGCCGAATCTGGTATGGGCATCGTAGAAGACAAAGTGATTAAAAACCACTTCGCTTCCGAATATATCTATAACGCCTATAAAGATGAAAAGACCTGCGGTGTGCTGTCAGAAGACGACACTTTCGGGACCATTACGATTGCTGAGCCTGTCGGTATTATTTGCGGTATCGTTCCAACCACTAACCCGACCTCTACCGCGATTTTCAAGTCGCTGATTAGCCTGAAAACGCGTAACGCCATCATCTTTTCTCCGCATCCGCGCGCTAAAGAGGCAACCAACAAAGCGGCAGATATCGTTCTGCAAGCGGCTATCGCTGCCGGCGCGCCGAAAGATCTGATTGGCTGGATCGATCAACCTTCCGTAGAACTGTCTAACGCGCTGATGCACCACCCGGATATTAACCTGATCCTTGCGACGGGTGGTCCAGGCATGGTGAAAGCAGCATACAGCTCCGGTAAACCTGCTATCGGCGTAGGCGCAGGTAACACTCCGGTAGTGATTGATGAAACTGCTGACATTAAACGCGCTGTGGCGTCAATCCTGATGTCGAAAACCTTCGATAACGGCGTAATCTGTGCTTCTGAACAGTCTGTTGTCGTTGTTGATTCCGTCTACGATGCCGTGCGCGAGCGTTTTGCGAAATGCGGCGCGGTGATTCTGAATAAAAAAGAGAGGAAAGCTGTAGGCGGAGTATTGCTCAAAAATGGGGCGCTGAATGCGGCAATTGTCGGCCAGTCAGCGGCTACAATCGCAGAGATTGCCGGCATTTTTGTGCCTGAAAACAGCAAGGTTCTGATAGGGGAGGTGAGTGCAACGGACGCCTCTGAGCCTTTCGCTCACGAAAAACTCTCTCCGACGCTCGCCATGTACCGAGCAAAAGATTTTGCCGATGCGGTAGATAAAGCGGAGCAACTGGTCGCTATGGGCGGTATCGGTCATACCTCCTGCCTGTACACTGACCAGGATAACCAGCCAGAACGCGTTGCTTACTTCGGTCAGATGATGAAAACCGCGCGTATCCTGATCAACACCCCGGCCTCTCAGGGTGGTATCGGTGACCTGTACAACTTCAAACTCGCACCTTCCCTGACGTTGGGTTGTGGTTCCTGGGGTGGTAACTCCATCTCTGAAAACGTTGGTCCTAAGCACTTGATCAACAAGAAAACCGTTGCTAAGCGAGCTGAAAACATGTTGTGGCACAAACTTCCGAAATCTATCTACTTCCGCCGTGGCTCTCTGCCCATCGCGCTGGATGAAGTGATTACTGATGGCCACAAACGTGCGCTCATCGTGACTGACCGCTTCCTGTTCAACAACGGCTATGCAGACCAGATCACCTCTGTGCTGAAAGCGGCTGGCGTTGAAACCGAAGTCTTCTTCGAAGTTGAAGCCGACCCGACGCTTTCCGTTGTTCGCAAAGGCGCTGAGCTGGCTAACTCCTTCAAACCGGACGTGATTATCGCGCTGGGCGGCGGTTCCCCGATGGACGCGGCGAAAATCATGTGGGTCATGTACGAACACCCGGAAACCCACTTCGAAGAGCTGGCGCTGCGCTTTATGGATATCCGTAAACGTATCTACAAGTTCCCGAAAATGGGCGTGAAAGCGAAAATGATCGCCGTCACCACCACTTCCGGTACCGGTTCTGAAGTCACACCATTTGCGGTTGTGACCGACGATGCAACCGGTCAGAAATATCCGCTGGCTGACTACGCCCTGACCCCGGATATGGCGATTGTCGACGCCAACCTGGTGATGGATATGCCGAAGTCCCTGTGTGCGTTCGGTGGTCTGGATGCGGTAACTCATGCCCTGGAAGCTTACGTTTCCGTACTGGCTTCTGAGTTCTCTGACGGTCAGGCTCTGCAGGCCCTGAAACTGCTGAAAGAAAACCTGCCGGCGTCTTATCACGAAGGGTCTAAAAACCCGGTTGCGCGTGAACGTGTTCACAGTGCAGCGACTATCGCCGGTATCGCGTTTGCCAACGCCTTCCTGGGTGTATGTCACTCCATGGCGCACAAACTGGGCTCTCAGTTCCACATTCTGCACGGTCTGGCGAACGCCCTGCTGATTTGTAACGTTATCCGCTACAACGCGAATGACAACCCGACCAAGCAGACCGCTTTCAGCCAGTACGATCGTCCGCAGGCACGCCGTCGTTACGCTGAAATTGCTGACCACCTGGGCCTGAGCGCGCCGGGCGATCGTACCGCCGCTAAGATTGAAAAACTGCTGGCATGGCTGGAAAGCATTAAAGCTGAGCTGGGTATTCCTAAGTCTATCCGTGAAGCAGGCGTGCAGGAAGCTGACTTCCTGGCACACGTTGACAAACTGTCTGAAGATGCCTTCGATGACCAGTGCACCGGCGCTAACCCGCGTTATCCGCTGGTATCGGAACTGCGCCAACTGCTGCTGGCAAGTTTCTACGGCGAGGCGTTTGCTGAACAATAACGCATGGATCCCCGTCGCGGGGCGTCATTTTCCCCGCGGCTCACCGTAAGGATAATTTATGCGCCGCATCACAAAAACTGCTACACTCCGCCCCTTCATGACATTGTGGTTTTTGTCATTCCAAATTTGAGCATCTCCCTGAAAACTACACCGGCAACGGTCGGGGCGGTCCGGAGTAGTTATGTCTTTTGATTCCCTGGGATTAAACCCTGATATCCTGCGCGCCATTGCCGAGCAGGGTTACCGTGAACCTACCCCTATTCAGCAACAGGCGATTCCCGCCGTGCTGGAAGGCCGCGATCTGATGGCCAGCGCCCAGACCGGAACCGGTAAAACGGCGGGTTTTACCCTGCCATTGTTGCAGCATCTGATTACCCATCAGCCGCACGCTAAAGGTCGTCGCCCGGTGCGCGCGTTGATCCTCACGCCAACCCGCGAGCTGGCGGCGCAAATTGGCGAAAACGTTAGAGATTACAGTAAATACCTCAACGTTCGCTCGCTGGTGGTGTTTGGCGGCGTAAGCATCAATCCGCAGATGATGAAACTGCGCGGCGGCGTGGATGTGCTGGTGGCGACGCCGGGACGTCTGCTTGACCTGGAACATCAAAATGCCGTGAAGCTGGATCAGATTGAGATTCTGGTACTGGATGAAGCCGACCGTATGCTGGATATGGGCTTCATTCACGACATTCGTCGCGTGCTGGCGAAACTGCCGGCGAAGCGTCAGAATCTGCTGTTCTCCGCCACGTTCTCCGACGACATCAAAGCGCTTGCCGAAAAGCTGTTGCGCAACCCGCTGGAAATCGAAGTGGCGCGCCGCAACACGGCCTCAGAGCAGGTAACGCAGCACGTGCACTTTGTCGATAAAAAACGCAAACGTGAACTGTTGTCGCAGATGATTGGCCAGGGCAACTGGCAGCAGGTGTTGGTCTTCACCCGCACCAAGCATGGCGCGAACCATCTGGCGGAACAGCTTAATAAAGACGGTATTCGCAGCGCGGCGATCCACGGTAATAAATCGCAGGGCGCACGTACCCGCGCGCTGGCCGATTTTAAATCCGGCGATATTCGCGTGCTGGTGGCGACGGATATTGCGGCGCGTGGTCTGGATATTGAAGAGCTGCCGCACGTGGTCAACTATGAGCTGCCGAACGTGCCGGAAGATTATGTACACCGTATTGGCCGTACCGGTCGCGCGGCGGCAACTGGCGAGGCGCTGTCGCTGGTCTGTGTTGACGAGCATAAATTGTTGCGTGATATCGAAAAGTTGCTGAAAAAAGAGATCCCACGCATTACGACGCCGGGCTATGAGCCGGACCCGTCGATTAAAGCGGAGCCTATTCAGAACGGTCGTCAGCAGCGCGGCGGCGGCGGTCGTGGACGCGGACAAAATCAGGGGGGAGCGGGGCGCAGTCAGCAGCCGCGACGTCAGGATAGCGGGGCGGCGAAGGCGAAACCAAAACCGCGCACAGGCGAGGGGAAACCCGCGGGCGACAAAGCACGTCCGCCGCGTCGCCCGCGCAGAATCACGCCTGCCCAGTAAATTTTATCCGGCAACATGCCCGGTAGTGCGACGCTTACCGGGCCTACGGACTATGCAAATACGTAGGCCCGATAAGGTGCTTGCACCGCCATCCGGCAAAATACACATCGCGTTGCGAGCCGCCTTCCAGAACCGGTAAAAAAGGTACTTCCCGCCCCTGAAATGTGACACAATAGTGGCTGTTTATACAGTACTTCAGGTTTTCTCATGGCATTGACCGCTGCGCTGAAAGCGCAAATCGCCGCCTGGTATAAGGCGCTTCAGGACCAGATTCCCGACTTTATTCCCCGTGCGCCGCAGCGGCAGATGATTGCTGACGTCGCCAGAACGCTGGCCGGGGAAGAAGGGAGACATCTGGCTATTGAAGCGCCGACCGGCGTCGGGAAAACCCTCTCCTATCTTATTCCCGGTATCGCCATTGCCCGGGAAGAGCAAAAAACACTGGTGGTCAGTACCGCTAACGTGGCGTTACAGGATCAGATCTTTAGCAAAGATTTGCCGCTGCTACGAAAAATCATCCCCGATCTGCGCTTTACCGCCGCCTTTGGCCGCGGGCGTTACGTGTGTCCGCGAAACCTGGCGGCGCTCGCCAGTAGCGAGCCTACGCAGCAGGATCTGCTCGCCTTTCTTGATGACGAACTGACGCCTAACAACCAGGAAGAGCAAAAGCGTTGCGCCAGGCTGAAAGGGGATCTTGACGGTTACAAATGGGATGGTCTGCGGGATCATACCGACATTGCTATTGACGACGATCTGTGGCGGCGATTAAGTACCGATAAAGCCAGTTGTCTGAACCGCAACTGTCACTATTACCGCGAATGTCCATTCTTTGTCGCCCGACGTGAAATACAGGAAGCGGAAGTCGTGGTGGCGAATCACGCGCTGGTAATGGCGGCGATGGAAAGTGAAGCCGTACTGCCGGAACCAAAGCATCTGCTGTTGGTACTGGATGAAGGTCATCATCTGCCCGATGTCGCTCGCGATGCGCTGGAGATGAGCGCGGAAATTACCGCCTCCTGGTATCGCTTGCAACTGGACCTGTTCAGCAAACTGGTGGCGACCTGTATGGAGCAATTTCGCCCTAAGACCACGCCGCCGTTAGCGAATCCTGAGCGACTTAACGCCCATTGCGAGGAGGTGTACGAACTGATCGCCTCGCTCAATGCCATTCTTAATCTGTATATGCCCGCAGCGCAGGAGGCGGAGCACCGTTTTGCAATGGGCGAGTTGCCTGATGAGGTCATGGAAATCTGCCAGCGACTGGCGAAGCTGACCGAGACGCTGCGTGGGCTGGCGGAATCCTTTCTCAACGATCTCAGCGAAAAAACCGGATCGCACGATATTGTGCGTTTGCATCGGGTGATTTTACAGATGAACCGGGCGCTGGGAATGTTCGAGGCGCAAAGTAAATTATGGCGACTGGCTTCGATGGCGCAGTCTTCAGGCGCGCCGGTGTCCAAATGGGCGACGCGTGAAATACGCGAAGGGCAACTCCACGTCTGGTTCCATTGTGTCGGTATCCGCGTCAGCGATCAGCTGGAAAGATTGTTATGGCGCAGCGTACCGCACATTATTGTCACCTCGGCGACACTGCGCTCGCTCAATAGCTTTTCGCGTCTGCAGGAAATGAGCGGCTTAAAAGAAAAAGCCGGCGACCGCTTTGTGGCGCTGGATTCGCCGTTTAATCATGTGGAACAGGGGAAACTGGTGATTCCTCAGATGCGCTACGAACCCACCATTGATAACGAAGAGCAGCATATTGCCGAAATGGCGGCCTATTTTCGTGAGCAACTGGAGAGCAAAAAACATCATGGTATGCTGGTACTGTTCGCCAGCGGGCGGGCGATGCAGCGTTTTCTGGAGCATGTCGCTGATGTGCGCTTACTCCTCCTGGTCCAGGGTGACCAGCCGCGTTACCGGCTGGTAGAGCTGCACCGTAAACGGGTGGAGAGCGGCGAACGCAGCGTGCTGGTTGGGCTTCAGTCTTTTGCCGAAGGGCTGGATCTTAAAGGCGAGCTGCTGACGCAGGTCCATATCCATAAAATTGCCTTCCCGCCGATCGACAGTCCGGTCGTGATCACCGAAGGCGAATGGCTAAAAAGTCTGAATCGTTATCCGTTTGAGGTACAAAGTTTACCAAGCGCGTCTTTTAATTTAATTCAGCAGGTAGGGCGATTGATCCGTAGCCATGCCTGTCGGGGAGAAGTGGTCATTTATGATAAGCGGTTGTTGACCAAAAACTACGGACAGCGTTTACTGAATGCCTTACCTGTTTTTCCGATAGAGCAGCCTGCCGTGCCAGACGTTATAGTAAAACCAAAAGCAAAACCTGCACGCCGCCGACGGCGTTAATGCTGTGAGCACACTTCAAGGAGCTTTCAATGGATTATCGCAAGATCATCAAAGAGATCGGGCGAGGTAAAAATCACGCCCGCGATCTGGATCTGGATACCGCGCGCGGTTTGTATACCCGAATGCTGAATGGCGACGTCCCCGACCTGGAGATGGGCAGTATATTGATGGCGCTGCGTATTAAAGGCGAAGGCGAAGCCGAAATGCTGGGCTTTTATGAAGCCATGCAGAATCATACCATCAAACTGACACCGCCCGCAGATAGGCCGTTGCCGGTCGTTATTCCCAGCTATAACGGCGCGCGTAAACAGGCGAATTTAACGCCGTTGCTGGCTATCCTGCTGCATAAATTGGGCTTTCCAGTTGTAGTACACGGCGTCAGTGAAGATCCGACCCGCGTACTGACGGAAACAATATTTGAGCTGATGGGGATTGTCCCCACCCTACACGGCGGACAAGCGCAGGCCAAACTGGACGGGCACCAGCCGGTGTTTATCCCGGTGAGCGCGCTCTGCCCGCCGCTGGAAAAACAACTGGCGATGCGCTGGCGGATGGGCGTGCGCAACAGCGCGCATTCACTGGCCAAGCTGGCAACACCATTTGCTGAGGATGCCGCGCTGCGTTTATCAAGCGTTTCTCACCCTGAATATGTCCCGCGTGTGGCGACCTTTTTTAGCCGCATTGGCGGGCGGGCTTTGCTAATGCATGGTACCGAAGGCGAAGTCTATGCCAACCCGCAACGCTGTCCGCAAATCAGCCTGATTGATAGCCGTGGCGTGCAGGTACTGCATGAGCGTCAGAGCGACACGCACGACGAGCCGCTTTCACTGCCTGCGACTAAAGATCCTGAAATCACCGCGCGCTGGATTGAGCGCTGCCTTGCCGGCCACGAGCCGGTGCCGCAATCATTAAAAACGCAAATGGCCTGTTGTCTGGTTGCGACGGGAGAGGCGGCGACGTTAGAAGACGGGCTTGCGCGCGTCGAACAGGCTTTTAGCGAATAAAAAAAGCCCGTCCAGTGGCGGACGGGCAAATAAGGGTAACAAACAGGGTTAATGAGGGTTGGAGCAGTGGGTCTGTTGGCAAACAGACGAGGGTAATACCCGTCAGAATTCAAACAACAGCGATGTTACAGCCTGAAATCTGGCGGGCAGGTAAATTATTTATAAATCACCGCAGTGCCGCTCATTTTGTCATTACCCACGGCGGAGGTGATGTTATAAGCGCTTGCGCCAGCAGCGGCGGCTTTTTCAGCCAGTTTAGCTTCCAGGCCATCCAGCGTGGTGGCGCCATCGGCAGACACTACGCCGATTTTATGCAGGTTTTGCGTCTGAGACGCGCTAACCGGTTCTGCGGCAAAAGCGCCAAAAGAAAGGGTGGAGAGCGCGATGGCTGCAACAGCATATTTAATGGTTTTCATGATTAATCTCTCGCAGGTTATTCTGTTTATGGAACGATGTTCCGTCGATGTGATGAGTATCACGGTTTTTTGCGAAAGATAAAATCGAATAGAATTGACGGCCTTGCTCAAAATTTTTGAATGACAAATAACCTATTGATTATTAATTAATTCAACAGTGGAATTTACCGTTCTTGTCATCTGGCTTTACAGAGTCGAGGTTAACGGCACATTCTGCGACGCAGAACGCTAAAAAGCATGAGCGTAAAGGAATGGATGATACTGGCGGTTTCGGTAAAGAAAAGTCAGCGTAACTGGCTGTCTTTTGAACCTCTGCGATTATATCCTGAAAATGTTGCGTTATGTAAATCTTTCTCCTGTTGGCAGGCTATGCATAACCGAACGCCCGGTACGGCTTTACGCCGCGCTTCAGGGATAGGGTCGCCGCAAGATTCGCATTCATCGCGACTTTCGCCGTGGGGAAGTTCGCCGCGAGCGCGGGCAACGGCATCTTCAATGGTATTGTTGATTTGTTCATTCACTGCGTCGTCATTTGCCCAGCCGGATGCCATCACGCTCTCCTGATTTTAGGGTACCTGAGGTTAAGTGTAGCGCCGTCAGGCGAAAAAATCGCATCGCGCGATCTTTTCAGACCATGAGCAGAGCCAATGTCATTCAGATATCCGATCAAACGAGCGAGGCAGGGAATTCGCGGTGGTATATTTACCCCGTGGCGTTATACGGGTATCTTACGCCGCTGCTAAAAGGAGAATGCCATGTCCGCCCAGAAACCGGGGTTACACCCGCGCAACCGCCATCAACACCGTTATGATCTCGCCGCACTGTGTCAGACCACGCCGGAATTGACGTCCTTTCTTATCCGCACGCCCGCCGGTGAACAGAGCGTTGATTTTGCTAATCCGCAAGCGGTAAAAGCGCTCAATAAGGCGTTGCTGGCGCATTTTTATGCCGTTACACACTGGGACATTCCGCCAGGGTTTTTATGTCCGCCAGTGCCTGGTCGTGCGGATTATATCCATCATCTGGCGGATCTGCTTGGCGAAACAACAGGGAGTATTCCGGCGCAGGCAACTATTCTGGACGTGGGCGTGGGCGCCAATTGTATTTATCCGCTTATCGGCGTCCATGAATATGGCTGGCGATTTACCGGTAGTGAAGTCAGCGACGCAGCGATGTCCAGCGCGCAGGCTATCATTCAGGCTAATACGGGGTTAAGCCGCGCCATTCGTCTGCGTCGGCAAAAAGATCCGGCGGCCATTTTTACCGGTATTATTCATAAAAATGAATTTTATGACGCAACGCTTTGTAACCCGCCTTTTCACGACTCCGCCGCCGCAGCCCGCGCGGGCAGCGAGCGTAAGCGCCGCAATTTGGGGCAGAATAAAGATGATGCGCTGAACTTTGGCGGTCAACAGCAGGAGCTATGGTGTGAAGGCGGCGAAGTCGCCTTTATTAAAAAAATGATTGCTGAAAGCCAATCCTTCCGCCGTCAGGTGTTGTGGTTTACGACGTTGGTGTCGCGCGGCGAGAATTTACCACCGCTTTACCGGGCGTTGACGGAGGCTGGCGCGGTGAAAGTGGTGAAAAAAGAGATGGCCCAGGGGCAAAAGCAAAGCCGCTTTATCGCCTGGACCTTTATGGATGACGACCAGCGTCGCCGTTTTATCACCCGTAAACGCTAAATCGTCGGTTCGCGCGGCGGCAGTGAATCAGGCGGCGGGCCGCCGGCGGGGGCGGGTAGAACCTGATACGTTTGCACCGGCGCGCGCACATTGGCCAGATCAAAATGCTTTTTCACCTGGCTATCAAGGGCAAAACGCACCGTCCACTGCTTGAGCGGTAGCGTGGTGAACGACACGCGTAAAGTAAACGCCGTGTTCGTTAAACCGACAATACCGGCGAACGTGGGTTCGCCGATAATCAGCCCGCGAATATCCTCCGTCTCCATCAGCGCCGTTACCGCGTCTTTCAGCGCCTGATTCGCTTTATCCGCATCCTCATGGCGATCCACGTCATAGTTGGCGACAACAGAGCCGATACCGCGCACAAAGTTGGCGAAAGTGGTGATCGAGGACCACGGGATAATATGGTATGCCCCGGTATCCTGCCGCACGCCGACGGAACGAATCGACATTCTTTCGACCGTCCCCGTCAGCGGGCCTATGGTGACTAAGTCGCCGGTATTCATCCCGTTTTCAAACTGAATAAAGACGCCGGTAATAATATCTTTCACCAGGGTTTGCGAACCGAAAGAGATAGCCAGACCTAACGCCCCCGCGCCAGCCAGCAATGGCGCGATATTGACGCCGATTTCCGATAACACGATCATGATGGTTATGGTACTGATAATCACTGCCAGCGCATTGCGGAACAGCGTCAGCAGCGTGCGCGTGCGGGCGCTGGGTAGCGGGCGGCCATGAATATCGGAGGCCAGGCGATTCTCAATCAGACTGGCGAGAATCGTCCATCCCACGGCGGAGAAGAATAAGATTAACGCGATACGGATGAGGATATCGACCATCTTTTCCCCCGCGCCATAATGTAGCCAGTGCCAGAAATCGAATAATCCCCAGGCGTTGAGCAACAGCATAACGGCGACGCAGACGGTCAAAAAGCGTGCGACTTTTAGCGCCGAGGAGAGCCAGCCGTTAAGCCGCTTTTGTAATTCCGGGTAATTGCGCTGCGTATGGGGCGACAGGGTGATGGTTTTCGCTATCCAGCGGGTAAACATACCGGAGATAAACGCCGCGATGCCAATAATCGCCAGACTGCGCACGGTCGCGCCCATCATAAACTTCAGACTATTGCCTGGGTCGAATAACGAGAAGAAAAACAGCACGATAAAGTAGGCGCTGGCCAGCCAGTGCCACACCAGCGCAAAGGCGCGGATAAACAGGCTAAAAAAGGCTAATGATCGTTCCGCCAGGCTTAATAAATGTTGCGTAATCTCCGCTTTGTTTTTAAAGATCAGGTACAGCGCCCAGATGGTGATGCAGAGCATGATCGCCACATTAGCCATCGCGCCAACCTGAACATTCACCTGGTTGGAAATAATCGGAACGGCAACAATCAGCCCGTAGCCAATCAAACTGCTAAGGGAACTCATACGGCGATTCCAGTAACGCGCTGTCGCATCCTGAATCGCGAATGGGCGTAACTCCGGTACATTAGGGCAAAAAATAAGCCGCAGGATCGCTTTAAAGAACTCTATCAGCGCGAAGGCATTCAGGAACAGGCTTTGCTGAAAAGCGATAGTTCGACTTCCCGCATGGAAATTATCACTGAGCATCTGACCGATAAATAAGGTGAGCGCCAGTAGCAGCAGGTCGATAATAAACGCGCCGACGATCATCGCCGGGAGCTGTAACCAGTTGCTGCGTTCACGGTTTTTCTTGCGCGCCCACAGGCCCATTTTTCGATATAACGGCAGGGCGCAAAGCCGTATCACGCTATAAAAACCAAATACCGCGGCGGCCAGAAATAAAAAGTGGGTTAACGCGTTGGTGAAGGTTTGCGAGTTAAATGGCTTGTGCGGCGCATCGGTGATGTTGCGATAAAGCTGGGCGAAACGGGTAGCGAAAGCATCGCCGTACTGACGGGTAACGGTGGTGACGTTCTCCAGTACCGTTTTCTCATCTTTGGCCGCAGGCGGCGCAAGCGCTGGTGCCGGCTCGGTCGGCGGCGTGGTTGATGCTTCGCGGAGTTGCGCTATCAATTCGTTACGTGAAGCCTCGTTCTCCAGTACGTCAGCCAGGGCCGCATAGGCCGCTTTTTTTTGTTCAGGACTGGGCTCTGGCGCTGCTTGCTGGCTGGTTGATGTCCCTGTGGTCACGCCGGGTATGGTGACCGCATGGGCAGGCGCGCCCAGTAGACAAAAAAGGATGAACAGGGTCCACCGCATGACTCCTCCAGTGAGAAAAGAGACGCAAAACACTAAGTATAGATGGCGCAGGGGAGGGAAAATGAAATGGGACTATTCCATGATGCCCTTCCTGCCGCAGGGCAGGAAGGGCGATATCTCAGGAGACGTGCTGTAAAAATTCCTGTAAACGTGGGCTTGGCGGGTTTTCGATCAACGCCTGCGGACTGCCATCTTCGGCGATACGGCCTTTATCGATGAAAATCAGCCGTGAGGCGACTTTTTCGGCAAAGCCGATTTCGTGAGTCACAATGACCATGGTCATGCCTTCTTCCGCCAGATCCTGCATGACTTTCAGCACTTCATGGCGCAGTTCAGGGTCCAGAGCGGAGGTTGGCTCGTCAAAGAGCATCATTTTCGGCTTCACTGCCAGCGCTCGGGCAATAGCGACGCGCTGTTGTTGACCGCCGGAAAGCTCGGAGGGGTAGTGGTGCGCCCGTTCCGCCAGTCCAACTTTCGCTAACAGAGCTTTCGCCTGTTTTTCCGCTTCTTCTTTCTTTACGCCGCGCACGCGCAGAGGACCGAACATCACGTTTTCGAGCGCGGTCAGATGCGGGAACAGATAAAACTGTTGAAACACCATGCCGGCTTCCTGGCGAATCAGCCGTTCGTCTACTTTAGGATCGTTGACTTTCAGACCATCGACAATCAGATCGCCGGAGGTGATCTCTTCCAGTTTATTGATACAGCGTAATAACGTGGATTTACCCGAACCGGAAGGGCCGATAATCACAACCACTTCGCCCTGACGGATGTTTAAATCAATGTTATGTAGCACCTGGGTGGGGCCAAAGTGCTTGGAGACGTTTTTAAATTCAATCACAGGATTTTCATCCTTCTTTCAAGACGACGCAAAATAAAGCTCAGCACCAGCGTAATGATCAAATAGAAGACGGCCACGGCGCTCCAGATTTCCAGGGCGCGAAAGTTACCGGCAATAATTTCCTGGCCCTGACGGGTCAGCTCGGCTACGCCGATAACAATAAACAACGAGGTGTCTTTGATGCTAATGATCCACTGATTGCCCAGCGGCGGCAGCATACGGCGCAGAGCAAGCGGTAAAATAACATGGCGGATGGTTTCCCGGCGAGAAAGGCCCAGCGCCAGACCCGCTTCGCGAAAACCTTTGTGAATGGATAGTACTGCGCCGCGAGTAATTTCCGCGATATAAGCGCCGGAGTTAATCATAATTGTCACGACCGCTGCGCTGAACGGATCAATACGCAAATCATTAAATGCCATCGGCAGGGCAAAGTAGATAAACATGACCTGGACAACGATGGGCGTGCCGCGAATAATTTCAATGAAAACCAGGGCGATGTGGTTGGCGAACCAGCCGCCAAACGTACGGGCAAAACCTGCCGCGAGTCCAATAACCAGGCCGCCAGCCAGACCGAGGACCGAGATCCACAGGGTCATTTTAGCGCCCTCAAGCAAAAGCGGAATGGCGGGCCAGATGGCGCTCCAGTCAAACTGCATATGTCGTTCCTGTTACCGTGGTGTAAATAGTCAAATGCTCTATCCGGCGCGGAAATGGCGTGAAAGTGTCTTATCCGTCACGGAAAAGAGCTGTAGGCCCGGTGAGCGTCCTCACTACCGGGCCACAAGCCAACATCAGGTCGTTTTATTTAGGTTCTGTACCGAACCATTTTTTGTAGATTTCGTTATAGGTGCCATTCTCACGCAGCGTTTTCAGCGCGCCGTTGACTTTCTCGCGCAGTTCATCGCTGCCTTTCGGGAAGGCAACTCCGTATTGCTGTGCTTCCAGCGATTCGCCTACCGCCTTGAACTGGCCGTTGCCTGCGGTTTTGATAAAGTACAGGATGTTCGGCGTATCGTGCAGAACGGCGTCTGCGCGGTTGGTGCCTAATTCCATGTACGCGTTATCAATGTTCGGGAACTGACGCAGGTCTTTGGTTTTGATATTCGCTTTCGCGTAATCCACCGACCCGGTTCCGCTCTTCACGGCAACGACTTTGCCATCGAGGTCTTTAACGCTTTTAATATCGTTATTGTTGGCTTTCACCATCACGAGCAGACCGCTTTTGTAATAGCCATCGGAAAAGTCGATCGCTTTTTTACGCTCGTCCGTAATCGTAATACCCGCCAGCGCCAGATCGATATTTTTGGTTTGTAATGCCGGAATAATGCCGCTGAAATCCATCGGTTTCAGGGTGTAGTCCAGCTTCAGTTCTTTCGCGATAGCGTCCCACAGATCAACATCAAAACCGACGTACTTGTCGCCCTGTTTAAATTCAAACGGAACGAACGCCGTATCGGTTGCCACCACGAGTTTCTTATCCGCAGCGTGCGAAGACACCGCAAAAGCCAGGGTAAGTGCAGCCAGTGAAACTTTTAATAGAGACTTCATAGCATTTCCTTTTCTATCCACGGGGCGATCCCCTGCGAGAACATGTAGCGTAATGAAAAAATCATGCCAATTATGTAACTCATTGTTTTAACAGAAGCGTCAATCATTCCTGTGCACAATAAGTCGGGCAAAACCAGTATGCCGCACCGTTTTGGGGCACTGATTTAGTGCATGAATAACAAAGTAGAGATACAGGGTCTATTTAGCGTAAAAATTGTTGTTAAAACAATCTTTAATTAACGATTGTGTGATGTAATTATTACAAATAATTCACTTTTATCGGAGGGGAGTACAAGACGTGTGCACTATTTAAGTGCAAAACCCCTGTGCCAGGCAGGGGTATAGGGATGACTTATATACCTGTGTACATCAAGTTGCAGGTGCGTTCGCTTCAGTGACCGACGGAAGTCAAGCTCCTGCGGATTCGCTGCGTTTGTACCTCCTGCAACTCGAAGTATTCAGGGTAGAGATAGATTTATTCGATGTTGGATTCGATAAACCACAGGAATTTATCGAGGTCGCGTGATGCGGCGGTAAAGATATCGGCAGTGTCTTCATCTTTGGCTTCACCAATAGCTTTACGAACATCATTAGCGACAACAGCGTAGCGATCGGCCAGTTCTTTTAAGTGATCCTGCACGTTATGGATGTCGAGCGGATAGCTTTTCAGCGGTGTTTTGCTGTTGATAACTTGCGTGGTGCCTAACGCCACACCGCCAAGCTGTACGGCGCGCTCGGCCATAGTATCCAGATGGTCGGTCAGTGCGGTACGGAAGCCATCCAGCATCTCATGAACGGCAATAAAGTTAGCACCGCGCATGTTCCAGTGGGCCTGTTTCGTGATCAGCGACAGGTCAATGAACTGGATCACCTGACGATTAAGCAACTCAACCGTCGCTTTTTTATCGCTCTCTGATACATCGTTACGGGTATAAAGCAGATTAGACGCTTTTGTTTTTACCAGTTTAGCGGTACTCATAATCTCATATCCTCTTGATGTTTGTGTCCCAGGTAATTAACGAAAATAAGTATAGCACCGGTTTTTAACTTTGCTTTTTTGAATTTACCTATCACTTTAATAGTACAGACAAGATTTAATATTTATTTTGATTAAAAATCAATTGGTTAGACGAGTTTGCTGTTTGGTGGGTAATAATTCTCATTTTAATGTAAAAAATGAGAAAAAATATGACAAAAAATGACGAAGTAATAGCGCAATAATAAAAGGTGAATAACGAGGTGATATTCTGCATGATTATGCACATCATGCAGAATAAGAAACTATTTTACGTCAACTTGTTTAATTTGCGGTTCGCGGCGAATCGTTAGGGTAGATCCCATTGAAGCGGCAATGATGGCGCACAGGGCCAGGATTTGTATGCCCGTAAGCGTTTCGCCCAGAAAAATCATCCCGGAAACGGCGGCCAGCGCGGGTTCCATGCTCATCAGCGTACCGAAGGTGCGGGTTGGCAGGCGCGTCAGCGCAATCATTTCCAGTGAATAAGGCAGCGCCGTAGAAAGCACAGCGACCGCTAACCCTAAGGGAAGAATCGACCAGTGCCATAGCGCGTCGCCAGCCTGAACTGCGCCAATCGGCACGAAAATGATGGCGGCAATCAGCGAGCCTACCGCCACCGTGGCCGGACCATGTTCCGCGCCTGCTCGCTGGCCGGTAAGAATATAGACAGCCCAACAGGCGCCAGCGCCGAGCGCTAACGCGGCCCCGGTAAGATCGACGTGAGACATATCTTGCCCTAATGGCAGCAGGAACCAGAGTCCAAGTACAGCCAGTACGACCCAAATAAAATCTACCGGCCGCCGGGATGAAAACAGCGCGACCGCCAGAGGACCGGTAAATTCCAGCGCGACCGCAATACCCAACGGCACCGTCTGAATCGACAGATAGAATAGATAGTTCATCCCGCCCAGCGACAGACCATAAAACAGTAAAGGCAGCCGCTGCTCTTTGGCAAAACGCAAACGCCAGGGTTTGAAAAAGGCGATAAGGATAAGCGTTCCCAACGCCAGACGAAGCGCCGTTACGCCCGGCGCGCCGACAAGAGGAAATAACGATTTCGCCAGTGAAGCGCCACTCTGAATAGAGGACATGGCAATGAGCAAAACCAAAATGGGCAACCAGACTGGTAGTTTACGTGTTGACCCCGGCATCCTTTCTCCTGTCAAAAAATGTCAGTACGAGTAAAGGTGGCAGTGTAATGGAAATTCCCCGTGGCGGTTGAGGATTCGTTGAAAAAAAATTTCCAGGATTCCATAAAATGAACTTAAATTGATGGATAAATAGACTGTTAGTTTAGGAATAATCTGGATGAATGTATCGCGTCGCACGCGCATTATTGGTGCAATCAGCCGGAAAAGTGATGTTAATTGAATAAGATAGCGCGATATGGAAACGTTCTGTTACATGAAAGGCGCCCTTAGACACCGTGAATCGCAAAGAGTTTCCCATTAATTTTTGATATATTTAAAACTTAGGACTTACTTGAAGCACATTTGAGGTGGTTATGAAAAAAATTGCATGTCTTTCAGCACTGGCCGCTGTTCTGGCTTTTTCCGCAGGTACTGCAGTAGCTGCTACTTCTACCGTTACCGGTGGTTACGCTCAGAGCGACGCGCAGGGCGTAGCGAATAAAATGAGCGGTTTCAACCTGAAGTATCGTTACGAGCAGGACGACAACCCGCTGGGCGTAATCGGTTCCTTCACCTACACCGAAAAAGATCGTACTAACGGTGCGGGCGATTACAACAAAGGTCAGTACTACGGCATCACTGCCGGCCCGGCTTACCGTCTGAACGATTGGGCGAGCATCTACGGTGTAGTCGGTGTGGGTTACGGTAAATTCCAGACGACCGATTACCCAACCTACAAGCATGACACCAGCGATTATGGCTTCTCCTATGGCGCTGGTCTGCAATTCAACCCGATGGAAAATGTTGCTCTGGACTTCTCTTACGAGCAGAGCCGTATTCGTAGCGTTGACGTTGGCACCTGGATTGCTGGCGTAGGTTACCGCTTCTAATCACGTCGGTGAAAATGAAAAATCCGCCTTTCGGGGCGGATTTTTTTTGCCTGAAACGTGCATTATTTTAGTGAAAAAATATCGCTGCCCAGATGGTTATAGTCCACTTTTTGTAATTTGAAATTGGTGATATAAACGGGCCCGGCTTTCTGCTCCGAAATAAATCGATAGCGATTTTTGATCTCTTTAGCGCTAATTCCTGTCCATTGCGAGAAAAAACTCAGGAAATCGTTCGCAGAACGGCGAGCTTTAATGATCCGATGCGCTTTACTGTCGCTGGATAGCACCATAAACGGCACCTGGAAGTTTTGCTGGAATTTGTCGTCATGCGCCAGGTACTGTACCGCTTTGCCGCGCTCTTTAAACGCCAGTCCGTGATCGGAGAAATAGACGAGCGAAAAACTGTCGCCGCTATGACGAAGCTGAGTATAGAGCTGACGGAGCAAATCGTCGGTTTGCGTCATGGTGTATAAATAACAAGACGTCTCTTTCGACTGGACAAACGTCGCGTATTTTCCCTGAGTGCGGTCGCAGGCCTGGGGATGCGATCCCATTAAATGCAACACAATCAACTGCGGTTGCGTGCGTTCTGTCGCCAATACCTGCGCCGTCATGGTTAACAGCGCGTCGTCGCGAGTATTTTTATCCGCTTCAAAATCGCCGTTTTTCAGGAAATGCGCTTCATCGGCGCGTTTGGCGATACTGGCGATGGCCGTGTCGTATTCGCCGATTTGCCCCTGATTGGAAAACCACCATGTCTGAAAACCGGCGCGGTTAGCCAGCGTGACGAAGTTATCCTGATACTGCGGTTTGTTATCCACCACGCGATTGAGCGTTAAACCAAGCGATTTTTGCGTTGAGCCGCTGGCGGCGATGTAATCCATAAAGAAGTCGCCATTCACATGGCTGGCGAAGGGGGTATTATCCCAGTGGCCGCCGAAAGCGCCCATGGCATCCCGTCGCGCGCTTTCACCAATCACCACGACATAGATGTGATATCTGGGTTTCACCGCAGTAACCGTCCAGCTATCTTTTATGCCGGATAGCTGCGCCATACGGTGCTGCTCTTCAATGACTTCGTTGTTATTGACGATAACGTCTTTGGCGAAGCGAAAAACCGGATAGCCGGTATCAATAACCTTAAAAACGCCGCCCCACGCCAGATTTTGTACCGGCGCGACGAAAAATGCCGCGACGCTAATCAGCAGGCACAGGCTGTCGAGGCTATTCCAGCGCGGCCTGACCTCTTCTTTTCGGCGGCGAAGCGCAATAATACCCAGCGCAAAAATAAAAAGTCCGGTCAGGTAGCTATACCACGGGAAGATGGTCAGGATTTCGCTCGACTCTTCCATATTGGTGGAGTGCAGCGCCAGCAGCGTATTAAAGTTCGGCGCGCCGTAAGCCTGGCCAAAGGGAAAATAGCAAGCGGCTACCAGCGAACAGATGCCGAGCAGCGCTTTTTGTCCGCGAGGCAGGTAGCGCCAGAGCAGCAGCAACAGGCAGGTAAACGCCGCGGTATAAAGCAGGCTAAAGGGGTAGCCGAGCGCGAGGTTAATCAGCAGCGACTGTAAAAAGTAGAGGCCCGCCCATGGGCTTACAGCCCGACGACGGGCCAGAAGTGAATCGATAAGGGTTGAATTCATATGCCACTATTGCAAAAACGCCATGTGCTAACCCTGGCGCGAAGGGTCATTACCTGCCTGATTATGCGTAAAAAAGGTATTGGGTTCGCAACGGCGAGTCGCAAAATATTCAGGGCTGCCAGAAGATAGAGCGTGCGGGTAAGAAGGTCAACCGCCGGAAAGAAAATGTTTTGCGAAGAGAATAGCAAAACCACAAAAAAACAGGGGAAATGGGCGCCATTTCCGTTGAGGATGCAAAATAAAGCGGCGTACCGCACCGCCGCGTTATTTCGTGGAAGGGTTATCCTGTTCCGGTTTGCCGTTGATCATATCGCACAACATAGAGAGCAGCATTAACCGGACTTTAAAGGGAGAGTGACTGAACACGCGTATACACCTCTTAAATTCGTTCATATAAACCTCCTGATGTTTCTATCCCATCGATCCGTGAGGGATGTCTGCATTACATACAGATATAGCACAGGCTATGTTTTATAGCTATTGCTAAAACGTTAATTTTTTGTGCCCGGACAACTCTGGTTTACAATGAGCGCTCTGTCAGCTGACGCGTTAACGCGTCACAGAAACGAGGAAGCAAAATGGGTCGTCGCGCAGGTACGCCAACAACAAAAAAAGTGACGCAATTGGTGAACGTAGAAGAACACGTTGAAGGATTTCGTCAGGTCAGAGAGGCGCATCGCCGTGAGTTGATAGACGACTACGTTGAGCTGATTTCCGATTTAATTATTGAGGTAGGGGAAGCGCGTCAGGTGGATATGGCGGCGCGGCTCGGCGTCTCCCAGCCGACTGTGGCCAAAATGCTTAAGCGCCTGGCATCGTTAGGATTTATTCAAATGATCCCCTGGCGCGGCGTTTTTCTGACGCCGGAAGGGGAGAAGCTGGCGCAGGAAAGCCGCGAGCGGCATCAAATTGTCGAAAATTTTTTACTGGTATTAGGCGTAAGCCCGGAGATCGCGCGTCGTGATGCGGAAGGGATGGAACACCATGTCAGCCAGGAGACATTGGATGCCTTTTTGGCCTTCACGCAACAGCATGGAACATCTGCAGAATGAATCTGGCCTTTTTACGGGCGCTGCGGCGTGACCGTTTTTTTCAGTTGTTGATCATTGTGGGGATGGCGTTAAGCCTGTTTGTTCCTTTTGCGCCTCGCGCCTGGCCTGGCGCGATTGACTGGCACACCATTATTACCCTCAGTGGGTTAATGTTGCTCACTAAAGGCGTTGAGCTGAGCGGCTATTTTGATGTGCTGGGACGCAAGATGACGCGCCGATTTCATACCGAGCGGCAACTGGCGATGTTCCTGGTGCTGGCTGCGGCGGTGCTGTCGACCTTTCTGACAAACGATGTCGCGCTGTTTATCGTTGTGCCGCTGACGATAACGTTGAAAAAACTGTGCGCGATTCCGGTCAACCGATTGATTATTTTTGAAGCGTTGGCGGTGAACGCCGGTTCGCTGCTGACGCCTGTCGGTAATCCGCAAAATATTCTGTTGTGGGGACGCTCCGGCTTAACCTTTGCTGAATTTAGCGGGCAAATGGCGCCGCTTGCCGTCATGATGATGCTGACGTTACTGCTCCTGTGCTGGTTTTGTTTTCCGGGTAGGGCGTTACAGTACCATACCGGTACGCGTTCGCCGCAGTGGCAGCCCCGTCTGGTGTGGAGTTGCCTGGCATTATATGTCGTTTTTCTTACCGCGCTGGAGCTCAGGCAAGAGTTATGGGGACTGGTGTTGGTGGCTGCTGGGTTTATTGTGCTGGCGCGCAGGGTGATAGTCAGCGTGGACTGGACGCTGCTGTTGGTATTTATGGCGATGTTTATTGATGTCCATCTACTAACGCAATTGTCGGCGTTGCAGGGCGTTTTCAACCAGGTTGGCGCACTGTCTCACCTGGGACTTTGGCTAACCGCTATCGGCCTGTCGCAGGTTATCAGTAATGTGCCCAGTACCATTCTCCTGCTGAACTATGTACCGGCCTCGACGCTGCTGGCGTGGGCGGTGAATATCGGCGGGTTTGGTCTGCTGCCGGGGTCGCTGGCAAATCTTATTGCTTTACGGATGGCGAACGATCGCCGAATCTGGTGGCGGTTTCATTTCTATTCGCTGCCGATGCTGGCATGGGCGGCGCTGGTGGGATATGGATTATTGCAACTGATGCCGTAAGAGAAGCCCGATAGTATCTATCGGGCTTCGCAGGCAGAGTCTGTCAGTTCAGACGAACCGGCATCCCGGAACGATCCTGAACCGCCTGTTGTACGACGGTCTGATCAACGTCAGGCTCGTTGGTGACGGCCAGGATGCTCTTATTAAGCGTGATCGGCACCGCTTCCTTACCTTCAAACTGCGCTTCCGTCGTTGACAGCGGGTTATGTACCTCAATGTAACGGCTACCGTCCGGCTCGGTGGTGGCTTTTACCGGTTCATCGATAAACTGCACGCGGGTACCGACCGGCACATTTTCAAACAGGAATTTGATATCGTCGTTGCGCAGACGTACGCAGCCGTGGCTCACGCGAAGCCCGATGCCGAAGTTGGCGTTGGTGCCGTGAATAGCATACAGGCGACCGATGTACAGCGCGTACAGGCCCATCGGGTTATCCGGGCCCGCAGGCACGACCGCAGGCAGCGGCTCGCCGGCGGCGCGATATTCAGCGTGCATTTTTGCCGTAGGCGTCCAGGTCGGACCGGCTTTTTTACGTTCAACTTTGGTCGTCCAGTTGATAGGCGTGTCTTTACCTAACTGACCGATCCCAATCGGCAGGACGATAACGGTGTTTGTGCCTTTCGGGTAGTAATAGAGGCGCATTTCCGCGCTATTGATGATAATGCCTTCGTGTACGGTATCCGGCAGGATCAGCTGCTGCGGAATATTCAGCACGGTACCGCCCTTCGGCAGGAAGGTATCCACGCCCGGGTTGGCTTCCAGCATGTTGGACAGCCCCATCTGATACTCCGCGGCAAAATACTCCAGCGGCTGGGTATTGCCCTCAGGAACGGTGATGACCTGATTTTGCCCAATTAAACGGCTACCATCGGTAGGCAGCGGGTAAGTGACTGCTGAGGCTGTTTTACAAAAACCAACTACAGCGAAAGCCGCCGCGAAAAGCGTTGTTAATTTCATATTCATGTTATGCGAGATTCTGTGCCAAGCAGGCTAGTAGGTTGAGAATTCTGTCATGTTGGGAGCGCATTATAGGTGCATTCCAGTGAACAGGGAATTCAGATGTGTACGAAATCACGTTTTTTTCCCTTACGGTTCAGTGTAGCCCTTTGTACAGGGCGCGATCTTATTTCAGACTTGTGGCATAATAAGCGGTTTGTCACATCTTTTTTCAGGATAAGCCTGTGTTAGTTTCCAGCAACGTTACCATGCAGTTCGGCAGTAAGCCGCTGTTCGAAAACATTTCCGTCAAATTTGGCGGCGGCAACCGTTACGGCCTGATCGGCGCCAACGGTAGCGGAAAGTCCACTTTTATGAAAATCCTCGGCGGCGACCTGGAGCCGACGCTGGGCAATGTTTCCCTCGATCCGAATGAGCGCATCGGTAAGCTGCGTCAGGACCAGTTCGCTTTTGAAACATTCACCGTACTTGATACTGTCATTATGGGGCATGGCGAACTGTGGGAAGTCAAGCAGGAGCGCGACCGTATCTACGCCTTGCCGGAAATGAGCGAAGAAGACGGCTATAAAGTCGCCGATCTGGAAGTAAAATACGGCGAGATGGACGGTTATTCCGCTGAGGCGCGCGCGGGCGAACTGCTGTTGGGGGTGGGCATCCCGCTGGAGCAGCATTACGGTCTGATGAGTGAAGTCGCGCCAGGCTGGAAATTGCGTGTGCTGCTGGCGCAGGCGTTATTCTCTAATCCGGACATCCTGTTGCTCGACGAACCGACCAACAACCTGGATATTGATACTATCCGTTGGCTGGAGCAGGTGCTGAACGAGCGCGATAGCACGATGATCATCATTTCGCACGACCGTCACTTCCTGAACATGGTTTGTACGCATATGGCGGATCTGGATTACGGCGACTTGCGCGTCTATCCGGGTAACTATGATGAGTATATGACGGCGGCGACCCAGGCGCGTGAACGTCTGTTGGCCGATAATGCGAAGAAAAAAGCGCAAATTGCCGAGCTGCAATCTTTTGTTAGCCGTTTTAGCGCCAATGCCTCTAAATCGCGTCAGGCAACGTCGCGCGCGCGGCAGATTGATAAAATCAAGCTGGAAGAGGTGAAAGCCTCCAGCCGTCAGAACCCGTTCATCCGTTTTGAGCAGGATAAAAAACTGTTCCGTAACGCTCTGGAAGTGGAGGCGCTGACGAAAGGTTTTGATAACGGTCCGCTGTTTAAAAATGTCAATTTGCTGCTCGAAGTCGGCGAGAAGCTGGCGGTACTCGGCACCAATGGCGTGGGTAAATCTACGCTGCTGAAGACGCTGGTTGGCGATCTGGACGCCGATCACGGCACCGTTAAATGGTCGGAAAACGCGCGTATTGGTTACTACGCGCAGGACCACGAATATGAATTCGAAAATGACCTGACGGTGTTTGAATGGATGAGTCAGTGGAAGCAGGAAGGCGACGACGAGCAGGCAGTGCGCAGTATTCTGGGCCGCCTGTTATTTAGCCAGGATGATATCAAAAAGCCTGCGAAAGTCCTTTCCGGTGGCGAGAAGGGCCGTATGCTGTTCGGCAAACTGATGATGCAAAAGCCGAATATCCTGATCATGGACGAACCGACTAACCACCTGGATATGGAGTCGATCGAATCGCTGAATATGGCGCTGGAGCTGTATCAGGGCACGCTGATCTTTGTTTCGCACGACCGTGAGTTCGTCAGCTCGCTGGCAACCCGCGTCATTGAAATTACGCCGGAGCGCGTGGTGGACTTCAGCGGCAACTACGACGATTATTTGCGTAGTAAAGGGATCGAGTAAGTTATTGTCTGTAACCCCGATAGCGTCGGGGTTACAGAATGTTAACAAGGTAATTTTTATTTTTTCCGAATGCAATGTAAAAATTATATATACTCTTAATATTCGATTTTAAAATTAAATGAAAGAAGAGGATCTATCATAAAAATTGCGAATATATTTTGTGGTAAACATATTGTAATGTTATTTTCTTTATAAGAATTCAAGTGCTATTTTATATTCCTTTATTGTTCAACAAAAGGAATGAATATGAGCATTTTGGAACGCTTTTTTGGCCGTAAAGAAAAAAACTCATCTAATATACAAGGTGTTTTAGTAGCGAATGCTGAAATTGATAACCCACTAAGTTTAGTTGTTGTATTTGATACTCTCCCGGAAAATAATTCAAAAGAACTCACCCGCTTGTTGCGTAATTATCATTCCAGTATGAAACAGGCAACGTGTGAACTTGTCCCTGAACTGGATTTTTTTGGTTTAGCAGGATGGGGTAAGCATGTAATATCGATGGTTGGATTTAAAACGCCTTACCCCCAGGAATCAATCGAACAATGCGTCGCGCCAGCTCATTATCCCCAGGAAGTAAAAGAGCAAGTACGGGCAACCAGTGCAAATATTATTTTATATTATAAGGGGTATGATACTTCACCTTTAGAGCAATATGTTGCGTTGGCTGTGGTTGCAGGTGCATTAAGTAACATGGGGGCTGTCGCTGTATTAAATGAATCGGCTCACACTTCATTACCTGCGGGGGTATTTAAGTCTCAGGAGTTGGGTAAGCATAGTCTGGAGATGTTGCGTGAAGGTTTCCCGCTGACCTCTCTATTTTGTGGATTTGTGAAATATGAAGTTGAGGATATCGAAGGTGTATGGATGCGTACCTATGGTGCTGATTGCTTTGGGCTACCAGATTTCGCAGCACACGCACAAGGTCATCACGAAGGGCAAAAATATTCTGATATTTTCAATAATATTCTGCGTTACCTGCTTGAAAGTGGAGCAGAAATGGCTGCCGGGCATACCATGCAAGTCGGTAAAACGACATTTATGAAACTGCGCGATCCCCTTGACGATGAATATTACTTACAGGGGCCTGGAACCACATTAGTGGTTGAACTGATTGAAGAAGATGAGTGTAATGCTCATTGAGAAATCGGGGCGATTGCCCCGACTCTCGTTAAAGTGTAAACGGCACTTTATTTTCCAGCATAGCCTGAATCACATTCAGTGCGCCTTC
Source organism: Salmonella sp. SSDFZ54 (assembly GCF_004010735.1). Lineage (NCBI taxonomy): Bacteria > Pseudomonadati > Pseudomonadota > Gammaproteobacteria > Enterobacterales > Enterobacteriaceae > Salmonella > Salmonella sp. SSDFZ54. Next base: position 3,627,913 of record NZ_CP034819.1, read on the forward strand.
ATGCTTATTATTATCGGTAGCGTAACGGGCGATTTGTTTAATGTTTTCTGCGGCATTGTCCATCGCAAAGGAATAATGCGCCATTTTAAGCATCTCTGCGTCATTGCCGCTGTCGCCAATCGCTACCATATTTTGTGGCGACAGATCCCAGCGTTTCAGTAACCGCGAAATACCGTTTACTTTATGCAGGCCGGGAATAATCAGAACGATAAAGCCAAAACCACTTGTGACGGGCTTCATAATGCCATCGAGCGTAACGTGTAGTTTGTCGATCACTAACGGGATTTGTTCATCCGGTAGGTTGAGCGAAAACTTGAACAGTACGTCATCAATCTCCTGATAATCTTTTACGGGTTTCAGGCGATGGTAGTGTTTTGCCATCAGGGTAACGAGTGCTTCTGGCGCATTTTCGCTGACATATGCACTTTGCAGACCGCAGGCGACAAAATTAAGTTGATTATATTTCAGCAACTCGCCAATAACAATCCGCGATTCATGCGGGGTCAGTTCGCCGTGGAACAGTTGCTTGCCATGTTCGTAAACCAGTGCGCCGTTTTCCGCGACAAAAGAGATTTCATCCTTTAGCTCAGGAAAGAACAAAATAAGCTGGTAATACTGATTACCGCTGGCGACAACGAACTCAATGCCGCGCTTTTTCAGCTCCTGAAATTACGCCGGAGCGCGTGGTGGACTTCAGCGGCAACTACGACGATTATTTGCGTAGTAAAGGGATTGAAAGCTAAACACTGACGCCCGGTGGCGCTGTGCTTACCGGGCCTACGTATCCTGGCGCGTAGGTTCGGTAAGACGGGTGCGCCCAGGCAAAGGGCACACCGCAGGTGAGCGGGCAGGGCGGTACGACCGTCAAACGTCCATACCTAATGCCCGTTTACCGTGAATATTCAGATCGCGCAGCGTGAAGCGCCCTTCCCAGGTGGTTTCATAGTCCTCGCGCGGGAAATCGCCCGGTGATGCGCCTGTCTCCAGCGCCGCTTTCACCTTACGCGCATAGGCCAGATTTTTCTCACACATTGGCGCGGCAGGAATGTACATCACATTGCCCCAGCCCTGCTGGTTTTCGACGGGGGCGACGGAGTGGATGACATCGCAATGCCACCACACGGAATCCCCGGCTTCCAGCGGCGGAATGCTGGTTAACGCCGCCATCAGTAAAGGATGCCACTGTTCAGAAATCGGCAGCACCCGGCCCGGCGCGACGCCGCATAATTCATCTTCCGGGACATCATCCAGCAGCGGGCGCAGCAGAATATACGCCATCGCCTCCGGGATAGGGACGACATGAAGCAACCCCTGACCGGGCAGCATATCGGAGAGCGCGGTCCAGCCCTGGAAGGTGCGAAATACCGAGCATTTGGTGGTGTTATCCACCGTATACTCTTCAACTTCGGTACGGTGTGCCGCATTCCACGGATCGTACTGCTCGACGTTGCCGTTAAACACGCTGGCGAATACCCGCTGATAGGCTGGCAGCAGCCAGCGCTCCAGCGCGCCGGAGTCGGTATGCGCCCCCAGTCCTTTGGATGTGGTGCCCGGCGGGCGGCGGCGGATGCGATCCGGGTAAATGATGCTGATATCCGGATTAAACCATCGCTTGCCGTCGCGCTCTACCTGCCATAGACGGTTGAGAAACGACTGCGCCAGCGCCATCTCTTCACTTTGGCGGGCCTGCATTTGCGCCTGCGACCAGTAGACAGGATAGATTTCAGGCCGGGAGGCGCTCAGCGTACCGAAAAAATTATCCCCCGGTCCTTTATACACCTCGTCAAAATGGTTCTTGTCCAGATAGTCGAGCATCGACTGGTCCCATGCCAGCGCCTGTTCGCGTGGAAAATGACCTTTAATCACCGCGCACCCGCGGCGCTTAACCTCGGCGCGGGTGGCATCGCTAATGTTGCCCATCGCCAGTTCGCTAAAAGGGATAATTGGCCATACCGGCTGCCCCTGCGCCTTCAGATCGTTAATTTCCGCCACCCGGGCTGCTATGGTGGCGCTCAAACGGTCGAACACCGCCTGTACGTCGCCGATTTGCGCGCGTAGCGCCTGCTTCATCTGACGAATGGCCGCTTTTGGGTCGGCGGGCAGCGTTTCGTGGGTAAAAGGAGTCGTCATATCAACCTCATCGTCTTTCGTTCGAAAGTAAAATTAGTTACATGTGATACTTTAAGTTAAAATAAGGTTAATGCAAGTTTAAAATATTGCAGTGGCGAGCAAGGAGGGAAGCGAGAGGAAAACGTAAGGTGGCCAGGACGCCTTAATGTCTTATGCGGCTATTCCTTTCGTTCAGCCACTTTTCATTCGAAATAAATTTGTGGTTCTGCTCACATTGTTATTAAAATGTTTCTGGTCGCAGTTACAGCCAGGAGCTTAAGTATGACCGTTAACGTTGTCGTTACAGATATGGACGGCACTTTTCTCGACGATGCCAAGCAGTACGATCGTGTACGCTTCATGGCGCAATACCAGGAACTGAAAAAACGTAATATCGAATTTGTGGTCGCCAGCGGTAATCAGTACTACCAGTTGATCTCCTTCTTCCCCGAGCTGAAAGACGAAATTTCCTTTGTCGCAGAAAATGGCGCGCTGGTGTATGAACATGGCAAGCAGTTGTTTCACGGGGAGCTAACCCGGCATGAATCGCGGATTGTGATTGGCGAACTGCTGAAGGATAAGCAGCTTAACTTCGTCGCCTGCGGTCTGAAAAGCGCTTATGTCAGCAAAAACGCTCCCGAGACTTTCGTGGCGCTGATGGCCAAACATTATCACCGCCTGCAGCCGGTAAACGATTATCACGACATTGACGATATCCTGTTTAAGTTCTCCCTGAATTTGCCCGATGAACAAATTCCGCTGGTTATCGACAAACTGCACGTATCTCTGGATGGCATCATGAAGCCCGTCACCAGCGGCTTCGGTTTTATCGACCTGATTATCCCGGGACTGCATAAAGCGAATGGCATCAGTCGCCTGTTAAAGCGCTGGAACAGGTCGCCACAGAATGTCGTCGCCATTGGCGACAGCGGTAATGATGCGGAAATGTTGAAAATGGCGCATTACTCTTTTGCTATGGGCAATGCCGCAGACAATATCAAAGCGCTTTCACGCTATCACACTGATGATAATAACCATCAAGGCGCGCTCAACGTCATTCAGGCCGTGCTTGACGGCACCGATCCCTTCTGATTAACAGGCCTGCGCAGGCCTGTTAAGCGTAGCGCCATCAGGCAGTTCGGGCATATTGCCGATGGCGCTTGGGCAAATTACAGCATATGTTCGGTACGGGCGATGATATCGTCCTGCGCATCCGGCGACAGCGCGGTGAAGAAGGCGGAGTAGCCTGCCACACGCACGACCAGATCGCGGTACTGGTCCGGATGTTTTTTCGCATCCAACAGCGTTTCGCGTGACACGATGTTGTACTGAATATGCCAGCCTTTATGCACCTCAAAGAACGTCCGTAGCAGAACCATCAGTTTCTGTTTGTCGGATTCGTTTTCCAGCGTCGTTGGGTTCAGTTTCTGATTGAGCAGCACGCCGCCGAGAATGGAACCGGTAGGTAATTTGCCTACGGAACCAATCACCGCCGTTGGGCCGAGATGATCCGTACCCGATGCAGGGCTTGCGCCTTCCGCCAGCGGCGTATGCGCTTTGCGGCCATCCGGGGTTGCCATAGTCGCGGCGCCAAACGGCACGTTTGCTGAGATAGAGGACGTACCGGCGTAATAGTTGCCGCCGACAGGGCCACGACCGTAGCGCGGGTTATGGTACTGCTTCAGCTCATCAATATAGGTCTGATAAGCGCGCGCCAGCAGCGTATCGACGGTATCATCGTCGTTACCGTACTTCGGCGCGCCGTTAATCAGACGCTGGCGCAGCTGCTCATGGGTCAGCCCGTCAAAGTCATCGGCCAGCGCGGCGGCAAGCTGCTGTTGACCGATAACGCCCTGTTCGAAGACCAGTTTTTTCACGGCGGCGAGGCTGTTGCCCAGGTTGGCGATACCGACCTGGAGACCGGATACCCAGTCATATTTCGCGCCGCCTTGCTTGATACTCTTCGCTCGCTCAATACAGTCATCTACCAGCGCTGAGCAGAGAATATCGTGGACGTTCTCTTCCAGCATGGTGTCGACCACATACTCAATTTCGATCGATTTGCGCGTGTAGTAGCGAATTTGGGTATCCCAGGCGGCCATCACTTCGTCAAAATTGTTAAAGTTGCCTGCGGAGAGCGCCTTTTCCTGCGGCAGAAATACCTTGCCGCTGGTGGCGTCGCGACCGCCTTCCAGCGCCGCCAGCATGACGCGGGCGAAGTTAATAAAGCTCATGCCGGTGCAGCGATAACCCCATTTCCCGCCGACGGCGGTTTCGATACAGCCGATCGCCGCATAATCGTAAGCGTCCTGCGGTTCGATCCCCAACTTGATAAATTCCGGGATGACGATTTCATCATTGTTAAACGCCGGCATCCCAAAGCCGCAGCGGATGACCTGGACGCAGGCGTCAAGGAAATCGTTACTCATTCCGGCGTGATAACGCACACTGAGGTTGGGCTGGGTAGAACGCAGACGTCCACAGGACTCCAGAATGGCGTAAGACAGCGGATTCACTGCGTCCATTGGCTGACCGTTGATGAGATTCTGACCGCCAATGGTGACGTTTTGATACAGCGGGCTGCCTGCGGAAGCTTTAGAGTGCGAACCGGAGCGGATCTTGTTTACTTCCAGCAGTTTCAGCCAGCAGCTGTGCAGCAGTTCAATGGCGTGCTCACGATCCAGCGTCTGGTTTAGTCCGACATCGCGACGATAATAGGGGTAAAGATACTGGTCCATACGACCAAATGACACCGAGTGCCCGTTAGACTCAATTTGTAGAATCAGCTGGATGAAGTAGCACAATTGCAGTGCTTGCCAGAAGGTCTGCGGCGGTTGGTGGGCGATCACCTCGCAGTTTTCGGCGATGGTAAGTAGCTCTTTACGACGGCTTTCACGGGACTCTTCGCCCGCCATCTGGCGCGCCAGCGCGGCAAAGCGCGTGATATGCTGGCTTACCGCGTCGAGCACAATATCAATCGCCTTCAGGAACTGCTCGCCATGCAGATCTTCCAGCACGGTCAGGTTGATGCGTGAGCGGCGCTCGGCGACTTTATCGCGCAGGCCATCAAGCCCTTTTTCCAGCAGTAGCGGGAAGTTCACCGCCAGGTGCGCGTCACCGGAAGTCATATTGCCTTCGGCTTTGATAATGCCAGTCGCCAGAAGCCCTTTTTGTTCATCGGTAAACATGCCGTAGCAGCGATCCTGGACGGTTTGACCGCGCCACCACGGACAGACGTCGTGTAGAATACGTTTGTTTTCTTCACTTACGGAAAAACCTGCGCCGGGCCGGTCCGCCAGGTCGTCGATCTCTTTTTCGATCCACGAGACGGTATATTCCGGGAAAATCGGCGCGGCGCGGACTTCACTTGCCTGGTTGCCGACGATCAGTTCATCGTGTTTTATCCAGATAGTGCGTTCCGCCAGGTGATGGGCCAGCGCCAGCGCGCGGCGTACCGGAATCGGTTTATCCAGATGCTGCTGGTACATTTCGGTATAATGCTGCGCGCGTTCGGTACAGACCGGCGGTTTCACGATATGTACCAGCGCGGTTTTGTGCGCCTTAATGCGGTCACTGAGCGTGTCCAGTTTCAGTTGGGTCATGATAATTATCCTCGTAGGGTCGCGGTTAAACCTTTTTGGCAGGCGTACTTCTGGGCAAAATCAAGTAACGCCGGCGCATCCAGTGGTTTATCCGGGGCATGATAGGGTTGACTGAGTAAGTGGTATTTATTGATGCCCAGCGTGTGGTAGGGCAGAAAATGAATTTCCCCGACGTGCAGTTCGTCGGCGGCAAAGTCGGTAATGGCTTTAATGGTCTCCTCATCGGCATTAAATCCCTGAATCAGCGGGACGCGAATCACCATTTTTTTGCCCGCAGCGGCGAGTTTCCTGAGATTTCCCAGCACCCGCGAGGCGCTGCCATCGGTCCACTGCTTAAACGGCCCGTCGGCGACATGTTTCAAATCAGCCAGAAACAGATCGATATAAGGCAGTGAGGGCGCAATGTATTTCCATGGAACATGCAGACAGGTCTCAACCGCTGTATGAATACCGGCGTCATGGCTGGCTTTAAACAGCTCTGCTGCCAGTTCCGGCTGCATAAACGGTTCGCCGCCGGAAAGCGTAAGACCGCCGCCGCTGCGATCGTAAAAAGGTTTATCGCGCAGTACCGTCGCCATGATCTCATCCACGCTTTTTATTTCGCCGCACACGGTTAACGCTTGTGTGGGGCAGCAATGCGCCAGGATGGAAAAATGGGCGTCGGTCAGTTTCTCGCGATGGATGAGCAGGCCGTTTAGCGCGCGCTCAATGACGTCCGGCGCGGCTTGCGCGCACAGGTCGCATCCTTCGAGACACAGCCGCGCGTCGTATAACAGATCCTGAGCGCGGGCGCGGCTTTCCGGGTTCTGGCACCAGCGACAGCCCAACGAACAGCCTTTGAGAAATACTACGGTACGGATACCGGGGCCATCGTGGGTAGAATAGCGCTGAATATTGAAGATCATAAACGGCCTCTCTTATTTCATATAAAGATTAAATTACTTTCGAATGAAAGTTATCTTGATGTGCGTCAACGAATGGAGAGGTTCTGACAAAGAGGCGTTAAATGAGGTACAACATCACGGTTTGAGGTTGTGGTATGGCGTTTAAGATGATGCCGCGCTGCTTGAGCCGATCGTCAGTCGGAGCTTGGGTAAGCTGGCTTTGCGTCTGATGACAGTAATTATCTGTTGATACAGCACGGCCATAAACCGTGCTTTGGTATGTTTATCCGTAAAGTGGCTACTGTCCGCAGACTTCACAGCCGGGGTTGCGCATTAACTTCATTTCGCGGAACTGACAGGTCATCGCATCGTACATGACGATTTTTCCGCTGGCAGGCTGACCGTAATGCGCCAGCAGCTTAATGGCCTCCATTGCCTGTAGCGAACCGATCACGCCAATCAGTGGCGCCATCACCCCTGCCTCTACGCAGGTCAGAGCGTTTTCGCCAAACAGACGGCTCAGGCAGCGGTAACAGGGTTCGTTTTCCCGATACGTAAAGACGGTAACTTGTCCTTCCATACGAATTGCCGCGCCGGAGATTAGCGGCACTTTCGCGGTATAGCATCCGGCGTTAAGTTGATTACGTACGCTAACGTTATCGGTACAGTCCAGTACCAGCGAATGCCCGGCAATCAGGCTGGTCATAGCGTCGTCGTCCAGCCGCGCGTTAACGGGCGTAATGGTAATATGCGGGTTGATTCGCGCCAGCGCGTCGCGGGCGGACTCAACCTTTGGCTGCCCGACCGTGGCGTCGCTGTGCAAGGTTTGACGCTGGAGATTGGAAACGGAAACGGTATCAAAATCGAGTAGCGTCAGTTGCCCGACGCCAGCGCCGGCCAGATACTGCGTTGCCGCGCAGCCGAGCCCGCCCAGCCCGACCACTAATACCCGCGCATCTTTTAACGCTTCCTGCCCTTCAAAATCGAAGCCGCGCAGAATAATTTGTCGGTTATAGCGCAGCATCTCCTGGTCGCTAAGTTCCGCCATTACAGGCCTCCGAACAGAGCATTAAACGGCTCGACTTCCACCCATTCTCCCGGCTCAACATTGCCGCGTTCACGCTCCAGCACAATAAAGCAGTTGCCCAGACTAAACGAGCTAAAAATATGTGAACCCTGGTGTCCGGTGGTCGTGACCTCCAGTTCGCCGTTGGCGCTACGTTGCAGGATGCCGCGCTGGAAATCGAGACGCCCCGGCGTTTTCTTCAGGCGAGATGTTGTGCGTACACGCTGGCGCGGCGGTACAGCGCTTGCCGTGTTGCCGCCAAGCTTCGCCAGTAAGGGCTGAACCAGTTGATAAAACGTGAGCGCCGCAGAGACTGGATTCCCCGGCAGGCCACAGAACCAGCTATTACTGAGTTTGCCGAAGGCAAACGGTTTGCCTGGCTTGATAGCCAGCTTCCAGAAGGCGATTTCGCCCAGCTCCTCAAGGATGGTTTTGGTATAGTCCGCTTCACCAACCGAGACGCCGCCGGAGCTTATCACTACATCGGCCTGGCTGTCGGCGTCGATAAATGCGGCGCGAAGCTTACCGGGATCGTCAGGAATAATGCCTAAATTGATCACTTCGCAGCCAAGCTGTTGCAGCATCAAATGTATAGTTAGACGGTTAGTGTCATAAATTTGTCCCGCCTCCAGCGGCTGGCCCGGAAGCTGGAGCTCGTCGCCGGTCGAGAACAGCGCTACGCGCACTTTACGTACAACCTGCGCATCGGCAATTCCCAGCGACGCCAGCACTGGCAGTTCGGCAGTAGTCAGGCGCGTACCGGCCGGAAAGACCACCGCATCCTGGCGAATATCCTCGCCGCGGCGGCGGATGTTTTGTCCGCAACGAACATCGGCGGTAAAACGCACGCCGTCATCGGTTTGTTCCGTCTGCTCTTGCATGACTACCGCCTCGCAACCTGCCGGTACCGGGGCGCCGGTCATAATGCGAATGCAGGTTCCCGCAGGCCACTCTCCCTGGTAGGGCTGACCGGCAAATGCTTTGCCGGCGACGGGCAGCGGCTTATCGGCGGACAAATCCGCCACGCGTACCGCATAACCATCCATAGCTGAATTATCAAAGCCGGGGACATCAAGGGGAGATACGATATCGGTCGCCAGGATGCGGCCAAAGCAGTTCACCAGCGGCAACGTTTCTACGGCGGTGAGCGGGGTAATACGTGAAAGCATCTGGGTCAGCGCCGTTTCAAGCGGCATCAATCCGGCGGAAAATTCCATGAACATACTCCTGCGAGGCAAAATCGAATCCGGCTATTATGTCAGAAAACAGTGGCGGGCAGTATGCTACCTCGGTCTTAGAGACGGCCTTGCGCCTTTACATACCTTACGCATCTTTCTATATTCAAAAATCGAATGAATAACTCACAACAATTCTGATAGTTATAGTAAAAGTTGTGTGCCACCGTTAATGGACCCTAAAAATGAATAAAGCAGTGATTGCGATTCACGGCGGCGCAGGCGCGATTGCTCGCGCGCAAATGAGCCATGAGCAGGAGCTACGCTATATCCAGGCGCTGTCAGAGATTGTCGAAAGCGGGCAAAAGATGCTGGAAGCGGGTGACAGCGCGCTTGATGTAGTGACGGAAGCGGTGCGCCTGCTGGAGGCGTGTCCGCTCTTCAATGCGGGTATCGGCGCGGTCTATACCCGAGACGGGACTCATGAACTGGATGCCTGCGTGATGGACGGCAATACCCTGAAAGCCGGAGCCGTCGCGGGCGTGAGTCATGTTCGCCATCCTGTGCTCGCCGCCAGACTGGTGATGGAGCGCAGCCCGCATGTACTCATGGTGGGGGAAGGGGCGGAAAACTTTGCCTTTTCACAGGGGATGGCGCGCGTTTCGCCGGATATCTTTTCCACCCCGGCGCGTTACGAGCAATTGCTGGCGGCGCGTGCGGCGGGCGAAATGGCGCTCGATCACAGCGGCGCGCCGCTGGACGAAACGAAAAAAATGGGTACAGTCGGCGCGGTGGCGCGGGATAAATTCGGCAATCTGGCGGCGGCAACGTCTACCGGCGGGATGACCAATAAATTGCCCGGGCGCGTCGGCGACAGCCCGCTGGTCGGCGCCGGGTGTTATGCCAACAACGCCAGCGTCGCCGTTTCCTGTACCGGAACGGGAGAGGTCTTTATTCGCACGCTCGCGGCTTACGATATCGCCGCATTGATGGAATATGGCGGACTCAGCCTTGCCGACGCCTGTGAGCGCGTGGTGATGGAAAAATTACCGGCGCTGGGCGGCAGCGGTGGATTAATCGCCGTTGATCACGAAGGTAATGTCGCGTTGCCGTTTAACAGCGAAGGGATGTATCGCGCCTGGGGATATGCCGGGGATACGCCTACCACAGGAATTTACCGGGAATAAGGAGCCGCAGGTGCCGCACAGCGATGAACTGGATAGCCGCGATGTTCTGTCCGTCAGTGGCCTGAATATCGCGTTTCACCACGAAGGGCAACAGGTAGACGCCGTGCGTAATGTGTCATTACGCCTGAAGCGTGGAGAGACTCTGGCGATTGTCGGCGAGTCGGGATCGGGAAAATCGGTGACGGCGCTGGCGTTAATGCGGCTGATTGAGCAGTCGGGCGCGAACGTGCGCTGCGGCGAAATGCTGTTGCGTCGGCGTAATCGCCAGGTGATTGAGCTGTCTGAGCAGAGTGACGCGCAGATGCGGCGTGTGCGCGGCGCGGATATCGCCATGATTTTCCAGGAGCCAATGACCTCGCTCAACCCGGTATTTACCGTTGGCGAGCAAATTGCCGAATCTATTCGTTTGCATCAGGGCGCCAGCCACGAAGAGGCGCTGGCGGAAGCGAAACGTATGCTCGATCAGGTACGGATCCCGGAGTCGCAGGCGATTTTATCGCGTTATCCGCATCAGCTTTCCGGCGGGATGCGCCAGCGAGTCATGATCGCGATGGCGCTATCCTGCCGTCCGGCGGTATTGATTGCCGATGAACCCACCACGGCGCTGGATGTCACTATCCAGGCGCAAATTCTGCAACTTATCAAAGTGTTGCAGCAAGAGATGTCGATGGGTGTGATTTTTATCACCCACGACATGGGCGTCGTGGCGGATATCGCCGATCGCGTGCTGGTGATGTATCAGGGCGAGGCCGTGGAAACCGGCAGCGTAGAGCAGATTTTCCATGCGCCGACGCATCCTTATACCCAAACGTTACTGGCCGCCGTCCCTCAGCTTGGCGCGATGCGCGGCCACTCGCTGCCACGCCGTTTCCCGTTGATTTCCGCTGACGAACCGGCCCTTTATGAATCGCAGATTGAGCAAGACACGGTGGTGGAAGGCGAACCTATTCTCCAGGTTCGGGGGCTGGTGACGCGATTCCCGTTGCGTAGCGGTCTCTTTAACCGCGTTACGCGTGAAGTTCATGCCGTTGAGAATATCAGTTTCGATCTCTGGCCCGGCGAAACGCTATCGCTGGTGGGCGAGTCCGGTAGCGGAAAATCGACGACCGGACGCGCGCTGTTGCGGTTGGTTGAATCCCGGCAGGGGGAGATTATCTTTAACGGCCAGCGCATTGACACGTTGTCTGCGGGTAAACTCCAGCCGTTGCGCCGCGATATTCAATGTATTTTCCAGGACCCTTACGCCTCGCTCGACCCGCGCCAGACCGTGGGGTATTCCATTATGGAACCTTTACGGATTCATGGCCTGGGGCAGGGGGACGCTGCGGCAAAGCGCGTGGCCTGGTTGCTTGAGCGTGTCGGATTACGTCCTGAACATGCCTGGCGTTATCCGCATGAGTTTTCCGGCGGTCAACGTCAGCGCATCTGCATAGCTCGCGCGCTGGCATTGAATCCTAAAGTGATTATTGCTGATGAGGCGGTCTCCGCGCTGGATGTTTCCGTTCGCGGACAGATCATTAATTTACTGCTTGATTTACAACGGGAAATGGGGATCGCCTACCTGTTTATTTCGCATGATATGGCGGTCGTGGAGCGAATTAGCCATCGCGTAGCGGTGATGTATCTTGGTCAAATTGTTGAGATGGGGCCGCGGCGCGCCGTTTTTGAAAATCCGCAGCATCCTTATACGCGTAAATTGATGGCGGCGGTGCCGGTTGCCGATCCCTCCAGACACCGGCCGCGGCGCGTTCTGCTATCAGATGATATACCCAGCAATATTCATAAACGTGGCGAAGAGACGCCCGCCGTTTCATTACAGTTGGTCGGGCCGGGACATTATGTTGCGCGGCCGCTGCAGGATAATGCGCTCTCGCGCTTATAACATTCAGACAGGCAGGGTTTCAGGAGAATAACATGACGCAATTTATTACGCATAAATGGCTGGCGGCGCTGGGACTGGCCTCATCCATTGCGGCTTTTCCGGCCCTGGCGGCCAAAGATGTGGTGGTGGCGGTAGGGTCTAATTTCACCACGCTCGATCCGTATGACGCCAACGATACGCTCTCGCAGGCGGTGGCGAAGTCATTTTATCAAGGTCTGTTTGGCCTGGATAAAGACATGAAGGTAAAAAACGTCCTGGCGGAAGGCTATACCGTTTCTGATGACGGTCTGACCTACATCATTACCCTACGACAGGGGGTGAAATTTCAGGACGGCGCGGATTTTGATGCGGCGGCGGTGAAAGCGAATCTCGATCGCGCCAGCAATCCGGATAACCACCTCAAGCGTTATAACCTGTATAAAAATATCGCAAAAACGGAGGTTGTCGATCCGGCAACGGTAAAAATTACCCTGAAACAGCCGTTCTCCGCTTTCATTAATATTCTGGCGCACCCGGCGACGGCGATGATCTCGCCGCAAGCGCTGGAAAAATATGGCAAGGATATTGGTTTTCATCCGGTCGGTACCGGTCCATACCAGCTTGAAACCTGGAATCAGACCGACTTTGTCAAAGTGAAAAAGTTCGCCGGTTACTGGCAGCAGGGCTTACCCAAGCTGGATTCTATTACCTGGCGTCCGGTTACTGACAACAATACCCGCGCGGCGATGCTGCAAACTGGCGAAGCGCAATTTGCTTTTCCTATCCCTTATGAGCAGGCCGCGTTACTGGCGAAAAATAAAAACCTCGAACTGGTCGCCAGCCCGTCCATTATGCAGCGTTATATCAGTATGAATGTGACGCAGAAGCCGTTTGATAATCCTAAGGTGCGTGAGGCGTTGAATTACGCTATCAATCGTCAGGCGTTGGTTAAAGTGGCGTTTGCCGGATACGCCACGCCGGCGACGGGCGTGGTGCCGCCGTCGATAGCCTATGCGCAAAGCTATCAGCCGTGGCCCTATGATCCGGCTAAAGCGCGCGAACTGTTGAAAGAGGCGGGGTATCCAGACGGTTTCAGTACCACGCTGTGGTCATCGCACAACCATAGCACCGCGCAAAAAGTGTTGCAGTTTACCCAACAGCAACTGGCGCAGATTGGCGTTAAAGCCCGGATAACCGCGATGGACGCTGGCCAGCGCGCCGCGGAAGTTGAGGGCAAAGGGCAAAAAGAGAGCGGCGTGCGAATGTTCTATACCGGCTGGTCGGCGTCGACGGGCGAAGCTGACTGGGCGTTATCGCCGCTCTTCGCATCACAAAACTGGCCGCCGACGCAGTTTAATACCGCTTTTTACAGCAACAAGCAGGTCGACAGCGATTTGGCGGCGGCCTTAAAGACCAACGATCCGCAGGAGAAAACACGATTGTACAAAGAGGCGCAGGATATTATCTGGAAAGAGTCGCCCTGGATACCGTTGGTGGTGGAGAAATTGGTTTCTGCGCACAGTAAAAATTTGACCGGTTTCTGGATTATGCCGGATACCGGTTTCAGCTTTGACGATGCGGATTTGAAGTAAGTAATGCGATGGGGCTGGATGGCGCGCGCGTTGTCCGCCATCCGGTAAAAGGTTCGTGTGATGCTTAACTATGTTCTCAAGCGCCTGCTGGGATTAATTCCTACGCTGTTGATTGTGGCAGTGCTGGTGTTTTTATTTGTTCATTTGTTGCCCGGCGACCCGGCGCGGCTGATAGCCGGACCGGAAGCCGACGCGCAGGTGATCGCGCTGGTTCGTCAGCAGCTGGGGCTTGATCAGCCGCTTCATGTCCAGTTTTGGCATTACATCACCCATGTTTTACAAGGCGATTTCGGGACGTCAATGGTTTCCCGCCGCCCGGTTTCTGAGGAGATCGCCAGCCGCTTTTTGCCGACGCTGTGGCTGACGATAACCAGTATGATATGGGCGGTTCTGTTTGGCATGGCGATCGGCATCGCCGCCGCCGTGTGGCGTAATCGCTGGCCTGACCGGTTAGGAATGACGCTTGCCGTGACCGGCATTTCTTTCCCGGCTTTTGCGCTGGGAATGTTGTTAATGCAGATTTTTTCCGTGGATCTGGGCTGGCTACCGACCGTGGGGGCGGATAGCTGGCAACATTATATTTTACCCTCCCTGACGCTTGGCGCGGCGGTGGCATCCGTCATGGCGCGTTTTACGCGCTCCTCGTTTGTCGATGTCCTGAGCGAGGATTACATGAGGACCGCGCGGGCGAAAGGCGTCAGTGAAACGTGGGTGGTGTTAAAACATGGCCTGCGCAATGCGATGATCCCGGTCGTCACCATGATGGGACTGCAATTTGGCTTTTTGCTTGGCGGCTCGATCGTCGTCGAAAAAGTGTTTAACTGGCCGGGGCTTGGGCGATTACTGGTCGACTCCGTCGACATGCGCGACTACCCCGTGATTCAGGCGGAAGTGCTGCTGTTTTCTCTGGAATTTATTCTTATCAACTTAGTGGTGGATGTCCTCTATGCCGCCATTAATCCGGCTATCAGGTATAAGTAAGGATGCGATTATTTAACTGGCGCCGTCAGGCGATTTTACATGCTATGCCGGTGGTAAAACCCGACCAGATACGCACGCCGTGGCGGGAGTTCTGGCGTCGTTTTCGCCGCCAGCATGTCGCGTTGGTCGCCGGGGGATTCGTACTGGCGTTAATTCTGGTGGCGATTTTTGCCCGCTGGCTGACGCCCTACAATGCGGAAAACTATTTTGACTACGATAGCCTGAACAATGGCCCCTCTTTGCAGCACTGGTTTGGCGTTGACTCGCTGGGAAGAGACATCTTTAGCCGGGTTCTCGTTGGGGCGCAGATCTCACTGGCGGCGGGCGTGTTCGCGGTATTTATCGGCGCGATAATCGGCACGGTGTTGGGATTGCTGGCGGGATATTATGAAGGCTGGTGGGATCGTTTCATTATGCGCATTTGCGATGTGCTGTTCGCCTTCCCCGGCATTTTGCTGGCGATTGCCGTTGTGGCGGTGTTAGGCAGCGGTATTGCTAATGTGATCGTTGCGGTGGCGATTTTCTCTATTCCAGCGTTTGCTCGTCTGGTGCGCGGAAATACTCTGGTCTTAAAACAGCAGACGTTTATTGAGTCTGCCCGCAGTATCGGCGCCAGCGACACGACGATTTTGTTTAGCCATATCTTGCCGGGAACGGTCTCGTCAATTGTGGTTTTCTTTACGATGCGTATCGGTACGTCAATTATTTCCGCGGCAAGCCTGTCATTTCTCGGATTAGGCGCGCAGCCGCCAACGCCGGAGTGGGGAGCGATGCTCAATGAAGCGCGGGCGGATATGGTCATCGCGCCGCACGTAGCGCTCTTCCCGGCGGTGGCGATTTTCCTGACTGTGCTGGCGTTTAACCTGTTAGGCGACGGGTTGCGCGATGCGCTGGACCCGAAGATTAAGGGGTAAGCTAGCCCGGTGGCGTTGACGCCTGGCGGGCCTGGAACGGGCTCGTCAGGCGGGATAACACATCCGGCACCCGCGCCGGGGGAGGTGGCGTTAAACCCGACTGCCCCACAAATCATATTCGTCGGCGTTTTCCACTTTCACGCGCACGATATCGCCCGGCTTGACGTTGGTTTCGCCGTTCAAATAGACCGCGCCGTCAATTTCCGGCGCATCCGCCATGCTACGCCCGATAGCGCCTTCTTCGTCAACCTCATCGACGATCACCAGAATTTCGCGGCCCACTTTTTCCTGCAAGCGCTCAGCGGAGATTTGCTGTTGCAGTTGCATAAAGCGGTTCCAGCGCTCTTCTTTCACCTCTTCCGGCACCTGATCCGGCAGCTCATTCGCGCCTGCGCCTTCCACCGGGCTGTACTTGAAGCAGCCTACACGATCGAGGCGCGCCTCTTTCAGGAAGTCGAGCAGCATCTGGAAGTCTTCTTCCGTTTCGCCGGGGAAGCCGACAATAAAGGTGGAGCGTAGGGTCAGTTCCGGGCAGATTTCGCGCCACTGCTTAATGCGCGCCAGCTGGCGGTCAACGGAACCGGGACGTTTCATCAGTTTAAGAATCCGCGGGCTGGCATGTTGCAGCGGAATGTCCAGATAAGGCAGGATTTTGCCTTCCGCCATTAGCGGAATCACATCATCAACGTGTGGGTAGGGGTAGACGTAGTGCAGACGTGTCCAGACGCCCAGTTTTGATAACTGTTCGCACAGGCTCACCATACTGGTTTTCACCGGTTCGCCATTATGGAATCCGGTGCGGTGCTTCACATCTACGCCGTAGGCGGAGGTATCTTGCGAAATCACCAGAATCTCTTTGACCCCGGCATCAACCAGACGTTTCGCTTCGCTTAATACGTCGCCAATCGGGCGGCTGACCAGATCCCCGCGCATCGACGGGATGATGCAGAACGTGCAGCGGTGATTACAGCCTTCAGAAATTTTCAGATACGCATAATGGCGCGGCGTCAGTTTTACACCCTGTTCCGGTACGAGGCTTAAAAATGGATTGTGCTTCGGCTTCGGTACGTAATGATGTACGTGCTGCAGAACTTGCTCATAGCTATGCGGCCCGGTGATTTCCAGTACTTTCGGATGCACTTCGCGGATCTGATCTTCTTTTGCGCCCAGGCAGCCGGTGACGATTACCTTACCGTTCTCGTTCAGCGCTTCGCCAATGGCTTCCAGAGACTCTTGTACCGCGCTGTCAATAAAGCCACAGGTATTAACGATAACCATATCCGCATCGTCATAGCGTGGCACAACGTCATAGCCTTCGGTACGCAGCTCAGTCAGGATGCGTTCCGAATCAACGAGGTTTTTCGGACAGCCCAGGGAAACGAAGCCGATCTTTGGCTGGTGGGTTACATTACTCATAGCTTAAAAAGTGTTCATTTATTGGAATGGTCAGGGCAGGGATTCTACAGATATCCGAACAAAAATTGTATCGCAATCTCATCAGGAGCGGCGGCATCAACCGTTGTGGTTATCAGCAAAAGGTGAAAAAGGGCAATTCTAAGAAAATTCTTGATCTCTGACACCCCTTTGTCTAAAAAACGACCATACTATTAAGTTGAACCCTGGTAGAAAAGAGGAGGAAAAAAGGTATGGTCGTTGACAGACTGAGAACCGATCTTCTCAACAAGCTGATAAACGCGCGTATCGATCTTGCCGCTTATCTGCAATTGCGAAAAGCGAAGGGGTATATGTCAGTCAGCGAAAGTGACACTCTGCGTGACAATTTTTTTGAACTGAATCGCGAGCTCCACGATCACGCTTTACGGCAGGGACTGCATCTCGATCAGGAAGAGTGGAACGCGCTGCGCCGTGCCGAAGGCGCGCTTGCAGCAGCCGCCGTTTGTTTAATGAGCGGACACCATGATTGTCCGACCTTTATTGCCGTCAACGCAGATAAACTTGAAAACTGTCTGACAACTTTGACGCTGAGTATTCAGAGTCTGAAAGCACATTCACCGCTTACACAGGTCTGAATAAGGGGGAGGCGACTCCCCCTTATTACCGGACCGCGCCGCTTAATGTTTTGTAAAAATAAACCGACCTCTTGCGATGCTGACTACGCTTTAACGCAGAGCCCTGAAGGAGGCGGTATGCGTCGAATACTTCTCGCGATAGTTTCATTCTCTCTTTTCTCTTCATGGGCGAACGCCAATCTTGCGCCGGTGAACGTTGAGGTGCTGCAAACCCGACTCGATCACCCGTGGTCGCTGGCTTTTTTGCCGGATAACCGTGGGATGCTCATTACCCTGAAAGGGGGACAACTGCGTCACTGGCAAGCGGGGCGGGGACTTTCCGATCCGCTGGCTGGCGTACCGAAAGTGTGGGCAAACGGGCAGGGAGGTTTGCTGGACGTCGTGCTGGCGCCTGACTTTGCCCAGTCGCGCCGCGTCTGGCTGAGCTATGCTGAAGCTGACCGCGAAGGAAACGCCGGTACGGCAGTCGGTTTTGGACGGCTGAGCGACGATCTTCAGCGTCTGGAGCATTTTCGTACCGTGTTTCGCCAGATGCCTAAGCTGTCTACCGGCAACCATTTCGGCGGACGTATGGTATTCGATGCGCAAGGGTTTCTTTTTATTGCCCTGGGTGAAAATAACCAGCGCGCTACCGCGCAGGATTTGGATAAATTACAGGGTAAGCTGGTGCGCCTGACCGGGCAGGGCGAAATTCCGCCGGATAATCCGTTTGTGCATCAGGCGGGCGCGCGTCCGGAAATCTGGTCTTACGGTATTCGTAATCCGCAGGGGCTGGCCATCAATCCCTGGAGCGGCGCGCTATGGCTGCATGAACACGGTCCGCGCGGCGGCGATGAAATTAACATCCCGGAAAAAGGCAAAAATTATGGCTGGCCGCTGGCCACATGGGGCGTCAACTATAGTGGTCTGAAAGTGCCGGAAGCCAAAGGTGAAATTGTCGAGGGAACGGAGCAACCGGTTTACTACTGGAAGGATTCTCCGGCGATCAGCGGGATGGCTTTTTATGCCAGCGACGTTTTTGCGCCGTGGCGGCACAAACTGTTTATCGGCGCGCTAAAAGATAAAGAGGTCATTGTGATGCGCGTCGATGGCAATACGGTGACGGAAGAAGGCCGTATTCTGGGTGACAGAAAGCAGCGTATTCGGGATGTGCGTGTCGGACCTGACGGCTACTTATATGTGTTAACCGATGAGTCCGACGGGCAGTTACTCAAGGTAAGTCCTGCAGCCACGCGTTAGGTCACCGGGATCATCACCACTTTGCGAAAAGCAGGGCGCTCGGTAAGCTGTTGATACCAGCGTTCCAGATTCGGGCGCGGCGTCCATTTCAGACCCACGTTCAGTAGGTTATAGACGAAAGGCGCAATAGCGATATCGCCGGTGCCAAAGTTATCCCCGGAGAACCACGGCTGGTGGGCCAGAGCATCATCAAGAAGCGCAAACAGGCTATCACACTTTTCGATACCGGCTTCAATTGCCGCCTGGTCGCGTTTTTCCGGCGGGGTTCTGACCAGTCCCATCAGGATCACGCGGTGCGCCGGGCTTAACGTTTGATTCGCCCAGTCCATCCATTTTTCGCCCTCCGCACGCCGCGCCGGATTATCAACCCATAGCCGGTTCTGGCCGTATTGCGCCGCCAGATAGCGGACAATGGCATTGGATTCCCACAATAACAGGTCGGTTTCATCATCTTTAAGCAGCGGCACCAGCCCATTAGGATTCATCGCCAGATAGTCGGCATCCTGGTTAACGCCGAATTTTCCGCCTGCCAGAATTTGATCGTATGGCAGTTCCAGCTCTTCAAGCGTCCACAACACTTTTTTAACATTAGTCGAGTTGTTCCGGCCCCACAGCGTAATCATATTAACCCCTTCTGTTTTATCAGGATGATGACAGTAATCGGCCTACCGTGAGATAAACCTAACATTTACACAATGGTCTGTAAAAAAATCGTTATGAAGGAAGCGTAACGGGATGTTATTGCATAAACTTTAAAAACTTTACCAAGTTACGGTTTCTTTAACGTCGTGAGTGCGTTATTACTCACCGCACTTATTACACGGTGGTGTGACGTGTGTTTTTGGAATGGATACTCGGGTGGTACTATGACGCAATACGCTTCTTCCCTTCGTAGCCTCGCGGCAGGTTCGGTTCTCTTATTCCTTTTCGCTTCGCCTGTAAAGGCAGAGGAACAAACGATCGCGCCGCCGGGCGTTGATGCGCGAGCCTGGATCTTAATGGATTACGCCAGCGGTAAAGTACTGGCGGAAGGCAACGCCGATGAGAAACTCGACCCTGCCAGTTTGACAAAAATTATGACCAGCTACGTGGTGGGCCAGGCGCTGAAGGCAGGGAAAATCAAGCTAACCGATATGGTAACGGTGGGCAAAGATGCCTGGGCGACGGGGAACCCGGCGCTACGTGGGTCGTCGGTGATGTTTCTGAAGCCAGGCGATCAGGTGTCGGTGGCGGATCTTAATAAAGGCATCATCATTCAGTCAGGTAATGATGCCTGTATCGCGCTTGCCGACTACGTCGCCGGAAGCCAGGAGTCCTTTATCGGCCTGATGAACGCCTATGCGAAACGACTGGGGTTAACCAATACAACCTTCCAGACGGTACACGGTCTTGATGCGCCAGGGCAGTTCAGTACCGCTCGCGATATGGCGTTGCTCGGCAAGGCCTTGATTCACGATGTGCCTGACGAATACGCCATTCATAAAGAGAAAGAATTTACTTTTAATAATATTCGTCAACCAAACCGCAACCGCCTGTTGTGGAGCACCAATCTGCATGTCGACGGCATGAAAACGGGGACAACGGCAGGCGCTGGGTATAACCTTGTCGCCTCCGCCACCCAGGGCGATATGCGCCTGATCTCTGTCGTGCTGGGGGCGAAAACGGACCGTATTCGTTTTAATGAGTCAGAAAAACTGTTGACCTGGGGTTTCCGCTTCTTTGAAACGGTCACGCCGATTAAACCTGACGCGACATTCGTGACGCAACGGGTCTGGTTTGGCGATAAGCGTGAGGTCAATTTGGGGGCGGGCGATGCGGGGTCTGTGACGATTCCGCGTGGGCAGCTTAAAAACCTGAAGGCCAGCTTTACGTTGAACGAACCACAGCTCACGGCGCCGTTGAAGAAAGGGCAGGTTGTCGGCACCATCGATTTCCAGCTTAACGGAAAATCCATTGAGCAACGCCCGTTAATGGTGATGGAAAACGTCGAGGAGGGGGGATTTTTCAGCCGGATGTGGGATTTTGTGCTGATGAAACTCCATCAGTGGTTTGGCAGTTGGTTCTCGTAAAATAACTCCGTTGCCGGGTGCGCGTCGCATCCGGCAACGGGCAGTTAATACATCAGAGTAATTTGTTGCGCTTTAGCGTAGGCCACAAAGGCCTCATCGGGACGGCGGTCGCTGATAATCGTATCAAAGCGTGATAATTCCCCCATCCGCGCCGGACGTACCTTGCCGAATTTACTGTGATCCACCACCAGTACATGGCTCTGTGCCATTGTCATGGCCCAATGTTTTACCGGCAGCTCTTCCAGATTAAAGCAGGTAGCGCCTTTACTGGTATGAACCCCGGCGGCGGAATAAAACGCGATATCCGGACAAATATTGTTTAACGTTTCATGGAAATCAAGCGGTTTGAAAATGGCGTTGCTGGCGTGAAACTCCCCGCCGCTGAGGATGGCGCGGCAATGGGGTTTGTCCTGCAGCGCCAGAAAGGTATTAAGTGAATAGCACACCGCCGTAAAGGGAAGGTCATTATCAATGGCTTCGATGATCCACGGCGTGGTGGTGCCGCAGTCAATAAATACCGTCTGATGCGCTTGTACCAGGCCCGCAGCCAGCTGAGCGGCTCGGCGTTTTTCTTCCACCAGACGAGATTTTTGATCGCTTAACAGATAATGACTGGCGCTGCGGGGCTCCAGTACGATATAGCCGCCCAGCAACACGACAGGCGCGCTTTTATGGTTCAGGTCGCGACGAATGGTCATTTCAGAGACGCCCAACAGGGTCGCGGCTTCTTTAAGATGAAGTTTATCGCTGCGTTTTAAGGCCTGCAGCAATTGACCAATACGCTCGTCGCGTCGCGTTTCCATAGTTCCCCTGGAGAGTTAAATAAGCGCTCCGCACCATACAGAGCGCTTAATATTACTCTTTTTTTCGCTATTTAGTCACGTACCCAGCCTTTTCGAATGGGCAATGCGAAACAGAAACGGTAACAACGTTGCAGCGCCTGGTAGAGCGGCGCGCCGTACCACTGCCAGATCAGCTGTGCGCTCAGGCAGCCAAGCATCGCTACCAGCAGCGCGCCAATCATATCTAACGGCCAGTGTACGCCGAGATAGACGCGCGACCAGGCGATGGTCATGGCTATCGCCATCATCACGATGCCTGACCAGAGGCGGTGCCAGAACAAAAACGCCAGCGCAAAGGTAAAAATCACCGTACCGTGATCGCTGGGGAAAGAGTCATCGGCGGCATGATGCAGGAAGTTATAGCCGATATGATCGACAAACGGACGGTCGTGCGGGAAAAGGTGTCCCATTGTCCAGGAGACCGCCAGACTGATAATCAGCGCGATGCCGATTTTAACGATCAGCTGGCGCTGGGCGCAGACCCGATCGCGGGGACCCCACAGCCAGAGTACCACGGCTAAGAGCGGGACGATGTTGATGACATCTTTGGCGATAAAGATAGCGAGCGAAATCGTCCACTGCGCGGAATCAGGCGTGGCGTTAATAAAATAAAACAGCGAGTTGTTAAGGTTTTCCAGCATAACATCCAGGCTCGGAGCAATGAAATCAAAAGGGATAGCCAGCTCATCCCCGTGCAAACTGAGCATAAATGCAGCGTAACAGAGAGGAAAAGCAGTATTGTCTTATTTGGCGGCAACATGAAGAGATTTAAGACAATGGCATAAAATAATGTCGATGATAACGGCGCAAACTTAAATTAACCTTAAAGCACGCAAGCGCTAAGCGGCTTTCTGTAAAAATGTGCGCTATTTCCCTTGCAGCCTCATAATTCGCTATCTCAGTTCCCCGACTTTCATTACACTCTGCGCGGTTTTTATTGGCGAAGAGATGGTATGCAGAATCGTTTACAATCAGGCGGCAGGCTGGGACGTCAGGCGCTACTTTTTCCTCTCTGTCTGGTGCTGTACGAATTTTCTACTTATATTGGCAACGACATGATCCAGCCGGGTATGCTGGCGGTGGTTGAGCAGTATCAGGCGGGCCTGGACTGGGTTCCGACATCCATGACCGCTTATCTGGCGGGCGGTATGTTCTTACAATGGCTGCTTGGCCCGTTGTCTGACCGGATTGGCCGTCGTCCCGTGATGCTGGCGGGCGTCGTGTGGTTTATTGTCACCTGCCTGGCGACGTTACTGGCGAAAAACATCGAACAATTTACATTCCTGCGTTTTTTGCAAGGGATTAGCCTGTGTTTTATCGGCGCTGTAGGGTATGCCGCGATTCAGGAATCCTTTGAGGAAGCGGTGTGTATAAAAATTACCGCGCTGATGGCGAACGTGGCGTTAATCGCGCCGCTACTGGGACCACTGGTTGGGGCGGCATGGGTGCATGTTCTGCCGTGGGAGGGGATGTTTATTTTATTTGCCGCACTGGCCGCTATCGCCTTTTTCGGGCTACAGCGCGCAATGCCGGAGACCGCCACGCGGCGGGGCGAAACGCTGTCATTTAAGGCGCTGGGCCGGGATTATCGACTGGTGATAAAAAACCGGCGGTTCGTCGCAGGGGCGTTAGCGCTGGGATTTGTCAGCCTGCCGCTGTTGGCCTGGATTGCGCAGTCGCCGATTATCATCATTAGCGGCGAACAGCTCAGCAGCTATGAATATGGTCTGCTGCAGGTGCCCGTTTTTGGCGCGCTCATTGCCGGTAATCTGGTGTTGGCGCGTTTAACCTCCCGACGTACGGTTCGCTCGCTGATCGTGATGGGCGGCTGGCCTATCGTCGCGGGGCTGATCATCGCCGCGGCGGCGACGGTGGTTTCATCCCATGCTTATTTATGGATGACGGCGGGATTAAGCGTATACGCTTTTGGCATTGGGCTGGCGAATGCCGGACTGGTGCGTCTGACGCTCTTTTCCAGCGATATGAGTAAAGGAACGGTCTCGGCGGCGATGGGAATGCTACAAATGCTGATTTTTACCGTTGGCATTGAAGTCAGTAAACACGCCTGGTTAAGCGGCGGCAATGGGTTATTTAGCCTGTTTAATCTGGCAAACGGTATTCTTTGGCTACTGCTGATGCTGGTCTTCTTAAAAGATAAGCGGACGGGGAATTTGCAAACAGTCTGAGAGAGCGGCTACGCCTGATAAGCTTTCTGTTATCAGGCATAGAGAGGCATCCGCTAGACGTTGAACGGCGGCTCGTTGTTTAATACGCTGTCGATGATATCCAGCACGCCTTCCTGGTTGTTCGATCCGGCGCGGTATTTCGCCGCCGCCGCGACCGCCTCGCTGGCGTGCGACATGGCAAAACTAAACCCGGCCTGACGCAGCATCTCAATATCGTTGCCGCCGTCGCCGAATACCACCACTTCACTATCATGAATGCCCCAGAGCTGCTGTAACAGACGCAGGCCGTTGGCTTTATGCACGCCGGGAATTATTAAATCAATACTGCCATAGCCGGTATGAACGGGGACCATGATATCGCCAATGGCGTCGTGCAGCGCCGCCTGTACTTCCGGTATCCGTTCATCGGTAATATTAAGGCCGAATTTGAAAAAAACATCGTTGATATTATTAAAATTATCCACAAACTCCAGACGATGATAATACATTGCCGCAACGGCTTTTAACGCATCGTTGTACCGTTTCAGCGTGTAGGCGCTGTTTTTTCCACAGGCGATAATCTCCACATCGGCGCGTGTGAGCAGGTGTTCGACAACCGTCTGGAAGTCGGCTTTTGTCAGCTCGCCGTTAAAAATATCCTCGCCTTCGCTGACCACCCAACCGCCGTTTTCCGCGACAAAAGCGATTTCGTGCGCAATTTCCGGAAAGAACGAGATTAACTGGTAATACTGGTTGCCGCTGGCCACGACAAAGCGAATGCCTTGCCGCTTCATTTGTTGGTACTGCGCCATAAACCGGTCACGGTTATAGGTTTTTTGATCGCTCAGAAACGTGCCGTCCATGTCGACGGCGATTAATTTAATACTCATGCGTTATGCTCCATCACCGGTTGCGGAGTCGATACAGGTTTGGCGACGGCCTTCGCCACCAGCGCCGCCAGAATAACCAGCGCCAGCACAACCATCATGGCGCTGCGTAATCCATAATGCTCTCCCAGATAGCCCAACAGCGGCGGCCCGACCAAAAACGCCAGATAGCCGGTCGTGGCGACAACGCTCACGCGCGTCGGCGCGTCGGGACCGGTATCGCTGGCGGCGGAAATAGTCAGCGGGAAGCCGAGCGAAGCGCCTAAGCCCCAAAGAATGACCGAGACGCCGGCAACCCAGTCGCTATCGACAAAAATAATCAGGCCAATGCCCAGCGCTCCCATCAACGCGCTGGCGCGAACAACCGTCACCCGGCTATAGCGGTCAATAAACCAGCCGCCGGTAAAGCGGCCAACGGTCATACCAAGCGTGAAACCGGCGTAGATCAGAGAGCCGGAGGTTGGGCTAAAACCGTGTCCGTCTACCATCAGTAGCGGCAGCCAGTCATTCGCAGAGCCTTCGGCGAATGCCATTGCCAGCACCACCACGCCAATAAGCAAAAGCTGGATGTCCCGATAAAAAGGTAATCCTTTTTCCTGAAGGTGAGCATCTTCCGATGCGTTTTTACCCGTACCGTCAGGGATCGCCCGAATGGCGATAAAAATGGGCGCGATCGCCACGGCAGCCGCGAGGATGATATGGATGTTAGCCGGGACGCTTAATGCGGTTAACGCCATGCCGACACCAGCGCCCGCCAGCGTGCCGAAACTGTAGAAACCATGCATCATCGGCAGAACGGTTTTATTCAGCTCGCGTTCGACCGCCGCGCCTTCGACATTAATCGCCACTTCGGCTGCGCCAAAACTGGCGCCGAAAACGGCTAATCCAAGGGCAAAAATCAGCGGCGAGGCACACCACAGCGCGACGCTAAGAATAACCATCCCGGTTACTGCGCAGGTCATCGTCGTGCGAATAACCTTCCGGGTGCCAAATCGTTTCACCAGCCAGGCGGAACAAAGAATACCGCTCATTGAACCGATAGAAAGCCCGAATAAGACCGCCCCCATTTCCGCGGTAGAGACGGAAAGAATATCCCGAATAGCAGGCGTTCGGGTTGCCCAGGAGGCCATCAGCAGTCCGGGTAAAAAGAAGAACATAAACAGCGCCCAGGTACGGCGTTTTAAGGCATTACGTGAGGAGAGGACGGTCATAGCGTCAGGCCAGAAAATAGAAGCGAGAGGTAAACATTAGCAAGCTTGTGTACATTTGTACATATCGCCGTCATACTTCGTTGTGCAGACAGTTTTTACTGTCTGTTTTTTCAGCGTAAGCGGCAGGCTACTATCGCCTGCATCCTGAATGAGATGTGGAACTCATCATGAAAGAAAATGCCGTAAGACGCGCCAATGATCCTAAGCGACGGGAAAAAATAATTCAGGCCACACTGGAAGCGGTAAAGACCTATGGCGTTCATGCCGTGACGCACCGGAAAATCGCCGCTATCGCTCAGGTGCCGCTTGGCTCGATGACCTACTATTTTGCCGGTATGGATGCGTTATTGAGTGAAGCTTTTACACTTTTCACCGAGAACATGTCGCGTCAATACCAGGATTTTTTTGCGCAGGTGAC
Organism: Salmonella sp. SSDFZ54; assembly: GCF_004010735.1. Taxonomy (NCBI): domain Bacteria; kingdom Pseudomonadati; phylum Pseudomonadota; class Gammaproteobacteria; order Enterobacterales; family Enterobacteriaceae; genus Salmonella; species Salmonella sp. SSDFZ54. The sequence goes on from NZ_CP034819.1 coordinate 3,654,145, forward strand.
GGATGCGGAGGGGGCGTGCCAGGCGATAACGGAAATGATTTACGGCTCGCAGGTTACGACGCCGGATAATATGGCGTTAATGTATCAGTTATATGCCTATGCCAGCGATAAGCCAGCGTTAAAAATAGTCATGCAAAACTGGATGCAGCGTAGCCAGAATACGCTGGCGCAGTGGTTTGACGCGCAGACCGCCCGAGCGCTGGATGCGTTTATCGAGGGGATGACGCTGCATTTTGTAACGGATCGAACGCCGCTGGCGCGTGAAGCGATTTTACAGATGGTAAAGCGAATCGCCGGAGCGTCAATGTCGTGTCACTCTGCGTCAGGCAACAAAAAACCCACCAACCTTGAACCGAAATGGCGGGGTTGATGGGCTCCACAAAATGGGGACATCAAAGAAAAGCAGTGGCAATAGGTATGACTGATGCTTTAACGAAAAGTTCGACCTATTGGCAAAATTTTTTCACTTAAAGGCAAACTTCAGTTTTATCCTAACCCCGGCCAGATGATGACAATAAGCGTCCCCGCCAGCGTTAGCAGAACGTTGGCGATAGCGTAAGTCCCCGCATAACCCAGCGCTGGAATATTACTGCGCGCCGTATCGCTAATGATTTCCATCGCCGGGGCGCAGGTACGCGCGCCCATCATGGCGCCGAACAGCAGCGCCCGGTTCATGCGCAGCACATAAGCGCCAAACAAGAAGCAGATCACCACCGGTACCAGGCTGACGACAAGCCCGGCGATCAGCATTTGTCCGCCGACCGCGCCCAGACCGTTACTGATACCGCTGCCGGCGCTTAAACCAACGCCTGCCATAAATACCATCAAGCCGAATTCTTTCACCATGTTAAGCGCGCCCTGCGGAATATAACCAAAGGTAGGATGGTTAGCGCGCAGGAAACCGAGCATGATCCCGGCGAACAGCAATCCGGCCGCGTTGCCGATGCCGAAACTAAAATTGCTGAACTGGAAGGTAATCATCCCGATCATTAACCCGATGATAAAAAAAGCGCAGAAGGCGAGCAGGTCCGTCACCTGACTATGGATTGAAATAAAACCAATGCGATCGGCGATGGTTTTTACGCGTCTGGCGTCGCCGCTCACCTGTAACACGTCGCCTTTATTCAGCACGACGTTATCGTCGATAGGCATTTCGATCTGGCTGCGGATGACGCGGTTAAGGAAGCAGCCATGATCGGTCAGCTTGAGCTGAGCGAGGCGGCGACCGACCGCATTGTGGTTTTTCACCACAATTTCCTCCGTCACGATGCGCATATCAAGCAGATCGCGATCAAACACTTCCTTACCATTACGGAAGCTGGGATCGAGCCTGGCGTGCGCGTCCGGATAGCCGACCAGCGCAATCTCATCGCCCATTTGCAGCACCGCATCGCCATCCGGGTTCGCCAGAATACCGTTACGGCGAATACGTTCGATATAGCAGCCTGTCTGGCGGTAAATACCCAGCTCGCGCAGGTTTTTACCGTCAGTCCAGGCCACCAGTTCCGGACCAACCCGATAGGCGCGGATAACCGGCAAATAAACTTTGCGATTAGCATCGGTATCCAGACCGCGCTCGCGAGCAATTTGCTGGGCGCTGGTTTGCAAATCCTGATGCTGTAGTTTAGGCAAGTAACGCGCGCCCACGATCAGACTGACCAGCCCAATCAGATAGGTCAGGGCATAGCCCAGGCTCAGATTATCAAGAGCGGAGGAGAGTTGGGTGCTGGCGATGCCGGAATGTCGCAGGGTATCGCCTGCGCCAACCAGCACGGGCGTGGAAGTCATTGAGCCGGCCAGCATACCGGCCGTCAGGCCGATATCCCAGCCGAATAGCTTACCAAGGCCTAAGGCGATTAGCAGAGCGCTACCGACCATGACCAGGGCAAGCATCAGATAATTTTTACCGTCGCGAAAAAAAATCGAAAAAAAGTTGGGGCCAGCCTCGACGCCGACACAAAAAATAAACAGCATAAATCCCAGATTTAGCGCGTCGGTGTTAATACTAAAGTGTTGCTGCCCTAATAATAGAGAGACCACTAAAACGCCAATGGAATTACCAAGTTGGACTGAACCCAGACGTAACTTGCCAAGACACAGGCCAAGAGCCAGGACCACAAATAATAACAGGATGTAATTCCCATTTAACAAATCTGCGACGTTTATATTCACGGAGACTAACTTCTTGTTTACGAGTAAGCTGTTGAAAGAAATGGTAATTTACGCTACTGTTTTTATCATGAATTAAGGGTGCAATCGTATTGCATACAGCATCCAAATAAAAACAACACAACAATATATCCTGCTAGTTTAATCTTATTGCGTACTAACGGCTATAAGAATCGTGCAGGTGTGTTTTTGGCATGGAATGCCACATGACTTTATCTGACTGGATGCCTCACGGCGGAAAGCGTGTTCGATAGAGAGTGTCAGGAGGAACGATTGAAACATAAACACGGGTGGGCAAGCGTTGTCTGCTGCTTTGTACTCTTTATTGTGGTGTGTCTTTCATTAACTATGCATGTACAAGGCGCTTTTCGCGCGGCAGGGCATCCTGAGATTGGACTGTTATTTTTTACGTTACCTGGCGCGGTGGCCAGTTTTTGTTCTCACCGACGCGAGGTGATCCGACCGCTGATCGGGGCGATGCTGGCGGCGCCGTTTTGCCTGGTGTTAATGCGCGTGGTATTTATGCCTACCCGATCGTTTTGGCAAGAACTGGCGTGGTTATTTAGCGCCGTATTCTGGTGTGCGTTAGGCGCGCTCTGCTATTTGTTTATTAGCAGCCTGTTTAGCCACCGGCGAAAAAAACGCCGATAGCGCCCTCCGGCAGAGGGCGTTGCCAGAGCAATCAGGCGAAAAGATTCAGATTTTCTTTTGCCCATGCTTCAAAATCCGTACAGCCGCCGATATGTTTTTGATCGACAAAAATCTGCGGTACGGTTTCTACAGGTTTACCTACGGTTTTTTCCAAATCCGCTTTAGTAATGCCTTCAGCATGGATATCAATATAGCGGTAGTTGAAATCGTCGCGTTCTTTGCTCAGTTTTTCCGCCAACTCTTTTGCACGCACGCAATAAGGGCACCCTGGGCGGCCAAAAATAACAGTAAACATATCTCTCCTCGAACATAAAGCCAGACGGCGAACAGGTGTTATCATGCCGCTATTTACGGCAGATGAAAAGCAGGTTACGCCTGTTCCTTTGATAACCCAGGGCTATATCTGTTAAGCACGCCGGACCAGAACGTTCTACACTGTGCGTCAGTTAACCGGGAGGCTTGATATGCGAACGATTGGCGTGTTACCCAAAAGCATACTGATACTGGAATGCCTCGGTATGATTTTGCTGGCGCTTGCTCTGCTATCGCTTAATCATTACCTTACGCTGCCCGCGCCGTTCAATACGCCGCTGGCTGGCGTATTGATGGTTTTCCTGGGCGTCGTGTTGATCCTCCCCGCCGCGGTGGCGATGATGTGGCGTATTGCGCAGTTACTGGCGCCGCAGTTGATGAAACGTCCACCCGACATTTCTTCCCGTTCAGATAGAGAAAAGCATAATTAGTCCGACCATTGAACTTCTTTGTGGCCATCGTTCTATTCGCCATTTCACCGATGAACCCGTGACTGACGCGCAGCGAGAGGCCATTATTGCCGCCGCGCGCAGTACGTCCAGTTCCAGTTTTTTACAGTGCAGCTCTATTATCCGTATTACCGATCGGGCGCTGCGTGAGGCGTTAGTGCCCCTGACGGGCGGGCAAAAGCATGTGGCGCAGGCCGCTGAGTTCTGGGTATTTTGCGCCGATTTTAATCGTCATTTGCAGATCTGTCCTGACGCGCAGTTGGGGCTTGCCGAACAACTGCTGCTCGGTGTCGTCGATACGGCGATGATGGGGCAAAATGCGCTGACGGCGGCGGAATCACTGGGATTAGGCGGCGTGTATATCGGCGGCATCCGTAACAATATTGAGTCTGTTACCGAACTGTTAAAATTGCCGAAGCATGTATTGCCGCTCTTTGGCCTGTGTTTGGGATGGCCTGCGGATAATCCGGATCTGAAACCGCGCCTGCCTGCCGAGCTTGTGGTTCATGAGAACCAGTATCAACCGCTTGATGAAAAGCTGCTGGCGCGCTATGACGAGCAGTTGGCTGAGTATTATCTGACCCGCGGCAGTAATACGCGACGCGATACCTGGAGCGATCATATCCGTCGCACCCTGATTAAAGAAAATCGCCCATTTATCCTTGAATATTTGCATAAACAGGGCTGGGCGACGCGCTAAAACCTGCGGGCCAGTGTATGATACGCGGGCTTTTCAGGGTTTTCAGCGAGGTGCAGGGTGAAAATTGCCATATTGTCCAGGGATGGAACGCTCTATTCTTGCAAACGTCTGCGCGAAGCGGCGATGCGGCGCGGCCATCTGGTCGAGATACTCGATCCTCTTTCCTGCTATATGAATATTAATCCGGCAGCGTCGTCGATCCATTACAAGGGGCGTCGTCTGCCCCATTTTGACGCCGTTATTCCCCGTATTGGTTCGGCCATTACCTTTTATGGTACCGCTGCGCTACGTCAGTTTGAGCTACTGGGTAGCTATCCGCTGAATGAATCCGTCGCCATTACCCGCGCGCGCGATAAGCTGCGATCGCTACAACTTCTGGCGCGCCAGGGGATCGATCTTCCCATTACCGGGATCGCCCATTCGCCGGATGATACCAGCGATCTTATTAAGATGGTTGGCGGGGCGCCGCTGGTCGTGAAGCTGGTAGAAGGCACGCAAGGGATCGGCGTGGTATTGGCGGAGACGCGTCAGGCTGCTGAAAGCGTTATTGATGCGTTTCGGGGGCTCAATGCCCATATCCTGGTTCAGGAATACATTGCCGAAGCTAAAGGATGCGATATTCGTTGTCTGGTCGTCGGCAATGAGGTTGTGGCGGCGATTGAGCGGTGCGCGAAAGCCGGTGATTTTCGCTCCAATCTTCATCGTGGCGGGGTGGCCAGCATCGCGACGATCACGCCCCGTGAACGGGATATCGCCATCAAAGCCGCACAAACGCTGGGGCTGGATGTGGCGGGTGTCGATATTTTACGCGCCGCGCGCGGGCCGCTGGTGATGGAGGTGAATGCCTCGCCGGGACTGGAAGGTATCGAAAAGACTACGGGCGTGGATATCGCGGGGCGAATGATTCAGTGGATAGAACGTCACGCTACGCCTGAATTTTGCCTTAAAATCGGCGGCTAATCGCAATCGTGGATTCCGCCGTAGTACGAAGCACGCTTTTTGCGTAAGCTGTGCCGGTAATTTTTTCATCGTCATCGTAAGAGGTAGCACATTATTATGATATCACTGGTCGTTCCCACTCTGGATACGTTGCGTCAATGGCTCGACGACCTGGGCATGAATTTCTTCGAATGTGATACCTGCCAGGCGCTGCATTTGCCGCATATGCAGAATTTTGACGGCGTCTACGATGCTAAAATCGATTTGGTGGACAACACCATTCTTTTTTCCGCGATGGCGGAGGTCAGGCCTTCCGCGTTGCTGCCGCTGGCGGCCGATCTCTCTGCTATCAACGCCAGTTCGTTGACGGTAAAAGCCTTTCTCGATATGCAGGATGATAATCTGCCAAAACTGGTTGTGTGCCAGTCTTTATCCGTTATGCAAGGCGTCACCTACGAACAGTTCGAATGGTTTGTTCGCCAAAGTGAAGAGCAGATTTCTATGGTGATCCTTGAGGCCGGGGCGCATCAGCTTCTGTTTAACGCGGAAGAAGACGCGCAAAAAACCAGCGCGGTTGACCATTTTCTTCACTGATCCCTCCCGATAATCAGGCAGTCGCTGCCAGCGCGGCTGCTGTTTACGTTTTTTTATGCTGCTGTTAACCTTTATTTAAAGAATTATTCACCTCCTTTCTGACCATTTCGCTTTATCACATAGACAAAACCTGCATAAAAAATTGATAAAAGGCGTTTTTTAATCTGGGCTATAGCCTCAAACCTTAGCTAAAGTTATTCTTGCGAAGCTTCTATAGCGAGCTTGATGGCAGGGAGGGCGACCTCTCTTCTTCATTTGTATCAAATGAAAAGGTATGCACATTTCAGGCATGTTTTAAACCACGCCTAATGGGTTCATTTGTTAACGGATTTTAGAAGGAAAGCGATGATGACCGCCTTAAAGAAAAAATGGCTATCGGGTCTGGTTGCGGGTGCTCTGATGGTCGTCTCTGTCGGCACGCTCGCTGCCGAACAAAAAACGCTGCACATTTATAACTGGTCAGATTATATCGCGCCGGACACGGTGGCGAACTTTGAAAAAGAGACCGGGATTAACGTTATCTATGATGTCTTTGACTCTAACGAAGTGCTGGAAGGCAAGTTAATGGCAGGCAGCACCGGGTTCGATCTGGTGGTGCCATCGGCCAGTTTTCTTGAGCGCCAGCTCACCGCGGGCGTTTTTCAGCCGCTGGATAAAAGCAAACTTCCCGGCTGGAAAAACCTCGATCCTGAACTGCTGAAACTGGTAGCGAAGCACGATCCTGACAACAAATACGCCATGCCCTACATGTGGGCCACGACGGGCATTGGCTATAACGTTGATAAAGTGAAAGCGGTGCTGGGAGATGATGCGCCAGTGAATAGCTGGGATTTAGTCCTCAAGCCGGAAAATCTGGAGAAGCTAAAAAGCTGCGGCGTCTCTTTCCTTGATGCGCCTGAAGAAATTTTTGCCACCGTGCTGAACTATCTGGGTAAAGATCCGAATAGCAGCAAAGCGGATGACTACACCGGCCCGGCAACCGATCTGTTGTTGAAGCTACGGCCAAACATTCGCTATTTCCACTCCTCGCAATACATTAACGATCTGGCTAATGGCGATACCTGTGTAGCCATTGGCTGGGCGGGCGATGTCTGGCAGGCCGCTAACCGGGCGAAAGAGGCGAAAAATGGCGTCAATATCTCTTTCTCGATCCCCAAAGAGGGGGCAATGGCGTTTTTTGATGTGTTTGCCATGCCGGCTGACGCCAAAAATAAAGACGAGGCCTACCAGTTCCTTAATTATCTGCTGCGCCCTGATGTGATTGCCCATATTTCCGATCACGTTTTCTACGCCAATGCGAATAAAGAGGCGACGGCGCTGGTCAGCCAGCAGGTGCGCGATAACCCGGGAATTTATCCGCCGGCGGATGTGCGGGCCAAGTTGTTTACCCTGAAAGTGCAGGAGCCGAAGATTGATCGCGTCCGCACCCGCGCATGGACGAAGGTGAAAAGCGGTAAGTAATTTATTAACGGTATGGTCTGATAAGCGTGCGCTATCGGGCATTCCACCGTTTGTATCGTTTGATTGTGTTATGCCGGAGAGCGCCTTGTGAATGATGTCCCCCACCGCCCGCAGGTGAAAACCCGTAAAGCGCTGACGCCGCTTCTGGAAATTCGCAACCTGACGAAGTCATTCGACGGGCAACATGCTGTCGATGATGTCAGTCTGACTATCTATAAAGGCGAGATTTTTGCCCTGCTGGGCGCGTCAGGTTGTGGAAAATCGACTCTGCTACGGATGCTGGCAGGTTTTGAACCGCCGAGCAGCGGGCAAATTATGCTCGACGGCGTCGATCTGGCGCATGTTCCGCCGTATCAGCGTCCGATTAATATGATGTTTCAGTCCTATGCGTTATTTCCGCATATGACGGTAGAGCAGAACATCGCTTTTGGTCTGAAGCAGGACAAACTGCCGAAGGCGGAGATTACCAGCCGCGTCAATGAGATGCTGGGTCTGGTGCACATGCAGGAGTTTGCAAAACGTAAGCCGCATCAGCTTTCCGGCGGTCAGCGTCAGCGCGTGGCCCTGGCGCGCAGCCTGGCGAAACGTCCTAAGCTGCTCTTGTTGGATGAACCGATGGGCGCGCTGGATAAAAAATTACGCGACCGGATGCAGCTTGAAGTGGTGGATATCCTTGAGCGCGTCGGCGTGACCTGCGTCATGGTGACGCACGATCAGGAAGAAGCGATGACGATGGCGGGGCGCATTGCCATCATGAACCGTGGAAAATTTGTGCAAATTGGCGAACCGGAGGAGATTTACGAGCATCCGACGACCCGCTACAGCGCCGAATTTATCGGATCGGTAAATGTTTTTGAGGGCTTACTGAAAGCGCGTGAAGAGGACGGTCTGGTCATTGACGCGCCCGGTTTGGTTCATCCGTTAAAAGTCGATGCAGATGCCTCTGTCGTTGATAATGTGCCGGTATATGTGGCGCTACGTCCGGAAAAAATCATGCTGTGTGAGTCGCCGCCTGCCGATGGCTATAATTTCGCCGTCGGCGAAGTGGCGCATATTGCGTATCTCGGCGATCTGTCTATTTATCATGTGCGGCTAAAAAGCGGGCAGATGATCAGCGCTCAACTGCAGAATGCGCACCGTTACCGGAAAGGGTTACCGACCTGGGGCGATGAAGTGCGTTTGTGCTGGGAAGCGGATAGCTGCGTGGTCCTGACGGTATAAGGGGTAAACATGAGCACACTTGAACCTCCGGCACGCATCAGTAAACCTGGCGGCGCGGCGCTATGGTTGGCGCGAATGCAAATGAAACATGGGCGTAAGCTGGTTATTGCTTTGCCTTATATCTGGCTCATTCTTCTGTTTTTACTGCCGTTTCTTATCGTCTTTAAGATAAGTCTGGCGGAAATGGCGCGGGCGATCCCGCCGTATACCGATCTGCTGGAATGGGCTGACGGTCAGTTGTCGATTACGCTCAACCTCGGCAATTTTTTGCAACTGACCGACGATCCGCTCTATTTCGAAGCCTATCTGCAATCGTTACAAATTGCCGGTATTTCCACGATCTGCTGCCTGCTGCTGGGCTACCCGCTGGCGTGGGCGGTGGCGCATAGCAAGCCCTCCACGCGCAATATCCTGCTGCTGTTGGTGATCCTGCCCTCGTGGACGTCTTTTTTAATACGCGTCTATGCCTGGATGGGCATTTTGAAAAACAACGGCGTGCTGAACAATGTGTTGCTGTGGCTCGGGGTTATCGATCAGCCGCTGACGATCCTGCACACTAACCTGGCCGTCTATATCGGCATTGTTTATGCTTATCTGCCGTTTATGGTACTGCCCATTTATACCGCATTGACGCGCATTGATTATTCGCTGGTGGAAGCGTCGCTGGATCTCGGCGCCCGACCGCTGAAAACATTTTTTAGCATCATTGTCCCGCTCACCAAAGGCGGAATCATCGCCGGCTCGATGCTGGTTTTTATCCCGGCGGTGGGCGAGTTCGTGATCCCGGAACTGCTTGGCGGGCCGGACAGTATCATGATTGGTCGCGTCCTGTGGCAGGAGTTTTTCAATAACCGCGACTGGCCGGTGGCTTCTGCGGTCGCCATTATTATGTTGCTGCTGCTGATAGTCCCGATCATGTGGTTCCATAAACATCAGCAAAAAAGTGTGGGGGAGCACGGATGAATAACTTACCGGTCGTTCGCTCGCCCTGGCGCATTCTGATTCTGGTGCTGGGGTTTACTTTTCTCTATGCGCCGATGTTAATGTTGGTGATTTACTCGTTTAACAGTTCGAAGCTGGTGACGGTGTGGGCGGGATGGTCGACGCGCTGGTATGGCGAGCTCTTTCGGGATACCGCCATGATGAGCGCAGTGGGACTAAGCCTGACAATTGCCGCCTGCGCGGCGACGATGGCGGTGGTGCTCGGTACCATTGCTGCGGTGGTGATGGTGCGATTTGGACGGTTTCGCGGCGCAAACGGCTTTGCGTTTATGATCACCGCGCCGCTGGTGATGCCGGATGTGATTACCGGGCTGTCGCTGCTGCTGCTGTTTGTCGCGCTCGGCCATGCTATCGGCTGGCCCTCCGATCGCGGGATGCTGACCATCTGGTTGGCGCACGTCACGTTCTGTACCGCCTATGTGGCAGTGGTGATCGCTTCGCGATTACGCGAACTGGATCGTTCGATTGAAGAGGCGGCGATGGATCTTGGCGCGGCGCCGTTGAAGGTCTTTTTCGTCATTACGTTACCGATGATCATGCCAGCGGTGATCTCGGGCTGGCTGTTGGCCTTTACGCTTTCCCTTGACGATCTGGTGATTGCCAGCTTCGTTTCCGGTCCCGGCGCCACCACGCTACCGATGCTGGTTTTCTCCAGCGTGCGCATGGGCGTGAACCCGGAAATCAACGCGCTGGCGACGTTAATCCTCGGTGTGGTAGGAATCGTCGGATTTATTGCCTGGTACCTGATGGCGCGAGCGGAAAAACAGCGGATTCGCGATATCCAGCGTGCAAGACGCGGCTGAAGCCACTAAAATCTTCCACTATGGCAATGCGTTGCCGCGCGGGTCGCGGCATCATTTTCAGGGAAGACATTCATTGGGATTTATAAAGCAATCAACCTCATCACATGCCCGTTTAAATGTGCCTACGCTGGTGCAGGTTGCGGCTATGGCGATTATTTTGATTCGCGGTCTCGATGTGCTGATGATTATGAATACCCTCGGCATACGCGGGATGGGCGAGTTTATTCATCGTAGCGTGCAGACGTGGAGCTTAACCCTGGTCTTTCTGGCCAGCTTAGTGCTGGTCTTTGTTGAAATTTATTGTGCGTTTTCGCTGGTGAAAGGCCGTAGCTGGGCGCGCTGGGTGTACCTGGCGACACAAATTATTGTGAGCGGATATCTGTGGGCGGCGTCGTTAGGCTACGGGTATCCGGAGTTGTTTAGCATCGCGGGAGAATCGAAGCGTGATATCCTGCATTCCCTGGTCATGCAAAAACTCCCCGATCTTTTAATTCTGTTTCTGCTGTTTATTCCCGCTCCCAGCCGTCGGTTCTTCCGGCTGCAATAATGTGTATAATCGTCGCCCCGGATAATATGAAGGTTTTTTGGTATGCAGTGCGCACTCTATGACGCGGGTCGCTGCCGTTCCTGTCAATGGATTACGCAGTCGGTTAACGAACAACTTTCCGCAAAAACAGCCGATTTACATCGTTTGCTCGCCGGGCTGCCTGTTGAACAGTGGTGCGCGCCGATTGGCGGCCCGGAACAGCATTTCCGCAACAAAGCGAAAATGGTCGTGAGCGGTAGTGTAGAAAAACCGCTCTTCGGGATGCTGCATCGCGACGGTACGCCGGTCGATCTTTGCGGCTGCCCGCTGTATCCCGCCTCCTTTGCCCCCGTATTCAGCGCGCTAAAACCTTTTATTGCCCGGGCCGGACTCACGCCTTATAACGTGGCGCGAAAACGCGGCGAACTGAAATACCTGTTGCTGACGGAAAGTCAGTTCGATGGCGGCATGATGCTACGCTTCGTGTTGCGTTCAGAAACCAAACTTACGCAACTGCGCGCGGCGTTACCGTGGCTGCGCGCGCAACTGCCGCAGCTCAGAGTGATCACCGCAAATATCCAGCCGGTACATATGGCGATTATGGAAGGGGAGACGGAAATCTACCTGACGGATCAGCAGGCGCTGGCGGAACGTTTTAACGATGTGCCGCTGTGGATTCGTCCGCAAAGTTTCTTTCAGACCAACCCTACGGTCGCCAGCCGATTATATGCGACGGCGCGCGACTGGGTAGGGCAACTGCCGGTACGCCATATGTGGGATCTTTTTTGCGGAGTGGGCGGATTCGGCCTGCACTGCGCGACGCCGCAGATGCAATTAACCGGTATTGAGATCGCGCCGGAGGCGATTGCCTGCGCGAAGCAATCCGCTGCCGAGCTGGGATTGACCCGCCTTCATTTCCAGGCGTTGGATTCCACCCAATTCGCCACCGCACAAGGTGAAACGCCCGACCTGGTATTGGTGAATCCTCCCCGCCGCGGCATTGGCAAGCCGTTGTGCGATTACCTTGCACAAATGGCGCCGCGTTTTATTATTTATTCAAGCTGTAACGCGCAGACGATGGCGCAGGATATTCGTCATCTGCCGAACTACCGTATTCAACGTGTTCAGCTTTTCGATATGTTCCCGCATACCGCGCATTATGAGGTTTTAGCGTTACTGCGCAGGTCAATATAATATATTCACAATATTTATTGTTATCCATTAACTATTTCATAAAAATAATAAATACAATCAATTGATTATTTAATTCAATTGGTTGTATTTATATATTACCCTATTTTTGCAAATCAAATCACAAATAATCACCTTAAATCTTTTAATGACTAATTTTGATTATTACAGTGCGTGTAAGGCAAAATTAGACAAGGTGGTTTATCGGGTAACTTTCAATAGCATCAGCGAAGCAATACGTAACGTCAGTAAAGGGGTCAATCATGACAACGAATAGGCACGCTTATGGAGGGCGTTCAGACGATGTTTGCCAAATTTATAGATGTTATTCAAACGTTTTTAACTGAACCGGCAATATTAATTGGGATATTAGTCGGTGTTGGCTATGCGCTGGATAAAAAGACGCCTATAAAAATTATCACCGGTATGATCAGCGCGATGGTCGGTTTGATGATGGTGTTATTTGGCGGCTTTCAATTTTCAGCCACTTTTAAACCGGTTGCAGAGGCAGTCAGCAAGGCTTATGGCGTGCATGGATACTTAATGGATTCATACGCCATGAAAGCCGCCACGCAAATAGCGCTGGGCGATAATTTCGGCTATGTAGGATACGTTTTTGTACTGGCGTTTTTTACTAACCTGTTATTAGTTTTATTTGGCCGTTATACCGGCGCAAAAGGTATATTTCTTACCGGTAATACCGGGGTCTCTCATTCACAGGCAGTACTGTGGTTAATCGTCTTCTGGCTGGGGTTCGGTTGGGTACAATCCATTGTAATTGCCGGGGTATTGACCGGGGTCTTTTGGGCGTTTTCAACTACGCTTATTGTTAAACCCATCGCCAAAGTGACCAATAACGCCGGTTTTACCATTGCGCATAACCAGATGCTGGGACTGTGGTTTTTCTCGAAATTCGCGCATAAATTCGGCGATCCGGAAAAGCATGACGCCGAAAACCTGAAACTTCCCGGTTGGTTAGCCATTTTTAACCACAACGTGACGGCAATCGCCATTGTGATGACGCTCTTCGTTGGCGGTTTTCTATTGGCGACAGGGATCGATAACGTACAGTTAATGGCGAAAGGCAAACCCTGGTATATCTATATCATCAATCTGGGCCTGCAATTCTCTATGTATATGGTCATCTTGCTGCAGGGCGTGCGGATGATGGTAGGTGAAATTAACGGTTCGTTTAAAGGATGGCAGGATCGCTTTATTCCTAACGCCATACCGGCTGTGGATGTTGCTGCTTTATTACCTTTTTCGCCGAACGCGGCCACGCTGGGATTTGTCTTTTGTACCTTCGGCACGATTTTTTCCATGGGCATTCTGCTGCTCATCCATAGCCCTATTATGGTATTGCCTGGTTTTGTTCCGCTCTTCTTTTCCGGCGGTCCCATCGGCGTATTAGCCAACCGAATGGGGGGATATCGTTCCGTTATTATTTGTACTTTCCTGTTAGGGATTATTCAGACTTTCGGTACGGTATGGGCCATTCCTTTAACCGGGCTGGCAAAAGAAGGTGTGGGCTGGACGGGAATATTTGACTGGGCGACTCTGTGGCCTGCAATTTGTGAATTACTGAAATTTATTGCTTCAACGTTCCATCTTGGTCCTTATTCCATTTAATTGATTCGGTTTATATAAAGGATTTTATTATGAAAGATTCTGTAAATATTTTATTCGTATGCGGTTATGGTGTAGGCAGTAGCGTAATGTTACAGACTGTTGTTAAAAAAGCGTTAGCAAAATATGACTTCTCTTTTGATATGGAGCATACGGCAGCGGGAGAGGTCGGTGGATTTACCGACTGGGCAGATATTTATGCGATTTCGAAAAAATTGCTTGATGTTGTTAGCCTCGATCCTAAACACGGACAATATCTCATTCCCATTGAAAATATCATGGATGGCGAATCAATAGGTAAACAGATTTACGATGTGGTAGAGAAAAATTTTCCGCACCTGCTCAACAAATGAGGGTGAGTCATGAAAGCGATTATTCTGCTGTTTGACAGTCTGAATAAAAACTATTTGCCGCCCTATGGTGATTTGCTAACGAAAGCGCCTAACTTTCAACGCCTGGCGGCACATGCCGCCACCTTTGACAATAGTTATGTCGGCAGTATGCCCTGTATGCCAGCCCGTCGGGAACTGCACACCGGGCGCTATAACTTTCTGCATCGTGAGTGGGGGCCGCTGGAACCCTTTGATGATTCCATGCCGGAATTATTGAAAAAAGCGGGGATCTACACCCATCTTATCAGCGATCATCTGCATTACTGGGAAGACGGCGGCGGTAACTACCATAACCGCTATAGCTCCTGGGACGTAGTACGCGGTCAGGAGGGCGATCACTGGAAGGCAAGTGTTGGCGAGCCGCCCATTCCGGAAGTACTGCGCGTTCCACAAAAACAAACCGGAGGCGGCGTTTCCGGGCTATGGCGTCATGACTGGGCGAACCGCGAATACATCCAGCAGGAAGCCGATTTTCCCCAGACGAAAGTTTTTGACGCCGGGTGCGATTTTATCCATAAAAATCATGCCGAAGATAACTGGTTATTGCAGGTTGAGACGTTTGATCCGCATGAGCCGTTTTATACCACCGAGGAATATTTATCGCTCTATGACGATGAGTGGCAAGGCCCGCATTATGACTGGCCGCGCGGCAAAGTCAGTGAAAGTGAGGAGGCGATAGCGCATATTCGCTGTCGTTATCGGGCCCTGGTTTCCATGTGCGACCGCAATCTGGGACGTATCCTTGATCTGATGGATGAACACGATCTCTGGCGCGATACGATGCTGATTGTCGGTACCGATCACGGCTTCTTGCTGGGGGAGCACGGTTGGTGGGCTAAAAATCAAATGCCCTATTATAACGAGGTGGCGAATAACCCGCTGTTTATCTGGGACCCGCGCAGCGCGGTATGCGGAGCGCGACGGCAGTCGCTGGTGCAGATGATTGACTGGGCACCAACGCTACTGGATTATTTTCAGCAGCCTATTCCCGCAGATATGCAGGGCCAACCGCTGGCGAAAGTCATTGCCAGTGATGAACCCGTCAGGGAAGGCGCGCTGTTTGGCGTGTTTAGCGGACATGTTAATGTTACCGACGGACGCTATGTTTATATGCGGGCCGCGCAGCCGGGGCGTGAGCATGACATTGCGAACTACACGTTAATGCCGATCAAGATGAATGCGCGTTATGATGTGGATGAACTGGGAAAATTATCTCTGGCACCTCCGTTTAACTTTACTAAAGGGCTTCAGGTATTACGTATTCCGGCCAGGGAAAAATATAAAGGTGTGAATAGCTTTGGTCATCTCTTGTTTGATCTCAGAGACGATCCGCAGCAGCAACATCCTATTCATGATGAGGCCATCGAAGCAAGGATGATCAACTTACTTATCCGTTTGATGAAAGAAAATGATGCTCCGGCGGAGCAGTATCGCCGTCTGGGTCTGGATGTTATCTAAAAACGTAACAATGTTGTAAGCCGGGTACGCGTCAGCGTCACCCGGCAAGTATTAGTCCGAATCGCCTGTTGATGCAGGCGTTTGAGACTGATGACAAACTGTAGAATGCTCAATGGCGCTGCGTTTATCAGGCCAGGATAGTTTCCGATGGCGGCCCGTGGGCTGAATAAGGTATTTATACTGCCATTTCGCAACACGGTGGGTTAATCACATACGTTTTACTGCGGGAACCACTGATCGCTGATTTTCTGATAAGTGCCGTCCGCTTTAATGGCGGCCAGCGCATTATTCAGTTTTTCCAGCAACGCCTTATTGTCCGGGCGCACCGCGATGCCAAGTCCGGTACCGAAGTATTGCGGATCGGTCACTTTCTCTGTTGCCGGACCCAGTTGCGGATTCGTTTTCAGCCACTCATTGACCACTGCGGTATCGCCAAAGACGCCGTCAATACGGCCATTTTTCAGGTCGATAATCGCATTCTGGTAGCTGTCGTAGGCCACGGTTTTGACCTCCGGATGTTTATCCTGGAGATATTTTTGATGCGTGGTGCCATTTTCCATACCGATACGCTTACCTTTTAGATCGGTAAAGGTTTTATAGGTGTCTTTTTTGGCAATCACCAGCGCGGAGTTCGCATAATAGGGATTGCTAAAGGCGACCTGTTTACTGCGCTCCGGGGTAATGTCCATTCCGGAAATGACGGCATCATATTTTCTGAATTTCAGCGCCGGGATAAGACTATCGAAAGCATGATTGGTAAAAGTACATTCTGCCTGCATTTGCTTGCATAATGCGGTTGCCAGATCGATATCGAAGCCCACAATTTTATTACTCGCATCCAGGGATTCAAACGGGGGATAGGTGGCGGAAACCCCGAAATTGATTTTTTCAGCGGCGATGCTGCCAGTGGCGAAAGAGGCGAGTAATGCAGCCAGAACTAACTTTTTCATGATGTCACTCCCGTAATCTTATGATTATGCGCCGTGTCTGCGGCATAGATTTACAATGCCATTAATTGAATTTGTATGCAATAAAAATGAGTAAATATTTTATGATGGATAAAAAAAGACGGACAGGTTAACCACTTGTCCGTCGGATTTATTCAATATTATGCATCGTAGACCTGATAAGCGCAGCGCCATCTGACCATTGTCGAACGGCGGCGAGAATGCCTTATCCTGCCTGGTTAATTGCGCCGCTCAAACGCCAGGGCTTTACGCTCAATCAAACGCATCATCAGCGTCAATAGACCGTTGACGACCAGGTAAATTACGCCTGCCGCGCCAAATACCACCACATCGTAGGTACGACCATAGAGCAACTGACTGTACCCCATGACTTCCATCAAGGTGATGGTATAGGCCAGCGAGGTACTTTTGAAGACCAGTACCACCTCATTAGAATAGGAGGAGAGGGCGCGTTTAAACGCATAGGGCAACAAAATCGCCAGCGTATCTTTCTTACTCATCCCCAGCGCGCCGCAGGACTGCCACTGACCTTCCGGAATCGCGCGAATCGCGCCATAAAATAGCTGCGTGGTATAAGCGGCGCTGTTTAGCGACAACGCGATCAGTGCGCACAGCCACGGTTCAGACAGTAGATGCCAGAGTAGCGGATACTCTTGCAGTGTCGGGAATTGACCGGGTCCGTAGTAGATCAGGAAAATTTGCACCAACAACGGCGTACCGGTAAACAACGTGATATAGCCGCGCACCAGCCACACCACGAACGGCGTTTTTAGCGTCAGGATAATGGTAAAAACTAACGCCAGCACCAAAGCGACGGCAATAGAAGCCACGGTCAGCGTCAGGCTGGTGTGTAGCCCTTTTAGCAGTTCAGGTAAGTACTCAAGCATTAGTCCGGCCTCCGCTCAAAACGTGTCGCGCGCAGGTCTATGCGTTTGAGAATGTACTGACTGATCAGCGTAATGACCAGGTAAATAGCCGCCGCAATAATGTACCAGTTAAACGGTTCCTGGGTGCGTGTGGCAATACTTTTGGTCTGCAACATCAGATCGTTAACGCTGATAAGGCTGACCAGAGCCGTATCTTTTAGCAACACCAGCCACTGATTACCCAGCCCTGGCAGGGCGTGACGCCACATCTGCGGCATCACCAGACGGAAAAAAATCGCCGTCTTTGATAATCCCAGTGCCTGACCCGACTCCCACTGACCCGACGGAACGGCTTTCAGCGCGCCGCGTAGCGTCTGCGACGCATAGGCCGCATACAGCAGGGACAACGCAATCACGCCGCACAGGAACGGACTGACGTCAAAGTTCTCAATCTCCATTTGCACCGGGATCTGCGTAAAGCCGAGATGGAGGGTAAACCCGTCAGACAGCGTAAGCAGGAGTTGCGAGGAGCCGAAATAGATAAACAGCACCACCAGAATTTCCGGCAGGCCGCGCAAAATAGTGACCAGCGCGGAGCCTATCCAGGCAATCGGGCGCCATTTTACGGACTCCCAGACGGCAAAGAACATGGCTAACGCGAGGCCAATGATCAGCGCGCAGACGGCAAGGCCGACGGTCATCCCGGCGGCGCTTGCTAAAGGAAAAAATTCGTTCATCAAAGATTACTTCTGGAACCATTTGTTATAGATGGTCTCGTAAGTCCCATCTTTCTTCACTTTTTCCAGCGCAGTATTGAATTTCTGCTGCAGCTCGGTGTTGCCCTGACGTACCGCGATACCCAGGCCGGTGCCGAAATAATCTTTATCGGTGACTTTATCGCCGACCGGCGCCAGCTTAGGATTGGCTTTCAGCCATTCGGTCACGACCGCCGTGTCGCCGAAAACAGCGTCGATACGGCCATTTTGTAGATCCAGCTTCGCGTTCTGATAGCTGTCATACGGTACGGTGGTGATTTCCGGATGCTTATCCATGATGAATTTCTGGTGCGTCGTACCGTTCTGTACGCCGACTTTCTTGCCTTTCAGTTGATCGACGCTGGTGTATTTGCCCTGCTGACCCACGAACAGCGCGGAATTGTCGTAATATGGCGTGGTAAACAGCACCTGCTTTTCACGTTCCGGCGTGATATCCATTCCCGCCATTACAGCGTCGAAGCGGCGGAATTTCAGGCTGGGGATCAGGCTGTCGAACGCCTGATTGGTAAAGGTACAGGAGGCGTCGATCTCTTTACATAGCGCGTTGGCCAGGTCGACGTCAAAGCCGACAATCTTGTTATTAGCATCCATCGATTCGAACGGCGGATAGGACGCTTCGGTCGCAAAACGAATGGTCTGGGCTGCTGTAGCGGAAAGGCTAAAGCCTGCAATTAGCGCGGCAATCAGAACTTTTTTCATTGTCATTGTCCCGAATCTTAGTGAGAGAGATAGTTTTTGAACGCTTCGGTCTGAGGGTGGGCAAAGCAACCCGCATCACCGTGCTCGACGATGTGACCATTTTCCATATAAATCACACGACTGGCGGTCTTACGCGCCACTTCGACTTCATGCGTAACGATCACCTGAGTAATGTTCGTTTCCGCCAGCTCATGAATAATGCTGACGATTTGAGCGGTAATTTCCGGGTCCAGCGCGGCGGTCGGTTCATCAAACAGCAGCACCTGCGGCTCCATCATCAGCGCGCGGGCAATCGCGACGCGCTGCTGCTGACCGCCGGAAAGGTGCAACGGATAACGATCGCTATATGGCTTCAGACGTAAACGCTCCAGCAGCTTTTCTGCGCGCGCCAGCGCCTGATCTTTTGTCAGACCCAGTACGCGGCAGGGCGCTTCAATCAGATTCTGCACAACGGTGAGATGCGGCCAAAGATTATATTGCTGAAAGACCATTCCGACATTTTGACGTAGCTCACGAATCGCCTTATCGGACGGCGTTTTCGTAAAGTCAAAATGGTTCCCGGCGATAGTCAGAGTGCCGGAGCGCGGCATCTCAAGCAGATTGAGTACACGCAGCAGCGAACTTTTACCCGCCCCGCTTGGGCCAAGCAACACCAGCGTTTCGCCTTCGGGGCAATCCAGCGTGATATCGAACAGCGCCTGATGCGCGCCGTAAAAGCAATTAATGCCGTTTAATTGAATACTCATTGACACTCGTATACAGGCAGTCTGATAGCTATTGAAGCCGCAGATAGTACCTTTGGCAGAATAGTTATGCAATATTTATGCGTTAAAAGTTAAATATATCCCACATTCTTCCCTAAACATAGCACAAAATAGCAGGAGGAATAGTAGGTAAGAAGAATTGTCGGCATCCCGGGCAGAATGCCAGACAATTTACGGGGTTATGGGTGCAAAAGCGGGGAATACTGTCTGTTAACGGTTTTCTATCGACTGGCGCAGCGTACCGGCAGGGGCATGGACATCTCCGCCCAGATAGCGAACGTCGTCAATCACCCAGCATGAGCCTTCGTGAATCATAAGCACTTCATCCTGCCAGCTTTGATCGCCCTGTTTTAACGCCACCCGCAGAGGAATGTTGCGCGCATCTCGGTTCGGAATGGTTGATGCGCTGGCGACGCTGGCGCTATCCGGCAGCGTAGCGCGGCTGGAGAACAGATCGCCGCTCATCAACTGGCGGTGCTCCGTATCGCGGCTGGCGTCGGTCAACAATTTCGCCAGGTTATCACTCAAGTAGGGGCGAAGCGCGGCGATATCATTGCTGTGGTGTTGAATACGGTAGTCGTAAAATTGTTGAGCCACGCTGTCCGGGCCGCCTTCCACACACGCGCCGATACGCGGGCCATTATCTTTGTAGGCGGGAGTGACGGTCGTACAGGCGCTAAGCAGAAGCGCGCACGGGATGAGCAAAGAGAGTTTAGAATAGCGCATGATGATTTCCTTATAGGCGATCGAGCAAAAACCGATCTACGATAATCAATTATATCCTTTCAATGATAGCGTATCAGCTTGATAATGCGTTTGAGATCGTGTGCTTAGCTAACCCGGGAGATTCACTATGCAGTTTTCAACAACCCCAACGCTGGAAGGACAAAGCATCGTGGAGTATTGCGGTGTGGTGACGGGCGAAGCCATTTTAGGCGCCAATATTTTCCGCGATTTTTTCGCTGGCATTCGGGATATCGTCGGCGGACGTTCCGGCGCGTATGAGAAAGAGCTGCGTAAAGCGCGTGAAATCGCTTTTCAGGAACTTGGCGAGCAGGCTAAAGCGTTGGGCGCCGATGCGGTGGTAGGCATCGATATTGATTACGAAACTGTCGGTAAGGATGGCAGTATGCTGATGGTCAGCGTCAGCGGAACGGCGGTGAAAACGCGCCGATGAGAGCGCTACTGTGGCTGGTGGGTCTCGCGTTGCTGTTAACAGGCTGCGCGAGCGAAAAAGGAATTATCGATAAAGAGGGATATCAGCTTGATACCCGACATCGGGCGCTGGCGGCCTATCCGCGCATTAAAGTCCTGGTGATTCACTATACGGCGGAAAACTTTGACGTTTCGCTGGCGACGTTAACGGGCCGCAACGTCAGTTCGCATTACCTGATTCCCGCAACCCCGCCATTATATGGCGGTAAACCGCGCATCTGGCAACTGGTGCCGGAACAGGATCAGGCCTGGCATGCGGGCGTCAGTTTCTGGCGAGGCGCCACGCGTCTCAATGATACGTCTATTGGCATTGAGCTGGAAAATCGCGGCTGGCGAATGTCCGGCGGAGTGAAATCTTTCGCGCCGTTTGAATCCGCGCAAATTCAGGCATTGATTCCGTTAGCGAAGGACATTATCGCGCGCTATGACATCAAACCGCAGAATGTGGTGGCCCATGCGGATATCGCGCCGCAGCGTAAAGACGATCCCGGCCCGCGCTTCCCGTGGCGCGAGCTGGCGGCGCAGGGGATTGGCGCCTGGCCTGACGCCCAGCGTGTGGCGTTTTATCTGGCTGGACGCGCGCCGTATACGCCAGTCGATACCGCAACGGTGCTTGCGTTACTCTCGCGCTATGGCTATGAAGTCAAAGCCGATATGACGGCGCGCGAGCAGCAGCGGGTGATTATGGCGTTCCAGATGCACTTCCGTCCGGCGCAATGGAGCGGTATCGCAGATGCCGAAACGCAGGCGATTGCCGAAGCATTACTGGAGAAGTACGGCCAGGATTAACGCGGTAAATTTCCGTGATCGCGCAGCCAGGCGGCGGTGCGCTCAATGCCTTCGTCCAGCGTGACGATGGGCTGGTAGCCCAACTCGTCCTGCGCGCGAGTCGTATCGAGCGTAAAATCAAAATTCAGTTTTGACACGCCGTAATGCGTTAGCGGGGGCTCTTTGGCGGATTTTTTGCCGAAGCGCTCCATACTGCGGGCGATCATATCCAGCATCGGGTAAGGCACAGAGCGAATGCGGCAGTCGATAGACAGTTCATCAATTAACTTTTGTACGATGCTGCGTAAGGTGCGGTTTTCGCCGTTAGTGATGTTATAAGCGCGGCCAGAAGGCAGATGATCGCAGCCCGGCTGGCTGGCCAGCCACATGGCGTGGATCGCATTTTCATAGTAGGTCATATCGACCAGCGCGCTGCCCCCGTGCGGTAATAAGACGCTACCGTAATGGTGCATCATATGCGCCAGACGTGGGATAAATACTTTATCGTGCGGGCCAAACAGGCTTTGCGGACGCAACACCGTAAAACGTGTTTGCGGATTAGCCTGCGCCAGCAGATTAATCACCTCTTCACCGGCGGCTTTACTGCGGGCGAACTCATTGGCAAACCGATGCGGACGAAAATCTTCTTTGATATCACGGTGATGGTGGTAATCAAAATAGAGTGAGGGAGAGGATATATGAATAAAATTGCGCACACCCCAGGCTACCGCCCATTCTCCCAGACGGCGGGTGGCGCGAACATTCGCCAGATCGAAAGCTTGTTGGGTTCCCCAGGGCGAGGTAAAGCTGGAGCAGTGCCACAACGTGTCGATCCCGGCGAGCATCACTTTGGCCTGCGAGGAGACCAGTTCGGTTAAATCCGCATGGACGAATTCCGCGCCCATTTTTTCAAGCAGCTTGCCCATCGCTTCATTGCGACCCGTCGCTCTGACGCTGATGCCTTTATTGCGCAAAAATTCAACCGCGTTTCGACCTAAGCCGCTGGTGGCGCCGGTAACCAGTACCTTCATATCAATCCACTGTGTTTAATAAACCGTCGTGCGCATTCTTCCGTGAATTACGTCGGTATGCAATGGGAAACACGAAAGAATACAGCAACTTTTTCTCATTTTTCTGTGATTTGTTCTGCAAGTCGGGCAATACGCCTTGCCATTCCCCGGAAAATAAACAGGTGCGCCGGGATCATCAGTAGCCAGTAAATCAGGCCCGGCATTCCGTGTGGATGCCACCAGGCGCGCACGTCAATTTCGCGGTAGCGGCCTTTATCGTGCAGCGTGAAGCTAAGCCGCCCCAGGCCCGGCGCTTTCATGCCAAACAAGAGTGTGAGCTGTTTTTCTGGTTCGACAATGATCACTTTCCAGCTATCTACCGTATCGCCAGGCTTGAGCAAAGTATGCGACGGGCGGCCTTTCGCCAGTTTATGCCCCACCAGACGGTCCATCGCGGCGCGCGTCTGCCACAAAATATTGCCGAAAAAATAGCCCTCTTTGCCACCCAGCCGATTTACGACCTGCCATAGCGCCGATAGGCTGGCCGGGGTCTGCGCGGTAAAGCCCGCCTGCTTTGGAAAATAGCCGTATTCGGGACGCCAGCGGGCGAAGGCCAGCGCGTCGTAGCCCCAGTCGCTGGAGTTCACCAGTTTTTCTTCTTCTTTCAGCGTGCGGCGAACGGCGTCGTCAAAGGTGATAAGCGTTTGGGGGATCAACTTTTTTAACGCGGCGTCATCGGCCAGCAAATCGTGCCTTAACCCCTGGATTAAGGCTTTTGCGGTAGTCGGCGGCACGGAGGTAATAACGTTTAAAAACCAGACCGAAATCCAGCGGGTCGGAAAAGGCACCGGGATCAGCGGACGCCGTTTACCGCTGACGGCCATAAAACGTTCAAACTGCTGCTGATAGCTTAATACCTGCGGCCCGGCGGCTTCCAGAATACGATGCTCGTGCGCAGGGTGGTCCAGCAAGCCGACCAGGTAGTAGAGTAAATTTTCCAGAGCGATGGGCGTGGTGCGCGAACGCACCCAGCGCGGCGGCGTGAGTATTGGCAGGTTGTAAACCATGTCACGCATGACTTCGAAGGCGGCGGAGCCTGCGCCGACGATGATCCCGGCGCGTAATTCCGTCACCGGCACGCCTGCGTCGCGCAGCGTGTCAGCCGTAAGCTGGCGGGCGCGCAGGTGATCGGATTGCTCATGCGTCGGCGCCTGCAATGAACTGAGGAAAATAAGTTGTTTAACCGGCGTCTGGCGCAGCGCGTCTCGCACGTTGAGCGCCGCCTGACGCTCATGGGCGATAAAATCGCCGCCTTCGCCCATACCGTGTACCAGATAGTAAACGGTATCAATGTCGCGAAGCAGCGCGGGTAAATTTTCCGGCCAGTGCAGATCGACCTTATGACAACTGACGTTGGCGAGGCGCTGTTTTTCCAGACGTTCCACGCGCCGCGCCGCCGCCCGCACCTGATGCCCTTGCTGACTTAGCGCAAAGACCAGGTGCTGGCCGATATAGCCGCTGGCGCCGAGAACCAGAATGCGTTGCGCCACGTTGCTCTCCTTAGCGGGCTAAAAAGGCGCGCCAGTGGGCGACGACATCGGCAAGCTGTTCGCGAGAGACATCCAGATGCGTCACCAGACGCACAATCGGCGCGGCGTTAATCAGGATATTCCGTTCCCGCAAATAGTCGCCAAGCGCGGCGGCCTGTGCTTCGCCAACGCGAACAAACAGCATATTCGTTTCGTGGCGCATGACATCCGCGCCCGCTTCGCGAAGCTGCTGCGCCAGCCAGGCGGCGTTATCATGGTCCTCTTGCAGACGCGCCACGTTATGCTTCAGCGCATACAGTCCGGCCGCTGCCAGAATCCCGGCCTGACGCATTCCGCCGCCGACCATTTTACGCCAGCGCGTCGCGCGTTTAATGTAATCGCGGTTGCCGACCAGCAGCGAACCGACCGGCGTTCCGAGACCTTTTGACAGGCAGATGGTAAAAGAGTCGCAATACTGCGTAATTTCTTTTAACTCACAGCCGTAGGCAACCACCGCGTTAAAAATTCTGGCGCCGTCAACGTGCAGCGCCAGCCCACGTTCGCGGGTAAATGTCCAGGCGTCTTTCAGATACGCGCGCGGCAGCACTTTCCCGTTATGCGTATTTTCCAGACTGAGCAAGCGCGTGCGCGCGAAGTGGATGTCATCCGCTTTAATCTTCGCCGCCACGTTCTCCAGCGGCAGCGTACCGTCCGCGGCGGCGTCGATGGGCTGCGGCTGAATGCTGCCGAGCACCGCCGCGCCGCCAGCTTCATAGAGATAATTATGCGCGCCCTGACCGACGATATACTCTTCGCCGCGTTCACAATGGCTAAGCAGCGCGACCAGATTGGCCTGGGTGCCGGTGGGTAAAAAAAGCGCCGCTTCTTTACCGGAAAGGTCGGCGGCGTAGCGCTGAAGGGCGTTAACAGTAGGGTCATCGCCGTATACGTCGTCCCCGACCGGGGCGGTCATCATCGCCTCGAGCATGGCGCGGCCCGGTCGGGTAACGGTATCACTGCGTAAATCAATCATGGCACATCCCTGGATTTTAAAAGGTGATGTGCACTGTTTTACCTTAGCCAGTTCGTTTTCGCCAGTTCGATCACTTCATCGCCGCGGCCGCTAATAATGGCGCGCAGCATGTACAGGCTAAAGCCTTTCGCTTGTTCCAGTTTGATCTGCGGCGGGATCGCCAGCTCTTCTTTTGCCACGACCACGTCAACCAGTACCGGGCCATCGATGGAAAACGCGCGCTGTAGCGCTCCGTCCACGTCTGCGGCTTTTTCCACGCGAATACCGGTAATGCCGCAGGCTTCGGCGATACGCGCGAAATTGGTGTCGTGCAGTTCGGTACCGTCGGTAAGGTAGCCGCCGGCTTTCATTTCCATCGCCACAAAGCCCAGCACGCTGTTATTAAAGACGACGATTTTTATCGGCAGCTTCATCTGTACCACCGAGAGAAAATCGCCCATCAGCATACTGAAGCCGCCATCACCGCACATCGCGATAACCTGCCGACCCGGCGCGGTGGCCTGAGCGCCGAGCGCCTGCGGCATGGCGTTGGCCATTGACCCGTGGTTAAACGAGCCCAGCAGGCGGCGCTTGCCGTTCATTTTTAGATAGCGGGCCGCCCAGACGGTCGGCGTGCCGACATCGCAGGTAAAAATAGCGTCGTCAGCGGCGAAATGGCTAATTTGTTGCGCCAGATATTGTGGGTGGATGGCTTTATCGCTGAGTTTGGCTAAGTCATCAAGCCCTTTACGGGCGTCCCGATAGTGCTCCAGAGCTTTATCGAGGAATTTACGATTGCTTTTTTCTTCCACCAGCGGCAGCAGGGCGCGAAGCGTGGCTTTAATATCGCCCACCAGCGCCATGTCGACTTTGCTGTGCGCGCCAATACTGCCCGGGTTGATGTCAATCTGAATGATTTTGGCATCGCTCGGATAAAAGGCGCGGTAGGGGAACTGGGTGCCGAGCAGGATCAGCGTATCGGCGTTCATCATGGTGTGGAAGCCAGAAGAGAAGCCAATCAGGCCGGTCATTCCCACATCATAAGGGTTATCGTACTCAACGTGCTCTTTGCCGCGCAGGGCATGAACGATTGGCGCTTTTAGTTTTGCCGCCAACGCGACCAACTCCTCATGCGCGCCCGCGCAGCCGCTACCGCACATCAATGCGATATTGCTGGAGTAGCGCAGCAGTTGCGCCAGTTTTTTCAGCTCTTCCTCCGCCGGCGTGACGACGGGGTGCGGGGCATGGTACCAATGAGTGACGGCGTTTTCAGGCGCAGGTTTCAGCGCTACGTCACCAGGAAGTACGACCACGGAGACGCCGCGGTTTAGCACCGCTTTGCGCATGGCGATGGCGAGTACCTGCGGGATCTGCTCCGGGCTGGAAACCAACTCGCAATAGTGGCTGCATTCACGGAACAACTCCTGCGGGTGGGTCTCCTGGAAATAACCGCTACCGATTTCACTGGACGGAATATGGGCGGCGATCGCCAGAACAGGGACGTGGTTACGGTGGCAATCAAACAGGCCATTGATCAGGTGCAGGTTGCCCGGTCCACATGAACCGGCGCACACTGCCAGCTCGCCGGTAAGCTGCGCTTGTGCGCCAGCGGCGAAAGCGGCGACCTCTTCGTGGCGGGTTGGCATCCATTCAATGGTTCCCATA
The DNA here is from genome assembly GCF_004010735.1 of Salmonella sp. SSDFZ54. Lineage (NCBI taxonomy): Bacteria > Pseudomonadati > Pseudomonadota > Gammaproteobacteria > Enterobacterales > Enterobacteriaceae > Salmonella > Salmonella sp. SSDFZ54. The sequence goes on from NZ_CP034819.1 coordinate 3,680,911, forward strand.
CGATTAAGACTATCGCTCAGGCCGTTCAGGGAGTCGCCAGTGACGCCCCAGATTCGTTTTACGCCAGCCTGTTCCAGCGTTTTGGCGATGAAAGCAGCAACGGTTTGTTTCATGGTTCTCCATCTCCTTAAATGTGATAACGGTTACAAGTTTAGTTGAAGATGACGATGACGTTTTTCTTTGGCGGAGAGAGGGGCGAAAGGATGAAGCGAGTGGTAAATCGCCCGGTGGCGCTAACGCTTACCGGGCCTACGATGGAACGTTTACCGATTATGCGAGAACAAGATCGCCCTGCGGATGGCAGGAGCAGGCCAGTACGTAACCTTCGGCAATCTCCGCCTCGCTCAGCGTCATGGTGCTGCTCACCGTATAGTCGCCGGAAACGACTTTGGTTTTACAGCAGCCGCAAACACCTGCCCGACAGGCAGCGGCAACCGGTACTTTATTACTCTCCAGCGCCTCCAACAGCGTTGTACCGATCGGGGCATAAAATTCCTGCGCTGGCTGTAGTTTGGTGAATTTCAGGCCGCTGGTTGCCGTTTCCGCCACCGGCGTGAAGAACTTCTCTTTAAAGAAGCGCGTTACGCCAAGCGCTTTCACTCCCTGTTCGACGAAATCCATATAGGGCGCCGGGCCGCAGGTCATGATGGTGCGCGATGCCAAATCCGGTACGCGCTGTAACAATTCCGTGGTCAGACGGCCCGCGACAAAACCTTCCGTGGCATGATTTTCCGCCACTAGCGTGACCGGATACTGTCGCCACTCGTCGGCAAAAATCACATCATCCGGCGAACGGACGTTAAAGATGACCTGCACATCGGCCTGCGGGCGGTATTTCGCCAGCCAGCGACGCATCGACATGATTGGCGTTACGCCACAACCGGCGGCGAGCAGCAGAAACTTATCTTCTGTTTTATCGTCACAGGTAAAATCGCCCATTGCATCAGACAGCCAGATGTAATCGCCGCGCTTGATGTCATGGGTCAACCACTGTGAACCCGTGCCATCTTCAATCCGACGAACGGTCAGCGTGATATATTCACTGACGCCCGGCGTAGACGAAAGGGTGTAGGCGCGCAGCGTTTCCGCTGAATTACGCACGCTCACCAGCGCATACTGCCCGGCGCGATAAGGGTAGTAGTCATGGCATAATAGCGCAATTGTCCATACATCCGGCGTCTCCTGACGGATGTGATGCACCTGCATTCGCCAGGGACACTGTGAGGTTGGCATCGTCATCATTGACCTCCTTACGCGCTCAGCAATTGCTTCATGTCTTCTTCAACGGTGGTCACGGAACGCAGACCGAACTTCTCGTTGAGGATAGCCAGCAGATCCGGCGTGAAGAAGCCCGGCGCGGTCGGCCCGGTGATAATATTTTTCACGCCTAATGACAGCAGCGTCAGCAGAATCACGATCGCTTTCTGCTCAAACCAGGAGAGCACCAGCGATAGCGGCAGATCGTTGACGCCGCAGCCCAGTTTTTCCGCCAGCGTCACCGCCAGGATAATCGCGGAGTAAGCATCGTTACACTGACCGGCATCGACCAGACGCGGCAGCCCTTCGATGTCGCCGAACTCCAGTTTGTTGAAACGGTATTTACCGCAGGCCAGGGTCAGGATCAGGCAGTCATCCGGTACGCTGGTGGCGAAATCGGTAAAGTAGTTACGCTCGCCGCGCGCGCCGTCACAGCCGCCGACCAGGAAGATGTGGCGCAGTTTTTCACGGCTGACCAGATCGATGAGCGTATCGGCAGCGCCGAGCAGGGTCTGACGGCCAAAACCGACGGTGATGAGATGCGGAATTTCGCTATACGGGAAGCCCGCCATTTGCTGCGCCTGGGCAATGACCGGCCCGAAGTCATCGCCTTCAAGATGGCTAACGCCCGGCCAGCCGACGATGCTACGGGTCCAGATACGGTCGTCATAGCTGCCCACGGTCGGGTCGATAATGCAGTTAGAAGTCATCACGATTGGGCCAGGGAAGCGGGCGAACTCGACCTGCTGATTCTGCCAGCCGCTGCCGTAGTTACCGACCAGATGCTTGAATTTACGCAGTTCCGGATAGCCATGTGCGGGCAGCATTTCACCGTGAGTGTAGACGTTAACGCCGGTGCCTTCGGTCTGCTCCAGCAGGTTGTAGAGATCTTTCAGATCGTGACCGGAGATCAGAATGCACTTGCCTTCAGTCGCTTTGACGTTGACCTGAGTCGGCGTTGGGTGACCGTATTTGGTGGTTTCACCGGCATCCAGAATGCTCATCACTTTGAAGTTCATCTGGCCGATTTCCATTGCGCACTCCAGCAGCGCGTTCATGTCAGCAGGCCAGGTGCCCAGCCAGGCCATGATTTTGTGGTACTGCGCGTAAATGTCGTTGTCGTATTGACCGAGAACGTGCGCGTGCTCCATATACGCCGCCGCGCCTTTCAGACCGTACAGGCACAGCAGACGCAGGCCGAGGATGTTCTCGCCAATGGCGGCTTTGTCTTTATTCGGGGTAAATTCCGCCGCCTGACGTTGCAGTTCGCCCAGATCGTCGCTAACCAGTTGCAGATTGGCCATCGGATTGTCGCAATGCGCATTGGCATCCACGCTCAGGCACTGCGCTTTCAACGCTTCACGCAAGGCAATCGCTTCACGGGCGTAGCCGACGATACGCGGAGAGTCGAAGTTAACATTGGTCAGCGTGGAGAAAAACGCGCGCGGCGCAAAGTTATCAACGTCGTGATTAATGATGCCATATTCACGGGCCTTCACCGCCCAGGCAGACAAACCTTGCAAAGCCGCAATCAGCAGATCCTGCAGATCGGACGTTTCAGCTGTTTTACCGCACATTCCCTGCGCGTAAGAGCAGCCGTTTCCGGCTGGTGTACGGATGGTTTGTTCACATTGCACACAAAACATGGTCACACCTTTTAAAGTTATATTTAATATACATGTTTAAGGTTATGCCTGTGAACAAAGGGATAAAAGGGATTTCTGCCATAATGTGCAAGGAGATTGATTTAGCGCAATTTTGGCGGCAGATGCCTACCGCCAAAGAGGTATCAGGCCGAGAAGAACGCCATTAAGAGGGGGACCAGCAGGCTGAGGATAAAGCCATGTACGATAGCCGCCGGAACAATCTCTACGCCGCCGGAGCGCTGTAATACCGGCAACGTAAAGTCCATTGAAGTCGCTCCGCACAGGCCCAACGCCGTTGAACGGCTGCGGCGAACCAGACCGGGAATAAGCATAATGGCTAAGAGCTCGCGGGCCAGATCGTTAAAAAATGCCGCGCTGCCGATAACCGGTCCAAACGACTCCGTCAGCAAAATACCGGAAAGAGAGTACCAGCCGAAACCTGACGCCATCGCCAGGGCGGTTTTTAGCGGTAAGTCCAGGATAAACGCATTAATCACGCCGCCCAGTAATGAGCTTGCCACGACAACGACCGCGACCATCATTCCCCGGCGGTTAAGCACAATTTGCTTTAAGGTCATGCCGCTATTTCGTAGCTGAATCCCCACCAGGAACAATAAAAAGATCAGCGTATATTCACTGGCTTCGGTGGCGTGCTGTAAAACAGAGAGTCCGCTCAGGCCGATAACAAACCCCAATACCACTACGCCGCACAGTTGCAGCGACTCCAGCGCCATGGCAATACGCGAAGGCAGTTTTTCCTGCTGATGATGGTGACGCCACGGGAGGATACGTTCCAGCCACAATAAGGCGGCGATATTACACAATAAAATAATCGTAATACTGACGGCGGAATAATGAAAAATCGCCACCAGATTACTGGCGAGGTTATCCAAAAACGCCAGGCTTATTCCCATAAAAAAGAGAATAAGATACACGATCCAGCTCAGTAGCCGGTTAATGAGTTGTAATGCGGCTTTATGTCGCAGTGGAATGAGATAGCCCACAATCAGTGGAACCAGAATGATTAAAAGTCCTGAAAACATGAACAGCCGGGCCCTTTTTTATTGTTTGAATAGCGTACATGACACTACCGAATTCCAGACTATCAGTAAAGCGACACCGTCAGCCGTACATTTATCAGACATTTGCCCCAGGCAAAGGGGGGGAATATCACGCCAGGCGGAAGCATTTGCCGTTATACTGCGGTGAATTTAATGGAGTGATGACGTTTTTCTGGAGGAAGCATGATTCTCGAACGCGTTGAAATAGTAGGATTTCGCGGTATCAACCGACTGTCGTTGATGCTGGAGCAAAACAACGTGCTGATTGGGGAAAACGCCTGGGGGAAATCCAGCCTGCTGGATGCGCTGACTCTGTTATTGTCGCCGGAACTCGATCTTTACCATTTTGTCCGTGAGGATTTCTGGTTTCCGCCTGGCGACATAAAAGGACGCGAGCATCACCTGCATATTATTCTGACTTTTCGCGAAACGCAGCCAGGGCGGCATCGGGTACGTCGTTATCGAGCGCTGGAAGCATGCTGGTCGCCTTGCGAGGATGATTTTCACCGTATTTTTTATCGGCTAGAGGGCGAATGCGGCGCCGATGGCAGCGTGATGACGTTGCGCAGTTTTCTCAATAGCGATGGGCAGCCATTGCCGGTGGAAAATATTAACGATCAGGTGCGCCACCTGGTTCGTCTGATGCCAGTGCTACGTTTGCGCGATGCGCGCTTTATGCGGCGTATTCGCAACGGTACGGTGCCCAATGTGCCGGATGTTGAAGTCACGGCCCGACAGCTGGATTTTCTGGCGCGTGAGCTGGCGACCCGGCCGCAAAATTTAACCGACGGGCAGATTCGTCAGGGACTGTCCGCGATGGTGCAACTGCTTGAGCACTATTTCTCAGAGCAGGGCGCAGGACAGGCGCGTCACCGACTCATGCGCCGGCGTTCGCAAAATGAGCAACGTAGCTGGCGCTATCTGGATATTATTAATCGGATGATCGACAAACCGGGCAGCCGGTCGCATCGGGTGATCCTGCTGGGGCTTTTCTCCACGCTGTTACAGGCGAAAGGGACGCTGCGGTTACATAAAGACGCGCGACCATTACTGCTGGTGGAAGATCCGGAAACCCGTTTACATCCCATTATGCTTTCAGTCGCCTGGCAATTGCTCAATCTGTTACCGCTACAGCGGATAGCGACAACCAACTCAGGCGAATTGCTCTCGCTAACGCCGGTGGAGCATGTCGTACGGCTGGTGCGCGAATCTTCCCGCGTCGCTGCCTGGCGTCTGGGCCCGGGCGGGTTAAGCGCGGAAGATGGACGGCGCATCGCCTTTCATATCCGCTTTAATCGCGCGTCGTCGCTGTTTGCGCGTTGCTGGCTACTGGTGGAAGGCGAGACGGAAACCTGGGTTATTAATGAGCTGGCGCGTCAGTGTGGACATCATTTTGATGCGGAGGGCATTAAAGTCATTGAGTTTGCTCAGTCTGGCCTGAAACCGCTGGTGAAGTTCGCCCGCCGTATGGGAATCGAGTGGCATGTCCTGGTGGATGGCGACGAAGCGGGGAAAAAATATGCCGCGACGGTCCGCAGTCTGCTTAATAACGATCGGGAAGAAGAACGCGAACATCTCACGGCGCTGCCTGCGCTGGATATGGAACATTTTATGTATCGTCAGGGCTTTGCCGATGTTTTTCACCGGGTTGCGCAGCTTCCGCCTAATGTGCCGATGAATACCCGGAAAATTATCACTAAAGCTATCCACCGCTCGTCAAAGCCGGATTTGGCGATTGAAGTCGCGATGGAAGCCGGGCGGCGGGGAATTGACGCCGTGCCGCCGCTGTTCAGAAAGATGTTCTCGCGCGTGGTTTGGCTGGCGCGGGGCCGGGCGGATTAACGTTTGAATGTGGCCGGAACCTGTTCGACGACGCTATCGAGTAACGCATAGCGGCGGCGATACTCGGCCCGTTTTTTACTGGCGATCTCCGCTTCGCTTTTTCGGGCGATCGCCAGCGGTAGCGTATAGTAATTCCCTTTAATTCTTTCACCGCCTAACGATTCCCAAAACGCGTCATAGTCGGCATGCATTTGCGTCTTTTTATCCATGTATCGCCAGCTACGGTAAACGTGCGCATCGTTACTCACAGCTATAATCTTTTCTGCCTGAAAGACTTGCGCAAACTGACAGAGAGCCTCCATCACGATGCGTTTGGGAAAAAGACCATGGCAGGCTTTGGTCGCCTGCTGGATAATTTCGTGAGGGACGTCGTTTGCCGCGCCCTGTAATCCGCCGATAAATAGTGTGCGTTGTTGGTTAAAGCGACACAGGGTAAATGTGATCTCTGCCAGAATACGTAACTGTGCGTCGCGAACAACAATAGTGCTTTCACCTTCTTTATCCAGTGAGACCAGACTGACTAAATCAAGTTGAAACAACTCGCCGGTTTTAGTTTCAAATTTAGCAAGATTCAGGCCATACTGACTTAAATAGCTAACTTGTTGTTCCCGCGATAAAAGTTGGCGCATCTGTTGATAATGAAAACACAGAGCGTCTAAGGCGAAATCGCGTTTAATATTTACAGCCATATAAGGACGATGTAGCCGAATAGGCAAACGCGGCTGACGAGCAAGTAACGTATTTAACTCCGGCCATTGGGTGAGATTGGTCAGTAATTGGCTGGTCGCACGCGGCATGACTAATGAGCGGATTAAAAACTTGCGACGAAAGCTGGCTTTACGCCAGAATTTTCCTGGCTGTAATTGCCCGCGCGTCAGACGAATAAATAATTGTAAAGGAGAGATGTAATCTGAAGTGTACCAGGTATTATCTGTAAGCTGTGTCATGATCGTAATCCGCGACATAAGATTGTCGAGATTGAACCACAGGAAACATTAACCAATCGTCAATACAGCCGACGCTATCTTTATTGTGTCAGGTTTGTTTAGATACGGTTTACTTTCTGGTTGAAATTTTGCCGTCAGGGTTTCTATGCGTGCTAAGGGAAAGAAATTTAAAAAGCGTTATCTGGTCATTATTTTAATTCTTTTAGTGGGGGGGATGGCTGGCTGGCGAATGCTAAATGCGCCGCTGCCAACTTATCAGACATTAATCGTGCGGCCAGGCGATCTTGAACAGAGTGTACTGGCGACTGGAAAACTGGACGCGTTGCGTAAAGTGGATGTCGGCGCGCAGGTGAGCGGCCAGTTGAAAACGTTGCTGGTCTCCATTGGCGATAACGTTAAAAAAGATCAGCTACTCGGCGTGATTGACCCAGATCAGGCGGAGAACCAGATAAAAGAGGTCGAGGCCACCCTGATGGAGCTGAACGCAGAGCGTCAGCAGGCAGCCGCTGAGTTAAAGCTGGCGCGGGTTACGCTGGCGCGCCAGCAGCAGTTAGCTAAGACTCAGGCGGTATCGCAACAGGATCTGGATACCGCGGCGACGGAGATGGCGGTTAAACAGGCGCGTATTGGCACCATAGATGCCCAGATCAAACGTAATCGGGCCTCGTTGGACACCGCGAAAACCAACCTGGAATATACCCGTATTGTTGCTCCCATGGCGGGGGAAGTGACGCAAATCACTACCCTGCAAGGACAAACGGTGATTGCAGCTCAGCAGGCGCCCAATATTCTGACGCTGGCGGATATGAGCACTATGCTGGTAAAAGCGCAGGTCTCGGAAGCGGACGTGATCCATCTTCGGGCGGGGCAGAAAGCATGGTTCACCATTGCAGGCGATCCGCAAACGCGCTATGAAGGCGTTTTAAAAGATATTCTGCCGACGCCGGAAAAGATCAACGATGCTATTTTTTATTACGCCCGGTTTGAAGTGCCGAATCCCAAAAGAATCTTGCGTCTTGATATGACCGCACAGGTTTATATTCAACTCATGGATGTCAAAAATGTGTTGATTATTCCTCTCGCCGCGCTTGGCGAACCGGTGGGCGGCAATCGTTATAAAGTGGCGCTGTTGCGTAACGGCGAAAAACGTGAGCGCGAAGTGATCATTGGCGAGCGTAACGATACAGACGTGGAAGTGGTTAAAGGTCTGGAAGCGGGCGATGAGGTGATCATCGGTGAGAGCAGGCCAGGAGCGACGCCATGACGGCATTGCTTGAACTGCGCAATGTGAGTCGCAGCTACCCCTCCGGAGAAGAGCAGGTGGCGGTGTTGAAAGATATCTCCCTGCAAATCCACGCCGGGGAGATGGTGGCGATCGTCGGCGTTTCCGGTTCTGGAAAATCAACGCTGATGAATATCCTCGGGTGCCTGGATAAACCGACCAGCGGCACTTATCGGGTGGCGGGGCGGGACGTCTCGACGCTGGACCCGGACGCGCTGGCGCAGCTGCGGCGTGAGCATTTTGGCTTTATCTTTCAGCGCTACCATCTGTTGTCGCATTTAACGGCAGCGCAAAATGTTGAAATCCCCGCCGTCTACGCCGGCATTGAACGCAAAAAACGCCAGGCGCGCGCCAGAGAGTTGCTTTTGCGGCTGGGATTAAGCGATCGCGTCGATTACCCACCTTCACAGCTTTCTGGCGGACAGCAGCAGCGTGTCAGTATTGCCCGCGCGCTGATGAACGGCGGACAGGTGATTCTGGCGGATGAGCCGACCGGCGCGCTGGATAGTCATTCCGGCGAAGAGGTGATGGCGATTTTGCGCCAACTGCGCGATCGCGGACATACGGTGATCATTGTGACGCACGATCCGCTGATTGCCGCCCAGGCGGAGCGGATTATTGAAATTCACGATGGCAAGATTGTCCATAATCCGCCCGCGCAGGAAAAGAAACGCGAACAGGGCGTTGACGCTGCCGTAGTTAATACGGCTCCCGGCTGGCGGCAATTTGCCAGCAGCTTTCGCGAAGCGCTGTCAATGGCGTGGTTAGCGATGGCCGCTAACAAAATGCGTACTTTACTGACCATGCTGGGAATTATTATCGGTATTGCGTCGGTGGTGTCGATTGTGGTGGTCGGCGACGCCGCAAAACAGATGGTACTGGCGGATATCCGCGCTATGGGCACTAACACGATTGATATTCATCCAGGCAAAGATTTTGGCGACGACAACCCGCAGTATCGACAGGCGCTGAAATATGACGATCTGGTGGCTATTCAGAAACAGCCGTGGGTTAACTCTGCGACGCCCAGCGTTTCAAAGAGCCTACGTCTTCGCTATGGCAATATTGATATTGCCGTAAATGCTAATGGCGTCAGTGGCGATTATTTTAACGTTTACGGCATGTCCTTTAGGGAGGGGAACACCTTCAATGCTGTACAACAACAGGATCGCGCGCAGGTGGTGGTGCTGGATGCCAACACGCGACGCCAGCTATTTCCAAATAAAGCGAATGTCGTAGGGGAAGTGGTGCTGGTGGGTAATATGCCGGTTATTGTTATTGGCGTGGCGGAAGAGAAACCGTCCATGTACGGCAATAGCAATCTGTTGCAAGTTTGGTTGCCCTATAGCACGATGTCAGATCGCATAATGGGTCAGTCATGGCTTAACTCGATCACCGTTCGTGTGAAAGATGGCGTTGATAGCGATCAGGCTGAACAGCAGCTTACCCGCCTGCTCACCTTACGCCACGGTAAAAAAGACTTCTTCACCTGGAATATGGACAGCGTCCTGAAAACGGCTGAAAAAACCACCTATACTCTTCAGTTATTTCTGACGCTGGTGGCCGTCATTTCGCTGGTTGTCGGCGGCATCGGCGTTATGAATATTATGCTGGTTTCCGTCACCGAGCGAACGCGTGAAATCGGCATCCGTATGGCGGTAGGCGCGCGCGCCAGCGATGTGCTACAGCAGTTTCTTATTGAAGCGGTGCTGGTTTGCCTGGTTGGTGGAGCGCTGGGGATTAGCTTGTCGATGTTCATCGCATTTATGCTACAGCTTTTCCTGCCCGGCTGGGAGATCGGTTTTTCACTGACTGCGCTGGCGAGCGCGTTTTTATGTTCGACGTTTACCGGGATACTGTTTGGCTGGCTACCGGCGAGAAACGCGGCGCGACTGGACCCGGTGGAGGCGCTGGCAAGGGAGTAATCTTGCTGACGTCATTTGTCGGCCTGATAAGATGCAACGGTGTTGCTATCAGGAACTGGCGTTAAATAAAAATGCCAGCCGATCGGGCTGGCATTTTGCCTCCTGGATGTACACAATGAGACAGAGGAGCTATGCAACGGCCTCTGCTTCGATGGGCACGATGACGCTGGCGTGATTGCCTTTTGGCCCCTGGTGTACATCAAACCGGACAGACTGTCCGGCTTTAAGCGTTCTGTAACCATCCATTTGAATGGTGGAATAATGGGCGAAAATATCCTCGCCGCCGCCTTCAGGGCAGATGAAACCAAACCCTTTGGCATTGTTGAACCACTTTACAGTACCCGTTTCCATGCTTCGACATCCTTCGTAAATCTTATATAAGTAAGATGGAATGAACCGGTGACGGAGTGGGGGCTGTTCAAAACCTCACCAACTCTCGACATTACAATTTAGAGAAATCAGGCGAGGCGTCAAGCATCAGGCAGGGGGGATCGGGTAAAAATGAATCAAAAATTTGAAGCAGTTAACGCTATTGCCGGGAATGTGACAGATGTCGCGGATGGTACTGATAGATGTTAGTTATCTATCAATTGAGGTAGATTGATTGTGTGCATAGACTCTGGTCAGCGGCAGATTTTTCTGCCGACAACCGTAACCGATAATGACGACTGACAATGGGTAAGACGAACGATTGGCTGGATTTTGACCAGTTGGTGGAAGATAGCGTGCGCGACGCGCTAAAACCGCCATCTATGTATAAAGTGATATTAGTCAATGATGACTACACTCCGATGGAGTTTGTTATTGACGTGTTACAAAAATTCTTTTCTTATGATGTAGAACGTGCAACGCAATTGATGCTTGCAGTTCACTATCAAGGCAAAGCCATCTGCGGCGTGTTCACCGCCGAGGTGGCGGAAACCAAAGTGGCGATGGTGAACAAGTATGCAAGGGAGAACGAGCATCCGTTGCTGTGTACGCTGGAAAAAGCCTGAATGCAGGTATAAAAATTGGGGGAGGTGCCTATGCTCAATCAAGAACTGGAACTCAGTTTAAACATGGCTTTCGCCAGGGCGCGCGAGCACCGTCATGAGTTTATGACCGTCGAGCATCTGTTGCTGGCGCTGCTCAGCAACCCATCGGCTCGCGAAGCGCTGGAAGCATGCTCCGTGGATCTGGTGGCGCTCCGTCAGGAACTCGAAGCCTTCATTGAACAAACCACACCCGTACTGCCTGCCAGTGAAGAAGAGCGTGATACGCAGCCGACGTTAAGTTTCCAGCGTGTCCTGCAACGTGCCGTCTTCCACGTTCAGTCTTCCGGGCGTAGTGAAGTGACTGGCGCGAATGTGCTGGTGGCTATCTTTAGCGAACAGGAATCACAGGCGGCTTATCTGCTGCGTAAGCATGAAGTGAGCCGTCTGGATATCGTGAACTTTATTTCTCACGGGACGCGAAAAGACGAACCGAGCCAATCTTCCGATCTCGGCAATCAGCCAACTGGCGACGAACAAGCTGGCGGGGAGGAACGTATGGAAAACTTCACGACGAATCTTAACCAACTTGCTCGCGTGGGCGGCATCGATCCGCTGATTGGTCGTGAAAAAGAACTTGAACGCGCGATCCAGGTCTTGTGTCGTCGCCGTAAAAATAACCCGTTGCTGGTAGGGGAATCCGGCGTCGGCAAAACGGCGATTGCCGAAGGGCTGGCCTGGCGTATCGTGCAGGGCGATGTGCCGGAAGTGATGGCCGATTGCACCATTTACTCTCTGGATATCGGTTCGCTGCTGGCGGGCACCAAATACCGCGGCGATTTTGAAAAACGGTTTAAGGCGTTGCTGAAACAGCTTGAGCAGGATACCAACAGCATCCTGTTTATCGATGAAATCCATACCATTATCGGCGCTGGCGCGGCGTCGGGCGGACAGGTGGATGCGGCAAATCTGATTAAACCGCTGCTTTCCAGTGGCAAGATCCGGGTGATCGGCTCAACGACCTATCAGGAATTCAGCAATATTTTTGAGAAAGACCGCGCATTAGCACGCCGTTTCCAGAAAATTGATATTACCGAGCCTTCGGTGGAAGAGACGGTGCAAATTATCAACGGCTTGAAACCTAAGTACGAAGCGCACCACGACGTGCGTTATACCGCGAAAGCGGTGCGTGCGGCGGTCGAGCTGGCGGTAAAATATATCAATGACCGCCATCTGCCGGATAAAGCCATTGACGTGATTGACGAAGCGGGCGCTCGGGCGCGTCTGATGCCGGTGAGCAAACGTAAGAAAACGGTCAACGTGGCGGATATTGAGTCCGTAGTGGCGCGAATTGCGCGAATTCCTGAAAAGAGCGTCTCGCAGAGCGATCGCGATACGCTGAAGAACCTGGGCGATCGTCTGAAAATGCTGGTCTTCGGCCAGGATAACGCGATTGAGGCGCTGACCGAAGCTATTAAGATGAGTCGTGCGGGTCTGGGCCATGAGCATAAACCTGTCGGCTCATTCTTGTTCGCCGGGCCAACTGGCGTAGGGAAAACTGAAGTTACGGTACAGCTTTCAAAAGCGCTGGGTATTGAGCTGTTGCGCTTCGATATGTCTGAATATATGGAGCGTCATACGGTGAGCCGTTTGATCGGCGCGCCTCCGGGATACGTCGGTTTCGACCAGGGCGGGCTGCTGACGGATGCGGTGATTAAGCATCCTCATGCGGTGCTGCTGCTGGATGAGATCGAAAAAGCGCACCCGGATGTCTTTAACCTGCTGCTGCAGGTGATGGATAACGGTACGCTGACCGATAACAATGGCCGTAAGGCGGATTTCCGCAACGTGGTGCTGGTGATGACCACCAACGCCGGCGTGCGAGAAACCGAACGTAAATCTATTGGTCTTATTCATCAGGACAACAGTACCGATGCGATGGGCGAGATCAAGAAAGTGTTTACGCCGGAGTTCCGTAACCGTCTCGACAACATTATTTGGTTCGATCATCTGTCTGGCGAGGTGATTCATCAGGTTGTCGATAAGTTTATCGTCGAGTTGCAGGCTCAGTTGGATCAGAAAGGCGTCTCTCTGGAAGTCAGTCAGGAAGCGCGCGACTGGCTGGCGGAAAAGGGCTATGACCGGGCGATGGGCGCACGACCGATGGCGCGTGTGATTCAGGATAACCTGAAAAAACCGCTGGCCAATGAGTTGCTGTTTGGATCGCTGGTTGATGGCGGACAGGTCACCGTCGCACTGGATAAAGAGAAAAATGCGTTGACGTATGGCTTCCAGAGTGCGCAAAAGCACAAGCCGGAAGCCGCGCATTAATCTTCGTTTCACTGCCGTACAAACCGGGCCTTAGCGCCCGGTTTTTTTATGCCAGCTAATAGTTAGCCTGATGGTGTTGTGCTCGCGGTAGGCGGATAAGGCGCTTGTAAATTGCGTCATCATCCGGTAATCGACGGGTCACATATAAGCAAAAAGCCCGTACTTCTGTACAGGCTCTCAACTTAAATATGGCGGTGAGGGGGGGATTGACTCGCTTTGCTCGCCCCTTCGGGGCAGCCCGTTCGCTGTGCGCCCGGTCTGTCCAACTGGCTGCGCCAGTTGTCGAACCCCGGTCGGTGGTTCTCATCCCCCCTTGGTTTGGGGGATACATATAAGCAAAAAGCCCGTACTTCTGTACAGGCTCTCAACTTAAATATGGCGGTGAGGGGGGATTGACTCGCTGCGCTCGCCCTTCGGGCAGTCTCCTCGCAAGCTCGTCGTCTGTCCAACTGGCTGCGCCAGTTGTCGAACCCCGGTCGGTGGTTCTCATCCCCCCTTGGTTTGGGGGATACATATAAGCAAAAAGCCCGTACTTCTGTACAGGCTCTCAACTTAAATATGGCGGTGAGGGGGGGATTGACTCGCTGCGCTCGCCCTTCGGGCAGTCTCCTCGCAAGCTCGTCGTCTGTCCAACTGGCTGCGCCAGTTGTCGAACCCCGGTCGGTGGTTCTCATCCCCCCTTGGTTTGGGGGATACATATAAGCAAAAAGCCCGTACTTCTGTACAGGCTCTCAACTTAAATATGGCGGTGAGGGGGGATTCGAACCCCCGATACGTTGCCGTATACACACTTTCCAGGCGTGCTCCTTCAGCCACTCGGACACCTCACCATATTGTATTGCTGCCTGACCGCTTGGGGGGCAACGGGGCGCTACTATAGGGAGTTGCGCTAAAACGGTCAAGCAGAATTTACATATTCACTGTCGTTTGCTCATGCAATAGACATAATCCCCGCCCAAACTGGCGCGGGGGGCAAATTAACGCTGTGAATCCAACATTTCGTTGTTTTTCACCACATCCTGCGCTTTGCTGTAGCTTTCGATCAGCAGTTGATAGGCCGGGAATACCTGAGTATAAACGTCGGCCCACGCGGCGGCGTCTTCACGGTTCCAGGTGCCTTGCAGCTCAGAGGCGACTGCGGCAGTATCCATCGGTACGACGCCAGCCTGTACGATACGCGCCAGGGTGATCTCCTGCGCCATCTTACTGTAGGTGCCGGATGCGTCGATCACGGCAAATACCTTATAACCTTCCGCTACCGCGCTAATGGCCGGGAATGCCATACACACGCTGGTAATCGTCCCGGCAATGATCAGCGTCTTACGACCCGTCGCTTTTACCGCCTTAACGAAATCTTCGTTATCCCAGGCGTTAATTTCACCTTTGCGCGCAATGTACTGCGCATGTGGCGCATTAGCGTGGATCTCCGGGATCAGCGGGCCGTTCGGACCTTGCGGTACGGATGCCGTGGTAATGACCGGCATTTTCGCTAACGTCGCCATCTTCGCCAACGCCGCGGCGCGAGCGCGTAATTCCGGCATTGGCATATCGCCTACGGTCTGGAAAAGACCGCTTTGATGATCGATTAAAAGCATCACGGAATCGTTAACATCAATTACCGGGCGCAAACCATTAAAATTAGCAGGACTTGACATCGTGTTCTCCTTCATGTTTTCAGATTTGGCCAAAACGGCCGGAGTTGAAATCGCGGACTGCTTCTGCGATCTCTTGTTTCGTGTTCATAACAAATGGGCCGTAACCCACAATCGGTTCATTCAGCGGCTCGCCTGATAACAGCAATACGCTGGCGTCGCTGCTGGCCTCAAGGTGCAGTGTTTTCCCTTGCTGGCTCAATACCACCAGTTGCGCTTCGTTGACCGGCGTCGTGCCGTTCACCGTGATATTGCCTTTCAGTACCACCAGCGCGGTGCTCCATCCTTCCGGCTGTGCCAATGTAAGCTGGCGATTGCGTTGCAGGCGCATATCCCAGACATTGAGCGGCGAGAAAGTGTGCGCCGGGCCTTTTGTCTCTTCATAACGCCCTGCGATGACCCGCACGACTCCGGCGTCATCCGGCAACGTAACGGTCGGGATAACATCGTGGGTAATGCTTTGATAACCCGGGGTGGTCATTTTGTCCTTCATGGGAAGGTTAACCCACAACTGCACCATTTCCAGTTCGCCGCCCCGACGGGTAAACGCGTCGGAATGGAACTCTTCATGCAAAATGCCTGCGCCTGCGGTCATCCACTGAACGTCGCCCGGGCCGATAACGCCGCCGCGACCGGTAGAGTCCCGATGCTCGACTTCGCCACTATAAACAATCGTCACGGTCTCGAAACCGCGGTGTGGATGCTCCCCAACGCCGCGTTTTTCATTACCCGGCGTAAATGTGTGTGGCCCGGCATAATCCAGCAGCAGGAATGGACTCAACTGCTGCGCATGTGACTGATAAGAAAAGAGTGAACGAACCGGAAATCCATCGCCAACCCAGTGCGGGCGAGGTGCGGTATAGACGCCTGTAATCTGTTTCATGGTGTTCTCCTCAGTGGCGTTGTCTTGATGTGAATAAGCTTATATTCATGACAAAAGGTTCGGTAGTGGCTAAAATGGCTCATACCGTTCCATTAATAGGACAATGTAATGATAAAAACGGATCTCAATGATTTTGCGTGGTTTGTGCATGTGGTCGAAGAGGGTGGGTTTGCCGCGGCGGGGCGTGCGCTTGATGAACCAAAATCAAAACTGAGCCGGCGTATTGCGCAACTGGAGGAACGGCTGGGCGTGCGATTGATTCAGCGAACTACCCGGCAGTTTAACGTTACCGAAGTGGGACAAACATTCTATGAGCACTGTAAAGCGATGCTGGTGGAAGCTCAGGCGGCGCAGGATGCCATTGCCGCATTGCAGGTAGAGCCTCGCGGTATCGTGAAGCTGACCTGCCCGGTGACGCTGCTGCATGTACACATCGGCCCAATGCTGGCGAAATTTATGGCGCGTTATCCTGATGTTTCGCTACAGCTTGAAGCGACCAATCGTCGGGTGGACGTCGTAGGGGAGGGGGTGGATGTGGCGATTCGCGTCAGGCCGCGCCCGTTTGAAGATAGCGACCTGGTGATGCGCGTCCTGGCTGACAGAGGGCATCGCCTGTTTGCCAGCCCGGATCTTATCGCACGGATGGGAATCCCTTCCGCGCCGGCGGAGTTGAGCCATTGGCCAGGGCTAAGTCTTGCATCCGGCAAGCATATCCACCGCTGGGAACTTTACGGCCCGCAGGGCGCGCGTGCGGAAGTTCATTTTACCCCGCGTATGATTACTACAGACATGTTGGCGCTACGCGAGGCGGCTATGGCGGGCGTGGGGCTTGTGCAGTTACCTGTCTTAATGGTGAAAGAACAACTGGCCGCCGGTGAACTGGTCGCGGTGCTGGAAGAGTGGGAGCCCCGGCGGGAGGTTATTCATGCTGTGTTCCCATCCCGGCGAGGATTATTACCTTCCGTACGCGCGTTGGTCGATTTTTTGACAGAAGAGTATGCGCGGATGGTGGAAGAGTAACCTGCTCGTCATTCATCGACTTAATGGACGCAAAAAAGGCCGGTTAAACCGACCTTTTATCCAGCCGCCCTTCAGGGCGTGAGGAGACAATTAGCGACTACGGAAGACAATGCGGCCTTTGCTCAGGTCGTACGGGGTCAGCTCAACGGTCACTTTGTCGCCCGTCAGGATGCGGATGTAGTTCTTACGCATTTTACCGGAGATGTGTGCAGTAACCACGTGACCGTTTTCTAACTCTACGCGGAACATGGTATTAGGTAACGTTTCGAGAACGGTACCTTGCATTTCAATATTGTCTTCTTTGGCCATCTAATCCTCTGGGGTATCACTACCATAATTTGAACCGGCAAGATAATGCCGAACTTCTTTTGATAAGTAAAGATTTGTGCGTTTAAAACACAGCAAACCAGGTTTAGCACATGATTCCGCGACACACGACAACGCCGCGTTATACACCTTTTCCCTGATACTACCGCCTGATGTATCGACATAAGCGCAACATATAAGGGAACGGTGAAATAAACGATGGGCGTTACCTGACAACGGGCTGCGGGATAATGAGCTAAACCAATTCTGCGGCAGCAATTATAACACCCCAATAAAAAATGTGCCGAAAACATTCACTTCCGGGGCAAAAATAATGTCCGCGGCACCCAAAAACGGGAGGCCAGCGGCTGTTGGCGTAAGGCCGCGAGGTGATCGAGGTAGTCACGACGTGGAATTTCAATGGCACCGAGCGAGGCGGTATGACTATTAAGTACCTGACAATCAATAAGTTTACCGCCGTGGCGGGTAAATTCAGCGCAAAAAACCAGCAGTGCGGTTTTAGAGGCATTCTCCTGGCGGCTAAACATCGATTCGCCGCAAAATAGCGCCCCCTGCGAGACGCCATACATCCCGCCGACCAGTTCCCGATCGCGCCACACTTCAATGGAGTGCGCGTGGCCCAATTCATGTAATCGGCGATAGGCTTCCTCAATACCACGCGTTATCCAGGTGCCTTCGTCACGGTGATTGGCGCATCCATCAATGACCCGGTCGAAAGCGTAATTGAGCGTCACGCGGTAAGGGGATGCGTTGTGAAAGCGCTTCATGCTGCGACTGAGGTGAAACTTTTCAGGCCACAGCACGGCGCGCGGATCGGGCGACCACCACAGAATCGGGTCGCCCGGCGAAAACCACGGGAAAATCCCGTGCTGGTAGGCCATTAACAACCGGGCAGGGCTGAGATCGCCGCCCAGTGCCAGTAAACCGTTAGGCTCGCGTAAAGCGCCTTCCGGCGAAGGGAAGGCGATAGAATGTCGGGAAAGCTGAACCAGACGCATGACGGCGAAACTCCAGTACGCAAGTCGGATCGTTCAATAATAGCTTACAGACGTTGTTTAAACTGATAATAGCGCCCTTGTCCGGCTAACAATTCTGCATGAGTGCCTCGCTCAATGATGCGCCCGTCGTCCATTACGATGATTTGATCAAAACGGGCCAGGCCGCGCAAACGGTGAGTCACCATCAGGACGGTTTTCTCGCGCATCACATCGGCAAGTAATTCCAGCATTTCGCTCTCGGTGGTCGCATCCAGCCCCTCAGTGGGCTCATCCAACAGCATTAACGGAGCATCATGCAACAGCGCGCGGGCGATGGCCAGACGACGAAGTTCGCCGCCGGATAGCAGGCGACCGCCTTCGCCGAGCCAGCTATTAAGCCCACTATCTTCGAGCAGATTTTCGAGGCCGACGCGACGCAGCATGTCGGAAAGGGCTTCGTCGCTGGCATTGGGCGCCGCCAGTAATAAATTATCACGCAGCGTGGCGTTGAACAGGTGGACACGCTGCGGCACCACGCTGATAGTCCGGCGTAAGGCGGATTCGCTCAGCGAGGATAGCGGAAGATCGTTGAGCAGAATTTCGCCTTGTTGCGGGTCCCAGGCGCGGGTGAGTAGCTGCAACAGCGTTGATTTTCCGCAGCCGGTACGCCCCAGAATAGCGACATGCTCGCCAGGATTAGCCTGTAATGAGAGGGCATTGAGCGCATTAATCGGCTGGTCGGGATAACGAAACGAAACGTCCCGCAGGGTGAGTGTGACCTTTTCCGGCGCGGGAGTTTCTGCCTGTGGAAAGGTCACCTCCGGTTTTTGCTCCGTTAATTCAGTGATACGAAGCGCAGAGGCGATAACCTGCCCCAGATGCTGGAATGCGCCGGTAACGGGCGCAAGCGCCTCGAAAGCCGCCAGCGCGCAGAAGACAAACAGCGCGATGAGCGCGCCGGGCTGCGTATTGCCGCCAACGCCGCCGGAGGCCATCCACAACATTAACATCACCGCCAGCGCGCCAATCAGCAGCATTAACGCCTGCGATAAGGCGGTCAGTTCAGACTGTCGGCGTTGGGCCTCATGCCATTGTAATTCGGTGGCTTCCATTTGCGCCCGATAGCGTTTGCTGGCGCCAAAAATGGTGAGTTCCGCCTGGCCCTGTAACCATGACGTGAGCTGTTGGCGATACTGACCTCGTAGATGCGTCAGATTTTGGCCGGTATTTTTGCCGGCGCGATAAAACACCGGCGGCATAATAAACAGCGTCAACAGCATAATGCCGCCCAGCGTGATCGCCAGCGTCACGTCGAGAACGCTAAGCCCCAGGGTGACAATCATAATCACTACAAAAGCGCCGACCAGCGGGGAGATGACGCGCAAATAGAGATGGTCCAGCGTGTCGACGTCGGCAACGATGCGGTTCAGCAGTTCACCTTGCTGATAACGCGCCAGACCCGCGGGGGAGAGCGGTAAAAGTTTGCTGAAGGTATAAATACGCAGATGTTGCAGCACGCGGAACGTGGCGTCATGACTTACCAGACGTTCAAAATAACGACCGGCGGTACGGGTAATGGCCGCGCCGCGCACGCCGGCTGCCGGGAGCATATAGTTAAAACTGTAAATTCCCGCGAAGCCTGCGATAGCGGACGCGGACAGGAACCAGCCGGAAAGCGTCAGCAGCCCGATACTGGCAAGCAGTGTCAGGATTGCCAGCGCAATTCCCAGCGTTAGCATCCATTTATGGCGTTTATAAAGCGTCAGATAAGGGAGTAGCGCGCGCATTTAAATATCCTCCTGACGGTGAGCCAATAACGTCGCAAAAGCGCCGTTGGCGGCGCTGAGTTCGGCATAACTGCCTTGTTCGACAATCGCGCCATCTTGCATAACCCAGATAGCGTCCCAGTCGGCGAGATCTTCCAACTGATGCGTCACCATTAATGTGGTCTGGCGTTTTGACGCCGCTTTTAACGCCTGCATGACGCGTTGCTCGCTGTGAGCGTCCAGGCTTGCCGCCGGTTCATCCAGCAGTAGCAGTTGACAGGGATTAAGTAGCGCGCGGGCGACCGCTACACGCTGTGCCTGGCCGACGGAAAGTCTGCTGGCATGATTGCCGAGCGGGGTGTCTACTCCCTGCGGCAGCAGCGGTAAAAACTCGCTTACCCATGCGGCGTCAAGCGCGGCATAAAGTTCCTGCTCGCTGGCGTCCGGGCGCGCCAGTAATACATTTTCGCGTAGCGTCGCCGCAGGTAATTGCGGGTTTTGCCCAACCCAGGAGAGATGCTGGCGCCAGGATTCCGGCGAGAGATCGCGAAGCTCGACACCGTTAATACGCAAAGATCCCTGATAGGAGAGAAAACCGGATAATACATTCAACAGAGAGCTTTTACCGGAACCGCTGCGTCCTACCAGGACGGCGCGTTCTCCTGCCGCTAATGAGAAATTCAGCGGCCCGGCAAGCGTTTTGCCTTCTGGCGAGGTGATAATAAGATTGACTGCGTCAATGGTTACAGGTTCGTTTTCCCCCAGCTCAACTTCGCCGCGCGCCGGGTGGGCGAGGGGTGTTTCCAGAAACGTCTTCAGACTATCCGCCGCGCCAACCGCCTGCGCCTTAGCATGATAAAACGTGCCGAGGTCGCGTAACGGCTGGAAAAACTCCGGCGCGAGGATCAAGGCGAGGAACCCGGCGGCGAGCGTCACACCGGTACCGTAATGACCAAAGTTCAGCTCGCCCAGGTAAGAGAAGCCAAAATAAACGGCGACCAGCGCAATAGAAAGCGAGGTGAAAAACTCCAGCACGCCGGAAGATAAAAAGGCGAGGCGCAGAACTTCCATCGTGCGCTGACGAAAATCCTGCGATGCTGCGCGAATGTTCTCGGTTTCCGCTTCTCCACGACCGAAAATTCGCAGCGTTTCCATCCCGCGCAGACGGTCAAGAAAATGGCCGCTTAGCCGGGCAAGCGCCAGGAAATTGCGGCGGTTGGCGTCAGCCGCGCCCATTCCCACCATCGCCATAAATAGGGGAATGAGCGGGGCAGTGCCCAGCAGAATCAGCGCCGCCGCCCAATTTGACGGGAAAATCGCCGCCACGATTAAGAGCGGTACGCAAACGGCAAGCGCCATTTGCGGCAGATAGCGCGCATAATAGTCATGCATATCGTCAATCTGCTCCAACACCAGCGTCGCCCAGCTACCGGCGGGCTTGCCCTGAATCCAGGCTGGGCCAGCTTGCTGCAGACGATCCAACACCTGACGGCGGATCTCAAAGCGAATATGCTGTCCGGCATGAAAACCGACGCGCTCGCGCAACCACACCACCCAGGCGCGGAGGACAAAGACCAGTATCAGCAGGATAAAAGGGAGCAACAGCGCTTCCCGTGGAATGTTCTCCATGATCATATGTTGCAGGATACGCGCCATGATCCAGGCCTGAGCGACAATTAATACGCCACTCATGAACCCCAACAGGCGGGAAATATTCAACCACCGTTGGGAGATTGCGCTTTGCTGTTTTAACCAGCGGGTCAGCTCTTTTTGACGGGTTTTATTCATTGCACGCTTAGCAGGTGAGTTATTAGAATTTCAGGCAGGGGCAATGTTACAACGACGCAAAAATAAAGGCGACTTATAGTCGCCTTTTTTACTTTTGTTACTGATTTGTAAAAACTATTTGCTCGCGTCGGCCAGACCATCGAGATAGCGTTCAGCATCCAGCGCCGCCATACAGCCCGTACCTGCAGAGGTGATCGCCTGACGGTAAATATGATCCATGACGTCACCCGCCGCGAATACGCCAGGGATGTTGGTTTGTGTGGCGTTGCCATGGGTGCCGGACTGAACTTTGATATAACCATTTTCCAGCTCAAGCTGGCCTTCGAAGAGCGCCGTGTTTGGGCTATGACCGATGGCTACGAAAAGTCCGGCGATGTCCAGCGTCTCGATATTATCGCTCTGCTGCGTGTCGCGAAGACGCAGACCGGTGACGCCCATCTGATCGCCGGTCACTTCTTCCAGCGTCCGGTTGGTGTGCAGGATGATATTGCCATTTTCGACTTTATCCATCAGGCGCTTAATGAGGATTTTTTCAGCGCGGAAACCGTCACGGCGATGGATAAGGTGCACTTCCGAAGCGATGTTGGACAGATAAAGCGCTTCTTCAACCGCGGTGTTGCCGCCGCCGATCACCGCCACTTTCTGATTGCGGTAGAAGAAACCGTCGCAGGTTGCGCAGGCGGAAACGCCGCGCCCTTTAAAGGCTTCTTCCGATGGCAGCCCCAGATAGCGCGCGGAAGCGCCGGTCGCAATGATCAACGCATCACAAGTGTACTCTGCGCTGTCACCTGTCAGACGGAACGGACGATTTTGCAGATCCACTTTGTTGATGTGATCAAAGATTATCTCGGTTTCAAATTTTGCCGCATGTTCATGCATGCGTTCCATCAGCAGCGGGCCGGTCAAATCGTTTGGATCGCCGGGCCAGTTTTCCACTTCCGTCGTGGTAGTCAGTTGACCGCCTTTTTCCATACCGGTAATAAGTACCGGCTGTAAATTTGCGCGCGCGGCATACACCGCCGCGGTATATCCCGCCGGTCCTGAGCCCAGAATAAGCAGCTTACTGTGTTTGGTCGTGCCCATGAGATCCCCATAGTTGTTGGCAGACAATGAGCAGAATTGTAGGGAATTTACAGACGTAAAAAAAGAGCATAACGATTTTGTTAACAATATGTGTAATAGCATGAACCGATGAACGACCGCGACAGCGACGTTATCATCACAAATTTTAATTAAAATCGGTAACTTATAAGGTGACGAAATGACAGTTTACCGCCCTCTCTAATGAATAACTGGCATGTTGTACTAAAAATCGATGTTTTGCTTTGACAATCACCTGCTGTTTTGCGAAAACATTCGAGGAAGAAAAAAACTGTGTTATGTATGTGCTTCATAATCATGCATGTAAATACCATGTTTACCGGGCTAGTGAAATCTACGCATGGCGTGGACAGACGCCACTCGTGATGTCGATAGCTGCCGCGAGGCAACGGTCTTCTCACCATAGACCAGGCATTGCGCGCCGTTAATCCCTCTGGGTTTCGGTCTATTGTGATGGGCAGCGACTCTGAACAGTGATGTGAGTAGAGTCAGGCAGGAGTAGGGAAGGAATACAGAGAGACAATAATAATGGTAGATAGCAAGAAGCGCCCTGGCAAAGATCTCGACCGTATCGATCGTAACATTCTTAATGAACTGCAAAAGGATGGGCGTATTTCCAACGTCGAGCTTTCTAAACGAGTAGGACTTTCGCCGACACCTTGCCTTGAGCGTGTGCGTCGGCTGGAGCGACAGGGGTTTATCCAGGGCTATACGGCGCTGTTGAACCCGCATTATCTGGATGCGTCACTTCTGGTATTCGTTGAGATTACCTTAAATCGCGGCGCGCCGGATGTGTTTGAACAGTTTAATGCCGCCGTGCAAAAGCTTGAAGAGATTCAGGAGTGTCATTTGGTTTCCGGCGATTTCGACTACCTGTTGAAAACCCGTGTACCGGATATGTCAGCGTATCGAAAACTATTGGGAGAGACGTTGCTGCGCTTGCCAGGTGTGAACGACACCCGAACTTACGTAGTGATGGAAGAGGTAAAACAGAGTAATCGTCTGGTTATTAAGACACGCTAACACGGAACAGGTGCAAAATCGCCGTAGTTTGATTACACTCCTGTTAATCCATACAGCAACAGTGCCGGGGCAACCCGGTGCTGTTGTCCGTTTTAGCATCGGGCGGGAAAAGCCTGGAACCTGGAGAGCCTTTTTTGAGCCAGGAATATACTGAAGACAAAGACGTCACATTGACGAAGTTAAGCAGCGGGCGCCGACTTCTGGAAGCGTTGTTGATACTTATTGCCCTTTTTGCCGTCTGGTTGATGGCGGCCTTGTTGAGCTTTAACCCTTCGGACCCCAGTTGGTCGCAAACCGCCTGGCATGAACCCATCCATAATTTAGGCGGCGCGCCGGGCGCGTGGCTGGCCGATACACTGTTCTTTATTTTTGGCGTAATGGCCTACACCATCCCTGTCATTATTGTCGGCGGGTGTTGGTTTGCGTGGCGTCATCAGTCTACGGATGATTACATCGACTATTTTGCTGTGTCGCTACGCCTTATCGGCGTGCTGGCGCTGATTCTCACTTCCTGCGGTCTGGCGGCCATTAATGCCGACGATATCTGGTATTTCGCCTCCGGCGGCGTAATTGGCAGCCTGTTAAGCACCACGCTGCAGCCGTTGTTGCATAGTAGCGGCGGAACGATAATGCTTCTCTGTATTTGGGCTGCCGGGCTGACGCTCTTTACCGGCTGGTCCTGGGTCAGTATCGCCGAAAAATTAGGCGGCTGGCTGCTTAATATACTGACCTTCGCCAGCAACCGTACCCGGCGTGATGATACGTGGGTTGACGACGAAGAGTATGATGACGAATACGATGAAGAAACCGACGGCGTGCAGCGTGAATCTCGCCGGGCGCGTATTTTGCGCGGCGCGTTGGCGCGTCGTAAGCGACTGGCTGAAAAATTCAGCAATCCACGGGGCCGTCAGACCGATGCCGCGCTCTTTTCCGGCAAACGGATGGATGATGACGAGGACATTCAGTATAGCGCGCGCGGCGTCGCTGCCGATCCCGACGACGTTCTGTTTTCGGGCAACCGTGCGACGCAGCCGGAATATGATGAATATGATCCGCTGTTAAACGGCCATTCTGTCACCGAACCGGTCGCCGCCGCTGCGGCTGCAACTGCCGTCACCCAGACGTGGGCA
Organism: Salmonella sp. SSDFZ54; assembly: GCF_004010735.1. Lineage (NCBI taxonomy): Bacteria > Pseudomonadati > Pseudomonadota > Gammaproteobacteria > Enterobacterales > Enterobacteriaceae > Salmonella > Salmonella sp. SSDFZ54. The sequence goes on from NZ_CP034819.1 coordinate 3,705,840, forward strand.
GCGTCCGCCGATCCCATAATGCAAACGCCGCCCATGCCGGGGGCTGAGACGGTTGTCGCGCAACCGACCGTGGAGTGGCAGCCCGTACCGGGGCCGCAAACCGGCGAACCGGTTATCGCGCCTGCGCCGGAGGGGTATCAGCCGCATCCGCAATATGCTCAACCGCAGGAGGCGCAAAGTGCGCCGTGGCAGCAACCTGTGCCTGTCGCTTCCGCGCCGCAATACGCCGCGACGCCAGCGACCGCAGCAGAATATGACTCTCTTGCGCCGCAGGAAACACAGCCGCAATGGCAGCCGGAGCCGACCCATCAGCCGACGCCGGTTTATCAGCCGGAGCCGATAGCGGCTGAACCTTCTCACATGCCGCCGCCGGTTATCGAACAGCCGGTTGCCACCGAGCCTGAACCTGACACAGAAGAGACCAGACCTGCCCGTCCTCCGCTTTACTATTTTGAAGAGGTGGAAGAGAAACGCGCCCGTGAGCGCGAACAACTGGCGGCATGGTATCAACCGATTCCGGAGCCGGTAAAAGAGAACGTGCCGGTCAAACCTACGGTATCTGTCGCGCCGTCCATACCGCCAGTGGAAGCGGTAGCCGCCGCCGCGTCGCTTGACGCAGGTATTAAGAGTGGCGCCCTGGCAGCAGGCGCCGCGGCCGCTGCGCCTGCATTTAGTCTGGCTACCGGCGGCGCGCCGCGTCCGCAGGTGAAAGAGGGGATTGGTCCGCAACTGCCGCGTCCGAACCGCGTTCGCGTGCCGACCCGACGGGAACTGGCATCGTACGGTATTAAGCTGCCGTCACAGAGGATTGCAGAAGAAAAAGCCCGCGAGGCGGAGCGCAATCAGTACGAGACGGGCGCGCAGCTAACCGATGAAGAAATAGATGCAATGCATCAGGACGAGTTAGCCCGTCAGTTTGCGCAGTCGCAGCAGCATCGTTATGGTGAGACGTATCAGCATGATACGCAACAGGCAGAAGATGACGATACCGCTGCGGAAGCTGAATTAGCCCGCCAGTTTGCCGCTTCGCAACAGCAGCGCTATTCCGGCGAGCAACCCGCTGGCGCGCAGCCGTTCTCACTGGACGATCTGGATTTCTCGCCAATGAAAGTATTGGTTGATGAAGGTCCGCACGAACCGCTGTTCACGCCGGGTGTCATGCCCGAGTCAACGCCTGTTCAGCAACCTGTAGCGCCGCAGCCACAGTATCAGCAGCCGCAGCAGCCGGTAGCGTCGCAGCCACAGTATCAGCAGCCGCAACAGCCGGTAGCGCCTCAGCCACAGTACCAGCAGCCGCAACAGCCGGTAGCGCCGCAACCGCAGTATCAGCAGCCGCAGCAGCCGGTAGCGCCTCAGCCGCAGTATCAGCAGCCGCAGCAGCCGGTAGCGCCGCAGCCGCAGTATCAGCAGCCGCAACAGCCGGTAGCGCCGCAGCCGCAGTATCAGCAGCCGCAACAGCCGACAGCGCCGCAAGACAGCCTGATCCACCCGCTGTTGATGCGTAACGGCGACAGTCGTCCATTACAGCGTCCGACGACGCCGCTGCCTTCGTTAGATCTTCTGACGCCGCCGCCGAGCGAAGTTGAACCGGTAGATACCTTTGCGCTGGAACAAATGGCGCGTCTGGTTGAAGCGCGCCTGGCGGATTTCCGCATTAAAGCTGATGTGGTGAACTATTCGCCAGGCCCGGTCATTACTCGTTTTGAACTGAATCTGGCCCCGGGCGTTAAAGCAGCGCGTATCTCCAACCTTTCCCGGGATCTGGCGCGCTCATTGTCAACGGTAGCCGTACGCGTTGTGGAAGTCATTCCAGGCAAACCTTACGTAGGGTTGGAATTGCCGAACAAGAAACGGCAAACCGTTTATCTGCGCGAAGTGTTGGATAACGCCAAATTCCGCGAGAATCCGTCGCCGCTTACCGTGGTGTTAGGTAAGGATATCGCGGGCGATCCGGTAGTGGCGGATCTGGCGAAAATGCCTCACCTGCTGGTGGCCGGTACGACCGGTTCCGGTAAGTCGGTCGGGGTTAACGCCATGATCCTCAGTATGCTGTATAAAGCGCAGCCGGAAGACGTTCGCTTTATCATGATCGACCCGAAAATGTTAGAACTCTCGGTCTATGAAGGTATACCGCATCTGCTGACGGAAGTTGTTACCGACATGAAAGACGCGGCTAACGCGTTACGCTGGAGCGTCAATGAGATGGAGCGTCGCTATAAGCTGATGTCCGCGCTCGGCGTGCGTAATCTGGCTGGGTATAACGAGAAAATCGCCGAAGCGGCCCGCATGGGACGCCCGATTCCGGACCCGTACTGGAAGCCGGGGGACAGTATGGATGTTCAGCATCCGGTTCTGGAAAAACTCCCGTATATCGTGGTACTGGTTGATGAATTTGCCGACCTGATGATGACCGTCGGTAAAAAAGTTGAAGAGCTGATCGCGCGTCTGGCGCAGAAAGCGCGCGCCGCGGGGATTCACCTGGTACTGGCGACGCAGCGTCCGTCGGTCGATGTGATTACTGGTTTAATTAAAGCCAACATTCCAACCCGTATCGCTTTTACCGTATCCAGCAAGATCGACTCCCGCACCATTCTTGATCAGGGTGGCGCTGAGTCGCTATTAGGAATGGGGGACATGCTCTATTCCGGACCAAACTCCACCATGCCGGTACGTGTCCATGGGGCGTTTGTGCGTGACCAGGAGGTCCATGCGGTGGTGCAGGACTGGAAAGCGCGCGGTCGTCCGCAATATGTGGATGGCATTACCTCCGACAGCGAAAGCGAAGGTGGCGGTGGCGGTTTTGACGGCGGCGAAGAATTAGATGCGCTATTCGATCAGGCCGTTAATTTCGTCACCCAGAAGCGTAAAGCGTCCATTTCCGGCGTTCAGCGTCAGTTCCGCATCGGCTATAACCGTGCGGCGCGTATTATCGAACAGATGGAAGCGCAGGGTATTGTCAGCGCTCAGGGGCATAATGGTAATCGTGAAGTGCTGGCTCCGCCGCCTTTTGAGTAAACTTGTAAGCCGGATGGCGCTGTGCAGGCTGCCATCCGGCAACAAAATTCAGTATTTTCTTCTTTCCTCATGCTGATTTTTGGCCTGGAATAGAAAGCAAAAGGAGCTCCTGGTCGGGAGTGTCGAAACCTGAGGAATAATGATGAAAAAAATGGCAATCGCCTGTGCATTACTTTCAAGCGTTGTAGCCAGCAGCGTATGGGCTGACGCCGCCAGCTCTCTGAAAAGCCGTCTGGATAAAGTGAGCAGCTTTCATGCCACCTTTACTCAAAAAGTCACCGATGGCAGCGGTGCTGCGGTGCAGGAGGGACAGGGTGATTTATGGGTTAAGCGGCCAAATCTATTCAACTGGCATATGACGCAACCTGACGAGAGTATTCTGGTTTCTGACGGCAAAACGTTATGGTTCTATAACCCGTTTGTAGAACAGGCTACCGCCACGTGGTTGAAAGATGCCACCGGAAATACACCGTTTATGCTGATTGCCCGCAACCAGGCCAGCGACTGGCAGCAGTATAATATTAAGCAGGATGGCGATAATTTTGTGCTGACGCCGAAAGCCAGCAACGGCAATCTGAAACAGTTCACCATCAATGTGGGGCGCGACGGGACTATCCACCAGTTTAGCGCCGTAGAACAAGACGATCAGCGTAGCGCCTATCAGCTAAAATCCCAGCAAAACGGCGCTGTTGATCCGTCAAAATTTACGTTTACTCCGCCGCAAGGGGTAACGATAGACGACCAACGTAAGTAGAGGCGATGAGTGAGCAATCTGTCGCTCGATTTTTCTGATAATACGTTTCAACCGCTGGCCGCGCGAATGCGGCCGGAAAATTTAGCGCAGTATATCGGCCAGCAGCATTTGCTGGCCGCAGGTAAGCCGTTGCCTCGCGCTATTGAGGCCGGGCATCTGCACTCCATGATTTTATGGGGGCCGCCAGGGACGGGGAAAACCACGCTCGCTGAAGTGATCGCCCGCTACGCCAGCGCCGATGTCGAGCGTATTTCCGCCGTCACTTCTGGGGTAAAAGAGATTCGTGAAGCTATCGAGCGCGCCCGCCAGAATCGTAATGCCGGACGCCGTACCATCCTGTTTGTCGATGAAGTGCATCGCTTTAACAAAAGCCAACAGGACGCCTTTTTACCGCATATCGAAGATGGCACTATCACCTTTATCGGCGCGACCACGGAAAATCCCTCTTTTGAGCTGAACTCGGCGCTATTGTCGCGAGCGCGGGTCTATCTGCTGAAATCGTTGACCACTGACGATATTGAGCAAGTACTGGACCAGGCGATGCAGGACAAAACGCGTGGTTACGGCGATCAGGATATCGTGTTACCGGATGAGACACGGCGAGCGATTGCTGAGCTGGTCAATGGCGACGCGCGGCGCGCCTTAAATACGCTGGAAATGATGGCTGACATGGCGGAGGTGGATGACAGCGGCAAACGCGTTTTATTGCCCGCCTTGTTGACCGAGATCGCCGGCGAGCGCAGCGCGCGTTTTGATAACAAAGGCGATCGCTTCTACGATCTTATTTCCGCCTTACATAAATCAGTGCGCGGCAGCGCGCCGGATGCCGCCCTCTATTGGTATGCCCGTATCATTACCGCGGGAGGCGATCCGCTGTACGTGGCGCGTCGCTGCCTGGCGATTGCCTCGGAAGATGTGGGTAATGCCGATCCGCGCGCGATGCAGGTCGCCATTGCCGCGTGGGATTGTTTCACCCGCGTTGGCCCGGCTGAAGGCGAAAGGGCGATCGCGCAGGCTATCGTTTATCTCGCCTGCGCGCCGAAGAGTAACGCCGTCTATACCGCCTTTAAGGCTGCGCTGGCCGACGCGCGCGAACGTCCTGATTATGACGTTCCTGTCCATCTGCGTAATGCGCCAACCAAACTGATGAAAGAGATGGGCTATGGCCAGGAGTACCGCTATGCCCACGATGAGCCCAATGCCTATGCTGCGGGTGAAGTGTACTTCCCGCCGGAAATCGCGCAAACGCGCTATTATCATCCGACAAATCGTGGTCTGGAAGGCAAGATTGGCGAAAAGCTCGCCTGGCTGGCTGAACAGGATCAAAATAGCCCCACAAAACGCTACCGCTAGTGTAAACGTTGCGGTAAGGTTATCTCTAAATATGATGCTCCAGGTATCATGGCGTTGATGATGAATCTCGTTATGCCTGATAGCACGTTGCTTATGAGGTCCGCGGGTATAGCGCAATGGATGCGTTGTTGCTGTCGTCGGTCAGGTAAGGCGAAAACGTCGCTATTACGTAAACGCGGTTTACGTTCATCAATACAATCAGAGGCGATCATCAATTGATCGCGTTTCCTTTTATTATTCGATAAGCACAGGATAAGCATGCTCGATCCCAATCTGCTGCGTAATGAGCCAGACGCAGTCGCTGAAAAACTGGCACGCCGGGGCTTTAAGCTGGATGTAGATAAGCTGCGCGCTCTTGAAGAGCGTCGTAAAGTTTTGCAGGTCAACACGGAAAACCTGCAGGCGGAGCGTAATTCTCGATCGAAATCCATCGGCCAGGCGAAAGCGCGCGGGGAAGATATCGAGCCTTTACGCCTGGAAGTGAATAAACTGGGCGAAGAGCTGGATGCGGCGAAAGCCGAGCTGGATACCTTGCTGGCGGAGATCCGCAATATCGCGCTGACCATCCCAAACCTGCCTGCGGATGAAGTGCCGGTAGGTAAAGATGAAAACGACAACGTTGAAGTCAGCCGCTGGGGTACCCCGCGTGAGTTTGATTTTGAAATCCGCGATCACGTCACCTTAGGGGAAATGCACTCCGGCCTCGACTTTGCCGCCGCGGTTAAGCTGACCGGCTCCCGTTTTGTGGTGATGAAAGGACAGATTGCGCGTATGCATCGCGCATTGTCGCAGTTCATGTTGGATCTGCATACGGAACAGCACGGCTATAGCGAAAACTACGTGCCGTATCTGGTTAACCACGACACGCTGTATGGCACCGGTCAACTGCCGAAATTCGCAGGCGACTTGTTCCATACCCGTCCGCTGGAAGAAGAAGCAGACAGCAGCAACTATGCTTTGATCCCGACGGCGGAGGTTCCGCTGACCAATCTGGTACGCGATGAAATCATCGACGAAGATCAGCTGCCGATTAAAATGACGGCGCATACGCCTTGTTTCCGTTCTGAAGCAGGTTCTTATGGTCGTGATACCCGTGGCCTGATTCGTATGCATCAGTTTGACAAAGTGGAAATGGTGCAGATCGTTCGCCCGGAAGATTCTATGGCTGCGTTGGAAGAGATGACCGGCCACGCGGAAAAAGTGCTCCAGCTACTGGGACTGCCGTACCGTAAAATCATTCTGTGCACTGGCGATATGGGCTTCGGCGCCTGCAAAACCTATGACCTCGAAGTCTGGGTTCCGGCGCAGAATACCTACCGCGAGATCTCTTCCTGCTCTAACGTCTGGGACTTCCAGGCGCGTCGTATGCAGGCACGCTGTCGCAGCAAGTCCGACAAAAAGACCCGTCTGGTCCATACCCTGAATGGTTCTGGTCTGGCGGTAGGTCGTACCCTGGTGGCCGTGATGGAAAACTATCAGCAGGCTGATGGCCGCATTGAAGTGCCGGAAGTATTACGTCCGTACATGAACGGACTGGAATATATCGGCTAATCCTCGCTTTCTCCTCTTCTAAAAAGCGCCTTCGGGCGCTTTTTTTATGCCAGTTTGATACCGGACAATAATCCCTACCCTATTAGGGGTAATACTGATTTCGAATGAAGGTCAGTTTTTAACACTATTTTTCTACTTTTTCGATATATATCAGACTTTATAGCGACGTTATCGCTATATAAAATTCTATACATCGTTTTATTGTTTTTTTTATTGTGAGCAGCAGAGTGAGCCCTTATGAAAACTAAGATCCCTGATGCCGTGCTGGCAGCCGAGGTGAGCCGTCGTGGTTTAGTCAAAACCACCGCGATAGGCGGCCTGGCGATGGCCAGTAGCGCATTTACCCTGCCATTTACCCGCATCGCTAACGCCGCAGAGGCGATAAGCCCGACGAAAACCGACGAGAAAGTCGTCTGGAGCGCCTGTACGGTAAACTGTGGCAGCCGTTGTCCGCTACGTATGCATGTTGTGGATGGCGAAATCAAATATGTAGAAACGGATAATACCGGAAACGATGATTACGATGGCCTGCACCAGGTTCGCGCCTGCTTGCGCGGTCGTTCTATGCGTCGTCGCGTCTATAACCCGGATCGTCTCAAGTATCCGATGAAGCGCGTCGGCGCGCGCGGCGAAGGTAAATTTGAGCGTATTAGCTGGGACGAAGCCTACGATATCATTGCCACCAATATGCAGCGTCTTATCAAAGAGTATGGCAACGAGTCCATTTATCTGAACTATGGCACGGGAACGCTGGGCGGCACTTTGACACGTTCATGGCCGCCAGGAAAAACGCTGGTCGCTCGTCTGATGAACTGCTGCGGCGGTTATCTTAATCACTACGGTGATTACTCTTCCGCGCAAATCGCAGCGGGTCTGAATTACACCTATGGCGGCTGGGCGGATGGCAATAGTCCATCCGACATTGAAAACAGTAAGCTGGTGGTGTTGTTTGGTAATAACCCTGGCGAAACCCGCATGAGCGGGGGCGGTGTAACCTATTATCTTGAACAGGCGCGGCAGAAATCAAACGCGCGGATGATCATTATCGATCCTCGTTACACCGACACTGGCGCCGGTCGCGAAGATGAGTGGATTCCGATTCGTCCAGGTACCGATGCGGCGCTGGTTAATGGTCTGGCATATGTCTTAATCACCGAGAACATGGTCGATCAGCCGTTCCTGGATAAATATTGCGTCGGTTATGACGAAAAAACCTTGCCTGCCAGCGCGCCGAAAAACGGTCACTACAAAGCCTATATTCTGGGCCAGGGTAAAGACGGTATCGCGAAGACGCCGGAGTGGGCGGCGCAAATTACCGGTATTCCGGCAGATCGCATTATTAAACTGGCGCGAGAAATCGGCAGCGCTAAACCCGCCTATATTTGCCAGGGGTGGGGGCCACAACGTCATGCTAATGGAGAAATCGCCACGCGCGCCATCTCGATGCTGGCGATCCTGACGGGTAATGTTGGGATTAACGGCGGTAACAGCGGCGCGCGCGAAGGGTCTTATGCCCTGCCATTTGAACGTATGCCCACGTTAGAAAACCCGGTTGAAACCAGCATCTCCATGTTTATGTGGACCGATGCCATTGAACGCGGCCCGGAAATGACGGCGCTGCGTGATGGCGTGCGGGGTAAAGATAAGCTGGACGTGCCGATCAAAATGATCTGGAACTATGCTGGCAACTGTTTGATTAACCAGCACTCTGAGATTAACCGCACCCACGAAATCCTGCAGGATGACAAGAAATGCGAAATGATCGTCGTTATCGACTGTCATATGACCTCGTCGGCAAAATACGCCGATATTCTGTTGCCTGATTGCACTGCTTCTGAGCAGATGGACTTTGCGCTGGATGCCTCCTGCGGGAACATGTCTTACGTTATCTTCACTGACCAGGCGATTAAACCGCGCTTCGAGTGTAAGACGATTTATGAGATGACCAGCGAACTGGCGAAACGTCTTGGCGTGGAACAACAGTTTACCGAAGGCCGGACGCAAGAAGAGTGGATGCGTCATCTGTACGAACAGTCGCGTAAATCCATTCCGAATCTGCCCACCTTTGAGGAGTTCCGTAAGCAAGGCATCTTCAAACAGCGTGACCCCGAAGGCCACCATGTCGCCTATAAAGACTTCCGCGAAGATCCGCAAGCGAATCCACTTACAACGCCATCGGGCAAGATTGAAATCTATTCACAGGCGTTGGCGGATATCGCCGCCACCTGGGAGCTGCCGGAAGGCGACGTGATCGATCCATTACCGATCTACACGCCAGGTTTTGAAAACTATAACGATCCGCTAACGGATAAATTCCCGCTGCAGTTGACGGGTTTCCACTATAAAGCGCGTGTGCATTCCACTTATGGCAACGTAGACGTACTGAAAGCCGCCTGTCGCCAGGAAATGTGGATTAACCCAATGGATGCGCAGAAACGCGGTATCAACAATGGCGATAAAGTCCGCATCTTCAACGATCGCGGCGAAGTACATATCGAGGCTAAAGTGACGCCGCGCATGATGCCGGGTGTGGTCGCCCTGGGAGAAGGCGCATGGTATGACCCGGATGCAAAACGCGTGGATCAGGGCGGATGTATTAACGTACTGACGACCCAACGTCCTTCTCCGCTGGCGAAGGGGAACCCGTCACATACGAACCTCGTTCAGGTTGAAAAGGCGTAAGGAGTAACCGATGACAACCCAGTATGGATTTTTTATTGATTCCAGCCGTTGCACCGGTTGCAAAACCTGCGAACTGGCCTGCAAGGACTACAAAGATTTGACCCCGGATGTCAGCTTCCGCCGCATTTATGAGTATGCAGGCGGCGACTGGCAGGAGGATAACGGCGTCTGGCACCAGAACGTCTTTGCCTACTATCTCTCCATCTCCTGTAACCACTGCGAAGACCCGGCCTGCACCAAAGTCTGCCCGAGCGGCGCGATGCACAAGCGCGATGACGGTTTTGTGGTGGTGAACGAAGAGGTCTGTATCGGCTGCCGCTACTGCCACATGGCCTGCCCGTACGGCGCGCCGCAGTACAACGCGGCCAAAGGTCATATGACCAAGTGCGACGGCTGTTACGACCGGGTGGCGGAAGGCAAAAAACCGATCTGCGTCGAATCCTGTCCGCTGCGGGCGCTGGACTTTGGTCCTATCGACGAGCTGCGTAAAAAACACGGTGAGCTGGCTGCCGTCGCGCCGTTGCCGCGCGCGCATTTCACGAAGCCGAATATTGTGATTAAACCCAACGCCAACAGCCGCCCGACCGGGGACACCACCGGTTATCTGGCCAATCCGAAGGAGGTATAAGATGGGAAGTGGATGGCATGAATGGCCGTTGATGATCTTCACGGTCTTTGGTCAGTGCGTGGCCGGTGGTTTTATTGTTCTGGCTCTGGCGCTGATGAAGGGCGACCTGCGCGCGGAAACGCAGCAGCGGGTGATCGCCTGTATGTTTGGTCTGTGGGTGCTGATGGGGATTGGCTTTATCGCCTCGATGCTGCATCTGGGCTCGCCGATGCGCGCGTTTAACTCGCTTAACCGCGTGGGTGCTTCCGCACTGAGCAATGAAATTGCCAGCGGCTCGGTGTTTTTTGCGGTCGGCGGGATTGGCTGGCTGTTGGCGGTACTGAAAAAGCTGCCGCCGGTACTGCGCACACTCTGGCTGATTATCACGATGGTACTGGGCGTCGTCTTCGTCTGGATGATGGTACGAGTCTATAACAGCATCGATACAGTACCGACCTGGTATAGCGTCTGGACGCCGCTGGGCTTCTTCCTGACGCTCTTTATGGGTGGCCCGCTACTGGGTTATCTGCTGCTGCGCATCGCGGGCGTGAACGGTTGGGCGATGCGTCTGTTGCCTGCGGTTTCGGTGCTGGCGCTGGTGGTTATTGCCATTATGGTGGCCATGCAGGGCGCGGAACTGGCGACGATTCACAGTTCCATTCAGCAGGCGTCTGCTCTGGTGCCGGATTATGGTTCGCTGATGGCCTGGCGTATGGTGCTGCTTGCGGCGGCGTTGTGCTGCTGGATTGTGCCACAGTTAAAAGGGTATCAACCTGCGGTACCGTTGCTCTCTGTCGCCTTCATTCTGATGCTGGCGGGGGAATTGATTGGCCGCGGCGTATTCTATGGGCTGCATATGACCGTGGGCATGGCGGTAGCCAGCTAACGCGTTGACGCGCATTCGGCCTGCAGAACGTGCAGGCCGAATGCGCCTTTAGCCACCATCAATCTAAGGAATATAACCGGGGTGGAGAAGGCGCATATAAATCCATAGAGAAGAAAACGAAGCTAAAGGAACCATGAAATTTTTCGACTGAACAAAACGCCGATTTTGCGGGTTAGATCAATAAAAACAAGGGGATGAATTTTTAGCCTTTCAATATATTCACGTACAGAATAAGTAAATCAAATCGATAGTCTCAAAACTTGCGGATCGCCCATGCGGAGCCGATTGACAATGTTTTTGGCGATGGCATGATGCGCATGAAATTTGAACTTCCTCACGGTTTTTATTCATGTCCACCTATACCCGTCCCGTCATGCTTTTGCTGTGCGGGCTACTTTTGTTGACCCTGGCCATTGCAGTACTGAATACGCTTGTGCCGCTGTGGCTTGCTCAGGCAAACCTTCCGACCTGGCAGGTGGGGATGGTCAGCTCGTCTTATTTTACCGGCAATCTGGTCGGGACGTTATTTACCGGGTATTTAATTAAACGCATTGGGTTTAACCGTAGCTATTATCTTGCCTCGCTGATCTTCGCCGCGGGTTGTGTCGGGTTGGGCGTGATGGTGGGGTTCTGGAGCTGGATGAGCTGGCGTTTTATTGCCGGTATCGGCTGCGCCATGATTTGGGTTGTTGTCGAAAGCGCGTTGATGTGCAGCGGAACCTCGCATAATCGCGGGCGCCTGCTTGCTGCCTATATGATGGTCTATTACATGGGGACCTTCCTTGGACAATTATTGGTCAGTAAAGTGTCTGGTGAATTGCTGCACGTCCTTCCCTGGGTGACCGGAATGATTCTGGCGGGAATTCTGCCGCTACTCTTTACCCGGATTGTAAATCAGCAAACGCAGGTACGTCATTCCTCTTCTATTAGCGCCATGCTGAAGCTACGCCAGGCGCGTCTTGGCGTGAATGGTTGTATTATTTCCGGCATTGTTCTTGGTTCATTATATGGTCTGATGCCGTTATATCTGAAGCATCAGGGGATGGCTAACGCCAGCATCGGTTTCTGGATGGCGGTACTGGTGAGCGCCGGTATTTTGGGGCAATGGCCAATGGGACGTCTGGCGGACAAATTTGGTCGCTTGCTGGTATTACGTGTACAGGTATTCGTTGTCATACTCGGCAGTATTGCCATGTTAACCCAGGCGGCGATGGCGCCAGCTCTGTTTATTCTGGGGGCGGCGGGTTTTACGCTTTATCCTGTTGCAATGGCCTGGGCCTGTGAAAAAGTCGAACACCACCAGCTTGTGGCAATGAACCAGGCACTGTTGTTAAGTTATACAGTAGGGAGCCTGTTGGGGCCGTCTTTTGCTGCGATGTTAATGCAGAATTATTCAGATAATCTGCTGTTTATTATGATCGCCAGCGTATCGTTTATTTATCTGCTGATGCTGTTACGTAACGCCGGCCAGACGCCTAATCCTGTCGCCCACATCTAACTGTTCTCTGAATCGTATGCAGGACGTGAGTCTTGCATACTCTTTGTTTATGTTTTACGTAAAATAATTGACCTGCATAATTTTCTTGCTTTGCTGAAAAATAAAATGTGCCGAAGGTTATAATTTTGCGCTCCTCTATTTTCTCTCTTCGTCTTTACCGCGCATAATCCCCCGCTTCATTTATAGTAATAGCATTGTGTTCACGAAGGATCGCGTTATGCCGAATGTGCAGGAAAAACAGTTGCGATGGTACAACATCGCCTTGATGTCGTTTATTACCGTTTGGGGATTCGGCAATGTTGTCAATAACTATGCTAACCAGGGGTTAGTGGTTGTCTTCTCCTGGGTGTTTATTTTTGCGCTCTATTTTATTCCTTATGCCTTAATCGTGGGGCAACTGGGCTCAACCTTCAAAGAGGGAAAAGGGGGCGTCAGTACCTGGATTAAGCATACGATGGGGCCGGGGTTGGCTTACCTTGCGGCATGGACCTATTGGGTCGTGCATATTCCCTACCTGGCGCAAAAGCCGCAGGCGATACTCATTGCATTGGGATGGGCTTTAAAAGGCGACGGCTCGTTGATAAAAGAATATACCGTCGTTGCCTTGCAGGGGCTGACGCTGGCATTGTTTGTTTTCTTTATGTGGGTTGCTTCCAGAGGGATGAAATCGCTAAAGGTTGTTGGGTCTGTGGCCGGAATTGCCATGTTTATCATGTCAATTTTATATGTTGTGATGGCAGTGACCGCGCCAGCAATTACAAACGTTGAAATTGCGACCACTAACATCACCTGGCAGTCATTTATTCCTCATATCGATTTTACCTATATCACCACCATCTCTATGTTGGTCTTTGCGGTTGGTGGGGCAGAGAAGATCTCGCCTTACGTTAACCAGACGCGGAATCCAGGAAAAGAATTTCCGAAGGGGATGCTCTTTTTAGCCGTCATGGTTGCGGTCTGCGCTATCCTCGGTTCGTTGGCGATGGGAATGATGTTTGATTCGCGGCATATACCTGACGATTTAATGACCAATGGGCAATATTATGCATTCCAGAAATTGGGTGAGTATTACCATATGGGTAATTCATTAATGGTGATTTATGCCATTGCCAATACTCTGGGGCAAATCGCCGCGCTGGTGTTTTCTATTGATGCGCCACTGAAAGTCTTACTGGGTGATGCAGACAGTAAATATATCCCGCAGCGCTTATGTCGTACTAACGCTTCAGGTACGCCAGTTAACGGTTATTTGCTGACATTAGTGTTGGTCGCTATCTTGATTATGTTGCCAACGCTTGGCATCGGCGATATGAACAACCTGTACAAATGGCTGCTTAATCTCAACTCAGTTGTTATGCCGCTGCGCTATCTGTGGGTATTTGTCGCCTTTATTGCCGTCATTCGACTGGCGCAAAAGTACAAACCCGAATATGTGTTTATTCGCAACCGGGCGTTGGCGTTAACTGTGGGGATATGGTGTTTTGCCTTCACCGCGTTTGCCTGCCTTACCGGTATTTTCCCCAAAATGGAGGCGTTCACACCGGAGTGGACATTCCAGCTGACGTTGAACATCGTGACGCCTTTTGTCCTGGTCGGGTTGGGATTAATTTTCCCACTGCTGGCGCGTAGAAACACATAACGACGTTCTTTTCCACGGCGCTCCTGCCGGGCGAGCGCCTTTTAAGATTACAGGTGCCTGGGTTCCAGGCGGAGACCACGGTATTAACAGGCGCCGGGGGCAGCAATAGTTGTCAGACCTTCAACCCAGCAGCAGATAAGCGACTCTGTATTTAATACCTGGTAAGCGCAATATTGTTAACCAGGCCTGTCTGATGGCGGGGTCGGGTATTTTAGCGGTAAGAGCGTTATCCAGACAGCAAAACGGCTACCGCCATGGGTAGCCGTTTAAAAGCGGGTAAGATAGCAGGCGATTAATACATCACTTTATGACCATACTGCTCAAGAATACCCTTTACACGCTCCATGGTCTCTTTTTTAGGCGGCTTCACGCCATCCAGTTTATATTCTTCGCCCATTGCCACCCATTTATGTTTGCCCAGCTCATGATAGGGCAACAGTTCGATTTTTTCGACATTACCCATATCGCGGGTAAACTCGCCCAGGCGATGCGCGGAATCATCGTCGTCAGACCAGCCGGGAACGACAACGTAACGGATCCAGACCTTCACATTTTTCTTTGATAAATACTGCGCGAATTCCAGCGTCCGGTGATTAGAGACACCGACCAGATTCTGGTGGATCTCATCATTCATCTGCTTGAGATCGAGCATCACCAGATCGGTAACGTCCAACAGTTCATCAATCACCGGGTCATAACGGCGCACAAAGCCGTTGGTGTCGAGACAGGTGTGGATACCTTCTTTTTTACAGGCGCGAAACCAGTCGCGTACAAATTCTGCCTGCAAAATGGCCTCGCCGCCGGATGCCGTCACGCCGCCGCCAGAAGCATTCATAAAATGCCGATAGGTCACCACCTCTTTCATTAAGTCTTCAACGGTGATTTCTTTACCGCCATGCGTATCCCATGTGTCGCGGTTATGGCAATACAGGCAGCGCATCAGGCAGCCCTGGAAAAAGGTAATAAAGCGGATGCCTGGGCCATCAACGGTGCCACAGGACTCAAAGGAGTGAATGCGACCAATAACCGGCTTTTTATCAGCAGTTACTGCAACACTTTCATTTGTAATACAATCGGTTAAGTTACTCATATCGCTTCGGCTAGCTCTAAATAACATGGGGTTTATGGACACATTCCGGGCATGTTGGGCACCCTGGTAAGGGGGTTGCATCCTGTAAAAAAGCGGTACTGCGAGCGTAAATTTTGGACTACAGAATGTGTGGCTGTTCCAGAATGTGCTGCAATGGAGCTATTTTACCTCTATTCAGTATAAAATATACGGCAAATCTATGCTGCATAACTCGCACCGCCAGAAATTGTGGCTCATTCATCAGCCCGTAACGCCTCAACCGCAATACATACTGTAAGTGTATCATCCATAGCGTCCTGGTTTTGCTGTTTATGATCCGCCTCTTTTTTCGAATGGTTGGCGCCGTTTTGTTGTGGTCAGAACGAAAATAATTCTCAACATAATTCAGATGTGTCCAAAGAACGTTATGCGCTGTACAGCGCCTGGCGTCGCATTCAACGTGTTATCAGGTGTAAATCTGATGTCATTTCTAAACCCAGGCTGATTCAATCTCTTAAATAGAGTGTGGTTTTAATCAAAAAATGAGAGCAACGGATTAAATTTTGCTTTCGCGGTAAATAATCAAGGGAGTTATTATGCCAGTTACGTTAAGTTTTGGTAATCGTCATAACTATGAAGTTAATGCTTCACGGCTAGCCCGTTTGATGAGTCCTGATAAAGAAGAAGCGCTATACATGGGGTTATGGGATAGATTTAAGGACTACTTCAGAACACACAAAAAAAGAGAGGTGCTGGAGGTATTATACACACTCATCCATGGATGTGAACGTGAAAATCAAGCTGAACTTAATGTTGATACAATCGGCATGGAGAAGATATATGCCTTTGCACAATTAAAACAATATGCTAATCCATCTCAACAAGACCGCTTTGTTATGCGTTTTGATGTGAGTCAGACACAAGTTTTATTTGAGATTGATGGCAGGGTTATTGATAAATGTAATTTGTATCGTATCCTCAACGTTTCAGAAAACTGTATTTTTAAAGTGATGGAAGAAGATGAGGAAGAGTTGTTTTTTAAAGCATGTATTAAGTATGGAGAAAAAATTGCTTGCTATCCAGAATTATTAGAAAACTTTGCTTTTGACCTTAGGCAGAAAGTTAATGAGGATGATGAAATTAGGGATGAAGTTTATAAGCTTATGCGATCTGGAGAAAATCGAAAAATGGCATGTGTTGAATGGAATGGTACGCTTACTGAGGATGAGATGGATAAACTACGTTGTCTTCAAATGGGGTCTTTTGAGATTTCTACCCAATTTTGTAAAATAGGTTACTGGGAATTAGAGGGAGAAGTCCTGTTTGATATGGTTCATCCAACACTTATCTATCTGCTACATGGATATATACCGTCATTGTCATGTGATTTTACAGAAGCTAACACCATGCTGTTTTCTGATGCATTAAATAAGGATTATGAGGAGTATCAAAATAATAAAAGAGAAATTGATGCTATTCTGAGAAGAATATATAGATCACATAATAACACTTTATTTATAAGTAAAAATTCTGGTTGTCGAAATATGCTTTTATAAAAATTAAAAAGGCCCCACTGATATGGAGCCTTTTTTGTACGCTTTTTATGGCGTAATTTCAGTCAAACCCATTACATGGTCTGCGTGAAGGTACGAGTAATAACGTCCTGCTGCTGTTCTTTCGTCAGGGAGTTAAAACGTACTGCGTAACCAGATACACGGATGGTCAGCTGCGGATATTTTTCCGGATGTTCCATCGCGTCCAGCAACATTTCACGGTTCATGACGTTGACGTTCAGGTGCTGACCGCCTTCGATGGACGCTTCGTGGTGGAAGTAACCATCCATCAGACCTGCCAGGTTAGTCTTACGAACTTCGTCGTCTTTACCCAGTGCGTTCGGAACGATAGAGAAGGTATAAGAAATACCATCTTTCGCGTAAGCAAACGGCAGTTTAGCAACGGAGGTCAGAGAAGCGACAGCGCCTTTCTGGTCACGACCGTGCATCGGGTTAGCACCTGGTCCGAACGGCGCGCCAGCACGACGACCATCCGGGGTGTTACCAGTTTTCTTACCATACACAACGTTAGAAGTGATGGTCAGAACAGACTGCGTCGGGATAGCGCCACGGTAGGTGGTCAGTTTCTGAATTTTCTTCATGAAACGTTCTACCAAGTCAACCGCCATGTCATCTACACGAGCGTCGTTGTTACCAAACTGCGGGTATTCGCCTTCGATTTCGAAGTCGATAGCCAGACCATCTTCGTCACGAATCGGTTTAACTTTCGCATATTTGATGGCAGACAGGGAGTCAGCCGCAACGGACAGACCTGCGATACCACACGCCATGGTGCGGATAACGTCACGGTCGTGCAACGCCATCAGAGAGGCTTCGTAGCTGTACTTGTCGTGCATGTAGTGGATAACGTTCAGCGCGGTGACATACTGTTTAGCCAGCCAGTCCATGAAGTGATCCATGCGATCCATCACTTCGTCGAAGTTCAGAACATCGCCTTTGATCGGTTCGGATTTCGGACCAACCTGCATTTTCAGTTTTTCATCAACGCCGCCGTTGATAGCGTACAGCATGGTTTTCGCCAGGTTTGCACGCGCGCCGAAGAACTGCATTTGTTTACCAACGATCATCGGGCTTACGCAGCATGCGATAGCGTAGTCATCGTTGTTGAAGTCCGGACGCATCAGGTCATCGTTCTCGTACTGCAGAGAAGAAGTGTCGATGGAGACTTTAGCGGCGAATTTCTTGAAGTTCAGCGGCAGTTTTTCAGACCACAGAACGGTGATGTTCGGCTCCGGAGACGGCCCCATGGTGTACAGGGTGTTCAGGAAACGGAAGCTGTTTTTGGTGACCAGAGTACGGCCATCAACGCCCATACCGCCGATAGATTCGGTTGCCCAAATCGGGTCGCCGGAGAACAGTTCATCATATTCAGGAGTACGCAGGAAGCGAACCATACGCAGTTTCATGACCAGGTGGTCAATCATTTCCTGTGCGTCTTGCTCGGTGATTTTGCCTGCTTTCAGGTCACGTTCGATGTACGCATCCAGGAAGGTGGATACACGACCGAAGGACATTGCTGCGCCGTTCTGAGATTTAACCGCAGCCAGGTAACCGAAGTAAGTCCACTGGATTGCTTCCTGAGCGTTAGTCGCCGGACCAGAGATATCGCAGCCGTATTTAGCTGCCATTTCTTTGATCTGACCCAGAGCGCGGTGCTGTTCAGCGATTTCTTCACGCAGACGGATAGTCGCTTCCAGATTTACGCCGTTTTCCAGATCGGATTGCAGAGACGTAAACTGTGCGAATTTGTCTTTCATCAGGTAGTCGATACCGTACAGCGCTACGCGACGGTAGTCACCGATGATACGGCCACGGCCATACGCATCCGGCAGACCGGTCAGAACGCCGGATTTACGGCAACGCAGGATGTCCGGAGTATAAACGTCGAACACGCCCTGGTTGTGAGTCTTACGGTATTCGGTGAAGATTTTTTTGATCATTGGGTCCAGCTCGCGATTGTACGCTTTGCAGGAACCTTCAACCATTTTGATACCGCCGAACGGGATAATCGCACGCTTCAGCGGAGCTTCAGTCTGCAGACCAACAATTTTCTCAAGCGCTTTGTTGATGTAGCCAGCGTCGTGAGAAGTGATGGTGGAAGCAACGGAGGTGTCAAAGTCAACAGGCGCGTGAGTGCGGTTTTCCTGTTTAACGCCTTCCATTACGCTGTCCCACAGCTTGGTGGTCGCGTCAGTAGCGCCAGCCAGGAAGGACTCGTCACCCTCATACGGAGTGTAGTTTTTCTGAATGAAGTCACGGACGTTTACTTCATTCTGCCAGTCACCTTTGGTAAAACCTTCCCAGGCTGTGGCTAACTTTTCATTAAGCTCGGACATGTAACACCTACCTTCTTAAGTGGATTTTTTATTTACTGCGTGTAATGGGCATCAACAGATTAATGATGCTCGTTACCACGCAGGTAAATGACCCAGTATGTCAACCCGACCAACAAACCGCCGCCGATAATATTACCGATCGTGACCGGAATCAGGTTATCAGTGATGAAGCTCATCACGGTCAGGTGAGAAAAACTTTCCGGAGACGAACCAACCGCGGTCCAAAACTCCGGTGTAGCAAAATCGCGTATTACAATACCCATAGGAATCATAAACATGTTTGCGATACTGTGCTCAAAACCGCTGGCGACAAACATGGCGACGGGCAGTACCATGATGAACGCTTTGTCCATCAGGCTACGACCTGAGTAGCTCATCCACACGGCCAGACAAACCATCAGGTTCGCCAGAATACCGAGGCAGACAGCTTCAATAAAAGTGTGGTGCATTTTGTGGTCGGCGGTTTGCAGGACGTTAAGTCCCCATTGACCGTTGGCAGTCATATACTCGCCGGAAAGCCACATCAGTAACACGAAAAGCAGAGCGCCAATCAGGTTACCAAAATAGACGTTTAACCAGTTTTTAGCCAGTTGCCCCCAGGTGATGCGACCGCTAGCTTTAGCTACAACGATCAGAACAGTAGAGGTGAAAAGATCAGCGCCGCAAATAACACAGAGAATCAGTCCCAAAGAGAAACAGATACCCCCGATAAGTTTCGCCATGCCATAAGGCATCGCGCCAGTACCGGTTGTCGCAGTAATATAAAAAACAAAGGCAATTGAAATGAATACGCCGGCGGTAATCGCCAGATAGAAAGTCTTAAGCGGATGTTTCGTTGCTTTATAGACGCCTGCTTCTTCAGCCACTTTGGCCATTGCTGCAGGGAGTAAAAGGTCAAAAGGGTTGTCAGCTTTCACACTAACTCTCTCTTTATTAAGTCGGCGACGAGATACTAACAAAGCATTATAGATGAGAATTTGATATAGATCATATCTCGCCTGGCTTATAGGCCCGTAAGTCGCATGGCTTTTATGCAATTACGGTGTAACTTTTTGATTATCCTAATAAAAATAAATTTTAAAAATTATAAATAGAGTTGAATTTTTTCCTGGCTCCTCCTGCTGCACGGTTAATTAATATGGAGTAATCAACAAATAAAGTAACATCACTATGTCAATTAATTTAATGTCAACAACCAATATTTAACCTTGTTATTACATTTTTCGCCGTTTAGTGAAAATAAATAAAACGGGGCCGCAAAGGCGCCCCGTAATATAACGCAGCCGAGAGGGTAAACCTACCCTAAGTCACTCATATGGCCTTATTTTGACCAGTATGCCGCTTTCGCGCGCTGTAATTTATCATACGCTTTTAACAAGGACTGATGCGCCGGGAACGCTTGTAGATCGTGGTCGACAGCCGGTAGTCCATAAAAAGCCGCTTCACCGCTAAGCGCGGCGCTGGCGGCTTCTACAGCCTCCGCGCCATACATTTTTATAAAAGCATTGAGATATTGCAGTGGCTGACGCGTATCTTCTTGCGACAGGAGCAGCAGCGTTTGCAGGCAACGGTAATAGTTTGCGCGTGCCGGACTAAAGACCGACGAATTGAACTCCATCGTCCATTCTGTCCAGATTAGCGCCTGCTCCAAATCGCCGCCCGCTAACGCTAGCATTGCTTTTAATTCACCAACGCGCAGTGTATACCAACCATTGTCCGCTCCGGTCGCCAGACCCAGCAGTTCACGCACGCGGGTGAAATCGTCAAAACCTTCTTCATCCAATTGTTCAATCAGATTGAGATAATCTTCTTTATTCCAGGCGCTACCGGGCAGCGAAAGCAGAGTCTCACGAAGATGGCTACCCATATTGTTGTTGGCCAGCCACAGATCTTCGGCAGGATAAATATCAGACATTCCCGGTACGATAATACGACAGGCGTATACGCCGAGATGCTCGTAATCGGCAATGTAAACTTCTTTATCTTCAGCAGCAAAGATGGCCATCAGCGTGGCGAACTCTTCTTCGGTAGTGCCGGAAAAAGTCCAGTCCGTGAACGGATAATCGGCGTCCTGTTTGAACAGATCCCAGGAAATCAGGCCGCTGGAGTCGATGAAGTGGGTCTCCAGATTAGTGTGCTCCGCGACTTCTTCATCATCGAACGTTGGTGGCGTGAAGACATCAAGATCTTTCAGTCCGCGTCCCTGGAGTAGCTCGGTCACTGTACGTTCCAGCGCAACGCCAAAGTCAGGATGGGCGCCAAAAGAAGCAAAGCAGGTACCGTTAGCCGGGTTGAACAGCACGACGCAGATAACCGGATACTTACCGCCCAGCGAGCCGTCATAGGCGAAAATCGGGAAACCTTCGGCTTCCAGCGTGGCGATTGACTCCATTACCGCCGGATAACGCGCCATCACCTCTGCGGGAATCTCCGGCAGACTGATACTTTCCGCAATGATGCGGTTTTTCACATAACGCTCGAAGACTTCCGACAGTCCCTGAACGCGGGCTTCATTACGCGTATTGCCGGCGGACATTCCGTTAGAGACGTACAGGTTGCCGATGATATTCATCGGAATATACACGGTCTGGTTATCGGACTGACGGGTAAATGGCAGGCCGCAGACGCCGCGTGCTTCATTGCCGGACTGAAGATCAATTAACTGGCTTCCGGTGAGTTCATTTTCCGGATCGTAAAACGCGCGCAGACGGGCATCAAGCAAGCCTTCCGGTACGTCGTCATTTTCAGTCAGCGGAAACCACTTTTCATTCGGATAATGCACGAATGGCCCGTTGGCGATCGTTTCGCCAAGCCAGAAATCAGCAAAAAAGTAGTTGGTTGACAGACGCTCGAAGTATTCGCCCAGCGCCGAGGCCAGCGCCGCTTTTTTGGTCGCGCCTTTTCCGTTGGTAAAGCATAACGCGCACTCTTTATCGCGAATATGCACTGACCAGACGTTTGGCACCGGGTTCAGCCAGGAGGCCTCTTCGATGTGAAAGCCGAGGTCGAGTAACTTTTGCTGGAAGCGGGCGATGGAGTCTTCCAGCGCGGCGTCTTTGCCGGGAATAAATGTTTGCGTCATGAAAATCACTTTTGTCGTACGGAAAGCGCGCAATGATACGGGTTTTATGTGACGGGCGCTATCTCGCCGGGACATCGGCGGAAATAAAAGTATTGGCTATGCTTTTACACTGGAATTCACAGGAAGAGCATAAAAAATGAAAGCATTTGATTTGCAACGAATGGCGCTGGATAACGTGCCGGTAGCGTTTTTGGGGGAAGTGGCGCTACGTAGCTTTTACACCTTTGTTCTGGTGTTTCTTTTCTTAAAGGTGACAGGACGACGCGGCGTACGGCAAATGTCGCTTTTTGAAGTGCTGATCATTTTGACATTGGGGTCGGCGGCAGGCGACGTCGCGTTTTATGATGACGTTCCGATGCTCCCTGTTCTGGTGGTATTCATCACCCTGGCGCTGCTCTATCGCCTGGTCATGTGGCTGATGGCGCATAGTGAAAAGTTGGAAGATCTGCTGGAAGGCAAGTCGGTGGTCATTGTTGAAGACGGCGAACTGGCGTGGGAAAAACTGCAGCGCTCGAACATGACGGAGTTTGAATTTTTTATGGAGCTTCGCTTGAATGGCGTTGAGCAACTGGGGCAGGTCAGACTGGCCATCCTGGAGACAAACGGACAAATCAGCGTCTATTTCTTTGAAAATAAAGACGTTAAGCCGGGGTTAAGCATTCTTCCTGAGCACTGTACGCCACGCTTTATCGTGGCGCCGGAGGCTGGCGACTATGCCTGCGTACGTTGCAGTGAAGTGATACGCATGAACGCCGGGGAAAAGCAATTATGTCCGCGCTGCGCAAATCCAGAATGGACGAAGGCAAGCCGGGCTAAACGCGTTGTTTAACAGCGAAAATATCGGATTTATACGGTTAATCCGGAAGATTCTGTTGTGTGACGCATGCCGCATTTTCTCCTCGCATTGTTTTACCCATTGCGGCGCGTGTCACTGAATGATAAAACCGATATTCACATGAATAACGTTTGCCTGATGTCTGTCAGGCAGGAAACAATGCAGCGTGGTGAGGGGAAATGGCTCAGGTCTTTAATTTTAGTTCAGGTCCGGCGATGCTACCGGCGGAAGTACTTAAACTGGCGCAACAGGAACTGCGTGACTGGCACGGTCTTGGTACGTCGGTAATGGAAATTAGCCATCGAGGCAAAGAGTTTATCCAGGTCGCTGAAGAGGCGGAGCAGGATTTTCGCGATCTCCTTAATATCCCCTCCAACTATAAAGTTTTATTTTGTCACGGCGGCGGTCGCGGGCAGTTTGCTGGCGTGCCGCTCAATCTGCTGGGCGATAAAACCACGGCGGATTATGTCGATGCCGGTTACTGGGCGGCGAGCGCCATCAAAGAAGCCAAAAAATACTGTGCGCCGCAGATTATCGACGCCAAAATCACCGTTGACGGCAAACGTGCCGTAAAACCGATGCGCGAGTGGCAGCTTTCCGATAACGCCGCTTATTTACACTATTGCCCGAATGAGACCATTGACGGCATCGCCATCGATGAAACGCCGGATTTTGGCCCGGAAGTGGTCGTCACGGCGGATTTTTCTTCTACCATCCTGTCTGCGCCGCTGGACGTCTCTCGCTATGGCGTAATTTATGCTGGCGCGCAGAAGAATATCGGTCCGGCAGGACTGACGCTGGTTATTGTCCGGGAGGATCTGTTAGGCAAGGCGCATGAGAGCTGCCCGTCCATCCTCGACTACACCGTCCTGAATGATAACGACTCGATGTTTAATACGCCGCCGACTTTCGCCTGGTATCTTTCCGGTCTGGTGTTCAAATGGTTGAAAGCGCAGGGCGGCGTGGCGGCGATGCACAAAATCAATCAGCAAAAAGCGGAGTTGCTGTACGGTGTGATTGATAACAGCGATTTCTACCGTAACGATGTCGCACAGGCCAACCGTTCGCGGATGAATGTTCCGTTCCAGTTAGCGGACAATGCGCTGGACAAGGTCTTTCTGGAAGAGTCTTTCGCCGCCGGTCTGCACGCCTTAAAAGGGCACCGTGTTGTTGGCGGGATGCGCGCCTCTATCTATAACGCCATGCCGATTGAAGGGGTAAAAGCGCTAACCGATTTCATGATCGATTTTGAGCGTCGCCACGGCTAATACGTTTCTTTTTTCATCCCCACGGCCAGTCTGTGGGGTTTTTATTTCTGTTTTTTGAGAGTTGAGTTTCATGGAATCCCTGACGTTACAACCCATCGCGCGGGTCGATGGCGCCATTAATTTACCTGGCTCCAAAAGTGTTTCAAACCGTGCTTTGCTCCTGGCGGCTTTAGCTTGTGGTAAAACCGTTCTGACGAATCTGCTGGATAGCGATGACGTCCGCCATATGCTCAATGCCCTGAGCGCGTTGGGGATCAATTACACCCTTTCTGCCGATCGCACCCGCTGTGATATCACGGGTAATGGCGGCGCATTACATGCGCCAGGCGCTCTGGAACTGTTTCTCGGTAATGCCGGAACCGCGATGCGTCCGTTAGCGGCAGCGCTATGTCTGGGGCAAAATGAGATAGTGTTAACCGGCGAACCGCGTATGAAAGAGCGTCCGATAGGCCATCTGGTCGATTCGCTGCGTCAGGGCGGGGCGAATATTGATTACCTGGAGCAGGAAAACTATCCGCCCCTGCGTCTGCGCGGCGGTTTTACCGGCGGCGACATTGAGGTTGATGGTAGCGTTTCCAGCCAGTTCCTGACCGCTCTGCTGATGACGGCGCCGCTGGCGCCTGAAGACACAATTATTCGCGTTAAAGGCGAACTGGTATCAAAACCTTACATCGATATCACGCTAAATTTAATGAAAACCTTTGGCGTGGAGATAGCGAACCATCACTACCAACAATTTGTCGTGAAGGGCGGTCAAAAGTATCACTCTCCAGGTCGCTATCTGGTCGAGGGCGATGCCTCGTCAGCGTCCTATTTTCTCGCCGCCGGGGCGATAAAAGGCGGCACGGTAAAAGTGACCGGGATTGGCCGCAAAAGTATGCAGGGCGATATTCGTTTTGCCGATGTGCTGGAGAAAATGGGCGCGACCATTACCTGGGGCGATGATTTTATTGCCTGCACGCGCGGCGAATTGCACGCCATAGATATGGATATGAACCATATTCCGGATGCGGCGATGACGATTGCCACCACGGCGCTGTTTGCGAAAGGAACCACGACGTTGCGCAATATTTATAACTGGCGAGTGAAAGAAACCGATCGCCTGTTCGCGATGGCGACCGAGCTACGTAAAGTGGGCGCTGAAGTCGAAGAAGGGCACGACTATATTCGTATCACGCCGCCGGCGAAGCTCCAACACGCGGATATTGGCACGTACAACGACCACCGTATGGCGATGTGTTTCTCACTGGTCGCACTGTCCGATACGCCAGTCACGATCCTGGACCCTAAATGTACCGCAAAAACGTTCCCTGATTATTTCGAACAACTGGCGCGAATGAGTACGCCTGCCTAAGTCTTCTGTTGCGCCAGTCGACGGGCTGGCGCGCCGAGTCCGTATTCGCACTATTTTTATAATTATGACTAATGCTAATTTGTTGATGATTTAACACATTGATTTATGTGTTTTTTATAATAGTTATCAACGGAAGATTAGTATGAAAAATAAATCATTATTACTGGCGGTGGCGATTTCCGCTACGCTACTGGCAGGATGTAAAAATGGCGTGAATGGCAATTTAATCGCCAGCTCCGGCATGTCAGCCTACAAAGCCGCCACACTGTCCGATGCGGATGTTAAAGCATTATCTAATAATGCCTGTAAACAAATGGACAGCGAGAATCAACTGGCAGGTTCGAAAAGCAAATACACCAAACGTCTGAGCAAAATCGCTAAAGCGCTGGGTAACAACATTGACGGTACGCCGGTTAGCTATAAAGTCTATATGACCAGCGATATCAACGCATGGGCGATGGCGAACGGTTGCGTTCGCGTATACTCCGGCCTGATGGATCTGATGACCGATAATGAAATTGAAGGCGTACTGGGCCATGAACTGGGGCATGTCTCTTTAGGGCACTCCCGCAAGGCAATGCAGACCGCCTATGCCACGCTGGCGGCTCGCGATGCGATTTCCGCCACCAGCGGCGTCGCAGCGCAGCTTTCCCAGTCTCAATTGGGCGATCTGGCGGAAGGCGTCATCAATTCGGCGTTTTCTCGCAGTCAGGAGTCGGATGCGGATGACTTCTCTTACGATCTGCTGAAAAAACGTGGGATTAACACCCAGGGCTTAGTCACGGCATTCGATAAATTCGCCACAATGGACGCAGGTCATGCAAAATCATTGATGGACTCCCACCCGGCCTCAGCCGATCGCGCGCAGCATATGCGCGACAGAATTGCCGAAGATAAAAAGTAAATCATTGTCATCTTTCGGGCTGGTTTCTCGCCAGCCCGCTATAATTGCGCAATTATTCCGCATCTGATTACAGACAAAACTGGTTTTTGCACGCAACGTTAACGGTCGCGAGCGTTGGCGCGTATAATGCGCGGCGTTTACGTTAACGGTACGCCTGTTTAAGGAGATAAAGATGACGGCAATTGCCCCGGTAATAACCATTGATGGCCCAAGCGGTGCAGGTAAAGGCACCTTGTGCAAAGCAATGGCGGAAGCATTGCAATGGCATCTGCTGGATTCCGGCGCGATATACCGCGTACTGGCGCTGGCGGCATTGCATCACCATGTCGATCTCGCCTCTGAAGATGCGCTGGTACCGCTGGCGTCCCATCTGGACGTGCGTTTCGTCTCAACGGACGGCAACCTGGAAGTTATCCTGGAAGGCGAGGACGTTAGCGGCGAAATCCGTACGCAGGAAGTCGCGAACGCGGCATCCCAGGTGGCGGCATTCCCACGCGTGCGTGAAGCGCTTCTTCGCCGCCAACGTGCATTCCGCGAAGCGCCTGGTTTAATCGCCGATGGACGCGATATGGGGACCGTGGTCTTCCCGGATGCGCCGGTAAAAATTTTCCTTGACGCCTCCTCGGAGGAACGTGCGCATCGACGTATGCTACAGTTGCAGGAGAATGGCTTTAGTGTTAACTTTGAACGCCTTTTGGCCGAGATCAAGGAACGCGACGATCGCGATCGTAATCGCGCTGTAGCGCCGTTAGTTCCTGCTGCTGATGCATTAGTTTTGGATTCTACCCGATTAAGCATTGAGCAAGTGATTGAAAAAGCGTTACAATATGCGCGCCAAAAATTGGCTCTCGCTTAAATGCGACCGAATTTGTAGTACCCCCGTTGCAAAGGATTGACAGCGGGTATGTTAAACAACCCCATCCGGCACGGAGCCAGGTGGACGTTAAATATGAAACCTGAAGATTAAACATGACTGAATCTTTTGCTCAACTCTTTGAAGAATCCTTAAAAGAAATCGAAACCCGCCCGGGTTCCATCGTTCGTGGTGTTGTTGTTGCTATCGACAAAGACGTAGTACTGGTTGACGCCGGTCTGAAATCTGAGTCTGCCATTCCGGCTGAGCAGTTCAAAAACGCCCAGGGCGAACTGGAAATCCAGGTTGGTGACGAAGTTGACGTTGCTCTGGATGCAGTAGAAGACGGCTTCGGTGAAACTCTGCTCTCTCGTGAGAAAGCTAAACGTCACGAAGCATGGATCACGCTGGAAAAAGCTTACGAAGATGCTGAAACTGTTACCGGTGTTATCAACGGCAAAGTTAAGGGTGGCTTCACTGTTGAGCTGAACGGTATTCGCGCGTTCCTGCCGGGTTCTCTGGTAGACGTTCGTCCGGTGCGTGACACTCTGCACCTGGAAGGCAAAGAGCTTGAATTCAAAGTAATCAAGCTGGACCAGAAACGTAACAACGTTGTGGTTTCTCGTCGTGCCGTTATCGAATCCGAAAACAGCGCAGAACGCGATCAGCTGCTGGAAAACCTGCAGGAAGGCATGGAAGTTAAAGGTATCGTTAAGAACCTCACTGACTACGGTGCATTCGTTGATCTGGGCGGCGTTGACGGCCTGCTGCACATCACTGATATGGCCTGGAAACGCGTTAAGCATCCGAGCGAAATCGTGAACGTTGGCGACGAAATCAACGTGAAAGTGCTGAAATTCGACCGCGAGCGTACCCGTGTATCTCTGGGCCTGAAACAGCTGGGCGAAGATCCGTGGGTTGCTATCGCTAAACGTTATCCGGAAGGTACCAAACTGACCGGTCGCGTGACCAACCTGACCGACTACGGCTGCTTCGTTGAAATCGAAGAAGGCGTTGAAGGCCTGGTTCACGTTTCCGAAATGGACTGGACCAACAAAAACATCCACCCGTCCAAAGTGGTTAACGTTGGCGACGTAGTGGAAGTGATGGTTCTGGATATCGACGAAGAACGTCGTCGTATCTCCTTAGGGTTGAAGCAGTGCAAATCTAACCCGTGGCAGCAGTTCGCAGAAACCCACAACAAGGGCGACCGCGTTGAAGGTAAAATCAAGTCTATCACTGACTTCGGTATCTTCATCGGCCTGGACGGCGGCATCGACGGCCTGGTTCACCTGTCTGACATCTCCTGGAACGTTGCAGGCGAAGAAGCAGTTCGTGAATACAAAAAAGGCGACGAAATCGCTGCAGTTGTTCTGCAGGTTGACGCAGAACGTGAACGTATCTCCCTGGGCGTTAAACAGCTCGCAGAAGATCCGTTCAACAACTGGGTTGCTCTGAACAAGAAAGGCGCTATCGTAACCGGTAAAGTCACTGCAGTTGACGCGAAAGGCGCAACCGTAGAACTGGCTGACGGCGTTGAAGGTTACCTGCGTGCTTCTGAAGCATCCCGTGACCGCGTTGAAGATGCGACTCTGGTTCTGAGCGTTGGCGACGACGTTGAAGCTAAATTCACCGGCGTTGATCGTAAAAACCGCGCAATCAGCCTGTCTGTTCGTGCGAAAGACGAAGCTGACGAGAAAGATGCCATCGCAACTGTTAACAAACAGGAAGATGCAAACTTCTCTAACAACGCAATGGCTGAAGCATTCAAAGCAGCTAAAGGCGAGTAATCCTCTGAAACTTCGGGTCTTTTAGTCCGAAGTATAACGAGATTACTTGACAGATTGCAGGTTTCGGCCTGTAATCAAGCACTAAGGGCGGCTACGGCCGCCCTTAATCAATCTCACGGCTGCAGCCAATTTGCCTTTAAGGAACCGGAGGAATCATGACCAAGTCAGAATTGATTGAAAGACTTGCAACCCAGCAATCTCACATTCCCGCTAAGGCGGTTGAAGACGCGGTAAAAGAGATGCTGGAGCATATGGCCTCGACTCTTGCGCAGGGCGAGCGTATTGAAATCCGCGGTTTCGGCAGTTTTTCTTTGCATTACCGCGCGCCTCGTACCGGACGTAACCCCAAGACCGGCGATAAAGTGGAACTGGAAGGAAAATACGTTCCTCACTTTAAACCGGGTAAAGAACTGCGCGATCGCGCCAATATTTACGGTTAAGTTTTAACGCAAAACTTGAACCCGAAAAAAGCACCGTCAGGGTGCTTTTTTCATTTATACGCCGTCAGGCGCAAACGCTATTCGACCGAAAACTGGAAAACGTTTCGCATTTTTTGCTGCGTCTTACATTTATCAGGTAAAAAACCTGGAATCCGCGCCGTATAGCACAAAATCCCCTCCAGACAATGGCGTCCTGAACCTGCACACTTTCCCGCACAGGGAGGTGTCTATGAAGATAACGACGGTCAGCGTATGCGTAGTATGCGGCATACTTCCGCTCATGATATTGCCAGTATTACCTGATACGTGGATTCTCGCGGTGCTGTTTTGTCTGGCATGTTTGCTTTGCCTCATACCCCATCACTATGCGCGCTACGCGGCATTAACATTGCTCTTTTTCATGTGGGGGATATTTGCCGCCAGGCAGGCCATTTGGGCGGGAAACGTCCTGCCCGCCGCGACGCAGGAGGCGACAGTCGTCATTACTGCCACCGATCATATGACCACTCATTATGGGCGAATCACCCATTTGCGTGGAAAGCCGCTCTTTCCTGCTGTAGGGATTGTCCTGCATGGCCAGTACTTACCCACGGAAGTGTGTGCCGGGCAACAGTGGGCGATGACGCTGAAGGTCAGAGCGGTACACGGGCAGCTTAACGAAGGCGGTTTTGATAGCCAACGTTACGCGCTGGCGCAGCACCAACCGTTGACCGGGCGTTTTCTACAGGCTAAAGCGATTAACCCTGAGTGTAGCTTGCGTGGGCGCTATCTTGCTTCGCTTCGCGCTACGCTTGCGCCTTATCCGTGGCAGCAGGTTATTCTGGCGTTGGGAATGGGGGAGCGGGGAGCGGTGTCGCAGGAGGTGAAGGCCGTTATGCGCGATACGGGGACTGCCCATTTGATGGCGATTTCCGGCCTGCATATCGCTTTTGCCGCGTTATTGGCTGCCGGATTAATCCGTGGCGGACAATTCTTTTTGCCGGTCAGATGGATTCGTTGGCAGACGCCATTGCTGGGCGGCATTTTTTGCGCGATATGTTATGCCTGGCTTACCGGCTTACAACCGCCTGCGCTGCGCACGGTGGCGGCACTGAGCGTCTGGGGAGGATTAAAATTAAGCGGACGACAGTGGAGCGGCTGGCAAGTCTGGTGCTGCTGTCTGGCCGCGATTATTTTCGCCGATCCTGTGGCGGTTATATCACAAAGTCTTTGGCTGTCAGCATTTGCGGTTGCCGGCCTGTTATTCTGGTATCAGTGGTTTCCTGCGCCAAACGGAAATTTTCCACGGGGCTTACGTTGGTTGCTTAACCTGCTTCACCTACAGGCAGGCATTACACTTCTGCTTTTGCCTCTCCAGGTGGCGCTTTTTCATGGCATAAGCGTTACCGCAATGCTGGCGAATCTTTTTGCCGTACCCTGGGTCACATTTGTGACGGTTCCGCTCATCCTGGCGGGAATGATTCTGCATTTAACCGGGCCGTTTTTTCTTGAAGAGTGGGTATGGTACCTGACCGATCGCGCGTTAGCCGCGCTATTTTACCTGTTGAATGCTTTACCGCAGGGCTGGGTGAATATTGATAACCGTTGGCAGTGGCTGACGTTTTTGCCCTGGCTAATGCTTATCGCGTGGCGATTAAACGTCTGGCGTACCTGGCCGGCGGTCTGTTTATGCGGGTTATTGTTGATGAGCTGGCCACTCTGGCGACCGATAAACGCCAGCGGATGGCAGGTGCATATGCTGGATGTCGGTCAGGGGCTGGCGATAGCGATCGTCAGGGGCGATAAAGTAATACTCTACGATACCGGTCGGGCATGGCCGGAGGGCGACAGCGGGCAACAGGTTATTATTCCCTGGTTGCGCTGGCATAATCTGACGCCGGAGGGCGTTATTTTGAGTCATGAGCATCTGGATCATCGGGGCGGGCTGCGTTCGCTACAGCGGGTCTGGCCGTCAATGTGGATTCGCAGCCCGTTAGGCTGGCAGGGACATTTGCCCTGTTTTCGCGGCGAGCAGTGGCAATGGCAGGGGTTAACGTTTCAGGCGCACTGGCCGTTACGCGAAAGTGCTGATCGAGGAAATAACCGTTCCTGTGTGGTCAAAGTGGATGACGGCGTACATAGCATCCTGCTCACGGGCGATATTGAAGCGGGCGCTGAACAA
This sequence comes from Salmonella sp. SSDFZ54, assembly GCF_004010735.1. Lineage (NCBI taxonomy): Bacteria > Pseudomonadati > Pseudomonadota > Gammaproteobacteria > Enterobacterales > Enterobacteriaceae > Salmonella > Salmonella sp. SSDFZ54. The sequence continues at coordinate 3,737,491 of NZ_CP034819.1, forward strand.
AAAATGCTAAGTCGTTACTGGCGACATCTTGCGGCGACGTTTATCCAGGTGCCGCATCATGGTAGTAATACGTCGTCGTCGCTACCATTTATTCAGCGCGTACATGGTGAAGCGGCGCTGGCGTCCGCATCGCGCTATAACGCATGGCGGCTGCCGTCCCGCAAGGTAAAACAGCGCTACCAGCAACAGGCGTATCAGTGGTTTGATACACCCCACCAGGGGCAAATTTCGCTGCGGTTTTCTCCGCAGGGCTGGCGCATACAAGGCTTACGGGATCAAATTTTACCTCGCTGGTATCATCAGTGGTTTGGCGTGTCCGAGGATAACGGGTAGAATATGCGGCTATTTCAACAAATGCTGGTTTTTTGAATGCATAACGATAAAGATCTCTCTACGTGGCAGACCTTCCGCCGACTGTGGCCAACCATAGCGCCTTTTAAAGCAGGTCTGATCGTGGCGGGCATAGCGTTAATTCTCAACGCAGCCAGCGATACCTTCATGCTATCGCTCCTCAAGCCATTACTGGATGATGGTTTCGGTAAAACGGATCGCTCAGTGTTGCTGTGGATGCCGCTGGTGGTTATTGGGCTGATGATATTACGAGGCATCACTAGCTATATCTCCAGCTACTGTATTTCATGGGTGTCAGGCAAGGTGGTAATGACCATGCGCCGTCGCCTGTTTGGCCATATGATGGGAATGCCCGTTGCTTTCTTTGATAAACAGTCTACCGGTACGCTGCTGTCGCGTATTACATACGATTCAGAACAGGTTGCCTCTTCTTCATCTGGCGCGCTGATTACCGTGGTGCGTGAAGGGGCATCGATCATCGGATTGTTTATCATGATGTTCTATTACAGCTGGCAGCTGTCGATCATCCTGGTTGTTTTAGCGCCGATTGTGTCGATTGCGATTCGCGTTGTCTCAAAGCGGTTCCGCAGCATCAGTAAAAATATGCAGAACACGATGGGACAAGTGACTACCAGCGCTGAACAAATGCTGAAAGGACACAAAGAGGTACTGATTTTTGGCGGTCAGGAAGTCGAAACTAAACGCTTTGATAAAGTCAGCAATAAGATGAGACTGCAAGGCATGAAAATGGTCTCTGCCTCGTCAATTTCCGATCCTATCATTCAGCTCATTGCCTCGCTGGCGCTGGCGTTTGTCCTCTATGCTGCGAGCTTCCCAAGCGTAATGGATAGCCTGACGGCAGGGACCATCACCGTGGTGTTCTCCTCCATGATCGCGCTGATGCGTCCATTAAAATCGCTGACAAACGTTAACGCGCAGTTCCAGCGTGGGATGGCGGCTTGTCAGACGTTGTTTGCGATTCTGGACAGCGAACAGGAGAAAGATGAAGGTAAACGTGTCATTGACCGCGCGACCGGCGATCTCGAATTCCGCAATGTGACGTTTACTTACCCGGGCCGTGAAGTGCCGGCATTGCGTAACATCAATTTGAAAATTCCTGCCGGGAAAACCGTGGCGCTGGTGGGGCGTTCCGGATCGGGTAAATCAACTATCGCCAGTCTGATCACCCGTTTCTACGATATTGATGAAGGACACATCCTGATGGATGGTCACGATCTACGCGAATACACTCTGGCCTCTCTACGTAATCAGGTGGCGCTCGTTTCGCAAAACGTGCATCTGTTTAACGACACGGTCGCCAATAACATTGCTTATGCCCGGACGGAAGAATATAGCCGCGAGCAGATTGAAGAGGCGGCGCGCATGGCCTATGCCATGGACTTTATCAACAAGATGGATAATGGCCTGGATACCATTATCGGCGAAAACGGCGTACTGCTTTCCGGCGGTCAACGCCAGCGTATCGCGATTGCCCGCGCCTTACTGCGCGACAGCCCGATTCTGATCCTTGATGAAGCTACGTCCGCGCTGGATACCGAATCTGAACGTGCGATTCAGGCAGCGTTGGATGAGCTGCAGAAAAACCGTACCTCTCTGGTGATTGCGCACCGTCTCTCCACCATCGAACAGGCGGATGAGATCGTTGTAGTCGAAGACGGTATTATCGTTGAGCGCGGCACTCATAGCGAGCTGCTGGCGCAACACGGCGTTTACGCCCAGCTACATAAGATGCAATTTGGCCAATGATTGCGCGTATCTGGTCGGGTGAATCCCCGCTATGGCGGTTACTGCTGCCGCTCTCCTGGCTGTATGGCCTGGTGAGCGGGGCGATTCGTCTGAGCTATAAGCTTGGTTTGAAACGCGCCTGGCGAGCGCCAGTACCGGTGGTTGTGGTAGGGAATCTTACGGCTGGCGGTAACGGTAAAACCCCCGTAGTCATTTGGCTGGTGGAAAAGCTGCAACAGCGTGGCGTGCGCGTGGGGGTCGTTTCCCGCGGCTACGGCGGGAAAGCTGCCGCTTATCCGCTACTTCTGACGCCGGAGACGACAACCGCAGAAGCGGGAGATGAACCGGTATTGATTTATCAACGGACCGGCGCGCCTGTCGCGGTAGCGCCTGAACGCGCCGCGGCGGTGAAAGCGATTCTGGCGGCGCATAATGTGCAGATTATTATCACCGACGATGGGTTGCAGCATTACCGGCTCGCGCGAGATATTGAAATTGTGGTGATTGACGGGGTGCGCCGTTTTGGCAACGGCTGGTGGCTTCCTGCCGGTCCTATGCGCGAACGCGCCAGTCGCCTGAAAACCGTAGACGCCGCTATCGTCAATGGCGGCGTCGCCCGGGCGGGTGAAATACCCATGCAGCTAGCGCCTGGACTGGCGGTGAACTTACGTACGGGAGCGCGTTGCGATGTGGCGCAACTGAGCAATATTGTGGCGATGGCGGGCATCGGTCATCCGCCGCGCTTTTTCGCCACGCTGGAAGCCTGTGGCGCGCATCCGCAAAAGTGCGTCCCGCTGGCCGATCATCAAACGCTCGCCCCTGCTGACGTTCAGGCGTTGGTCGGTGAAGGGCAGACCCTGGTAATGACGGAAAAAGACGCGGTGAAATGCCGTGCTTTTGCCGAAGATAACTGGTGGTTCTTACCGGTTGATGCGCGTTTGTCCGGTGAGCAGCCTGATAAGTTGCTTGAACATATCACCTCGCTGGTTCGCTAGCGTCCCCCAATGCAGCGGCAGTGATGAATTTATGGAGTCATGAATGTCATTGCCGTACCTTTCTCTTTCCCAGGCCCGGTGTCTTCACCTTGCTGCGCAGGGGCTATTGAAAAAGCCGCGCCGTAACGCGATGCCTGGCGATGTTCTTGCCGCCATCTCACGCATGGCGTTGCTGCAAATTGATACCATCAATGTTGTCGCACGTAGCCCCTATCTGGTGCTGTTTAGCCGTCTCGGTTCGTACCCGCAGGCCTGGCTGGATGAGGCGCTGCGACGCGGCGAGTTAATGGAATACTGGGCGCATGAGGCCTGTTTCTTACCACGCCGCGACTTTAAACTTATCCGCCATCGTATGCTGTCGCCGGAAAAGATGGGCTGGAAATATCGCGCGGCATGGATGCATGAGCACGCGGAAGAAATAGAACAGCTAGTGCGGCATATTCAGGAGCAGGGTCCAGTGCGTTCTGCCGATTTTGAACATGCGCAGAAAGGCGTCAGCGGCTGGTGGGAATGGAAACCACATAAACGCCACCTTGAGGGTTTATTTACCGCCGGAAAAGTCATGGTTGTTGAGCGGCGTAATTTTCAACGTGTATATGATTTAACGCCCCGTGTGATGCCGCACTGGGATGATGAACGCGATGGACTGTCACAGCCGCAGGCGGAAAGCCTGATGCTGGATAATAGCGCGCGCAGTCTGGGGATTTTCCGTGAACAGTGGCTGGCGGATTACTACCGCCTGAAACGTCCTGACCTGAAGGGATGGCGGGAGAGCCGGGCGGAACAGCAGCAGATTATTCCGGTCGAGGTGGAAACGTTGGGGCGGATGTGGCTTCATGCCGATCTTCTTTCGCAGCTGGAACCGGCGCTGAATAACGCCTTAAAGGCGACCCATAGCGCAGTACTGTCGCCTTTCGATCCTGTGGTATGGGATCGCAAGCGGGCAGCGCAGCTTTTCGGATTTAACTATCGGCTGGAATGTTATACGCCTGCGGCGAAGCGCCAGTACGGTTATTTTGTGCTGCCGCTATTATACCAGGGCCGTTTAGTCGGGCGAATGGATGCCAAAATGCATCGTAAAACGGGGGTGCTTGAGGTTATCTCGCTGTATCTGGAGGACGATATTCGTCCTGGCGTTAATCTGCAAAAAGGAATCTGGCAGGCTATTAGCGCGTTTGCTGCCTGGCAACGGGCATCGCGCGTGACGCTGGGACAATGTCCGCCAGGCCTGTTTAGCGCCATGCGTCATGGCTGGGAAATAGACCCTCCACCCTAACCGATTATGTTAATATTGAAGGATTCACAATCCGGTCCATCTGGAGGAACTATGGATCATCGTCTGCTTGAAATCATCGCCTGCCCGGTATGTAACGGCAAACTCTGGTATAACCAGGAACAGCAAGAATTAATTTGCAAACTGGACAATCTCGCTTTCCCGTTACGCGACGGCATTCCTGTATTGCTGGAAAATGAAGCTCGCGCCCTGACATCTGATGAGAGTAAATCATGAGTTTCGTCGTCATCATTCCGGCCCGTTTTTCATCTACCCGACTGCCAGGCAAACCATTAGTGGATATTAATGGTAAGCCCATGATTGTTCATGTCCTGGAGCGGGCGCGCGAATCTGGCGCGGAACGCATTATTGTCGCGACCGATCATGAAGACGTGGCTCGTGCGGTAGAAGCGGCTGGCGGCGAAGTGTGCATGACGCGCGCCGATCACCAGTCCGGCACCGAACGGTTGGCGGAAGTGGTAGAGAAGTGCGGATTCAGCGACGATACCGTTATTGTGAACGTTCAGGGCGATGAGCCGATGATCCCGGCGGTTATTATTCGCCAGGTCGCGGAAAATCTGGCGCAGCGCCAGGTTGGCATGGCGACGCTGGCGGTGCCGATTCACAGCGCCGAAGAAGCGTTTAACCCGAATGCGGTAAAAGTCGTGCTGGATGCTGAAGGCTATGCGCTTTACTTTTCCCGGGCGACGATTCCCTGGGATCGCGATCGCTTTGCAAAAAGTCTGGAAACGGTAGGGGATACTTGCCTTCGTCACCTGGGCATTTATGGCTATCGCGCGGGATTTATCCGCCGTTACGTGAGCTGGCAACCCAGCCCGCTGGAACATATTGAAATGCTGGAGCAACTCCGTGTGCTGTGGTACGGCGAAAAAATTCATGTCGCTGTCGCCAAAGCGGTGCCCGGCACGGGCGTAGACACCGCCGACGACCTGGAGCGCGTGCGCGCTGAAATGCGTTAACATGATCCTGTTCATGATCGTCTTAGACGGTCATGAACAGCGCGGTATGATAGCGCAAAGATGAATACTCACGTCTGCTCATCAGTGGCGGCTTTCTCGTACCGTTACGATTTTCCTCATTTTTCTTTTCTTCCCTTGATCTGATACGGGTGACATCTGTCCATACGACGCTCATTATTAAAGCAGTAGCACTAATGGGGGTAATCTGGAATGGAACAGTTGCGGGCCGAACTCAGTCATTTGTTGGGTGAAAAACTTAGCCGTATAGAGTGCGTGAATGAGAAAGCGGATTCCGCATTGTGGTCATTATATGACAGCCAGGGAAATCCGATGCCGCTGATGGCGCGAAGTTTTACCACTCCCGGCGTTGCGCAGCAACTGGCATGGAAAACCTCAATGCTGGCGCGTAGCGGTACGGTGAGGATGCCGGTAATCTATGGCGTATTGACGCATGAAGAGCATCCTGGTCCGGATGTGCTGCTGCTGGAACGACTGCGCGGTGTGCCGGTCGAGGCGCCGGCGCGCACTCCGGAACGCTGGGAACAGCTAAAAGATCAGATTGTCGAAGGGCTGTTAGCCTGGCATCGGCAGGATAGCCGCGGTTGCGTTGGCGCCGTAGACCATACTCAGGAGAATATCTGGCCTTCCTGGTATCGTCAGCGGGTGGAGGTGCTGTGGACGACGCTAAATCAGTTCAGCAATACCGGCCTGACGATGCAGGACAGACGCATTCTGTTTCGTACCAGAGAATGTCTTCCTTCGTTATTTGAAGGGTTTAACGACAACTGCGTACTGGTGCATGGCAACTTCTGCCTGCGCAGTATGCTTAAAGACGCCCGTAGCGATCAGCTTCTGGCGATGGTCGGCCCCGGGCTGATGCTGTGGGCGCCGAGAGAGTTCGAACTGTTTCGCCTGATGGATAATCCATTGGCGGAGGGATTGCTTTGGCATTATCTGCAACGCGCGCCAGTGGCGGAGTCCTTCATCTGGCGGCGTTGGCTCTATGTGCTGTGGGACGAGGTTGCGCAATTGGTCAATACCGGACGTTTTAACCGTACCAATTTTGATCTGGCGGCGAAATCATTACTCCCCTGGCTTGCCTGATATGCCTTTCAGCCATTGCCAAAGTCGCCCTAATGTTTCATACCCAGCGCGATCGCTGTGCATCAGCCAGACCGGGGACGGAATTGCCCGCTCCCAGGGATTGAGCGGCGAATCGATCGCCAACTGATTCGCCGGCGCGGGAAGCGGATTCAGCCCTGCATGCTGAAAGAAAATCATCGCACGCGGCAAATGCGAGGCGGAGGTTACCAACAGGAAAGGGGCGTCGCCGATGGCCTGCTTAACGGCGGCGGCTTCTTCTTCCGTATCTTTTGGCTTATCCAGCGTAATAATATCGCTACGCGGTACGCCCAGCGACTGCGCCACCCGCGCACCGACTTCCGCCGTGCTTACCGTATTGGTTTTTGCTACGCCGCCGGTAAAAATCAGCCTGGCTCCCGGATTCGCGCGCCACAGCCGAATGCCTTCCGCCAGCCGTGGTAAGCTGTTGTTAATTAAATTAGAGCTCGGCGCCCACTGCGGGTTCCAGGTATAGCCGCCGCCGAGAACCACAATATATTCCACCTTTTGCGGACCCTGCCAGGTAGGGTAGCGGTTTTCTATCGGACGCAGCAGATGGTCGGAAACGGGTTGCAGGCTTAATAGCAATAGCGCCAGCCAACCTACGCTGATAAATACTTTTCCGGTCTTCTGAAAGCGGCTAAACCAGAGCAGCGCCAGGCCGACGCCAATGCTCAGCAACATCAGCGGAAGCGGCAATAACATACCGCCAATCACTTTCTTTAGCGTAAAAAGCATCCTTTTTGGTTCCTTTTTTAACCATATAGCGGAGGATTAACGGTGATATTACACCAGACAGGTTCATTCTGGCCGCGGCTGTGACAAAATAGCGGTTTTATCAGATAACGCCTGAGCCAGCCTGTGGAGAGTCCGATGCAGGATCGCAATTTTGATGACATTGCTGAAAAGTTTTCCCGTAACATTTACGGCACGACCAAAGGACAACTGCGGCAAGCCATTCTGTGGCAAGACCTGGATCGCGTGCTGGAGGAGATTGGCGGGCGAAAACTGCGGGTACTGGATGCCGGCGGCGGCGAAGGGCAAACGGCGATTAAGATGGCGGAACGCGGCCATCAGGTGACGTTATGCGATCTGTCTGGCGAAATGATCGCCCGCGCGCGGCAGGCGGCCGAGGCAAAAGGTGTGAGCAAAGACATGCATTTTATACAATGCCCGGCTCAGGACGTCGCTTCGCATTTGGAAAGCCCGGTTGATCTGATATTGTTTCATGCTGTGCTGGAGTGGGTAGCCGATCCTGTCGGCGTATTAGAAACGCTCTGGTCAGTATTGCGCCCTGGCGGCGCGCTGTCGTTGATGTTCTATAACGCTAACGGTTTGCTGATGCACAATATGGTGGCGGGTAATTTTGACTACGTGCAGGCGGGGATGCCTAAACGCAAGAAGCGCACGCTGTCGCCTGACTACCCGCGCGACCCCGCGCAGGTGTACCAGTGGCTGGAGGCGATTGGCTGGCAGATTACCGGTAAAACCGGCGTGCGTGTGTTTCATGATTATCTGCGTGAAAAACACCAGCAGCGTGACTGTTATGAGACCCTGGTCGAACTGGAAACGCGTTATTGCCGCCAGGAGCCGTATATTAGCCTTGGGCGCTACATTCATGTCACCGCGATTAAAAGCCCGGCGCTAGCCGCAGATGCAAGGATAACCTATGAGTGAATTTTCCCAGACAGTCCCCGAACTGGTTGCCTGGGCCAGAAAAAACGACTTTTCCATCTCGCTGCCGGTAGACAGACTTTCCTTTCTGCTGGCGGTCGCCACGTTGAACGGCGAACGCCTTGACGGCGAGATGAGTGAAGGCGAGCTGGTGGATGCATTCCGCCATGTGAGTGATGCGTTTGAGCAAACCAGCGAAACCATCGGCGTGCGCGCTAATAACGCGATTAACGATATGGTGCGTCAACGTCTGCTGAACCGCTTTACCAGCGAGCAGGCGGAAGGCAATGCGATTTACCGATTAACCCCGCTCGGGATTGGCATCACCGATTACTACATTCGTCAACGCGAATTCTCTACGCTGCGTCTTTCTATGCAGTTGTCGATTGTGGCCGGCGAATTGAAGCGCGCGGCGGATGCGGCAGCGGAGGGGGGCGATGAGTTCCACTGGCATCGCAACGTTTACGCGCCATTGAAATATTCGGTGGCGGAGATTTTCGACAGTATCGATCTCACCCAGCGCATCATGGATGAACAGCAGCAGCAGGTGAAAGATGATATCGCACAACTGCTGAATAAAGACTGGCGGGCGGCGATTTCCAGCTGTGAATTGCTGCTTTCCGAAACGTCCGGTACGCTGCGCGAGTTGCAGGATACGTTGGAGGCGGCGGGCGATAAGCTGCAGGCTAACCTGCTGCGCATTCAGGATGCCACGATGACGCACGACGATCTGCATTTTGTCGACAGGCTGGTGTTTGACTTACAAAGTAAACTTGACCGCATTATCAGTTGGGGTCAGCAGTCTATTGATTTATGGATCGGCTACGATCGTCACGTGCATAAATTTATCCGTACCGCGATCGATATGGATAAAAACCGTGTCTTCGCCCAGCGGTTGCGCCAGTCCGTACAGACTTATTTTGACGATCCGTGGGCGCTAACCTACGCGAATGCCGATCGTCTGCTGGATATGCGCGATGAAGAGATGGCGTTGCGTGACGATGAAGTCACCGGGGAGTTGCCGCCGGATCTGGAATATGAAGAGTTTAACGAGATCCGCGAGCAGTTAGCGGCCATCATTGAAGAACAGCTGGCTATCTACAAAACCAGACAAACGCCACTGGATCTTGGGCTGGTGGTGCGCGAGTATCTGGCGCAATACCCGCGCGCGCGTCATTTCGACGTGGCGCGTATTGTTATCGATCAAGCGGTACGTCTTGGCGTAGCGCAAGCAGATTTCACCGGACTGCCAGCCAAATGGCAGCCGATTAATGATTACGGAGCCAAGGTACAGGCGCATGTCATTGACAAATATTGAACAAGTGATGCCGGTTAAGCTGGCGCAGGCGCTGGCGAATCCGTTATTTCCGGCGCTGGATAGCGCATTACGTTCGGGCCGCCACATTGGGCTGGACGAACTGGATAATCATGCCTTTCTGATGGATTTTCAGGAATACCTGGAAGAGTTTTACGCGCGTTATAACGTGGAACTGATCCGCGCGCCGGAGGGATTCTTCTACCTGCGTCCGCGTTCTACCACGCTTATTCCGCGCTCGGTGTTATCCGAACTGGATATGATGGTCGGTAAAATTCTCTGCTACCTCTACCTTAGCCCGGAGCGTCTGGCCAACGAAGGGATCTTTACTCAGCAGGAGTTGTACGACGAGCTGCTTACCCTTGCGGACGAAGCCAAACTGCTAAAGCTGGTGAATAACCGCTCGACGGGATCTGACGTTGATCGTCAGAAACTGCAGGAAAAGGTGCGTTCTTCTTTAAACCGCCTGCGTCGTTTGGGCATGGTATGGTTTATGGGCCACGACAGTAGCAAATTCCGCATTACCGAATCGGTCTTCCGCTTTGGCGCGGATGTCCGCACCGGCGACGATCCTCGCGAGGCGCAGCGTCGTCTCATCCGCGACGGGGAAGCGATGCCCATTGAAAACCATCTGCAACTTAATGATGAGACCGAAGAGAGTCAGCCGGACAGTGGAGAGGAAGAATAATGATTGAACGCGGTAAATTTCGCTCGCTAACGCTGATTAACTGGAACGGTTTTTTTGCCCGCACTTTTGACCTGGATGAACTGGTCACGACGTTATCCGGGGGCAACGGCGCCGGGAAATCCACGACGATGGCGGCGTTCGTCACGGCGCTGATCCCGGATCTTACATTACTGCACTTCCGTAACACCACGGAAGCCGGCGCCACCAGCGGTTCGCGCGATAAAGGTCTGCACGGTAAGCTGAAGGCGGGCGTCTGTTACTCCATGCTCGACACCATTAATTCCCGCCATCAGCGGGTGGTGGTCGGCGTGCGTCTGCAGCAGGTCGCTGGGCGCGATCGCAAAGTGGACATCAAACCGTTCGCTATCCAGGGGCTGCCGATGTCGGTACAGCCGACACAACTGGTGACGGAGACATTAAACGAACGTCAGGCGCGCGTACTGTCGCTTGCTGAGCTGAAAGACAAGCTTGACGAGATGGAAGGCGTGCAGTTTAAGCAGTTTAACTCCATCACCGATTATCATTCGCTGATGTTTGACTTAGGGATTATCGCCCGTCGTCTGCGTTCCGCTTCCGATCGTAGTAAATTCTATCGTTTGATAGAGGCCTCGCTGTACGGCGGGATCTCCAGCGCCATTACCCGATCGCTACGCGATTATTTATTGCCGGAAAACAGCGGCGTGCGCAAGGCGTTCCAGGATATGGAAGCGGCGCTGCGCGAGAACCGACTCACGCTGGAAGCGATTCGTGTTACCCAATCCGATCGCGATCTGTTTAAGCATTTGATCAGCGAAGCCACCGATTATGTGGCGGCGGATTATATGCGCCACGCCAATGAGCGTCGGGTTCACCTTGATCAGGCGTTGGCGTTTCGACGCGAACTGTACACATCGCGCAAACAACTGGCGGCGGAGCAGTACAAGCACGTCGATATGGCCCGTGAGTTGGGCGAACATAACGGCGCCGAAGGTTCTCTTGAAGCGGATTACCAGGCGGCGAGCGATCACCTGAATCTGGTGCAAACCGCGCTGCGCCAGCAGGAAAAAATTGAACGCTACGAAGCGGATCTTGAAGAGCTGCAGATTCGACTCGAAGAGCAAAATGAAGTGGTGGCGGAAGCCGCCGAAATGCAGGACGAAAATGAAGCGCGTGCCGAAGCCGCCGAGCTGGAAGTCGATGAACTCAAAAGCCAGCTTGCGGATTACCAGCAGGCGCTGGATGTACAGCAAACGCGCGCGATTCAGTATAACCAGGCGATATCAGCGCTTGCCCGCGCTAAAGAACTTTGCCATCTACCGGATCTAACGCCGGAAAGCGCCGCCGAATGGCTGGATACTTTCCAGGCAAAAGAGCAGGAAGCTACGGAAAAACTGCTGTCGTTGGAACAAAAAATGAGCGTGGCGCAAACCGCGCACAGTCAGTTTGAGCAGGCTTATCAGCTGGTGGCGGCGATCAACGGCCCGCTGGCGCGTAGCGAAGCCTGGGACGTGGCGCGCGAGCTGTTACGGGACGGCGTGAACCAGCGTCATCTGGCGGAACAGGTACAGCCGCTGCGGATGCGTCTGAGCGAACTGGAACAGCGGCTGCGCGAGCAGCAAGAGGCGGAACGTCTGCTGGCGGAGTTCTGTAAGCGACAGGGCAAAAATTTTGATATTGACGAACTGGAAGCGCTGCATCAGGAGCTGGAAGCCCGCATCGCGTCCTTGTCTGATAGCGTGTCGTCAGCCAGCGAACAGCGTATGGCCTTGCGTCAGGAGCAGGAGCAGCTTCAGTCGCGTATTCAACATCTGATGCGGCGTGCGCCCGTCTGGCTGGCGGCGCAAAACAGTCTGAACCAGCTTAGCGAACAGTGCGGCGAGGAGTTTACGTCCAGCCAGGAAGTGACCGAATTCCTGCAACAGCTACTGGAGCGTGAGCGCGAAGCCATTGTCGAACGCGACGAAGTGGGCGCGCGTAAAAATGCGGTTGATGAAGAGATCGAACGTTTAAGCCAGCCGGGCGGCGCGGAAGATCAGCGTTTGAATGCGCTGGCGGAGCGTTTTGGCGGGGTACTGCTGTCGGAAATCTACGATGATGTCAGTCTTGAAGATGCGCCGTACTTTTCCGCACTGTATGGCCCGTCGCGCCATGCGATCGTCGTACCGGATTTATCGCAAATAGCCGAACAGCTTGAAGGTCTGACCGATTGTCCGGAAGATCTGTACCTGATCGAGGGCGATCCGCAGTCTTTTGATGACAGCGTATTCAGCGTTGACGAGCTGGAAAAAGCGGTGGTCGTGAAAATTGCCGACCGCCAGTGGCGTTATTCGCGTTTCCCGTCGCTGCCTATTTTTGGCCGTGCGGCGCGCGAGAACCGTATTGAAAGTCTCCATGCGGAACGGGAAGTGCTTTCCGAGCGCTTTGCCACGCTCTCGTTTGACGTGCAGAAAACCCAGCGTTTGCACCAGGCGTTCAGCCGTTTTATCGGTAGCCACCTTTCCGTTGCCTTTGAGGACGATCCGGAAGCGGAAATTCGCCGACTGAACGGGCGTCGCGTCGAGCTGGAGCGCGCGCTGGCGACGCATGAAAACGACAACCAGCAGCAGCGCCTTCAGTTTGAGCAGGCGAAAGAGGGCGTTTCCGCGCTTAACCGTTTGCTGCCGCGGCTGAATTTATTGGCCGATGAAACGCTGGCCGATCGGGTCGATGAAATTCAGGAACGGTTGGATGAGGCGCAGGAAGCGGCGCGATTTGTGCAGCAATATGGCAACCAGTTAGCCAAACTGGAGCCGGTGGTTTCCGTTCTGCAAAGCGATCCGGAACAGTTTGAGCAGTTAAAAGAAGACTATGCCTGGTCGCAGCAAATGCAGCGCGACGCGCGCCAGCAGGCTTTTGCGCTGGCTGAAGTCGTCGAACGTCGGGCGCATTTCAGCTATTCCGACTCGGCGGAAATGCTGAGCGGCAACAGCGATCTCAACGAAAAGCTGCGCCAGCGGCTGGAGCAGGCGGAAGCCGAGCGTACCCGCGCCCGCGAAGCGCTGCGCAGCCATGCCGCGCAGTTAAGTCAGTACAGCCAGGTCCTGGCCTCGCTAAAAAGCTCTTACGACACGAAAAAAGAGCTGCTTAACGATTTGCAGCGCGAATTACAGGATATTGGCGTTCGCGCCGACAGCGGGGCGGAAGAGCGTGCCCGCCAGCGTCGCGATGAACTGCACGCCCAGTTGAGCAATAACCGTTCGCGTCGCAATCAGCTTGAGAAAGCGCTCACCTTCTGCGAAGCGGAGATGGAGAACCTGACCCGTAAGCTGCGCAAGCTGGAGCGCGATTATCATGAAATGCGCGAGCAGGTTGTGACCGCGAAAGCCGGCTGGTGCGCAGTCATGCGGATGGTGAAAGACAATGGCGTGGAACGCCGTCTGCACCGTCGTGAGCTGGCTTATCTGTCGGCGGATGAACTGCGCTCCATGTCGGATAAGGCGTTGGGCGCGCTGCGCCTGGCCGTCGCGGATAACGAACATCTGCGCGACGTATTGCGCCTGTCGGAAGATCCGAAACGCCCGGAACGTAAAATCCAGTTCTTTGTGGCCGTTTACCAGCATCTGCGCGAACGTATTCGTCAGGATATTATTCGTACCGACGATCCGGTTGAAGCCATTGAACAAATGGAGATTGAACTGAGCCGTCTGACGGAAGAGCTGACATCGCGTGAGCAAAAGCTGGCGATCAGTTCCCGCAGCGTGGCAAACATTATCCGCAAGACTATCCAGCGTGAGCAGAACCGTATCCGTATGCTGAACCAGGGGTTGCAAAGCGTCTCGTTTGGCCAGGTGAATAGCGTGCGGTTAAACGTCAACGTGCGTGAAACGCATGCCACCTTGCTGGATGTGCTTTCAGAACAGCAGGAGCAGCACCAGGATCTGTTTAACAGCAATCGTCTGACCTTCTCCGAAGCGCTGGCGAAACTGTACCAGCGTCTGAATCCGCAGATCGATATGGGGCAACGCACGCCGCAGACCATCGGCGAGGAGCTGCTGGACTACCGTAACTATCTGGAAATGGAAGTTGAAGTTAACCGTGGGTCCGACGGCTGGCTGCGTGCGGAATCCGGCGCGCTATCAACGGGGGAAGCTATCGGGACCGGGATGTCAATTCTGGTGATGGTGGTGCAAAGCTGGGAAGACGAAGCGCGCAGACTGCGCGGGAAAGATATTTCGCCATGTCGCCTGCTGTTCCTCGATGAAGCGGCGCGTCTGGATGCGCGCTCTATCGCCACGCTGTTTGAACTATGCGAACGTTTGCAGATGCAGCTCATCATCGCTGCGCCGGAAAACATCAGTCCGGAGAAGGGCACGACGTATAAACTGGTGCGTAAAGTGTTTCAGAATACTGAGCATGTTCATGTTGTCGGGCTGCGTGGCTTTGCGCCGCAGCTTCCGGAAACGCTTCCCGGTACGCAGACGGAAGATACGCCTTCAGAAGCGAGTTAAACACGGCAGAAACGATGAAGTGCCCGATGGCGCCTCGCTTATCAGGCAAGGCCGGATAAGTCGGTTACGCCGCCATCCGGCACAACAAGTTCTGTTTTATCATTAGCCTGGGGCGGCGAAGGCCGCCTTTTTCTTTATCTGAAAAATCTCTCCGGGTAGTGCATTTTCTTTAAACTTCTTTACATTAGGTTAGGCAAAAACGTAACGAACTTTATATACTGGAGTTAAGCCTGACGAGTGAGCAGGCTGACTCGTCATACTAAACAAAAGCATTGGTTGCGGTTGACCCGCGCTGCGGGCAGCGCAGTCATGCGGAGTATGATAACGAAAACAGGGGGCAAGGGATGTTGCTTAATAAGATGTGTGGTCGTTGTCTGTCGGCAATCAGTTTATGCCTGGCCGTAACATTCGCTCCACTGTTCAATGCGCAGGCCGATGAGCCTGAAATGATACCTGGCGATAGCGCCGTTGCCGCGACGGATCAGGCTGGGCCGCAGAAGCAATCCGCCGCGACGGCGATTATGGCCGGGATTCAGCCGCTGCCGGAGGGCGTTTCAGCCGAGAAAGTCCGGGCTGATTTACAGTCGCAGCTTCCTTCCGGCTATACGCCGGTCTATATGAGCCAGCTGACATTGCTGTATGCCGCGCGCGACATGAAGCCCATGTGGGATAATCGCGATGCGGTGAAAGCCTTCCAGCAACAGTTGGCGGAGGTGGCGATTGCCGGATTCCAGCCGCAGTTTACCGCCTGGGTGGCATTGTTGACCGATCCCGCCGTAAACGGTATGGCGCGCGATGTTGTGTTGTCAGACGCCATGATGGGCTATCTCCATTTCATTGCGAATATCCCCGTCAAAGGCCAGCGCTGGTTATATAGCAACAAACCTTACGCATTGGCGACGCCGCCAGTCTCGGTGATTAACCAGTGGCAAATCGCGCTGGAAGAGGGCCAGTTGCCGATGTTTGTCGCCAGCCTGGCGCCGCAGCATCCACAGTATGCGCCCATGCATGACGCGTTGCTGAAGCTGGTGGCGGACTCTCGCCCGTGGCCGCAGTTGGCCAATACCGCGACGCTGCGCCCGGGGCAATGGAGTAACGATGTGCCTGCGCTGCGCGAAATATTACAGCGTACGGGGATGCTGGATGGCGGTCCAAAGATAGCCTTACCCGGCGATAACACTGCTGATAGCGCCGTCGTCAGCCCCTCCGCCGCGGTAGTCGAAACATCGGTGGCGCAGCCGGTCGACGAACAAACGGCCCGCCGTAGTAAGTCGGTTCCGGCGGCACGCGCCTACGATCGTGAACTGGTCGAGGCGGTAAAGCGTTTTCAGGCATGGCAAGGGCTGGGGGCGGATGGCGTTATTGGCCCGGCGACGCGTAACTGGCTTAATATGACCCCCGCGCAACGCGCAGGCGTACTGGCACTGAATATCCAGCGTTTACGCCTGCTGCCGGCGGAACTCTCTACCGGTATTATGGTAAACATTCCCGCTTATTCGCTGGTCTACTATCAGAATGGCAACCAGGTGCTGGCTTCAAGGGTGATCGTCGGGCGTCCCGATCGTAAAACGCCGATGATGAGCAGCGCGCTGAATAATGTGGTGGTGAACCCGCCGTGGAACGTTCCGCCCACGCTTGCGCGTAAAGACATTTTACCGAAGGTGTGGAATGACCCAGGCTATCTGGAGCGCCATGGCTACACCGTGATGCGCGGCTGGAACAGCAAAGAAGCGATCGATCCGTGGCAGGTTGACTGGGCCACCATTACGCCATCGAATCTTCCGTTCCGTTTCCAGCAGGCGCCAGGCGCGCACAATTCGCTGGGGCGTTATAAATTTAATATGCCGAGCTCAGATGCGATCTATCTGCACGATACGCCTAACCATACTCTCTTTCAGCGTGACGCCAGGGCGTTAAGTTCCGGCTGCGTGCGGGTCAATAAGGCCTCTGAACTGGCGAATATGCTCTTGCAGGATGCTGGCTGGAACGATGCGCGGATCTCAGGCGCCCTGAAGCAAGGCGACACGCGGTATGTCAATATCCGGCAGAACATTCCAGTAAATCTTTACTATCTGACCGCGTTTGTCGGCGCAGATGGACGTATGCAATATCGTACAGATATTTACAATTACGATCTCACAGCGCGATCCAGCGCACAAATTGTGCCAAAGGTTGAACAATTAATCAGGTAAATGAAGAAGTTCTGGTAAATATGTTGTCCTAATGTTTGGCTTCAACGGGGCGTTTCGCTGTAGACCCCCGTTGTGGCTGGGGGAGGGCCATCTTGACGCGGGCTTTATCGGCAGTTAAGGTGCCTTTCGTGCGCCAGAAGTGCATATACAACAACCTTTAAGTCGACCGGGCCGTTCAGAAGTCTGTGCCAGCCGGTATCATGTCTGCTTAAAGGTAGAAGTGTATTAACGATAACATTGACCTGTAGACCTGATTATCATGGACAAATTTGACGCTAATCGCCGCAAGCTGCTGGCGCTTGGTGGTGTCGCTCTCGGCGCCGCCATCCTGCCCGCGCCAGCGTTTGCCACACTCTCGACCCCACGCCCGCGCATTTTGACGTTAAACAATCTCCATACCGGAGAGTCAATCAAGGCGGAGTTTTTCGATGGAAGAGCCTACATTCAGGATGAATTAGCAAAGTTAAACCATTTTTTCCGTGACTATCGCGCGAATAAAGTCCGATCAATCGATCCCCGCCTGTTTGACCAACTTTACCGACTTCAGGGGCTGTTAGGGACGCGTAAACCTGTGCAGCTCATCTCAGGCTACCGTTCTCTTGATACCAATAATGAATTACGCGCCCGTAGCAGCGGCGTAGCGAAAAAAAGCTACCATACAAAAGGGCAGGCGATGGATTTTCATATTGAAGGCGTGGCGCTGAGCAATATTCGCAAAGCGGCGTTATCTATGCGCGCAGGTGGTGTAGGATATTACCCACGTAGTAACTTTGTGCATATTGATACCGGGCCGGCGCGGCACTGGTAATCAGCGAGGCTTAATCAAAGGAGCAGTATGAACTATCGTATTATTCCGGTCACCGCGTTCTCCCAGAACTGTTCATTAATCTGGTGCGAACAAACCCGGCTGGCGGCGCTGGTCGATCCGGGCGGCGACGCGGAAAAAATTAAACAGGAAGTGGACGCCAGCGGCGTGACGTTGATGCAAATTTTACTCACGCATGGGCATCTCGATCATGTCGGCGCGGCGAGTGAACTGGCGCAGTATTACGGCGTTCCTGTTATCGGTCCGGAAAAAGAAGATGAGTTCTGGCTGCAAGGACTGCCGGCGCAAAGCCGCATGTTTGGTCTGGATGAGTGTCAGCCGCTGACGCCTGATCGCTGGTTGAACGACGGCGATCGCGTCAGCGTGGGGAATGTGACGTTACAGGTGTTACATTGTCCGGGACACACGCCGGGACACGTGGTTTTCTTTGATGAACAGTCGCAACTGCTGATCTCCGGCGATGTGATTTTCAAAGGTGGCGTCGGGCGCAGCGATTTTCCTCGCGGCGATCACACCCAGTTGATTGACGCCATTAAGCGTAAATTATTGCCGCTTGGCGATGATGTGACCTTTATTCCTGGCCACGGCCCGCTCTCTACGCTCGGATACGAGCGTCTGCATAATCCCTTCCTGCAAGATGAGATGCCGGTCTGGTAAGCAGAATGAAAAAGCCTGCAATGTGCAGGCTTTTTTATCGGTCACGCCAGTCGGCAGCTTTTTATAGTACCGCGACAATGGCTTCGCACAGCGGCGCCATATTATCCGGGGTCATGCCCGCCACGTTCACGCGACCAGAAGCCACGGCATAAACGCCAAACTCTTCACGCAGATGCAGCACCTGATCTTTGGTCAGACCGCTGAATGAGAACATCCCGTTCTGCTTGATAATAAAGCTGAAGTCACGGTTCGCGCCTTTTTCCTGCAAGGTATTCACGAACAGTTGACGCATACGCTGAATACGCTGGCGCATGTCCGTCAGTTCCTGTTCCCAGATAGCGCGCAGGGCGTCATTACTCAGGATAGTCGCGACGATGGACGCGCCGTGCGCTGGTGGGTTGGAGTAGTTAGCGCGAATGGCGGATTTCATCTGGCTAAAAGCGCGATCCACGGTTTCCGCATCGGCGGCAACGAGGGTGCAGGCGCCGACGCGCTCATTATATAAGCCGAAGTTTTTGGAGTAGGAGCTGGCGACAATGAGCTCTTTATGCAGCGCGGCAAAGGCGCGCAGACCTTCCGCATCTTCTTCCAGGCCGCGGGCAAAGCCCTGGTAGGCGAAATCGAATAGCGGCAGCCACCCTTTTTCAACGGAAAGCTCAGCCAGAACCTGCCACTGTTCCAGAGTAGGGTCAATGCCGGTTGGGTTATGACAGCAACCGTGGAACAGAACCACATCGCCGGCCTGTGCTTCGCTCAGGCTGGCTTGTAGCGCTTCAAAATCCAGCGAGTGATTTTCCGCATCGTAGTAAGCGTACTCCCGAACTTCCAGGCCGGCAGCGTTAAACACGCTTTTGTGGTTCGGCCAGCTGGGGTTGCTCACCCACACCCGTTTTACCGGAGTATTTTTTGCCAAAAAGTCGGCGGCAATGCGTAACGCGCCGGTACCGCCCGGCGTTTGCGCCGTGCGTGCGCGCTTATCGTTAATCAGCGCGCTGCCTTTGCCGAACAGCAGTTCCTGAGTGCAGCGAGCAAATTCCGGAATCCCGTCAATGCCGAGATAGTTTTTCGTCGTTTCATTTTCCAGTAAATACTGCTCGGCTTTTTTAACGCTGGTGAGCACCGGTGTTTTGCCGGTTTCATCTTTATATACGCCAATGCCAAGGTTAATTTTCCCTGGACGGTCATCGGCGCGAAACAGATCGGCCAGGCCCAAAATCGGGTCGGCAGGAGCGGCGGTTATGTTCTCAAACATGACGAGGTTCCATTATAGTTACAGAAGGGAAATCCGCTATCAGGTTAACGGCAGATTTACAAAATGCCAACCGTTAGCGCTAAAAAGCCCGCCTGTTTTTGAAAGACGCACATTTTCTCTAAGAGAGATAAAAAAACAGGACCGAAGTCCTGTTTTTGAGGCATAAAACAAAGGGGTCTGCTGATCAGAACTGGTAAGTAATACCGACAGCCGCCTGATCGTCGGTGCCAACGTAGCTGGAGCTGTAGTCGTTTTCGTCCAGCAGGTTGAAACGGTAGTCAACCCATACGTTCATGTTTTTGTTGAAGTAGTAAGTCGCGCCTGCCTGAATATATTTCGCCAGATCGGCCGAGCCGTCGGCGCCGTTCAACTGCTTACCTTTACTCTGCACATACGAGATTGCCGGACGCAGGCCGAAGTCAAACTGGTACTGAGCGACCACTTCCAGGTTCTGCGTTTTGTTTGCCATTTCCACGGTATCGGTAACCGTATTTTCAACAATGCTCATATTGCGGGTTTCAGCATATACGGCAGCCAGGTAGACGTTGTTTGCATCATATTTCGCGCCAACGGCCCATGACTCTGCGCGATCGCCATTACCATCGCGATCCTGCTGATCGTTAGTACGCTTGCTGTTGCTGTACGCTGCGGTGACGCCAAAGCCGTCGAACTCATATGCCATGGTGTAACCTACGCCATCGCCATTCTGAGAGTTAATGCTGTGGTTGTCCTGATTTTTACCCTGATACTGGATACCGAAAGAGAGACCGTCCACCAGACCAAAGAAGTCAGAGTTACGGTAGGTCAACAAACCGCCAGCACGGCTGGTCATGTAGTTATCGGTATAGGCGCCGCCCCAGGTTTCGCCGGAGAAGTAGGGGGCCATATCGGTATAAGATTCAACATCGTAAACGATACCGTAGTTACGACCATAATCGATTGAACCCACTTCCGCGTATTTCAAACCCGCGAAGGCCAGACGGACCAGATTCGAGTTCTGCTGTTCGCCTTCAGCGCGGTCTGCTTTAGTACGGTATTCCCACTGACCGAAACCGGTCAGATCGGTGTTAATCTGCGTTTCCCCTTTAAAACCAATCTGGGCATAAGTCTGGTCGGCATTTTTGCTATCGCCGGTCGTTGTCCATACGTGACGACCCACGGCTTTACCGTACAGATCCAGCTTATTACCATCTTTATTATAAATTTCTGCTGCGTTTGCGGTTGCAGCAGCCAGCAGGGCAGGGATCACCGCTGCCAGGATTTTGCGCTTCATCATTATTTATTACCCTCATTGGTTTTTTTATATGACACCTGCCACTGCCGTCAATAAATTCCGTCAATAAAACTTTACAGAAATATTGATGAGAGTTTGGTGTCTTTATGTGTCTGACAGGCATCTTTCCATTCAAACTAACGTTTCGCTACCGTGAAAGTGCTACAAATATAAAGATTTAGTTTCAAAAGGAAAAAATATGTAAACAAATGTTATTTTCACGGAACTTTGTGAACAACGTCAAACTTCCCCTGAGTTCTCGCTTTGATTTGATCGTTTTTCTTTTATTACTATGATTTTATTGTAATTATTGGCTTGTAGAACCGTTGTGCCTGAAAAAGCAGCAGACGAGCTATTTCATAAAAATAGCCATTTAGAAGTCTTGATGTCCGAAATTGTGGTGAAAAATTGTGCTATTAGAGCAGAAAAATCTAATCCGCAATAAAATTAAGGATTAATTTTTATGTGTAAATATTTTCGTGAAATATACAGTAACAAGATGTGGTAATTCAGAGGGTTGTAATTAAATTTATTTACTTATTGATAATAAAACTGACATTCAGGCGAAAAAAAAGGCCAGCATAGCTGGCCTTGAGTGTGACGTAAAAATCAGAAGCTGGCGTTGCGTGGGGTCCGTGGGAACGGAATAACATCGCGCACGTTTTGCACACCCGTGACGTAAGCGATAAGGCGTTCAAAGCCCAGGCCAAAGCCGGAATGCGGTACAGTACCGTAGCGACGCAAGTCGCGATACCACCAGTAATCCTCTTTATTCAGCCCCATTTCGGCCATACGGGCATCCAGCACATCCAGACGCTCTTCACGCTGGGAACCACCGATGATTTCGCCGATTCCCGGCGCC
Organism: Salmonella sp. SSDFZ54; assembly: GCF_004010735.1. Taxonomy (NCBI): domain Bacteria; kingdom Pseudomonadati; phylum Pseudomonadota; class Gammaproteobacteria; order Enterobacterales; family Enterobacteriaceae; genus Salmonella; species Salmonella sp. SSDFZ54. Next base: position 3,759,163 of record NZ_CP034819.1, read on the forward strand.
AGCACATCCATGGCCGCCACGGTTTTGCCATCTTCGTTAAGGCGCATGTAAAACGCTTTAATTTCCTTCGGATAGTTTTTCACCACTACCGGCGCTTTGAAATGCTCTTCCGCCAGATAGCGTTCGTGTTCGGAAGAGAGGTCGACGCCCCAGAACACCGGGTTTTCAAATGTCTTACCACAGCGTTCCAGAATGGCGACCGCATCGGTGTAATCAACCTGAGCAAAGTCGGTGGAGACAAAACGCTCCAGACGAGCGATAGCGTCTTTATCCACGCGTTCGGCAAAGAACTTCATGTCATCCGCACGCTCTTCCAGAACCGCCTTGAAGACATATTTCAGCATGGCTTCCGCCAGACGGGCGTTGTCTTCCAGATCGGCGAACGCCACTTCCGGCTCCAGCATCCAGAACTCCGCCAGGTGGCGGCTGGTGTTGGAATTTTCCGCGCGGAAGGTCGGCCCAAAAGTATAGATTTTGGACAGCGCACAGGCATACGTTTCACCGTTGAGCTGGCCGGAGACGGTCAGGAATGATTCTTTGCCAAAAAAGTCTTTGTCAAAATCTACTCTGCCCTGGTCGTTACGTGGCAGGTTTTCCAGATCCAACGTTGAGACGCGGAACATTTCGCCAGCGCCTTCGGTATCGGAAGCGGTAATCAGCGGGGTAGAGACCCAAAAGAAACCCTGCTCATCGAAGAAGCGATGCAGCGCCTGCGCCAGAGTATGGCGGACGCGCGCTACCGCGCCAATCAGGTTGGTGCGCGGGCGCAGATGCGCGACCTCACGCAGATACTCAATGCTATGGCGTTTTGCCGCCATCGGGTAGGTATCCGGATCTTCCACCCAGCCTGCGACCTCTACTTTCGTGGCCTGGATTTCGAAACTTTGCCCCTGTCCCGGCGACGCGACAACCTTACCTGTTACTACCACGGAGCAGCCTGTCGTCAGGTGTAATACTTCTTCATTATAATTGGGCAGAGAATTATTAATGACAGCCTGTACAGGATCAAAGCAGGAGCCGTCATAAACGGCGAGGAAGGAGATGCCAGCTTTTGAATCTCGGCGGGTACGCACCCATCCGCGCACGGTGACTTCTTGGTCAACGGCTACGCGGCCCTGGAGTACGTCGGCTACAGGCACAACGCTCATAATATTCTCTCTAGTTAATAGTCGGAAAAAATAAACACTTGTCCACCCGAAATGGGGGTATTCCTATGTTACCTGGCATCTGCAATCAGACAAGCAGAAATCGCATCTGGAAGCAGGTTTTCAGAAAGAAACCTGTAAAAAGTTCGCACCTGCTCGCGAACCATTGAGAATTTAGGCTGGTTTTGCAAGCTTTGCGCACGTTACTCGATCAGGACGCGCATCTCTTGCTTGGCGTTTTGCATCACGACAATCGTTTTAAAAGACTTAATATTGCCTGAGGAAAAGAAAAGCTCACGGGTAAGCGCTTCATATTCCGCCATGTCACGAACATTGAGCACCAGTAAAAAGTCGAAATCGCCCGTTACGTAGTAGACCTGCTGCACCTGCGGGCAACTGACAAACCGTTGACGAGCCTCTTCCAGTAAATTGAATCGCTCGTTTTCGATCACCACCTGCACCACAATCGTGACCGGGCGTCCCACTTTGCCAGCATCAATAAGGCTGACATTGCCTTTAATTATGCCCGCCTCCTCCAGTGCCGCGATACGACGATTCACTGCCGAAGGTGAAAGATTGACCTGTTCGGCGATTTCCCGCTGAGAAAGACGATTATCGCGCTGCAATAATGTCAGAATGTTTTTATCCCAGGCGTCAAGCTTCATATCGCAAATAACCTCTTTAATGTGATGACTATCACTGTGCGCAATTTTGCCGCGTCCAGGTCGTTAAAAAAAGGTGAAAATTGCACGACGATGGGCATTTTCGCGCCATTTAACAGCAATAAGCATAGTACTATCATAATCAGTGGAATAAAGAAAAGGACGTAATAGATATTGTGCGACTCTTTTATCAGTACGGTTTATTAAAGTGAGGATAACCACTACTACAGCCACAAAACGCGAGTTCTTTACTTGTTTCTACTCAATAATTGCCAAAAACATATTATTTCAATAAATAAACTTTAACAAAAGGTATCATTATGCATGAACTTATTAAATACCAGTTTAATACACGTCGGAAAAAATATGGTACAGGAGCGGCCTTAAGTTTGCTTAACGGAAACGTTGGGCGTGAGGTGTTAGCATTTCATAAAAAATTACCCAATTATGCCGTCACGCCGTTACATAATCTGGCGCATCTAAGCCGGCGGCTTGGACTAGGGTCCATCCATATTAAAGATGAATCCTGGCGTTTTGGTCTGAATGCTTTTAAAGGTCTGGGCGGCTCTTATGCTGTAGGAAAATATCTCGCTGATAAATTGCAATGTGATATTAACTCGTTAAGTTTTGCTGCCCTTAACACTCCTGAGATTAAAGAAAAAATTAAGGATTGTGTTTTTGTTACCGCGACGGATGGCAATCATGGCCGTGGTGTGGCGTGGGCGGCGGAGCAATTAGGTCTAAAAGCCGTCGTTTATATGCCTAAAGGATCATCGTTAATCCGGGCAGAGAATATTCGCCATCATGGAGCTGAATGCACCATCACCGATCTGAACTACGATGATGCAGTGCGACTGGCCCATAGAATGGCGCAAACAAAAGGCTGGGTGCTTTTGCAGGATACAGCCTGGACAGGGTATGAAGAGATCCCAACGTGGATTATGCAAGGCTATATGACACTAGCGGTTGAAGCTTATGAGCAGCTCGCAGAAACAAACAGTCCGTTGCCAACCCACCTTATTTTACAAGCGGGGGTGGGATCGTTTGCTGGCAGTGTTATGGGTTATTTTGTTGAAAAAATGCAGGAAAATATCCATAATATTATTGTGGTTGAGCCGCATCAGGCCAACTGTCTTTATCAATCCGCAGTTATGGATGATGGTCAACCTCACTGCGTCACTGGCGATATGGCGACGATAATGGCCGGGCTTGCGTGTGGGGAGCCGAATATTATCAGTTGGCCTATTATTCGGGACAACACCAGTTGTTTTATTTCCGCTGATGATTGTCTGGCGGCTAAGGGTATGCGCATTTCTGCCGCGCCGCGTCCAGGCACTGATACGCCTTTTATTTCCGGCGAGTCCGGAGCTATTGGCGTAGGATTACTTTATGAGTTGATGAACAATATGCATTATCAGGATCTTGCTAATCGCTTACAGCTTGATGCCAGTGCTCATGTTCTGCTTATTAGCACCGAAGGCGATACGTCCCCAGATATTTATGAAGATATAGTCTGGAACGGACGCAGTGCTTAAACATTACGACTAAAAAATTAGATAATAAAGGCAGCATGTAAAAATCGCGTTTTTTATACGCATAATAAACCTAATGCAGGAAGCAAAACTTCATAACAATATACCATTAAAACGGCATTTAGTGAGTAAGGGATGCTCCTACCCGCTGACTTTCCAGTTTAGTGTTGTTGGCAAAATTCAGGATTACGCTGAACTGGAAAGATTATTTCTGAGACTGAACGAATTAATTTAAATCCGAGGTCATTATGTTAGAGCAACTTTCACAACTCTTTGAATTTCTATGGGGTGGCCCATTATTTTTGTGTGTTATCGGCATTGGCTTTTATTTCACAGTACGCCTCAAATTTTTCCAGATTATCAATTTAAAAGAAATTTACCGTAATACAATTGGTACACTTGCCGGAAAAAATAAACAAAACACTACTGGCGAGGCAGCGTCTAAAAAATCCTTAAAATCAATAGAGGTGGCTGCCACTGTGCTATCCGGCTCATTAGGCGCGGGAACGATCGCAGGTGTTGCTGCGGCTATTGCGGTTGGCGGACCTGGGGCAATTTTCTGGATGTGGATCATTGCGGTCGTGGGTATGATGACCAAAATGGTTGAAGTGACGCTGGCGGTGAAATACCGAAGTAAAGGTGAGAATGGCGAATATTATGGCGGCCCAATGCATTATATTAAGAAAGGGCTCAATAAAAAATGGCATCCCCTGGCAGGATTATATGCGTTTGCATTAATGATTCTGGTTATTACGGATGCCTGTTTTGTGCAAACTAATACGATGGCGGCGGTCATTCACTATACGTTTGAAATCCCAACAAGCGTCATCGGGGGATTTATTGTCATCGTAGGCGCGTTGGTTATTTTAAAAGGACTCTCCAGTCTTGGTAAATTCTGTACGATTGCACTTCCACCGATCACCATTGCCTATTTCATTGGTGCCGCTGGTGTAGTGGTATTGAATATCGAGGCTATCCCACAGGTTATAAAAAGTATTTTCTATTATGCCTTTGCCCCTGCGCCAGCAGCCGGTGGCTTTGTCGGGTCAACCATCATGATGGCCATCAGTAAAGGAGCCAGTCGCGGAATATTCACTAACGAAGCCGGCATGGGTACCTCGGCCACAGTACATGCTACTGCCAACGTGGATTATGCTTTCCGTCAGGGAATGTGGGGGGCAGTGGAAGTATTTTTTGTTTCAATGATTACCTGTAACTTTACCGCATTTGCTGTACTTGCTTCTGGTATGTGGACAGACGCCAGTTATAAAGGTATTCAGATTATCTTTGCCGCCTTAAAAGAAACATGGCATCCGATTATTGTTCAGGTTCTCTGTCTCGGTGTGGCGTTGATTCTGTTTACTTCTTATCTTGGTTCATATATTAAATTTCGCACTTCGATAAACTATATCTTTGGCGATAAGCTAGAACGCATCATTAAATGGCTATATTTTTTGCCGCCACTGATTGCCGTTAATATGGAAATCCCGGTAATCTGGTTAATGGCTGATATTGCTGTCGGTTTTCTGGTTATCCCCAACGTAATTGCTCTGTTCTTGCTGCGTAAAGAATTTATTAGCGAATTCAATATATTCAGAACGCGTACACAGCGGGACACTAATTCTGTAAAAACAACGCAAATCACGCACGTAAATATGTCGAAGAGTGAAGGGAAAGAGGAGTAACCATCGCGGCCAGAACAGGTAAGATGGTCAGAAGAGTAACAAAGCGCCCACTTTCCGGGCGCTTCGCACAGGCATGGTTAACTTGCTTTACGCACCTGCGGGAGATCGAACGCTTTACGCAGCGCGCGCACAAACGCTTTATCATGACAGATCGTTTTACCGGGGCTGTCGGAAAGTTTAGCCACCGGCTTTCCGTTACATTCCACGAGTTTAATCACGATATTGAGCGGTTTTACCTGAGGGATATCACAGGTCAGTCGGGTACCGATGCCGAAGCTTAACTGCACGCGAGAGGCGAAATGGCGATAGAGCTCGACCGCCTTTTGCAGATCAAGGTTATCTGAAAAGACCAGCGTTTTTGTCAGCGGATCAATCCCCAGCTTTTCATAATGAGCAATCGCCTTTTCGCCCCATGCGACAGGGTCTCCTGAGTCGTGGCGTAACCCCTGATAACGGCTGGCGAATTCAATGCCGAAATCGCGTAAAAACGCATCCATTGTAATGCAATCTGTCAATGCGATACCAAGCTGGTCCGGATATTCGTTAAGCCAGGCGGCCAACGCGGCACGCTGGCTGGTCGCCAGGTCCGGACTGATTTGTTGATGCGCCTGGAACCATTCGTGCGCCTGAGTGCCCATCGGCGTCAGCGCCAGGCGACGCGCGAGATCATAGTTGCTGGTGCCGACGAACCATGACTCCTGCTGGAGACGTTTAACTATCGCCTGCTGCACTTCACGAGAGAAACGGCGGCGGGTGCCGAAGTCCATCAGGTGGAAGCGGGACATATCGAGATTGGCGGTTAACGCAGTGAAATCAACCAGCTTACTTTCCAGCGCGTCGAGCGCCTGATCAACGCCCGCGTTTGGCGAGCGGTAGTGATGAACCAGCTCACTGATCACGGCCAGCAGCGGCACTTCCCACATAATGACTTCACGCCACGGGCCGGTTAAGCGAATATTCAGCTTGCCGTTATCGTTGGTGACACAGACTTGAGCCGGGTTATAGCGAAACTCGCGTAACCAGTTCAGATAATCCGGTTTAAAAAAGGGCAGGCCGGAGAGCCACTGGAACTCGTCCTCCTGGAGGCGCAGGTGCTGCATCGCGTCCACCTGCTCGCGAATAGCATCGGCATAAATACCCAGCAGGTCGTCGCCACGGCAACGAAACTCAGCCGCTACCTGCACATCATAGTAGTGGTGAAAAACGGCTTGCTGCATATGCAACTTATAAGCATCTGTATCCAGCAACGAGTGCAGAACAGGAGAAGCGAATTGTGTCATAGGTGCGCTGTTGCGTCCTCTCACGGGAGCGTTTAGTACAATAAACAACTAAGAAAACCGCTGGAGTATACCTTGTTTAGCGATTTATTGAACCCCGATCACACCATAAGCTGTCTTTAGGGTCGAGCGCATTTCGTGCCCCATGTTATAAAAATGTAGCGATGCGACTGCTAACCCCTTGAATTTAAGGATTTCTACTGCGCTGCTACCATGCTTTGGGGCAGTGATGGGGCATAGCGGGAAAGTGCCTGGTTGAGCAGAGAAACCTGTTCTGCGCTCTTCTCTGACATCCACTTTCCATACACCTTGTAAACCATCTGTGCATCGGTATGCCCCATCTGCGTTGCTATAAAGTTTGGGTTAGCACCAGCTGATAATGACCAGCATGCATAGGTATGTCGTGACTGATACGCGTTACGGTAACGAATGCCGGCACGCTTGATTATCGGGGCCCAAATTTTATTAATGGAATTAACCGCGTAGTGATATCCTGTGCGAGGTCCACGTTTGACGCATTGAGGGCTGAATACGAACGTGCAGGGCTGAATGACAGATTGTCCATATTCCCGCAACTTCACTTCAACCTCAAACTGCCGGCCAAGGCGTGTCAACTGGGCCTGATTCCTCAGGGCATCAATAGCTGGTTGAATGAGATATATCACCCTGTCAGTACCTGCGTCGGTTTTTGGCAGGGTGAACTCATCCGTCTGGGTAAGGTTGCGCTTCACAATGATCGTCCCGGCATGCAGATCGATATCTTCCCAGGCCAGACCGCACAACTCCCCATGCCTCATTCCGGTATAGACTGCCAGTGACCAGAGATTTCTCATCTGCTGGTGTCCGCATGCCTGGATAAACCTGATGAACTCGTCTGTCGTGAGTGGATCTGGTTCCCCTTTCGCTTTCTTGAGACGGTTAATTCCGCTAAACGGGTTTTCCTTTGCATAGCCGTTATCTGTTCCAAACTGGAAGATCTCGGCCATCAGCATCATGTAATTATTCACTGTGGACGATTTCCGGCCTTTAACCTGAGTCCGGTGATCCTTCTTCATTACCTGAAAGCCCGTCAGCAACTCCTTCCTGACATACAGCAAATCCTCAGTAGTCACCGCAGAAACCATTTTGTTTTCGCCGATGAGTGGAAGCATGTTTTTTATGATAGATTCGTACCTACTCATGGTATTAGAGCTGATCTCCATTCTCTTCAGCTCGGACCATCTTTCGGTAAGCTCCAGCACAGTAATTTCCTTTCTATCCTGACCGAACCGGGCAAGGTTCGGTGAGTTTGGGAATTTTTCCACATAGTTAAAATTCCCCATCCTTATCGCAAAACAAACCGAAGAACGCAGTTCGCCAGCTATCTTGCGATTTTTTGCAGTGTCAGGGATACCAAGGTTTTCCCTGACACGTTTACCTTTATACAGAAACCAGATGCGGAGCGAACCGCCGTGGTTTTCGACGCCTGTCGGGTATGATGCATTAGCCATTAATCCCTCCTGACGTCCAGGAGCATTGACGAGTGTACTGCTTTTCATGTTGTCTTCGCACCTGGTTGATTTTTTTTCTGCGCCTCGATCCACTGATCAACGGCTTCTCTGTTGTATATGCATTCGCTCGAAGGCTTCGGATTTCCGTCTGGTGAAATGTGCAGGTACTCGCGGCCCAGCATCCAGGATTCTTTTCTGGCGCGGGTAATGGTTCCGGGCTTAAGCCCGGTAACCGCAATCAGAACTTTTTCGCTAACCCACTTGTTTGGCGTCAGTTGGATAATGTTGCTCATCGTTTTCTCCAGTGGCCCCGCAGCGGGCCATCGCTAATATTCAGTTTGCCTGTGCTGGCAGATTTCTAAGTTTCCGGACGCCGATCATTGCGGTGGCTACGTAGCTGGTGGCCCGGTTAACTACTTCAACAGGCACCTTTACGCCATCCACTACAACGGTGTAATTGGTAACGTGCTTTTGTCTGCCGTAATCGCCGAACTTTTCATGATGCGCCGCCAGTGCAACATCACATGCGCGACGGCCCAATGGCGATTGCTTACTGCGATTTATAAGGCGCATAAAACCTCCTCAGGCGGGAGGGCGTAACCCCTCCCGATGCAATTAGCCGATGTATTCCGGTTTCATATCGTCCAGGGTGACGCGGTACTTATCGTGCAGTTCGTCGCCAAGATGACGTTTAGCAGCGCCAAGCGTGCTTTCAGCTTTAGCAAACATCGCTGCGGCTTCCGGTTCGCCAGGGTTTGGAATTGAGTTGATCACTGCCTCGACTTTGTTCTGTGCATCGACCTGGTAATAGCGCTTCACTGCTTTGTTTTTTAATTCGGTGAACAGCGCAGTACCCAGCAACGCTTTCTGTGATTCGATATCCGCACGGATTGCTTTTGCCTGATCAACGGAACTTGCTGTATCAATGCGTTCGCGAAGATCGTCGGCAACAGCATCAACGTTAGCTGCCGACTCCTGCGCGCTGGTCCTGGTGCTAACCTCGCTGGTGATTTCCTGTACGCTCATGCGCTGGACTGGAGCAGGGTTAATCTCGCGTTCTTCTCGTTGCTCAACCTCATCAGGGCTGTACACGCCGAGGATCACTTCCGGGCAGTACAGGCGAGCCCAATATTTAACGCCCAGATAGGCAATTTGCTGTTTAGGGTTTGAAACCCATAGCGGAGAATTGCGGGTAACAACGCCGGAGAGGTAAAGAGGTTCTCCCCAGGTGATTTCAGATTCACCTCGCAGAATGGCACCAACCTGAACGAACAGGCCGATCTCGTCCTCATCTGTCCAGCCACGAACGCGCTCAGTGACGGTGTACTTCCCATTTTTACCGTTTTTATCGCGTGTGATTTCCTGTGTCCTGGTGCAGCGCTCCCAGTCACCCCCATAGCGGTAATGAAAACGGCCATGAATGGCACTGGAGCTTGCGATTACTGCGTTGACCAGTTGTGCCTCGTAACCAAGAACACCGTTAACCAGGTGTGTTTTCTGCGCCACAGCGTAAGGGTTCATGCCCCATTGCATAGCCTGCATGACGATTGCCATACAGTCGGCTGGTTTCCCTGCAAGGTGTGCCGGTACCGTCACCTGTGAGTCTGCCATCAGGTTAGCGAAAGCTGTTAACTGACCCAGTGCCTGAACGTTAAAAATTGCGTTACTGGCAGAAATGGTGTTTGGTGCCTGCTGCTCAGTGGTAACAATATTTGTGTTTTCCATGATTTTCCCCTTATGCCTGTACGCGCAACGCTTCAAGGCGGCGCACATCAAAATCGTTCAGTTCGTCGGTGTAGTCTTCTGTGATAGGCGCTGACCATTCACCAGTGTCGAAGCCGTTTGCTATCTCTCGCATTGTTTTGCGGTATTCCAGCATGCCAAGTTCCAGCAACTCGGTAGACGCCTCAATGATGGCGACCCAGTGGTAGTTCTCGTCTTTGTTGACGAAAATCCAGAAAAACTGGTCCAGCGCCGCAGTTTCGCAGTACATGGCCGCGCTCAGGTGATAGTCCCGATCGATGATTTCCCGGTGCAACTTCGCACGCAGGCCTTCCTGCTTGATGTTCCACATGCTAATAGTTTTCAGGTCGGCGCCAATGCGCAGGCCGCCCATATCGAGCTCAAGGTCAGGGCGTACCCGAACTTCCAACCCGGTTTCCTCATCAATCCCAAAATAGCTAACCTCGACAGCGCGGCTTGGGTGAGTCAGCAATTTGCCGGCGGTCGGGTGCTCCAGCAGGGCTTTCTGAATGTTCAGCGCGGTGCTGAGCTGTTGGCGGGTGACCAGCACTTTCCCTTCGGTGTTCTCCCGCCACGCATCCAGCAATTCGTCGGCGAATACCGCTGCCGGGTTGACTGATTTCACGGCCTGAATCAGATCGGCCTTCGTGCCAGAGACTTTCAACGGCGACGATTTTTGCGCTTCCTGAGCGACCAGGTCAGGGTTGATTATTGCCAGTTGCTCCAGCAGCGCGTCACGGCTGCCGCTGGTTTTAACCGGCGCGGGCAGGGTGGCGTTGTACTCTTTGATGCAGGCTTTCATCGCCGTGGCTGTATGTTTGGTGCCGTTTTCAATGCGCTGGAATTCTTCGGGAAGCTGCTCATACGATGCATAGGTTTCATCTACCGAAGCTCCAAGCGGCATCTGCGACGGCAGGGTGGCGTTGTACTCTTCCAGCAGCGCTTTGATATCGTCAGCACTCAGCAGCGCTGGCAGGCTGGCGTTGTGCGCGTCGATGAACTCGCGCAGGGTGGCGGTGGTGGTGAAAGCACCCTCAGGGATCTCCGGCTCTACGCTGAACTCTGCTTCGAGGTTTTCCGGCTGTAGAGCCAGAACATGTACCAGGTTGCCCATATCAAGCACTGGAGAGCGCTCTTTGACGATAGTCTTCTCTACGTGACGCGCGTTAAAGTACATCAGCGACACGCGAGCATCTTTCACCTGAGTTGAGCTGATCCCGTTGGCGGCGTGGTAAACCTCGTTTGGTACACCTTCATAGCGGCCCGGCTCGAAGTATTCCGGCCAGGCTGCTTCTGGCTCTTCTTGTTGCGATTCCGGTACGTTTTGTTGCGCCTCAGGTTCAGATTGGCTCACAGAATCGTTGTTCTGGTGCGTCTCAGCCTGATTCTGGTTCTCTACGGTAACTGCTTCTTTACCAGTACCCAGATCGCCTTCGCCTGCCTGCACCGCATCACCAGCCTGTTTTTCATCACTGTCAGCTTTTTGAACCTGCACATTGCTGGTGGTCTCCGGATTCGTTTCTGTGCCATGAGTTGATGAGTTCTGCATTAAAGCGGACACGTCGAAAATACCGTTGCCAACATTTTTAACCAGTCCAGGTTCGGTGGTCGGCTGGCTTGTCCCGGTCTTCACCCATTTTGGGTCGTTCGGGTCGCTGATGCCTTCCACATATTCACCGCGCGCGGCGGCAAGCTGTCGGTTGGCTTCTTCTACCGCGTCTTTTTCCGGAGTGTGTCGGGCAGCCGTGAGAGCTTCCTCGGTGGGGTTCTCGTGATCAGTCTCCGTTAAGTTGGCGTTGATATACCCCTGAAGGCGTCCGGGGTAGTGATAAAACTCAGGGTGTGCGCTTCGGATCAGCGCGAAAATAGCGGCGCGGGAATAATCCAGGATACCGGGCGTTGCGCGAAGTGCTGCGGACCATTCTTTGAACGGACTTTCCTTTTTCTTTACGATTTCTTTTGCGCGACGGTAAACGCTGCCAGGTAGCTCATAGATATTAAAGTCCATAGGCAAAGTGGCCATTGCAATCTCTACGTCCAGAGTATCGAGAGTGTGTTCGTAATCAGGGTTACGGTCAGTCTTATTGCCACCGCCAGCGTTGGCGCCGCTTTCAGTGCGTTGAATAGCCGATACACGGTTGCCTTTCGCCCACTCCTTAACGAGCAAACTGCGATCGATATGCTCCGTCTCGAACCATGTTTTAAGGAACTGGATAACAGTCGCCAGTTCAGGAGTTTTTCCATCGACAGGGAATACTTTTTTGATGGCATTAACTACCTTATGAACATCGTGTTCAATGGCTTTCTTGAACGCTTCAACATTCTCGGCGGCAAGCAGCAAGTTCTGGACATATGAATTATCGGTGTCCATTTCGAGACGCAGAATTTCTTTTTTCTGGGAGGCGTCGACGTGATAAAGATACTCACCTTCACCTATGTACTGAGCAAGAACGCGGTGACGGAGAGGCATAGTTGCGACAACAGTCAGCTCGGGGGCTGGGGCTGTTGCCTGGGCAGGGCTGTTGCTTTCGTTACCAAAATTTTCGGTGTGGTCTTCCAGCACTTCGCCTGTTTCGGTATCAACACCATCGACGATATGCTGGCGCGCCGCGGCGGCGGCTTCAGATGATGGCAGGGTGACGCCGGGGATTTGCGTCCAGGTCATATTGTCTTTAGCGAGTTGATAGTAATCGCAGAAAGTGAAGCTCAGTTCGCCTTCCGGCGGCAGCTCGTTAACGACAGGGAAATTAGTAGCGACAGCTTTGAAATAATCTTTCAGCTTCGCACCGGATTTAATCAGAAGATAATCCAGTGTTGCATTTGCCGCTTCAAAATCATCACTGCACCAGAGTACAGCGTCTTTCTGGCCTGATGATTTCTTTGCTTTGCGGACTAAAAATACAGGATTAGTTCCACTCATTGTTTTGTCCTCAATTCGTGTAGAATGGAGGTGCCTTAACAGCACCCCGATATATCTGGTTGTTAGGTCCGGTTCGCTTTGGTCGGTTGGACCGGACAGGGCACGCCCGCTTCGGTGGGCGTTTTCTTAATGGATGGTCTGATAAAATTTTTCTGAGTAATCAAGCTTGTAACTTCGGTAATTACCAAACCCTGCTTGTTCTCCATCACTTACCTTGACTGTGAGCAGCGAAATGGCTTCTACAGCACAATGAGGACAGTCGAACTTTCCGAGTACATATCCACCGTCGAGAATCACAGTAGTTTCGCCAGTTGAATTTGAGTGAATAACGCCTGAGACTTTCTTTTCGCAATTGAATAAAGCAATGCTCTTATTAACTGCTTTCAGGTTCATTTCGATTTTTACGATTTCCATAATTTCTCCAGTCTTAAATTCAGGGTGTAGGAAGCCACGCCAAATTAATGGCGAATTTTTCATTTCATATTTCGGAACTACTATTTAACTTTCGTGCGCCATCTGGTCGTATGAGGCACAACGTACAGAGCAGTAATCGCGCTCTTCATGTGTCAGCTGCGCGCCGCGAATCAGCGTCAGCTCGTTTTTTACTTCTTTGCCTTGCTCAATCGTCTTTCCACACAGGTGGTAAGCGCATGTCTTTTGGTTATGCATCCGGATCTCCTTTCTGCGCCAGCAGGTAGCAGAGGCGGCGGATTAAAACCTCAATCCGGTTGAGCGGGACGGCCTGCTGTCGAGCTGGTTTACGTGCGAAATCAATCATTCTCATCCTCGTGCCTTATCGCCGGCCAGCGGAACGTTTTAAACCTTCTGCGCGTTAACTTTTCCACCTCATTCCGGTCTTCGTATGCCCCGGACGGCTACTTCGTGGGCGTCCTGCCTGGGTGGTTCGTTGTTGCTATGGATTAATTAAACACAATGTTTATTAGTGTGTCAACATAATGAGTGTTTTTATATAAACAAATTGTTTATTTGTTGGGAGGGGGGGGGTGTGGGTAGTATGTATTTTAAGGTTTCATATGGTCATAAAATCATCAAAGAGGGTTAGCTATGGATCGTGACGAGCTGGAAGAAGACCGTGCGGCATTCATTGCGGGTGAGATTGGCGGCGCAGTGGTCGAATTGATAATCGACGGCGTAGTGATTAACCGTGATGCGATCGTTGAACGCCTGGAGGAGAAGCGCAGGGCAGTGGGAAACGTCATTCACAAAGGTGTATTGCGGGATGCGGCTGCGATGGTGAGGAAAGGGCAGTAAATACCCGGCGCGGTGGCCGGGTATATTTATTCGAATGGGAGATCTATTTGTCTTTGTGGATTCAGCTGTTTTTTTACATGCTCAATTTCGAATGTGGTTTTTATGGCATCGCCAATCATGTATTGGGTTACCTTCAGGTCAACAAGCAACATATCACCTTTAGAAAAGTTTAAGGTGTTGTTATCAATATCACTGATAAACTTCTGGTCTTTAATCTCAGCCAAAAAGCTACTGGAACCATCAGAAAATCTCCATCGGCTGCCTTCATTAAAAGAAATGTTTTTAATCTGAAGAGCTTTCTCTACCGTGGACTCTGAAATTATTGACTCTGCAGGTAGCTCAACTTTGAAATAATGTGCCTCTTGCTTGTCGATCGTCATGAATGTCAGTCCATCATCGACAGTGGAAGCAAAACTGTCGATGCCTTCTTGCTCTAATGGCTTGCTTATAACTTCTTGCAATGAAGAACGAAGTTTAATATTTCTATACAGTTCAATTACTTTGCTGTCGAAAATTTCACTATCGTCATCAACAAAGACTTCAACGTTGCTATCAGGCAGATTGTGTAACTTTTTTATTTCTCTTGGTCCAATCCATTTAACTAGTTGGATTAGACCCTTGCAAATTTTTTCTCTGGGGCCAGGGCAAAAACCAATTAAAGCAATAAGATTAGCGGCGGCTGTTGCTGTATCGCCAGAAAAAAAATCAACAGCCTGTTTGATCCAAGATGTAGATGAGGCAATCAGATCTATTCCAAATGATCCAGCTTTGAATGATGCGTTAACCTTTACGGAAACAACGGTCTTGTTTCCATAAACTGTTTTTCCGGCTTCCTCTAATGCATCTGACAAGGATAGGAGGGCAGGAGCAAGGTCACGCACGTTCATTTCGTGCGTCTCCAGTGCTGGACCGTCGTATACTATCCTGAACTTCATATCATTAGTTTCCGAATCGCTGCCTGCATCCATTATGGCACTCACCTGATCGCATATACAGTTAATTTACGATATTGTTTTAAGTTCAACGGACTTCTTTTGCATGATTACCCATGCTTCCTGTACGTCTGCTGTGTGTTACTCGGCATCACCCTTAATCCGCCGCCCCATATACTTGGCGTACAGTTCGTCGAGCTCCTTCAGGCGCAGGGATACGATCCGCAACATGTTCTGTTGTTCTTCTTCATTTGGTAGTTGGTTGTAGAGTTCCAACAGTCTCCGTTCGTCGTGCCTCAAACCATCTTTGGCATCCACGTCTTGTCCTAAAACCCATTCCAGGCTAACGCCAAGCGCATCGGCAAGTTTTATTGCAGAGCTTTTACCTATTGCTCCCCTGACAAACCAGTTGTTGACCGATTGAGCGCTCACACCGCAGATCCTCGCTATATCCGCTTTGGATATGCGCTTCTTCTCAATGATCTCATTTAACCGCCGAACCTGCGGATTGTCAGTTTGGTGTGTGTTTTTTCTCATATATCGAAATTCTAAACTAAAAGTTTATCTCCTCAACATTCATAATGTTGACTTTAAACTAAACATAATGTTTAATTTTGTTTGTAACTTCTAAGGAGTGGTTTATGAACGCATTAGAAAAAGCCATACAAGTTGCCGGCAATTCTTCAAAGCTGGCAGAAAAGCTCGGTGTTTCGTCAATGACAATTAGTCACTGGAAAAAACGTTACGGTGGTGTTGTACCTAAAGGCCGAGTTTTCCCCATTTTTCATGTAACTGGCATCACCCCACACGAACTTCGCCCTGACATGTATCCAAACCCAACAGATGGATTACCAAGCCAAGAGGCATCAGCCAAATAACCATAGAGGATATTTACCCATGGAGAACGCAATTGCACGAAAGTTAGACCCACCAGAAATCAACCCGATTGAGATAGAGAGTGTCCTGCTCAACCGACTTGCATCAGTAGGGCAGAAATCATACGCCGAGCATATGGGCATCAGCGAGTCGACAGTCAGCAGGCGTAAAGCTGAGGGATATTTCTGCAACATGGCGAAAGAGCTGGCTTTTCTTGGGATTCAGGCCGCGCCACCGGAAGCGGTACTGGTATCCAGAAACTATCTCACAGCCGTAGAGATTCTCGCTGATGCCGGGCTAAAGGCTGAACGAGCCAGGCCGGATGCGCTGGGGTGGGACTGAAAATGGCAGCAACCAAAAAGGCGAAAGCCGCGGTGCGCGAACACCAACGGCTTTCTGGTGCAAAAACGGTAGGTAATTGCGGAGATGAGTATGTCAAATACCGCTGAAATATACAAATTCCCTGCGCCGGTACCGACGCAACAGGAGTGCCGTATGGCTGATCTGGAAAATGGCTATTTACGTTTAGCTAATCAGATCCAGGACGCCTTGTGTATCGTTGAACTATCGGGGCGTGAGTTCCGTGTTTTGAATGCGATTATCCGGCTGACTTATGGCTGGTCGAAAAAATCAGATCGTATTGCCAACAGCCTCATTGCAGATAAGACAACACTGAAGGTAAAGCACGTATCCGAAGCGGTGCTGAGTCTTGCCTATCGTAACATCATTATCCTGCGCCGTATTGGTCAAACAAGATACATAGGGATTAATACAAACCTGGATAAATGGGCTTATTCCAAGCCACATTGCTCAAAATGTCCGGTGTCTTTTCCTGATGATGAAATTGCCACATGGATTATTTCTGTACCCGAAACCAGGGATAGTTATCCCCGAAAAGGGGGAAGGGCATCCCCGAAAACGGGGATAGTTATCCCTGAAAACAGGGATAGCGTTTTACCCCATTCAGCCATCCCTGAAAACGGGGATAGTTATCCCCGAAAAGAGGGAATGGCATCCCCGAAAACAGGGAACACCAAAGACATTATTCCAAAGACAAATATAAAAGATCTAACCCCCTTTAATCCCCCTAAGGGAAAAGTGAAGTTTGATCCGTTGAGTATTCCTGTTCCCGAATGGCTGAATGCTGCGTCGTGGAACGAATGGGTCACATACCGCCAGCAATCCGGAAAGCCCATAAAAACCGAACTGACGGTAACAAAAGCTTTCAGGCTTCTGAAGGAGTGCCTGGATGAAGGCCACGATCCGGTAAACGTCATCAACACAAGCATTGCCAACGGCTACCAGGGACTATTCAAACCGAAGTTCGCTCTCAACGACCGAAGAGCTGGCAGAGATGTGAACCACATTTCTGCGCCAGACAAAACCATTCCTACCGGATTCAGGGGGTAACGATGAAAAACGTAATCGGTACTGGCAGTGCGCTTGATCGCCTGAAAAGAATTATCCCAGCCAGTGTGCAGCCGAAATTCTCGACTGCTGATGAGTGGCGGACATGGCAGGAAGCCGAAGGGCGTAAACGCAGTGAAGAGCTTGACAGGATGAATCAGAAATCCCGCACCGAGAAGATTTTCGGACGTTCCGGAATTCAGGATTTACACCGCGGTTGCACGTTCGCCAATTACGAAGTTAACGGCGATGGCCAGCGTAAGGCTTTCACGATGGCTAAGAGCTATGCGCAGAACTTTGGCGCCGGATTTGCGAGCTTTGTGTTCAGCGGTGGTCCGGGAACCGGGAAAAACCATCTTGCGGCGGCAATCGGAAATCATCTGCTGGCCAGCGGTCATAGCGTTCTGGTGGTAACCATTCCTGACCTGATGCTCAGGGTTCGTGAGTGCTACGACGGTGGGCAATCAGAAGCGTCCCTGCTTGATGACCTTTGCAAAGTTGACCTGCTGGTACTGGATGAAGTCGGTATTCAGCGTGGGAGCAGTGGTGAGAAGGTCATTCTCAATCAGGTTATCGATCGCCGTCTCTCATCGATGCGACCTGTTGGCGCTCTGACGAATCTTAACCACGAGGGGCTGTTGGATTCACTGGGCGCGAGGGTTATCGATCGCCTCCAGATGGACGGAGGGATGTGGGTGAATTTTGACTGGGGAAGCTACCGGAAAAACGTTAGCCACCTCCGGATTGTGAAATAAGGGGTTAAAAATGGCCCGACCTAAAACACACAGCGAACGGATGATTATTCTTGAGCGGATTATCGGTCTGGTGAAAGAGCAGGGGCGCATCACGACGAACGACGTCGTTGCGATGTTCGGCGTGCACCGAACCACGGCGGAGAAATATCTGCAGATCGCGTTAGTGCGCGGAGGTTTCATCCGCCACGGGCGGTGCGGCGTTTTTCGTGACCAGCGGGCAGTAATTGATTATGACCTGAAGCGTTATAGCTGCAACAAGACAACCGGATTTTCAGCGCTACCGGCACTGGAGAAAAGCCAGGTAATGCAGGTTTATGGAGCATCCAAAATGAGCATCAACAAGGGGGGAGCCCAATGAGCAACATCGACAAACAGGCGCTACTGGGTGCCGATAAACACGCAAACCAACACAGGCTTTCTCGTCTCATCATTGAAGCTAATAGCGCAGAGCTTCGCGCTATAGCGGAAGCCGTCGAGCAGTACACCGACCAGCTTATTGCAGCGTTGGCCGATTCTGAGAAGCGCATAGCAGAACTGGAGTCAAAGCTATCTAAACCCGTGTTGCTGCCGAAAACAAACGGCTACTGGACCGAGCAAGAGAAAGCGTATGAAGAAGCCATTACGCTCGCTAAGCGGCAGGTTCGTCTGGCTGGATTCAGTGTGGAGGACATGTAATGGCTATTTTCATGGAAGTGCGCTGTGAGGGTCTCGGTGATATTGATGGCTGTTTCTCTAGCCAGAACGCCGGTTCAATAACGTCAGCACGTGAAAGTGTTAAGAGTGTTTCCATAGCGCTGAAATTTCTTAAAGATGATTCGCTTAATAACGGCTGGGTGCTGCATAAAGGCGAGCTCTATTGCCCGGTATGCGCCAAAGCAAAAGCATTGGCCGCTGCTGGCATCAAGTGGAAGGCTGAATGAACCACTTCCACGAAGGGCCAATCACGCCAGATACCTGTGCGTTGAAAGCGTGATACGACGTGGTTCATTTTGACCGTGACGCCGAGCTAGTGGAGGGGATGCTAGCCTGGGACTGGTAAGAGATGACGAACGTATTCGATTAACAGTCCCAGACTATGATACAGAGTAGATAGCAAGAAAAATTGAAATATCTGGCTTTAAGACTCGTTTCGCAACCAGTGGCCCCATATCTATGACTGAGATCTTTGGTAACATACAGATAATAATCAATCAGTAACACTGGCTGAACATCTCTGAAATGGAGCCTTAAATGACTGACACAGCATATTCTAAGTCACTTGAAAAGGAAGTTGACCCTGAACAATATCTTGTACTCACAGGGCATACTATCGATACTATTCACACATTTGCGCGAGAAGATATTGTCTGCCCAATATGCGAGGCAACTGGTGGAACGTTTGTCCGTGGCGGTACTAATGCTCGCTTTAACAGAAGAGCACATTTCCGGTTCAGAAACACAAAAGACAAAAGCAATCACCATCCTTCTTGCGATTTCTACGATGAGCGCATCTCACCTGATGTCAAAAACCATCTGGTTTACTTCTCTACCGACAGAACCAAGATTACGCATGTTATAAGAAAAATGGTATGCGCAGGGATACAGGAGGGTTTTTTTGATCAAGAATCCATGAGGCAGATGCGTAAGTGGTTCTTCCAGAAGCGTGTCGACTCAACGTTTAAGCTGTCTCTTACTGAAGAGCAGGTCAGTTGGCTTCATTACATAACAGATAATACAAGTGTCAATTGGGGGTATGTGAATGGCGTAGCGCCATTTAGCCCAGTGCAAGCCACCATCCCCGGTTTTTCATGGGAAGATGCTATCCAACGAGAGTTCACTCTGGTGCATCTGCCCACCCTGCGTAAACTTCAAGACTTAAAAGTTTGGAGAAAACAACTTTCAATGCTGACCAAGTTCGTCAGCAGCCCATCGCAGGGCGTATTGATTGACCCTACCTTACTAAAAGATGAGTATGAGAAAACACTCCAGCTCAACGCTTTCATCATAAGCAGTTATGACGAATTTAAGAATAAATCTGTAAGAGACCGTGCTGATGGCGAAGTTAAACTTCTCGCCTTTTCCGCGCTTTTGCTGTTTGTTTCAGGCTGGGATATAAATCAGGCCATCGAAAAGTTCGCGGTCATCGCAAATGTAGACGAGGTTTATGACGACCTTGCAGGTAACTTCATTGGCCTAAACCCGTACCTAAAATTCGAACTTGCTGATACTGCAAGAAAACTACAAGAAAACTGGCCTATTGAGTATAAGGAAATTAACTACTGGCAGGTTGAGAAGAGAATGCGGGCTATGTACGAGGAAGACCAAAAATCGCGTTCGACTCCACTCCCCCCGCTCCCCGCTGATATCTATATCACCGAGCACCTAAAGAGGAAAGAAGAAGAGGAAAGAGTAAGGCGTTGGCTTGAAGCCGACAGGATAGAGTTTGATAATGATATTACCGAGGAGTGAGATAACTCACTGGATGCAGCTACCAGAACCGCCGCAGGAGGTCGAGTAATTGGTGCCAAGTGGAGAGGCTGGCATAGACATTAATCAAGGCCCTTAGGGCCTTTTATTCTATGATAAACGGACTTTGTTTGAGGGTGACACCATGAAGCCGAAGAAGCTAAATGCTAAGCAGCAGTACCAATTAGACCTTGAATTAGTCAAGAAGAAGCCTGCGAACCGGACAGAGGCAAAAGCACATTTAGCGGCACAGTTACGGATTAGCAAGTACAAGTTGCAGACCTCTTCCAAAATTCGCGTTGGCAGTTTCAGGGGAAGAAAGAAGGTGCATTTCAGTAAGGCTGAAGAAGATGCCAGGGCGGCACTAAATAAAGCAAATGCCATTAGATTTTCTGAAGGGGAGGTTGAATCCGTTGATACAGATCGAATCTCTAAGAGTAATAAACGCTGGCGTGGGAGAACTGCTGACTAATGTCTGACTGGAATATTGCAGCACAATCAAAAGACAAGCAGGACAACGAGGCGCTCAGTTTTACCTACGAATACGCGTGTGCCCCGGAAAACCGCTACAAATACTAACCCGTTGCGGCGGGTTTTTTCGCCTAAAATCTGATATGAAACAACATGCTAGCTTTTGCAAAAAGTGCTATTCACCTCTTGAATATTCTTTCTAACAGGTATACTGTGTTTATATACAGTAGTTAAGTGTAGAGGGAATTATGAGAATTGAACTTGTTATCAGCCGGACAAAACAGCTTCCGGAAGGTGCCGTTCCTGCACTTGAAAAAGAATTAATTACCCGTCTCCAGAATCAGTATGAAAACTGCAACTTAACCATCCGTCGAGGCAGTCAGGATGGTCTGAGTATCGTCGGTGCTGCTGATGGCGATAAAAAACGTATACAGAGCATTCTGCAGGAAACGTGGGAAAGCGCTGACGACTGGTTTTATTAACATTGCGCTTAATGCTGGCGCGCATTTTTCAGAATACCGCAATTTGCGTATCCCTTTGATGCTGCTGCCGACAATTTTTAACCGCGTCTGTATATCGCCTGAAGGGAGAACAAAAATTGAGTAATTCAGCTTTGCAAAAGTCAGAAGATAGCTGGTATGACATTGTAAGAAGATCTGATGGCTGCGTGGTGTTTAGCTTTCCATCATCAGGCAGGCATCTTATTTATCGTGTAAATGGCATGGTATCTATGCGTCCTTTGCTGGATGATGAAGAAGTTTTTACTCCCAACGGTTTTATGCATTTTATTCGCCGTCTCGGCTACCGGGTAACACCACCTTCTGATAATATGAAATCAACGGCCTGAACAACCGTTAACCTTCTGCGCCACGGAGAACACCATGGCGCACGAATTACAACTCATCAAGCAGTCATCTGGAATTCTGATCCCCGCAACGCCGGAGACCAGTGATATTCTGCAATCAAAAATCAAACTCGGCGCCGTGCTGGTGGCTGAGTTCCGTCAGGTGAGGAATCCTGCATTCCATCGCCGCTTTTTCGCGTTGCTTAATCTTGGGTTTGAATACTGGGAACCCACCGGCGGCGCCATTTCTGCCAATGAGCGCAAACTGGTAAACGGTTATGCAAAGTTTCTCGCTGCATATGGCGGGAATGAAAGCGCATTACTGGATGCGGCTGAACAGTATCTGGAACAGATTGCAAACCGCCGGGTAACAAACGGGATTAGCCTGTGTAAATCATTCGATGCCTACCGCGCATGGGTGACGGTTGAGGCTGGTCACTATGACGCCATCCAGCTACCGGACGGCACCCTCCGCAAACATCCCCGCAGCATCGCTTTTTCCAGCATGGATGAGGTCGAATTTCAGCAGTTGTATAAATCCGCGCTTGATGTGCTCTGGCGGTGGATTTTATCACGGATATTCCGTACCCAGCGCGAGGCCGAGAACGCCGCCGCCCAGCTCATGAGCTTTGCGGGGTGATGGCGATGAAATACTCCTGGTTCCATCATCACGACTGCACAACCGAGCAGGCCGACACGCTGATATCGGATTATCAGAAGCGGGGCGTAAGGACAGAAAAGAGCCTGAACCCTGACTTCATTACCTGGACTGTCAGCGCGAAATTACCTGAATATGCACACCGGGTGCGGACGCCAAAATCCTTACGCCAAAAGGTCTGGGGGTGAACATGGCTAAATTACCGCGCCGTAAGTGCGCAAACAAAGAATGCCGCCAGTGGTTTCACCCGATACGCGAGGGGCAGATCGTTTGCTCGTACCAGTGCGCCAGCGCCGTCGGCAAAGAACAGACCAGAAAAGCTCGCGAAGCCGCGCAACGTAAGGCGCAATCCCTTCAGCGCGCCGCTGAGAAAAAAGAACGCGCCGCCTGGCGCCAGCGGAAAGCCGCGGTTAAGCCGCTGAAACACTGGATTGACTTGACGCAGCGCGCCGTAAATGACATTTGCCGCGAAACCGAACTGGCAGAAGGACTCGGTTGCATCTCCTGTGGAACGAAGACGGCATTCGCATGGCATGCAGGCCATTACAGGAGTACGGCCGCCGCCGGGCATCTGCGCTTTACTCGCTTCAACATCCATCTTCAGTGTGATGTCTGCAACGTCTACAAATCAGGGAACATCGAAGCATATCGTGCCGCGCTGGTTGAGCGTTACGGTGAGGCTGCGGTGCTGGCACTCGAGAACAATAACACCCCGCACCGCTGGACGGTCGAGGAGCTGAAGGAAATCAGGCTCGCGGCTCTGGCGGATCTGCGTGCGCTAAAAAAGCTGGAGGCCGCATGAAACCAGAACTGATCGAGATACTCCGCATGCGCTGGTTGCGTCTCCGAATTTATCGATACCGGGGATCTTTTCCTGTGGCATACCGCATTCTTCGTAATTACGTCCGCATTGAAGCAAAACGGGAGCATCGAAATGAATCTTGAGTCCTTACCGAAATATTTTTCACCTAAATCCATGATGCCCGGCGCAGTACCATGCGGAATAACGTCTGATACGCTGACTATTACTGACGTAATGGCATCCCTCGGGCTACTTACTGCAAAAGCCGCAGTGGGTATTGAATTGTATCTTGCAAAAGCTGGGGTTTTATCTTCTGAAAATATCATCGCCTATATCAGGCTATTAGCAGAGCAGCGTGCAGAACGGCATGGGGCATTACGGAAAATGGAAGAGGGTAAGCGTTCAAAATTTCTCGACACTATGGCGCGTTATGTATTTCGCGATTATTCCCTCAGCGCGGCCAGCCTGGTGACGTGCAGTAGCTGTCATGGTGCTAAATTAATTGATGCTGAGGTTTTCACGAACAAGGTTACCTACCCGGATGGTAAGCCACCAAAATGGGTAAAAGATACGAAAGGTATTTCTCCGTCCGACTGGGAGGTGTGGAAATCAGTTCGTGAGCAGGTGCGCGTAGTGTGTAAGGCGTGTGATGGCAAAGGCCATGTGAAAAATGAATGTCGTTGCCGGGGACGCGGAGAAATTCTCGATAAGAAAAAATCTGAGTTGCAGGGCGTGCCGGTTTATAAAAAATGCCCAAGATGCAAGGGAAGAGGCTACCCACGTCTCAAAGATACCGAGATTTTTAAAGCACTAGGAGTAACGGAAATGGTATGGCGGTACAACTATAAACTGTTTTTCGATCGGCTGGTGGAGCATTGCCATATTGAGGAATCGTATGCAGAAAAGGTTCTGGGAAACGTGACTCGATGACCAAAATAATTTAGCTATTGCAAACTTAACGGAAAATGGCTAACCTGATTCCAACGATGGGTTATTATGCCTGTGATGTTACAAGAATTAAGAACCTCGCCTCGGCGGGGTTTTCTTTTATGGATTCCCGACGCCAATAAGACAAAGTGCGGGGAGTGATGCGGAGTCTACATGTTCCAGCCGACCGCAAAGCTCACACAGGCAGGACCACAATCTGATACCGCGATAGCTTTTGCTGATCGCGCCGGAGCGGTAACCGGCAACAATTTAAGCCTCGGTGATTGCCGGGGCTTTTCTGTTTGTGCCGTCCGGAATAATCCCTCTGAGTTTTGTCGTTAATCCACCGGGCGGCCTTCCTACTTCACACTGCGCCATCCGAGCTATCGGAGGTGAGGCTTATGAAAATGCACAACGATCCCCATTCAATGGACTCACAATCTATTTTTGCTGGCTCACAATTACTGCCAATGGAAAAAACTTCTCATTTGGCTCTGAGCGTCGGATTTCGCTCTCACTTAGCGTGAGTCCACGTCCGATTTCAGTTGCAGTTATTGTGAGCCAAAATTTGCGCTGATTGCGAGTCTGACTTTTTTCGATTGTGAGTCGTTACAGATAGCCGCCGGGCCAGACACCACAACGGTACCAGGTGGCGTTATGTGCTAGAAACCGAAATTCTTGAACATCTCATTACTACTCATATCGTTGGCTGGCGCACGGTTCATCGACTCCATCTGCTTAATCAACCCTATGCTAGCACCAACAGGCCCCCCGACGCTGAAACCGACGCTGCTGGAGCGGGTTTTGCTGGTGCTACTGCTGTGGGTTTGACTACGGGTGTTACAGTTGCTTTGGTGTGTCCGTGTGAGACCATTTTCGTTGAGCTGGCTATCTTCACTTTGGGTGCAGTTTCCCTGTGACTGGCTGTGACTGTCTCCTGTGGTGTGGTTGCGGCTATCCGTGTGCCACTCGCTATAGCCTCCCGCCGGCGCAATGATTCCGACCGATGTACCGTGGGTGGCATAGGGAGGCATGACCATGCCACTACAGCCACCGAGCAGTAACGCGGTGCCGACGATAAAAATGAACTTACCCAGAGCGGTGTTTTTCATTAGTTCCTACCTATTTCTTCTCGTTGGTTATTTCTATGCCCTGCCTTGGCAGGGCTCGCTATTATTCATTCTTCAACTGTGAGATCAAGTTATTTTAATTAAATCGGTATTATTCTTAATTGTGTTCTTTATGAATAAATATCCTCCGGCTATGCCGGAGGATATTTATTATTTCCCCTCATAACTGAGAGGCCCCACACAACCAGAGGGGGATGAATGTCCGAATCGATTTCTGGTACTGGGTTAGCAGGTGGCATCCTGACAGGAGCCAGTGTCTATGGACTGCTGACCTGTATTAGCTCAGACCTGAACTGGTTACTGTGTTGTAGCATCGTGGGATTTTGCATTTTTTGATGAGTGTCAATTACTAAATTCGTAGGCGATTCTTGGTGGTGATGTGTGACCCATCTCTTTTAAAATGATATTGGTATACTCGACTACCGGGCCTCTTGGATTACTGTCTTCTTTGTCCTGAAGGTGAGTCAACGCGTGTACAACTTCATGAATAAATGAGCGTGTTGTATCAAATTGTTGTGGGCCATCATTACTTTCATAGTACTCTGGTATTGAATCATCGTCTGTATCATCCAGGTTGAGGGCAATCACTTTTCTGCCTTCTGAACTCTCCAGGTCCTCATCAGTTACGGTAGTACCAAAGTTTTCTCCGGCTCCCAGCAACCAGCGTTATTCTACATCATGCAATTCCTGGTCGTAGGCATAATTCATCAGTCTGCGGAATGTCCCGCTTTGAGTGTATGCATCTTCAAGTATGCGTGATAGCACCTCATGGCATTCATCATAGGTATCATCATCAATTTCGATATCAGGATCCATTCCTCCTGGTCCAGAGATAAGGTATTCAGCAAGACACATTGGTTCCAGCCTGGCTTTATCATCGGTAGCAAGACCATCATGTTGGAGGCGTAATTGAGAAGGATTATCTTGGTGTTCTGGAAGGTCTGGAAATACCTTGCTGTCATGAGGATGGGATAATCCATATGTTGACATCATATTATTGATAAATATTGGTTTAATTCCCGTTGGCATGATGAGTTACACATCCTTTTTATTACATGGAATTAACATTCTATAAATAGCATGTTTTTGTCAAACAGAATTCACTCAGCACGCAATCAATTAAGCTAAAAGCTAAATTTGCAGTATTTGTGCCTCACCTCCATTAAAATTGTACTCTGCGTGATTTTACTTTCAGATTCTGCAACCACAGGCAATCCTGTTTTACAAGATATTAAACCCTGCAACCCAACCATTTCACTCACTCTAGTTACCATCCGAAATCATCGGAGGTGAGGCTTATGAAAATGAATGACAAGACTCCTGAATTCTGGGCTGCGGTTTTGACCGGACTCAAAAATGCGTGGCCCCAGATACTTGGGGCGTTAATGGCCGGACTCATTGCCTACGGCCGACTGATATACGACGGCGCCACCCGTAAAAATAAATGGCTTGAGGGCGTCCTGTGTGGCGCTCTTTCCTTATGTGTCACCAGTGCGCTTGATGTGGTAGGCCTGCCGGTTTCCATTTCGCCTTTCGTTGGCGGAATTATTGGCTTTGTCGGTGTGGACAAGCTGCGCGAAATCGCAATTAGCGCACTCAAAAAACGTGCAGGGGTTAATGATGAGAATCAGTGAAAAAGGCATTACCCTAATCAAAGAGTTTGAAGGTTGTAGCCTGACAGCTTATCCGGACCCGGGAACGGGGGGAGATCCCTGGACGATTGGTTATGGCTGGACCCACTCTGTTGACGGTAAGCCAGTTAAGCCCGGAATGATGATTGACGAGGCTACTGCCGAGCGCTTGCTTAAAACTGGTTTAGTCGGTTATGAAAATGATGTGTCCAAACTGGTTAAGGTCAAGTTGACGCAAGGCCAGTTTGATGCGCTGGTGTCGTTCGCGTACAACCTCGGCGCCCGGACATTATCCTCATCAACTCTGCTGCGGAAGCTAAACGCTGGTGATTACGCCGGCGCCGCTGATGAGTTCCTGCGCTGGAATAAGGCTGGTGGCAAAGTACTGAACGGGCTTACCCGTCGGCGTGAGGCGGAGCGTGCTCTGTTCCTGTCATGATGTTCAACTGGAAAACGATGTTTGTTGGCCTGTTGCTCGTCTCGCTAATTGTTGCCGGTCGGCTGGCAAATCACTACCGCAATAACGCTATCACTTACAAGTACCAGCGTGATACTGCTACTCACAACCTGAAGCTGGCGAACGAGACAATTACCGACATGACGAAGCGCCAGCGTGACGTTGCCGCCCTCGATGCAAAATACACAAAGGAACTAGCTGATGCACAAAACAGGAATACTGATTTGCAGCGCCGCCTTGCTGCTGGTAGCCGGGTGCGCGTCGAAGGGCGATGTTCAGTGCCCACCCGGACCGAAACCGCCAGCACCAGCCGCGTGGGCAATGCTGCCACCGTCGAACTCTCTCCAGGTGCTGGACAAAACGTTCTCAATATCCGCGCCGGAATCATCAGCGACCAGGAAAAACTGAAGTATTTGCAGGAGTACATCCGGACGCAATGTCTGAAATAAAAGACCCGGAGATGGACACCTGCATCTCCGGGCGGAAGACAAACATGTTCAGAATCGTCATTAAAAGCACGCCATGAAATCTTATTTAGTTGTTTCTGGAGACTATAACCAGTGAAATAATCCCCAGATGATTGATGATATAACATAACAAAACATTGGCCAGTCTGACCACTGGCTTTTTTACATCTGTCAACGAGCCCCGGACAAAATGAGCGGACAGAACTGAAACCTGATAACAAGGAAAATTAATGAAGGCAAAATTATTCGTACTGGCCCTGGTATGTGTGTCCCTCGCCGGTTGTACAACGCTTTATTATCGGTAATGACTATGCGCCGTATATTAGCCACCGCTGCCGCACTTTGTCTTGGCGGCTGCATTACTGTGTATGGTCCGGTTAAAACGGGCGGGCAGCAACAGCAGGACAGCCAGTCCGGGCAGCAGCCAGGGATGAGCGAACAGATATCAACCTCATTCATCGGTAACCGTAAACCGGATGAGTTGCTGAATGCCGTGGCGCTGTATTTCAGGGAGAAAGCCATCACAGCCAGTGTTAACGACCAGACCACAGGAATTATCGCCGGTACCGGGGATGACCCGGAACTGAGTTCGTTGTATCTGGACTGTTCACTGTTACCGCAGACACAAAATATCCAGGAGCATTACCGTATCGTCGCGCAGGTCTGGAGTGCCGGTGAAGGCAGTAATGTTTCGGTAATGGTGACAGGCACTGCCGGACTGGATACTGCCGACGGTAACGATAAGGTGAAGCCGGTGGAGTGTAAAAGTACCGGGATATTTGAAAAAGATTTGCAGGAACGGCTACGTAAGTAGTCTGAGAAACTTCGTAAATAAAAAATCCCCGCAGGAGGGAAAAGGAGCTTACCTGCGGGGGAGTTTCAGAAATGCATAAACATGATAATGTCTCTGGGTCTTCGTACTACCACATCGCGCTTTTATAGTACTGACGTAAGCCAGTTTTCGTACACCTCAAAAACGTAACCAGACGCTAAAAACTGGTACACCTCATGAAATAACCCAGTGGCTGAAAAGTTTGGTGTTGGAACGAATCCCCTGACCAGGCTGGCATTTATTTTATCTGAATATTGACGCTGTATTTTTTCGCTTTGTTTTTACGGGCTTCATTACGTGTCTGAAGTACTCTCAGTTCGTATTTTCCGGACGCCGGTAGCGTGTACTGGCCATTGCCATCCAGTTCAGATGAATATCTGGACAGGTCAACGGAATCGCCAATTCCTGGCCCGAACAGGTAGGTATCTGCGCCTTCATTCGAAATACTTACATGTACTTTCTGCCCCTTTCTGGCCTGGAAGTTATATGTATCGTAATCGTATCCCTTTATTACGCCGGAATAGCGGGCGCTATTTTGTCCTTTATCGAATTCGACATTCACGTTTTTACCAGTTGCAAAGCCAGCTGAGGTTAGCAGTGCAAAAAGAAAAACAGTTTTAGCGATACTCTTGAATTTCATATGTAAGACCCTCAGTCAGCGTTAAAATGATTAATTGTTATATTGTAACAATAACTGTTCGGTTTTTTCCAGGGTCCTTTCCGGGAATTCTGCCTGTTACGGGGCGGCAGCGTCGCAGGATTTCACTCCTTATGAAAATTTTCAGGGAAAAGCCAGATCCGTTCTTCTTATCGTTTATTTCCTGTTTTTAAAGGTTTTTTTAGAAAAAAGAAAGGATCTGCTGGATAACGTTTTTAGTTAAAAACGAAGATCGCAGATCCTTTCCTGTTTCCGGGAGACTTTTCCATGAACGTGAACAAAAAAAAACTGGCTGAAATTTTTGGTTGTGACGTCAGAACTGTCACAGCCTGGCAAAGCCAGGGGCTGCCACTTGTTTCCGGAGGAGGAAAAGGTAACGAAGCAGTGTTCGACACCGCGGCAGCGATTTCATGGTACGCGGAGCGTGATGCGTCTATTGAAAATGAAAAGCTGCGTAAAGAGGTTGATGATTTACGTGCCGCTGCGGAATCAGATCTTAATCCCGGCACCATCGACTATGAGCGCTACCGCCTGACAAAAGCCCAGGCGGATGCGCAGGAACTTAAAAATGCTGAGCGCGAAGGGCTGGTTCTTGAGACCGAACTGTTCACCTACATCCTGCAACGGGTGGCTCAGGAAATAGCAGGGATACTGTCAAGGGTACCGCTGGTATTACAGCGCAAATATCCTGATCTGTGCCAGTCGCACATCGATGTGGTCAGAACGGAAATCGCCAGGGCGTCAGGCAGGGCCGCCACGATAGCGGATGTGGAGAAGTGGACCGATGATTTCCGGAGAGCGCAGGGCGAATAATGCCAACAGAGCCATAACTAACGGGCTGATAGCGCTTCATATTCCCGTACCGCTTACCACCGTGCAGTGGGCTGATAAGTATTACTATCTGCCAAAAGAGTCCTCCTACACCCCCGGCAAATGGGAAACGCTGCCGTTTCAGGTAGCGATAATGAACGCGATGGGGTATGAACTGATCCGCGTTGTAAACCTCATTAAGTCTGCCCGCGTGGGCTATACCAAAATGTTGCTGGGGGTGGAAGGCTATTTCATAGAGCACAAGTCGCGCAACAGCCTGCTGTTCCAGCCGACCGACTCATCCGCTGAGGATTTTATGAAATCCCACGTGGAGCCGACTATCAGGGATGTTCCTGTATTGCTGGAGCTGGCCCCCTGGTTCGGGCGTAAACATCGTGATAACACGCTCACCCTGAAACGCTTTTCTTCCGGTGTCGGGTTCTGGTGCCTCGGCGGTGCAGCAGCCAAAAACTACCGTGAAAAATCGGTGGATGTGGTCTGCTATGACGAATTGTCATCTTTTGAGCCGGATGTCGAGAAAGAAGGTTCGCCGACGCTGCTGGGGGATAAACGTATTGAAGGTTCTGTCTGGCCTAAATCCATTCGGGGCTCCACACCAAAAGTCAAAGGGTCATGCCAGATTGAAAAGGCGGCAAATGAATCGGCGCATTTTATGCGTTTTCATGTACCGTGTCCGCACTGTGGCGAAGAACAGTACCTTAAATTCGGTGATGGCAGTACGCCGTTCGGTCTGAAATGGGAGAAAAGCAAGCCGGAGACGGTGTATTACCTTTGTGAACATAATGGATGCGTGATCCGTCAATCGGAACTTGATCAGAAAGCAGGCCGCTGGATTTGCGATAACACAGGCATGTGGACACGCGATGGACTGGCTTATTTCAGCGCGTCCGGTGAGGAGGTTCCGCCGCCACGATCCATTACCTTTCATATCTGGACGGCTTACAGTCCCTTTACCACCTGGATACAGATTATTTATGACTGGCTGGATGCGCTGAAAGATCCAAATGGTGTGAAAACCTTTATAAACACCACGTTGGGCGAGCCTTATGAAGAGGCGGTGGCCGAAAAACTCAGCCATGAGCTTTTGCTGGAAAAAGTGATTCATTATGCGGCGCCGGTTCCGGAGCGGGTGGTGTATCTGACCGCTGGTATCGACTCCCAGCGTAACCGTTATGAAATGTATGTCTGGGGCTGGGCGCCGGGCGAAGAGGCTTTCCTTATTGATAAGCAAATTATCATGGGACGGCATGATGATGAAGATACCCTGCAGCGTGTGGATGCCGTCATTAATAAAAAATATCGTCATGCTGACGGGACGGATATTTCCATTTCCCGTATCTGCTGGGATATCGGCGGTATCGATGCAGAAATCGTCTATAAACGCTCAAAAAAACACGGCATTTTCCGCGTGCTGCCTGTCAAAGGGGCCTCCGTTTACGGAAAACCCGTTATTACCATGCCTAAAAAACGCAACCAGAGCGGGGTATTCCTGTGCGAAATCGGTACTGATACTGCCAAAGAAATGCTTTACGCCAGAATGGGGGCGGTTACTGCGCCTGCCGACGAAGCCACGCCTTATGCGATCCGCTTTCCGGATAATCCGGATGTTTTTACGGAGGTGGAAGCGAAGCAACTGGTAGCCGAAGAGCTGGTGGAGAAACTGGTTAACGGAAAATTCCGGCTGTTATGGGATGCCAAAGGACGTCGTAACGAAGCGCTGGATTGTCTTGTCTATGCCAGTGCAGCGTTACGGGTGTCTGTGCAGCGCTGGCAACTGGATCTGGAGGCGCTGGCGACATCAAGGAAAAGCGAAGAGCAGGATACCCCGACACTTGAACAACTGGCCGCAATGCTGGCAGGAGGAGTTAATGGCAACAATCACTGAGCTACAGGAAGCCCGCGTCGCGCTGCATGACCTGATGACGGGAAAACGGGTGGCGACGGTTCAGAAAGACGGGCGACGGGTTGAATTTACCGCGACATCGGTAGGGGATCTGAAAAAATATGTCGCGGAACTTGAGGCGTCACTGTGCAATGGTCGCCGCCGGGCACCTGTGGGGGTGAGACTGTGAAGCGCACCCCGGTTCTGGTGGATGTTCACGGCACGCCGCTGCGGGAAAGTCTGGGATACACCGGCGGGGGGATCGGTTTCGGCGGACAGATGGCTGACTGGATGCCCCCGGCGGAAAGCGTGGATGCCGCGCTGCTGCCTTCGTTGCGCCTCGGCAATGCGCGGGCTGATGATCTGGTCCGTAATAATGGTATTGCAGCAAATGCGGTGGCGCTGCACAAGGATCATATTGTCGGACACCTGTTTCTTATCAGCTATCGTCCAAACTGGCGCTATCTTGGTATGCGTGAGAGCGCAGCGAAGAGTTTTGTGGATGAGGTTGAAGCTGCATGGACAGAATATTGCGATGGTATTTTTGGCGAAATGGATGCCGAGGGGAAGCGTACTTTTACAGAGTTCATCCGTGAAGGCGTGGGCGTTCACGCCTTTAATGGTGAAATTTTTCTCCAGCCTGTCTGGGACGCTGAAACCACGCAGGTTTTCCGTACCCGATTCAAGGCTGTCAGTCCGAAACGGGTGGACACGCCGGGGTATGCCCGCGGAAACCGCCAGCTTCGCGCAGGAGTGGAAACGGACCGGAATGGAAAAGCCCTCGCCTATCATGTCTGTGATGATGACTGGCCGGTGGCTGGTGGGGAACGCTGGACCCGTATTCCTCGTTTTCTGCCGTCCGGACGACCCGCGATGTTACATATTTTCGAGCCGGTTGAGGACGGACAGACGCGCGGTGCCAATCAGTTTTACAGTGTGATGGAGCGGCTGAAGATGCTTGATACCCTGCAGGCAACGCAGCTTCAGTCCGCGATTGTCAAAGCCATGTACGCCGCCACGATCGAAAGCGAACTCGATTCCGAGAAAGCCTTTGAATACATCACGGCGGCAGATAACAAAGATACGCCCCTTGTTAACATGCTGGCAAATTATGCCCGCTATTACAGTACCAACAGTATCAAACTGGGCGGTGTAAAAATTCCCCACCTGTACCCGGGTGATGAGCTGAATCTGCAGACTGCGCAGGATTCCGATAATGGCTTTTCAGCGCTGGAGCAGGCGCTGCTCCGGTATATTGCCGCCGGGCTGGGGGTCTCTTATGAGCAGCTTTCGCGTGATTATTCTCAGGTCAGCTATTCCAGCGCCCGCGCATCTGCCAATGAGTCCTGGCGCTATTTCCTGGGGCGGCGCCGGTTCATTGCCGGACGGCTGGCGACACAAATGTTTTCCTGCTGGCTGGAGGAGGCGCTGATACGGGGAGTTATCCGGGCACCCCGGGCCAGGTTTTCCTTCTGGGAGGCCCGATCCAGCTGGAGCCGCTCGGAGTGGATTGGTGCCGGACGTATGGCGATTGACGGACTCAAGGAGGTTCAGGAATCCGTGATGCGTATTGAGGCCGGGCTGAGTACCTATGAAAAAGAACTCGCCATTATGGGCGAGGATTACCAGGAGATATTCCGCCAGCAGGTCAGGGAATCCGAAGAACGGCGGGCAGCCGGACTTTCGCGTCCGGTATGGATCACTGATACCTATCAACAACAGATCGCGGCGAGCCGTCAGACGGAGGAGGAAAAGCGTGCAACGTAATCTCCCGCACATCATCAGCCAGGCAACCAGTGCTCCGTTGCTGCTTGAACCCGCCTATGCGCGGGTTTTCTTTTGCGCGCTGGGCAGGGAGTCAGGCATTAACAGCCTGCACATTCCCGGTAATAACGAAAGTCTGGATCAGTCGGATATGGCACTGGTCACAGGCGATTTTATGGCGACCGGAAAGCCGCAGGCACGTTTTTATCAGGTAGTGAACGGTATTGCGGTATTACCCGTGACCGGAACACTGGTTCATAAACTCGGCGGAATGCGTCCCTTTTCAGGGATGACCGGATATGACGGTGTCACTGCCCGGCTACAACAGGCGGTTTCAGATCCGGAGGTAAAAGGCATTCTGCTGGATATTGACAGTCCCGGCGGTCAGGCTGCCGGGGCGTTTGACTGTGCTGACATGATTTACCGGATGCGCGAACAGAAACCTGTCTGGGCACTGGCAAATGAAACAGCCTGTTCGGCGGCCATGTTGCTGGCGGCAGCCTGTTCGCACCGCCTTGTGACCCAGACGTCCAGAATGGGATCAATTGGTGTGGTGATGGCGCATACCAGCTACGCCGAAAAACTGAAACAGGAAGGGATCGATATCACCCTTATCTATTCTGGCGCACACAAGGCTGATCTGACGCCCAGCCAGAAATTACCGGAAAGCGTCCATGCCGACTACCAGCAGCGAATGGACGAGGCCAGAAAGATGTTTGCAGAAAAAGTGGCCCGGTACACGGGGTTGTCTGTCGATGCGGTAATGGCGACGGAGGCGGCAGTGTATGACGGGCAGGCCATTATCACTACCGGACTGGCAGATGGAATGGTGAATGCTGCTGACGCCATCGGCGTGATGGCAGAAGCTATCAACAGTAACAAGACAGGAGGCACTATGCCTGAATTAAGTGCAGCTGACGCTGTCACGCAGGAAAACCAGCGCGTAATGGGAATTCTGGGTTGCCCGGAGGCCAGGGGGCATGAGGCACTGGCACAGATGCTGGCCGGGCAGCCGGGAATGAGCGTTGCTCAGGCGAAGTCTATTCTGGCTGCCGCCGCGCCGACGGACACGACCAGCACCGCTGACCGTATCCTTGCCCTGGAAGAAGCTGGTGGTCGGGAAACACTCGCACAGACACTGGCGGCCATGCCAGAGATGACGGTGGAACAGGCCAGAACCATTCTGGCAGCATCGCCGATCGCTGCGGCAACGTCACTTCATGATGCCGTGATGGCGCTTGATGAGGCGAAAGGCCGTGAAGAGTTGGCGGAAAAACTGGCTGTCATGCCTGGTATGACCACAGATCAGGCCCGTGACCTGCTGGCTGCCGCGCCGGACAAATCCGGTAATGCGGGGCTGAGCATGAACAACGCATTTGATGCTTTCATGCAGTCTCATTCCCCGGGCCCCATATCCGGCGGCAAAGGCCACAGTAATGATACCGAAACGACGTTGTTGATGAGTATTCCCGGTACTTCAGCCACCTGATAAGGAGACAGTATGTCATTTACCACCACTATTGAGAAACGTGCGGATAACCGCATTTTCGCCGGTAACGATCCGGCACATACCGCAACGGGAGTCAGCGGTATAACGGCGGCCACACCGATGCTGACGCCCCTGATGCTGGATGATACCACCGGGAAACTGGTGGCCTGGGACGGGCAGAAGGCCGGAACGGCAGTCGGGGTTCTGGCCCTTGAGCTGGACGGGTCGGAAAACCTGCTGACGTACTGGAAGAGCGGCACCTTTGCCACAGAATCACTGGCATGGCCGAAGAGTGTGGATGCCATTAAGCAGGCAAATGCATTCGCCGGAAGCGCCGTCAGTCACGCCGCTTTACCGTAATAAGAAGGCCGCGAAGCGGCCTTTATCGTATTTAACGTCCGGAGGACACCATTTATGGGATTGTTTACCACCCGCCAGTTGCTGGGTTATACCGAGCAGAAAGTTAAATTTAACCCACTCTTCCTGAGCCTGTTTTTTCGCCGTACTGTGACATTTCCTACCCAGGAAGTCATGCTGGACAAAATTACCGGAAAAACACCGATTGCCGCTTATGTATCTCCGGTGGTAGGAGGGAAGGTTCTGCGTAACCGCGGCGGGGAAACGCGCGTACTGCGTCCGGGGTATGTCAAACCGAAGCATGAAGTTAACTATGCGCAGGTTGTTGAGCGTCTGCCGGGTGAAGACCCGGCCAGGCTTAACGATCCGGCCTACCGTCGTCTGCGCATTCTGACCGATAACCTGAAGCAGGAAGAGAAGGCCATCGTCCAGGTGGAGGAGATGCAGGCCGTCAGTGCGGTGCTGAACGGGAAATACACCATGCAGGGCGAGCAGTTTGACACCGTGGAGGTGGATTTTGGTCGCTCAGCCGGGAATAACATTATTCAGGCCACAGGTAAAAAATGGTCAGAGCAGGACAGGGAAACCTTTGACCCGACTTATGATCTGGATATGTACTGCGACCAGGCATCCGGTCTGATCAATATTGCCGTGATGGACGGGAAAGTCTGGCGTCTGCTGAACGGTTTTAAGCTGTTCCGTGAAAAACTGGATACACGCCGCGGTTCAAATTCTCAGCTGGAAACGGCGGTGAAGGACCTTGGGGCTGTGGTGTCGTTCAAGGGGTATTACGGAGATTTGGCCATTGTGGTGGCTAAAACATCCTATGTTGCTGATAACGGGACCGAAAAGCGTTACCTGCCTGAAGGGACTCTGGTTCTGGGAAATACGGCGGCAGAAGGTATCCGCTGCTATGGTGCCATTCAGGATTCACAGGCGCTCGCGGAGGGTATTGTTGCCGCCACCCGTTATCCCAAACACTGGCTGACGGTGGGGGACCCGGCGAATGAATATACCATGACGCAGTCTGCGCCGCTGATGGTCCTGCCGGACCCGGATGAGTTTGTCATTGTCACTGTCGGTTAAGCATCCCAAAAGGCCTGATTCAGGCCTTTATTGTTACAAATTGCGGGAGGATCTTTTATGGCAACAAAAGAAGAGAATATACAGCGTCTGCGGGAGCTTGCGACGCGGCTTGGTCGTGATCCGGATGTGTCCGGGAGCGCCGCTGAACTCAGCCAGCGTGTCATGGAATGGGAAGAGGAAGCGGAGGCGGAGGCGGAGCATTTGCCTGCTGTGGAAAATGACAGTGATGAATCCATAGTGCCGCCCGGGATCGGGCAAAGATCCGAACGGGTACTTATCAGGGCGCTTCGTACACTACACATCTGCGCCATCGATCCGGACAGTAACCGGGAACTGGATATGGTTATGGCGGGAAACCCGGCGCGTATTTCGCAACACGATGTGGACGAGCTGATTGCTGCAGGACTTATTATTGAACTGTAAGGGTGGCGATATGTCGCAGTCCGAAAACCTGTTTGATACCGCGATTTCTCAGGCTGATGATGCCATCCTCCGGGTGATGGGAACGGTAGCAACAATAACCTCCGGCGTTCTGGCAGGGGCCACGCTTACGGGCGTATTTGACGATCCTGAAAGTGTGTCGTATGCCGCCGGAGGTGTCCGGATTGAGGGGGACAAGCCTACATTTTTTGTCAAAACATCCCTGACAGTCCATCTGAAGCGCCCGGACACACTAACCATTCTCGGTGACACCTTCTGGGTGGATCGCATCACTCCGGCTGGTGGAGACAGCAGTATTATTCTGCTGGGCAGGGGGGAGCCGCCGACGGATAACCGGCGCAGGACGGGAGGAATGTTTGAAAGGGCTTGAAAATGCGATCCGGAATCTGAACAGCCTTGACCGGCAGATGGTTCCCCGGGCCAGTATCTGGGCTGTGAATCGCGTGGCGCAGAAAGCTGTTTCAGTGGCAACCCGTAAGGTGGCGCGGGAGACTGTCGCCGGAGATAACCAGGTAAGAGGACTTCCGCTGAAGCTGGTTCGCCAGAGGGTGAGGTTATTTAAAGCCGGTACAGACGGTAAACGCTCTGCCCGGATACGGATTAACCGGGGAAACCTTCCCGCCATAAAGTTGGGCGCTGCACAGGTCAGGATGAGCAAACGGAGGGGAAAACTGCTGTATCGTGGAAGTGTGCTGAAAATCGGGCCATATCTGTTCCGGGATGCCTTTATTCAGCAACTGGCTAACGGACGCTGGCATGTTATGCGACGCGTTAACGGGAAAAACCGTTATCCAATTGATGTAGTGAAAATTCCTCTTTCCGGACCATTGACTCAGGCATTCGAAAGCGCCACACAAAGCTTGATTGACGAGGAAATACCGAAGCAACTGGGGTATGCCCTGAAACAACAACTGAGGCTTTATCTTTCACGATGAGCAAACACACATTAATCCGCCGGGCCGTTCTGGAAAAGCTGGAATCCGTGACTGGCGCACCTGTCACTCTTTTTGATGGACTTCCTGCTTTCGTAGAACAGGAAGATTTACCCGCAATAGCTGTCTGGCTGACAGACGCACAGTATACAGGCCTTATGACCGATGAGGATGACTGGCAGGCTACTCTCCATACGGCAGTTTTTCTGAGGGCTCAGGCTCCTGATACAGAGCTTGATATCTGGATGGAAGAAAAAATATTTCCTGCGCTGGAAGAGGTTAGTGGTCTGGAGCGCCTTATCGATACCATGACCCCGCTGGGTTATGACTACCAGCGTGACAGCGAAATGGCAACGTGGGGGATGGCAGAAATTACTTACCGGATCACCTATACCAACTGAGGAGGATATGATGGGAACACCAAACCCACTGGTAAAAACGAAAGGCGCCGGAACCACATTCTGGCTGTATACCGGCAGCGGCGATGCGTTTAAAAATCCACTGGCTGATGATGACTGGCTGCGACTGGCAGGTATTAAGGATCTGCAGCCCGGAGAAATGAGTGCAGATGCGGAAGACGATGACTATCTTGATGATGAAAATGCCGACTGGAAAAGCACTACGCAGGGGCAGAAAAGCGTCGGTGACACCACGGCCACGCTGGCCTGGAAACCCGGTGAGGCCGGACAGAAAAAACTGGTTGAGCTGTTTGACACCGGCGAAGTTCGCGCCTTCCGTATCAGGTATCCTAACGGGACGGTTGATGTGTTCCGCGGCTGGCTGAGTTCACTGGGTAAAACCGTGACGTCCAAAGAGGTGATGACACGCAGCGTAAAAATCACCGGCGTCGGGCGTCCTTCTCTTGCGGAGGAGGATACACCTGACGTAGTCAGCGTATCCGGCGTGACCGTTGCGCCGGCCAGTGCCACGGTGGCTGCCGGAGCCACCACCACGCTGACATTTACGGTAAAACCTGATAACGCGTCAGATAAAACGCTGCAGGTTGCGACCGCCGATCCGCTGATCGCCACCGTCACGCTGAAGGATAATGTGGCCACGGTTAAAGGCGTGAAGGCGGGCAGCGTGAATATTGTTGGTATCAGCAGTGACGGCAGTCTTGTCGCGGTGGCAGCAGTGACAGTGACGGCGTCATAACCCTCTCTTATCAGTCCGCCCCGGTTCCGGGGCTTCTATGGAAAATCATCATGTTTCTCAATACAGACACCTTTAACTACGGTGGGCATTCCATCGTGCTCAGTGAGCTTTCTGCCCTGCAACGTGTGGATTATCTGAAGTTTATTCAGCAGCGGACGGCAGACTATGACGCACAGCCTGAAACCCTGACGGAAGCAGAGCGTCAGACAGAATTTATGCAGATGGGGGTGGATATTAATGCATGGCTGGTATCCCGCTCCCTGTGTGAAAGCAAAAAAGAGGAGGAGGCCCGCGCCCTGTATGAGTCCGTCAGACTGGAATGGTCTTATGAGGCGCTGGGACGTGGCGCTGATATGGTTCTGTCCCTGAGTGGTATGCGTCTTCCGGCATCGCAGGAAGACGACAGCGGGAGTGAAAAGGACACGACCACGCCGGAAAAGTCCTGAACCGGGAGCTGGCGTTTGTGATGCGGCTCGCGCGTGAGTTCCGGCGACCAGACTGGCGGCAGATGCTGGCGGAAATGAGTGCGACAGAGCTGGGTGAGTGGGCGGAGCATTTCGGGAAGAACAGCTTCAGTGACATGTTGCTGGATGCGGAGTTTGCAACGCTGAAATCGCTGATTTCCGGACTGGTTACAGGCACGCATCACGATGCAGAAATGTTCAGCCTGATCACTGATCCTGAGTCGTTGCACGAAAAAACGGATGATGAACTGATGATCCTGGGCGAAGGTATTACCGGAGGTGTCCGCTATGGACCAGATAGCGAACCTGGTCATTGATTTAAGTATCGACAGCGCAGAGTTCCGAAACGAAGTTCCGCGCATTAAAAAATTGCTGAACGATGCGGCTGGTGACTCAGAACGTTCAGCGGCCCGGATGCAGCGTTTTCTGGATAAGCAGACGGAGGCGACGCGCCGGACGTCCGCCAGTCTGGAGCAAGTGACTGCCAGCAGTACCGCGTACAGTTCCGCTGTGGAGAAAAGCGCAGCGGCCAGTACGCGTCTGGCGGCGGATGTGGATCAGACGCGACAGCGGGTGGAGGCACTGGGAAGGAAACTGCGTGAGGAACAGGCGCAGTCAGCGGCTGTGGCGGCAGCACAGGACAGGACAAGTGCTGCTTTTTACCGCCAGATTGACAGTGTAAAACAGTTAAGCGGTGGTCTGCAGGAGCTGCAGCGTATCCAGGCGCAGGTACGACAGGCGAAAGGACGCGGAGATATCTCACAGGGCGATTATCTGGCGCTGGTGTCTGAAACCGCCAGGAAGACCCGTGAGCTTACCGATGCCGAAGCGCTGGCCACGCAGAAAAAAGCACAGTTTATACGCCGCCTGAAAGAGCAGACGACGGTACAGGGCCTCTCCCGTACCGAGCTGCTGCGGGTGAAGGCGGCTGAACTGGGTGTCAGCAGCGCCGCAGATATTTATATCCGTAAACTGGAGCGTACCGGAACTGCCACCCATACGCTAGGACTGAAAAGCGCTGCTGCCCGTCGTGAACTGGGCGTGCTGGCTGGTGAGCTGGCCCGTGGGAATTTCGGGGCACTGCGGGGAAGTGGTATTACGCTCGCTAACCGCGCCGGGTGGATCGAGCAACTGATGTCTCCGAAGGGCATGATGCTCGGCGGGCTGGCTGGCGGCGTGGCTGCTGCTGTTTACGGGCTGGGCAAGGCCTACTATGAAGGCGCTAAGGAAAGCGAGACGTTCAATAAACAGCTTATTCTGACCGGGAGTTATGCCGGAAAAACCACAGGCCAGCTTAATGCGATGGCGAAGTCGCTCGCCGGAAATGGCGTCACGCAGCACGACGCTGCAGGCGTGCTGGCACAGGTGGTCGGTAGCGGAGCGTTTACCGGGCAGGCAGTGGCAATGGTATCCCGTACCGCGACCAGAATGCAGGAAAACGTTGGACAATCAGTGGATGAAACCATCCGCCAGTTTAAACGCCTGCGGGATGATCCGGTGAATGCGGCGAAAGAACTGGACAGGACACTGCATTTTCTGACCTCCACCCAGCTTGAACAAATCAGGGTACTGGGCGAGCAGGGAAGAGTGGCTGATGCCGCGAAAATTGCCATGTCCGCGTATTCGGAAGAAATGAATAAGCGGATGGGAGACGTACACGACAATCTGGGCTGGATTGAAAGAGCATGGAATGCTGTCGGTGATGCGGCGAAGTGGGCATGGGATCGGATGCTGGATATCGGGCGGGAAGATACGCTCGATGAAAAGATCGCGACACTGCAGGAAAAAATCGCGCGCGGCAGAAAAACGCCCTGGACGGTGTCTTCCTCCCAGACTGAATACGATCAGCAGCAGCTGAACGAACTTAAGGAACAGAAACGCCAGAAGGACCTGCTGGATGCGAAGGCGCAGGCAGAGCGTAATTATCAGGAAACGCAGAAACGTCGGAACGAGCAGAATGCCGCGCTGAACCGGGATAATGAAACTGAATCCCTGCGGCACCAACGGGAGGTGGCGCGCATTACCGCCATGCAGTATGCCGATGCTGCTGTACGCAATGCCGCACTGGAGCGCGAAAATGAACGTCATAAAAAGGCGTTGTCACAACAGGCGAAAAAGCCAAAGACTTACCACAACGACGAGGCCAGGCGACTGCTTTTGCAGTACAGCCAGCAACAGGCGCAGACTGAAGGGCAGCTTGCCGCCGCGAAGCTTTCCACGACCGAAAAAATGACGGAAGCGCATAAGCAGCTTTTGTCATTTCAGCAGCGCATCGCTGATTTGTCCGGTAAAAAACTGACGGCGGATGAACAAAGCGTACTGGCACATAAGGATGAAATCGCGCTTGCGCTACAGAAGCTGGATATCTCACAACAGGATTTGCAACACCAGAATGCCCTTAATGAACTGAAGAAAAAGACGCTCACATTGACCAGCCAGCTCGCTGACGAAGAATCCCGCGTCAGGCAACAGCACGCAATGGCGCTGGCCACAATGGGTATGGGCGATCAGCAACGTGGCCGATACGAAGAGCGTCTGAAAATTCAGCAGCACTACCAGGAACAACTGGAGCAGCTTAAACGCGACAGCAAGGCAAAAGGGACATACGGTTCTGACGAATATCGTCAGGCGGAGCAGGCGCTGAAGGGCAGTCTCGATCGCCGGCTGGCTGAGTGGGCGGATTACAATGCGAAAGTTGACGCTGCGCAGGGAGACTGGACGCTGGGGGCGTCGCGGGCGCTGGATAACTTTCTGGCGCAGGGCGGCAATGTGGCAGGCATGACGGAGAACGTTTTCACAAACGCATTTAACGGCATGGCGGACAGTATCGCGAATTTTGCCGTGACCGGAAAGGGCAGTTTCCGGAGCCTGACGGTCTCCATCCTGGCTGACCTTGCAAAAATGGAGGCACGTATTGCGGCTTCTAAACTGTTGGGTTCAGTGCTGGCAATGTTCGGCTTTGGCACATCGGCAGGCGGCAGTACACCATCAGGGGCATACAGTTCTGCGGCGCTGTCGGTTATTCCGAATGCGGACGGCGGCGTGTACCGTTCGGCAGGACTCAGCCAGTACAGCGGCAGCATTGTTAATCGCCCGACATTTTTTGCTTTTGCCAAAGGTGCCGGGGTGATGGGCGAGGCAGGACCGGAGGCAATATTACCACTTCGTCGTGGTGCTGACGGTAAGCTGGGTGTCGTGGCAGCCGGTTCAGGAGGGATGGCGATGTTTGCGCCTGAGTACAACATTGAAATCCACAACGACGCCGGCAACGGACAGATTGGTCCGCAGGCATTACAGGCCGTATATAACATTGGAAAAAAAGCCGCCATTGATTTCTGGCAACAGCAGTCGCGTGACGGGGGTATTGCTGGAGGAGGGCGATAACAATGGAAACATTTAACTGGAAGATCCGCCCTGATATGACAGTGGAATCAGAACCAAAAGTCACCTCCATAAAACTGGGTGACGGGTATGAACAACGGCGTCCAGCCGGGCTGAACAACCATCTGGCGAAGTATAACGTAACGGTCCGGATTCGTAAGGGAGAACATCAGAATCTTGAGGCATTTTTATCCCGCCACGGTGGAGTGAAATCCTTTCTCTGGACACCGCCTTATACCTGGACACAAATTCGGGTGATTTGCCGCAAATGGTCGATTAGCGTTGGCTCTCTTTGGGTGACTGTGACCACGACTTTTGAACAGGTTGTTATCTGAGGAGGAGTGATGCAGGACATTTCGCAGGATACGCTGAACGAAGCCGCTAAACTGGCGCAGTCCGCCAGGATCACTTTGTGGGAAATCGATCTGACACAGTCTGGCGGTGATCGTTATTTTTTTTGTAACGAGGCGAATGAAAAGGGGGAGGCGGTTACCTGGCAGGGACAGAAATATGATGTTTATCCTGTAGAGGGTAGCGGATTTGAAATGAACGGCAAAGGCGCAGCTGCGCGCCCGTCACTGAAGGTATCCAATCTTTACGGTATGGTGA
The DNA here is from genome assembly GCF_004010735.1 of Salmonella sp. SSDFZ54. NCBI lineage: Bacteria > Pseudomonadati > Pseudomonadota > Gammaproteobacteria > Enterobacterales > Enterobacteriaceae > Salmonella > Salmonella sp. SSDFZ54. The sequence continues at coordinate 3,802,572 of NZ_CP034819.1, forward strand.
CCGGAATGGTGGAGGATTTGCATAGCCTGGTTGGAGCGACGGTCATCCGCAGGATAGTGTATGCCCGGTTTCTCGATGCCGTTAATTTTCAAAGCGGCAACCAGGAGGCCGACCCGGAGCAGGAGTCTGTAAGCCGCTGGGTGATCGAGCAGTGCAGTGATCTGACGGCGGTAAGTGCGACATTTGTCCTGGCAACACCGACTGAAACAGACGGATGTGTCTTCCCCGGGAGGATTATGCTGGCCAATACCTGTACATGGATATACCGCTCTGACGAATGCGGCTATACGGGACCAGCTGTCGCGGATGAATTTGATAACCCTACCGCCGATCCGGCAAAAGATGCCTGCAGCCGCTGCGCCCGGGGATGCGCCCTGCGTAACAATACCGGAAACTTTGGCGGTTTCCTCTCCATTAATAAACTTTCACAGTAAATCTTCATGAAAGAACAGGATATTCTGGCGCACGCCCGACGGTGTGCGCCTGCGGAGTCGTGTGGCTTCGTGGTGAGAACACAGGCGGGAGAACGGTATCTCCCCTGTGTGAATATTTCTGCCGCGCCGGAGGATTATTTCCGTATGGCGCCGGAGGACTGGCTGAGGGCTGAAACGCAGGGGGATATTGTGGCGCTGGTTCACAGCCATCCTGGCGGCCAGCCGTATCTGAGCGATGTGGACCGCAGGCTGCAGGTTCAAAGCGACCTGCCGTGGTGGCTGGTATGCGCCGACCAGGTACATAAATTCCGCTGTGTGCCACACCTGACCGGACGACAGTTTAAACATGGGGTTTTTGACTGTTACACGCTGTTCCGTGATGCCTATCATCTGGCGGGGATTGATATGCCGGATTTTCACCGGGACGACGACTGGTGGCGGCATGGTGACAATCTCTATCTGGATAATCTGGAGACGACGGGATTTTACCGTGTCAGCGCAGCCAGTGCGCAGCCCGGCGACGTGCTGATTTGCTGCTTTGGCTCCTCCGTTCCGAACCACGCAGCGATTTACTGCGGCGACGGAGAGCTGCTGCACCATATTCCTGAACAACTGAGTAAACGTGAGAGGTATACCGACAAATGGCAACGACGCACGCACTCCATCTGGCGACACCGGGCATGGCGCGAATTTGCCTTTACGGGGATCTGCAACGATTTTGCCGCCGCGTCAGCCTGCAGGTAGCCAGTGGTGCTGAAGCTGTCCGGGCACTGGCGGTACAGTTGCCCGGTCTCCGGCAGAAACTGAACGACGGCTGGTATCAGGTACGCATAGCCGGAGACGATGTTACGGCTGATACCCTGACAACCAGCCTGCATGACCCGCTGCCGCCTGGCGCGGTGATTCATATTGTGCCGCGTCTGGCCGGGGCCAAATCTGGCGGGGTGTTTCAGGCGGTGCTTGGTGCGGCGCTGATTGCCGTTGCCTGGTGGAACCCGGCAGGCTGGCTGGGAGCGGCGGCGGTATCCGGCATGTATATGACCGGGGCGTCGATGATTCTGGGCGGTATGGCGCAGATGCTGGCACCAAAACCCAAAATGTCCGAAATGAGGCAGACCGATAACGGCAGGCAGAACACGTATTTCTCGTCGCTGGATAATATGGTTGCCAACGGTAACATGTTGCCGGTGCTGTACGGCGAGATGCAGGTGGGGTCACGCGTGATTTCCCAGGAAGTCAGTACCGCTGATGAAGGAGATGGTGGTCAGGTTGTGGTGATTGGCCGCTGACAACAGAACAGATTCAGACAGAACCGCCTCCGGGCGGTTTTGTCGTTTTACGGGGTAATAAATGGGAAAGGGCGGCGGAAAAGGGCATACGCCCCGCGAGGCACCGGATAACCTTAAATCCACGCAGCTGCTGAGCGTCATCGATGCCATCAGCGAGGGACCGATAGAAGGCCCGGTGAACGGTCTGCACAGTGTTCTGGTAAACCAGACGCCGGTGGTGGACCGCGACGGTAACACGAATATCCACGGCGTGAAGGTGGTATACCGCGTCGGTGAGCAGGAACAGACCCCGCTGGAGGGATTTGAATCGTCCGGCGCCGAGACGGTGCTTGGTGTACAGGTCAAATACGACAATCCGGTGACCAGAACCATCACGGCTGCAAATATTGACCGCCTGCGTTTTACGTTCGGCGTGCAGTCACTGGTGGAGGCCAACAGCAAGGGCGACCGCAATCCGACATCGGTCAGGCTGCAAATCCATCTTGAGCGCTATGGTCAGTGGGTGGTGGAAAAAGAGATTACGATTACCGGGAAAACAACCACACAGTATCTGGCCTCGGTGATAGTGGATAATCTCCCTCCCCGGCCATTTGGTATCCGGATGGTACGAGTGACGGCAGACAGTACCACTGACCAGTTACAGAACAACACGGTCTGGTCGTCGTATACCGAGATTATTGATGTCCGGCAGCGCTATCCCAACACCGCCGTAATTGGCCTGCAGGTGGAGTCTGAGCAGTTCGGCAGCCAGCAGGTGACGCGAAATTACCATTTTTTCGGGCGGATTATTCATGTGCCGTCGAATTACGATCCGGTAGCGCGAACCTACAGCGGCATCTGGGACGGCACGTTCAAGCCTGCATACAGCAATAATCCGGCGTGGTGTCTCTGGGATGTGCTGACACATCCCCGTTATGGCATGGGACAGCGAATCGGCGCGGCGGACGTGGACAGGTGGGCGCTGTATGCAATAGGCCAGTACTGCGACCAGATGGTCCCTGACGGATTCGGCGGGACAGAGCCGCGTATGACCTTTAATGCGTATCTGGCACAGCAGCGTAAGGCGTGGGATGTGCTGACCGACTTCTGCTCCGCCATGCGTTGTATGCCGGTGTGGAACGGGCAGATGATGACCTTCGTGCAGGACAGGCCCTCGGATACAGTCTGGACCTATACCCGCAGCAATGTGGTAATGCCGGATGAGGGCACACCGTTCCGTTACAGCTTCAGTGCGCGGAAGGACCGCCATAATGCGGTAGAGGTGAACTGGATCGACCCTGATAATGGCTGGCAGACATCCACGGAACTGGTGGAAGACACGGTCGCCATCAGTCACTACGGACGCAATCTGGTAAAAATGGATGCGTTTGGCTGTACCAGTCGCGGGCAGGCGCACCGCGCCGGGCTGTGGCTGATAAAAACGGAGCTGCTGGAAACCCAGACGGTTGATTTTAGTGTGGGTGCGGAGGGGCTGCGCCACGTTCCCGGTGATGTGATTGAGGTTTGCGACGAGGATTATGCCGGCATCAGCCTGGGCGGGCGGATTCTGTCCGTTGACCGCGCCCGCCGCATTCTGACCCTTGACAGGGAGATTACCCTGCCGTCGTCCGGCACCACGCTGATAAGCCTGATGGATGGCGAAGGCTTGCCGGTCAGCGTGGACGTGCAGTCTGTTACCGACGGTGTGCAGGTTCAGGTCAGCCGGATACCGGACGGCGTGGCGGAATACAGCGTCTGGGGGCTGAAACTGCCGTCGCTGCGCCAGCGTCTCTTCCGGTGTGTGGCTGTCCGGGAAAACGACGACGGAACGTATGCCATCACCGCCGTACAGCATGTGCCGGAAAAAGAGTCCATCGTGGACAACGGGGCATCATTCGATCCGCAACCCGGAACGATTCACGGCACCGTTCCCCCGGCGATACAGCATCTGACCACAGAAATTCTGGCGGAGGAGGGACAGTATCAGGTACTGGCGCGCTGGGACACACCGCGAGTCGTTAAGGGCGCCTCGTTTTCTTTGCGCCTGAACGTGGCGGCGGAAGATGGCAGTGACCGGCTGGTAAGCAGCGCAGGAACGCCGGATACGCAGTACCGGTTCCGGGGGCTGACGCCGGGGCGCTACACCCTGTCCGTCAGGGCGGTGAACAGCCAGGGACAACAGGGAGACCCGGCCAGCACACAGTTCAGCATCTCCGCGCCGGCGGCACCATCATTTATCGAACTCACCCCTGGCTATTTCCAGATTACAGCCACACCGCGTCAGGCGGTATACGACCCGACGGTGCAGTATGAGTTCTGGTTTTCAGACGCGCAGATTACGGATATCCATCAGGTGGAAAACGCCGCACGATATCTGGGAAAGGCGCTGTACTGGATAGCGGCCAGTGTGAATATCAGGCCCGGCAGGGATTACTATTTTTATATCCGGGCGGTAAATCAGGTCGGTAAATCCGCATTCGTGGAGGCGACCGGGCAGGCCAGCAACGATGCCGCAGGCTATCTGGATTTTTTCAAAGGGCAGATAACTGAAAGTCACCTGGGTAAGGAACTGCTGGAGAAGGTGGAACTGACGGAGGATAACGCCAGCAAACTGCAGCAGTTTTCGAAGGAGTGGCAGGATGCTAACGATAAATGGAACGCCATGTGGGGCATCAAAATAGAGCAGACCAAAGACGGCAAATATTATGTGGCCGGACTTGGACTGAGCATGGAAGACATGCCTGACGGGAAGATAAGCCAGTTCCTGGTGGCGGCGGATCGCATTGCTTATATTAACCCGGCAAACGGAAACGAGACGCCCGGATTCGTCATGCAGGGCGACCAGATAATCATGAATGAGGCGTTCCTGAAATATCTGAGCGCGCCGACCATTACCAGTGGCGGGAATCCTCCGGCATTTTCCCTGACGCCGGATGGAAAGCTGACTGCGAAAAATGCGGATATCAGCGGGCATATCAACGCTGTATCTGGCTCGTTTACGGGAGAAATCAATGCCACCTCCGGTAAGTTTTCTGGCGTGATAGAAGCGAGAGAGTTTGTCGGTGATATCTGCGGCTCAAAAGTCATGCAGGGCGTGAGCATCAGGGCGACGAACGACGAACGCAGCACCTCAACACGGTATACCGACAGCGCCACCTATCAGATAGGGAAAACCATCACGGTGATGGCTAACTGTGAGCGTAACGGTGGCTCCGGTGCCATCACCGTCACGATAAATATTAACGGACAGGTGAAAACGGCGGAGGTTATGCCGTATACCGCAGGGATTCCGGCCATGTATCAGACCGTTGTCTTTTCGGTCTACACCACTTCACCTGTCGTGGATATCAGCGTCTCTCTGAGGGTCCGTGGGCAGTACACCACTGAAGCTTCTGTCTGGCCGCTGGTGATGGTTTCCCGTTCTGGGAGCAACTTCACAAACTGACCGGATTTCCGGTCCCTTTCGTTTAACAAGGAACAGATATGACTATGTCGCGCGTAATTTCTCTGGCGGCAGGGCTTTCCCTGTCCGTTTTATTTTCCACTGCTGCCGTTGCCGATAACGGAAGAGGAAGCGGCAACAGCAATATTGAAAACCAGACCCGGATTTATACCGGCACCGACCGTGGGCAGAAACAGCACCGTGAGGCAAAGGGAAAAACAATCACGCGGAGCGTCCAGTGTTCTCTGCCGGCATATTTACGTGACCCGGATAATCAGTGCTGAGATGTGAATAAATCTGAAGCCTGCCTGCGGGCGGGTTTTTTTATGGAGGTAATATGCCAGTACTTATTTCCGGCGTACTGAAAGATGGTACGGGAACGCCGATACAGAACTGCACCATTCAGCTGAAAGCCAGCCGGACCAGTACGACGGTGGTCGTGAATACGGTGGCATCGGAAAATCCGGATGACGCCGGGCGCTACAGCATGGATGTGGAGCAGGGGCAGTACACTGTCACGCTCCTGGTGGAAGGATATCCCCCGTCACATGCCGGAGTTATTACGGTCTACGATGATTCAAAGCCGGGCACCCTGAATGATTTTCTGGGGGCCATGACGGAAGACGACGTCCGCCCGGAGGCGCTGCGGCGTTTTGAGGCGATGGTGGAAGAAGTTGCCCGCCAGGCATCGGAGGCATCGCGGAATGCCACTGTCGCAGGGCAGGCATCTGAACAGGCGCAGACATCAGCAGGTCAGGCGGCGGAAAGCGCCACGGCAGCAGTGAATGCAGCCGGAGCGGCAGAAGCATCAGCCACACAGGCAGCCTCATCCGCAGCGTCTGCGGAGAGCAGCGCAGGTACGGCGACCACAAAAGCTGGGGAGGCATCAGCTAGCGCGGCGTCGGCTGACACAGCCAGAACGGCGGCAGCCGCATCGGCAGCCGCAGCGAAAACATCTGAAGCGAATGCAGATGTCTCCCGTACTGCCGCCGGCGATTCAGCTGCTGCCGCAGCCGCCAGCGCGACGGCGGCGCAGACATCAGCAGCGCGCGCCGGAGCATCCGAAACCGCCGCGAAGACGTCAGAAACGCAGGCGGCTTCCAGTGCCGGTGATGCAGGTGCGTCAGTCACTGCGGCGGCAGCGTCGGAAAAGGCGGCAGCCGCATCGGCAGCCGCAGCGAAAACATCTGAGACAAACGCAGCAACGTCAGCAAGTACAGCAGCGGCCAGCGCAACAGCCGCCTCGTCATCAGCATCGGAGGCATCCACCCACGCCGCCGCATCTGATACCAGCGCATCACTGGCGGCGCAAAGCAGTACTGCTGCCGGAGCAGCAGCCACCAGAGCAGAAGATGCCGCAAAACGGGCAGAAGACATTGCGGACGTGATTTCCCTGGAAGATGCCAGCCTGACGAAAAAAGGTATCGTTAAGTTAAGCAGCGCCACGGACAGTGACAGCGAAGCGCTGGCAGCCACGCCAAAGGCGGTCAAAGCTGTCATGATTGAGGCACAGACCAAAGCGCCGCTGGACAGTCCGGCACTGACCGGTACGCCAACGGCACCAACGCCGGAAACCACAGCTGCAGGTATTGAAATTGCCACAGCAGCGTTTGTTGCGGCGAAAGTGGCACAGTTGGTTGGTTCTGCGCCGGAAGCGCTGGACACCCTGCAGGAACTGGCTGACGCGTTGGGAAACGATCCGAACTTTGCCACCACAGTACTGAATAAACTGGCGGGCAAGCAGCCGCTGGACGAAACCCTGACGGCGTTGTCAGGAAAAAGCGTTGACGGTCTTATCGAATACGTTGGTTTAAGAGAAACCATAAGTCGTGCCACTGGCGCCATGCAAAAAGACCAGAACTTGAATGATGTGCCAGATAAAGCGCTGGCCCGTCAGTCCCTCCAACTTGGCAACAGCGCTACACTCAACGTCGGCACTACGCTAGGCACTGTAGCCGCTGGTGACGACATCCGTATTTCCTCCGCCAAAAGAGCTATAGACGACACCCAGACCGGTCTTGCTGAACAGCCTGTTATGTGGATAAGCTCCGCCGATGATTTGAGTAACCTGCCATCTGGCGCACGCCGGTTTGCCAGCAATAAAGCTCCGGCAACAATATTGCCGGTAAACGATTATGTTTTCCTGGAAGTGATTGCCAAGCGCGATTGTGCAAACGGTTGTGTCGTTCAGATAACAGACTCAGCCGGTAATACCTGGACTGGCATACGCTATGACGCAACCAATGGTTCCAGTTTTACCTGGCGCCCCCTGATGTCGTGTCCGCCCGGCGTTCCCCTTCCGTGGCCGTCTGACACCATCCCTGCCGGTTACGCCCTGATGCAGGGGCAAACATTTGATAAATCTGCTTACCCGTTATTGGCTGTAGCGTATCCGTCCGGCATTATCCCTGACATGCGAGGCTGGACAATAAAGGGTAAGCCCATCAGTGGACGTGCTGTACTGTCGCAAGAAATGGACGGCAACAAATCGCACTCGCACACCGCGCGGGCGCAGGATACTGACTTAGGGACAAAATCTACCTCATCCTTTGATTACGGCACGAAATCGACCAATACCACGGGCAATCATACTCACCAGTTCGGCGGTTATATCAATTCATACTGGGGAGATTCCAATCACACCTCATTTCAGCCTGGAGGTGGTGCATGGACACAGGCCGCTGGCGACCATGCGCATACAGTTTATATCGGAGGACACGAGCACACCATGTATATCGGTCCACACGGTCACGTCGTTATTGTGGACGCAGACGGTAATGCGGAAACCACGGTTAAAAATATTGCATTTAACTACATAGTGAGGCTGGCATAATGACTTTTAAAATGAGCGAACAGGCGCAGACAATTAAAATTTTCAATCTGCGTTCAGATACTAACGAATTTATTGGTGCAGGTGATGCGTATATTCCGCCGCACACAGGACTACCGGCAAACTGTACTGATATCGCCCCTCCTGATATTCCCGCCAGTCATATTGCTATATTTGACGCTGAAACCCAGACATGGAGTTTGCATGAGGATCACCGCGGCGAGATGGTTTACGACACAACAACCGGCAATCAGGTTTATATCTCCGCTCCTGGTCCGTTGCCCGAAAATGTCACATCAGTTTCACCAGGTGGTGAATACCAGAAATGGGATAGTAAGGCTAAGGTCTGGGTAAAAGACGAAGCGGCTGAAAAAGCAGCGCAGCTTCGTCAGGCGGAAGAAACCAAAAACAGGCTCCTGCAAATAGCATCTGAAAAAATCGCGCCGTTACAGGATGCTGTTGATCTTGATATCGCAACAGATGATGAGAAAGCGCAGCTCGACGAATGGAAAAAATACAGGATACTGGTTAACCGGGTGGATACCACAAATCCTGACTGGCCGGAAGTGCCTGTAAACCAGTAATATGACGTTGTGAAAAAACAGGCTGGCATTAATAAAATACACCAGCCTGAAGTAATATTCAGTTCAGGAGGAACTGATGAAGCATAATAACCAGATATACCATCAGTACTGATATGGTTGTTACAGCCTTCTGTAAAAAATTAACAACCACAAATCTGACACCACTCTGGTGGTTTTTCTATATCTGGTGGCCAGTTGTCACACCAGGGGGGACGAATAAATGGGGCGGGTATTGGCGGCAGTCCACTGGAGGCGGATTTTGTATTATCTGGTGGGGGTTTTGTATCACTGGCGGCCATCGCCGATGCCGAAAAGGCTGTAGCCGACAACACCAGAAGCAATGGGAAAAATATACGATGTCTCATAATATCACCCGTGAATATTCAGACTATCCTTACTGTTGACTTCCTTCATTTCCAGCATAGTTCACGCTTCATCGTCATTGAATAAACAATTAAGTTTGTTGAGCGAAAATTTACTTAAAGAAAAAATAATAAGCATCGATATTTTTCTTTTTTGCAGGTTTTCAACGCATGCCCGAATAAACGTGCGCAGATGGTGAAAAATCTGGTTGGCCATAAAAAGGTTTAAAGATAAATGCAAGTGCTTATCTGTTGCGATATCAATTAAATTAATCTTGTTTTTTTATTCATACCCTTGCCAAACAGATATGTAGCAAGAAAATATGATACTAAGTAAAGTTGGCATGTAGTCTAGAGTTAGGGGTAGTATATATTCTTAACTCCAATAGGACTGCTCTATATATAAATATATTAATTGCATATTTTATTTTTAAAGTCAACGATTTCTATGAATCACACGTTAAATATCACACTCCATTTTTAGGCTTATATTTATCCCAACCAACTAATGAAAAAACATCTTCGTGTGAAATAGCCTCACCATTAAGAAAAAATTTAACATTTTGTTTTACCAGATCATCATGTCGATTCCGATATACCCATCTTAGCTCATGTGCTGTAATAGAATTACCATGCTTTCCTGTTTTATTTGCGATATCACTTATAGCATCAACTAAATTGTCAATGACAAAAATAACTGACCGTTCCCTTAATCGTGTTTGGAATTCAAGACCGGCTTTACTTGTTTTTATCCAGCACTCCTCATTGGATAAGTCTGAATATTTATCTTCGGTAATATTGTATTTTTTATGTTGAGATAAAAATTCTCTAAAAAAAGTCCCTCTCTGAACATCATTCAATCTTTCTGCTATCTTCTCATCTTTATTAAACACGGCTCTATTCTTCCTGTCCCAGACCGCATCTGTTAATGTATTTTGAATAATAATATCTTTTTTTGAAAAATAATATAACGAATTAACTAAAGTATTTACTCGATCTCTTGCCTTACATAAACCATAAACCACATCTCCAGGCTGAAAACTTAACGCATCTCCTGCAGGTTTGTTACTAAAGGTAATATCACTCCTGGTAAGAAATTCAGGATTAAGCTTAACATAACCATCGGTACTAATATCTATATGTGCAGGCAGATTGCAGGTTGGTATTTCCCATACAATAGGGGTCCTTGAGGATAAATTGATAGACTTTAAATTAACAGGAAGCTTAACTGGAAGTTTAATATTATCACAAAAGTTGATACTTAATTTTTTTAGCTTATCAGGCAAAATATCATCTATAACAGTACCGGGAACTGTTTGTATAAGTTCAATACTTAGTTCTTTTAACCCCTCAGGTAACATTTTCATTAATGGCAAGAAAGGGCAATTTTGTAAGTCTAATTTATCTAATTTATATGGTAACTCAGCACATAATATTTCAGGGAAATTTTGCAATGACAAAGAAGATAGATGCGGAGGAAGGGGAGGCAAAAATTTACCATAGCACGCAGTAAAACTCTTTAATCCATAAGGTAATGCGGGGAAAGTATAATTTTCTTCATATGCCTGCATATCTATAGATAGTGACTCTAAGCTATCTGGGAAATATGAAATTTTAATGGTCTGATTTCCAGATATAGTTAAACTTTTTAACCCATCAGGAAGATTTGGAATAGACTCCAGTGTATAGCATGAAGATAAATTCAACTCGGATAAATTATCAGGAAATACCGGAATAGAGGTAACATGATGAGCAGTAATTGATAAGCTCCCGGTATGATTTGCTTCTATTATTTTGTCGTAAATACTATTACGCTCCTCCTTCTCAATATCTGGGGATTCTATTCTCCATTTATTTAATAACTCAAGGTTTGATGTCGCCTCGTTACTTGTATATGCATATTGCAATATGGCTGGTTGGAATCCTATTTTCATGCGCTTTTTCAATCTATATGTCAATACCAAGCTATCATTATTACATTTATTTTCATTCAGGCAAGATTTAGAACCTAGCCTAATACCGATCGTTTAAGAAGCTGTTAGCCGATTCAGCAACATGGAGAATTTGAAGACAATCCGGTGGGATGGATTACCGCAGTCACGTTGTCTGCAAGAACGTGACTGCGGTAGGCCGGCTGCTGTTTAGTCAGGACTGACTGTAACCGTGTTTATAGGTTTATAGATCGTATAGACCTCTATTGTGATGTAACGTCGTATGTTGATCAGCAGATCGTATGCTGACGATTTCAGAAGTACATAATTAAGTACATTTTTATATGTCACTTTTTTTAATTCTATTTAATTCAGTTAGTTGAGTTTTTGTTTTCGTAATCGTTATTAAATAATAATCACAGGAACAATGGGCGCAGGCCGGGCGCCTGATTGGGGCGGGAGTACCGCGACAGCAGGTAGCGATTATTTATGATGTTGGCGTTTCGACGTTGTACAGAAAATTTCCGGCGAGTAACATGCCTTTGATGCCATTCATGGGAAAATAACACTCCTTTAATCAGCCATAAGAGTTAATTATATAAACTTAAATGGATTTGTTAATTGAATTTCATCAAGATTAACTCTATATAAAAGATTTATTGTCTTTGTTATGGCGTCTATATATTCTGCGCTATTCATTATAGCAGTGTATTTATCGTATGCTTCGAAGCAATGATTTTCATTGATATATTCACTGCTATTGTTTTTATAAATTTCATATGACTCTTCCTTTTTGAAAATGCGCGCATCCAGCCAAGGGTCAAGTATATATTCCGATATTCCTTTTGAATCAGTAAAAGTCAAAAAAACGACCACATGATTCCCTCCTGACGCGCTATTATACATAAGGGATGTGCTTATTCTGGCATCAAATACATTATTTTTCGAAAATCCTATTCCGGTTAGTCTTTGTGGTATATATTTTGCAATAATCGCACCTAAAATTAGCGACATATCAGCACAGTTCCCTGTGTTATATTTTATTGAATCAATGGAAGAATATATTAGACTCAGAGATATTGGGTTTTCTGGTCTTTCAGCCATAGCTCTGTCAAAAGAGTTTGCTTTTATAGTTTGCAGAAATTTCTTGTGATGTTCTCTTTGTAAATTAAGAGCGTCGTATTTTTCCTGCGTATCAATTTTAAGCCTGTCAATTTGCATAGCATCATAACTGTCCGATTTCTTTATTATTGTTCTGACAAAAACGGTACATTCTGAAGCAGCATTAATAATACAGGAGGATAAATCAACTGAAGTACTCTGTTGGTTGTTACAGGCGCTCACTCCAGTTGTGTCGAATTTTTCTGTAGCTACATGTCCAACATTTATAATCAATTACATTTCCCTGTATTCAAAATTAAGCGATATTCTTATGTCACGACAACCTAACAGGGACTGACTACAAAGATCTTTAAAGAAACGTTCATTATTGTATCTATTGATGAACTCCCTTCAGATTTAGAGGTTGTGCCCATGGTCGAAAAGCTCCTCTACGCTCATATACTTAACTTATCGGGAACATGGTAGGTTAGGATGTGAAAACACAGGGACAGTTACTGTCACTGCGAAGGCAGCAATAAGGAGGCCTATCCTGTACGAACTGTGGAAAACTATATCTTGTTCACGATCACCTGCATCGTTGACGATGCGCGATCCTGGAGGTTTGACGACTGCCCGGTATGATCGGTGCCGCAGCCACGTCGTATGCAGGAACGGCCTGCGGCAAACTGGCGATCGTTCGATAGTGCGAATATTGAATGGTTGCCAGTCGCGGCGGATTCTACTGGTTAAGAATGGCTAATCAATGTGTTTAATCTGAAACCAGGCATCTGTTCAACTTTTCGTGATCGCTTTTGTTGGCATCACTATTCAAGCAGTTTGCCTGCATCGGCTTCACCCTCACTTCGGCATCAGGGAAAATCTGGTGCACCTGCTTCGTCAGTTCGGCCAGAATGATCTCGCTGGCCCCTTCGAGTCCTTCAACATTACGCTTGTCATAAACCAGTTCTACGAACATACGTGTTTCGCTAATAACTGTTTGTATATACAGTATTTTTGCTTTGGCGGTTTTGTCTGTCAAGGCATGAACCACTTGTTTTTAAATTTTGGGGAACATACTGCGGGCGTGTTTGTTATCGATTTTCCCTGCAGGGCTGATGGGGTCTGGCGTTGACTAAAATTATGTGTGGGGCATGGATGGGGCAAAAGTGGTCTGTGAAGTTCGTTAAAGTTCGTTAATCAAGCTTCATCTCGATCTCGCTCATCCCTTGTTTAAAGCGCTCCTGGACGATCTTTATCGATTTTAAAAACTATGAGTACATATTATAAAAATGTAGCAAATAGGCCGTTTGTGCCTGAAAAGATGAACATTCTGCGTAGCGCGATTTGCGCAACAGGAATAGACTGGAGTCGACACTCTACACAAAGATGCGAAAGGTTTTTTATGACACAACAGCCACAAGCCAAATACCGCCATGACTATCGCGCGCCGGATTACCAGATTACTGATATTGACTTGACCTTTGACCTCGATGCCGAAAAAACCGTGGTCACCGCAATAAGCCAGGCTGTTCGTCATGGCGCGCCTGATGCGCCTCTTCGCCTTGATGGGGAAGATTTAACGCTGGTATCTATCCACGTCAACGATGCGCCGTGGACAGCATATAAGGAAGAAGAGGGCGCGCTTATCATCAGCGACCTGCCAGAGCGTTTTACGTTACGCATTGTCAACGAGATAAGTCCGGCGGCGAATACGGCGCTGGAAGGATTGTACCAGTCCGGCGATGCGCTCTGTACCCAGTGTGAAGCGGAGGGCTTCCGCCATATTACCTGGTATCTTGACCGCCCGGACGTACTGGCGCGATTTACCACCAAAATTATTGCCGATAAAAGCAAATATCCGTTCCTGCTTTCCAATGGCAACCGTGTTGCGCAGGGTGAACTGGAGAATGGCCGTCACTGGGTTCAGTGGCAAGATCCGTTCCCGAAACCGTGTTATCTGTTTGCGCTGGTGGCCGGTGATTTTGACGTGCTGCGCGATACCTTTACCACCCGCTCCGGGCGTGAAGTCGCATTAGAACTGTACGTTGACCGTGGCAATCTGGATCGCGCGCCGTGGGCAATGACCTCGCTGAAAAATTCCATGAAATGGGATGAAACGCGTTTTGGGCTCGAATATGACCTTGACATCTATATGATTGTCGCGGTGGATTTCTTTAATATGGGCGCGATGGAGAATAAAGGTCTCAATATCTTTAACTCCAAATACGTGCTGGCGCGAACCGATACCGCGACGGATAAAGATTATCTCGATATTGAGCGCGTGATAGGCCATGAGTATTTCCACAACTGGACCGGCAACCGCGTCACCTGCCGCGACTGGTTCCAGTTGAGCCTGAAAGAGGGGCTAACCGTGTTCCGCGATCAGGAGTTTAGCTCTGATTTGGGGTCACGCGCGGTGAACCGCATCAGTAACGTGCGTACCATGCGCGGTTTACAATTCGCGGAAGACGCCAGCCCGATGGCGCATCCTATCCGCCCGGATAAAGTCATCGAAATGAATAACTTCTACACCCTCACCGTTTATGAAAAGGGTGCGGAAGTCATTCGCATGATCCACACGTTGCTGGGTGAGGAAAATTTCCAGAAGGGGATGCAGCTTTATTTTGAGCGCCATGACGGCAGCGCCGCGACGTGTGATGACTTCGTACAGGCGATGGAAGATGCTTCTAATGTCGATTTGTCCCATTTCCGCCGCTGGTACAGTCAGTCCGGCACGCCGATTGTAACGGTAAAAGATGATTATAATCCGGAAACCGAGCAGTACACGTTGACCATCAGCCAGCGCACTCCTGCGACGGCGGATCAGGCGGAGAAGCAGCCGCTGCATATTCCATTCGCCATCGAACTGTACGATAACGAAGGCAACGTCATTCCGTTGCAAAAAGGTGGTCATCCGGTCAATGCCGTGCTGAACGTCACGCAGGCGGAGCAGACATTTACCTTCGATAATGTCTACTTCCAGCCTGTTCCGGCCTTGCTGTGCGAGTTTTCAGCGCCGGTGAAGCTGGAATATAAATGGAGCGATCAGCAGTTGACGTTCCTGATGCGCCATGCGCGCAATGATTTCTCCCGTTGGGATGCGGCGCAAAGCCTGCTGGCCACATACATTAAACTGAATGTGGCGCGTCATCAGCAGGGGCAACCGCTATCGCTTCCGGTGCATGTCGCTGATGCGTTCCGCGCAGTACTGTTGGATGAGAAAATCGATCCGGCGTTGGCCGCAGAAATTTTAACGCTGCCTTCGGCCAATGAAATTGCGGAGCTGTTTGAGGTCATTGACCCGATCGCCATTGCGCAAGTTCGTGAAGCGCTAACGCGTACGCTGGCGGCAGAACTGGCGGATGAGTTCCTGGCTATCTATAACGCCAATCATCTGGATGAGTATCGTGTTGATCACGGCGATATCGGTAAGCGCACGCTGCGCAATGCTTGCCTGCGCTTCCTGGCGTTTGGCGAGACGGAGCTGGCTAATACGCTGGTCAGCAAACAGTATCGCGACGCTAATAATATGACCGATGCGCTGGCGGCCCTGTCTGCTGCGGTGGCGGCGCAGTTGCCGTGCCGCGATATGCTGATGCAGGAGTATGACGATAAGTGGCATCAGGACGGCCTGGTGATGGATAAATGGTTTATCCTGCAATCCACAAGCCCGGCGGAAAATGTACTGGAGACCGTACGCGGCCTGCTCAAACACCGTTCTTTCAGTATGAGCAACCCGAACCGCATCCGTTCATTAATTGGCGCGTTTGCTGGCAGCAACCCGGCGGCGTTCCATGCGCAAGACGGTAGCGGATACCAGTTCCTGGTCGAGATGCTGACCGATCTGAATAGCCGTAACCCGCAGGTAGCATCTCGCCTCATTGAACCGCTGATTCGTCTGAAACGTTATGATGATAAGCGTCAGGAGAAAATGCGCGCGGCGCTGGAGCAGTTAAAAGGACTGGAGAATCTTTCCGGCGATCTGTACGAGAAGATAACTAAAGCGTTAGCCTGACAGTATCCGTTATAAAGAGGTAAGACATGCCCGGTAAGCGTTAGCGCTGCCGGGTATTTTTTTGCCGGACGATGACGCTCGCTGGCGAAACGTGAAGTGAGAATGAAGGAAAACGATTGCTATTTATTGCCGTAGGTCAATTCCCTTTTGCCTTGTTATCGCCCATAATACGCCCCCGGTTTGCACACCGGGAATCCAGGAGAGTTCATGTACTATCCCTTCGTTCGTAAAGCCCTTTTCCAGCTCGATCCAGAGCGCGCTCATGAATTTACATTTCAACAATTACGCCGCATTACAGGTACGCCACTGGAAGCGCTGGTGCGCCAGAAAGTACCGACAAAGCCGGTTACCTGCATGGGACTTACCTTTAAAAATCCACTGGGGCTGGCTGCCGGTCTGGATAAAGACGGGGAGTGCATCGACGCGTTAGGCGCGATGGGGTTTGGCTCCCTGGAAATCGGCACCGTGACGCCGCGCCCACAGCCGGGTAACGATAAGCCGCGTCTTTTTCGTCTGGTGGATGCTGAAGGTCTCATCAATCGGATGGGCTTTAATAATCTGGGCGTCGATAACCTGGTCGAGAATGTTAAAAAAGCCCATTTTGATGGTATTCTGGGAATTAACATCGGTAAAAATAAAGATACACCTGTCGAAAATGGCAAAGATGACTACCTGATTTGTATGGAAAAAGTCTATGCTTATGCGGGTTATATCGCCATTAATATTTCTTCGCCGAATACGCCAGGGCTACGTACGCTCCAGTATGGCGATGCGCTGGACGATCTGTTAACTGCCATTAAAAATAAGCAAAACGATCTTCAGGCGATCCACCATAAATATGTGCCGGTGGCAGTAAAGATCGCGCCGGATCTTTGTGAAGAAGAATTGATCCAGGTTGCCGATAGCCTGCTTCGTCATAATATTGATGGGGTGATTGCGACAAATACCACCCTCGATCGTTCTCTGGTACAAGGAATGAAAAATTGCCAGCAAACGGGGGGATTAAGTGGCCGGCCATTACAATTAAAAAGCACAGAAATTATTCGCCGTTTATCCCAGGAGTTAAAGGGACAATTGCCTATTATCGGCGTCGGCGGCATTGACTCAGTTATCGCCGCGCGCGAGAAGATAGCGGCAGGAGCTACGCTGGTACAAATTTATTCCGGCTTTATTTTTAAAGGCCCGCCATTGATTAAAGAAATCGTAACGCACATCTAAACTTTAGCCTTTATCAGACAACCAGGGCTTTATTTCCGGCGCTGGTTGTTTTATATTTCTCCACTGTTGCTTATTTAGACATTTTAGGCTTTTATTATTGGGGTAATAAACGAAGCGGCAAAAGGACAATGCTGTTACGAGTTGCTTAAAAGCGGGAGAGAGGTAATGCGAATTAAACCTGACGATAACTGGCGCTGGTATTATGATGAAGAGCACGATCGTATGATGCTCGATCTCGCCAATGGTATGCTTTTTCGCTCGCGCTTCTCTCGTAAAATGCTTACGCCGGACGCGTTTTGCCCGACCGGTTTTTGTGTGGATGATGCCGCGCTCTATTTTTCCTTTGAAGAAAA
This sequence comes from Salmonella sp. SSDFZ54, assembly GCF_004010735.1. Taxonomy (NCBI): domain Bacteria; kingdom Pseudomonadati; phylum Pseudomonadota; class Gammaproteobacteria; order Enterobacterales; family Enterobacteriaceae; genus Salmonella; species Salmonella sp. SSDFZ54. Next base: position 3,820,110 of record NZ_CP034819.1, read on the forward strand.
ATGCCGGGATTTCGAATTAACCAAAGAGCAACGCGCGGAGCTGGTGTTGAATGCGCTGGTGGCGATTCGCTATCTCAAACCGCAGATGCCAAAAAGCTGGCATTTTGTGGCGCATGGCGAAATGTGGACCCCGGGAACGGGCGATGCCGCAAGCGTCTGGTTAAGCGATACGGCGGAACAGGTTAATTTGCTGGTCGTTGAGCCGGGAGAAAATGCCGCGCTGTGTCTGCTGGCCCAGCCGGGCGTGGTGATAGCAGGCCGAACCATGCAGCTTGGCGATGCGATTAAAATTATGAACGACAGGCTGAAACCGCAGGTTCACTGTCACAGTTTCAGCCTTGAACAAGCGGTTTAATTTTCCAGTCGTAACGCGGTCTTAGGCACGCAGCTACAGCTCAGAATCGTACCATCGTCACCCATAGCCGATTTTTTCAGCGGACTTACTTCGCCTTCCAGCAAACGTATCCGGCAGCAACCACAGATACCAGCCCGGCAAGAATACGGAATACGAATCCCCTGATTCTCCAACTGTTCCAGTAGTACTTGTTGATTATTCCCGCAGAAGGTTTGCCCCTGCCAGTCGATGGTTACACTCGCGTCCGGGTGTTTATCTGGCGTAACGCTGTCGTCGACCATTGTGGCGCCATAAGCTTTTGCCGGGGCTGTCGCCAGAATCTCCACTTCATCGCCGACGCGAATAACGCCGCTATTGCGGGCAATCAGATTCTGACCGAAATCCACATCGCCATTGTCCTGGGCGGTACGAAAAGCTTGCAGTGTCGCCAGCGGTTCTCCGGAAGGATGTTTTTGCCCCTTTTCAGGGCTGACGGTTGTAAAAATACAGCGGCTACAGGGCTTCACGACGTCAAAAATCACATCGCCAATGCGAAGCACTTTCCAGCTATCTTCCTCCCAGGCCGCTACGCCGGAAACCACTAAGTTTGGGCGAAATTGCTCCATTTGTACGCCTGCTGGACAACGCTGTTGCAGATCGCGCAGCGAGGCTTCGTTGGTCAATAAATACGGGTAGCCATCGGCAAATCCCAGCGGCACCGCGTTATGTCGTTTGACCCGGCGCGTCAACTGCGGCCCAACCCAGCGCAACTGGACATCGCGGGAGAAAAAGCCGCTCAACCATTGATTAATCGCCGTCGGGGCGACGCGAGCGGTAAAATGGTTTCCCCAGACCTCGGTCGGCGCATCCTGCGGGGTGAAATCCGTAAAGCGAACCAGCGCGCTACTGCCGTCTGGCGCGGTCAAATGGAGGCCGTCGTGTAAGGGAGAGGGGGTAAAACGTACCATTTGTGGAAACTGGCGGGCGGTAATAAATGTGCCGTCAGGCTCGGTCACCATGAAGATGCGATCAAAAGCCAGGCCGCTGATATCTGCCAGCGCATGAGTGAGGCCAATGCCGCGCATGGATTTGACCGGATGAATAAAGAGCCGTGATAACGTCGCCACCGTACAGTCCCTCAAATGAAAATAAGCCTTCAACTTTATGACATGGGCGTGAGATTAGCTATAATGCGCAACAATTTTCTTAGCGTAAAAGTGACAATATGAATTCTCTGTTTGCCAGTACGGCCCGCGGGCTGGAAGAGCTGTTAAAAACTGAACTGGAAAAACTGGGCGCCGTAGGGTGTCAGGTTGTTCAGGGTGGGGTCCATTTTCAGGGCGACACGCGGCTTATTTACCAGAGCCTGATGTGGAGCCGCCTGGCCTCGCGTATTATCCTGCCGATGGGTGAGTGCAAGGTCTACAGCGATCTCGATCTTTACCTCGGCGTTCAGGCGATAAACTGGACAGAGATTTTTAATCCTGGCGCGACGTTTGCGGTGCATTTCAGCGGCCTGAACGACACCATCCGTAATAGTCAGTATGGCGCGATGAAAGTTAAAGACGCGATTGTCGATGCGTTTACGCGGAAAAATCTTCCGCGGCCAAATGTGGACCGCGAATCGCCGGACCTCCGTATTAACGTCTGGCTGAATAAAGAAACTGCCAGCATTGCGCTGGATCTCAGTGGTGATGGCCTGCACCTGCGCGGTTATCGCGATCGCACCGGGCTGGCGCCAATTAAAGAGACGCTGGCGGCAGCGATTGTTATGCGTTCCGGCTGGCAACCAGGTACGCCGCTGCTCGACCCTATGTGTGGTTCGGGGACACTGTTGATTGAAGCCGCGATGTGGGCGACCGATCGCGCGCCGGGCCTGCACCGTGGTCACTGGGGATTTAGCGGCTGGGCGCAGCATGACGAGGCTATCTGGCAGGAAGTGAAAGCCGAAGCGCAGACCCGGGCGCGTAAGGGACTGGCGGAGTATTCCTCTCATTTCTACGGTTCCGACAGCGATGCGCGCGTCATTGAGCGGGCGCGCAGCAACGCCCGTCGCGCCGGTATCGGCGAGCTTATCACCTTTGAAGTGAAAGATGTGGCGCAACTGAGTAATCCATTGCCGAAAGGCCCGTATGGTACGGTGATCAGTAACCCGCCTTACGGCGAACGTCTGGACAGCGAACCGGCGCTGATTGCGTTGCACAGCCTGCTGGGCCGTACCATGAAAAATCAGTTTGGCGGCTGGAACCTGTCGCTGTTCAGCGCTTCGCCCGATCTGCTGGGCAGCCTGCAATTACGTGCCGACAAACAGTTTAAAGCCAAGAATGGCCCGCTGGACTGCGTGCAGAAAAACTATCATATTGCGGAAACCACGGCGGACAGTAAGCCGGCGACGGTGGCGGAAGATTACGCTAATCGCCTGCGTAAAAATCTTAAAAAGCTGGAGAAATGGGCGCGCCAGGAAGGGATTGAATGCTATCGCTTGTATGATGCCGACCTGCCGGAATATAACGTGGCGGTAGACCGTTACGGCGACTGGGCGGTGATTCAGGAATATGCGCCGCCGAAAACGGTGGATGCGCAAAAAGCGCGGCAGCGTCTGTTCGATATTATTGCGGCAACCTTGTCAGTGCTCGGTATTCCGCCGAATAAACTGGTGTTAAAAACCCGTGAACGGCAAAAAGGAAAAAACCAGTATCAGAAAATGAGCGAGAAGGGCGAGTTCCTTGAGGTCAGCGAATATAATGCGCGCTTATGGGTAAATCTGACGGATTATCTCGACACCGGTCTGTTCCTCGATCACCGTATTGCCCGCAGAATGCTGGGAGAAATGAGCAAAGGCAAAGATTTCCTGAATCTCTTTTCTTATACCGGCAGCGCCAGCGTACATGCGGGTCTGGGCGGCGCGCGCAGCACCACAACGGTGGATATGTCCCGCACCTATCTGGAGTGGGCCGAACGTAATTTGCGTCTGAACGGACTGAGCGGCCGCGCGCATCGCCTGATTCAGGCCGACTGCCTGGGCTGGCTGCGCGAGGCGAATGAACAGTTCGATTTGATCTTTATCGATCCGCCGACGTTCTCTAACTCAAAACGTATGGAAGAGTCGTTTGATGTTCAGCGCGATCATGTCGCGTTAATGAAAGATTTAAAACGTCTGCTGCGTAAAGGCGGCACCATCATGTTCTCAAATAATAAGCGCGGATTCCGTATGGATCTGGAAGGGCTGGCTGAGCTGGGGCTTACTGCACAAGAAATTACGCAAAAAACGCTCTCCCCGGATTTTGCCCGTAACCGTCAGATTCATAACTGCTGGCTGATCCGCGCCGCCTGAAAGGAAAAGTAAATGTCATTAATCAGTATGCATGGCGCATGGCTGTCGTTCAGCGACGCGCCGCTTCTCGATAACGCAGAGTTGCATATCGAAGATAACGAACGCGTCTGTCTGGTGGGGCGTAACGGCGCCGGGAAATCCACCTTGATGAAGATCCTCAACCGCGAACAGGGTCTGGACGATGGGCGTATTATTTATGAGCAGGATCTGATCGTCGCGCGTCTGCAACAGGATCCGCCCCGTAATATTGCGGGCAGCGTCTATGACTTTGTCGCCGAAGGTATCGAAGAACAAGCGGAATACCTCAAGCGCTATCATGAGATTTCCCGTCTGGTGATGACCGATCCCAGCGAGAAAAACCTCAATGAAATGGCGCGCGTACAGGAACAGCTCGATCATCATAATCTGTGGCAGCTGGAAAACCGTATTAATGAAGTGCTGGAGCAGCTTGGACTCGATCCTAACGCCGCGCTGTCGTCGCTCTCCGGCGGCTGGCTGCGTAAAGCCGCGCTGGGTCGGGCGCTGGTCAGCAATCCGCGCGTATTGTTACTGGATGAACCGACTAACCATCTGGATATCGAAACTATCGACTGGCTGGAAGGGTTTCTGAAAACCTTTAACGGAACGATTATTTTTATCTCTCACGATCGTTCGTTTATTCGCAATATGGCAACCCGCATTGTCGATCTCGATCGTGGCAAACTGGTTACCTATCCGGGAAATTACGATCAATACCTGCTGGAGAAAGAAGAAGCGCTGCGCGTAGAAGAATTACAAAACGCGGAATTTGATCGCAAACTGGCGCAGGAAGAAGTCTGGATTCGCCAGGGTATCAAGGCGCGCCGCACCCGTAATGAAGGGCGCGTGCGGGCGTTAAAAGCGATGCGTCGTGAACGCAGCGAGCGCCGGGAAGTGATGGGCACGGCGAAGATGCAGGTCGAAGAGGCGACGCGCTCCGGTAAAATCGTTTTTGAGATGGAAAACGTCGATTACCAGGTAGAAGGAAAACAACTGGTAAAAGATTTCTCCGCTCAGGTACAGCGCGGCGACAAGATTGCGTTAATTGGCCCGAACGGCTGCGGTAAAACCACGCTACTGAAACTGATGCTGGGACAGCTTCAGGCTGACAGCGGGCGCATTCACGTGGGAACGAAGCTGGAAGTCGCCTACTTCGATCAGCATCGCGCCGAACTGGATCCGGAAAAAACCGTGATGGATAACCTTGCGGAAGGCAAGCAAGAGGTGATGGTAAACGGTAAGCCGCGCCATGTACTGGGCTATTTGCAGGACTTCCTGTTTCATCCCAAACGGGCGATGACGCCCGTTCGCGCGCTTTCCGGCGGCGAACGTAACCGTCTGCTGCTGGCGCGACTGTTCCTCAAGCCGAGCAATCTTTTAATTCTCGATGAACCAACGAACGATCTTGACGTCGAAACGCTGGAACTATTAGAAGAATTAATTGATGGCTATCAGGGCACGGTACTACTGGTCAGCCACGATCGGCAATTTGTCGATAATACCGTGACGGAATGCTGGATTTTCGAGGGCGGCGGCAAAATCGGACGTTATATCGGCGGCTACCATGATGCGCGTGCGCAGCAAGAGCAGCATCTGGCGACGAAACAGCCGATGGCGAAAAAAAATGAGGAAGTTATTGCCCCTAAAGCAGAAATTGTAAAACGTGGCAGTAGCAAACTAAGCTATAAACTGCAGCGCGAGCTGGAGCTGTTACCCGGTCAGCTTGAAGACCTGGAAGCGAAGCTGGAAGCGCTACAGGCGCAGGTTGCGGATGCGGCCTTTTTTAGCCAACCCCATGAGCAAACGCAAAAAGTTCTGGCCGATTTAAGTCAGGCGGAGCAAGAACTTGAGCAAGCCTTCGAACGTTGGGAGTATCTTGAAGGCCTGAAAAACGGGGCATAACGAAAGGAGCGCCTATGTGTGAACATCACCATGCTGCGAAGCACATATTGTGCCCGCAATGCGACATGCTGGTGGCTTTACCCCGCCTCTCGCATGGGCAAAAAGCAGCATGTCCACGATGCGGCGCAACGTTAACGACCGAGTGGGACGCGCCCCGGCAGCGTCCTACCGCCTATGCGTTAGCGGCACTATTTATGTTGCTGCTTTCTAACCTTTTTCCCTTCGTGAATATGAATGTCGCGGGCGTCACCAGCGAAGTCACGCTTCTGGAAATCCCCGGCGTCATGTTTTCTGAAGATTACGCCAGCCTCGGCACGTTCTTTTTGTTATTTGTCCAACTGGTGCCGGCATTTTGCCTGGTGACCATTCTATTACTTGTCAACCGCGCCAGTCTGCCGTTGTCGGTAAAAAAAACGCTGGCAAGGATCTTTTTCCTCCTCAAATCGTGGGGAATGGCAGAAATATTTCTCGCCGGGGTGTTGGTCAGTTTTGTTAAGCTGATGGCCTACGGCGATATCGGCATCGGCAGCAGTTTTATTCCCTGGTGCTTATTTTGTCTCGTTCAACTGCGGGCGTTCCAGTGTGTCGATCGCCGCTGGTTGTGGGATGATATCGCCCCGCAGCCTGCACTGGCGCAGCCGTTAACGCCGGGGATTACCGGTATCCGGCAGTCTTTGCGTTCTTGCGCCTGCTGTACGGCGATCCTGCCTGCGGAGAGTCTCGTCTGTCCGCGTTGCCATACGAAAGGCTATGTCCGGCGTAAAAACAGTTTGCAGTGGACGCTGGCGTTATTATTTACCTCGATCATGCTTTATCTGCCCGCCAATATTTTGCCGATTATGATTACCGACTTACTGGGCTCGAAAATGCCGTCGACCATTCTGGCTGGCGTGATTTTGCTGTGGAGCGAGGGGTCTTATCCGGTGGCGGCGGTTATCTTTCTCGCCAGTATTATGGTGCCGACGCTAAAAATGATCGCCATTGCCTGGCTTTGTTGGGATGCGAAAGGCCACGGTAAGCGCGACAGTGAACGGATGCATTTTATTTATGAAGTAGTGGAGTTTGTGGGGCGCTGGTCAATGATTGATGTCTTTGTCATTGCCGTACTCTCTGCGCTGGTGCGCATGGGAGGGTTAATGAATATTTATCCTGCGATGGGTGCGTTGATGTTTGCTTTAGTCGTCATAATGACAATGTTTTCTGCGATGACCTTTGATCCGCGTCTGTCGTGGGATCGTGAATACGAACCAGGCCATGAGGAGTCCTGATAGCATGGAACCTAAAAAAGGGGAAGCCAAAGTACAAAAGGTGAAAAATTGGTCGCCTGTCTGGATATTCCCGATTGTTACTGCGCTTATCGGAGCCTGGATTCTGTTTTATCACTACAGCCACCAGGGACCGGAAGTTACCTTAATTACCACCAATGCGGAAGGCATTGAAGGCGGAAAAACGACGATCAAAAGTCGCAGCGTGGATGTCGGCGTGGTTGAAAGCGCGACGCTGACTGACGATCTGACCCATGTACAAATCAAAGCGCGGCTTCATTCCGGTATGGAAAAGTTGCTGCATAAAGACTCGGTATTTTGGGTCGTAAAACCGCAGGTGGGGCGTGAAGGCATCAGCGGGCTTGGGACGCTGCTATCAGGCGCGTATATTGAACTACAACCAGGAAGTAAGGGCAGTCAGCCGGAAAGCTATCAGCTTCTTGACTCACCGCCGTTGGCGCCGCCCGATGCCAAAGGTATTCGTGTGATTCTGGACAGCAAAAAGGCCGGTCAGCTCAGTCCTGGCGATCCCGTTCTGTTCCGGGGTTATCGGGTAGGATCCGTTGAAACCAGCTCTTTCGATCCGCAAAAACGGACAATGAGTTATCAGTTGTTCATTAAGGCGCCAAACGATCGATTGGTCACCAGTAATGTCCGATTCTGGAAAGATAGCGGTATCGCTGTGGATCTGACATCGGCGGGAATGCGCGTGGAAATGGGATCGTTGACGACGTTGTTTGGCGGCGGCGTGAGTTTTGATGTGCCGGAAGGACTTGAGCAGGGGCAACCCGTCGCCGAAAAAACGGCGTTTAATCTCTACGACGATCAAAAAAGTATTCAGGATTCGCTGTATACCGATCATATCGATTACCTGATGTTCTTTAAAGATTCGGTGCGCGGATTACAACCCGGCGCGCCGCTGGAGTTCCGCGGTATTCGTCTGGGGACGGTAAGCAAAGTGCCTTTCTTTGCGTCTAAAATGCGCCAGGTATTTAACGACGATTACCGTATTCCTGTGCTGGTGCGCATTGAACCGGAGCGTCTGAAAGCGCAACTGGGAGAAAATGCGGATGTTGGCGCGCATTTGACGGAACTGCTTAAGCGCGGTTTACGCGCTTCGCTTAAAACCGGCAACCTGGTGACCGGGGCGCTGTATGTCGATCTGGACTTTTATCCTAAGGAGCCGCCGATCACCGGGCTACGCGAATTTGATGGTTATGAAATTATTCCCACTGTCAGCAGCGGCCTGGCGCAAATTCAACAGCGACTGGTGGAAACGTTGGATAAGATCAACAACCTGCCGTTGAATCCGATGATTGAACAAGCGACCAATACGCTGTCTGAAAGCCAGCGTACTATGCGTCGGCTGCAAACCACGCTGGATAATATGAACAAGATTACCTCCAGTCAGTCGATGCAGCAGCTTCCGGCAGATATGCAAACGACGTTACGCGAACTTAACCGCAGTATGCAAGGCTTCCAGCCTGGATCGGCGGCGTATAACAAAATGGTGGCGGATATGCAGCGTCTCGATCAGGTGCTTCGTGAGTTACAACCGGTGTTGAAAACTCTGAACGAGAAGAGCAACGCGCTGGTATTTGAAGCGAAGGATAAAAAAGATCCTGAGCCTAAGAGGGCGAAACAATGAAAAAATGGCTAGTCGTGATAATGGCGTTCTGGCTGGCGTCATGTAGCTCCGGCGGAGAGAATAAAAGCTATTATCAGCTCCCGATAGCGCAAAGCGGTGTGCAAAGCACCGCAAGTCAGGGCAACCGTCTCTTATGGGTAGAGCAGGTTTCCGTACCTGACTATCTGGCAGGTAACGGTGTGGTGTATCAAACCAGTGATGTTCAGTATGTGATTGCCAATAACAATCTGTGGGCCAGCCCGCTGGACCAGCAATTACGTAACACGCTGGTGGCGAATCTTAGCGCCCGGCTTCCTGGCTGGGTCGTCGCTTCCCAGCCGTTGGGAACCACCCAGGATACGTTAAACGTTACCGTAACCGGATTCCATGGACGCTACGATGGTAAGGTTATCGTCAGCGGGGAGTGGTTATTAAACCACAATGGACAGCTGATTAAGCGGCCTTTCCATATCGAAGCCAGTCAGCAGAAAGATGGCTATGATGAGATGGTCAAAGTACTGGCAAGCGCATGGAGTCAGGAAGCAGCCGCTATCGCAGATGAGATAAAGCGCCTTCCCTGAGATAAAAGTAATGTAAATTTAACCGCTTCAGGTCGTGCGCCTGAGGCGGTTTTTTTATTTTTGACGCCGGAAAAATAGTTGTTATGGCTCACATTTTTTGTACAAATGATTTACCGTATAGCTCACAAATATGACATTGGTGTGAATTTTGCGCATTGACGGGCGATCCATTTAGAGGTATTCGTGTAGTGTGATTGCACATTTTGTAATCACTGTTTTCTTTTCCACCAGATACAAATATGAGGGAAACGAGGCATGAAGAGACAAAAACGAGATCGCCTGGAACGGGCACATCAACGTGGATATCAGGCCGGCATCGCCGGACGATCAAAAGAAATGTGTCCCTATCAGACGCTGAATCAACGGTCATACTGGTTGGGAGGTTGGCGACAAGCCATGGAGGACAGGGCGGTAATGGCCTGATTCTGTCTCTTTAGAAAAAGAAACCTCCGCAGTGCGGAGGTTTCGCCTTTATGGGTTTTGCAAGCATGATACCGATAGCGAGGAATATCAATTCAACACTTAGAACGCGGAAGTATCCTGGAACAAACCGACTTTCAAATCGTGTGCGGTATAGATCAGACGACCATCCACCAGAACCTCACCGTCCGCCAGACCCATGATCAGGCGACGGTTTACGATACGTTTGAAATGAATGCGATAGGTGACTTTCCTGGCTGTCGGCAGAACCTGGCCGGTAAATTTCACTTCGCCCACGCCCAGAGCGCGGCCTTTGCCTTCGCCGCCCAACCAGCCCAGGTAGAATCCCACCAATTGCCACATAGCATCCAGACCCAGACAACCGGGCATCACCGGATCGCCGATAAAGTGGCATCCGAAGAACCATAGATCCGGATTGATATCCAGCTCGGCTTCGACATAGCCTTTGTCGAAATTGCCGCCCGTTTCGGTCATCTTAACGACGCGGTCCATCATCAGCATGTTCGGTGCAGGGAGTTGCGGCCCTTTAGCGCCAAACAGTTCACCACGACCAGAGGCAAGAAGGTCTTCTTTTGTATAGGATTCGCGTTTATCTACCATGTTTTATGTAAACCTTATTTTATTGAAGCACGCAGGATAGCTAACACGTGTACGCTGAACAAGTCCGATCAGTTCGGAATAAAAGCGTTCAGCCAACGTAATGGCCACGGGAAACGATGACGGCCTTCCTGTTGCGTCGCCTGCGCGATACGCTCCTGGATAGTCTGCATCAACGTCGTTTGACCTTCGCCATCCCACACCAGATTTAACAGTAACGGTAAGGCGTCGGTCACGTCGTCTACCGCCCAGATAGTGAACTTCTCTTCTTTAACCGCTTGCAGCAGTTCAGATTTAAGACTGAGATGGCGGACATTGGCGGCAGGGATAATCACGCCCTGTTTACCGTTTAATTCCCGCTGCTCGCAGATGGCGAAGAAACCTTCAATTTTTTCGTTTAGCCCACCCACCGGTTGCGCGCGACCAAACTGATCGACCGAGCCGGTAATCGCAATGTTTTGATTCACCGGCACATTGGCCAGCGCGCTGATGAGCGCACATAATTCCGCCATTGAGGCGCTATCGCCATCCACTTCGCTGTAGGACTGCTCAAAGGTTAACGAGGCAGAGAAGGGAATTTGTTGCTCCAGCTGCAACTCCGACATCAGGAAGGCCTGCATAATCATCATTCCCTTAGCGTGGATATTTCCGCCAAGTTCGGCCTTGCGCTCAATATCGTTAAATTCGCCATCGCCGATATGCACAACACAGCTAATTCGCGACGGTTCGCCAAAGGCGCGAGGATGCCCGGGAAACTCAATGACGGAAAGCGCATTGATTTGTCCAACGCGTTCGCCTTCGGTTTCAATCAGGATCTGCTCTTGCAGAATCTCATCCTGCATCCGTTCCGCCAGAAAGCCTTCTCGCCATTCGCGTCGGGCAAGCATCAGGCTGAGCGCTTCTGCGCCGCAGGTATCGCCTTCGCATAAAGGCGACGCCTCCTTAAACTGGCGGGCTATCCACAGTGGGCAAAGAGGCAGCGTATCCTGTTCGCCGGTATAGCGCACAGCCTCGCGTATCAGAACGGGCCAGGCGTCCGGAGCCGGAGGGGGCAAATTATCGCGTAAAGCGATACGCGTCACCCATTGACACCACAGGGTCATAGCTTCTGCGTCCGCTATCTGTAAATTGTCTTCAAATTCACTGTAGATAGCCTGCTCCGCGAGCTCCGGTTCCATCTCCTGAAAATCAGCCAGTGATTCACGTTCGCCAACCAGAATCACCTTCAGTTTGAGCGGCATTGATGGCACGGAGACCGGTAATGGACGCGACTCGTCAAAGGCCACCCAGTCAAAACGCTCGCGGCTAACGATGGCTTTCAGACGCATCCACAGTAACGGCTGCGCCAGAAGGGTTCGTAAGGAAATAATCAGCACGCCGCCGTTCGCCTGATGAACCAGTCCCGGCTGCAGGGTAATGTCGCCGTTATACTGCCGCAGGCAACCAAAGAGCTGCTCGGCTTCGACCCAGTCCGCGCTGACGACTTGTGTGACGGTGGCAAAGTTGTCTTGCGCATTCTGCGCGGCGCGGTAATGAACAGTATGCCCGGAAACGTCATAATGTCCGCCGGTTAATTGTCCGGCATCGGTTTGCAGAGCGCGGACGGCATCTGAAAGTAAAGTGAGATACTCTTGCTCTTCAGGCGCTTTAGTCAGCATAAAAGAGGATGAGCTCCACGGCTGAATAAGCTGCTCAAGCGCAAATTGCAGTCGTGGCTGAGTATCACTGAGTAAGGTGTCGTTTTCGTCAGTCGCGTGTGGCTGTGCAAATATCTCCTGATAGCTTTCGCTATCCGGCACCAGATCACGCCATGCAAGTTTCGTAATGGTCAAAGTTGAGGTTTTTTAGTCTGTTGTAAAAGGGGGGATTATAGCCTAACCCGTCACGCTGCACACGCGGAAAGCGAATGCAAAGTAATATGAAGACGTGTAACCATTCACAGGTTAGAGATTCTTTTCTTCAGATGGCTAAAAAACTGATATTCTGATAACAGTTACACGGTAACGTTGGGATCGCAATGAAATATCAACAACTTGAAAATCTTGAAAGCGGTTGGAAATGGAAATATCTGGTGAAAAAGCACCGCGAAGGGGAGTTGATCACCCGCTACGTGGAAGCCAGTGCTGCCCAGGAAGCCGTCAATTTGTTGTTGGCCCTCGAAAATGAACCGGTGCGGGTAAATGTCTGGATAGACAGGCATATGAATCCTGCCTTGCTTAATCGGATGAAACAAACCATTCGGGCAAGACGCAAACGACACTTCAATGCGGAACATCAGCATACGCGCAAAAAATCTATCGATTTAGAGTTTATGGTCTGGCAGCGTCTGGCGGGCCTTGCGCAGCGACGCGGTAAAACATTATCCGAAACGATAGTGCAACTGATAGAAGACGCGGAGCATAAAGAGAAATATGCCACGCAAATGACCACGTTAAAGCAGGATTTACAGGCGTTATTAGGCAAGAAGTAACGCTGAAAGGCGTTGTCACCCAGACCAGAGCAAAAAACCCCGCGACGCGGGGTTTTTTATCAGACGGAAACTTAAGCCTGCGGCTGAGTTACCACGTCTTTAACGCCTTTAACTTCGATCTCTACGCGACGATCCGGAGCCAGGCAATCGATCAGGGCAGCGCGAGGTTTCACGTTGTCACAGGTGTTGCCGGTAACCGGGTTAGATTCGCCCATACCACGTGCGGAGATTTTGTCAGACGGAATACCTTTGGAGATCAGGTAATCAACAACAGACTGAGCACGTTTCTCGGACAGACCCTGGTTGTAAGCGTCAGAACCGATACGGTCAGTGAAGCCCAGAACGACAACGGAACCGTCTTTCGGATCCAGGTTGCTCAGCTGGCTGTACAGCTGATCCAGAGCCTGCTGGCCTTCCGGCTTCAGGGTAGATTTGTTGAAGTTGAACAGTACGTCAGACTTCAGAGTGAAGTGCTTGGTCTGTACTTCCGGAGCCGGAGCTGGTGCCGGAGCGACTACCGGAGCAGCTTCTTGCTGGCCGAAACGGTAGGAAACACCTACGCTCAGCAGGCCGTTGTCCGGACGGGTGCCGATGGTGTTGGCATCACCGATGTTGTTAGTCCACTGGTATTCCAGACGGGTTGCGATTTCAGGGGTGATAGCATACTCGATACCGCCCGCGAATACCGGGGAAACGCCGGTGTCGTGGTCTTTAGTAGACGGGCCGCCAGGGACGTTAGACTTGGTGTCTGCACGCCATACCATACCACCCAGACGGGTATAAACGTCCAGATCGTCAGTGATTGGATAACCCAGTTTAGCGGTCAACTGAACGCCCTGAGCTTTATAAGCGCCATTGATGTTGTCGCCTTTGTACGGCATACGGCCTAACCAGTCGTAGCCCATTTCAAAGCCAACGTACGGGTTAACCTGGTAACCACCAAAAGCACCTGCGCCCAGTTGGTTTTCATGAGTCGGGCCATCATTGTTAATGAAGCCGGTGTCATGGTACTGAGACCAGCCCAGTTTAGCACCAGCGTACCAGGTGTTATCTTTCGGAGCGGCCTGCGCTACGGTAGCGAAACCAGCCAGTGCCACTGCAATCGCGATAGCTGTCTTTTTCATTTTTTGCGCCTCGTTATCATCCAAAATACGCCATGAATATCTCCAACGAGATAACACGGTTAAATCCTTCACCGGGGGATCTGCTCAATAGTTACTCTACCGATATCTACGGCTTATGCTGAGCACCCCTGGCGATGTAAAGTCTACAACGTAGTTGGAAACTTACAAGTGTGAACTCCGTCAGACATGTGAAAAAAACATGACGGATATACACATCATTTAACAGTTTCAGATGATAAATCGTACAGCAAAAATTGCGGAAACCGCTTCTGGCAAGCGTTCTCGCAAAAAAAACGTTAGCACTCAAAGGAGATACGTTCGCGTAAAAAAAAGTCCAGGATAAATCCTAATTTTACTTAATGATACAAATTAGAGTGAATTTTTAGCCCGGAATGCTGTCTCCTGGGTAAAGCGTGCGCACGTACAGGGCGCATGATAAACCCTACCGCATTACCTACCTTCGCTGCTTCAACCAGGCTGGCATGTTCTTCTTCTGTCAGTTCTTCAGTCATCCAACCAATTACCACGCTGTAATTTCCTGTACGCAAAGCGCGGATCATCGACTCCAGCGTATGACGAGGCGCAAGCTGGCTAATTTGCATCACTTTCGTTAATGGCAAACCTGAAGACTGTACCCATTCACGGCTGAGCTTTTGCTGCGGCGTGAGCCAGAGCTGCCATCGTGATTGTTGGCCTAACTGACGGAGTAAAGGCAAAAGCAGGAGTTGCGCCATCATGGGCTGGTCTTCGTGGTAGACAACTTCACTGACCAGTCCTGCCGCGGCATTTTCCGTAGCGGTGCGCGCAGCGTTGTGGGTAGTGGTAGGAAATGACGAAGAACGATTTGCATAACCTGAAGTGTACATAATCAATCCAGCCCTGTGAGTTACTGTATATTCATACAGTACCCCTGTGGCGATGAAAGATCAACTCTATTTTCGGAAACTGTCTCGCAATTTTTATTCTTAGTGGCGTCAAAAATAAAAATCATCTTGCTCGCGGAGTATAAGTTGCCTATTTTCGTCATTAACGGATCCGTTACTGCAAATCATTCTTTTACTTTATGATTTAAAAGGAATTTTATGAGAGCACTCTCTTATGACAGGATCTATAAATCGCAAGAATATTTGGCCTCTTTGGGGACGATCCAGTATCGATCTTTATTCGGTAGCTATAGTCTGACCGTGGAGGATACCGTCTTTGCGATGGTGGCTAATGGCGAGCTTTATCTCCGCGCCTGTGAAGAAAGCGTACCCTACTGTGTGAAGCATCCTCCCGCCTGGCTCATGTTTATGAAATGTGGACGTCCCGTTATGCTCAACTATTACCGGGTGGATGAAAGCCTGTGGCGCGATCAGCAGCAGCTGGTGCGTTTATCGAAGTATTCTCTTGACGCGGCAATGAAGGAAAAACACAGCCGTATTTTACAGCACAGACTCAAAGATCTCCCCAATATGACCTTCCATCTGGAAACATTGCTCAATGAGTCAGGGATAAAGGACGAAAATATGTTACGCATACTGGGCGCGAAAATGTGCTGGCTAAGGTTGCGACAAAGCAATCCCTTGCTGACGGTGAAAGTTTTGTATGCCCTGGAAGGCGCAATTGTCGGCGTACATGAAGCGGCGCTCCCGGCGAGTCGTCGCCAGGAGCTTGCCGACTGGGCTCATTCGCTTACGGCTGGGTAATTAATGTAGAAGTCGACGGTGAAATTTGCCGTTGCAAGCGTCCAATCTCGGGCAGTAAGGCAATGAGCAAACCAATTTGTTGAACAACCAGAGGTTCTTTGCTGTCCGGACGTGTTTCCAGCGACTGAACTCGCTGCTTTAAACCCTCCAGCGCCTGGTGTACGCGCTGTTCGTCTTCAGGTTGATGATGAAGCGCATCATCAACGTAGCAGACCGCGTCATCCAGAAGCCCCAACACGTCCGGATTACTGAGCTTTTCGCGGTGCGCGCCGAGGGCGGAGATATAGCTGGTAAAAGTGTGATTGAGGCAAAGCAGCCTGAACGCCGCCTCCCGGGTTTCAGCCGTGACGTCGGGTTCGCTCGACATATTAGAAACCACGGATGCCAGTTCTGCATCGCGGTTGTGTGCGTCGCGTCTGGCAATGCGATAGGCCAGGCGGTTATCCCGTCCCTGGTGATATTGCTCAAGGATCGCATCAAGGTAGCGGCAATTAGCATCGGTGGCGCGCTGGAGTACCCGGGGAAGGTTGCGAAAGCGCCAGTCCGGCCAAATAAAGCTGACCGCAGCCCAGGCGATAGCGCAGCCAATTAACGTGTCGACGACGCGCGGTAACGCTACCTCGAAGCCTTCGCCCAGGAGGTTAAAGCAGAGTAATACCAGCAGGGTGATGAACATCGTCGCATGGGCATACTGCACATTACGGAATGCGAAGAAAAGCACGCCGGTAATCACCAGCAGAACTAACTGTCCTTCAAGCGAAGGGACAAACCATAAAATCGGCAGGCCGATCGCAACGCCTACCAACGTACCGATAATCCTGAGCGCAAGGCGATGGCGGGTCGCGTTATAGTTAGGCTGGCAAACGAACAGGCTGGTGAGCAATATCCAGTACCCGTGGCGCATCCCGGTAATTTGGATGAGAGCATAACCGATGCACAATACCAGCGACATGCGTACCGCATGGCGAAAGAGAGCGGACTCCGGGGTAAAATTACGGCTCAGACGCAGCCAGATGTCGCTAAACCCGTGCAGGCTATCATCAGCCAACTGGTTTTCTGACTCATTGCGCGGCATTGCCTGGGCCTGCTCCGACTCGATCGTCGCCAGTTGCGCATCAATGGCGCGTAGGTTGGTTAATAAGAATCCAAGCGTATTCAGCAGCTCTAAAGAAGCGCCGCTGGCGCGCATACGTTCAAGCGCGGCGTCAATGTGGGTAAAGACGCGTTCAAAGCGCGGATCATGCTGGTACGGCGTACGCAGTAAGATACAGCGCGCCAGCTGCGTACAGGCCTGCGCCTGCATCGACATCAGACGTTGAAAGCGGAACATGACGTCGCTATGGCGAAAATAATCGCGCAGCGTCTGATATTGAATATGCGAAGAACTGGCGCGTTCATGAATATCCTGCGCCACAAAATAGTAATGGAGAGTGCGGCGCGTACCGCGTTGACCACGATCGCCGCGCAGGCGACTCAATAACGACACTTTCGTTTGGTTCAGCGTCGCCATTAACTGCCCGTTCGCTAACGCTAAATCATAGAGCGGCGCCTGGCTTTCATCTTCAATATCAGGATCAAACAGACGTGATTTCAGTTCCAGATAGTGCGCTAACTGTTCGTAACTGCGTGCCAGATTATCCTGCAACGGACGGATCGGAAATAGCAGATGCCCGGTTAGCGTCAGTAGGTTATACCATACTGCGCCTGCCAGCAGGAGCAGTGGTTGCTGATACCAGTGATCGTATAAAGAGGTACCCAGCATCGTATAGATGGCAATGAGTAACGCGCCGAACGCGATGGTGGCATAGCGTTGCCCCAGTCCTCCCAACAGAATAAACCCGCTGGTGGATAACGTTAAGCCCAACGCAAATAGCCACGGCCAGGGAAAGAGCAGCTCCACAGAAGCCGACGCGATAAAAAAGCAAATTAAGGTAATGATTAAATTACGCAAGCGTCCGGCAAGGCGGTCGTCGAGATCGGTTAGCGCCGCGGCAACCATACCGAGCGTGAGCGGGATGGTAAGTTTGACGTCGCCCAGCCACCAGGGCAGGGCGGTGGTGCCGCACAGAGCGATAAAAATGCGGATGTAATACAGCCAGGTACTGTTCCAGGTATAACGGCGAATCAACGGACTTAACATAAAGGCTATTTGTCCCGATCATTCAAAACGGCGGCGCGCGTTAGCTTCTCGCGCGGCGCGAGCGGTTTCTACAGAGACGACGCGGCGACCGACAGGCCAAAGCGCAATCGCGGCAATTTTAAAGTTCGCAATACCGACAGGTATCCCGATGATAGTGACACACTGCGCGATACCGGAGGCAATGTGCATCAGGCATAGCCACCAGCCGAAAAAAAGTAACCAGAAAATATTCAGCAAGGTACCGCCAGTATTCATTAATACGCTTTTCGCCGCCGGATTAAGTTCGTCAACGTGAATGGCTTCATTACCGTAAGGGAACAGGGACAGTTTGGTTATCTCCCAGCAGGAGCGGGTCAACGGCAGGGTAAAAATAAGCACAATACTGACAAGCGTCGCCAGCAGCCAGGCCAGCGTAGTGGCAAAGCCGCCCAGTACAAAGTTTAAAATATTCAGAACGGTACGCATAAACCCTCAGTTCATTCCGGTTTTCTATCACTGCGGGCAATTGTAACGTTTTTTTAGACTGGAGCACGTTTTCTCTGGCGGTTACACTGATAAGCACATCTTTACGTCTGGATTCGCTGAGTCATGGAACTGAAAGCAACTTCTCTTGGAAAACGTCTGGCGCAACACCCGTATGATCGTGCCGAGATCCTCAACGCTGGGGTGAAAGTGTCTGGCGACAGGCATGAATATCTTATTCCATTCAATCAGTTATTGGCGATTCACTGTAAGCGTGGGCTGGTATGGGGCGAGCTGGAGTTTGTCCTGCCGGAGGATAAAGTCGTGCGTTTGCACGGTACCGAGTGGTCGGAAACCCAGCAATTCCATCGCTATCTGGACGCGCACTGGCGTCGCTGGAGCCAGGAGATGAGTGATGTCGCCGCGCAGGCATTACAAGAGCAATGGGCGCGTATTAGTGAGCGAACGGGCGAAAACCAATGGCTTACCCGTGAACGCGTTCGGGGGCTGGAACACGAAATTCGCCAGACGTTTGCCGCCTTGCCGCTGCCGGTCTCACGTCTGGAGGAGTTTGCTCACTGTCGCGAGATATGGCGTAAGTGTCTGGCCTGGTTACAGGATAGCGAGGGAAGTCGGCAGCAGCATAATCAGGCGTATGCTGATGCCATGCTGGAAGCGCATGCCGACTTTTTTACGCAGATAGAATCTTCTCCGCTTAATCCTTCCCAGGCCAGGGCGGTGGTTAACGGCGAATCATCGTTACTGGTACTGGCGGGCGCGGGAAGCGGTAAGACCTCGGTGCTGGTGGCGCGCGCGGGTTGGCTGTTGGCGCGCGGACAAGCAGATGCGGGGCAAATTCTTTTACTGGCGTTTGGTCGCAAGGCGGCAGAGGAGATGGATGAGCGTATCCGCGAGCGCTTACATACGGAAGAGATTACTGCCCGTACGTTCCATTCGCTGGCGCTGTATATTATTCAGCAAGGCAGTAAAAAAGCGCCGGTTATCAGTAAGCTGGAAAGTGACGCCACCGCGCGGCATCAGCTATTTCTGCGCACCTGGCGTCAGCAGTGTAGCGAGAAAAAAGCGCAGGCCAAAGGCTGGCGTCAGTGGCTGGAAGAGGAGATGCAGTGGGTAGTGCCGGAAGGTAATTTCTGGGACGATGAGACATTGCAGCGGCGTCTGGCCCCTCGCCTGGATCGTTGGGTCAGTTTGATGCGTATGCACGGCGGCGCGCAGGCAGAAATGATCGCTGGCGCGCCAGAGGAGTGCCGCGAGCTGTTTGGCAAACGCATTAAGCTGATGGCGCCGCTGCTAAAGGCCTGGAAAAGTGCGTTGAAAGCGGAAAATGCCGTTGATTTCTCCGGGCTGATCCATCAGGCAATGGTAATCCTCGAAAAAGGGCGTTTTATCAGCCCGTGGAAGCATATTCTGGTCGATGAATTTCAGGATATTTCCCCGCAACGGGCGGCGCTGTTAGAGGCGCTGCGCAAGCAGAATAGCCAGACTACGCTGTTTGCCGTTGGCGATGACTGGCAGGCGATTTACCGTTTTAGCGGGGCGCAGCTCTCCTTAACGACGGCGTTTCATCAGACGTTCGGCGAGGGCGAGCATTGCCACCTGGACACCACGTACCGCTTTAACAGTCGGATTGGCGATATTGCCAATCGCTTTGTACAGCAGAATCCGCACCAGCTTAAAAAACCGTTAAATAGTCTGACCCCAGGCGATAAAAAAGCGGTGACGTTATTGGATGAAAGCCAGTTGGACGCGTTACTGGATAAATTATCCGGCTATGCTAAGGAAGATGAACGTATCCTGGTGCTGGCGCGCTATCATCATCTGAAACCCGCGAGTCTACAAAAAGCGGCGACTCGCTGGCCGAAGTTACAGATAGACTTCATGACTATCCATGCCAGCAAAGGCCAACAGGCCGATTACGTGATTCTTGTCGGATTGCAGGAGGGTAACGACGGTTTCCCCGCCCCGGCGCGAGAATCCATTATGGAAAGTGCGCTTCTTCCTCAGGTTGAGGATTTTCCGGACGCTGAAGAGCGGCGTTTGTTATATGTGGCGTTGACGCGCGCGCGCGCGCGGGTCTGGCTGCTTTTCAATAAAGATAATCCCTCGCGCTTTGTGGAGGCGCTTAAACAGCTGGATGTGCCGGTGGCGAGGAAGCCCTAAAGCGCGGGCGGTACAGCATCCCGCCCGCGTAGCGGTTATTTCAGGCGCTCGGCCAGATAACGCGCATAATCCGGAATAAGAATATCTACAGCGTCATTAAAATGCGGGGACTGGATGATAAAGTCCGCCGTTGAGACGTTAGTGGCGACAGGGATATTCCATACGGTGGCCAGACGCAGTAGCGCTTTGACATCGGGGTCGTGCGGTACCGCGTTAAGCGGGTCCCAGAAGAAAATCAACACGTCGATTTTCCCTTCTGAAATGAGCGCGCCAACCTGCTGGTCGCCGCCCATCGGGCCGCTCAGCATCGCATTAACGTCCATACCGGTTGCGCGCTGGATCAGATTCCCCGTGGTGCCGGTTGCATAAAGAACGTGTTTTTCCAGCAACGGCTGATGGCGTTCCACCCAGTTCATTAACATCTGTTTGCAGTGGTCGTGAGCAACCAACGCGATATGTTTGCGCGTCGGCAAGGTGCGAGTCGTCAGTTCCATAATTCGATTCCGTAGTTAACCTGTCTACAGATTACTGGAAGCGCTTGATGCTGCAAGAGAAAGACAAAAAAATTGCGTGCTGGGACAACTCATATCAAGAGGGCGGCTGTTTTTCCGCCCATTGCAGAAAATGATGGCGTGTCTGCGGGTCGGCCAGTCGGAACCAATATTTCAGCCGCTGTTCTGTCAGAGTTTGTGATTGCGGCGGTACGGTATCAAGCTCTGAGACGTCGGAAAGTAATGTGCTGTCGTCTGCCATCATCGTGGCGAACTGAGGAAGCGAGGCGCGTTTCGCCGATTTATTATAACGCTCGGTCTCTATTTCATAATCGACCACTTTAGCCGTAGAAGTAATGGCCAGAATATCGAGTTTTACCGGAATGGGCATGGCGTCGCCGTCCAAAAGCGCCAGACGCGGCGCCGCGTTAAAATACGAGGCTTCGCGCTCGTTTTCCAGCCGCGGGAGCTGAAAATTGACCTGACTTATCAGTTGGGTATCGAAACTTATCACCAGCGGCGGAGAAATATAAAGCCGCTCTTCATTACCGGGCAGGCGGATGGTTTTTTCCACCCGGAAAACGAGTTGATGCGGCCCGTTTTCCAGTTCAATGCTCTCTGCGCCGCGTAATAAAGAGCTGGACACCTTTTTGCCGTCCAGCACCAGCAGATCAACCTCATTAGACAAACGGAGCGTTGTGGCAAAAACAGTCACCGGCAAACAGAGAGCAAGGAAGGTGGCTAGCGCGCCGGTTTTCATAAGGTTCTCCTGTCCAAAGGCCGTCTGGCTAATAATGTATCGAAATTTTTCTTAGATCATGTTTACTAACATATAGACATATTTTGGCGTTTTGCTCTCATACATCGGTATGGGATGAATGGTTGCTATGTCAGGTTTGTCGTACACTTTGCAAAACAGCCAGGAGAAAGATGATGAAAGAGACCGATATTGCTGATGTTTTGACGTCCACTCGCACTATCGCGCTGGTAGGTGCGAGCGATAAACCCGATCGTCCAAGTTATCGGGTAATGAAATACCTGCTTGAACAGGGCTACCATGTGATTCCGGTTGCGCCAAAAGTCGCGGGTAAGACATTGCTGGGGCAACAGGGGTATGCCACGCTGGCGGATATTCCCGAAAAAGTCGATATGGTGGATGTTTTTCGCAACTCTGAAGCTGCATGGGGCGTCGCGCAGGAAGCTATCGCCATCGGCGCAAAAACGCTGTGGCTACAGCTTGGCGTGATCAACGAACAGGCGGCGGTACTGGCGCGGGATGCAGGCATGACCGTGGTGATGGATCGCTGCCCGGCGATTGAGATCCCTCGCCTGGGGCTGGCGAAATAAAAGTTTAAGTGGCCGGATATCGCTCTCCGGCCTTTTACATACAATCAGTTACGTAGTCGCGGCGCCTGAAGCTGCTTGCGAATGGTACGCGCCAGTTCATCCATCGATGGCTGTTCTGGATGCTCGTCCCGCATTTCGCTTCGCAACTGGGCCTCGGCCAGATAAGTATGCACTGGCTGACCATCATCATCTTCCATTACCACGTGGTACCACGGAGCGGCGCGAAGTTCGTCGTTAACCGCCAGTTCATCAGGCGACGGTTCATCAAGCGAATATTCCGGGTCGATATCGACGACCACTCCGAGGTAACCTAACAGGGAATGGCGGACCTGTTGGCCGATACCGAATTTGCTGGCTATCATAGTCACCTCCCGGGAAATAGATATCCTTTATATGAGGATACTATTCCACTTTTCAAGTTACATGACGCGACAGGCAAACCCTTTCAGATACAGCCCTTCCGGGTAGGTGGCGATCACCGGGTGATCGGCGGCCTGACGGAACTGCTCTATAAATTGTACATCACGACCGGCATCTATTGCGGCATCGGCAATGATTTTCTGAAATAAATCGCTGGTCATCAGTCCGGAGCAAGAGAATGTCAGCAGTATGCCGCCCGGATTGAGCAGTTGAATCGCTAACATGTTAATGTCTTTATAGCCCCGGCAGGCACCCATTAACTGGCTTTTATTTTCGACGAATTTGGGCGGGTCCATGATGATGACGTCGAATTTTTCGCCGTGTTCACGGTAAGCGCGCAGCAACTTAAACACGTCATCGCGCACGAATTCGGCTTTGCTCAAGTCCAGTTGGTTCAGTTCAACGTTTTGCCTGGCGATATCCAGCGCATCCTGTGAGGTATCCACGCTGACAACCTGGCGACAACCGCCCATTAATGCCGACACGGCAAAACCGCCGGTATAAGAGAAGCAGTTCAGTACCCGCTGATTTTCCACGTAGCGGCGCGTCGCCAGACGACTGTCGCGCTGATCAAGATAATAACCGGTTTTGTGGCCGCCCTGGATATCGACCAGTAATTTCATACCGTGTTCTTCAATTGGCAGAAGCGCAGGCGGCAGTTCGCCAGTGACCGGACCTTGCGTCAGCGCCATCCCTTCTTTTTTCCGCACGGCGACGTCGCTGCGATCGTAAATAGCGCAATCCGGATAGCATGTTTGCAGAGCGCTAATTAATGCGGCACGTTGATATTCGGCCCCGGCGCTGAGCAGTTGCAGCACCAAAAAATGACCAAAACGATCGATAGTGACGCCAGGCAGGCCATCGGACTCACCGGCGATCAGACGATAGCTATCCAGGCCGTCTTTTTTCGCCAGCCAGTCGCGCCACTGCTGCGCCTGGCGCAGGCGGCGGGTGAAAAATGCAATATCAATGGATTCTGCTTTATCAAATGTCCAGACGCGCGCGCGGATCTGGGATGCTGGCGACCAGGCGCCGCGTGCTAACCACTTTCCCTGATTGTCGACGATATCGATAGTTTCACCGAGGTTGGCTTTGCCTTCCAGGCGGGAGACAGCGCCGGAAAAGACCCATGGGTGGCGGCGGAGTAAAGATTTTTCTCGCCCTTTGCTGAGGACTAAACGGGGATATTGCGGAAATGTAGATTCAGTCATGCGGAGTAACCTCTCACAAACAGTGACGCGAGCCGGATGATAGCTCCAGCCAGGGACCGTGAAAACGAAATGGCGCGTAGGGTAGCACAGATAAGAGGGGCAATCACCAGCGTATGGTGGTGAGCGTTTCTGCACAAAATAGAATCGTAAAGGCACAGTTTCTTCAGCGGGCGCTTTTTATAGTGTTATTTCTTTATATGAAGAAGGAAATACAATGAAAACAGTCTTCTCTTTGACCGCAGCCGCAATGATGGCATTGAGTGGCGGCGTATCTGCCGCGTCGGCGTTTAGCCTCAGTAGCGCGGATATTCCGGCGGATTTTCGTTTAACGCAACAGCATGTCTTTAAAGGATTTGGTTGTAGCGGAGAAAATATTTCGCCGCAGCTGAGCTGGCGCAATCCGCCTGCCGGAACCAAAAGCTACGCTATTACCGTCTTCGATCCTGATGCGCCCACCGGAAGCGGCTGGTGGCACTGGACGATGGTGAATATTCCTGCGCAGATTCACGACCTGCCGACGGGGGCTGATAAAAAAACGTTACCCGCTGGAGTGGTGCAGGGACGGAATGATTTCGGTTATGCTGGCTTTGGCGGCGCCTGTCCGCCGCCGGGCGATAAGCCTCATCGCTATCAGTTTACTGTGTGGGCGCTGAATACGGCAACACTGCCGCTCGACAGTGAGTCGAGTGGCGCGTTGGTAGGGTTTATGCTTAACGCGCATGTGATTGCGAAAGCACAATTCACGGCCACATACGGAAGATAAAACAGAGGACGGCACGGTGCAGGAGATGCATATTCGACATCAGGATCTTACGACGGCAGAGGTGCGTTCCAGTCATCTGCACCGTTTGCATCGTGTTACGCTTTTTTCCGCCGCTATCTGCCATATTACGCAGGGCAGTAAAGTCATCATTCAGGATGATAGCCGCCTTGTCGCCGGGCCGGGCGAGTTGATTATTATTCCGGCGAACACGCCGCTGGAGATTATTAATCAGCCTGCGCAGAACGGTTTTCGCTCCGACCTGTTGTTACTTTCACCGGAGATTATTGCTCGCTTTAAAACGATGTACGTTCAGGATTATCCACCGGCAAACCTGACATCGCTGTGTACGCCGATGAGCCGTAGCCTGACATTTATGTGGGAGAACGTGTTGGATGCTGTGCGCCAGGGGTTGCCCGTTGGGCTACAGGAACATCAGGCGATGGGGTTACTGTTAGCGCTTTTGCATGATGGCGCGGCAGGACCGCTGCTTATTGAACGGGGTTACACCCTCACGGAGCAGGTGCGGCAACTGATTATGCTCTCGCCTGCTAAGCTATGGACAGCCCAGGAGATAGCCCGCCGTCTTGCTATGGGAACATCGACGCTGCGTCGGCGTTTGCAGCGCGAATCGCAGAGTTATCGACAAATTGTTGAAGAGGTGCGCATGTCCTGCGCGCTTTCTCAACTGCAATCGACGACGCTGCCGATCGGCGAAATAGCGCTACGGTGCGGCTACCTGTCGGGGTCGCGGTTTACGGCCAGATTCCGCCAACATTATGGGTGTCTGCCCAGTCAGGTACGTTAAGTATGTCCTGTATGAGCCTCCACCACTGATTATGAAAGGAGAACCATCATGTCGAACGTCTGCATTATTGCCTGGGTTTATGGTCGCGTTCAGGGAGTCGGGTTTCGCTATACCACGCAGCATGAGGCGCAGCGGCTGGGGTTAACCGGCTATGCGAAGAATATGGATGACGGAAGCGTAGAAGTGGTGGCCTGTGGCGACGCGGCGCAGGTGGAAAAACTCATCAAGTGGCTGAAAGAGGGCGGGCCGCGCTCTGCTCGTGTGGACAAAATCCTCACTGAACCGCACAGCCCTCGCGAGACGCTAACAGGCTTTAGTATTCGGTATTAAATACATTTTACCGGCTTGGGCAGACCGGCGATTTTGGTCGCTTGCTTTGCCGGGCCTTTCGGGAACAGACGATATAGATAGCGGCTGTTGCCTTTTTCTTCGCCGAACTTATTCGCCATCGCTTTTACCAGCATTCGGATGGCGGGAGAGGTATTAAACTCCAGGTAAAATTCGCGCACGAAGCGCACGACTTCCCAGTGTTCCGCAGAGAGCTCAATGCCTTCATTGGCGGCGATTGCGACTGCCAGCGTTTCACTCCACTGCGTCGTCTCTTTCAGATAGCCTTCGCTATCAGTACTGATTTCTTTACCTTCAAAGATCAACATAACGTTTCACTGCGTAATCAACACGGACGGCAGTGTAGCAAAAAATAAAGCCCTGCATAAGCAGGGCTGGAAGAGGGGAATGTCGATTAGTCGCGGCTGGCGAAGCCCAGAATGCTGAGCAGGCTGACAAAGATGTTGTACAGCGAAACGTACAGACTGACGGTCGCACGAATATAGTTGGTTTCACCGCCGTGAATGATGTTACTGGTTTCATACAGGATAGCGCCCGAGGAAATCAGGATAAACACCGCGCTAATCGCCAGGTGCAATGCAGGCAGTTGCAGGAAAATATTCGCCACCATACCAATCAGCACGACGACGATCCCGGCCATTAACATACCGCCCAGGAAAGACATATCCTTACGGGTGGTCAGAACGTAAGCGGAGCAGCAGAAAAATACTAACGCGGTCCCACCCAGCGCCAGGCCAATGACATCGCCCATGCCTGCTGACAGATAGGCGTTAAGAATCGGGCCCAGGATATAGCCGAGGAAGCCGGTAAACGCAAAAGCAGACAGGATACCGACCGGCTTATTGGCGGTTTTATAGGTCAGGAACATCAGCCCATACATACCGACCAGCGTCAGAATCAGGCCGGGGGAGGGCAGCATCAGTACCGTACTGGCTGTCGCGGTAATTGCGGAGAAAGCCAGCGTCAGGCTCAACAGAAAATAGGTGTTGCGCAGTACTTTGTGCGTACTCAGTAGCGAGCTACGATCACGCGATGATGTAATGATACGATCCATTAGTCACTCTCTTATGACAGATGTAATTAATAAAGGAGAATAATAAAAACAGTCACTGTCACCCAGTGGTTTTACCCATCTTTACGCATTCGTTTACGTTTAGTTTCCTTTAGAGATTTCAGGTGATTACCGTCGTTAAAACGGTCTGCTCATGCCTGGCGCTACGCCATAAAACAGGCGGCAGCGCCAACCACGCGTTACCGATAAAAAAATCGCTAATCACAGCGGTGAAACAGTGGAGGCGATCAACACGTATTCAGCCAGTTTTTGTGTTGAAGAAATGGTCAATGTGCCGCTATTTCAGGCAATTAACGAAATTTTGCCTGTTTTTCACGCAAACGAATACATTCGGTCTTTACATGACGCACCGGGATGTTTATAGTGCGCCTCATTCCGGAAGTGTGGCCGAGCGGTTGAAGGCACCGGTCTTGAAAACCGGCGACCCGAAAGGGTTCCAGAGTTCGAATCTCTGCGCTTCCGCCAGATTAAACAAGGGGTTACCGAAAGGTAGCCCCTTTGTTTTTTGGGCGCTTAGAATATAGTTAGAAAATACTGCCAGAACATTTCCCGAAAAAACGGACTACGTGGGTTTTTAGTTTCTTTTCGTTTCCTGATGTGTCTATTTATTGAAGATGTAGACCATTCTGGGAGGTGAAGGATGCCCCATCTCTTTCAGAATAATGTTGGTATATTCGACAACAGGGCCTCTTGGATGATTTTCTTCTTTATCCTGAAGATGGGTCAGTGCATGTACAACTTCATGAATAAATGAACGTTTTGTGTCAAAAAGTTGTCTTCCTTCGTTACTTTCATAATGTTCGGTATATGAATCATCAGAATCGTCCAGATTGAGACAAATAACTTTCCTGCCTTCTGAAAGTTTGAAGTGTTCCTGAGCCACGGTAGTTTCAAAGGCTTCGCCTGCCCCCAGTAGCCAGCGCTGCTCCACATCATGTAGTTCTTTTTCATATGCGTAATTCATCAGTCTGCGGAATGTTTCGCTTTGGGTATACGCATTTTGAAGTACGGAGGATAGTTCATCGTAGCATTCGTCATAAGTGTCGTCATCAATTTCTGTATCAGGGTCTATTCCACCCGCGCCTGAGATAAGGTACTCCACCACACACTCTGGCTCCAGACGGAATTCACTGTTTATGGCAAGTCTGTCATGAGCAAGGCGTAGCCGTGAGGGGTTTGGTGCATGTTCGGGAATATCGGGGAAAACAGGTGTATCTGCGGTATTTAATCCATATGTGGATACTCCGCTTTGAGGTATTAATCTGTAGGTGACCGGAAGCATAATTTCTTATTCCCTGACTACAATTATGAATTATTTAAATTAAATAATAATAGTGTTTTTAGTTAATGTGCCATATACAGATAACGCTATGATTCAGACAAAACCAACAAGTAATACGCTGAAAATGTTATTTATAATGAAGCTTAGGGGCGGGGTTTGTTTAATAAAACAAGGGGGGCTTCTGTTTGAATACTTCTTGTTTATAAAATCCCTTTATCTCGACTAAAATATTGGATGGGGGAAAAGCGTTTTATCATTGTAATCCGGGAGTGGAGTAGGGGTATGTTGACTACCTGTCAGATCGGCTCCTGTTAATGCTTTCGCTAAAGTTAGAGCTATCTTATCTAATTTTGCACCATTTAATTTGGTGTCAGTTAAGTCTGAGCCGAATAGAATTGCAGCGGTTAAGTTTACACCGGACATGTTAGCGCAAGTCAGGTCTGCGTGAGTCAGGTTTGCTTTAGTCATGTTTGAACCCATTAGATTTACAGCGTGTAGATTTGCACAACACAAAATTGCACCGACTAAATTTACATTAGAAAGATTTGTTTCACGGAAATCTGCATCAGAAGCATCTATTTCTGACAAATCTTCCCCCTGGAAATCTTTATGAGCCAGGTTTACTCCGCGCAGGTTCAGAAAACCATCCTCGGTTATAAGTGAATCAGGCTGTTGTATATTATGTTTACTCATCAGCTTTAACATTCGACATACATTCCAAAATCTCTCGCTATCAACTTTATCCGTTACAGTTTTTCCATTTTTGTTCACTTCAATAATGACCATGGGATCCGTATTTTCGGATGCTGCTCCACATGACAGACATATAGTACACCCGTTGACATCCTCCAGAAATATTTTATTACCATCGAAGAAAGCATCTTTATTTACATATAATAATGATGTGGTCAGTTTTACAATTACCTCCCGAAAGCATCTTTCATTGCTTCTTCTTACTCCACCACAGGTAAAAAAATTGACAAACCACTCCAGTATACCGCGTGGTGAAGTTGCACTTTTCATTGCTTCTTTCGTACCGGTACCGGCCGCATACAAATATTTTAATATACTTTCTGGGGACGCGTTAGTTATTGGCATTTTGATTCCTTCTTATGGAAGTGAGTCGATTCCTTATAGGTGTGAGACAAGTCACATTTATACAAGGAATAATAAAAAAAGATATAAGGTGATTTTTGTATTTAGAGCTTTGGTTGGGGATGAGTAGGTGTCTGGCATCTGACAAGAGGCGATGATTTCTGCCATAACGGTGAAGCAGAAGTACTGTCGGGGTCGTTACAATCACCAGCTTAGATATAGAACGCACTGGCTGCGCCTGTAAGTCAGTAATATGATGTTGTAAAAAATCAGGCTGACGTTAATAAAACACGCCAGCCTGAAGTCATATTCAGTTCATCAGGAACTGATGAAACATAATGATCAGAAATACTCTCAATCCTGATATGGTTGTTATAGCTTTCTGTAAAAAATTAACAACCACATACTTGACACCAATTCGGGGGTAAATCTATATCTGATGGCCAGTTGTCACACCAGCGTGGGCGAATCAATGCTTCGGGGTCTGGTGGCCAGCCACGGGAGGCGTGTTTTGTATTATCTGGTGGTGGAGGGGAATCACTGGCAGCCATCGCCGATGCCGAAAAGGCTGTAGCCGACAACACCAGAAGCAATGGTAAAAATATACGATGTCTCATAATATCACCCGTGAATAATCAGATTATCCTTGCTATTGGTTTCCTTCATTTCCAGCATAACTCACGCTTCATCATTATTGAACAAACAATTGAGTTTGTTGAACGAAAATTTACTTAAAGAAAAAATAATAAGCACTAATATTTTTTGCAGTATTTCAACTTATAGCAGAATAAATGCGCGTAGATGGCGTAAAAACCTGATGAGCAGGAATACTTACACACTAAAAATGCTCCCGCAAACAGAGCAAAATGAGAGAGAGGAACGTTTGCCCCTTACATTTCCACCAAAGATTCTGGCCTTGTCTCTTGTAAAGGGCATACGTATTGCGTTTTATCTCATTAAAAAAGCATGTGACGTGTTAATTATGCATAACGCTCTTTTAATTGCTTCACGTTTGAAATGAATAATTCAAAACCAGTGAGCGCCTCTTCTTCGGTACTGGTTTGCGGCAAGCGATAAAGCGCCACTAAAGCAGTATTGTCTGCGTCAGCGCCGATAGTGACGGCGCTGGCGTAGTTAAGACGTAAAAAATGCTGCAAAGTTAGAGTGTCGTCAGGCAATGGCATAAAGGGACAGCACATTTCCAGTGTATGATCGGATTCATTAAAATAAACCTGTATTCCATCATCAATGATGAGAAGTGGTTCATCTTCTGGGGCATCCAGGCCTAACGCGGCATATAAACGATTTAATAGACTTTCCATATAGTTACCTCAAGACTCAAGATGTGATTAATGAAGAAATGCCTTTTACTGACTGCCAAATATTTTCATCCCCAATTCGTTTTTGATAGGAAAGATTGAGCACCTCTGGCGATAAATTTTTCAGTACTTTGTTTCCCGCCCCGCCCGTATTTTGTTTCTGAATCTCCAGGTTGCCACTATTCAGTAATACTTTTTGGAAAATTTTCTGTCCACCGCTATCCGGAAGACTGCCAGGCGCATTTAACATATGGGTCTGATGGAAAGAAATGATCTCTCGCTTGATTTCTGAATCCATCATCCCTGTACGATCTTTGCCGCTTTTACAATTCCAGGCGGGCACCGCGTCAATTTCATGGGCTAACATGGCAAGGCGTTGTGCGAGTTTATAGGGTTCACCGCCATCTTTATGATGTAGGTTATTTTTCCAGATATCCTTAATCTGGCGCGCTAATGTATTTACGATCTCATAATTATCCGGATATTTCGCCAGCCATTCGCCAACCCAGCCACCCGGTCTGGCTTCAGGGCGTAAATCATTGCCTAATAACTGATGTAGCGCTTCGGCATTATATCTATCAGATGCCTTAAGGCCAAAGCCGAGCTTGAGCGTCAGCTCATTAACACCCATATTAAATGCGGCGACGTCCGGTTTTATTTTTACCGTCTGTAGATCGCCATCTTTATTGCGGATTTTTAAATGAATCATTTTTCCCGGCTGGGTCAACGATTGCCATGCGCGCATTTGATCCTCGACCATCGTTCCCTCTTTGCCGAAAATATTCGACGCGGTGAGTAACCCGACGGATACCAGTTTCAGGCTTACCGCTTCGCCCGCTAAGGCTCTGTTAAGCAACTCAGGTTTACTAAAAAGTGCCGCAGTTAATACTTCTTTGGCTTTGTTTTCAGCGCCGACCTGACGCAGAAGCGGATCTTTTTCATGATAGGGGGAAAGCACGCCATGACGTATCCCACAAAAAAGCGTTTTATCTTTACCGTCCTCATGCACACTCACCGTGGACATCCACAAATTATTGGCGTGATGAATATTTTTGGTATCCCAACTGCATACGCCCTTTCCCTGATAAGCACTGGGAAAGATATCTTTTGCGCCGATTTTCATCTCTGCGGCAGGGAGCTGCGTGTTGGTATAGTGATGCCCGTTATGCGTGAGTGTATTTTTTATGGTTTGCCAGGGCTGGTTATTAAGCTGCTTGACCTGAGCATCTCTAAACGCTACTGCCGCAAAGCGATGAGCTTCTTTTGCAGGTAAGCCATCCTGCTGCTGAGTGCGTGCTGCAATAAGTTCGATAAGATTTTTCTTCAATGCTTTTGCCGCGGCTTCTTCTTGTTTTGTTGCTGGCCGGTCCGCTTTAACTTTGGCTAACTCCATTTGGTTTGCCATTGACGCCAGGACTGGGTCTTGTTTACCCAAAACGGTTGCCGCGACGTTGAGAAGATCGCGCTGTAAGTTATAGAGGTCATGCAGAGAGTGGTTAGACGTCTTCTGATGCTGTAGATAATTCCCCCATGTCGCGCCAGGTTCTCGCAGGACAATAATTTCCGGGCGAGCGTCGGGTGCTTTAGCCGGCGCTTTGCCCTGGCCTGATAGAATCTGCATTCCATTGTATAAGGTTTTTTGTAGGCTTTTAAAAGCCTCCTGGGTTTTTAGTGAAGCTGAGTGATAGAAGCTCTGTATTTGCATAGCGTTTTTAATATTCCTGAATAGGGGAGTGGGAACATTCAACAGGGTTAACAACCCTTTAAAAGGATGTGACTTTTATGCGCCAGGAACTTTAAAAAAATGTCCTTTTTAATGAGGAAACGCTTCTGATCAGGCGGGGAGGCATCCTGACGTCCATACGTAGTGGCGATCATGGGGGGAGATCGGTACATCAAATGTTCATAAAATCTACAAACTTCACAATTTAGGGCACAACTTTTATTGAAAACCCACCTTCTTGACTCAGATCAAATTCACCGATTTACTCCTGCGTAAAGTAACGGCGTTACATCAAATGTTATACAGGTGTGTGTATGCCAGCAAAGCCCCGGACAAGTAAGACCGTGACGAAGAATATTCGTTTTTCCTATTCCATGCTTGAACAGATAGAATTCGCGTTGAAATCTGAAAAGACGCGGAATTTTTCAGCATGGGTAAAAGAGGCCTGTCGGGAAAAGTTATGTAACACGGGACATAAGCTGTAGTTATCGTTTTATGCGAGAGGAGGCGGCCATTTTGAAAAGAACAACGTGCTTATATACCTCCTGGGTTTTTGCCGCTTTTGTCTCTCTGCTGATATTTGCCTGGAGTGTCATAAACTATCCTCTCTATGAATCCATAATAATTATTGTCTTTTATATCTGGCTAATTCTGGTGCCGCTTTATCTTATTGTGTATGAGTGGCTAATAGATTGTCATTAAATTTATGGTTGCGTACTTGAAAAGTGATATTTCATATCTGTGCGGTAAGTCATTGTCGTAATAATATTATTGGTCAGGCGACGGGCGAGCGTCTGCGCATTTTGCATCGTTTTATCTTCAAAATTTTGCAGTAAGCGTTGCGCTTCTTTCGGATGCGACGCATATAATCTCAGATAGCTCTGCTCCATCTTATACTGCTGCTTAGCTGTTTGCTGTTCAAATGTTTTCCAGGCGTGTTGCACATCTGGCGCAAACGTATTGTAGTCCTGCATAACCAGCGTTTGCAGCGTGCGGAATGTCCAGTAGGTAGAGTCGTTGCTCGCCCGATCGGTTCCTTTATCATCTCCGGGTTGATAATGACGCATTCCCTGATAATAGGGGAGATAGACGCTAAGAGATGGCATTCCATAGGCGATGTATTCTACGTTACCGATAGCCTGCGGTAATTTCGGTCTGACCTGTAAAATATGTGACTCCTGGGTACGAAAAACGGATATGGGTCGCCATGGTTCTTGTGGGTTATGACTGGCATAAGGGTCGTGTGACGTTCCCTGATAGTGATTGCGTAACGCGTTTTTTACTGCCGCCACGCTAATTTTCGTTATTGGCGTTAAAAAAACAGGAAATGTTTCCCCTTCGCTAACGACCGTATCCAGATGCGGATTAAACTGATGTTGTAGCGTCCAGACGCGCGGATAATTATAGGTGGTATCGTTTTTGTTATCCTGCGAATAGGCTTGATGGAAGTCGAATTCGCCGCGGGCCGGATCATATAATCCCTGCTTTTTCGCAAAGCTTACTAACGTTGGTGACGCCATATAATTCGCGTTATCATTCGGATCGTAATGGCGTAAACGTCCCTGATTGGCGGAAACGAAATAGCTATCTGCCGGAAGTCGTACTGCCAGCCATTGATGACCGCTTCCCGTCTCCAGATACCATATCTCTTTGCTATCAATAAACGCGACGCCGAAACCTTCGCCCGCGCCTTTTTGTTCAATAATGTCGCCCAGTAATTTGGCGCCCTGACGCGCCGATTGCGCCACTGGCAGGATCACGGACTCAATGGCGTCTTCCGTGATTCCCGTTTTTGTCACGTAAGGATCGGCAGCCAGCGCCGCTCTGCCGTTGTAAATGGTTTCCGTTGCGCTCATTCCGACGCCCGCCGAATTGAAACCGGCTTCACCCATGGCGTTATCGTTAGTATCAAAGTCATGAATCGCCGTATAGCGCATCGCTGTCTCCGGAAGCGGCCAGCTAAAATTGTTCCGATGTGCTTTATACTCGCCTTGTTGATGAAACGCGACGGGATGAATAACCTTATGCTTGGCGTTATTTGCCGAGCCATCCTCGTTGCGCGCGATAATGAAGGAGCCATCAGCCGAAGCCTGATTGCCTACCAAAAGGGTAGTACAGGCGATGGCTTTGCCCATACCCAGCAGCGTAACGGCGAATGCAAGATACTTTTTCATAAAGGTTCCCACTGAATAACGCGTTATGGGATGAATTGACCCTGGATTGGAAACCGAGAAAGTGATCGAGCCAGCAATATTCTTTGCCGGCATCCTTTATTTTCTCTTTATTGAGGTTGTATTGATAACCACAGCCCTGTGGCAGGGAAGGGGAACAGAACCTGTACTGACCTTAGCTATCACCGCTATCAGGCAGACGAACCGAAAAGATATTATGTTCATCGGCATAGCGGTAAGATGCAGAGCCACCGTGCAATAGAGCAATCGCGTTAACCAACGATAGCCCCAGGCCGAAACCAGCAGTGTGGCGGGCATTATCTCCTCGCCAAAAACGCCGGAAAAGCTTATCCGCATCGGCGGGGTGGCTGCCCGGATTAGCGACCCGAATTTCTGCAACGTTATCATCATAAGCGCTTTCAATACGTATCACGGCGTTTTCATCAGAATAACGGATGGCATTCGTCAGCAGGTTTGAGAGCACTCTTTGTAATAATATTTCGTCAGCCCATACCGTTCCCTGACATTGATTTATAAAACAGATGCGCTTCTCCTCGGCAAGGGGGCTAAGATAATCCAGCATATTTTCGACCAGCGCATTGAGCGAAACAGGCTGTTTTTTTACTGCTATATTCTGGTGCTCCGCGCGTGCCAGAAAGAGAATATTTTCTGTCAGTCGCGACAGTCCCTCCAGCTCTTCAATATTATCGACAAGGGCTTGTTGATACTCTTCGGCGCTGCGTTCCTGACTCAGCATCACCTGGTTTTTCCCCAGTAAAATATTAACCGGCGTGCGCAGCTCATGCGCCAGATCGTCGGCAAATTGGTTCAGGCGTTCAAAATCGTCGGAAAGCTTCTGGCGCATGGTATTTAGCGCTTGTCCAAGCGGCCTGAGCTCAACGGGTAACGCCTGTTCCGCCAACGGCTGGCGAAGTGTGCCGCTATCTGTCGCCGCGGTGAGTCGGCTGAGCGACGTAATGGCCCGCAGCCCGTTTCTGATGACTAATGGACTGAGCGCCGAACAGACGAGGATCGCGATAAGGCTAATCAGCAAACTGTTGCGGCGATATTGCGCCAGCATTTGCCGCCTTTCCGTCGCCAGCCTGGCAATAGTAAGGGTCAGCGGGTCATCGCCGCTTCTGGCATTTACTCGTACCGCGGTCAGCTCCGTGCCTTGTACCGCCTGGCGAAATAAGGTTTCGCGGGTGATGTTTTTAGCCAGCGGAATCTCGTTAAAGCGTTGGTCGGGGATACCACTATGATTAATCGCAACATTGTGGCCTGTTGCTGAATGGATCAATAAGATATCCTGCTTCGTATCCACCATCCGATTGAAGTAGAGCGGCAGATTTTCCGGCCTGGCGCCATCCAGTAACAGTTGCTGCATTTGCGCCGCCCGATTTATTAGCGTCATATCATCCCGATACGTTAATTCTTTGCTCAGCGCGTTATAGAGCGTCCAGCTAATGCCGGTACAGGCGAGGATAAGGATGGCGATAAAAGAAATTGTCAGGCGCAGCGTCATTGATAACTTAACCATTCTGCGACGTTTCCGCCTGTAATCGATAACCCATCCCCCGGACGGTCATAATGAGCTTCTTTTCAAATGGATCGTCTACTTTGGCGCGCAGCCGACGAATCGCGACATCAACGGTGTTGGTTTCACTATCAAAGTTAATTCCCCAAACTTCGCTGGCGATCGCGGTTCGGGGCACGATTTCTCCTGCCCGGGACGCCAGTAACCAGAGGAGCAGGAATTCTTTGCGGGTCAGGGAAATCGGTTTGCCATTTCGTGACACCGATTGCTTTGTGGCATCCATGTCCAGACCATTGATCGTCAGTCGAGTAAAGGCAGGGACATGCTGTCTGAGTTGAGCTCTCACCCGGGCCAGCAGTTCGGCGAAGGAAAAAGGCTTAACAAGGTAATCATTAGCGCCCGCCTCAAGACCTTTGACGCGATCCTCAACCGAGTCGCGCGCCGTCAGGCAAATAACAGGGGACTGATGCGCAGTGCGTAACGCGCGTAAAACCTGCCATCCATCAAGCCCCGGCAGCATAATATCAAGAATAATCAATGAATAATGTTCCTGAAGCGCCAGGTGCAATCCGTCTCGTCCATCACAGGCATAATCAACCACATAGCCTGCCTCCGTGAGTCCCTGACGTACCCACTCAATGGTTTTCTGGTTATCTTCAATCAATAAAATCTTCATCGACGCAGTATGCCATAGGCTTGTTAGCGAATCTGTAAATCTCCAACAAGATGACATAATTGTCATGTCCGTGTAAGGTTAATCCTGGACGCGCCAGATATATTTTCCTGCATCAATACCGTAAAGGAGTGAAGCATGAAACGATATATACTGGCTACCGTGATAGCATCTCTTGTTGCAGCCCCGGCAATGGCGCTGGCCGCTGGCAACAATATTCTCAGCGTACATATTCTCGATCAGCAAACAGGCAAACCGGCGCCCGGCGTGGAGGTGGTACTGGAGCAGAAAAAGGATAACGGATGGACGCAATTAAACACCGGGCATACCGACCAGGATGGACGAATTAAAGCACTGTGGCCCGAAAAAGCTGCCGCGCCGGGGGATTATCGCGTTATTTTTAAAACCGGCCAGTATTTTGAAAGTAAAAAACTGGACACATTTTTCCCGGAGATTCCCGTCGAGTTTCATATCAGCAAAACGAATGAGCACTATCATGTGCCGCTGTTATTAAGTCAGTATGGTTATTCAACCTATCGCGGGAGCTAATTTAGAGCCCATCCCATTAGGGCTATTTTACTTGCCATTTTGGTCCAGGGCAGTGCTCGCCAAAACGCGTTAGCGTTTTGAACGCCGCTAGCGGCGGCCCGAAGGGCGAGTGTAGCGAGTCAAACCTCACGTACTACGTGTACGCTCCGGTTTTTGCGCGCTGTCCGTGTCCAAACTGGCTGCGCCAATAACGCCTGGTGGGATAGGCTCTTAGATTGTATTAATCGCCGCGATTTATGGCGAGCAAACATCGCGGCGGGAATAAAAATCTTCAGCGTATCGACTCTTCTCCCACAAGCGGTGGTTATCCCGCTTGTGGGCATGAGTGACGGTTAAACAGGCGCTTCCATCTCAAGTCTGACCGGATGAAAACGGCGTTTGAAATAAATCAGGCCATGCCCATCCTGGCTAAGAATAATATTTTTGATCGCCACCAGATACACCAGATGCGTGCCAATGGTTTGTACCTCGCTGATCTCGCCTTCAAGACCGGCCAGCGCGCCGTTAAGTACCGGCTGGCCCAGCGGCCCGTTTTGCCAACATGGCTGGTGAAAACGCTCTTCCATCGCCATCCCCGTCATACCGGCAAAGTGGCGCGCCATCAGCTCCTGCTCATGGTTAAGTACATTAATGCACAGCCTGCCGTTGCCCTGAAAAACGGGGTTCATGGCGCTATTGGCATTAATACATACCATCACGGAGGGCGGCGTATCGGTGACGGAGCAGACCGCTGTTGCGGTGATACCGCAGCGTCCGGCGTGACCCGCCGTGGTTACGATGTTGACCGCTGCCGCCAGACTTGCCATCGCATCGCGAAAACGCAGACGTTGTTCATCTACTTGCATGAGAACCTCCTGCCGCGTTATTTCAGCAGCTTATCCAGTTGATTGATGTCGTCGTTATTGTGCAAATGCGAAACCGTCCAGCCATTCTGATCGTATTCGGAGAGGCAGCGATCGACCATTGCCATCATCTTATCCATATTGCCGGAGCTCTGGGCCTGACGCAGGCACTGCAGACGAATTTCATCCTGGCTGCCCGAGTAGTTAATCTCGTACAGCTCATGGCGACCGCCAAACTCGCTGCCGATGGCATCCCACATCAATTTAAGAATTTTGATACGTTCAACATGGTCCATTCCGTTAGAGCCGCGTACGTATTTCGCCAGGTACTGGTCGATTTGCGGATTATTCAGATCGCGGGCGCTGGAAGGCAGGTAAATCAGGCCGCTGGTAACGTTACGTTCAATAATATTTTTAATTTTCGCGTAGGCCATTGGGGCCATGACACGATAGGTTTGCAGCGCGGCGTGGTCCGGTAGCCAGGCGCCGTTTACCCACGGGGTTGCTTCAGAACACATAGAATCGCTCAATGCCCAGAACATATTGCGCCAGGCTACGACTTCGCCGAGATCGGCCTGCACGCCCCGGAACTCTACGGTACCCGTACATTCGAGCGATTTTTTCAGCAGCGCGGTAATGAAATCAAGTTTAACCGCCAGACGAACACAGGCTTGCAGTGGATACATACGGGCAAAACCGCCTTCCATCGTCCAGCGACGGCAACGATCAAAATCACGGTAAATTAATACGTTTTCCCACGGGATCAGCACCTTGTCCATCACCAGAATGGCATCGTTTTCATCAAAGCGGCTGGAGAGTGGATAATCAAACGGCGAGCCCGTCGCGCCCGCGACCATTTCATACGAGGCGCGCGAAATAAGTTTTACGCCTTCGGCATCCATTGGCGCGACAAACATCAGAGCAAAATCCGGGTTTTCGCCCATCACCTGGGCTGAGCCGAAACCAATCATGTTGTAGTGAGTCAGGGCGGAGTTAGTGGCGACGACTTTCGCCCCGCTGACAATAATCCCGGCGTCCGTCTCTTTCTCCAGCTTGATATAGACGTCTTTCACTTCGTCGGCAGGTTTGTGGCGGTCAATGGGCGGGTTGACGATTGCATGGTTAAAGTACAGGCCGGTCTCCTGAATACGGGTGTACCAGTTGCGGGCGTTCTGCTCAAACTGGCCGTAGAAGGCTGGGTTAGCGCCCAGAGCGCAACCAAAGGCGGCTTTGTAATCCGGTGTGCGTCCCATCCAGCCGTAACTCAGGCGTGACCACTCGGCGATAGCATCACGCTGTTGGCGCAGATCGTCTGCGCTTTTCGCCACGCGGAAAAATTTATGCGTATAACCGCCGCTGCCGGTATCAGTATTCCAGCACAGGGTATCTTGCATCGACGGTTTATGTAATGCGTCATACAGTTGTGCGACAGAGGCTGCGGCATTGCGGAATGCCGGATGTGTCGTAACATCTTTAACGCGTTCGCCGTAAATATAAATTTCCCGCCCGTCCTGCAGGCTTTTTAAATACTCTTCGCCCGTTAACGGACGCTTGTTATCAGTACGAAAATCTTCAGGTTTCATTGCGGCCTCTTCCTCGTTAATCGGAATGTTTTGTTAATAATATGTTTCTTATTTGTTGTTTAATTGAATAGGCAGAAGCGTAAACTGTGAAGAGACTTTCAGGACAACGGCGGGTACTTTTCAGATGAACGTCGAAGAAGAAGAGTAAAATGCGATCGCCGTCAACGTTGTAAGCGGGAGGGGATTCCCGTGTCGGCGGCGTGGGAAGGTAAGAATACTATGCTTCCGCTTCGCTATCAGGATGCTGGCGCCCCAGAGCAATAAGATCGTCCAGCAGCAGCATCAATTGCTGTGTTTTTTCGGGCGTGAAATCGGCCTCAATTTTTCGATAAGCCTCTTCTACCTGGCTCCGGGCACGGGCGTACAGCGTTTGTCCCTGCTCCGTCAACATGACATATAACTTACGCTGATCGTTAACCGGCTTGAGTCGCAACACCAGTCCGTCTCGCTCCATGCGCGTCAATATTCCGGTCAGACTTGGACGCAAAATGCAGGTACGAAAGGCCAGCTCGTGAAAATCCATAGAGGGGCTATCGGCCAGGATTCGCACAATGCGCCATTGCTGGTCGGTCAGATTGTGGCTTTTAACGATGGGGCGGAAATAGGTCATTGCCGCTTCGCGCGCCTGAAGCAAGGCGATGGTTAATGAATCATGCATAAGCGTTTCTCTTTTGCAGAATTATTAATACCTGAATAATCGTGTTTACCGATGTGAGCTATGACATCTGTTTTATGTCCAAAGTTTAACAGAAACAAGGGGTTTTATTTAACTCTTTGATATGTATGCATTTAATAATAAATTTGTGAAAATATTGTTAATCACATCACAAATACTTTACTTCAGCTTGCTAAATGTACAGCGAAAGCATAAATCTAATCATTAATATATTAATGAAATCACAGCCCGTTAAATCGGCCTGAGGAGTTTATGTATGAAGGGTACTGTTTTCGCCGTTGCGTTAAACCATCGCAGTCAGCTTGATGCCTGGCAAGAGGCTTTCTCTCAGCCTCCCTATAATGCGCCGCCTAAAACCGCAGTGTGGTTCATCAAGCCGCGTAATACGGTGATTCGTCACGGCGAACCCATTCCTTATCCGCAGGGAGAAAAGGTACTGAGCGGCGCGACAGTGGCGCTCATTGTGGGGAAAACCGCCAGCCGGATACGCCCTGAAGCGGCGGCGGACTATATCGCCGGGTATGCGCTGGCTAACGAGGTCAGCCTGCCGGAAGAGAGCTTTTATCGCCCGGCGATTAAAGCGAAATGTCGCGATGGCTTTTGCCCGTTGGGTGAAATGGCGCCGCTGAGTGATGTGGATAACCTCACCATTATCACTGAAATCAACGGACGAGAAGCGGACCACTGGAATACTGCCGATTTACAGCGTAGCGCCGCACAACTGCTTAGCGCGTTAAGTGAGTTCGCTACGCTTAACCCTGGCGATGCGATCTTACTCGGTACGCCGCAGAATCGCGTTGCGCTGCGTCCCGGCGATCGGGTGCGTATTCTGGCGAAAGGTTTACCCGCTCTGGAAAATCCGGTTGTCGCAGAAGATGAATTCGCCCGCCACCAGACGTTTACGTGGCCGCTGTCAGCGACGGGAACGTTATTTGCGCTGGGGTTGAACTACGCCGATCACGCCAGCGAGCTGGCATTTACGCCGCCGAAAGAGCCGCTGGTATTTATCAAAGCGCCAAACACCTTTACCGAACATCACCAAACGTCGGTGCGCCCGAACAACGTCGAATATATGCACTATGAAGCCGAACTGGTCGTGGTGATTGGCAAAACGGCGCGTAAGGTGAGCGAAGCCGAAGCCATGGAGTATGTGGCCGGTTACACCGTCTGTAACGACTACGCGATCCGCGACTATCTGGAAAACTACTACCGTCCGAATCTGCGGGTAAAAAGCCGCGACGGCCTGACGCCGATAGGCCCGTGGATTGTGGATAAAGAGGCGGTTTCTGATCCGCACAACCTGACGTTACGCACCTTTGTCAACGGTGAGCTGCGCCAGGAAGGGACGACCGCCGATCTGATCTTCAGCATCCCGTTCCTGATTTCTTATCTGAGCGAATTTATGACGTTGCAACCGGGCGACATGATTGCCACCGGTACGCCGAAAGGGTTGTCCGATGTGGTGCCGGGGGATGAAGTTGTCGTGGAAGTAGAAGGCGTGGGTCGCCTGGTTAACCGAATCGTCAGTGAGGAGAGCGCAAAATGAAGAAAATAAATCATTGGATTAACGGCAAAAATGTTGCAGGTAACGACTACTTCCAGACCACTAACCCGGCGACTGGTGACGTGCTGGCGGAAGTGGCCTCCGGCGGTGAAGCAGAAGTGAACCAGGCTGTCGCGGCGGCCAAAGAGGCGTTCCCGAAATGGGCCAACCTGCCGATGAAAGAGCGTGCGCGCCTGATGCGCCGCCTTGGCGACCTGATTGACCAGCATGTGCCGGAAATCGCGGCGATGGAAACCGCCGACACCGGTCTGCCTATTCACCAGACTAAAAACGTGCTGATCCCGCGCGCCTCGCATAACTTCGAATTCTTCGCCGAAGTGTGCCAGCAGATGAACGGCAAGACCTATCCGGTTGACGATAAAATGCTCAATTATACGCTGGTGCAGCCCGTCGGCGTCTGCGCGCTGGTGTCGCCGTGGAACGTGCCGTTTATGACCGCGACCTGGAAAGTCGCGCCGTGCCTGGCGCTGGGTAACACCGCGGTGCTCAAAATGTCCGAGCTGTCGCCGTTGACTGCCGACAGGCTGGGCGAGCTGGCGCTGGAGGCAGGAATTCCGGCAGGGGTGCTGAACGTGGTGCAGGGCTATGGCGCCACTGCTGGCGATGCGCTGGTACGCCACCATGACGTGCGTGCGGTGTCGTTTACCGGCGGTACCGCCACCGGTCGCAATATCATGAAAAATGCCGGCCTGAAAAAATACTCGATGGAGTTGGGCGGCAAATCGCCGGTGCTGATTTTTGAAGATGCCGACATTGAGCGCGCGCTGGACGCCGCGCTGTTCACCATCTTCTCGATCAACGGCGAACGCTGTACCGCCGGGTCGCGCATCTTTATCCAGCAGAGCATTTACCCTGAGTTCGTGAAGCGCTTTGCCGAACGCGCGAATCGCCTGCGTGTCGGCGATCCGACCGACCCGAACACCCAGGTCGGCGCGCTGATTAGCCAACAGCACTGGGAGAAAGTCTCCGGTTATATCCGCCTCGGCATTGAAGAAGGTGCAACGCTGCTGGCGGGCGGCCCGGAAAAACCCACTGACCTGCCTGCGCATCTGAAAGGCGGTAACTTCCTGCGCCCAACCGTGCTGGCCGATGTCGACAACCGTATGCGCGTCGCGCAGGAAGAGATCTTTGGGCCGGTCGCCTGCCTGCTGCCATTCAAAGACGAAGCGGAAGGGTTACGTTTGGCGAACGACG
The DNA here is from genome assembly GCF_004010735.1 of Salmonella sp. SSDFZ54. Taxonomy (NCBI): domain Bacteria; kingdom Pseudomonadati; phylum Pseudomonadota; class Gammaproteobacteria; order Enterobacterales; family Enterobacteriaceae; genus Salmonella; species Salmonella sp. SSDFZ54. The sequence continues at coordinate 3,862,939 of NZ_CP034819.1, forward strand.
TGGAATACGGTCTGGCCTCTTATATCTGGACCCAGGACGTGAGCAAAGTGTTGCGCCTGGCGCGTGGGATTGAAGCCGGCATGGTCTTCGTCAACACCCAGAACGTCCGCGACCTGCGCCAGCCGTTCGGCGGCGTGAAAGCCTCCGGTACCGGGCGCGAAGGCGGCGAATATAGCTTCGAAGTGTTTGCGGAAATGAAAAACGTCTGCATCTCAATGGGCGACCATCCTATCCCAAAATGGGGAGTTTGATATGGGCAAGTTAGCGTTAGCAGCAAAAATTACCCACGTGCCGTCGATGTATCTTTCTGAACTGCCGGGAAAAAATCACGGTTGTCGTCAGGCAGCCATTGATGGGCATATTGAAATTGGCAAGCGTTGCCGCGAAATGGGCGTTGACACCATTATCGTATTCGACACCCACTGGCTGGTGAATAGCGCTTACCACATTAATTGTGCCGACCATTTCCAGGGCGTCTATACCAGCAACGAATTGCCGCACTTTATTCGCGACATGACCTATGACTATGACGGTAATCCGGAGCTCGGCCACCTGATCGCCGACGAGGCAGTCAAACTGGGCGTGCGCGCTAAAGCGCATAACATCCCGAGCCTGAAGCTGGAGTATGGCACGCTGGTACCGATGCGCTACATGAACAGCGACAAGCACTTCAAAGTGGTCTCCATCTCGGCGTTCTGCACTGTGCATGATTTTGCCGACAGCCGCAGACTGGGCGAAGCCATTCTCAAGGCGATTGAGAAATATGACGGTACCGTAGCGGTATTCGCCAGTGGTTCTCTGTCGCACCGTTTTATTGACGACCAACGGGCGGAAGAGGGGATGAACAGCTATACCCGCGAGTTTGATCATCAGATGGACGAGCGCGTGGTCAAGCTGTGGCGCGAGGGCAAATTCAAGGAGTTTTGCACCATGTTGCCGGAGTACGCCGACTACTGCTACGGCGAAGGCAACATGCACGACACGGTCATGCTGCTGGGAATGCTGGGTTGGGACAAATACGACGGCAAGGTGGAGTTCATCACCGACCTGTTCGCCAGCTCCGGTACCGGCCAGGTGAACGCTGTTTTCCCGCTGCCTGCGTAAGGGGGGTTATGCCGCACTTTATTGCTGAATGTACTGAAAATATTCGCGAGCAGGCTGATTTACCCGGCCTGTTCAGCAAGGTAAACGAGGCGCTGGCCGCCACCGGAATTTTCCCCATCGGCGGTATCCGCAGTCGCGCCCACTGGCTGGATACCTGGCAGATGGCTGACGGTAAGCATGATTACGCGTTTGTACATATGACGCTGAAAATCGGCGCCGGGCGCAGCCTGGAGAGCCGTCAGGAAGTCGGCGAAATGCTGTTTGGGCTGATTAAAGCCCACTTCGCCGACCTGATGGAGAACCGCTATCTGGCGCTGTCGTTTGAGATTGCCGAGCTACATCCGACGCTCAATTACAAACAAAACAACGTACACGCGCTGTTTAAATAGCACACTCTTTCGCCCGGTGGCGCTGCGCTGACCGGGCCTACAAAAAAACAATGCACGAAGCAATACCGAACTGTAGGCCGGGTAAGACGCACCCGCGTCGCCACCCGGCGCAGCAGCACCGAATGACGTAACAGGAAGCAACTATGCTCGATAAACAGACCCATACCCTGATCGCTCAGCGACTTAATCAGGCTGAAAAACAGCGTGAACAGATTCGCGCAGTGTCGCTGGATTATCCCAACATCACTATTGAAGATGCATATGCCGTACAGCGTGAATGGGTCAATATCAAGATCGCCGAAGGGCGCACGCTCAAAGGCCACAAAATCGGCCTGACCTCAAAAGCGATGCAGGCCAGCTCGCAAATCAGCGAACCGGATTACGGCGCGCTGCTTGACGATATGTTCTTCCATGACGGCGGCGATATCCCCACCGACCGTTTTATCGTCCCGCGTATTGAAGTGGAGCTGGCGTTCGTGCTGGCGAAACCGCTGCGCGGCCCTCACTGCACGCTGTTCGACGTCTACAACGCCACGGATTATGTGATTCCGGCGCTGGAACTGATTGACGCCCGCAGCCACAACATCGACCCGGAAACCCAGCGCCCGCGCAAAGTGTTCGACACCATTTCTGACAACGCCGCCAACGCCGGGGTGATCCTCGGTGGTCGTCCCATCAAACCAGACGAGCTGGATCTGCGCTGGATCTCCGCGCTGCTCTATCGCAACGGCGTGATCGAAGAGACCGGCGTCGCCGCAGGCGTGCTGAATCATCCGGCCAACGGCGTAGCGTGGCTGGCGAACAAGCTTGCCCCCTACGATGTCCAGCTTGAAGCCGGGCAGATCATCCTCGGCGGCTCGTTCACCCGCCCGGTGCCGGCGCGCAAGGGCGACACCTTCCATGTCGATTACGGCAACATGGGCGCGATCAGTTGCCGGTTTGTGTAAGGAAAAAACGATGAAAAATGCTTTCAAAGACGCGTTAAAAGCGGGGCGCCCGCAAATCGGTTTGTGGCTGGGGCTTGCCAACAGTTACAGCGCTGAACTGTTAGCGGGCGCCGGCTTCGACTGGCTACTGATCGACGGTGAACACGCGCCAAACAACGTGCAGACGGTGTTGACCCAGTTGCAGGCGATTGCGCCTTATCCCAGCCAGCCGGTGGTGCGTCCGTCATGGAACGATCCGGTACAGATTAAGCAACTGCTCGACGTCGGCGCGCAAACGCTGCTGATACCGATGGTGCAGAATGCCGATGAAGCGCGAAACGCCGTGGCGGCTACTCGTTATCCGCCTGCTGGTATTCGCGGCGTGGGCAGCGCGCTGGCGCGGGCATCGCGCTGGAACCGCATTCCGGACTATCTCCACCAGGCCAACGACGCCATGTGCGTACTGGTGCAGATTGAAACGCGTGAGGCGATGAGCAATCTGGCGTCAATCCTCGACGTGGATGGCATTGACGGCGTGTTTATTGGTCCGGCGGACCTCAGCGCCGATATGGGCTTTGCCGGCAATCCGCAGCACCCGGAAGTGCAGGCGGCGATTGAGAACGCCATCGTGCAGATACGCGCGGCGGGGAAAGCGCCGGGGATTCTGATGACCAATGAAGCACTGGCGAAACGTTATCTGGAACTGGGGGCGCTATTTGTCGCCGTCGGCGTTGACACCACGCTGTTGGCGCGCGGCGCGGAGGCGCTGGCGGCGCGCTTTGGCGCAGAAAAAAAACTGTCCGGTGCGTCCGGCGTCTATTAAGCCTGGCCCGGTAAGCGTAGCGCTACCGGGCAACCGTAGTACCCTACAAAAATTCCCATCAGAGGAAAAAAAATGAGCGACACATCATCTGCACTTCCGGAAAGCCCCGAGTCTGTCCGTTCGCACAACGCGCTCAGCACGGGTCAACAAACCGTCATAAATAAACTGTTCCGCCGACTGATCGTATTTTTATTCGTGTTGTTTATCTTCTCGTTTTTAGACCGTATCAACATCGGTTTTGCCGGGTTGACGATGGGGCAGGATCTGGGGTTAAGCGCCACCATGTTTGGTCTTGCCACGACGCTGTTTTACGCCACCTACGTCATTTTCGGCATTCCCAGCAACGTGATGTTGAGCATCGTCGGCGCCCGCCGCTGGATTGCGACCATTATGGTGCTATGGGGCATTGCATCTACCGCTACGATGTTCGCGGTGGGACCGAAAAGCCTGTATGTGCTGCGAATGCTGGTGGGCATTACCGAAGCGGGCTTTTTGCCAGGAATATTGCTCTATTTAACCTACTGGTTCCCGGCATTTTTCCGCGCCCGCGCCAATGCATTATTTATGATTGCCATGCCGGCCACTACCGCATTGGGGTCGATTGTCTCCGGCTATATTTTATCGCTGGACGGCATATTCAATCTGCATGGATGGCAGTGGTTATTCCTGTTGGAAGGATTTCCGTCAGTTTTGTTAGGCATTATGGTCTGGTTTTACCTGGATGATACCCCGGCAAAAGCCAAATGGCTGACGGCAGAGGATAAAAAATGTTTGCAGGAGATGATGGATAATGACCGCCTGACGCTGGTTCAGCCGGAGGGGGCCATCAGCCATAACGCCATGCAGCAGCGTAGTCTGTGGCGCGAAGTATTCACGCCAATTGTACTGATGTATACGCTGGCCTATTTTTGCCTTACCAATACGCTTAGCGCCATTAGTATCTGGACGCCGCAAATCCTGAAAAGTTTTAATGAAGGCAGCAGCAATATCACCATCGGCCTGCTGGCGGCGATCCCGCAGATTTGTACTATTCTGGGCATGATTTACTGGAGCCGCCATTCGGACAAACATCAGGAACGTAAACATCACACGGCGTTGCCATTCCTGTTTGCCGCCGCGGGCTGGCTGCTGGCGTCGGCGACCGACCATAACCTGATCCAGCTCCTGGGGATCGTGATGGCATCCACGGGTTCCTTTAGCGCGATGGCGATCTTCTGGACCACGCCGGATCAGTCGATCAGTTTACGCGCCAGGGCGATAGGCATTGCGGTCATCAATGCCACCGGCAATATTGGCTCCGCACTTAGCCCGTTTATGATTGGCTGGCTAAAAGATATCACCGGTAGCTTCAATAGCGGACTCTGGTTTGTCGCTTCTCTGTTAGTCGTCGGCGCCGCCATTATCTGGCTCATTCCCATGAAAGCATCGCGTCCGCGCGCCACCCCTTGAGGAGATACTATGTGCCAACGTGCGATCGCCAATATTGATATCAGCAAAGAGTATGACGAAAGCATGGGCAGTAACGATGTGCATTATCAGTCGTTTGCTCGTATGGCGAATTTCTTTGGTCGTGATATGCAGGCGCATCGCCACGACCAGTTTTTTCAAATGCACTTTCTTGATACCGGGCAGATTGAGCTACAGCTCGACGATCATCGCTATTCGGTGCAGGCGCCGCTATTTGTGCTTACGCCGCCCTCGGTGCCACATGCTTTTATTACCGAATCGGATAGCGATGGCCATGTTCTGACGGTACGCGAAGAGCTGGTTTGGCCGCTGCTGGAAGTACTTTATCCCGGCACCAGAGAGGCCTTCGGCCTGCCGGGAATCTGTCTGTCGCTGGCGGATAAACCCAACGAGCTGGCGGCGCTCAAACATTACTGGCAGCTAATTGAGCGGGAGTCCACGGAACAACTGGCTGGCTGCGAACATACCCTGGTGCTATTGGCGCAGGCGGTATTTACCTTGCTGTTGCGTAATGCGAAGCTGGACGATCACGCCGCAACCGGGATGCGCGGTGAACTGAAACTTTTTCAGCGCTTTACCCTGTTAATTGACAACCACTTCCATCAGCACTGGACGGTGCCCGATTATGCCTGCGAGTTGCATATTACCGAATCTCGTTTGACCGATATTTGCCGACGTTTTGCTAATCGCCCGCCTAAACGCCTGATTTTTGATCGGCAATTACGCGAGGCGAAACGACTGCTGCTTTTTTCCGACAATGCTGTCAACGAGATCGCCTGGCAATTAGGTTTTAAAGATCCGGCTTATTTCGCCCGTTTCTTTAATCGCCTTGCTGGCTGTTCTCCTTCGCAGTTTCGCCAACGTGAAGTTCCCTCTTTTCTCAACTAAGAAGAGTAAAAACATGATGAAAAAAAGCGTCGCTATGCTGGCGGTTTGTATGCTGGCGCAAAGCCACCTTGCCATTGCTGCCAGTGCTCCTGCGCCTCAAGAGATCAACATTGTTTTACTGGGCACCAAAGGCGGGCCTTCTTTGCTCAATACAGCCAGACTACCGCAAGCGACGGCGCTCACTATCGGCGATAAAATATGGCTGATAGATGCCGGCTACGGCGCCAGTCTGCAACTGGTGAAAAACGGCATTCCACTGCGCAACATCAATACTATTTTGCTCACCCATCTGCACAGCGACCACATACTGGATTATCCTTCCTTGCTGATGAATGCCTGGGCAAGTGGTCTGAAAGACCATACCATACAGGTGTATGGCCCGCCGGGAACCCAGGCGATGACGAAGGCTAGTTGGAAGGTTTTTGACAGGGATATCACGCTACGCATGGAGGAAGAGGGGAAACCCGATCCGCGCAACCTGGTTAAGGCGACCGATATTGGCCAGGGCGTCATCTATAAAGATGAACTGGTCACAATAAGCGCGCTGAAAGTGCCTCATTCCCCTTTCCCGGACGGTGAAGCGTTTGCTTACCGTTTTGATACCCAGGGTAAGCGAATCGTCTTCTCTGGCGATACGTCCTGGTTTCCGCCGCTTGCAACGTTTGCCCAAGGGGCGGATATCCTGGTACATGAGGCGGTACATGTCCCCTCGGTAGCAAAACTGGCTAATAGTATTGGCAACGGAAAAACGCTGGCTGAAGCGATTGCGTCGCATCACACCACGATTGAAGATGTCGGTAAGATTGCTCGCGAGGCCCACGTGAAAAAACTGGTGTTAAGTCATCTGGTGCCTGCGACGGTTGCGGATGACGTCTGGCAACAGGAAGCCATGAAAAATTACTCGGGCCCTGTCATTGTCGGTCATGACAATATGACGATAAGCGTACCGTAAGTATCAGGGCAGGGGTAAACCCACGGGCTGACATGATGTCAGCCTGTTATGCTTTTGGCGATCAGCATGACGCGCAGAGCTTTTGTCTAAAACATTATTTTTTCTAAACACTACTTGCTGATTTTTATGCACAATAAAGGTAAGATGATTGCTCTGGTGAAATATTACTAAATAAGAATGTCACGGATGGAATTTATACAGTGTTAAAAGCAATGCGTTTCTTTGTCTGCCGGCCATCAGTAATATCCTCTGTACCGGCTCCTCGTTGCCAAAGTGAAGGTTAGATTAAACGAATCAAAAAATATCCGAACTGTACAATTTTTATATCAAACATATTTAACTGCAAAATACTGCAAACGTGCGCGAATACACTTAATCAGTAGTATGGCTAATGCATACTTTATTTCCTAAACTTTCTTATTATCTATTTGAATATTTCTGGTTAAACCAAATGGACAAACGGATACCAGACACTCGAAAGGATAACTGCAGGCTTCTGGTTTAGGATTGCAGTTACCAGGACAGTGGCTATTTTCTTTAAGCGATTTCCATAGAACAGGATTAAACCTGGTAACGTTGTAAACAGTAACGGGATAAAGTTTATCGTTTATTAAGACCCCCTTATTAAAGGGGATGATAATGCTACCTGGAGGCATGTAAACATCTGCCTGATACCATAAGGTCAATCTAAGATTTTTTAGGCTATGTATGCATGAGAACGACACTCCGGTAGAGGGACTTATAACTGTATCAACGACCTTCCATTCCATTACAGAAACCTTTTAAGTGAAATAGTCAATGGTGTAAATTACATTTTCCGCAAGCCTATTCAGGATAGATGAAAATCTGAGAAACATAACTCGTTGAAAACGATCGTTTTTTATTGACCACTCTATTTATATTGATTTTTTAATAAGTTATTTATTTTATGCTCTTATTTTGTTTACATTCTATTACATTTTTGTATTTTATACGTGGTGTAAATATTGGGCGGTAGTGGATGTTATAACGCTCAATTATTAAACTGTAAGTGACTGTTGTATTTCTTATTTATAAATACCGCAACCTGTAAGCGCAGCGGTACATTTTACCCGGCATTGACAGGGAGAAGGTACGTATCAACCAGAGAGTACAAAACAGTGAAAGAATATATTCTTCAGGCAATAAATGATCGCTAACGTGTAAAAATAACCGACGTATCTAAAAAATGTGAACGTGTGGCTGGTCTTTATTTAAACGATGATCTTCGCAATGGCGCATTAATGGCTGACATTGGCGGTTCGTTGATCGGGTTGTGCGCGGTGAAAGGCTATATTTCTTCCGTTGGGGGAAGTATGTCAGAGGCATTCTGGTATTATACCGGGTGCATGTAAATCCGGGGTGGGCAGAAAGCCCACCCTCGGTTTATTGCCTTTATCGTGGATTAGGGATGCGAGATAAAGCGAGAAAGGCGTTGCAGTAGTAACCGGTTTTCTTCGCGCAGCCGTGAATTCTCTTCCAGCAGCGTTAACGCGACCGCGATCCCAGGCCAGTCGAGCGCCAGCTCCTCGCGTAAGCGTAGCGCGCGTTGTACCACGCTCGCTGCGCGATCGTCGAATTGCCAGTCGGCGTTATCGTCTTCGTAAGGCTCAATTACGCCAAGTCCGACGATTTCGTTTAGTTCCTCTTCCGTCACGCCGGTGTGCAAACAAAATTCGGTGATGGTAAAGGTGACAGTGATGTTAGCCATTATGCTTTCCCCCATTGCTGGCGTGGGTCAAAGGACGACTGCGCGTCCGCCAGTTGTTGCCACAGGGCAGCTGTTTTCTCGTCAGGTTTCGGCGGCATAACGATTTTGATGATGGCATAGAGATCGCCAGTGTGCTTTTTACTGGCTAATCCTTTTCCTTTGATACGCAGCCGCTGACCAGCCTGGCTGCCGGGGGGAATGGTCAGCAAAATACGCTCTTTAAGCGTTGGCACAGACACCTTAGCGCCGAGCGCCGCCTCCCATGGGGCAAGCGGAAGGACGACTTCCAGATCCTGATTGACAATATCAAAGAGCGGATGCGGGGCAATATGGATAACGAGCCATAAATCGCCATTAGGTCCGCCGTTTTCCCCCGGCGTGCCCTGGCCTTTCAGTCTGATTCGTTGCCCGTTGCTGACGCCAGCCGGGATTTTCACATTCAATGTTTTGGGAATTTCCCGCTCCACCAGGCCGAACGCGTTATAAACGGGGACGGAATAGCTAATCGTACGCTGGTGCTCTTCCAGCGTTTCTTCCAGGAATACCGCCACTTCAATTTCGATATCATGACCGCGTGCGGCGTGGCGGTGGTGCGAATGGCGACCGTGCTGACCAAAAATAGACGAGAAAATATCATCAAAATCTTCGGCGTTATACGGCTGGCCTTCGTGTTGCTGGAACTGGCGATTAAATTGTGGATCGTTACGGTGTTGCCATAACTGGTCATACTCGGCGCGCCGTTGCTCATCACTCAGCACTTCCCATGCTTCAGCAACCTCTTTGAAACGGGCTTCGGCATCGGGTTCTTTGCTGACATCTGGATGGTACTTGCGGGCCAGTCGGCGATAGGCGGTCTTAATCGTCTTGAGATCGTCCGTCGGTTTCACGCCCATAATGGCGTAATAATCCTTAAGTTCCATAGCATCATCTCGCTAAATCAATACATACAGAAGGGACCCCAAAAAGGTTTCTCCACTAAGTGTAGGGTAAACCTGAAAAGTGCGTATGAAAACACCAGTTATATCATTAGTAAGAATAAATTACGTTGTTCGACTATCAGAAGGTTGCGCAGCGCGCCGACATAACTTTACAGGGGAAAGGTTGCCAAAACCGCGCCAGTGGCTAAGATAACTCGCGTTAAACAGTGAGGGCGCAATGGCGAAACAACAACGGATGGGGTGGTGGTTTCTTTGCCTTGCATGTGTCGTGGTAATGGTTTGTACCGCGCAACGCATGGCGGGCTTGCACGCCTTGCAGATGCAGGCGACGGCCTCTGCTGCGGTGGTCAGCGCTCCCTCCTCGACAGATGACGGCTCGCCGGTCACTCCCTGCGAATTAAGCGCCAAGTCGCTGCTGGCGGCGCCTCCGGTACTCTTTGAAGGCGCTATCCTTGCGCTTTGTCTACTGCTTTCCTTACTGGCGCCTGTCCGGATCATGCGCCTGCCGTTTTCGCCTCCACGGGCTATTTCGCCGCCCACATTACGGGTACATCTACGATTTTGTGTCTTCCGTGAATGACAGACCGGTTATTGCTAACGGTTAATTACTCATTCACGGAGAAAAAATATGATGATTTTGTTCAGGCGGATACTGTTCTGCCTGTTATGGCTTTGGCTGCCCGTCTCCTGGGCGGCGGAAAGCGGCTGGCTGCGTTCGCCCGATAACGACCATGCCAGCATACGGCTACGTGCCGATACGTCCGCTAACGGTGAGACCCGGCTGTTGCTGGATGTCAAACTGGAAAACGGCTGGAAAACCTACTGGCGCGCGCCGGGGGAAGGGGGCGTGGCGCCCTCTATCGCCTGGAAAGGCGACATGCCTGAGGTAAGCTGGTTCTGGCCAACCCCCTCGCGCTTTGATGTGGCGAATATCACCACCCAGGGATATCACGACGAGGTGACCTTTCCGATGATCGTGCGCGGTACGCCGCCGGCGACCTTGCGCGGTGTGTTGACGTTATCAACCTGCAGCAATGTTTGTCTGTTGACCGATTACCCCTTTTCCGTGACGCCTACTGTGCAGAATGCCGATTTTGCCCATGACTATGCGCGGGCGATGGGTAAAGTTCCGCTCCGCAGTGGACTAACGGACTCGCTTGACGTCGGCTATCGCCCGGGAGAACTGGTGGTCACTGCTACGCGAGCGGCGGGCTGGTCATCGCCCGGGCTCTATCTTGACACCATAGATGACGTCGATTTTGCGAAGCCTCGCCTGCGCGTAGAGGGCGACAGGTTACAGGCGACGGTGCCGGTGACGGACAGTTGGGGCGAAAAGGCGCCCGATTTGCGCAACAAATCGCTGACCCTCGTGTTAGCCGATGGCGCTATCGCCCAGGAGAGCACGCAAACCATTGGCGCTGCGCCAGCGCAAACGCCGGACAATGCGGCGCTACCTTTCTGGCAAGTTGTAATGATGGCGCTGATCGGCGGACTGATTCTTAATTTAATGCCCTGCGTACTGCCGGTTCTGGGCATGAAACTTGGCTCTATTTTATTGGTAGAGGAAAAAAGCCGCTCTCACATCAGGCGACAATTTTTGGCTTCGGTCGCCGGTATCATTGCGTCATTTATGGCGCTGGCGGCGTTTATGACCCTCCTTCGCCTGTCAAACCATGCGCTGGCCTGGGGAGTCCAGTTCCAGAATGCATGGTTTATTGGTTTTATGGCGCTGGTGATGTTGTTGTTTAGCGCCAGCCTGTTCGGGCTTTTTGAGTTCAGGCTTCCCTCATCTATGACCACGAAACTGGCCACTTACGGCGGTAACGGTATGTCGGGACATTTCTGGCAGGGGGCATTCGCCACGCTGCTGGCGACGCCTTGTAGCGCGCCGTTTCTGGGCACGGCGGTCGCCGTGGCGCTCACGGCGTCGTTGCCGACGCTGTGGGGGCTGTTCCTTGCGCTAGGCCTGGGGATGAGCGCGCCGTGGCTACTGGTCGCGATACGACCAGGGCTTGCGCTACGTTTACCGCGCCCCGGGCGTTGGATGAATGTCCTGCGCAGGATCCTCGGTCTGATGATGCTGGGGTCGGCTATCTGGCTGGCGACGTTACTCCTGCCGCATTTCGGCTTCACTGCGTCAAAGAGCGCGCAAGACACGGTTCAGTGGCAACCGTTGAGTGAACAGGCAATCCAGTCGGCGCTGGCGCAGCATAAGCGGGTATTTGTCGATGTCACTGCGGACTGGTGTATTACCTGTAAAGTGAATAAATACAACGTCCTGCAAAAAGAGGATGTGCAGGCCGCCTTGCAACAGCCGGATGTTGTGGCGCTGCGGGGAGACTGGACGCTGCCGTCCGATGCCATTACAGATTTTCTGAAAACGCGCGGCCAGGTCGCCGTGCCGTTTAATCAGGTATATGGCCCCGGCTTGCCGGAAGGGGAGGCACTGCCCACTTTGCTGACCCGCGATGCGGTATTACAAACGTTGAAAAAAGCGAAAGGAATAACCCAATGAAATACATGATTGTTTTGCTGCTGGCGCTGTTTTCGACGCTGAGCATCGCGCAAGAAACCGCTCCTTTTACGCCGGATCAGGAAAAGCAGATTGAAAATCTGATCCATGCGGCGTTGTTTAACGATCCTGCCAGCCCGCGGATAGGCGCTAAACACCCTAAGCTGACGCTGGTGAACTTTACGGATTACAACTGCCCGTACTGCAAACAGCTCGATCCGATGCTGGAAAAGATTGTGCAGAAATATCCTGACGTTGCGGTCATTATTAAACCGCTGCCATTTAAAGGAGAGAGTTCCATACTGGCGGCGCGTATTGCGCTGACCACCTGGCGCGAGCATCCGCAACAGTTCCTCGCGCTACATGAAAAACTCATGCAAAAGCGCGGTTACCATACGGATGACAGTATTAAACAGGCCCAGCAGAAAGCAGGGGCTACGCTAGTGACTCTGGATGAAAAAAGCATGGAAACGATACGCACTAATTTGCAGTTGGCAAGGCTGGTCGGCGTGCAAGGAACGCCAGCGACGATCATTGGCGACGAGCTGATTCCGGGCGCAGTGCCCTGGGATACGCTGGAAGCGGTGGTGAAAGAAAAACTGGCGGCTGCCAATGGCGGGTAAACTGCGGCGTTGGCTGCGTGAAGCCGCGGTTTTTCTGGCGCTCCTCATCGCGATAATGGTGGTCATGGACGTCTGGCGCGCGCCGCAGGCGCCTCCGGCGTTTGCCGCGACACCATTACGTACGCTGACGGGAGAGTCGACAACTCTGGCGACATTGAGCGAAGAACGCCCCGTACTGCTCTATTTTTGGGCCAGCTGGTGCGGGGTATGCCGCTTTACTACGCCTGCGGTCGCTCGCCTGGCGGCGGAAGGGGAAAACGTCATGACCGTTGCGCTCCGCTCCGGCGATGACGCTGAGGTTGCCCGCTGGCTGGCGCGCAAGGGCGTTGACTTCCCGGTCATCAATGATGCTAACGGCGCCTTATCCGCTGGATGGGAAATCAGCGTGACGCCAACGCTGGTGGTGGTTTCACAAGGTCGGGTTGTGTTCACCACCAGCGGCTGGACCAGCTACTGGGGCATGAAGCTTCGGCTGTGGTGGGCAAAAACGTTCTGAATATGCGCCGGGGTTTCCCGGCGCTAACGCGTTTACTGTAAGAAAAACCCCCGTTTTGCGAAATCGTTCCCGGAAAAATGATCCATTTCTGTCACACTCAGAACGATTTGATAACAACAAGAGGTCATAGGGATGAAAAAATCATTACTCGCTGTTGCTGTGGCAGGGGCTGTTTTGTTGTCATCCGCCGTACAGGCGCAGACAACGCCGGAGGGTTATCAATTACAACAGGTGCTGATGATGAGCCGCCATAATCTGCGGGCGCCGCTGGCGAATAATGGCAGCGTACTGGCGCAGTCGACGCCGAACGCCTGGCCGGCGTGGGACGTTCCCGGCGGGGAACTGACGACGAAAGGCGGCGTGCTGGAAGTCTATATGGGACACTACACACGTGAATGGCTGGTCGCGCAGGGGCTGATACCGTCGGGAGAATGTCCGGCGCCCGACACGGTATATGCCTATGCGAATAGTTTGCAGCGCACCGTCGCCACCGCGCAATTTTTCATTACCGGCGCTTTCCCCGGCTGTGATATTCCTGTTCATCATCAGGAAAAAATGGGCACTATGGACCCTACCTTCAATCCGGTAATTACCGATGATTCCGCCGCGTTCCGGCAACAGGCCGTACAGGCGATGGAAAAGGCGCGTAGTCAGCTACATCTTGATGAGAGTTATAAACTGCTTGAGCAGATAACGCATTATCAGGACTCGCCGTCCTGCAAAGAGAAGCATCAGTGTTCGCTAATCGACGCGAAAGATACCTTCAGCGCGAACTATCAGCAAGAGCCTGGCGTGCAGGGGCCGCTTAAAGTAGGGAACTCGCTGGTGGATGCGTTTACCCTGCAATATTACGAAGGGTTTCCGATGGATCAGGTCGCCTGGGGCGGCATCCACACCGATCGGCAGTGGAAGGTGCTGTCAAAACTGAAAAACGGCTACCAGGACAGCCTGTTTACCTCACCCACGGTGGCGCGCAATGTCGCTGCGCCGCTGGTGAAATATATCGATAAGGTGCTGGTTGCCGATCGCGTTAGCGCGCCGAAGGTTACCGTGCTGGTGGGGCATGATTCCAATATCGCGTCGCTGCTGACGGCGTTGGATTTTAAACCCTATCAGCTCCATGACCAGTATGAGAGAACGCCGATTGGCGGTCAGCTTGTCTTCCAACGCTGGCATGACGGCAACGCTAACCGGGATTTGATGAAAATCGAGTATGTCTACCAGAGCGCCCGGCAGTTACGCAATGCGGAAGCGTTAACGCTCAAATCGCCCGCGCAAAGGGTAACCCTGGAACTGAAAGGATGTCCGGTGGATGCGAACGGCTTCTGTCCGCTGGATAAGTTTGATAACGTCATGAACACTGCCGCAAAATAGCCATATGCCCCCGCGCAGGCGGGGGCGTTTGTGTTATACGTTTTTACGTTCGATGATTTGTTCGCCCCAGAAGAGCGAGTCTTTGTCCGTTTTCTCAAAGGCTTTGATCAGCACCTCATCGCTACCTTCTTCCCATATTTTTTCTGCCAGTTTCTCGTCATAGTGAGCGACTTCAAAAATGGCTTCGGCAATTTCCGGCGACGTATTACGCAGGCTTGCCCATTCGCCGACGCGGTGCGCTTTTGCTTCTTGAGTTGGCATTCGAATCCTCCTGTTGAAGATTAGCCGTTGAGTTTGACTGCCAGACCGGCGACGTATTCCCCCTGATAGCGAGCGATAGAGAGTTCCTCCTGGCTTGGTTGACGTGAACCGTCGCCTCCGGCGATAGTCGTTGCGCCGTAAGGCGTGCCGCCGCGAACCTGGGAGACGTCAAAGAGTTCCTGTGCGGCATAGCCTATCGGGACGATCACCATCCCATGATGGGCAAGAGTAGTCCAGGTCGAGGTGATGGTCTGCTCCTGGCCGCCGCCCGTTCCGGTAGAACTGAACACGCTGCCGAGCTTGCCGTATAGCGCGCCGGATGCCCACAGTCCGCCGGTTTGGTCCAGGAAGGTACGCATCTGGCCTGACATATTGCCAAACCGGGTTGGCGTACCAAAAATAATGGCATCGTAATCCGCCAGCTCCTGTGGGGTGGCAACCGGTGCGTTTTGCGTTTTACCGCCAGCTTTTGCGAAGATTTCAGGCGGCATTGTTTCTGGCACACGCTTTATAATGACCTCTGCGCCGTCGACTTTCTTTGCCCCTTCCGCCACCGCATGCGCCATGGTTTCAATGTGTCCGTACATGGAATAATAGAGCACCAGAATCTTTGCCATTTGTACTACTCCTCAGATTAATCAGGTGTGTAGCGATTCGCTACGTCTATTTAAAGATATGCCCTCCTGTGAAGAGTGCAAATTTCAGCGCCATTTCTTTGATTTATAACAATAATTAATTTGGCGACCTTTGTTGCAAAATGATACATTTTTAAGCGCTTTGATTTTTCTAAATATAAGAATAACTTATTTATTTCTTATGGTTATTATTCTGCGTATTCGGCTTCTGATGTTGCAGAATATTTCGGTAAGCGGCCTACCACGGCGTTTTTCACTATGCTTAATGTTACGCGGCGTTACTGATGATACCGTTCATACGCTGCGCGAGGAGATACTCCTCATTACCTATGCAATATGATGTCTAATCTATGACGGAGGTCAGTAATGGCAAACCATCGTGGCGGTTCCGGTAATTTTGCGGAAGACCGCGAAAGAGCATCAGAAGCAGGTCGTAAAGGTGGTCAGCACAGCGGGGGCAATTTTAAGAATGACCCGCAGCGTGCATCCGAAGCAGGCAAAAAAGGGGGCAAAAGCAGTAACCGTAATAGCTAGCCTGCGTCACAACAGCAAGACGCTGAGCGTTTCGCGCTAAAAAGCGTCATGCGCCACCGCCGCCGGATTTCCGGCGGTTTTTTTGTTTATAAGCCGGATTTGGTATGCTTGCGTCCTGACGAAAAGGAGAGGGCGCATGTCGCAACGCACAGAGAAGAAAATCGGGAAACGCTCGCAGGCCACCGGTGCAAAACGGCAGCTTATCTTAACCGCCGCGCTTGCTGTTTTTTCCCAGTATGGCATTCATGGCGCGCGTCTTGAGCAGGTCGCCGAGCGGGCAGGCGTCTCCAAAACCAATCTGCTTTATTATTATCCCTCGAAAGAGGCGCTGTATGTCGCGGTAATGCGACAGATCCTGGATGTCTGGCTGGCGCCGCTCAAGGCGTTTCGCGCAGAATTTTCCCCTCTGGAGGCCATCAAAGAGTATATCCGTCTCAAGTTGGAGGTTTCGCGTGATTATCCGCAGGCGTCGCGGCTCTTCTGCATGGAGATGCTGGCGGGCGCGCCGCTCTTAATGGAGGAACTGACCGGCGATCTAAAAGCGTTGATAGATGAAAAATCCGCGCTGATTGCCGGATGGGTGCACAGCGGGAAACTGGCGCCCATTTCCCCGCACCATTTGATCTTCATGATTTGGGCCGCCACGCAACATTACGTCGATTTTGCCCCTCAGGTTGAGGCGGTAACCGGCGCGACGCTTCGCGATGAAGCCTTTTTCAACCAAACGGTCGAAAGCGTTCAGCGCATTATTATTGAAGGGATTCGCGTGCGTTAACCGGCTGGCGGCAGTGGGCAGCTCAAATCACCCTCTTCACATTGCAGTAGCGAGGCTAAAAACGCTTCGCGTTCGTTCGTTTTATCGGTCAGGCACTGGCTGGCGATCATGGGTTGCACGCTACCGCCCTCCGTACCTGAGCGAATCAGAGCGCAATCGGCGTCCCGCAGTGCAATCCATGCCACCTGCGCTTTTTGCAACAGCTCGCGTTGCGGCGGTTGCGCACGCTTAATCGCGCTTTGATAGGTTTCGTTCAGCTTTTTATCTGCCGCCTGGTATTGCGCGGCGGCGCAGCGATTCATTTCCAGCTGCGTACTGGCGCTGGCACACTCATCGGCCAACGCCTGACTGCTGAACAACAACGCCGCGCAGGTAAGGAAAATTCGTTTCATACGGTCCTCTGACGCGAGTAAAAAGGCTCCATTGACGGAGCCTTAATTAACCACAGTATTAGCCAATTGTCATCAGGCTGGCATTACCGCCAGCGGCGGCAGTGTTTACGCTCAGCGAACGTTCAATATAGAGCCGTTCCAGCAGTATATTGCTTTCGCCGCGGGCGAACCCCTGTACCGACACTATCGCGCCTT
Source organism: Salmonella sp. SSDFZ54 (assembly GCF_004010735.1). Lineage (NCBI taxonomy): Bacteria > Pseudomonadati > Pseudomonadota > Gammaproteobacteria > Enterobacterales > Enterobacteriaceae > Salmonella > Salmonella sp. SSDFZ54. The sequence continues at coordinate 3,879,952 of NZ_CP034819.1, forward strand.
CGCGGGCGGCGACGGCTTCGCACACGGTCCGCAGCTTGTCGGAGTCGCCGTGGAAAATCACCGCGTCAAACGGCTGCGCCATCAGCGTTTCCGCTTTCGCAAACTGGACACGCGCCGCAACGGCGGCGGGGAGACGTTTCGCCAGATCGCGGTGGAAGGCGTCGTCTGACCATAGCGCCTGACTGCCGACGGCGAGAACGGCGGCAAGCTGCGTCAACGCGTCCTGTTCGTCATCAGCCAGGCATAATACCCGTTCACGCGGCAACAGCGTCCAGGTATTACGCTCGCCGGTCGGCCCCGGTAGCAGGCGCTGCGTGCCGGCCTGCGCCAGATCGGCGAATTGTCGGCAGAGCGTCTGTAGCGCCGGGCGATCCGCCGCCCATTGCGTCAGAGCGGTCAACGGCGCGAGTAGCGTGGTTTTAAGCTGCGCATCCACCGGGTAACGCGCATCCTGACGAGTCAGCGTCGTATTGAGCGCATTGGGCGGGCGGTGTGCCAGCAGGCGGTAGAGATAGAGCGGCCCTCCCGCTTTTGGCCCGGTGCCGGACAGGCCTTCGCCGCCAAACGGCTGGACGCCGACGACCGCGCCCACCATATTACGGTTAACGTACAGGTTGCCGACATGGGCGGAACCGGTGACTTGCGCAATGGTTTCATCAATACGGGTATGTACGCCCAGCGTTAGCCCGTAGCCGGAAGCGTTAATCTGTTCGATAAGCTCCGCCAGTTGGTTACGGTTATAACGCACGACGTGCAGCACGGGCCCGAAGACCTCTTTTTCCAGTTCTGCGAAGTTTTCCAGCTCAATAAGCGTGGGCATAACAAACGTACCGGTCTGCCATTCCTGCGCGTCATCGCTGTTTTCACGCGCGGCCTGGAAAACCGGGCGGCCTTTGGCGCGCATCGTCTGGATATGACGTTCAATGTTGGCTTTGGCCTCGCTATCGATCACCGGCCCGATATCGGTCGTCAGACGGCCTGGATTCCCCATCCGACACTCCGCCATCGCGCCGCGTAACATTTTCAGCGTATGTTCGGCGATATCGTCCTGCAAACACAGCACGCGGAGTGCGGAACAGCGTTGTCCGGCGCTGTCGAAAGCGGAAGCCAGCACATCCACGACCACCTGCTCGGTGAGCGCGGAAGAGTCGACAATCATAGCGTTCATACCGCCGGTTTCCGCAATCAACGGAATAGGGCGGCCCTGGGCGTCAAGACGCGTGGCGATGTTGCGCTGCAACAACGTCGCGACCTCCGTGGAGCCGGTAAACATCACGCCGCGTACACGCGCATCGGCGGTAAGCTGGGCGCCGACGGTTTCTCCCCGTCCTGGTAACAGTTGCACGACGCCCGGTGGTACGCCCGCTTCCAGCAAAATAGCAATGCCCTGGGCGGCAATCAGCGATGTCTGCTCTGCCGGTTTCGCCAGAACGCTGTTACCTGCCGCCAGCGCGGCGGCGATTTGGCCGGTGAAAATGGCCAGCGGGAAGTTCCACGGACTGATGCAGACTACCGGCCCTAACGGGCGATGCGTTTCGTTATCGAAATCGTCACGCACTTGACCGGCATAATAATGGAGGAAGTCTACCGCTTCGCGCACTTCGGCAATGGCGTTGCTGAACGTTTTCCCCGCTTCGCGCACCAACAGGCCAATCAACTGTTGCATTTGGTCTTCCATTAATACCGCCGCCCGCTGCAAAATGGCGGCGCGTTCTTGCGGCGGCGTCGCAAACCAAACCGGCGCCTGATTGACCGCGTTTTGCAATGCCTGTTCAACCTCGCTTTCTGTCGCTTCGCGTCCCCAGCCGACAATATCTTTCGGTTCCGCCGGGTTGATAACCGGCGTCATCTCACCGTCGGCCACCGGTTGTTCCAGCACAGGTTTGGCCTGCCATTTCTGCATGGCGTTGCTTAACAGGGCAGAAGAAAGCGAGGCGAGGCGATGTTCATTCGCTAAATCAAGTCCGGCGGAGTTTATCCGACCTTCGCCGTACAGATCGCGCGGCAGCGGAATTTTCGGATGCGGTATGCCAGCCTGACCTTCCTGCTGCGCCAGTTTTTCCACGGCCTCGACCGGGTCGGCCACCAGTTCATCGAGCGGTAGGGTGGCATCGGCGATGCGGTTGACAAAAGAGGTGTTGGCGCCGTTTTCCAGCAGGCGTCGTACCAGATAGGCCAGCAGGGTTTCGTGCGTTCCCACCGGCGCGTAAATACGGCAGGGACGGTTAAGTTTTCCGTCCGCCACTTTACCGGTGACCTGTTCATACAGCGGTTCGCCCATGCCGTGCAGGCACTGGAATTCGTACTGACCCGGATAGTAATTTTGCCCGGCCAGATGATAAATCGCCGCCAGTGTGTGTGCGTTATGGGTCGCGAACTGCGGGTAGATCAGATTAGGGACGGCGAGCAGTTTTTTCGCGCAGGCCAGATAAGAGACATCGGTATACACTTTGCGGGTATAAACCGGATAGCCCTCCAGCCCTTCTATTTGCGCGCGTTTGATCTCGCTATCCCAGTAGGCGCCTTTCACCAGACGAATCATCAGCCGACGGCGGCTACGGGAGGCCAGATCGACTAAATAATCAATGACCAGCGGGCAGCGTTTCTGGTAAGCCTGGATCACAAAGCCAATGCCGTTCCAGCCCGCCAGTTCGGGTTCGAAGCAGAGTTTTTCCAGCAGATCGAGTGAGATCTCCAGACGATCCGCCTCTTCGGCGTCGATATTGAGACCGATATCATACTGGCGCGCCAGCAGCGTCAGGGATTTCAGGCGCGGATAAAGCTCCTCCATTACCCGATCGTATTGCGCGCGACTATAGCGTGGATGCAGGGCGGACAGCTTAATCGAGATGCCTGGCCCTTCGTAAATACCGCGACCGTTAGACGCTTTGCCGATGGCATGAATCGCTTGCTGGTAAGAAACCATATAGGCCTGCGCATCGGCGGCGGTTAACGCGGCTTCGCCCAGCATATCGTAAGAATAGCGGAACCCTTTCTCTTCCAGTTTTCGGGCATTCGCCAGCGCCTGAGCAATGGTTTCGCCAGTCACGAACTGCTCGCCCATTAAACGCATCGCCATGTCGACGCCTTTGCGGATTAACGGCTCGCCGCTCTTGCCGATAATGCGGTTCAGCGAGCGCGAAAGATTGGCTTCGTTATGCGTTGAGACCAGTCGGCCGGTAAAGAGCAGCCCCCAGGTGGCGGCGTTTACAAACAGCGACGGGCTACGGCCAATATGCGACTGCCAGTTGCCATTACTGATTTTGTCGCGAATTAACGCATCGCGCGTAGCTTTGTCGGGAATACGCAGCAGCGCTTCCGCCAGACACATCAGCGCAACGCCTTCTTGCGAAGAGAGGGAAAACTCCTGCAACAGGCCTTGCACCATACCCGCGCGACCGCTGGCGGATTTTTGATTGCGCAATTTCTCCGCCAGTTGATACGCCAGTTTATGCGCCTGCTCAGCGACAGGCGGCGACAGGCGCGCCTGTTCCATTAGCATTGACACCGCATCGGTTTCCGGGCGGCGCCAGGCGGCGGTGATGGCGGCGCGAGAGACGGATTGGGGAAGAATCTGTTCGGCAAACTCCAGAAAGGGCTGATGCGGCTCATCCTGCGGCGCGACCGGCTCCTCGCTTTCATTTGCCGCGCCGGCAAACAGCGCAGGTAGCTCCGGTAGCGTATCGCTATTTTCCAGCTTGTCCAGATAGCTAAAGATTGCCTGTTTTATTAACCAGTGCGGCGTGCGATCGATACGCGAGGCGGCCATTTTGATCCGTTCGCGCGTGGCGTCGTCCAGCTTAACCCCCATCGTGGTGGTTCCCATACCCTCTACTCCTGTTATTCGCTCTATCTGCTAACCAATAGTTAGCGGAAAATATCCACTATGTTGCAACTTTGTGCAACCGCGTTAAATGTGACCTGCGTTGCAAGCTTAAAAATGAATAAATTGTTAAAAAAAGAAAGTGGGAGTCTGACGGGGAAAACCATCTGGATTTATTTTCTCTGCGGTAGTTAACACTTTTAAAAGGTGCAACCGCAAAAAATGTGAGAGAGTGCAACCTGGAGAAAAATAGTATCCCTCTGCAATCAAATTTGATGTAAATGGTGTGTTAAATCGATTGTGAATAACCACCGCTTCCGGCAGGATACGGTCGCCCTGGTAAACATAACACCCTTGCCACGTTCCGGCAGGGTACAAAACGGCACGCTACGGTAGTGCCAATAAATAAATTTGGAGAACCTTGATGGCTATTAGCACACCGATGTTGGTGACATTCTGTGTCTATATTTTTGGCATGATATTGATTGGGTTTATCGCCTGGCGCTCAACCAAAAACTTTGATGACTATATTCTTGGCGGTCGCAGCCTGGGGCCGTTTGTTACGGCTTTATCAGCCGGCGCGTCGGATATGAGCGGCTGGCTGTTAATGGGGCTGCCTGGCGCTATCTTTCTGTCGGGGATCTCTGAAAGCTGGATCGCCATTGGCCTGACGTTAGGCGCATGGATTAACTGGAAGCTGGTGGCCGGGCGCCTGCGCGTGCATACCGAATTTAACAATAACGCGCTCACGTTGCCGGACTATTTTACCGGTCGGTTTGAGGATAAGAGCCGAGTCCTGCGTATTATTTCCGCGCTGGTCATTCTGCTGTTTTTCACTATCTATTGCGCGTCAGGTATTGTCGCTGGGGCACGACTGTTCGAAAGCACCTTCGGTATGAGCTATGAAACCGCACTGTGGGCGGGGGCCGCGGCAACCATTATTTATACCTTTATCGGCGGGTTTCTTGCCGTTAGCTGGACGGATACCGTTCAGGCCAGCCTGATGATTTTTGCGTTAATCCTGACGCCGGTGATGGTTATTGTCGGCGTAGGCGGTTTTAGCGAGTCGCTGGAGGTGATCAAGCAAAGGAGCATCGAGAATGTCGACATGCTCAAGGGGCTGAATTTTGTCGCTATTATTTCTCTGATGGGCTGGGGACTGGGTTACTTCGGTCAGCCGCATATCCTGGCGCGCTTTATGGCGGCGGATTCACATCACAGTATTGTTCATGCGCGTCGTATCAGTATGACCTGGATGATTCTGTGTCTGGCGGGCGCGGTGGCGGTGGGCTTCTTTGGCATTGCGTACTTTAACAATAACCCCGCGCTGGCCGGGGCGGTGAACCAAAACTCAGAACGCGTATTTATTGAACTGGCGCAGATCCTGTTTAACCCGTGGATTGCCGGTATTTTGCTGTCTGCTATCCTGGCGGCGGTGATGTCGACGTTGAGCTGTCAGTTGCTGGTATGCTCCAGCGCGATTACGGAAGATTTATATAAGGCTTTTCTGCGTAAAAGCGCCAGCCAGCAAGAGCTGGTATGGGTAGGGCGAGTGATGGTGCTGGTGGTAGCGCTGATCGCCATTGCGCTGGCGGCGAACCCCGATAACCGTGTGCTGGGGCTGGTGAGCTACGCCTGGGCTGGATTCGGCGCGGCATTTGGACCTGTTGTCCTGTTTTCTGTGATGTGGTCGCGTATGACACGTAACGGCGCGCTGGCGGGAATGATTATTGGCGCGGTGACGGTTATCGTCTGGAAACAATATGGCTGGCTGGATCTGTATGAGATCATCCCTGGCTTCATTTTCGGCAGCCTGGGGATCGTAATCTTTAGCCTGCTTGGCAAAGCGCCGACAGCAGCGATGCAGGAACGCTTTGCAAAAGCGGACGCGCATTATCATTCCGCGCCGCCGTCGAAGCTACAGGCGGAATAACCGACATGTCCGATAGCATTATTGCCATCGGACATATTTTACCAGGCGGCGTTATACGCCCGCCTGGTTCTCTGATAAGTCCCGGACCGATTGACTGAAGATGTTCAGGTAAATGAGGACGCACTCTCAAACTATTTTTAGCCCTTGAGCGCCGTTAACGCGGGCGTAATACGTCTCTAGTAATCACTAACTGGCCATATATGAAATCGCCTGTTAATGGTACCAATAGCCTTGACGCAATAGGGTAATGACAAAAATTAAAACGAGTCAGCGTTACTGGCGTAAGTATGCCGCACAAAATTTTGCATAAATAATGCCGTTTTAGTGATGGGAGAGAGGATACGTTAATTACTCCATTTTAACCTTTTATATGTTGAATATTCAATGACTTATGGGTAGTTTCACCATTAATTCCCGCAGTAGCTAATGATTATCTTTTTTAGTCTCCTGCCGATGAAATAATCGTGTAATCTTTCTGTAAGAGACTGACAATGACGCAATAATGTTTGGTTAATACTTGGTGAATATATTGTTGCATTATTGATGTTTTGTGTTGTACTTAGTAGTAATAGCGGTAGTTCCCCGGCAGTGATGGTCACTCACTATGGAGATCGCGAATGGTAATGTCCGCACCAGGACACATTGTTTACAGTAGTTACAACACCCTGTACGGACATTCTCTCTCCGGTGGTGGTCTTGTCACCTTAAAAGCTCTCATCATTTCTCTTACTGTCCATACCCATGACGTCATATGTGGTGCGCGTAGCCGTGTGTGGCGTCGTTTCAAAAAGCAAGCTAAGGCTTACAAGGAAGCCAACCCTCAGATGTGTGTGCGCATAATCGCGTTCAAGAGAACGCGGGTGATGTATACCTACAACTCAAGGTGCTATCCATGGGAAGACAAAAAGCAGTGATCAAAGCTCGTCGTGAAGCAAAGCGTGTGTTGAGACGAGATTCGCGTAGTCATAAGCAACGTGAAGAAGAATCGGTCACGTCACTGGTACAGATGGGCGGAGTAGAAGCCATTGGCATGGCGCGCGATAGTCGCGATACCTCTCCTGTTAAGGCGCGAAATGAAGCACAGGCGCATTATCTGAACGCTATCGACAGTAAACAGCTTATTTTTGCGACCGGCGAAGCCGGCTGCGGAAAAACATGGATCAGTGCGGCAAAGGCGGCAGAAGCATTGATTCATAAGGACGTCGAGAGGATCATTGTGACGCGTCCGGTATTGCAGGCTGATGAAGATCTTGGTTTTTTGCCCGGTGATATCGCTGAAAAATTCGCGCCTTATTTTCGTCCCGTCTACGATGTCCTGCTTAAACGGTTGGGCGCGTCCTTTATGCAATATTGTTTGCGCCCGGAAATCGGTAAGGTAGAAATTGCCCCGTTCGCCTATATGCGTGGGCGTACTTTTGAAAATGCGGTCGTGATCCTCGACGAGGCGCAAAATGTGACTGCGGCGCAAATGAAAATGTTTTTGACGCGACTAGGCGAAAATGTCACGGTCATTGTCAATGGCGATATTACGCAATGCGACCTGCCGCGCGGCGTGCGTTCCGGGTTGAGCGATGCGTTGGAACGCTTTGAAGAAGATGAAATGGTAGGGATTGTGCATTTCAACAAAGACGACTGCGTGCGCTCGGCGCTTTGTCAGCGAACGCTTCACGCATACAGCTAATATAGCATTGACTTTCAGAGCCCGGGAGACCGGGCTTTGTTGTCTATCCCCGGTCAGGTGACTTAATACGAAAAAAAGCCCGTACTTTCGTACGAGCTCCTTCTTGAAGATGGCGGTGAGAGGGCTGCCATATTTACGTTCATTATCATTCGCATTAATCATAATTATTTCTTTATATACAATGCGTTGCCATTATTCTTTGTTCGCTGGCGTATTGCTATCTTTCGTAAAATCGTCATTTTATGCAGTACAGGATGCATGACAAAAGAGTGGGGATTATGCCAAAGAAAGCCAGAGAACTGTCCGCCTTAGCCGTTTCCAGGCTTAAAGCGGAAGGTCGCTATGCTGTAAGTGGTGTTGACGGATTGTATCTGCGGATCGCCGGACGCTCACGCGCATGGGGCCTTATTTATATGCTCATAGACTACATCAAGTTCTGTAAAGGAGGATTTTGCTTCTGAAATGGTCTTATAGCAACCAGTAGCATAAAGATTATTGGTCACTGCGATTAGCTCAGGTTTAATACTGCCCGGTTTTACATCTGGTGGGGGTAATATCTTGTAATATAAATTTGTTACTTCTGAGGATGTATAACGGTATCGCTAAAAATGTTCTTTCTGGTATTTAAAACTACATGTCACTGCCCACAGGAAGGATGGTTTATTATTGCTTCCTTTCATTACAATAACTTTCTCTGGATTATCTACATTTTATTTTTTAACATAAAATACATCACAACTAGAAAACTTAAACATTTTATATTAAAACTTTTTCTAATATTCGAACATTATAAATTTAATAGCCATGTAGGAATAAAATATAGCAATAAGAATCTCTAAAGAGAAACTTATCGTATATTTATGTTTCATTAATAAGAGTATTGGCTGTTTATTAATGTTTTTATTATTGTATTTAATGTGGAAGTAGTGTATCCCCCCCAATCCCAATGTCTACTAATGAAAATGCATTATAATAAAAGAATATATATCCTGATAATGCTACAAGGAACTTAATAAATATAATGCCATGTATATTATTTATATTCCTGATCAATAAAAAACAAATTAGCGAGGACATTACGATGCCAAAAAAATCTAAAAAATTATTATGATACACCTTGATAATCTTGCCTGACAGTTTCATAAGATACCATTATCCACCAGTGTTAACATTTGCTTTCCCGGTCAATATAGCCCCCCGATGTTGAACCTGCCAACTCTGGTTGTACTGGCCTGGGGGTTCAGTCAAGAGGCCTGTTTGTATATCTTCCTCCAGGTCAATTCCAATACCTGGTGCTTTATTTCACCACACCCGCGATACATTACTCATTGTTTAATGTCATTCTCATTACCTAAACGCCACAGTATCCGGACATATCAAGATGTTTTTCCTCATTTCTTACTTTGATGGTGATAATAGCTTTAACATCATACCCTTCTACATCCTCGTTTGATGCTGTGAGAGGAGTCTGTTTCGTGGTGATGGAAATATTACCATTTTGGAATGATGATATGTTTCCCTTTGAGGATGTATAACGACATCGCCAAAATGTTCTTTCTGGTATTCAAAACTATATGTCACTGACCCTGTAATGATGGCTTATTATTATATTTATTTATGATAATAATTCCTTCTTCAATCTGAGAAATAAAATAAGTAAAAATCCCAAATTGAATATTAATTTATATCCTCTGGATACTAAGTTTCTGTTTCCAATAAAATTTTTAAGAAATGGTTTTTTGATATTTTCTTTATTATATTCTTGATGGAATGATGATATTTTTCCGACAGCTGAATCGATAAGGGAGAAAATAAAAAAATACAAAAACAAATAACAGCCAATAAGAAAACACACATCTTTCCAACCAGTAGTTCCAAGCATAATACTAACTTTTGAAAATAACAGGAAAGCTATCACTCCAAATAACATCCTAACTGTTTTGTTATATTGACTCATTTTAGTCTCCGATAATCACCGTTGAAAAATCTGTAATGACAGCTCCAGTGCCACCCACCGAAGGGGACACAAAAGGATCAAACTGAATTTCTATGCCTCCACCTAATAGTTACAAGAGGATATAGGGTATCAGGCAACCCAAAATCCACTGAAATTCGATTTATTCAACAAAGCGTAATGCAGTCAGTAAAAGTATGACACTGATTACTTTAGGAAGGGCGTCCATCACATATTTCAAGCCATTTCCAGAATTGATAACTCCCTCCTTTAGAAGCCTATAATATTAGAGGGAGATAACTCTCTAAGAATCATCAAATGTATTTGACAGTCCACTTTACTCAAGTTTTCAATTTTTATTTGTCCGCCCAAAATGTATGCAGGTTCCAAACCAAACATTTCATTATCAGCTAATACGCCTGGTTGTTTAACTGCCCGGTCAAAAATGTAATTATCATTACAATCAAATAAATCAAACTCTTCAACATTTGAAAATGCAAGAAAAGATTCAATTTCACTATTTAATTCATCTATTGTTTTTACCATGAAACCATTTTCGACAAAAATTATTTGATTAAATAAAGGCTGAATCGTAATATTTCTTCCGGTAGACTCACCAAAAACATATAATTCGCCAAAGGCACTCCTGGCTATGACATGGTATGCGTCCATTTCTTTAAATGGAGTATCTTCTAGCCATATATCCAGTACAACTTCATCCTTATCAGGATTGACAAGACTAAACAATCCATTTTTATACGTTCCCCATTCCTCTGTTTTCCAGTAAGAAAGAAGTTTATCCGGAAGAATACCTTTCCATTTTGTCATACTTTTCTCTGGAACAGCGCTATAAGATGTAGCTTCTCCAAATTTCTCAATGAAGTAACTAATGTCTTGATCTCGCATAATATTTCCCCCTGACTTCTAAGCCCTTTTGTAAATAGACCCGTTTTAGTTCCAGGCATTTTTTGAGATCCCGGCCAAATGATTGTGTTGCCGATATTCTTCCGGCGTCATATTGTTCAGTGATTCATGAGGGCGTTCACAGTTATATTCTGACACCCATCTTTCCGTGATTTCCCGCACTTCATTCAGCGTTCTGAACAGATAAAAATCGAGTATTTCTGTACGGTATGTTCAGTTAAAGCGCTCAATAAAAGCGTTCTGCGTCGGCTTACCCGGCTGAATAAATTCCAGTTTTACTGCATGTTGCTCTGCCCATTCAGCCAGTGCAAGTGAGATAAATTCCGGACCATTATCCATGCGTAGCATGACCGGATAGCCGCGATTTGCCGCGATCCTGTCGAGTACACGGACCACGCGCAAAGCTGGCAGATTCAGATCGATTTCAATCGACAATGCCTCACGGTTAAAGCCATCAACGACATTGAACGTGCGAAAACGACAGCCACAGACCAGAGCATCATGCATAAAATCGACAGACCAGCTCTGGTTCAGCGCTTCCGGTGTGGCCAGTGGCGAGGGATTACGCACCGGCAATCGTTGTTTGCCTTTACGGCGAAAATTCAGCTTCAGCAGACAATAAATACGATGGATCCTTTTGTGATTCCACGGGTATCCCTGCCGCCGCAGAACCTGGAAAAGTTTTGGAAAACCGTACCGTGGGTATCGCTCTGCCACTGCCTGCAACGCGACAATAACGGGTTCGTCACGCGTGGTATCCGGACGGTAATGGTAAACCGTTCTGCTCAGGTTCAGACTCCGGCAGGCCTGACGGATACTGAGTCCAAATGTCGTTATCAGATGAGTGACCAGCTCACGCTTAAAGGCTGGTTTTAAAGCTTTTTTCGATAACGTCTTTCAGGGCCCGGTTCTCAAGGCTCAGGTCGGCAAACATCTGTTTGAGACGCCGATTCTCGTCCTCAAGATCCTTGATCTTTTTAATATCAGAAGCCTCCATGCCGCCGTATCTGGACTTCCAGTTGTATCAGGTGGCTTCAGATATACCGGCCTCCCGGCAGACATCTTTAACGGTTCGTCCGGCTTCAACCGATTTAATTACGGCAATGATCTGATGCTCAGTAAAACGGGCTTTACGCATAGCGATCGCCTTTGTTGGCAGATTGATTATGCCGGAGGATCTCTAAATGTGAATGGCACGATTATGCGGGATACTTACACCTGTTTCGTTGTAAAAATGTAGCATCTTGAGTCATTCATCAGTCGGTTTTATTCCTCTCAGACTAAGCCATCAACACAGATTTCAACGCCGCTGTCGCGGTTATTATGGCTTGCCTGTAAACATAATGAACACACTAATTCTCTGCTTGACCACCCTTATAAACTGGTCACACAAGATCACAGGAACCTCTCACGATGAGGCGCATGTATCCTGGTTTACGACATCAGGAAATGTGGCGCGTTTATTGCCAGGTAGGCGTTGTGAGACGTCACTTATTTACGCCAGGTTTCAGCCGTAGCGACGGGCATGGATAAAAAGAGTATGGCAATCAGCGTGATAATGCTAAAAAACAATTAATATTTTTTTAACAAAACTAAAGCTTGCTATGTGAAGTTAACCATGCGTTAATGGTTGTGCGGTTTGATACAAACTTATCTGAAGTAGTGATTGTAATATTTCTCATCATTTGTTCCTCTTGAGATCTCCTTTAGGTTTTTTTCTCTCTGATAATTTTCTTCAGGCCATTTTGCCCAAGGGCTCATTCAAAAGGTAACAATATTATGACGACGAAAATCACTGGTTTAGTAAAATGGTTTAACCCTGAAAAGGGCTTTGGTTTCATTACGCCTAAAGATGGCAGCAAAGATGTGTTTGTGCATTTTTCCGCCATTCAAAGTAATGAATTCCGCACTCTGAATGAAAATCAGGAAGTGGAGTTTTCAGTAGAGCAGGGACCAAAAGGTCCATCAGCGGTCAACGTTGTGGCGCTTTAAGGCAACTGATATTACTAATAAAATTCACTTCCGGTGTCCATGTTGCCATGGTTCACAATACAGAACATCGACATTCGATGTTACTGAGCAAAACCCGTTTGGCGCGAAATGTATTTTTTGTAAGTCAACCATGATCACTTTTGATAATGTTGGATTATATATTCGCTCAGGGCAGGTTCCGCCAGATTTTAGAAAATAATTCATATTAGCTCCGTATCGGAGCTTTTTTATGCCCGGATGATTATCATCTATAGACGCTGACATCCATCATCTATAGTGGCTTACCTTTCCCCAAAGGTGTTATTTCTCTTGCAGACAGCGCCTGAAAAAAGCGATGTTGTCTTCATCTATCCGATGAAACCAGGTCAACCTGTCTTTGTGCCGTTATCCGTTATTTAATTCTTGCCCTATAATAACAAGCCCGCGCTAAGCACGGGCTTGAATAACATAAAGCGTCTTAGAACTGGTAGACCAGACCAACACCTACGATATCATCGGTTGCAATACCGTTGTTTGCGTAGAAGTCATCATCTTCGTCCAGCAGGTTGATTTTATAATCAACGTAGGTGGACATATTTTTGTTGAAGTAGTAAGTCATACCGACGTCAACATATTTAACCAAATCTTTGTCGGTGTAACGATAGTTACCATGGCTATCCATATCCTGGCCGCCTAAATCTTTGCCCTTAGACTGCAAGTAGGCGATGGACGGACGCAGACCGAAATCGAACTGATACTGTGCAACCACTTCAAAGTTCTGGGTTTTGTTAGCGATACCGCCGCCACCCAACTTACCGTCTGCAGAGTGATAGTCGCTGTCTCCATAAGAGGTCATATTGCGGGTTTCAGAGTACATCGCCGCCAGGTATACGTTATAGGCGTCATATTTGACACCTACGGTCCAGGCTTCGGCAGTTTCACCGCCGGCATCATTGTTGCCATAGTAACGATGACCATCACCATATCCATTACCTACTTGGGCATCGGTACGGTCAGAATTTGAATAAGCAGCTCCCAGGCTTAACCCGAAGTCAAAGTCATAAGAGGTAGAGAGGCCGAAACCGTCACCGTTTTCTTTATTTGTACCGCGGTTAGTTCCATTACCGGAGCCTTCCTGGCCAAATCCGTTATTGCCACTTTCGTTATTACCCTGGTATTGCAGCGCGAAGTTCCAGCCTTCCACCAGGCCGAAGAAGTCGGTGTTACGATAGGTGGCCAGGCCGTTAGCACGCTGAAGCATATATACATCTGTCTGGGTGTAAGAGTCGCCGCCGAATTCCGGCAGCACATCGGTCCAGGCTTCAACGTCGTAGATAACACCATAGTTACGGCCATAATCGAAAGAGCCGTACTCGCCGAATTTCAGACCGGCAAAGCCCAGACGAGTCCAGGACGTATCCCTGTTACCTTCAGTGCCACTCGCCTGCATGTTGTATTCCCACTGACCATAGCCGGTCAGCATATCGTTGATCTGCGTTTCGCCTTTAAAGCCAATACGGGCGTAGGACTGGTCGCCGTCGCTGCCTGCATCGTCAGAGAAGTAACGCAGACCATCAACTTTGCCGTACAGGTCGAGTTTGTTGCCATTTTTATTATAAACTTCAGCCGCATTTGCTGCGCCTGCCACTAATAACGCCGGGACAAGCAGTGCCAGAACTTTTCTGTTCATTATGTATTCCCTTATGATAATAATTTATATGAATATGTAGCCACTTCAACAAAACTACAAATTGATACTATTCTATGAAGTTCATGGAATTTAAAAAATAACATGTAACAAAGGTATTTAAAATATTTCAATTTGTTTCCGTTTGGTTTTTTATAATACTGGCCATATAAATAACTAAGAATATATATTCTATGATTATCATTTTTTATCAATGAGTTATGTGTTTTGATTTGATGGTTTCTGGTGTGAATATAATTTGTTTTTTATATGTATTTGAAGCTTTGATTATGAAAAAGCATAAAAAAAAACCGGCATAAATGCCGGTAATGTGGGTAATGATAAAATAAATGATAAAAGGCTAATAACCGAATCATTCTGACACTTAATGCTAATAAAATAAAACGCTATCGCGGTGCGTAAAAATAAGTTGTTCTGGTTATGGGTTATTCTGCATTAGAGTGCGATTCAATCACCATTCCCTTATTTAACAGCAGGTTCAGCGCCAGGCGTAACATTATCTGAGAATAAACTATTTGTGGAATGAATAACCAGAACAGGTGGATAAGGTATTTTATGGTCGAAATGTGACTAATGTCACATTATAATGTAATTAATGTCATATGACTTACATCACAAAAGCGGAGTAAAGTTTGAGTACCAGGGAGGACAACGCCACCCGTAGCATGGGCGGCAAATTAGCGTTATGGGTTTTTTATACCTTTTGCGGCTACTTCATCTGGGCGATGGCGCGTTGCGTGTGGCTGATGTCCGCCATACAAACCGAGCCGGTTCTCGGCCCAATCAGCACTCCTGGCAGCGCAACGGAAAAATGGCTTAACGCGCTTTCGCTGGGCGTCGTCTGGCTTATTCTGGGGAGTATTGCCTGGTACACCCGGCCTCGCAAAAACAGGGGGTATCCCGCCGACACTCAGCCAGAAACGCGCAAGCACGCAAGGATGTAAAGTGGTGGCGGATATGTCAGGATAGCGAACCCTGTGCTCAGGCATGTAATAAAAATGGTCTGCTATAAAGAGAGGGCGTATGGACTCAGGATACTGGCAATCGCAGTTTGAAGACTGGCTACGTCACCACCACCAGGAACAGGATGCCGCCCATGACATCTTCCATTTTCGTCGTGTTTGGGCAACCGCGCAAACGCTCGGGGAAAACAGTCCTGTCGACTGGCTGGTGGTGCTATCGGCATGTTATTTCCATGACATCGTCAGCCTGGCGAAAAATCATCCGCAGCGGCATCGTTCTTCCATTCTGGCGGCGGCAGAAACCCGGCGTATTTTTCTGCGGGATTTTCCTGACTTTCCGGCAGAAAAACTGGCGGGCATTTGTCATGCTATCGAAGCGCATAGCTTCAGCGCAAAAATTGCGCCTACCACGCCAGAGGCAAAAATCGTACAGGATGCAGACAGGCTGGAGGCGTTGGGCGCCATTGGTCTGGCGCGGGTCTTCGCGGTCTCCGGCGCGCTGGGCGTCGCGCTGTTTGATGCCGACGATCCCTTTGCCGACAGACGGCCTCTTAACGATAAGCAATTCGCGCTCGACCATTTTCAAACCAAGCTGCTGAAACTGCCGCTGACGATGCAGACTGAACGGGGCAAGTACCTGGCGCAGCGTAATGCGGATTTTCTGGTGTCGTACATGGCGAAACTGAGCGCTGAGCTGAAAGGCGACTATGAAACACGGGATGAGGCGGTCATCCAGATGTTTGCTACGCATCAGTAACCCCTGTCGCTGAAACGTAAACCGCGTCATTTTATGTTAGTCTGTCGGCAATTATTTTTGGCCGGTTAAATGTATGCAGGAAAATATTTCAGTAACACACGCCCGGAACCTCATCGCCGACGACGCCGGAAGCGAGATCCAGGCGATGCTGAGTCAATTGCTGGAAATCTACGATGTTAAAACGCTGGTGGCGCACCTTAACGGCCTGGGCGAACAGCACTGGAGCCCGGCCATCTTCAAGCGCGTAATGATGAACGCGGCATGGCATCGCTTGAGCGACAATGAACTCACCTGTCTTAAAACAGGGTTGCCGACGCCGCCAGCGCATCATCCGCATTACGCCTTTCGTTTTATTGATCTCTTCGCGGGCATCGGCGGCATTCGCCGCGGATTTGAAGCGATAGGCGGACAGTGCGTGTTTACCAGCGAATGGAATAAGCACGCGGTACGGACATATAAAGCGAACTATTTTTGCGATCCGCTGCAACATCGCTTTAATGAAGATATCCGCGATATCACGTTGAGCCACCGGGAAGGGGTCAGCGATGATGAGGCGGCGGAACACATTCGCCAGCATATTCCGCAACATGATGTCCTGCTGGCGGGCTTTCCCTGTCAGCCATTTTCTCTGGCGGGCGTTTCCAAGAAAAATGCGCTGGGCCGCGCCCACGGCTTTGCCTGCGAGACTCAGGGGACGTTATTTTTTGATGTCGTAAGAATTATCGACGCTCGCCGCCCCGCGCTGTTTGTGCTGGAAAACGTGAAAAACCTTAAAAGTCACGACCAGGGCAACACCTTCCGCATTATTATGCAAACGCTCGATGAACTGGGATATGACGTGGCGGATGCCGCTGACAATGGCCCGGACGATCCGAAAATTATCGACGGGCAGCACTTTCTTCCTCAGCATCGGGAACGTATTGTGTTAGTGGGATTCCGTCGCGATTTAAACCTGAAAACCGATTTTACGTTACGCAATATCGCCCGTTGTTATCCACCGCGCCGTCCGACGCTGGCAGAACTGCTGGAGCCCGTCGTCGAAGCCAAATATATCCTGACGCCGGTGCTGTGGAAATATTTATATCGCTACGCGAAAAAGCACCAGGCGCGGGGAAACGGTTTTGGCTATGGCATGGTTTATCCTGACAATCCGGAAAGTGTGGCGCGCACGTTATCTGCTCGCTACTACAAAGATGGCGCCGAAATTCTGATCGATCGTGGTTGGGATATGGCGAAAGGCGAAGTGAATTTCGACGATGCTGGCAACCAACAACATCGTCCCCGCCGACTCACGCCGAGAGAGTGCGCGCGTTTAATGGGATTTGAGGCGCCGCAAACGTACCAGTTCAGGATACCTGTCTCGGATACGCAGGCCTATCGCCAGTTTGGCAACTCCGTGGTGGTGCCGGTATTTGCCGCGGTAGCAAAGCTGCTGGAACCCAAAATTCACCAGGCGGTGACGCTGCGTCAGAGAGAGACGGTAGATGGCGGACGTTCACGATAAAGCCACGCGCAGTAAAAATATGCGCGCGATAGCAACCCGCGATACGGCTATTGAAAAACGTCTTGCTGGCCTGCTAAGCGCGCAGGGGATTACGTTTCATACTCAGGACGCGACATTACCGGGCAAGCCGGACTTTGTGGTGAATGACTATGATTGTGTGATTTTTACTCACGGCTGCTTTTGGCATCATCACCACTGTTATCTGTTCAAAGTACCGGCCACGCGAACGGCTTTCTGGCTGGAAAAAATCGGTAAGAACGTTGAGCGCGATGAGCGCGATATTCAGCGTTTACAGGCGCTTGGCTGGCGGGTGCTGATCGTCTGGGAGTGCGCCTTGCGCGGGCGAGCGAAATTGAGCGACGCGGCGTTGGCGGAGCGCCTGGAAGAGTGGATCTGCGGCGGCGGCGCCAGCGCGCAGATCGACACCCAGGGGATTCATCTACTGGCGTGAATCTTCCGTTTTACACGGCGTGACCACCGCCCTGGCGGGAAACAGGTACTTACCCAGAGTCACCAGCACTACGGCAAACACAATCACACCCAGCGCGGCCCATTCAACGGGCGATAACCTCTCGCCGCCCAGGCCAGTGCCAAGCAACACGGCGACAACCGGATTCACATAGGCGTAGCTGGTCGCCAGCGCCGGACTGACGTTGCGAATCAGGTACATATAGGCATTAATGGCGATAATAGAACCGAACAACGCCAGGTAGCCGACGGCCATAAACCCCGATAAGCCAGGCAGCGTGGCGAGCTTTTCGCCGGAAAGAAACGCCGCGCAAAGCAATACCACGCCCGCCGCCAGCATTTCAATCGCGCCCGCCATCATGCCCACAGGGAGGGCGATGCGCGAGCCGTAAACGGAACCAAATGCCCAGCTCATCGAACCTATCAGGATCAAAATCGCGCCCCACGGATTGCCGCTTAAGTTGCCGCCGCTGTTCAGCAGAATAATCCCGGCAAGTCCAATGGCAATCCCCACCCATTCTAATTTGCGCGTTTTAATACCAAAAAAGTAGCTAAAGCACAGCGTAAATAGCGGGACAGTGGCGACCACGACGGCAGCAATGCCCGATGGCACGTTTTGATGCTCCGCCACCGTCACCAGGCCGTTACCCACCGCCAGCAGCAGTAGACCAATCAGCGCGGCGTTGATGGTCTGGCGCAGCGGCGGAAGTTTTTCGCCGCGCAACAGCAAAAACGCCATGAGCAACATCCCCGCCGAGAGAAAACGTACGCCTGCCATCATCAGCGGCGGCCAGCTTTCAACGCCTATGCGGATAACAAAATAGGTAGACCCCCAAATGATATACAAGGCAAAAAGCGCGCCAAAAAGAGGTAATAACTGCCGGAAACGCATAATCACTCACGGTGAAATAAAAAGGGTGAATATAGTAAACGTCAAAATTATTATGCTGGCGAGCATTATAATTGTCCTTTTGGAATAAAAAGGCGTTGACCCGCGCCGCCGGTTTCGGCATTGCGCGTTTTGCTACATACTTAACGTCTTAGAAGAAAAGACCGAGGAAATCATTTTGGCAGGAAGTAGCTTACTGACATTACTCGACGATATCGCCACGCTGCTGGACGATATTTCGGTTATGGGCAAATTGGCCGCGAAAAAAACCGCGGGCGTACTGGGGGACGACCTGTCGCTCAATGCGCAGCAGGTGACCGGCGTTCGCGCTAATCGCGAGCTGCCAGTGGTATGGAGCGTGGCGAAAGGATCATTAATCAACAAGGTTATTCTGGTGCCGTTGGCGCTGCTGATAAGCGCATTTATCCCGTGGGCCATTACGCCTTTATTAATGTTAGGCGGCGCGTTTCTCTGCTTTGAAGGGGTAGAAAAAGTCCTGCATACCTTTGAGGCGCGAAAACACAAAGAAGACCCGGCGGAGCGGCAAAAACGTCTTGAGGCGCTGGCTGCGCAAGATCCTTTGGCCTTTGAAAAAGATAAAGTAAAAGGGGCGGTCCGTACCGATTTCATTCTTTCCGCTGAAATTGTGGCCATTACCCTGGGGATTGTCGCGCAGGCGCCGCTGCTTAATCAGGTGTTGGTGCTGGCGGGGATTGCGTTGATTGTGACCATTGGCGTGTATGGCCTGGTGGGTATTATTGTCAAACTGGATGATATGGGGTACTGGCTGGCGGAAAAGCGTAGCGTGCTGGCGCAGGGCGTCGGTAAAGGATTACTGATTATCGCGCCCTGGTTAATGAAAGCATTATCCATTGTCGGTACGCTGGCGATGTTTCTGGTCGGCGGCGGGATTGTCGTACACGGTATTGCGCCGCTACACCATGCCATTGAACATTTTGCGCAGCAGCAGGGAGCTTTCATGGCGCATACGATCCCTGCGGGGCTGAATCTGGTGCTCGGCTTTATTATCGGCGCCATTGTGGTGGCGCTGGTGAAAGGTGTGGCGAAAATTCGCGGTGTTTCGCACTGATTTTCTACAATGAATTATGCAAAATTGCCCATCCTCGTCTAAGGTGAAAACGTTTCATCTGATACAGGAGGCAGGTATGGTCTTTTCTGTCAGTGAGGAAGTTACCGTGAAAGAAGGTGGACCCCGGATGATCGTCACCGGTTATTCCAGCGGAATGGTAGAGTGTCGCTGGTATGATGGTTTTGGCGTAAAGCGGGAGGCATTCCATGAGAATGAGCTCGTGCCAGGCAAGGAAAGGCGCGGGCGGGACGAAGCCCGATGACAAAACGCCCGGTTAATGCCGGGCGTTTTGCTGTGGAGAAAAAGAGTCGTCGCGCTGCGACATGCTGCTACCTGGTTATGCCAGGATTGAGTGGTATCCCTTGATGAGGTCTGGCTACCGTAAGCCATCAGGGGGCGTTGTATCAATAACCAGGAGTTACCAGGGTGCCGCACGAAACACTGTTAGATAATCAAGGCTGGTTTAAAAAGCTGGCGCGGCGTTTTGGTCCCGGTCATGTCGTCAACACCTGTTTTCTGATCGTGATGCTGTTCTCGACGCTACTTACCTGGCGGGAAGTGATGATACTGAAAGACGCGTATGTCGCCAGTCAGCGCAATCATCTGGGGAGCGTCGCGAATGTCCTTGACCGCCAACTGCAATTCAACATGGACAGGTTGATCTTTTTACGCAACGGTATGCATGAAGCGCTGGTGGCGCCGCTGGCTTTTTCCGCATTGCAGAGCGCGGTGACGCAGTTTGAGCAACGACGCGTCAGACATTTCTGGCAACTGGAGCTGGATAAGCGGCGGACATTGCCGTTGTATGGCGTTTCCGATCAATTTGTCGCCCGGACGACGCTTCTTTCGCGGGAGAGTCGTGACCTGGCAAATGAATTAACCGCCACGCTGGAGTTAGGGTATCTGGCGCGTCTGGCGCGCTCATCCGCCATGCTGACGCTGGAGACGATGTATGTTTCTCGCTCAGGGTTTTACCTCTCAACTCTCCCTACGGCGTACGGTAGCGATATTGTCTCCCGTTACTATCAGTACGTGACCCAGCCCTGGTTTATCGAGCAAAGCCAACGGCGTAACCCACAGCGCGGCGTGCGGTGGTTTACCTCCGCACAGCCCTATGTTACTGACGAGCAGAAAAAAGTGACAGCCAGTCTACCGCTGGATCACGATAATTACTGGTATGGCGTACTGGCAATGGATATTCCCGTCGCGTCATTACAGCGGTTCCTGCGCGATGCGGCCGAAAAGGATATTGAAGGGGAATATCAGCTATACGATAACCATCTCCGTTTGTTGACGGACTCCGCGCCAGAACAACAAACCGCGAATACGTTAAATGACCGTGAGCGCGCCTTACTGGCGCGTGAAATAGAAAAAGATACCCTGGGCGGGCTGCGTTTAGGAACGCATTATGTAAGCTGGGAGCGGCTGGATCATTTTGATGGCGTCCTGCTGCGCGTGCATACATTACGTGAAGGCATACAAGGGAATTTTGGCAGTATTAGTATCGCGCTGACGCTGTTATGGGTGCTTTTTACGGCGATGCTGTTGATCTCCTGGGGCGTTATTCGACATATGGTCAAAAACATGTTTGTTCTGCAAAATTCGCTGCAATGGCAGGCATGGCACGATCCGCTGACCCGGCTATATAACCGTGGCGCGCTGTTTGAAAAAGCGTCCAGGCTGGCAAAGCGCTACCGGGAAGCCCGCCAGCCATTTTCTGTGATACAGCTGGATTTAGATTATTTTAAAAGCGTTAACGATCGCTTTGGTCATCAGGCAGGCGATCGCGTGTTGTCCCATGCCGCTGGGCTCATTGGCAGCACCATTCGAGCGCACGACATCGCCGGACGGGTAGGGGGCGAAGAGTTTTGTATCGTGCTGCCCGGCGCGACGAAAGCGCAGGCGCTGCAGATTGCCGAACGCATACGCCAGCGCATTAATGACAAAGAGATTCTGGTGACGAAAAGCACGACGCTTCGTATCAGCGCGTCAATGGGGATCAGTAGCGCGGAGGAATACGGCGACTATGATTTTGAGCAGTTGCAGTCGCTGGCCGACAAACGGCTTTATTACGCCAAACAGTCCGGACGTAACCGTATTTGCGCCAGCGACGCGACTCAGGAGCGGGAAAAGAAATAGTCCATTCCTTCGCGCCAGCCATCCGGCCCTTCGTTCTGGCTACGGTAGACGCGCTGAGGATCGTCGTTACGCAAATGTACGCCCTCCCGGTTTAGCCCTTTGACGACAACCGCATAATCCATCACATCCAGTAACGGCGCATCATTGGGGCCGTCTCCTAGTCCCAACGTCAGAGGACGCGCGCGCCACTGCCGACGATATGCTTCAATCAGCCAGTTGGCAGCCTGATCTTTACCAGCGGAGGCGTCCAGCACATGCCAGAAACGGGCGCCATGGACAAATTGCAGTCCCAGGTCATTTAAACGGGCGACAAACTGCGCCATGCGTTCATCGCTATCGCGCCAGATCAGCGACACCGACGCTTCATGCAGACGGGTTAGGGCAGACTGTGCCCGGTTTAGGCCCGTCCATTCGCTTATCACCTGATCGTCAACGTCATCAAACGTGGTGAACTTAAACTGTTCCTTTTCACGCAATTTATGCAGGACGAGGCGGATTTCGTTGTGAGAAATACCGGCTATCAGGCGGGGATAGTTGGGATGGTCTTCCCAATGAACGTCCAGTTGGATCACCGCGCCGTTTTCCGCAATCAGCGGCAGTCCCTGTAGATTTAACGTCGTCTGGAGCTGGAGCATTTCAGCCGCGGTTTTACTGCTACAGAGGATCACGGGCACGCCGCTTTCATGCAGGCGTGTAAGCCAGGGAGCCGCGGGCTGCCACTCAAAAGTGTGGCTGTTCAGCAATGTGCCGTCCAGATCGGTAAAAATCAGCAAGGGGTCATGGATTGAGAGCATTTTTTCCTCATTTTCCGTTGCAACGGCGGGCTTATTTCCAGGAAAAGTCCTAAAGCACACCCGAAAGAAGTCGAACGCTAACTGGAACCGATCCCGTCGCTTCCAGGCAGCACATGCGTTGTCACACTTTTGCTACCAAACTATTAGCGCGCTTAATCATTCATGTAAAAAATATTTACTTGTCATGCAAAAAAATTGCAGATAAGGTAAATCTCACATCAGATTTCCTGGTGTAACGAATTTTCAAGTGCTTCTTGCATAAGCAAGTTTGATCCCGACCCGTAGGGCCGGGATTTTTTTCGGCCATTTTTAACGGTTTACTTCTGTTACACTAAAATCATGAATATCCAGCTCGAATGCTTCAGCTAATTCATGCCATGTATGATATTCCCGTCCGTCTACGCTCACCCGCTCAGGATCTTCCTGGCTACGGTGAACCTCGCTTTCGCTGATTTCATTGATGGCCGCCAGTAGCGCATCTACATCGACGCTCACTTCGCGCTTGGCCGTATCACTGTACTCTTTTGCCGTTTTCATCTTCACTACCTCACGGGTTCCTGACAGCCTAAGTATAGACCGTTGAGAAAACCAGCAAACACGCCGGCAAGGCGCTGTCAGACGCAGAAAATTGTTCTACACTGGCACAAAGCGACAGGAGGAAAACGATGAAGGTGAATGATCGGGTAACCGTTAAAACGGACGGCGGTCCCCGCCGACCGGGCGTGGTACTGGCAGTGGAAGAATTTAGTGAAGGCACAATGTACCTGGTTTCGCTGGAGGATTACCCGCTCGGCATCTGGTTCTTCAATGAGTCAGGTCACCAGGATGGTATTTTTGTCGAGAAGGCGGAGCAGGACTAATTGAGCCGGACTGGAGGTACATTGCCAGTCCGGATTTCTCAGCGCATGTTAACAAAAATGCCGTTAGTGACGTTATCTGTCAGCCGCACTACGTGATAGATCACTTGTTTATTATGCGTTTTTATCTTTCTTTTTATATTCCCCTTATGGGAGGATACTGTTTTTGCTTTAATATTCATTCTGTCAGAAATCTGAATGGTTCCCTGACCTTCCATCCACATTCGCAACATGCTGGATTCAGTTCGACTTAACGATAATGTTGGTAAATTTATGGTTCCTGAAATACCCGACTCTTTTTTCAGAATATCGCCAAGAAGGGTATCCAGCGAGTCAGGTTTAATCGATTTCGAGCTAATCAATAAGTTTTTTCTTACTAATAAATATTCATCAAAATGCACATTAGCAATTGCCATAAAAACAATAAATAACGTGTCAGGATGTTGATTAATGATTTGCTTTATTTGTTGACTGTCTGAAGGCGTATGAATGAAACAGTCCTCATTAATAAACACCACCGAAGGCTGATGCGCGCCACAAGCGATAGCGAGTTCGTCAACGGTTTCGATGTCGTTGATTTCCCTTTTTTTCACCCCTCTGCTGACCAGATACCCGCTTAACCCTAGCCGGGTGTAACTGCACAAATCCATAATAATCGTTGACATGGCATACCCTCACTCAATGCGTAACGATAATTCCCCTTACCTGAATAACTCACCATAATCAGACGGAACACGAATAGTCACCTTAGACAACGCTTACGCGGTTTTTCAGGCGAACTTACTATCCCGTAAAGTTACATATAATTTGCCAGGAATCATCTTAAAGTAAAGTGAATGTTGCGTTATGTGAGTGAAGTAAAAACAAATAAGGGGCAGCGGATATATCCTGGTGAATGTTTTTTAAAATTTATTTTCGGATAAACCTTAGTAAAACAGGATAAAAATTATGGGTTATTATTTATCGGCATCTCGCTAACAATATCAGCAAGCAAATTGAAAATTTCGCTGAATAAATGTTCGCAAAACGGCGCAATTAATGGCATTAGCGCGGCCATCAGCATAATGCCGACGGTGAGGGTAAGCGGGAAACCGATAACAAATATCGAGAGCTGCGGCGCCATGCGGTTTAATAGCCCCAGCGCCAGGTTGAGCGTAAGCAGGAGGGTAATGACCGGCAATGCCAGCATCAGTCCGTTTAAGAAAATGAGCCCTCCGGCCCTAGCGAGCGCCATAAATGCATTACTGTTCACCGGGTTACTACCGATGGGCAGAGTGTGGAAGGTATCGACCAACAGCGAAATAAGCCATAAATGGCCATTAAAGGTGAGAAATAGTAGCATGGCGAGCATATCCATAATACGCGCCAGAACCGGCATATTCAGGTGGCTGCCCGGGTCGACGAAGGTGGCAAAGGAAAGCCCCATTTGCAGACCGATAAACTCACCTGCGGTACGCACCGCCGCAAAGGCAAATTGCATGGTAAATCCCAGCGCAATACCGATCAGAATTTGTTGCATCGCCAGCCATAAGGCGGCAATAGAAAAAAGCGGCGTATCGTTTGCCGGTAGCGACGGCGCGATAACGAGGGTAATCATTATTCCCAACCCCAGTTTTACCCGCTTGGGAATAGCGCGCTCGCTGAGAATGGGTGCCGTTGAAATCAGCGCCAGTACGCGCAGCAAAGGCCAGAAATAGAGATGCAGCCAGTATAGCCATTGCTCGCTTGTAACCTGTATCATCGTTCTGTTTATCCGATGATATAAGGTAAATTGCTGAACAGAGTGCGTACGTAGTCCAGCAGCAGGTTGAGCATCCACGGGCCGGCAATGATAATTGCGATGAATACCGCGACGATTTTAGGGATAAACGACAGCGTCATTTCATTAATCTGAGTCGCGGCCTGCAAAATACTGATAATGAGGCCGGTAATCAGCGCGACGAGTAACAGCGGCGCAGCCAGGGCGAGAGCGACTTTCATCGCCTCGGTCCCCATCATCATGACGGATTCAGGAGTCATTTTGCGCCTCTAACTGTAAAAGCTTTGGGCCAGCGACCCCACAAGCAATTGCCAACCATCGACCAGCACAAACAGCATCAGCTTAAACGGCAGGGCGATTGTCGCTGGCGGCACCATCATCATCCCTAACGCCATCAATACGCTGGCGATCACCAGGTCGATAATCAAAAAAGGGATGAAAATCGTAAAACCGATCTGAAACGCCGTCTTTAATTCGCTGGTGACATAAGCGGGCAGGAGGATACGCATCGGTACTGCTTCCGGTCCCTGTAACGGACCGCTATTGGCCAGACGGGCAAACAGCGCCAGATCGGCTTCGCGGGTTTGGCGCAACATGAACGCGCGTAACGGTTGCGCGCCTTTATCCAGCGCTTCCTGCATAGAAATTTTCTGCTCGCTAAACGGCTGGTAAGCATCCACGTAAATCTTGTCAATGACGGGCGACATAATAAAAAAGGTCAAAAACAACGCCAGTCCGAGTAACACCTGATTTGGCGGTGCCGAGGGCGTGCCCAGCGCGTTACGCAACAGGCCAAAAACAATGATGATACGCGTGAAGCTCGTCATCATCAGTAAAATCGCCGGCAGAAACGTCAGCGAGGTGATGAAAACCAGCGTCTGGACGGATAATGACCAGCTTTGGCCTCCGCCCGCTAATGGTTGGCTGATAAGCCCCGGCAGTTGCGCAGCAGCGGCGGGACTAAAAAGCCACAGACCCGCCAGAGAAAGGAATAACAAACGGCGCATCAGGATCTCCCGGAACGCTTGAGTAAGCTCTTCATCATGTTCTGGAAATCCGCCGGTGGGGCAACGGGTGCTTCCGTGTCATTCTCCGCGGGCGGGAGGGTGTGCAGCAGGTTGATCTGCGAGGCGGTCACGCCCAGTACCAGACGCGCATTTTCGACCTCGACAATCACCACGCGTTC
Source organism: Salmonella sp. SSDFZ54 (assembly GCF_004010735.1). Taxonomy (NCBI): domain Bacteria; kingdom Pseudomonadati; phylum Pseudomonadota; class Gammaproteobacteria; order Enterobacterales; family Enterobacteriaceae; genus Salmonella; species Salmonella sp. SSDFZ54. The sequence goes on from NZ_CP034819.1 coordinate 3,906,351, forward strand.
GCGCGGGCCAAGCGAGGCGCTGGCTGACACCTTCAGTCCCCGGACGCTATTTCCTTTTGGCGCGAATCCCATACGCTTAATCACCCAGGCCGCCGCCAGAATGAGCGCAATAATGCCAATTAATGCGCCGCTCACCTGCATGAGCGGCGATCCGGCTGGCGCGGTGGGCTGAGAAACCGTGGCCTCTGTCTTCATCATTAACGACTCAAACGACGCATACGCTCGGATGGCGTAATAATATCGGTGATACGTACGCCGTATTTATCCGCCACGACGACCACTTCACCCTGGGCAATCAGGTAGCCATTAATCAGGATATCCAGCGGCTCGCCCGCCAGCCCGTCCAGCGCGACGACCGACCCCTGCGTCAGACGCAGCAGTTCTTTAATGGTCATTCGCGTGCGGCCCAGCTCTACGGTCAGTTTGACCGGGATATCCATAATCAGATCGATATCCTGCATAGCACCGCTGACATCGCCGCCGCCAAGCTGTTGGAAAACCGCGTCGGCGGCGCTTTTATTGGTGGTCGCTTTTTGCTCGTTTAACGCGTCAGCCCACAGCTCATCCAATGCGCCAGTATTCTCATCGGACGGATTATTCATGTCACTCATTTGGGCTGTTCCTCATTCAGCGAATTCAAAATTGGGTTGATCAAATGTTCTACGCGTAGCGCATACTGTCCGTTTACGGTGCCATATTGGCTGGTGAGTACCGGAACGCCGTCCACATGAGCAATAATGCGGTCGGGTTTTTCAATCGGCAGTACATCGCCGGGTTTCAGCTTCAAAATCTGGGAAAGACGCAACGGAATATCGGCAAAATTGGCCACCAGCTCCAGTTCAGAGTGCTGAACCTGGCGGACCAGGTTATCACGCCAGTTCTGATCTTCATGGCGCGAGTTTTCCAGCGGCGGATTCACCAGCAGCTCACGCAGCGGCTCGATCATGCTAAATGGCAGACAGATGTTAAATTCACCGGTCAGATTGCCGATCTCCACATGAAACGGCGTATTAACGACGATATCGTTCGGCGAGGTGGTGATATTGGTAAATTTCACCTGCATTTCGGAACGCACATACTCCACTTCCAGCGGATTAATGGCTTTCCATGCGTCGCTATAGCCTTCCAGCGCCAGTTTCAGCATACGGTTGATGACACGCTGTTCCGTATGGGTAAACTCGCGGCCCTCGACTTTGGTCGGAAAACGACCGTCGCCGCCGAACAGGTTATCGACGGCAATAAACACCAGACTCGGCGAGAACACCACCAGCCCGGTGCCGCGTAGCGGCTTCAGGTGGATCAGGTTCAGGTTGGTCGGTACCGGCAGGTTACGCGCAAATTCGTGATACGGCTGAATACGTATGGCACCCACGGTAATATCCGGGCTGCGGCGCAGCAGGTTAAATAATCCCATCCGGAACTGGCGTGCGAAACGCTCGTTAATAATCTCCAGCGCCTGCAAGCGTTCACGCACGACGCGACGCTGGGTATTGGGATCGTAAGGGCGAATATCGCTATCGCTTGCGATACCGGGAGTGGGTTCGTCTTTGGTGTCGCTGTCGCCGTTCAACAGCGCATCGATTTCAGCCTGAGAAAGAATACTATCGCCCATATCGTTACCGCAGAATAAAAGCTGTATAAAGCACGTCAGTGACGACCTGTTTTGGTTGTCCGGCAACGAGCGGCGCGGCCAGTGTCTCTTTAATGGCGGCAATCAGTTTTTGTTTGCCAGCTTCTGTTGAGAGCTCGGCGGCATTCTGACGGGAAAACAACAACAGCAGACGGCTGCGCACTTCCGGCAGATATTCATTTAATCGCGCGCGCGTCGCTTCGTCTTTCAGACGCAGGGTCACGCCGATATACAACACGCGATCCGCATCGCCCAGATTGACGGTAAACGTATCCAGCGCAAAAAATACCGGCGCGGGCGGCGGAGCCGGTTCCGCTTTAGCGTTCGTGGTCGGTTGCTGCTGCATACGCCAGTAGCTATAACCGGCGGTCGCGCAGGCGGCGAGGGTAATCAACACCAGCAAAGGTATCCAAATCGAGCGTTTGCTCTTTTTGTTAATCGCGGAGTCAGTCATCTGATACGGGCTTCCTGTTTCGGTACTGCTTATTGGCTGATTATCCCGTGTCCTGTCCACGACAAAGCGTGGAAAAGACGCGGATAATCATGCTACCTCTGGCGTTAGGCGAAGATATCCACTGCGCCATTGCCGCGCGCGGCGGCCTGAAGCGAGGCCGGCGCCGCTAACGCTATGTCATCTTCAGCGCCAAACGCGTCCGTGTGTTGGGCGCGGGAAGACTGTTGTTGCGATGAAGACTGCTGCTGTCCGGCAAAGCTTTCGCTACTGATGCTGCTTTGTCCCAACTGGATGCCGCTTTCCGCCAACTGAGTGCGCAACATGGGCAGGGCGGCTTCCAGCGCGGCGCGGACATGGCTGTGCGGCGATACCATCTGGAGCTGCGCCTGATTGTCATCCAGCTTGAGCGAAATATGCACCTGACCTAACTCTTCCGGATGCAATCGAAGCTGCGCGCTCTGCTGTCCCTGACGCGTAAATAACATGACCTGCTGACTGAACGTTTGCTGCCATTCATGGCTGCCTAACGGCGCGCTGAGTACCGGGGCTGAGGCGACAGGTAGCGGTTGCGGTTGCGCCGTGGCGCTGCTGAGCGTCGGCATTGCCGCGCCATGCGTTACTGGCGCGGGCGGGTTATCCACCTCCACTTTCGCGCTGGTCACGGCGGCAGCGACCACCAGCGGCGTCAGTGTTGGACCCGTGGCGCGATCGTCGCTGGCGCGCGCAAGCGATGCCTCGGTTTTCCCTTTTTCATGCTCGCTAAAAGAGAGCGTATGTGTCTCTTCCTGCGGCGCCGATGGCATGTCGCCGCGCAACAGTGACGGCAAGGCGATGTGATTTTCAGCCGGCGTCTCTCCGGCGACAGGCGTCGCGACAGGTTGTCCGGGCAGCATGGCGAATAAGGCGCTCAGACTGGCAAGATCCTCATCGCTCAGCGCGGGCGTTTTCTCATCATGCTGCGCCGTTTTACTCAATGCGGCCAGAGCGCTGGTTTTCAACGATGGCGTTAGCGTAGACAGTAGATGCTGCGCTTGTGTCAGATCGGTAAGCGTTTCATCCGTCGCATTCGCTTTTTGCGCCAGCAGGTCGGCAAGCTTCACCGCCTGGCCCGGCTCGCCATGTTGGGTCAGTAGCTCTTTCGATAACTTGCCGCCTGCCGCCTGTAAATCGGCCAGCGTGATGCGGGCGTCTTTGCCCTGTGCGCCGTCTGCGCCTAACGCGCCCGCCAGGAGCGCCAGAAAGTCCTCGGCTGAACCGGTGGTTTTTCCTGACGTCAGACCCGCGGTCATGTCGGTATCGGTGGTGATCAGTTGGGGCAGGGTGATCATTCGGGTTTCCTCATTGCTGCACGCTGAGCAAATTCATCCATCTTTTTCTGATCCATGCGGTTTTCAGCTAACAGCGCTGCCGCGGTTTGTCGGTCCTGTAAGGTTTGCCAGGCCTGAAGTCGCTGCTTTTTCTCACGCCAGCTCTTCAGCGCCAGGTCGACTTTTTGCGTCCACTGCGTAAGCTGGAGGCGATGCTGCTCTATCGCCTTTTCCAGTGTCTGAATAAACTGCTGATAGTTGATCCAGCGATTACTGGCGATGCCGTTGCCCATATCGGTGTTCAAATTACTGCGATACTCATTCTGATAATCGATCAGCATTTTGAGCTGTTCTTCCGCCTGTTGGCAGCCGCGACGCATTTCGCCCAGTAAACGCGCCGCGTCATCTACCTCTTTTTCGGCCAGATCTTTGAGTGTTTCCAGAGCGCCATGTTGTGCCATGATCGTCGCCCTCCTGCTTTATCACACCGTCGGGAAAATTAAATCGAGCGCCTGCAGAGAGTCCTCCCAGTCGGCCCGTTCAAAAATGCCTTGCTGTAAAAACGCTTCCAGTTGCGGCCATAAGGTAATGGCTTTATCGAGCATCGGATCGCTGCCTTTGGCATAGGCGCCGACGCTGACCAGATCGCGGTTACGCTGGAAACTGGAAAGCAACTGTTTAAATAGCCGTACCCGCGCATAGTGCTGCTCGGTAATGAGCGCGGTCATCGCCCGGCTGATTGACGCCTCGATATCAATGGCCGGATAGTGCCCGGCCTCCGCCAGACGGCGGGACAAGACAATGTGCCCGTCGAGGATTGCGCGTGCCGAGTCGGCAATGGGATCTTGTTGGTCGTCCCCCTCGGTCAACACGGTATAAAACGCGGTGATAGAGCCGCCGCCGTGGATGCCATTACCGGCACGCTCGACCAGCGCCGGCAGCTTTGCGAACACCGAAGGCGGATAACCTTTGGTGGCTGGCGGTTCGCCGATTGCCAGCGCAATCTCACGCTGCGCCATCGCATAGCGCGTCAGCGAATCCATAATCAGCAACACATGCTGTCCGCGATCGCGAAAATCTTCGGCGATACGGGTGGCATAGGCGGCGCCCTGCATCCGCAGCAGCGGCGAGACATCCGCCGGGGCGGCAATCACCACCGAACGCGCGCGACCGTCGGGGCCGAGAATATTTTCGATAAAATCTTTAACTTCGCGGCCACGTTCGCCGATAAGTCCCACGACAATCACGTCCGCCCGCGTGTAGCGCGCCATCATGCCAAGCAGAACCGATTTACCAACGCCGGAACCGGCAAAGAGTCCCATACGCTGACCGCGCCCTACGGTTAACAACGCGTTGATAGCGCGTACGCCGGTATCCAACACATGTTCGATTGGCGTTCGCTGTAGCGGGTTAAACGGCGGCGTGATTAACGCGCCGGTTTCCAGCGTATCCGGCGCAGGCAGTCCGTCGAGCGGTTTACCGCCGCCATCCAGCACCCGACCAAGCAGGGCCGGGCCGAGCGGTAGCTGTTTGCCGCTTTGCAGACCGTCGCCATGTCCGTTACGGGCGTAAACGCGGGCACCGGGCAGAATGCCTTCGACCTCTTCCAGCGGCATTAAAAACAGACGCTGGCCGTTAAAACCGACGACTTCCGATTCCACCTCTTTGGTTTCAGGGCCATCCTGGCGCTCAATAATGCAGGTGGCGCCCAGCGGAAGCTGGAGACCGGTGGCCTCCAGTACCAGGCCCGTGGCGCGGGTTAAACGTCCATAACGACGCACCGCCGGCAATAACGCCATTTTGGCTTCAAAGTTGTCGAGCGCGGTAAGCCAGCGGGTCAAACGCGTGGTCATCAGAGTACTCCCGGCGCCGCCAGGCGACACAACTCTTGCCAGCGAGTAGCGACGCTGGCGTCCAGATCGCCCTCATCGGCAGAGACTTTACACCCGCCGTGATGCAACGTTGGATCGCCGCGTAACCGCCATCCGTGAAGACTGAGCGTGGCGCCCAGCATCTCTTCCACCCGCTGTAAGTCGTCCGGATGCACGCGCAACTGCGGCTTGCCGCTAAAGAGCGGCTCTTGCTGCAACAGTTGTTGGATCTGTTTAATCAGCGCCGAGTTGTCCACCGCCGGCGTTTGGCCGATGACCTGACGCGCAGCCTCCAGGGCCATTTGCATCAGCCGTGAGGCGATAACGCTATCGAGCGCGTCAAGCGTGTTCTGAAACTCGCTCACTAACTGCTGCATACGGGCATGAATCGGCGCCTGCTGCGTCTGCGCCTGGGCTTGTCCTTGCTCCAGCCCCTGCGCTAACCCTTCCTGGTATCCCTGCGCGTGTCCTTTTTGCCGTCCCTCCGCCAGCCCGGCGTTATAACCTTGTTCATGGGCCTGTATTTTTAGCTGCGCCAGCTCCTGCTCCAGCTGCTGTTCGGCAGTGAGTTCGGGCTCCGGCGTATCGTCTGTCAAGGTCACGTTATCAGCCTCAACCGGCACAAACGTCTCCGGAGGCGGGGCGAGATCGTCGGGGGTCCAGACTTGCCACGGCAATTCATTAGACATAGGTATCCTCGCCGCTGCCAATCACCATTTCGCCGGTTTCCGCCAGACGACGCACAATAAGCAGAATCGCTTTCTGCTCGTTTTCCACCTGAGACAGACGAACCGGGCCACGGTTGGCAAGGTCGTCGCGCAGGATATCGGCGGCGCGCTGGGACATATTGCGCAGGAACTTCTCGCGTAATGGCGGTTCGGCGCCTTTCAGAGCGATCAGCAGCGATTCGGAATCCACTTCCTGCAACAGACGCTGGATACTGCGATCGTCCACATCCACCAGATTTTCGAACAGGAACATCTCGTCGATGATTTTCTGCGCCAGTTCGCCGTCGAATTCGCGCACAGCGGTAATAACCGCTTCTTCCTGCTGCGTTTTCATCAGGTTGATAATTTCCGCCGCGGTTCTTACGCCGCCCATTTTACTGCGTTTCAGGTTCTGACCGTCGAGCAGGCCATTCAGCACTTCGGTCAATTCCGCCAGCGCCGCCGGCTGTACGCCGCCAAATGTCGCGATACGCAGCATCACATCATGACGCAGACGTTCGTCAAACAGCGCCAGAATATCGGCGGCCTGACTGCGTTTGAGGTGGACCAGAATGGTGGCGATAATCTGCGGGTGTTCATCGCGAATCAGGTCGGCGGCGCTCTGCGGTTCCATAAAGTTGAGCGTTTCGATACCGCTGGTGGTATCGCGCGTTTCCAGAATATCTTCCAGCAGGCTGGAGGCGCGTTCTTCGCCCAGCGCTTTAACCAGTACGGAGCGCAGGTATTCGTTGGCGTTAATATTCAGCGCGGCGAACTGCTCCGCTTCTTGCTCAAACTCTGATAGTACGTCCGTCAGTTGTTTGTTGGAGATCTGACGCACGTTAGCCATCGCCGTACTTAACGCCTGTACTTCGCGGGTGGAGAGGTGTTTAAACACCTCTGCCGCCCGGTCTTCGCCAATGGTCATCAACAAAATGACGCTTTTATCGGTACCGCTAAGATTACTCATGATCGTTACTCATCCACTGGCGAATGACCAGCGCCACCACGCGCGGATCGTTGTCTGACATTTCGCGAATACGCTGGCTCATCACCTCGGCGCCCAGACGCTGGTTAGCCCGGCGTTGCTGGAGCTGCTCGTCTTTACTAAGGCGTACTTCCACGGCTTCTTCGGTTTCCTGGCGAACCTGTGCCTGTTCCTGCGCCGCTTTCGCTTCTTCAACGCGGCGCGTCAACTGCGGACGTACCGCTTTGCGCCACAGAATCCAGGCCACCACCAGCACCAGCAACCAGCGACCTGCCGCGAGCAACTGATCGATAAAGGACTGCTGTTGCCAGAAGGGCAGTTCGCCGCCGGTGTTATCCACTGCGCTAAACGGTGAATTCACCACATTTAGCGTATCGCCGCGTTTATCAGAAAAACCCATCGCTTCACGGGTTAAATCCTCGATCTGTTTCATCTGATCGGCGGTCAATGGCAGCGGTTTGCCATCTGCCAGCGTTTTGTAATTCACCACGACGGCCACGGAGAGACGCTCAATATCGCCCACATTCATTTTGGTGTGACGAATGGTGCGGTCCACTTCGTAGTTACTGGTTTCATTACGCTGCGTATTGCGCGGGCCAGCACTGTTACTGTTGGTACTGGTGCTGGTTTGTGGCGTATTCTGCGCGTTTTGTTGATTGGTCGGCGGCGTGGCGATCGGCGCCTCGTTAGGCGGCGCTGGTTGGTTCGACAGCGCGCCAGGCACACCGCCGGGATAGCCCGCGCCTACTTGTTCGCTAATATTCAACTGACGTGAACGCAGGGTGGCCTTCGACGCATCGCCGTTCGGGCTGTAGTGCTCTTCCGTCTGTTCTTTATTGGCAAAATCCAACTGGGCGGTTACCTGAGCGTGAACATTACCGTTCCCGACGATAGGCGACAGAATGGCTTCGATACGGCGTTGGATGCGGCTTTCCACATCATTAGCAAATTTTAATTGCGCGTCATTAAGGTCGCGACCGCTGGTATTGGATTGCGTGAGCAGATGACCGGATTGATCGACCAGAGTGACGTTTCCTGGCGGCAAACCGGCGACAGCGCTGGAAACCAGATGTACCACGGCGCTAATTTGTCCTTCATCCAGCGCCCGTCCCGGTTCCAGTGTGACGGTGACGGAGGCGGAAGGGGATTTTTGTTCCCGCACAAATAGCGACGGCTTTGGCATCGCCAGGTGAACGCGGGCGCTTTTTACCGGCCCCAGCGTCTCGATCGTCCGGGCCAGTTCACCTTCCAGCGCGCGCTGATAATTCACCTGCTCGCTGAACTGGCTGATACCGAATTTTTCCTGATCAAGCAGTTCAAAGCCTACCGCGCCGCCTTTAGGCAGCCCCTGCTGCGCCAGACGCAGACGCAGTTCATGCACTTTGTCGGCGGGCACTTCAATCGCGCCGCTGCCATTGGCAAAGCGATAGGGGATATTCATCTGGGTCAACTGCGCGACGATCGCGCCGCCGTCCTGATCGGAAAGGTTGCTAAATAGCGTGCGGTAATCGGGCGTTTTGGCCCACAGCACCATCGCAACGACGATCGCCACGGCAGCGGAACCCGCCACAATTAACGGAATTCGGGGATTCGCGCGTAGGCGATTAAGCCACTCGAGAGGTTTAGGTTGGGTTGCAGTCGATGCAGTCGCACTCATCTCGCACCTCGTGACTGATCGTGGACGGCGTTTTTTGCAAAGTGGAACAAGACTCACTCCCGGGTCAGCAAACTCGAAAAATTGACGGTCTCATTATTTGTGGTTTCGAATTTTTCTATGCGCTAAAAACCGAGGTTTTTTATCGTTATTTAACGCCTTTATCTTATTGACAAACTGGTAATCTCTGCTGCGTAAAAAATCATCCAGGGGAATAACATGGCAGCAATACAGGGGATTGAAGGGGTTATTAGCCAGTTACAGGCGACGGCGATGGCCGCAAGCGGGCAAGAAACACACTCGCAGTCGACGGTGAGTTTTGCCGGCCAGCTACATGCTGCGCTGGATCGTATTAGCGACAGACAAACGGCGGCGCGCGTTCAGGCGGAAAAATTCACTCTGGGTGAGCCGGGCATTGCGCTTAATGACGTGATGGCTGATATGCAAAAAGCGTCCGTCTCTATGCAAATGGGGATTCAGGTGCGCAATAAGCTGGTCGCCGCGTATCAGGAAGTCATGTCCATGCAGGTTTAAGCCAGGGCTGACAACACATCCGCAGCGAACTCCCGGGCGCTTACCTAAGTCAGCGGCGGGGAACGCGACGCCCATGCAACCAGTGCGTGATTATGTGGGCTTATTTTTGCGAGGCGCGCTCATTTTATTGATAAGCGGGTTGCACATTGTTGCAGGGACTTATTAAAAATAGGGTACGCCTGTTTACTGACGCCATTCATTCCTACTATTCGTTCTGACGCTATTGTCATTGAGTTTGCAATCCAGAATGTTCCTGCAATATATGCGCCGTTGCGATAATACACGGTAAATTCTTTATTAATGCCTGGAATATCTGTTTCATGGAGATCCAGTATATACCCATACGGGGACAGATTATCAGCGAGACAGCGGGCAATGGCGCTCGGATGTGCATTGACCACTGTGACGGGTGAGTAACGGGCAGCGGCAAGACAGACGACTCCAATAATGGAGATGAAAATAATTTTTATCATTTTTTTGGCTTCTGCTGTGCATAAATAAATCATCACCTGATAATGTCAGTGAGTAAAAATATAAATACCTGATAGTCTTTTATGACGTAGAGGGAAAATAATAATTATTTTATGTTTTGCTTAAAATAGTCATGGGTTTTTCATCGGCTCAAACAAAATTAAAACGGTATACGTTATATAATAGATTTATGCCACGGCGCACAAGACGACCTTGTCTGATTTCTTTTATGCGTTTTAGATTTTTGCCGGTTATGCCGTAAAAGGTCTCCCGCCGTAACGTACAGCGGGAGTATGCGCTTATTTTTGAATCAGATAACGAATTGTCGGGCCATCCTGTTGGATATCCAGCACCGTATAACCGTGATTGCGCGCATCCAGTGGAATATTATTAATGGACTGCGGACAGTCGCTCACCACTTCCAGGATCTCACCTTTTTTTAGCTGCGGCATCGCTTCCAGAGTGGCGACCGCCGGGTACGGGCAAGGTTCGCCAACCATATCCAGACGGTAATCAGGGACGATATTTTTCATACAGATTCCTTAGCAGGCGTCAGCCCCGCACGGCGGAAAAAACGTTTTTCCCAGCCGATGATTAACATCAGCGCGGTAAATAACAACAGATAGGTGACCAGCAGACCGCCCAGCGGACCAAAGGTATTCAGCAGGTTAACTTTATCCCAACTGGTCGCCAGCGCGGGCGCGAAATCATCCCAGTAGTAAGCCAGGATGGTTGAACCGATGACATTGCCGAGGCCCACCCACCAATAATGCACCTGGCCTTCTACGGCGCGGTACATCCAGCCGGTTTCGCAGCCGCCCGCCAGCACGATGCCAAAACCGAACAGCAGTCCGCCAATGACCGCATTCGGGCCAGCCCACATAATTTTAGGTGCAACGCCCAACTGCACGTAGCTGAAAATACCAATGGCGCTGACCGCCATGCCGAAAATAATCGCTTTCGCCATATGGGCGCGTCCGGAGATCCACAGGTCGCGAAAGGCCGAAGTAAAGCAGATTTGCGCGCGCTCGATCAGCAGCCCAAACCCGACGCCGAACAGCATCGCCAGCCCCAGTTTCGGCTGATGCATTGCCGTTAATAACGCCCAGCCAATCATGCCGATAAAGACCAGCATACCGAGCCTGAAACGCCGTCTTGCCTGATCCGGTTTCTGCGTCAGTGGCGAAGCCGCGGAGACCTTTTGCATTTTCACCGGTATGCGAAACATCGGCAGCAACGTAAAGCGGGCGCCGAACCAGGAGCCGATAGCGGTCGCCAGCGCAAAGAACCACGCGTGTAGGGAGAACTGCGGGATTCCGGTAAAAAAGGCGGCCAGGTTACACCCCATCGCCAGACGCGCGCCGAAGCCAGCGATCATGCCTCCGACCACCGCCTGTACGATACGGATTCGGCTGCGCGGCATACGCAGTTTTACGTTGTTGGCCCACAGCGCCGCGGCGAAACAGCCGCCGAACATGCCGAGGATCATCATGCCGTCGATACGCGTCAGCGGCGTACCTTCCAGATGAATCAGCTTGTAGTAGCCCCACTGTTCGGCATGAACGCCAAAAAGCTGCAAAATTTGCCCGCCCCAGCGGGTAAATTCGCCCGTCACGGCCCAGAACGTGCCGGTGATGCCAAAATAATAGGTAGAGAGAATACCGGCTGCGATCACCGCAGGGGCCGGCGCCCAGAATTTAATTAACCAGGTTTGCTTGAAGTGTTGCCATGACATGTGTTTAGCCTCTGAACTCAGAAGGTGTGAAACAAGAAGTGCGCATACTACACCGATCACAGAATTTGCCTACACCTAATAAGCGGTAATACCGACTGGATCAAATTGCGGCCAGCGCCTGGAAAGGCTGGCGGCGTCAGGGCTTTAATGCCACAATTCCTCTTTCTTCTGATGCAGGATGAATGATGAAAAAAGTAGCGATCGTTGGCGCATTGCTGGTTCTGGCCGGATGCGCCGAGGTGGAAAACTATAATGATGTGGTGAAAACGCCCGCGCCGGCCGGTCTGGAAGGGTACTGGCAGTCAAAAGGCCCGCAACGTAAGCTGGTGAGTCCTGAAGCTATCGCCAGCCTGGTGGTGACTAAAGAAGGCGATACGCTGGACTGCCGCCAGTGGCAGCGCGTTATTGCTCTGCCGGGCAAGCTGACCATGCTCTCCGATGACTTAACCAATGTTACGGTTAAGCGTGAGCTCTATGAGATTGAGCGCGACGGGAATACCCTGGAATATGATGGCATGACGCTGCAACGGGTCGCTCGTCCGACGCCGGAGTGCGCCGCCGCGTTAGAAAAAACGCCGCTGCCGACGCCGCTGCCGTAATTTCGCTTCCCGGCAGCGCTCTGCCGCCGGGAACGCTCATCACACGTCCTCAATGACCCACACGCTGACGCTGCCTGCGTTGCAGAAGAACGTCGCTTCGCCTTGATCATTAGTTACAACATGCTCACTGCGGTTTCCCAGAAAATCACGCCAGGTCTTGTTAGCGTAATTGTCGCCGAGCAGGAGGGTTTTTTCACCGTCGTCGCCATTGGAAAGTACAACCACACAGCCTGGATTCTCTTCAGTACCGCTGCGACTAAAGGCGATACAGTTAGGATGATCGAAAAAGAGTGTTTGTATACCGTGCGCAAAACGCTGACGAGCGAGGATCAGCCGATCCAGTTGGTTAATCACCGGCATGTCGACCCGACAGGTCTCGCCATTTTCGCCGCTATCTTCATAGCTGGCGCCGTATAAATCGGGATAAAACACTGACGGTACGCCGTTTTCACGAAGCAGGATCAGCGCATAGGCCAATGGTTTGAACCAGGGTTCTACCGGCGCTTCCAGCGCCTGTAACGGTTGTGTATCGTGGTTAGCGACCAGCGTCACCGCATGAAAAGGGTCGGCTTCTACCAGAGTGCCGGTGAATATGTGGCGCATGTCATACTCCGCGCCCTGGCGCGAGGCCTCGTGAAATTTCATCTGCAACGGCGCGTCGAACAGCATGGTTTTCCCGTCGACCTGATCGATGTACGTTTGCAGTTTATCCACTTCATGCGACCAGTATTCTGCGACAATAAACAGCGGTTTTGGCGCAACCGCCTGTACATGCTCAATCCATTCTTTATAAAACCAGGCGGGTATATGTTTTACCGCGTCCAGGCGAAAGCCGTCACAGTGGGTTTGTTCCATGACCCAACGAGCCCAATATTTAATCTCTTCCGTAACCGCGTGATTGCGAAAATCGATATTTTCCCCCATCAGATAGTCGAAATTACCCAGCTCATCATCAACCTGATCGTTCCAGCCATCGCCGGTATAGTCATTGACGATCTTAAAAATGCCGTCTTCGTCGGGATTCTCGATGTGATCAATGCCGCTGAAACAGTGATAGTCCCAAATAAAGTTGGAATACTGGCCCGCGCGGGCAGGGAAGGTGTAGCGCGTCCAGCCTTCGCATTCAATGATGTTGTCATCGATTTGCGTGCGGTCATCCTGATTCACGCGCTGAACGCGGATACGTTCTTTTTCGTCTGCGCCCATTTTGTGGTTCACGACGACGTCGAGCAGCACCGCAATATTATTTTTTTTGAGCGCGTCTATCGCCGTCAGTAACTGGCGTTTATCGCCGTACTTTGTCGCGATAGTTCCTTTTTGGTCAAATTCGCCGAGGTCAAACAGGTCGTAGGTATCATAGCCTACGGAATAGCCGCCGGAGGCGCCTTTACAGGCGGGCGGTAGCCAGACCATATTGATACCAATATCATTCAGCCCATCAGCACGTTCCGCCAGCTCAGACCAGAGTTTACCGCCGTCGGGATAATACCAGTGGAAGTACTGCAATAACGTGGGGTTTTTCATCTTCCGTGCTCCAGAAGTCGTTTAGCCGACCTCTGGAGTATGGAAGAATTTTCATACGAGACGGGAAAATATTATGAGGCGCCAGGCGCGTCTGGCACGAGTAACATACCGGAAAGACGGCCATACGCGTTGTTGAGTGATTTTTGGCGGGTGGATTGTCCGATCAAACTACTCAGTTCATCCAGTCGCTGTTGCAGCAGCCCTTTCAGGAGCTGCTCATTATCCAGCGTTTGTTTGATGTATCCGGCGACCATATCCTGAATACTTCGCGTAATGCCCGGTGGAGTTTGCTTTTCCATCACCGTTTCAATACTTTGCAGATAGGAGACCTCTTGTTGCAGTAAGAGATCCCATTCACCTCGCTGCGCAAGTTCAAGCAGCGATTGACTGAGCAGCGCAATACGCTGCCAACGGTTGATAAACTCCACGGTTGAGGTCATTAACGAGACTCCTGGAAAGATGCTTTCGGTGAAATCTGCTTCCAGGCTTCTGCAATATTGCTGAGTAACCCTTCCACTTCTTCGATGGCCTGAGCGTCGTTACGCAAATTAGCCTGCAGTAAACGGCGAATCATATAGTCGTATAGCTCGGAAAGATTCGTCGCAATCTCACCGCCTTTTTCCTGATCGAGGCCGGCTTTCAGCCCGTTATCGATAATATTGATGGCTTTGCTTAACGCTTCACCTTTCGCGACAACATCGCCTTGTTCTAAAAACAGGCGAGCGCGCACCAGAGCGCTATTCGCGCCATCAAACAACATTTCAATCAACTGATGCGGGCTGGCGCTCATCACGGCGCTTTCCACGCTGACTTGCGCATAAGCTTTGATACCGCTCGCGGTGTACATGGTGACCTCTGTTATCAGGACTTGTTCATAGCTGTAAATTGCTGGGTCAAATAACTACTGGTGTTATTCAGCTTACTCATCATGGTATCCAGTTGGGTAAACTGGGCCTTGTAACGGGCAACGGTTTCATCGATGCTGTTGCTAACGGACAGGTACTGTTTCGTCAGGCTTTTCAGCGTGGCGTTAACGTTGTCCTGCGCATTATCAATAATGCCGTCATCCGCCAGATAACTTTTCACTTCGGTGGCAATTTTGGTGGTGATACCCGTTTCTTTACCATCGCCTACCAGCAGCTCACGCGCTGCGGCTGTGTTATCTTTCAGTACTTTGGTCAGCTTATCATCATCAATCTTCAGTTTGCCGGAAGTCCCATCCTGGGTGATGCCAATTTCCGCCATTGTTTTGAACGCAGAATTACTGCCGCTATTGGCAAATTGTGCCCGAATCCCGGTCTGGATAGTACGAACCACACTATCGCCTAACAGCGCGCCGTTTTTATCGCTGGCTTCTTCGCCCGGCTCAACGGCGGTATATTTGGTTAACGAGCTAAAGGTATCCACCAGCGAGTTATAGGCATCCACCCAGGATTTAATCGCCTCTTTCGCCTTGGTATCATCTTTTGTTACCGTCACGGTCGCGTCGGTCACTTTCTTCGTCAGGGTGAGCGTAATTCCCTGAGGGGCGTCGGTTACGGTATTGCTCTGACGCTCAATGTCGATGCCGTTTACGTTCAGCTTCGCGTTTTCTGCTTTCACCAGCTCTTGCATATTGCCGGTATTGGTGGTGCTGTCATAAGCGAGTAAATCGTTAAGTTTTGTATCGCCTTCCACCGTGATCTTCATCGTATTGTCGGTACCGCTATTGGCGGTAAGCACCAACTGGAATTCGTTCTCTTTGACCTTAACGATGCTGGCGGCGATACCGCTGTCGGCGTCATTGATGGCGTCACGGATCGCCTCCATGGAGGTGTCGCCTTTATCCAGCTTAATTTCCAGCGGCTCTTTACGTCCCGGCTGTTCAATTTTAATTGTCCGGGACGTGACCGACGTATCGCCCAACTGCTCTTTGGTGGTTGCGAAGGTGGTTTTTGTCGCCAGCGACTGCGCGGCGGCAAGCTGGGTTACGCTAATCTTATAAGTCCCTGCGGCAGCGCCTGCGGTAGTACTGACTTTGAGGTCCTCTGTCGTGCTGGACGCCACGGTAGACTTAAATAAATCCGCTTTATTTAACGCGGTATTTGCCGTCTGGAATTTTTCTAATGCGCTTTTCAATGTGCCATAGGCGGTTAGCTTTGCCGAATTCGCGCTCTGCTGTTTGGTAATTGGCGTTAAGCGTCCTTTTTCGTTCTTTGTCAGGTCTGTCAACAACTGGTCTAACGGTAAGTTTGATCCCACACCTAATGATGAAATTGAAGCCATGCCTTCTTCCTTTTTGATTGCAAACAGTAGTTAAGCGCGTTATCGGCAATCTGGAGGCAAAGTTTAATGATAATTTTGCAAAAATAATGCGCGGAATAATGATGCATAAAGCGGCTATTTCGCCGCCTAAGAAAAAGATCGGGGGAAGTGAAAAATTTTCTAAAGTTCGAAATTCAGGTGCCGATACAAGGGTTACGGTGAGAAACCGTGGGCAACAGCCCAATAACATCAAGTTGTAATTGATAAGGAAAAGATCATGGCACAAGTCATTAATACAAACAGCCTGTCGCTGTTGACCCAGAATAACCTGAACAAATCCCAGTCCGCTCTGGGTACCGCTATCGAGCGTCTGTCTTCCGGTCTGCGTATCAACAGCGCGAAAGACGATGCGGCAGGTCAGGCGATTGCTAACCGTTTCACCGCGAACATCAAAGGTCTGACTCAGGCTTCCCGTAACGCTAACGACGGTATCTCCATTGCGCAGACCACTGAAGGCGCGCTGAACGAAATCAACAACAACCTGCAGCGTGTGCGTGAACTGGCGGTTCAGTCTGCTAACAGCACCAACTCCCAGTCTGACCTCGACTCCATCCAGGCTGAAATCACCCAGCGCCTGAACGAAATCGACCGTGTTTCTGGCCAGACCCAGTTCAACGGCGTGAAAGTCCTGGCGCAGGACAACACCCTGACCATCCAGGTCGGCGCTAACGACGGTGAAACCATCGATATCGATCTGAAACAGATCAACTCTCAGACCCTGGGTCTGGATACGCTGAATGTGCAGAAAAAATATGATGTGAAGAGCGAAGCAGTTAAAAGCGGCGGTGGGGCAACACTCAATACCACTGGTCTTAATGATGCAGCTCTTAAAACGGGTGTTGGTGGTGCAACAAACGGTACTGCTGCAATTAAGGATGGTAAAGTCTTCTTCGATGCAACTGATAATAAATATTTTATTGAAGTAGAAGGTTTAACCGCTGGCGACGCTACTAAAAATGGTGTTTATGAAGTTAGTGTTGCAGATGATGGCACTGTTACAATGCCGACAACCACGAAAGTGACAGGAGGCATGCCAGCCACGGCGACGGCAGTAACCGAAACGCAGCCAAAACCTGTAGCTCTCAGTACAGCAGTTAAAGATCAGTTGACCGACAGTGGTATTAGTGCTGCTGATGCTGCAAAAGGTCAATTAGTTACGATGTCTTATACGGATAAAAACGGTAAGACTATTGATGGCGGTTTCGGTGTTAAAGTTGGGGCTAATATTTATGCTGCAACAAAAAATAAAGATGGATCGTTCAGCATTAACACCACTGAATATACCGATAAAGGCGGCAACACTAAAACTGCACTGAACCAACTGGGTGGCGCAGACGGTAAAACTGAAGTCGTTTCTATCGACGGTAAAACCTATAATGCCAGCAAAGCTGCTGGTCACAACTTCAAAGCACAGCCAGAGCTGGCTGAAGCGGCTGCTACAACCACTGAAAACCCGCTGGCTAAAATTGATGCCGCGCTGGCGCAGGTGGATGCGCTGCGTTCTGACCTGGGTGCGGTTCAGAACCGTTTCAACTCCGCTATCACCAACCTGGGCAATACCGTAAATAACCTGTCTTCAGCCCGTAGCCGTATCGAAGATTCCGACTATGCGACCGAAGTCTCCAACATGTCTCGCGCGCAGATTCTGCAGCAGGCCGGTACCTCCGTTCTGGCGCAGGCGAACCAGGTTCCGCAAAACGTCCTCTCTTTATTGCGTTAATCCGGCGATTGATTCACCGACACGTGGTACACAATCAAGGCAGCGAAAGCTGCCTTTTTTAATTCCGGAGCCTGTGTAATGAAAGAAATCACCGTCACTGAACCTGCCTTTGTCACCCGCTTTTCCTGTTCTGGCTCGGCCTGTCGCGACCACTGTTGTAAGGGCTGGAAAATCACGCTGGATAAGACGACGGTCAAAAAGTATCTCGCCAGTAAAGACGCGACGATTCGTACCATCGCGCAAGATAATATTATTCTGCTGAAAAAGAACAACAGCCACTGGGGCGAAATTAAGCTGCCTTCGGCGCTGGGGAATTGCCCTTATCTGGATGAGGACCGTCTGTGCCGGGTACAAAAAACGTTAGGCGCAAAGGCATTAAGTCATACCTGTTCCTCTTTCCCACGGGCGCACCATACCTATAAAAATGAGGTACGTAACTCCCTGAGTCTTGCCTGCCCGGAGGTAACGTCGCGTATTTTAAACGATCCTGACGCGATGGCGCTCGGCGAAAAAACAATCATTCAGCAGACATTCAATACTGCGCCGTTATTCCCAGCGCAGCAAAAGTTACTCAATCTGTTTTGCCTGAGTCTGATCAACCATGCCAACAGCAGTACGGAAGCCGCGCTCTATGCGTTGATTAAATTCGTCATGTATGCACAGAAATTTGCCAAAATTGATGATGCCGCGCTGGGTGAACTGGAACAGGTGTATGCCGCGCTACTTGAACAGTTGCAGACCGGCGTGCTGGCGCAGGAATTGATGAATATCGCGCCGGATAGCAAGGTAAAAACCTCGCTGGTATTGCAGATGCAGGACTATTTCCGCTCGCTCCCGCTTAATCGTGGCAGTGTTATCCTCGATCACTACATCCAGTGTCTTCTGCGGGTGCTGACGGCGGAAGAGGGCGTTTCAATGGAGCAGAAGGTGAGCGATATTGAGTCCTCATTAGCGCGCTGTTTACAGGCGGATGAGCAGCAGAAGAACTGGGCTTTCAGAAATTTAATTCTCTATAAAATTTGGGAAAATAATTTCCCCAACCAGCCGAATGTCGACCCGTTACGCGCGCTGTATATTATCGTGGCGGAATATGCCTTTATTAAGCTATTAACGGCAGCCAGCGTGCATGAGCGCGGGCGGCTTGAGTGGGATGACGTTACCAATATTGTGTATAGTTTTCACTCCCGCAGCCAGCATAACAGCGAGGTGGCGGCGAATTTTCATCGCCATATAGAAACGGTGCGTACTGGCGACGATCTGTCGATGATTCATCTTCTGACATAGTTTTGTTCGGGGTGGGCTTTTGCGCATCCCGTTTATCCTATCTGGCTGATTTTATTCTGCTCTTTTAGCCGCTAAAAAGGCGCTACAGGTTACATAAGTGAAATAACCCTTCTTTTATAGCCTTATTCCTTCGATAGAACCCTCTGTAGAAACGGATAATCATGCCGATAACTCATTTAACGCAGGGCTGTTTATCGTGAATTCACTGTATACCGCTGAAGGTGTAATGGATAAACACTCGCTGTGGCAGCGTTATGTACCGCTGGTGCGTCACGAAGCATTGCGCCTGCAGGTGCGATTGCCGGCGAGCGTGGAACTGGACGATCTGCTACAAGCGGGCGGCATCGGGTTATTAAATGCGGTCGACCGATATGACGCTTTGCAAGGAACGGCATTTACCACTTACGCAGTGCAGCGTATTCGTGGGGCGATGCTGGATGAATTACGCAGCCGCGATTGGGTGCCGCGTAGCGTCCGGCGTAATGCCCGCGAAGTGGCGCAGGCGATG
The DNA here is from genome assembly GCF_004010735.1 of Salmonella sp. SSDFZ54. NCBI lineage: Bacteria > Pseudomonadati > Pseudomonadota > Gammaproteobacteria > Enterobacterales > Enterobacteriaceae > Salmonella > Salmonella sp. SSDFZ54. The sequence goes on from NZ_CP034819.1 coordinate 3,925,641, forward strand.
GGACAACTGGAGCAGGAACTGGGGCGTAATGCGACGGAAACCGAAGTGGCGGAACGTCTTGGCATCCCTGTTGCGGAGTATCGTCAGATGTTGCTCGATACCAACAACAGCCAACTTTTCTCTTATGATGAGTGGCGGGAAGAGCATGGCGATAGCATCGAACTGGTGACTGAAGAACATCAACAGGAAAACCCGTTACATCAACTGCTGGAGGGCGACCTGCGACAGCGGGTAATGGACGCGATTGAATCGCTGCCGGAACGCGAGCAACTGGTGTTAACGCTGTATTACCAGGAAGAGCTCAACCTCAAAGAGATTGGCGCGGTACTGGAAGTTGGCGAATCGCGGGTCAGCCAGTTGCATAGTCAGGCCATCAAACGATTACGCACCAAACTGGGTAAGTTATAGGTCGCGCATGGTCGTACCCGAAAAGTGCCGCACAACGTATAGACTACCAGGAGTTCTCATGACGGTGCAGCAACCTAAAAGGCGGCCCTTGAGCCGCTATCTTAAAGACTTTAAACACAGCCAGACGCATTGCGCGCATTGTCACAAACTGCTCGACCGCATTACGCTGGTTCGCCGTGGCAAGATCGTTAATAAAATCGCTATTTCACAGCTGGATATGCTACTTGACGACGCTGCCTGGCAGCGGGAGCAGAAGGAGTGGGTGGCGCTGTGTCGCTTTTGCGGCGATTTGCACTGCAAAAAGCAGAGTGATTTTTTCGATATTATCGGTTTCAAGCAGTATTTGTTTGAACAAACCGAGATGAGCCATGGCACGGTGCGGGAATATGTCGTGCGTTTACGGCGTCTTGGCAATTACCTCAGCGAGCAAAACATTTCCCACGATCTGCTGCAGGACGGTTTTCTCGATGAAAGCCTGGCGCCATGGTTGCCGGAAACCAGCACCAATAATTACCGTATCGCACTACGTAAATACCAGCAATATAAAGCGCATCAGCAGATTGCGCCCAGACAGAAATCCCCCTTTACCGCCAGTTCTGATATATATTAAAAAAGCATAAGATGTAGCAGAGTCGTGTTGGTGAAACGTGGCAAACCTTCTACATTAGGCTGAGTCCCCCAAAGGTTCGCGAGACGTGACGATGCGCCATGGCGGGACACAGTCTATGGTCATTAACGGCAATATTCGGGGTTACTATGAAATTAGCACTACTGGGACGTCAGGCACTGATGGGAGTAATGGCTGTAGCGCTGGTGGCGGGAATGAGCGCGAAGAGCTTTGCCGATGAGGGTTTGCTGAACAAAGTTAAAGAACGCGGCACGCTGCTGGTAGGGCTGGAAGGTACCTATCCGCCGTTTAGCTTTCAGGGCGAAGACGGCAAATTAACCGGTTTTGAAGTCGATTTCGCCGAGGCGTTGGCAAAACATCTGGGCGTTAAAGCGTTGTTGAAGCCGACCAAATGGGACGGAATACTGGCGTCGCTGGACGCTAAACGCATTGATGTAGTGATAAACCAGGTCACGATTTCAGACGTCCGCAAGAAAAAATATGATTTCTCTACGCCTTATACTGTCTCCGGCGTTCAGGCGCTGGTGAAAAAAGGCAATGAAGGCACGATCAAAACGGCTGCCGATCTGCAGGGCAAAAAAGTTGGCGTTGGGCTGGGGACTAACTATGAAGAGTGGCTACGTCAACATGTTCAGGGCGTGGATATCCGTACTTATGACGATGATCCTACAAAATACCAGGATCTGCGCGTAGGCCGTATTGACGCGATTTTAGTCGATCGTCTGGCGGCGCTGGATCTGGTGAAAAAAACCAAAGGTACGCTGGCCGTCACCGGTGATGCGTTTTCGCGTCAGGAGTCCGGCGTTGCGTTACGTAAAGGCAACGAAGACTTGCTGAAGGCGGTAGATAACGCCATTGCGGAAATGCAAAAAGATGGCACCTTAAAAGCCCTCTCTGAAAAATGGTTTGGCGCTGACGTGACCCAATAATGCTCTACGTTGCCCGGCAGGCAGAGCGCCGCCGGGCAATATCAACCTCATACTATGTCAGCAAACGGAGGCGCGTGAATCGGCGCCTTTTTTATTTCCGTTGGATCAACGTGCATAATAAAAAGAACACACCACAACGTTACCGGAGGCTCAATGCCACTACATCACTTAACGCGCTTTCCTCGCCTGGAGCTTATTGGCGCGCCGACCCCGCTCGAATACCTGCCGCGATTGTCTGATTATCTTGGCCGTGAGATTTACATTAAGCGCGATGACGTTACGCCCATTGCAATGGGCGGTAATAAACTGCGTAAGCTGGAGTTTCTGGTGGCCGATGCGCTGCGAGAAGGGGCGGATACGCTGATAACCGCAGGGGCGATTCAGTCGAACCATGTCCGTCAGACGGCGGCAGTCGCGGCCAAATTGGGACTGCATTGCGTCGCTTTGCTGGAAAATCCAATCGGTACCACCGCGGAAAATTACCTGACGAATGGTAATCGCCTGTTACTGGATTTATTTAATACGCAAATTGAGATGTGCGATGCGCTAACCGATCCGGATGCGCAGCTGCAAACGCTGGCGACGCGCATTGAAGCGCAAGGGTTCAGGCCCTATGTGATTCCGGTCGGCGGCTCCAGCGCGCTGGGGGCAATGGGATACGTAGAGAGCGCCCTGGAAATCGCCCAGCAGTGTGAAGAAGTTGTCGGGCTCTCTTCGGTGGTGGTGGCCTCCGGCAGCGCCGGAACGCACGCCGGGTTAGCTGTCGGGCTGGAACATCTGATGCCGGATGTCGAACTGATTGGCGTGACCGTTTCACGTTCTGTCGCCGAGCAGAAACCCAAAGTGATTGCCTTGCAGCAGGCTATTGCCGGTCAGCTGGCGCTGACGGCGACGGCGGATATTCATTTATGGGATGACTATTTTGCCCCGGGTTACGGCGTGCCAAATGACGCGGGGATGGAGGCGGTGAAACTGCTGGCGAGCCTGGAGGGAGTGCTGCTGGATCCGGTATATACCGGTAAAGCGATGGCGGGTCTGATAGACGGCATCAGCCAGAAACGCTTTAACGATGACGGGCCGATTCTCTTTATTCACACCGGTGGGGCGCCTGCGCTGTTTGCCTACCATCCTCATGTATAACCTCCAGGTAATCAACGCGAATGCAAGAAAGTATCCAACTGGTTATTGAATCGCTGCCGTATTTGCTTAAAGGCGCCGCCTTTACCCTGCAACTGAGTATTGGCGGTATGTTTTTTGGTCTGCTGCTGGGATTTGTGCTGGCGCTGATGCGGATGTCTCCGCTATGGCCGGTTCGCTGGCTGGCGCGCTTTTATATCTCGATTTTTCGCGGTACGCCGCTTATCGCCCAGTTATTTATGATCTATTACGGCCTGCCGCAATTTGGTATTGAGCTGGACCCTATCCCGGCGGCGATGATTGGTTTATCGCTCAATACCGCGGCTTACACGTCCGAGACGCTGCGCGCGGCGATCTCGGCTATCGACAAGGGACAATGGGAAGCGGCGGCGAGCATTGGCATGACGCCGTGGCAAACGCTACGTCGCGCTATTTTGCCGCAGGCGGCTCGCGTCGCGCTTCCTCCGTTGAGCAACAGCTTTATCAGCCTGGTGAAAGATACGTCGCTCGCCGCGACGATTCAGGTGCCGGAGTTGTTTCGCCAGGCGCAGTTAATTACCTCGCGAACGCTGGAGGTGTTTACCATGTATCTGGCCGCGTCGTTAATCTACTGGGTAATGGCGACCGTCTTATCGGCACTGCAAAACTATTTCGAAAACCAGCTTAACCGCCAGGAGAGAGAGCCAAAATGAGTGCTATCGAAGTCACCAACCTGGTCAAAAAATTTCATGGTCAAACGGTGCTGCACGGTATCGACCTTGAGGTGAAGCCCGGAGAAGTCGTCGCCATTATCGGCCCGAGCGGCTCAGGGAAGACAACATTATTACGCTGTATTAACCTGCTGGAACAACCGGAAGCGGGCACCATTAAAGTAGGCGATATTATCATCGATACCACCCGCCCATTCAGCCAGCAAAAAGGGTTGATTCGCCAGCTACGCCAGCATGTCGGCTTTGTCTTTCAGAGTTTTAACCTGTTTCCGCATCGTACCGTGCTGGAAAATATCATTGAAGGTCCGGTGATTGTAAAGGGAGAGCCGAAAGCCGAGGCGACGGCGCTGGCGCGGGAACTGTTAGCCAAAGTCGGGTTGGCCGGTAAAGAGACCCGTTATCCGCGCCGCCTGTCGGGCGGGCAACAGCAGCGCGTGGCGATTGCGCGCGCGCTGGCGATGCGCCCGGAAGTGATTCTGTTTGATGAGCCGACGTCGGCGCTTGATCCTGAATTAGTCGGCGAGGTGCTTAATACGATTCGCCAGCTGGCGCAGGAAAAGCGCACGATGGTGATCGTTACTCACGAAATGGGCTTTGCGCGTGACGTGGCTGACCGGGCGATATTTATGGATCAGGGGCAAATCGTCGAGCAGGGGCCGGCGAAAACCTTGTTCGCCGATCCTCAGCATCCGCGTACCCGCCAGTTCCTTGAGAAATTTTTAGTGAAATAATACCTTTTCAACGCTCGCCCGAATTAGCCGTGCCTCGGGCGAGCGCAATGAATAATTATGAAGTCATTCTGCCAGATTATTAACCTCGCTCTCAGGCGGAAGCCAAAAAAGTGTAATGCCGCTCAAGTATTCTACGTTTCGTCCGATATTTCTTATATATAAACACTATTTATGTGTTAATTTAAGTCATTCATAATAATGATTATCAATATCAAAGGCGTGACCATAAAATATGCAGGAAAATGATTTCTTCACCTGGCGACGCGCAATGTTGTTACGCTTTCAGGAGATGGCGGCAGCAGAGGATGTTTATACTGAATTGCAATATCAGACACAGCGGCTGGAATTTGATTATTATGCCCTGTGTGTTCGCCATCCCGTTCCCTTTACCCGGCCTAAAATATCGCTTCGTACCACCTATCCTCAGGCGTGGGTAACGCATTACCAGTCCGAAAACTATTTCGCGATCGATCCGGTATTAAAGCCGGAGAATTTCAGGCAGGGTCATTTACATTGGGATGACGTGCTATTTCATGAAGCGCAGGCGATGTGGGATGCCGCCCAGCGTTTCGGATTACGCAGAGGCGTAACCCAGTGTGTGATGTTGCCGAACCGGGCGCTGGGCTTTTTATCTTTCTCCCGTAGCAGTTTACGCTGCTCCTCGTTTACCTACGATGAAGTGGAGCTGAGGTTGCAACTGCTGGCGCGGGAGAGTCTTTCAGCGCTGACAAGATTTGAAGACGACATGGTGATGGCGCCTGAGATGCGTTTCAGTAAACGTGAGAAAGAGATTCTGAAGTGGACGGCGGAAGGGAAGACCTCATCGGAGATCGCCATTATTCTGTCGATTTCTGAAAATACCGTTAACTTCCATCAGAAAAACATGCAGAAGAAATTCAATGCGCCCAATAAAACACAGATTGCCTGCTACGCTGCGGCGACAGGTCTGATATGACGTGCTGACGATGCTTCACGCCAGACGCGAAACCGGCTGAAAGCGATGCTAACAGCCGGTTTTTTACTACTGGCGGTAAGCCTGTTTAATTTGCTTAACCGTACTGGAAAATACCGCCGCTTGTGCTTCATCATCCATCTGCGCGATCTGTTTTTCCATTTTAAGAATCACGCGCCCTGCATCGGCCTGGCCCATCGCCTGCAGCATCAGCGTTAACATGGCTTTCAGGCAGTTGACTTCAGTAGCCAGTTCTTGATTATTCTCAGCGGTGGAAAAATCAGGCGTACTCATTTATTTTCCTCGTTATGTTTCAGTGAAAATGTGCGATAGCAGATGTTAAGGCGGCGGAGTATACCATAAGCTACGCTAAAAATAGCAGTGGTTGTTTTTTGATCAAAAAGCGGAGGGGGTTACCCACAAAATAAACGTTGCCGCGTGATGCATATATTTTCTTCATTCTTTGTTTATTACGCGTATTTTACTCGTTAATTATTGTTACAAAGTTGATTCCCTAATTAGTGTTTAGACAGCGGAACGTGAAATTTTTGTCACCATTATGAAATGGCAGCCCGGGACAGCGGCGTCAGAAGGGGCTACAACGTTGGCAGTTGCCACATGACGTACAACATAATTTCCAAAAACGAGAGCAAAATCGAATACCCGGTGTTTTTTTACGTTTCAAAGTTGAGATAAAACCAGCTAATATAAGGGCGATTAACTATCAGTAGCGTTATCCCTATTCTGGAGATATTCCTTTGATCAACGTTCTTCTTGTTGATGACCACGAACTGGTGCGCGCAGGGATACGACGCATTCTTGAAGATATAAAGGGCATTAAAGTTGTCGGTGAAGCGTGCTGCGGAGAGGATGCGGTAAAATGGTGCCGTACTAACGCCGTTGACGTCGTGCTGATGGATATGAACATGCCCGGTATTGGCGGCCTTGAGGCGACGCGTAAAATTGCCCGCTCGACAGCGGATATCAAAGTGATCATGCTGACCGTCCATACGGAGAACCCGTTGCCCGCCAAAGTGATGCAGGCTGGCGCAGCTGGCTATCTCAGCAAAGGCGCTGCGCCTCAGGAGGTGGTGAGCGCTATTCGTTCGGTGTATTCCGGACAACGTTATATCGCCTCCGATATCGCTCAGCAGATGGCGCTCAGTCAGATTGAGCCTGCAAAAACGGAAACGCCGTTCGCCAGTTTGTCTGAACGCGAGTTGCAGATTATGCTGATGATCACCAAGGGTCAGAAGGTCAATGAGATTTCAGAACAGCTGAATCTCAGTCCTAAAACGGTGAACAGCTATCGCTATCGTATGTTCAGTAAATTAAACATTCATGGTGATGTTGAGCTGACTCACCTGGCAATCCGCCATGGCCTGTGTAATGCGGAGACGTTAACAAGCCAGTGAGTGAAATATTTGACGCAAAGGCGTTTTTGAAAACCGTTACCAGCCAACCCGGTGTCTATCGTATGTATGACGCCGGCGGTACGGTTATTTATGTCGGTAAAGCAAAAGACCTGAAAAAGCGTCTTTCCAGCTACTTTCGCAGCAACCTGGCTTCGCGTAAAACCGAAGCGCTAGTTGCGCAAATTCAACACATTGATGTCACGGTAACGCATACCGAAACGGAAGCGCTGCTGCTTGAGCATAATTACATCAAGTTGTATCAACCGCGTTACAACGTGTTGTTGCGTGATGATAAATCCTATCCTTTTATTTTTCTGAGCGGCGATACCCATCCGCGTCTGGCGATGCACCGTGGCGCTAAACATGCGAAAGGCGAGTACTTCGGCCCATTTCCTAATGGCTATGCCGTGCGGGAAACGCTGGCGCTGTTACAGAAAATTTTCCCTATCCGCCAGTGCGAAAACAGCGTGTATCGCAACCGCTCGCGTCCTTGCCTGCAATACCAGATTGGCCGCTGCTTAGGCCCCTGCGTTGCAGGACTGGTCAGCGAGGAGGAGTATGCGCAACAGGTGGAGTATGTCCGGTTGTTTTTGTCCGGCAAGGACGACCAGGTCTTAACACAGCTGATTGCCCGGATGGAAAAGGCCAGCCAGGATCTGGCATTTGAAGAGGCGGCGCGTATTCGCGATCAGATCCAGGCGGTACGCCGGGTCACGGAGAGACAGTTTGTCTCCAATGCGGGCGACGATCTCGACGTGATCGGTGTGGCTTTTGATGCGGGTATGGCCTGTGTGCATGTGTTGTTTATTCGCCAGGGTAAGGTGCTGGGCAGCCGCAGCTATTTTCCAAAAGTGCCTGGCGGTACGGAACTGGGCGAAGTGGTGGAAACCTTTGTCGGGCAGTTTTACCTGCAGGGTAGCCAGATGCGCACGCTACCGGGCGAGATACTGCTCGATTTTAATCTTAGTGATAAAACGCTGCTGGCCGATTCGTTGTCGGAACTTGCCGGACGGCGTATTCATGTCCAGACAAAACCGCGCGGCGATCGCGCCCGTTATCTCAAGCTGGCGCGGACCAACGCGGCAACGGCCTTAATCACTAAACTCTCGCAGCAGTCCACCATCACGCAGCGTTTGACTGCGCTGGCGGCGGTATTAAAACTTCCTGCGATCAAGCGGATGGAGTGTTTTGACATCAGCCATACCATGGGGGAGCAAACGGTCGCATCCTGTGTGGTATTTGACGCTAACGGGCCGTTACGCGCCGAGTATCGTCGTTATAATATCGCGGGTATCACGCCGGGTGATGACTACGCGGCGATGAATCAGGTGCTACGTCGGCGTTATGGCAAGGCCATAGAAGAAAGTAAGATTCCGGATGTTATTCTGATCGACGGCGGAAAAGGGCAGCTCGCCCAGGCGAAAGCCGTTTTCGCTGAGCTGGATGTCCCCTGGGATAAGCATCGTCCTTTGCTGCTCGGCGTCGCCAAAGGCGCGGACAGAAAGGCCGGTCTGGAAACACTCTTTTTTGAACCGGAAGGCGAGGGGTTTAGCCTGCCGCCGGACTCGCCGGCGCTGCATGTTATTCAGCATATTCGCGATGAGTCGCACGATCACGCGATCGGCGGGCACCGTAAAAAACGCGCGAAGGTTAAAAATACCAGTACGCTGGAAACTATTGAAGGCGTTGGGCCTAAACGTCGCCAGATGCTGCTGAAATATATGGGCGGTTTGCAAGGACTACGTAACGCCAGCGTAGAAGAAATTGCAAAAGTGCCGGGTATTTCGCAAGGTCTGGCAGAAAAGATCTTCTGGTCGTTGAAACATTGAGGCCACTGTAGCAACATAGGGGTAATTTCACTGACAACAGATAGTTACCCGTCACTATGCAATTTAATATCCCTACGTTGCTCACGCTGTTTCGCGTCATCCTGATTCCATTCTTTGTCGTGGTGTTTTATTTGCCGTTCGCCTGGGCGCCGATGGTCAGCGCGCTGATTTTCTGTATTGCCGCTATTACCGACTGGTTTGACGGCTTTCTGGCGCGACGCTGGAACCAGAGTACGCGTTTCGGCGCTTTCCTCGACCCCGTCGCCGACAAGGTGCTGGTAGCGATCGCCATGGTGCTGGTCACCGAGCATTATCATAGCTGGTGGGTGACGTTACCTGCGGCGACGATGATAGCCCGCGAAATTATTATCTCTGCTCTGCGTGAATGGATGGCGGAGCTGGGCAAACGCAGTAGTGTAGCGGTCTCCTGGATCGGTAAAGTCAAAACTACCGCGCAGATGGTGGCGCTGGCGTGGCTCTTGTGGCGTCCGAATATCTGGGTAGAGTATGCCGGGATCGCGCTTTTCTTTGTCGCAGCGGTGCTAACGTTGTGGTCCATGTTGCAATATTTGAGCGCTGCACGCGGAGATTTGCTTGATCAGTGATCGTTTCGCCGCAAATTTCAGCAAACGATCGTGAGTGACGAAAAATATCGTTGACTCAGTGCGTCAGGTAAGTAGAATGCAACGCATCGAACGGCAGCACTGATTGCCAGACGATAACAAAATCAAGTGATTAACAAAGTTGCTTGATACTGCGGGAATAGCTCAGTTGGTAGAGCACGACCTTGCCAAGGTCGGGGTCGCGAGTTCGAGTCTCGTTTCCCGCTCCAGTTTAAAAGCATTGGCGTAAAGCGAATGCTGGCTGAAAAGCCAAAAAAATTTGGCGCGTTAACAAAGCGGTTATGTAGCGGATTGCAAATCCGTCTAGTCCGGTTCGACTCCGGAACGCGCCTCCAATTTTTCCCGAGCCCGGATGGTGGAATCGGTAGACACAAGGGATTTAAAATCCCTCGGCGTTCGCGCTGTGCGGGTTCAAGTCCCGCTCCGGGTACCATGGGAAAGACAAGAATAATCAAAGCAATAAGCAGTGTCGTGAAACCACCTACGGGTGGTTTTTTTGTGCCTTCAGTTTGTATGCCGACCGCGAGCGTGAACTCTCCAGTGCGATATACAGTAAAAAACATCGGTAGCGGCATTTCTGCCAGTACAACAGTTATGTGCTACCGACCCGCAAGAACTTATGCCTGGTAAATACTAAACGTCGGGTAAATCAGCCGATAAAATCCATTAATCTCTATAAAAAATGCTGATATGTTTTATGCCTGCTTTATTAAAGAGAGTAGGTCTGCCAGTGAAATATACCGATAATGCAAAATTATTTATTAGCTTCATTAATATTGGGATTGTAGGTTGCGCTTTTTTACTTTTTTTTATTTTGTATGAGCCTGAGAGTGCAATCGTAACCTACTCTCTTCCAGGAGAGCTTTCCTCTTCAACATGTGATGCGCGTAATTTTATTGGCTACGTCGATGAAAATGACTTTGCAGAGTATATAAAAAAAGTAGAACTGACGCGCTACAGTATGTATTGTCTGAAAAAAACAGGGGCGGGTCAGTGGAGTATTTATGCAAATTAAACGAGTATATAACTGTTCAGGGTTATTTTCTGCACAATTTAACTAAAGGTAGATAGCGAACTAATATTGATCATAAGGTAATGTGATCTGCATCATGCTTTAATCACGTTTTGCAATATTGTCTTAATAACAGGTCAACTACAGATAATTTCGGGTTTTCGTGAATGGCGGTTTTGGTCAGTCTCTATATTATGCTTTCCCCGCTTTACGGAGATGATGATGCAAAAGAAAACCTGGGCCGTTTTATTGATACCATTGTGCCTCACCGCTTGCCACCAGACGACCTACCGATCAACAGCCAAAGATGAAATTGTCGCAGGGAGCTATATTGACCCGACAAAAACACGCTTTCCGTTAGCGGATTATTCACAGTCGGTTGATAAATGGATACCTCCGGACTCGGCTGATTACACTATTCCGGTTATTGATAGTGCTACCCAACAACGCTACTTTCACGCACTAAAATCTCATTATTTCGGAATGGACAGTGAAGCGCACTCGCCGTGGAATGGTTTTTATATTACCGCATTGCTGAAAAAAAATGCAGCACAGGCCCGGGATGCCAGTATTAAGCAGTTTCTTAGCGACGGCAGTGCTTATTGGGGGGAAAACTTCAGACTTTATACCTCTCGCTGGAAAGAGGAGGTTAGAGGGAATACGGATACGCAGATTGACAATATCTATCATGCCTCCCGGCGAGGCATTATGGTCAGAGAAAGTTTAGTCAGAGCGCTGCCAACGGACGACCCGCTCTTTAACGATCCCCGTCAGGCGGGCGAGGGGTATCCGTTTGATAATTTACAAATGTCTTCGCTGCGTCCCGGTACGCCGGTCTATACGCTGACGAAGAGCAAAGACCAACGCTGGCAATATGTCGTTTCACCAGCGGTAACTGGCTGGGTTCATAGTGAAGATATTGCCAGTACGGATCAGAAATTTATAACACAGTGGGTTTTGCTCGCTCACAAGCAACTGGGGGCATTTATCAACGCGCCGGTTTCTGTCCATGCCGCAGGCGTCTATTATTTCACCGGGCGACCGGGCACTATTTTACCGTTCCGACATCAACGGGCGGGCCAGTTCCTGATTGCGGCGCCAGTTCGCGGCAGCAATGGTCGCGCGTTTATCCATTGGGTCTGGCTAAGCGGTAACGAGTTTACGGCTATGCCGTGGAAAATGACGCCGGAAAATATCGCCGTGCTAATGAAAGCAATGCACGGCGCCCCCTACGGTTGGGGAAATTTTAACTTTTATAATGATTGTTCAGCCGAAGTCCGCAGCCTGTTAATGCCGTTTGGCATATTCCTGCCCAGACATTCATCCGCGCAGGTAGAGGCTGCTGGACGGGTGGTCGATCTTAGTCATAAAAATCCCCAAATGCGGATCGATTATCTCACCAGATACGGAAAAGCGTTTACTACGCTGGTCTATATTCCAGGGCATATTATGCTGTATATCGGTAACACAACCATGAATGGGCAGGTCGTGCCGATGACTTATCAGAATATCTGGGGATTGCGCCCAAACCATGCTAATAGCCGGAGCATTATCGGTGAGGCGGTTTTTTTGCCGTTACTGCGTTTTTATCCTGAAAATCCTGAGCTGATATCGCTGGCTGGTAAGGTTCTGTTTAAGCTTGGTTATATAGAATAGGTTGACAAACTGTGTTATCGCGGAAGACATGATTAAGGCAACCGTGCGCGTGGATATAAAGAGAGTATCCCTGTAAACTGTGTCTGAAAAAAGTATGCGCTATAGTGCGGGCTGTTTATTTGAAATACTATCTGGAGCTGATTCTGGATGTGATTATGTGCCTCACACATTGAAGTGAGAGTTATTGTTGGCGGTATCTGGCTGGAGGCTGGGTGGTAAAAAGACGTAATTTATTGCATTTTAATAACGGTGCCCGGTCAGAGCGCGATCTTGGGGATCTGGTCACTAAAGTTTTTGAGAAAGCGGCGAAAAAAGAACCGCAACCGCTATACACATTTAGCCTGCCGTTGCTGAGTGTGCAGGATGATATCCGTGTTTACTGTAAGAAAAAAAATATCAAAATAGGGTACGATACGCTGTTTATGGAAATAACCTTTTCTGCTGACAGAGAAGCGGTAGACGAACTCATTAAACACTTTTTTACTGAAAATAAGCTCTATTTGAGAGGGCGGTTTTATCTGTCCGCGGCGGTGGTATAAGTTAGCATGAGTATAATATAGCGAGAAACCCATCTCTCTCTTTTGTGTGGGGCGAGCGCTTCCTGGCGGAAAATCTGCGCCCTGATCCTCCTTTTGTGCGTTAACTTCCGGAATCCTCCTCATTTCGTGTTAATCTGGCCCCTGATGGTTGCCATCCAAACTGCCTGCAAAAAAATTATTTTTATCCGCTGCAATGTAAGAGGCCTACAGGCGGAAGTCATCACTGAGGAAAAGCGTTATGAAAATGGAACCATTAAACGAGAACGAGCTGGAATGGCTGGATGATGTGCTGACGAAATACAATACCGATCAGGCCATTTTGGATGTCGCGGAGCTGGACGGTCTGATTACTGCGGTACTAAGTTCTCCGCGTCCCATCGAGCCGGAACAGTGGCTGGTCGCGATATGGGGGGGACCCGCGTACGTACCGCGCTGGACATCTGAAAAAGAAATGACGCGATTTATGGAGCTGGTGTTCCAGCACATGGCGGACACAGCCGCCCGGCTTGAAGACTATCCAGAACAGTTCGAGCCGCTGTTTGGCCTGCGAGAAGTTGATGGCCATGAATTAACGATTGTTGAAGAATGGTGCTTTGGTTACATGCGCGGAGTGTCGCTGTCCGACTGGTCTGACTTGCCGGATACGCTAAAACCGGCGCTGGAAGCGATTGCCTTACACGGCACTGAAGAAAACTTTGCGCTGTTGGATAAAATGAGCCCGGAAGCGTTCGATAAAAGCGTTGATGCTATCCGTATCGCGGCGCTTGAGCTGCATGCCTGGTGGATGGCGCATCCGCACACGACGCCGCTACAGATGCCGATAAAAGCAGAGGTGAAAGTGGGGCGTAACGATCCTTGTCCATGCGGGAGCGGCAAAAAATTTAAGCAGTGCTGCCTGCATTAATGGCTCGTAAACGGCCATAGCGTGACGATTATCGAGCCTGGACGGCGTCCGGGCCCGGTAATCTTTGCCTGGCATTAACCTGGATCGGGCAGAAACCCCAGTGCGATCGAAAACTGGACGCCAATCACGACAATGCCGCAGATAAACACCAGCGCCAGCGCTGGCGTGCCGCCTGCCACACGATATCCCGCCTGAGGGCTCTGTTTACGGCATTGCCAGACCAGCATAGCAGGGATGAGCAGTGCCAGCACTGCCAGCGCTACGCCGGCATAGCCTAATGCCATCACAAATCCACGTGGGTAGAAAAGCGCAAACGCCAGCGGTGGCAGAAAGGTAATCAGCCCGGTTTGCAGGCGTCCGGACACCGTACTGCGGCGCTGGAATAGATCGGCCAGGTAATCAAATAATCCTAGCGCTACGCCCAGAAAAGAGGTCGCCAGCGCCAGATCGGCGAACAGGTGGACCGCCAGTTCGACATGTGGCGAAGCGACCACTTCTCTGAGCGCCTGCAGCAGGCCATTTAACCCGGCATGGCTGGCCAGTAGCCCTCTGAATGTCGGCGAGTCGATACTTCCCAGCGTGGCGAGCTGCCAAAAAATATAGGCCACTAACGGAATGGCGCTACCCGTCATAAAGACCCAACGCAGCCGGCGAATGTTGCCGTTCATATAACTCACAATACTCGGTACGCTTCCGTGAAAACCAAACGAGGTGAAAATGACCGGTATGGCGGATAACGCCAGCCCCTGCTGTAAAGGAAGCGTAAGAAGATTTACTTTATGAATATGTGGCGTGAGCAACGCAAGCATGATGACCAGAAAAATGATCTTCGCGCTAAACAGGAAGCGGTTAAAAAGGTCGACCAGCGAGGTTCCCACACATACCACCCCACCGGCAACAAAGGTGAACAGCAGCACCCCGGCAGCGGGCGAGAGCGTGGCGCCAAGCCAGTTATTAATACTGGATGCCAGTAATTCTCCGGCTCCGGAAATGTAGGCGGCGGTGAGCGCATACATTAAGAACATCATACTGAATCCCGTAAGCCACTGTCCGTAACGTCCAAGATAGCGTTTTGCCAACGAGCCCAGCCCGGTATCCGCCGGAACGTGTTGATATACCTCCAGTAATAGTAGCGCGGTATAACACATCAGCGCCCACAGGCCAATCAACAATCCCAGCGTGACGCTGAAACCAACGCCAGCCGCTGCCAGCGGCATTGCCAGCATCCCGGCGCCGATAGTGGTGCCTGCCACGATAAAAATACTGCCCAGAGTTCTGTTTTTCACGCTTTCTACTACCCCGGTAACAAAGAACGGTGATATCCGCGGCGCAGGGTAAGGCATTACGCTATTTTCGTCAAATGGTCGTTACAATGGGTGTACTGTAAAATTTACAGTTTCGGGCATAAAAGCGAATATGAGAGGAGACGCGGACAACCGCCGCAAACCTGCGCTAGCGCAAAGTCGCTCGCACACGGACACATTAGGCTACGAGTTTTATTCAGGAGGGGTTATGGATTCCATTCACGGTCACGAAGTGCTCAACATGATGATTGAGTCTGGCGAGCAGTACACGCATACCTCGCTGGAGGCGGCAATAAAAGCGCGCTTTGGCGAGCGGGCACGATTTCACACCTGTTCAGCGTCAGATATGACGGCGGCAGAACTGGTCGCGTTTCTGGCGGCGAAAGGAAAGTTTATTGCCGTGGAGGACGGTTTTTCAACGCATGAGAGTAAAATCTGCCGCCATTAATACGCCACGGTGAGAGCGCGTCTCACCGTGTAAGGACGTGTTGGATTAATTTTGCGTATCCAGGGTGGAGAGTTCTTTATCAATGAAATAAAGCCCTTCGCCGCTTTTTCCCGCCAGCGTTAATTTATCAATAATAGATTTGAATAATTTTTCTTCTTCATGCTGTTCTGCCACATACCACTGCAAGAAATTAAATGTCGGATAATCCTGGCTGGTCATTGCGGCATGAGCCAGTTCATTAATTTTTTGCGTAATAAGCTGCTCATGCTCATAGGTCGCGCGGAACAGTTCATCCAGTGAGGTGTACTCAGCGAAGGGCGAAGAAACGGTATTAATGCGCGGCAGGCTTCCGGTATCGGTAAGGTAGTCAAACAGGCGCTGCATATGCGTCATCTCTTCTTGCGCATGGCGACGAAGAAATGCGGCCGCGCCTTCAAAACTGTGATAGCTGCACCACGCGCTCATTTGTTGATAGAGCAGGGAGGAGTACAACTCCAGATTCATTTGCTCATTCAGTTTGTCGATCATTTCTGTTTTCAGCATGGTTCCGCTCCACAAATAGCAAAAGATATACAGTAATGTGGCGCCACTATAATTTGTTATTTTATTATTTGCAAAAGGTAAAATATTAAATTTAATTATTAAAAATACGAATGGGAATAAAACGCATTAACGCCAGTGTATAGGGTATAAAAATAAAGGAAAGCCAGCACCTTCATGCTGGCAATAGCGACCCTGCGCTCTCCTCCATTGTACATGGTGTCGGCATTAAGCCAGCCGCCTTAATAATAAAGCGGCATGATTTGCGGGACGGCAACGCCCCGGCACTGCCAGGAGAGGGTAAATCGGGTGTTCAGACACAACGAGCCCGCATAAATGCTACAGGTTCCTACCGGCTGACCAAACGAAACGGCATCGGCATAGCCCATCTGCTGGCATTCGCGTGTTGCGGTCCCGTGAGATACATAATCATCTGTCCGTGAAGTAAAAAATAGCGGCTGGTTATACGTCAGGCGCACGATGCCGCTTATCGGGCTGGCTTCGCTGACCTGCGCTTGTCGAGTAATGGTGCATCCCGTCAGGGCTAGCAGTGAAAGAGTAAAAATAAGAGGCTTCATAAAATCGCTCCGACAATTCGGTATCAGACCATGCTACCTCGTGTCTTGCACCGTCAATGGCTGGAATAACTTACGGATTCGCCTTGATTAAAGGTAACGGCAGGAGGTTTACAGCGGGAACAGAAAATGTGTGAGCGTCTCTTCATTTAATGAAACTTGGTTTCATTAAATTTGAATGCGTGTTCTTAAGTGTGTAGTGTGGGCAAAACGTCATGATTTACGCAGACGCGACCGTTTGCATTCAGGAGGAACACGATGAAAATTGCACTGATGATGGAAAATAGCCAGGCCAGCAAAAATGCCATCATTTATAACGAACTTAGCGCCGTCGCCAATGAAAAGGGATTTCCCGTTTTTAACGTTGGCATGTGCGACGAAAATGACCATCACCTGACGTACATTCATTTAGGCATCATGGCGAGTATTCTGCTTAATGCAAACGCGGTTGATTTTGTGGTTACTGGCTGTGGCACCGGTCAGGGCGCGCTGATGTCGTTAAATATTCATCCAGGTGTCATTTGTGGCTATTGCATCGATCCGGCAGATGCTTTTCTGTTTGCGCAGATCAACAACGGCAATGCGTTGTCCCTGCCATTTGCGAAAGGCTTTGGCTGGGGCGCTGAGCTGAACGTGCGTTTCATCTTTGAAAAAGCGTTTACCGGGCGTAAAGGCGAGGGGTATCCGCCTGAGCGCAAAGCGCCGCAGGTACGCAATGCGGGCATTTTGAATCAGGTTAAGGCCGCGGTCGTCAAAGAGAATTATCTGGATACACTACGGGCTATCGATCCTGAACTGGTTAAAACGGCGGTTTCAGGGCCGCGTTTCCAGCAATGTTTGTTTGAAAACGGCCAGAATAAAGAAATAGAAGCGTTTGTACGTGAGATGCTGGGGTAATGCCTGGACAAGACAGAGGCGTTTCGCGCCTGTCGGCTGGCATGATGTGCCGATAATACGCCAGTAGCGACAGGCACCACCTCTGGCAAACAGATCAGAAACGGTGTAGGCCGGATAAGCGGCTTCGCGTTGCTATCCGGCTAATAACGTCTCAATATTGTCGCTCGGGGTGCCGCTATCAGTGATGCTGATAGGTCACGACGTTAAGGAGATGCTGATCGGTTTGCGCCAGGCATAGCCCTGCTCGTTTAGCGCTGCGAACTTCTTCGAGAATAGTTTGTAAAAGTACGCCATCCTGCTGCTGCTCTTTTTCCAGGGTATGGAGAAAATCAAGCGTTGAGGCATCATTCAGCGCTTTCGCTTCATCTGCCAGACGCGACAGCGTGCTGGCGCGTTGCTGATAATCCTCCAGGGTTTTCTGGAACAATTCTTCCAGAGAGCAGAGCTCTTCACCCGGAACGTCAATGGCTTTAACGATAGGGGTGGCGCCAGCGTTTTTCATAAAATTAAACATGCGCATCATTTGCGTCACGTTGCCTTGCGCCTGGGTACGAAGAAAGGTGGCGGTGCCTGTTAAACTGTGTTCAGAACACCATTCGCTTAGATGGAGGTAAAGATTTGATGCGTAAAACTCAAGGTTCATTGGCGTGTTGAGCTTTTGAACCATTCCTACAGCTGCCATAACAATATCCTTATTTCCAGAAAGTGTTGATGTGCATGACAGACGAGAATGCAACGGGCCGTTGTCACATTCTTACCTCTATGCACAATAAATACTCTTAGCAGAAGAACTCCGTTCCGCCAGTCCCTTATGCGATCTCATTTCCTGTTTATCGATCGGTAATGAGAATAGCGCGTCAATAAAAATAAGAAAATCCTTAAATGCAATTGTTTATCTTTTTTTACATTTTCAGCGGTGTGATTTTTTCAGGTGTAATGATTTTGGATGAGGAGCAGTTGCAACTATTTGAAAGTTAAATGATATTATATAGATTTGTAATTTATGAAACATTGTTTCAGATCATGGGTTAAGCCTTTCAAGTATGTTAATTTCAATAAAATAAACATTAGTCAGTCTGGATATCACACGCATAAACGGTTGAGAGCAAATATGCCTGTTTTTATAAACTAGCCGATTTTGCGGTAGATCATTTTTAATGTCATTAATCATACGAGCACGTTATTCGGTTAAGCGCAGTTTTGATGGGTGACTCGTTAACAAGGAGCAGTCAATGAAAAAGGTCGCGGTGCTGTTGGCGCCAGGATTTGAAGAAGCAGAGGCCATTGTTACTCTTGATATTCTGCGACGTTTGCATATCGACGTCGAAACGCTGGCGTGTGCTGAATCACGGGCGGTGGTGAGTTACCATGATATTCCTATGGTTGCGGACAGCACGCTGAGTGAACGCCAGCAGGCGCTTTTTGATGCGGTAGTGCTGCCGGGCGGTCCGCAGGGGAGCGCTAATCTGGCGGCTAATCCGGCGGTGATCGCTTTCGTTGCGCGTCATGATGCGGCAGGCAAATTTATTTGTCCTATCTGTTCCGCGGCGGCAAGGGTGCTGGGTGCTCACGGATTGTTGAAGGGGCGTCGTTATGTCTGTTCCGGCGACCTGTGGAAAGCGGTTCCGGAAGGTGTCTATGTGGATGCGCCCGTGGTTGAAGATGGTAATTTAATTAGCGGCAAAGGGTTGGGTCATGTCTTTGATTTCGCGCTAACCCTTTCCGCCAGACTGCTGGGAGACGATGCGCCGGTTCGCGAACAGGCTGAACATATCTATTATCCCTGGTAATCGTTATTCACCCAGGGCCGTAAGGATTAGCTGGCTGATGTTATGGATTAATGTGCTGGCTTTCCTGCCTTTTGGCTGATGAATTCGCTCTGGGTTATGTCATGCTGGCTAATGACTTCCCTGGGTTATGAGTTAATCGTTATTTCTGCGTGTGTCTTAGGGGGGGGATTCCTGAAAGGCGGCCTCGGAAAAGTCTCATATGTGGTGGCGAGCGTACTGATATCAGGAACGGTGGAGAATGCGATGAACCTGCTCAACATTTCACCTTTTGCATAGTACGTGGTTCGCGGCTGAATCCTTCTGGCAGCAGTTATCTTCGACCATTATAAGCAAAAAGCGAAGCGTATGATTTGATGAATTAACACTCAACTAAACAGTATAGCTTCACGTCATCGCCAGCCGCTACCCCGGCTGGCGATGGTCTTTCTAAATGGCGAGCAGCGTCACACTGTCTATACTTACATGACTAATGAGACCGTTTGTGAGTCTCAATATGATGATAAGGAGGAGACCAGGGTGGCAGAACCGTTAACCGTATCCCCCGAACTCACTGCGAACTATGCGTATTTTTTTGACCTTGATGGCACATTGGCAGAGATAAAGCCTCATCCCGATCAGGTAGTGGTACCGCATAAAATCCTTCAGTTGTTAGACCGTCTCGCGGCGCACAACGCAGGGGCACTGGCATTGATTTCAGGGCGCTCAATGACTGAGCTGGATGCTTTGGCGAAGCCTTTTCGCTTTCCGCTCGCTGGCGTTCACGGGGCAGAGCGTCGTGACATCAATGGTAAAACCCATATCGTGCGCCTTCCTGAAGCGGTAGTCCGTGAGGTGGAGGCGTTATTACGTTCGACGCTTGTAGCGCTGCCCGGAACGGAGCTGGAGACGAAGGGGATGGCGTTTGCGCTGCACTACCGTCAGGCTCCGGAACATGAAGCGGCGCTGTTGGCGCTTGCGCAACACGTTACGCAGCACTGGCCGCAACTGGCGTTGCAGCCTGGTAAATGTGTTGTGGAAATCAAACCTAAGGGAACCAATAAAGGCGAAGCGATTGCCGCCTTTATGCAGGAGGCGCCCTTTGCGGGACGGATTCCCGTTTTTGTGGGCGACGATTTGACCGATGAGGCTGGCTTTGGCGTGGTGAATCACGCTGGCGGAATTTCCGTAAAAGTGGGCGTCGGGGCAACCCAGGCGGCATGGCGGCTGGAAAGCGTACCCGATGTCTGGCGCTGGCTGGAACAAATCAATTATCCACAACAAGAACAACAAGTAATGAATAACAGGAGAGATGGCTATGAGTCGTTTAGTCGTAGTATCTAATCGAATTGCCCCCCCGGATAATAAAGGCGGCGCCGGCGGCCTCGCCGTTGGCGTGCTTGGCGCGCTAAAAGCGGCTGGCGGGTTGTGGTTCGGCTGGAGTGGCGAGACAGGTAACGAGGATGAGCCATTAAAAAAGGTGACAAAAGGTAATATTACCTGGGCATCGTTTAACCTGAGCGAACAAGATTACGAAGATTATTACTGTCAATTTTCCAATGCGGTTCTCTGGCCTGCGTTCCACTATCGTCTGGACCTGGTACAGTTTCAGCGTCCTGCATGGGAAGGCTATATGCGGGTGAATGCGTTATTAGCGGATAAGTTATTGCCCCTCATTAAAGAGAACGACATCATTTGGGTGCATGACTACCACCTGTTACCGTTCGCCAGCGAGCTGCGTAAACGCGGCGTGAACAACCGAATTGGTTTTTTCCTGCATATTCCATTCCCGACCCCGGAGATTTTTAACGCTTTACCGCCGCATGATGAACTGCTGGAGCAGTTGTGTGACTTTGATCTGCTAGGGTTCCAGACCGAAAATGATCGCCTGGCTTTTCTGGATAGCCTTTCGAGTCAAACGCGAGTCACGACTCGCAGCGGCAAGCAGCATATCGCGTGGGGTAAAGACTTCCAGACAGAAGTGTATCCCATCGGTATTGAGCCCGATGAGATTGCTCTGCAGGCTGCCGGGCCGTTGCCGCCTAAACTGGCGCAGCTCAAGGCGGAACTGAAAAATGTGAAGAATATTTTTTCCGTTGAGCGGCTGGATTATTCGAAAGGGCTGCCGGAACGTTTTCTGGCGTATGAAGCGCTACTGGAAAACTACCCGCAGCATCGGGGAAAAATTCGTTATACCCAAATTGCGCCTACGTCACGCGGCGAAGTACAGGCATATCAGGATATTCGCCACCAGCTTGAGACGGAAGCAGGCCGGATTAATGGGAAATATGGACAATTGGGCTGGACGCCGCTCTATTATCTGAATCAGCATTTCGACCGTAAACTGTTAATGAAGATATTCCGTTATTCAGACGTCGGGCTCGTCACCCCGTTGCGTGACGGGATGAACCTGGTGGCGAAAGAGTTTGTCGCCGCGCAGGACCCCGCTAATCCTGGCGTACTGGTACTGTCACAGTTTGCCGGCGCGGCGAATGAACTGACGTCGGCGTTAATCGTCAATCCTTACGATCGGGATGACGTGGCGGCGGCGCTCAATCGTGCGTTAACGATGCCCCTTGCCGAGCGTATTTCGCGCCATGCGGAAATGCTGGACGTGATCGTTAAAAATGACATTAACCGCTGGCAGGAACGTTTTATTCATGACCTAAAGGAGGTCACGCCGCGTAGCCCTGAGCGTCAGCAGCAGAACAACGTGGCGACGTTCCCTAAGCTGGCCTGAAATATCGCGAGCGGCGACTAGTCGCCCGCTAACGGTACCAACAACACATCTACCTGGCTGGCGCTGACGACACTTTTTGCCGAGCAGGACGCGCGCGAAAAGAAACTGTGGTTATGATTGCCGCAAATGACCAGATCAACATGGTGTTTGCGGCACACAGCCAAAATATGCTGGCTTAACTCACCTGATGCGATGAAAGTTTGTTCAATCGGATAATCCGCCTTTTCCCCCAGCATCTTAAGAAAATTCTCGGTTTCCTCATGCATAACCGCGCGTAAATCCTCCATCATGGGCGCGGCGAACTGGTTATACAGTTCAGGATCGGAAGCGAGAGTAATCAGGCTTACTTTCGCCTGAACAGGGCGGGCGATAGAGACCGCTTTAGCCAGTAGCTGGTGACTTTCCGGGGTGACGGCAACGGCGACAAGAATATGGGGGTAGCTCATAACTCGCTCCTTGATTGCAAGAATATGAGATTGTGCTTTAGCTTTACTCTGTTTATCGCATTTCTGCAATGCGCTAATGCCACATTAATGTGAAGGACATCATAATTAATCATTAATTATTCTTATGTAAAGAATCGTGGCATAAGACACTTTTTACACACCACCAGGATGCTTCATTTAAATGGGTGAACAATGAAAGCTAAAAGTTAAATCAAATGAGCTTATTTTTAACAGCGGAGGGCGTATGCTGTGACGAGATTAATTAATAACGTTTAATATTTAAGCTACTGTTTACTAAAGGTAAAATAAAAGCGTTTCTAAAATAGAAATAATAGCCTGTTATCTATTATCCTGGCGTTATTTTAACAGAGAGAAACAAAAAAGAATTTGGTGTTGACGTCCCCCTATTCAGCAGTGTGGAATAGAAAAAGTGAACATTAGGTTATTAATTAAACAAAGTAAAAGCCATGCTGATGGTTTTATCGTAAGTATTCCGTTAAATTATGTGATCTACATCACATATTTTCTAAAATCGCCGTCCCGCTCCGTTGTATGTCACGAAGCTGACGAGTAGAGTTGCGTCGAATTAGGAAAAATCTTAGGCATTTGTAAAAATTGATGTAAACGTGTAAGGCGAATCTCAGTGGGAGGCTGCGTTATACGTCACAATGTCCATAATGTCTGAGCGCTGCTATGCATTTGACCTTTTTGCTTCTTTTACCGGGCCTTCCCGGCGACATCACGGGGTGCGGCTACGTCGCACAAAAATAAAGTTGGTTATTCTGGATGGGAACAATGCATACATCCGAGTTGCTAAAACACATTTATGACATCAATTTGTCATATTTACTCCTTGCACAGCGTTTGATCGTCCAGGACAAAGCATCTGCGATGTTCCGCCTCGGTATCAACGAAGAGATGGCAAACACACTGGGCGCGTTGACCCTGCCGCAGATGGTCAAACTGGCGGAGACGAACCAGTTAGTTTGTCATTTCCGGTTTGACGATCATCAGACGATCACCCGTTTGACTCAGGATTCGCGCGTCGATGATTTACAGCAGATTCACACAGGTATCATGCTTTCAACGCGTTTGCTCAATGAAGTGGACGATACGGCGCGTAAGAAAAGGGCATGATAATGAGTGAAAAAAGCATTGTTCAGGAAGCTCGCGATATCCAGTTGGCGATGGAGTTGATTAATCTTGGCGCTCGTCTACAAATGCTGGAAAGCGAAACACAGCTCAGCCGTGGTCGCCTCATCAGGCTGTACAAAGAATTACGCGGTAGCCCGCCGCCTAAAGGGATGCTGCCATTTTCGACAGACTGGTTTATGACCTGGGAGCAAAATATTCATGCCTCCATGTTCTGCAACGCCTGGCAATTTTTACTGAAAACCGGCTTATGCAGCGGTGTGGATGCGGTGATTAAAGCTTATCGGCTTTACCTTGAGCAGTGTCCGCAACCGCCTGAAGGGCCGTTGTTGGCGCTGACTCGCGCATGGACGTTGGTGCGTTTTGTTGAAAGTGGGTTGCTCGAATTGTCGAGCTGTAACTGCTGCGGTGGGAACTTTATTACCCATGCGCATCAGCCCGTAGGCAGCTTTGCGTGTAGTTTATGCCAGCCGCCATCCCGCGCAGTAAAAAGACGTAAACTTTCCCGAGATGCTGCCGATATTATTCCACAACTGCTGGATGAACAGATCGAACAGGCTGTTTAACCGAAACGGTGTGGACAAACACTCCAGCAGCGGTAAGTTATTACCGCTGCTTTTTTTTTGCCTTGCCTTCGCGTTAATCGCCCGACTGCGCATCCTGTCATAGTCAACAGCGGAAGGATGATGTCGTGCTTATCTTATTAGGTTACCTGGTGGTTATCGGTACAGTTTTCGGCGGTTATGTCATGACCGGCGGACACCTTGGGGCACTCTATCAACCTGCTGAACTGGTCATCATTGGCGGCGCGGGGATAGGGGCGTTCATTGTCGGCAACAACGGGAAGGCCATCAAAGGCACGATGAAAGCGATCCCGTTGTTATTTCGTCGTTCGAAATACACAAAATCTATGTACATGGATTTGCTGGCGTTGCTCTATCGCCTGATGGCCAAATCACGCCAGCAGGGGATGTTCTCCCTTGAACGCGATATTGAAAATCCGAAAGAGAGTGAAATCTTCGCCAGTTATCCGCGTATTCTGGCCGATGCGGTAATGCTTGATTTTATTGTCGATTATCTGCGCCTGATCATCAGCGGCAACATGAATACGTTCGAAATTGAAGCGTTGATGGATGAAGAGATTGAAACCCATGAAAGCGAGGCGGAAGTCCCGGCCAACAGTCTGGCGATGGTGGGGGATTCGCTGCCTGCCTTTGGTATCGTCGCGGCGGTAATGGGGGTGGTTCACGCTCTGGCTTCAGCCGATCGTCCGGCAGCGGAGTTGGGGGCGCTGATTGCCCATGCCATGGTAGGTACGTTCCTCGGTATTTTACTGGCTTATGGATTCATTTCACCGTTAGCGACCGTTTTGCGCCAGAAGAGCGCCGAAACCACCAAGATGATGCAGTGCGTAAAAATTACACTGCTGTCTAATCTGAACGGCTATGCGCCGCCGATTGCCGTGGAATTTGGTCGTAAAACGCTTTATTCCAGTGAGCGTCCATCGTTTATTGAGTTGGAAGAACACGTTCGCGCAGTGAGAAACCCAAACCAGCAGCAGACGACTGAGGAAGCATGAAAAATCAGGCTCATCCCATTGTCGTCGTAAAACGCCGCAGGCACAAACCGCACGGCGGCGGGGCGCACGGTTCCTGGAAAATTGCCTACGCCGATTTTATGACGGCGATGATGGCTTTTTTTCTGGTGATGTGGCTGATTTCCATCTCCAGCCCTAAAGAATTAATTCAGATTGCCGAATATTTTCGTACGCCGTTGGCCACCGCGGTAACGGGGGGGAATCGGATTGCCAATAGCGAGAGCCCGATACCAGGCGGCGGCGATGATTACACCCAACAGCAGGGTGAAGTGGAAAAGCAGCCGAATATCGACGAGCTGAAAAAACGGATGGAGCAGAGTCGCTTAAACAAACTGCGCGGCGATCTGGATCAACTGATCGAATCCGATCCCAAACTGCGCGCGTTACGTCCGCATCTGAAAATTGATTTAGTTCAGGAGGGGTTGCGCATCCAGATTATCGACAGCCAGAACCGCCCGATGTTTAAAACCGGCAGCGCCGAAGTTGAGCCGTATATGCGCGATATCCTGCGTGCGATTGCGCCAGTGTTAAACGGTATACCTAATCGCATTAGCCTGGCCGGCCATACCGATGACTTTCCCTACGCGAACGGCGAAAAAGGCTATAGCAACTGGGAATTATCCGCCGATCGCGCCAATGCCTCGCGTCGCGAACTGGTCGCTGGGGGGCTGGATAACGGGAAAGTATTACGGGTGGTTGGCATGGCCGCCACGATGCGGCTGAGCGATCGCGGTCCTGATGACGCCATCAACCGCCGTATAAGCCTGCTGGTGTTAAACAAACAGGCGGAACAGGCCATTTTGCATGAAAACGCTGAAAGCCAGAATGAGCCGGTAAGTGTATTACAACAGCCTGCGGCAGCCCCGCCGGCAAGCGTACCCACATCGCCAAAAGCGGAACCGAGGTGATAGCGTGAGCATGGATATTAGCGATTTTTATCAGACATTTTTTGATGAAGCTGACGAGCTGTTGGCTGATATGGAGCAGCATCTGCTGGATTTGGTGCCGGAATCCCCGGACGCTGAACAACTGAACGCCATTTTTCGCGCGGCGCACTCCATTAAAGGCGGCGCGGGCACATTCGGCTTCACTATTCTGCAGGAAACCACACATTTAATGGAAAACCTGCTGGATGAAGCCCGACGCGGTGAAATGCAGCTCAATACCGACATTATCAACCTGTTTTTGGAAACGAAAGATATTATGCAGGAACAGCTCGACGCCTATAAAAACTCCGAAGAGCCGGATGCCGCAAGCTTCGAATATATCTGCAATGCGCTACGCCAGTTGGCGCTAGAGGCGAAAGGCGAAACCACGCCGGCGGTCGTAGAAACCGCGGCACTAAGCGCGGCGATCCAGGAAGAGAGCGTAGCCGAAACCGAATCGCCTCGTGACGAGAGTAAACTGCGCATTGTACTTTCACGGTTGAAAGCCAATGAGGTCGATCTGCTTGAAGAAGAGTTGGGCAATCTGGCTACTCTGACGGATGTCGTTAAGGGGGCGGATTCACTGTCGGCAACTCTGGATGGCAGCGTCGCGGAAGATGACATTGTCGCGGTGCTCTGTTTTGTCATTGAGGCCGATCAGATCGCTTTTGAAAAAGTGGTCGCCGCGCCGGTTGAAAAAGCGCAAGAGAAAACCGAGGTAGCGCCGGTAGCGCCTCCGGCAGTCGTTGCGCCAGCCGCCAAAAGCACGGCCCATGAACATCATGCGGGGCGTGAAAAACCTGCGCGTGAACGCGAGTCCACCAGCATTCGCGTGGCGGTAGAGAAAGTGGATCAGCTCATAAACCTGGTCGGCGAGTTAGTGATTACCCAGTCAATGTTGGCCCAGCGTTCTAACGAGCTGGACCCGGTAAACCACGGCGATCTCATTACCAGTATGGGGCAGTTACAACGTAACGCCCGCGACTTACAAGAGTCGGTGATGTCGATTCGTATGATGCCTATGGAGTACGTCTTCAGCCGTTTCCCGCGTCTGGTACGCGATTTAGCGGGCAAACTGGGCAAGCAGGTAGAGCTGACGCTGGTGGGGAGCTCCACTGAACTTGATAAAAGCCTGATCGAACGCATTATCGACCCGCTGACGCACCTGGTGCGCAACAGTCTCGACCACGGGATTGAAATGCCGGAAAAACGCCTTGAGGCGGGGAAAAATGTTGTCGGCAACCTGATTCTTTCCGCAGAACATCAGGGCGGGAATATTTGTATTGAAGTGACCGATGACGGCGCGGGGCTTAACCGTGAGCGTATCCTGGCGAAGGCCATGTCGCAGGGGATGGCGGTGAATGAAAACATGACCGACGATGAAGTAGGCATGTTGATCTTCGCGCCGGGATTCTCAACTGCGGAACAGGTCACAGATGTCTCCGGTCGCGGCGTTGGCATGGATGTGGTGAAACGTAACATTCAGGAAATGGGCGGTCATGTTGAGATCCAGTCAAAACAAGGCTCCGGCACCACGATTCGTATTCTGCTGCCGCTGACGCTGGCCATCCTCGATGGGATGTCGGTTCGCGTGGCGGGGGAAGTTTTTATCCTGCCGTTAAATGCGGTGATGGAGTCGCTGCAACCGCGTGAAGAGGATCTTCATCCGCTGGCGGGCGGCGAACGGGTTCTGGAAGTTCGCGGCGAGTATTTGCCGCTGGTCGAATTGTGGAAAGTGTTTGACGTGGACGGGGCGAAAACCGAAGCCACGCAGGGCATTGTTGTGATCCTGCAAAGCGCGGGACGCCGTTACGCGCTGCTGGTCGATCAGCTCATCGGTCAGCACCAGGTGGTGGTCAAAAATCTGGAAAGCAATTATCGCAAGGTACCGGGGATTTCCGCCGCGACGATCCTGGGCGACGGCAGCGTCGCGCTGATTGTTGATGTTTCCGCATTGCAGGGTTTAAACCGCGAACAACGTATGGCGATCACAGCCGCCTGATTGAGTGAGAAGGGAATAATATGACCGGTATGAGTAATGTAAGCAAACTGGCCGGCGAGCCGTCAGGTCAGGAATTCCTGGTGTTTACACTGGGAAATGAAGAGTACGGCATCGATATCCTGAAAGTACAGGAGATCCGTGGCTATGACCAGGTGACGCGCATCGCCAATACACCGGCCTTTATAAAAGGGGTGACTAACCTGCGCGGCGTGATTGTCCCCATTGTCGATCTGCGCGTGAAATTCTGCGAAGGCGACGTTGAGTATGATGACAATACGGTAGTGATCGTACTGAATCTGGGGCAACGCGTCGTCGGGATAGTGGTAGACGGCGTGTCTGACGTACTGTCGTTAACGGCGGAACAGATCCGTCCGGCGCCAGAATTTGCCGTGACCTTGTCAACAGAATATTTGACGGGATTGGGCGCGCTCGGCGAGCGTATGCTGATTCTGGTGAATATCGAAAAACTGCTTAACAGCGAAGAGATGGCGCTGCTGGATATCGCAGCATCACACGTCGCGTAATAACGTTGCCGGATGGCGTCGCGCCATTCGGCAATATTCACCGTTATGCTTCCACCAACGGTGAGAGTGCCTGTTCATCGCTCGCGCTCAGCCCCTGCATTTTGCGCCGACATCGCCGCTGCGACACTGTTATTGTCAATATCGTCTTCCGGAACAGCGTATTTCCTTTTTGCAAAAGTAAAGTTATCACCGCAGGTGCCGATAACGTTGATAACTCGTTATCAGGAAGGTGCCTTATGTTTAACCGTATCCGCGTTGTCACAATGCTGATGATGGTGCTGGGGGTTTTCGCACTGCTACAGCTTGTTTCCGGTGGTTTGCTGTTTTCTTCATTACAGCATAACCAGCAAGGTTTTGTTATTTCTAACGAATTACGTCAGCAACAAAGCGAACTCACGTCGACATGGGACTTAATGCTGCAAACGCGCATTAACCTGAGCCGCTCCGCCGCACGCATGATGATGGACGCTTCTAACCAGCAGAGCAGCGCCAAAACGGATTTACTCCAGAATGCAAAAACGACCCTCGCACAGGCGGCGGCGCACTACGCCAATTTCAAAAACATGACGCCATTGCCAGCGATGGCGGAGGCCAGCGCGAACGTCGATGAAAAATATCAGCGCTATCAGGCCGCATTAGCCGAACTTATTCAGTTTCTGGACAATGGCAATATGGATGCCTACTTCGCCCAGCCAACCCAGGGAATGCAAAACGCGTTGGGCGAGGCGCTGGGCAATTACGCCCGGGTGAGCGAAAACCTGTACCGCCAGACATTTGATCAAAGCGCTCATGACTACCGTTTTGCGCAATGGCAACTGGGGGGGCTTGCGGTCGTGCTGGTGCTGATTTTGATGGTGGTTTGGTTCGGCATTCGTCATGCCTTGCTTAACCCATTAGCGCGAGTGATTACTCATATCCGTGAAATTGCCAGCGGCGATCTGACGAAAACGCTCACCGTCTCAGGACGTAATGAAATTGGCGAACTGGCGGGAACGGTTGAACATATGCAACGCTCGCTGATTGACACCGTGACGCAGGTTCGTGAAGGTTCGGATGCGATTTATTCCGGCACCAGTGAAATTGCCGCCGGTAATACCGACCTCTCTTCCCGTACCGAACAACAAGCCTCAGCTCTGGAGGAGACGGCGGCCAGCATGGAACAACTGACGGCCACCGTGAAGCAAAACGCCGATAATGCCCGCCAGGCTTCGCAACTGGCGCAAAGCGCCTCCGAGACCGCGCGTCATGGCGGCAAAGTGGTCGACGGCGTAGTAAACACTATGCACGAAATTGCCGACAGTTCGAAAAAAATCGCTGACATTATCAGCGTTATCGACGGTATTGCCTTCCAGACTAACATTCTGGCGCTGAACGCGGCGGTAGAAGCAGCGCGCGCGGGAGAGCAGGGACGCGGTTTTGCGGTCGTGGCAGGCGAGGTGCGTAATCTGGCCAGCCGCAGCGCCCAGGCGGCGAAAGAAATAAAAGCGTTGATTGAAGATTCCGTCTCGCGTGTCGATACCGGTTCTGTGCTGGTGGAAAGCGCCGGGGAAACCATGACTGACATCGTCAATGCCGTTACGCGCGTCACGGATATCATGGGCGAAATCGCCTCCGCCTCGGATGAGCAAAGCCGGGGTATCGATCAGGTCGCTTTGGCCGTTTCCGAAATGGATCGCGTAACGCAACAGAACGCCTCGCTGGTTCAGGAATCCGCAGCGGCCGCCGCCGCGCTGGAAGAGCAGGCCAGCCGTCTGACCCAGGCGGTATCGGCTTTCCGCCTGGCATCGCGACCGCTGGCGGTAAATAAACCTGAGATGCGTTTATCAGCGGACGCTCAGTCCGGCAATACGCCGCGGCCCTTAGCCGCCGGGGATGATGCGAACTGGGAAACCTTCTGATCGACGTGCGCTGTCGGTTCTCGATTAATTTGCGAACCCGCCGATCCCTTTCGTCTGGTTCGCATAGATAAAAGCAAAAAATGTGTAATACGGGAAGCATGGCGCTGCCGCAGGGCGCGCCCGTTGTACTTTGAATGTGATTAAGAAGGCGCTATGACATCATCTCTGCCCTCCGGGCAAACGTCAGTATTGTTACAGATGACACAGCGCCTCGCGCTGTCCGACGCGCATTTTCGTCGGATATGTCAATTAATCTACCAGCGCGCAGGGATCGTGCTGGCCGACCATAAGCGGGATATGGTTTATAACCGCCTGGTCCGTCGGCTGCGTGCCCTGGGACTGGATGATTTTGGCCGTTATCTCAGTATGCTGGAGGCTAATCAAAACAGCGCTGAGTGGCAGGCTTTTATCAACGCTCTGACTACCAACCTGACCGCTTTTTTTCGCGAGGCGCACCATTTTCCCATCCTTGCGGAACATGCGCGTCGCCGCCACGGCGAGTATCGCGTCTGGAGTGCGGCGGCATCGACAGGAGAAGAACCTTACAGTATCGCCATTACGCTGGCGGATGCGTTAGGGATGGCCCCCGGTCGCTGGAAAGTATTCGCCAGCGATATTGATACTGAAGTGCTGGAAAAAGCGAGAAGCGGTATTTATCGCCTCAGCGAACTGAAAACGTTATCGCCGCAGCAGCTACAACGTTACTTCATGCGCGGTACGGGGCCGCATGAAGGACTGGTGCGCGTGCGTCAGGAACTGGCCAATTATGTTGAATTTTCCTCCGTTAATTTGTTGGAAAAGCAGTACAACGTACCCGGTCCCTTTGACGCGATTTTTTGCCGTAACGTCATGATCTATTTTGATAAAACGACTCAGGAGGACATTCTGCGCCGTTTTGTTCCACTCCTTAAACCTGACGGACTGTTGTTTGCCGGTCACTCAGAAAACTTTAGCAACCTCGTGCGCGAGTTTAGCCTGCGCGGACAGACGGTGTATGCGCTAAGTAAGGATAAAGCATGAGTAAAATCAGGGTATTGTCAGTTGATGATTCCGCGCTAATGCGCCAAATCATGACTGAAATTATTAATAGCCATAGCGATATGGAGATGGTGGCGACTGCGCCGGACCCGTTGGTCGCCAGGGATCTCATCAAAAAATTTAATCCGGACGTATTGACCCTGGACGTTGAGATGCCGCGTATGGACGGCCTCGATTTTCTGGAAAAACTGATGCGCCTGCGACCGATGCCGGTGGTGATGGTCTCTTCGCTGACCGGGAAAGGTTCCGAAGTGACGCTACGGGCGCTTGAGTTGGGGGCCATCGATTTTGTCACCAAACCGCAGCTTGGCATTCGTGAAGGTATGCTGGCGTATAGCGAGATGATCGCCGAAAAAGTGCGTACCGCCGCGCGGGCCCGCATCGCCGCACATAAACCGATGGCGGCCCCGACAACCTTAAAAGCCGGTCCGCTGCTCAGTTCGGAAAAACTGATTGCTATCGGCGCTTCAACGGGCGGTACTGAAGCTATCCGACATGTGCTGCAACCGCTGCCGCTTTCCAGTCCGGCAGTGATTATTACGCAGCATATGCCGCCTGGCTTTACCCGCTCGTTTGCCGAGCGTCTGAATAAACTCTGTCAAATCAGCGTGAAGGAGGCCGAGGACGGCGAACGCGTATTGCCAGGTCATGCCTACATTGCGCCCGGCGACAAGCATATGGAGCTGGCGCGTAGCGGGGCGAATTATCAAATCAAAATTCATGATGGCCCGCCGGTAAACCGGCATCGGCCTTCCGTGGATGTGCTGTTTCATTCGGTGGCGAAACACGCGGGGCGCAACGCCGTAGGCGTCATTCTTACGGGGATGGGCAACGATGGCGCCGCTGGAATGTTAGCGATGTACCAGGCTGGCGCCTGGACCATTGCGCAAAACGAAGCAAGTTGTGTGGTGTTCGGCATGCCGCGCGAGGCCATCAATATGGGTGGCGTAAGCGAAGTGGTCGATCTTAGCCAGGTAAGCCAGCAGATGCTGGCGAAAATCAGTGCCGGACAGGCGATACGTATTTGAACCAGGAGTAGTATTTTATGGCGGATAAAGAGCTTAAATTTTTGGTTGTGGAT
The DNA here is from genome assembly GCF_004010735.1 of Salmonella sp. SSDFZ54. Taxonomy (NCBI): domain Bacteria; kingdom Pseudomonadati; phylum Pseudomonadota; class Gammaproteobacteria; order Enterobacterales; family Enterobacteriaceae; genus Salmonella; species Salmonella sp. SSDFZ54. Next base: position 3,958,048 of record NZ_CP034819.1, read on the forward strand.
GACTTTTCGACCATGCGTCGTATCGTGCGCAACCTCTTAAAAGAGCTTGGATTTAACAATGTGGAAGAGGCCGAAGACGGCGTCGATGCGCTGAACAAGCTCCAGGCGGGCGGCTTTGGTTTTATTATCTCCGACTGGAACATGCCGAACATGGATGGCCTGGAGCTGCTGAAAACCATTCGCGCCGATAGCGCCATGTCGGCGTTACCCGTGTTGATGGTCACGGCGGAAGCCAAAAAAGAGAATATTATCGCCGCCGCACAGGCTGGCGCCAGCGGTTATGTCGTAAAACCGTTCACCGCAGCGACTCTGGAAGAGAAGCTCAACAAAATCTTTGAGAAACTGGGCATGTGAGGATGCGATGATGATGCAACCATCTATCAAGCCTGCTGATGAAGGCTCAGCAGGAGACATCATTGCGCGCATCGGTAGTCTGACCCGAATGCTGCGCGACAGCCTGCGTGAACTGGGGCTGGACCAGGCGATTGCCGAAGCGGCGGAGGCGATCCCTGATGCGCGCGACCGTCTGGATTACGTCGTCCAGATGACGGCGCAGGCGGCGGAACGCGCGCTAAACAGTGTCGAAGCCTCGCAGCCGCATCAGGATGCGATGGAAAAAGAGGCGAAAGCGCTAACCCAACGTTGGGACGAGTGGTTTGACAATCCGATCGAGCTTGCCGACGCCCGTGAACTGGTGACGGATACGCGCCAGTTTCTCAGGGATGTCCCGGGCCATACCAGCTTTACTAACGCGCAACTGCTGGACATCATGATGGCGCAGGATTTCCAGGATCTGACGGGTCAGGTGATCAAACGCATGATGGACGTGATTCAGGAGATTGAGCGCCAGTTATTAATGGTACTGCTGGAAAACATCCCGGAACAGAGCGCACGACCAAAACGCGAGAACGAAAGCTTACTCAACGGCCCGCAGGTGGATACCTCGAAAGCTGGCGTCGTCGCCAGTCAGGATCAGGTGGACGACCTGCTGGACAGTCTTGGGTTTTAAGCTTTTTTGACCTGATGGCGCTGCGCTTATCGGGTTCGAATCCGTCAACCCGGCCGGATACGATACTTTCTTATCGTATCCGGCTATCTCTATTAACGCCATAAACCCCGCCTTTTTTACCGCTTACTCTGCCCATTGGCGTAAAGCGGTTCTGGCATCATTCTCGCTTATCAATCTATCCAGGGTTTGCTGCGTGGCAGAAGAGAGCGACGACGACAAAACAGAAGCCCCCACACCCCACCGACTTGAAAAAGCGCGGGAAGAAGGGCAGATCCCCCGTTCCAGAGAACTGACCTCACTGCTGATATTGCTGGTGGGCGTTTGTATTATTTGGTTCGGCGGCGAGTCGTTAGCGCGGCAACTGGCGGGAATGCTCTCAGCAGGCCTGCACTTCGATCACCGTATGGTGAACGATCCTAACCTGATCCTGGCGCAGATAATTTTGCTGATTAAAGCGGCGATGATGGCACTGCTACCGCTCATCGCGGGCGTGGTGCTGGTGGCGCTAATCTCGCCGGTTATGCTTGGTGGCCTGATTTTTAGCGGTAAGTCGCTACAGCCAAAATTTTCTAAATTAAACCCGCTGCCGGGAATTAAGCGCATGTTTTCGGCGCAGACCGGCGCGGAACTGCTAAAGGCGGTGTTGAAATCCACGCTGGTCGGCTGCGTTACCGGCTTTTATCTCTGGCATCACTGGCCGCAAATGATGCGCCTGATGGCGGAGTCGCCGATCGTCGCAATGGGGAATGCGTTGGATCTGGTTGGACTCTGCGCGTTACTGGTGGTACTGGGCGTGATTCCGATGGTGGGATTTGACGTGTTTTTCCAGATCTTTAGCCACCTGAAAAAATTACGCATGTCGCGGCAGGACATTCGCGACGAATTTAAAGAGAGCGAAGGCGATCCGCATGTTAAGGGCAAAATTCGCCAGATGCAACGCGCCGCCGCGCAGCGCCGCATGATGGAAGATGTGCCGAAAGCGGACGTCATTGTCACTAACCCGACGCACTATTCCGTGGCGCTGCAGTATGACGAAAACAAAATGAGCGCGCCGAAAGTGGTCGCGAAGGGGGCTGGATTAATAGCGCTACGCATTCGCGAGATCGGCGCTGAACATCGGGTTCCCACTTTAGAAGCGCCGCCGCTGGCGCGGGCATTATATCGCCACGCCGAAATCGGTCAGCAAATTCCCGGGCAGTTATATGCTGCCGTTGCGGAAGTGTTGGCCTGGGTCTGGCAGCTTAAACGCTGGCGGCTTGCTGGCGGGCAACGTCCTCCACAACCTGAGAACCTTCCGGTGCCAGAAGCGCTGGATTTTATGAACGAGAAGAATACTGATGGCTAATCTGGTCGCGATGCTGCGCCTGCCCAGCAACCTGAAATCGACGCAATGGCAAATTCTTGCCGGGCCGATCCTCATTCTGCTGATTTTGTCGATGATGGTGCTGCCGCTGCCTGCTTTTATCCTCGACTTATTGTTTACCTTTAATATTGCGCTATCAATCATGGTGCTGCTGGTGGCAATGTTTACCCAGCGCACTCTGGATTTTGCCGCGTTTCCGACCATCCTGCTGTTTACCACGCTACTGCGTCTGGCGCTTAACGTAGCCTCAACGCGCATTATTTTGATGGAAGGGCATACCGGCGCGGCGGCGGCGGGAAAGGTAGTGGAGGCGTTCGGTCATTTCCTGGTCGGCGGTAACTTCGCGATCGGGATTGTGGTTTTTATCATCCTCGTCATTATCAACTTCATGGTCATCACCAAAGGCGCCGGACGTATTGCCGAAGTCGGCGCGCGCTTTGTGCTGGACGGTATGCCCGGCAAGCAAATGGCGATTGACGCCGATCTTAATGCCGGTCTGATTGGTGAAGACGAGGCCAAAAAACGGCGTTCGGAAGTCACTCAGGAAGCCGACTTCTACGGCTCGATGGACGGGGCAAGTAAATTTGTACGCGGCGACGCCATCGCCGGTATTCTCATCATGGTCATTAACGTGGTCGGCGGGCTGCTGGTCGGCGTATTGCAGCACGGAATGAGCATGGGCAGCGCGGCGGAAAGCTACACCCTGCTGACCATTGGCGACGGCCTGGTCGCCCAGATCCCGGCGCTGGTTATCTCCACGGCGGCGGGCGTCATTGTGACCCGCGTCAGTACCGATCAGGATGTAGGCGAGCAGATGGTTGGCCAACTGTTCAGTAATCCAAGGGTGATGCTGCTGGCAGCGGCGGTGCTGGGGCTGCTTGGCATGGTGCCAGGAATGCCTAACCTGGTATTTTTACTTTTTACCGCCGCTTTGCTCGGCCTGGCATGGTGGCTGCGCGGGCGTGAAGAAAAAGCGCCAGAGGAGCCGCAGCCGGTAAAAATGCCGGAAAATAACTCGGTGGTCGAAGCCACCTGGAATGACGTACAGCTTGAGGATTCACTGGGAATGGAAGTGGGCTACCGCCTGATCCCGATGGTGGATTTTCAACAGGATGGCGAATTGCTCGGACGTATTCGCAGCATTCGTAAAAAATTCGCGCAGGATATGGGGTTCCTGCCGCCGGTGGTCCATATTCGCGACAATATGGATTTACAGCCTGCGCGCTACCGTATTTTGATGAAAGGGGTAGAGATTGGCAGCGGGGACGCCTATCCGGGACGTTGGCTGGCTATTAACCCCGGCACGGCGGCGGGAACGCTACCGGGCGAGAAAACCGTCGATCCAGCTTTTGGCCTTGATGCCATCTGGATTGAAAGCGCCCTGAAAGAGCAGGCGCAAATTCAGGGCTTTACCGTCGTGGAAGCCAGTACCGTTGTGGCGACGCACCTTAACCACTTGATTGGCCAATTCTCCGCCGAACTGTTTGGCCGCCAGGAAGCGCAGCAACTGTTGGATCGTGTCTCTCAGGAGATGCCTAAACTCACGGAAGATCTGGTCCCAGGCGTCGTGACCCTCACGACTTTACACAAAGTCCTGCAAAACTTACTGGCGGAAAAAGTCCCTATTCGCGATATGCGCACCATTCTGGAAACGCTGGCGGAACATGCGCCGTTACAAAGCGATCCGCATGAATTAACCGCCGTGGTACGCGTGGCATTAGGGCGAGCGATTACGCAACAGTGGTTCCCCGGTAATGAAGAAGTGCAGGTGATTGGCCTGGATACCGCGCTGGAGCGTTTGCTGCTTCAGGCATTGCAGGGCGGCGGTGGACTTGAGCCTGGGTTGGCGGATCGCCTGCTGGCGCAGACCCAAGAGGCGCTTTCTCGCCAGGAGATGCTTGGCGCGCCGCCGGTATTACTGGTTAACCATGCGCTACGTCCATTATTGTCCCGCTTTTTGCGGCGCAGTTTACCGCAGCTGGTGGTGTTGTCGAACCTTGAGCTTTCCGATAACCGTCATATCCGCATGACGGCGACCATTGGAGGAAAATAATGCGTAAATGGCTGGCATTGTTGCTCTTTCCCCTGACGGTTCAGGCCGCAGGCGAAGGCGCGTGGCAGGATAGCGGTATGGGCGTAACCTTAAATTACCGGGGTGTTTCCGCATCGTCTTCGCCATTGTCGGCGCGTCAGCCGGTTTCCGGTGTGATGACGTTGGTCGCCTGGCGTTATGAACTGAATGGCCCGACCCCCGCGGGCTTACGGGTACGTTTATGTTCCCAGTCCCGTTGCGTAGAACTTGATGGTCAGAGTGGCACGACCCACGGTTTTGCTCATGTTCCCGCAGTCGAGCCGCTCCGCTTTGTCTGGGAAGTCCCCGGCGGCGGCCGGCTTATCCCGGCGTTAAAAGTGCGGAGCAACCAGGTGATTGTGAACTACCGCTAACCGCCCCTTTCTTTGCCAGGTAGCAGACCTGACTCTCTTTTTGAATAAATAGAAACGCCGTTTTATAAAATGGTGAGGTAGGTTGCCGGACTCTTTGCGTTTTTGCCATTTACGCTCTGGCAATGGCAGAAACAAAAAGGTTTCCGCCCAGCTTAGCTTTTACTGTAGCGAATCGACTGCGTCGGCGGTAAAACTGCACGCAGCACTGAATTCGACATTACACAGAGGTTAAGCAAATGATGGTTTATCCAGTCAAACACAGTCCGCTATTGCGTCAGCCTGAGCATTTTATCGCCAGAGATGAACTAAAAGCCCTGGTGCAAAAGGTGACGCATAACCTGGTCAATATTAAAGATGAGACAGGCGAATTTTTATTGCGACTGGACGACGGACGCGTGATCGATACTAAAGGCTGGGCCGGATGGGAGTGGACGCATGGCGTGGGCCTGTACGGAATGTATCACTATTACCAACAGACCGGCGACCAGACGATGCGTAAGATCATTGATGACTGGTTTGCCGATCGTTTTGCGGAAGGCGCGACGACGAAAAACGTTAATACGATGGCGCCGTTTTTAACGCTGGCGTATCGCTATGAAGAGACGCGTAATCCAGCGTATTTACCGTGGCTGGAAACGTGGGCCGAATGGGCGATGAATGAAATGCCCCGAACCGATCACGGCGGAATGCAGCACATCACGCTGGCGGAGGAAAATCATCAGCAGATGTGGGACGACACGCTAATGATGACGGTGCTGCCGCTGGCGAAAATCGGTAAACTGTTGAACCGGCCGGAATACGTGGAAGAGGCAACCTATCAGTTCCTGCTACACGTGCAAAATTTGATGGATAAAGAGACGGGGCTGTGGTTCCACGGCTGGAGCTATGACGGTCATCATAACTTCGCTAACGCTCGCTGGGCGCGTGGCAACAGTTGGCTGACCATTGTGATCCCGGATTTTCTTGAACTGCTGGACTTGCCGGAAAATAATGCCGTGCGCCGTTATCTGGTCCAGGTACTGAATGCGCAGATCGCCGCGCTGGCGAAATGTCAGGATGAAAGCGGTTTGTGGCATACGCTGCTTGACGATCCGCACTCTTATCTTGAGGCGTCGGCGACGGCGGGTTTTGCCTACGGTATTCTTAAAGCGGTGCGCAAACGCTATGTCGAACGGCACTATGCGCAGGTGGCGGAAAAAGCTATTCGGGGGATAGTGAAACATATCTCGCCGGAAGGCGAACTGCTGCAAACGTCATTTGGCACTGGCATGGGCCACGATCTCGATTTTTACCGTCATATTCCGTTGACCTCTATGCCTTACGGGCAGGCGATGGCAATGCTGTGTTTGACGGAATATCTGCGTAACTATTTCTGATGTATGCGGATATTCCGGGCGTATCCTTGTCTGATGGCGCTTTGCTTATTTGACTATGGCGCCTGACCCGGCTGCGTGGTATCAGCCTGTGGATCAAACAGGTGGTCAAGGATTTTTCGCATGATGGGCGCGGCGGTAACGCCGTCGCTTCCGCCGTTTTCCAGAATCAAGGCAATAGCGACCTTAGGGTTTTTATACGGTGCAAAAGCGGTATAAAACACATGATCGCGCAGGCGAATGGGGATCATTTTCGCGTTGTAGGTCTGATTTTCTTTCAGGCTAAATACCTGCGACGTGCCGCTTTTGGCCGCAATGCCGTAGGGCGCGGTGTGAAAGAACTTATAGCCCGTTCCGTTGGGTGCATTCGCCATGCCGTACATCGCCTGACGCACCAGTCCCCAGTATGGCGACGCCGGATCGGCTATCTGTGCCGGTGTTCCTGAAGGACGATACGGAACCACCGTTTTGCCGCTCTCTTCATTGAGTAACAGGTGAGGGGCAATCACCTTACCGTTGTTGATGAGCGCCACCATCGCTTTTACCATCTGGATGGGGGTGGCAATCCAGTAGCCCTGGCCGATGCCGACAGAGATGGTATCGCCCTGATACCAGGCTTTTTTATGGACCCGCTGTTTCCATGCGCGGCTGGGAAGCAGCCCGTCATACTCTTCATTAAGGTCGATGCCCGTCGGTTTGCCATAGCCGAACTGAGACAACATCGTGTCGATACGGTCAATACCCATCATATAAGCGACCTGATAGAAAAAGGTATCCGCAGATTCCTCAATCGCTTTAGTGACATCCAGCATACCGTGTCCGGTTTTTTTCCAGTCCCGGTAATGCCGCTGCGTGCCGGGAAGCGTCCAGGTTGGCGCGCCAAAAAAGGTGGTTTGCGGCGTAATAATCCCGCATAACAGCGCGGACATCGCCATATAGGGTTTAACCGTTGATGCCGGGGGATAAAGCCCTTGCGTCACGCGGTTGATCAGCGGCAGATTTTTATCGTGCAGCAGTTTGCCGTAATCCTGATAGCTAATGCCTTTTACAAAGGGGTTCGGGTCGTAGCTGGGCATAGATACCATCGCCAGCACTGAACCATCGTGCGGATCTTCAACCAGTACGGCAGCACGCTGCCCGGCCAGCAAACTTTCAATGTACTCTTGTAAATGGAGATCCAGCGTCAGGTGAATGTTCTTACCCGCGATGGGAGGAACGTCTTTCAGCAGGCGGACAATACGCCCGTGATTATCCACCTCGACCTCCTGATAACCGGTTTTGCCATGAAGATCGTTTTCGTAGTAACGCTCAATCCCCTGTTTACCGATGTTATGGTCCGCCGCGTAATTCTCTGCCAGCCCTTTTTTATCCAGCGCTTTAAGGTCGTTATCGTTTATCTTTGACACGTAACCGAGAACATGCGCCAGCTCCGCGCCGTAAGGATACTGCCGATCCTGATAGCTATTGATCGTGACGCCGTTGAAATGAAACTGATTGACCGCAAAGCGTGCGATTTCAACATCCGTTAGCGCGTTTTTGAGCACCACCGGACGATAGCGGCTACTGGATTTTAGCGCATGGCGAAAGTCGGCGATATCATCGGGGGAGAGATCAACAATAGGGGTGAGCTGTTTTAGCAGCGCATCCATATCGGCAATTTTATAGGGCGTAACCGCGATATCATACCAGGTTACGTTACGCACCAGCGGAATGCCGTTGCGATCGTAAATGATGCCGCGCGTGGGCGCGACGGGTAGCATCTTGATATCGTTCTCATTCGAACGGGTGGTGTAGTAGTGGTGCTGACGGATTTGCAAGTTATAGAGGTTGAAGATCAGGATACCAAAGCAGACAACCACTACACCAAACGCCACAATCACACGTCTCAGGAAGAGTTTCTCTTCCGCATCAAAGTCTTTAAAAGTCATTACCTGTACCTGAACAATCCGCCGCCTAATGATACGGGGCGGTCAGCGCCAGCACAGGTAAAAGATGTTCCATCTCTCTATAGAAATGTGTCATTCCTTGTGATTTGTTACAGATATACCGCTGTGGCAATAAAAAGGCCTGAGTCCGTTACCCGGAGTCAGGCCTGATGATGTTAACGACGGCGCGTTTACATGCGTTCTACGGTTTCGATACCCAACGTATCCAGACCCAGTTTCAGCGTCTTCGCCGTCAGTTGCGCCAGTTTTAGGCGGCTATTGCGAACCGCGTCATTCTCGGCGCTGAGAATAGGGCAGTGCTCGTAGAAGCCGGAGAACAGCCCGGCGACGTCATACAGATACGCGCACATGACGTGCGGCGTACCTTCACGCGCGACCACCGTCAGGGTTTCTTCAAACTGCAGCAGACGGGCAGCGAGCTGCGCTTCGCGATCTTCGCTAATGATAACCGGCGCGCTCGCCAGCGCCTGCTCGTCGATGTCCGCTTTACGGAAAACAGACAGCACACGCGTATAGGCATACTGCATATAAGGTGCGGTATTGCCTTCGAAAGCCAACATATTATCCCAGTCGAAGATATAGTCAGTGGTGCGGTTTTTTGACAGATCGGCGTATTTCACCGCGCCAATACCGACGGCGTTAGCCAGTTTTTCCAGCTCGTCAGCCGGCATATCCGGGTTCTTCTCCGCCACCAGACGACGCGCGCGCTCCAGCGCCTCATCCAGCAGGTCCGCCAGCTTCACCGTACCGCCCGCGCGAGTTTTAAACGGTTTACCGTCTTTACCCAGCATCATGCCGAACATGTGGTGTTCCAGCGGAACGGAATCCGGCACATAACCGGCTTTACGCACAATGGTCCAGGCCTGCATCAGGTGCTGGTGCTGACGGGAGTCAATGTAGTAGAGCACGCGGTCGGCGTGCAGCGTTTCGTAACGGTATTTGGCGCAGGCGATATCGGTAGTGGTATACAGATAACCGCCATCTTTCTTCTGAATAATGACGCCCATCGGATCGCCTTCCTTGTTTTTAAACTCATCAAGGAAAACCACCGTTGCGCCTTCGCTTTCAACCGCCAGGCCTTTGGCTTTCAGATCGGCGACGATGCCCGGCAGCATCGGATTATACAGACTTTCGCCCATCACATCGTCACGCGTCAGAGTGACGTTCAGGCGATCATAGGTGATCTGGTTTTGCGTCATCGTGATATCAACCAGCTTACGCCACATCTCACGGAAATAGGTATCACCGCTCTGCAATTTGACGACGTAGTTACGCGCGCGCTCGGCAAACGCTTCATCTTCGTCATAATGCTTTTTCGCATCGCGGTAAAATCCTTCGAGATCCGCCAGCGCCATGTCGCCCGCGTTTTCCTGCTGCTGTTTTTCCAGCCAGGCGATAAGCATACCGAACTGGGTACCCCAGTCGCCGACGTGGTTAGCGCGAATAACATGATGGCCCAGAAACTCCAGCGTGCGTACTGCCGCATCGCCGATAATCGTGGAGCGTAGATGACCGACGTGCATCTCTTTCGCGACGTTGGGCGCGGAGTAGTCGACGACAATTGTCTGACGAGTCGGCTGAGAAACGCCCAGACGATCGGAGGCCAGCGCCTGTTGCACCTGTTCAGCGAGAAAAGCCGGTTCGAGGAAAATATTGATAAAGCCAGGGCCGGCGATTTCAACCTTGCTGGCGATGCCGCTGAGATCCAGATGAGTCAGCACCTGCTCTGCAAGTTGTCGGGGGGCCATACCCAGTTTTTTCGCAACTGCCATCATGCCGTTGGCCTGATAGTCGCCGAACTGAACTTTGGCTGACTGACGAACCTGGGGCTCGCAATCTGCAGGCGCGCCTGCAGCAATCATGGCCTGACTAACTTTTTCTGAGAGAAGAGCCTGAATATTCACCGGAATACCTTACGTTTATGAAGCGGGCTGTATTGCCCGCGCCAGTTTAAGAATTAGGGCGGGAGTATACTGCAAATGCCCGTTGGCGTCAGCATTGCGCGCGCGGCGCGTCGCCTGAAATATACGCAACAATAATCTGCATAAGCATTCAATAAACGCCCAATCAAATCAAAAGTTGGTTGCCGGGGCGCAACAGCGTAAATTAGCGGTTTTCACAGCAAGAAGAGCGTCCTGATATGGCGAACTGGCAACACATTGATGAACTGCATGATATTTCCGCAGATTTACCGCGATTCACTCTGGCGTTCAGAGAACTTTCCACTCGCCTTGGTCTGCAGATTAGCGCCCTTGAGGCCGATCACATTTCATTGCGCTGTCACCAAAATACGACGGCGGAGCGTTGGCGTCGCGGTTTTGAACAATGCGGTGAGCTACTGTCGGAAAATATCATCAACGGCAGGCCGATTTGTCTGTTTAAACTGCATGAACCGGTATGTGTGGAACACTGGCGGTTTTCTGTTATTGAATTACCGTGGCCGGGAGAAAAACGCTATCCACACGAAGGGTGGGAGCATATTGAAATCGTGCTGCCCGGCGAGCCGGAGACCTTGAACGCGAGGGCTCTGGCGTTGTTGTCGGATGAGGGGCTTAGTCAGCCGGGGATCGTGGTTAAAACCAGTTCGCCACAGGGCGAGCATGAACGTTTGCCAAACCCTACGCTGGCTGTGACCGATGGCCGCGTCACGGTAAAATTTCATCCATGGTCGATTGAAGCGATTGTCGCCAGCGAACAGGCGGCCCATTAACCTGCCGAGCGGAGTGAATATGGCGTTACTTGAGATCTGTTGTTACAGCATGGAATGCGCGCTCACCGCGCAGCGAAACGGCGCGGATCGTATCGAACTGTGCGCCGCGCCGAAAGAAGGGGGGCTTACGCCTTCTTTCGGCGTCTTACGCAGCGTACGCGAGCATATTACGATTCCCGTACATCCGATTATTCGTCCTCGCGGCGGGGATTTTTACTACACTGACGGCGAATTTGCCGCCATGCTGGAAGATATCCGCCTCGTCAGAGAGTTGGGGTTTCCCGGGCTGGTTACTGGCGTGTTGACCGTTGATGGGGATGTCGATATGTCGCGAATGGAAAAAATAATGGCGGCGGCCGGACCGCTGGCGGTGACATTCCACCGCGCCTTCGATATGTGCGCTAATCCCTTCAATGCGCTAAAGAATCTGGCTGACGCAGGCGTAGCAAGAGTACTGACTTCCGGACAAAAAGCCGATGCGGCGCAAGGTTTATCAATAATTATGGAACTTATTGCCCGGGGGGATGCTCCAACCATTATGGCTGGTGCGGGGGTTCGTGCAAATAACCTGCAGAATTTCCTCGATGCCGGAGTACGGGAAGTACACAGTTCCGCCGGAGTCTTACTGCCTTCGCCGATGCGCTATCGCAATCAGGGGTTATCGATGTCTGCCGATATTCAGGCGGACGAGTATTCTCGCTATAGAGTAGAGGGTGCGGCGGTCGCTGAAATGAAAGGAATCATTGTTCGCCATCAGGCCAAATGATTTTTACCGTTGCATCATGTCGCCCAATATGATGCTTGCTCGTACCAGGCCCCTGCCAATTCAACAGGGGCCTTTTTTTCTCCTTCATATTTCAAGCCGCAGCAGCGTTGGCCGCCTCGCGCACCCCGGTCACGTAGCTACCTACGTTCCCGGGGATTTGCTGCGTTGCCGCCTTGCTGCAACTTGAACTATTTTGGAGAAACGGTGCTATACGTAACGGTCATTCGGCAATCCATCACGGTTTACGCGCAATCAGCACCGCGCGCTGCGGGGCGGGATAGCCTTCCACCGTCTTGCTGCGATCGTTCGGGTCGAGGAAATCGGCCAGCGACTCGGTAACCATCCATTCGGTACGGCGCTGCTCTTCGGTGGTAGTGACGCAAACGTCAGCGATACGCACATCAACAAAGCCGCATTTTTCCAGCCATTTTTTTAATGCCGGCGCGGAAGGAATAAAATAGACGTTACGCATCTGCGCGTAGCGGTCACCCGGCACCAAAACGGTATTTTCGTCGCCGTCGACGACCAGCGTTTCCAGTACCAGTTCACCCTCGTTGACCAACTGATCTTTTAACTGCCACAGATGTTCCAGCGGCGAGCGACGGTGATAAAGCACCCCCATCGAGAAGACGGTATCAAATGCTTTCAGTGCCGGGAGTTGTTCAATGCCCAACGGCAGCAGATGCGCGCGCTGATCGTTACCCAACAGTTTACGCACCGCCTCAAACTGGCAGAGGAAAAGCTGTGTAGGATCGATGCCGACCGCCAGATGTGCGCCCGCGCCAATCATCCGCCACAGGTGATAGCCGCTGCCGCAGCCGACATCAAGGATCGTCCGGCCGGTTAAATCTGACAGATGCGGCAGTACGCGATCCCACTTCCAGTCGGAGCGCCATTCGGTATCAATATCTACGCCATAAAGCGAGAACGGGCCTTTACGCCACGGCATCAGATTACGCAGCAATGTATCAATACGCTTTAGCTGACCTTCGCTGAGCGGCATTTCGCTTTCCGCCGTGACACTGTGCAGTAAATCCAGCCGCCAGGGCGTCATTTCCGGTAAAAATTCTACCGCGTTCGACCACTGTTTAAACAAGCCATGCTGCTGCTCGCGTTGCCAGGCGGCAATCTGCGCGGGCAATGTTTCCAGCCAGTGGGAGAGGTGATTTTTAGCAATGAGCTGATAAAAGTTACCAAACTCGATCATGCGGCAACTCCGGCTTTTAACGCGACAAGCGACCCGAAATTAAAGCACTGGAACCACAGTTCACTGTGTTCGAAACCCGCCTGACGCAGGCGCGCTTTATGTGTTTCCACCGAGTCGGTGAGCATCACGTTTTCCAGCATACTGCGCTTCTGGCTGATCTCCAGTTCGCTGTACCCATTCGCGCGTTTAAAATCGTGGTGCATGTTGAATAACAGCTCGCCCACTTTCGCATCTTCAAAGCTAAATTTTTCCGACAGTACCAGCGCGCCGCCGGGATTCAACCCCAGGTAAATCTTATCCAGCAATGCCTGGCGTTCGGCAGGTTCAAGGAATTGCAGGGTAAAATTCAGCACCACCATCGAGGCGTTTTCAATAGTGATATCGCGGATATCGCCTTCAACGACTTCAACCGGCGTAGGCGCTTTATACGCATCAATATGACGGCGGCAGCGTTCAATCATGGCCGGGGAGTTATCGACGGCGATAATGCGACAATGCTCATGGCGGATATTACGCCGAACAGACAGCGTCGCGGCGCCCAGCGAGCAGCCCAGATCGTAGACCTGCGTGTTCGGCTGCACAAAGCGTTCAGCTAACATGCCGATCATGGAGATGATGTTGGAGTAGCCTGGTACCGAACGCTGAATCATGTCGGGGAAAACTTCGGCTACTCGTTCATCAAAAGTCCAGTCGCCGAGACGGGCGATAGGCGCAGAAAAAAGCGTGTCGCGGTGAGACATAACGTATACATCCGGGAAAAATAAAGGCGCATATTGTGCGCTAATACAGGGAGAAAACCAACTCCCAGGGCATATACCACAGGTTTGCCAGCACCATCAGCAACAATGCGCACCAGGTCGCGCTCATCCCCGCCCGCCGCCAGCGGAACAGGCGGTGGTGAAAACCGTAATAATGCATCAGCCGACCGGCGATTAAAATGATGCCGCAGATATGCACCATCCACGTTTCGGCGCCGTTCATTTCCATAAACAGCAGCAGCACCAGCGCGACAGGAATATATTCCACCGCGTTGCCATGAATACGGATGGCGCTTTGCAATTCGCTAAAACCGCCGTCGCCATAGGCGACACGGTACTGCATTCGCAAGCGAACGACATTAAAAGAGAACTTCATTAATAATAACGCACCCAAAACGGCATACAGCGCGCTTACCATACAAACTCCCTTTTAAAATGGCTGATGGCACTGTCTATGATAGGGGGCATTTTCAGAAAAGAGAAGATTGCTGTGGAATGGACGGAGCAGTGCCGATTTCCGGTAAGACGCTGCGTAAATCATGCCAAAGCGTATTCACCAGTTCCGGCGCCTGCGCGATATCCGGAGTATGTAAAAACAGAAAAGGCGTGGTGGTCTGCCACCACTGCGGGAGTTTCTGCAACCAGGCAGCGAAAAACTCACGGTTTTGCGACATATTATCGCTACCGATAAAACGCACCATCGGATGGCTGGCCGTCACGACCGCATGTACCGGGACTTTGGGTTTTTTTCGCTGCGCGTCACGGACGGCCTCGCTGTGGGGATGGGCGGCATGTACCGGACGACTATCCAGGATCACGCGGTTTACGCCGCGCGCGTGTAACCCGCGATTGAGCCGCTGTTCATCCTCACCCTTGTCAAAAAAACACGGATGACGAACTTCTACGCCATAGGTAAACGTGGCGGGGAGCGCATCAAGAAACTGCCATAAGGCGGGGAGATCGCGCGGTCCAAAGGCGGCGGGCAACTGCAGCCAGTATTGGCCAATACGCGTTTCCAGCGGCGCCAGGCGGGTAAAAAACGCCTGTACCAGATCGTCGCAATGGCGCAGAGCGGCCTGGTGAGAAATGGTGGCGGGAAATTTAAAGCAAAAACGGAAATCGTCCGTAGTTTGCGCATACCAGCGATCGACAATTTCCGCTTTCGGCAGCGCGTAAAGCGTGGTGTTGCCCTCCACGCAGTTAAAGTGGCGGGCATACTCTTCCAGACTGGTGATGCCGAGCCGCGCCCATTTCGGGTGCGACCATTGCGGCAGGCCAATGTAGATCATAAGGCGTTTAAAATATCCTCTACGCTGCGTACCCGGCCAATGCGCGGGAAAATATGCGTCATACTGCTCTGATGCTGCTCACTGCTGGCTGCGCTACAGGCATCTTCGGCAATAATAAGGTTAAATCCTAACTCCCAGGCGTTGCGCGCTGTGGATTCGACGCCGATATTGGTTGAGATCCCGCACAATATGATGGTGTCGATACCCCGGCGGCGAAGCTGTAATTCCAGGTCGGTGCCGTAAAACGCGCCCCACTGGCGTTTAGTCACTACCAGATCGCTGTCCTTTTTACCCAATGCCGTAGGCCAGGTCCACCAGTTTTCCGGCAACGCGTGCGCAGGCGTTGCGGCATCCACCGGCTGTTTTAACGCTTCGGCATAATCATCAGACCATCCAACGCGTACCATAACCACGGGCGAGCCGTTGGCACGACACTTTTCCGCCAGCCGCGCGGCGCGGGCGACCACCTCATTTGCCGTATACGGGCCGCCGGCAAACGGAAGAATTCCTTCCTGTAAATCAATAACCACCAGGGCGGTTGTGGTCGCGTTGAGTTTCAGCATGATAATCACTCTCCTAAAAATAGCGGATTTCACTACACCTTAAGCGCGATTAAAGAGGAAAGCGGCGACAAATATTGTTAATTTTTGTGAGCATACGCAATACCCGCGTGAAAAACCCGGGTACAGTCAGTATGAACCAAGTGTCGATACCGCATGAAACGGGCAAGTTATCGCTCCCATGCTGGATTGACTCTTATCGTGCGGCAGAATTTCCAGTATAATAGCCGCCTTTTTTCATCCAGTTGTGACATACAGCTAAAGCTGCGACTTCGTCGCCTGCATGGCAGGCAACAATCCGCCTGCGGCTAAGTTAAGGGATATCTCATGCGTACAGAATATTGCGGACAGCTACGTCTGTCCCACGTGGGGCAGCAGGTGACTCTGTGTGGTTGGGTCAACCGTCGTCGTGATCTTGGCAGCCTGATCTTTATCGATATGCGCGACCGCGAAGGTATTGTGCAGGTGTTCTTCGATCCGGATCGTGCGGACGCGTTAAAGCTGGCCTCTGAACTGCGTAATGAGTTCTGCATTCAGGTTACGGGCACCGTGCGTGCGCGTGACGCGAAAAACGTCAATGCGGATATGGCGACCGGCGAAATTGAAGTGCTGGCGTCCTCTCTCACTATCATCAACCGCGCAGACTCACTGCCGCTTGACGCTAACCACGTTAATACCGAAGAGGCGCGTCTCAAGTACCGCTATCTGGATTTGCGTCGTCCGGAAATGGCGCAGCGCCTGAAAACCCGCGCCAAAATTACCAGCCTGGTGCGTCGTTTTATGGACGATCACGGTTTCCTTGATATTGAAACGCCGATGCTGACCAAAGCCACGCCGGAAGGCGCGCGCGACTATCTGGTGCCTTCGCGCGTGCACAAAGGTAAATTCTACGCGCTGCCGCAGTCGCCGCAGCTGTTCAAACAGCTCCTGATGATGTCCGGTTTCGACCGTTACTATCAGATAGTCAAATGCTTCCGTGATGAAGACTTACGTGCTGACCGTCAGCCGGAGTTTACTCAGATCGACGTCGAGACCTCCTTCATGACCGCGCCACAGGTGCGCGAAGTGATGGAAGCGCTGGTGCGCCATTTGTGGCTGGAAGTGAAAGGCGTGGATCTGGGGGATTTCCCGGTCATGACGTTTGCCGAAGCGGAACGTCGCTACGGTTCCGACAAGCCAGACCTGCGTAACCCGATGGAGCTGGTAGATGTCGCTGACCTGCTGAAATCGGTAGAGTTCGCGGTCTTCGCGGGCCCGGCTAACGATCCGAAAGGCCGCGTGGCAGCGCTGCGTGTGCCTGGCGGCGCACAGCTTAGCCGTAAGCAGATCGACGATTATGGTAACTTTGTTAAGATCTACGGCGCGAAAGGCCTGGCGTATATCAAAGTTAACGAGCGCGCGAAAGGTCTGGACGGGATTAACAGTCCGGTGGCCAAGTTCCTGACCGCCGACATCGTCGAGGCTATCCTTGAACGTACCGGCGCGCAGGACGGCGACATGATCTTCTTCGGCGCAGATAACAAAAAAGTGGTTGCTGATGCGCTGGGCGCGCTGCGTCTGAAACTGGGCAAAGACCTGAGCCTGACCGACGAAGACAAATGGGCGCCGCTGTGGGTGATTGACTTCCCGATGTTCGAAGACGACGGCGAAGGCGGTCTGACCGCGATGCACCATCCGTTCACCGCCCCGCGTGACATGACGGCGTCTGAACTGAAAACTGCGCCGGAAGAAGCCGTCGCTAACGCTTACGATATGGTGATTAACGGCTATGAAGTGGGCGGCGGTTCGGTGCGTATTCACAACGGTGAAATGCAGCAAACCGTATTTGGTATTCTCGGTATCAATGAGCAGGAGCAGCGCGAGAAGTTCGGCTTCCTGTTGGATGCGTTGAAATACGGTACGCCGCCGCATGCGGGCCTGGCGTTTGGTCTGGACCGTCTGACCATGCTGTTGACCGGCACCGATAATATTCGTGATGTTATCGCCTTCCCGAAAACGACCGCCGCCGCGTGTCTGATGACCGAAGCGCCGAGTTTCGCCAACCAGGCAGCGTTGACGGAGTTGGGGATTCAGGTTGTAAAGAAAGCCGAGAATAACTGATATGAACAATGTACACGACATCATTCGCGTGATATCGCGGCGGCCCGCAGGGGCGAGTCTCATCAATGCGCGGCGTCACTCAACAGCCAACAACGAGGTCGCGTGAAGGATAAAGTGTACAAGCGCCCCGTTTCGGTCCTGGTGGTTATTTTCGCGCAGGATACGAAACGGGTGCTAATGTTGCAGCGACGCGACGACCCGGATTTTTGGCAGTCAGTGACTGGCAGCATAGAAGAAGGGGAGACCGCGTTGCAGGCCGCCGTACGTGAAGTCAAAGAGGAGGTCACGATTGATGTTGCGGCAGAGCAACTGACCTTAATCGACTGCCAACGTACGGTGGAGTTTGAAATTTTTTCACATTTACGTCATCGCTATGCGCCGGGCGTCATGCACAATACAGAATTCTGGTTCTGCCTTGCGTTACCGCATGAGCGGCAGGTGATATTCACTGAACATCTGACGTACCAGTGGCTTGATGCGCCTGACGCGGCGGCGCTTACCAAGTCCTGGAGTAACCGGCAAGCGATTGAAGAGTTTGTCATTAACGTCGCCTGAAAAGGCGCGCTTTTTTTGAGGAAATATTTATGGCAGGTCATAGTAAATGGGCCAACACCAGACATCGTAAAGCTGCGCAGGATGCCAAGCGCGGTAAAATCTTCACTAAAATTATTCGTGAACTGGTAACGGCAGCTAAATTGGGCGGCGGCGATCCGGATGCCAACCCGCGTCTGCGCGCGGCTGTAGATAAAGCGCTGGCCAACAACATGACCCGCGACACTCTGAACCGTGCCATCGCTCGCGGTGTGGGTGGTGATGAAGACTCGAACATGGAAACCATCATCTATGAAGGTTATGGTCCTGGCGGCACGGCCATTATGATTGAGTGTCTGAGTGACAACCGTAACCGTACCGTAGCGGAAGTGCGTCATGCTTTCAGCAAGTGCGGCGGTAATCTGGGTACCGATGGCTCAGTGGCATACCTGTTCAGTAAGAAAGGGGTCATCTCCTTTGAGAAAGGCGATGAAGACACCATCATGGAAGCCGCTCTGGAAGCTGGCGCGGAAGATGTTGTGACCTATGATGATGGCGCGATTGATGTTTACACTGCCTGGGAAGAGATGGGCAAAGTGCGTGACGCGCTGGAAGCGGCGGGTCTGAAAGCGGATAGCGCCGAAGTGTCCATGATCCCGTCAACCAAAGCGGATATGGATGCGGAAACCGCGCCGAAACTGCTACGTCTGATCGATATGCTGGAAGACTGTGACGATGTTCAGGAAGTCTACCATAACGGTGAGATCTCTGATGAGGTGGCGGCGACCCTGTAATGGTGCTGTTAAACGCCGGCGGGCAGGGGGTATAGCGTGTCGATTATTCTCGGTATTGACCCCGGCTCGCGCATTACCGGTTATGGCGTTATTCGCCAGGTAGGCAGACAACTGACCTATCTGGGCAGCGGATGTATTCGTACCAAAGTCGATGATTTGCCGTCTCGTTTGAAGCTCATATACGCAGGCGTGACGGAAATCATCACGCAGTTCCAGCCGGACTATTTTGCTATCGAACAGGTGTTTATGGCGAAGAACGCCGATTCAGCCCTCAAGCTGGGACAGGCGCGCGGCGTCGCGATTGTCGCCGCGGTCAACCAGGAACTGCCCGTGTTTGAATACGCGGCGCGTCAGGTGAAGCAAACCGTCGTCGGTATTGGTAGCGCGGAAAAAAGCCAGGTACAGCATATGGTTCGTACGTTGCTAAAGCTCCCCGCTAACCCGCAGGCCGATGCCGCAGATGCGCTGGCTATCGCCATTACGCATTGCCACGTTAGCCAGAACGCGATGCAAATGAGCGAGAGCCGACTCAATCTGGCGCGGGGAAGGTTGCGCTAAATCATTCTCCCTCAGCCTCGCGTTGAGGGGTTTCAATTCCACAGGCGCTAATTAATTCTAAATTGGGATGTTGCCACAGGCTGGCGGGCGTCACCGTCTTACGATCCCACGGGATTGAACCTAAAAACCAGAACTTCCAGAAGGCGAGTTTCGCATCAGGATTGCTGTGAAGTAATTCTTCGAATGTCTCAATATCGCCTACCGGAATACACAATGCTTCTTTATAGATATCAAACACAAATTTCGAGCAGAACTGGCGCGATGACTCGTATTTAAACCCCGTGTGATAAAACTTATTCAGCCGGGCGGGAACCTGCTCCATGATGGCGAGTTTCTGCTCGACCGTCAGGCCGCCGCGCAGACGGCGAACGGCGTAACGTTGTCCGGCTGAACGTTGTATAAACAGTGACAGCGTGGTGACGGTTGATAGGGGGACGCG
This sequence comes from Salmonella sp. SSDFZ54, assembly GCF_004010735.1. Classification (NCBI taxonomy): domain Bacteria; kingdom Pseudomonadati; phylum Pseudomonadota; class Gammaproteobacteria; order Enterobacterales; family Enterobacteriaceae; genus Salmonella; species Salmonella sp. SSDFZ54. The sequence goes on from NZ_CP034819.1 coordinate 3,977,896, forward strand.
ACTTTCCGCCACCAGATAGTCATCACCATTATGACCAATAATAATCCCAACATGGTTGCTCCAGCACTGTGAAGCGGTGGATATCTGGCCGAAAAGCGCGGCACCTATACAGGTAAAGACGATATCCCCGGTTTCATATTGGACAGAATAATGTTTTTTCATCTCTGCATTCCATTATTTGAAATAAATTCCTTTTATTTATTCTACAGGGTAGTTAGCATTATACCAGATAAATGACAAGCTTTAGTGTCATCGAAATATGTATGGTGAATATTTCATTTATTGGAATTAATGTCGCAAATATATTTGGGGGAGAATTAAGGTGGTAAATTTCTCATCATCTGATCTCTCATATTGACAGGGAGTATGACGTGGTTGATGATAAACCAATGAGAATAGGTTGGGTATTTTATTTTCCTTATATTTTTGTTGCTATTATCTTTCATCTGTTTATTAGCTTTTGTTATTGTTTGAGTATTGATATGGCAGAGGCTAATACCGTTGTTTTTTTATTAAAGCCAGGGACGATTTCATTATTATTTTTACTTCTCCCTGCCAGGCGGTTCAGGACCAGACTGTTGGCAACATTGAGTTCAGTTTTCATTACCTTAGTATTTAACCAGTGGCATTTGGTTGCCGGGAATAAAGAACTGGTTTTGTGCCTGCAGGCAGCGTGCTTTATGGCTTTCCTGGCTATGACATCGGTAAAAAAATCCGGGTGGATGATTAGCGCATCATTATTTTTGGTTTGTGCGGCCGGAACGATTCGCCAGTGCTGGCTGGAACAGCTGTTTAACGCTGCCGATATATATATTGTTGATGATGGGCGGAGCTGTGGCGCCAGCGGCCACTGCTTCCAGTATATTGCAGCAAAAGGCCGTGGGTTAGCAGCAAAACGACAGGCATTTTTTAGTAGCGAAGAGTATGTGAATATTTATTATAGTTATTCAGAAGGGATGCCAGCCGTGAATTTCGATGGCATGAAAAATGAGTTTGTACAATATTTATTGTGTCATGGCGAATTAAAATCTGTTGCGCGCGACGATAAAACAACATGCGATTAAATTCAGCGCTAGTGGTTAATATTATTAAATCTATTCTCGGGTCTGTTTTTTTGGAGGCCCGATGTTCCGCTGTTGGCATTCGTACTGGATACATTATTAGTATTATCAGGATACTCATTATTGAAGACTACCGAACGTGCGCCACGGCATGTTGGCAAAAAGTTATTCGCGTAGGACGCAAAAAGTTGTCAATGAGTGTACGACTTATTTTGTACGCAGCGGGGAGCGTACCCGTCGTTAACCATCGCGGGTTGTCGGAGTAGAGAAATATCGGGATACGTGTTTTTCATCTGGATAAACATCCAGTCTTTTTTTATGATAGTGCATTATCTTTTCAGCCCTTTACGCAGGAGCGTCATGTGATAGGCAGACTCAGAGGCATTATTCTCGAAAAACAACCCCCGATCGTGCTGCTGGAGACAGGGGGCGTAGGCTATGAAGTACATATGCCTATGACCTGCTTTTACGAGCTGCCGGAGGCCGGGCAGGAGGCAATCGTCTTCACCCACTTTGTGGTGCGTGAAGATGCGCAGTTGCTGTACGGATTCAACAATAAGCAAGAGCGCACGCTGTTTAAAGAGCTAATTAAAACGAATGGCGTCGGGCCTAAGCTGGCGCTGGCGATTCTCTCCGGCATGTCGGCGCAACAGTTCGTCAATGCGGTTGAGCGCGAAGAGCTTGGCGCACTGGTGAAGCTGCCGGGTATCGGCAAGAAAACCGCCGAAAGGCTGATTGTCGAAATGAAAGACCGCTTTAAAGGGCTACATGGCGATCTCTTTACGCCAGCGGTCGATCTGGTATTGACGTCGCCGGCCAGCCCAACCTCGGAAGATGCAGAACAAGAAGCAGTTGCTGCGCTGGTGGCGCTGGGTTATAAACCGCAAGAAGCCAGTCGGATGGTAAGCAAGATCGCCCGTCCGGATGCAAGCAGTGAAACACTGATTCGCGACGCGTTACGCGCCGCGTTATGAGGTAAAGGATGATAGAAGCAGATCGCCTGATTTCAGCAGGCGCCACGATCGCAGAAGACGTCGCCGATCGCGCCATTCGCCCGAAGTTATTGGCGGAATATGTCGGCCAACCGCAGGTGCGCTCCCAGATGGAGATCTTTATTCAGGCGGCAAAACTGCGTGGCGACGCACTAGATCACTTGCTGATTTTCGGCCCGCCAGGGTTAGGTAAAACGACTCTGGCGAATATCGTTGCCAATGAAATGGGCGTCAATCTCCGAACCACGTCCGGCCCGGTGCTGGAAAAAGCAGGCGATCTGGCGGCTATGCTCACCAATCTTGAACCGCATGATGTGCTGTTTATTGATGAGATTCACCGGCTTTCACCGGTGGTGGAAGAGGTACTCTATCCGGCGATGGAAGATTACCAGTTGGATATTATGATTGGCGAAGGGCCTGCTGCACGTTCAATTAAGATCGATCTGCCGCCGTTTACGCTCATTGGCGCGACGACGCGAGCAGGTTCGCTGACCTCGCCGCTACGCGACCGTTTTGGTATTGTGCAGCGCCTGGAGTTCTACCAGGTGCCCGATCTGCAGCACATCGTCGGGCGCAGCGCAAGGCACATGGGGCTTGAGATGAGCGATGACGGCGCGCTGGAAGTGGCGCGTCGGGCGCGCGGTACGCCGCGTATAGCCAACCGTCTGCTCAGACGTGTGCGTGATTTCGCCGAGGTGAAGCATGACGGGGCTATTTCAGCGGAAATTGCCGCGCAGGCGCTGGATATGCTGAACGTCGATGCGGAAGGGTTTGACTATATGGATCGCAAGCTGCTGCTGGCGGTTATTGATAAATTCTTCGGTGGACCGGTCGGCCTGGATAACCTGGCGGCGGCGATTGGCGAAGAGCGTGAAACCATTGAGGATGTGCTGGAGCCGTATCTGATTCAGCAAGGCTTTTTGCAGCGCACGCCGCGTGGGCGTATGGCAACGGTGCGCGCCTGGAACCATTTCGGGATCACGCCGCCAGAGATGCCTTAGCGCCTGAAGTCGCTGCGCTCATCAGACCTGGGCGATTTTGTAGGCCCGGTAAGCGCAGCGCCACCGGGCAACACACGCTTAGCTTGCCTGCTTTTTCATCATACTGAAGATAAACAGCAGCGCGGCACACAGCACTACGGATGGCCCTGCCGGGGTATCATAAAAGGCTGAGAAGGTCAGTCCACCTGTAACCGCTATCATACCTACACCAACGGCGACGCCCGCCATCTGCTCCGGCGTACGGGCAAAGCGACGCGCGGTTGCGGCGGGGATAATCAGCAGCGACGTAATGATCAGCGCTCCGACAAACTTCATCGCTACGCCAATGGTTAACGCCGTTACCAGCATCAATAGCAGCTTCACGCGCTGTAACTTCACGCCATCGACAAAGGCAAGATCCGGACTGATAGTCATTGACAGCAAGTTGCGCCACTGCCAGAAGAGAATGGCCAGCACAATAACGACCCCAATAGCGATCGAGATAAGATCTTCCGGCGTGACGGCCAGCAAATCGCCAAACAGATAAGCCATTAAATCAACGCGGACGTTGGACATCAGGCTGACCACGACCAGTCCTAAAGATAAGGCGCTGTGCGCCATAATGCCCAGTAAGGTATCAATCGCGAGGTGAGGGCGTTTCTCCAGCCATACCAGACCGGCGGCCAGCAGCAGCGTAACGGCGATTACCGCATAAAAGGGGTTAACGTCCAGCAACAGGCCAAAAGCCACGCCCAGAAGCGACGCGTGAGCCAGCGTATCGCCAAAATAGGACATCCGACGCCAGACCACAAATGAGCCCAAAGGACCAGCGGCGCACGCCAGCATCATCCCGGCCAGCCAGCCGGGCAGTAATAATTCAATCATGAGTGACCATTTCCCCGGCGCAGTACAATACGACCCTGTAAATCGTGGCGATGATTATGATGATGGCGATAAATCCCTAATTGCTCCGCGCCTCGCGGGCCAAACATAGAGATAAATTCCGGATGCATAGACACCACTTCCGGCGCGCCGGAACAGCAAATATGATGGTTCAGGCATAACACTTCATCCGTCTTTGCCATGACCAGATGTAGGTCATGCGACACCATCAGCACGGCGCAATCGAGTTCATGGCGCAGCTGATCGATCAGGTCGTATAACGCGACCTGGCCGTTGACATCCACGCCTTGCGTCGGCTCATCAAGTACCAGCAACTGCGGCCTGTTAAGCAGAGCACGCGCCAGCAGTACGCGCTGTGTCTCACCGCCGGAGAGTTTTTGCATGGGCGCGTCAATCAAATGTCCGGCCTGAACGCGTTTAAGCGCCGGGAGAATATCCGTTTTTTGCGTGCCGGGACGTAAACGTAAAAACCGGTTTACCGTCAGGGGAAGCGTGGTATCGAGATAGAGCTTTTGCGGGACATAGCCGATACGGAGTTGCCCGTTGCGCTTGATCACCCCTTCATCAGGGGCTACCAGTCCTAAAACCACGCGTACAAGCGTTGACTTCCCCGCGCCGTTAGGGCCGAGAAGCGTTAAAATTTTTCCGGGGCTCAATTCAAGCGACACGTCAGAGAGGACGCGGCGTTGACCAAATGAGACCGAGACGTTTTCCAGTGAAACTAAACTTGTCATGTTAATTTTAGGCTTGCAGAAGTGATAGAATGTTATAATATCACATTTCACACATTCATTACGATGATTAGTCGCATTATGTTACAGAAAAATACGCTTCTTTTCGCAGCATTATCCGCCGCGCTTTGGGGGAGTGCAACCCAGGCTGCCGACGCCGCCGTTGTCGCTTCGCTTAAACCACTTGGGTTTATCGCTTCCGCCATTGCTGATGGCGTTACGGATACGCAAGTATTACTTCCGGATGGGGCATCCGAGCATGATTATTCATTGCGTCCATCAGACGTAAAACGCTTACAGGGCGCGGACTTAGTCGTCTGGGTTGGCCCGAAAATGGAAGCCTTTATGGAGAAGTCGGTCAGGAATATCCCTGATAATAAGCAGGTTACCATTGCGCAACTTGCCGATGCAAAACCGTTACTCATGAAGGGCGCGGATGATGATGAGGATGAACATGCGCATACGGGCGCCGATGAGGAAAAAGGTGACGTACATCACCATCACGGCGAATATAACATGCATCTTTGGCTCTCCCCAGAGATAGCGCGGGCTACAGCGGTTGCAATCCATGAAAAATTAGTGGAACTTATGCCGCAAAGTCGAGCCAAACTCGACGCCAACCTGAAGGATTTTGAGGCACAATTAGCCGCAACCGATAAACAGGTCGGTAACGAGCTCGCGCCGCTCAAGGGGAAAGGGTATTTCGTTTTTCATGACGCCTACGGTTACTACGAAAAACACTACGGACTCACCCCGCTCGGTCACTTTACCGTGAACCCTGAGATACAACCTGGCGCGCAGCGTTTACATGAAATAAGAACACAGTTGGTTGAGCAAAAAGCAACCTGCGTTTTTGCTGAGCCACAATTCAGGCCAGCGGTCGTGGAAGCCGTGGCGAGAGGGACATCCGTTCGAATGGGAACACTGGACCCCCTCGGGACGAACATTAAACTGGGTAAAACAAGCTATTCAGCGTTTTTAAGCCAATTAGCCAACCAGTATGCGAGCTGCCTGAAAGGAGATTAACGAGGAAGTGAATACGTGCAACAGATAGCCCGCTCTGTCGCCCTGGCATTTAATAATCTGCCCCGACCCCACCGCGTTATGCTGGGGTCACTTACCGTTCTGACACTGGCCGTCGCCGTATGGCGGCCCTATGTTTACCACCCAGAATCCGCACCAATCGTTAAAACTATTGAACTGGAGAAAAGCGAGATTCGTTCCCTCTTACCGGAGGCCAGCGAACCCATCGATCAGGCCGCGCAGGAAGATGAAGCTATTCCTCAGGATGAGCTGGACGATAAAACCGCAGGCGAAGTCGGCGTCCATGAATACGTCGTCTCCACAGGCGATACGTTAAGCAGCATTCTGAATCAGTACGGCATCGATATGAGCGATATTAGCCGACTTGCCGCTTCTGATAAGGAGCTGCGCAATCTGAAAATTGGCCAACAGCTTTCCTGGACACTGACCGCCGATGGCGATTTACAGCGTCTGACATGGGAAGTCTCCCGCCGTGAAACGCGTACCTACGATCGCACTGCCAACGGTTTTAAAATGAGCAGTGAAATGCAGCAGGGGGACTGGGTCAACAGTCTGCTGAAAGGTACGGTAGGGGGTAGCTTTGTCGCCAGCGCGAAAGAGGCCGGTTTAACCAGCAGCGAAATCAGCGCAGTGATAAAAGCCATGCAGTGGCAGATGGATTTTCGCAAGCTGAAAAAGGGCGATGAATTTTCGGTTCTGATGTCGCGCGAGATGCTGGATGGCAAGCGTGAACAGAGTCAGTTGTTGGGCGTGCGGATGCGTTCCGATGGTAAAGATTACTACGCCATTCGCGCCGCTGACGGTAAATTCTATGACCGTAACGGTGTTGGCCTGGCAAAAGGCTTTTTACGCTTCCCGACCGCCAAACAGTTCCGCATCTCCTCCAACTTCAATCCGCGCCGTCTGAACCCGGTTACCGGACGCGTTGCGCCGCATCGTGGCGTTGACTTTGCGATGCCGCAGGGGACGCCGGTGCTGTCGGTGGGGGATGGCGAGGTCGTGGTCGCTAAACGTAGCGGCGCTGCCGGTTACTACATTGCGATTCGTCATGGACGCACCTACACCACACGTTACATGCACTTGCGTAAGCTGCTGGTGAAACCGGGGCAAAAAGTGAAACGTGGCGATCGTATTGCGCTTTCTGGTAACACCGGGCGTTCCACAGGGCCGCATCTGCATTATGAGGTATGGATCAACCAGCAAGCCGTTAACCCTCTGACAGCAAAATTGCCGCGCACGGAAGGTCTGACGGGGTCAGATCGTCGTGAATACCTGGCACAGGTGAAAGAGGTTCTGCCGCAACTGCGCTTCGATTAACAAATGCGCTGACAGAGCCGGTACGCGATGTGTGCCGGCTTTTTTGTTTTGTGTGAGACGCAGACGTCGCTACACTATTCACAATTCCTTTTCGCGTCAGCAGACCCTGGAAAAGCATGGAAACCAAAAAAAATAATAGTGAGTATATCCCTGAATTCGAAAAATCCTTTCGCTATCCGCAGTATTGGGGCGCCTGGTTGGGCGCTGCGGCAATGGCGGGGATCGCATTAACACCGGCATCATTCCGCGACCCTTTGCTGGCGACGCTGGGGCGTTTTGCCGGACGGCTGGGGAAGAGTTCTCGTCGCCGGGCGCTAATTAATTTGTCGTTGTGCTTTCCGCAGCGTAGCGAAGCTGAGCGCGAAGCGATTGTCGATGAGATGTTCGCCACCGCGCCACAGGCAATGGCGATGATGGCTGAGTTGGCGATGCGCGGTCCGAAAAAAATTCAACAGCGTGTTGACTGGGAAGGTCTGGAAATCATTGAGGAGATGCGTCGTAACGACGAAAAAGTCATTTTTCTCGTACCGCATGGCTGGGGCGTCGACATTCCAGCCATGCTGATGGCCTCTCAGGGGCAAAAAATGGCGGCGATGTTTCATAATCAGGGTAATCCGGTTTTTGACTATATCTGGAACACAGTGCGTCGGCGTTTCGGCGGACGTTTGCATGCGCGTAATGACGGGATTAAACCCTTTATTCAGTCTGTTCGTCAGGGCTACTGGGGTTACTACCTGCCGGACCAGGATCACGGCCCGGAGCATAGTGAATTCGTTGATTTCTTTGCGACATACAAAGCGACGCTGCCTGCAATTGGTCGGCTGATGAAAGTGTGCCGCGCACGCGTGATACCGCTTTTCCCGGTGTATAATGGTAAAACGCATCGCCTGACTATCCAGATTCGCCCGCCAATGGACGATCTGCTCACGGCTGACGATCACACAATCGCCAGACGGATGAACGAAGAGGTCGAAATTTTTGTCGGCCCGCATCCGGAACAGTACACCTGGATCCTGAAGCTGCTCAAAACCCGCAAGCCAGGCGAGATTCAGCCGTATAAGCGTAAAGATCTTTATCCCATCAAATAAATAAAGCCTCTCGTAAGAGAGGCTTTATGCTGACAAACCCTGTATTACCTGATGAACAGGTGTGGGGGAGCTTTACTCAACGGTCAAAATACGCGTGGTATTGGTTGAACCGACGGTGCTCATGACATCGCCCTGGGTCACGATAACCAGGTCACCGGAAACCAGATACCCTTTATCGCGCAGCAGATTAACAGCTTCATGCGCCGCGACAACGCCATCAGCCGCGCTATCAAAATGCACCGGCGTTACTCCGCGGTAGAGCGCGGTCAGGTTCAGCGTGCGTTCATGGCGCGACATGGCGAAAATCGGCAGGCCGGAGCTGATACGGGAAGTCATTAGCGCGGTACGACCGGATTCCGTCATGGTGATGATCGCGGTAACGCCTTTCAGATGGTTTGCCGCATACATCGCAGACATGGCAATAGCTTCTTCAACGTTGTCGAACTGCACGTCGAGACGGTGTTTAGACACATTGATGCTGGGGATTTTTTCTGCGCCCAGGCAGACGCGCGCCATTGCGGCAACGGTTTCAGAAGGATACTGACCGGCTGCGGTTTCGGCAGACAGCATAACCGCATCCGTGCCATCCAGGACGGCGTTCGCCACGTCCATCACTTCCGCACGGGTCGGCATCGGGTTGGTGATCATCGACTCCATCATCTGCGTTGCGGTGATGACTGCGCGGTTTAGCTGACGCGCACGGCGAATCAGCGCTTTCTGGATACCAACCAGCTCCGGATCGCCGATTTCAACGCCCAGATCGCCACGTGCGACCATCACAACGTCAGAGGCCAGAATGATATCGTCCATGGCGTTTTGATCGCATACCGCTTCGGCGCGTTCGACCTTAGCCACAATTTTCGCGTCGCAGCCGGCGTCGCGCGCCAGGCGGCGTGCATAGTTCAGATCTTCGCCGCAGCGCGGGAAGGATACGGCCAGATAGTCAACGCCTATCAGCGCAGCGGTTTGAATATCGGCTTTGTCTTTTTCGGTCAGCGCTTCAGCAGAAAGCCCGCCGCCGAGCTTGTTAATGCCTTTATTGTTAGACAGCGGGCCGCCGACGGTGACCTCGGTAAAGACTTTCATGCCCTGGACTTCAAGCACTTTCAACTGCACTCGACCATCGTCAAGCAGCAGGATATCGCCAGGAACGACGTCTGCCGGCAACCCTTTGTAATCAATGCCGACTTTTTCTTTATCGCCTTCGCCTTTACCCAGGTTAGCGTCTAACAGAAATTTGTCCCCGATATTGAGGAACACTTTGCCTTCTTTAAAAGTGGAAACGCGAATTTTTGGCCCTTGCAGGTCGCCTAAAATAGCCACATGACGCCCCAATTTGGCGGCAATCTCACGGACTTTATCAGCACGCATTTTATGATCTTCCGGCGAGCCGTGAGAGAAGTTCATACGTACTACGTTTGCGCCCGCGGCGATAACCTTCTCAAGGTTGTTATCGCGGTCAGTTGCCGGGCCTAACGTGGTAACGATTTTGGTTCTGCGAAGCCTTCTGGACATGTAATACTCCGTTGACTAAAACAACTTGGTGTTGCGTGAACATTGATCCGGTCGTTCTGAAACCTTAACGGTATAAAATGAACGTCCCCGGATGACGAAAAGGGTAGAACATTGTTATTGCTTTTAGCGGTCATCACTCCTGATGAGTAATTCTTTATCAAAACGCGATTCCTTGAGCGCTTCCTTGACACGCTTCAAGTTATCTCTGAATTTCGCCCCGCGACGCAAAGTAAATCCCGTTGCCAGCACATCTATCACGGTCAGCTGAGCAAGTCGAGAGACCATGGGCATATAAATGTCTGTATCTTCCGGTACGTCGAGGGTAATGGCCAGCGTGGCTTCGCGCGCCAGCGGCGTTCCAGCGGAGGTCAGGGCGATCACCATCGCATCGTTTTCCCGCGCCAACTGCGCCAGTTCCACCAGGCTCTTGGTTCTGCCAGTATGCGAAATGAGCACGACGACGTCATCATCGTTACAATTCATACAGCTCATCCGTTGCAGCACGATATCGTCGGAGTAAATCACCGGCACATTGAAGCGAAAAAACTTATTCATGGCGTCATGCGCGACCGCGGCGGAGGAACCAAGACCAAAAAAGGCGATTTTTTTTGCCTGGGTCAGTAAATCGACGGCGCGGTTGACGGCCGATTTATCCAGCGACTGACGAACATGGTCGAGACTGGCCATGGCGGACTCGAAGATTTTTCCTGTATAGGCCTCAACGCTGTCATCTTCATCCACATTGCGATTAACATAGGGGGTGCCATTTGCCAGACTTTGCGCCAGATGCAGTTTAAAATCAGGAAAGCCGCGGGTATTCATGCTGCGACAGAAACGGTTCACCGTTGGCTCGCTAACGTTAGCTTCCTGGGCCAGCATGGCAATGCTTAAGTGAATCGATCTGCCTGGGGCGGCCAGAATAACATCGGCGACTTTTCGTTCAGATTTGCTTAAATGTTCCAGTTGAGACTGGACTTTTTCCAGCATATTCATGATTAGCAAGGCTCATGGGTATTAGCGATTTCAATGATGCGCGAAACCGAGCGCGTTTTGTTAGATATTACTCCTGGCGGCTGTCAAAGGGGGCAAAATGGCTAAAAAAGGTGTCGTTTTTTTTCATTACATGACCGACGTCGGATTTTAAGTTCCAGCTTGTGTGGAAAAGCGACAATTTTATTAGGCGTTTTGCCGATTATATTGCCAATCAAACGCCGGTTCACCTATGAAAAGGCGTTTACGGTTTCCGTAATCTCGTAAAAGCAGTACAGTGCTGTGTAATAAAATTACAACGATATCCTGGCTAAAGTACCAGGAGATTAACTGAGGAGAATGACATGGCGGTAACGCAAACAGCCCAGGCATGTGACCTGGTCATTTTCGGCGCGAAAGGCGACCTGGCGCGCCGGAAACTGCTGCCTTCCCTGTATCAGCTTGAGAAAGCCGGCCAGATCCATCCGGATACCCGGATCATTGGGGTGGGGCGCGCGGACTGGGATAAAGAAGCTTATACCCACGTCGTGCGTGAGGCGCTGGAAACCTTCATGAAGGAAAAAATTGATGAAGGCTTGTGGGATACGCTGAGCGGCCGTCTGGATTTTTGTAATCTTGACGTTAACGATACGCCTGCGTTCAGTCGCCTGGGCGATATGCTGGATCAAAAAAACCGCACCACCATTAACTATTTTGCGATGCCGCCCAGCACCTTTGGCGCTATTTGCAAAGGGTTAGGGGAGGCTAAACTCAACGCCAAACCGGCGCGCGTCGTGATGGAAAAACCGTTGGGTACTTCGCTGGCGACCTCGCGTGAGATTAACGATCGGGTCGGCGAATACTTTGAAGAGTGCCAGGTATATCGTATCGACCACTATCTGGGCAAAGAAACGGTTCTCAACCTGCTGGCGCTGCGTTTTGCCAACTCGTTATTCGTTAATAACTGGGATAACCGCACTATCGATCACGTTGAGATTACCGTAGCGGAAGAGGTGGGGATTGAAGGGCGCTGGGGATATTTTGACCAGGCCGGTCAGATGCGCGATATGATCCAGAACCACTTGCTGCAAATTCTCTGCATGATTGCCATGTCACCGCCGTCTGACCTGAGCGCCGACAGTATTCGCGATGAAAAAGTCAAAGTGTTGAAATCGCTGCGCCGTATTGATCGCTCCAACGTGCGTGAAAAAACGGTTCGTGGTCAATACACCGCGGGCTTTGCGCAGGGGCAAAAGGTGCCGGGCTATCTGGAAGAAGAGGGCGCGAATAAAAGCAGCAACACCGAAACTTTCGTCGCGATCCGCGTCGACATCGATAACTGGCGTTGGGCGGGCGTGCCATTCTATCTGCGCACCGGCAAGCGTCTGCCAACCAAGTGCTCTGAAGTCGTGGTTTATTTCAAGACGCCTGAACTGAATCTCTTTAAAGAGTCCTGGCAAGACCTGCCGCAGAACAAATTGACGATTCGCCTGCAGCCGGATGAAGGCGTAGATATTCAGGTGCTTAACAAAGTACCGGGGCTGGATCATAAGCATAATCTGCAGATCACGAAGCTTGATCTGAGCTACTCCGAGACCTTTAATCAGACGCACCTGGCGGATGCATATGAGCGCCTGCTGCTGGAAACGATGCGTGGCATTCAGGCGCTGTTTGTCCGCCGTGACGAAGTGGAAGAAGCCTGGAAGTGGGTGGACTCCATTACCGAAGCATGGGCGATGGACAACGACGCGCCGAAGCCGTATCAGGCGGGCACCTGGGGACCGGTAGCGTCCGTGGCGATGATTACCCGTGACGGTCGTTCGTGGAATGAGTTTGAGTAAATTTGCCACTCACTCTTAGGTGGTATTTTACCGGTAACATGATCTAACACAGATTGTAGAATCATTTTTGCACTTTTAAGCCTCGTGTGGATTCACCTGCGAGGCTTTTTTTATTACACTGCCTGAAACGATTTTGCCCCATTATCCCCGGACATCATGTATTTCACTGTCTTTCCACATTGATGAAACGCATGGTAAACCCGGTAGCCGGACAGATAAATTTCAGGAGCCTCTATGAATCCTAATTTGTTACGCGTAACACAGCGCATTGTCGAACGCTCGCAGCAGACCCGAAAAGCCTATCTTGCCCGCATTGAGCAGGCGAAAACCGCCACGGTCCACCGATCTCAACTGGCCTGCGGCAACCTGGCGCATGGCTTCGCCGCCTGTCAGCCAGAGGACAAAGCCTCGCTGAAAAGTATGTTGCGCAATAATATCGCCATTATTACCTCCTACAATGACATGCTCTCTGCGCATCAACCGTATGAACATTATCCGCAGATTATTCGTCAGGCCCTGCATTCCGTGAATGCGGTAGGTCAGGTCGCAGGCGGCGTACCGGCAATGTGCGATGGCGTTACGCAAGGTCAGGATGGCATGGAGTTGTCATTACTCAGCCGCGAAGTGATAGCGATGTCGGCAGCAGTAGGCCTCTCTCACAATATGTTTGACGGCGCGTTATTCCTCGGCGTATGCGACAAAATCGTTCCGGGGCTGGCGATGGCCGCGCTCTCTTTTGGTCATTTACCCGCGATTTTTGTTCCGTCAGGCCCGATGGCGAGCGGCCTGCCGAATAAAGAAAAAGTCCGTATTCGTCAGCTATATGCGGAAGGAAAAGTAGACAGAATGGCGCTGCTGGAGTCAGAAGCCGCCTCTTACCATGCGCCGGGCACCTGTACATTTTACGGCACCGCCAACACCAACCAGATGGTGGTGGAGTTTATGGGAATGCAGTTGCCGGGTTCTTCGTTTGTGCATCCGGATGCGCCGCTGCGCGAGGCATTGACTGCCGCTGCCGCACGTCAGGTAACACGTCTTACCGGCAACGGCAATACGTGGATGCCACTCGGTAAAATGATCGACGAAAAAGTCGTGGTGAACGGCATTGTCGCGCTGCTGGCTACCGGCGGCTCCACCAACCACACCATGCATCTGGTTGCAATGGCGCGCGCGGCGGGCATTCTGATCAACTGGGATGACTTCTCGGATTTGTCGGAAGTGGTTCCGTTGATGGCACGTCTGTACCCGAACGGTCCGGCGGACATTAACCACTTCCAGGCGGCGGGCGGCGTACCGGTATTGATGCGTGAGCTGCTCAATGCCGGATTGCTGCACGAAGACGTTAATACTGTCGCAGGCTTCGGCCTGAAACGCTATACGCTGGAGCCCTGGCTCAACAACGGCGAGCTGGACTGGCGTGAAGGCGCGGAAAGGTCACTGGATAACGATGTCATTGCCTCTTTTGATAAGCCGTTCTCTCCTCACGGCGGTACTAAGGTGCTAAGCGGTAATCTGGGGCGCGCAGTAATGAAGACGTCTGCGGTACCGGTTGAAAACCAGATCATTGAAGCGCCTGCCATGGTATTTGAAAGTCAGCATGATGTGCTGCCTGCGTTTGACGCGGGCCTGCTTGACCGGGATTGTGTCGTTGTCGTGCGTCATCAGGGACCAAAAGCGAATGGAATGCCAGAATTACATAAACTCATGCCGCCACTTGGTGTATTATTGGACCGCTGTTTCAAAATCGCGTTAGTTACTGATGGACGACTTTCAGGCGCTTCGGGTAAAGTGCCTTCAGCTATCCACGTAACGCCGGAAGCCTACGATGGCGGCTTACTGGCAAAAGTGCGCGATGGCGACATCATTCGCGTGAATGGGCAGACAGGTGAGTTAACTCTGCTGGTCGACGAGGCGGAACTTGCCGCTCGTCAGCCTCATATTCCGGACCTGAGCGCGTCGCGCGTCGGAACAGGGCGTGAGTTGTTTGGCGCGCTGCGCGAAAAGCTGTCGGGTGCGGAGCAGGGCGCAACCTGTATCACTTTTTAAGATGACACACTAGTAATCAGGCGAGAGAAGAATTCCGATGAAAAACTGGAAAACAAGTGCAGAAGCAATCCTGACCACCGGCCCGGTTGTCCCGGTCATTGTAGTCAATAAACTGGAGCACGCGGTGCCGATGGCTAAAGCGCTGGTGGCCGGGGGCGTTCGCGTTCTGGAAGTGACTTTACGTACGGCCTGCGCGATGGATGCTATTCGCGCTATCGCTAAAGAAGTGCCGGAAGCGATTGTCGGCGCCGGAACCGTTCTCAATCCGCAGCAGTTGGCGGAGGTGACGGAAGCGGGCGCGCAGTTTGCGATTAGCCCGGGACTGACTGAGCCACTGCTGAAAGCCGCGACGGCAGGCACTATCCCATTGATTCCCGGTATTAGCACCGTTTCTGAACTGATGTTGGGCATGGACTATGGTCTGAAAGAGTTCAAATTCTTCCCGGCGGAAGCGAATGGCGGCACTAAAGCGTTGCAGGCGATTGCCGGCCCGTTCTCTCAGGTACGTTTCTGCCCAACTGGCGGCATCTCTCCGGCAAACTATCGTGACTATCTGGCGCTGAAAAGCGTGTTGTGCATCGGCGGTTCCTGGCTGGTGCCGGCCGACGCGCTGGAAGCGGGTGATTACGATCGCATCACCAAACTGGCGCGCGAAGCGGTAGAAGGCGCGAAGCAGTAAGCCGTTAAATGCCCGATGGCGCTTGCTTATCGGGCTTACGAGTGGCGATCAGACAGGTCTGATAAAAATGCGCTAACGTCGCCATCAGGCGATGGCGCATTAGCCTTTTACCGTCACGCGGCTGGCGGCCTTTTTCGCTCTTATCACCGCTTCTTCAACGTTTTCACCTGTCGCTAACGCTACACCAAGACGACGGGTGCCGTCGATCTCAGGCTTACCAAACAGCCGTACCTGCACTCCAGCTCCTACCGCCGCGTGTACATTATCAAACGTCATATTTCGACTGGTAAGCTGCGGCAGAATCACGGCCGAGGCAGCGGGACCATACTGGCGAATAGCGCCTACGGGCATTCCCAGAAAGGCGCGCACATGCAGCGCAAACTCAGAGAGATCCTGAGAAATCAACGTGACCATTCCGGTATCGTGCGGGCGAGGGGAGACTTCGCTGAAAATGACTTCATCGCCACAGACGAAGAGTTCAACGCCGAACAGGCCATGACCGCCTAACGCCAGTACCACATGACGGGCAATCTCTTGCGCCCGCTTCAGCGCCAGTTCGCTCATCTGCTGTGGCTGCCAGGATTCGCGATAGTCGCCATCTTGCTGACGATGACCGACCGGCGCGCAGAAATGCACACCATCGACGGCGCTAACGGTGAGCAGCGTGATTTCAAAATCAAATTTAACCACGCCTTCCACAATCACGCGACCCGCGCCAGCGCGTCCGCCCTGTTGAGCATACTCCCATGCCTGCGCGAGCTGTTCGGCCGAGCGGATAAAGCTCTGGCCTTTGCCGGAAGAGCTCATGACCGGTTTGACGATGCAAGGAAAACCCACTGCGGCTACCGCATCATGAAAACTGGCCTCACTGTCGGCAAAGCGATACGTCGATGTCGGCAGTCCTAATTCTTCTGCGGCCAGGCGACGGATCCCTTCGCGGTTCATCGTGAGCTGCGTTGCACGGGCGCAAGGCACGACATTCAGCCCTTCGCCCTCCAGCTCGCGCAGCGTATCGGTGGCGATCGCTTCTATTTCCGGCACGATATAATGCGGTTTTTCCTCTGTAATCACATGACGTAGCGCCTCGCCGTCCAGCATATTAATGACGTGTGAACGGTGAGCCACATGCATGGCGGGAGCATCAGGATAGCGATCGACGGCGATAACCTCGATCCCCAGGCGTTGGCATTCAATCGCCACCTCTTTTCCTAATTCTCCTGCCCCTAATAACATCACCCGCGTTGCTGCCGGACGCAGCGCAGTGCCTAATAGCGTCATATTTCTGTCCCCTTATTTACCTGCGCGCAGTATATACGAAAACGTTTGCGTATGTCTTTTCGAATAAATTGCTTTTCTTGCTGCCTTGCAATATACTGTATATAAACACAGGTAAATAAGGGGCTGCAAAATGGCGGTTGAAGTTAAATACGTAGTCATTCGCGAGGGTGAGGAGAAGATGTCATTTACCAGTAAAAAGGAAGCCGACGCCTGGGACAAAATGCTCGATACTGCCGATCTTCTTGATACCTGGCTTGAGCAGTCGCCAGTCGTGCTGGAAGATGGGCAGCGCGAGGCGTTGTCGCTGTGGCTGGCGGAACATAAAGAGGTGTTAAGCACTATCCTCAAAACCGGTAAGTTGCCTTCTCCGCAGGCGGTTGAAAAGGACGCCGTGAGTAAAACGAAAAAGCAAGCCGCCTGAACCCACACTTGCGCTCCCGGCGTTTTGTACCATGCTTTTCCTGAATCATTGTGCTAAGGAGAAAAGTATGAATAAAAGAGGAGCGTTGTTGAGCCTGCTGTTGTTATCCGCCAGCATATCGGCATTTGCGGCATCCACCGAGAGTAAATCGGTTAAGTTTCCGCAGTGCGAAGGGCTGGATGCTGCCGGGATTGCGGCAAGCGTGAAGCGCGACTACCAGCAAAATCGTATCGTGCGGTGGGCAGACGACCAAAAAAAGGTCGGGCAGGCTGACCCGGTCGCGTGGGTTAATGTGCAGGACGTTGTGGGTCAAAATGATAAATGGACAGTTCCGCTAACTGTTCGCGGTAAAAGCGCCGATGTTCATTATCAGGTCATCGTTGATTGCAAAGCCGGCAAGGCGGAATATAAGCCCCGCTAGCAGCGTAATTTGCGCTTCTTTTGCCGGAACAGACAATTCCTGACATCCCCTCAGGTACGCTTGACCATTATTGGTCTGTATTTGAGGGGTACTATGGCTAACTGGTTGAACCAATTACAATCACTTCTTGGGCAAAAAGGCGCTTCTGCATCGCCTTCCGGTGAACAGGGGTTAAATAAACTGCTGGTTCCCGGCGCGCTGGGCGGTCTGGCTGGACTGTTGGTCGCCAATAAGTCTTCGCGCAAATTATTAACCAAATACGGTACTGGCGCTTTGCTGGTGGGCGGCGGCGCGGTGGCGGGTTCCGTATTGTGGAATAAGTACAAAGATAAAGTACGCGCCGCGCATCAGGGGGAGCCGCAATTCGGCAGCCAAAGTACGCCGCTGGATGTTCGCACTGAGCGACTGATCCTGGCGCTGGTTTTTGCTGCAAAAAGCGATGGGCATATTGATGCCAAAGAACGCGCGGCGATTGAGCACCAACTGCGAGAATCAGGTGTGGAAGAGCAAGGGCGTGTGTTTATCGAAAAAGCTATTGAGCAGCCGCTTGATCCACAACGTCTGGCACAGGGTGTTCGCAATGAAGAAGAAGCCCTGGAAATCTACTTCCTGAGCTGCGCCGCCATTGATATTGACCACTTTATGGAACGTAGCTATCTGAATGCGTTAGGAGACGCACTAAAAATTCCTCAGGAGGTTCGGGACGGTATCGAGCAGGACTTGCAGCAGCAAAAACAGGCGCTACCAGGCTGATAACCTGCCATTAAGTAACATGTTTCGCTTGCATCATGCGTGTCTTTTGCCACCCTTATAGGATGGATAGTTTACGTCATTCATGTTGCAGGATAGCGGCGAAGCAGTGACATCTCAGGCGCTTACCGAGGTGAGCGGACCGGGACTACCATGCTAAGCCGCTGTGTTTGCCGCGTGATATATAACAAATATTAACGCAAAAGAAAAAACGACATGTTGCCAAAAGCCAATCGAATTCCCTATGCCATGACCGTACATGGCGATACGCGCATTGATAATTATTACTGGCTGCGAGATGACACTCGCTCGCAGCCGGAAGTCCTTGATTACCTGCATCAGGAAAATGAGTATGGCCGGAAGGTCATGTCCTCTCAGCAGGCGTTACAGGACCGCATTCTAAAAGAAATTATCGATCGCATCCCGCCCAGAGAAGTTTCCGCTCCGTATGTGAAAAACGGCTATCGCTACCGTTATATCTATGAACCCGGCTGCGAATATGCCATCTATCAACGACAATCGGCGTTAAGCGAAGAGTGGGATGTGTGGGAAACCTTGCTCGATGCGAACCAGCGGGCCGCGCACAGCGAATTTTATACGCTCGGCGGACTTGCCATTACGCCGGATAATACCATCATGGCGCTGGCGGAAGATTATTTATCCCGTCGTCAGTATGGGTTGCGTTTTCGTAACCTCGAAAGCGGTAACTGGTATCCGGAACTGCTGGATAACGTTGCGCCTGAATTTGTCTGGGCCAATGATTCCCTGACCCTTTACTACGTGCGTAAGCATAAGAAGACGCTGCTGCCCTATCAGGTTTGGCGACACACGATTGGCACTCCGTCATCGCAAGATGAACTGGTATATGAAGAGAAAGACGATACCTTTTATGTCAGCCTGCATAAAACCACTTCGCAGCATTATGTGGTGATTCATCTTGCCAGCGCCACCACTAGCGAAGTGCTGTTACTTGACGCGGAACTGGCCGATGCCGAGCCGTTTTCATTTTTACCGCGCCGCAAAGACCATGAATATAGTCTCGATCACTATCAACATAAGTTTTACCTGCGCTCTAACCGGAACGGTAAAAACTTTGGGTTGTACCGTACCCGCGTGCGCAATGAAAATGCCTGGGAAGAGCTGATCCCTCCGCGCGAGCATATTATGCTGGAAGGGTTTACCCTGTTTACCGACTGGTTAGTAGTAGAAGAGCGTCAACGGGGGCTTACCAGCCTGCGGCAAATTAACCGTAAAACCCGTGAAGTGATAGGCATCGCCTTTGACGATCCGGCTTACGTGACCTGGCTTGCCTATAATCCCGAACCTGAGACCTCCCGGCTGCGTTACGGCTATTCTTCAATGACGACGCCAGATACCTTGTTTGAACTGGATATGGATACCGGAGAGCGACGGGTACTTAAACAGACGGAAGTGCCTGGGTTTGATTCTGGCTGTTATCAGAGCGAACACCTGTGGATCACCGCACGCGACGGTGTCGAAGTGCCGGTATCGCTGGTTTATCATCAGAAGTATTTTCGTAAAGGGCAAAATCCGCTTCTGGTTTACGGCTACGGATCTTACGGTTCCAGTATTGACGCCGACTTCAGCAGCAGCCGACTGAGCTTGCTGGATCGTGGCTTTGTTTACGCAATCGTACACGTTCGCGGCGGCGGTGAGCTGGGGCAGCAGTGGTATGAAGATGGTAAATTCCTCAAAAAGCGGAATACTTTTAATGACTATCTTGATGCCTGCGATGCCTTATTAAAACTGGGTTACGGTTCACCGTCGCTGTGTTATGGGATGGGCGGGAGCGCGGGCGGAATGCTAATGGGCGTCGCTATCAACGAACGTCCCGAGCTTTTCCACGGCGTTATTGCCCAGGTACCCTTTGTTGATGTATTAACCACGATGCTGGATGAGTCGATCCCACTAACGACAGGAGAGTTTGAAGAGTGGGGGAACCCGCAGGATATTAAGTATTATGACTATATGAAAAGCTATAGTCCTTATGACAATGTCAAAGCGCAGGACTATCCGCACCTGCTGGTGACAACAGGATTGCACGATTCTCAGGTGCAATACTGGGAGCCAGCGAAGTGGGTGGCAAAATTACGCGAGCTAAAAACGGACCAACGTCTGCTGCTGTTATGTACGGATATGGACTCCGGGCACGGTGGTAAGTCGGGGCGGTTTAAATCCTACGAAGGCGTCGCGTTGGAGTTCGCCTTTTTAATCGGCCTGGCGCAGGGAACCTTACATAGCGCATAGACGCGCGCCCGCAACGGCTTGTGAGCGTCGCGGGTTATTGTGGTGTTCCATTGCTGCGTTGCTCGCCAGCCTGAACATCTTCCAGGTAGTGTTTAAGCGTCAGGCGAAGTTCCGGGCTCATATTATCAAGGTTATTAAAAAGCCAGCGTAAATAGCCCGGATCGCGTTTTGCGACTTCAGATACCGCCTTACCGCGGTATTTACCGAACGGGAAAGTGGTTAACAGCGCAGGACGGCCCGTGATATTGACCATTTCTTCCGCGGTCCAGCCGGTGGTTCGCATAATATCAATCAGCAAGGCGGCGGTGATATAGCAATCATAAAGCGCCCGGTGATGGTGCAGCCCCGGTGGCGTTTGTACGCTTAGTTTGCGCGATTTATAGAGCGCCATATTGCTGTATTTTATTCCCGGCCACAGGCGTCGCGACAACTTCATGGTACAGATCCACTCACCCGGCAATTCAGGTAATACGCGTCTGTCGAAACTGGCATTGTGAGCGACATACCACTCACTACCGTAATAAAGCGGTATGACATCTTCAATCCACGGCTTATCGGCGACCATGGCTTCGGTAATACGGTGTATCGCCATCGCCTGCGGCGTAATAGGGCGATCGGGGCGTATCAGGTGACTCATGGGATTGACAATGTTGCCATCAATGACATCTACAGAGGCTATCTCTACGATCCCGCCCTGCAGCCCGCAGGTTTCCGTGTCTATAATCCGCAACATGATTCATTCCTCACCGAAAGACCTTAGCGTAATGGAATGATATCGCCTTGCCAACCCTCGGTTGTGCGCAGACCCGTCAGTAATAGCGAACCGCAATCGGCACGAACAATAAGTTGCCCGCTTTCATCCCACAGCGCGCTACTGCCACAGGCATTGGCCATCAGTACGGCCAGCGCATATTTATGCGAAAAACGTTGTAAGCGTGAGGTAGAAGCATGGAGTTCAGGTTCGTTAAGACATTGACTGGTTGTGAATAACGTAAATGAGGGATCTATATCACCACCTTCTGGCTGCTCATCCACCACGTTGATAGCGCTTCGCTGCCTGGCAATACAGGCGCCATGACTTTTGTGAAACATGAGCGGTGACGTCAGCCATGGGGCAAAAATAGCGATGCCTTTTACGAAGCGGCAGTTATGCTCAACAGGCATACCCACAATGATAGTCATATGGTGGGTATCGGCCGCATGAGTGAGCGGCTGTAAAAGCGCCTCGTCAGGCGGGGCGGGCAACGATTTATTTCTTTCGTCGCAGCCTAATAGCGACAGTGACGGAAAGACCAGCAGTTCGCACTGTTGACGAGCCGCAAGCTCAATATATTCCAGATGATGGGCGACATGCTCCGCCGGCGAGGCGTTCAGGGGCGCATACTGCGCAGCAGCAATTTTCCAGGAGGACATAATGACTTCCTTTTCATAGTCTCTACAGCCATTCTAAAAAGCATAGGTTAAGAATCGCCTTATAATGTAGTCGTCTGCATGTAAGGAAGTGTAACGTTATATAATTTTTATTTAACTTTGGGTTCGTAAGGGAGTCGGGATAGTGATACGGAAGCCAGACGATGGGCAATCAGCCGCTCGCGAAACCAGGCGCGTAGATGCTCTGGCTGCTCACGTTCGACCGCCTCCGCGACAACTGGCATATTGTAGCGCTCTTTAAATGCCACCCCGGCTGCCGCCAGGTCCACATTGACTTTATCCATTTCCGCTTGTTCAAGCTGAGCCAGATTTGTTTTCATACGTGTCTCCTTTTTTGTTGCCGCCAGAAGGTACTAAGAGTCCGCGGTAATGGCAAGATGGAAATGATGATCCTCGACTCATTGATTGTTGAAGGTTATTCTTTGTAACGTAGGTATAACAAAAAGGAATAGTGAATATGGCTTCTTCTGCACCATCGCGACGTTTAGCTTTAGTGCTGCTGGCATCGACATTTGCGACGCCAGCGGCCTGGGCACATGCGCACCTGACGCATCAGTATCCAGCGGCGAATGCTGCCGTTACGGCCTCGCCACAGGCGCTGACTCTGAATTTTTCTGAAGGGATTGAGCCAGGGTTCAGCGGCGCAACCATTACTGGCCCTCAGCAAGAGCTCATCAAAACGCGCCCGGCAAAGCGAAATGAACAGGATAAAACGCAGTTGATTATCCCGCTTGAGCAGCCGTTAAAATCTGGCGCTTATACGGTAGACTGGCACGTTGTGTCGGTGGATGGACATAAAACAAAAGGGAAATACACCTTCAGCGTGAAATAAATGATGCTGACATTCGTCTGGATAACTCTCCGATTTATTCATTTTGCTAGTTTGATGCTGGTCTACGGCTGCGCGCTTTACGGCGCCTGGCTGGCACCCGCATCAATTCGTCGTTTAATGACGCGTCGATTTTTACATCTGCAACGACATGCCGCCGCCTGGAGCGTTATCAGCGCGGCTTTTATGCTGGCAATTCAGGGCGGACTGATGGGTGGCGGCTGGCCCGATGTTTTTTCCGTCTCTGTGTGGAGCGCGGTACTGCAAACCCGCTTTGGCGCGGTCTGGATATGGCAAATTATCCTCGCGCTGGTCACGCTGGCGGTGGTAGTCATTGCGCCGGTAAAAATGCAACGACGGCTTCTTATTCTCACCGTTGCTCAGTTTATCCTGCTGGCAGGCGTTGGACATGCGACGATGCGCGACGGTGTAGCGGGAACATTACAGCAGATTAACCATGCTCTGCATTTACTCTGTGCCGCAGCCTGGTTTGGTGGGCTGTTGCCAGTGGTTTATTGTATGCGCATGGCTCAGGGACGCTGGCGTCAACATGCTATTAGCGCCATGATGCGTTTTTCTCGTTATGGTCACTTTTTTGTGGCGGGCGTATTGCTCACAGGCATTGGCAACACGCTATTTATCACGGGATTTACCGCCATCTGGCAGACCACCTATGGACAGTTGCTTTTGTTAAAATGTGCGCTGGTGGTGCTTATGGTAGCAATTGCGCTGACGAATCGGTATGTTCTCGTACCACGTATGCGACAGGAAAATCCCCGGACTGACCTATGGTTTGTCAGGATGACGCAAATTGAATGGGGAGTTGGAGGCATAGTTCTGGCGATCGTCAGCCTGTTTGCAACCCTCGAACCTTTCTGATGGACTGGCATAACGAATGAAAAAAATACTCCTTCCGGCGCTTCTGCTGGCCACTTCGGGCGTAGCGTTGGCGGCGCCGCAGGTGATTACCGTAAGTCGTTTTGAAGTAGGAAAAGACAAGTGGGCGTTTAATCGGGAAGAGGTCATGTTGACCTGTCGGCCTGGCCAGGCGCTCTATGTGATCAATCCCAGTACGCTGGTGCAGTATCCTTTGAATGCCATTGCCGAACAGCAAGTAGCGGAGGGTAAAACGCGCGCTCAGCCTATCGCCGTCATTCAAATCGATAACCCGGCGAAGCCCGGTGAGAAAATGAGTCTGGCGCCGTTTATCGAACGTGCGCAAAAGCTTTGTGATCCATCCAATAGCTGACTGATTTTTAATAAAAAACCGTAAACCTTCACGAAAAGGCTTACGGTTTTTTTATCTCTGATAACAGACAAAACGCCAGGTTTTTTCAATCACCTTCGTCGCAAACTGGAAAACCTGGCGTCGTCATCTATTCTTAAAGGGCAAGGCGATTTAGCCTGCATTAATGCCAACTTTTAGCGCACGGCTCTCTCCCAAGAGCCATTTCCCTGGACCGAATACAGGAATCGTATTCGGTCTCTTTTTATTTAGATTATAAATCAATGGGTTATGTGTTTCCCCTCGAAATTCCTCGAAATTTCCTCGAATTTCTGTATTCCGGTCTTTTTGGTTATATCACATCCAAATCCAGTTTAACATTTCTTTTACAACAAAATCAGAGCATCACGTAAGCTTTATTATCGCGTTCATCGAGATAGAGTTTCGTGGTGTTCTCTGAGGTGTGGCCCAGGAGTTTTTGAGCGAATTCCTCGCCGAGTTCGTCTTTGTACAGCCGACCAGCCAGGCTACGGATCTCGTGAAATGTCGGTGGGTTATCACTACATTTAACGTCTGAAATTTTTCTGGCTTTTACAAATTTCTTTGTCAGCCCATCCGGGTGAATATTCCCGGTCGGGCTATTTTTCCTGATTCCTGCACTGATCATGAAATCAGTTCTGCTTACCAGCCGGCAGCGATCGATAACCGTTCCCGGACGTAACCCTGGCACCTCAAGGGTCAGGGATCTGCCTGCCAAAATTGAACGCCCGGGCGCTGATGCCGGATGATCTGGTCATCGTAGAAAGCGCCCCTGAAAAAATCGACACCTTTAGCTGCAAAATGACAGTCCCGCCATCCGGTCATCATAACGGATTTTTCTTCTGCACCTACTGAAGCCCGCCATGGCAGGACGACCATGAATCCGTCGATAACCTTATTGTGAAATTAAGACCAGGGAAAGAGGATGTCCGCCAGACAGACATTATGTGTAAATTTATAAAGGTTTTTTATTATGCCCTTGCATGTTGGAAGCGGATGTCTTCCCGCCACAATCACTAACCTTCGTATTAACTGTATAGCCCAATCTGCAACCCCGCCTGAAATGAGCTTATGGGAAAAAATTAAGGAGTTTTTCTGCTCAACGCACCAGACTGAAGCGCAGGAATGTATCTGGACGATTTGCCACCCTTCGGTCGGAACGACGCGGGAGGATGTGGTCAGCAGATTTGAACAGCTCAGGATGCTCGCGTATGCCGGATACGAGGAAAGCATTCACTCCGGCCGCCACGGGGAAAGCCACTTCTGTATCCTGGATGCAGACAACCAGGAGATATTGTCGGTCACCCTTGATGACGCCGGGAACTATTCCGTGAATTGCCAGGGGCACAATGAAACATATCGCTTCACCATGGACATAGAACAGGGAGAGGAATGTACAGAACATGCGGAAGGGGCATCCGGGACACTCCAGGTATCCCCCCTTCCGGCTCCGGCGGCTCCACAGACACCAGCAGAGTATGATGCTGTCTGGTCAGAATGGAAGGGGGCTGCGCCAGCAGAAGAGTTACGCGGTCGTGCTGCGACGGTACAGAGAATATGTACCTGCCTGAATAACGGCAGTCGAGAGCTTAATGTGGGAGAGTCAGGCCTTACCGCCTTACCAGACCGTTTACCAGCGCATATAACAACATTGGTTATTCCTCATAATAATTATCTGACCAGCCTGCCGACGCTGCCGTCAGGACTGGAGGTGCTTACTGTCGAAGATAACCAACTGACCAGCCTGCCGCCGTTGCCGTCAGGACTGGAGGTGCTTACTGTCGAAGATAACCAACTGACCAGCCTGCCGCCATTGCCGGCAGGACTGGTGGTGCTGACGGTATCAGGTAACCAACTGACCAGTCTGCCGCCGTTGCCGGCAGGACTACAGACGCTGTCGGTAGCAGGTAACCAACTGACCAGCCTGCCGCCGTTGCCGGCAGGACTACAGATGCTGTTGGTAGCACGTAACCAACTGACCAGCCTGCCGCCGTTGCCGGCAGGACTACAGATGCTGTCGGTAGCAGGTAATCAACTGACCCGCCTGCCGCCGTTGCCGGCAGGACTACGGAGGCTGTTGGTAGCAGGTAACCAACTGACCAGCCTGCCGCCGTTGCCGGCAGGACTACAGGTGCTGTCGGTATCAGATAATCAACTGACCAGCCTGCCGCTGTTGCCGGCAGGACTGGAGTTGCTGACGCTCGAGCGCAATCCACAACTGGTGCGCCTGCCGCCGTTGCCGGAAGGACTACAGACGCTGTCGGTTGATGCTAACCCACAGTTGACCCGCCTGCCGGCGCTGCCGTCAGGCCTACAACGGTTGTATGCCCGCAATAACCAACTGACCCGCCTGCCGGAAAGCATCACGGGTCTGTCTTCAGAGGCAAGCGTAAATCTGGAAGGCAATCCTCTGTCTGAACGCACTCTGCAGGCGCTGCGGGAGATCACCAGCGCGCCAGGCTATTCAGGCCCCAGGATACTATTCGATATGGCGGGAGCCTCAGCCCCCCGGGAAGCCCGGGCACTGCACCTGGCGGCCGCTGGCTGGCTGGTGCCTGCCCGGGAGGGCGAACCGGCTCCTGCAGACAGATGGCATATGTTCGGACAGGAAGATAACGCTGCTGCCTTCAGCCTCTTCCTGGACAGACTGAGTGAGACGGAAAACTTCATGAAGGACGCGGGGTTTAAGGCACAGATATCGTCCTGGCTGGTACAACTGGCTGAAGATGAGGCGCTGAGAGCAAAAACCTTTGCCATGGCAACAGAGGCAACAGCAAGCTGCCAGGATCGGGTCACACTTGCTCTGCACCAGATGAAGAACGTACAACTGGTACATGATGCAGAAAAAGGGCAATACGATAACAATCTCGCGGCGCTGGTTGCCACGGGGCGTGAGATGTTCCGTCTGGAAAAACTGGAACAGATTGCCCGGGAAAAGGCCGGAACGCTGGCCTTGGCCGATGATGTTGAAGTCTATCTGGCGTATCAGAATAAGCTGAAGAAAGCACTCGGGCTGACCAGCGTGACGGCAGAAATGCGTTTCTTTGGCGTATCCGGCGTGACGGTTTCAGACCTTCAGGCTGCGGAGCTTCAGGTGAAAGCCGCTGAAAAAAGCGAGCTCAGGGAGTGGATACTGCAGTGGGGGCCGTTACACAGCGTGCTGGAGCGCAAAGCGCCGGAACGCGTTAACGCGCTTCGTGAAAAGCAAATATCGGATTATGAGGAAACGTACCGGATGCTGTCTGACACAGAGCTGAGACCGTTTGGGCTTGTCGGTAATACCGATGCAGAGCGCACTATCGGAGCAAGAGCGATGGAGAGCGCGAAAAAGACATTTTTGGATGGCCTGCGACCTCTTGTGGAGGAGATGCTGGGTAGCTATCTAGCGCCTTAACTGAACATGATATTCACCGCGCCAGGCGAATGGGGGACGTTGTACTTCGCCGGGCAGGGGATGCCGCAACAGTGGGCTATGAAGACCTGCTTCTTCCTGATGTTAAGGACATCCTGATTGCCAGTGTGGATGGTCTGAAGGGCTTCCCGGATGCGATAAACAACGTCTTCCCGCAAACCCATATCCAGCTGTGCATCATTCATATGGTGCGTAACAGCCTGAAATACGTAGCCTGGAAAGACTACAAAGCTGTCACCAGCGGCCTGAAGACGGTCTATCAGGCCCGACCGAAGAGGCGGCACTGATGGCGATGGATGCGTTCGCGAAAGTCCGGGACGATAAATATCCGCAAATCAGCAAAAGCTGGCGTGCGCACCGGGAAAACCTCAATACGCTCTTCAGTTATCCGCCGGATATCCGCAAGGCCATCTATACGACAAACGCAATCGAATCCCTGAACTGCGTGATCCGTGCCGCGATTAAGAAACGCAAGGTGTTCCCAACGGATGACTCAGTACGAAAAGTTATTTATCTGGCAATCAAGGATGCGTCAAAAAAATGGAGTATGCCGATCCAGAACTGGTGGCTGGCGATGAGCCGTTTTATTATCGAGTTCGGTGACCGCCTGAGCGATCACCTTTAATAACTGGGCAGTTACACAGAATTACTGATAGGCTCATTCTTTTGTGTTGCGCATCTCTGTTTCTATTGTTTTAGATAGCCATAAGAGCTCCGTTGCTGAGAGTTTTAGTCGTGGGGTTCTTTCTTCTGTACCGGGTGGTCGCATTTCAAAACTGCAGGAACATCTGCTGAATACTGTATACTCCTGTATTTTGCATGTTGTTGAGATCAGTGTGCAATTCCTCGGTACTGGCTTGTTCTGTATAGGTCCGGAGATTTCTGGGTAGTGTCCTTGTGGACCTGAACATATGTTTTTGATTGAAAATGGCATCGTGTTTTATCCTTTACGCTGTGAAATGTTGTTTTGTGCTCTTCTGTTATGATTGGTGATGTGACGGGATCGTCCATGCACCCTTCCTTTTATTGACGGCGTATCAGTCCATTGATGCCATGCTCGCTTAATTTGTCCAGCATCATCAAGCCGTCGTTTTCTTTCTGCTGCAATTCAAGCAACTTAAACCGTATTTCGTTAAGTAAAGGTTTAATAACTCCGCGCTTGCGAACCACCTTTCTGATAACGTCTTTTTCGAAGTATAAACGGCAGAAGTGATTTTCATAATTCGCCTACACTCTTCACCCAGCGCTGGCAAATCTTCAACGCTGAAAGGCTGGGGAGAAGGGCGTCCAGTTGCTGCACGGAGAGCGAACCATACGCCCTGATTCCACGCGTTATCAAACTTCATACCGTGGTTATCATCCAGACAAGGCGCTTGAGGTTGCTCATATGTTTTGGGGAAAGAGGTTCGGCGGTGGGTACTGGATATCCTGGATCGGGAAGTGGGTTCCACTGGTGCCAAATACAGGGGGCTGGTAAACCGGGTGGATACCTCAAATCCTGACAGGCCAGAGCACCAGCCTGATAAAATCGTATTACTGATTTCTAACCAGTGGCACATTAATTGTACCAGCTCAGACTCCAACTGACAGTCTGCTTTAAGCGAGTAGCGGACGTGACCTGCCCCCAGGAGTAAAAACAAATTTTCTATTGATACATTTAATTAACTTATTTATAACGTTATATTCCAAATGCAAACTTGTTCAATTGGATATGTATGGACATTCAAATTACACATCAAGTTACTGAATTTGATAAAGAAGAACTATTAGCCGGATTAAGAAGCTACAATGCTCAGTTCGTCGATTTTAGTAAAAATGGGCAGCTTGGGGTCTACTGCAGAAACGAAAGCGGCGAAATGGTAGGCGGATTAATTGCTGACAGAAAAGGTCCGTGGCTCTGCATCGACTATCTTTGGGTAAGTGAATCTGCAAGGAGCAACGGTCTGGGGAGCAAACTTATGGAGATGGCCGAAAAAGAAGGTTTGCGCAAAGGCTGTGTTCATGGACTTGTAGATACCTTTAGCTTCCAGGCTCTCCCTTTTTATGAAAAACAGGGTTATATACTTCAAATGTCGCTACCGGACTTTCCTAAAGTAGGTTCGCAAAGGCATTATTTAATTAAGCCTGGTTTATAGCTTTGCTGCATTTGAATACCCATAGTTTTATGAAAGCTGCAATCAGGTAGCTTTAAAATATATCGTATTGTTGGCCTGTACACACTATGATCAGCGTCCGCTTCTGGCACAGGGCGGACAGTCAGATTAGGTTTGGCGCTGTGCCATAGATATGTCAGCTCACATTTGAGCTAATACACATTAATTATCTAAACCAGTTATTAACCACTTCCTCAAACCGCTGGGTTACTTTTTCTCACGGGAATTTATCTTCCACACAACGTTGTCCATGTAAGGTAATATTGTTTAAATCAGGGGATGCCAGCGCTTTATTAATGTCCCTGGCAATGGTCTCCGGGGTCATTGGCTCCTGCAAATGGAAGCCGGTATCCCCCTCTTTTACGAGCTCAGTCATCCCGCCGCGTGTACTGACCAGTACAGGCTTTCCTGCCCCCATTGCTTCAATTGCAACCATGCAGAACGGTTCCTGGAATTGAAAGGGAATAACAACCAGATCTGCTAACGAATAGTAGTTGTATATCTCTTCAGGCGTTACACCTCCAACCATATGACAGTGTGGTTTTAGCCGTACTGCTAATTCCCGCACCTCACGCTGATAGGTTGCTTTTTCACCTTTACTTTTACTCATATAGTTACCAACGACAACTAACTCTATATTGTTGCGTTCCTTGAGGAGTTGTTCGAACGCCTGTAAAAGCAAAGTCACTCCCTTATCCGGTGATATACGGCCTGCAAAGAAAATCGTTTTTTTCTCCGGAGTTATTCCCTGGTCAGACTTTTGCAGTAGTACAGCGTTTTTCTGATAGGCCTCCAGGTCAATACCATTAGGGACGATAGCGATATCAGCATCCGGCAGGTACGCCTGATAATGCTTCTTCAAAAACATGTTAGTGATTTTGTTTCCGGGGAGAATTCTACCTTTTTAACTTCGTCGATATTCAAAGGAATAACCGGGCCATCTACTGGTATATCGTTCATGATCTATCTCTCCTTTTATCTGGTTACTTTCGCATCGCAACGATATCAGGCGAGGTAATACGCCGCCAGAAAATGTCCTGGCGGCAATCTTTTTCTGCAGATCACATCAAAACCATCCAATGGAAGTGAGGGCAAATAGCAGCTTCCACTGCTAAGCGTTGTTTTATAAGAACCACTCAGGTTTCACGCCAAATCGTGCTGAAAGCGCTTTGATGTGCGTAATCGTTAACGAGCGCTGTCCGGACAGGATCTGACTTACCAGTGATTTGGAACCGATCTCTTCTTTAAGATCTGAGTATGAGAGTTTGTACTGGTCAATTAGCGTGCGCAGCAGGGCAACGCCAACCGGCATTTCAGCAACAGATTTGTTGAACTCGGCGAACTGCTTGCTGTTATCTTCGTACTCGGCAATTTTGCTTGCCAGGAAGTCAATCAGCGGGTTTTCATCGTCATTTTCGATAAGATAATCAACCAGCGCCAGCGCATCACGATAATCTTTCTCTGACGCGCTGCCACCCAGGAAAGGAACGGCGGCGACCAGCGCCTTTGTGGCTTCGATAGCTTTTGCGGTGTTGGCAATCATTCTTTATTCTCCCTGTAGTAGCGGGTCAGCTTGTCATATTCAGCGTGAGTGGCGATGTGTTTCACATAAAAGCGTTTGTTTATAAAGTTGATGTAAGCGATCACCCTCAGGTTGTTGCCTCCGACATCCAGTACCCACCACTTGTTACGGTACTTAAAGTTATCGAGACTCGGTATGACCTTTCGTAGCTCTGCCGGAGAAGAGAAATCTTTTTCGCGGACTAAGCGATACAGGGCTTTTATGGCTAACGAGTCATTGGGATATCGTCTTGCCGCTTCATCAAAAGGCTCTTTTGATATGACATGCATTATGCGTTAAACCTGCCTGTTTACATTATGTGAACATTATACCAGTGATGCTTTCCGTTTACAATATGTGAACGGTTTAATTTTGAACACACTTCAATTACGCATCCGCCCAATCAGCCACCTACATATCACATACCCTGACACCGTGGGTGAGGCGCTTTCCATCAACGGACAGACAATGAAACTTCCTGAACTTAACTGGCCCTGGGCCGCATACTTCTGGCTCGGCTGTATCTGGCTTGGCTCTATTGCACATTCAGCGTTTTGTGTGCTCGTGGGTGATGATGTCACTGTCATTGGTGTCATTCTGCAACTGATCGTCGCGTCGTTCGCCGGGCTGCTGGCAATCCTCATTGCCATCCGCTTTAACTGGAGCGCTGAAACAGCGGGGAGTGTCTGTTCAATCGCTGGCTGGGCCGGTGGCCGGTTCGTTCAGGCTGTTGAGCACAAGGTAATGACGATGATCGCGAAAAAGTGATCTTGTAAATTCTGACCGAGGAAATCCAAATGAAAAAAACCGTATTAGCTGTACTCGCAGCGGTTTCGCTGTGCGCGTTATCGGCGTACTCGACTTACACCGAAGCAACTGGCCCTAACGGGACGACGGTGAAGCATGTTGCTGTGGCGCCGGAAACCAGTGCGGTTATAGCGAACGGTGGGTGTATTAATTCTGGTGGTGGAGTGTGTGAGCAGCAGCCAGCACAACAGGCCGAATAATAAACATCCGCTAAGTTTGACGATGGTTTTTTAAGCATTACAGAAGCTCTTCGACGAGGGGCTTCGATAATGGTAAATTATCCCTGTATAATATGGGGGATTTATGGCTACCGAGATTACTTCTATTGCTGTCCAGTTTCCCTGGGCTGCGTTGATTACTGCTATTGCTGGGCTATCTGGTGCACTTGGTGGTGCATTTCTGGCAAATAAATTTGCCGAAAACAGATGGTACAAACAGGTTTCTTTTGAAAAAGAGAAAGAGCGTATCGCGATGCTTCGGGAAAAGGGTGAGGAATTACACATCCTTGTCTCAAAATGGGGAAAGGCGACTATTAATTACCAGCTTTACCAACTTCGAGTGATTAAGGGAGTATTAACAGAGGACCAGTTACACTCGCTTGCGGCTGAGCTTTCAACTGGTGGCGATGTTCACGACAGAATGGATGCATTGTTATATCTCTACTTCCCATCATTGGATAAATTTATGAAGGAAGTTCGAGAACATTTGTCAGAAGGACATAAAATTTACCATGCGGTAATCAACGGGGCATTGGATCGGGATAAGGGTTTAACTATCTTTGACAAGGAGGCTACTAATGTAGAAGCCGCAATAGAAAAAATTAAAATGGGTATAAGGAATGTTCTTCAGAACTTCAATTAAATAACCGAGTTTGAATGTTGTTAAATTTTTCAATTTATTGACACATGAAGTAACTCAATGGTAAAAAGCAGAGCAGACGCTGTGATGTTTATTAATGGAGTGGCAACAACCCTCCGATTTACAAGTGAAATAAAAGGTATAGGGCTATTTCGAATAACTATTTAGAATTTTAATGACTGTAAGGGATAAAATATTTTTAGGTTTATATTAGCTTGCAATATTGAGACAAAGTAAGTAAATTCAAGCCTTTTTACTTGGGAGAGTTTTTTAGTGCAAGTAGATACTGATTTTATAAGCTTAGACACATTGGTGGCGACTCAGCAAGCAGCAAAGTGGGCTGGTGTTGCCGCTATTGCTGCATGTATATCGTGTTTTGCAACGATTGTTGGTATAGGTGTAGCGTGGAGATCATTACATCAATGGAAGCCACAATATAAGGAAAATTCAAGACTTCAATTGATTGATACATTGGTGGCTTATCAACAATGTTTGATAAGCCTACCAAAAGATCTTTCTAAAGATCCGGAGTGTAAGCATAGGAAAGAATTTTTGAAAGCAAGTATTGAAGTAGATATGAGAGGTGTAATTTATTTGAAGCAACATAATAATTCAGAATTAAAAGAAGAGTTAGAAAACCTTCGAATTAAAGGTGCCCAATTTGTTGCAGGTAAGGTAAGTAAACCTGAGTTGGCATTGATCTCATCTATAATAATGCTCATTGAATTATAATTTTTTATTTGCAGTCGATTTTTTTCTATTGAGTGACTTACCGAGAAAAATTACCCTGAATTGAAGTTAGGGTATTCCCGCAAAAGCCAGCCCCGCCGAAACGGGGCTGGCTCAAAAAAAATCAAACTGCGGCGTGGCCCGAGGATCATCCTCTTCAACCGAAATTCCCAGCTCACGCCGGAACCACCGTGAGACCAGTTGCCGGTGGCAGAACTCCCCAGGCTTTTCCCAGCACAGCAGCACCGGCTCCACATTCCCCATCAACAGGTGCAGCTCATTCCACGTCTGCTCAGGATTTAACTTCACCAGTATGTCGCGCTCATACAGTTCGATATTAGGAGGAGATCACTCCACATAAACGTAATTAATTTTGTACTAAATCTCTGTGGTATGGCACAGACGTTTAGAAGACAGGTCAATTGCGAGCTGCTGGCTGGGATTTCGTCGCGCCACTCAAAAATGCGCAGAGTTTTTCACACGCCGTCAATGGCTCAATGGGCGTTTTTCCGAGGGCGGTCTCAGTCATGACGATGGCAGGACCAATAAGCATGGACCATGCTTCGCTCGCGTCTTGCTCAAGCGATGTGAAGGCAAGGAACAGTGTTTTATCTGAAGGAAAGCGGTGCTGAGTATTAAAAAGTTTCAGCCAGGCGCGGGACTGCCGGTCGGCCTGTGCTGATCGCGTGCCGAAGCGGAGTGCTCTTTTTAGTATGGTGATACCCACAATGCCTGGCCCTAGAATAAAGGGACTCCCGACGTTTATGGTGACGCCGACCCCGAGAAAAACGAGAGCGAATGACAGCACGTTATCTACTCTTCTGGTAAGAGTACTGTATAGCTTTTCCAGAGAGTACCGGTAAAGAATTTGATAACTGATTTCATCCTTGCTCATACATCTCCAGATGGTTTTTCGATTACGCTCCGGTATGCTCCCGGAATCCTGACAGATTCTGCAATTATGCCACACTTCCTGGAGGGTATTAATTAGATGGAATATAAATAGCAGGCAAATATTTTGAGCTTTTAGTCGATATCGCTTTGAATATCATTTCTCCTGATCCAGGAGATGCTGTTGTCGAGAATCGGGTCAAACGTTGCCGCGTCGGTCGGACTGCACAGGGTAACTCTCGCAGTCAGACTCTCATTATGGTCTCTAAATGGATAACCCGCAGTCGTAACACGCCGAATGTCACGACTGACGCTATTATTACCCTGGCTTGTTAAAGCGGCATGACCACATTTTCTATATATAATAATTGGTTGTCTTTCGACCAGTATTGTCGAGTTTTTTGGTTTAATTCCACAATCCATTTAAAAACGCCTGCTGTTGCCAGATCGGTACAGTATTTTTCATAGGAATGCTCGCCCGAAAAGTGTTTAGCTGAAGTCAATTTTATTAATTGCGTATTTGGTGTTGAATTGACTTTAATCAGCTTTCTATTGCTTTTAATAGAAATGAAGTGGCCTGCATGAGTGATAATTTTCACATTGCCGGTAGCAACAAAATAGATGTAATAAGCGATATTATTATATTCCAGATCGATTAGAAATGCGTTGAAATTTGCATCCTTTCTGACGCGCTCGAAAAAGTGGTTAAGCATAAGCTGTAATTCCATTTGTTAACCTATTGTAAGTTATAATGTTATATGTTGTGTTAGAGTATTGTTGCTTAAAAGCAGCCATACAAAGATGTTACCTAAAAGCAATAATAATCGCCTGGTATCATATAGTTTACGTTATGATTGGAATAGTGTTGCAATTGTTACTGATTATTTCTCGTAGCGCGTTTTTTTGACCACTAATAGATGAGTCAATCCATTTCATTTGTAGTTTTTCTGAACGCCATGAAAAGTCATAATATATAAAAATCAGTTAATTAATTGATATTTAGATAAGGATTACAGTGGTGGAGAGGTTTGGCGTGGAGACTTTATAGGTTTTGAAAAAGCAGCTAACTCGCTGGCAGGATAACTGACAGTCAGCGTTTGAATGGGGGCAAAATCGTAACAACATCAGCATAAATAATAATATTCATGAATGTTTTGTGTGACGCAGCAGTTGAATTGAAGTGATGTTTTGCCTGTTCAGGATTGTCCCGATAAAAATGTTCCTCGATAAAAGTCGATCACCTTGTGCCGAAAAAAAACAGGCTAAGTGACAGAAGAACAAAATTCATCAGGAAAATAAAATTTATACAGATCAATGAATAAAAATGGTTGTGGCGAAGGTGGCTATTTTTTGAAAGCAAGAAATATAAATAAAGTGTAGCTATGCATAGTTATCTAAAAGGAGAACTACCGTGACTAATATAACCCTATCCACCCAGCACTACAGAATCCATAGAAGTGACGTTGAACCAGTAAAAGAAAAAACAACGGAGAAGGACATTTTTGCAAAAAGTATTACTGCCGTTAGAAATAGCTTTATCAGCCTGTCGACGAGTTTGTCAGATCGCTTTAGCCTGCATCTGCAAACAGACATACCGACTACCCATTTTCATCGTGGGAACGCCTCTGAGGGTAGGGCAGTATTAACCAGTAAAACTGTTAAAGATTTTATGCTGCAAAAGCTTAATAGCCTGGATATCAAAGGTAATGCGAGTAAAGATCCGGCCTATGCTCGTCAGACATGCGAAGCCATGTTATCAGCCGTGTACAGTAATAATAAAGATCACTGTTGTAAATTACTCATCAGTAAAGGGGTCAGTATTACCCCCTTTCTGAAAGAGATAGGAGAGGCTGCGCAGAATGCGGGGCTACCTGGGGAGATAAAAAACGGCGTATTTACTCCAGGTGGGGCAGGAGCGAATCCTTTTGTCGTCCCCCTCATTGCTGCAGCGAGCATTAAATATCCGCATATGTTTATAAATCATAATCAGCAGGTGTCTTTTAAAGCGTATGCTGAGAAAATCGTTATGAAAGAGGTTGCGCCGCTGTTTAATAAGGGGACGATGCCGACGCCACAACAATTTCAGCTAACTATAGAAAATATCGCGAATAAGTATCTTCAGAATGCCTCCTGAAGATAGCAAACACAATACTGCTATTAACCATATGAATTAATAGCAGATTTTCTGAAAGTATATATTCATTTTTATGGCGACGCTTTTAACAAAACGTCGTCATCTTTATTTTAATATAAAAATCAAATGGATACCCTTAAAACTTAAAATAATTGTTATTACTCTAAATACCGGCATAACCAGACAGCTTTTTTTGTAACGCTGCGTGTTGTTAAGTCTATGATACCCGCGCACGGATGATGTCTCGATAAGGATTAATGGTCTGTTAACTGTCAGGAGAGGTTATGCCGCCTTTAAAAAAAATTATGCTGCTCCTGTTTGTGGGGGCGATGGTCGCCACGGTAACGACACCTGCATTGGCGCTGGTTTGCCTTGCAACTCACTCAGCTCAAGAGTGTGCTGAAGCCTGTGGTGTCGATATGTGGTTTATGTTTTTGGCATGCTTTTAAGGAGGGAGAATATTGAACGTGAACAGGCGATAGTGAGTAGCTCGCTGCGCCAGGGGATAACACTCCCCTGGCGCAGCCAGTTATATTTTATTGCGATAATAACAAAGTATTTACTCGCTACTGATGAAATTCGCTATTTACAACAGAGCACATTTACTAAGCAAGAAAATCTGCACACGCTATCCTTTTATATCTGTCCTGGATAATGAACGACAGGAAAAATATGATGCGGCCTGAAGAGATTTATCAGCGAATAGAGGCAAAGAATTGGCGGCATGTCTGGGTGGTCGGTGATATCCACGGCTGTTTTTCAATGTTAATGAAAAAGTTACGTGAGTGTCGATTTGATCCGCAACAAGACTTGTTAGTTTCTGTGGGCGATCTCATTGATAGAGGCCCGGACAGCCTGGGTTGCCTGGCTTTACTGCGTGAGTCCTGGATGACGGCGGTTCGCGGCAATCATGAACAAATGGCGCTGGATGCGCGGGCCTCATCGCAGTCGACGCTGTGGTTGATGAATGGTGGCGACTGGTTTACCCGCCTGACGGCTGAACACGCTGCGCAAGCTGAAGCGCTTTTTATCCTTTGTCAGCGACTGCCCCGGATACTGGAAGTTCGCTGCCGCCATAGCACGCATGTGATCGCTCATGCTGATTACCCCGCGTCAACCTATCAATGGCAAAAAAAGGTCGATTTACATCAGGTTCTCTGGAGCCGCGAACGACTCATAAATAAGCGCGGCGGGATTAGCGGTGCCGATCATTTTTGGTTTGGCCATACGCCGTTGCGTCGGCGCATGGATTTCGCCAACGTACACTATATTGATACGGGCGCGGTATTTGGCGGGCAATTGACGTTAGCGCGGATACAATAGCGGTATCAGCGACCAGGGTTAAAAATCGCTATATTGCTGCGCAGGTCGCCAGAAGCCGTCGATAAAATCCTCTACCGGAAAACAGCCGCCATGGCGAATCCGTTGATCGTCCATCGAATAAAGACACTGCTGCTCGGTATCGTAGATGTCCACGACAATATCCTCGCATCCTCCATCCAGGTAACATACAAAAAGTACCAGCGCGAACATTACATCCTCAATGTTAACTACTTTACACGATAGTGTAGGAGAGGTTAGCGCAGGGGGGAAATGAGAAAAGGAAGAATAAATAACCCGCCTGGCGACGGGTTCTTTTTGAGTCAGGCAAGACGCATGACCCAGGCATCAGATTTAGGATCGTAATGAGTACGGAACAAAACGGAATGTTCCCCGTTGAGAATGGCGGGAACGCTGGTTTCGGCATCCCAGGCGTCCAGTTGCATACATAAATCCGGATCGGATTTACAGGGGATAGTTAACGTTCGCTCCCCCGGCGATTCGCCATGTAATTCGGCATCGTCGATTTCAAAAGCGCCAATGCGCACACTGGTTTTCATCATCGTGCTCTCCGTTAATACGCTAATTGTGGTACGACCAGTTTAGCCGTCCATTTTTCAGCGTAGTCAACGTACGCAAAAGCGCCAGTCAAAAAGTGCGGTTTTTTTGTGCGCTTTTAGCTATTACCAGTAAAGAGTTTGCCATCACGTACCAGTTCACGCGGGTAACTGTTCTTTATTCTTGAGCCGATACGTTTTGCCAGACCAAGCGGCTGACGCTGGAACGTCACCAGGACATCATCAGCGGCAGGGGGTGTTTGCGGATAAATATCCCGACCGCGATACCACTCCTCCGCCTCTTGCGCAGAGAGTTCGAACGCGTGAGCATGAGTCGGGCAGGCAAGGGCTATCGTCGCCTCATGTTGCCAGCGATAGCCTTTATTATGACTTTCGGCCAGTTTAATGCCGAGCCGGGAAAAACGGACTTTTCCGATCAGTGATTCAATCTCTGCCGGGAACAGCCAGACCTCTTTTTCACGCTGCCAAAGATGGAGATTTTCATCCCATAGCAGTCCGACGGCGTTGGCCGCCTGGGTAACGTGTAATGTTTCGCGGCCTTTGAGGGGGGTAAAAGGAAACGTCCCCACTTTATACCCCGGCGCGGGCATGGCTGGAAGGGATGACATTTTACGCAGACGTGCGACGAAGAATCCTTCGCAGTCGTAAATTTGTGGGAAGACGTGCAGGAAGCCTTCCGGGGTGAGGGCGCGGTCAGCGTCAGGAAACAGATCACCCAGCGGCAAAAATTCAACGGCGTCGGCGTAGGTCTCTTGCAGCCAGAGGCAGACCTCTTCGTTTTCCTGGCGATTTAACGTGCAGGTGGAGTAGACCAGCGTGCCGCCGGGTCGTAAAGCATGAAAAGCGCTGTCGAGCAGTTCCCGCTGTGTCGCCGCGATATCCAGATTACTTTCTGGCGACCAGTTTTTTAGCGCATCAGGATCTTTACGTACTACGCCTTCGCCAGAGCAGGGCGCATCCAGCAGGATAGCGTCAAACATCTCCGGTAACGCAGCGCCAAATACGCGACCATCGAAATGCGTCAGTGCGGTATTGGCGATTCCACATCGGCTGATATTAGCGTGCAGAACTTTGACGCGGCTGGCCGAAAATTCGTTGGCCAGAATGGCGCCGCGGTTCCCCATGCGGGCAGCGATCTGCGTGGTTTTTGAGCCAGGCGCCGCTGCCATATCCATGACCCGCTGCGGATGATTATCATCGGCGAACAGGGCCGCGACCGGCAGCATCGAACTGGCCTCCTGAATGTAAAACAGGCCGCTTAAATGCTCAGCGGTACTGCCAAGCGGCAATGCCTCTTCATCATCGCGCTCGATCCAGAATCCTTCATGACACCACGGAATTGGCGTGAGCGACCAGCCGTAGGGCGCGATTAGGGCAAGGAAATCAGCCACGGAGATTTTAAGCGTATTGATGCGTATACTACGGCGCAACGGGCGTTGGCAGGCCGAAATAAATTCATCAAAAGAGAGCGTGGAAGGCATTGCTTCACGCATTTGCGTCAGAAAAGCGTCAGGAAAATAGACAGCGTGTTGAGCCACAGGTGTATCGCCGGCAAAAAAACAGGCGCGCAGTGTAGCATAAAACGCTCCGGCGCGAGTACGCCGGAGCCGGGTGTTTAACGTGGCAGAGCGGTGCCCCATTCACGCCACTCTTTCGGTTCGCTCTCTTGTAACAGGAAATGCTTACCGGCTTGCGCTTTTGGCGCCAGCGGCGTACCTGGTGGAGTAGCGAAGGCGATACCGCCACGGATGAACTGATTAAATGTCCCCGTTTTCACCACGCCGCCTGTCAGACCAAAGTCGAGACTATAGCCGGAGGCAAGCCAGAATACGGAGTTATTACGCACCAGATATTGGTAACGCTTACTGATACGCAAGGTGATCATCACGCGATCGGAGAGCGACCCCAGGGACATTCCGGTGACCGTTCCCACTTCGATACCGCGGAACAGGACGGGGGTGCCAATATTAAGCGAGCCGGCTTCTGGCGCCTCCACGACGATGCTTAACCCATCCAGATAGCGTGAGTCGGTAATCGTGGCTTCCTGCAGTTCAAAGTCGCGCCGCGCCGCGCCGCGTCCTGGCTCAACGTTAATATAGGGCTGGAGAATCGTATCCAGATGCTCGACGCCCGCCGCGGAAATTTGTGGCGTAATAACGGAAAAACGTGTCCCGGCGCGGGCAAATGTCTGTACGTACTCCGGATAAAGGACGGCTTTTGCCTGCACTTCATTACGTGCGGTGATCAATTCCAGCGTCTGGATCTGGCCGATATCAATACCGAGGTAACGAATTGGCATCCCTTCCGCCAATTTTCCAGCGTCGAACGCGTGCAGCGTAATTTGTCCGCCTACCGCGCGGGCGGAAGTTTCTGAAGCATAAAGAATGCGTTTATCGCCTTTGCGCCGACTGGCGCTGGCGCCGCTCAGGTTATCAAAACTAATGGCCCCTTTCAGCGCGCGGGAGAGTGGCGAGGCCTGTACCGTTAGGCCGCTGCCGTTAAGTTGCACTTTCGCGCCGCCTTCCGCCCAGAACACGCTATTGCTGGTTAACAGGTGGCGATACTCCGGCTTAATATGCAGGTCGATGTCAAAGGTATTGGCGCGTGGGCGAACGGTGATGACTTCGCCTACTTCAAATTTTCGATACAGCACGACGGAACCTGCCTGGACATCCGGCAACGTTTCGGCCGTCAGCGTTAAGGTGGTAGTCGGTAAGTCACTGAGGCTATTTTCCAGCGCTTTTTCCAGGTTAGCATAGAGCGGGTAGGTGGATTTCATCTTCCCGCTCGTACCGGGTAAAATACGAATTCCGCCGTCAATCCACTCGCTGGCGCTGGCGCCGAGGAACTCTACGCCGTCAAGGCCGACTTTGACATCCACCCGGCTGTTGACCACGAATTTACTGTCGCCCTGTACCAAATCCCGGTGCTGCGGTTCAATCGCGACGGTGAATGACACGCCTTTACTGGATAAGTTGCGCTCAATGACCTGGCCAATTTTTACACCATGTAAAATTAACGGCTGGCCCGGTTCGATGCCGTAACTTTCCGGGGCCGTCAGCGTCAGGGTTAAGGCATTCGCCTCATGCAGCAGGGCTTTTTCACCCGGCACCACCACAAATTCACTGCGCGGTTCGCCGTCGCCCGGCACCAGCTCGAAGGTTTTTCCGGTTAACAACGAACTGATATTCGCGTCACTTAGCGACAGTTTGGGATTGCGTAACTCAATACGCGTATTTTCCCGCATCAGCGGAACAACGCTGGGATCGACGGTCATCTCTCCGGTGACTTTACCGCCAGGGTTGAGCGTCAGTTTAGAAAGCTCACCCACCTCCAGTCCCTGGTACATGAGCGGCGTAGATTCCGCCTTCAGACCGTCTCCGCTGGGCAGCTCAAGTTTAACGATTACCCCTCGTTGGCTGTGGGCTAAATCTTTATATAAGCCGAACGTGTCATCCTGGGCGGCGGGTTTGGAGTTGTCCGGCGAATCAAACGCAATCGCGCCATTGACCAGGGCCGCGAGGCTCTCCAGTTTCACCTTCGCGCCGCTCAGGCTTAGATCGGCGTCAATGCCGGAGACATTCCAGAAACGGCTGCCTTTTTTCACCAGATCGGTAAACCGTCGCTCAATCAGAACGTCAATCGTTACGCCTTGTTTGTTAGGGTTAATCGAATAGTCATACACCCGTCCGACAGGGATTTTACGGAAATAGACCAGTGAACCGCTATTAAGCGAACCGAGATCCGGCGCATTGAGATGAATCATCAGATCGCCGTTGCTAAGCCGGTATTTAGGCTGTGTATCCAGGGCGACGAAATGATCTCTGGGCTTGCCTTTACCTGGCATCATACCGATGTAATTCCCGCCGACCAACGCATCCAGGCCGGAAACGCCCGCCAGCGAGGCTTTGGGCGTCACCAGCCAGAATTGCGTCTCTTCGCGCAACGCATCTTCCATATCTGATTTGATACTGACGCGAACTTCAATTTTGCGCAGATCTTTGCTCAGACTGACATCTTCCACGGTGCCGACTTCTACTCCCTGATAACGAACGGGAGTCCGGCCCGGTACGATACCATCCGCCGACATAAAATCGATAGTCACGCTATTGCCGCGATCCTGGTAGCTATCCCATACCAGCCACCCCGCGATCATTAGCGCGATAAGCGGTAGCAGCCAGAAAGGTGAAATACGGCGTTTGGTTTTAATTTGCGCTTCAGTCTTCGAAGCGGGCGTTTCCTGACTCATGTGCATCCCAAAGTAAGCGGCTATCCAGCCATTCCACTGCAAGAATAGTCAAAATTACCGCTGCGCCGAAATAAAACGCAGCCGGTCCCATAGTAAAAGCCAGAATCTGATCGCGATTAATCAGAGACATGGTTAACGAGATAACGAAAAGATCCAGCATCGACCAACGGCCTATCCATGTCACCAGACGCAGCAACAGAATTCGCGTCCGCAGTCCCTGTTGGCATTTAAAATGGATACTCAACAGTAGCGTAAACATCACGATGACTTTGGTAAACGGCACCAAAATACTGGCGATAAAAACGACGGCGGCGACGGCGATATTGCTGCTGGCAAGCGACATAATGCCCGACAGGATAGTATCTTCCTGACGCCCGCCATTAATGTAGATTACCGAGATAGGCAGCAGGTTTGCCGGCAGCAAAAAGACAATAGACGCCAGCAAGGCCGCCCAACACTTCTGTATGCTCTGTTTTCTGCGTAACCGTAGCGGAATATGACAACGCGGGCAGCGTCCTTTCGCATCCGGATAGCCGCTAAAGTGGCAGCCAAGACAGACGCGCAATCTTTCGTCCGCACGTTGAGCAGGGCGCTGCGGATAAAATCGTTCCCATAGTTGCTCCACATTCAGATGAATCATAGTCAGAATGCTAAGAACCACCAACGAGACGAACGCTAAAAGCCCGATGCCCGGCTGCAGAAAGGCATAGTCCTGCACTTTGATAGAGGCAACGCCAATACCGACCAGATAGATGTCCAGCATCACCCACTCTTTCAGTTTTTCCAGCATCAGCAGGACTGGACGCAGATTCATGCCGAGGAGGCTGCCAAACCACAGGTAAGCAATTGAAAAAACCAGAATAAGCGGCGCGCCCACCACGCAAAAGAGCACCATTGCGGCGGTTAACGGATCGCCCTGCTGCGTCATTTGCCAGATGCCGTGCATCACATTGGCATCAATGCGTACGCCCAACAGGTAGATATGGAGTAACGGTTCGCTCCAGGCAAACGGCATCAATAGCAGCATGGTTACTGCCATCGCGGTCAGCCGCGTCAGCGACCAGTCGCGCCCATCGCGAATTTTGGCCTGGCAACGAGGACAATAAGCGCTTTGATGAGCGCTCATCTCCGGCAAGCTGAACAGCATGTCGCATTCAGGGCAGCGCTGGTAGTGGCTGCGCGGCAGCGCTTCGCTAATTGACCTGATCGTTAGCTTTTTTGTTGGCGTGACGTGTGAGGTGTTCAGAGCCATGTATCGTGAATCAAAGTGTTAGAATAATGTAATCTTAACTCATGACAGGAATAATCTTGAGCAAGAACGCATTTAATGCTTATTTTAATAGCCTGTGTTTAGGAGTAAGACCACGAAGTGATTATATAATGAGCAAAACAGAACTATACGCGGCGTTAAACCGCGATTTTCAGTCGTTAATGGCAGGTGAAACCAGCTTTCTGGCCACGCTGGCGAATACCAGCGCGCTACTGTTCGAACGTCTTACCGAGGTGAACTGGGCGGGATTTTATCTCCTCGAAGGCGATACGCTGGTGTTGGGGCCGTTTCAGGGGCGAATCGCCTGTGTGCGGATTCCGGTTGGTCG
This sequence comes from Salmonella sp. SSDFZ54, assembly GCF_004010735.1. Taxonomy (NCBI): domain Bacteria; kingdom Pseudomonadati; phylum Pseudomonadota; class Gammaproteobacteria; order Enterobacterales; family Enterobacteriaceae; genus Salmonella; species Salmonella sp. SSDFZ54. The sequence goes on from NZ_CP034819.1 coordinate 4,022,014, forward strand.
CGGCGTGTGCGGCGCAGCGGTAGCGCAGAATAAGGTTCAACGTATTGATGATGTTCATGCGTTTGACGGCCATATTGCCTGTGATGCCGCCAGCAACGCCGAAATTGTGCTGCCTGTCACGGTTGGCGAACGGATTATCGGCGTGCTGGATGTAGATAGCACGGCGTTTGGCCGTTTTACCGAAGAAGATGAACACGGCCTGCGTACGCTGGTCGCACAGCTTGAAACCGTGCTTGCAACGACGGATTACAAAAAATTCTTTGCGAGCGTCGCAGGATAATCAACGGATAACGTAGCAATTACTGATGGCGTCATTATAATGACGCCTGTTCATGCCTGCTGCTTGTTGGCTACGTCCGTTGTAATCAGGAAATTTCATGGAAAATCAACCTAAGTTGAATAGCAGTAAAGAAGTTATCGCGTTTCTGGCCGAGCGTTTTCCTCACTGTTTTAGTGCGGAAGGCGAAGCTCGCCCGCTGAAAATTGGTATTTTTCAGGATCTGGTAGAGCGAGTTGGGGGCGAAATGAACCTCAGCAAAACGCAACTTCGTTCCGCTTTACGTCTTTATACTTCAAGCTGGCGTTACCTGTACGGCGTTAAGCCGGGCGCAACGCGCGTCGACCTTGATGGCAATCCGTGCGGCGAGCTGGAAGAACAGCATGTCGAACATGCGCGTAAGCAGCTTGAAGAAGCCAAAGCCCGTGTTCAGGCGCAGCGCGCAGAGCAGCAAGCGAAAAAACGCGAAGCTGCCGCGGCGGCTGGCGAAAAAGAAGACGCGCCGCGACGCGAGCGTAAACCTCGCCCGGTAGCGCGTCGTAAAGAAGGCGCTGAACGTAAACCTCGCGCTGATAAACCGACGACGAAAGCGCCGCGTGCGCCTCGCGAAGAGAAGCACACGCCGGTTTCTGATATTTCAGTATTGACCGTAGGGCAGTCCCTCAAGGTGAAAGCGGGTAATAATGCGATGGATGCCACCGTATTAGAAATCACCAAAGATGGTGTCCGTGTACAGCTGAATTCGGGTATGTCTTTGATTGTACGCGCAGAACACCTGGTGTTCTGAAACGGAGGCCAGGCCTGGCATGAACACTTTTTTTAGGCTTACCGCGTTAGCTGGCCTGCTTGCATTAGCAGGCCAGTCCTTCGCCGTGGAAGATATTACGCGTGCCGATCAAATTCCCGTACTAAAGGAAGAGACGCAACATGCGACGGTGAGCGAGCGCGTAACGTCGCGTTTTACCCGCTCCCACTATCGCCAGTTCGATCTGGATGAGGCATTTTCGGCAAAGATTTTTGATCGCTATCTGAATCTTCTCGACTATAGCCACAACGTTTTGTTGGCGAGCGATGTCGAGCAGTTTGCGAAAAAGAAAACCGTGTTGGGCGATGAGCTGCGCACGGGTAAGCTGGATGTTTTTTACGATCTTTATAACCTGGCGCAAAAGCGCCGGTTTGAACGTTACCAGTACGCGCTAAAAGTGCTGGAACGGCCAATGGATTTCACCGGAAACGATACGTTTAACCTGGACCGCAGTAAAGCGCCCTGGCCGAAAGATGAGGCTGAGCTAAATGCGCTGTGGGATGGTAAAGTGAAATTCGATGAGCTCAGTCTGAAACTCACCGGCAAGAGCGACAAAGAAATTCGCGAAACGCTGACGCGTCGCTACAAATTCGCTATTCGTCGCCTGGCGCAGACCAACAGTGAAGATGTGTTCTCGCTGGCGATGACCGCTTTTGCGCGTGAAATCGACCCGCATACGAATTATCTTTCTCCCCGCAATACCGAGCAGTTTAATACCGAAATGAGCCTGTCTCTGGAAGGTATCGGCGCGGTGCTGCAAATGGATGACGATTATACTGTCATTAACTCATTGGTTGCCGGCGGCCCGGCAGCGAAGAGCAAGTCGATTAGCGTCGGCGATCGTATCGTCGGCGTAGGGCAGGCCGGAAAACCGATGGTCGACGTTATTGGCTGGCGTCTTGACGATGTGGTGGCGCTGATCAAAGGGCCGAAAGGCAGCAAGGTTCGACTGGAAATACTGCCGGCTGGCAAAGGGACGAAAACGCGTATTATCACGCTGACGCGTGAGCGGATTCGTCTTGAAGATCGCGCGGTTAAAATGTCGGTGAAAACCGTCGGCAAGGAAAAAGTTGGTGTACTGGATATTCCAGGCTTCTATGTTGGCTTGACCGATGATGTCAAAGTTCAGCTTCAGAAGCTGGAAAAACAGAACGTTAACAGCATCGTTATCGATCTGCGTTCAAACGGCGGTGGGGCGCTGACGGAAGCCGTTTCGCTTTCCGGTCTGTTTATCCCTTCTGGTCCGATAGTTCAGGTGCGCGACAATAACGGCAAAGTGCGTGAGGATAGCGACACCGACGGCGTGGTCTACTACAAAGGCCCGCTGGTGGTGCTGGTCGATCGTTTCAGTGCCTCGGCATCGGAAATCTTTGCTGCCGCGATGCAGGATTATGGGCGCGCGCTGATTGTCGGTGAGCCGACCTTCGGTAAAGGTACGGTACAGCAATATCGTTCGCTAAACCGAATTTACGATCAGATGCTTCGCCCGGAATGGCCTGCGCTGGGTTCGGTGCAGTACACCATTCAGAAGTTTTACCGTGTCAACGGCGGTAGTACGCAGCGTAAAGGGGTCACGCCGGATATCATCATGCCGACTGGCAATGAAGAGACGGAAACCGGAGAAAAATTTGAAGATAACGCCTTGCCGTGGGATAGCATTGATGCGGCGAAATACGTGAAATCGGACGATTTGGCCCCGTTTGGCCCGGAATTATTGAAAGAACACAACGCGCGTATCGCCAAAGATCCTGAGTTTCAGTACATCATGAAGGATATCGCACGTTTCAATGCCATGAAGGATAAGCGCAACATCGTCTCTCTGAATTATGCGCAGCGTGAGAAAGAGAACAATGAAGAAGACGCTCTGCGTCTGGCGCGTATTAACGATCGGTTTAAACGTGAGGGTAAACCGTTGCTGAAGAAACTGGACGATCTGCCAAAGGATTACCAGGAGCCGGACCCGTACCTTGATGAAACGGTGAAGATTGCTCTGGACCTGGCGCATCTTGAAAAAGAAAAACCAGCGGAGCAGGCGGCAGCCAATAAGTAACGCTAAACAGGCACAAAAAATTGTGCCTGTTTTTTTTTAACAAGCGCAGAAGTCGTCAGGATAATGCTACAAAATGTAAAGTTGTGTTTTTCTCGTGACTTACCGCCTGGTGATGCTTGAAAATAGCCATAAGACCCATACGATGTGGGTAATCGCATAGTGCGCTTTGTTAAATTGAGGTTAAAAGAAAATTATGATGCGAATCGCGCTCTTCCTGCTGACGAACCTGGCCGTGATGGTCGTTTTCGGGCTGGTTCTGAGCCTGACAGGGATACAGTCGAGCAGCGTGCAAGGCTTGCTGATCATGGCGCTGCTGTTTGGTTTTGGCGGTTCTTTTATTTCATTGCTGATGTCCAAATGGATGGCGTTAAAATCCGTAGGAGGGGAAGTTATTGAACAGCCTCGCAATGAAAGAGAACGCTGGTTGATGAACACCGTAGCAACGCAAGCGCGCCAGGCCGGTATCGCCATGCCGCAGGTTGCTATCTACCATGCGCCGGACATTAACGCGTTTGCGACGGGCGCACGCCGTGACGCCTCATTGGTCGCTGTGAGCACCGGTTTGTTGCAAAACATGAGCCCTGACGAAGCGGAAGCCGTCATTGCGCATGAAATCAGCCATATTGCCAATGGCGATATGGTGACGATGACGTTGATTCAGGGGGTGGTTAACACCTTCGTTATCTTTATTTCGCGCATTATCGCGCAAATTGCTGCTGGTTTTCTGGGCGGCAACCGCGATGAAGGCGAAGGAAGTAACGGTAATCCGCTAATCTATTTCGCCGTTGCGACGGTGCTGGAACTGGTCTTCGGTATTCTGGCGAGCATCATCACCATGTGGTTCTCCCGTTACCGTGAGTTTCATGCCGATGCGGGATCGGCGAAGCTGGTTGGCCGTGAAAAAATGATTGCCGCGCTGCAGCGCCTGAAAACCAGCTACGAGCCGCAAGAAGCGACCAGCATGATGGCGTTTTGTATTAACGGTAAATCGAAATCGTTAAGCGAGCTGTTTATGACGCACCCACCGCTGGATAAACGCATTGAAGCGCTGCGTAGCGGCGAGTACCTGAAATAATAAGCCCACTGGCAAGTATGAAAAGCGCGTCGAATGACGCGCTTTTTTTACGCCTGAACGCGTGGTTGCGTAATACGTAAACCGCTCACTACCGCCGCGAGAGTCGCCAGGATCGCCGCTGCGAGCAGCGAAAGATGCGTACCGCTATCGCCAAACTGGTTCAACATCAGCGCTACCAGCGCGGCGCCAGTACTTTGGCCTAACAGTCGCGCCGTGCCAAGCATCCCGCTGGCGCCACCGCTGCGCTCACGCGGCGCGGAAGTGATAATGGTGTGATTATTCGGCGACTGGAACAGGCCAAACCCTGCGCCGCAAAGGATCATCGGCCAGATAATATTCAGATCGGAGGGGGAGCCTGGCAACATGACCAGCGCAAACAACCCGGCTGCCATTATCACCATTCCCAGCGCCCCCAGCAAACCGGCATGAAGACGTTCTATCAGGTATCCCGCCAGCGGCGCCATCACCATCGTTGCCAGCGGCCAGGGCGTCAATAACAGGCCGGTTTCTACTTCGCTACGGCCCAGCACGGTTTGCAGATAAAAAGGTAGCGAGACCATGGCTAACATTTGCGCGCAGAACGAGCAAATTGACGTGCCGATCGAGAGTGAAAAAAGCGGAATGCGTAACAAGTCGATGGGTAACAAAGGGACGGGCAAAGAAAGCTGGCGGCGCACGAAGAAAAACCCGACCACGACCAGAACGAGCAGCTCTGCGCCAATCAACGTTAGCGACTGTCCCTGGGCAAATCCGCTCAATGCGGTAATCAGCAGGCCAAATGTGAGCGCATTCATTACCGCGCTCGGTAAGTCAAAGCGCGGCTTAGTGTCATGGGCGATGTTTGCTGGTAAAAAGCGTATGGCCAGAATTAACGCGATGATACCTAGCGGGACATTAATCAGAAACAGCCATTTCCATGATGAGATGGACAAAATCGCCGCGGCGATCGTCGGACCCGCGGCGGAAGAGACTGCGACGATAAAAGAGTTAATTCCCATGCCTCGTCCCAGATGACGCTGGGGGTAGATAAGACGAATCAGCGCCGTGTTTACGCTCATTAGCGCCGCACCGCCAAATCCCTGCGCGATGCGCGCCAGCGTCAGCATCTGCAGCGAGTCTGAAAGCGCGCAAAACAATGATGAAAGCAGAAATACCACTAAACCACATTTGTAGATCCGGCGATAACCAAACATGTCGCCTAAAAAAGACAGGGAAAGCAGTGAGACGACAATGGCGATTTGGTACGCATTGACAATCCAGATAGAGCTGGCAGGGGAGGCATGTAAATCAGTCGCAATGGTTGGCAGCGCGACATTAGCGATTGCGCCATCCAGAACCGCCATCGAAATACCGATAATAATCGTCAGGATAGCGCCGTATCTCTGCGGGAGGGGCAGGCCATCGGCCCGTGTTTTTTCCATAAGTATTTTGTAATAAGGGGAATTATGAGCTGAATAATAATGTTAGCATTAATACTGAGTTGTTATGTCGCAGATTTGTAACGAAGTAAGCAAAGATGGATTGCGGGCGACCTGGCGTGAAATTATAATAAAAACTCGTTCTGAATTTTATAAAACGCTCGTAATGAGGTGATAAATGGCAAACGCAGATCTGGATAAGCAGCCTGATTCTGTATCTTCTGTGCTGAAAGTTTTCGGCATTCTGCAGGCGCTGGGTGAAGAGCGTGAAATAGGGATTACCGAGCTATCGCAGCGCGTCATGATGTCGAAAAGCACCGTTTATCGCTTTTTGCAAACCATGAAAACGCTGGGCTACGTGGCTCAGGAGGGGGAGTCTGAAAAATACTCTCTGACGCTAAAGCTGTTTGAGCTGGGCGCACGAGCGTTGCAAAATGTTGATCTCATCCGCAGTGCGGACATTCAGATGCGCGAACTGTCTCGTCTGACAAAAGAAACTATCCATCTTGGCGCGCTGGATGAAGACAGTATTGTCTATATCCATAAAATTGACTCTATGTACAATCTGCGGATGTACTCACGTATTGGGCGTCGTAATCCGCTGTACAGTACGGCCATCGGTAAAGTGCTTCTGGCCTGGCGCGACCGTGATGAGGTTAAGCAGATTCTCGACGGCGTAGAGTATAAGCAAAGCACTGGACGCACGATTACCAGCACTGAAGCGTTGCTGCCGCTGTTGGATGAAGTGCGTGCGCAAGGCTACGGTGAAGATAACGAAGAACAGGAAGAAGGGTTACGTTGTATCGGCGTACCGGTATTTGACCGTTTTGGCGTAGTCATCGCAGGGTTAAGCATTTCGTTCCCGACGCTGCGTTTTTCAGAAGAACGCCTACAGGAATATGTGGCTATGTTACACGCCGCCGCGCGTAAAATTTCTGAACAAATGGGTTACAACGATTATCCCTTCTAAGCAACGTTATTTGCATGACGTTAAAAAAAAGCAGCTACGAAAAATGTAGCTGCTTTTTTTATAACATCGGGTGGGATGAAATCGTAAAAGTAGATAATATCTGTCGGCTTATTTAACGGTTATTAAAATATTATTTAACAGTACTTATGAACAACAGCCAATATAGGGGAATTATTGGTGATAGTTTCACTGTGAAATTATTTATTGCCGCTTAGCCATTATCCACCACGGTGGCGATTTTTCTGAAAATGGGACAGTCGGAAAAGCCAATAATGCCGCTGTTGGTATGGAGATATTGCGCCGTGCTGGTGCCGCGTGCGGTCAGGTAATGGCACTGTAAACCCAGCCCCGCAGCGTTCACTTTACTTCCCACCAGGATGCCATAGCCGCTCATCAGCAGGCCTATCCACACCAGGGCAAACAATACAATTGCGCGAATGATCAAACGCATTACTACCTCTTTTCTTTTTTAGTTAGAATAAGAGTAGCGTGTACATTGATTGAAACAAGTGAATCATTCCTAAAAACATATAATGCCGCTACAGTTACTCCTGGTTTAAGTAACTCATGATAATTTAGCGACATAAGATGTAAGATCGGAGAGTGGAGTGAAAAAATTTCGATGGGTCGTTCTCGGCATCGTGGTGGTAGTATGCCTGTTGCTGTGGGCGCAGGTGTTTAATATCATGTGCGATCAGGATGTACAATTTTTCAGCGGTATTTGCGCCATCAATAAATTTATTCCCTGGTAAACGTTTTACACCAGAGATTTCCTTCCCATGTAGCAGTGGTAGAATGACGTCTCTACATTGAGGTGGTGAAATGAACGACGTTTTAAACTCTGGTGCGTTTTCTCTTGCATCTTTAATAGTATCAATGGTGGTTCTGGTGGTGGGGCTGGCGCTCTGGTTCTTTGTCAACCGGGCAAGTTCCCGTGCCAACGAGCAGATAGAATTGCTCGAAGCGTTATTGGATCAACAGAAGCGGCAAAACGCGTTGTTACGCCGCCTTTGCGAAGCAAACGAACCAGAAAAAGAAGCGGAACCCGCAACAGCGGCAAGCGAACCGAAAGAGGATGAGGACATCATTCGTCTGGTTGCAGAACGATAATGCTTACCGGGGCGCAAATGGCGCCAGTGCCATACGCCCCATTTCCCCGTCGGATCTCTCCGCGTTGCCGTTTGCAACTGATACTACAGCATCAACACCTTACATAATATATGGCTTTATATGCAACATAGTTTTATATGTATAACAAATGGACATATGGCATTTTTGTGATACTGCTCATTCTCTATTAAAAGCGAAACGTTTCTCTCTCTTTATGGATTGTCATTGTTTGTTCATTATTTTAAGGCATTCTGTAAAGACGCAGAACATCACAAAAAGCGGTGTCGAAAATCGCTTTTCTTTTCTATTATTTTGATTAAAAGGTGTTTTTTATCATTGTGACAATTTATGCATAACTCAGCATAAAAAGTGATATGAAAAATACAGCTTTTAAATGTGATTTGATGCACTGGAAGAAGCGAAGTTATTGAGCTATGGTAGAAAAATGGCTTTTCAGCAGTGACGTTGTCAGGAGTCCGTCAGCGCGTGAGGATATATCTTTCGCAATTTTGTTGCATAAACGTGCTGTCAATTTGTGAAGGTTCTCGTAATTTGTGCGACGGATCGAGACACGTTTAAAAATGGCTTGCCATAATTAACGTTGTATGTGATAACAGGCTTTGGGTTAAACGAGGTACAGTTCTGTTTATGTGTGGCATTTTCAGTAAAGAAGTCCTGAGTAAACACGTTGACGTTGAATACCGCTTCTCTGCCGAACCTTATATTAGTGCCTCAAGCAGTAATGTCTCAGTTTTATCTATGTTATGCCTACGGGCAAAGAAAACACTCTAAGGAATTTTGCAAATGGCAAAGATTAAAGGTCAAGTTAAGTGGTTCAACGAATCCAAAGGTTTTGGCTTCATTACTCCGGCTGACGGCAGCAAAGATGTGTTCGTACACTTCTCCGCTATCCAGGGCAATGGTTTCAAAACTCTGGCTGAAGGCCAGAACGTTGAGTTCGAAATTCAGGACGGCCAGAAAGGTCCGGCTGCTGTTAACGTAACGGCTATCTGATCGACACCACTGATTTGATGCGTTTGTCGCGTCAGCCTCAGATATAAAGCCTCGCTAAAAGCGGGGCTTTTTAATTCAATATCCTTCAAAATGTGTCTGGATGCGCTCTCGTTAGCGATTTGTTGCAAAGGCACGAGGTTATTAGCATTGTTTTTTCTGGTTTTTCCGTCCGTTTCCCGTTAAATCAATCACCTGAAAAATGATTCGGCTGGAGATCAGGTGAAAAAGAAAAGCGACGGCGATACCCGTAATTTTACGCCCATACGTTTTGCACTACTTTGCACTGCCATTCTGCTCAGCATGGCATTGTTGTTAGGGCGGGTGGCATGGTTGCAAATTGTTACGCCGTCGAAACTGGTGAAACAAGAAGATATGCGCTCGCTTCGTGAAGTGACCACGGCCTCTCCACGCGGCATGATCACCGACAGAGAAGGGCGACCCTTAGCGGTGAGCGTTCCGGTTAATGCTGTCTGGGCCGATCCGAAGACTATCATAAGCAAAGGCGGCGTTGGCTACAATGAGCGCTGGCAGGCGCTGGCCAGCGCCTTACATCTGTCTCTCAGTACGCTTGCGGAACGGGTAAACAGTAACCCGGCAGGTCGTTTTATCTACCTCGCGCGCCAGGTTTCACCCCAGCAAGCCGAATGGATAGATAAACTGAATCTACCGGGTATTAACCTGCGGGAAGAGTCGCGCCGTTTTTACCCTGCCGGACACGTAGCGGCCAATTTGATCGGCTTTACCAATATCGACGGGCAGGGAATAGAAGGTATTGAAAAAAGCTTTAACGCGCAACTGACGGGAAAACCGGGCTCCCGACTGGTGCGTAAAGATAAATTTGGTCACGTTATTGAGAACATTACGGAAGTGAATCCGGTTCCTGCTCATGAACTTCAGCTTAGCATTGATGAACGTCTGCAAACGGTTACCGAAGATGCGCTGGATAACGCCGTCATCTGGAACAAAGCGGAATCCGGCGCTGCCGTATTGATTAACATCCCAACGGGTGAAATTCTCTCGATGGCGAGCTACCCGGATTTCAACCCGAACAACCGTGAAGGCGCGCAGTTGGACGATTTTCGTAACCGCGCGATTAGCGACACTTTCGAACCCGGTTCTACTGTGAAGCCATTGGTCATTATGACTGCGTTACAGCAGGGTATCGTGCAACCGGACAGCGTTATCGATACCCATCCTTTTACTCTCGATGGACACCGTATCCGCGACGTCGGTTACTATCCGGAACTGACATTAACCGGCATTTTGCAAAAATCCAGCGATACCGGCGTTTCTCACCTTTCTCTGGCGATGCCGGTGCAGAAATTAATGGATACTTATAAAAGCTTTGGTTTCGGCGTGCCTACCGGACTGGGTCTCACCGGAGAGAGCAGCGGGTTATTACCGAAACGCCGTTACTGGAGTGATTTAGATCGCGCTACCTTCGCTTTTGGCTATGGATTAATGGTGACGCCGCTGCAACTGGCGCATGTTTATGCCACGATTGGCAGCTTTGGTATCTACCGTCCGTTATCGATCACCAAAGTTGATCCGCCCGTGATCGGCACGCGAGTAATGCCGGAAGAACTGGTGCACGAGGTGGAACATATGATGGAGAGCGTCGCGTTGCCTGGCGGCGGCGGAACAAAAGCCGCAGTAAGAGACTACCGTATTGCGGTCAAAACCGGGACGGCGAAAAAAATTGGCGATGATGGTAAATACGTCGATAAGTATGTGGCATATACCGCAGGCGTCGCGCCGGCAAGTAATCCCAGATTTGCGCTGGTGGTGGTGATTAATAATCCGCAAAATGGGGCTTATTATGGCGGCGCGGTATCTGCGCCCGTATTCAGCCAGATCATGGGCGATGTGCTGCGGCTGGAAAATGTTGAGCCAGACGGTATGCCAGCCGATTCAGATCACCTTCTGGTGATGCATGGCAGCCACGTTGCGGTTCCGGGCTCGTAAAGGATTTTCCCGGGGCGCAATTCGCGTTACACTTGCGCCCTTTAGCGCCCCAGTCCGGAGTTGTCATGTCGTTTACCTGTCCGCTTTGCCATCAGCCGCTTACGCAGATTAATAACAGCGTTATATGTCCACAGCGCCATCAGTTTGATGTGGCGAAAGAGGGCTACATCAATCTGCTGCCGGTACAGCATAAACGTTCGCGCGATCCGGGCGACAGCGCCGAAATGATGCAGGCGAGGAGAGCGTTTCTTGATGCGGGCCATTATCAGCCGCTGCGCGATGCGGTGATTAACCTGTTGCGCGAGCGGCTGGATCAGTCGGCCACGGCGATTCTGGATATCGGCTGCGGCGAGGGGTATTACACTCATGCTTTTGCCGAGGCGTTGCCGGGAGCCACCACGTTTGGACTGGACGTTGCTAAAACGGCGATCAAAGCGGCAGCGAAGCGCTATTCGCAGGTGAAGTTTTGTGTGGCGTCAAGCCATCGACTGCCCTTTGCCGATGCGTCAATGGATGCGGTGATCAGAATCTACGCCCCGTGTAAGGCGCAGGAATTGGCGCGCGTGGTGAAGCCTGGTGGTTGGGTTGTTACCGCCACGCCGGGACCTCATCATCTGATGGAACTAAAAGGGCTCATTTATGATGAGGTGCGTTTACATGCGCCGTATACCGAGCAGCTCGACGGATTCACATTGCAGCAGAGTACCCGCCTTGCTTATCACATGCAGCTCACCGCCGAAGCGGCTGTAGCACTGTTGCAAATGACGCCATTTGCCTGGCGCGCCAGGCCAGAAGTGTGGGAACAACTGGCCGCCAGCGCCGGACTTAGCTGCCAGACGGATTTCAACCTTCATCTCTGGCAGCGTAACCGTTAACCGTGAAAATGCGTCCAGAGGATCTGGACGCCAATTCCTATCAGTACGACCCCGCCGAGAATTTCAGCACGCTTACCCAACATTGGGCCGATAAAGCGACCGATCATCATCCCGAGGGTGGACATGATAAGCGTGGCGCAACCGATAGCTAATGCGGTAGCGATGATGTTTACCTGCAAAAACGCCAGACCGACGCCAACCGCCATCGCATCAAGGCTGGTCGCGATAGCCGTCGTGACTAATAGCCAAAAGCTGTGGCGACGTAACGGTGTTTCATCTTCATCACTACCGCCGCGGATACCTTCGATGATCATGCGTCCGCCCAGAAAGATCAGCAGAACAAAGGCTATCCAGTGGTTCCATTCCAGAACGAATTTACTCGCCAATATCCCCAGCCCCCAGCCGATTAACGGGGTCAGCGTTTCAACCGCGCCAAAGATAAGGCCGGTACGCAACGCTTCTGAGAATTTGGGTTTATGTAGGGTGGCGCCTTTGCCAATTGATGCCGCGAAAGCATCCATCGACATGCCGAAAGCGAGAAGAACAGTAGCAGTAAAGTGCATGACAGCGTCCTGACCGGGGTATCCATTAAACACATCACTGCCCCCAGCAAACATGCATGTCGCCATTCTGTGACGAAATACACAGCAGTTGATGCGCCTATGGTCTCGCCTGACCAGCGGCGGCTGGTCCGTACGCGCCACGTTTTGCAACGAGTATGTTGACGCGTACATTTCCGGAGTCTGGAAATCGGCTACTCCCCAATTGACGGCGCAACATTAACATATTTTTAGAATATAAAACAACAGCGATAAAATATTATTTGTCTTCTAATTGAAAACGATTTTCATTTAGATTTGTTCATCAATAAAACGTTAAATTAAATAACAATTGGTCAATAGGAAATATAGCCTTAGCTATATTATGATTCGAAATAAAATTCGAAAAACATAGTTGAGGCTATATCTTAGTTTATTGATTTTCAATAAGAAGTTTATATATTTTTTCCAGATCGTCGATATTGCGTACACGGATAAGCAAGCGTCGTTGTTCTAATTGCATCACCAGTACGCCGTCTTCCGATAAATTCATCTCTTTAATACGGTTATATTCTATCCAGACATTGGCGAAGAAAAAGCCACGTTGTTTAAAGATGATCCGTGGCGTGCGGATCCAGAATATATAAAACCCCATTAACGCCAGCGCGCTTAATAACCATGTGGTCATCTGCGCTCCGTGGCTGGTTACGTTGTTATAAATAAGGATGGCGACCAGCCCAACGAAGATAACGCTGTCTACGCGACCACGGCGGAGCAGGGCTATAGAAAGCAGAGTGGGGCCATTGCGACGGGGCATGATGAACTGATCGTAGAGAGCGTAAGCCAATAATGCGGCAATAAAGAGAATCAGCACCAGGTCCGTGATAGTCATTTATCCTCCAGAGAAATAAAAAAACGGGGCCGTTTGGCCCCGGTAGTGTACAACAGCCTTACTGGCCCAGCAGTCCTACGGAGTAGCCGGCGATACCGATGACGAAGAAGCCCACGATAATCCACAGCGGGTTAACTTTCTTACGCAGCAGCCACATACAGGCAAAGGTCAACAGTAGCGGAACCAGACCCGGCATCAGCTGGTCGAGAATGGTTTGCACGGTGGTAACGCGTGTCTGACCATCCTGACCGGTGATGGTGGAGACCACCAGCGGGATATTCACGTGCGTCCACTTGTTAACCAATGCCCCCATGACAAACAGGCCGAGGATTGACGCCCCCTCAGTCAGTTTTTGCAGGAAGCCGCCGCCCATATCTTTAACGATATCGACGCCTTTGCGGTAGCCATAAGCCACGCCATAATAACGGGTCGCCAGACGCACCAGGTTAAACAGGATGAAAAACAGCAGCGGACCAAGCAGGCTGCCGCTCATTGCAATACCTGCGCCCAGCGCCGCGAATACCGGACGGACGGTACCCCAGAAGATAGGGTCGCCGACGCCTGCCAGCGGTCCCATCAGACCGACTTTGATACCGTTGATAGCACCATCGTCAATCTCTGCGCCGTTCGCACGCTTTTCTTCCATTGCCAGGGTCACGCCCAGTACCGGCGCCGCAACGTAAGGATGGGTGTTAAAGAACTCCAGGTGACGTTTAATCGCCTGTTTACGCGCGTCATTATTCTCCGGATACAGGCGACGAATCGCCGGCACCATAGAGAAGCAGAAGCCCAGCGCTTGCATACGTTCGAAGTTCCATGACCCCTGGAACAGGTTAGAACGAAGAAATACGCCGCGAATATCGCTCGGAGTGAGTTTTTTCTCGGTGGTAGTTTTAGTCATATCAACCATTTCGCTCACCTGTTAGTCCAGTTCGTTGTCGAGATCGTTATTGCCAGCAGCCGCTGCAGGCGCGCCCGCTACACGGTTGTATTTCGGGCTCAGCTGGATGTAAAGAATAGCCATCACTGCGCCGATGACACCCAGTGCGACTAGGTTGAAGTTTGTGAAAGCCGCGGTGACGAAACCGAGGTAGAAGAACGGCATCAGGTAGCCTGCGCGCATCATGTTGATAACCATCGCATAACCAACCACGACGATCATGCCGCCGGCGATGTTCAGACCGCCTGTGACGACTTCAGGAATCGCATTCAGCATTCCCTGTACTTCGCTGGTGCCTACGGAGATGGCAACGATAACCGCCGGGATAGCGATACGCATTGCCTGCAGGAACAGAGAAGAAACGTGCAGCCAGGAGAGCGCCGTCAGGTTGCCGTTTTCAGCCGCCTTGTCCGCCGCGTGCTGGAATGCCACGGTGATGGTACGTACGATAATGGTCAGTACCTGGCCTGCTGCCGCCAGCGGAATCGCCAGCGCGATACCGGCGCCAATGCTTTGATGCCCGGCGATGACCAGAACGGTAGAGATGATGGATGCCAGTGCGGCATCAGGCGCAACGGCAGCACCGATGTTCATCCAGCCCAGAGCGATCATTTCCAGAGTACCGCCGATGATAATACCGGTTTTCATGTCCCCCAGAACGGCGCCGATTAAGGTACAGGCGATCAGCGGACGGTGGAACTGAAATTCATCAAGTACCGACTCCATACCCGCGATACATGCGACGATGAACACCAGCACAATCTGAAGAGTGGTAATCTCCATTGTACTTCTCCTATTGCTATCTTAAGTGTGAAAGCTAATTAAATGCCGGCGGTTATTTCGCCACTTTGGCAATTAAATCCATCATTTTCAGTTTCGGATCGGTGGAAACTTTACGCACCTCAAGCTCGATGCCGCGCTCGTTGAGCTTTTTAAAGGCTTCGATATCCTTTTCATCGACGGAAACGGCGTTGTTCACCTGCGTTTTACCTTGACGATAGGCCATACCGCCAATGTTCACGGAAGTGACTTTCACGCCGCCCTCAACGATGCGCTCGACGTCGGTAGGATTGGTAAACAGAAGCATCACGCGTTCACCGGCGTATTTCGGGTTATTGTAGACGCGAATCATCTTCGCGACGTCAACCACATGCGCCGTAACGCCCGGCGGCGCAACTTGCGTCAGCAGCGTTTTACGTACGGTATCCGCCGCGACTTCATCGCTCACAACAATAATACGGCTGACATTGGTCTCTTTGGTCCAACGGGTAGCGACCTGACCGTGAATGAGGCGGTCATCAATACGGGCAAGCCCGATAACCATATAATCATTCGGGCCCATCGGTTTTGCCGGCGTGGCCGCTTTTGGCGCGGCGGCGACTGGCGCTGGCGCGGCTTTTTCTACCGGTTTCGCTTTCAGCGCTTTTACGCCTTCACGACCGGTTTCTACCGCCAGTGCGACCAGCTCGTCAAAGCTCGGATCGTCGTCACGAGCCATAAACGTTTCGACCAGCATCGGGATGTTGACGCCGGCAATAACTTCATAGCGCTCTTTATCGACGACAATGCGGCTGGCAGCATTAAACGGGCTGCCTCCCCATGTATCAACGAGAAATAGCACGCCTTTACTGGTATCGAGTTTAGCCAACTGAGCGTTGTACTTTTCGATCAGCGTTTCGGCATTTTCGCCTGGAACGAAATCGATCCAGCCGACGTTTTCCTGCTCGCCTAACAGCATTTCGGCTGTTTTAAGTAACTGCTCTGCAGCCCAACCATGTGTGCCTATAACAATAGCAATGGTCACTTGCTACCTCCTTTATTATTGTCAACACATCAATTTGACAGATGTATTTTTTGAATCGCCGTCCGCAAGCGAATCGATTCAGATGAGGGTTACAACGAAAAACGCATGATTTTCGTGAATTATTTTAGATATCGAAAAAAATATTTTGTGTGATGGAGATCCGTAATTTTGTTTTCGATAATGAGAAATTTCGAAGTGTAAAATATCCCGGTTACATCTCTTTGCAAAGGAAGGTAAATCTTTGCCAAAAACCAGTTGTCTCTGTTATGTTTAGCTTCCGTTTAATTAGAATGGGGTATAGGGCAGCAGCCCGTTGTATGGATCGTCACCGACGTCATTTCACTCTTTGGCCGTTTTGCGCCTGTCAATCTGGCATATCTTGCCATAGCCTTACTTTGTTTATTGCGTTACCGCCTGCATCCTTTGAGATGTTGTGGGCGCCGTTTAGTCATTCCTTAAGCAGGAGCTTGTCATGGAATTATTAATGGATCCCTCAATTTGGGTGGGTTTACTCACGCTCGTCGTCCTGGAAATTGTCCTGGGTATCGATAACCTGGTCTTTATCGCGATCCTCGCCGATAAATTGCCGCCAAAGCAGCGTGACAAAGCGCGTCTTATCGGGCTCTCGCTGGCGCTGATTATGCGTCTGGCGCTGCTGTCCATTATTTCGTGGCTGGTGACCTTAACAAAGCCGCTCTTTACCGTCTGGGATTTTACCTTCTCCGGCCGCGATTTAATTATGCTGCTGGGCGGTATATTCCTGCTGTTTAAAGCGACCACCGAGCTGCATGAACGTCTGGAAAACCGCGAGCATGACACCGGACACGGTAAAGGCTATGCGAGCTTCTGGGTGGTAGTCACGCAGATTGTCATCCTGGATGCGGTCTTCTCGCTGGACGCCGTGATTACGGCGGTAGGTATGGTAAACCATCTGCCGGTTATGATGGCGGCGGTGGTAATTGCGATGGCGGTGATGCTACTGGCGTCAAAACCGCTGACCCGTTTTGTCAACCAGCATCCGACGGTAGTGGTGCTCTGTCTGAGTTTCCTGCTGATGATCGGCTTGAGCCTGGTGGCGGAAGGGTTTGGTTTCCATATTCCGAAAGGCTACCTGTACGCGGCAATTGGTTTCTCGATAGTTATCGAGGTGTTTAACCAGATTGCGCGCCGCAACTTTATTCGTCATCAGTCCACGTTGCCGCTGCGCGCGCGTACTGCGGACGCTATCCTGCGTCTGATGGGCGGTAAACGTCAGGCGAGTACGCAACATGAGACGGATAGCCCGGCCGCGATATCGGTGTCGGAAGGCGCCTTCGCCGAAGAAGAACGCTACATGATTAACGGCGTACTGACTCTGGCGTCGCGCTCCCTGCGCGGCATTATGACGCCGCGAGGCGAAATTAGTTGGGTGGATGCGAATCTCAGCGTAGCTGAAATCCGTCAGCAGTTACTCTCTTCTCCGCATAGCCTGTTCCCGGTATGTCGGGGCGAGCTGGATGAAATTATCGGTATCGTTCGGGCGAAAGAGTTGCTGGTGGCGCTGGAAGAGGGCGCGGACGTTGCGGCTATCGCCGCGTCTTCTCCGGCGATAGTGGTGCCGGAAACGCTTGATCCTATCAATCTGTTAGGCGTTTTGCGTCGCGCGCGCGGCAGTTTCGTTATCGTCACTAACGAGTTCGGCGTGGTGCAGGGGCTGGTTACGCCGCTGGATGTGCTGGAAGCGATTGCCGGTGAGTTCCCGGATGCCGATGAAACGCCGGAAATCGTTGCCGATGCCGAGGGCTGGATAGTGAAGGGCGGCACCGATCTTCATGCGTTACAGCAGGCGCTGGAAGTTGACCATCTGGTGAACGAAGAGGGCGATATTGCGACGGTCGCGGGGTTAGTGATCGCCGCTAATGGCCATATTCCTCGTGTAGGCGATGTCATTGATGTTCCGCCACTGCGGATCACCATTGTCGAGGCCAACGACTACCGTGTCGATCTGGTTCGGATTGTTAAAGAACAGCCTGCCCACGACGAAGAGGAATAACGTCACACGCAGGAATCAAGTCTATAGATGCGGCATCGCGGACATAATCTGTCCGTTATGCCGGGCGGGCGGCGGCGCGCTGCCCGCCAGCCACTGTGGAAATTCGCTAATGGGCATCGGCTTCGCATAGAGATAGCCCTGTAACATTTGCACGCCATGCTGGCGCAAATGCTGTGCCTGCGTCTGGTTTTCGACCCCTTCCGCCACCAGTTCAATATTCAGTCTCTGCCCTAGCGCGATAATAATATCGGTCACCGTTGAATTGACCGCATCGGTACCGATGGCCGCGGTGAAGGATTTATCGATTTTCAAAATATCCGGCCGCAGTTTTTCCAACCAGGAGAGCGAGCTGTTTCCTGTGCCAAAATCATCGATGGCTAACTTCACGCCTTTACGATGCAGCTCGCGCATCAGGCGGTAATCAACGTCAAGCAACGCGTCGCGTTCCGTGAGCTCCAGCACCAGTTGCTGAACAGGTTCCGCACTAAACCAGTACTGATTAAGATCCTTGAGAAGCACGCCGTGTCGGAAATGGCTTGCCGCCACATTGATGCCGATATGAAACTGATGATTGATGGGGAAGTAGTGCCGCTGCCGAATGGTTTCCGCAATCACATAGCGGGTCAGCGGCGCTATCAGGTTATGCTCTTCGGCGATAGGAATAAAAACATCCGGTGAGATCCAGCCCTGACGCGGGTTGTTCCAGCGTAACAGGATCTCAACGCCGGTACACTGCTGCGTGCGGGCATTAAGCAACGGCTGGCAAAATAGCTCAAACTCCCGTTCGGCAAGGGCCAGATTAATCTCCCAGGAAAAGCTCATTCTGCTGGCCGTTGCCAGCCAGGCGATATAACCGATCAACAGGCTAAGCAATACGGCCAGCGGTAACTGCGTCGGGAGATGTTTGAACGCCAGTACGCCTGCCGACGGCCCGCTGACGCTGATAGTAAAAGGGAAATGCCGCGATGAAAGCTGGTAACGCTCTTCATCTTTTTTTAATTCCGGAAGAGTATCGACCACGCCCCGACCATATAACAGGTGCCGTTTGCCGACCGTCAGGCTGGCGCTGGTAATTTGCGGCTGCTGCGGCTCAAGTAGCATAGTCGCCAGCAAGTCAATATTCACAATTTCCATCACGCCATCCTGGCCATCGGCAGAGGCGGGATACCACTGAATGAGGATCGGGCTTCCCTTGAGTAACGATTGATCCGTGGAAAGTAGCAGCAGATCGCCAGCTGCGGGAAGATCGGGTTGAAGCTGGCGTATGGGAGTATTACGGGCGCCAAAAATGCTTGAGCAGTAGAGAATTCCCTCTTTTACCAGCCCGATAGAACGAATGGTTTGCAGGCGCGCGGCTTGCTTACGCAACGGCAAATGCGCGGTCGCGCACGGAAGCTCAAGCAAGGGTAGCAGTATGTTTCGTCCGACCAGGAGAGGATGCAGCACATTATCCAGCGCATCAACGGCATGATTCGCGAATGCAACCGTGCGATGGTGATTTAAGTTCCGCTCCGAAATAAATCGGATGCTCAGCGTAAGAATGAGCGTGACCAGTGCACAAATCGTGCAAACAATGAAACGATTACGGCGATAATGATTGATGATCCGTTGTGCTGTTTGCATGCGGGCCGCCCAATAAGCGTTGGCGACAAAAGCCAACCGCGACACAGCAAGTGTAGTGGGGAAACGTGGAGTCGACGAGGAAGAGATAAAAATTTCGCCCATCCGTAGCAGATGGGCGAAGGGAGGGGAAACGGCGTTTAATCACACTGGACTTTAATAGCCAACCCGCCGCGCGACGTTTCGCGGTATTTGGCGTTCATGTCTTTTCCGGTCTCGTACATCGTTTCGATGACTTTATCCAACGAGACGCGCGGCGCGCTGGTTCGACGCATGGCCATACGCGCAGCGTTGATCGCTTTAACCGAAGCAATGGCGTTACGCTCAATACACGGCACCTGCACCTGACCGGCAACCGGGTCGCAGGTCAGCCCCAGGTTATGCTCCATGCCGATTTCAGCGGCAACGCAAACCTGTTCCGGGCTGGCGCCCAACAGTTCAGCAAGGCCTGCCGCCGCCATCGAACAGGCGACCCCGACTTCTCCCTGACAGCCGACTTCCGCGCCGGAAATAGACGCGTTCATCTTATACAGCGCGCCAATAGCGCCTGCCGCCAGGAAGTAGCGGGTGTAAATATCCGGGCTGACTGATTCAATAAAATGGTCGTAGTAAGCCAGTACCGCAGGAACGATGCCGCACGCGCCATTGGTTGGCGCCGTCACGACGCGGCCGCCTGCGGCGTTCTCTTCGTTCACCGCCAGAGCAAACATGTTCACCCAGTCAATGACGTTCATCGGATCGTTGGAAAGCTTATCGCTGGAAACCAGCATACGACGCAGCGCGGAGGCGCGACGCGGTACGCGCAGCGGCCCCGGCAGAACGCCTTCGGTATTCATACCGCGATCAATACAAGCCTGCATGGTTTGCCAGACGTGACCGAAATACTCTTCAATCTCTTTCTTGCTATGCAGCGCCAGTTCGTTTTGCATCACCATGCCGGAGAGTGAAAGGCCGGTACTGTTGCAATACTCCAGCATTTCTTTCGCCGATTTAAACGGATAAGGTACAGTAACCTCATTCGTCGCTTCCTGGCCGAAATGCTCTTCATCAACGATAAAGCCGCCGCCGATGGAATAGTACGTCTTGCTATAAATGACCGTGTCGTCATGCCAGGCGTGGATCTGCATCCCGTTTTCATGCAGCGGCAAATTGCCGTTGTGAAAACGCATTCCGTCATCTTTCGGGAAGTCGACTTCGTGACGTCCCTGGGCCAGTAACAGACGCTCGCGCGTTTCGACGTCGCGAATAAAACCGGGGATACTATCAATATCCACGGTAGCGGGTTCATTACCCGCCAGACCCATAATAATGGCGATATCGGTATGGTGACCTTTCCCCGTCAGCGACAGCGAGCCGTAGACATCGACAGCGACGCGGGTAACGTTATCCAGTAATCCTTTTTCGACCAGGTCATCGACGAACTGTTTACCGGCCTTCATCGGGCCAACAGTGTGGGAAGAGGAGGGACCAATCCCTACCTTAAACATGTCGAATAGGCTAATCACGATAATACTCCTGACAGGGCAACCGGGGCTTCCGGTTACGATGTTATAACTGCGCATAGTGTAAGAGGGAACGCTGGCATCAGCTTAACTATTCACATGAATTAAACTAATGAATAACCGCGTTTTTACTAATATTGCGACAGTAATCTCAAGTCGTGTCTTACGCGCGTAAAGTTAAGTATATACACGTTGCCCTTCAGGCTGCCTCTTTGGGGAGGCGATTGTTACCGCCTTGAGGCAACGTGAATGGCGTTGTGTACAGTCAGGGCTTTACGCCGATTTGCAGCGCCAGCTCACGAAGAATGTTTGCGGTCATGCCCCAGACGAAATAATGCTCATACCAGGAGAGCCATACGCGGTGCGAATTGCCGCGACGGTAAACATCAAGCGGGTGATATCGGCCCAGTTGCAACGCTTGCGCCAGCGGCATTTCAAACACCGCAGACACTTCGTCTTCACTGGCGCGCCAGGGGAGATTTGGCGGAATAATGCCGACCACCGGGGTGACCTGAAAACCGGTCACGCTGTCTACCGGCGGTAAAACGCCAATCACTTCCACGGCTTGCGGCGGGATGGCGACTTCCTCCTGCGCTTCGCGAAGCGCTGCGGCGATAAGCGAAGCATCGGTACTGTCCACGGCCCCGCCGGGAAAGGCGACCTGTCCGGCGTGTTTGCGCAAATGAATAGCCCGCTGGGTCAACAGCAGCCCCGGTTGGGGGCGGCGAACCACAGGGATCAGTACGGCGGCCTGACGTTGATTCAACGTTTCATGGGGCATCTGCGGGCGCAAAAGCTGAAAGCGCGATAAGAAATGATCGAGCGTCAGACGGCTGGTATCCACGTATTAGTTCTCCAGTGGGTGCAGGATACGATTAACTTTATCAAAAGTTTCCTGATATTCCGCTTCTTCGTTGCTATCGGCCACGATACCGCCGCCGGCTGAGCAATAGAGTTGGCCCTGCGTTGCCGTGACGGTGCGGATAGTAATACTGGTATCCATCTTGCCGCAGAAACTCAGATAACCGATGCTACCGCACCAGGCGTTGCGTCGCTGCGGCTCCAGTTCGTCGATAATTTCCATTGCCCGCACTTTAGGCGCGCCGGTAATGGAGCCGCCGGGGAAAGCCGCGCGCAGCAGGTCGGTAGCATGAAGCGAGTCCGGTAAACGGGCGGTAATGGTGCTAACCAGATGGTGAACGGCAGGAAATGGTTCGACGACGAACAGTTCCGGCACTTTCACCGAACCTGGTACGGCGACCCGGCCAATATCGTTACGCATCAAATCGACGATCATCAAATTTTCAGCGCGATCTTTCATTGAGTTGGCCAGTTTCTGCGCCTGCTGACGATCCGCCTGCGGATCGTTAAGCCGTGGAAGCGTACCTTTGATCGGGCGCGTCTGGATATGACCATTCTCCAGTTGGATAAAACGCTCGGGAGAAAGGCTCAATATGGCGCCGTCATGTAAACGAAGAAAGGCGCTGAACGGGGCGCGATTTGCGCGGTTAAGGCGTTCGAAAGCCTGCCACTCATCACCCTCGTAGCTCGCCTGAAAACGCTGGGAAAGATTGACCTGATAGCAGTCCCCGCTGTGCAGCCAGGCCTGCACCTGACGAAACTTCTCGCCATACTCGCAACGCGTCATATTGGATTGCCAGACCGAGGTAAGCCTGAAGGGCGTTCGGGTTGGCGCGCGCTGGCCGGTGAGCCAGCGATATCGGGCGTCTGCATCGTGATAGCTTATCAGCGACACTACCTGTTTATGGTGATCGACAATCAGCGCCCAGTCGTAAAGGCCAATCGCCATATCGGGTAAAACGATATCGCGCGCAGCAGTATCGGGCAGAATTTCGAAACGCCGTCCTAAATCGTAACCAAACAGACCCAGCGCGCCGCCCTGAAAGGGTAAGTCAGGGTCAGGCTGAGGATGAAAAGGCAGCGCCTCCAGTTGAGTCTGCAAAACGTGTAACGGATCGTCGAGAGTGACGGTAGTCGTGCGCGCAGTACATACCGTGGTTTCCTGCGCGCGCGTGGTCAGTGTGGTGACAGGATCGGCGACCAGAATATCAAAGCGGTTATAGGGATGAATAGCATCACCTGAATGCAGCAGCATCGCCCAGGGCAAATGGTTTACGGGCGCAAAATAGTGTTCGGCGGCGTCCGGACGCCAGGGTAAGGTGATAACAGTGGGAGATAACGTCTTCATCATTCCTGACTCGTGACAACACTACTGGCTTACCGCCGGGTAGCGTGAAATAATTAGCGCTAACAATTTAGCAGGAGTTAATCATGTTTGCAGGTTTACCTTCACTCAGTCATGAACAACAGCAAAAAGCCGTAGAACGTATCCAGGAATTGATGTCGCAAGGTATGAGTAGCGGAGAAGCGATTGCCCAGGTGGCGGGCGAACTTCGCGCCAACCATACCGGCGAACGGATAGTGGCGCGTTTTGAGGATGAAGACGAATAACCGGCTTATACCGCCGCGACAATCTTAATCTCAACTTTATATTTCGGATTCATCAACCCGGCCTGTACGGTACAGCGTACCGGCGCATGGCCTGCGACGACCCACGCATCCCACGCCTTATTCATGGCGGCAAAATCCGCTTTATCGCTCAGGAAAATAGTGGCATCCAGAATACGTGACTTACTGGAGCCCTGTTTTTCCAGCACCGCATCAATTTGCGCCAGAGTATTCGCCGTTTGCTCAAAAGCATCGGCGTCCAGGTTTTCCGGCACGCCGGTATACCACAGCGTATTATTGTAGATCACCACGTCTGACCAACGATCTTCGGCATCAATACGCACGATAGACATCACTTATTCCTCATTTGCTTTCCATTTGAATGGCTCAAGACTGCCACAATGTGGCGCCGCCGTCACCTCTGTAACTGGCGTAAGCCTTTCTACCCTGACATAATCCCCTGTGCAAATTAACAGGGGGCAGTGTGACGGACGATTTTGCAGCAGATGGCCAACTGGCCAAAGCGATAACCGGCTTTAAACCGCGCGAACCACAGCGACAAATGGCGGTTGCCGTAACACAAGCGATTGAAAATGCGCAGCCTCTGGTTGTTGAAGCCGGCACCGGAACCGGGAAGACCTATGCTTACCTCGCTCCGGCGTTGCGCGCCGGGAAAAAAGTCATTATTTCGACCGGGTCGAAAGCGTTGCAGGATCAACTCTACAGCCGCGATCTGCCGACGGTAGCAAAAGCGTTGGCGTTTACCGGTAAGACGGCCCTGTTGAAAGGACGTTCAAACTACCTCTGCCTGGAGCGGCTGGAACAACAAGCGCTGGCGGGCGGCGATTTACCGGTACAAACGTTAAGCGACGTGATATTGCTGCGCTCCTGGTCAAATCAGACGCGGGATGGCGATATCAGCACCTGCGTCAGCGTGGCGGAGGATTCCCAGGCCTGGCCGCTGGTCACCAGTACCAACGACAACTGCCTTGGCAGCGATTGCCCGCTCTACAAAGAGTGCTTTGTGGTGAAAGCGCGTAAAAAGGCGATGGACGCGGATGTGGTGATTGTAAACCACCACCTTTTTCTTGCGGATATGGTGGTTAAAGAGAGCGGGTTTGGCGAACTTATCCCTCAGGCTGAAGTAATGATCTTCGATGAAGCCCACCAACTGCCTGACATCGCCAGCCAGTATTTCGGACAATCGCTCTCCAGCCGTCAGTTGCTGGATTTAGCAAAAGACATCACCATCGCCTACCGGACGGAACTGAAAGACACTCAACAGTTGCAAAAATGCGCCGATCGCCTTGCCCAGAGCGCCCAGGATTTTCGTCTGCAACTGGGGGAGCCCGGCTACCGGGGAAATTTGCGTGAACTGTTAGCCGACCCACGTATCCAACGGGCATTTTTACTGCTGGATGATACGCTGGAGCTTTGTTACGACGTGGCGAAGCTGTCGCTGGGCCGTTCGGCGCTGCTGGATGCGGCTTTTGAACGCGCCACGCTATACCGTTCACGGCTGAAACGCTTAAAAGAGATCAATCAGCCGGGATACAGCTACTGGTATGAGTGCACCTCGCGCCATTTCACCCTGGCGCTGACGCCGCTCACCGTGGCGGACAAATTCAAAGAGGTGATGGAACAGAAGCCCGGTAGCTGGATTTTTACCTCGGCCACGTTATCGGTAAATGATGATCTTCACCACTTTACCGCCCGTCTGGGAATTGAACAGGCAGAATCCATGCTGCTGCCCAGCCCATTCGACTATACGCGCCAGGCGTTACTCTGCGTACCGCGTAACCTACCGCAAACCAACCAGCCCGGCGCGGCGCGACAGTTGGCGGCTATGCTCAGGCCGATTATCGAAGCCAATAACGGGCGATGTTTTATGCTGTGCACCTCGCACGCCATGATGCGCGATCTGGCGGAGCAGTTTCGCGCCACCATGACGCTGCCGGTATTGTTGCAAGGGGAAACCAGTAAAGGCCAACTGTTACAGCAATTTGTTAGCGCCGGCAACGCGCTGCTCGTCGCCACCAGCAGCTTCTGGGAAGGGGTGGACGTGCGCGGCGATACGTTATCTTTGGTGATTATCGACAAATTGCCGTTTACCTCCCCGGACGACCCGCTGTTAAAAGCGCGAATGGAAGACTGTCGTTTGCGCGGCGGCGATCCGTTTGATGAGGTTCAACTGCCCGATGCGGTGATTACGCTGAAGCAGGGGGTGGGGCGGCTAATTCGCGATGCGGACGATCGCGGGGTGTTAGTGATTTGTGATAACCGGCTGGTGATGCGGCCCTATGGCGCCACGTTTCTCGCCAGCCTGCCTCCTGCGCCGCGCACGCGTGATATCGCCCGTGCCGTTCGCTTTCTTGCGATTCCATCCGCCGAGTAATTTGTTACGGAGTATGGTAAGATGCGCGCTATTTTATTGATCTAAGCACGAAACCTCATGCGAATTCTGGCTATCGATACCGCCACAGAGGCCTGTTCTGTCGCCCTGTGGAACAACGGTACTATCAATGCTCACTTTGAGCTTTGTCCACGAGAACACACTCAACGTATCCTGCCCATGGTGCAGGAGATTCTGGCCGCCAGCGGCGTCTCGCTCAATGAGATAGATGCGCTGGCGTTTGGGCGCGGTCCGGGCAGCTTTACCGGCGTGCGTATCGGCATTGGTATTGCGCAAGGGCTGGCGTTAGGGGCAAATCTGCCGATGATCGGTGTTTCGACGCTTGCCACGATGGCGCAGGGCGCGTGGCGTAAAACCGGCGCGACCCGCGTACTCGCCGCGATTGACGCGCGGATGGGCGAAGTGTACTGGGCGGAATACCAGCGTGATGCGCAGGGCGTTTGGCAGGGCGAAGAGACGGAAGCGGTGCTGAAACCGGAACGGGTCGGCGAGCGGTTGAAACAGCTTTCCGGCGAGTGGGCGACGGTAGGAACGGGTTGGTCCGCGTGGCCCGATCTGGCGAAGGAGTGCGGTCTGACGCTTCATGATGGGGAGGTGTCGCTCCCGGCAGCGGAAGATATGTTGCCCATCGCCAGTCAAAAGCTGGCGGCAGGAGAGACCGTTGCCGTGGAACATGCCGAGCCGGTTTATTTGCGTAACGAAGTGGCGTGGAAGAAACTTCCCGGCAAAGAATGACTCTCACTACTATTACCCCCCATACTTTATGCTGTGGGGTGGAATAGAGGTCGAGAAAAAGGAGTCGCATCATGGCGGTTCAAAAACGGTTAATAAAAGGGGCGCTGGCGTGCGCTTTTGCGCTTATGCTGAGCGGTTGCGTGACTATCCCGGATGCCATTAAAGGTTCGAGTCCGACGCCGCAGCAGGATTTGGTGCGGGTGATGAATGCGCCGCAGCTCTATATCGGGCAAGAGGCGCGTTTTGGCGGCAAAGTTGTGGCGGTACAAAATCAGCAGGGAAAAACCCGGCTTGAAATCGCGACCGTACCGCTCGACAGCGGCGCGCGTCCTGTTCTGGGCGAAGCCTCGCGCGGCAGAATTTTTGCCGATGTGAACGGTTTTCTGGACCCGGTGGACTTCCGTGGCCAGTTAGTTACCGTTGTCGGCCCGATAACCGGCACGGTTGACGGTAAAATCGGCAATACGCCGTATAAATTTATGCTGATGCAGGCTACCGGCTATAAACGCTGGCATCTTGTTCAGCAGGTCGTCATGCCTCCACAGCCGATCGATCCGTGGTTTTACGGCGGACGCGCCTGGCCTTATGGCTATGGCGGTTGGGGGTGGTATAACCCTGGACCCGCAGAGGTTCAGACGATAGTAACAGAGTAACTCTTTGTTTTATCAATAAAAGAAACAGCGGCTGGTCCGCTGTTTCTGCATTCATAGAGACATAATAAAAATAAATAGTGACGCGCTTCGCAACCTTTCAGTTGCGTAATTAATAAACTGGTACGCTGAGTTAATATAATGTTAACGACTTGTTTATTAACTGGGGTTGTGATGACGACGAACACTCATTTTAGAGGTGATGCATTGAAGAAGGTTTGGCTTAACCGTTATCCTGCTGATGTTCCGGCGGAGATCAACCCTGACCGTTATCAATCCCTGGTTGAACTGTTTGAACATGCGGCGACGCGCTATGCCGATCAGCCTGCGTTCGTCAATATGGGGGAGGTAATGACCTTCCGCAAATTAGAAGAACGTAGTCGGGCATTTGCGGCTTATTTACAACAAGGGCTGGGACTCAAAAAAGGCGACCGTGTGGCACTGATGATGCCAAACCTGTTGCAGTATCCCGTCGCGCTATTTGGTATTTTACGCGCCGGCATGATTGTGGTGAACGTTAACCCGCTGTACACGCCGCGTGAACTTGAGCATCAGCTTAACGATAGCGGCGCGGCGGCAATCATTATTGTTTCTAACTTTGCCCATACGCTGGAAAAAGTGGTCGAGAAAACGTCGGTACAGCACGTTATTCTGACGCGGATGGGCGACCAGCTTTCTACCGCCAAAGGTACGGTTGTTAACTTTGTCGTGAAATACATCAAGCGTCTGGTGCCAAAATACCACTTGCCAGATGCGATCTCGTTTCGCAGCGCGCTACAGCATGGCTACCGTATGCAGTATGTAAAACCCGAGGTTGTCGCTGAAGATCTGGCTTTCCTGCAATATACCGGCGGTACGACGGGCGTGGCGAAAGGCGCGATGTTGACCCACCGCAATATGCTGGCGAATCTGGAGCAGGTGAAAGCGACCTATGGGCCGCTGCTGCACCCGGGGAAAGAGCTGGTAGTGACCGCGCTGCCGCTGTATCACATTTTTGCCTTAACCATGAACTGTCTGCTTTTTATCGAGCTGGGTGGGCAAAACCTGCTGATTACCAATCCGCGTGATATCCCCGGCCTGGTCAAGGAGCTGGCGAAATATCCGTTTACGGCGATGACTGGCGTTAATACGCTATTCAACGCTCTGCTCAATAATAAAGAGTTTCAACAGCTGGATTTTTCTTCGCTGCATCTGTCAGCCGGCGGCGGGATGCCGGTGCAAAACGTCGTTGCGGAACGTTGGGTAAAGCTGACCGGGCAATACCTGCTGGAAGGCTACGGGCTGACCGAGTGCGCCCCGCTGGTGAGCGTCAACCCGCATGATATTGATTATCACAGCGGCAGTATCGGCCTGCCAGTACCGTCAACAGAAGCCAAACTGGTGGATGACGATGACAACGAAGTCGCGCCGGGTGAGGCCGGAGAGCTTTGCGTGAAAGGTCCGCAGGTTATGCTGGGATACTGGCAGCGTCCTGACGCGACGGATGAAATCATTAAAGATGGCTGGCTGCATACGGGCGATATTGCGGTTATGGATGAAGAGGGCTTTCTGCGGATTGTCGATCGTAAGAAAGATATGATTCTGGTTTCTGGTTTTAACGTTTATCCAAACGAAATTGAAGATGTGGTGATGCAGCATTCTGGCGTGCAGGAAGTTGCGGCGGTTGGCGTGCCTTCCGGTAGTAGCGGCGAAGCGGTGAAGCTTTTTGTGGTTAAGAAAGATCCGGCATTGACTGACGATGCGTTGATCACCTTCTGCCGTCGCCATCTGACCGGATATAAGGTGCCCAAACAGGTAGAGTTTCGCGAGGAATTACCAAAATCTAACGTTGGGAAAATTTTACGACGAGAACTGCGTGACGAAGCCCGTGGCAAAGTAGACAATAAAGCCTGAGCGTTAAGTCAGCTAACGAGAGACGCCGGTTAAGCCGGCGTTTTTTTTGGCGCGAACCAAAGAGAACACGATTTGAATTACCAAATGATTGAAACGGACGATGCGCTGGCGAGCCTGTGTGAAGCTGTCCGCGCATGTCCGGCTATTGCTTTAGATACGGAATTTGTCCGTACCCGCACCTATTACCCGCAGTTAGGATTGATCCAGTTATTTGACGGGGCAAATGTCGCCCTGATCGATCCGCTCGGCATCAGCGACTGGTCGCCGTTAAAAGCGGTGCTGCGCGATACGGGAATCACCAAATTTCTGCACGCGGGTAGCGAAGATCTGGAAGTATTTCTGAATGCGTTTGGCGAACTGCCGGAACCCCTGATTGATACGCAAATTCTGGCGGCGTTTTGCGGGCGTCCGCTGTCGTGGGGTTTTGCGGCGATGGTAGAAGAGTATACGGGCGTGGCGCTGGATAAAAGCGAATCTCGTACCGACTGGTTAGCCCGGCCTTTAAGCGAGCGTCAGTGTGAATACGCGGCGGCGGATGTCTGGTATCTGTTACCGATCGCCAAAAAGCTGATGATTGAAACTGAAGCCGCAGGATGGCTGCCTGCCGCGCTTGATGAATGCCGATTGATGCAGCAGCGTCGTCAGGAGATTCAGGCGCCGGAAGAGGCATGGCGGGATATCACTAATGCCTGGCAACTGCGTACCCGCCAGTTAGCCTGTCTGCAACTTTTAGCTGACTGGCGGCTGCGTAAGGCGCGTGAGCGCGATATGGCGGTGAACTTTGTTGTGCGTGAAGAAAACCTGTGGGCGGTCGCGCGTTATATGCCGGGCAGTCTCGGTGAGCTGGATAGCCTGGGGCTTTCCGGCAGCGAGATTCGTTTTCACGGCAAGACGTTGATATCGCTGGTGGCGAAAGCACAGGCGTTACCGGAAGAGGCATTGCCGGAGCCCCTGTTGAATCTGATGGACATGCCGGGCTATCGCAAAGCGTTTAAGGCCATCAAAGCGCTGGTGGCGGAGGTGAGCGCGTCGCATCACGTCAGCGGCGAGCTACTGGCATCGCGTCGGCAGATTAATCAGTTGCTTAACTGGCACTGGAAATTAAAACCGCAAAATGGGCAACCGGAATTGATTTCCGGCTGGCGCGCCGAACTGATGGCGGAGAAGTTAACTCTTCTGTTGCAGGAGTACCCGCGTTAACGGCGGTAATTGCCGGGAAAACGGCCAGTGAAATAAATGTCCGTATTCGGAATAATGTAAAAAAATAAAAAAGGCAGATTCTTCTGCCTTTTTTAATCCAGGAATTTTCCCATAAAAGAGCTTATTTTGACTCTTCGGCTTCCGGCAGCGTTACGTTAAGTTCAAGGATGGAGATATCACCATCTTTTTGCTCAAGCTGGACGGTAACCATTTCCGGATCGATTTGTACGTATTTACAAATGACCTCAAGAATATCTTTACGTAACTGCGGTAA
This sequence comes from Salmonella sp. SSDFZ54, assembly GCF_004010735.1. Taxonomy (NCBI): domain Bacteria; kingdom Pseudomonadati; phylum Pseudomonadota; class Gammaproteobacteria; order Enterobacterales; family Enterobacteriaceae; genus Salmonella; species Salmonella sp. SSDFZ54. The sequence continues at coordinate 4,052,536 of NZ_CP034819.1, forward strand.
ATAATGCGGTTCGGCATCGCTACGGCGACGTTCCGCGACAATGATTTGCAGCCGCTCTTTTGCAATATTAGCGGTACTCTTTTTCCGCGAGAGAAAAAAATCCAGTAATGCCATAATTTATCCTCCGAACAGGCGTTTGAGGAAACCTTTCTTCTCTTCTTCAATGAAGCGGAAAGGACGTTCTTCTCCCAACAGACGATCTACGGTATCTGCATAGGCTTTACCCGCATCCGCAGTGGCGTCAAGAATCACCGGTTCGCCCTGGTTCGATGCGCGCAGTACGGATTGATCTTCCGGGATCACCCCGACGAGTTTAATACGCAGAATCTCCAGTACATCTTCCATGCTGAGCATGTCGCCTTTATTTACGCGGCCTGGATTGTAGCGCGTCAACAGAAGATGTTCTTTAATCGGTTCTTCGCCATTTTCTGCGCGACGAGATTTCGATGCCAGAATACCCAGAATACGGTCCGAGTCACGGACAGAAGAGACTTCCGGGTTAGTCGTGATGATCGCTTCATCGGCAAAATAGAGCGCCATCAGCGCCCCGGTTTCGATACCCGCTGGCGAGTCGCAAACGATGAACTCAAAGTCCATCGCTTTCAGTGAGTCCAGTACCTTAGCGACGCCTTCGCGCGTTAGCGCGTCTTTATCCCGGGTCTGCGACGCCGGAAGAATGAAGAGATTTTCAGTACGCTTATCTTTGATCAGCGCCTGATTCAGTGTCGCATCGCCCTGAATGACGTTTACAAAATCGTAAACGACACGACGTTCGCACCCCATAATCAGATCGAGGTTACGCAGTCCGATATCAAAATCAATGACGACAGTTTTCTTTCCCTTCTGGGCCAAACCTGTAGCGATGGCCGCGCTGGAGGTGGTCTTGCCAACGCCCCCTTTACCCGAAGTAACAACAATAATGCGTGCCATAAAAATTCCTTGTTAAAAAGGGATCAATTCAACGGTTGAACTGTCAAAGCGTTGTCTGCTAAACGCAGGCGCGCCGCTTTGCCATAAAATTCTGCCGGGATTTTATCACTCAGCCAGTAAACACCTGCGATAGAGACCAGTTCTGCCGTCAGATGGGTACAAAAAATTTGCGCTTCCCGATCGCCGCTCGCTCCTGCCAGCGCGCGACCTCTCATCATGCCATAGACATGGATATTGCCGTCAGCGATAAGCTCTGCGCCAGCGCTGACGTGACTTGTAACAATCAGATCACATTGTGGAGCATAAATGCGCTGACCGGAACGAACCGGAACATCAATTAATCGCGTTTTTGTGATGGGATTAGCGTTTTGCGGCGGTTCGCTGGGCGTTGCCGGCTCAACGGGCGCAGGCCGAACCGCTTTCTCTTTACCTTCAGTCAGTAAAGGAAGACCCATCCGATCGATTTCTACTTTCAGGCTGGCGTCTTTACAGCCGCTCACGCCGATAATGCGTAAGCCGGTTGAGGTCACGATCTTATGCAGTTCCGGCCAGTTTACCGGGCTTTCAAGACCGCTAACGTTAATAACGACAGGGGCGTGTTTTAAAAACGCAGGAGCCTGCGCTATTTTGTCTTCTAACGCCTGACGAATAACCTCTGGTTCCGCTTCATGCAAATGAACCACTGATAAGGTGAAGCTACTGCCTTTAAGCTCGATTGGCGTGTTTGACATCCTGGCCTTACTCAATTTGCTATTTATCATCTCCGATACGGAGTGATATTCCGAAGTCCAGAAGGCATGTTATAGTCAGTATTATATTGAGGCAAGTCACCATCCCGTTAATTCAGAGTAAAAGTATGTTTTGTGTGATCTATAGAAGTAGCAAGCGCGATCAAACCTATTTGTATGTCGAAAAAAAAGACGATTTTTCGCGGGTGCCTGAAGCGTTGATGAAAGGATTCGGTCAGCCGCAGTTAGCGATGATGCTGCCGCTTGATGGACGTAAAAAATTAGTCAATGCCGAGCTCGAAAAAGTAAAACAGGCGTTAAGCGAGCAGGGCTATTATTTACAATTGCCGCCGCCGCCGGAAGATTTGCTGAAACAACATCTTTCTTCGGTGGGACAAAATACGTCGCACGCTGACCGTTAAACGGTATTCGGCGCCGCGCCTGAATTCCATCATGATCTTAGGGGAAAATATGTATCAACATCGTAACTGGCAAGGTGCCTTGCTTGATTACCCGGTAAGTAAAGTGGTCTGCGTGGGCAGTAATTACGCAAATCACATCAAGGAGATGGGCAGCGCGACGCCGGAAGAACCCGTGCTTTTTATCAAGCCGGAAACCGCATTGTGTGATATTCGCCAGCCGCTGGCGATTCCGGCGGATATGGGCGCTGTTCATCATGAAGTTGAGCTTGCTGTGCTGATTGGCGCAACGCTCCGCCAGGCGACCGAAGATCATGTACGTAAAGCGATAGCTGGTTATGGCGTGGCGCTTGATTTAACCCTGCGCGATATTCAAGGGAAAATGAAAAAGGCCGGACAGCCCTGGGAAAAAGCCAAAGGTTTTGATAACGCATGTCCGATTTCAGGCTTCATCCCTGTCGCGGCCTTCTGCGGCGATCCGCAAAATACGGTTATCGGGCTTAACGTTAATGGCGAGGTTCGCCAGCAAGGGTCGACCGCGGATATGATTCATCCTATTGTGCCCCTTATCGCCTATATGAGCCGCTATTTTACGCTCAAAGCCGGGGACGTGGTGCTAACCGGCACGCCGGCAGGCGTGGGGCCATTATTAAGCGGCGATGAGCTGGACATTCGTTTTAATGGCGAAACGTTGTCTACCCGCGTTCTGTAAAATCTGCTTGCCGCCTTCAGCGGCGGTAAAACTTGCATCTGCAGGCCAGACTGGTTATAAGGTGCAGCTTTAGTGCAATGGCGGATACTTTAATGAGCGATACACCTTTCTGGCAACGTAAAACCCTGGATGAAATGACCGATGCCGAGTGGGAGTCGTTGTGCGATGGCTGCGGTCAATGCTGCCTGCATAAGCTGATGGATGAAGATACAGATGAAATCTACTTCACCAACGTGGCGTGCAGGCAATTAAATATCAAAACGTGCCAGTGCCGTCATTATGAACGCCGTTTTGAATTTGAACCCGACTGTATCAAACTCACTCGCGAAAACTTGCCAGACTTTGAATGGTTGCCGATGACCTGCGCCTACCGTTTGTTGGCGGAAGGTAAGCCCTTGCCGACGTGGCATCCGCTGCTGACTGGATCGAAAGCCGCTATGCATGGCGAGCGAATTTCTGTCCGTCATATCGCGGTTAAAGAATCTGAAGTACGGGACTGGCAGGATCATATTTTAAATAAACCGTCGTGGGCAGAATAAGTCTTCGGCAAAACGGCTGATTGTTTACAATTCTTTAATTTACGCCGGGCGACCCCTGAAATCAGGAATTGCGTGCAAATTCCGTCACCTGGCGTTATCACTGCCTTCTATTCTTCCCTGACGCGCCTTGTCGCTGCGCTCGCGCACGTATGGCGGCGACTCTATACTTTCAAAGCAGTATATCGCTGCCTATCCTGAGGAGTTACCCCATGAATAACCAACCGTTGCGCGTTTCAAAGGATCAGCCCAGGAAGCCTGATAAGACACCCGAAGACGAAGGAAAAAATCCAAAGAAAAACCAAAAGTAGTGCTGTAGGGTATCTTTAATAACTATGGTTCGTTGGAGGCTTTATGTCTGAACGTCCTGATTTAGTCGATCCATTACCAGAGGATGACCCGCTTCCTGGTGAAAATATTCCGGATACGCCAGAGGGAGACGATCCTCTCGACCCGGATACCCAGAATGAGGTTGAAGATCCTCGTAGATAGCGACTTGTGCTATTAACCAACCGCCTGATGCAGCTCCTGTGCCAGGCGGTTTTTTTACATCTTCTAAAGCGAAACATCCTGATAACTCTCAGAAAGATAGCCTATAATTTTTTGTACGTTAAAATAGTAGCGCGTCCATGACGACACTGTCTTATTGCGCTTAGCCGTTTGCGAGTTCAAAGGAGGAAATCAATGAACAGCGAAGAGTTGACACATAAAGCAGAAGAGGAAATCGCGGCACTCATTAGCAAAAAGGTTGCCGAACTACGGAAGAAAACCGGGCAAGAGGTTTCCGAAATAGAGTTCGCGCCGCGAGAAACGATGAAAGGGCTTGAGGGATACCACGTTAAAATTAAACTACTCTAGCGTTTAATTAGCGCCATTAATCACCTGGCTACTGGGCGGGACGCCGCCCAGTGGTGACTGGTTTACCGATGTCAGGCTTTTTTCTGTTGATACATTTCCTCGCCCTGATGGTCTTCCTCTACCCAAAAATGAATGTTGAACCGCGCATCATCGCTCAGTTCTACCCGATGCCAGTATTGCGGCGGACTGGTGGCGAATTGCCCGGCATTAATTACCACTTTCACTTCTGGTTCTGTCGCGGTTTCATTCGCAAAGCCATAGTAGGTCACGGTGCCTTCCATCACGCAGAGTTGTCCGAAAACGCCTGCCGCTGTGTTGTGATGAGAGAGCAGTGCCGCCGGAACATTTTCTTTGGTGAAAAAGGGGGTAGAGCGTTTAACTTTCCAGTTTGCCGGGATGCGTAAGTGGGACATAAGACATCTCCCTGATGTGGTGATTAAAAGATGCATTTAATATACACCTTTTAATCACTGGCAAACAACGCTTCGGGCAAAAAAAACGCTCCCGAAGGAGCGTGTGTATCAACGACCGAACAGGTCGCGTTTTTTAGGCTTAAATGCCTGGGCTATGACGACGGCTATCGCCACTACAAGATAAGCGGCAAAGATCCCCAACAGCCATTGCGGCATCTCCAGCGTTAAAAACGACCACTGGCGTTCGGCGCAATCACCGGATGCCACAAACACCTGCGGCAGCCATTTACCCAACGGCAACCAGTCTGGAAAGCGCGCCATAAAGTCACAGGTCATGAACGGCGAGGGATGCAACTGAATCATCGTATGTTCATACGCCAGTTGTAGACCCCGCCAGGCGCTGTAAATCCAGATAACCATCGCCACGTATCGCAGCGGCGTTTTCGGCGCTATTGCGCCGACCAGACCCGCGCCCATCACGCCAAACAGGGCGCAACGTTCGTAAATACATAGCACGCAAGGTTTAAGTAACATGACGTGCTGGAACCACAGCGCCACCATTTCCAGCGCCAGGGCGGTAAACGCCATCAGTAACCATGCGCCCCGACCCCGTGAGCACTGGTTTAAAAATCGCAACATAATAATTTCCCTGCAACATGCGTAGAGACCGCAGTGTAAACCAATTCAATTCGTGCGCCACTAGCGGGAAATGAAATAATGTGTAATTGGATAATTATCAGGCAAAAATCGGAGCCGGGCGGTGTATTGCCCGGCCAAACGTTACGAAAGCGTTGCTAACCATCCTGCCTGAGTCATCCATTCGGTGACCGGCGCAAGAGTGAATTCGACGCACAGTAGCCCTATCAGGGTCAGTACGATAGTGTACGGTAACGCCATCCAGACCATACGGCCATAGGAGAGACGGATTAACGGCGCCAGCGCGGAGGTCAGCAGGAATAAGAATGCCGCCTGACCATTTGGCGTCGCTACCGATGGCAGGTTAGTACCGGTATTGATGGCCACGGCTAACAGCTCAAACTGTTTTAAGCTGATTGCGCCGTTTTCCATTGCCGCCTTCGCTTCGTTGATATAAATGGTGCCGACAAAGACGTTATCTGAGATGGAAGACAACAGGCCGTTAAAGAGATAGAACAGCGTTAGCTGCGCGTGTTCAGAGGCTTGCAAGACGAACTGAATAATCGGCGCGAAAAGATGTTGATCGATAATAACCGCCACAATGGAGAAGAAAACGGTTAACAGCGCAGTAAACGGCAGCGACTCGGTAAACGCTTTGCCGATGGCGTGTTCATCGGTGACACCCGTTAACGCGGTGGCCAGAATAATGACCGACAGACCAATCAGTCCCACCTCCGCGAGATGGAGGGCGAGGGCGGTAACCAGCCAGACGCCAATAACCGCCTGGACTATTAGTTTAATTTTATCCTGGCGGGTGCGCTTCTTACGGCTTTGATCGTCGAATTGCTGTAAAACATCGCGGACTTTTTCGGGCAACGTTTCGCCATAGCCAAACCAGCGCATTTTCTCGACCAGCATACAGGTTAACAGTCCACATACCAGTACCGGGACGGTGACAGGCGACATCCGCAAAAAGAAGTCGCCGAAATGCCAGCCAGCCGCTTTAGCGATGATCAGGTTTTGCGGCTCCCCGACCATGGTCATGACGCCGCCCAGCGCCGTCCCCACGCCTGCATGCATCATCAGACTACGCAAGAATCCGCGGAATTGCTCCAGCACCGTTTTGTAATGCGGATCGATATGGCTGTCGTCCAGCATATCGTTCTCTTCGCCGCGCGATGAGGCCACACGATGGTAAATCCCGTAAAAACCGACGGCGACGCTGATCACCACCGCAACGACGGTAAGCGCGTCAAGGAAAGCCGACAAGAACGCGGCGGCGACGCAAAAGGCCAGCGACAGAACCATCTTCGAGCGGATACTGAGTAACAGACGGGTAAAAATAAACAGCAATAACTGCTTCATAAAGTAGATGCCTGCCACCATAAACATCAGCAGCAGCAAGACTTCCAGGTTGGCGGCAACCTCTTCACGTACATGGGCGGCGCTGGTCATGCCGATGATAACGGCTTCAATGGCCAGTAACCCGCCGGGCAGCAGGGGGTAACACTTTAACGCCATCGCCAGAGTGAAGATAAACTCTGCCACCAGCAGCCAACCGGCAATAAAGGGATTAGCTAAGAAAATGAATGGGTTAACAATTAAAAAGACAAGTAGTGCCAGTTTGTACCAGTCGGGCGACTGGCCTAAAAAGTTGCGCCACATGGCGCGACCCCATGAGATCTCCATGAAATTTTTCCTTACCTAGAAAAATGAAATAGCGTTTTTATGTTTAAACACAGAGAGTAGCGAGCGCGACGAATGCAAGCAAGTCCTTAACGATATTGGCAGGCGATATCAGAAATGGTGCCTTGATCCCCTTTTTCTTCATTGCGTCCGCTATCAGGTGTTACGCCCGTCTGGTATGATGAGTACAACTATGTTTTGCTGTGTAATGGAAATCTCACTATGGTCATTAAGGCGCAGAGCCCGGCGGGTTTCGCGGAAGAGTATATTATTGAAAGTATCTGGAATAACCGCTTTCCTCCTGGCACGATCTTACCGGCAGAACGAGAACTCTCCGAACTGATCGGCGTGACGCGCACGACATTACGCGAGGTGTTACAGCGGCTGGCGCGAGATGGCTGGCTGACCATTCAGCATGGCAAACCGACAAAGGTTAATAATTTTTGGGAAACGTCAGGGCTGAATATCCTTGAAACGCTGGCCCGCCTTGATCATGAAAGCGTTCCGCAACTGATCGACAATTTGTTGTCGGTGCGTACCAATATTTCTACTATCTTTATTCGTACCGCGTTGCGTCAACACCCGGATAAGGCGCAGGAAGTGCTGGCCACTGCTCACGAAGTGGCCGACCATGCCGATGCATTCGCCGATCTGGACTATAACATCTTTCGTGGTCTGGCATTTGCCTCCGGCAATCCTATTTACGGCTTGATCCTGAACGGCATGAAAGGGTTATACACCCGCATTGGTCGCCACTATTTCGCCAATCCGGAAGCGCGCAGTCTGGCACTGGGTTTCTATCATAAATTATCGTCGTTATGCGAGCAGGGCGCGCACGACCAGGTGTATGAAACGGTGCGGCGTTACGGGCATGACAGCGGCGAGATTTGGCATCGGATGCAGAAAAATCTTCCCGGCGATTTAGCGATTCAGGGACGATAATCCCGCGATGCCCGGTAAGCGCAAACACTACCGGGCAGCATCTCGATTACAGCGTGTTCATGCGCGGCGGACAACGCTCCAGCAGTTCTACGCTGCCATCCTCATTTTGTTGCTCCAGCATCACATCAAAGCCCCATAACCGATGCACATGTTTCAGTACCTCCTTGCGGCCTTTATCCAGCGGTGCGCGGTTATGCGGGATATAACGCAACGTCAGCGATCTGTCGCCGCGTAAATCCACATTCCAGACCTGAATATTCGGCTCCAGGTTGCTCAGGTTATACTGTGACGACAGTTTTGATCGAATCTCCCGATAACCTTCTTCGTTATGAATGGCGGAGATCTCCAGATAATTATGCCTGTCATCATCAAGTACCGTGAAGAAACGGAAATCACGCATCACTTTTGGCGACAGGAACTGGCTGATAAAGCTTTCATCTTTAAAATCGCGCATGGCGAAGTGCAGCGTTTCCAGCCAGTCGGAACCGGCAATATCCGGAAACCAGTATTTATCTTCATCCGTGGGCGACTGACAAATACGTTTGATATCCTGGAACATGGCAAAGCCGAGCGCATAGGGGTTAATTCCGCTATACCAGGGGCTATTATAGGGCGGCTGAAATACGACATTGGTATGGCTGTGTAAAAACTCCAGCATAAAGCGTTCCGTCACTTTGCCTTCATCATACAGATGGTTCAGGATGGTGTAGTGCCAGAAGGTCGCCCAGCCCTCGTTCATGACCTGCGTCTGTTTCTGCGGATAAAAATACTGGCTGACTTTACGCACGATGCGCAGAATTTCGCGCTGCCACGGCTCGAGCAACGGGGCGTTTTTCTCCATAAAATAGAGCAGGTTTTCCTGCGGTTCAGCGGGAAAGCGGCGTGCTTCGGCGACAGTTTTTTCTTCCTCGCGTTTTGGCAGCGTGCGCCACAGCATATTCACCTGGCTTTGTAGATACTCCTCCCGGCTTTTTTGTCGCGCTTTCTCTTCCTGCAACGAGATTTTCTGCGGGCGCTTATAGCGATCGACGCCGTAATTCATCAGCGCGTGGCAGGAGTCGAGCAGTTTTTCTACTTCATCCACTCCGTAGCGTTCTTCACAGCGGGTAATGTAATTCCGGGCGAAAATCAGGTAATCGACGATAGAACTGGCATCCGTCCAGCTCCGGAAGAGATAATTATTTTTAAAAAAGGAGTTGTGGCCGTAACAGGCGTGCGCCATGACCAGCGCCTGCATGGTGATGGTGTTTTCTTCCATCAGGTAGGCAATGCAGGGATTAGAGTTGATCACAATTTCATAAGCCAGTCCTTGTTGACCATGCTTATACAGACGTTCCGTCTCAATGAACTTTTTGCCAAAAGACCAGTGCGGATAGTTGATCGGCATCCCGACGCTGGAGTAGGCGTCCATCATCTGTTCGGAAGTGATGACTTCAATTTGGTGCGGGTAAGTATCCAGTTGGTAGAGTTTCGCCACGCGGTCTATCTCTGCCAGATAGACATCCAGCAGATCAAATGTCCAGTCGGGTCCATCGCTCAAACGTGTGGTGTCCTTGTTCATGGAATCAATCGTTGCCATTCGCGCACCCTCATTGTTGGCGACGCTCTCTGTATGGAGCGCCTCCTTTCAAGCATAGAACACCATGTTAAAAAACGACTTGATCGTGAAAACTTTTCTTTGCGATTTCCTCCAATCTGAACGGCAAAAAAACGGGTATTGGCATCATTTTATGCTGTATAGCCATGCCGCGTAGCAGGAGATCCCAAACCAGTGGGATCGCTTGTCTTTAGGGTATATGTGAAGCACGTCACCATAAAAAAGTCATATGTTGAATAATATTTTCATCTGGGTTATCAAGATGTAATCAGAAGATTGTTCTTTTACTATTAACGGAGTGGCTATGCGAGTTGTCATCCTGGGGAGTGGCGTAGTTGGCGTGACCAGCGCCTGGTATTTGAGTCAGGCGGGGCATGATGTCACCGTCATCGATCGCGAATCCGGCCCGGCGCAAGAAACCAGCGCGGCGAATGCCGGACAAATTTCACCGGGATATGCGGCGCCCTGGGCGGCCCCTGGCGTACCGCTGAAGGCGATAAAATGGATGTTCCAGCGCCATGCGCCGCTGGCGGTGCGTCTGGATGGCACCCCGTTTCAACTGAAGTGGATGTGGCAAATGCTGCGTAACTGCGATACCCGGCATTATATGGAAAATAAAGGCCGCATGGTGCGTCTGGCGGAATATAGTCGCGACTGCCTGAAAACGCTACGCGCCGCGACCGGTATCGAATATGAAGGCCGCCAGGGGGGAACGCTACAACTTTTCCGCACCGCGCAACAGTATGAGAACGCCACCCTTGATATCGCCGTGCTGGAAGATGCCGGGGTGCCGTATCAGCTCCTGGAAGCCAGCCGACTGGCGGAAGTTGAACCCGCTCTGGCTGAGGTTGCGCATAAATTAACCGGCGGACTGCGCTTACCGAATGATGAAACCGGGGACTGCCAGCTCTTTACCCAGCGTCTGGCGCGCATGGCGGAGCAGGCGGGCGTAACCTTTCGCTTTAATACTCCCGTGGAAAAATTACTGTACGAAAATGATCAGATTTACGGCGTGAAATGCGCCGATGAGATCATTAAAGCAGATGCGTATGTCATGGCGTTTGGATCGTATTCGACGGCGATGCTTAAAGGCATTGTTGATATCCCGGTGTATCCGCTGAAAGGCTATTCATTAACCATCCCAATCGTCGAGCCAGACGGCGCGCCGGTATCGACGATTCTTGATGAAACCTACAAAATCGCTATTACGCGTTTTGATAAGCGTATTCGCGTGGGGGGAATGGCGGAAATCGTGGGCTTTAATACCGACTTACTGCAACCGCGCCGCGAGACGCTGGAGATGGTTGTGCGCGATCTCTTTCCGCGCGGCGGTCATATTGAGCAGGCCACATTCTGGACCGGCCTGCGCCCCATGACGCCGGACGGCACGCCGGTAGTAGGACGTACCCGTTATAAAAATCTGTGGCTTAATACTGGACACGGCACCTTAGGCTGGACGATGGCCTGCGGTTCAGGCCAGTTGTTAAGCGATATCTTGTCGGGTCGTACGCCAGCGATACCCTACGACGATCTGAGCGTGGCGCGATACCGTTCCGATTTTACGCCCACCCGCCCGCAACGTTTGCATAGCGCGCATAACTGATAAAGGAAGTGAAATGACCCGCCCTATACAGGCCAGCCTTGATTTACAGGTAATGAAACAAAATTTGGCTATTGTGCGCCGGGCGGCCCCAGAGGCGCGCGTCTGGTCGGTAGTGAAAGCCAACGCCTACGGCCACGGTATTGAACGCGTCTGGAGCGCGCTGGGCGCCACAGATGGTTTCGCTATGCTCAACCTTGAAGAGGCGATTACCCTGCGTGAGCGCGGGTGGAAAGGGCCGATATTGATGCTGGAGGGGTTTTTCCATGCGCAAGACCTGGAGGCGTATGACACTTATCGGCTGACTACCTGCATCCACAGTAACTGGCAGTTGAAAGCGCTGCAAAATGCGCGGCTTAACGCGCCGCTGGATATCTATGTCAAAGTCAACAGCGGCATGAACCGACTCGGTTTTCAGCCTGAGCGGGCGCAGACCGTCTGGCAGCAATTGCGGGCAATGCGCAATGTCGGTGAAATGACCCTGATGTCACATTTTGCTCAGGCCGATCATCCGGAAGGTATCGGGGAGGCGATGAGACGAATTGCGCTGGCGACGGAAGGCCTTCAATGTTCATACTCGTTATCAAATTCGGCAGCGACGCTGTGGCATCCCCAGGCGCATTATGACTGGGTCAGGCCGGGCATTATTTTGTACGGCGCGTCGCCGTCAGGACAGTGGCGGGATATTGCCGATACCGGACTAAAACCCGTGATGACGCTGAGTAGCGAAATTATTGGCGTGCAGACGCTGAGCGCAGGTGAAAGAGTAGGCTATGGCGGAGGGTATTCTGTGACTCAGGAACAACGCATTGGCATCGTCGCGGCGGGTTATGCCGATGGCTATCCACGCCATGCGCCGACCGGGACGCCTGTGCTGGTGGACGGTATCCGTACCAGAACAGTAGGCACCGTTTCAATGGATATGCTGGCGGTGGATTTGACGCCGTGTCCGCAGGCGGGAATCGGCACGCCGGTTGAATTATGGGGCAAAGAAATTAAGGTCGATGATGTCGCCTCTGCGGCAGGCACGCTGGGCTATGAGCTACTGTGCGCCGTAGCGCCGCGCGTGCCGTTTGTGACAACGTAACCTAACTCAGGCTAAGGCGTCGACCGGTCCACCGGGGGCGGGTCGACGTTGTCCGGCGACCTTATTCTGCTTCGTCTTCGGCGACGCGTACCCCAATCTTGCGTACCACGTTATCTTCTTTTTCAGCTACCGTCCAAATCATGCCGCCAAACTCCACCTGATCGCCAACGACCGGCGCAGCGCCCAGCAGTTGCTGTATGATTTCACCCAGGGTTTGTTGTTTATCCCGGTATTCCGTTCCTTCTTCCAGCCCGTAGATAAGCGCCACGTCGGCGAATTTCGCATTCGCTTCGAGGATAAAATCGCCAAAGAAACGCTGATCTAACGAAACCGGCGGCGACTGGCTAAACAATTTGCCCAGCGCTGGCAGATCGCGCTCCCGGCCAATCACGCAGAGTACGTCGCCTTCCTGCAGGCGAGTGCTACCCGTGGGGTGAAACAGTTCATTATTGCGAAATAGCGCGGCAATGCGGGTTTCGTTCGGCATATGCAGGTCGCGCAACGCCGCGCCGACGCACCATTTGTCGGCGCTCAACTGATAGATGAATTGCTCCCACGGATTATCAGGATGGATGTCAAGCCCCACGCGCGATACTGGCCAGCCAACCGGAGGCACGACCACTTTGGCTCTCTTCGCCGCCCATGACAGCGATGTTCCCTGCAGGAGCAGCGACACCAGTACCACAAAGAAAGCGACATTAAAGAACAGGCGAGCGTTTTCAAGCCCGGCCATCATCGGGAAAACGGCGAGAATAATCGGCACCGCGCCGCGCAGTCCGACCCAACTGATGAAAATGCGCTCCCGAAGATTGAAGCCGCGAAATGGCAGCAGGCCGGTAAACACCGACAGAGGGCGGGCGAAGAAAATCATCCAGATAGAGAGAATAAGCGCAGGGACGGCAATCGGCCACAGATCGGAAGGCGTCACCAGCAGCCCCAGGACCAGGAACATCGCGATCTGCGCCAGCCAGGCCAATCCGTCAAAGTTTTGCAGGATGCCGTAACGGTTGCGAATCGGACGGTTTCCTAACAGGAATCCGCACAGATAGACCGCGAGAATGCCGCTGCCTTCAAGCGCGGTTGTCAAAGCAAAAATCAGAATACCGCCGCTGAGCGCCAGCATCGGATACAGGCCGCTGGGCAGAGAAATGCGGTTGATCATCTGCTGTAGCAGGTAACCGCCGCCGAGACCAAAAACAATACCGAGACCGAACTGCTGGATAATATGGATGGCAAACATCCAGTCCAGACCGGTTTCATGTTTCTGGATCATCTCAATTAATGTAATGGTCAGAAAAACGGCCATCGGGTCGTTACTTCCCGATTCGATCTCCAGCGTGGAGCCTACACGTTCGTTTAGCCCTTTGCCGCCAAGCAGAGAAAAGACTGCTGCGGCGTCAGTGGAACCGACTATCGCGCCGATAAGCAGACCTTCGATAAGATCCAGATGAAACAGCCAGGCGGCCATCATACCTGTTAACCCCGACGTGATCAGCACGCCGAGCGTCGCCAGCGACAGCGCGGGGCCCAGCGCTACCCGGAAAGAGCTGGCCTGGGTGCGCATGCCGCCATCGAGTAAAATAATCGCCAGCGCCAGGTTACTGACCATATAAGCGAAAGGATAATTATCGAAAGGAATACCGCCAATGCCATCCACACCCGCTAACATCCCAATGGCGAGGAAAATGACCAGAATCGGGATACCCAGTCGCGATGAGAATGAACTTAACAGGATACTGCTGGTTACAAGGATGGAACCTAAAATAAATAGACTAATAATTGTTGCAGCATCCAACGTTTTATATCTCCTGACTCACACGACTTCGTATTATTTAACATTAACATAATAACGGCCAGGGCAGCGTTTTACTTAGCCTGTCGGGGACTTTTTTTACAATTGCAGCGTAGGATGGCCAGATAAAGTGAGTTGAGTCCCCTGGCGCGTATTTTTAAGCGTCGCGTTTGCCCCGATAGGGAGCGTCACCGTACGCTGTTCATGCCCGAAGTCGAGACCGGTAATCAGCGGAACGGACAGACGGGAACGTAAAAACGCGTAGACGCTCTCCAGAGAATAGCCGGCGTCATACTCGTTGGGCGCCGCGCCGCTAAAGCTGCCGAGAACGATGGCGCTCTGGCGGTTTAAAATTCCGGCGTACTCCAGTTGCAAAAGCATACGCTCCACCCGGAAAGGATGCTCATTGACATCTTCCAGCACTAAAATTCCTTTATCGATAGTCGGCATCCAGGGCGTACCGATAAGGGAAATCAACATCGCCAGATTTCCGCCCCATAAGGTGCCCTGTGCGTCGCACTGAGGGCCGTCGCCTTGCCACTCTACGGTAAATTGCGCCTTGCGTAGCGCCAGCCAGAAATGTTGCTCGGTGAACGTATTCAGCGTTTCGGCGCCAAAATTTGCCGCCAGCATAGGACCGCTAAAGGTGATGATATTGGCCTGCGCCAGGAGTCCAGCCTGAATCGCCGTAAAATCGCTATGACCGCAAATCAGTAAGGGATCGCGCTGTTGCCGGGAGGCGAGCGCCTGCCAGTCGATACGATCCAGCAAGCGGCTGGCGCCATAGCCGCCGCGAACCGGCATGACGATCGTATCCGGCGAAGTTAGCGAGGCCAGCGAATTAACATCGGCCAGCCGTTCCGCGTCCGTACCGGCAAAACGCTGATAGCGGCGACGAATCACCTCGTCATTCTCCACCTGATGATCCGCGTCAGTCAGGCGCTGAACGCCGCGTAACGCGGCCTGTTGGTTAATACAGTAGCCCGAGGGGGCGATTAAATGAAACAGAGACATGGTAATTCCTTGCTGACAATAGAATGCAAATGTATATCATGCCGCATATATTAGGCGATGTCCCTCGTTGTGCGACGTTTCTGGATGCGCACCAGGGAGGCAACCTAAGTACCTGGCCGGGGCGGTATGACCTCTTCGGCAGATAAGTTACGGCTATAAGGATAGATGACGTGAAATTAAGATGGTTTGCTTTTTTGGTAGTAATACTGGCTGGCTGTAGCTCAAAACAGGATTACAGGAATCCGCCGTGGAATGCCGAAGTGCCTGTAAAGCGTGCGATGCAGTGGATGCCCATCAGTGAAAAAGCCGGGGCGGCATGGGGGGTTGATCCACATTTAATCACCGCGATTATCGCCATTGAATCCGGCGGCAACCCTAACGCGGTCAGTAAGTCCAATGCGATTGGCCTGATGCAGTTAAAGGCGTCGACCTCCGGGCGCGACGTTTACCGTCGTATGGGCTGGCGTGGCGAACCGACCACCAGCGAGCTGAAAAACCCTGAGCGTAACATCTCAATGGGCGCGGCGTATCTGAGCATTCTGGAAAATGGGCCGCTGGCCGGCATCAAAGATCCGCAGGTGATGCAATATGCGCTGGTCGTCTCTTATGCTAACGGCGCAGGCGCGTTATTGCGTACTTTTTCATCCGACAGGAAGAAGGCGATAGAAAAAATTAACGATCTGGATGCGGACGAGTTTTTTGAACATGTTGTTGATAATCATCCCGCGCCGCAGGCGCCGCGCTATATCTGGAAGCTTCAGCAGGCGCTGGACGCCATGTAGTTTAGCGTGAAGATTATTCTCGCACTTTATTCGCTCTTTCTCGGGCCTCGCGCTCAAGCGAAAAAATAATCCGCTGCAACTCCCGCTCCACCGCCGGGCTAACGTTAAGGAAACGAAAGCTCAGGCGGGGAGTGGTGATCGTTTCATTTTTCCCATCAATCACCTTACGCTCGCTGATGGCGAGAAGCTGGGCGTCAACGTGAAGAATCCCCCATGGCCCCATGTTCAGTTCAACCTGCGAAAAGCGTGCGCCTTCGATTAGTCCGTCGGGGATGGCGGATTCCAGTAGCGCGCCCATGCCGCCCAGGGAAAGATCAAACAGGCGAAAACGTAACGTACGGGTGTCCGGTAGCGTGGTGACGCCGTAATAAGGCGGATACAGCGGCGCGCCAATGCGAAAATACTCCCGGCGCTGGACAAACCACAGTGATGACGGCAGGGGCGTGATAAAGGCCGGCAGCCGCTGATATTCACCTGTAACGAGTTGCGGCAACGTGAACTCGACTTTTGCGCCCTGCGTTTCTGCGATAATGGCTACCTGCCCGGCACGTAATACGGCGCTATTTTCATATTCCTGGCTGCCGTAATCCACGATGAGTTTTTCCGGGTCTACCGCCAAAATTTTACTGATGAATTGACCATGCGCCCATGAAATACGCAGTGGAACCTGATTTTTATTTAAATCCCGTAGCACGCCTAATATCGCTAATGGATTTTTTTTCAGGAACTGCTCATTGTAACCACTCACACGAAATAACCCCTGATACGCAGACTATCGTTGGGTTATCGGCATTGGTAGAAAGAACTTAATAGCGATAAATAAATTTTTATGTCCGCGAGATAAATCAGTGTTCAGAAATGCGACGCTCGACTTTGCCTATACTTAAAACGTTTTTACTGGAAAGAGGGTTTGCAAATGGGAATTATCGCCTGGATTGTTTTTGGTTTGATTGCCGGCGTTATCGCCAAATTGCTTATGCCGGGGCGCGATGGCGGGGGATTTATCCTGACCTGTATTCTCGGTATCGTCGGGGCGGTCGTTGGCGGATGGCTGGCGACGATGTTTGGTATTGGCGGCAGTATCAGCGGCTTTAATCTGCACAGTTTCCTGGTCGCCGTGGTGGGCGCGATCGTGGTGCTGGTGATTTTCCGCCTTCTGCGACGCGGCTAACCGCTGCAAAACGTGTAAGCGTTGACCCGGTCAGCGCCGGGTCAACCTACTATAAACACGCGTTACTGCGTCGCTGCAGACGGCGTTTTTGTCGGCGTTGCGCTTAACGATGCCGGACGAGTAGACGGTACGCTATCGCACGGTTTTTCCTGCGGACAAATCAGATCGAGCATTTTCAGCGTCACGCCGTTGGTCCAGCCAAAGCCGTCCTGAAGGGGATATTCGCCGCCGCCACCGCCGGTTCCGGTACTGCTGACATCATATTTTTCGACCAGTTTTTTCTCGCGATCGTAGGTGTGCTGCACATTGGTTAAAAAGCGCCAGGTGACTTCCATTGCCACGTCATCCTGCCCATAATTTTGCAATCCTTCGGCAGCGACCCATTGTAACGGCGCCCAGCCGTTTGGCGCATCCCACTGCTGTCCGCTTTTAACCGAGGTGGTAGCCAGCCCGCCAGGCTGTAGCAGATGCGCCTGGGCCGCCGCCGCCACTTTCGCGGCGCGATCTTTCGCGGCGGCGTTTACATAGAGCGGGAACAGCGCGGCAGCGGTGAGTTGGTTGCGGATTTTATTGTTCTGCAGATCGTAGTCGGCATACCAACCCTCTTTGTTATTCCACAGATGCATTTCAATGGCTTTTTGCCGCGCGTTGGCCAGCGCGTCATATTGCGAGGCTTTGGCCCGATCGCCCGCCGCAGCGCTGGCGCGGGCGAGGGTTTTCTCCAGCTGATACAGCAGAGCGTTAAGATCGACAGGGACAATCGTGGTGGTACGAATGGTACTGAGCTGCTGCGGATTATCCATCCAGCGGGAGCTGAAATCCCAGCCGGAGGCGGCGGCAGATCGGAGGTCTCGATAGATCTCCGTTGCCGGGCGGTTGGGGTTGCTTTTGGCGGTAGCGATATCTTCAACCCAGGATTCAGGGCGGGGCGTATCCCGATCGTCCCAGTAGCGGTTGAGAACGCTACCGTCTTCCAGTTTGACGACGCGTTGGTTTTGTTGCCCTGGCTGCAATGTCTCAACGCCCTCCATCCAGTAGGCGTACTCTTTTTGCAGTTGCGGCAGGTATTCTTTCAGCGCATCGTCACCTTCATGTTGCGCCAGTAACTCAACCATAAACGCAAAGAAAGGCGGCTGCGAACGACTCAGGTAGTAGGTACGGTTGCCGTTAGGAATATGCCCCCAGGCGTCAATTTCGTAACCAAAGTTCGCCACCATATCCGCCACCTTATCCCAGTGCCCGCTTTCCGCCAGCCCCAGCATCGTAAAGTAGCTGTCCCAGTAGTAAATCTCTCTGAATCGCCCACCCGGTACGACATAGGATTCAGGCAACGGCAAGAGCGAGTCCCACTTTTCGACGTTTTTAGTTGAACGGGTCAGCACCGGCCACAGGCCATCAATATGTTCACGCAATGACTGCCCGGCAGGCGGGACATATTTTTCACCCGCTTTCGGCAGGGTGAAGTTAACATCAACAAAATGACGCAAATCGAAGCCGGACTGGTTCCGCTGCATACGATAATCCGCAAGAATCATGAGCGGATCGCTATTAGGTATGGCGTCAGCAAAGGTTTTCTGATCGGGGAAGAGTTTTGCATTCTGGACATCATTAAAGAGCGGGCCAAGCAAAATATCCGGCGGCTGCGGAGTTTCAGTGTCGGAAGACGGGTCTGCGGCAGTCGCCGAAAACGATGCAAACGTCAGCAGCGTTCCTGCCAGCGCCAGTTTTATGGCTTTCTGCAGTAGAACAGAACGGCGAATCTCTGGGGGTATCATCAAGTTATCTCCTTAGCGGTGAGCCAAAGCCAACGGCATTTACCATGACAAAACCTTAGTCTACGATGACCAGATACGCGTGATTGAACCGCTATTTTGCGAACAAACAGACATTTTATTGAGACAGAATTTATCGGCGCGCGCGTGGAAAACGGGGTATACAGATAAAAAATCCACGCCGGGACGTGGATTTTAGCGCAATAACTTGTAGCCTTAACCCGGATAGATACCGCGATCTTTACGGGCCAACAGAATGCGCTCACAGGCGACAATATAGGCTGCGGTGCGCAGAGAACAGGATTTCTCAGTCGCTTTCTCCCAGACATGGACGATCGCGTCGGTCATGATTTTGTCCATGCGCGCGTTGATCTCTTCTTCGCTCCAGAAGAAGCTGGCCATATCTTGTACCCATTCGAAGTAGCTGACGGTTACGCCGCCTGCGTTACAGACCACGTCAGGCACCACAAGGATACCACGGCTGGCCAGAACATCATCAGCATCCGGATAGGTCGGGCCGTTAGCCCCTTCCAGCACCAGCTTACACGTCAGGGCTTCCGCGCGCTGACGAGTTATCTGGCCTTCAAGCGCCGCCGGGATCAGAATATCCATCTCCAGACGCCAGAACGCATCGCTGGCGATAGTTTCCGCGCCCGGGAAACCGGCTATCTGTTTGTGTTCTGTCTGCCATGCCGTGAGCGCCTTCATGTCAATACCGGTGGCGTTAAACAGCGTTGCGGTATGATCCTGAATCGCCACGACACGGGCGCCAGCGCCTGCAAACAGACGCGCGGCTTCGCTGCCGACGTTACCAAAACCCTGAACCGCAACGCGAGCGCCTTCAACGGCGATATTCGCCCGACGCGCGGCCTCCAGCCCGCTGACGAAAACGCCGCGCCCCGTCGCCTTTTCACGACCCAGCGAACCGCCAAGATGGATTGGCTTACCGGTGACGACGCCAGTGACCGTCGTGCCATGATTCATGGAATACGTATCCATCATCCAGGCCATCACTTTACCGTTGGTGCCGACATCCGGCGCAGGAATATCTTTCTGCGGCCCGATGATAATGCCGATCTCGCTGGTATAGCGGCGGGTCAAACGCTCCAGTTCACCTTCCGACAGCGAGAACGGATCGACGCGGATGCCGCCTTTGGCGCCGCCGTACGGCAGATTCAGCGCGGCACATTTGATGGTCATCCATGCTGACAGGGCCATCACTTCATTGAGATCAACGTCAGGATGGTAGCGAACACCGCCTTTACCCGGACCTCGGGAGAGGTTGTGCTGCACGCGATATCCTTCGAAATGACGAATAGTGCCATCATCCATTTGTACCGGAATATCGACGATCAGAGCGCGTTTTGGGTGGCGCAGAGTATCCACCCAGGGAGATAACTCGCCCAGATAAGGGGCCACACGCTCGATTTGTTGCAGGTAGGTATTCCAGGCAGATGTGCTGCTATCTGAAGCGTAAGATAACTTATCCATGATAAACCTTAGTGATAAAAGTAATATGTTCTTTAATTGACCGTGGTACATAGTAGATCACACCATGTAGCGATAAATTTAACACTTTTTTAAACAATTAACTCAGATCAAAAATGGCAGGCAGTTAGATTTTTGTTATGATTTTGGATGAGAAGTGGTTAACTATCCGATATAAGAGGTGAAATATCGCTAATTATGCAATTAATTGCTTAAATATGCGTGATATGTGCAAGGCGGCTATTTGTCATAATTATGACGCACCTCTAAAAGTAAACATTATGATAACGACATGTATCAATGTTATGTCGTCCTGTCGGCGGGGAAACGTCTTCACCAGGCGCGTAAAAAGATAAAAATAACCGGAGTCAGACGGCGCTGACCCCGGTTTACCTCTTTATTGTTGACGCGACTCAAGCCATACCAGCGCCAGCGTCGACAGTGAGCACATCAGCAGAATGCCGACAAACCACAGTAAATACCACATCG
Source organism: Salmonella sp. SSDFZ54 (assembly GCF_004010735.1). Lineage (NCBI taxonomy): Bacteria > Pseudomonadati > Pseudomonadota > Gammaproteobacteria > Enterobacterales > Enterobacteriaceae > Salmonella > Salmonella sp. SSDFZ54. The sequence continues at coordinate 4,073,188 of NZ_CP034819.1, forward strand.
CTCCCGCTCCCTAATAAAGTTCATGATCGTTGCGGCGGAGGGTCTCCAGGTTGATACGCCCCAACATTTTGTAATAGCTCCATAGCGTATAGAGCAGTACGATCGGCAGAAAAATCAGCACAATCACCAGCATGATTTCGAGCGTCATCTGGCTGGAGGTGCTGTCCCACACCGTCAGGCTGGAGAGAGGGCTAACACTCGACGGCATCACAAAAGGAAATAGCGTTATTCCGGCGGTAAAGATGACGCAGGCCTGGGTCAGGGAAGCGAACAGAAATCCACGAATAGTCTGACCGCGAAGGCAGGCATAGAAAGCCAGAATCGGCAGGATCATACCGAGCAACGGGATGATGAGCAGTAGCGGCGAGCGTATAAAGTGGTTCATCCATGCGCCAGGGAGTATCGCCACGCCTTTTAAGAGCGGATTGGAAGGGCCGTTGGCATCCTGCGTGAGCAAGACAAAGCCATCAACGCCAGCCCACAGCCAGTAACCGGCCAGCAGGAAGCAGATCACGATCAGCAGCGCGCTGTGGCGGGTGGCCGACAGAGCCCGTTGACGAATAACGCCCTCCGTTTTCAACTGTAACCAGACGCCTCCTTGCATAATCACCAACGACAGGCTCAATAATCCACACAGTAGGGCAAAGGGCGAGAGTAACTGCCAGAAGGTACCAAAATAGTCAACATGAAGCTGCGGCGTGAAGGCAAACGGCACGCCTAAAAACAGGTTGCCGAACGCGATACCGAATACGACGGGGGGCACCAGGCTGCCGATAACCAGACCGGTATCCCACAGCGCGCGCCAGCGGGCATTGGTGATTTTACCCCGATAATCAAAGGCCAGCGGGCGAAAGAAGAGGGCACACAGCACCAGGATCATCGCCACATAAAAACCGGAAAACGCGGCGGCATAGACCCGTGGCCAGGCGGCGAATAATGCCCCGCCCGCGAGAATCAACCATACCTGGTTTCCTTCCCAGTGGGCGCCGACGCTATTGATCAATACCCGGCGTTCGTCATCGTTGCGCGCTATCAGCGGGAGCAGGCAACCGACACCCATATCAAACCCGTCAGTTACCATAAATGCCACCAGGATGACGCCGATCAGCAGCCACCAAATGAACCGCAACGTTTCATAATCCAACATGATTGTCTCCTTTATCCCTGTTGTTGCGCTTGTTGTTGATGTTGCATGGCGCTCGGCCCAAGACGCGCGTACTTCTGCATCAGATAGACTTCCGCGATTAAAAACAGGGTGTAAAGTCCGAGGATAAGCCCCATTGAGAAGGCCAACTGGCCCGGCGTCAGCGCGGAGTGAGCGTACCAGGTCGGCAGAATGTCCTGAATCGCCCAGGGCTGACGGCCAAACTCCGTCATAAACCAACCGGCTTCAATGGCAATCCACGGTAACGGCAGGCTCCAGAGCGTCATACGCAATACCCAGCGATGCTGGTCGATACGCATTCGCAGCGTCTGTATCAACGCAATCAACATCACCACTAACAGCAGCGAACCGCAGCCGACCATAATACGGAAACTCCAGAACACCGGCGCCACCTGAGGAATAGCGCCACGCTGGGCCGCACGATACTGCTCCGGCGTCACATGGTTCATATCCGGGGCATATTTCGCCAGCAGAATGCCGTACCCCAGATCGCCCTCAACGGCGTGAAACGCATTCAGTACCTGCGGCGAGCGATTGCCTTGCGCTATCTCCTGCATGAGTAGCCAGGCCTCCCGGCCACGCTTCAGGCGCGGCAGAGCGTCGTCCATCAGGTTTTTTAACCCCGGAACTGGCGTATCCAGCGAATGGGTGGCCAGAATACCCAGCAGAGCAGGGATCTTCACGGCAAACGCATTACGCTCCTGTTCCTGCTGCGGCCAGGCAATCAGATGAAACGGCGCGGGCGCGGGTTCGGTTTGCCATTCGCCTTCCATCGCCGCCAGCTTCACCGGCTGAATTTGGGCGACCTCGAAGGCCGAACTGTCGCCCAGTTGCAGGGTTCCCAGAATGGCCAGGGTGCCGAATACTGAGCCGATAGCAAACGAGCGCAAGGCCACCTCACGCTCGCGGCCACGTAGCAGATACCAGGCGCTGATGGACATAATAAACATGGCGCCGGTGACATAACCGGACATGACGGTATGGACGAATTTCACCTGGCTCACCGGGTTAAAGACCAGATCGCTGAAGCTGCTCATTTCCATCCGTAACGTATCGATGTTGAAATGAGCGCCGGTAGGATACTGCATCCAGCCATTGGCATTCAGAATCCATAATGCTGAAATATTGGAGCCGAAGGCCACCAGCCAGGTGACCAGCAGGTGTTGGTATTTATTCAGCCGCTGCCAGCCGAAAAAGAACAGACCGACAAAAGTGGATTCGAGAAAGAAGGCCAGTAACGCTTCCATCGCCAGCGGCGCGCCGAAAATATCGCCCACATAGTTGGAATAGAGCGACCAGTTAGTCCCGAACTGAAACTCCATGGTCAGGCCGGTAGCCACACCGAGAGCAAAATTGATCCCGAAGAGCTTGCCCCAGAAACGCGTCATATCGCGGTAGACGGTTTTCCCCGTCACCACATAGATCGTCTCCATGACGGCCAGCAAAAAAATCAGCCCAAGCGTAAGAGGAACAAATAAAAAGTGATACAGCGCGGTCAGCGCAAACTGCCAGCGCGATAAGTCAATGACATCCCACATGCTAACTCCTGTAGGCAGAAAGAGAGTAAAAAGCTTAATCAGTACCGGACACCGGTGACGTTCCTGTTGAGAGCGTTAGCGCGTCTCCAGCCATCGGCAGACTTCATCCAGGCGCTGGCGCGAATCGGCCAGATCTTCCGGGGCCGCCAGTACCAGCTCCGGCAAAGGACAAATCTCATAGCTATCGAGCAACGGCCCTTTAAGGGCGTCCAGACAGCGCACATGCCAGAGATGGCGCAATGCTGTGGCGTTGATTTGGCTTTCGCCATACCCGGAGATGCGAATCTGGATGTTCCCGTGTCCGCATAAACGCGCCAGAAAAAGACGATCGGCTTCGCTGAGCGGCAGTTGGGTCAAATTGATGCTGTGAGGTTGCAACGCCGGATCGCGTACGTGCGCCAATAATTCATGGGCCAGCGGCAGTCCATTCATCAGACCAGCGACAGGCGGAGGCAGTAGAGAGTCGTCAGGCAGCGTATCGGCGGTAGCCGCTTGCCACAATGTCAGGGGCGCGCTACCTGCTTCCAGACGATCCGTCAGCAGACGTCGGTTATGCAGATGGCGTACCCGCCACAGGCCGCAGAAGATGGTCTCCTGGATCTCGCTTTCACTCCCGTCCGGATGCTGAATGCGTACCGAGACTTCGCCTTCGCCCAATAGCGTATTGAGGAATGAGAGATCATCGGCATTCAGGGGAGATAACTCCCATCCCAGCACGTCGCCGACTTCCGGGATGCGCCGGGCAAGCTGACCTCGCAGATCGGTCAACAATGCCATCACCGCCGGGCTGTGAGCGCAGCGCTCCAGCGCCGCCATACTTGGGTCGCCATTGACCTGACAGGCGAGCGGTAAGGGATTCATCGAGAAACTGGCGTCATCAGGCTGCGTACCTGGCCCCAGCAGATGAAAAAAGGCGTTGCTCATTGTACTGTCTCCTGCGCTGCGGGAGTATCAACCATCGAACGCATCAGCGTGAGCAGTTCAGCCCAGGGATGAATGCCGCTGAGCGCGCCGCGTAGCTCGCCGTCTGTAAAAACCAACGTCGCCGGAAATCGACGAACATTAAAGCGATCGCCGATAGCTTCGCTTTGTTCAAGGTCGGCCACCGCCACCTGCCAGTCAAACTGCGGGAACTCACGCAGGAGTTCGGCAATCATCACCGGGTTATCGCTGACTTCCGGCGTACGCCGCGGATCGCTACTTAACAGGATGACGCCATCTCCAACCCGTTTGATCCAGTCGTCTACCGTGGAAGCCTCTACCGGTTGCCATCCACGGGTTAACAGGCGTTGCCATAGCGCAGAGAACGGGGTGTCATTCGCCACTTCTTTTGCCCTCCAGACGTGTCTGATACTGACGTATGCGCACTCCCTCATAATTTTCCATCGACAGGCATTTATAGTTCAGGCAGCGAGCGACCTCATTTGCCTGCGGCACGATCCCCCAGGCGGCCAGTTGCGCCAGGGCGGCCTGTTCCGCCGCCGGTAGCTGGCCGCAAGCTATTTCGCTCAGGCTACCGCCATAGTCGTCCAGTTGCGCCGGTTGCAGACCGACCAGCGCTATGTGACAGGGCAGATGCCCGCGGATGTCGGCCAGCGCCAGAACTTCGGAAAAACTGTTTTGATGCAGGCTCATTTTTTTGGCGCTGAGATACGCGGGGATTTTCTCGCCGGCATAGGTTCGCAGGCTGCCCGGCGCCAGGCCGTAATCGATCGCGTCAAGGAGCAGGAGATGGCTGGCTTGCTCTACATAACCTAACAGGTTTAGCCCTTGCGTACCGCCGTCCACAATTTCCACCTCTTCAGGCCAGTGATATCGGGCATACAAACGCTCCGCGACCCGGATACCGAATCCTTCATCGGCCCACAGCAGGTTTCCTAACCCCATCACCACTACGCGTTGCGCATTCATGAGGGCTCCTTGTCGTGCGGTTTGGGGAATTTATGGCTGCGATAGCCATTGATCATGGTGGAGATCACCGTATCGTCGGACATAATGTCTTCCCGGATAGCGAGGTAAACGTGCCCGACGATGAAGGCGGCGATCAGCCACATGCCCAGTCGGTGCCAGCTGTGAATATCGATGGAGTTGCCGCCGGTCCAGTAGAAAAATTCAACCACATAGCGGAACGGCGCAAAGATGGCGTACTGGCTATGCTCGCCAAACAGAGCGAAACCGGTGAGGATCATAAATACCGACAACAGGAAATAGCCGAACATCGCGGCCTGCGCGACAGGGTTATGTCCGATGTCGCTCCCCGGTTTTTTCTCCAGAAACAGATACCAGCGGACCACGGTGAAAGCGCCTTGCCACCAACTACGACGCCAGACCGGGACGATAAACAGCTCTCGTGAATAGCGGTTGCCGACACAGGCCCAATAAATTCGCCCCAACAGTAACACGGTAAAGATCATCGCGGCGGCAAAGTGGATCAGCCGGATATAGCCCATATAAAACAGATAGGTCGCCTCGCCACTCACCGACGGCAGCGGTCGGCCAATGAAGTAGCCTGTTACCATCAGTACCAACATGCAGGCCACCGTTAGCCAGTGCCACAGGCGTACCGGCGCTTCAAACACATAGTGGCTGACGGCAGTATCACGCGCCTCCCCGACGCGTGGAGATAGCTTTCCAGTCATCGTTCTTTTCCTTAACGCTTAGCGTACCTGGACGGCAATCAGTTCGCTGCCGTCGTCGCCGAGCACGTGGGTTGAACAGGCGAGGCAGGGGTCGAAGCTGTGCAGCGTCCTCAGGATTTCTAACGGTTGGTCGGGAATCGCCATTTGCGTTCCCATCAATGCCGCTTCATAGGCGCCGATCTGTTTTTTAGGATCGCGCGGGCTGGCGTTCCAGGTGGTGGGGACCACGCACTGATAGAGTTCAATCTTCTGATCGCGTATTGACGCCCAGTGCCCCAACGCTCCGCGAGGCGCTTCGGTAAAACCGATGCCGCGGCAGTGCTGCGGCCAACTGGCCGGTTCCCATTTCTCGGTATTGGCGGTGGCCAGGTCGCCGTTTTTCAGGTTGGTCATAAGCCTGTCGAAAAAATACTGCAGCTTACCGACGGCCCATTGCGCTTCGTGCGCGCGGCATAAAATACGGCCAAGCGTAGACTGGATACCGGAGAGCGGCAGTTTAAGGGCGGACATCATGCGATCTACCGACTCTATGGTGGCGGCGTCCCCTTTGTGGTACGCGATAAGCGTTCGGGCAAGCGGGCCGACTTCCATGGCATGACCCCGCCAGCGCGGCGCTTTAATCCAGGAGTAACGTTCCTGCTCGTTGAGCTGCTGGATATGCGTATCGCTGCCTTTGACATCACCCGGGTTGTACCAGGGATCGGTAATGCCGTCAAAAGGATGACGCCCCAGCCGATCGTCCGGATAGCGGTACCAGGCGTGATCCACAAACTCCTGTATCTGCTGCGGATCGGCCAAATCTACCGGCATGACATTTTTAAAATCGCCATTGACCACCGCGCCGCCCGGCATTAACAGGCTTTGCTGGCTGAAGTCGTTGGCAATGTCCGGAAATGCGCCGTAGCTCAGCACGCATTTATCCGACAGACCGGTGCCAATTTGACTCCATGCTTTATTGAACTGGCCGATAGCCAGCGCGTCCGGAACCATCACGTTGTTAATGAAGTCGGCGGTGCGGGTGATGATCGACTGCACCAGGTTGAGGCGCTCCATATTGATAGCCCCGACCGCGCCGCTTTGATCGAGATTGATCGCGCACGGCATTCCGCCGACGATCCAGTTAGGATGGGGGTTCTTACCGCCAAATATGGTATGGATTTTGACGATCTCGCGCTGGAAGTCGAGGGCTTCAAGATAGTGGGCAAACCCCATCAGATTAGCCTCTGGCGACAGTTTGTACTGTGGATGTCCCCAATAGCCGTTACGGAATATCCCAAGCTGGCCACCATCGACAAATTTCTTTAATCGATTTTGTACGTCAAAGAAGTAGCCCGGCGATGACATCGGCCAGGCGGAAAGGCTTTGCGCCAACTGCGAGGTGGCGCGCGGATCGGCTTTCAGCGCATTCAGAACATCAATCCAGTCCATACCGGCTAACTGATAAAAATGGACCAGATGATCGTGACACCACAACGTAGCCAGCATGATGTTACGTATAATATTGGCGTTATCCGGCACCTGGATACCAATCGCATCTTCGATAGCGTACACCGATGCCAGAGCATGTACCCCGGTACATACACCACAAATACGTTCAACAAACGCCCAGGCGTCACGCGGGTCACGGCCTTGCAGAATGATCTCCAGCCCGCGGAACATCGTGCCGCAGGAAACGGCATTGGTAATGACGTTTTGCTCATCAATGTTCACTTCGCAGCGCATATGCCCTTCGATGCGGGTAATCGGGTCCACGATCAGACGACGGCCGGCGTCGTTAACGGTATAACCCTGGGTTTGATACTGGTTACTCATGCCTGTTTATCCTCATTGTCCGGCTGTTGTTCGGCTTGCGCTAACTGTTGTTTGTGGCGTTTACGTTGGTTGAGCGCGCTGGCGACAGCGTGACCGCCAACGCCCGCCGCGACCACGCCCAGCGCGGTCAGCCCCACCGTATCGGCGGTTGAATGGGTACCCATCTGGGGAATATCCACCACGCGGCTATAAAACGAGCCGCGATCCCAGAAACCATTTTCTGAACATCCCAGACATCCGTGACCGGACTGGATAGGAAAGGATACGCCGTCATTCCAGCGTGTGGAGGAGCAGGCGTTATAGGTGGTTGGCCCTTTACAGCCCATCTTGTACAGGCAGTATCCCTTGCGGGCGGCGTCATCATCCCAGCTCTCGACAAATTCACCGGCGTCAAAATGGGCGCGGCGGTAGCATTTATCGTGGATACGCTGACCGTAGAACATCAGTGGACGGCCCATGCGATCGAGTTCCGGCAGACGATCAAACGTCACCATATAGGTGATAATGGCGCTCATGACATCCGGGATTGGCGGACATCCGGGGACTTTCACGATCGGCTTGTCGGTGATCACTTTATCGATAGGCGTTGCCTGGGTTGGATTGGGGCGGGCGGCCTGGACGCAACCCCAGGAAGCGCAGTTTCCCCAGGCGATAATAGCGCTGGCGCCCGCGGCGGCTTTCTTCAGTTTTTCAATAAACGGGCGACCGCCGCTGATACAGAACATCCCTTGTTCTCCTAACGGTGGATTGCCTTCCACCGCCAGAATGTATTTCCCGGCGTAGCGAGTGGTAATATCGTCAAAGACTTCTTCGGCCTGTGCGCCGGCGGCGGCCATCAGGGTGTCGTCATAATCGAGGGAAATCAGCGAGAGGATCACATCTTTGGCTAGCGGGTGCGAGGAACGGATAAAGGATTCGGTACAGCAGGTGCATTCCAGTCCATGAATCCAGACCACCGGAATCCGCGGTTTATTTTCCAGCGCCCAGGCGATCTTTGGCGTCATTCCGGCGCCCAGTCCCAGCGATGTGGCGGCAAGGCTACAGAATTTGAGAAAGCTGCGTCGGGTCACTCCCTTACGACGCATGGCTTGATAAAAGGTCTCCTCGTTATTCATAACGCGTATTTTTTCTCCTTTTTGCACCACGCTCCGCCAGGGGCATAAGGCGCTTTTGCGGGTCCGTTGACGTTCCGCCAGCAAGGCAAATCATTGGGTTACGCGCGAGCGCGGAAACGAGCCCGATTCACTTTGCACCGGCGTATATCGCCAGAAATAATGTAAAAAAAGCGTATCGGATTAACGATAAGAAACAATGTGAAGTGTGTGGGTATAGCTTATAGCGGTATATTTATACCCATTATCGGTTTTTCGGCGAAAGGGCCGTGGCGGGGAAGGACGGTTGAGCTTGTTCCAGGATGAGGTTTTCAGTGAGCAACCTCGGGTAGATTTAGCCTGGTCTCGCCATTTCAGGGATACGTAAGTTGACGCAAAAGGAGGGAGGGTTTGATGTCATCGTTAAAAGAAGCATACTTCGTGATGATTTTTATATAAAATGATGGTGCTGGTTTTAAAGGAATGCAAAAAAGAGACCATTTGAAAGAGGGCGCCCCATGAAAAATAACATCAGATTTGACTTATCCGATTATTTGATTCATTTTTTTCGGGACGTTAATTTAGAGACCGGTAGCCATATTTATTTGCCTGAACACTGTGGTTTTAATAATCAGCACCACGCCTGTTTCATTGATGCTAAATATTTACTTCGATTATCTTTACGCAGTCATAAAATTTTCTCGTCCTGGTCATACCGAAATGGGCAACGAACCGTATATGGTGACTCCCCGGTGGTATGCTTTACAGATATGCCGATTGCAGCTTATTTAGAAACTGGTGTTCGCCGATTAGAACGAAATGAAAAAATCGGTTTATATGCAATCGTTTTACCTAAAGAGCAAATGTTTAATTATGGGGCAAGGCCAGTCATATATGGGTTGGATGAGCATAACAATGCTCGATGCTCGCAAGGCAGAAAAGGGGAACGTATTCTTGATGAAACTGCTCTTCCTTTGATTGAACAATATAGATATGTTACTTATGTTCCAGGTAAGATTGACTGGACACATGAACGCGAATGGCGATGGCCATATCGTGGCGATATTAAAAATTTCCTTAATCATATTAAAGAGTATGGTATTCCGGAAAACATTGAAAGTACCCCAGGGTTTGATTTTAGATCAAGCGAAATAAGTGGTGCGGGAATAATAGTCCCATTTGCAGAAGATATCTCTACCGTAGCTCACGATATTTTAACTTTAATTGACCGGGGTGTCATTGGAAGAAATACTTTCAAATTCATTATAGCTGTAGAGAGTTTACAATCATGGACCCAGCTCTCGGAACCGGGCGCGTTACTGTCTTGTATTAATGATAATACTTTCGGATTTGAATCTTTTTTTGATTTATCTGCATCTAAAGTAAAAAATTATGCTGATTCTATCAATGATTATGTAAATGAATTATACTCAAAAAAAGATTTTCTAAATGATAGTTATGCAATGGAATTTGGAAATGCTTGGGTCTGGATTCATGATAACCAATCCCAGGTGGTACGGGCGTTACTGCAGGCTGGAATGATCAACGTTAATAAAGAAGGGCGGTACTTATTAGATGTTAATTTGGCTTCTGTTGATTGGCCATTAAGAAGAAAAGAAGCTTTCGCAAGTCATGTTGCGGGATGGCTAAAACATCGTTTTGATATCGAAGCGGGAAGGTATTCCGTTTGGGGAAAAGATGATTATGATGCGATCCCAAGTTATGAGACGCCGCTAAAGGACCAGCATCCTTTTTATAATCATACAGTGAATGTCGACTGGTAATTAAGAAAAGAACTTACTGTAAATAGACTCGTTTTAGTTCCATGCATTTTTGAGATCCCGGCCAGATTGATCCTGGCCCGATCTCTGACGAAAACCCTGAATCTTCGATGTTTCCAATTATGAATTTCTACACCAGTCTTTAAGTATCAATGCATTGTACCTGGTGCGCTGCTATAACTATGTAAGAGGGATTGACGCTTAGAGCCTATCCCATTAGGGCTATTTTACTTGCCATTTTGAACCTGGCAGTGCTCGCCAAAACGCGTTAGCGTTTTGAACGCCGCTAGCGGCGGCCCGAAGGGCGAGCGTAGCGAGTCAAACCTCACGTACTACGTGTACGCTCCGGTTTTTGCGCGCTGTCCGTGTCCAAACTGGCTGCGCCAATAACGCCTGGTGGGATCGGCTCTTAGTGTTAATGTACACCAATACACCAAAGGTCGATGTGTTTACCGCACTTGTGGCTTGGTATGCAGTGTGTATAATTATTGTGTGAATGTTTTCATAAATTGATTTGTCTCTTCTTTGGCCTCTTCTATTGATTTATGTTTATATATTTTTGATTGGTATGTGTATTTTTCTAACGCAGGTAAGTACTTAGAGACGTCGTTACCTTTTTTGAAATCTATAGGCATATGAATACTCGCATATAATATATTTATTCTCTGCGATGGCGTTAGCTCAGAATAATTTATACCTTGTTCATAATAAGAAAGCATCACATCATTGCAGATCCTGTCTTTATACGACTGCCCTATGTATGCGATGATAAGTCCATATATAAGTAGCAATCCAAAAGCGACACCTGCTTTGTGGCTATGAAGAAAATTATATGGTAGCCCAACAAAAAAAAGCACTTTTCTGATTAAAACAAGAATAAATGGTAAGGAAAATAAAAAACAACCGAAGTACATAATCACTTCGCCTGAATTCTGAAACATTTTATACCTTCCTGATAAATAATGGGTTAATTATCTGGTTAATATTCGTTGCCTATTATTTCTTTTATAAACATAGACGATTCTTTGAAATTTTTTTTGAAACTGGAGTAATTGCTAAGTGTTTTCGGTATGCAAAAGATGACTCGCCCATTTTTTACTATGGCATAATATCTTGGATACATTAGCGCTTCTTCTTTTGTGTTTGGAACACCGTCATAGTCTATTTTTTCATCAATAGAGTCAAGTTGGCTAAATAAAAAGACTCTTTTCCTTAGCAAAGTATTATGAACAATAGCATTTTCATATATATCAAGTGAGATTGTAAGACTCAATGCAGCAAATGAAAGTAATGCAATGATGGAAATTGTTAATATTGCTAATGACAAGCCTTCCAGGCAATATAAAACAAGACAAAAGAGTGGGATTGCAGGGAGGTAAGTGACCAACGGGTAAAAACGATCGATTTTTAAATGTGATATGATATTCTGAGGAGATGTGACATGGTCCTGAACGCCCTTGTTAAAGATAATGCTGTAAAGCGTCAAACTATTGTCAATTTTATTTATTGCTTTAGCTTTTATTCTTTGTGTGAATATAAAAAATGCTATCAAAAAGGCAATAAATAAGAAAATGATTAAATTAGAAATAAAACTATCCACGGCATCATCCTGTATATCTACCGAAATTTCCATGGTCACTATTCTACTATTATTAATGAATGTCAATATAAATTTGATGATAGTGCGTCCAACCGGTTGGATTTGATCTAAAATAAAACTTTCGGTATTTCTCTATAGTCACAGAGCAAACAGAGTTGATTCTTTGTTAAAAAATCATCTCAATATTTTAATATGAATTCCTTCACGCGATTCTGGAGTATTACAGTCTACGATTTTAATGATTTTTTATTCATTCATTATGCGTATTAAATTAATGGCAGAGCAATCGCAAATTATATTTAGTTTCAGAATTGCAAAATGATTATAATTTTGTAGTTCATGCAGTTGGCCTAAGATCCTCGGTGGTGAGTGTAGGGGGAACGCCTGAACAAGATCTGAGGCTATGTACGATACTGTGATATGAGTTAACCCAAACAGGCCATACGGTATCTATACCTTTCTAAAAAGCTTTTAGTTGGTATAGAGTCAAAACCTTAGACGAAACAACATTCACACTATGGCCCTGGCAGTGCGGCATTGCGTATCAGTGAGCATAACGGGGCCTTGTTTATTTATTATACCGTTCTTGTACTTACTTAAAATGAAGATGGAAAAATGTTGTACTCATTTTTGACAGCATTGTTACGAGATGAGTTGAGGCATTATGAAATGAAAAATCCACGCAAGTGCGTGGATTTTATGGGGTTTTCCAGTCTTCATGCGATTCGCTGAGATCGCATGAGACAACAGAAACTAATTAGACGTTGAACAGGAAGTTCATTATATCGCCATCTTTAACGATGTAATCTTTGCCTTCCGCTCGCATCTTACCGGCTTCTTTCGCGCCTTGTTCACCTTTATAGGTAATAAAGTCGTCAAAGGCGATAGTTTGGGCGCGGATAAAGCCTTTTTCGAAGTCGGTATGGATTTTACCTGCTGCCTGCGGCGCGGTTGCGCCAACCGGAATGGTCCATGCGCGAACTTCTTTCACCCCGGCGGTAAAGTAGGTCTGGAGGTTCAGCAGGCGATAACCCGCGCGAATAACGCGGTTCAGCCCCGGCTCTTCCAGACCCAGTTCAGCCATAAATTCGTCGCGCTCGTCATCATCCAGCTCAGCAATATCAGCTTCGACGGCGGCACACACCGGAACCACGACCGAACCTTCTTTCGCGGCGATTTCGCGAACCTGGTCCAGATACGGGTTATTTTCAAAACCGTCTTCATTGACGTTAGCGATATACATTGTCGGCTTCAGCGTCAGGAAGCTTAAATAACGGATAGCCGCTTTATCTTCGTCCGTCAGGTCCAGCGAACGCAGCATCCCCGCTTCGGCCAGGTGCGGCAGGCATTTTTCCAGCGCGGCCAGTTCCGCTTTGGCGTCTTTATCGCCGCCTTTGGCTTTCTTCTGTACGCGATGGATAGCGCGCTCGCAGGTATCGAGGTCAGCCAGCGCCAGTTCGGTATTGATAACATCAATATCTTCTGCCGGATTTACTTTACCCGCCACGTGGATGATATTGTCGTTCTCAAAGCAGCGAACCACGTGACCGATAGCTTCGGTTTCACGGATATTGGTCAGGAACTGGTTACCCAACCCTTCGCCTTTGGATGCGCCTTTTACCAGACCGGCGATATCCACGAACTCCATCGTGGTTGGTAGAATGCGTTGCGGTTTAACAATCTCAGCCAACTGGTCCAGACGCGGATCGGGCATCGGCACGACACCGGTATTCGGTTCGATAGTGCAGAACGGAAAGTTTGCCGCTTCAATACCGGCTTTTGTCAGCGCGTTGAACAGGGTGGATTTCCCGACGTTGGGCAGACCGACGATACCGCATTTGAATCCCATGATTTAACTCACCTTAATATCTTAATAATCAACCTGTTATAGAAAACAGATTGCAGAAATGGAAATAACTTCGCCTATTATACACGGCGTGCGGCAAAAATGCCGCACATCACTGGTTATTGCGCCTTAAAGGTATGCAAACGGCTTGTTGCTTTGGCCAGACCCTCTTTGAACCACAATTCCGTACAGCGTGCCGCTTCGTCAATGGCCTCATCAATTAATTTTTGTTCAGAAACAGGGGGTTTACCCAGCACGAAACCAACAACTTTATTTTTATCGCCTGGATGACCAATTCCAACGCGTAAGCGGTGAAAGTTGGGATTATTACCCAGCTTGCTGATGATGTCTTTCAGACCATTGTGGCCGCCGTGGCCGCCGCCAAGTTTAAATTTCGCCACGCCCGGAGGGAGATCCAGCTCGTCGTGAGCGACCAGAATTTCGTCCGGCTGAATACGGTAAAAACTGGCCATTGCGCCAACTGCTTTACCACTGAGGTTCATGAACGTGGTGGGGACCAGCAGGCGAACATCTTCCCCTTCCAGCGTGATGCGTGAGGTATAGCCAAAGAATTTAGGCTCTTCACGCAACGGCGCGCGCAGGCGCTCCGCCAGTAAATCGACGTACCATGCGCCTGCATTGTGTCGCGTCGCGGCATATTCCGCACCGGGATTCGCCAGACCAACAATCAATTTAATTGCCACGTTTTTTGTCCTGAGTAGATCCATAACTGGCGCGTAGTTTACTGTCTGTCTGCCCGCTTGACAAAACACAGCGACACTCTGGAGTAAATTAAATAATTGCCAGCATTGATTATTAAAAATGTAAACTGTTCAGTGTGTTATTTGTAAAGTTTTGTTAAATGAAACTTTACATTTGTGATCACAGCCGCACTTACAAACGGAAGTGTTGTCTATACTTTACACATAAAGTTTAGGGGGATTTCCTAAAAACAACCCAAAAGTTCCGGAGGTGACATATGAAACGCAAAAACGCTTCGTTATTCGGTAACGTGCTGATGGGGTTGGGGCTGGTCGTGATGGTTGTCGGCGTGGGTTACTCTATTTTAAACCAACTGCCGCAGTTTAATTTGCCGCAATTTTTTGCGCATGGCGCAATACTGAGTATTTTTGTCGGGGCAGTTCTTTGGCTGGCAGGGGCTCGTGTAGGGGGACATGAGCAGGTGAGCGACAAATATTGGTGGGTACGTCACTATGACAAACGTTGCCGCCGTAACGACAATCGTCGTCATAGCTAACCGGTTCAGGCCCGGTAAGCGTTATCGCCACCGGGCATTGTCCATTAACTGAGTAAATCCGCTAACGCCTCCGTCCTGTTCGGGAAGAAGGTCAGACGCCCAGGAATAGGTTTGATACCGGCACGCGCCATTGTGCGCAGCGGTTGGAACTCCAGATTACTGATACGCAATTCGCAACCCTCCGGCAGACGCTTCACAAAACGCTGAAAAGCATCAAGCCCGCCTGCATCCAGCACTGGTACTGCGTCCCATTTCAGAACGACGATACGTTTGCTCTTAATACGTGACTCAAGGTCAGTAAACAGCCCTTCCGCCGCGGCGAAAAAGAGTGGACCGATAACACGCAGCACCAGCACATCATCAGGCACATCGACATTGACCGGCGCAAGTCGAGTCATTCGCGCAATACGGCGCATAAACAGCAGGGAAGCAAGGACAATCCCCACGCTGATGGCGATGACCATATCAAACAGAACCGTTAATGACATGCACAGCAGCATAACGATGATGTCGTCTTTCGGCGCATGGCGTAACAGATCCACCACTTTATGGGCTTCACTCATATTCCATGCCACCATCAGCAGTAGCGCCGCCATTGCGGAAAGCGGCAGCCAGGAGAGTAGCGGGGCTAAGACCAGTAGCGCCAGAATAACCAGGATAGCGTGAATTACCGCTGAGACGGGAGAGGTCGCGCCAGCGCGGACGTTGGCGGCAGAGCGGGCAATCGCGGCGGTGGCGGTGATGCCGCCAAAGAACGGCGCGACCATATTCCCCAGCCCCTGGCCGATAAGTTCGCTGTTAGCTTTATGTTTGGTGCCGGTCATGCCGTCCAGCACGACGGCGCAGAGCAATGATTCGATTGCCCCCAGCATTGCCATCGAGAAGGCCGCTGGCAGCAGCGCGCGCAGTGAATCCCAGCTTAGCGTGAAATCGGAGCCAGGAAGACTCCACGGCAGCATCAGTTGCGGCAGGAGCTGCGGGATGCCGTTGCCCTGAGTGCCGTCAGCCAGAACATAATGGAACTGTGAGCCGATAGTCGCCACATTGCCGCCCAGCAGATTAACGATCCCCATCACGGCGCAACCAGCCAGCAGCGCGGGAAGATGTCCTGGCAGACGAATACCGAGACGCGGCCAGAAAATCAACGTTCCCAGCGTTACCACGCCAATGGCGGCATCGCCAATATTGACGGTGGGCAACGCCATAAACAGCGCGCCGACTTTCTGCAAATAGTGCTCTGGCACATGGGCCATCTGCAGACCAAGAAAATCTTTAATCTGCATGGTACCGATGGTAATACCAATCCCTGAGGTAAAACCCAACGTGACCGACACCGGGATATATTCAATCAATCGCCCCAGTCTCGCCAGGCCGAAAAGGATCAGGAAGAAGCCCGACATCAGCGTGGCGACCAGTAGGCCCGCCAGACCAAACTGTTGCGATACCGGATACAAAATCACCACAAACGCGGCGGTAGGGCCGGAAACGCTAAAGCGCGAGCCGCCGGTTAGCGCGATCACGATCCCGGCGACAGCGGAGGTATAGAGGCCATACTGCGGCGCAACGCCACTGCCAATTGCCAGCGCCATCGCCAGCGGGATAGCAATAATCCCGACGGTGATCCCGGCTATCACATCACGGGTGAACCGGGAGGCGGTATATTTTTCTTTCCAGCAAGCATCGATGAGAGCGCGGAAAGGCATCACATGTGAGGAAAATAATTTGTTCACAATAATGTTTCATCCATGAGCGCATCATCTGTCAACTAAATGGCAGGTGAAGGAGGCATAAGTCATACAAAAGGGTGTTACAGACAAAAAAACCCGCCGCAGCGGGTTTCAGATCCGGGTTCGATCAATGCTCGAACATGGCGGAAATCGATTCTTCGTTGCTGATACGGCGAATCGCTTCGGCCAGCATACCTGACAGGGTCAAAGTACGCACGTTCGGCAGCGCTTTGATTTCGTCGGTCAGCGGAATGGTGTCGCAGACAACGACTTCATCAATGACGGAGTTGCGCAGGTTGTTTGCCGCATTGCCTGAGAAGATCGGGTGCGTCGCGTAGGCAAACACGCGTTTAGCGCCACGTTCTTTCAATGCTTCTGCTGCTTTGCACAGAGTACCGCCGGTATCGATCATATCATCAACCAGCACGCAGTCACGGCCAGCGACGTCGCCGATGATGTGCATCACCTGAGAAACGTTCGCGCGCGGACGACGTTTATCAATGATAGCCATATCGGTATCGTTCAGCAGCTTAGCGATAGCGCGGGCACGAACCACGCCGCCAATATCCGGGGAAACCACGATCGGGTTATCCAGATTCAGTTGCAGCATATCTTCGAGCAGGATTGGGCTACCGAACACGTTATCAACCGGAACGTCAAAGAAGCCCTGGATCTGTTCAGCATGCAGATCTACGGTGAGAACGCGGTCAACGCCGACGCTGGACAGGAAGTCAGCGACAACTTTTGCGGTAATCGGCACACGGGCGGAACGTACGCGACGGTCCTGACGTGCATAGCCAAAGTAGGGGATAACGGCGGTGATACGACCTGCGGAAGCACGACGCAGGGCATCAACCATAACGACCAATTCCATCAGGTTGTCGTTGGTTGGGGCACAAGTGGACTGGATGATGAAAATATCACCACCGCGTACATTTTCGTTGATTTGTACGCTGACTTCGCCGTCGCTAAAGCGACCTACGGCGGCGTCGCCGAGAGAAGTGTACAGGCGGTTGGCAATACGTTGTGCTAGTTCCGGGGTGGCGTTACCAGCAAAAAGCTTCATATCAGGCACGAGAAGAACCTCAGGCATGCGTCCATTGGTGGAAAGAATCTGCCGAAAACTGTGCGGGCCAGGCAAAATCCTATCCAGGCGGTGTATTAAAGAGCGCGATGCAACGTCTGGAACAAGGTGACGTTGTCACCGAAGCTCAGCTTGCCCGGCTTACTCGTCTTCATTCACGTTTCATGTGCGCTGGTATCAATGCCTCACACCGGTCAAATACGGCATATATGACCGGCGACTCGTCATTTCGCCATCTTCCTGAAACCCGAATGCGTTAGAGTAACTCTCGATGCAATGGGGAGAGGTTGACACCCTTCGCCACAAAAGCATTGAGCCATTCCGGGGCTTGCTCAAGCACCTGGCGAGCACAAGACTCTGTATCGAATTCAGCAAAGACACAGGCCCCTGTCCCAGTCAGGCGCGACGGCGCGTATTCTAACAGCCAGGAAAGCGCCGCATCAACCTCGCGAAAACGTTTTCTTGCGATAACCTCGCAATCATTGCTGAATTCACATTTTAGTAACGTATCTATTGACCTTTTTGGCGTATTACGCGGCAATTGAGGATCTTTAAAGATAACCGGCGTCGGAATGCTTACGCCAGGGTGCGCGACCAGATACCATTTTTCCGGCGGATTCACCGGCGTTAATATTTCGCCTACGCCTTCGGCAAACGCGGCGTGGCCACGAACAAAGACCGGGACGTCGGCGCCGAGCGTCAGGCCGAGCGTCGCCAGTTCATCAATGGAAAGCCCGCATTGCCAAAGATGATTGAGCGCCACCAGAACGGTCGCGGCGTTAGACGAGCCGCCGCCCAGACCGCCGCCCATGGGAAGGCGCTTCTCAATGCTGATATCCGCGCCGCTTCCGGCGGGCAGGCGTCCACTCTCCGAGGCGACTTTCATCAACAGCCGCGCGGCGCGGACGATCAGGTTGTCTTCATTTTCAACGCCGGTTACCGGCGTTAATAAATGGATTTCGCCATCGCGACGCGGTTCGATGTGGAGTGTGTCGCCATAATCCAGAAACTGAAACAGCGTCTGCAGCGTGTGGTAGCCGTCTGCACGCTGTCCGGTGATATATAAAAACAGATTTAATTTTGCCGGAGAAGGCCAATGGGTCATCATTTCACAATCCAGTTATCCATTTTCAGCTTAATGCGCTGACTGCCGTCTGAAAGCTCCATATTGGCAGGCATGGCAGGCTGCGTTTTGCTGTCATAGCCACCGTAAACCACTTTCCAGTTTTTACCATCCTGGCGATAGTTCACTTCGCTCAGGCGGTACTGGTCGTCCAGTTTGTAGTCGGTGGCATCGCCAGGCAGACCGAGGATCCACTGCCGCAGGCTGTTTAACGGAATCGGCATCCCGGTGAGTTTGCCGATCATCTCTTCGGCGTCATCGGCGGTATAACGCTGGCCTTTGTTATCCACCAACTGGACGTTGCCCGGCTGGGCGTTAAGCTCCAGCTCGGTGCTGCCCAGCGGGTTGGTAAGCAGCAGGCGGTAGCGATCCTGTCCGGTCTGTTGCCAGAAGAAGCGCGCATAGACTTTCTGATCATCTGAGATGTAAGCAAAGGCGCCGCGCGTCTGGTATTGATTCAGATGACGCACCTCTTGCTGATGCTGGCGCCACTGAGGGGAATCCGGGCTCTTGCCCGGGCCTTTATGCCCAGGAAGCGTACAGGCGGTGAGAACCAGGCTTGCTAACGGCAGTAGACGAATCAGGCGAAAATCGGGCAGGGTCATAGTGATGACGAATCCTTGTGATACGGTGCAATAATTGCCTGATGGCGTTACGCTTATCAGGCCTGAAAACTGAACCTGCAGGCTGTAAAAACGTTCGCGCCGCGATTCGGCAAATTTTTGCTATCGGTTACAGTTATAGCCTTTAATGCTAGCGCCGCCTGGTGACATCGTCTACTTTCAAGTTGTCTTAAATCATCAAATTAGCGAGCGCTGCCAATTACTCCAAAAGGGGGCTCTCTCTTTTATTGACCACGCGCATCCTGTATGATGCAAGCAGACTAACCATATCAACGCTGGTACTACTCCCGCAGACATGACCCTTTTAGCGCTCGGTATTAACCATAAAACGGCACCTGTATCGCTGCGAGAACGCGTAACGTTTTCGCCGGACACGCTTGATCAGGCGCTGGACAGCCTGCTTGCGCAGCCAATGGTGCAGGGCGGGGTCGTGCTGTCAACCTGTAACCGTACAGAACTGTATTTGAGCGTGGAAGAGCAGGATAACCTGCAGGAAGCGCTGATCCGCTGGTTATGCGATTACCATAACCTGAACGAGGACGATCTGCGCAACAGTCTGTACTGGCATCAGGACAATGACGCCGTCAGCCACCTGATGCGCGTCGCCAGCGGTCTGGATTCACTGGTGCTGGGCGAACCGCAAATCCTCGGTCAGGTGAAAAAAGCGTTTGCGGATTCGCAAAAAGGCCACCTTAACGCCAGCGCGCTGGAGCGAATGTTTCAGAAGTCGTTTTCCGTCGCCAAGCGAGTGCGGACTGAAACCGATATCGGCGCCAGCGCCGTCTCCGTCGCGTTTGCCGCCTGTACGCTCGCCCGCCAAATCTTTGAATCGCTGTCCACGGTTACTGTACTGTTAGTTGGCGCGGGCGAAACCATTGAACTGGTGGCGCGTCACCTGCGCGAGCATAAAGTACAAAAGATGATTATCGCCAACCGAACCCGCGAGCGCGCGCAAGCCCTGGCGGATGAGGTTGGCGCTGAGGTTATCTCGCTCAGCGATATCGACGCCCGTTTGCAGGATGCCGATATTATCATCAGTTCGACCGCCAGCCCGCTGCCGATTATCGGTAAAGGCATGGTGGAGCGCGCATTAAAAAGTCGTCGCAACCAGCCGATGCTGCTGGTGGATATCGCCGTACCGCGCGACGTTGAGCCGGAAGTCGGCAAACTGGCGAACGCTTATCTTTATAGCGTCGATGATTTACAGAGCATCATTTCGCATAATCTGGCGCAGCGTCAGGCTGCGGCGGTGGAAGCGGAAACGATTGTTGAGCAGGAAGCCAGCGAGTTTATGGCCTGGCTACGCGCCCAGGGGGCCAGCGAGACCATTCGGGAATACCGTAGTCAGTCGGAGCAGATTCGTGACGAACTGACTACCAAAGCGCTGTCGGCCCTTCAACAGGGCGGTGATGCGCAAGCCATCTTGCAGGATCTGGCATGGAAACTGACCAACCGCCTGATTCATGCGCCAACGAAATCACTTCAACAGGCTGCCCGTGACGGGGATGACGAACGCCTGAATATTCTGCGCGACAGCCTCGGGCTGGAGTAGCAGCACACACCACACTTTTTTACAGGGTGAATTTACGCCTATGAAGCCTTCTATCGTTGCCAAACTGGAAGCCCTGCACGAACGCCATGAGGAAGTTCAGGCGTTGCTGGGCGATGCGGGAATTATCGCCGACCAGGACCGCTTTCGCGCATTGTCGCGCGAATATGCGCAATTAAGCGACGTTTCTCGCTGTTTTACGGACTGGCAACAGGTTCAGGACGATATCGAGACGGCTCAGATGATGCTCGACGATCCTGAAATGCGAGAAATGGCGCAGGAAGAACTGCGCGAAGCGAAAGAAAAAAGCGAACAACTTGAGCAACAGTTACAGGTACTGCTGTTGCCGAAAGATCCGGACGATGAACGAAACGCGTTCCTTGAGGTTCGCGCCGGTACCGGCGGCGACGAAGCCGCGCTGTTTGCCGGCGATTTGTTCCGCATGTACAGCCGTTATGCCGAAGCGCGCCGCTGGCGCGTGGAGATCATGAGCATGAGCGAAGGCGAGCATGGCGGTTATAAAGAGATCATCGCCAAAATCAGCGGCGACGGCGTGTATGGCCGGCTGAAATTTGAGTCCGGCGGACACCGCGTACAGCGTGTTCCGGCGACCGAGTCGCAGGGACGTATCCATACCTCCGCCTGCACCGTCGCCGTGATGCCGGAGCTGCCGGAAGCCGAGCTGCCGGATATTAACCCGGCGGATCTGCGCATTGATACCTTTCGTTCTTCCGGCGCGGGCGGTCAGCACGTTAACACCACCGACTCCGCTATTCGTATTACCCACTTGCCGACCGGCATCGTGGTGGAATGCCAGGACGAACGTTCGCAGCATAAAAACAAAGCGAAAGCGCTCTCGGTGCTCGGGGCGCGCATTCACGCCGCCGAAACGGCAAAACGCCAGCAGGCCGAGGCGTCAACGCGACGCAATCTGCTTGGCAGCGGCGATCGCAGCGATCGTAACCGGACCTATAATTTCCCGCAGGGGCGAGTGACCGATCATCGTATTAATCTGACGTTATATCGCCTTGATGAAACGATGGAAGGTAAGCTGGATATGCTGATTGAGCCGATTGTTCAGGAACACCAGGCTGACCTGTTAGCCGCCTTATCCGAGCAGGAATAATGGATTTTCAGCACTGGCTGCATGAGGCGGTAAACCAGCTCCGGGACAGCGACAGCCCCCGGCGCGACGCCGAGATCCTGCTTGAGTACGTTACGGGCAAGGGACGGACGTATATCATGGCCTTTGGCGAAACGCCGCTTACCGACGTCCAGCAACAACAGCTCGCGGACCTGCTGCAGCGGCGTAAACAGGGCGAACCTATTGCGTACCTGACGGGCTTACGCGAATTCTGGTCGCTGCCGCTCTTCGTTTCTCCCGCCACGCTAATCCCGCGCCCGGATACCGAATGTCTGGTTGAACAGGCGTTGGCGCGATTGCCGGTAAAAACCTGTCGTATTCTGGATTTAGGCACCGGAACCGGCGCGATTGCGCTGGCGCTGGCCTGCGAGCGACCGGATTGCGAGGTGACTGCGGTCGATCGTATGCCTGATGCGGTTGCGCTGGCGATACGCAACGCGGAACATTTGGCTATCCGGAATGTGCGTATACTGCAAAGTTGTTGGTTCAGCGCGCTATCGGGGCAGCAGTTCGACATGATTGTCAGCAATCCGCCCTACATTGATGCGCAGGACCCGCACCTTAGCGAAGGCGATGTACGCTTTGAACCGCGCTCGGCGTTGGTGGCGGACGAAAACGGTATGGCGGATCTTACGCATATTATCGATAACGCCCGCCAGATGTTAACGCCCGGCGGCTTCCTGCTGCTGGAACACGGTTGGCAACAAGGCGAAGCGGTAAGAGCGGTTTTCAGGCGGTCTGGTTACTCGGATGTAGAAACGTGTCGTGATTATGGTGGCAATGAACGCGTGACCTGCGGACGTTTTACGCCATGACAATTGCAATGTTGCTCACGCTCCATCTTATCTGTGTTGCGCTCTCCGTCAGTTTGTTTGTCGCTCGTTACTGGTGGCGCTATTGCGGCCATGCGTTGGCCGCCGCACGCTGGACACGAATCGTGCCTCCCGTCATAGATACCCTGTTACTGCTTAGCGGTATTGGGTTAATCGTTAAAACGCACATCCTGCCATTCACGGAGTCGGGCTCATGGCTGACTGAAAAACTGTTTGGCGTTATCATCTACATCGTTTTGGGTTTTATTGCGCTTGATTATCGTCAGGCGCGCAGCCAGCAGGCGCGTTTTATCGCTTTCCCGCTGGCGCTGGTGGTGCTGTACATCATCATTAAACTCGCCACCACAAAAATACCGTTACTGGGGTAAGTCATGAGGTCGTTAGCTGATTTCGAATTTAACAATGCGCCGCTGTGTGATGGCATGATCCTGGCATCAGAGATGATTCGCCTGGATTTTCCCACGCAGTTTGTCTACGACGAACTGGAACGTCTGGTCAGTCTGGCGCAGGAAGAAATTAGCCAGCTCCTGTCTCAGGATGAGCAACTGGAAAAATTGCTGGCACTTTTTTACGGCGAGTGGGGGTTCACGGACTCCCGTGGCGTCTACCGTCTTTCTGATGCTTTATGGCTCGATAAAGTCCTGAAAAAACGCCAGGGGAGCGCGGTATCGTTGGGCGCTATTTTATTATGGATAGCAAACCGTCTTGATTTGCCGTTGGTGCCCGTTATCTTCCCAACGCAGTTGATTTTGCGTATTGAATCGCTGGAAGGGGAAATGTGGCTGATTAACCCGTTCAACGGTGAAACGCTTGATGAACATACTCTGGAAGTCTGGTTAAAAGGCAATATTAGCCCGGTCGCCGAGTTGTTTAACGAAGATTTGGACGAGGCGGATAACGCCGAAGTGATTCGTAAGCTACTGGATACGCTGAAATCCTCGCTGATGGAGGAACGGCAAATGGAGCTGGCGCTGCGCGTTAGCGAAGCATTGTTGCAATTTAACCCGGAAGATCCTTACGAAATCCGTGACCGCGGGTTGATCTACGCGCAGCTTGAGTGTGAACACGTTGCGCTGACTGATTTAAGCTACTTCGTTGAACAGTGTCCGGAAGACCCGATCAGCGAAATGATTCGTGCGCAGATCAACACCATTGCGCACAAGCAAATTGTTCTACATTAATTAACCGACATTTTACCTATAAGTGTAAGGCGATCCTATGAAACAAAAAGTGGTTAACATTGGCGACATTAAGGTGGCAAATGACCTGCCGTTTGTGCTGTTTGGCGGTATGAACGTGCTGGAGTCACGCGATCTGGCAATGCGCATTTGTGAGCACTACGTAACCGTTACCCAGAAGCTGGGTATTCCTTACGTGTTCAAGGCCTCTTTTGATAAAGCCAACCGTTCCTCTATTCACTCTTACCGTGGGCCGGGTCTGGAAGAAGGGATGAAAATCTTCCAGGAACTCAAGCAGACATTTGGCGTAAAAGTGATCACTGACGTCCATGAAGCCAGCCAGGCGCAGCCTGTTGCTGATGTGGTTGACGTGATTCAACTCCCGGCGTTTCTGGCGCGCCAGACCGACCTGGTGGAAGCGATGGCGAAAACCGGCGCTGTGATTAACGTGAAAAAGCCGCAGTTCGTAAGCCCGGGTCAGATGGGCAATATCGTGGATAAGTTCCATGAGGGCGGTAACGATAAGGTGATTCTGTGCGACCGCGGCGCGAACTTCGGTTATGACAACCTGGTGGTGGATATGCTGGGCTTTAGCGTGATGAAAAAGGTCTCCGGCAACTCGCCGGTGATTTTCGACGTTACTCATGCGTTGCAATGCCGCGACCCATTTGGCGCCGCCTCTGGCGGTCGTCGTGGTCAGGTGACCGAGCTGGCGCGCGCCGGTATGGCTGTCGGTCTGGCGGGCCTGTTCCTGGAGTCGCATCCGGACCCGGCTAACGCGAAGTGCGACGGTCCTTCCGCGCTGCCGCTGGCGAAACTGGAGCAGTTCCTGACCCAGATAAAAGCGATTGATGATTTGGTGAAAAGCTTCGACGAGCTGGATACCGAGAACTGATTGCGGTTTTAGCTTGTGTAGGCCGGATAAGATACTATCCGGCTTTTTTATATCAGGCAAAAATCGTCATCAGATAGGCGGCAAATAAAGCCAGATGCGCCGCGCCGTTTAGCACGTTGGTGCGTCCGGTAGAGAACGAAATATGGCACAGTACTAACGAGGCCACCATCACTACCATTTCCGGCGCGCCTAAACCAAACACCAGATCATTACCTGTCGCCCAGGCGATGAGCGTGACGACCGGCACGGTTAATGAAATCGTCGCCAACACCGATCCGAAGAACAGATTCATTGCCCGCTGAACCTGATTATTCAGTACCGCCTTCAGCGCGCCCAGTCCTTCCGGCGAGAGAATTAACAACGCGACCAGGAAACCGGTAAAGGCGACCGGGGCGTTCATGCTGGTCAGCAACGCCTCCAGCGGGCTGGCATTCATTTTGGTAACGGCAATGACCGCAATTAAATGAATGAGTAACCAGACCGTATGCCAGCCGCTACTGTGCGCGGAGGGTTTACCGTGGTGTGGATTGTCATCATCACCTTCATCTTCATGTTCATAGATAAATAAGCTCTGGTGCGTTTTGGTTTGAATCAACAAAAATACGCCGTACATCGCGGCGGAAATTAACGCGACCAATAATGCCTGACCGGTAGAGAAATTGGCTTGCGGCAATGCCATTGGAAAAACCAGCACAATAATCGCCAGCGGAAACAGCGCGATAAGATACTGCTTAATCCCGAATAAATTCATATATTGCGTTGCGAATTTACGCCCGCCCAACAACAACGAGAAACCGACCAGTCCCCCGGTGACAATCATAATAATAGAGTAGAGCGTATCGCGCATAAGCGTTGGCGCAGCATCGCCGGTAGCCATCAGCGCTGAAATTAAACTCACCTCAAGAATAACGACGGACAGGCTTAAAATAAGCGATCCATAGGGTTCGCCGAGTCGATGCGCTAATACATCGGCATGACGGACCACGCTAAATGCGCTGCTTAAAATACCAATAAGTGCAAGGATATTGATGCCAATAACCACTGGTAGTGACTGGCTGCTTCCCCAAAGGAACAGCACTACCAGCGCAAGAACCGGGAAAATAAGCGAAGTCTCCTTATGGCGGGTTTTCACCGCCTCACAGGCATGTGTCATGAGGGTCTCCCTTGTGCAGGTGTTAATATTTTGGAAAGAGTAAAGAAGGTAAAAATAGCAGAAATTTGTATTTTTTTAGTGGTTTTTTACGTAGTTTTACGGCGTAGACGATTTTTTTCTTTCAAGGTCAGTAAAACAACGATCTTGTTTTAACAGTGTTTAAATAACAAAAAGTTAATTTCCGTAAAAAGCAAAAATCCTCCTCGACTGGCGTAATAACGCATTGTTTACCACACTTAATGTTTTCCCTGAAGACGGAGGCGCTGATGCCGTATAAAGCCAAAAGTGATTTACCCGATAATGTGCGGAATGTTCTTCCAACCCATGCCCAGGACATTTACAAAGAAGCCTTTAATAGCGCCTGGGAGCAATATAAAGATAAAGCCGATCGTCGTGATGACGCCAGCCGCGAGGAAACCGCACACAAAGTCGCCTGGGCGGCGGTTAAAAACGATTATGAAAAAGGCGAGGATGATAAATGGCATAAGAAAAAATAAACGCGGTATTACTCGCGTGTTGGCCTGATTTTCTTGCCGGAAGTCTATCCTGACGCGGGAGCTTTTCCCGCGTACAGATTCAAAATGTCAGCACTTTGTCCGCCGCCAGCGTCCATTGCGCCAGCTCGACCAGCGTTCCGATTTCCACACCGTCAATCAGCGGCAGGGGAGTGATACCACGTCCGTCCGCACAGGTTTTGCATAATTTTACCGGTACGTTTTGCGCGGTCAGAATTTCCAGCATTTGCTGAATATTGTAGCCCTCGGCTGGTTTTTGACCGCGTAACCCTGCGGTTACGGCATCTGACATCAAAAACAGGCGTAAATCGAGATGGCTTTCCTGCTCGCGCAGCGCAATGGCCAGACGCAGGCTATTAAATAATGATTCGCTGCCGTAGGCGGCGCCGTTAGCGATAATGACGATATTTTGCATGAATAACCCTTCTCCTCGAGAAATTTTGTCGGCAATGGCGTTATGTTACCTCGGGAACCGGGTACCGCCAAATGCGTGGATAAAATCCCGGGACGCTCTGCGGAAAAAATAAGGATATTCCTGGAAGCACGAGAAAAGGCTGCAAAACCTGTCCGGACACGTTATGGTTTACTCTGATGCCATTCCTCTTATCTTTTGTTGTAGAAGTTGCCGACACGTTGAGCCGTATTGTTTTTCGTTCATTCTCACTCTCGCTTCTCTTGCTGGCTGCCAGCGGTACGATCCGTGCGCAGGCGCAAGACCCTTTCGATCAAAACCGTCTGCCGGATTTAGGCATGATGCCGGAATCCCACGAAGGGGAAAAGCATTTTGCCGAGATGGCCAAAGCGTTTGGCGAAGCCAGCATGAAAAATAACGATCTGGATACTGGTGAACAGGCGCGGCAATTCGCTTTCGGACAGGTACGCGATGTGGTCAGCGAGCAGGTTAACCAGCAGCTTGAAAGCTGGCTATCAGCCTGGGGCAGCGCCAGCGTGGATATTAACGTCGATAACGAAGGTCATTTTAACGGCAGTCGCGGAAGCTGGTTTATCCCTTTACAGGATAAACAGCGCTATCTGACCTGGAGCCAGCTTGGTCTTACGCAACAGACTGACGGACTGGTAAGCAACGTTGGCATAGGACAGCGCTGGGCGCAGGATGGCTGGCTTCTTGGCTATAATACCTTTTACGATAATCTGCTGGATGAAAATCTGCAGCGCGCCGGCTTTGGCGCGGAGGCGTGGGGAGAATATTTGCGTTTATCCGCCAACTATTATCAGCCTTTTGCCGACTGGCAGACGCATACGGCGACCTTAGAACAGCGAATGGCGCGCGGATATGATATCAACGCGCAAATGCGGCTGCCGTTTTACCAGCATATCAATACCAGCGTTAGTCTGGAGCAGTACTTTGGCGATAGCGTGGATCTGTTTGACTCCGGAACGGGGTATCACAATCCTGTCGCGTTAAAACTGGGTCTCAACTATACGCCAGTACCTTTGCTTACCATGACCGCCCAGCACAAACAGGGCGAGAGCGGGGTCAGTCAAAATAACCTGGGGCTGACGCTTAACTACCGCTTCGGCGTGCCGCTCAAAAAGCAGCTTGCCGCCAGTGAAGTGGCGCAAAGCCAGTCATTACGCGGTAGCCGCTATGATACGCCGCAACGTAACTCGCTGCCGACAATGGAGTATCGGCAGCGTAAAACGTTAACGGTTTTTCTGGCGACGCCGCCCTGGGATCTTACGCCTGGTGAGACGGTTGCGTTAAAATTGCAGGTGCGCAGCGTGCACGGTATTCGTCATTTGAGCTGGCAGGGCGATACACAGGCCTTAAGTTTGACGGCAGGAACGGACACCCGCAGTATCGAGGGCTGGACAATCATTATGCCGGCCTGGGATCACCGCGAAGGCGCGGCAAATCGCTGGCGTTTATCGGTGGTGGTTGAGGATGAAAAAGGTCAGCGTGTCTCTTCCAATGAGATCACGCTCGCGCTGACTGAACCGTTTATCACGATGCCGGACGATAATCCGCATTGGCAACCGTTCCAGGAGCAATAATTAAAAGATGCGTTCCTGATGCACCCAGACGGCGGCCTCCACGCGCGATTTCAGCTTCATTTTCTTGAGCATATGTTTCACGTGCACTTTGACCGTACTTTCGGTGATATCCAGACGCCGGGCAATCATCTTATTTGGCAATCCCTGCGCGATGAGCTTCAGAATATCGCGCTCACGCGGGGTGAGTTGCGTTACATCGCGATCGGTGGTGGCGCGGTTGGCCCGCAGGCTGGCCGCCAGTACCGGCGTTAACGCTTCACTTAATACCATTTCGCCGGCGGCGGCCTGTTGTAACGCTTTGAGCAAGTCCTCCGGCTCCATGTCTTTCAACAGATAACCGTCCGCGCCGCGCTTTAGCGCCGTGACGACATCTTCTTCATGGTTGGATACGCTGAAAACGACAATACGTCCTGACAGCGCTTTTTCGCGTAATTTATCCAGCGTTTCGAGACCATTCATTCCCGGCATATTCAAATCAAGGAGGATCAGATCGGGATCGAGCGATTCCGCCAGGTCAATACCCTGCTCACCGTTGCTGGCTTCTCCGACCACGCTGATATCGGGCGCCATACTCACAAGCTGCTTTACACCCGTGCGTAGCATCGGATGGTCGTCAATTAACAGGATAGTTGCCGGTTCCTGATTATTCATGGGTATCTCCCTGGGTTTCTGTGAAGTTTGTTTCTGGAATAAAAGTAACAGTGACCTCTGTTCCGCCAGTCTCGCGTCGGCGTACCTGGCAATCGCCGCGCAAACTTTGCGCCCGATCGCGCATGATGATCATGCCGTAGTGATTACTGCGTTCGGCGTTTTCCGGGACGCCGCAGCCATTATCCTGCACTTTTAGTTTGACCTGTTTGCCACATTGCGTCACTGTCACCACCACATCGTCGGCATGAGAGTGTTTAAGGGCGTTGCTGAGGGCTTCCCTGGCAATTTGCAACAGGTGTATCGCCTGGTGTGAAGGCACCAGGCGGGGGGGAAGCTGATAATCCAGTTTTACCGTAAAGCCAAACCGGGCGCTGAACTCCTGGCAGCTTGCCTCCAGCGCCGGACGTAGCCCGGGTTCCGTCAACTGTAACCGGAAAGTGGTTAACAGTTCGCGCAGTTGCGCCCAGGAGCAGTTTAGCTCATTGCGAATTTGGCTGAGTAACTCACGGCTGCTTTCCGGTAACACGTCGCCCTGCATTTGCAGGCAGCTCACCTGCATCTTCATACAAGAGAGCGACTGGGCAATAGAATCATGCAGTTCGCGGGCAATGGTGGCACGCTCTTCCATGACAATCAACTGCTGCTGGCGCTCCTGATGCCTGTCGAGCGCCAGAGTCGCGGTAAGCTGTTCAACCAGCGTGTCCACCAACTGTTGCTGATCGTGGCTGAGATGGCGTCCATAGGGCAGCGTCGCCAGCAAAATACCGTATTGGGTGTGAGAGTCGGTGAGCCGCCATTTTAAGGTGGTGCCGCCGTTAATCATCGGCAGGGCGCTACGTGGGCAAAGGTGGCAGCCTTTATCATCGCAACTGATGTCCGACTGACAGGTAAATTCCTGGTGATTATCTTCATCTTCCAGGTCATAGACTCGCAGCTCAATATCATGCAACTGGGTTAAATTTTGCAGGCCATTCAGTACCGGTGAAAGACGCTCACATAGCGGAGCCTGTGAATGCAGTCGGCGGTTGGCTTGCCACAAAAACGAGAGAATCTGGTTTTTATGTTCCAGACCGGCTGTTTTTTCCTGTACGCGCTGTTCCAGTACCGCATAACTTTCGGCCAGTTCTTCAGACATATTATTGAGCGCAGAACCCAACGCGGCCATCTCATTGCGTCCACTGATATTGGCACGTTGGGTAAAGTCGCGCTGACTGACGGCGCGCGCCATTGATAATAACTGTTTCCAGGGCTGCAAAAGGCGAACACGTAGCCAGATAATCGTAAATACCAGCAATAGCGCCATAAAGATCGCCATTACCCGGTGAACTAATACCACGCGTTCGATACGCAATTCAGTAGTATGGTCGAACGACGTCACCAGGCGATCCAGGCCCGCTACAAAGCGCGTGACATCTTCTGCGACCGCGTGCGCGTTTTGCGCGTGCTGTAGCCCTGGCGAGAGTTCGTTATGCCAGTAATCCTGCAACGCTTTAAGCTGCTTCTGCTGCCCGTCTCGCTCAGCGGCGCGGGTCAGTTCCGGGCTGAATGCCGTTTGCTCCATCTCATCCAGCAGCTTTTGATCTTTAGTATCCAGCGGGACAGCGGCCAGTAGTCGATAGCTTTGCATACGCAATGAGCCCGCTTTATTAATCGCATGAGCGCTACCCTGTACGCCCTGAACCAGCCAGCCGGAAACCGCCATCCCCGCCACGCCGATTGCGGTAGAGAGCATGACAATCAGCGCCAGTTGGTTAACCAGCGTAAGAGGAGAGAAACACCGTTTAAACATGTTACCTTCTTTCTTCGGGGTAATGTCGCCGAAAAAACGTAGCAAAAAAGGGGCGTCAATCGGCTGTGCCGCTATTCTCAACGATACAGCGGAGTATACCCATACCCATAACGAGTTACTCCTTAATTGCCGCTGTAGAGAGGTATCTGCGACGGGAAGGAGTAGGCAGACACAGCATGGTGAAAAACCACAGCTTTTTTACCAAAATAGCCTACTCACTAAGGGTAATAACTATTTTTAGTCGCCGGTGATGACGACTTTTCCTTTGATTTATATCAACTTACCTTCGGCAGTAAACCCTAATGTGGCAGACATCAAATCAAGAATCAGAGGTGTCTATGAGTCACTCATCCGCCCCGGAAAGGGCAACTGGCGCTGTTATCACGGAATGGCGTCCGGAAGATCCGGCATTCTGGCAGCAGCGCGGCCATCGTGTCGCCAGCCGTAATTTGTGGATTTCTGTCCCGTGTTTACTGCTGGCGTTTTGCGTCTGGATGCTATTCAGCGCAGTGGCGGTGAACCTGCCGAAAGTGGGATTTAATTTTACGACCGATCAGCTCTTTATGTTGACTGCGCTGCCATCTGTTTCCGGCGCGCTGCTACGGGTGCCTTACTCCTTTATGGTGCCGCTATTTGGCGGACGTCGCTGGACAGCGTTCAGTACCGGTATCCTCATCGTGCCTTGCGTATGGTTAGGCTTTGCGGTTCAGGATACCAGTACGCCATTTAGCACTTTTATTATTATTTCCTTGCTGTGTGGTTTTGCCGGCGCGAACTTTGCCTCCAGTATGGCGAACATCAGCTTTTTCTTTCCTAAACAAAAGCAGGGCGGCGCGCTGGGTCTGAACGGCGGTCTGGGCAATATGGGCGTGAGCGTGATGCAGCTGGTTGCGCCGCTGGTGGTTTCGCTCTCTATCTTTGCCGCCTTTGGCAGCCACGGTGTAGAGCAGCCGGACGGTTCTCAGCTCTATCTGGCGAACGCAGCCTGGATTTGGGTGCCTTTCCTGGCCATTTTTACGCTGGCGGCGTGGTTCGGCATGAACGAACTGGCGACGTCTAAGGCCTCGCTAAAAGAGCAACTGCCGGTGCTCAAACGTGGTCATCTGTGGATCATGAGTCTGCTGTATCTGGCGACCTTCGGATCGTTTATCGGTTTCTCCGCGGGGTTCGCTATGCTGTCTAAAACGCAATTCCCGGATGTGCAGATCCTGCATTATGCGTTTTTCGGTCCGTTTATCGGCGCGCTGGCACGTTCGGCAGGCGGCGCAATTTCTGACCGTCTGGGGGGGACTCGCGTCACGCTTATCAACTTTGTCCTGATGGCGATTTTCAGCGGTCTGCTGTTCCTGACATTACCTACTGGCGGCGTTGGCGGTAGCTTTATCGCGTTCTACGGGGTATTTCTGGCGCTGTTCCTGACGGCGGGGCTGGGGAGTGGTTCTACCTTCCAGATGATCTCCGTTATCTTCCGTAAACTGACGATGGACCGGGTTAAAGCGGAAGGCGGGTCGGACGAAAGAGCCATGCGTGAAGCGGCGACCGATACGGCGGCGGCGCTGGGCTTTATTTCCGCGATTGGCGCGATTGGCGGCTTTTTTATTCCGAAAGCGTTTGGTTCATCTTTAGCATTAACCGGTTCGCCAGTCGGCGCGATGAAGGTCTTTCTTATTTTCTATATCGCCTGCGTCGTTATTACCTGGGCGGTATATGGACGTCATTCTGAAAATAAAAAGTAACTTTTGATTATCCTTTGCGCGGCGTTAGACCGCGCTTTTTTTTACCCGCATTTAGTTACAACATACTTATAGTCAAGAAGAGAGGCGCGACAGGGCTAACCACGCACATCTTTATCGGTCATCCAGGGGGATACCCCTTAATACCCACTTGTTGAAAAATTAACATTCACGTCGTGCGTAAATTTAATTTTATGTAATTAAATCAGTAATATATATAAATAAAACTCCTCCTCCAAAAGGAGTATGCAGGAGGTTTGCGCGCCATTTGCATCCCTGTCCGCCTTGATCGTTATCAATTCTCACGCCCATTCAGCGCGTTACCTTCGCCCTTAGTTAAGCAATGTCGATTTATCAGAGAGCCGTAAGGTTCCACACAGGAGAAACCCGATGAGTAAATTCCTGGACCGGTTTCGCTACTTCAAGCAGAAGGGCGAAACCTTTGCCGATGGGCACGGCCAGCTTCTCGAAACAAACCGGGACTGGGAGGACGGATACCGCCAACGTTGGCAGCATGACAAAATTGTGCGCTCAACCCATGGGGTGAACTGCACCGGTTCTTGTAGCTGGAAAATTTATGTCAAAAATGGTCTGGTGACCTGGGAAACACAGCAAACCGATTACCCGCGCACCCGTCCTGACATGCCAAACCATGAACCTCGCGGCTGCCCGCGCGGGGCAAGCTACTCCTGGTATCTCTACAGCGCTAACCGACTGAAATATCCGCTAATGCGCAAACGTCTGATGAAGATGTGGCGCGAGGCGAAAAAACTGCATCGCGATCCGGTAGAGGCATGGGCCTCCATCATTGAAGATGCCGATAAAGCCAAAAGCTTCAAACAGGCGCGTGGTCGTGGCGGCTTTGTTCGCTCCTCATGGCAGGAAGTGAACGAGCTGATCGCCGCTTCCAACGTGTACACCGTGAAAACCTATGGCCCTGACCGCGTCGCGGGCTTCTCACCCATCCCGGCGATGTCGATGGTTTCCTACGCTTCCGGCGCACGTTATCTTTCGCTGATTGGCGGTACCTGCCTGAGCTTCTACGACTGGTACTGCGACCTGCCGCCAGCCTCCCCGCAAACCTGGGGCGAGCAGACCGACGTGCCGGAATCCGCTGACTGGTACAACTCCAGCTATATTATCGCCTGGGGCTCTAACGTGCCGCAAACCCGTACGCCGGATGCCCACTTCTTTACCGAAGTACGTTACAAAGGCACTAAAACCGTCGCGGTGACGCCGGACTATGCCGAAATCGCCAAACTGTGCGATCTGTGGCTGGCACCGAAGCAGGGGACCGATGCGGCGATGGCGCTGGCGATGGGCCACGTCATGCTGCGCGAGTTCCACCTCGACAACCCGCGCCAGTACTTCACCGATTATGTCCGTCGCTATACCGACATGCCAATGCTGGTGATGCTTGAAGAGCGTGATGGTTATTATGCCGCAGGTCGTATGCTGCGCGCTGCCGATCTCGTTGATTCGCTGGGGCAGGAAAATAACCCGGAATGGAAAACCGTCGCCATTAACAGCAACGGTGAAATGGTGGCGCCAAACGGTTCAATTGGTTTCCGCTGGGGCGAAAAAGGCAAATGGAATCTCGAGCAGCGCGACGGGACTACCGGTGCAGAAACTGAATTGCAGCTCAGCTTGCTGGGCAGCCAGGATGAGATTGCTGACGTGGGCTTCCCGTATTTCGGCGGCGAAGGTTCAGAGTACTTTAATCATGTGGCGCTGGATAACGTCCTGCTGCATAAACTGCCGGTTAAACGTCTGCAACTGGCCGATGGTTCTACCGCGTTAGTTACTACCGTTTACGATCTGACCATGGCTAACTATGGTCTGGAACGCGGCCTGAACGATGAAAATTGTGCCGCCAGTTATGACGATACCAAAGCATATACGCCAGCATGGGCCGAGCAGATCACCGGCGTGCCGCGGGCGCAGATCATCCGTGTCGCACGGGAATTCGCCGATAACGCGGACAAAACGCACGGGCGTTCAATGATTATCGTTGGCGCCGGTCTGAACCACTGGTATCACCTCGATATGAACTATCGCGGGCTGATCAATATGTTGGTGTTCTGTGGTTGCGTTGGTCAGAGCGGTGGCGGCTGGGCGCACTACGTCGGCCAGGAAAAACTGCGTCCGCAGACCGGCTGGCAGCCGCTGGCGTTTGCCCTTGACTGGCAGCGTCCGGCGCGTCACATGAACAGCACCTCTTACTTCTATAACCACTCCAGCCAGTGGCGCTACGAGACGGTGACCGCCGAGGAATTACTGTCGCCGATGGCGGACAAATCCCGCTATAGCGGTCATCTGATTGACTTCAATGTGCGCGCCGAGCGTATGGGCTGGTTGCCGTCGGCGCCGCAGTTAGGCACTAACCCGCTGTATATTGCGCGTGAAGCGGAAAAAGCCGGTATGACGCCGGTAGACTATACCGTCAAATCCCTGAAAGAGGGTTCGATTCGCTTTGCCGCCGAGCAGCCGGAAAACGGTAAAAACCACCCGCGTAACCTGTTCATCTGGCGTTCTAACCTGCTTGGCTCTTCCGGTAAGGGCCATGAGTACATGCTGAAATATCTGCTGGGTACTGAGCATGGTATTCAGGGGCTGGATCTCGGCAAGCAGGGCGGTGTGAAGCCGGAAGAAGTGGAGTGGCGTGACAATGGCCTGGACGGCAAACTGGATCTGGTGGTGACGCTGGACTTCCGCCTGTCGAGCACCTGCCTGTACTCCGATATCGTACTGCCGACCGCCACCTGGTATGAAAAAGACGATATGAATACCTCGGATATGCATCCGTTTATTCATCCGCTGTCTGCCGCCGTAGATCCGGCCTGGGAATCGAAAAGCGACTGGGAAATCTACAAAGGCATTGCGAAGAAATTCTCCGAAGTCTGTGTAGGCCACCTGGGTAAAGAGACTGACGTCGTGACGCTGCCGATCCAGCACGATTCTGCCGCTGAACTGGCGCAGCCGCTGGACGTGAAAGACTGGAAAAAAGGCGAATGCGATCTGATTCCAGGGAAAACCGCGCCGCACATCATGACCGTTGAGCGCGATTACCCGGCGACTTACGAACGCTTTACCTCTATCGGCCCGCTGATGGAGAAAATCGGCAACGGCGGAAAAGGGATTGCCTGGAACACGCAGAGCGAAATGGACTTGCTGCGTAAGCTTAATTACACCAAAGCGGACGGTCCGGCGAAAGGCCAGCCGATGCTCAACACGGCGATTGACGCGGCAGAGATGATCCTGACGTTAGCGCCGGAAACCAACGGTCAGGTGGCGGTGAAAGCCTGGGCGGCGTTGAGCGAGTTTACCGGTCGCGACCATACGCATCTGGCGACCAATAAAGAAGAAGAGAAAATCCGCTTCCGCGATATTCAGGCCCAGCCGCGCAAAATTATCTCCAGCCCGACCTGGTCTGGTCTGGAAGATGAGCATGTTTCTTATAACGCCGGTTATACCAACGTTCACGAGCTGATCCCGTGGCGTACGCTGTCTGGTCGCCAACAGTTGTATCAGGATCACCAGTGGATGCGCGACTTTGGCGAAAGTCTGCTGGTGTATCGCCCACCGATCGACACCCGCTCGGTGAAAGCGGTGATGGGGCGTAAATCCAACGGTAATCCGGAGAAGGCGCTCAACTTCCTGACGCCGCACCAGAAATGGGGTATCCACTCGACCTACAGCGATAACCTGTTGATGCTGACCTTGTCGCGTGGCGGCCCGATTGTATGGATGAGCGAAACCGACGCCAAAGAGCTGGGCATTGAAGATAACGATTGGATCGAAGTCTTCAACAGCAACGGCGCATTGACCGCACGCGCAGTGGTCAGCCAGCGTGTACCGGCGGGCATGACCATGATGTACCACGCGCAGGAACGTATCGTAAACCTGCCGGGGTCGGAAATTACCCAGCAGCGCGGTGGGATCCACAACTCGGTGACCCGCATTACGCCGAAACCGACCCATATGATCGGCGGCTATGCGCAGTTAGCCTACGGCTTTAACTACTACGGTACCGTCGGCTCCAACCGCGATGAGTTTGTGGTGGTACGTAAGATGAAGAACATTAACTGGTTGGATGGCGAAGGCAATGACCAGGTACAGGAGAGCGTAAAATGAAAATTCGTTCACAAGTCGGCATGGTGCTGAATCTCGATAAGTGCATCGGCTGTCATACCTGTTCAGTCACCTGTAAAAACGTCTGGACCAGTCGCGAAGGTATGGAATACGCGTGGTTTAACAACGTAGAAAGTAAGCCTGGCGTTGGTTTTCCGAATGACTGGGAAAATCAGGAAAAATGGAAAGGCGGCTGGATCCGCAAAATCAACGGCAAACTACAGCCGCGCATGGGCAACCGGGCGCTGCTGCTGGGTAAAATCTTCGCTAACCCGCATCTGCCAGGCATCGACGATTACTACGAGCCGTTTGATTACGACTACCAGAACCTGCATACCGCGCCGGAAAGCAAACATCAGCCGATCGCGCGTCCGCGCTCGCTGATTACCGGCCAGCGGATGGACAAAATTACCAGCGGGCCAAACTGGGAAGAGATTCTGGGCGGTGAGTTCGAAAAACGCGCCAAAGACCAGAACTTCGAAAACATGCAGAAGGCGATGTACGGCCAGTTCGAAAACACCTTCATGATGTACCTGCCGCGCCTGTGCGAGCACTGTCTCAACCCGGCGTGCGTGGCGACCTGCCCGAGCGGTGCTATCTACAAGCGTGAAGAAGATGGCATCGTGCTGATCGACCAGGACAAGTGCCGCGGCTGGCGGATGTGTATCACCGGTTGCCCGTACAAGAAGATCTACTTCAACTGGAAGAGCGGCAAGTCCGAGAAGTGCATCTTCTGCTACCCGCGTATCGAAGCCGGTCAGCCGACCGTTTGCTCCGAAACCTGCGTGGGCCGTATCCGCTACCTTGGCGTACTGCTGTATGACGCAGATGCCATTGAAAGCGCCGCCAGTACGGAAAACGAAAAAGATCTGTACCAGCGTCAACTGGACGTGTTCCTCGATCCAAACGATCCGGCTGTCATTGAGCAGGCGCTGAAGGACGGCGTGCCGCAGAGCGTGATCGATGCGGCGCAGCAATCGCCAGTGTACAAAATGGCGATGGACTGGAAGCTGGCGCTGCCGCTGCATCCGGAATACCGCACGCTGCCGATGGTCTGGTACGTGCCGCCGCTGTCGCCGATTCAGTCTGCCGCCGACGCGGGTGAACTGGGTAGCAACGGTATTCTGCCGGATGTAGACAGTCTGCGTATCCCAGTACAGTACCTGGCGAACCTGTTGACCGCTGGCGACACCCAGCCGGTACTGTTGGCGCTGAAACGGATGCTGGCGATGCGTCACTACAAACGTGCGGAAACCGTAGACGGTAAAGTGGATACCCGCGCGCTGGAAGAGGTGGGTTTAAGCGAAGCCCAGGCGCAGGAAATGTATCGTTACCTGGCAATTGCTAATTATGAAGATCGCTTTGTGGTACCGAGCAGCCATCGTGAACTGGCGCGTGACGCATTCCCGGAGAAAAGCGGTTGTGGCTTTACCTTCGGCGATGGTTGCCACGGGTCTGATACCAAATTCAATCTGTTCAACAGCCGCCGCATCGACGCTGTTGATGTGACCAGCAAAACGGAGCCGCACGCATGATTGAACTCGTCATTGTTTCGCGTCTGCTCGAGTACCCGGATGCTGCCCTGTGGCAGCATCAGCAGGAGTTGTTCGATGCGCTCGCGTCATCTGAGAACCTGGATAAAGAGGATGCCCAGACTCTGGGCGTTTTCCTGCGCGATTTAACCGCGCAGGACATGCTGGATGTACAGGCCGCTTATAGCGAACTGTTTGACCGTGGTCGCGCCACATCGCTGCTGCTGTTTGAACATGTACACGGGGAATCCCGCGATCGCGGTCAGGCGATGGTTGACCTGATGGCACAGTATGAGCAGCACGGTTTGCAGCTCGACAGTCGCGAACTTCCCGATCATCTGCCGCTGTATCTGGAATACCTTGCGCAATTGCCGAAAAGCGAAGCGTTAGGGGGTTTACAGGATATCGCGCCGATTCTGGCGCTGCTCAGCGCACGTTTGCAACAGCGTGACAGCCGTTATGCGGTGCTGTTCGATCTGCTGTTAAAACTGGCGAATACCGTTATCGACAGCGATAAAGTGGCTGAAAAAATTGCGAATGAAGCACGTGATGATACCCCGCAGGCGTTGGATGCGGTCTGGGAAGAAGAGCAGGTGAAATTCTTCGCCGATCAAGGGTGTGGCGAGTCGGAAATCTCCGCTCACCAGCGTCGTTTTGCCGGTGCCGTGGCGCCGCAATATCTGAATATCACCACCGGAGGACAGCACTAATGCACTTCCTGAATATGTTCTTCTTTGATATCTACCCGTACATTGCCGGATCGGTATTTCTGATCGGTAGCTGGTTACGTTACGACTACGGCCAGTACACCTGGCGGGCGGCTTCCAGTCAGATGCTGGATCGCAAAGGAATGAACCTGGCGTCAAACCTGTTCCACATTGGGATTCTGGGTATTTTCGCCGGTCACTTCCTGGGCATGTTAACGCCGCACTGGATGTATGAAGCTTTTCTGCCGGTCGACGTGAAGCAGAAGATGGCGATGATTGCCGGCGGCGCCTGCGGCGTGCTGACGCTGGTTGGCGGTATTTTACTGCTCAAGCGTCGTCTGTTTAGCCCACGTGTCCGCGCCACCACTACCGGCGCAGATATTTTGATTCTCTCGCTGCTGGTGATTCAGTGCGCGCTGGGCCTGCTGACCATTCCGTTCTCCGCCCAGCATATGGACGGGAGTGAAATGATGAAGCTGGTCGGGTGGGCGCAGTCAGTTGTGACCTTCCACGGTGGCGCATCCGCACATCTGGACGGTGTGGCCTTTATCTTCCGTATGCACCTGGTACTGGGGATGACGCTGTTCCTGTTATTCCCGTTCTCGCGTCTGGTGCATATCTGGAGCGTGCCGGTCGAGTACCTGACCCGCAAATACCAGATTGTACGTGCGCGTCACTGATTTTCTCTCGATGCTCTAAACTCCGCTTCGGCGGAGTTTTTTTATGGTTGTTTGCCGAAATGCGGCATAAATGCCTTATCGACCGCCGCTTTGTTTCGTTTACAGCGGGTCTGCCATGTCTGGCATCTGAATCCGTACTTTTTGTTTCTGGGTTTATTCAGCATCTGTGCGAGTTTTTTGTAAGC
The DNA here is from genome assembly GCF_004010735.1 of Salmonella sp. SSDFZ54. Taxonomy (NCBI): domain Bacteria; kingdom Pseudomonadati; phylum Pseudomonadota; class Gammaproteobacteria; order Enterobacterales; family Enterobacteriaceae; genus Salmonella; species Salmonella sp. SSDFZ54. Next base: position 4,113,166 of record NZ_CP034819.1, read on the forward strand.
AGAAAAAGGATGATGCAGCATATAATCACGCTATAAACGACAATAAGGATAGTTGTATGCGTTTTTCATCAATTTTCAAAATAATAATATTAAATATATTTATTTCAAAAATGTCTCACGCTGCTGTCTGCGAGGAGCGCTATCCCCCCGACTCGGAAGAATGCCAGTACGTTCAGGAATTAGAGCAAAAAGCAGAACAAGGAGATGAAAGCGCGCAGTTCGCGCTTGGAAGCTGGTATGCGGAGGGGCGATATGTTAAGCCTGATTATAAACTAGCCATAAAATGGCTGGAGAAAGCGGGTAAACAAGGTTCTGATTTTTCCTATTTCATCCTTGGCTATCATTACAACTATGGTGAAAATTTTCCACTTAGTCGACAAAAAGCGCTGGAGTGGTATCGCAAGGCGGCAGAGCTAGGGGATAGTAGTACGCAAGAAATTCTCGGTGACGCCTATATGTATGGCGATGGGTTTCCCCAAAATACCCAGCTAGCGCTGGAGTGGTATCGAAAAGCCGCCTCTCCAACCAATGATGCGGGCGTTGTCCGCGGACAGGGCTCAGCTTCGTCAGCACAATTTAAGCTTGGAGTAATGTACGCCCACGGTCAGGGCGTTCCTCAGGATTATCAGCAAACGGCGATCTTGATGCGTAAAGCGGCGGAAAATATGTACTACCCCGCGCAACTTTATCTCGGCGTTGCCTATTTTTATGGTGAAGGCGTGCCTCAGGATTATCGTCAGGCAGTTTACTGGCTTAATAAAGGTATACCAAGCAGCTATGCGCCAGGCCACATTCCGCTGAATGTGCTCTATGATAAAGCGCATCCCGCTGACCGGGTTTACTCTCAGACGTGGTATCGAAAAACAGCGCAACGCGTGATGGCAAAGGTACAGTACAATTTTGGCGTATGGTATTACAACGGTTATCACTTATTGAAAGATCACAATCTGGCGCTGGAGTGGTATCGCAGAGCCGCAGCGCAGGGATTGGCCGAGGCGCAGGATGCGATCGGCGTGATGTTTATGCAGGGCGAGAGCGTTTCTCAGGACTACCAACAGGCGCTGGCGTGGTATCGCAAAGCCGCTCGCCAGGGGCTGCCTGCTGCGCAAACGCATCTGGGCATCATGTCTGCATTTGGTCGCGGCGTCGCGCAAAGCGACAGACAGGCTATCGCATGGTATCGAAAAGCAGCAAAACAGGATTTTGCGAAAGCGCAATATCAGCTTGGCGTGGCATATAGCACGGGAAGAGGCGTGCCTGAAAATAGCCGGAATGCACTGAAGTGGTACCTTAAAGCGGCAGAGCAGGGGTTTGCTCCGGCACAATCAGCGCTTGGGGAAATTTATGCTCATGGGCGCCAGGGTGTGCCTAAAGATAATAAGCAGGCCTATATTTGGTATTACATGGCAAGTATATATACGGAAAAATCTAAGAATGATTGTTCAGCGCTCATTGCCGAAAGAAACCGACTCAAGGGAACGCTCACCCCAGATCAACTTAGCGAGACATATGCCGCCTTTGATCTCATCAGGCGAAAAATCAACCAATCAAAGGAGGCGAAAAAGATTGCCAGGAAGAAGTATTGATAAGATAACCAATAAGCTATGGCGCCATGGTGTGAAGTCTGCCTGTGGGGTAAGGATATGGGGCAGTGCTGATTGATTTGAAATTGGTGCTTTATGAAGTAATGGTGGTGGGGGAAGGATGACTCAGCGCTGCGCGCTTCGCCCTTCGGGTCGTTGCCTGCGGCAACGCTTTCTCGCTTTCGCTCGAATCGAACCTTAGTCGAAGCTTCTCATCCTTCCCCGTACGGAGAGATATGAGACAGTGTGCTTAACGGGGATAAGATACGCGACGGGAGTGATGGTGGTGGGGGAAGGATGACTCAGCGCTGCGCGCTTCGCCCTTCGGGTCGTTGCCTGCGGCAACGCTTTCTCGCTGCGCTCGAATCGAACCTTAGTCGAAGCTTCTCATCCTTCCCGTACAGAGAGATATAAGGCACTGTGCTTAGCGGGGATAAGATACGCGACGGGAGTGATGGTGGTGGGGGAAGGATTCGAACCTTCGAAGTCGATGACGGCAGATTTACAGTCTGCTCCCTTTGGCCGCTCGGGAACCCCACCAGGGGTAATTCAAATTGTAGGTAAAGCTTGAAGATGGTGGTGGGGGAAGGATTATTCGTCGCTTCGCTCCTCACCCTACGGGCCGTTGCCGTTGGCAACATTCTCTCGCTTTCGCTCGAGTCGAACCTTAATCGAAGGTTCTCACCCTTCCCCGACAAGTGCAAACTTCTGCATTGCTCATCGAGTTAACTACATCGCTGTAGTGAATAATGGTGGTGGGGGAAGGATTCGAACCTTCGAAGTCGATGACGGCAGATTTACAGTCTGCTCCCTTTGGCCGCTCGGGAACCCCACCACGGGATAAATTCATTATGCTGCTTGCATTCTATAGCGGGAAGGATTATTCGGAGCTAAAGCTCCTCACCCTTCGGGCCGTTGCCTGCGGCAACGTTCTCTCACTATTGCTCGAGTCGAACCTTGAAGTCGATGACGGCAGATTTGCAGTCAGCTCCCTTATGAACGCTCGGGAACCCCACCACGGGGTAATGCTTAATACTGGCCCGCTTCCTTTTGGGAAGCGGGGCGCATCATATCAAATGACACGCCGCTGTAAAGCATTCCTTTGCCTGAAATGAACTGTTTGCGTACTTTTCATCCGTAACGGATTAAAGCTAATCAATTCATATTACTGACGATTAAAGAATAATCGTCCGATTGCCGTAAACAAAGACCCGCTGCGCCAGAACCTGATACAGCGCGCGGCTTAATACGTTTTTCTCAACGTCGCGCCCGGCACGCATCATATCTTCTGCGGTGTAGGTGTGATCGACATGAATCACGTCCTGCATAATGATTGGGCCTTCATCCAGATTATCATTCACATAGTGCGCGGTAGCGCCGATGATTTTCACGCCGCGCTCATAGGCCTGATGATAAGGACGCGCGCCGATAAACGCCGGCAGGAATGAGTGGTGGATATTGATAATTTTGTTCGGGAAGCGCGCCACAAAACCTGGCGTCAAAACACGCATATACTTGGCCAGCACTACATAGTCCGGTTGATGGGCATCAATGGCGTCCGCCATCTTCGTGTCATGCTCTTCACGCGTTAATCCCTCATGGCTGACCAGTTCGAAAGGGATCTCAAAACGTTCAACCAGCGAGCGTAACGTTTCATGGTTGCCAATGACCGCGGCGATTTCAACATCCAGCCCGCCATAGTTGGCTTTCATCAGCAGGTCGCCCAGACAATGCGCCTCTTTGGTAACCAGAATCACTACCCGACGGCGTCCGGCGGGATTGAGTTCACGAACAGAGCCTTCCGGTAAGGCGCTGTCCAGATCGGCCAGAAGAGTGGAATCATTGAAGATGCCTTCCAGCTCGGTCCGCATAAAAAAGCGTCCGGTGCGATGGTCCACAAATTCATTGTTTTGCACAATATTAAGCTCGTGCTTATAGCAAATGTTGGTAATCCGCGCGATAAGGCCTTTTTGATCGGGACAAATAGTACGCAGAACTTTACGTTGTAGTGATTGCATTGCCGGAAAAATCCTGTTGAGAGTGTTTGCTGTATCGATACTGTCAGGCGTCACTGGCCGCAGCACTTTTTAAATTTTTTGCCTGAACCGCACGGGCAGGGATCATTTCGACCCAACTGCGGGCGGGTACCGTCAATATAATACCACTGACCGTTTTCTTTGATAAAACGAGAACGTTCGATAATCGCCCCGGTTTTCCCTTGTTCGGAAAAACGCGCGATAAAACTAACATACCCTGTATTTTCTGCTTCTGACCAGGTATGTTCAAAAATAGTCAGGCCGAGCCACCTGGTATTGGCAAATCCAGCGATGATATCATCACGAAACGCGGCCGCATTGCAGGTTGGATGCCAGCTCTTAATTAAGTAATCTGCGTCTTTCATCACAAAAGCGCAGTAACGAGAGCGCATGAGATGTGACGGATCGGGTGCTACTCGTTCTCCGGACACAATACGACCACAACATAGGCTATACTCGTCAGCGCTACCACAGGGACAAGGCTGAGACACAATAATCTCCCTGAATATAAAAAACGGCGTTGAACGCCAGGGTGGCATTATGTTAACTGAGCAGTGGCGATGTTGCTACGTCTTGAAGCCAGGGGAAGTCGTTAAGTACGATGAGAAAAATGAAAATAGGGCTGGCGCTGGGATCTGGCGCAGCGAGAGGATGGTCTCATATTGGGGTCATCAAAGCCCTCAAGCAAACAGGCATTGATATTGATATCGTTGCAGGATGCTCAATAGGTTCACTGGTCGGCGCCGCGTATGCCTGTAATAAATTATCGGCGCTTGAACAGTGGGTATGTTCATTCCGCTACTGGGATGTTTTACGCCTGATGGATGTATCCTGGGGCAGAGGAGGGTTGCTTCGCGGCGAACGCGTATTTAATCACTATCGGGATATTATGCCCGTCACGGATTTTGACCACTGTTCAAGACGTTTTGGCGCGGTCGCGACGAATCTTAGCACTGGACGAGAGCTATGGTTTACTGAAGGCGATCTACACCTTGCCGTACGCGCGTCGTGCAGTATGCCAGGGCTGATGTCTCCGGTTGAGCATAACGGTTACTGGCTGGTAGATGGCGCAGTCGTTAATCCGGTACCTGTTTCGTTAACCAGGGCGCTGGGGGCCGATATCGTTATTGCGGTAGACCTGCAACATGATGCCCACCTCATGCAGCAAGATTTACTCTCTGTAAATGTCGGGAATATCAATGAAGAGAGCGATGATGCGCTGCCCTGGCATAAGCGTTTAAAAGAACGTTTCAGTAGCCTGACTTCACGCCGTGGCGTGAGTTCGCCTGGGGCAATGGAAATCATGACAACCTCCATTCAGGTGTTGGAAAATCGTCTTAAACGTAACCGTATGGCTGGCGATCCGCCTGATATTCTCATTCAACCATTCTGTCCGCAAATCTCTACGCTGGATTTTCATCGCGCCCATGCCGCTATTGCGGCGGGTCAGTTAGCCGTAGAGAAAAAGATGGACGAACTTATACCCTTGGTGCGTACCGACGTTTAATGTACCTTTTACGATCACTTAAGCAAATTCTGACAGGCGCAAGCGGCAATACCATGCCACTATTGATTAAAGCCAGTCAGGGGAGAGAACATGACGCAGCCATTGGTCGGAAAACAGATTCTTATTGTTGAAGACGAGCCTGTATTTCGCTCGCTTCTGGATTCGTGGTTTTCCTCTTTGGGAGCGACAACGGCATTGGCAGGCGACGGGGTGGATGCCCTGGAGTTGATGGGGCGTTTTACCCCTGATCTCATGATATGTGATATCGCGATGCCGAGAATGAACGGTCTCAAACTGGTAGAAAACTTACGTAATCGCGGAGACCAGACGCCTATTCTGGTTATTTCCGCAACAGAAAATATGGCGGATATCGCCAAAGCGTTACGCCTTGGGGTTGAAGATGTCCTGCTGAAGCCGGTAAAAGATCTCAACCGCTTGCGGGAAACCGTATTCGCTTGCTTATACCCTAATATGTTTAACTCGCGGGTTGAAGAAGAAGAACGCCTGTTTCGTGACTGGGATGCAATGGTGAGTAATCCAACCGCCGCAGCACAATTGTTGCAGGAATTGCAGCCCCCGGTACAGCAGGTGATTTCCCATTGCCGCATTAATTATCGGCAGCTCGTCTCCGCCGATCAGCCTGGACTGGTGCTGGATATTGCGCCGCTATCTGATAACGAACTGGCATTTTATTGCCTGGATGTCACCCGGGCGGGCGATAACGGCGTGTTAGCCGCATTGTTGCTGCGGGCGCTATTTAACGGCTTATTGCAGGATCTGCTCGGCCAACAAAAGCACCGTTTACCGGAGTTAGGCGCGCTATTAAAACAGGTAAATCATCTGCTCAGACAAGCCAATTTACCTGGGCAATTCCCGCTATTTGTCGGCTACTATCACAGTGAGCTCAAAAATTTGATTCTCGTCTCCGCCGGATTGAACGCCACCTTAAATACGGGCGCTCATCAGGTTCAAATTAGCAGCGGCGTGCCGCTAGGAACATTGGGTAACGCCTACCTTAACCAATTAAGCCAGCGTTGCGACTCGTGGCAGTGTCAAATATGGGGCGCAGGAGGGCGTCTGCGATTGATGTTGTCTGCGGAATGACCAAACGGAAGAGTGAGCGGAAATTGCTTTACCGGCCTTTCCCGACGAGTGTTACTATCTGCGGCAGATTTATAAGTATTTGTCTTAATTATACCAATATAAGTCCTTTTTGGACCTGAGGCTTGTTCTGGTACTGATATACTGGAACACGATACAGATTAATGAACACGTTCAATACATGAACAGTCCAGGAGAATTTTAAATGGCTGCCCTTAATTCGAAAGTCAAAAAAGCCGTTATCCCGGTCGCGGGATTGGGAACCAGGATGCTGCCAGCGACCAAAGCTATCCCGAAAGAGATGCTGCCGCTGGTTGATAAGCCATTAATTCAGTACGTCGTGAACGAATGTATCGCTGCTGGCATTACTGAAATCGTGCTTGTTACGCACTCGTCTAAAAACTCTATTGAAAACCACTTTGATACCAGTTTTGAGTTGGAAGCGATGCTGGAAAAACGCGTTAAGCGTCAGCTTCTGGAGGAGGTTCAGTCTATTTGCCCTCCGCATGTCACTATTATGCAGGTACGTCAAGGGCTGGCAAAAGGCCTGGGCCATGCCGTATTGTGCGCGCATCCCGTTGTCGGAAACGAACCTGTCGCTGTTATTCTGCCAGACGTTATTCTTGACGAATATGAGTCCGACCTGTCTCAGGATAACCTGGCTGAAATGATCCGCCGTTTCGACGAAACCGGCAATAGCCAGATTATGGTTGAGCCAGTAGAAGATGTGACTGCATACGGCGTGGTCGATTGCAAAGGCGTTGAGCTGGCGCCGGGCGAAAGTGTGCCGATGGTTGGCGTGGTTGAAAAACCAAAAGCGGATGTCGCGCCGTCTAACCTTGCGATTGTCGGGCGTTATGTGTTGAGCGCGGATATCTGGGCGTTGCTGGCGAAAACCCCTCCGGGCGCCGGGGATGAAATTCAGTTGACCGATGCTATCGATATGCTGATCGAAAAAGAAACGGTTGAAGCCTACCACATGAAGGGTAAAAGCCATGACTGTGGTAATAAGTTAGGATATATGCAGGCATTCGTTGAATATGGCATCCGTCATAATTCGCTGGGTGCTGAATTTAAAGCCTGGCTTGAAGAAGAAATGGGTATTAAGAAGTAACGATACGTTATAAATTTTTTAACAGAAGCGCTGGTAAATCCGGCGCTTTTTTTATGCCTGGGGTCGTCAGCGGAGAACTCAGGCAAAAAAAATCCCGCCAGCGGCGGGATTTTAAGCATCCAGGAAGTAAATTATTCCTTGATCAGGAAATCTTCCAGTTGCTTACCTTGTTCTTCCATTGCTTTTTTGATTACAGCCGGTGTACGACCCTGGCCAGTCCAGGTTTTAGTTTCACCGTTTTCGTCAACATAGCTATATTTAGCCGGACGAGCTGCACGTTTAGCTTTGGTACCGGATTTAGCGGCAGCCATGCTATTCAGCAGTTCATTCGGGTCAATGCCGTCGGCAATTAACATTTCACGATACTGTTGCAGTTTACGAGTGCGTTCTTCCACTTCAGCAGCAGCAGCGCTTTCTTCTTCACGACGCTCATTAACGACAACTTCTAATTTTTCCAGCATTTCTTCAAGCGTTTCCAGAGTACATTCTCTTGCCTGCGCACGAAGAGTACGGATGTTGTTCAGAATTTTAAGTGCTTCGCTCATTGTAGTAATCTCAAACTTATATTGGGGTGGTTTGTTGAGCTAATAATAGAGCGATAAATTCAGTTGTGCAATAGCCAGGAATGTAAGGAATTCAAAATTACGCTTTATTAAGCACACGTTTTAATTATCTCAACTTAAATTTTCCTTGAGGCGCCGCACAAAAAAGAGCTTATTGGCAGGGGGGATACTCACCGTCTGTCGCTAAAAATTTAGGAGTCAGGTCACATTTTATCATGATGAAATACGATCTCATTGCAGAGATATCAATCTCTTGTATTAGCTTTCCTTACAAGAAACCCCTATTACTTTGCATCGGGTATGAGTAACGGTAACAATAAGTACAAGGTTTTCATATTGGCGGGTGATGATAAGCATTGTTGATGAATTTTAACGGCATAATTTGTGAAGGAATGTGTATATACCCTTCATACTTCAAGTTGCTTATGCGTTGGCTACGCTCGCTCACTCCAGTCACATAGTTATCTATGCTCCTGGGGACTCACTCCCTTGCCGCCTTTAAGCAACGCGAATTATTTTGGGTATAGTGAGCGATGTTTGTACAATTCTTAATACTCACCGGAGCGCGAGCCGCGCCGTCGCGTCGGTAAATTATGGTACAATCCCGCCAATCTTTATTTCACTCAGGTGAGGTCCTGCGACCAATGGCACAGCTATATTTCTACTATTCGGCAATGAATGCGGGTAAGTCGACTGCACTGCTGCAATCTTCATACAATTATCAGGAACGCGGGATGCGTACCGTCGTATATACGGCGGAAATCGACGATCGTTTCGGCGCAGGCAAAGTCAGTTCTCGTATCGGTTTGTCGTCGCCGGCAAAATTGTTTAACCAAAATACATCCTTGTTTGAAGAGATTCGTGCCGAGAGCGCGCGGCAGACAATACATTGCGTGTTAGTCGACGAAAGCCAGTTTTTGACTCGCCAGCAGGTTTATCAATTATCCGAGGTTGTCGACAAATTAGATATTCCAGTACTTTGCTATGGGCTACGAACAGACTTTCGTGGGGAGCTCTTTGTCGGTAGCCAATACTTGCTGGCATGGTCAGATAAGCTGGTGGAATTAAAAACTATCTGTTTCTGCGGTCGTAAAGCCAGTATGGTGCTGCGCCTTGATCAGGACGGCAGGCCTTATAACGAAGGCGAACAGGTGGTTATTGGCGGGAATGAACGCTACGTTTCAGTTTGCCGTAAGCATTATAAGGACGCGTTGGAGGAGGGCTCACTGACGGCGATTCAGGAGCGTCATCGGCACATATGATACCGAGGTAACGATCGGCTTATAAAACGCCCTGTAGCGCTTTGGAGGTCATTATTCAGGCCTCCTGACGAAGGGCGTGCCGTGAGCACGTAGGCCAGATGATCAGCATAGCGCCTTCAGGCATCAGATAAACAGGTAAAACAAAAAAACGGCCTCAATTGAGGCCGTTATTGTCATGCTAAAGCAGATAACGAATTAAGCGGATTTTTTCGCTTTTTTCTCTGCTTTCGGTGCGGCAACGACGTCTTTCTTCGCTGCAACTTCACCTTCGGTGAAATCACGACCGTAGTAGGTATCCAGCAGAATCTGTTTCAGTTCGGAGATCAGCGGATAACGCGGGTTAGCGCCGGTGCACTGGTCATCGAAGGCATCTTCAGACAGTTTGTCAACGTGGGCCAGGAAGTCAGCTTCCTGCACGCCTGCTTCACGGATAGACTTAGGAATGCCCAGCTCAGCTTTAATGCTTTCCAGCCATGCCAGCAGTTTTTCAATCTTAGCGGCGGTACGGTCGCCCGGCGCGCTCAGGCCCAGGTGGTCAGCAATTTCAGCGTAACGACGGCGTGCCTGCGGACGATCGTACTGGCTGAAAGCGGTCTGCTTGGTCGGGTTGTCATTCGCGTTGTAGCGGATAACGTTACAAATCAGCAGGGCGTTCGCCAGACCGTGCGGAATGTGGAACTGAGAGCCCAGTTTGTGCGCCATGGAGTGACATACACCGAGGAAGGCGTTGGCAAACGCGATACCGGCGATAGTCGCTGCACTGTGAACACGTTCACGCGCAACCGGGTTTTTAGACCCTTCGTGGTAAGACGCCGGCAGGTTTTCTTTCAGCAGTTTCAGGGCCTGCAGAGCCTGACCGTCAGAGAACTCAGAAGCCAGTACGGAAACGTAAGCTTCCAGGGCGTGAGTTACCGCATCCAGACCACCGAACGCACACAGGGACTTCGGCATATCCATCACCAGGTTGGCGTCGACAATCGCCATATCCGGGGTCAGGGCGTAGTCAGCCAGCGGATATTTCTGACCGGTTGCATCGTCGGTCACAACCGCAAACGGTGTGACTTCAGAACCGGTACCGGAAGTGGTGGTGACGGCGATCATTTTCGCTTTCACGCCCATTTTCGGGAACTTGTAGATACGTTTACGGATGTCCATAAAGCGCAGCGCCAGTTCTTCGAAGTGAGTTTCCGGGTGTTCGTACATGACCCACATGATTTTCGCGGCGTCCATCGGGGAACCGCCGCCCAGCGCGATAATCACGTCCGGTTTGAAGGAGTTAGCCAGCTCAGCGCCTTTGCGAACAACGGAAAGCGTCGGGTCGGCTTCAACTTCGAAGAAGACTTCGGTTTCAACGCCAGCCGCTTTCAGCACAGAGGTGATCTGGTCTGCGTAGCCGTTGTTGAACAGGAAGCGGTCAGTCACGATGAGCGCACGTTTGTGGCCATCAGTAATCACTTCATCCAGCGCGATGGGCAAAGAGCCACGGCGGAAGTAGATAGATTTCGGAAGTTTGTGCCACAACATGTTTTCAGCTCGCTTAGCAACGGTTTTCTTGTTGATCAGGTGTTTCGGACCAACGTTTTCAGAGATGGAGTTACCACCCCAGGAACCACAACCCAACGTCAGGGAAGGTGCGAGTTTGAAGTTGTACAGGTCACCGATACCACCCTGAGAGGCCGGGGTGTTGATCAGGATACGCGCGGTTTTCATCATCTGACCGAAGTAAGCAACGCGTTCTGGCTGGTTATCCTGGTCAGTGTACAGGCAGGAGGTGTGACCGATACCGCCCATAGCGACCAGTTTTTCTGCTTTTTCTACCGCTTCTTCGAAATCTTTCGCACGATACATCGCCAGAGTCGGAGACAGTTTTTCGTGTGCGAACGGTTCGCTTTCATCAACGACCGTAACTTCACCGATCAGAATCTTGGTGGTTTCTGGTACGGAGAAGCCTGCCAGTTCAGCGATTTTGTAGGCTGGCTGACCGACGATAGCGGCGTTCAGAGCGCCATTTTTCAGGATAACGTTTTGAACCGCTTTCAGCTCCTGGCCCTGCAGCATGTAGCCGCCGTGGCTGGCGAAACGTTCGCGAACGGCATCATAGACGGAATCAACAACGACAACAGACTGTTCAGAAGCACAGATTACGCCGTTATCAAAGGTTTTAGACATCAGAACAGACGCCACAGCGCGTTTGATATCCGCAGTTTCATCAATGACAACCGGAGTGTTGCCTGCGCCTACGCCGATAGCCGGTTTACCGGAGCTGTATGCAGCTTTAACCATGCCTGGACCGCCAGTGGCGAGGATCAGGTTAATATCCGGGTGGTGCATCAGCGCATTAGACAGTTCTACGGAAGGTTGATCGATCCAGCCAATCAGATCTTTCGGCGCACCGGCAGCGATAGCCGCTTGCAGAACGATGTCTGCCGCTTTGTTGGTTGCCTCTTTAGCGCGCGGATGCGGAGAAAAGATGATGGCGTTACGGGTCTTCAGGCTAATCAGCGACTTGAAGATCGCGGTAGAGGTTGGGTTAGTGGTTGGAACGATACCGCAAATAATGCCGATAGGTTCAGCAATGGTGATGGTCCCGAAGGTGTCGTCTTCAGACAGCACGCCGCAGGTTTTTTCATCTTTATAAGCATTGTAAATATATTCAGAAGCGAAGTGGTTTTTAATCACTTTGTCTTCCACGATGCCCATACCGGATTCGGCGACGGCCATTTTGGCCAGCGGAATGCGGGCATCAGCGGCTGCCAGAGCGGCGGCGCGGAAGATTTTGTCGACCTGTTCTTGAGTGAAACTGGCATATTCACGCTGGGCTTTTTTTACACGCTCTACGAGTGCGTTAAGTTCAGCGACATTAGTAACAGCCATAATGCTCTCCTGATAATGTTAAACTTTTTTAGTAAATCATCTGCGCGATACGTGAGTATAGACAGATCGACGATACTTTGTATAAATGCCTGAAATTCAGGTGGTTACTTAACGTCCGTTTCGCTCTGATTTACTAAAAGAGCTTCTGCGTTAGTATCATTTAACTCTAACGCGTTACGTCCAGGTGGCGTAAGCAAGATTACTCACTTCTGAGTAGCGATTGTGTGATCTAAATCAAGATTACGCAAAGCTGACACCTTTCAGCAGGCCATTTTAGCCTTTTATGTAAATTGTTAAGAAATCGTTATCATGAAGAGTAAGTGGATTAGCATAACGAGTACATATAAATAACAGCGATGAATGGATGAAATTAGGTGTAGATAAGAGGTGAACTATGCGAATAAAAGGCGTATCTTCTGCGCGTTTTGATCATTAACGAACATTGACTTCATCCGGCTAACGCTTCGGAGCTAACCGTGATTCAACCGCTTTTTGATTTTCCTGTTTACTTTAAGTTCTTTATCGGGCTCTTTGCGCTGGTTAACCCGGTGGGGATTATCCCCGTTTTCATCAGCATGACCAGCTACCAGACGGCCACGGCGCGTAATAAAACTAACCTCACCGCGAATCTGTCGGTTGCGATTATCTTGTGGAGTTCCTTATTCCTCGGCGATGGCATCCTGCAGCTGTTTGGTATTTCTATTGACTCGTTCAGAATTGCGGGCGGTATTCTGGTTGTCACCATTGCAATGTCGATGATCAGCGGGAAGCTGGGGGAAGATAAACAAAACAAGCAAGAAAAGTCAGAGACGGCCATACGCGAGAGCATTGGCGTTGTGCCGTTAGCGCTGCCGTTAATGGCGGGGCCTGGGGCGATTAGCTCCACTATCGTCTGGGGGACGCGTTATCACAGCATCGCGCATTTGCTTGGTTTTTCAGTTGCCATTGCGCTTTTTGCGCTTTGCTGCTGGGGCGTGTTCCGTATGGCGCCGTGGCTGGTTCGTTTGCTGGGGCAAACCGGTATCAACGTTATTACCCGAATCATGGGGTTGTTGTTAATGGCGCTCGGCATCGAATTTATTGTCACAGGAATAAAAGGCATTTTCCCCGGCTTGCTCAACTAAACTCCCACCTGTTGATTTACAGGCGGCGCCGTAAGGGGGCCGCCTTGTGACATTCCCAGTGACATTCCCACGTAACACTTCTTACTTTGATAAGCATTCAGCGTTTAAATGATAAAAAATACTAATATAATTTAACGCTATTTATTTTTATTAATCAAACTATTATGAACATTACTGAGTCCGTGAGAAGCGGTAGGTCTGTTATTTTATTCACACCATACTCTGGGGCTTGATGAAGGATTATTGAAATGTTATTAGTTGTTTCAGCTCCATCGTAGATGAATGTGCTAAATAATGAGCATTTGTTAAATTTGTGTGTGTTTTCTGGCGCAGGCATAACCTACGATGCGACAGAGAAATATTTTTCTTTCAACTTATTGATTATAAAGAATAAATAAAATATTTTTAACATTCTTTAACTGTTTTTCTGAGCAGGAAATTTTCCATAAAAGAGAATTGGTTAACAAAATTGTAAAATGAATTGGCGGTTCAGAAACGCATTTGATACTTTTCGGCCAAACATTTTGCAGAAGATTTCACATTGTTGATAACTATTTTCATTTAGATGGTTGTCAGAAATAACATGCGACGTGGGAAGGTACGTCGTATACCGAATCGACGACAGGCGATCGAACGAATCGTCAGAATAAATAAAGTCGGTGATAGCAAAAGCAGTGACAGACCTGGCAGTACACCACCAGTGCTGTACAGGACCCCTGACGGGATTAAACAGGCTGGTAAAAACCAGTAATTATAATGAGTGGAGTACAAACACAATGTCTAACATCACGAAAAAAAGTTTGATTGCAGCGGGAATACTCACTGCGCTCATCGCCGCCAGCGCCGCGACTGCGGCAGACGTGCCCGCCGGCGTTCAGTTAGCCGACAAGCAAACGTTGGTACGTAATAACGGATCAGAAGTGCAGTCTCTCGACCCGCATAAAATTGAAGGCGTGCCGGAATCGAACGTCAGCCGTGACCTCTTCGAAGGCTTATTAATTAGTGATGTCGAGGGGCATCCTTCACCGGGCGTCGCGGAAAAATGGGAAAATAAAGATTTTAAAGTCTGGACATTCCATCTACGTGAAAATGCGAAATGGTCAGATGGTACGCCCGTCACCGCCCATGATTTCGTTTATAGCTGGCAACGCCTGGCCGATCCTAATACGGCATCGCCGTACGCCAGCTATCTGCAATACGGTCATATCGCTAATATCGATGACATTATCGCCGGTAAAAAACCCGCCACCGATCTGGGGGTAAAAGCGCTTGATGATCACACCTTTGAAGTGACCTTAAGTGAGCCGGTGCCTTATTTCTACAAATTGTTGGTCCACCCTTCAGTGTCTCCTGTACCGAAATCGGCGGTCGAAAAATTTGGCGATAAATGGACACAACCAGCCAATATTGTCACTAACGGCGCTTATAAGTTAAAAAACTGGGTGGTGAACGAACGTATCGTGCTGGAGCGTAACCCGCAATACTGGGATAACGCCAAAACCGTCATCAATCAGGTAACTTATTTGCCGATCTCTTCGGAGGTGACGGATGTCAACCGCTACCGCAGCGGCGAGATCGATATGACTTATAACAATATGCCGATCGAATTATTCCAGAAACTGAAGAAAGAGATCCCGAATGAAGTCCGCGTAGACCCTTATTTGTGTACCTATTATTACGAAATTAATAATCAAAAAGCGCCGTTTAACGATGTCCGCGTGCGTACCGCGCTGAAACTGGCGTTAGATCGCGACATTATTGTTAATAAGGTTAAAAATCAGGGCGATTTACCCGCTTATAGCTACACGCCGCCGTATACCGATGGCGCAAAACTGGTAGAGCCTGAGTGGTTCAAATGGTCCCAGCAAAAGCGTAATGAAGAAGCGAAGAAATTGTTGGCTGAAGCCGGCTTTACGGCGGATAAGCCCTTAACATTCGACCTGCTGTATAACACCTCCGATCTGCATAAAAAACTGGCCATTGCCGTGGCGTCTATCTGGAAGAAAAATCTGGGCGTCAATGTGAATCTGGAGAATCAGGAATGGAAAACCTTCCTGGATACCCGTCATCAGGGCACCTTTGATGTCGCCAGAGCCGGGTGGTGCGCAGATTATAATGAACCGACCTCGTTCCTGAATACCATGTTGTCCGACAGTTCAAATAACACCGCGCATTATAAGAGCCCGGCGTTTGATAAGCTGATTGCCGACACGCTGAAAGTGGCGGACGATACGCAGCGCAGCGAACTCTACGCTAAAGCGGAGCAGCAGTTAGATAAAGACTCGGCTATTGTGCCGGTGTATTACTACGTTAACGCGCGCCTGGTGAAACCTTGGGTGGGCGGGTATACCGGTAAAGACCCGCTGGATAATATTTATGTGAAAAACTTATATATTATCAAACATTAATGGCAAGACATGGGACAACTGCGGTTGTCCCATGGTGTCTTTTTTCATCGCACTATAACTTTCCCTGGCGGATCTTTTGTCACGTCCGGGAAGTAAAGGCACAGGCCAGAAGGTACGGGCAATGTTGAAATTTATTTTACGCCGCTGTCTGGAAGCGATTCCGACGCTGTTTATTCTTATTACCATCTCTTTCTTTATGATGCGCCTCGCGCCGGGGAGTCCTTTTACCGGCGAGCGCGCATTGCCGCCGGAAGTGCTGGCCAATATTGAAGCAAAATATCATCTGAACGATCCCATCATGACGCAGTACTTCAGCTACCTGAAGCAGCTGGCGCATGGCGATTTTGGACCATCGTTTAAATATAAAGATTACACGGTCAACGATCTGGTTGCCGCCAGCTTCCCCGTTTCGGCGAAACTTGGCGCCGCCGCTTTTTTGCTGGCGGTCATTATTGGTGTCAGCGCTGGCGTGATTGCTGCGCTAAAGCAAAATACGCGATGGGATTATACGGTGATGGGATTTGCCATGACCGGCGTCGTTATCCCCAGTTTTGTGGTAGCGCCGCTACTGGTGATGGTCTTTGCAATAACCTTGCAATGGCTGCCTGGCGGCGGCTGGAACGGCGGGGCGTTGAAATTTATGATCCTGCCGATGGTCGCGCTTTCACTGGCCTATATTGCCAGCATCGCTCGTATTACGCGCGGCTCAATGATTGAAGTTCTGCATTCGAACTTTATTCGTACCGCGCGGGCAAAAGGATTACCGATGCGCAGAATCATCTTCCGCCATGCGTTAAAACCTGCGCTGCTGCCGGTTTTATCCTATATGGGGCCAGCCTTTGTCGGCATTATTACCGGCTCAATGGTGATTGAAACGATTTATGGCTTACCGGGCATTGGGCAGCTTTTCGTTAATGGCGCGCTCAACCGCGATTACTCGCTGGTGTTAAGTTTGACCATTTTAGTTGGGGCGCTGACCATATTGTTTAACGCCATTGTCGATGTGCTCTATGCCGTTATCGACCCGAAAATTCGCTATTGATACTGGAGCTCGCGATGATGTTAAGTAAGAAAAACAGCGAGACGCTGGAAAATTTCAGTGAAAAGCTGGAGGTGGAAGGTCGCAGCCTTTGGCAAGATGCCCGCCGACGCTTTATGCATAACCGTGCGGCGGTGGCCAGTCTTATTGTCCTGTTTCTGATAGCCCTGTTCGTGACAGTGGCGCCTATGCTGTCGCAATTTACCTATTTCGATACCGACTGGGGCATGATGTCCAGCGCGCCGGATATGGCGTCCGGTCACTATTTCGGCACTGACTCTTCCGGGCGCGATCTGTTGGTGCGCGTTGCCATCGGCGGGCGTATCTCATTAATGGTCGGGATTGCCGCCGCGCTGGTGGCGGTCATTGTCGGAACGCTGTATGGCTCGCTGTCCGGCTATCTGGGCGGCAAAATTGATTCTGTGATGATGCGGTTGTTGGAGATCCTCAACTCGTTCCCGTTTATGTTCTTTGTGATTTTGCTGGTGACGTTTTTTGGGCAGAACATTCTGTTGATTTTCGTCGCCATCGGCATGGTCTCCTGGCTTGATATGGCGCGTATCGTGCGTGGCCAAACCCTAAGTCTTAAACGTAAAGAGTTCATCGAAGCCGCGCAGGTGGGTGGTGTGTCGACCGCCAGCATTGTGATCCGCCATATTGTGCCTAACGTCCTGGGCGTAGTGGTAGTGTATGCATCGTTGCTGGTGCCCAGCATGATTCTGTTTGAGTCTTTCCTCAGTTTCCTGGGGCTTGGGACGCAGGAACCGTTAAGCAGTTGGGGAGCGTTGTTGAGCGATGGCGCAAATTCAATGGAAGTCTCACCGTGGCTGCTGCTGTTTCCGGCTGGCTTTCTCGTGGTGACGTTATTCTGTTTTAACTTTATTGGCGATGGCCTGCGTGATGCCCTCGACCCGAAAGATCGTTAAGGAGTACAGCCATGAGCTTATCAGAAACCGCAACTCAGGCGCCGCAATCGGCGAATGTACTGCTGGAGGTAAACGATCTTCGTGTTACGTTCGCTACGCCTGATGGCGATGTGACGGCGGTCAACGATCTGAACTTTACGCTTCGCGCTGGAGAAACGTTAGGTATTGTTGGCGAGTCTGGATCGGGGAAATCACAAACGGCGTTCGCATTAATGGGACTGCTGGCGACGAATGGTCGAATCGGCGGTTCCGCGACCTTTAACGGACGTGAAATTCTTAATCTACCTGAGCGCGAACTGAATACGCTGCGCGCAGAACAGATTTCGATGATTTTTCAGGACCCGATGACCTCGCTAAATCCTTATATGCGCGTTGGGGAGCAGTTAATGGAAGTCCTGATGCTGCATAAAGGGATGAGCAAAGCGGAAGCTTTTGAAGAGTCCGTCAGAATGCTGGATGCCGTAAAAATGCCGGAAGCGCGCAAACGGATGAAAATGTACCCGCACGAATTTTCCGGCGGAATGCGTCAACGTGTGATGATTGCGATGGCGCTGTTGTGCAGGCCAAAACTGCTTATTGCCGATGAGCCTACCACCGCGCTTGATGTTACCGTGCAGGCGCAGATTATGACCTTGCTTAATGAGCTAAAGCGCGAATTTAATACCGCCATTATCATGATTACCCACGATCTGGGCGTGGTCGCGGGTATTTGCGATAAGGTCCTGGTAATGTATGCCGGGCGTACCATGGAATACGGTAAGGCGCGCGATGTCTTTTATCAGCCCGTTCATCCGTATTCGATAGGCCTGCTTAATGCGGTGCCGCGTCTGGATAGCGAGGGGGCGGAAATGCTGACGATTCCGGGCAATCCTCCCAATTTATTGCGTTTGCCTAAAGGGTGTCCATTCCAGCCGCGTTGTCCTCATGCGATGGAGATCTGCAATAATGCGCCGCCACTTGAAGCGTTCAGTCCTGGTCGCTTGCGCGCCTGTTTTAAACCGGTGGAGGAACTGCTATGAATGCTGTGATTGAACAACGTAAAGTTCTCCTCGAAATCGCCGATCTGAAAGTACATTTTGATATCAAAGAAGGGAAGCAGTGGTTCTGGCAACCGCCGAAAACCCTGAAAGCGGTGGACGGCGTTACGCTACGCCTGTATGAAGGCGAAACGCTGGGCGTGGTGGGCGAATCCGGCTGCGGCAAGTCGACGTTTGCGCGCGCCATTATTGGTCTGGTGAAGGCGACAGACGGTAAAGTCGCCTGGCTGGGAAAAGATCTGTTGGGCATGAAAGCGGATGAGTGGCGCGAAGTGCGCAGCGATATCCAGATGATTTTCCAGGACCCGCTGGCGTCACTCAACCCGCGAATGACGATTGGCGAAATTATCGCTGAACCGCTGCGCACTTATCATCCTAAACTTTCGCGCCAGGACGTGCGTGACCGCGTGAAAGCCATGATGCTGAAAGTGGGGCTGTTGCCGAATCTCATCAACCGTTATCCCCATGAATTTTCCGGGGGGCAGTGCCAGCGCATCGGTATCGCCCGGGCATTGATCCTGGAACCTAAGCTCATTATTTGCGATGAGCCGGTGTCGGCGCTGGACGTTTCTATTCAGGCGCAGGTGGTGAATTTGCTCCAGCAGTTACAGCGAGAGATGGGGCTGTCGTTGATTTTTATTGCGCACGATCTGGCGGTCGTAAAGCACATATCCGATCGTGTCCTGGTGATGTATCTCGGTCATGCAGTAGAATTGGGCACCTATGATGAGGTGTACCATAATCCACTGCATCCTTATACCAAAGCGCTGATGTCGGCGGTACCGATTCCCGATCCCGATCTGGAGCGAAATAAGAAGATACAATTGCTGGAGGGCGAATTACCTTCGCCCATTAACCCGCCTTCCGGCTGCGTGTTCCGTACACGCTGTCCGCTAGCCGGGCCAGAATGCGCGCAAACGCGACCGGTGCTGGAAGGGAGTTTTCGCCATGCCGTTTCCTGCCTTAAAGTAGACCCGTTATAATCGCAAGGGCTGACAATTCGTCAGCCCTTCTTTTAGGTGAGGTTACCGTGTCACTTTCTTTGTCGTCGGTTCGCCGTCGTCTTTATCATAATCTGTTCGATTTGACTACGCGCTCAGGTCGCCGTTTTGAAGGGTTATGCGCGCTGTTTGCGCTGCTTAGCGTACTGGTCATTTTTGTTGAATCAGGCGTAGGAACGGAATATCACCTGACATTTGATGAATGGCATATTTTTGTCTGGCTGGAGCTCTGCGTTACCCTGATATTTACCGGTGAATACTTGCTCAGACTGTTTAGCTGGCCCGAACCGGCAAAATACGTTTTTAGTTTCTGGGGATTTATTGATCTGGTGACGATTTTGCCGCTGTACGTCATGTGGCTGTGGCCGGAAATTAGCCTGAACTATATGTTTGCCTGGCGTGCAATGCGAGCGATTCGCGTGCTGCGTATTCTTAAACTGCTACGCTTTATGCCATCTCTGCGGGTATTCTGGAGCGCCATTATTAGCGCGCGTCATCAGCTTATTCTGTTCTATTCATTTATTGCGATCGTGATGATTATTTTCGGTGCCCTGATGTATCTTATTGAAGGACCGAAATATGGCTTTACGACGCTTAATGCCTCGGTGTATTGGGCGATAGTGACAGTCACAACCGTGGGGTACGGTGATATTACGCCGCATACGCCGCTGGGACGTATTGTCGCGTCGGTGCTTATTTTGATTGGTTATTCGGTGATTGCGATTCCTACAGGACTGATTACCACGCACATGAGCAGCGCGTTTCAAAAACGTCACTGGCAGCGAAAATGTCCGCAGTGCCAGCAAAGTCAGCATGAACATAGCGCGCAATATTGTAACCGATGCGGCAGTAAGCTACCGGATTAAACAGGCTTGCCGGAGGGCGCAATCAAACGCCATCCGGCCTGAACCGCTTATTCGCGCCAGAGAATATGGCACAGCTTGTGGTCCTTTTCCCGGCACAGCAGAACGCGGGCAAAAATGTCGTTAATTTCGCCGTCTTCGGTATCCGCCAGGCCAATCACCACCTCGGCAAAAAAGTCTGGATTCAGGTCAAAATCGACGTGCTCTTGCCAGTCTTCAGCGGGATCAAACAACTCCGCGCCGCCGCGCTCCTCGAATTGCAAATTGAACAGAATGATATCAGCCGGATCAAGATTATCCGCCGCCAGCTCAAGAAAAATATCGTAAGCCTGCTCAAGCGTTTCGTCTTCAGTCAGGCGATTGTTCAGATCCATTTCCATAGTGACTACCTGTTTACTCATGTTGGTCACGTTTTACAGCAATGGGCTAAAGAAGTAAAACAATCGCTCGGTAATACGCTGCCATAACGGACGTTTTACCCACAAACGCGCATCTAACAGGCGGGAGCGCGAAATATAATCGTCCTGTACCGCAGCCAGATCGGCGCCGAAACCCGTATCATCAATGACCAGCGTAATCTCGAAATTAAGCCACAGGCTACGCATGTCGAGATTCACGGTACCGACCAGGCTCAGTTCGCCATCGACCAGCACGCTTTTGGTATGCAACAGCCCGCCTTCGAACTGATAGATTTTCACGCCCGCCGCCAGTAACTCGCTGAAAAAGGCGCGACTGGCCCAGCCGACGAGCAGTGAATCATTTTTACGGGGCAGGATAATACTGACATCCACGCCGCGCTGCGCAGCGGTACAAATGGCGTGCAGCAGATCGTCGCTGGGGACGAAATATGGCGTGGTCATAATTAAATATTCGCGCGCAGCATAGGTGGCGGTTAATAGTGCCTGGTGAATGAGATCTTCCGGAAAACCAGGACCGGAAGCAATGGTATGAATGGTATGCCCGCTGGCCTGCTCAAACGGCATAATATTCACGTCCGGCGGGGGAGGCAGAATGCGTTTACCCGTCTCGATTTCCCAATCGCAGGAGTAAACAATCCCCATTGCTGTCGCCACGGGGCCCTCCATCCGCGCCATCAAATCGACCCATTGCCCAACGCCGGCATCCTGTTTGAAAAAACGCGGGTCCACCATATTCATACTGCCGGTATAGGCGATGTAATTGTCAATCATCACCATTTTACGGTGCTGGCGAAGATCCATACGGCGTAAAAAGACGCGCATCAGATTCACCTTCAGCGCCTCTACGACTTCAATGCCAGCGTTACGCATCATGGCCGCCCAGGGGCTGCGGAAGAAAGCGACGCTACCCGCGGAATCCAGCATAAGCCGGCAGTGGATGCCGCGGCGGGCGGCGGCCATTAACGATTCAGCGACCTGATCCGCCATGCCGCCTGGCTGCCAGATGTAAAACACCATTTCGATATTGTGCCGCGCCAGTTGGATATCGCGAATAAGCGCCTGCATGACATCATCGGAGTCGGTAAGCAATTGCAACTGGTTGCCTTTGACGCCCGCAATCCCCTGACGTCGTTCGCACAGCTTAAACAAGGACGATGCGACGCTACTGTTTTCTTGCGCGAAAATGTGTTTGCAGGCTTTGAGGTCATTCAACCATTTGGCGGTAGACGGCCACATGGCGCGGGCACGCTCGGCGCGACGTTTGCCTAAATGCAATTCGCCCACGGACAAATAGGCGATGATCCCGACCAGCGGAAGGATATAGATGATTAACAACCAGGCCATTGCGGAGGGAACTGCGCGCCGTTTCATTAGAATACGTAATGTGACGCCGGCAATGAGAACCCAGTATCCCAAAATGACCAGCCAACTCACCACGGTGTAGAAGGTTGTCATAACTTTAAAAATCCTTTAGAAAGCGTGTTGTTAAGAGTTTACGCGTCAGGATTCACATGGCAAATAAAAACACGGGAAAAGCGCTGGTCTGCATCCGGCGAGGGGGTATAATGGCGCTTCTGTTACAGTGAGAGTCGTAAACATGAAGCGTAGTAGAACGGAAGTGGGGCGCTGGCGAATGCTACGTCAGGCGAGCCGCCGTAAAGCGCGTTGGCTTGAAGGGCAATCACGCCGTAATATGCGTATCCATACTATCAGGAAATGCATCTTTAATCGTCAGCGTAATTCATTACTCTTTGCGATTCACGGTGTGTGAGCCAGAAAGGGCACCGTATGCGGTGCCCAACAGGCCATCCTTTTCAAAAGATCTTCTTATACGGTTTGACCGAAACCTGCGCATAGACGCCCGCTGCGACGTAGGGGTCCGCATCAGCCCAGGATTGCGCCGCTTCTAAAGATTCAAATTCAGCAATCACCGTTGACCCGGTAAATCCGGCTACCCCAGGATCGTTACTGTCCACTGCGGGCATCGGCCCGGCAGTTAATAATCGCCCTTCATCATGCAGAAGTTGCAGGCGCGCCAGATGCGCGGGCCGTACCGAGAGGCGTTTTTCAAGCGAGTTGGCATTATCCTGAGCGTAATTAACATACAGCACGGGTAGAGCTCCTT
Source organism: Salmonella sp. SSDFZ54 (assembly GCF_004010735.1). Lineage (NCBI taxonomy): Bacteria > Pseudomonadati > Pseudomonadota > Gammaproteobacteria > Enterobacterales > Enterobacteriaceae > Salmonella > Salmonella sp. SSDFZ54. Next base: position 4,136,148 of record NZ_CP034819.1, read on the forward strand.
AATCGGTAAAAGTTGCTGATTACGTTATTGGAAAGGGCATTTAACTGCAATGTAAAGATACCGACTTTGTTAAACATGCACATTTTGTGTGGTGTTTTTGCGCGATATCATCTTTTAAATGTCGCTATCGGCAATGCCTTATTGAATATGATTGCTATTTGCATTTAAAATTCAGCTCTGGTTTTTCAACTGAAACGATTATGACTTCAATGACCCTTGATTTACCTCGTCGCTTTCCCTGGCCGACACTCCTTTCCGTAGGCATTCATGGTGCTGTAGTGGCAGGTTTGCTCTATACCTCGGTACATCAGGTTATTGAATTGCCTGCGCCAGCGCAGCCTATCACGGTGACAATGGTTTCACCCGCCGACCTGGAGCCGCCCCAGGCGGTTCAGCCGCCGCCGGAGCCGGTGGTTGAACCCGAACCGGAGCCAGAGCCGATCCCTGAACCGCCTAAAGAAGCGCCCGTGGTGATTGAGAAACCCAAACCTAAGCCAAAACCCAAGCCGAAGCCGAAACCGGTGAAAAAGGTTGAAGAGCAGCCGAAGCGCGAAGTCAAACCGGCCGCGCCGCGTCCTGCCTCACCGTTTGAAAATAGCGCCCCGGCGCGGCCAACAAGCAGCACCGCGTCGGCGACCAGCAAGCCGGCGGTGAGCGTGCCCACTGGACCTCGCGCTCTGAGCCGTAACCAGCCGCAGTATCCGGCGCGAGCACAGGCGTTACGTATTGAAGGCCGCGTAAAGGTGAAGTTTGACGTGACCTCTGCTGGGCGAGTGGAAAATGTACAGATTCTGTCCGCGCAGCCAGCCAATATGTTTGAGCGTGAAGTTAAGAATGCGATGCGCAAATGGCGCTATGAAGCAGGCAAGCCGGGTTCCGGGCTGGTGGTCAATATTATCTTCCGTCTGAACGGTACGGCGCAGATTGAGTAATCTCTGGCGCCGCCAGCCAGGAATATACCATCACCTGCTGGCGGCGTAAGCGGGTATACTTAACCCTGAACCGGGAGCGGGCGAGGTTTACCGTCCGGATCGACGGCAACATAAATAAACAGCGCCTCGGTGGCCTTGTAGCGCTGTCCAATCGGTTCTGACGCGACTTTTTTCACCCAGACTTCAATATTGATGCTAATAGACGTCGTACCGCGTTTAACGCAGCGCGCGTAGCAGCATACGACATCGCCAACCGCGACGGGGCGCAGAAATGTCATTCCTTCCACGCGTACGGTTACAACCCGACCGTGCGCGATCTCTTTGGCCAGTATCGCGCCGCCAATATCCATTTGCGACATCAGCCAGCCGCCAAAAATATCGCCGTTCGCATTGGTATCGGCAGGCATGGCCAATGTACGTAAAACCAGCTCGCCCTGAGGAGTATTATCCATTGTTGTCATTGTAAAACCGACTATCAGAAAAAATTACAGCCGCGATGCTACTATGAATTTTGTGTGGAGAATAGTGGGAATAAAGGTACTGACGGGAAAGCGCAGGGCGTAAAGGCGGAGAAAATATCGCCAGGCGTTCGCAGTCTGGCGATGATAAGTCACGGGAGGGTTATGATTTATCTTCCTGTGGCAGATGCCGGTAGATATAGACGCCGCTCAGCAGGGTAAAAATGAGCGTCAGCGCCGTGAGTCCAAAGACCTTAAAGTTGACCCAGATATTTTGCGGCAACCAGAAGGCGATATAAATGTTAGCCAGACCGCACGCAATAAAAAACAGCGCCCACGCCAGGTTCAGCTTTGACCAGACCTGCTGCGGCAACGCCAGTTCTTTACCTAACATACGTTGGATTAACGGTTTTTTCATCACCCACTGGCTTATTAACAGCGCGCCGGCGAACAGCGCATAAATAACCGTCACCTTCCATTTAATAAATTCATCGTTATGGAAGAAGAGCGTCAGACCGCCGAAGACGGCAACCAGAACAAAGGTAATCAGCGCCATCTTCTCTATTTTCCGATAGCGCACCCAGCTATAAATCAGCACGATTGCCGTCGCGACAATCAGTGCGGAGGTCGCCGCATAGATGTCATAAAGTTTATAAAACGCAAAAAAGACAACCAGCGGTAAAAAATCCAGAAACTGCTTCATTCTTCGATTCCATCATCAACGAGCGTCGAATGCGCCGCGTAACGGCGCATTGCGGATTATTGGCGAATCAACATATACAGGCGGAATAAGTAGATAAGCAATACTGCGGAAATCAGATTGCTCAACGTATTCGCCAGTACAGCGCCTACATTTGGGGTCAGTACAGCGAAGCTGGGCGCGAACAGCAATAGCAATGTTTTAGCCAGTAACCAGCCTATCACCGCGGGCGCGACCAGTTTCATGTTAGACCAGGCTAAACGCATACTGCTGCGCATTGCGGCAAACACGCCCATTTTCTCTTCAACCAACATCACTGGCGCAAGCGCCAGCACAATGGCCATAATAATCCCCGGAACGACAATCAGCATTATACCGATTTGCACTAACAGGGTAGTCAGAAAAATGAGAATAAACAGTTTAGGCAATGCAGGGGCGCTGGCGCCGATAGCGCGCAGCGCGCTAACCCGATGTCCCGCTGAAACTAACTGAATCATCAGGATGATACCGCCGGCCAGAATAGCGTTGCCGATAAGCCCGGAAAACGTCGAGGCGGCAGAGGCGCGCAACAGGATCTGCTGCTGCTCCGGCGTCATATTTTGTACCAGCTCAAACAGGCCAGCGCTGCCTGCCAGATGTTCTCCTTCACTGAGTTGCGCGATTTGCGCATCGCTGGGTGAAAAGGCATGACCTAAGACCACCGTGATAAATGCGCACAGCAACGAAACCAGCAAGATAGTAATAAATTGATTTCGGAAAAAATTTCCGGCGTCACGGTAAACGGACTTCGCCGTGATAGACATGCACTCTCCTTGAGTTTTGCAGGTGTTAATTTGCGGGCAATTGTACCCTGGATAACTCTACAGTGGCAGCATCAGCAGTTGTATGGAAAAGCATATCTTTGTAAAGCGGCGGTAATCCGTATCGCGCGCGGGCGCGATTACACGCCTCATTCACTTCGCCTCCTTCGCCCGATATCGAAAATTCGCGACAGGTTGAAGGGCGGTTTTCATAAATAGCGCAACTGACGTTTTCACCCGGCGTGCCAATTAGCGCTTTACAGTGCGGCTGTTTTTGGTTGGTGCCGGCCATACAACGTAAAAAAGGGGTAACAGGCTCGGTTAATGACGCCGGAACGCGTCCGCTGGCGTCGTCGCCTTCCGCCCAATAAAAGGAGACACGAAAATAGGCACAACAGGCACCGCATGTCATGCATGGGTTAAGAACGCTCATGATTCACCTGCAAAAAACTCACGTATCAATAGATTACAACGGAAATTAATCTGTCCCGCAGTGTTCGCGAATCTTAACGCCACGCGCCATTGCGGGACATTGATTACCTTAGCCAGCCTTTATCGCCAGGGCAACAGGAGCAGACAAATATTTGCATAGCGTGAATATGTCAAAATTGATCTGAATTCCTATAACCAGGATTTTCAATACAAGTTCTAAATTAATCTGGATCAATAAATGTTAAATTATAAGAACAAATGTGATCTGTGTTAGATCACTTATTACTTCATTGTGGGTATATTCATCACGCTTTTATAACCATAACGATGGAGCGGGTATGAAAAAATTTACAGTGGCGGCACTGGCGTTAACAACTCTTCTCTCAGGCAGCGCGTTCGCGCACGAAGCCGGAGAATTCTTTATGCGTGCAGGTCCGGCAACCGTCAGACCTACAGAAGGGGCGGGTGGTACGCTGGGGCATTTAAACGGGTTTGATGTGAGTAATAACACGCAACTCGGCCTGACATTCACTTACATGGCGACGGACAATATCGGGGTTGAATTGCTGGCGGCTACGCCGTTCCGCCATAAGGTGGGTACGGGCGCGACGGGCGATATCGCCACGGTCCACCTGTTACCGCCAACGTTAATGGCGCAGTGGTACTTCGGCGATTCCAGCAGCAAAGTGCGTCCTTATGTCGGCGTGGGGGTGAACTACACCACCTTCTTCGATAACGACTTTAACGATAATGGTAAAAAGACCGGGCTGTCCGATCTGAGCTTTAAGGATTCCTGGGGCGCGGCAGGGCAAGTTGGGGTAGATTACCTGATTAACCGCGACTGGTTAATTGGCGCCTCTGTCTGGTACATGGATATTGATACTACCGCCAATTATAAAATGGGCGGCGTGGCAGCAGCATGACAGCGTGCGTCTGGACCCATGGGTATTTATGTTCTCGGCAGGCTATCGTTTCTAATCGCGTGATGTTGTGACGAAAAAAGACCCCGCCAGGCGGGGTCAAAAAAGGACATGACACACGGATTTTACTTGTCGGAACTCACTTGTCTTCTTTCGGTTCGCCGCAGCCTAGTTCTGCGCCAGTGAGAGGATCAACGGTGGGGTCCGATTTCGTTCTTTCTGCCATCGCTTTGAGCAGCGCCAACTGCTCGCGCGGCAATTTCACTGTCGCCAGGCCATCGCCGCCATCAACAGCAGGCATCGGTTCTGCGACATAGTTGAAGTTCTCATCACTATTCCAGCTACCTCGCGGATCGTCGCCTTGCGACATGTTGTAGTACACGTCGGTATACTGTTCTACCGGCGGTAATTTACCCGGCGGGAAGTTGTTACGAATCGAATACAGCGCCTTTTCAAAAGAGAGCTGGTGTGCGACTTCACGGGTCATTAAGAAACTGAGCGTGTCTTTTACGCCAGGATCATCGGTCAGATTAATCAGGCGTTCATAAATAATCTTCGCTCGCGCCTCTGCCGCGATGTTTGAGCGTAGATCGGCTGTAACTTCGCCGATAGTATCAATATAAGCCGCGGTCCACGGTACGCCGCCGGAGTTTGTTAACGCAGGGCCGCCGCCATACAGCAGAGAGGTGATATGGCTGTCATTACCATTCTGCGTCAGCGAGCGATAAAGTTCCGCTTCGCTTTCGGTGCCTTCCGCCAGCTCGCCTTTAGCGCCTTTATTAAGCATTCCTACCAGTGAGCCGATAATTTCCAGATGACTCAGCTCCTCGGTGGCGATGTCCATTAACATCTCTCTACGACCGGCATCATCATCGCTTAAACCTTGCGTGAAGTAGCGGCAGGCGGCCGCCAGTTCGCCCTGCGGGCCGCCAAACTGTTCCAGCAGCAGGTTCGCTAATCCAGGATTAGGTTCGCTCACTCGCACAGTATATTGAAGTTGTTTTACGTGTCGAAACATATTGCCTCCTGCTTATTATTTATTTTTTGGCTTCAACGCCATCTGCTTCAGATCGCAGCAAAAATTGTTCCGTTGTCTGCGGAATATGTTTGATAAGCCAGTCAGCCATTTGCATTTCTTCTTTCAGAATGGCTTCAATCGTTGGAATTGAGGCAGTGTCGCCAGCTTTTTTTGCCGCCGCCAGCAGGGAGGTATAACAAGCAATTTCGAACTGCTCGAAAACATAACCGCTAATTGAACCTTTGACAATTTCATCGGAAGGGAACATGCCACCGATAGATTGCCCCATTGCTGCCATTTTACTCATGGAGTCTTTCAACACCGAACGGGAAATGCCATTACGGTCCAACACTTCTTCGAGCATGGTAATTTGATGTTTGGTTTCACTAATATGTTGTTCAATTCTGGCTTTTATATCAGGATAATTTTCAATACGGCTGGCCATAGATTCAAGCATCGATTCTGCCTGTTTTTCCATGGCATGGGCGTCACGAAGCCAGTCATGATAATGTTCAGTATAATTCATTTTACATTCCTCAATGCGTGATAATCTGCTCCGATAATAAAATCGGAATCATGCAAGCTGATAATTAAAAATATTATTTCGATTTGCGTTCAGCACTTTTATTAACATTGCTGACTGCTAAATCGGTAAGTTTTAAATCAGTTTGTTTTTCCTCGTCGAGGGTTTCTTTGAGCAGTTTTAATGCTTTGCTATAGCCGAGCTGCTCGGCCAGGGTGGCTAGCGTGCCGTAGCTGGCGATTTCGTAATGCTCGACTTTTTGCGCCGCGGCGATAAGCGCTGCATCGCGTACTTCGTTTTTCTCCGTACTTTCGATGACTTCATTGGCTTCTTCAATCAGCCCTTCCATAGCGACGCATTTCATTCTTTTCAGTTTAATGCCAGATTCAGATTCGACGATCTGATCAATACGTTCAATCTGACCCTGGGTTTCTTCAAGATGAGATTGAAAGGCCTGGCTTAATTTTTCATTGGACGTGGCTCTGGCTAGTTTAGAAAGAGCCTTGGTTAATTGTTTTTCTGCACTATAGGTATCTGAAAGTAGATGGATAAAAAGGTCTTCAACGGTTTTAATATTCATAAATCTAATTCTCCTGGGCAAAATACTGCGAGCCAGAAGACTCGCAGATTGCTTGATAAAAGCATGTGTTATATTTACATTACAGTAAATCAGGAATTATCGGATTTACGTCCGCCGTGACTATTCTGACCACCTTTTTTACCGGCTTCAGAAGCTCGTTGCGGATCGTTTTTGAAATTCCCACCGCTATGCTGACCGCCTTTGCGGCCCGCTTCAGATGCTTTTTCACGATTCTCGGCGAAATTTCCTGAACCACCACGATGTTCGGCCATATTATTTCTCCTGTCTCGTTGCTTGCTGAAAAAATCGGTTTTAACCGTGTCGACACCCTATTAAAATTAGTTGGTTAAACCGATTAGTCAAATTGACGGAAATAGTTGTGATTTACCGCGTAAATAACGCACAAAAAATGGTTTAGAGATAATATATTCTATATTTTCTTTTAGAATAAGCGATTTAACAGAAAATGCTTTGCATTACTATTAATAACAAGCGTCACTATCTGCGGCCATAGAAACGTTAATGCATTGTTTATTGACATTTCTTTACATAAAGGCGGGGGAAATTGACGTGAAAACGCTAAATTTTTCGGCGTGATTAGGAGTTTTCTTAGCAAAAATTGACTTCAGACTTTTTGAAAGCTGGACAGGGAACAACACCAAAAAGATTGATGATCTACGTCTGAATCGTGATTCTGGTTCGGCGCCAAGCTCTCATTAAGCCGCCAGCGTTATGCTGACGGCTTAACACGTTATGCGCGGCTGGCGGCTTTCATCGCTGAGACAAAGGACCTGAGCTCCGCCAACATCTGTTCGGGAGACGCGTGGTTTTTCTCGATAATGTTGACAATGGCTGAGCCGGAGATAGCGCCAGCCGCCCCGGCACGCACGGCCGCAGACACCTGTTCCGGAGAGGAGATACCGAAGCCCTGTAACGCAGGCGCGGCATGGTACTCTTTAAGCTTCTCAATGAGATGATGCAACGGCAATGCGCCACGGTTTTCCGCGCCGGTGACGCCCGAACGCGAAAGCAGGTAGGTATAACCGCGGCCGTAAGATGCGACCTGGCGCAGAAGATCGTCATCCGCATTTGGCGGGCAGATGAAGATCGGCGCGATATTATGCCGTAACGCCGCCTGGCGGAAGGGGGCCGACTCTTCAACCGGGACATCTGCGACCAGCACGGAATCTACGCCAACCTGTTCACAACGGGCATAGAATGCATCTATGCCGTTATTGAACACCAGATTCGCGTACATTAGCAGGCCAATCGGAATGGTCGGGTGTTTTTCACGAATCAGCGCCAGCATTTCAAAACACTGAGCCGGCGTGACGCCAGCGGCGAAGGCGCGTAAGTTCGCATTCTGGATGGTAGGGCCATCGGCCAGCGGATCGGAGAAGGGAACCCCCAGTTCCAGAGCGTCGGCGCCAGCGTCAATCAGTGTGTCGATAATTTTCAGTGACTGTTCAATGCCAGGGTCGCCCAGAGTTACGAAGGGGACAAAAGCGCCTTCCCGGCGATCGTTGAGCTGTGCAAATAAATTTTCGTAGCGTTCCATCAGATTTCCCCTCGCGCTTTCAGGATATCGTGTACGGTAAAGATGTCTTTATCTCCGCGGCCAGAGAGATTGACCACCAGCAGTTGTTCTTTTTCCGGCTGCTCGCGCATCATTTTCAGAGCGTGCGCCAACGCGTGGGAGGACTCCAGCGCCGGGATAATTCCCTCATGGCGGCACAACGTTTTGAAGGCTTCCAGCGCCTCATCATCGGTAATGGAGACATAATCCGCGCGTCCGATGCTGTTCAGGTACGCATGTTGCGGCCCAACGGATGGGAAATCGAGCCCGGCGGAAATGGAATAGGACTCTTCAATTTGCCCGTCCGCTGTTTGCATCATCGGCGCTTTCATCCCGAAATAGATGCCAACGCGACCATGTTTAAGCGGCGCGCCATGCTCGCCGGTTTCAATACCGTGACCGCCAGGTTCAACGCCTATTAGCCCGACGCTGGTATCATTAATAAAATCCGCAAACATCCCGATAGCGTTTGAGCCGCCACCGACGCAAGCGATAACGGCATCTGGCAGACGGCCCTCTTTGTCGAGGATTTGCGCTTTCGTCTCTTCGCCAATCATGCGTTGGAACTCGCGAACGATGGTGGGATAGGGATGCGGTCCTGCCGCCGTGCCGAGCATATAGTGCGCGGTTTCGTAACTACCGGACCAGTCGCGCAGCGCCTCGTTACAGGCATCTTTTAGCGTAGCGGAGCCGCTATGAACCGGGATAACCTCAGCGCCCATCAGACGCATACGGAAGACGTTCGGCGACTGGCGCTCAACGTCTTTGGCGCCCATATAGATACGGCATTTCAGACCCAGCAGGGCGCTGGCGAGCGCAGAGGCGACGCCGTGCTGACCGGCGCCGGTTTCAGCGATAATCTCGCTTTTACCCATCCGTTTGGCCAGCAGCGCCTGACCCAGTACCTGATTGGTTTTGTGTGCGCCGCCGTGCAGTAAATCTTCGCGCTTTAAATACAACGTGGTACGCGTACCGGCGGTAATGTTCTGGCATTTCGTCAGCGCGGTGGGGCGTCCCGCGTAGTTTTTTAGCAGATCGGCGAATTGCGCCTGAAATTCAGGATCTTTTTGCGCGCTGACGAAGGCCTCTTCAAGCTGGTTCAGCGCAGGCATCAGGATCTGCGGCACATACATGCCGCCGAATTCACCAAAGTAGGGGTTGAGAAGTGTTGTCATGTTTTTTCCTTAATATGCGCGCAGTGTCTGAAAAACCGAGGCCAGAAGACGAGCATCTTTGATGCCCGGCTGTGACTCCACACCTGAATTAAAATCGAGACCGGCACAGCCGACTTGCGCCGCCTGGACGCAGTTATCGGCCGCCAGCCCGCCCGCCAGTAACACATTATCCAGCGGTTGCCCCTGTAGCAGTGACCAGTCGAAGCGCTGCCCGCTGCCGCCTTGCCCATTGTCGAAAATGTATTTATCGACATGGTGATAATCGCGTGCGGGAAGGGCATCGCTAACGCTCAGCGCCTTCCAGATTTGCACATTGCGCGGCAACGCCTCGCGCAGCGCGTTGACATACGCCTGGTCTTCGCTGCCATGTAGCTGTACGGCAGAAAGCGACAGGACGGCGGCTTTCTGGCAAACATCGGCGATATCAGCGTTCTGGAAAACGCCGACATACTGCAATGGCGCGCCGCTTATCACTTCTCGCGCCTGCTCAACGCTCACCGCGCGTGGAGATGAGGGCACAAAAATCAACCCGCCATATATTGCGCCAGCGTCACAGGCAGCTTTAGCGTCCTGGGCGCGGGTCAGGCCGCAGACTTTATTCTCGCCAAGCAGCACGCGACGGACGGCGGCGTTAAGATCGTCATGCGCCATTAACGCGGAGCCAATTAAAAAACCGTTGGCGAAGTGGCTCAGTTCGCGTACCTGACCATAGGTGTTAATCCCGGACTCGCTGATGACAGTCACGCCGTGGCCCAGTTTTGGCGCCAGCTGGCGGGTGCGATTCAAATCAATCGACAGATCGCGCAGATCGCGATTGTTGATACCTACCACTTTTGCGCCTAACGCTATCGCGCGCTCCCGTTCTTCGTCATTACTGACCTCCGTGAGCACGCCCATTTTCAGACTGTGCGCGACGGCGGAGAGTTGGCGATACTGTTCGTCATCCAGAACCGAGAGCATCAGTAAACAGGCATCGGCCTGATAGTAACGGGCAAGGTAGATCTGATAGGGATCGATAATAAAATCCTTACACAGAATCGGCTGCGGTGCGCTTTGGCTAACGACCGGCAGAAAATCGAAGCTCCCCTGAAAATATTTTTCGTCGGTGAGCACCGAGATTGCCGAGGCGTAATGTTGATAAATACTGGCAATACGCGCCGGATCGAAATCATCGCGAATCACGCCTTTTGATGGCGATGCTTTCTTACACTCCAGAATAAAGGCGGTACGCGCGCCCTGGAGCGCATCATAAAAATGGCGTGTACTTGGCTGGATCTCATTTTGAAAACTGGCCAGCGGCTGTTGCTGTTTGCGGGCTTCTACCCAAATCGCCTTGTCTGCGACGATTTTCGCTAAAACGGTTTGCATTATTTACCCTCTTGCCGCCAGTGCGGTGACTCTGTCATATGCGGTGCCGTTGCGCAGAACATCAAGCACGGTTTGCGCGTTGGCCTTGAGATCTTCCTGACCATGCAGACGCATCAGCATCGCCACGTTGGCGGCGACGGCGGCCTCATGCGCGGCATCGCCTTTACCTTGTAATAACCGCGTCAGAATGTCACGGTTTTCTTCCGGCGTGCCGCCAGCCAACTGATCCTGATGGTAAGGCGTCAGGCCAAAATCCTCCGCCGTAAGTTGATAGCTTTTAATTTCGCCGTCATGCAGCTCCGCGACAATCGTCGGCGCATGGAGCGAAACCTCATCCATGCCGCCGCTATGTACCACCGCCGCGCGCTGATAGCCCAGTACCCGTAAGGTTTCCGCAATCGGCAGCACCAGTTCCGGGCTATAGACGCCAATCAATGCCAGCGGCGGATGCGCCGGGTTGATCAGCGGGCCGAGTACGTTGAACAGGGTTCGCGTTTTTAACTGTTGGCGAACCGGCATCGCGTGACGGAATCCGGTGTGATATTTCGGCGCGAACAGGAAACAGACGCCCAGTTCATCTAACGCCTGACGTGATTTATCGGCGTTCATATCCAGATTAATACCGAACGCCGCCAGCAGATCGGATGACCCCGATTTGCTGGACACGCTACGGTTGCCGTGTTTCGCCACTTTCAGTCCACAGGCCGCCGCGACAAAGGCGCTGGCGGTAGAGATATTGATACTGTTACTGCCATCGCCGCCGGTACCAACGATATCCGCAAACAGATAGTCCGGGCGCGGGAACGGGGCGGCATTTTCCAGCAACGCAGTGGCGGCGCCGGCAATTTCATTGGGATGCTCGCCGCGAATTTTCATGCTCACCAGCGCGGCGGCGAGCTGTTCAGGCTTAAGTTCGCCGCGGACGACCGCCGAAAACAACTGGTGGCTCTCTTGTTGCGTCAGAGTTTGCGCCTGATAGAGTTTCTCCAGAATCGGCTGTAGGGTGTTTGTCGGTTCCAGCTTTTGCTGCGCCCAGGCTAATGTTTGCTCCAGCAGACGCGCGCCCTGCGTCGTCAGGATGGACTCAGGATGAAATTGAAAACCGCAAACGCGATCCGCATCATGACGTACCGCCATCACCATGCCGTTGAAATGGGCGTTAATGGTCAGCCCGGCAGGAACATTACTGCCGACCAGCGAATGATAACGCGCGACCGGTAGCGGATTCGCCAGCCCGGCGAACATCGCCTGACCGTCATGCTCAATGCTGGAGGCTTTGCCATGCAGGATTTCTCCCGCCTGACCGACATAACCGCCGTAAGCTTCGACAATCGCCTGATGCCCCAGACAAATGCCGATGATCGGTAACTTGCCGCGTAGTCGGGTCAGCAGCTCCGGCATACAGCCTGCCTCGCTGGGAACGCCCGGACCGGGGGAGAGCATTAGCACCGGATTTTTCATTGTCGCCAGGCGATCGATAAGCGTCTGCGCCGGAATATGGTTACGGTAAATCACCACGTTATGACCGTTGGTCCGTAGCTGATCTGCCAGGTTCCAGGTAAACGAGTCGATGTTATCGAGCAGCAGAATATCAGCCATCAGAAGGTCTCCTGTGCATGATGCGCGGTGGCGATAGCACGCAATACGGCGCGCGCTTTATTACGGGTTTCATCGGCTTCAGACTGCGGAACAGAGTCCAGCACAATTCCGGCGCCCGCCTGTACGGTGGCGATACCGTTCTCCACCAGCGCGGAGCGGATAACAATACAGGTGTCCAGATCGCCGTGGGCGGTGAAGTAACCGACCGCGCCGCCATAGCTGCCGCGGCGCTGTCCTTCCGCATCGGCAATCAACTGCATGGCGCGTACTTTCGGCGCGCCGCTCAGGGTGCCCATGTTCATGCAGGCGCGATAGGCGTGCAGCGCGTCGAGATCGTGACGCAGTTCGCCCACCACCCGGGAAACCAGATGCATCACGTACGAATAGCGGTCAACTTTTGTCAGATCGGCAACGTAGCGACTGCCCGGCGTACAGATGCGCGCCAGGTCATTGCGCGCCAGATCGACCAGCATCAGATGTTCGGAAAGCTCTTTATGGTCGGTACGCATATCCAGCTCAATACGGCTGTCGAGATCTCTGTCCAGCGTACCATCAGCGCGGCGACCGCGTGGACGGGTACCCGCGATGGGGTAAATCTCAATCTGACGGCTGGCGGCGTCATATTTCAGCGAGCTTTCCGGCGACGCGCCGAAAAGCGTGAAATCATTATCCTGCATAAAGAACATATACGGGCTGGGGTTGCTCTTTTTCAGCACGTAGTAGGCAGCCAACGGCGACGGGCAGGGCAGTGAAAAGCGGCGCGACGGCACCACCTGAAATATCTCCCCCGCGCGGATGGCTTTTTGCAACTGGCGTACCACCGCGCCGAACGCGTCATCGCTCTGATTGCATTCGCAGCGCATGTCCGGCACCGGCGTCACCGGCAACGGCGGCGCAGGCTGGGTTAACTGTTGGCTAAGGTACGCCAGGCGGGCGTTCAGACGCTGTTTTTCCCGGTCGCTGGCGGTGAACAGACTGGCCTGAATACGGGTGCTTTTTTTCTGATGATCTATCACCATCAGCGTTTCCGCTAAATAAAAGCAGTAGTCCGGGCAGTTATTGCCAGCCTCAAGGTGTGGCAGCGCTTCAAAGCCAGCGACCAGGTCGTAGGCAAACAGACCGCCGAAAAACATAGCCTCCCGCTCTTGCGTCGGTATGTTCACCACTCCCTGTAACAGACGGAACGCATCAAATACCGACAGAGAGCATAAACGGGCGTCTTCATCTAATAATGGGCTGACGGGCGGAAAGCGTAGAATGCGACCGGCAGGCAGGACTTCGTTCTCCACGCCAGCGGGCAGGGCGGTATCCAGTAGCGGCAATAACGAGGCGCCATTATCAGATAACGCCTGAATAGTGACGGTGTCACCTAAAGCGGTAATGCGCAGCGCGCTATCTACCAGCAGCAGGCTTTTTAAATCGTCTTTACTGTCGATATCCGCGGATTCCAGCAGCAGCGTTGCCGGGCGATCGCCGCAGACCTGGTGAAAAAGCGCCGTTGGGTTTTCCCGGTAGGCGGCATCGCAGGTCAATAGTTCGAGCGTGGGTTTTGGTGTTTGCATGGTTATTCTCATTATTTTGTTCAAAAAAAAGCCCGCTTAACAGGCGGGCCGGGTATCGTTTGGCTGATTACAGCTGTTCATACACCGCCCGCTATCAGGAAGTGCGCCACCAACCGTGTAATGCAAATGTCGCTGCCATTTTAGATACCCTCTTCATGTGAACTTTCGTACTAGTTAACTAGTTCGATGGAATAATGTCAACACCTATTTCAGTATATTTGCCGGAACCGTTATGATGTACATGACATACCTTTATCTCTATGGGAGCCGCCTTGAGCGACACGAATTACGCAGTGATTTACGATCTGCACAGTCATACCACGGCGTCCGATGGACTGTTGACGCCAGAAACATTAGTACACCGTGCGGTAGAGATGCGAGTCGGCACGCTGGCGATTACCGATCATGACACCACAGCCGCGATTCCTGCGGCAAGAGAAGAAATTTCACGTTGCGGGCTGGCCCTGAATCTTATTTCCGGCGTGGAGATTTCAACGGTCTGGGAGAATCATGAGATTCACATTGTGGGTCTGAATATTGATATTGCGCACCCGGCAATGCGCGATTTTCTGGCGCAGCAGACAGAGCGGCGTCAGGCGCGTGGTCGGCTCATTGCGGAGCGTCTGGAAAAAGCCCATATTCCCGGCGCGTGGGAAGGGGCATTGAGACTGGCCAATGGCGGCGCGGTGACGCGCGGCCACTTCGCCCGCTTTCTGGTGGAGTGCGGCAAAGCCGCGACCATGGCGGATGTTTTTAAAAAATATCTCGCGCGTGGGAAAACCGGTTACGTTCCGCCGCAGTGGTGTACAATAGAACAAGCTATTGATGTCATTCATCATTCTGGCGGTAAGGCGGTGTTGGCCCATCCGGGACGCTACGATCTTAGCGCTAAGTGGCTGAAAAGATTAGTGGCATATTTTGCCGACCATCACGGCGACGCGATGGAAGTGGCGCAGTGCCAACAATCGCCCAATGAACGCACCCAACTGGCGACGCTTGCGCGTCAGCATCATTTATGGGCATCGCTTGGATCTGATTTCCATCAGCCCTGCCCGTGGATTGAGTTGGGGCGTAAACTCTGGCTGCCCGCTGGCGTTGAAGGCGTATGGCAGACATGGGAACAGCCGCAAATATCACAGTGAGGGAAGTATGAGCCAGTTTTTTTATATCCATCCGGATAACCCACAGCAACGGCTAATTAATCAGGCCGTCGACATTGTGCGTAAAGGCGGTGTTATTGTTTATCCAACCGATTCCGGCTATGCCCTTGGTTGTAAAATTGAAGACAAAGGCGCAATGGAGCGCATTTGCCGCATCCGTCATCTGCCGGACGGCCACAACTTCACGCTGATGTGCCGCGATTTGTCCGAGTTGTCGACCTACTCCTACGTCGACAACGTGGCATTTCGTCTGATGAAAAACAATACGCCGGGTAATTACACCTTTATCCTGAAGGGGACAAAAGAGGTGCCGCGCCGTCTGTTGCAGGAAAAGCGTAAAACTATCGGCCTGCGCGTACCGTCAAACCCGATTGCGCTGGCGTTATTGGATACGCTGGGCGAACCGATGCTCTCGACGTCGTTGATGCTGCCTGGCAGCGACTTTACCGAGTCGGACCCGGAGGAGATTAAAGATCGGCTGGAGAAGCAGGTGGATCTGATCATCCACGGCGGTTACCTCGGTCAACAGCCTACCACGGTAATTGATTTGACCAATGACTCCCCGGTGGTGCTGCGCGAAGGCGTCGGCGACGTTACACCTTTCTTATAAGGGCGTAAGCCTGTATACTACGCGGCCTTAAAATGGCGCGGCAACGCGCCGTTCATTCTCCTGTTCGACGCCTGTGAAGGCGACACCTGAAGGAAGCTCTATGAGCGAAAAGTTACAAAAAGTGCTGGCGCGCGCTGGCCACGGCTCTCGCCGTGAAATCGAATCCATTATTGAAGCGGGACGTGTCAGCGTTGACGGTAAAATCGCCACGCTTGGCGATCGTGTTGAAGTCACTCCCGGTTTGAAAATCCGTATCGACGGTCACCTGATTTCGGTGAAAGAGTCGGCGGAACAAATTTGCCGCGTTCTGGCCTATTACAAACCAGAAGGTGAACTGTGTACCCGCAATGACCCTGAAGGGCGGCCAACCGTTTTTGATCGCTTACCGAAACTGCGCGGCGCGCGGTGGATTGCGGTAGGACGTCTGGATGTCAACACCTGCGGGCTATTGTTGTTTACCACCGACGGTGAACTGGCGAACCGCCTGATGCATCCTAGTCGCGAAGTTGAACGTGAATATGCCGTGCGCGTGTTCGGTCAGGTGGATGAATCGAAACTGCGTGATTTAAGCCGTGGCGTACAGTTGGAAGATGGTCCGGCGGCATTTAAGACCATTAAATTCAGCGGCGGCGAAGGCATTAACCAGTGGTATAACGTGACGCTGACGGAAGGGCGGAACCGCGAAGTTCGCCGACTGTGGGAAGCGGTAGGCGTTCAGGTCAGCCGTTTGATCCGCGTTCGTTACGGCGATATCCCGCTGCCGAAAGGCCTGCCGCGCGGCGGCTGGACTGAGCTCGACCTCGCGCAAACGAACTATCTGCGTGGTCTGGTAGAGCTCCCGCCGGAAACCTCGTCGAAGGTTGCCGTCGAAAAAGACCGTCGTCGTATGAAAGCGAACCAGATCCGTCGGGCGGTAAAACGCCACAGCCAGATAGCTGGCGGACGCCGCTCCGGTGGGCGTAATAACAACGGGTAATCTCTACCGCGGTCTATAGGCCGAGAATCATCAGACAAGAGGGTTTGTGCCGGATGGCGGCGCAAACGCCTTAATCCGGCCTACGGTTAATAATCAATTCCCATCTGGGCTTTTACGCCCGCGTCGAAAGCATGTTTAACCGGACGCAGTTCGCTGACGGTATCCGCAAGATCAAGAATATCCCGGTGACAGCCGCGACCTGTAATAATCACCGTCTGGTGACCAGGGCGCGCGTTTAGCGCGCTTATGACCTCTTCCAGCGGCAAATAGTCATACGCCACCATATAGGTCAGCTCATCCAGGACCACCATATCAAGCAGCGGATCGGCCAGCATCCGTTTCCCATGCTGCCAAACGGCCATACATGCTGCGGTGTCCGCCTCGCGATTTTGCGTCTCCCAGGTAAATCCCGTTGCCATCACCTGAAATTCGACGCCATGCGGTTCCAGCAGATTACGCTCGCCGTTGGGCCAGGTGCCTTTAATAAATTGCACCACGCCTACGCTTTTACCGTGTCCTACGGCGCGGGCGGCAGTCCCGAAAGCCGCCGTGGTTTTGCCCTTACCATTGCCAGTAAACACGATAATAATACCGCGCTCTTCCTGTGCCTGGGCGACACGGGCGTCAACCCGATCTTTTACCTTCTGCTGGCGCTGCTGATAACGTTCATCACTCATTGGGCGATTCCTGGTTTACGGCCCGGTTGGGCGTCAAAGGTCATACCGGTTTTACGGCGACTGTCGTCGCCCATAAGCCACAGATAAAGCGGCATAATATCGGCAGGCGTTTTTAATTTCTGTGGATCTTCCGTCGGAAAGGCGCTGGCGCGCATACTGGTGCGCGTGCCGCCCGGGTTAATGCAGTTAACACGCAGAGAACGATTCTGGTATTCGTCCGCCAGCACCTGCATCATTCCTTCAGTAGCAAACTTCGAGGTGGCATAGGCGCCCCAGTTGGCGCGTCCCTGACGGCCAACGCTTGATGACGTAAAGACCAGCGAGCCGGCATCGGACTTCAGCAATAACGGTAACAGCGCCTGGGTGAGCATAAAGGTGGCGTTAACGTTTACCTGCATGACATCCTGCCAGATCTGCGGATCTTGTTCGCTCATTGGACCGATTTCCCCCAGTAACCCGGCATTGTGCAGGACGCCATCCAGGCGGGGATAGTGCGCGGCGATGCGGTCGGCCACTTGCCGGCACTCTTCAGCGGTGCAGGTCAGCAGATCGAGCGTAAACCACTGTGGTTGGACATGTTGCTCGTCAGCAATGTGCTGCGCGACCCGACGCAGTTTCTCTTCGTTACGTCCCAGCAGAATCACCGTTGCGCCGTAACGCGCATACGTGAGCGCGGCTTCCCGCCCAATGCCATCGCTGGCGCCAGTGACCAGAATAATGCGGTTTTGCAATAGATCTTGTTTCGGTTGGTAATGCATGGCTACTCCTCAACGGCGTGGTGCACCGTCCTGCCAGGTTGTCTTATCTTCGCGTTAACTTTTCGGGTTTATGCCTGAAAGCGCCTTTTTTTTCAATCAGACAGGGGCGATAACGCCGTAAAATGAACGTCTTGTCATACTTTTTCTTCCTCAACAGGCATACGGATGAAGAGAGACTGACTTCGATGCCTGTTGTACACTGAGCGCAAGTCGCGTTATTTAATCAAGGTGGGAGTCGTGGAATTGTTGTCTGAATATGGCTTATTTTTGGCAAAAATCGTCACCGTTGTGGTGGCCATTGCCGTCATTGTGCTGCTGATCGTGAATGCTACGCAACGCAAACGTCAGCGCGGCGAGCTGCGCGTGACCAATTTGAGCGAGCAGTATCAGGAGATGAAGGATGACCTTGCTGCGGCGTTGATGGATGGCCATCAGCAAAAACTGTGGCATAAAGCGCAGAAAAAAAAGCATAAGCAGGAGGCGAAAGCCGCCAAAGCGAAAGCGAAGCTGGGGGACATTGCGACATCGGACAAACCGCGCGTATGGGTGATAGATTTCAAAGGCAGTATGGATGCTCACGAAGTTAATGCGTTACGCGAAGAGGTCACGGCGGTGCTGGCAGTGGCGAAACCCGGCGATCGGGCGGTTGTGCGTCTGGAAAGCCCCGGTGGCGTTGTGCATGGCTATGGCCTGGCGGCATCGCAATTGCAGCGCCTGCGCGATAAAAATATTCCGCTGACCGTGACGGTGGATAAAGTCGCGGCAAGCGGAGGTTACATGATGGCCTGCGTGGCGGAAAAAATTATCGCGGCGCCGTTCGCTATTGTGGGGTCAATTGGTGTTGTCGCGCAAATTCCGAACTTTAACCGCTTTCTCAAAAGTAAAGACATTGATATTGAACTGCATACCGCAGGGCAGTACAAACGTACCCTGACATTGTTAGGCGAGAATACGGAAGAAGGGCGGCAGAAGTTTCGTGAAGATCTCAACGAAACGCACCATCTGTTCAAAGAGTTTGTGCAGCGGATGCGTCCGGCTCTGGACATTGAACAGGTCGCCACGGGCGAACACTGGTACGGTCAGCAGGCGCTGGAGAAAGGACTGGTTGATGAGATTAACACCAGCGATGAGGTTATCCTCGGCCTGATGGAAGGGCGCGAGGTGCTGAATGTGCGCTATATGCAGCGTAAAAAACTGATCGATCGTGTTACCGGCAGCGCGGCGGAAAGCGCGGATCGGCTGCTGCTGCGCTGGTGGCAGCGTGGACAAAAGCCATTGATGTAAACCGCTATTGCCGGATGGCATTCAGCGCCATCCGGCATGGATTAATCCACCAGGTGATACTTCTCAGACAGCACATGCGCCAGGTGTTTAAACATGTTAAATACCGCGGTGCTTTTAGGGGTCGGTAACCCTTGCTCGTCTAAAAAGTAATCGCCGCTGAAAACCAGCACGCCATTTCTCTGCGTTACGCCGGTGGCGACAATACCTGCCATCGTGTCTTCATGTTCCCGAATAATTTTGTTGGCTTCAAGCAACAGTGTTTCGCGATCGATAGGTTGCGTCTCTTTATGCATTTTTTACTCCTTAAACAAGGAGATTAGTCTACGCTGAGCACTTCTGATGGGCAAATATTCTCACAGGAAATTGATGGATTTGTCATGTTGCGTTCACTGGCAAGATTTGTTTTTGCATGCTAATAAAGTTGCGTATCGAATTTTATCAGGTACAGTGTGACGCTTTCGTCAATCTGGCAACAGAATTGCTTGACATTCGACCAAAATTCCGTCGTGCTATAGCGCGTGTGTGCAAAAAAGCCTGTTAACTCAGTCACCTGAGGGTTACATTTCGTACACAAAGCCAGTACAAGGGGTTGATATCCGCAGACGCAGAGACCATATATCGTTGTCTCGTCGCCAGTGGAAGGTGAATCAACGTGCGACGCATTCCTGGAAGAATCAACTTAGGTAAAGGTGAATATGGGTAAAGCTCTTGTCATCGTTGAGTCCCCGGCAAAAGCCAAAACGATCAACAAGTATCTGGGTAATGACTACGTGGTGAAATCCAGCGTGGGTCATATCCGTGATTTGCCGACCAGTGGCTCAGCAGCTAAAAAGAGCGCCGACTCTACCTCCACCAAAACGGCTAAAAAGCCCAAAAAGGATGAACGTGGCGCTCTCGTCAACCGTATGGGGGTTGACCCGTGGCACAACTGGGATGCGCACTATGAAGTGCTGCCCGGTAAAGAGAAGGTCGTCTCTGAACTGAAACAGTTGGCGGAAAAAGCCGACCACATCTATCTCGCAACCGACCTTGACCGCGAAGGGGAAGCCATTGCATGGCACCTGCGGGAAGTGATCGGCGGCGATGACGCGCGCTACAGTCGCGTAGTCTTTAACGAAATAACCAAAAATGCCATTCGCCAGGCGTTTGAACAGCCGGGCGAGCTGAACATTAACAGGGTCAATGCCCAGCAAGCGCGCCGCTTTATGGATCGCGTGGTAGGCTATATGGTCTCGCCGCTGCTGTGGAAAAAGATCGCCCGTGGTTTGTCGGCAGGTCGCGTTCAGTCTGTCGCGGTCCGTCTGGTCGTTGAACGCGAGCGCGAGATTAAAGCGTTTGTTCCGGAAGAGTTCTGGGAAATTGACGCTAATACGACGACGCCGTCTGGCGAGGCGCTACCGCTACAGGTGACGCATCAGAACGACAAGCCATTCCGGCCGGTAAATCGCGAGCAGACGCTTGCCGCCGTCAGCTTGCTGGAAAAAGCGCGCTATAGCGTACTGGAGCGTGAAGACAAACCGACCAGCAGCAAACCTGGCGCGCCGTTTATCACCTCCACGCTACAACAGGCGGCCAGCACCCGGCTGGGCTTTGGCGTGAAGAAAACCATGATGATGGCGCAGCGTCTGTATGAGGCGGGCTACATCACCTATATGCGTACAGACTCCACCAACCTGAGTCAGGATGCGGTCAACATGGTGCGCGGTTATATTGGCGATAATTTCGGCAAGAAATACCTGCCGGATAACCCGAACCAGTACGCCAGCAAAGAAAACTCTCAGGAAGCGCACGAAGCGATCCGTCCTTCCGACGTTGCTGTCATGGCGGAGTCGCTGAAAGACATGGAGGCTGACGCGCAGAAGTTGTATCAGCTAATTTGGCGTCAGTTTGTCGCCTGTCAGATGACGCCAGCACAATATGACTCCACTACGCTTACCGTTGGCGCAGGCGAATTCCGTCTGAAAGCGCGTGGGCGTATTTTGCGCTTTGACGGCTGGACAAAAGTGATGCCGGCGCTGCGTAAAGGCGATGAAGATCGCACATTGCCTGCCGTGAATAAGGGCGATGCGCTGACGCTACTTGAATTGACGCCTGCTCAGCACTTTACTAAACCGCCAGCCCGTTTTAGCGAGGCTTCTCTGGTTAAAGAGCTTGAGAAGCGCGGTATTGGTCGTCCGTCTACCTATGCGTCGATTATCTCGACCATTCAGGATCGCGGCTATGTTCGCGTTGAAAACCGTCGCTTCTATGCGGAAAAAATGGGTGAAATCGTCACCGATCGGCTGGAAGAAAACTTCCGCGAATTGATGAACTACGATTTTACCGCGCAGATGGAAGATAGTCTGGATCAGGTTGCGAATCACCAGGCCGAGTGGAAAGCGGTACTGGATAACTTCTTCAGCGATTTTACTCAGCAGCTCGATAAAGCCGAGAAAGATCCGGAAGAAGGGGGGATGCGTCCTAACCAGATGGTGCTGACCAGCATCGACTGTCCAACCTGTGGCCGTAAAATGGGAATTCGTACTGCCAGTACGGGCGTTTTCCTTGGATGTTCAGGTTATGCGCTTTCGCCGAAAGAGCGTTGTAAAACGACCATTAACCTGGTGCCGGAAAATGAAGTTCTGAACGTGCTGGAAGGCGACGACGCCGAAACCAACGCCCTGCGCGCCAAGCGTCGCTGCCAGAAGTGCGGTACGGCGATGGACAGCTATCTGATCGATCCGAAGCGTAAATTGCATGTGTGTGGTAATAACCCGACCTGTGACGGCTACGAGATTGAAGAAGGCGAGTTCCGCATCAAAGGGTATGACGGCCCGATCGTTGAGTGTGAGAAATGTGGTTCCGAAATGCACCTGAAAATGGGGCGTTTTGGTAAGTACATGGCCTGTACTAACGACGAATGTAAAAATACCCGTAAGATCTTGCGTAACGGCGAAGTTGCGCCGCCGAAGGAAGATCCTGTTCCATTACCGGAACTGCCGTGTGAAAAATCGGACGCGTACTTTGTGCTGCGCGACGGCGCCGCAGGGATATTCCTGGCGGCCAATACGTTCCCGAAATCACGTGAAACGCGCGCGCCATTAGTCGAGGAGCTTTACCGGTTCCGCGATCGCCTGCCGGAAAAACTGCGTTATCTGGCGGATGCGCCGCAGCAGGACCCGGAAGGTAATAAAACCGTTGTTCGCTTTAGCCGCAAAACAAAACAGCAGTACGTTGCGGCGGAAAAAGACGGGAAGGCGACGGGATGGTCAGCGTTCTTCGTCGACGGCAAGTGGGTTGAAGGCAAGAAATAACCCCTGCCTGTCGTCACTATAGTCAAGCGGGCCGCGTAAGCGGCCCTTTTTTATATCCCCTTCATATTTCAAGTGGCTGATGTGTTGGCTACGGATTACTCGCCCCATCCATGGGCCTCGCCCTGACGGGCCGTCGCACGCGGCGTTCAAATCTGCTCCCGGCAGATTTGTCGCTCCCCCCAGTCACATCGTTATCTATGCTCCTTGGGACTCACTCTCTTGCCGCCTTTAAGCAACTCGAATTATTTTGGGTATAGCGGGCTTATTATTTTATCGCGTCGGCTATACAGTTCAGATATAAATGATATAGTGGTTATAGTTAACACCTTTTTTATTATTAAATCGTATTAGCAGCCCAATGATGTCTGCAGATAAACGATGGCCTGATGGCGCTAATCTGGATGATGTATTATGAAATTGCAGCAGCTTCGTTACATTGTTGAAGTGGTTAATCATAACCTTAACGTCTCCTCTACCGCTGAGGGGTTGTATACTTCCCAGCCGGGGATCAGTAAGCAGGTTAGGATGCTGGAAGATGAGCTTGGCATCCAGATTTTCGCCCGCAGCGGTAAGCATCTGACTCAGGTGACGCCCGCAGGTCAGGAGATTATTCGTATTGCGCGTGAGGTGCTTTCCAAAGTCGATGCCATTAAGTCGGTCGCCGGCGAGCATACCTGGCCGGATAAAGGCTCGCTCTATATTGCCACTACCCATACTCAGGCGCGTTACGCATTGCCAGGCGTGATTAAAGGCTTCATCGAGCGTTACCCGCGCGTTTCGCTGCATATGCACCAGGGGTCGCCAACGCAGATTGCGGAAGCGGTATCGAAAGGGAACGCCGATTTCGCGATTGCCACGGAAGCGCTGCATTTATATGACGATCTGGTGATGTTGCCATGCTATCACTGGAACCGTTCGATAGTGGTGACGCCGGATCATCCATTGGCGGCAACGTCTTCCGTAACGATTGAAGCGCTGGCGCAGTATCCGCTGGTGACGTATACCTTCGGCTTTACCGGGCGTTCCGAACTGGATACCGCTTTTAATCGCGCAGGATTAACGCCGCGGATCGTCTTTACTGCAACCGATGCGGATGTGATTAAAACGTATGTCAGGTTGGGACTGGGCGTTGGCGTCATTGCCAGCATGGCGGTCGATCCGCTTGCCGATCCTGATTTAGTGCGGATTGACGCGCACGATATTTTTAGCCACAGCACCACAAAAATTGGTTTTCGTCGTAGTACTTTTTTACGCAGCTATATGTATGATTTTATCCAGCGTTTTGCGCCGCATCTGACGCGTGATGTGGTGGATACGGCGGTGGCGTTGCGTTCTAATGAAGAAATTGAAGCGATGTTTCAGGATATAAAGCTGCCTGAAAAGTAATATCACCGTCGGTTTGCGCCGTAGTGGCATGGCAGACAAAGCCGCCTTTTGCAATATCCCTCGAAGTATTACGGGTAATGATCAGCAAAATAGTGTTGAATTACCCGTCCCGCCAGTTTCTTTTTCCAAATAGTTATCTTGAGTCAAAAGATTGATTTATTCACTGGCAACGATTCGTAAATTGACTGGATTTTTGACTAAAGTTTATTTAGGATTTGTCTCATCTGATGATTAATTGTACCGATTGTTTGGTGCTGAAATGATAAGTGATACCGATAGCATGAGGTTAGTAATGCCTTCTGAAAACCAGGAACCGCGCCGCGACCCTGAGCTCAAACGTAAAGCATGGCTGGCGGTTTTTGTGGGTTCTGCGTTGTTCTGGGTAGTGGTAGCGCTTGTTATCTGGCATTGGTGGGGCTAAGTGAGCATTACGTCGGAACGCGAGCGCGTGGTCGCGCCCCCGATTCAATCTGGTGACGATGATAACACCCCGGATACGACCGTTTTTCGGTCTGTTCCGCAACACTGGACGCTCACACCGCAGCAGCGGGCATTTATTGATGCTTTTGCTGACGAGGTGTCACAAAAATAATATTCGTCTTTTTATTGGCGTTACTGTTTTATTAACGCTGTCTTATTACACCGCAGCAACCGTGTGCTGAGCGCTTCTCAGTATTGATTAAACACAGTTGGTGTCGCCTATGTTAACGTCAAATATAAAGTATTGGTCATGGACTGGCGCGTTTATATTATCGCTACTGTTCTGGGCCGAGTTAATCTGGATTGCCGTCTAATCTCGTCAAAGCCCGATAATGCGTTATTTATCGGGCTTTTTCATCTTCGTTCCTCGCCTGTTAGGTTTCTCCTCTTTTAGCAATTTGGGTTGTTATCAAAACGTTACATTTTGTTTGTGTTATCTTTAATACAACCCTGTGGAGAATCAGGGTAACGCAACCCTGTCATTTAAGGAGGAGCTATGTCGTCAACCCTACGAGAAGCCAGTAAGGATACATTGCAGGCCAAAGATAAAACGTATCATTACTACAGTCTGCCGCTGGCTGCCAAATCCCTGGGCGATATCGCCCGTTTGCCCAAATCACTTAAAGTGTTACTGGAAAACCTGTTGCGCTGGCAGGACGGCGAATCTGTGACTGATGAAGATATTCAGGCGCTGGCCGGTTGGCTTAAAAATGCCCATGCCGATCGTGAAATTGCCTGGCGGCCCGCCCGTGTCCTGATGCAGGACTTTACCGGCGTGCCTGCCGTTGTCGACCTGGCGGCGATGCGTGAAGCCGTTAAACGCCTCGGCGGCGATACGTCGAAAGTGAACCCGTTATCGCCGGTTGATCTGGTTATTGACCACTCTGTGACGGTCGATCATTTCGGCGATGACGATGCGTTTGAAGAAAACGTGCGGCTGGAAATGGAACGTAACCATGAGCGTTATATGTTCCTGAAATGGGGAAAGCAGGCATTCAGCCGTTTCAGCGTGGTACCGCCCGGCACCGGCATTTGCCATCAGGTTAACCTGGAATACCTGGGTAAAGCCGTCTGGAGCGAATTACAGGACGGGGAGTGGATTGCTTACCCGGACTCGCTGGTGGGGACTGACTCCCATACGACCATGATTAATGGTCTGGGCGTATTGGGGTGGGGCGTGGGCGGTATCGAAGCGGAAGCGGCGATGCTTGGTCAGCCCGTGTCGATGCTTATCCCGGATGTCGTCGGCTTTAAGTTAACCGGTAAACTTCGGGAGGGGATCACCGCCACTGACCTGGTGCTCACCGTCACGCAAATGCTGCGTAAGCATGGCGTCGTGGGTAAATTTGTTGAATTTTATGGTGATGGTCTGGATTCGCTGCCGTTGGCGGATCGCGCGACCATCGCTAATATGTCGCCGGAATATGGCGCCACCTGTGGTTTCTTCCCCATTGACGCCATCACCCTGGAATATATGCGATTAAGCGGGCGTAGCGACGATCTGGTCGAGCTGGTTGAAGCCTACGCGAAGGCGCAGGGAATGTGGCGTAATCCCGGAGACGAACCGGTATTTACCAGTACGCTGGAACTGGATATGGGCGATGTCGAGGCCAGCCTGGCCGGGCCGAAACGCCCGCAGGATCGCGTGGCGTTAGGCGATGTGCCGAAAGCCTTTGCCGCCAGCGCCGAGCTGGAGCTGAATACCGCGCAAAGAGATCGCCAGCCGGTTGACTATACGATGAACGGACAGCCATATCAGCTTCCGGATGGCGCTGTCGTCATTGCCGCCATCACCTCCTGCACGAATACCTCGAATCCCAGCGTGCTGATGGCGGCGGGATTACTGGCGAAAAAAGCAGTAACGCTGGGGTTGAAGCGTCAACCGTGGGTCAAGGCTTCTCTGGCGCCGGGGTCAAAAGTGGTATCTGACTATCTGGCGCAGGCCAAACTTACGCCTTATCTGGATGAGCTCGGTTTTAACCTGGTCGGTTATGGCTGTACGACCTGTATCGGGAACTCTGGTCCGTTGCCGGAGCCTATTGAGACCGCGATTAAAAAAGGCGATCTGACGGTAGGGGCCGTGCTTTCCGGTAACCGAAATTTTGAAGGGCGTATCCATCCGCTGGTGAAAACGAACTGGCTGGCGTCGCCGCCGCTGGTGGTCGCGTATGCGCTGGCCGGAAACATGAATATTAACCTCGCGACAGACCCGCTGGGGTACAATCGTAAAGGCGATCCGGTATACCTGAAGGATATCTGGCCTTCAGCGCAGGAAATTGCCCGCGCCGTTGAACTGGTATCATCGGATATGTTCCGTAAAGAGTATGCGGAAGTGTTTGAGGGCACGGAAGAATGGAAATCGATTCAGGTTGAATCGTCCGATACCTACGGCTGGCAGTCGGATTCAACCTATATTCGCCTGTCGCCTTTCTTTGATGAAATGCAGGCCCAGCCTGCGCCAGTCAAAGATATCCACGGCGCGCGTATCCTGGCGATGCTGGGGGATTCGGTAACGACCGACCATATTTCTCCGGCCGGCAGTATCAAGCCGGACAGTCCCGCCGGACGTTATCTGCAAAACCACGGCGTTGAGCGGAAGGATTTTAACTCTTATGGATCACGGCGCGGCAACCATGAAGTGATGATGCGCGGTACGTTCGCCAATATTCGTATTCGCAACGAAATGCTGCCCGGCGTCGAAGGTGGGATGACGCGGCATTTGCCGGGTACGGAAGCGATGTCGATTTATGATGCCGCGATGCTCTACCAGCAGGAAAAAACGCCGCTGGCGGTAATTGCCGGGAAAGAGTATGGGTCGGGATCGAGCCGTGACTGGGCGGCAAAAGGTCCGCGGCTGTTAGGTATTCGCGTGGTGATCGCCGAGTCGTTCGAACGTATCCACCGCTCAAACCTGATTGGGATGGGGATCCTGCCGCTGGAGTTTCCACAGGGCGTAACGCGTAAAACGCTGGGACTGACCGGGGAAGAGGTGATTGATATCGCGGATCTGCAAAATCTGCGCCCTGGCGCGACCATTCCGGTTATGTTAACGAGAGCGGACGGCAGCAAAGAAACGGTGCCTTGCCGCTGTCGCATTGATACCGCCACCGAGCTGACTTACTACCAGAATGACGGCATATTGCACTATGTCATTAGAAATATGCTGAACTAAAGCCGTTTATCGGGCCTGCCGTAAACAGGCAGGCCCGCGCTTTAATACCGGTGGCTTACTTGCTTAGTAGGTGGCCCATTTTGGCCGCTTTAGTATCGAGATAATGCTCATTATTTGGATTACGACCCACAATGAGCGGAACGCGTTCGACGATATTAATTCCCGCCTCGGTCAGTATTTCGACTTTCTTCGGATTATTGGTCAGCAGGCGAACTTCATCTACACCGAGTAATTTGAACATATCCGCGCACAGGGTGAAATCACGCTCATCGGCGGCAAAGCCGAGCTGATGATTGGCCTCCACCGTGTCATAGCCTTGATCCTGTAACGCATAAGCGCGAATTTTATTAAGCAGGCCGATATTGCGGCCTTCCTGACGGTGGTAAATCAGAATACCGCGTCCTTCTTCCGCAATATGCGTCAGCGCGGCTTCCAGTTGAAAACCACAATCACAGCGCAGACTAAAAAGCGCGTCCCCGGTAAGACATTCGGAATGAACGCGAGCCAGTACTGGCGTTTTACCTGAAATATCGCCAAAAACCAGCGCGGCATGGTCGTGTCCGGTTGCCAGTTCTTCAAATCCCACCATCAGAAAGTCACCCAATGGGGTTGGCAGTTTGGCTTCTGCCACACGTTTAAGCTGCATGTATTTCTCCAGATTATGCTGACGCCTGCGGTGTCGTCGCCTGTTGGCTTGTATCCCGCTATTTTGCCATAAGGCGGCGGACATCACCTAATCACTACCACGTAATTGCTCAGGAATGGCACAAATTTGTCAATTTTCCAGTCCGGCGAGAATTTTCAGTTATGATTGTGATACTTACTTATAAAAGGAGCATCCATGCTTTCAATTGCGAGGCGCACCGCGGCAGGCGCCGCCCTGTTGCTTATCATGCCGCTTGCCGTATGGGTATCAGGCTGGCAGTGGCAGCCAGGACATCAGGTCTGGTGGCTAAAAACGCTATTCTGGATAACGGAAACCGTGACCAAACCCTGGGGCGTTATCACGCATGTGATTCTTTGTGGATGGTTCTTATGGTGCCTGCGATTTCGCCTGCGCGCCGCCATTATGCTGTTTGCGATTCTCGGTGGGGCGATTATCGTCGGGCAGGGCGTGAAGTCATGGGTAAAGGAGCGCGTACAGGAGCCGCGGCCATTTGTGGTCTGGCTTGAAAAAACGCACCATATTCCCGTCGATGAGTTCTACACTTTAAAGCGTACAGAACGCGGACATTTAGTGAAAGAGCAGTTGGCCGGGCAACAGAACATCCCCGTTTTCCTGCGTCAGCACTGGCAAAAAGAGACGGGCTTTGCGTTTCCCTCCGGACACACCATGTTTGCAGCGAGCTGGGCGCTTTTGGCCGTGGGTCTGTTATGGCCGCGCAGACGGACTTTCACCATCGCGTTTTTGTTAGTCTGGGCGACCGGCGTAATGGGCAGCCGTTTGCTTCTGGGAATGCACTGGCCGCGAGATTTAGTGGTCGCCACGCTTATCTCCTGGCTATTAGTTACCCTGGCGACCTGGCTGGCGCAGCGAATTTGCGGGCCGCTTATGCCGCCTCGTGAAGAAGCGCAAGAAATTGCTGAACGCGAGCAGGAAAGCTGACAACGGTTGATTTTCTGACTATTGCCCTTAAATCATCTGATGGCGGGCGCATTTCCATTTCGCGCGAGGCGGGAAAATGGTAATTTAGAAGGCTGGATGCGGTAAGTTGGACACGATTTATTCGCGCAAACCACATAACGGGAAGTAATGTGAAATATTTACTCATTTTCTTACTGGTATTGGCGATTTTTGTTATTTCGGTGACGCTGGGCGCGCAGAATGATCAACAGGTGACGTTTAACTACCTGCTGGCGCAAGGGGAGTATCGTATCTCCACGTTGCTTGCTGTGTTGTTCGCCGTCGGTTTTGCGATTGGCTGGCTGATTTGCGGCCTGTTCTGGCTGCGGGTCCGCGTTTCCCTTGCCCGTGCTGAACGTAAAATTAAACGACTGGAAAACAAGCTTTCGCCAGCAACCGACGTTGCGGTCCCTGCCGATTCGTCGGTTGTAAAGGAATAATCATTTATGTTGGAGTTGTTATTTCTGCTGTTGCCTGTAGCCGCTGCCTATGGGTGGTATATGGGTCGCAGAAGTGCGCAACAAACAAAACAGGATGAAGCTAACCGCCTGTCGCGCGATTATGTCGCAGGGGTTAACTTCCTGCTGAGTAACCAACAAGATAAAGCGGTGGATCTGTTCCTCGATATGCTTAAAGAGGATACGGGCACCGTTGAGGCTCATCTCACTCTCGGTAATCTGTTTCGCTCTCGCGGCGAAGTCGATCGCGCCATTCGTATTCATCAAACGCTCATGGAAAGCGCTTCATTGACCTATGAACAGCGTTTACTGGCTGTTCAGCAACTGGGGCGCGACTATATGGCCGCCGGTTTATATGACCGCGCGGAAGATATGTTTAACCAACTTACCGACGAAACGGAATTTCGCGTAGGCGCGTTACAGCAGCTCTTGCAAATCTATCAGCTAACCAGCGACTGGCAAAAGGCGATCGAAGTCGCAGAACGGCTGGTGAAACTGGGCAAAGATAAACAA
Source organism: Salmonella sp. SSDFZ54 (assembly GCF_004010735.1). Lineage (NCBI taxonomy): Bacteria > Pseudomonadati > Pseudomonadota > Gammaproteobacteria > Enterobacterales > Enterobacteriaceae > Salmonella > Salmonella sp. SSDFZ54. The sequence continues at coordinate 4,166,182 of NZ_CP034819.1, forward strand.
CGTATCGAAATCGCCCACTTTTACTGTGAGTTAGCGTTACAGCAGATGGGCAACGACGACATGGATCGCGCGATGGCGTTACTGAAAAAAGGTGCCGCCGCAGATAAAAATAGCGCCCGGGTGTCTATCATGATGGGTCGCGTTTATATGGCGAGAGGGGATTACGCCAAAGCGGTCGAAAGCTTGCAACGTGTGATCGTTCAGGATAAAGAGCTGGTCAGCGAAACGCTGGAGATGCTGCAAACCTGTTATCAACAGCTCGGTAAAAATGCCGAGTGGGCGGAGTTTTTACGCCGCGCCGTTGAGGAGAATACCGGTGCTGGCGCTGAGTTAATGCTTGCCGATATTCTGGAAGCGCGTGAAGGTAGTGACGCAGCTCAAGTCTATATCACGCGTCAGCTACAGCGACATCCTACCATGCGGGTGTTCCATAAGCTGATGGATTACCATCTCAACGAGGCGGAAGAAGGGCGAGCGAAAGAAAGCCTGATGGTACTGCGTGATATGGTTGGCGAGCAGGTGCGCAGTAAACCGCGGTATCGTTGTCAGAAATGCGGTTTTACCGCCTATACCTTGTACTGGCACTGTCCGTCCTGCCGGGCATGGTCGACCATTAAACCTATTCGCGGACTTGATGGGCAGTAGTATATAAAAAAAGCTTCGCTTTAGTTACAACATACTTGATGATGTAAAACTAGAAACGACGCTGGCATCGGCGGCCAGGGCTTATCAGGTTGTCAATCGAACCTGTTAATTTCCCTGCGCCGCAGGTAGAATGCACGCCGTTTATCCAATTTGCGCCACTTCCGGTGCCCATCATCAAGAAGGTCTGGTCATGACGTTTACTGCTTCATCTTCTTCCTGCGCTATTACTGAATCGCCTGTCGTTGTGGCGTTGGATTACCATGAACGCGATAAAGCCCTGGCGTTTGTCGATAAAATCGATCCTCGCGATTGTCGCTTAAAAGTGGGCAAAGAGATGTTTACGCTGTTTGGTCCACAGCTCGTTCGGGATCTCCAGCAACGTGGGTTTGATGTCTTTCTTGATCTAAAATTTCATGATATTCCCAACACCACGGCCCGGGCGGTCGCCGCAGCGGCAGACCTGGGCGTCTGGATGGTAAACGTTCATGCGTCTGGCGGGGCGAGAATGATGGCCGCAGCGCGCGACGCGCTGGCGCCATTCGGTAAAGATTCGCCGTTGCTCATTGCCGTGACCGTGTTGACCAGTATGGAAACCAGCGATCTGTGCGATCTGGGCGTGACGTTGTCACCGGCGGAACATGCGGAGCGGCTGGCGCGCCTGACGCAGCAATGCGGGCTGGATGGCGTGGTCTGTTCCGCTCAGGAAGCGGTCAGATTTAAACAGGCCTTTGGCGCTGCATTTAAGCTGGTGACGCCGGGCATTCGGCCAGCAGGCAGCGAGGCAGGCGACCAGCGACGCATTATGACGCCCGAACAGGCATTATCCGCCGGCGTCGACTATATGGTGATTGGCCGCCCGGTTACGCAATCGGTAGATCCGGCGCAAACGCTGAAGGATATTAACGCGTCACTAAAACGGGAGGCATGATGAGCGATTCCAATAGTCGTCTGGTTTATTCAACACAGACGGGGCGCATTGAAGAACCTAAAACGGCGCCGGTTCGTCCCAAAGGGGATGGTATCGTTCGCATTCAGCGTCAAACCAGTGGCCGTAAGGGTAAAGGCGTATGTTTGATTACCGGTATCGAGATGAATGATGCGGAATTAACCAAACTGGCGGCTGAATTGAAGAAAAAATGCGGCTGTGGCGGGGCAGTAAAAGAAGGGATTATTGAAATTCAGGGTGATAAACGCGACTTGATAAAATCATTGCTGGAAGCTAAAGGAATGAAAGTAAAATTAGCTGGCGGCTAATGAAAACGCCACGGTTGTAAATTACCGTGGCGTAAAAGTCAACTTTGTCTATTTTTGTAATCCAGACCTGAAAAGAATAAACGTATTATTTTGAGCCGTTCAATATTTAAACGTCTGGATTATTTTCCAACCTGGTGACCAATCACGCCGCCGACCGCCGCGCCGCCCAGGGTGCCTAATGTACTGCCGTCCGTTAACACTGCGCCGCCTAACGCCCCCGCACCTGCGCCAATAGCCGTGTTGCGATCGCGCTTGGACCAGTTTGAGCAGGCGCTCAGAGACATTGCTACGGTGATTGCCAGCACAGCAGCGGCCATTTTTTTGCTCGTCATAAACATAATACTCTCTCCTGAATTAACGATTCACGGAATTAAGCTCACTATAACTATAGTTAAAATAAAACCTGTTAAGAGATTTTCCGTAAAACCTGATTGCGCAGGGGTATATCACGCAGGTGATAGTCACTTCCTGTTATTTCGCTAATATTAATTTTACGACGTTACGCTCGTTACAACAGGTAAATAGTCTTAATTGGGATGTCAGAAAAGTCTTAGAGAGAGGATGATTTGCCATAGGGCAAACCATCGGGAAATATTTTAAACGGATGAGCCAATAACATTGACTAGCAGCCCCGCATGTTCTAACTGCATTTGAGCGCTGGCGGAAATTCTGGAATCCGTAATGACACGATGGAAGCGAGAAAGCGGGCCCAGGGGATAGGGATGCACACAGCCAAATTTGGAGCTGTCGGTGAGGACAATCGCTTCTGAGCCTTTTTCCAGAACAGCGTTAACCACATCCGATCGCATCATATCGCGTCCGGTAAAGCCGGTATCAGCCTGCCAGCCATCAATACCGATAAATGCTTTGCTGAAATGCACTTGATGGATAAACTGTCGCGTCAACGGCCCTACCATGCTTTCACTTTTTTTCTGATAGATTCCACCGAGGAGAATGACTTCGCAAGGGGTCTCTTTGAGCAGGTGCGCGATATAACTGCTCACGGTGATGATCGTGACATCTTTTTGTTCCGCCAGCGTCCGGGCCAATAGCGCATTGCTGCTGCCATTTTCAATAAAAATGGATTCCCCTGGACTGACCAGCGAGGCGGCGAACTCCGCCAGTCGGCGTTTTAGCGTGTAGTTCGTCATCATGCGAGTCTCTACGTCATCGCTCTCAAGCGAAACGGCGAAACCGTGCGCACGGCGTAAATAGCTCTGCTTTTCCAGGGTATTCAGATCCTGACGAATCGTGACTTCAGATACGCCGGTAATTTTCGCCAGTTCAGCAACGCTCATCTGGCCTTTATCAACCACCATTTGCAAAATTGATTGTTGTCGGGAGTTCATAGTATTAATTTTATACGTTAAGAGGAGTCAACAGACAGTCAGAGAGCCGGGAAGGGCTAACGGCCATCCCGGACAAATAATCGCTATCAGATTTCCCAGGGCGACCCGGGAGCCTGGGATGGCGAGATACCGTCTTTAACCTGATCTAACAGCTCTGCTCTCAATATTTCAAGGTTATTGATGGCCGAGTGGTAATCGCCAGCAACAAGGATATCCAGCACGGTATCAATGCGTGCGGCAATTCGTTGTGCTTCGATATCAGACATGTTTGTCATCCTTAATGTCAGAAAAGGTTTCAATTCATGATGCAGAAATTAATCTGAAAAGAGAAGGGAAAAATAGGGCTATGCCTGTCTGCACAGGCTGTTCTCCCTATTATCGCCGCCATTAACGCATTTTTTTCGTCTGATAACGTTTGTACCAGCGTTCAAAAGAAACGGCGGGCATAGGTTTGGCGAATAAAAAGCCCTGTCGTTCATTGACGCCGTTTTTTGTCAGGAAGGCATCTTCTTTAGCATTTTCTACGCCTTCGGCAATCACTTGTAAATTTAGCGCCTGAGCCACCGCGACAATCGCCCGAACCAGAGATTGCGACAGCGGTTGCTTATGGATATCTCTGACGAAAGCCTGATCCAGTTTAACGGCATCAATAGGGAACCGGGCGAGCTGAGAAAGCGAAGAATACCCGGTGCCAAAATCATCCAGATGAATCTGGGCGCCGAGCTGACTAAATTGCTGGATAACCGATAGCGCCAGCGTGTCGTTTTCGATCAGGCAGCTTTCCGTTAGCTCGACATCGATCGGGCAATACTCAAAATTCAGATCGTACAAAGCCTGTTTAAGCGCAGTAAAAAGCGTCTGGTCGGCCAGTTGTCGCGCCGAAAAGTTAACGGCTACGCGCAAGTTAATCCCCTTATCGCGCCATTTCGCAATCTGGCGAACTACATCCAGAATCACCCAGCGGCCCAGCGGGACGATGAGTCCTGACTCTTCGGCGTATGAGATGAACTCCAGCGGCGGAATTAATCCGCGTTCCGGCGATTGCCAGCGTACCAGCGCTTCCAGGCTACGTACTTCGCCGCGCCAGGTAATTTTGGGCTGATAGTGAATAAGTAACTGGTCGTTTTCCAGCGCTTTTCGCAGGTTTGTATCCAGCCAGTGATAGTCAAATACGCGCTGATTCATTTCCGGCGAAAAAACGCAGAACTGACCGCGGCCGCCTTCTTTGGCGTTATACATTGCGGTGTCGGCAGTGCGAATGAGACTTTCGCTGTCCTGTCCGTGCCGGGGGGCCAACGAAATGCCAATGGCGCATCCCGTGTAAACTTCAATAAGTCCAATACGAAACGGTTGCCGCAGACGGGTAAGGATTCGTGAGGCTACTGCTTCCAGCGCGGCCTGAGACGTATGGGCAGCGAGGATAATGAATTCATCTCCCCCCAGTCTGGCCAGCAATTGATCTTCCTCCAGACAACTCAACAGCGCCAGCGAAACGGCCTGTAAGAGCTGATCGCCAAACATATGCCCATAGGCGTCATTAATTTTCTTGAAGTTATCCAGATCGAGATAAACGATACCCACTTGCGACTCGCCAGCCGAGGCAATAGCATGATTAATAAATTCATGAATAGCATTGCGATTGGGCAGGCCGGTGACGGTGTCTGTATTCGCCAGTATGCGTAAACGCTCCTGAGCCCGCCTTTCTTCGGTGATATCCGTGCCTGCGCAGATCAGGAAAATTTCGTTTTTTCCGCTACCGTTATGGACGAATTTATTACGAAATAAGAACAGGCGTTGGCCTTTACGGGTCTTTATCCAGCGTTCGATTTCATAGGCATTGCCATTGCGAAAAAAATTCTCAATGTAGTGCCGGGAGGCAACCGCCTCCCGGCGGCTCATAAATAATTTAAAGACGCTTTGACCAATTACATCTCGCTCTTTTAAGCCCGTGTACTCTTCGCATAACCGATTAAATCGACAGATTTTTCCCCGACTATCCAGTATCGCAATGACTGAGTTGGCTTCTGATACGATTTGCTCGGCAAAAGAGAGTTCCTGCGCCTGCGTTGGCGCGACGGCAGGCGTATCAGGCCAGGTTGCCAGGCTGCCAGCCCATTCACGGTTATTAATCTTACGGCCTACCAGGTGCACAGCGGTAACCTGTTTTTCTATCAACAACGTTATCAGCAGACTGGACGTAATCGCCGTTATTTCCCGGATACGCCCGGCTTGCTCCGGCGATAGCTCAACCGTTTTTTCTGCATCCGTTTCACCTGTCGGGGAGAGATACAGCACGTTGCGGTCATCAGCCAGACGCCAGTGAGAGTGAAGGGGATTTAGCGCCGTTTGTTCCTGAATCTGTTTCATCATGCGTACCATCCCATTTAAGCGCCAGGTGCCCGAAAAGAAAGGTTAGCCATGTTATAAATAAGGGTAATTATGGCTGAACGTATTGTTTTATCTATGTATTCATATGTAATCCAGATTCTGGAAAAAGCATAGTCGCCAGCTAAAAATAACAAGAAATGGGGCGCTTGAATAAGATTAAACTTAGAGCATGACGGAAGGGAGAAGAAGAAAAGAAACGGCCTTTGCCTTCTCAGCAAAGGCCGTTAAGCGAGCTCAACGTGGTTACGCTGCCGGTCGGGCAATAATGCTGCGGGTTTCCATGCGAACTTCCGCAATAGTGACATCAATGACATCCGTCACTTTATAAACCGTCTCACCTTTAATCTGTACCGTACCGTTTTCCTGGCTGCATACCAGTTCATCGCGAACGGCGTGCAGGAACGGGGCAGGGATAAAGGCGATAGCGCCGTTATCGACCAGTCGCACACGCATACCTCCGCGGCTGACGTCAATAATTTCTGCCGCGAAACGGGTATTTGTCCCCGCCTTATCGTTAAGGAAGCGTGCATATAACCAGTCGCCGACATCGCGCTCCGCCATGCGGTTCAGGCGACGGCGTTCCGCCATTTGCTGGGTGATATCTTCCTGCGGACGCGCAATAGCTTCCCCCTTGATGACCGCTTTCAGCAGGCGATGGTTAATCATATCGCCATACTTACGGATGGGAGAGGTCCAGGTGGCGTAAGCCTCAAGGCCAAGACCGAAATGCGGCCCCGGCTCGGTGCTGATTTCCGCAAAAGACTGGAAGCGACGAATGCGGCTGTCAAGGAAACCGGAGGGCTGCGCATCCAGTTCGCGACGCAGTTTACAGAAGCCTTCCAGCGTCAGCACCTCTTCGGCATCGACATGCAGACCATGCGTTTTAAGCAGTGCGGCCAGCGCGTCGGCATTCGCGGGATCGAAGCCCGTATGTACGTTGTAAATACCGAAACCGAGCTTATCGCGCAGTACGCGCGCGGCGCAAAGGTTAGCGGCGATCATCGACTCTTCTACGATACGGTTAGCGATACGGCGCGGTTCCGCCACAATATCCAGTACTTCGCCTTTTTCGCCAAGCACAAAGCGGTAATCCGGGCGGTCTTTAAAGACTAACGCATGATGATGACGCCACTCACTGCGGTTTAGACAAATACGGTGCAACAGACGAATCTGCTGGGCAATGCCTTCGTTATCCGGCTGCCAGGTGCCGTTATTTTCCAGCCAGTCGGAGACATTGTCGTACGCCAGCTTGGCCTTCGATTCGATGGTGGCCGCAAAAAAGGCGATATCATCGTCAATGGTGCCGTCCGCGGCGATTATCATGCGACAGGCGAGCGCCGGACGCACTTCGTTGGCGCGCAGTGAGCACAGATCGTCAGACAGCTCACGCGGCAGCATAGGAATATTGAAGCCCGGCAGGTAGTTGGTGAAGGCGCGAATTTTCGCTGTGTTATCCAGCTTACTGCCTTCGGCAATCCAGGCGGTAGGATCGGCGATAGCCACCGTAAGCTGGAGTCTGCCGTCCGCTAATTCCTCAGCATAAAGCGCGTCATCCATATCTTCAGTGCTGGCGCTATCGATAGTGACGAAATTCAGCGCGGTCAGATCCTGACGCTCCAGCCCTTCGTCAAGCATCTCCGTCGCTACGCCGTTCGGCGCTTCTTTTTCCAGGTTGTGGCGAGCAAGCGTAACCCACCAGGGAACAAAGTGATCGTCGGCAAAGGTGATGTACTGCGTTAAATCGGCGTAAAACGAACGGTCGCCTTTAAGCGGATGGCGGCGCATTTCGGCAACCGCCCAGTCACCTTCTTTGAACTCATGCTGAACGCCGCGCGCGGCGCGGCAGGGAATCGCGTCTTTCAGCAACGGATGATCCGGCACGATGGACAGGCGGTCATTTTTACCCTGAACTTTTCCCACAAAGCGCGTCAGGAACGGTTCGATCAGTTCTTCCGGCTCGGCAGACTCACGTTCTTTTTCCGTGTGGATGACCGCGACGATACGATCGCCATGCATCACTTTTTTCATCTGCGGCGGAGGAATGAAATAGCTTTTTTGCGCGTCAACCTCAAGGAAGCCAAAGCCTTTTTCCGTGGCTTTTACGACCCCTTCAGCGCGTGGCGTCTGGGAATGCAGTTGCTGTTTAAGCTGCGCTAGCAGCGGGTTGTCCTGAAACATATTCGTCTATTTTCGTAGCCAAAAGAGCGGCTGACAGTTTTACGCGATTCTGCCTGGCGCAGCAAGCGCTCTTTCTGTAATGGATGAGTTAATAGGTTTCGCCCAACGCGATTTTTAAACGATTTAACCATCCGCACACGCCGCACCAGCCTAACATATTAATGGCCTGCTCCGATGAAACTCCCCTGGTGAGTAGCGGGAAAAAATGCGCGGCGCTAAAGCGATCGGGCGCTCTGGTGAGCCATTGTATCGCCTGTGTCAGCGCAGGCTCAAGCTCCCAACGAGCGATATCGTCGTCTTCCTGGCGTAACGTGATAACAGCGCGGCGCCACGCGCCAGGTTGGGTTGCCTGTTCGTTAAAGCAGGCGGCGCTGCCGTTGATACGTGATGTGAGGAGCGTGATAAGTGGAAGTAAAGAAGGGGGCGACGAGGTGTGTAATGTGCTGGTCAGTATGCGTTCGAGTAACGCGAATGAAGACGGATCGCGGATGAGTACCGGCGCCATCATTTGGCATTGTGAAGACGAATATTGCCGCCGAACTTTGGTATGGGCGGGAGGATATTCTACCAGACTGGCGGCGGGCCGCCATGTCGTCTGGGGGTTTTGAAACCGCGCGGCTCTGGCAAAGCGCTGCATCTCCTGGCCGGGCAGTTCGCGCACGGGCAGACGGCAAAACGCCTGAAATATCGCCGCTACCCGCGCCTGAAAACCGATAAACCCAATGATCTGATTGATGAGTACGGTATCCCGGGCGGTTAATCCCACCTCTGCAAGCTGTTCGCGGGCCCGCGTATTGATAACGAAGGGGGAGCCGGCAAGCTGACGAGCGTATTGCGTAATTTGCGCCAGCCGTTGATTGCTCTCTCTTGAGGCGTCAGGGCCAGGTAGCGGCGCCAGACGCGCGGCATAATAGCGGCACAAACGCTGAACCCCAAATACCTGAGCGGCGGTCAGCGCGGTGCTCATACGTTCATAGGCGCTAAACGTATGAAGCCGGTCGTTGAGAACCGTGCGGGGAAATAAGACATCCGCCAACTGGCGAGCGGGCTTTAACCATGGTTCAAAAGGCGTCAACGCGGTTTCTGCTACCGCTAAATCCAGTAAAAATCGATCGTTAACATACGCGGCTTCCGGCATTAGCGAAAGCGGGGTTTGTGACGACATAGTGGATTGTGTTTCATGATACCAGTGGCTTTTACCCGCTTTTCGGCATTGTTCCATAGGGTTTCCCGAGGATGAAATGGCGATCGATAATGATTCGGCGTCGGATCGTTTATGCTGGATTATCCTAGCGTATGCGGGAAAGGGATGAAAGATTGTTAGGTGATAACAAATATCAGAACGCTATATAACGAGATGAGCGGTGAGTGAGGGGAATGGGGCAGCACAGCCGTGCTGCCCGCTAATAAACTTAATGCGCTTACTTCAGTTCCAGTTCATTCATTGCCGCAATGCTGAACCCGCCGTCAACATGGACGACTTCGCCAGAAATGCCTGCCGAGAGATCGGAGCACAGAAACGCCGCTGAGTTACCCACATCTTCAATGGTCACGGTGCGACGAATTGGCGTAACGGCTTCACAATGCGCCAGCATTTTACGGAAGTCTTTAATACCGGACGCCGCCAGCGTGCGGATTGGACCCGCAGAGATGGCGTTGACGCGAACCCCTTCCGGTCCCATAGCGTTTGCCATATAACGCACGTTGGCTTCCAGAGAGGCTTTCGCCAGACCCATGACATTGTAGTTCGGGATGGCGCGCTCCGCTCCCAGATAAGACAAGGTCAACAGCGCAGAACCCGGATTCAGCATGGTGCGGCAGGCTTTCGCCATGGCAACAAAGCTGTAAGAGCTAATATCGTGAGCGATTTTAAAGCCTTCGCGGGTAACCGCATTAACATAATCGCCGTCCAGCTGATCGCCAGGCGCGAAACCGATCGAGTGTACGAAACCGTCAAATTTCGGCCAAACGTTACCCAGCTCCGCAAACATAGCGTCAATGCTGGCATCTTCAGCGACATCACACGGTAAAACGATGCTGGAACCCAGCTGGGCAGCAAATTCTTCTACGCGGCCTTTCAGTTTGTCGTTCTGGTAGGTGAACGCCAGTTCAGCTCCTTCGCGGTGCATCGCCTGTGCGATACCGTAGGCGATGGACAGTTTACTGGCCACGCCAGTGACCAGAATGCGCTTACCGGAAAGAAAACCCATAGCTTTAATCCTTATAGTCATTGCTTATTTTTTGCTTTTACGAACAATGGTTAACAGCAACTTTTCAACATTATTCGAAATTAGTCTGAAATTATATCCCACTCCTGGCCCCGTGTGTCACGCTATTTTTCCGCCGCTATCTCCGGCAGGTGACGTTCTAAAACCACACGGTAACAAAGTCCCTGAGGATTTTGAGCACTCCCCAGGGCCAAACTGGCAAATCAAAGAGTCTAATGGGACAGGCCCTACGGTGCAGTATACCAGCTGGTGTAAGGTTCGCCTCATCCAACCAGAGACACAGGGACGGATAGCAAGTACGATAGCGATGCGCCTTCCACCAGACAAATAAAGGTTCTGTAGGAAGCCAGAATATTCATCCGAATGGTTTACCTCACCTATTAGCGATGTTATATACCCTTCATACTTCAAGTTGCTTATGTGTTGGCTACACTCGCTCACCCCAGTCACATAGTTATCTATGCTCCTGGGGACTCACTCCCTTGCCGCCTGTAAGCAACTCGAATTATTTTGGGTATAGACATGTAATTTTAACCAGCAAATGCTTAACAAAAATAATTTCTTTTTTAGGCGCTGTAAGTTTTCTCTATTTATTGATGCAGAGTAATACTGGATATGAAAAATTTTGGAAATCAGGTGATTACAGTAGTTACAAATCAGGTTTTTATATGTTTGCATGTGTATTATAATAAATTTTCAGAGGATGAGACATATGCCGTTTACATTTCATATCGGAAATCATAGTTGTCAGATATCAGAAAAGTATTTAAGAGATATCATCGATAATAAAAGAGAGCATGTTTTTTCAACGTATGAGAAATTCATAGATTTTTTCAGAAATATATTTACCAGTCGAAGTTTAATTTCTGATTATAGAGAGATATATAATCTACTGTGCCAAAAAAACGAGCGTCCAGATATTACGAAGCCTTTCTCGCTACGACCATTTTCGAGGCGAGATGAAGACTGTACACGATGGCGCCCCCTTCTTGGATATATTAAACTTATTGATGCCTCCAGACCTGAAACAATAGATAAATACACTGTAGAGGTATTAGCGTATCAAGAAAATACGTTACTACTAAAACTGTTTTACGATGGAGTATTAGTGACCGAGACGGAGTGTTCTGAGCGTTGCGTCGATTTTTTAAAAGAAACGATGTTTAATTATAATTCCGGGGAAATTACGCTTGCCGCTTTGGGTAATAATCACCTGACGCCGAGCGAAGCTGGTAGTAATGGGATCTATGAGGCTTTTGAGCATCGTTTGATAGACTTCCTGACCACGCCCGCCACGGCGTCTGGTGATGAGAGCTGCGCTACTGATCAGACGGATGCATCACAACCAGCGGCAATAGAGGCGTTTATTAACTCGCCGGAGTTTCAGAAAAATATTCGCATGCGTGATATTGAAAAAAATAAAATAGGTAGCGGAAGTTATGGGACAGTCTATCGGTTACATGAAGACTTTGTTGTTAAAATTCCAATTAATGAGCGGGGAATAAAAGTGGATGTTAACTCTCCGGAACATCGTAATTGTCATCCTGATCGTGTCAGTAAGTATTTGAATATGGCCAATGGCGACAAGAATTTTTCTCGTTCGGCCATCATGAATATTAATGGTAAAGACGTTACGGTTTTAGTTTCAAAATATATTCAAGGTCGGGAGTTAGATGTTGAAGATGAAGATAACTATCGAATGGCGGAGGCGCTTCTTAAATCCCGGGGGGGTTATATGCATGATATAAATATCTTAGGTAATATTCTGATTAAAGAAGGGGTTCTTTTCTTTGTGGATGGCGATCAAATCGTGTTGTCACAAGAATCCCGGCAACAGCGAAGCGTTTCTCTTGCAACAAGGCAACTGGAAGAGCAAATTAAGGCCCATCACCTGATAAAATTAAAGCGGGCAGAGACCGAAGAAAATACTGAAGATATTGAATATTATAAGTCACTTATTGCGGATCTTGATGCGTTAATCGGAGAGGAAGAACAGACACCTGCGCCAGGAAGACGTTTTAAACTAGCCGCGCCTGAGGAAGGGACTCTTGTGGCTAAGGTATTAAAGAATGAATTAAAAAAATAGCATTTAGTTCAGTTCTTTTCTGCGAATCGCCGGGGGCTCATTCGCTACAGATTTGCCGATCAATTATTGAGAGTTGCTATTCGCTTAAAGGTCGTTCGGGGGATCTGGACAGCCTGTAGCGGAGATGCAACTCGCCATTAGGGTTGGCGATGCCGCGCTGCCATAGTGGGTGAAATGCCACGCGATGGTGCAACACCATTAACTCGCCTTGATTTTTCCCCTCTGCCTGACAAGAAAAACCTGGCTTTACGGATGGTCTCATGCCGTCGTATTAGCGTTGTTCGGCGTAGTATGTAAATTTCCTTATAGCAATAGAAGAACATTCTCAAAACATAAAATTAGCAAGTTATCATGAAGTTAACATATATTGTTTTTTTCGATCATTTTTTATATATTGATCGTTTTTATTGATTGATTTGCGTTAAAAGCGCATTATCAGGGAGTTAAGATCAAGTGGAGTGGTCACATGCGCTATTTTTTTATGGCAGAGCCGATAAGGGCAATGGAGGGGGAGTTACTGGGTGTCGAAATTATTACCCATTTTGCATCGTCGCCAGCTCGTCCGCTACACCCTGAGTTTGTTATCTCGTCATGGGACAATTCGCAGAAGCGCCGTTTTCTGCTTGATCTGTTGCGGGCAATCGCGGCCAAACATGGCTGGTTTCTACGCCACGGCCTGTTCTGTATCATAAATATCGATCGGGGTATGGCGCAGTTTGTCCTTCAGGACAAAGATATTCGCGCATTACTACACGCCATGCTATTTGTGGAGCTGCAGGTCGCTGAACATTTTTCATGTCAAGATAACGCCTTAATCGATCCTTTAATACACGCGCTTCATAAGCAACCTAATCCATTATGGCTGGGCGACCTGGGCGTAGGGAACGCAACCGCTGCGCCATTAGTTTGCGGGTGTTTTAGCGGCGTAAAACTTGACCGCAGCTTTTTTGTCTCACAAATTGAAAAAATGACGTTTCCGCTGCTCGTCAAACATATCCGGCATTATTGTGACAAGATTGTGGTGGGTGGCCAGGAAAACGCACGCTATTTGTCGGCGTTAAAAACGGCAGGCATTTGGGCAACCCAGGGCACGTTATTTCCTTCCGTTGCGTTAGAAGAGGTTGAAACATTGCTGTTGGGCAGTCGCATGAACACCCTCAGAGAATCGAACTGAGGGTATTTGTTTCGCTTAGCGATCCTTTCGCCATGCGTCAGCGGTCAGCGCCTCGCCAAAATGGCCTGCGATTAAACGGCGGGTAAGCTCATGTAGCGGAGAGGCGAGCACATCGGCGGTGCTGCCGCGTTCAACCACTTCCCCCTGATGCATCACTAATACCTGATCGCTAATATGTTTCATCATGCCGATATGCTGCGTGACATAGATATAGGAGATGCCTTGCTTTTCCTGCAATTCAAGCATCAGATTGATGAGCTGCGAGCGCATGGACATATCAAGCGAAGCCAGCGCTTCGTCCGCGATAATGACTTTAGGGCGTAAAATCAGCGCGCGGGCCAGGCCCAGACGCTGTTTCTGCCCCGGTGCCAGCATATGCGGGTAGTAGCTCACGTGATCGGGCAATAGACCCACCATACGCATCGTCTCGACAATCTGTTTGCGCCGCTGTTCCGGCTCCAGATCGGTATTAAGGCGCAGGGGGAAGTCAAGGATCTGTGAAATACGTTGACGTGGATTCAGTGACGTTGAGGGGTCCTGAAAAATCATTCGAATACGTTGGCTTCGAAACGAATAGTCGCCGTAATGCAGGGGATGATCGTCAATAAGAAGCTCGCCGCTGGTGGGTTCAATCATGCCGGCCAGCATCTTTGCCAGCGTGGATTTGCCGGAACCGTTTTCGCCGATAATGGCCAGAGTCTGACGCTCACGAAGCGTAAAGCTTAATGGTTTCACGGCGTCGACGGTCTGGCGGCGAAACCATCCTGTCCGGTAGCGAAAGGTTTTACTCAGGTTGCGCACTTCAAGCAGAGTTTCCACCATATCACTCTCTCTCCATATTCAGCGGAAAATGACAGGCATAGAGATGATTTTTCGCGCCGGTTAAGCGTGGCGTGATAATGCATTCTCGTTGCGCATAAGGGCAGCGCGGCCCCAGACGACAACCTATAGGTAACTGCTCCAGTAGCGGGATCGCGCCCGGCAGCGTATTGAGACGGCTTTTATGCGGCATCGCGCTGCCAAAATCCGGAATCGCACGGATAAGCGCCTGCGTATAAGGATGATGTGGCGTCGTCACCAGATCTTTACTTGGCGCGGTTTCTACCGTCTGGCCGCAGTATAAAACGTTGATTTTGTCAGCCCACTGACTCAACATTTGCAGGTCGTGGCTAATCAACAGAATGGTGGTATTACTGTTTTGATTCAGTCGGGTCAACAGGCGAAAAATTTGCGCCTGCGTCGTCGGTTCCATTGAGTTGGTGGGTTCATCAGCGATCAGGAGTCGCGGTTGATTCGCCAGCGCGATAGCGATCATGACTTTCTGACACTCGCCATCGGTCAGTTCATAGGGAAAACTGCGCATCGCGTCTTTATGATCTTTAATTCCCACCCGGTGCAGTAATTCAATAGCACGCCGTTTACGCCAGCCTAAACGCTGCCACCAGCGGCCTTTATAGGTCCAGGCGGGAATATTTTGCATTAACTGGCGGCCGACGCGTTCGGAAGGATCAAGGCACGACTGCGGCTCCTGGAAGATCATCGACACATTATGCCCGACCAGCTTACGCCGTTCACGAGAGGAGAGGCGCAGCAGATCGATATCATCAAAACGCATACGGTCGGCAGTGACTCGCCAGTTGTCTTTCGCGACGCCGCAAATAGCTTTAGCAATCAAGCTCTTTCCGGAACCCGATTCACCTACCAGGCCGCGAATTTCGCCTTCGCTTAATGTCATACTGACGCGATCGACCGCTTTTACCCAACCTTCGCTGGTTTTAAATTCAATGGTGAGATTGCGGATATCCAGTAACGGCATTATTCCACCCCCGCAATAATCGCACGACGAATCCCATCTCCGAGCAGGTTTACCAGTAAAACACTGAGCGTTATCGCCGCGCCGGGTAGCATAACGGTCCACGGCGCGACATAGATTAGCTCCAGCGCATCCCCCAACATGGCGCCCCATTCAGGAGAGGGAAGCTGCGCGCCGAGATCTAAAAATCCCAGCGCGGCGATGTCCAGAATCGCCATCGACAGCGCCCGGGTAATTTCGGTGACCAGACCGGCGGTAATATTCGGTAAAATGGCGAACCACAGAATATTCAGCGTTGTCGCGCCATCCAGACGGGCGGCAATGACGTACTCTTTTTCCAGTTCATCATGCACCATGCTGTAGACGGAACGTACCATTCGCGGCAACAGGGCCAGCCAGACGGCAAACATCGCGTGTGACAGATGTGGGCCGGCAAATGCCACGACGATAATCGCCAGCAAGAGCGAAGGGATGGAAAGCAGCGTGTCCAGAATATGGTTCAGTACGGCAGAGCGTAAACCGTGAGTCGCGCCTGCCACTACGCCGAGGACTAATCCACATAGCGTAGCCGCCAGCGTTACGATAAACGCGCCGCCGACCGTGGGCGCCGCGCCGCTTAACAGGCGGCTCAGCACATCGCGCCCCAGATCGTCAGTCCCCAGAAAAAAGGAGACTTCGCCATAGCGTGACCAGGAGGGCGGCAGTAGCTGATAGCCCAGAAATTGCTGATCGATACCATAGGGCGCGATCCAGCCGCCAAAAATACACAGCAACGCCAGACCGGCACATCCATACAGACCCACCATCGCAGGCGCGTCGCTATAAAATTTGCGCCAGGCAGTGCGCAGGGTGCCTGGCGGGCGCTTTTCGCTGTATACGCTATCGTAAGGCATACCATTCCTTATGTTTCAGAGGGTTAGCCATAGCACCCAAAATATCGGAAATCACATTGACCACAATAACCAGCGAGCCAATGACCATCACGCCAGCGGAAATAGCGGCATAGTCCTGCTGACGAATGGCGTGAATTAACCATCGTCCCAGCCCTGGCCAGCTGAAAACCATTTCGGTAATCATCGCCAGCGTTAACATGGTTGAAAATTGCAGACCAAGACGGGGAATGACCGGCGGCAGCGCATTATGCAACACGTGACGGCGTAAAATCGTAAAGCGCGACAAGCCGCGCGTGGCCGCCGCTTTAACGTAGTTCTGATCGTAGACCTCAATAGTGCTGATTCGCATCAGGCGGATCACTTCTGTGGTCGGCGCGACGGAAAGCGTGAGCACCGGTAAAACCATATGTCGTATGGCGCTCATCACCATTTCATCACGCCACGGCGAATCTGAAATCCAGGCATCAATGATGGCGAAACCGGTAACCGGTTTAACTTCATAAAGCAGGTCAAAGCGCCCGGATACCGGCAGCCACCCCAGCGTGAGCGAAAAGAACAGTGTGAGCAGAAGGGCCAGCCAGAAAACCGGAATTGAGAAACCTAATAGCGCCAGCGCGCTGATAAAACGATCCGGCCATTTGCTACGCGTCACGCCAGCCAGCATCCCGACCGGGATGCCGACCATCAGCGCGAAACCAAAGGCGAGAATGCACAGCTCCATCGTGGCGGGAAACACCTCTTTAAGCTGTTCGGAAATCAGTTGGCCGTTAATGCTGGACACGCCAAAGTCCCAGTGCAGCAGACCGTTGAACCAGAAAACCCAGGCATTCCATAATGATGCGCCTTGTAGCGGCGCGTGCGGCGTAAAATAGCTCAGGCTAAAGCCGATAAAGGTCAGAAAGAAGAGCGTCACCAGCAACAGCAATAACCGACGCAGGGTGAAGATAATCATGGTTTTTTCACCTCTTCGTGTTTTTCGCGGGAGACGCCGGCAAAAGACGCATTGCCGAACGGGCTTAACACCAGCCCTTTAATATCGTAGCGGTAAGCCTGCAGGCGTAGTGATGATGCCAGCGGCAGTATCGGCAGCTCTTTCTCCAGGATATTCTGCGCTTCCTCATACGCTTCTATGCGCGAAGCCAACTGCTGCGACGACAGTGCTTTACGCAGCACGCTGTCAAATTCAGGGTTACACCAGTGGGCGAAATTGGTTTGCGAATTGATGGCCGCACAGCTTAACAGCGGTCTGAAAAAGCTATCCGGATCGTTGCTGTCCGTGGCCCAGCCGGATAAGGTCAGATCGTGATTCATATCCATCAGGCGCGCCTCCTGAAAACGACCTTCAACCGGCACAATGACCACTTTTACGCCAACCTGCGCCATATCCGCCTGAATAAGCTCCGCCGTTTTTAGCGGACTTGGGTTCCAGGCCTGAGAACTGGTCGGCACCCAGAGATGCAGCGTAAGATTCTCAATGCCCAGCGCTTTTAGCTGTTCGCGCGATTTTTGCGGATTGTACTCCGTAATTTTGGCATCGTTATCGTAAGCCCATGAGGCTCTCGGTAAAATGGAGGCTGCGGTTTCCGCCGTGCCGTAATAAATCGACTGCATCAGGCGCTGGTTGTTGATCGATAAGGCCAGCGCATGGCGCACTGCGGGATTATTCAACGGCGGCTTATCGGTGTTAAAGGCCAGATAGGCGATATTCATCCCCGGGCGCAACGTCAGACGCAAACGCGGATCGTCGCGTAAAATAGTTAGCTGGCTGGCGGCGGGCCAGGCCAGAACATCGCATTCACCGGTCAGTAATTTCGATAAACGCCCGGTACCGCCGGAGCCTAAATCCACCACCACTTGCGGCATCAGCGGTTTGCCGCGCCAAAACCCATCGTGGCGCTGGAGACGAATAAACTGCCCGGCACGGTACTCCGAAAGCTGGAAAGGCCCGGTGCCGACCGGTTGGCGGTCTAGCAGTTCCTGGCGATCTTTTCGGCTAAGCTGCGCGGCGTACTCAGCGGACATGACGGAAGCGTAGTGTGTGGCCAGATGCCATAAAAAGGAGGCGTCTGGCTGCGTCAGGCGAAACTCAACGGTGTTATTGTCCAGCTTACGCACGCTTTTTACATTGTCGGCGAACTGTAGGCTATCAAAGTAGGGGAAGCTACTGCCGTTGATGTTATGCCACGGATGCCGACGATCAAAAATCCGCTGAAAGGTAAAGACGACATCATCAGCATTGAGTTTTCGGGTCGGCGTAAACCAGGCGGTTTTTTGAAAGGAAACGTCTCGGCGCAGGTGAAAACGGTACGTTGCCCCGTTATCCAGCACTTCCCAGCTTTCTGCCAGCTCTGGGACTAAACGATAAGTATAGGGATCGACATCCAACAGACGGTCATATAACTGGGCGGCCAGGGTATCGACGATGAGGCCGCTGCTCGCTTTTTGCGGATTAAAGGTGTTGACCTGCCCGCTGACACAATACACAAAGCCGCTATCGCGAATATCTGCACTCGCAGTTTGTTCGGGCGCAGCCGCAGCCGTAGCCTGACTACTCAGTAGACCCGCTATCACGATCAGAGACGATAAAACCAGGCGCATAATAGTTAAGTTTTTGAAGTTCAATTTGCAAAGTGTATCGCACTTCGGCCCGCCACGTAAAAATGTCGGTGGATAACTGGCGTAAATGTCGTCAATTAGCCGGAGAAATAGCTAAAGCTGATGCTTTTTAAGCAAGGCGCGAAACTGGTGGTAGGTGAGCGCCAGCAAATCGGCGGCTCGTTTCTGGTTAAATTTCGCCTGCTGTAAGCTACGTTGCAGCAGCGCTTTTTCCTGTTGCAGTTGAAACTCCCGCAAGTTGAGCGGCAGGTCAGGCGTGGCGGATGCCGATGGCAGGGCGGGCGCGGGCGGTTCGGCGGGATGGCGTTGAAAAGGATCGATAACAATTTCATCCAAAGGATGTTCACTGCTGCCGTGGCGATACACTGAACGTTCGACTACGTTTTTCAGCTCGCGGACATTACCCGGCCAGGCGTAATGCAACAACGTTTCTTTTGCCCGATCGGTAAAACCGGGAAATAAGGGCAGACGTAGCTCACGACACATCTGAATAGCAAAATGCTCGGCCATCAGCATGATATCGCTTTGGCGTTCGCGCAGCGGCGGCAGTTGTACAACGTCAAAAGCCAGCCTGTCGAGCAGATCGGCACGAAATGTCCCTTCCTTCACCATGGCGGGTAAATCGGCGTTGGTGGCGCATACTAATCGCACATTAACCTGTAACGGTTGGCTGCCGCCGACGCGCTCTAGCTCGCCATATTCAATCACCCGCAGTAGCTTTTCCTGTACCAGCATCGGCGCTGTCGCCAGTTCATCCAAAAACAGCGTGCCGCCATCGGCGCGTTCAAAGCGACCGGGATGACGTTTTTGCGCCCCGGTAAAAGCGCCCGCTTCATGACCAAACAGTTCGGAGTCCAGCAGATTTTCGTTAAGCGCCGCGCAGTTAAGCGAGATAAGCGGCCCCTGCCAGCGTGAAGAGAGATAGTGCAGGCGATTGGCGATAAGTTCTTTACCCGTACCGCGTTCGCCAATAATCAGCACTGGCTTATCCAGCGGCGCGAGCCGGGAGACTTGTTCCAGTACTTCAAGAAAACGGTTTGCCTCGCCGAGCAGGTTATCTTTAAATTCAGCCATGATGAAAATCGCCACTTGTTAGTGTTTTTCACCACTTTATCCTTTTTTGCTGGCGAGGTAAAACGAAATAATTCCTTTACTATCAGTGATATAAAAAGTTGGCACGCAAATTGTATTAACCATGTAGCAGGGCATCGCCCGTTATCAGAACATTATGTGAGGATTGAATTATGGGTATTTTTTCTCGTTTTGCCGACATCGTGAACGCCAATATCAATGCGTTGTTGGAAAAAGCGGAAGATCCGCAGAAGCTGGTGCGCCTGATGATTCAGGAGATGGAAGATACGCTGGTGGAGGTTCGCTCGAACTCCGCGCGTGCTTTAGCGGAAAAGAAACAGTTATCCCGTCGTATTGAACAGGCTACGGCTCAGCAGATCGAGTGGCAGGAAAAAGCGGAACTGGCTCTGCGCAAAGATAAAGACGATCTGGCGCGCGCCGCATTGATTGAAAAACAAAAGCTGACTGATTTAATTGCTACGCTTGAACAGGAAGTCACGCTGGTGGATGACACGCTGGCGCGCATGAAGAAAGAGATTGGCGAGCTGGAAAACAAACTCAGCGAAACGCGCGCTCGCCAGCAGGCGCTGATGCTGCGTCATCAGGCGGCGAGTTCTTCCCGCGATGTCCGTCGTCAGCTTGACAGCGGCAAACTGGATGAAGCCATGGCGCGGTTTGAATCCTTTGAACGTCGTATCGATCAAATGGAAGCGGAAGCGGAAAGCCATCGTTTTGGTAAGCAGCAATCGCTGGACCAACAGTTTGCCAACCTGAAAGCCGATGATGAAATCAGCGAGCAGTTGGCGCAGTTGAAAGCCAAAATGAAGCAAGATAATCAATAATGACAATGGCGGCGCCGGTACGCGCCGTCGCTCATCAGCTTTAGGTGTAAGGAGAACGCATGAGCGCGCTATTTCTGGCCATCCCGTTAACCATTTTTGTGTTGTTTGTGTTACCGATTTGGCTGTGGCTGCATTACAGCAACCGTGCCGGTCGGGGAGAACTGTCGCAAAGCGAGCAGCAACGCTTACTGCAACTCACAGACGATGCGCAACGTATGCGCGAGCGCATTCAGGCGCTGGAAGACATTCTTGATGCAGAGCATCCGAACTGGAGAGAGCGCTAATGGGTGGAATCAATCTGAATAAAAAACTATGGCGTATGCCGCAAAAGGGCATGGTGCGTGGCGTTTGCGCCGGGATCGCCGACTACCTTGATGTACCGGTAAAACTGGTGCGTATTCTGGTCGTGCTGTCGATTTTCTTTGGGCTGGCGTTTTTTACCGTAGTGGCCTATATCGTTCTGTCTTTTGTACTGGACCCTATGCCGGATAATCTGGCCGCAGGCAAACCGCAGCCGACCAGCGGCGAACTGCTGGATACCGTAGACAGAGAGCTTGCCGCAGGCGAAAAGCGTTTGCGAGAAATGGAACGCTACGTCACGTCAGATACGTTCACACTGCGTAGTCGTTTCCGTCAACTTTAAGTGTTATATCGGGAAGGTGAAGATGAATACTCGCTGGCAACGCGCCGGGCAGAAGGTGAAGCCCGGCTTCAAAATAGCAGGTAAGCTGGTTCTGTTGACCGCGTTACGCTACGGGCCTGCCGGCGTGGCGGGATGGGCGGTAAAATCCGTCGCCCGTCGTCCGCTAAAAATGTTGCTGGCGTTTGCGCTGGAGCCAGTACTTCGTAAGGCGGCGAATAAAATTTCGCAGCGTTACAAATAGCGAGTCTGGTCATAATATTTCGTTAAGCTCTGGCGTATAGTGTGTGCGAAATACATTACGTGTCAGGACGGAAGTATGTTGAAAAAAGGAATATTTGCGTTAGCGTTATTCATAGCCATGCCGCTTTATGCCGCAGAATACTGGATAGATGTCCGCATTCCGGAACAATATCAGCGAGAGCATATTCAGGGCGCGATTAATATCCCATTGCAGGAGATTAAATCTCATATCGAAACGGTAGTTCCAGACAGGAACGATACGGTAAAGTTATATTGCAACTCCGGACGACAGTCGGGCATGGCAAAACAAATGTTGCTTGATATGGGGTATACGCACGCGATGAATATGGGCGGCATCAGTCGTCTTGATATGCCGAAAGTAAAAAAATAGATAATCTATTGCTCAATACTCATACTAACCGCGGCGCTTAATGCGCCGTTGTTGATCTCTCCGGGTAGTTGATAATAACGTTTTTGCACATATCTATAACGCAGGCTCGTTATTATTTTTTCTTCTCTTCAGGCTCAACAGGATGTCAATGAAGCGACTTAAAACTGAACTCAACGCGCTGGTCAATCGTGGGGTAGACAGGCATTTGCGTCTTGCCGTAACCGGGTTGAGCCGCAGCGGTAAAACAGCGTTTATCACGGCGATGGTTAACCAGTTGCTTAATGTCCACGCGGGCGCGCGCTTACCGTTGCTCAGCGCGGTACGCGAAGAACGCCTGCTTGGCGTAAAGCGCGTGCCTCAACGTGATTTTGGTATTCCCCGTTTTACCTACGATGAGGGGATACTTCAGCTTTATGGCAATCCTCCCGCATGGCCCACACCGACGCGCGGCGTCAGTGAGATTCGGCTGGCGTTGCGCTATCGCTCAAACGACTCGCTGCTGCGCCATTTTAAAGATACCTCGACATTGTATCTGGAGATTGTGGACTATCCAGGGGAATGGTTACTCGATCTGCCCATGCTGGCTCAGGATTATTTAAGTTGGTCCCGTCAGATGAACGGCTTGTTGCAAGGGCAACGCGCTGAGTGGGCCGCAAAATGGCGGCAACTTTGCGACGGGCTCGATCCGCTGGCGCCCGCCGATGAAAACCGGCTGGCGGAGATTGCCGCCGCCTGGACGGATTATTTGCATCAGTGTAAATCGCAGGGATTGCATTTTATTCAGCCTGGACGGTTTGTTTTGCCGGGCGATATGGCGGGCGCGCCAGCGTTGCAGTTTTTCCCGTGGCCGGATGTGGACGCCTTCGGCGAGTCAAAACTGGCGCAGGCGGATAAACAGACCAACGCTGGAATGCTGCGCGAACGCTTTAACTACTATTGCGAAAAAGTGGTCAAAGGGTTCTACAAAAATCATTTTCTACGCTTTGATCGCCAGATTGTGCTGGTCGACTGTCTGCAACCGCTTAATAGCGGGCCGCAGGCGTTTAATGATATGCGTCTCGCTTTAACGCAGCTGATGCAAAGTTTTCACTATGGCCAGCGGACTCTGTTTCGCCGCTTGTTTTCGCCGGTGATTGATAAATTGCTGTTCGCCGCGACGAAAGCCGACCATGTCACCCTCGACCAACATGCCAATATGGTGGCCTTGCTCCAGCAGCTTATTCAGGATGCCTGGCAAAATGCCGCGTTTGAAGGCATTAGTATGGATTGCCTGGGGCTGGCGTCGGTACAGGCGACCACCAGCGGCGTGATTGAGGTCAACGGCGAAAAAATCCCGGCTTTACGTGGAAACCGTTTGAGTGACGGCGCGCCGTTAACCGTGTACCCCGGCGAAGTGCCTTCGCGTTTGCCGGGGCAAGCGTTTTGGGATAGTCAGGGTTTTCAGTTCGAAGCTTTTCGTCCGCAGGTGATGGATGTTGATAAACCGTTACCGCATATTCGTCTGGACGCTGCGCTGGAGTTTTTAATAGGAGATAAGCTGCGATGAGCGAACCGTTAAAACCGCGTATTGATTTTGCAGAACCGCTAAAGGAGGAGCCTACGTCGGCCTTCAAAGCGCAGCAAACTTTCAGCGAAGCGGAGTCGCGTACATTTGCGCCTGCGGCTATCGATGAGCGCCCGGAAGACGAAGGCGTGGCAGAAGCGGCGGTCGATGCCGCGCTGCGCCCCAAACGCAGCCTGTGGCGTAAAATGGTGATGGGAGGGCTGGCGCTGTTTGGCGCGAGCGTGGTCGGGCAAGGCGTACAGTGGACAATGAATGCCTGGCAAACTCAGGACTGGGTCGCTTTAGGCGGCTGTGCCGCAGGCGCGCTGATCGTTGGCGCTGGCGTGGGATCGGTGGTCACGGAGTGGCGGCGATTATGGCGCTTGCGCCAGCGAGCGCATGAACGCGATGAAGCGCGTGAACTGTTACATAGCCATAGCGTCGGGAAAGGTCGCGCATTTTGCGAAAAACTGGCGCAGCAGGCGGGGATTGATCAATCACATCCGGCATTACAACGTTGGTATGCCGCTATTCACGAAACGCAAAACGACAGGGAAATCGTCGGTTTGTATGCGCATCTGGTACAGCCGGTACTTGACGCGCAGGCGCGACGTGAGATTAGCCGTTTCGCCGCGGAATCGACTCTGATGATCGCCGTCAGTCCGTTAGCGTTGGTGGATATGGCGTTTATTGCCTGGCGTAATTTACGCCTGATTAACCGTATCGCAACGCTGTATGGCATTGAACTTGGTTATTACAGCCGCCTTCGTCTGTTCCGTCTGGTGTTGCTGAATATCGCGTTCGCGGGGGCCAGTGAGCTGGTGCGTGAAGTCGGTATGGACTGGATGTCTCAGGATCTGGCCGCACGCTTGTCCACGCGCGCGGCGCAGGGGATTGGCGCAGGCCTCCTTACCGCTCGACTGGGAATAAAAGCGATGGAGCTATGTCGACCATTGCCGTGGATCGATAACGATAAACCACGTCTCGGTGATTTTCGTCGTCAGCTTATCGGTCAGCTAAAAGAGACGCTGCAAAAGAGTAAGTCGTCGCCTGAGAAATGACCTTCCACAGGGCGCTGATTGCCTGGCTTTACGCCGCAGCGCCCGTTTTTCCGTCATGCTGTCAATATTTGTTGACAGAATCCTTCCTGCCAGCCGAATAGTGGCTTATCATCTATTTAATGGTTCATTATTCAGGTGAAGGTTCCCATGCGTCTGGAAGTCTTTTGTGAAGACCGACTTGGTCTGACCCGCGAATTACTTGATTTACTGGTGTTACGTAGCATTGATTTACGCGGAATCGAGATTGATCCCATTGGGCGAATTTATCTTAATTTTGCTGAGCTGGAATTCACCGACTTCAGCAGCCTGATGGCCGAAATCCGCCGTATTTCCGGCGTAACGGATGTCCGTACCGTTCCCTGGATGCCGTCCGAACGTGAACATCTGGCCCTGAGCGCGCTGCTTGAGGCGTTGCCGGAGCCGGTGCTCTCATTGGATATGAAGAGTAAAGTGGAGATGGCGAACCCGGCGAGTTGTCAGCTTTTTGCCCAGAGCCAGGAGCGAATGCGGCACCATACCGCCGCACAATTAATCAACGGCTTCAATTTTCAGCGCTGGCTGGACGGTAACCCGCAAAGCTCCCATAACGAACATGTCGTGATCAACGGGCAAAACTTCCTGATGGAGATTACGCCGGTACATTTACAAAACGAAAATGACGAATACGTGTTGACCGGGGCGGTAGTGATGTTGCGTTCCACGATTCGTATGGGGCAGCAGCTACAGAATTTGTCCACGCAGGATCTGAGCGCGTTTAGTCAGATTATTGCCGTGAGCGCAAAGATGAAGCACGTCGTTGAGCAGGCGCGCAAACTGGCGATGCTCAGCGCGCCGCTGCTGATTACCGGCGATACGGGAACCGGCAAAGATCTTTTCGCCTATGCCTGTCACCAGGCAAGCCCTCGTTCAGCGAAGCCGTATCTGGCGCTCAACTGCGCTTCAATCCCGGAAGATGCGGTAGAAAGCGAACTATTTGGCCATGCGCCGGAAGGTAAAAAAGGCTTTTTTGAACAGGCGAATGGCGGTTCGGTGCTGCTGGATGAAATTGGCGAAATGTCGCCGCGTATGCAGGCGAAGCTGCTACGTTTTCTCAATGATGGTACGTTCCGTCGCGTCGGCGAAGATCACGAAATTCATGTTGATGTCCGCGTTATCTGCGCCACGCAGAAAAATCTGGTGGAGCTGGTGCAAAAAGGACTGTTCCGCGAAGATCTCTATTATCGACTTAACGTTCTGACGCTTAATTTGCCGCCGTTGCGCGATTGTCCGCAGGATATTATGCCGTTGACCGAACTGTTCGTGGCGCGTTTTGCCGACGAACAGGGCGTTCCGCGACCGAAACTGTCTGCCGATCTGAGTACGGTCCTCACTCGTTACGGCTGGCCGGGTAACGTTCGCCAGCTTAAAAATGCGATATACCGGGCGCTGACGCAACTGGAAGGGTATGAGCTGCGTCCGCAGGATATCCTGCTGCCTGACTACGATGCCGCGACGGTGGCAGTCGGCGAGGATTCGATGGAAGGTTCGCTGGATGACATTACCAGTCGTTTTGAACGTTCTGTCCTGACCCAGCTTTATCGTAGCTATCCGAGTACGCGTAAACTGGCGAAACGGTTGGGGGTATCGCACACCGCGATTGCCAATAAGCTGCGTGAATATGGTCTGAGCCAGAAGAAGGGTGAAGAGTAGAAAAAAAGAAGGCCTCCGGATAGAGGCCTTCTTGTGACAAAAGAGCACCGCCTGTAGCACTGACAAACGTAGCGCCAGCAGGCGCTGGCTTATGCCTTCAGGACATTAAGCGCGGCGTCGTAATCCGGCTCGTGGGTGATTTCATCCACCAACTGACTGAAAATAACGTTGTCGTTTTCGTCAAGCACGATGACTGCGCGCGCCGCCAAACCTTTCAGCGGGCCGTCAACGATTTCGACGCCGTAGTTTTTCAGAAACTCGTTATTACGCAGAGTGGAAAGCGTAATAACGTTGCTCAGGCCTTCCGCGCCGCAAAAACGCGACTGTGCAAAAGGCAGGTCAGCAGAAACGCACAATACGACGGTATTCTCCACTTCTGTGGCCAGTTGATTAAACTTACGAACTGATGCGGCGCATACGCCAGTATCAATGCTTGGGAAAATATTCAGCACTTTGCGTTTGCCTGCATATTGGCTGAGGGAAACGTCAGACAAATCTTTTGCGACAAGAGTAAAAGCCTGTGCTTTGCTACCAGCCTGCGGAATAACGTTGGCAACGGTGACCGGGTTACCCTGGAAATGTACAGTCTGTGACATAATTATGTTCCTATTTACTTATAGTTAACGTCGAAATCCAGTTTAAGTCATTATTCATTAACACGGCAAATACTATTTGTAGCAAGCCGCGTCCGGCGCTATCAGAGGGGAAGAGATGAGATCTGTTAAGGTATATGAGGAAACCTGGCCGTTACATACGCCTTTTGTTATTGCGCGTGGTAGCCGAAGCGAAGCGCATGTTGTCGTTGTCGAACTGGAAGAAGAGGGCGTAAAAGGCATCGGGGAATGTACGCCATATCCACGTTATGGTGAAAGTGATGCCTCGGTCATGGCGCAAATCATGAGTATTGTGCCTCAGTTGGAAAACGGGCTGACTCGCGAAGCATTGCAGAAACTGTTGCCGGCAGGCGCGGCGCGCAACGCGGTGGATAGCGCCTTATGGGATTTGCAGGCCCGCCAGCGGCAGCAAAGCCTTGCCGGGCTGCTCGGCGTGACGCTGGCCCCGGTTTTTACTACCGCGCAAACGGTAGTGATAGGTACGCCGGAACAGATGGCAGCCAGTGCGGCGGCACTATGGGAAAAAGGGGCGACGTTGCTGAAAATCAAACTCGATGCTCGTCTGATTAGCGAACGTATGGTGGCGATCCGCTCGGCGGTGCCGGAGGCGACGCTCATTGTGGACGCCAATGAATCGTGGCGTCCGGAGGGGCTGGCGGCGCGTTGCCAGTTACTGGCGGATCTGAATGTCGCGATGCTGGAGCAACCGCTGCCCGCGCAGGATGACGCCGCCCTGGAAAATTTTATTCATCCGTTGCCCATTTGTGCAGATGAGAGCTGCCATACTCGCAGTAGTCTGAAAGCCCTGACGGGGCGCTACGATATGATCAACATTAAGCTGGATAAAACCGGCGGTCTGACCGAGGCGCTGGCGCTGGCAACGGAGGCGCGGGAGCAAGGATTCGGCCTGATGCTGGGCTGTATGCTCTGTACATCAAGAGCGATTAGCGCCGCGCTGCCGCTTATGCCGCAGGTGAGCTTCGCCGATCTTGATGGCCCAACATGGCTGGCGGTTGATGTTGAGCCCGCGCTACGCTTTACGACGGGTCAACTCCATCTTTAGGATGCCAGCGGAGCAGATTCGACATCGCCTGCAAGTATTTTTCGCTGGCTTCATCGGCGGAAACAGGGGGAAACTCGGCGGTAATGCAGTGCAGGTTGAGGTCGGCGCACCAGCTGCCAAACGAACCGGGCGTTTCGTAACCTACGCTGGTCACCAGCGGCAACGCAAAAGCATCGGCCAGCCACTCGCCTAGCTCGCTGCGACGTGGATCTTCAATGCAGGCTAGCGGATCGTGAAAAGAGACGACCCAGGCGGGTTGGAGTCGATGAATTAACTGGCAAAGCGCCTGGGTTTCCGGTTCTGAGCCGGGATGGTCGCCGGTTAGCAGCACGACATCACGCTCTTGCGCGCGGCTATTCCAGCGATAAACTGTCTCACCCGCTTTCCAGTTGGCGGCGGGAAAGTTACGGTTTAGATCAATGCCATTCGCATTTGCCCTTAACCCCAGTTGACAGCCATCAGGATTAACGGCAAGTACGACATGATGACGGCGAAGGGTTGGATTTAAGGTGCGTAACGCACAGGAGAGCGTCACCACGGATGAGGTTTCATCCCCGTGGGTGCCAGCCAGTATCAGACCGCTTTCGCGATTGGCGGCAGGCGCCGGAAACCAGATTAGCGGCGCGCCTAGTAGCGAACGTCCATAATGTTCAGTGCCTGGCGGAAATGCGCCGCGCTCGGCACGGGGGCGGGTGACAGTCATACGCGTTTCCCGAAGCTGAGACCAGTAGGGTAATCATCGTAGTGTTGTGTAAAACCCGCCGATTATCAAATGGTTTCTATTTACCCTCTTGTATGGCGCGATATCAACTTTCTGGCGGAAGATAATTGCATTTCTTTCTGCTGAAACAAATAATTACGTTGTCATTTAACTCATCTTTGAGGAACTTCTATGAGGCATTCTGTTTCAGTAACCTGTTGTGCGCTGTTGGTTAGCAGCTTTTCCCTGGCATATGCTGCGGATGTTCCCGGCGGAACGGTACTGGCAGAGAAACAAGAACTGGTGCGTCATATCAAAGATGAGCCCGCTTCGTTAGATCCAGCGAAAGCCGTTGGGCTGCCTGAAATTCAGGTGATCCGCGATCTGTTTGAAGGGCTGGTTAACCAGAACGAAAAGGGTGAAATTATTCCTGGCGTCGCCAGCCAGTGGAAGAGCAATGATAATCGTATCTGGACGTTTACGTTGCGGGATAATGCGCAATGGGCCGATGGAACGCCGGTGACCGCCCAGGATTTTGTCTATAGTTGGCAACGCCTCGTTGATCCCAAAACGCTTTCCCCCTTCGCCTGGTTTGCCGCTCTGGCTGGCATCACTAATGCGCAAGCCATTATCGACGGTAAAGTCACGCCGGATCAGCTTGGCGTCAGTGCCGTGGACGCGCACACTTTGCGTGTTCAGCTTGACAAGCCGTTGCCCTGGTTTGCCAGTCTGACCGCCAGTTTTGCCTTTTATCCGGTCCAAAAAGCGAATGTTGAAAGCGGCAAAGACTGGATGAAGCCGGGAAAACTGATCGGCAATGGCGCGTATGTGCTTAAAGAGCGCGTGGTAAATGAAAAACTGGTGGTCGAGCCTAATACGCATTACTGGGATAACGCGAAAACGGTACTGCAAAAAGTGACATTTTTACCCATTAACCAGGAATCGGCTGCGACGAAACGTTACCTTGCCGGTGATATTGATATCACCGAATCTTTCCCTAAAAATATGTACCAGAAATTATTAAAGGATATTCCAGGGCAAGTTTATACGCCGCCGCAATTAGGGACTTATTATTATGCGTTTAACACGCAGAAAGGGCCGACGGCGGATTCCCGCGTTCGTCTGGCGCTAAGTATGACCATTGATCGCCGTTTGATGGCGGAAAAAGTCTTAGGTACCGGTGAAAAACCGGCCTGGCATTTTACACCGGATGTTACGGCAGGATTTAAGCCCGATCCTTCACCGTTTGAACAAATGAGCCAGGAAGAACTTAACGCCCAGGCGAAAACATTGCTGCGTGCAGCAGGCTACGGATCGCAGAAGCCGCTTAAATTAACTCTGCTTTACAATACCTCAGAAAACCATCAGAAAATCGCGATTGCGGTGGCGTCAATGTGGAAGAAAAATCTGGGGGTGGATGTGAAATTGCAAAACCAGGAGTGGAAAACGTATATCGACAGCCGTAATACCGGTAATTTTGATGTTATTCGCGCCTCCTGGGTGGGTGATTACAACGAACCGTCGACTTTCTTATCCTTATTAACGTCCACGCATACGGGGAATATTTCACGCTTTACTAATCCGACTTATGACAAAATCCTGACGCAAGCGACGATGGAAAATACCGCCGAAGCACGTAACGCGGATTACAATGCAGCGGAGAAAATTTTAACGGAACAAGCGCCTATAGCGCCTATTTATCAGTATACCAATGGCCGGTTAATTAAACCGTGGGTAAAGGGATACCCCATTACTAACCCGGAAGATGTGGCCTATAGCCGTACAATGTATATCGTGAAGCACTGATGCGTACTGGTTACCTTTTGATGAAAGGTAACCACTGCCAAACTCAGAACTGGCGCGGCTTGCAGCGCCAGTTTCTTCTTCTGACCATCTCCTGCTAAAGTTGAAACTGTACTTTCCTGACAGTATTACTGGCGTATTCAAGGAAAAACGGTTGCACTAAATTACGAATAGTACCATCCATTTCCCCTAAAATGGCGGTAGCTTAGAGCAGAGATACCGTTATTTATTCGGCAGGTTGTCGTACACATCCAGTGCGCGTGCTGTGTAGGTGAGGGCTGCCCCAGTGTTCATTTTTATAGCCACGGACAATGCTTCAGAAATCTCTTCCCGGGTTGCGCCATGTTTCACGGCCGCATCGACGTGCACTGCCAGACAACCATCGCAACGGGTAGTAACCGCCACGGCCAGCGCAATCAATTCCTGTGTTTTGGGATCCAGATGCCCATTTTCTAAAGTCCCCTTGTCCATTTGCTGAAAGCCTTTCATGAACTCCGGCTGCAATGTGGCAAATTTACCAATGGCAGCCAGCAGGCCACTACGATACTCATTCCAGTTTGAAAGCATATCTGTTCCTGTTTTATATTAGAGGATTGTGTATTCAGATCACATAATAAATGCGAATATCTGGTGCCTGGTTCAGAAAAGGCTTCAATTCTTCCACAACGTCTTTTGTAAATAATTCACTGGTAAGATACGCCTGCGCTTGAGCAGTAGTTTCAAAGCCATGTAAAACTTGCACGTCTTCATCCCGAATAAGCAATTCTTTTGAGGTCGCTCCGGCAATGGTATTTAAAAATGGCGCTTTATATTTTTGATAAACATTTGCTGCGGCAGGGCGGTTGTGGTTGCTGATATTCAGGGTGATTTGTAAGTAAGCCATAGTATTCTCCTTCAAAAGGGACCGAGATAAGCAGAGTATTCACAGTCATTGACGAATGACAGTAGGGAAATTATCAACATGACCGTCTGATCTAACAAATCACATATTCTTGTGTTGCGGAGAAGATTTTCTATGTTGTGTATTGTCCTGACGAGGACTTAATTCACTTGGGTGAGTCTGGAATATGGAGGCCTCATTAGAATATTTGTTTTGAATAAAGCCCCCTGTATAGGCAATATTAGCGGTGGAGAGGTAGGTTTTTAGTATTGATTGATAACATGGTTTGCCACTTTGCCAGTGTTAAACTCGCCAGTTTTCCCAAAGCCAGATAAAAAGGATGTCCGGCATTCTCAATGAACACCCCGAGGAAACGGGATGACCATGGGAACAGATGCCATGCCAGTAACTGTTCACATTCGCTGTGTCGACTCTGCTCTGCAAGCCAGGCTGCCATCAGTAATAAAGAACCAAAGTGATCTTCTGGCTCATTTTGTTGCATCTCGAACTGAATACTGTTCTCCCGCATCCACTGGCGCAGCGCCAGTGTGGATTCACCAAATAAAACGTTCTCACGATCCAGCCAGACGGAGCCCCATGGCGGTGACGGTAAGGCATAAGGCCCGATAAATAAACGCTGAAAGGACTCAGTAAGAGAGTCATCGCCGCCATCTTTAAACATTCTTGCCAGTTGAGGCAACTCCTCCGACGGCAGCGGCCATTGTGTTTGCCATTCATCAGATGTGAATGCTGAAACCAGCGGAGAGGCTTCAGCACTCTCTGGCGCAAAGTAAAAGAGGGCGCCCAGTACGCGTGCCGTCATGGAAAAATTGTCACATTGTGTGAAATCAGTCATAAAACCATTCCGTAAAGTGCGGGTTCCCCCGCACTAATTTGTTAACCTGCCACTGTCATACCGACAGTCATATGTAGCCCATAAAACAGGCCGCGGCCTAAAATTTCGCCGCCAAGCACCAGGATAAGACCCAGTAGTAACCCAACAATATGTGGCTCTTTGCGACGTACCAATGGGCAGATCCAGCAGCCCAGGCCGATGACAAGAAGTGCCACACGGCAGACCTGCAATACAGCATAATCCGGTATCAGACTGCTGGCCTGCTGTACTGAGCTATGAATGCTGGCCAGAGCCATACCCTGTAACGCGATGACAGCAATACAGACCAATAGAGCAAGTAAGCTGATGCTGGAAAATATCGTGCTGTTAAAGGGGACTCTGGATGCCTGGAACAGGAGTGCGGCAAACAGTGGGCCGCCGAGGAATGCAGTCAGGAAAAAGGCGAGAGTCGTATACCCAGTATACCAGGTGGGGACGGTTTCAATCTGATAAACGCGGGTCATCGCCAGGATGAAGATGATACCGAGCACC
Source organism: Salmonella sp. SSDFZ54 (assembly GCF_004010735.1). Classification (NCBI taxonomy): domain Bacteria; kingdom Pseudomonadati; phylum Pseudomonadota; class Gammaproteobacteria; order Enterobacterales; family Enterobacteriaceae; genus Salmonella; species Salmonella sp. SSDFZ54. Next base: position 4,198,733 of record NZ_CP034819.1, read on the forward strand.
ATACTGATCAGCAGCCAGAGTTTACCAAGCGTTTCTGGCATTTTCCCCAGAACGGCCACCAGCCACCAGAAACCGCCGACAGCGAAAAAGATCGACCCTGCGGCAATTTCATTACTTAATCCGGACGCGCCGACGCGGTTGAGCGAGTTGAACGCCCGCATGGGTGAACCCAGATGCATGATTGACGCCAGAAAGCCCAGCCCCATCACCACCCAAAGAAAAAACATACCGCGTACAATACGCTGCCTGGCGGGCAGATCGTTTTTTTCCGCCAGCCAACCAAGTCCGCTGACAACCAGCGCACCCGCGACACACTGTCCCAGTACCGTAAACAGTACCAGCGGCCATTCATGCCATCCATTTCCCATTTTACACCTCCTTCGGATTGGCCAGATAGCCAGTGGTATCGCCGCACGGACGTGCATTGGCATTAGGTTTAATCACTATGCTCGGTTTGGTGAAGTGCGCACCCGGCAATGGCGCTACCGCCGCCAGCTCGCCGTGTTTCTTACGCAGCTCGTTAATCGGCCCGAAGTCCAGCGCGCGCAGCGGGCAGGATTCGACGCAAATCGGCTTCTTGCCTTCCGCCACCCGGTCGTGGCAGCCGTCGCACTTGGTCATATGACCTTTGGCGGCGTTGTACTGCGGCGCGCCGTACGGGCAGGCCATGTGGCAGTAGCGGCAGCCGATACAGACCTCTTCGTTCACCACCACAAAACCGTCTTCCCGCTTATGCATCGCTCCGCTCGGACAGACTTTGGTACATGCCGGGTCGGCACAATGGTTGCACGAAATGGAGAGATAATAGGCAAAGACATTCTGATGCCAGACGCCGTTATTCTCCTGCCAGTCACCACCCGCATACTCATAAATGCGGCGGAAGCTGACATCCGGGGTCAAATCTTTGTAGTCTTTGCAGGCCAGTTCGCAGGTTTTACAACCGGTGCAACGGCTGGAATCAATAAAAAATCCATACTGGGTTGTCATCGGTTACTCCTTATACCTTTTCGACCTGAACGAGATTACTGTGCGAAGGATTAGCTTTTGCCAGCGGTGAAGTGCGATGTGTTGTCAGAATGTTAATTGAGCCACCGTGGTCGACTTTGTCACCAAACATATCGGCATTCAGCCACATTCCCTCGCCCATAGCAGTAACGCCAGGCATGATACGAGGTGTGACTTTTGCGGGAATCAACGTCTGGCCATACTGATTAAATACCCGAACGGTGTCTCCGTTTTTGATTCCGCGATCCCGGGCATCAATAGGGTTTATCCAAATCTCCTGTCGGCAGGCCTGTTTCAGAACATCAATATTGCCGTAGCTGGAATGCACGCGGCCTTTAAAGTGGAACCCGGTCATTTGCAATGGATACTCGCGACGGGCTGGATCTTCCCAGCCATTAAAGCCTGGAGTGTAAATGGGTAAAGGATCGATGACTTCATCAGGCTTCAGTTCCCATGTTTTTGCGATATTGGCCAGTCGTTCAGAATAGATTTCTATTTTTCCCGATGGTGTTTTAAGGGGATTGGCAATAGGGTTTTTGCGAAAATCCTTATATGCGACAACATGCTCATCCGGACATTTAAGTTTATAAATACCTGCCGTTTTCATCTCTTCATAAGCCGGCATATCGGGATGACGTTCTTTCGTTTTGGCGCAAAGATATTGAACCCATTCATGTTGTGTACGGCCTTCGGTAAAAGTCTGGTAAACATCAGGTCCAAGACGTTTTGCTATTTCACTCATTGTCCAGTAAATAGGCTTGCGTTCAAATTTTGGCGATGTTGATGGTTGTCCCAGAATAACATATGCCATATTCCCGGCCTCTTCATGCGGGATAAGATCTTCCTGCTCAGTAGGCATCAGGTCAGGGAGTAAAATATCGCTATATTTTGCTGAGGCAGTCATGAAATGGTCAATGCAGACAATCATTTCGCACTTATTTTCATCCTGCAAAATATCATGTGTGCGACTAATATTGCTGTTCTGATTTATCAGCGTGTTGCTGGCGTAGCACCACATGAATTTTATTGGCACATCCAGTTTGTCTTTACCTCGTACGCCATCACGAGTAGAGGTCATTTCAGTTCCGCGCTCAATAGCTTCGGTCCAGGTAAAGGAGGATATTTCAGTTTTAACAGGATTTTTTAGAGGGGAAAACATTTCAACACCGAGATCAAAGGTGCCTTCTCGATCGCCAGAGTTGCCGCCAGAAATACCGACATTGCCGGTCAAAATGGCGAGCATTGCAATGGCTCTTGACGTTTGTTCTCCGTTTGATTGACGCTGTGGCCCCCATCCCTGGCAAATATAGGCTGGTTTCGCCTGGCCAATCTCACGCGCCAGCTTAATAATTTTGTCTGTCGGAATACCTGTGATTTGAGCTGCCCACTCAGGTGTTTTTGCTATACCATCCGGACCGTCGCCGAGTATATAAGCTTTATAATGACCATTTTTTGGTGCGCTTGCTGGTAACGTAACCTCGTCATAGCCTACACAATATTTATCAAGGAAAGGTTTATCGACCATATCTTCGGTGATGAGAACCCAGGCAAGTGCTGCAGCTAAGGCGGCGTCCGTTCCAGGACGAATGGGTAACCATTCATCTTCTCGTCCGGCTGCGGTATCGTTGTAGCGAGGATCGATAACGATCATCCGCGCATTGGAGCGTTCGCGCGCTTGTTCAACATAATAGGTAACACCACCGCCGCTCATACGTGTTTCGGCTGGATTGTTTCCGAACATTACAACCAATTTAGTATTAGCGATATCATCCGGGCTGTTTCCGCTTCTGCCACCATAGAGATAATTCATGCCCGCTGTGATTTGTGCAGTACTATAGGTACCGTAACGACCTAAAAAGCCACCGCAGGAATTCATCAGGCGGAAGGGCATTGATGATTTAGTAATATTTCCGCCAGCGACACCTGTGGCGTAAATAACATGTACTGCTTCATTGCCATAGTTTGCAATAATTCGTTTCAGATTATCCGCGATAGTATCCAGTGCTTCATCCCAGGATATCCGCTCAAATTTACCTTCACCACGCTTACCAACGCGTTTCATGGGATATTTCAATCGATCAGGATGATTCATACGACGACGAATGGAGCGTCCACGAAGGCAGGCCCGGACCTGATGGTTTCCGTACTCATCGTTGCCTGTGGTATCAGATTCTACCCAATAAACAGAATCATCTTTTACATGCAATCGAAGCAGGCAGCGACTTCCACAGTTTACTGTGCAGGAACTCCAGACGGCCTTATCTTCGACGATAGCGGTTTTGTTCGCGGCTTGACTTGTGAAACTGAATGGTAATGATAATCCTCCCACTGCGGCCATTAGTCCTGTTGTTGCCCCAGCCTGAATTAGCTTTCTCCGGGAGACAGGAACTTCGATTAACCGTTCTTCCTCGCAACGATCCATTACGTTCACCTGTTATTATGATATTGTTTAAAAAGCATACAAAAATAGCCAGTGTTAAAATATGAATATTCATTTTTGTGTAATAATGAATGATATTAATTAACATTAGGCTGGCTTTTATATAATATATATGAGTTAAGGGCGAAGAAAGTTTGAGCTATTTACCTGACGGGTAAAATTCAAATTTTTCTCTATTCTGAAAACGAACCCTTTACTTCATTGTGGGTATTATCGAAGTGGATAATGGCACGGGCAAGGGAGATAAACTTTAGTAGCAGTAAAGATTTTCTATCTTAAGTGTATGAAAAATAGCCTTTGATGGCTTTAGTCACTAAAATTAAAAGGATGACCTCCTGAAATTCAGGAGGTTGGGCTATTTTTAATCAAAATATCATTAATTAACCAGTCATGAAAAACTTTTACTTCAGGACGCATCACTGCTTTTTGTGGTGTAACAATGTAATAGGACCATGTTAGCGGCCAGCGTATATTTGGATGAAGTTGTATCAGTTGTCCTGTTGCAATTAACTGTTCAACCAGCGCACGGCGGACAATTGCTACACCCTGGCCGCTAAGCGTAGCCATAATAACCGCTGAGGTAGAGTTAATATGCAATCCTGTATAACGCGTAGCTGGAGCTTGCGTTGCGGCTAAGACTTCTTCCCATGAAGGAAAATTTGCACCAGGGTGCAGGGTATCATCATGGATGAGTTTTTGTTCTGCCAGCCATTCGCCGCACGTAATTTTCTCAGGCGGTACAATGCGTGGGCTGCATACCAGAACAGCTTCCTCATCCATTAACCATGTCTTATTTACTCCCGACCAGTCTCCTTTGCCACAACGAACACCAATATCTGCCTCTCCGTGAGCCACATCCATGAGTTTTTCCGTCACATTCAGGCGTAGCTCGATATTTTGATGCGTTTCGGAAAAACGATTTAATTTTTCCATTAACCAGTTCATCACCAGAACTTGTGAGGCCGTGAGAATGACGACGGATCGAGCCTGACGACCGCGCAGTTTATTAAGTCCTGACTCAAGGCTATCGAGCCCTTGAGTGATCTCTTTTAGCGCATCCTGAGCCTCAGTCACGAGCGTGAGCCTTTCTTTACCAGAACGTGTACGGTGTAAAAGGGGGTGGCCTACCCAGTCTTCAAGTGCCCGAACCAGTTGTCCTACGGCTGCCGGGGTGACGCCTAGCTCTTTGGCTGCACCTGTGAAGCTACCATGACGCGCAGTTGCTTCAAAAGCGTGCAGCCATTTCAAGCGATTAAGCGAACGCATTTTATTCTCCATCTCATACAATGGAACTAGTATACGTGATCGAGATAGATTTTCTTCCTCAATTTTCAATGTAAATACTCATGCGGAACCGGATAAACGTTGTTTTGCTTATCTTGAATAAGATAATAAGCTGATGATTTATTTCTTTGTTTATGATGATTTTTTCTGGCATCAGTAATGCCGATACAAAAATCTCTTTAGCGTGTTTTTTTTGCTCCGTCAAGGAATTTATTCTATTTGATGTTGAAATATTTTTTCATTGGTGTTCATTCATTAACAGTGACAGTATATTTAATGTAATAATTTTATATTTTAGGCGATATTATGGAATGGACTTCACTGAATATAGCGCACCATATCACCGCTCCGAATCCGTTAGCCATACGGAAAGAATTTATACCTGCAGCTCATTGTTTTCCTGAACATAAGCATAAATGGCATCAGGTCGTTTATGCAACAGCAGGTGATTTAATGGTTAAAACAATTGAACAATCATTTTTGATTTCACCGAAATTACAGGCTGTCTGGTTGCCTGCGGGAACTCAACATCAGGTTGGCTCATCACAAGGGGCTTATTTTAATAGCTTATGGATAGCTAACGATGCTCATAATCAATTTGACATGTCGGAACCTACCATTTTTGATGTTTCCCCATTCCTTAAGGCGCTTATCTTAGAAATATCAGACAGAAGAATAAATGATGAAGTTTATATAGAGAAACTAATACAGTTAATTTTATACCATCTGGGAAATGTTCGTAGCGCTCAATTTATTTTACCCTGGCCTCAAAATCGATCATTGGTAAAAATATGTGAATCATTATGCGAAAACCCGTCGGATACACGATCACAGGAAGAATGGTGCCATGAACTGGGAATGTCGGGGCGTACATTATCAAGACGTTTTACTATCGAAACAGGAATGAGTTTACGTTCCTGGAAAAAACGCCTGCGATTAATGAAAGCTATTGAGTTACTCGACTGTGGTAAAGGAGTAACAGAAATAGCTATAGACTTAGGATATAGCTCGAGTTCTGCATTTGTTTATGCATTTCATCTTACTATGGGACATGCTCCTCTGGATTATATGAAGAGAAGGTATTAGTTTTATTTTATAAATGTGACTTACCTCACTCACTGAATAAGTATGTTAATTTTTATATTTTTCGCTGTAACATAAATGGCGGCTACTCTACATCATTTGTCTTTTTTTAGAAATGACAAACTAGCTATCAGGCGTATAGAATTTTCGGTACCAAATAATATATAAATGAAAGAACTTAGTAATAACAAAAGTCAGGGCGATAAATTCGGCCAGATGAAAAAATTTATCTAAAGGAGTTTTTAGAGTGAAGATTACGAAGATAGAAACACTTGAAATTGATCTGTCCGGGCAAAATGGACTTGATTTGTGGCGACCAATTTACGTGCGAATACATACCGATGAAGGAATCTCTGGTATGGGGGAAGCGAGCCTTGCTTATGGTACGGCATCAGAGGCTATTGCTCCGATGATTCGTATACTTGCTGAACGTTTTCTTCTGGGACAGGACCCTAATGATACTGAAACACTATGGGAAATCATGCGACAGCGTTCATTTTGGGCCTTAGGGGGAGGCCCCGTGATATTTGGGGCTATGAGCGCTTTGGATGCGGCACTTTGGGATATAAAAGGCAGAGCCGCAGGCTTATCGGTTCATCGCCTGCTGGGAGCAAAAACACCAGCACCTTTGCGTTGCTATGCGAGCCAGCTTCATTTTGGTTGGACCGATGAATCATTGATGCTTAACGATCCTGCTGAATTTCGAGAAACAGCACAAATTGCGCGAGCTGAAGGCTATGATTGCGTGAAGCTTTGTCCTGTTTATGTTGATGCTAATGGGGAACGTATTCGTAAACGGGGAGTGTTTACTCCAGCCGAACGCAAACTGGCGCGTTCTCGTATGGAGGCGGTCCGTGAAGGAATTGGTGAGGAGTGTGACATCATTATCGAATGGAATTCACTTACTTCAACCTCCGGAGCGTTACAGCTAGCCGATTACTTTTCTGATTTAAATATTTTGTTCATGGAAGAACCTACCCACTACAATAGTCCAGAGGCGCAAATAAAAGTCTCCAGGGAGTCATCCATTCCTGTTGCAACAGGGGAGCGATTATATACCCGATGGGGATTCCTGCCGTATCTACAACAAGGTGCCATCGACATGATTCAACCTGATATTGGCCTGGTTGGTGGTATCACAGAAGGTATGAAGATTGCTCATTTGGCACATGCTTTTGACGTCGGGGTTCAGGCGCATAATTGTGGTTCGCCACTTGCTATCGCGATGGCATTACAATTTGAAGCAGCTATTCCAAATTTTGAGATCCATGAGCACCACTCTTTTAATCTTAAATCTTGTAACCGGGAGTTGTTTGAAGAAGATTTACAGCCAGTAAATGGAAAAATTGCTGTTCCTGTAACACCCGGTTTTGGTATGACACTTAGAAAAGATGCTGAAAAACGGATGAATATAGTAACTATCTGTGAAAAATAATTATTGGTGAAATGAATTCTACTAACTAAATAGTATGGGGGAAATAGATCTGACAGCAGAATCTTTTCTTCCCATATGATCTAACTAATAAGATCTAATATAAAGCTTTGCCTACTGAACATCTGTCATGGAGTTTATCAATAAATGAAACAAGAAATGGCATTAGACAATGTTAAGGAAAATGTTGGAAAAAATAAAATCCCATTTACTTCTTATGATGTCGGTTGGGTAATAATGTGTATCGGCATGGCAATTGGCTCCGGAATTGTATTTATGCCATTGCAAATGAGTGTTAAAGGTTTTTGGGCAACTGCGATTGCATTACTTATTACATATCCTATAGTTTATCTATTAACAAAATTGTATATTACCTCTCTTTCAGAAACGAAACAGACAGATTATGCGGGGACTATAACGCAATATTTAGGGAGAAACTGGGGGGCTTTTTTGAGCTTCCTCTATTTTTTTACAATATTGAAGGGGATGCTGGGTTATGCGGCTACTATAACTAATGATACTTCCAGTTATTTGCAGCGTTTTGGTGTTACTCAACATTCACTATCCGATACGTTATGGTTTCCTCTGGTATTGTTGGTAGCAATGGTTCTGGTTGCCTCCCGTGGGGAACGTTTGCTCTTTAAAATTTCCGGGCCATTTATTGTATTTAAACTCATGATTATAATTGTGTTAGGTGCATTGATGGTCCCTTATTGGAACATGAATAATGTCAGCATGGCAAGCCCTGACAGTTTAATTGATTTAATGAGAGATGTTTTGGTTTCTCTCCCTTTTGCATTATTTTCGATTGTATTTATTCAGGTTCTTAATCCAATGAATATTGCATTCAGGAAAATTGAATCAGACCCTAAAGTCGCAACATTTCGCGCTCTTAGGGCAAGTCGGATAGCATATATTATCCTTGTTGTGTCTGTTCTGTTTTTTGCGTTTTCATTTATGTTTTCAACCACCCCGGAACAAGCAAAGATGGGGATTTCTCAAAATACATCAGCGCTGGCGCTGATGGCAAAGATTATCCCTGAAAACACTGGCGGATTTATACCAGTACTTTCGGTTTTACTAAGCATTTCTGCTATTTTAACTTCTTTTTTTGGTATTTATCTCGGTTTTTACGATGCATTATCAGGAATTATTATTAATATTGCAGACCGCTTCATTGTACGTGGTAAGAAATTTAATAATTTTCTCCCTTATTTGGTTACACTTACTGCGATCGTGCTTCTTTGGGGATGGGTTGTTGCCGATGTGTCTACAATGGCATTACTCCAATGGACTGTGGGAACCTTTGGATTAGTTTCTTGCCTTATTCCGTGCTATCTGATCTGGCGAGTGCCATCTTTACAAAAATATAAATCCCCTGCGGTAATTTTCGTATCACTAATGGGCTTTATGCTGGTGGTATCGCCATTATTTAAGCTCCTTGAAAAATAAAGGTTTTACAAGTCATTAAACGGTATAACATCTAAGAGAGAATCTGGCTCTTAGATGTTGCTAATTGCGAGATAGATTTTCTTTAGCGGCCAGCAAAATCTTCTGATTCGTCAGTCCTCGTCGTTGAAGCCATCATTAGTTCACATAAAAGCAGTAATCAATTATTTAAGAGGTTAACGATGAGCGCATTATTTACAGGTAAAAAATTGTTAGTAGTAGGTGGTACCAGCGGTATGGGTTTCGAAACAGCGAAACGGGTATTGAAAAACGGTGGTAGCGTGGTGCTGATTGGCAATCGCCAGGACAAAGCAGAGCAAGCCCGTCAGGCTCTGGCGACAGAAGGTCAGGTTGCCATTATTGTTGCCGATTTGATGACAGAAGAAGGAATGAAACATGTGCTGGATACCATCAATGCGGAGCATAAAGACGTTAGCTTGCTGGTGAATGCGGCTGGCGTGTTCTTCCCAAAACCGTTTACCGAGCACGAACCTTCCGATTACGACATGTATATGAGCATTAACCGTGCCACTTTCTTCATTACCCGTGATGTTGTGCGCAATATGGTTGAGGCAGGTATTAAGGGATCTATCGTCAATATTGGCTCTATGTGGGCACGGCAAGCTATAGGCGCTACACCGTCTTCAGCTTACTCCATGGCAAAAGCGGGTCTTCATGCGTTGACTAAAAATCTGGCGATTGAGTTGGGCAGTAACGGGATTCGTGTGAACGCAGTTTCTCCTGCGGTCGTACATACACCGATTTACGAAGGTTTTATCCCTAAAGACGATGTGAAGGATGTAATGAACAGCTTTGATAGCTTCCATCCGATTGGTCGTGTGGGGACACCGGTTGATATAGCTGAAACGGTAGCATTCCTGCTGTCTGACAAGACAGGCTGGGTTAGTGGCGCGATTTGGGATATCGACGGTGGTGTGATGGCTGGTCGTAACGCCTGATAACAAGGCCGCACGCGGACAACCGTGTGTGGTTATTAGGGAGCAGATTCAATCCTGTTCACATTATGTCATTGATGCGGATGAACCAGAAGTGTTGGGCGGAGGAAGCATGATAAATTTATTCATATGTTGCCAATCATACGCAGAAAATAACACTAACAAGATTAAGTACGTTATTCGTGTCTGTGGAAATATCCATTAGTTTGAGGAGAGCCATTACTGGGTTATTAATGCCTCACTAAATAGATGGTTTGTGACACAAAACATAACATTGAGGGCGATTTAATTCCGAGCTGGGGCAAAGACGCACTTTACAAGCTAAAAGCAGGAAAGGAACGTTATCAAATTGTACTCGCCATGAATCAGGATAATTTAACTAATGACATTGGAACACACGCTGCCAGTAGCTGCGCAGAATAATAATATCATTCGCTTATCTTTAGCTCAGGCGCTTGCCGGGGCTAACTCTGTAGTCTTCTACGCTACCGGTGCCATTGTTGGTAATGCCATAGCTCCCAGTGGTGCTCTGTCCACACTCCCCATCACTATATTTGTCCTGGGCATGGCCGCCTGCATTCTTCCTTTTGGCGCACTGGCGAAAAAAAAGGGACGTAAAGCCGCATTTATGGTCGGGACGGGGGCCGGAGTGATTACTGGCTTGATTGCTGCCCTTGCGGTTTTTATTAGTTCATTTTTGCTATTTTGCCTTGCCGCTTTCCTGGGAGGGGCTTACGCTGCAGTGGCACTTAGTTTTCGCTTTGCTGCAACGGATGGAGTGACATCCGAAAGGCGAGCGCGTGCATTATCCCTGGTAATGGGGGGCGGTGTGGTAGCTGGTGTCATTGGACCAATGCTGGTGACGGGAACAATGAATCTTCTGCCACCACACACATTTGTTATTACCTTTATAGCTCAGGCTCTGGTAGCAACCATTTCAGCTTTCATTCTTAAGGGCGTAATTCCTGCCGAGCCAGCCGTGGCAGCCAAATCAGGAGGGCGTTCTCTGAAGGAAATTGTTCGGCAGCCGGGTTTCCTGAAGACCGTGTTTAGCGGCGCGGTTGCGTATATGGTGATGAATTTCCTGATGACCGCAGCTCCCCTTTCAATGCATATGCATGGAATTTCTCAACAAGCCTCCAATCTGGGTATTCAATGGCACGTTATTGCTATGTATGGGCCTGGATTCTTCACCGGTAGGTTAATTAACCGTTTCGGCGCGCTGCGGATTTCCGCAACTGGATTGCTTATTACGGCAGGTTCTGTTCTTGCCGGGCTCTGCGGAACAGATATCTTCCACTACTGGCTCTCTTTGATATTACTGGGAGTTGGCTGGAATTTTGGCTTTACCGGCGCTTCAGCGAAGATCATTGATTATCATCGCCCCGAAGAGAAGACTCAGGTGCAGTCCCTGAATGATTTTGTGGTATTTGGCGTAATGATTGTCGGGTCGTTTTCATCCGGTGCGTTGCTGAATCTTTATGGCTGGAATGCCGTATTATGGGGGTCACTTATCCCTGTTGGCATTGCATTTCTGTGTATCTTAAAAAGGAGTCACAAGACAGTTGTCGTAAAGCATGAGTAATATTTACCTCAGTGTCAGGAAGGTAACCGGTGTAAGTTATGGCAAAATAAGAGGAACGACACCCGCAATCGCAATTCAAGCTGTGGCTTTTTAGTGTTTATCTCTGGGGTGATGAGAACAAGAGAGCACTTTAGTATCATTCTTTCCTTTATTCTTGAGGGCGCATTCAGTTTTGGGCCGGAACCGGAAGCTATTCGTGACGCTATCTCTATGGATTAAAGCGTTTTGTTAAAAGCATCGTTAGATCACAAAACGGAAAACTATTTTCCCTACGGTAAAAATGTCGGCATCAGTTTTTGCAGATAAAAAAAAGCATTATCAGACATGGTGTTACAGCAGGAGCACATAACCAGGCACTGATGCGTACTGGTTTCTTGTTAACTCAAGGTAGCCACGCCCGCCGCCTGATGCTGGCAGAAGGCATGGGGATTAAGCGAGCGCCTGATGCCGCCGTTCTCATTGCTGTGTTTTCAGCCAGGCGGCAATATCCTGTGTCGGCAGATGATGTTGTGCATTCCAGGTGTCACTCATCGGCCACCACATACCGTCACCACGCGCGAAGGCGACGCGATAGCGCAGCATTGGGTCATGCGGATGTAAACGGAGTTGCTCCTGTAAGTCAGGTAGCGTCAATACACCTCGGGTAAAGGTTTGCTGCGTCACGCGTTCGACCGTTTCCGCCAGTTTTGCATAAGAGGTCGTTTCCCCCGCAACAAAGACGACTTCGTTAGTGATACGCGGCTGATGCAGATAAATTTCAGTGGTCAGGCGACCAATATCCGCAGGCGACGTGACGGTGACCTGCCTTTCCCATCCGCCGAGGGCATTGATGGTTTTTTGGTCTAAGTTGACCACATCAAAGGCCGGTTCGAAGAGAAAAGAGGTAAATAAACCGGTTGAAACAATCACCCACTCTGTGACGTTTTGCTCGCGCAAAAGCGTCCTGACGTCATACTGTTCGTCCCACACCGGCTGGCCGCTGCCTTTGCCGACCACATCGTAATTCACGCCAAACTGCCAGGGGAAATAGCGCTTAACGCCCGCCTCCAGTACCGCGCGGGTGATTTTTATCTGGGTACCCGCACCGGCGACAAACCCCATACAATTGATGATCGTATCAAAACCGTGGAATTGATCTTTTAACGCTGCAACCGAACTGTCTGCGATGTCGACCGGGATAAACCGCGCACCGGCATCCGCCAGTTGTTGATGAATGCTGGAACGTCGTTTGCTCTGTTTATCCCTGGATCGCCCTGACACAATAACGCAAACGGAACCATTACGCTGTGTGACCGCCGGAACCAACGACGCCAGCACTGACGCCCCCAGTTGTCCCGCGCCCAGCACCAATACTTTTTCACCCACCTGATTATTGGATTGTTTCATTTGCCCCTCTCTGTGTTAATTCACCTGTAGATAGAGATTACGTCAGGGATCTGCGTTCGATAAGACGCCGAAGACGGGTTAGACTGTTCTGATAAATGGGATAATTGGCGGGGGGAAAATGGACAAGCTGGAAGCGATGCAGGTCTATGTTTGCGTGGTGGATACCCATAGTTTTATCAGAGCCGCCGAAGTGCTGGGCGTGCCGCGCTCAACGGTATCGCGAGTGGTTAAAGAACTGGAATCCTGGCTTAAGATTCAACTTTTGCAACGTACAACCCGCAAACTTAGCGTGACCGCAGAGGGGCGGCGTTACTACGAAGAGTGCAAAAGAGTGCTGTCAGATATCGCGGCCATGGAGTCGTCATTTCCCGGCCGGGCGGCACAACCCAAAGGGCGTTTTAAAGTGGGGATGCCGCAATCTCTCGCCCGGCATTGCATTATTCCTACGCTCCCGGCCTTTTTGCGCCAGTATCCGGAGCTGGAGCTGATACTTTGTTCCAGCGATAGCGTGGAGGATATTATCCTTCAAGGGTATGACTGCGTGATTCGGGCCGGCAGGATCGATGATTCCACCACGCTGGTTGCCCGTCCGCTCGCCAGTTTTAACTGGGTGATAGCAGCATCGCCCACTTACATTGAGCGTTACGGTAGCCCTGAAAATTTAGATGATCTGCAAAAACACCATGCGGTCGGCTACCTGAACCACCGCACCGGGCGTACCACCGACTGGTTTTTTACGCGTGAGGGGGAGGATTACGCGATGCGGATGCAGGAGACGCTGGTTGTCGATGATACGGACGCTTATATTCAGGCCGGAATACAGGGGCTGGGGTTAATTCGCGTCGCCAGCTATCTGGTTGCGCCGTATCTGCACAGCGGGGCGCTGGTGACCTGCATGGACAACCCTTCTTATGATTTGCCGCTTGCGCTGGTCTATCCGCAAAACAGGTTTCTGCCGCCTGCGGTACGCGCTTTTTATGACTGGTGCAAAACGGCGCTGAGCCAGTCGGAGCCTCTTCGCTAAAAAATATTATTCCGGATATCGCATTGCCTGTTCAGAAAACTTTTCCACAGACGTTCAAAATGACGGTACTGGTTTTGACGCATAAGAAAAAGGCATTATCAAACAGGGGGCTACACGGCGAGGATATAGCAAGCACTGAACGTTTGGATGCAATAAAAAATCTGTACAACTGTTATTAATGAACTTTTTGTATAAATATAATCGGATTTAACAATACTCATTGTACCTGTATTTTGCTCTTATCATGGCGTCTTTACGACGAAAGGGTGCTTTAGCGTGGAATATTCAATATTAAGTAACAACCTTAAAATGCCTATGGTGGGTTTTGGCGTTTTTAAGGTAACCGACAAAGAAGAATGTCAGCAGTCAGTGTTAAGCGCTATTCGCAGCGGTTATCGTCTTATCGATACCGCTGCGGTATACGGCAATGAAGATGCCGTTGGTGACGCTGTTCGTGAAGCCATCGCGACAGGTCTGTGTACCCGTGAGGAGTTATTTATTACTTCTAAACTGTGGGTGCAAGATATGGCTAACTACGATCTGGCCAAAGCAGGTATTGAAGCGTCGCTGAAAAAATCCGGGTTAGATTATTTTGATCTCTATTTATTGCATCAGGCAATGGGCGATTATTTTAGCGCGTGGCGCGCGCTGGAAGACGCTTATGAAGCCGGTAAACTAAAAGCCATTGGCGTGTCCAACTTCTATGCGCATGTGTTAGCCAACTTCTGTGAAACCGTCAGAATTACGCCAATGGTAAACCAGGTCGAATTGCATCCATACTTTGCACAACCCGCCGCGCTGGAAACCATGAAGCATTATAACGTTCAGCCTGAAGCGTGGGCGCCGTTAGGCGGCGGGAGACATAAACCGTATGAAAATGTCATGCTTCAAAGGATTGCCGATGCCCATCAAAAAACCATCGCGCAGGTTGTCCTGCGTTGGAACGTGCAGCGTGGCGTCACGGTTATTCCTAAATCCACTCGACAGGAACGCATTGAAGAGAACTTTGCCATCTGGGATTTCTCACTAACGGATAATGAAATGGCTCAAATCAACGCCCTTGATTTAGGCTACGTTGGCGAAGCGGTGAAGCATTTTAATCCTGAATTTGTTCGCGGTTGTCTTGGCGTTAAAATCCACGATTGATCCCGGCGCTTGCGGATGTTTTCTCGCATGAACAGCTTCTAACACGGTTGCCGGAGCGTAGACGGCAACCGTGTGATATTCGCCTGGCCGTCAGGCTCCGAAGGCACCATCGATGGTGTGCATCGCGCCAGTGACGAAAGAAGCTTCCGGACCGGCAAGCCATGCCACCATTCCAGCCACTTCTTCAGGTCTTCCGTGTCGTTTGATCGCCATGAAACTGTGCATCAGCTCTTTCATGGGGTCATCTTCCGGATTGATGTCGGTATCAATGGGACCTGGCTGCACCACATTTATCGTAATCCCGCGGGGGCCAAAATCACGGGCCAGGCCGCGCGCCAGCCCTTGCAGGGCTGATTTACTGGCGGCGTACGCGGCCATTCCCGGTACGGGCATCCGATCGCCATTCACGGAACCGATAATAATAATGCGTCCACCTTCCGGCATATTGCGGGCTGCTTCGACTGACGCATGGTAAGGCGCATGGATATTAATACGGAACAAACGATCTATCGCATCGCTATCTTGTTCCAGCGCATCGCCGAAGAGAGCCACGCCCGCATTGACGACCAGAATATCCAGTGGTCCGTACTTACGCACGAGGCTGATGACGGCATCCCGATCGGCGCTATCCGTCTGGATGGCGGTGCTTCCGGTTTCCGCTGCCAGTTTTTCGGCGGCTTCACGCGATCCGGCGTAGCTGAAAACGACCGATGCGCCGTCAGCGCTAAAGCGTCGTACAATAGCCGCGCCGATACCACGACTTCCCCCTAAAACCAGTACAGATTTGTTGCGAAATAGCATCATCAGGATGTCCTTTATGATATTGTAGTAGCCACTACAATATGCGTAATGAAATCATGCCGTCAAGGAGTTATGTAGTAATGACTACAAAACATAGCCGAACGCCGGGTCGCCCTCGCCAGTTCGATCCGGAGCAAGCCATTGAAACCGCTCAACACTTATTTCATTCGCGCGGCTACGACGCGGTGAGCGTAGCAGATCTGACAAAAGCGTTCGGGATCAATCCTCCCAGTTTCTATGCGGCGTTTGGCAGCAAGCTGGGGCTGTATACTCGCGTATTAAAGCGTTACAGGATGACCGACGCGATTCCACTCGGGGCGCTTCTGCGTCACGATCGCCCGACCGCGAAGTGCCTTATCGATGTGCTGATGGAAGCGGCAAGACGTTACGCTGCCGATCCTGATGCCACTGGGTGTCTGGTTCTGGAGGGCGCTCATTGTAACGATAAACCGGCACGAGAGGCCGCCTGCGAGTTTTACATCGCTGCTGAAAACCTGATTCGCACTTATGTCGCCATGCGGTATCCGCAAGAGGCTGACCGGACGACGGACTTTATGGGGACGTTAATGGCGGGACTTTCCGCCAAGGCGCGAGCGGGGTATAGCCTGGAGCGTCTTCAGGAGAGCGTGCTTCTGGCTGGGGATGTGCTGGAGCGATTACTGCCGGATTAACGCAGCGCATCAAAAAACCTGAGCCAATCAGATACGGGCAAACAGAGAGCAATAGCCCTAATCATCCATCTTGCCGTTGCGGTATTCGGTAAAGTACATCAAAAATAGAGGTGTCAGGGAAACGAGAAATGCAAAAATGTAGTCTTATTACGGTACTTAGCTTATCAGTGTTGATGCTAGCCGGATGTACAACGACCTATACCATGACGACCCGGACGGGAGAGATTATTGAAACGCAGGGTAAGCCGGAGGTTGACACCGCAACCGGAATGACGAAATACGCTGATGCTTATGGTTATCATCGCGTCATTAAAACCAGTGAAATAGTGCAGACGACAGACGGCGCATCGAAACTGGACTGGTAATGCGCTAAAGCAGTTGGGAGGCCGTGTCCTGTATGGGTACCGGACAGTTTCTGGGCCTGAATTGAATAGAGTGCCTGTATAGCCGAATTCCGGGTCTCGGCTTGATTTGTGTCGTCAGTTATTTGGTTGTTCCCTGTATATTGAAGGTAAACAGTACTCATGGCTAACGGTCTGTTTTGGATTGTTAACTATCCCGGATTCTGCGCGTTTTATTTAGTCACAACCGTGGTTAAGAATATTTTGGGTCAGACTTACACGCCGGGTATTAAGATAATCCGTCGCATAGAGAGCTTGATCGGCATCATTCGGTTCAAGAAGAAACGGCGTGACTTTAGGTATGAGATCAGCAAAGAGGTTATATTGATCCACAGAGGCAAAATGCTGGGTAGCGCTGGCCCAGGGCATTCGCATCAGCTCTGCGTAAGAAGGGGATAGTTGAACAGGCAAATCAAATTCTTTCAGATTAGCAAGCATCTCCTTACTCATATAAAATGTGACCCTGTTTCGCGAAAAGGTGTTAAGCACTGCCTTCAGTCGTTTAACTTTTGCTTCTTTACTCATGCTATTATCGAAAAAACGTGGTGAAAGCATAATAGCAATCGATGCATTTGATGAAATAACATTATGTAGTGGTTTCAGGGCTACAACAATCTGATCGTTTGTGAAGATACGCTGCGTACCAGAAGAGGTAGTATAGTTTCCACCCAGCCAGATCACATAATCCGTTGTTTTGAGGGGAAGCGCTTTTTCCGGTATATTACCCCTGTCAGGTGCCACTGTTTCAATTGCTAGTGAGTCTTGTCCCCAGACATTATTTACTTTAGAACTCAAAAAATTATATTCTGAAATGTTCCTTAGTTTTAGTAGAGTTATCTGCGAGCGGGTAAAAAAGAGATTGAATCTCACTTTGTTCTGCAATTGCCGAAGTAATCTGAGCGTGTTCTGATCGATCAGATGAGTATAAAGACCAACCGTTTTTCCGGAAAGTATTGCTGAGGCATTGTTCGCAAGAAGCATCTCTTTTATAGCTCCTTGCCCAATAATCAGTACGCAACGGTATTTTTCTGGTCTGATTTTATCTATGGGGATATCGGTAAGATTGACCAGGTCAGGAGTGCCATGCCGCCAATTATCATGAATGACTGCGGCTCCGGAGGCGTCTCCTCCGGCTCCCCTGGTGATAATAAGAGGAGGGTGGGTACTGGCATGTGCGATATACGAAAAACAAGCTACCATTGCTAGCGTTGTGTTTCTGATGGTTGTATACATATCGTCTGCCCTGATTTCGAAAATATGAATAATGTCTCCTCTTATAATGTACATCAAAAAGAGAGCATTTTAATTAAACGTTATCTCAACGAGATAAAAGGTTAGCACAGTAAAGTATAGAGAGAATGTAATCATACCAACATTGTAAATGTGGGAGCATGAAGGCCCCGCAAGCCGCCCGGCCAGCATACTCCCATTAATAGTTAAAGTATGGACTTTGCTTTTACCGTAAACTGTAGCTAATATTACCTGATCACTACACCGTACAGTACTGTCAGTAATCTGTCTCCGGTGGCGCGTGCACGCAATTTATTTTTTTCAATTCTTTCAAAACGTTAACTATATTAATAGTCACTTATTTTACCAGAATCAATACTGAGAGTTTTATTACCGTTCTGAAAAGAGAAGACTTTTCAGATGAAATGCGTGGATGGTACGAAGTCATTACAGTACAGGGATGTAATAATAAAGATCGACAATGGATTCATTATTCTGTTGCTTTTGTACGGATGCCAAATGGAAGTATTCAATATCTTCTCCTTCTCTCCTGATAAGATTCAGTTTTGGCAATATACACATATATATTGTATTGGAAAATTGTTGATATTGTTCCTTATGACCAACGAAATGGAATTTTGCATATTTACCACATTTTATTACCCTCGACATGGGGATTTTGCCTCCATCGACGGAATTATGTTCCATACCAAAAAAACTGCTTACGGCGATGACCTGGTCTTTGGTATTATCCGGCTTAAAAGACGAGAGACAATACACATTTTCGCCCCACGTTCTGAGCGTCTCATGAATGATTTTCCATTTTATAGGCGACGCTTTTTTAGGAAGGTCATTTGTTGCGATCTGATGAGATGTTTGAAATCCGAAAATTTCTTTTGACGTAAGCTGACAAATTTCGAACTGATAATGCTCATCACAGTCAAGCCAGTAGGGAGGCCGTAGGTTTCTGAGATCCCAGAAATCAGCCTTGCGATAGTTATTGGGATTGACGCCAAATGTTTTTTTGAACTCTCGACTATAGGACTGCACTGAATCAAACCCCATTCTGAACGCGATATCTGTGACCGACTGAGAGGTCAGCTTTAGCAGAGTGGCGCTTCTGCTCAACTTGCGTTGTCTGATATATTTTCCGATAGAGACGCCACACTTTTCTTTAAAAAAATCCTGCAAACTCCTTCGCGAATAACCTGTTATAACAACCAACTTTTCAATATCAATCCTTTCTTCAAGATTTTTTTCTATTTGCTCTAATACTGAGACTATTATGGCTCTTTTCATCATCATTCCTCTTTGTTGAAGCCGAAAATATAAACATTTAAGGTGTTTGACATACTGTGTTATTAAACCAGTGGGGGGGTGTTAGCTTTTCTGGCAAAACAAGAAAGATTTAAATTGCTTGACGTTTCTGAATAAACTTTACACTTGGAGATCGGCTTTTGCCAGTAAAGCTAAGTAATTAGCATGGCGAAGGGCATAATTTCACAGGCGGTTAAAATGATTGAATAATCCTGAATTTTTAGCCCGTGAGATTATAAATCTCGTAATTATTTCTAATGATTTAATAAAAGGGAATTGTTTTGTACTTCAAAAGATCTTTATTAACGTTAGCGATTTGTGCATCCGTGGTCTCAGTAGAGGCGGTGGCGAATAGCAGAGCCAATGATATGGCTTCTTCTGCTACACCTGCTTCTGTTGGTCACCGTCCTGTGGTAACCAAGGATACAAAAAAAATAGAAGTGTCTGGGGAACTGACCACCGGTTCAACTCTCCAGATAGCGGATGTTTTTATTGGGGATGAGGATGGGGATCCCTTATCGCTGGATAAAATGAATAATGCCGACGATATTAAATGGTATCTGGTGGATAATGAGGCCGCCGATCCTTCTGGAACCCCGGCGGCAACCGGGACGGTTTTTACCATTCCTGCTGATGCAGGCGGTAAAAAAATTAAAATCGTTTACCGGATTAAGACGGCAACGGGGACGCCGGATAGTGCATTCTTGCCTGCCACTGTCTTATTAACTTCTGCATCTTCTGGGGTGGGCGGCGACTCCGCCGCAGACGGTACGATTTCTAATAAGCTACGTTCTGTCACTATCAAAGTCGTGAACGAAAACAACAAGCCAACTCCAGAACTCAACGGTACCAATGACGCCAACACTCCAGTGGTAGGCGGCACCCTTGAAGCGGTACTGGAATGTGCCGCCACAGCGGCGGCTGAGTGTGAGGTCAGTAATTATAACTTTACCTGGCAGATGGCGGATGCCGGGACACCAGATAAGTTCACCGATCTGAATAATACCAACGCTGAAAAACATAAATATATTATTAAGGGAACTGAGCAGAATAAACTGTTCCGTGTCCACGTTACGCCTAAAACGACGAAAGCCACGCCGGAGAATAAACGCGCTATCCGTCGCTGATGGTTATCGCCAAATAAACATCTTATTTAAATACTCCCTCTGCCAGGCAGGGGGATATAGCAGGAGACAATAAAGTGGTTTTTTCTAAAAAACCTATTACTAAATATATAACCTGGGCCATTGTTACCAGTCAGATTTCACTCCCGGTCATCGCTGATAGCGATAATGAAATTCAGTCATGGATTGCAGGGACGGCATCGTCTATTTCTCCGCATCTGCAGGAGGGGACGCTGGAGGATTATGTCAAAGGAAAAATAAAGGCATTACCAGGGCAAGCCGCTAATCATCTGGTGAACGAGGGGATGAAGAGCGCTTTTCCGGAGATTATTTTCCGTGGTGGCGTCAATCTTGAAGATGGCGCGAAATATCGCTCATCAGAGTTCGATATGTTTATTCCCGTCGAGGAAACGACATCGTCTTTACTCTTTGGCCAGCTTGGCTTTCGCGACCACGACAGCAGCAGTTTCGATGGCCGCACCTATGTTAACGTTGGTATGGGTTACCGCCAGGAGGTCAATGGATGGCTGCTCGGCGTCAATACGTTTCTGGATGCCGACATCCGTTATTCCCACTTACGTGGCGGCATTGGCGGGGAAGTCTATAAAGACAGTCTGGCCTTTTCCGGCAACTATTATTTCCCTCTCACCGGCTGGAAAACGTCAGCAGCGCATGAGTTACATGATGAGCGTCCGGCATATGGCTTTGATCTGCGAACAAAAGGCACGCTTCCCGATTTTCCCTGGTTCAGTGGCGAGCTGACATATGAACAGTATTACGGGGATAAAGTTGATCTATTGGGTAACGGTACATTAAGCCGGAATCCCCGCGCCGCAGGTGCGGCTCTGGTCTGGAATCCTGTCCCCTTGCTTGAGGTCAGAGCAGGATATCGGGACGCCGGTAACGGCGGATCGCAGGCAGAGGGCGGTCTGAGAGTCAACTATTCCTTCGGTACGCCGTTACATGAACAGCTTGATTACCGCAACGTTGGGGCGCCGTCGAATACGACTAACCGGCATGCCTTTGTCGATCGTAATTACGATATCGTCATGGCGTATCGGGAGCAGACCAGTAAAATCCGCATTATGGCAATGCCGGTGTCAGGCCTGTCCGGGACGCTGGTGACATTAATGGCGACGGTAGATAGCCGTTACCCGATTGAGAAAGTTGAGTGGTCGGGTGATGCGGAGCTTCTCGCCGGACTTCAGCTTCAGGGGAGTCTGGGCAGCGGCCTTATCCTTCCTCAACTTCCGCTGACGGCGACCGACGGTCAGGAGTATAGCCTTTATTTAACGGTGACTGACAGCCGGGGTACTCGCGTGACCTCCGAGCGTATCCCGGTAAGGGTGACACAGGATGAGACCAGTTTCCGTTCCTGGATAAATGTTATCAATGACGATGTTCAGGTTGAGGACGGCAACTTTGTTATCAGTACGCCGCTTCCTGCCGGAGAAGAGGGGAAGGTTATTGAGTGGCACTACGTGCGCGAGCGTTCTGAAGAGGAGTGGGCGTCGCTCAAACCACGTCATATTAAGTATCAATCAGATATGCCGGGTCTGGCATTTAAAGCGCTCGGTGGTACAGAGCGTGACGGCCATTGGGTTGAACGGGTTCTGGTGACCCATATCGGCGATGATGCCCGCTCGCTCAAATTACATATTGAAGCAAGCGGACCAGACGATAAACATCCGGTGAAGGGTACCGTACTACTACAAGCGCAGTCAGACAGTATTGCGCGGAAGGTCACTTCTGTGGAGGTGCTTTTTACGCCGGGTACTGAAGAAGCCAACGGAAGCGTTACTGCGCCAGTCGTCGGAACAGAAATGCGAGCCAGAACGCTTTGTGTAAATAACACGGACTGTACTGATGCGTTTAATTATCAGTGGGAAATCTCGGATGAAATGAAATCCTGGCAATCCGTACCGGGGGCGACAAAGGCCACCTGGCTTCTTCCTTATAGTCTTAATGGGGAATCGCTTCAGAATAAATATATCCGCGTCAGAATTATTTCTGATAAAGAAAATGCCAAGAGTTCTACCGCAGCATCTGATGCGAATTAATGTTTTAAAAAGGATCAACAGTGTGTATGTCGAAACATAATCTTATTATCTATAGCCTGCTTCTGGCGGCTGCGCCGATAAGCGTCTTGGCGGATTCGCCAACAACGTCCGCGGCAACCGTCGGGATGTTTTCTCCTCCTACGGCGCCGAGCGTTGGGCACAGGCCTGGAACACCTCGTGATACCTACGAATTGCGGTTTAATGGACTTGGCTTTTCTATTGAAAAGTATACACCTTTTCCGGGAATGACTATTGCGAGGAATGCCAGAAATGTAGGCATCAGAGATCCGGATAATAACTATCAGTCTGCGGAAACTTTTACTACAGTATGTACGTATTATCAGATCAATAAAGATAACTCTCAGCATATACTTAAACGTGAAAAGCCATGTGAGCATAAATTTAATATCCAAAAGGAACATCGGGGTTCAAAGATTAAACTAGAAATTTATAATGAAACGGATATGGCTTCAGCGTCAGGGTACACGCCTGTGCCATCGGTATCTGAGTTCCAGTATATTGAAACAGAAACTATATCTAATACGCTAAGCCCAGATTTAACAGTTATGAGTATAGATAAGTCTGTATTATCGCCGGGTGAAAGTGCCACCATCACAACTATTGTTAAGGATATCGACGGGAATCCTGTAAATGAAGTTCACATTAATAAGACTGTAGCGCGTGAAAATTTAAAAGGCTTATGGGATTATGGCCCTCTTAAGAAAGAAAATGTTCCAGGTAAATATACACAAGTTATAACCTATCGTGGGCATAGTAATGAACGTATTGACATATCTTTTCAATATGCAATGAGTTTCACGAAAGAAATTTCCATCAGAGGAAGACTATAAAACTATATTAATTATTATGTCTAATATAATTCTTTTTATCACCATCATCTTATTATGGATGTTCACCTGGTTTTTTAGCGGATTGCTAAATAATTATTATGGCTAAAATAATACAAACGTTAAAAGGAGAAGTTTTTATGACGCCAACAACAACACAGGATTATATCTCATTGGGTCAGGAACACGCTGTCACCTTTGGCAAAACGCAACTGACCCTCAAACCCGGTATACTGGCTGAAGGCGAACCATTACCCTGCACAAAGGGGCTGGTGAGCCATAATTTATTACCGGGTTACTGTATCCCGGGGATAAAAAAGCGGATTATTGTCGTCCCGTCACTGGATACGCCGGTTTGTGAATGGCAGGTAAAAGACTATAGTGACCGCCTTAAATCAGCGGGTAGCCACTCAAACCGGGCGGTATATGTGCTGAGTATGGATACGCCATTTGCTCAGGCCCGTTTTATTCGGGAACATGATATTCATCCTGGCATAATTTTTGTTTCTGACTACGCTTGCCGCCAGTTTTTGGATAATTCCGGGCTGAAAATTAATGAGCTCAGTATTTTTGCCAGAGCGTTGATAGAGTGCGATGAAAACAATGTGGTTACGCGTGTTAGTGTACCACGAGATATCACTCATCTTCCTGTTTACTAATCACTTATATCAGCACCGCCCCTGCACAGAGAACCGAATAACCGGCAATGCAGGGGCGCAGGCATTCTCTTGTGTGCCCCCACATTTAATATATATGCTATTGCATCACGCATAAGGAACTGAAAATGATGCCAGCGGATGGGGCAGGTTAACGTTATGGCACCCCTGAATTTCTGCAATAATCGTCTGGTAACCGGAAAGCCACTTATGACTTTGTGATTTGGCCTGCTGGTGCTGTAAATTATTTATCAATAGCTCCATTGATTCGCGGGTCTGCCAGTAATAATTATTAACCATTCTTCCGCTGGCGGCATCGGTATAGCTTTCCATCCCAATATAGCCATCAATAGACTGCGTATAGCGCTCAATCCAGCCATCCAGTTGATAAAACTCTTCGTCATACTCTTTTTTTTCGAAAATAAAACTTGTCAGAAACAGCGACATGGTATTTCTCCTGTTACGCAATATCAATCAAACACCCATCAACGTGGATTCAAAACGTAAACCCGGCATCATTTTTTCAAGGCCGTCAGTCAGCATGTTTCCTGCCGCGTACAATTCATCAACCGGCATTTCCGGCAAGCTTTCAAGGATAAACCACATCGCTTTATCTGAAGCGCTTAGTCGGGTACGTACTCCCTGACGCCAGTTCCAGCGCCGACAGGTGACGCCTCTGTCATCGCGCCAGATAACTTCGCCCGGTTCTGGCGACTCGGTGGCGGGTTGTCCTTCTTTCAGGGTATCAAATGTTTCACTACCGTCTGCGAAAACCAGCCGCGGCGATCCACAATAAGCCGCGCTATTTTCGCCGCCTACCGGTACGGCATAGCGCAGGCTCACGGCGTTATAAAGATCAACGACCGGGTCCAGCGACGCCATTGTTCCATCCTTCAGCACGCGTTTTCGTAGCGCTTCAGCCGAGCAGGGGGTGCGCTTTGGTTTTGCGCCGAATGCTTTAAACACCGCATTCCAGGCGTCTATATGCGCCTGTGCCCACGCCGGTTGGCCGTTAATTACGGCCTGACAGGCCTCTTTTAACGCGATTTCTCCGACCTGCGCATCGCGAATCGGAGCGGCAATAACATTAATACTTAATGCACGAAAGCCGGGAGCGATACGGGCCAGTTCCGGGCTGATTGACGGTAACATAGAAGACATCGCATAATCCTGTAATGACTATTTTATTCTATGATATCGACCAATGACCAAAAAAGTCAACTTATCGACCACGGCG
The DNA here is from genome assembly GCF_004010735.1 of Salmonella sp. SSDFZ54. Lineage (NCBI taxonomy): Bacteria > Pseudomonadati > Pseudomonadota > Gammaproteobacteria > Enterobacterales > Enterobacteriaceae > Salmonella > Salmonella sp. SSDFZ54. Next base: position 4,223,868 of record NZ_CP034819.1, read on the forward strand.
GGCGCCGACGTCAGCACAATAAATGAAGCTGTTTCCCAACGTATCAAACAATTTCGTAGCCAAAAAAAGATGTCGCTGGATGAGCTTGCGCGGCGTTCCGGCGTCAGTAAAGGAATGCTGGTGGAAATTGAAGGCTGTAAAGCCAATCCAAGCATTGCGCTGTTATGTAAGATCGCGGCGGCAATGGGAGTGTCCGTGGCGGATGTTGTCAACGTCGCCAGCGAGCCGATGGTCCATCTTATCGACCGGGATGCTATTCCGGTGTTGTGGCGCGGCGAGAAAGGCGGCAGCGCAAAACTGATGGCGGGAACCAGCGGGCCGGATATGCTGGAACTCTGGCAATGGATAATGCATCCTGGTGAACAGTTTGAATCGCCAGGGCATCCGGCAGACACCTGTGAATTACTGTTTGTTAATCAGGGAACACTGACATTAACAGTTAATGGTAGACGCTTTATTATTCGGGAGGGCTGCTCCGCTGTAGCCAGAACCGACATGCCTCATGCCTACGTTAACGACACTAATGAGGTGCTTGAATTTACCATGACGGTGAATGAAAAGAGCCGTTGATCACCGTAAGGCGCTAACAACCCGTCATCCGGACAGGGAAGCCTCGGTGCCCGATAAGCGTTATCGGGCACCGGCTATCTTTTATTTTGTCGCAGGCGCGGCCTCCGGGTCATCGATATAGAGCGTCTGGCTTGGGAAGGCGAAGTCAGCGCCGTTTTCCTGGACAATCGCAATAATTTTCAGGTAAACATCCTGCTGTACGGCAAGCCATTCCTGCCATACTGTTGTTTTGGTAAAGCAATACACCATAATATTCAGCGAAGAGTCGGCGAATTCATTAAAATAGACCAACAGCGTCTGTTTCTGATCGATATCTCTGTGCGCCTGCAACATGTTTCTGATAGCGTCAACAATGAGGCCAATTTTGTCGGCATCTTCGTAACGTAATCCAATAACCGTTTTTATTCGACGGTTGGTCATCCGTCCCGGATTCTCAACGCTAATGGATGAAAAGACGGAATTAGGCACGTACAACGGGCGGTGGTCGAATGTGTTAATTCGCGTAATTCGCCAGCCGATTTCGGCGACCGTACCTTCGATATTTCTGTCAGGAGAACGAATCCAGTCTCCGATACTGAAGGGGCGATCGAAATAGAGCATAATACCGGAGAAAAAATTGCTCAGGACATCTTTGCCCGCCATACCAACAGCGATACCGCCGATACCGCCAAAGGTCAGCAGACCGGACAGACTCATGCCAAAATGTTCGCCATACAGTAAGACAATCGCGACAATAATGGTTATTTTTATGACCCGTGCCAGAATACGGGTACTGGTCACATCTCTACCTTTATTGACCTGTGCTTTTTCAAATTGGTTAATAATCAGGAAAAGTTTTATCGTCAGAATAAGCGCAATGAGCGAGGTGCAGATAAAATCAATGACCCCGGAAGAGATAAAACGCAAATTATAATCTTCAATAGCATTATTCAGGATGCTCCCGATGGTTCCAATAATAATCGCGTAAATAAAAAACTGTGCCGCATGGAACGTGAATCCTTTCTTCCACTGTACGTTACGGCTGAGCCAAAATCTCACGACCAGCAACGCCATACCGCAACTGAAAAGTATCGCCAGATTAAATGCGTTTTTGAGAAAAAATTCAGTGAACATTATTGTTTTCCGCTCCTTCCTACGATAACAGCTCAGAATGACCTGATTAACAGGTATTTTACCCAGGATAAACGCGTAGATCATCGATAAGTAAAAAGAAGAAATAGTGCTATCAGCTTTAATCTCAGCGGTTTACTTTTTATGTAAATACAATGTCACGTTTTATGGGGCAGACATCGCGTGATTGTCATGGTATTGTTGCTATCAGGTAACAAAGTCATCTGTAAAGGACAATACTATGATCATGATGAAGCTGAAATCGGCGAAGGGGAAAAAATTTCTGTTATGCCTGCTGGCAGTGTTTATCGTTGCGGCATCGGTGGTAACGCGCGCGACTATCGGCGGTGTGATTGAGCAATATCATATTCCACTGTCCGAGTGGACAAGCTCTATGTATGCCATTCAGTCGGCAATGATTTTCGTTTACAGTCTGGTGTTCACTATTCTGCTGGCGATTCCTTTGGGGATCTATTTCCTCGGTGGAGATGAGTAACAGGAATAGGGTATTGGCCGGATGGCTGCGCCATCCGGCAGGACGGAAGAGGGATTAATCGTCCTCGTCGTCCAGTTCAACCGGTGTTTGATACTCATCAGGCTTAATGACTAACAGGTCGCAGCGCAGATGGTCAATGACCTGTTCGGCCGTGTTCCCCAGAAACGCGGCCGAGAGTCCGGTACGTCCAACGGTGCCAAGCACAACGATCCCCGCCTGGAGGTGTTCGGCAAGATCCGGGATAACTTCTTCCGGCAAGCCTTTTTCTACATGCGTAACTTTTTCATCAATGCTGAATTTCTGGCGCAGCGCTTTCATCGCCAGTAAATGCTGGCCTCTGATGGCGTCGTTATACACGCTGGGATCAAATTCCGGCAGCTCAATGGCGATATTGATTGGCGTAACGGGGTAGGCGCCGACCAGGTGTACTTCGGTATGATTAACCTGCTCCGCCAATTGTAAGGTCTCTTTTACCAGCTTTTCGTTGAGAGCATTGTGATAGGGCTCTTCGCTTGCCAGGTTCACGGCAACCAGGGCTTTGCCGCCTTCTGGCCACGGCTGATCTTTGACCATCCACACGGGGCTTGGGCATTTACGCAGCAAATGCCAGTCGGTAGGGGTAAAAATGACCGCTTCCAGTCGATCGTGCTGATGCGCCATTTTCAACACCAGATCGTGACTGCCGGCGATGACCTCCTGGATGATGGCCTCAAAGGGACGATTGTGCCAGACCACTTTAATTTCAATGGGGACACCGGCTTCAAGATAATATTTCGCCTGCTCACGTATCCAGGCTGTGCGTTGGCTTATTACGCCCTGACGCATTGCGGTGCGTTCGTCAGGAGAAAGCAGGGTGGTCATCTCATACGAGAAATCGTAAATAGGCAGGAAAGCTTTAATTTTGCCGCCAATCCGTTGATGCAAATAAACTGCTCGCCGTAATGCGGGTTGGTCGTCCTGATTGGGATCGATGACCACCAGCATATTTTGATACATAGCCATACAGGGTCTCCTTACAACTGTCATCGCAGTTTGTAACTAAAGAGTAACTCAAATATGGTGAATGAAACAGAGGAAGCGCTTCTGCCAGATCAATAAATGAGAAAAATTTAACGATATGGCAGAAGATAACATCAATGGTTTAGCTGACGTTTAAGCGACGTTGCGGGTATGACCGGCGAGGGCCGCCAGCGCATCGCTGTTTTCAATAGTAATATACTTACCTTTCACCGCCAGCATACCGCTTTTCTGGAAACGCCCCAGCAGACGGCTAATGGTTTCGACTGTTAAGCCCAGATAGTTGCCGATATCGCCACGGGTCATCGTCAGGCGGAATTCACGCGGTGAAAAACCACGCTGCGCAAAGCGGCGGGACAGGTTGTAAATAAACGCAGCCAGACGTTCTTCGGCGTTTTTCTTCGACAATAACAGGATCATATCCTGATCGCCTTTAATTTCACCGCTCATCAGGCGCATCATTTGCTGACGCAGGTTAGGCATTTTGCCGGACAGGTCATCCAGCGTCTCAAAGGGAATTTCACATACCATTGAGGTTTCCAGCGCCTGTGCAAAGCTCGGATGATGACCGCTGCCAATGGCGTCAAAACCCACCAGGTCGCCTGCTAAATGGAATCCAGTAATCTGCTCATCGCCTTGCTCGGTAATGGTGTAGCTCTTAATCGTTCCGGAGCGGATAGCATAGAGCGATTTCAATTCATCACCTGCTTTAAACAGAGTTTGCCCTTTCTGAATGGGCTTTTTGCGCTCGATGATATTATCAAGCTGATCAAGCTCATGCTCGTTAAGTGTGAACGGGATGCAAAGCTGGCTGATACTGCAATCCTGGCAATGGATAGCACAACCGCCAGACTGAATGCGCCGTATAATTCGCTTTTCCGGGATCATAGGTCTGCTCAAGCCGTAATTGATATTTGTCAATTTTAACATCTTTTTGGTGAGCGCGTAAGTCTGAGCTATCCCGGAGAAGGAATAATTCAAGTATAAGTTTGATGAATACTTTTATCTATTTGAAAACACGTAATTTATTTGTTGTTGCTTTACATAAAAGTGTGACCGATAAGGCACTTTTTGCCTGTATTTTCATAATAAAAGATAGCCTTCATGGCGTAATAGCCACTCTTTTCGCTGCACGCCGCCTGCGTATCCGGTCAGAGTGCCGTTACGCCCAATGACGCGATGGCAGGGAACAACAATACTGATGGGGTTAGCGCCATTCGCAGCACCCACTGCGCGTGCGGCGCCCGGTCGTCCCAGTTGCGCCGCCAACTGACCATAGTGCATCACTTGCCCACAGGGGATAGCGCGCAACGCCTGCCATACTTCCCGTTGAAAAGGTGTGCCCCCCGTGGCGGTTTCCAGGGTATCAATTACGGCGAGATTGCCTGCAAAATAATCTGCAAGCTTATCGCTGAGTCCACCGGGGTTAGTCGCGGAAACGCGTTCATAGCCTTCGTGACGGTAGTGGATATTTAGCAGTTGCTCCATACGATCGCGGTACTGTTCCCACTCAATGGCCCGCAGTCGAAACTGCTCATCGCAAACCACCCATAACGGACCTAATGGCGTGGCTATCTTCTCTTCAAGTAATCTCAGCATCCGTTCTCTCACATCGTCTTAATCTAACGTAAGAGACAAGATATCATGCCAGGAATACCCGCAACCATACTCCTTAAAAGATAGTCAGGGATAACACATTTAGCGCCAGTAATATCGTTGGTGGAGAAAAAGAGAGCCGGGCGAGGCGGTTAATTGCCTGACATTGTCGCTGTTATTGGAAATAACTGTAAACCGTTGTCGGTATAACAGGGCACGGTTATGATAACGGCAGTCGCAAAAACGCTGGAGGATGAACCATGAACCTTGACGATAAAGCGCTGTTTCTTGACGCCATGGAGGATGTCCAGCCGCTGAAACGCCATACTGATGTACACTGGCAGCCAACGCGTAATCTTAAAACGCCCCAGCGTATCGACACGCTTCAGCTTGATAATTTCCTGACGACGGGCTTTCTGGATATTCTGCCGCTGAATGAACCGCTGGAATTTCGTCGGGAAGGATTGCAGCAGGGTGTCATCGACAAGTTACGCAGTGGGAAATACCCTCAGCAAGCCAGCCTCAATTTGTTACGCCAGCCGGTCGAAACGTGCCGAAAAATGCTGTTTCGTTTTATCCTGGAGGCGCAGAAAGAGGGGTTGCGTAATGTCCTGATCATTCATGGTAAAGGGCGAGAGGCGAAGTCGCATGCCAATATCGTCCGAAGCTATGTGGCCCGTTGGTTGACAGAGTTTGAGGATGTACAGGCTTATTGTTCGGCGCTGCCGCACCATGGCGGCGGCGGGGCATGTTATGTCGCGTTACGTAAAACAGTGCAGGCTAAACAGGATAACTGGGAGCGCCATGCGAAGCGTAGTCGGTAAATCGTTGCCGCTGGCGGACAGGACCGCCAGCGCAAGCTCGCGCGAACCCGATTTTATGCCTGATATAACGCCTCATCCAAACGCTCAGGATTCTGCAAGAGAACGGGCGATAACGCTGTCCGCGGTAATAACACGGAGAAACAGTCATTCGCTTATTTAAGCGTCTATTAAAATATACTGGCTTTCGACTTAACTATTAAGCAGAAAATGGTGATAAGTACATCACTTGTCAATATGGATGGATGAATATCCTGGCATAGCGAATATAGGTGATTTTATCTGTTGCACTAAGGGAAATGGCGATGGTCTGGTATTGAATATGGAGAATGTCAAAGAAACGAATGGCAATAGATATCTGAAATGCTATAAAAATAAAACCTGTCTCCTATCCTGGTTGTAGGCCGTCAAAAATGTTGAGAAATATCAGCGTCAGGACATGCATTATTCTATTCATGGTATGTACGTTTCTTTTAGTGGATACTTTACAAATAGCTTTTCTGCACGATTTCCCTATTTTAATTACGTGTAATATCATTTATCTGATCTCGGCATTACTGCTTTGGTGGTATATGACCTGCTATCTGGTAGTGCCGATTAATACGGTGAAGAAAAGTATTGAAGAGGTCGCAGCAGGAAATTTGTCTATTCATATCTCCGAATTTGGCAATAATTGCGCCGGACGACTCATCCCCGGGATTAATAGCCTGTCGGAGAATATTTCCGCGCTGGTACGTGAAATCAGATCCTCTTCGCAAACGGCAATGACCCTTTCCGAACAACTGGCGGCGCGCAGTCTGTCGCTATCCGTAAAGACGGAACAGCAGTCGGCCTCGCTAATTCAAACTGCCGCCAGTATGGATGAAATGGCGGCGAGTACCAAAAACAATGCGGATAATACCCGAATGGCGAGCATACAGGCGGATTGTGCAACCCAATGCGCCCGTAAAGGCGGTGAATTAATGGTGCGGGTTACAGAAAATATGCGTTCTATTACCGACTGTGCCTCGCAGATGACGGAGATTATTTCATTGATTGACGGTATCGCATTCCAGACTAATATTCTGGCGCTTAACGCGGCGGTAGAGGCTGCGCGGGCGGGCGATCATGGAAAAGGTTTCTCCGTGGTGGCCGGGGAAGTGCGTAATCTGGCGCATCGTAGCGCCGAGGCGGCAAAAAGTATCAAGGCGCTGATCGACGTTACGCATGACAATGTGCGGCAGGGGGCCGCCATAGTGCAGGAGGCTGAAAAAAATATGCGGGAGATTGTTGGCGGCTCCGGGCAATTAAACGTGCTGATGAGTGAAATTTCCACCACTACGCGGGAGCAGGAAAAAGGCATTAACCAGATAACCCTGGCGTTGAGCGATCTGGAAAGCGCAACCCATAGCAATGTTTTAATGGTTGAAGCGTTATCTGCTTCTTCGGATGTTTTAAAGGCGCAGGTGATCGAGTTACAGACTAAAACTGACAAATTTCGTTTAAGCCTGCCGGGTTACAGTGAACATGTTCTGTCGCGCTCTCATGTATCACCTCTTTCGACCATCACCAGGCGCGGCCAGGCCTGATAATACATGTTTGGTAAGCGCCTGTTGCTAAGGCGCTTTTTTCGCACGTTCCCGTCATTCTTTTTGCGCAATGAGAAAATGAGAGATTGCTTAACCTTTCCCGAAAGCTAGACTAACGGCATGAGAGTTGTAACGTGGAGGCGCTGTGGAAGCCATTAAGGGATCGGATGTGAACGTGCCGGATGCCGTTTTCGCATGGCTACTGGATGGTCGTGGTGGAGTAAAACCGCTCGAAGATAATGATGTGATCGATAGTCAGCATCCCTGTTGGCTACATCTTAATTATACCCACCCGGACAGCGCCCGCTGGTTGGCTTCAACGCCTTTACTCCCCAATAACGTGCGTGATGCGCTGGCTGGTGAAAGCTCGCGCCCGCGCGTAAGTCGTATGGGGGAAGGGACGCTCATTACGCTGCGCTGTATTAATGGCAGTACTGACGAACGCCCGGATCAATTAGTGGCAATGCGTTTATATATGGACGAGCGATTCATTGTGTCTACCCGTCAGCGAAAGGTTCTGGCGCTGGACGATGTGGTCAGTGATTTGCAGGAGGGCACCGGGCCCGTAGATTGCGGCGGCTGGTTAGTGGATGTGTGCGATGCGTTAACCGATCACGCCAGTGAATTTATTGAAGAGCTACACGATAAAATTATCGATCTGGAAGATAATCTTCTCGACCAGCAAATCCCACCGCGCGGTTTCCTCGCATTGCTACGTAAACAGCTAATTGTTATGCGCCGCTATATGGCGCCGCAGCGCGACGTCTATGCCCGGCTTGCGAGTGAACGGCTGCCGTGGATGAGCGACGATCACCGGCGCAGAATGCAGGATATCGCCGACAGGCTGGGAAGGGGGTTGGATGAGATTGACGCTTGTATCGCGCGTACTGGTATCATGGCGGATGAAATTGCCCAGGTGATGCAGGAGTCTCTGGCGCGCAGAACTTATACCATGTCGCTTATGGCGATGGTTTTTCTGCCCAGCACCTTCTTAACGGGGTTATTTGGCGTTAACCTGGGCGGTATTCCCGGCGGCGGATGGCGGTTCGGCTTTTCTCTGTTTTGTATTCTGTTAGTTGTCCTGATCGGTGGTGTTACTTTATGGTTGCATCGCAGTAAATGGTTGTAACAAAAGCGCTTTTCAGACCATTTCGGGTGAAAAAACGCCGAGAAATTTGAGCGAAGTCAATAAACCATCTACCTATTCGGGGCAATATCTCTCTCGCAGGTGAATGCAACGTCAAGCGATGGGCGTTGCGCTCCATATTGTCTTACTTCCTTTTTTGAATTACTGCATAGCACAATTGATTCGTACGACGCCGACTTAGATTAGTCGGCTTTTTTTTGCCTGTAGACTATCTGCGTCTACCCTTTAAGAGTCTGAATGACATTCTGGAGGGTAATATGAGCTGTCTTTTGACCTTATTATATCTACACTCGTCCTTGTCGGACCCGATTCCCACTGACCCTGTTCCCATTCCTGAGCCGCTTCCCCGTCCTCAGCCGATGCCCGACCCGCCGCCGGACGAAGAACCGATTAAAATGTCGCATCAAACGCCCGGATCTGCGAGGATACGCGCCTGCTGACTATGAGTCGTTACCGCGAGAGTAAATTGTGACCGCTTTTTCAACCCTGAATGTTTTGCCCGCCGCCCAGCTCAATAACCTTACTGAGCTGGGCTATCTTGAGATGACACCTGTTCAGGCCGCAGCATTACCCGTCATTCTGGCGGGAAATGATGTGCGTGTGCAGGCCAGGACCGGTAGCGGCAAAACGGCGGCGTTTGGTCTTGGGCTCTTGCATCGAATTGACGTCACTTTGTTCCAGACACAGGCGTTAGTGCTTTGTCCGACGCGGGAGCTGGCGGATCAGGTTGCCGGAGAGTTACGTCGCCTGGCCCGTTTTCTGCCAAATACCAAAATTCTGACCTTGTGTGGCGGGCAACCCTTTGGCGCACAGCGCGACTCGCTTCAGCACGCTCCGCATATCATTGTCGCGACGCCGGGGCGCCTGCTGGATCATTTACAAAAAGAAACCGTATCGCTGGATGCGCTGCACATTCTGGTAATGGATGAAGCAGACCGAATGCTGGACATGGGATTCAGTGACGCCATTGATGAGGTGATCCGCTTTGCGCCTGCGACGCGCCAGACGTTATTGTTTTCAGCAACCTGGCCTGACGCCATTGCGGCGATTAGCGGTCGTGTACAGCAGCAGCCAATACGTATTGAAATCGATACGGTAGATGCGCTACCGGCTATCGAACAACAGTTCTTCGAAACGTCTGCGCATGAAAAAATTTCGCTGCTACAAACGTTGCTTAGCCAGCATCAGCCAGCGTCCTGCGTGGTGTTTTGCAATACCAAAAAAGATTGTCAGGCCGTTTGTGATGCGCTTAATGCGGTAGGACAAAGCGCGTTGGCGCTCCACGGCGATCTGGAACAACGCGACCGCGACCAGACGTTGGTGCGTTTTGCAAATGGCAGCGCGCGCATTCTGGTTGCCACCGACGTTGCCGCGCGAGGGTTAGACATTAAATCGCTCGAACTGGTGGTTAACTATGAACTGGCCTGGGACCCGGAGGTGCATGTCCATCGTATTGGCCGTACGGCGCGCGCGGGAAGCAGCGGCCTGGCGATCAGTTTCTGCGCGCCGGAAGAGGCGCAGCGGGCGAATATTCTTTCAGAAATGCTGCAACTCAAGCTGAACTGGCTGAATGCGCCCGCCCGGCAGTCGTTACTCCCTCTGGCCGCAGAGATGGCTACCCTATGCATTGACGGCGGCAAAAAAGCGAAAATGCGTCCGGGAGATATTTTGGGCGCGCTGACCGGCGATATTGGATTAGACGGGACGGATATCGGCAAAATTAACGTGCATCCCATGCACGTTTACGTCGCCGTACGTCAAGCAGTAGCGCAAAAAGCCTGGAAGCAGTTGCAAAACGGGAAGATCAAAGGCAAGTCATGCCGGGTACGACTATTAAAATGATCGATAGTATGGCGTCTCAGCGGAGTGCTGAGACGCCTGCAGATTATTTCACTTCGATAACATCAAGCCGCAACGCCTCTAAGGCGGTGTCATCTTCTTCCGGCTGCCAGCCAGCGGGCTGCAAGGGAATCTCTTCACGATCGAACGCTAAATCGCCGCCGTCGACGACCTCGGAACCGTGAGTGATCCCTTTGAAATCGAACAGGTTAGTGTCACAAAGGTGAGACGGCACGACATTCTGCATGGCGCTAAACATCGTCTCGATCCGTCCAGGATAGCGCTTATCCCAGTCGCGTAGCATGTCGGCAATCACCTGGCGTTGCAGGTTGGGTTGCGAACCGCACAGATTACAAGGAATGATAGGGAAGGCTTTGGCCTCAGCAAAACGGATAATATCTTTCTCGCGGCAGTAAGCCAGCGGACGGATCACGATATGTTTGCCGTCATCGCTCATCAGCTTCGGCGGCATCCCTTTCATTTTTCCGCCATAGAACATATTCAGAAACAGGGTTTGCAGAATATCGTCGCGATGGTGGCCCAGGGCGATTTTAGTCGCGCCCAGTTCAGTCGCCGTACGATACAGGATACCCCGACGCAAACGCGAGCACAGCGAGCAGGTGGTTTTTCCTTCCGGAATCTTCTCCTTCACAATGCCGTAGGTGTTTTCTTCGACGATTTTATATTCTACGCCCAGCTGCTCAAGGTAGGCTGGCAGGATATGTTCCGGGAAACCTGGCTGCTTTTGATCGAGGTTGACGGCGACCAGTGAAAAATTGATCGGGGCGCTTTGCTGCAAATTACGTAAAATTTCCAGCATCGTATAGCTATCTTTGCCGCCAGAAAGGCAAACCATAATGCGATCGCCTTCTTCAATCATATTAAAATCGGCAATCGCTTCGCCAACGTTACGGCGCAGGCGCTTTTGCAACTTGTTGAGGTTGTATTGCTCTTTTTTTGTATTCTTTTGAATTTCTTGCATTATTTCAGTTCTCTGGTACTAAATGGGGCGAACTTTGCAACTACGATAACCGCGCATTCAACATCGCTACTTGTTCGTCGTTCATGTCATCAATCTACATACCGTAAATTTCATACACCATCTGCGCAGTTTCATGCCCCATTTGGCTGGCGATAAATGCCGGGTTCGCTCCTGCCGTCAACAGCCAGCAGGCAAAAGTATGTCGCGTATGGTACGGATTACGGCGACGAATGCCAGCACGTTTTAATAGAGATAGTACCTTCGGATATTGTCAACTGTATACATCATGCAGCCAGGTCCGTTAAGAAGTGACGGGCTCAACTGAAATTCAGGCGCTGCTGCGTCCTGATGATGGTACGTTTCAAGTGGTTTCGTGGAGTGAACCGGGACTGGTGTAAAATGATATTCGGCACACCCTTTTTGCTCTTTTATTGGTGATATAAAATAACGTATCAGTATTTTATTATCTAATGAGATAGTGCAGAGTGTTTAATTATCGTTGGGTAAGATCATTTTACCGTATACTATTTAAAATTTTCTTGTTTATTCTGGTGGTCGTATTGAATTAAAAATAGCCTGTATCATATGTACAGTTCAGACAAATTATTTGCGATGAGAATTGCTACCTGATATCTACACCTTATGAAGCATACCATAATTCTGGCTGGAGAACGTAATGCGTATAACAGTAAGTGATATATCAACCAGAGAATCACAGCAGACGGTACAGATACAAGCTATCAGAAGTTGGGATACCATACCGTACCTTTCAATGTTGGATGGACTTTATCAGGACGATATCTTTCATGAGCAAGTGTCTAATTTACCAGGAGAATATATTAAGCTGGATGAGATGGCCAAAGATGAAGAAAAGAACAGATTAAATATTTACGACTTCTTCTTTGAGCCAACACATGAAATTATATATGAAGATATTAAGTCAACATTGGATTTTTATTATTCAAATAGCGCAACCTTCCGTAGGCTGGTTAATTATAAAGTAGAGCGCAGTATCAATGACGATGTAGATACCAATAAATGCGAGGTAAAGATATCTCTAAATTACAGTTACGAAAATATTGATGGGGGGCGAGGATATTTATCGCTTCCATTTGATCAAAACGGCTATCCAATTCCCCCTGACTTTCACAACTGTGTGAATGGAATCACATCAGAAAAATTGTTGTTAGATCTATTTCTAAAACATATTTTGCACGATCATTTAAATGCAAACGGTGAAGTTACAAACGTTTACGCCAATGTTATTTATAAAGAGATTGATCCTGCTGCAATTGCACATACATCGTCGTGTTTTTCTCAGGTAACGATGAGTGGTGAACATGAGCTATTTAATGTAGATAGCGTAACTGTTCCACCTAAAAGTACTGAGCAAATTATATCTGAGGGAAAGGAAATTCAAAGGCAAATTTTCTTATCTTCCCATAGCAGCAATCATCTTCAGCCAGTAACCATTCATAAAATGGACAGGAGTATTAAAAACATTGCAGTAACTGGTTTGTTATTATCATCAAGATTAGCAGTAACATCTGGTGATTATAGGATAAAAAATGGTAATTCAGAAGGTGAGAATAATTTTTTACCCGTTAAAGAATTACAGAGATATGAAAGGGCTCTCCCGGAGGATCATCCTGCCCCAACTACGGAGCCTAACCTGGCAGGTAAGGTGTTAGATGGCCTATTTGAACACTTTACATCTATGGCGGGAGGACGCCTTATCTCAATACTCAAACTACTGGTAAAAGAACAAGAGGCAAATAGTTATAAAAGAGGCTATCATGAATTACTTGCGTTTTCTCAAACTGGGCAGTGGACGCATGATGGGAGAGCTATTGCCGCTGAATATATGTTCAAAGGTCTTTTAGTTCATTTAAGTGATCGTCTCATTGTTCTCGGTGAGGGAAGTTTCATTTCTGTTCTATCTTTTGTAAGAGAAAATATTCAACATCAATATAAAATATATGAGCTAATGGCGCGTGATATGCTGGTTCATCCTATGCATTTCAGTACTGAGCCTGAACCACTCATGATAGACAGGCCTTTATGGACAAGGGAAAGCCACTATGCGAAAGTCCTGTATGAAAAGTTTCCTGCTATTTCTGGTTCAAGCTTTGACGTTTTCTATGGTAAGGATGCTATTATTACAGCATTAGAAATAGTATCTTTCAATAGACAGGAAAGAGGAAAGAGCGCTTTTAATAAAAAAAGGATGAATCATCTTTTTAAGCTGATTCAATTAGTGATACACCATTTATCCAGCAATGGTGGTGATAGAGTATTGCTTAGCCCTGAAGGCATAAAAAATAATTTTATTATTATGCGTAATATTATTTTTTGGTGTGCAAATATAACGGGGCCAATTAATGATGAAAAAATAGACACAATAGCAAGAAAAATTGTGGTTAATAATAAATTTACCAAAGGTGTTAAATCAACACTTCCCAAAAGTAACGATCCTTTAATATTGTTAATGAAAGCTGCGATCAATAAACAGCTAAACTGGGCGGAGAAATATTATCGAGCAGAGACTCATATGAAGGAACATATGCAGGAGTGTGATATCTTAGGACTAATGGACATCAACAAAATGGTGCAAGAGGCCGTTGTTGGGCTTATTCACGAGATCAGTGATATTGCGCAAAGCAGTTGGCTGACATTAGAAGAACAACATGAGAGACAGGTTCAGGCTCTCGAATCGTTCAAGGAGAAGCTTTCCTCCATGAATGGCGGGCAAGAATTCGTTTATGCATTTAATAAGATTATTCAGGAGGGGTTGGGAGGATTAATTGAGCTGAGTTTTGATCTTGATGATACTATACATCATCGCACAACTTCCTCATTAAGTCCGGCTGCAAGAGCAGGACTTCACCTCTTAGGAACGGTCTGGAATATTGTAATGGGGCTTATCCCTGGTTTTAACGCTCTGGCTGGTACCAGCAGTATTCTTAACCGGGCTGTTGTGGAAAACTCTGCGGATGTATGCGGTTACGTACAGGATATTATTCGTATCGGTATGGAGGCTGTTCCTGTTGCTGGAGCGAAGTTCACAGAAAGAGCGGCAAATGCAAAGTATACGGGCCTCCGATTTGTTGAAAATAAAATACAAAGAGGTGTAGTACGAGCGCCGATTCAAAAGGGGAGTAATTATAAAATTATAGAGTCAATAGAAAATACAGATTTTATTTATCAAAAAACTAATCAGAAAGTTCTTGAGTTAGGTCCAGCGGGAAACGATGGGCTCTATCGCGCTACCGGTTTTGATAAAGAAACGTATGGTTATTACAAACCGTCAGGAGAAGGCTTTTACAGAAAACAGGCCTCATATCCACCGCTGTCATCGGAAGCGCCTAATACGATAAAATATGGCGACAGAGAGCTCGTTTTAACTAAAGAACCAAATTCAGAAACGTATCAGGCAACCTATTCGGATAGCGGAAAAAATTCAGCCATGACATTTTACCGATCTTCTGATGGAAGATTTTATCAAGCGTCAGGGCTGAAAGGTGGGGGGCTTATTCGCCATATTGATAAGCCTTATTCAGAGTTAAGAGAAGGAGACGCGGGTTATGATGAAGAACTGCTGGATATAACGGATGATTCCCCCTTACTGGAAGATATACTGGCCTCCCTGTCAGAAGATTTATACCCTACATCAGAAGAAAATGTACAAAGTATTTATAAGAAATACCGGAGTGGGGATGTAGCAGCAGGGGAGACCGAAGTTGTATTATGCCGAGGTACAATAGGTCCGCAGGCTGAAAATATTGTTAGTTTTAAAACAGCAGGCGGTATTGAGGGGGGCGATGTAGAGGTATTGCCTGTCTCTGCTGAAATAGCCAAAGAGCAGGTTAGAAGTGGAAGAATCGTACCTGAATATACCACGGAACTTAGTGTTGCAGACAGGTTCAGCAGGGAGCATTTTCTTATTATCGTTAAGGTAAAAGTCAGATATCTTACACGAGGTAGTGTCAGCGAAAGCGGCTGGGTTATGCCAAAAAACACACCAGTGGACCCTGTTGGTATAATTGACAGGACATATGGTAAAGCAGAAAATACGGGGCAGGCAAACGCTTCTAAGTAATCATAAATCCTGAACAAGTTTATTGTTTTTATCTCTTGTGTATGAAAGATTGCTTTTATACTTTAAATAATTCGACTTGCAGGAAGGCGGCAAGCGAGCGGATCCCCAGGAGCTTACTCAAGTAAGTGACTGGGGTAAGGGAACGCAGCCGCAGCACATGCAACCTGAAGTATGTTATGGCGAGATACGCAACGGGTCAAAAGCGTCTTTATTCTGTCATCCGTATTAATTAAGATGTCACCACGACCCGAAAAATATCGGAACGAAGAGATGTATGACTAAAGAAGCTGTAATCTTTCTATTTATCGCCATCGTGGTAGAAGTTATCGCCACGATCTCATTAAAATTATCGGATAGTTTTACGCGTCTGGTACCGAGCCTCGTTACCATCATCGGATATTGTATCGCGTTCTGGTGCCTTACCATCCCAATGCGAACCATCCCTGCTGGTATCATTTATGCCATTTGGTCTGGGGTAGGGATTGTTCTTATTGGATTGATAGGATGGTTGTTTCTTGGCCAAAAACTGGATGTGCCGGCTATTATTGGCATGTTGCTTATCATCTGCGGCGTAATCGTAATCAATCTGTTTTCAAAAAGCGTCAGTCACTAGGCGATGATGATGGTTGATTTGAGCCCGCACTCTCTTATGCGGGCTCGGGTATTTAGCGCACCACCAGTACGGAGCATTCCGCATGACGCACAACGGCTGCGGCGTTGGAACCCAACAGATAGGTAGTAATATCCGGACGATGCGAGGCGATAATCACCATATCGGCCGGTAATTTTTTTGCCATTTCCAGAATCTTATCTTTAGGAGAGCCTTCTGCAACGTGCGCCTGCACGCGGTCCGCGGGAAGGTTGAATTTCTTGATAATCGCTTCCAGTTGAGATTTGGCTTCGGCTTTCAAATCGTCCATTGCGGGGAGCTCTGCTGAATAAGCCAGTCCCAGTGAAGCGTAATAGGGCAAAGACGGGATTACAGTCAAAAAGTGCACTTTAGCGTCGTCAATCTTTGCTTCGGCTTCAACATGTGAAATCACGCGTTGAGTTAATTCTGAATCTGAAATATCGATGGGTACAAGAATCGTTCTGTTCATAAAACCTCCTGTTTAAGTATCCACTGAAATTCTACTCCCTAAAGGCACTTTATGTACAATGACATACGTCACATTTTAGGTGCTGCTCCACGATACTCTGCGGGGACTACCAACAGGGGAGGACGGCGTAATATTAAGCGCATTCCCCGTAAATAATCAGCGAGTTGACGTTAAAACGTTATTTCTGCCTTGTCAGGAAAGACCTAAAAAGAGATGTTACCGTTTAATTCAATAATTAATGAAATAATTCGCAGTGAAATAGATATAATTTATACGAATGCTTTTGGGAGTATTATACGAAATAAAAATTATACAATATCATTCGGTTACGATATTCTACGCCTGTTATATGCCTTTATTGTCACATATTCATTTTGTCGCTGGGCCATTGCGTTAACCTTTGCTTTCCAGCGTATAAATTGACAAGCCCGAACGGATGTTCGGGCTTTTTTTGTTTCCAGGCTAATCCTTAGAATATTTTTTAATCTGCGCCGGGTTTTTCCGCTTTTCCTGCCAGCAAGGCAAGAAAGTCATAGCGTTTTTGCAAATCCAATGCGGCATCTCGCCATAATTGTTCAGCTACTTCAGGCTGTTGCGCATTCAGGCGACGGAAACGCTGTTCATTAAGCAACGTTTCCGCCAGGGCATCAGACGGTGGCCGAGAGTCCAGCGCCAGCGGCGGCTTGCCTTCATCCGCACGGCGGGGATCAAAGCGGTATAACGGCCAGAAACCGGTCGCCGTTAACTGGCGCATCTGGTCATGGCTTAGCGCCAGATCGTAGCCATGTTCCTCACAGGGGCTATAGGCAATGATCAGCGACGGCCCTGGCCAGGCTTCGGCCTCCTGGATGGCTTTCACCGTCTGGTTTAACTGCGCGCCCAGCGAAATTTGCGCGACATAAACATGACCATACATCATCATGCTGACGCCAAGATCTTTACGGGCTTTACGCTTGCCATGTTCGCCAAACTTGGTGACCGCGCCAAGCGGCGTCGCCTTCGACGCCTGGCCGCCAGTATTGGAGTAACACTGCGTATCCAGAACCAGAATATTGACATTCTCCGTCAGGCTTAACACATGGTCTAAACCGCCAAAGCCGATGTCGTATGCCCAACCATCGCCGCCAATCAGCCAGATTGATTTTTCTACCAGCGCATCAGCATCCTTTAACAGTTCCTCTGCGCCCGCAACCGATTTCAGATGTTGGCGTAATGTGGCGACCTGCTCACGCCGAACGTCAGGCGTTGCTTCGGCATGCAGCGCATCGTTTAATTCCGCCGGAATGCGATCGGCGAATTGCGCCAGTAAACGCATGACGCGCGCCCGGTGCTGATCCACGCTCAGACGGAAACCGAGGCCAAATTCCGCGTTATCTTCAAATAACGAATTCGCCCATGCCGGGCCGCGTCCGTTGGCATCGGTGGTATAAGGCGTTGAGGGTAAATTACCGCCGTAAATAGAGGAACACCCCGTGGCGTTAGCGATTAACATTCTGTCGCCATATAACTGAGTCAGCAGTTTAATATACGGCGTTTCACCGCAGCCGGAACAGGCGCCGGAATATTCAAACAGCGGCGTAATAAGCTGCGATGTGCGGATATCAATTCGTTCCAGTTTGCTGCGATCGATTTCCGGTAAGTCGAGGAAAAAGTCATAATTCACTTTCTCTTCTTCCACATGTTCAAGGCGCGACATCATGTTAATCGCCTTGATCTGTGGATTTTGCCGATCTTTAGCCGGGCAGACCTCTACGCATAAATTACAGCCAGTACAGTCTTCCGGAGCGACCTGCAGCACATATTTCTGGCCGCGCATATCGCGGGACTTCACGTCCAGCGAATGCAGACTGGCTGGCGCGTTCTCCATCGCCTGCGGGGAAACGACTTTCGCACGAATTGCCGAGTGAGGGCAGGCGGCGACGCAGTGATTACATTGTGTACACAGTTCCTCTTTCCAGACAGGAATCTCTTCGGCGATATTGCGCTTTTCCCAGCGGGTGGTGCCCATCGGCCATGTTCCGTCCGGCGGCAGGGCGGAAACAGGCAGTGCGTCGCCGAGGCCCGCCAACATGGCGGCGGTAACGGTTTTCACGAAATCCGGCGCGGCGTCGGAGACGACCGGCGGGCGATGCGCGCTGTGCGGATTAACCGCCTGCAACGGCACTTCCGCCAGCGATTCCTGCGCCAGAGCCAATGCCTGCCAGTTACGCTCAACCAGATCCTGACCTTTGCTGCTATAGCTTTTGGCAATCGCGCCCTGCAGCTCAACCAGGGCGCTATCGCCCGGAAGAATATGCGTCAGGTGAAAGAAAGCCATTTGCATGACGGTATTGATGCGGGCGCCAAGTCCACATTCGCGGGCGATTTTCGCCGCGTTAACCACGTAAAAACGCGCCTTTTTCTGATTCAACACCGCCTGAACTTCTTGCGGCAGACGCGACCAGACCTCGTCGGCGCTGTACGGCGTATTAAGCAGAAAGATACCGCCGGGCTTTAGACGCTCCGCCATCTGATATTTATCGATAAACTGTAATTGATGGCAGCCGACAAAATCCGCCTGAGCAATTAAGTAAGCGGAACGAATGGGTTTTTCGCTGACGCGCAGGTGCGATACCGTGAGCCCGCCAGCTTTTTTAGAGTCATAAACGAAATAACCTTGCGCATACCACGGCGTAGAATTACCGATAATTTTAATATTATTTTTCGTGGCGGATACGCTGCCGTCGCTTCCCAGACCGTAAAATAACGCTTCAAGTTTAGCGCTGCCGGGCAGGGTATTTTCCGGTAATGGCAGCGAGAGGTTAGTAACGTCATCATAAATGCCCACCGTAAACCGTGGCTTGGGTTTCGCACGGCTGAGTTCATTAAAGACCGCCAGTACACACGCCGGGCCGAACTCTTTGGATGATAGTCCATAACGGCCGCCAATGGTGCGCGGCAACGTTTCGCGCTCGCCATTATTAAAGGCTTCCGCCAGTGCGGTCATCACGTCCAGATAAAGCGGCTCGGCCTGCGCGCCAGGCTCTTTGGTGCGATCCAGCACGGCGATAGCGCGAACGGTTTCCGGTAATGCCTGTAACAAATGTTTGGCGGAGAAGGGGCGGAACAGACGGACTTTCAGAACGCCGACCTTTTCTCCGCGTATCAGTAGCTCGTCCACGACCTCTTCGCAGGTGCCGAGGGCGGAGCCCATCATTATGATGACGCGTTCAGCCTGGGGATGGCCATAATATTCAAATGGCTGGTACTGACGGCCCGTAGCGTCGCCAAATGCCTTCATCGCCTCTTCAACATGATCATAAACGGCGTTGTACCACGGGTTGGTCGCTTCGCGAGACTGGAAGTAGGTATCCGGATTCGCTGAAGTTCCACGAATCACCGGATGTTCCGGATTCAGCGCGCGGGCGCGGTGAGCGTCGATCTCCGCCTGCGGCATCAGGTTCAGAATGGTTTCATCCGTTAGCGGTATAATTTTGTTGATTTCATGCGATGTACGGAAGCCATCAAAAAAATGAATAAACGGAACGCGGCTTTTCAGCGTAGCTCTGTGCGCGATCAGCGCAAAATCCTGCGCTTCCTGAACGCTGGCGGCGCATAACATCGCGCAGCCTGTCTGGCGGACCGCCATCACATCGGAATGGTCGCCAAAAATAGAAAGCGCGTGTGTGGCGACGGTGCGCGCGGCAACGTGCAGTACAAACGGCATGAGCTGCCCCGCCAGTTTATACAGCGTTGGAATCATCAGCAGCAGTCCCTGCGATGATGTAAATGACGTAGAAAGCGAACCGGTTTGTAGCGCACCGTGAACGGCGGCGATCGCGCCGCCTTCCGACTGCATCTCTACCACACGCGGCGTATCGCCCCAGACATTTTTAAGCCCATTACCGGCCCAGGCATCCGCTTGTTCAGCCATTGTTGAACTGGGCGTAATCGGGTAAATGGCGATAACCTCGCTGGTACGGAACGCCACCGACGCTACCGCGCCATTACCGTCAATTGTTTGCATATGACACCCTTACATTGCGCAAAAAAGAGGGACACGCATAATCGTGAGCGCATCCTGTAGTTATCCTTTTATTTTAGCAAAGCCCTTCAAGCCCCATTTTCGCTTTTGTGTCCCTGGCGGGAGGAGAATGGCGATTTCTTGCCGAAAAGACGTAAAAAATTGCCAATAAATGTTAATGAAGCGCATAAATGCGCGCTTTGCCTCTCGACGCGTCAGTTTCTGCTGCCTATTATTTAGGGCGGTGTCGTTTGGATGAATAAACAGAGGGGAGAGAAATGCGCGCAGCGTTTTGGGTGGGATGTGCCGCGTTATTATTGTCGGCTTGCAGTAGCGAGCCTGTTCAGCAGGCAACTGCGGCGCATGTTTCGCCAGGGATGAAAGCGGCGATGTCCAGCGCCGGCGAAGCGAATTGCGCTATGATTGGCGGTTCGCTTTCAGCGGCCCGGCAGCTTGATGGTTCAGTAATTGGTATGTGCGCGCTACCCAACGGCAAACGTTGTAGCGAACAGTCGCTTGCTGCCGGAAATTGCGGGAGTTATTAAGCGCGGCGTTTCGCCTGACGCGTATAACTTTTCACTTAATGGCTTAGTGCGCTAAATCCGCCAGTTTATACATTAGCGTTGTTTCTGCCGTCGCCAGCGTTAATTGGTTCGCGGTTAAATCGACCTGCGCGCCTTTGCTGAAGAGCTCGCTGAGGGTGCCGTCCAGCGCATTAAGCTGCGGATCGGCGCACATCATTCGGGTCATCGCTAAATTTTTCACTTTTAATTCGCCGTCCGACAGTTTTCCTTCGCCGGTGAATTGATTGCACATTTTGCCGGATACCGTCATGTCCTCGCCAAAGCTGAGCTCCGGGCCGGTGACCGTTTTACCGTTTACGCTTTCCAGAACAAAGCGGTGGTGCTCCAGTTGCTCGCGTTTGACGGACACTTTTCCACTGCTCACGCACCCTGTGATTATGATGCTCAGGGCGACCAGCGTGACGATTTTCTTCATTGATATTCTCTGTAATCTGATAGTTAACACTGACTATAGTAATGATATGACCGGATAGATCTTCAGGGGTTATCCGAAAATGCTCCCCTGAGCGCAGGGGAGCGACAGGATTAGAACAGCGCGTTCGGGCAGGCTTCGCCCTTCTCAAGCTGGCTTAAGTTTTGTAACGTGGTTTCAGAGATGCTGATCAGCGCTTCTGCGGTCAGGAATGCCTGGTGCCCCGTAAACAGTACGTTATGGCAGGCCGACAGACGGCGGAAAACATCATCCTGGATAACATCGTTTGACTTATCTTCAAAGAACAGGTCGCGTTCGTTTTCATACACATCCATCCCCAGCGAGCCGATTTTCTGATTCTTCAGAGCTTCGATAGCCGCCTGGGAATCAATCAGCGCGCCACGACTGGTATTAATGACCATAACGCCATTTTTCATTTGGTCGAATGCCGCATGGTTCAGTAAATGGTAGTTTTCCGGCGTGAGCGGGCAGTGCAGAGAAATGACATCCGATTCGGCAAACAACGTTTGCAGATCCACATACTCGACGCCGAGGTCAAGCGCGGCGGTGCTGGGATAGGGATCAAACGCCAGTAAACGCATTCCGAAGCCTTTCAGGATACGCAGCGCGGCGACGCCGATTTTACCGGTACCAATGACGCCAGCGGTTTTTCCGTGCATGGTAAAGCCGGTCAGTCCCTCAAGGGAAAAGTTAGCGTCGCGGGTGCGTTGATAAGCGCGGTGAATACGGCGGTTCAATGTCATCATCATGCCAATCGCATGTTCAGCGACGGCTTCCGGAGAATAAGCCGGTACGCGCACCACCTGCAAACCGAGCTCTTTAGCGGCATCCAGGTCGACATTATTAAATCCGGCGCAACGCAGCGCGATGTATTTCACGCCATGTTTTTTCAGCTCTTCCAGTACCGGTCGGCTCCCGTCGTCATTCACGAAGATACAAACTGCTTCACATCCATTGGCGGTTTTCGCCGTTTTCTCGGTCAGCAGAAAATCAAAAAACTCCAGTTCGAAACCGAACGCTTCGTTCACTTGCTGTAGATATTTCTTGTCATACTGTTTGGTACTATAGACGGCGAGTTTCATATGACCTTCTCCAGTGATGTTTGAATCACACAAATATGCATAAAATTATCTTACAAAAAATCAAAAATAATTGATAGTCATACATATAATGAATAATTTTAGGTTATCATTCTCCACAACGCCTCAAATAGCCGGAGGGCGCCCCTGCAACATGAACTATTAGGCTATGTACGGGCAATCATGCCAAAATAAAGAGATAGCCGACTGAATTTTTCGTTAAATCAGGAAATTAATGGCCCATGAAGGGTAAATATAAAGCCGCCCTTGCGCTACTGTTACTGCTGATTCTTGTCCCTCTGACGCTACTGATGACCCTCGGGCTGTGGGTTCCCACTCTGGCGGGAATTTGGCTACCCGTCGGTACCCGTATCGCTCTGGAACAAAGTCCACGCCTGACACGTCATGGGTTAGTGATTCCCGATCTTCGCTATCTGGTCAATGATTGTTCGTTAGCGCATATTACCCAGGCGGAACTGACGCATCCCAGCCGTTGGTTGCTGAATATTAAAAGCCTCAAACTGGATGCCGCGTGCCTGGCGAAACTGCCCGCTACGGAAGCTTCTCCCGCCGCGCCGCGTACGCTGGCGCAGTGGCAGTCAATGCTGCCCAATACCTGGATTAACATCGATAATGTTATTCTCGCGCCCTGGCCGGAATGGCAGGGCAAGCTGGCGATCTCCATGACGCCGATCATTCAGCAGATACGTTATCAGGGCGAAAAAGTAAAATTTCAAGGGCAGCTACGCGGTCAGGCATTGACGGTGAGCCAACTGGAGATCGCCGCGCTGGCCAACCAGCCTCCCGTTAGCCTGGTGGGGGAATTTGTGTTGCCGCTGGTACCGGATGGCCTGCCGGTCAGCGGTCATGCGGCAGCGACCTTGCGTCTGCCGCAGGAACCGTCGCTGATGGATGCGGAACTGGAGTGGCGTGATAATGCCGGACAGCTCATCGTGATGGCGCGAGGTAATCCTGATCCGATTCTCGATCTCCCCTGGGCGGTAACGCGTCAGCGGCTTACCATCAGCGATGGCCGCTGGAACTGGCCATATCAGGGATTCCCCTTGAGCGGACGTCTGGCTTTTAATATCGATAACTGGCAAGCCGGGCCGGATAATGCGCGAGTCAGCGGACGCCTGAATATTCTGACCCAGGGCGATGCCGGTAAAGCGAACGCTGTACTGACTATCGGCCCGGGAAAACTCAGCATGGATAGCAGTGAGATGCCTCTACAGCTTACCGGCGAGGCTAAACAGAAGGATTTAATCTTTTATGCCGTATTGCCCGCTATGTTCCGCGGCAGTCTGGCCGATCCGCAGCTCACCTTTGCACCTGGCGCATTGCTACGCTCGCGCGGACGGGTGATTGATGCGTTAGATATTGATGAAATTCGTTGGCCGCTGGCGGGCGTTAAGGTGACGCCGCGCGGCGTTGATGGTCGATTACAGGCTATTTTACGGGCGCACGAAAATGAGATGGGCGATTTCGTTCTTCATCTTGATGGCCTGGCGAATGATTTTCTCCCTGATGCTGGTCGCTGGCGGTGGCGCTATTGGGGGCAAGGAAGCTTTACGCCAATGCGCGCCCGCTGGGATATTGCCGGACAGGGCGAATGGCATGATAACACCATCAGGTTGACCAGTTTGTCCACCGGTTTTGATCAGTTGCACTATGGCGCAATGACCGTCACATCGCCAAGACTGGCGCTGAATAAACCTATTGTCTGGGTTCGCGACGCCACAACGCCGTCGCTACAGGGCGCGCTGTCTCTGGAGGCGGGAAAAACCGTATTTACCAGCGGGAGCGTGCTGCCGCCTTCTACCATTAATTTTAGCGTTGAAGGGCGCGAGCCAACCCTGTTCCAGTTTAAAGGCGACCTTCGGGCGGGGGCGATAGGGCCGGTACGGCTGAATGGGCGCTGGGATGGCGAACGCCTTCGCGGACAGGCCTGGTGGCCGAAGCAGTCGCTTATCGTTTTTCAGCCGTTGCTTCCACCGGACTGGAAAATGACGCTGCGCGAAGGCTCACTGTATGCGCAGGTGGCTTTTTCCGCCGCACAGGGGCAGGGGTTTGAAGCAGGTGGACACGGCGTGTTAAAAGGCGGTAGCGCCTGGATGCCGGATAACAAAATCAACGGCGTCGATTTCATTCTGCCATTTCGCTTCCACAACGGCGCGTGGCAATTGGGGACGCGCGGGCCTGTCTCGCTGCGTATTGCCGGGATAGTTAACCAGGTCACGGCGAAAAATATCACCGCTGATTTACAGGGCGGTTATCCCTGGAGCGAGTCGAATCCATTACTGCTAAGCGATGTCAGCGTAGACGTGCTGGGCGGTCAAATCATTATGAAACAGTTGCGAATGCCGCAGCACGACCCGGCGCTTTTGCGGGTGCAAAATATTTCATCCAGCGAATTGATTAGCGCCATAAATCCAAAGCAATTCGCCATGTCTGGTCCGGTCAGCGGCGCGCTGCCGCTGTGGCTGAACAATGAAAAATGGATAATCAAAGATGGCTGGCTTACGAATCCCGGGCCAATGACGTTGCGCATCGATAAAGATACTGCGGATGCGGTGGTGAAGGATAATGTCACGGCAGGCTCGGCGATCAACTGGCTACGTTATATGGAGATTACGCATTCGTGGACGAAAATTAACGTTGATAACCTGGGCGTACTAACGATGCAGGCGGCTATTACCGGCAAAAGCCGGGTAGATGGTAAAACCGCGATCGTTAACTTGAACTATACCCATGAAGAAAATGTGTTTACGCTGTGGCGCAGTTTGCGTTTTGGCGACAATTTACAGGCATGGCTTGAACAAAATACAGCGTTGCCGCAACCTCCTTGCCGGAAAGACAAGGACTGTGAGGATAAATAATGAAAATGAGTATTGCCATGCTGTCAGCGCTTGCGTCATTTATCGTGGTGGGCTGCACGCCACGTATTGAAGTCGCCGCGCCGGAACAGCCGATTACCATCAACATGAATGTAAAGATCGAGCATGAAATACATATCAAAGTCGATAAAGATGTTGAAGAACTCCTGAAATCACGCAGCGATCTATTCTGAGGCCATAATGAAAAAGTATTTAATGCTATGGGTGCTGACGCTGAGCTTGCTCACACCTTCTGTGTGGGCCTTAACCCTGGACGAAGCGCGCACGCAGGGCCGGGTCGGGGAAACGCTGAATGGCTATCTGGTGGCCTTAAAGAATGATGCCGAAACCCAGAAACTGGTGCTTGATATTAATCATGCCCGCCGCGCCAGTTATCAGCAGTTAGCGGATAGCAATCATCTTCCCGTGGACGAGGTGGCGAAGATGGCAGGGCAAAAACTGGTTGAGCGCGCCAGGCCGGGAGAATATGTCCAGGGAATTAATGGCAAATGGATGCGTAAATAACCGCTTCCCGACAATTTTTTTACCGCAGAATGCATTTTTATATGGGTAATTTTTGAATACGAAGGTCGTATTTACATTAGGCGAACCGGAAGGCTATTTCTATACTGTTGGCTGGTATCACTATTCGCGAGAGTAACCAGGTATGACGTCTGAAAAGTTATCTGCTGCCTGCCATTGTGGCAGCGTCGTGTTTACCGTTCAACTTAGCGATGGCTTTCATACCGCCAGGCGCTGCAACTGTTCGTTTTGCCGGATGCGCGGAGCGGTGGCAGTGTCTGCGCCGCTGTCGGGTATTAAAGTGCTAAAAGGGCAGGATAAGCTTACCGAATATCGCTTCAATACGGGCAAGGCGGTGCATTTTTTCTGTTCGGTATGCGGGATATATACTTTTCATCAGCGCCGATCCAATCCCGATCAATATGGGGTCAATGTGGCGTGCATCGAAAATGTGTCGCCTTTTGATTTCGCCTGCGTTGAAGTCAATGATGGGGTAACGCATCCCAGCGATGGCGGCAGTAGCGGCGTGGTAGGATATTTGCGCTACGAACCGAAGAAGTCACCTCCCGTCGAAACGGGAGGCAAAAATATTTAAGCGGCCACGACGCTGTCAATCGCGGCTTTTGCATCAGCCTGAGCTTTAGCCGCCACTTCCGGCCCGTAGGCGATGCCTTCGGCAAAGACAAAATTCACGTCGGTAATACCGATAAAACCAAGGAACACTTTCAGGTAAGGCGCAATCAAATCCGTCGGGGTGTCTTTATGGATACCGCCGCGACTGGAGAGAACCACCGCGCGTTTACCGGTTACCAGACCTTCCGGGCCTTTTTCGGTATAGCGGAAAGTGATACCGGCGCGGGCAATCAGATCAAAGTAGTTTTTCAGCTGCGTCGGGATATTGAAATTGTACATCGGCGCCGCAATAACGATGACGTCGTGGGCTTTCAGTTCAGCAATGAGTTCATCAGACAGCGCCAGAGCGTCCTGCTGACGTGGCGTTAAAGGCGCATCGCCCGGACGCATCGCGCCCACCAGCTCGCCATCCAGCACCGGAACAGGGTTGGCCGCCAGATCGCGGACAGTAATTTCATCTGCGACGTGTTTTTCGCGCCATTGTTCAATAAAATAGTCAGTCAACTGACCAGACTGAGAGTACCCTGCCAGAATACTGGATTTAAGAACTAATACCTTGCTCATGGGTGTTTCCTTTTATGTGTTTGAAGGGGCGTGCCCCGTTGCTTGTTGACACTTTATTCACAAATATGTCGCAGGGATAGCGCAATATATCGAACCCTTTGTTCGAAATTATTGAACAACACAAAAAAAGCCCCAATGTGGTACTCTATACCTATCATTTAAAACGATTTTAAACAGGCAGAATGCTGCCCAAGAGCTTTATGACTGAACAATCTATGTTGACGCTTCAGGTGTTACAGCAGCGGCTGGATGCACTGATGCTGCGCGACAAACAGCGCTTTGCGCGCCGCCTGCATGGCGTAAAGAAAGTAAAAAATCCTGATGCGCAACAGGCCATTTTCCAGACGATGGCGAAAGAAATTGAACAGGCTGCGGCGCAGGTCGCCCTCCGCGAAGCGGCGCGCCCCTCAATCACTTATCCGCAAAATCTGCCTGTTAGCCAGAAGAAACAGGACATTCTGGAAGCGATCCGCGATCATCAGGTGGTGATCGTAGCAGGGGAAACCGGTTCCGGTAAAACCACCCAGTTGCCGAAAATTTGTATGGAACTGGGACGCGGAATTAAAGGACTTATTGGACATACTCAGCCGCGTCGCCTGGCGGCGCGCACCGTCGCTAACCGTATTGCCGAAGAGTTGCAAACGGAGCTTGGCGGCTGCATCGGCTATAAAGTTCGTTTCAGCGATCATGTCAGTAGCAACACCATGGTCAAACTGATGACGGACGGTATCCTGCTGGCGGAAATCCAGCAGGACAGGCTATTGATGCAGTATGACACCATCATTATTGATGAAGCGCATGAACGCAGCCTGAATATTGACTTCTTGCTCGGCTATCTGAAAGAGCTTCTGCCGCGTCGCCCCGATCTGAAAGTGATTATTACCTCTGCGACCATCGACCCGGAACGCTTCTCGCGCCACTTTAATAACGCGCCGATTATTGAAGTCTCTGGCCGAACGTATCCCGTAGAAGTTCGTTATCGCCCCATTGTGGAAGAGGCTGACGACACTGAACGCGATCAGCTACAGGCAATTTTCGACGCTGTCGATGAACTGGGGCGTGAAAGTCCCGGCGATATTCTGATTTTTATGAGCGGAGAGCGGGAAATCCGCGATACCGCCGACGCCCTGAACAAGCTGAACTTACGGCATACCGAAGTGTTGCCGCTGTATGCACGCTTGTCGAACAGCGAACAGAACCGCGTTTTCCAGTCGCACAGCGGACGCCGTATCGTGCTGGCGACTAACGTGGCGGAAACGTCGCTAACGGTGCCGGGTATCAAGTATGTGATCGATCCTGGCACTGCGCGCATCAGCCGCTACAGCTACCGCACTAAAGTGCAGCGCCTGCCGATTGAACCGATCTCACAGGCTTCCGCCAACCAGCGTAAAGGGCGTTGCGGACGCGTATCGGAAGGGATCTGCATTCGTCTGTATTCGGAAGATGACTTTTTGTCACGTCCGGAATTTACCGACCCGGAAATTCTACGTACCAACCTGGCGTCGGTTATTTTGCAGATGACCGCCCTGGGGCTGGGTGACATCGCCTCCTTCCCGTTTGTCGAAGCACCGGATAAGCGCAATATTCAGGATGGCGTACGTTTGTTGGAAGAGCTGGGGGCGATTACCGCCGACGAACAGCAAACGGCATATAAGCTGACGCCGCTGGGCCGACAATTATCTCAGCTGCCGGTCGACCCGCGCCTGGCGCGTATGGTTCTGGAAGCGCAAAAACATGGCTGTGTGCGCGAAGCGATGATCATTACTTCCGCACTCTCTATTCAGGATCCGCGCGAGCGCCCAGTGGATAAGCAGCAGGCTTCCGATGAGAAACACCGGCGTTTCCATGATAAGGAATCCGATTTTCTGGCGTTTGTTAACCTGTGGAATTACCTCGGCGAGCAACAAAAGGCCCTGTCGTCGAATCAATTCCGCCGTCTGTGTCGCACCGACTATCTGAACTATTTACGCGTGCGTGAGTGGCAGGATATCTATACCCAACTGCGTCAGGTGGTAAAAGAACTGGGGATTCCGGTAAACAGCGAACCCGCAGAATACCGGGAAATTCACGTTGCGTTGTTAACGGGGCTGTTGTCGCATATCGGGATGAAAGATGCCGATAAACAAGAGTACACCGGCGCGCGTAACGCCCGATTCTCTATTTTCCCCGGATCCGGTTTATTCAAAAAACCGCCGAAATGGACAATGGTCGCCGAGCTGGTGGAAACCAGCCGTTTGTGGGGGCGCATCGCTGCCCGCATTGAGCCAGAATGGGTGGAACCGGTAGCCCAGCACCTGATTAAACGTTCATATAGCGAACCGCACTGGGAGCGGGCGCAAGGCGCGGTGATGGCGACGGAAAAGGTTACTGTCTACGGTCTGCCGATTGTCGCCGCACGCAAGGTGAATTACAGCCAGATTGACCCGGCGTTGTGTCGCGAGTTGTTTATCCGCCATGCGCTGGTGGAGGGGGACTGGCAAACCCGTCACGCCTTCTTCCGTGAGAATCTAAAATTGCGTGCGGAAGTCGAGGAACTTGAGCACAAATCTCGCCGCCGCGATATCCTGGTGGATGACGATACCCTGTTTGAGTTTTATGACCAGCGTATTAGCCATGACGTTATTTCCGCCCGCCACTTTGATAGTTGGTGGAAAAAAATCAGCCGCGAGACGCCGGATCTGCTCAACTTTGAAAAAAGTATGCTGATTAAAGAAGGCGCGGAAAAAATCAGCAAACTGGATTACCCGAATTTCTGGCACCAGGGCAATCTCAAGCTGCGTTTGAGCTATCAGTTTGAACCGGGCGCGGATGCTGACGGCGTGACCGTCCATATTCCGTTGCCGCTACTTAACCAGGTTGACGAGAGCGGTTTTGAATGGCAGATCCCAGGGCTGCGCCGTGAATTAGTTATTGCGCTGATTAAATCGTTGCCAAAACCGGTACGTCGCAACTTTGTTCCGGCGCCAAACTATGCTGAAGCTTTTTTAGGTCGCGTAACGCCGCTGGAGCTGCCGCTGCTGGACGCTCTGGAGCGTGAACTGCGCCGGATGACCGGCGTCACGGTCGACCGGGAAGACTGGCATTGGGATCAGGTGCCCGAGCATCTGAAAATCACGTTTCGCGTGGTGAATGACAAAAACAAGAAACTGCAGGAAGGGCGTTCGCTCGCCGAGCTTAAAAATGCGCTGAAAGGCAAAGTGCAGGAGACGCTCTCGGCGGTGGCGGATGACGGCATTGAGCAGAGCGGGCTGCATATCTGGAGTTTCGGCGAGCTGCCGGAAAGCTACGAACAGAAACGCGGTAATTATAAAGTGAAGGCGTGGCCGGCGTTAGTGGATGAGCGTGACAGCGTCGCTATCAAATTGTTTGATAATCCGCTGGAACAACAACAGGCGATGTGGTGCGGTTTACGCCGTCTGCTGTTGCTCAATATTCCTTCACCGATTAAGTATCTGCATGAGAAATTGCCGAATAAAGCCAAGCTGGGGCTGTACTTTAACCCGTACGGCAAAGTACTGGAATTGATTGATGACTGTATTGCCTGCGGGGTAGATAAACTGATAGATGCCAACGGCGGGCCGGTGTGGAGCGAAGCAGGTTTCACCGCGCTGCACGAAAAGGTACGCGCCGAGCTGAATGATACTGTGGTGGATATCGCGAAGCAGGTTGAGCGCATCCTGACGACCGTATTCAATATCAATAAGCGTCTGAAAGGGCGGGTGGATATGAGCATGGCGTTGGGGCTTTCCGATATCAAGGCGCAGATGAGCGGTCTGGTATACCGTGGTTTTGTGACTGGCAACGGCTTTAAACGTCTCGGCGATACGCTGCGTTATCTGCAGGCAATTGAAAAGCGGCTGGAGAAACTGGCTGTCGATCCGCACCGCGATCGGGCGCAAATGCTGAAAGTCGAAAGCGTCCAGCAGGCGTGGCAACAATGGATAAATAAATTGCCTCCAGCGCGTCGCGAAGATGATGATGTTAAAGAGATCCGTTGGATGATTGAAGAACTGCGTGTCAGTTATTTCGCCCAACAGCTCGGTACGCCTTATCCTATTTCCGATAAGCGTATTTTACAGGCCATGGATCAGATTACGGCCTAAAAAGCCAGGCGACGATGTCTTTCAAAGAGATCCGGTACAAGTTCGGAACAAAAAGGAGGAATTATGAATACAACGCCATTTCCGGCGCTCTCTGCGGAAACATTGCTGGCGGTGAATACCGTCGGACAGTGGCTGGCGCAAAATGATTTTTCCGGCGAACAACCTTATTCGTCGGATTGCGTCGTCCTGGCGGGCAATGCGGTGATCCCCACTATCGACGCGGCCTGTCGCATCGCCAAAGCGCAAGGCGTTCCTTTACTGATTAGCGGCGGTATAGGTCATTCAACGCCGTTTTTGTACGCCGTGATTGCCCGGCATCCGCGCTACCATACTATTCGCACAACCGGACGCGCTGAAGCCGCTATCCTCGCGGATATCGCGAACCAGTTCTGGCATATTCCGGCTGAGAAAATTTGGCTGGAAGATCGGTCAACTAATTGCGGCGAAAATGCCCGTTTCTCCTGCGCACTGATCCGTCAGGCGAAAGAAAACATTAACACGGCTATCGTTGTGCAAGACCCCACCATGCAGCGGCGCACTATCGCGGCGTTTCGGCGCGTGACAAACGACGACACCGATGCGCCGCGCTGGCTGAGTTTTCCTGGTTTTGTTCCGGTACTGCGCCACCTTAACGGAGGTACACGTTTTGCCAACGTTGAAGAGGGCATCTGGACGGTGGAGCGTTATCTGTCTCTGATTGCCGGCGAGCTGCCACGTTTGCGTGACGATGAAACAGGGTATGGACCGCGTGGTAAAGATTTTATCATTCACGTTGATATCCCACGCGATATTGAAAAGGCATGGCAGGTATTGCAGGCAGATACGACGCTGCGCAGTGCGTTAGAACAGAGAGCTTTACGCTAAAAATCGCCCGTTTGCGAGGGTGAACGGGCAAGTGCGACCACCATTTCATAAATTTGATGAATTATTTATAAAAGCTGGTTATGTTGTCGCTTTACGGTTTTCATTCAGGACGCGCTATGGGCAATAAGTATTCCGGCCTGCAAATTGGTATTCACTGGTTAGTCTTTTTTCTGGTTATTGTGGCTTACGCCGCGATGGAGCTACGCGGTTTTGCGCCGCGTAGTTATCGGCCCTGGTTTAATATGACGCATGTTTCATGTGGCATCACTATTTTGCTTTTAATGGTGGCGCGCTTGATTATTCGGCTGAAATATCCCACGCCGCCCATTGTTCCTCGTCCAAAACCGATGATGACCGGAATGGCGCATTTGGGACATCTGGTGATTTACCTGTTATTTATCGCGCTGCCTGTTATTGGTCTGGTCATGATGTATAACCGCGGCAATCCCTGGGTCGCATTTGGCATTACTATGCCGCATGCCGCCGAAGCTAACTTTGAACGTGTAGATATGCTGAAATCCTGGCACGTCACGCTGGCGAATCTGGGCTATTTTGTTATTGGACTTCATGCCATCGCTGCTTTGATGCATCACTATTTCTGGAAAGACAATACGCTGTTACGGATGATGCCGCGTAAGCGTAACTGACCGTCCTGTATGACGTTTGCTACAGGCGGGGTTAACTGCTTCAGGCAAACAAGGCATCTATCAGAGGGGATGGCGTATTCCATACAGAAAACGCCTGCGTCTAACCAGGACCCGTGACGCAGGCGAAGGAGGACGGGTCTACATCGGAAGCGGGTATTATACTTATTTGTATGACAAATAAAATAAGCAATTGCTATTCCGTAATCCAATGTTTAATCAACGGGTTAAACCCACATGATCGCGCTGCCGACCGCTCGGAACTGCCTGTACTTACGATGAGCGTGGCGTAGTGGCGGAAAATAGCGCAACGGCGCCATGTTGCTCCAAAGTCACCTTAGCGAAATGTTCGTCCAACACGCTGCGTAACGTATCGGCTGAATCATTGGTATTACTGAATATTCCTTTCTTGTTATAAACAGCCATTAATTTCTTACCAAAAGCATTGTGAGGAACCTCTTTGCCCAGAATCGTGGCGCCAAAAAGTGTGCCGCCGGGTTTAAGCGCCATACCGGCATTTTTAATTGCCTTCGCTTTTGTTGTCATCTCACCGGGTAAGCAGTGCAGAAGATAGTACATCGAAACGGAATCGAAGCGCCCGTGCCAGTCCGCCGGGAACGTGTCGAAAACATCGTGTTGTAGTGTGGCGCGGATTTTCGTATTACCCACTCGGCTGGCGGCTATTTTCAGGCTATCCGGATTTAAATCCATCAGCGAAATGGCATGAGTCGCAGGTGCATGTTTCAGGTAATAACCTGTACCTACGCCAATATCCAGGTGAGTCTCGCCCATGTGATGCAGGAAGAAAGGAAGTAGTCGCGTATCAGTAGGACACTTCCAGGCATATTTGTTTGAGATATTGAGTACCCACCAGTCATATAAGCTAAGCGTGAATGGGTTATAGACTTTTGCGCCTGATTGTTGTGTATGCTTCATTGTTCTCTCACTAAATAATTTCGCGCTGGAATTAAAACAACGAAGCAATCGTTAGGCAAGCATTAATCAGGTGAGTGAGTAATTTAATGCGACGAATAAAGGCGATATTATGAATTAAGCGGTTATCTTAAAGAAGATAGAGGATAATAATAGCTGATAAATGAATTGGACAGTCATATTGTTATAAGTTGATAATTAATAATCGTTAATATAAATATATTAAGCCTTATGATAATAGCAATGCAATTAAATGCATGAGGAACAATATTTATTCATACACATAAAGCGATTATTGCACATTAATTGATATTTTAAATGTTACGCTGAGATAGCCATCTTTATTTAATATCACCTACCTGGAGGCGATATGATTGAGGTTTTTGAAGCGTTTGGCTGGACCTTACTTTTAGGCGGTCTGGCAGTGGCAGTACTGTTTATCACTGCACTGGATAGAAAACGGTAATCATTGCATTTGACGCGCCTGTTGAGTTGGTATTACAAATAATTGTACCTGAAATCTACCACTTCTGAATTTTGCGATATTTTGCCATTCTGACGGCAAGGGGTAATCCTGACTAAAGTTACCGCCGCTTACCAACCAGACACGATGGTAACTTTTTGAAAGCGTTGTCAGAGTATCAATATATGTCTGATCGGCTTGCGCATAAAACAGTGAACCAAAGCCATAGGCATTCGGTCTGCCTGATGTTCCGTGTGCGTTAGGCGGTGTATAAAGAAACGTACGATAATCTCGCTTATTATAATACACATAACTTAAATAATCGAACATTTTACTGACTACCACGGCATCATTAGGCTGGTGACGGGTATTAATATAGTTTACCAGTGGTTTAAACTCGTCTATGTGCTCAGGGTTATTATGATAGAAACCATAGCCGAATAATAAGGTGAATAAGATAAAACAGAAGCCACAAACCGCTTTTTTTGCGCGGGTAAGTAATACCGCGAGCAGGGGGGGAATGCTCAGCGATGAGAAGAAAAAATAACGATCGATAAATAACGGCATCCACCAGGAAATGATAAAGACCAGTATTACAGGGATGACCAGATTACAAAATAATATCAGCTGATATCTTTCATATTCTCCGTTGCATAAAGATATTCGCCCCACAGTACCGATAAAACCTCCCACAGCCAGCCACAGAATGAACGACGGAAAACCCTGTCCGTTGTTTCCGGTAAAAAAATGCCAGTACATCGCAGGCAGATCACGCCAGGTTACAGGGGGAATCCAACCGATATCATTACCGGCTCTCAACTGCGCCAGATGAGTCAGTAAATTAAACAATACGGGCAACCAGGGGAGATAAGCGACAGCAATCGCCAGGTTAGCAAACCACCAGCCAGGAAGTTTAAGGTAGCAGACCGTTTTATGGCTTTGGCAGGATAATATTGTTACTGCGATCCAGTGGGCAATAAGTGCAAATAGGGTGAAATAATGGGTGTAAAAGCTGAACGTCATAAGTAAAGCATACGCGACAAGATAGCGATTATGGGTGGGTGTTTTTATCCACATCATCAATGCTAACGCGGCAGCGAGCGTTAGCATTCCCATTAACGCGTACATGCGCGTTTCTTGACTGTAATGAACTGCCATCGGCATCAGGGCGGCGAACCATCCCGCCAATAAGGCTGTACGTTCATTTGCCAGCCATCGCGTAAGTGCGATAACCAGCACAACTGTCAGGATCCCAAAGAGTAGACTGAGAGAGCGTACCGCTGCAATGCTATCACCCCATAATATCATCCAGTCATGCAGTAACAGATAATAAAGCGGGGGATGCACGTCAAAAGCGGCATGGAATAGCAGATTATCTACGCTATGTCGACTAATCAGCACGCTGGACGCTTCGTCACACCAAAGGTAGCGGTCAGTTAAAAACAGCAACCGTATAAGGACGGAGAATATGACAATGAGACAAATATGATATTTATACTTTATTTTTCTTAACCCATCTCCGGGCTGCCATATTGATAGTTGTGGTAGCGCCATAATATCCTCAATGGAGTAAGACTTAGACCAGAATGGACACCTAACGCAATAATGAAGGTTAAAATCTTAACCAACACTAAATAAAAATAACTTTGATAATGTCAGCGATGAATTAATCAGAATAGTGCAGTGCAACTCAGTCATCCTGACCGTAATGGCGAAGCAGTCTATGCTCTAAAAACCGGGTCAAACCGACGATAAAGGTAACGCCAATAAGATACACTATGGCGGCAAAAAGGTAAGCATGGAAGAATTTAAAGCTAGTTGCAGCAACCTCCTGAATTCGCGCGAAAAACTCAGTATATTGGATAAGAAAAACGATGGTGCTGTCTTTAAGGTTATTAATCACCTGATTCGTTAAGGCTGGAATGGAAGACAGCAATACCTGAGGCAGTATAATCCACAAAAAGACCTGCCGTTTGTTCAACCCCTGAACGACTGCTGCCTCCGTTTCATACTTATTCAATGCGTTATAGGCCGTTGTCATGTACGCGGCATTATATGCGCCGACATTCAAGGTAAAACCTGTAACCGCCACGGTAAAAGAGGACAGGTGAATGCCAGATTGAGGTAAACCATAATAGATAACAAACAGAATAAGAATGAGTGGCGTACCGATAAAAAAATCCATGTACAGCCGAGTTATGGCTTTTACCACGGGGCGATGGCTCAGGCTCAGAAAGAAAATAATAATTCCCCACAAAAAACCGGTGATGGAAACAATCAGCGCAAGTTTACAGGTTTCTTTAATACCGTCCACAACAAGTGGCAGTTGTTCAGTCAGGTCATTAAAGAAAAGAGACCAGCCAGCGATCATCGTTGTGCCTCGCTAAAAAAACAGTGGATATCTGGATCCGTTTCTCGTAAGGCAAGATCGGTAAAAGCGCCTTCTGCACGAATCTTGCCATGATTAAGAAACGTTACGTTATCGCTTAGTAATCTGGCGAGGCGAATATCATGAGTGACGCATAATATAGTGACGCCATTGTCGTGAAGTTGCTTGATCAACATTCCGACTTCACGAGTCATGAGCGGATCAAGCGCAGACGTCGGCTCATCAAAAATAATGAGTTCTGGGTCGGTGACCATTGTACGGGCCAGGGCGACGCGCTGTTGCTGGCCGCCCGATAATTGCGAAGGGTATTTCGCGCTATGCGAGACCATATCAAGTTTTTGTAGCTCATGTAAGGCTTTCTCCCGGGCTAGTTGTCCCGGCATGCCAAACACTTTACATAGGGCAAGGGTAATATTATCCATGACGTTAAGATGGCGATACAAAGCGTAATTCTGGAAGACACAACCAACTTTTTTTCTGAACTCAAGAATAGTAAATTCCTTGTCATAAATATTTCTCCCGTGAAAATAAATATCACCATAATCAGGCTCTTCTAATCGAAGCAGACAGCGTAAAAGCGTCGTTTTTCCACAACCCGATGGCCCCATGACTACTTTCATGTCTCCCGATTGAATTTTCAGACTAACCGTATCAAGAACCTTTTTTCCTGAATATTCCTTACTTATCTCTTTTAGTTTCAGTAAAGCCATGAGTATCACCTCTATTTTTATGCTTCAACTGATGCGATATTTTTTCTCAAACACTCCGGCCAGAAGAGTAAAAACTTTATAAATAATGAAATATAATACCCCGGCAAGAGTATAGATCTGTAACCCGTTCAGCGTGATGGCTGTCAGTGACATTGCCTGCTTCGTTATTTCAGCGATACCTACAGTATAAGCAAAGGGCGTCGCTTTTAATACAGAAGAAAACTCATTGATAATACCGGGCACAGAAAATCGCAACATCTGTGGTAGTTCAATATTTATTATAACCTGTAATTGACGCATTCCTGCTACTTTCGCTACCGTAATTTCGTATGGCTCAACTAATTTAAGCGCCCCTCTGAACACCTCGGCAAGATAGCTCCCGCTGATTAAGCCGACGCTGAGGTTCATGGCCACCAGAGGTGAAACATATATGCCAATCGATGGCAATCCAAAATAAACAAGAAAAACAGCAATAAGTATTGGAATTCCCCGAAGAATAAAGACCAGTACGTCGAGCATCTTCTGTAGTGGAAGAGGGGATAGTCGCCGTAATACGGCGACTGTAAGCCCGAACAAAAACGCTGAGAGAAAACAGGTAAATGTTACAAGCAGCGTATTACCAATCCCTTCCAATAGGAAATAAAAGATAGCCAGCATATTACCTGATGACATAGCTTACTATTTCATCCAGCTATCGACGATGCCAGATATTTTTTGTGGCCCTTGCTCTTTAAGCCATAAGTTAAAATCATCGCGCACGGGAGAGCCTTTCTTAAAGGCAATGCCAAGCTGATCAACATTCTTGAAAACATAACGACTTTCTATGGGCATCTTTTTCTTATTTTTGAAGGTAAAATAAACCGGCTCTTCTATAAAAGCCAGATCAAGATTACCATTTTTTAGATCAGTCATCGTCTCATTATAGGTTGGATACAATTTTACTTTACTTAACGAGTAGTATCCTTTGGGCTCCAGATCGTTTTTGATAAGGTCGGAGTAAGCCATTCCTCGAGGGTATCCAATAGAATATTGATTTAATTCATTGAGGTTATTGAGCGTTATTTTATGATTGGCCATACTGACCAGATAAAAAGAGTTGATGTAATAAGGTTCAGAAAAATCAATAACTTTCTTACGTTTATCTGTGATTGAAATTCCCGAAAATGCTACATCTGCCTGACCACTCGCCACTGCGCCAAGCATTCCATCCCAGGCATATTCGGTGATGTTTAGCTTACAATGCCGTGACTGACAGTAAGACGAAAAAAGCTCCAGATCTATCCCCTGCAATTTGCCATCAGCACTTTTAAATAACATAGGGGGAGAGGCCGGTGATACTGCGACATTGAGTGTTCTCCCTTCAACGATGCTATCAGCAAAAGCTGAAGACGACATTATTCCCAACACTATCATCGATAAGCCAATTTTTTTGGATAACATGCTATCTATTTCCTGTGGTAAGGTAATGCGTATTATAAATTAAGCATTAGGGCGTGAACCTGACATTTGCAGGCGTAAAGTACTTAACGTTATGTATTCCATCGCTGTTAACTAATTTAATCAGGAGGTTTGACAGGAATCATCAAAGGGAATGGATTGAATATACCATGAGATATCAACTGGATATGAGTGCAGCGACCCCATGAAAGGTGAAAATGTAAAGATACCATAGACATTAGTATACTGGACATAGTTTATGCTCCATTTACGCATACATATTTACATGATAAGCAGATAAATGCTTCAGTGACGGTGTATTTAATGTCTCTAAGTATCATCTTACCACTCTATCCAGGGCCAATATAAAGACTTATCTTTGCTTGTCAAATACATTTTCTGAGCTAAGTTGATTTGCGTGCTATCTATATTTGCAAGCATATAAATTATTTGTCTCATGAACAAACGACAACAAGTCAGGATTTTTGATGATGTTGTTATGTTTATCAAAACGTTAACTTGTTTTAATCGATGATAATCTTAATTCAGAAATGTCTGAATATATACGGTTGTCGAGATAAAATTCTCAAATTAACATCGTACATCTTATGTAATAAATATAAATACGATAAATAAATCCAAAACTGAGACTGCCAACCGGATAACAAACAGCAATAAAGAGGGCTCTCCATTAAGTTATCCTGGCAATGGTTAAGGTGGTAACATTTTTGATGGCTTTACCCATTTTAATCGTGTTCACAACACGTTAATTACCTTATGATTACCATGGTAATTAAAAATGAATCCTCGATGACTCGATGACTCGATGACTCGATGACTCGTTGGCTGAATGAAAAGAAAATTCTGCATCACATAGGCGCATGTATCGCGTATAATGGGCTCCGATGTCCCTAATCATTGCTATGACATAATAATATGTATCTTAACCGCTTTTGTTATTTACTCCTGATCTCCGCTGCGGTCGGAAGCATTTTTACATCGCATCCCGTCGCGATGTGGTTCCTGCTCGCCAATGTGCTAACGCTGGCGATCTACGGTGTAGATAAAACGGCGGCACGTAAAACCTGGCGCAGAGTGCCGGAATCCACTTTGTTGGTGTTTGGGGTTGTCGGTGGGTGGCCTGGTGCGATTGTTGGTCAACAACTCTTCCGTCATAAAACGCAAAAGCAGCCATTCAAAACATACTTTATCGTCAGTGTGATAGTGAGTATTGTAGTTACGGTGGCGATCTATCGACTCTATCCATTTTTGTCCTACTGAACATAGAGTATGGATCACTTATTGACCAACCGGCAGCAAAGACAACCTCATATTTTCATGCCACCGGCACTATGATATTGAGCGGTGTTTTGCTCAAGGCGTACCGCAGCCGATGGAACATTATTCAGTGGAATAATGATGAGCTATAAAACTTTCTAACATTGTGGCAAAACAATGATGGACTTCCTGGGTTGGATGGACAAGGTCGTTGAAGACGTATTGCGGACATATATCTAGCTGAGGGTCTTTAGCCCCGGGAACATGTACATAGCCGTGGTGAGTATAAGGGTTTTCCGTATCATAACCAATATTACTGGCCACCTCCATTATTATCTTAAATACATTGGCAGTCTCGAAATAACATATTTTGTGCTGGGGGTATTTTTCTTTTAATTCTTCAACATTAGCTTTTAACAGGGCATTGTGAGCGATGCTTTCATCCTTAAGTTTTCTTTTTTCATCAGATTGTTTGCCATAGGGCGTTAAAGACAAATCGGGAATCCCCATGACTAAAACATTATTAACTCCACCGGAAATTATTTTTTCAATATCATCAATTTGTTGCTCAACGACCATCATTACATTATCTTTGTGTAGTGTCATATAGTCATTAGCCCCCAATAAAAATATCGCCAGGTCCTGGTGAGAAGGGGTGTAAGATGCGACTTGTCTGTCCGTATTTGATACAAAGTCACCGAGGCAATTAAAGCAGGAATAGCTTGCCGATGTACTTCCCCCTTCAGCAAAATTAAGCATCTCTTTACCTAAGAAGTGTGGAGATGATAAAAACTCAGTCCAGGTAAATCCATTAGTAAATCTTCCGCCAAAGTATTGACCATAGGAGGGTAAGATATGATGTGTTTTTTCAAACATACGCCCCATGGAGTCAGATAAACTGTCGCCAAAAAATACCAGTCTGGTAATATCACCTAAAGAAATATTTTTTGGCTTGGGATATAATTTATTGATTTCTTTGGCAAGACCAAAAGGTTCCGGATGACATTCAACCTCAATAGATAAAATATTTTCATCATTATCATCTTTAATAATCAACTTATCGGCGTGTGCCTGTGATTCTATAATAAACTGTTCTTTACATCCCTGAGACGCTAAGGCTCGAAGCTTGATGTAGGCTCCGCGAACCTGTACCGGTGTTAGATTCAGTTCCTGATAGTGGTAAAGTTTAAAGATACATTCGAGCGCCTCTGCATGGTAAGTGGTGAAGAAATATGCTTTGATTTTCTCCCATAAACTTAATTCCGGAGGGCGTGCGCTTTCTTTTATCACATTAAATCTTTCAGCACTGATAGATGATGTGAAATAACCCTGTCCAACACTCAATGGCATAGTGTCCTCCTTACTCTATTACACACACTTTAGCAAAGCATTAACTAGCAAATATTAGCAAGAAAAGTAATCAGGTAAATGGTGTATATGGAATTGCGCTTCTCTAACAGTTTGTCGCCGCCAATAAAATACATACAATATTTATTATTTTTCAACGAAGTAAATATATCATCAACAACGTGAGGTTAATACCTGGTACATATTATCTGACTGCTATCATTATTGAGTATGCGCTTGGCTAAGGCAAAGATCTAAAAAAGCAGTCACTCCTGATTTTAGTGTGCTGGCGTGAGTATGAGCTGGCTTGATACTCAGGAAAAACAGATAAACTTATCACCAGACTATTATTGCTAAAGTGCCAGTGTTTTGTGTAACGTTTTGATTTCTATTTTCATATTAAATATTTCTTAAGTGAGTTAACTATAATGAGTGATGATTCAATTATTAAAAATTCTTCAATGCTTTTGGCCTATTTAGGTGGTCTGGGATGGGGGAGCGCCTATTTTTATGGCTGGGGCGTCTCCGCGTACTATGGTTTCCCGTGGTGGTATGTAGGCGTCGGCCCTGACAACATTGCCCGAAGTCTATTCCATGCGATTAGCCTGATGGCTATATTCATAATAGCGTGGGGAGTGGGTATTCTATTATTTTTTTTAGTAAAGCAAAAAGCACGTATCCACGACCTTAGCTTCTTACGCCTTTTTTTGGCAGCGGTTTTGTTCTTTATTCCAATTGTTATCGAGTTTTCTCTCTTAACAGAATCGTTTTTGTGGGAGCTTTTTTTTATCATTTTACTGGTGGCTTTATGCCTATCGGTGGGGATGCGTTTTTATAGTAAATTGATGCCAGTGATTTGTTTTACGCAACTCAGTTGGGTGCGAAGACATTGTTTCACTATAGTTATGATTGGTTTTATTATATATTTTTTTATATTTTCTTTTTTTGTTGGGATCTATAAGCCACAATTAAAGAAAGAATACGAAATGATATTGTATGATGGAGGCTGGTACTACGTCCTGGCCAGATATCATGATAGTTTTATTTTGTCGAAATCCTTTACTAAAAATAACAATAGATTTATTATTTTTAGACCAGAAGATGGACACTCTTATGAAATTACCCTGGTAAAAGTCAGACTTTAATAAAATACTGGTTGGCAAGAGCGTGAAATGACGCCAGAGCTTCCCATAGCAGAGATTAGAGAAAGAACTGAGCGCCCATATCTGTAGGCTGTGGAATAGCAATGCCGGGAAGGGCATGGCATGACACTTTATCTGACATTACCATTTGAGTGACAGGTTAGCAGATGTTTCAGGCCAAACCCAACTTGAACTGGAGCGCTCAGAAGCCGATTACCTACATAACAAATATTGGCCGCAAGCTTATGCTGTGGGCGAAATATACGACCGCTATTAGCCAGACTGGCTGTTAACTTATTTACCTTCCCATAGTAACCTATAACAGGGCTCCCTGAGGCATTGGCTAGCATCTGTGCATTGGAAAAACAGCTTCCATTTGCACTATAGCAACTTATAAAGTTTATTGCCTCATGAGAGTTGCTAATATGGTGGATTGATTTTGAAAGTAATGATGACTGACTTGCCCCGGAACCGTACCGATTTTCATGTTGAACAACAAAAGGAGCACCATGTTTACAAATCGAAATAGGCATGGATTATTACCTGAGATTGATTTCAAATTAACAATAATGATGACGCTTTTGGGTATTAAAAATCTTTCAAATAACGCTCATTTGATTTTTTGTCCACATTGACTAAGCCTGGAAAGACACAGAGTTGAGATATTTTTGCTACCCGTCGGCGGTGTATCGCAGTTGTGATGTTACGTTCTTACAAGACTGACATCTGCATATCATAACCTTTATTCATTACCACCTGGTGAGTAAGTAAAAACTATTGAGCAAATATTTACTTCCGGGTAATGGGACTGGATTCACACGGCATTACCTCTGTGCCCCAGTCGGGCAGAACATTGCAGCTTAGAAAGGAAGCTTTGGCGTTTATTGTCTGTGGCCAGAAAAAGTTCCCGTAAGCTGAATATGCTGAATGTGAACTGATTCTTGATGGCCTATGCCGACAAGTTATAAGAGGTTGATTTTTATAGTGTGTTTAATTTTACAATTACGTAAAAATTCTGATAGTATACCCCCCTATAGTATATGGAGGTCGAATGCCGCATTCACCTGAAGATAAAAAACGTATCCTTACCCGTGTTCGTCGCATACGCGGGCAGGTCGAAGCGCTGGAGCGGGCGCTTGAGTCTGGCGAACCTTGTCTGGCGATTCTGCAACAGATTGCCGCCGTGCGCGGCGCGTCTAATGGCCTGATGAGTGAAATGGTTGAAATCCATCTGAAAGATGAGCTGGTCAGCGGGGAAACTACGCCAGATCAGCGCGCGGTCCGGATGGCGGAAATCGGCCATCTTCTTCGCGCTTATCTAAAATAACAATTTCCCTCACCGTAACAGGAAGAGATATATGAAATCACGTGCAGCAGTTGCTTTTGGTCCCGGTCAGCCGCTAAAAATTGTCGAGA
Organism: Salmonella sp. SSDFZ54; assembly: GCF_004010735.1. Classification (NCBI taxonomy): domain Bacteria; kingdom Pseudomonadati; phylum Pseudomonadota; class Gammaproteobacteria; order Enterobacterales; family Enterobacteriaceae; genus Salmonella; species Salmonella sp. SSDFZ54. The sequence goes on from NZ_CP034819.1 coordinate 4,267,633, forward strand.
TTGACGTTGCGCCGCCGAAAAAAGGCGAAGTTCTGGTCAAAATCACCCATACCGGCGTTTGCCATACCGATGCTTTTACCCTTTCCGGCGATGATCCGGAAGGCGTATTCCCGGCAGTCCTGGGGCACGAAGGCGGCGGCGTGGTAGTCGAGGTCGGCGAGGGGGTAACCAGCCTGAAACCCGGCGACCATGTTATTCCACTGTACACGGCGGAATGCGGCGAGTGTAAGTTCTGTAAGTCCGGTAAAACTAACCTTTGTCAGGCCGTACGCGCCACTCAGGGAAAAGGGCTGATGCCGGATGGCACTACCCGCTTTTCTTATAACGGCGAACCCGTTTATCACTATATGGGAACCAGCACGTTCAGCGAATATACCGTTTGCGCGGAAATTTCTCTGGCGAAAGTGAACCCGCAGGCGCCGCTGGATAAAGTGTGTCTGTTGGGCTGCGGCGTGACGACGGGTATTGGCGCCGTCCATAACACCGCTAAAGTGAAAGCGGGCGACACCGTTGCCGTTTTTGGTTTAGGCGGTATTGGGCTGGCGGTTATTCAGGGCGCGGTTCAGGCTAAAGCCGGGCGTATTTTAGCTGTCGACACGAATCCGGAAAAATTTACGCTGGCGGGCGAAATGGGGGCCACGGACTTTATTAATCCGAATGATTACGACAAACCGATCCAGGACGTTATTGTTGAGCTTACTGATGGCGGCGTAGATTTCAGTTTTGAGTGTATCGGCAACGTTAACGTGATGCGAGCAGCGCTGGAATGTTGTCATAAAGGCTGGGGCGAAAGCATTATTATTGGCGTAGCGGGGGCAGGGCAGGAAATCAAAACCCGTCCCTTCCAGCTAGTGACCGGTCGCGTCTGGCGTGGCTCCGCCTTTGGCGGCGTGAAAGGGCGCACGCAGCTGCCAGGGATGGTAGAAGATGCGATGAACGGTAAAATCCATTTAGATCCTTTTATTACTCACCGCCTGCCGCTGGAGCAGATTAACGATGCCTTTGAACTGATGCATCAGGGTAAATCCATCCGTACTGTTATCCACTTTGGCGATAACTGATTCATCCGCCAGCGGATTTTCCGCTGGCGCTTTTCTGAATTTTCTGGAATGAATGTTGTGAAAATGTGACGAAGGCGATGCTTTTCGCGGTAAGCAAACGTCACGAAGTGCCGATGACTATCTAACGGGCGTGTTTTACGCATAAAACCTACAAGAGAGTCGACGGTCATGGGCAACACATTCTCGATGCAAGCCTCGCATAAACTGAGCTTCCTGCATCATATTCGGCTGGTTCCGCTGTTTTCCTCCATTCTCGGTGGCATCCTTCTTCTTTTTGCTTTGAGCGCCGGGCTGGCAGGCTATTTTCTGTTACAGGCCGATCGCGATCAGCGTGATGTCACGGACGAGATTCAGGTACGGATGGGATTATCCAACAGCGCTAACCACTTACGTACCGCACGTATCAATATGATCCACGCTGGCGCGGCGAGCCGGATTGCTGAAATGGATGAAATGAAAGCCAATATTGCCGCTGCGGAAACGCGGATCAAGCAGTCTCAGGACGGCTTTAACGCTTATATGTCCAGAGCGGTGAAAACACCCGCCGATGACGCATTGGATAACGAGTTAAACGCCCGCTACACCGCCTATATCAACGGCCTGCAACCGATGCTGAAATTTGCCAAAAATGGCATGTTCGAAGCGATCATTAATCATGAAAACGAGCAGGCAAAACAACTGGATGCCGCATATAACCATGTCCTGTTGAAAGCGATTGAACTGCGCACCGAGCGGGCAAGACTACTTAGCGAGCAGGCTTACCAACGTACCCGGCTCGGTATGATGTTTATGATTGGCGCATTTACGTTGGCGCTGGTATTGACGTTAATGACCTTCATGGTGCTGCGTCGCACGGTGATACAACCCTTGCAGCAGTCTGCGTCACGTATCGAACGCATTGCGGCCGGCGATCTGACCATGGCTGACGAGCCCACAGGACGCAGTGAAATTGGTCGCCTGAGTCATCATCTTCAGCAGATGCAGCATGCGTTGCAACAAACGGTAGGGGCGGTGCGTCAGGGGGCGGAGGAAATTTATCGAGGCACCAGCGAAATTACTGCTGGTAATACGGATTTATCTTCTCGTACTGAACAGCAGGCTGCCGCCATTGAACAAACTGCGGCCAGTATGGAACAGTTGACGGCAACCGTTAAACAGAATGCGGATAATGCGCATCACGCCAGCAAACTGGCGGAAGATGCTTCCGGTAAAGCCAGTCGCGGAGGCCAGATGGTTTCCGGGGTCGTACAAACGATGGGGAATATTTCCACCAGCTCGAAAAAAATCTCGGAAATTACCGCCGTCATTAACAGTATCGCTTTCCAGACCAACATCCTGGCGCTAAACGCGGCGGTCGAGGCGGCACGCGCCGGGGAACAAGGACGCGGTTTTGCGGTGGTCGCCAGTGAGGTTCGTACCCTCGCCAGTCGCAGCGCGCAGGCGGCAAAAGAGATTGAAGGCTTGATCGGCGCATCGGTCAGCCTGATTGAACAAGGATCTGAAGAGGTTATCGCTGCGGGGAGCACCATGAATGAGATTGTGGATGCCGTCAAACGCGTCACCGATATTATGCTCGATATCGCGGCAGCCTCTGATGAGCAAAGTCGCGGTATTGTTCAGGTCAGTCAGGCGATTTCTGAGATGGACAAGGTTACGCAACAAAACGCGTCGCTGGTCGAAGAGGCGTCCGCGGCGGCGGCTTCGCTTGAAGAACAGGCCGCCCGCTTGACGCAAGCCGTTGATGCGTTTCATTTACAGGATACTGGCGCGACGATGCGATCATCCTTCCTTTAGTAAGCGTCGCGCCAGCGGGCTATTTTAGCCGCGGGCGCGGTTAATGTCCGACAGCCGCTATCACAGCGGCATCGATTTACGGATCGCCGCAATCAGCATTTGCGCCCCGGTTGAGAGCGGGATATCAACTCGCGTAAGAATACCTATCGGTTCGCCTGCGCTCTGGGTCGGCACGGGTAATGAGACCAGCGTCGCCTGGCGAAGATCTTCTTTAACCGCGCCAGAGGGGACGAACCAGACGTAATCGTGATCTACGGTCAGTTGTCGTGATAACGATGCGGATAGCGTTTCGATACATCCGGCAGGCATTTTACACCCCTGGCTTTGCAACAGGGCTTCCGCATTCTGGCGCGGTACCGTGCCTTTTGGCGAGACGACTACCGGCCACTCCATAACCCGACTGAGCGTGATCGTCTCCTGTAACAGGGGATGGCCGGGGCGTACCACTAATTTAAGCGATTCTAAAAACAGCAGTTCGTAATTTAAACCGCCCATTAATTCCGGGTCCGACATACGGCCAATACCCAGATCGATCTCGCCTGATTTCAGACCTGCAAGCAACATCGTATTGTTCATGGTAGCGACCTGTAACGAGGTCGATTTTTGCTGTTGATGGAACCGCCCAATAGCCGGCGGGAGTATACCCAGCGCAGCGGTGGGGAGCACGCCAATACGTACCACATCGGCGCTGGCGTCCTCTTTGCGATTCAGCGCCTGCCCGGCGGTATTTAATGCATCTAATACTTTTACCGCATGAGTCAAAAATTGTTCGCCAGGAACCGTTAATTGCGCGCCCAGTCGCCCGCGTTCAAACAGCCGGGTTCCGGTGAGTTGTTCCAGTTCGTTCAGCGTTTTAGAAAGCGCTGGCTGGCTCAGGTTAAGGGTTTCAGCCGCGCGCCCCAGAGTTCCCTGTTGCGCAACGGCGACAAATGTATGAAGGTGGCGCAACCGAATGCGCTGACTAAACAGACCATTTTTTTCCATAAGCGATGTTAAAAACAGAGCCGTGCAGGTGACAAGTAAAGTTGTTTGTTTTTGATAACCTGATAGCAAAATATTATTAACATTTTACCATTTCAAGTTACAACTGTTTTATTTTACTGATGATTCAACTGCCGTTAAGCGTGTTAAGCCGCGATCTGGTCGGGGATATGCCAGCTCATGTCAATCCGTTCTGCATAATGAATTCAGACCGGATCACACTTTATAAATTCTTCTCCCCGGAATGGATGAGGTTTTCTACACTCCAGGTAACATTCACTGGAGGCATGACATTATGGCGAACACCATCACGGCAGATGAGATTCGGGAACACTTTTCGCAGGCAATGTCGGCAATGTACCAGCAGGAAGTTCCGCAGTACGGTACGTTACTGGAACTTGTGGCTGACGTGAATCTGGCGGTGCTGGAAAATAATCCCAAACTGCATGAGCAGTTGGCTAATGCCGATGAACTGGCGCGATTGAACGTGGAACGGCATGGCGCCATTCGTGTTGGCACCGCAGAAGAACTTTCTACCTTGCGTCGGATATTCGCCATCATGGGGATGTACCCAGTAAGTTATTACGATCTCTCTCAGGCGGGCGTGCCTGTGCACTCCACGGCATTTCGTCCCATTGACGAGGCTTCGCTCTCGCGTAATCCCTTTCGCATGTTCACTTCGCTATTACGCCTGGAGCTCATTGAAAACGCGGCATTACGCCAGCGGGCGGCGGAAATCTTATCGCAGCGGGATATTTTTACATCGCGCTGCCGACAATTGCTGGATGAGTACGACGAGCAGGGCGGTTTTAGTGCTGCTCAGGCCGAAGAGTTCGTCCGTGAAACGCTGGAGACTTTTCGCTGGCATCGTCAGGCTACCGTTGATGAAGAAACGTACCGCAGCCTGCATCGTGAGCATCGTTTAATTGCCGACGTGGTCTGTTTCCCGGGATGTCACATTAACCATCTGACGCCGCGTACTCTGGATATCGACCGGGTACAGGCCATGATGCCGGAGTGCGGCATTACGCCTAAAATTCTTATCGAAGGTCCGCCTCGCCGCGAAGTGCCTATTCTGTTGCGGCAAACCAGTTTCAAAGCCCTGGAAGAGCAGGTGCTCTTCGTTGATGAAAAGCAGGGTACGCACACGGCGCGCTTCGGCGAAATTGAGCAACGTGGCGTCGCGCTGACGCCAAAAGGTCGTCGATTATATGACGAACTGTTGCACAAGGCGGGAACGGGTAAGGATAACTTCACGCATCAACTCCATTTGCGGGAGGTCTTTAACGCCTTTCCGGATAGCGAATTTCTGCTTCGCCAGCAGGGGCTTGCCTGGTTCCGCTATCGCTTAACGCCATCCGGCGAGGCGCATCGTCAGGCGATCCATCCTGGCGACGATCCGCAGCCGCTTATTGAGCGCGGTTGGGTGATCGCGCAGCCGATTACCTATGAAGATTTTCTTCCGGTCAGCGCAGCCGGCATTTTTCAGTCGAATTTGGGAAATGAAACGCTGGCCAGAAGCCACGGCAATGCCAGCCGCGACGCCTTTGAACAGGCGCTGGGATGTGCTGTACGGGATGAATTTTCGTTATATCAGGAAGCGGAAGAACGCAGTAAACGCCGTTGCGGTCTGCTTTAAAAGCGGTAAGCTTCACAGGCTGTGAGGATACTGTAAAAGGAAGGCGTTATGTTGAATCCCTCCATCCCGCTGGTGTCGACGCGTCACGGTAAAATCGTGGGCGTCGTACAGGAAGAAATCCATATCTGGCGCGGTATACCTTATGCCGCGCCGCCAACAGGGGAGCTACGCTGGCGTGCGCCGCAGCCTGTTACGCCCTGGCAGGATGTGCGCCAGGCGGATTGTTTCTCCTGCGCCAGTTGGCAGGATATTACCTGGTGTCGCGAACTCGGCGGCGGCGATCCGGGAAATTTTTCCGAAGACTGTCTCTATCTGAACGTCTGGGCTCCCGCCGTGCGTCATGAACCGTTGCCGGTCATGGTCTGGCTACACGGCGGCGGTTACACCATTGGCGCGGGGAGTTTGCCGCCCTATGACGGTCAAGCGCTGGCGAAGCGCGGCGCGATCGTGGTGACGGTCAATTATCGGCTTGGCCATCTGGGCTTTTTCGCGCATCCGGCGCTGGAAGGCGAAGAGGCGGAGTGTATTCATAATTTCGCTTTACTCGATCAAATCGCTGCGCTGCGTTGGGTGCAGGACAATATTGCCGCGTTTGGCGGCGATACGCAGAATGTGACGTTATTTGGCGAATCCGCCGGCGCCCGCAGCGTGCTGTCGTTGATGGCTTCGCCGTTGGCGAAGGGGCTTTTTCATAAAGCGATTATTCAGAGTGGTTATACGCTGCCGGATACGCCCCGCGAGGTGGCGCTAAAAAAAGGCGTTGCGCTGGCAGAACATCTTGGCTTAGCCCATGCCACTGCCGAACAGCTACGCGCTTTACCGGCAGAGACGTTTTGGCCGTTGGACGCGCCTTTTAAAATTGCGCCGACGCCGATTTCCGGCGACGTCGTGCTGCCGCATCCGATGCTGGAAACCTTCTTTGCGGCGAAACAGCATCCGATACCGGTGATGATTGGCTCGAATAGCGATGAAGCCAGCGTATTGGCAGTTTTTGGCGTCGATATTGCCGGTCAAATTCAAAAAATGCGCCGTGAGCGGCGTGTTGGCCTGGGGTTAATCCGACTGCTTTATCCTCGAGTGAAAGGCGACGAAGCGCTAGGGCGGCAGGTCTGTCGGGATATGGTATTTACCACGTTGGGTTATGTCGTCATGCAAGCGCAGCAGCGGATCGGCGAACCGTGCTGGCGTTACTGGTTTGATTATGTCGCCGAAGCGGAGCATAACACTTACGCGAATGGTGCCTGTCATGGCAATGAAATACCGTATGTATTCGATACGTTAACGCGGGCTGAGCCCACATGCCATTATGTGAATGAGAATGACCTGGCCTTTGCCTCGCAGGTGGCGGATTACTGGGTGAATTTCGCTCGTCATGCCAGCCGCACGCGCGACGTGCTGCACGGCCCGGTTCGCTGGCCCGCCAGCATTCGGGGGCGAGATCGTCTGTTGCGGATTGGGCTGAACAAACTTGCCGGTTTTAAAGTGGAAAACCGCTTTATGCGTGCGCGTCTGGCGCTGTTTAAACGAGTCATGAAACATCACGTTAGTCTGGAATAAACTTTTCATAACCTGAAGAATGCTGCGTGAGGTTTACATCCGATTAGGTCGGTTCTTATCGACATAAAATATTTACGCTTTTGCACAGTTTCCAGGCGACCAACAATTGGATTATTAATGAATTTTGTCTAGAGTGAGCGGTCAGAAACGGGCACATTCTTGCTGCTGAAAAAACCAGCGCGGGACCATTCACAAGACCAGAAGGACTCATTTTCAGGTATGAATCGTAGACGATTTATTAAAGGTTCAATGGCAATGGCCGCCGTGTGCGGTTCCAGCGGTATTGCTTCCCTCTTTTCTCAGGCGGCGTTTGCCGCGGAATCCGATATTGCGGATGGTAAAATTGTCCGTTTTGATTTTGCTGGTCTGCAATCAATGGCCCAGGCGTTAGCGAAAAAGCCCTGGGGCGGCGCGCCGGGCCCCTTGCCGGATACGCTCGCCAATCTGACGCCGCAGGCCTATAACAGCATTCAGTATGACGCGGCGCATTCACTCTGGAACGGTGTTGCCAACCGGCAGCTCGATATTCAGTTTTTCCACGTAGGGATGGGCTTTCGTCGTCGCGTACGCATGTTTTCCGTTGATACGACGACGCATCTTGCTCGCGAGATTCATTTTCGCCCGGAACTGTTTAAATACAACGATGCCGGCGTCGATACGACGCAACTGGAAGGGCAGAGCGATCTCGGTTTCGCCGGTTTCCGTGTCTTTAAAGCGCCGGAACTGGCGCGGCGCGATGTCGTCTCCTTCCTGGGCGCCAGTTATTTCCGGGCGGTAGATGATACTTATCAGTATGGCCTGTCGGCTCGCGGGCTGGCGATAGATACCTATACTGACGGTCAGGAAGAGTTCCCTGACTTCACCGCATTCTGGTTTGACACCGCGAAGCCGGGCGATACTACATTTACCGTTTACGCTCTGCTGGACAGCGCCAGCGTGACGGGCGCGTATAAATTTGTGATTCATTGCGAAAAATCGCAGGTGATCATGGATGTAGAAAACCATCTCTACGCCCGTAAAGATATTAAGCAACTTGGCATTGCGCCGATGACCAGTATGTTTAGCTGTGGGAATAATGAACGCCGGGTATGCGACACCATTCATCCGCAAATTCACGATTCCGATCGGCTGGCGATGTGGCGGGGTAACGGCGAGTGGATTTGCCGCCCGCTGAATAATCCGCAGAAATTGCAGTTCAATGCATATATGGACGATAACCCGAAAGGGTTCGGCCTGCTGCAACTCGATCGCGATTTCTCGCATTATCAGGATGTGATGGGCTGGTACAACAAACGTCCGAGCCTGTGGGTGGAGCCGCGCAGTAAGTGGGGGAAAGGTGCAGTTAGCCTGATGGAGATCCCAACCACTGGTGAAACTCTGGATAATGTGGTCTGTTTCTGGCAGCCGGAAAAAGCGATCAAAGCCGGGGATACGCTGGCGTTCAATTATCGTTTGTACTGGAGCGCGCAGCCGCCGGTACAATCGCCGCTTGCGCGGGTCATGGCGACCCGTACAGGGATGGGCGGCTTTCCCGAAGGTTGGGCGCCGGGCGAGCATTACCCGGATAAATGGGCGCGCCGTTTTGCTATTGATTTTGTCGGCGGCGATCTGAAAGCGGCCGCGCCAAAAGGCATTGAGCCGGTAATTACGCTCTCCAGTGGCGAGGCGAAGCAGATTGAGATCCTCTACGTAGAGCCTTTCGACGGTTATCGTATCCAGTTTGACTGGTATCCGACCTCGGATTCTACGGCACCGGTGGATATGCGTATGTTCCTGCGCTGCCAGGGGGAGGCTATCAGCGAAACCTGGCTGTATCAGTATTTCCCGCCCGCGCCGGATAAGCGCCGTTATGTCGACGATCGTATCATGCGTTAGTCAGTTTGCCTTCTGTACCGCCACAAAGGCGGTACAGGTTGCGGAAATTGCCCTGGCATAAACTCATTCGTGAGCTGCTGTTTTTGTGACACGGCCTTTTCATCGTTCTATTTTTGCAACAGTCCTTCCTGTTTATCCCTCTCGATCCTGCGGACAGAGGACATTAAGATAGCTTCACCTTATTTAAGATATAAAGTGAATATAATGAAAAAGAGTTTTCTTGGTGCTGTCCTGTCTCTGGGTTTATTAAGTGCTGCTCATGCAGATGTATATAAATTTGATAATACGCATACCAATGCGGTATTTAATATCGATCATTTCCAGACCTCAACCAATCATGGCGGGTTTTATGCTATTAGCGGCGAACTGAAATATCAGCCGGAAAAGCAAGTCGCAGAGATGCGTGTGACGATTCCCGTGAGCGCCTTAAATACCGGGGTGGATGCGTTTGATAACCATATTCGCAGTAGCGATATTCTGGATGCGGAAAAATATCCAGAAATAGTATTTAAATCGACAAAATGGCATTTTGAAGATAATAAACCAGTTTCTATTGACGGTTTGTTAACAATGAAGGGAGTAACTAAGTCCGTCACCTTAACCACCACCAAGTTTGGCTGTTATATGAGCCCGATATTCAAGGCGCAGGTTTGCGGTGGTGATTTTGTCACGCAAATAGATCGCACCCAGTGGGGGATAGATTATCTGGTCGATATGGGGATGACGAAAGTTGTCGATATAAAAATCCAGGCAGAAGCGGTTAAGCAATAAAGGGAATGATGATGAAAACTCATCACCTCATTCGGGTAGTGGCCTCGCTGGTAATGTTGGCAACATCAGGCCTGGCTTATGCTGAAGAGTACAAAGCCAGCACGGACGAAAAAGCAATAAAAATGACGAACGTAGCCTCTCTGGAAGCACGCGTTCAGGCCAGAATGGAGAAAGGGGCATTTGGTTATATTCGCGGTGGAGCCGAAGATGAGAATAACCTTCGCAGCAACACCGAAAGCTTTGACAAAAAATATATTATGCCGCGCGTATTACAGGGCATTGAGTTAAAAGAGATCGATTTATCAACGCAGCTACTGGGTATTCCGCTTAAAACGCCTATAATCCAGGCACCGATGGCGGCGCAGGGCCTGGCCCACGCCTCCGGAGAGTTGGCGACGGCGAAAGGCATGGCGCAGGTCGGTTCGATTTTCTCGTTGAGCACTTATGGCAACAAGACCATCGAAGAGGTGGCTAACGTTTCCGGGAAAAATCCGTTCTTCTTCCAGCTTTATATGAGTAAGAATAATCAATTTAACGAATTTATTCTTGCACAAGCGGTAAAGCATGGCGCTAAAGCGATTATTCTGACCGTAGATTCGCCTGTCGGTGGTTATCGGGAAGAAGATATTAAAAATAACTTCCAGTTCCCGTTGGGCTTTGCAAACCTGGAAATGTTCGCCAGAAAAAATGACGATGGTTCAAAAACCGGCAAAGGGGCAGGGATAAGTGAAATTTACGCGCAGGCTAAACAAGCCTTTACGCCGGAGGATATTGCCTATGTACATCGTATTTCCGGTCTGCCGGTTATCGTAAAAGGCATTCAGTCGCCGGAGGATGCTGAAATTGCTATCCAGGCCGGGGCCGCAGGAATATGGGTTTCTAACCATGGTGGCCGTCAATTAGACAGCGGGCCGTCCTCATTCGATATGCTTCCTGCGATTGCAAAAGTCGTCAACAAGCGAGTGCCTGTTATTTTTGACAGTGGAGTACGCCGTGGTTCGCACGTATTCAAAGCGTTAGCCAGCGGGGCGGATATTGTGGCGGTTGGCCGGCCTGTATTATACGGTCTTAATCTTGGCGGCGCTCAGGGTGTGGCATCAGTGATTGAACAGCTAAACAAAGAGCTGACAATTAACATGATGTTGGGTGGCGCCAGAAATATTGAACAAGTGAAAACGACACGCTTGTTAACTGAAAAAGATCTGCCCCAGTAATATAAAGGTCGGGTACTATACCCGACCTTTTCCTGTATGATTTCCCTCAACAACGCTTTCGGTAGAAAATGACGCGCTCTGTTTCCTCAAATCCTAACGCCTGGTGAACTTTCTGGGAAATTGTATTTTCCGGCGAGGTATCGGAGGCCATTTCCCGACACCCTTTATTCGTTCCCCATCGTTGCACCGCTGCAATCAATTGTTTCGCTACGCCGCGTTGACGGAATGAGGGGAGAACAAAAATACCTTCAAGGAAAGCCACGGGCGAACTGTCACAGCCATTGACATAATCGTGGCGGATTGAGGCATCCGCAAAGCCAATCGCCACCCCGTCTGCCATCGCAACAAATGATGCCAAATGATCGGCTTGCAGGATTTCTTCGCCGTCCGCCAGATGGGCGTCGTCCGGGTGATCAGGCCAGAGCTGTTTTCGCAATCCGCGCCAGTGCTCCAGATGGGTTTTGTTCATTTGCCTGATGTCCATTAACGCGCTCCTGATGAGGGGGTTGACATGATGAGACGGCATCCCGCCTGCTGATAACGTCGCGCGATAGCAGACGGGAGCGCACTGTCGCTAAGAATGGTAGTAATACAGGACAGCGTCGCCACCGCATGGGGTTCTACAGTATCAAACTTTGAGTGATCGGCCATCAATATGACCTCGCGTGAGCGCTGAATAATGCGCGTTTTAACGCCCACTTCAAACATGGTAGCGTTGGTGATGCCCGTTTCAATCGACAGCGCATCGCAGGAGATAAAGGCGCGTTCAACGGCAAAGGCGTTAATCATCTCCAGCGCCAGACTCTCGCCCACCGAAAAGTAGCCGGGGCGGATCAGTCCGCCGATAATGTAGCTCTCTACGTGTGGGAAGCCACCCAGTTCATTAGCGATTTTGATGTCATTGCAAATGACTTTTACTTTGGCGTCAACCAGACATTTTGCCAGTTCCAGACAGGTGGAGCCGGAGTCGAGAAAAAAGCAGTCTCCATCTTTGATGAACGTGCGGGCGAGGGCGGCGATTTCGCGTTTCGCCTCACTTTGTAACGTTCGCTTAACGTCGAAAACATATTCTTTATCTTCCGTACTGTCGTCGAAGTCAATACAACCATGGCCGCGAACCATACCGGGATAACGGCTGGCGATATAGTGAAAATCCCGGCGCACGGTTGCCTCTGCATAGCCAAAAAGCTCAATAGCTTGTTGTGTTGAGAGGTGCCTGTGTTGCCAAAGGTAATGCAACATCTGTTTGATACGGTCGGGGCGCTGTTGGCTCATCAGCATATGACTCCTTTATAGCGCGGTGAATTGTGACAACGTCACATCATAGTTCGCCGTCGTGAACAACGCCCGGCCAATCACCAGATGCTGTGCGCCTGCGGCGGCAAGCAGCCGTGCGGCGCGAAGTGTAATACCGCCGTCCGCCCAGCATTCCGCAGCAGGGAAATGCTCTCTGCTCTGACTCACTTTTTCACACATCGCGGCGATAAATTGCTGCCCGCGCCCGTCGGGTTCGCTGGTCATGATCATCAGCGCATCCAGTTGCAATGCCAGATAACGATAAGGCAATAGCGGCGTTGCCGGGTTAAGCGCCAGTCCTGCTTTCGCCCCGATAGCGCGAATATCCGCCAGAATCTCCGAGGGGTTTTGCACGCTTTCGGCATGAATGAAAATCCAGCCGGGGCGGATAGCTGCAAGCCAGGGTAACCAGCGTTGCGGTGATGAGACCATCAGGTGCAATGAGAGCGGATGGCGAGTGTGTTGTGCGACTGCCTGAATGGTTTTCATACCGAAGGTAATATTGTTGATGAAACTGGTATCTTCGATATCCAGATGCAGCGAGCCGAGAGGCGCATCGTGTAAAGCGGTCAACGCCTCGGCATAGCGCAGCGGATCGGCGGAGGCCAGTGAAGGGTGCAGGATCATCGGAACCTCCATCAGCGCAATGCGGTTAATTGCGCGAAAAGCGCGGCGTCATTTGGCGCATCTTGCAGCATCGCGACGCTTTCCGGCGAGTCGAGCCACTGGCTGATGCGTTGAATGGTGCGAATATGTGCTTCGGCATCCGTGGCGCTGGCGCAAAGCAACAGCCAGATGGGATCGCAATCCGCATTGCCGAAAGCGACCGGCGTTGCTAACGTAGTGACGCTGATTTGATTATGGTTAGCGCCTTGCTCCGGTCTGGCATGAGGCAGCGCAATCCCCGGCGCGATAAGATAATATGGCCCCCATTTAAGGGTGTTCTCAATAATACCGTCCAGGTAGCAGGGGGCCGCCGCGCCGAAGGTAATCAGCGGACGAACGGCGATATCCAGCGCGTGTCGCCAGTCGCTGGCATGGCGTTGCGCCTGAACCCACTTAACATCATTAATCATCGATCGTTGACTCCTTGCCGGTTCGGGTTACTCTGAAACCGATCCCCGGCGTGTCTTTTGGCGAAGGCGACGGAGATCGGCAGAAGAGTTATCGCTCTCTGCAGGGGATAAGCGTTTTGCTTATCCCCATTTTATTGTCGGATATGGCGTACTTTCTCCATAAACTTCGCCACGCGCGCCTGGTCGACAAAGTTGGCGAAGACGCCGTCTTTTTTAAACGTGGTTGCCGTTACGCATCCGTCGGCAATGCAGAGCTGCTCCTCGACGTTTTCCAGACACACCCCGGTATTCGCCAGCACGACCGTGTCGGGGACGGTCTCTTTTACCCGCTTCAGTATGGCGCTATCCGTGCGAGCGCCCGCCGTCAGCCCCGAGACGCACAGGGCATCGGGGTTATTGTTAAATACGGTCGATTTCGCAATTGAACAGACATCGCGGTTTCCCAGATACACCGCCGCTTCCGGCACGATGTTAAACAGCGTTTTCACGTGGCCTGCGCCGATGCGATGCTGATGGCGAATGGTTTCGCCGACATTCGTATCCCAGACGCCAAAATCGCTGGCGTAAGCGCCGGTGAAAATTTCGCGGATAAATTTTGCGTCGGTCGCCATCGCCAAATCAAACGAGGCCACAGGGTCCCACAACACGTTTACCCCAAACGGTACGCGGATTTCACTCATTAACTGACCGATGATTCTTGCCATCGCGGCGGTCGTTTCCGGTCTGACTTTCGTTAAATAAGGCAGACTAAATTCGTTGGAGAACATCACCGCATCCACGCCGCCATTTTGTAGCGCCATTAAATCGTCATGGGCGCGGTCAATTACCCAGTTCATGCCTTTCCTGGTATCGAACCCGGGATCGCCCGGCAACGCCCGTAAATGGCACATGGCGATAACGGCTTTTTCTGTTCCTATTACCTCTTTTAGCCAACTCATTCTGGGTTGCTCCTTATTCCGGTAGTTCACGTTTACGTAAGACAAGTATGATGCTGGCGACAATGCCGACCACAATAACCACGCCAATCATGCCCAGCGACATCAATTCAGATATTGACCAGCCAAACATATTTCCCACCGACAGCGCGGTAATTTGCGCGTTTTCAGCGGCGAAGCTAAAGCCGCCTTTGAGCGCCATATCGGTAAAGTACGGCGCGAACTGGGTGGCGATCAGCAAAACGGTAATCATGACAATGATGCCGCTGAGCAGAGTACGAATCAGATCGCCGCGATGAATAACCGTGGCCATGCAGATAAAAAACGGCGCAACCGGTAAATCAGCCAGCGGCAGGACTTTATTGCCCGGCAGTATGCTCGCCAGAATTAACATGATGGGAATTAACAGCAGTCCAACTGCGATGGTGGTCGGGTGGCCTAACGTCACTGCGGTATCCAGACCGATAAAGACTTCGCGCCCTTTAAAGTGTTTCTGGAAGAACTTACGCGCGCCGTCGGAAATGGGCATTAATCCCTCAACGATAAGGCGAATCATGCGCGGAAACAGCACCATAATCGCCGCCACGGTAATCATTAAGGTTGCGCACCCTTTAAAGCCTTCGCCTGCGGCAAGTCCGAAGATCAGCCCGAGAACAACGCCAATGATCACCGGGTCGCCAACCATCCCATACCGTTTTTGGATCTCCTGAGCATCAATATTGCGTCCTTTCATAAACGGTATTTTTTCGTATATCGCATCCAGTAATACGAACAACGGCACGGAACTGGAGCCATACCCTTGCGGAATAGAAATCCCTTCCAGACCCACAATGTTCTGTACTCGTTTCGCCGTCCAGTCGGCCATTTTCAACGACAAGGCGGCGTGGCAAATCGCGCCCAGTACGCCATAAATCAGACTGCCG
Source organism: Salmonella sp. SSDFZ54 (assembly GCF_004010735.1). Taxonomy (NCBI): domain Bacteria; kingdom Pseudomonadati; phylum Pseudomonadota; class Gammaproteobacteria; order Enterobacterales; family Enterobacteriaceae; genus Salmonella; species Salmonella sp. SSDFZ54. The sequence goes on from NZ_CP034819.1 coordinate 4,282,755, forward strand.
GTCATCAACTGGACGACCGTTCCGGTAATGGCGTAGTGCCAGTAGTTATAAATATCAACGTTCATGGTTTTGGTCAGACGAGTCACCAGCATACCGACGTTGAGCAGAAAGATAACGGGAATGATCATCGCGCCGATGGCCGTCGCATAGCCGACGCCGGATGCGGGCCCGGCGCCGACGTCAAACACATGCAGCGTCAGGCCAAAACGCTCAATCATCACTTTAATCGGCGGACTGAGACTGTCGATCGCCATGACGATCACCAACCCCATGCCGACAAAACCGATGCCGACCGTCACCCCGGCTTTCACCGCCTGCAGCCAGGGAATACGAAAGATTAAGCCGATGATAATCATAATGATGGGCACAAAAACGGTGCCGCCGAGAGACAGGATGTAATCAAACATAATGCCCCCTTTATTGTGTTAACAGCGCCTTGATTTCTTGTTTTAATGCGTCGTCGTTGATGCCTGTCAGCAGGGCGGCGCCGTTGAGCGTCGGGATGCCATAGTCACTGTGCGTACGCATGGACGTTACGATGAGATCCATACCGTTACAGTTCAACGGGATCTCATTCAGACAACATTGCGCCGTGGTTGCCGCAATGCCTTGCTCCGCAAGAAAGTCCTGCAGTTTTTGTGCAATCATGGTTGATGTCGACATGCCGGTACCACATGCCACAAGGATCTTCTTCATCATGGTCGTGCCTCTTGTGTAGCGCCTGTTTCAGGCTCAATGGGAAACTGTTCTGGCGACATATTGGCCAGCGCAGTCAGTAAACGGATACAATCAGCCAGGTCGCGCAGGCTGGCGACTTCGGCTGGCGAGTGGGTATAGCGGCAGGGAATAGAAAGACTGGCGCAGGGAATACCGTCCAGTTCAACCTGAATGTAGCCGGTTTCGGTGATGACGCCTGGCGCGACTTCTCGCTGTACGGGAATATTATTTTCGTGCGCGGTGGTCTCCAGCATCCGCAGCAAACGCGGCGGCGTAATCAGTCCCGCCAACGTACCGCGTCCGTGATAGTTCAGACAGGTGATGCCGACGCCGTGGTTGACCCGCACATCTGAGTAATCCTGCAGGTCAGGCGTGTCGCAGGATGGGGTGATATCAATACCAATCGCCAGGTCGGGGCGCACGCGTCGTAAAACGGGAATAATGCCGCGAATATTGAACTCTTCCTGTACCGACGCGACCAGGAATACCGCGATATCGAGCGGTGTGGAGGCGAGGGCCTCGGCGACGCCCAGTAGCGCCGTACACCCCAGCCTGTCATCCAGCGCCTTACTGCATACCAGGTCGTTGCCCAGACAGTGCGGCGGGTTGTAAAGGGTTACTGGCGTCCCCACCTGAATACCCATTCGTTCGGCATCCGCTTTATCTTTTGCGCCGATATCAATCCAGAGTTTATCGAGAGCGGGTGGCTGGGTGCGCTCGTCACCCTTCGCGAAGTGATATGCTTTAATACCGATACAGCCCATGATATCGCCTGAACGTCCGGCAAGCGTCACAATCGAACCGGGCATAGTAATTTGCGCCGGGCCGCCCACGCGTTCAAAACGTAAAAAACCGGAGGGTTCGATCTTGCGTACCATAAAACCCACTTCATCCATATGCGCAAAAATCATCAGGCGAAGCGCGTCGGATTTATCGCTGCCATAACGGGCGACAACATTGCCTAGGCGATCCCGCCAGACGTCTTTGGCCTGCTGTTCAAACGCGTGCTGCATAACGTTTGCAATACTGCTTTCATGTCCTGAAATCCCGTTTAGCCGCAGTAAAGAAAAAAGCGTTTCCTGCACAGAAAAGGTCATTGGCGTCTCCGTGGTGATAAAACAATCAGTCGTTGAGCGTTTTATAGGCGGAGAATGGTTGGATAAGTGTGAAATGTGTCACGCGGAAATACGCTAAATATGGCCAATAAAAAATAATGTGATGGCGATACAATAAAAACGCTCATATCACCTGCGGGTTATCGGTAAACCAGGCTATTTATGTGATCACGACCAACAACGAAGAAGGGCAACGCGATGGTGGAAATTATTCCTGTTAGCACGACGCTGGAACTGAGAGCGGCAGATGAAAGTCATGTTCCGGCGCTGCACCAACTGGTACTCAAAAACAAAGCGTGGCTACAACAGTCGCTCGACTGGCCGCAATATGTCACGTCGCAGGAGGAAACGCGTAAGCATGTGCAGGGTAATATGCTGTTGCACCAGCGTGGTTACGCCAAAATGTACCTGATTTTCTGCCAGAATGAGATGGCGGGCGTACTCTCATTTAATGCCATCGAACCGATAAACAAAGCCGCCTATATCGGTTACTGGCTGGATGAGTCCCTCCAGGGACAAGGGATAATGTCGCAATCATTACAGGCGCTGATGACACATTATGCCCGGCGCGGCGATATTCGGCGCTTCGTCATTAAATGCCGCGTTGATAATCAGGCCAGTAATGCGGTCGCACGGCGCAACCATTTTACGCTGGAGGGCTGTATGAAGCAGGCGGAGTATCTTAACGGCGACTATCACGACGTTAATATGTATGCCCGCATTATTGATGCGGATTAAAGGGAACCGACTAAGGGGGTACGCGTAATACGATCCTCGCCATTGATCACTTTTGGGCCGCGCAGGTGAATAGTATTGCCGTCAAAGGCTATCACCGCCGCCCGTCCGCTAATCTCGACCTGGTGCTCAATCAGAATTTCGCCCTGTATACAGGCATGGCCTTCAATCAGCACGCGGTCGTCCAGTAAAATCGGGCCTCCGCGTACCTCAGCATGTCCGCCTACCAGCACATGATGTTTTAACACACAGTTGCCTTCGATTAACGCATGTTCCGCTACCTGCGAGCTGTAGCGAAGGGTAGGGATAGCATCTTCCTCTGTGCCGGCGATAACCCGCGCATGGCCATAGACTTTGGCGCAGTCACAGATCCAGACATTATTGTCTTTGTTGCCTTCGATGAGCGCGAAATCAAAGACCTCCGCCCGGTGCTCAATAAAAGCGTGAGTGATAGTGGCGTCGCCATAAAGCTGTACCTGATGGACAATCCGCGAATGGTTCACGGTGGCGCGATCGTAAATTTGTAAAATCTGCGCATGTTCATGCGTTAGTCCCTGAACGGCGAGAATTTCTGACTGGTTTAACACGCGGGCATCGCCATAAATCGCACACTCTCCGCGCACGGAAGAGGACTGAATGGTGACGTTGTCACTTATCCGCGCGCCATCGCTGATATCAGCGCGATCAATCCAGACGTTATCGCCTATTCGCACGTTATTGTAGAGCGTGCACGGCTGCGTGATACGCGCGTTACCCGTAATTTCCGTGCCCGCAAAGGCCATCGCGTTTTCATCATAAATCCAGCAATCCCCCTGTTGTGACAGCACATTATCGGCATCAACCCAGCCGCCGGAGGTTCCGGCTTTAATATCGTTAAAATCCGTTACGGCAATAACTTGTCGTAATAAGACGCTTTTCTTCTCACCGTCTACCTGATAAGTAAAAGCACGAGGTTCCTCACTCAGTCGATATTTGATCATAGGGAAATTCCGTGTGAACGATTAAGATAACCGTAGCAAAGGTACTGGCGAAACAACCAGAAATTCCATAAAATGCATTTCAAATATACTTTATAAATTAAACAAAATGCGTAATCACAAGCAGAGCGATCGCGTGCTCAATCTGCCTGCGGGCTATTTTGGCATCGTCCTTGGCACTATCGGTATGGGATTCGCCTGGCGTTATGCCAGCCAGATATGGGCAATAAGCCACTGGCCCGGAGACATCATGGTGATCCTGGCGATGATTATTTGGGCACTCTTGACCCTGGCGTTCCTTAGCCGTCTGGTGCGCTTTCCCCATAGCGTGATGGCTGAAGTGCGACATCCGGTAATGAGCAGTTTTGTCAGCCTGTTTCCCGCCACCACGATGCTGGTCGCGATCGGTTTCGTTCCCTGGTATCGCCCGTTGGCCGTTGCGCTATTCAGCGTGGGGGTCGTCATACAACTGGCGTATGCCGCCTGGCAGACGGCGGGACTTTGGCGCGGAGCGCATCCGGAAGAAGCGACAACCCCAGGACTTTATCTGCCCACGGTAGCGAATAATTTTATCAGCGCTATGGCCTGTGGAGCGCTCGGTTACAATGATGCCGGACTGGTGTTTTTAGGCGCAGGCGTCTTTTCGTGGTTAAGTCTGGAGCCGGTTATTTTGCAGCGACTGCGTAGCTGCGGCGAATTACCGGCGGTGCTGCGTACGTCGCTGGGTATCCAACTGGCGCCTGCTCTGGTCGCCTGTAGCGCCTGGCTGAGCGTCAATGGCGGGGAGGGCGACACGCTGGCGAAAATGCTATTCGGCTACGGTCTGTTACAACTTTTATTTATGCTGCGATTAATGCCCTGGTATTTATCACAACCGTTTAATGCTTCCTTCTGGAGTTTTTCGTTCGGCGTTTCCGCGCTGGCGACCACTGGGTTACATCTTGGTCACGGTAGTGAATCAGGGCTTTTCCATATTCTGGCCGTCCCGCTGTTTATTTTCACTAACGCTATTATCGCCTTATTGCTGGTTCGTACATTTCTATTGCTGGTGCAGGGGACGTTGCTTATTCGCACTGAGCGCGCTGCACTGTTGAAAACGGAGGAAAAAAATGACCGTTCGTGACGAAAATTACTTTACTGAGAAATACGGATTAACCCGCACGCATTCGGATGTGCTGGCGGCGGCAAAGGTTGTCGCGCCAGGCCGAACGCTGGATTTGGGATGTGGCAATGGTCGCAATAGTCTGTATCTGGCCGCGAACGGTTATGACGTTACCGCGTGGGATAAAAATCCGGCCAGTATGGCTAACCTTGAGCGTATTAAAGCGGCAGAGGGGCTGGATAATCTGCAAACCGACATTGTCGATCTGAATACACTGACCTTTGACGGCGAGTACGATTTTATTCTCTCGACGGTGGTTATGATGTTTCTTGAGGCGCAAACCATTCCCGGTTTAATTGCCAATATGCAACGCTGCACAAAAACCGGCGGGTATAATTTGATTGTTGCGGCAATGGATACGCCGGACTTTCCCTGTACGGTGGGATTCCCGTTCGCTTTTAAAGAAGGCGAATTACGCCGCTATTACGAAGGATGGGACATGCTGAAATACAACGAAGATGTCGGCGAGCTTCACCGCACGGACGAAAACGGCAACCGTATCAAACTGCGCTTTGCTACGATGCTGGCGAGAAAAACGGCCTGAGCGATGCAAGTTCTGTAAGTCTCGCAGCGTTCGGCATTTTTTTGTCGGGCGCCGCGTTCAAATTGTGCTGTCGTTACCATTTTTAGTGCATCCAGAATGATTTCGTTTTGCTATTATTTCCTTTGCATCATTGCGAAGACTAAAGGGATCGTTTCATGCGTACTCATACTTTATTTAAAGTTGCAGTGCTTACTGGCTTGCTGGCGTTATCCGGCTGTGCGTCCAAAGTCACACAGCCGGATAAGTATTCTGGATTCTTAAAAAATTATTCGGACCTGCAGGAAACTACCTCCGCCACGGGGAAACCGGTGTTGCGCTGGGTAGATCCACATTTCAATGACTCTAACTATGACAGTATTGTTTACAATCCGATAACATACTATCCCGTCCCCAAACCAACGACCCAGGTCGGGCAGCAAGTTCTTGATAAACTGCTGGCTTATACGAACACTAAAGTAAAATCAGCAATTGAACAGCGCAAACCGCTGGTCTCGACGCCAGGGCCGCGCAGTTTGATTTTCCGCGGGGCGATTACGGGCGTGGATACCAGCAAAGAAGGGCTGCAATTCTATGAGGTAATCCCTGTAGCGCTGATTGTGGCGGGCACGCAAATGGCGACGGGCCACCGGACCATGGATACCCACCTCTATTTTGAAGGTGAGCTGATAGATGCCGCGACCAACAAGCCGGTCGTCAAGGTAGTACGCCAGGGTGAAGGTAAAGACCTGAGCAATTCCAGTACGCCAATGGCGTTTGAGACGTTGAAACAGGTCGTGGATGATATGGCGACGGATACCTCTATGTTTGACGTTAACAAAAAATAATTCTGCGGCGCCATCGCAAGATGGCGCAAACCCCGGCAGATTAGCGGTCACCATCAGCCAGACAACGATGGGCGGCGCGTTCTCGTTAATACAGCGTAGCCTATCCCGCCAGCGATCAACCCCCAGAATGCCGATCCGATGCCCATCAGCGTTAGCCCGCTGGCGGTGACGAGAAATGCGATAACTGCCGCGTCACGCTCACTTTCGTGAGTAAGCGCCTGATACAGGCTACCGCTAATCGTACTTAACAATGCCAGACCAGCCAGCATTTGCACCCAGCTAACCGGCAGGGCGACCATCAGCGCGGTTATCGAACCGCCAAACCACCCGGCAAGTAAATAAAAAACGCCTGCGGCGGCGGCCGCTAACCAGCGACGCGTTGGATCGGGGTGCGCGTCCGGGCTTTGACAAATGGCGGCTGTAATGGCGGCAATGCAGATAGAATAAACGCCAAATGGCGAAAGCAGCAGCGCCAGCAACCCGGTAAAAATCATTAACGGAGAGACAGGAAGCTGATAGCCAGATGCCTTCATTGTGGCGACGCCGGGGGCGTTTTGCGATGCCATCGTCACCAGGAAGAGCGGTACCGCGACGCTCAGGCTTTGAGCGAATGAAAAGTGGGGGGGAACGAAGGTGGGCCACACCGGCGCGAAATGAATACCGCTCATCGCCACCTTACCCTGGATGAGCGCCACCGTTATTCCCATTACCATGGCAGCAATAACGGCATAGCGGGGCGCGAATACTTTAAAGAGTAGCCACGCCAATAGCATACCGCCGCACATGACAAACTCTCCGTTGAGCGTCCCGAACGCCTGCAGGCCGAAGCGTAGCAGTATTCCCGCCAGCATTGCGGCGGCAAGAGAATGGGGGATTATCCGCATCAAACGCGCAAACAATCCCGTGACGCCGCACAGCACAATCAGGGCATTGGCGACAATGAATATGCCCACGGCGTCTGGCAACGATAATCCCTGAAGCCCTGTTACCAACAGAGCGGCGCCAGGCGTTGACCAGGCGGTTAAAACCGGCGCACGATACCACAAGGTTAACGTTAGTGTGCTTATGCCCATGGCTATACCGAGGGCGGTCATCCAGCCGGCGATCTCTGCGGGTGTTGCGCCAGCGGCAAGCGCCGCCTGCCAGATAATGGCGGCGGAACTTGCATAGCCGACCAGAACGGCGACCAGACCAGATAATACAGTAGGTAACGGCAGTGATAACAGACGCATGATCGCCTCTTGTGCGTTATAACGGTCAGTCAATGTAGCATTGTGCGTTATAGCGTACAAGTGATACGCTATGGTCTTACAGGGGGGGAAAATGGATAACCTGACACACTATCTGGCGACCACGTTAAGAACGTTACGCCATCAGCGAGGCTGGAGTTTATCGCGTCTGGCGGAGATCTCCGGCGTCTCAAAAGCCATGTTGGGGCAGATAGAGCGTAATGAATCCAGTCCGACAGTCGCAACGCTGTGGAAAATTGCGACGGGCCTGAACGTTCCATTCTCAGTGTTTATTTCGCCGCCGCAGGCCGAATTTCCTCCGACCTTCGATCCCCAGCAGCAAGCGATGGTAATCACACCGTTGTTTCCATGGGATCCAGAACTCTGTTTTGACTATTTTTCCCTATTGCTGGCGCCTGGCGCGTGCAGCGAATCAGCGCCGCATAAAGCCGGCGTTATCGAACATGTGGTGGTGATTCAGGGTCGGCTGGACATGTGTACTGGTGGGGTATGGCAAACCATAGACGCCGGTAAAGGTTTGCGTTTTGCCGGCGATACGGCGCATACCTATCGCAACAGTAGTGACCAGACGGTTCATTTTCACTCGCTGATCCATTACCCGCGTGATTAAGCGGGAAAACTATTTCGTTAGTTTGCGCTTCTGACTACAATAGCCGCCATTTCGCTGCTATTGGATAAGAAAGACTGTATGCGCCAGCAACCTCACTATCTCGAATTGTTAAGTCCGGCCCGTGACGCCGCAATTGCTCGCGAAGCGATTTTGCATGGCGCAGATGCAGTCTACATCGGCGGACCCGGTTTTGGCGCACGTCATAACGCCAGTAACAGTCTGCGCGATATCGCCGATCTGGTCCCGTTTGCTCACCGTTACGGCGCCAGGATTTTTGTCACGCTGAATACTATTCTGCATGATGATGAGCTGGAGCCCGCGCAGCGGTTAATCACCGATTTGTACAACACCGGGGTGGATGCGCTGATTGTGCAGGATATGGGCATTCTGGAACTGGATATCCCGCCGATTGAGCTTCACGCCAGTACACAGTGTGATATTCGCAGCGTGGAAAAAGCGAAGTTTCTTGCCGATGTCGGTTTTTCACAGATTGTACTGGCGCGCGAGCTTAATTTGAGTCAGATAGCGGCTATTCATCAGGCTACTGACGCCACGATTGAGTTCTTCATTCATGGCGCGCTGTGTGTCGCTTATTCTGGGCAGTGTTATATCTCTCATGCGCAAACCGGGCGCAGCGCCAATCGGGGCGACTGTTCGCAAGCCTGTCGCTTACCGTATACGTTAAAAGACGATCAGGGGCGGGTGGTCTCTTACGAAAAACATTTGCTATCGATGAAAGATAACGACCAAACGGCTAACCTCGGCGCGTTGATCGATGCAGGCGTACGTTCCTTCAAGATTGAAGGGCGCTACAAAGACATGAGCTATGTCAAAAACATCACCGCGCATTATCGTCAGATGCTGGACGCGATTATCGAGCAACGTGGCGATCTGGCGCGTGCGTCGGTTGGTCGGACCGAGCATTTTTTTGTTCCCTCCACGGAGAAAACCTTCCATCGCGGCAGCACCGACTATTTTGTTAACGCGCGTAAAGGTGATATTGGCGCATTTGATTCACCAAAATTTATTGGCTTGCCGGTAGGCGAGGTGCTGAATGTGGCGAAGGATTATCTCGACGTAGAAGCTACGGAGCCGTTGGCGAATGGCGATGGTCTGAACGTGTTGATTAAGCGTGAAGTGGTGGGTTTTCGCGCCAATACGGTGGAGAAAACCGGTCATAACCGCTACCGCGTTTGGCCAAATGATATGCCTGCCGACCTGCATAAAGTCCGTCCGCATCATCCGTTGAATCGTAATCTGGATCATAACTGGCAGCAAGCGCTGACAAAAACCTCCAGTGAGCGCCGTGTGGCGGTTGATATCATGCTGGGCGGCTGGCAGGAACAGCTTATTCTGACGCTGACCAGTGAAGACGGTGTCTGCATCACGCATACGCTTGACGGGGTATTTGAGGAAGCCAATAACTCTGAAAAAGCGTTGAATAACCTAAAAGCCGGACTGGCGAAGCTGGGACAGACGCCTTACTACGCGCGTGATATGCAGGTGACATTACCGGCGGCGTTGTTCGTGCCAAATAGCCTGCTCAATCAGTTCCGTCGGGAGGCGATTGATATGCTTGACGCGGCGCGGCTGGCTCATTATCAACGAGGTCGTCGGAAACCCGTGGCGCAGCCTGCGCCGGTCTATCCGCAAACGCATCTCAGCTTTCTCGCTAATGTCTACAACCACAAAGCGCGGGAATTTTATCACCGTTACGGCGTACAATTGATTGATGCGGCCTATGAGGCGCATCAGGAGAAGGGCGAGGTACCGGTCATGATCACCAAACACTGCCTGCGTTTTGCGTTCAACCTTTGTCCAAAGCAGGCGAAAGGAAATATTAAGAGCTGGAAAGCCACGCCGATGCAGTTGGTGCATGGCGATGAGGTACTGACGCTAAAATTTGACTGCCGCCCTTGCGAAATGCATGTCATTGGCAAAATTAAAAACCACATTTTAAAAATGCCCCAGCCCGGCAGCGTTGTCGCTTCAGTGAGCCCTGAAGCGCTGATGAAAACGCTGCCGAAGCGCAGGGGCGTTTAATTAACGAAAATAGCTCTCTGGTTTGCGCGATTTCTGCCAGTTGTGGTGCTCGCGCAAGCCTTCCGCGGATTCTTCCGCTGCCGCCCGTAATTCATCACTGTCGGCTTCGTGTCTAAGCTGGTGCCCTCCCGTCGCAAACCATACGAATGCGTGGTCTTGCTGTTTCGCCAGTAACTGGCCTGAAAACAGCGCACAGGTCAGTAAAACTACTGATAACGTTTTTGTAAACATCATGCCACCTTCCAGTTACGTCGTAAGGCTATGATGCCAATAATTTCTTTGAGTTATTATTCAACACTTCAAATTAGCGAAAACGGTTTGTCAATAAGTGCGATAAGTTGTATGAGAAAATATACTTATACTCAGTATCTCAATTATAAAAATAACGAGCCAATTCGCTCCATGCGAAATTCATTATTTCCTGGAAGTATATTTTAAAGTTATTCTATTCGATGGTTTTGGTATTGCCAGGGGATTGTAAACCATACTATTTATGGTGTGGTCAACTCTGGTGATGAGCCTCATTTTTTGTTGTTTCAACGAGTGAAGATAAATCTTCAGAAAAAAGGCTGTTATGAACTTGTAACGCTACATATTCAACAAGGTCGTTTAAACATAGCAGGCCATGAGAGGAACTTTCCTCAAGCATATTCATTAATATCTCATTCTTAAACAAACATGAATAAACTAGTTGAGTAACTGAGCTTTGTGTATGATTTGCATGAAATGTTGCATTCTTTAAGTTAGTATTCTCAATAACCTTTGCGGCTATTTTGTTTTTAATAGCGTCGTCAATAGGTGGTACACCTGCCTGGGCGATGCCCAGATTAATCCTGGAGGAGATGGCGGCTTTTCTTTCCTGTTCCTTCCAGTCACATAAATTACCCTTTTCTGCCATGTCGATAAGCGTCTCTTTTATATTTTTTAGGTCGACGGGAAATGTTATACCGCCGGATAGCGAGAGTAGTAACCGCTCAGGGAACAAGCAACATAGCTCTTCACAAACATAAGTGCTAGCTTTTATATTAATATCAGAATATCTTTTCAGGTGGGCAGACTGAGTATCAACACAGAGTACTGTTCTATTCATTATCTCATAATAGTAGTGATCCTGGCGTATCACAATGCATAACGGAATATCTTCGCCATCTTTAATGCAGAGATTTGTATATTGATACTCAGCATCTTTATAGTGCTGAAAATGGAAATTTCCTCTGCATGACGGTGATGATAATTCATATAACTTGCAAAATAAATCAAATAAACGTTGCGCGTCAGGCGGAGAGGCAACATCACATAATTCCTTTATATATTGATCGGCAGCAGATCTTCGCGTGCTACAGAAAAAATCTTTAATCTTTTCCCATAGTAACGTAAAGAAGGAGCGTTGAGAGATGGCACTTTGAGAAAACATCTCACTTTTTAAAAATCCTCTCCCGATAGTAATTGGCATAATGTAGACCACAAGTGATTATATGAGACTTCATTACTGGAATAGGTGGTATTCGAAATATTATACCATGTTGCCCATCGATTTGCTTATCAGTGAAATACCTGATTTTTGCTTTGTCCTGAACCGTCAACATTATTGTTAATATCGACCCGTAGCTTTAGTCATGCCCACGTCTCCTGGCCATGAAGTATGTCAGGTAAAACGAATGAAAGTAAAATGGTTTTCTTAATTCTCACATCATCATGTACCATGAGTAATGATTAATTACGCGCTATATTATTTTTAGAGAAAGTAAATAGTTGCTCAACCGTGTAGAAATTGTCTTATAAGAAGTTAAACTAAAAGTATTATTAGGCTAACAACAATGAGATATTTAGCGGCAGGGCAGAAGGCCAATACTGATAGCACTTATGATATAAATACCTTACTCTTTAGTTTTTGTCTTAATTATATTTGTTGTAACGATTAGCTGACGGGTTTATTTCCAGTTGGGTGATAAGACTATAAAAACCTGCGAGGAGGCTCAAAATGAAGAAATCAGATGGTGAAATTCACGAAAAGACAGCATCCTGGGGCATTTTGCAGTCAGAATGGCTAAGGAAATGTGGACGGCTATTATTGCTGTTACTTTACCGTTTCGTTATCGGATGGGCTTTTTTTCAGTTACTTGCCATGATCGTGGCAGGGATATTTTTGTTAGGCATCTTATTATTTCATCCCATAATATTTGTACAGACTATCGCAATTACTGAGAAGTTAAATCATGCTTCGCTTGATTTATGGCATATCCTTAAGTTATGCCTATGGCATTACGGTATCATCGCAGGGTTTATTTTTATGGCGGAGTGTACGTTAAGTAAAAGTATACGGCAGGTTCAGCGCTTGTCCAAAAAATTTGGGGCACAGGATTTTTCTTCACGCCCGTGATCCGCCGCTGCAACCTGCGGTCTTACTGAATAATGGCTATGACCAGCAGACCGAATTATCTCGGTTCGAGGGGGATTCTATGTGTTTGCACAACTGCAGTGAATCGTAATTTCAGTGCATTATCGCCGACAATCGACGTGTTCCTCACTAATTGCCTTCCTGACTATATAGTGGTCTTATCTTTGGCGAAACAATGTTATTTAGTTATGGAAGGCGACAACAACTGTACTACTGATTATCAAATGACCTTTCTGGTCAGGTAGACTCGCCTTTGTGAAAACACATCGTTATCTGTGCTCCTGAGACTCACTCCCTTGCCGCCTTTACGCAACTCGAATTATTTTGGGTATAGAACAGGAGGCGCAGTGGTCGTATAAGCAAAATATAAACTCTCCGTTTGTGATAAGGCACAGATTACAGGGGGAATGATGTTTATTTTAACCATCTGTTTAAGCGGTGTCCGCTAATCTTTACCTGCTCAAATACATAATCACCCCTGTGACTCTCGCGAGGTGTAACATATGGTAAAATGCGTATCTTCTTTCCTCCTGTTCAGCCTGTTGTCCGTTCAGGCAATGTCAGCTGAAAACCATATTGATCTCCACCAGCCAAAAGACTTTGTCGATATTACTACGGTCGCCCCCGACGTACAGGTAGACATGCGATACTTCACTTCCCATAACTTTATTGGTCGCCCCATTAAAGGCTATAACGCGCCTGTTTGCCTGTTAACACGACCAGCCGCGAACGCAGTGAAGCAGGTCGCCGATCGTTTACGCCCCTTCGGACTTACCTTAAAAATATATGATTGCTACCGTCCGCAAAGCGCAGTGAACGACTTTATCGCGTGGGCCAAAGATCCTTCTCAAAACCAAATGAAAAACGAATTTTATCCGCAGGTAGAGAAAAATCGTCTGTTTGAGGAAGGTTATCTTGCCGCCAGATCCGGCCACAGTCGGGGAAGTACGCTTGATCTAACGATTGTTCCACTTGACAGTAAAATACCAATATACGATCCCGGACGACCACTGGTGAATTGTACTGCGTCCGCGGCGCAACGCTCGCCAGATAATAGTCTGGATTTTGGTACCGGCTTTGACTGTTTTAGTCCGTTATCCCATCCCGATAATGTCATACTTACCGCTCAGCAACGCGCAAATAGGTTGTTATTACAAACATTGATGCGTGATGCGGGTTTTACGCCACTGGATACTGAATGGTGGCACTTCTCCCTTACTCATGAACCATACCCGAACACCTGGTTTGACTTTCCCGTTAAGCAGAGACCCTGAAACGGCGTTTTGTTGCGAAATCTAATCATTACGCCTGTTGGGAAGCACCATAACAGTTAGCAAATCATTGTTAATTTTAACAACTGATATACACTGCGGTTGCCACCTGCAAGCAGCGCTCAATGAGATCGAATAATGAAAAAATATCAACGTCTGGCGGAGCAAATTAGAGAACAAATCGCCTCTGGCGTTTGGCAACCCGGCGATCGATTACCCTCGCTGAGGGAGCAGGTCGCCAGTAGCGGCATGAGTTTTATGACTGTCGGTCATGCGTACCAGTTGCTGGAAAGTCAGGGACGGATTATCGCCCGTCCGCAATCTGGTTATTATGTCGCGCCGCATCCGGTTTGTCGGTCAGTCGCGACGGCAGCGCACGTTATTCGGGATGAAGCCGTAGATATCAATACCTATATTTTTGAGATGCTGCAGGCGAGCCGTGATACCTCTGTGGTGCCCTTTGCCTCAGCGTTTCCCGATCCGCGTCTGTTTCCCTTGCCGCAATTGAACCGCTCTCTGGCGCAGGTCAGTAAAACCGCGACGGCAATGAGCGTCATCGAAAACTTGCCGCCAGGTAATGCAGAATTGCGCTATGCGATAGCACGCCGTTACGCGCAGCAGGGGATTACCGTTTCTCCTGACGAGATTGTCATTACCGCCGGCGCGCTGGAAGCGTTGAATCTTAGTTTACAGGCGGTGACGGCTCCGGGAGACTGGGTGGTGGTGGAGAACCCCTGTTTCTACGGTGCGCTACAGGCCCTGGAGCGATTGCGCCTGAAAGCGTTGTCGATACCCACCGATGTTAAAGAAGGTATCGATCTTATGGCGCTGGAACAGGCGTTACAGGAATATCCGGTGAAAGCGTGCTGGTTAATGACCAACAGTCAGAATCCATTAGGGTTCACGCTGAGTGCTGAGAAAAAAGCGCGGCTGGTCGCGTTACTCACGCACCATAACGTGACGCTAATTGAAGACGATGTTTATAGCGAACTCTACTTTGGCCGCGAGAAACCTCTGCCTGCCAAAGCATGGGATCGCGACGATACCGTGTTGCATTGTTCATCTTTTTCCAAATGTCTGGTTCCCGGTTTTCGCATTGGCTGGGTTGCGGGAGGAAGCCATGCCAGACAAATTCAGCGTTTGCAGTTAATGAGCACATTATCCACCAGTTCCCCCATGCAATTGGCGTTAGTGGATTATCTCTCGACACGTCGATATGACGCGCATCTGCGCCGATTGCGAAGGCAGCTTGCCGAACGTAAACAGCAAGCCTGGCAAACCCTTTTGCGCCATCTCCCGGCGGAAGTAAAAATTCACCATAACGATAGCGGTTATTTTCTTTGGCTGGAGCTACCTGAGCAGCTTGATGCCGGTGAACTTAGCGCCAAAGCGCTTGAACACCTTATCAGTATCGCGCCGGGGAAAATGTTTTCAACGTCCGGCGCCTGGACGCGTTTCTTTCGTTTTAACACCGCATGGCATTGGGGAGAACGGGAAGAACAGGCCGTAAAACAGCTTGGCAGCCTGATTCGCGAGATGCTGAGCGCTAAAAGCCTTGTGTGAGGTGGAATGCGTGTCAGCTCACAACCTGACTAAATTTCCCGAGTGTGCCGGGTGAGCATCTGGCGCGCCGTCTATTTTTAGGAAAGCGGCGGCCCGTTCGCCGGAAATCGATTAATGACGATATGGGAAAATGCTATGCAATATCAATTACTGATTAATGGCGTGCTGGTGGACGGCGAGGGAGAAAGGCAGTCTGTTTATAACCCGGCGACAGGCGAGGTCATACTTGAGATTGCGGAAGCGTCGCCCGCGCAGGTTGACGCCGCAGTGCTGGCCGCCGATAGCGCGTTTGCCGAATGGGGGCAGACCACACCCAAAGCACGGGCGGAATGTCTGTTAAAACTGGCGGACAGCATCGAGCAAAACGCCCTTGAGTTCGCCCGGCTTGAATCGCAAAACTGCGGTAAGCCTTTGCACTGCGTAATTAATGATGAAATTCCGGCAATCGTGGATGTCTTTCGCTTTTTTGCCGGCGCGGCCCGTTGTTTGAGTGGGCTGGCGGCGGGCGAATATCTGGAAGGACATACGTCGATGATCCGCCGGGATCCGATTGGCGTGGTTGCCTCTATCGCGCCGTGGAATTATCCGCTCATGATGGCGGCCTGGAAGCTGGCGCCAGCGCTGGCGGCAGGTAACTGCGTGGTGATTAAGCCTTCTGAAATCACGCCGCTGACGGCGCTTAAACTTGCCGCGCTGGCGAAGGATATCTTTCCGCCGGGGGTGCTCAATGTCCTGTTCGGACGAGGGCAGACTGTTGGCGATGTATTGACCGGTCATGAAAAAGTACGCATGGTCTCTTTAACCGGTTCTATCGCGACCGGGGAGCATATTCTGCGCCATACTGCGCCAGCGATAAAACGTACGCATATGGAACTCGGTGGTAAAGCCCCGGTGATTGTTTTTGATGACGCCGATCTGGATGCAGTGGCGCAGGGCGTCCGGACTTTTGGTTTCTATAATGCCGGACAGGATTGTACTGCGGCGTGCCGTATATACGCGCAGCGCGGTATCTATGATGCGCTGGTCGAAAAGCTAGGGAACGCGGTGAGCAGCCTAAAAATGGGCGCGCCGGAGGATGAGTCGACAGAGCTGGGGCCGTTAAGTTCGCTGGCGCACCTGAAGCGCGTCACAGCGGCTGTAGAGGAGGCGAAGGCCCTCAGCCATATCCGTGTGATTACTGGCGGAAGTCAAACGGAAGGTAAAGGTTACTATTTCGCTCCGACGTTGCTGGCAGACGCAAAACAGGAAGATGCCATCGTGCAACGCGAAGTCTTCGGCCCGGTGGTCAGTATAACCGTCTTTGATGATGAAGATCAGGTTCTGAGGTGGGCCAACGATTCTCGCTATGGTCTGGCATCCTCCGTCTGGACTCAGGACGTCGGGCGGGCGCACCGGCTTAGCGCCAGATTGCAGTATGGCTGTACCTGGATTAATACCCATTTCATGTTGGTTAGCGAGATGCCGCATGGAGGGCAAAAACAGTCGGGATACGGCAAAGATATGTCATTGTATGGTCTGGAAGACTACACCCTTGTCCGCCACATCATGGTTAAGCATTAAGGATCATTTACTGTTCAGAAAAATCGTGAAAAAATAGGCGGGTGTCGGCGGAGAGGGGGACCTCCCCGCCAACATGCGCAGCAAGTACTCAAAGGTTGAACACCTCAAGCAAACCAGCCGAATCTCAACGAGATCAGACCCAAAAGTCCTGCAGCAGCAAAGACATTAATCAGCACGACGGTTTTACTGGAAACATTCATTTTCGCCACCTTTCATCATAACCCCTATGGGTATAGTACGGGTTGGCGAGATCCGCAATAATACGTAAACAGGATATTCTGTGAGCGGAGCCGTGCATTGAGAACGTTTTGCTGTCAAGGCTGATAAACCTTGATGTGTGTCAAATAAAAAGAGCATATTGCGCGCGTTTTTTCCTCTGGTTGGCGCGGATGCCTGATATGACCCTCTTTCAAAAGATATTAATTTTTTACGCCGTCATGGCGGTGATATCATCCCTGATCACCTGGTTTTTGACTCATGACAAAAAACGAATTCGTTTCCTGAGCGCCTTTTTGGTTGGCGCGACATGGCCGATAAGTTTCCCCGTCGCATTGCTGTTTTCGCTTTTCTGACTTCAAGCCCGATACAGGTTACCGGGCATGGTTTTTCCGCCAGGTCAGGCTATCAGGGCAATTAATTGCGCTCTGTCTACGTCGGTAACGTCCTGCGGATGCCGATATCCTGCGTTCTCATTGGCCAGGGTATACAGCGCAACAAGCCAGTCATAGACATAGCGGCTGGCGGCGTGAACGGGCTGTTCGTCAAGCTTTGTTAGACGCAACATTGTCGAACGCGGCGTTGCGGCGAAAATGGCTGCGCCTTTCTGAACGCGGCTGGCCGGGCGTTGGGCCTCCTCGATATTTGCGTAGCCGAGCCAGGCGATGAAGTTACCAATGATGGCATGAAGCTGCGCGCCGCTAACCTCCTCGCGCTGCATGGTTTTCTGTAACTGCTGAGGTAAACCGAGGCGATAGCTGGCGGTAATTAAAATCTCCGCCACGGCGTTGAGCATCTGCGGTTCCAGTCCCAGACGCTGCGCATTATCCCGGCAGTGGGCCCACTGGCGCAGATGATTGATCCACATTTTGTGCGCCTGGTAGCCTGTTTCATGACCTTCTGACGCTGAAGCGCGCGTTGGTTCGTCGGCAAAGAGATCGATCGCGTCATTAAATAAACCGCTGACCTGTTCTTCTCGCGACTGTCGGGTGCGCAGCAACGCTTCGAAGTTCTGTACCGGCGGTAACAGCCCGGCCAGCAGGTCGCCATGTCTGGCGGCCTGGGCCTGAAGACGCCGGATCACGGTTTCAACCGGTAGCCGCGCGTCATCAAACATCGGTAACAGATCGCGCACGCGGCCTCGCAGTTGTTCGCGTAACGCCTGTAAGCGCGCCTGTCGCTGTGGTGCCGATGTCGCCTGCGATAACCACTCCACCAAACGCTGCATACTGTGTTTATCCAGCGCCTGCAACGTTCCCCAATGCACGCCAGGTTTACCCATCAACTGCTGGACGGCTTCATCCAGATTTTGCTGGGTGGCAAAACGGGCATCCTGTGGAGTAATAGCCCAGACGACGCCGGGTAACGCTGATTCATGCTGCGGCTGCGTGGCGTTAACCCACTCCAGTAAGTGACGGGCGGCGGCGGATGTTTGCGAGCGAGATGCCAGAGCATTGCAAATCACCAGAACATCGGGCTGTACCTGCTGACGGTAATGGGCCAGCATCCAGCCTAATTTCGCCCGCCATAACGGATGAGGATGACTGTCTGGCGCGACCGGAATATCCAGTAAATCAACGTTATCCAGTACGCTGTTTTCAACGGTTAGCACCAGTTCGCGGGTAAGCAGCGCCAGAGAATCAAGCGAAAGGCTGACCGCATTGAGCAGTCGGCCTTCCTTAACCGGATGCACCACCACATCGCTTTGCGTATCGCTGGCGGTTAGCGCCATTTGCGTCAGGAAGTTTTCCGCCGGTAAGCCAAAATGATCGACCAGCAGGCTGAGCGGCGCCGCCAGTTCCCCGGCATGGCCGGTTTGTTGCAACATATGCGCCAGCGCCAGCCATTGCTGGGTGATCTCCGGCTGCTCTCCCCACAGTAATGCCCAGGCGTGCGCCCGTGTCGTGAGATCCAGCGCAGGCAAGAGCGAGGCAAAGTGTTGCCATGTCGCATCATCAATATGTTGTCTGGCGGACGGAAGACAAGAGCGCCAGAAACTCGCGATGGTCGCTACCTCTTCAGCGGTAACGCCGGGGACGGGCTGCGGTTGGCGAAGCGATTGCCATTTCTCCAGGCGTGATGTGATAATGGATTTTTCGACCTGGCGACAAACGGGGGACGAGCTGGTCCAGGCAATAAAGATCTGCACCAGTTCGGCTTCACTGATCAAGCGCAGGCGCAACGGCCAGCCGCTCTCGTTTGAAAAAATGTCGCGCGTAAAGCGAATAGCCATATTCGCTGGCGCATGACCCGGATTGATGTGGCTGAAATAATCATAGTCACGGTCCGGCGTGATAATTTCCAGCTTGCCATTCTCGTTACCGCATAGCGTCGTTAACAGATGCGCTTTTGCGGATTGCGCATACCCGTACAGACCGACGCAGCCATGTGATGCGCAGGCGGCGTTGAGCGCTGACTCATCCGCCGCGGCAAGCGTAAGTTGCGCCAGCAGAGCGTCGGCTTCGTCATCCAGTCGCGTTGCGTAACGGCGCGTGTTGTTAACCCACTCGATAACAGCCTGGGTGGCGTTTAACGGTTTTGTCATTTCAGGTATACACTCCCGCTATCTATCCAGTAGTGGCTGCCGCTGTGGCGACGGTCAGCCAGCGTATTCAATTTTAATGTCAGCGCATCGGCGGCGACCGGCGTCCCGTCCTGGAGCCAGGCATCACTTAATATGAACGATTCCGGAGCGCTATCTTTACTACTGCCGCGTAATTTCAGTCGCACATTCAGTACGCCGTCGCCAGCGATGGTTTTCGCCAGTTCGGCGGAATTAATGCTCAGGCAATAGAGTGGGGTTGCCGGCCAGCGACTGTTCGCCAGTTGACGAAAGCCCAACGTCACGTTGCCGCGTAGCGGAAAATGCAGGCGAGCGTCCAGCGTCGCGCCGGGTTTATCCAAATCGATCTCGTGATACCAGATGTTTTCATCGCGAAGGGTATTAACGGTATTATCCAGTACGCCAAGATAACGCACAGTCGAATACGCGCCGATATCAGCCGCTTTAAAATTGAAACGCGGTAGACGTAAGTCCAGCGCCAGGCTGCATAACATCGCGCCCACCGCGGCAGTGGATTTTGGATTACCGATACGCCCTTGTTGACTGAAGGGATACCATTCATGTACCTGATACTTATCCATCCACACAATGCGATTAACCGGCACCGGTTGTAAGTGCC
Source organism: Salmonella sp. SSDFZ54 (assembly GCF_004010735.1). NCBI lineage: Bacteria > Pseudomonadati > Pseudomonadota > Gammaproteobacteria > Enterobacterales > Enterobacteriaceae > Salmonella > Salmonella sp. SSDFZ54. Next base: position 4,302,922 of record NZ_CP034819.1, read on the forward strand.
GGATGAGCGCCTGTACGCCGGGTAAGCAGGTCGGTCTCCCCGTCACCAGCAAGATATCGCAGTGATAGTGGGATATCGCTTCGCAGACCGCATGAAGCGGCGTTGTCAGCGTAAACTGACCGGCCAGCAGAGCCTCCTGAAGCTGGCTAAACTGGATTTGCAACGGCACATTGAATATATCAAATGTCGGCGAACCAGACGGTAAGGCATGATCGATCGCCTGCTGGATATAGTTCATCACGTTGCTCGTTGGGCGGCGGATCAGCAGATCGCCAAATGTTGCATGTAAACCAGCAAACGGATCGTTAATGTCGCTTTGCTCCCAGGCGGAAAGTACCGCGTGGCCCAGCGGCATAAATAATTGCAGCGCCGTTTGCTGGCGCAAAATGGCCTGAGTATCAATTCGTCCCGAATCGCCAAATAAGGTCGCCAGCAGGGCGGCGGCATCCGTAACGCCTGCCCGTTGCAACGCCGTTTGCAGGGAAGGGAGTACGCAACGCTGAATGATATCTAATAGCAGATCGTCCCCGGCGACTTTAAAACCTTCGCGAAACAGGAGATGAGGCGTAATTTTTACATTGGCCCCCACGCCGTCATCTAACTGATAGTGAACGATCGCCATATCCGTCGTGCCGCCGCCGATATCAATCGATGCCACGCGCAACGCGCGCCCGGGGACGAGGCCGGGTTCAGGCTGGCGATCCGGTCTGGCCAGCGCATTAAAAAAGGATTCGGTACGCCCGGCGTAATGCGAAATGGCTTCGTTATAAAGCCATACCAGTTGGCCGCAACTTGCTTCGTCCCATTCCATCTGTATTTCTGGTACCGGCACCACGCTTTTTTCACGCTGCTTAGGCGTGGTGAAATCCTCATCCTGCGGATGCCAGCCCATGGCTTTCCAGACCAGCGCCAGCGCTTCAAACATTCGCTGGCGGAAAATTTCTCGCTCCTGTTTCGGCATGGCGGAAGGCAGCGTTAAAATCAGGGTGCGTAGCTGGCGCGGCGAGGCGGGAAAGCCGAGCCGCAGCCGGGTGGCGACGCTGTTAATTTGCCCCAGCGCCTGAGCCAGAATTTCGCACAACATATGCGTCATCAAGGTGCTACGGCTGTATTGCGGCGAAAAAACCGGTAGCCTTTCTTCATGCGGCAGGCGGAATAACGGCTGTCCGTCGTCGTTCATCAGATTCATCAGCGGAAACGCGGTGGCAAGCGGTTCGCGCTGCGTTTTACCGTGGATCTGGCTAAAGCGCCAGTCCTGCAAGGCGGGGGTTTCATCCCACAGGTAGCGGCGCGGGCTGGAGATGCCGCTGCTGCCTTCGGTGCCCACACGCTGCATAGCAAGGGCGCGAGCCTCGTCGCCCACACGCACAATGGAAGGCCAGACAAAAGCGTCGTCTCGTCCGCTTTCGACAGAAAAGTGTTGCTTGCCAAAGCGCGCTTCTGAGAATTCCACCCGGCTGGTAAATAAAGGATCGTTCAGATACTGCGGCTCGCTTAAAGAACGCACCTGAAGCTCTGCCGTCTGGCGTAACCCGTCATTCGCATCGCCATGATCCTCGATCAAGACGCCGCAGGTATGCGTATTGCCGACATCCAGAATCAGATCGACCGGGATTGCGGGCGTGCTTAACGTATGTGTCACAAACTTTACTTCCGGCACCGTAAGCTGTTCGCCTAACAGCGTCAGTAAATTCAACCAGTGCGCCTGATACTCAAAGCTACGCAGCGCTTGTTGTATGGCCTGTTCCGGACGGTTTTCCACCTGTGAGGCATACTGAAGAAACGACTCGCGCAGCCAGCCGTCAATCCATGTCTGGTCAAGAAAATCGGCAACTTCTTCATCGCGCCAGGCGAGCGCAAAACGTGTGCCATTGAGCAGATCGTTTTCGCAAGGCGCCAACGCCGCAGGCATATTTTTTGCCAGTTGACTGTCGAAGGCGAGGGTGATGCGGTGTGTGTTTCCGGCGCTATCTGGCTCGCTGAGTTTACGTACCTGAATGCGCGCCCAGTTATCCGGCCCGTCAATAAAGGTACGCGGCGGATTAAAACGCAGGAACGGCAGGGGGAGCCATATTCCGTCGAGTACATCCAGAGAATAGTGCAGCGTCTGAGTGCTTTCCGGTTTCACGACTTCGGGTTGGCCGCCAGCACGTCCTGGCAACGTGTAGCGCCCGCTGGTCAGATCAAAATCGAGGCGCAGTAGCGGGCCGTTTGCCGTTTTGCGCACAAAACGTCCGTAGTGGGCCGACTCTTGCGGCGTTAAGCCAAAATCAAGAAACTGGACGCCGCTGTTTGCAATGAGCGTGACGCTCTGTTTGTAATCACACAGATTGACCAACATAAAATCAGGCACCTATCTTTTTAAACGTCAACGGAATTGCCGCGTGGTCGCCATAACGGGCGGTACAGGTTGCGACGTCATTGACGCCTGCTTTACAGGTAATTTCCGGCATCGGATAACGTGAACCGTCGGTGCAGCGCGCATTGCCGCGACTTTTAATCATCAGCTCGCCCGTTTGATGCAGACCAGAGAAAATTTCCGCCCGACAAACCACGTTATCGCCATGTACTACGCGCGCGATGCCTTTGTTATTTTGGATCTGATAACGCAGAGAGGGCGGCTTGCCGGTAATCGGATCTTTGACATCCACACTGACGCGCCAGCTACCGTTTAAAAAGCGCGTGGTTCCAAGCTTCATCTGCGTACTGTCCATTACCAGCGCGTCTTTGGGGATAGCGGCAATGATAACAGGCGCTTCCGGCAGCGGCGCCGCTTTGGGGGCGGGCGTCACCTCAGCGCGATGCAGCGGCAAATGCGCGGTGAGTTCAGGCAAGGGGGTAACGTCAGTTTTCGCGGTAGCGACAGGCGCGGCGCGAACAGGAGAGGCCCCGTCAACGGATGAAGATGGCCAGAAAAAAGGCGTGGCGACGGCGGCGATAACCACGGCAGCGACAGGTAAGCTCCACAGCGGTAGGCGGCGAGCTCTTTTCGCCTCAGCGACCGGGATGGGTGTGGCCGGCTTCGGCTCGCTAACGATAACGGGCGGCGCAACAGGTTCCTCCGGCATTTTCGGCGGCTCAATGACAGACGTTAACAAGGGTTCATCCGCCTGACTAAACGCCGCCTCTACCAGCGGCTTTTCTTCGGGCTCCGGCTCGACCAGAGGGATGTCGGGGATTGCCTCGGTTACCCGCAGGCAGTCCAGCACATCATCGCGTGTATTTTCGTTGAGATTAACGAATCCCCAGAAGGTGATAACCGGTTTGCCGTTAACCAGGAAAACATGATTTTCGCCGGGAAATTGCGTCGCTTTCTCAAGTAGCGACCCAAATAGCTGGAGCGCTGTTTTACCGGATTGCAGACTTTTGCGACTGAGTGCAGCCGCGCTTTCAAAAGTGCTGGCTAAATAACGTAAAGCCCGAGAACGTGTCTCTTCGTCAGCCGCTTTCCACGCTATCGCCTGACCTTCAATCGGCGAATACCAGTCAACCCGATCGCCATTATCGTTAAGTTGCGGAATCGCCAGACAGTCAACCATCGCCTGCTGTTTACGCAGACGAAGCGTTTCGCGAATTTGCAATGCTGATTCAAATACGGCCTGACCGCCGCCGCCCACGGCCTGATAATCATCCAGATTGCCGCTGCGCAAGAGAGATTTTGCCACGTTGTTATCCCTTAGACTTCTTCACGCGTCTACTTTACGGGGTCTATACGCAAGCAAACGGCGGAAGAAAGGCAAAAAGGCGCGAATTCTCGGTCTATTAAGCCCCGTGTTTCCACTTGACGTAAGTTAAATCAGGGTGGCGGCGGCGAATTACCGCATCGGGCGACAATAACGCGTATAATAGGCGAATCATGCTGTTACAGAATAAAGAGTAGGAGAGCTTATGTCGCACCTGGAGGAAGTGAGCGCCCGCGTGGATGCCGCCATCGCGGAGAGCGTAATTGCCCATATGAATGAATTGCTGATTGCCTTGAGCGATGACGCTGAATTACGTCGCGAAGATCGTTATGTGCAGCAGCAGCGCTTACGCACGGCTATCGCGCATCACGGCAGGCAATATCAAGAAGATCGGGACGCGCGCCGCGAGCAGCTCACCAAAGGCGGCACGATCCTGTAACCCATTAAAACTGGCGCTTCGCAATCAGCCATGCGCCAATGACCAGCAACAGCGCGCCAAACGCCGGCCCGACCATTGCGCGTAACGTGACGCCGTGGCTACGCGCGATATCCAGCGCCAGTCCGCCGATTAACTGGCTGGCGACCAGTACCGCGATAGTCGTCGCGGCGCCAACGTTCTGATACCCGCTAATGCTGGCAAATACAAAAAATGACCCCAGCAGACCGGGGATCAATGTCCACCAGCGCACGCTGGCGACCAGCTCGCCGAAGCCCGTAGCGCCTTGCTTAAACCACAATATCGTCACAAATAAAACGATCCCTACCAGCGAGTTCAACAGCATAGCGATCAGAATCGTCGATGATGTCTGCGTAATACGCACCATAATACTGTTTTGTACCACCAGCCCGACGCCGGCGGCGATCAAAAAGATAAGCGTCAAAGACTGGTTCATCAGCAGGCGTCCGGCGCGGCGTGTTCATCAAGCTGGAGCTGCATAAACGTAAGATCTAACCAACGGCCAAATTTTACGCCGACCTGCGGCATTTGCGCGGTAACGGTAAATCCCAGCGAATGATGCAGGCGTATCGAGGCGGCATTCTGTGACTCAATACCGGCCACCATCACATGCTTGCCGCAGCGTCGGGCTTCATCGATCAGTCTGCTGAGCAGTTTTCGCCCCAGTCCTTTCCCCTGGTGCGCCAGATGAACATAAACCGAGTGCTCGACGGTATAGCGAAAACCGTCGAAACTGCGCCAGTCGCCAAATGATGCATAGCCAGTCACCACGCCATTTTCTTCGCTTACCAGCACCGGATAGCCCAGTAATTGACGGGCCTCATACCAGGCAAGGCGATTATCCGTATCGACCGTCCGATCGTTCCAGATGGCCGCAGTATGTAATACCGCATGGTTATAGATTTCGGTAATCGCGGCGCAGTCTGCTTTATCGGCAAAGCGAATCGTCATAGGGAACCCCAGGGAATGTTTATGATAGTGTTAGAAATACTATTGAAGGCGGCATAAATCAACGAATTAGCGCAAGAATTCATATTTAGCGAGAGGGGGAAGAAAGTCGTTCATAAAAGAGTCCCTCGGTGAAAGCCGCCTGATATCTGAGAGTGTTTAACTCCCTCAGAAAGCTAATGTTCGACTATTATTGATGGATTATGCCAGGCATGAGGAGAATAGAATGAAGCAACAGACCAACCGAAATCGTCGTTGGGTTTTGGCCTCGCGTCCCCACGGCGCGCCGCAGATGGATAACTTCCGCCTCGAAGAAGATGACGTCGCGACACCCGGTGAAGGGCAGGTGCTATTGCGAACCGTTTTTTTATCACTCGACCCTTATATGCGTGGCCGCATGAGCGATGAACCCTCTTATGCGCCGCCTGTTGAACCTGGCTGCGTTATGGTTGGCGGTACGGTCAGTCGCGTTGTCGCGTCAAACCATCCTGATTACCGACCAGACGAATGGGTGTTGAGTTACAATGGTTGGCAGGATTATGACATTTCAGATGGCGAAGGGTTGGTAAAGCTGGGTGATAATCCGCAACATCCTTCCTGGTCGTTGGGAGTTTTAGGGATGCCGGGGTTTACCGCCTATATGGGGTTACTGGATATCGGCCAGCCGAAAGAGGGCGAAACGCTGGTTGTCGCCGCCGCCACCGGCCCCGTAGGCGCAACGGTTGGGCAAATTGGCAAGCTGAAGGGCTGCCGGGTCGTGGGTATTGCTGGCGGCGCGGAAAAATGCCGTCATGCGACAGACGTTTTGGGATTTGATCTGTGCCTTGATCATCACGCTGATAATTTCCCACAACAGCTTGCGCAGGCCTGCCCGCAGGGTATCGATATCTATTATGAGAATGTCGGCGGTAAAGTCTTTGACGCCGTCTTACCGCTACTGAATACGTCGGCGCGAATTCCGCTCTGCGGTCTGGTCAGCGGCTACAATGCGACAACGTTGCCGGACGGTCCAGACAGACTGCCGCTGCTGATGGCGACATTACTTAAAAAGCGTATTCGCCTGCAAGGTTTTATCATCAACCAGGACTATGGTCACCGGATACATGAGTTTCAGCAAGAAATGGGGCGTTGGATTAAAGAAGGGAAAATACATTACCGGGAGCAGATTACTGATGGGCTGGAAAATGCGCCAGAAGCGTTTATGGGGCTGCTGGCGGGGAAGAACTTTGGCAAAGTCGTGATACGTTTAGCGGACGATGCGTAAAGAAAAAATGGCGGCATTATGTCGCCATAAAAATGTGCAAATTTTAAAATTCCGGCTTTACTTATATTCATCATTCAGATCGCGGTGGGGCAGCTTATCTCCCTCAGCGGCCTGAACCGGTCAAAAATCTCGATACATGAAGGAATGACGGAGATAAAACGGTTGCCATAAAGAAACCTGTATTGTTGTAAAAGATGAGAATATCACGCAAGTAAATTATCACTTTTATTTATTTGGCCGTTCAGGCCTGGATTATCTTTTTTACAATTAAGTTCCGAAACTTCTTCGGGACTCGATTGCGATGTTGTTCTGCCAAGAGGTGAAGGAAGGAAAATGCCGGGTACGGAAAAAACACAACATATAAGCCTGACCACACAGGTTGAAAATCGGTTAAAGCATCAATTGTCTATTGGCGCATTAAAACCAGGCGCAAGGCTTATCACTAAAAATATCGCTCAAGAGTTAGGCGTCAGTATTACGCCGGTGCGTGAGGCCCTGTTAAGGCTGGTCTCTTCCAGTGCTTTGGCGGTGGCGCCAGCACAGGCGTTTATGGTGCCGGAGATCTCGCTGGAAAGTTTGCTGGAAATTAATACGATTCGTACTGCCCTGGAGGAGATGGCGGTGGTCGCCGCTGCGGGTAAGATTACTCCGGATCGCGAGCAGACGCTGAATGCGCTATTAGATGAATTTCAACAGGCGCTGGAAAGTGGCGTTATGGAGAAAATTCTTTTGGCCAACCGCGCATTCCGCTTTGAGATCTACCACTACGCGGATATGCCAACGCTGTATGCCATGATCGAGCAATTATGGGTACGCCTGGGGCCAAGCCTGCATTTTTTATATGATAATTTTAAACTTGATGATTATCAAAACGGCGTTAATCTGTACAGAAAATTGCTTAATGCGTTAGTGACTGGTGATAAAGAAGCCAGTCGCCACTGTCTACAGAACGTTTTGCAACAAAACGTAGCGACGATTAAAAATCAGTACTTCATGTAACCTTCATGCAACTATGACTTATCAATAGCGGGGATTCCCCGCTATTGCCGGATATTTATTCAAATTGCCATGCCAGATTAATCCCCACGCCATAGTTACGCCCTGGCGCTGGCTCATAATATCGGCCATTAGATTCATTAACGATCACCGAACCGATATATTCTTTATCAAATAGATTATCTACCCGCCCAAAAATATCGACGGTAAGCTGACTGTAATTAAATTTATACCCTGTATTTAGTCCAACAACGGTATACGAAGGCGCTTTGGCGGTATTTTCATCATTGGCCATGATATCGCCCATATAGCGAACGTCTGTTCCGGCGTACCACCCCTCATCCGGGATAAAACCTAATGAGGCGAATCCCATATTACGGGCGATGCCGGGCATCCGGTTTCCATCACAGTTTTGCCCCTGACAAACGTTACTGCGATAGGTCGCATCCAGCCAGGTCCATGATGCTTTCACCCGCCAGTCGCCGGCGAAGCGCTGGTCCAACGCGAGCTCTGCGCCCTGGCGGCGCGTTTTGCCCGCGTTTTTGTAGGTAGTGCGTCCTCCCATACTACTGGCGACAACAATTTCATCATCGGTATCGGTTTGAAATAACGCGGCGGTCAACAAGCCATTGCCAATCCGCGTTTTACTGCCGACTTCCACCGTATCATTGGTCGACGGTTTGAGGTCAAAGTTGAACCCACTTTGGCCGTCAGCGCGATAAGAAAGCTCATTGATAGTGGGAGTTTCAAATCCGCGACCGGCAGCAAGATAGAGATTCCAGGCGTCAGTTAACGCATATTTTAGCGATCCGGCGGGTAGCCAGTGGTGATAGCTGGCGTCGCCGCTGTCATCGCCATTGCCGGGCGCGATATAGTGATCGTTAGAATCGAACCACACGGAACTGTAGCGCACGCCAGCATCCAGCGAGAGTTTTTGCGTAAGCTGCCACTGGGTTTGCAGATAAGGATCGACATTCCACATCAGGTTACGCTCATCCCGCCGTAAATCGCCTTTATGCCCAAACTCAGGGGTGCCGTTGTTGAGACGGAAATTATTGTAACCCTTGCGGTTTTCGCTCATATTTTCATAGTTTACTCCGCCAGTGAAGGTGATCGGCACACCTAATTCTCCCCGGTGAGTCCAGCGGGAATCAATGCCCTGATAGTGGCGTTGCAGTGTAATTACGCCGCCAGCCTGAGCAGGTTTTAGCTGTGCCACCAGGGGAATAGACTGGTATTGCGTGGTTTCCCGCTCTCCGGCGTAGGCCATCACGCTGATATCATCCTGCGCGCTGAGCTGACGTTCATAACGCAATCCTGCCTGAGTTTGTTTGATGGTTTTACGCGTATTGTACTGTTCAGCGCGGGGCGCCTGTTGCGGATCGGCTTTCCATTCAGATTCGGTAAGTCCGCCGGGATCGTCCGCCTTAATGTCCACACTATTAAAAATCAGCGAGAGTTTACTGACATCGTCAAGGCGCACGCCCAGTTTGGCATTAGCCAGATTTTTTCGCGCGCCGCTGTGATCGCGGTAGCCGTGGGTGGTGAAACGGGTAGTCGATACCGTGTAATCCACGTCGCCTGGCTGTGTGCCGTCACCCATCGCGCCCGTGGCTTTTAGCCCATAGCGCCAGCTTCCATAACTGCCGTAGTAGCTGCTGGCCTCAAGGGTTGGCGGCTGTCTCCCGGTTTCGGTGGTGACATTTATTACGCCGCCGGAAGCATTGCCGTATAGCGCTGAGAAGGGGCCGCGTAACACTTCAACGTCTTGTATGCTGTTAATATCAATATTCGAAATCTGGCCTTGTCCATCCGGCATGGTGGCGGGAATGCCATCAACATACAGACGAATGCCGCGCACGCCAAAGGCGGAACGCGAGCCAAATCCACGGATAGAGATTTGCAGATCCTGCGCGTAGTTCTGCCGGTTCTGCACCTGCAATCCCGGGACGCTGGTTAAAGACTCAGATAAATTAACGCGCGGCGTCGCCAGACGCATGTCTTCTCCCTCAATGACGCTAACGGCGGCAGGTGTATCCAGTTCGGATACGGTTTGCGGCGTTGCGGTGACTATCATGGTTTGTTCATTGGGCGCGCTGGCGGCCTGAAGGACCGGGGAGAAGGTCAGAGGCAATAAGAGGGCGGGATAAAGTCGCTGTCTAACGGAAATAATTTTCATGAAAATGCCGGATAAATGTAAGCGTATCAACGGAAAACGTGACATTAAGGGTAGTCAATATGTAAAGTTTTGAAATTTTAATCGCACATTAAGTTAAGAAAATGTGCGGTATTTAAGAGCCATGACATTCGCAGGCGAGGAAAAGCTCCACTTTCTGATAAATAATGATTATTATTCTCAACTTATAATAAGTGCGGAACGAAGATCCCGCGCAGCGAAGTAGTGTGAAGCAGCTATACACGTTTTGATCAAAGGGAGTCGTCATGCACTTACGTCATCTTTTTTCGCCGCGCCTGCGTGGTTCTTTATTGTTAGGTTCGCTCCTCGTCGCATCCTCATTTAGCACGCTGGCGGCGGAAGACATGCTGCGTAAAGCGGTAGGCAAAGGCGCTTATGAGATGGCCTGGAGTCAGCAAGAAAACGCGCTCTGGCTGGCTACATCGCAAAGCCGTAAACTGGATAAAGGCGGCGTAGTTTATCGTCTCGACCCGGTGACGCTGGAAATCACGCAAGCGATTCATAACGATCTCAAGCCGTTCGGCGCCACCATCAATGCCGCGACCCAAACGCTGTGGTTTGGCAATACCATTAACAGCGCAGTTACCGCGATTGATGCCAAAACGGGTGATGTAAAAGGTCGTCTGGTACTTGATGCGCGCAAACGTACTGAAGAGGTTCGTCCGTTACAGCCCCGTGAGCTGGTTGCCGATGCGGCGACCAACACGATCTACATTAGCGGTGTTGGTAAAGAGAGTGCTATTTGGGTAGTGGATGGCGAAACCATCAAACTGAAAACGACGATCGAAAATACCGGCAAAATGAGTACGGGTCTGGCGCTCGACAGTAAAGCGCAACGCCTGTACACCACCAATGCGGATGGCGAATTTATCACCATCGATACCGCCAGCAATAAAATTCTCAGTCGTAAGAAGTTGCTGGATGACGGTAAAGAACACTTCTTTATTAACCTGAGTCTCGATACCGCAGGTCATCGCGCGTTTATCACCGACTCGAAGGCGACTGAAGTCCTGGTTGTCGATACCCGTAATGGCAATATTCTTGCCAAAATCGCGGCGCCTGCTTCTTTGGCCGTCCTGTTTAACCCGACACGTAACGAGGCGTATGTGACACATCGTCAGGCAGGTCAGGTCAGCGTGATCGATGCGAAGACCTATAACGTTGTTAAAACGTTCGATACGCCGACGTACCCGAATAGCCTGGCGCTATCGGCAGACGGTAAAACGCTCTACGTCAGCGTGAAGCAGAAATCGACACGTGAACAGGAAGCGACGCAGCCGGATGATGTTATTCGCATTGCTCTGTAAATAGGGTATGGAGGGGGAAACCCCTCCAGTCATCTCTTTAAACGCACCGATACGCCTCGTTACACCCCGCCGATAGCCTGATGATTCTGTGAGAATTACACTGCCTTTTTGCTGTAGTTAACTCATTATATTCACGAGGAAAATATGAAAAAGTTATTTATATGCTCAGGTTTGGGCATGATGTTTTTTATGCTTGCGGGTTGCACAACCAACTATGTGATGACGACGAAGAATGGGCAAACGATCGTAACTCAGGGTAAGCCGCAGTTAGATAAAGAGACGGGAATGACCAGTTATACCGATCAGGAAGGCAACCAGCGGGAAATTAACAGCAATGATGTGGCGCAGTTGATTAAGGCTGACTAAGCATTGGGCGCGATGCGGTGTTGGCGGCAACGCGCATTAAACCCGGCAGGCCTGGGGCTGCCGGGGAAGGGGAATGTTATGTCGCTGCTTCTTCTTTCAATACGACACTCTCTGTCGAATCCGCCGTCACTGGCGCAGTGCGATGGATCTCCGCCACGCGACGTCGCACGCCAAACCAGCCGGCAACCAGCAGAGTGGCGATCAGCGGCAACGAGGCGATAGTGTAAGTTCCATTCGGGTAGTCAAACGCCATGAGTACCAGCACGCTTAGTAAAAACAGCAGCGTTAGCCAGGAGGTAAAAGGCGCGCCGGGCAGTTTAAAACTGACGTCTGCGGCTTTGCCTTCTTTTATCGCCTGGCGTAAACGCATCTGGCACACCATGATAAACGCCCACGACGCGATAATGCCGAGCGAGGCAAAATTAAGAACGATCTCAAACACGCGGGAGGGGACCAGGTAATTCAGGAACACGCCGACCACGTAAACCACCAGAGTCGCCAGAATACCCGCATAGGGCACATGCTGACGGCTCATTTTCGCCATGAATTTCGGCGCGGAACCCCCCATCGACATTGAACGTAAAATTCTCCCCGTACAGTAAAGCCCGGAGTTCAGGCTGGAAAGCGCGGCGGTTAACACCACGATATTCATAATACTGCCGATATAAGGCACGCCAAGTTTAGAAAAGAAGGTGACAAACGGACTTTGCCCCGCCTGGTAGGCGTTCCACGGCAGCAGCAAAACCAGCAATACGACCGATCCTACATAGAAAAGACCAATACGCCAGATCACGCTATTGATGGCTTTTGGCACCATCGTCTGTGGATCTTTGCACTCCCCAGCGGCGGTACCGACCAGTTCAATCGACGCAAAAGCGAACACCACGCCCTGAATCAGTACCAGCGCGGGCAACAGGCCGTGCGGGAAAAAGCCGCCATTATCTGTAATCAGGTGAAAACCGGTGGCATTACCCTCAAGCGGTTGACCGGTACCGAGAAAAATCGTGCCTACCACCAGGAAGATAACAATGGCGAGTACTTTTATCAGCGCGAACCAGAACTCCATTTCGGCAAACCATTTTACGCCGATCATGTTCATGGTACCGACAATGGTTAACGCGCCGAGCGCAAACACCCATTGCGGAACGTCGCCAAATGCGCCCCAGTAGTGCATATATAACGCCACTGCGGTGATATCGACGATCCCGGTCATCGCCCAGTTAATAAAGTACATCCAGCCTGCGACGTAGGCCGCTTTTTCACCCAAAAATTCACGGGCGTAGGAGACGAAGCTCCCGCTGGAAGGGCGATGCAATACCAGTTCGCCCAGCGCGCGTAAAATGAAAAAAGAAAAAATGCCGCATATCAGATAGACCAGCGCCAGTGCCGGTCCGGCCATTTGCAATCGGGCGCCTGCACCTAAAAATAAACCGGTGCCAATCGCGCCGCCGATAGCAATCATCTGAACCTGACGATTCCCCATCGCTTTGTGATACCCCTCTTCATGGGCGTTCAGCCAGCGTCGTTTCGCCGCATGTTGTTCTGCGGCGTGCGTAGTCTGTGTTTTCATTACGTTACCTGTTATAGCCTGTCCTGACAGAAAAATTCCTTATGCCGCGACGGGCGCTCACCAATCGATTGCCTGCAATGGCGAATGCCGCTTTTCCCTGATTCTGTGACAGGGATAAAACCGCCGGCGGAGCATCCTACCTGCAATTGTTAAATGACGCAAAACATACGGAAAGAAGAAAATGAGGATGTCGTGTTTATTTGTGCGGTCAGATGTGGTGCGGTGTGGTCACGATTCAGCCAGATAAGCTTTCAGCACAAATCCGCAGTGATTGCGTTGCGCAATAATTAACCAGCGTTAATCCCTGGTGGGATTTATGGTCATAGATATGACCTCGAACGATAAACCACCTGACGATATTGAAGCAGCATAAGATCAGGCCGTTGCGCCTGTTATTCTCATTTTCTCCTGAAAATGTATGCCTTTGAGCAATTTTGTTGATTGACATATCGTCATAATGAGAGAGGAGTAGGACATATAAAGCTATTGAGCAAAATTTGAAGGAGCAGGATATGCCATATACATCAGTTTCTACCTATGCCAGAGCTTTATCAGGAAATAAGCTACCTCATGTTGCTGCAGGAGATTATGAAAATAAATTATCAACAAAAATCATGAAAGGCATCTTGTATGTGCTTACCGCAGGACTGGCCTACGGATTTACGCGAGTAATTGAACATTATTGCAATGTTACGCCTAAAGTTGATGAGTTCTGTGCCAATGCAGGGAATATCCATAATCACCTTGCAGATGCTGTACGTGATGAACAATTTATTATAGATGTCGAGCTTTCTGATGGTCGGATGTTAACATTCGAACAACTCTCGCTGATGGCTGGACGTGAGCCAATCGTCAGGATATCGGATGGCGAACATACCGTTGAGGTTAAGGGGTCCTTTGAAGATATCTGTATGAGACTGGAAGAGGGCTTTTTTGAGGCGCCAGCGTACTATAATTATGATATTGATGAAAAATATAAAACCGTCAGAGAGCGAATAGCAGAATATAATGCCTTACCTCAGGCATTAGGCGCCATTCCGAGTTTAGAACATTATATCGCTCGGGCCAACAGCATGGGCGAGGCGAAAGTGCAATGGGCGGCCGACATAAAAGATCGTTACCATAACTATTTAGACAAGTATTAAAAAGCGCTTATGTTTAGCCAGTTTTGTTAGAAATCAGACTCGCTGAGCTGGCGTTAAAAATTTTAACACGCCGCTATTTTGGCGGCGTGTCGCAAAGAGATTCTCAGAACCCGATTTCCGTTTGTACGCCAAAATCCCACGTACCTCCGGCGGCTGTAGCCGGCCTGTCTTATTTTTTTCAAAAGTATCCAACGCTATTCCACGGATAGGGTATCCTGTTGCGCAGCGATATCCGCCTCAGCCTGTGTGCCGAACGCAAGCATTAATGTTAATGGAAGCCTCAGATGACCTCTTTTTTACATGCTTATTTTACGCGATTACATTGTCAGCCGTTGGGGGTTCCTACGGTTGAAGCGCTCAGAACGCTTCACTTAGCGCACAACTGCGCGATTCCTTTTGAAAATCTGGATGTGCTACTGCCTCGTGAAATACAGCTCGATGAGACGGCATTAGAGGAGAAACTGCTTTATGCCCGACGCGGTGGATACTGTTTTGAACTGAATGGCCTGTTTGAACGCGCGTTACGCGACATCGGTTTTAACGTCCGAAGCTTATTGGGGCGGGTCATTCTGTCTCATCCCGCCAGTTTACCGCCGCGCACGCACCGTTTGCTGCTGGTTGATGTTGAGGACGAGCAGTGGATCGCGGACGTGGGGTTTGGCGGCCAAACGCTAACCGCGCCGCTTCGTCTGCAGGCTGAAATTGCTCAGCAAACGCCGCATGGCGAATACCGCCTGATGCAGGAGGGGAGCACATGGATTTTACAATTCCGCCACCATGAGCACTGGCAGTCGATGTACTGTTTTGATCTGGGGGTGCAGCAGCAGAGCGATCATGTGATGGGCAATTTCTGGTCGGCTCACTGGCCGCAATCCCATTTTCGTCATCATTTGTTGATGTGCCGCCATTTGCCTGATGGCGGCAAGCTGACATTAACGAATTTCCACTTCACGCGTTACCACCAGGGACATGCCGTTGAACAGGTCAATGTACCGGATGTACCGTCGTTGTATCAGTTACTTCAGCAGCAGTTTGGTCTCGGCGTAAATGATGTAAAGCACGGTTTTACCGAGGCGGAGCTGGCCGCGGTAATGGCTGCATTTGATACCCATCCGGAGGCGGGAAAATAATTTTTTGCCGCGAGGATTTGCGGGCCTGACAAAGATTAAAAAGTAATGGCCCATTCGGCATGAAACAGAATGACCGCCTGGCCGGAGATGGCGACGTTTTCCGGCTGGTTATCGCGAATGGTGACGGTAACATCAACAGTACCCTCTTTGCCTAAAGCGCGCCCCTGATGGCCTTGAATCTGCAGCGTTTTACCGTCATGCGCCATCAGACCATGATGGACGAGCCATGCACCCATCGGGCCATTGGCGTTTCCCGTTACCGGATCTTCCACAATCCCTATCGCCGGGGAAAACATTCGCCCATCGGTTTCGTTTTTTCCCGGACGAATCTGGAAAGGAAAAAAGCCGTTACAGCCAATTTGCTGGCTGATTGCCGTCAGGGCTGCCAGATTCGGAGAAAGGGCATCAATATCAACGTCTGGTTTGAGCAGGATCATCACTTTTGCATGTCCTGTTGAAGCCACCTGAATTGGCGCTCCCGGCACGATATCATCTTCAGTCAGGTTCAGTGCTGTGATGATGGCAGCCCGAATCTCTCCGACTAGCGGTGGTTCAAAAGAGGGCTGACCTTGTTCCAGCGTGATGCGATAGTCGTTGTGTTCGGCATGAATTTCAACGCGATGACGGCCCGCTAACGAGGTTTGCCAGACGGTGGTGTTTCCCAACCCCAGTACCGTTGCCCGAACATAATGCGCGGCCACGGTGGCATGACCACAGATGGGGACTTCCACTGTCGGTGTAAAATAGCGTATGCGCACATCACTCTCTTCGCTTTTTAGCAAAAAGGCGGTTTCCGAGTGACGAAGTTCACGGGCAATCAGCTGCATCTGCGCGTCGCTTAGCGTATCCGCATGTAAGACAACGCCAGCAGAGTTGCCGCGAAAGGGGTCGCTGGTGAAGGCGTCAACATGGTAAATCTGCGGTTTCATTGATATTCTCCTTTGACTGAAGAATCATCATAGCCTGTGCGTTGCCGAATGACGACGCCCATGTGTTTTCTTTGCCCGGTAAGCGTACCCCCGGGCAAAGAGAATTAGCGGCGGGTACGAACAATCTGGTAGCGACGGGTGAAATACTCAAACGGCGCGCTCCAGACATGAACCAGACGGGTGAACGGGAAGAGCAGGAAAATAGTCATTCCAAGCACCAGATGAACGCGGAAAACAAACGCCACACCGTTCAGCATTTCCGAAGACCCGCCGCGGAAGGTGACAATACTTTGCGCCCAGCCCACCAACTTCATCATTTCGCTGCCATCCGGATATTGCGCCGAAAACGGAATGGTGCTCAGGCCAAGCAGACACTGAATCAGCAAAATGCTCATGATGATAATATCAGGTGTAGTGGATGTCGCCCGCACACGCTGATTGGTCAGACGACGCCACAGTAATCCCGCGCCGCCGATCAACGTTAATACGCCGCACACGCCGCCGAGGATCATCGCCATCTGCTGTTTTACCGCAATCGGCAGGAACCAGGCATACATCCAGTGTGGCGTCAGCATTCCAAACAGATGGCCAAAAAAGATCCCCAGAATGCCAATATGGAACAGATTCGACCATATCACCATCCCACGCTTATCCAGCATCTGGCTGGACGACGCGCGCCAGGTATATTGTCCGTAGTCATAGCGCAGCCAACTGCCGAGGAAGAATACCGTGGCGCAAATATAGGGGTAGATGTCGTAAAAAAAGACGTTCAGGTACTGTATCATTTCGGGCCTCCCGCGCTGACGTCGACGTACTGCGGCGCCGCGTCCTGGCTAAAGCGTCGTTGATAATGGTGTAACGGTGAACTGTCACAGGTCGTGGCGTTGTCTTCGATAAACTTCACCTGTTCTTCTTCCCAGACGGCATCCAGTGCCTGACGGGTATCATCCCGCGATTCCTGAACAATCTGTTTGGTGACACTGTCACTTGTAAGCGTACTGCCCGCCAGCGTCAGCAGGGCGTCAAACAGTTGATACCACGGCGCTCCTCGCTGTTTCAGACGACCGCCCAGCAGCGCCAGAATAGGGGCAATATTCTGTAATCCCTCGCGCGCTTCCGCTTCCGGCAACACGCTTAAGTACTCCAGATAGAGCGGCAGGTGATCCGGCAGTTCGCGGCAGTTGAGCTGCAGGCCCACGGTTTCATACTGGCTTAACAAATCGACCATCGCCTGGCCGCGATCGCGGGACTCCGCATGAACATGCTCGAATAACAGCAATGAAGTGGCGCGCCCGCGGTCAAACACTTCACACCATTCTGCTTGTTTATCCAGTAACGGCGCATAAAGCAGCTCGCGAGTGAAGTCGGCCAGCATTGGCGCATCGTGCTGGATAAGGGCAAGCGCTTCATCCCGACATTCCCACAACTCGTCGTCCGGATACTCCATCAACAGGCCAATCGCTTTGAGGATTTGCATTATTCCCCCTCCGCTTTATCACGCACTTCGGTGATATTGATGGCATCAATACGACTACTGTTGAACAGGTTGAATTTGGTATCCGAGCCGTGGCAACCGTCGCCAAAAGTAAAGCCGCAGCCGTTGCGCTCCGGAAAGGCGTCGCGAGCCATTTCCCGGTGGCTGGTGGGAATGACAAAACGATCTTCATAATTGGCAATCGCCAGGTAGCGATACATCTCTTCAACCTGTTGTACGCTCAGACCCACTTCGTCAATCGCGCGGGTATCCGTCACGCCTTCAACCGTCTGCGAGCGCATGTAGTGGCGCATCGCCATCATCCGCTTTAGAGCCCGAATGACCGGACCGGTATCGCCCGCGCTGAGCATATTGGCCAGGTACTGGACCGGAATACGCAGCGTCTCCACCGCCGGCAGAATATTGCCATTGTGCGGTAACCCGCCCGCGTCGGCGTATGACTGGATGGGCGACAGCGGCGGTACGTACCAAACCATCGGCAGGGTACGGTATTCCGGGTGCAGCGGAAGCGCCAGCTTCCAGTCCATCGCCATTTTGTACACCGGCGACCGTTGGGCGGCGTCGATGACGTTTTGAGGGATGCCTTGTTTAAGCGCCTCTTCGATGACCGCCGGATCGTGCGGATTGAGAAACACATCGCACTGACGTTCATACAAATCTGTTTCGTGTTCGGTACTGGCCGCGTCTTCAATCCTGTCGGCGTCGTAGAGCAGAACGCCAAGATAACGGATGCGCCCGACGCAGGTTTCCGAGCAAACGGTCGGCTGGCCGGATTCAATACGCGGATAGCAAAATATGCATTTCTCAGACTTGCCGCTCTTCCAGTTAAAGTAGATTTTTTTGTACGGGCAGCCGCTGATACACAAACGCCAGCCCCGGCATTTATCCTGGTCGATTAGCACGATGCCGTCTTCTTCACGCTTATAAATAGCGCCACTTGGGCAGGTGGCGACACAACTGGGGTTCAGGCAGTGTTCGCACAGGCGCGGCAGGTACATCATGAAGGTGTTTTCGAACTGACCGTACATCTCCTTTTGTATGTTGTCGAAGTTACGGTCGCGGGCGCGTTTTTCAAACTCGCCGCCGAGCAGCTCTTCCCAGTTTGGCCCCCAGATCACCTTGTCCATCCGTTTTCCGTCAATCAGTGAACGAGGACGGGCAGTGGGCTGATGCTTACTCTCCGGCGCATGATGTAAATGCTGATAATCGAAGGTAAAGGGTTCGTAGTAATCATCGATTTGCGGAATCACCGGGTTGGCGAAAATTTTGCTAATTACCCCCATTTTGCCGCCCAGACGGGGCCTTATCTTGCCATTAACATCACGAACCCAACCGCCTTGCCACTCCTGCTGGTCTTCCCAGTTTTTGGGATAGCCGATGCCCGGTTTAGTTTCGACGTTATTGAACCATGCGTATTCCATCCCTTCACGTCCGGTCCAGACGTTTTTACAGGTGACGGAGCAGGTGTGACAGCCAATACATTTATCGAGATTCAGTACCATCCCAACCTGTGAGCGTATTTTCATTTTTTCGCCTCCTGTACCTGATCCCGGCCCTCATCATCCAGCCAGTTAATGTTTTTCATCTTCCTGATCATGATGAATTCATCGCGATTCGAACCCACGGTTCCGTAATAGTTGAAGCCGTAAGCCAGTTGCGCATAGCCGCCGATCATATGCGTCGGTTTTGGACAGACCCGGGTCACGGAGTTATGGATCCCGCCGCGCATCCCGGTCACTTCCGAGCCCGGAATGTTCATAAGCCGCTCCTGGGCGTGGTACATCATGGTCATACCCGGCGGGACGCGCTGGCTGACCACCGCACGAGCGGTAAGGGCGCCATTAGCGTTGAAGGCTTCAATCCAGTCGTTATCTTCAATACCCAATTCACGGGCATCGGCTTCGCTGATCCAGACAATCGGCCCGCCGCGCGACAAGGTCAGCATCAGCAGGTTTTCGCTGTAGGTGGAGTGAATTCCCCATTTCTGGTGCGGCGTCAGGAAGTTAAGCGCTTTTTCCGGGAAACCGTTGGGCGGAATTTCTCGCATTTCGCTGACGCTGCGGGTATCAATCGGCGGACGATATGCCACCAGGCTTTCGCCAAAAGCGCGCATCCACGCATGATCCTGATAGAGTTGTTGCCGCCCCGACAACGTGCGCCACGGGATCAGTTCATGTACGTTGGTATAGCCGGCGTTATAAGAGACATGCTCGCTTTCCAGCCCTGACCAGGTCGGGCTGGAGATAATTTTGCGCGGTTGCGCCTGGATATCACGAAAGCGAATTTTCTCATCTTCTTTATTGATGGCCAGATGGGTGTGCTCGCGCCCGGTCATCTCGCCCAACGCCTGCCAGGCTTTCACCGCCACCTGGCCGTTGGTTTCCGGCGCTAAGGCAAGAATCACTTCCGAAGCATCCAGCGCGGTGTCTATTCGCGGACGTCCTTTCGCCGGGCCATCGTGTTTGGTGTAATTGAGCTTACCGAGGAAATCGACTTCATCTTGCGTATTCCAGGCAATACCCTTACCGCCGTTGCCTAATTTATCCAGCAGGGAACCCAGCGAGGTAAAACGTTCATAGGTGGCCGGATAATCGCGTTCAACCACGACGATATTGGGGGCGGTTTTGCCCGGAATAAGTTCGCACTCGCCTTTACGCCAGTCGAGAATATCAAATGGCTGCGCCAGTTCCGCCGGGGAATCATGCTGGAGCGGGTGTAACACCACATCGGTTTCCTGTCCGAGATGTCCGACACACACTTCAGAAAAGGCGCTAGCGATGCCTTTGTAGATCTCCCAGTCGCTTTTGGATTCCCAGGCAGGATCGACCGCGGCGGAAAGGGGGTGGATAAACGGATGCATATCCGAGGTATTCATATCGTCTTTTTCATACCAGGTGGCGGTCGGCAAGACGATATCGGAAAACAGACAGGTACTGGACATACGGAAATCAAGCGTGACCAACAGATCGAGCTTGCCCTCAATCGCGGCGGACTGCCATTCCACCTCTTCAGGCTTAATTCCTTCGCTGGAACCCAGCGCTTCGCCCTGGATACCGCTGTCGGTGCCCAGCAGATATTTGAGCATGTACTCATGACCTTTCCCGGAGGAGCCGAGCAGGTTAGAGCGCCAGACAAATAAATTTCGCGGGTGATTATGACCACTGTCAGGCTGTTCGCAGGCAAAACGGATAGCGCCTGATTTCAACGCCTGCACGGTATAATCCGCCGCAGACAGCCCGGCTTTATCGGCGCTCGCTTTCACGCTGAGCGGGTTAAGATTAAGCTGCGGCGCCGAGGGTAGCCAGCCCATACGTTCCGCGCGCACGTTGAAATCGATCAGGTGTCCGGAAAATTTAGCCGGATCGGCCAGCGGCGACAGTAACTCTTGCGCAGTCAGTTTTTCATAGCGCCACTGGCTGGCATGGTTGTAGAAAAACGAGGTACTGTTCATCTGACGCGGCGGGCGATTCCAGTCCAGCGCGAAGGCCAGCGGCAGCCAGCCGGTTTGCGGCCGCAGCTTCTCCTGGCCGACATAGTGCGCCCAGCCGCCGCCGGTTTGTCCAACACAGCCGCAGAACACCAGCATGTTAATCATCCCACGGTAATTCATATCCATGTGATACCAGTGATTCACTCCCGCGCCGAGGATGATCATCGAACGACCGTGAGTTTTATGGGCGGTCTCGGCAAATTCACGCGCAATAGTTTCGATATGTCGACGCGGCACGCCGGTAATCTGTTCGCCCCAGGCCGGCGTGTAGGCTTTTACGTCGTTATAATTATTGGCGCTATGGCAGTCATCCAGACCACGATCCAGCCCATAGT
Organism: Salmonella sp. SSDFZ54; assembly: GCF_004010735.1. Taxonomy (NCBI): domain Bacteria; kingdom Pseudomonadati; phylum Pseudomonadota; class Gammaproteobacteria; order Enterobacterales; family Enterobacteriaceae; genus Salmonella; species Salmonella sp. SSDFZ54. The sequence continues at coordinate 4,324,234 of NZ_CP034819.1, forward strand.
TAGCCAGCACCAGATCGTAAACGCTGACGACCATCCGCTCGCTACCGTCCGCCAGAGCCAGGCGTTTCACCGGTAACTGACGTACCAGCACCGGTTCCTGCCGCACGCTGCGGAAATGTGGGTTTTCGTTACCGCCAAAATAGGGGAAGGCGACACCCGCCACGTCATCATGCTGACCAAGTAAAGAGAGCGACAGTTCAGTTTCGACGCCCGCCGCCACCGGTTCCAGGTTCCATTTTCCCTTTTCGCCCCAGCGAAAACCGATAGAACCGTTGGGCGCGACCAGTTCGCCCGTACTGTTGAGCGCGACGGTTTTCCATTCCGGATTATTGGCTTCTCCCAGTCCATCCACCAGATCCGATGCGCGCATCATACGCCCCGGCACATAACTGCCGTCTGCGCGCTCATCCAACAGGACCAGCATTGGCATGTCGGTATAACGGCGGCAATAGTTAAGAAAATAGTCGCTGGGATTATCGAGATGAAACTCTTTTAAAATAACGTGACCCATGGCCATCGCCAGCGCGCTGTCGGTACCTTGCTTTGGCGCCAGCCACTGATCGCACAGTTTAGCGACTTCGGAATAGTCCGGGGTGATGGCGATCGTCTTAGTGCCTTTGTAGCGCACTTCAGTAAAGAAGTGGGCGTCCGGGGTACGCGTCTGCGGCACGTTAGAGCCCCAGGCAATAATGTAGGCTGAGTTATACCAGTCGGCGGACTCCGGCACATCAGTCTGCTCGCCCCAGGTCATTGGCGACGCGGGTGGAAGATCGCAATACCAGTCATAGAAGCTCAGACAAGTACCGCCAAGCAATGACAGATAACGTGTTCCGGCGGCGTAAGAAACCATCGACATCGCCGGAATAGGTGAAAACCCCGCCACACGATCCGGACCATAGGTTTTGATTGTCCAGACGTTAGCGGCGGCAATGAGCTGATTCAGCTCTTTCCAGTTCGAACGAATAAAGCCGCCATGTCCGCGCACCTGTTTGTAACTTTGGCATTTTTGCGGGTCGTTCATTATAGATTCCCATGCCAGTACCGGATCGCTGTGCCGGGAAAGGGCCTCGCGCCACAGTTCTATCAGCCGCTTACGCACCAGAGGGTATTTCAGACGATTGGCGCTATAGAGATACCAGGAGTAGCTGGCGCCGCGCGGGCAGCCGCGCGGTTCATGGTTCGGTAAATCGGGACGCGTGCGCGGGTAGTCGGTTTGCTGGGTTTCCCACGTCACCAGACCGTTTTTGACATAAATTTTCCAGCTACAGGAGCCCGTGCAGTTGACGCCGTGGGTTGAGCGCACGATCTTATCAAACTGCCAGCGCTGGCGATAACTGTCTTCCCAGTCGCGGTTGGTATGCATCACCTGACCATGGCCGTCGGCAAAGGTATCGCCTTTTTGTTTAAAGTAACGAAAGCGATCCAACAGTTTACTCATGACATTTCTCCTGCTTCGATAAATTTTCCGCCACCCTGTCGATTTGGCGTTAAACCATTGCCGGATGGCCGTCCTACAGGTGCGTATGTTGTTATTGTTGTTTAGGCTTACGACGCCCGTAGACCAGCCAGGTCAGCAGGACGCAAGCGAGGTAAAACAGCAAAAAGATTTTCATGGCGCCCACCGGCGAGCCGGTCAAGGCCAAAGAGGTGCCAAACGCTTTTGGAATAAAGAAGCCGCCCACAGCGCCAATAGCGGAGATAAAACCGAGCGCGGCGGCGGTATCCGTCACCGCTTCGCGCTGCGCCTGCTCATCGCTCCCGCCGCGCAGTTTGACGTTGTAGAGCGTGATCTGACGGAAGATCACCGCAATCATCTGGAAGGTAGAACCGCTGCCGAGACCCGCTGTCAAAAACAGGCCCATAAAAACAAGATAGAACGCGCTAAAGCTGCCTGCGCCGGAGCCTGGCAGCGTGAGGAATAGCAAGGCGGTAAACAGCGCCATAAAGATAAAATTAATGAGCGTGACGCGAACGCCGCCGAATTTATCGGAGATCACGCCGCCTGCCGATCGCGCCAGCGCGCCGATAAAGGGGCCAAAGAACGCCAGTTGCAGAATGTTTACGTCGGGAAATTGCGTTTTGGCGAGCATGGCGAAACCTGCGGAAAAGCCGATGAATGACCCGAATGTCGCCAGGTACAGCAGGCTAAGCAGCCACAGGTGCAGACGTTTTAGCACCGGCAATTGCGAGGCGACAGACGCTTTTGAACTGCCGATATCGTTCATACCAAACCAGGCGGCAAGCGTCGCGACAGCCAGTAACGGCACCCAGATCCAGGCGGCGTTAGTGAGGGCGAGCAGGGAGCCATCAGGTTGCGGCACGCCCCGGACGCCTAAAAAAGTAAATATCGGCAGAAAAATAACCAGCGGCGCAATCAACTGCATCACACTGACGCCAAGATTTCCCAGTCCGCCGTTAATACCCAACGCGCTACCTTGTCTGGCTTTTGGAAAGAAAAAACTGATGTTGCCCATACTGGACGCGAAGTTTGCCCCCGCAAAACCGCACAACAGAGCGATGAGCATAAATACCCCGAAAGGGGTGGCGGGATTTTGCACGGCGAATCCCAGCCAGGCGCAGGGAATAATCAATATTACGGTGCTTAATACGGTCCATTTACGACCACCAAACAGTGGCACCATAAAGGAGTAGGGAACGCGTAATATTGCGCCGGAAAGAGAAGGTAATGCGGTTAATAAAAAGAGTTGGTCGGTGGTAAAATTAAATCCAATTTTATTGAGGTTGACGGCAACAGCGCTAAACAACATCCAGACGCAAAATGCCAGGAGCAAACAACTTACTGAAATCCATAAGTTTCTTCTGGCGATGCCTTTCCCTTTATTCTCCCAGAAGGCTGGATTTTCGGGTCGCCAGTCACTCAAGAGATAACGGTTATAATTCTCGTTTTGTCGTGTCATTTTACCCCTCACATGCGCATATCATTTGAAAAAAACACAAAAAAGAGACAGAGCGTCACGCGCTCTTTTGAGAACTTATTGAAGTTTTTTTAGAATATTGAGTGAAAGAATAGATAAAAAACCAGGCCAGCGCGGCGCGAAGAGGAGATATGATGTTTCTTAATTGTTACTATTTGTAAACTAAAAGTGATTTTTATTAAATTATTTGTAACTTTACGCAAAGAGTTCAAGCGTAATCATACGATCCAGATGGTATTTAAACGCGGGATCGGCCATTTCCGGAATACCCAGCACATACATACCGTCCAGCCCGCACACCAGTGCGATAAGCCGCCAGGCGATATCCGTGGCGTTAGCAGTAAACGTAAATTCTCCTGCCTGTTTGCCCTGCTCGATAATTGTGACCGTTTCCTCATGCCACATCTGCATCGTGAGGAGATAAGCATCTCTGATGTGCGGATCCCGATCGGCCAGAATTTGCGCCTCTCGCCACAATTTTATGTAAGGCTCAAAGCCGCCGTCTTCGCTACCCAACATAGCGTGAAGCCGTGCACGCCAGGTGGCGGGCGGCGGAACTTGCCCGGCATCAAGCAGGGTGCGGATCAAATGGACAAAGGCCAGCGCTTTGAGCTCGCCCGCCGAGCTGAAGTGGTGATGCACCTGGCCGGCGGCGACATCGGCTTCTGATGCGATTCGTCGCACCGTCATGGCGGCAAACCCCTCTGCCAGCGCCACGCGCATCGCCGCTTGCAGGATCACTTCGCGGCGTTCATCCCGGTTAAGGTAACTCATATTTTCCCCACATTAGCCAATGCGCGCAGTGTAACAAAAAGCTGGACATTCGTTCAACTTACCGTAGGATCCTGAAGCTGGACAAGCGTCCAAATTTGAGTTTTTGAAGGGAGAGTTATGTTTCGTCAGTGGTTAACGTTAGTCATTATTGTGCTGGTCTATATTCCTGTCGCCATTGATGCCACGGTCTTGCATGTCGCCGCGCCGACACTGAGTATGACACTGGGGGCCAGCGGCAACGAGCTGCTGTGGATCATTGATATTTATTCTTTGGTCATGGCTGGCATGGTGTTGCCGATGGGCGCGCTTGGCGATCGTATCGGTTTTAAACGCCTGCTGATGCTGGGCGGGACGCTCTTTGGCCTGGCGTCACTGGCGGCGGCGTTTTCGCATACCGCCAGTTGGCTTATCGCCACCAGGGTATTACTGGCTATTGGCGCGGCGATGATTGTACCGGCGACGCTGGCCGGGATACGCGCCACCTTTTGCGAAGAGAAGCATCGCAACATGGCGCTGGGCGTCTGGGCAGCGGTAGGTTCGGGCGGAGCGGCGTTTGGGCCGCTCATCGGCGGCATATTATTAGAGCATTTTTACTGGGGATCGGTTTTCCTGATCAACGTGCCGATTGTGCTGGTCGTCATGGGCTTAACCGCCCGCTATGTTCCTCGCCAGGCGGGCCGTCGCGATCAACCGCTCAATCTTGGCCATGCGGTGATGCTGATTGTTGCTATTTTGCTGTTGGTCTATAGCGCTAAAACCGCGCTGAAAGGGCATCTGTCGCTGTGGGTCATCTCGCTTACCCTGCTTACCGGCGCGCTGCTCCTGGGACTCTTTATCCGCACACAGCTTGCGACATCGCGTCCGATGATTGATATGCGGCTATTTACCCATCGCATTATCCTGAGCGGCGTCGTGATGGCGATGACCGCGATGATCACTCTGGTGGGCTTTGAGCTGCTGATGGCGCAAGAGCTACAGTTTGTTCACGGGCTATCGCCTTATGAGGCCGGGGTATTTATGCTGCCGGTGATGGTCGCCAGTGGATTCAGCGGGCCGATTGCGGGCGTGCTGGTCTCGCGTCTGGGACTACGGCTGGTCGCGACGGGCGGCATGGCGTTAAGCGCGCTGAGTTTTTATGGCCTGGCGATGACGGATTTCAGTACCCAACAATGGCAGGCCTGGGGGCTGATGGCGCTGCTGGGATTTAGCGCCGCCAGTGCATTGCTGGCTTCCACGTCGGCAATTATGGCCGCTGCGCCGGCAGAAAAAGCGGCGGCGGCCGGCGCGATAGAAACGATGGCTTATGAACTGGGCGCGGGACTGGGCATTGCCATTTTCGGTCTGTTGTTAAGCCGTAGCTTCTCCGCGTCTATCCGTCTGCCTGCCGGGCTTGAGGCGCAAGAGATTGCCAGAGCGTCATCTTCAATGGGAGAAGCCGTGCAGTTGGCGAATAGCCTACCGCCCACGCAGGGGCAGGCAATACTGGACGCCGCCAGACATGCCTTTATCTGGTCGCATAGCGTGGCGTTAAGCAGCGCCGGGAGTATGCTTCTTTTGCTGGCGGTAGGGATGTGGTTCAGCCTGGCAAAAGCCCAACGCCGATAACATAACGCCTGGTGAGATAAGCGCTTAATGCGCTAGCTGGCAGGGGGAGTCCATTTCCTCAACCTCTTTACCGCTGAGGCGTGCGTATTGCCCCGTCAGTCGCCAGAAGGCAGGCTGGGTTTCGGTATAGATTTCCGCAGCCAGAATCAGCCGACGGCGATCAACTTCGTTCAGTTCCAGTAAGGTCCAGGGAATAAAATAGCGATCGGTATCGGTAAGCCGAAACCACAGCGGACACCCGCAGCCGGAACAGAAGTAGCGTTCGCCGCGCGAAGAGGATGAAAAGTATGGCGGTTCCGGGGAAAGGGGGGCTAGCTGTGGTTGCCCGCAGGCTTCCAGATACATGGCTATTCCACCCGACCATTTTTGACACAGCGTACAATGGCAGGCATAGACATCCAGCATTTCGACGTCAACGGTAAAATGGCTCTGTCCGCAAAGACAACGACCAGTGAACGTCTGCACGGCATACTCCTTATGACCGAGTCTACATCAAGAGAAAAAGCCAGCCCTGAAAGGACTGGCTTTGTATTCAGACTACAACAAAATTAGAACTGGTAGTTCAGACCAACAGCAACGATGTTGTCAGTGCTGATCTGCGCAACATTTTTAGTGAAGTTGGTGTCATCCAGCAGGTTGATTTTGTAATCAACGAAGGTGGACATGTTTTTGTTGAAGTAGTAGGTAGCACCGACATCGATGTACTCAACCAGATCCTGGTCGCCGTAAGCACCCAGATCTTTACCTTTGGATTTCAGGTAAGCAATGGACGGACGCAGACCGAAGTCGAACTGGTACTGAGCAACAGCTTCAAAGTTCTGAGTTTTGTTAGCAATACCGTCGATTTTACCGAATGTGGTCATATTCAGCGTTTCGGAGTAGGTGGTCGCCAGATAGATATTGTTCGCATCATATTTCAGACCAGCAGCCCACACTTCCGCATTCTGGCCAGAAGCATACAGGCCATTGGTGCCGTTGCGCACCTGACGGTCAGTACGGTCAGACTTCGCATAGGCCGCACCCACGCCAAAACCTTCGTACTCATACGTTGCGGACAGACCGAAACCGTCGCCGTTTGCTTCTACTTCATTGTCACGATCGTTTTTGCCCTGATACTGCGCGGCAAAGTTCAGACCTTCAACCAGACCGAAGAAATCGGTGTTACGGTAGGTGGCAACGCCGGTAGCACGCTGGGTCATGAATACGTCAGTCTGGGTCCAGGTATCGCCACCGAACTCTGGCAGAACGTCGGTCCATGCGCCGATGTCGTAAGCAACGCCGTAGTTACGACCGTAGTCGAAAGAACCGTATTCAGCGAATTTCAGACCAGCGAATGCCAGACGGGTTTTGTCTTTGTCGGAACCTTCAGATTCAGTACGGTTGCCTTTGAATTCATATTCCCACTGGCCAAAACCAACCAGTTGGTCATTGATCTGCGTTTCGCCTTTAAAGCCCAGACGCGCGTAAGTTTTGTCACCATCACTTCCGTTATCATCAGAGAAATAATGCTGAGCATGAACTTTACCGTACAGATCCAGTTTATTGCCGTCTTTGTTATATACCTCGGCTGCATTTACAACGCCTGCTGCCAACAGGGAAGTCACTGCCACTGCCACTAACTTAAGTTTCATTTTAATAATCCTTATAATTTTCTTAGCGTGTTTCCTCAACCATTGTTAAACGAGGCGTTTGTCAATGGCAGACTATTTTTAAATGACGGAGTGGCATAAGTTCAATAATAAGTTTCATAAGATTACAAATTATTTTAATTTGTGTGATCGAGATCTCCTTAATACATTTGAGAGTATTAATTCAAATAGGGACTGTCTAATAAGATATATTTTCGGAGGGGATTATTGATCTGTTTATAATTTTATTTTTGGTAGTAACGATTGATTATTATATGCACTAATACAGTTGCCAGCTAGCGTTGATTATATATTTGTTAATATGATTATATCATTGCATTAACATATTTAACGATTTTATAAAATCCATTTTTACCAGCGCATCCTGGTATGGCGCAGGGAGAGCACGTGAAAATGAAAAATCGTCAAATACACACAGGCGATAGATAAAAGCGTAGTTGTGTTATGAAGAGTGTCAAGGTACAGCGGGCGGATTTTATATCAACATCGGCCCGCCCGTCGCTTAGCGCCGCCGCGTTGCCAGCCAACAAAGTAGCGAACCTACGCAAACCATGACTGCGCCTTGCCAGAAGGAGAATGACAGTGGCGAGCTGAGTAACAGCGCTGCCAGAGCAGAGGACATGACGGGGGTAAAATACGACCCTACGGCCATGATAGTCACATTGCCATGAAGTATGCCCACATTCCATGCTGCGTAGGCAAACCCCAACGTTAATGCCGCGGTAAAAAGTTTAGCAATCACCGGTAGGCTAAATATCATGGCAGGTTGCGGTGTAAGAAAATAGTGGAACCACAGCGCCACGGCGGTGAGTAACACAAAGACGGTGATACCGTTAAAACCACGCGCATATTTATTGGTGACGGTGCAGTATGTCGCCCATATAAACGCCCCAAGAAATGCCAGTAAATAACTTAGCGGACTGGTGGCGACATTGTTGATAATTTCTCCGGCATTAAGACCATTCTCTCCCCCCAGAACCCAGCAAACGCCAGTAAGTGCAATAAGCAATCCAGGAACAATAAGCCAGTTAGTTTTTTGCCCGTTAAAAAGAATGGCAAACAGAATGGTCAGGCTGGGCCATAAATAGTTAACCATGCCGACTTCGATAGCCTGATGGCGAGTGGCGGCATAACCGAGAGAAAGCGCCAGGCATATTTCATAACTGACAAACAGTACGCTGCCTGCGATGAGGTATCGCCCCGGGAAACGACGGATATCAGGTAATCCGACGGTAAAAATCAGCAGCAGGCCGCTTAATGAATAGATCATGGCTGCGCCGCCTACCGGTCCGAGACCTTCGCTGACGCCGCGAATTAACCCAACCATCGTGCTCCACAGAACGATGGCAACAAGCCCTATTAGCGTTGCTTTTTGTGATGTCATGCTTTGTGACTGTCCTGAATACCGCGCAAAATAAACTGCCACTTATAGCACTTTTTCCGAGGGCGATGCCATGCAGTGTCATTTTTTAGTACCTCCCTGGAGTTATTGCGGTTTAAAAATAGGGCTATTTAATAGCGGAACCGTTTCAATATTGATTTGACGCAAAAAAGTTATCGATTTTGCTGTTAGTTTCCTCGCGAAGTTATACACGCATCCTGGGCTGAGGTTTTGCTGCAGTTCGAAGGAGGCGTGCATCCGTGGAAAAAAGAGGAAAGCAATGGACGTCAGCCGCAGACAATTTTTTAAAATCTGCGCGGGCGGTATGGCGGGAACAACGGTGGCCGCACTGGGTTTTACCCCTAAAATGGCCCTGGCTCAGGCGCGAAACTATAAGCTGTTGCGCGCAAAAGAGATCCGTAACTCCTGCACATACTGTTCCGTAGGTTGCGGGCTATTAATGTATAGCCTGGGAGATGGGGCAAAAAACGCGAAAGAAGCGATTTACCATATTGAAGGCGACCCGGATCATCCGGTAAGCCGTGGCGCGCTGTGCCCGAAAGGGGCCGGTTTGCTGGACTATGTTCACAGTGAAGATCGCCTACGCTATCCGGAATACCGCGCGCCGGGTTCCGACAAGTGGCAGCGCATTAGCTGGGATGACGCTTTCACTCGTATTGCTAAATTAATGAAAGCCGACCGCGACGCCAACTTTATTGAAAAGAATGAGCAGGGCGTCACGGTTAACCGCTGGCTCTCTACCGGAATGCTGTGCGCCTCGGCGGCCAGCAATGAAACGGGTATGCTGACGCAGAAGTTTGCGCGTTCTCTCGGTATGCTGGCGGTAGATAACCAGGCGCGCGTCTGACACGGACCAACGGTAGCAAGTCTTGCTCCAACATTTGGTCGCGGTGCGATGACCAACCACTGGGTGGATATTAAAAACGCCAACGTCGTGATGGTGATGGGCGGCAATGCCGCAGAAGCGCATCCGGTGGGTTTCCGCTGGGCGATGGAAGCGAAAAACAATAACGATGCGACGCTGATTGTCGTTGATCCACGCTTTACGCGTACGGCGTCGGTGGCGGATATCTATGCGCCAATACGTTCCGGTACAGACATTACCTTTCTGTCCGGCGTTTTGCTGTACCTGATCGAAAATAACAAAATCAACGCTGAATACGTTAAGCATTACACCAACGCCAGCCTGCTGGTGCGGGATGATTTTGCCTTTGATGACGGTCTTTTCAGCGGCTATGACGCCCAAAAGCGTCAGTACGATAAATCCTCCTGGAACTACCAGTTCGATGAAAACGGCTATGCCAAACGTGATGAAACGTTGACGCACCCACGCTGTGTGTGGAATCTGCTGAAGCAGCACGTTTCGCGCTATACGCCGGACGTCGTGGAAAACATCTGCGGTACGCCGAAAGCAGACTTCCTGAAGGTGTGTGAGGTGTTGGCCTCTACCAGCGTTCCGGATCGCACTACCACCTTCCTGTATGCGCTGGGCTGGACGCAACATACCGTCGGGGCGCAGAACATCCGTACTATGGCGATGATCCAGTTGCTGCTCGGCAATATGGGGATGGCTGGCGGCGGTGTGAACGCTTTGCGCGGCCACTCTAATATTCAGGGCTTAACGGATTTAGGACTGCTCTCCACCAGCCTGCCGGGTTATCTGACGCTGCCATCGGAAAAACAGGCCGATCTGCAAACTTATCTGGCCGCGAATACCCCCAAAGCGACGCTGGCCGATCAGGTCAACTACTGGGGTAATTATCCTAAGTTCTTCGTCAGCCTGATGAAATCTTTCTATGGCGATGCGGCGCAGAAAGAAAATGACTGGGGCTTTGCCTGGCTGCCTAAGTGGGATCAGTCCTATGACGTGATCAAATATTTCAACATGATGGATAGCGGGAAAGTCACCGGCTATTTCTGTCAGGGCTTTAACCCGGTGGCGTCCTTCCCGGACAAAAACAAAGTGGTGCAAAGCTTAAGCAAACTGAAGTATCTGGTCGTTATCGATCCGCTGGTGACTGAAACATCAACGTTCTGGCAGAACCACGGCGAATCTAATGATGTCGATCCGACAACGATTCAGACCGAAGTCTTCCGTCTGCCGTCTACCTGTTTTGCGGAAGAGGATGGCTCTATCGCTAACTCCGGTCGCTGGTTACAGTGGCACTGGAAAGGTCAGGACGCGCCGGGCGAAGCGCGTAACGACGGCGAGATTCTGGCCGGTATTTACCATCGTCTGCGTGAAATGTATCGCGCAGAAGGCGGTAAAGGCGCCGAACCACTATTGAAGATGAGCTGGAACTACAAGCAGCCGGATGAACCGCATTCGGAAGAAGTGGCGAAAGAGAACAACGGCTATGCGCTGGAAGATCTCTATGACGCCAACGGTACACTGCTTGCCAGGAAAGGCCAGTTGTTGAGCAGTTTTGCATTACTGCGCGATGACGGTACGACATCCTCCTCCTGCTGGATTTATACCGGTAGCTGGACGGAGCAGGGCAACCAGATGTCCAGACGTGATAACGCCGACCCGTCAGGGCTTGGCAATACACTGGGTTGGGCGTGGGCGTGGCCGCTAAACCGTCGCGTATTGTATAACCGCGCTTCGGCGGATCCGCAGGGTAAACCGTGGGATCCAAAACGGATGCTGATCCAGTGGAACGGCGCGAAGTGGACAGGGAACGATATTCCGGACTTTAACAACGCGGCGCCGGGGAGCGGGACCAATCCGTTTATCATGCAGCCGGAAGGGCTGGGACGTCTGTTTGCTATTGATAAAATGGCGGAAGGACCGTTCCCTGAGCACTACGAGCCGATGGAAACGCCGCTGGGCACTAACCCGCTGCACCCGAATGTGGTCTCGAACCCGGCGGCGCGTCTGTATGAAGAAGATGCGCTGCGCATGGGTAAGAAGGAGCAGTTTCCGTACGTGGGCACGACTTACCGCCTCACAGAGCATTTCCATACCTGGACCAAACATGCGCTACTTAACGCTATCGCTCAGCCGGAACAGTTTGTGGAGATCAGTGAGACGCTGGCGGCAGCGAAAGGTATCGCTAACGGCGACTATGTGAAGGTGAGCAGTAAACGCGGGTTTATTCGCGCGGTCGCGGTGGTAACTCGTCGTCTTCGCACCCTGCATGTCAACGGTCAGCAGGTTGAAACGGTGGGGATCCCGATTCACTGGGGCTTTGAGGGTGTCGCGCGCAAAGGCTATATCGCCAATACTCTGACGCCAAATGTCGGTGATGCCAACTCGCAAACGCCGGAATACAAAGCGTTTTTAGTTAACATCGAGAAGGCGTAAGGGAGGCGAACATATGTCTATGGAAACGCAGGACATTATTAAACGGTCCGCAACAAACGCCATCACGCCGCCTCCGCAGGCGCGTGATTACAAAGCCGAAGTCGCGAAACTGATCGACGTCTCCTCCTGTGTCGGCTGTAAAGCCTGCCAGGTAGCCTGTTCTGAATGGAACGATATTCGCGATAACGTTGGCCATTGTGTCGGGGTGTACGATAACCCTGCCGATCTCAGCGCCAAGTCCTGGACGGTGATGCGCTTTACCGAAACCGAGCAGAACGGCAAGCTGGAGTGGCTGATTCGTAAAGATGGTTGTATGCACTGTGAAGATCCAGGCTGTCTTAAAGCCTGTCCATCTGCCGGGGCTATCATCCAGTACGCGAACGGGATTGTTGATTTTCAATCTGAACACTGTATCGGCTGTGGTTACTGTATCGCCGGGTGTCCGTTTAATATTCCGCGCCTCAACAAAGAGGACAACCGCGTTTATAAATGTACGCTTTGCGTCGATCGCGTCAGCGTGGGCCAGGAACCGGCCTGCGTCAAAACTTGTCCGACCGGGGCTATTCATTTCGGCACCAAAAAAGAGATGCTGGAACTGGGTGAGCAACGCGTGGAGAAGTTAAAAGCGCGCGGCTTTGAACATGCCGGTATCTACAACCCGCAGGGCGTTGGCGGTACGCACGTCATGTATGTGCTGCACCATGCCAATCAGCCGGAGTTGTACCACGGCTTGCCGAAAGATCCGCAGATCGATACCTCAATCAATCTGTGGAAAGGGGCGCTAAAACCGCTGGCCGCAGCGGGCTTTATCGCCACTTTCGCCGGTCTGATTTACCACTACATCGGTATTGGCCCGAATAAAGAAACGGACGACGATGAGGAGGATCATCATGAGTAAGTCGAAAATGATTGTGCGCACGAAATTTGTCGACCGCGCCTGTCACTGGACGGTGGTGATCTGCTTCTTCCTGGTAGCGCTGTCGGGGATTTCGTTTTTCTTCCCGACGCTACAATGGTTGACGCAAACTTTCGGCACGCCGCAGATGGGACGTATTTTGCACCCGTTCTTCGGTATTGCCATCTTCATCGCGCTGATGTTTATGTTCGTGCGTTTCGTCCACCACAACATCCCGGATAAAAAAGACATTCCGTGGCTGAAAAATATTGTCGAAGTATTGAAAGGCAATGAGCATAAGGTGGCGGATGTCGGTAAATACAATGCCGGACAGAAGATGATGTTCTGGTCCATTATGAGCATGATTTTTGTGCTGCTGGTGACTGGCGTGATTATCTGGCGTCCGTATTTCGCGCAGTATTTCCCCATGCAGGTGGTGCGTTATAGCCTGTTAATTCATGCGGCGGCGGGCATTATTTTAATGCACGCGATCCTCATCCATATGTATATGGCATTTTGGGTGAAAGGCTCGATTAAAGGCATGATCGAAGGGAAGGTCAGCCGTCGCTGGGCGAAGAAACATCATCCACGCTGGTATCGTGAAATCGAGAAGGCGGAAGCAAAAAAAGAGAGCGAAAAAGGTATTCAGTAATTCTTTCGCGATCTGATAAACAAGGCGCTATCCTCGTAGCGCCTTGTTTTCATCTGCTGTCTGTATACTCAGACGACCACAGCAAATCGTTTAACGACGGAAATCGATGACCATACGGCCACGAATTTGCCCTTGTTCCATCTCTTTAAAAATAACGTTGATATCTTCAAGCGGACGTAAAGCGACTTTTGGCACGACTTTTCCTTCCGCCGCGAACTGGAAGGCTTCGGTCAGATCCTGGCGTGTCCCCACCAACGAACCGACAACCTGAATGCCATCCAGCACCAGGCGAGGGATATCAAGGTTCATGGCTTCTGGCGGCAGCCCGACTGCCACCACGCGGCCTCCGGCGCGAACGGCATCTACTGCGGAATTAAACGCCGCCTTAGCGACCGCGGTAACCACCGCTGCGTGCGCGCCACCGGTTTTTTCCTGCACAATTTTAGCCGCATCTTCCGTACGTGAATTAATGGTCAGATCTGCGCCCATTTCCTCGGCCAGTTTCAGTTGTCCATCATTGACATCAATGGCGATCACTTTCGCATTGAAAACGTTTTTCGCGTACTGCAAGGCCAGATTACCCAGACCGCCCAGACCGTAGATGGCAATCCACTGGCCAGGTTTAATATGAGAAATCTTCACCGCTTTATAGGTGGTAACGCCCGCGCAGGTAATACTACTTGCCGCCGCAGAGTCCAGACCTTCCGGTACTTTCACCGCATAATCCGCGACGACAATACACTCTTCGGCCATGCCGCCATCTACCGTGTAACCGGCATTTTTCACGTTGCGGCATAAGGTTTCATTGCCCGTATTGCAATACTCACAGTGTCCGCATCCTTCATAAAACCACGCGACACTCGCGCGATCGCCGGGTTTCAGCGAGGTGACACCGGGACCGACTTCCGCCACGACGCCAATGCCTTCGTGTCCCAGAATGACGCCGGTTTTGTCACCGAAATCGCCGTTTTTCACGTGTAGATCGGTATGGCATACGCCGCAGCACTCCATTTTTAGCAAAGCTTCACCGTGGCGAAGGGGACGCAGCGTTTTCTCAGTAACATCAACCTGATGATCTTGTGTGACAACAGCAGCTTTCATAACCTTCTCCTTTTATTAATAGTGAACTGCATAGCAGGTAAGTAATAGCAGGTAAGGCGCTATTACCTCTTTAGGATTAATATTTCTGATGAGTTATGCAAGGCGGCAGAAATACAATGTAATAGTTTAGCCAGGATTATCCTGATAAATCCCCGTTCAATACATAAAGGTGGCTAATATTAGTAGCTTGACAAATAAGCAGGAAAAGGAATTCAGGTGTGTCGACAGACTCGCCAAAACTAAAGAAGAAAGTGATATCCGGCGGCATTCACCGCCGGGTACGTATTAAATGGAAGTCCGACGGTAGTCGCGGTATTCCGGTTTCCAGAAGTTATCGTCAATCGCCTGTTGCAGCGCTTCCGCTGAGGTTTTCACCGCTACGCCTTGTTGCTGCGCCATTTTACCTACGGCAAAAGCGATAGCGCGCGACACGACCTGGATGTCTTTAAGCGCTGGTAACACTAACCCTTCGCCGTTATTCACCAGCGGAGAATGTTTCGCCAGCGTCTCACTGGCTGACATCAGCATTTCATCAGTAATGCGCGATGCACCGGAAGCGATAACCCCCAGACCGATGCCGGGGAAAATATAGGCGTTATTACATTGTGCGATCGGATAAACCTTATCTTTCCAGATGACCGGCGAGAATGGACTGCCGGTTGCCACCAGCGCGTTGCCTTCCGTCCAGGCGATAATGTCCTGTGGCGTGGCCTCCACGCGAGAGGTGGGATTAGAGAGCGGCATGACGATCGGGCGAGGGCAATGCTTATGCATCTCGCGGATGATCTCTTCAGTAAAGAGCCCGGTCTGGCCGGAAACCCCGATCAGAATATCCGGCTTCACGTTACGCACCACATCCAGCAGCGACAGAACGTCATTTTCGGTATCCCAGTGCTGGAGATTGTCGCATTTCTGCACCAGTTTTGCCTGGAACGGCAATAAATTAGGCATCCGGTCCGTCAACAGGCCGAAGCGATCGACCATAAAAACGTTCTGTCGGGCGGCATCTTCGCTTAAACCTTCACGCTGAGTCTGCGCGATGATTTGTTCAGCAATCCCACATCCGGCGGAACCCGCGCCGAGGAAAACGATTTTCTGCTCGCTAAGCTGACTGCCGGCAGCGCGGCTGGCGGCGATCAACGTACCGACGGTCACGGCTGCGGTGCCCTGAATATCATCGTTAAAGGAGCAAATCTCATCACGATAGCGCGTCAACAGCGGCATTGCGTTTTTCTGCGCGAAATCTTCAAACTGTAGCAGGATATCTGGCCAGCGCTGCTTAACGGCCTGAATAAACTCATCGACAAACGCATAATACTCATCGTCGGTAATGCGCGGATGACGCCAGCCCATGTAAAGCGGATCGTTGAGTAACTGTTGATTGTTGGTGCCGACATCCAGCACAACGGGAAGGGTATAGGCCGGACTAATGCCGCCGCAGGCTGTGTATAATGACAGCTTACCGATAGGGATCCCCATCCCGCCGATGCCCTGATCGCCAAGCCCCAGAATCCGTTCGCCATCCGTCACCACAATAACTTTAATGTTGTGGTTAGGCACATTCTGCAAAATGTCGTCCATATTGTGACGGTTCGGATAAGAGATAAATACGCCGCGCGCCCGGCGATAAATCTCAGAGAAGCGCTCACAGGCCGCGCCCACGGTCGGGGTATAGATAACCGGCATCATCTCTTCAAGATGGTTTTGCACCAGTCGATAAAAGAGCGTTTCGTTGGTATCCTGGATGTTACGCAGGTAAATATGCTTATCGATTTCTGTTTTAAACCCCTGATACTGGAGCCAGGCGCGTTCGGCCTGTTCTTCAATCGACTCGACGACCTCTGGCAGCAGCCCTGACAAATTGAAGTTGCGGCGCTCTTCTACGCTAAAAGCGCTGCCTTTGTTTAACAGGGGGAATTCCAGCAATACAGGGCCAGCGTAAGGGATATAAAGGGAACGTGCTTTCTTGGTTGTAGTTTCCATGTTACTCACTCTTTTTCGAATAACTGTCCCTGGCACCGTCGTTTATCATCATATATTGCCTTCCACCAGGGAACCGACCCTGAGTATAAAGCATTGTGAGACGTTAAGGTCATTCCTATAAACAAAAACACCATTGCAGATGCAATGGTGTTTAACGTCATTTCAGGACTGTACGATTACTTTTGGCTATCGGCGCGGCGCTTTCTGCCGGTTGGGTTATTCACCACGCTGCTGGTGTCGCCTTCAGTAACAACCTTACGCTGGTTGGAAATTCTGTAATCCAGTCCAAGTATATGACGAGCCTGACGGTTCGATTTCATGTTAACTCCTCAATCCTGTTGCTAGTTTTAAGGACAAATTCGCTTACGCGAAAGAAACGTAACCCCTAAGGTTGCCGATACAGCATAGCAGGTTTTACAGAGTCGGGTGCTGCCCGCTTACCACATAGTTGATGGTCTGCTGGTAGATGTCACTGAGGATGTCATTGTCGGAAGCCTCAACCCATTTGGTCAGCTCCATTAAAATATCATCTTCGGTGACAACGCCTAACTCCGCGCGTAATCCTTGTTCAATCGCGTTGACCAGGGCCGGTTGTGCTGCTGAGGTATTTGCTGAGTGATAAGTAAACATATAATGCCTCCGTGAACATGTATTTATTTAGTACGGCTCGCAGAAAATTAATTCGTATTCAGCATGGCAAATATTTTTGCGGCTGTGGTTAAGATTAGTCCTGGAGTTATTTTAACGCAAGGCGGAACTCTAATTGTTTACCCCAGAAGAAAATATATTACGTTTGCCAATTACATATCCTCATACGAGTAGTGGACAATAAATATACATTTAAAAGGCTACTTATTGCGATTTTTATCCTTTATTACAACGAGATAAGACAAATCTTAATTTGAATGAAAATATACATAATGGAATACGCTTCCGGAAGAAAAAGTAAGGATAAAAGGAGGGATATATTCTTTAAAGAAAGGGAGGCCTGTTGGTTTAATATTCATCACTGAAAAAGCATACAACTATTTTCTATATCTGAAGTGCGGGTAATCGACAACATGCTACCTCCATCGGCATGGACAACGCAGATTTGCAGCATGGTCTATACTTTATTTTTTGAGCCAACAGGAGAGCAAAAATGACAATCCATAAGAAAGGTCAGGCACACTGGGAAGGCGACATCAAACGGGGTAAAGGTACTGTATCAACAGAAAGCGGCGTGCTTAATCAACAACCGTATGGATTCAATACCCGGTTCGAAGGCGCGCAGGGAACCAACCCGGAAGAGTTAATCGGCGCCGCACATGCGGCCTGTTTCTCCATGGCGCTATCACTTATGCTGGGAGAGGCTGGATTTACGCCGACATCCATTGACACCACCGCTGACGTATCGCTTGATAAGGTGGAGGCGGGCTTCGCCATTACCAAAATTGCGCTACAAAGCAAAGTTGCGGTAGCAGATATTGATGCTTCAACTTTCGATCAAATCATCCAGAAAGCAAAAGCCGGGTGCCCGGTATCGCAGGTTCTGAATGCGGAAATCACCCTCGACTACCAGCTTAACGCCTGATAACCTCTCCAGCCCGGTAACGACTCTTGTTTATCGGGCTGATGAATATACCTTCAGGCGGAGGGCTCGCTCCCGGTCTATCTGAGATCCTGCCGTATTTTTATCACCTCAACGCGCCGTAGACCACGTCTGTGGCTATTGTCGTGGTCTACTTTTTCGCCTTAAAATCTGCTCGCCATGTTGCTTTATTCATCAAACATCAAAATCAGTCAACGTAAATATCAATAATAGCCATATCGCGGAGGGTGATCTTTATTCCTGAGAGAGGAGGGGTATTATTTTCTGCGTTCTACATTAACGGGTTAACGCGCAGATGTAGAGGTTATTTATATAATTATTGGAGCAACAACAATGAATAAATTCTCCCTTGCTACAGCAGGTATTATCGTGGCAGCGCTGGTAACCAGTGTTAGCGTGAATGCGGCAACAGATACTACTAAAACAAACGTTACGCCTAAAGGTATGAGCTGCCAGGAGTTTGTTGACCTCAATCCGCAGACGATGGCGCCAGTCGCTTTCTGGGTGCTGAATGAAGATGAAGATTTTAAAGGCGGGGACTACGTTGATTTCCAGGAAACTGAGACGACAGCAGTGCCGCTGGCCGTTGAGCTTTGTAAGAAAAACCCGCAGAGTGAATTAAGCAAAATAAAAGACGAAATCAAGAAAGAACTCTCAAAATAAGAGTAAACTGATATCAAAACCCGGCCTGTGTGTCGGGTTTTACTATTTGTGACGCCGTCACAAATAACATCTTCCATTTCTTCTACCAATCACGTGGTATTGCACTATTTTCATTAGAGCCCTTTCACTATATGGAGACCTAATGAAAATTTTACCGCTGGCACTCTTTATCATTCCTTTTCTGGCCGGATGCGGCGCCAATAATACGCCGCCGCAAACGCCTATTCCCGGGGAAAAAACCTCTGCCAAATTACGTACCCTGGAAACAGGCGCGGCGGCTATTCAATCCAGACCACCTGTCGATGCCATCAGTACCTACCTTGACGGGTTCCATTTTTATAGCGGTGATAAAAACGGACAGATGGAAGCGCACCATTACGTTACCGTCCTGAACGAAGATGTCATGCAGGCGGTGATTTACGACGGCAATACGAAAAACGCGCGCCTGATGGGGGTGGAGTACATTATCAGCGAACGTTTATTTAAAACGCTTCCTCCCGAGGAGAAAAAACTGTGGCACAGCCACCAGTACGAGGTGAAATCCGGTAGCCTGGTGGCGCCTGGCTTACCGCAGGTCGCTGATAAGGCGTTGATGAGTAAGATTGTTAATACTTATGGCAAGACTTGGCACACCTGGCATACCGACCGGGATAAAACCCTGCCAATGGGTATCCCTGCGCTGATGATGGGCTTTACTGGCGACGGGCAGCTTGACCCCGTGCTGCTGGCCGATCGGGATCGCCGTCTGGGAATTGATACCCAGGCCATTAAACGCGAGCGGCAGGATCTGCCTGAACATCCCGTTGTTAAGGGGGCTAACGCCTGGGAGCAGGGGGAGGTTATCCAGCTACAGCGTGTTCAGGGCTCTGGCGAACACGGGCGAGGCGATACCGCGCACTTCGGTACATCTGAGCAATCCCGACAATAATTCCACGGTTTTACACGCAGATAGGAAAAAGAATGCCTGTTAAGTGACAGTGTCACGTAAAAATTAGCCCCATAGTCTATGCTTGTTTTTCGGATGCTGTAGAGGTTATGGGTTAAACGGAGCGACAAATGAGTTCAAAAATTTTTTGCAAAAGCTGGGGAGCTGAATATATCGCCGCTGATGTTGTCCGCTTTCGTCTTTGGGCCACCGGTCAGCAAAAGGTTATGCTCAGGCTTGCGGGTAAAGACCAGGAAATGCAGGCGAGCGGTGACGGCTGGTTTACGCTGGACGTCTCCGGGGTGAGGCCAGGTACGGAGTATAACTTTGTACTCAGCGATGGCATGGTGGTCCCCGATCCGGCTTCCCGCGCTCAAAAAACTGACGTCAACGGTCCGTCATATGTGGTTGATCCAGGCAGCTACACGTGGCGCAACACCGGGTGGAAAGGTAGCCGTTGGGAGCAGGCCGTGGTGTATGAGATGCATACAGGCACGTTCACTCCGGAAGGCACCTTCCGCGCCGCAATAGCGAAGCTGCCTTATCTCGCTGAACTCGGCGTTACCGTTATTGAAGTGATGCCCGTTGCGCAATTTGGCGGCGAGCGTGGCTGGGGCTATGACGGCGTACTGCTTTACGCGCCGCATTCTGCCTATGGGACGCCGGATGATTTCAAGGCGTTTATTGACGCCGCGCATGGGTATGGTCTTTCCGTCGTCCTGGATATTGTGCTGAACCATTTCGGCCCGGAGGGAAATTATTTACCGCTATTGGCGCCAGCGTTTTTCCACAAAGAGCGCATGACGCCGTGGGGAAATGGTATCGCCTATGATGTCGACGCCGTGCGGCGCTATATCATCGAGGCGCCGTTATACTGGCTGACAGAATACCATCTCGACGGCTTACGCTTTGACGCTATCGATCAGATTGAGGACAGTAGCGCCAGGCATGTGCTGGTTGAAATCGCACAACGTATTCGGGAAGACATTACCGACAGATCCATTCATCTGACCACCGAAGATAGCCGCAATATTATTTCTCTGCATCCCCGAGATCAGGATGGCAATGCGCCTCTGTTTACCGCCGAATGGAATGACGATTTTCATAATGCCGTCCACGTTTTTGCGACCGGAGAGACCCAGGCCTACTACAACGATTTTGCTGATGCCCCGGAAAAACACCTCGCAAGAGCGCTGGCCGAAGGATTCGCTTATCAGGGAGAAATTTCACCACAAACCGGCGAACCTCGCGGCGTAAAAAGTACCGGACAACCCCCGGTCGCTTTTGTGGATTTTATTCAGAATCACGATCAGGTCGGTAACCGCGCCCAGGGCGACAGACTGATAACCCTGGCGGGTGCTGAACGAACAAAAGTATTGCTCGCCACGTTGCTGCTTTCACCGCATATTCCGCTGCTTTTTATGGGCGAAGAGTATGGCGAAAGCCGTCCTTTTCTTTTTTTTACCGATTTCCATGGGGATTTAGCCCGCGCCGTTCGTGAAGGTCGCGCAAAAGAGTTTGCCGATCATGCAGGGGAAAATGTTCCGGACCCGAATGCGCCAGAGACCTTTCAACGCTCAAAACTTAACTGGAAGCAACAGCACAGTGAAGAGGGTAAAGCGTGGCTGGCGTTTACCCGCGAACTACTGCTTTTGCGCCAGAAGCATATCGTGCCGCTGTTGTCCGCTGCCCGTGAGAGCTCAGGAACGGTATTGCAAACCGCGCCCGGGTTTATTGCCGTTAGCTGGCGTTTTCCGGGAGGAACACTGTCACTGGCGCTGAATATTAGCGCCACGACGGTATTGCTGCCCGATTTACCGGGTAAGACTCTCTTCGCCTGGCCGAATGAATCCACCGGGTCGCTTTCCCAACATTCTCTTATTGTCCGCTTAGCCCAGGGAGAGTCTGCATCATGATCCCAACTGCAACGTATCGTCTTCAGTTTCGCAATGGCATGACCTTCGATCGCGCTGCGGCGCTGGTGCCTTACCTTAAAAATCTGGGTATCAGCCATCTTTATGCCTCACCCATCTTTACCGCCACCAAAGCGTCAACGCATGGTTATGATGTCACCGATGCGAATGAGATTGAGCCCTCTATTGGCGGGCGCGAAGGATTTGAAAGACTGGTGGCCGAACTTAAAGCGCAAGGGCTGGGATTGATCATCGATATTGTGCCTAATCACATGGCCAGCTCGCTGGAAAACGCCTGGTGGCGCGACGTGCTTGAATATGGCAAGGAGAGCCGTTACGCGCGCCATTTCGATATTGACTGGTCGCGCCGACTGACGCTGCCTTTTTTAGGCGACACGTTTGACGCCGTGCTGGAAAACGGAGAAATTGCGATCAAGCCCGATCCCGCTACGGGTAAACCCACGTTCGCCTATTATGATAACTATTATCCGCTTGCGCCGGCGACGTGGCAGGGGCGCGAGGCCGAAATACTAGCGCTTACCGATAAAGCCGCTATTGCTGATTTGCATGAGCGCCAGCCGTGGAAATTAATGTCCTGGCGCGAGGCCGCTCGCTCGCTTTCATATCGGCGTTTCTTTGAGGTCACAGGGCTGGTAGGAATGCGGGTGGAAGATAAAACCGTCTTCGACGATACACATCGGCTGATTCTGGAGCTGGTCAGAACGGGGGCGGTTGACGGTTTACGTATCGATCATATCGACGGCCTTGCCGATCCGAAAGCCTATCTTGCGCGTTTACGTCAGGAAGTGGGGCCGGCGTGCTATATCACCGTGGAAAAAATTCTCGCTAAAGGCGAGCAACTTCCTGATGACTGGCCGGTTTCCGGCACCACAGGCTATGAATTTATCGCCTCGCTGGCGGAGGTGCTGGTTGACGATGAGCAGATAGACAATCTGCGCCAGGCTTACGAGACCGTTAAAGGCGCGCCAGTGGATATGCGGGCGGAATTACGGGCGGCTAAATTGCTGATGGTCGATCGCAATTTCGAGGGGGAATTTACCCGGCTGCTCGCGCTTGCGCTGTCGATTGCCAGCGAGCTACAGATCGCACAGGAAGAGAGCGTCGTTCGGCAGGCGTTACGCGAGTTATTAATTGCCTTTCCCGTATATCGCACTTACGGCACGGCAGAAGGGCTACCGCCGACCGATATTTGCCTGTTACACCGTATTGTGGAACGGGTAAAGACGCTTGAAAACCCTCCGCAGCCAGAAGCGCTTACATTTCTGAGCCGTCTTCTTACCGGCGATGTTCCCACCTCCAGCCAGGAGGAGGCGACACAGTTTCGTGTTCGGTTCCAACAACTCACCGGTCCGCTGATGGCGAAATCGGTAGAGGATACGCTTTTCTTTCGTCAAAACATGGGACTGGCGTTAAATGAAGTCGGCGCCGAGCCCGTCACGCATCACTTCTCCATCGAACGCTTTCACCATGAGATGAAAACCCGACAGGCGCGACAGCCTGATGCGTTATCCGGTACGTCGACCCACGATACCAAGCGAGGCGAGGATGCGCGAGCACGCCTGTATACGCTTACCGAAGCGCCGGAACAGTGGAGCGAATGCCTTGCCCGCTGGCGGCAGATGAACCAGACCCATGTCAAATTTTTGAATGATGGCACTGCGCCAAAATCGGCGGATACGTGGATGTTATATCAGGCGCTGACCGGCGTCTGGCCCCCGATGCTACAACCACAGGACGAAACAGGTTTAAACGCGCTGAAAATACGCTTTGAAGCCTTTGTGGAGAAAGCGCTACGCGAAGCGAAGCTACGTACCGATTGGGTGGACAGTAATGAGGCTTACGAAACGGCAATGCTTGATTACGCCCGTTATTTACTGGCGCCGGATAATCAGACATTTTTGCAGGATTTTTATCGTTCCTTGCAACCCTTCATCCGCGCAGGGCTGGTTAACAGCCTGACGCAGACCGTTATCAAATTAACCGCGCCGGGGGTACCTGATATCTATCAGGGGAGCGAGGCGTTGAATTTTAGTCTTGTCGATCCCGACAACCGCCGCGAACCGGATTTCGCCACGCTGGCGCAGCAGTTAGACCAACTAACGCCGGGAGTTTTCTCGCGCGAAGAGAGTTGGCTGAACGGGCAGGTGAATCAGTATGTCACCGCTGCATTACTGCGTCTGCGTCAGCAGAATCATGAGCTCTTCCGTTTTGGCGACTATATACCGCTGCGGGCTGTTGGCCAGCGTGCCGACAAAGTCATCGCTTACGCCAGAGCCAATCATGATGATGCGCTGATTGTTGTTGCGCCCCGACTGGTGTTCGCCGAATGTGACGGCTTATTGTCACAATCGCATAGCGGTTTCTGGGCAGGAACCGACATTATTATACCCGGACAGCTTAATCAGCATCGTTATCGCAATGTGCTTACCCAGGAGAGGTTAATGCCTGGTGAACGCCTGTCGTTGGCCTCACATCAGGGCGGCGTACTGGTTTTAATGAGCGACTGAGTTTATGTGTTGATGTGCCGTGACAGGACAACGTTTACCGTGGGTGGAGAAAGAGAATGACAACAAACAGGGCTTTTGAAATCAGATCAGGATACAGCCATACGCTTGGCGCGAATTATGACGGCGAAGGCGTGAATTTCGCTATTTTTTCCGCCCATGCGGAACGCGTCGAGCTTTGTCTTTACGATCCGAGCGGGGAGCATGAAATCGCTCGTCTGGAGTTACCGGAATATACCGACGAAATATGGCACGGCTATGTCCCGAAGTTGCAGCCCGGCGCGCTGTATGGGTACCGCGTTTACGGTCCTTATGACCCGGAAAATGGTCATCGTTTTAACCCCAACAAGCTGCTTATTGACCCTTATGCCCGTGAGCTGGTGGGCGATATTCAGTGGAACGATGCGCATTTCGCGTATCAATTACTTCATGACGATAAAGATTTGACCTTTGATGACCAGGATAGCGCGCCATTTACGCCTAAATGCCGGGTGATTGATCCGGCTGAGGCGAATTGGGAGGATAGACAACGGCCTTCCATACCGTGGTCGAACGCCATTATTTATGAAACGCATGTAAAAGGCTTTACCCAGCTTAATTCCGCGATCCCTGAGCCTCTACGCGGTACGTTTGAGGGCATGGGGCATAAAGCCAGCGTGGATTACATTAAAAGCCTGGGCATTACCTCCGTCGAGCTTTTACCCGTTCACTGGTTCCCGGACGATCAGCATCTGCTCGATAAAGGACTGAAAAATTTCTGGGGATACAACTCGCTGGGCTTTTTTGCGCCGGCGACGCGCTACTATGGTCCAAAAGGTATTCAGGGATTCCGCGATATGGTGCGCGCTTTCCATGATGCCGGCGTCGAAGTGATACTGGACGTGGTCTATAACCATACGGCAGAAGGGAATGAGCTTGGCCCCACGCTGTCATTTAAAGGTATCGATAACTTCTCTTACTATCGCACCATGCCCGATCAGCATCGCTATTACATTAACGATACAGGGACAGGTAATACCGTCAATACCTCTCATCCACGGGTACTGCAAATGGTGATGGATTCCCTTCGCTATTGGGCGGAGTCAATGCATGTCGACGGCTTTCGTTTTGATTTGGGCACCATTCTTGGTCGTGAGCCGGAAGGCTTTGATCAGAGAGGCGGCTTTTTTGATGCGGTAACGCAAGACCCGGTGCTGGCAAAACTGAAACTGATTGGCGAACCCTGGGATATCGGACCGGGCGGCTATCAGGTTGGCGGCTTTCCACCAGGGTGGGGCGAATGGAATGATAAATACCGCGATACGGTACGCGAATACTGGAAAGGTGACAACGTCACAAATGATTTCGCCGCACGCCTGCTGGGTTCCGGCGATCTCTATGATTTGCGCGGCCGTCGCCCCTGGTCAAGCGTTAACTTTATTACTGCCCATGACGGCTTCACGCTGAACGATCTGGTGTCTTATAACGACAAACATAATGAAGCCAATGGCGAAGATAATAATGACGGGCATAATGATAACCGCTCCTGTAACTATGGCGCAGAAGGGCCAACCGACGACGAAGGCATCAATGCGATACGCGAGCAACAGAAACGCAATTTCCTGACCACCTTGCTTTTCTCGCACGGCACGCCGATGTTATTAGCGGGCGATGAGTTTGGCCGCAGTCAGATGGGCAATAACAATGGCTACTGTCAGGACAGTGAAATATCGTGGGTCCACTGGGATAATTTGCCGGAAACCGCCAATGCGCTACGAGAGTTTACCCGTCATCTGATTCAACTGCGCGCCACGCAACCGTTGCTGCGCCGAGAGAGCTGGCGTGACGGTCTGGAGATCCGCTGGTTTAACGCCGGCGGAGGGGCGCAGCAATCCGAACAATGGGATGAGGGATCGACCATAGGCGTATGCATTAGTCGTCCCGATCTCCAGCCGGAAGCGGAGATCGGGCATGACGCCTTACTGCTTTTCAATCCGTTTGAAGGCAGCGTACCGTTCCGTATTCCGATGTGGGGAGAAGGCGGCTGGGTACTTGAACTGACGACTGCCGATAACGCGCAGCAGGGAATGCGGATTACCGAAGAAATGGATTTCGATCTGGCCGGGCGCAGCATCGTATTATTCAGACGCCCCTGATAGTAAAACTGCGCTCCGGACCCAACCGGCCTTGATGGCCGGTTTTTTTACTAGCGCTCAGGCGATATCATGCCGCAGAAATAACACCGGTGTCAGTTTACCGCCCGAAAAATTCATCCGCCTGTTGGTATTCCTTTGATTGTCTTCACCGATATTCGCTTCAGGCCGTCTATTGCCATTTCAAGGTAGGTACGTGGACATCCCAGATTTAAACGGATAAATCCGCTGCCCGCCGGGCCAAAGCTGCTGCCCATTGAAGGAGCAATACCCGCGACATCCGCCATTACCCATTTTAGCTGTTCGTCATCCAGTCCCAGTTTTTTACAATCCATCCATAATAAATAGGTTCCCTGCGCCGGGACAATTCTTGCCCAGGGGAGATGCTCTGTCGCCTGTTCAACAAACCAGCGGCGGTTTTCCGCCAGGTAATCCAGTAGCGAATCCAGCCACTGTCTGCTTTCATTCCATGCGGTAGTCGCCGCCTGAACGGAGAGAGCGTTAAAGACGTCCAACCCATGAGCGTCCAGACGAGACAGGAAACGCTGGCGAAGCGTAGGATCGGGAATGAGAAAATTAGAAATTCGCAACGACGATAAGCCAAACGTTTTGCTGGCCGCAGTGGCGGAGATGACCCGTTTATGCCAGCGCTCCCCTAAATGCAGTACCGAGGTAAAGGTTTCGCCGGGCAGCAATAGATCGGCCCATATTTCATCCGAGATGAGAGTGACATCATAAGCTTCACATAATAAAAGCAGTTGCTCCAGCTCGTTGGCCGACCAGCAACGCCCGGTTGGATTATGTGGATTACACAAAATCATCAGCGGAGGGCGCTCATGGCGAAACAGCCTTTCCAGTTGGCAAAAATCCATCTGGTAGCCGTCGTCCGGCGACTCGCTAAGGGGATTCTCCAGCAGTTTTCTACCATTAAGCGTGATTATTTTGGCGAAGGAGCCATAGTATGGTCCCTGTACCACTACGCCGTCGCCTGAATGCGTCAACATTTGCACCAAGAGCGCCAACCCTGGTACGACGCCTTCCACGCTGCATACCCATTCCTGTTTTAACGTGAGCTGGTGGCGTGACGAAAACCAGTGAAGCAGGGCGTTAAAATAGGCCTCATCGCGTTCGCTATAGCCAAATACGCCGTGCTCGATTCGCTGATGTAATGCCGCCTGAACCTCAGGCGGGCAGGCAAAATCGAAATCAGAAACCCACATCGGCAGCAGTTTTCCAGCGCCGTCGCCAAAGTGGCGCTCAATAAAATCCCACTTTACCGAACCAGTATTGTTGCGATTGATAATCTGGTTAAAATCCATCTTGTTTCCTTATTATTCCGTCACTGACGATTGCGGCGACTTTTCTGAGGCGGGGGCGGTTCTGGCAATACCAATTCCGCTAAAACCATAAATTAATGCGAAGAAGATTGCCGCATAGCACTGGATAGCCCAGGGCAGAAGATCAAGCGTGCTAACGCCCAGCGTGGTTGCCATGTAGACGCCAGCCGAGGTCCACGGCAGGAGAGGTTCGATAACGGTACCGGCATCTTCTATCGTCCGTGAAAGGTTTTTAGTATCCAGCCCCATACGACGATAGGCATCTTTAAACAGTTCGGCGGGAACTAACAATGCCAGTTTACCGTCGCTGGTCGCTCCTGTGACCAAAATTGTGGTGCCGATAGTGGCGGCAATGAGCTGACCAACGCTATGAATAATAGTCAGCAGCCGGTTAATGATGATCGTTAACGCGCCGGTTAACGTTAGCGCTCCGGCAAATGAAAAAGCGCAGAAAACTAACAGTATTGTTCCCATCATCGAGAACATTCCGCCCCGGTTTAGCAGGCGCGGAACATCGGCCACGACACCTTCTGCGCCTTGTGGGAACATGGCGATATCAAATCCATCAATGAAAGCGTCCAGTCCCTGTTTGATGCTCAGTCCCTGCATGATGACGCCGAGGAACAAGGCAAGTACGCAGGCGCTTAACATTAATGGGATGACAGGCTTCTTGCGAATTGCGCCCCACAGTACGATCACCGGCGGCAAAATAAGAACAATATTAAAATGGTATAGCGACTCCAGCGAGTGGATGATGTCCGTAACGCGCTGCGGCGTGGCCACCTCGCCCAGCATATTACTGTGTCCGGCGATAAGATAAACCACGGCGGCAAGCAGGAAACTTGGCAGGGTCGTCCAAAGTAAATGCTGAATATGCTCAAACAGAGTAGTGTCTGCGACAATCGCGGCAAAGTTAGTCGAGTCGGACAACGGTGAGATTTTGTCGCCGAAATAAGCGCCAGAAACGACGGCGCCAGCTGCTGCTGCAAGAGACACGTCCAGCCCGGCGGCAACCCCCATTAACGCAACGCCAACCGTCCCTGCGGACCCCCACGATGTACCGGTACAGACGGAGACCACGCTGGTTAAAAAGAAGGCTGCAATCAAAATATATTCCGGGCTTATGAGTTTTAGCCCCCAGTACACCATGTAGGGAATGGTGCCGCTAAACATCCAGGTGCCAATCAAACCGCCCACGCAGATCAGGATCATGATAACCGGCATTGCTTTAGCCAGCTTATCCACCACTGAGTTGATGATGTCTTCCCAACAGTATCCTTGCCACCATGCAATGCCTGCCGCTACCGCCGCAGAGCACAGAAGGAGCGGTTCGATACGTAGCCCCATGATGCCGTAACCGATAATCAACAATAACAACATGGAGATGACTGGGATTAGCGCTAAACCCAATGACAGCGTTTTCTTCTTGTTTTGTGATGCACTCATAATGGAGCTCCGGTCAGTAAGGTAGCTCAAGGGTAGGGGGATACGCTTCCCACTACTGTGATCCATTACTTTCGTCCATGTAACCGATTACATGAGAGGGGTTAATTTGATAGCCATCACAGTTTTTACTGTTGACGACGCATTCACCGTGAAAAATAGGGCGCGACAGAATCGCGGATCACCAGTTCGGCATTGAAATGATTGCTGCTGGGCGGCGGCGTAATGCCCTGGTATAACTGTATCGCCAGTTGCGCGGCACAACGCGCCATTTGTTCGACCGGATAATGCATTGTTGTTAACGCC
Source organism: Salmonella sp. SSDFZ54 (assembly GCF_004010735.1). Lineage (NCBI taxonomy): Bacteria > Pseudomonadati > Pseudomonadota > Gammaproteobacteria > Enterobacterales > Enterobacteriaceae > Salmonella > Salmonella sp. SSDFZ54. Next base: position 4,353,373 of record NZ_CP034819.1, read on the forward strand.
GGATAAAGATACCGGGCCAGCACCACATCATCAAAGCCGACAATAGAGAGCTGTTGCGGAAGCTGAACGCCGCGTTGATGAAGAATACGCATAATGCCAGCGGCCATCACATCGTTAAACGTGACCGCTGCCGTAAGGGGAAGCCCGCTATTAATAAGTTGATGCGCGGCCCGCTCGCCGCCTTCTTCGTTAAACGGAACGCTAATCACCCAGCGAGGGTCTGGAGAAATACCATATTCTTCCAGCGCCTCACGGTAACCATCAAGGCGTTCCTGACGATCGATAATTGGCAAGTCAGATGTCACACAGGCAATGCGCCGATGCCCGTTCGCCAGGAGATATCGGGTCGCTTCCCTGGCGGCGCTGCGATTTTCCAGCCAGATACACCGGTTGGCCATACCGGCGATATAACGATTCACAACAACCAGCGCTGGAAAGTGGGCTGCGTAGCGCAGCAGCTCTTTATCCGGTAATCGGCTGGCGTGTACAACAATAGCCTCACAACCTTGATTAACCAGAAAATCCAGTCCCGCTTTTTCCATTTCTTCGTCGTGGCCGCCGCTACATACCATCAAGCGATACTGCTGCTTACGAGAAACATCTTCTACGCCGCGAGCAAGGTGGGCAAAAAAAGGATCAGCCAGATTGCCGGTTAACAATCCGAGCATATCGCCGCTACGTTTCGCCAGCGCGATAGCGGCGGCATTCCGGCGATAATTGAGATCGCGCATGGCTTTCTCTACACGTTCGCGCGTGACGGGTTCAACCCACGCGGTCTGGTTAATGACACGTGATACAGTCGCGGTTGATACACCGGCCAAAGATGCAACATCCTTTATTGTCGCCATGTTAAGCTCATATTTGTTCGTTTAAAGGGTATCAAAGCCATTGATTATCATGTTACGTGGAAATCAGTGCAATCACTGCGGCGCAGCCTGAATTTATAAACATTTTTAAAATCATCCTAAATCCTGGTAACTGCAAATTTTAGTAGCTACCTCAATGAGTTATTGACCACTGAATTTTCTACGATAACATGACTAACAATATACACATGATAAGAACCACTACACTGGGAAATCGTTGCGTGGTGGTTCGGAGATAGATGATGAGTAGTATTACAAAAAGCATACAGAATGAATATGTTTTATTGATGGAAAACGCTTTTTCTGAAAAATATAAATATGCGTTTAGAAATTTAGAACTGAAAGAATTACGTAGATTCATCCTGAAGGAGCTAATTAGCTCTCCCGAGTTAGATAATCAACTTACAAACCTAATCGTGTTGCTAAATAAATTTTGGGATACTCACGCCGCGGCGCTTATAACAGAAGTGCGGGCGTCTAAAAGTTATCGATTATTACTTCCGATTCAACGCTTTGGTTATAACATATCTAATCACCTTAGATCTTTGGGGATTTATTTTGATAGCATCATAATGGTTGATCCATTACATTTTCCTTCTCTTAGCTCACTGCATTCATTTTTGTCATTGCCACCAGATAATAGTTATGTCCGCATGCGCAGGTTGGTATTACTTGAACATGTTTCTAATCTATTTCGCGCCATCCCGTTTATGACTATTGATGATGATTATCCAATTTTTCTAATCGTTCCTGAATTACTGGATTTTGATAAAGAACGCAATCATGAACAATCTGCCGCTTTTCTAAGCCAGCTCTTTTTTAAAGATAGAAAAATGGATTACGCTACTTATTTAGCGTTTCTTGAGCACTTTGGGAGAAATGAAGAAACATTCCAGAAGTTCCTAACAAATAAAGAATTATTAAAAACATTGCTTAATAATTTCAATAACATCGAAAAAGAAGTCTGGGTTTACGATACAGATTTAAAGAGTTTTACAACAAGAGAGGTAGATCTTCTGGATTACGATCTGCCGTCAGCTATAGCAACCTTACTGGGTAAGGTTGAAGGTGCAATTTATGCACAACGATCAACTCAATTATCGGCAACACTATTAGGCATTGATCCGGTTATTTATAGTAACCATATGTTTTTACATGAATGGACTACGGAGCAGTTGGTCAAGGATTATGGTAAATTAAATCCTCTTTCTTCTGAAGAGCAAGCGATTACAATGGGCCTTTCAGCCGCGGAAGTAAAATTCCTTACTGCGCTTTCCGATCTGGAATTAAAAAAGATTAGAGAAAGAGGTCAACTGGAATCCTTAAGGCATGAACTAAGAATCTCAAGGCATGACTTGCAAGGAAAAACACCAGATCAAATGCAAGATGCGGCAGATAATTTTTCAAAACATTTAATCAATGTGGTCGAAGAGTATGGAAAATCGCATGAATCAGCCATTAAGAATTCAAAGAAAAAAAAGATCTCATCTGGATTAATTTTTGCAGGAACAGCCACGTTAGGTATAGCTTCACTTGCCATGCCGCAATTGACATTACTTTCAGCAGCAGCAACGGGAATTGGCCTGGCCTTTGGAGGTAAAAGTCTGGCAGATATTTTTAGTGAACATAAAGCACATAAAAATGAAATCCAGATATTAGAAAAAACACCCGTATCGCTTTTGTATGGGGCATATAAAAAGAAATAGTCATACTGTGTATACCGTCTGGTAGCGGAAGTCAGTTTTTGAAGCAATTGTCGTAAAGTTACTCAAACAATCATTTCGGCTTTGCTGATAAGCACAGCGGCTTGTCCGGTGGTGAGCCGGTAGTCACAGGGTAGGGGAGGAATACATCCTATGGCGTTTCAATGTCTGAAAACACTACCACATCTTGTGTCAGAGGGCCGCTGCGCGCCAGGCCGTTTCGCAAAGTTCGATTGCTTTTGCAGTCAGTACTGCCCTTAACAAATAGCCAGCTCGTTCACGACCTCAGCTACGCTCTTGATGCTGCGGATATTTCCAATGCCCGTGCCCAGCGCAATGTATCCTTCATCTGTATTACCTTCCAGCATGCCGATACGCAACCCTCGTAAACCTCCCATCGTCTGGGCCAGTTCTTCATTGCTTGCACCAGCTTTATCCATCGACACGAGCTTGTCAGCCAGCTTGCCAGGAAGTGAGCGGTAGTAATCTGGCAGGGTACGGAAAAGCAGCAAATCCAGGCCGTTAGCATTAATGATTTTATCCTTTACTGACTGCGGCACACGGCTTTCTTCTGTCCCAATAAACACCGAACCAGCAAAGACACCCTCTGCTCCCAGCGCATGGGCAGCACGGGCGGTACGGCTATCGGCAATCCCGCCTGCAGCCATGACGGGAACACTCTTCACCGAGTCCGCAATCAGCGGCACGATCGAAAAGGTGCCAAGCGCGGTGCCCGGCAATGTGCCACCTTCATCAAAACCTGTTGCAACAATAATGTCGGCGCCGGCTTTTTCCGCTAAACGTGTATTTTCAGGTGTCGGATTAATATCGCGGTAAATAATTGCAATACCCGACGCTTTTAGTTCATTAAACAGCGAAGTGATAATAGCTCCCTCTCCGTAACCGGTATAAACAACAGCTTTTACTCCCTCTTCCTTTATTACCTGTAGGATAGGCGGAGTCCAGATGTCGTTTTCAGGGGTTGGAATAAGGTTCACCCCGAATGGTTTTTCGGTAAGTTTTTTGGTTTTACGAATTTCTTCACGCATTTTTTCTGCTGTTTCTTCAGGCGTTGATACAGCAGTTTCCGCTGTTAAGCCCGCATTTGGGCCAAGCACACCCAAACCACCGGCGTTGCTTACGGCTGCAACCAGTCTTGCATCGGTAAGCCAGGACAGTGGGCCTTGTATAACAGGTTTTTCGATACCCAGGATCTGGCAGATACGGTTGTACTTCATGACGTGATCTCCTTCGAACAAATTTTCAGCCAGCCTTTTAGGCGACTGTGGTAGTTAATTAATCTGAAGAAGATCTTAAACCTCTTTATTGTTACGAAAAACCATCCAATCTTTAAAACAGAATTACTGATAAAGTAACAATCTTCAGGTCGGGTATGCACGAAAGAGCGTTATCAGAGATGTGCATCCGGACCAAAAACCTCGCACAGCCAGTCGATGAATACGCGAACTTTAGGTGCCAGATACCGACGATCCGGGTAAAGCAGTGAAACCGGTTTTGGCGGGGGCGGGAAATCAGTGAGGATCTCTGTCAGCTCTCCACTGGCAATAAAGGGTGCAAGAGACGGACGCAATCCGTGTAGAACCCCCAACCCCGCCAGCCCGCATGAAAGAAACGCTTCTGAATTGTCTACCAGGATGCTGGAGGGAATTTTTATTGACGCGATACTGCCATCAACCGTGAATTTCCACTCCATTATCTGCAGGCTGTGATTACTGAAAAAATTTACAGCCCGGTGGGACTTCATCAGCTCATCGATAGAGTGCGGCGTGCCATGCTTCGCAAGATAAGATGGCGCAGCACAGGTCACCATGGCTGCCGTTCCCAGACGTCTGGCAACAAAACTGGAGTCATTAAGCTCACCAAGTCGGATGACGCAGTCCACACGCTCGGCAATCAAATCAATCTTGCGATCGGACGTGCCAAGTACAATCTCAATATCCGGGTATCGGTTCTGAAAATCTCCAAGAGCCGGAATGATGACTGCCCGGGCGAGCGTAATAGGGACGTCAAGGCGCAGGCGGCCTTTCGGCGGTTGCGTGCTGGAAAATAATCGCCGGACGTCGTCCAGCTCGCTTAAGAGCGACAGGCAACGCTGGTAAAACTCTTCCCCTTCATCCGTCATACTGACCTGTCGTGTTGTACGATGCAGGAGCTTAACGCCCAGATCATGTTCCAGATTCTGAACGGCGCGGGTAACAGCAGGGCGGTGCAGCTCAAGCACCTCCGCCGCGCGGATAAAGCTCCCTTGCTCTACCACATTGACATAAATATTCATGGCTTCCAGCATATTCAGCTGCATCTGTTCTCAGTCCTCAACCATTATTTGTGTCGAAGGGGGAAGCTCCTTATAACATTCCTGTCTGCTGGAACATATCCCTTTCTGAACCGATTGTTTCATCTGGAGTAACATACTGCTATCGATATATGACTTTTACCGGGTGGTTGAGGTAAGACATGTCATTTGTAGAATCGCTATGCCAGGCGCGACGCTAAAATACGAGCCGATTATGTTTGACCGCCGCCAGTGTAGGTGGCGAGTGTGAATGCGAGACATTGGCAGACAGTGAATAATCAAACCTCGTGAAATGAGGTTCCCATTGATTTTTTAGTCCATGTCAGCGCAGCGCAGGAAAATTGCCCGTCGTCTGGAAAAAAGCTCGTCATTAAAACGGGAACTGTCGGAAATGGCTGTTGAGTCCTACGGCGATGCCATGTTATCTGCAGCGCGTGAAAAGAGTTTTCCGTCTGAAATGCCGTGGGTGCTCGCTGATGCGCTGCGCGACGATTTCATCCCGGACTGACACACTGACAGTGACGAATCGGTCACAATGGCCGGTTTTTTTATGCCTGCGCGGCGTGTGCTGCGTGAAATCGTGTGCAGGATAGCGGGTGCAAATCAACAGAATTCGCGCAGCGTCACGGCAGGGAAGGGATCAAACTTATCGGCCAGAAGTTTTTTGACATGCACGAATCCAGCCGCCTTAACATGTCTTTTAAATGTTCTGGTGCATTTAACATAATATACATTATGCGCACTAATCTTGTAGAGGCTCAATGCTAATGTCTATTTGTGGCTCATTTTATAGGAATGTCCAGGCTATAGTTCTCAGATCTGTATGTCTAAACAACGACTCGCATTTTCCTGATGAGACGTTTTCTATGGCTATACATGACGCCGGGATGTTCACCAGTGAAAGAAATCAACCGCCTCAAAATCCTGCAGGATGTCATCGACCGCAATTTACGTCCCGGTCAGGCTGCTGAGATGCCCGGCATTACGCCACGCCATTGCAGCCAGCTGCTGAAACGTTATCGTCAACTCGGACCACTTGGCATGAGCAACCATAGTCGTGGCCGCGCTGGTAACCGTCTGTTGCCAACTTCACTGATAGATCAGGCACTCCGTATAATCCGGGAGCACTACCGTGATTTTGACCCCACGCTGGCGCGGGAAAATCTGGAGGAAGTTCACGGTCTGGTTCTTGGCAAGGAAACTATCCGACGCCTCATGATAAAAGCCGGAATCTGGATCCCTCGCAGACAACGTGCGCCGAAAATTCATCAGCCTCGTTACCGGCGGTCTTGTACTGGCTAACTGATACAAATTGATGGCTGTGACCATCACTGGTTTGAAAACCGGGGGCGACCCTGTACTGCTCTTGTCTATGTTGACGATGCCACCAGTCGCCTGATGCACCTGCTGTTTGTGAAATCTGAATCCACAGATTGAGGACAGCGAGCACAGTCGCCGGGCCATCGGTAAATATATCGAAGTCTGGCATTATACTGACGAGCATAAGGAGCTGCGGCTGAATGACGTTCTGCTCCCCTATTCCACCTTCGACCTGTTATCGGAGGTGGACCCCGTCGCAATTATTGATAATAAAAGACTGGGTCATGTGCTTGAAGTTGCGCGCCAGGTCCAGAGAAAACGGGACAATAATCGCTCACTTAAATAAAGAGATGTCGTAAAAATGCCAGCTCAGGCCTGCGCTGCGCCAAAAAATCAACTAACGGATTGAACCACTCTGGACGCTGCCACTGCGAAAAGTCAGGACAATTCGCTGTCGTCATCGGACTATTCATCAATGGATGTTCAATCATTGGTGTACTTAACCCTTGACGTGCTCGCCAGTTTTTTACCGCCTGATATTCAAATGGCCAGAGTAATAGATCCTGACGCTGAATTTCATAGCCAGTCAAGCAACAACGCTTATCGCTATTATGAAAATCAGTCCACTCAAGATGCTTATCGCATAGCGTAATCAATCCGGTGCGGACTAGTTCATCATCTGATGACAATAAAATGTTTTGGCAAAAGTCCAGATAGACAGGATCAACACGCACTTGCATTGCTTCCCAGTTGATTGTATCCCCCCGTTCACGCGCCATTATCTCCATCGCCAGGATACCCAATTTCTGTTCACGATAAAACGGAACAATTTCTTTCAATACGCCGCTTTGAAACCCGCGCTGAATGGCCGGATAGCAGTAAGGAACTAAAGAGAATTGATTGCAGGCGAATAGTGTTAACCAACTCTCTCCCTGCTGGCTAAACTTCGTGGTATATCCCCGTTCTTCCCGAATATCAAAATGATCGCAGGCTAGCTCGATACTCCATAGAGCAAGATTGGTACAAAGCAACGAGTTATCTGCTTTCCCTGTTTTATAGCAACCATCAAAATAGAGCGTGCCATTAGCCTGAAAGTTACCCCTTCCGGATGTGTTTCCGACACCGTGCCGATGCCGGCTATTTTCTGCAGCCAATACGTTTCCGCATAGGGTCAGTATATGCAGATTATATATGTAGCAGATGCAGGACATATGGATATGTGTTACCTATCCCTTCTTCTCTCTTTTTACGGCAGGACCAAAAAAGGCAAAAAAGGATCTTTTAACATGTCTTCGTCATACGTATGACTACTTTGATACCGATCCTGGTCAGGACGATGCAATTTACGCAGATGGACAGCCAGATTTTATCTCTGTACGCCAAAGGTGTTTCAGAAGTAATTGAGAACCATTAATCCTGGGCCAGTGAATCCTGAAGAGTTCAGAACCAGCCTTAAATGTTAGCCCCCTCCCACTCCGCGCACTCCTCTGAAGTTTGCCAGTGCAGTCCGCTGCTCCACCATCAACTGACGAGTGCTTCGAAGAGCCTTCATATCCTACTGCTCAACTGTTTTGATGGCAACGAAATGATTTCCTGGATTTATTGATATTGAGGATGAATGGTCAGATTGCCAGGTTGATGGCGAAAGATTGAATGAAGATATTACACGCGCAGTAGATAACTATTAAACATGGAGTTTTTCCGAAAAACCTTAGGGAGTTTAAAAACAAGTTATTATATTCGCCACTTCACTATATCATCCTGCTGCTATTGGTAAATCTGCACCTGATACACGAGAATCATACACCACTAGTACAAAAGATTTATGAAAAAAGCGATGTCTGGAGAGGTGTAAAAAAATTAACAGCCTCAGGAATGAGACAAACGTGCAGTATTACCAACACTGAATGTTCTTGGTTGGGTGATTTTTAAACACAAGGAAAGGGTAAATTATGAACAAAACCGTGTATGTACCAAGCTACTTCCAACCTATCTACAAAGAGGTAACGGTCAAAGTTCCCACCGGAAATACAAAACGATTTCTTGGATTTATTGATATTGAGGAAAAAATCCGCAAAAAAGAGGTAGTACAGGAAGGATGGTCAGATTGCCAGGTTGATGGTGAAAGATTGAATGAAGATATTACACGCACAGTAGATAAGCTCAACCAAGACGGATTTGAAGTTATTAGCATAACGCCAGTAACGTCCGGAAACTGGGGATTTAAATATGACTCAGGGTCTATCAACAATGGAACCGGCAGAGGTGGATATGGTTACGGATATGGTTACTCTTATACCGAAGGTGTTTTAATCCTCGCAAAGGAAAAGGGAGCTTATTAAATATGGAGTTATTCCGAAAAACTTTAGGGGGTTTAAAAGCAAGTTATTATATTCGCCATTTCATTTTTGGCGCGATAATTTCAACATTCTTTATTTACATCTCTATGCAGAATCCTTCTGGGATGAAGGTGGGTAATGTAATATTCTTTGTTATCAATGCGTTACTTTATCCATATGCAAGATTCGTATATGAGCAGGTTGTTTCGTTCATAATGGGTGAAAATGTCTTCTTCATCAATGCGATAGTGATGTTAATGGCTAAGGTCATCACAATGTGCTTATGTTGGATATTTTCAATATTTATCGCTCCAGTTGGATTGGCATATCTTTATTATTATCATTCCAGGGGTGATTAGGTATTGGAAAATAGCAATTGGTTCGCCCAATGACGTTATGCTAAAAAGGCCGTTGCGGGATCCGATTTTCGCAGCGGCCTTTTCAACAGCCGTACATTATGCGCATTTAAATTGTAGAGGCCCAATGCTAATGCCTATTTGTAGCCATTTTTGTCCAGGTTTGTCGACCAGTGTCCTGAGCACCCAGATGGCCGCGCTGCGCCTGGGTATCTCTGTCCGTCACTTCCGAGTGTGATCTTACTCACATAATGTGGACGCTCTAAGCGAGGTTCTGGACATCTGAAATTAGCCTTGAAAAAACCGTCAGCTGCCCGCATCACTGACCGGGCTGGAGCTGAATCCCCTTCGTGAAGGATGCTTTTATTAGTACTATTAAAGATGCTATATTTAGTCATCAACCAGGAGGTAAATTATGGCATTTCAAATTTTAACGACTACTGCAGCAAGCATTACAGAACTGAAACGTGATCCAATGGGAACTTTCAATGCCGGAGATGGCGCTCCAGTTGCCATTCTTAACCGCAATGAACCGGCTTTCTACTGTGTGCCTCCGGCACTTTATGCTCATCTTATGGATATTCTTGAGGATGAAGAACTCGGTCGTATTATCGATGAGCGTGCGAATGAACGCGTCATTGAGGTCAACATTGATGACTTATAAGCTGGCATTTAACGAATCAGCACTAAAAGAGTGGAAAAAACTGGGTCATACCATACAGGAACAGTTTAAAAAAAAGCTAAGGGAACGGCTTGAAAACCCTCGGGTTCCGGCTTCTCAATTACATGGAAGAAAGAATCAGTACAAAATTAAGCTGCGTGGTGCAGGATACAGACTGGTGTACAGCGTCGAAGATGAAATTATCACGGTAACTGTCATTGGTGTTGGAAAGCGTGAAAATGATGCCGTCTACAAAATGACACGACACAGAAGCTAATTACTCAGGAAATGCTCTCTTTCCCGTCAAGCGATACGACAAACAGGCTCAGTTCTTTTATGTGACGGCACCTTGACATATGCCACGTATATGAAACTATGGCCTACGTTGTGTATGTGACATTCATTTTATTCCCGCCCGGAGTGTTTACGCTATCTGAGGATAACATTATGACGCAACGTATCGCGGTTTTTCCTGCTGACCGCCATTCTCTGTATGAGGAACATGGGTATTCCGCAGCCATCCGTTCTGGTGATTTACTGTTTGTTTCAGGCCAGGTAGGCAGTCACACAGACGGAACGCCGGAGCCTGATTTTCAAAAACAAGTGAGGCTTGCTTTTGAAAACCTGAAAGCAACACTGACTGCAGCAGGATGCACATTCGATGACATAGTGGATGTCACCACCTTCCATACCGATCCAGAGCAACAACTTAACGACGTGATGGCGGTGAAACAGGAGATATTTGCCCATCCCCCTTATCCTAACTGGACCGCTGTTGGCGTTACCTGGCTGGCTGGCTTTGATTTCGAAATAAAGGTTATTGCCCGAATCCCCTGATGCTTATTCTCGGTAAAACCGGTAGCATTATGTGTACCGGTTTTATTTTATTCATCCCTACCCTACATCCTGTATGATTAACATGCAATCACCAAACATATCGAACTGACATGACTGGATATCTTCTGAGGCATAGGCCTTCATGAGTAGATCAACCCCAGCAAACTGACCAGTTAACACCATATGCGTCGTTTTTGGCTGATGTAAGTTCGTTAGCAGGCAGTCAACCACTTTAAGTTGATAACCTGGATGTATATAAAGCGCAGTCCAGCCAGAACTTGCTTTGAGGCAATTGTGTTCCCTCGAATACGCAGATTCCAGACATCGTGTAACGGTAGTTCCTACGGCAAAAATACGTCCGCCATTTTGCTTCGCAGTATTAATGATATCCGCTGTAGCTTGTGGAACCTCGTAGTATTCTTCGTTGATAGTCACTTCCTCTACACATTTTGTTTGTATTTTTCTGTTGGACAACATTTCTGTTGATGCAACATGTAAAGTGATGAAGGATATTAACCCACCTTTATCTTTGATTCTTTGGATAAGATCCCAGGTAAAATGAATGCCGGCAGAAGGTATTTCCAAAGAACCATACTTTTTAGAAAAAACGGAACGGTAAGCATCTGGATATTTATAAAACAAGCTGGAGTCCACATACTCATCAAGACGCTCACCATGACTGGCTAAATAGCAAATTAAGGCCTCATGATTTTCCACGACGGCCCGGTACTGGCTCTCCTCGCTAAACCTTTGTTCTATCTTAATGGAAATTTCAGGGTTATCAACCAAATAGAAAACATCATTCGCGTTAAGCCTTTCTTTTAAAAGTCCGGAAATAATTACTCTATTATTTGGTAAAAATCCCTCTAAAACAATTTTAATTAACCTATTCTGTCTTGTTTTACAGATAAACATATGGTTTATTATAGTACTGTCGTTAAAACAGATTACATCACCTTCTTTGATATAATCTGTTAATTTACTAAAGTCTACCTTATGAATTTCCCCTTTACTCCGGTTGAGGACAAGCATTTTACACTTTTCCCTGTATGAATCATTGGCTATCCAATGAGGTCTGAGTGGGATAGTCATCTGATCGGTAATGCGAAAATCATATTTTTCGGTAAGCATATATTTACCCTTTGAAAAACCATTGATACGGCGATTGTTATATAGCCGTATTCTGCAGTATACGTTGGCCTTTCAAAGGGTGAAAATTAACTCAATAAATGTTGTTGTTATATTTACTTTGCTGGATATTTAATCAATGTCAGATACCGATATTAGCCTGGACGATCGGATTTGACCGCCCTTTTCTTTTGCTTATTCCGGCATTGAAGCATCGCTATCCATTGCATCGGCAAACTTTTGCATTAACCGAACAAAGACATCAAGTTCATCCTGAGGCCAGTCTTTAAAAACAACTTTGCCCATTTGCTCTCGAGCGGCGTCTATACGCTCCGTCATCGCCTTTCCTGTCCGGGAGATAACGGCCTCGCGTATACGACGATCGATGGCATTATGCTGCCGTATTATCAACCCCAGCTTCTCCAGTTTGGCGACCTGTCGGCTTACCGTCGTATAATCACGACCGGCACGTTCGGCTAACTCAACAACGCCAATCGGCCCTAAACGTTCGATACTAATAAGGATCGAAAATAGCGCGCGATCGAGTTGAATCCCCGCCTCTGCAATTAATTTCTCATCATTACGAGGCCGGTTAAGCGCGCTCACCACGCGAATCAACGCACCGTGAAGCGCCTTCATTTGCTCGGAAATATGTGTATCTTGCACATTTTTATTTTCTGACATAGCATGTCTCCTCTTATGTGCATAATACACATATCGGAGAGACGATGACAAGATACACCACTACAGATGTACTGATCTGCGGCGCTGGCGTTACCGGGCTTACTTTAGCCATCGAACTGGCGCGTCACGGGGTCTCATTTCGCCTGATTGAGAAAAGAACGACGCCTTTTATCGGTTCTCGCGGTAAAGGTATTCAGCCGCGAACGCAAGAAATCTTCGAGGATCTTGGAATACTCAATAAAGTGGTCGCCGCCGGCGGGCTCTATCCCCGATTACGAACCTACCGTCACGACGGAAGCTATGTAGATTCAGATATTGCGCATCATACAAAACCGACCCATGCCGAACCCTACCATCTGCCATTGATGGTTCCACAGAACGTGACAGAAACGATTATGCGAGAGCAATTAAAAGCATGGGGACATCGGGTGGAGTTCGGCTGCGAGTTACGACATTTTGCGCAAACCCCACGCACAGTCACCGCGTATGTTGCCGGGCCGGCTGGAGAAGAGGTCATCATCGCGCATTATTTGATAGGTGCGGATGGCGGCGGAAGCTTTGTCAGAAAAAAATTAGGCGTCAGCTTCCCCGGTCGTACGTTGGGAATCCATGCGCTTGTGGCTGACGCTTCACTTTCCGGTCTGAACCGGGATGTATGGCACCATTTTAACGATGGCGATATGGCGCGGATGATAACGATTTGCCCTCTCGCCGGCACGCAGCTCTTTCAAATCCAGGCATTGTTGGCCCCGGATGACTCGCAGAATTTCTCAGCCGACGTGCTCACGGCTTTTCTTACTGAACGAATCGGGCGGACGGATGTTCGCATCCATTCGATTCCCTGGGTATCGAAGTACCAGATGAATGCGCGCATAGCGGAACATTACCGTGTGGGTAAGGTATTTTTAGCCGGTGATGCCGCTCATGTGCATCCGCCGACGGGTGGGCAAGGGTTAAATACCAGCATCCAGGATGCCTATAACCTGGGATGGAAAATGGCAGCCTCGCTGCGGGGCGCAGGAGAAGAGCTTCTCGATAGCTATGAACAGGAACGCCGCCCGGTAGCCGAATCACTGCTCCACCTTTCTACCCGATTACTTGACTCTCAAAAACAGGGTGGCATCAAACGAGAACGCGACGTTCAACAACTTGACATCCAGTATACCAACTCCCCCTTAGCCCACACGTTGCCCGAACGTCAGCATGGGTTACAAGCGGGAGAAAGAGCTCCGGATGCTCCTCTTTTGGGCGCTGGCGGCCAATCATTACGATTATTTCAGTTACTACAAGGTCCGGACTGGAATCTGTTGGCCTACGAAACCCACGGTAAGGTCATCGATGCGCGGCGAGGACTGCGTATTCATCACATTGGCGAGCAGGACGAGCTCATCGATACCCTGGGGCACTTCCGGGAATCCTATCATCTGGCGCCGGGTCAATGCGTGCTGATCCGACCCGATGGCTATGTCGGCGCATTCTTTCACGGCAAACAGAGCAACGATATTGAAAATTATCTCTCTCGTTTTGCCATAGGGATTAAAGATGAATACTAATGTCTATGAGAACACCGACAGCGAAACTATCACCCCGCTCAACAAGTGGCGTATTTTGCCTGTTTTCCTGCTTGTCGGCCTTTACGCCGCCAGTACAGCGGCTGTAATGTCGGTACTGCCTTTTTATATCCGCGAGATGGGCGGTTCGCCGCTTATCATTGGAATCATCATCGCCACTGAAGCTTTTAGCCAATTTTGTGCGGCGCCCCTGATTGGCCACCTTTCCGATCGCGTTGGCCGCAAGCGAATACTGATTGTCACGCTGGCTATTGCGGCGATAAGTTTACTATTACTCGCCAACGCGCAATGTATCCTGTTTATCCTGCTCGCCCGCACGCTTTTTGGCATTAGCGCCGGGAATTTGTCAGCCGCCGCAGCCTATATTGCCGATTGTACGCACGTCAGAAATCGGCGCCAGGCAATCGGTATCCTCACAGGCTGCATTGGTTTAGGCGGTATTGTCGGGGCAGGCGTTTCCGGGTGGCTATCGCGTATCAGTCTGAGTGCGCCGATCTACGCCGCCTTTATACTTGTCCTTGGGGCTGCCCTGGTCGCGATTTGGGGGTTAAAAGACCCTTCCACAACATCACGTACCACAGATAAAATAGCGTCGTTCTCTGCCCGCGCTATTTTAAAGATGCCAGTCCTTCGCGTCTTAATCATCGTAATGCTTTGTCATTTCTTCGCCTATGGCATGTACTCTTCACAATTACCTGTTTTTCTTTCTGACACCTTCATCTGGAATGGGCTTCCCTTTGGGCCAAAAGCGTTAAGCTACCTGTTAATGGCGGACGGGGTTATTAATATTTTCGTTCAGCTATTTCTGTTAGGTTGGGTGAGCCAATATTTTTCGGAGCGAAAGCTAATTATCCTCATCTTCGCCCTTCTTTGTACTGGATTTCTCACTGCGGGTATCGCCACGACCATACCAGTGCTTATTTTTGCTATCGTTTGTATTAGCATCGCTGATGCGCTAGCCAAACCCACTTATCTTGCCGCCTTGTCCGTCCATGTATCGCCTGCCCGACAAGGTATCGTCATCGGAACGGCACAGGCATTAATCGCAATCGCTGATTTTATATCCCCCGTATTGGGCGGATTGGTCCTGGGTTATGCCCTGTATGGCGTCTGGATCGGTATAGCTATCGCTGTCGCCATTATTGGTCTGGTGACGGCAATGATTTACCTTTCAAAAAGTTCACCGCTAATAGTGAAACCAGAAACAGAATAATGTGACAACGTCACAAATATTATTGTTCCCTTCTTCCGTTATTTATCAAAAGTATTGTACTTATATTGAATGTTTAAGAGGTATTTATGGAAATTATGCTGGCTGGCATTTGCCCTTGTAAAGCGCGGGGAAAGCATGAAAAAAATATATCTCGTTGTTATCGTACTGTTTTTTATTTCTACAAAAGTTTATACACTACTTCATAACAACATCTTCTTTTGTCAAAACAGCCCGGAGTGTGATTTGTCTCATGTTCTCCCCGACTACCGGGAGCAGATTTCAGGCACACCGCTAAAATATACCTTGATTAATACAGCTCCATTAGCACAGGTGGTAGTCAGACACTATGAATTACTATCGCAACACTGGTCGCCAGATGACATGGTAACCCCTGCGCAATGGCGACATAACGTTGATATTTATATCCCTGAAACGGCAAAAGAGCACCATGCTTTGGTGGTTGTAAACAACGGAATTAATTATGATAAAGGCGTACAAATCACTGGTAAACCCGGTGATTTCCCCCAGGAAACACTGGCAAGCATCGCCCGTGATACGAATACCATCGTAATATCAGTGAGTGATATACCTAACCAATATTTAACCTTTCAGGATGATAAAAAGCCATTGAAAGAGGACGAAAGCGTTTCCCGAAGCTGGGCATTATTTATGGAAGCGCCGGAGAAACGTGAGTTAATGCCTTTAAATATTCCTATGGTCACTGCCATATCGCAAGCGATGAGATTAGCAAAAAAGGAGTTAACGCAATGGAATATAAATTCCTTTATCATTACAGGTATTTCAAAGCGTGGGTGGACCACCTGGTTGTCAGCTATTTCCGATCCTGATGTTGAAGCAATTGTTCCCTTCGCCATTGATCTACTTGATATTGATGCTTCACTTGAGCATATTTATCAATCATACGGTGGAAATTGGCCCATTACATTCTACCCCTACTACCAGCAAGGCATAGATGAGAAAATAAAATCCCCCACATTTACCCAGCTAAGGCAAATAATAGATCCGCTAAGATATCTCAACACTATTTATCAACCCCGCCTTGCAATACCGAAATATATTATTAATGCAAGCGGCGATGATTTTTTCGTACCAGACAATACTCGCTTTTATTATAGCAAACTTCCTGGCGTAAAATCATTACGTATAGTGCCTAATATGAACCACTACTCAATTAACCAGTTCGCTGAAGAAAGCCTCGTTCCATTTATTAACCGGTTTCAAAGTAAAAAACATTACCACAGTTGATCGACCTTATTCACCACCACCTTCTTACGGTCTATTTCTCAGAAGCGCCGGTAAAAGTCGTTCGCTGGACAGCCAACAATCCAAATGCGCGTGATTTTCGTTATGCCTGTGGTATCCGCTATCAGCCGCTTACAATAGATAGTCCCGTCAACAATAAGATCAGTATTACGCTAAATGAACCGAAGACAGGTTGGGAAGCTACCTATATCGAAGCAACTTTTAATGATGGCTATGTCGCCACGAGTCAGGTTTATATTACGCCCGATGAAAAATACCCACAGACAGCACCACCTTCCGTTAACGCCGCATGTCAAACGTTACCGGGGCGTGGATTAGGGGAAAACGATAGCCCCGATTGAATTTTCAAGTAATTCTCTGATTTTAAATAATTTTATCCATCACGCTTGCGATGGATAAAAATCCTCTGCGATAAATTTTTGTTATATTGATCACGTTCTAACCACAAGAGAGGTGATTTGAAAATAACCTTAAAATATTGTGGTCAGGCCGCTAGACCACAATAAGAGGATTAATCATGAAAAGAAAAACAATGGGATGGCTTATCGTTTTTCTTCTATTTATAGTTTACATGCTCAACTATATGGATCGTTCAGCATTGTCGATAACTGCCCCCTTGATCGAAAAGGAGTTAGGATTTAACGCCGCGGAGATGGGAATGATCTTCAGCGCATTTTTTATCGGATACGCCCTGTTTAATTTTATTGGTGGCTGGGCCAGCGATAAAGTTGGGCCAAAAACGGTTTTTCTCATCGCAGCGTTACTATGGTCTGTATTTTGTGGCTTAACTGGTTTGGTCACCGGATTGTGGACAATGCTTATCGTGCGCGTTCTTTTCGGTATGGCTGAAGGACCGGTCAGCGCTGCCGGAAATAAAATCATCAATAACTGGATTTCCCGAAAGGAGTCTGCCACGGCGATCGGAATTTTTAGCGCCGGTTCCCCGCTCGGCGGCGCGGTGTCCGGGCCGATTGTGGGCCTGTTGGCGTTATCCTTAGGCTGGCGCCCCGCATTTGGCATTATTTTCTTATTTGGCCTGGTCTGGGTATTGCTGTGGTACTTTATCGTTAGCGATAAGCCAACAATGAGTAAACGCCTGGCGCCGGAAGAACGCATTGATTTTGAAAATCATGAGGACGTTATTTTATCTGATGATGGCCGGGCTACGCCTTCACTCGGCTATTACATGAAACAACCAATGGTATGGGCGACAACTCTGGCTTTTTTCAGCTACAACTATATTCTTTTTTTCTTCCTGACCTGGTTCCCAAGTTACCTGAACCATTCGTTACATCTCGATATTAAAGAAATTAGTATCGCCACGGTAATTCCCTGGGTCATCGGCGCCATTGGTATGGTGCTCGGCGGCGTCTGTTCTGATGTAATTTATCGGATTACCGGTAATGCTCTGCTCTCACGTCGACTTATTCTGGGCGTATGTCTGGCAGGCGCGGCGGTATGTGTTGCCGTTTCCGGTACCGTTAGCACTATTGGTAGCGCAATTACGCTCATGTCAGTTTCACTCTTCCTGCTCTATTTAACGGGCCCAATTTATTGGGCGGTTATTCAGGATGTTGTTCATAAAGATAAGGTAGGGAGCGTCGGCGGAGCCATGCATGGCCTGGCTAATATATCCGGCATTATCGGTCCGCTTGTCACCGGTTTTATCGTTCAATTTAGCGGTAAATATGACTATGCGTTCTATCTGGCTGGTGCTATCGCTATCGTTTCAAGCCTGTTGGTCTTCGTGTTTGTAAAAAGTAAAGGATTCAAAGCCAATGAAAGTCAAAGCTGTGTTCATTAATAAGCCTGGTGAAGTTGAAACCCGCTGGGTGGATTATCCCCATAAGAAAGAAAATGAAGTATTAATTAAGGTTGATGCTGCAGGCATTTGCGGATCGGATATCGGGGCTTTTCGTGGAACGAACCCACTGGTTACTTATCCAAGAATTATCGGGCATGAAGTGACCGGAATTGTTCTTCAGGAAGGCGCCGGAATGCCGGACAATATTAAAAAAGGCGACCGCGTGATTGTTGACCCCTATATTTATTGTGGTCACTGCTACCCTTGCTCTGTCGGCAGAACTAACTGTTGTGAAAATTTAAACGTCATTGGCGTGCATGTCGATGGCGCAATGCAGGAGGTGGTTACTCATCCCGCACATTTAATTCATAAAATACCAGATAATGTGCCTTCTGAAATGGCGCCGCTGGCAGAACCGCTGACTATCGCTCTGCACGCGCTGCATCGGGCAAACGTTAAGGCTGGGGAGTATGTTGCCATCATCGGCGCGGGGGCCATTGGTCTTATGGCGGCATTAAGCGCGCGTCATTACAAGGCAACGCCTATTCTGATCGATATTGTGGAAGAAAGGTTACGCTATGCGCAAAAGCTTGGCGTTCCTTATGTACTGAACGCCGCTGACGATCAGGTTATCGACGTTATTAAAAATATCACCCACGGTACCATGGCGCAGGTCGTGATAGAAGCCTCCGGCGCAAATAGCGCTATTCGAAATACGCTTGATTTAGCATCGTTTGCTGGTCGTATTTCGTTTACCGGATGGCCAAAACAGGAAACGTCGCTGCCGACGAACCTGATCACCTACAAAGAACTGGATTTACGCGGTTCCCGCACCAGTGCCGGTGAATTTGATGAGGCATTACGCATGCTGTCAACGCTGGAGATTAATCCGCAAGATGTTGTCAGTAAGGTCGTCAATCTTGATGAGATCCCTGATGCAGTTAAAGAACTTGATCGCTATCCGGAGCGCTACTTAAAGATTAATGCTGTTTTCCATTGATTTACGGCGAGTTCTACCGCATGGCATATCCGCCATGCGGTGTTATTTACCGACAAACTTAGCCGCCGACAATCTTTCTCACATAGCGTAAATGTTCCAGAGATCCCTCATAGGCGCTGTCAGCATCAGACTGGCGCATCGCATCCACTATCGCTTTATGTTGTTTGTTGAGATTAAGTAAAACATTTCTGTCTCCAGACTGCTCATCAAGCCCAGCATAAGGGATATTAATCCGTTGTTCCCATAACATACGGGACATATCGAACAACACCCGGTTACGGCTGGCCTCAGAGATCGCAAGGTGAAACTCTTTATCCAGCGAGTAAAAGCCGTGGACGTTATTATCGTTAATGGCTTGATCCATACGATGATAAATCGCCTCTATTTGATTGATGACGTCAACGTTATCGTTTTGTGCGGCTAAGCGCGCACAATGGCTATCGACCAGCTCGCGAGTAGAGAGAATTTCTTCGATGGTATAGTCGCTGGCAAGGTGTTTTTTATCTGAAACGATAACCCCATTACCGGACTGAATCACGATCCATCCGGAGATCTCCAGTACAATAAGGGCTTCTCGCAAGGAGGCGCGGCTCACGCCAAGCTGTTTTGCCAGTTCGCGTTCTGGCGGTAAAAAAGTTCCCGGGGGGAAAATATTATCATTGATCAGCTTAATGATGAGGTTGGCTATCTTCTGATAGAGCCTCTCCTGCCTGACCTCAGGTATAACCATGCGCCCTCCAATCCATATCCAGGGGATTTTGAATGGATTTAGCATACCATCCTGGCGCTGGTGATCGTGATAATTAATTACCGTGCATGATAAAGAGAAGCAACCGCCGGTAGTCTCTATTACCTTCGCCGAGCCTACCGGGGAAACTAAACCGAGACGAGCGATTTATCCTTTGACGTTGATTTTCTCGAACACGGGCGCTGTCGCGTTCTTAAACTGAGAAAGAGACCAGGTTTTATAGTTGATATCATTGTAGCCGCGCACCATCATCTCACCGTGCGTTAAGTCAGACAGCGTTGTCCAGACCGTATATTCTGAGACCGGTTTGCGGGTGGCGTTGCCTTCCCCTTCACTCCCCATATAATCAACCGTAATATTTTTCGGACGATCGAAACGGCTCATAATATGTGCAAGCGTATTCATTGCGTCGTGGGCGGATGTCGCTTGCGGCGCATATGTGGTGTAATAAACGCCGCGTATAAAACGGGAAACCGACGTATCGGACGATGGCAAGTCTGCAATAGCAATCCCGCTATCAGGCTGCATCACTTTTATCCCGCCCAGTGTGCCTGAAGAGCGGTCCACATTGGTTAATTGCGTATAATTATTCAGATTTGTCAGATGCCAGGGGAATGCGGGACCATTTGTCATCACGCGAGTGGGATTGTCATAGACATGGAATTTACCATTTTCCACTTCAACGACAATGCTTCCTCCTTTCTTGTCGTAAAACGCGTAATGAAATGGCGATTTCAGATCGCCAAACCGATGCAGTTCCGGTGACCAGAATTTGCCCTCTTTTATTGCCTGTTTTACCTCGCCGACAGTAGCAAAACGGGCCAGCGCCCATTCTCCCAACGAGGTGACAGGAATTGCCTGTTTATATTCACTCGCGGGCAATGGCGGCAACTGCGCATTCATGATCATGTTTTCACTAAATGACAATCCCGCGCTATTCATGCCTTCAAGTATGTCTCTGCTATCGCCATCAGTAATGGTGGAAGTAATGGCCAGTATCGGATACTTCGCCTGATAGCTTACTCCCTGGCTGCCATCCGGCGTTTTTTTATCAAACTGTGTTCCCGCCGGGTAATACGTTAACCATGAGGGTAAATCCTGCATATATTCCAGCGTACGCCCATGAAAAATATCGCCTTGTTTATCCTGAATAGCAAGGGTTGTGCAGGCCTGTGCAGCCAGGGCGTATGAAAACAGCGCCGGAGCGATAAATAACATTGCTTTACTTTTTTTCATCATGCTCTCCTTGTTTGTAAAATGGATTGGATGAATATATTAAATTAAACCTATCAATGGTTATGCAGCACGTAATTAATTGTGATCTTATTTTACAAGCTAATAAATTTAACTGACGGGTTTAAAGGAGAGTTAAACACAGCGAACTAACATGAAAACGCGTTATTCGTGTGACCATTTTAAAAAATCCCATCATGTTATAAATAAAAAACACGGTTTCTTATCAACATTAAGAGATACCATCACAACGCTATATTTACTCTAGAACACCGATAACATTAAATTAATTTATGTTTTTGAGTAATGTGAGTAGCACACATGTAATCGGTTGTTACGAATTAGAAACATAATTGCTACTAAAACACGTTGAGAAAGACAAGAAATGCAACATATGATGCCCACACTAACTATAGTGGTTTGGGATAAACGTTATGCAAACACAAGATACATTTTATCAAGTTATGCGTAGACACGGCGTGACAAGGCGTAGCTTCCTCAAGTTTTGCAGCCTTACCGCAACGTCTTTAGGCCTGAGCAGTTCGATGATTCCTCAGATAGCTTATGCCCTGGAGAATAAACCGCGTACGCCAGTGATATGGCTGCATGGTCTTGAATGTACCTGCTGTACCGAATCTTTCATTCGCTCTGCGCACCCGTTGGCAAAAGATGCCATTTTGTCGCTCATTTCCCTGGATTATGACGACACCATTATGGCCGCCGCAGGGCAACAAGCCGAGCAGGCGTTGGCGGATGTGATGCGTGAGTACAAAGGAAATTATATCGTTGCCGTGGAAGGTAACGCGCCGCTGAATGAAGATGGGATGTTTTGCATACTGGCTGGCGAGCCGTTCCTGGAGAAGTTAAAACGCGTCAGCGCGGATGCTAAAGCGATTATCGCCTGGGGGTCCTGCGCATCATGGGGCTGCGTGCAGGCAGCCCGTCCCAACCCAACTAAAGCCACGCCGGTTCACAAATTAATTACCGATAAACCCATTATTAAAGTGCCTGGCTGCCCGCCTATACCTGAAGTGATGTCCGCCGTTATCACCTATATGCTGGCATTTGATCGCATCCCTCCCCTTGATCGTCTTGGACGACCAAAAATGTTTTATGGCCAGCGAATTCATGACAAATGCTACCGACGCGCGCATTTCGATGCCGGTCAGTTTGTGGAAGCGTGGGATGACGAAGGCGCCAGAAAAGGGTATTGCCTGTACAAGATGGGCTGTAAAGGCCCGACCACCTATAACGCCTGTTCAACCGTTCGCTGGAATGATGGCGTGTCTTTTCCTATCCAGTCGGGTCATGGATGCCTCGGATGTTCGGAAGATGGATTCTGGGATTACGGTTCTTTTTACAGCCGGGCAACGGGCATTCCGCAAACCGGCATTGAGGCTACCGCCGATAAAATCGGACTGGGCGTTGCTGGCGTCGCGGGCGCTGCCGCCATCGCTCACGCCACGGTGAGCGCCATAAAACATGCCCGCAATAAAAACAACACGTCATCAGAAAACGCTCCGGAAGAGAAAAAATAATTATGGCATATCCTTATCAGACTCAGGGTTTTACGCTGGACAATAGCGGACGGCGAATTGTGGTCGATCCGGTTACTCGCATCGAAGGGCATATGCGCTGCGAAGTGAATATCGACAGTAATAATGTCATTACTAACGCCGTGTCGACCGGCACCATGTGGCGCGGCCTGGAGGTTATTCTGAAAGGTCGCGATCCGCGAGACGCCTGGGCATTTGTTGAACGCATTTGCGGCGTCTGCACCGGTACACACGCTCTGACCTCAATCCGTGCCGTAGAAAATGCGCTGGGAATCGCGATTCCTGACAACGCAAACTGTATCCGTAATATGATGCAGGCTACGCTACACGTTCACGATCACCTGGTGCATTTTTATCATCTGCACGCGCTGGACTGGGTTGATGTGGTTGCCGCCCTGAAAGCCGACCCGCATCAGACCTCCGCCATCGCGCAAAGCCTTTCCGCATGGCCGCTATCCTCGCCGGGATATTTCCGCGATTTGCAAAATCGACTGAAGCGGTTTATCGAGTCCGGTCAACTTGGCCCTTTCCGTAATGGCTACTGGGGACACCCGGCGATGAAACTTCCGCCGGAAGCCAATTTGCTGGCGGTCGCCCACTATCTTGAAGCGCTCGATTTTCAAAAAGAGATCGTAAAAATTCACACCGTTTTCGGTGGCAAAAACCCGCATCCTAACTGGCTGGTGGGCGGCGTTCCTTGCGCCATCAACCTTGACGAAACGGGCGCGGTCGGCGCAGTGAATATGGAACGTCTGAATCTTGTCAGTTCCATCATCCAAAAAGCTCGCCAGTTCTGCGAACAGGTTTATCTTCCGGACGTCTTGCTGATTGCCAGTTATTACAAAGACTGGGCAAAAATCGGCGGCGGGTTATCGAGCATGAACCTGCTGGCTTATGGCGAGTTTCCGGATAACCCTAACGATTATTCCGCCAGTAATCTTCTGCTTCCGCGTGGGGCTATTATTAACGGTCGTTTCGACGAAATTCATCCTGTCGATTTAACCGCCCCCGATGAAATTCAGGAGTTTGTCACTCACTCCTGGTATACCTATGGTAACGGCAATAACGATAAGGGCCTGCATCCGTGGGATGGTCTGACCGAACCGCAACTGGTCATGGGCGAACACTATAAAGGCACAAAAACCTTTATCGAACAGGTGGATGAGTCCGCTAAATATTCATGGATTAAATCGCCGCGCTGGAAGGGACATGCGATGGAGGTAGGTCCGCTGGCGCGTTATCTGATTGGATATCATCAAAATAAACCGGAATTTAAAGAACCTGTGGATCAACTGCTTAGTGTATTAAAGCTGCCTAAAGAAGCGCTCTTTTCTACATTAGGACGTACTGCCGCGCGTGCGCTGGAATCCGTATGGGCAGGCAATACGCTGCAATATTTCTTCGATCGTCTGATGCGTAACCTCAAGTCCGGCGATACGGCGACGGCAAACGTCACGCTCTGGGAACCCGATACCTGGCCTACATCGGCAAAAGGCGTTGGTTTCAGCGAGGCGCCGCGTGGCGCGCTGGGGCACTGGATAAAAATTGAAAATCAGAAAATCGACAGCTATCAGTGTGTGGTACCGACAACCTGGAATGCCGGGCCACGTGACGATAAAGGTCAAATTGGCGCGTACGAAGCGGCGTTAATGGGGACTAAACTCGCCGTTCCCGATCAACCATTGGAGATTTTACGTACTCTGCACAGCTTCGATCCCTGCCTGGCCTGCTCCACCCATGTTATTGATAATCATGGAGGGGAGCTGGTCAGGGTTCAGGTACGATGACGACGATTCGGAGGTCTCAATGCATCTCAAAGAAATAACCAGCCAGGGGTACTATATCTATGAAGCGCCGGTCCGTTTATGGCACTGGATCACGGCGTTATCCATTGTCGTCCTGGCTGTTACAGGATATTTCATTGGCCGCCCCCTGCCATCGATTCAAGGTGAAGCGACCTTTATGTTTTGGATGGGCTGGATACGACTGATCCATTTTACCACGGCGTATATTTTTACTGTCGCGCTGCTGTTTCGTATTTACTGGGCATGTGTCGGCAATGAGTACGCCAGGGAGATGTTTCTGGTTCCGTTCTGGCGCCGCGCCTGGCGCAAAGGCGTTATCAGCGAAATCCGCTGGTATTTTTTCCTCGAAAAAGAGGCCCATCGTTACTATGGACATAATCCGGTAGCGGGACTGGCGGTAATGTTCTATTTCTGGATGTCCGTACTGATGGTGTGTAGCGGCTTTGCGCTCTATGGCGAAGGGCTTGGAACAGACAGTTGGGCGTATCAATGGTTTGGCTGGATGATTCGCCTGACTGGCAACGATAGCCTCGCGCTACATTTCTGGCACCGGCTGGGCATGTGGTTCATTATCGCCTTCGTCATTGCGCATGTTTATACCGCTATCCGTGAAGACATTATGAGCCGACAAAGCGTGATTTCCGTCATGATAAGCGGCTGGCGCTGGTTCAGGTGATAACAATGGCAGAAGTAACAATCTTAGGGCTTGGCAACCTGCTTTGGGCAGATGAAGGGTTCGGCGTCAGAGCGGCGGAAAAGCTGTTTGAACAGTATGCCGATAACGAGAAAGTTGACGTTGTTGATGGCGGTACGCAGGGGCTGGCGCTGCTGCCCTGGCTGCAACAGACCGAAAAACTGTTAATCATGGATGCTATCGATTTTGGTATGGCGCCAGGTTCGCTGGCGATGTTTCGTGATGAACAGGTTCCCGCCTATCTGACGGCGAAAAAACTCAGTTTACATCAGACCAGTTTTTCTGAAGTGCTGGCATTGCTGCAATTAACCGGCGGCCAGTTATCGGAGATTGTGCTGATTGGCGTGCAGCCGGAATGTCTGGATGACTATGGCGGAAGTCTTACGCCGCAGGTAAAGGCGCAACTGATGCCTGCGGTCTATCTCGCGCAGGAAGTGCTGGCGCAATGGGGTATCACCGCCTCTTCAGCGGCCTTGCCCACTGAAAGACTCAATCATTACAGCCTGTGTATGGAACGCTACGAAGATGAACGGCCAGATGCGCAAAGCGCTTGCCGGGTCGGCGATATTCGGGTGCTACAGAGAGAGAAATCATAATGTGTATCGGCGTTCCTGTGCAGGTTATTTCACCCGGTCAGTGGTTCGCCAAATGCCGCGACCGACACGGCGAGCTTATCGACGTTGATATTCGGCTTGTGGCTCCCCCCTTAGCAGGCGCATGGCTGCTGACATTTGGCGGCGCAGCACGACGAGAAATGGACGAAACGGAAGCCGTTGAGGTACTGGCGGCGCTAGACTCGCTGGAACAGGCCATGCTCACGCAAAGCGATCCGCTGACCGGTTTTGCCGATTTATTGTCTCGCACGCCTGAATTACCGGAGCATTTAAAAAAATGACTATCTCACCCCAAAATCCTGTTTGTCCACTGGCGGATAAAGGCTTTCTGGTTACCGATGCGCAAACGCTCCCGTCGTTGATTAATGCGCATCCGACTGTGCTGGTTTTGCTGCAAAGCGACCCCAACAAACATCCGGAAGTCGCCGACAGTTGGGTCATTATCCCGGAGATCCTCAAGCAATTTCCGGCGACGTCTTATACCGCGGCATTTGCGGATAGCGAACAGAGTGAACTGATCGCCCGGGAGTATCGCATTCTGAAATATCCGGCGCTGCTTTTCTTTCGCCAGCACCGTTTTGTCGGCAGTCTGGCGGGATTATATAGCTGGCAAGAATACTCTCAGCGGGTGGCCGCATTGCTGACCACACCGGGCTATCGTCAGGATATTCCCGTTATCACGCAATAGAATGAAAGGTAACACACGTGAATCATTCCAGAACTATTCCAGTCGTTAATATTGCCGGACCAGGCTCGCAGCCAGAAGAGGAAGACTTTAACTTTCTTCCTATCCCCGCCGGCATTAATCTCCCACTGACGCCGGTTTTACCGGAACAGGCGCTGCCCGCTGAGCTTCGTGTTGCCAGACACATCCTGACTACGCTTATTCGCGATATGGATAACCCGGTGGCAACGCTCCCCTTTCCCCTGAGCTATAAGCTGAGTGCCACTGAGCAACAGAATAGCGGTTTGTTGGATCAACTGCTCGGCGAAGGTGAAATATCCGCCCGGGTACTATTACCCGATGGAAAAGAACAGCGTATTCAGGAGACGGTTTTTACGGGCGTCTGGCGTGTGCGTGAATATAACGCTGACCAGCAACGGGTTGCCGATGAAATTATCATTGGCCCGATCCCGGAGAGCATCTGGCAGACGCATCCGCAGCCGCCGATTACACCAGAATTGCCGCCACAACCGGCGGGATTGATGAATGGCGCCTTTATCGCGCATGAAATAGCCGAGCGCGTAAAACAGCCGGTAAAAGAGCCGCATATCATTAACTTAACGCTGTTGCCAGTAAACGATGCCGATCGCGAGTATCTGGATCATTTTTTAGGCGAAGGCTGTAGCGCTATTTTTTCACGCGGATATGGTAAATGCCGGATTGTAAGCACGCATTTTCCCGGCGTATGGCGGGTCAATTATTTCAATGATATGAACACATTACTGCAAGATATGATTGAGATAGCGGACATTCCTGATATCGCCGTTGCAGGCATCGACGATATCGAAGATGCCTACGCGGGGCTAAAAAATACGTTGGAATGGTTGAAAGAATACCCGGTCACAGAAAATGAGCCAGTGGTGCGCATGGAGTGCAAAGTATGTTGGTGGGTTTACGACCCTGCGCTGGGCGATGATGTATGGCAAATTCCACCCGGCGTGCCCTTCAACCAGTTACCTGATTACTGGTGCTGTCCGGTTTGCGAAACCAGTAAGTCCGGGTTTATGGTGATCGATGAAGGTAATAATTCGTGCAAAGATTGACCGTCTATTCTCACCCGCTACGGATTATCTGGCAGGAGGCGCCGATCGGTCGTTTGTTACAGGGCGCAACACCGGTGTACGCAAAAACGCTTATTTCACGTTTGTTTACGTTGTGCGCTCAGGCGCACAGCGTAGCGGCGGCTTTACTGTTGTTTCCTGAAGAGAAGCCAGATATGCAGGCCGCACAACAGGAGCTGGCGCGAGAAACGCTCCGTCGCGCGTTGACCGACTGGCTCCCCCTGTTTAGCCACCGACAGGCAACCGCTGAAGAATGGGCGTTGTTACGTCGCGGAGAGTTATCCCCGCTGGCAAGCACAATCTTTTTTGACGATGATCCTCAGGCCTGGCTTGCCGCTGGCGTAAAGGGCTGGGAAGCCTGGTTTTTGCAAGAGCGTTCTGAAACCGCCCGCTGGCTGGCGGCAGTACAGAATATCATTACACCTACACTACCGATGGCGTCGTCCCCGGACCATACGTTAATAACCCATGGTCCCCTGGATGTCTCGCCTCTGGCTATCGAATATCCGCTACTGTCAGCCTGTTGTCTTAGCGGAAAAACGACTGCGCTACGTCTGCTGGCCCGCTGCATTACGCTCGCCCGAAGTTTGAGCGCCCTTCCTACCCTGCGCTGGAATCGTTTTGATGATGGCGAATGGAAAATAGCGGTAGTGGAAACCGCGCGAGGATGGTTAGTTCATCAGGCCAGACTGACGACGTCAGGCAATATTCTTGATTACCGTATTATCTCGCCTACCACACGTCACGCCCAATCTGACGGCGTCATTGCTCGCGAACTGGCCACTATTCCACTCTCATTGTGGTCGCAACAGTTACAGGTAATTGATCCTTGTGTCGCCGTAAATATTGTTGAATGAAGGAGCTGGCCCATGCATGAATTAGCCCTGGCGCAAAATATTATCGAATTGCTGGAGGAGCAGGCAGTAAATCACCAGTTCAGCAAGGTAAAGCAAGTCTGGCTGGAGATTGGCGTTATGGCCTGTGTTGAGGTGCCGGCGCTGCATTTTGGCCTGGACGTCGCCGCTCGTCATACCCTTGCTGACAATGCGCGTTTCCACATTACTATCGCACCGGCGCAAGGTTGGTGTCTGTCCTGTAATCAACCCTTCACCTCTCAAACATCCACACTCTGTTGCCCCTTTTGTCATTCAGGCAAAGTGCAGATAGATGACAGTAGCAGAATGCGCATTCGCGAGATCGAAGTCGAATAGTCAACGAATAGTCAATAAAAAAGGACGCCAGAAGCGTCCTGAAATAATAAAAGAATAAATTAACAATAATAAAGGTTAAGCAGTGACACAGTTTTGGGAAAAGGAGGGTATCCCTAAACTGTCTTAATCAGCAAGTTTTATCAAAACTCGTAGACTAAGCCGAGCGCCACGGTGTTGTCTGTATTAGGATTCGATGGGTTGCCATCTTTTAGCAGATTGATTTTGTAGTCAACATACGCGGACATATTTTTATTGAAGTAGTAGTAGGAACCCACATCAATATATTTCACAAGGTCGAACGAACCCAGTCCATCAACATCATTGGCTCTGGATTGCAGGAACGCCAGTGATGGGCGTAAGCCATTATCAAATTGATATTGCCCTACCATTTCCCAGTTATCGGTTTTATGTGCAAAGCCGCCCAATGTATCGCCCATATAGGTCATATCATAAGTACGGGTATAGTTTGCCGCCAGGTAAATATTATTGGCATCATACTTCACGCCGCCAGTCCAGGCTTCAGCGCGGTCACCATTGTCGTATTTATCTTGCGTCATCTGATCAAGCGTGCGTTTGGAACTGGTATAGGCTGCCCCCAGACTCACCCCCATGCCCAAATCATATGTCGCTGATGCCCCGAAACCATCGCCATTCTGGTATGCGATACTTTTTCTGGCATTATTACTTAAAGGATCGCCTTCTTTCGACAGGCCGTCATTTTTACCCTGATACTGCAACGCAATATTCAGACCATCAACCAGACCAAAGAAATCATTATTGCGATAAGTCAGAACGCCATTCGCGCGTCCGGTCATAAAATTATCGGAAGCTTCATACGAATCATTACCAAATTCAGGCAGTACGTCAGTCCATGAACCAATGTCGTATAACACGCCATAGTTACGACCATAATCAACAGATCCCATATCGGCAAATGCCAAACCAGCAAAACCGAGACGCGTCCAGCTTTGCGGGGAACCGCTGGAGTCACCATCTTCCGGACGATTGGCGTTGACCTGATACTCCCACTGTCCAAAACCGGTTAGTTGATCGGTAATTTGAGTCTCGCCTTTAATACCCATACGGATATAAGATTGATCGCCATCCGTACTATGATTACTGGAAAAATAATGCAGGCCGTCGACCTTGCCATACAAATCCAGTTTATTGCCATCCTTGTTATAGATTTCTGCTGCGTTGGCGGCTCCAGCCATCATTACGGCTGCGGCTACCGCAGATAACACCACTACTTTTTTCATTTTATATGCCTTATTTGTCTTATTTTTGGACTTTCCGCAAAACCTGCTCGCGGAACTGTCCAGGACAATATCACTAACAATTACCGCGCGTTAAGTTTCAAAGTGTAATATTAGCTTGCTATGTATTAGTGATGTTAAAATGCAAGTTAAGCATGGCTACATCAATGATATGCCCTGTTTTCTGCTGTAATAACAAGGGGGTTACCCTTAGAGAACTGGCTTACGGTCGGGGATGCCAGGGCGAGAATGGCACTGAACACCAGGCTGACATTCGGTAAGACGGAATCATAATCAAGTCAGTTGAGGCCACAGTCCTTCTTATTTTTGTGTATAATTTGTTACGTTTACATTTATTTTTAAATTAGCGTTATGAAAATATCAGTACTACTGAAATAGCACTTCTTCGCTTCGTGTATTTTTACTATGGTTAATTATCACATAGCGCAAACGGTCATTTGTGTATCACTATTCATAAGATTAACTATTTACCAGTGGTAATAAACATAAAAGTAAGTCAATGGACAACAACAATACTGAAACTCTAAATGTTGATATTTTGAGTCATGCCGTTACAAACAAATACGATATTCTTAATTGCACTACTCCCTTTTCGGGGTAATTTTATAGAAGGATGTTTTTTATTGTTCGTGAGCCATGCTCCTTTAGTATAAAGGTGAACGTAACAGGAAAGATAAAGCGTCTCAAAAACAGACCATATGGGTATAACTATTATGCAAAAAACGTCACTATTGTTTTCTGCCGCCGCGATAACGTTAACTCTGATGGCGTCATCGGCATCAGCGGCAACGCCAACCGCCGCACAAAATGAAGCTACGTCGACCGTTAAACAAGAAATTACAGAAGGCATTAACCGTTACCTTTATTCAATAGATAAGGCAGACCCAACGTTAGGCAAGCAGCTTTTTTATGTTTCACCGGATACCAGTTTTATTCATCCACGCGGTCACGAACGCGGATGGTCGCAGATCGCTGAAAATTTTTATGGTGCCACTATGGGTAAAACCTTCAGCAAACGCACATTAAAACTGGACGCTCCCCCTGCTATTCATGTGTATGGCAATGCCGCCGTTGCAGAGTTCGACTGGCATTTTACCGCGGTACGCCGTGATAATGGGCAGACTCAACACACGACAGGCCGCGAAAGCCAGGTGTGGGCGAAGATACCAAACACAGGATGGCGAATCGTTCATGTCCACTACTCCGGTCCAGCCAAAACCGGCGTTGGAGAAGGCTATTAAGCTTTGCTCTTCAGGTTATGGCGCAGATGAACATTCTGCGCCAGTTAAGTCGAGCTTAGGTCAGTTGATAGCGTTTATCCGGTATCCGTTTTGCCGGAATATCCCTTTCATCATTCATTTGCAGTAAATCGATTTCTATCGCATTGCATATCGCATCCAGCGGTAAATCATTATTTTCAGTACCGAACGGATCTTCCAACTCTTCTGCTAACGCATCCAGCGCGATAAACGTATAAGAAATAAGCACCGAAATAAACGGCGTCATATAGTGCAGATCAACCACCAGTGCAAATGGCAACATAATGCAGAAAAGATAAACCGTACGATGCAAAATTAACGTATAGGCAAAAGGCACCGGCGTGTTGGCGATGCGTTCACAGCCGGCCAACACTGACGACATATCATTTAAACGGTTGTTGAGGCTATGAAATAAAATATCGGAAAGCTTTCCGCTGTGGCGGCGAATCGCCAGCCACTCTCCCATCAGCAATAAGATACGATTAGCGGGCGAATGGGAAGCGACAACTTTCTGTAACGCGCCCTGGTCAAGATAGTTGCCCAGAACTTGCGTTTGAGGCTGTCGACGCAATGTCATACGCAAACAGTGGGCAAAAGCGATTTGTAACCGAACAAAATCCTCGATACCGCGTTCATCAGGTAAGGTTGTTTTCACCTCACGCAGTATTGAGCGTGAAGCGATCATCAACTGCCCCCACAAATGTCGCGCTTCGACGTAACGCGCATAACAGGCATTATTGCGAAACCCAAGAAAAATGGCGATAGCGACGCCCAGTATGCTAAACGGCGCAAGGGTAAACTTAATACCCAGCATTGTGTACCAGGGCAGCATGATAATAACGGCGATAGAAAGAAGAAAGTTAAGGAGCAGTCGTGAAAAGATTTTAGATAACACGGAACCATGCCAGACAAATATCAGGCGAATCCAGTGCTGTTGTGGTCTAACGATCATGATTATCTTCAGCAGGTAAAAAAGCACTGTCATTAAACGTGATCCAGATCAAGGTTGCAAGCTTCTGGTGATACACGGCTCCCCTGCCCTGTAGAGCATTTTTTTGCACAGTGCTGACAGGCGTTGAAAAAAAACAACCAAATGTATGTTGTAACTAAAAAGACACTTCAGCACATGAGATATATGACGGTCAACGGCTGCTATCAGTGGTATAGGGTGATTTATCGGGGAAAGCGTCAGCAACGACGCGCTGCTCTACCGCTGATTCATTTGTATGACCAGCCAGTAATGGATAACGCTGACAATATACTGTTGCTGCGCTTCGCTCAGCGGTTCTCCCTGAGGTATCTGGTGCCACTTCGCCAGGCACCCGCGACAGCAGGTTGCCGTCGCATGTTGCGCGATAAATACCGGATGGCCCCGCATCGGCGTTTGCTTACCATCATTCGCCGGGTGAGCTGGCGCCAGTCGCTGGGCGATAAAATCGGCGGCGTGTTTATCAATTACCTCCGCGCCTTTATCCCAGCAATATTGTCTTTCTTTTATCCCGAGACGAAAACGCGAACGAAATGTCGATCGCGCCAGGCGGGCAAAGAGCGGTTCAAGCGCGTTCATCAGTATACCGAACGTCCTAACGTTTGTGTTAATTGCTCAAGCGCGGCGATACCTGCCAGAGAGTTTCCCGCAGGATCCAGCTCCGGACTCCAGACGGCAATCGCCATTTCATGCGGCACTATGGCGACAATACCGCCGCCCACGCCGGATTTAGCGGGCAATCCCACCCGCCAGGCAAACTCTCCGGCATTCTGATACATACCGCTGGTCGCCATTAGCGCATTAATCTGCCGGGCCTGCATGGGGGTAACTACCGGCTCGTCGAGATGAAACGCCTCGCCCTGATTCGCCAGAAAGACAAACGTCCTCGCCAGTTCCATGCAGCTCATTTTCAACGCACAGTAGTGGAAGTAATTTTGCAACACGGTAGGCACATCATGATGAAAATTACCGAATGATTTCATCAGCCAGGCAATAGCGGCGTTACGGGCGGAATGCTCAAATTCAGAGCGCGCGACCGTAGCGTCATACGTAATATCCGATACGCCACAGAGCGCGCGCACAACTTCCAGCATCCGCTGACGCGGCGCGCTAAGCCGGCCTTGCAACATGTCGCATACCACCAGCGCGCCCGCATTAATAAATGGATTACGCGGGATGCCTTGTTCCATCTCTAACTGAACCAACGAATTGAACGGCGAGCCGGAAGGATCTTTTCCGACGCGCTGCCAGATCTCCTCTTCCGGATAATGACGCATCGCCACCACCAGACTGAGCACTTTCGAAATAGACTGAATAGAGAAGCGTTCGTGCGCATCGCCCGCCTGATAATGCTGCCCGTCCACGGTACAAATCGCTATCCCCAGCTTTGAACCCTCGACGGACGCTAATGCCGGAATATAGTCAGCGACTTTGCCCTGGCCAATGAGGGGGCGAACGCGCTGTAAAATCGTCTCTAAAATTGCATTATCCATGGCCCTGGCCACAACATGCTCCTTGCTCGCAGGTCTGAAAAGGCCTGCGAGTATAGCAGAGGGCGCCACGCGACGTCAGGGCGATTAGACGCGGTTCTTCCAGACGGTCTGCACATTACAAAATTCGTGTAAACCAAAGTGCGAAAGCTCGCGACCGAAGCCGCTTTTCTTCACCCCGCCGAATGCCACACGCGCATCGCTGG
This sequence comes from Salmonella sp. SSDFZ54, assembly GCF_004010735.1. Lineage (NCBI taxonomy): Bacteria > Pseudomonadati > Pseudomonadota > Gammaproteobacteria > Enterobacterales > Enterobacteriaceae > Salmonella > Salmonella sp. SSDFZ54. The sequence goes on from NZ_CP034819.1 coordinate 4,387,319, forward strand.
CGCTGTACCCATTAATGAATACCCCGCCGCACTCAAGACGCGCCGCCATCTCCGCGGCCAGCGTATCGTCGGCGGTAAAGATCGTCGCCGACAGGCCAAACTCACTGTCATTCGCCAGCACGAGGGCGTGCGCCGCATCTTTTGCAACGGTAATGGCGGCAACAGGCCCAAAAAGCTCCTGACGAAATGCAGTCATGTCAGGTGTGACATCCGCCAGAACGGTCGCGGCATAATAGTTGCCCTCCCCGGCGATTTTCTCTCCGCCCAACAGTAGCCGTGCGCCTTCGGCGACGGAAGCCTGCACCTGTTGATGGAGTTCATCACGCAGATCAAAGCGCGCCATCGGCCCCAGGTCATTCTCTTCAACCAGAGGATCACCCATCTTTAATGCTGCGGCAGCCGCTACAAAGCGATCGGTAAACGCCTGCGCAATGCCCTCTTCGACAATGAAACGTTTGGCGGCGGCGCAGACTTGTCCGGTGTTTTGATAGCGTCCTGCAACCGCAGCTTTTACCGCCAGCTCAAGATCGGCATCATTGAGTACAATAAACGGATCCGAGCCCCCCAGTTCCAGTACGCACTTTTTCAGCGCCGCCCCAGCCTGAGCACCAATCGCCGCGCCGGCGCGCACGCTACCGGTCACCGTCACCGCCGCGATTCGCGGATCGTTAATCATCTGACTCACGCCCTCATTATTAGCGTTCACCCATCCATAGACGCCAGCGGGAGTACCGGCTTCCGTCAAGATTCGGGCTATCATCTGCGCGCAACCCGTGACATTGGGCGCATGTTTTAACAAGTAGCTATTCCCCGCCAGCAGTATCGGCACTGCCCCGCGTAACACCTGCCATAAAGGAAAATTCCACGGCATTATCGCCAGGATGACGCCCAGCGGACGGTATTCAATCACCGCCTGCTGATTTTCTACCAGCGTAGGCTCAGGATTCAGCATTGCCGGGCCATGTTCCGCATACCAGTCGCATAACGCGGCGGATTTCGTCACTTCCGCACGCGCCTGCTTTATGGGTTTACCCATTTCACGCGTAATACATTGCGCCATCTCTTCTGCATGAGCGCGAAGCGCCTGACCAATATCACGTAATGTTTGCGCCCGTTGCGCTACCGATGTCATTTTCCACTTTTTGAAACCGCTCGCCGCCAGACTCAGCGCATGTTCAATCTCTTGCGCGTTAGCCCAGGGCATTGCCGCCAGCGTCTGGCCGGTCGCAGGATTCACGGATAACGCCTGTGTTGCAGTCATCATGGTCATGTTCTTTCTCTCGTTATCAGGGGAGTTGTACCATCATGACGCCCTTTACCCTTTCTGAAAAATGAATAATATTAACCAGACTATTCACGAATTGAGAAAACCATGGACCTGACGCAACTAGAAATGTTTAACGCTGTCGCTCTGACGGGCAGCATTTCGCAGGCGGCGGCAAAAGTGCACCGCGTTCCGTCCAACCTGACCACGCGTATCCGTCAGCTTGAAGCCGACCTGGGCGTCTCTCTGTTTATTCGCGAAAACCAGCGACTCAGGCTGTCACCAGCCGGGCATAACTTTTTACGTTACAGCCAGCAGATCCTGGCGCTGGTTGATGAAGCCCGTATGGTGGTTGCCGGAGAGGAACCGCAAGGACTGTTTTCACTCGGCGCGTTAGAAAGTACTGCCGCCGTACGAATCCCCGCACTGCTGGCGGGTTATAACCAGCGTTACCCTAAAATTCAGTTCGCGTTAACGACCGGTCCTTCCGGCGCCATGCTGGATGGCGTGCTCGAGGGAAAGCTGAACGCCGCCTTTATTGATGGCCCGCTAATGCATCCGGGGCTGGAAGGTATACCGGCTTACCAGGAAGAGATGATGATCGTCGCGCCACACGGCCATTCCGTCGTTTCGCGGGCCAGCGAGGTGAATGGTTATAACATCTATGCTTTTCGCGCCAACTGTTCTTACCGACGGCATTTCGAAAGCTGGTTTCATGCCGATGGCGCGACCCCCGGTACGATTCACGAAATGGAGTCATATCATGGAATGTTGGCGTGCGTAATTGCCGGCGCAGGTATTGCGCTGATGCCAGCAAGTATGCTCAACAGTATGCCAGGACATCATCAGGTGGAAGCCTGGCCGTTGGCGGAGAAGTGGCGCTGGCTTAACACATGGCTAATGTGGCGGCGCGGGGCGATGACGCGTCAGCTTGAGGCCTTTATCGAGTTACTTAACGCCCAACTGGCGAGCGTCGACTGAAGACGAAACGGCCTGCGAAGTAAATGAGAAGCAGGTCACAAAATGATTGTCTTTTCGCCAGTAAACGTTTTAAGATTGCGGCCTCACCTTCTCGCAACTAACCCGAAATATTTTTATGACAATCAATCCAGTTTCCCGCAAGGTCGCGTGGCTACGGGTAGTTACGCTTGCTATTGCCGCTTTTATTTTCAATACCACAGAATTTGTGCCGGTTGGTTTGCTGTCAGACATTGCTGAAAGCTTTCATATGCAAACCGCGCAGGTCGGCATCATGCTAACCATTTACGCCTGGGTAGTTGCCGTCATGTCGCTGCCCTTTATGCTTCTTACCAGTCAAATGGAGCGCCGTAAACTACTCATTTGTCTGTTTGTTTTGTTTATTGCCAGCCATGTGCTCTCCTTTCTGGCATGGAACTTTACCGTGCTGGTCATTAGCCGTATTGGCATCGCTTTCGCCCACGCTATTTTCTGGTCGATAACCGCCTCGCTGGCGATCCGCCTGGCCCCTGCCGGGAAACGCGCGCAGGCATTAAGTCTGATAGCGACCGGCACCGCGTTGGCCATGGTGCTTGGGCTGCCGATAGGTCGCGTTGTTGGTCAGTATTTTGGCTGGCGCACCACCTTTTTTGCCATCGGCATGGGCGCATTAATTACGCTGCTATGTCTGATTAAGCTTCTACCGAAATTGCCGAGCGAGCATTCCGGCTCACTAAAAAGTTTACCTTTGCTATTCCGACGCCCGGCGCTGATGAGCCTCTATGTACTGACCGTCGTTGTGGTGACTGCGCATTACACAGCTTATAGCTATATTGAACCGTTCGTTCAGAATGTCGCCGGGCTCAGTGCGAATTTTGCTACCGTCCTGTTACTGATCCTCGGCGGCGCCGGGATCATCGGCAGCCTCGTGTTTGGTAAACTGGGTAATCGTCATGCCTCGTCGCTCGTCAGTATCGCTATTGCCCTGCTGGTTGTCTGTCTGCTTCTGCTGCTGCCTGCGGCGGATAGCGAAGCGCATCTGGCCATACTGAGCATTTTCTGGGGCATCGCGATTATGGTGATAGGGCTCGGTATGCAGGTGAAAGTACTGGCGCTGGCCCCGGACGCGACCGATGTCGCAATGGCGCTATTTTCAGGCATCTTTAATATTGGTATTGGCGCTGGCGCGCTGGTAGGTAATCAGGTGAGTTTGCACTGGTCAATGTCGGCCATCGGCTATATTGGCGCCATACCCGCCTGTGCCGCGCTGGTATGGGCTGTGCTCATATTCCGCAAATGGCCAGTGACGCTGGAAGAACAACCGCATTAAGACATTTGTCTGCCGGGAACAGGTTTCCGGCAGACGACAATGCGCCTTAGTGGTACGTTTTAATAATTTCCAACACGCCGTTGATAATAAATTGCACGCCCATACACACCAGCAGGAATCCCATTAAGCGGGAGATCGCTTCAATCCCCCCTTTACCCACCAGCCGCATAATAGCGCCAGAACTGCGTAAGCATCCCCACAGGATCACCGCCACGGCAAGAAAAATAATCGGCGGCGCGACCATAATGACCCAGTCGGGAAACTCGCCGCCATGACGCACCGTGGAAGCGGAACTGATGATCATTGCGATGGTCCCCGGTCCTGCGGTGCTTGGCATAGCCAGTGGAACAAACGCAATATTGGCCGTCGGTTCGTCTGCCAGCTCCTCCGATTTGCTTTTCGCTTCCGGCGACTCATGCGCCTTCTGCTGCGGGAAAAGCATTCTGAAGCCGATAAACGCCACGATTAACCCCCCGGCGATCCGTAGCCCTGGAATCGAAATACCGAAGGTGTTCATAACTAACTGCCCGGCGTAGTACGCCACCATCATAATAGCGAAGACATAAACCGAAGCCATATAGGACTGCCGGTTGCGTTCCGCACTATTCATATTGCCCGCAAGGCCAAGAAACAGCGCCACGGTGGTTAGCGGATTGGCTAACGGGAGCAGTACGACCAGCCCCAATCCAATCGCTTTAAACAAATCCATCATAATACTATCTCTTACCCATCAGCGTTTCATGAACCGGAAGTATAAAGTGAAATTGCCCAGGCGCGCCATTTCGCCAGTGTGCAAATTAATATCCTCTACAACATATAACCTGTAATTATCAATTAGTTACAAGTTATCACAACACAATACTCCGGACGCCTTTTAGCAAATCGTGGCATCGGTCAATTCATTTAGTTGACTTATACTTGCCTGGGCAATAGTATCTGACGAAATTAATTACTTGCCGGGGCAACCATTTTGAAAAGCACCAGTGATCTGTTCAATGAAATCATTCCGCTGGGTCGCTTGATCTACATGGTAAATCAAAAAAAAGATCGCCTGTTAAATAACTATTTATCCCCGCTGGATATCACCGCAACACAGTTTAAAGTGCTGTGCTCGATACGCTGCGCGGGATGTATTACCCCGGTTGAACTTAAAAAAGTGCTGTCTGTCGATCTCGGCGCATTGACGCGGATGCTCGACCGCCTGCTGTGCAAAGGCTGGATCGAAAGACTGCCGAATCCTAATGACAAACGCGGCGTACTGGTGAAGCTAACGCCGGACGGCGCGGCAATTTGTGAGCAATGTCATCAACGACCAGGGCAAGACCTGCATCAGGAATTAACAAAAAACTTAACGGCGGACGAAGTGGCAACGCTTGAGTATTTGCTCAAGAAAATTCTGCCGTAGACAAAAAAGAGGTATGACGATGTCCAGACGCAACACTGACGCTATTACTATTCATAGCATTTTGGACTGGATCGAGGATAACCTGGAGTCGCCGCTCTCACTGGAAAAAGTGTCTGAGCGTTCAGGATATTCCAAATGGCACCTGCAACGGATGTTTAAAAAAGAGACCGGTCATTCATTAGGTCAATACATCCGCAGCCGTAAGATGACGGAAATCGCGCAAAAATTAAAAGAGAGCAACGAGCCCATTCTCTATCTGGCGGAACGCTATGGCTTTGAGTCACAGCAAACATTGACCCGGACGTTCAAAAACTACTTTGATGTGCCGCCACACAAATACCGGATCACCAATATGCATGGCGAATCACGGTATATGCTGCCGCTGAACCATGGCAACTACTAGTTTGTTTATGCGCCACGCGAAGAGCACTATGAAAATGCTGTTTCCCGCCCTGCCGGGTCTGTTACTTATCGCCTCCGGATATGGCATTGCAGAACAAACTTTGTTACCTGTGGCGCAAAATAGCCGCGATGTGATGCTGCTGCCCTGTGTAAGCGATCCGCCAAATGACCTTCACCCCGTGAGCGTGAACAGCGATAAGTCAGATGAATTAGGCGTGCCCTATTATAACGACCAACACCTTTAACCTCTTTGCCCCGTTTTGCGGGGCATTTTTTTAGTACCGTCTGGCGATGACAAGTCCGCCGCTATTACCCCGCGGCATGGTCTGAAATTAGCGTTTGTCTTCTTAGTAACATAATGCCTCATCCCCTGACGCGGGCAGTACGGCGCACACGAAATCCAAATACATTGATATAGAGTCCAGCCATAATCAGTACTGCGCCCGCAAGCTGCATCCCGGTCAACGTTTCCCCGAGTAACACCGCGGCGCTCGCCAGCCCGACTACCGGCACCAGCAATGATAACGGCGCCACGCGCCAGGTCTCATAGCGCCCCAGTAACGTGCCCCAGATGCCGTAGCCAAGTATAGTGGCGACAAAAGCCAGATAAAGCAGCGACAATATCGTCGTCATATCGATGGTAATAAGGCTTTGCGTAATGTGATCCGCCCCCTCCAGTAGCAGCGATGACAGCAGGAACGGCAGGATCGGGATCAGCGCGCTCCAGACCACCAGCGACATCACCGCCGGGCGCGGACTATGTTGCATAATTTTTTTATTAAAGATATTGCCGCAGGCCCAGCTAAATGCCGCCGCCAGAGTCAGCATAAATCCCGACATCGCTATATGCTGTCCGTTGAGACTGGCTTCAATCAATACCAGTACACCTATAATCGCCAGGGCGATCCCCGCCAACTGCTTACGTTGTAACCGCTCGCTAAAAGCAAACGCCCCCAAAGCCATGGTAAAAAAGGCCTGCGCCTGTAATACCAACGACGCCAGTCCTGCGGGCATACCAAACTTTATCGCGCAAAAGAGAAAGGCGAACTGCCCAAAGCTTATCGTCAGCCCATAGCCCAGCAACAGCGTAAGCGGGACTTTAGGCCGGGCGACAAAGAAAATTGCCGGAAACGCCACCAGTAAAAATCGTAATCCTGCCAGCAATAATGGCGGCATATGGTGCAGGCCTACTTTGATGACAACAAAATTGAGCCCCCATACGACAACCACCAGTAACGCCAAAAAACCGTCTTTACGCGACATCATCGGCCCCTGTCATTATTAAAATTTTGTAAAAAGGTAAGTTATCGGAAATCAGTGCGCCATAACAGGACTTTTCTTTTTACCGTGAGCATGGCATTGAACAACACACGATGGGCAAAATCCTGCGTTATGGTATGTTAAGACTACGCTATAGCGTATAGACATCATGCTTTTGCGGGCACGGTAGATTAAAACGTCCCGATACGTAACCTCCATTTCAGGCAGGAAAAATGAATCCAGGATTGAGACGTTCGACGTTGGCTCTACTCGCCTCATCGCTGTTATTGACAATTGGACGCGGCGCCACGCTCCCCTTTATGACCATCTATCTTAACCGTCAGTACGGTTTAGGCGTGGATCTGATTGGCTACGCGCTGACCAGCGCGTTAACGATTGGCGTCGTCTTTAGTCTTGGCTTTGGGATTCTGGCGGACAAGTTTGATAAAAAGCGCTACATGTTACTCGCGATTATCGCCTTCGCCTGTGGATTTATCGCCATCCCAATGGTGCATAATGTCGTACTGGTTGTCCTGCTTTTTGCGCTTATTAACTGCGCCTATTCGGTTTTTTCTACCGTCCTGAAAGCCTGGTTCGCCGATAACCTCACCGCGACAACAAAAACGCGGATTTTTTCGCTCAATTATACCGTACTCAATATCGGCTGGACGGTTGGCCCGCCGCTCGGCACGCTGCTGGTGATGCAAAGCATCAATTTACCCTTCTGGCTTGCCGCCATCTGTTCCGCATTCCCGCTGGTCTTTATTCAGGTATGGGTGACACGTTCGGTTGCCGCCAGCGAGGGGAAAAATGCCGCTATCTGGTCTCCCTCCGTTCTGCTGCGCGACAAAGCATTATTGTGGTTTACGCTTTCGGCATTTCTGGCCTCCTTTGTGGGGGGTGCCTTTGCGTCCTGTATTTCACAGTACGTTATGGTCGTTGCCGATAGCGGCTTCGCGGAAAAAGTGGTAGCCGTCGTCCTGCCGGTTAATGCGGTTATTGTGGTCAGTTTGCAATACGCCGTGGGCCGTCGACTTACCGCCGTCAATATTCGACCAATGATGACGACCGGCACCGTCTTTTTTATCGCCGGGCTCATCGGATTTATTTTTTCAGGCGACAATCTGTTTTTTTGGGGGCTTTCAGCGGCAGTATTCACGATTGGCGAAATTATTTATGCCCCCGGCGAATATATGTTAATTGACAACATTGCGCCTGCCGGGATGAAAGCCAGCTATTTTTCAGCGCAATCGCTGGGCTGGCTGGGTGCGGCGGTAAACCCGCTGGCCAGCGGCGTCATCCTGACGACGCTTCCCGCCTGGTCGCTTTTCGTTGTCCTGATAATCGCCATTGTGTTCGCCTGGGCACTGATGTTAAAAGGAATGCGGATTACCCATACGCAGCAGGCTATCACCTGTTAATTATCTGCAGCCAGTGATGTGCGCAGTTTCTGGCGCACTGGGTTAACCCTATATATTGCAGGCTAATTATCTGCTGTCACTGCGATAATTCAGGAATATTCCTGGGCGCTGACGAAAATATTCTAATGCTTTACCCTTCCAGTAAAATAAATACGCAATTCAGACTTTGCTTAAGTATAAATTAGTACTATAGTCTGTACGAGGTTTTTAAAAAAGAGGATGCACGCTAAAATAAGGAGAAACGAGATGTTAGGCAGTATTAACCTTTTTATCGTTGTATTAGGAATTATTTTATTTTCCGGATTTCTGGCCGCCTGGTTCAGTCACAAATGGGATGATTAATGAACGGAGATAATCCCTCGCAGAGCCGGCCCCTTGCTGCATCGTTGCGCAAGGGGCCGCTTTTGTCTGGATGGCAGGCAAAAAAAACCGCCGGTTCACCAGCGGTAAATGCTTGCATGGATAGATTTGTGTTTTGCTTATACGCTACCGGGCAAATTCTTGCGAGGATAACGGATCGCTAACGACTGTAGCACCGTCAATATCAATGAAGCTTAAACGATACGCAACCAGACCTGAATAAGACATTATGGGACCTTTTGTCCCCCAGGCGCTTTTACAAGAGCCATGGTATCAGGCCAGCCGCGTGCCCCGTATGGCTGACCTGGAGATTGCCGGTTAGCGCGCGTTATTTTTGCAGTCGGTTCACGCGAACAAGCGGTTCCTTCGCTTTCTTGTCCAGACTACCGTTAATGTTGATCATTTGATCCGGCTGAACTTGCCGCCCATCAAATACGGCGGAAGGAATTATCACGTTAATCTCGCCGGATTTATCACGAAATACATAGCGATCGTCGCCTTTATGATCAATAAGGTTGCCGCGCAGCGAAACGGTCGCGCCATCATGCAGGGTTTTTGCCTGTTCGATGGTCATTTTTTCTGCATCATCCGTACCACGATAACCATCCTCAATAGCATGAGGCGGCGGCGGTGCCACGTCTTTTTTTAATCCCCCTTGATCATCCGCTAGCGCGTAAGGCATTATCAGAAAACTTAAAAATGCAGCCACCTGTAGTTTCATGCTCTCTCCTTAATAACGTCTATTTGACGTATTAAGTCTGGCCGCTATTTTTAGTTTTTACAAACATGAATTTACCCACAGAATATTAAGCAATAAAATCAACCCATCCGGATTAATATGCAACCGACATCAGCGCCGGTGAGCGCGAAAGCGTAACGGCGTAATAGAGAACTTGCCACATAGCTGAAGTCATATGCATCAACGTCTGGATAGCAATTCAGAATAATCGGCTTTATTTTTGGAGGATAATGGCCTTACGCATAATCAATGACAGTCATCGCCGTAAGAAAGTAAGCAAGTTATGCAACAGCGGGTTTGTTGGTAACTGGATAAAATAATCATTCACTGACAATGTCATAAAATAAATATGCCATACTTGAGAAGAACGAACATATTTCATTTGTCTCTGTAACGGAAAAATAAACGATGAGATTAGAACAGCACGATATTGTCACCCTTGATGAAGCCGAATCCGTCGATAGCCTGACAAAAAAACTTGGTGATTTACTGGTTAACCAGAAACTCCGTCTGACCACTGCAGAATCCTGCACTGGCGGGAAACTGGCTTCAGCATTGTGCGCAGCAGAAGATACGCCCTCATTTTACGGTGTGGGTTATGTCACCTTTACTGATGAAGCCAAAGCAAAAATCTTACGCGTACAACGCCACAGCCTTGCCGAACATACCGCCGTCAGCGAAGCGGTCGTTACTGAAATGGCACAGGGCGCTAAGGATCAGGCTGAGGTCAATATCAGCATAGCAATCAGCGGCTATGGCGGTCCGGAAGGCGGCGAAGATGGCACGCCGGCGGGCACCGTTTGGTTTGCCTGGAATATTAACAATACAACTTTTACAAGCCGACAACATTTCAACGGAGATTGTCAGGAAGTATTGGAAAAATGCGTACGCTTCGCCCTCGCTGAATTGCTTTTTCTGTTAACGAAGAAAGCATAAACAATAATTTCATCTGACCGGTCAGAATAACTCCCGGTCAGAATAAAAAAATGCGAGCCTATGGCCCGCATCGTATGCGCAATATTTCAGAATATATTTACGAAATATCAGGAGTAAAATTAATTGCCGGATTTCCGTCCGCCACTGTGGCTATTCTGGCCACCTTTTTTACCCGCTTCAGATGCACGCTGTGGGTCGTTTTTAAAGTTCCCACCGCTATGCTGGCCGCCTTTACGACCTGCTTCTGAGGCTTTCTCTTTATCTTCTGCAAAATTACCGGAACCGCCGCGATGTTCTGCCATAATATAATCCTCATGATGATGTTGCGTTTTAAATATGATATGTCTTCTCATATCATGTGATACAGTTCTAAATCTAGTCGCCCTGTGCGCAGTGTCAAATTCATTTCTGCATTATTTACATAATACCACCACATAGCGGAAAATATATTTTTTGAAAACATCAACAGCGAAGCGGTAATAAATCTTTGGCAATCAAGCCACCACGGGAAAATAAGTAGAAAAATCCGAATGCACGCCCTCTTTATATTCAGACAATTTAACCCCATAAATTTAACTGGCTGTCATCAGAAGTGCAGGATTCATTTTCAGGCGGTTGTTCGACAGTGCCGAACAACCGTATCAGCTTAGCGATCGAGCCCACGATATTGCAACATGGGGTCAATATGCGGTTCATGTCCACGCCAGGCTGAATAAAGCGTTTCTAAATCAGTACTATTCCCCCGGGAAAGGATAGCATCACGAAAACGCTGCCCGTTTTCACGCGTCAGGCCGCCCTGCTCTACAAACCATTGATAACCGTCATCCGCTAACATTTGCGTCCACAGGTAGGCGTAGTATCCCGCTGCGTAGCCGCCGCCGAAGATATGGGCAAAATAACTGCTGCGATAGCGGGGCGGCACTGCCGGTAAATCAAGATGCTCGGCGGCCAGCGCCTGCTGCTCGAACTCAGCGACAGACTGCTCTGCTACGCTCTCCTCCAGCATATGCCAGCGCATATCCAGCAATGCGGCGCCGAGCAATTCAGTCATATCGTAACCTTTATTAAATAAACTCGCCTTGCGCATTTTTTCCTGTAAATCAGCAGGCATTTTTTCACCGCTGTCGACATGACGCGCGTAGCGTTCGAACACACGTGGATGGCTCGCCCAATGCTCATTAATCTGGGAGGGAAACTCGACAAAGTCGCGGGGCGTATTGGTACCTGAAAGCGTGGCATAGCGCTGAACGGCAAACAAACCATGTAACGTATGGCCAAACTCATGGAAGAGTGTAATAACGTCGTCCCAAAGCAGTAATGCAGGCTGCCCATCAACCGGTTTCTGATAGTTACATACATTGTATATAACGGGCCGGGTTTCATTGAGTGTGGATTGCTCGACAAAATTCCCCATCCACGCGCCGCCGCTTTTCGAGTCCCGCGCGAAGAAGTCGCCATAAAATAACGCCATGCCGACACCATCGGAGTCGAAAATCTCCCACACCCTAACATCAGGGTGGTACACCGGAATGTCAAAACGCTCGACGAAGGTGATGCCGAATAGCTGGTTGGCGGTCCAGAAAACCCCCTCTTGCAACACCGTATTTAAGGCAAAATAGGGCTTCAGTTGCGCTTCATCTAACGCATATTTTTCCCGCCGTACCTGTTCGGCATAGAACATCCAGTCCCAGGCCTGAACGGTGTAGCCGCCCTGCTCACCATCAATGACGTTCTGAATTTCCGCCTGTTCATTGAGTACACGCTGACGCGCTGGCGGCACAATGCCACGCATAAAGCTCAGTGCGGCTTGCGGCGTTTTCGCCATCTGATCGGCCATTTTCCATGCGGCATAATTGGGGAAACCCAGCAGTTTTGCCTGACAGCGACGAATCTCTACCAGACGCTGAACGATAGCGCGGGTATCGTGGGCATCTCCTTTTTCCGCCCGAGTCCATGACGCTGCGAATAAATTTTCGCGAGTCTGGCGATCGCGCAGTGTAGCAAGCGCAGGCTGTTGCGTCGTATTAAGGAGCGGAATGAACCAGCGCTCCTCCAGGCCTTTTTCACGCGCCGCTTCAGCAGCGACGGTCATTTCTTCCGGGCTTAATCCTGCCAGGCAATGCGCGTCATCGACCGCCAGCCCGCCCGCTTTACTTGCCGCCAGCAGACGCTGATTAAACTGGCTCATTAAGGTCGCGGATTCAGTATTCAATACCTTCAGTCGCGCTTTATCCTCTTCGGCCAGCTGCGCGCCTGCCAACACAAAACGCTGATGGATAACATCGACCAACCGTAGCGACTCATCATCCAGCCCCAGTGAGTGACGCTGTTGCCAGACGGCATCCACGCGAGCGAATAACGCGCTATTCAGATAAATATCGTTGGAGAGCGCCGCCAGCTCGGCAGAAAAGGCCTCATCCAACCGCTGGAGTTCATCGTTAGTGTGCGCGGCCGTCATCGCGAAAAAAACGCTGGTGACGCGTGACAGAAGCGCCCCGCTTTGCTCCAGCGCCAGAAGCGTATTCGTAAAGTCAGGGGCCGCCGGATGATTGACGATGGCCTCGATTTCTACGCGTTTTTGCCGCACGCCCTCATCAAAAGCAGGACGATAATGGCAATCTTTGATCCGATCAAAACGCGGTGCCTGATAAGGCAACATACTCTGGTCTAACAAAGGATTCGTCGACATTTTTCACTCCTGAAAATAGGTTGATCATAAGAGTAAGCTTCCCCCTATGCTGACCGCAACCGTGTTAACCAGGATTACCCTTTCATAAACGCCGCGTGCTATGGTAATACAACACAAAAAGCGTTGAGGAACTGTGTGATGATCGTTTTAGTAACTGGAGCAACCGCAGGGTTTGGCGAGTGCATTGCACGCCGTTTTGTTGAGAATGGACATAAAGTCATTGCCACGGGACGTCGTCATGAACGCCTGCAAGCGTTAAAAGATGAGCTTGGCGAGAACGTATTGACCGCTCAACTGGACGTGCGCAACCGCGCGGCCATCGAAGAGATGATGGCCTCTCTGCCTGCGCAGTGGCGCGATATTGATGTGCTGGTCAATAACGCCGGTCTGGCGCTGGGTCTTGAACCGGCGCATAAAGCCAGCGTAGAAGACTGGGAAACTATGATCGATACTAATAATAAAGGCTTAATTTATATGACCCGCGCCGTGCTGCCAGGAATGGTCGAACGTAATCGCGGTCATATCATTAACATCGGTTCGACCGCCGGCAGTTGGCCTTATGCTGGTGGCAATGTCTATGGCGCGACGAAAGCCTTTGTGCGCCAGTTTAGCCTGAATTTGCGCACGGATTTACACGGCACGGCGGTTCGCGTGACCGACATTGAACCGGGTCTGGTTGGCGGTACCGAGTTTTCCAGCGTCCGTTTCAAAGGCGACGATGAGAAAGCGGGTAAAACTTACGAAAATACCACCGCGCTCACGCCAGAAGACATTACCGAAGCGGTATGGTGGGTGGCCACACTCCCCGCGCATGTGAATATTAATACCGTTGAAATGATGCCTGTTACCCAATCTTTCGCAGGGCTCAGCGTCCACCGTAGCTAAGAGGTTATACCCGGTCTGCGGGCCGGGTAATCCCTGGCAAACGTATCTGCAACCAAGAACATGATCGGTATAGACCACCACGGAAAAGTGGTAGAGTATCCGGGTCAACCGCCTAAAAAGTAAGAATGAATGACCGTCGAAACGCAGCTTAACCCTACACAGCCTGTCAACCAGCAAATTTACCGTATTCTTCGGCGTGATATCGTGCATTGTCTTATCCCGCCTGGCACACCGCTATCAGAAAAAGAGGTCTCAACCCGTTTTAACGTTTCGCGTCAACCGGTGCGCGAGGCTTTTATAAAGCTGGCGGAAAATGGGTTGATTCAGATCCGCCCTCAGCGCGGTAGTTATGTGAATAAGATTTCGCTTTCTCAGGTACAGAATGGCTGCTTTGTTCGGCAGGCGATCGAATGCGCGGTGGTCCGCCGTGCGGCGGCGATGATCACCGACAACCAGTGCTATCAACTGGCACAAAACCTGCACCTGCAACATATTGCTATCGAGCGCAAACAGATTGATGATTTTTTCCAGCTTGATGACGATTTCCACCAAAAACTGGCGCAGATCGCCGATTGCCAGTTAGCGTGGGATACCATTGAAAATATCAAAGCGACAATCGACCGGGTTCGCTATATGAGTCTGGATCATGTTTCTCCGCCGGAGATGTTGTTGCGCCAGCACCATGATATTTTCTCCGCGCTGGAAAATCGTGACGGCAATGCGGTTGAGAGCGCAATGACCCAGCATTTGCAGGAAATTAGCGAATCCGTCCAGCTTATCCGTCAGGAAAACAGCGGCTGGTTTAGCGAAGACTAACCCCCCTTTAACGTCGGGGTGAGACGCCTTCTCCGCTTTCTCACCCTGCACATTCCCGCCTAAAAAGCCGTGAGCTTGATCAAAAACAAAAAAAATTCGCAACGATAAGCGTATTTATATGACGCCCGTCATGCGGGGAAACCTGCGGGCTTTGGCTGTAAGTTTGAAAGGAGAAAACACCATGATGACATACGATCGTAACCGTAACGCAATCACTACCGGTAGCCGGGTCATGATAAGCGGCACGGGTCATACCGGGATTATCAAAGCCATTGAGAGCGAAGGTCTGGATGCAGGTCAAATTCGCCGCGGCAAAACGGTGATTGTCGAAGGTTGTGAAGGTAAATTCGCGCCGGTCGAACTGATTCGTCTTGGCATGAACTGATACCACTGGCCGCTAAGAACCGCTCCGGCCTTCCCGGTAGCATAATGCTACCGGGTCTCTGTTGCGCTACTTCAACCGCTCGGCATATTTCGCCACGCTCGCTTTCGCGCCATATGTCAGTAAACTGTCATAGGCTTCTTGCACTTTTTGCGTAAACCGCGCCGCCTGCGGCAAATCGTTGCCGAAAATTTCAGCCATTCCCAGCAGCGCCTTAACACGACTGGCGCCTTCTTCACTGTTTGCCACGGCGCGCTGAATAACCGGCAATAGCGGATCGCTAATGTCGATGGCCTTGCCCTGCTCATCCACGCCGCCAACGTAACGCATCCACCCCGCTACGCCCAGCGCCAGCAAATCAAAATCGCTATGATTAGCAAGATGCCAGCGAACGGAGTCCAGCATACGCTGCGGAAGTTTCTGGCTACCATCCATCGCAATCTGCCAGGTACGATGACGCAGCGCCGGATTACGGTAACGCGCAATCAACTGATCGGCATAACGCTGTAAATCTACCCCCTGGACTTTCAGCGTGGGCGCCTGCTCGCGTAACATTAACGCCTGCGCGGTCAGACGATAGTTGTCGTCAGCCATGCAGTCATTGATATGCTGATAGCCGGCAAGATACCCCAGATAAGCCAGGAATGAATGACTGCCGTTAAGCATTCGCAGTTTCATCTCTTCAAACGGAACCACGTCGGCGACCAACGTCGCGCCCGCGTTTTCCCACTGCGGACGACCCGCCACAAACGTATCTTCTATCACCCACTGGCGAAACGGTTCACAGGCAACGCCCGCCGGATCGCGCACGCCGGTCAGTTGTTCGATTTTATCCAGCGTCTCCGGCGTGACCGCAGGGACAATCCGATCAACCATGGTTGACGGAAATGTCACGTTTTGCTCGATCCATATCGCCAGTTCCGCATCCACCTCCCGGGCGTAAGCCGTCACAACCTGACGCGTCACATGCCCATTTTCCGGCATGTTGTCGCAGGACATCACGGTAAATGCCGGTAAGCCTGCGGCTTTACGACGCGCTAACGCTTCGACAATAATACCCGGTGCCGTTAGCGGTTGATGCGGATTTTGCAGGTCGGCGGCAATCATGGGATGTTCCAGCAGAAGTTGGCCCGTGGCTGGCGAATGACAATACCCTTTCTCGGTAATGGTCAGAGACACAATCGCTATTTGCGGTTCGCACATCGCCGCCAACACACGTTCCAGACCATCAACCTGAACATGCAACGCCGCTTTGACGACGCCCACCACACGCGCCGTCCAGGCATCCGCCGACATCTCCGCCACGGTATAGAGGTTATCCTGCTGCTTTAGATCGGCAATCTGCTGTTCGCCGCCAATAAGATTAACCTCATAATAGCCCCAGTCGCTATGCTGCTCCGCAGCCAGAATATCTGTATAAACCCCCTGATGCGCGCGATGAAACGCGCCAAAACCGAGATGGACCATCCGCGCCGCCAGCGCCGCGCGATCGTAATCAGGAAGCGTCGCCTTTGCCGATAAAAGCCTGTTTTGCATTTTATAACCTCTATATTCTGAAAGCGGAACAGTCGCAGAGTAACGCCTGCCCTGGTGCATTTGGATTTACGCTAATTAAACAAAAGTGACCGGACAGCATGGCCGAAACCGCATTAGCGTTCCGGCCATACCGCCAACACGATTTAACTCGTCTGAGTTGCGGAGTGGCGTAACTTCTCTGCCGCTGTCGCTTCCGCCGCATCCTCAGGCAAGCTCAGATCGCGATCTCTGACCTCCGGCATCAACAACGCAGAAATCAGACCAATACACGAGTAGATCACCAGCATAATTAAGATGGGCAGCCAGGAATCGGTCATGTTACAAAAGATCCCTGCGAGGACGGGGCCAAAACCGACCGCCACCAGCCCCCCTGCCTCTTTTGAAATCGCCATCCGGGTGAAGCGATTACGCGATCCGAAAATTTCCGCCATGGTGATGTTTTCCAGCGCAAATAATCCCAGCACGGCAAAGTTATGAATAACAATGAGCGCCGCCATAATTACGCTAGGGCTATACGTTTTATCTACCACAATAGACAGCATCGGCCAGGCGAGGATAATCGCGGAGATATTCAATATTATATACGGCAGCCGACGACCGTATTTATCGGACAACCACCCCAAGAGTGGGATAGTGATAAAACCAATTACGGAACTTATCATTAACGCATCGGTTGGGATAGATTTGTTAAATAATAACGTCTGAACTAAATATCCGGCAAGGAAGGTTTGAATAAGCCCCGAATTCCCCGCTTGTCCAAAACGTAAACCGGTGGCCAGCCAGAAAGATTTGCTGGTAAACATCGCGCCCAATGTATTTTCTGACGCAGGCGCTAACGCTGGCGATTTTTCGCCTTCGCTTACTTTTTCGAATACCGGACTTTCTTTCAGATTCATTCGCAGCCAGATCGCGAATATCATGACAACGACGCTCGCCAGGAAAGGAATACGCCATCCCCAGGCGATCAGTTGTTCGCGTTCAAGCGCAAAGAACATCACCGCCCAGATCGCCGTCGCGCTCAACGTACCGCAATTGGTGCCCATCGCGACCAGCGAGGAAATGATGCCACGCTTTCCTTTCGGCGCATACTCGGCCAGCATGGTACCCGCGCCGGAAATTTCCGCCCCGGCGCCCAGCCCCTGTATAATTCGCAATGTCACCAGTAATACTGGCGCAAAAATGCCGATTTGCGCATACGTCGGCAGTACGCCAATCAGCGTGGTGCAGATCCCCATCATGGTGATGGTAATAAACAATACTTTTTTTCGTCCGATGCGGTCGCCCATTTTACCAAAAACAAAGGCGCCGATAATTCTGGCTATATAACCTGCACCATAGGTGCCCATTGCCAGAATAAGCGCCATCGCGGCAGACTGTTCCGGAAAAAATATCTCATGGAAGACCAGAGCCGCGCCTAGTGAATATAACTGAAAATCCATAAATTCAAGCGCGGTGCCTAACCAGCCAGATACGGCAGCGCGCACTAAATCCTGAGTCGATCGTTCATGCTTTATTTGTGTCATATAGGCAATCTCTAAGAGGTAAGATGCGTACCACTTACTCGCAATTATTTATATTATTTCGCAAACGTGAGTAAGACTTTGCAGCATTGACGCTGGTCTTTCTCGAAAAGCTCAATCGCGTCGGTGACATGTTGATAATCAAATGTATGCGTTATCAGCTTATCCGGATCAATAAGCCCTTTATTCAGCCAGTCAATCACGACCGGGAATTTATTGGCATTAAGACGCGATGAATAAATAGCCAGCTCTTTTCCGGTAATACCCTGCTGTACAATCTCACACGGGTCGCTGGAAAATCCCATCAGGACAATGCGTGCCGCAGGCGATGCAAGGGTAATCGCCTCTTGCAGGATAGCGGGATGACAGGCGGCATCGACAATCAAGGTCGGTTTTAGCGCCTTCTGCTGTAGAAATTCCGCCAGTGAATGTTGACCATTATTGAGGGTCCAGTCAGCGCCGCTCTGCTTCGCCATTGCTAAACGCTCTTCAATGCGATCAACGACTATGACCGTTTTAACCTGATAAACCCCCTTCAGCGCCTGTACGGTCGTCAGTCCCATCGGGCCTGCGCCATAGATAAGCGCCACGTCCTGCTCGGTCGGATTCACTTGCCCCGTCACATTTGCCGCAATGGTAAACGGCTCAACCATGACGGCATGATGATCTGCGATGTTGTCCGGTATGCGATGAGCATTACGGGCCGGCGCCACCGCATACTCGCTGAAACCGCCGTCACGATGCACGCCCAGCACCACCAGCGAGGTACACACATTGGGTTTACCGACTGAACAAGGGTAACAATGCCCGCAACTGATCACCGGATCGACGGATACCCGTTCTCCTATCCGGTCGCGATTGACGTTGTCGCCTACCGCGTCGATGACACCGAAAAATTCATGGCCTATGACACGGGGATATTTTGCAAAGGGATTATGTCCCCGATAAATATGACTGTCGGAACCGCAGATACCCGCCAGTTTCACTTTAATACGAACTTCACCCGGCGCAGGCTGCGGAAGCGCGCGCGTTTCGATAGTTAATGTATTCGGTTTTTCGATTACGATGCTTTTCATTTTTCGCTCCTTACCAGTTCCACAGTGTGCCGTCTTCCAGGCGGGCCACCGGCAAATAGGCTGGATCGTACGGATATTTCGCCGCCAGTTTTTCATCGAACTCAATGCCCAGTCCTGGCTTGTCGCCCGGATGCATATAGCCGCCCTCGAACGTCCAGTTATGCGGGAAAACCTCCAGCATCTGTTCGGAGTAGCCCATAAACTCCTGCACGCCAAAGTTAGGCACCCACAGGTCGAAATGTAATGCAGCGGCCATACAAACCGGCGACAGATCGGACGGCCCATGCGAACCGGTACGCACCTGGTAGAGCGAGGCAAAATCGGCAATGCGGCGCATCCCGGTAATACCACCGGCATGGGTAAGCGTGGTGCGGATATAGTCAATCAATTGCTCTTCAATGAGCTGTTTGCAATCCCAGATACTGTTAAAGACTTCGCCTACCGCAATCGGCGTGACCGTATGCTGGCGGATGAGGCGGAAGCACGCCTGATTTTCAGCCGGCGTCGGGTCTTCCATCCAGAACAAACGATAGTCTTCAATACTTTTGCCAAAGCGGGCAGCCTCAATAGGCGTCAGTCGGTGATGCATATCGTGCAGAAGATGTTCATTAAAACCGAACGTATTACGCACGGCGTCAAACAGCTTTGGCGTAAAATCGAGATACTTTTCCGTTGACCACAATTGTTCTTCCGGCCACTGGCCTTTTGTCGCGGGCTCATAGGCCAGCCCCTTGCCTTTCGCCATGCCGTAGGTGGTTTTCATCCCCGGAACGCCGCACTGCACGCGGATTGCTTTGAACCCTTGCTCTTTATGACGCGCGTAGTCTTCCAGCACATCGTCGATGGTGTGACCTGTGGTATGGCAATACACCATGACGCCTTCACGCGAAGCGCCGCCGAGTAACTGATACAACGGCATATTGGCGGCTTTGGCTTTAATATCCCATAGCGCCATATCAACCGCGGAAATGGCGGACATGGTGACAGGGCCACGGCGCCAGTACGCGCCTTTGTAGAAGAACTGCCAGATATCTTCGATGCGGCGAGCATCCCGCCCGATGAGCTGTGGGCACAGGTGATCGGTAAGGTACGAGGCCACCGGGAGCTCGCGTCCGTTCAGGGTGGCATCCCCCAGACCGGTGATCCCGTCTTCCGTGGTTATCTTTAAGGTGACGAAGTTACGCCCTGGACACGTAACAAAAACTTCAGCCCCTACAATCTTCATGTTTATTCCTTACATCGCATTATGGGATGCAGGAAATTTACCCAACTGAGCTACTACCATACAAGTATATTGATGTAAAAAGCGCTGCCAGATCACAAAATGTTCTGGTCGCGCGGCAATGTTACGTACGTCCCCATCCGACGACGATAATCAGCATTCCACACAGCGCGATCAGCGCGCCGCACCAGTCATAAACCGTGAGCCGGACGCCATCGACAACACGTAACCACAGGAGCGCAGTACAGACATATACCCCACCGTAAGCCGCATAAACCCGCCCACTCGCCGCCGGATGCAAGGTCAAAAGCCAGACGAATAACGCGAGTGACGCGGCGGCGGGCAGAAGCCACCACACGCTGGCGCCGCGCTTAAGCCATAGCCAGGGAAGAAAACATCCAATGATTTCACAGAGGGCGGTGACAAAGAAAAGCAGAGTCGTCTTTAGCATGAGATTCATTTGGTTACGAAATGATAAGTGATAATACAACAGAATATCGTTACGGTTATCCGGCCATTCTTGTGTATATGCCAGGCATAAGGATTGGTGTAGAATTTACAGGTGGTTTACCGCTTTTTCCCCTCTAATGAAAGGATGTTGTGATGAACAATACGCTGAGCAAACGCCTGTGCCTGACGGCAATGCTTACGTTGGCGGCCGTTGTATATACTACTTCCGCATTCGCTGAAACCAGTAAACTGGTGATTGAATCGGGAGATAGCGCACAAAGTCGTCAGGAAGCGGCGATGGAAAAGGAACAATGGAACGACACTCGCAGTCTGCGCCAGAAAGTGAATACCCGCGCAGAAAAAGAGTGGGACAAAGCCGATGCCGCCTTTGATAACCGCGATAAATGCGAGCAAAGCGCCAACATCAACGCCTATTGGGAGCCCAATACGCTGCGGTGTCTGGATCGTCGTACAGGTCGCGTTATTACGCCCTGATGCAGGATAACTAAAAGGAAGTGTAAGGATACAGTATGACAAGTGACTACAAGGTCAGACTGCGCCCGCTTGAGCGTGAAGATTTACGATTTGTCCACCAGCTTGATAATAATGCCAGCGTTATGCGTTACTGGTTTGAAGAGCCATATGAGGCTTTTGTCGAACTGTCGGATCTCTACGACAAACACATCCACGACCAAAGCGAACGGCGCTTTGTCGTCGAATGCGATGGTGAAAACGCCGGGCTGGTAGAACTGGTGGAAATTAACCATGTGCATCGGCGGGCGGAATTTCAGATTATTATCTCGCCGGAGTACCAGGGAAAAGGCCTGGCGTCACGCGCGGCCAAACTGGCGATGGATTACGGATTTACCGTACTCAATCTCTATAAATTGTATTTGATCGTCGATAAAGAGAATGAAAAAGCGATTCACATCTACCGTAAACTCGGGTTTAGGGTAGAAGGCGAGCTGATTCATGAGTTCTTCATTAACGGCGAATACCGTAACACCATCCGCATGTGTATCTTCCAGCAGCAGTATCTGGATGAACATAAAACGTCCGGTTCTACGCTCCTGAAACCCACCGCGCAGTAAACGCGGCGCGGTAGTCACGGAGAGTCGCACCGCGCCCGGTTTAGTAGTAATCGATACGATTTTTAATGGTGTAATGGTGGGATACTGCCGGCTTAACGCTCTCATCGACGATAACAAGCCGGCAGTCAACAGGGTTCGCGTACGTATCATATTCGCAGCTCTGTGTGACGTTGCCGACCTGTCGATCATCCACCCGGCTGACTGCCGTGTAATCCAGCTTTTTACGCGGGTCCGCGGAGGGTTTTGCCGTCACAGAGAGCGTATTCTGCGAGTTTATGGTTGTCTTACCTAGCGGATAACCTTCGCTATCATAGCGATACTCGACTTTCATCTCTTTGCCCGTCGCCGATACCACAAAACCGTTGTCGTCCGTTTCCCAGGTCACGCCCGCCGAAGGCAACGCCGCCAGCTGGCACTTCCCCTGTAACTGCACTTTTTTTTCCAGCGTCTGAGCATCCCGGTAATAATTGGCATCCAGCACGAGCGCCAGCCCCGTATTATTCTCCAGATCGTGTAACTCAAGCGTATCAAAACAGCCTTCCTGTGAAAGCGTACCGGTGACCTGCTTCGCCACTTCGCCATTCTCACTCATCAATGTCTGGCTGAAATCCCTTACCGGACCACGTAATGGATCAAAATCAAATTCGTTCGAAAAACTGGCCATTTCCGGCGTAAAAGACTCAAGGGATTTCGGGTTATCACAACCTGCCAGTATCATGCACAATAACGTCAGTAAAAGGGGTTTCTTCACACGTATCACCAGGATGAAAAGATATTTATCATCATATTAGCAAATACAGTTATTTACACGAAAAATGCTAAGCTTAGAACATCGTCATTAATCACAGGAGTTCATGATGAAAATCGCAACTGCAATAGCCGCTCTGGCGTTAGTTAGCGCCCCCTCGCTGGTGATGGCGGCACCGGGATCGTGCGAGAGAGTAAAAAGCGATATTGAACAACGTATCATCAATAACGGCGTGCCGGCGGATAATTTTACGCTCACTATCGTTCCTAACGACCAGGCCGATCAGCCGGACTCACAGGTGGTGGGCCATTGCGCGAACGACACGCATAAAATTCTTTATACCCGCACCAGCAGCGGCAATGCGCCAGCCAATACCTCTCCCGCTCAGGACGGTTCATCCGCCGAACCGCAATAACCTCCTCCTGCCCTCCGGGTCCGGAGGGTAACGCTCTTTGACATGGATTAATAATCCTTACTCCCAAAGGGGTAAACTCATTACATCATTAGCATGTTAATAATTTCGTTATAGTTATCAATATATAGCGAAATAATAACGACAATGGAGTGAGTGATGCCCGGAGAAAAGCAACAAACAGGCGTTAGCCGCAGGACGTTAGTGAAATCAGCGGCGCTTGGCTCACTGGCGCTGGCTGCCGGAGGCGTATCTTTACCGTTTGGGATGCGTACCGCGGCCGCAGCGGTGCAGCAGGCTATGCGCAACGAAGAAGATAAAATCGTCTGGGGCGCCTGTTCGGTCAACTGCGGCAGTCGCTGCGCCCTGCGTCTGCATGTAAAAGATAATGAAGTCTGGTGGGTTGAAACTGATAACACTGGCGACGATGTCTACGGCAATCATCAGGTTCGCGCCTGTCTGCGGGGCCGTTCAATCCGTCGGCGCATTAACCATCCGGATCGCCTTAACTATCCCATGAAACGCGTTGGCCGCCGCGGCGAAGGCAAATTTGAACGCATTAGCTGGCAGGAAGCGCTGGACACCATTAGCGCCAGCCTGAAAAAGACCGTAGAGACCTACGGCAATGAAGCCGTTTATATCCACTATTCATCCGGCATCGTAGGCGGCAACATAACCCGCTCGTCGCCTGCCGCCTCGCCGGTGAAGCGTTTGATGAACTGCTACGGCGGTTCGTTGAATCAATACGGCTCATACAGTACCGCGCAAATTTCTTGCGCCATGCCCTACACCTATGGCTCCAACGACGGCAACAGCACGTCTGATATCGAAAACAGTAAACTGGTGGTCATGTTCGGCAATAATCCGGCTGAAACACGCATGAGCGGCGGCGGCATTACCTGGTTTCTGGAGCAAGCGCGTGAACGCTCAAATGCGCGCATGATCGTGATAGATCCGCGCTATACCGATACCGCTGCCGGACGTGAAGACGAGTGGATACCGATTCGCCCCGGCACCGACGCCGCGCTGGTGGCAGGGATTGCCTGGGTATTGATTAACGAAAATCTCGTTGACCAGCCTTTTCTCGACAACTATTGCATCGGCTACGATGAAAAGACCCTTCCGGCTGACGCGCCCCCCAATGGCCATTATAAGGCTTATATTTTGGGCCAGGGCGAGGACGGTATCGCCAAAACGCCGCAGTGGGCATCGCATATTACCGGCATCCCCGCCGATCGGATTATCAAACTGGCGCGCGAGATAGGTAGCGTCAAACCGGCCTACATCTGTCAGGGTTGGGGGCCGCAGCGTCAGGCGAACGGCGAACAAACCGCTCGCGCCATCGCCATGTTACCGATTCTGACCGGCAACGTCGGCATTCATGGCGGTAACAGCGGCGCACGCGAATCTACTTACACCATTACCATTGAACGTCTGCCGGTCCTGGAGAATCCCGTTAAAACCGCCATCTCCTGCTTTAGCTGGACGGACGCCATTGCGCGCGGCCCGGAAATGACCGCCCTGCGCGACGGCGTACGCGGCAAAGATAAGCTGGATGTCCCGATCAAATTTCTATGGAACTACGCTGGCAACACCCTGATTAATCAGCATTCGGATATTAATAAAACCCATGAAATTCTTCAGGATGAAGCGAAATGCGAAATGATTGTGGTCATCGACAATTTTATGACCTCTTCCGCGAAGTACGCCGATATTTTACTGCCGGATCTCATGACCGTCGAACAGGAAGATATCATCCCCAATGATTACGCCGGCAATATGGGATATCTGATTTTTATTCAACCGGCGACGACGCCTAAGTTCGAGCGCAAGCCCATCTACTGGGTACTCAGCGAAATCGCCAGACGCCTCGGCGACGATGTGTATCAGCGGTTTACCGAAGGCCGTACCCAGGCGCAATGGCTGCAATATCTGTACGCCAAAATGCAGGCAAGAGATCCGGCATTGCCCGCGTATGACGAGCTGAAAAAAATGGGCATCTATAAACGTAAAGATCCCAACGGCCACTTTGTCGCCTATAAAAAATTTCGTGAAGATCCGCAGGCCAATCCGTTAAAAACGCCGTCCGGTAAAATCGAAATCTACTCGAGCAAACTCGCTCACATCGCCAGTACCTGGGAACTGGCGGAAGGCGACGTGATAAGCCCACTGCCGATTTATACCCCT
Source organism: Salmonella sp. SSDFZ54 (assembly GCF_004010735.1). Lineage (NCBI taxonomy): Bacteria > Pseudomonadati > Pseudomonadota > Gammaproteobacteria > Enterobacterales > Enterobacteriaceae > Salmonella > Salmonella sp. SSDFZ54. Next base: position 4,412,407 of record NZ_CP034819.1, read on the forward strand.
ACTTTTGAAGGATGGGACGATCCGAAGCGGAGCACCTTCCCGCTACAGCTGTTTGGCTTTCACTATAAATCCCGTACCCATTCAAGCTACGGCAATATTGATGTTCTACAGGCCGCCTGTCGCCAGGAGGTGTGGATAAATCCGCTTGATGCGCAAAAACGCGGTATCGCGAATGGCGATAAGGTTCGCGTCTTTAACGATCGTGGGGAGGTGCGTCTACCCGCCAAAGTCACGCCGCGTATTCTGCCGGGCGTCAGCGCGATGGGTCAGGGCGCATGGCATAATGCGGATATGGCTGGCGATAAAATTGACCACGGCGCCTGCATCAATACGCTCACGACGCTGCGTCCTTCCCCCCTGGCAAAAGGGAATCCTCAACATACAAATCTGGTGGAAATCGAAAAAATCTAAGCCGCCTGCTCCGGGACGTTTTTACGCGCCCGGAGCTCCCCGTTTTGCGAACACAACAACATTTAAAACTCTTTTTTGGATGAGCATAGTGAGCTGTTATGAAAATCACCAACCCTGAGGCATTAATGGCGGCCAGTATCAGCCGACGAAGCCTGGTGAAAACCTCCGCTATCGGTAGCCTTGCGCTTGCCAGTAGCGCTTTCACCCTTCCGTTCTCCCGCATCGCCCACGCCGCAGCAGACCTCGCATCTGGCAATGTGGCAGAAAAAGCGGTCTGGAGTTCATGTACCGTTAACTGCGGCAGCCGCTGCCTGCTGCGCCTGCACGTAAAAGATGACACCGTATATTGGGTTGAGTCGGATACCACGGGCAACGATGAATATGGCAACCATCAGGTACGCGCCTGCCTGCGCGGTCGTTCTATTCGTCGTCGGATGAATCATCCCGATCGCCTGAAATATCCGATGAAACGCGTTGGTAAACGAGGAGAAGGCAAATTCGAACGTATCAGTTGGGATGAAGCGTTGGATACCATCGGCGATAACCTGAAACGTATCCTCAAGGACTACGGCAACGAAGCGGTACATGTCCTTTACGGTACCGGCGTGGACGGCGGCAATATTACCAATTCTAACGTACCGTATCGCCTGATGAACGCCTGCGGCGGCTATCTCAGCCGTTACGGTAGCTACAGCACCGCCCAAATCAGCGCGGCCATGAGCTATATGTTCGGCGGCAACGACGGCAACAGTCCGGATGATATCGCCAATACAAAACTGGTGGTGATGTTTGGCAATAACCCCGCGGAAACACGTATGAGCGGCGGCGGCGTGACATACTATGTCGAACAGGCGCGCGAACGCTCCAACGCCCGGATGATCGTGATTGACCCGCGTTATAACGACACTGCCGCCGGCCGCGAAGACGAGTGGCTGCCGATTCGCCCTGGTACCGATGGCGCGCTGGCGGCGGCAATCGCCTGGGTGCTGATTACCGAAGATCTTATTGATAAACCGTTTCTGGATAAATACTGCATCGGCTACGACGAAACCACTCTGCCCGCCTCGGCCCCGCGTAACGCGCACTATAAAGCCTATATTTTGGGTCAGGGCGACGACGGTATCGCCAAAACGCCGCAATGGGCCGCGCAGATTACCAGTATTCCGGCGGAAAAAATCATTCAACTGGCGCGGGAAATCGGCTCGGCGAAACCGGCTTACATTTGCCAGGGCTGGGGACCGCAACGCCACTCTAACGGGGAGCAGACCGCACGCGCAATCGCCATGCTGTCTGTACTCACCGGTAACGTCGGCATAAATGGCGGTAATTCCGGCGTGCGCGAAGGCACCTGGGATCTGGGCGTCGAATGGTTTTCTATGCTGGAGAACCCGGTAAAAACCCAGATTTCGGTCTTTACCTGGACCGACGCTATCGATCATGGCGCGGAAATGACCGCCACACGCGACGGCGTGCGGGGAAAAGACAAGCTCGACGTGCCGATCAAATTTTTGTGGTGCTACGCCAGTAATACGCTGATCAATCAGCATGGCGACATCGCCCACACCCACGAGGTGCTTCAGGACGACAGTAAATGTGAAATGATCGTCGGCATCGAGCACTTTATGACCGCGTCGGCAAAATATTGCGACATTCTGCTGCCTGATTTAATGCCGACCGAGCAGGAAGATCTGATTTCCCACGAATCCGCAGGCAATATGGGCTATGTCATTCTTGGTCAGCCCGCCACCTCGCCGAAATTTGAAAGAAAGCCCATTTACTGGACGCTCAGTGAAGTGGCTAAACGGCTTGGTCCGGACGTATACCAGACCTTCACAGAAGGCCGCACGCAGCATGAGTGGGTCAAATACCTGCACGCAAAAACCAAAGCGCGTAACCCGGAAATGCCGGATTACGAAGAGATGAAACAGACAGGAATTTTCAAGAAAAAATGCCCGGAGGAGCACTACGTCGCTTTCCGCGCCTTCCGCGAAGACCCTGCCGCCAACCCACTGAAAACGCCGTCCGGTAAAATCGAAATCTATTCCGAGCGTCTGGCAACCCTCGCCAACACGTGGGAGCTGAAGAAAGATGAGATTATCCATCCTTTACCCGCCTATACGCCAGGCTTTGACGGTTGGGACGATCCGCTTCGTCAGCGCTACCCGCTACAGCTAACCGGCTTCCACTATAAAGCGCGTACCCACTCCAGCTACGGCAATATCGACGTCCTGCAACAGGCATGTCCGCAGGAGATCTGGATCAACCCGATTGATGCGCAAGCGCGCGGCATTCAGCACGGCGACACCGTGCGGATCTTTAACCAGAATGGAGAGATGCTCATTCCGGCAAAAGTCACGCCGCGCATATTGCCTGGCGTCACCGCTATCGGCCAGGGCGCCTGGTTAAATGCCGACATGTTTGGCGACAAAATCGATCGCGGCGGCTCCATTAACATTCTGACGTCGCACCGGCCTTCCCCACTGGCGAAAGGTAATCCGTCACACAGTAATCTTGTTCAGGTTGAAAAGGCGTAAGGAGTAACCGATGACAACCCAGTATGGATTTTTTATTGATTCCAGCCGTTGCACCGGTTGCAAAACCTGCGAACTGGCCTGCAAGGACTACAAAGATCTCACTCCCGACGTCAGCTTCCGCCGCATTTATGAGTATGCGGGCGGTGACTGGCAGGAAGATAACGGCGTCTGGCACCAGAACGTCTTTGCCTATTATCTCTCCATTTCATGCAACCACTGCGAAGACCCGGCCTGTACCAAAGTCTGCCCGAGCGGCGCGATGCACAAGCGCGATGACGGTTTTGTGGTGGTGAACGAAGAGGTCTGTATCGGCTGCCGCTACTGCCACATGGCCTGCCCGTACGGCGCGCCGCAGTACAACGCGGCCAAAGGTCATATGACCAAGTGCGACGGCTGTTATGACCGGGTCGCTGACGGCAAAAAGCCTATCTGCGTGGAATCCTGCCCGCTGCGGGCGCTGGATTTCGGCCCGATAGACGAACTGCGCAAAAAACACGGTGAGCTGGCTGCCGTCGCGCCGCTGCCGCGCGCGCATTTCACGAAGCCGAATATTGTGATTAAACCCAACGCCAACAGCCGCCCGACCGGGGACACCACCGGTTATCTGGCCAATCCGAAGGAGGTATAAGATGGGAAGTGGATGGCATGAATGGCCGTTGATGATCTTCACGGTCTTTGGTCAGTGCGTGGTCGGCGCGTTAATCGTTAGCGGACTGGGCTGGCTGACGGCAAAAGACGATACCATCGCCCGTCAGCGCATCGTGCGTAGCATGTTTTTTCTGTGGCTGGTGATGGGACTGGGATTCCTCGCGTCGATTATGCATCTCGGCTCGCCGATGCGCGCGTTTAACTCGCTTAACCGCGTAGGCGCTTCCGCACTGAGTAATGAAATCGCCGCAGGATCGGTGTTCTTTGCCGTAGGCGGCATCTGGTGGCTGGTGGCGGTACTCGGTAAAATGCCCCCGGTGCTGGGTAAAGTGTGGCTGCTGATCAGTATGGCGCTCGGCGTTGCATTCATCTGGGCAATGACGCTCGTTTATCAGATAGATACCGTGCCAACCTGGTATAATGGCTACACCACGCTGGCCTTTTTCCTCACGGCATTCCTGTGCGGCCCGGTGTTTGCGGCGTTACTGCTACGCATCGCGCGCGTCCCATTTTGCAGCGTGACGTTTGCCAGTATTAGCGGCCTGGCATTGGTGGTGTGCGTGACGGTCATCGTACTACAAGGACTGTCTCTCTCAACCATTCACAGTTCCGTGCAACAGGCCAGCCATCTCGTACCGGATTACGGTATGCTACAGGTCTGGCGCATTGTCTTGCTTGCTGCCGGATTAGGCTGCTGGCTATGTCCGCTAATCCGTCGCCGCGAACCGCATACCGTTGGTTTGCTGCTCGGTGTCGTGCTGGTGCTGGCAGGCGAAATTATTGGCCGCGGACTTTTTTATGGCCTGCATATGACCGTAGGTATGGCCGTCGCAGGTTAATTTATGCGTGCGGGGCGACCCGCACCTTTCGGGATTGTTTGAATGACCACTTTTTTACAACGTGATGATTTTGCAGTAACGGCGCGTGTTCTCGGCGCGTTGTTTTATTATTCGCCGGAAAGCCACGAAACCGCTCCTCTGGTCCAGGCGCTATTAAACGACGACTGGCAGGCGCAGTGGCCGCTTGATGCCGAGGCGCTTGCGCCTGTAGCGGCTATGTTTAAGACCCACAGCGAAGAGTCGTTGCCACAGGCCTGGCAGCGTCTGTTTATCGGCCCTTACGCTCTGCCGTCTCCGCCGTGGGGTTCCGTGTGGCTGGATCGTGAGAGCGTATTATTTGGCGATTCTACGCTGGCGCTACGTCAGTGGATGCGCGAAAACGGGATTCAGTTTGAAATGCAGCAAAACGAGCCAGAAGATCATTTTGGGTCGCTGTTGCTGCTGGCGGCCTGGCTTGCCGAGAATGGCCGTCATCATGAATGCGAACAACTCCTGGCCTGGCATCTGTTTCCGTGGTCGTCCCGCTTTCTGGACGTATTTATCGATCATGCCGGGCATCCGTTTTATCAGGCGTTGGGACAACTGGCGCGTCTGACGCTGGCGCAATGGCAAGCTCAACTCATTATTCCCGTCGCTGTAAAACCGTTATTCCGTTAATCCCCACAAAAGGCAGGATTTTACCTGCCTTTTCTCCCATTGCGGCCTATTTTTATCTATAAAAAGTGACAACGTCACATCACGCTTCTATTTTTAAGATAATTCTTTATCGTGAATGTTCACGCTAAGCCGCATAAGGGCAAAACATAATTGTTAATAGATGTTTAACAGTGTTAAACATCACGCTCCGCTGGAATCCTTCCCAACCTGTTGCTATAGCTCAAAGTACCCTGCCGGAACATGGCATAACAACACGCGACTTTTAACGTCGCCATAACACATGCAAACAGGGAGACACACCGCAATGCACACCCACACCCTAAAACGCGTACTTGGGTTCACTATCGTCATTCCGCTGTTACTGGCGCTGTTTATCTGGGGAATCGGTCTGGAGACGCTGAAAGCGCGTCAGGTCGATCTGCTGTATCTCGGACAACGGCATTTGATGCTGGTATTTACGTCCATGTTTTTTGCTTTACTGGTCGGTATCCCGAGTGGGATTTTACTCAGCCGTCCTGCGGCAAAAGGATTTGCTGAATATGTCATGCAAATCTTTAATGTTGGTAATACCTTGCCGCCGCTGGCCGTCCTGGCCTTAGCGATGGTGATTATCGGGATCGGCGATACGCCCGCCATTGTCGCGCTATTTCTGGCCTCCCTTCTGCCTATCGTCCGCAATACCTATGCGGGCCTCTGTTCCGTTCCCGCCTCACTGATTGAAGCGGCGAACGGGATTGGGATGACAAAATGGCAGCGGCTTCGTCAGGTAGAGCTACCTAATGCGTGGCCAGTGATGCTGTCCGGTATTCGCATCGCGACCGCCATCAATGTCGGCACCGCGCCGCTGGCCTTTCTGATCGGCGCCAGCAGCTACGGCGAGCTGATTTTCCCGGGAATTTATCTCAACGATTTTCCGACGTTGATTCTCGGCGCAACGGCCACGGCGTTATTCGCGCTGATTCTTGACACTCTGCTTGCCTGGTTTGGGCGACGCCTTAGCCCTCATACCGTCTGAACGCATAAATAACAATAAGGAGCGTTAAATGAGATTCAAAAAACACCTGTTGGGATGGCTTGCCGCAACGCTGTTGTTCAGTAGCCAGACGCAGGCCGCGCCGCTGGTTCTCGCTACCAAAAGCTTTACCGAGCAGCATATTCTTTCCGCTATGACCGTTCAGTATTTGCAGAAAAAAGGCTTTCAGGTTCAGCCGCAAACCAATATCGCCGCGGTGATTTCACGTAATGCGATGGTGAATAAACAAATTGATATTACCTGGGAATACACCGGTACATCGCTGATTATTTTCAACCGTATCGATAAGCGCATGAGTCCACAGGAAACCTACGACACGGTAAAACGCCTGGATGCGAAGCTGGGCCTGGTATGGCTCAAACCGGCTGACATGAACAATACTTACGCGTTCGCGATGCAGCGCAAACGCGCCGAGTCGGAAAATATCACCACCATCTCGCAAATGGTGGCAAAAATCGAACAGGTCCGGCAGAACGATCCTGACCACAACTGGATGCTCGGCCTCGATCTGGAATTTGCCGGGCGCAGCGACGGAATGAAGCCCCTTCAGCAAGCCTACCAGATGCAGCTTGATCGCCCGCAAATACGACAGATGGACCCAGGGCTGGTCTATAACGCCGTTCGGGATGGGCTGGTTGACGCCGGGCTGGTCTATACCACCGACGGACGGGTGAAAGGGTTTGATCTGAAAGTGCTGGAAGATGATAAAGGCTTCTTCCCAAGTTACGCTGTCACGCCCGTAGTGCGTAAAGAGGTGCTGGAAGCCAATCCTGGCCTTGATGACGCCTTAAACACCCTTTCCGGCCTGCTCAATAACGATGTGATATCGACCCTAAACGCCCAGGTCGATATCGAGCATCGCACGCCGCAACAGGTAGCCCATCAATTTTTGCAGGACAAAGGTCTGCTGTAAGGAGCGCCTATGGATACGATACATTATATGCTGGATAACGCAGGCTATCTCGCCAGCCTTACCTTTCAGCATCTCTGGCTGGTCGCGCTGGCCGTCGGTCTGGCGATTATCATCGGCGTACCGTTAGGCGTTTTGATTGTACGCCACAAATGGCTGGCAACGCCGGTACTGGGCGCCGCCACGCTACTTCTTACCATTCCGTCTATCGCGCTGTTTGGATTAATGATCCCGCTCTTTTCGCTGATCGGACATGGTATTGGCGTTCTGCCCGCCGTGACGGCTGTTTTTCTCTACTCTTTACTGCCGATTGTCCGTAATACCCATACTGCGCTTGATAGTTTGCCGCCCGGTCTGCGTGAAGCGGGACGCGGCATCGGTATGACTTTCTGGCAACGGCTGCGCTGGGTCGAAATCCCAATGGCCCTACCGGTTATTTTCGGGGGTATCCGCACCGCGGTAGTGATGAATATCGGCGTGATGGCGATTGCCGCGGTGATCGGCGCTGGCGGTCTGGGGCTGCTACTGTTAAACGGCATTAGCGGCAGCGATATTCGCATGTTAATTGCCGGCGCGCTGATGATCTGTCTACTGGCGATTGTGCTTGACTGGCTGTTGCATCGTCTGCAAGTCGTACTGACACCTAAGGGGATACGATAATGATAAAACTGGAAAATCTCACCAAACAATTTGTACAGAAAAAGGGTCAGCCGCTAAAAGCCGTCGACAACGTCAACCTGAACGTGCCGGAAGGCGAAATGTGCGTCTTACTCGGTCCCTCCGGCTGCGGCAAAACCACCACGTTAAAGATGATCAACCGGCTGATCGCGCCCAGCAGCGGTAATATTCTTATCAACGGCGAGAATACCAACGATATGGATACGGTAACGCTACGCCGCAATATTGGGTATGTTATCCAGCAGATCGGCCTGTTTCCTAATATGACGATTGAAGAAAATATTACCGTTGTGCCGCGCATGTTGGGTTGGGACAAAGCGCGCTGCAAGCAACGCGCCGAAGAGTTGATGGACATGGTGGCGCTGGATGCCAGAAAATTTCTGCATCGCTATCCAAAGGAGATGTCCGGGGGACAGCAACAGCGTATTGGCGTGATCCGCGCTCTGGCCGCCGATCCGCCGGTACTGCTGATGGATGAGCCCTTCGGCGCGGTGGACCCCATTAACCGCGAAGTGATCCAGAACCAGTTTCTGGATATGCAGCGTAAGCTAAAAAAGACCGTAATGCTGGTCAGCCATGATATCGACGAAGCGCTAAAGCTCGGCGACCGTATCGCCGTGTTCCGTCAGGGGCGAATTGTACAGTGCGCCAGTCCTGATGAACTGCTGGCCAAACCGGCTAACGAGTTTGTCGGGTCGTTTGTCGGTCAGGACAGAACGTTAAAGCGTTTGCTACTGGTCTCCGCAGGCGATGTGACCGACCAACAGCCAACCATTACCGCGCGGCCTTCCACGCCGCTAAGCGAGGCGTTCGGCATTATGGATGATCACGATATTCGCGCCATTACCGTCATTGACAACGACGGTAAGCCACTGGGATTTGTGAAGCGCCGGGAAGCGCGGAACGCCAGCGGAATCTGCGCCGATATCACCCATCCTTTCCGTATTACGGGCAAAGCGGAAGATAATCTGCGTATTGTGCTGTCCAGATTGTACGAAAGTAATACTAGCTGGATGCCGATCGTTGATGAAGACGGACGCTATAACGGTGAAATCTCTCAGGATTACATCGCCGACTATCTCAGCTCAGGCCGCACGCGTCGGGCGCTAAATATTCACGAAAGCAGCTAACGTTGCCGCCGGATGGCCTCTCGCTATCCGGCAGTATCATTATTGTACGCAATATTATATCGCACATAGTGCTTTTGCGTCTGACGCCATTTCCCCGCAGAATAGGCTATCCTGAAACTCCCTGTTTACCCGCTCATGCATCGTTTACACGCTTACCCGGATCTGCGCGCGATGTTTCGTCGCCTGCTGATCGCTACGCTCATTGGTATTCTCGCGGCGCTGGCTGTCGCCGCCTTCCGTCATGCGATGCAATTGCTGGAGTGGATTTTCCTGAGTAATGACACTGGCAGTCTGGTGAATGCGGCTGAGGGGCTTTCGCCCTGGCGACGGCTGATTACGCCAGCGCTTGGCGGCCTGGCCGCTGGTCTGTTGCTGTGGGGGTGGCAAAAAATGAACCAACAGCGCCCCCATGCGCCCACTGACTATATGGAAGCATTGCAAACCGACGGGCAATTTGACGTTGGCGCCAGTCTGGTGAAATCGCTGGCCTCGCTGCTGGTCGTGGTCAGCGGCAGCGCAATTGGTCGCGAAGGCGCAATGATCCTCCTCGCCGCGCTGGCGGCATCCAGCTTTGCCCGACGCTTCACGCCGCGTGAGGAATGGAAATTATGGATCGCCAGCGGCGCCGCTGCGGGCATGGCGGGCGCTTACCATGCGCCGCTGGCGGGCAGCCTGTTTATCGCGGAGATCCTGTTCGGTACCTTAATGCTGGCTTCCCTCGGCCCGGTTGTCGTTTCCGCCGTCGTCGCCCTGCTAACCACCCATGTATTAAACGGTAGCGATTCACTACTCTATACCGTACATCTGACCGTTGATCTCCACGCGCGGGAGTACGTCATGATAGTCAGTACCGGCCTGGTCGCCGGTCTGTGCGGCCCATTGCTGATGTGGCTGATGACGGCCAGTCATAATAGTTTCTTACGTTTAAAACTGTCCCCGCCCTGGCAACTGGCGTTGGGCGGGCTTATTGTCGGATTACTGTCGTTACTCACGCCCACGGTATGGGGAAACGGCTATAGCGTCGTACAATCATTTTTGCTCTCTCCGCCGCTATTCTCGCTGATTGGCGGAATTTTTGTGTGCAAAATCCTGGCGGTGCTCGCCAGCAGCGGGTCTGGCGCGCCGGGCGGCGTCTTTACGCCAACATTATTTGTCGGATTATCCATTGGAATGTTTCTGGGTCGGATATGGGGATTCTGGCTGCCAGGCTCGGATGAAATAGCAATTTTATTGGGGCTGGCGGGTATGGCGACGCTACTGGCGGCGACAACCCATGCGCCGATAATGTCCACCCTGATGATTTGTGAAATGACCGGCGAGTATCAGTTACTCCCCGGTCTGCTGATTGCCTGTGTAGTCGCGTCAGTGCTCTCGCGAACGTTACGCCATGATTCTATCTACCGCCAGCACGCTGCCGAGCATTGATAAACGAATATACTGCCCCAGCTCACGCTGCTCGGCGCGCGGCAGGTACGGTAACTCGCCAATCAGCGGCGCTGGCAGTTTTTTCCCAAGCACATCAATAATTTCAGCATAATGCGCCAGGCCAGGATTGATACGATTCGCCACCCAACCAATTAATGGCAGTCCATCGTTAGCGACAGCTTGCGCAGTCAGTAGCGCATGATTAATGCACCCCTCCTGAATCCCTACCACCATCAATACCGGTAACTGTTCCTGTACCACCCATTCGGACAATGGACGTAAATCATTCATCAAACTACGCCAGCCGCCAGTACCCTCCACAACCACGTGGTCCACTTTATCGCTCAGGCTCGCCAGACCGTTGGACAGCAAGGTGTAATTTATAGGACAGCTATGCGCGACGCTGCTTTCTTCTTCGCTTAACGCGATCGGATTAATCGCCTCATACGGCAACTCCAGCGAAGAGACGCTTTGCAATACCAGCGCGTCTTTGTTGCGCATCCCTTCTGCAGTCTCTTTGCTCCCTTTAGCGACAGGTTTATACCCTGCAACGCTCTTACCACCCGACGCTAACGCTTGTAGTAATGCGCGGGAAACCACCGTCTTCCCAACAGAAGTGTCTGTACCTGTAATAAAGAAACGCTTCAGCATCACTAACTCCACCGTTATGCTTCGAAAATATAAGCCAGGAAAATAATACAGTGGAGAAAGTCTAAGATATGGCAAGGGCAATCAGCTTGAGTTAGCGCAAATTTTTGTACAACAGTTAAAAAATGTTAACCCTGTAATAGACGAATCAACAAAGAGCCGTTATACATCGCGTCTTTTACCAACGCCGCCCCGGCCATCGTGCCCTGGTTGGTAAACTGCGTGCTTTCCACTACCGTATTCCTACTGTAGGCGGGCAGCGCCTGCTGACGGATACTGTCAGCAATGGCCGGAAAAAGGATATCAGCCGCTTTACTTAGCGGCGAACCAATAAGAATTTTTTGCGGATTAAATAAATTCACCATGATAGCCAGAATGCGTCCGACATGCGCGCCAACGCCGCTAATAATATCTTTTGCTAATAGATCTCCCTGCATCGCCGCCTGACACAGTGAATCTACCGTTAACGGCTGGCCGTGCAACATTGAACTCATCGACTGATTAAGCCGAAGCTGCGTAAGTTCCAGCACGCTATCGACGCTGGCGATGGTCTCCAGACAGCCATGATTACCGCAATAACAGCGCTTACCATAAGGATCGACCTGGGTATGCCCAATCTCTACCAGACTGCTACTGCCCGCATGAAGCAAATGACCGTCGGTGATAACGCCCGCCCCCACATTATGATCAATCACCACCTGGATAACGTCGCGCGCGCCGCGTGAGGCGCCAAAAAGCGCCTCTGCCATCGTCCAGGCGCTAATATCATGCTGAATGTAAACCGGTACGCCGGTGTGCCGCTCCAGCGCATCTCCCAAAGGCATCTCTTTGACATCTTCGTAATACGGCATCCGGTGCACAACGCCGTTTTCGGTATCGATAATGCCCGGTAACGTAATGGCAATGGAGGTCAGACGCTCCAGTTTCTGCTGATGGCGGGTAAAAAACCGATCAACGTGCGTAATAATTCGCTCAAGCAACGGCGTGGCTTCGTTTAGCGGCAGCGGCAGACACTCTTCTACCACCAGTTTGCTGCTAAGATCGCGCAGCGCAAGGAAAATTTCGCCACGGCTAATACGAATAGATAAATAGTGCCAGGCTTCCGTTTCCACCATCAGCCCGACGGCGGGACGTCCGCGACTGCCCGCCTCTTTAATTTCAAGTTCCTGAACCAAATGCGCTTCCAGCATTTCGCGAACAATTTTCGTAATACTGGCAGGCGCCAACTGCGCCAGACGAGACAGGTCAATTCGCGATACCGGTCCGAGCTGATCAATCAGGCGATACACTGCGCCAGCATTGGTCTGCTTAATTTGATCGATATGCCCAGGCTGACTATCAGCAACCACCGCTCACTCCCTTTATTTTCGCGCTCCGAAATAATCTGTGTGCTATGGTGAAACACTTCAATACTCGCCGTCAACTTTTTGCTTAGCCGTGTGATTAACTGCACATTTTCACCCTTTTTAAGCGTAATTAATCCCGTCGGGCAGCCAGTAATAGCAGTTGGCAAAACCGCTGTACGGCGTGACTCTGTTCATGATGCTTCGGCCATACCAGCCACATTTCAGATACGGCGTCCTCTTCTGCCAGGGGAACCCAGCGCATCTCACTCATCTGTACGCGCTTAAAGGATGCCGGCAGAATCGAGACGCCCAGTCCCGCCGCCACCAGACCGATAATGGTCATTGCCTCGCCTACCTCCTGCGTGATGGTCGGCGACAGGTTATAGCGCCGCATCAGGCCGAGAATATCGTCGTAGAGGCCCGTCCCGACATGCGGATCGAAAAAGACGAAAGGTTCTTCCGCCAGTTCTGTCAGACTGACGACCGGCTTTTGCGCCAGCCGATGTTCGCGCGGGATCATGGCCATAAGCGGCTCATGCAAAATCACCTCGCGATTAAGTGTGTCGGGCAGCGGCGTATTCCGCAGCAAGCCAATATCCAGTACGCCTTCGTTGAGCGGCGCGATTTGCTCACGCGTATTCATTTCACGCGTTTGCATATGCACTCCCGGATAGGACTGGCGGAACAGCGAAAAGGTATGCGATACCGCCCGAATAAAAGGCGCTGAAGACGTAAAGCCAATACGGATTTCTCCCGCTTCGCCCTGATGCAACCGCTCGGCGCGAGCGGCGGCGTCGTTTACCAGACTCAGGATGTGTCGGCTATCCACCAGAAACTGTCGCCCGGCGGCGGTTAACGCTACGCTGCGGTTGGTCCGCGCCAGTAATCGCGCGCCGACCTGCTGCTCCAGAATTTGTATCTGCTGACTGAGCGGCGGCTGCGAGATATTGAGGCGCGCGGCGGCGCGACCAAAATGCAGCTCTTCTGCTACCGCCACAAAGTAACGTAAATGACGTAATTCGATATTCATATTTTTAACGTCTTATTTGAGACAATTAATATATTAGACAGAATATTTTGTTTTTTCTATGCTTTACATGTCGGTTATACCCGTCTCCTGTTGACGGAGATGTAAAGCAAGGATTTAACGTGAGTCGTACAACTATTCTCGATGACGCCACGGCGAGCGATATCGATGAACAACGCCATTCTCAGCCGGTTCAATTTATTAAACGCGGTACAGCGCCTTTCATGCGCGTCACGCTGGCCCTTTTTTCCGCGGGCCTGGCGACTTTCGCGCTCCTTTATTGCGTTCAGCCTATACTACCGGTACTTTCCCAGGAGTTTGGCGTCTCCCCCGCCAGCAGCAGCGTTTCACTTTCTATTTCTACCGCCATGCTGGCTATCGGCTTACTTTTTACCGGCCCGCTTTCTGATGCGATAGGCCGTAAACCGGTGATGGTCACCGCCTTGTTATTAGCCTCCTGCTGCACATTGTTATCAACCATGATGACCAGCTGGCATGGTATTCTGATTATGCGCGCGCTGATCGGTCTGTCGTTAAGCGGCGTCGCCGCGGTGGGAATGACCTACCTGAGTGAAGAAATCCATCCCAGCTTTGTCGCTTTCTCTATGGGGCTTTATATTAGCGGTAATTCCATCGGCGGAATGAGCGGGCGTTTATTAAGCGGCGTCATGACCGACTTTTTTAACTGGCGCATCGCGCTGGCGGCCATCGGATGCTTTGCGCTTGCGTCCGCGCTGATGTTCTGGAAGATTTTACCCGCCTCGCAACATTTCCGTCCCACGTCGCTACGGCCTAAAACGCTATTTATTAATTTTCGTCTCCACTGGCGCGATCGGGGGTTACCTCTGCTGTTTGCGGAAGGTTTTTTACTGATGGGCGCGTTCGTCACCCTGTTTAACTACATTGGCTATCGCCTGATGCTCTCCCCCTGGGAATTAAGCCAGGCCGTGGTCGGACTGTTATCCGTAGCCTATCTCACCGGCACATGGAGCTCGCCGAAAGCTGGCGCAATGACCTCACGCTATGGCCGGGGGCCGGTGATGCTGTTCTCTACCGCAGTAATGCTGGGTGGGCTTTTACTGACGCTTTTTACCTCGCTTTGGCTGATTTTTGCCGGGATGCTGCTTTTTTCCGCCGGCTTTTTCGCCGCGCACTCCGTGGCCAGTAGTTGGATTGGCCCGCGTGCGCGCCGGGCGAAGGGACAGGCCTCGTCACTTTATCTTTTCAGCTATTATCTGGGGTCCAGTATCGCCGGGACGCTAGGCGGCGTATTCTGGCATAGTTACGGCTGGAACGGCGTAGGTGGTTTTATCGCGCTAATGCTGGTGCTGGCCATCCTGGTCGGGACGCGGTTACATCATCGTCTTCACGCCTGAAAAGAAATAATCCGGCGATAGCAACGTGCGCTATCGCCGGGCTGGTTTCACGCCACGACTCACTGTTCACCATAGACCTGTCAGGCTTGATACGCCCATAACTTCTCTGATTGCATCCAGCGCCAGAAGCGTAAATACCACCCAGATTATCGGATTCATATACGGTGTGCCTGTTATTCTGGAGGGCGGATATTACCGACTCTGCGACCAAAAATAACGGCCGGTAACGTAAAGCTACCTATTATGGTGGGGGCTTACATCGCGTTACCGGGGGATTGTACATAGCGTTACATGCCGAAACCAATCACTCACGGAAGCCTTTTGATAACAGCGATATAGTCATTTCACCGGCCCCGCAGTGGGGTTGAATGAAAACCAAATCGAGGGTATCAAAATGAAAAAAGTATTAGCTCTGGTTGTTGCCGCTGCAATGGGTCTCTCTTCCGCAGCATTCGCGGCTGAGACTGCAACGCCTGCGAAAACCGCAGCGCCTGCCAAAACAACCCAGACCACCCAGCACCACAAAAAACAGCATAAAAAAACCGTTGAGCAAAAAGCGCAGGCAGCTAAAAAGCACCAGAAAAAAGGTGGTAAAGCGCCAGCCAAAACCACGTCAAAACCAACTACTCAACCGGCTGCGTAAGTCGTAACATGCTGCGGCGCGCCCCCGCGCCCGTTTTTACGGCGCTAAATTGTTCTGGTTTAGCGCCGCCTTCCGGGAGGGCAAAAAAGTGTCTCGCTACCGCTTTGAGCTCATTCTTATCGTGCTTATTTTATGCGCCGTTATTGCCACGCATTTCTATCTTTCCTGAGTGTAGTTATCTGATTTTACTCCCACTTTCTTACCGTCACGTCTATAGTAGTACTGAGGGTTTGTTGTTAATAATCATAATTACCCACCAGAGTGTGATATGCATAAAACCATTGCTGTATTACTGGGCATAGTGTGTTTTTTACCGGTTATGGCGAAAGCCAGGGGGACTGAAACAGACGCCACGGATGCCAGCGACGTCAAAACGCTTTTTTTTAACCATGACGATCGGGTGCCCGTCGCCGATCCTACCCAATCGCCGTGGGATGCCATCGGGCAACTAGAGACCGCCAGCGGTAATTTGTGTACGGCAACGCTTATCTCCCCGCATATCGCCCTGACAGCAGGTCACTGCCTGCTAACGCCACCGAAAGGAAAACCAGACAAGGCGGTTGCGCTGCGTTTTGTGGCGCGAAAAGGAGTATGGCGCTATGAAATCCACGGCATTGAAGGCCGCGTTGAACCGTCGCTGGGCCGACGTCTGAAAGCGGATGGCGATGGCTGGATTGTGCCGCCTGCCGCGGCAAGCTGGGATTTTGGTCTGGTAATATTGCGCTACCCACCTTCCGGTATCACGCCAGTGCCTTTATTTACCGGCGATAAAGCGGCGCTCACTGCGGCGTTGAAAGCCGCAGACCGAAAAGTCACGCAGTCTGGTTATCCGGAAGATCATCTGAATGCGCTCTATTCCCATCAGGATTGCGTCGTGACCGGCTGGGCGCAGAATGCCGTACTCTCACACCAGTGCGACACGTTACCTGGCGACAGCGGCTCGCCGCTCTTATTGCACACGGATAGCGGATGGCAGCTCATTGGCGTACAAAGCTCCGCCCCTGCGGCTAAAGATCGCTGGCGCGCCGATAACCGCGCTATATCCGTCACCGGCTTTCGCGATAAGCTGAAAGCTCTGGCGCAGGATTAATGCGGGAATCGCTGCCTGAACCGACAGGCAGCGATCGTCTCAGGCAAATTTGATCATGACCATTCCGGCGAGCAGCAATATCACGCCAACCCAGCCTTTGGGGTTTAAGCGCTGGCCGAAGAGCACCCAGCCCGCCGCCAGCGTGGCGGCAATACCAAAACCGCCCCATAGCGCATACGCCACCGACAGGTCTATCCCTTTTACCGCCTGGGAAAGCGCGCTGAAGGCGGCCAGAACAGCGGCAAGCGATAAGATGCCATAGCATTTACGGCGAAAGCCGTCCGAAAATTTCAACAGTACGTTAGCCGCGATTTCCAGCATTATTGCCAGCCCAAGCCAGGCGCCGTGTATCCATTCAAATTGTTGCACGAGTCGCCTCCTTCACCGGTTTGCCGGGTTTACGCGTCCCTGATTTGATCAATACGATGCCAGCGACCAGCGTCAGCAAGCCGGCTATCTTCATGGTTGATAATGCTTCATCAAATAGCAGCACGCTAAAAATGGTAATAAATAAAATGCCGATCCCTTCCCATAAGGCATACGCTACACCCAGGGCAATCTTTTTTACCGCAAAAGAAAGAAATATATATGACAGCGTGATCATCACCAGCATTAAAATAAAACCCGCATTGCCATTACCCACGCTAGCCCATTTCATTGAGAGCGTGCCGGTAATTTCAGTCGCGATAGCCAGAGCTAATAAAATCCAGTAAAACATGACACTTCTCCTGCATGAGAATATACTCTTTCGAGTCTGCTGCACGCAGCAAACTAAAAAATAAAATCAGTTAGCACAGCGCATTGCGCCAGCTCAGGCAGAAGTGAGAGACTAAAGTGCGTTACGCCAGTGCTGCTCGCCGATAAGCAGGAAAAAGGAGGTAGAGTGAAGATGCGTTTGCGTGGAGAAAAAAGCGCTGAACATATTGTCCATAATATTACAATTATCCGCAGTGTTGCTTCTCGTCATCGCGGATGATAATTGTCCTCGGTAGTTGAACACGCCTGATTTGTATCATAAGCCAGGAATTAACTCAAAATATTTTCACTTCTTTACCTGAAGTGTTTGATTTTAACCAGAACAGGTCGACCGACATCACATTATTATTCGTGTCGGCATCAGAAAACAGGGACTGATATGGCAAAACCGATCATCACGCTCAATGGTCTAAAAATCGTCATTATGCTGGGAATGCTGGTGGTTATTCTGAGCGGTATCCGCTTCGCCGCAGATATCATTGTTCCCTTTATTTTGGCGTTATTTATTGCAGTCGTTCTCAATCCCGTTGTGCAACGGATGACCCGATGCCGAATTCCGCGCGTTATCGCCGTATCATTGCTCATTGTGATTATTGTTATGTTAATGGTACTGCTACTGGCCTATTTGGGGACATCATTAAATGAACTG
Source organism: Salmonella sp. SSDFZ54 (assembly GCF_004010735.1). NCBI lineage: Bacteria > Pseudomonadati > Pseudomonadota > Gammaproteobacteria > Enterobacterales > Enterobacteriaceae > Salmonella > Salmonella sp. SSDFZ54. The sequence goes on from NZ_CP034819.1 coordinate 4,430,207, forward strand.
GCTCGTACCCTACCGCAATATCGCTCCTCATTGGTGATACCGTTGCAACGTATTGAACCGTGGTTGCAGCGAGCTGGCATTGGCGTGTCGGTTGATGAGCTGGCGAAATATATCGATCCAAACGCCGCCATGACTCTGGTAACGAACCTGCTCACCCAACTGTCCAATGCCATGTCATCCATCTTTTTATTGCTATTGACCGTGGTATTTATGCTGCTGGAGGTTCCACAACTGCCTGAAAAACTGCAGCAGATGATGAGCCGCCCGGTAGAAGGTATGGCGGCAATTCAACGCGCGCTTGATAGCGTTTCCCATTATCTGGTGTTAAAAACAGCGATCAGTATCGTGACGGGGCTGGTCGCATGGGGAATGCTGGCCGCGCTGGATGTCCGCTTCGCCTTTGTCTGGGGTCTACTGGCCTTCGCGCTGAACTATATTCCTAATATTGGATCGGTGCTCGCTGCCCTGCCACCCATTATTCAGGTGCTGGTATTTAACGGGTTTTATGATGCGCTGCTGGTGCTGGCAGGCTATCTGCTGATTAATCTGGTCTTCGGCAATATCCTTGAGCCACGAATCATGGGACGTGGTTTAGGCCTTTCAACCTTAGTGGTATTTTTGTCGTTAATTTTCTGGGGCTGGTTATTAGGTCCGGTGGGCATGTTGCTCTCCGTTCCGTTAACCATCATTGTCAAAATCGCCCTCGAACAGACCACCGGCGGGCAGAGTATCGCCGTTCTGCTTAGCGATTTAAACAAAAGATAAAATGCAATACATACACAAAATCATTCAAGATGCCTCGCGGCGGCAAGGGAAGAAATCCCCGGGAGCATAGATAACGATGTGACCGGGGTTTCTGAGCGCAGCCAACAAAGAGGCAGCGTAAAGGATGAAGTGTATAAAAACGGCCTCCGAAGAGGCCGCCGCACGTTTAAAAGATTAAAGCGCTTTCAGAATCGCATCCACGCTGGCTTTGGCATCGCCAAACAGCATTTGCGTATTCTCTTTAAAGAACAGCGGGTTCTGCACACCAGCATAACCGGTATTCATTGAACGCTTAAAGACCACGACATTCTGTGCTTTCCACACTTCGAGAACCGGCATACCGGCGATCGGGCTGCGGGGATCGTCTTGCGCCGCCGGGTTCACCGTATCGTTCGCGCCAATCACCAGCACGGTATCGGTATCGGCGAAATCATCATTGATCTCGTCCATCTCCAGCACGATGTCATAAGGCACTTTCGCCTCCGCCAACAGCACGTTCATATGCCCCGGCAGGCGACCCGCCACCGGATGAATGCCGAAACGCACGTTGATCCCGCGCGCGCGCAGTTTTTCGGTGATTTCCGCCACCGGATACTGCGCCTGCGCTACCGCCATCCCATACCCCGGCGTAATAATGACGGAGTGGGAGTTTTTCAGCATCTCAGCGGTCTCTTCCGCCGTGATTTCGCGATGTTCGCCAGCTTCCTGATCGTCGCCCGTTGAGGAGCCGTCAGTACCGAACCCACCAGCAATAACGCTGATGAAAGAGCGGTTCATCGCTTTACACATAATGTAAGACAGGATCGCGCCTGACGAACCGACCAGCGCGCCGGTCACAATCAGCAAATCGTTGCTCAACATGAAGCCAGCCGCCGCGGCAGCCCAACCGGAATAGGAGTTCAGCATTGAAACAACCACCGGCATGTCCGCCCCGCCGATAGAAGCGACCAGATGCCAACCAAACGCCAGCGCGATAATGGTCATCAGCAGTAGCGCCAGAACCTGTAGACCCACGCTTTCGGTACGGACAAAAACCAGCAGCAACAGGAAAGAAACAACCAGCGCCGCCAGGTTCATTTTGTGACGGTTAGGCAACATCAACGGCTTAGAAGAGATTTTGCCGCGCAGTTTACCAAACGCTACGATCGATCCAGTGAAAGTGACTGCGCCAATAAAGATACCGAGGAAGACTTCGGTCAGATGAATATTCACCAGCACCGGTGCCAGACTGGCGTCATGGTACAGATAGCTGTTAAAGCCAACCAGTACCGCCGCCAGGCCCACGAAACTGTGCAGAATCGCGACCAGCTCCGGCATCTCGGTCATCTCAACTTTTTTCGCCATGCGGATGCCAATCGCGCCGCCAATAATCATGGCGACCAGAATCCATGCCACGTTGCCGGTATCCGGCCCGAAAATGGTCGCCAGCAACGCGATCGCCATCCCGGCAATACCGAAGTTATTCCCCTGGCGGGACGTTTCATGCTTTGAAAGCCCGGCAAGACTGAAAATAAACAGGATCGCGGCAACAATGTATGCAGCTGTAACTAATCCTCCAGACATGTGTTACCCCTTAGTTTTTCCGGAACATTTTCAGCATACGCTGAGTCACGGTGAAGCCACCGAAAATATTAATGCTGGCGATAAGCACCGCGATAAAGCTCAGGAAGCTGACCCAGCCGCCCTGACCAATTTGCAATAATGCCCCGACAACAATAATCCCTGAAATTGCGTTGGTCACCGACATTAATGGCGTATGAAGCGCATGAGACACGTTCCACACCACGTAATAACCAACCACGCAGGCGAGCGCAAACACGGTAAAATGGCCGAGGAACTCCTTTGGCGCGACATCGGCCAGCCAGCCAAAAAGAATGATCGCCAGCGCCATTAACGCATACTTCCGCCAGGGTGAAGCGGGCTTTTCCGGCTCTTTTGGCGCAGGTGCTGCTTTAGGCGCGGCCTGTGGCTGCGCGGAAACCTGGATTGGCGGCGCAGGCCAGGTAATGTCGCCGTCGCGAATCACCGTCACGCCACGGATCACGACATCGTCAAAATCCACGTCAATATTGCCGTCTTTCTCTTTGCACAGCAGCTTCAGCAGGTTAACCAGGTTGGTGCCATAAAGCTGGGATGACTGCGTCGGCAAACGCCCCGGTAGATCGGTGTAGCCAATCACTTTTACGCCATTGTCCGTCGTCACAACCTGATTGGCGACGGTATATTCGCAGTTACCGCCATTCTGCGCGGCCAGGTCGACAATCACGCTGCCAGCCTTCATAGAATCGACCATATCGCGGGTAATCAGCTTCGGCGCTGGTTTGCCCGGAATCAACGCGGTGGTAACGATGATATCGACCTCTTTGGCCTGGGCGGCAAAGAGCGCCATTTCCGCTTTGATAAACGCCTCGGACATCACTTTGGCGTAACCATCGCCGCTACCGGCTTCCTCTTTAAAATCCAGTTCGAGGAACTCAGCCCCCATACTCTGGACCTGCTCTTTGACTTCAGGACGAGTGTCAAACGCGCGGACAATCGCCCCCAGGCTGTTTGCCGCGCCGATAGCCGCAAGACCGGCAACGCCCGCGCCAATCACCATCACCTTCGCCGGCGGCACTTTCCCGGCGGCGGTGATTTGGCCGGTAAAGAAGCGCCCAAATTCATGCGCGGCCTCTACAATGGCGCGATAACCCGCGATATTCGCCATTGAGCTTAACGCGTCGAGCGACTGCGCGCGGGAAATACGCGGCACGGAGTCCATCGCCATCACCGTAACCTTACGTTCGGCAAGTTTCTCCATTAACCCAGGATTTTGCGCAGGCCAGATAAAACTGACCAGCGTAGTTCCGGGGTTCAGTAAAGCGATTTCATCTTCTTCAGGCGCATTAACCTTGAGAATAATTTCCGACTGCCAGATAGCATTGCCGTCTACAATATCCGCGCCAGCCTGCGCAAACGCTTTGTCGTCAAAACTTGCCAGTTGACCCGCCCCGCTTTCGATAGCGACGCTAAACCCCAGCTTCAGTAGCTGCTCTACCGTTTTCGGCGTCGCAGCGACACGGGTTTCATTGGGTAACCGCTCTTTTGGTATGCCAATTCGCATAAATGTTCCCTTCCATCGGTATTTTTGATGATGGTTTGTCAGTAAGCGCGAGAAGCGTACGCCTGCCCGCGTTTGAGGTAAATGTTACCCCAGCAGAATAAAACCGTTACAAACTCTCTATAACCTACTGAAAATAACGCCTGTGATCTAGCGCCAAAAAACAGAATTTTTTATCAAATTTGCAAAACATGAACGATTCAGCCACTAAGCAGCCATAATGCCTTGAAAATGGCCTGCGAGGGCTGATAATTCGCTCAAATTTGACAGCAAAACATCATTAAACCTCTGCCAGGATCAAGAAATTAACATTAAATTAACTTATTAAATTTATGCGCTTCATTAGCTTAGCCGCCCGGACGCCGTTTTTTTCGACATATCGGTAAATGTTATCATCAAAGATAGGATACATGACACGATGCGTGAAAAATCCCGCAGACATCCATATGGTTTAAATGCAATAATCAGCCACGTTTCTAGTCAATAACAATACCAGTACCTGGTTTGCGCAAGGCGAAGGATTATTTTTATGAAGCTTAAGAACACTCTCCTGGCGTCGGCTCTGCTTTCTGCGGCTGCTTTTTCTGTCCATGCAGCAACAGAACTGACGCCGGAGCAAGCGGCTGCACTAAAACCTTATGACCGCATCGTTATTACCGGTCGTTTTAATGCTATTGGCGATGCGGTCTCCGCCGTGTCCCGCCGCGCAGATAAAGAAGGCGCAGCCTCCTTCTATGTTGTCGACACCTCGGAGTTCGGCAACAGTGGTAACTGGCGTGTTGTGGCGGACGTGTATAAAGCCGACGCGCCGAAAGCCGACGCGCCCAAAAATCGTGTCATTAATGGCATCGTGGAATTACCGAAAGACCAGGCCGTACAATTAGAACCGTATGACACCGTCACCGTTCAGGGCTTCTACCGTAGCCAGCCGGAAGTTAACGATGCCATTACGAAAGCGGCGAAACAAAAAGGCGCATACGCTTTCTATATTGTTCGTCAGATAGATGCGAATCAGGGCGGAAACCAGCGCATCACTGCATTTATCTATAAACAAGATGCGAAAAAACGCATCGTCCAGAGCCCGGACGCTATTCCGGCAGACTCTGAAGCTGGCCGCGCCGCGCTGGCTCAGGGCGGCGAAGCTGCGAAGAAAGTCGAAATTCCAGGCGTCGCCACGTCAGCCTCGCCGAGCGCCGAAGTAGGCCGTTTCTTCGAAACGCAATCCTCCAAAGGCGGGCGTTACACTGTCACACTACCGGATGGCACAAAAGTTGAGGAGCTGAATAAAGCGACGGCTGCGATGATGGTGCCTTTCGACAGCGTTAAGTTCACCGGCAACTACGGCAATATGACAGAAATCTCCTATCAGGTCGCCAAACGCGCGGCGAAGAAAGGCGCTAAGTATTATCATATTACGCGTCAGTGGCAGGAGCGCGGCAATAACATCACCATCAGCGCCGACCTCTATAAATAAGGCGCGCGTCGCCATCAGGCTTTCTCGCCGGATGGCGGCATACCTGCCTTATCAGGCCTACACGATCGTTCAACGGTAGGCCTGATAAGCCGCCATCCGGCACTTTCTCGCGGGATGCCAGTTCCGTCAAATATCGCGATGAATCTCACTTTTCGCTTTTTTGGCGATAAATCTTATCCAGGCCGTTGCATGCGGTCCCTTCTCTCCGTAAAATCCCGCGCCTTAGTGGCTTTCACCATTTTTATGCGTTTTGCCATAATAATTATTCTTCCAATTTCATTTTTATAGCTGGATACCAATGGAAAAAAAACTGGGACTGAGCGCGCTGACCGCGCTGGTTTTAAGCTCAATGCTTGGCGCAGGTGTTTTCAGTCTGCCCCAGAATATGGCCGCCGTTGCCAGTCCGGCTGCGTTGTTAATTGGCTGGGCCATTACCGGCGTGGGGATACTCTTACTGGCATTCGCCATGTTAATCCTTACGCGCATTCGCTCCGAGCTTGACGGCGGTATCTTTACTTACGCCCGCGAAGGCTTCGGCGAACTGATTGGCTTTTGTTCTGCCTGGGGCTATTGGCTGTGCGCGGTCATCGCCAACGTATCCTATTTGGTTATCGTCTTTTCAGCGCTGAGTTTCTTTACCGATACGCCTGCCCTGCGTCTGTTTGGCGACGGTAATACCTGGCAGGCTATTGTCGGCGCTTCAGTCTTGCTCTGGATTGTCCATTTCCTCATCCTGCGCGGCGTACAAACGGCAGCCAGCATCAATCTGGTCGCGACTCTGGCGAAACTGTTGCCGCTCGGCGCGTTTATTGTGCTGGCTATCATGATGTTCAAACTGGATACCTTCACACTGGACTTCACTGGTGTTGAACTCGGTATTCCCGTATGGGAACAGGTCAAGAACACCATGCTTATTACGCTGTGGGTGTTTATTGGCGTTGAAGGCGCCGTCGTCGTCTCGGCCCGAGCGAAAAATAAACGCGATGTAGGCCGCGCCACGCTACTGGCGGTACTCGCAGCGCTGGGAATATATCTCCTGGTCACGCTGCTTTCTCTTGGCGTTCTGGCGCGTCCGGAACTGGCGGAGATGCGCAACCCGTCGATGGCCGGACTGATGGTAAAAATGATGGGGCCGTGGGGAGAAATTATTATTGCAGCTGGGCTGATTGTGTCTGTCTGCGGGGCTTATCTAAGTTGGACTATCATGGCGGCGGAGGTACCATTTCTGGCGGCAGCCTATAAATCCTTCCCGGGCATCTTCGCGCGACAAAATGCGCAAGGCGCGCCTTCTGCGTCGTTATGGCTCACCAATATCTGTGTGCAAATCTGTCTGGTGCTGATCTGGCTTACCGGTTCAGACTACAACACGCTATTGACGATTGCGTCAGAAATGATTCTGGTGCCCTACTTTTTGGTCGGCGCATTTCTGCTGAAGATTGCAACGCGTCCCCTCCATCGGGCGGTCGGTATCGGAGCCTGTATTTATGGCTTATGGTTATTATATGCGTCGGGTCCCATGCACCTGCTGCTGTCCGTCGTACTGTACGCGCCAGGATTACTGGTTTTCCTGTATGCGCGTCGGACGCACAAGCATGACAACGTATTAAATCGTCAGGAAGTCGTGCTGATTGGTTTATTGCTGGTCGCGGCGGTTCCGGCTACGTGGATGCTGGTGGGTTAACAACCTCCCCATCGTAATATCCGTCTGTATTACGATGGGGAAACCACGGTCTTTGCCAATATTAATGCCATTTAATCCAGCAAAAAATCAGCAGCCACGCGCTTAGCCCCCAGCAGACCACCGCACCGCCAAGCGCGACGGGCAGGCGCATCACGCCGCTGAAATACCATAGCGTTGCAAGATAAATGAAATAAGGAATGATCGACCACATGCTAAAGACGATGGTGGTACGCATCGCGTCGATGCCCCGCTCGCTGGCCACGATATAGTGCGCGATAAGCGCAAACGTTGGAAACAGAGGAATTAATCCGGCGATATAATAATTTTTCGTTTTTGACAGCAGACCAATCAATACGACGACCAGCGCCCCCAGGGCAGCTTTAATCACGAGTCCCATTACCTTGCCTTAACACGCTAATAACAACAGCGTGTAGCATAACGGAACCGCTCTCGTTTAGAAAAGATTTATGGAAGGGAAAACAGAGGCGGTGTATGTTGGCGTTTTCTATTCTCCATTTATAATATGAACCGCATTGTATTTGTTGAAGACGACGCTGAAGTGGGTTCGCTCATTGCCGCTTATCTGGCGAAACATGATATTGATGTCATTGTTGAGCCGCGTGGTGACCGGGCGGAGGATCTTATCCTCACCACTCAGCCCGATCTGGTTTTACTGGATATTATGCTTCCAGGTAAAGATGGCATGACGATATGCCGCGATTTACGCCACCGCTGGCAAGGCCCGATTGTCCTGCTCACCTCGCTGGACAGTGATATGAATCATATTCTGGCGCTGGAGATGGGCGCCTGCGACTACATCCTCAAAACCACGCCTCCGGCCGTTTTGCTGGCGCGTCTGCGCTTACACCTGCGGCAAAGCGAACAAACGCAACAGGCAAAAAGTCTTCAGGAGAGCGCGCTTACGCCGCATAAAGCGCTGCGTTTTGGCGCGTTAACCATCGATCCCCTTAACCGGGCGGTCCAGCTCAACGGCGATTTCATATCGCTCTCCACCGCCGATTTTGAATTGCTCTGGGAACTGGCGACACACGCCGGACAAATTATGGATCGCGACGCGTTGCTAAAAACGCTGCGCGGCGTCAATTATGATGGTCTGGATCGCAGCGTGGATGTGGCGATTTCCCGCCTGCGTAAGAAACTGCTGGATAGCGCTGCTGAGCCCTATCGTATAAAGACCATTCGCAATAAAGGCTATCTTTTTGCCCCTCATGCCTGGGACGAAACGACGGGATAAGTTAGCCGACAGATTTTACCTGCCTTTATTAAGTCATAGTGGCGATGCTCATCACCGCCACTGTTCAAAAAACAGACATTGTATACATGGATGCTATTTTTATTAGTCGGAACAGCCCCTTTATTACCGTTTTCTCTGCGTTGTGGTTCATCATTACGTCTTTTTCGCAAAAAAAATTAAATTAAAAAAACTCGAAGCCAGTTCACAAAATTGATAACAGAATGTCTGCCCGCCGCTATATTGCCATCTTTTTTCGCAAAGTGTGAAATAAAACAAATCACAACCATGAATATATAATAACAAATATATTCACCATAAATATATGCGTTTCCGATAGTAACTTTTGTATTAATTAATAACATATAAGAAAAGTTAGCATTTGCTGAAATAATATTATTCAGATTAGGATGCCTTTGATTCAACGAATCTGTAGAAGTTCAATCTTTTGCAAATAAGTTAAGTTTTTAAGGATAAAAAAATGAAAAGAAAAGTATTGGCACTTGTCATCCCGGCTCTGCTGGCTGCTGGCGCAGCACACGCCGCTGAAATTTATAACAAAGACGGCAACAAACTGGACCTTTACGGGAAAGTAGACGGCCTGCACTATTTCTCTGATGACTCTTCTAAAGATGGCGATCAGACCTATATGCGTGTCGGCTTTAAAGGCGAAACGCAGATTAACGACCAACTGACCGGTTACGGCCAGTGGGAATATAACGTTCAGGCTAACACTACCGAAGGCGAAGGCGCTAATTCCTGGACTCGTCTGGCATTCGCCGGCCTGAAATTCGGCGACTACGGCTCATTCGACTATGGTCGTAACTACGGCGTCCTGTACGACGTGGAAAGCTGGACCGATATGCTGCCTGAGTTCGGCGGCGACTCCTATACTTACGCTGACAACTACATGACCGGTCGTGCTAACGGCGTGGCCACCTACCGTAACACTGATTTCTTCGGTCTGGTAGACGGTCTGAACTTCGCGTTGCAATATCAGGGTAAAAATGAAAGCCAAAGCGCTGACGATGTAAATATCGGTACCAATAACCGTAATAATGGCGACGATATTCGTTACGATAACGGTGATGGCTTCGGTATTTCTACTACCTATGATATTGGCATGGGCTTCAGCGCAGGCGCTGCGTATACCACTTCCGATCGTACTAATGAGCAAGTCAATGCTGGCGGCACGATTGCTGGCGGCGACAAAGCGGATGCATGGACAGCTGGCTTGAAATATGATGCCAACAACATCTATTTAGCGACTATGTATTCTGAAACCCGTAATATGACGCCTTATGGTAAAACGGATGCGGGTTATGCTGGCGGCGTAGCAAACAAAACGCAAAACTTCGAAGTTACAGCCCAATATCAATTTGATTTCGGTCTGCGCCCGGCGGTTTCTTTCCTGATGTCTAAAGGTAAAGATCTGACCTATAACAACGTTAATGGCGATGATAAAGACCTGGTTAAATATGCTGATGTAGGTGCTACCTACTATTTCAACAAAAACTTCTCCACCTATGTTGATTATAAAATCAACCTGCTGGATGATGACGACCAGTTCTATAAAGATGCCGGTATCAGCACTGATGATATCGTCGCGCTGGGTATGGTTTACCAGTTCTAATTATTCATTAATTCTTCTCAAGCCCGCCGTTTTGGCGGGCTTTTCTTTTTTCATTACCACCGTTCTAAAAACAGAACGCACTGTTCCCTGGGCACAGATTGAACAATTCTTGTTCGCTCTCTATGGTTTGCTTATCGCCCGACAAAAGGAACATGCTAATGATCAGTCTCGTCCCGCCTCTGCTTTCCAGAACCGCGCTTCTCTTTCTGCTCACGGCCACAGGCGCAGCCACCGCCGCCCGCCCGGCAGCGGATATTATTTTGCATAACGGTAATATCATCACTCTGAATGATGCCCAGCCGCAGGCCAGCGCGCTGGCGATTTCCGGCTCGCGGATTGTGGCGATTGGCGATGATACGGCGACAAATGAATGGCGCGGCAACCATACCCGTACCATCGATTTACAGGGTAAAACCGTGATACCCGGCCTGACCGATACCCACATCCACGCCATTCGCGGCGGACAAACCTGGACATTCGAAACCTACTGGTACGACAGCCCTTCGCTTAAAGACGCGCTGGATAAATTACGCACCGACGCTAACCGTCGTCCCCACGATCAATGGGTAGCCGTAGTGGGATCGTGGATACCGGCACAATTTGCAGAAAACCGGGCGCCGACGGTAGCCGAACTGAGCCACGCCCTTCCCGATCATCCGGCTTATATTCAGTATCTTTACGACTATGCGTTAGTGAATCAGCGCGGTATAGACGTACTTGGCCTTAACAACACCCCTCCTCCTGATTTAGCGGGAATCCGCGTAGAGCGCGACGCAAAAGGTAGCGCCACGGGGAAATTATTTGGTGACATCGCCGCGTTCAATCAGCTTTTTGCCAGCATAAGTAGTAACGCCGATCGCGAGGGCGGTCTGCGGCAATTTTTCGCTGATATGAACGCTCGCGGCGTGACCGGCATCATTGACCCCTCTGCCGGGCCTGCCGCCGCTTATGAGCCTTTATTTGCAATGCGAAACCAGGGGGATTTACCGCTGCGCGTTGGGTATCGCATTCCGGTACAGCCGGAAGCGAAAGGTCATGAAGCGCAGTGGTTCAGCAACCTGATGGCCTTTCGCCCGGCGCGTGCCGATGACGGGCAACTGGCTTTTCTTGGCCTGGGGGAAAGCCTGGTGGCCGGAATGAATGACGGCGTGCGGATGGCCCCAGGGTTTTCTTCCTCAGAGCAGGACAAAACCGCGCTTCGCCAGGTCGCGACATTTGCGGCAAAACGGGGAATACCGCTTGAGATCCATGCATATACCGATGACAGCGCCGACGCGATATTGACGATTTTTGAGCAGGTAGCGCAGCAGTACGATCTGCGCCCTCTCCGCTGGTCTATTGCGCACCTGAATACCGGTTCGCCACAGACGCTTGAGCGAATGCGTAAGCTGGGTCTGGCATACACTGTGCAAATGGGGCCTTACTTTGAGGGGCTTGCCATCCGTGACGCCAATCCACCCGGCGCGACGGACAATTCGCCGCCGGTTCGACTGGCGCTGGATAAAGGGCTTGTCGTAGCTGGCGGCACCGATTCGACGCGTATTGGCATTGCCGGTGTCTGGCACGCTATCGAATATCATATCACCGGTATAGCGTCAGGCGGTTCCGTGCGTAAACCCGCCAGCGAGCGGCTCACGCGTCTGGAAGCGCTAGCGTTATATACACGTCATGCCGCCTGGCTCGCCTTTGCCGAACAACACCGGGGCCAGCTTAGCGTCGGAAAACAGGCCGATCTGGCGGTACTCAATCAGCCATTTATGACGATGCCGGAAGACAGAATTGATACCATTCGCGCTGTTTTGACGCTTGTCGATGGACGCATTGTTCACGAAAGTCCGGAACTTAACGCCGGACAATGAGGTTGTCAGTTGACGCAAAGCCTGCTTTTATAACCCACCAGCAGCGCTGACGGGAAATCTTTTTCGTCAGCGCGCGATAGAGCTAATGTATTGAGATCCGGTGGGCGTTGATGAAAAAGCTGTTTGTGCAGTTTTACCTTTTGCTGTTCGTCTGTTTTCTGGTCATGACCTTATTGGTCGGACTGGTGTACAAATTCACCGCCGAACGCGCGGGCAGGCAATCGCTCGACGATCTGATGAAAAGTTCGCTCTATCTGATGCGCAGCGAACTGCGGGAAATTCCGCCGCGTGAATGGGGGAAAACGTTAAAAGAGATGGACCTGAACCTCTCTTTCGATTTACGCGTTGAACCGTTAAATCACTATAAGCTTGATGCCGCCACCACGCAGCGACTGCGTGAAGGCGATATTGTCGCGCTTGACGATCAATACACCTTTATTCAGCGTATCCCGCGCAGCCATTACGTCCTGGCGGTTGGCCCGGTTCCCTATCTCTATTTCCTGCATCAAATGCGACTGCTGGATATCGCCTTAATGGCGCTCATTGCCTTTTCTCTCGCCTTTCCTGTGTTTATCTGGATGCGCCCGCACTGGCAAGAAATGCTCAGGCTCGAATCCGCCGCGCAGCGCTTTGGCGAGGGTCATTTGACTGAACGCCTGCACTTCGATAATGGCTCCAGTTTCGAACGTCTGGGCGTCGCGTTCAACCAGATGGCGGATAACATTAATGCCCTGATCGCCAGTAAAAAACAGCTGATTGACGGTATCGCCCATGAGCTTCGCACGCCGCTGGTACGTTTACGCTATCGGCTTGAAATGAGTGAAAATCTGACACCGCCGGAATCACAGGCGCTCAATCGCGATATTGGTCAACTGGAAGCGCTGATTGAAGAACTGCTCACCTATGCGCGCCTTGACCGACCGCAAAATGAACTGATGTTGACCGAACCCGACCTCCCCGCCTGGTTGCTCGCGCATTTACAGGATGTGCAGAGCGTGACCCCGGAACGTGCCGTAAACCTTGTCACATGTGTAATCGGCGATTATGGCGCGCTTGATATGCGGTTAATGTCGCGAGTGCTGGATAACCTGCTGAATAATGCGTTGCGCTACAGTCGTACCACCGTTCAAGTCAGCCTGTTACTCGACGGCAGTCAGGCAACGCTGATAGTTGAAGATGACGGCCCCGGCATTGAAGCGGATGCGCGAGAGCGCGTATTTGAACCTTTTGTCAGACTCGACCCCAGTAGAGACCGGGCGACAGGCGGCTGCGGGCTTGGACTCGCCATCGTACACTCTATCGCCCTGGCGATGGGCGGTAGCGTCGTCTGTGACGAGAGCGAACTGGGCGGCGCAAAATTTAGCTTTCACTGGCCGGTCTGGCACGCGATGCCCGACATGACCGCTGCCTGACGCATTTTGCACGCTGGTTGAGCGGCGGGAACTGTGCTATACAGATAGTATGTTGTAACTAAAATGAATGATACCATGTCCCGCTACGATCTCGTTGAACGCCTGAATGGCACTTTTCGCCAGATAGAACAACACCTGGCGGCGCTGACGGATAATCTACAGCAGCATTCGCTACTTATCGCCCGTGTCTTTTCACTGCCGCAGGTGACCAAAGAGGCGGAACATGCGCCGCTGGATACTATAGAGGTAACGCAACATCTGGGGAAAGAGGCCGAAACGCTGGCGCTACGTCACTATCGCCATTTGTTTATTCAACAGCAGTCCGAAAACCGCAGCAGTAAAGCCGCCGTCCGCCTGCCTGGCGTTTTATGCTATCAAGTGGATAATGCGACACAGCTAGATCTGGAAAATCAGGTACAGCGCATTAACCAGTTGAAAACCACCTTCGAGCAGATGGTTACGGTAGAGTCCGGTCTTCCCTCAGCGGCACGTTTTGAGTGGGTGCATCGGCATCTACCCGGCTTAATTACGCTGAACGCTTACCGCACGCTGACGCTTATCAATAACCCCGCTACCATACGTTTCGGCTGGGCAAATAAACATATTATTAAAAATTTAAGCCGGGATGAGGTTCTGAGCCAGTTGAAAAAAAGCCTCGCGTCGCCGCGCAGCGTCCCGCCGTGGACGCGCGAACAATGGCAATTCAAGCTGGAACGGGAATATCAGGATATCGCTGCCTTACCGCAGCAGGCCCGACTCAAGATTAAGCGTCCGGTTAAAGTACAGCCGATCGCCCGCATCTGGTATAAAGGCCAGCAGAAACAGGTGCAACACGCCTGCCCCACGCCGATTATCGCATTAATCAACACGGACAACGGCGCTGGCGTGCCGGATATTGGCGGGCTGGAAAACTATGACGCCGATAATATTCAGCACCGTTTTAAACCACAGGCGCAGCCGCTGCGACTGATTATTCCGCGACTGCACCTGTATGTGGCGGATTAACGTCCCGGCGTCATACTGCCAACCATCAACTCCGGACGTACCCAGGCGTCGAACTCCTCGTCGCTAAGGTATCCTAATGCCACGGCTGAGGCTTTGAGCGTCAGCCCTTCTTTATGCGCCTTCTTCGCAATCTCCGCCGCTTTATCGTAACCGATGTGCGTATTGAGCGCAGTGACCAGCATCAGCGACTCATTCAGCAACTGCGTAATACGCTCGCGGTTTGGCTCGATTCCTGACGCACAGTGTTGATTGAAACTCGCCATGCCATCGGCCAGCAGGCGCACCGTTTGCAGAAAATTATGAATAACCATCGGACGATAGACGTTGAGCTCAAAGTTGCCCGATGCGCCCCCCATATTGATGGCCACATCATTACCCATCACCTGGCAACATAGCATCGTTACCGCTTCACACTGGGTCGGGTTCACTTTACCAGGCATAATGGAACTGCCTGGCTCATTCTCCGGGATAGCAATCTCGCCAATGCCGCAGCGCGGGCCGGACGCCAGCCAGCGAACATCGTTGGCGATTTTCATCAGCGAGGCCGCCAGTCCTTTTAATGCGCCATGTGCCTGTACCAACGCGTCACAGGTCGCCAGCGCTTCGAATTTATTCGGGGCGGTAACAAACGGCGCTGCGGTAATCGTCGCCAGTTCCTCGGCCACGCGCCGGGCATATTCCGGGTGGGTATTAAGCCCTGTCCCTACTGCGGTTCCGCCGAGCGCCAGTTCCGCGACGTGCGGTAAACTGTGCTCAATGTGCCTGAGGTTATGTTCCAGCATGGCTACCCAACCGGAAATCTCCTGGCCTAAGGTGAGCGGCGTCGCGTCCTGCAGGTGAGTACGGCCAATTTTGACAATATCGGCGAAAGCGTGGGATTTATCGCGAAGCGTATCCGTTAATGCGGATAATTGCGGGATGAGGTGTTCGCGTAACGCCAGTAACGCCGCCACGTGCATGGCGGTTGGGAACACATCGTTTGAGCTTTGACTCTTATTGACGTCATCATTGGGATGCACCTTGCGCTCCATACCGCGAACGCCGCCCAAAATTTCACTGGCGCGGTTCGCTAACACCTCATTCATATTCATGTTGCTTTGCGTACCGGACCCGGTCTGCCAAATCGCCAGCGGAAACTCATCAGCATGTTTTCCCGCCAGCACTTCATCAGCCGCCTGGATAATCGCGCTGGCTTTTTCCGCCGCCAACAACCCTAAGTCCTGGTTTACCTTCGCAGCGGCGCGCTTGGTCAACGCCAGAGCGTGAATGAGCGAGACGGGCATTTTCTCCGTGGAAATCCGAAAATGCTCCAGCGAACGTTGAGTCTGCGCCCCCCACAGTTTATCTGCCGGGACTTCAATCGCGCCCATTGAATCTTTCTCGCGGCGTACCGTTACCATTACCTGCTCCTTACTCAAGTTGATGAGATCATGTGTCGACATTGCTCACATGTTTGCGGTCTTATGAGTATTAACGATAACAACACAACGGTGTAGACCGGATAAGGCGCTTGCGCCGTTCTCCGGCAAAATAGCGAATCATGTTACCGCCCCGCAGGGCGGCGACATTACTTAACGCAGCGTGCGCACTGCGATGACTGAATCTGCTGGAAGAAATCGTTGCCTTTATCATCCACCAGAATAAAGGCCGGAAAATCCTCCACTTCAATTTTCCAGATAGCCTCCATACCCAGTTCAGGATATTCCACGCACTCCAGGCGCTTGATACTACCCTGCGCCAGAACGGCTGCCGGGCCGCCGATACTGCCCAGGTAGAAGCCGCCATGTTTCTTACAGGCATCGGTCACCTGCTGGCTGCGGTTGCCTTTCGCCAGCATGATCATACTGCCGCCCTGCGACTGGAGCTGATCAACATAAGAGTCCATTCGTCCTGCGGTAGTCGGCCCAAGCGACCCGGAGGCATACCCTTCCGGCGTTTTTGCCGGCCCCGCATAATAGATAGGATGATCTTTGATGTACTGCGGCAAACCTTCGCCTCTGTCCATCCGTTCTTTCAGTTTAGCGTGCGCGATGTCGCGGCCCACAATAATCGTGCCGTTCAGCGACAGGCGCGTTGATACCGGATACTGCGACAGTTGTTGCAGTATCTCGCTCATGGGACGGTTAAGATCAACGCGCACCGCCTCGCCCTCTCCCGCCTGGCGCAGCGCCTCTGGAATATATTTACCGGGATTGCGCTCCAGCTTCTCGATCCAGATCCCTTCCCGGTTGATCTTCGCTTTAATGTTTCGATCCGCGGAGCAGGATACGCCCATACCTACCGGACACGATGCCCCGTGACGCGGCAATCTGATGACACGAATATCGTGAGCGAAATATTTGCCGCCGAACTGCGCGCCCAAGCCAAGATTTTGCGCCTCAAGCAACAATTCTTTTTCCAGCTCAATATCGCGGAAGGCCTGCCCGTGTTCATTGCCTTCGGTCGGTAGCGCATCATAGTATTTTGCCGAGGCCAGCTTAACGGTCTTCAGGTTCGCTTCCGCCGAGGTGCCGCCAATGACAAACGCGATGTGATACGGCGGACAGGCGGCGGTGCCCAGCGTACGCATCTTATCAACGAGATAATTTTTGAGCTTACCCGGCGTCAGAAGCGCTTTTGTCTCCTGATAGAGGTAGGTTTTATTCGCCGAACCGCCGCCTTTAGCGATACAGAGGAATTTATATTCATCGCCATCGACGCTGTAGAGATCGATCTGCGCCGGCAGGTTAGTACCGGTATTGACCTCTTTGTACATATCCAGCGCCGCGTTCTGCGAATAGCGCAGGTTATCTTCGATATAGGTGTTATATACGCCACGAGCCAGCGCCGCTTCATCACCTCCGCCAGTCCAGACGCGTTGGCCTTTTTTGCCGACAATAATGGCCGTACCGGTATCCTGGCAGGTGGGCAACACGCCCTTGGCCGCGATATCGGAGTTTCGCAGGAATTGCAGCGCGACATATTTGTCGTTTTCACTGGCCTGCGGATCGCGCAGAATATCCGCCACCTGCTGCTGATGCGCGGGACGTAACATAAAAGACGCGTCGTGGAAGGCCTGACGCGCCAACAACGTTAGCGCTTCCGGCGCGACTTTCAGGATCTCTTGTCCTTCGAATTCGGCGACGGAAACATGTTCGCTGGTCAACAAGTAGTACTCGGTATCGTCCTTTTTGAGGGGAAAAGGGTCTTGATAAAAGAAGGGTTTGTTTGACATTGTGCTCTCACTTACCGCTCGGTATGGTTATTCTCTGGGCAGGTGTTCCATTGCCCGACTCAAAGCGAGTAACACTATCCTACACAATTTTTTAACAAAAACTGAGACAAGTACGACTTTTTACGCGCGGAGGTTACTTCATGCGGGTTTCTTGGTTTAATACCTCCCATTGATCTCCACATTGAAACAGGGCTTGATAATGCAAAAACTCATTAACTCAGTGCAAAACTATGCCTGGGGAAGTAAAACTGCGTTAACGGAACTTTATGGCATCGCCAATCCGCAGCAGCAGCCAATGGCTGAACTCTGGATGGGCGCGCATCCCAAAAGCAGCTCGCGAATCACCACCGCCAACGGCGAAACCGTCTCCCTGCGTGACGCCATCGAAAAGAATAAAACCGCCATGCTGGGCGAAGCGGTAGCCAACCGTTTCGGCGAACTGCCGTTTCTGTTTAAAGTACTGTGCGCCGCGCAGCCGCTCTCTATTCAGGTGCACCCGAATAAGCGCAATTCCGAAATCGGTTTCGCGAAAGAAAATGCGGCGGGTATCCCCATGGATGCCGCAGAGCGGAACTATAAAGATCCTAACCATAAACCAGAGCTGGTTTTTGCCCTGACGCCTTTCCTGGCGATGAACGCGTTCCGCGAATTTTCTGACATTGTCTCTTTACTACAACCTGTCGCCGGCGCGCATTCCGCTATCGCCCACTTTTTGCAGGCGCCGAACGCTGAACGTCTGAGCCAGCTTTTCGCCAGCCTGTTGAATATGCAAGGCGAAGAAAAATCCCGCGCGTTAGCCGTACTCAAAGCGGCGCTTAACAGCCAGCAAGGCGAACCGTGGCAAACGATCCGCGTGATTTCAGAGTATTATCCTGACGACAGCGGGCTTTTCTCTCCTTTGTTGCTGAATGTGGTCAAACTGAATCCCGGCGAGGCGATGTTCCTGTTTGCCGAAACGCCTCATGCTTATCTGCAGGGCGTTGCGCTGGAAGTCATGGCAAACTCCGATAACGTTCTGCGCGCTGGCCTTACGCCAAAATATATCGACATCCCTGAGCTGGTCGCGAACGTGAAGTTCGAACCTAAGCCTGCCGGCGAGTTGCTGACTGCCCCGGTAAAAAGCGGCGCGGAGCTGGACTTCCCAATTCCGGTTGACGATTTTGCTTTTTCACTGCACGACCTGGCGCTTCAGGAGACGAGCATCGGCCAACACAGCGCCGCGATTCTGTTCTGCGTTGAGGGTGAGGCGGTGTTACGTAAAGATGAACAGCGTCTGGTACTGAAGCCGGGCGAGTCGGCCTTTATCGGCGCGGATGAATCTCCGGTTAACGCCAGCGGCACGGGCCGTTTAGCGCGTGTTTATAACAAGCTGTAGCAACGTACTGAATTTTTTAACAACTCTTGCTAAGCTTATAACAGACGTAAAACTCCTCCAGGCGGTTTAATCCGCCTGGTTTCATTTTTATGGACAATTGATATGAAAAAAACACTGGTAGCTGCAGGTGTAGTGATTGCACTTGGCATCGTCTGGACAGGCGGTGCCTGGTATACGGGGAAAAAGCTGGAGAACCATCTTGCAGAAATGGTGACTCAGGCCAATGAACAGCTCAAGCGTACTGCGCCGGAGGCCGGTGTCGAATTAAGTTATCAAAACTACCAGCGTGGCGTGTTCAGTAGCCATCTGCAACTGGTTGTCAAACCGGTTGCCGGCGCAGACACTACCTGGTTGAAACCCGGGCAAAGCATTGTGCTGGACGAGTCCGTTTCACATGGCCCCTTCCCGCTCGCCCAGCTCAAAACGCTCAATCTGATCCCTTCTATGGCGTCGGTAAAAACCACCCTGGTGAATAACGATGCGGCAAAACCCCTCTTTGATATCGCGAAAGGCGACACGCCCTTTGTTATCAATACCCGCATTGGTTATGGCGGCGATACCCGCTCCGATATCTCTCTCAAGCCGTTAAACTACGAGAATGCCGGTGAAAAGGTCGCCTTTAGCGGCGGCGAGTTCCAGCTTAACGCCGATAAAGACGGTAATGTGGTTTCGCTGTCAGGCGAAGCGCAGAGCGGCCTGGTCGATGCCGTTAACGAATATAATCAGAAGGTCCAACTCACCTTTAATAATTTGAAAACCGACGGTACCAGTAAACTGGCAAGCTTTGGCGAGCGTGTAGGCGACCAAAAGTTAACGCTGGATAAACTGTCCATCGCCATTGAGGGTAAAGAGATGGCGGTGCTGGAAGGGATGGAAATTGCCGGCAAGTCCGATCTCGTCAACGACGGAAAAACCATTAACAGCCAGTTGGATTACTCGCTTAACAGCCTGAAAGTGCAGAATCAGGATTTAGGCAGCGGTAAATTAACGCTGAAAGTCGGTCAAATCGACGGCGAAGCCTGGCACCAGTTTAGTCAGCAATATCATGCGCAAACGCAGGCGCTGTTGAATCAGCCGGACGTGGCGCAGAATCCTGAGCTTTATCAGCAAAAAGTCACTGAAGCGTTCTTTAGCGCTCTCCCCGTGCTGTTAAAAGGCGATCCGGTACTGACTCTGGCGCCGCTTAGCTGGAAAAACGCCAAAGGGGAAACCACGCTGAATCTGTCGCTGTTCCTCAAAGATCCGGCAACCACAACGGCACAACCGCAAACGCTGGCGCAGGAAGTCGACCGCTCCGTGAAATCGCTGGATGCGAAACTGGCAATTCCGATGGACATGGCGGTCGAGTTTATGACGCAGATAGCAAAACTGGAAGGCTATCAGCAGGATGATGCGGAAAAACTGGCAAAACAGCAGGTGCAGGGGCTGTCCGCAATGGGTCAGATGTTCCGACTGACAACGCTGAAGGATAATACTATCGCCTCCAGTTTGCAGTACGCCAATGGCCAGATCACGCTCAACGGACAAAAAATGCCGTTGGAAGACTTTGTCGGCCTGTTTGGGATGCCAGCGCTTTCCGTACCGGACGTTCCGGCGCTGCCTCAACAATAATCGCCTTGCCGGGTGTCGCGACGCTGCACCCGGCCTGCGCCGAACGACGCGCAGCCTCTACTTTTGCGTTACCAGGCGAGCGGCTATCGTTTGACTCCGCACATGGTGCTCGTCGTGAGCAATACGCTGCAATATTCGTTCGGCCAGGGTATAGCCTATTTCTCGCGCCGGCGTACTGGCCCAGATAATCGGCAGGTCGTCGAGGGCGTTCTCCGCCACATCAGCAAACGCCGCCAGCGACACCTGCTGCTCGAAATAACGATCGACACCGCTCTCGCCACTCTGTCGTCCGGCTCTCAGTAGGCCAAACCACGCCCCCATCGCAATGGTTTCGTTGTAACAAACGACAGCGCTAATGGTCGGATTGTATCGCAACAGCGCGGTAATGCTTTCTGCTGCCTGCTTCTGACTGGAAGCGCATTCCACGACCCACTCGCTGTGAAACGGTAGACCGTATTTTAACAACGTCGCGCAATAGCCGCCCACGCGCTCCGCACGGGTTAAAGATGCGCTTTGTCCTCCCAGCCAGGCGATGCGCTGATGGCCCTGACGAATAAGGTACTCCGTCAGGAGTTGCGCCGCCTGCATGTTGTCAGGCCGAACGGTATCCGCATCATCAAGATAGCTGGCGCGTGACGCAAACACCACCGGAATTCCTTGTGCGTCGGCCTGCGCTCTTCTTCGCCAGCGGTGCTCTCGCTCACGGCGCATATTGCCGCGTATCAGCACGGCGCGCCGTGGCTGGATGCGTTACGCGCCTCGCTGGCGGCTAATATGCGCTATATTGAGCAGGCGCTGAATGGCGCCTTTCCGACGTTGAACTGGCAAGCGCCGCCATCGACCTATCTGGCATGGATTGATCTCCGTCCACTCGGCATTGACGATCAAAAATTACAGCACACGCTCATTCATCAGGAGAAAGTCGCCATTATGCCCGGCGATACCTATGGCGCAGAAGGCCGGGGATTTGTGCGTCTGAATGCCGGATGCCCTCGCCTGAAACTTGAAAAAGGCGTCAACGGATTGATTAACGCTATCCGCACCGTTCACTGATACTGTCTACAGGCGGGGGGTTGCCCCTTTATCCTGAGAGGCGATAACAGAGACGGCCCCCGTGAGCTGACCGGGGGCGCGTTAAAGAGAATGATACAAAATTTCTCCCGCGCTCTCGCGAAGTTGCAACGTAATGACTCCGTTTTTGCAAAATTTCCAGAGCATTATCGATCTGTAGTATAATGGTGCGCACTTTTATTAAAAATTGAGTGCGCCCATGATTGATATTACGCTTCCTTTGACTGACATCCACCGCCACCTTGATGGCAACATTCGCGCCCAAACAATTCTGGATCTTGGTCGGCAGTTCAACATCGCCCTTCCCGCCCAAACGCTGGAAACGCTGATTCCGCATGTACAGGTCACCTCAACCGAACCTGATTTAGTAAGCTTTCTCACTAAGCTCGATTGGGGGGTAAAAGTCCTGGCATCGCTTGACGCCTGCCGCCGTGTGGCCTTTGAAAATATTGAAGATGCCGCACGTAACGGCCTGCATTACGTCGAGCTTCGCTTTTCGCCCGGCTATATGGCGATGGCGCATCAGTTACCGATCGCAGGCGTGGTTGAAGCCGTTATCGACGGTGTACGCGACGGCTGTAACACGTTTGGCGTCGAGGCACGACTCATTGGCATTATGAGCCGTACCTTCGGCGAGGCGGCATGTTTACAGGAGCTTGATGCGCTGCTGGCGCACAGAGAGAAAATCACCGCGCTGGATTTAGCCGGTGATGAGCTGGGCTTTCCCGGCAGTCTGTTTTTGTCACACTTTAATCGGGCGCGCGATGCGGGCTGGCATATTACCGTTCACGCTGGCGAAGCCGCAGGGCCGGAAAGTATCTGGCAGGCGATTCGCGAACTGGGGGCCGAACGTATCGGACATGGCGTAAAAGCTGTCGAAGATCGCGCGTTAATGGATTTTCTTGCACAGCAGCGTATCGGTATTGAATCCTGTCTGACCTCGAATATTCAGACCAGTACCGTCGCATCGCTGGCAGATCATCCGCTCAAAACCTTCCTTGAGCATGGCGTTCTCGCCAGTCTTAATACGGACGATCCGGCTGTTCAGGGCGTAGATATTATCCATGAATATCACGTCGCCGCGCCAGCGGCAGGATTGAGCCGCGAACAGATTCGCCAGGCGCAGATTAACGGTCTGGAAATCGCCTTTCTGAGCGATGGCGAAAAACGTGCGCTGCGCGAAAAAGTGGCCGCGGCGTAAAATTGCTTTATTGATGCTAACGCCCTCTCTCCGCCTGCGGTTTAATGCTATCCTAGGCGGAGAAATGCGACATCTCAGGCAAGACACAGCGTCGCGCGATGTTTTGCCGATTCCATGCCCAGTTCAATCAACTCCATAATTTGAATCGCCTGACTTGCCGGCACGGGATTTTCACCGTTACCGTTTAACGCATCGCGGATGGCGGCATAATATGCCGGATAGTTACCCGGCAACGTAAGCCAGTTCTCTTCTTTGCGCGTCTCTCCCTCAACCAGGGTCAATACGCCGTCACGCATGTCGTATCCCCAGTCTTCCTGCGGTAAACGCTCGCCGTTTTTTAACCGTTCTTCCTGAGGATCGAGGCCATATTTTACATAGCTACCGCGCGAACCATGAACGATGTATCGCGCGGATTCCGCCGCGGCCAGCATCGTACCGTGCAAAATCACGCGGCGCTGGGGGTAGGATAAAATCGCGTGGAAATAATCTGTAGATTGCGCGCCCGGACGCAGTTGCGCTAAATCCACCGTCATGCTGACCGGCAGGCCAAAAAGTTGAATGGCCTGATCCAACAAGTGCGGTGCCAGATCGTACCAGATACCACTTCCTGGCCCGCCTTGCTCGCGCCAGCGGTCGCGCACCTGGGGACGGAAACGATCAAAGTGGGATTCAAACAAGGACACCTCGCCGAGCACGCCATCCGCCAGCAAGGCCTTCAGCGTCAAAAAATCGCTGTCCCAGCGTCGGTTGTGGAAGACGGAAAGTACCCGACCAGTGCTCCGCGCAAGCGCATCCAATTCTCGCGCCTGTGACAGTGTCACGGTAAAGGGTTTATCAACCACCACATGCTTACCGGCTTCCAGCGCAGCTTTCGCCAGCGGGAAATGGGTATCGTTGGGCGTCGGGATCACGATCAGGTCGATATGCGGATCGTTAAATAAATGTCGGGGCTCAGAGACCACGGAAACCGCCGGCCAGTCTGCTTTCACTTTTGTTTCATCGCTGCTGGATACCGCCGCAAGCTCTAGCCCTGGCGTTCCCATAATTAAGGGCGCATGAAAGGTTTTACTGGCGTAGCCATAACCGATTAACCCAACGCGGATTTTGTCATTCATCTCACTGCCTCCGGTTTTAGATATCGCTATTCCACACCATCGTGCGATTAGCCGCAATAGCGTCCTGACCATCAACGTAGCATCAAATGATTAACTTGTTACAGAACAGAGGCTGAAAACGTTTCCCTCCCTCTTGCCGACCGTTCGCCAGGAAAGTAACATTTACCCCCTGTGTTTATGGATAAATCAAAGCAAATGTCGTCAATAATGAATCGTCTTATTGAATTAACTGGGTGGATAGTTCTCGTTATCTCAGTCATTCTTTTAGGTATTGCCAACCATATTGACAATTACCAACCACCAGAGCCCACGGCTTCCGTCCAGAAGAAGTAAGCGTCAGATAATGTAAAGGCATTTTCGCGTGGTACGGTAAGCGGCGCCCCGGGGGGTACAAAGAAAAGTCAAAAACCGGCAAAAAAAACGAAATATGTCCTATCTGGTCTGACGTTTATTGCCTGTTGTAGGAAAGCGCGTTAACCTTTCGCCCCAGGCGCCATGTGGCGCCTGACTCTTTACCGGTAAGAATATTCCCTTTTTACCTGCACCCTGACCTCTCACTGGTGCGGTTTTGTTTATTTTTTATCAGTGACTACTCCGTTGGCATTATATTTAATATGGATCAACTTTATATGACTGTTCAGGATTATCTATTAAAATTCCGCAAAATTAGTTCGCTCGAAAGTCTGGAAAAACTGTTCGACCACCTTAACTATACCCTTACTGATGACATGGACATTGTTAATATGTATCGCGCTGCAGATCACCGCCGTGCCGAACTGGTTTCCGGAGGACGCCTGTTTGATGTAGGTCAGGTTCCGCAATCCGTCTGGCGCTATGTGCAATAAAGAAAGTAGCGTTTAACATCAAAAACCTTATAATATTTGCCCCAAAATGAGCGGCATGGCCGTTAATGCGCGTAACCCCGGAGAAGATATGACTACAACACCGCCACAACGAATTGGAGGCTGGCTTCTTGGCCCGTTAGCCTGGCTGTTAGTCGCGTTGTTGAGCGCCTCGCTGGCGTTATTACTCTACGTTATGGCGCTTGCCACACCGCAAACGTTCAAGACGCTTAGCGGACAGGAAACCGGTAATTTACTGCTATGGGGCATTTCATTTATTACCGCTATCGCCATGTGGTACTATACCCTGTGGTTGACAATCGCATTCTTCAAACGCAGACGCTGCGTGCCGAAGCATTACATTATCTGGCTGCTGGTGTCGGTGTTACTGGCGGTTAAAGCATTTGCCTTTTCGCCCGTCTCAGATGCCTTTGCCGTGCGTCAGTTACTCTTCCCACTGTTGGCGACGGCGCTCATTGTGCCTTATCTCAAACGTTCAGCGCGCGTTAAAGCAACGTTTGTTAATCCGTAATAACCCTACAGTTAACCTGTTGTCGCCTGTGGTAGTTTAACAGATAATAGGCGGCTTTTTTATTTCAGGCCGAAACATGACTGATTACCTGCTGCTCTTTGTCGGAACTGTACTGGTCAATAACTTTGTACTGGTCAAATTCCTGGGCCTTTGTCCCTTTATGGGCGTATCCAAAAAACTGGAAACCGCCATGGGGATGGGCCTCGCGACGACCTTTGTCATGACGCTGGCGTCGATATGCGCCTGGCTTATCGACACCTGGATACTTATTCCGCTGGATCTGATTTATCTGCGGACGCTGGCCTTTATCCTCGTCATTGCTGTGGTCGTGCAATTTACCGAAATGGTTGTACGGAAAACCAGCCCGGCGTTATACCGCTTGTTAGGCATCTTCTTACCACTGATTACCACTAACTGTGCGGTTCTGGGCGTAGCGTTACTGAATATTAATCTCGGTCATCACTTTCTTCAGTCGGCGCTGTACGGATTTTCCGCCGCCGTCGGTTTTTCATTAGTGATGGTTCTGTTTGCCGCCATCCGCGAACGCCTTGCCGTGGCGGATGTGCCCGCCCCTTTTCGTGGTAACGCGATAGCATTGATTACCGCAGGGTTAATGTCTTTGGCCTTTATGGGCTTTAGTGGTTTGGTGAAGTTGTAATGAATACTATCTGGATTGCCGTTGGCGCCCTGACCCTTCTGGGCCTGGTGTTCGGCGCCATTCTGGGTTATGCCTCCCGCCGATTCGCGGTTGAAGATGATCCGGTTGTTGAAAAAATCGATGCGATTTTGCCGCAGAGCCAGTGTGGTCAGTGCGGCTATCCCGGCTGTCGCCCCTACGCCGAAGCCGTGGGTCTCCAGGGCGAGAAAATCAATCGTTGCGCGCCCGGCGGCGAAGCCGTCATGCTGAAAATGGCAGAGTTGCTAAACGTAGAGCCGCAACCATGCGATGGTGAAGAACAGCAGGCTGCGCCAGTACGTATGCTGGCAGTTATTGATGAAAATAACTGCATTGGCTGCACAAAATGCATTCAGGCCTGCCCGGTTGACGCCATCGTTGGCGCAACGCGCGCCATGCACACGGTCATGAGCGATCTCTGTACTGGCTGTAATCTGTGCGTCGATCCGTGTCCGACGCACTGCATCGAATTACGTCCGGTGAATGAGACGCCCGACAGTTGGAAATGGGATTTGAACACCATTCCCGTTCGCATCATTCCCGTGGAACAACATGCTTAAACTATTTTCCGCTTTCAGAAAAGATAAAATCTGGGATTTCGACGGTGGTATTCATCCGCCCGAAATGAAGTCCCAGTCAAACGGCACGCCGCTGCGCCAGGTGCCTTTGGCGCCGCGCTTTGTTATCCCTTTAAAACAGCACATTGGCGCTGAGGGAGAGCTGTGCGTTAGCGTCGGCGATCGCGTGCTGCGCGGCCAGGCGCTTACCCGTGGACGTGGGAGAATGCTGCCGGTACACGCGCCCACCTCCGGGACGGTTATCGCTATTGCCCCCCACTCGACGGCACATCCTTCGGCGCTGGCGGAGTTAAGCGTCATCATTGATGCCGACGGCGAGGACCGCTGGATTGAGCGTGATGGCTGGTCTGATTACCGCGCCCACAGCCGTGAAGCGCTTATTGAACGCATTCATCAGTATGGCGTTGCCGGACTTGGCGGTGCAGGGTTTCCCACCGGCGTTAAATTGCAGGGTGGCGGCGATAAAATCACCACGCTTATTATCAATGCCGCAGAGTGCGAACCTTACATTACGGCGGACGATCGTTTGATGCAGGACTGCGCCGCGCAGATTGTGGAAGGTATTCGCATCCTGGCGCATATTCTGCAACCGCGTGAGGTATTAATCGGCATTGAAGATAACAAACCGCAGGCTATTTCCATGCTGCGCGCCGTACTGGCTGACGCCCACGATATTTCGTTACGTGTGATCCCAACCAAATACCCTTCCGGCGGCGCAAAACAGCTCACCCAAATACTGACGGGAAAACAGGTTCCCCACGGCGGGCGCTCCTCTGATATTGGCGTGCTGATGCAAAACGTCGGTACGGCGTATGCCGTTAAACGCGCCGTGATTGACGGCGAACCGATCACAGAACGCGTCGTCACCTTAACGGGTGAAGCGGTAAGCCGCCCGGGTAACGTCTGGGCGCGGCTCGGCACTCCCGTTCGTCATTTGCTTAACGATGCCGGGTTCTGCCCTTCTGCTGACCAGATGGTCATCATGGGCGGCCCGTTGATGGGATTCACCCTTCCCTGGCTTGACGTACCGGTCGTAAAAATCACCAACTGCCTGCTGGCGCCATCCGTGACTGAAATGGGAGCGCCTCAGGAAGAGAAAAGCTGTATTCGTTGCAGCGCTTGCGCTGACGCTTGCCCTGCCGACCTTTTACCGCAGCAGCTTTATTGGTTCAGCAAAGGGCAGCAGCATGACAAGGCTACCGCTCACCATATTGCTGATTGTATAGAATGCGGCGCCTGCGCCTGGGTCTGCCCGAGTAATATTCCGCTCGTCCAATATTTCCGTCAGGAAAAAGCGGAGATTAATGCGATCAGGCTTGAAGAAAAACGCGCCGCCGAAGCCAAAGCACGTTTTGAGGCTCGTCAGGCAAGACTGGAGCGCGAAAAAGCCGCCCGCCTTGCACGTCACAAGAGCGCAGCAGTACAACCAGCGGTAAAAGATCAGGATGCCATTGCCGCTGCGCTGGCGCGGGTAAAAGAGAAACAGGCGCAGGCCACGCAACCAGTGGTTATTCAGGCGGGTAGTCTGCCAGACAATAGCGCCGTCATCGCGGCCCGTGAAGCGCGTAAAGCGCAAGCGCGCGCTAAACAAGCCGCTCATCCGGTGGCTGACAGCGCGATATCCGGCGGCGATCCGCGTAAAGCCGCGGTGGAGGCGGCTATCGCCCGCGCCAAAGCCCGCAAACAGGAGCAGCAGGCCGGAAGCGAACCTGCCGAAGCGGTCGACCCGCGCAAAGCCGCGGTGGAGGCGGCCATCGCCCGCGCCAAAGCCCGCAAACAGGAGCAGCAGGCCGGAAGCGAACCTGCCGAAGCGGTCGACCCGCGCAAAGCCGCGGTGGAAGCGGCTATCGCCCGCGCCAAAGCCCGCAAACAGGAGCAGCAGGCCGGAAGCGAACCTGCCGAAGCGGTCGACCCGCGCAAAGCCGCGGTGGAAGCGGCTATCGCCCGCGCCAAAGCCCGCAAGCAGGAGCAGCAGGCCGGAGGCGAACCTGCCGAAGCGGTCGACCCGCGTAAAGCCGCGGTGGAAGCGGCCATCGCCCGCGCCAAAGCCCGTAAGCAGGAGCAGCAGGCCGGAAGCGAACCTGCCGAACCGGCCGACCCGCGTAAAGCCGCGGTTGCTGCGGCTATCGCCCGCGTTCAGGCAAAAAAAGCAGCACAGCAGCAGGTTGTTAACGAGGATTAAATGGTATTCAGAATCGCAAGCTCGCCTTATACCCATAACCAGCGCCAGACATCGCGAATCATGTTGCTGGTAGTAATCGCCGCTCTGCCGGGGATTGCCGCGCAGACGTGGTTTTTTGGTTGGGGAACGCTTTTCCAGATCGTTCTGGCTGCTATCACGGCGCTCGTCGCAGAAGCCATTGTCCTCAGGCTGCGCAAACAATCGGTCGCCAGTCACCTGCAGGATTATTCCGCGTTATTGACGGGGCTTTTGCTGGCGGTCAGCATCCCTCCGCTTGCGCCCTGGTGGATGGTCGTGCTGGGAACCGGATTCGCCATTATTATCGCTAAACAGTTATATGGCGGGCTGGGACAAAACCCCTTTAATCCGGCCATGATCGGTTACGTGGTGCTATTAATTTCCTTTCCGGTGCAAATGACAAGCTGGTTGCCGCCTTATGAAATAGCCGCAACAACGCCCGATATGCTGGACACGTTGCGGATGATTTTTACCGGGCATACCGCCAGCGGCGGCGATATGACGCTGCTACGTATCGGTATTGACGGTATCAGCCAGGCGACGCCGCTGGATACGTTTAAAACGTCCTTGCGCGCCGGGCACTCCGTTGAGCAAATCATGCAGTACCCGATATACAGCGGCGCGCTGGCTGGCGTGGGCTGGCAGTGGGTTAACCTCGCCTGGCTTGTCGGCGGCGTATTCCTGCTGTGGCAAAAAGCTATCCGCTGGCATATCCCGGTCAGTTTTCTGCTCACGCTGGCGCTATGCGCCGCGTTAGGCTGGCTTTTCTCGCCCGCTACGCTGGCCTCGCCGCAGCTTCATCTGCTGTCAGGCGCCACCATGCTGGGCGCATTTTTTATCTTAACGGATCCGGTTACCGCCTCCACGACCAACCGTGGACGTTTAATTTTCGGCGCGCTGGCTGGGGTATTAGTGTGGCTGATTCGTAGCTTCGGCGGCTATCCGGACGGCGTTGCTTTTGCTGTCCTGTTGGCGAATATCACGGTTCCTCTGATCGACTACTACACGCGCCCCCGCGTCTATGGACATCGTAAAGGATAAACCATGTTGAAAACGATTCGTAAACACGGTATTACGCTGGCGCTTTTTGCCGCAGGTTCTACGGGATTGACCGCGGTGATTAATCAGATGACAAAATCAACCATCCACGAACAAGCGCTGCAACAACAGCATGCCCTGTTCGATCAGGTATTGCCGCCAGATCGTTACAATAATAATCTGCAAGAGAGCTGTTATCTGGTCGATGCGCCCGCCCTCGGCAAAGGCACACACCGTGTTTTTATCGCTCGCAAGGATGATAAACCCGTAGCGGCCATCATTGAGGCCACCGCCCCAGATGGCTATTCCGGCGCTATCCAGCTTATTGTTGGCGCAGATTTCAACGGTACCGTCCTGGGGACGCGTGTGACGGAACATCATGAGACGCCAGGGTTAGGGGATAAAATTGAGCGCCGTTTGTCTGACTGGATTACCCACTTTAGCGGTAAAACCATCAGCGGTGAAAATGATACGCACTGGGCGGTGAAAAAGGATGGCGGTGATTTTGATCAATTTACCGGGGCGACAATAACGCCGCGCGCCGTGGTGAATGCGGTTAAACGCGCCGGGCTGTACGCCGAATCACTGCCCGCTCAGCTCCCCCATTTAACCGCCTGTGGAGAATAGCCATGAGCGAAATAAAAGACATTGTTGTTCAGGGGTTATGGAAAAATAACTCTGCTCTGGTGCAGCTACTTGGCCTGTGCCCTTTACTGGCGGTGACGTCTACGGCAACCAACGCTCTGGGGCTGGGTCTGGCCACAACGCTGGTATTAACGCTGACCAACCTTACGGTGTCCGCACTACGTCGCTGGACGCCGGCAGAAATCCGTATCCCGATTTACGTCATGATCATTGCCTCGGTGGTAAGCGCAGTACAGATGCTGATCAATGCGTATGCGTTCGGTTTGTATCAGTCTTTAGGGATTTTTATTCCTCTGATTGTAACGAACTGCATTGTTGTTGGTCGCGCCGAAGCGTTTGCCGCGAAAAAAGGACCGTGGCTTTCCGCGTTGGACGGTTTTTCCATCGGCATGGGCGCGACAGGCGCGATGTTCGTGCTGGGTTCGCTGCGCGAGATCCTCGGGAATGGTACGCTTTTCGATGGCGCGGATAGCCTGCTGGGAGGCTGGGCAAAAGTATTACGAGTCGAGATATTTCACACCGACTCGCCTTTCCTGCTGGCGATGCTGCCGCCAGGCGCGTTTATCGGCCTGGGGCTCATGCTGGCGGTAAAATATCTTATTGATGAAAAAATGAAGAAACGCCGCGCCGAAACCGCGCCTTCCGCAGTTCCGGCAGGTGAAACAGGGAAAGTCTGATGAACAAAGCAAAAAGGCTGGAAATTCTGACGCGCCTGCGCGACAACAATCCGCACCCCACAACGGAACTCAATTTCACGTCGCCGTTTGAGTTGCTGATTGCCGTGTTGCTTTCCGCGCAGGCAACCGACGTCAGCGTGAACAAGGCTACCGCCAAACTTTACCCGGTCGCCAATACGCCAGCCGCGATGCTGGAACTGGGCGCAGAAGGCGTGAAATCCTATATCAAAACCATCGGTTTATTTAACAGTAAAGCGGAAAACGTGATTAAGACCTGCCGTATTTTACTGGACAAGCATAATGGCGAAGTGCCGGAGGATCGGGCGGCGCTGGAAGCGCTTCCCGGCGTGGGGCGTAAAACCGCTAACGTAGTACTAAATACCGCCTTCGGCTGGCCGACCATCGCCGTTGATACGCATATATTTCGTGTATGCAACCGAACACAGTTCGCGCCGGGTAAAAATGTCGAGCAGGTAGAAGAGAAGTTGCTGAAAGTGGTGCCGAATGAGTTCAAAGTGGACTGCCATCACTGGTTAATTTTGCATGGCCGCTATACCTGTATCGCCCGAAAACCCCGCTGCGGCTCCTGCCTCATTGAAGATCTTTGCGAATACAAAGAAAAAGTCGATATTTGATATGGTCGGAGTGCGTCCGTCACGCCAGCGCGCTCCCACCTTCGGCCTGGATCTATTTTAGCCATCAATCATTCCAGTCTCTGTCCTTTTTCTGATGTAATGTGCTTTCGTTTTCACTCCACGTCAGGTTAATCATTTTTTTAATCGCAAAAAATTCTATCTATCCGTGATCAGGATCACTTTGATAACTTCATGTGAAATTTAATGACATCTAAGGTTACATTTACAACCGGATAGACTGACGCCCCGTTTTCACTACAAAACATTACTCTGCCATTTTTTCAGATAATGGCCTATATCACTGCTTTTCACCTTAAATAGCAGAAGATATCGCCTTTCACCCAAACTAATGGCCTTTTTGCAGTGTAAAAATCTGCCATTCTTCAAATGAAGAAATTTAACGCTGGATAACATTTCTGACATCGGACGATTCAACCAGAAGAGTTATATGTAACAGATTATTACAAAGCTCTTGTCTGGAGAGGAAAGATAGTGAACATTACCTGCCGTTTCCCCTCCAATATAACAATCGGACGGATGAGTCTGACTCATCACGCGCCAGACAATCCCTGTTAATACGGGGCGTAAAAAAGAGGTAAAAGTGTCTACTGCAAACAAAAAACCAACTGAAAGCGTCAGTTTGAACGCTTTCAAACAACCGAAGGCGTTCTATCTCATCTTCTCGATAGAGTTATGGGAGCGTTTTGGTTATTACGGCCTGCAAGGCATTATGGCCGTCTACCTGGTAAAACAACTGGGTATGTCAGAAGCGGATTCCATCACCCTTTTCTCTTCCTTCAGTGCGCTGGTGTACGGCCTGGTCGCCATTGGCGGTTGGTTAGGTGATAAAATTCTGGGCACCAAACGCGTTATTATGCTGGGTGCCGTGGTGCTGGCTATCGGTTATGCGCTGGTCGCATGGTCTGGTCATGACGCTGGCATCGTCTATATGGGCATGGCGGCTATCGCTGTGGGTAACGGTCTGTTTAAAGCTAACCCGTCTTCCCTGCTGTCTACCTGTTACGCGAAGGACGATCCGCGTCTCGACGGCGCATTTACGATGTATTATATGTCCGTCAACATCGGCTCCTTCTTCTCTATGCTGGCGACGCCGTGGCTGGCGGCGCGTTATGGCTGGAGCACCGCGTTTGCGCTTAGCGTCGTCGGTATGCTGATAACCGTCGTTAACTTTGCTTTCTGCCAGCGCTGGGTGAAAAGCTACGGTTCCAAACCCGACTTTGAACCGATCAACTTCCGTAATCTGCTGCTGACAATCGTCGGTATTGTCGTTCTGATTGCGGTCGCCACCTGGCTGCTGCACAACCAGGATATCGCGCGTATGGTGCTGGGCGTAATCGCTCTTGGCATCGTCATTATCTTCGGTAAAGAAGCGTTTTCCATGCACGGTGCGGCTCGCCGTAAAATGATCGTCGCCTTTATTTTGATGCTGCAGGCGATTATCTTCTTCGTACTGTACAGCCAGATGCCGACGTCGCTGAACTTCTTTGCCATTCGTAACGTCGAGCACTCTATTCTCGGTATCGCGTTCGAACCGGAACAGTATCAGGCGCTGAACCCATTCTGGATCATTATCGGCAGCCCGATTCTGGCCGCTATCTATAACAGGATGGGCGATACGCTGCCGATGCCGATGAAATTCGCCATTGGTATGGTGCTGTGTTCCGGCGCGTTCCTGATTCTGCCGCTGGGCGCCAAATTTGCGAACGATGCCGGCATCGTATCCGTAAACTGGCTGATCGCAAGCTACGGCCTGCAAAGTATCGGTGAGCTGATGATCTCCGGTCTGGGACTGGCAATGGTCGCACAGTTGGTTCCGCAGCGTCTGATGGGCTTCATCATGGGTAGCTGGTTCCTGACAACGGCAGGCGCTAACATCATCGGCGGTTATGTCGCCAACCTGATGGCTGTGCCGAGCGACGTGACTGACCCACTGATGTCCCTGGAAGTCTATGGTCGCGTATTTATGCAGATTGGCATAGCAACCGCCGTTATCGCCGTCCTGATGCTGCTGACAGCGCCTAAGCTGAACCGTATGACCCAGGACGATGATACCGCTGAAAAAGGCTCTAAAGCCGCTACAGTTTAATTTTCCGGGAAACAACATTCAGGCCGCTAACTGTGCGTTAGCGGCTTTTTTTTTGCTCGTCCCCGCACTACCATACTTTAAACCTCAGCAAAAAGGAGTTACCGATGAAACTGTTCTACAAACCGGGTGCCTGCTCTCTTGCTTCCCATATTACCCTGCGCGAAATTGGCAAAGACTTTACGCTTGATGGCGTCGATCTCGCAAAAAAACGCCTGGAAAACGGTGATGATTACCTGGCAGTCAACCCTAAAGGACAGGTTCCGGCTCTGCTGCTGGATGACGGCACACTGTTGACTGAAGGCGTCGCCATTATGCAGTACCTCGCCGACAGCGTTCCCGACCGCCAGCTTCTGGCGCCGGTAAGTAGTCTTGCTCGCTATCATACGCTGGAATGGCTCAACTATATTGCAACGGAACTGCATAAAGGCTTTACCCCGCTGTTCCGCCCTGACACGCCGGAAACACTTAAACCCGCCGTTCGCGCCGGTCTGGAAAAGAAATTGCAGTATGTGGATGAGTCGCTTTCAGACGACCAGTGGATTTGCGGCCAGCGTTTTACCATTGCAGACGCTTATCTGTTTACCGTATTGCGTTGGGCCTATGGCGTAAAACTGAATATGGACGGGTTAACGCATATTGAAAGTTACATGCAGCGTGTCGCAAAAAGACCGACCGTTGCGGCAGCGCTTAAAGCGGAAGGACTGAATTAATGTCATGTTGCCGGATAGCTCGCTGTACCGCCATCCGGCCTCTTTTTAGCAGCAATAATTACAGCCGCGTTGCGCTGAAGTAATGTTCAGGGTTAGCGATCCTGTCCTGGGCCGCCACGACCTGCAGTTCGTACTCCTGCATCGTTTTGGTGGCGATCATAATCTCATAGACTGCCGCCGTAACGTGCTCCAGCGCCTGCTGCAACGTCGCGCCCTGCAAAAGTTTGACCAGCAATAAACCACTGGTGACATCGCCAACGCCAACCGGCTGACGTGAGCCGAAATCCACCAGCGGACGGCTAATATGCCAGGCTTCCTGCGCTGTCACCAGCAGCATTTCAAAGCGTTCTGAACTGTAACCGGCGCGGGCGAGATGTTTTACCAGTACAATTTCTGGCCCCTGAGCAATCAGTTCTCGCGCCGCCTGCACGGCGTCATTCACATTATTCACGCTATGTTTGCTGAGAATTTCCAGTTCAATCAGGTTAGGCGCGATAATATCGCTGGCGGGTAGCGCATAACGCACATGGAACTCTGCGACGCCAGGCGCCACGATACAACCCTTTTCCGGATGCCCCATCACGGGATCACAGAAATATTTTGCCTGCGGATTTGCTGCTTTAACCTGGCGCACAATACCGAGAATGTGTTCTCCCTGCTCGGCAGATCCCAGGTAACCGCTAAGTACGGCGTCGCAGTGCGCTAACTGGCCAATGTCCGCAATCCCCTGGACAATCTCAGTCAGATGGCTGGGCGGCATGACACAGCCGGTCCATTTACCATATTGCGTGTGGTTAGAAAACTGAACGGTATTCAGCGGCCAAACATTCGCGCCAAGACGGCGCATGGGAAATTCGGCGGCGCTGTTGCCCGCATGTCCGAAAACAACATGGGACTGGATAGCGAGGATATTCTTCATTTTTTTACCTGAACATCAAAAATAAGGGAGTGATTTCTCACTCCCTGTTACTTAATGCCTTATTTCCAGCAAATCAGACAATAGTTCTTTTTGCCGCGACGTAATAAGGTATAGCGGCCAAACAGACGGTCCTCATCGTTAAAGATGTATTCAGGATCGGATTGTTTTTCACCATTGATAGTGACAGCGTTGGAGGCGATAGTCTTACGCGCCTGACCACGCGACGGCTGGAGTTCGGCGTCTACCAGCGCCTGCATCAGGTCGGCGCCTTTTTCCATTTCAACCATCGGTACGCCGTCCTGCGCCAACTGCTCAAAGTCAGCTTCGCTCAGCGCGCTCAGTGAACCGCTGAACAGGCATTCAGTGATCCGTTTCGCCGCAACCAGCCCCTCTTCACCATGAACCAGGCGCGTCACCTGCTCGGCCAGCACATACTGCGCGCGCGGCGCTTTACCGCTGTTTTTATCTTCTTCTTCCAGGGCATTGATCTCTTCAATGTCCATAAAAGTGAAGAATTTCAGGAAGCGATAAACATCGGCATCTGCGGTGTTAATCCAGAACTGGTAGAATTTGTACGGACTGGTTTTCTTCGGATCCAGCCAGACAGCGCCGCCTTCGGTTTTACCGAATTTCGTGCCGTCAGCTTTGGTGATCAGCGGAACGGTCAAACCAAATACCTGATTCTGGTGCAGGCGACGGGTCAGGTCGATACCGGAAGTGATGTTCCCCCACTGGTCAGAACCGCCAATCTGTAAGGCAACGCCGTGCAGTTTATTCAGACAAGCGAAGTCGTACCCCTGTAGCAGGTTATAAGAGAACTCCGTGAAAGAGATACCCTGATCGTCACGGTTCAGACGCTGCTTCACCGCTTCTTTGTTGATCATCTGATTAACGGAAAAATGTTTACCGATATCGCGCAGGAAAGTCAGCACATTCATGCTGCCGAACCAGTCATAGTTATTGGCCGCGATGGCAGAGTTTTCGCCGCAATCAAAGTCCAGGAATGGGGCAACCTGTTTACGAATTTTCGCCACCCACTCCTGAACGGTCTCTTCAGTGTTCAGTTTACGCTCGGCAGCTTTGAAGCTCGGGTCGCCAATCAGACCGGTCGCGCCGCCTACCAGCGCAACAGGTTTGTGCCCTGCCTGCTGGAAGCGTTTCAGGCATAACAATGGAACCAGATGCCCCAAATGCAAGCTGTCAGCGGTAGGATCGAAGCCGCAATAGAGCGCGATCGGGCCTTGCGCCAGTCGCTCTGCCAACGCGTCTTCGTCCGTCACCTGGGCTACCAGCCCCCGCTCTTGCAATTGTTTAATCAAGTTACTGCTTGCCATCAAAATCTCCATGTATAAAACGACTGCACCTTTGCCGGTACACGACTTTTCGCCAGACGCGAAAGAGACATAGCATAAAACGGCGGATTCATCCGCACCAGTGCTTAAAACAAGATTTTTGCATCTTTAGGGCGCAAGACGGTCGATTTTCCATGCGCCGTCGTCGCGTTGGTATAAAAAGCGATCGTGCAGACGATGTTCGCCGCCCTGCCAGAACTCCATCTGTTCAATACTCACGCGAAAACCGCCCCAGAAGCTGGGTAGCGGCACTTCGCCCTGTTGAAACTTCTGCTTGAGCTCCAGGAATTTGCTTTCGAGGATACCGCGCGCGGAAATGCGGCTGGATTGTTTAGAGACCCATGCGCCGATCTGGCTGTCGCGCGGACGGCTGTGGAAATACCTCACCACCTCAAGTGTGGAGAGACGCTCGGCTTTGCCTGTCACCATCACCTGGCGTTCAAGCATATGCCAGGGAAATAACAGACTGATACGCGGATTGTGCTCAATTTGATGCGCCTTGCGGCTTCCCAGGTTGGTATAAAAGACCAGGCCTTTTTCATCATAATGCTTGAGCAATACAATACGCTGGTACGGTTGCCCCTTGTCATCTACGGTCGCCACGACCATTGCCGTCGGATCGGCCAGTCTGGCGTCGCACGCTTGCCCAAGCCAGCGCTCAAATAAGGTTAACGGTTCAGCGGGTAAATCGCGGCGACGCAAGCCGCCTTTCGTGTATTCACGGCGCAGATGCGCGATCTGCTGCAATTGGTCGTTATCAGACATGGCGTTGATCAGAAATAATCAGTGGGTGGCGCTATTGTGCGCCCCCATACTGAAAATCTCAACGCTTCGGATTTTGTAACTGACAGTTTTTAAGCACAATTCTGTCTCGTTTATAGACCGTGGCGCTCTCGCCTTGCGACCAGAAAACATAAATCCCGTCGGTATAACGCGCGCCCGAGGCCGAGATTCCTTGCTTCAGGGTCAGCAGCTTATTGTCATAAACAAAACTGACCTCTTCACGCGGGTTATTGACTTTAACGGTAAGCGGCTTCTCATCACACTGGTATTCCAGCGTATCCGTTTGCATACGTTCAACAAATTGTTGATAAACGCTACAGCCGGTCAGCAGCACAGGTAAACACATTATTACGATCTTTTTCATAGGCATATCCCGAAAGCTCTCCTGCTTCTGGAAGGGCAAACGCCCCTTCCTGACCTTGCTAGTTTACCGATATAAGGTCCGGGAAAAATTCAGTTAACTCTGAGTTATTGGGTTAGCCGGGTAAATAGCGCCTAAAACACTGGCTTCTGCAGCCCCCGTCACGGAAGGTAAATTTCCCGGCAGGCCCGCGAGCGTTCGCCAGGCAAGCCATGCAAAGGCCAGCGCTTCCATATCATCGCCGCTGATCCCCGCCTTATCGGTGGTCGAAACCTCGATACCGGGCAACAGCGCCGCCAGACGGGCCATCACTAACGGATTCCGGCTTCCGCCGCCACAGACCATCAGCCGCTCGCAGCCGCCATTGAGCAGCACCTGTTGGGCGATGGAGACCGCCGTCAGCTCCGCCAGCGTGGCCTGTACATCGCGCGCGTCTGCGCCAGGGAAAGCCGTAAGATGACGCTCTAACCAGCCATAGTTGAAATATTCGCGACCTGTACTTTTGGGCGCCGACGCAGCAAAGTACGGATCGCGCAACATCTTTTGCAGCAATGGAAGAATAACCTGACCTTCTTTCGCCCATGCCGCGTCTTTGTCGTAGGGCTGCGCGCATTGTCGCCAAATCCACGCATCCATCAACATATTACCCGGCCCCGTGTCGTACCCGCGCACCGCCTGTCCGGGGAAAAGCAGAGATAAATTGGCGATGCCGCCGATATTCAGGACCATACGTTTTTCCGTCGGATGTCCCAACAGCGCGTGATGGAAAGCGGGCACCAGCGGCGCGCCTTGTCCGCCCAGCGCAATATCCCGCCGCCGAAAATCGCCGACCACTGTAATTCCCGTATGGGCGACGATGTGATTATTATCGCCAATTTGCAGCGTATGCGGGGCCTCGCCGGTCGGCTCATGCCAGACCGTTTGCCCATGACAACCAATGGCGACGATATCCCGCGGCTGCAAACGTTGTTGCGCTAACAGCGCATTAACCGCCTGTGCAAAAAGCCGGCCTAACTGGGTATCCAGCTGGCCGAGTTGCGAGAGCGTAAGCGGTTGTCCCTGGCAAATATCGAGAATGCCTTTTTTCAGATGAACGGGAATGGGCCAGGTGAGACTTGCCTGTTGCGCAACCATGGTTTCATCAATTGCCGCCAGTACAACATCCACGCCATCAAGGCTGGTCCCGGACATAACGCCAATAAAACGGCCCGATTTCATACCTCTTCCTTATTAAGCTGGGTTAAGCCTTAACACTCGGCATAACGTATTTTGCAATGCGATGCCCGCGTCACGTTTTTTGCCGTGCCGTCCACGGATATCAATAACCTATCTTTTCTTGCTTCCCACTTCGTTTAAGATTAGTTAATTAACTTCTGATTATGATTTTTACATTCTTTCGGCAGAAGATATGACCTTAACTGCATAAATGCCATATAATTTAGCTATAGGGATGCTGAAATAGCGTTTCGTGAAGAACAGGAGATGGGTAAATGATTAAACGTGTACTGGCCGTTTCACTGATGGGGTTATCCTTAGCTGGGTGTGTTAACAATGATAGCCTTTCGGGTGATGTTTATACCGCATCCGAGGCTAAACAAGTTCAGAATGTAACGTACGGTACTATCGTTAACGTTCGTCCGGTTCAAATTCAGGGCGGTGATGATTCTAACGTGATTGGCGCTATCGGCGGCGCGGTGTTGGGCGGGTTCCTCGGCAACACTATCGGCGGCGGTACGGGTCGCTCACTGGCGACCGCGGCAGGCGCGGTGGCTGGTGGCGTAGCGGGCCAGGGCGTCCAGAGCGCAATGAATAAAACCCAGGGTGTGGAACTGGAAATTCGTAAAGACGATGGCAACACCATTATGGTTGTGCAGAAACAAGGAAATACGCGTTTCTCGGCAGGTCAGCGTGTCGTGCTGGCCAGCAACGGCAGCCAGGTTACTGTCTCTCCACGCTAAACCAGGCTTTACGTGTGGTCACATGGCCACACGTATGCCCCTGCACCTCAATCGTGAGAGTGCAATTCCATAATATTGTGTTCAAGTTTAGCGACAAGTTTAATCAGAAGCTCAATCTCCTCTGAAGAAATCCCAGCCAAAATTTCACCGCGCGTTTTATGAATGACCGCTTCCATCTCAGCGATCAGCGGCTCCGCTTTTTCGGTCAGTTTAATGCGCTTAGCGCGACGATCGCTGGCGCAGGTTTGCCGCGAAATTAGCCCCTTATCTTCAAGTTGATCCAACGTGCGTACCAGCGATGGCTGCTCAATGCCTATCGCTTTAGCCAATTGAATCTGCGACTGGTCAGGCGGCAATTGATGAATATTGTGCAACGTGACCCAATGTGTCTGCGTCAATTCCAGAGGCTTGAGGCGATGGTCAATCAGAGCACGCCAAATGCGCACCAACCGTGCCAGATCAGAACCTAGTGGCGATTCCAATTTCATCTCCTTATAATTAGCTTGCTAAGTTATTATGCTGATTTTAGAATAGTGTGCAGTATTTGTATTCTCAAAACAAATGTATTGCTAAATTTGCTTACCAATAGACATTTTTTCAGACATAGTGCGCACCTGGCACCTGTAGCTTCAGTTTTGGCTAAAACTAAAGCATCGATGTCTGACGCAAAGGAACATTGCTTGTGAAGTGTATACTCAACGCCACAGGATTGCCCTTACAAGATCTCATGTTGGGAGCATCTGTTTACTTTCCGCCATTCTTTAAAGCCTTTGCGCTTGGGTTCGTTATCTGGTTGTTTATTCACCGACTCCTGCGTGACCGGATATACTCTGATGAAATCTGGCATCCCCTGTTAATGGATCTCTCCCTCTTTACGCTTTGCGTATGTCTGGGCCTCGTTTTACTGATCGCGTGGTAAATATGTCGTTAAAAACAATAAAATATTTTTCTACTCTCATTGTCGCCGTTGTCGCCGTTCTGGCCGCGTGGTGGTTATGGAATTACTATATGCAGTCACCGTGGACGCGCGATGGTAAAATCCGCGCGGAACAGGTCAGCGTAACGCCGCAGGTTTCTGGCAGCATTACCCAACTCAATATCAAAGATAATCAGTTCGTCAACGCCGGGGACGTTCTCTTTGTCATTGATAAAACGCCCTTCCATATTGCAGAACTTAACGCGCAGGCGCAGTTGGCCAAAGCGCAGTCCGATCTGGCAAAAGCGAATAATGAAGCCGATCGACGTCGACATTTATCGCGTAACTACATCTCTGCTGAAGATCTGGATAGCGCCAATCTGAATGTTAAAGCGATGCAGGCCAGCGTAGATGTCGCACTGGCGACGTTAAAACAGGCGCAGTGGCAGCTTAGCCAGACGGAAGTAAAAGCGCCGGTATCCGGCTGGGTGACCAACCTTTCCACGCGTACCGGTGATTATGCCAGTACCGGTAAGCCGCTTTTCGCCCTGGTAGATAGCCATTCATTTTATGTAATGGGATATTTCGAAGAAACCAAACTACGCCATATCCGCGAAGGTGAACCTGCATTAATAACACTGTATAGTGGCAATATTAAGTTACAGGGTCACGTTGGCAGTATCGGGCGCGCTATTTACGACCAAAGCGTGGAAAGCGACTCCGGTTTAGTGCCCGATATCAAACCCAACGTACCGTGGGTACGTCTGGCGCAACGCGTACCGGTACGTATCGAATTTGACGCTTTGCCGCAGGATATCACGCTCGTCTCCGGCACTACCTGCAGCGTAGCCATTGGACAGCGGTAATGAAACTCTCCCTGCCGGCCCTGCGAAATACGCCCTGGTTTAAAGCGACCTCCGGCCAGTGGCGTTACGCGTTGCGCAATACCATTGCCATGTGTCTCGCGCTGACATTCGCTTATTATCTCAATCTGGATGAGCCCTACTGGGCGATGACTTCGGCCGCAGTGGTGAGCTTTCCGACCGTAGGCGGCGTAATCAGTAAAAGTCTGGGGCGTATTGCCGGGAGTTTACTCGGCGCGACCGCCGCGTTAATTATTGCCGGCCATACGCTGAATGAACCCTGGTTGTTCTTATTTAGCATGGCCGCCTGGATCGGTTTTTGTACCTGGGCCTGCGCGCATTTTACCAATAATGCCGCTTATGCTTTCCAGTTGTCCGGCTACACGGCGGCGATCATCGCGTTCCCGATGGTTAATATTGTAGAAATCACGCAGTTGTGGGATATCGCCCAGGCACGTGTATGTGAAGTTATCGTCGGCATCCTCTGTGGCGGCATGATGATGATGATCCTACCCAGCACATCGGATGGCACTGCCCTGCTCACCGCGTTGAAAAACATGCATGCGCGCTTGCTGGAACATGCCAGTCTACTGTGGCAGCCGGAGACTACCGACGCTATCCGCTCCGCGCATGAGGGCGTGATTGGGCAAATCCTGACCATGAACCTGCTGCGTATTCAGGCCTTCTGGAGTCACTACCGTTTTCGCCGCCAGAATGCATTGCTAAATGCATTGTTACACCAGCAATTACGGCTAACGAGCGTAATCTCCAGTCTGCGTAGAATGCTTTTAAACTGGCCGACGCCGCCGGAAAACAGCCGCGAAGTCATTGAACAACTCTTAGCTGAGTTGGCAAAACCGCGCGCGGACAGCTACACCGTGGCGCGGATTATTGCGCCGCTACGCCCGCAGGATGAACAGGATTATCGTCACCTCGCGTTCTGGCAGCGATTACGCTATTTTTGCCACTTATATCTGCGCAGCAGCCGTCAGTTATATCTGATCGAAAGCGGCGCGCCGGTGGATCAAATCCATATCCGCCGCACTCCCGGCCTTGCGCGGCATACGGATAACGCAGAGGCCATCTGGAGCGGCGTGCGTACCTTTTGCACGCTCACGGTAATTGGCGCCTGGAGTATTGGTGCGCAATGGGAATCCGGGCCCGGCGCATTAACCCTGGCGGCGATCAGTTGCGTTCTCTACTCCATCGTCGCCACGCCGTTTAAGTCGCTTTCCTTATTGATGCGTACTTTAGTGCTGCTGTCCTTATTCAGCTTCGTGGTGAAATTTGGCCTGATGGTGCAAATCACCGATCTGTGGCAATTCTTACTTTTCCTTTTTCCGCTGTTCGTCACGATGCAACTGCTTAAACTGCAGATGCCTAAGCTGGCGGGACTGTGGGGGCAGCTTATCGTCTTTATGGGCTCATTCATCGCCGTGACCAATCCGCCGGTGTACGACTTCGCCGATTTCCTTAACGATAATACCGCCAAGATCGTCGGCGTCGCGATTTCCTGGCTGGCGTTTGCTATTTTGCGCCCCGGTTCCGATGCCGTAAAAAGCCGCCGCCATATCCGCGCGCTACGCCGGGATTTCGTCGATCAGCTTAGCCGTCACCCTTCCCATAGCGAAAGCGAGTTTGAATCGCTGACCTATCATCACGTCAGTCAGCTCACCAATAGCCAGGATGCGCTGGCGCGCCGGTGGTTATTACGTTGGGGAGTGGTACTGCTGAACTGCTCGCATGTGGTGTGGCAGCTGCGCGCCTGGGAGTCGCGTTCCGATCCGCTTTCCCGGGTGCGGGATATTTGTATATCCCTGCTGCGCGATGTGATGAGCGAGCGCGGCGTGCAGCAACGCCCGCTTGCCGTCACGCTACAGGAACTACAGCGTATCTGCGACACGCTCGCACATCATCATCAACCCGCCGCGCATGAGCTGGCGGCGATTATCTGGCGTTTACACTGTTCGCTGTCGCAGCTGGAACAGGCTCCAGCACAGGGAACGCTGGCTCCAGGTTATTTAATGACGCCGCAGGCGTAACGCATTCCGCCGCCGCCGAGCGGTTTCGGCTGATCGGACATGTTATCGCCGCCCACATGGATCATGAGCGCTTTATCTTTCACTTCATCAAGAGACTTCAGACGCGGCGCAGTAACCGGTTCGGTGGCGATACCATCATTATTAACGACTAACACCGGGAGGTCGCCCAGATGCCCCTGGCCTTCCGGTCCTTCATGCTTGCCGGTATTTTGTGGGTCCAGATGACCACCAGCGGCTTCTGCGGCAACCGCTTTGCCGTCTTTAATCGCGGGCTGGCAGCTACCGTTGGCATGAATGTGAAAACCATGCTCGCCCGGCGGCAACGCTTTAAGGTGTGGGGTAAATTTTAAGCCGCCTTCGGTTTCATCGATGACGACGGTGCCGATAGACTGTCCTACGCCTTGCGCCGTCACCAGGTTCATCTCTACTTTCTCGCTGGCGGCCTGCGCACCCGCACAGGCCAATAGCGTCACCATCGCTAAACTTAATCGCTTCATAAAACCTCCGTTACATGTGGTCGCCTGTTAAGTGTAAACCACTGGCGAAAACATGAACGGAAAGTCAACGAGTTGGCGATTACGGCACGTCATAACCCAGTGCCGCCTTGCGGATTCGGAACCACTGTTGACGCGACAATGACAGCGTTTCCGCTTCTAGTGCGGCGCGTACGCGTTCGATTTTACCCGAGCCAATAATCGGCAGCGGCTGCGACGGCAAACGTAAAATCCAGGCATAGACCACCTGTTCAATAGAACTGGCGTTGAGTTCTTGCGCGATAACGGAAAGTTCCTGGCGCAACGGCTGATAAGCCTCATCATTAAACAGACGACCGCCGCCAAGACATGACCAGGCCATCGGACGAATACGCAGTTGCTGTAATTGATCTAATGTGCCGTCCAGCAACAAAGGCTGGTGAACCGGCGAGATCTCCACCTGGTTGGTCGCCAGGGTGAACGGCAGGCGCGATTGCAGTAACGTAAATTGCGCTGGCGTAAAATTAGAAACGCCAAAATGGCGCACTTTGCCGCTTTGGTGCAGATGTTGAAACGCCTCGGCGACGTCATCCGCATCCATTAACGGATCGGGACGGTGAATTAACAACATATCCAGATAATCTGTCGCCAGATTTTTTAATGACTGTTCGGCGCTCAGAATAATATGGCGGCGATCGGTAATATAATGACCGAGCCTATTTTCCGCTCTGGCGGTGGTCGCAATACCGCATTTGGTAACGATTTGCAGTTTTTCCCGCAAATGCGGCGCCAGCGTTAGCGCCTCGCCAAACGCCGCTTCGCACTG
This sequence comes from Salmonella sp. SSDFZ54, assembly GCF_004010735.1. NCBI lineage: Bacteria > Pseudomonadati > Pseudomonadota > Gammaproteobacteria > Enterobacterales > Enterobacteriaceae > Salmonella > Salmonella sp. SSDFZ54. The sequence goes on from NZ_CP034819.1 coordinate 4,475,108, forward strand.
ATAACCGCCATAAATGTCCGCATGGTCAACGGTAGTGACGCCCAAATCCAGATGTTCTTCGATAAAACTCACTAACTGACGCGCGGACATATTCCAGTCCATCAAACGCCAGTAACCCATGACAAAACGCGAAAACTCCGGGCCTTGTGGAGCGATGGTGACACGCTGAACCATAACAGATTCCTCATAGAGAATAATGAGGTTGAGTATACGCAATTCCGCGTTTAAAAGAGTGAAGGTTGTTGAGGATCTTCCGATGGGAGAGGCTTATTTGCGCGTATTTTACGCAAGAAACGCTGGCGACAAAGCCGCAGTACATTTTGTTTCTCGGCATCGCTCATTTTTTGCCAGTTAAACCGTTCGTCGCGGCTGCGCATACATCCCCGACAAAAGCCACGCTCATCAGACTGGCAGATACCGCGACATGGGCTTGCTACAGGAAAAAACTCCAACTGCTCGGCCACATCCCCTCCTCAACGTTTGGCGCTTATGACTATTGAAGACGCTAACTGACATTATGGCAACTCTGCTTGCAGTAGACCGACTGGTCTACTATACTGCCTGTCATGAATAAGCAAACCGAACACGATACCCGCGAACATCTGCTGGCCACCGGCGAGCAGCTTTGTATGCAACGGGGTTTTACCGGCATGGGGCTTAGCGAGTTGCTCAAAACCGCCCAGGTGCCTAAAGGGTCGTTTTATCACTACTTTCGCTCGAAAGAAGCCTTCGGCGTCGCCATGCTTGAGCGACATTACGCCTGCTATCATCAGCGTCTTACGGTGCACTTCACCTCCGGTCCCGGTAATCATCGCGATCGTCTTCTCGCCTGGTATCAGGAAACGTTAAAGCAGTTTTGCCAGCAAGGCGCCATTAGCGGTTGCCTGACGGTGAAACTGTCAGCGGAGGTCTGCGATCTGTCGGAGGATATGCGCTCTACGATGGATAAAGGGGCGCAGGAGATCATGGCACTGCTTGCACGCGCGCTGGAAGATGGCCGTAATAGCCACTGTTTACATTTCACCGGCCAGCCGTTGCCACAGGCGCAGGTACTTTATGCCCTGTGGCTGGGCGCCAATTTGCAGGCCAAAATATCCCGTAGCGCCGCGCCGCTGGAAAATGCGTTGGCGCATGTTAAGACCATCATTGCAACGCCTGAGCAGTAACAGGCGTTTTTATTTCCTTTATTACAAGACGACCGGTCTACTTATATCAGGAGCCACTATGTCATCAGCAAAACTGTTTACCCCCCTCAAGGTGGGTGCCATCACGGCGACAAATCGCGTATTTATGGCGCCTTTGACGCGTTTGCGGAGTATTGAACCGGGCGACATTCCTACGCCGTTAATGGCGGAATATTACCGTCAACGCGCCAGCGCCGGATTGATCATCAGCGAAGCCACACAAATCTCCGCACAGGCGAAAGGCTATGCCGGCGCACCGGGATTACACAGCGATGAGCAGATCGCCGCCTGGAAAAAAATCACTCAGGGAGTCCATACCCAGGGCGGCCATATGGCGGTGCAACTGTGGCATACGGGCCGTATTTCACACGCCAGCCTGCAACCAGGCGGACAAGCGCCCGTCGCGCCATCCCCTATCAATGCGGGAACCCGCACCTCTTTGCGTGACGAAAACGGCCAGGCCATCCGCGTAGAGACTTCCACGCCGCGCGCGCTGGATACTCACGAGATCCCCGGGATCGTCAACGATTTCCGCCAGGCTATCGCCAATGCCCGAGAGGCAGGCTTCGATCTGGTGGAGCTGCACTCCGCGCACGGTTATCTGCTGCACCAGTTCCTCTCTCCGTCTTCTAATCACCGTACCGATCGGTACGGCGGCAGCGTAGAGAATCGCGCCCGTCTGGTGCTGGAGGTGGTTGATGCCGGCATTAAGGAATGGGGCGCGGACCGTATCGGCATCCGCCTTTCTCCTGTCGGCACTTTCCAGAATGTCGATAACGGCCCGAATGAAGAAGCTGACGCCCTTTATCTGATTGAAGCGTTAGGCAAACGCGGCATTGCTTATCTGCATATGTCTGAACCAGACTGGGCGGGCGGCGAACCGTACAGCGACGCGTTCCGTGAAAAAGTGCGCGCGTGTTTCCACGGCCCCATCATCGGCGCTGGCGCCTATACGCCAGAAAAAGCGGAAGATCTGATCGAAAAAGGGCTGATTGACGCCGTGGCGTTTGGTCGTGATTACATCGCGAACCCGGATCTGGTAGCGCGTCTGCAACGTAAAGCGGAACTTAATCCACAGCGTCCCGAAAGTTTTTATGGCGGCGGCGCGGAAGGCTACACTGACTACCCTACTCTGTAATTTCATTGATAGCGGCCTCACATCGCCGCTATACTTTGAATATCTTGACTATTTTAAGGACAACGAAAATGCGTTTATTGCATACTATGCTGCGCGTCGGCGATTTGCAGCGTTCCATCGCTTTTTACACTAACGTTCTGGGCATGAAATTGCTGCGTACCAGTGAGAATCCGGAATACAAATACTCGCTGGCCTTTGTGGGATATGGTCCGGAAACGGAAGAAGCGGTCATCGAACTAACCTATAACTGGGGCGTTGAGAGCTACGACATGGGCAATGCGTATGGGCACATCGCGCTGAGCGTTGACAATGCTGCTGAAGCCTGTGAACGCATTCGTCAGAACGGCGGCAACGTGACCCGTGAAGCGGGGCCGGTAAAAGGCGGTTCGACCATCATCGCCTTCGTTGAAGATCCGGATGGCTATAAAATCGAATTGATTGAAGCTAAAGACGCAGGCCGCGGTCTGGGTAACTGATCCCCCGCCGGGCGCAGGTCACTGCGCCCGTTGTTTTACTGCATCCCGGCGTAAAATTTGCCATAATACGCGCTGCATTTTTTCGTATTAAGAGACTCAGATGTCCGATAACGCTCAACTTTCCGGTCTGTGCGACCGTTTTCGTGGTTTTTATCCTGTCGTCATCGACGTTGAAACTGCAGGATTTAACGCTAAAACCGATGCGCTGCTCGAAATCGCCGCCATCACGCTGAAAATGGATGAACAAGGCTGGCTGATGCCGGACATGACGCTACATTTCCATGTGGAGCCGTTCGCTGGAGCCAACTTACAGCCGGAAGCGCTCGCGTTTAACGGTATCGATCCCTCTAACCCGCTACGCGGCGCGGTGAGTGAATATGAGGCGCTACACGCTATTTTCAAAATGGTGCGTAAAGGTATCAAAGACAGCGGTTGTAGCCGCGCCATTATGGTCGCGCATAACGCCACTTTTGATCACAGTTTTATGATGGCCGCCGCAGAGCGCGCCTCGCTGAAACGTAACCCGTTTCATCCGTTCGTCACCTTTGATACTGCGGCATTGAGCGGACTGGCGCTGGGACAAACGGTGTTATCAAAAGCGTGCCTGGCGGCAGGTATGGAGTTTGACGGTGAAAAAGCCCATTCCGCTTTGTATGATACCGAGCGGACAGCGGTGCTGTTTTGTGAAATCGTCAATCGCTGGAAGCGCCTGGGCGGCTGGCCGTTACCTTTACCGACGGACAAATAACGAGGCTAACAACGCCGCTCTTGCTCACGATGGCGGTAAAAAAGCGACCTTTACAGGTCGCTTTCCCCTTTCACAGATTACTCTGCGTCCGGCTCCTGAGTTTTATATTTTGCCGCAGTTTCTTTAATAAGCTGCTGCAGCTCGCCACGCTGATACATTTCAATCACAATATCACACCCGCCGACCAGCTCGCCGTCCACCCACAGTTGTGGGAATGTCGGCCAGTTGGCGTATTTCGGTAATTCAGCGCGAATATCCGGGTTTTGCAGGATATCAACATAGGCAAAACGTTCCCCGCAGGCTGAAAGCGCCTGAACGGCCTGCGCAGAGAAACCACAGCTTGGCAGTTTCGGTGAACCTTTCATATACAGGAGAATCGGGTTTTCAGCGATCTGGCGCTGAATTTTTTCGATAGTGGTGCTCATTGTCTCGCTTCCTTAAACTACTTTTACGACCGAAGCCTGTCATTGTAACGGGTCAGGCTGGCAACGGAAAATAACATTTTCATCATGCCTTATTATTTTACCGTCTGCGGGAATAAGTTGTATACAAAATATCTTTTAAGCGGGTTGCCGCGCAGTGATTTGTAGATAACGCGTTCGTGTTTAGCATTAATTGCTATTTTTTTACATCTGTTAACGAAACACAGCTTCAGAAACCAAAAGCAATTACCAATCTGTGCTTTTGTAGATTAGAATTATCAGGTTTTGTAAATCATACGCAGGCATGAATCGCCTGCCTTTAACAGAGGATTGCTCAGTGGCGCGGATAAACAAAATCTCGATCACGCTCTGTGCTTTACTTTTTACTACTCTCCCCTTTACGCCAATGGCCCATGCTTCCAGGCAAGCCAAAGCGACGCCTGCTGTTTCTCATGTCACGAAAACGGCAGATAAAAAGAAAAGCACAACGAAAAAGATCAGTAAGACCAGCAAAAAAAACGTAAAAAAACCCTCAAAAACCAGCCGTTCTTCTTCCGCTTCTACGCCAAAACGTACCACCGCCTCCACGAAATCTCGTCATACGACGCATCGTCGTAACAGAACCGCGCCCACGTCAATCGCCGCCCTCGACGTAACGGAAAAATGCACGACGCGTAAAGGCCGTAAGCCGCACTGCGTGAAGGGGAAAGGAACATTGCCGGTCTCTATTGCCGATGCGCATCGTGCAAAAGTACAAAAAGCGACGAAAACCGCGATGTCCAAACTCATGAATCAGATTGGTAAACCGTATCACTGGGGAGGCGCGTCGCCGCGTACCGGTTTTGATTGCAGCGGTCTGGTTTATTATGCCTATAAAGATTTAGTGAAGATCCGTATCCCCCGAACGGCGAATGAGATGTATCACCTGCGTGACGCGGCGCCCATTGAGCGTAGCGAGTTGAAAAACGGCGATCTGGTGTTCTTCCGTACGCAGGGGCGCGGCACCGCCGATCACGTTGGCGTCTATGTCGGCAACGGTAAGTTTATTCAGTCCCCGCGCAGCGGTCAGGAAATTAAGATCACCTCACTGAACGAAGAGTACTGGCAACGTCATTATGTCGGCGCCCGCCGGGTGATGACACCTAAAACAATTCGCTAATATTTTATCCTGTCGTTTAACGACAGGATAACTTCTTCTTTTGCGCCACCTCTCAATTTGCTACCCTATCCTTACGCGCACCAGGGTTATTGTGCGTGCGCAATATTAATAATAAGGAGAGAAGCAATGTCGTTCGAATTACCTGCATTACCGTATGCCAAAGATGCTCTGGCGCCGCATATTTCTGCTGAGACGCTGGAATATCACTATGGCAAACATCATCAGACTTACGTGACCAATCTTAACAATTTGATCAAAGGCACGGCGTTTGAAGGCAAATCGCTGGAAGAGATCGTGCGCACTTCCGAAGGCGGCATCTTTAATAACGCCGCTCAGGTGTGGAACCACACCTTCTACTGGAACTGCCTGGCGCCAAACGCTGGCGGCGAACCGACCGGGAAACTGGCTGATGCTATCGCGGCATCTTTTGGCAGCTTCGCGGAATTTAAAGCGCAGTTCACCGATGCCGCTATCAAAAACTTTGGTTCCGGATGGACATGGCTGGTAAAAAGCGCTGATGGCAAACTGGCTATCGTTTCTACCTCAAATGCCGGTACGCCGCTGACTACGGATGCAACGCCGTTGCTGACGGTTGATGTGTGGGAACACGCGTATTACATCGACTACCGCAACGCCCGTCCAAACTATCTGGAGCATTTCTGGGCGCTGGTTAACTGGGAATTTGTTGCGAAAAATCTCGCCGCATAAGTCTGAGTACGCAGAAGGTACGCCTTCTGCGTTTTAGAGAGGGATAGAATAGAGGAGACGCCCACCCTCAGAAGAGAGGAAATCAGTGCAGAGCGGCCGTTAATCCACCTGCGACAATCACGCCCAGAACAATCAGCGTAGTAATCAACGAAAATTTCAGGTCGGTACTCATCAAGTTTTCTCCTTTTTATTCCCACACAAAAAGTGATATAGCGCATTTTTGCACATTCCCGCCCAAAAATCTCTCATGTTTTATATTGATAACTGTTTTTAACGCTTCCCCTTTTCCTCAAGATCAGACAAAATTCCAGGCTTACTGAATTAGCGTAACGGCCATTGACCCCTTCCTGACGTTCCGTGTCGTTTTTCCGGCGTGCCGCAACCCTGATGTTGCGATTAGGGTGTGTGTAGGCAAACGTTTACCTGGCGTTTCTCAGGAGCTTAGCGAGGGTCTGGAGTGAAATGTAATGGCAACAATTAAAGATGTAGCGAAACGAGCAAACGTTTCCACTACAACTGTATCACACGTAATCAACAAAACGCGTTTTGTCGCTGAAGAAACGCGTAACGCGGTCTGGGCGGCAATTAAAGAGCTGCACTACTCTCCCAGCGCCGTCGCGCGTAGCCTGAAGGTTAACCATACCAAGTCGATAGGCTTACTGGCGACCAGCAGCGAAGCGGCCTATTTTGCCGAAATTATCGAGGCAGTTGAAAAAAACTGTTTCCAGAAAGGCTATACGCTGATTTTAGGCAACGCCTGGAATAACCTGGAAAAACAGCGCGCCTACCTGTCCATGATGGCGCAAAAGCGCGTGGATGGCCTGCTGGTGATGTGTTCTGAGTATCCAGAACCTCTGCTTTCCATGCTGGAAGAGTATCGCCATATTCCGATGGTGGTGATGGACTGGGGTGAAGCGAAGGCCGATTTTACCGACACGGTGATTGATAACGCCTTTGCAGGCGGCTATATGGCGGGTCGTTATCTGGTTGAGCGCGGCCACCGGGATATCGGCGTTATTCCCGGCCCGCTGGAGCGCAACACCGGCGCGGGCCGGCTGGCAGGCTTTATGAAAGCCATGGAGGAGGCGCTGATCAACGTGCCGGACAACTGGATTGTTCAGGGCGACTTCGAGCCGGAATCCGGTTACCACGCGATGCAGCAAATCTTATCGCAGTCACATCGCCCTACCGCCGTTTTCTGCGGCGGCGATATTATGGCGATGGGCGCGCTTTGCGCGGCTGACGAAATGGGGCTTCGCGTACCGCAGGACGTTTCGGTGATCGGTTATGACAATGTGCGTAACGCCCGTTTCTTTACCCCGGCGCTGACGACGATTCACCAGCCCAAAGACTCTTTAGGCGAAACCGCATTTAATATGCTATTGGATCGCATCGTCAATAAGCGTGAAGAGTCACAGTCTATTGAAGTTCATCCACGCCTGGTTGAGCGTCGCTCGGTCGCTGACGGCCCGTTCCGCGACTATCGGCGTTAATCCCCGCTGTCGGGAGCCTCTTCTGGCTCCCGCAGCCACTCCCGATTCAACGTTTCGCTATCGCCCAAATAGTCCAGCAGCCATGCCAGCGCGGGCGAGGCCTCGTTTTGCTGCCACGTCACGCAACAGGCCGCATCGGGAAACGGATTCTCTAACGTCAGCGCCACCCATTTTCCGCTGTCTATCCACTGGCGGGCAAAATGCGTCGGCACCATTCCCACGCATAGTCCTGCCGACAGGCAGGTTGCCGATGACTCCCAGTCCGGTACGACGACCCTTTTTTGGTTATCCAGCAGCCAGGTAATCCGTTTCGGTAAGGTTCGCGAAGTGTCTTCCCTGACCAGCGACGGCCAGTTGCGCAGGGTATCATCGCTTAACGGCCCAGGCATCGACGCCAGCGGGTGATCGCTTGCCACTACGCAGCTCCAGCTCAGGGTCCCCATATCCCGAAAAGCGTAACGCCCCCCTACCGGAATCGCCTGCGTCGCCCCAATCGCCAGTTCGACACGCCCGTCGGAGAGCGCGTCCCAGACGCCGTTAAACACCTCCTGAAAAACCAGCAGTTCCACATCGTCAAAATGACGATAAAAATCGACGATCATCTGCCGGGTACGTTCTGGTCTGACGATATTGTCCACCGCAATAGCTAACTGCCCGCGCCAACCATTAGCAATTTGCTGACACTGCTGGCGAGTGATCTGCATTTTTTTGATAACAGAACGCCCTTCTTTTAAAAACCAGATGCCAGCAGGCGTCAGTTCAACATCACGGTGACGTCGTACAAAAAGCGGTACGGCCAGCCACTCCTCTAGCTGACGAACGGTGTAACTGACTGCTGAAGGCACTCGGTGCAGTTCCTGCGCCGCCGCGCTAAAACTGCCATTGCGCGCTACGGCGTCAACCACTTCAAGCGAGTATTCCGACCACATAATTTGCCTACAAAAATTTTGAATTCACTGGACAAATATTAACGTTTCACAACCGTAATTTCACTCCCTACACTCTGCGACAATGTCTGTCTGATAAGAAAGAGAAACAAATATGCAACCTGGAAAAGGTTTTTTAGTCTGGTTAGCCGGCCTTAGCGTGCTGGGATTTCTGGCTACGGACATGTACCTGCCCGCGTTTGCCGCCATACAGGCGGATTTACAAACGCCTGCCGCCGCGGTCAGCGCCAGCCTCAGCCTGTTTTTAGCTGGCTTTGCCGTCGCGCAACTACTTTGGGGACCGCTATCGGATCGTTATGGCCGTAAACCGATTTTACTGCTGGGGTTATCTATCTTTGCACTCGGAAGTCTGGGGATGCTGTGGGTAGAAAGCGCGGCAGCACTGCTGACGCTGCGCTTTGTGCAGGCCGTCGGCGTTTGTGCGGCAACGGTAATCTGGCAAGCGCTGGTGACCGATTATTATCCTTCGCAAAAAATTAATCGTATCTTCGCCACTATCATGCCACTGGTGGGATTATCCCCGGCGCTTGCGCCCTTACTGGGAAGCTGGATACTGACGCATTTCTCATGGCAGGCGATTTTCGCCACCCTGTTCGTGATTACGTTGTTGCTGATGTTGCCAGCGCTGCGCTTAAAACCATCGGTAAAAGCGCGTACCGAGGGACAGGATAAACTCACTTTCGCGACACTGTTACGCTCTAAAACCTATCGCGGTAATGTGCTGATTTATGCCGCCTGTTCCGCCAGCTTTTTTGCGTGGCTAACAGGGTCGCCGTTTATTCTCAGCGCGATGGGTTACAGCCCGGCAGTGATTGGCCTGAGCTATGTTCCGCAAACCATCGCTTTTCTGATTGGCGGATATGGTTGCCGCGCGGCGCTACAAAAATGGCAGGGCTACCAATTGCTTCCGTGGCTGTTAGGGCTGTACGCGCTGAGCGTTATCGCCACCTGGGGAGCGGGCCTTCTGAATAATGCCTCACTGGTGGAGATCCTGATTCCTTTCTGCGTAATGGCGATTGCTAATGGCGCCATCTACCCTATCGTAGTCGCGCAAGCGTTACGCCCTTTCCCTCAAGCCACGGGGCGCGCTGCGGCGCTACAAAATACGCTGCAACTGGGGTTATGTTTCCTGGCAAGCCTGGTGGTTTCATGGCTCATCAGCACGCCGCTACTGACCACCACCAGCGTAATGCTCTCTACCGTTGTTCTGGCGGCGTTAGGCTATAAAATGCAGTCTCATGCAGAGTGCGCTGAGACTGGGTTTCCTCATGCCAATGTCGCCCACGACAAGTCTCACTAAAAGCTTGTTAACCGCTGGTAATTAGCACGCTAACAATTTTCGGTTGAATCATCAAAAATTGCGGCCTATACTGATTCACGGTTGTTTATATTACGATAATTATTAGGCATTAACGGGAACCGGAGCGTTCCCGATTCACCATGGATGGCCTTTTCGGCAAGGGTTCCTCCCTTCCTCTGTTCTACGTCGGATAACTGGCTCACGGAATTGCCCGTGGGATTTCTCACAAAGCCAAAAAAGCGTCTACGCTGTTTTAAGGTTCTGATCAGCGTCCAGTGATGGAGAAACTATGAGTTCATCGTGTATAGAAGAAGTCAGCGTACCGGATGATAACTGGTACCGAATCGCCAACGAATTGTTAAGTCGCGCGGATATTACAATTAATGGTTCCGCCCCGTCTGACATTCGTGTTAAGAATCCCGATTTTTTTAAACGCGTCCTTCAGGAAGGATCGTTGGGGTTAGGTGAGAGTTACATGGATGGCTGGTGGGAATGCGAGCGTCTGGATATTTTCTTCAGCAAAGTCTTACGTGCCGGTCTTGAAAATCAACTCCCCCACCATGTTAAAGATACGCTCCGTATCCTCGGCGCGCGTCTGATTAATCTACAAAGTAAAAAACGCGCCTGGATTGTCGGCAAGGAACATTACGATCTTGGTAATGACCTTTTTTCCCGTATGCTCGATCCCTATATGCAATATTCTTGCGCCTACTGGAAAGATGCCGATACGCTGGAAGCGGCACAGCAAGCCAAGCTGAAATTGATTTGCGAAAAGCTACAGCTACAACCGGGGATGCGTGTGCTGGATATCGGCTGCGGCTGGGGCGGCCTGTCGCAATATATGGCGACCCATTATGGCGTTAGCGTGGTGGGCGTAACGATCTCCGCTGAACAACAAAAAATGGCGCAGACGCGTTGCGAAGGTCTGGATGTCTCCATTCTCCTCGAAGATTATCGCGACCTTAACGATCAGTTTGACCGAATCGTCTCCGTCGGTATGTTCGAACATGTCGGGCCAAAAAACTACAACACCTATTTTGAGGTCGTTGACAGGAATTTAAAACCGGATGGTCTTTTCCTGCTCCATACTATTGGTTCTAAAAAAACCGATCATAATGTCGATCCGTGGATCAATAAGTATATTTTCCCCAACGGTTGTTTGCCGTCTGTTCGTCAAATCGCCGAGGCCAGCGAATCACACTTTGTAATGGAAGACTGGCATAACTTTGGCGCCGACTATGACACGACTCTGATGGCGTGGCATGAGCGCTTTATCAATGCCTGGCCAGAGATTGCGGGCAATTATAACGAGCGCTTTAAACGTATGTTCAGCTATTATCTCAATGCCTGCGCGGGTGCGTTTCGCGCACGTGATATCCAGCTTTGGCAGGTGGTATTTACGCGCGGCGTTGAAAACGGTCTGCGCGTTCCTCGCTAATCATCGCCCCCGCATTTCATGCGGGGGAATCTTATTTTCCGTTAGCCAATGTCGGCCTGATTTCTGACCGCATTTTCTCGCGCAGCCAGTACGCGTTCTACGGTATCGACAACCGCCTGCGTTTGCGGATCGATCTCGATATTCACACGCTCACCCAGTTTTTTTCTGCCAAGCGTAGTACGCTCCAGCGTTTCCGGAATGAGATGCACGCAGAAGCGCGTTGGCGTTACCTCGCCGACGGTCAAACTGATGCCGTCGACGCCGATAAAGCCTTTGTACAGGATATACTTCATCAGGGACGCATCCTGCACTTTAAACCACACCTGATGGTTATTTTCGGAGGTCAGGATTTTCGCGATCTCCGCCGTCGTAATAATATGCCCCGACATCAGATGTCCACCGATTTCATCGCTGAATTTGGCGGCGCGCTCTACGTTGACCTCATCACCTACCCTCAACGCGCCCAGATTGGTGATGCGCAACGTTTCTTTCATCAGATCAAAACTTATCTGATTGCCGTTTATTTCAGTCACCGTCAAACAGCATCCGTTATGCGCTACCGACGCCCCCGTCTCCAGCCCCTCCAGCATGTAGCCCGGTAACGTCACCACATGGGTGCGAAAGTTGGGTTTTTCATCAATCGATACCAGTTTCGCGGTACCCTGTACGATCCCCGTAAACATATCTTCAACTCCTGAAATAAATAAAAGCAGAACTGTTCAGCACAATAGCAGGTGGAAAAACAGCTTGCCAGCAATGCGCCGTTAACAACTGTTTTTTCGCTGGAGAAATAGTAATACCCCGCTACAATAGACTGAAATTTCCCCTGCTATTTCTTTTGGCTGCCACTACGGCGGCTTTTTAGTCTTTCATATAACAACAAAATAAAAGGTGAATACGTGCAGAAGTATACCAGTGAAGCGCGTCAGTTATTAGCGTTAGCGATACCGGTGATCCTTGCGCAAGTGGCACAGACCGCAATGGGATTCGTCGATACCGTCATGGCGGGAGGCTATAGCGCTACGGACATGGCTGCCGTCGCTATCGGCACCTCTATCTGGCTTCCCGCCATTTTGTTTGGTCACGGCTTACTGCTGGCCTTGACGCCTGTGATTGCGCAACTCAATGGCTCCGGCCGCCGTGAGCGTATCGCGCATCAGGTTCGACAAGGGTTCTGGCTGGCGGGCTTTGTCTCCGTGCTGGTGATGATCGTCTTGTGGAATGCCGGATACATTATCCGCTCCATGCATAATATTGATCCGGCGCTGGCCGATAAAGCCGTGGGTTATCTTCGCGCGCTGCTGTGGGGCGCGCCAGGATACCTTTTCTTTCAGGTAGCGCGAAACCAGTGCGAAGGTCTGGCCAAAACCAAACCGGGTATGGTGATGGGATTTTTGGGCCTGCTGGTGAATATTCCGGTGAACTATATTTTTATCTATGGCCATTTTGGTATGCCTGAACTCGGCGGTATCGGCTGCGGCGTTGCGACCGCAGCGGTCTATTGGGTGATGTTTATCGCCATGCTTTCTTACATTAAACACGCGCGTTCAATGCGTGATATTCGTAATGAAACAGGCTTTGGCAAACCTGATAGCGTCGTCATGAAGCGCCTGATTCAACTAGGGTTGCCGATTGCGCTGGCGCTGTTCTTTGAAGTGACGTTGTTTGCGGTCGTTGCGCTGCTGGTTTCGCCATTAGGTATTGTGGATGTCGCGGGTCATCAGATTGCGCTTAACTTTAGCTCGCTGATGTTCGTGCTGCCGATGTCGCTGGCTGCGGCGGTAACGATTCGAGTGGGTTATCGTCTGGGCCAGGGCTCAACGCTGGATGCGCAAACCGCAGCGCGTACCGGTTTAGGCGTTGGCATTTGTATGGCTGTGGTTACCGCGATCTTTACCGTGACTCTGCGTAAGCATATTGCTTTGCTCTACAATGACAACCCTGAGGTCGTGGCGCTTGCCGCGCAATTAATGCTGCTCGCTGCGGTTTACCAGATTTCCGACTCTATACAGGTTATCGGCAGCGGTATTCTGCGCGGTTATAAAGATACGCGTTCCATCTTTTTTATCACCTTTACCGCCTACTGGGTGTTAGGTTTACCCAGCGGTTATATCCTGGCGTTAACGGATCTGGTGGTGGATCGTATGGGACCGGCAGGCTTCTGGATGGGGTTCATCATCGGCCTGACCTCGGCGGCGGTGTTAATGATGCTACGGATGCGCTATCTACAACGTCAGCCGTCCGCCATCATTTTGCAGCGCGCTGCGCGATAATACGACGATAGCCGTCGCATGGCGGCTATTTTCTCGACATGTTGCATATTTCCACCGCAATCAGGTGATTTCAGGAAGAAAATTGCGATTTCCCTCTTGCCTCATTGCAGTTGTGACGCTAATATTCGTCCCCGTTGTCACCTACAACGTTGCGTTCATAGCTCAGTTGGTTAGAGCACCACCTTGACATGGTGGGGGTCGTTGGTTCGAGTCCAATTGAACGCACCATCATTTTAATGCGTCTGTAGCTCAGTTGGTTAGAGCACCACCTTGACATGGTGGGGGTCGATGGTTCGAGTCCATTCAGACGCACCAATCCATTATCTTGTTTAATTTTAAAATACGCTATCTGGTGCTTGTGCCAGGCTAAAAGCGATTATTTTCAGTCTCTCATCTTTATCGTCAAGCGCTGCTCTATACTGTATTACCCCTCTTAACCTTCGCAGTGGCCTGAAGAAGCATACCAAAGGCATTTATGGTGTTTCGGTAGAATGCGCATAATCTATCTTCATCACCATACGTAACAAGGCTGCAACGGGTTCAAATAACGTTTCAGGAATTTTATCTCCGCGTTCCACTTCAAAAAATAATGAGCGGGCCAGCTCAACATTTTCAACAACGGGGATGCAGTTGCGTTCAGCGATGTTAACGATATAGTTAGCTTGAGCATCACTGCCTTTTTCCAGAACGCGTGGTATTGGCATATCGGTGGGATGATAGCCGAGACAAACCGCAATATGCGTTGGATTACGCACTACCGCAACAGATTGTTTAACAGATTGAGCTAAACTCCCACTCTGTATTTCACTCTGCATTTCCCGACGCCGTGTCTTCATTTGAGGATCGCCCTCCAGATCTTTATGCTCCTGTTTTACGTCATCTTTACTCATTTTTAGATCTTTTCTAATCTTATAATATTGAAAAGAATAGTCCAGTATGCCAACGACGATATAAAAAGCCATTACCCCTACCCATAACCATTTTATTAAAGAAGAAACCACAAGCAGACCACAGACTAACCCACAGTACGGTAGCGCCCGAAAAGTACTGGCATAATAATAAAAGAAAAAGGCAAAGATAAGAGATAACATGATAACTTTCAGGCTGGATTTACATAATTCTACTACGCTATGTAAAGAGAATATCTGCTTAAAATTACTTACCGGATTTATGTGCTCGCTTTTAAAACCAATGGCCTTGCTGGCAATAACCACCCCCACCTGAAGAAACACGCTACCCACAGTAGCAACTATTACCCCAGCGCCCAGAAACAGCAGTGCAGAAGTCAATGACTCTATTAAAGCATGACTCAATTGCGTTAATGCATAAGAAAATGGTTTATTTACTAATTGTAATGTGAAAGTTATTGACTCAATCAGTATCAAAATCATCTTTTCAGTAAAGAAATGAAAATACAAATAAAGCGCAATCAGCTGAAATAATGATGTTATTTCAATACTTTTGACAACCTGCCCTTCCTTACGGCCATCACGTAATTTCTTTTCTGTAGGCTGTTCTGTTTTCTCGCTCATACAGATGGAAACCAGTCTTTTAGATAAATATAAAATTTATCGCTTTCAACCAAATAGTGATGAAGAGCATAAGGGAATGAGATCAGGAGCGTCAGTAGAACCAATATACTTTTGAGCGGCATTGAGAAGAAAAACACATTCAATTGTTGTGCCGACCGATTTAAAAGACCTAAAGCCAGATCGGCTAATACCATACATATTATGGCAGGAAGAGAGAAGCTGATGCATAATTGATAAAGCGTTCTCCACTCTGCCTGGATATATTTTAAAAATTGCCGGTCAAATAATAAAGTACGCCCTGGTGGTAAATATTGATATGACTCATACAGAATATTTAATATAAACTCCATGCCGCCGCTTATAAAGAAAATAACACACAAAAACTGGCTGAAAAGCAAGCCAAAAAGTGAGGTTTCAGCTTCCATTGTAGAATTGAATATCGTACCCATTGTCGCGCCACGTAAAGTATCAAGCAGAAACCCCGCCATATCAACGGCCCAAAAGGGAACCGCCGCACAAAACCCAATTAAAAAACCAATAATCACCTCTCCGGTGACTAACCCTAACCAACTGTAATCTTTACCAATATGCATCATAATCTTCTGCTGGTAAATGATTGGTAATATCGGAAAGGTAAGTGACATAAGCACGCCATTACGTAAAAGTGCGGCCCCTAAACTGCCACTTTTTAATAAGGGAAGTAATAAAGAAAGGCTCAATGGTCGAATAAAAGCCACAGCCAATGCAATAAGCCACTCATTTACCTGTTGTGCCATTCAACCATGCTCTCCAATTCGTAACATTATCTGCCGGGTATAATTCAACAGGATACCGCTAAGCCATGGGTAGCTGACCATTAAGGTTATTGCAATTGCCAATAATTTAATCATGAACTGTAGCGTTTGGTCCTGTATTTGAGTCAAGGCCTGAACAAGGCTTACGATGACACCAACTACCGATGCCACCAACACCACCGGCATAGACGTAAAAAGGACGATCCATAAAAGTTGCGTTACAAATTGCGTCAATTCAGAATCATTCATGAAAAGCTCTGTACCAATTGCGCCAGTGTCAGATCCCAACCGCCTGCCAGTAAAAATATTAGCAGCTTAAACGGTAATGAAATGGTCATCGGCGACACCATCATCATTCCCATAGCCAGCAGTATATTTGAAATAAGCAGGTCAATAGCCAGAAAGGGAAGATAAATAAGTAATCCAATCCGAAATGCCTGCGTTAACTGACTCACCGTAAATGCCGGAATTAATATGAGCAAAGAATCAGGTTTTATCTTTCTTTTTATGTCTTCAGGCCAGGTTCGTTTTATCAAATTCCGAAAATAATTGGCTTCCTTTTCTTCAGAGTTTTTTTGCAAAAACTGTCGATAAGGCGCTAATGCTTTACTGTCCCACTCAGACGTCCAGAAAGGAGCGCCAGCGACCTGAACCGGATGCCAGCGCTCTTTTACAGCTAATAGCGTCGGCCCCATAATGAATAAGGAAAGTACAAGCGCAAGGCCATACAGTGCGATATTTGGGGGAACTTGTTGAATACCCAGAGCATTTCGTAAAATCGAAAATACCACCGCCAGTTTAAGGAAAGAAGTTCCCATGACGATAATGAGAGGCAGTATTGAAAGCAGAAACAATATACCAATCAGTTGCAAAGGCGAATCGGGTAAAGACATACTGTATCTCTCATGACACAACCTGGAACGCTATTATATTGTTCGCATATTATTTTTCTTATCAGGTTTACGCTGTATTTTTGCAAAGATACCAACGTGTAATACGCACCATAAATTCATTGCCACAGGCAATCAACTCACCTTGCCCAATAATACGGTCATTTACTCTTATCGTCACCTCTGGCGCAAAACATCCCCCTACAGGCAAAACGTCCCCCGTTTTAAGTTGTCGTAATTGTCCAATTTCCAGACTCGCACGTCCGACCTCAAAGAGCACCTGTTGTGGTATCTGCTCAAGTTCGACTGAAGACGTTCCGTCACTCTTTGACATTGGGCTCCCTGACGCAAGTAGCGTTTCGATATCCTGGACTAATTCGTCAAATTTCATCGTGTTATCCTCTGTCAGCAACACCCTTGCGTAGATTCCCCCAGGTAGTTGAATAGCAAAAAAACCGAGTCTGATGTCGCCGAAGCAATGAATCCGAACGCCCATGCCGATTTCGATAGACTCAAGTTCGATTAATGTAAGCTGGCACCAGCCTGAATATACAGGGACTACCACAGGAGGGGCAGGATAAATCTGTTGACGCTCAGCAGAAAGCTCTCCGACTATATTGCGCAAAAAACCCGTTGGCCATGTAAAAATAATGCTATGGAACTCATGTTCTTCAACTGTCCATTTAATATGCAACGCTAGCTGATGTGGTAGATTACTGCAGGATGTTGGCGGTTCGTTCTGACAGAGGGTTGCATCACTGGCTTGCAATAACGGCGCCAGCCCCCATTCAGCTATTCCATATAGCAATTCAGGATCGATAACCGATCGATTAGCGGTACCAATTAACCCTTCACACCAGCGCTGCCAGCATTGTTCTGCAATCCACACCCTACCCAGCTCATTATGATAATGTATGGTAAATAACGTCCCTTGCTGTACTGGATATTGTTGCATACTCAATGTCAGCTCACCAATGGTAGCGCCTTGCGTTGGAAGCATCTCCATCCACGGACGCTCTTCATTCGCTATTCTTAACATAGAATATCTCCAGGGAAATTATATACCCCATATGCAGCAACTGAGACTCCAGCCACTGCTTTAGCGCTTTCATCGAACGGTAAATTTCATGATGAGGGACATTGATTTTTAGCTGGATTAGCCCCCCTGATTCACATACTTCACACTCTACACCGTCAAGATAACCGCCACTAACACGATAACGTTGCGTGAAAACCACGTTTTTATGCAATGTTGCAGGAGGATTATTCTCACCAATGGGTAATGCCTGGTGCATGAGTTGTTCAAAGTCCATACGTTCCGCCTCCGCCTCATTCTCATCCTGATAAGACTGGCATGGCAACCCAAGACTTCCCTCAACTTTGGTAATACGCATCGCTTAATACCATAGTAATTTTTTCTTTCTTTTTCATAAGCGCATTAAAATTCTTCTGTAATTCGCTTCGCCGGGAGACAAGCTGCTGATACTGATTCTCTAACTGCTGCCGTTGCGTCAAAAAGCTCTGCGCCTGAGTGAATAACCCGGCCATTTGTTGTTTCTTATCCAACAATAAATGACAAGATAACGTACCTTGCCAGCCCATTAATTCTTTCAGTCTGGTAGACACTGCTAAAGCGCGCGTCTGGCAAATCTGCTGTTCCGTAATAATCGCCTGTTGCTGCTGATCAAGTACGGTAAGTTTGCCGCGTAATTGCTTTTCACGCCGCGCGATTATCTCCAGCAAAGTTTCCATGATCACTCGGTGAGGATTTGGTGTAATTTTTCTATGAGTAGCTCGGGTCCGCATACTTCATCCTTACTTTGTCGCAAAAATGTGCAAATATCCGGATAGGTATCAATGGCTTTGTCAGTATCAGTATCAACTCCTCGCTGGTATTCCCCAATGCGTATTAATAGTTCAACCTCCTGGTAAAGCGCCAGGCACCGTCGCAATATCGCCGCCAGTTGACGATGCTCATGGCTGGTAACGACTGGAAAAACGCGGCTGAGCGTTGCCAACACGTCAATGGCAGGATAATGCCCCCTCTCTGCAAGCCGTCGGGATAGCACAATATGTCCGTCAAGCAGTGAACGGACTTCATCCGCCAACGGCTCATTCATATCATCACCTTCCACCAGTACCGTATAAAATGCGGTAATACTGCCTTTTTCTCCCATTCCTGTACGTTCTAAAAGTCGTGGCAATGCACTAAATACGCCTGGCGGATATTCTCCAGAAACTGCGGTCTCTCCGGCGGCCAGAGCGATTTCCCGCGCGGCCCTGGCATAACGCGTCAGTGAGTCGGCAAGCAAGACGACTCGCTTTCCATTATCGCGAAAAAATTCTGCTATCGTGGTGGCCACAAACAGCGCCCTCACGCGCTCTAAGGCGGGTCTGTCAGAGGTTGCGACAACAATGACACAACGTTTTCGGGTCTCTTCAGACAGTGTAAAATCGATGAATTCGCGGACTTCTCGTCCACGCTCACCAATTAACACCAGAACATTGCTGTCTGCGTCTGGAGCATTACACAGCATCGCCAGAAGCGTGCTTTTCCCCACGCCAGGAGCAGAAAAAATACCCACTCGTTGCCCTTCGCCACAGGTCGCAACGCTATCAATAGCGCGAATCCCCGTCATTAATGGTTGAGTGATAGGCTGTCGAACCATTGCGGGAGGAGGCATTGCATCATAGTCTTTCCAGCAGACGTCGGGCAGTTCGCAGCCATCAAGGGGACGACCAAAACCATCAATGACTCGCCCTAATAACGCTTCGCCCACGGGAATCTGATGGCGTCGCCTTAAGGCCATCACTTGCTGCCCGCAGTGAAGCCCGATAGTACTCGTAAAAGGAGATAGCAAAGCTTTGCTGCCATTAATCCCCACGACTTCAGCAAGTTCTTCCCCAGGCTTTATACAGCACAACTCGCCCATAAATACCCCAGGCAACCACGCATTTAACAACGTTGCGCTGACATCCTGAATTCGGCCCCATCGACAATAACCATCGGGGGGCGGATATTTCAGCCTCAGACGTTGCATCAATTCATTCTTCATTGTCCGCCAACTCCTCTTCGCTAAGGTCAATACTTTCTACCACTTGTATAAGGCTCTCCTCTCCTAATTCCTGCCATGACAAAATCGGTACGTCGAACAAGGTGGCTTCTGTAATTTTTCGCAAGAAACGTCGGGTGTCGACAGAAGTGACAATGAATAATTTGGCTGACTGCTTCAGCGCCTGCTCGATAAGTTGCAGGATCTGCGTCTTATGACGAGACGACAGCGCAGTATAGGTCCCCATTGCCGTCTGGCGAATGGATTCACGCACGAGGTTCTCAATACCTTCGCCGATCCGCAAAATCGGCAGCGGTTTTCCTTCCGGATTAAGACGACGCAGAATATGACGGCGAAGCGCGATACGGACATATTCTGTCAACATCAGGACATCTTTTTCACGTGGCGCCCAGTCAATTAAGGTGCCGAAAATAAGACGTAAATCTCTAATAGAAACCCGCTCTGATACAAGCCGCTGCAAAGTTTCAGCGATTTTATTAATGGGTAACTGGCGTTGAAGCTCTTTCACCAGCTCAGAGTAGTTTTTTTCCATCGCATTCATTAGATAACGCGTTTCCTGAACACCAATAAACTCTCCCATATGCCGAAGCAGGACACATTTTAATAAGGCAGAGATACGTTGGCTGCCCGCGAAAACGTCCAGTCCAAAACCTTGCGCCTTATGGGCCATCTCTTTTGTAAGCCAACAGATCTGTCCCATCCCGTTCGGTAACGTCTGGCTGTCACCCACCACACTAGCGTCCGCGCCTATCAATAAATAATCCGCCTGGGCGGGAATAGATAAACTAAATACGGGTTCCTGATATAGCAGTACCGTCAATTTTTCGGTGGGTTCAGGCAAAATCTCAATATTCACCTCAGGGAGAGGGACGCCGGTATCCTCAAATAAAAACCATCTCATGGCGTCAATATCACGAATCAGGTCGGCAGAATGTAACGTCGGGGTAAGACGTAAGATTAGAGGACATGCGCCGGGAACCATACTATCTTTTTCCGGTGCTTCGACGCCATTTGCGGAAACCACAGACTTTTTGCGGCGAATGAGGATAATTGGCAATGCTAACAACGCTGAAAAGAAAGCGAGAGTGATAAAAGGAAAGCCAGGAATTAAAGCGAGGAGCATTAAAACCACAGCGGTTAATATGAGCGACTGAGGTTGTCTGGCAATTTGAGAACTCAACTCTGTCGCCAGGTTCTGGCGTTTCTCACCCGGAACACGGGTGACAATAATTCCCGCGCTAAGGGAAATCAGCAGCGATGGAATTTGCCCACATAAACCATCTCCGATTGACAGTACGCTATAAGTGTGAACAGCCTCACTCATCGACATATCATATTGTACGATAGCGATAATGATACCGCCGATAATGTTCACCAGAACAACAATAATACCGGCAATCGTATCGCCTTTAACAAATTTCATCGCACCGTCCATCGCACCGAGAAAACGGCTTTCCTGCTGGACGTGCTGTCTTAATGTACGGGCATGGTCTGCATCGATAACTCCGGCACGCAAATCGCCATCGATACTCATTTGTTTGCCTGGCATCCCATCAAGCGAGAAACGCGCGCTAACTTCCGCCACCCTCTCGATACCTTTTGTAATGACAATAAACTGCACGATAGTAATGATGGTAAATACGACCAGCCCAACGGTGAGATTTCCTCCTACGACAAACTTACCGAAAGCATCCACAATATTACCGGCATTATGTTGTAACAGTACCAGCCGTGATGTGCTGATTGTGAGTGACAAACGATATAATGTAGTAATAAGTAATAAAGACGGAAATACCGATAAATCGAGAGGGTCACTAAGATAAATAGCAATTAAGAGCAGGATCACTGAAAACATAAGGTTGATAGTAATCAGGATATCAACCATCCAAGTCGGTAAAGGTAACAGCATCATCACAATAGCGATTAATAACACCGTCGCCAGAACCATATCCTGCCGACCCGCGCATACACTGAGCCACTGTTGCGCCCTGATTCCCTCACCTAACCATGAACGCATTGCGACTCCAGAAATTTTATTTGTCGATGATGTAATCGTAACCAGAGCTCGGCGGAGCTGGAAAGAGGAGGAGAACAGCTCATTGCAAGCCCATCGCGCAACAAAAATAATCGCTGAGGAATACCCTGGAACGCTGCAGGTTTCCAGTGAGTTAAGGCTTTAAAAAGCAGATCTTCGTCTAAGAAGGTTTGCTTGAGTATCTGACATAAGTGAATACGACCGTTATGATAGTTTAGATAGGTTTCATATTGTCCTTGCCGCCAGAACATATTGGTTGCTAAAGGCCGTTCAGCTAATCCTGCTAATTGAATAAAAAGCTGAATATTACGTTCAGTAATAAGATCCCAATCCATCCTGCCGCCTCATGATGAGCCAGAACGCCAATTTACCTAAATATTGAAAGCCAGGTATCAGAATAAAACCTGATTTACCTTTACTTCACGAAGCGTTTCGAGAATTTGTTCACGTTGATCTTCGTCGTTAAAACAGTTATCGGGTATCAGCATAAACTGCGCATCAAGTTGTTGGAGTAACCGATTGAACATCTTCGATGAACAAACTATAGCGGTAAGTCTATCAAGCAACCAATCACTGAAAAGCCAACGCTCACAAATGATATCGAGTAGTAGCGGCAGTAATGTATTAGGCGGCAACTGGCAAATCCACTCCTCACGCTGGCACTCTTTTTCAAGGCCAAGGAATAACAACAAACGACGCAAACGTACTAATGCTGCGGCCAAACGACTTTGCTCCGAGGGTTCGATGCATATGCTAAGTTCAAAGGCTATGGCTCTTAGCAAAATACGGACCCGTTCACAGCGATCCGGCCAGTCTGCCACGCGTCTGAACCACTGCGATAAGGGCATTTCATCGTTGTCTATCGCCTGTTGCATAAAACGCTTCAGCGAGGACAGCGTAGCGGTATCCACTTCGCCAAGTTCCAGTAAACTAAAAACGGCAAGTTCCCATCCCTCCTCCGCTGTAAGCGTATCCAGTTGCGATTGCAAATCGCGTTTTTTCTTTTTTGACAACCCGTCGGCAGTAAGCGCCATTGCAAGAGCGATAATTTGATACGCATTCTGTAAATCAGGATCACTATTCTCTTCGGTAAGCGGACGCAACGTTGCCCCATTATCCTCCTGTATTTGTTTTATCAAACGCAGCAAAGCCTGCTGTCTGCGCTCCAGTTTCTCAGCATCCGTGAATTTATAACTTTCGCGCAGTTTACCACTCAGCGCCATTCCTATTTCTTCCATCGTCTCATAGAGCGCTGCCCCCGTCGTTTCCTGTAACTCCTGGAGAGCTAACATTGAAGGCGAAATAACCTCCTGTTCCTCTATAACCTGACCAGGGGTAAATGCTGTAGGGGGCGTCATTTTTATCTCATTAATTTTAATATTCATCGCTACCTCTTTTATCTTCACCATTACGTAACCATTTCAGTAACGCGTTGAAATGACGAGAAAGTGAAAATTCAACGGCATATCGTGTTGAGGAAAGTTCAGCCTGATCGGGAGAGAAACCAGGCTCGATAATCAACGTAAACCGCTTGCCAAAAGTTTCACGCATCAATGCCTCTTTTTCAGGATGAATACGCAAATAAAGCGCTCCCTCTTCCGCCATAGCCGTGGCCTGGCGTGCCAGACGATGGCACATAACACTGTCTACCGACTGTTGGTCGAACCAGGCCAACAGAACCTGTTCTATACTATTTTTAATATGATGCGCTGCTTGATCGACCAATGAACGAAATTGATTTTCATCTTCTTGTAAATGTTTTACATGCTGTTCCAGCCATTCCACTTCCATTTTTTCCAGCGTATTTTTACGCAACCACGCTAGTTCTTGTTGCTGCTCAACTTTCTGTTCACGCTGATAACGATAGGCGTCTCGGATGATTTTTTCAGCCTTACGGTAAGCGGAGCTCACAATAGCATGTGAAACTCTCTTAGCTTGTTGCTCTTGTGCAAATAAAGTTAATTGTAATGTTATCCACGGTGACTCAATAATATTTCGAGCGGGTAGCTTATGGTTAATTTCCGTCAGAGGAAGTGAAGTAAAACTCATAGCAAATGCTCCATGAAGATAATCTCGGTAAGAGAAGTCTTCGGCCAAAGTATACGCTGCGGAGGGGGTAATAATACTAATAGCGCATGTAAAACCGCATCATCATGCGCTTCCCGATTAAGAATGGCGGTACCGATCTGCAATGCAGTTTGTTGCATCACTTGCGGAGGAAGTAATTTGCCATCTTTTTGCCCCAACCAACCATATAGCTGCCAGATCTCATCCTCGCTAAACCACTGTAGAAGCAATTGCCGATACTCTGGTAGCATAAAATAGTCACTACACCTGAGTTTGAATAATCCCAGCCCAAAGGCAAATGCCGATATACGCGGCGCAAGACGAACCTGCCGTTTTTGCCTGTCATTTAAACAGGCTGGAATAACAGAGCTTCCCCTTAGTCTATTTAACGCTCTGTCAAGAAGACGATCCAGCTCGGGCCGATCGCCATAACGCCAGCAGTTTGAAGGATGAAAACCCAGCTTATCCAGCCATTCCGGTACAGCGTAACGAGCAGGTTGCCAGAAATAACGATAAAGTTGCAACACCTCGGGATCAGGTCGACTCAAAAACGGCGTCTCAGGCAAAAATAGCCGATCAGGATGCCCACTCCTAATAACAGTCCTGTCAACGATAACATCAACTGATAAGGGTATTTCATCAACCACTTCACCACCTTCCCTTTATTGGCGTTGATCACGTCCATAATCCAGAATGTTTGTCTCGCGGGTACGTCAGATACCATTCTGAATTCAGCAGGCTGCATCAAGATACTAATCTTACTGTATTGCAACCCAGGGATTGACATCTCTATTAAATCTTTAATTTTTACCCGAAAGGCCTCCATATTGACCTGAGGTGAATATTTTATAAATACGGCAACTGAGCTCGGAGAAGCGTTACTTCCCTCATCATAAGTCGGTAGCGCAATGGTCACTTTTGCATTAATTACGCCCTCCATCTGACTCAGCATTCCTTCAATTCTTTGTTCTTTTAAAAAATTAATCTTCTGCTGTTCTTCCTGGGGGGATACCACTAACTGATTAGCCGGAAACATCTTATCCGCCGTTGTAAACTGCCGATGCGGATAACCGTTAAGTCTAAGTAGCTCAACCGCATTAATAAACTGCGACTGCTCGACACGTAAGGTTACACCATCCTCTTCCTGTTTTTTTTCCGCATCAATATGATGCTGCATAAGTAATGCCAGCATTTGATTCGCCTCATCTTCTGGCAATGAGCGATAAAGATCCACATCACATGCCGTAAGAAAGAACGTAAGGACAGTAAGAAATACTATACGATGAACCTTCATGCCATGTTATCCAGCTTATTAAGCGCTTGCGATGCTGCGCCTGATATTCTGGCAAGATAATCGACGCCTACCGTTAACTGCATATAATCCATTTGCCTGGTCAACATAACCTGCGGTAATAAAGCGCTGGCGTTACTGGTGGATGCATCATCTTTCAGCAATTGTTCAAAAAAATTAATTTGCTCCTGGCTCGGTTCTGCAGAGGACTTTACATAAGATTGAGTGCTTACAGGCACTACGCTCATATCAGAAATATTCAATTTTCAAACCCCTCATTTGGTGCAGGAAATAACAGACGCAGCGCCATAGCCTCTGGCAAATCGATATCCGATAAAATTTTCGCGGCTTTTAGCGGCTCATTTAAACCCGCCAACAATAATGCCAGACATACCAACTGTAATTTTTTATCCGGAACAATAACCGTTAGCGCTGGTAACATCGCATGTACCTGGGAAATCAGGCTATGGTTAACGCCCGCAAACATGATTTCCAGCAGCAACCGTCGAACATCGTCGCTAATAACTTCAGATTTTAGCAATGATTCCACTAAGCATATCCTTGATCATTTTGATCAGTGAACTTTCGTAATTAATAAATGTAGAATACTGCTGTAAGGCAAATTGCGCTTTAATCATCGATTCTGGGTTGAGCAAATCATTACCATTCATTTTGTCATTAATGGCCTGACCTGCCTGGTGCGCCATGTGGGAGAGCATATCCACTAATTGTGCAATATCCATAATGCTTTTCCTTAAAATAAAAACATCATAAGGATACTGGCAACATAGCAAAATTTAGAAAGCAATGAACATCCGGTATATACCTGAAAACGATTACTCCGGCGCACGTTGTTCTGGCGTCACCTGAGCCAGCAAACGATATAATGGGCTGCTGACCTGCATACCGGTCATTGCCATCCCATCCATACCGAAGCGAGTAAAACCCATTAGTCCGTAGGTAATATCATTAAGACGCTCTAATAAATGAAGCTGTAGTCCCAAACTACCACTCCAGTATGAATGCGTCATTACCGTCGCTGTTAAGGCTAATCTACCGCCCAGGGAGACGGCTTTAGCAATCGCCATACTTTTGCGTTGATTGGCGAAACAATTAGCAATATAAAAAACGGCATTGCCTATACTGTCGTGAGCCATAGGCAAATGATGTTTATGATGGTAGATAAGACAGGCGACATCCGCGATGGCAATAGCAAGGCCAATTCCCGCCAGGGCTAAGAGCGGTGCGCCTCCACCACTTAGCACTGTTAATGCTATTCCAGCGGAACAGCATAAAATCTGTCCGCCCAAAATGACCGTTTGCCAACTAAAAATTTCTTTTGGAAAACACTCTATCACTCGTTTCGCAAGTCCGGCCAATAACCGCTCATTTCCTTGTTGAGGACCTACTCTACCACTCTCCATATTGGTTTCCGGATGTGGCAATGAGGGACATGGAGGTGATTCCTCAGGCGCGTTAACAGGACGTTGCCCTGCTACCTGAGCATTTGGGCTAACAGGTTTCATGGTTCTCCCCGAGATGTATGACCAGAACTGTCCATTAATGCAGGTGCAGTAGCAGATTGACAGAGCGATGCCATTTGTTCCGCCAATAACGCACTGGGATCGGCATGAAGTTCATCAACAGAATTTTCCTGATCGTCGCCAGAGGGGCGGGCAAGGCAATAATCCAGTACCGCACCTATCGCCGTCAGGCTAACGGAGGTAATTACACTCCCCATGTCCAAAGAGGCCGCTATATTTTCAGCGGCGGGCAGTGGAAACTGTAGGGGTAAAACCAACATAGAAATAGCGATTCCTGAACGTATTAATAAAGAAAGACAATTAGCAAGGGTGTTAGCGCAGTTAAGACTTGCCCCACATTTTAAGGCCAGCGCACTGACCACAAGAGCAACGCTATCACTGGCGGTTTGTAACGGCTCCTTTTGCTGACATATCAATTGATAATTATGATACGCACAGCAAGCGTCCCCAATAGCAATCACGAGCGCCGCCCCCGCAAGAATAGCAATGGGTAATCCTGCCCCGCCAGAAATTACCGCTGCAGCAACCGATAATCCAAACACGACTGTCGCACCCAGCGCACGAATAGTGTATTGCATAAAATGTATCGCATAATCCCTCTGCTGCCTTATTTGTTCAGGCGTAAGCAGCACTGGGGCTGCGGGGGTGCCAGGGGCTGGAATTTCAGGGGGAGGAAACGATGCCTCCTTCGCTTGTATATCGGAAGGAGGACTATTACCATCTACTATATTACTTGCCGCTGACGGAATATGAATTTTCATATTTCGTTCTGTTATTTAAGCAATAAGAGTATCAACCATTATTTGCGCATTCTGGCGAATCTCACTCCATGAGGCATCCGCATAACTCATCTTGATTGCGGTTTGAAAAGCCTCTCTCGCCAACCCGGGTTCCCCCATCATTTTGAGACAGACGCCCGTTTGGTAAACCGGTTCTGGATGGCTGGCATCCAGCATTAAGGCATGTCCATAGAAATTAATGGCCGTCGTGTATTCTTTAAGCATCATCCAGGTGCCAGCCAATGCAATATGGGCACGCCAACTCCATGGCTGGGCCATCACCAGCCAGCTAAAATCGATTACGGCGCGCGAATAATCCCCCTCCTGCCATGAGGCGTAACCACTGGCATAAACGGTTTCCGGATCAACGGATAATAGCTGTTTCAGAATGTCTTCGGGTATTTTATTTTTCTGATCTTCTTTCATCATCATACCTATTGATTGTTATTTTCACGTGATAATGATTTACGTCAGGAAGGTCATTTAAAAACGTCGCTGGATAAGATGCTCGGCGGATAAAATTGTCCAGTTATCGCCATCAAGCTGTGTAAAGGTCGCTCCCATTACTGTCAGGATGCGCAATAATTTCCTGCGCAGCATGGCTTTTTTTTCATCCAGAACGTCGGTGATTATCAACATCTTTAAACATGTTAACTGCGGGTGATGTACAAATATCCCGCGTAAAAGTCCCAGTAAGTGAAACAATTGCTGTGGTCGAGGTTGCCCGGGCGTCAGGCGCCTGAACTCACAAATAATCATTTCTTTTGCCTCAATACGATAGATCACCAGGTAAGGCGATAATATAAACTGTTGCCCAAGTAATATGGCGGTATCCCCTAAATATGCAGGCTCAGTAAACACCTGATGCCGACGCAACCATTGCTCTATTTCTTGCACCATGTTTACCTCGTTAATGCCCGGAGTATTTCAGCAAGAACCGCGACCAGTGACGACCCCACGCCCATGATTTGTTGCATAATTTCAGTTGCTTTCTCCATAATTTCCGTCAGGGATTTATTATAGGATTGGGACCCATTTTGTTGCAGGTCGGCAATCGCTTTATCTTGATCACTTTGACGTTGCGCTACACCGGCCCCCAGGCCCATGACGCCTCCAGCAGTGTGGCCTACGGCTTGACCCGCTATAAGACCGGTCTCCCCGCCTACGGCCCCTAATCCTATCGTCAGCACGCCCGACAATATTGCGCCACCCGCAGTAATCATTGATGCTCTAAACGCTTCATCAATTGTTTTCATTTGCGTCTGTAAAACATTGACTTGCAGTTCCCAGGACAGTCGTTGTTTTTCTACGTTATAGTCGCGCATGATATTGCGCAGCTTTTTGGCAAGCTCCATTAGCTTCATCCAGATATTATCAAATAACAGAAGCATTGATTCAGTACCCATTCCCTCCCCGGAGGGAGATGGAGTGGAAGAAGGCGTTAACAAGGAAGGCGCTGGTAATACCAGTGCTACGTTACTCGCTTCCATATTTTTATCCTCAGATTAAGCGCGACAGCCAGCTATTCTCGCCTGAACGCTACTATAGTGATCAATGGTATCTAATGCATCTCTAAGCGCGGCACCACTACTCTTATAAAGCTCCTCTAAGCGTTTTTGTTCTATCTTTTTTTGGTCTTCCGTTTGTTGCATTATGAAATCCAGAAACCGTTGCTGAGTTATTAATTGCTCTATTTTCTTTTCGAGCTTCGCTTTATCTGCGTTAACCATGCCAGTATTCATCTGATTGGCGCCCTCGGTTGCACATCTGATAGCCTGTAAGCCTTTAAATGAACAATCACTCAGTAAGGCATACAGGATTTTTTTGAACATATTCCAGAGAACTTTATTACGAAAATTTTTTAACAGAAACTTTTCCCCTTCCTGCGCATATTTTTCCAGGGCTTCTTTTGCCGCTTCTTTTGCCATGGCTTTCACCCCCTCTTTCGTAAAGCTTTTTCCCGCGCTTCGCGTCATATTATTTTCTACCTCACGAGAAAATTCGGCAGACTCCTCTGCCATCTCATTCGCTATAACCATTTCACGTTCAAGCGGCTCAAATTGTTTGAGAAAACTTTCACTCACTTCTTCGCCAAACTTTTCAGCCAACTCCTCTATTTCTGCTTCCCCTGCGCCTACCATACGCTCAACCACTTCCTCGCCAAAACCGGAGTCAAGCACTTTTGCAGCTGCGTCAGATAAGCCTCTAGTCGCCATAAAAGCACGACCAATCTGGAAAACATCCAGTGCCATCGCGACGACTTCACAACCAACTTGAATTTTACTTGCCACGTCAATAATCGCCTGACAGGTATCGTGGTCAGCACCGCACATCATTGCCGTTTCGGCTCCGGCTTTAACCATTCCTGCACAACCTGCGGCTATATAAGCTACGCCGCTAGCCATTTCTGCGGGATTACCGGACAGAAAACCCTCCACAACTTTTAAGGCGCCAATCACAGTTTCAAATATGCCGGTAAGCCAGTCAAAAATAGCGCCAAAAATGCCCGCTTTACGCGCTTTATCCTCCTGCTCTATCGCTTTCTGGATCTGCTCCTGATACTCCTTTACCTGCTTATTACGTAATGCATTTTGCACCTCAGTTGCCCGCTCAAGCTGTTGACATAACGATTGAGCGTTATTACCAAAGACGTTGAGTATTAATGACGTCATCATCATTGATAAAACAGTGGGATTGATATGCAAAAAGTCAGGCAATGATGGACGCTTATGATCTCCGGGTACGGCATCAAGCAGTTGCTTCAACGCATTGCTTGCCTCCTGAAGACTAATTTTCCCTGATAACAGGCACGCGGCGTTGCCATCGCCAAAAGTAGAATTCACACGATGCTGGCGCTTTCCCAGCGAACCCGAGGAAACGCAACTGACATTGCTTAAGTGATGATGTGTTAAGGCGGTTACTCCTGCGGCGCTATCGCTATTACTGTGAATTCGATTCATTTTTAGCTCCTGTCAGAAAGTTGCTGTAACATCTTTTCTGCACGTAATCGGAGGATTTGATGTTCACTGACCTCGCCGCAAATACGCACCACGGCCTTTAACGCTTTTATTGCATAACAAACGTTATCACACGCGAGGTAGCATTCCGCTGCGGCCCATGGCGCCTGCGGCGCATCAATCTTAATTTGCGCCGCACGTCCATAAGCGTATATCGCTTCCCCCCAATGTTTTTGGGCCTGGCAGCATTCCCCTAACCGAAACCAGTAGTCAAATGACCAGGCATCATATATCGTCAGCAATTGAAAAAGTCGCGCTGCGCCAGCGAACTCTTTTACCTCCATAAGCTGCATGGCATAGCGATACAGAGTATTAAGCGGCTGTGTAACATCGTCATCCAACAACATACGCAGCGAGCCGCCACGCCGGAAAAATCGCATCGTGTCATGAGCCTGTTGTAGTGTCGGGTCTTTTTTCATGAGTACGTTTTCTGCGCTATCATACTGGAAATTTCCCCCCACTTACTGATAAGCCCCGTCAGTTGGGTAAGGACAGCGTTAAGCTCCTGAGACATTTTTTGAATTATTATCTGCCCCTGACTCATAAGATCGGTATTCCGGTTGGCGTCATTATCCAAAGCCGCTTTGATCGCCTGTAGGCCACCTTTATCCAGCTTCCCATGATCGCCATATTTAGCCATGTATTCATCAATGGTCATACCATTGATGAGAATACCATTATCACGCATGTATTTAATTACATCCTCAGGCACCTCCTCTTTGGTTTTAGCATCCCCTTTGGCTGCTTTAGCAATCACCTCATCCATCTCATTTGATTTTTCCTGGGTATTTCTGGCACGTTCAGCGTTCTGCTGGACTTCAATAAATTTATCGTTTGCAATAGCCTGAATAACCATAAGGAGAATAAGCAAAACACCATACCCTTCGGCAAACGGATTTTGCTGGGATAAGTCATCCTGACCCCCGGTATCAGTGTTGCTAACGCCGAAACTATTTTTAAACACAATAGGGTTTTGACTTCCCCATAAGATGTTTCCTGAAGACATTATGCTTTACCTTTTTGTTTTTCCTGACGGTATCTCCACCGGGGCTTGAGCATTAAGTTGTTTCAGTCGTACTTCAAGTTGTTTAAACAAACTTACTATTTTCTTTAAATCCTTCTCGGCCTCTTGGTTAACCCCGGCAACGCCTTGTGGAAATAGGTTATGAAGAATACTCTCTGTCTCTCTGCTCTTTTTGGGGCTCTCTGCCCTTTCAGCAAGCTGTTGACTCACCTTAGCCCGGATTTGGTGAAATTTTTTAAGACAGTGATTTAGCTGCATGTAACTTTGCTCTAAATCACGATATTCACTAAACGCAGCCTTTTTCTTTATCATCATTCCCCTCCATATACACGATAGATAATTAACGTGCTAACTAAGAGCCTATCCCATTAGGGCTATTTTACTTGCCATTTTGGTCCTGGGCAGTGCTCGCCAAAACGCGTTAGCGTTTTGAACGCCGCTAGCGGCGGCCCGAAGGGCGAGCGTAGCGAGTCAAACCTCACGTGCTACGTGTACGCTCCGGTTTTTGCGCGCTGTCCGTGTCCAGGCTGGCTGCGCCAATAACGCCTGGTGGGATAGGCTCTAAGATATTTTTACTTTACTCTTGCTCACTCACTACAAGTGCGCTGTTATGGTAACGATAATAAATAATGTTGATGATATTTTCGGCCTGCTCGATCGCTTCAAGCAATAAGGTGTTTTGCTGATATTGCTGCGGATCCTGTAACTTACCGTTGTTCTCTTCTAACTGTTTCCGGGCAGCCCTTAATTGTAAAATTATGCCTTTGGCCTCTTCACGCGAATGAAGCAGCAAATCTTCTAACCGGGTCAGAGTTGTCATTTTCCACTCACTTAAAATCTAATGGATAGTTAATCAAAGTATCATTATGTTTAATCGTTACCACATCGGCACTCAGATGGACAATTTCTCCCCCATTGGGTAACAATGCCCCTACACGTAAACGCTCTTTATTCGTCAGTAATAAGTAATTACCATGGCGACTCTGTACAAAGCCAGCCACTGGCGCAGGCAGATACTTGCTTTCATCATGAGAAGGCGCAATATCCTGATAAATTAAAGAAAGAGCGGGGTCCTTTTTCTTTAATGCTGCTAACGTTTCTTGCAAAATGCGTTGATTAGATTCATCCAGTACACCACTGATAACAAAAGAGCGCCGCATTGGCGTAACATTGACAAGGCCCACTAAACCGTTCTCTATTATCGCAGAAATAATATCATCCCCCTGAGACTGATGAGAATGACTAATCTGCCAGTGCAATAACCCGGGAATATCTGCAAGTAATGGTTGAACCTTACGCCATTGCTGATCCATTTGTATGTCATCATGAATTAACACGCTTCCCGGCCCTTCGCTGGATACTTCAGCATGCGGGTAACCCATTTTTATCAAAACATCCTGCACTTCTCGTACCAATAAGTCATCACAGATTACACCATCCCGATACATGACCCCCCATGATTCGAGAGTCGCTCTCACCTTTTGCATCTGTTCGCTTGACGAGCAATAACCGGACAACTGCAGGCTGCCATCTTCTTTCCATTGCGCCCGCACATAATGAATATTGCTTTTGTCTAATAAAAACTTAACCCGCAAAGGTAAGTCATTTACCGTTTCAGGCTGACCGCCAATACTTAACAGGACCCCCATTCCACCGATGAAAATCAAGAATACGCCAGCCAACCACCAGTACCCTGATCTGGAAACGGGTATTTGATAATCAGCAAGTTCACAATCCTGTTTACCAAACGCGATAGCCACTCCCGCAACCTGCAAAACCCCACTGGATGGTAGCGGCTTATTTGGATTAAATCTGCGGCCGTTAACTTTAACTCTGGCTTTCCCGGCATCAACAAATAAACTATCTGCCTGTTCTCTCAGAATAATTTTTTCATTTATAGTAAGCGGAATACAAATATCGCATCCTTTCTCCCCCAGTGACAGGTTACCTTCATTCAGCCATACTTCCCGGCCTTGTAAAACGTGACCTAAAAAACGTATTTTCCATGAGCTCTTTGGATTAACCATGAGATATGCCATTATTTACTACTGAGGCTTTAATCAAAAAAAGCCTGATTACACTATGTACTTGAGTCGTATCATTGCGAAACAAATGACCTACGACAGGAATATCGCCCAATAAAGGGATTTTGTTTTGCGAGTGGATTTGTTTACCTTGTTTAAATCCTCCCAGCAATAGACTTTGTCCGGCCAATAATGTGGCTTGCGAAGCAATTTCAGAATTTTGCACTTCGGGTAGCGGATCTGTTTCGCTTTGCGTATCACTTTGTTGTCCATCCTGAATATTAAGATTAAGCATTATTTTTTGCGTGCCATTGTCATTTAACAAGCGAGGTGTAACGCGCAACAAAGAACCCGTAGTGATGGATTCAAGTTTAGCCACTTTTTCTCCCTGCAGTTTGGTATAGAAAGTAATATTTTTATCCAGCACAGCCTGGATATTATTTAAAGTCACCACAGATGGCTGGGAAAGTACATAAGCCTGAGAGCTTTTTTCCAGGGCATTCAAACGCACCATAAAGTTTGAGGTATCGCTGATTACCGTTGAAAAACCGCTAGCACCGCCGTCATTCAAACCTGTATTGAACGCAATTTTCTTGCCACCCAGCGACACTGCCGTTCCCCAGTCGATGCCTAACCGGTTAATATCTCCAGCATTAACATCGATAATTTTCACCGAAATCTCTATCATCTGCTGGCGTTGATCTAATTCTGTGATGAGTTTCCGATACCCGGCCATATTGGCCGCATAATCACGAACGATCACTGCATTCTGGCGTGGGTCGGCAGCAAACATGGGCAATGCCTGTGTAGCGGGTGAACCATTGGTCGTCGATGACGCCGGGACGCTGGTTTTACTCATCTCACGCAATACACTCACGACCCCAGGAACCACGACGGACTGATCGCGATATTGGTATTGGGTATCCATCGCAGTGGCATACTTAAGCGTGTATATACTTACACTCACCGCACTGTCTTTTCGTTTGATTAACGCATTATCCAGCACTGAAGCTAATTGACTAATACGAGTCAGACAGCTGGGAACACCACTCACCTCCACAGCTCTGGTACCGGTAATTTCTTTAACCTCGCATCCCGGTGATGAAAGGATATTCTGGCTGCGTAAGTAATGAATGAACCGTCCAGTAGATAAAATATTGAAAGTGATAACCTGATGTTTTAATAACGATGCAGGATATACATATAACATGCTACCATCAAACCAGGTAAGCAAATCATATTGTGCTGCCAGGTTATTCAAAATATCGACCGGTGGTCCAGGCGGAATTTTTCCACTAAATGTAGCTGTTATCAATGGGCTAATAGTAATAGCCGTATCATAGTTCTCTGAGAGCAGATGTAAAACCTCTGCTAATGGCATTTGTCTGGCATAAAGGGTGAAGTCATTACCTTTCCATGATAACTCATCACTCTTTGCTGTATTGAGTATAAATAGTAAAATTAAGATTAAACGTTTATTTACTACCATTTTATACCCCACCCGAATAAAGTTTATGGTGATTGCGTATTACATTTTTTAAAATGCAAGTTAAAGCCAGGTGTTTTTCTATCTCAATAGCAATAAGCTCAGAGCTACTACTTGTGGTATAATAACCGTTTAACCATCCCCCATCCGCTGTGAGCTGTATAGCATAATCATGGACGTCCGGGTGTGCTGCAAGCAGTAGTGTCACATAGGCAAGACAAGGCTTAGGTAAGCTTTCCAGGTCATTTAAGAACAAAGAAATAGAAAATGCTTCTGAGAAAATTTCTCCTCTGGCAGGATGCCCATCAATAGTCATTATCCAGGATCGGCTATTACCTTCGGCCTTGATATCCTGAATTAATGGAATGCCTTTTAAAACTGCCAGCATGAATCCCTCCTCAGACATAAATGGGAGTTTCTATCAAATTCGCTCACAACCACATCCGTAAAAAGCCTGATTCACATTTATTTCGACTATACTCTTCTTGTACAATATCAGGATGCTGTCTACATATACCTTGTCACAGGCGATTCTATCATTCGGATTTTCCGATAAATTCACAATTACACTTTCAGCATTGACATAAAAAATTACAATTTGAAAAATTATTTATTAAATAAACTGTTACGATGTTTTTACATCGCCACCTTATTAAAAAGTAATTGTAGTCATCGACTGGGTTATATATGAAGAAATTTATCTTCCTAATGATAACACCATCGATTAATCTTCTGATGAAACTATATGTACTGCGATAGTGATCAAGTGCCAAAGATTTTGCAACAGGCAACTGGAGGAAAGCATTATGAATTTGCTCAATCTCAAGAATACGCTGCAAACATCTTTAGTAATCAGGCTAACTTTTTTATTTTTATTAACAACAATAATTATTTGGCTGCTATCTGTGCTTACCGCAGCTTATATATCAATGGTTCAGAAACGGCAGCATATAATAGAGGATTTATCCGTTCTATCCGAGATGAATATTGTACTAAGCAATCAACGGTTTGAAGAAGCTGAACGTGACGCTAAAAATTTAATGTATCAATGCTCATTAGCGACTGAGATTCATCATAACGATATTTTCCCTGAGGTGAGCCGGCATCTTTCTGTCGGTCCTTCAAATTGCACACCGACGCTAAACGGAGAGAAGCACCGTCTCTTTCTGCAGTCCTCTGATATCGATGAAAAAAGCTTTCGTCGCGATAGTTTTATTCTTAACCATAAAAATGAGATTTCGTTATTATCTACTGATAACCCTTCAGATTATTCAACTCTACAGCCTTTAACGCGAAAAAGCTTTCCTTTATACCCAACCCATGCCGGGTTTTACTGGAGTGAACCAGAATACATAAACGGCAAAGGATGGCACGCTTCCGTTGCGGTTGCCGATCAGCAAGGCGTATTTTTTGGGGTGACGGTTAAACTTCCCGATCTCATTACTAAGAGCCACCTACCATTAGATGATAGTATTCGAGTATGGCTGGATCAAAACAACCACTTATTGCCGTTTTCATACATCCCGCAAAAAATACGTACACAGTTAGAGAATGTAACGCTGCATGATGGATGGCAGCAAATTCCCGGATTTCTGATATTACGCACAACCTTGCATGGCCCCGGATGGAGTCTGGTTACGCTGTACCCATACGGTAATCTACATAATCGCATCTTAAAAATTATCCTTCAACAAATCCCCTTTACATTAACAGCATTGGTGTTGATGACGTCGGCTTTTTGCTGGTTACTACATCGCTCACTGGCCAAACCGTTATGGCGTTTTGTCGATGTCATTAATAAAACTGCAACTGCACCGCTGAGCACACGTTTACCAGCACAACGACTGGATGAATTAGATAGTATTGCCGGTGCTTTTAACCAACTGCTTGATACTCTACAAGTCCAATACGACAATCTGGAAAACAAAGTCGCAGAGCGCACCCAGGCGCTAAATGAAGCAAAAAAACGCGCTGAGCAAGCTAACAAACGTAAAAGCATTCATCTTACGGTAATAAGTCATGAGTTACGTACTCCGATGAATGGCGTACTCGGTGCGATTGAATTATTACAAACTACCCCTTTAAACATAGAGCAGCAAGGATTAGCTGATACCGCCAGGAATTGTACACTGTCTTTGTTAGCTATTATTAATAATCTGCTGGATTTTTCACGCATCGAGTCTGGTCATTTCACATTACATGTGGAAGAAACAGCGTTACTGCCGTTACTGGACCAGACAATGCAAACCATCCAGGGGCCAGCGCAAAGCAAAAAACTGTCATTACGTACTTTTGTCGGTCAACATGTCCCTCTCTATTTTCATACCGACAGTATCCGTTTACGGCAAATTTTGGTTAATTTACTCGGGAACGCGGTAAAATTTACCGAAACCGGAGGGATACGTCTGACGGTCAAGCGTCATGAGTAACAATTAATATTTCTGGTTAGCGATAGCGGTAAAGGGATTGAAATACAGCAGCAGTCTCAAATCTTTACTGCTTTTTATCAAGCAGACACAAATTCGCAAGGTACAGGAATTGGACTGACTATTGCGTCAAGCCTGGCTAAAATGATGGGCGGTAATCTGACACTAAAAAGTGTCCCCGGGGTTGGAACCTGTGTCTCGCTAGTATTACCCTTACAAGAATACCAGCCGCCTCAACTAATTAAAGGGACGCTGTCAGCGCCGTTCTGCCTGCATCGGCAACTGGCTTGCTGGGGAATACGCGGTGAACCACCCCACCAGCAAAATGCGCTTCTCAACGCAGAGCTTTTGTATTTCCCCGGAAAACTCTACGACCTGGCGCAACAGTTAATATTGTGTACACCAAATATGCCAGTAATAAATAATTTGTTACCACCCTGGCAGTTGCAGATTCTTTTGGTTGATGATGCCGATATTAATCGGGATATCATCGGCAAAATGCTTGTCAGCCTGGGCCAACACGTCACTATTGCCGCCAGTAGTAACGAGGCTCTGACTTTATCACAACAGCAACGATTCGATTTAGTACTGATTGACATTAGAATGCCAGAAATAGATGGTATTGAATGTGTACAATTATGGCACGATGAGCCGAATAATTTAGATCCTGACTGCATGTTTGTGGCGCTATCCGCTAGCGTAGCGACAGAAGATATTCATCGTTGTAAAAAAAATGGGATTCATCATTACATTACAAAACCAGTGACATTGGCTACCTTAGCTCGCTATATCAGTATTGCCGCAGAATACCAGCTTTTACGAAATATAGAGCTACAGGAGCAGGATCCAAGTCGCTGCTCAGCGCTACTGGCGACAGATGATATGGTCATTAATAGCAAGATTTTCCAATCACTGGACCTCTTGCTGGCTGATATTGAAAATGCCGTATCGGCTGGACAAAAAATCGATCAGTTAATTCACACATTAAAAGGCTGTTTAGGTCAAATAGGGCAGACTGAATTGGTATGCTATGTCATAGACATTGAGAATCGCGTAAAAATGGGGAAAATCATCGCGCTGGAGGAACTAACCGACTTACGCCAGAAAATACGTATGATCTTCAAAAACTACACCATTACTTAATATTATCTTAATTTTCGCGAGGGCAGCAAAATGAAAGAATATAAGATCTTATTAGTAGACGATCATGAAATCATCATTAACGGCATTATGAATGCCTTATTACCCTGGCCTCATTTTAAAATTGTAGAGCATGTTAAAAATGGTCTTGAGGTTTATAATGCCTGTTGCGCATACGAGCCTGACATACTTATCCTTGATCTTAGCTTACCTGGCATCAATGGCCTGGATATCATTCCTCAATTACATCAGCGTTGGCCAGCAATGAATATTCTGGTTTACACAGCATACCAACAAGAGTATATGACCATTAAAACTTTAGCCGCAGGTGCTAATGGCTATGTTTTAAAAAGCAGTAGTCAGCAAGTTCTGTTAGCGGCATTGCAAACAGTAGCAGTAAACAAGCGTTACATTGACCCGACGTTGAATCGGGAAGCTATCCTGGCTGAATTAAACGCTGACACGACCAATCATCAACTGCTTACTTTGCGCGAGCGTCAGGTTCTTAAGCTTATTGACGAGGGGTATACCAATCATGGGATCAGCGAAAAGCTACATATCAGTATAAAAACCGTCGAAACACACCGGATGAATATGATGAGAAAGCTACAGGTTCATAAAGTGACAGAGTTACTTAACTGCGCCCGAAGAATGAGGTTAATAGAGTATTAACCAGGGGCATCCGATGGTATTAAGCATTGGTCATATTTTGATGAGCCTTACGCCACGCAGTATTGCTCATCATCGACAAAATCCATACGGATGCCCTGGTATGCCGCACCATTTATCACTACCTTAGTCTTCATTTAATCATGATATAGTAGAATCCCCTTATTTAACGGGCTTTACCATGTCGTATTCTATCGGCGAATTTGCCAGACTATGCGGTATCAATGCCGCCACGCTAAGGGCATGGCAGCGACGCTATGGTTTATTGAA
The DNA here is from genome assembly GCF_004010735.1 of Salmonella sp. SSDFZ54. Lineage (NCBI taxonomy): Bacteria > Pseudomonadati > Pseudomonadota > Gammaproteobacteria > Enterobacterales > Enterobacteriaceae > Salmonella > Salmonella sp. SSDFZ54. Next base: position 4,514,456 of record NZ_CP034819.1, read on the forward strand.
ACCGCAGCGTACTGATGGCGGGCATCGCTTATACAGCGATGACGATATTCGACAAGCGCTTAGCATCCTCGACTGGGTGAGAAAAGGCGTACCGATAAGTCAGGTCAAACCCTTACTGTCGCGTCCGGTCATTCGCCTGGGCGATAACTGGATAACGATCCAGGAGACGATGCTCCAACATCTCCACGAAGGGCGAATTGACGCGCTGCGGCAGTTGATTTATGACTGTGGCCGGGAATATCCCCGCGCAGAACTGGTGACCCATTTATTGCGTCCGTTGCGCAGCAAAGTGTCAGCGCATCTTCCCGCCGTGATGACGCTGCGCGAAATACTGGATGGCATCATTATTGCCTACACCTCTTTTTGCCTTGAAGGCGACAGAAAAGCGCCTGGCAACAATGCTTTTATTAGCGGATGGCATCTCTCGGATCACTGTGAAATCTGGCTGGAAGCGTTGACTCGTACCGGACAAGAGCTGCGGCTCAATGTGCTTCCCTCTCCACCAGCCGTTCTGGCGCCCGAGCTGTTCGCCCAGAGAAAATGGTTCCTGGTGACCACCGGAAAGCTCACTGCCGGGCAGAAAAAACAGCTTGCCCAGTGGCGCAACGTGGTCGCTTCGCTGGAGGTTATCACACTATAAGCGCTGAAATAGATTTCTTCCCCTCATTCTATCTTATTGATATTTAAGTACATCAAAAAAATCTCCGCGAAAACTTAGACAAAAAAACAAAGTTGTGTAAGTTTTAAATCAGCGTGAGATAACATTTTGCGCCATCGGCGTCAGTCGTCGTACTTTCAATAAGGGGGAATCATGAATAACAAACCCGTAGTCGGCATTAGCGGATGTCTGACTGGCGCCGCGGTACGCTTTGATGGCGGACATAAGCGTATGGATTTTGTCATGAACTCTCTGGCGCCGTGGGTGGCCTACAAACCGATCTGCCCGGAGGTGGCGATCGGCCTGCCCGTGCCCCGTCCTGCGCTGCGTCTTATCCAGACGACCTGTGGCGACATTCGGATGCGCTATAGCCATGCCCCGCACGATGACGTTACCGAGCGAATGAATGCCTTTGCCGATCGGTTTCTGCCAACAATAGGCGAACTGGCGGGGTTTATTGTGTGTGCAAAATCGCCCAGTTGCGGAATGGAGCGCGTTCGCCTGTATGATGAAAAGGGTAACAGGGGCCGCAAAGCTGGCACGGGGCTGTTTACCGCCGCGATGATGGACAAATATCCCTGGCTGCCGATAGAGGAAGATGGTCGCCTGCACGATCCGGTATTACGCGAGAATTTCATCGCACGTATCTTCGCGCTACATGAATTAAATGCGCTACGCGCGCAGGGCTTGAGTCGTCACAGTTTGCTCGCGTTTCATAGCCGATACAAACTTCAGCTTCTCGCCCATCACCAGGCCGGCTACCGCGAAATTGGCCCTTTCGTCGCGCGTCTGCATGAGTGGGACGATCTGGATGCCTTCTTTGTCCGATACAGAGAAAAACTGATGGCTATCCTGCGCCACCCCGCTTCACGTAAAAATCACACCAATGTGCTGATGCATATCCAGGGCTATTTTCACCGCGCGTTGAACAGCAGGCAACGCGCGGAATTACGCGAGGTGATTCTCGGCTACCGGGCGGGCCGACTACCTATCCTGGCACCGTTAACGCTGCTGAAGCACTATCTGGCGGAACATCCGGATGACTATCTACGCAGCCAGAATTATTTTGAGCCGTACCCTGATACATTAGGGCTGCGCTTAGCCATCACCTGATAACCCTGCGCATCGCTAACGGCGGGCAACCAGCCCGCCATGGTGACAATCCCGACAATTCAAAGGCGATTTCGTTATTGCCACCCTGATAGCGGCTATGACCGCGCCAGAGCGTTAATCACGGTTTCCATAGCCTGTTTTTCTAACGCGCTACGTTGAATGCGTTGATTCGCCAGCGCGGTTCTTAACACGCCCGCAATAACAATATATTTAGGCTCCTGCCCCAGATCGCGCATTTCCAGCACGACCTTGCCCACCACCCGGCACATCTCACGGTACAGCTCGTCATCTTTTGTCGGTTTTGTCATACGTTTTACTCGTCGCCAGCTCAAACCAACAGAATATAACAGTCTTCTCAATTAAACAAAATTTGATGCAAATCAAAGAAATAACGCAGTTTATTACTCATGGCTCATACGTTGTTCGTATTCTGGTCTCTGGCGAGGCCATTTTTTCGAAACGCCTAATCAGTTCCGCCAGGCTACCGGCCTGCATTTTTTCCATGACTCTGGCGCGGTGCACCTCTACGGTACGCACCGCGATATTCATCGCTTCCGCAATTTCACGGTTCATAAATCCTTTTGCCACCAGGCTGGCCAGCTCACGCTCTTTCGGCGTCAACTGCTGGTAACACAGTATAATCTCACGGCGCGCCACCGCTGCCGATGAAACCGTCAGCGCACGCTCCAGCGCCGCCTGTAGCGGTTTTACCGATACCGGTTTTTGCAGAAAATCGACGGCGCCGCGTTTCATCTGCTCCACGGCCATCGGTACATCGCCATGCCCGGTAAGAAAAACAACCGCCAGGGTACTTCCGCACTGGCGCAACGCATCATGAACGCCCTGCCCATCCAGTACCGGCATTCGCATATCCAGTAATACGACTCCGGCCTGATACAGACTGGCCTGCGCCAAAAAATCCGCCCCCTGCGTCCAGCATTTTACGTCATATCCCAGACTTTCCAGTAAAAACGCGCACGCGTTAGTGACCGCCGTATCATCATCCAGTAGATGAATTGTCGCCATCCCTGCCTCCATGTTCATGTAAGAAATGTATCGTGACCACCGTTCCCGACAGACCGTCCGGCGCGGTCTGGTTCCTGATGCTGATATCGCCCCGCCCATACCGCACCAGCCGCTGGCAAATCGCCAGCCCTAAGCCCATCCCCTCTTTGCGGGTGGTCATAAACGGCTGAAACGCCTGACGTAATAGCGCCTCATCGATTCCCCCGGCGTTATCCTGTAAAACGATGCTGATGCCGTTTTCAGTATGTTCAGCAACGACCCATAAATGGGTGGCGCCCGCCTGAGCCGCATTAAGAATGATATTCGCCAGCACCTGTTCCAGCAGCATTGACGGCAGCGTTACGCGCAGCGCAGCGCTAACCTCGGTATGCAGAGTCACTGTCGGAAACTGTTGCGCCATACGCAACAATTGCCAGACATGATCAATCGCCTCGCGAATGGCTATGGCCTTCCACGCTTCGGTTAGCACCGGGTTGCCCTGCGCCTGGCTGACCCAGTGACGCAGGTTACGCAGAGTATCCGCACCGCGTTGCGCCTGCTGGTCAATCTGCTCCAGCGCCGGCAGCAAGGGATGCTGTTCATCTGCAGCGCGCAGTCGAATCAGGCACCCCTGAGCGTAATGTCGAATCGCGGAAAGCGGCTGATTAAGCTCATGGGCAAACCCGGAGGTCATTTCACCCAACACGCTCATTTGCCGGGCGGTTTCCAGCGCCCGCTCATGCTGATGAAGAACTACGTTATTACGTTCCAGTTGCTTTCCACGTCGACGCACCAGCAGCATGACCCAAATATAATTGAGCGTGAGCAACAGGAACGCCAGAATCACGCCGCCGACCATTAGCTGGTGCTGGATTAACCAACTTTTGACATCCAGCCACAGTCGACGCTGCTGAGGGTGCTGACGAACATCACGCAGCAACGCTTCCACCTGACTGGTCGACGCTGGCGCGCCCCAGTGAAATGACGCGGCGGCGGGCGCGTTGAATAGCGCTCGCGTTACGCGATCCGCCAGCGCATCGCTTACCGCAGGTAGCGCCGCGAACGACCAGTCAGGATATAACGGCGTACTGGTTAAGCAAGGCAGGGGCGTCGGTCGGGAAAGCAGCGCGATAAAGTCCTTTTTATTAATCAATCCTTCCTGATCCATATTTTCTAACAGGCACACTGGCACAATTGCCGCCTGCACCGCTTTTTCGCGCAGCATATAGACTAAGGCATCGCCAGGAAATCCGGTAAAACGAAGATGAAAATCACGCTCCGGGCGTAAGCCCGCGTCGCTGAGCGCTTTATAGCCTAATAAATAGCCGCCAAACGCCTGAGCATCAATCGCGCCGACTGTCTTACCGATGAGATCATGCGCCGTGGTGATGCCGCTATCGCGCCGGGTCAAAATCACGCTGCCAATAACATTACTCACCGCTTTCCCATCGCGCGTGGAACGCAGGGAAGCTAACCAGCGCAGCGGCGCATGGCTGTTCAGTTGGACAAATTGCGCCGGGTTGGTTATCACAAACTGCACGGTTCCCTGGTTAACGGCCTCCTGCATTTGATGCAGATCCAGCGGCTGGATGTGAAAGGTTTCGCCTGGAAGCTGTTGGCTTAATGTCTTTGCCAACGGTTGCCAGTGGCTGCGCGTAGACGCCTCGCCGCGCATGGCCAGAATACCGATATTCCACGTCCCTGCCCACGCGCCATGACAAAGTAGCCCTACTGCCGCCAACACCGCCAGGCGCCTTACGGTTTTACCTCTCACCCCAATATCCCTGTCAATTATGTTGTTTTAGATCAACAACAAGCCGGGTATGTGGTTAACCACAATAGAGCGCACCCCGCCTCGATTTTTACACTGTAAATCATCAACATTTTTTATTCATTACACATGAACCAACATCGTGACAAATGTTTCATTGTTGGCAATGTGGACGGGAGTCAATATGGACAGCAGTAAACGGCAATTTCTCCAGCAGCTCGGCGTCCTGACCGCTGGCGCCTCGCTGGTTCCGCTGGCTGAAGCGAAATTTCCTTTTTCGCCGGAGCGGCATGAAGGCTCTCTCCGACACCGTTACGCCATGCTTATCGACCTGCGGCGTTGTATCGGCTGTCAGTCCTGTACCGTAAGTTGCACTATTGAAAACCAAACGCCGCAGGGCGCATTTCGTACGACCGTGAACCAATACCAGGTCCAGCGTGAAGGTAGTCAGGAAGTCACGAATGTGCTGTTGCCGCGTCTGTGCAACCATTGCGATAACCCCCCCTGTGTGCCGGTCTGCCCGGTACAAGCCACCTTTCAGCGGGAAGATGGCATTGTGGTGGTGGATAACAAACGCTGCGTCGGCTGCGCCTATTGTGTCCAGGCGTGTCCTTACGACGCCCGATTTATCAATCATGAAACGCAAACTGCCGATAAATGCACGTTTTGCGTCCATCGTCTGGAAGCCGGGCTGTTACCCGCTTGCGTAGAGTCCTGCGTCGGCGGCGCGCGTATTATTGGCGATATCAAAGATCCCCATAGCCGCATCTCCACCATGCTTCATCAACATCGCGACGCTATCAAGGTATTAAAGCCGGAAAACGGCACGTCGCCCCATGTTTTCTACCTGGGTCTGGACGACGCCTTTGTCACCCCATTAATGGGCCGTGCGCAGCCCGCGCTTTGGCAGGAGGTCTGAATGACGCATTCACTCATCATTGAAGAAGTGCTGGCTCACCCGCAGGACATTAGCTGGCTGCCGTGGGCGGTACAATATTTCTTTTTTATTGGTATTGCCGCCTGCGCCGCACTGTTTGCCTGTTATCTTCACTGGCGGAAAAAAGACGCCGCAACAGAAGAAAATCGGGCATTACTGATTGCCATTACCTGTGCGATTACCGCACCGCTGGCGTTGACGGCGGATCTGCACCAGACCGCCCGCGTCTGGCATTTCTATGCCTGGCCGACGCCCTGGTCGTGGATGCCCTGGGGAGCGTTGTTCCTGCCGCTGTTTACCGGGTTTCTCGCTCTGTGGTTCCTGGCGCAGCAGATAAAACGATTATTCAATAAAAGTTACAACGTCACTAAATGGTTGGCGTTAGCCAGCGCGCTTTGCGCGGTGGGCCTGTTGATTTATACCGGCCGCGAAGTCTCCGTTGTGCTGGCGCGTCCAATCTGGTTTAGCTACGCCTTCCCCGTGGCGATGTTTCTTAGCGCCTTACAGGCGTTCTTCGCGCTGATGGAAGCCTTTTGTATTGCGGTAGCAAAACGGCTCCATCTGCCCGGCTTTGGCGACCGGGCGATAACCGATCCGCAGGGCAATGCTTTTCCACTGAACCGGGCGGAAGATTTCTATCTGCGCGTAGCCGCTAATATCGCCTTTATGGGCAAGACGCCGGTCGCGCCGGCAAATCAGGAAGATATTTCGCTTACCGGCGTCAGCCGCATTCTGCCAGCAATTCAGCACACGCTTAAAGCTGATGAGGTCGGTCGCGTGGCGTTTATCTACTCGCGTGGCGGCCGGTTTGCGCCCGAGGATAGCGGCTATACGGAGCAACGGTTAGGTAACGCGTGGAAAAAACCCTTACAGATCTGGAATGCAGATGTCGCCGCCCACCGTCACGCCATCACCGGGGAGCGTTTCAGCGGTTGCCCGGTCTGGTATCCGGCGCGTTTGTCAGATGGTCGTGCGATTGACGACCAGTTTCCCATTGGGCAATGGCCGCTGAAACTGATTTCATTTAAATCAAATACCATGTCCAGCTCAACAGCCGTCATCCCGCGCTTACACCATGTGAAGCCAGCAAACCTGGTGGCGCTGAATCCGCAAGACGGCGAGCGTTATGGACTGCAACATGGCGATCGGGTACGGATCATTACGCCGGGCGGTCAGGTCGTGGCGCAAATCAGTTTGTTAAATGGCGTGATGCCAGGCGTCATCGCTATCGAACACGGATATGGCCACCGCGAGATGGGCGCAACGCAGCACTCTCTGGATGGCGTGCCTATGCCGTATGATCCACAAATCAGGGCAGGCATAAATCTTAACGATCTGGGCTTTGCTGATCCGACAAGAACCATTACCAACACTTGGCTCGACTGGGTTTCCGGTGCGGCAGTACGTCAGGGGCTGCCGGCAAAAATCGAGCGTATATAACCCCAGGGCCGGAGAGCGATATCGTCTTATTTCGTCGAGGGTAGCGACTGATAAGCGAACGCTGTCCGGCTGCATATACTCACTGAATCGTGCAAGCCCAACTATTTTACGTTCACCCCGTCATATTACATAGAAAATATATGACAACACTCACAAAACTATTTTCCCCTTCTGTAAGCAATTAATATTTAACACATTGGCTGCGCTTCTGATTATTGACATTCATTTGGGGTTACTTCCGGTTGACCGCATAATCTGTGATTGAATTCACCGCATGACAACATTGCCATAAATACAATTCAACTCACTACCCGGAGGCAATATGTTTAAAGAAGAAAGACGTCATGCCATCATTAATTTACTGATAAAGGATAATAGTGTTAGCGTCAGTAAACTTTCAGACCTTTATAAGGTTAGCCAGGAGACTATTCGTTCCGATCTACGCTATTTCCAGAAATCAGGTATGCTTCAGCGTTGCTATGGCGGAGGGATTTTAAACCGTGACGCGCTGAGTAAGCTTATCACTGAAAATAAGATTGATATCTCCAGCACTATCGCCACGCCAATCCATCAGGATGCAAAACTGCGCCGGGAAAACACAAAAAAAGCAGGCAAGGTGTGTGTTTTAGGCTCATTCAATATTGATGTTTCAGCAACCGTGCCGTGGTTTCCACAAAGCGGAGAATCCATTCTGGCCAGTCAATTTGGATTCTATCCTGGCGGTAAAGGAGCCAACCAGGCTTTAGCGGCAAACAATGCCGGCGCTGCGGCGCATTTTATTTTTAAAGTGGGCAAAGATCAGTTCAGCGCATTTGCTATGAATCATATTATTCAATCAGGCATCACCTCATACAGCGCGTATCAAACAGATAAAGCGCCCACCGGTAGCGCATTGATCTATGTCTCCGCCGTGGATGGCGATAATATTATCGCCATCTACCCTGGCGCCAATATGATGCTCACCACGCAAGAGATTAACGAGCAACACCGTTATATCGCCGAGTCTGACGTTATGTTAATGCAGCTCGAAACGAACATTGAAGCGTTGACTGAATTTATCCGCCTGGGCAAACAAGAAAATAAAATGATCATGCTGAATCCTGCCCCCTATACGAAACAGGTGACGCATTTATTATCTGATATTGACATCATCACGCCGAATGAAACTGAAGCCTCTTTTTTATCCGGCGTAACCATTACTGATATTAATGATGCGAAAAAAGCCGGAAATATTATTCTGCAATCCGGGGTGAAAAAAGTCATCATTACCCTTGGCGCCCGTGGTTCTCTGCTCTGTGAGCACGCCCGCACGTTGTATATTCCTGCATGGAGCGCCGTGGTAAAAGATGCCGCCGGGGCCGGTGACGCTTTTAATGGCGCCTTAGCCGCCGCGCTGGCGCGACAAGCAGACATGGTCGCAGCCATTCAATATGCCTCCGCTTTCGCTTCTCTGGCGGTGGAACAAGTCGGTGCGTCGAGTATGCCTCAGCACTTGCAGGTTTTACATCGAATGCGTACCCAATCTAATAAAGTCATTCACATTAATTAACAGGTGACATAATGAAAATTTTATTTATTGGCGAATCATGGCACATTCATATGATTCACTCTAAAGGTTTTGATAGCTTTACATCGAGCAAATATGAAGAAGGCGCAGACTATTTATTATCCTGCTTGCGCCAGGGTAATATCGATGTAGACTACATGCCTGCCCATATTGTGCAAACTCGTTTTCCACAAACTGCCGAAGCATTAGCCTGCTATGATGCGATCGTCATCAGTGATATCGGTAGCAATACGTTCCTGTTACAAAACAGAACGTTTTATAATATGGACATTATTCCTGATGCATTACAACTTATCGCCGATTATGTTGCTGAGGGCGGCGGTCTGTTGATGATCGGCGGGTATTTATCCTTTACGGGAATAGAAGCAAAAGCCAATTATAAAAATACGGTTCTGGCGGAGGTATTGCCGGTTGATATGCTGGATGTAGATGACCGCGTAGAACTACCGCAAGGATGTAAAGCAGTAAATACTGCGGTAGAGCATGTTATTACCCAGCCATTTAGCGAATGGCCGCCGCTGTTGGGCTATAACAAGCTTATCGCCAAAGAAAATAGTCAGGTCCTTGCTGAAATTAATGGCGATCCACTGTTAGTTATGGGTACTTACCATAAAGGGAAAGTATGTTGCTTTGCCAGTGATTGTTCACCGCACTGGGGAAGCCCGCAGTTTCTGCAATGGGAACATTACGCCACCTTCTGGTGTAATGTTTTACACACAATAAAAAAATAATATTACCCAGGCGAATATAAATTTCGCCTGCCCTGCCACACACTGAATCATTAAGAATATGAATGATACTTATCTCTATGGCGAAATGTTTTCTGAAAACATATTGACAAGCTATCGGATTTATGGAGACAGAAAATCATTACTCACGCCGCTCATTATCCTTCACGGCGGCCCTTCTGGCGGCTTTGATTATTTATTAAATTATCGCCATCTGGCTGATGACGGGCGCATGGTAATATTTTACGATCAATATGGCTGCGGTCGTTCAACGCATTTTCCTCATGCCGACGCGTCTTTCTGGACTATTGCGCGTTATCTCCGTCAATTAACCCAATTAATTCATCACCTGGGTATTGGGCACGGGTATTCGATACTGGGACATTCCTGGGGCGGAATGCTTGCCGCAGAGCACGCCTGCTTACAGCCTGCCGGGCTTCGCGGGACAATACTGGCCAGTTCGCCGGCCAGTATCGCCCTGTGGCAACAGGAAGCCACACGGCTCTTTAACGCTCTGACGCCAATGTCCGATGACGATATCAAAAACGTCATTATGCCCGCCGTCATTTATCAAAACCCACCGGAACAGCTGGTCGCTTATTATGCCAGACACGTTTATACCCTCGCGGAAGAAGCCGTTCATGTTCAGCGATCTAATGCGCAGTTCGCCGCCGACCCTACGGGTTATCACATTTTATGGGGAACCAATGAACTGGCGGCAAATGGCAAACTTGCCGACTGGGATATTACGCCCCATTTGTGCCAGATACGCTGTCCTGTTCTGGTACTGCGCGGCGAAAACGATCAGGCAACCGAGCGCGTCGTCTCTCCGCTGCTCTCTCACATTTCAGACTGCCGCGCGGTCACCATTCCTGGCAGCAGCCATAACCCGCATGAAGAAAATATCGCGCCCTGCCTCGCAGCGGTAAGCGCGTTTTTACGCGATCTGGCATAAAAAGCCATTAAGGTATTTATCATGAAAAAAGTCAAAAAATTGTCTCTTACCGATTTAGTGCTTTATGGTCTGGTGTTTATGGTGCCTATCGCGCCAGTCTCTCTTTATGGCGTCGTTTATAATCTTTCGCACGGTATGGTTGCGCTGGTTTATATTATTGGCGCTATCGCGATGTTTTTTACCGCGTACAGCTACTCTACCTTATCGCAGCATATCTCCTCGTCGGGTTCGGCCTATGCGTATGCTGGCGTATGCATTAATCCCGCCGTAGGGTTTCTGACCGGATGGATATTACTGCTGGATTATCTTTTGTTCCCTACGCTCGTAGCGGTGCTGGGCGGCGTCGCGGTCCACGCTATTTTACCGCAGATCCCGGTCTGGGTCTGGCCGTTGATTTATGTGGCTATTGGCACCGGAGTCAACTATCTCGGGATACAGCAAACGGCGAAATTCGATAAGTTACTGGTCTTTATTCAACTCGGTATTCTGGCGATTTTCGTGCTACTCATTGTCCGTCTGATGATGCTGGACAGTAGTCAGATAACGCTTTCCTTCCGGCCTTTTTTCGATTCACAGTGGTTCACCCCTGGGCTCATCGCAACGGCGATTTCGGTGGCTGCGCTGAATTTTCTCGGCTTTGACGCTATCAGTACATTAAGTGAAGAAAGCGAAGGCGGGGGGCGCGCCGTCAGTAAAGCAACGCTGTTGGCGTTAGTTTTGGCGACAGTACTGTTTATTATCGTTGTGGCGTTTGCGGCGTTCGCCACCGGTAACGTCGACCGCTTCGCGGAAGGTAATGCGACGAATGAAGCATTTTTCACCATTGCCGGCAACGTTGGCGGTATCTGGCTCAAAGTGGCATTTTCCATCATTGTGGCGTTTGTGTGCGCCGTCGGCAACATTATTACCGCGCAAACGGCGGTGTCCAGAGTGCTATTTTCAATGGGGCGCGACCGAATGTTGCCCGCCTTCCTCGCTCACGTCCATACCACGCGTAAAACGCCGGATTATGCCATTCTGTTTACCGGCGGCGTCACCCTGCTGCTCAGCTACCTGTTTTCCGGCAAGATTGAATCTATCTCCACGCTGGTGAACTTTGGCGCGCTTTTCGCTTTTTTTGTCGTGAATCTGTGTGTGTTTATCCTGTTCAATTTCCGGATGAAAGCTCAGCGGCGCATTTTCGCCCATGTCATTTCGCCGATCATGGGGATGATCGTCATCGGCTACGTCTGTTTAAACATGAACATTCACGCTCTGATACTCGGAATTAGCTGGGCGGCGATCGGGATAGCGATACTGTGCTACCGAAAAGCACACAACCAAAACATCGCCATCGACCTGGAAGGCAAAAAGTTGCTCGATTGACATTATGCGCAACAACACCCGCTGTTGCGCAACGCCGCCCCTGTTCGGGCGGCGTCATCGCCAGCGACATCGTAAACAGCGTAATAACAAACCGTTGTGAATCTGCACAGATGTCTTTTGAAACAGGGTTTTCATTTTCCTTTTTTGTAAATTTCAGCGTATAATGCGCGCCAATTGTCTCTTGAATGGTTTCAGCGCATTGGACTGTAAAACTCAACGACTAAAATTATCCCCTTCCCGTTGGGCTGAAACGCGAGCACACATTCCTCTGCACGCTCTTTCGATGTCACCTATCCTTAGAGCGAGGCATCATCACTTTAGCAACACAGGCTTAGCTTCCGGGCCGTGCGCGCCCGAAGCCAGATTTCCATATCCTCCTCAACTTAAAGACTAAGACTGTCATGAAAAAGACGAAAATTGTTTGTACTATCGGTCCGAAAACCGAATCCGAAGAGATGTTAAGCAAAATGCTGGACGCGGGCATGAACGTGATGCGTCTGAACTTCTCTCATGGCGATTATGCAGAACACGGTCAGCGTATCCAGAATTTGCGCAACGTGATGAGCAAAACTGGTAAAAAAGCCGCTATTCTGCTTGATACTAAAGGACCAGAAATCCGCACCATTAAACTGGAAGGCGGTAACGACGTTTCGCTGAAAGCGGGCCAAACCTTTACTTTTACCACCGACAAATCCGTGGTCGGTAATAATGAAATCGTTGCCGTCACCTATGAAGGCTTCACCAGCGACCTGAGCGTTGGCAACACCGTCCTGGTTGACGATGGTCTGATCGGTATGGAAGTGACCGCCATCGAAGGCAATAAAGTCATTTGTAAGGTGCTGAACAACGGCGATCTGGGCGAGAACAAAGGCGTTAACCTGCCGGGCGTTTCTATTGCTCTGCCGGCGCTGGCTGAAAAAGACAAACAGGACCTGATCTTCGGTTGCGAACAGGGCGTTGACTTTGTTGCGGCGTCCTTTATCCGTAAACGTTCTGACGTTGTCGAAATTCGCGAGCATCTGAAAGCCCACGGCGGCGAAAACATCCAGATTATCTCTAAGATCGAAAACCAGGAAGGCCTGAACAACTTCGATGAAATTCTCGAAGCTTCTGACGGCATCATGGTTGCGCGTGGCGACCTGGGCGTAGAAATCCCGGTTGAAGAAGTGATTTTTGCGCAGAAAATGATGATCGAAAAATGTATCCGCGCACGTAAAGTCGTGATCACCGCGACTCAGATGCTGGATTCTATGATCAAAAACCCGCGTCCGACCCGCGCAGAAGCAGGCGACGTTGCGAACGCCATCCTCGACGGTACGGATGCGGTTATGCTGTCCGGCGAATCCGCAAAAGGGAAATACCCGCTGGAAGCCGTTTCTATCATGGCCACCATCTGCGAACGTACCGACCGCGTCATGAACAGCCGTCTGGACTACAACAACGACAGCCGTAAACTGCGCATTACGGAAGCGGTATGCCGCGGTGCGGTAGAAACCGCCGAAAAACTGGAAGCGCCGCTGATCGTGGTAGCGACCCAGGGCGGTAAATCCGCTCGCGCCGTGCGTAAATACTTCCCGGACGCCACCATCCTGGCATTGACCACCAATGAAGTGACCGCCCGTCAGTTAGTACTGAGCAAAGGCGTGGTATCGCAGCTGGTGAAAGAAATCAATTCTACTGATGATTTCTACCGTCTGGGCAAAGATGTCGCCCTGCAAAGCGGCCTCGCCCAGAAAGGCGACGTCGTAGTGATGGTCTCCGGCGCGCTGGTTCCAAGCGGCACCACTAACACCGCCTCTGTTCACGTACTGTAATAATTGTTGTGTGAATTAATTTGTTTAAAAAAGCGCCCTTCCGGCGCTTTTTTTATTTAATCGATAGCCACTATTAATAAAAAAATCAAATCGGATTTTACTATCTAATTGCGGATTATCTAAGAAGAATCCGATGGAAGCCCCCTGTTTTCTTTCGGTTTTTTAGGGACTTTCATGCATTTCGATGCTTCTTTGAGCGAACGATCAAAAATAAGTGCATTCCCATCAAAAAAATATTCTCAACATAAAAAAGTTTGTGTAATACTTGTAACGCTACATGGAGATTAACTCAATCTAGAGGGTATTAATAATGAATCGTACTAAACTGGTACTGGGCGCGGTAATCCTGGGTTCTACTCTGCTGGCTGGTTGCTCCAGCAACGCTAAAATCGATCAGCTGTCTTCTGACGTTCAGACTCTGAACGCTAAAGTTGACCAGCTGAGCAACGACGTGAACGCAATGCGTTCCGACGTTCAGGCTGCTAAAGACGACGCAGCTCGCGCTAACCAGCGTCTGGACAACCAGGCTACTAAATACCGTAAGTAATAGTACCTGCGTAATAAAAATGGCGCACATCGTGCGCCATTTTTTTTACCTATATAACCACACAAAATACAAGGTTATTGTTATGAACCGCACTAACAAACTGATCTTAGGTGCAGTAGTTCTGGGTTCCACGTTACTGGCAGGTTGTTCCAGCAACGCTAAAATCGATCAGTTATCTTCCGATGTACAGACGCTAAGCGCTAAAGTTGAGCAACTGAGTAATGACGTAAATGCAATGCGTTCCGACGTTCAGGCTGCTAAAGACGATGCTGCTCGCGCGAACCAACGTCTGGACAACAAAGTATTCCGCATCTGTAAATAATTTGACGCACAATATAAAATGGCGCACATCGTGCGCCATTTTTTTGTCCGTCGTTTGCTGCGAAGGCTACTGCGTCGCGCGCGTTTGCCCCTCTTCCCCGACAAAACCGTTCTGAGCGGATTCGACTGCGGTCGTATTTACCGCTGGCGTCTGCCCGGCGCTCACGCTGACTGGATACCCGGCTCGCCGGTATAGCGCCTTATCGACCAGGCGACTATCCACCCCTTGCGCGTTTCTGAATGCGGTAAATTCCGCAGGCAACACGTAGGGCATCGTCTGCACGTTTTGCTCTTCTTCCGGCGATAGCGGCCTGTGTACCTCTACATAACGAATGCCATTCGGCTCGACAGAGAATTTCACCGGCTGGTTAATCACTTTTACCGGCGTCCCCGTTCTGACCTGCGCAAATAACGCCTTGATGTCCGGCGCGTTCATGCGAATGCAACCGGAACTCACGCGCAGACCCACGCTATCCGGCGCGCTGGTGCCATGAATGAGATATTCCCCATTACCGTGCGCCAGACGCAGCGCATAGCGTCCCAGCGGGTTATTTGGCCCGGCAGGGATCACCGGTGGCAGCGTGATCCCCCGCTCAAGCGAACGTTGGCGTATGCCCGCCGTCGGCGTCCACGTCGGGTTGGGGATCTTTTGCCCTATCCGGGTGTCCATGACGGGAGTTTCCAGCCCCTGCAAACCGATGCCGATGGGATACACCTGAACGCGGTTTTCTCCCGGCGGGTAATAATACAACCGTAGCTCCGCGAGGTTGACGATGACGCCTTCCCTGGGCGCATCCGGCAATAGCATCTGCGAGGGAATGGTAATTAGCGTACCGGGCTTAGGCACCGGCGCAATCGTATTGTTCGCTTCAAGGATGAGCATCGCCGCCGTATCAAAACGCCGGGCGATAGCCTGCAGGTTTTTATCACCTTCCTGTACGGTATAGGTTTGATTCTGACCAATAAGACGGCTGCCTTCTGGCGGTAATGGATAATCAACCGCCCAGGCTGCCTGTAACGCGCTATACGCGCCGATAATAGTTAGCGTAATGAAAGACGCACGTTTCATACCAAACCTCCTGTATTCCTGGTGATGCCCTCTGCGACGACTGGTAGCGCTTCGCTTATCAGAACAACAAAATATACGCTCTGTCCACTCTGGATAAAGCGACGTCGCCGTCCGACAAAGGATTTGACATCAGGTAGAACGCTGTCTGTACAGTTTAGCTAAGAGTGGCGGCCTTAGCGCGAATTGCGCGAATCATTGCTTCCAGCCCCTGAGAACGAGAAGGCGTGAGGTGCTGCGTAAGCGCCATTTTTTCGAACCATGGCCGGACATCAAAATGCACAATATCCTGCGCCGTCATCTGGTGGTACAAAATAAATACCACCGCCATAAGGCCTTTAACGATCGCCGCGTCGCTGTCGCCCTGCAATTTGATAATGCCGTTGGCGTTTCGCCGCATCACGATCCACACCTGGCTCTGACAGCCATGAATCGTATTTTGCGGATTGCGATCCTGCGGATTTAACTCCGCCAGGCGCTGCCCCAACTCAATAATATATAAATATTTCTCTTCCCAATTAGCGCAACGCGTAAAGTTACGCAGCAATTTTTCTTTATCCGGTAGCGCAGCCATAAAACCTCACTGTTATCCCAATAAGCGGTGGATACGCGTTAATCCTGCCACCAGTCGGTCCACTTCTTCATGGGTGTTATACATCGCCAGCGAAGCCCGGCACATTGCCGGCACGCCATACCAGGCCATGAGCGGCATCGCGCAGTGATGCCCCGTTCGTACCGCGATACCGTAATTATCAAGAAAGCTGCCGACGTCGTAAGCATGGTGTTTACCCAGATTAAACGCGATGACGCCCAACCGCTGTGCCGGACCATACAGCGTGATATCAGGCACCTGCGCCAGTTGCTCCAGCGCATAGCGCATCAGCATCTGCTCATAATCGCCAATCTTATCCAGTCCCAGCGACGTCACATAGTCAATCGCCGCGCCGAGACCGATGATGCCGCCAGTATTCGGCGTTCCCGCCTCAAAACGCCAGGGCGCTTTCGCCCATGTCGTTCCCTGCGTCAGGCTGACGGTCGAGATCATCGACCCGCCCCCTTCCCACGGCGGCATTTCTTGCAGCAACGCCTCTTTAACATACAGAATGCCGATGCCGGTCGGCCCGTAAAGTTTATGGCCGGAGAAAACGTAAAAATCGCAGTCCAGCGCCTGGACGTCAACAGCATGGTGCATCACGGCCTGGGCGCCATCCACCAGCACTTTCGCCCCATGCTGGCGCGCCAGCGCAATCATGTCCGGCAGTGGGTTTTCCGTCCCCAGCACATTGGAAACGTGGGTAATGGCCAGCAGTCGGGTCCGGTCATCGAACAGCGCAGCTAAGGTCTCCAGCCGCAGCGTACCGTCAGGATGCAACGGGATCACGCGCAGTTCGGCGCCTTTGCGCTCGCACAGCATCTGCCAGGGAACGATGTTGGCGTGATGCTCCATCTCGCTGATGATAATGTTATCCCCGGCGCGAATATTTTCCGTTCCCCAACTGTTGGCGACAAGGTTAATGCCCTCCGTCGTACCGCGCACGAACACCAGTTCTTCTGCGGAGCGGGCGTTAATAAACCGCGACGCCTGCTTACGCACATTCTCCATGCTTTCGGTCGCCTGCGCGCTTAACGTATGGATACCTCGATGTACCGCAGCATAGCCGTGACGGTAGAAGGCAGATTCAGCGTCAATCACCTGATTAGGTTTTTGAGCGCTGGCTGCGCTGTCCAGGTAAGCCAGCGGCAGGCCGTTAACTTCACGCTGCAGTATGGGAAAATCCGCCCGTACTTTTTCTACAGGAAATGTCATACCAGACCTCCGGGCAGTCGCTGGCCGATTCGCGCCAGCACCTGCTGTTTAAGGGCGCTATCATGGATAGCTTCCGTTAACTCTGCGGCAAACGCGTAAAGAATCATGTGCCGCGCCTCCTGCTGTCTGATGCCGCGTGATTGCAGATAAAACATCTGCTCATCGTCAATACGCCCGATCGTCGCGCCGTGGCTGCACTTCACGTCATCGGCATAGATCTCTAATTGCGGTTTGGTATCGACTTCAGCCAGTTTCCCCAACAACAGGTTATTATTGGTCATCTGGCCGTCGGTTTTAATGGCGTGTTGCGCCACGTTAATCAGGCCATTAAAGACCGCGCGTCCTTTGTCGCTGACGATGGTCTTGTGCAACTGGCGGCTGTTACAGTAACCTTTGTTATGTTCCAGCCATGTCCGCGTATCGCAGACTTCATTTTTCACCGGCATCGCCAGACTATTCAGTCGAAGCGTCGCGTTTTCACCATTCAGTTGTGAGCTGCTGTGGTGACGTAGTACTGCGGCGCCCAGCAGAAAACTGTGGCTAAACGCCGAGGCGTCTGTCGCCAGCAGAAGATCGTTATGCGCAAAGTGATAGCTGGACGCATTTTCAAACGCCAGTTTGATATGGCGCAGTTGCGCATTGTCTGCAACGTTCATCGTCAGACGCGCGCCGGTAAAATGTTTTGCCGCTGTAAGGCTGACATAATGCTCAATAACCGTCGCTTCCGCGCCTTCCGCCAGCGCCAGATGGTGGCGATAATGCGCGGTGTTCAGCTCGTCGCCATCCACGCCCTGCGTGATATGCATTAACAGTAGCGGCCTGGTCGGACGCTGATTTCGCCGTACCTGTATATACGTGACACATTGCGCCAGGCTTTCCGTCAGATGCAGAAAAACCTCGGGATGTACCGGCGCGGCAAGCGTCTGGCGCTCATCCCTGACGCTAACGTCAAATCCGCTGTTTTGCGTGCTATCACTGAGCTCTGGCATAAACCGACCATCGACAAACACCAGCCGCACGGCATCGATTTGCAGCGCCAGCGCATCACGCTGTGCGGCGCTGATAGTCGCACACTGCTGGATAAACTGGCTATGGGTTAAGCCCTCCAGCGGCGTGTATTTCCAGTCTTCATGTTTACGCGTCGGCAATCCCAGACGTAACATCTGTTGTAAATGTTGTCTTGCTTGCTCAGTTCGACTTTCTCCTTTTTCTTCAAATAGATGCTGCCATTGCTGTAGCGCTTTACTGCTGTTCGGTAAGCCAGCCATAACCCTGCTCCTCCAGTTGTTTGACCAGAGTAAAATCGCCGGATCGGACAATTCGCCCCTGATAGAGGACATGGACGTAATCAGGCTTGATGTAGTCCAGTATGCGCTGATAGTGGGTCACGATAATAAAAGCGCGTTTATCGTCGCGTAACGCGTTGACGCCTTCCGCCACAATTTTCAACGCATCGATATCCAGTCCGGAGTCAGACTCATCAAGGATGCACAGTTCCGGCTCCAGCACCGCCATTTGCAAAATATCATTGCGCTTTTTCTCCCCGCCGGAAAAACCGACGTTTACCGAACGGGTCAGTAAATCTTCCGGCATTTTCAGCAATGCGATCTTTTCTTCCATCAGATCCTGAAAATCAAAGCGATCCAACGACGCCTGCCCGCGGTAGGCGCGCACGGCATTCAGCGCGGTTTGCAGGAAAAACTGGTTACTGACGCCGGGGATTTCTACCGGGTACTGGAAGGCCATAAAAATCCCTTCGCCCGCCCGTTCCTCCGGCGACAGTTCAAGCAGATCTTTACCTTTGAACGTAACCGAGCCGCCGGAGACCTCATAATCTTCACGTCCTGCCAGGGTGGCGGAGAGCGTGCTTTTCCCGGAACCGTTCGGCCCCATAATGGCGTGAACTTCGCCGGGGCGAATCTCCAGATTCAGGCCACGCAAAATCGCTTTTTCTTCCACACTGACCTGTAAATCTTTAATGCTTAACATGGGTTTTCCTTCATCATTAACCGACGCTGTGCTCAAGGCTAATCGCCAGCAGTTTTTGCGCTTCAACGGCGAACTCCAGCGGCAGTTCCGAGAAAACGTCTTTGCAGAAACCGTTGACGATCATCGAAATAGCGTCTTCTTCGCTGATGCCGCGTTGCAGACAATAGAAAAGCTGATCTTCACCGATGCGTGATGTTGTCGCCTCGTGCTCCAGCTGCGCGCTGTTATTGCGGCATTCAACATACGGGAACGTATGTGCGCCGCAGTCCGCGCCAATCAACATGGAGTCGCATTGGGTGAAATTTCGGGCGTTGGTCGCCGTCGGCATAATTTTTACCAGCCCACGGTAGCTGTTCTGGCTGTGGCCGGCGGAAATGCCTTTTGAGATAATGGTTGAGCGCGTGTTTTTACCGATATGGATCATTTTGGTGCCGGTGTCAGCCTGCTGATGTCCACTGGTCAGCGCAACGGAATAGAACTCGCCGATAGAATTATCACCGCGCAGGATACAGCTCGGGTATTTCCAGGTAATCGCCGAACCGGTTTCCGACTGGGTCCACGACATCTTGCTGTTTTCCCCTTCGCACAACGCCCGCTTGGTCACAAAGTTCAGAATGCCGCCCGTATTGTTGTCGCCCGGGAACCAGTTTTGTACGGTGGAATATTTTACTTCAGCATCTTTATGGATGATGACTTCCACTACCGCGGCGTGGAGCTGATAACTGTCGCGTACGGGCGCGGAGCAGCCTTCGATATAACTCACATAGCTGCCTTCATCCGCCACCAGAATCGTGCGCTCAAACTGACCGGTTTTCTCGGCGTTAATGCGAAAATAGGTGGATAACTCCATCGGGCAACGCACGCCTTTGGGAACATAGATAAATGTCCCATCGGAAGCGACTGCCGCATTCAGCGCGGCAAAAAAGTTATCGTTCCCCGGCACGACGGTGCCAAGATATTTCCTGACCAGGTCAGGGTGATCGTGTATCGCTTCGCCAAAAGAACAGAAAATAATGCCCTGTTCCGCCAGTTTTTCACGGTATGTGGTCGCTACGGAGACCGAGTCAAAAATCGCATCGACGGCGACCTCTTTCCCTTCGCGAACCGGAACGCCAAGCTGCTCGAAGGCGTCTTCAACCTCTTTACTCAAAAAGGTATTCGCGCCCGTTTGCTGTACGGCTCCCGGCTGGGAAACGCAGTTATCGTCGCAGTTTCCGCATGATGGCGCAGAGTAATAGCTGTAGTCCTGATAGTTCAGTTTATCGTAGTGCGCCTTCAGCCAGTGCGGTTCATCCATGTCCAGCCAGGCTCTATAGGCATTGAGACGAAATTCCAGCATCCACTCAGGTTCGTTACGCTTTGCGGAAATCGCGCGCACCACCTCTTCGCTGATGCCTTTTGCCAGTTCATCAGTAGGTAGTTGCGTGAAAAATCCTTCTTTGTAATTAAGGCGTCCGCCTGTCCAGATGCCGACCTCTTCCGTTGCTTCAGTGTTACGAGACATAGTACCGCCTATACCCCAAAACTTTCGCCGCAGCCGCATTCATTCTGGGCTTTGGGGTTATGAAATTTAAATAACTGGTTCAGCCCTTCCTGTACGTAATCCACTTCTGTTCCGTCAATAAAAGGCATCGCCTGTAACGGTGCGAAAAGCTTTGCGCCTTCGGCTTCAAAAACCAGATCGTCTTTATCCGGCTCCCGAACGGTATCCAGAACATAGCCGAATCCGGCACATCCCGTCTGTTTTACGCTTAACCGCACGCCCAACATGCCCGGCTGCTTTGCTGCCAGTTCACGTATGTGCGCAGCCGCCGCTGGCGTTAACGTCAGCCCTTGCCAGGGGAAGTCCTCCGGGTTAAACGTGCCTGAATGCAATTCCATAGAGTTACCTCGCGTTCTAAATCACCAGGATATAACAGCATGTTAGTGATAATGATTATCACTTCAACCCCTTAACCGCAGGGGCTTTCCAACAAATGGTCATATTGAGCGCCTTTTATTAAGCATAGACCCTGTCCGCCAGGTCATACGACAGACAAAAAATCGCTTAACATTTTGATAAGTAATGATTTATAAGACATTAACCGTTCTGACAGGTCAAAAACGAAAAGATGTATAGAAAATGACTATTTAATTAATAGGCTGTCGACATTGCCAGGCGGCGAGGTCAGAACCCCATTTTTTGTATGGATACCTGGCGTTGCGCTCTTTATAATCCGCTGCGGTTCTATAACTCAGTTTGAGCTATAGGTTTATGTAAACTCTTTCCGGCATTTCAGGTGCTGAATGAGGCAAGAGGCTTAAAATATGGTTGTTACGCTCGCGTATATCGCACTTTTTTTGGTTTTCTCGTGGGTCATCTTGAGAATTAATCAAAAAAGCGATTCCCTGTCGAAAAGCGTTTTTATCGCTATCTTTTTAGGGGCTGTTATTGGTTTATCCCTGCATTTTATTTCAGCAAATCACACTAAAACTATTATCGAATGGTATAGCATCGTCGGCAATGGTTACGTCCACCTGCTAAAACTGGTCGCTATACCGCTAATTTTTATTTCTATTCTTTCCGCCATCAATAAACTGGAAAATAGTGCCGGCATCGGAAAAATGTCGCTGACGATCGTCGGATGCATGTTATGCCTGGTGATGGTTGCCGGTTTTATCGGATTACTGACCGCTCATGTGCTGGGGCTTGACGCCAGCGCTTTTGTGCACATGCCGTCAATGTTAACTACGGAAGAAGTCAATAAGACTGCCGCGGTGTCGATTCCCCAGTTAGTGACATCGCTGATTCCGACTAATATTTTTCTTGATCTTACGGGAGCCAGAAGTGTTTCCGTTATCGGCATCGTTATCTTCACGCTAATAGCGGGGATCGCTCTGTTAAAGGTCAAAAAAGAGGCGCCGGAAGAAGGTCAGAAATTAAGCGCAGGCATTAACGCTATTCAGATCTGGGTCATGAAGATGGTACGTATCGTTATTGCATTAACGCCCTATGGCGTCATGGCATTAATGACTACCGTATTTTCATCATACCACCTTGAACAATTCGCCAGCTTACTTGGTTTTATCGGCGCCTGTTACATCGCGATTTTCATGATGTTTATCGTGCACGCTATCTTGCTGATCCTCAGCGGTAATAATCCAGCGCGTTATTTCAGAATGGTGTGGCCCGTCTTAACCTTTGCGTTTGTTTCCCGCAGCAGCGCAGCCTCTATCCCGCTGGCCATTTCCGCCCAGGAAAAATTTGGCGTACAAAGCACCATTGCCAATATTTCCGCCTCGTTTGGCTCCAGTATGGGGCAAAATGGCTGCGCCGGGATTTATCCGGCTATTATGGTAGCGATGATTGCGCCCACCATCGGCATCGATCCGCTCTCGCTGCATTTTCTGGCCGCGATGTTGCCTGCCATTGCGCTAGGGTCTATTGGCGTAGCCGGCGTCGGCGGCGGTGGTACGTTCGCGGCGCTGATTGTCCTGTCGACGTTGAATTTTCCCGTTGCGCTGGTCGGTATTTTTATTGCCATCGAACCTGTCGTTGATATGGCCCGCACGGCACTGAACGTTAACGGATCGATGATGTCAGGTGTGCTGGCTAACCGTATTTTGAATAATCATACGGCTGACGACATGCCAGCGGTTATTGACAGACCTTAGTTTTTTACGCGCCCGGAAAAGAAAAACCCTTAAGTCTGTTCAATACAGGCTTAAGGGTTCCGGCCCCATCCGGCGCTTATCTCCGGCACTCTTAATGGCTTAGCTCTTGAAGGGGCATAAGAATAATCTCATAAAGAGCGCGCGCCTTTTTAGCACAAATGGCGATCTGTATTTTTTTTAAACAAAATCAAGGGGGTTATCTATTACCTGGGGACAGGGTCTGGTGAGATTGCCTGGTAACATAGCCGGATGGCGGCTAACGCCTTATCCGGCCTACACAGACTTTATTAATGCACGCCCAACCGCCAGGCGAAATAGATCTCTTCTTTCAGTTCGGTTGCAGAGAGGGTGAGGAGATCGGCAAACTCTAACTCCAGCTGTTTTAAACGCTTCAAATACTGCGCGGGAGAAAGTTCGGTTTTATCACGGCGTAAAAATTCAATCGCCAGTTGGGTTGGGTCTAAATCAGTAGACATATCATCCTCGCTTATGTGTAAACGTGCACAGTATATCACCTTTTTCTGCGCACATTTTGACCAAAAGCAATATGCATCACACTTTTATGGTGACAACGTCACACAATCGCCGTAGTAAGGCGCGAAGAACAGCACAGACGTCCCTGTTCATCAAAGATCTCTATCTGCCAGACCTGATGGCGAGCCCCGGTATGCAACGCTTTACAGACGCCTCGTACGCGCCCCTGACGCGCTGACCGTACATGGTTGGCATTCACCTCCAGCCCCACCACCTTTTGCTCCCCCTGCGTACACAGATAACCTGCGACCGAGCCGATACTTTCCGCCAGCACCACAGACGCTCCGCCATGCAGCAAGCCGAACGGCTGTTTGGTTCGATGATCGACGGGCATTGTCGCTTCCAGCGTATCGTCCCCAATATGCTCAAAGCGGATATCAAGCAGGCCAACCATATTCCCTTCCCCCATCGCATTAAGCGCATCGAGGGTCACTTCACGTTTCCAGATCAACCTATAATCTCCAGTAATGCCTGCAACGGGTGACGCACGCCCGTACCTTCAATGCGTTTAACCTGGCTTCGGCAGGAATAGCCGGTTGCCAGGCAACGGTTTCGCGGTAGACGTTGCATCGCCTGATGCCAGGATAGCTCATAAATTCCCAGCGAATTTTTATGATTGGTGAGTTCATGTCCATAAGTGCCCGCCATACCGCAGCAGCCTACGCTGACATTTTCCAGCTTCGCGCCAAAATGGGCAAAGATGGCGGCCCACTGCGCAGGCGCGCCGGGTAAAGCCGTGACTTCCGTACAATGGCCAAAAAAGTACCACGGTTCGCCGCTCACCTCGACGGACAGTCTTGCATTTATTTCCTGCGCCAGCCATTCATTCACCAGCAACACATGAAAATCGCCGCGCTGTTCGCCCAGAGCCAATTTGTATTCGTCGCGATAACACAGGACCAGTGCCGGATCGACGCCCACCATTGGCATCCCCAACGCGGCGATCCGATTAAGGAACTCAGAGGTTTTTTTCGCCGTTTTCGCAAAGCGATTAAGAAAACCTTTAATATGCTGCGCCTTACCATTCGGCGAGAACGGTAACAATACCGGCCTCCTGCCCAGTTTTTCCGCCAGGCGGATAAAGTCCGCTACGACCCGGGCATCGTAGTAGCTGGTAAACGGGTCCTGAACCACCAGTACCGTTTTCGCTTTTTGCTCGGCGCTCATGCGCTCCAGTTGCTCAAGCGTCATATTAGCGGACGGATGGCCCACCAGTTGCTGTTGCAATGAAGGGGCAGAAAGCAGAGGTAAATCCACCATACCGATATGTTTTTTCGCCAGATTGCGAACCATCGGTTGGTTAATAAAAAAGTTAAAGGTCTTTGGCGCACGCGCCATCAGCGGCGCGTAGGTCTCGACCGTCGCTACCAGATGATCGCGTACCGGGCGCAGATAACGCGTATGGTAAAGCTGTAAGAAACGTGAACGAAACTCCGGAACATCGATTTTAATCGGACACTGGGTCGTACAGGCTTTACACGCCAGACAGCCGGACATGGCCTCTTTAACTTCATGGGAAAAGTCATACTCGCCTTTGCGTTTGTGCCAACTATTCCGGGTGCGGGCAATCAGCGTGCGTAAGCTGGCGCGTTTTTCCGGCAACTCCTTTTCCAGCTTCAGCGGATCGACGCCGCGATCGGCCAATAGACGGAGCCATTCCCGTACCAGCGTCGCCCGCCCTTTCGGCGAGTGGATCCGGTTAAGGCTAATTTTCATCGACGGGCACATCGGGCTTTTCGCATCGAAATTAAAGCACAGGCCGTTACCATTACACTCCATAGCGCCGCGCCAGGTCTGCCGTACCGCCAGCGGGATTTGCCGATCCCAGGTGCCGCGTTTTACCGCATCCACCTTCATCATCGGCGCCTCTATCCCTTGCGGCGGACAGATTTTACCCGGGTTAAGTCGATTATGCGGATCAAAAGCCGCTTTTATTTTGCGCAGCTCGCCATACAGGACTTCGCCGAAAAAGGCCGGGCTGTATTCCGCACGGAAACCTTTTCCATGCTCGCCCCACAACAGCCCGCCGTATCTGGCGGTCAGCGCGACGACCTCATCGGAGATCTGTTTCATCAACAGTTCCTGCTGCGGATCGCACATATCCAGCGCCGGACGCACATGCAGCACCCCGGCATCCACGTGGCCGAACATGCCGTAACTTAAGCCATGACCATCCAGCAGGGCGCGAAATTCGGCGATGTAATCGGCCAGATGTTCAGGCGGCACGCAGGTATCTTCCGCAAAAGGAATCGGTTTGGCAGCGCCTTTCGCATTACCCAGCAGCCCTACCGCTTTTTTACGCATCGCGTAAATACGCTCAATACCCGTCAAATCGGTACAAAGTTGCCAGCCGATCACGCCCGCTTCCGCACGCGCCATCAGGCCATCCAGCCGGTGGCGCAGCGCCTCGACCTGTCCGTCAATAAGCGCTTCATCGTCACCCGCGAATTCCACGATATTCAGGCCAAGCATCTCTTTATCCGGCACATCGGTAATCAATTCGCTAACGGAGTGCCAGACAATATCTTCCCGCGCGAGGTTAAGGACTTTGGAATCGACCGTCTCGACGGATAAGGCGCGCGCGTCAACCATAAAAGGAGCGTTACGCAGCGCGGAATCAAAGGAGTCGTATTTTACATTCACCAGACGGCGGACTTTGGGTATCGGGGTAATATCCAGCCGAGCTTCAGTAATAAACGCCAGCGTCCCTTCCGACCCCGTTAAGATGCGGGTAAGATCGAAGCGGGTCATGTCATCGTTAAAGACGTGGCGTAAATCGTAGCCTGTCAGGAAGCGATTAAGCTTTGGAAAGCTATCGAGGATAAGTTGACGGTTTTCCAGGCAGGACTGATAGACGGTCTGATAGATGCGGCCTGGTGTCGTCGTGTTTTCACCCAGCGTCCGGGCAAGCTCTACGGGCATTGATTGCGTGTCAAGGATATCGCCCCCCAACAATACGGCCCGTATGCCTAAGACGTGATCTGACGTTTTTCCATAGACCAGCGAACCCTGACCAGAGGCATCGGTATTAATCATACCGCCAAGCGTTGCGCGATTACTGGTGGAAAGTTCCGGCGCAAAAAAATAGCCATACGGCTTTAACGCCTCATTAAGCTGATCTTTTATCACTCCCGCCTCTACCCGCACCCATCCCTCTTCAGGATTAATTTCAATAATGCGGTTCATATAGCGGGACATATCAACAATAATGCCCTGGTTTAGCGCCTGGCCATTCGTGCCAGTACCGCCGCCTCGCGGGGTAAATATCAGCGACGTAAAGCGCGGCTCCGCCGCCAGACGGGCAAGAAGCGCGACATCCGCCGTAGAACGGGGAAACACAACAGCATCGGGAAGAAGCTGGTAGATACTGTTATCGGTCGACATTGTCAGACGGTCGGCATAGCTGGTTGCCGTATCGCCCGTAAACCCTTGCTGCTCCAGCGCCTGCAAAAAATTGAGCACCAGCTGAACGACGCCGGGTGCCTGAGAAATTTGTGGAATCATTATATTGACCTTTTCCTGCGGTCTATGTTGTGAACGGTGGCGCCCAACCCGGCGAGCGCGAGCGGTCTACGCACAGGAAGGGATGCTTAATCGTTTGCGTGTTGCGTTATTTGTTGTATCACATTTTTTTCCTGTGCGCCCAACAGAATTACATGCAGAATCGGCCTGTTAAAAACCGCTGAAATTGCTCATCATTATAGGGTGTGGTTTGCATGTTCACGTCGCGCCAACGTTCTGGCGCAAAGACAAAGGTGAAAGTATTTATGGTAAATGTTCGTCAGCCCAGGGATATTGCGCAAGTGCTGCTATCGGTGCTGTTTTTAGCCATCATGATT
The DNA here is from genome assembly GCF_004010735.1 of Salmonella sp. SSDFZ54. Classification (NCBI taxonomy): domain Bacteria; kingdom Pseudomonadati; phylum Pseudomonadota; class Gammaproteobacteria; order Enterobacterales; family Enterobacteriaceae; genus Salmonella; species Salmonella sp. SSDFZ54. The sequence goes on from NZ_CP034819.1 coordinate 4,541,566, forward strand.
GTGGCCTGTTTGTGGATAGTACAGCCTTTTATTTTGGGGTTTGCATGGGCAGGTACGATTGTTATCGCGACCTGGCCCGTTTTGCTGAAATTACAAGAAATATTGTGGGGCCGCCGCTCGCTTGCCGTACTGGTCATGACGCTGCTGTTAGTGCTGTTCTTCGTTATTCCCGTCGCCTTGCTGGTGAACAGCATTGTCGATGGTAGCGGCCCGCTCATCCATGCAGTGACCGGCGGCGATATGACGCTACCCGATCTGGCATGGTTAAATAATATTCCGTTGGTTGGCGCCAAACTGTATGCCGGATGGCATAGCCTGCTGGATATGGGCGGTAGCGCTATTATGGCGAAAGTGCGGCCTTATATCGGCACAACCACGACCTGGTTTGTCGGTCAGGCGGCGCATATCGGACGCTTTATGATGCACTGCGCCCTGATGCTGTTGTTTAGCGCCCTGCTTTACTGGCGCGGCGAACAAGTGGCGATGGGAATACGCCATTTTGCCTGTCGTCTCGCGGCTAAACGCGGCGATGCGGCGGTTCTGCTGGCTGCCCAGGCGATCCGCGCCGTGGCGCTTGGCGTGGTGGTCACCGCGCTGGTACAGGCGGTACTTGGCGGCGTCGGGCTGGCGATTTCCGGCGTGCCTTACGCTACCCTGTTGACGGTAGTGATGATCCTTTCGTGTCTGGTTCAGTTGGGGCCGTTGCCGGTATTGATTCCAGCCATTATCTGGCTTTACTGGACAGGCGACACCACCTGGGGCACCGTGCTGCTGGTTTGGAGCGCCGTCGTCGGCACTCTGGATAACGTGATTCGCCCGGTACTCATCCGCATGGGCGCCGATTTACCGCTGCTTCTGATCCTTTCCGGGGTAATCGGCGGCCTGATTGCATTCGGTATGATTGGTCTGTTTATTGGACCGGTGCTTCTGGCCGTGACCTGGCGTTTGTTCTCCGCATGGGTACATGAAGTTCCGGCGCCGACGAATGAACCAGAGGAGATCCTTGAAGAGCTGGATGACATCGAGGAAGCCAACAAGCAGTCATAATCCCGTCGGGCGGCATTGCCGCCCGATGCTTTAGCGACGTTTATCAATTCAACGCACACCCCATTTTGATTCGCCCGTCTGTTCCCCGCCGCATCTCATTTCTGTCGCAAATCCGTTACAGTTTTTAAACTATTGAGACGAATCTGATCGACGCAAAAAGTGCTCATGCCTACTATTAGCACACGGTTATAAATCAACACATTGATTTATAAGCATGGAAATCCCCTGAGTGAAACAACGAATTGCTGTGTGTAGTCTTTGCCCGTCTCCTACGATGGGCTTTTTTTTTAACTTTTTTCGCTGCATTGTTACATAAGCCAGCTCCCGTTTCCCTTCAACACCGCGATATCTGCAACGAACAAATAATATTGCACAAAATAGTGTGATTCTGTTCAAGTCGAAACGGTGTCGGTGGTGCTATTTATAGCATCACTTTTTTCATATAAAAGCCTAAAAAATGATGAACGCGTTAGAACTACAAGCACTACGGCGTATTTTTGATATGACGATTGAAGAATGCACAATCTATATCACCCAGGATAATAATTCGGCAACCTGGCAACGATGGGAAGCTGGCGACATACCCATCTCTCCAGAAATCATTGCCAGGCTGAAGGAAATGAAAGCCAAGAGACAGCGACGAATTAACGCCATTGTTGACAAAATAAATAACCGCATCGGCAATAATACAATGCGTTACTTCCCTGATTTATCTTCTTTTCAGTCCATTTATACAGAGGGGGATTTTATCGAGTGGAAAATTTATCAATCTGTTGCTGCCGAACTTTTCGCACATGATCTGGAGCGGCTGTGTTAGACGTAAACTTTATCGCCGCATCGTATTGATACCGGATAGAAAACCACACAATCACGACATTGACTTGTCACCCTATCCAATATGCTTCCTGCCTGTGTATACCACTGTACGTTCAGGCGGCATCTCTGAGTCAGATAATATGAAAAATCGTTATTTCCCTACCGCTGTAGGGTTGTATTTTAATTACTTTGTACATGGCATGGGGGTTATCCTGATGAGCCTGAACATGTCATCGCTTGAACAGCAATGGCATACCAGTGCCGCTGGCGTCTCTATTGTGATCTCTTCGCTTGGTATTGGCCGGTTAAGCGTTTTGTTAATCGCCGGTATGCTTTCCGATCGCTTTGGTCGCCGTCCTTTTATCATTCTGGGGACCGCCTGTTACCTGATTTTTTTCATTGGCATTCTTTATGCTCAGACGATTTTTGTCGCTTATGCCTGTGGCTTTTTAGCGGGTATGGCCAACAGTTTTTTAGATGCAGGTACCTATCCCAGTTTGATGGAAGCCTTCCCTCGCTCCCCCAGTACGGCAAATATTCTGATTAAAGCATTTGTCTCTGGCGGGCAATTCTTGTTGCCCATTATTATCAGTTTATTAGTCTGGGCTAATATGTGGTTTGGCTGGTCCTTCCTGCTTGCCGGGGCGATCATGCTTATTAATGCTCTGTTTTTATTACGCTGCCCTTTTCCACCCTATCCTGGTCGGATATTGAAGCCCAAAATCTCGCAAGCGCCTGTCGCAGGCGTACATCATTGCTCCCTCATCGATCTTATCAGCTACACCCTTTATGGCTATATCTCGATGGCAACCTTTTACCTTATCAGCCAGTGGCTGGCGCAGTATGGACAGTTCGTCGCAGGAATGTCGTATACCCAATCCATCAAACTGTTAAGTATTTATACCTGCGGCTCGCTACTCTGCGTTTTTATTACTGCCCCGCTGGTCAGAAAAACAATTCGCTCTACCACATTATTGATGTTTTATACCTTTATCTCTTTTATTGCGCTTCTGACGGTCTGCCTGCATCCTCAGGCCTATGTTGTTATGATCTTCGCATTCGTCATTGGATTCTCTTCCGCCGGTGGCGTAGTACAAATCGGCCTGACGCTGATGGCGGCCCGTTTTCCACAGGAGAAAGGTAAAGCGACCGGCATTTATTACAGCGCCGGCAGTATCGCGACGTTCACTATTCCGTTGATCACAGCGCGGATTTCAGAAATGAGCATTGCACATATTATGTGGTTTGATACCGGTATCGCCGCAGCGGGATTTCTCCTCGCGCTGTTCATCGGTTACCGAAGTCGGGCTGAATCACAACATCACGCTGAAGCAGCGTCAACTGCACAATAAATGTTAGCGTGCCAACTGCAATATTATTGCCTTGCTATGCAAAATAAAACGTTAGCCATTATCACCGGGAAACAAAAAATGTAATTTTCGTGTTAATTATTATTCATTATCTTCACACTTATCAGAAAAATTGCGATGAGCATCACGAGTTATATGTATTAAACAACAAATTCGCAGCAATTTTTATATTTCCTGGCTAACAAATGAAATGCTATCAATGCAATAAACCTGGCATTTTAAACGCCATGTTATGTACATATAACGACAGTACCGAATTATAGTGTTACTGAACAATCGCTGCATGTAGTAAAGCAGTAATAAGCAGGACATTGAATCAAACCATCAGCAAGGAGCTGTGAACAAATGTCTCAGAACAAGGCTCGCAACATGCCATATTTGCTGGCTGTTATCTGCATTTATTTTAGTTACTTTCTCCACGGCATGAGTGTTATTACACTAGCCCAGAACATGACCTCCCTTGCACAGAAATTCTCCACGGATAGTGCCGGTATCGCCTATTTAATCTCTGGCATTGGTCTTGGCCGTCTGGTCAGTATTTTATTCTTTGGCGTACTGTCCGATAAATTTGGCCGTCGGGCAATAATACTGCTTGGCGCCGTACTATATATGCTGTTTTTCTTCGGTATTCCCGCCAGTCCTAACCTGATGATCGCTTTCATATTAGCGGTGTGTGTCGGCGTGGCGAACTCCGCGCTGGATACCGGCGGATACCCTGCATTAATGGAGTGTTTTCCCAAAGCATCGGGCTCGGCAGTTATTCTGGTTAAAGCGATGGTCTCTTTTGGGCAAATGATTTACCCCCTTATCGTCAGCGCCTTGTTAGTCAACCATATCTGGTACGGCTACGCGGTGGTAATCCCCGGTATCCTTTTCGTCCTCATCACGTTGATGCTGTTGAAAAGCCGTTTTCCCAGCCAACTTGTCGATGCCAGTATTGCGAAAGAATTACCCCAGATGAACAGTACTCCCCTCGTCTGGCTGGAAGGCGTAGCTTCCGTTTTATTTGGCGTCGCCGCGTTCTCAACCTTCTATGTGATTGTGGTCTGGATGCCTAAATATGCGATGGCCTTCGCCGGAATGGCGGAATCCGACGCGCTGAAAACCATCTCTTATTACAGTATGGGATCGTTGGTTTGCGTGTTTATTTTTGCCGCATTGCTGAAAAAAATGGTTCGCCCTATCTGGGCCAATGTTTTCAATGCCGGGCTGGCGACACTCACCGCTGCGGCAATTTACCTGTATCCCTCTCCACTGATCTGTAATGCTGGCGCCTTCGTGATTGGTTTTTCCGCTGCTGGAGGTATTTTACAATTAGGTGTATCGGTAATGTCGGAATTTTTCCCTAAGAGTAAAGCTAAAGTCACCAGTATATATATGATGATGGGGGGCGTAGCTAACTTTATTATTCCACTGATCACCGGTTATCTCTCTACTATTGGCCTGCAATATATCATTTTGTTAGATTTTTCCTTTGCACTACTGACATTTATCACCGCCATTATTGTATTTATTCGCTATTATCGCGTATTTAAGATCCCGCAAAACGATGTCCGATTTGGCGAGCGTTATTTCCAGTAAAAATGTTAACTATGCGCAACAGGCATGCGCCCTGCTCTGCACTGTCCACTTATTAAGGAGTATAAAATGGATGTTACCGCAAAATATGAATTAATTGGTCTTATGGCGTATCCTATCCGTCATAGCTTATCGCCCGAAATGCAAAACAAAGCGTTAGAAAAAGCGGGGCTACCGTATACCTATATGGCTTTCGAAGTGGATAACACGACGTTTGCCAGCGCCATTGAAGGACTGAAAGCATTAAAAATGCGCGGTACGGGCGTCTCCATGCCAAACAAACAGCTCGCGTGTGAGTATGTCGATGAATTAACGCCAGCGGCAAAACTGGTTGGCGCTATCAACACCATTGTTAACGATGACGGCTATCTACGCGGCTACAACACGGATGGTACGGGCCATATTCGGGCAATTAAAGAAAGCGGTTTCGATATTCGGGGAAAAACCATGGTGCTGCTCGGCGCGGGAGGCGCGGCTACCGCCATTGGCGCCCAGGCAGCCATTGAAGGCATTAAGGAAATTAAACTGTTTAACCGTAAAGATGACTTTTTCGAAAAAGCGGTTGCCTTTGCGAAGCGGGTGAATGAAAACACCGATTGCGTCGTTACCGTCACCGATCTTGCCGATCAGCACGCTTTTACTGAAGCGCTTGCCAGCGCAGATATTCTGACGAACGGCACCAAAGTTGGCATGAAACCATTGGAGAACGAATCCCTGATCGGCGATGTTTCCCTGCTCCGCCCTGAATTGCTGGTCACCGAATGTGTTTATAATCCGCATATGACAAAGTTATTGCAGCAGGCGCAACAAGCTGGTTGCAAAACAATTGATGGTTACGGCATGTTGTTATGGCAAGGAGCCGAACAGTTTGAACTGTGGACAGGAAAAGCATTTCCATTGGACTATGTGAAGCAGGTGATGGGATTCACAGCCTGACCGGTAAAATTATAATTGCGACGAATGACAATGAAGGGTACCAAATGAAAACCGTAACTGTAAGAGATCTCGTGGTTGGCGAAGGCGCGCCAAAGATCATTGTGTCGCTAATGGGAAAAACCATTACCGATGTGAAATCGGAAGCACTCGCCTACCGTGAAGCGGATTTCGATATTCTGGAGTGGCGCGTTGACCATTTTGCCAACGTGACAACGGCGGAAAGCGTACTTGAGGCCGCCGGCGCCATCCGGGAGATTATCACCGATAAACCCTTGCTATTTACCTTCCGCAGCGCGAAAGAAGGCGGCGAACAGGCACTAACCACCGAACAGTATATCGCTCTGAATCGTGCAGCGGTTGACAGCGGTCTGGTCGATATGATCGATCTTGAGCTTTTTACCGGCGACGATGAGGTGAAAGCCACCGTCGGCTATGCTCATCAACACAATGTTGCGGTGATCATGTCTAACCATGATTTTCATAAAACGCCCGCAGCGGAAGAGATTGTTCAGCGTCTGCGTAAAATGCAGGAACTGGGCGCCGATATTCCGAAGATCGCCGTCATGCCGCAGACTAAAGCCGATGTCCTGACCTTACTTACCGCCACTGTAGAAATGCAGGAGCGCTATGCGGATCGTCCGATTATTACCATGTCGATGTCGAAAACCGGGGTAATATCTCGTCTTGCCGGCGAAGTGTTCGGTTCTGCAGCAACGTTTGGCGCGGTGAAAAAAGCATCTGCGCCGGGACAAATATCGGTAGCCGATCTGCGTACCGTATTAACTATATTGCACCAGGCGTAATACTTTATCGTGTGGCAGAATATTCTCTTTCTGCCACAATAAAAATAAATAGTTATCTGACATGAATATGTTCCATATTCATTGAAAGCCGCTGTCTTTATTACCTTAACACGGTTATATCGATATTGCTTTCAGGGATAATAGTGGAGTAAATATGAAACTCAATAAGCCATCACGCATTAATGGCCGCGTTCCCGTGCTCTCTGCACAAGAAGCAGTAAATTATATTCCAGACGAGGCCACTTTATGTATTCTGGGCGCAGGCGGCGGTATTCTCGAAGCGACAACATTAATTACCGCACTGGCAGATAAATATCAAACAACCCAGTCACCACGAGATTTATCTATTATTAGCCCCACCGGATTAGGTGACCGCGCCGATCGCGGCATCAGCCCGCTGGCGCAGGAGGGGCTGGTAAAATGGGCGCTATGCGGACATTGGGGGCAATCTCCCCGTATTTCTGAACTGGCTGAAGAAAATAAAATCGCCGCCTATAACTACCCACAAGGCGTATTAACCCAGACACTGCGCGCCAGCGCCGCACACCAGCCGGGTATTCTGAGCGATATTGGTATTGGTACCTTTGTCGACCCTCGCCAACAGGGCGGAAAATTAAACGACGTGACTAAAGAAGATCTCATTAAGCTGGTAGAGATCGATAATAAAGAATATCTCTATTATAAAGCGATAGCGCCTAATGTGGCTTTTATCCGCGCCACCACCTGCGACAGCGAAGGCTATGCATCATTTGAAGATGAGGTGATGTATCTTGATGCGCTGGTGATCGCCCAGGCCGTTCACAATAATGGCGGTATTGTAATGATGCAGGTGCAGAAAATGGTAAAAAAAGCCACGCTGCATCCAAAATCCGTGCGTATTCCCGGCTATCTGGTGGATATTGTGGTTGTCGACGCCGACCAGACGCAACTGTATGGCGGCGCGCCGGTGAACCGATTTATCTCCGGGGATTTTACTCTTGATGATAGTACCCAGCTTACCCTGCCCCTTAATCAGCGCAAGCTGGTAGCCCGACGCGCGCTGTTTGAAATGCGTAAAGGCGCGGTAGGCAATGTGGGCGTAGGCATTGCCGACGGTATTGGTCTGGTCGCTCGCGAGGAAGGCTGCGCCGATGACTTCGTGCTGACCGTGGAAACAGGCCCGGTGGGCGGTATTACCTCTCAGGGCGTGGCCTTCGGTGCCAATGTCAATACCCGCGCGATCCTCGATATGACCTCACAATTTGATTTTTATCACGGCGGTGGGCTCGATGTCTGCTATTTAAGTTTTGCCGAAGTGGATCAACACGGTAATGTCGGTGTACATAAATTCAACGGCAAAATTATGGGCACCGGCGGGTTTATCGATATTAGCGCAACGTCGCAAAAAATTATTTTCTGCGGAACTCTGACGGCCGGAAGTTTAAAAACTGAAATTACCGATGGCAAATTAAATATTCTGCAGGAAGGTCGCGTCAAAAAATTCGTCAGCGAACTGCCGGAAATTACGTTCAGTGGAAAAATTGCGCTTGAGCGCGGGTTAGATGTGCGTTACATCACTGAACGTGCGGTTTTCACTCTCAAACAAGATGGCCTGCATTTAATTGAAATTGCGCCTGGCGTCGATCTGCAACGGGATATTCTTGACAAGATGGATTTTTCACCGGTTATCTCACCAGATTTAAAACTGATGGACACAAGATTATTTACCGATAGCACTATGGGATTCACGCTTCCGGTAATGACTCCAACTTATTGATAGTGTTTTATGTTCAGATAATGCCCGATGACTTTGTCATGCAGCTCCACCGATTTTGAGAACGACAGCGACTTCCGTCCCAGCCGTGCCAGGTGCTGCCTCAGATTCAGGTTATGCCGCTCAATTCGCTGCGTATATCGCTTGCTGATTACGTGCAGCTTTCCCTTCAGGCGGGATTCATACAGCGGCCAGCCATCCGTCATCCATATCACCACGTCAAAGGGTGACAGCAGGCTCATAAGACGCCCCAGCGTCGCCATAGTGCGTTCACCGAATACGTGCGCAACAACCGTCTTCCGGAGCCTGTCATACGCGTAAAACAGCCAGCGCTGGCGCGATTTAGCCCCGACGTATCCCCACTGTTCGTCCATTTCCGCGCAGACGATGACGTCACTGCCCGGCTGTATGCGCGAGGTTACCGACTGCGGCCTGAGTTTTTTAAATGGCGGAAAATCGTGTTGAGGCCAACGCCCATAATGCGGGCGGTTGCCCGGCATCCAACGCCATTCATGGCCATATCAATGATTTTCTGGTGCGTACCGGGTTGAGAAGCGGTGTAAGTGAACTGCAGTTGCCATGTTTTACGGCAGTGAGAGCAGAGATAGCGCTGATGTCCGGCGGTGCTTTTGCCGTTACGCACCACCCCGTCAGTAGCTGAACAGGAGGGACAGCTGATAGAAACAGAAGCCACTGGAGCACCTCAAAAACACCATCATACACTAAATCAGTAAGTTGGCAGCATCACCCACGCTTCCTGACGCAACACATTAAAAGGAGTACAAATATGGATTTTTCATTAACTGAAGAACAAGAACTATTACTGGCCAGTATTCGCGAGTTAATCACCAGCAATTTTCCGGAAGAGTATTTCCGTACCTGCGATCAAACGGGCACCTATCCCAAAGAATTTATGCAGGCGCTGGCGGAAAACGGTATTTCGATGCTGGGCGTCCCGGAAGAATTCGGCGGCATTCCGGCTGACTATGTAACGCAAATGCTGGCGCTGATGGAAATCTCAAAATGCGGTGCTCCGGCCTTTTTGATTACCAACGGCCAATGCATTCACAGTATGCGCCGTTTTGGTTCCGCAGAACAACTGCGTAAAACAGCAGAAAGTACTCTGGCCACCGGCGATCCAGCATATGCGCTAGCCTTAACAGAACCTGGCGCGGGATCTGATAATAATAGCGCCACAACAACCTGGACGCGTAAAAACGGCAAGGTTTATCTTAACGGTCAGAAAACGTTTATCACCGGTGCAAAAGAATATCCTTACATGCTGGTTCTGGCGCGCGATACGGAGCCAAAAGATCCTAAAAAAGCGTTCACGCTTTGGTGGGTGGACTCAAATAAACCGGGCATAAAGATTAATCCGCTGCATAAAATTGGCTGGCACATGTTGAGTACATGCGAAGTTTATCTCGATAATGTCGAGGTGGACGAAAGCGACCGGGTCGGTGAAGAAGGCATGGGTTTCCTCAATGTCATGTACAATTTTGAGATGGAGCGTTTGATTAATGCGGCGCGCAGTACAGGTTTCGCCGAATGCGCATTTGAAGATGCCGCCCGTTACGCCAACCAGCGTATCGCCTTTGGTAAACCCATCGGCCATAACCAGATGATCCAGGAGAAGCTGGCGTTAATGGCCATCAAAATCGAAAACATGCGCAATATGGTGTTGAAAGTCGCCTGGCAGGCCGATCGGGAAGAGTCACTGCGTACCAGCGCCGCGCTGGCTAAGCTGTACTGCGCACGCACAGCGATGGAAGTGATTGACGATGCGATTCAGATTATGGGTGGGCTTGGTTATACTGACGAAGCCCGTGTCTCCCGCTTCTGGCGCGATGTTCGCTGCGAACGTATCGGTGGCGGCACGGATGAAATTATGATCTATGTGGCAGGACGCCAGATTCTGAAAGACTATCAGAACAAGTAAGGATCGTACCGGAACGTCTTATTCGGCCTGACTGCTTTACGGCATCAGGCCGAATAAATCAGATATATTTCGCCGTCAGGTATTTGGCAGCAAATACGCCTGCTCAACCAGACTATTTTTAAATTGCTTACGATAATCGTTGGGAGAACATCCTACATGCCGCATAAACAATTTGGCAAAATGGTCCACATTTTCATATCCTACCCGCCATGAAATTTCTGCCAGTGGCGACTCAGTGTTTGTCAGCGCAAACTTGGCCTCGGTCATACGTCGTTGAATAACATAGTTGATAGGGGATATATGATATTCTTTGGCAAATTCATGGCATATATAGCTGACGCTGGCACGAAATTTTTTCGATAGCTGGTCAAGCGTGATTTTTTCACGATAATTATTATTGAGATAAACAAGCACATCCTTAATTAATACATCTTTTTTAATGTAGCCTTGTTCAGAACGATAGGCATTTTTAAAATTTTCATAGTAAAGTGCGGTCAGAGTGTAAGCAAATGCATCGTATACAGAGGAAGCCAATACGTTTTTCCCCTGCGGAAGTAACACGCTTAATTCATTAAAGATACTTTTAATGACCTCTTTCCCCTGAACCACGGAAACCACCGGACAGGAATGACTCTGCAATAGTTGGTTTTCTTCCCAACCTGGAAAACAAAACCCATACAGCGCACAGGTATAGGTGGTAGCCGGCGAATTGCTGTCGGATGCTACAGCGTGTAGCCGCCCCCGCTCAACGACGACAATATCGTCCGCATGCGCGACGTAGAGTGAAGAGTCAATAATTAACCTGGCTATCCCTTTTTTGACGTAAATAAGCTCTGTTTCATTATCATGCATATGATGGCCAGACTCCCAGTTTGGATCATCGCTAATGACAAAACGTGAAAATCGAGGGGTCTTGTCCTGTTCAAAAATCGTCTCCGCGGCGGAGTCAAAACAGCGCTGATACATAATAACCTCTGTCAGGTTTAAAAAGATAACCTGGATAAAATAAAGCGAGCGTCAGTGTTGTACAACCGTGGAGATTACCAGCAAAACAAGATTATTCGTTCCGAATGCAAGATATTATGTTCTTTTGCAGACAGCTCAGATTACCTGTCGATAGCGTATTATCAGACAAAAATACATAGCCGACATATCTTTGATGTTTTCTTTTAACCTCACAGAAACAACATCGCACGTTTCATGTTAAAAAATGATGATATGCTTCGCACTTATTATTCTCACTACCGTATTTATATTTTTATGACGCCCTTTTCAGATGGTTGCTAACGATTCTCTGTTCGCAGATTTTTTGTGCAAGATTGTTGGCAAGGAAAACAGATTGACCCATCGTAAACCTCTTCAGACTGCCGCAGACTATTTTCAGTCAGATTTACGTTACTTATCCGCACGCGACTCACTGGAGATGCAATGAAAATAATAACCTGCTTTAAGTTGGTGCCTGAAGAACAGGACATTACCGTGACCCCGGAGCATTCGCTCAATTTTGATCGTGCCGAGGCCAAAATCAGCCAGTTTGATTTAAATGCAATTGAGGCCGCCGCGCAGTTAGCTGGCGATGGCGACGAGATCGCCGCGCTCACCGTCGGCGGCTCTCTGTTACAAAATTCAAAAGTCCGCAAAGATGTGTTATCCCGCGGGCCGGATGCGCTTTTTATGGTTCAGGATGCGCAACTGGAGCACGCCCTGCCCAAAGAAACCGCGCTGGCGCTAGCATCCGCGGCGGAGAAAATCGGCTTTGACCTGCTGCTCTTTGGAGAGGGCTCCGGCGATATTTATGCCCAACAGGTGGGCCTGCTGACTGGCGAACTCCTGAAACTCCCCGTCATCAACGCAGTAAGCCATATTCAACGCGACGGCGACAAAATCATCGTTGAACGCACACTGGAAGAAGACGTTGAAATTATCGAGCTCACCCTGCCCGCGGTGCTTTGCGTGACCTCAGATATTAACGTTCCACGCATCCCGTCAATGAAAGCCATTCTCGGCGCCGGGAAAAAAGCCGTTACGTCGTGGCTGGCGAGCGATATCCACTGGACCCCAACCACGCCACTGGCGGAACTGGTCGCCATCTCGGTACCGCCGCAGACAGAACGCAAGCATATCATTCTCGATAACGATTCGCCGGAAGCCATCACCGCACTGGCCGACCATTTGAAAAAATCCCTGAACTAAGCCCAACGGAGAAAAATTATCATGAATCATTTAGCTAACGTATGGGTATTTAGCGATAACGTAGAGCGTTATGCCGAATTAATGACCGGCGCGCGGCAGTGGGGAGAAAAAGTTTACGCCATCGTGCAAGGAAACACGGAGATCGACTACGTGAAAGCGCTTGGCGCTGATGAGATAGTCATTCTTGAATCGCATACGGATTTGCAGCGCGTGGAAAACTATGCCGAAACGCTGGCCTCGTTATTAGGCGACCAAAATGGGCTGCTGCTCATGGCGGCGACCAAGCGCTGTAAAGCGCTGGGCGCCCGGCTGAGCATCCAGCTTGACGCCGTGATGGTGAACGACGCGACGTCTATTGACCTCCTCGACGGGACGCTACACGCAGAGCATCGCATGTACGGCGGACTTGCTTTCGGCAAAGAGAAATTAAACAGTCCGCAGGCGATTATTACGCTGGCACCCGGCGTGCTGGAACCCGCCGCCCCTCTCCCCGGTCATACTTGCCCGCAGACCACGCTGGCATATATTGCCCCACGCCACGAGGTATTGTGCCAGCAGCGGCGCGCGAAATCGTTAAGCAGCGTCGATTTGAGCAAAGCCAAACGGGTCATCGGCGTAGGACGAGGTCTGGCGGCGCAAAGCGATCTGGATATGGTGCATAAACTGGCGGCCGTCCTCGGCGCAGAAGTGGGCTGTTCCCGCCCCATTGCGGAAGGTGAAAACTGGATGGAACGTGAGCGTTATATTGGCGTATCCGGCGTTCTGTTGAAATCCGATCTCTATCTGACGCTGGGCATTTCCGGCCAAATTCAACATATGGTGGGTGGAAACGGCGCAAAAATTATTGTCGCAATTAACAAAGATAAAAACGCGCCCATTTTCAATTATGCCGATTATGGCCTGGTGGGCGATATCTATAAGGTTGTTCCTGCCCTCATCGACCAGTTAAGCCGCTAATTCCTTTTTCAACGCACATCTCCCGTCGTCGATACGGCGGGAAAGGAGCATAAAGCATGTCGGATGATAAATTTGACGCTATTGTGGTGGGCGCAGGCGTAGCAGGAACGGTCGCCGCGTATGTGATGGCAAAAGCGGGACTGGATGTACTGGTTATTGAACGCGGAAACAGCGCGGGCAGCAAAAATATGACCGGTGGCCGGCTCTACGCTCACAGTATCGAAAGTATTATGCCGGGATTCGCAACGTCCGCCCCCATCGAACGCGTCGTTACCCGTGAAAAAATCTCCTTTTTAACCGAAGAAAGCGCCGTCACACTTGATTTTCACCGCGCGCCCCCTACTCCGCCCCTTACGTCATATACCGTACTGCGCAACAAACTGGACCCGTGGCTAATGGCGCAGGCGGAACAGGCTGGCGCGCAGTTTATCCCAGGTGTACGGGTCGACGCTCTGGTACGTGAAGGCAATCGCGTCACTGGCGTTCAGGCCGGGGATGATATTCTGGATGCGAATATTGTGATTCTCGCGGACGGCGTGAATTCCATGCTGGGCCGTTCGCTGGACATGGTGCCTGTCTCTTCTGCGCATCACTATGCCGTCGGCGTAAAAGAGTTGATTGGGCTCTCTCCGGCACTTATTGAAGAGCGCTTTAATCTGGCGTCCCATGAAGGCGCCGCCTGGTTATTCGCTGGCGCGCCCTCCAACGGGCTCATGGGCGGCGGGTTTCTTTATACCAACCGCGATTCGGTTTCTCTGGGGCTGGTATGTGGCCTGGGCGACATTGCTCACGCGACCAAAAGCGTACCGCAAATGCTGGAAGATTTTAAACAGCATCCGGCAATACGCCCTTTGATTCAGGGGGGAACGCTGCTTGAATACTCCGCTCATATGGTGCCCGAAGGCGGCATAGCAATGATGCCGGAGCTGGCAAATGACGGCGTGATGATTGTCGGCGACGCCGCCGGTCTTTGCCTGAATCTCGGTTATACCGTCCGCGGCATGGATTTAGCCATCGCGTCCGCGCAAGCGGCCGCTCAAACCGCCATTGACGCTAAAGCGCGGCAAGATTTTTCCGCCGCGAGTCTTGCCGGTTACAAACGCGCGCTGGAGAAAAACGGCGTGTTACGCGATATGCGGCATTTCCGCAAACTCCCCGGATTAATGGAAAACCCACGGCTTTTTACCGAGTACCCGCGAATGGCGGCAAACATTGTGGGCGATCTGTTCACCGTTGATGGCGGTCCAGTCCCACCGTTGCGTAAAACTATCCTGTCACATGCGAAAAAAATTGGACTGGTGAATCTATTAAAAGACGGCATAAAAGGGGCTACGGCATTATGAGTTCGGACAATAAGGTGAATGTTGACGTCAAATTGGGCGTAAATAAATTTTACGTAGATGAAGGACACCCACATATCATTTTGCGCTCCTCGCCTGACATGCAGGAGTTTAATAAATTAATAAAAGCCTGCCCTGCCGGACTCTATAAGCTGGACGATGCGGGAAATATTCATTTTGACTCCGCGGGCTGCCTGGAATGCGGGACCTGCAGGGTTCTCTGCGGCAATACTCTTCTCGAAAAATGGGAATACCCGGCGGGAACGTTCGGCGTTGAGTTTCGCTACGGCTGACGCTCTGAAACACCGGATAACGACGCTACGGCGTCTTATTCGGCTTGCCCCCGGAGATTACGTCATTTGTATTAATAGAGAACAAGTCAATGAGTGTTACATTAACGTTTGACGCCGCAAGGCGGAAAACCTATCGCGAGTCCGGCTACTGGGGCGATGCTTCACTGGGCGACTACTGGCGGCAAACCGCACGCGCCGTACCCGATAAAATCGCCGTGGTCGATAATCATGGCGCGTCCTGGACCTACGCCGCGCTCGACTGCGCGGCAAGCCGCCTGGCAAACTGGTTACTGTCTCAGGGGATTCAACCGGGCGATCGCGTGGCCTTTCAGCTTCCGGGCTGGTGTGAGTTTACCCTCATTTATCTGGCCTGCCTGAAAACGGGCGCGGTATCTGTCCCGCTACTTCCCGCCTGGCGAGAAGCAGAGCTGGTTTGGGTGCTGAACAAATGTCAGGCAAAAATATTCTTCGCCCCCACCGTGTTCAAACAGAATCGTCCGGTCGATCTTATCCTTCCGCTACAAAATCAACTGCGCCATCTGACGCATATTGTCGGCGTGGATAAACTGGCGCCTGCCACCACAGCGCTTGCGCTTAGTCAAATCATCGACCGCAGCGAACCGTTGCAGTCAGACATTAACATTCACGGTGATGAACTGGCGGCAGTGCTGTTTACCTCCGGCACAGAAGGAATGCCGAAAGGGGTGATGTTGACCCACAATAATATTCTTGCCAGCGAACGGGCGTATTGCGCGCGGTTGAATTTAACCTGGCAAGATGTGTTCCTGATGCCTGCGCCACTGGGCCACGCCACCGGATTTTTACACGGCGTCACCGCGCCCTTTTTAATCGGGGCGCGTAGCGTATTGCTGGACATCTTTACCCCAGAAGCCTGCCTTACCTTATTAGCGCAGCAACGCTGTACCTGTATGTCAGGCGCGACGCCGTTTATTTACGATCTGCTTTGTGCCGTTGAGCAACAGCCTGCCGACCTCTCCTCACTGCGATTCTTCTTATGCGGCGGCACGACTATTCCCAAAAAGGTTGCCCGCGACTGCCAGCAGCGCGGTATCAAATTATTGAGTATTTACGGTTCTACAGAAAGTTCTCCACACTCGATGGTTAATCTGGGTGATTCGACTTCACGCATGATGAACACCGATGGTTATGCCGCCACCGGTGTAGAAATTAAAATCGTGGATGAAGATCGCAATACGCTTCCAGCAGGCCACGAAGGCGAAGAAGCCTCGCGCGGGCCGAACGTTTTTATGGGATACCTGGACGAGCCGGAACTTACCGCCCGCGCACTGGATAATGAGGGCTGGTATTACAGCGGCGACCTCTGCCGCATGGATGAAGACGGTTATATCAAAATTACCGGGCGCAAAAAGGATATTATTATACGTGGAGGTGAAAATATCAGCAGTCGCGAGGTGGAGGATATTTTATTGCAACACCCCCGCATACACGATGCTTGCGTCGTTGCTATGCCTGATGAACGCTTAGGCGAACGTTCATGCGCGTATGTAGTCTTAAAACCGCCGCACCTTTCGCTGACGCTGGAAGAGGTGATCGCTTTTTTCAGTCGAAAACGGGTAGCGAAGTATAAATATCCGGAACGGATCGTCATCGTAGAAAAACTGCCCAGAACCGCCTCTGGCAAAGTGCAGAAGTTTCTGTTGCGGCAGGATATTATTGAGCGGCTGCGCCAGGAGCACACTGCGGTATAAATTGCCGGATGGCGACGTTAACGCCGCCATCCGGTATTACACTACTTCTTCAGTTCCGCCAGACTCAGCCAGGTCTGAACCACGGTGTCCGGGTTCAGCGACAGGCTGTCGATCCCCTCTTCCATCAGCCAGGCGGCAAAGTCTTCATGGTCGGACGGACCCTGACCACAAATTCCAACATATTTGCCCTGTTTTTTCGCCGCGCGGATCGCCATCGACAGCAGCGCTTTCACCGCGTCGTTACGCTCGTCAAACAGTTCAGACACCACGCCGGAATCGCGATCCAGCCCCAGCGCCAGCTGCGTCATGTCGTTAGAACCAATCGAGAAGCCATCAAAATACTCGAGGAACTGTTCAGCCAGCAAGGCATTGGACGGGATCTCGCACATCATGATGATCTTCAGCCCGTTCTCGCCGCGTTTAAGCCCCTGGCGCGCCAGCTCTTCGATGACCGCTTTCGCCTGGTCGACCGTCCGCACGAACGGGATCATGATTTCGACGTTGGTAAGGCCCATATCGTTGCGCACGCGTTTCACCGCTTCGCATTCCAGCGCAAAACAATCGCGGAAACTTTCTGCGACGTAACGACCCGCGCCGCGGAAGCCCAGCATCGGGTTTTCTTCATGCGGCTCATAGCGTTCGCCGCCGACCAGGTTGGCGTATTCGTTGGACTTAAAGTCAGACAGGCGAACGATGACGCGTTTCGGGTAGAAGGCGGCGCCTAACGTCGCGATCCCTTCCGTCAGTCGACCAACGTAAAATTCACGCGGCGAGTCAAACCCTTTCATCATCTCACGAATGTCGTTTTGCAGCGCGGCATCCTGGTCGTCAAACTCCAGCAGCGCGCGTGGGTGAACGCCAATCATACGGTTAATGATGAATTCCAGTCGCGCCAGACCTACGCCTTCATTCGGCAGGCAGGCAAAGTCAAATGCCCTGTCCGGGTTGCCGACGTTCATCATGACCTTCAGCGGTAGCTCTGGCATGGTGTCTACGCTGGAGCTTTTTACGCTGAAATCCAGCATGTCGGCATAAACATAACCGGTATCACCTTCTGCGCAGGAGACGGTTACTTTTTCGCCATCTTTCATGCGTTCGGTGGCGTCGCCGCAACCGACTACCGCCGGAATGCCCAATTCGCGGGCGATAATCGCCGCGTGACAGGTGCGCCCGCCACGGTTAGTGACAATCGCCGCCGCTTTTTTCATGATCGGTTCCCAGTCCGGGTCGGTCATATCGGTGACAAGCACATCGCCAGGCTCAATACGGTTCATTTCGCCGATATCGTGAATAACTTTTACCGTACCGGCGCCGATACGATGACCAATGGCGCGACCTTCGGCAATGATTTTCCCCTGCGCATGTAGCGTATAACGCTCCATCACCTGGCCACGGGAGCGCACGGTTTCCGGACGTGCCTGCACAATAAAGAGCTTACCGGTATGACCGTCTTTCGCCCATTCGATATCCATCGGACGACCATAGTGCTGCTCAATCTGCACCGCTTGTTTCGCCAGTTCCTGCACTTCTTCGTTGGTGAGTGAGAAAATGTCGCGCTGTTCCTGCGGCACATCTTCAATCTTCACTTGCTTGCCGTGCTCCTGGGTGGCGGCGTAAACCATGCGGATTTTTTTCGACCCCATGGTGCGGCGTACGATGGCTGGACGGCCTGCCGCCAGGGTTGGCTTATGGACATAAAATTCATCCGGGTTAACCGCGCCCTGCACCACCATTTCACCCAGTCCCCATGCCGAGGTGATAAAGACCACCTGGTCAAAGCCGGATTCGGTATCGATAGAGAACATCACCCCTGACGAGGCGAGATCGGAGCGAACCATCCGCTGCACGCCAGCGGAAAGCGCTACGCCGCGATGATCATATCCCTGGTGAACGCGATAAGAGATGGCGCGATCGTTAAACAGAGAAGCAAATACGTGTTTCACTGCCACCAGTACCGCATCGAAGCCCTGAACGTTAAGAAACGTTTCCTGTTGGCCCGCAAACGAAGCATCTGGCATATCTTCCGCCGTGGCGGAGGAACGCACGGCAAAAGAGGCATTTTCATCATCCGACGAAAGCTGCGCATAGGCATCGCGGATGGCGTTTTCCAGCTCCGGCTGGAAAGGAGTGTCGATAATCCACTGGCGGATCTGCGCGCCCGCTTTCGCCAGCTGGGAGACATCATCAATATCTGTCTTATCCAGCAGCTCATAAATGCGCTGGTTTACGCCGCTTTGATCCAAAAACTGGTTAAACGCATCGGCAGTGGTTGCAAAACCATTCGGAACGGATACGCCCATGCCGGAAAGGTTAGTAATCATTTCACCCAGGGAGGCATTTTTGCCCCCAACTCTGTCTACATCATTCATGCCGAGTTGGTTATACCAAAGCACCAGCGGTGACGAGCCATTGTTGGACATCGAACAATCCTTTTGTGATAAATGAACGAGTTTAAGAAACACATAGTTGCGTATTTATCCTGGCATACTTAAACCCGCGAAAAAAACGGTGAATCGTTCAAGCAAATTTATTTTTTCATTTTTTCAGATTGTTTACGTAGTTGCGCAAACCCGCGCATAGCACGGCATTCCCTTAATCACCCCCGGTATAAACTGCGTTTCCAGGAAATGAAACACACTTTTCATTAATTATAAAAAGTGCCTGTCATTTTATAAAATAAGCGACAAGTTATACGTTTCCCGTTACTTTTAATTTATGCTTTCAGATAATTATGTTTACTCTTCAGGATGAACAGAATGGATAATGTTGTTGATCGCCATGTTTTCTATATTTCTGATGGTACCGCCATCACCGCCGAGGTCCTGGGTCACGCGGTTATGTCGCAGTTTCCGGTGACGATCAGCAGCATCACGCTGCCATTCGTGGAAAACGAAAGTCGCGCCCGCGCCGTCAAAGACCAAATTGACGCCATTTATCAGCAAACCGGCGTTCGCCCGCTGGTGTTTTACTCGATTGTTTTACCTGAAATTCGCGCCATCATCTTACAGAGCGAAGGTTTCTGCCAGGATATCGTCCAGGCGCTGGTGGCGCCGCTTCAGCAGGAGATGAAACTGGATCCGACGCCGATCGCTCATCGTACTCATGGGCTTAATCCGGGTAACCTGAACAAGTATGACGCCCGTATTGCCGCTATCGATTATACCCTGGCGCATGATGATGGCATTTCATTGCGTAACCTCGATCAGGCCCAGGTCATTTTACTTGGCGTTTCGCGCTGTGGAAAAACGCCCACCAGCCTCTATCTGGCAATGCAATTCGGTATTCGTGCGGCTAACTACCCTTTCATCGCCGATGATATGGATAATTTGACGCTGCCCACATCGTTAAAACCGCTACAACATAAACTGTTCGGCCTGACAATTGACCCTGAACGCCTGGCGGCAATTCGCGAAGAACGCCGTGAAAACAGTCGCTATGCCTCGTTGCGTCAGTGCCGCATGGAAGTGGCGGAGGTCGAAGCGCTGTATCGTAAGAATCAGATCCCCTGCCTGAACAGCACCAATTATTCCGTTGAAGAGATAGCCACCAAGATTCTCGACATTATGGGGCTTAACCGCAGGATGTACTAGCAAACTAGTTTAATGGGTTGATTTTTGTTATCATGCCGTTCTGCCTGCGAGGTGTGACACGCCTCGCACTTGAAATCAGCAGGGATTGGTTTATCGTGATGCCCATCACTTCCCGGTAGTCCTGCCGTTGAAGCAACAAACTTCTGAGACTTGTAATGAACAGAACCGACGAACTCCGTACTGCGCGTATCGACAGCCTGGTAACACCGACCGAACTCGCGCAGCGGTATCCTGTATCGTCCTCCGTCGCCAGTCACGTTACCGACTCCCGACGCCGGATAGAAAAGATTTTAAATGGTGAAGATCCACGGCTACTGGTCGTCATTGGCCCCTGTTCGATTCACGATCTGAATGCTGCCATGGAATACGCGACGCAGCTCCAGGCGCAACGCCAAAAGCATCAGGCGCGTCTGGAGATCATCATGCGCACCTATTTTGAAAAACCGCGCACCGTTGTGGGATGGAAAGGCCTGATTTCCGATCCTGACTTGAATGGAAGTTACCGCGTCAATTATGGGCTTGAACTGGCGCGTCGCTTGCTATTGCAGGTGAACGAACTGGGAGTACCGACCGCCACAGAATTTCTTGATATGGTCACCGGCCAGTTTATTGCCGATCTGATCAGTTGGGGAGCGATAGGCGCGCGTACCACCGAAAGCCAAATCCATCGGGAAATGGCTTCTGCGCTCTCTTGTCCGGTCGGCTTTAAAAATGGTACGGATGGCAATACCCGCATTGCCGTTGACGCTATTCGCGCCTCCCACGCCAGCCATATGTTTCTCTCGCCGGATAAAGACGGACAGATGACCATCTACCAGACGAGTGGCAACCCGTATGGGCACATCATCATGCGCGGCGGTAAAAAACCGAACTACCACGCTGAAGATATTGCCGCCGCCTGCGACACGTTGCATGAATTTGATCTGCCGGAACATCTGGTCGTCGACTTCAGCCACGGCAACTGTCAAAAACAGCATCGCCGCCAGTTGGAGGTATGTGATGATATTTGCCAGCAGATTCGTAATGGCTCCACGGCAATTGCCGGGATTATGGCCGAGAGTTTTTTACGGGAAGGCACGCAAAAAATTATCAGCGGTCAACCATTAATCTATGGTCAGTCCATTACCGATCCTTGCCTGAACTGGGAAGATACGGAAGTTTTGTTGGAAAAACTTGCCGCGGCGGTAGACAGCCGCTTTTAATAGCTCGCCCATCCTGTCGGGATGGGCGTTTCTTCGATGCGTTACCCGCCCTTTTCTCTCCGCGCGCGTATATCACTCCACAGAATTAGCACTTGCTGTTATCGCATTAATTATTGATAATAATAATCATTGTGAGTTTGATTATTAATAAATAGCATGTCGCGTATGGATAACACCGAGCTGCCTCACCCTAAGGAAATAGACAATGAAACGCTTCTCCCTGCCGCTGAACGGCGCGTCAACAGTCAGGCGCTATTAGGTCCGGACGGCAAAGTCATTATCGATCACAACGGTCAGGAGTATCTGTTGCGCAAAACTCAGGCCGGTAAACTACTGTTAACCAAATAGCGCTCCCGCCAGCAGACGATGCTGCTGGCATCAGGCTAACTTGAACAACTGACCTCCAGCCGCTTTCCCCACTCCGGTGGTCGGCTGGCATAGTCATCATCTCGATCGGTAAAAGGTTGACGTAAAACTTCATGCAACCGATGCAGTTCCGCCATGTCTCCTTGTTCAGCCGCATCTATCGCGCGTTGCGCCAGCCAGTTGCGCAACACAATCGCAGGATTCACGCGTTGCATCTGCTGCTGGCGCAGCGCGTCATCCACCGCCTCTGTGCGCAATCGCGCCCGGTAGCGGTCGAACCAGGCATCGAACGCCGCGCGATCGATAAACGTATCCCGCAACGGCGAGGAAGCGCTCTGTTGCTCCGTATGGCTTAACATCCGAAATGTACGGGTATAATCACTCCCTTCGCGTGCCATCAGACTAAACAATTCATTCAGTAAAGCGTTATCGTCTTTTTGCTCGGTAAAGAAGCCCAGCTTCTGGCGCATTCGCTGCCCATAGTGCGTTAACAACGCGTCCTGGTAACGATCCAGCGCTCTGTTTAACGCGTCGATCTCAATAAAAGGGGTTAACGTCTGCGCCAAACGTTGTAAATTCCACAGCGCCACCGACGGTTGATTATCGAAGCGGTAACGCCCCTGATGATCGGAATGGTTACCAATGAAGCCGGGATCGTAGTCGTCGAGAAAACCAAAGGGACCATAGTCGATGGTCAGCCCCAGAATCGACATGTTATCCGTATTCATAACGCCGTGCGAAAAACCGACGGTTTGCCACTCGGCGATGAGTCTTCCGGTACGCGCCGCCACCTCTTCAAACCACAAAGCATATTTTTCCGGGACATCCTGCCATTGCGGCCAGTAATGACGAATAGCGAAATCAGCCAGTTGCTGAACTTTTTCCGGCTCACGGCGGTAGTAGAAATGTTCGAAATGACCAAAACGCATATGACTTTGTGCCAGACGCATTAACATCGCGCCCGTTTCCTGCGTCTCTCGCTGAACCGGCGTATCGCTGGCTACGATAGATAACGCGCGCGTAGTGGGAATACCCAGATAATGCATGGCTTCGCTGGCAAGACTTTCTCGTATGGTTGAACGCAGGACGGCGCGTCCATCCCCCATTCGCGAATAGGGTGTTAATCCGGCGCCTTTCAGATGCCAGTCGAGGGTCGAGCCATCCGCCAGGAGCTGTTCGCCCAGCAAAATACCGCGTCCGTCGCCGAGTTGTCCCGCCCAGACGCCGAACTGATGCCCGCTATATACCTGCGCGACAGGCGACATACCGGGTAATAAGGTTTCGCCGCCCCAAACGCCAGCGCCATTAGTAGCGTCAAATAACGACGCGGGAATGGCTAACTGCTGCGCCAGTTCGTCGTTATACCAAATCAGTCGCGCATTTTTTAACGGTGTGGGTAAAAGCGCGGTATACGTTGCTGGCAGTTCATCGCGCCAACGGGCAGTAAAAGACAGGGTCATAGGGCCTCCTGTCTTCAGTGTAGACGGTTAATCACCGGTTAAACACCGGCAAACAGAAAGGTTATCGCTGAACGAGTTTAATGAGCTGGCTTACCGGCACCGAAGGCCATAGTCCGCCCTGGAATGCGCTAAACCCCAATGGCGCTGCGCGCGCAAACATCGCCTCAGTATCAATACCGGCAATCATCAGCGACTCGCAGCTGGAGGAGATCTGGGCAACAATAGCGTGCATGAATGGTTCGAATGAGATCATTTCAGCCCGCTGCTGAATAAAATTTTTATCCAACATGACTCGTTTGAAAAGCCCATCGAAAATAGCTTTAGTCGACGCCTCGCCTGCCCCAAAATTTGCCAGCATTAATGGGAAATGCATTGCCAGATTAGCTAACGTTTCATTGTTTTTGCCCTGGTTTAACCCAGGATAATTCTCATTTATAGCTAATTCAAGAAACGGAAAGCGCGCTGCACGGGGAAAAAGTTCGCTATCTAATAATAAGTCACTAATTGCAGGCGGTAAATTAAGCCATGCAATAAGTTTATGCTGAATAAAAAAGTGCTGACAGGTTTCTAACAACGCCAGTTTTTCAACAAACAGACAGTATTGTTCCTCCACCGAAAGGCGAGGCGCTACCAACTCAGTCGGCATCCGCACGGCGCCGTCTTCAGCGGCAAACGTTGCAATAATCTCTAAACCAACAAGCCGAGCGTTTTCATCCATGACGGGAAGGAAAAAGAGTTCGGAATGGTAAAGCTCATCAAGTGAAGCAATCATTACGCCAGTCCCATGGTTAGGGCGCTATTCGCCACCCAGTCACTACGGACGGAAACAGACGTAACTTCAGATACTAATTGAAGCGTCATCATTTTTCTTGTTTACCGGTGAACCGGTTCCTTTTTTTAACTTACTCTGATTATAAACCAATATTCAATCTTGTACTTTTAACAGGGCGTGAACACGCCCGTTTTTAATAAAAGTACGTTTGTAAATGCTACGGTTATATCATTATATATGATGACAACAGATGTCATAAGTTCAACCGGCGATATGTTAAAAATAGACTATAAAATTTATATCGTCTGCGAGGTTAAATTCGCCGTGCCTGCCAGAAGTTTTTTCGCCAGTACACATTATCCAGCGATGAACGCATCACGCCACGACTGGTAGAGGCATGAATAAACTCATTATTTGTATCGTAAATACCAACATGTAAACCACTTTCGCCCGAACCGGTTTTAAAGAAAACCAAATCTCCGGGCAGCAATTCATCTTTATCGATTCTGGTGCCGATTTTTGATTGTTCACGCGTATCACGAGGCAACTGCAAATCAAACTTGTCGCGCATAGTGACTACCACAAAGCCGGAACAGTCCACGCCTCTGCGACTCATGCCGCCGTAACGGTATGGCGTACCGCGCCAGGACTGCAACTGATCGTTCAGACCCGCAATGACGGTAATGGAGTCTGATAACCTGGCATTTGGCGCCGGTGCCCGATGAGTACTGCATCCTGCCAGGAACAATGCTGTGATAACAAGAAGCCAAAAACGCATGCCGCAACAATCCTCTGTTTTTATTTTGGTATTAATTTAGCGTCGAAATTACCTGCTTTTCAAGAAACGATTTTACTTAAGTGGCCGAAATGAGCATTGGATGCCCCTCGACGTCGAGTCGTCGAAAGCGCAGACCGTAGGCTTGCGCCAGATAAGAGGGGGTGAGCACCTCTTCCCGGCGGCCGCAGGCAATGAGTTTACCGCGCTTTAGTAACCAGGCTTTATGCGCATGGCGCAGCGTGTGGTTCAGATCGTGGCTACTCATCACAATCGCAATTCCTGCCTGACACAAATGATGTAATACCCGATCCAGAGCGTTTTGTTGCGCAACATCGAGACTGTTCATCGGCTCATCAAGCAGCAATAATTGACCGACCGGATTAGCGTCGGGATGAATTTGTAGTACAACGGCAGCAAGGCGAACGCGCTGCCACTCGCCACCGGAAAGCTGATTCACGCTTCGCCCCAGTTTGTCGCCCAATCCAAGCATATCGGCCACCTCGTTAAGCTGCCCGGTTCGCGTTTTATCCGGTTGATGCAATGTCAGGTAATGCCAGACCGGCATGGCGAACGGCGGATTTTGCTGTTGCGCAAGATAAGCGCGGTGTTGGGCAAGCGTTGCCGTCGCCCATGCCTCCAGCGGCGCTCCACCAAACCTGATGCTCCCCTCGCCGGAGGTTAACCCCGCCATACGCGCCAGTAGCGTGCTTTTCCCGGCACCGTTCGGCCCGACAAGATGAAGGATCTCTCCTGCGCTTACTTCGCCGGAAAGCGGCCCCAGGCGGGTGCTCTCGGCGACATCCTTTAATTGCATCAATTGAGACATTATTTTGCCAACGCGATTTTTATGCTTTCCATCACAATAGGATCTTCAGGCGTCATATCCGGCGAAAAACGCTGTACCACCTGACCATCCCGGCCTACCAAAAATTTTTCAAAATTCCACAGAATATCATCCGGATAGAGTGGCGTACGGCCTTTGCTTACCATCCGTTCGTAAAAGCCGCTCTTCTCCGGCGCGACTGCCGTTGGCGCAGCGGCTATCAGTTTTTGATACAGCGGATGGCGCGCGTCGCCATTCACATCAATTTTACTGAACATCGGGAACGTGACGCCCCAGGTGCTGGCGCAATAGGTTTTAATCTCCTCTTCGCTGCCTGGCTCCTGCCCCATAAACTGGTTGCAGGGAAAACCCAACACGACAAACCCCTGGTCTGCCCACGCCTTCTGGATATTTTCCAGCTGTTCATATTGCGGCGTCAGGCCACATCTGGAGGCGACGTTTACAATGAGCAGCACTTTTCCGGCGTATTTTTCAAGTGTAGTGACCTCTCCATCAATCGTCGTAACGTGAGTATTAAGAAGCGAGTTTTGCATGGTGTCTCCCTGATGTCGGTAGAATAGCGGGTTTCATCGTTAGCCTTTAATCATAGACTGCGAATGATGAAAGCAGTTGTTTACCGATGCGCTAACGCGCGGATTTGAGTAGCAGCCAGATAAACACTGGCGCCCCCAATGTGGCGGTGACCACCCCGATAGGCAGTTCAGCCGACGCCAGCGCCAGTCGGGCGACCACATCAGCCAATAGCAGGGCGATAGCCCCGGCCAGCGCGCAGCCGGGAAGTAAAACCCGGTGATCGGTTAAACCACATAAGCGCAGGATGTGCGGAATAACCAGACCGATAAAACCAATCGCCCCCGCCATCGCCACGCTGACGCCCACCATCCAGCCGGTGGCGATGACCAACAAATTGCGCCAGAACCACAGCGGCAGGCCAAGCTGCCGCGCCGAGGTTTCCCCTAGCGCCAGCATATTCAGCGGTTGCGACTGGCAACATATCCAGATCAGTACCGGGATGAGCGCAATCATTAGCCAGCTCTGCTGCCAGTCAACGCCGCCAAATCCTCCCATCATCCAGTACATTAATTGCCGCAGATCGAAAGAGGTGGAAAAATAGATAGCCCACGTCATCAGCGCGCTACAGATAATGCCCAGCGCGACGCCCGCCAACAACAAGCGGCTGGTAGAAAGATGGCGACGCGCAAAACGCAGCAGGATTAACGTAATAATGAGCGCGCCGGCTATAGCGCACAGCCCCAGCGCCCATCCTGGCAGTTGCCCCTGCCCCAGTAAGACGGCGGCAATAAGCCCAACACCGGCCCCATTCGAAACGCCGAGCAGACCCGGTTCAGCAAGTGGGTTTTCAAACAGCGCCTGCATCACAGCGCCAGATAGCGCCAGCGCAGCGCCAACCAGCAATACCGCAAGCGTGCGGGGAAGGCGAATTTGCCAGACAAACAGTTCCCCCCGGGCGCTTAACCAGTCACCGGGGGCAATCCACTGTTCGCCTGCGCATAAGCTCAGAAGTGTAGCCAGTAGCACCAGCAGTGACAGGCTCAGAAGCCAGCGAACGTTTCGTCGCTGTTGTTGGCGGGCAAAAGTCAGCATGTTATCCATTCAGCTGAAAAGAGGTAGCGTGATTTTACGGTGGGTATCCTTTACTTGAAAGAAAAAAGGCCGCAATGCGGCCTTTTTAGTTATACGGGTCATCTTTCAGGCTGACAGATACGCTGTCATCCCGCTGATCTACTTTCGGGATGGCAGCGTATCTGCCGCAATACACCCTGATGGATGTTATGCCTGGATCTGATTACTCTTCTTTGGGCGAAGCGTTTTCGACCCGGCTCTTTAACTTCTGCCCGGGTCTGAAGGTCACCACGCGCCGTGCTGTAATAGGAATATCTTCACCCGTTTTCGGGTTACGCCCCGGACGTTGATTTTTATCACGCAGATCGAAGTTACCAAAACCAGAGAGTTTCACCTGCTCACCGTTTTCCAGAGCACGACGGATCTCTTCGAAAAACAGTTCAACCAGTTCTTTGGCATCCCGCTTGCTAAGCCCAAGCTTATCAAACAGATATTCTGACATTTCAGCTTTTGTAAGCGCCATAGGTTCAATCCCTCAATGATGCCTGGAATCGCTCTTTTAATGCCTCTACACATTTGGCGACGGTAGCGGCAATCTCCTCTTCTTCGAGTGTACGGTTGGTATCCTGAAGGATCAGGCTGATAGCGAGGCTCTTATAACCCTCCGCAACACCCTTACCGCGGTACACGTCAAATAAGTTTACGCCAACTACCTGATTTACGCCAACTTTCTTACATTCGGATAAAATATCCGCTGCGGGAACGTTTTCTGCAACAACAACCGCAATATCGCGACGGTTGGCCGGGAAGCGTGAAATCTCCCGCGCCTGCGGCACGATACGGTCTGCGAGCTTATTCCATTCCAGTTCAAACACCAGCGTACGACCATTCAGATCCAGTTTACGTTCCAGTTCAGGGTGAACAACCCCAATAAAACCAATACGTTCATCTTTCAGATAAATCGCCGCAGACTGTCCCGGATGCAGAGCCGGATTCATCTCCGCCTTAAACTGGATATCACCCAGTTTGCCGGTTAAATCCAATACTGCTTCCAGATCGCCTTTCAAATCATAGAAATCAACGGTCTCTTTTGCCAGGTTCCAGTGCTCATCATAGCGGTTACCGCAAATCACGCCAGCCAGCATCAGATCCTGTCGAATACCCAGATTGGCTTGTGTATCCGGAACGAAACGTAAACCGGTTTCAAAAATACGCACGCGATTCTGCTGACGGTTTTGGTTATAGACCACCGTCGCCAACAATCCGCTCCACAGCGACAGACGCATCGCCGACATCTCAACGGAGATAGGGTTCGGCAGCAGCAGCGCTTCTGCGCCGGGATGGATGAGCTGTTGTACTTTAGGATCGACAAAGCTATAGGTAATCACTTCCTGATAGCCTTTGTCGTTCAGCATGGTTTTAACCCGCTTCAACGACAGATCGGCTTCACGATGCGTTCCCATGATTAAACCGGCCTGGATTGGCTCGTCCGGAATATTGTTATAGCCGTAAACGCGGGCCACCTCTTCCACCAGATCTTCTTCAATCTCCATATCGAAACGCCAGGTCGGCGCCACGGCTTTCCACTCGTCCTGCCCTTCGGTCACTTCACAGCCCAGACGACGCAGAATATCACTGACCTGCTCATCCGCAATATGATGCCCGATCAGGCGATCCAGTTTACTGCGACGCAGCGTAATGGTGGCGCGTTTCGGCAACGTTGCTTCGTTGCTCACATCAATTATCGGACCCGCATCACCGCCACAGATATCAAGAAGCAGACGAGTAGCGCGCTCTATCGCTTTATATTGCAGCGCCGGGTCCACCCCGCGCTCGTAGCGGTGAGACGCATCGGTATGCAGACCGTGGCGGCGAGCGCGACCGGTGATAGACAGCGGATTAAAGTACGCACATTCCAGCAGCACATTTTGCGTTTCGCCGTTCACGCCGGAATGTTCGCCGCCAAAAATACCGGCTATCCCCAGCGCCTTATGGTGATCGGCGATCACCAGCGTGTCCGCATTTAACGTCGCTTCGCTACCGTCCAGCAGGACGACGGTTTCACCCTCTTTTGCCATCCGCACGACAATACCGCCATCAATGCGATCTTTATCGAAAGCATGCATTGGCTGACCCAGTTCGAGCAGCACATAGTTCGTGACGTCAACCACCGCATCGATGGAGCGAATACCGCAGCGACGCAATTTCTCTTTCATCCACAGCGGCGTCGGCGCGTTAACATTGATGCCTTTTACCACCCGGCCCAGATAACGTGGACACGCATCAGCGGCCTCTACTGTAATCGGCAGCGTATCGCTGATAGTTGCCGTAACCGGCGCCATTTCAGGCTCCTGGAGCGGCGCTTTGTTCAGTACCGCCACATCACGCGCAACGCCGATGATACCTAAGCAATCCGCACGGTTCGGCGTGACGCTAATTTCGATGGTATTGTCGTCAAGCTTCAGGTATTCACGGATATCGGTACCCAGCGGCGCATCCGCCGGCAGTTCGATAATGCCGCTGTGATCGTCGGAAATCCCCAGTTCGGAGAAGGAGCACAGCATCCCTTCAGACGGTTCGCCGCGCAGTTTCGCCGCTTTAATTTTGAAATCGCCCGGCAGAATAGCGCCAATGGTGGCCACCGCTACTTTCAGCCCCTGACGACAGTTTGGCGCGCCGCAGACGATATCCAACAGGCGTTCTCCGCCGACGTTGACTTTCGTTACACGCAATTTGTCAGCGTTCGGATGCTGGGCGCACTCAACCACTTCCCCAACCACAACGCCATTGAAGCTTCCCGCGACCGGCTCAACGCCGTCTACTTCCAGGCCAGCCATCGTAATCTGGTTAGCCAACGCATCGCTATCAATTGCCGGGTTAACCCACTCGCGTAACCACAGTTCGCTGAATTTCATTGTTTTATCCTGCCTTTATTTAAACTGTTTGAGGAAACGCAGATCGTTTTCGAAGAATGAACGCAGGTCGGTGACGCCGTAACGCAACATGGTCAGACGTTCCATCCCCATACCAAAAGCGAAGCCAGAATAGATTTCCGGATCGATACCGACATTACGCAGCACATTCGGATGCACCATCCCACAGCCCAGCACTTCCAGCCATTTGCCGTTTTTACCCATCACATCCACTTCCGCAGAAGGTTCGGTAAACGGAAAATAAGAAGGACGGAAGCGAATCTGCAGATCCTCCTCAAAGAAATTACGCAGGAAGTCGTGCAGCGTACCTTTGAGGTTGGTGAAGCTGATGTTGGTATCAACAATCAGACCTTCCATCTGATGGAACATCGGAGTATGCGTCTGGTCGTAGTCATTACGGTATACACGGCCCGGCGCAATAATACGGATCGGCGGTTGCTGCGCTTTCATCGTCCGGATCTGGACGCCAGACGTCTGGGTCCGCAGCAGACGGGTCGCGTCAAACCAGAAGGTATCATGATCGGCGCGGGCCGGATGATGACCCGGAATGTTTAACGCATCGAAGTTATGGTAGTCATCTTCGATTTCCGGGCCAGTCGCCACGGTAAAACCAAGCTCGCCGAAGAAACTTTCAATACGGTCAATGGTACGCGTGACCGGATGCAGACCGCCGTTCTCAATACGGCGCCCCGGCAGGGAGATATCGATGGTTTCAGCGGCCAGACGGGCGTTAAGCGCTGCGCTTTCCAGCTCGGCTTTACGCGCGTTAAGAGCCTGTTGTACCTGCTCTTTCGCGGCGTTAATGACTGCCCCGGCTGCCGGACGCTCTTCCGGCGGCAGATCGCGTAGGGTCGTCATCTGAAGGGTTAAATGCCCTTTCTTGCCCAAATATTCGACGCGTACATTGTCTAACGCGGCAACATCTGACGCCTGGTTAATGGCGGCCGCTGCATTGGCAACCAGCTCTGCGAGATGTGACATGGTTTTCCTCATTGTGTCGGTGAAGACACCGGTTCATTGGACGTAATCTCTCGATTTCAGATACAAAAAAAGCCTCCATCAGGAGGCTTTTTTGCGCTGTTTTTCGTTTCGTTTTTCACGCGCTAGCCTCCTGGGATCAGGTGCTAAAGTAAAAAAAGAAACGGAAAATAGCAGCGTTCATGCTTGCGTTACCTTATGTGGTAAAACCGAATATCCTTTATTGAAAAGGGTTACAGGTCAATTGTCAACTCACTGAACAGTAAATAAAAGAGAGGGAGCCAGGCTCCCTCTTTTCACTGGCTTATGCCAGAGCTGCTTTCGCTTTTTCAACCAGCGCGGTGAACGCGACTTTGTCGAATACGGCGATATCAGCCAGGATCTTACGGTCGATTTCAACAGAGGCTTTTTTCAGGCCGTTGATGAATTTGCTGTAAGAAATACCGTTCTGACGTGCTGCTGCGTTGATACGCGCAATCCACAGTTGACGGAACTGACGCTTACGTTGACGACGGTCACGGTAAGCATACTGACCAGCTTTGATAACTGCCTGGAAGGCAACGCGGTATACGCGAGAACGCGCACCGTAGTAGCCTTTGGCTTGTTTCAAAATTTTCTTGTGACGTGCGCGTGCAATTACACCACGTTTTACGCGAGCCATATGTGCTCTCCTGTATCTATTCTAATTAAAAAGTTAAAAACGTTAACGGCTTATGCGTACGGCAGGCACGCGATAACCAGGCCCAGATCGCCTTTAGAAACCATGGCTTTCGGACGCAGGTGACGTTTACGTTTAGTCGCTTTTTTGGTCAGAATGTGACGCAGGTTAGCGTGCTTGTGCTTAAAACCACCTTTACCGGTTTTTTTGAAGCGCTTAGCAGCACCGCGTACGGTCTTAATTTTTGGCATTTTAATAACTTCCACTTCGCATTGTTAATAAACGAAACATAGGCGAACAAAACCTGTGAAGCCCGAAGGCTTCACAGAATTGTTACTTGAAGGCCTTACTGTTTCTTCTTAGGAGCAAGCACCATGATCATCTGACGGCCTTCGATCTTCGTTGGGAAGGATTCGACCACTGCCAGTTCTTGCAAATCGTCTTTCACGCGATTAAGCACTTCCATACCGATTTGCTGGTGGGCCATTTCACGACCGCGGAAACGCAGCGTGATTTTGGCCTTATCGCCCTCTTCGAGAAAGCGAATCAGGCTGCGGAGTTTTACCTGATAGTCGCCTTCATCTGTCCCAGGACGGAATTTAATTTCCTTCACCTGGATAACTTTTTGCTTTTTCTTCTGTTCCTTAGAAGACTTACTCTTTTCATAGAGGAATTTGCCGTAATCCATTATACGACAAACCGGCGGCTCGGCGTTAGGGCTGATTTCGACTAAGTCTACTCCGGCTTCTTCAGCTTTTTCCAGAGCTTCTCTCAGACTCACAATACCAAGCTGCTCGCCTTCCAGACCTGTTAAGCGAACTTCTTGCGCGCGAATTTCGCTATTAATACGATTCGGACGCGCCGTTTGAACTCGTTTTCCGCCTTTAATACTTTATTCCTCCAGTTGTTGAAGACTGCGGCTGCGAATCTCTTGTTGCAGCTTCTCAATCACGTCATTTACGTCCAGACTGCCCAGGTCTTTACCGCGGCGGGTGCGAACGGCAACTTTGCCTGCTTCCACCTCTTTATCACCACAGACCAACATATAAGGGACACGACGTAAAGTGTGCTCGCGGATTTTAAAGCCAATCTTCTCATTTCTCAAGTCTGCTTTTACACGAATGCCCGCATTTTGTAGTTTCTGCGTCAATTCGTTAACGTATTCAGACTGCGAATCGGTAATATTCATCACGACTACCTGAACAGGCGCGAGCCATGTCGGGAAGAAACCAGCGAACTCTTCGGTCAGGATACCGATGAAACGTTCCATCGACCCAAGAATCGCACGGTGAATCATTACCGGCACCTTACGCTCGTTGTCTTCGCCTACATAGGAGGCGCTCAGACGAGACGGTAAGGAGAAGTCCAGCTGTACTGTACCGCACTGCCATGCACGATCGAGGCAGTCATATAAGGTAAATTCAATTTTCGGACCGTAGAATGCGCCTTCACCCAGTTGATACTCAAACGGGATATTATTTTCTTCCAGCGCAACCGCCAGATCCGCCTCAGCACGATCCCACATCTCATCGCTGCCGATACGCTTATCAGGACGAGTGGAAAGCTTGACGACGATCTTCTCGAAGCCAAAGGTGCTGTACATATCGTAGACCATACGAATACAAGCGTTAACTTCATCGCGGATCTGCTCTTCGGTGCAGAAGATATGCGCATCATCCTGCGTAAAGCCGCGTACGCGCATCAGACCATGCAGCGCGCCTGATGGCTCGTTACGGTGGCAGCTACCGAATTCCGCCATACGCAGCGGCAAATCACGATAGGATTTCAGACCCTGGTTAAAGATCTGAACGTGGCCCGGGCAGTTCATCGGCTTGATGCAATATTCGCGGTTTTCTGAGGATGTGGTGAACATCGCATCTTTATAGTTGTCCCAGTGCCCGGTTTTTTCCCACAGCACACGGTCCATCATGAACGGGCCTTTAACTTCTTGATACTGGTACTCTTTGAGTTTAGAACGAACAAAGACCTCCAGCTCGCGGAAGATAGTCCAGCCGTCGTTATGCCAGAACACCATGCCCGGCGCTTCTTCCTGCATATGATACAGGTCGAGCTGCTTACCAATTTTACGGTGGTCGCGTTTTGCGGCCTCTTCCAGGCGCTGCAGATAAGCGTTCAGGGCTTTTTTATCTGCCCATGCCGTACCGTAAATACGCTGCAACATCTTATTATTGCTGTCACCGCGCCAGTATGCGCCGGCAGTTTTCATCAGTTTAAAGTGATGGCAGAAACGCATATTCGGCACGTGCGGACCACGACACATGTCGACATATTCTTCATGATGGTACAAGCCTGGCTTGTCATCATGAGCAATGTTTTCATCAAGAATGGAAACTTTGTAGCTTTCACCACGCTTCACGAAGGTTTCACGCGCTTCGTGCCAGCTGACTTTCTTCTTGATAACGTCGTAATTTTTCTCGGCGAGCTCATGCATCCGCTTTTCGAGCGCTTCGACATCTTCCTGAGTTAGCGTGCGGTCAAGATCAACGTCATAGTAAAAACCGTTGTCGACAACCGGGCCGATCGCCATTTTCGTGTGCGGCCAAAGTTGCTTGATAGCGTGACCTAACAGATGCGCGCAAGAGTGACGAATGATCTCCAGACCCTCTTCATCTTTTGCGGTGATGATGGAAAGCGTCGCATCATTTTCAATCAGATCGGAAGCATCAACCAGCTCGCCATTCACACGGCCCGCAATGGTGGCTTTCGCCAGGCCAGGACCAATGTCCAGAGCAACATCCATCGGGCTTACAGGGTGGTCATAATGGCGTTGGCTGCCATCAGGAAGAGTAATAACAGGCATGTAATATCCTTATTTGCAGTGGTGACCCATACGCAAGATCACATACAAAGAGAAAATGAATTTATTGACAGTGAGTTGTGTATCCATCTAGCCAACCATTGCTAAATTGGCGCACAACCTTCGACACAGACGAAAATCGCTATTTTCGTCCGGCATGACGATGGTAACACTAAAAAAAGGGAGATTGCATCACTCTGTAGCAAATCAAGACCCTTGACAGGATTTCTCCATTATCTTTCTACGCGCCGTATAGCGCTTCTCATCGACAACCTAACTTCTGCGCCAGACTCCCCTTTGTCGTTTTCACCTCGCTGGCTACCGCTTCAGGCAAGGCAGACCACAGCGTCAGCACTGGCTTCGTTTTATGTTCGATAGCCTCCACGGTAACCTGATAGTCGCAAAAATTCGCCGAACGGGGTGTATTCTGATCCATAATAAACGCAGCGTAATTTCCTTCACTTTTTGACGGCGCCGTTCCGGTGAATAAAACCTTCCAGTACCCGCTGGGAATTTCTACCGTCGCATCTTCTGGCAATGTGGCGATATGCCGCTCAAAAAGGGGGCCGGTCACTACGTGCACTACAGATACATCAGCCTGTTTGGCAAGTTCGCGCACCCGGTTTTCCAGTGCAGCCCATGCTCCCTGGTTCAGGGCGGATTTCTGCGGCGTAATATTCGATAAATAATTTAACGACGGCCAGTCCGAAACGCCGCCCAATCCTGCCAACGGCGCCTGGTGTCCCCTGTCGACTTTTAATAGCGTATGGGCATTTTTATAGGCCGAAGGGGCCAACGTATCCGAGGGCGGTAAATCGGGGTCCTGCGCCCAGTTCCGCGGGCGACCGCTTGCCTGGCTGGTCTTTGTCACGCTATAGGCAACCCAGTTGGCAAATTTCGTGGCGCTATTATTATTGAGCGTATAGACATGGCGATAGATTGTTTGTTGACTTCCTCCTTGAGGACAGCCAACGCTACAGTTATCAGGTTGCTGAACGAGTACGTTACGATGGGGTAACTCGGGTGCCGATGTTGTATCCTGGGGAGGATACGATGTAGTACATGCGCTTAATAATACTACGGGCAGTAATTTTAGCAGATTAATGGTCTTATTCACTTTTGCTTCCTTAATAATAACTGCCCTAATAATTCAGATAGTAATAATTTGGTTATATTACCCTGCCAGCCGTTAGATACTCTCATCATTAAAGACAACACTATCACGGTAAAAATTAATAACAGATAAACATCGAAGCCATCATAGAAAATGAGCTCAAAAGAATACAACGTGATATTCATATTGATACCAAAAAACATCGTATTATATGCATAATCGTGAAGCCAATAATTTCTCGCACTCAGATAGCGAATGAAAAATGGATATTCAATAATATCTGACGCATGTTTTTCAACACCATTTTTCAACATTAAGGCAACGTATCCTCTCAATGACTCGCTGCTGGCAGGAGTTTAGTTATATTTAAAGGTTTAATAAGCACTGCGCATCATGCTGCTGTGCTTATTACTTTGTAAAAATAAGAGTATTCACTTTCATATTCAGGGGTAAAAAGTGAACAAATACAGCTATTGCGCAACGATGATTGCCGCCATACTCAGTACGACCACAATGGCCAATGCCAGTAGCCTTGCTATTTCAGTGGCGAATGATGATGCAGGTATATTTCAACCATCCTTAAATGCCCTTTATGGGCACAAGGCTGCAGACCGGGGTGATTATACTGCCGGGCTCTTTTTAGGCTACAGCCACGATCTCACTGACGCCAGTCAACTCTCTTTTCATATCGCGCAAGATATTTATTCTCCATCAGGTGCCAGTAAGAGAAAGCCTGAAGCCGTCAAAGGCGACCGCGCGTTCAGCGCCTTTCTTCATACCGGACTGGAGTGGAATTCATTAGCCACCAATTGGTTACGTTATCGTTTAGGTACCGATATCGGCGTTATTGGTCCTGACGCAGGCGGTCAGGAGGTTCAGAATCGGGCGCATCGAATAATAGGCGCAGAAAAATACCCTGCCTGGCAGGATCAAATTGAAAACCGTTATGGTTATACGGCAAAAGGAATGGTCTCCCTTACGCCAGCTATTGATATTCTGGGTGTCAATGTGGGCTTCTATCCAGAAGTCTCTGCTGTCGGCGGCAATCTCTTCCAGTATTTAGGATACGGCGCAACCGTTGCGCTGGGAAATGATAAGACCTTCAACTCTGATAATGGGTTTGGGTTACTGTCCCGCCGAGGGTTAATACACACTCAAAAAGAGGGATTGATCTATAAAGTATTTGCTGGCGTTGAGCGCAGGGAAGTTGATAAAAACTACACGTTACAGGGGAAAACGCTGCAAACAAAAATGGAAACGGTGGATATTAATAAAACCGTGGATGAATATCGCGTCGGTGCCACCATCGGCTATTCTCCCGTCGCATTTTCTCTTTCTTTAAACAAAGTCACGTCGGAATTTCGCACCGGAGACGACTATTCTTATATCAACGGCGACATCACCTTCTTCTTCTGAGGCGTCACCACGGAATAACCGGGTTACGTAACGTAACCCGGCGCAATATTACATCTTATAGCCCAGCGTTACCGTAGTGCGGCGATCGGTATGTTCAGGCGCTGATTCAGGCGGCTGCGAGTTCCACGTTAAATTATACCCCACCTTTAGACCAAAATGTTCGTTAATGGCGACATTGAGGGCTGTTTCCGAATTTAGTGTGGTGTCTTCTGCGCCAAATACTGACACCCCCTGTGTAAACTTAGCATTGTCAGTTAACTGCCAGGCATAGCTGCCGGAAGCATAACCCAACGGCTGCGTTTCAGTAGTATCGTCCGTATGTTCGTCATAGCGAACCCCAGGACCGAATTCAAAACGGAAGCTGTGCACTGGACCATTAAGGAACTGCCGCCCGTAACCGGCGGTCAGTACGTCGCGCTGACGATAACCGTTGAAACGGTCTGTCAGCCAACTGGCCTGGCCAAAGGTATAATCATAATCCGTCATATTAAAACGGTTACGCACGCCTACCGCATATTTTTCTGAAGAGCGTTCATCATTAGAGGAGGTATTGCTGGCATTGCCCCATAATGACCAGGCGGTACGTTGTCCATACCAGGTCATCGCCGTGTCAGCCGTTAAGGAAGAACTTTTAGTATTGCCTGACTGAGCAAGGTAGCCCGCATTCAGATTACCTTCAAAAGGTTTTTTCGCGGTGGAGGGATCATCCATGACAGTAAAAACGGAATCATCGGCGGCGGCATACAGAGACGCGAACACGCCACCCGCCAGCATAACTACAGCGGGTACTGCCTTCAAAAGCTTCATTTATATAGAGTCCGTACAACTAAAAAAGAGACCACGACGGTCCCGGAAACTTTCATAGGGATCAATGACAAACGCCCCTGGAAAGGTAGCGAATTATAAGAAGCCCCGAATAACATAGCAATCAATTACTATTTCATTTTTTGAATAAGAACCCTCCCGAAGCATTCATTTATTTATATAACTTTACATCGTACTTCTTTAAATAAAGATCCGGAAAATCATATTGTTAATTCCTTCACTTTCCGGGGATTAAGTGCCAGACTGAAATCAGCCTAACAGGAGGTAATGATGGTACGTATCTATACGTTGACGCTTGCGCCCTCTCTCGATAGCGCAACAATCACGCCGCAAATTTATCCCGAAGGTAAACTGCGGTGCTCCGCGCCGGTATTCGAACCCGGCGGCGGGGGTATTAATGTCGCTCGCGCCATTGCGCATCTTGGCGGCACCGCGACCGCAATTTTCCCGGCTGGCGGCGCTACCGGCGAACATCTGGTCGCACTACTGGCTGACGAAAATGTCCCCGTGTCTACCGTCGATGCGAAGGACTGGACGCGTCAGAACCTGCACGTCCACGTCGAGTCCAGCGGCGAACAATATCGTTTTG
Organism: Salmonella sp. SSDFZ54; assembly: GCF_004010735.1. Taxonomy (NCBI): domain Bacteria; kingdom Pseudomonadati; phylum Pseudomonadota; class Gammaproteobacteria; order Enterobacterales; family Enterobacteriaceae; genus Salmonella; species Salmonella sp. SSDFZ54. Next base: position 4,580,248 of record NZ_CP034819.1, read on the forward strand.
TTATGCCCGGCGCCACGCTGGACGATGACGAATTTCGCCAGCTTGAAGAACAGGTACTGGAAATTGAATCCGGGGCAATTCTGGTTATCAGCGGCAGCCTTCCGCCCGGCGTTAAGGTCGAGAAACTCACGCAACTGATTTCCGCCGCGCAGAAGCAAGGCATTCGCTGCATTATTGATAGCTCTGGCGACGCGCTCACCGCTGCGTTGGCGCTTGGCGATATCGAACTGGTGAAACCTAACCTGAAAGAATTGAGCGCGTTAGTCAATCGCGATCTGACGCAGCCTGATGATGTGCGTAAAGCGGCCCAGGAATTAGTGCAAAGCGGCAAGGCTCGCCGGGTAGTGGTCTCTCTGGGGCCGCAAGGGGCGCTGGGCATAGACAGTGAGAATTGCATCCAGGTTGTTCCTCCCCCGGTGAAAAGTCAAAGTACTGTCGGCGCAGGCGACAGTATGGTGGGCGCGATGACGTTAAAACTGGCGCAAGACGCGTCGCTGGAAGAGATGGTGCGCTTCGGTGTGGCGGCAGGCAGCGCCGCTACGCTCAATCAAGGTACGCGTCTGTGTTCCCGTGACGATACCCAAAAAATATACGCCTATCTTTCCGCGCAATAATCGTTTCCCCCTCGCCGAGGGGGATACCGGAAAATCGGTTAACGGGCGGCGCATCCGCCGCTGTTAAAAACACAGTTGCTCCCAACGAGGTGAACGATGGCCAGTGGCGATATTACCCGTTATGTTATTACCGTAACCTTCCATGAAGATTCCCTGACCGAGATTAACGAACTCAATAATCATCTGACGCGCAGCGGTTTTTTGCTGACATTAACGGACGATGAAGGGAATGTGCATGAGCTCGGCACCAATACGTTTGGCTTTGTTAGCGCTCAGAGCGCTGATGAAATCAAAGCGCTTGTCGCCGGACTTGCGAAAAGCGCGTTAGATAAGGATGTCGACATTACCGTGGCGACCTGGGAGGCGTGGAGTAAAAACGCACAATAAGTGCCATTCCCGCCGCGGCGCGTCCGCGATGTGCGTTAGTTCGTATTTTTCAACCGCATTTTTGCGCTAACCTTATGATCTGGCAGACAACGTGGGGAGAGACATTATGTGGCAAGCTATCAGTCGTCTTTTAAGCGAGCAAGTCGGTGAAGGCGAAATCGAACTGCGTAATGAACTGCCAGGCGGAGAAGTTCATGCCGCATGGCATTTACGTTATGCAGGCCATGATTTTTTCGTGAAGTGCGATGAACGAGAAATGCTTCGCGGTTTTACCGCAGAAGCCGATCAGCTGGAGCTGCTCTCCCGCAGTAAAACCGTTGTTGTGCCTAAGGTATGGGCGGTAGGTTCGGATCGGGATTACAGCTTTTTAGTCATGGACTACCTCTCGCCCCGCCCGCTGGATGCCCATAATGCGTTTATTCTTGGGCAACAGCTGGCGCGCCTGCACCAATGGAGCGACCAACCTCAATTCGGCCTCGATTTTGACAACGCGCTCTCTACCACGCCGCAGCCGAATACCTGGCAACGCCGTTGGTCGACTTTTTTCGCCGAACAGCGCATTGGCTGGCAACTTGAACTCGCCGCGGAAAAAGGCATTACCTTTGGTAATATTGACGCCATTGTTGAACATGTTCAGCAACGTCTGGCGTCGCATCAACCGCAGCCTTCTCTTTTGCATGGCGATCTATGGTCGGCGAACTGCGCGCTTGGCCCTGACGGCCCCTATATCTTCGATCCAGCCTGCTATTGGGGCGACAGAGAATGCGATCTGGCGATGCTGCCGCTGCATACCGATCAGCCACCGCAGATTTATGACGGCTATCAGTCCGTTTCGCCGCTACCGCTGGATTTTCTCGACAGGCAGCCGATTTACCAGCTCTACACCCTGCTTAATCGGGCAAGGCTGTTTGGCGGTCAGCACCTGGCTACTGCGCAAAAAGCGATGGATCGGCTGCTTGCGGTATAGGTACAGCCCATGCCGGATACGGGCTATCCGGCATTTTTCAGTTTACATGAAGCCTAACAAGGAAAAGAAAAAGTAGCCGAGCACGATAATAATAACCGGCAAAATATAGAGCGGGAAAAACTGTAAAAAGATGGTATGGTGCGGCACCACGATACGTGACTCTATCTGCTCACGCGTTAGCCCTTCCGCGCCTTTTGCTTTTTCCAGAATCAACTGATCTTCCACGCCTTCACGCAAAAAACGTGACTGGCGGCTCATTCTGGCGCCGGAATCCTGCATCGCCAGCCCGACAAAAATCAGAATAAAAATGAGCCAGAAACCGATATTCAGGCTTCCCTGAAAATTCGGCGTCGGCGAGTTGTACCAAAAAACATTCAGAAACGGCGTATTCACGCGCATCATGTCTATCATTACGTGGGTAAAATCCAGCATTACCGCATTTATCCCCTCCTGCTTTTCACTGTGCGCATACATAAATTTAAGGACTGAGATGAGCGTGGAAAGCAGTGCCGGAATAAAAATAACCCACCCTACAACTCTTTTTAGGATTGCAATGCGTCCAGCTTGTTGATACGTCATGAGTTCCCCTTGATAAAGACGCGTCGTTTTGGCCTAAGTCTACCTGTTGATTCCCGTTTTCGCCTGATCTTTAAGGGCGATATACTAAGAACATGGTCATAATGAACGCTTAATTCGTTATTTTTTAATCTCAACAGGAGAGGTTGTGATGTCAACCCCACGTCAAATTCTTGCTGCAATTTTCGATATGGATGGACTACTGATCGATTCCGAACCGCTCTGGGATCGCGCTGAACTGGACGTGATGGCAAGTTTAGGCGTAGATATTACTCGGCGCCATGAGTTACCAGACACGCTTGGGCTACGCATTGATATGGTTGTCGATCTCTGGTTTGCGCAGCAACCGTGGAGCGGCCCCGATCGCCAGGAAGTGACAAACCGTGTTATTGCCCGCGCGATTACGCTTATCGAAGAGACGCGCCCTCTTTTGCCGGGTGTGCGCGAGGCTGTGGCGCTGTGTAAAGCGCAGGGGCTATTAGTGGGGCTTGCCTCGGCATCGCCGCTGCATATGCTGGAAAAAGTGCTCACCATGTTTGAGCTGCGCGACAGTTTTGACGCGCTGGCCTCTGCGGAAAAATTGCCCTACAGCAAACCGCACCCGCAGGTCTATCTGGATTGTGCGGCCAAACTAGGCGTTGATCCATTAACCTGCGTGGCGCTGGAGGATTCGGTGAATGGTTTAATCGCGGCAAAGGCGGCGCGAATGCGCGCCATTGTGGTGCCAGCAGAAGAAAACCAGCATGATCCGCGCTTTGCGCTGGCGAATGTCAAACTTAACTCGCTGACAGAGCTGACGGCGGCGCATCTACTCGGTTAAGATGTTTCCGAAACAAAGTCAACGGGCAATTAGCCGCTGAGCCAGACGGCAAGCGGCTTTGACAGAGACAAAGAGTTACAACGTCACCACTTCCGCCTACTGTATAAAAACCCTATACTGTATGAATTGACAGTTTAATGGGTTTTATCATGACGGCGGAAGGACATCTTCTTTTTTCTATAGCCAGCGCGGTTTTCGCCAAGAATGCCGAGTTAACGCCCGTCCTTGCGCACGGCGACTGGTGGCATATTATTCCTTCGGCTATTTTGACCTGTCTGCTGCCGGATATCGACCACCCCAAATCTTTTCTTGGTCAGCGCCTGAAATGGGTATCGAAACCGATCGCCCGCGCATTCGGTCACCGGGGGTTTACCCATAGTCTGCTGGCGGTCTTTGCCCTACTGGCGACCTTTTATCTCAAGGTTCCGGATACGTGGATTATCCCGGCGGATGCGCTGCAAGGCATGGTACTCGGCTATTTAAGCCATATCGTCGCGGATATGCTTACCCCCGCAGGCGTTCCCTTACTGTGGCCGTGTCGCTGGCGTTTCCGCCTGCCTATTCTGGCGCCGCGCAAAGGCAATCAACTGGAGCGATTTTTATGTATGGCGTTGTTTGCCTGGGCGGTGTGGATGCCACAGTCCATGCCGGAAAACAACGTCATACGCTGGTCTTCGCAGATGATCACTATCCTGCAAATGCAGTTCAATCGTTTTATAAATCACCAGATTGATTAGTAAATCAACGCCAAAGTCATTTTTGGTATAAACCATTCCATTTGAATATAAGAGCCAGCTCACAGTTCTGCTAATCTTGCGCGAACAGAATCGCTAAAACACAGCGCTTCATAATAAAAAAATCAGGAGAACGGGGATGAATTTTCCATTAATTGCGAACATTGCGGTGTTCGTCATTCTGCTGTTTGTACTGGCGCAGGCCCGTCATAAACAGTGGAGTCTGGCTAAAAAAGTGCTTGTCGGCCTTGTGATGGGCGTGATCTTTGGTCTGGCCCTGCACACCATTTATGGCGCTGACAGTCAGGTGTTAAAAGACTCCATTCAGTGGTTCAATATTGTCGGCAACGGTTATGTGCAATTGCTACAAATGATTGTGATGCCGCTGGTATTCGCCTCTATTTTAAGCGCCGTGGCACGACTGCATAACGCCTCTCAATTGGGGAAAATCAGTTTTCTGACTATCGGCACGCTGCTGTTTACTACCCTTATCGCAGCGCTGGTGGGCGTGCTGGTCACCAATCTGTTCGGACTGACGGCGGAAGGTCTGGTTCAGGGCGGCGCGGAAACCGCGCGTCTGAATGCCATTGAGACGAGCTATGTCGGCAAAGTGGCCGATCTCAGCGTGCCGCAACTGGTGCTGTCTTTTGTACCGAAAAATCCGTTTGCGGATCTGACTGGCGCCAATCCTACGTCTATTATCAGCGTGGTGATTTTCGCCGCATTCCTGGGCGTGGCCGCGCTTAAACTGCTGAAAGATGATGCGCCAAAAGGCGAGCGTGTGCTTGTTGCTATCGATACCCTGCAAAGCTGGGTGATGAAGCTGGTGCGTCTGGTGATGCAACTTACGCCTTACGGCGTACTGGCGCTGATGACGAAAGTGGTTGCTGGCTCCAATCTGCAGGACATTATTAAGCTTGGAAGCTTCGTGGTAGCGTCATATCTTGGTCTGGCGATAATGTTTGTGGTTCACGGCATACTATTGGGCGTGAACGGGATTAGCCCGCTGAAATATTTCCGCAAGGTGTGGCCGGTGCTGACATTTGCCTTTACCAGCCGCTCCAGCGCCGCCTCCATTCCACTTAATGTCGAAGCGCAAACCCTCCGCCTGGGCGTGCCGGAGTCCATCGCCAGCTTTGCTGCCTCTTTTGGCGCGACCATCGGCCAAAACGGTTGTGCCGGTCTTTATCCTGCGATGTTGGCGGTAATGGTTGCGCCGACGGTCGGCATCAACCCCTTAGACCCCGTATGGATAGCCACGCTGGTGGGTATCGTTACCGTAAGTTCGGCGGGTGTTGCCGGCGTTGGCGGCGGCGCGACCTTCGCCGCGCTGATTGTGCTGCCTGCCATGGGCTTACCGGTCACGCTGGTCGCGCTGTTAATCTCCGTCGAACCGTTGATTGATATGGGCCGTACCGCACTGAACGTGAGTGGCTCAATGACCGCGGGTACGCTGACCAGCCAGTGGCTGAAGCAGACCGATAAAACCATTCTCGATAGCGAAGAAGACGCTGAACTGGCGCATCGATAATACATTATCGGGAGTTCACATCGTCTGAGACACGACGATCGGCAACTCAAAATGTCTGTCACTAAAAACGCCGGTCTCCAGTACCGGCGTTTTGTTTTTTTCTTAGTCAGCGATTTCGTTTTCCTGGCGAACCTGATTCGCCCAACGTTGCGCCGATTCTGGCACGCTAAAGGCGGGCGACCGTTGAAATGACTCCCCCGTCAGAACAAAGGCAACATATTTACCGCGCAGTATCCAGACGTCGCGAAACGTATCCATTTTTATCGCATGTTCCGGCGGCGCGGGTTCAACACGCGGAATATAGCTAATAATCTGGCGATTTTGCTGGCGAAGAGGTTTCATCATTAATGCTTCACTAAAAGAGGCTAAGAGCCTATCCCATTAGGGCTATTTTACTTGCCATTTTGGTCCTGGGCAGTGCTCAAAATCCTCACGTACTACGTGTACGCTCCGGTTTTTGCGCGCTGTCCGTGTCCAAACTGGCTGCGCCAATAACGCCTACTGGGATAGGCTCTAAGGCTAAAAATCAGAAAAACACTATTTTAGCCGATCTTCGCCCCCGACGTCCTGTTCCGCGCGTGCGATTTCCCTATTGAGCCTTGTCTGCCGTTCCGCTCTCCCCCGGCATAATTGCTGAAATGTTCTATAGTTAGAGTGATTTTGACTACTACCACGCCCATTTCAGTGATGAAAGCAGGAGACGAGTTCAATGTCGCATAATGAGAAATCCCCCCATCAGTCCCCCGTGCATGATACCCGTGAATCACAGCCCGGCCTGGACTCCCTGGCGCCGTCAGACGGTTCACATCGCCCCACGCCAGAACCGACGCCGCCGGGCGCGCAACCAACGGCCCCCGGCAGCTTAAAAGCGCCCGAGACCGCGAATGATAAGCTCACCGCCCTCGACACCTTTCGTAAAGGCAGCGAAAATTATGCGCTGACCACCAATCAGGGTGTGCGCATCGCCGACGATCAAAATTCTCTTCGCGCCGGCAGCCGTGGCCCTACGCTGTTGGAAGATTTTATCCTGCGCGAGAAAATTACCCACTTTGACCATGAGCGTATCCCGGAGAGGCTCGTTCACGCCCGCGGATCAGCAGCGCACGGCTATTTTCAGCCATATAAAGACCTGAGCGACATCACGAAAGCCGCGTTTCTGTGCGATCCACAGAAAATTACCCCGGTCTTTGTTCGCTTTTCGACAGTACAGGGCGGCGCGGGGTCTGCTGATACCGTACGTGATATCCGCGGTTTTGCGACCAAATTTTATACCGAAGAGGGAATTTTCGATCTCGTCGGTAATAACACGCCGATCTTTTTTATCCAGGATGCACATAAGTTTCCGGATTTTGTGCACGCCGTTAAGCCCGAACCACATTGGGCTATTCCGCAAGGACAGAGCGCGCACGACACCTTCTGGGACTATGTTTCCTTACAGCCTGAGACGCTGCACAACGTCATGTGGGCAATGTCGGATCGCGGTATTCCACGGAGTTATCGGACGATGGAAGGGTTCGGCATTCACACCTTCCGTCTGATCAATGCACAAGGGAAAGCGACCTTTGTCCGTTTCCACTGGAAACCGTTGGCAGGTAAAGCCTCGCTGGTATGGGATGAGTCACAAAAACTGACCGGTCGCGATCCGGATTTTCACCGCCGGGATCTGTGGGAGGCCATCGAAGCGGGCGATTTCCCGGAATACGAGCTGGGCCTACAACTCATTGCCGAAGAGGATGAATTTAAATTCGATTTTGATCTGCTCGATCCGACCAAACTGATTCCGGAAGAGTTGGTGCCAGTACAACGCGTCGGCAAAATGGTGTTAAACCGTAATCCGGATAACTTTTTCGCTGAAAACGAACAGGCGGCATTTCATCCAGGACATATTGTTCCCGGCATTGATTTTACCAACGATCCGCTGTTACAGGGGCGTCTGTTCTCTTATACCGACACGCAAATCAGCCGTCTGGGCGGGCCAAACTTCCACGAAATTCCGATTAACCGCCCTACCTGCCCCTACCATAACTTCCAGCGTGACGGTATGCACCGGATGGATATCGACACCAATCCGGCGAACTATGAACCGAACTCCATTAATGACAACTGGCCGCGCGAAACGCCGCCAGCGCCAAAACGCGGCGGCTTCGAATCATACCAGGAACGCGTGGATGGCAATAAAATCCGCGAACGCAGCCCCTCTTTCGGCGAATATTACGCGCATCCTCGCCTGTTCTGGCTCAGTCAGACGCCGATAGAGCAGCAGCATATTATTGAGGCGTTCAGCTTTGAACTGAGTAAAGTCGCCCGCGCGTATATTCGGGAGCGGGTGGTCGATCAGTTAGCGCATATTGATGTCACGCTGGCTCAGGGCGTCGCGCATAATCTCGGTTTTGCACTCACCCATGAGCAAACGCAAATTGCCCCGCCTCCTGATGTCAACGGTCTGAAAAAAGATCCGGCGCTCAGCCTGTATGCGGTGCCGGACGGCGATGTTAAAGGCCGAGTGGTCGCTATTCTGCTGAACGACAAGGTTAACGCCGCCGAGCTGTTGACCATTTTGCAGGCTTTAAAAGCCAAAGGCGTCCACGCAAAACTGCTCTATTCACGGATGGGTGAAGTAACGGCTGATGACGGTTCAACATTAACTATTGCGGCAACCTTTGCCGGCGCGCCGTCGCTAACGGTCGATGCAGTAATAGTACCGTGCGGCAATATTGCCGATATCGAGAGCTGCGGCGATGCCCGCTACTACCTTCTGGAAGCCTACAAACATCTGAAGCCCATCGCACTGGCAGGCGACGCCCGACGGTTTAAGGCGCTTTTAAACATTGATAGCCAGGGGGAAGAAGGACTTGTTGAGGCCGATAACGTTGACCACCACTTTATGGACACTCTGCTGACGCTGATGGCGGCACACCGTGTCTGGTCGCGTGCGGGGAAAATTAACGCGATTCCTGCATAAACGGCAAAAAATGCGGCGCATTCTTGCGCCGCAAACTCAGGAGCTAAATATCAAGAAAACTGCCAGGACGATATCCACGTTCCGCAATCGCTGCCTTGAGTGACGCAGACGTCAATACCTCCAGTTCAGTTAAGCGGGGGTAACAATAGGCGCTCTGGCGAATAATGTTGTCCACAAACGCCGGATGACACATCACCTCCAGAGAGGTTTCTCCTCGATGCGTCGAGGCATCCAGAATGCGTAAAAAGCACGCTTCGGTGATCTCCTCGCCGTAAAATTCACTGCTAAATCCTTGAGTGCTGCGCAAATCCGACGGCAGATCGTCGGCGTTCAACACCGTCTGGCGGTCAATACGTAACGCAATCCCGCGCTGCGCCGCAAAACGGGCGACGATGGGGAAAATTTGCGGGAACATATGCACATGATGGTGGCTGTCGAGATGCGTTGGCTCGCGGCCAAATACGTCGATGAAACGCTGATACTGACACGCCAGTTCATGCGCAATTTCATCCAGCGGAAGCGTATCCTCCTCCGCCATTTGCCAGATCCATTTCCCCAACAGGCCGTCTCGCGTCAGGCCCGGCATCTCTGACACCGGTTTGCCTAACGTCAAAACAAAATGCATTCCCACCCCAAGCGCAGGCAGCTCGCGGCTAAGCTGCGCCGCATGGTCAATAGCCTCGCCATTGACCAGCGCCGTCGTGGAGGTCACAACGCCGTTGCGATATGCTTCAACAATGCCGTAATTTTGCCCTTTACTCAGGCCAAAATCATCGGCATTCACAATCAACACGCGTTCCATAGCCTACCTCTGTCAGTGGTGCTTACCTTTCAGCGCTTCGATGCAAGCGGCAAAATTAGGCAGCCATTTTTCATGCGCCAGAATGAGCTCACGCGCCAGGACTTCTGCGTCGCGGTCGGAATGCACCAGCGGACTCAGGTTAAGCGCCAGCAGCACATCATTAAAGTTTCCGCTCAGCGCCGCATTGCTGGCCGCGACCTCAAATCCTTTAATCGTGTGGATAAGCCCCAGCACTTTTTCGTCAAAACGGGTGATACGCGGGTGCGGCGTCGCGCCATTGCGTCCCAGAATGCAGGTCATTTCCACCGCCCAGTCCGCCGGGATATTCTCGACATGCCCATGATGTGGAATATTAACGTAATGCTCAGTCTGCTTGTCATTATAAATAGCGTTAATGACTTCACAAGCGGCATCGGAATAATAAGCGCCGCCGCGTTGCTCAAGCTCTTTCGGCTTCACGTTTAGCTCAGGATTTTTGTACAAGTCGAAGAGTTGTTTCTCCACTTTCTGTACGACCTGAGCGCGCGCGCCGCCTTTGTAATATTCGCCCATTTCAATCGCCAGCATCTCTTTTTGCTTGAAGTAATACAACAAATAAGAGCACGGCAGCATGTTCAGCGAGCGAATCAATCCTTCACTAAACGGCAGATCAAAGATATTTTTTACGGTTGACGCTTTCAACTGACCGGACGCCACGCCATCCAGTAATTCTGCGAACCGTGAGGTGCCATTCACCAGCACATCTTTAATAAAGACCATATGGTTTAGACCAAACAGGTCAATGGAAAGATCGTCATTCTCATTCAGCGCCAGCACGTCATGAATAAACATTTTCATGCCGACAGGAATATTACATACGCCGATGAATTTTTTAAAGTTGGTATGGCGATAAACCGCTTCCGTCACCATCCCCGCCGGGTTAGTAAAGTTAATGACCCACGCATTCGGACATAATTCTTCAACATCTTTAATGATGTCAAAAATAACCGGAATGGTACGCAACCCTTTAAATAAACCGCCAGCGCCGTTGGTTTCTTGCCCCAGATAGCCGTGGCTAAGCGGGATACGCTCGTCCAGCTCACGGGCTTTGAGTTGACCAACGCGTAGCTGGGTAGTAACAAAATTAGCGTCTTTCAGCGCTTCCCGGCGATCCAGCGTTTTATACAATTTTAGCGGAACGCCTGCTTTATCAATCATTCGCTGGCAGAGATCATAAATAATGCCCAGCTTCTCTTTCCCGTCTTCAACGTCAACCAGCCATAATTCGGTGACAGGTAACTCATGGTAGCGTTTAATAAAGCCTTCAAGTAATTCAGGGGTGTAGCTGCTCCCGCCACCAATAGTGACGACTTTTAATTTCTGGCTCATAATATCTCCCTTCAGTGTATGACACTGATATGTATTACGCTATGCCCGCTCGTAAGAAATAGCGTGACGTTCCCCGCGCTATTGGGGCAAGCGTGAAATGTAATTAATCGAGCAATGCAAACCGTTACTCATTAATTTCCGTCAATCGTTTCCGATAACTATTCGGCGTAAATGAGGTCATCTTCTTAAACGTTTTAATAAACAGACTTGGACTACTATACCCGGCTTCATAAGCAATATCCGTAACCGAATAGTTGGTCATTTCCAACTGTTTCTTGGCAAAATTAATGCGAATCTCATTAATGATTTGCATCGGCGTTTTGCTGTAATAACGTCGGGTGGCGCGCGTCAGATACTCCTGGGATTTTGCCGACAGGCGCACCATATTTTCCAGCGCATGTTCGCCAAACTGCGTTTTATCATGCATTATCTCCACGGTTGCTTTCAGCCATTGTGGAATATCATCATAAACCTGCTCTTCGCGGTAATGACGTAAGCGGTTTATAATATAAAATGTCACCACTTCGATAAATTCGTCGAGCCCATTGCCGCGAAAATTCAACGACGCAATCACCGTTTCAATATAGGTAAGGAAGGTGCTATTCGCCCTGTATACCTGCGATGCCACAAAACAAAACGGCAGTAACGGAAGATAATGCTGTTCAAAAAAACGTTTACTAATTCCTACGTTCAGAATACGCGTTGCGCCAAACTCATAGAAACTTTGGTGATTCGACCCCACCGGGATAAAAACAAAATCTCCACGTTCCAGCAGCACACGCTTCCCGTTGATCTCCTGGTAATAACGTCCGGTTAATACCAGGGTAAATTCATAGTAGTCGTGCTGATGCAGCCCGGTGACGCTTTCCGTCTTGTTATAGATAAACACATGGAAATTTTTGCCATTGAAGAGCTGCTGCTCATAAACCGTTTTGATTTCCGTTGCGTTAACCTGTAGCTGCATCATCCGCCCCCTGTTATTTCAGTTTCTCATGGAGCTCAATCAACTCGGCGATCAGTTCACGAGCCAGCATTGATGTCATCAAATGATCCTGAGCGTGAACCAGGACCAGACTGACTTTCATTTTGCCTTCGCCCTGATCGCCTTCGATGAGTTTTGTCTGCACAAGATGCGCTTCATTGAGCGCTATGCGCGACTGGTCCATCATCGCTTTCGCCGCCTCAAAATCGCCTTCTTTCGCTTTTCTGAGCGCGCCATATGCCAGGCTGCGCGCCTGACCAGAATTGATGATAAGCCCCATAACGACTTCTTCGAGTTCCTCAGCCGCTGTCTGGTTATCTACAACATTTTCAAGATCAAACATAGTCTTTCCTCTGATTCAGCCCGGCATGGCATCCCATGCCGACGCGGAGTTTAGAATTTCAGTGCGTTAGCGATATCTTCTTCGCTTTCTTCCTGCTCGATGGCGTTCTGCGCTTTGTTAGCCACCACCACGAAGGGGAGATAAATCAGGGTAGCGACCGCCAGGTTAAATAGCGCAACCAGCAACGCGGCGACACTGCCGTTGGTGTTAAAGAACGCCCCCAGCCCGGTTGGCATGGTCCACGGCGCAATATTGGTAATCGGCGGAATAATACCCAAATAGTAAGCCACCAGCGTAATCGCCGCCAGAATCGGCTGAACCAGAATGAAGGGGATAAACATCACCGGGTTCATAATAATCGGCAGGCCAAACAGGATGGGTTCGTTAATCTGGAAGATACCTGACGGCAGCGCCAGTTTTGCCACCTGGCGATAGTCCGCGCGACGGGATGCCAGGAAGATAGCGATGATCAGACCCAGCGTTGCGCCGCTGCCACCGAGGAAGATATAAGAATCCAGCATCGGTTTCGCCCAGATATGGAACGTTTTACCGGCTTCCAGCGCCGCATCGACGGAGCCATACTGCTGGTAAATAGAGATGTTTTCCAGCGCCCAGGGCGTCATGATGCCGCTATCCAGCGCGGTCAGCGCCAGCGAACCATGAATACCAAAGAACCACAGCAGCGGTACAAAAATGACATATGCCCACCCTACCACGCTACCCAGCGATGCCAGCGGCGTAGAGATAGTGTCCATAATAATCTGATGGAAGTTAGAACCGTAATTAGACAGCGCCCAGGCAATAATCCCCATAATAGAGAGAATAATAAAGCCGGGAATTAATGCTGAGAATGAACGAGACACCGAAGCCGGTACGCTGTCCGGTAGCTTAATCACCCAGTTGCGCCGGACAATAAATGTAAACATCTCCGCGACCACCAGGCCAATAATAATACCGGAGATAATATTCGCGCCGCCCAGCCAGTTAGCGCCTACGGCATAGGCCTCGCCGACACTATACGGCGTTACGGTCATAAATGCCGCCACGGAGAGCAGTCCGGCGGCCAGCGCATCAACCTTGCGCTCTTCCGCCAGCGCCATGCCGATAAAAAATGGCGCCATGAGCGACATAATGCCCAATGTGCCGTTATAGACGTTCCCGCCGATGCCTTTCAATCCATTAAGTGTTTCAATGGTTGAGGCATCAAGCCGAATGCCCATGGAATAAAAAAACGACCCCTCCCCAAAGCTCAGGAAAACGTTATTAATTAATACAAACATCGCCCCCGCAAGGGTTAATGGCATTAAACGAATAAAGCCGTTCTTGATTGCATTAACGTGTGGCTGCTTTCCTATTTTTACAGCAAAAGGAAGGAGTACCTTTTCAAGTGAAGCAATAACGTTACTCATAGAAAAATACCCTTAAATACCGCAATAAAATATTGCGGTTAGTGTATGAAATAACTCTTTGACGGGAAAAATTAAAAAATAATTAATTCGCGGCGGCTTTTTTAATTGCCGCTACCGCAGCTTTAAGCACGCCTAAGCCATCTACCTTGCCGTACAACATTGAATCAATGACTTCTACCGGTTTACCGGGTAATAAACGCTGAATTTCGGGGAGCATATAAGCAATTTGCGGGCCTAATAACACGACGTCCGCTGCCGGGCCTTTTTCACCGGCCAGGGTTTCAGGGAATGCTTCAATAATCACCGGCACTTCATATTTTTCAGCCTGAGCGCGCATTTTTGATACCAGTAACGACGTTGACATGCCCGCAGAACAAAACAGATAAATGTGTTTCTTTTCCATAAAAACCTTCCTCATGTGCGATTATCTGTCAACCAGATACGCCGCAAGCCTCAACCTGCATCCATACTCTGGGCGACTTGCGTAACCGGATTTACTTTTTTAGGTGGCTGAAATGAGTATACGGGATCGGACCGCCGGATGGTATTTCCTTGACCCACTAAATTGTCTCTCATTGACCTGGCGTTATGACCCCCCTCACATTTCGGGCAAATAATTCGCGATAATAAATAAGGTTATGGCAGGCACAAAAAAACCGGCTCGCAGGCCGGTTTCCTTGAATGTTCAGGCAATGTACAGTTGTTACTGCTTCGGCGCCTGTGGGTCAGTGTCGTACTCCGCACAGGTCTGGTAGCCGGAGTTAATCACGTGCCCGGTATCATCCAGCGCAACAAAGTAGGTTTCCGCTTTACCATCACGTTGACCCAGGATGTAGGTCTGACAGGTACCGCGCGCATGAATCATGCTCACTTCAGATGACGGTTTGCCCGCAATCTGCGCAACTTGCGCCCTGCTCATTCCTTTTTTAACATCTTTAACGACAGGCTCAACAAATTGGTCTTTTGTACGATCATACGCCGTACAGCCTGCCAGCATAGTCATTACCGCCGCTGCGCTTAAAATTCCTGCTACGTTCTTGTTCATTTTCCGTCCTCTTGTTTATCAGCGTGTTATGTAAGCCTGGAATACATCAGAACATTTTTCAAGCCGCGCCTCGCCACAAAAAGTCTTTCGGAAAATTCTCTAACGCAGCGATATGTTGTTTTAAACACCGCTTAGCCCGCCAAACCTTGTCGTTTCAGCGGCGAAGGGTTAGCTTTAACAGGGTAAAGATTCATTTTTTTAATGTCGAAGGGGGTTAAATGACTCTGCAGCAAGAGATAATCCAGGCGCTTGGCGCGAAACCGCATATCAACCCTGAAGAAGAAATTCGCCGCAGCGTGGATTTTCTTAAAGCGTACCTGAAAACCTATCCCTTTTTGAAATCGCTGGTGTTAGGCATCAGCGGCGGGCAGGATTCGACGCTGGCCGGGAAACTCAGCCAGATGGCTATCGCCGAATTGCGGGAAGAGACTGGTGATAATGCGCTGCAGTTTATCGCCGTTCGTCTGCCTTATGGCGTGCAGGCCGATGAACAGGATTGCCAGGACGCCATCGCTTTTATTCAGCCGGACAGAGTACTCACCGTCAATATTAAAGGCGCCGTCCTCGCCAGCGAACAGGCGCTGCGCGAAGCGGGAATTGAGCTGAGCGATTTTGTTCGCGGCAATGAAAAAGCGCGTGAGCGAATGAAAGCGCAATATAGCATCGCCGGTATGACTCACGGCGTCGTGGTGGGCACCGACCATGCGGCGGAAGCGATAACCGGGTTCTTCACCAAATATGGCGATGGCGGTACCGATATTAACCCGCTTCATCGCCTTAACAAACGCCAGGGCAAACAGCTTCTCGCAGCGCTGGGCTGTCCTGAGCATCTGTATAAAAAAGTCCCCACCGCCGATTTGGAAGACGACCGCCCTTCACTGCCTGATGAAGCCGCGCTGGGCGTAACGTATGACAATATTGACGATTACCTGGAAGGCAAAACGCTGGACTCCGCCATCGCTAAAACTATCGAAGGCTGGTATGTAAAAACTGAACATAAGCGCCGTTTGCCGATTACGGTATTCGACGACTTTTGGAAAAAGTAAGCGTACTTCTACTGTTGTGCCGGATATCGCTCGTCTATCCGGCCTCCTCTCTTCCCAGCCTCTTTTTTAATCACCCATCCGCTGTTATACTGGATGAATAACCAGTTAACGGAGATCACTGTGGTACGGCGTCAATCAGCCCCCCGCCTTGAGTTTGAAGCGGCGGCCATTTACGAATATCCAGAACATTTACGTCCTTTCCTCAGCGAAGCGCCAGCCTTACCGGGCGTCTATATATTTCATAGCGAAAGCGAGACGCTGCCGCTTTATATCGGTAAAAGCGTAAATATTCGCAGCCGGGTGCTCTCACATCTGCGAACGCCTGACGAGGCCGCTATGCTGCGACAGGCGCGGCGGATAAGCTGGATCTGCACCGCTGGGGAAATGGGCGCGTTGCTGCTGGAGGCGCGACTGATCAAAGAACAACAGCCGCTGTTTAACAAGCGGTTACGTCGTAATCGCCAGCTTTGCTCTCTACAGTTGAGCGAACAAAAGATTGAGGTCGTTTCCGCCCGCAGCGTCGATTTTTCCCATGAGCCGAACCTGTTTGGGCTCTTCGCCAACCGTCGGGCAGCGCTGCAAAGCTTACAGAACCTCGCCGATGAACAAAAATTGTGTTATGGCCTGCTGGGGCTTGAACCGGTAAGCCGTGGGCGCGCCTGTTTTCGTTTCGCTCTGAAGCGCTGCGCTGGCGCGTGCTGTGGGCAAGAAACCCCGCAGGCGCATTTTCTTCGTCTGCAGGCCTCACTGGAACGGTTACGTGTGGTTTGCTGGCCCTGGAAAGGCGCTATCGCGTTAAAAGAGAGCCGCCCACAAATGACCCAGTTCCACATTATCAACAACTGGTTATGGTTGGGGGCGGTACCCTCGCTGGATGAGGCCGCCACCCTGGTGCGCACCCCTGCGGGCTTTGATCAGGATGGCTATAAAATTCTCTGTAAGCCACTAATGTCAGGTCAATATGAGATCATTGAACTGCACACCGACTGTCGCCAGTCATAAAGAAAACCGCCGATCCTGTCCACCTCAACGATTGTGTTGTCGACAAGACCGGCGGTCTTAAATTATGCGGAAAGTTATTCTGCCGCAGCAGGCATTTTACCTTCTTGCGCCGGGCGTTCTGTCAGACGCTTCTCAAAATTAGCGTTATATTGCTTTTTCTGCTCCGGTGTCAGAACGTTATAAATTTTATTCTGGGTTTCCATATGCGCCAGCATATTGGCCTTGCGCTGCGCTTCCATTTTCGTAATTTGCGCTTCGGCTTTGGCTTTATCGAAGGTATCGCTGGCGATAATATCATGCATGGCGCGACGCTCTTCCAGCAGCGGACGTTTCATTTGCTCGCGCTGCGCTTTCATAATGTCGCGAATTTGTTGCTTCTGTGCGTCTGTCAGGTTCAGGTTTTTAAACATCATATCGTGATGTGGGCCAAATTTACCTTTATGCTGCATCATTGGCTTCGCATCCGCTGGCGCGGCGGTGGTAGTCTCAGCGGCATGAGCGAGATTCGCAGCACCCATCGCCAGGGTAGAGGCAACAAATAGAGCAGTCAGTTTACGCATATTTCCATCCTTCCTTTCAGTTATTTTTACGGCATATTTAAAACAGCGCCGTGTTGTCGTGATTAACTTTAACCGTCTTAGCGTCAATTAGTCATAACAACGGTAAAACAATGAAAGTATAAAAAACACTTTTTCGCCAATTGTGAAGAAAAAAAGAATAAATTGCGCAGAGTTGAAAGAGAAATATACAACAGCATGATATAGCAGAAATTATGCAGAACTATAACGCAGCAACGCTTATTAATAAAGCAATTCTCCAGGAATAATCCGTAATAGCATGAAACTGTGTCCCAAATCATCCCTGTAATCCTAACGTGAGCTTACAGGGACATTTATCAGGGCAGTCTTTCCAGCATTAATCCAGCCCGCAATCCGCAGGCGACAGAGGGATTAGGAAAGAGAACATATTCAACGTCATGCGTCACCGTCACGCGCTTATCCCCCTCCTCGGCCAGCAACGTTCCCTTCGCAAAGGCAGTAAAATTCAGCGTTTGCGCATCCATATAAAGCGCGAACTTGTCGCTGTGACGCGTGATTTGCGACACCACCCGATAGCGTAGCGGCGGCGAAAACGAGGTTGACGTTTCGACACCGCTCAGCAACGCCGACAACGCCTGCGAGGTTACGTTGAACTGCGTCAGATCGTTTTGCCTAAACGGCAACGCCTTTCCCAACTCCAGCGTACAGGAAAGCGCGCCGAAATGTTCAGAGCTAAAGTGCGTAAACGTACCGCCGGGCGCCTGATGAAATACCAACGCCTCTAGTCCTGCCGCGCCCAGCCACGCCAGAAAATCTGTCTCCCACGGGCGGTCGCGCTGCGGCAATACGCAAAACGCAAATGATGCGAGCCACGAATGGCGGTATGCAGATCCAGATGCCAGCGTACCCGCGCATGGCCAGATGAAAAGAAGGTCTCCAGACTGAGCTCCAGCTCACGCGCCCGCCGCGTTTCATCGCTTTCGGCAAAGGACTGCCAACGCCCGCCAAACATACGGTTCATATCGCTGTGACAATAGCGTATTCCCGCCGCCAGCGCCTGCGGATTGCCGAGTACCACCAACACTCGCCACGTTAACGTCAAGCTGCCTGAAAACAGCGCCGACAGCAGCTTATCCAGCATCTCTACCGGCGCGGTTTCATTGCCGTGTATCCCCGCAGAAAGAATTAACGCGCGGTCGACCGGCGCATCGGGCGTGAGTTCAAGCAGACCATGACCTAACCAGCGCCAGCGAAAACCCGCGCTCTTCCCCTGCGTCACCCGTGGTGTCGTGCCACTTAGCGTCAACGCCAGAAAGTTATCCATCAGCCGCCCCCGTTTGCTGGAAAGGATAAACCGACCCCAAATCCAGCAGACGCGTTAACACATCCAGCGCCTCCCGGCCTTCTCGCAATAATAACGGATCGGCCAGATCGGCAGCGGTCAGGCGATCGCGATAATAACGATCCGCCCACGCGTTAAGGGCCGTAAACAGAGCGTCATTCATCATTACCGCTGGATTCACCGCCCGTCGTTCTTCTTCTGTTAACACCACGCGTAATCGCAGACAGGCCGGGCCGCCACCGTTGGCCATACTTTCTCGCAAATCAAACACCTGCATCGCGCTGATGGGATTATCCTCCGCCACCAGCTTATTCAGATAGCGCCAGACGCCGGCATGGTCCTGACATTCCCGCGGCAACACTAACAGCATTGAGCCGTCGTCACGGCTTAACAACTGACTATTAAACAGGTAGGTCGCCACAGCATCTGATACAGAAACCTCTCCGGCGGGCACCTCTATCGCCATAAAACCGTCAACGCGCGTACGCAACTGATTAATGAGCACTTTCTGCCGGGCAAACGCCGCTTCGTGACAAAACAATACCTGTCGATTCGAAACGGCGATGACATCATTATGGAATACGCCTTGATCGATGACCTCCGGGTTCTGCTGAGCGAAGATAACCTGTTGCGGATTCACCTGATTAAGACGCGCCACGGCCTCGCTGGCTTCGCGGCTCTGGCGCGCCGGATAACGAGCGGGTCGTATTTCATTCTCCTCTTCGCGCCCATAGACAAAAAGCTGCACGCCTGCCGAACCATACTCGCCGCCAAGACGGTTATGATTCGCCGCGCCTTCATCTCCCAATAATGCGACCTGCGGTAACGCGCTATGCACTGAAAACTGACTTTCATCGCGAAATATGGCGCGTAGCAGCGCTTCGGTAACAGGCGCCTCAAGAGCGCGATGAAATTTATTGTTTAAATTCGCCACCGTCAGGTGAACTTTCCCGTCCAGCGCGTCTGCCGATGGGCAAACCGTCGCCGCATTCGCAACCCACATTGGCGACGCGGAACTCACGCTGGAAAGCCAGCGTGGCGCCTGACGCGCAACCTTATCCAGAATCTGCTCATCGCTACCCGTGAAGCCGAGCTGACGCAACGCCGGAATAAAAGGCCGCTCATGCGGCGGGATCACCGCCTGGGGAAAGCCGGCATCCGCCAAAGCTTTCATCTTTAGCAGCCCCTGCTTTACCGCCAGACGAGGATTCGACACCTGAAAACGGTGGCGGGTCGATGCCTCATTGCCGAAGGATAGCCCGGCATAATGGTGCGTAAGCCCCACCAGCCCGTCAAAATTAACTTCATGCGCCGTCATACCGCCTCCCTGCGAGAAAAGTCGAGACCGGGGCTTAATGTCGCAGGCAACGTCAGTTCGGGAGATTCCAGACTGGCCATCGGCCAGGCGCAATAATCGGCGGCATACCAGGCGCTGGGCCGATGGTTGCCAGACGCGCCGATACCACCAAACGGCGCAGTACTCGCTGCCCCGGTGAGCGGTTTATTCCAGTTAACGATCCCTGCCCGCGCCTCCAGCAAGAGCTGTTCGAACTGCGCGCGATCCGTCGACACCAGCCCACACGACAGACCAAAACGGGTATTATTCGCCAGACGAATCGCCTCATCGAAATGCGCATAACGCCAGACGTTCAGCAGCGGACCAAACACCTCTTCATCCGGCACATCCGCGACGCCCGTCAGCTCAATGATGCCAGGCGTCAGCAGAGAGGTTCCCTCTTTGACCTTCCGCGGCGCCAGTAGCGTGCGACCGCCTAATGCCTCTCGTTGACGCCAGGCCTCCATCACATGCTGTGCCGCCTGCGCTGAAATCAGTCCGCCGATAAACGGCTGCGGATCGTCGTCCCATCTGCCGGGCTGCAGACGTCCGGCGACGTCAACCAGCCGCGCCAGAAATGCATCTCCCTGCGCACCCTGTTTTACCAGAAGGCGTCGCGCGCAGGTACAGCGCTGTCCGGCGGTAATAAACGCCGATTGCAGCGTCAGATGTACCGCCGCATCTATATTTGCCACATCCTCAATAATGAGCGGATTGTTTCCGCCCATTTCAAGGGCCAGGATTTTTTCCGGCTGGCCGGATAGCTGGCGATGAAGCTGATATCCGGTACTGGCGCTGCCGGTAAACAGCAGTCCGTCGAGATCGTCGAGCGAACTCAGCGCTTGTCCGGTCTCCCGGCCGCCCTGCACCAGATTAAGAACGCCTGCCGGTAGCCCGGCCCGTTCCCAGAGTTTTATTACCGTTTCCCCGGTCCATGGCGTTAGCTCGCTAGGTTTGAAGATCAGCGTATTGCCTGCCAGCAACGCGGGCACAATATGGCCATTCGGTAAATGGCCGGGAAAGTTATAAGGGCCGAATACCGCCAGCACACCGTGAGGACGATGGCGCAACGTCGCGGCGCCATCGACAAGTTCGCTTTTTTGTTCGCCTGTTCTGGCGTGGTAAGCCTTAATCGAGATGGCAATCTTATTGATCATCGCCGTCACTTCCGTTGCCGCCTCCCAGCGCGGTTTACCGGTTTCACGTGCGATGACCTCCGTGAGATCGGCTTTATGCGCCTCCAGCAGGGCGGCAAATTTCTCTACGATAGCCTGTCGTACCGCAAAAGGCTCTCTGGCCCAACGAGGAAACGCCGCGCGCGCCGCCTGACAGGCCTCGGCGACCTGTGCCGCATTAGCGTCATTCCCCTGCCAAAGTATCTCCGCGCTCACCGGATTCGTTTTGCGGCGGCGTTCGCCCTGACCGGTTATCCAGTCGCCGTTTATCCATAGCGTCATACGGTTTTCTCCTCAGCGCAAAGGCGTACCAGCCGAACGTGGTCGCCCGCGCGACATTTCAGCGCATCCAACTGCGCGGCGGTAAGTACAAGTCGTGAAGTCTGCGGATCGGCACGCACCAGCGCGGCCCGAAAGTGGTGATAGTTTTCATTGGCGACCATACATGCCGGATAGTCGCCAGGCGCGGGTTGCCCTTCCGCGACTTCCACCAGTCGGCTTTTACGAATAGCCCGCACGCGGTCAATATCACACTCCAGCGTCGGCCCACCGTCGAAGATGTCGATATAGTGGCGATAGCGAAAGCCTTCCTTTTCCAGCACCGCGCGGGCTGGCGCCGTTTGCGGGTGGACTTCGCCAATCACGGCCTGTGCCTCTTCAGATAAGAAGTGGGTATAAATAGGATGTTTGGGCATCAGCTCGGCGATAAACGCTTTTTGCCCGGTACCGCATAAAAAATCCGCCCGGCTGAAATCCATAGAAAAAAAGCGTTTGCCGAGACTTTGCCAGAAGGGAGAATAACCGTGCTCGTCAATGACGCCGCGCATTTCCGCCACCACTTTCTCATTGAATTTATCGCGAAACGCGGCCATAAACATAAAGCGCGATTTTGACAACAGGTAGCCGTTACCCTCTTTACGCCATTCGGGATCGAGAAACAGCGTGCAAAGCTCACTGCTGCCGGTATGATCATTACTCAGGAATAATGTTGGCAACGCGTTATATACATTCAGCTCTTTGGAAGCATGAACCAGCGTACCGACACGATAGTTATACCAGGGGTCGTTAAGACCGACCGCGACCTCAATGGCGCAGATCCCGCCGACCTCACCCGTTTCACTGTCCTCGAGAACGAATACATACCCTTGTTCGCCTTTTGGCAGCTCGCCGGACCAGGTTTTTAGCGCGCGTTCAATGCGGGCCGCCAGCGTCGCTTCATTTGCCGGTAGCGAGGTTAAGCCGCCGCCCGTTTTGCCTGCAAGCTGCATCAGCGCGGCGATATCCGCATGTTCGACAGGACGAATCACCCGCATGATGCGCCTCCCGTCTGAAGGCGTTCGCACGCCAGGGCAAAACGATCAAGCCCGGTGGCTATCTCCTCGTCGCTCACATTTAACGCTGGCGCAAAACGCACCACGTCGCCGCCGGCGATGAGCACCATCACGCCTGCTTTTGCCGCTTCCTGGGCGATGAGTTTGGCTTTTCCGGCAAACTCCGTCTGTAGCACACAGCCAAGCAGTAGCCCCAGCCCGCGAATTTCACTGAACATGCCAAAACGTACATTAATGGTATTTAGACGTTCAATAAACGCATCGTGGCGCTGTCTAACGCCGTTTTGCATCTCCGGCGTATTGATGATATCCAGTACTTTTCCGGCAACTGCCGTCGCCAGCGGATTACCGCCGTAGGTGGTGCCATGCGTGCCTGGCGTCATGACGCTGGCATAGTCTTGCGTGGTCAGCATCGCGCCGATCGGGAAGCCGCCGCCCAGCGCTTTAGCGGTCGTCAGGATATCGGGCGTAACGCCATAATGCATATATGCATACAGTTCGCCGGTACGTCCGACGCCCGTCTGCACCTCATCAAAAATCAGTAACGCCTGATGCCGGTCGCACAATTCACGCAGCCCCTGCAAAAAAGCTTTCGTGGCGGGGATCACGCCGCCCTCGCCCTGCACAGGCTCTACGATCACGGCGCAGGTATTGTCATCAATGAGCGCGCTGGCGGAGTTCAGATCGTTATAGGCTGCATGACGAATATCCGGCGGCAGCGGCGCAAAGTCCTGTGAATAGGTGGGTTGACCGCCAGCGCTGACGGTAAAGAGCGTGCGGCCATGGAACGCGTTTTTAAAGGCCACAATGCCGCTTTTATGATTGCCGACACGATCGTGGGCATATTTGCGCGCCAGTTTTAATGCTGCTTCATTTGCTTCAGCGCCTGAATTACAAAAGAAAACGCGTTCGGCGAAGGTCGCGTCGATCAGTTTTTTCGCCAGTCGCAGCGCCGGTTCATTGGTGTAACCGTTCCCGGTATGCCAGAAGCGATTCGCCTGTTCATTTAACGCCTCGCGCAGCGCCGGATGCGCATGTCCCAAGGCGTTGACCGCGATCCCGCCAGCAAAATCAATGTACTCTTTCCCCTGCTGATCCCACAGGCGTGAGCCTTCTCCGCGTACAGGAATAAAAGGCGCGGGAATGTATACTGGCACCATCCATTCATCAAAGTTTTCGCGCGTAACTGACAGAGACATAGCGACCTCTTTTGGTAAAAATAAAGTTATCTATATGTTAATTAATGTGAGTGTTTGCGCTGTAAATGTAGATTGCAGCATTCGTGCCAGCCAGCGTTAACATTGCATAAACAGAAGTGATAAACGGTAAATCAATGGGTTACAGCGTAGCGATATTCACTTTTACTGCATGAAAAGTGAATATTTCCGCATAATCGGTGGCTAAAAAGAGGAAAAAGCGAAATATTATTCAGTTGCCAAATATAATTCTGGAATTGTGATCTTATACGAAATTTACTGGAAATTACCGCCCCGTTCTGGCGCATCTGCACGCAAACCGTGCCATTTTCGCGCTATAGAAAACACCATACGCTTCCATTGGCCGAATCTGACGATGAGTGGCAGTCACCCGGTAAAATTTCTGTTACCATCCCAACACGATTCACCTTGCAAAGTGGCAGTGACTATGAAATTTGTCTCTTTTAATATCAACGGCCTGCGCGCCCGTCCCCATCAGCTTGAAGCGATTGTCGAAAAACACCAGCCCGATGTGATCGGTCTACAGGAGACAAAAGTCCACGACGAAATGTTCCCGCTCGAAGAGGTCGCGAAGCTGGGCTATAACGTTTTCTATCATGGACAAAAGGGCCATTACGGCGTCGCGCTGCTAACAAAAGCCACGCCCATTTCCGTCAGACGCGGTTTCCCGGATGATGGCGAAGAGGCGCAACGCCGCATTATCATGGCGGAAATCCCCTCACCGCTGGGTAATATCACCGTCATTAACGGCTATTTCCCGCAGGGGGAAAGCCGGGATCATCCGTTGAAGTTCCCCGCGAAAGCGCAGTTTTACCAGAACTTGCAAAACTATCTTGAAACGGAACTCAAGTGTGATAATCCGGTATTAATTATGGGCGACATGAATATCAGCCCGACCGACCTGGATATTGGCATCGGCGAAGAGAACCGCAAACGCTGGCTGCGTACCGGTAAATGCTCCTTCCTGCCGGAGGAGCGTGAATGGATGTCACGGTTACTGAAGTGGGGATTAGTGGACACGTTCCGTGAGGCGAATCCGCAAACGATGGATAAATTTTCGTGGTTTGATTACCGCTCAAAAGGTTTCGTGGATAATCGCGGACTGCGCATCGATCTCTTGCTGGCAAGCGCTCCGCTGGCGGAACGTTGCGCAGAAACCGGTATAGACTACGACATTCGCAGTATGGAAAAACCCTCCGACCATGCGCCGGTCTGGGCGACGTTTCGTGTTTGATTCCGCTTTCTGATTAACCGTAAGGCCGGGATAGCGCGACGCTTCCCGGCAGGAATAACGACCTTAACGACAATGATAAAAAAACTCGATGTTGTTGCCGCCATCATTGAACGCGACGGCAAAATTCTGCTGGCCCAGCGCCCAGCTCATGCGGATCAAGCCGGTTTATGGGAGTTTGCCGGCGGTAAAGTCGAACCCGGCGAAACCCAGCCGCAGGCGCTTATCCGCGAGCTACGCGAAGAGTTAGGGATTGACGCCACGCCCGGCGTCTATATCGCCAGCCATCAACGCGACGTGTCTGGCCGACGAATTCATTTGCACGCCTGGCATGTGCCTGCGTTTAACGGTCTGATACGTGCGCTGGAACATCAGGCATTAGCCTGGTGTACGCCGGAAGAGGCGCTGGAGTACCCCCTCGCCCCGGCGGATATTCCGCTATTGCAGGCGTTTATGGCTTTACGCGACGCCAGACTAACGGATTCGTGCTGATGATTTTTTCGTCACGCTGGCACTGGAGCAAGACGCCTTCCACTTTTATTACCGCGCCTTCGGAGTAATTCTGATCCTGGTAAACGCAGCACTGAATGCAGGGCTGGGACGACTGACCGCGCGTGCTGAAAACTTCCGGCGGGACATTCACCTGAATATCAGGACGACTGTTCTGGTTTGCCAGCCCGACCATTGGCATTATCGCCATCACGGCGACCACGAGGCTTCGGCACATAGGATTTCCTTATTTTTCTAAGTATATTCTCAGTATAACGGTAAGCCGCCGTGAAAACTTTAATCTTCTTTTGTCATCGCTTTTAGTTATGACCCTCGCCCCGTTATGAATTTACTTAGCAGCGTCATTTTTTTCTTGCTTACCGTCACATTGCTGATGGTATAGTCGAAAACTGCAAATACATATTCTGATAAAACGCAAATACAACCACATTAATATATAAGAGGTTTTTATATCTATGGATCAGACATGTTCTCTGGAATCGTTCCTCAACCATGTACAAAAGCGCGACCCGCATCAAACCGAGTTCGCGCAAGCCGTCCGTGAAGTCATGACCACCCTGTGGCCGTTTCTTGAACAAAACCCCCGTTACCGCCACATGTCTTTACTGGAACGTTTGGTTGAACCAGAGCGCGTAATTCAGTTTCGCGTAGTGTGGCTGGACGACAAAAACCAGGTGCAGGTAAATCGCGCCTGGCGCGTGCAGTTCAACTCTGCTATCGGCCCCTATAAAGGCGGTATGCGCTTCCATCCTTCGGTAAACCTTTCCATCCTTAAGTTCCTCGGCTTTGAGCAAACCTTTAAAAATGCCCTCACCACGTTGCCGATGGGCGGCGGTAAAGGCGGCAGCGATTTCGATCCGAAAGGGAAAAGCGAAGGCGAAGTGATGCGTTTCTGCCAGGCGCTGATGACTGAACTGTATCGCCATTTAGGGCCGGATACCGACGTGCCTGCCGGGGATATCGGCGTGGGCGGGCGCGAAGTGGGCTTTATGGCGGGAATGATGCGCAAGCTTTCCAATAACAGCGCCTGCGTCTTCACCGGCAAAGGCCTTTCCTTCGGCGGCAGCCTGATTCGTCCGGAGGCGACGGGCTATGGCCTGGTCTACTTCACCGAAGCGATGCTTAAACGTCATGGTCTCGGTTTCGAAGGGATGCGCGTCGCCGTGTCCGGCTCCGGCAACGTAGCGCAATACGCCATTGAGAAAGCGATGGCCTTTGGCGCGCGCGTGGTTACCGCGTCGGATTCGAGCGGGACGGTGGTCGATGAAAGTGGCTTCACGCCAGAGAAGCTGGCGCGTCTGTGTGAAATTAAAGCCAGCCGTGACGGTCGCGTCGCTGACTACGCCCGTGAGTTTGGCTTAACCTATCTGGAAGGCCAGCAGCCCTGGAGCGTACCGGTGGATATCGCCCTGCCATGCGCGACGCAGAACGAACTGGACGTTGACGCCGCGCGCGTACTGATTGCCAATGGCGTAAAAGCCGTGGCGGAAGGGGCAAATATGCCAACCACGATTGAAGCGACCGATCTCTTCCTTGAAGCGGGCGTACTGTTTGCGCCGGGTAAAGCCGCCAACGCGGGCGGCGTGGCGACATCGGGGCTGGAAATGGCGCAGAACGCCGCGCGGTTGAGCTGGAAAGCCGAGAAAGTGGACGCCCGTCTGCATCACATTATGCTGGACATCCACCACGCCTGTGTCGAGTACGGCGGCGACAATAAGCATACCAACTACGTTCAGGGCGCCAACATCGCCGGTTTCGTGAAAGTCGCCGACGCCATGCTGGCGCAGGGCGTCATTTAATCCCGTCGTCAGGCCAGATAGCTTTACGCTTATTCGGTCTGACGGCCTGTCTCCTCAGCAGGCGGGATTTTTTTGCCCGCTCGCTTACGCGGCGCGCTCTTTTTCTTTTCTCCGCCGCCTGGCGCGACTATCCCTCTGAAGCGCTTCACCGGCGTGCGCTTAGCCTGATCGATCAGCTGATATAACGTGCCGACCAGCGGTTGCATAAAATCCTGGTAACGGCACTGCTTTTCGCTGATTTGCGTCAAAACAGATTCCCAGTGCGCGGTCATATCTGGACGGGCCGCCATTTCCGGCAGCGAATGTATTAACGCTTTGCCAGCATCGGTAGAATGAATGTAGCGCCCTTTTTTGGTCAGAAAGCTACGTTTGAACAGCAGCTCGATAATCCCGGCGCGCGTGGCTTCCGTCCCCAGCCCATCGGTCGCGCGCAGGATCTTTTTCAGATCTTTATCCTGCACGAAGCGGGCAATTCCGGTCATCGCGGAAAGCAATGTCGCATCGGTGAAATGACGCGGCGGCTGGGTTTGACGCTCGACCACTTCCCCCTTTTCACACAGCAACTCATCACCTTTGGCGACAACCGGCAGCGGCGTACCGTCGTTTTCCTCGTCGCGCTCTTTACTGCCCAATAACGTCCGCCAACCGGCCTCCGCCAGAAAACGCGCTTTGGCGACAAATTTCCCTTTGGCGATTTCCAGTTCAATAACGCATTTACGAAACACCGCGTCCGGGCAGAACTGCATCAGATACTGACGCGCAATCAGGGTGTACACTTTCGCTTCGTTTTCCGTCAGATGGACAGAAGAACTGCGCGCCGTCGGGATAATCGCGTGGTGCGCATCCACTTTTTTGTCATCCCAGCAGCGATTGCGCGTATCAGGATTAACCACAGACTGCGGCAGTAAATCCGGGGCGTGGACGCTAATCGCGTTCATGACCGCCTGCCGTCCGGCAAAGTGTTCTTCCGGCAGATAACGGCAGTCGGAACGCGGATAGGTAATCAGTTTGTGGGTTTCATATAGCTTCTGACAAATATCAAGCACGTTTTGCGCGCTCAGGCCAAAGCGTTTGGCGGCTTCAATCTGTAGCGCCGAGAGCGAAAACGGCAGCGGCGCGGATTCTGATTCCCGTTTATCATTATAACTGGTTACCAGCGCGGGCTGACCGTTGATTCGGTTCACTACATGCTCCGCCAGCGGACGATGCAGCAAGCGCCCCTCTTCATCCTGATAAGGTTCGCACGCCTCGCTCGGCTGCCAGATAGCGGTAAAACGCTCCTCGGCAGGCGTAACGATGTGCGCCTTTACTTCAAAGAAGTCTTTGGCGACGAAGTTCTCAATCTCTTCGTCTCGCCGCACCACCAGCCCCAGTAC
The DNA here is from genome assembly GCF_004010735.1 of Salmonella sp. SSDFZ54. Classification (NCBI taxonomy): domain Bacteria; kingdom Pseudomonadati; phylum Pseudomonadota; class Gammaproteobacteria; order Enterobacterales; family Enterobacteriaceae; genus Salmonella; species Salmonella sp. SSDFZ54. The sequence goes on from NZ_CP034819.1 coordinate 4,608,692, forward strand.
CGGCGTCTGCACGCGTCCCACGGATAACACGCCCTGATAGCCGGCATTACGGCCCAGGATCGTGTAAGCGCGGGTCATATTAATGCCATACAGCCAGTCCGCTCGCGCTCGCGCCAGCGCCGAGACGCACAGCGGCACGAAGTCGCTGTTCGCCCGAAGCCTGTCGATAGCACGCTCGACCGCCTGCGGGTTAAGGTCGTTTATCAGACAACGCCGCACCTGCTGGCGCTTTTCGGCAGGAAGCTGGAGATAATCCAGCACTTCATCAACCAGAAGCTGCCCTTCGCGATCCGGGTCGCCGGCGTGAATAATTTCACCGGCTTGATGCAAAAAGCGCTTAATCACATTGAGCTGTTTGGTGACGGAAGGACGAGGCTGAAGCTGCCATTTTTCCGGCACGATAGGCAGGTCAGCCAGATTCCAGCGCGCATAACGGCTGTCATACGCATCCGGCTGCGCCTGTTCCAGCAAATGACCAATACACCAGGTGACGACCTGCCCGTTTCCGCACTCAATAAAACCATCGCCTTTACGGTGCGGTTTTGGCAGCACATCCGCAATGGCGCGCCCCAGACTCGGTTTTTCGGCAATAAACAACCGCATCAGGTTAACGAATCTCAACCATAGCGCGACCGCCGCGGGCCTCGACCAGTTCGCCAATCGCGGTCAGATCGATACCAAATTCCGCCGCGGTGGCTTTAACATCGTCTTCGGCGTCCGGCGTTACCGCCAACAACAGACCGCCTGACGTTTGCGGATCGCACAGCAGGCTACGAACTTCACGCGACATGTCGCCCATCAGATGACCATAGCTGGCGAAGTTGCGCTCTGTGCCGCCCGGTACGGCGCCCAGAGCAATATACTCTTCCACGCCCGGCAGTTTAGGGATGTCCTGATAGCAAAGCAGCGCCTGCACGCCTGCGCCCTGGCACATCTCGCTCAGGTGCCCCAGCAGGCCAAAACCGGTAACGTCAGTCATAGCTTTTACGCCGTCGATATTGGCAAACGCCGCGCCAGCAATGTTCATCCGACACATGACTTCCGTCGCCAGCCCCTGATGTTCAGGCTTAAGCAGCGATTTTTTCTCGGCGGTGGTCAACACGCCAATCCCCAACGGTTTGGTCAGAAAGAGTTTGCATCCCGCCTGCGCGGTACTGTTTTTCTTCACCCGTTCGGTCGGCACTACGCCTGTGACCGCGAGACCAAAGATCGGCTCCGGGGCGTCAATAGAGTGTCCGCCCGCCAGCGCGATACCGGCCTGACGGCAGGCAAAACGCCCCCCCTCGGTCACTTCACGCGCAATATCGGGCGACAGGGTATTAATCGGCCAGCCAAGGATCGCGATCGCCATAATCGGTTTGCCGCCCATCGCAAAAATATCGCTGATGGCGTTTGTTGCCGCAATGCGGCCAAAATCAAACGGGTTGTCGACTATCGGCATAAAGAAGTCGGTGGTGCTGATAATACTGGTGCCATTACCCAGATCGTAAACCGCCGCATCATCGCGGGTTTCATTACCCACCAGCAGGTTCGGGTCGACGAACTTCGCCTGCTCGCTATGCAGGATAGTCTCCAGCACTTTAGGGGAAATTTTACAACCGCAACCAGCGCCGTGGCTGTATTGCGTTAAACGAATGGCTTGCTCGCTCATGGACATCTCCTGTCATTGCATTCGCGCTATGGTAGCGCTCATTCCCTGATGTGGTAAGTATCACTGTCTGAATTACCGCGCCTTTGCTCAGAATCCAGACAGTTTTATCCCTCAGCGTCAGAAATAACGCACAAACGGCGTGGGGTCGGGGGTACTGATCGTCGTTGACGCTTTGAGCTGCGGCGTGCCGAGATAGAGAAAACCAACAATTTTATCCTGCGGGCGGCACTCAAAGGCTTCCCGCACGATAGCGCTCTCCGTTAATGCGCCGCTACGCCAGATACCATTAAACCCTTGCGCAATCGCCGCCATTTGCATCGCCATCACCGCGCATCCGGCAGACATCTCCTGCTCCCACACTGGAACCTTATGGTTTTCTTCGCATTTCGCCACCACGGTAATGATCAGCGGCGCGCGAAACGGCGCATTACGCGCTTTTTCGATCGCTTTCTCATCGCCCCCGGCAGCGACAGCGCCTTGTTCAAGCACGGCGCTGAAGCGGTCGCGCCCCTCTCCTTCAATCACAAAAAAACGCCACGGCTGTAGAGATTTATGATCGGGAACACGCATTCCCGCCCGCAGAATGTTCTGTAATTGCTCGCCGACAGGCGCCGGTTCTGCGAGACGAGAGGCGCTACGACGGTTGACCAGCAGTTCTAGTGCATCCATTTGATTAACTCCAGCAATGATATTTATTCACAAAATTAACACGGGAGCGGATTTTGTTACAGCGCAGGCAGTGATTCCTGCTGACAACTGCCTGATGGGTCATTACGATAGCCACATCTTAATGCTTTATCCTCACCAAGGTATAAGCGTTGTTACTCAGATAGGGAGAATACATGCGAACCCTGTGGCGATTTATTGCCGGATTTTTTAAATGGACGTGGCGAGTGTTGAACCTCGTCCGTGAAATGGTACTCAACCTGTTCTTTATTTTTTTGGTTCTGGTGGGCGTTGGGATCTGGATGCAGATCGGTAACGGCAGCAACAGTGAGCAAACGGCGCGCGGCGCTTTGCTGCTGGATATTTCCGGCGTCATTGTGGATAAACCCTCCACCAATCACCGTCTGGGCGCGCTGGGACGCCAGTTATTTGGCGCCAGCTCCGACCGTCTGCAGGAAAACTCCCTGTTTGACATCGTCAACGCTATTCGTCAGGCGAAAGATGACCGTAACATCACGGGTATCGTTCTGGATCTGAAAAACTTCACCGGCGCCGATCAGCCGTCAATGCGCTATATCGGTAAAGCCCTGCGCGAATTCCGCGACAGCGGCAAACCGGTTTTCGCCGTGGGTGAAAACTACAGCCAGGGTCAGTATTACCTCGCCAGTTTCGCCAATAAAATTTGGCTTTCCCCACAGGGTCAGGTAGATCTTCACGGCTTCGCTACGAATGGCCTGTACTACAAAACGCTGCTGGATAAACTGAAGGTCTCTACCCACGTTTTCCGGGTCGGCACCTATAAATCCGCCGTCGAGCCGTTTATCCGCGACGATATGTCGCCCGCCGCCCGCGAGGCCGACAGCCGCTGGATAGGCGAACTGTGGCAGAACTACCTGCATACCGTTTCCGCCAATCGCCAGATTTCGCCGCAACAACTCTTCCCCGGCGCGCAGGCTATTATCGACGGGTTAACCAGCGTGGGCGGCGACACCGCCAAATATGCGCTCGACCATAAACTGGTGGACGCCCTCGCCTCCAGCGCAGATGTTGAAAAAGCGCTGACGAAGCAGTTTGGCTGGAGCAAAACCGAAAATAACTATCGCGCGATCAGCTATTACGATTATTCGCTGAAAACGCCTGCGGATACCGGCGGTACTATTGCGGTTATTTTCGCCAATGGCGCGATTATGGATGGCGAAGAAACGCCAGGGAATGTCGGCGGCGACACTACGGCATCGCAGATCCGCGACGCACGCCTTGATCCTAAAGTGAAAGCGATTGTGCTGCGCGTCAATAGCCCAGGCGGGAGCGTCAACGCCTCCGAAGTTATCCGCGCCGAACTGGCGGCAGCAAGAGCGGCTGGCAAACCGGTGGTGGTCTCAATGGGCGGTATGGCGGCCTCCGGCGGTTACTGGATCTCTACGCCGGCAAACTATATCGTGGCCAGCCCCAGCACGCTGACGGGTTCAATTGGCATCTTCGGCGTCATCAATACGGTAGAAAACAGCCTGTCGTCGATTGGCGTACACAGCGACGGCGTTTCCACCTCGCCGCTGGCGGATATTTCGATGACCAAAGCGCTGTCACCGGAAGTGCAGCAGATGATGCAACTCAGTATTGAGTACGGCTACAAACGCTTTATCACGCTGGTGGCAGACGCGCGTAAGCGTACGCCGGAGCAGATTGATAAAATCGCACAAGGCCATGTCTGGACCGGAGAAGACGCGAAAGCCAATGGTCTGGTGGACAGTCTCGGCGACTTTGACGACGCCGTCGCCAAAGCGGCGGAGCTGGCGAAACTGAAACAGTGGCATCTTGATTACTATCAGGACGAACCGACGGTCCTTGATATGGTCATGGACAGTATGACCGGATCAGTACGCGCCATGCTGCCGGAGGCCATTCAGGCGATGCTCCCGGCGCCGCTCGTTTCCGCCGCCAACACGGTGAAGGCCGAGGGGGATAAACTGGCGGCATTTAACGATCCGCAAAACCGTTATGCGTTCTGTTTGACTTGCGCGAACGTTCGCTAATGCTTCATCAATAGCCATACCGGATGGCGGCGTCTGCTCATAGCCGCCATCCGATAATCATTAATACGTCCTTCGCGACACGACTGAACATTATCATGCAAAAGAAATCAATTTACGTTGCCTATACCGGCGGTACTATCGGTATGCAGCGCTCAGATAAAGGGTATATCCCGGTATCCGGGCACCTTCAGCGTCAGCTGGCGCTGATGCCGGAATTCCACCGCCCGGAGATGCCGGATTTTACCATCCATGAATATGCCCCGCTGATGGATTCATCAGATATGACGCCGGAAGACTGGCAGCATATCGCTGCAGATATCAAAGCGCACTACGATGAGTATGACGGTTTTGTTATTCTGCACGGCACCGACACGATGGCGTTTACCGCATCGGCGCTCTCTTTCATGCTGGAAAATCTGGGTAAACCGGTTATTGTGACAGGGTCACAAATTCCGCTGGCTGAGCTGCGTTCCGACGGGCAAATTAATTTGCTGAATGCGCTTTATGTCGCCGCCAACTACCCTATTAATGAAGTAACGCTGTTTTTTAATAATCGTCTGTTCCGCGGTAATCGCACGACCAAAGCCCATGCGGATGGGTTTGACGCTTTTGCCTCTCCCAATCTGCCGCCCTTGCTGGAAGCAGGAATTCACATTCGCCGTTTAAATACGCCTCCCGCGCCCTACGGTTCTGGTGAATTAATCGTTCACCCTATTACGCCGCAGCCGATAGGCGTAGTGACGATTTATCCGGGGATTTCCGCCGAGGTAGTACGTAACTTTCTGCGTCAGCCGGTAAAAGCGCTGATTCTGCGCTCTTATGGCGTAGGCAACGCGCCGCAAAATAAAGCGTTTTTACAGGAGCTGAAAGAGGCCAGTTCGCGCGGCATCGTGGTGGTTAACCTGACGCAATGCATGTCAGGGCGAGTCAATATGGGCGGGTACGCTACCGGTAATGCGCTGGCGCACGCTGGCGTGATTGGCGGTGCCGATATGACCGTCGAAGCCACCTTAACCAAACTGCATTATTTGTTAAGCCAGGGTCTGGACACTCAGGCGATTCGTAGCGCGATGGCGCAAAACTTGCGTGGTGAATTGACGCCGGATGATTAAACAATCCCGACGACAAGGAGAAGATAATGACAAACCGTGCCTTATTACTGGTCGACTTGCAAAATGACTTTTGCGCCGGCGGCGCGCTGGCTGTCGCGGAAGGCGACAGCACCATCGACATCGCCAACGCTATTATTGACTGGTGCCAGCCCCGGCAGATTCCGGTGCTGGCCAGCCAGGACTGGCATCCCGCGCAGCATGGCAGCTTCGCCAGCCAGCATCAGGCGGAACCCTATAGTCAGGGAAAGCTGGACGGGCTGCCGCAAACGCTCTGGCCGGATCACTGCGTTCAACATACCGACGGCGCGGCGTTACATCCCCTGCTTAACCAACATGCGATTGACGCCTGCATCTATAAGGGTGAAAACCCGCTGATTGATAGCTACAGCGCGTTTTTTGACAACGAACATCGGCAGAAAACTACCCTTGATACCTGGCTTCGCGAGCATGACGTTACCGAGCTTATCGTGATGGGGTTGGCGACCGATTACTGCGTAAAATTTACGGTGCTGGATGCGCTAGAGTTGGGCTATGCCGTTAACGTTATCACCGATGGCTGTCGCGGCGTGAATATTCACCCGCAGGATAGCGCACACGCGTTTATGGAGATGGCGGCGGCAGGCGCGACGCTGTATACGCTGGCAGACTGGGAAGAGACGCAGGGCCAGGCTGTCGCCAGGTAGCGGAGCAGGTATCGTATCCGGTCAATACATCTCGCAACGGTGAGACCATTGCATAGATCTTTGGGCCGGATACGTCACGTCAGCGTCGCTACCAGGCAAAGCTCAACGCAGGCTGGAGAGCGCTTCTAACGAAACAGATTAAAAAGCGCGGGCTGGCCGGCGCAATGTTCTGGGAATAGGCCGCCGATGACAATAATCAGTTAGCGACACAGCTGGCGGACTCGCTGGACATTCAGCGTTAATGGGTAAAAATATGGCGGGCCTGTGCCTGACAGCAATGAGCAGGCCCGGTAAGCACAACGCATTGGCAATTAAACCACCAGATGGCGACTACCTCTTATCCGGCTCCCCGTTACTGCATTTTCAATGTCGCAATCGGCTTTGACGTAATACCGAAATCCGCTTTGAGCTGCTGCTTGCTTTTCATCACCATCTGACCGTGAGTATCGATCGTCATATGTTGCGCTTCGGTATTGTGCCGCGCCTGCCATAGCATCACCAGCTGTAGGCTGTTTTCTTTCTGTTCCGGTGTCAACGCCACGCCATCCGGCCATTTACCCAGCTCAACGGCGGTGGATAAACGTTGATACACTTCCGGCGTCATGCTGTTAATGATCTCATCAAGATTCATGATGTGTCCGCTCCTGTGGAATAATTTGCTGAATCGTTTTTTCAGCCTTTCAGTTGATCGCCGTTTTTCTCGTCAGAAAAGGCCAGCGAGGCCGAATTAACGCAATAGCGCTCACCGGTTGGCTGCGGCCCGTCCGGGAAAACGTGTCCGAGATGCGCATCGCAGTTACCGCAACGAATTTCGACACGCTGCATGCCATGAGAAAAATCGTCTATGTAACGAATCGCCTCTTCGCTGACAGGCTGGTAAAAGCTAGGCCAGCCGCAGCCTGAATCGTATTTGGTGTGGGAGTGAAAAAGCGGCATATCACAGACCAGGCAGTGATAAACCCCATCGCGTTTATTATGTAGCAGGCGTCCGGTAAATGGCGGTTCTGTGCCACGATCCTGCGTCACATAGAATTGCATTTCGGACAATTTTTTCTTGAGTTCTTCTGCTGAAGGTTGGTTAGCCATTTGCTCACATCTCACTTTAAACGTGCTCACATTGCCTGACCGATTCTAACAAAACATTAACACCTCAGTACCAACTTTTGTTCTAAACTTGATCATTGCGAAATGGCGGCTCACGAATCGTGACTGATGTCACATTATTATCTCGGTTGCCCTTTAAAATTCGGGGCGGCGCCCCCATGTGGTTTCAAGCCGAAAGGAAGAGTGAGGCGAATCAGCCGCGCAAAGGTTGTGCAGAGGATTGATTTGTCGCAATGATTGACACGATTCCGCTTGACGCTGCGTAAGGTTTTTGTAATTTTACAGGCAACCTTTTATTCACTAACAAATAGCTGGTGGAATATATGACTATCAAAGTAGGTATCAACGGTTTTGGCCGTATCGGTCGCATTGTTTTCCGTGCTGCTCAGAAACGTTCTGACATCGAGATCGTTGCAATCAACGACCTGTTAGACGCAGAGTACATGGCATACATGCTGAAATATGACTCCACTCACGGCCGTTTCGACGGTACTGTTGAAGTGAAAGACGGTCATCTGATCGTTAACGGTAAAAAAATCCGTGTTACCGCTGAACGCGATCCGGCTAACCTGAAATGGGACGAAGTTGGTGTTGACGTAGTGGCTGAAGCTACCGGTATCTTCCTGACTGACGAAACCGCGCGTAAACACATCACCGCTGGCGCGAAAAAAGTGGTTCTGACGGGTCCGTCTAAAGACAACACCCCAATGTTTGTTAAAGGCGCTAACTTTGACAAATACGAAGGCCAGGACATCGTTTCCAACGCTTCCTGCACCACCAACTGCCTGGCGCCGCTGGCTAAAGTTATCAACGACAACTTCGGCATCATCGAAGGTCTGATGACTACTGTTCACGCGACTACCGCAACCCAGAAAACCGTTGATGGCCCGTCTCACAAAGACTGGCGCGGCGGCCGCGGCGCATCTCAGAACATCATCCCGTCCTCTACTGGCGCTGCTAAAGCGGTAGGTAAAGTACTGCCAGAACTGAATGGCAAACTGACCGGTATGGCGTTCCGCGTTCCTACTCCGAACGTATCCGTTGTTGACCTGACCGTTCGTCTGGAAAAAGCGGCTACCTACGAGCAGATCAAAGCTGCTGTTAAAGCTGCTGCCGAAGGCGAAATGAAAGGCGTTCTGGGTTACACCGAAGACGACGTTGTATCTACCGATTTCAACGGCGAAGTATGCACTTCCGTGTTCGATGCTAAAGCAGGCATCGCGCTGAACGACAACTTCGTGAAACTGGTCTCCTGGTACGATAACGAAACCGGTTACTCCAACAAAGTACTGGACCTGATTGCTCACATCTCCAAATAAGTTGAGATGACACAGTCATTGGTAAGAGCGACTCAGGTCGCTCTTTTTTTTGCTTAAAGATATACCCGTCATACTTCAAGTTGCAGGTGTGTTGGCTATGCTTTCTCACCCGAATCACTGACGGAAGTCGAACTTATCGGGATGAATCAGGGATGTCCATGTCCCTGGCCGGAGATTACCTACGGTTGTTCAAATTCGTTCCCGATGAATTTGTCGTTCACTTGCCGCGTTACTCGGCCTGCGGCCTCGCCTCTACGGGCCAGCGCAAGCACTGGTCAAGGCACAAGCGCCTTGTCATGCAACTCGAATTATTTAGGGTTAAGAGGATTGCGTAATGATTAATAAAATTTTTGCCCTCCCGGTTATCGAACAGCTTACCCCTGTCCTTTCCCGTCGTCAGCTTGATGACCTGGATCTGATCGTCGTTGACCATCCGCAGGTTAAAGCCTCTTTTGCATTACAGGGCGCGCACCTTCTCTCCTGGAAACCCGTTGGCGAGGAAGAGGTATTGTGGCTCAGTAATAATACGCCTTTCAAAACCGGCGTGGCGCTACGCGGCGGTGTACCGATCTGCTGGCCCTGGTTTGGACCTGCGGCTCAACAGGGTCTGCCGTCACACGGCTTTGCGCGTAATCTACCGTGGGCGCTAAAAGCGCATAATGAAGATGATAATGGCGTAATGCTGACATTTGAGCTGCAAAGCAGTGAGGCCACCCGGAAATACTGGCCGCACGATTTCACGCTGCTGGCACGTTTTAAAGTGGGCAAAACCTGTGAAATCGAACTGGAAGCGCATGGCGAGTTTGCAACCACATCCGCGCTCCACAGCTATTTTAACGTTGGCGACATCGCCAACGTTAAGGTCAGCGGACTCGGCGATCGGTTTATTGATAAAGTTAACGACGCTAAAGAAGATGTCCTGGCCGACGGTATACAAACCTTTCCGGACCGTACCGATCGCGTTTACCTCAATCCTGAAGCATGTAGCGTGATCCACGATGCGACATTAAACCGCACGATTGATGTGGTCCACCACCATCACCTTAACGTCGTAGGCTGGAACCCTGGCCCGGCGTTGTCCGTCAGCATGGGCGACATGCCGGATGACGGCTATAAAACGTTTGTCTGCGTTGAAACGGTTTACGCTACTGCGCCGCAACAAGCCACAGAAGAAAAACCCTCTCGTCTGGCGCAGACTATCTGCGTCGCTAAACGCTAAAAGTGAATGGATAACGGCGGTGCTATAGGATCTGAAAGGCGTCAGCCGCCATCAGGCATAACCTGCCGGATGGCGGCGCTTACACATTTTATCCGGCGTCACACCATATCCAACGCGGTTTTCCCTTTTGGCGCAGGCCAGGCGTTGTCCAGTAAGGCAAGTTCGTTTGCTGACAAGGCGATCTCAAGCGCCGCCGCATTTTGCTTCACGTGTTCTGTACTTCCGGCTTTCGGGATCGCCATCACGCCCGGATGCGCAATCACCCACGTCAGTAAGATTTGCGCCGCCGTAGCGTTATGCGCTTGCGCAATTTCATTCACCACTGGATGATTCAGTAAACCGCTACGTAACCGGCCAGCCTGCGCCAGCGGGCTATAGGCCATCACTGGCATTCGCTGTTGTTGACACCACGGCAATAAATCATACTCAATACCACGTGACGCCAGATGATAGAGCACCTGATTTGTCGCGCATTGCTGTCCCCCAGGGATGCGCCACAGCGCCTGCATATCGTCATAATCAAGATTAGAGACTCCCCAACGGCGAATTTTCCCCTGCGCGATTAGCCGCTCCATACCTTCAACGGTCTCTTCGAATGAAAAGCTTCCGGCCCAGTGCAATAGATAGAGATCGAGATAATCTGTTTTCAGACGACGCAGGCTTTCCTCACAGGCGGCAACTATCTTCTGGCCGCCAGCGTTCCACGGGTACACTTTTGACACCAGAAATGCCTCATCGCGTCGCCCTGCTAACGCCTCGCCCACGACCTTTTCCGCCCCGCCGTCGGCATACATTTCCGCCGTATCAATAAGGCGTAACCCCAAATCCAGCCCCGCGCGCAGCGCCGAAACCTCGCGCTGACGTTGATCCGCGCGCTCGCCCATATACCATGTTCCCTGTCCTATGGCAGGAAGCGTCACCTGCCCGCAAAACGTTACGTTTTTCACTGATTTCATTTCCTTTTCAATGTCACTCGACGGTAAAACAATACAGGACTCTTAGCCCCTACGGTAATGTCCGGCATCATACCGCGCAAGGGGGCGATTTTCTTGTCACTGACGAACGTCATCCGCAATCATGTCGACGATGCGAGTAATATGCGCGGCGGGTCGCTGATTCAGTAATAATTGACGCATCACATTCATATAGGGCGTCACATGTTGAAAGAACTCCAGATATCCTTTACAGAGATAATTTTGCCGTTCGCCGCCGTCCATACAAATTCGATGTTTCGGACAACCGCCGTGACAGGCAAAGCGCCACGTACAGTTCTGGCAGCGTGAGGAAAGGTTTGCTTTAGCCGCGCCAAACTGCTGCTGAAAAGGAGAGGCCGCCATTTCTTCTAAAGAGTGTTGCTGCAGATTGCCCAGTTTATAGGCGGGAAAAACAAAATGGTCGCAGCTAAACACGTCGCCATTCTGCTCCACCAGCAAACTTTGTCCGCAGGTCGACTGCATCGTACAAAGCGTGGCGGGCTCCCCCATCCAGACGCCAAGTAAGTTGTCAAAAAGCTGTACGAATATGCGTCCGACATCGTGACGTATCCATTGATCAAAAACATCGCACATAAAGGCGCCCCACCCTTCAGGCGTGACGGAAAAGGGCATCAGCGAAGGCGAATCCTCATTGTCAGATAACGTCAAAGAACGCTGCGCTTTTTGCGCGAGCGGCTCAACAATGGGAATAAATTGCAGATGTTTACTTTCCAGTTCCTGCGTCAAAAAATGATAAATAGCGTTGCCATGACGGCATGACGCATCATTCACGACAGTGAGTGTGTTGAACTCGACATCATTTGCCTGCAGAAGGCGGATAGCATTAACGACTCGGGAAAAAGACGCCCGCCCTGACGGCGTTCTCCGGTAATTATCATGAACGACTTGCGGCCCATCAATCGATATACCAATCAGGAACTGGTGCTGCGCAAAGAAAGCCGCCCACTCTTCATTGATTAATACGCCATTGGTTTGCAGACTGTTGTAGATAGTTTTGCCGTTGGCATAGCGTTGCTGCAAGCGCACCACTTTTTGGTAAAAAGAAAGACCGCATAGCGTCGGCTCTCCCCCCTGCCAACAAAACGAGACCTCTGATGATGGCGTATCATCAATTACCCGGCGGATATACATCTCCAGCACATCGTCAGACATGACGCGCTGGCCCCGGGGTTTATCAAGATAGAAACAGTACTTGCAGGATAAGTTACACAGACTGCCGCTGGGCTTGGCTACGGTATTGAATACTATGCTCATTCGTCTTACTCGCTGTGAAGAATGGGTATAGCATAAGCGGGACGTGACAGGGCGATATCAGCCAGCATTGCAACAATTATTACGCTAATTGTTAGCGCAGTTGTAATCACCTGGATTTTTCATATAAAAGGCTAGTTTTTTAAATTGATGTAACAAAGTATAAATCACATAAGGCTGCGCCATACCCGGTCAACAGCGCATTTATGCAAGCCGTCATGTTCGCGTTTCAGACAGCACAAAGCCCGCATAACGCAGGCTTTGTCATGGTTTTTCCGGCAAATTCAATCAATCAGAATCTATAGGTCACGCCAGTAGAAAGGATACCGGTCCAGGATTTATCCACCATCGGGCTGTCGGTAATTTCATCCGACAGGCGGGTGTAGCGCGCAGTACCATATACGCTCCAGTTACCGGCGAAATTATAGTTAGCGCTCAGTTCAAGATACGGGTTCCAGCTATCGTTCGGGTTATAGCCGCGCAGGCCGCTACGCGAAGATTCTTTACGTGATACGCCGTAATAGTAATCGTTCTGGTTCTCGCTATTCCATTCAACCCCGATACCTGGCGTTAAGGTCAGCCCGCCATTGGTATACCGATACAGCCAGGCCAGATCCCAGACAATACCGTTACTGTTATCTAACGTATCCCCTGCCAGTGAGGTACGCAGGAATCCATACTGGGTGTGATGCGCGTAAGAAACGCCCGCCATCATAGTACTTTTACGCCTGTCCAGACGACGCAACTGCTGGTCATCGCTGTCGCCCGGTTTGAAGTACATCGGGGACCAGTATGCCATGATTGACAACTTATCGGCATTGTCATTCCACAAGTAGTACCCGCCGCCCAGACCACGGAACCAGAAGTTTTCGCTTTCATAAGCGATGACCGGTATCGGATAAACGTCGCTATCGTAATCTTTATAAGGGTGTTCAACCACACCAACGCCTGCGCCCAACGTCAGGTTGCTTTCAGCGTGCGCGACGCTGGCGGATGTTGCAATAAACACGCCAAGAGCCAGAAGTTTAAGTTTGGTCACAATCCATAATTCCTTATTCAAATGTTCTGCGGCAAAAGTGTAACCGCCAATACCTGTAAGCCCAACTATTTTACACAATGTAACCGTTTAATATCACCACAACCGATTATTTTCAGATGATCGGCTGATGATCGTTATGTGACCGGGAACGCTTTTTCTGATATCCACCAGCCTTTTCTACCTGATGAGTTATTGATATGTCATCGAAATCCACTGGCGCGTACAGGCAAGTTTTGCAAATGCCATCTACGCTTAATGTTAAGAAGGTGTATCACCGGACACGTTGATCTTCTGACCAATAAAATGGCATGAGAGTTGCTTTTTTTTCCTTAGCAGAGACGGCGTTCAGTCTACCTCTTCCGGGAGCCTCTACTATTCATATGAACGGCTCTTAACATGTGCGAAAAAACGAAAGGATGGCATATCATGAATATATTCGATCACTATCGCCAGCGTTACGAAGCTGCCAAGGACGAAGAGTTCACACTGCAGGATTTTCTTACCATTTGTCGGCAAGATCGCAGTGCTTATGCCAACGCGGCAGAGCGGCTATTAATGGCTATCGGCGAGCCTAATATGGTCGACACTGCCCAGGAACCCCGACTTTCCCGACTCTTCTCCAACCGGGTTATTGCTCGCTATCCTGCGTTTGAAGAGTTTTACGGCATGGAAGACGCGATTGAACAGATTGTCTCTTATCTGAAACATGCGGCGCAAGGGCTGGAAGAGAAGAAGCAAATTCTCTATTTGCTGGGACCTGTGGGGGGTGGCAAATCATCGCTCGCTGAACGGCTGAAATCGCTAATGCAGCGCGTGCCAATTTATGTTTTAAGCGCCAACGGCGAGCGTAGTCCGGTCAACGATCATCCGTTATGCCTGTTTAATCCGCAGGAAGACGCGCAGATTCTGGAAAAAGAGTACGGTATTCCGCGCCGCTATCTCGGTACGATTATGTCCCCGTGGGCGGCCAAACGCCTGCATGAGTTTGGCGGCGATATTACTAAATTCCGCGTGGTGAAAGTCTGGCCCTCCATTCTGGAGCAGATTGCCATCGCCAAAACGGAACCCGGCGATGAAAACAACCAGGATATTTCGGCGCTGGTCGGCAAGGTGGATATTCGTAAACTCGAACACCACGCCCAGAACGATCCGGATGCGTATGGTTACTCTGGCGCGCTATGCCGCGCTAACCAGGGGATCATGGAGTTCGTCGAGATGTTTAAAGCGCCTATTAAGGTGCTGCACCCCTTGCTGACCGCAACTCAGGAAGGTAACTACAATGGTACGGAAGGTATTTCCGCCCTGCCCTTTAATGGCATCATACTTGCCCACTCAAACGAATCTGAATGGGTGACTTTCCGTAACAATAAAAATAACGAAGCGTTCCTCGACCGTGTCTATATCGTGAAGGTGCCTTATTGCCTGCGAATCTCCGAAGAGATCAAAATCTACGAGAAACTACTTAATCATAGCGAGCTGGCTCATGCGCCCTGCGCGCCGGGCACGTTGGAAACGCTTTCGCGCTTCTCGATTCTTTCCCGCCTGAAAGAGCCGGAAAATTCCAGTATTTACTCGAAAATGCGCGTTTATGACGGCGAAAGCCTGAAAGATACCGACCCTAAAGCCAAATCGTACCAGGAGTATCGCGACTACGCGGGCGTGGATGAAGGGATGAACGGTCTCTCCACCCGATTCGCCTTTAAGATCCTCTCCCGCGTATTCAACTTCGACCATGCGGAAGTGGCGGCAAACCCGGTACATCTGTTCTACGTTCTGGAACAACAAATCGAGCGCGAGCAGTTCCCACAGGAGCAGGCTGAGCGTTATCTGGAGTTCCTGAAAGGCTACCTGATCCCGAAATACGCCGAATTTATCGGCAAGGAGATCCAGACGGCCTATCTCGAATCTTATTCTGAGTACGGGCAGAACATTTTTGATCGTTACGTGACTTATGCGGATTTCTGGATTCAGGATCAGGAGTATCGCGACCCGGATACCGGTCAACTGTTCGATCGCGAGTCGCTGAACGCCGAACTGGAAAAAATTGAAAAACCAGCGGGTATCAGTAACCCGAAAGATTTCCGTAATGAGATAGTAAACTTTGTCCTGCGCGCCAGAGCCAACAATAGCGGCCGTAATCCAAACTGGACCAGTTACGAGAAGCTGCGCACGGTGATTGAGAAAAAAATGTTCTCTAATACTGAAGAGCTGTTGCCGGTCATTTCTTTTAACGCCAAAACGTCGACTGACGAGCAGAAAAAGCATGACGACTTTGTCGATCGGATGATGGAAAAAGGGTATACCCGTAAGCAGGTTCGTTTGCTGTGTGAGTGGTACCTGCGCGTGCGTAAATCGTCGTGATGTTAATGCCCGGTGGCGCTTGCGCTTACTGGGCCTACAAAGTAATGTTCTGTAGACTGGCTAAGCGTTAGCGCTATCCGGCACTGACAGAACAGGCGCTCAGTTGGCAGTACGGGGGGCATATGACCTGGTTCATAGACCGACGTCTTAACGGCAAAAATAAAAGCACGGTGAATCGCCAGCGCTTTTTGCGTCGTTATAAAGCACAAATTAAGCAGTCGATTTCCGAAGCGATTAATAAACGCTCTGTGACCGATGTCGACAGCGGAGAGTCCGTCTCTATTCCAACCGATGATATTAGCGAACCGATGTTTCATCAGGGGCGCGGCGGTCTGCGCCATCGCGTCCATCCGGGTAACGATCACTTTATCCAGAATGATCGCATTGAGCGTCCGCAAGGCGGTGGCGGCGGCGGTTCCGGCAGCGGTCAAGGTCAGGCCAGCCAGGACGGTGAAGGCCAGGATGAGTTTGTTTTTCAGATTTCAAAAGATGAGTATCTGGATCTGCTCTTTGAAGATTTAGCGCTGCCTAATCTGAAGAAAAACCAGCATCGCCAGCTTAACGAGTATAAAACTCACCGCGCCGGTTTCACCTCAAACGGCGTACCGGCCAATATCAGCGTGGTACGTTCGCTACAAAACTCTCTGGCGCGCCGTACAGCAATGACGGCAGGAAAACGCCGCGAACTGCACGCGCTGGAAACGGAACTGGAGACCATCAGCCACAGCGAACCAGCGCAACTGCTTGAAGAGGAGCGGTTACGTCGGGAGATTGCCGAACTGCGGGCTAAAATCGAACGAGTGCCGTTTATCGACACCTTTGATTTACGCTATAAAAATTATGAAAAACGGCCTGAGCCCTCCAGCCAGGCGGTGATGTTCTGTCTGATGGACGTCTCGGGTTCGATGGACCAGGCAACCAAAGATATGGCCAAGCGTTTTTACATTCTGCTTTATCTGTTTTTGAGCCGAACGTATAAGAACGTAGAAGTGGTTTATATCCGCCACCATACCCAGGCGAAGGAAGTGGACGAACATGAGTTCTTTTATTCGCAAGAGACCGGGGGGACGATTGTCTCCAGCGCGCTTAAACTCATGGATGAAGTGGTTAAAGAGCGCTACGACCCGGGGCAGTGGAACATCTATGCGGCGCAAGCGTCAGACGGTGATAACTGGGCCGACGATTCACCGCTGTGTCATGAGATTCTGGCGAAAAAGCTGCTGCCGGTAGTGCGCTATTACAGCTATATCGAGATTACCCGCCGCGCCCACCAGACCTTATGGCGCGAGTATGAACATCTGCAGGCGACGTTCGATAACTTCGCCATGCAGCATATTCGCGATCAGGAGGATATTTACCCGGTATTCCGCGAATTGTTTCAGAAACAGAGCGCCAATCAAAGTGCATAACCATAAATCAGCCCGTAATGAGTCACGGGCTGATTTATCACTAACAAGGCAATTATACATACTACCACTATAATAGCCGTAAACCTGTATATCTCCTGACTGGATTAACCTTACATGCGCCGACTTATCACTGAAATACTATGGATTTATTAATGCCAGCAATACTCACCAAAAGGTGGCGGTAATTGCAGAGAATCAGGTTTTTGCAGCTTACAAAAAAGCCATGGACCCGAAAAATCAAAATCCCACGGACTATCACTACCCGACGCTGCCATAGCAGACGACGTGAACCCCGCAGCCAGCAATGCAAAAAGAAAAATTGTTGCCATTTCTTTAAATCGTTTCATAGTGCCTCCGAACGGAAGTACATTATTATCCTTACCACTTCACACTCCTTTCGCGTAATAATAAAGGCTATTCTATTTTCGTTAGTGTTAAATCGATGCCGTTAATTAACAATTTACTTTTTGCGACAATAGTCACGACTGAAAATATCAACACCATATATTATTGAATTTATTAAATCGAGAATGATTTTTATTTCATAACATCAACACGTTTTATTTTTAAACAGTCTATTAGAGGAATTCTCATCGCTATGGTAAACTAACGCATCCGACTTTCAGGGCTGTAGTTCATCATGAATTTGCATCATAAAGCGCTCAGGCACTTTATCTCGGCAAGCGTCATCGTTTTGACATCGTCCTTCCTGATTTACGAACTTATTGCCAGCGACAGGGCAATGAATGCCTATATGCGTTATATCATGGAGAGAGCCGATTCGTCGTTTTTGTACGATAAGTACCAGAATCAAAGCATCGCCGCACATTTGATGCGAACTTTTGAAGCGCCGGGAGACCCCGTCACCGCAGAAAAACGCCGCGCGTTTTGCGACGCCTTTGAGGCTATTAACGGTACGCACGGTGTCAACCTGACCCGGCATAATTACCCGGCGCTACATGGCACCCTGCAAACTGCCGCTACACAATGTACCGATAATCTTGATGACGCCCTTTTACTGCCTGCGTTTGATCAGGCGGTAAGCATCAACCGTTCGCAGGACGACCACAGTCACGGGCTGGGCACACTGGAGCTTAAATTCCGTTATTACGTTGATTTAAATAAACATTATGTCTATTTCTATGATTTAATCAACTCACGGCGCTTCGCCATGCATCGTTGGACTTTTTTACAAAAAGGCACAATGGGTATTAACAGAAAAGATATAGATAAACTTTTTACCGGCCGTACGGTTATTTCAAGTATTTACATGGATGATATTACCCAGGAAAACGTCATGAGCTTTTTAACGCCAGTCTATCTGGCGGGAACGTTAAAAGGTATCGTGATGGTGGATGTTAACCAGGATAATTTAAAAAATATTTTTTATACCCAGGATCGTCCGCTGGTTTGGCGTTATCTTAACGTAACACTAAAGGATATGGACTCCGGAAAAGAAATTATTATTAATCAAAGCAAAAATAATCTGTTTCAATATGTGAATTATAGCCATGATATCCCTGGTGGGCTGCGCGTTTCGTTGTCCCTTGATTTTACCTATTTCCTTGTCTCGTCCTGGAAGGCGCTGGCCTTTTACTTACTGGCAACGGCGCTCCTGCTTAATATGGTACGGATGCACTTTCGGCTTTATCGCAACGTCACACGCGAAAATATTAGCGATGCCATGACCGGGCTTTACAACCGTAAAATATTAACACCGGTGCTGGAGCAGCGACTGCAACGCCTGGTCAATGCCGGGACGCCGGTGACATTTGTCGCTATTGATTGCGATAGGTTAAAACTGATCAACGATACCCAGGGGCACCAGGAAGGCGACCGAATTATTACCCTGTTGGCGAAAGCGATTAAAACATCGATTCGTAAAAGCGATTACGCCATTCGCCTCGGCGGCGATGAGTTCTGTATTATTCTTGTTGATTACGCGGCGGATTTGGCTATCCATCTGCCGGAGCGTATTATTCGTAACCTGCAAATTATCGCACCGGATAAGACAGTCCATTTTTCTGCCGGGATTTATAATATGCAGCCCAATGATACGATTAATGATGCCTACCAGGCTTCCGATGCGCAGCTCTATCTGAACAAACAACAAAAACAACATCGTTCATCATAGTGCTTCGCAGTAAATGTTCATATTGCACCAGGAGTGAGAAATGGCCGAAATGACTGAAGTCGCGAAGGGTGTCGCTACACACCAACGTTTAGTGGCTTTATTAACGCAGGAGAACGCGCGCTATCGTGTGGTTAGCCATGAAGCGGTAGGAAAATGTGAAGCGGTATCTAAAATACGCGGTACTGCGCTGGGCCAGGGCGCAAAAGCGCTGGTCTGTAAAGTCAAAGGCAACGGCGTCAACCAGCACGTTCTTGCTATTCTGGCGGCCGATCAGCAAGCCGACCTCTCTCAGCTTGCTTCACATCTGGGCGGCTTACGCGCTTCCCTTGCCAGCCCGGCGGAAGTCGATATGCTGACCGGCTGCGTTTTTGGCGCGATCCCGCCTTTCAGTTTTCACCCCAATCTGAAACTGATCGCCGATCCGCTCCTGTTTGAGCGTTTCGATGAAATTGCCTTTAATGCCGGCCTGCTGGAAAAATCAGTCATTATGAATACACAGGACTATCTGCGCATCGCCCGACCAGAACTGGCAGTCTTCCGCCGCTTTCAGTCATCGCCAACGGCTTAGTCCCCTTCCCCTTCAAGGAGCAATACAGACACAACGATGATGATAAAAATGGCGAAAAACGACGCCGTAATCATCAGCGCTTCAAGAAACGGTGGATCGTACATAATTGTATCCTCAGGAAGACAACAATGACGGTTCACCTGTTAGCAATACGCGGCGTTGATGGCAATTTAATGACAACGCCGTTTTTCACGTAGAGATTGTCTTTCAGGCAGTTGCCTGAAATCCGCATCAATCGTTAAAAAGGCCTGTGCGCTTTGCCGTTTGGGCGTAAAGTAGTCAGGCTTACTTTTTGGCAAGGAAACCATGATGTTTGATGTCACTCTGCTGATCCTGCTCGGACTGGCAGCTCTGGGATTTATCAGCCACAACACCACTGTCGCCGTCTCAATTCTGGTGCTGATTATTGTCCGCGTAACCCCGTTGAATACCTTTTTTCCCTGGATTGAAAAACAGGGGCTCACCGTCGGGATTATCATTCTGACCATCGGCGTGATGGCTCCCATCGCCAGCGGAACCCTACCGCCCTCCACATTGATCCACTCTTTTGTGAACTGGAAATCGCTGGTCGCGATTGCCGTCGGCGTTTTCGTTTCCTGGCTGGGCGGTCGCGGCATTACGCTGATGGGAAACCAACCGCAGCTCGTCGCCGGGCTGCTGGTCGGTACGGTACTTGGCGTCGCGCTGTTTCGCGGCGTGCCGGTCGGCCCACTGATTGCGGCGGGGCTGGTCTCTTTAATTGTGGGGAAGCAGTAACTCGCCCGTCAGATACTGGCCTGGCGTCTGCCCCAGGCCTTTTTTAAACATGGTAATAAATGCCGTGGTGGAATCATAACCCAGCATTTGCGCCGTCTGTTGTACATTACGTCCCGCGATCAGCGCTTGTAGCGCCAGGATTAATTGCAACTGATGACGCCAGCGACGAAAGCTTAGTCCCGTCTCTTTGACGACCAGCCGGGCAAGGTTACGCTCGCTCATCGCGAATACGCTGGCCCACTGCCCTAACGTATTCCATCGAGCGGGCTCCTGCGCCATTGTCTCAACCATTTGGCGAATTTTCGGATGCCCCGATACCGGTAATTGCAATTGTTCCTGCGGCTGCTGCGGCAGTTCATCAAACAACACCTGAATAAGGCGCTGCGTTGGCATTTGCGCTCTTTCGGAATCGGTTCTGCGCGCCAGCGACAAAATCAACTCCCGGCATAACGGCGAAATTTTCAGCGTGCAGCAACGCTCCGGCATGACGACCGCTGCAGGTTCAATAAATAAAAAGCACAGCTCCGCCCCTGCGGTCACATGATTACTGTGCGGCAGCGAGCCAGGGAGCCAGACGGCATACTGGGGCGGAACCATCCACATCGCATTTTCCACCTCGCAGGTAATCGCGCCGTGCAGAGCGAGAATCAACTGTCCCTTGCGATGCTGATGGCGAGGGCTAAACAGTTCATCATCCCTGGCGCGAATACAAAAGGCCACAGCGGCATCGTGGTGAAGGTCGGGATCGTAACCGTCCAGTCTCAGGCCAATCATTATATTGTCCGATTTTAGCGATAAATTGTCATTTTAGCTTGATTCATCCAAACAGTAAAAACTGTTAAGGTATCGCCTCGCCTGACGAGATGAGAAAACGATGACGACAGCCCTTTCACCACGCGGCAAACAGGGCGCTTTACTGATTGCCGGTATTTTGATGATAGCCACTACGCTACGTGTAACATTTACCGGCGCTGCGCCGTTGCTGGAGACAATCCGTTCGGATTACGGTCTTTCCACCGCCCAGACGGGCCTGCTAACAACCTTGCCGCTTCTGGCGTTTGCGCTGGTTTCGCCGCTGGCGGCCGGTATTGCCCGCCGGTTTGGGATGGAACGCAGTCTGTTTGCCGCAATGCTGCTGATTTGCGCGGGTATTGCCCTCCGCTCCCTGCCCTCCGCTGCATTGTTGTTTGCCGGAACGGCCATTATTGGGTGCGGGATAGCGCTGGGTAATGTGCTGCTACCAGGATTGATTAAGCGCGATTTTTCACAACATGTCGCCAGGCTGACGGGCGCGTATTCATTGACGATGGGCGCCGCCGCCGCGTTGGGGTCTGCGCTGGTGGTTCCGCTGGCGTTGCACGGTTTTGGCTGGCGCGGCGCGCTGTTAATGCTGATGCTGTTTCCGCTGTTGGCGTTTCTTATCTGGTTGCCGCAGTGGCGCACTACCCGCTCAGCTAACCTGAGTAGCTCCCGGGCATTACATGAACGCGGTATCTGGCGTTCGCCTTTAGCCTGGCAAGTTACGTTGTTTCTGGGACTTAACTCACTGATTTATTATGTGATTATCGGCTGGTTACCAACAATACTCATCAGCCACGGTTACAGCGAAGCACAGGCAGGATCGCTACATGGCCTGCTGCAACTGGCGACCGCGGCGCCTGGGTTAGCCATTCCGCTTATTTTGCATCGCTTTAACGATCAACGCTGGATTGCCGCGCTGGTCTCACTCTTGTGCGCGGTGGGCGCGGCGGGGCTTTGGTTTGTGCCGGGCCAGGCTGTCATCTGGACGCTACTGTTCGGCTTCGGTTCAGGCGCGACGATGATCCTCGGCCTGACGTTTATCGGCCTGCGCGCCAGTTCGGCGCATCAGGCGGCGGCGCTTTCCGGCATGGCGCAGTCGGTCGGGTATTTACTGGCGGCATGTGGGCCGCCCGTCATGGGAAAACTTCATGATGCCAGCGGTAGCTGGTATCTACCGCTGTCAGGCGTGACGGTTCTGGCTATCATCATGGCGATTTTCGGCCTCTACGCCGGACGCGATCGAGAGATAGCGTCATAAATAAACCTGATACCCACTTGAATGCCTGATGACGCTTCGTTTATCAGGCCTGATCCATTAAAATCATTACCGCTATCCGACAAAAGTACCGTAAGCGACACCATCACAGGAGGGAAAAATGCGAATCCAGTGTAAGCGCGTCTATTTCCCGGCGGAAAAAGACGATGGTTATCGGGTATTGGTTGACAGGCTATGGCCACGAGGCATTAAAAAATCGGCGCTGGTCTATGATGAATGGAATAAGGCCATTACGCCCTCAACCGAATTGCGCAAAGCCTTTCATAGCGAACTGATTGATTTTAACCACTTCGCGCAGCAATACCGGGCAGAACTTGCGCAACAGCATCAAGAAGGCAAACGGCTGGCGGATATTGCCCGACACCAGCCGCTAACGTTGCTATACGCCGCTAAAGATACTCGCCAGAACCATGCCATTGTGCTGGCAGAGTGGCTAAGAGAGCTGTGATTGTCGTGCCGCCGCCTGGCCTGGTTGTCTGTCCGGGGACAACGGCATCAAATGTTCTTCCCGCACCCAGGCAAAACCGTGCTGACCATCGGCGGAGGCTACGTCGCCCGTAACCAGCCACAGCGCCCGAGGCGCTTCTTTCGGCAGTAAGGTGACGTGTCCATTTACCGGGTTAATGAATTCATCTCCGGGTTGGCACAGGCAAAATAGCTCAACCGACTTACCAATATTCCGCCGTCCGGCGGGTGTTTTAGCGCCAATAACTATTGCCAACGCGCCCGGCTTTAACTGAAACATATTTTCTTGCGCCGCATGAAACTCATTATCAGATTGTTCTTAATCATATCCCGTCGGACCGCAGGTTGTCACTTTTTCGTATCAGGGTGCTCTCTGCGCCATAATGTCCACTCATCAATGATTTCGCCATTGGGCAATTTGCAATCGGAACGCACGCCTTGTGGGGTCTGCACCGGCATCAGCGTACCGCCCTGTTGCTCACAGTAGACGGCTGCCGGATTAGGCATCCCAATACGCGGCGGCCTGGGGGCGTTGGGTTGCGACGATGAACAAGCGCTCAGCAGCAATACGCCTGGCAACGCAATCCACGTAAATTTCATAACGACTCCTTAAAGCGATATTTTGTCCAGGATAACCTGGCGGGTACGCTATTTCCATACTTTCTGTCAGCGCTTTAGCGGGTGTTTATCCCGGGTTAAGTCAGTAATAGCCACGCCCTGTCACAAAGCAACCGACCTTTTGTCGCTGAGAAAACCCTGCTATTCTGGCGCCCCCTGAACAGTGAAGGTAATAGCATGAGAGTGGGTATCCTCTTCCCTGTCGTCATTTTCATTACGGCAATATTATTTTTGGCATGGTTTTTTATTGGCGGTTACGCCGCGCCAGGAGCATAACCATGAGGAAAACAACGATGGTGTTGATGGGCATCGCGCTAATTGCGGCGGCGGGTACCGAACTGGGCTGGTGGTAAATTCATTTTGAATAATAAAGGCTACCTGTCGTAGCCTTTATTATCTCTGAAAGTTCTGCGTTTAGCTTTTGATTTTTCTGTAGATTAACAGCACGACAATCGCGCCGATCACCGCGACTGCAAAGCTGCCGAAGTTGAAACCATCCACTTTGCCAAAGCCAAAGAACGTACTGATCCATCCTCCGACTACCGCACCAACGATCCCCAGAATGATCGTCATAAAGAATCCGCCGCCATCTTTACCTGGCATGATCCACTTAGCCAAAATACCCGCAATAAGTCCAAAAATAATCCATGAAAGAATGCCCATTTTTTCCTCACTTATGTCTTTACGTTAGCGGTTTATTTGCCGTTAAAAAGAATAGCACATCGTCAGGAAAGTGAAGTTTGTGATGTCCATCACCTTTTAGCGTCGTGGATAAAAGCGCATAAATATCAGGGTTGCAATCATTAATGATAACGATTATCTTTATCAACACCGAGTGGTTGAGTTTATAACCCACCTGTTCGGTACGACATTGCTCACATTGCTTCCAGTATTATTTGCCCGCCTCACCGAGTGCGGGCTTTTTTTGCTAACCGCTATCTATCCCATGTCGAATTCATGGTCTTTTTCAGCCGCGCTATTTTGCGTGATACGGGGTCATCTCCAGCGCCGTACATTCATCCTGCTTGTCCTGCTGCATAAACACCACGGTCACCATAAACAAACCGATCATAAATGGCACTTCATAAAGCTCTTCAATCAAATCTGTGTAACGAGCGTTATGCAGGAATATCGGCGACAACCACCGATGATGCTCGACAGTGTCGGAAATCAGATATGAACATGCCGTCACGGTAAACAGCCACAATGGCAGAGGAACGTCCCGCAGACGACGAACAATCTCCTTACGTAGCCCGGCAGAAAACAGGACTGGCAATACCAACGCAGCAATTAATAGCACTGAAATCGTTCTGAACAGCATACGCGGCTCGTCAGGGAAATAGTCACGCCCCCAACTAGTGCTTCTACCCAACAGCACCACCCACCAGACAACAGCCCATAGCCAAAACTGCTTTGCCCCTTCGGGACGGGAAAGTGGCCGTATATACCAGGCGGTAAATAGCGCCCCAAACAGTAACCATAACGCTTGTCCGTTTTCAATCCATCGGACCACCACGCCGTTAAGCAAAGGCAATTGCCAGTCCGCCGTAAACGGGATGACCACAGCGGCAAGCGCAAGAGTAAGTGCTGACGAAGTTAATCGGGTATCGAGTTTCATGATCATAAGACTCTTCTGGTTTTTAATACCCAATCATAAGTTTTATGAATACGCTCTCATTAGCAAACAATGCGATATTCTTAATGTTTTCTTAATGTTTCTTTTCAACCCATGTCTGATGTAAATAAACAGCGCTTTTCAATACGCAAAAACCGCATCACGCTGGCGACGCGCGATGCGGCTTCTGATTTAAAAAATCACTTTATATCAAATAGATACTACAATACCCTTACCAACCGCAAACGTCGTGTTCGTTTTCGGTATCGTAGGAACGCACGGTATTGACCAAATCCTTCACAACTTCTGCTGCAACTTCAGGTACCAGCAACGTCATCGGTGCTTCCGTTTCATAGTCCACAGAGACGCCGTTGCTATTATTCGTGACCGTGACGGTATAAGTAGCTTTTCCCATTATTATTCTCTCCCGGCATGAATGACTTTTCGTGAGGTCGCCCCTTCCATCAGTACTTCCGGCGCGACAAAAAAGTCGATGTTAAAATAGGTATCATCCGTCATGACCTCAATATTGTGCCACTTTTCCGGAGGAAACACGCCAAACTCGCCGGCATTGATCACCATGATCTCTTCCGGCTCAGAGCAATGTTCATCAGCGTATCCGAGATATTTGACCGCCCCCTGCATCACCGAGAGACGAGGATAAACGCCGGGTCGCGTTCCCTTATCAAGGTGGCGTTCGAAAATTCCGGCAGGCGCCGTCTCTTTGTTCCAGAAGGGCGTGGAACGTGTATGGATATGATTTTGTGGAATTTGCCGCATTTGCTTCCCTCTTCCCGCAGGTTACTCAGCGATAATCTCATCGCTGTCGTAAAAAGGTTACGCTCCAAAAACAGCATTTTAAATACCATTTATTGGTTACTATTTTGCTGTTTTCCACGCAATAAAACCGAAAGGAGAGCAATGACCCGCCGTTGTCGACGGGTCCGGGAGGGTTAAGACTGGAGCGTTGCCAGCCGGGCGGCAAACCCGACGAAAAGAAGGCCAATCAAAGAATTGCCCACTTTTGCCAGTTTCTTTTTGGTACCAATATAGTGGGTTACAAAAGCGCCAGAAAGAATTAAAAAGCTCAGATAGCAAAAACTGACGATTTCAAGGGTGGTGGCCAAAATAAAAAATGACACCCCAGTATGCGGCGCAGTAACGTCAATAAATTGCACAAAAAAGGAAACATAAAAAAGTATAGCTTTAGGATTCGTCAGGCTAAGAATTAAAGCACGCTTAAAAATAGCGCCAAAAGGAACTACCGTTTCCGTCGCCGCACGCCCCTTTGAGGTCAGCGTAGCGTAAAGGATTTTTGCGCCAAGGTAGAGCAGATAAAACGCGCCGAGATAGCGAACAATGTTAAACAGAACCGGCGTTGTTTTGATCAGCGTCGCCACGCCCGCATACGCCAGAAACATTAATATCGCATCGCCGATAAACACGCCGCATGCGGCAAGATATCCTCCTTTAACCCCGCGTCCTACGCTGTTTTTAAGCACAAAAAGCGTATTCGGCCCCGGCACCAGAACGATAAAAATCGCCCCGACCAGGTACGTCCAATAATTCAGAACACCATACTCCGCGAACACATTAACCTCTTCCTGAAAACATTTACGCTTAGCTGCGAAACAGTATGCTAACGAATGCACCGGAAGATGGGAAGCGAAACCACGTCTCTCCAGGCCGCTATTCCGCCACGCTTATATCCACATCACCTAAAAGCGTTCTTTTATCGCTACCTCCGCAGGCAATCACCCGGTATTGGCCCACGTTTCCTCATGGGGAATTAACGCGCGCGTCGTACCAAAGATAGGGCTGCCAACACATCACTGATATCGCTCTCATTCAGATTCGGCGCATTAAACTTCGCTCTCAGCCACACCATATCCTCGTGGCTGAAAGCGCCGACCATCAAGCGCTGGCTGATAATGATCAACATTTGATTATCAAGTTGTCGAATACGTTGCCGGGTGACCGACAAGGTTTGTATCGGAAAGGAGGGTTCTGAGCCGGTTCGCCACTGCGCTAAATAGCGGTACTGTATCGCTTTACTGGCATCCATTAGCGAACGAATAAAAGGGGTTATCGAATGCGGGTCCAGACCGTTATTTTTCGCTTCTTCTTCGGCCTCGGCAAAAACATTTTGTTCACGCGTGAAATCCTCTATCGGCAGATGGTGCTTCATTTTATAAGCAGCCACATCTTTCATTAATAACATGCGTTCATTGAGCGCGGTTAAGAGCGCGCCAAGCGATACCGACGTTACCGAATCGGCAAAAGTGGTGCTGCACATCAATAAAGAACAAAGAAAAATGGCGATATGACGAATCATTAATCAACCTCCTTTTACGGAGGCCTGACAGTAATTTACCTTTATTAAGATAACATTAAGTAATTATTACGGATTGGTATTAATGCTTATTCGTTTAAACTGGAGTGATAAAAAGAACAGGCCGTTGATTCTACGGAATCTTCACCTTCACTTAAAGTGTATAAAATATACAACAAATCACACAAATGTGATGCGCATCACGTTTTTATGATTTTTTATTACGGTTTTATGATATAGGTCTAATTTTAATAGGTCACTAATTTCTCTCCCCCGCTCAGGGAGATCGGCTTCAATTTACATCGAATATGGTGAAATATGACTACCATTACACTAGTCAACGAACAAAATAGTACTGGCAATCCTTTTTCTGCACATATGTTATGTGAACAGCGAGCTATTCAGGAAATTACTTACGAACTATTGCAATCGCAGCAGCATGTCTCAAATAAGGATATCATCGCCAAACTTATTGAAAAACTGGAAACAGAAAAAGACGTAGTGCAGCTTGATATTTACCGTAATGCCTTAGAAGCCGTTTTGTTTCAGACACCTGACGACATCTAATATATACCCAAAATAATTCGAGTTGCTTAAAGGCGGCAAGGGAGTCAGTCCCCAGGAGCATAGATAACTATGTGACTGGGGTGAACGACAAATCTGCCGGGAGCAGATTTGAACGTCGCGTGCGACGGCCCGTCAGGGCGAGGCCCATGGATGGGCCGAGTAATCCGTAGCCAACACATAAGCAACTTGAAGTATGAAGGGTATAAACAAGGGAGGGGGTTACTCCTCCCCTGTTCGTTAATAATGCAGATGCCTCAACGTGCGGTGCCTGATTTTTCGTAGCCGTTTGCATGGATTTGCGGTGCAACATGCTGCATGCTTTCTGGCATCTCATGCTGCCGGTATACGGCTGGCAGTAATGTTAAACCTGAACCATTTTTCACATGAAGACTAAATTTACCCGATTCTTTTAAAGCCTGAATAAGATTTTCCTGCGCGGGAGTTAATGTCTCATCATGCCACAGAACAATATGCTCGAAAGACGTTGATAAAAGATCGGGCATCGGCGCCTGCCAGGGGATGACTTCAACTCGCATACCTTCACTACAATATTTAATCGTTTCCAGCCATAGCTCAATGGGGTCGTTCAGCGAAAACGCAGCAATAAGCATTGTGCCTGCTGGCGCCTTTCGTACGCTACTTAGCTGGAATGTGGCGTATTCAATAATCGCAGTATCCAGTAATGCCTTTTCAAATCGGCGTGCATCATCATCGCCTGCGGACAACCACAGCCGTAAAGGACGCAGTATTGACTCAATTACGATACACGGCGGAATTTCCCGACCATAACGCCAGAGTAATTTCCGCAATTTGGCGGGTTCGAATTTTCTACACTGCGCTAAAATCTCTTCCTGGTAAAATAACCATCCCGAGCGGCAATGCGTTTCTTCACCATAGAGTGCAGGTTTAATCTCTTTTAATGAGAAGCCTTTGCTTAACGCGTCGATAATATGCTGTATTCTGATAGCATCTTCTATGCAATAAAAACGATTGCCAGCTTCATCTTTGGTAGGTTGAAGCAGGCCATAGCGTTCCCAGGACCTGATATTTGCTGTTGTGACACCACACTGTGCCGCCATTGCGCTAATACTAAAAGTAGCCATGCCTGTCTGGCCTCATGATGATGTAAGAAAGCATAGTGAACCTAAACGCCATCAGAAGCAAATCATTATTAAGCAATGACCTTACTATTTACACGGGAAATTACATTATCAACATTATTTATTGTAAGCCAGTGCATAAAAGCTTTAGAGACGGACAGTATTTGATAATCCAGAACTGTTCTACAACCTAATTTAGTCAGAACATGGTAGCGTACTGAGTAAATAGTTTTTAAATGTACATTTAGCTCACAGCTTATTTGTCGGATATCCATTCCTTTAACAAGCATCGCCAAAACATTTCTTTCATTCGCCGTTAATCTGACTTTCTCTGACCTGGGAAAAAATTGACCAGCAGCGGCCAAAATCAGTAACTCACGCCACTCAGCAATAGAGGCATCGACCTTTATTCGATATATGGCATGATGTTCATCAATAAAGTTATATTCATTATGGGTAACAATTCCAATGAGTACCGTTTTAAATGCGGAAGTAATATACTGCTGTACGGTGTAGTAATCGTCGATATCAAAAATAATATAATTTACGTTACCAGCTATTATTGCGACGTCCTTAAATAAGAACTCCAGACCATAATTAAGAAACAGGTTTTCGCTCAATAGTCTTGTATCTGTCTTTAAAACAGATGATGCGGAACCAGTCATATCCACCTCAACAAAACGAGAGCCATGTGGAAATATCCATTCGATGGCCCGCATAAGATCATCTGCTTACTTCAGCGATGAGAACCTATTAAGTAGTAGTTGAGGAACGCCGTTTGCGCAACCTGACAGACGTCCTGGGGCATCTTATGTGAACTGCGTGGGGATGTGCGCTTTGGCAAAATCCACAAAGCGTACGACCGCAGGCAGCAAAATATGCCAGTCCTGCTGCTCCAGACCTAAATATTCACGCTGCGCCGCACGCAACGTAGCAGCATAATCTTCCGGCAACTGAGGTAACAGCCAGTCAGCCGCCGCATCCTTAGAGGTAAATCTCCCGGTAGAAAGGGTGTACCAGATACGCGCCAGGGTTAAAACAATATGATACTCATCTCCCTGCACATCTGCCGTGGATTGCCAAAGGTCGAGGGGATAACGCAAGGCCTTCAGCAACTGCGCCGCAGGGGCTGGCGTGAACAGCCGTTCCGCGCGTTCTCCCTTTAGCGGTATACTGGTTTCCAGAATCTGGGTTATCAATAACACAATGTCCCAGTCCTGTTGCGCTGGTTCATAAATCCCCTGATAAATGTCCTCTCTTAGCCACTCGCCAAATTGCATTTCCCGGGAAGGTGGAAAACACCAGGGAACCAGCTGCGAATAAAGCACGACAGTGACCTCCAGAGCGCGTTTTTCTGCTGACGCCCCCGGCGGCGATGAAAGCGCCAGCAATTCCTGCATCAGCGTTGCGCGTTGGGCCTCCGTCAGCGGCTGGCATATTGTCACCAGCAGATCAATGTCGCTGTTTGGCTTCAGACCGCCCGCGACAGCGGAACCATATAAATGAATAGCACGCAACGTATCGCCTGTGACACGAGTAATCAGGCGACATGCCGCTTCCGTTTGGCATTGAATCGAGGGCGGTATGGACAGCGTCATCATCGCTCCGGGGGCGCAGGTATTTTTTATATTGATTGCCAGAAATATGGCATAACGGCAGAAAAAAAGCTCGCTATTCATAGCGAGCTTTTAACATTGCAATCAGACTTAATGATGTAGCATTTCGTCAACGACCTCATTCGCCTTTAACTGATAAGGATAATAGGTAGGCCAGTTTTCCATCTCTTGCAACAATGCCTGCTGCGAGGTATTTCCCATAAAGATATGGAAGTGCGCCGATTTGCGCGGGGCAATGATATGATCGCTAAACTGAACATATTTAGGCGCTTTGCTATTCGCATCTTTACATTCGAACAGGTAGCGCACCCCTTTTTTACCCGATGCGTAAGTCAGAATTTTATAGCCGGCATAATTGTATTTACAGGATGCAACGTTATTGTCGCGATGGAATTCTATAACGCCATTTTCAATGCCAATAGTCTCAACATTCGTCGCGTATCCTTTGCGATAATACGCTTTAATATCCTCAAACGTTTTCTCCGGGTCTTTCTTCGCCTTTTGTCTGAAGACAGGGTCCAGCTCGCCGCTGACCAGGTAAGGATAGACGGATTGCCACATACCATCCCAGTCGGTGAGCGCGCGATCGCGTACATTGGCGTCATCAAACACGCCCGCTGCCGCTTTTTGCTCAACCTCCGTCATCGGCGCGCCATGAGCATGATGACCATGCGCGAAGGCAGGACTATTTACCAACAGCATTCCCAGAAGCATTGTCAGTTTTTTTAAATGAATCACCAAAACGTTACCCTCATCTTTCTTAGAAAGATGATTGTTATATTATAACATTGCATTTATTTCAACAGAAACTCAGCGGCCACCGCGCTGGTGGCCTTTTTTGATATCAACTGGTCCGCCATCGAGGAATTGAACCCCGAACCTTAGAGGTAGAAGCTCTATGCTCTATCCGGTTGAGCTAATGGCGGAAGAAAAATTACGCGGCCATTTTAAGGCAGGCGTCTGCGCATTGGCTGCATGCCCGCGCGCAATTCTGGCAATGGTCGTGATCGTGCCTTGCACACTCTTCGGCGCAGGCTTTGCAGATATCCGCGCACAGGCGGCATAATTTTTGTGAGTACTCGCTTTCCAATGCCATAAATTGCGCCGCCAGGCGACAAATGGCCGCACATTGCATATCTAACTGGATGCAGTGCTTCATCATTTCGACGTTATCTTCACGCAGACAAGAAGAGGCGCAGATATCACACGCCGCCGCGCATTCATAACACTGCTCAATACACTCACGATGTTCTTGTTGCATAAATGACTCCTTATTTTATTAAGAGGAGTAGATAAGTCTGCACAGAAACGCCGGGATAGCCAAACGGCTACCCCTCTTTTTCATACTTTTTGAACAAAAGTGCTGAATAAAACAGCAATAGTAAAGCCGGAAATCGGCCTCCGTGATGTGACGTCTATACTGTAATGTTCATCTGCTTTTCATCGGAGGTAAAATGGAGTATTTAGCACGACTAAATATCGTTGCGATGCTGATGTCAACGACGTTCTGGATCAATCTGGCGGTCGTTTTTTTCGTCACCCTCATTACTTACTGGCTCATCAACTGGCTACTTAATGTGGTCTATAAAGCGCTACAACGCCCGAATAAAAAGGATGATGCTCATGGGCGGCTGCGGCCTATTGTTTTCGAGATGCTGAAAAAGACCAGTAAGATGCTAATCTTTTTTGCCGCATTTCTCTTTAGCCTGCGCTTTGTCGCCCTGCCCGACCGGTTATTCTCTACCCTCTCTCACGCCTGGTTTTTAGTGGTTGCGATTCAAATGGCGATTTGGCTTGATCAGGGCGTACAGTCATGGATGCGTCATTTACTGTATGCCCCAGGCTCCAATAAAAACCCGGTGACGTTAGTCATTCTTGGTATGATTTTGCGCGTGCTCGTCTGGTCTATGATGTTGCTCTCCATCCTGGCGAACGTCGGCGTGGATATTACCGCACTGGTAGCCAGCCTCGGCGTGGGCGGTATTGCTATTGCCCTGGCGGTACAAACCGTTCTGAGCGATGTCTTCGCTTCGCTGTCGATTGGTTTCGATAAGCCCTTCGAGATCGGCGATTTCGTCGTCTTTAATGATGTAGCCGGTACGATTGAACATATCGGTTTGAAAACCACTCGCATCCGTAGCCTCAGCGGCGAACAGATCGTTTGTGCGAACGCGCAGTTGTTGCAGCAAACCATACATAACTATAAGCGAATGCAAACGCGTCGTATCGTGTTTACTTTTGGCGTCGCCACTGCGACACCGCCGGAAAAGTTACGCCTCATCGGCGATATGGTGAAAAAGATTATTACCGATGTCGGCGAAACACAATTCGACCGCGCCCATCTACTGGCCTTTGGTCAGGATCGGCTGACCTATGAGGTGGTGCATATCGTCAATACCGCGGATTACAATAAATACATGGATATTCAGCAAGAGATAAATATCCGTATTATTGAAAAACTCATTGAGAATGATATCGAACTGGCGCTGCCAAGTCTGGTCGTCAGAGCCCCTGTACAGGTTGAAGAGACCAGGGACTACAGTAATACCGCTGATGCAAAAAACGCAGATAAACGCGTCATGCAGTAAAATCTCTGCCGACAATACCGGGAACCCATGGGTTCCCGGTGCGTTAACGGCGACACGGCAATGCGGAGAAACGACTTGCGGCTATTCCACCTGTAAATGGCGGGTACAGACTTGATCAAGTAGCGCAGACTGATGACTAATCACCAACATCCCTAATGAACGGCTGCGGCACACCTCAAGCACGTATACCCATATCGCTTTTTGAATAGACGGATCGAGTTGCGCCGTCATTTCGTCGGCAATCAGAAAACGCGTTCGCGGGTCAAGCGCGCGCAGTATCGCAATACGCGCCAACTCCCCGCCTGAGAGCTGCATTGGCCGACGCGTCAGCCACTCGGGCTGCACATGCAAACGCCTCATCGTTTCCGAGTCAGGCTGCCAGGCATCACGCACAGCGTCTCCGGCGCTTCGCCAGGGATTAAACGTCAGTTCAGGATGCTGGGGAACAAGCTGTACCGGACAATACTGATGCAGGGGTAACGGGCTGCCGTCCAGCAGAACGTCGCCCGCCGTCGGCTTTTGCCATCCGGCCAGGACGCGCCCCAACGTTGTTTTCCCCGTTCCGCTTGGCGCATGAATTCCTACCCGTTCACCGGCAGAAATCGTAAACGTCAGGTTCTGCCATAAGACTTTCCCGCCCTGACGAATAACGAGGTCGCGGCAGCTTAGCATTCTATTCCCTCTCCGGTCGGCATAAATAACGGGTTTAGTTCAGGCAATGCCTGCCATTGCCGTTTTAACGGCTCACTCATCTCTTCCGGCTGTAACTGCTCGCAGCGGATATTGTCCGTGATATAACCCTGATGCAGCGCCACAATGCGATCGGCATACCGCGCCGCCAGCAGCAGGTCATGAGTCACCCACAGCACGCCGCATCCCCGCTCGCAGAGACCTCGCAAGTGCTCAAGCAACTGGTTTGCCAGCGCCGTATCAAGCCAGGCGGTGATCTCATCCGCGAGAATATAACGTGCCTGGCTAAGCGAGGCGTGGCACGCCAGAATTCGTTTAGCCATCCCACCGGAGAGCTGGCGGGGAAAGCGTTCCAGGACTGTCGGTGCAAGATCGCTTTGCTGTAATAGCTGTACCATTTGCGTCTCATCCCAGGCGCGTCCGGTCAGATGACATGCTCTGTTCAAATGTTTTCTGATATTCAGCATGGGATTAAGCGCCTGTACCCCCTGCGGCACGTAGCTAAACGTATTGCCCCTAAGCTGCCTAATGGTATGTCTGTCCAGCCGGTTGCCATCAAGCGTAATCTCCCCCCGAAAGCGTAAATTTTCCGGCAGCAGATCGAGCAGACATTGCAGCAGCAGACTTTTGCCCTCCCCGCTGCCGCCAACCAATGCCACCATTTCGCCGGGCGCGATATCAAAAGAGACATTCTGTAATAACGGCGACCAGCGTCTCGCGCCATACCAGCGATAACGCGCACTTTCCAGCGTAACCTGTTGTAAACTCAGCATACGTCACTCCTTAGCCACAGCCGCTGAATGGCGCGCGCAAACTGATCGAAGAGCATCACCAGCGTGAATAACATTAGGCCGGGAAACAGCACCAGCCACCAGTTTCCATGGCTAATAAACCGTAACGCATCCGCCAGCAACAGCCCCAGCGAAGGCTCATGCGGCGCCAGCCCAAACCCCAGAAAACTTAACGCCGCGCTGTGCAATACCGCATGAGGAAACATCAATAACGTTCCCGTCAACCATTGCGGCAATAGCGCCGGAAAATAGTGATATCGCCAGCAATAAAGGTGTCCATGCCCCAGACGATAGGTCAATGTCAGGTAGTCACTCTGCGCTACCCGCTCCGCGTCGGCGCGCAGAATCAGCGCCAGACGGGGCCAGTGCGTTAACGCTACGGCCGCAATGACGCCGCTTTTACCGCCGCCGAGCGTAAAACAGATAAGGATCAGCAAAAGTAAATGCGGCATGGCGAGCATGGCATCGGTTATCAGCCGCATCAGGAGGTCCAGCCGGGGATGAATGCGCGCCGCTGCCGCCATCACTAGCGCGATAACGCCGCTGCACAGCGCGGCGCCAACGCCAATTTGTAAACTGGTGAAGGCCCCCTGAAAGCAACGAAGCCATACATCACGCCCCAGATTATCGGTGCCAAACCAGTGCTGGATATCAGGCGACAGATGCCGGGCAAGCAGATTAACCTCTGGCGGCTGGCTCAACGTGGCATAACCGTATCCGGCAATAAACAGCAGACAGGTAACGGAGAGGATCAGACGAAACAACGTCGGGGCAGGATTATAGAGCATCGGGACGCTCCAGCGATCGATTAAGCACCACCACAAGCCAGGCTGAAATCGTATTTCCGGCAAACACTAATAGCGTACAGAATAAAACGATCCCCATGAGTAGCGGGACATCGCCACGCAGGCCGGCATCGATAGTGGCCTGTCCCAGTCCCGGATACGCAAAGACTTTTTCTGCCAGTAACGCCCCCCCCATCAGTTCGCCCAGAGAAGCAAACTGTAAACAGAGTGCTGGGGTAATCGCATGACGTAACACCTGGTGACGTAACAGCGACCATCCTTTATCCCCCTGAGCGCGCGCAAAACGAATAAATTCGCTCTTCATTACGCTGGCTATTTTTTCTCGCGTATGCAGCGCAATTTGCCCCATACCCAACAGACTTAACGCACATACCGGCAACACAAGATGGCGTAAACGTTCCGATAAAAGAGCTGTTCCTGCATTATTTCCGGGGTCCCAGGCGCAACAAACAGGTAATACCGGCCAGCGGACGGCAAACAGCGCCAGCAACAGCATTGCTATCCAGAAAGTGGGCAACGATGACAATAAGTAGCTGATACGGCAAATCATCTTATCCGGCCAACGGTGGAGAAAACGTCCGGCCAGAAAACCCAATGTCACGCCCAACACACCAGACAATAGCCAGGCGCCTGCCAGCAGCGCGAATGACGTCGCAAAACGTTCCCGGATCACGCTGGCGACAGGCATGTTGAACAGCATGGAATACCCCATGTCACCCTGGAGCAAACGCCAAAACCAGTGACCGAAACGCTCCCACAGCGGCTGGTCAAGCCCCCAGCGCGCCGCAATCCGCGCATATTGTTCTGGCGGAACATGGAGCAGATCGTTGCCAATATAAGCGCGGATAGGATCAACGGGCGAAAAGCTAAGCAAAATGAAGGTGCCGGCAGCCACCAGCATCAACAGAATAATCAGCCGCAAAAAATGACTGAAGAACAATTTCATCACCGACAGGTCCAGGTCCAGTCATCAAGATTGTTTAACACCGACCAGCTACCGTGGATTTCTGGCGCGCCTTTTCCCAGATCAATACAGGGGTTGGCCAGATAGGTATGCTGAATATTAAGCAGCCATGCCCATGCCGCATCGCCCTGGACGCCCGCGCCCTGCTTCCCATCCCACTCAACCTGCTGCCAGAAAGGAATCGCCTTTTGCCAGTCAGGCGCATCTATAGCCTGTTTCAGATGTGCTTCTACCGCAGGGTTGCTGTAATAGCCCGGGTTATAATATTCCACACCAGCGGCTTTCCCACTGTAGTGATGGAAGAGTTCCATCGGGTCCAGACTTCCCCAGCCAAACAGCGTAGGGTTAGCGTGCATATGGCGCTCTACAGTTTCCCAGCTTCCCGATTGCAACGAGACGACAATGCCTAAAGGCTGCAACATGGCGCGCACCGCCTCGGCCAGATCCCGTCGGGTGCTGTCGCCACTGGCATACCATAAGGTCAGACGCGCTTCTTTACCTGCTTTTTCACGCACGCCCGCGCGGTTTATCTTCCAGCCAGCCTCTTCCAGGATGGCGCGCGCTTTTGCAATATCGCCATCGCTGAATATCACTGAAGGATTTTGCCACGGCAATCCCTGCACCGCGCTATAGGCGGGTATCGCATGGCCTTCCATCACCTGTTCCGCCAGTTGCTTACGATTAATGGCATAGTTAATTGCGCGTCTGATAGCGACATCAGCGGTCACATCGTTGCCGACAGGATAACCGTTAGCATCCTTTTTACCGGCAGGCACCATCGGGAAGACAATGCCCCGGTTTTCAACGCTATCGCGTACCCAGAGTTTAAGATTATCCTGCTGCGGGGCCACCGCCATAGAAGGGGCAATGCGCACCAGACCTAACTGTCCGCTGCGCGCGGCGGCATAAGCATTATCTTCATCCAGAAAGACAAAAACCAGCCGGTTAAAGTCATTCTTTTTACCCGCATACCAGGGATTAGCTTCAACGATCAGTTGCTGACCCGGCTGAAAGCTGACCAGTCGGTATGGACCGGCGCCTATCGGTTCGCGGGCAAACGTTTTTTCATCATAACGGCTGGCCGGAACAATCCCTAACGATCCTAATACATTCACAAAGGTACTCTGCGGATGGCTCAGCGTCATCTCAATTCGGCGCGCATCCAGCGCTCGCGCATGACTAAAGTTGCCCATGTCAATTTTACCGCCGCTCTTCGCCGCTTTGTTGTATGTAAAAACGACATCTTCGGCAGTTAATGGCGAGCCATCGGAGAATTTCAGATCGGGTTTTAAGGTCAGTATCCAGGTTTTACCATCGGGGCTGGTATCCACTTTTTCCGTCAGTAAATTACCCCAACTCATATCGGCGTTTTGCTTGAGCAACGGCGCATGAAGCAATAAGTAACTGCCGTGGCTCCAGCCCAGCATAGGATCAAAGCCTTCCGTTGGCTCAGGGCCAATGGCCAGCTTCAGGGTACGACCGTCTGCCGTGTCCGACGCGGCAAAAAGCGACGAAGTGAATACCAGAGTCAGCGCGCACGTCACGAGCGCCAGTTTGCCTTTAATCATCAATTTGTCCCAGATTATGCGTTGTTTTTGTTTCTCCCGGCGCAGCATAAACGTCGGGAGACCTCCTGAGGACGGCATTATGGCGAGCATTTGTAATGAAAAAATGACGCAGAACAGAAAGTATGACGATCTTTTAAAAACATCATACGCACAAACGTCGGGAGCGCCAACGTGGGCTAAAGGCCGCTTTTGACGGGGATAAAACGCAAGGGAAATGACGCCAGGAATACCGGGTTAATTAACGCCATCTTATTCTCTTATTTCCTTTCTATTCTGTATTACGTCTTCCCATCCGACGTTGTTCATTTTCTCAACGTTATTAGTCAGTACTGAAACGTAAGAAGGTATCGTAATTAGCGCTTCCTGGCTTTAAACCTAAACCAATATTAAACGAACCGGGCGTTAATGAAACTTACCAGCAGAACGCCAGTCATATGGCAACCCGATGAAATGACATGCTATGGAGTCCAACCGAAAAATGTTAACGCCGCCAGGGCTCGTGATGATTTTTTTAGCCGTACTGTTCTCATTGCTGACAGGATGCGCAAGTTATAAAAACACGGCATGGGGAATATATCCGGCTTCAACGGATATTTGTCCATCAGGTACGACATCAACAGGAGGGTGCAAAGAGTAATATCGCATATTTAATATACACCACTTTTTAAATGACTGTCCGGACATTTTCGGACGGTAAGTTTTCTATTAATTTATAATGGACTAATCCCATGACAAATAAAAAACACATTTTTTCAATTATCTTTATTGGTTCTCTTTTAACGGGGTGTGCTACAGGACCATCACCGACAGGGATTGGCTTATATACGGATGTTAAAGGGCCAATTACTGCCACGAGTCTCCCGGCAACCAAAACCGGTAAAGCGTGTGCGCAAACGGTATTGGGTATTGTAAATACCGGCGACGCATCTATTGATTCAGCGAAAAAAGCGGGCGATATTTCTTTAGTGTCGAGTGTTGATTATGAAACTACAGGCTCATATCCGTTTTATGGTAAAACCTGTGTTGTCGTAAGAGGACAATAACAACAGTAAGCCGGCGATGCCGCCGGCTTTTTATCCCATTTTACGTGCCGCTATCTCTGTCTGTTCCTTGCGACTCAGCCCCCGCTTTAAGGTTCTGTTAAGATTTTACGCATACCCTACAAGCAGTTGTTAATAAAGGATAATAATAATGGCACATTTCTCAAGACTGCAAATAACGCTTCACTGGTTAACACTGCTCCTGACAGGCATCGCATATGCGGCTATTGAGTTACGGGGGTGGGCGCCAAAAGGCTCCAGCGTTTACCTGTTTATGAAAGACATGCACTATGACATGGGCGTTCTGGTCTGGGCGCTGATGTTTTTACGGTTATATCTTAAACACAAATACCCGGATCCGGTCATTACGCCTCCCCCTCCTCACTGGCAGCACGTAGCCGCTAAATTAATGCATATCGCGCTTTATCTCACTTTTCTCGCCTTGCCGCTGCTGGGCGTCGCGATGATGGCGTCAGGCGGGAAAAGCTGGAGCTTTTTTGGTTTTACTGTACCGGTATTTTTGACGCCAGATAGCACCCTAAAATCGGATATAAAGCGTATTCATGAAATGCTGGCCAATATCGGCTATTTCCTGATTGCCATGCATGCAGCAGCGGCGTTGTTTCACCATTACATACAAAAAGACGATACATTTTCAAGGATGTTACCCGGTAAATCATGACTATTTCGGCCATCCCGGCGTGAGAGAGCACGCCGGGCAAGGCATTATTATTCCAGCGCTATCGGTTTCGACTGATAGCGCCTTACACCGTTTGTAATCGACAATATACGATATTTTTCCGGTTCCACGTGTAGGTGATATGTACGACGCCGCCCTCGCTAATAATAGCGGGATAAGAATACTCACCGTGGTCACTTTCCAGGTCCAGTAGCGGTAGCCATGATTCGCCATTATCCTGGGAAGCAATCAGTGAAAGCGGATAGCGCTTTCCCCAGTTGCCGTTGACCGGATTTAACGCAAGAATCAGCGTACCGTCCTGCATACTAACCAGATCGATACCACTATTATTATTCGGTAAAGATGTCGCGCGGGCAACAGACCAGGTAGCGCCATAGTCGATTGAATCACTGCGAAAAATTGCCCCGCGAGTGCTTCGTAACAACATATGGATATGCCCCGGAGAAGACTCCCACAGCGTAGGCTGAATAACGCCATCCCAGCGCAGGAGGTTTTCCAGACAACATTCCCACAACATCCCCTTTTTTACACCATCCCACAACGCTACGTTTGTCCCGGAAATAGCGTTATCAGGCTCCAGCGGAACAAAAGAGATATTCCAGTGTTTTCCTTCGTCAGAGGATCGATCCACAAATGCCCTCCACCGTTCAGGACTTTCAATCGACCCTGGCGCAATCCAGGCGCCATTTGATGCCAGCAGGAGTTTATTTTTTACGGGACCGCGCGGCAAAATATCATCGTTAACCAACGGAGCTGGCGTACTCCAGGTAAATCCTCGATCGCTGGAGGTGATAAACCAGGTTTTCCACACGTGTACGTCGCTGCCTACTTTATAAAATAACCACAATTTATCCGACGGGTAAAATAACACCGGATTCCAGTGCGCTTCCCCCTCGCGTGCCGCCACTCG
This sequence comes from Salmonella sp. SSDFZ54, assembly GCF_004010735.1. Taxonomy (NCBI): domain Bacteria; kingdom Pseudomonadati; phylum Pseudomonadota; class Gammaproteobacteria; order Enterobacterales; family Enterobacteriaceae; genus Salmonella; species Salmonella sp. SSDFZ54. Next base: position 4,649,439 of record NZ_CP034819.1, read on the forward strand.
CTGCGGTGTTGTCCAGATATTATGTTCATAGCGAGATAGCCAGATGGCTGTATCTTCGCTTCCTTCGCGCAACCCCGCGAACCATGCGGCCACGAGCGTACCGCACGGTAAGCGAACAAGCGTAGAGGCATGGCACTGGAAGGACTCGGTTCTGCTTTCCGGTAAAATGACCTGCCGATTGACGAGCGCTAATTTCATACCTGCCTCTATTAAATAAGGTAAAAAGCATCAGCTTTTTTATGTATGAAAGTAGTGTTAGCAGAAATAGCATCAACGCGGTGAAAACGATGAACCGCTATACGAATTTATGTTCAGATATCGCGCCCATAACAGGCAGAATGTCGAGAGTGGACAAAAATTGGACTGACCTCGCGGATAATTCCAACTTACCGCCGTCCAATGGCGACGAGGTCAGTGGCACGGGATAATATAGAGGTCAGGGCTATAATATTTAGCGATCTGTGCCTACAAGCATGACGGGATACTTTTCGCTACAGGCAATGAAGGCCCGTCTAAACGGGCCTTCATTAACGCGATTATGATTTGTGTTCAATCGCCTTTGGTTTGCTTTCTATGGCAATTTTTTTCGGTTTCTCGCTTTCAGGGATCTCCTGGTAAATCTCGACCAACAAGAGGCCCTGTTCCAGTTTCGCATTATTCACCTTAGCATGTTCAGGCAAAGAAAAACTCAACTGGAAGTCCGCCTTACGAATACCACGATAAATCCAGTGCGTCTGATCCTCTACCGTCTCTTCAGTGTGTTTACCCGTAATATTCAGGTTGCCGCCAACCGTCTCAATTTCAAGCTCTTCCTCTTTCCAGCCAGGAACGCTCACGGTAAGCAGATAGTTATTCGCATCGCGCTTTTGCAGATCGTAAGCTGGCGTCGCAGCGACTGGCGTATCTCCTGTTAATTGACTGAAAAGTCTATCAATACGGTTGAAACGGTCAGAGAAAAGAGAATCAGCAAACACGGGAAGTGCTGACAAGGTTCTGAGTGCCATCATTAACCTCCTGAATCACTATTCAAAAGTTCAACATCAAGGCAAGCATTGCTTGTCCACTGACTACATAGGGACGGAAAAAACATTTTCAAGTCTATAAAAGCCTTTTTTTAGTCACGAATTTAAGTAGTTAACGAAAAGTCTCATCCCGTTCATTGCCATTTCCGCTGTCCCTTCATCTTTACAATTTTTCTTCACCATCACAATTGATAATGATTATCAATTGCATTAGTGTATACAGGTTGGTTATGGCAGTGACCAACGCCCTTCTCCATTATCAAACCCAGCGCCGCCTTCGGGCGGCCTTTTGGGAGGAAATATGGTCGCCAAAAATAAAATTCACGGTCGTCGTATTCGTCAGTCTCTGCAACAGTTACATCATCGTTGTCTTTTTCAGCAACTGGCGGTAAGCCCACCAGGAGCAAAATATGTTTCAGTCACCGCTGAAACAAAAAACTGGCTTATTCATCTTGTGACTTCAGAGGGCCGCTAGCACGCGGTAGTGACTGTCCATGTTGTCGCTAAAATTTTAATGAAATGACATTTATACACCTACAATTTGCGCCCGGCTACTCCGGGTGCCATACCTGAAGATATGACTCCCGTTGCCAACTGACTGGAATTTTAGCTATCGTCTCCGACGTAGAAAAATTCGATATCTTTATTAAACCATTTATCAATGTTGTGCCACATCAGACAACCGGTCAGAAAACTTGCGATCAATATCCCTCCTATAAGCCACTTTTTCACATATACTCCTGAATAACCCCTGTTGATGCCATTATCTGATCGATAATAAAAAGACCATCATTTGAAGAAATAGTTTCACTGACAGATACCGTATGAAACGAGACAGTGAACAGTACCGTTTTCTTCGATTTTTATGCCATAGTATTGAGCAGTGGTGACAATCATTTTCTATCGCACCATAATGATTTGCAGCCTATAGTTTATGATTTTAAGATTTGTCTACTCATCACATATGCCAGTGATGGATAAATTATAATACGCTTTTCTGGCGCACTTTTCGTCAGTAAACAGGAATACTACAGCATTCATCGTATTGATGCCGCCTTATCTCCCGTTCTTCAGGGAATTAACGACAATTTTATGCACAAAGGATACTAATGATGAAACGTAAATTGATCCCATTTACCCTCTTTCTCGCGACACTTAGCGCCAGTTCCACATCTATAGCAGCTTCGCAGGAGATTTCTAAATCTATATACACCTGTAATGATAACCAGGTTATGGAGGTGATTTACGTCAACACCGAGGCTGGAAACGCCTATGCGATTATCAGTCAGGTAAACGAGATGATCCCGATGCGGTTAATGAAAATGGCCTCCGGAGCAAATTACGAAGCCATAGACAAAAATTATACTTATAAACTTTATACCAAAGGCAAAACGGCTGAACTGGTGGAAGGTGATGATAAACCTGTTCTCAGTAACTGTTCCTTAGCTAACTAACCTTAAGAAATGCCTGAAGGCTCATCAGGCATTTCCACTTCAACCTTTCTGTAACGTAACGTTAAAGAATATGTGAATCACTACCATAGTATAATGGCTAATTAGTAACCACTTTTGAACATGGTTAATCCTATTTTTAAAGAAAAGTTCGAACTGTCTGAATTGTCGTTGTTGAGCGTTTAAATGTTTTGCTTTATTAAGTGACCCAGGTAGAATTCGCAGCGGCTGGTAACCATTCATATTCGCACTATTGAACGATCACCGGCCAACCGCGCCAGGGTCTTGCATACGCTCTGGCGCGGTTAAATCCCCAGGCCATAAACGAAATCACTGGTCTCTGCTATTTCTCGTATCTTTCACGTTAACCTGCATTATGCTTGCCCACCTGATGTAAAAAGACACCGCTCTGAACCATAGGGTGTGAATTTCATTTTATAAAAAATTGCGGTGCCGGGTGCCTCCCGGTGAACCATACCACAGTCAATATGGTTCGCGAGGAACATTAACTATTTGACTGGACGCCCCGCCGCAAAGGGGGATTCACCGCATAAGAAAAATCTACAACTCACAAGTAATAAAAGACAATAACATTTTTGTGCATTTTTTATAAATGACTATCTTGTCACGTAATAAATGAAATTATTCTGTAACAGGGTTGCGAGACAATACTTATTCAAAACTGAAGTGGTTAGTGGGAGTCGAACCCACATCATCAGCCTGACACTGAGGTAATAACATTATACGATAACCACATTGGACCGCCACCGAGGCCTCGAACCTCGCACCATCAACTTAGGAGGTTGATGCTCTATCCAGCTGAGCTAGTGGCGGCTGGGGACTTCTGCCAGGCGCAAAAAAGGTGCTCTCCTGGATAAAATACATACCTTGCTACTTTTCAGTAGTCGTTCAGCGGCAGGTACAATATGCGAAGGCGGTCACAAAATCTTGATGACATTGTGATTAATTCCAGGAAAATTTTTCAGAGTGAATCTTGTGAGATCTGGCGTTATTTACACCAGATTTTCCTTCCTGCTTATCACCTACCTGAGCAACCTTGATTGCTTACCACAATCCTTTATCTGTGCTTATGCTGGTGAGATGTTATGTACAGCGTCACTATGACGAAGAGAGTATGGCGAAGAGAGAAAAAACAGGCAGGTACGTGTCACTGGTAAAGAAGCCCTGTTTTATTGACTGGCGGTGCGGAAGGCGAACCTTCCGCATAGCTTATGCTTTTCAGAAACGGTATCCAACCCCGACGTTGAAGCCGTTTATTTTTGTAGAGGAGATGTTGCTTCCTTCATACCCAACATCAACGACAATATTCTCCAGCGGATTCATCTGTACACCCGCGCCCCAGGCAAATCCCGTTTTCCTTGAGGAAATTTTGTTAGAAAAAGAATCGCCATCCTGAGTGGAATGTTCTTTAAATGTCGCCTTTACCGTGCCGACACCTGCCAGCGCGTATAACGAAAAATTGTCAGACAATCGATAGGCTGGCCCAACCATAAAAGAGCCGTACTTCACCTCAAACTTGTCATGGTAATGAATACCTTCAGGCTCAATAGACCCGGAAGCCTGGCTGTCTCCATATAAGTAACTTAGCGAGGAAATAAAACTTACCGGAGAGTCATCCTCATAACGGTATTTCACATTTACCCCTCGGATATTTTTGAAATCCTGAACTTTACTTTGTGCATACCCCACGGAAAAGGCGTTAGTATCGGCCTGTGCAACATTTACAACCAAAACGCTTGTAGTAATAACTAAAGTGGATAAAATAATATTTTTCATAACAACTCCTTAATACTACTTATTATTTACGGTGTGTTTAAACACCTGCAGTACCGATCCGGCATTCAGTTATCGCCACTATGCCGAATCGACAAAACCACGAATAATTCACCGCTATCGCTCCTGATGCGTTTACTTCCTGAAAGATATTTTTACTACCAAAGCGCTCTATCGCTCATTAAGGTAACCGGTTCTACAATGTCATCTAACTTTTATAGATTTGAATGCTAATTTTTCTCACGCATATATATTTAACAGAAACCATAAAGTGTTTAGCCACTATAGAACAACAAACAATCTATACAACCATTTGATATTTAAAGAGAAAATCTCACAACCACATTAAGAAACCTGACGCCGATCGGCTAAAACCATGTCATTAAGCAAACTCACCATATAACCAGAACATATCGCATTGTGCTTCACAGTCCTCACGTGACGCTTCAGCCACAATACCGTTATATGCCATCGCAGGCGCTGTAATCATATTCACCATGATGCTTAGCACGATTTATTCCCGCTCCGATTTAATCTTTTAATATGTCTATCAGTTACAACATTTCTTGTTATAAGAATAGAATCAACACCACAATACCAACATAAATATCACCCGTGTTGAGAGAAAATTTACATTCCAGAAAAATAATAACAGACGCAAATATTGAACACGCAATAAAAAAGTCTATTTCGCTATAAAATCCATTATTATTAAGAGTGGTTAACTCTTCGTTGAATAAAAAATGCCAATGACGTTCCATAATTCATTAGATGAACTTCACAAGTCATTACATATAACAGGAGGTGCTATGAAACATCATGCTTTTATGCTTTGGTCATTACTTATTTTTTCATCCCATGTTTTGGCCAGTTCAGGCCATTATCCTGGTTTACAACAGGCATCATGGGATATTTTTATCTACGATTTTGGTAGTAAAACCCCGCAACCACCTACAAATACTGATAAAAAGCAAGCCAGGCAGGTTGGTTCACCATCCTGCCCGACGACAAAACCCATGATGTCCGCACCAACCAACGACGCCAGGAAAGGGAATACTTTCTCCAGAACATAATGTTATTTATCTACAATGGTGCCGAACGACTACTTTTAGCCATCCGGAAATCTTGATTGCCATCAAATATAGCTGGCATTATTTTTCCTGACGTGTATAGTGCGCCTCGTTATCCCCATTAAGGAATTTGTTTGTCTCGTAAAATGACAGGAATTGTCAAAACCTTTGATTGTAAGAGCGGTAAAGGTCTCATCACCCCCTCCGATGGACGCAAAGATGTTCAGGTCCACATTTCAGCATGTCGCCAACACGAAACAGAAGCGCTTATCCCCGGTATACGCGTTGAGTTTTGTCGTATTAATGGCCTCCGCGGACCTACCGCCGCCAACGTTTATCTTTCATAATTCGTCACTCGGCATTTTTTCAGAAAAATTTAGCGAGTACGTATACCTCCGCAGCCTGCTATGAGGCTTTGCCTGAAAGGCTGCAGAATGTTTTCAGTAGCGAAAATCTAAAGGATTTATTTTGCTAATGACTCCTGTGACCTTTTTTATCATATATCGTGTGTCCCCCCCCTTCTCAATTTGTTTAACGTGAAGAAATGTACAGCCGTTTTTCACTGTGATAGCATCTAATATTGCAAAAGTATTTAACGCTATATACCCATCGTCACAGGAGTGGCTGGCTGCGCGCATTAACCGAAGTATTTATGTGATTCTATCGGAATTATCTCTATTGTCGCTCAATGCTACGTCATATTCAGTGGGTATAAATCGCCAATATAGTTGTAACGCTATTTATTTTTAGGGTAATAATTGAATGACTTTGCTTTCAGGAAAAACCACACTGGTTCTCTGCCTCTCCTCTATTTTATGTGGATGTACGGCGAACGGCTTACCCGCACCTTATAGTATTAATTTGTCGTTCCCGGTCATTACACAAAACCAAATTAATTCCGGTGGTTATTACATAAATGACGCGGAACAAATTCGGACAACTGATGGTCTGTGCCTTGATACAGGCTCAGATCAACAGAATCGTTTGACGCTGCGGGAGTGTAAGCATGTGCAATCTCAGCTTTTCTCATTTCACCGAGACAGAATCACGCAGGGTGAGAAATGTCTGGATGCCGCAGGACAAGGTACAAAAGAAGGCACACCAATCATTCTTTATTCATGCACGGGTAATGATAACCAGCGCTGGCTCACTGATGATAACAAAATTAAGGGGAAACAGAGCCGAAAATGCCTGGGCACAAATAGCATTATTGTCAGAAAAGGCGACCCTGTTGTGTTGGCCGATTGCGATTTTAGTCGCGCCCTGGAATTTACCATCAGGTAGCAGGACATCGCTGTGAAGAGAGGGCCGCTAACCTCATGACACAACAACAGGTTAGCGACCTTTACTTCCACGTGCGGTCACGTCCGCAACGTCAGGATGACAAAACGGCGGCTAAACCTTGACACCAGTTATATACCCAGCTTAAATACTGGTCATCCAACCAGTAAAAAGGAAATGGCGATGTTCGTCGAACTCGTTTATGACAAGCGAAATGTTGAAGGTTTGCCAGGCGCACGCGAAATCATCCCCAATGAACTCACAAAACGCGTACATCAACTTTTTCCCGACGCGCAAGTGAAAGTTAAGCCAATGCAGGCGAACGCATTAAACAGTGACTGTACAAAAACCGAGAGAGAACGGCTGCACCGTATGCTGGAAGAGATGTTTGAAGAGGCTGATATGTGGCTGATCGCCGAATAACGTCCCCTCCTGCGAAAGCGACATGTCCGATCGAAAACAGCGCCCTGAGGCGCTGTCTGTACGATATAACGCAAACGCCACCACTCAGAACATGTCGTTGTTGATACCTCAGACCGGTATGTGGAACCGACATTCATCGCTTCACTGGCCTGTCTGTATGAGTAGCCCTTATCAACAATCAGCTATGCGCATTCCAGCCTGAACTCTGAAAGAACGTTTGGTTTTTTGTTTATTAAGAGCCTATCCCATTAGACTCTTTTATTCGCCAAACTGGCTTTAACGATTACGCCTACTGGGATAGGTTCTAAACTTATCATCAATACGTAAAATACCTATTTACGAACAAAAAGTAACAGGTAAAAATCCGAAATAAAACCAGCATAACTAAAACTTACTGCAGATATGCACACGCATTATTACTATGTTTCCAGGATAGTCTCGACCAGTCAAGGCATCTATTTTATATAAAAAAGGGAAATACTTCACATGAATAAAATACATGTTACATATAAAAATCTCTTACTTCCGATTACCTTCATCGCGGCAACTCTAATTAGCGCCTGTGATAACGATAAAGATGCCATGGCGGAAGCTGAAAAAAATCAAGAGAAATACATGCAAGAAATCCAGCAAAAAGAGCACCAGCAATCAATGTTCTTTTACGACAAAGCCAAAATGCAAAAAGCTATTGCCAATATCAACGCAAAAGGTGGAGCCAATCTTGCGATTATTGAAGTCCGTTTCTTCAAGGGAGGGTATTCATTCATTCGACAGAGTGTTAACACCCCTGCTAAAGTAGAGATGTTTAAATTTAACAACGGCTACTGGGGGGGACCTTCGCCTGTCAACTTAACCATCTTTGGCACTATAACAGAGGAGCAAAAACAAGAAGCACTAAAAGAAGCTTTATTCAAATTCGACTCGATCAATTTCAGCATTATACCAGAGCGTATTCAGGAAACAATTAAACGCGCTAACGCCAGTGGCATCATTTCCGTTACGGAAGATAGCGATATCGTTGTACGAGCAGAGATAGCTCATAATGGCGAATTCGTCTATGACATTACCATTACTGCTAAAAATACAGGACGTGCGGTAATGACCTTAAATAAGGATGGTTCTATTGCCGGATATGAGACCAAAGAACCTTTCGACCCCAAAAAAGAAGCCGAAAAAGCACAGCAACTTGTTGAACAATCGAGAAAAGACATTGAAAGTCAGCGTAAAAAAGCAGCTGAAAAGATGAACGAAATACAGCAGGCATTTAAAAAATAGTAGGCGATACAAACATTGATAAAAATTATAGCGCGAAAGAACACGTGCCAGGTACTAAAGCACTGCCTGAAGACAGCGAATCGCCATTTCATTCTCTGACACTGTAATTTTTCGTACTCAAAATGTTTATTTATTGAGCCTTTTGTGGATAAACAGGTGAAGTTATGTGACGCCAGGAACCTGGTCCAGCGGGCGTACTTGTTGGAGCCAGTGTGAAGCCGGGCAGCGCGCAGAAACCGAAGCGTACACGTTGTACGTGAGAATTTCGATCACTGCCCGACCTAAAAATGGCGAATAAGATAGATATTTTAAAGAGGTAATATGAAGAATTTTTTCAAAATAATCACTGATTTCATCGCGAATATTTCCCTTGATCTATTTGCTATATTTTTATGCCTGCTATTCGTATACAAAACAGGACCATCAATTGGTGTGATATCATTTTTTATTGCATTAATTATGTATATCATTCTTCATTTTATTTTTTACTCATTTCGTGAAAAAATCATAAAAAAAATATTCAAATAAGTATTTAAAATTACTGTTTTGAACTACAAATTCAGCGCAATAAAACAGAGCAACTTAAAAACAAAAAATTAGATGTAGCGAGGTGGAAGAGGACTGCCATGTACTGGACCATGCGACAGGTCGGGAGAGGAACGTACGGGAAAGAGCGCAATACTGTCATTGATGGCAACAGATGATGAGCGACGAATGGAAAAATACAGGGTGTTGGTAAACCGTGTGGACACATCAAAACCTGACTGGCCTGACAGGCCTGTAAGCCAGCAATATAACGTTGTGAAAAATCAGGCTGGCGTTAATAAAACACACCAGCCTGAGGTAATATTCAGTTCAGGATGAGCTGATGAAACATAATAGCCTGATATACCCTCAATCCTGATATGGTTGATATAATTTTCTGTAAAAAACTAACAACCACAAACCAGACACCACCCCGGTGGCGTCACCTCACCTGCTGGATAATGGTCACACCAGCCTGGGCGAATAAATGCTTCGGGGTTTGACCAGCCACCGAAGGCGTGTTTTGTATTATCTGGTGGGGGTTTTGAATCACTGGCAGCCATCGCCGATGCCGAAAAGGCTGTAGCCGACAACACCAGAAGCAATGGGAAAAATACACGATGTCTCATAATATCACCCGTAAATATTAAGATTATCCTTGCTGTTAACTTCCCTCATTTTCAGCATAACTCATGCTTCATCATCATTGAATAAACAATTAAGTTTGTTGAACGAAAATTTACTTAAAGAAAAAAATAATAAGCCTTAATATTTTTTGCAGTATTTCAACTTATAGCAGAATAAATGTGCGTAGATGGCGTAAAAACCTGATGAGCAGGAATATCGATAGCCAGCAAATCACTCCTGTGGTAATGCAGGACATCTGATGACTGTGAAGGTCGCTTCATCTGTAGCGCCGGTGAAGTTCAGCGATTTAAGTGAAAAGTAGCCAGCAGGCGCTTCTGCTGGTCCATATTCCTCTATTTTGCCAGGCCATACTGGAGCGCCACCCAGGTATCTGCCAGATTGTTCCTAAGCTAATAAATATAAACAGATAGCAGCTACTGCCTACCTCAAGGAGTATGCACTCATGATCATTTAAAGCTCTTTTAAAGAGCCTGATAATAAGCTTGTCAATATAATATTATGCAGTCTCTATTAAGCGCCTGGTTTATTTGTTTTGCATAATCATATAGTTGACTTTCCGAGTAAGAGTTTTCTTGCAAAGACAAATAAACATGTTTTATATCTCTGAATAAGCACACATCACCATGGATATGAGCCTCTATATAATTCCCTTCATAGCCTTTACCATAATTAGAATGAGCTAAAAATTTTTCGCCCTTAGCCATTTTAACCAAACTCTTAAAGCAATTATAACCAAAAAAATCATTTTGACAGGATGCAATCAGGTTCTCCATATGCCAAAATGTAGATAATTTACTAGTATCCAGGCCAAATCTGTGGCCGTAGATATCAAAAGGTGAGAATGTACAATTTGTTTTTACATTATCATTTAATTCAAAAAATGATTTCCCATAGGCGCTGGCACCGCCATTTTCACCGTTCAGAAAGTCCAGTGCAGCATAAATTGGTCTGCTTGTAGGGCTAAAAGTTTTACTGTTGGGAGTATATGCTACGGAAAAACCGTCTGTCTGACCATATGGGGCATAAGGTGAATCTGCAAGCTTCTCCAGTTCAAATGCTTTAGTTTCAACTGAATCACGTCCGACATTATAAGCGGGTAAATCTCCTGGTCTGCAACCTAATGCATAAGAGTTCAGATATTCTTTATTTTTTAAGAGAGAGACAAAGTCAATTTTTGCTGCATTAAAATTTATTGTCAGCCGGGCATTTTGTAAAATATCCACCATCTTATTTAGCAAGAGAGCGCAATCTATTTCGGCACCACACTCACGGCTTATCCGCCTGAGCGCTTTTTCTCTTATTATGTCAGCGTCGCGCTGACACCTGGAATGAATATGCGCAAGTACTTGTTTTCCAAAAAGGCGACCATACACCTTTTTACGCTCTTCATTGCTGAGACCGCAAAACACTTCGTCAAAAGAAAGCCTGTACGCTGCGCTTACAGAACCGCTCACCGCTCTGCTTTCTGGAAATGGCGGAACATCTTCAACAAAATTTTTAATTTGCTGAATGTCTGAAGACAGAGGAGTACGTCCGACATTTTTTTCCTTATCTGTTTCCAGATATTCCGGAACCTTCACACTTCCACTGTAGAAGATAGGTTTGAGCATATGTCTCCTGAATTTTTATGACTAATATAGCATTCACTTTCGCTGACGTATTCTTTACCAGGCTGATATTTCAACACCTCTTAACAGCCTTGTAGAAGTGCAAATAAAGACACTAATAATTTCATAAAATGCTTAATCTACCCACTATTGCAGGCAATAAATCATCACCTTTTATTGAAATAATCCCCTGATAATAACAATAAATCTGGTAAGGCACTTTCAAAAAATAGCCAAACCACACATCATAAAGAAAACCACCACAATCAAAATCGGTAACTATCAGCTTTCAGGGGGTCTCAGGTTATCATGACGATCGGCGTAAAGGATGGATTACTATTGCGGTCAGAATTGAGGGAGTTTTGATAAATTTTTGAAAACCGTTCGAATGCTAATAATAAAAACGGGGACGTTAAGTCCCCGTTTTTGTTTTTAACAATTATCGTTATTACATATTCGCGATAATCGCGTCGCCAAACTCACTACATTTCAGCAGCTTAGCGCCTTCCATCAGGCGTTCAAAGTCATAGGTCACGGTCTTCGCGGCAATCGCGCCTTCCATACCTTTAACAATCAGATCCGCCGCTTCGAACCACTGCATGTGGCGCAGCATCATCTCCGCAGACAGAATAATGGAGCCTGGGTTGACTTTATCCTGGCCCGCATATTTCGGCGCAGTGCCGTGAGTGGCTTCAAACAACGCGCATTCGTCGCCGATATTCGCACCCGGTGCAATACCGATACCGCCAACCTGAGCCGCCAGGGCATCGGAAATATAGTCACCGTTCAGGTTCATACAGGCGATAACGTCGTATTCCGCCGGACGCAACAGGATCTGTTGCAGGAACGCATCGGCGATAACGTCTTTAACCACGATCTCTTTACCCGTGTTCGGGTTCTTAATTTTCAGCCACGGACCGCCGTCAATAAGCTCACCGCCGAACTCGTCGCGCGCCAACTGGTAGCCCCAGTCTTTAAACGCACCTTCGGTGAACTTCATGATATTGCCTTTATGTACCAGCGTAACGGAATCGCGATCGTTGGTAATAGCGTATTCAATCGCCGCGCGAACCAGACGTTTAGTGCCTTCTTCAGAACACGGTTTGATACCGATACCGCAGTGCTCCGGGAAGCGAATTTTCTTCACGCCCATCTCTTCGCGCAGGAACTTGATCACTTTCTCAGCGTCTGCAGAGTCAGCTTTCCATTCAATTCCGGCGTAGATGTCTTCAGAGTTTTCACGGAAGATGACCATATCGGTCAGCTCCGGATGTTTCACCGGACTTGGCGTGCCCTGATAGTAACGAACGGGACGCAGACAAACGTACAGGTCAAGCTCCTGACGCAGGGCAACGTTCAGAGAGCGGATACCGCCGCCAACCGGCGTGGTCAACGGACCTTTAATCGCTACGCGGTAATCACGAATTAAATCAAGGGTTTCAGCGGGAAGCCAGACATCCTGGCCGTAAACCTGTGTGGATTTTTCTCCGGTGTAAATTTCCATCCAGGAAATTTTACGCTCGCCTTTATAGGCTTTCTCGACGGCGGCATCGACCACTTTAAGCATGGCTGGAGTGACATCAACACCGATACCATCGCCTTCAATAAACGGGATAATCGGATTCTCAGGAACGTTGAGTTTGCCGTTTTGCAGGGTGATCTTCTTACCTTCCACCGGAACAACTACTTTGCTTTCCATTCACCTCTCCTTCGAGCGCTTCTGGTTTGCTCGTCTGTCATCGCGCTGCATGTGCAATGGCGTCCTGCTGCACGACTGCGTTAGAGCAATTTTTTGTTAATGTTTTGTAATGAGCATGTCAATACTACCCTATTGTTTGCCGCCATGAAAGACACTCATTATTGCGCTATAATGCGGCAATTAATAAGTTCTGAAAACACCATGCAAAAAACTTCTTTTAGAAATCACTACGTTAAGCGATTCAGCTCACGACAAGCATCTAAATCACGGAAAGAAAACCAGCCAAAACACGTGGTTTTGTTCAATAAACCTTACGATGTGTTGCCGCAGTTCACGGATGAAGCAGGTCGCCGCACGTTAAAAGATTTTATTCCTGTGCAAGGCGTTTATGCCGCAGGCCGCCTGGACCGCGACAGCGAAGGGCTTTTGGTGCTGACTAATGACGGCGCGCTGCAGGCGCGCCTCACGCAACCGGGCAAACGCACCGGCAAGATTTACTATGTTCAGGTAGAAGGTATCCCGGATAATGCAGCGCTGCAGGCGCTTCGTACTGGCGTCACGCTCAACGATGGCCCTACCCTGCCCGCCGGTATTGAGATTGTCGCGGAGCCTGACTGGCTGTGGCCGCGCACCCCGCCGATTCGCGAACGGAAGAATATTCCCACCAGTTGGCTAAAAGTCACCTTATATGAAGGCCGCAACCGCCAGGTAAGACGCATGACAGCGCATGTCGGTCATCCCACTCTACGATTAATTCGTTACAGCATGGGCGACTACACGCTCAACGGCCTCGATAATGGACAGTGGCGCGAGATCGCACAGGAGAAAGACAGATGAAACGGCTTCTCATTGCTTTTGCTTTATTAACACCGTTATCCGTTAATGCGGCCAGCTTCGACTGCCAGAAAGCGCAGGCTGCGGATGAAAAGGCTATCTGCGCGCACCTGACGCTGAATGATAAAGACGTGGAAATGCACACCAAATATCAGTTTCTGAAAGGGTTGTTCGCGATGGGCAGTCGCGGCGCGCTGCAGGACGCCCAGCAGAGCTGGCTTAAACAGCGTCAGCAGTGCAAGGCCGACGTCACCTGCCTGACAAAAGCTTATAACGAGCGTCTGAAACAGCTTGACGCGATCTATGACCACATTGATAAACCGCTTTAATAAGGATGTCTATGTTCAAGCCGCACGTGACCGTTGCCTGCATCGTACATGCCGAAGATAAATTTCTGGTGGTGGAAGAGACCATCAACGGTAAATCGTTATGGAATCAACCTGCCGGACACCTGGAGGCAGATGAAACGCTGGCGCAGGCCGCCGCGCGTGAACTGTGGGAAGAGACTGGCATCACGGCGCAACCACAGTATTTTATCCGTATGCATCAGTGGATTGCGCCGGATAAGACCCCGTTCCTGCGCTTTTTATTCGCTATCAAGCTTGATCATATTTGCGCGACCGAACCCCATGACAATGACATCGATTGCTGCCGTTGGGTGAGCGCCGACGAGATTCTGAACGCGCCGAATTTACGTTCTCCGCTGGTGGCTGAAAGCATTCGCAGTTATCAAACGGGACAACGTTACCCCTTATCTATAGTGGGCGAATTTAACTGGCCGTTTACAGAGGGTGTCAAGTAAAGGGCTGCGTGGTAGAATACGCCGCCTTGAAGTTCAATGTCGCGAGTATTCCAATGTCAGAAAGCCCAAAAAAAGTGATCGTCGGCATGTCCGGCGGTGTCGATTCCTCCGTTTCCGCCTGGCTGTTGCAACAACAGGGTTATCAGGTAGAAGGCCTGTTCATGAAGAACTGGGAAGAGGACGATGGTGAGGAATACTGTACCGCAGCAGCCGATCTGGCTGACGCGCAGGCCGTGTGCGACAAGCTTGGCATTGAACTGCATACCGTTAATTTTGCCGCAGAATATTGGGATAACGTCTTTGAACTGTTCCTTGAAGAGTACAAAGCGGGCCGTACGCCGAACCCGGATATTCTGTGCAATAAAGAGATCAAATTTAAAGCCTTCCTTGAATTTGCCGCAGAAGATTTAGGCGCCGACTATATCGCCACCGGTCACTACGTTCGCCGCGCGGATGTAAACGGCAAAAGCCGGTTGTTGCGCGGGCTCGACGGCAACAAAGATCAGAGCTACTTCCTCTACACACTTGGCCATGAGCAGATTGCGCAAAGTCTGTTCCCGGTTGGCGAGCTGGAAAAACCGCAGGTGCGTAAAATCGCCGAAGATCTGGGGCTGGTAACCGCAAAGAAAAAAGATTCTACCGGTATCTGCTTTATCGGCGAGCGCAAATTCCGCGACTTTTTAGGGCGCTATCTGCCTGCGCAGCCGGGGAAAATCATTACCGTTGACGGCGATGAAATCGGCGAGCATCAGGGTCTGATGTATCATACGCTCGGTCAGCGTAAAGGGCTGGGAATCGGCGGCACCAAAGACGGTAGCGAAGACCCCTGGTATGTGGTGGATAAAGACGTTGAAAACAATGTGTTAATTGTCGCCCAGGGGCATGAGCACCCACGCCTGATGTCGGTAGGCCTCATCGCCCAGCAGCTACATTGGGTCGATCGCGAACCGTTCACCGGCACCCTGCGCTGTACGGTAAAAACCCGCTACCGCCAGACCGATATTCCGTGCACGATTAACGCGCTGGATGACGATCGTATCGAGGTCATTTTTGACGAGCCGGTTGCCGCCGTTACGCCGGGCCAGTCCGCTGTCTTTTACAGCGGCGAAGTCTGCCTGGGTGGCGGCATTATCGAGCAGCGACTGCCGCTGACGGTCTGATTATTCAATACACAACACCATTCAAGTCGCCTCAAAGCGGCTTAAAAGATGAAGTGTATTTTATTTGATACAAGGAAGCAGTGATTGTGGCAAAGAATTATTATGACATCACCCTCGCGCTGTCTGGCATTTGCCAGTCGGCACGCCTGGTGCAACAACTGGCGCACCAGGGGCACTGTGATGCCGACGCGTTGCACGTTTCACTCAACAGTGTCATTGATATGAATCCCAGTTCTACTCTGGGCGTGTTCGGCGGCAGCGAAGCTAACCTGCGTCTTGGTCTGGAAACACTGCTCGGCGTGCTGAATGCCAGCAGCCGACAAGGACTTAACGCCGAACTGACGCGTTATACGCTTAGCCTGATGGTGCTGGAGCGCAAGCTGTCATCCGCCAAAGGCGCATTGAATACGTTAGGCGATCGCATTAACGGCCTGCAGCGCCAGCTTGATCATTTTGATTTACAGTCAGACACGTTAATGAGCGCCATGGCGGGCATCTACGTGGATGTGATTAGCCCATTGGGCCCGCGCATTCAGGTGACGGGCTCCCCGGCCGTTCTGCAAAGTCCGCAGGTGCAGGCCAAAGTCCGCGCCTCGCTACTGGCAGGCATCCGTGCAGCCGTGCTCTGGCATCAGGTAGGCGGTGGTCGCCTACAGCTTATGTTTTCTCGTCATCGCCTGACGACTCAGGCAAAACAAATTCTTGCTCATTTAACCCCGGAGTTATGATCTATGGAATTATCCTCACTGACCGCCGTTTCCCCTGTCGATGGACGCTACGGCGATAAAGTCAGCGCGCTGCGCGGAATTTTTAGCGAATACGGTTTGCTGAAATTTCGTGTACAAGTCGAAGTACGTTGGCTGCAGAAATTAGCCGCGCACGCAGCGATCAAGGAAGTTCCTGCTTTTGCTGCCGACGCAAACGGTTACCTGGATACGCTTGTTGCAAACTTCAACGAAGAAGATGCCGCGCGCATTAAAACCATTGAGCGTACGACTAACCATGATGTGAAGGCAGTTGAGTATTTCCTGAAAGAAAAAGTGGCTGATATCCCGGAACTGCATGCCGTTTCCGAGTTTATCCACTTCGCGTGTACGTCAGAAGACATCAACAACCTGTCTCACGCGCTGATGTTGAAAACCGCTCGCGACGAAGTAGTCCTGCCATACTGGCGTAAGCTTATCGACGCAGTGAAAGATCTGTCCGTACAGTATCGCGATATCCCTCTGCTCTCCCGCACCCACGGCCAGCCGGCAACACCTTCCACTCTGGGTAAAGAGATGGCGAACGTGGCGTATCGGATGGAGCGTCAGTTCCGCCAGCTCAACCAGGTGGAGATCCTCGGTAAAATTAACGGCGCCGTAGGCAACTATAACGCGCATATCGCCGCCTATCCGGAAGTTGACTGGCATCAGTTCAGCGAAGAGTTCGTCACCTCGCTGGGCATCCAGTGGAATCCTTACACCACCCAGATTGAACCGCATGATTATATTGCGGAACTGTTTGACTGTATCGCGCGCTTTAACACCATCCTGATCGATTTCGATCGCGATGTCTGGGGCTATATTGCGTTGAACCATTTCAAACAGAAAACCATCGCCGGGGAGATCGGTTCTTCTACCATGCCGCATAAAGTTAACCCCATTGACTTTGAAAACTCAGAAGGCAACCTCGGTCTGTCTAATGCAGTGTTGCACCATCTGGCAAACAAACTGCCGGTTTCCCGCTGGCAGCGCGATCTGACCGACTCAACCGTTCTGCGTAACCTGGGTGTCGGCATCGGCTATGCGCTTATCGCTTATCAGTCCACCCTGAAGGGCGTCAGCAAGCTGGAAGTAAACCGCGATCATCTGCTTGACGAACTGGATCACAACTGGGAAGTATTAGCCGAGCCGATCCAGACCGTCATGCGCCGCTATGGTATTGAAAAACCCTATGAAAAACTGAAAGAGTTGACCCGTGGCAAGCGTGTTGATGCCGAAGGAATGAAACAGTTTATTGATAGTCTGGCCCTGCCGGAAGCAGAAAAAACGCGCCTTAAAGCCATGACGCCGGCAAATTATATCGGTCGCGCTGTGACTCTGGTCGACGAACTTAAATAATGCGTGCCTCACCCTCTTTTCTTCAGAAAGAGGGTGACTATTTGTCTGGTTTATTAACTGTTTATCCCCAAAGCACCATAATCAACGCTAGACTGTTCTTATTGTTAACACAAGGGAGAAGAGATGATGCGCGTACTGGTTGTAGAGGATAATGCATTATTACGCCACCACCTGAAGGTTCAGCTCCAGGATTCAGGTCACCAGGTCGATGCCGCAGAAGATGCCAGGGAAGCTGATTACTACCTTAATGAACACCTTCCGGATATCGCTATTGTCGATTTAGGTCTGCCGGATGAAGACGGCCTTTCCTTGATACGCCGCTGGCGCAGCAGTGATGTTTCACTGCCGGTTCTGGTGTTAACCGCGCGCGAAGGCTGGCAGGATAAAGTCGAGGTTCTCAGCTCCGGGGCCGATGACTACGTAACGAAGCCATTCCACATCGAAGAGGTAATGGCGCGTATGCAGGCGTTAATGCGCCGTAATAGCGGTCTGGCCTCCCAGGTGATCAACATCCCGCCTTTCCAGGTGGATCTCTCACGTCGGGAATTATCCGTCAATGAAGAGGTCATCAAACTCACGGCGTTCGAATACACCATTATGGAAACGCTTATCCGTAACAACGGTAAAGTGGTCAGCAAGGATTCGCTGATGCTTCAACTGTATCCGGATGCGGAACTGCGGGAAAGTCATACCATTGATGTTCTCATGGGGCGTCTGCGGAAAAAAATACAGGCCCAGTATCCGCACGATGTCATTACCACCGTACGCGGACAAGGATATCTTTTTGAATTGCGCTAATGAATAAATTTGCTCGCCATTTTCTGCCGCTGTCGCTGCGGGTTCGTTTTTTGCTGGCGACAGCCGGCGTCGTGCTGGTGCTTTCTTTGGCATATGGCATAGTGGCGCTGGTCGGCTATAGCGTAAGTTTTGATAAAACCACCTTTCGTCTGCTGCGCGGCGAAAGCAATCTGTTTTATACCCTCGCCAAATGGGAAAATAATAAAATCAGCGTTGAGCTGCCTGAAAATCTGGACATGCAAAGCCCGACCATGACGCTGATTTACGATGAAACGGGCAAATTATTATGGACGCAGCGCAACATTCCCTGGCTGATTAAAAGCATTCAACCGGAATGGTTAAAAACGAACGGCTTCCATGAAATTGAAACCAACGTAGACGCCACCAGCACGCTGTTGAGCGAAGACCATTCCGCGCAGGAAAAACTCAAAGAAGTACGTGAAGATGACGATGATGCGGAGATGACCCACTCGGTAGCGGTAAATATTTATCCTGCCACGGCGCGGATGCCGCAGTTAACCATCGTGGTGGTCGATACCATTCCGATAGAGCTAAAACGCTCCTATATGGTGTGGAGCTGGTTCGTATACGTGCTGGCCGCCAATTTACTGTTAGTCATTCCTTTACTGTGGATCGCCGCCTGGTGGAGCTTACGCCCTATCGAGGCGCTGGCGCGGGAGGTCCGCGAGCTTGAAGATCATCACCGCGAAATGCTCAATCCGGAGACGACGCGTGAGCTGACCAGCCTTGTGCGCAACCTTAATCAACTGCTCAAAAGCGAGCGTGAACGTTATAACAAATACCGCACGACCCTGACCGACCTGACGCACAGTTTAAAAACGCCGCTCGCGGTTTTGCAGAGTACGTTACGCTCTTTACGCAACGAAAAGATGAGCGTCAGCAAAGCTGAACCGGTGATGCTGGAACAGATCAGCCGGATTTCCCAGCAGATCGGCTATTATCTGCATCGCGCCAGTATGCGCGGTAGCGGCGTATTGTTAAGCCGCGAACTGCATCCCGTCGCGCCGTTGTTAGATAACCTGATCTCCGCGCTCAATAAAGTTTATCAGCGTAAAGGGGTGAATATCAGTATGGATATTTCACCAGAGATCAGTTTTGTCGGCGAGCAAAACGACTTTGTCGAAGTAATGGGCAACGTACTGGACAACGCTTGTAAATATTGCCTGGAGTTTGTCGAGATTTCGGCTCGCCAGACCGACGATCATTTGCATATTTTCGTCGAAGATGACGGCCCAGGCATTCCCCACAGCAAACGTTCCCTGGTGTTTGATCGCGGTCAGCGCGCCGATACCCTACGACCAGGACAAGGCGTGGGGCTGGCTGTCGCGCGCGAGATTACGGAACAATACGCCGGGCAGATCATTGCCAGCGACAGTCTGCTCGGCGGCGTCCGTATGGAGGTCGTTTTTGGCCGACAGCATCCCACACAGAAAGAGGAATAAACATTTCTGCGCGTTCTTCCACGCATCTCGTTAAGCATCCGTTATAATCGGTGTCAGATACCAGCCTGCGGATACTTAACATGGAATACCAATTAACTCTTAACTGGCCCGACTTTCTTGAACGCCACTGGCAAAAACGCCCGGTGGTCTTAAAACGTGGGTTTAGCAACTTTATCGATCCGCTCTCGCCGGATGAGCTGGCGGGGCTGGCGATGGAAAGCGAAATCGACAGCCGTCTCGTTAGCCATCAGGATGGCAAATGGCAGGTCAGCCATGGCCCTTTCGAAAGCTACGATCATCTGGGTGAGAGCAACTGGTCGCTGCTGGTACAGGCGGTAAACCACTGGCACGAACCCACCGCCGCCTTGATGCGCCCGTTCCGCGCTCTGCCGGACTGGCGTATCGACGATCTGATGATCTCCTTTTCCGTTCCCGGCGGCGGCGTTGGCCCGCATCTGGATCAGTATGATGTGTTTATTATCCAGGGAACCGGTCGCCGTCGCTGGCGCGTGGGTGAAAAGCTGCAAATGCGTCAGCACTGCCCACATCCCGACCTGTTACAAGTCGAACCGTTCGAGGCCATTATTGATGAAGAGCTGGAGCCGGGCGACATTCTGTATATTCCGCCAGGATTCCCGCATGAAGGCTATGCGCTGGAAAACGCCATGAACTATTCGGTCGGTTTTCGCGCGCCCAATAGCCGTGAGTTGATCAGCGGTTTTGCCGATTACGTCCTGCAACGGGAGTTGGGCAATACATACTACAGCGATCCGGATATGCCGTCCCGCAAGCATCCGGCGGATATCCTGCCGCAGGAGATGGATAAACTGCGTAATATGATGCTCGATTTGATCAATCAACCCGCGCATTTCCAACAGTGGCTTGGCGAGTTTCTCTCTCAGTCACGCCACGAACTGGATATTGCGCCGCCGGAGCCGCCGTATCAGCCTGATGAAATTTACGATGCCTTAAAGCAAGGCGAGGTATTAGTACGTCTCGGCGGGCTTCGCGTATTGCGTATCGGCGATGAGGTCTATGCGAATGGCGAAAAAATAGACTCTCCGCATCGCCCCGCTCTGGAGGCGCTCGCCAGTCATATTGCACTGACCGCTGAAAACTTCGGCGATGCGCTGGAAGACCCGTCCTTCCTCGCGATGCTGGCGGCACTGGTGAATAGCGGGTACTGGTTCTTCGAAGGATAAGAACATCGCAATGCCCGGCGACCGCCGGGCTGACGCAAACTATCCACAACGATCGCCGCCAGGTTTGGCGAAATCGTTATATTGCGGATCGCCCGGATAAATCGAGTGGGCCATTCGATGGCGAAATGACATTTGCCGATAGCGCCGCGCCAGTACGTTATCTCCAAGACCTTCGGCAATATTAGCCAGTTGCTGTAATCGTTCATACTGCATCTTTGCTGGATAAGCTACGGCATCAAGCGTAAAGGCGCGTTCCGCAAAGTCTTTTGCTTGTTCAAGCTGTTGATTATTCTTATAAAGCAGCGAAATACCATACAACACCATTGATACGTCAGACTGCCGACGTTTATATTCTTCCAGCAATGGGAGATAGAGGGAAGTACTGTCCAGGTCGATGTTTTCGGGCAAATAAAAGCGTAATCGTGATATTACCGTCGCCATTGGCGTTAAACGGCTCTGGTAATACGCGATAAGTTTAAGGTAGAGATCTTTCGCTTCCTTATAATGATGGCCCTGTGCATAAAAGCCAGCAAGATTATTGCTGTCAACCGTCATTTCGCCGAATTCGGCGCCATAAAGCGTTTGCTTAATTTTTAGCGCCTGACTTAGCGCATTAATCGCCTCGCTAATATGCCCTGCATTATAAGCAATATCCGCTTTCTGCTGCAAAAAAGAGGCGACGCGCTCACGATTATCCCAGGTTTTATCCCGTAAAATAACGTTCAGCCACTGCCGCTCCGTTGCGTCTATCTTCGCCAAATAATAGGCTTTACGCGCACTATCACATTCGACATCCCGCTCTTCCAGCGCATCAGAATAAGCGTCGCGCATCCTGTTTAAGGTATAAACCAATGCCTCCGTCGATGCCTTTTTGTCTTTAAGACGCCACGTTAATGCCTGCTCTTGCCAGGCTATCCGCTGACGGTAATCAACCTTGATCTCGTATCGCCACTGCTCTGTAGATGAATACTCTATATGGCGATCGTCACTGTAAACATTAAAGGCCGCAAGGTGTTCAAACATATCGGCCCGATCGCCCGGATAAGTGCCCGCCGGAAATGTTTTCATGATTGCCCGCGCTCGCAGCAGCATTTGCGGCGTTAATTCAGGTTTACCCAGCCATTGATAAATATCGCTTTGTAATAGCAGGCTACGAACAAGCTGTATTGAGCGTTTGCCATATTGCCGCGAGGCCAGCCTCACCGCATCATCAATAAACGTCATGCAGGTTTCATCGCCGGTCATAAAACATGCTGCAGATTGTTGCTGGCGCTGGGACCAGGAAGGCGGATATTCGGCGCTCCAGGCAGAAAAATTGATGGCGGAAAATATCCCGCCATAAATAATAAAACGCTTCACCACAATGCGTAACATTCGCTACTGGCCGCGCTTCGCCGTCAGCTCCGCGATACGTACAATCACCTGTACCGCTTTTTCCATCCCCTCCAGCGTCACAAACTCATGTTTACCATGATAGTTATATCCGCCGGTAAAGAGATTAGGACACGGCAAGCCCATAAACGACAGTTGCGCCCCGTCTGTACCGCCGCGAATCGGTTTCATCTCCGGCGTAATATGACAGTCGCGCATGGCCTGCTGGGCGATATCGAGAATATGCGGATGCTCAACCACTTTTTCGCGCATATTGTAATAACTGTCTTCAATCACCAGTTCGATATAGCAGTCCGGATGCAGCCCCTTGCCGACTTTTTTGGCAATCTCCATCATTTTGCGTTTACGCGCTTCAAACTGCTTACGGTCGAAATCGCGAATGATGTAGTGCATTTCGGCCCGGTCAACGGTGCCTTTCATGCTGGCCAGATGATAAAACCCTTCGTAACCTTCAGTGGTTTCAGGCGCTTCATCCGCCGGCACTTCCGCGTGAATCCTCGCCGCCAACGACAGCGCATTGACCATCACACCTTTCGCCGTACCAGGATGCACGTTATTGCCGACGATTTTGATATTCACCGAGGCGGCATTGAAGTTTTCAAACTCCAGTTCGCCCACGCCGCCGCCGTCGACCGTATAGGCCCACTGCGCGCCAAATTCCTCGACATCGAAGTGCTTCGCGCCTTTCCCTACCTCTTCGTCAGGCGTAAACGCCACTTTAATGTCGCCGTGGGGAATAGGATTACCTTTCAGCACCGCCAGCGCGGTCATGATCTCCGCAACACCGGCTTTATCGTCCGCGCCCAGCAATGTCTTACCATCGGTAGTAATCAGCGTCTGTCCCAGTAATTGATGCAGTACCGGGAACATCACGGGTGACAACACCTCATCGCCAATCCCTAATGCTATATCGCCGCCGCGATAATTCTCGACAATCTGCGGATTAACGTTTTTACCGCTGAAATCCGGAGAGGTATCCACATGGGAGATAAAACCAATGGCGGGAATATCCCCCTCAACATTGGCCGGGAGCGTCGCCATCAACGTCCCTTTTTCACTTAATGTAATGTTAACCAGCCCCATCTCTTCGAGCTGCTGTTTGAGCAAACGTAGTAACTTCCACTGCCCCTCAGTGCTGGGAACCTGCCGAACACCCGACTTTGATTGGGTATCCAGCGATACGTAGTGTAAAAAACGCTCAAGTAGTTTATCCATGCAGTCACCCTCACTTTTCGTGACAACATTATTAATAAGCAAGAAAAGACAAATATTGCGTCAGGTCACTTTTATCCCTGCAAACAAGAATATTTCACTTTGACACGCTTTCTGACTATAAAGCTAAGTCAGTAATTCGCAACAAGGATTGGCGATCACAGTGGTTTGCCGTAGAATGACCGCCCTCATTAAGAGTGATTAAGGTGGTTAACCACAAACCCCGCAGCGGTCAGCCATCCGTTGCGTTTACATGGGACAGAGTAAGAAATTGAATAATCAACCGCGTTCGCTTTCACCGCTGGTGCTTTTGTCTGGAATTAGCAAAAGTTTCGATGGCAAAGAGGTCATTTCGCAACTGGATTTGACCATTAACAATGGCGAATTCCTCACACTGCTTGGCCCTTCCGGCTGTGGTAAAACAACCGTTCTTCGCCTGATTGCCGGCCTGGAAACCGTTGATGCCGGGCATATCATGTTGGATAACCAGGATATCACCCACGTTCCCGCCGAAAATCGTTATGTAAATACCGTATTTCAAAGCTACGCTTTATTTCCGCATATGACGGTGTTTGAAAATGTCGCGTTTGGCTTACGAATGCAAAAAACGCCAGCCGCCGAGATAGCGCCTCGCGTGACCGATGCGCTGCGTATGGTGCAGCTTGAAGAGTTTGCACAACGTAAACCGCACCAGCTTTCCGGCGGACAGCAGCAGCGTGTGGCTATCGCTCGCGCGGTGGTGAATAAACCTCGCCTGTTATTACTGGATGAATCGCTTTCCGCGCTGGACTATAAATTGCGCAAACAAATGCAGAACGAGCTTAAAGCATTACAGCGTAAACTCGGTATCACGTTTGTTTTTGTCACTCACGATCAGGAAGAAGCGCTCACCATGTCCGATCGTATCGTGGTAATGCGTAATGGCGTGATTGAGCAAGACGGCACGCCGCGTGAAATCTATGAAGAGCCAAAAAACCTGTTTGTCGCCGGTTTTATCGGCGAAATTAACCGCTTTGACGCGACCGTCATTGAACGGCTTGATGAACAGCGCGTCCGCGCCAGCGTAGAAGGTCGGGAGTGCAATATATACGTCAATTTCGCTGTCGAACCGGGCCAAAAACTGAACGTCCTGCTGCGACCGGAAGATCTACGCGTCGAAGAGATCAACGATGATAACCACATCGAAGGGCTTATCGGCTACGTGCGCGAGCGCAATTATAAAGGTATGACGCTGGAGTCGGTGGTTGAACTGGAAAATGGCAAAATGGTGATGGTCAGCGAATTCTTCAACGAAGACGATCCTGACTTCGACCATTCACTTGACCAAAAAATGGCCATTAGTTGGGTAGAAAGCTGGGAGGTCGTACTGGCTGATGAAGAACACAAGTAAATTCCAGAATGTAGTGATTGTCACTATCGTCGGTTGGCTTGTGTTGTTTGTTTTTCTGCCCAACCTGATGATCATTGGCACCAGCTTTCTGACCCGTGACGACGCCAGTTTCGTCAAGATGGTCTTTACGCTGGATAACTACGCACGCCTGCTCGATCCGCTCTATTTTGAAGTGCTCCTGCACTCTCTGAATATGGCGCTGATCGCCACCCTCTCCTGCCTGGTGCTGGGCTATCCTTTTGCCTGGTTCCTGGCGAAGTTACCGGAAAAGATACGTCCGTTATTGCTGTTTTTGCTGATTGTTCCTTTCTGGACCAACTCACTGATCCGCATCTATGGGCTAAAAATATTCCTGAGCACTAAAGGCTATCTCAATGAATTCCTGCTGTGGCTGGGCGTGATTGATACGCCGATTCGCATCATGTTCACCCCGAGCGCCGTTATTATCGGCCTGGTTTACATTTTGCTGCCGTTTATGGTCATGCCGCTCTACTCCAGCATTGAGAAGCTCGACAAACCGCTACTGGAGGCCGCACGCGATCTCGGCGCCAGTAAAATGCAAACGTTCATCCGCATCATTATTCCATTAACCATGCCGGGCATTGTCGCCGGTTGCCTGCTCGTGATGCTACCGGCAATGGGCCTGTTCTACGTCTCCGATTTAATGGGTGGCGCGAAAAACCTGCTGATTGGTAACGTCATTAAGGTACAGTTCCTGAATATTCGCGACTGGCCGTTTGGCGCGGCGACCAGCATTACGCTGACCATTGTGATGGGACTCATGCTGTTGATTTACTGGCGGGCTTCCCGCTTATTGAATAAGAAGGTGAGTGATATAAGCGATTAATTGCGCAACGCTAACAAATCCACACGCATCCAGGCATGAAGTTTATTCAAGGGTAAACTTCATGCCTCCGGCATAAAAAACGCATGAAAGCAGTTGCCGCCAGTATTGCAAATCTACAGCATCATCCGCGCCAGGCCTTCTTTTATTTTTACCTGTAGCGACGCTATCACAGACAGTAATGCGTTTATACGCGAAGCTCTCAGGTTTTATACTGATTGCCAGTCTCTTTTAAAAATTATATTACATCCGATGCGCCCGCAGTTGAGATAAAAAGGGTCGATTTAATCAATTATGTAGTCATTTTTACTCCAGTATAAGTGAGATTAATATGCCGATTACTATAGGGAATGGTCTTTTAAAAAGTGAAATCCTTATCAATCCCCCAGGGAATACGAAAGAAACATGTTGCAAAGTTTTATGGGAAAAAATTAAAGACTTCTTTTTTTCTACTGGCAAAGCAAAAGCGGACCGTTGTCTACATGAGATGTTGTTTGCCGATTGTACCCCCACACGAGAGCGGCTTACAGAGATTTTTTTTGAGTTGAAGGCATTAGCCTGCGCATCGCAAAGAGATAGATTTCAGGTTCATAATCCTAATGAAAATGATGACACTATTATTCTTTGCATCATGGATCAAAACGAAGAGAACGAATTGTTACGTATCACTCAAAATACCGATGCCTTTACCTGTGAAGTCATGGGGAATGCTTATTTTTTAATAAAAGATCGCCCCGATATTTTAAAACCGCATCCACAAATGACGGCCATGATTAATACAAGATATAGCGAAATCGTAGATTACCCCCTCCCTTCGACATTATGTCTCAACCCTGCTGGCGCGCCGACATTATCGGTTCCATTAGACAACATAGAGGGGTATCTATATTCTGAATGGAGAAAAGGAAATTTAGATGAGTGGAAAACGCAAGAAAAGGTAACCTACTTGGCAGCGAAAATTCAGTCTGGGATTGAAAAGACAACGCGCATTTTACAGCATGCGAATATATCCGAAAGTACTCAGCAAAACGCATTTTTAGAAACAATGGCGATGTGTGGATTAAAACAGCTTGAAATACCACCACCGCATACCCACATACCTATTGAAAAAATGGTAAAAGAGGTTTTACTGGCGGATAAGACGTTTCAGGCGTTCCTCGTAACGGATCCCAGCACCAGCCAAAGTATGTTAGCTGAGATAATCGAAGCCATCTCTGATAAGGTTTTTCACGCCATTTTTAGAATAGACCCCCAGGCTATACAAAAAATGGCGGAAGAACAGTTAACCACGCTACACGTTCGCTCAGAACAACAAAGCGGCTGCTTATGTTGTTTTTTATAAAATCAGACGACGCTTTCTCAGACGTCACGTTCAGGGTTTACTCACGTACTTCCTGTTTGCCTACAGAGTAACCTCTTGCCTGGCGCAATAATGCCGCATATGACCGGATCGGATGAGAATAGTCATTTAAATGGCCTTTTTTTCCCGCTCGTCTGGCAATTTGTTGTAAAATTCGCGGCTTCAAGCGGCAGCTTGCTTCTTCCTTGCTGCTGATAACCGCGAGACGTTTTGGAGAGATTTTGGAGAAGAGAAAAAATTGATCATTTTCAATACTCTAAAAGCACCCCATCCTCTGAATAAGAAGGTGGAACTTGAATGATCGGTCGGCTGCTCCGTGGCGGTTTCATGACTGCCATCTATGCGTATCTGTATATTCCCATCATTATTCTGATCGTGAACTCCTTCAACAGTTCGCGGTTCGGCATTAACTGGCAGGGCTTTACCACTAAATGGTACGAACTCCTGGTCAATAACGACAGTCTGTTGCAGGCCGCTCAACATTCACTGACGATGGCGATTTTTTCAGCGACCTTCGCCACGTTGATTGGCTCGTTAACCGCGGTGGCGCTTTATCGCTACCGCTTTCGCGGGAAGCCATTCGTCAGCGGGATGCTGTTTGTGGTGATGATGTCGCCGGATATCGTGATGGCGATCTCCCTGCTGGTGCTGTTTATGTTACTCGGCATTCAACTGGGCTTTTGGTCGTTGCTGTTCTCGCACATCACCTTTAGCCTGCCGTTTGTGGTCGTCACGGTCTATTCGCGCCTGAAAGGCTTTGATGTCAGAATGCTGGAAGCCGCAAAAGACCTGGGGGCCAGTGAGGTAACGATTTTACGCAAAATCATTCTGCCACTGGCGATGCCGGCGGTGGCGGCG
This sequence comes from Salmonella sp. SSDFZ54, assembly GCF_004010735.1. Lineage (NCBI taxonomy): Bacteria > Pseudomonadati > Pseudomonadota > Gammaproteobacteria > Enterobacterales > Enterobacteriaceae > Salmonella > Salmonella sp. SSDFZ54. The sequence continues at coordinate 4,677,651 of NZ_CP034819.1, forward strand.
GGCTGGTTGCTGAGCTTTACGTTGTCGATGGACGATGTAGTAGTCTCGTCGTTTGTCACCGGGCCGGGCTATGAAATTTTACCCTTAAAGATTTATTCCATGGTAAAAGTCGGCGTTTCACCAGAAGTGAACGCGCTGGCGACCGTTTTATTGGTGCTGTCTCTGGTAATGGTCATTGCCAGCCAGCTTATTGCTCGTGATAAAACCAAGGGCCGATAAGGCCCGTAATTCAGGGGACGTTAAATGAAAAAATGGTCACGCCACCTGCTCGCGGCGGGCGCCCTGGCGCTGGGTATGAGTACCGCTCATGCCTCCGACAACGACACGCTCTATTTCTATAACTGGACTGAGTATGTGCCGCCGGGCCTGCTGGAACAGTTCACTAAAGAGACCGGCATTAAGGTGATTTATTCGACCTACGAGTCGAACGAAACCATGTATGCCAAACTCAAAACCTATAAAGATGGCGCGTATGACCTGGTTGTTCCTTCTACATACTATGTCGACAAAATGCGCAAAGAAGGCATGATTCAGAAGATCGATAAGTCGAAATTAACCAATTTCCACAACCTCGATCCGGAAATGCTCAACAAACCGTTTGACCCCAACAACGATTATTCTGTTCCGTATATCTGGGGCGCAACGGCGATTGGCGTGAACAGCGATGCTATCGATCCAAAAACCATTACCAGCTGGGCTGACTTGTGGAAACCGGAATATAAAAACAGCCTGCTTTTAACCGACGATGCGCGAGAAGTTTTCCAGATGGCGCTGCGCAAGCTAGGTTATTCCGGTAACACTACCGATCCGAAAGAGATCGAAGCGGCATATGAAGAGTTGAAAAAACTGATGCCGAACGTAGCGGCCTTCAACTCCGATAATCCGGCGAATCCGTATATGGAAGGGGAAGTCAACCTGGGGATGGTGTGGAACGGTTCGGCCTTCGTTGCTCGTCAGGCTGGCACGCCGCTGGAGGTCGTCTGGCCGAAGGAAGGCGGTATTTTCTGGATGGATAGCCTGGCTATTCCGGCGAACGCGAAAAATAAAGAGGGCGCGCTGAAGCTAATCAACTTCCTGCTGCGTCCTGACGTCGCGAAAGAGGTGGCAGAAACCATCGGCTACCCTACCCCCAACCTGGCGGCGCGTAAGCTGTTAAGCCCGGAGGTCGCCAATGATAAGTCGCTCTATCCGGATGCGCAAACCATCAGCAAAGGCGAGTGGCAAAACGATGTCGGCGACGCCAGCGCCATTTATGAAGAGTATTATCAGAAGCTAAAAGCAGGACGCTAATTCAGCCAAAGCGCCTGTCGGGCCTACAGATGAACGTAACGTGAAATGTAGGCCGGATAAGGCGTTACCGGGCAAACAGCACTACAGCCCTTTCAGGAATTTATCAACAAATTCCGGCACAACCTGGCTTGCCGGGCCGTAGTGCTTCTCTTCAAACTCGCTGCCGACCTGGCTTGGCTCAAGATTTAGTTCCACCGTATGTGCGCCGTGCAGTTTTGCTTCATGCACAAAACCCGCAGCCGGATAGACATGACCGGATGTGCCAATGGCGATAAAAATATCCGCCATCGACAGCGCCATATAAATTTCATCCATGCCAAGCGGCATCTCGCCAAACCACACCACGTGCGGACGTAGCGGCGCCGGGAACTGGCAGCAGTGACATTTATCTTCCGGCATCACATCGCCGTTCCATTCCAGAATTTGGCCGCTTTGCGAACAGCGCACCTTCAACAGCTCGCCATGCATATGAATGATGTTGCGATTGCCCGCGCGTTCATGCAAATTGTCGATGTTTTGCGTCACCAGCAAAAAGCGATCGCCAAGCGCTTCTTCAAGCTTCGCTAACGCCAGATGCGCCGCATTGGGTTGTATTTCAGGCTGTTGAAGCTGCTGACGGCGGGCATTATAAAATGTCTGCACCAGCCCCGGATTACGGGCGAATCCTTCCGGCGTTGCCACATCTTCAACCCGATGCTCTTCCCAAAGGCCATCCGCCGCGCGAAACGTACGAATACCAGACTCTGCAGAAATTCCTGCACCTGTAAGGACTAATACTCTTGGGTTTTCCATCATTTCCGGCACCACTCTGTCTCTGAAAAAGATCCGCTGGCGCAGACGTTCACGCAACAGACGTTTATTTTTACGAAAGCGGCTTAATCGATGAAACCGACGCGACTGCATAACAACCTCTTTTTTTGATTAGTCGGTAAGATGTAAAAAAGCAGCACCGCGCATCCCACCTGCATCCCCATGCCGCGCACGCTCAATGCGCGGCGCGCGGGCAACAGGGAGGAGATGGCGCGGCAGTCTTTCCGCCAGTTGCGTTGTTATTGCCGTAAAGTTCGATAGTCCGCCGCCGATCACCAATAAATCGGGATCGACAATCGTCAGTATATTCCCCAGACAAACCGCCAGTAAATCCAGATAGCGCTCAACATGCGCGTGTGCCCGCTCATCGCCTTGCTCCCACAACGCGATAATCTCCGGCGCCTGCAGCGATTGATCATAATAATGCTGATATAGCCACGCAAACCCGCGCCCGGACAGATAATTCTCAATGCAGCCCATCTGACCGCATCCACAACGGCGGAGAGGAAAATCAAACCCCATCAACGTTAGCGCGTCAATCGGCAAACGCATATGACCAAACTCGCCGGTGATATAGCTCTGACCGGTAATCGGCTTCCCGTTTAGCACCAGGCCGCCGCCGACGCCGGTGCCGAGGATAAGCCCCATAACCAAAGGATATTGCGTGAATTCATCATCCCAGGCTTCGGACAAGGCAAAACAGTTAGCGTCATTGTCCAGACGCACATCGCGATCCAGTCGGGCGCTGAGATCGGCGCGCAACGGCTTACCGCTGGCTGCCGGGACATTCGCGGCGTACAGCGTGCCGTCTTCGGTTTCCGGCATACCGGGTATGCCAATCCCTACCGACCCTTTTACGCCAAATCGCTGGTCGGCTTCCGCGACCAGTTCGCACACAGCGTCTAAAAAGGCACCATAGCTGGCATGAGGCGTGGGAACCCGTTTTTCCCACTGTAGCCGCCGCGTTGAGTCAAATACGCCTAACGCAATCTTTGTTCCGCCAATGTCAAACCCGTAATACATCACCGCTCCTTGTTTTTATATTCCGCGATTACTGGCCGCTCAATACTCGCGCAGGGTCAATGTTGCTCGCCCGCCGCGCCGGATACCAGCTCGCCAGTAAGCTTAACAACAACGCCGTGACCAGTACGTAAACAACGTCCAGCCAATGTAATTCGGATGGCAGGAAGTCGATAAAATAGATATCGCCGGACAAAAACTGATGCCCGATCTCCTTTTCAATCCCATTAATAATGGCGGTAAGCTGAAGCGAAACGACAACGCCGATCGCCACGCCAATCAAGCTGCCCAGCAAGCCCGCCAGTAGTCCGTACCAGACGAAAATGGCACGAATCAAACCATCTTTCGCCCCCAGCGTTCTTAATACCGCAATGTCGCCGCTTTTGTCTTTTACCGCCATCACTAAGGTGGAAACGATATTAAAACAGGCCACGCCGATCACCAGAATCATCGCCAGATACATAATGGCGCGAATCATCTGGATATCGCGATACATATAGCCGTAGGTGCCGATCCAGCTCTTAATGTAGACATAGCTGTTAGTCACTTCACCCGCATCACGCACCAGTTTGTTCGCATTAAACACGTCGTGGACTTTAAGCGCGATACCGGAAACGCTGGACCCCATATCCAGATACTGCTGCGCATCCTCAAGCGGGATCATGGCGAAGCTGTGATCGAGCTGGCCGCTCAGTTGCAGAATCCCGATGACATGCAAACGCACGCGTTTGGGCTGGAGCAGCTTATGGTCGGCATTCGCATTGGGGATCATGATGGACACCCAGTCGCCCTGTTTCACGTTCAGCGCATCGGCGACGCCTTTACCGATAATGATCTGCTGCTCGCCCGCTTTGAAATGATCCCAGGCGTGATTTTGCACAAATGACGGTAACGCGCTAAGCTGCTGCTCTTGCTTAGGGTCGACGCCTTTAACCTGAATGGCGCGCAAATTCGCCCCGCTCTCTACCAGGCCGGTAAAATTGATATACGGCGCGGCGGCGGCAATGCCCGGCACCTTCTGCACTTTTGCCAGCGCTTCACGCCAGTTGGTCCACGGCTGATTGACCGCTTCAATCTCCCCGTGCGGAACCACCGCCAGAATACGGTTATTCAACTCGCGTTCGAAACCGTTCATCGCGCTTAAACCGACAATCAATACCGCCACGCCCAGCGCGATACCGATGGTAGAAATGACGGAAATGAGCGAAACCATACCGCCGCGCCGCCGTCCACGGCTGAAACGCAAGCCAATTAACAATGATAAAGGCGACGCCATTACTCCGCCCCCATCAGGCTCAGTTCCGCCGTCAGGCGGCCATCGCGCATCTCAAGCTGGCGGCTCATACGTTTCGCCAGTTGCAAATCGTGAGTCACCACCAGAAACGCGGTTCCCTGCAGACGATTTAACTCGCCCAGAAGCTCAAAAATACTGTCGGCATTACGCGCATCCAGATTACCGGTCGGCTCATCCGCCAGTACCAGACGCGGGTTATTCACCAACGCGCGCGCAATCGCGACACGCTGGCGCTCACCGCCGGAAAGTTCCGAAGGTCGATGGGTTGCGCGATGCTCCAGCCCTACGGCGTGCAGCATTTCTCGCGCCCGAGCGTCAATCTCCGCCGGTTTCTTTTTGCCAATCAATAATGGCATCGCCACGTTTTCCAGCGCCGTAAAATCCGGCAGGAGATGATGAAACTGATAGATAAACCCCAGTTTCTGGTTACGTAATTCCGCTTTTGCCGCAGAAGAGAGTTTGCTCATCGGCTGGCCGCTAAAAATCACATCGCCAGAGGTAGGCGTATCCAGCCCGCCTAACAGATGCAGCAACGTACTTTTACCCGAACCGGAACTGCCGACGATCGCCATCATTTCGCCTTCGCCGATACTGAAGCTGACATCGTGCAACACGTCGGTTTGTACAGTGCCTTCCTGATAGCGTTTGCACAGGTTGTCGCATTGCAACAGGATCTTATTCATAACGTAAAGCCTCAGCGGGTTGAGTGGCGGCAGCGCGCCAGGAAGGATAAAGCGTAGAAAGCAGCGCGATGGCCATTGCCACCAGAGCGATAACGATCACCTGTAACGGCTCTATCGCCACGGGCAACGCAGCGCCATCCAGAAACGCGCCGATGATCGGCATCAGGTTATTCAGTTGGCTGGCAAGCAATGCGCCCAGCGCGGCGCCCAACAGCGCGCCGATAATCCCGGCGCTGGCGCCCTGCACCATAAAGACCATCATAATTTGTCGCGGCGTCAGCCCTTGAGTTTGTAAAATCGCCACTTCGCCCTGCTTCTCCATGACCATCAGACCCAACGAAGTAATAATGTTAAAAGCCGCGACCGCCACGATGAGGCTCAGCAACAATCCCATCATGTTCTTTTCCATGCGCACAGCCTGGAACAACTCGCCTTTGCGTTCGCGCCAGTCCTGCCACTTAGTGCCTTGCGGCAGCGTCTGTTGGCTGAGGGTATCGACTTGCAGCGGTTCATCCAGCCATAGACGCCAGCCGGTAATATTGCCTGCCGGATAGCGCATTAAACGCGACGCGTCCTGAATATTGACCAGCATTTCATAGCCATCGACCTCGCTATTGGCGGCAAATGTGCCAATCACCGTAAACAGACGCTGGCTGGGCAGACGTCCCATTGGCGTAAACTGGCTGGCAGATGGCACCATTAGCCGAATCTGATCGCCACGGTTGACCCCTAACTGTCCGGCGAGCTGCTCGCCGAGGATGACATTATACTTACCCGGCTGTAATTCGCTTTGCTTCACATTGACCAGATACGGCGTTAACGGATCTTTTTGCGCCGGATCGATACCCAACATCACGCCAACCGCAACGCTACGCGCGCTTTGCAGTACGACATCGCCCGTCGTCAGCGGCGCAATACGGTTAACGCCTTGCAGATTCACCGCTTTTTCCGGCATCTGATTCGGGTTAAGAGAACCATGTTCAGCAGAGAGGATGGCCTGAGGCATCAAACCAAGAATGTTATTTTGCAGTTCGCGCTCAAAACCGTTCATCACCGACAATACCGTGACCAGCGCCATCACCCCCAGGGTAATGCCGATAGTGGAAAGCCAGGAAACGAAGCGACCGAAGCGATCTGCTGCACGCCCGCGCATGTAACGCAGGCCGATGAATAGAGCGACAGGTTGATACATGTAATCCGTCTGGTTGCTGTTAGCAAAGTCCCGAGTATATAAGCGAAAGCGGAATGCGTAAATGTCTGAACCGTAAGAGTTCGTCAGCGCTATTCTGAAAAAGGCCGACAAATCAAGTCACTTACATGTTCATACTTTACCTGTTCGACGTGTTATCCGGCGGATTCAATTTGCTAATAAACAACGATCGCGGATAATAAAGAACATTGCTTATCAGTCATATGCCCCTGAATACCTGAGTCCTTCATGCTGTCCCGGCGCGCAGCCAACCATGAAGCAGCCTGAAGGGTGACGCGTAGAGTGCGGCGTAAAACAAAAAGAGATACTGACAACCGTTATGCCTGAAAAACAACGTTACACGCTGCCGACAAAAGCGGGCGATCAGCGCCAGTTGGGCGAACTTACCGGTGCCGCCTGCGCTACGCTGGTGGCGGAGATAGCCGAACGCCATGCCGGTCCGGTGGTACTCATAGCGCCTGACATGCAAAATGCTCTGCGATTGCATGATGAAATCCGCCAGTTTACCGATCAGATGGTCATGAACCTGGCGGACTGGGAAACGCTACCGTATGACAGCTTCTCCCCGCATCAGGAAATTATCTCTTCGCGTCTGTCCACGCTCTACCAGTTGCCGTCGATGCAGCGCGGCGTCTTGATTGTACCGGTAAACACCCTGATGCAGCGCGTTTGTCCGCATAGCTATCTGCATGGTCATGCGCTGGTGATGAAAAAAGGCCAGCGGCTGTCCCGCGACGCTCTGCGCGCGCAGCTTGACAGCGCCGGTTATCGGCATGTCGATCAGGTGATGGAGCATGGCGAATACGCGACGCGCGGCGCGCTGTTGGATCTCTTTCCGATGGGCAGCGAACAGCCTTATCGCCTCGACTTTTTTGATGATGAAATCGACAGCCTGCGTCTGTTTGACGCGGATACCCAGCGTACGCTGGAGGAGGTCGAGGCCATCAATTTGTTGCCCGCGCACGAATTTCCTACCGACAAAGCCGCTATTGAGCTTTTCCGTAGCCAGTGGCGCGATACCTTTGAGGTAAAACGCGACGCCGAGCACATCTATCAGCAGGTCAGCAAAGGCACCCTGCCCGCCGGGATCGAATACTGGCAGCCGCTCTTTTTCAGCGAACCGTTACCGCCATTATTTAGCTATTTCCCCGCCAATACTCTGGTGGTGAATACTGGCTCGCTGGAAACCAGCGCCGAACGCTTTCAGGCCGATACGCTGGCGCGTTTTGAAAATCGCGGCGTCGATCCTATGCGCCCGCTTTTGCCGCCGGAAGCCCTCTGGCTACGGGTAGATGAGCTCTTTTCCGAGCTTAAACGCTGGCCTCGTCTCCAGCTTAAAACCGACCATCTGCCGGAAAAAGCCGCCAATACCAATCTTGGTTTCCAGAAATTACCGGATTTGGCTATCCAGGCGCAGCAGAAAGCGCCGCTGGACGCGCTGCGTAAATTCCTCGAATCTTTCAGCGGTCCGGTGATTTTTTCGGTGGAAAGCGAAGGACGCCGCGAAGCGCTGGGGGAGCTCCTGGCTCGCATAAAAATCGCGCCGAAGCGGATATTACGCCTGGACGAGACGCAGGATGCGGGACGCTATCTGATGATTGGCGCCGCAGAACATGGCTTTATCGACACCCAACGCAATCTGGCGCTGATTTGTGAAAGCGATCTCCTGGGTGAACGGGTCGCGCGTCGCCGCCTGGATTCCCGTCGTACGATCAACCCGGATACGTTGATTCGTAACCTGGCGGAGCTCCACGTCGGTCAACCGGTAGTGCATCTGGAGCACGGCGTCGGACGCTATGCCGGCATGACCACTCTGGAGGCTGGCGGCATCAAGGGTGAATATCTGATGCTCACTTACGCCAATGACGCCAAACTGTATGTGCCGGTCTCCTCATTGCATCTGATTAGCCGCTATGCCGGCGGCGCGGAAGAAAGTGCGCCTCTGCATAAACTGGGCGGCGACGCCTGGTCGCGCGCCCGGCAGAAAGCGGCGGAAAAAGTGCGCGATGTCGCAGCGGAACTGTTGGATATTTATGCGCAACGGGCGGCAAAAGAGGGTTTTGCCTTTAAGCATGATCGTGAGCAGTATCAGTTATTCTGCGACAGCTTCCCGTTTGAAACGACGCCCGATCAGGCACAGGCGATTAACGCCGTATTGAGCGATATGTGCCAACCGCTGGCGATGGACAGGCTGGTGTGCGGCGACGTCGGCTTCGGCAAAACCGAAGTGGCGATGCGCGCCGCGTTCCTGGCGGTGGAAAACCATAAACAGGTGGCGGTACTGGTGCCGACTACGCTGCTGGCGCAGCAACACTATGACAACTTCCGCGACCGTTTCGCCAACTGGCCGGTACGCATTGAGATGCTGTCTCGCTTTCGCAGTGCCAAAGAGCAGACGCAAATCCTGGCGGAAGCCGCCGAGGGTAAGATCGATATTCTGATCGGTACGCATAAACTGCTACAAAGCGATGTGAAGCTGCGCGACCTCGGCCTGCTGATTGTCGATGAAGAGCACCGTTTCGGCGTGCGCCACAAAGAGCGAATTAAGGCGATGCGCGCCGATGTCGATATTCTGACGCTCACGGCGACGCCGATCCCGCGGACGCTGAATATGGCGATGAGCGGTATGCGCGATCTCTCCATTATCGCCACTCCCCCTGCCCGTCGTCTGGCGGTAAAAACCTTTGTCCGCGAGTATGATAGCCTGGTAGTAAGGGAAGCGATTCTGCGTGAAATCCTGCGCGGCGGTCAGGTTTACTATTTGTACAATGACGTCGAAAATATTCAGAAAGCCGCAGAGCGGCTGGCGGAACTGGTGCCGGAAGCGCGAATCGCTATAGGCCACGGGCAGATGCGCGAACGTGAGCTGGAACGGGTCATGAACGATTTCCACCATCAACGTTTTAACGTGCTGGTGTGTACTACCATTATCGAAACGGGGATTGATATCCCCACCGCGAACACGATCATCATTGAACGCGCGGATCATTTCGGCCTCGCGCAGTTGCACCAGCTGCGTGGCCGCGTAGGGCGCTCGCACCACCAGGCCTACGCCTGGCTGTTGACGCCACATCCTAAGGCCATGACCACCGATGCGCAAAAACGGCTGGAGGCGATTGCGTCGCTGGAGGATTTAGGCGCCGGGTTTGCGCTGGCGACCCACGATCTGGAGATCCGCGGCGCGGGCGAACTGCTTGGCGAAGAGCAAAGCGGCTCAATGGAAACCATTGGCTTCTCACTCTACATGGAACTGCTGGAAAACGCCGTTGATGCGCTGAAAGCAGGCCGCGAACCCTCGCTGGAAGATCTCACTAGTCAGCAAACGGAAGTCGAGCTGCGAATGCCGTCGTTACTGCCGGATGATTTTATTCCGGATGTTAATACCCGGCTGTCATTCTATAAACGCATTGCCAGCGCGAAGAACGAAAACGAGCTGGAGGAGATCAAAGTGGAATTGATCGATCGCTTCGGCCTGCTGCCCGATCCGGCGCGTAATCTGCTGGATATCGCCCGCCTGCGCCAACAGGCGCAAAAGCTCGGCATCCGAAAACTGGAGGGTAACGAGAAAGGCGGAACGATTGAGTTCGCCGAGAAAAACCACGTTGACCCCGCCTGGCTTATCGGGTTGCTGCAAAAACAGCCGCAGCATTTCCGTCTGGATGGTCCGACGCGCCTCAAGTTTATTCAGGATTTAAGCGAACGTAAAACGCGTATAGACTGGGTACGCCAGTTTATGCAGCAACTGGAAGAAAACGCTATTGCATAAGCGTCAGGCCGGGCGTCATTACTCTGCGTCCGGCCTAATCTTTACAAATTCTTTGCACTTCCCTGCAGTTCCAGACACAGCCAGCCGCCATAATTCTTATTTCCTCTTTTATAAAAATAACCACATAATAATCATGGGTTTATTATAATGTTCAACAATACGCGACTCTCTCGCTGGTGGGCGTTGTTTGCGCTTACCGCGACCATCATGCTTGCCCTTCCCGCGCAGGCGAATACGTGGCCTCTTCCACCCCCCGGCAGTAGACTGGTGGGAGAAAATAAATTCCATGTCGTTGAAGACGACGGCGGCTCGCTGGAGGCGATCGCCAAAAAATATAACGTGGGCTTTTTAGCCCTGTTACAGGCCAACCCCGGCATTGATCCTTACGTGCCACGCGCAGGCAGCGTGCTGACGATTCCGCTGCAAACGCTGCTACCGGACGCGCCACGTGAAGGTATCGTCATTAACCTCGCGGAATTACGGCTTTACTATTATCAACCGGGGAAAAATACGGTCACGGTCTACCCTATCGGGATTGGCCAACTAGGCGGCGATACCCTGACGCCAACGATGGTGACGACCATTTCGGATAAACGCGCCAATCCAACCTGGACGCCGACCGCCAATATTCGCGCCCGTTATAAAGCGCAAGGCATCGATCTCCCCGCCGTGGTGCCTGCCGGTCCCGATAACCCAATGGGGCATCACGCGATTCGTTTAGCGGCCTACGGCGGCGTCTATCTGTTACATGGCACGAATGCCGATTTTGGCATTGGTATGCGCGTCAGTTCCGGCTGTATCCGTCTGCGCGACGGTGATATAGAGGCATTGTTCCGTCAGGTCACGCCGGGAACCAAAGTGAATATTATTAATACGCCGATTAAAGCCTCGGTGGAGCCAGGCGGCGTGCGACTGGTGGAAGTTCATCAGCCGCTGTCTAAAAATATAGGCGACGATCCGCAGGTGTTGCCGATTGTGCTGAATGGCCCGATGCAGACCTTTAAGGACGCGCCGCAGACCGACGCCGCGGTGATGGAACATGTTATGGAAGTGCGCTCCGGAATGCCGGTGGATGTAACCCGTCAAGCAGAGGCGAAACCGCAGTCGCTGTAAGCGTGAATAGCTGACCGACAAAAAAGCCTCGCGATGCATCGCGAGGCTTTCTCTTTTTATTGTGGCAATCGCAGCGGCATTAATGAGGGTTAATGCTTACTTATAGATTACCGCCGTACCGTGGAGGGTATTCGGGCCGGTAACAGAGGTAATACGGAAAGACTTCGCCCCCATCTCCTGCGCTTTTTGCGCCAGCTGATCTTCCAGCGAGCCCAGATTCGTGCCGCCATTCGCGGAAATGGTGCCGAACTTCTGTTGACCTTCTGGCGTTGCCTGAACTTCAACGGCGGCGAAGCTGGCGAATGAGAGCGAACTCAGTACCGCAGCAGCGATGAGGGTTTTTACGTTTTTCATAGTGATGACCTTTAGCAGATGAATGGGTGTCGTAAGCATTAACTTAACGATCGATAAGTTAATCATAGATGTGATCTACATCACACGTCAACTTCTTTTTATAATGATCGTTATATAATTTATAAAGATGTTATTTTTCATGTGAATAGAATTGATTTATTTTTCTAATGAATACTCTGGAGCCAGAAGTGGTTTGTTTTTATAATAGAGAGACCGCTCTTTAAACAGGTACAACGGCATCATGACAACGGATACCACGAGTTGCGCGAAGAAAAGCCGTGGCCGACCAAAAGTGTTCGACAGGGAAGCCGCGCTTGATAAGGCCATGACTCTCTTCTGGCAGCACGGCTATGAAGCAACTTCGCTTGCCGATCTCGTAGAGGCTACCGGGGCGAAAGCGCCTACTCTCTATGCGGAATTTACTAACAAAGAAGGATTATTTCGCGCTGTCCTGGATCGCTACATCACTCGCTTTGCCTCAAAGCACGAAGCCCAGCTCTTTTGTGAAGAGAAAAGCGTGGAATCGGCGCTGAAAGATTACTTCACAGAAATTGCCGCCTGCTTTACCAGTACAGACACGCCGGCTGGCTGCTTTATGATTAATACGTCTGCCACCCTCGCCGCCTCCTCGCGCGATATCGCCCGCACGGTAAAATCACGCCACGCCATGCAGGAACAGACGCTCATCCAGTTTCTGCGCCAACGTCAGGAGCGCGGTGAAATTCCGGCGCACTGTAACCCGCAGGCGCTCGCAGAATATATAAACTGTATTTTACAGGGAATGTCGATCAGCGCCCGTGAAGGTGCCACCTTCGAACAACTGATGCAAATTACGCGTACGACTCTGCGCATCTGGCCTGAACTGCTCAAGTCCTGAACGACGCGGCTTCGGATAAAAAAAAGCCCCTCAGCCTGAGCGAATGAGGGGCTAACTTGCAGAGTACAGCTTTTTTATGCTTTGTTATTCAGAACCAGTTGGCCATTGCCGTCGAGGGGAATTTGCGTTCCGGGGTCTTTATCCATGCGGATTTTGCCCTGCTGATCGCCAATTTTGTAGGTCACGTCGTAGCCAAGCATCTTTTCAGATTTGTCATACACCGTCTTACAGCGTTGCTGCGTGGTAGTGTAGGTATCACTTTCTTGCATTGATCCCTGGATTTGATTGCCAGCATAACCGCCGCCCAGCGCCCCGACGACCGTCGCCACATCTTTACCACGACCGCCGCCAAATTGATGTCCAATCACGCCGCCTGCTACTGCGCCAAGCACCGAGCCGGCAATACGGTTTTCGTCCTGAACCGGTCTACGATGCGTGACCGTGACATTACGGCACTCCTGACGCGGCGTTTTTACCGTCTCTTTAATCGGTTTAGCCGATATCACCTGCGCATACTGCGGACCACGATCAAATACGTTGAGACTGGCCACTGCCGCCACACCCAGCGCAGCCGCTACGCCAATCCCTATACCCGCCAACATTGATTTATTCACGGGAGTTCCTCCTTCGTTGCTATTGGTAACAATTTTGCAACCAGTATGCGAACAAAGCCAATCGGAATGAGGATGAAAAATGCGGGATGAGGCGGTAAAGCTGAAGGATTCGGACAACTCCGAAGCAAGAGATGGAGAAGCGCTCACCGGCGCGAGCAGCCGGTGAGGCGCAGAGAAATTAATGCAGTTTCAGGCGCGGACGAATGACGCGGTTAATACTGCCCACCAGCATCATCAGGCCGGTTTTAAAGTATCCATGCAGCGCTATCTGGTGCATACGGTATAGCGAGATATACACGAAGCGGGCGATACGTCCTTCAATCATCATTGAACCGCGGGTCAGGTTCCCCATCAGACTACCCACGGTAGAGAAGTTGGACAGAGAGACCAGCGATCCATGATCTTTATACTGGTAAGCTTTCAGCGGTTTGCCATTCATCTGCGCCAGAATGTTATTCATCGCGCAGGTAGCCATCTGATGCGCCGCCTGAGCGCGAGGCGGCACAAAACCTCCCTCCGGACGTGCGCAGGAAGCGCAGTCGCCAATCGCATAAATATCAGGATCGCGCGTGGTTTGCAGCGTCGGTTCCACCACCAGTTGGTTAATGCGGTTCGTTTCCAGACCACCAATCTCTTTCATAAAATCTGGCGCTTTGATACCCGCCGCCCACACCATCAGATCGGCCTGAATATATTCACCTTCTTTCGTATGCAGACCGCCTTCGTCGGCGCTGGTGACCATAGTTTGCGTCAGCACGCGAACGCCCAGTTTGGTCAGTTCATTATGCGCGGCGCTGGAGATACGCGGCGGCAACGCAGGCAGAATACGCTCGCCAGCCTCAACCAACGTCACGTTCAGCGCGTCGTTGGTCAGCCCCTTATAACCATAGCTATGCAGCTGTTTTACCGCATTATGCAGTTCAGCCGACAGCTCAACCCCCGTCGCACCGCCGCCAACGATGGCGATATTGACCTTACCGTTCGCGCCCAGATTAGCCGAATACTTGAGGAACAGGTTCAGCATCTCCTGGTGAAAACGGCGCGCTTGATGCGGGTTATCGAGGAAGATACAGTGCTCTTTCACGCCCGGCGTGTTGAAATCATTAGAGGTGCTGCCCAGCGCCATCACCAGCGTGTCATACGCGATTTTGCGCTCCGGCACCAGCAGTTCGCCCTTTTCATCACGTAACTCGGCAATAGTGATGGTTTTCGCTTCGCGATCGATATCCATCACCGACCCCAGCTGGAACTGGAAACCATGATTGCGCGCATGGGCCAGATAGCTCAGCGCATCCACGCCTTCGTCCAGAGAGCCAGTCGCCACTTCGTGCAGCAATGGTTTCCACAGATGGCTGTGATTTCTGTCTACCAGCGTGATTTTCGCTTTTTTCTTGCGCCCCAGTTTATGGCCTAACTGCGTCGCCATTTCCAGCCCGCCAGCGCCGCCGCCGACAATCACGATCTTTTTTAATGGTGTAGTCAACGTGACCCCCTTAAATTCATTAACCAATTGTTAATTAAAAGTTATTAGCATAGCCTTTAATTAACAACAAGTTACGTTAATGAGAATAAGCTTCTGATATGAGAATAGCATGAACGGTGCATTGGTCATACCAAAATTGATGTGCATCAAGTTTTCATGCTGAAAAGATAGACAGTTTGCGAGAATTGAGCATAAAAAAACCAGCCGCAAGGCTGGTTATCCGGTCACTGATAACGCCATATTGCCGGATGGCGTTACCCCAGCGTTTTAAACGCTTTGATACGTTGCAAATGCGGCGAAATATTTTTGAATTTGTGAGTCTGTTCCTCATCCCACACAATTTCATAATACGGGTGAAGCGCTTGCGCTGAGCGTTGGCTGTCCAGCGCTTCGTCATGACGCGAGAGGATCACCAGACAACGATCGCGATTTTTTTCGCGAAAGTTGGTCACGCACTTTGTAGCGATGTCCGCATATTCTTCCGGGCGATCGATTTTCCCCTCCATGTTTTCATAGGGGAACAGGTTCGGGTTAAAAACCACCTGACGGATATCGCACAAAAAGCCAATCCGCTCCGCCCAGTAACCGCCCAGCCCCACGCCACAGATTAAAGGGCGCTCGTCCACATTCAACTGCAACATTTTGTCCACTTCTTTCAGCAGATGCTGCATATCGTGCTTAGGATGCCGCGTACTGTAGCTTACCAGCCGAACATCCGGGTCGATAAACTGTAATTGCAACACTTTTTCATGGTTGCCCGGACTATTTGAATCAAAACCGTGTAAATAAATAATCATCTGGCACCCTCACGAAAACTCGAGTTAATGACCTGCTTTTTCTTCCTGCCAGCGTTCATGTAACTGGTTGAGCTGGGCGCTGGCTGTTTTCCAGCGTGCTGAGTCCATGAGCTCCCGGCGTGAAAATGAACCTTTATGATACAAACGTGTAACACGTTCTGCTTTGATCGGCGACAGATTATCCAGCACGCTGACTGCGCCTTTACGATTATTGCAGACCAGAATCATATCGCAACCCGCATCCAGCGACGCCTGAGCGCGCTCAGCATAGCTGCCCATAATCGCCGCGCCCTCCATCGACAGATCGTCGGAGAAAATGACGCCATCAAAGCCTAACTCCTGACGCAGCACCGTTTTCAGCCAGTACGGCGAACCGCTTGCCGGACGCGGATCGATAGCGCGGTAGATCACGTGGGCAGGCATAATCGCATCCAGTTTATTCTCGCTAATCAGCGTGCGGAACACCGACATATCTTTGCCACGGATGTCCGTTTCAGGACGTGGATCGCACGGCGTCTCTTTGTGGGAGTCCGCCGTGACCGCGCCGTGGCCGGGGAAATGCTTACCGGTCGTTTTCATCCCGGCGTCATGCATGCCGTCAATAAAGCGCGTTGCCATTGCCAACGCTTTTGCGGGATCGGCATGATAAGAACGCTCGCCAATTGCCGCGCTGATATGCCCGACATCCAGCACTGGCGCAAAACTGATATCAATATCCATCGCGATCATTTCGCTGGCCATCAGCCACCCTGCCTCCTGCGCCAGTCGCCCCCCCTCTTCCAGCCCATGCAGCGCAAAAAAAGATTGCGCCGCGGGCAGGCGGGTAAACCCTTCACGGAAACGCTGTACGCGCCCGCCTTCCTGATCGACGGCCACCACCAGATGGTTACGCGATGCCGCCCGAATCTGGCGCACTAATTCGCGCAGCTGTTCCGGGTCATGGTAATTACGCGTGAACAGAATAAGCCCGCCAACCAGCGGATGCGCCAGTATCTCGCGCTCCTCCGCATCCAGCTCACATCCTTCGACATTCAACATTACTGGGCCCACACTGCTCTCCTTATCCTTTCATACGTAGCTGGCGCCAGGTTTCATCGGCCAGCCTGATAAATTGTTGCTCGCCGGTTTGTCGCCAGCGGTATTCGAACCACCCTGCTTTTAGCATAATGACCCAGGGGTGCCATAATCGTATCTGTCGCCATAGCTGCCGGGCGTCGATTCGCGCGCGCGCGGCATAAGCGTCTGCCAGTTGTCGGTGCTGGCGTTCATCCTCAACCCATACTGCCGCCAGCTCCAACGCAATATCGCCGTCGCCGGCATACTCCCAGTCAATCAGTCTCAACCCGGCGGACGTTAATACTATATTGTCGCCATGGACATCCATATGCAAAGGCGCGAGCCGCAGCGGGCGAGGTTCACCGTTTTTTTGCAACTGTTTGAGCCGCCGCAACCAAAACGGCGTACGCCTTGCCGGATCGCAACACGACCAGTACTGCGCCAATAGTGGCGATAGCGCGATACGCCAGCCAAAACGCGGCTGTTGATGCAAATGATACAGTAAGGCCGCCAGTTCGTCGGCATCTGGCAGAGCGGAATTTACCACACCATGCAGATATTCTACCGCCATCCAGCCCGGCGAATAAAAAAGCGCTCGCGGCGCAAGACTGGCCGGCAATTGGGATAAGGCACGGTAATGACGTAAAAAATGGGCTGGTGGAGCGTCGGGGTCGTGATGACGGCGCAGCACGATACGGTGAGTATCGTGGGCAATAATACAGCTCCCGCCGCTTAGCCCCTGCGATGCGGCGACGGCGGGACGATACTGGGGAAAATAGCGCGACAGGATCTCGTCGCGCGTTAAGGGATTATTGTTGTTGGACCGCACCTTTACCTGACCAGATTATCTCGCCAGTTTGCACCAGCATTAACTGCATCTGTAATGCAGGCGCGTTAACGTTACCGGATGCGCTGGAGTAAAGTACATATTGCGCCCCGACATTGCGCGCAATGCCAATAGCTTTACTGCGCGTTCCCAGACTATCCTGCGGAGACAACCCTAACTGCTGTTTTGCCATCGAGAGTTGCTGTACGGAGACCAGCGTAAATTTACCGTTGTTCGCCAGCGCATTACGTAACGTTTCCGTTGCCTCGTTCGCATTTAACGACCCATTCGTCCGGTTATTCACGCTGTCGACAAGCAATACGCTTCCGGCCGTCACGCCATCAGCCTGCAACATTTTGCTGACCAGCGGTTGCATCGCGCCGTTCCAGTCATAGTGGCGCACCTTAGGCGCTGGCTGGCCCGTTTGATCTTCATGTTCGATCGGCCCCGGTTGCTGTGGAATGGTTGGCACAGACGGCACAACAGGAGGCTGTGGTGGCTGCGCGGGTTGTTCTGGCGCTGGTTTTACCTCTTCAACTGGCGCAGGTTGACGTTGCGCCATACACCCGGAGAGAAATATCGCCAGCGCAGCAATGGCAGCGTAGCGATGCATTTTTGTCATCAAAATTCACTCCTCACAAATAAAGATAAAGCCTGACCTTATGCGCCCCCAGATAATTGGCGCTGCCAAATAGCGTTACCGACGAACGCGCGGGTATGGTTACGCTACGCGGCGCCTCCAGCGGATGCATCTCCAGCCCCCGCGCGTCATACCAGTAAAACCGATAATGAACGGTTATGGGCTCTTGCCTTTCGTTATAGACGCGGGAAGAGGCTGATGGCTGGATATCAGACGCCGTCAGTTCAGGCGGCTCTGCGGTGACGCCCGCCGCCAGAACCGTGGACTCCATCACCAGCGACTGCGCGTCGCTTACCGGAATTTCAGGGTGTGACCGGCAGCCGGTAAGCAGCAGCAAGCCCAGAGAAACCGCGATGCATCCTTTGATCATACTTACAAGCCTTTATGCGCCAGCATCGGGCCTAGCGGGCGGCCGCCCAGTAGGTGCATATGGATATGATAAACCTCCTGGCCCCCATGACGGTTGGTATTCATGATTAAACGATACCCATCTTCGGCAATGCCTTCCTGTTCGGCGATTTTCGCCGCCACGGTGATCATCCGACCTAACGCCTGTTCATGTTCCGCCGTCACGTCATTGACGGTTGGGATCAGGATATTGGGAATAATCAAGATATGCGTCGGCGCCTGCGGTGAAATATCACGAAAGGCGGTGACCAGCTCATCCTGATAAACGATATCCGAAGGGATTTCACGACGAATAATTTTGCTGAATATAGTTTCTTCTGCCACGACGTTTTCCTTTTTCATAATAGCCCTTGCAGCGCACATGCTACGCCGAGCCATACTGCGAGTATAGAGTATGAGCGAGTTACCGACGCTCTTTCAACTTTAACCCACGATTTATTAAGCGAAAAATGACTACATGCTGGACTTACCGCCATATCCCCCTGCCATGACGCCTTTGTACGCTTAAAAAATATTTCTAGTTTCCCTGGTTATACCGTTTTACACATTTAACACAAATGCGTATATTTCTCATTTGCATTTTTATGCGCATTAACTAGCAAAGAATGAAAAGGTTCAACGTCATACGTCCTGAACTTACCCCAATAACAAGCAAGGATTTTCAGATGTCTTTCATTCAATACCGCCGGGACAAACACCTTCCGTCCACCGCCGCACCGTCGCTGTTAGCTATGGGTATGGCGATGGCATTTATGCCTGCCGCCTTCGCGGCTGAGGATACCGTTATTGTCGAAGGCGCGACGACCGCTGACGCCGTAAACCGTGAAGAACAGGATTACAGCGTGAAAACTACCGCAGCGGGCACCAAAATGCCGATGACTCAGCGCGATATCCCGCAGTCGGTCAGTATTGTCAGCCAACAGCGTATGGAAGACCAGCAGTTGCAAACCCTGGGCGAGGTGATGACCAATACGCTGGGGATCAGCGGAAGCCAGGCTGACTCCGATCGCATCAGCTATTACTCGCGCGGGTTTGAAATTGACAACTATATGGTTGACGGTATTCCAACGTATTTTGAGTCCCGCTGGAATCTGGGCGATGCGCTAACGGATACCGCGCTGTATGAGCGCGTGGAGGTGGTTCGCGGCGCGAATGGGCTGATGACCGGAACCGGCAATCCTTCTGCCTCAATTAATATGATCCGTAAACACGCCACCAGTCGGGAGTTCAAAGGTAACGTCGCCACAGAATACGGTAGCTGGAATAAGCAGCGTTACGTCATGGATCTGCAAAGTCCGCTCACCGCAGACGGCAATGTCCGTGGGCGCATCGTGGCGGGTTATCAGAATAATGATTCCTGGCTGGACCGCTATAACAGTGAGAAAGCGTTCTTTTCCGGAATTGTCGATGCCGATCTGGGTGCAACCACCAGCCTTTCAGCTGGTTATGAATATCAAAAAATTGATGTCAACAGCCCAACCTGGGGCGGTCTGCCGCGCTGGAACACCGATGGCAGCAAAAATAGCTATGACCGCGCGCGTAGTACCGCCCCGGACTGGGCTTATAACAATAAAGAGATAAATAAATTCTTCGTCACGCTTAAGCAGCGTTTTGCCGAAAGCTGGCAGGCGACCCTGAATGCGACCCATACTGAGGTCAAATTCGACAGTAAAATGATGTATATCGATGCTTTAGTCGATAAAGAGACAGGTACGCTGGTGAGTCCTTATGGCGCAAGCTACCCCGTGGTCGGCGGTACGGGCTGGAACAGCGGCAAGCGCAAAGTAGATGCCATAGATCTCTTTGCCGATGGCGCTTATGAGCTGTTTGGCCGTCAGCACAATATGATGTTTGGCGGCAGTTATAGTAAACAGAATAACCGCTATTTTAGCGCCTGGGCGAACGTCTTTCCGGACGACATTGGCAACTTCAGCGCCTTTAACGGTAATTTCCCCCAAACCCACTGGGCGCCACAAAATCTGGCGCAGGACGATACCACGCATATGAAATCGCTGTATGCCGCTACGCGCATTTCGCTGGCCGACCCGCTGCATCTGATTCTTGGCGCTCGTTATACCAACTGGCGTGTTGATACACTGACCTACAGCATGGAGAAAAACCATACCACGCCGTATGCCGGGCTGATTTATGATATCAACGACAACTGGTCCGCTTATGCCAGTTATACCTCTATCTTTCAGCCGCAGAATAAACGCGACAAAGCGGGTCAATATCTGGCTCCGATTACCGGTAATAACTATGAAGCGGGTCTGAAGTCCGACTGGATGAACAGCCGCCTCACCACCACGTTGTCCGTGTTCCGCATTGAGCAGGATAACGTCGCTCAGGCAACCACTATTCCCATCCCTGGCAGTAATGGGGAATTTGCCTGGAAGTCTACTGACGGAACGGTGAGCAAAGGCGTCGAATTTGAAGTGAACGGCGCAATTACCGATAACTGGCAGATGACTTTCGGGGCTACCCGGTATGTTGCCGAGGACAATGAAGGTAACGCCGTGAACCCCAATCTCCCGCGCACCAGCGTGAAGTTATTCACCCGCTATCGTCTGCCGGCGATACCGGATCTGACGGTCGGCGGCGGTGTGAACTGGCAGAATCGGGTTTACAAAGATACCACGACGCCGTACGGCACTTTCCGCGCCGAACAGGGCAGCTATGCGCTGGTCGATCTGTTTACCCATTATCAGGTGACGAAAAATTTCTCCGTACAGGGAAACATCAACAACCTGTTCGATAAAACCTACGACACCAATATTGATGGTTCCATTGTTTACGGCGCGCCGCGTAACGTGAGCCTCACCGCCAATTATCAGTTCTGACAGACTGTCGGAGAGCGGCATGTAAAGCGCCATTAAAAAAAGGCAGCCGAATGGCTGCCTTAATTCTCCCCAACATCATTACTGCTTAGCTGTTACGGATGTACTCATCCATTTCCGTTTTCAGGTTATCGGATTTCGTACCGAAAATAGCCTGAACGCCGGAACCCGCGACGACAACGCCTGCCGCGCCCAGTTTCTTCAGGCCAGCCTGATCCACTTTCGCTACATCGGCTACGCTCACGCGCAGACGCGTGATACAGGCATCCAGGTTAGTAATGTTCTCTTTACCGCCAAACGCCGCAACCAAAGCCGGCGCCATTTCGCTGGTCGCGCCCGCTTTTGCGTCATCAGTAGTGTCTTCACGACCCGGCGTTTTCAGATCCAGCGCTTTGATCAGCACGCGGAACACGGTGTAGTACACAATCGCATAACCGGCGCCAACAATCGGGAACAGCCACAATTTGCTGCTGTTACCGGACAGCACGATAAAGTCGATCAGACCGTGGGAGAACGACGTACCGTCACGCATCCCCAGCAGGATACAGATCGGGAATGCCAGACCTGCCAGAATCGCGTGAATGATGTACAGGATCGGCGCCACGAACATGAAGGAGAACTCGATAGGCTCGGTAATACCCGTCAAAAACGAGGTCAGCGCGGCGGAAATCATGATACCGCCCACTTTTGCGCGGTTTTCCGGTTTAGCAGAGTGCCAGATAGCAATGGCCGCAGCCGGCAGACCGTACATTTTGAACAGGAAGCCGCCAGACAACATACCTGCCGTCGGGTCGCCCGCCATATAGCGCGGAATGTCGCCGTGGAATACCTGACCCGCTGCGTTGGTGTATTCGCCGATCTGCATCTGGAAAGGAACGTTCCAGATATGATGCAGACCAAACGGCACCAGGCAACGCTCGATAAAACCGTAAATACCAAACGCGACAACCGGGTTCTGATAAGCCGCCCACTGCGAGAACGCCTGGATAGCCGTACCGATTGGCGGCCATACGAAAGACAGCACCACACCGGTAAAAATAGCGGCCAGACCCGAAATGATCGGCACGAAGCGTTTGCCCGCAAAGAAGCCCAGATACTCAGGCAGTTTGATACGGTAGAAGCGGTTAAACATATACGCTGCGATCGCACCGGAGATAATCCCCCCGAGAACACCCGTATCAGCAAGGTGTTTAGCGGCGATCTCTTCAGCAGGTAAATGCAGAACCAGCGGCGCAACCACAGCCATGGTTTTCACCATGATGCCATACGCTACTACCGCCGCCAGAGCCGAAACGCCGTCGTTGTTGGTAAAGCCCAACGCCACGCCGATAGCGAAAATCAGCGGCATATTGGCAAAAACAGATCCGCCCGCTTCTGCCATAACGTGCGATACAACGGCTGGCAGCCAGCTGAAGTTAGCGGAACCGACACCCAGCAGGATACCTGCGATAGGGAGTACGGATACCGGCAGCATCAGCGATTTACCGACCTTTTGCAGGTTAGCAAATGCATTCTTAAACATAATTGAGAGTGCTCCTGAGTATTTGTGCTTTTCTACGTTCTCACGCATTGGCGAGGGGGGAGAACCCCGCCGTGGACAGGACATCTAAGTGCCCTTTTATTTATTACACAGAGTAAAATAAATACGTCTGATTTTGTTTGACGGCTATCACGTTTCAGCGCCAGATAGCCTAAAAAGTATCACATTCTGCCAAAATGAGTTTCCGAATGTTTCCATAAGCTCGCTCACCGCCCCTTTTGTGGCGGTGAACTTTACGCGCTTTGCTTATTAATTACGAGCTTTAAAAAAACTCGTTTAACGGATTGATGACAGGCGAGACGCGTCAATATGGAACAGGCGAGCAAAGTTATCGGTGGTGATCTGCGCCAGTTCTTCAACGGCAACCCCTTTCAATACCGCCATATATTCTGCGACGTCGCGTACCATCGCAGGCTGGTTCTCTTTACCGCGATGCGGCACCGGCGCCAGATAAGGAGAATCGGTCTCGACTAACAACCGATCCAGCGGCACATAGCGCGCCGCATCACGCAACTGTTCAGCGTTACGGAACGTTACGATGCCGGAAAAAGAGATATAAAACCCCAGATCCAGCAATTTGCCGGCCGTTTCTCTGTCTTCTGTAAAACAGTGTAGTACGCCGCCGCAATCCGTCACTTTTTCTTCGCGCAGGATAGCCAGCGTATCGGCACGCGCGTCGCGAGTATGGACAATCACCGGTTTATGCAATTCGCGGCCAATCTGGATATGATGAATAAAAGACGCCTGCTGGCGGATTTTGGTCTCAGGCGTGTAAAAGTAATCAAGCCCGGTCTCGCCCATCGCCACCACATCGTCTTCTGCAGCAAGGAGGCGCAGTTCTTCTACGTCATATGCTTCATCCTGATTTAACGGATGCACGCCGCAGGAAAAGACCACATTATCGCGCTTGCCCACCAGCTTGCGCATATGGCGATACCCCGGCAGCGTCGTCGCCACCGCTAAACAGAACTTCACATCGCGCGCGGCGGCTTTCGCCAGCACATCGTCCACGTCCTTATGCAAAGATTGATAATCCAGACCATCAAGATGGCAGTGTGAGTCGACTAAAAACATAATGTCTCTCTCAAAGATGAGGAACAGGCAACAAGGTGCCTGGTTGCAGGTAATGCTCGATGCGGAGAATGAGATCGGTTAATACCAGTTCGCGGTTTAATCCGGTCACATGAAGTAATTGATCACGACAATGGCAAACATCGTTCAGGATTGCCTGAATACGCGCCGGGGATAGCGGCCCCGCCAGCGCGGCAACAACCGCGTCCGCATCAACGTTTGTCAGGTACGACGCGCCGTGCTGACGTTTCAGCGCGTCTACCAGCAGCGTCGCCAGCCAATGCAGGCGCGCCGGGGCTTGCTCATGATTGAGCGCCGTTAATACCGCATACCAGTCGCCCGTATGTAAACTGTCCATCAACGCCTGACACAGCGCCTCACGCTGCGCCCAACGTTCAGACTGCAACAGCGCCAGCGCGGCGCCGGGCGACCCCGCGTTCAGGCGTAGCGCCGTGAGCAATGCTTCTTGTGACGCCGTCACTTCTCGCGATAGCCATGACATCGCATACGATTCGGACGGCGGCGCCAGATGATGCAGCCGGCAGCGGCTGCGTAATGTCGCCAACAGACGAGCAGGCTCCGGGCTGGCAAGGAAAAACCAGGTTTGCTCCGGCGGCTCTTCCAGCGTTTTGAGCAACGCATTGGCGGCGGCGTCGGTTAATAGCGCCGCATCCGCAATCCACACCACCTTCGCGCCGCCCAGACGGGAGTGCTCGTACAATTTCTCGCTGACCTCGCGTACCGCATCTACGCCGAGGCTGCTTTTGCCTTTATCCGGCGTCAGCGTGTAATAGTCCGGATGCGTGCCAGCCTGCATAAGCTGACAGCCACGGCAATGCCCACAGCTTTTGTGGCCCTCAGGCTGCTGGCATAACAGATAACGGCTCAGCGCATAGCACAGCGCCTCGTCGCCCATGCCAGGTAAGGCCTGAATCAGTAGCGCATGGTGCCCACGTCCCGCCTGGTAACTTTCTACCAGTTTTTCATAGGCGGGCCGTAACCATGGATACCATTTCATGCCGCTTGCTCCTGCACCCACTTCGTCACCGTGGCGCGAATGTCGCGCATGACGGCATCCAGCGGCTGGGTCGCGTCAATGGTGCGGATACGCGAGTCTTGCGCCGCCAGTTCCAGATAGCGCGCGCGAGTCCGGTTAAAGAAATCAAAAGATTCCTGCTCAATGCGATCCAAATCGCCGCGCGCTCTGGCGCGTTTTAGCCCGACTTCCGGCGTGACATCCAGATACAGCGTCAGGTCAGGGCGAAAATCGCCCAGCACGGCATCGCGTAGTGTCGCCAGCATGGTTTGATCAATGCCGCGCCCTCCCCCCTGATACGCCTGGGTCGAGAGATCGTGGCGATCGCCGATCACCCATATGCCTTGCGCCAGCGCGGGTTTGATTACCGTTTCGACGAGCTGTACGCGAGCAGCATAAAACATCAGCACTTCCGCTTTATCGGTAATCACTTCGTCGCCTACCGATCGGATATCCAATACCAGACTTCTTAGTTTTTCGGCAAGCTGCGTACCGCCCGGCTCACGGGTAAAAATCATATTACGAATACCCAGTTGCTCAAGGGTCTCCACCACCACGTCGCGCGCAGTGGTTTTTCCGGCGCCTTCCAGGCCCTCGATGACGATATAATTACTGCCCATTTTTTTCCTTAAGCACTTTCAGGTACTCCTGCACTGACCGATTATGGCTGGCAAGATTGGTGTTAAATGTGTGACCGCCTTTACCGTCGGCCACAAAATAGAGATACGGCGTTTTCGCCGGATGCGCCGCCGCCTGCAATGACGCTTCGCTGGGCGATGCAATCGGTCCTGGCGGCAGCCCGGTTATGGTATACGTGTTATAAGCCGTCGGCTTTTCCAGATCCGCACGCGACAAGTTACCATTATAACTCGTCCCCATCCCGTAAATCACGGTGGGATCGGTCTGAAGGCGCATACCGATTCTCAGGCGATTAATAAAGACTGAGGCCACCTGATCGCGTTCGCTGGCGACAGCCGTCTCTTTTTCAATAATCGAGGCCATTGTCACCAGTTGGTTCTGATCTTTATAAGGCAGCCCCTCGGCCCGACCTTTCCAGACAGTATCGACAGCTTTCACCATCTTTTGATGCGCTCGCTTGAGAATAGCGACATCGCTGGTGTTGGCGGTATACATCCAGGTATCAGGCCAGAACCACCCTTCTACCCATTCCGGGTGCGCAAGCTTTAATGCCTGAGCGACAGTGGCATAGTCATCATCCGGCAATGTATGGCGAATATACGGCGCCTCTCGTAACTGTTTCAGGTAATCGCTAAGGCGCATCCCTTCCACAAACCGCAACGGGAATTGCGCTTCTTTGCCGCTCTCCAGCAACTCAAGCATCTCCCGTACGGTCATCCCCGGCGTAAAACGGTAAGTTCCTGCTTTAAAGTGCGATAACTCAGGCTCCACGCGCAGCAGCCACTGAAATACCCGGGGGCGATTAATGATTTTTTCATCATAAAGCTGGTCGCCAAGCGCCAGCCGCCCCGTTCCCGCCTTGAGCGTAAAGATAGTCTCGTTTTTAATAAGTAACGTGCTGTTCGCCAGATGGCGAACTTTCCACATCCCCACGCCCGCGGCAATACCCAGTACAACCAACAGCAGAAGGAAAACGCCTGACAATTTTTTCATAACTAATTCGGATGCTCACAAAATGGGGCTAAAAATTGAAACAGTGTTCGCGAAGAATACGACGTCCCGTGATAGGCGCGTATGGGAATAATCGGCATTAGCGCGTTGCAGATGATAATCTCATCCGCCTGCCTGACTGCCTCCTCTCTCGCCTGTACTTCAAGAACCTGGAAAGGAGATTGCGCCAGTTGGCGTAAACAAAATTGTCGCATAATGCCGTTCACCCCGGCCTGATCCAGACGCGGCGTAAAAACAATGTCGCCTGTACGCCAGAACAAATTAGCCGCACAGCATTCCGTAACCCATCCCTCGCTGTCAAGAACCAGCGCCTCATCGGCGTCCGTCTGCTCAAGATGAGAGCGAATCAACACCTGTTCGAGGCGGTTCAGATGTTTTAATCCGGCAAGATAAGGATTGCGCCCAAGCGGTATGGGACTAAGGGTAAGAGTGATGCCTTGCTTACGCCACTGAGAATAATAAGCGGGATAAGCAGAAACGGAGAGGATTCGGGTAGCTGCCTGACAATTCATGGCGCTGTATCCCCGGCCGCCGCTGCCACGGCTAATGATCACTTTCAACACGCCTGAATCATGCCCTGTGGCCAACATTGTCATCTCTTGCCGAAGGGTCGCCCAATGGCTAAAAGCGATCCGTAATTTTTCACAGGCAACCTGCAAGCGCTGAAGATGCGCTTCCAGATGGCAAATGTTGCCATCAACAATACGTGCGGTCGTAAAACTGCCATCGCCGAACTGCGTCGCCCGGTCGCTTACAGCAAGTTGATCCTGCGCATGGCCATTAATTAAAAACATAGTGGCTCCTTATCCGTCGCCTGCTAGTGTGGCAGGATGAATAACGCAGAACAAGAGGTGATATGCCTGATAAAAAAGGCCCGACAAGCGGACCTTTTTATTAATGTCTGTCTCTGGCTTAACTTAGATCTTTTTAAAGATCAAGGAACCGTTAGTTCCGCCAAAGCCAAAGGAGTTACACAGAGCGTACTCCAGATCGCTGACCTGGCGCGCTTCATGCGGCACGAAGTCCAGATCGCAACCTTCATCCGGGTTATCCAGATTAATGGTTGGCGGAATGGCCTGATCGCGTAGCGCCAGAATAGAGAAAATAGACTCTACTGCGCCTGCGGCGCCCAACAGATGGCCGGTCATCGATTTGGTCGAGCTCACCATCACTCGGCTTGCGGCATCGCCAAAGACTGACTTAACCGCCTGCGTCTCAGCTTTGTCGCCGGCAGGCGTCGACGTGCCATGCGCGTTGACGTAGCCAATCTGAGCAGGCTCAATCGCGGCATCACGCAACGCGTTAACCATCGCCAGCGCAGCGCCTGCGCCATTTTCCGGCGGCGACGTCATATGGTAAGCATCGCTGCTCATACCAAAGCCGACGATTTCAGCATAGATTTTCGCACCACGCGCTTTTGCATGTTCGTACTCTTCAAGCACCAACATACCGGCACCGTCGCCCAGTACAAAACCATCGCGTTCTTTATCCCACGGACGGCTCGCCGCCTGTGGGTTATCGTTGCGGGTCGACAGCGCGCGCGCTGCGCCAAAACCGCCTACGCCCAGCGGCGTACTGGCTTTTTCTGCGCCACCTGCCACCATCGCGTCCGCATCGCCATAGGCGATGATACGCGCGGCATGGCCGATGTTATGCACGCCTGAAGTACAGGCAGTCGCAATAGAGATGCTTGGCCCACGCAGGCCATACATGATAGTCAGATGGCCTGCTACCATGTTAACAATCGTCGACGGGACAAAGAACGGGCTAATCTTACGCGGTCCGCCTTTTACCAGCGAACTGTGGTTTTCTTCGATCAGACCGAGACCACCGATACCGGAGCCGATAGCGGCGCCAATACGGCTTGCGTTCTCTTCCGTCACTTCAAGGCCAGAATCCTGCATGGCCTGTACGCCAGCGACAATTCCATATTGAATGAAGGCATCCATCTTGCGCTGTTCTTTGCGCGAGATAATGTCATCACAGTTAAAATCCTTTACTAAGCCAGCAAATTTCGTTGCATAGGCGCTAGTATCGAAATGGTCGATCAGGCTGATGCCACTCTGACCGGCAAGGAGAGCTTTCCAGGTAGACTCTACGGTATTGCCGACAGGAGACAACATGCCCAGTCCGGTCACAACTACACGACGCTTAGACACGGTTGTCCTCCAGGGAGGGAAAATGATTCTAGTGGGACAAAAAGATAAAACTCAGGCGGTCGAACGACCGCCTGGAGATGTTCACTTACGCCTGGTGGCCGTTGATGTAATCAATGGCAGCCTGAACGGTGGTGATTTTCTCAGCTTCTTCGTCCGGAATCTCAGTATCAAACTCTTCTTCCAGAGCCATTACCAGCTCAACGGTGTCAAGAGAATCTGCGCCCAGGTCTTCAACGAAAGAAGCATTGTTGGTTACTTCTTCCTGCTTAACGCCCAGCTGTTCGCCGATAATTTTCTTAACGCGTTCTTCGATAGTGCTCATACTCTTAAATTTCCTATCAAAACTCGCTTTCGCGATGGTTTTCGTAGTGTATAAAATGTTGAAAAATTTGCAACTAAATCCCGGCAGGTCTTACCACGATTTTACGTTATTTTGCGGCCTTTCGCCCTAATAACGCAAATATTTTTCAATCGTGATTAAACCATGTACATTCCGCCGTTGACGTGCAGAGTCTCACCAGTGATGTAACTCGCTTCGTCAGAGGCTAAAAATGCAACCGCACTGGCGATTTCCTGAGCGCCGCCGAGGCGACCCGCAGGCACCTGCGCCAGGATACCCGCACGCTGATCGTCAGACAGCGCACGCGTCATGTCCGTTTCAATAAAACCCGGAGCCACAACATTGACAGTAATACCACGGGACGCAACTTCACGCGCCAGTGATTTACTGAAACCGATCAGGCCCGCTTTCGCCGCAGCGTAGTTTGCCTGACCTGCATTTCCCATGGTACCAACCACAGAACCAATAGTGATAATGCGACCACAACGCTTTTTCATCATAGCGCGCATTACCGCTTTTGACAGGCGGAAAACGGATGATAAGTTGGTTTCGATAATATCGTTCCACTCATCATCTTTCATTCGCATCAACAGATTATCACGAGTGATACCGGCATTATTAACCAGGATATCCACTTCACCAAATTCTGCGCGAATATTTTCCAGAACAGATTCAATAGATGCAGGATCGGTCACATTCAACATCAAACCTTTCCCGTTAGCACCTAAATAGTCGCTAATGTTCTTCGCACCATTTTCACTGGTCGCAGTCCCGATAACTTTCGCGCCGTGGGCAACGAGAGTCTCTGCAATTGCGCGGCCTATGCCACGGCTTGCACCAGTCACCAGCGCAATCTTTCCTTCAAAGCTCATGGTTTTCCTCTTTTATTGCGTAAGTGCCGCAGACAGCGCCGCCGGCTCGTTCAGCGCCGACGCTGTCAGGGTGTCGACAATACGTTTCGTCAGACCAGTGAGGACTTTACCTGGACCCACTTCATAAAGATGTTCAACGCCCTGCGCCGCGATAAATTCCACGCTCTTCGTCCACTGTACCGGATTGTACAACTGGCGAACCAGCGCATCGCGGATAGCGGCGGCATCGGTTTCACATTTCACGTCAACGTTGTTTACTACCGGCACCGTTGGCGCGCTAAAGGTAATTTTGGCTAATTCAACCGCCAGCTTATCTGCCGCTGGTTTCATCAGCGCGCAGTGCGACGGTACGCTCACCGGCAGCGGCAGCGCGCGTTTCGCGCCAGCGGCTTTACAGGCTGCGCCCGCGCGTTCTACCGCCTCTTTATGCCCGGCGATAACCACCTGTCCCGGCGAGTTAAAGTTAACCGGCGAAACAACCTGCCCTTCGGCAGATTCTTCACAGGCTTTAGCAATAGAGGCATCATCCAGCCCGATGATCGCAGACATGCCGCCAGTACCTTCCGGAACCGCTTCCTGCATGAATTTACCACGCATTTCCACCAGACGAACGGCATCAGCAAAGTTGATGACGCCAGCGCAAACCAGCGCGGAATATTCGCCCAGGCTGTGACCTGCCATTAACGCAGGCATTTTACCGCCCTGCTGCTGCCAAACGCGCCAAAGCGCGACGGAAGCGGTTAATAACGCCGGCTGCGTCTGCCAGGTTTTATTCAGTTCTTCCGCTGGACCTTGCTGGGTGAGCGCCCACAGATCATATCCCAGAGCCGCAGAAGCTTCAGCAAACGTTTCTTCTACGATAGGGTAATTTGCCGCCATTTCGGCCAACATCCCAACGCTCTGAGAACCCTGACCGGGGAACACAAATGCAAATTGCGTCATGTTTAAATCCTTATACTAGAAACGAATCAGCGCGGAGCCCCAGGTGAATCCACCCCCGAAGGCTTCAAGCAATACCAGCTGACCGGCTTTAATTCGCCCGTCACGCACGGCTTCATCCAGCGCGCACGGCACAGAAGCCGCGGAGGTATTGCCGTGCCTGTCCAGCGTGACGACGACATTGTCCATCGACATGCCGAGTTTTTTCGCTGTCGCGCTAATGATACGCAGGTTAGCCTGATGCGGCACCAGCCAATCGAGTTCTGAGCGATCCAGGTTATTAGCCGCCAGCGTCTCATCGACAATATGCGCCAGTTCAGTGACCG
Organism: Salmonella sp. SSDFZ54; assembly: GCF_004010735.1. Taxonomy (NCBI): domain Bacteria; kingdom Pseudomonadati; phylum Pseudomonadota; class Gammaproteobacteria; order Enterobacterales; family Enterobacteriaceae; genus Salmonella; species Salmonella sp. SSDFZ54. The sequence goes on from NZ_CP034819.1 coordinate 4,708,662, forward strand.
CCACTTTAAAGACTTCATTGCCCGCCATTGTCAGGTAAATCGGGTTATCCGGATTTACGCGATCGGCATTCGGCAGGGTCAGTAATTCACCGTAACGGCCATCGGCATGAAGATGAGTGGAGATAATACCCGGTTCTTCAGAAGCGCTCAGTACGGCCGCGCCTGCGCCATCGCCGAAAATAATGATCGTACCGCGATCGCCAGGATCGCAAGTGCGGGCTAATACATCGGAACCGACCACCAGCGCGTGTTTAACCGCGCCGGATTTAACGTACTGGTCGGCGATGCTTAACGCGTAGGTGAAACCTGCGCACGCTGCCGCGACATCAAACGCCGGGCAACCTTTAATACCGAGCATACTTTGAATCTGACATGCCGCGCTTGGAAATGCATGCGTTGCTGATGTGGTAGCCACCACAATCAAGCCAATTTGGTCTTTATCGATCCCCGCCATCTCAATCGCGCGATTCGCAGCGGTAAAGCCCATCGTCGCGACAGTTTCATTCGGCGCGGCGATATGGCGTTCACGAATACCTGTACGAGTGACAATCCACTCGTCAGAGGTCTCAACCATTTTTTCCAGATCGGCGTTAGTCCGCACTTGTTCGGGCAGATAGCTGCCAGTACCAATAATCTTCGTATACATGTACGCTCAGTCACTTTTCGGTTATATACCGTTACCTGTAAACGTCTGGCACGCTGGCGGCGCCGGGGAGACAGCGATATTATCTGTGCGCCCGCAGGTTTACGCCTTTGCCATCGTCCAGCGGTTCAAATCCGGCTGGGTATACAGATTCCAGGCGAGCGGCAATTCGCTGAGGAACTTGTCGCTGCACCGCCTGCACTGCCTGTTCAATCGCGACTGCAAATGCTCGCTGATTGGCCGCACCATGACTTTTTATCACCGTGCCGCGCAATCCTAACAGACAGGCGCCATTATACTGGTCGGGGTTGAGGTGACTGAATCGCCTCGTCAGGCTTTTTTGTAACCAACGTTTTAATAACAGCAGCCACCACGACCGTTTTTTCCCCTCGCCCTGTGATTTCAGCAGTGAAAGGAACATTCTGACAACCCCCTCCATCGTTTTAAGTGTGACATTGCCTGTAAAGCCGTCACACACCAGTACATCGGTTTTTCCCGTCAGTAACTCATTCGCCTCAAGGTAGCCGATGTAATTGATGGTTGGGACTGTTTTTAACATTAAAGAGGCTTCGCGAATACTGTCGAGGCCTTTGGTTTCTTCTTCCCCGATATTGAGTAGCGCCACGCGGGGATTTTTGATCCCGACGACCTCTTCCGCCAAAACGGCGCCCATCACGGCAAACTGCACCAGCATGGTACTGTCACAGTCGACGTTGGCACCCAAATCAAGCACTACCGTTTTGCCCTTTTGCTGGTGCGGTAATACCGTCACCAACGCCGGACGCTCAATCCCCTCAAGAGGCTTGAGCAATAATTTCGCCAGCCCCATCAGCGCCCCGGTATTACCGGCGCTAACGCAAGCTTCGGCTCGGCCTTCTTTCACAAGCTCCAGGGCCACACGCATGGATGTCCCGCGACTGGCGCGGATCGCCTGCGAAGGCCGGGCATCACTGGCAATAACTGACTGTGCAGGGATAATCTGCAGACGCGAACGTTGTTCAAAGTCAGCTTTGGCAAGTAATGGCGTGATAATATCGGGATTCCCGACTAAAAGAAGAGTGAGCTGCGAATTAGCGTTCAGTGCCTGCAATGCTGCAGGCACCGTCACGGAAGGACCAAAATCGCCCCCCATGACATCTAACGCCAGGGTTAGACGTGTCAAGGTATCGTCGCTGCCTGGTTCGGTGTTCTCCGCTTACGCGGAGAAATCCTCACTAAGCTTTATCACGCTTGTACTCCTCGGCTTTTACACCACAGGCACGCCTGTGATGCAAAAGGCATCGAGTATCGCGCGATTACTTAGCGATGACCTTACGGCCGCGGTAGTAACCGTCGGCAGTGATGTGGTGACGCAGGTGTTTTTCACCAGAAGTTTTGTCTACAGACAGGCTGGTGACTGCGGTCAGAGCGTCATGGGAACGACGCATGCCACGTTTGGAACGGGTTGGTTTATTCTGTTGTACGGCCATGGACCTTACTCCTCAATTACGGTTTATCCCTGCGTCCGCGGGGAAGACCTATTACTTACGCTTTAAGCTGGCTAATACGGCAAATGGGTTTGGCTTTTGCGCTTCATCAGGCAGTTCGCCAAAGACCATGTCCGCCTCGGACACTTCACAGTGTTCAGAATCATGCACCGGAACTACCGGCAAGGCGAGGATGATTTCATCTTCAACCGTCGCCAGCAGATCGATTTCGCCGAATTCGTTTACCTCAATCGGCTCATACGCTTCCGGCAGTGCTTCAGCCTGCTCGTCGGAACGGACAGGGCTAAAACAATACGTTGTGTGAACCTGATGGGTAAACGGTTTCCCGCAACGCTGGCATTCGAGCGACACCGTAACGACCGCATCGCCGGTTAAAACGGCGAGACGCTGGTTATCGATAGCGAACGACATGGAGCATTCCACATCACTGTCCACACTGACTACAGATTCGGCAACGCGCTCAACCTGATCGGGGGTATAGATACCCTGGTAATCAAGGCGTTTTTGAGCGGTACGAACCGGATCAAGAGTCAGGGGTAATTTTACCTTTTGCATAGGGCGCGCATATTAACTTCGTAACGTCATATAGTCAAAGAAAAAGGCAGCCTGCGGTTGCCTTTTGCCAATAATTCGCACACATTGCGGGTTACAGACTTATTTTCGCTCAAGACGAGTCAGTATGACAGGCTTGAAGACCGAAGAGCATAGTTTAAGATGGCTCTCATCATTACGCTATATCTGAGGGAAAAAATATGCCCCGTCTCATCCTTGCGTCTACCTCTCCCTGGCGTCGCGCGCTGCTGGAAAAGCTGACGATTCCTTTCGAATGCGCCGCGCCGGATGTTGATGAAACCCCCATGCCGGGCGAAGCGCCGCGTCAGTTGGTGCTGCGGCTGGCGCAGGCGAAGGCGCAATCGCTCGCCGCGCGTTTCCCGAATCATTTGATTATTGGCTCCGACCAAATTTGTGTTCTGGACGGCGAAATCACCGGCAAACCGCTGACGGAAGAAAAAGCGCGTCAGCAATTAGCCAAAGCCAGCGGAAATATTGTGACGTTTTATACCGGACTGGCACTGTATAACTCCGCCTCCGGGCACTTACAAACCGAAGTGGAGCCTTTTGACGTTCATTTTCGCCATTTAAGCGAAGCGGAAATAGACGACTATGTCCGTAAAGAGCATCCGCTGCACTGCGCGGGAAGTTTTAAAAGCGAAGGTTTAGGCATTGCATTATTTGAGCGCTTAGAGGGTCGTGATCCGAACACGCTGATCGGCTTGCCGCTTATTGCCCTGTGCCAGATGCTGCGACGGGAGGGCTTCAACCCGCTACAGCAGTAAACGGCTTACTCTGTAGGCTTTTCAAATACCGCTAAAAGCCGTTTCTGCACGTGTTGGTAGTTATCTCCCGTTTATTGGGGAGCAGTTTCGACCGCTTCCAGTTCTAACCAACTGGAAAGCGCTTGTTGTGAACAATTTAGCGCCTGCCGATCTTCACTCTCTTCGTGCGGGCCCGTTTCCTGGTCAATCCATTCACCGACCAGAAAAAAAGCATTGGTATTACGAACCGATGTACGGTGCGTTTTATCCCATAGGGTATCAACAGCGGTGTACGTGCGCGTTAATGAATTCCCCACCTCAGTTCAGTTTTGTAAAAACACATGTTCTCAATACTCGCCTGACGCGCTCTACGGCGTCAAAAGCGGCTTACAAACTTATTCTCGCGAGCAACTCTCAGGACGTTTACTGTCCTGAAACCTTCCCTTTGCGACTCGTTAAATTCCATCTCGCGATGAGTTTACGCCCCCCCTAACATTGCTTCACCTCACGACACATTCCTTTAATTAACGCCGCCAGCATCCGCCGCATCTTGTTGACTATTTATAAATTCAACCATCTGCTGAGTAAGATGGTTTATATCATTCTGCGTAATGAAAAAATTAAATTTTTGATCCTGAAAGTGTTCTTTTGCTGCCAGGTCGGCAAAAACCGCTTTTCCATTCGTTTCAAAGCGGACTTTATTTCCCTGTTTTTGCAGAAACTCGCCCATTGCGACCAGCTGGTCGAGCCGCTTTCCGCGCAGAAAATAATAGCGAGTCATCGTCTCATCCAGCGGTGTTACGGTTTTATTCCACGCAGCGTCAAAAACAGGCTTCACATCAGAGGGGAGCTTTAAAGCAGAATATTTTTTTCTGTTTTCACTACTCACATTTTTCAACCGAAGGATAAATCGATTGTTTACGTCACGAGCCACACGTAGCTCGTTCAGGAAAACCAGATTATCACGCTCAGACTGAATAACACCGGTGATCTTATCCTCCTGGCCGGTCTCATACACCACAGCAAAGATTTGCCCGTAGGCAGCTAATAGTACATCGTAGTCATCGGCGTAATGACCAAAAGCCTGACGTTGGGCTGGCGTCAACTCACAGACGCCCACCACGGGAGACGTAATGATTTGCGTATTCAAATACTCAACGAAAGCCCGTCGTGAACTATCGCCCTTCCCTTCGCAACCGGCCAACATCGCGATCACGAGCGGCACGATAACGTATTTTCCCCAACGCGGAGTAAATGAGCGCATCCAGCTAGTATTGGCCATCTGTTCGTCCTTAAACGCGCCGAAATCCGGATCGCAAGAATAAACAGTGCACAACGGTAAAAATGCGTCGGATACAGCAAAACAAAAATATTATGAGAAAAGTGAGATTCGGGCAGATAACCTGCCCGAGAGAGGAACTATTTTGCGTTACGCAGCACCTGCAGACTGCGCTTCAGGGCGTTATCCATTGGCGCTTCAATGCGCATGACATCGCCCGTTCCCGGATGCGTGAACTTCAGCGCCGCGGCGTGCAGAAAGAGACGTTTAAGACCGGTTCCCGCTTCGGTAAGCTGTTGATCAAACTCACGGTCGCCGTAGCGATCGTCGAACGCAATAGGGTGACCGGCATATTGGGTATGTACGCGAATCTGATGCGTACGGCCCGTGACCGGGCTACAGCGCACCAGCGTGGCGAAGGCATAGCGCTCTTCCACCTTGAAGCGCGTTTCTGACGGTTTGCCTTCCTGGCTCACGCGAACAATGCGTTCGCCGCTTTGCAGAATGTTCTTTAATAATGGCGCCTGTACGGTTTTAACGTGCGATTGCCACTGGCCGCGCACCAGCGCCAGATAATCTTTCTGCATTCCCTTTTCGCGCAGTTGTTCATGCAGCGAACGCAGCGCGGAGCGTTTTTTCGCCACCAACAGCACGCCGGAGGTATCGCGGTCAAGACGATGCACCAGTTCCAGGAATCGCGCTTCCGGACGCAACGCCCGCAGCCCTTCGATGACGCCAAAACTTAACCCGCTCCCGCCGTGTACGGCGGTGCCGGAAGGCTTATTCAGCACCAGAATATGGTCGTCTTCATACAAAATGACGTCCGCCAACGCCGCCACTTTTTGCAAATGCGGCGACACGGCCTCTTCTTCGCGTTCAGCAACGCGAACCGGCGGAATGCGGACTTCATCGCCCGCTTCCAGTTTGTATTCCGGTTTAATGCGTTTTTTGTTCACCCGCACCTCGCCTTTACGCAAGATGCGATAAATCATACTTTTTGGTACCCCTTTCAGTTGGGTGCGCAAAAAGTTATCAATGCGTTGCCCCGCTTCGTCAGCGGCGATAGCAACAATTTTTACGGATGGCGTTTCTGTTTTCATGGGGGGCGATTCTAAATAGCCTGTGAGATTCGCGCCACACATTTTTCTATGCTTATAGAGACGTCTACGCCAGTGGATGAACATTTTTCACTGCGGTTTTGCTGGTTATTAAAGCGATTGGCTCACGCTGGTGAAAAAACTGTGAGTAAGCGGGTGATAAATGGTAAAAGTCATCTTGCTATAACAAGGTTAGCAGTGGAATAATGATGCGGTTTCCGCACCGAAACTTGTTAAAACAAAAAGTTTAGCGGAATAACCCATTTTGTCTGACCGATCATCAACGCAGCAATGGCGTAAGACGTATTGATTTTTCAGACAGTTAGCGGGCTGCGGGTTGCAGTCCTTACCGGTAGATAGGATCTTCTCTGGAGAGTAATGCCCAGGCTGCTTCCCTGATAATTGCGCTGTGTTTCCGTATGAAATACAGGCAACCGACACTCTGCGCCTCTTTGAGCTGACGATAACCGTGAGGTTGGCGACGCGAAATAGTCACGAGGCCATCGGTTCATGCCCGGTAAGGCGTCACCATGCCCGCAGCTTAGTCGTCAACGTAAGAATAATGAGTAAGTTACGATGAAAAGAATGTTAATCAACGCGACTCAGCAGGAAGAGTTGCGCGTCGCCCTTGTAGATGGGCAGCGTCTGTACGATCTGGATATAGAAAGCCCCGGACACGAGCAGAAAAAAGCGAACATCTATAAAGGCAAAATTACCCGTATTGAACCGAGCCTGGAAGCGGCTTTTGTTGATTACGGCGCAGAACGTCACGGTTTCCTCCCGTTAAAAGAAATTGCCCGCGAATATTTCCCCGCTAACTACAGCGCTCATGGTCGCCCGAACATTAAAGACGTGTTACGCGAAGGCCAGGAAGTCATTGTTCAAATCGATAAAGAAGAGCGCGGCAACAAAGGCGCGGCGTTAACCACCTTTATCAGTCTGGCGGGCAGCTACCTGGTGCTGATGCCGAATAACCCGCGCGCGGGTGGTATTTCCCGTCGCATTGAAGGCGACGATCGTACCGAGTTAAAAGAAGCGTTGGCCAGCCTGGAACTTCCTGAAGGGATGGGGCTTATCGTACGTACCGCGGGCGTGGGTAAATCCGCCGAAGCGTTGCAGTGGGATTTAAGCTTCCGCCTGAAACACTGGGAAGCCATTCAGAAAGCCGCTGAAAGCCGTCCCGCGCCGTTCCTGATCCATCAGGAAAGCAACGTCATCGTACGCGCGTTTCGCGACTATCTGCGTCAGGATATCGGTGAAATCCTGATCGACAATCCAAAAGTGATGGAAATGGCGCGTCAGCATATCGCCGCGTTGGGCCGCCCGGATTTTAGCAGCAAAATTAAGCTGTACACCGGTGAAATCCCGTTGTTCAGCCATTACCAGATCGAATCGCAGATCGAGTCAGCGTTCCAGCGTGAAGTGCGCCTGCCCTCCGGCGGCTCCATCGTCATTGACAGTACCGAAGCGTTAACCGCCATCGATATCAACTCCGCCCGCGCGACTCGCGGCGGCGATATCGAAGAAACCGCGTTCAACACCAATCTCGAAGCGGCCGACGAGATTGCCCGCCAGTTGCGTCTGCGCGACCTGGGCGGCCTGATCGTTATCGACTTTATCGATATGACGCCGGTACGTCACCAGCGCGCGGTAGAAAACCGTCTGCGTGAAGCGGTGCGTCAGGACCGGGCGCGTATTCAGATTAGCCATATTTCCCGCTTCGGCCTGCTCGAAATGTCGCGTCAGCGCCTGAGCCCGTCGCTGGGCGAATCCAGCCATCACGTGTGTCCGCGCTGTAGCGGTACCGGCACCGTGCGCGATAACGAATCTCTGTCGCTGTCCATTCTGCGCCTGATTGAAGAAGAAGCGCTGAAAGAGAATACGCAGGAAGTCCATGCCATTGTTCCGGTGCCGATCGCCTCTTATCTGCTTAACGAAAAACGGACGGCAGTGAACGCTATTGAGACGCGTCAGGATGGCGTCCGCTGTGTCATCGTCCCGAACGATCAGATGGAAACGCCGCACTATTCCGTGCTGCGCGTACGCAAAGGGGAAGAAACGCCGACCCTGAGCTACATGCTGCCGAAGCTGCACGAAGAAGCGATGGCGCTGCCTTCTGAAGAAGAGTACGCCGAGCGTAAACGCCCGGAACAGCCTGCGCTGGCGACATTCGCTATGCCAGATGTGCCTCCAGCGCCGACGCCTGTCGAACCGGCGGTTAGCGTCGCCACGGCGAAAAAGGATAATGTTGCCGCCACACAGCCTGCCCAGCCGGGTCTGTTTAGCCGCTTCCTTAACGCGCTGAAACAACTGTTCAGCGGTGAAGAAACGAAAGCCGTTGAAACAGCCGCACCGAAAGCGGAAGAAAAAGCGGAGCGTCAGCAGGATCGTCGCAAGCCACGGCAGAACAACCGTCGCGATCGTAACGAACGCCGCGACACCCGTGATAACCGTGCCGGACGTGACGGCGGCGAGAGCCGCGACGATAATCGTCGTAACCGTCGCCAGGCGCAGCAGCAAAATGCGGAAACGCGCGACACCCGCCAGCAGGAAACGGCGGAAAAAGTGAAAACTGGCGATGAGCAGCAACAGACGCCGCGTCGCGAACGCAGCCGCCGCCGCAATGATGACAAGCGCCAGGCGCAGCAGGAAGTAAAAGCGCTTAACCGCGAAGAACAACCTGTCCAGGAGACCGAGCAGGAAGAACGCGTTCAGCAGGTTCAGCCGCGCCGCAAGCAGCGTCAGCTTAATCAGAAAGTCCGCTTTACCAACAGCGCAGTGGTTGAAACGGTTGACACGCCGGTCGTCGACGACAAACCACGCCCGGTTGAAAACGTTGAACAGCCCGTTCCAGCGCCGCGTACCGAGCTGGCGAAAGTTGATTTACCTGTCGTTGCCGATATCACGCCGGAGCAGGATGATAGCGTAGAACCTCGCGATAATACCGGTATGCCGCGTCGCTCCCGCCGTTCTCCGCGCCACCTGCGCGTAAGCGGTCAGCGTCGCCGTCGCTATCGTGACGAGCGCTACCCGACACAATCGCCAATGCCGTTAACCGTCGCCTGCGCGTCGCCGGAAATGGCATCCGGTAAAGTCTGGATCCGCTACCCGATTGTCCGTCCTCAGGAAACGCAGGTTGTTGAAGAGCAGCGTGAAGCAGATCTGGCGCTGCCACAACCGGTTGTCGCTGAACAGCAGGTTATCGCTGCGACCGTAGCGCTCGAACCACAAGCGTCGGTACAGGCAGTAGAAAACGTTGCCGTTGAGCCGCAGACCGTCGCCGAACCACAGGCGCCGGAAGTCGTCGAGGTCGAGACAACGCATCCGGAAGTGATTGCCGCGCCGGTTGATGAACAGCCGCAACTGATTGTCGAAAGCGATACGCCGGAAGCGCAAGAGGTTATTGCTGACGCCGAACCGGTAGCAGAAACCGCCGACGCGTCCATTACGGTGGCTGAAAACGTAGCTGATGTTGTCGTTGTCGAGCCAGAAGAAGAGACAAAAGCGGAAGCGGCTGTTGTGGAGCACACGGCAGAAGAAACCGTTATCGCACCGGCCCAGGTGGTGGAAAAGCCGCAGGACGTTGTCTGCGTTGACGATCATAACCACGCCAGCGCGCCGATGACGCGTGCGCCAGCGCCGGAATATGTGCCGGAAACCCCGCACCATAGCGACTGGCAGCGCCCTTCCTTCCACTTTGAAGGTAAAGGCGCAGCAGGCGGACACAGCGCCACACGTCACGCCAGCGCCCCGGCAACACGACCACAGCCGGTAGAATGATGTAAATGCTGATACAAAGCCGACCGCCAGGTCGGCTTTTTTATGCCCCTTACAGGGCGATGCCTCACCCCATGGCGTCTTTTAGTCACTCCAGGCGTTTATGAGATCGGGCGGGATAATACGTACGGATGGCGTCGCTACGGGCGCGACAATATGACCACTAACTCAATGACGACTAAAAAAATGCCCGCGCCGGGGTGGATGGCGCGGGCAGACAAAACATATCCAGTTTCGTGATATGTTTCAAAAAGAGGCGTTACCGGTTCAACTGGAAAAGCGACATTCCCTGCATGTCGGTAAACGTTTTATAGGACGCCTGTAATGCCGCCTGTTGCATGACGTAGGAGGAGATGACCGAGTTCCAGTCCACATCTACCAGGTTGCTCATCTGCAGCTTCTGTCCCAGCGCACGGTCGCTTCCCAGTGAATCCAGCGTACTGAGTTCGCTCAGTTGCGTTCCCAGTTCCGCACGAACGGTCAGGACGTTATTGAGCGAATTTTTTAAGCCGCGATTGGTTTTATCAATGGCGGCAGCGGCCTTTTCTTTTTCCACGTCATTGCCTTCCACCGGGGTCTTGAGCGCGGCAATTGCCGTATCGAGCATGACAAACAGATTCTTTTCGGAGTCCGAGCCATCCGGTTCCGGCACCGCATTGCTGGTGATGCTATTAAAAATTTGCGCGCCCGTATGGCCAATTACCATCGTGCGTGCGGAATCCACCTGCTGGGTAACACTTTTCTCGCCGCCATGATAACCACCTGTCGCCTGGTCGAATGGCGCCGCTTCCGTTTTATACCCGGCAAAGATATAGCGACCATTGCCGTCAGTGCTGTTTGCCAGGTTCATCAGCTGATCGCGGATCCCCTGTAAATCCGTCGCCAGCGACGCGCGGTCATCGTCGCTTAACGTGCCGTTTCCGGCATAGACGATTTTTTCCTGCGCGGTTTGAATCGCCGTCGTCACCTGACTGAGTACGCTTTCTTCCAGCGACACTTTTTGGGTGGCAAACGTACGCGCCAGGGCGTACTGGCTATTCTGCGCCTGCGCCTGAGAGAGTACTACCGCCTGCGACGCGGCGATCGGATCGTCAGATGGGTTGGTAACGCGCTTACCGGTAGACATCTGCTCGCCCAGCTTCATCCATTCGGCCTGAGAATTAGTGATGCCGCTCATATTTTGTTCGTACATCATCTGGGTACTGATACGCATGTCATCCTTCTCCTTTAGCGAATATTCAGTAACGCATCAAACAGCGCATTCGCGGTCTGCAATACTTGCGCATTCGCCAGATAATACTGCTGATAACGCTGCAAATTGCCGTACTCTTCGTCGAGGTTAACGCCGGAAACCGACTGTTGCTGTTTATAAAGCTGTTTAACCACATTCGCTTGCGTGGTGCTGCTGGTTTTCAGCGTTGACGTTTTGTTACCCACATCGCTGACCAACGTGGCGTAAGCATCGTTAAAGGTTTTGTTGCCGCCCACTACATTGCTGTTTTGTAAGTCCAGCAATGCCTGACCATTGCGGTTATCGCTGTCGCCGGTATCCACGTCAGGATCGAGTTTTGACTCAGACGCCATCGCAATCTCGGCTTCATTTGTCACTTTAACGTTCATGTCGACGATAGCATTGCTGACCGGCTTGAGAAGAAAACTGTCGTTTTTCTGTGCGCCAGTCCCTACCGTCACTTTCAGACCGTCAATCTCCAGTTTTCCGTCAGCATCTTTTGTCGCCGTGAAGGTGGTGTTATCCGCAGTGCGAGTAACCTGCCAGTCTGTACCGTCAAAAACAATCTTATAATCCGTCGCCTGAACCTTCGTGCTGTCGACCACCTTAGCGGTTAGCGATACCGTTTTATCGGCATTATTACTGTTGCTATATACCACCGGCGAGCCAATGCTAAAGAAGTCTTTCCCTTTATTGCCGTCGGCGTCATAACCTTTGGTATGCTGCGCGTTAAACGCATCGGCAAACGCCAACGCCAACTGGCCCAGCGTATTACGAGTCTGATCCAGATCCTGAGAACGGAACGTCAGTAATCCGCCGAGCGAACCGGTGTTCAGCAACTTTTCCGGAATTTCGATGTTACCGGCGGCCTCATCGACATAAGCGACAGTCGTTCGCGTCGGGTCGGCGCTGGAGGGAACCGCCGCCAACTGACGCGCCGTCGACCCCTGCACCAGCGTATAGCCATTGGCCATCGTCAGGTTATAGGTGCCGCCGTCCTGTACACTCACCTCGACGCCAACGATCTTGTTAAGCTCGCTGACCAACTGATCACGCTGATCGAGCAGGTCGTTCGGCGATGCGCCCGCGCCTACGCCCGTCATACGGGAGATTTGATCGTTCAGGTTAGCTATCTGCTTCGCGTAATTGTTGATTTGCGCCACGCTGGAGCCAATCGCGATATTGACCTGTTTATCCTGATCGCGCAGATACTGATCGGTGGTTTTGAACTGGTTTACCAGCCCTTCCGCTTTACCAATCAGCGCCTGACGCGCCGCAGGATCTTCCGCATTACTGACTAACGTTTGCAGGCTGGTAAAAAAACTCTGCAACGAACCAGACAGTGAGCTGGATTTATCGGCCAGCAGGTTGTCGATTTTCGACATTTGTTCATAGCGCGTGGTTAAGCCGCTGCTCTGGTTTTGCGCGCCGCGTAGCTGATTAGTGATAAACGCATCATATTCGCGCTGTACGCCTGAAACGTAAACGCCATTACCTATCCAGCCGCCAGCCCCTAACGTACTGTTTGCCTGCGCCAGAATAGTTGTCTGCCGGGTATAACCCGCAACGTTATAATTGTTGATGTTATTACTGACCGTATTTAACGCGGCCTGCGCGGCGTTAAGTCCGCTCATGGCGTGATTAATCAAGCTGGACATGATGGTTCCTTTTAATCCTTCAATACTCGTTGTTATCGGCAGCGACTACGTGGACTTGAGCAATTTAAAAGAGATTGTCGAGATTCGCGCTGTAGGTTTTGCTGACCTTTTCACTCATCGCTTTCAACTGCTGAATCATGCTGGTCAATTTACGCGCGTAATTCGGGTCAGTGGCGTATCCGGCGTTTTGCAGGGCCACTGCGCCTTGCTCTGCCGTGGCGGCAGTGGTCACGGCAGCGTAGCGTGGGTTACGCGTTAACAGCGCGACATAATCCGATAACGCCTCCAGATACGAGTTATAGACGCGGAATTTCGCTTTCACTTTTTTCGCTTCGCCATTTTCGTATTCAGTGGTGGTGATTTCCGTCACCGGCCCTTTCCAACTGGCGGTCGCTTTCACGCCAAATACGTTATAGCTGGGTTCGCCATTCTCCCGCAGGATTTGCCGCTGCCCCCAGCCGGACTCCAGCGCCGCCTGCGCCAGAATCAGATGATGCGGCACCCCGCTTTGTTCGCTGGCCAGCCTCGCCGGGAGCGAAAGCCGGGCCAGAAAGTCTTTACTGTCACCGGAGAGCGGCGCATCGCTGCTGTCCGGCGTTTTCGGTATGGCTTTGCGCACCAGTTGGGTCAGCGCCTGATTTTGATAGCTGTTTACCGTCTCCAGGGAGAATTTAAGCGGTACTTGCGGCGCATCATCCGCAGGCATCGTCTGCCCGCCCGTCATCTGTTTAACCATCATATCCGCCAGCCCCAATCCCTTACCGGCGGTCATCTGCTGGGCGATCTGCTGGTCATACATGCTGGTATACAGACGTGTCTGATCGCTGCTGAATAAACCATCTTTGGGTAAAGCCTCGCGCATACTTTTCAGCATCATCTGCACAAACATCCCTTCCACCTGACGGGCCACAGGACGGATATTCGCCGCCGGGTCCTGGCCCGCTTTCGCTTTCAGTTCGTTCAGAGATTGCGCATCCCAGGCCGCGCTGGCCAGCAATTTACCGTCTCCGATCATCAGATGATTTCCAGTTTGGCGCGTAGACAGCCCGCGCTCTGCATGGACTGCAAAATCGACATCAGGTCCATCGGCGTCGCGCCAAGCGCATTCAGCGCGCGCACTACGCTGTTCAGATTGGCGCTGGAACGCACGCTCTGTAGCGATCCGCCGCTCTGACGCAAATCTATCTGAGTCTGTGGCGTCACCACGGTCTGCCCGCCGCCAAATGGCGTATTCGGCTGGTTGACGTTGAGCTGGCGATTGACTGTCACTGACAAATTGCCCTGCGCCACAGCGCAGCTATCCAGCGTGACTTCCCGATTCATGACCACCGAACCGGTACGCGAGTTGATCACGACTTTTGCATCCTGCGGCGTCACGTTGACTTCCATATTTTGAATGTCCGCCAGAAAACGCACCTGCGAGCTGTTGCCGCTGGGCACGCGTACCTGTACCGTTCGCGCATCAAGCGCAGTGGCGCTGCCGTAACCGCGGGCGCGGTTGATGGCGTCGGTAATTTGCTGCGCCATCGTAAAATCTTCGTCGTTCAATTGCAGGTTAATGGTGTTGCCAGCGCCGAACTGAGTCGGCAACTCGCGTTCGATAATCGCGCCATTAGTGATGCGCCCGCCATTAAGCTGGTTAACCTGCACGCTACTGCCGCCTGCGGAAGCGCCCGCGCCGCCGACCAGAATATTGCCCTGCGCCAGAGCATACACCTGGCTGTCCACCCCTTTTAACGGCGTCATTAATAACGTCCCGCCACGCAGACTTTTAGCGTTCCCCATTGAGGAAACGACGACATCGATCGTTTGTCCCTGTCGCGCAAAAGGCGGATACGACGCCGTCACCATCACCGCCGCCACGTTTTTCAACTGCATGTTGGTGCCGGTGGGGACCGTAATCCCCAGTTGTGACAGCATGTTATTCAGCGTCTGGGTGGTAAATGGCGTCTGGGTCGTCTGGTCGCCCGTACCGTCCAGCCCGACCACCAGCCCGTAGCCGATCAGCGAGTTTTCCCGTACTCCCTGGACACTGGTCAGATCCCGGATACGCTCGGCGTGCGCCAGAGTGGCAACCAGTGCCAGAACGATTCCTGCAAGAGCTTTAAACACATACACCTCGCTTACATCGGCGACAAATTAAGGAAGAAACGTTGCAGCCAGCCCATATTTTGCGCTTCGTTAATATAGCCGTTCCCGACATATTCAATCCGCGCATCCGCCACCTGTGTCGAGGGAACAGAGTTGCTGCCGCTGATGGTGCGTGGATTTACCACGCCGGAGAAGCGGATGAATTCCGTTCCCTGATTAATCGCGATCTGTTTTTCCCCCACGACGTGTAAATTGCCATTGGCCAGAACCTGATCGACGGTCACGGTCAGCGTGCCGCTAAAGGTATTGCTGGCATTCGCGCCGCCTTTACCATTAAAAGAGTTGCCGCCGGAGGCCTCCATATCCGCGCGGGAATTACCGAATAATCCCTGCAGATAACGCGGTACCGTATCAAAACCAAAGCTGGTTTTGCCGTCGCGACTGGCATTTGCCGACGAGCTTTTACTGGCGCTGACGTTTTCCTGTAACACAATCGTGAGCGTATCGCCGATATTACGCGGTCGACGATCTTCAAAAAGCGGCTGATAGCCATAATTAATCGGCTGCGCAGACTGAAATATGGAGCCATTCGCCACCGGTACCGGGCCAGGTATCGGCTGCGCCGTGGTCGCCCCCTGCACAAGCGGTTTAGCGGGTATCCAGGCGCATCCTGTCAGCGTCGCGACCATCAGGGCCATAACTGGGTAAGCGTGAAGCGCGTATTTTTGCATTACCTTCATCTTCAAAATCAGGGAGCCGGTGGCGTATCCCCCACCGGCGGCCCCTTAGAGTTGCGTCAGTTTCTGCAGCATCTGATCGGTCGTCGATACTGCTTTACTGTTAATTTCATAGGCGCGTTGAACCTGAATCATGTTCACCAGCTCTTCCGCCACGTTAACGTTCGACGTTTCGACATACCCTTGATACAACAACCCCGCGCCGTTGAGCCCCGGCGTGCTTTCGTTCGGCGCGCCGGACGATTGCGTTTCGATATAGAGGTTCTCGCCAATGCTTTCCAGCCCGGTGTCGTTCATAAAGGTGGTCAGGTTAAGCTGCCCGACCTGAACCGGCGCGGCCTGCCCCTGCTGGGTCACGCTGACCACGCCGTCGCGGCCAATCGTGATGCTTAACGCGTTGGCCGGAATGGTGATTGCCGGCTGCACCTGAAAACCGCCCGCCGTCACCAGTTGACCATTCTGATCCACCTGGAAAGAGCCGTCGCGGGTATAGGCAGACGTACCGTCCGGCAGCATGACCTGGAAAAAGCCCTGCCCTTTAATCGCCACATCTTTACTGTTGTTGGTCTGCGACAGGTTCCCCTGACTGTGCAGGCGCTCCGTGGCGACCGGACGCACGCCGGTACCGATTTGCAGCCCGGAAGGCAGCGTCGTCTGCTCGGACGACTGCGCGCCCGGCTGGCGGATGGTCTGATACAACAGATCTTCAAATACCGCGCGCTGACGCTTAAAACCATTGGTGCTGACGTTTGCCAGGTTATTGGCAATCACATCCATATTGGTTTGCTGCGCGTCCAGACCGGTTTTGGCGATCCATAATGAACTGATCATAAAATGTCCTGTATTAACTCATCGACAGCAGTTGGTTAGCTCGCCCTTCGTTCTCATCTACGCTGGTGATAACCTTCATCTGCATTTCAAAACGACGTGCGTTGGCGATCATGTCGGTCATGGCTTCAACCGGCTTGACGTTACTGCCCTCCAGCACGCCCGACATAATGCGAATTGACGGGTCGGCGGCCAGTACCGCCCCGCGTTCAGCCTGTGCCTCGGCGGTAAGGCGGAATAAACCGTCATCGCTCCGCTGCACCTCATTGCCTTCCGCTTTGACCAGCTTCAGTCGCCCAACGGGCGCCACCGTGTTTGGCGGGTCGCCGGGATTGAGCGCGGAGATCGTGCCGTCTGCCGCAATGGTGATTTCCGACCCTTCAGGAACGGTAATCGGTCCGCCTTCGCCGATAACCGGATGTCCCTGAATGGTTAACTGCCCGGTCGGGCCCACCTGGATATTCCCGTTACGGGTATATCCTTCAGCGCCATCCGCCGCTTGCACCACCAGCCAGCCGTCCTGCTGCAACGCAACATCCAGCGGGCGGGAAGTGTAGTCCAACTGACCCGGGGTCATATCCGCCCCGGGCGTCGACGCCGTAACCAGCGTGCGCGTTGCTAAAGAGAGGCCATCAACAGGCACTGCGCGTAACGCGTTAAGCTGTGCGCGAAAGCCCGGCGTCGAGGCATTAGCCAGGTTGCTGGCCGTTACCGCCTGCTGGTTAAGCGTCTGGCTGGCCGCCCCCATGGCGGTATAAATTGCGTGATCCATTAAGCTATCCCGTCAGGCGCTTAGCGCAGGTTAACCAGCGTATTGAGGATCTGGTCCTGGGTTTTGATGGTCTGCGCATTCGACTGGTAGTTACGCTGCGCGACGATCATATTCACCAGCTCTTTACTCAAATCCACGTTAGAGGCTTCCAGCGCGCCGTTCGTCAGCTTACCGAAGTTGCCGGAACCGGCAGTCCCCAGCAGCGCTACCCCAGAAGCCTGCGTTGCCGCCCAGACGTTATCGCCCTGGGATGCCAGACCTTCGTTATTGGCGAAGTTAGCCAGCACTATCTGCCCCAGCACCTGCTCCTGCTCGTTGGAGTAGTTGCCAACCACGGTGCCGTCGTTGTTAATCTGGTAGCTCACCAGGTCGCCAGGCTTATAGCCGTTTTGATTGGTGGCGACGATATTGTTCGACCCGGTGTTCTGCTGCATAGAGTTAAGGAAGCTGAGGGAGAAGGTGGCCTTAGTCGCGCCATTAATTTCACCGGTTTCGATGTCAACCGTACCACCAGACTCCAGAATCCCGTTTTCATTGAATTTCAGCGTAGTGGACGCCGTTGTTGGCGCTGTGGCTGCAGGATCGCTGCTGTCATGGGTATACACAGCCCATTCATTATCTTTGGTTTTCACAAAATAGACGTTCATGTCATGGGCATTACCCTGGCTGTCATAAACGGTGACGGTGCCTTTTTTGTTATACGAATCCGCATCACTCACGCTAAAGGGCGTTTTAGACGGTACAGGGTCCGTTGAGTTCAGGTTGATCTGCATTGACGCGGTGGTGGTCGATTTCGCCGCCATCAGCGTGTTCGGAATGGTGATCGGCGCAGGATTCGCCCCCTGCTGAATGGTCGGCGGCGTACCGGTGGCCGGATAGCCGGTCAACTGCATCCCCTGCATATTGACCAGGTTACGGTTCTCGTCCAGTTTGAACTGGCCGTTGCGGCTATAGAACACGGAACCGTTGCTGTCTACCAGGCGGAAAAAACCGTTCTGGCTAATCGCGACATCCAGCCCGCGCCCGGTGTTCGTTGTCGTACCGTCGGTAAAATCCTGGGTAATCCCCGCCACTTTTACGCCCAGCCCCACTTTGGAACCGGCGAACATATCGGCAAATGATGCCGTACCGGACTTAAAGCCATAGGTGGCGGAGTTGGCGATGTTATTACCGATAACATCAAGGTTGGTGGCCGCAGCGTTCAGGCCGCTAACCGCTTGAGAAAAAGACATGACTGACTCCTGATAAGTGTAAGGGCTTAGATTATTTGCCGAACTTCGTCGAGTGTGGTGGTGCCGTAGGTACCCAGATCCAACAGGTTGCCGTTACTGCCCTTCGTCACGCCCTGTACCAGAGCGAATTGCAGCGGCTGCGCCACCAGTTGCGTTCCGCCATTGCTGGCGGTAATCGCAATGTTGTAAGAACCATTCGGTACCGTTGTTCCGTCCGTTTGCTTACCATCCCAGGTAAAGGTGTGTACCCCGGCTCGCAACTCACCGATCTCCAGCGTCCGTACCACCCGGCCATCTTTATCGGTAATGGTTGCCGTCACTTTGTCCGCAGGCTGTTGCAATTCCACGCCAAACGGCGTCGTGGACGTCACGGCCCCTTCTTCCGCGCCTTTACCCGCCAGAATTGTGGTGCCAGGCACCATAACGCCATGTCCAATCAGCGTGGTCGCCTGTAGGGACTGACTATTATCGATTTGCCCAGAAATAGCCCCCAGCGTCGTATTCAGTTTTTCAATGCCGCTCACGGTACTGATTTGCGCCAACTGCGTCGTTAACTCATTATTTTGTAATGGGTTAGTCGGGTCCTGGTTCTTCAATTGCGCGACCAGTAAGGTCAGGAAACTGCTTTGCAGATCGGCAGCGTTGCTTCCAGTCATCGACCCGCTGCCGGTCGTCGTTTTGACGCCCGTGTTGGTCGGGTCATTCATATTTACGGCAATAGACATACGCGCCTCCTTTACTGGCCTAATGTCAGCGTTTTAAGCATCATGCTTTTTACGGTATTCAGGACTTCGATATTTGCCTGATAGCTGCGCGAGGCTGACATCGTGTTAACCATTTCGCCGACCACATCGACGTTGGGCATTTTGACGTAACCATTAGCGTCCGCCAGCGGATTGCCTGGCTCATAAACCAGCTTTTCCGGTGCCTGACTTTCAATCACGCTGGCGACCTTTACCCCGCCAGTGGCTTGCCCCGGCGCGGCGTCCACCTGAAAAACCACCTGTTTGGCGCGATAAGGCTGTCCGTCCGGGCCGGTGACGCTATCCGCATTCGCCAGGTTACTGGCCGCAACGTTCAACCGCTTGGACTGCGCGGCAAGCGCCGATCCGGCAATATCAAAAATGTTTAACAGCGCCACGAATTAGTTTCCTCCCTGTAGCACATTCATCATGCCTTTGAGTTGGCTACCCAGAACGGTAAGCCCCATCTGATATTTGAGACTGTTATCCGCAAACTGCGTACGTTCCCTGTCCATATCTACGGTGTTACCATCCAAAGAAGGCTGATCGGGTACGCGGTAAAGCAGATCCACTGCGGGAGAAGAGACCGCCTGGGCGGGAATATGGTGAGAGGAAGTCAACGTTAACGCGACGCCGCCGGTTTCTTCCCGTCCACGCACCATCACCTTTTTTAACTCACTGGCAAAATCAATATCGCGCGCCTGATACCCCGGCGTATCGGCATTGGCGATATTCGCCGCTAATATTTCCTGACGTTGCGCGCGCAGATTTAGCGCTTCCTGCTGAAATCGTAAGGCGGCATCGAGCCTGTCGAGCATATCTCCTCCGCAAATGGCAAAATTCAGCCGACAGCTTAAATGCCTTCACGCGCGCGTTATCGCCGGAATAAACGCAAAATGCGTCGCTATTTATTGCGTTGATGCTTGCTTCACACGGGTAGAATCCTGTCATGACATCAACCAGGGGGAAGTACCATGCAAACGTTAAAACGAGGATTCGCCGTGGCGGCTTTGCTGTTCAGCCCCCTGACAATGGCGCAGGACATCAACGCCCAGCTGACCACGTGGTTTTCCCAGCGTCTGGCTGGCTTCAGCGACGAGGTGGTTGTCACGCTCCGTTCATCGCCCAATCTGCTACCGAGCTGCGAGCAGCCAGCCTTCAGCATGACGGGCAGCGCGAAGCTGTGGGGCAACGTCAATGTGGTGGCGCGCTGCGCCAATGAAAAACGTTATTTGCAGGTGAATGTGCAAGCGACCGGCAATTATGTCGCCGTTGCCGCGCCCATCGCGCGCGGCGGAAAATTGACGCCGGCCAACGTCACGCTAAAACGTGGCAGGCTGGATCAGTTACCGCCGCGGACGGTACTGGATATCCGTCAGATTCAGGATGCCGTCAGTTTGCGCGATCTCGCTCCCGGGCAGCCGGTACAGCTTACGATGATACGTCAGGCCTGGCGCGTCAAAGCGGGTCAACGAGTACAGGTCATCGCCAATGGCGAGGGGTTTAGCGTCAATGCGGAAGGTCAGGCGATGAATAATGCCGCCGTCGCGCAAAATGCGCGCGTACGCATGACATCGGGTCAAATCGTGAGTGGAACCGTCGATTCTGATGGGAATATTCTTATTAACCTATAATTGTGTAAAGATTTTGTCGCGGCTGCCGATGAGATATTCAACCATGATGGTAGCTGGCCGCTACAACGTAACCCTCGATGAGGATAAATAAATGAGCATTGACCGTACCTCACCTTTGAAACCCGTTAGCACTGTCCAGACGCGCGAAACCAGCGACACGCCGGTACAAAAAACGCGTCAGGAAAAAACGTCCGCCGCGACGAGCGCCAGCGTAACGTTAAGCGACGCGCAAGCGAAGCTCATGCAGCCAGGCGTCAGCGACATTAATATGGAACGCGTCGAAGCATTAAAAACGGCTATCCGTAACGGTGAGTTAAAAATGGATACGGGAAAAATAGCAGACTCGCTCATTCGCGAGGCGCAGAGCTACTTACAGAGTAAATAAGCGTATGACTCGTTTGTCAGAAATACTTGACCAGATGACCACCGTCCTGAATGACCTGAAGACGGTGATGGACGCCGAGCAACAACAGCTTTCCGTAGGCCAGATTAACGGCAGCCAGCTACAGCGTATTACAGAAGAAAAAAGCTCGTTGCTGGCGACGCTGGATTATCTGGAACAACAGCGCCGTCTGGAGCAGAACGCGCAGCGTAGCGCAAACGATGACATTGCAGAGCGCTGGCAGGCGATTACCGAAAAAACGCAGCATCTGCGCGACCTCAACCAGCACAACGGCTGGCTGCTGGAAGGGCAAATCGAGCGTAATCAACAGGCGCTGGAGGTGCTGAAACCTCACCAGGAACCGACCTTGTACGGGGCTGACGGTCAGACTTCCGTCTCTCACCGCGGCGGTAAAAAAATTTCTATCTAATCATTGCCGGATGGCGACGTTGCGCCTTTCCGGCCTGAATGCCTTGTAGGCCTGATAGCACAGCGCTATCAGGCACTGAATTTACGCCGTCCGGCGAACAAACTCTTTCACTTTAAAGCCCAACACGGCAAGCGCGGCGAAATAGGCCGCGATACCCGCGATCACTACCGCCATCAAACGTAGCAAACGCCATAACATCGACCCTTGCGACCACTCCGGCATAATATGCAACACGCCGAACAATACGGCAGCCATCACCAGTACGGAAATGATCAGACGCATCAGGAACCACATCCAACCCGGTTGTGGCGTAAAGATATTCTGTTTGCGCAGTTGCCAGTACAGCAGCGACGCATTGAGACATGCCGCCAGACCAATAGAGAGCGACAGCCCGGCGTGTTTCAGCGGTCCAATAAACGCCAGGTTCATTAACTGCGTCATGATTAACGTCACTATGGCGATTTTCACCGGCGTTTTAATATCCTGGCGAGAATAGAAGCCCGGGGCCAGCACTTTTACGACGATCAAGCCAATCAGCCCCACCGAATAGGCGATTAACGCCCGCTGCGTCATCGCCGCATCAAAGGCGGTGAATTTACCGTACTGAAACAGCGAGACCGTCAGCGGCTTCGCCAGAATGCCTAACGCTACCGCGCTCGGCAACGCCAGTAAAAAGCACAAACGCAACCCCCAGTCCATCAGGCGGCAGTACTCATCATGATTGCCGCTGGCAAAGCTTTTCGACAATGACGGCAACAGGATGGTCCCCAACGCCACGCCCAGCACGCCGGACGGGAACTCCATCAACCGATCGGCATAGTACATCCATGAGACCGAGCCAGAGGCCAGAAACGAGGCAAAAATGGTATTGATGATAAGGGAGATCTGACTGACGGAAACGCCCAAAATCGCCGGCCCCATCTGTTTGACCACCCGCATCGCCCCGGTGTCGCGAAAGTTAATGCGCGGCAGCACCAGCATACCGATCTTTTTCAAATACGGAAGTTGATACACCAGTTGCAGCACGCCGCCGACGGTGACTGCCCAGGCTAACGCCAGCACCGGCGGATTAAAGTATGGCGCGGCGAATAATGCAAAACCGATCATGCTGATATTAAGAAATGTCGGCGCAAAAGCGGGAATAGAGAAGCGATTCCAGGTGTTGAGAATGGCGCCAACCAGTGAAGCCAGCGAGATCAGCAGAATATAGGGAAACGTAATCCGCAGCAGTTGCGTCGTCAGCGCGAATTTATCCGCAGTATCGGCAAAACCCGGCGCGGTTACCATAATCACCCACGGGGCGGCCAGCATACCGGCCACCGTCACGACGGCCAATGCCAGCGTCAACAGGCCGGAAACGTAAGCGACAAAGATCCGCGTCGCTTCTTCACCCTGCTTGCTCTTATATTCCGCCAGGATAGGCACAAAGGCCTGAGAAAAAGCGCCTTCGGCAAAGATCCGGCGTAGTAGGTTGGGGAGTTTAAACGCCACAAAAAAGGCGTCGGTCGCCATCCCTGCGCCAAAAATTCTGGCGACAATCGCATCACGGGCAAAGCCCAACACGCGTGAAAACATAGTCATCGAGCTGACGGCAGCCAGCGATTTCAATAAATTCATTTCTTTTGTATTCCAGACCCTGGCGTAAAACTCCTGCATGGCTGATCCATCGACCGGATAACGCAACTTCTGCCGTATCCGGCTGTATCACCGCGCCTGACGGCGACGTTAAAACGTCTTATCAGGCCTTACAGACTCCCCACGGTTTGCCATTATTCACTGTGAAAAGAGGTATTATGTAGAGTGGGCATATATACCCGCCATACTTCGAGCTGCATGTGCGTTAGCTTTTCTGCAACTCGAATTATTGAGGGTATAGTACCTGGATTACGATGAATTACTACCGCCAGATGTTACAGAGGGTTATTCGCTGATGGCGTCCCGCCACAGCGCCTCCACGACGCGCTGGGCCAAAATCGCCTGCTCCCCCGCCGTTTCCGGAACCGTCTGATTTTGTACGCAGTCAATGAAATGCCGCGCGCATCCGACAAAACCACGCTGTTCAAGCGTCGTTTGCCAACCCGGAATGGGTTTGATGAGAATACCCTGCCCGCGCTCTTCGCGCCATTCACGCATATCCGTCACGTCATACAACCCGCCATCGGTGACGGCCTGGACCGATTCACGCTGACTTCCGGCGCGCCGGTGCATACTGGTGGTAATTTGTAGTTTGTCGGCGGAAAAATGATGTTCCGCATAGCACATTTCGCCGGACTCGCTGGTGAGCAACGTGCCGCTGGCAAGGCGCGCCTCGCCGCCCGCCAGCCACAGTACGGTATCCACGACATGCAGATAGTCATCGAGCAAAGTAAAACGTAAGTCGTGCGGCCCGACGCTATCGGTACGATGTTTATCCATACGCAGTGACGCCGCAGTGCCGAGGCGCGTCTTCAGTTCGCGGTACAGCGGCGCGAAACGGCGATTAAAGCCAACCATCAGCGTCAATTTTTTTTGCGCCGCCAGCGCCACCAGCCGTTCAGCATCACGTAGATTTTCCGCCAGCGGTTTATCCACGCAGACATGGACGCCGGCATTGAGAAGTTCGCTGACCACGGCATAATGGCTTGCGGTACTGGAGTGGACGAAGACCGCATCGCAGCCGGACGCTAAATTCGCCAGCGAATCCACATACGGTATGCGCCAGCTTTCGCAGATACATAAGGCTTTATCCCGCGAAGGAGACCAGGCGCCCTGTAACGTCCATCCGGCGGTGTTGGTTAATACCGGCAGCCAGGCCTTCTGCGCAATACCGCCTAATCCGACAATGCCAATCCGTAATGTTCTCACATTACTCCCCCAGGTGAGCTAACAAAGAATCCAGCCGCTGCTTTAACTCCGCCACTTCGCTTTCCAGCGCTTCGACGCGCGACTGAAGATCGCCCGACGCACTTTCCGGCGCAGACGTCTGGAGAGACAGTTCATCGACATCGCCGCAAAAAAGGTGCATATAGCGGCTTTCGCGCTTACCCGGTTCACGCGCCAGACGGACGACATACGGGCCGTCCTCACGACTGGCAAGCCGTTCCAGCGTGGATTCAACTTCCGCCATATCGCTGAATTCATGCATCCGCGACGCCCGGCTACGCAACTCGCCGGGCGTTTGCGCGCCGCGCAGCAGCAGCGTAGTGACAAGCGCCACTTCCGCCGCGCTAAGTTTCAGATCGCCAAATTCGGAATTACAGAAACGCTGTTCATATTTGGTGACGCGATTGCCAAACCCGCTGACCGTACGCAAAAAGTGGCGTTTCACCAGGTTATCGAGCTGTTCTTGTACCTCTTGTTCCGTCAGGTTCATCACCGGTTCACGGTTGGTTTTCTGATTACAGGCTGTCACCACCCCGTTGACGGAAAGCGGATACTGTTCCGGCGTTGTCACCTGCTTTTCCAGCAGACAGCCAATCACTCGCGCTTCAGTGGCAGTTAATTCATATTTCATCGTTTTCTCCCTTTGCCTCTCATTCCGTAAGCCGCTCAACGCCCCGGCGTCCATAACGGCGTGGTTAACGCCGTCAGGACATGGTCGCGCCATTGTCCATCAATCAACAGGTAATCTTTCGCATAGCCTTCTTTTTCAAAGCCAAGCCGCGCCAGCAACGCGCCGCTACGTTTGTTGTGCGGCATATAGTTCGCCATGATACGGTGGATATGCTGAGTGCGCTGCATATAGCGAATCGCAGCGGTTAAGGCTTCAAACATCAGCCCTTGCCCCTGCCACTTTTGCGCAATGGAATAGCCCAGATAACAGGCATGAAAAGAACCGCGCACCACATTGGAAAAATTCGCCACGCCGATAATTTCTTTTTCTTCCGGATCAAGTAGCGCGAAATAGAAGGCGGAGCCCTGTTTGTGAAATTCACCGATCATTCCCAGACGCGCCTGCCATCCTGAAGGATAACAATGACTTTCATCACGGACCGGTTCCCAGGGTTTTAAAAAATGACGATTTTCCGCGTAATAATCGGCCAGACGCCAGGCATCACGCTCATGCACTAAACGTACCACCAGACGATCGGTGGTTAAGCGCACTTTTGGCACGTTACTACGATAGCCAAACATTCTATACCTACTCCTTCCTGTAACGTCTTCAGCACGCCAGTAACATTACTATACCTGCGCAACCAGGCTCTGTGAAAAGCGCAAATCGTCATTTTTTGAATTGCTGCCACATTTTGATGAAAACTCTCGATTAAAAAGGACTTTTGATAAAAAAATATTGTCCCGCTAACGGTAGGAAAAAACGAAACGCCGCCGCAGAATAGAAGACGCTCATCTTTTATTTCCCGGGAGGGGAAATGTCGCGCGTCTCGCAGGCGAGGAACCTGGGTAAATATTTTCTTCTCATCGATAACATGTTGGTGGTGCTGGGTTTTTTCGTCGTCTTCCCGCTCATCTCTATTCGCTTTGTCGATCAAATGGGGTGGGCTGCCGTAATGGTAGGGATCGCGCTCGGCCTGCGCCAGTTTATTCAACAAGGTCTGGGCATTTTTGGCGGCGCCATCGCCGATCGCTTTGGCGCGAAACCGATGATTGTCACCGGTATGCTGATGCGCGCCGCAGGCTTTGCCACCATGGGTATCGCGCATGAGCCCTGGCTCTTGTGGTTTTCCTGCTTTCTTTCCGGTCTCGGCGGTACGCTTTTTGACCCGCCGCGTTCAGCGCTGGTGGTCAAATTAATTCGTCCGGAGCAACGGGGCCGCTTCTTCTCTCTATTGATGATGCAGGACAGCGCGGGCGCGGTGATTGGCGCGCTGCTGGGAAGCTGGTTGCTACAATACGATTTTCGCCTGGTCTGCGCGACAGGCGCTATTTTGTTCATATTATGCGCCCTTTTCAACGCATGGCTGCTTCCGGCCTGGAAGCTATCAACGGTCAGAACGCCGGTGCGTGAAGGAATGCGCCGCGTCATGAGCGATAAAAGGTTTGTCACCTACGTGCTGACGCTGGCGGGCTACTATATGCTGGCGGTACAGGTCATGTTAATGCTGCCGATTATGGTAAACGATATCGCCGGTTCGCCTGCTGCCGTGAAATGGATGTACGCTATAGAGGCGTGTCTCTCGCTGACGTTGCTCTACCCGATTGCCCGCTGGAGCGAAAAGCGTTTTCGGCTGGAGCATCGGCTGATGGCCGGTTTGCTCGTCATGTCGCTGAGCATGCTCCCCATCGGGATGGTGGGCAATTTACAGCAGCTTTTTACGCTTATTTGCGCTTTCTACATCGGCTCGGTTATCGCCGAACCGGCGCGCGAAACGCTCAGCGCGTCGCTCGCAGACGCGAGGGCGCGGGGAAGCTATATGGGCTTTAGCCGTCTGGGATTAGCCATTGGCGGCGCGATTGGTTATATCGGCGGCGGCTGGTTGTTTGATATGGGGAAAGCGCTTGCGCAGCCTGAACTACCGTGGATGATGCTCGGTATTATCGGCTTTATCACCTTTTTGGCTTTAGGCTGGCAATTTAGTCATAAACGCACGCCGCGCCGGATGCTGGAACCCGGCGCCTGATTTGATACCTGTCGCTATCTCCTCCATACTGGTCAGATACCGACAGTCAAATGGAGGAGAAACGTGAAGCTTTATATTTACGATCATTGCCCTTTCTGCGTTAAAGCCCGCATGATTTTCGGCCTGAAGAACATCCCCGTTGAACTTAACGTGTTACAAAATGACGACGAGGCGACGCCCACCCGGATGATTGGTCAAAAGATGGTGCCCATCCTGCAAAAAGATGATAGTCGCTACCTTCCTGAAAGTATGGATATTGTACATTATGTCGACAACCTCGACGGCAAACCGCTGTTAACCGGGAAACGCAATCCAGCCATTGAAGAGTGGTTGCGCAAAGTTAACGGTTACGTTAATCAGCTACTGCTGCCGCGATTTGCAAAATCCGCTTTCGATGAATTTTCTACCCCTGCGGCGCGCCAGTATTTTATCCGCAAAAAAGAAGCCTCATCTGGCAGTTTTGACAACCATCTTGCGCACTCTGCCGGACTGATTAAAAAGATCGGCGATGATTTACGTTTGCTGGATAAACTCATCGTACAGCCTAACGCCGTTAACGGTGAATTATCGGAAGATGATATTCATCTGTTTCCGCTTCTGCGTAATCTGACGCTGGTCGCCGGTATCCACTGGCCGACAAAAGTCGCGGACTATCGCGATAATATGGCGAAGCAGACGCAAATTAATTTACTCTCCTCAATGGCTATCTAACTCCCGCCAGGCGGCAACCCTTTCTTGCCGCCTTTTTCAGCTTTTTCTAGTGGCGCCATGTCCGCTGGCGCGACATGCTGCTTTGTGTCAAGATTAGGGCACAGGCAACATGCTAAGGAACGCCATGAAAAAGTTTTTTTTTGCCGCTGCGCTGGTAGTTAGCGGCCTGTTAGTGGGTTGTAATCAACTTACGCAATACACCATTAGCGAACAAGAAATCAATCAAGCGCTTGAAAAACGGAATAATTTCTCAAAAGATATTGGTCTGCCCGGCATTGCCGACGCGCATATCGTATTGACTAACCTTGCCAGCCAGATTGGTCGGGAAGAGCCTAATAAAGTCACCCTTACTGGCGATGCCAGGCTGGATATGAATTCCCTGTTTGGCAGTCAAAAAGCGACGATGAAACTCAAGCTAAAAGCCCTGCCGGTCTTTGATAAAGAAAAAGGCGCCATCTATCTTCAGGAGATGGAAGTAGTAGACGCCACCGTGACGCCGGAGAAAATGCAATCGGTGCTACAAACGCTCCTGCCCTATTTAAATCAGTCTTTACGTAGCTACTTTAACCAGCGGCCCGCTTACGTATTGCGTGAGGACAGCAGTAAAGGCGAAGCGTTAGCGAAGAAACTCGCGAAAGGCATTGAAGTTAAACCTGGTGAAATCGTTATTCCTTTCACCAATTGATTTCGGAGGGCGCGCTCGCGCCCTTTTTTTTACGTGCAAACGAAAACGTTTCCGCTTATCCTTTGTTTCCGGCAAAAAGACTATTCCTCAGCCGGAGCTTATTAATGACTGCACCATCCCAGGTTTTAAAGATCCGCCGCCCGGACGACTGGCACGTTCACCTTCGCGATGGCGACATGTTAAAAACGGTCGTACCCTATACCAGCAAAATTTATGGTCGCGCTATCGTGATGCCGAACCTGGCGTCCCCCATCACGACCGTTGATGCAGCGATCGCCTACCGCCAGCGTATTCTCGATGCGGTGCCCGCCGGGCATGATTTCACGCCGTTAATGACCTGCTATTTAACGGATTCGCTCGATGCCGATGAACTGGAGCGTGGTTTCCATGAAGGCGTATTTACTGCGGCTAAGCTTTACCCGGCCAATGCCACCACTAACTCCAGTCATGGCGTAACGTCAGTCGACGCTATCATGCCGGTACTGGAGCGGATGGAAAAACTCGGAATGCCATTACTGGTCCACGGTGAGGTGACCCATGCGGATGTTGATATCTTCGATCGCGAAGCGCGTTTTATCGACACCGTAATGGAACCGCTACGCCAGCGTCTGACCACGCTTAAAGTGGTCTTTGAGCACATCACGACCAAAGATGCCGCGCAGTATGTCCGTGACGGCAACGACTACCTGGCGGCTACCATTACGCCTCAACATTTAATGTTTAACCGTAATGATATGCTGGTCGGCGGCATTCGTCCTCACCTGTACTGTCTGCCGATTCTGAAACGCAATATTCACCAGCAGGCGTTACGCGAACTGGTCGCCAGTGGTTTTACGCGCGCCTTCCTGGGGACGGATTCAGCGCCGCATTCACGTCATCGTAAAGAGACCAGTTGCGGCTGCGCCGGTTGTTTCAACGCTCCCTCCGCCCTTGGCAGTTATGCCGCCGTGTTTGAGGAAATGAACGCGCTGGCGCACTTTGAAGCGTTCTGTTCACTGAATGGCCCGCAATTCTATGGCCTGCCGGTGAATACGGGGTGGGTGGAACTGGTTCGCGATGAACAACATGTACCGGAAAATATCGCGCTGGCTGATGATTCGCTGGTGCCTTTTTTAGCGGGTGAAACAGTACGCTGGTCAGTAAAAAAATAAAAAATGCGCTTACCTGTTGCTATATATTGGATTTAACTGTATATATATCCAGTATATTCAACAGGGGGCCATTATGCGTATTGAAGTCACTATAGCCAAAACGTCACCTCTGCCTGCCGGTGCGATTGATGCGCTGGCGGGCGAACTCTCCCGCCGTATTAGCCATCATTTTCCTGAGAATTTGGGTAACGTCACCGTGCGTTACGCTACCGCCAACAACTTGTCCGTCATTGGCGCATCAAAAGAGGACAAAGAACGCATTAGCGAGATTCTCCAGGAGACCTGGGAGAGCGCTGATGACTGGTTCATCAATGAATAAAAAATGATATGCAGTGATGTATGTTTGCCGGGTCGCCCCGGCTTTTTTATTTGCGCAACTGATGAATATTTCGCCTGACCGTCAAAATAATTGCACAACATCCTAAAAAAATATGAATGAACTGCCGCTTTATTGTTCATATAATTCTTAAAAAGAGAAATTTATCCTCCGGTCTCTTTAAAAACGCAGTGAATAGCCTTATTAATTGGTATACTGAAGTTGCTTCAGAAGAAAAACACGCATTGAACCTCGAGAACCGTTGTCTTATAACACGTACCAGGGGGGCATGATGGAAAAGAATAATGAAGTCATTCAGACCCATCCGCTTGTAGGATGGGACATCAGCACCGTCGATAGCTATGATGCGCTGATGCTGCGTTTGCACTACCAGACCCCAAATCGTCCGGAACCGGAAGGGACTGAAGTTGGTCAAACGCTCTGGTTAACGACAGATGTAGCCAGGCAATTTATTTCAATATTAGAAGCCGGCATCGCCAAAATAGAATCAGGTGATTACCAGGAAAACGAGTATCGTCGCCATTAGCGTGACGCGCTCCCCCTCTCTCAGGCACCGTAAGGTGCCTCACTTATTTCTGGCTTGTATATCTCAGCGCAGTTATTTACCCTGAAATCATCGCGATAGCAGAGAGAAGCTGATGAAATACGACCTTATTATTATCGGCAGCGGTTCGGTTGGCGCCGCCGCTGGTTATTACGCCACCCGCGCCGGGCTAAAGGTCCTGATGACCGATGCGCATATACCGCCTCATCAACAGGGCAGCCACCACGGCGATACCCGTCTTATCCGCCACGCTTATGGTGAAGGCGAAAAATATGTCCCGCTGGTGCTTCGCGCCCAGACGCTTTGGGATGAACTCTCCACACACAATGAAGAGCCTATTTTTGTCCGCTCCGGCGTCGTTAACCTCGGCCCGGCCGATTCCGCTTTCTTAGCCAACGTCGCACGAAGCGCGCAACAGTGGCAATTGAACGTCGAGCGCCTGGACGCGACGGCCCTCATGACGCGCTGGCCGGAAATTCGCGTGCCCGAAAATTATATCGGGCTGTTTGAAGCTGACTCCGGTTTCCTGCGCAGCGAATTAGCCATTACCACATGGCTTCGTCTGGCCCGAGAAGCAGGCTGCGCACAGCTATTTAACAGCCCGGTAAGCCATATTCACCATGATGATAACGGTGTGACGATAGAGACGAGTGAAGGCTGCTACCACGCCAGCAAGGCGCTGATTAGCGCGGGCACCTGGGTCAAAACGCTGGTACCGGAGCTGCCCGTTCAGCCCGTACGTAAAGTTTTTGCCTGGTTTAAGGCGGATGGACGTTACAGCACTAAAAACCGCTTTCCGGCCTTTACTGGCGAAATGCCCAACGGCGATCAATATTACGGTTTCCCGGCGGAGAACGACGAGTTAAAAATCGGCAAACACAATGGCGGACAGCTAATACAGGCTCAGGAAGAGCGCAAGCCCTTTGCCGCCGTTGCCAGCGATGGCGCGGAAGCATTTCCTTTCCTGCGTAACGTACTGCCGGGTATCGGCGGTTGTTTACATGGGGCGGCATGTACCTATGATAATTCGCCGGACGAGGATTTTATTATCGATACGCTGCTTGGCCATGAGAACACGCTTGTCATCACTGGACTCAGCGGACATGGTTTTAAATTCGCCCCGGTGTTAGGAGAAATCGCTGCGGATTTTGCGTTGGGAAAAACATCCTCCTTTGATCTGACGCCGTTCCGGCTTTCCCGTTTTAGCCAATAATTTGTCGGCCCCGTAAAGGGGCTGTTTATTAAGGTAAGCTATGCGCCGTCTCTTTCATTTTCTGATGAATAATATTCGCGAACATTTCATGCTTTACGTTATTCTTTGGTCGCTGCTGGCGGTGATGGATATTGTTTATCTCCTTTTCTTTTGATTGCTTTTCATTGACGTTAACTGACACTTCCTGAAAGTTCCTCGCTTTTTATTTCATAACGTTAAGCACGGCAATAATGCCAGTTCCTGCCATTGCGCGGTTATCAGGGGGAAATATCTCGAAACTTCTGAAGCTGAACCGCAAACAACATCAAAATTATTGAAATAAAAATAAATATCATTCAAATTCTTATTTATAAGTTGCATTCGGCGCTTTTCCACGCCATTTTCATTCTCTCGTGAAATATTCATTGGTGTGTTTATGCAATTTAAAAATACTCCACAGCGTTATGGCGTGGTTTCCGCCGCGCTCCACTGGCTGACCGCCCTGGTGGTCTATGGCATGTTTGCGTTGGGTTTATGGATGGTCACGCTCAGTTATTACGACGGCTGGTATCACCAGGCACCGGAAATACATAAAAGTATTGGCATATTACTGATGATGGCGCTGATCGTGCGTATTATCTGGCGGCTTTATTCTCCACCACCCGTTGCGTTGACCAGCTATTCCCGTTTAACGCGCGCTGGCGCCGCCGCAGGTCATCTCCTCCTGTATCTCCTGCTCTTTGCGATAATCATTAGCGGCTACCTGATTTCCACCGCCGACGGTAAACCGATTAGCGTCTTTGGCTGGTTTGAGATTCCGGCCACGCTTACGGACGCGGGCGCGCAGGCTGACATCGCCGGAACGCTGCATCTGTGGTTTGCCTGGTCGCTGGTCATTATCTCGCTCTCGCATGGGGTTATGGCGCTAAAACACCATTTCATCGATAAAGACGACACACTGAAACGTATGACAGGAATGTCGTCATCTGACTATGGAGCTCAAAAATGAAAAAAAACCTGCTGGGATTCACCCTCGCATCCTTGTTATTCACGACCGGTTCCGCCGTGGCGGCGGAGTATAAAATTGATAAAGAAGGCCAACATGCGTTCGTCAATTTCCGCATCCAGCATCTGGGCTACAGCTGGCTATACGGCACCTTTAAAGATTTCGACGGCACGTTCACTTTTGACGAAAAAAATCCGTCGGCCGACAAAGTGAACGTGACCATTAACACCAATAGCGTCGACACTAACCATGCCGAACGTGACAAACACCTGCGTAGCGCGGAATTTCTTAATGTTGCGAAATTCCCGCAGGCAACCTTCACCTCTACCAGCGTGAAAAAAGAGGGCGATGAACTGGATATTACCGGCAATCTGACACTCAATGGCGTGACTAAACCGGTGACGCTGGAAGCGAAGCTGATGGGCCAGGGCGACGATCCGTGGGGCGGTAAGCGCGCGGGCTTTGAGGCCGAAGGAAAAATTAAGCTGAAGGATTTCAATATAACTACCGATCTCGGCCCGGCCTCACAAGAGGTTGAGCTTATCATCTCAGTAGAAGGCGTTCAGCAGAAGTAACGCCTGGCGAAATGCCGGATAGCGGCCTTTACGCGGCTATCCGGCAAAATATTACTCAGCCGGATCGGGAATGCTCAGTTTGCTATTAAGCCGACCACGCGATTTATTAAAAATTTTGTTGCCGTTCTCGCGACCCGCACGACGTCGGCGCTGTTCTTCCTCCGGCAAGGCCAGCTCTTCACAGCATTGTTCACTACAGCAGCCGTTAAATTTACTGGCGCACTGCGGACACTGGATAAACAGCAGATGGCAACCGTCATTTTTGCAGTTGGTATGGCTATCGCAGGGCGCGCCGCACTGATGGCAATGCGCGATAACCTCATCCGAGATTCGTTCGCCCATTCGCTCATCAAATACAAAATTTTTGCCGATAAAGCGAACGGGAAGCCCCTGCTCGCGCGCGCGACGGGCGTACTCAATGATGCCACCCTCAATATGCCAGACTTTATTGAAACCGTTGTGTTTCATCCAGGCGCTGGCTTTCTCACAACGAATACCGCCGGTACAGTACATCACTATCTTTTTATCTGCATGTTCCCGCAGCATTTCAACCGCTTTTGGCAACTGTTCACGAAACGTATCCGCCGGGATTTCCAGAGCATTTTCGAAATGGCCAACTTCATACTCATAGTGGTTGCGCATATCAATAAAGACCGCGTCAGGATCGTCCAGCATCACATTCACATCTGCCGCCTTCAGATAATCGCCGACATTACTGGCATCAAAACTCGGATCATCAATACCGTCAGCAACGATACGGTCGCGAACTTTCATACGCAGCACCCAAAATGACTTTCCGTCATCCTCCAGCGCAATATTTAAACGCAGCCCGTCCAGCGCGGGGTCGAACGTATAAAGCTGTTGACGAAACGTCTCGAGCTTGCTTTGCGGCACGCTGATTTGCGCATTGATGCCTTCATGCGCCAGGTAAACGCGACCAAAAACGTCCAACGCCGTAAACACCTGATACAACGCGTCCCGCGTCTGTTGCGGCGAGGCGATTGTGAAATATTTATAAAAAGAAATTGTCGTACGCGGCTCGCTTTCCGCCAGCATTTTGGCTTTCAGCTCGTCATTAGAGATGCGGTTGTGTAACACTGGCATGGTGTACGTATCCTGCAATCAGCAAAAAATAAAGTGGGCAGGCATGATAAGGCAAGTCTCGCCAATTTACATCCACACATTTTGCGCTACATTTCCTGCTTTACACTAAATAATTAACAACAATTGTCGATTTAATCGCCACTCTCCTGCTAAATATTTTTGCTCAACGCAAAAAGATGCGAGAATACGGGGAATTGTTCGTTGAAAGACAGGATAGAAATGACGAAGTTGCCTAAGTTCTCCGTGGCCTTACTGCACCCGCGCTATTGGTTAACCTGGTTGGGTATAGGCGCGCTTTGGTTGGTCGTGCAACTCCCCTACCCGGTCATCTATAAATTGGGTTGCGCATTGGGCCACCTGGCGCGACGCGTAATGAAACGCCGCGCGAAAATCGCCTATCGCAACCTTGAATTATGCTTTCCGGAAATGACCGCGCAGGAACGCCACACCATGGTGGTCAAAAACTTTGAATCCGTCGGTATGGGCGTGATGGAAACCGGCATGGCCTGGTTCTGGCCCGATCGGCGAGTGAACCGCTGGATGGAAGCGAGCGGTCTGGAGCATATCCGTGAAGTTAAGGCGCAGGGGCTGGGGTTCATTCTGGTAGGAATACATTTTCTTACCCTTGAGTTTGGCGCCCGCATGTTTGGTATGCATAACCCGGGGATCGGGGTTTATCGCCCGAATGATAATCCGTTGCTCGACTGGTTACAGACCTGGGGGCGCTTACGCTCCAATAAATCGATGTTGGATCGCAAAGATCTGAAAGGCATGGTTAAGGCATTGAAAAGCGGCGAATTGATCTGGTATGCGCCGGATCACGATTATGGCCCGCGCGCCAGCGTTTTTGTACCATTATTCGCTGTCGACCAGGCTGCCACGACCTCCGGTACCTGGATGCTCGCGCGCATGTCTAAAGCCTGTATTATCCCCTTCGTGCCTCGCCGTAAACCCGATGGGAAAGGCTACGAACTGATCATTCTTCCTGCGGAATATTCGCCTCCGCTGGAGAGCGCAGAAGCGACTGCCGCGTGGATGAATAAGATTGTTGAGCAGTGCATTATGATGGCGCCAGAGCAGTATATGTGGCTGCATCGCCGCTTTAAAACTCGCCCTGAAGGCGTACCGTCGCGCTATTGACAGGATTGCAGCCGTCAGGCTGCAATTTTTCCCCTCTTTTAGCTTTAAAAGCTCCCCACATTGCGAGGCTGGTAAGGTCGGCGCATAATTATAATTAGTACGCTCATAATTAAATTGATGATAGCGCAAACCGCGCATCATACTGTGGAACGCTATGTCACCCTCTGATGTCCCCATAAACTGGAAACGCAATCTAACCGTTACCTGGCTGGGCTGTTTTTTAACCGGCGCGGCATTCAGTCTGGTCATGCCTTTTCTCCCTCTCTACGTTGAGCAACTCGGCGTAACAGGCCATAGCGCGCTCAACATGTGGTCCGGGCTGGTCTTTAGTATTACGTTCCTCTTTTCAGCTATCGCTTCCCCTTTTTGGGGCGGTCTGGCGGATCGTAAAGGACGTAAGATCATGCTGTTGCGTTCCGCTCTCGGCATGGCCATTGTGATGCTGTTAATGGGCATGGCGCAAAATATCTGGCAATTTCTGATCCTCCGCGCGTTATTAGGCCTGCTGGGCGGATTTATTCCCAACGCCAATGCGCTCATCGCCACTCAGGTGCCACGCCATAAAAGCGGCTGGGCGTTAGGGACGCTCTCTACTGGCGGCGTCAGCGGCGCTCTGCTTGGCCCACTTGCGGGCGGTCTGCTCGCCGACCATTACGGCCTTCGACCGGTCTTTTTTATTACCGCCAGCGTTTTGTTTATCTGTTTTCTGCTCACTTTCTTTTTTATTCGCGAGAATTTCCTGCCGGTGAGCAAAAAAGAGATGCTTCACGTTCGGGAAGTGGTCGCCTCGTTAAAAAATCCCCGCCTGGTGTTAAGCCTGTTTGTCACCACGCTGATTATTCAGGTGGCGACGGGGTCTATTGCGCCCATCCTGACGCTCTATGTGCGCGAACTGGCGGGAAATGTCAGTAATATTGCGTTCATTAGCGGGATGATAGCGTCCGTTCCCGGCGTGGCGGCATTACTTAGCGCCCCCCGGCTCGGCAAGCTCGGCGACAGAATTGGCCCGGAAAAGATTCTTATCGTCGCGCTGATTATTTCCGTACTGCTGCTGATTCCAATGTCTTTTGTGCAAACGCCGTGGCAACTCGCGCTATTGCGGTTTCTGCTTGGCGCGGCGGATGGCGCGCTGCTGCCAGCCGTTCAAACTCTGCTGGTTTACAACTCTACCAACCAGATAGCCGGGCGCATATTCAGTTACAACCAATCTTTCCGCGATATCGGCAACGTCACCGGCCCTCTCATGGGCGCCGCAATTTCCGCGAGCTATGGCTTCCGCGCCGTATTCTGCGTCACGGCAGGCGTGGTGTTGTTCAATGCTATCTATTCATGGAACAGCTTACGACGGCGCAGACTGGCAATAGAATGATTTTTGCGCTTTCATACTTGCAATATCACATAATCAGCTATTCTTTCCCTAAATACCTCGTCAAATCAAAGGGAGACACTGATGACCATGTATGCCACGCTGGAAGAAGCTATCGATGCAGCCCGGGAAGAATTTCTGGCTGACCATCCAGGCCTCGAACAAGATGAAGCGAATGTGCAGCAGTTCAACGTTCAGAAATATGTACTGCAGGATGGGGACATCATGTGGCAGGTCGAATTTTTCGCCGATGAAGGTGAAGATGGCGAATGTCTGCCGATGCTGAGTGGTGAAGCCGCGCAGAGCGTGTTTGACGGCGATTATGATGAGATAGAGATCCGCCAGGAATGGCAGGAAGAGAATACTTTGCATGAATGGGATGAGGGGGAATTCCAGCTTGAACCCCCGCTTGATACCGAGGAAGGCCGTACTGCGGCAGACGAATGGGATGAGCGTTAATTACTCATAAGGCCCGTGGTGAATATCGAGCGGCAGTAGCAGTGTATCGAAGATCAGTGAGAAGGGCAGATCGAGGATAGTGATATAGCGCCATGCGGAATCACGCATATCCCACTGCACGCCAGGGTAATACTGGTTGCCGTGTCCTTGTCCGGGGATCGTTCTGCTGATAATACTGCCGCAGCCGCTCAGGGTAATCACCATTATGCTCACCGCGAATATACGCACCTGATACCTCATTTCACTATAAAAATACCGGCATCACGCCGGTATTTTTCACCTCACTCCAGACCTGAAGACCTTATCCCGCTGACGATGTTCGTCCCTGCAACGCCTGCGGATTCAGGACGAGAGACTGATAATGGTTTACCCAGGAAGAGTATCTCTCTGGCGCATTCCAGACCCGATAGTGTAAACGCGCCATCGTCACCGGATCGCTGAGCAAAACCAGGCGCCGATCGCGGTTCAGTTTCTCCGGCGTTTCGTTTAGCGCCTGCTCCACATGACGATCGCGGGCTATTTCCAGCACCTTACTGGCGCGGTGACGCGCGGTGGCCATCG
Organism: Salmonella sp. SSDFZ54; assembly: GCF_004010735.1. Taxonomy (NCBI): domain Bacteria; kingdom Pseudomonadati; phylum Pseudomonadota; class Gammaproteobacteria; order Enterobacterales; family Enterobacteriaceae; genus Salmonella; species Salmonella sp. SSDFZ54. Next base: position 4,746,388 of record NZ_CP034819.1, read on the forward strand.
CGGTCGCCAGCGCATTAAGCGACGGGTTAAATACCGCATGCATAAAGCCATCGTCCAGAATACGGCGGCGATTCATCTCCAGATATTTATCGGTATCGACCAACACCTGAGGCGGCGAATACTCTTCCGGGATCAGGAACAGCTTCCAGCGTTTAGTGCGTAATCCTACCGTTGAACGACTGGAGATCACCGAAACAAATGGCGACAGAATCAGCGAAAAGACAATCGGCGCCAGCCAGAACAGAAAGCGTAAATCCAGCCACGCCATACCCACCGCCCAGACCAGCCCCAGCAGCAGTTGAGAACCGTGACGCATAAAGGCTTCTCCCCACGGCGTAGAATCATCGTCGCGTTGCGGTGAGTTCCAGACCACTTCCCAGCCGAGGAACGCGCTGACCACAAACACGGTATGAAACAGCATACGCACCGGCGCCAGCAACACGGAGAACAGCACTTCCAGCAACAGCGACAGCGTAACGCGCCAGAAACCGCCATACTCTTTGGTGCCTTTACACCAGATCAGCATAATACTGAGCAGCTTCGGCAGGAACAGCAGCACCATCGTTGACGCAAACAGCGCGATTGCCAGTTCCGGACGCCACTGCGGCCAGACCGGAAAAAGCTGGCGCGGCTGAAGGAAATATTGCGGCTCTGTTAACGCATGAACGACCTGCAGCGCGGTAGAAAGCGCGAGGAACATAAACCATAACGGCGCGGACAGATATGACATTACCCCCGTCAGGAACACGGCGCGATGCACCGGGTGCATTCCTTTCACCAGGAACAGACGAAAGTTCATCAGGTTGCCGTGACACCAGCGGCGGTCGCGTTTAAGCTCATCCAGCAGGTTTGGCGGCAGCTCTTCATAGGAACCGGGGAGATCGTAGGCAATCCAGACGCCCCACCCTGCCCGACGCATTAGCGCCGCCTCCACAAAGTCGTGGGAAAGAATCGATCCGGCGAACGAACCTTCTCCCGGCAGCGGCGCCAGAGCGCAGTGCTCGATAAACGGCTTCACGCGGATAATGGCATTGTGCCCCCAGTAGTGCGACTCCCCCAACTGCCAGAAGTGCAGCCCGGCGGTAAACAGCGGTCCATAAACACGGGTCGCGAACTGTTGGCAGCGGGCATACAGAGTATCCATTCCCGACGCTTTCGGCGAAGACTGGATAATCCCGGCGTTTGGATTCGCTTCCATCAGACGCACCAGCCCGCTCAGACACTCGCCGCTCATCACTGAGTCCGCGTCCAGCACCACCATATAGCTGTACTGATTGCCCCAGCGGCGGCAAAAATCGTCAATATTGCCGCTTTTGCGTTTCATACGGCGGCGACGGCGACGGTAAAAAATTTGGCCTTCGCCCTGCACTTCCGCGATAAGCTCCATCCACGCCTTTTGCTCCGCCACGCAGATATCCGGGTTATAACTGTCGCTAAGGATATAGACGTCGAAATGCGCGGCGTTGCCTGTGGCTTTAACGGACTCCCAGGTCGCGCGCAGACCGGCGAAAACGCGGCTAACGTCTTCATTACAGATAGGCATGATCAGCGCCGTCCGGTGTTCCGGATTGAGGGGCTCATCGCCAACCGTAGACGCGGAGATGCTGTACTTATCGCGCCCGATAAGCAGTTGCAGGAAGCCCATCAGCGCCGTCCAGAATCCGGCTGACACCCAGCAGAACAGCACGGCAAACAGAATCAGGATACCGGTTTGCAGCATGTAGGGCAGGAGCTGCATAAAGGAGACCCAAATATCCTGCCCCACCATATCCATAGGATTGATGAGCGCCCATCCCTGATAAGGCAGAATGGTCTTCATATACCAGGTCGCGACGACGGTTTGCGCCAGAGTCAAAATTAACAAAATATAGCGGCGTATAGTGCCGACGGTACGCCATTTTTGCTCGCTCGCCTGCTCTTCTTTTGTCAGACGAGAAACATAGCGCGGCGTCACATCCCGCCCACGCAGACGATCCCAGAAACGGCCAACCGGGTTGGTTCGCCAGGGATCGGGAAACATCGAAGAGCGCGTCGCTTTTGGCATAGCCTGCAACTGATCGCGCCCTTCATCATCTTTAATTAACTGCCCCTTCGCCAATGAATCCGGCCAGGCGTGTTCAAGGCGGGCTTTTACGGAACCCTGCGGTGAATCGTCTTCTCGCGAGTAAGTCCGATGCTCGGCATCCAGCGCCTGATGCACGGCGCGGATGTCAGTTTTCGGCAATGCCGCTTTCTCACGTTCAGAAAGCAGCAGTGCGTCAATATACTCAGTTGTTTTATTCATTGGCAGGTAACTGGTAGCTCCAGGTTTCACTTAGCGTCTGATCGGCATTCACCAATGCGGCACGCATTTCCGTGGTTTTCTTCGCGTCTTTGACTTTCACGCGCAGCATTAAACGCCAGCCTTTAGTGACTGGGTTATAGCGTACATTACTGTCAACGATTTCACCGTTATCGCCAATGCTGGTTTGCGCAGCGACAGGCGTATCCGGCGGCAGTTTTTTCATGTCGGCGCCAACGAAATCCACCACAAAGGCAATAGTGCCGTCGGGCTGGCGAATCAGATTCGACTGTTTAACGTCGCCCGTTGAGCGGCGTGTTTGCAGCACCCAGGCATTATCCGGCGCATGAAGTTTATCTTCATCGCGGCTGAAGGTCAGAGTGTACTTGAAGTTCATCTCTTTACCCGGTTCCGGCAGTTGATCCGGAGTCCAGTAAGCGACGATGTTATCGTTGGTTTCATCATTGGTCGGAATTTCAACCAGTTCAACCTTACCTTTGCCCCAGTCGCCTTTCGGGGTAATCCAGGCGCTTGGACGCAGGTCGTAGCGATCGTCTAAATCTTCAAAGCGCGAGAACTCGCGGCCACGCTGCAACAAGCCGAATCCCTGAGGGTTTTCCATTGCATAGCTGCTCACAGCGAGGTGTTTTGGATTGTTCAGCGGACGCCAAATCCACTCGCCATTACCCGCATGAATGGATAAGCCGTTCGAGTCATGCAGTTCCGGACGATAGTTGGTCGTCGGCGACGGCTGGTTTGGCCCAAACAGGAACATACTGGTTAATGGCGCAACGCCCAGCTTGCCCACTTTATCGCGCAGATAGACTTTTGACTGCACGTCCACCACGGTATCGCGGCCAGGAATGATCACAAAACGGTAAGCGCCGGTCGCGCGCGGAGAATCCAGTAAGGCATAGACGGTCAAACGCTTATCGGTGGGTTTTGGACGCTCAATCCAGAACTCGCGAAAGCGGGGAAACTCTTCACCAGATGGTAAGGCGGTATCAATCGCCAGGCCGCGCGCAGATAAGCCATATACCTGGCCTGCACCGATAACGCGGAAATAGCTGGCGCCAAGCATACTGACGATTTCGTCGTTCTTATCTTTACTGTTGATGGGGTACAGGACTTTGAACCCGGCGAAGCCTAAATCTTTTACCGTGTCTTTATCGTGCTGAACATTGCCAAAATTGAAGTAATCCGGGCTGTATTTGATTCTTTTGACCGTCGTCGCCGTCACTTCGTTAATCTTGACCGGCGTATCGAAGTACATCCCCTGATGGTAAAATTCGAGCTTAAAAGGGGTCTTTAAGTTGTTCCAGTAGGCTTTATCGCTGTTAAACTGGATCTGCTGATAATCCGCATATTTCATGTCGCGGAAAACGGAGGGCAAGTTGCTTTTAGGCGCCTCATAGCCTTTCCCGGCTAAAGATTGAGCTTGTTTTGCCACGTCATCAATACTGAACGCCCAGCTCGATGATGCGTAGAGCGTTAACATAATAGCTGCGCCCAACCAACGCATTTTCATCATTTGTCGTTTATGTTTCATAATAAGTAAGCACTTCCCCCTTTGTGTGCTTATATCGATCCGATCCATTTTAATGGATAATCAGGCATTACGACAACTGAATCCAGGCTTTGTTCAGCGCGCTGGCTCATGGATTAAGCACCTCCCGCGCCTGTTTTCACTTTGCGTGCTTATCCTGGAGACAGGTTGTCGGAGTTGGTGTAGGGTTGCTACCGAATGTAACTATAATTCGCCTTATGGATAAGGTGAAAAATCTGAGAATACGTGACCTTATATGAGCTCTGTACCCGCGCCGCGCGAATATTTTCTTGACTCTATCCGCGCATGGCTGATGTTGTTAGGGATTCCCTTTCATATCTCGTTGATCTATTCCACTCACAGTTGGCATGTCAATAGCGCCACGCCATCGTGGTGGCTAACCCTGTTTAACGATTTTATCCACGCTTTTCGTATGCAGGTGTTTTTTGTTATTTCTGGTTATTTTTCGTACATGTTGTTTTTGCGTTATCCGTTAAAACGCTGGTGGAAAGTACGGGTAGAACGTGTGGGTATTCCCATGCTTACCGCAATCCCTTTGCTTACCTTGCCGCAATTTATCCTGTTGCAATATGTCAAAGAGAAAACAGAGAACTGGCCTACACTCTCTGCCTATGAAAAATATAATACGTTAGCGTGGGAACTCATTTCACATCTGTGGTTTTTACTGGTGCTGGTGATATTAACCACAGTCAGCATCGGGATTTTTACCTGGTTCCAAAAAAGGCAGGAAACAAGTAAGCCTCGTCCCGCCGCTATTTCACTGGCCAGGCTTTCGCTTATTTTTTTCCTGCTGGGGATGGCTTACGCCGCTATCAGGCGCATTATTTTCATCGTATATCCGGCAATCCTCAGTGACGGCATGTTCAATTTTATTGTGATGCAAACGCTATTTTATGTGCCATTTTTTATTCTCGGCGCGTTGGCCTTCATTCACCCCGATCTGAAAGCGCGCTTCACCACGCCCTCACGCGGATGCACTTTAGGCGCTGCCGTTGCTTTTATCGCGTATCTGCTGAATCAACGTTATGGGAGCGGCGACGCCTGGATGTACGAAACCGAATCCGTGATTACGATGGTAATGGGGCTGTGGATGGTGAACGTGGTATTCTCACTGGGGCATCGCTTGTTAAACTTCCAGTCCGCGCGTGTCACCTATTTCGTAAATGCTTCGCTGTTTATCTATCTGGTGCATCATCCCTTAACGCTTTTCTTTGGCGCGTATATTACGCCGCATATCTCCTCCAACCTGATCGGGTTCTTGTGCGGGCTGATATTTGTTATGGGTATTGCGTTAATTCTGTATGAAATTCATTTACGCATCCCGCTCCTGAAATTTCTCTTTTCAGGTAAACCGCCGGTAAAACAAGAAAGCCACGCCGCGATCGGGTAGTTTTCCGCGCGCGGGTTCACAGCAACCATTCCACAGGTAAAATTGCCGCCAACCGTACCAGAACTCGCTGCCAGAAACGCGTAGCGGGTTCTTTCTTTAACACCTTTTCCTCTTCTTGCTGACGATCGATCCAGTTAATTCGTCCCCAGCGATCCAGCCGCAGTTGCCAGGCCGCATCGCGTTGGCTCTGCGTAAAACGCTTATGAATAAGCGTCGCCAGCGTTTCACTTTCAATGACAAAGCCCATTTCGGTATTTAAAAGCGTTGAACGGGGATCAAAATTAAGCGACCCGATAAACACCTTACTACCATCAATACTGAACGTTTTAGCATGTAAGCTGGAACCTGAGTTCCCGGTGAGTCCGCGATCATGTACGGCGGTTTCATGTTCGCGGGTCGGTTTCAGTTCGTAGAGCTCCACGCCATAGCGCAGTAATTTCTTGCGCCAGCGCGCGTACCCTGCGTGAACGACCGCCACATCGTTGGCCGCCAGAGAGTTAGTTAAGATGGCGATCTTCACGCCTTTCCTGACCAGATTAAGCAACTGCGCCACGCCTGCGCGCGTAGGGACAAAGTAAGCGGAAATAATGTCGATACGCTCCGTCGGCGACCCCATCACGTCAAATAATCGCTGCGGAAGAAGCGAATGGCGCTGCGCCTTCCCCTCGCCTTTAGAAGGGTCATCGCTAAGCAAGCGTGTTTTTGCCCAAATCAGCGGCAACGTTCCGCGATCGAGATCCGCCATAAACTGGCTGGTTTCCAGCTTATGCAGATAACGGCGGGTGATCTCATCGTTATACCAGGATTCGGGAAGTTCGATACGCTGCGTCAGTTCCTGCTCAGAAAGGGATAATACTTGCTGCAATGTCGACACTGAACTACAGCGCCAGTAACGTTCAAAATCATTGGCGACATCATTGACCACCGGACCAATGGCCATCACGTCCAGATCGGAAAATAGCGGCTCCTCACCAGCGCCGAAATAGGCATCGCCGATGTTGCGCCCACCGACCAGCGTCACTACGCCGTCGGCAGTGTAACTTTTATTGTGCATCCGCCGATTCAGCCGCGCAAAATCCGTCAAATATCCCAGCGCGCGTAGCGTACGAAAAGAGAAAGGATTAAACAGACGAACTTCGATATTAGGATGGCTATCCAGCAAGCGCAACGTATCATCCAGACCAGGCGTATTGTTATCATCCAGCAGCAGACGAACATGAACGCCGCGCTTCGCCGCCGACAGCAGAACCGAAAAGAGCAGCCGCCCGGACATATCGTCTTCCCAAATATAATACTGCACATCCAGCGTCCGCGCCGCCATTTCGGTCAGGCGGTAGCGGGCGGCAAAAGCGTCCAGACTGTTATCCAGCGCGAGAATGCCGCACTCTCCGGGATGGCGCGCGCATAGCGGTTCAACGGCACGCTCCAGGCGTGTTTTATCAGGCAGGGTCGTCGCCTTGCTGAGTAAGTAATCTTGCGTAAAGCCGGGCAGTTTCTTCATCATAACAGACAAAGTATACCTGTTCAGGCAGAGCGTAACGGGTAATAAAATCTGAAACCGTCCTGACGGCGATCTCAGCGGCCTGGGCGCGTGGATAGCCATAAACGCCGGTACTGATTGCCGGAAAAGCGATGGAACGAAAGTGATTCGCCTCGGCAAGCAGCAAACAATTTCGGTATGCCTCTTCGAGTAGCTCAGCTTCCTGGTGTTCGCCGCCTCGCCAGACGGGCCCCACTGTGTGAATAACCGCCTTTGCCGAAAGCTTGCCAGCAGGCGTGATAACCGCATGTCCCGTCTGACATTCGCCCTGTTGCTGGCGGATGAGTTTACAGGCGTCCAGCAATGCCGGCCCCGCCGCGCGATGAATCGCGCCGTCTACGCCACCGCCGCCCATTAATGATGCGTTAGCGGCATTCACAATCGCATCGACGCTAAGTTGAGTGATATCACCCTGTATGACCTGAAGACGTGATGTCATAACCCCCCCCCTTTGTCTCACCTTATCTGCAAAGTGTACAGCAGGGCTTTCAACAGAGTCGCTCTTTTTATATCTATGACACCGCCGTTAACGGTACTCAATATTCATCACCGCCAGGCTTTTTTGCGCATCGAGATAATGCAGCCGTACCGTCGCAATGGACTGAATATCCTGCGGTAATCCAGATGCCTGCCGAAGGTCAATCCGGTGCATTTGCTTTTTACCTTCGCGTAGGCAGGTTAAATCAATATTTTCGGCGTGAGTAGAAATATCGCACAGTGGCTCAACAATCGCGCCGCGAAAATGGATAACGCCGCCCTGTACCGTTTGTTGCCCTACCGCAGAATGGATAAAAAAAGCGCAGATACACAGGCCTATGGCAGGGATATTTTTCTTGATTACGGACATGTTAACTCCTCAATGATTAGTCATCCTCGAGGGTTCGGCGTTACCTTTTAGCGACATGCCGAGACGATGAGACGCTTTTATCGCCTCTTTAATACCCAGGTCAGCCAATCCATTTCCGCCACCATCAAAAACTACTGTGCAGAAGGCGGCCATTGTTGTGATAAATGCAGTGATTGTCCGTCCGAAACAGTAACAATAATTTTAACCGAGTCCTCTGAAGATATATTTACACTAAGACGAGACAACTCAATCGGTTGATTAGCAGGTAAAGATAGCGTTTGTTTTTGCTGTGTATGGCTTTGTCCCCCGACGCCGTCGCGCACAGAGAGAATTTGCACCTGACAGACGCAGGGTTCGTTTAATGTGACCTGAGGGATCACCGTGTAAATATCGCCTTGCTGAGTCGTGGTAAACGTAATCTGATTTGAAAGTGCGGCAAGGAGCAATAAAGTATGCATAATTTCCTCCCGAAAAAAAACAGGGCTTATGCCCTGTTTTTTTATTAGCGCAGACGCTAAATTAATACTGGTTAGCCGTGGCGTTGTTGCCAAAACCAACCTGACGCACCATTACGCTGGAATCAGATGCGGTCTGATTAACCAGCGCAGCGTTATTACCGCCGTATTGACCGACAGTAATATCGGAGTTTTTAGCGTTCCACTGGTCGATGGTGGCATTGTTTCTGAAACCATTCTGAGTCAGTTCAATAGTACTGTTATCCGCACCCTGGCCTACATCGGCGCCGTTACCATAACCGCTCTGGGTAATGGTCGTTTCAGATTTACGGGCATCGCTTTGCAGAGCAAGCGCAGCGTTAGCGGAACCGTACTGATAAATGCTCAACGTGGAATCCGGGCCGGAACTATTGCCGCCGCCGTTATGATTACCGCCGCCGCCCCATTGTGGAACGACGCCAGCCAGAGCACTGCCAGAAACTACGATTGCTGCGAATGCTGCCACTTTTAAAAGTTTCATGGTAAAACCCCCATCGGATTGATTTAAAAGTCGTAACGGTATTAGCGTTGGGTGACGCGAATAGCCATATGCGACTGTTTCTGCACTACAACTGCTGTTTTCTGCGTACCGTACTGGGTAATATTGGCCTTATTTCCAGAACCTTTCTGGATAATAGCCGCACTATTACCGTAAGCGCTTTGCGATATACTGGCATCGTTGGCATTGCCCGTTTGCTCAATATACGCAAAGTTATAATTCCCTGCCTGGTCGACTTTCGCCCGATTATTTCCTCCTTCTTGTGAAATAACGGACAATAGTTTTGATCCTTCCTGGCGTACTCTGGCACTATTATCCGTGCCGACTTGACCAATAATGGCCGCCTGATTAAATGAAGACTTGCTTAATTCATTTACCGCAAAATTATACTCTGAACGAGCCAGATCATAATTTGTCGCGGTTGCAATCCCAGGCGCACCCAGTATTGTCAACATCATAAATAACAATTTGTTTTTCATGCTGTCACCCTGGACCTGGTCGTACATAGCGAAAATTATCTATTACCTTGTTAGCGACATGCGTTTTTTGTTAACGCGTCGTTACGATGAAGAGTATGTCCGTGGAAACATTTTTAATAACTCACCCACGCGTGGTATTTTGTTATTTAAGCTCATACCAAAGTGCTAATAAAACGATAGCCATGTGATTTTTTATAATTGATTTTTGGCCATAGAAGATAGTGTATCGCGAACCCAAAAAATGAAGTGTTGGTGTGTGTTATGCCGCCATGGGGATGTTCTTATGCTTCCTATGGGGGGCAATACGCACAAGACGTGACACACTTCGTTTTTTTTGTCTTTGTGCTGTCCAGGTTAATGCCACGTCTCAAATTTTAAGAAAAAATAAAATCAAAACATAACATATAATAATTAAAATGATTAAAAATCAATGAATTATTATAATTTGTATGATTTTTTAAATCTATGCAATAACAGCGAAATGTACAACTTTACTATCAAATCTAAACTTCAAAAAAACCCAAAAACAACATTTTAATATATATTTTTACATATTGTTACAAGTTTAACACTTGCTTTAAGATTTGTAATGGCTAGATTGAAAACAGTTAAAAGTATTTTCGTAAATATTTTTCTCTTTCTGGATAATGGGCTATTTCAACCCACAGCAGTGCAACATCTGTCAGTACTTCTGGTGCCTTTATTTTATGGGGGCAGCTGTCAGATGTGCGATTAAAAAAAGTGGAGTTTCATCATGTTTAATGAAGTCCATAGTAGTCATGGTCACACACTATTGTTGATCACAAAGCCATCTCTGCAAGCTACGGCATTATTGCAACATTTAAAGCAATCGCTGGCCATAACCGGAAAACTGCATAATATTCAACGCTCTCTGGAAGATATCTCAGCCGGTTGCATTGTTTTAATGGATATGATGGAAGCGGATAAGAAGCTTATCCACTATTGGCAGGATAATTTAAGCCGCAAAAACAATAATATAAAAACATTATTGTTAAATACCCCTGACGATTATCCCTACCGTGAAATTGAAAACTGGCCTCATATTAACGGCGTGTTTTACGCCACTGAAGACCAGGAACACGTGGTCAGCGGATTACAGGGTATTCTGCGGGGCGAATGCTATTTTTCACAAAAATTAGCCAGTTACCTGATTACACACTCAGGAAATTACCGCTACAACAGCACCGAGTCCGCATTACTCACTCATCGCGAAAAAGAGATCCTCAATAAGTTACGTATTGGTGCCTCTAATAATGAAATCGCCAGGTCGCTATTTATCAGCGAGAATACGGTTAAGACACATCTTTATAATCTTTTCAAAAAGATAGCTGTCAAAAATCGCACCCAGGCAGTTTCATGGGCAAACGATAATCTCAGGCGGTAAGGCCATGAAACGCTATCTGACCTGGATTGTAGCAGCAGAGTTACTGTTCGCTACCGGAAACCTGCATGCCAATGAAGTTGAAGTCGAGGTTCCCGGATTGTTAACCGACCATACCGTCTCTTCGATAGGACATGAATTCTATCGTGCATTCAGCGACAAATGGGAAAGCGACTACACCGGCAATCTGACCATTAATGAAAGACCCAGTGCGCGTTGGGGAAGCTGGATCACCATAACGGTAAATCAGGACGTTATTTTCCAGACTTTTTTATTTCCAATGAAAAGAGACTTCGAGAAAACCGTCGTCTTCGCATTAGCGCAAACAGAGGAAGCATTAAATCGCCGACAAATAGATCAAACGCTATTAAGTACGAGTGATTTAGCGCGTGATGAATTCTAAAACATGATTTTTATCCGGAGGCTGTCATGCGTGTTAAACATGCAGTAGTGCTGCTCATGCTTTTTTCGCCATTAACCTGGGCTGGAAATATGACGTTCCAGTTCCGTAATCCTAACTTTGGTGGAAACCCCAATAACGGTTCCTTTTTATTGAATAGCGCCCAGGCGCAAAATTCATATAAAGACCCCGCTTATGATAACGATTTTGGTATCGAAACCCCCTCAGCGTTGGATAACTTTACACAGGCTATTCAATCGCAAATTCTGGGCGGCTTGTTGACCAATATTAATACCGGGAAACCAGGACGTATGGTGACCAACGATTTTATTATCGATATCGCTAATCGCGACGGACAGCTCCAGCTCAACGTCACGGACAGAAAAACGGGAAGAACCTCGACCATCGAAGTGTCAGGTTTACAAACTCAGTCAACCGATTTTTAAGCTACAGTCACTAAAGGATATAAATCATGCCGCGCTTACTTATTTTGGTTGCCGTTTTATTGTTGAGCGGATGCTTAACTGCCCCGCCGAAACAAGCTGCGAAACCGACATTAATGCCCCGCGCACAAAGTTACAAAGATTTGACGCACTTACCTGCTCCCACCGGTAAGATCTTTGTTTCGGTATATAACATTCAGGATGAAACGGGCCAATTTAAACCTTACCCGGCAAGTAACTTTTCTACGGCTGTGCCGCAGAGCGCCACCGCTATGTTGGTCACTGCGCTGAAAGATTCGCGCTGGTTTATCCCGCTGGAACGACAAGGCTTACAGAATCTTTTGAATGAAAGGAAAATTATTCGCGCAGCCCAGGAAAACGGCACCGTGGCGATGAATAACCGTATCCCGCTTCAGTCGCTGACGGCGGCAAATATTATGGTGGAAGGTTCTATTATTGGTTATGAAAGTAATGTCAAATCCGGCGGGGTCGGCGCAAGATATTTCGGTATTGGCGCCGATACGCAGTATCAGCTGGATCAGATTGCTGTCAACCTGCGCGTGGTTAACGTCAGTACGGGCGAGATCCTTTCTTCGGTGAACACCAGTAAAACTATCCTTTCCTATGAAGTACAGGCAGGCGTGTTCCGTTTTATTGATTACCAGCGCTTACTGGAAGGCGAAATCGGCTATACCTCGAACGAACCGGTGATGCTGTGTCTGATGTCAGCCATTGAAACCGGCGTTATCTTCCTCATTAATGATGGTATCGATCGTGGACTGTGGGATTTGCAGAATAAAGCGGACAGGCAAAATGATATTCTGGTGAAATACCGTGAGCTGTCAGTACCGCCAGAATCCTGATGAATACGACAAAGCGTGGGGAAGAACCCCACGCTTTTTTATTTTGTGACCGCCGTATTCGCTGAATGTTGCTCGCGGCGTGATGCCAGCCATAGCCCACTATTTTTCATGGCATAGCCAAAGATTAGCCCCAGCGCCAGCGACGGTAATACCAACCGCCAGTCACCCTGCCCTGCAAATGTCGCGCAGGCGCCGATAAATGTTCCCGGAACAAAAGAAAGCAATAGCTGCTTTGCCTGGATACACATCAGGAATGCCACGACCCCCGTCAACACGTAACTGACAATTTCCAGATGCGGCGCCAACGCGCTACCGTGAATAATGACCAGCGCCCACACCATACCGCTTAACAGCGTACAGGCAGAAATTAACAATCCCTTAAAGCCGCCCTGCGGACAGGCGAAATAAGCCGTACAGCCTAAAAAACCGGCCCAGCTTAGTAACCCCAGGGAGACGGCCACCCATCCCCATATTCCAGAAAGGATGCCCGTAGTGATAGCAATAGAAAGAAGTATGTTCATGGCGCGCATCATAACAGAAAAGCGGCACATTAATGAGATCACGCACACATTTTATGCAATGATGTAAAACCCGTTGCAGTTAAGGGTGATTTACATCACATTATTCTTCATCTTCTTCCTGAAGTTCATCCCACATGGCCCCTATCGCATCACGCGTTAGCGGCGCCAGAGTGCGCCAGAATGGCGTAACGGCATGGGCTTCAACTTTACCGAGGAAGGTATTGCACCAGGGAAGCAGATAATCGGCAAATAAGGTTTCCAGCGCTTCACTTTCATCTTCGGCAGACTGATCTTCCAGCCAGGAGGCCGCGAGCAATAAAGTGCCAATGTGATCGGCAGGCGTATCGGCCAGCGGCATCCCTCGCGACGTTAAAAAAGCGCGCACCTCAGACTCTTCCGCGCCTTCGACCCACGCACTGCGGTATGGCGCTACCGCGCACTCTTCCCCAACAAATAACGCATTGTAATCAGTGGAAATCTGCGTGATATCGCAGCTTTTCTGTAAACGCGCCAGCATTTCATCCTGCTCCAGCGGCCAGTTTGCCGCCAGTTTACCTTCACGGATTAACGTAAACAGCGGAACCAGTAAAGGATCTTGCGGTTGGCGGTAAAACAACGATCCCAGCACACGGCACAGGATTGAAAACTCATTCATTGATATCTTCCCGTAAATAACGATTATAGTTCGGCAAATTCCGGTACAGGCGCCATACCGCGTGATTCGAGAAAGGCCAGTAAGCGCTGCGGCGAGACGTTCAGGATTCGATCTTCCGGAAAATTCACCGCATCCAGAATTTTCCGGCATTCGGTGAAATCGCCAAGCGTAAAGGCCGTATGGGAATCAGAGCCTAACGCTACCCAGCCTCCCGCATCGCGTACGGCGGCAGCGACCGCGCGGCAATTATCTTCGCTTCCTTTACGCGAATGCAGAAAAGAAGAGTTGTTGATTTCCAGCGCTACATGGTGTTTCGCCGCCGCCTGCGCGATGGCTTTAACCTCCACTGGATACTTTGGATTTCCGGGGTGACTAATTATATGCACCTTGCCGCTGGCGATGGTCGCGATCATCGCCTGGGTATTGGTTTCTTTATCATGTGGCGCAAAAACGGGCTCATGGAAGCCTGCGATAATCAGATCCAGCGAGTCGAACATCTTTCCGGAACAATCAATTTCACCGTTAATGTTCTTGATATTCGCCTCAATGCCACGCAGTATCCCCACGCCGTCAACCAGACGCGGCCAGATGCGCATGTTAATAAAATGCCAGTGATGCGGCGCATCTTCCATGTCCGGACCATGATCGGTAATCGCAAAAAGTTTAATGCCTTTGCGTTTGGCTTCCGCGATATAATCGCTCAGAGTACTGTAGGCATGAGTGCTGGCGACGGTATGCATATGCAGGTCAACGGGATACATTGCTCTCTCCTGTAGTCATTTCCGACAAGGATAGCAGGTATCGCCAGCGTTTTTTAGCGAAACCCGGCCCGCGCCGGGTTGATGTCAATATCCTCTCGCCCGATCCACCTGCCCCGTCACCGGCTCTCCCTTCTCCAGTTGGGTAATGGTGCGGCTAATATAATCGATGGCTTCCGCCGGACGGGTGACTGCCGCAATGTGCGGCGTCATGGCGACTCGCGGATGGCGCCATAATGGACTTTCCTGCGGTAACGGTTCCTGGCTAAAGACATCCAACATCGCGCCTTTCAGCTTACCGCTATCAAGCGCAGCCAGCAGATCCGCCTCCTGAACATGCACGCCGCGCGCGAGATTCAACACGTAAGCGCCATCCGGCAATTGATCCAACAATTCGCTATTAATAATTCCTACCGTTTGGGCCGTATTCGGCAGCAGATTAATCAGCACCCGCGTCTGGTTCAGGAAAGCGTGCAGCTCTTCATGCCCTACATAACTTTCCACGCCAGGCCAGGATTTGCGGCTACGACTCCAGCAACGTAACGGGAACCCCCATGCCTGTAGACTTTCTGCCACTTTTGCGCCCAGCACCCCTGCGCCCATGATACCGACGCTAAACTCTTCGCGGGTATATTCCGGCAACGGTTTCCATAGCGCCTGATTTTTCAGCGCCTGATAATCATCGAAACGACGGAACCAGTGTAATACCTGGCTGACGGCATACTCCTGCATTTGCAGGCCCATTCCGGTATCTTCCAGACGGAATAGAGGAATGGAGGCGTCCAGCATTTCCGGATGCGCATTTAATTTACTCAGAATTGCATCCACCCCCGCGCCCAGCGCAAAGACGGCTTTTAAGCGTCTTCCGGCCAGCATTTCAACCGGGGGCTGCCATACAAGCGCATAGTCTGCGGGGTTGTTATCACCGACCTTCCATTCACGAACGCGCGCATGTGGGAGAGCCTTCTCCAGCGCATTTACCCACCAGGCGGCGTTAAATGTCGGGTGATAAAAAATTATCTCCATGTTATCTCCTGAGCAGTATTGTGCGGAATGTGATTGCGCCTGTTATCAGCGTTTTCAACGGGATGTGCAGCATAGCAAATTTCCCGGCGCGGGCAAAAAAAGCAGTTTTCGCTTATTAAAGCCACAGATTGGTGGAAGTTTGTATAAACGCGCTTTTTTTTAAAAAAGTTGATTGACGTAGAAAGGATATTTCCCTACATTAGCGCCCGTTCCAGTAATGCTGGAGCGACAATATGGTGAGGTGTCCGAGTGGCTGAAGGAGCACGCCTGGAAAGTGTGTATACGGCAACGTATCGGGGGTTCGAATCCCCCCCTCACCGCCATATTTAAGTTGAGAGCCTGTACAGAAGTACGGGCTTTTTGCTTATATGTATCCCCCAAACCAAGGGGGGATGAGAACCCCCGACCGGGGTTCGACAACTGGCGCAGCCAGTTGGACAGACGACGAGCTTGCGAGGAGACTGCCCGAAGGGCGAGCGCAGCGAGTCAATCCCCCATCATCGCCATATTCTATACAAAATCAATCACTTACAATGTAATATTAGTTTTGTCCTGCATAAAATGCTGCATAAAGAAGCTCGTATAAACGGACTTTTTTTGCATCTGAATGCCACGCTTTTTCGGTATTTTTCTCGGCTTAACTTTTTAAAATCTCCAGCAGGCAATTTCGCCGTTCAGCACAAATAGGTTCTGGCATGGTCTGGATCGGCACCAAAAAAGTGTGCCATCTGAGCCATCGATAACCTGCTTTCACATACCCTACCCTGCCCATGATCACCTCGGAAGCAATGTCCCTTTTTCGCTGGACACGACTGATTTTAGCTCTCCTTCTCACTCATTCCATGTACTCACCGTCTTTTATTACCATCCGCTGATAATGATTTTCCCGTTTCTTCAGGTACTACCATCATTCAACATCTATGGGTATCTATGAGTTACATTTTTTAGCGCCCAACATTCCAGATTGAAGTCAGCAAAATCTGTTTGAGTCGTCGGTTCTCGTCTTCCAGGCCTGTGGTTTTTTAGTATCAGCCGCTTCCATCCCGCGAAATGTAGCGTTCCTGGTCTTCGGAAATATTGTTTTCACCAATAAGACTGAGAATGGCAGTGTCCAGCGTCGACACCAGCCTCCATAGCGTCATAGCGGTATGGCTTTCTACATCCGTCTCAAAGGCTATATCCGGGAAGACCCAAGCTTGAGCGTTATTGACTACGTATTCGGTAAGCGTGTGTAAATCACCTCCAATCCGTTAAATCCACAGCATTCCGCCTTAATGGCAGGATGCTGTTTTTGTCCGGAAACGGAGACAAAAAACCCGTTCCAGCAATGAGTTACGTCTGTTACGTTTCATATATGGGAGATGGCGGATGCCGGAAACTTCGGCGGTAGTGTGTCTGAAACGCCTGCCCTCCCCACTGCCACGAACGGGCCGTGATTCCTTTTTCGCCAATGAATCCAGGATAAGGTTATGTCACAAAATGGCCTGCGTTTTACGCTGGATGTGGACGGATTAACGCCGACGGCAACCGCTGTCGTCGGCTTCCCCTCTAGTGGTATCAACAGTTCAACAGGTGCAAGCTGGAATCAGAATGAAAGACTAAAAACACCAGATGAAGCACCTAATGATAGCATTAAATCAGGCCATGTTTGAGAAAAGATGAATGTTAAACTGGTATTATGCCGGGGCAAAGGGCTTAGAATCCAGGGGGAAATATTATGCGAGATCAAGACTTTAGTTACTTCATTGAGAAATTTGGAGAAGCTACATCTTATAGCGCTGTTCCAGAGAAAAGTATGACAAAATGGAAAGGAATTCTTCCGGATAAACTACTTTCTTACTGGAAAACAGAGGGATGGGGAACGTATAAAAATGGATTGTTTAGTCTTGTCAATCCTGATGAGTATGAAGATGTACTGGATATATGGCTAGAAGATACTCCATTTAAAGAAATGGACGCATACCATGTCATAGCCAGGAGTGCCTTTGGCGAATTATATGTTTTTGGTGAGTCTACCGGAAGAAATATTACGATTCAGCCTTTATTTAATCAAATAATTTTTTTCGAAAATGGTTTTATGGTAAAAACAACAGATGAATTAAATAGTGAAATTGAATCTTTTCTTGCATTTTCAAGTGTTGAAGAGTTTGATTTATTTGATTGTAATGATAATTACATTTTTGACCGGGCAGTTAAACAACCAGGCGTATTAGCTGATAATGAAATGTTTAGTTTGGAACCTGCATACATTTTTGGCGGAGAAATAAAAATTGAAAATTTGAGTAAAGTGGACTGTCAAATACATTTGATGATTCTGAGAGAGTTATCTTCCCCTAATATTATAGGCTTCTAAAGGAGGGATTTATCAATTCTGGAAATGGCTTGAAATAGATGAATATTGACCTGAGGCTGGCTATGTAAAGATAACAGACTTAGACAGGAATGATATAATACATGATAAATAACCCAACTATTTTCTTGAGAATCTTTTAGATTTGTTGGATATAGTTCCCTGCATCGGAAAAAGCGCAGAAGAAGCAACTCCACCAGTAAAACAGGAAACACCGGCAGAAAAAAATGAAGGTGATGGCTGGTTAGATGGATTACAGACGGAACTTGATGTGGCTGGCCTTGTTCCAGGGCCTAGCATTTTTCCTGACCTGCTGAATGCAGGAATAAGCTTGTGCCGAGGGAGTTATGTTGAGGCTGTTTTTTCTCTTTTTGCTGCAATACCAATAGCTGGAGATGCTGCCGGGGCTGGTAAACTGGCCTAGAATGTAGTGAGACGTATAAAAAATCCGTAGCGTAATTATCTAAGGTTGATTGGTATAAATATATTAATGAGCAACTTAACCAAAACAAGCATATCATAAAATATTTAAGGAAATAATATGAATATTACTGAATGCATTAGCTTTCTAAGGTTTACAACTATTCATCCACAATTTGATTTATATTTGATAACTAATGGAATAAGAAATCGCCCTCAAGATAAAGGTGGAATAGAATATTTTGATATTCCAGATGGTAGTGTTTCTCTTGGTTTTAGAATCAGATCCACTTATGAGTCTGAGAGTTTGCTTCCCATCAAGTCTGATGGGAAGTTTGTTTTTTCTGAACTTGTGGTCTATCAAAAAAACAAGGATGACTTACCATATAAATTAAATTTCAATGACCATCTACAATTCTTAAGAGAAAAGCTGGGAAAAGAGTTAAAAGATAATCAAAACGGGTTGCCAGAAAGAAGAGTTTTAACGTTTTTTCATGATTTTTTAGTTATCGTGATTTTCATGGATTCAAGTGAAAATATCAATCTTATTAAATTTATTTCCCCTGATGTTTTTCATCGAAAAAATTTAGGAATTAACATATAATATTTCTTTAAAACGAATCATTTCTTATAATATTAAATTTATCTAAGTTAAGATAGAGAATTGATATTATAGGGAATACCGGCATATCAGAAAGCATGCGTATAGCCTGACAGCAGCAACCGACTACGAGGATGCTTATCTCAAATCTTATTTATTCAACAAAGCCGTCTGGTTGGTGATTTTGGTTGTTTTGGCGATTGATCAGATCGCACAATCCGGGCTGAATTCCCTCAAAGTGGTCTACTATTCTGCGTAGTTATTTAATCAGTGAGGTCGACAAATAATTAGTATGCGGCATAATAAAAAAATAATTTATGGTTTTGCTCTGATGTGTATACTTGTAACCAGCAATGTGCATTCAGAAAAATTATCCCCTGTTGCTCAGCAGGTAAAAAATATAGTTGAGAAACAAAAACTTGTTCGTGAACCACAATGTGTTGATTATGTATACATTCCGGATAGTGAGCCCAGTATAGATGTTGTTGATATTGTGGAGAAACATGGTGGAAGTTGTTCGGGCGATCCTCAAACTGCGCCCAGAATATTTAGCGTATTCGTAAACAAGAAAACGCATAAAATGGAGTCAGATATCGATATGGATGATCAGGTAAATGGTACGCGCTCAGTTTTTCCTGCAGTGAAATAAATCAAATATAGATACTGTGGCGTTTAGGTAATGAGAATGACATTAAACAATGAGTAAAATATCGCGGGTGTGGTGAAATAAAGCACCGGGTATTGGAATTGACCTGGAGGGATATATATAACCAAGCCCCTTTGTTGAAACCCCTTGGCCAGTATTACCAGAGTTGACGGGTTCAACATCGGGGGCTATATTGACCGGGAAAACAAATGTTAACACTGGTGGATAATGGTATCTTATGAAACTGTCAGGCAAGATTATCAAGGTGTATCATAATAATTTATTTAGATTTTTTTGGCATCGTAAAGTCCTCGCTAATTTGTTTTTTATTGATCAGGAATATAAATAATATACATGGCATTATATTTATTAAGTTCCTTGTAGCATTATCAGGATATATATTCTTTTATTATAATGCATTTTCATTAGTAGACATTGGGATTGGGGGGGGGATACACTACTTCCACATTAAATACAATAATAAAAACATTAATAAACAGCCAATACTCTTATTAATGAAACATAAATATACGATAAATTTCTCTTTAGAGATTCTTATTGCTATATTTTATTCCTACATGGCTATTAAATTTATAATGTTCGAATATTAGAAAAAGTTTTAATATAAAATGTTTAAGTTTTCTAGTTGTGATGTATTTTATGTTAAAAAATAAAATGTAGATAATCCAGAGAAAGTTATTGTAATGAAAGAAAGCAATAATAAACCATCCTTCCTGTGGGCAGTGACATGTAATTTTGAATACCAGAAAGAACATTTTTAGCGATGCCGTTATACATCCTCAGAAGTAACAAAATTATATTACAAGATATTACTCCCATCAGATGTAAAACCGGGCAGTATTAAACCTGAGCTAATCGCAGGAACTAATAATCTCTATGCTACTGGTTGCTATAAGACCATTTCAGAAGCAAAATCCCCCTTTACAGAACTTGATGTAGTCTATGAGCATATAAATAAGGCCCCATGCGCGTGAGCGTCTGGCGATCCGCAGATACAATCCGTCAACACCACTTACAGCATAGCGACCTTCCGCTTTAAGCCTGGAAACGGCTAAGGCGGACAGTTCTCTGGCTTTCTTTGGCATAATCCCCACTATTCTGCCATGCATCCTGTACTGCATAAAATGACGATTTTACGAAAAGATAGCAATACGCCAGCGAACAAAGAATAATGGCAACGCATTGTATATAAAGAAATAATTATGATTAATGCGAATGATAATGAACGTAAATATGGCAGCCCTCTCACCGCCATCTTCAAGAAGGAGCTCGTACGAAAGTACGGGCTTTTTTTTCGTATTTGACCCGTCCTGAATAGCGTTGACACGTTCCAGACTTAAATCCGGAGAACGTGATGATGACTGAGTTCAAACGCACCCAACGTGATTATCCTCTATCCTTTAAAATAGCCGTCGTTGAGCAGGTCGAAAAAGGCGAGATGACCTATAAACAGGCCCAGCAGCGATATGGCATTCAGGGGCGCTCCACCGTACTTGTCTGGCTGCGTAAATATGGCCGGCTTGACTGGAGACCCGGACTTCCTGACCTGGTGAAGAGGAAACTGCCTGTGGCTCAGACAACTATCCCGCTGACACCCGAGCAAAGAATCAGGGAACTTGAAGAACAGCTTGAGCTGGCAAACCAGAAAGCTGAGTTTTTTGAGTCCGTTATCAACGTCCTGAAAAATGATTACGGGGTAAGTGTTGTAAAAAAGCGGCCCGGCAAGTCCTCACGCAAAGTCAGGCCCCCAAAATAACAGTTACGCGTGCATGCCAGTTCCTGTGGCACAGCAGACAGGCGTGGTACCAGTACAATACAAGATGTAATAAACGGCAGGAGCATCATGCTCAGGTTCTTGATTTTGTTGCCCGTACCCGGTGCCGTCAGCCGCGAATCGGTACGCGTAAACTGCACTATCTGCTGAACATGCAGGCCGATAAAACGCTGAATATCGGACGGGACCGTCTGTTTAATCTGCTGGGTGAATACCGGCTCCTGGTACCCGTGAAACGGGCATATCACAAAACCACCAACAGCCATCATCGCTTTTACCGGCATCCTAACTTGCTGAAACCCGGCCCTGAACAGGTTACCGCCCTTGAGCCAGAACAGGTCTGGGTCGCCGATATTACTTATCTTCCACTACGCAGCGGCACGGCCTATCTGAGTCTGGTCACCGATGCCTGCTCCAGAAAAATCGTGGGTTACCATGTCGGGGAAAACCTGCAGACAGAAAATGTGGTAAAGGCGTTCAGGCAGGCTCTGAGGCGGAGAAAAACGACAGGTCCGCTGGTACATCACTCTGACAGAGGGCTGCAATACTGTTCGGTACTTTATCAGTCAGTTCATGAGCGAAACGGAATAACCTGTTCAATGACCGATGGTTACGACTGCTACCAGAATGCGCTGGCTGAGAGAATAAACGGGATACTGAAAAATGAGTTTTTACTCTCGCGTCCTGCAGACCTGGCGCAAGCGCGGGAAATAGTAAAAGAGTCCGTGGCAATTTATAACCATGAACGGCCACACCTGGCCCTGAAATACAAAACGCCCGATGATGTTCATCAGGCGTTTTACAGACAAAAAACTGTCAACCTATATCAGGACTAGTCACTGAACTCCTTGTTTTTTCTGTAATTTTCCTGACGAAAGGTTTGTTTTTGGACCTTTGGTTGCTATAGGGAAGTTGCTGTAGATTGTGTAAAAAATACCTGAAACCTCAACAAAAGCCTAAACAGACGTTCTCCCGACAAAAGAACAACATCAGCTTCCATTGATCAGAGCTGATGTTGCCTTGTTAAAAGATTTTCTAGCTTCTTTGATAGTTAGTTTTCCTGCTCTCCAGAATAGACAAGTGCCTAATACTACCAACGGTTATTACTTAAGAGACTGAAGCCCTCAGAGTTAGCGCGGCAAAATCCGTCAAAATCAGGAAAAAGAGTTATTGAACGTATATCAAAAGAGCGTTCCAGAACTTTCAAAAATTTTTTCTTCATATCTGACGTGATCGCCAGTGCCAGTACCCCATTGTGGCAAACCGCACTGTCAAGAACCAAACTCCCCATACGTCCATGCGAAACATCGCTATAAACGAACTGAGCACTTTGAGCAGCTATTCTTTTAGTAACAACGGGAGGTTGCCAGACAATGGGTAAATCACCATGTTGTTCACCTTCAGCTTCACTATGCGGAAATTTTTCATTGTAATTCCCGTTGTCATAGCCATAACTACCTTCGAGGCCGAGAACTACCGCAGCGGAAATACCAAACAACAGCCCTGTACTTTCTGGCCGAGATGTACATGCAAACCACAAGGCGACAAGCATATTTCTGGATACATCAATTAGTCTTGTTGCTGCTCCATGGTGTTGGAGCTTTGCAAGCAACTCGAAGTCGCTCAGTTTGCGACCACCTCCGAAACCATACCCCTGATGCCGCGCTTCACTAATAAGAGTTCGCTCATAGTCGCGCATATCCTGCTCATCTGGTAATCTACCCGCAATGGAATTTGCTAAACGTCTGTAGGCAGCACTGTGAATAGCCCAGCCAATATCACCTTGACCTCTCCACATGAAAATGCCATGAGAAATCGAATTATCAGGCTGTTCATCTATAATCTCTAAAATTTGTGAGATATCATTTGGAACAACCACGGTTCCAAATAGCTCTGTCTCAATAAACTTCACAAATCCTCCCTTATACTCATTTTTTTCTTACCCACCATCGATTACTCATCAAAGTATCCTGCTCCATAAAACCTATGACAACTTTTGATTTTTTAGTGCGTCAATTGAGGTATCAGCATTATTCCATCATTAATTCTATATATGACTTTCTTTATCAGGTATTACCTGTAAATAGACCCGATTTAGTTCCAGGCATTTTTTGAGATCCCGGCCAAATGATTGTGTTGCCGATATTCTTCCGGCGTCATATTGTTCAGTGATTCATGAGGGCGTTCACAGTTATATTCTGACACCCATCTTTCCGTGATTTCCCGCACTTCATTCAGCGTTCTGAACAGATAAAAATCGAGTATTTCTGTACGGTATGTTCAGTTAAAGCGCTCAATAAAAGCGTTCTGCGTCGGCTTACCCGGCTGAATAAATTCCAGTTTTACTGCATGTTGCTCTGCCCATTCAGCCAGTGCAAGTGAGATAAATTCCGGACCATTATCCATGCGTAGCATGACCGGATAGCCGCGATTTGCCGCGATCCTGTCGAGTACACGGACCACGCGCAAAGCTGGCAGATTCAGATCGATTTCAATCGACAATGCCTCACGGTTAAAGCCATCAACGACATTGAACGTGCGAAAACGACAGCCACAGACCAGAGCATCATGCATAAAATCGACAGACCAGCTCTGGTTCAGCGCTTCCGGTGTGGCCAGTGGCGAGGGATTACGCACCGGCAATCGTTGTTTGCCTTTACGGCGAAAATTCAGCTTCAGCAGACAATAAATACGATGGATCCTTTTGTGATTCCACGGGTATCCCTGCCGCCGCAGAACCTGGAAAAGTTTTGGAAAACCGTACCGTGGGTATCGCTCTGCCACTGCCTACAACGCGACAATAACGGGTTCGTCACGCGTGGTATCCGGACGGTAATGGTAAACCGTTCTGCTCAGGTTCAGACTCCGGCAGTCCTGACGGATACTGAGTCCAAATGTCGTTATCAGATGAGTGACCAGCTCACGCTTAAAGGCTGGTTTTAAAGCTTTTTTCGATAACGTCTTTCAGGGCCCGGTTCTCAAGGCTCAGGTCGGCAAACATCTGTTTGAGACGCCGATTCTCGTCCTCAAGATCCTTGATCTTTTTAATATCAGAAGCCTCCATGCCGCCGTATCTGGACTTCCAGTTGTACCAGGTGGCTTCAGATATACCGGCCTCCCGGCAGACATCTTTAACGGTTCGTCCGGCTTCAACCGATTTAATTACGGCAATGATCTGATGCTCAGTAAAACGGGCTTTACGCATAGCGATCTCCTTTGTTGGCAGATTGATTATGCCGGAGGATCTCTAAATGTGAATGGCACGATTATGCGGGATACTTACACCTGCCTTAAAAATCATAACTCGTAAATTGTAATTCGTAAATATATGAATCACTCATTAATAAAACACTATGATTTAAAAAGAATAAACTCCTTTTCATGGTAACTCGTAGAAAAAAGGTATCTCTTTAAAATATGTTGAGCTGGGATGAGAAACGAGCAACTCATTAAGATCGATACGCTGCTCAATGTAGTCCGCCGCGGGGCTGGGGAATCCACACGGCACTAAGTAACTGAAAAATGGGAGAGGAATAATTTCGCGCAACTCTGTAGGTCTGAAAAATTCCATAATCCATACCTCGAATACTGTTTTTATATACAGTAGTATTATTTGAACATGCGCGCAAGATACCGGAGTCGCTGCGGCTGTTTAAATCTTCGTCGCTTCGTTTGTAAGTTTCTCTCTCAGTTCAAATTATGGGTTTTGTAAATTTTCCGGTTGTATTGTCATGTGCGCATATTTAAGCCAGCCTGGAGGCCAGATTTTCTGTACAGCGTCGACAGTCCCGCAGCGTAAGTTATCGCCACGCGCCAGCGCGTTTCCCTGACAGCAATTAATCTTCTGCCCGGCGCCCATGTCTACAGGGGAACATTTCGGGCAACAGGCCGGGTGCGATGATTACCGAGGACGACGGCGTTAAGTCGCCGCGAGTGACATCACTGTGAATCCCGATGGGGTACAGCGAGCTTCATGGATTTACTAAAAATATAACAGACACAAAAAATAGTTTTATTTTTCATTATGATTAATATCAGTTTGCATATTGGAAATAAGGATAACTGACCAGAACACCATGATAAACACTGACAACAAATTAAAAGCGTAGTATTTTTGATTTGCGGCAACAAAATTAATAAGAGTCATGGTAGCTAAAAAAACTCTTTTTCTTTTCCTGTACAAATAAGATAAAAATCGCTTCATCCACCACCGCAAGAATATGTATATTATCTGTTATTACTATTTCGATAACACAATATCAAATTAAATATATCTCTATTACCTATCCATTAGTGTAATTTTCTTAAACTGAAAATTTATCATTTACAGCCCAAACTCTTACGCATTTTTTCTTTTAATGGCTCGGCTACTTCTGGACGTAATTTTGAGTATAAATTTTGTACATTTTCACAGCCAGCAGGTTGGCCTGATGATAAAGGTTCTATTTTCGTCAGGATATTCCACAAAATATAAATTGCAAATGCGATTAGCATTATACTTAAAAAATAAATACGGATACCCCGAGCATTAAACAACGCAGGGACATTTGATGTTTCTTGTTTAACGGATGGCACATAATTTACGACCGGAGCAGCAACCTCAGGAATAACAAGTTGTTTTCCATACGGAACGAAGTATGCAGAAATATGCTCTGGGCTATAACGCTGTTCAACACGTTTCCACTCATCTGACGGAATGAGTAAGAACGATAATGTATCACTAAAAGTGCTATTCTGATATACCCGCAAACTATATCCACTATTAGCCAATATATGCTCAATGCGCACCAGTTCTGTATCAAAACCATCACTTCCCATTGGGTAGTGATGAAACACATACTGCGTATCAACCAAATTTATCGTTGCTGTTTCAATCTCACTGTCATAATCGAATTTGACCGTGACAGGCTTCTCTTTCTGATTATCTGAAAGTGCCTCAAGCAGGCTAAAAGTTCCCTCTTTCCAGTCAATATTAATTCCGTAGATACTCATAAACAGCGCCTGGTAGTCCTCTAATGCAGACTCAGACAGCCACGGTTCTTTATGTTTCTCCAAAAAAAACTTACGCCTTAAAGAGGCTTGTTCATCATCATTGGCAGCAAAAAAATCAAAAAACTCATCCTGTTCTGGTAATTGCATTATGGTTCCATCCAGTATTTTATTAATCAAAAATCGATCCCAGCAGCTAATTTCCCCTGCTGTCTATGATAGAATAGAATATGTGATCTCAAAGCGTCAAGATGACAAGACCAAACGAGCACGCATCCATTCAACAAATGAATAAACCGAGTTAATACAAATAGTTTTAAAAATGATTCATCTGGACAACTGAAATTATCTTTATACTGATAACAGTACAGCCATTTCTGTAAGTTTAAATGACAAATAAAAAACACGGACAAATCGTTTTACGTTATTTCCAATATTTTTCATTGTCTGCCCTCTGTTGTTTTACGTAATCTCTATGTTGTCGCGACGGGAACAATAATAGCGAATTCGCGTATGACGTTTTAGGGGCATTCATAAAAGAGTTTTTTGAAAAACATGAAGGGAGATGAACGGAAAAAGGTTCGTTAAGGCTGGATGCGATCACGTTCGCTTACGGCGAACGTAACCCTTTTTTACCTGGCTGCATTTTTCTTCTTCTTTTCGTCCTCAACATGCTTATCAACAGGTGAGTCTTTTAAGCGATTGTTTTGCATGATGTCATCTTCAAGCGATTTTAGATAGCTTGCATCAGTCAGCAAGGCTATTGCCAGCGTTTTCGCATAAAATTGCGCGTGGCTTCGTGTCGTAGGATTTACCGCGTAGGTTCTGGCAAGCTCATGTCCAGGGGAGGCGGTATCACCACTGAAAAAGATTTCGCCTCTTTTCCTCCATCCTCCAGCAATCCATTTCCTTTAAGATACCCTTACAAGATCCGTGTGAAGCAACGGCAGTTAAACTGTTTTGTCACCAGAGATGTGAGATGGGCGTTGCAAAAGAGTGTGAGCTTGTGAGCTAAAGAAGATAAAAGTGGATGCCCGACGCGCAGCAAAATGGTAAAAAACAGCATCAGTAGTAAGAAAAATCGAGCGAGTGAAAGAAATTTTAATGCAGGGATTTATGTATGACGAAATCAAAAACGCTTTGTCAGTGATTGATTTTGTTGAATGATTGGCGGAGAGAGGGGGATTTGAACCCCCGGTAGAGTTGCCCCTACTCCGGTTTTCGAGACCGGTCCGTTCAGCCGCTCCGGCATCTCTCCGTATATTGCAATGATGCCAGGTAATTTGGCATTTTAACAGACCCTATTCGGGTAATTTTGTTCAAGTGACGAGTTTACGAGCAAAACGATGATTAAGTGGCCCTGGAAAGCACAAGAAATAACCCAGAACGAAGACTGGCCGTGGGATGATGCGCTAGCTATACCTCTTCTGGTAAACCTCACCGCGCAAGAACAGGCTCGGCTTATTGCGCTAGCCGAACGTTTTTTGCAGCAGAAAAGACTGGTAGCGCTACAGGGATTTGAGCTCGACTCGTTAAAAAGTGCACGTATTGCGTTAATTTTTTGCTTACCGATCCTGGAGCTCGGTATTGAGTGGCTTGATGGTTTTCATGAAGTGCTCATTTATCCCGCGCCCTTTGTGGTAGATGATGAATGGGAAGATGACATAGGTCTGGTGCACAGCCAGCGTGTCGTACAGTCGGGGCAAAGCTGGCAACAAGGGCCCATCATTCTGAA
This sequence comes from Salmonella sp. SSDFZ54, assembly GCF_004010735.1. NCBI lineage: Bacteria > Pseudomonadati > Pseudomonadota > Gammaproteobacteria > Enterobacterales > Enterobacteriaceae > Salmonella > Salmonella sp. SSDFZ54. Next base: position 4,774,089 of record NZ_CP034819.1, read on the forward strand.
CTGGCTGGATATCCAGGACTCGTTCGATGCTTCGGGTTTCAACCTCATTATTCATGAAGTCGCGCACAAACTGGATATGCGTAATGGCGATCGCGCCAGCGGCATCCCTTTCATCCCGTTGCGCGATGTGGCTGGCTGGGAACACGATCTCCACGCGGCAATGAATAATATTCAGGATGAAATCGATCTTGTTGGCGAAAGCGCTGCCAGTATAGATGCCTATGCCGCCACCGACCCTGCAGAATGTTTTGCCGTGTTGTCAGAGTATTTTTTCAGCGCGCCAGAACTGTTTGCTCCACGTTTCCCGGCGCTATGGCAGCGTTTTTGCCAGTTCTATCGCCAGGATCCTTCTCAGCGCTTACGGGTAAGCGCTGCCGAAGGCGACTACGGCGAGGAATCCGAACATTAATTCCTCACTTTGTGGGTTAATTAACCAATTGAATTGGCGCGTTAATTTTACTGTTGACACGTTATAGCGGGCCCAGTATTATGCGCCTCGTTGAAACAATTCCTCTGTAGTTCAGTCGGTAGAACGGCGGACTGTTAATCCGTATGTCACTGGTTCGAGTCCAGTCAGAGGAGCCAAATTTTAGTTTCGGGACATCCCAGCGAGTCCGGAGACGTTTAAAAAACAAGAACTTATCTTTACCCGGTTGGTCTGCGAAGGCCTACCGGGTTTCTTGACATCCATAGTTTTTGGGGGCTTAATCGGGGGCCTCACGGTTCGTTGGAAAAATGGAGCCCCCACCTATGGCATTAACCGATACCGCTATCCGCAAGATCAAACCCACCGAGAAATCCTTCAAGATTACCGACAGTTCAGGACTCTACCTGCTGATCAAACCTAACGGCTCAAAGCTCTGGTACATGAAGTACCGCATCGACGGTAAAGAGAAAAAGCTGGCCTTTGGCCCCTACCCGGATGTCTCGTTGTTTAAGGCGCGTCAGCTACGCGATGCTGCCCGCGCCCGAGTGCGTGAAGGGGCAGATCCTGCCGCTGATAAGAAGATTGCTCAGCAGAAAAAGAAAAACGGACATACCTTCCGCCAGATCGCCATGAACTGGCACGCCGATCACCGGCGCTGGTCTGCGCATTATGCCGTGACTATCCAGCGCAGGCTGGAAATGTATGTTTTCCCGGATATCGGGGACAGATACATCGATCAGATCGTCACGGAAGATTTGCTGTTTACTCTGCGTAAGGTGGAGAACAAAGGCTTTCTGGAGATCACCGCGAGGCTGAAAAACTACGTCACGGAAATCATGCGCTATGCGGTGAAAAAGCAGTTAATCAAATCAAATCCGGCGCTGGATCTGGATGGTGAGTTTACACCGCCAGAAACACAGCATTACCCGGCCCTGCCGCTTGAGAAACTACCTGAACTATTATCCCGGACGGATAGCTACTCCGGCAGGCAGCTGACCAGATATGCGCTTAAGCTGTCGCTGCTGTTCTTCGTGCGTTCCAGCGAACTACGCTTTGCCCGCTGGAGTGAAATCGACTGGCAGCAGAAGCTATGGATAATCCCGGAAGAACGGGAACAGGTCGAGAACGTGCGCTTTTCTCATCGCGGCACGAAAATGAAAACGCAGCATATCGTTCCGCTGTCCGATCAGGCTATTGCTGTCTTAAAGCAAATTGAAGCGCTCTCCGGTCATCTGGCGTTTATCTTCCCCGGCGAATACGATCAGGATAAATGCATGAGCGACAACACCATTAACAAGGCGTTGCGCGTGATGGGCTACGATACTAAACAAGAGATCTGCGGCCACGGCTTCCGGGCGATGGCGTGCAGTGCGCTGAGCGAGTCGGGATTGTGGAGTAAAGACGCCATTGAAAAGCAGATGAGCCATCAGGAAAGAAACAGCGTGCGGGCTGCCTATATTCATAAGGCCGAGTATCTGGAAGAACGGATTGCGATGATGCAATGGTGGGCGGATTATCTTGATGCAAATATCGACAGATATATTTCACCTTACCAGTACGCCGTGCCGCTGAAAAACGTATCGTAATAAAAACACAGCGCTTTATTTTTCCGTTAATTAACGGAAAGCCTGCCCTTTGCCCCTGTTCAGGGGCAAAGTTATTTTCTGACAACCATCAATTCAGGATTTATTTTCCCACCGGACATAAAGATCCAGCACCGCTTCGGCAAAATCATCATCGACCGTATAGAAATAGCACTCCGGTACGTTGAGCACTCTGGCAAAGGCACACATCGTTTCAAATGTCGGACGGTGTATGCCGCTTTCATACTGAGATATACGGGATCGAGCAGTCGCTTCTTCAATACCGGCAAGTACACCTAATTTTTCTTGAGTGAGATTGGCCCGTAAGCGAGCAATTTTAAGACGGACTGGCAACATAGTGGCACCATCAATAAAAAATATTGACAGCATGTTTAGCATTACTTTACAGATGAGGTGCTTAGACTTCCTGAACAACATTAATGGAATAGATCAATTGCTTTCAGGACTGATTCTGATATTTCTGATAAAGCTCCAGAACCATTTCAGCAAAGTTATCATTAACTGCATAGAAATAGCATTCCGGCACATTAAGCACCCTCGCAAATGCGCACATCATTTCAAAAGTCGGGCGATGTACCCCACCCTCGTACTGAGATACGCGAGAACGTGCGGTTTCTTCCTCAATACCAGCAAGAACACCTAGCTTTTCCTGAGTCAGACGAGCGTGTAACCGGGCTGTTTTGAGACGAACAGGAAGCATCAAATTACACCATCAATGATCATACATTGACTTAATGTTTAGCATTACTTAACATCGTAGTTGTTTAGACATCCTGAACAAATGGCTTTTATTCGAAACTACAGAACAAGGATGATGGAAATGATTGATAAGGACTGGCATCCGGCAGACATCATCGCCGGGCTAAGAAAGAAAGGAACCACGCTCGCTGCTGTTTCACGCAAAGCGGGTTTGTCATCTTCCACGCTGGCAAATGCGCTGACAAGACGCTGGCCTAAAGGTGAAAGGTTGATCGCTGAAGCATTAGGCGTTGCGCCCGAACAGATCTGGCCGTCCCGCTACCGAAAGACAGAATACCGTCAAAACTAAACCGGCTCTCCCGCTCTTCTGTCAGCTTTGCTGGCGGAAGAGCGGGAGAAGACAAGCGAAGCGCGGCAGACTGTCATTCATAAAATTGCGAAAAAATCCACAATCAACCCATTTTCCAGAAAAAAGGTTTCCCCTTTTCATCCGCATAAAACGGTTGTAATCTCCCTTTTGCCCTATGCTGTCGTAGACAGCTCCCTTTGCTTCACAACCTGAAAGAAGCACCTGTTCCGTCAGGACGGTTGATCCCTTTACCGGTGCAGACCTCTGCAAACACCGGGCCGCAAAATATTGCGGCGGAGGCCCGAAGTCATACACGATGCATTCTTTAACTGCGCCGGTTCACCGGCTGTAACTCTACACAACCGGAAATTCTCTGGTTTCCCGGCATGTTTACACCTGCTAAATTTCAGCGCCTTTTATCTGCGCCAGATCTCTGGTCATTGCTGCTCCGTGCCGGAAGCGATCCGACCTCTTGCACTTGTTACCACATCAGCACCTTTTACTTTACGGGCTGCGGCCTGCAAAGACCTCCGGCTTTGCTGCCGCGTGACCGTAAAACTGCACCAGAATCCGCGATCTTTCGCGCACTGCCCCTGACCAGTGCGTCACTTTCGTCGCGCAAAGCGACAAAGTGACGCACAACCACCACACCGCGCTATACCACTGTTTTTGGGGTTCCGGCGCTCATTTCCGAATCTGACACGCCTTTTTGGGGCCGCTGTCAGCAAGAAAGAGGAGAAAAAGATCGATACCGAGGGGGGCATGATGCCCCGGAGAATCCCCTGCTCACGCAGGCAGCCTGTACCGCGTACAGTCTGAAACTCCCTATACCTCAACAAACTGCCACTCCGGCGTGGAGGTATCGTTCTGGCGCAGCCAAAAAGCATACGCTGGAGACTGTTTGTGTTCTCAAAATCAAGGGGGAATGTATGGGTAAGTTAGGTGGTGAAATGAAGGTGCTGGCAAAGCACTGTGGCGGCAGCCATAAAACGGTGAACGATCGTATCCATATCGTACAGCGTTTTGATCAGCATTTACGGGCGCTTAATGTACAGATCCAGCGCGTGGCGAAGATCAAGGTTCGCCACATTGAAAACTACATTCATGAAAGGCTGGCGCAGGGGATCGGCAAGCGAACGCTGCAAAATGAAATGGCTTCGTTGCGTGCTATTCTGCAACAGGCCGGGCGTAAACAAGTAGCTGAACATGAGCGGCTAACTAATAAATCACTGGGTTTGTCTGGTGCATCGCGTAGCGGTACGCGGCAGGCAATTACGCCGGAACATTATCGTCATGCGCTGGAAACTGCCCGGATGAAAGATCCGGGGCTGGCTGCGGCTCTGGAACTGGCGCGGCTGATGGGATTGCGCTCGCAGGAGGCGGTGCAAAGTGTTCAGTCACTGAAAACGTGGAAACAGGCCATTGAACGTGGCGATACACGCTTAACCGAGATTTTCGGCACTAAGGGCGGACGGCCCCGCGAAACGGTGATTCTGGATACTGGCGCAGTCAAAAAAGCGCTGGATAATGCGTTAGCTGTTGCAGAAAACCGTAATGACCGGTTGATTGACAAACCTGATCTTAAAAGTGCGATGGATTACTGGCACAACCAGGCGACGCGTATTGGTCTGACTGGCGCATATTCTCCGCATTCGCTACGTTATGCGTGGGCGCAGGATACCATCCGTCACTATCTGGCGCAGGGGTTCAGCAGGAAAGAGGCGCTGGCAATGGTGGCGATGGATTTGGGGCATGGCGATGGGCGTGGGCGGTATGTGGCGCAGGTGTATGGACAAAGGTGATGAGATATGTTCAATTTTACTTTTAATCCAGTTAGTAGAATAATTGTAGGCATATTTTCTTTTTTAAACAGGTAATTACGATGGGAATACTTCCTCAAGTCTATTCAACACATCAACAAGAAACCGATAGCTTTAGAAAAATAGAATCAATAATCCCATCTGAAAAATTTATTCTTCGTAAAGAAAGCGGTGGGGATTATGGTGTCGATTGTATCCTTGAAATTATCGAGGATGGTTTTGCAACGAATATCAGAAGCCACATTCAGCTAAAGAGTAAACAAAATCAATTTCTCGATTCTGATGGATACTTTAAATATTCCGTACCAATCAAAACAATCAATTATCTATCAAATACACTGAGCTCTATATTTCTTATTTATTCCGAATCTGAGGACGTTGTCTATTGGGAGTGGAACTCCGTAATTTTAGAAAAAATAAATCAAAGTACAAAAACAGGGACAAAAAGCTTCAAATACGCTTTCTATAAAACTCTTGATGATAAAAGCATTGATGAAATATATCTCACCATAAAAAATAAGAATGAGATTATAATTAATTTAGGGTTAAACTCTTTAGAGAAAGGTGTGTTAGAGAATCTAATTACTGAAGATATTAGTTATGATTTATTACTGAATTTCTTCAAGAAGAATGACTACGATTCTATAGTGGGTAAATTAAAGAATATAAAAGATCCTACATTAGGTGAAATAAGTTTATTATCACTAAGTTATTATAATATGTATCAGTATGATAAGGCTTTGATGGTTATTCTAAGATTTGAAAACAAAGGATTTAAAAACAATCATCTATTAAAAATTAAAGCGTGTATTTTTTGTGAGAAAGGAATAAAAGAAAAAAATCTTAATCTTGTTAAAGATGCGAAAAAAATACATGAGGAAGCTTTAAATGGCGAATGCTGGGATTGGCTAGACTACTATAATTATGCAAATATGGATTTAGCACTCGGTAATTTTAAGGATGCCATTAACAAATACAATAAGGCATTAAAAATAAATCAAAAAGATGCAAGAACATGGAAAAATTTGGCACAATGTTACTATGAAATAGGTAAAAACAAAAAAGCATTTTCTTGTCTTGATCAGGCCCTAATTATTAATCCAGAATTAATTGAAGCTATTCTAACTAAAGCAGCAATGCTTCGTGATGTTAAAAAAGCCCCTCTTAATGCAGTAGAACTTTATGATCAAGCAATGAATATCGCCACTCAAACAGGTTTCGATATGAACTCTATTTTCTATCAAAAATCGCTGTCTTTTTTCCAGGCAGATAAAAATTTAGACGCTATATCTACAATACAAGATGGACTCATATATTTCCCTGGCGACTTTTATCTTACTAATCTCAAGCTATCAATTTTAGCCCAGAGATGGTCAACTGACACTACATTAGCCGAAATGGCAATTCAAGATTTCTCACAACAGCTTGAAAAATATCCGGATGATATTGAAGCTAAAAAAATATTAGCAGAAATTTTTCTAAAAAATAATGATACTAAAAAATTTGAAGACACTATTAAATTATGTCTCGAACAATATGAGTTTCCATATAACTTAGATGATTTGATTGATCACAATATCGAATTAATATTTATTTTTATTAAGAATATTGATAAAATTCATAAATATAGAAAAAACAGCAATTTATGTGGGGAATTATTTTCCATCTATGAACTGAATATAGCTCACGCTAATGAAATTCAATTTCATTTCGATATTCTATATGCTGATCTGTATACAAAAATAGCAAAAAAATTAAATAAAAAGAATTTCTTGAATATTCTTGATAAGCATCTCTTATCCGGGATTGAAGTTTCAAAACCAGTATCTCGCATACTTTCTAAGCACCAATCAAGCAAAATGAAAAGTAAAGAGGAAATTGCAGATAACATTGCTCACTTAATTATATCCATACCTGAAATTACAATCGGAGAAATATCAAGACAAATAGGTCATGCAGCGGGTATCCTTGGATACGACTCTTCCCTTTTGGATACAAATATTGATACATCAAAGAAAATTAGTGATTGGTTTGCCCTTTCTGTTGAACCAATAATAATTGGAGCAAATGAAACATATAAGATATTTAAGAAATAAGGTTGTTAGTGCACCCTATCAATCTTCCTTATTTTAAATATATAAGGAAGATTGCTTCATCAATAGTTATTTCAATCGTCTTGTTGATTCTAATAATAACTCTATGGCTTTATAGCCGTTGCTATCGTTAAGTAAAATACTAATAATCTCCTTATATTCAAGAATAAACGATTCCGTCATATACGTCATAGCAAAAACTTTCTGAGCTAAGACTACTCCTGCATTTTGCAATGCAGCTCGCTCAACTTGAGTAGTACATTGTGGAAAAAACGCTGACATGACAGCAGTACCAAGAGCTCTCATACCACGAGACGGCGTAAAATAATCCCAATGCCAACGCCCTTTAAGGGGACAAAAAGTAGCATTTTCGTCCGATAGCATATAGTTCCACTCATTACTATCCCACATCCATTGCGGGGCTAGCAACAATTCTCCCGGTCTAATCGTTACCTCATGAGTACTCGCATTCCCCCAAATGCTTAATTGCTGCATCTGAAAATAGCTACTTGCATATCTATGGAGATCATCCCGAGCAATCCTTTTTTTTAACCACATAGTCATCCATGACTGAGTTCTACCATCAGCTAAAGCTAGCATAGCATCTCCAAGGTACAAACCGCGATGATGCATCTCTTCCAAATTGAGGTAAGTCCTACCATCAAGAGGTTCAGGAAGATTCTGAGCACATTCAGTATCAAAAATTAGCGGAATTATTTTCACACCTTCCAATGTGGCAATTTTTGTCAGTAACTGCAATTCCCGGTACAGACCTGATCCAACTTTTTGGGCAGAAACCAAATAATCGGTATCGCAAATACAAAAAACCATTAGAGGTCTCTGGTCAAGTGCTTTTGATATACAAGCATCAATTGACTCGCCGAAACCAATACTGTCACGATCCCAGAAGACTGGGTATTTCCATTTCAGACTTTCGACAATGTGTTGCCTGATCCATTCTTTTTTTTCCAATGCCCCACCCCAAGCATAGGATATAAACACAGATAAATTATCTTCCTCATCTTTCATCGCTTATCTCCATACATAGCTGAACTTACTAATCCTTATATGATGAACTTATTTAACCATCGTTTTTTACATCATTTAGCTACTTACAAACTCAATTGGAAAGCGGCACAGTGAAACGATGTCTATGAATCGCACAGCTAAAGTACAAAAACTTTAACGATTAGTTCACCATCTTTAGAGATTCTTTTCCCTTCTAGGTCTGATTTAAGACCTTCAGAATTTGTAATGAACTTGTTCGGATCGTAGATCACACACCAGAGATTTTTACAGTCCATATGACGCCGATAATGTTCAGTGTCAATAATAAGTTCATCGCCTATTTTTTTTGCATGGTTACGATCTCGGACAATTTTTGTTTCCAGAACTAATTTGTGTGCAGGTAACAAAAAATCCATTCGTGTGCTTGAACCAGCATAGCTTGGGGTAAATTCTTCAGGACGGATGTCCTGAACCCATGGTCTAAGCAAGGCATGAAGAAGGTCTTGCACATCGTATTCATTATTGAAAGATAATACCTGACTCCCTTTTCTTCTGTGAGTAAGTGGGTGCATTGCACGATGCAAACCTTTAATCAGTCTTTCTAGTAAGCTCTCAACCTTTTCTGGCATAACCGGTTGTTGATAGGTGATTACACTATCAGGATAATCCACTTGGTTTGGCGGGATTTGGCCTTGAGGCAATACGCGACCAAAGCGATAATATCTAAGCCCATTATCTTGTAATACGGCTTCTATTTTTTCTCGTTTTTCTTTCCACTCTATATATTCTGGAGTTTCTTCTTTCGGAGGAAGATCCATAAACTCCTCAATGACTCCACCGAGTACAGACAAACTATCAGTAGCTGGATCTTGTCCCGCAAGGAATAGCCAATCTTTCCATTTTGTACTATGAGATCCAGCAGGGGGCTCTCCCGGTGCACCTGACGATAGGAATAACATGTCTAAAGCTGCATGAGAGCCTGAGTTAGCAATAACATCGCCAACTACTTTGCATAAGGATCTTGATAACCGCATGTAATTCCTCCATTAACCTATTGATAGTGTGGAATTCTATCAGTTTTGGTTCATCATGAGGAAGTTTATAGTCGTCAACAGTAAGTCAGATTGCTTTACAGTTGTTAACGGGTTCTCTGCGCTGGTATTTTCCTGAATAATAAAATAGTTACCATTGACAGAGAGACGGCAGTCTTATCGGTTTACAGCCAAAACAATAGCCTAAAACATGATAAATATCACATTTTTAATCATCAATAATATTTGGGGCCTTATTGAGGGCTTCATCTTAAGTCATGAAAGTAAATTTCTTTAAATTCAATCTGATAGATGAAGTTTCGCATCCAGTCAGAGGAGCCAAATTAAGGAAAGCAGACGTTTACTGACGTCTGCTTTCTGTATTTATATCAATCGATTATCCCTTTCTTCAGGTTCACTCTCGTTCACTAAAAACCACTCGCAGCCATACCCTTTTGCTGGTAAAGCTGGTTCGATTTGCGTTTTACCAGCACGCGGAGGGAACCGTCATGTCACTGACTGATACTAAAGTAAAAAATGCCAGACCAGCGGAAAAGGCCGTCAAGCTCGCTGACGGGTTTGGCCTCTATCGATTCAAAATACTGGCAGACAGGCTATCGCTTCGATGGCAAACAGAAGGTGTTTTCTATTGGGGTTTACCTTGCTGTATCGCTTGCTGATGCCAGACAACGCCGTGACGAGGTCAAAAGGCTGCTGGATCAGGGGATTGACCCGAACGCAAAAAACAGGCTGATGAAAAAATCCTTCAGGAAAAGCGCGATAAAACCCGCTCGTTCCGTGTCGTCGCCAAAAGCTGATGCGCCATAATTCTGCCTATGATATTGACGGAAATCTTTTCGCCTGCACCAGAAATTTATCTGCCATTTCCGCTACCGGCGTCAGACTGCCTGTATCAACCATTTTCACAAAATATTTCACGTCTAAAGTTCATTCTGCCCCCTGCCCTTAATCTCTACGGCGTTATGTCTCAGAATTATTTGCCAAGTGCCTGCCAGTTTTTCAGGCCTCATCAGGCGCTGGTACATAGCCATTGCGGTAAGGTCACAGCATTTGACTTGTGCAATTACAGACAAAGTTGCGCCATGCTGGGGCAAAGTAGAAATTAGATCAAAACTTCAACGCTTTGTTGTTTTTGTCAGCAAACAAACGCGCAACCTTATTTCCCCCTTTGACAAGCCGATCGCACATCGTTACTATGCGCCCCGTTCACACGATTCCTCTGTAGTTCAGTCGGTAGAACGGCGGACTGTTAATCCGTATGTCACTGGTTCGAGTCCAGTCAGAGGAGCCAGATTTTAGTTTCGGGACATCCTGGCGAGTCCGGAGACGTTTAAAAAACAAGAATTTATCTTTACCCGGTTGATCTGATAAGGTTTGCCGGGTTTTTTGACATCCATGGTTTTTGGGGCTTAATCGGGGCCTCACGGTTCGTTGAGTAAATAGAGCCCCCTCCTATGGCATTAACCGATACCGCTGGCGGCACGCAGACCGATCCGGGTACAGGAAAACCGTCAGAAAATCCACCCGCCGATCCACCGTCAGATGGTCCCGCTTCTGAAAAACCACACGACCCACCCGCCGATCCCAATAAGCCCACTCCACCGAAAGAAGAAACGCCGCCCGGCGCGCCGGAGAAATACGCGTTCACCGCCCCTGAAGGTCAGGAACTCGATACCAGCGCGCTGGCGCAGTTCGAACCAGTGGCGCGTGAACTGAACCTGACGCAAGAGCAAGCGCAGAAGCTGGTGGACGTCTATCCGAAAGTGCTGGCGGGAGTGCAACAACAGCAAGCGGAGTCATGGCAGAAGCAAACAGAAGACTGGGCTGCGGCAGTTAAAGCCGATAAAGACATTGGCGGTGACAAGCTGGCGTCTAATCTCGGCGCAGCTCAGCGGGCTATCGACACGTTCGGTACCAAAGAACTGAAAGAGTATCTCGATGGTACCTGCGCCAGATCTCTGGTCAATGCTGCACCGTGACGGAAGCGATTCCACCCGGCACCCGTTACCACATCAACGCCTTTTACTTTACGGGCTGCGGCCTGCAAAGACGTCCGGCTTTGCTGCCGCGTGACCGTAAAACAACACCAGAGTCTGCGATCTTTCGCGTACTGCACTCGACCAGTGCGTCGCTTTCGTCGCGTAAAGCGACAAAGTGACGCACAACCACTACACCGCGCCATGCCCCTGTTTTCGGGGTTCCGGCGTTCATTCCCGAATCTGACGCGCCTTTTTGGGGCCGCTGTCAGCAAGAAAGAAGAGAAAAAGATCGATACCGAGGGGGGGCATGATGCCCCGGAGAATTCCTGCTCACGCAGGCAGCCTGTACCGCGTACAGTCTGAAACTCCCTATACCTCAACAAACTGCCACTCCGGCGTAAAGGTATCGTTCTGGCACAGCCAAAAAGCATACGCCGGAGACTGTTTGTGTTCTCAAAATCATAGGAGAAGTGTATGGGCAAGTTAGGTGGTGAAATGAAGGCACTGGCAAAGCACTGTGGCGGTAGCCATAAAACGGTGAACGATCGCATTCATATCGTGCAGCGTTTCGATCACCACTTACGGGCTTTGAACGTCCATATCCAGCGGGTTGCGCAGATTAAGGTGCGCCACATTGAAAGCTATATTCATGAAAGGTTGGCGCAGGGGATCGGCAAACGCACGCTGCAAAATGAAATGGCCTCGCTGCGCGCTGTTCTGCAACAGGCCGGGCGTAAACAGGTGGCAGAGCATGAGTGGCTGACTAATAAATCGCTGGGTCTGGCTGGTGCATCGCGCAGCGGGACGCGACAGGCGATCACGCCTGAACATTATCATCATGTGCTGGAGACGGCCCGCATGAAAGATCCGGGACTGGCGGCGGCGCTGGAACTGGCGAGGCTGATGGGCTTACGTTCACAGGAAGCGGTGCAGAGCGTGCAATCGCTGAAAACGTGGAAACAGGCCATTGAACGCAGCGATACGCGCTTAACCGTGGTGTTCGGCACCAAAGGCGGACGGCCCGCGAAACGGTGATTCTGGATACTATAGCTGTCAGAAAAGCGCTGGATAATGCGCTGGCTATTGCAGAAAGCCGTCATGGCCGACTGATCGACAAACCGGATCTGAAAAGCGCGATGGACTACTGGCACAACCAGGCGGCGCGTATTGGTCTGACTGGCGCATATTCTCCGCATTCCCTGCGTTATGCGTGGGCGCAGGATGCCATTAGTCACTATCTGGCGCAGGGGTTCAACAGGAAAGAAGCGCTGGCAATTGTGGCGATGGATCTGGGGCATGGGGACGGGCGTGGGCGGTATGTGGCGCAGGTGTATGGGCAAATTTGACAGTTGACTAAGAGCGAGAAGCGGGTGGAGCAGGTTACCACAGTTCACAGTTAGTGAAAGACTGGGCGGAGGTGGTAAATATCAGGCTGCATTACCTTCCCCCTTACAGTCCAAACCTGAATCCGATAGAACGAATGTGGAAATTAATGAACGAACATGCCCGGAATAATCGCTACTTCAGCAGTACGCGAGAGTTCAGGGACGCAATATCTGTCTTTTTTAACCAGACGCTGCCGGATATAGCGGACTCACTGACATCCCGAATTAAAGATCACTTTCAGGTGCTCACTCCCGCATCTTGAGGTTTATTGGGTATATAATCGTTAATAATCATCAGCGCGTTATTATCAAATTAAAAACAACGCGCTCGTAATACTTAAATTATTCTTACTGGTAACTGAAGCAAACTCTCTCCTGCCAGAATATGCTCCTCGCATCCTTTACATTAACTCTTTGTTTCTATAGCATGAAATAAGTTTCAGGAAGTTATTATTCATACAAGGAGAACATCTTGAAGAAAACATTCATAACAATTATAGTTTCATTATATTGCGCGAATATATGTGCAAAACAATCCCCCAGTACAGAATCCAAACCCGTTAGTTTCATCTCCAAAATTGTAAATATCGATTTTAATAAAACCGCCATTAGCAGTGACCTGAAACTTTTACTCGCCGACCGTTATTATTTTAAAGATAAAACACCCTGTAATACTAATACCCTTTCTGCGCGCGCAGAATCAATGGGACTGACGACAGAAGAATATATTAATAAAATACGCAGTTTAAGACCGGCTATTCTCGATGACCGTTATTTTTACCTGACGGTCGATCAGTGCGATGCTGGCGGCACGCCCATGCTGACTGGAATCGAGCTATGTACCGAAGCGCTGTGCGGTGCCGAATACATGAAAAGATCGTCTGACTTGTGGCTGGATGATGAACTGCAACCGACGGTTAAACGTCAGGCAACAACAATAGTCCATATGCCCCTCCCCTATGACAAAGAGAAAAAATTATGGAAAGTCACCGGCTGGTATCTGGAATCCTCAGAAGAAACAGGGGAGGTGATGCAGAGTAAACAGATAGCCTTTGAAGGCTATACCAACGAAGAAAACTTCGCTAACCGACAACGTGTTTCTGTATTTAAATCTTTCTATGAAAGCGGCAATCTCAAAAGTATTTATCATTATAATGCACAAAATAAGCGTGACGGAAAAGCTGAAACTTACTTTGATGAAAAAGACAAAATAGCGGAAACGCTGACGTTTAAAGATGGTCAACCCGAAGGGGAATACATCGTATACCATGAAAACGGAGCCGTTGAAAGTAAACGTTACTTTGCCCAAGGTAAAATTAAAGATGGCGAATGCCCACATTTTTATGATAACGGCGTTTTAAAACAAAAACACAGCTATTTAAATCAGAAACTGGAAGGCCCGGCATTTGAATATTTCCCTGATGGGAAAATAAAGGGGAAATATTCATACAGTAAAGGCACCATTGTCGGCACTAGTACGGAATATTATTCTACCGGTAAAATTCGTGGTGTTTACCACAGAAATAACCAAGGTGAAAACGACGGAACGTTCGAACAATACAGTGAAGAGGGCAAACTCCTTTCTAAAGCGACCTATAAAAATGGCAAACAGCTTTCTGCTCAGAGCTGGTATGGAAATGGGCATCCCAAAGAAGAATCCTCTTTTGATAGTGAAGGCCGTAAACATGGTGCGGTCAAAGAATGGTTCAGCAACGGAAAGCCTGCCTCATCCAAAATGTATAAACATGATGTGTTAGACGGGGATTCCGAAAAGTGGTACGAAAATGGTCACCGCGAATCAGTCTATCCCTATAAAAACGGTATGCTAAATGGGGACGCTAAGCACTGGAATGAACAGGGCAAACTCACCTATACCACCGAATATAAAGACGATAAAAAGCAGGGAGCCGATCGCCGCTGGAGCGAACGTACCGGTAAACTTGTTGAAGAGGTTATGTTTGCTAATGATGAAAGAAACGGCCTGAAAAGAGAGTTTAACGATCGTACGGGTAAGGTCTTAAGTGCGCTGCCCTATGTCGATGGCGACAAGGAAGGTACAGAAGAAGCCTATGATGAAGACGGCATAAAATACATCCGTTGTTACCACAACGATAAAGAGCTTTCAGAGCTATATGCGCCGACTGACGTCACCAATAAGGCAAAGCAGGGTGACAGCACTGCGCAATATCATTTAGGTAAGTATGAGTTTGAATGCACAAACTACGATGCGGCGATGAAATGGTTAACTCAGTCCGCAGAGCAAAATCATCCCGGCGCGCTTCTCTTTTTGGCCTATGCGTACAACGACGGTGATGGCGTAGCGCAAGACAGCAAAAAATATCTCTCCTATTTATTCAAAGCGGCAGAGCTTGGCGAAAGTGATGCGCAGTTAGAAGTGGGATATTTAAATCTTATCGGCGAAGGAATGCCGAAAAACCTGCCGGAAGCCTATAAGTGGATTAAAAAATCCGCTGACCAGGGAAATGCTCGGGCGCACTATAACCTTGGACTCATGTACAGGAATGGTGATGGCGTTGAGAAAGACCTCAACAAAGCCAAACTTCATCTTACAGCGGCGGTAAAAGGCGGCGTCAAACCTGCACTGGCAGCCTTAAAGGAATTAACGCCTCAAACTAAGTAAATATGACTTTGCTGTAAAGAGGCTATTCAAACGGAACTGAAAGGATACACGTTGCTATGAAATTTAAATTCGCCACATTACTCACAGCCGCCACGGTTTTTTACTCTTATCAGAGCGTTGCACAAAGTCAGCAATCGCCTGATGTCTGGTCAGTTGTCGAACAGAAACTGCAAAATGCCGTCCCTTTAAATGAAAACACCACTTTTAAATCGCAGGCAGCCTGGTTTGAATTACACAGGGAACTGTTTATGTACGGCCCGATGAGCCGTGCGGATGCATTACTGAAAAAGCTGGACACACAATCGAATGATGCGAAGTTTTCGCTAAACCATGAGGCCTCGTGGATCGCTGAAAATAATAGCCCGGATGCCGCGATGGTTTTCCTGTCCAAAATTGGTCTCGATAAACCGTCGAGCATTACCGCCTACGAGAGCTACGTTGATGGCTGGGTTAATCGCAAACAGCCTGAAAAAGCCTTAGCCCTTCTTAGCAAAAATGCCGACGCGAGGAATTTTTATTTAGCCACGGTTTTAGAATCCTGGCACTCAGAGCCTGATAAAACCGCCGCTATTTATAATGAAAATTACGCTGATAAAATTGTTGTTCCTTATACTCAGCTAAAAATGCTGCTTATTATTGCGAAGCAGTACCATGCCAAGGGCGACACCGCAAAGGCGTTGGTTTACGCAGATAGCGCGCTGAAAATGTTTGATACGGCTATTGCTCAACAACCGAGTGCTGAAGCCTACCGTTATCAGGAGTATCTCGACCTGATGGAGATCTATTACGCCACGGGTAATAAAGAGAAGGCGATGGCGTTGTCTGCGAGATTGCGCAAAGCAACCGGCAATAAAGGAAGCTATTTCCAGTATTCATTATCGGGATTGCTCTCTTTTTATAAGAAAAACGAGCTGACACAGAATTATCAAGAGACGCTTTCAACCTATGTGACGCAGGTCGATAAAATATTCAATTTTGCCCCTTCACCGCGCATTGAAAGGGAGCTGATTGATTTATTAAGCAAGCTTGATGATGTTGCGCTGATGAATAAGCGTATCGATTTGCTGATGAGCGCGCCGGAATATACCTGCTACGACGACAGGTATTGCTACGAGTACAAAATCAAAGCGCTGAAGAATCTCTTTCAGCATAAGCAGAATGCTGTGGCGGAAAAGCATATCGCAACCCTCTCCGCCGAGGCGCAAACCCTGACGTTCGCCGAATGGGAAGATGCAACAAATGAAATGGGTGAAGTACTCGAAGAAATTGGTCATCCTGAGGCAGCGCAAAAATTAGCCGTCAGCGCCGAGGCGATTTACCTCAGCCAGGCAAAAGCCTGGCCTGATGAAGATATGTCGCGTTCCTTTCAAAGACTTGCGGAGCTTTACGGCTATGGCAACGACACGGTGAATGCCAAACGGGTGTTACACCAGCACGTTCCCTCTCTCGAAGAGGAGGCGATGATCGACCACTACATGAATGCAAAACAGTGGAGTCAGGCAAGGGAATTGATGATTAACGCAGATAGGGTCGATAATAAAAACCTGATGCTGTTACGCCAGATTTGTGCTGAAAACACGCCCGAGTGTCAGGAACATATTACCTTTACGCTGAAAAAATTAACCACGCAGGCGTCGATTACCCGCCAGGACGACACCGGTAATCAGCAGCTTTATCAGATTGGGAATATTTTTCACAGATTGGGTATCATACCGGGAGCGGAACAGCAGGCGCTGATTCAGGCGTTGTATAACAAGGCCGCAGAGACTAAAAAAGCCACGCCTTAATCGATTTACCCGCCCGGCCACCTTTCTCACATGCGGGAAGGCGGCGGGCGGGAAAAATCAATCGCGGAAGTTTTTGAACTGGAACGGCTGGCCCAGATTGCCGCCGCGCATCAGCACCATCGCTGCCTGCAGATCGTCGCGGGATTTACCGGTCACACGCACTAACGTAAATTCGAATCCAAACCCACAGAGATTACCGCAAGATATTAATGTTGACCCAACACCGCCTGCCGGAAGACCCGCGCTGGAACGCCCTGCACGAGGAGTTCAGCTTTGACGACGACGACAACCTGCTGGGCATGAACATGCCGCCCGAAGGTGGCGAGCATCAGGCGAAAGTCAAAGGCGACCGCCTGCTGCTACAGGGCAGACCACCACTATGAGTACGGCGAGTTCGGCAATCCCATCGCTGACCGCTGGGGCAAGGCGCAGTGCCGGGAGCACCGATTTGAATGGAACGGCGAGCACCGGCTGGTGCGCTTTACCGACGTGCGCCAGCTTTGCGCGCCACTCGTGGCGCTATGAGTTCGATAATGACGTGACCACCCTATATCCCTGTCCAACGCGAAAATCCTCAATATCAAGCCTTCTGACACCCCTTTAAGCTGACCGCTTCTCACGGTCGGTATCTGCTTGTTAATCCGGGCTTGTGGGTCAGGCGCTCAAGGAGCGTGAAGTGCGACGCAATGTTTTCGCCTTCCGGCGCGTTTCCTGGCGTAGACGCGATTATCGGCGGCAGGTATCCGGCGATGGTGATGAAGCTCGCGGCACAATAAGGCCTTGGCGGGATGCAAAATCGCCTCCCGCTAAGGCTTCATTCAGCCGCTTTTCATATCACATAAATACGCCTCTTCCACTCCTGTCCAACAGCAGGCGACAGCTCATTTCGTTAGCGAAACGGTGGCTCATTAAACGTGCGTAATTTACGTGAGTGCAAACGATCACCTTCTGCGCGTAGTAAATCAATAGCACGAATACCAATTTGCAAATGTTCTGAAATAGCCCCCTCATAAAACCGGTTTGCCTGCCCGGGCAGTTTAATTTCACCGTGTAAAGGTTTGTCAGAAACACAAAGCAGCGTGCCGTAAGGCACGCGGAAGCGATAGCCCTGGGCTGCAATCGTCGCGCTCTCCATATCAATCGCGACCGCGCGGCTAAGGTTGAATCGCAGCGCCGATGCGGAATAACGAAGCTCCCAGTTACGGTCATCCGTGGTGACGACCGTTCCCGTGCGCAGTCGCTGTTTCACCTCTTCGCCGGGCATTCCGCTAACCGCTTTGGTAGCGTCGTACAGCGCACGCTGTACTTCCGCAATGCTTGGAATCGGAATATCAGGCGGCAGAACGGCATCCAGCACATGATCATCGCGTAAGTAGGCATGGGCCAGCACATAATCGCCAATCGCCTGACTTTCTCGTAACCCTCCACAGTGCCCAATCATAAGCCAGACGTCAGGCCGCAACACGGCCAAATGGTCGCAAATCGTTTTAGCATTTGAAGGGCCGACACCGATATTTACCAGCGTAATCCCCTGCCCATCTGCCGTTACCAGGTGCCAGGCGGGCATCTGATGTTTCTTCCAGGCCAGATCGGAAATAGCCTCTTCCGGCGCTTCCGTTTCCGCAGTGATCCAAATTCCGCCAGCACAGGAAAGCGCGATATAGGGGCTGTCAGGATCAAGAATTTGGCTGCATCCCCAGCGCACAAACTCATCGACATAGCGGGTGTAGTTGGTAAACAAAACGAAGGGCTGAAAATGTTCAACCGGCGTACCGGTATAGTGCCGTAACCGGGCCAACGAGAAGTCAACACGACGCGCGTCGAAGTGCGATAACGGATAGAATTCGCCGGGGTGGAACAGACCGTCTGCCGTCTCATCGCCAATCTGCGCCAGTTCTGTGGTAGGAAAATGGCGCGTTAGCCCAGCGCTCATAGAACGATCCAGCGTCAGAGCCGAGCCATCGATCACGTAAGGATACGGGATCTCATGGTGCGAGGCCTCCACCGCAATATGCGCGCCATAATCATGGTAAACGAGGTTAAGCTGTTCCAGAAGATAAGCGCGAAATAGCGCAGGCCGCGTAACGGTAGTGGTATAACAGCCAGGATGAGTAAAGCGTCCAAAAGCGCGTGTTTTAGGCGGGTTCGGTGTCGCGCCATCCCAGCTTACAGACAGCGAAGGATAAACAAACAGTCCGTTAAGCCTGGCGTGGGGATCGGGCAGCGTACCGTTATCAACATAGTCAGCGATGGCTTCACGGAGCGCGTTAACCGACTGCTCGTACAGCTCCTCCAGGCGATCCAGCGCCTGCTCGGGCGTCAGGTTTGTGCCTTTATTTTCCATATTATTCTCCTTAGCGTTCACAGGTGAGGCACGTCATTCGATAGTATGACAGCAAAGGAGGAAACTAAAGGGGTTAGCGTAAGGGTGGCGGCAGTAAACATGAACCCTTTAAAAAGAAAAGAGAACTATCTTAGCGCCACCATCATCGCTCAAAAAGAAGGGTACTGGTACAGCCATTTGTTAAGTTCATTACAATTAGTCATATAACCATTTCCCGGCTTTTGCTGACTCGATCAGCATGCTGATAGTGAAATCTGGGACGGGTACAGGCTCCGTTTTCTTGAACGGATGCCATGAAAAAGGGTGATTAGGAAAATAGGTTTCTATTCTGAAGTTACCTCGCTCGACATTGAGTTTCTCGAAGAATTTATTCATGAGATCTTCGGCTTCAAGTTCATCAATGCTCAGATCAGTATCAAGGTCAATCTCTGGTGTTAATTCCACTTGCTTAATGTTGAAAAGATATGTGCCAGCATAAGGCCGTACAAGCTCGTAAACTTGCTGTTCAATATTGTCTACCATAACTTATCATTGCCCCGAGCAATGGTATTGTAGTCGCGTATAGTGCGATATGTTATTTGTGACACATCTGCGGCAAGGATAATTTCCCCGATCAAAGGAATGGAACGTCCAACAAACGGCGCAATGTTACGAACCATAACACGTCTGGCTGTCCATGGGGTGTAACCGCCTAACCATGTCGGAAGGGATATTCCAAAGGGAAATTTTGACTTTTTAAACACTGCACGTGCAGTCCTGGACGCGTATGATGTGCCTTTAGTCGCTCCAGCGGGTTTCGCCCTTGTCCAGAGATTATTACGACCTGATAGCAGAGCAACAACGGCCCCGAAATCTGCAACACCAATCCCAAACTGGCTTGCGGTATTCTCACAAAAAATCATAAACAGAAGTTCGGCAGCAGTCAGATTGGATTTTCCTGCATAGAAGTATGTTCCATTTAGTTCTTCTACTGTATCCATTAGAAACTCTATAGTTGCTATTTTGGTTTACTTATTGTACAGCCTTGTTTCGAATGAAAGAAATCAATCTTTTGGGAAAGAACGGATCAAGATCACGGGAAATATCTGAAATCAGATGAAAGAGACGGTCGCGATTCCCACCAGGGGCATCACCTCGCAAGCTTGTGTGATCGCTCCGTTTGAACCGAACGCATCTATATGTCAGCATACTGATACGGGTTTGATCTTGCGGATAGCGGTATCGGTTAATGCCATAGGAGGGGGCTCCATTTACTCAACGAACCGTGAGGCCCCGATTAAGCCCCCAAAAACCATGGATGTCAAAAAACCCGGTAAACCTTCTCAGGTCAACCGGGTAAAGATAAGTTATTGTTTTTTTAAACGTCTCCGGACTCGCTGGGATATCCCGAAACTAAAATTTGGCTCCTCTGACTGGACTCGAACCAGTGACATACGGATTAACAGTCCGCCGTTCTACCGACTGAACTACAGAGGAATCGTGTGAACGGGGCGAATATTAACGAGGTGCCCCTGGCTTGTCAAAGCCTGTTTTCACAAAAAAAGTTCGTTTGCTGCTTTATTCCACACTTCGGTTAAAATTCACCGTTTCCTGATGATTTTCACAGCAAAAAGCGCTTACTCCCTCTTTACGCGCGGGTACCTCCACAGCCAGCGCCCGCTTACCAGACGCCAGTAAAACAGTGCGCCGCGCACGGCCCAGTCAAGAAACATCCCCAGCCAAACCCCTACAACCCCCATACCCAGCACAATACCAAGCGTATACCCTGCCACAACGCGACAGCCCCACATCCCCAGCATCGATACCCACATCGCAAATCGCACATCGCGCGCGCCTTTAAAACCCGACGGCAGCACCCACGCGGCCGCCCAAATTGGCATAAAGGCAGCATTAAGCCAGAGCAGAACTTTCACTACCTCTTTTACGTCCTGCTCCTGGGTATAAAATGAGGCAAACAGACCCGCGAACGGCGCCGTCCCCCAGGCAATTGCCGTAAGTACGATAGTCGACATCCAGAATACATGGCGCAATTGACGCTCTGCCTGACCAATTTGTCCGGTACCAAGACGCTTACCGGTGATAATAGTCGACGCCGAACCAAGGGCGTTACCCGGCAGGTTGATAAGCGCCGCCACGGAAAAGGCAATAAAGTTACCCGCAATAACGTTAGTGCCCATTCCGGCGACAAACATTTGCGTCAGTAGCTTGCCACCGTTGAACAGCACTGATTCAATGCTCGCCGGAATACCGATACCCATCACTTCCCAGATAATGCCGAAATTCAGCGGCTTCAGATAGCTTTTCAGCGGAATGCGCAGCGCCGGATTAAAACCAATCATCAGCACCCAAATAATCGCTACCGCGCCGATGTAGCGCGAAATGGTTAATCCCAACCCCGCGCCGGCAAAACCCAGCCCTTGCCAGGAGAAAGCCCCGTAAATCAGGATGCTGCTGATGATAATATTGAGTATGTTCATCCCGCCGTTAATCATCAACGGGATTTTCGTATTCCCTGCCCCACGCAGCGCGCCGCTACCGATTAGCGCAATTGCCGCAGCCGGATAACTCAGCACCGTCAGTTCAAGGTACGTTAACGCCAGCCCCTTTACTTCTGGCGTCGCCTCGCCTGCGACAATATTAATAATTTCACTGCCGAAATAATGAATGACCACTGCCAGCACAACGGCAAATAGCGTCATAATCACCAGCGACTGGCGCGCCGCCGCCCTTGCGCGTCGCCTGTCGCGCTTGCCCAGGCTAAAGGCAACCACCACCGTAGTACCAAGATCGATAGCCGCAAAAAAAGCCATAATTACCATATTAAAACTGTCGGCAAGCCCCACGCCCGCCATTGCTTCCTTGCCCAGCCAACTGACGAGAAAAGTACTGAGCACGCCCATTAGCAAAACACAGGTATTTTCCAGAAAAATGGGGATAGCAAGTGGGGTGATTTCACGCCAGAACAACACTTTGTAGCTCTTGCGTTTGGCATACCAGGGCGTACGGACGACAGCCTGGCGTAAGGCAGTGGAGACGTTCAAAATGGACCTTAAAGAAGAGAGTTGAAACCACATTTCAATAATGAGCGAGAAATCGTAAGGCTGCAAAGCTTTTTGCAGAAAAAATGTCTGCAAATGCAACAAAGTGATGAGATAACCCGCAATCGAATCTGTAAGAGGTTAAATGGGGTTTGACAAAAATTTTTCCGCCGCTAATATACGACCCCACACGATTCCTCTGTAGTTCAGTCGGTAGAACGGCGGACTGTTAATCCGTATGTCACTGGTTCGAGTCCAGTCAGAGGAGCCAGATTTTAGTTTCGGGACATCCTGGTGAGTCCGGAGACGTTTAGAAAACAAGAAGTTATCTTTACCCGGTTGACCTGATAAGGTTTGCCGGGTTTTTTGACACCCATAGTTTTTGGGGACTTAATCGGGGGCCTCACGGTTCTTTGAGAAAATGAAGCCCCCGCCGATGCCATTAACCGATACCGCTATCCGCAAGATCAAACCCACCGAGAAATCCTTCAAAATTACCGATAGTTCAGGACTCTACCTGCTGATCAAACCTAACGGCTCGAAACTCTGGTACATGAAGTACCGCATTGACGAGAAAGAGAAGAAGCTGGCTTTTGGCACCTATGCGGTGAAAAAACAGTTAATCAGGTCGAACCCTGCGCGAAATCTGGATGGTGAGTTCACGCCGCCTGAAACACAGCATTACCCGGCCCTGCCCCTTGAGAAACTGCCTGAATGTTTGCCGCGAACGGATAATTAGAGAGGGATAATATCTCCGCTAAGCTCTCTCATACCACCCTTTCGAACGATTCACCACCCGCACAACCAGCAGCATCACCGGCACCTCAATGAGCACCCCAACCACGGTCGCCAGCGCCGCACCGGAATGAAAACCAAACAGGCTAATTGCCGCTGCGACAGCCAGTTCAAAGAAGTTCGATGCGCCGATCAGGCTGGATGGACAGGCAATATTGTGCTTTTCGCCCACCAGTCGATTCAACCCATAGGCCAGTGCCGAGTTAAACAGCACCTGAATCAGAATTGGCACCGCCAGCAGGGCAATGACCAGCGGCTGTTGCAGAATGGCTTCGCCCTGAAACGCAAACAGTAACACCAGCGTTGCCAGTAATGCCGCCATTGACCACGGGCCGATTTTCGTCAGCGCATTATCGAATGCCGCTTGTCCCTTGCGTAGCAGGGCCTTACGCCAGAGCTGGGCCAGAATAACCGGCACAACGATGTACAGTACCACGGAGGTTAACAGGGTGGCCCACGGCACGATGATTGAGGACAAGCCGAGCAGCAGCCCAACAATCGGCGCAAAGGCGAAAATCATGATGGCATCGTTCAGCGCCACCTGCGACAGCGTGAAATAAGGGTCGCCGTTGGTGAGTCGGCTCCAGACAAACACCATTGCCGTACAGGGCGCGGCGGCCAGCAGAATAAGCCCGGCAATGTAGCTGTCAAGCTGATCGGCTGGCAGCCACGGCGCAAATAAATAACGGATAAACAGCCAGCCGAGCAGCGCCATTGAGAATGGTTTAACCAGCCAGTTGATAAACAACGTTACGCCGATCCCGCGCCAGTGCGCTTTGACCTGACCCAGCGCCCCGAAATCAATGCGCAGCAGCATAGGAATAATCATTACCCAGATAAGTAAACCGACCGGCAAATTGACGCGGGCAATCTCCAGACCGCCGATAACGCGAAAGACGCCCGGCATTACCTGCCCGAGCAGAATACCGATGGCGATGCAGAGCGCAACCCAGACGCTCAGGTAACGTTCAAACAGGTTCATGGCCGGAGCGGCCTGGGTTTGTGCTGACATGTCAGGCTCCTTTGGGGTTATTTTCCGGTTGTGCTCAGTTGTAGTAAACGCTCAACGCCGACAGGCTCTTCCGCCTGTAGCGGCACCAGCGCACAGCGTCGGGCATGGTGGGTACAAACGGCATCAATCTGCGACCGTTCGCATTCGGCACGCTGGCGCAGCAGCGGCGATGTAGTCGGCGTATTGATCAGGCTGTTATTAATGACCCAGCCCCACGGTTCAATCCCCGCGCGACGCAGGTCGTCCTGCAAATGAGCGGCTTCCAGCACCGGCGTGGTTTCCGCCAGCGTGGCGATGAGAACTTTCGTCTGCTCGCTGTCCTGCAGGCGCATCATGGGCGTCAGTACGGGCTGACCGTGCTCACCGGCCAGTCGGGCAATCTCACGGTGGTAAGCGCCGGTGGCGTCAAGCAGTAGCAATGTATGGCCGGTTGGCGCTGTATCCATAACGACAAACTGCTTACCCGCTTCCTGAATGATGCGTGAAAAAGCCTGAAACACGGCAATTTCTTCCGTACAGGGAGAACGCAGATCTTCTTCAAGAACGGCACGCCCCTGTTCGTCGAGGTTTTTACCCTGCTCAGCCATCACCTGCTGCCGGTAACGCTCGGTTTCAGCCTGCGGGTCGATACGGCTGACGCTCAGACCGTCGAATGAGCCGTCCAGCGTGTCAGTCAGGTGCGCCGCCGGATCGGATGTGGACAGGTGAACAGGATAGCCGCGACGAGCCAGTTCAACGGCAATCGCCGCTGCCAGCGTAGTTTTCCCCACGCCGCCTTTGCCCATCAGCATGATCAGGCCATGTCCCTGCGACGCGAATCCGTCGATCAGTGATGACAACGAAGGAAGATCTACGGGGGAGATATCTCCGACTTCCGCCGGGGTGCCAGTTGAACTGTCGTCCAACAGACCCCGTAATGCCGCCAGCCCCACCATATTGAACGGTTTTAACGGCAGGCGATCGCAGGGCAATGCGCGCAGGTTATCAGGTAAATGTTGCAGCGCCTGTTGTTCACGCTGATACAGTGCCTGCGCCAGCTTATCGCGTACGGTTTCCTGCTCAGGCAACAGGCCGTTAATGACCAGATACTGCTGCGTCAGACCGATGGCGGCCAGTTCGTCATAGGTACGCGATACTTCTTTCAGCGTTGCGGTTTGCGATCTGGCGACCAGCACCATCCGCGTCAGTTCCGCATTCGCCAGTGCGTCTACGGCGGCGCGATACTGGCTGCGCTGTTTTTCCAGCCCGGCCAGCGGTCCGAGACAGGACGCACCGTGCTGGCTGTTGTCGAGATAACCGCTCCACGCGCCGGGCAGTTGCAGCATTCGTAGCGTATGCCCGGTTGGCGCGGTGTCGAACACAATATGATCGTACTCATCGCGCAGTTGTTGATTAGTCAGCAGCGCGGTGAATTCGTCAAAGGCGGCAATCTCGGTGGTACAGGCACCGGAGAGCTGTTCCTCAATACCCGCCACGATATCGTCCGGCAGAATTCCACGCACCGGTCCAACAATGCGCTCACGGTATGTCGCTGCGGCAGCGGACGGATCGACTTCCAGCGCAGCCAGTCCGTTGACCGCTGCAATCGGGGTTATCTGATGACCGATAGTCTGTTCAAATACCTGCGCCACATTGGAAGCCGGATCGGTGCTGACCAACAGTACACGTTTGCCAGAGGCGGTCAGATGAATCGCGGTAGCGCAGGCCAGCGATGTTTTACCCACACCGCCTTTACCGGTAAAAAACAAAAAGGGGGGCACCTGCCGAAGCATCAGCATAAAAAAGACTCCTTTAAATTAAATAAAGCGGGAAATCAGTCCATCAGCAGCACTTATCGCCACCGCAACAGGAGGAAGTCGCTGGCGTAAAACTCGAATAGACGGTAAGCCCCATCCAACGCGCCAGTTCCTCTCTGCGAGGGTAACGACCAGCCAGTGCGACTTCACCATCCACCAGAATCAGCGGTAGCGCCTCTTTGCCGGAACGGGCCAGAAAGCCTTTAACGATTTCGTTCTGTGCGAAGAGCAATGGTTGCTGTGCCAGATTGAAACGCTCAATATTGACGCCCTGCGTTCTGGCCCACTCAAAATCAGCGGTGAACGCTACCAGCGCCGGATCGGTTTCCGGGCCACAGACACCGGAAGAACAGCATAAAGCGGGATCGAAAATCTGAATCGTCTTCATTTGACTCTCCATCAATTATTGAAATACAGGTCGTTAAAAAATTTCACCAATACGATCCAGTTCGACTTTCAGACGAGCGCGATCGTGCAGCAATTCATTCAGCGGCAGCGCCAGAAAAGCTTCAATACGCGCACGTAATGTCTGGTAAGCAGTGACAAAAGCCGCATCGATTTCGGCATCGCTACCGGTAGCATGAGCCGGATCGTCAACGCCCCAATGGGTACGCATCACGTTACCGAGCCAGGCCGGACAGGTTTCTCCGGCAGCGTTTGAACAGACTGTCACGACAATATCCGGCGTCTGCGGTAGGCCATCCCACGATTTGCTGAAATAGCCTTCTGTTGAAATTCCTTCCCGCGCCAACAACGCCAGTGCTCGCGGATGTACGTAACCCGCCGGGTGACTGCCTGCGCTCATGGCGCGCCATCCGGCAAGAGCCAGATGGTTAAACGTGGCTTCGGCCAGCACGGAACGGCAGGAGTTGCCGGTACAGAGAAAAAGTACGTTCATGATTTACTCTTTTTCGTGGTGTTGAGTGGGGGTAAAACGGCTTCTGAGCAGGAAGAAGCCGAACGAAAATCTGCGCATTGTTCCGGGTGGCCTGAACAACACTCCTCGGTCAGCCAGCCGATTAAATCCAGCATCAGTGGGATGTTGGCACGATAACGCTGGTAACGACCTTCCTGTTCTACCGTCAGCATCCCGGCTTGCGTCAGCGCCTTTAAATGAAACGATAAGTTAGTCGGCGGGATATCCAGCGTTGAAGCGATCTCCCCGGCAACCATGCCCTCGGTACCCATTTTGATCAGTAGGCGATATACATCCAGACGCACGCCGGAGGAGAGGGATTCAAAGATGGTTGTGGCAGTTTGTTTGTTCATAATGTGGGGCGGCCCTCTATGATTCAATATTTCAATCATTATTGAATAATCGAATTAATTCAAGTATCCGTTAATAATATCTAGTGGAAATGGCAAGATGGGGGGAAATAATCCCACTTTTAAAATGTGATAAAAATCACATTCTTAGTGCATCATTACGATCGGGGCTTTTATAAGGGCCTTATTTTGAATTTAGAAAATAAATATTTTATTATTCAATGAGATAAAAAACGCACCCAGTCAGAGGAGCCAAATTCCTGTTTTCAGGCATCTCAGCATGTCTCAATAGTATTTTGATTCAGAGAGTTAGCGTAGAAAACTGTCTCAGTGCATATTGATTTATCTCTCCGCATCGGGACAAATTGGTGGTCTGCTTTGGGGTCATTTCAGTTAGATAAAGGAGTGATCACCATATGCCCCTTACTGACAGTAAAATCCGCGCTACTAAACCTTCACCAACTCCCTTTAAACTGACCGCTTCTCACGGTCTGTATCTGCTTATCAATCCGGGCGGTTCCCGCCTCTGGTATCTCAAATATCATTTCGACCGAAAAGAATACTCGGCGCGGTGGATAAGAGAGCCTTGCAGACGCATATGAAAAATCTCCGGCGATGCCGGAGAAAAGATTTATAGCTTTGAGCTTAATCGGGGGCCTCACGGTTCGTTGAGAAAATGGAGCCCCTGCCATGACACTCACTACTAATACAGATGCTCCAGCCCATGAAAACCAGCAATGTGGCAGGATATTTAAAGGCCAGACCTGCCCGCGCTAATGTTGACCGGCATTCCGGAACGGCGCTCCAGCACCTCATTAACCCGCGAAGTATCAACGTCATCCCCTTTGATAAACGTGCGCAGCACTGGCGTAACGGGCAATGGAACTTTTTTGTCTGACTCAAATTCAGCACGGTTGCGAGAAAGCGGTTCGTGTACCTCCAGCCAACGACTGCCATCCGGCTCTACCGAAAATTTAACGGGCCTGTCGATAATCTGAACGCGGGTTCCTACAGGAACATGGTCGAATAAATATTTAATATCGTCATTGCGTAAACGGATACAGCCCTGACTGACGCGAAGGCCAATGCCAAAGTTAGCATTAGTGCCATGGATGGCATATAACCTGCCGATATATATTGCGTATAGCCCCATAGGGTTATCCGGCCCCGCAGGCACCATCGCGGGCAGCGTTTTTCCCTCTTTAGCATATTCCCGACGCGTATTAGCCGTTGGCACCCAAACCGGGCCATCTTGTTTGCGTTCAACCGCAGTTACCCAGTTGCGCGGCGTTTCACGGCCAGCCTGACCAATACCAATGGGTAGCACCTCAACCGTATTCGTGCCTGCGGGATAATAATAAAGGCGCATCTCGGCGACGTTTACCACAATACCTTCACGAACGGTGTCAGGCAGAATCAACTGCTGCGGCACTACCAGTGTGGAACCAGACTGAGGTAAAAACACATCCACGCCGGGATTCGCTTCAAGCATATTACTCAGCCCCTGACCGTAGCGGGCGGCAAATGACTCTAAGGGCTGAGTATTGTTCTGTGGTACGGCGATTGTGACAGGCTGTCCTACCAGACGACTGCCTTCGGGCGGCAACGGATAGCTTATAGCCAGCGAGAAATGGCTTACCAACAAGACGAAAAACGGAAAAAAAGGTGTGATACGACGCATTATATCCCTTCCTTTGTCGCGGCAGGTGTGCGTTAAGTATAGCTTTTTTCTCACATGGCTGGTGTTGTGCGCCCGGGTTATGTTGCGTTTGCGTTCCCCTCCGGCAGGACAATATTACTGGCCGCTAACTCCCCCATATTGTGGAACATGGCGCACGCGGCTTCCACGATCGGCATCGCCAGCGCCGCGCCGCTTCCTTCACCTAACCGCATCGCCATATGCAAATAGGGTTCCATAGACAAATGCGCGAGCGCGATGCGGGCGCCCTTTTCCGCCGAAAAGTGCGACGGGATCAGATAAGGTCTCACCGCAGGCGCAATCTGACAGGCCGCCAGCGCTGCCGAGTAGGAAAGAAAGCCATCCAGCAATACGGGTAAGCCACACCTTGCCGCGCCAAGCATCACGCCGGTCATCCCGACCAGATCAAAACCACCCACCTTCGACAACACATCAATGCCGTCGCGCGGATTGGGCTGATTAATCGCAATCGCCCGCCGCACGACGTCCACTTTATTATCGATGCGGGAAGGCGGAAGATTCGCGCCAATCCCCACCACCTCTTTTGCATCACTTCCTGTAAAAACGCTGACCATCGCGGCGGCTGGCGTAGTGTTCGCCATTCCCAGCTCCCCTACGCCAAATAAGGTCACGCCGCGTTGCGCCAGGTCGCAGGTGTAGCGGGAAACCTCCAACAAAAGCGCTTCAGCCTGCGAGCGACTCATCGCCGGGCCAACGGCAATATTTCCGCAGCCGCGCGCGACGCGCATATCAACTACGCCAGGAATAGGTTCGGCATCAATACCGACATCAATGACATGCACCTTCGCACCGGCCTGAGCGGCAAGCACGCATACGCCGGTTGTTCCCCGCGTCATATTCGCCGCCTGAATCGCCGTCACGATTTTGGGCGAAACCGCTACGCCTTCATCCCAGACGCCATGGTCGGCGCACATCACCAGCACCGCCTTTTCACCTATCTGCGGCGTACCGTTAAGACCCGGCATTCCCGCGAGCTGAACGGCTAAGGTTTCCAGTCTGCCCAGGCTGCCCGGCGGTTTGAGCAGGCCGTCAATATGTTGCTGCGCACGCGCCATCGCCTCGGCGTCCGGCGCAGGAATGTCACGGAGTAAAGCGTGCAGTGTCTGCATAAGATGTCTCGTCCGTAATAATCGGCTCATAATAGAGCCAGCAGAAAGATCAGTT
This sequence comes from Salmonella sp. SSDFZ54, assembly GCF_004010735.1. Lineage (NCBI taxonomy): Bacteria > Pseudomonadati > Pseudomonadota > Gammaproteobacteria > Enterobacterales > Enterobacteriaceae > Salmonella > Salmonella sp. SSDFZ54. The sequence goes on from NZ_CP034819.1 coordinate 4,804,068, forward strand.
CGCCAAGTTCGATCGCCGCGCCCAGCGTATCGCCGGTTTGACCGCCAAGCGTACGTTTAAGCAACTGGCCAAGGATGAAAATCGCCGCGAGTGTGACCACCATTGCGGCCAGTCCTTGCATACCAGGCAGTAATACCGTGGCGACGATTACCGCCAATCCCAGAGTAATGCAGGTTTGCCGTCCGCTGACTTTACCGATAAATACATTGCCAAGCCCCTCTTCACGGGCGTAGCGATGACGGTACATCAATAAAACGGCGCTGCCGCGCCCAGCCGCACAGGCCGCTGCCAGCGCCGCCAACATTGGCGTTCCACGTAACGCCAGTTCGCTGACCACCAGAATTTTTGCCAGTAGCACAAAAATAAGCGCCAGCCCGCCATGGGTTCCCAGACGACTATCACGCATAATCTCCAGCATTCGCTCACGGCGGCGCGCGGAAAAAATACCATCGCAGGTATCGGCCAACCCATCCAGGTGAAAACCACCGGTCAGCAGCGCCAGCGCCAGAATACAGAACAACGCCGCTAGCGGAATACCGCACCAGGATTGCAGGAGGATGAAAATCAGGCCGCTTACGCCCCCCAGAATCAACCCGATAAAGGGAAACATCACGATCCCACGCGAATACTGCTCGAAATCCAGTCCCTGCGACCAGCGTGACGGCACGGGCAAGCGGCTAATAAAAGCGAGCATGGCCCAAAACAGCTTACTCATTTAATTTTGACTCCAATACCTGAGACTACCAGCCAGACCTCATCCGCCGCTGCCGCCAGTCGTTGGTTGACCCGACCAGCAATATCACGAAAATGGCGCGCCAGACGGTTTTCCGGGACGATCCCCATTCCCACCTCATTTGTCACCAGTACCACTTTCGCCGGGCAGCGCTGGCAGGCTGCAATTAAAATCTGAATTTCATCGTCAATGGCGCGCTCCATCGCCGCATAATCCCACTGCTCGGGATCGTTTTCGCCTCCCAGCGCAAACAGCAGATTCGTCACCATGGTGGTAATACATTCCAGCAAAATCGCGTCGTCAGGGGCAAGATCCGCGGTAATCAACGTATCAAGATGCCGCCAGCATTCTGCGGTCCGCCAGTGTGCCGGCCTGCCATATTTATGATGCTGAATTCTCGCCGCCATCTCGTCATCAAGAATCTGCGAGGTGGCGATATACAGTACCTGCGGCGCATCGCCAATTAAGGCTTCAGCATGACGGCTTTTACCACTACGTGCCCCGCCCGTCACCAGAATCATCATACCGGCTCCTGATGTTGTTGCATGATGGTATAAATTTTATCAATATCAATATGTTGCCGCATCGCTTCCGCCAGCAGATCAAATTGCCGCGCTTTATGCTCCGCATAACAAAAAGTCGTTTCCCACGGCGCAAGCCCTTTTCGCGCCCGTAACCCATTGACCACCGCACGGGTAAAGGCATCGCTGTCAAACAGGCCGTGAAGGTAAGTGCCAAACGCCAGTCCGTCGGCGGTGACCGCGCCATCCGCCACAGAGCATCCATTTTTCTGTAACGTCATGGCCGTACAGCATCCTTCCTGCAGCACCGTTTCCCCCATGTGAATTTCATAACCGCGTACCGGTAGCCCCGCCGCGGCAGCCAGCCAGCCGGGCAGCTCGCCTGACATTGTCGCGTTAACCTGCGTCGTGGTTTTATCCTGTGCAAAGCGAGTGATCGTATTAAGCAGCCCCAGGCCCGGCTGCGTACCCAGCCCCGACTCCACCTCATCCACAATGGTGTCGCCCAGCATCTGGTAGCCGCCGCAAATCCCCATCACCGGCACGCCCTGCCGATGTGTCTGCAATACCGCATCCGCCATCCCGCTTTCGCGCAGCCAGGCGAGGTCGCTCAGCGTATTCTTACTGCCCGGCAGGATCACCAGATCAACGTCAGTCAACGCTTCCGGGCGGCGAATATAGCGTATGCGCACATCCGGCTGCGCCGCCAGAGCGTTAAAATCCGTAAAGTTAGAAATATGTGGCAGTTGCACAATGGCAATAGTGATATCACGGGGGGCGTTACCGCGATATTTATCGTTTTGCAGCGCGACGCCATCTTCATCTTCCAGATCCACATCCAGCCATGGCATCACTCCCAGGATCGGGACGCCGGTAAGCGATTCGATTTGTTCGATACCGGAATAGAGTAGCGCCACGTCGCCGCGGAATTTGTTGATAATGACGCCCTTTACTCTGTCACGCTCCTGTTTCTGCAGCAGCGCCAGCGTGCCATAAATAGCGGCGAATACGCCGCCCCGGTCGATATCCGCCACCAGAATAACCGGACACTGGGCCATTTCCGCCATTCCCATATTGACGATATCGCGATCGCGCAGATTGATTTCCGCCGGGCTTCCGGCGCCTTCCAGCACAATAACGTCATATTCCTGCGCCAGGCTGTTATAGACCGCAAGGATTTGCTCACGCAAACGCGGTTTATAGTCATGGTAACTCACCGCATCCATATTGGTCGCCACTTTCCCCATCAGCACGACCTGCGCCTGGCGATCGCTGGTCGGTTTGAGCAGCACCGGGTTCATACGCACATCTGGCGTGATCCCCGCGGCTTCCGCCTGAAAAATTTGCGCCCGCCCCATCTCTTTACCATCCGGCGTAATACCAGAATTAAGCGCCATATTTTGCGATTTAAACGGCGCGGTACGCAGACCATCCTGATAAAAAATGCGGCATAAACCCGCCGCCAGCACACTTTTGCCGACGTCGGATGCCGTCCCCTGCAACATAACTGCCTGCGTCATGACGCCTCCCTGAATGCGCACTTTTGCATTCGATGAAAAAACTCCGTTTCTGTTTTACACAGCGGCAGTCCCAGTTGAGTATGAAGTTTGACCAGCCAGGGCTGGGTTAGCCCCGCTTGTTCCATCGCTTCCGTACACGCGAAAACCTCGCCAGGCGCGCCATGCGTCAGGATCTGGCCCTGGCGTAATACGTATACGGCATCGCTAATTTCATAAATAAGATCGATATCATGGCTGGAGATAATGACATGATTGCCCTGCGCCACAATCCGCCTGATGATAGCAATCATCTGAGTGCGCCCTGCGGGATCGAGACCAGCAGTGGGTTCATCCAGCAATAGATAGCGCGCCTGTAGCACCAGCGCTCCGGCGATAGCCACACGTTTTTTTTGCCCATGACTCAAACACTGAATGGGCTGATGGCGAAAATGTTGGGCGTCAACCAGCGTTAGCGCCTCGTCGACGCGGCGCGTGATTTCCGCCTCCGGCACCCCCAAATTACGTAAACTAAATGCAATATCGCTATCGATATCAGTATAAAAAATCTGCTGTTCAGGGTCCTGAAAAACCGTCGCAACTTGCTGGCGCAGCGCCAGTAGTCCGCGCTTGCTGTAATCCAGCGGTTTTCCCTGCCACAACACGGCCCCTTTTTGCGGACGCAACAGGCCGCTCAGGTTCATAAAAAGCGTAGACTTCCCACAGCCGTTCGCGCCCACCAAACCGGTAACAGGCGAAAGCGAAAAATCCAGATTTAACCCTTTAAGTACCGGCTCATTCTGATAACGAAACCACAGGTCTGAAGTGGCAAGCATAATAGTCCTTACAGGTGAAAATCACCCTGATACAGTTTGATATCCAGCGTGGTGGTCATTTGCTGATAACGCATTAACACCCGCGTAAACAGGAGTCCAGTCAGCATTGCCAGAGATCGATAGCCGTTCGGCAGGCTGCAATAACCAAAACGCAGCGTTTGCGAGCGACGAATTGCCGCCGCCTCATCCAGAAGAATAAAGAGAAAGCGCCACGTTAACAGGATTTGCTCGGTAAGCAGGCGTGGAATATGCGCGCGCTTAAGCAAGCTAATTAACTGCGGAAACGGTAGGTTCATCACCAGCCACAACGTCGCGGACAGCGCCGTCAGGCTACGCCAGAACGTTTCATTCGCCGTAACCACGCCCGCACGGGTAATCCCGATCCAGTACGGCCCAACAGATATGCCAGCCAGCAGCATTTGCGGCTCGCGGCTGATGCTGAAGATAATCGTTATCACGCCGACCAACAAAAATCCAAAAGGTATCGCCATCCATCGACACCAGCGCCAGAGGGATATGCGCAATAGCCAACAGCTCAATCCGGCAATGATCAGCAGCTCAATGCCCTGCCCTACAGGCGGCAGAACAAACGCCAGTATCATCATCGCCAGCCACAGCAAAAACTTGCGCTGCGGCGCAACGTGTGCCCAGCGGCTTTGATAGCTGAGTCGATCAAGCCCGGTCATCACGGCGTTGTTTACCTTTGCAATACCCCAGGATATAAAAAATCACCGCCGCGCCAAGAGAGCCCTGAAGGGTAAACAGCAGGCTTTCAATTTCACCGCTGGCAGGTTCATATAACGGCTGAACCCAGGGTTTATACTGCGGCGCAATAGCCTGAATCTGGCTTTCCGCTTCGCCGTCTGAACCGCCATATTCACCGCCATGGTTAATAAAAAACGGCAGAATCACCAGCGCCACCACCATCGCTAACAACATCAACGTTTTTTTCATTTTAATGTCCTTGTACGGTAATCACTTGCCGTTTGGTTAACTGGTCATAAATCATGACGGTTAATAAACCTTCAGCAATGGCGACAGGAATCTGTGTGAGGCAGAAAATCCCCATAAATTTCACAACAGACCCTGTCGCTCCGGCATGGGGATCGGGAAACGCAACGCCAAGCTGGACTGAAGTCACAAAATAGGTCGCCAAATCCGCCAGCATCGCGCACAGAAAAACGGCGACATCGCGGCGCAGTCCGGCACGGCAGGCCATTTTCCACACCAGATAACCGACAACCGGGCCAATCACCGCCATCGACATTCCGTTTGCGCCAAGCGTCGTCAGGCCGCCGTGCGCCAGCAACAGCGCCTGAAACAACAGCACAACCGCGCCGAGAATCGCCACCACCCCGGGCCCGAACAAGATAACCGCCAGACCAACGCCGGTCGGATGTGAACAACTCCCCGTTACCGACGGAATTTTGAGCGCGGACAGGACAAAAATAAACGCGCCGCACAGCGCCAGCAGTACCTTCTGATGATTATCCTCCTGCACAATACGCCGTAAGCGCACCAGTCCATACCACAAGCAGGGTAAAAACAGTAACCACCAGGCCAGCGCCCACACTGGCGGTAAAAAACCCTCCATGATATGCATCGCAAACGCCTGTTGCGGGACAACCATCAGCAATAGCGCTGCAGCCAGTCCACTGAAAGACAACTGTCGAAGCTGCTGTTCAAGTTTCATTCTGCATACTCCCACTGTTTATTGACCAGAATGGTCGAAAAATAGGGCAACGGTCGATCATCGTTGACCTCGTGGAGATGGCGCCAGCACTGCTCGCCGGGCAGTGTGGCCTCGGACATCATTAAGGCGCATTCCAGCAGGCCAGCCTGCGCCAGCAACGCTTTAATACGGGCGAACCGGCCATACACTTTCATCAACACCAGGCTATCATGCTGTTGTAGCGCCTGGGCTATTTCCGCTTCCGGCGCGGTACAAGAAATAACCGCCAGCGATTGCCGTTCTATGGCGAGCGGCATTTTCGCGCGGGCGGCTATCGCGGCGAAGGACGTGACGCCGGGGACAATCTCCAGCCACTCCGGGCAGCCGATTCGGTGGAGTAAAAAAATCCAGGTACTGAATAGCATCGCATCGCCCAGGGTAATAAAACCGACCTGTTTACCTGCTTCCACCTCTGCGGTAAGCGCGGCGGCAACCTCGTTCCAGACCGCTTCTTTCTCGGCGCCGTCAGCGCTCATAGGGAAATGGCAACAACGTACTTCCGTCTGCTCGCCGAGATAGTCGCGCACAATCGACAGCGCCAGACTATCGCCCCCCTTACGACCGGCGGGCGCATACAGAATGTCCAGCGAGCCAAGAATCCGCGCTGCGCGGACGGTTATCAGGTCGGGCGCGCCTGGCCCGGTACTTAATGCGTATAATTTACCGTTCATGCCGCCTCCTCTACCGCCATGTTCAGCGCCTGGTGCAAATGCGCGACAAACATCGCCCGGATAGCCGGGTTTTCTCCCAGCCCGCTCAGCCACGGCGTCGCCGGAATGCCCGCCGCGTTAAAGCGCATTTTCCATGAGTCGCCGTCGTCTGAAGCCATATCATTAATGGCGTGATCGCCCGCCACCAGCATTAATGGCATCAAATGTACGCCGGTGACGCCTTCGTCACGCAGGCTGTCGATCAGAATGTCGACCTCCGGGTAGCTTTCTACGGCGCCGACGCGCGCCGGGAAGCACTGCGCGGTCATCATATGATCGAGACAGGCATAAGCTGCGAATGCGTGATGGCTGGCGCCGTGGCCCATAAAAACGACTTTCTCCGTTTGTCTGAGCGATGGCATCTGTTGTCGCAACGCCTGCATTAGCTGCACATAATCGTTATGGCTGCTCAGCAGCGGCACGCCCAGCGTCAGGCGAGTGAATAACGGACGCAAGAGTTGTACCTCACGGACAATTTTTTCATATTCGTCGCCGTTAATAATGTGCAACGACTGAATCGCCACGTCCTGATATCCCTGTGCGGCAAGCTTTTGCAAAGCCTGTAATGGCGTATCGATGTCGATACCGTCACGCTGGCGAAGCTTGCGAATGATCATTCCGGAAGTGAAGGCGCGAAACAGGTCGCGATCGGGACAGGACGCCGCCAGATCACGTTCGCACGCCACAATGTTTTTTTCACAGGTGTCGTGATAGCTGGTGCCAAAACTGACTACCAGAAGCGCTTTTTTCATTTTTACTCCTTAGCTGCGGCCAGCCAGCGCGATAAACGCTGCGCAAAGGCGGCCTGGCTTTCCAGTAACTCATCACCCGTCACAAGCGGCGTCGGGCGCGCAATAACGATGCAGGGAATGCCCGCATCCAGACAGGGCTGAACTTTTTCCTGATATCCCCCCTCCGCGCCGGACGCTTTGGTAATGACTACGTCGGCCCGGCACTGGTGGTAAAACGCGGCGTTAAAATCAGCGCTGAACGGCCCACACAGAGCGAAAATTTCTCCAACGCCGAACCCCAGTTCGCTGCAGCGTTGAATCACCTCCGCCACGGGCAGTACGCGCGCCAGCAACGTTTTTTCCGCCAGCCCGGCACGCCAGACGGCCAGATCTTTACTGCCGGTCGTCAGTAACACGCGCGGACCAAAACGCCTCGCTATCTCGCAGGCATCGGCAATACTGCGCGCCGTATAGAGAAGCGGATGCGTCAGATTGCTAAGCTGCTCCGGGCGCTGATAACGACTTAACAACACGCCCGCCGTTTCACAGGCGCGAAGGAGGTTATGGCTGACCATTTCTGCATAAGGATGTGACGCATCTATTACCCAGCGAGTACGATTTTCTTTTAGCCAGTCGACCATCTGCCCGTATTCCAGACGACCACAGCGCACCTGTCCTTTAATGTCGCCAGCCAGCTGCTGGCCGGTCGGCGTTGCCACCGACAGGGTGTATTTGACCTGCGCCGCGTCCAGCTGTTGGCATAGCGCCCGCGCGTCGCTGGTGCCGCCCACCACCAGCACCTCCCCCTCATTCACAGCGTGTAACCTCGCGGCGTGATCATCAGCCCATCTTGAACATAGGTCGTTTTATTACCAACGATGACCAGACTGGTCATATCGACGGGTTCAAAATCCATCTCCCCCAGGGTGGTCAGCCATTTTTCCTCTTTCTTACGCCCGGCGGATTTCACCACGCCAACCGGCGTTTGCGCGCTTTTACTGGCGGCAAGCAGGTCAAACGCGCGCGCCAGATGCCCTTCGCGCCCGCGGCTGCGCGGGTTGTAAAAACAGATAACAAAGTCTGCCTCTCCGGCGGCAACGATGCGTTTTTCAATCACCGGCCACGGAGTCAGCAGGTCGCTGAGGCTGATATGGCAGAAGTCATGCATCAGCGGCGCGCCCAGCAGCGAGGCGGCGGCGATGCTGGCGGTCATGCCAGGAATGAGCCGCACCTCGACGTCCAGTTTTTGCTTGCCGACCAGTTCCAGCACCAGACCCGCCATGCCGTAAATACCGGCATCGCCGCTGCTAATCAGCGCTACGTTATGCCCGGCCTGCGCCAGTTCAATAGCCGCCTGGCAGCGTTCAATTTCCTTACACATGCCGGTCTTGATCACCTGTTTGTCGCCGGTGAATGCTTTAACCAGATGGGTATAGGTTTTGTAGCCCACGACGATTTCCGCCGCCTGAAGCGCCTCAATCGCCTCCATCGTCATCATTGCCTGTGAGCCAGGGCCAATTCCGATTACGCTTAACATCAGTGTGAAACTCCCAAAGTAATAGTGACGCCCTGTTCGCGCAGGGTTTCGCCTAACAATTGTCCCTGGCTTAATAACCACGCAGCCGGGCCGGATACGCTGCCAACGCCCACCGTTTTTCTGACGAAGCCAGAACCGGGAAAATGGTGTTCGAATTCGCGCAACGCTTCGGCGGTAAAGGTTTTAAAAGGCACGCGGCAGCAGGAGGCGAGCTGAATAAGCCCCGGCTCCCCTTTTTTGAGCGTGACGCTGCCAATCGCTTTTAACGCCAGCGGATCGAGTTTCTGCGCTTCAAGCTGACGCGCCAGTAATGTCGCTAACAGGGGAAATGGCGTATCGCGGCGACAGCCAATTCCCGCCACCACACGCTGGGGCACCAGTTTCCAGTGCGGTACGGGAAGCTCAGGGAGGTCATTACGCAAAGAGACGCAGATAAGCGCATCCAGTTCAGGCAACCGCTGCAAATCATCAACAGGGATAAAACCGCGAATATCGCACTGGCCGATCTCTTCCGTTAGTTCGGCATCCCACCATAACCCCACACGTTGATGACTGACCAACATCTGGTTAACGGTTTTTACCGCCGTTCGAAGATCGGACATGCGGGCGTTAAGCTGGAAAGCTAAGGTGTCCAACGCGGACATCTCATTGACATCCGTTGCCGTGGTAATCACCGGATCGGCGCCTAACATTCCTGCCAGGTAGCGCGTCAAGGCATTGGCCCCGCCCGCATGACCGGAAAGCAGGCTAATGACATGCTGACCACGTTCATCAATGACGACCACCGCCGGATCGCTGAACTTGTCGTTCACTAACGGCGCCAGGACACGAACGGCGATGCCGGTCGCGCCGATAAAAATAAGCGCGGTATAAGTGGTAAAAGCCTGCCGGGCGGTATTAGCGAATCCGCCATCGAAGGGAATAAATCCCTCTTCCCGCAGTTTTTCACTGGTAAAGCAGGTTAACGGCAGCATCGCGGCGAGTCTCTTTGCCAGCGCCACGCCGCCGGGCGTCAGGCAAAACAACGCAATGGATTCAGGCTTTACGGTATTCATGGCTAAAGTCCGCTGCATAAAGTCTTGAGTAGTGATACTCCTTACCCAGAAAATTCCCGACCAGGATTAGCGCCGTCTTACGGATGCCAGCATCACGTACTTTGTCGCTAATATCCGCTAATGTGCCGCGAACGGTCTGGCTTTCCGGCCAGGTAGCCTTATAGATGACCGCGACAGGCGTAGCTGCCGGATAACCGCCGGCAATGAGACGTTCCGCCACTCGGTGAATACGCTGAACGGAGAGATAAATCGCCATCGACGTCTGGTGACTGGCGAACGCCTCCAGTTGTTCGCGCGCCGGTACTGGCGTACGCCCTTCCAGACGGGTAATAATGAGACTCTGCGATACCTCCGGTACGGTATATTCCACACCCAGCTCCGCCGCAGCGCCGAGAAACGCGCTGACGCCAGGCACTACCTGCCAGTCGATACCACGGCGGGTTAACTCTTCGCCTTGCTCACGTACGGAGCCGTACAGCGAGACATCGCCCGTTTGCAACCGCACCACCGTTTTTCCCGCTTTCACGCCCGCAGCCATCAGCTCGATAATCTGCTCAAGATGCAGTTCGGCGCTGTCGTAGCGTTCTGCCTGCGCGGGGCAATAATCCAGCAGTTCGGTATTGATCAGCGAACCGGCATAGATAACTACCTGCGCCTGTTGCAGCAGGCGGTAGCCTTTAAGCGTGATCAGCTCGCGATCGCCCGGCCCGGCGCCGACGAACCATACACAGCGTGGATCAAATGTCTCTGACATGGTTTTCTTCCTTCTGACAGGCGATAACAAAAACAGGGTTGTTCGGTTTGAAATAGTGTCCCGCCCCCAGCGGCGTTAACGATGAAAGCTGAAGCTGTACACAGTCCATTCGACATGCGCCGATGTGGGCAAGATGCGCCAGCGCGCTATGGAGGTTTTCCTGCAAGATAAAGGTCATCACCAGACGGCCACCGGGATGCAGATGCCCCATCGCCCAGTCAATCAGCGCCGTCAGATGCCCGCCGCTGCCGCCCATAAACACCGCATCGGCTTTCCCGGTTATGGTCATTGGCGCTTCGCCGGGGAGAATATCGATATTGCCGCAGGCAAAGCGCTGACGATTCTCATCAAGCAGCCGTAGCGCGGCAGGATTACGCTCGATAGCCGTCACCTGCAACGAAGGAAATTGCAGCGCCGCTTCAATTGAGACGCTTCCCGTTCCCGCCCCGACGTCAATCAGGTGACTGGCGCGGTGGAGCTCAAGTTTCGACAGTGCCAGCGCCCGTACCGCCTCTTTGGTCATCGGCACGTTCTCGCCGCGCAGAAAAAGCTCATCTTTCATCAAGGATCACCACTGCATTCATTTCATAGTCGGCGTTGACCGCACTGACGGGTAGCCAGTGGATCCGCTCATTTTCCATCGCCAGATTTTCACCAATCACCATTAAGCGATGCCCTTTACCGCGCGCGACCAGTTCCCGCGCGATTTCTCGCGGCCCGCAGCGGGCATCCGTGACCATCGCCACTTTGCGATGGTTCGCCAACTGCTCGAAGCTGACGCAACGACCGTGGCTACTGGTCAACCACATGTCATTCATATCAATTCCAGCCTGTGCGCACAGATACTGTACGGCGCTGATGCCAGGGATAATGCGAACCTGTTCGATACCAAAATGCGCCACCAGGCGTGTACCGATGCCATAAAACAGCGGATCGCCGGAGGCCAGCACCACGATCCCTTTATCCCGACGGGCGGCAATCCATGACAACAACGCGCCAATATCCGCGCCCAGCGTAAATCGTTCGCCGCCAAACGCCGGAAACTGCGCCAAATGCCGTTTACCGCCTGCCAGCGCATCGGCGTGGTCTATCGCTTCCAGCGCCGCAGGCGTCATCAAATGCCGTCCAGCGGGCCCCATTCCCACGACCGTTAGCATTGCAGCTCCTTAGCAATCTCGTCGACGGGACGATTACTGCCGAGAATATGGTTATCAAAAGAAAACAGGATGGCGTCGCAGACAGGCGGCGTTTTGGTAAAACGCAGCATCTGCATGACTCGCAAACAAATACGCCTGGCAAGATGGTTATAGATATGCCCGAAGCCATATGCTTCAATGTGCTCCATTGCCGCTTCGGTGGTATCGCAATCGCTGACCAGGGTGAGTAACTCCAGCGGCGCGCCCAGTAAAGCTAAATGCGCGACCAGCGTTTCCATGCGCGCATCGGCAATATGGCTATGGGTATGAAAGATCCCGGCGGCGATTTTGATCAATTTTCCAGGATGACCCACCAGCACTATCTGGCAAAATCCCAGCCGTACCGCCTCTTCAATCATGTAGCCGACAAAATTGCTCATGGTGACGACTGCCTGTGTGTCGACGCCCATTTGTTCGCGAACAAACCGTTCGCCGTGGTTGCCCGGCACGAGTATCACCCGCGTTAATCCTGACGCCCGTTTGATCTCCAGTTCCAGCGATAGCGAGCGTTTCCAGCTTTCTTCCGACATCGGCGTCACAATGCCGGTAGTGCCAATAATGGAAATGCCGCCAAGAATGCCAAGCCGCGAGTTATACGTTTTTTGCGCCCGCACTTCGCCTTCCGGGGCAAAAATCTCCACATCGGCCCCACGCGCCGGGCCTATCGCTTCGCGCACCGCAGATTCAATGGTATGGCGCGGCGTACGATTGATGGCGGCGCTCCCGAGCGGTAGTCCAACCCCTTTACGCGTTACCGTACCAATACCTTCTCCGCCAGTGAGCGTAATCTCACCGCTGTCGTTGAGCGTAACGCGGGCAAAAATCAGCATTCCGTGCGTGGCATCCACATCATCGCCGCCATCTTTACGAATTGCGGCTATCGCCTGCTGGCCTTCAATGTGCGGCGACTCCACGTTCAGGCATAGCGTGACGCCCGACGGCGTGACGATGGAGACCTGATAAATCAGATGTTGACGCAATACCATCAGCGCGGCGACTTTTGCCGCCGCCGTCGCGCAGGAACCGGTGGTATATCCTTTACGTAACGCTTTACCGTGGCGCCAGACCGGCGCGTCAAAAGAAAGCTCGCTCATCAGGCCTCCCGGAGGTGATAGAGCAGCGCATTGACGATAGCGGCAGCCACGTTACTGCCGCCTTTACGCCCTAACGCGGCAACCGCGGGGAAATGGCTATGGGTGAGCGCCTCTTTGGACTCCGCCGCGCCGACAAAGCCTACCGGTACGCCCACCACGCCGCTCACCGTCACGTTATGTTCAAGCAAACGGAACAGGGCCGTCGGCGCATTACCGAAAACAAAGAGCTTGTTTTTCTCCTCCTCGGCGATAGCGATATCGACGGCGGCCATTGAGCGGGTAATCCCCTGCGTTTTTGCGGCGCGCACCACGCGCGGATCGCTGATATAACAGCGACACTCGCCGCCAAACGTCGCCAGTAATCTTTTATTAATGCCGGACAGCGCCATCGTGGTATCGGTATAAATAATGCCAGGTTGACGTAGCGCATCACAAAGCTGTTCCAGCGCATCGGCAGAGAACCACAAAATGTCCAGCCAGTCGAAATCGGCGGTGGTATGAATAACCCGCTTGATAATGGCCTCATGGAGCGGACTGGCGAAACGGTAATCAGGACGCGTTTCGCGAATAATGTCGCTAATAATGGTGAAACTGTTGGCCTCAATGGTTTGGGGCTGCTGGATATAATGCATACTGTCGTCCTCAGGCCACGCCAGATAACCCGCACCGCGCCGCAATAAACAGCGCCAGCGCCAGGGTTGAAGCGACCCACATCAATCGAATCGTTCGGGAAATATCGTCCACGGAAATATCGCGCTGCGCGTCGCCTATCCAGGGCTTGTCCACACGCTCGCCAAAGTAGTTATTTGGGCCACCGAGCTGGATTCCTAAGGCGCCGGCCACACACGCTTCCGACCAGGCGCAATTTGGGCTACTGTGGTTATAACGGTCACGCCAGCCAATACGCAGCGCCCGCCAACCACTCAGGCGACACAGTCCTGCCGCAATGCCCAGCAACAGCCAGCTCAGTCGGGCAGGAAGATAGTTCGCTACGTCGTCCATACGGGCGCTGACCATACCAATCGCCCGGTATTTTTCATGTTTGTAGCCCACCATTGAATCCAGGGTATTGACGGCTTTGTAGGCCATCGCCAGCGGCGCGCCGCCGAGAAAGAGGAAAAAGAGCGGCGCGATAATGCCGTCAACGGTGTTTTCTGCAACCGTTTCCACCACGGCGCGATTGATCTGCGCTGGCTGAAGTTGCGACGTATCGCGCCCGACGATCCAGGAGAGTTTTATTCGGCTTTCCGCAAGGTCGTTCTCCCGCAACGGTCGTTCAACCTCCTGCGCGGCGCGGGCCAGAGAGCGTCCGGCCAGCGTGGTAAAGATCATCCAGACTTCAACGAGCCAGCCAAACCAGGGGTGAATCCGCTGCGCCAGCGCCAGTACGCCCCATGCCACGCCCCAGGTCGCCCCGACAACCACAACCCACATTACGCCGCCGCCAATCCGCAGCGCTTTATCGCCGGGACAATAGCGACGCACAATACGCTGCACAAACGTGATTAAACGACCTATCCAGCGTACCGGATGGGGCCAGTGTTGAGGGTCGCCGATGATAAAATCCAGCACCCAGGCGATACACCAGGCAAGAATCGTCATAATACGCGCCTCGCCGCCGCCAGCCAGTGCTGCAACATTTCCGGACGCTGGGCGAAATGGACGTGCAGATAGCTGGCAAACGTGTTGCCTGTCTGCCAGCCGCCAGTCCATTCCTGTAACACGCGGCCATCGCGAACCTTACGACAGGCCATAACGGCGGGTGTTTCGGGAATAAAATCTGAGTAGTGAAATTCATGGCCGCGCACTATCTCGCCAGGCGCCGCCAATAGCGTTGGCTGCATAGCCTGCGCCTCACAGTAGCCAAAGCGGGTAAGTCGCTTACCCATTTTGCTGTGACCGGGGATAATATTCGCCATCTGATGAATTTCCCCACCGCTATCCTCCAGAGTGCTCCCCAAATACATCAGACCGCCACACTCCGCGTAAATCGCCACGCCGCGCTGATGCGCTGCCCGCAAATGTTTTAACATCGTCGTATTTGCCGCCAGCTCTGCGGCGTATAATTCAGGATATCCACCGCCCAGCCAGATCATCTGACAATCAGGCAACGCGCGGTCATGCAGTGGGCTAAAACGCACAATGTTAACGCCGGCACGCTCCAGCAAATCGATGTTATCGGGATAATAAAAGTTAAAGGCCTCATCATCCGCCAGAGCAAGCGTCAGCCCTGCCCCCGCTGTGTTATCGGGGCGCTCAGGCCACATTCCCGTCGGAAGCGCTGATAACACGCTCAGCGAGAGTAGCGCATCCACATCCACTGTTTGTTCCAGCGTGGCGGCAAAATCATGCCATGATTGCTGATTGACGAGGGATTCTCTGGCGGTAATCAACCCCAGGTGGCGTTCAGGTAATGCGACGCCGTCGCAAGGAGGGAGATACCCCAGTACCGGCAGTGAGCAATAATGTTCAATGGCATTTTTGAGGAGCTGATAGTGGGCGTCGCTAGTGACGCGATTCACAATCACGCCCGCGAGGTTGAGGGTCGGGTCAAAGTGCTGAAATCCCATAACGGTAGCCGCAAGCGACGTTGAAACAGCCTTGCCGTCCACCAGTAGGATGACCGGGCAACCAAGCTGTTTGGCCATCGCGGCTGTGCTGCAGTAATTGGGGTCGACGCCATAGCCGTCATACAGCCCCATGACCCCTTCAATGACAGCGATATCCGCCTGCCGCATTTGTTCGCAAAATAAGGCGTTGAGAACAGGAGGAGGAAGCATGAAACTGTCAAGATTACGGGACGCCACGCCACAGATAGCGGTATGCCAGCCGGTATCAAGGTAATCTGGCCCAACTTTAAACGGCTGTACGCGCAGCGCGCGTTTTTGCAGCAGCCTCAACAAACCAAGCGTCACCGTGGTTTTGCCGCAACCGCTTCCTGTGCCTGCAAGAATAAATGCGTGATGCCTTGCCGCCATTACCCTGATCCTGTTCAGGGTGGTAGGGGTATACAGGTACGCGCATGTTCAGTCTTTCGACTGTACGCGTCTTCGCAACCCACTTCCCACCGAAGTTGTTGGTTATCACCGACAGGCAGGTCTTCTGGCTTAGCGTCCTCCTCGCCCGTCCTTCCCAATCTTGCGATCAGTGGTCTTTACGGGGTCGTCAGCATCACAGCAGCGGGGGCTGCGGGGGATTTTCACCCCCTTCCCTACCACAAATGTGGCAAACCTGTTGGTTTACGTTATGGCTGTACGGCACACCCATAACGGCAATTAATAATGTGCTACGTTTTACATTTCTGTGAGCAATAGCCTGAGCGGTTGCTCATCTGACGTTAATCTACTCATCCTTATCGGTATATTGACGATAAAACGTATCGACAAAGCGTAATAAAACTTATCTTTCCTGACACTGTACTTCATCACAAAAATAAAAACTGGTGCAGTTTATGCCCTAAATTTTATTATTTTGTTGCGCTATGACAATTTATTGTTACACCAGATAAATTTTCTTTCTGAAATGATTAAGATACAAAAGACTATCAAAAATCGGCAATAGCAAAATATTGCTATTCATAACGATGGAGGATGAGAATTCTCATTTATCTGCTGGCGATAAGCCTGCGGCGTAACCTGATAGGTCTGGCGGAAGACTTTGCAAAAATAGCTGGTTTGCGAAAAGCCTAAATTACGCGCAATACTGGCAATACTCCAGTCACTATGGCAAAGCAATTCTCTGGCGCTAACCATTCTCTGGCGGTTTACCCACGCATTAAATCCGATTCCCTGATATTTCTTGAATAGTTTACTGAAGTAATAGGGGCTGAGATAGACATGTGAGGCGACATCCTCAAGACGAAGATCGTCGGACAAATGCGCATCAATATAGCGAAGCGCTTTTTTCATTTTACTGTCATGCGGAGTGGGGCCACGAGTGGTTTTATTTGCCTCCGATTGCTGCGGATTGTCTTTGATAACCACGAAATTGAGCTGTTTTTTCAGGCAATTCTCAACAATCAGTTTAAGAAGATCGGCGGAAGCAATAACGCGTGAATAGTCCATCTCTGGCACATTCCGAAATTCATTCAAGAGCTCAGGGTCAGCCTGCCAGCGATCGTCGACATTAAGAATGTTTACCAGCTCCACGTCATTACTTAAACGAACCTGCCCGCATAAAACAAAGCCAACTAAATGCCCTGCGATTACCAGCGGAATAGAAAAATCCGTTAGACCGGCATGACAACGATAAATACAGGGTTGATCGGACTTCGATGCCTCCAGTCCCCCGCAGCGATCGCTCATACGACAACGTGTACTATGCTGGGGATGCTGCCGCATCAACTGACAAAACGGCGTGAAATTGAATAGCTCAGATATTTCATCACCATGAATATTGACAACCACAACCGCCAGACCGGTGGCTTGTGCAAAATCCTGTGCGATTTTATTAATGAGTTCTGAGTTCAGAGCGCTCGCAGAAATCATGATAAAACCCCTCAGTTAATTTATTGTTATAAACAAAACACATTATTTACATTCACTTTTTATTAGCATTATCCTGGCCCTGATAAAAAGTACAATGACAATATCAAAAGTCTCCCATTGCTGGGAGACGTTTTGATCAGTTCGTGAAAGCAGATCACGAAATTATCTCACCTGTTTTTACGATACATCATTGCTGTGAATCTGGTTCGCATTTTCTTACAGTTCACAGCGGTTACAAGGTAAATTCTTACCAATAAAATAGCGATATATGGCTGCTCCGGCACAGGCGCCGATAACAGGCGCGACAATCGGCACGATAAAATAAGGGATCTCTCGCCCACCGCTCATCGCCATGCTCCCCCACCCCGCTAACCATGTGAACAGTTTGGGACCGAAATCACGCGCCGGGTTCATTGCAAAACCGGTAAGGGGTCCAGTAGACGCGCCGATAACGGCAACCAGTATCCCAATAAGCAAAGGCGCAAGCGGCCCTTTAGGAATGCCATTGCCATCATCCGTCAATGCCATGATCATGCCCATCAGAATCGACGTAATGACCACTTCCACCAACGCAGCCTGCCATACATTTAGCGCTGCGGCCGGATAGGTACTGAAAATGCTGGCTAATTGCAAACTTTCGACGCTACCGCGCACCATATGATGCGCAGTCTCAAATTCAGTAAAAAGGCTACTATAAAGCACATACGCCAGCAGAGCGCCGCCAAAAGCGCCGGCAAACTGGGCAATAATATAAGGCAATACTTTCTGTTTGGGGAAGCAGGCAAACAGCCACAGCGCAATCGTCACCGCAGGGTTAAGATGTCCGCCGGAGATGCCGGCCGTAAGGTAAACGGCCAGTGAAATCCCAAGCCCCCAAATAATGCAAATCTCCCATAATCCGAGGCTGGCGCCTGCGACTTTGAGCGCGCTCAAACAACCGATACCAAAAAACAAAAAGAGTCCGGTGCCTAAAAATTCCGCACCACATTGCGCCTTTAGAGAATCATTCATGTGACACCTTCTGAGCAAAGTTCGTGTCCTGGCCAGCGCAAGTTTCGGCTGGCGGTAGAGTACAGCTAACCTCACTATAAAAAGTGCCGCCTGTAAATTGTTGGCAACCTGCGGGCCTGCCTTCCGGAAAAATCGTGTTGCGATAGCAAAATTTTGCTTTTCCGATATTTTTATCAGCCCATCACACGGGAAATTTGAGCTATAAAATACGCCTGTTGAAATAATAAAATATTGCACAAGCCAACTTATCAATTTCGAATAAGCATCACATTTTGCGTCTTTCGCTATATCAAATAGAAATACTCTCGTCACTAACAAAAATGTAAAAATGAAATAATAAAAACAAAATAATCACATAGACAATAATAAATTAAATGTTAATTATCAATCAGTTATAAAAATAAAAGGCAATTTAGTCATATTGCTTTCCCATTATTTTCTGATGCTCAACAGCAAGTCAGCCATTCTTTTTCCTCGCATCTTCTTATAGTCCCAACTATCGGAACACTCCATGCGAGGTCTTTATGCAACAAGAAGCACTAGGAATGGTAGAAACCAAAGGCTTAACCGCAGCCATAGAGGCCGCTGATGCAATGGTTAAGTCAGCCAATGTGATGTTAGTGGGCTATGAAAAGATTGGCTCCGGGCTGGTAACCGTCATCGTGCGCGGCGATGTTGGCGCGGTCAAAGCGGCCACCGATGCAGGTGCCGCAGCCGCACGCAACGTGGGTGAAGTGAAAGCCGTACACGTCATCCCACGCCCTCACACCGATGTAGAAAAAATCTTACCGAAGGGAATTAGCCAATGAGCAGCAATGAGCTGGTGGAACAGATCATGGCGCAGGTGATTGCCCGTGTGGCAACGCCGGAACAACAGGCCATCCCTGGTCAACCCCAACCTATACGAGAGACGGCTATGGCAGAAAAAAGCTGCAGTTTAACGGAATTTGTCGGGACCGCCATTGGCGATACCCTGGGCCTGGTTATCGCCAACGTCGATACCGCCCTGCTGGACGCGATGAAGCTTGAGAAGCGCTATCGTTCCATCGGCATTCTCGGCGCCCGCACCGGCGCAGGCCCGCACATTATGGCGGCGGACGAAGCGGTGAAAGCCACCAACACCGAAGTGGTCAGCATTGAGCTGCCGCGCGATACCAAAGGCGGAGCGGGCCACGGTTCGCTGATTATTTTAGGCGGTAACGATGTATCCGACGTCAAGCGCGGTATCGAAGTCGCGCTGAAAGAACTGGACCGCACCTTCGGTGATGTTTACGGCAACGAAGCCGGGCATATCGAGCTGCAGTACACCGCTCGCGCCAGCTACGCGCTGGAAAAAGCGTTCGGCGCGCCGATTGGCCGTGCCTGCGGCGTCATCGTCGGCGCTCCGGCTTCCGTCGGCGTACTGATGGCCGATACCGCCCTGAAGTCAGCCAACGTTGAAGTCGTGGCGTACAGCTCTCCGGCGCACGGCACCAGCTTTAGTAACGAAGCCATTCTGGTGATTTCCGGCGACTCCGGCGCGGTCCGTCAGGCGGTGACCTCCGCCCGCGAAATCGGCAAAACCGTCCTTGCGACCCTCGGTTCTGAACCGAAAAACGATCGCCCGTCCTACATCTGATACCCACGAGGCTGATTCATGAGATCGAAAAGATTTGAAGCACTGGCGAAACGCCCTGTGAATCAGGACGGCTTTGTTAAGGAGTGGATCGAAGAAGGCTTTATCGCGATGGAAAGCCCGAACGATCCAAAACCGTCGATTAAAATCGTTAACGGCGCGGTGACCGAGCTGGACGGAAAACCGGTTAGCGAATTCGACCTGATCGACCACTTTATCGCCCGCTACGGCATCAACCTGAACCGCGCCGAAGAAGTGATGGCGATGGATTCGGTCAAGCTGGCTAACATGCTCTGCGATCCGAACGTCAAGCGCAGCGAAATCGTTCCGCTGACCACCGCCATGACCCCGGCGAAAATTGTTGAAGTGGTTTCGCATATGAACGTGGTTGAGATGATGATGGCGATGCAGAAAATGCGCGCACGCCGCACGCCGTCTCAGCAGGCGCACGTCACCAACGTCAAGGATAACCCGGTGCAAATTGCCGCCGATGCCGCCGAAGGCGCATGGCGCGGGTTTGACGAACAAGAAACCACGGTTGCGGTAGCACGCTACGCGCCGTTCAACGCCATCGCGCTGTTGGTCGGCTCTCAGGTTGGTCGTCCGGGCGTACTGACGCAGTGCTCCCTGGAAGAAGCCACCGAGCTGAAGCTCGGCATGCTGGGCCACACCTGCTACGCCGAAACCATTTCCGTTTACGGCACCGAGCCGGTCTTCACCGACGGTGACGATACGCCATGGTCGAAAGGCTTCTTAGCCTCTTCCTACGCCTCTCGCGGCCTGAAAATGCGCTTCACCTCCGGCTCCGGATCCGAAGTGCAGATGGGCTACGCCGAAGGCAAATCCATGCTGTATCTGGAAGCGCGCTGCATCTATATCACCAAAGCGGCTGGCGTTCAGGGTCTGCAAAATGGCTCCGTAAGCTGTATCGGCGTACCGTCTGCCGTGCCATCAGGCATTCGTGCCGTGCTGGCGGAAAACCTGATCTGCTCGTCACTGGATCTGGAATGCGCCTCCAGTAACGACCAGACCTTCACCCACTCCGATATGCGTCGTACCGCGCGCCTGCTGATGCAGTTCCTGCCGGGTACCGACTTTATCTCCTCCGGTTATTCCGCGGTGCCGAACTACGACAACATGTTCGCCGGTTCCAACGAAGATGCGGAAGACTTTGACGACTACAACGTTATCCAGCGTGACCTGAAAGTGGACGGCGGTCTGCGCCCGGTTCGCGAAGAGGACGTTATCGCCATCCGTAACAAAGCCGCCCGCGCGCTGCAGGCCGTGTTTGCCGGAATGGGACTACCGCCGATTACCGATGAAGAAGTTGAAGCCGCGACCTATGCCCACGGTTCGAAAGATATGCCGGAGCGTAACATCGTCGAAGACATCAAGTTCGCCCAGGAAATC
Source organism: Salmonella sp. SSDFZ54 (assembly GCF_004010735.1). Lineage (NCBI taxonomy): Bacteria > Pseudomonadati > Pseudomonadota > Gammaproteobacteria > Enterobacterales > Enterobacteriaceae > Salmonella > Salmonella sp. SSDFZ54. The sequence goes on from NZ_CP034819.1 coordinate 4,824,986, forward strand.
ATCAATAAAAACCGCAACGGTCTGGAAGTCGTTAAAGCGCTGGCGCAGGGCGGGTTTACCGACGTGGCCCAGGACATGCTCAACATCCAGAAAGCCAAGCTAACCGGCGACTATTTGCACACCTCCGCCATTATCGTCGGCGACGGACAAGTGCTCTCTGCGGTTAATGACGTCAATGACTATGCCGGTCCGGCAACAGGTTATCGCCTGCAGGGAGAACGCTGGGAAGAGATTAAAAACATCCCTGGCGCTCTTGATCCCAACGAGATTGATTAAGGGGTGAGAAATGGAAATTAATGAAAAATTGCTGCGCCAGATAATTGAAGACGTGCTCCGCGATATGAAGGGCAGCGATAAACCCGTCTCGTTTAATGCGCCTGCGGCATCTATAGCACCACAGACCGCTGCGCCTGCGGGCGACGGCTTTCTGACCGAAGTGGGCGAAGCGCGCCAGGGCACTCAGCAGGACGAAGTCATTATCGCCGTCGGCCCGGCATTTGGCCTGGCACAGACTGTTAATATCGTCGGCTTACCGCATAAGAGCATCCTGCGCGAAGTCATTGCCGGTATTGAAGAAGAAGGTATCAGGGCGCGCGTGATTCGCTGCTTTAAATCTTCCGACGTGGCGTTCGTCGCCGTTGAAGGTAACCGCCTGAGCGGCTCCGGCATCTCCATCGGCATCCAGTCGAAAGGTACTACGGTTATCCACCAGCAGGGGCTACCGCCGCTCTCCAACCTGGAGCTGTTCCCGCAGGCGCCGCTGCTGACGCTGGAAACCTACCGTCAGATTGGTAAAAACGCCGCCCGCTATGCGAAACGCGAATCACCACAGCCGGTCCCTACGCTGAATGACCAGATGGCACGCCCGAAGTACCAGGCAAAGTCGGCCATTTTGCACATTAAAGAGACCAAGTACGTCGTGACGGGCAAAAACCCGCAGGAACTGCGCGTGGCACTTTGATAAAGGATAACTCCATGAATACCGACGCAATTGAATCGATGGTTCGGGACGTATTGAGCCGCATGAACAGCCTGCAGGGCGATGCGCCAGCAGCGGCTCCTGCGGCAGGCGGCACGTCCCGCAGCGCAAAGGTCAGCGACTACCCGCTGGCGAACAAACACCCGGAATGGGTGAAAACCGCCACCAATAAAACGCTGGACGACTTTACGCTGGAAAACGTGCTGAGCAATAAAGTCACCGCTCAGGATATGCGTATTACCCCGGAAACCCTGCGCTTACAGGCGTCTATCGCCAAAGATGCGGGCCGCGACCGGCTGGCGATGAACTTCGAACGCGCCGCCGAACTGACCGCGGTACCGGACGATCGCATTCTTGAAATCTACAACGCCCTTCGTCCGTATCGTTCAACGAAAGAAGAGCTGCTCGCTATCGCCGACGATCTCGAAAACCGTTATCAGGCAAAGATTTGCGCAGCTTTCGTTCGTGAAGCGGCAGGGCTGTACGTTGAGCGTAAAAAACTCAAAGGCGACGATTAAGGATTTCGTATGCGATATATAGCTGGCATTGACATCGGTAACTCATCAACGGAAGTCGCACTGGCGCGGCAAGATGAGACTGGCGCACTGACAATCACCCACAGCGCGCTGGCGGAAACGACCGGGATCAAAGGCACGTTGCGTAACGTGTTCGGCATTCAGGAAGCGCTCGCCCTCGTTGCAAAGCGCGCGGGGATCAATGTCAGCGATATTTCGCTCATCCGCATTAACGAAGCCACGCCGGTGATTGGCGATGTGGCGATGGAAACCATTACCGAAACCATCATCACCGAATCGACAATGATCGGCCATAACCCAAAAACGCCGGGCGGAGCAGGCCTTGGTGTGGGTATCACGATTACGCCGGAGGAGCTGTTAACCCGCCCGGCGGACTCGTCCTATATTCTGGTGGTATCGTCAGCCTTTGATTTTGCTGATATCGCCAATGTTATCAACGCCTCAATGCGCGCCGGATACCAGATTACCGGCGTCATTTTGCAGCGCGACGATGGCGTACTGGTCAGCAACCGGCTGGAAAAATCGCTACCGATTGTCGATGAAGTGCTGTACATCGACCGCATTCCGCTGGGGATGCTGGCGGCGATTGAAGTCGCCGTGCCGGGAAAGGTTATCGAAACCCTCTCCAACCCTTACGGCATCGCCACCGTATTTAATCTCAACGCCGATGAGACGAAAAACATCGTCCCGATGGCGCGCGCGCTGATTGGCAACCGTTCCGCCGTGGTGGTTAAAACGCCATCCGGCGACGTCAAAGCGCGCGCAATACCCGCCGGTAACCTGGAGCTGCAGGCTCAGGGTCGTACCGTGCGCGTGGATGTTGCCGCCGGTGCCGAAGCTATCATGAAAGCGGTGGACGGCTGCGGCAAGCTCGACAACGTCACCGGCGAGGCCGGGACCAATATCGGCGGCATGCTGGAGCACGTACGCCAGACCATGGCCGAGCTAACCAATAAGCCCAGCAGCGAGATTTTCATTCAGGATCTTCTGGCCGTTGACACCTCGGTTCCGGTGAGCGTCACCGGCGGTCTGGCCGGGGAGTTCTCGCTGGAGCAGGCCGTCGGCATCGCCTCGATGGTGAAATCAGACCGTCTGCAAATGGCGATGATTGCCCGTGAAATTGAGCAGAAGCTTAATATCGACGTGCAGATCGGCGGCGCTGAGGCTGAAGCCGCCATTCTCGGCGCGCTGACCACGCCGGGTACCACCCGACCGCTGGCGATCCTCGACCTCGGCGCGGGCTCCACCGATGCCTCCATCATCAACCCTAAAGGCGAAATCATCGCCACCCATCTCGCCGGAGCAGGCGACATGGTCACGATGATTATTGCCCGCGAACTGGGGCTGGAAGACCGCTATCTGGCGGAAGAGATCAAAAAATACCCGCTGGCTAAGGTCGAAAGCCTGTTCCACTTACGCCACGAGGACGGCAGCGTCCAGTTCTTCCCGACGCCGCTGCCTCCTGCCGTGTTCGCCCGCGTCTGCGTGGTGAAACCGGACGAACTGGTGCCGCTTCCTGGCGACTTAGCGCTGGAAAAAGTGCGCGCCATTCGCCGCAGCGCTAAAGAACGCGTCTTTGTCACCAACGCGCTGCGCGCGCTGCGCCAGGTCAGTCCAACCGGCAACATTCGCGATATTCCGTTCGTGGTGCTGGTCGGCGGCTCGTCGCTGGATTTCGAAGTTCCGCAGCTGGTCACCGATGCGCTGGCGCACTACCGCCTGGTCGCCGGGCGAGGAAATATTCGCGGCAGCGAAGGCCCAAGAAACGCGGTAGCCACCGGCCTGATTCTCTCCTGGCACAAGGAGTTTGCGCATGGACAGTAATCACAGCGCCCCGGCCATCGTCATTACCGTTATCAACGACTGCGCCAGCCTCTGGCACGAAGTGCTGCTGGGTATCGAAGAGGAAGGCATCCCTTTCCTGCTTCAGCATCACCCGGCTGGAGATGTCGTTGACAGCGCCTGGCAGGCGGCGCGCAGCTCGCCGCTGCTGGTTGGCATTGCCTGCGATCGACACTCGCTGGTCGTGCATTACAAGAATTTACCCGCATCGGCGCCGCTTTTTACGCTGATGCATCATCAGGACAGTCAGGCCCAACGCAACACCGGTAATAACGCGGCACGACTGGTCAAAGGGATCCCTTTTCGGGATCTCCATGTTTAATCACAGGAGAACGGCAGTATGAATAACGCACTGGGACTGGTTGAAACAAAAGGGCTGGTCGGCGCCATTGAAGCCGCCGATGCAATGGTTAAATCCGCCAACGTACAGCTGGTGGGCTACGAAAAAATTGGTTCTGGCCTGGTTACCGTCATGGTTCGCGGCGATGTCGGCGCGGTTAAAGCAGCCGTAGATGCAGGCAGCGCGGCGGCAAGCGTCGTGGGTGAAGTGAAATCCTGCCACGTTATCCCGCGTCCGCACAGCGATGTTGAGGCCATTTTACCGAAATCAGCCTAATCGATGGCAAATAAGGAGCACCGCGTGAAGCAATCACTGGGATTACTTGAAGTTTGTGGTCTGGCACTGGCTATCAGCTGCGCCGATATCATGGCGAAATCCGCTTCTATCACGCTGCTCGCCCTCGAAAAGACCAATGGTTCAGGCTGGATGGTGATTAAAATTACCGGTGATGTGGCCTCCGTTCAGGCGGCTATCACCACCGGTGCGCATTTCGCCGAACAGCGGAATGGCCTGGTGGCCCACAAGGTTATCGCCAGGCCTGGAGAAGGGATCCTGCTCGCAGAAACGCCTCCCCCCTCCGTCATTGAACCTGAGCCTGAAGCGTCAGAGATAGCTGATGTCGTTTCTGCAGCGCCAGCCGAAGAGGCCCCGCAGGAATCAGAACTGGTCAGCTGCAATCTGTGTCTGGATCCAAAATGTCCGCGCCAGAAGGGCGAACCTCGTACGCTTTGCATTCATTCCGGCAAGCGAGGTGAAGCGTAATGGATAAAGAGCTTCTGCAATCAACGGTCAGTAAAGTTCTCGACGAGATGCGCCAGCGGCCTATTCCGCTGGGCGTCTCAAACCGTCATATCCACCTGTCCGCACAGGATTATGAGCGGCTGTTTCCCGGCCATCCCATCAGCGAGAAAAAAGCGCTGCTGCAGCCGGGACAATACGCTGCGGAGCAAACCGTCACCCTGGTAGGGCCGAAAGGACAGCTAAAAAATGTGCGCCTGCTCGGCCCGCTGCGCTCGGTAAGCCAGGTGGAAATTTCGCGTACCGATGCCAGAACGCTGGGGATTACGGCGCCGTTAAGGATGTCCGGCAACCTGAAGGGCACACCTGGCATCCGCCTGGTCAGCCCCTTTGGCGAACTGGAGCTGCCTTCAGGGGTTATCGTCGCGCAGCGGCATATTCATATGTCGCCGCTTGATGCGCTGATCCTGAAGGTCTCCCACGGCGATAGGGTTTCGGTAGCGATTGAAGGCGACGAGCGCGGGCTGATTTTCAACAACGTGGCGATTCGCGTTTCACCGGACATGCGCCTCGAAATGCACATTGATACCGATGAAGCCAACGCCGCTGGTGCCGATAACCCGCAGGCCTTTGCCCGGCTGGTAGGCCCGCGATGAACGGCGAAATTCTGCAGCGCATTGTCGAGGAGATTGTCTCCCGACTGCATCGCCGTGCCCAGAGCACGGCGACGCTGAGCGTTACGCAACTTCGCGATGCCGACTGTCCAGCACTGTTCTGTCAGCACGCGTCGCTGCGCATCCTGCTCGTCGACCTGCCGCTGCTGGGTCAGCTTGCGGATGCAGAAACCGACGATGCCGCCGCCCGGAAAATTCACGACGCGCTGGCGTTTGGCATCTGCGTACAGCTCAGCCTGCACAGCCAGCTGCTGCCGGTTATCCCGGTAAAAAAACTGGCTCGTCTGCCGCTGGTATTCACCGACGAGCACGGACTGCCGCTGGTTCTGCATGCGGGTTCGGTGCTGAGCTATCGCGATGTCGCGCTGCTAAGCCGGGGGCGTGTGGTTGTCCACCGCAAATGCATCGTGACCGCCATGGCGCGTGACGCGGCCAATGCGCGGAATATTCAATTAATTAAGCAGGAGTAAATCATGCATCTGGCACGAGTCACGGGCGCGGTTGTCTCCACGCAAAAATCACCTTCTTTGATTGGGAAAAAGCTGCTGCTGGTGCGTCGGGTCAGCGCCGATGGCGAACTCCCCGCCTCGCCTACCTCCGGCGATGAAGTGGCCGTGGACTCCGTCGGCGCGGGCGTCGGCGAACTGGTTTTGCTCAGCGGCGGCTCCAGCGCCAGGCACGTTTTTTCCGGGCCAAATGAGGCCATCGACCTCGCCGTTGTCGGCATTGTAGATACGCTTTCGCGTTAAGGGGCGGTTATGGCGATTTATACCCGAACAGGTGACGCTGGCACCACATCACTGTTTACCGGCCAGCGGGTGAGCAAAACCCACCCGCGGGTTGAAGCCTACGGCACGCTGGATGAGCTGAACGCCGCGCTGAGCCTGTGCGCCTGCGCCGCTGCGGATGAAAATCACCGCACCTTACTTGAGGCCATCCAGCAGCAACTTTTTTGGTTTAGCGCAGAGCTGGCCAGCGACAGCGAGCAGCCGTCGCCCAAACAGCGCTACATCAGCAGCGAAGAGATTTCGGCCCTGGAAGCCGCTATCGATCGGGCAATGGCCCGCGTCGAACCGCTGCACAGCTTTATTTTACCCGGACGCTGCGAAGCCGCGAGCCGCTTACATTTTGCCCGCACGCTGGCGCGCCGCGCCGAACGCCGTCTGGTTGAACTAGCAACTGAAGTCAACGTACGCCAGGTGCTGATGCGCTACATCAACCGCTTATCGGACTGCCTGTACGCTCTGGCCCGCGCGGAAGATAGCGATGCGCACCAGGCCAACATCATCCGTGAAGTTAGCAAGCGCTATCTGGCTGCCAGCCAGCCGACCCGCAGCAAGGAGACAACGCCCGTGGCCCTCTCATTTCACGATCTGCACCAGCTCACCCGCGCCGCCGTTGAACGCGCGCAGCAACTGCAGGTTCCGGTAGTCGTCAGCATCGTTGACGCGCACGGCACGGAAACTGTGACCTGGCGGATGCCGGACGCCCTGCTGGTCAGCAGCGAACTGGCGCCGAAAAAGGCATGGACCGCAGTGGCAATGAAAACGGCGACCCATGAGCTGAGCGATGTCGTTCAGCCAGGCGCGGCGCTTTATGGCCTGGAAAGTCATTTACAGGGAAAAGTGGTCACCTTTGGCGGCGGTTACGCCCTGTGGCGCGACGGCATATTAATTGGGGGTCTTGGCATCAGCGGCGGCAGCGTTGAGCAGGACATGGACATAGCACAGACCGCCATCGCGGCTATTAACGTGGGAACTCATCAATGAATACTTCTGAACTCGAAACCCTGATTCGCACCATTCTTAGCGAGCAATTAACCACGCCGGCGCAAACGCCGGCCCAGCCTCAGGGCAAAGGGATTTTCCAGTCCGTGAGCGAGGCCATCGACGCCGCGCACCAGGCGTTCTTACGTTATCAGCAGTGCCCACTAAAAACCCGCAGCGCCATTATCAGCGCGATGCGTCAGGAGCTGACGCCGCTACTGGCACCCCTGGCGGAAGAGAGCGCCAATGAAACGGGGATGGGCAACAAAGAAGATAAATTCCTCAAGAACAAGGCTGCGCTGGACAACACGCCGGGCGTAGAAGATCTCACCACCACCGCGCTGACCGGTGACGGCGGCATGGTGCTCTTTGAATACTCGCCGTTTGGCGTCATCGGTTCGGTCGCCCCAAGCACCAACCCGACGGAAACCATCATCAATAACAGCATCAGCATGTTAGCGGCGGGCAACAGCGTCTACTTTAGCCCGCATCCGGGGGCGAAAAAGGTCTCTCTGAAGCTGATTAGCTTGATTGAAGAGATTGCCTTCCGCTGCTGCGGCATCCGCAATCTGGTGGTGACCGTGGCTGAACCCACCTTCGAAGCGACCCAGCAGATGATGGCCCACCCGCGAATCGCGGTACTGGCTATTACCGGTGGCCCGGGCATTGTGGCAATGGGCATGAAGAGCGGTAAGAAGGTGATTGGCGCTGGCGCGGGTAACCCGCCCTGCATCGTCGATGAAACGGCAGACCTGGTGAAAGCGGCGGAAGATATCATTAACGGCGCGTCATTCGATTACAACCTGCCCTGCATTGCCGAGAAGAGCCTGATCGTAGTGGAGAGCGTCGCCGAGCGTCTGGTGCAGCAAATGCAAACCTTCGGTGCGCTGCTGCTAAGCCCTGCCGATACCGACAAACTCCGCGCCGCCTGCCTGCCAGAAGGCCAGGCGAATAAAAAACTGGTCGGCAAGAGCCCATCGGCCATGCTGGAAGCCGCCGGGATCGCTGTCCCTGCAAAAGCGCCGCGTCTGCTGATTGCGCTGGTTAACGCTAACGATCCGTGGGTCACCAGCGAACAGTTGATGCCGATGCTGCCGGTGGTAAAAGTCAGCGATTTCGATAGCGCGCTGGCGCTGGCCCTGAAGGTTGAAGAGGGGCTGCATCACACCGCCATTATGCACTCGCAGAACGTGTCGCGCCTGAACCTCGCGGCCCGCACCCTGCAAACCTCGATATTCGTCAAAAACGGCCCCTCTTATGCCGGGATCGGCGTCGGCGGCGAAGGCTTTACCACCTTCACTATCGCCACGCCAACCGGCGAAGGGACCACGTCAGCGCGTACTTTTGCCCGCTCCCGGCGCTGCGTACTGACCAACGGCTTTTCTATTCGCTAACCGAGGTCGCGATGAATACCTTCTCACTACAAACGCGGTTGTACAGCGGTCAGGGCAGCCTGGCGGTGCTCAAGCGCTTTACCAATAAGCACATCTGGATAATCTGCGATGGCTTTCTGGCGCGCTCTCCGCTGCTGGATACCCTGCGTAACGCGCTGCCCGCAGATAACCGCATCAGCGTCTTTAGCGAGATAACGCCGGACCCCACCATCCATACTGTGGTGCAGGGCATTGCGCAAATGCAGGCCCTGCAGCCGCAGGTGGTGATTGGTTTTGGCGGCGGCTCGGCAATGGACGCGGCGAAAGCGATTGTCTGGTTTAGCCAGCAAAGCGGCATCAACATCGAAACCTGCGTGGCGATCCCGACCACCAGCGGCACCGGTTCGGAAGTCACCAGCGCCTGCGTAATTAGCGACCCGGATAAAGGCATCAAGTACCCGCTGTTCAACAATGCGCTGTATCCGGATATGGCGATCCTCGACCCGGAGCTGGTGGTCAGCGTACCGCCGCAGATTACCGCCAACACCGGCATGGACGTGCTGACCCACGCCCTGGAAGCGTGGGTTTCACCGCACGCCAGCGACTTTACCGACGCGCTGGCGGAAAAGGCCGCCAAACTGGTGTTCCAGTATCTGCCCACGGCGGTGGAAAAAGGCGACTGCGTGGCGACGCGCGGGAAAATGCACAATGCCTCAACGCTCGCCGGGATGGCCTTCAGCCAGGCGGGGCTGGGGCTTAACCACGCGATAGCCCACCAGCTTGGCGGGCAATTTCATCTGCCGCACGGGCTGGCCAATGCGCTGCTGCTCACGGCGGTGATCCGTTTTAACGCCGGAGTTCCGCGCGCCGCCAAACGCTACGCGCGGATGGCCAAAGCCTGCGGTTTTTGCCCGGCAGAAGCCAATGATATCGCGGCAATCAATGCGCTGATTCAGCAAATCGAACTGCTTAAGCAACGCTGCGCCCTTCCCTCACTGGCCGTTGCGCTTAAAGAAGGAAGATCCGACTTTTCCGCACGCATTCCGGCGATGGTGCAGGCTGCGCTGGCTGACGTTACGCTGCGCACCAACCCGCGCCCGGCCAGCGCCGAAGAAATTCGTGAACTGCTGGAGGAACTGCTATGAGCACCGCCATCAACAGCGTTGAAATGTCTTATAGCACTGATGAAATTCGCGAGCGCGTTCGCGCAGCGGGCGTTGTCGGCGCGGGCGGCGCAGGTTTTCCCGCTCACGTCAAACTACAGGCGCAGATAGAAATTTTTCTGGTGAACGCCGCCGAATGTGAACCGATGCTCAAGGTTGACCAGCAACTGATGTGGCAGCAGGCCGCACGTCTTGTCCGCGGCGTGCAGTACGCGATGACGGCAACCGGCGCGCGCGAAGGGGTGATAGCCCTGAAAGAAAAATACCGCCGGGCCATCGACGCCCTCACCCCACTGCTGCCAGACGGTATCCGCCTGCATATCCTGCCGGATGTATATCCCGCGGGCGATGAGGTGCTGACTATCTGGATGGCAACCGGTCGTCGGGTCGCCCCTGCCGCGCTGCCTGCCAGCGTCGGCGTGGTCGTCAATAACGTGCAAACGGTGCTCAATATTGCCCGAGCGGTCGAGCAGCAGTTTCCGGTCACTCGTCGCACGTTGACCGTGAACGGCGCGGTCGCCAGACCGTTGACCGTTACTGTTCCCATCGGCATGTCGCTGCGGGAAGTACTGGCGCTGGCGGGCGGCGCAACGGTCGACGACCCTGGTTTTATTAACGGCGGCCCGATGATGGGTGGCCGGATTACCTCTCTTGATAATCCGGTGACGAAAACTACCGGCGGCCTGCTAGTGCTCCCCAAAAGCCATCCGCTTATCCAGCGGAGAATGCAGGACGAGCGCACGGTGCTTTCCGTCGCGCACACCGTCTGCGAACAGTGCCGACTGTGTACCGATCTCTGCCCACGGCATCTGATCGGCCACGAACTCTCTCCGCACCTGCTGGTGCGGGCAGTGAACTTTCACCAGGCCGCCACGCCGCAGTTGCTGCTGAGCGCCCTTACCTGTTCGGAATGCAACGTTTGCGAAAGCGTGGCCTGCCCGGTGGGGATCTCGCCGATGCGCATCAACCGCATGTTAAAACGCGAGCTACGGGCGCAAAACCAGCGCTACGAAGGGCCACTGAATCCGGCCGACGAAATGGCGAAATATCGCCTGGTGCCGGTGAAGCGGCTGATCGCCAAACTGGGACTAAGCCCTTGGTACCAGGAAGCGCCGCTGGTTGAAGAAGAGCCGTCAGTAGAAAAAGTCACTTTGCAGCTGCGCCAGCATATTGGTGCCAGCGCAGTACCGACTGTTGCCGTCGGCGAGCGCGTGACGCGCGGGCAATGCGTTGCCGATGTCCCGCCTGGCGCGCTCGGCGCACCCATTCACGCCAGCATCGACGGCATTGTTTCGGCCATCAGCGAACAGGCCATCACGGTTGTAAGAGGTTAACCATGTCTCAGGCTATAGGAATTTTAGAACTCACCAGCATCGCCAAAGGCATGGAGCTTGGTGATGCCATGCTGAAAAGCGCCAACGTTAATCTGCTGGTCAGCAAGACCATCTGCCCAGGTAAGTTTTTACTGATGCTGGGCGGCGATATCGGCGCTGTCCAGCAGGCCATTGAAACCGGTACGTCGCAGGCCGGCGAGATGCTCGTCGACAGCCTGGTGCTGGCAAATATTCATCCCAGCGTACTTCCGGCCATCAGCGGCCTGAACAGCGTCGATAAGCGCCAGGCGGTAGGTATCGTCGAAACCTGGAGCGTGGCGGCCTGCATTAGCGCCGCAGACCGGGCGGTGAAAGGCTCAAACGTCACCCTGGTGCGGGTGCATATGGCCTTCGGCATCGGCGGTAAATGCTACATGGTGGTGGCGGGCGACGTTTCTGACGTCAATAACGCCGTGACGGTTGCCAGCGAAAGCGCGGGCGAGAAAGGGCTGCTGGTTTACCGCTCGGTGATCCCGCGCCCGCATGAAGCCATGTGGCGACAGATGGTGGAGGGATAATGGAAAGACAACCGACAACGGATCGCATGATTCAGGAATACGTGCCGGGGAAACAGGTCACTCTCGCGCACCTGATTGCTAATCCAGGGAAAGATCTCTTTAAGAAGCTGGGCCTGCCGGATGCAGTGTCCGCCATTGGCATCCTTACCATCACGCCGAGCGAAGCATCGATTATCGCCTGCGATATCGCCACTAAATCCGGCGCGGTGGAAATTGGTTTTCTCGATCGCTTTACCGGTGCCGTGGTGCTGACCGGCGACGTTTCCGCCGTCGAGTATGCCCTCAAGCAGGTAACGCGCACGCTGGGCGAAATGATGCAGTTCACCACCTGTTCGATCACCCGGACGTAACGTCATGAAGCGTTTGATGTTTATCGGCCCCAGCCAGTGCGGGAAAACCTCGCTGACCCAAAGCCTGCGCGGCGAAGCGCTCCATTATAAGAAAACTCAGGCCATTGAATGGTCGCCGATGGCCATCGACACGCCGGGCGAATACCTGGAGAACCGCTGCCTGTACAGCGCCCTGCTAACCAGCGCCTGCGAGGCCGACGTTATCGCCCTGGTGTTAAATGCCGACGCCCAGTGGTCGCCCTTTTCTCCAGGGTTTACCGCCCCGATGAACCGCCCGACGATTGGCCTGGTCACCAAGGCCGATCTCGCCGAGCCGCAGCGTATTTCGCTGGTTGCGGAATGGCTTACGCAGGCTGGCGCACAGCAGATTTTTATTACCAGCGCGCTGAATAACTCGGGTCTCGACGCCGTGCTGGATTTTCTGAATTCGAAGGAACCTTTATGTCTTACAAAATAATGGCCATTAACGCCGGTAGCTCATCGTTAAAATTTCAGCTGCTGGAGATGCCGCAGGGCGACATGCTCTGTCAGGGGCTGATTGAGCGTATCGGTATGGCAGATGCGCAGGTGACAATTAAGACGCACAGCCAAAAATGGCAGGAAACCGTCCCCGTTGCCGATCATCGCGATGCGGTAACGCTGCTTCTGGAAAAGCTGCTGGGTTATCAAATCATTAACAGTCTGCGGGACATTGATGGGGTGGGCCATCGTGTGGCGCACGGCGGTGAGTTTTTTAAAGACTCGACGCTGGTCACGGATGAAACGTTAGCGCAAATCGAACGTCTTGCTGAACTGGCCCCGCTTCACAACCCGGTAAACGCGTTGGGTATTCACGTTTTTCGTCAACTGTTGCCTGATGCCCCTTCCGTAGCCGTGTTTGATACGGCATTTCACCAGACGCTGGATGAACCCGCCTATATTTACCCGCTTCCCTGGCATTATTACGCGGAACTGGGGATTCGCCGTTATGGCTTTCATGGCACCAGCCATAAGTATGTCAGCGGCGTTCTGGCGGAAAAGCTGGGCGTACCACTCAGCGCATTACGGGTGATTTGTTGTCATCTTGGAAACGGTAGCAGCATCTGCGCCATCAAGAACGGGCGTTCGGTCAATACGTCGATGGGCTTTACGCCGCAGTCAGGCGTGATGATGGGCACCCGTAGCGGAGATATTGATCCCTCTATTCTGCCGTGGATAGCCCAGCGCGAAAGCAAAACGCCGCAACAGTTGAATCAGTTATTAAATAATGAGTCAGGCTTGCTGGGCGTTTCTGGCGTGTCGTCTGATTACCGCGATGTCGAACAGGCAGCCAATACCGGTAACCGGCAGGCTAAACTCGCTCTCACTCTGTTTGCCGAACGCATTCGCGCCACCATTGGCAGCTATATTATGCAAATGGGAGGACTGGATGCGCTGGTATTCACTGGGGGCATTGGCGAGAACTCAGCGCGCGCCAGATCGGCGGTGTGCCATAATTTGCAATTTTTGGGCTTAGCCGTTGATGAAGAGAAAAATCAGCGTAATGCGACATTTATCCAGACGGAGAACGCCCTAGTGAAAGTCGCCGTCATCAACACCAACGAAGAGTTAATGATCGCACAAGACGTTATGCGCATTGCGCTACCGGCCACGGAAGGGCTTTGTGTACCAGCCTGAGAGGGTTAAACGACGCATTGCGGCAAGTCATGGTAATAATGCTTTTACCATGACACTATGCGCGCACACTATTCGTACCTGAAAGGTGATAACGTGGCTGTTGCGCAATGCCCCGCCTCATGCGGGGAACTTATCCAGGGATGGATTCTGGGCAGTGAGAAACTGGTCTCCTGCCCCGTTGACTGGTACAGCACCGTAGCAGTCACGGCTGCGCCGCCGTTGGTAAACGAACGCCCATTGTCGCGGGCGATGGTGGAGCGCGTTCTGGCGCACTGGCAGTATCCTGCGCACTGGAGTAACGAGATTCGCGTCGATGTGCGTTCGTCAATTCCTGTTGCCAAAGGCATGGCCAGCAGCACCGCAGATATTGCCGCTACGGCGGTGGCAACGGCGCATCATCTTGGCCATTCGCTGGATGAAACCACCCTTGCACAGCTTTGCGTCTCAATCGAACCCACTGATAGCACCGTTTTTCATCAGTTAACGCTGTTTGATCATAATAATGCGGTCACGCAAATCGCCTGCGAGCCACCGCCGCCAATCGATTTGCTGGTACTGGAAAGTCCGGTCACACTGCGCACGCAAGATTACCACCGTCTCCCTCGCCAGCAGAAATTAATAGCAAGTTCAGCAACCTTGCAGCAGGCCTGGAATCTGGTGCAGGAAGCCTGTATAACGCAAAATCCGCTCCGACTGGGTGAGGCGGCTACGCTTAGCGCTATCGCCAGCCAGACGCTGTTACCTAAGCCAGGATTTACCGCCCTGTTGTCGCTGGTCGAAGAGTGTGATTTATACGGATTGAACGTGGCACATAGCGGTAGCGTGGTGGGTCTGATGCTGGACCGGAAACATCATGATATTGCGCGCCTGAAAGGTAAGCTGGCAGAGAAAAAACTTACCCGACACTGGCCAAAACAACATTTACTCAAGATGGTCACTGGCGGGGTCAAACTGCAGTGAGAGCCTGATATACGCTCCCACTGCCGTAGCGCATTATTCGGCTTTTACATCGGCGTGTTTCATTTCGCCCATCGCTTTCAGCTTTTTGGAAATGTCGCGACGCTCTTTGGAGATTTCGGCATTTTTAATGATGTAGTCATCAACGCGATCTTCATAGTCGCTTTTCATGCTGGCGATGATACCCTGAATCGCCTCAACGCTCATACCTGGCTTGATGTAGTCGCTCAAGTTGTCCAGCAGCAGCACACGCTTCTGGTTGTCACGGATCTTCTTCTCAATGTCCTGAATTTCACGCTGCAGTTTATTTTTGCGACGGAACAGACGAACAAACTCCAGCACGTCCTGGAAAGAAGGCTTGGTTGTTTCCATTTTTACACCCCTGATAATGTGAGATTCGGATTCGTTAAGCAACTGCTAGTGGATAAACATTACGTTTATCCCCGTCATACTTCAAGCCGCCAGAGGAAACACCGTTACGTCGCCGCCTGTGGAAACCTGAAGGTTCGGGGATAAAATCGTTGCCAGTAGCACTCATTTTATCCTTATATTAGTATCATACTCTTAATCTTTGCTGAATCGAAGCAGCAACAAATTCATTCGCCCCATCTGCTTTTTATTTGCGCAAAGCCCGGCAGATCAAATGTGAAAGCAGTTCCAACTGTCGGGCCGTTTCCATACTTAGCCAAACATAGCCGTGGATGGGGGTTTCAGCCACCGCGTCGCCCTGCTGCTCGTTCATTAGCTGTCGCAACTCGGCAGCAATATCATTCAGTTTACCGGTGTTTGCCAGTACCGGCTGCGGGTTGCCTTCAAACAACGCGTGGGCGATCGTTAGCAAGGTTTGCTGCGTCATCTGCTGGGTTTCACGCAATGTGTGCGCGTTAAGCATCACAAAATGGCTGGCGCGCGTCGCCCAGTGGGCATTGATTTGTAATTCAAGCATACAAACCAGATTGCGGTTGATGGTCTGAATGGCCTCGAAAATAGATTTTTGTATCCGGGTTTCTTTACTGGCGGGCGTTATCAGTCCGCGCATTTTGACGACATCGTTCAGCAACCGTTGTAAATGTTTATCCAACCGGGGGCGCTCCAGCAAATTCGGCGACAGCGCTGCCTGATACACCCGATTATACGCCGTGACGCAATGCGCCAGTTGGATGCGCCAGTGCAAAAAGGCGCGCTGGGGCCAGATGCCGGTAAACAACATCGCCAGTAGCGACCCCAAAATCACATCCCCGCCACGCCATAATGCCGTATTCATATCACCAGCGGGAGCGCCGACAACAACGGCGAGCGTTATGCCTATCAGTAGCGCCTGATACGGTTTTTTCCCTAAGGCCAGCCAGCCGCACAAAAACATCGCTATCGCACACCACACCAGCATCAGCGGTAAGGAAAAGAGCTCCAGGCGTAGCGCCACCAGCCCTAACGCCGCGCCCAGGATCGTACCGCCTATGCGCTCAAAAGCACGAGGCACTACATTTCCCCAGAATGAGATGGGCCCCATAATCACCACTAACGTGATTAGCGGCCATGTGCCCTCGGGAATAGAAAACAGACGAACCAGCAGAAAGGTAAGAATGAACGCCAGGGCGATACGTATGCCGTGCACGATGCGATAATGACGGTACAACCGTATTTCAAAAGGGCTTAATGACTTATCGGCACGCACGCTTGCGCTCCTTACGGGAATGGCAAAAAATGCATTGTACCTGCTTTATAGCAAAAATAGCGCACTGGCGGACGGAACACATTATCCGTCCGCTCTTTTCAGCCAGGAAACCAGTCGATCACTTCCGCTGTACCGGAATATACATTTCAATATCCCAGTATCCATCTTCCATGCCGTTATTCAGATAGGTTTCAAAACAGGGCGCAGAGGCTATCTGATAAGCGCTATCCTGCTCCAGGGCGTCAAAAAACCGTTCCCACGGCTTCGCAAAGTCACGGTCTTCCACACGCGCGACAGCAGTGGCATATTCGCCGCCTTCAATGGCGGTCACGATTACGCCTTCGCTATTGTCCGGCAGGATGAAATTCTCTGCCACGGACACCACGGTATCGCAGCGGAGTTTTTCCGCAGGTACGACATCTGGATTGTCGTAATAGACGGCAATCCATTCAACTGGCACGATCCGCTGTCGATCCACCCACGTCATCAGTTGTTCAAAACCCTGCTTCACGGTGTGTTCCCATGGACCGACCATGTGGAAACCGGCTATCTTGCGTTTTTGTTCCTGCCTGATTTCGTAATCCATGCTGCCTCCGTCACTTTACTATACTGTATGAATGTACAGTATAATTACAGCCTTTTACGGTCACAAGGACTGCGTGATCATTTTGTGAGCAACCTCGCAATCCCGCCCTTTTGACACCTCAGATGGCGGTGAACGGTGTGTGACAACGGCTTACGCTTTATGCTGAAAATAGTCGCTCAGACGAGAGAACATACCGCCTTTACCCACCGATTCCAGAGTAACCAGCGGCCACTGAGCGATCAGTTTATCCCGATC
Source organism: Salmonella sp. SSDFZ54 (assembly GCF_004010735.1). Taxonomy (NCBI): domain Bacteria; kingdom Pseudomonadati; phylum Pseudomonadota; class Gammaproteobacteria; order Enterobacterales; family Enterobacteriaceae; genus Salmonella; species Salmonella sp. SSDFZ54. The sequence continues at coordinate 4,841,767 of NZ_CP034819.1, forward strand.
GTAGAGCTCTATTTCACCTACCTGTTGATGAGCGGCGATTGGCGCCTCCAGCTCTTTTCTATCCAGCACATATTTTGCTTTGATATGCGGAATTTCCGCTTTAGGCAGCGCCATCCAGAAATCCTGTTCCGTACCCAGCGCAATCTTTTCTTTGTCTCCATACCAGATTCGCTCGCTGCCCACTTTTTTACCGCTGTGCAAAATCTGCACCGTCGCAAAGTTTTGCAGGCCCCACTGCAACAGTTTTCGCGCCTGTTCTTCACGGCCTTTCGAACTTTTCGCTCCCATCACAACAGCGATAAGTCGACGCTGCCCGTCCACCGCCGATGCGATAAGATTATATCCCGCCCCCGATGTGTGTCCGGTTTTAAGCCCATCAATATGCATGGTCTTATCCCACAACAAGCCGTTGCGGTTCTGCTGCGTGATGCCGTTCCAGGTCAGGCTTTTCTCGCTGTACATGTGATAAAATTCAGGTTCGCCGTGAATAATCGCCCGGGAGAGTACGGCCAGATCATACGCGGAGCTATGTTGTCCCGGCGCATCCAGACCGTGGACGGTTTCAAAATGGGTATCCTGCAAATTGAGTTTTTTCACATAGCTGTTCATCATCGCCACAAACTGCGGCTGCCCGCCCGCGATATAATCCGCCAGCGCCACACAGGCATCGTTACCGGAATCCACGATTAAGCCACGACTTAAATCACGCACCGACACGCGATCCCCTTCTTTTAAAAACATCAACGAGGAGCCGACAAACACCGGATTATCCTTCGCCCAGGCGTCGCGCCCAACGGTGACGATATCGTCAGGGCTGATACGATGACTATCGATGGCGCGATCGACGACGTAGCCCGTCATTAGCTTGGTAAGGCTGGCAGGATTACGTTGCTGGTGTTCATTACCGGCGGTAAGAACCTGTCCCGTAGTGTAATCCATCAACACCCAGGCGCCTGCATCAATGGCTGGCGGTTGGGGAGCAAAACTTACGGCATCGGCCGCAAGCGCAGGAGAAAGGTGCATCGCGAATAAAGAAGCGGCAATAAACAAACAGCGTTTCAACAGCATGTCCTCAGGATGGTCTCTATTTGCCGTTCTTTTTACGGAAGTTCAGTTAAACAAACATGGATAAATTGCAAGAAAATGTGACACAAGGCACATTTTCTTGCTGACTTTATTTTATGGATACGCTCAGACGGCGGACTTATCCCCGCGCGGCGCGGTACGATGACGATGATAGCCGTCAACCATGCTACGGAAAATTTGTCCCGGCGTGTCGCCAAGAGTACACAGATAGAGATGCGCGCAAATAAACAGTAAGCCGATGATAGCAAGCGCCATATGCAGCACCAGCATCACAGGGCCCAGACCCGCAACCTGCGGATAGAGACACAGCAAACCGGTGATGATTAACAGCGGTACCAGCGCGTACATAATCGCCAGATATGCCAGTTGTTGCAGTGGATTGAACTTATTCTGCTCTGTTGCCGCGAACGGATGCGCTTCCCCTTTCATGATGCCAAAAAGGTAAAAACGCGTCTGGCGTATGCAGCGCGTTACCAGTCCGGAAAAATTTACCCGATAGTGACGCCCGTTACCTGTGGTGAGATTGATCAGCACAAACCCGACCCAGAAAGCCAGTAAGGCAAAACCACACCAGGTATGCACTTGTACCATTAGCGCTACAGGGCCGAGAGAAAAATGACCAAATAAACCGCTGAACAGTAATAAAACAAACAGTAACGCATTTCCCCAATGCCAACGGCGAATCGCCAGCGAGTAGAGATAGTCACGATGCTCTTCGCCGCCCGCCGTTTTTGGCGCCAGCATCCGGCGCAATAACGCATGGATAACCAGCCCAACAAGCATGAGCAGCACCACGACGCCTGCGTAAATTAACCACAGCGGCCAATAATCTGGCGCATAATGTAGTTCCGCTCCCCAGATAGTATTCATGCTTTACCCTCCTGATGGACTTCTTTACGACGGTACAGACTGACCGCGCCGCTACGCGCCTCCTGCTGGCGATAGACCTCTTTCTGACCGACCCAGCGCTGGATCTCGCTCTCATCCAGTCTGCCGAATTTCAGCGCGTCCGTTGGGCAAACGGATACGCACGCCGGAGACTGGCCAGCCGCCAACCGCGTGTCGGCGCAGAAGTTACACTTGTCGGCGACACCGGTTTGCGGATTCAAATAGCGCACATGGAAAGGACACGCGGCAACACAATAATCGCAGCCAATACAGCGCGATTTATCCACCTGCACGATCCCGTTTTCATCACGATATGACGCTCCGGTAGGACAAACGCTGACACATGGCGCATTTTCACAGTGCTGACAGGAGACGCGGACAAATTGAAAATGGGTTAGTGCGTTGGATGCCTGTTCAGGGGCGCGAATTTGTACCTGTACGCGGCTAAATCCCTCCGGTACGTCATTAAGCACTTTGCAGGCAACGGTACACGCCTGGCAGCCGATACAACGTTTTTCATCATGCAGCATGACGTACTGATTCGTTAAATGATTCATGGTTCCCTCCTCCCTCATACCCGGCTCAGCGTCACGCCTGCGGTATGCACTACCGTACCGGATACCGGACTCGTCACGTGCGGCAGTAAATTTCCGCAGTGGATACCGTGTGTCGTCGCCGCCGTTTTGGCCCCAGCTTTAGCGCCAAATCCCATATAGACAAAAAGCGTGTCCGGGCGGATACCGGGCGTCACCAGCGCCTTACCTTTCTCTTTACCCGTGGCATTTTCCAGCCAGATCTCATCGCCGGTCTTAATGCCTTTTTCTTGCGCCGTTTGCGGATGGACCCAGACCGCGTTATCCCACATTAGCTCGCTGAGTAAAGGTACGTACTGCGTCGCGCCATTGGTATGCACGGCCACCTTGCCCTGAATGAAGTAAAGCTCATTCTCTTTTTTAAGCGCAAAGTCACGAACGCGCGGAACGCCGTAGCCTGGGAGCAATTCCTCCAGAGTTGCGGAATAAAGTTCGATTTTGCCGGAGGGCGATTTGAAGCGAAGCTGTTCGCCATAGGTGTTGTCGCTGTCCGTCGCGATAGCGCCGGGGTAACGCGCCGTAAACTGACGAACGGATTCTGGTTCGCGTAATAGCAGCGGAACGCCCCATTCGAGATACCCTTTCTGTCGCAGTTCCTTCGCTAAGGCATGGTCGCCGTTCAACTGATAGAGTTGGCGCGTCTGCATATCCTGCCACGGATAGTACTGCCCTAATCCCAACTGCTCGCCAAGTTCTTTCCAGATTTGCCAACTCGGACGCGCCTCGCCAATCGGCTCTACGACCTGTTGGCGCAGAGCGTAAGCCGGGTGCAGTCCCGACATATCCGATACCTCTTCGTCCCGTTCGAGATAAGTGCATTCCGGCAGCAGATAGTCGGCATACGCCGCGCTCTCGCTCAAATAGACATCGCAACTGACCACCAGATCCAGTTGCTCAACGGTTTTTACCAGGTCCGAACGACAGGTGACGGTCTGGAAAGGATTATGCCGCGACATAATCCACGCCTTTATCGGGTAAGGCTTCTGGGTTAACACCGCGTCAATAATGCTTTGCACCACGCCGCCGCCAGCGGCGATATATTTAAACTGCGGTGCGACCAAATCGATGCGTTGCGCCGTCGGTTTCGGCATATTTTTAATGTTGAGTTTCGCCAGCGTTGGCGCGACCTTTTCTCCGGCCAGTTTATTGTAAACAGACGCGTTTTTTTTCTGATATAGCCCGCCTTCGCGCTCAATATTACCGAGCAGCACATTAAGCGTAAAAATCATACGCCGCATATCGATCTCTTCCTGCGAGAACGTCGCGCGATGACCAGGACTGACAATAGCGTGAGGCGCGCAGGCGGCCAGTTCGCGTGTCACCCGGACAATAACGTCGGCTGGGACATCGGCCTGCGCGGCGGCCCATTCCGGCGTCGTCTCTTTTACCGCCTGTGCTAACTGTTCAAATCCGCTGGTATAACGCTCAACAAAAGACGCATCGTAGAGTTGTTCATCAATCATGACGTGGCACATCGCCAGCAGAACCGCTAAATCCCCCCCGGGACGAATAGCGTGCCACTCATCCGCCTTGCTGGAAAATATCGACAGACGCGGATCGAAGCTCACCATTTTGGCCCCCTTCTCCTGCGCGGTCATTAACTCATGGGTATCGGCAACTTCAATCCCTTCATACAAATTGTGGCCAAACGAAACCAGATAGCGCGTGTTAGCGATATCCATCGCCAGATCGCCGCCCATCATCACTTTTGCCGCAATGGCTTTCCCGGCAGGGCATGTTGAGGCGTGCGTAAAGGTATTAGGCGAACCAAAGGCCGTAGCCAGATGGAAAAGATGGCTGGAGAGCGAGCCCGATTTGGAAGAGAAAGCCACGCTCTCGGGGCCATGCTGCGCTTTGATGGCATTCATTTTCGCCGCGATTTCCTGGTAAGCCTGCTGCCAGCTAATCACCTGCCATTCACCGTCACCGCGTGGCCCGGTGCGTTTCATAGGTTTTACAATCCGTTGCGGGTCATTGACCAGGCTGACGCCGCTCCCGCCCCTGGCGCATATGCGCGTCCCCTGCTGCGGCGCAGAAGGATTGCCCTGGATAAAAACGGTCTTGTTATTGACTACCTGCGCCTGAATAGGGCAACGAAAGGAACACATTTCGCACAAGCTTGGCGTTAGCGTGGTTTTACCGTTAATGCCGGCAATTGGGTTGCGCGCCAGCGCCCCGGGCGGAAAAGCGCCCAGCGCGCAGGCAGAGCAACCGATGCCCACCCCCTGCAAAAAAGAACGACGACTAATGCTCATATAACCTCCTGTTATTAGATATAGCTGAAGATTATATTTAATTTGTATTATGAAATGTCGGCTTCAATCACAATTTGAAATAGTTGTTAAAATGAGCATACCAACACGATAACACCTTTTATTTTATAAATATTTTACATTTCCTGAACACGCACATGGACTGTCATTGAATAATCAGCAGAATTACCAAACAACCCGCTGTTAATTATAAAAATGATACAATTCCAATAACACGTAATAATATTTAAAAGAAAACGATTATTTCCTGAAAAGCGATTTCACGCGCTTTACGCAGTTCTTTCTCATACGCGCCGGAATGTCCGCCGACGATATCCCGAATGCCGGCGAAAAACGCTGACTGCGCATCGAAGCGGGTTTAGTTTTTCGCGCACACGGGCTTCGTTACCCGACCCGCTCCCTTATGCCTTGATTTTTCCGCAGATACGTCAGCGTCCCACAATACGGTGACATGATGACAGGATGGACACTTTCTGAAAGAAACCTGCCAGATAACATGGTGAATTGTGATCTCCATCGCCATACCGACATATGAAGCTTACTTTTAAGGCGTTAAAAATCCAGACCGTTTTTCCATAATGATGTTGATAAGGAATTCTAATGAAGATATCATCAGGCGCAATTAATTTTTCTACTATTCCTAACCAGGTTAAAAAATTAATTACCTCTATTCGTGAACATACGAAAAACGGGTTCGCCTCAAAAATAACCAGTGTTAAAAACACGCATGCTTCTTTAAATGAAAAACTTAAAACAGGAAAGAGCTCATCGATTGAGTTCGCGTTACCACAAAAAATAAAAGACTTCTTTCAGCCGAAAGATAAAAACACCTTAAACAAAACATTGATTACTGTTAAAAATATTAAAGATACAAATAATGCAGGTAAGAAAAATATTTCAGCAGAAGATGTCTCAAAAATGAATGCAGCATTCATGCGTAAGCATATTGCAAATCAAACATGTGATTATAATTACAGAGTGACAGGTGCGGCCCCACTCCCCGGTGGAGTCTCTGTATCAGCCAATAACAGGCCCACTGTTTCTGAAGGTAGAACACCACCAGTATCACCCTCCCTCTCACTTCAGGCTACGTCTTCCCCGTCATCACCTGCCGAATGGGCTAAGAAACTCACGGATGCACTTTTACGACAGAAAGCCGGAGAAACCCTTACGGCCGCAGATCGCGATTTTTCAAACGCAGATTTCCGTAATATTACATTCAGCAAAATATTGCCCACCAGCTTCATGAAGCGAGACGGCGATATTATTAAGGGGTTCAACTTTTCAAATTCAAAATTTACTTATTCTGATATATCTCATTTACATTTTGACGAATGCCGATTCACTTATTCGACACTGAGTGATGTAGTCTGCAGTAATACAAAATTTAGTAATTCAGACATGAATGAACTGACTTTACAGTATTCAATTACTACACGACAACAGCCCTCTTTTATTAATACAACATTAAAAAATACGTTTATACGTCACAAAGCCAACCTCTCTGGCGTTATTTTAAATGAACCGGATAATTCATCACCTCCGTCAGTGTCAGGGGGCGGAAATTTTATTCGTCTAGGTGATATCTGGCTGCAAATGCCACTCCTTTGGAGTGAGAACGCTGTGGATGGATTTTTAAATCATGAGCACAATAATGGTAAAAGTATTCTGATGACCATTGACAGCCTGCCCGATAAATACAGTCAGGAAAAAGTCCGGGCAATGGAAGACCTGGTGAAGTCATTGCGGGGTGGCCGCTTAACAGAGGCATGTATCCGGCCAGTTGAAAGTTCGCTGGTAAGCGTACTGGCCCACCCCCCCTATACGCAAAGTGCGCTTATCAGCGAGTGGCTCGGGCCTGTTCAGGAACGTTTTTTTGCCCACCAGTGCCAGACCTATAATGACGTTCCCCTGCCGGCTCCTGACACATATTATCAGCAGCGCATACTGCCTGTGTTGCTGGATTCGTTTGACAGGAACAGCGCCGCCATGACTACTCACAGCGGACTCTTTAATCAGGTGATTTTACACTGTATGACAGGCGTGGACTGCACTGATGGCACCCGCCAGAAAGCTGCAGCGCTTTATGAACAGTATCTTGCTCACCCGGCGGTGTCTCCCCACATCCATAATGGGCTCTTCGGCAATTATGACGGCAGCCCGGACTGGACAACCCGCGCTGCAGATAATTTCCTGCTGCTTTCCTCCCAGGATTCAGACACGGCGATGATGCTCTCCACTGACACGCTGTTAACAATGCTAAACCCTACTCCTGACACCACATGGGACAACTTTTACCTGCTGCGAGCCGGAGAGAACGTTTCCACTGCGCAAATCTCTCCGGTAGAGTTATTCCGTCATGACTTTCCGGTGTTTCTCGCCGCATTTAATCAGCAGGCCACGCAGCGACGCTTTGGGGAGCTGATTGATATCATCCTCAGCACTGAAGATAACGGGGAGCTGAACCAGCAGTTTATTGCCGCCACGAACCAGAAACATTCCACCGTGAAGTTGATTGATGATGCCTCAGTGTCGCGTCTGGCCACCATTTTTGACCCCTTGCTTCCTGAAGGCAAACTCAGCCCGGCACACTACCAGCACATCCTCAGTGCTTATCACCTGACGGACGCCACCCCACAGAAGCAGGCGGAAACCCTGTTCTGTCTCAGTACCGCATTCGCACGCTATTCCTCCAGCGCCATTTTCGGCACTGAGCATGACTCTCCGCCGGCCCTGAGAGGCTATGCGGAGGCGCTGATGCAGAAAGCCTGGGAGCTGTCTCCGGCGATATTCCCATCCAGCGAACAATTTACCGAGTGGTCCGACCGTTTTCACGGCCTCCATGGCGCCTTTACCTGCACCAGCGTTGTGGCGGATAGTATGCAACGTCATGCCAGAAAATATTTCCCGAGTGTTCTGTCATCCATCCTGCCACTGGCCTGGGCGTAGTCCAGCCTCAACCCGCATGGAATTAAGGGACACAGCGTTGTGTCCCTCTGTAAATAGACCCGTTTTAGTCCATGCATTTTTGAGATCCCGGCCAGATTGACCCTGGCCTAAATTCCATACAGTACTAAATCAGAATCAGTAATTTCAGATGGACCGAAATATGGTTTACCATAGAGGGAGCGTAGCTTAGTGTCGCTGATGATCATTTTAGTATTTTGTACTCAATGATTTTAATGTTTATGTACTCACCATCGCATGTACGAACATTAGCAACAATATCAATTGGTGTACAAATACAATCCATCAACGACAAAATAAAAGAATAAAATATTTCATATACAGATAACATCAGGCGTGTACATCAAGTGACAGTTAAAAACGACAGCATACAGAGCACATTCCTCTTCCACGATTACGAAACCTTCGGTACGCATCCGGCCCTCGACAGACCTGCGCAATTCGCCGCGCTCCGTACGGATAACGACTTCAACGTTATTGGCGAGCCGGAGGTGTTTTACTGCAAACCCGCCGATGATTATCTACCGCAGCCCGGCGCGGTGCTGATTACCGGCATCACGCCGCAGGAAGCGCGTGAGAAAGGAGAAAACGAAGCCGCTTTCGCCAGACGCATTCATGCGCTGTTTACCGTTCCTAAAACCTGCGTTGTAGGCTACAACAATGTGCGCTTTGATGATGAAGTCACTCGCAATATTTTTTATCGCAACTTTTACGATCCCTATGCCTGGAGCTGGCAGCATGATAATTCACGTTGGGATCTATTGGATGTCATGCGCGCCTGTTATGCGCTGCGCCCGGAGGGAATTAACTGGCCGGAAAACGACGACGGCCTGCCCAGCTTTCGTCTGGAACATTTAACCCAGGCGAACGGGATCGAACACAGCAACGCGCATGATGCGATGGCGGATGTCTACGCCACTATTGCGATGGCGCAACTGGTGAAAACACGCCAGCCGCGGCTGTTTGATTATCTTTATAGCCACCGCAGTAAACATAAACTGGCGGCGCTGATTGACGTTCCGCAAATGAAGCCGCTGGTGCATGTCTCCGGCATGTTTGGCGCGTGGCGCGGTAATACAAGCTGGGTCGCGCCGCTGGCGTGGCATCCTGAAAACCGTAACGCGGTGATCATGGTCGATTTAGCAGGCGATATTTCTCCTCTTCTTGAGCTGGACAGCGACACCCTTCGCGAGCGGCTTTATACGGCCAAAGCCGATCTTGGCGATCACGTCGCAGTGCCGGTAAAGCTGGTGCATATCAATAAATGTCCGGTACTGGCGCAGGCGAATACCTTGCGCCCGGAGGATGCCGACCGGCTGGGAATTAACCGCCAGCACTGCCTGGATAACCTGAAAGTGTTGCGTGAAAACCCGCAGGTCCGCGACAAAGTGGTGGCGATTTTTGCCGAAGCCGAACCTTTTGCCGCCTCGGATAACGTTGATGCCCAGCTCTATGATGGTTTTTTCAGCGATGCCGATCGCGCAGCCATGAAAATCGTACTCGAAACCGAGCCGCGTAACCTGCCCGCGCTGGATATTACCTTTGTCGATAAGCGCATTGAGAAGCTGCTGTTTAATTACCGCGCACGCAATTTTCCCGGTACGCTGGATGACGCAGAGCAGCAGCGCTGGCTGGAGCATCGACGTCAGGTGCTGACGCCGGAGTTTTTACAACAGTATGCCAATGAATTGCAGATGCTTTCTCAGCAGTATGCGGAAGATAAAACGAAGCTGGGGTTGCTGAAATCACTGTGGCAGTACGCAACCGAGATTGTGTAATTGACCAATGCCTGACGGGCATTGTTAATCCAGAGCGGATAAATAGTGACATCGCCATCCGGCAAGCGTGCTGGATGGCAGATAAAAAACCGGAGGCACTGCCTCCGGTTTTACTATTGCCGATAATACGTGCGATTACGCGACGTCTTCGTACTGTGGAACCGGGTTGCGGAAGCTTTTAGTTACGCACGCCAGATAAATCAGCCCGATACCTGCCCAGATCAGGCCCAGTACCATTGAGCTCTCTTCCAGGTTAACCCACAACGCGCCAACCGTGAGCGCGCCGCACATCGGCAGGAACAGATACTGGAAGTGATCTTTCAACGTTTTATTACGCTTCTCACGGATCCAGAACTGCGAAATCACCGACAGGTTAACAAAGGTAAACGCGACCAGCGCACCAAAGTTAATCAGCGCCGTCGCCATCACCAGGTCAAAATTAATCGCCAGCAGCGCGATCGCCCCGACCAGGATGATGTTCATCGCTGGCGTACGCCATTTCGGATGAACGTAACCGAAGAAGCTTTTCGGGAATACGCCGTCGCGCCCCATTACGTACATCAGGCGCGCTACGCCTGCATGCGCTGCCATACCGGAAGCCAGCACGGTGATAGTAGAGAAGATCAGCGCGCCCACCTGGAAGGTTTTACCCGCCACGTACAGCATGATTTCCGGCTGAGACGCATCCGGATCTTTAAAGCGAGAGATATCCGGGAAGTACAATTGCAGGAAATAGGTTGCAAAGATGAAGATCAGGCCGCCAATCAGCGCGGTCAGGAAAATCGCACGCGGGATCACGCGCTCAGCATCTTTGGTCTCTTCCGACAGGTTACTGATGCCGTCAAAGCCGGTAAAGGAGAAGCACAGGATCGTCGCTCCCGTAATCATCGGGATAACGTGCGCATCGCCGGACCAGAACGGACGGGTGCTCGCCAGCGTACCGGCGCCTTCGCCTTCAAATACGCCATAAACCACCATGCCCAGAATGACCGCAATCAGCACTACCTGTAGCACTACAATCACGGTGTTGAAGTTAGCGACCGATTTGAGGCTGCGCAGGTTAAAGGCCGTCATAAAGGCCACCAGCGCCACAACAAACACCCATGACGGAATGGAGGGCACCAGCGCTTCAAAATAAATTTTCGCCAACAGAATGTTGATCATCGGCGCGAACAGATAATCGAGCAGAGAAGACCAACCCACCATAAAGCCAACGGTCGGGCTGATGGATTTCTGGGCATAGGTATACGCCGAACCCGCGGAAGGGTAGCGACGCACCAGTTTCCCGTAGCTCAACGCCGTAAACAGAATCGCGATTAACGCGAATGCATACGCCGTCGGTACGTGACCGTCAGTGAGGCCTGAAACGATACCAAATGTATCGAACAGCGTCATCGGCTGCATATAGGCAAGACCCATCATTACAACCGGAACTAACGTAAGCGTTTTACGTAATTCCACGCGAGAGGTGTTTGGAGTAACGTTATGCGACATGGTCATTCTCCTTTACGGCGAATGCCGTCGCGTAAGCAAAAAATTGCCCCATTTTCTGGATTCCTCAGCGACAACAACTGTCGATTTTTAAGTAAGTATCTATCCGGTACGAAGCCCGGCCTCTTGGTATTGAATGATGTGTTTGAAGCAAAAAAATAACCGACGCGTATTAAAACGTCGGTTAGTGTCATTTTTTGCAAGCGGCGTATTCTGCCCTAAATTGAAGTGAAATGACAAGAGAATGCGAGCGCGTTCAAAAAATTATTTTTCATAAGCGATTGATTTTTAAACCGGCGATTTTGCATACACCCCAGCAATAGCATTATTTGCTAAAATTTCATCCCGCCACCAGCCGCTGGCCAGCCCGGCGGTCTGTTCATTCCAGCCAACCCACACCGGTTCATAGACGATTTGCGCTACAACTTTCTTCTCTATAAGCGCGCCGCTTTCCAAAAATCGCTGCGCCAGATAACGCGGTAAATAGCCGCATCCCAGGCCGCTAATTTGCAGCTCCAGCTTGGTTTTAAAATCAAACACGGTAATCGCTTCCTGAGCGTCGAGCAGTTCAGACCCTATTGATCGCGAGGAATGGACGCTATCGCCAACCACAATCGCGCGAAAACGTTTGATCGTCTGGCGGCTAAGCGGTTCCTCTTCATGAACCAGCGGATGATGCGGAGCGACAGCAAACACCAGTTCAAGATCGCCCAGTCTTGCAAAGCCAAAGCCGGTGTCAGGCGGCGGCGCGCGCATGGCGCCAACAATAATATCCGCCCTTCCCTGCGTCAGCGTCTCCCATGAACCGCCGAGAACGCCATTGACAAATTTAAGGCGCGTCACGCTGTGGCGTTGATAAAAAGCGTCGATAAGCGGGGCCAGAAGAGAAAAGGGAAAGGTATCATCCACACCGATGACCAGTTCGTTCTCCCAGCCTTCATGCAGTTTAATCGCCTGCTTTTCCAGCTCGCGAACGGTGTGCAGCACTTCACGGCCTTTTTCCAGTAGCATCTTACCGGTTCGCGTAAATCGCGCGCGATGCCCGCTACGGTCGAGCAGTTGGATATTAAGATCGTTTTCCAGCTTATGAACGGTATAACTGAGGGCGGACGGCGTTTTAAATAATTTTGCCGACGCCGCCGCGAAGCTGCCTTCTTTTTCTAACGCATCAAGAATAATCAGAACGTCCAGCAGTGGTTTCATACTCGTCCCCTTGCGCTATATGGCGACCACCTGCTGGACAGCGACTCACTCCATCGGCATCACCAGCGGATCGGGATATTGATATTCAAATCCCAGCTCATTACAAATCCGGCTACCGTCGATAATCTTCCCTTTGCCGTTGTCCGGTGCGTCACGAAAATGCGGCGGCGCCATTCCCAGCAAGCGCGTCATTTGCGGATAAAACACGTTGCGGGCTGGATGCGCCGGCGCACATATATTATAGATGTGCCCCCCTTTTGGCGCCTGTAGCAAGAGGGTAATTGCGCCAACCACGTCTTCAAGATGCACCAGATTGACCCCGTGTTGACCATCCGGCGCGGTTTTTCCGGCAAAGAAACGACCGGGATGGCGTCCAGGCCCGACCAACCCCGCCAGCCGCAGAATATCTACTGACGTGCCCGGCAGATTATGCAGCCAATCTTCCAGTTCCTTCAGGGTACGCCCGCTGGCCGTGACCGGATTACGCGGCGTATTCTCTTTCACCACGCCTTGCGCATCGCCGTAAACAGACGTCGAACTGGTAAAAATAATACGCGGGATACGATAAGCCAGCGCGCTGTCGACCAGCTCCTGCATCGCCTGCAGATAAAAATCCTCTCCCGGACCGCTACGGCGCGCGGGCAGTGTTATCACCAGCGCATCGACATCCAGCAGAGCGTCAAGATCGTCCGCCTCACAGACCAGCTCCGGCTCCAGACGCAGCGGATAGCTTTCAATTCCACTCATACGGGCCGCTTCCACCCCGTCAAGGGTGGTTTTGCTGCCGGTAACCTGCCAGCCTCTCGCTGCCAGCGACATTGCCAGCGGCATGCCTAACCAACCTAAACCGACAATTGCGACCTTTTTCATCCATTTTCTCCTGACTTTAACGCCTTATACATAAGGCTACGCCAGCCCGCCGTGACTGACAATTCATACTATAAATGCGAAATGAAAAAAGCGCTTGCTTTAAGGCGTAAAAGTGGTTTAGGTTAAAAGGTATCAAATGAATAAGCATTCATCGGAATTTTTATGACACGCGTTCAATTTAAACACCACCATCATCACCATCATCCTGACTAGTCTTTCAGGCGATGTGTGCTGGAAGACATTCAGATCTTCCAGTGGTGCATGAACGCATGAGAAAGCCCCCGGAAGATCATCTTCCGGGGGCTTTTTTTTGGCGCGCGATACAGACCGGTTCAGACAGGATAAAGAGGAACGCAGAATGTTAGACAACACCCGCTTACGCATAGCTATTCAGAAATCAGGCCGTTTAAGCGATGATTCACGAGAATTGCTGGCCCGCTGCGGCATAAAAATTAATTTACACACTCAGCGCCTGATTGCGATGGCGGAAAACATGCCGATTGATATCCTGCGCGTGCGTGATGATGACATTCCGGGTCTGGTGATGGATGGCGTGGTCGATCTCGGCATTATCGGCGAGAACGTGCTGGAAGAAGAGCTACTCAGCCGCCGCGCGCAGGGCGAAGATCCGCGCTATTTTACCCTGCGCCGTCTTGACTTCGGCGGCTGCCGTTTATCGCTGGCAACGCCGGTTGACGAAGCCTGGGACGGCCCGGCCGCGCTGGACGGTAAACGTATCGCTACCTCTTATCCGCACCTCCTCAAACGCTACCTCGACCAGAAAGGCGTCTCTTTTAAATCGTGTCTGTTAAATGGTTCTGTCGAAGTCGCGCCGCGCGCGGGGCTGGCCGACGCTATCTGCGATTTGGTCTCTACCGGCGCGACGCTTGAAGCTAACGGCCTGCGTGAAGTCGAAGTTATCTACCGCTCTAAAGCCTGTCTGATTCAGCGCGACGGTGAGATGGCACAGAGCAAGCAACAGCTGATCGATAAATTGCTGACCCGTATTCAGGGCGTGATTCAGGCGCGCGAATCGAAATACATCATGATGCACGCGCCAAGTGAACGCCTGGAAGAGGTTATCGCCCTGCTGCCAGGCGCCGAAAGGCCGACAATTCTGCCGCTGGCGGGCGAGCAACAGCGCGTGGCGATGCACATGGTCAGCAGCGAAACGTTGTTCTGGGAAACCATGGAGAAACTGAAAGCGCTTGGCGCCAGCTCGATTCTGGTACTGCCGATCGAGAAGATGATGGAGTGATCTGACGCCTGATGGCGCTGCGCTTATCAGGCCTACGTAATGCGTTGATATTTTGGGTTCTGTAGGCCGGATAAGGCGGAACCCTGTGATGGAGTAAAGACCATGAGCTTCAATACCCTGATTGACTGGAACAGCTGTAGCCCTGAACAGCAGCGTGCGCTGCTGACGCGTCCGGCGATTTCCGCCTCTGACAGTATTACCCGGACGGTCAGCGATATTCTGGATAATGTAAAAACACGCGGTGACGATGCCCTGCGTGAATACAGCGCTAAATTTGATAAAACAGAAGTGACAGCGCTACGCATTACCCCTGAAGAGATCGCCGCCGCCGGCGCGCGTCTGAGCGACGAATTAAAACAGGCGATGGCCGCTGCCGTCAAAAATATTGAAACGTTCCATTCCGCGCAGACGCTACCGCCTGTAGATGTGGAAACCCAGCCAGGCGTGCGTTGCCAGCAGGTTACGCGTCCCGTCGCGTCTGTCGGTCTGTATATTCCCGGCGGCTCGGCTCCGCTCTTCTCAACGGTGCTGATGCTGGCGACGCCGGCGCGTATTGCGGGATGTCAGAACGTGGTTCTGTGCTCGCCGCCGCCCATCGCTGATGAAATCCTCTATGCGGCGCAACTGTGTGGCGTGCAGGAAATCTTTAACGTCGGCGGCGCGCAGGCGATTGCCGCTCTGGCCTTCGGCAGCGAGTCCGTACCGAAAGTGGATAAAATTTTTGGCCCCGGCAACGCCTTTGTAACCGAAGCCAAGCGTCAGGTCAGCCAACGCCTCGACGGCGCGGCTATCGATATGCCTGCCGGGCCGTCTGAAGTGCTGGTGATCGCCGACAGCGGCGCAACACCGGATTTCGTCGCTTCTGACCTGCTCTCCCAGGCTGAGCACGGTCCGGATTCGCAGGTGATCCTGCTGACGCCGGATGCTGACATTGCCCGCAAGGTGGCGGAGGCGGTAGAACGTCAACTGGCGGAGCTGCCGCGCGCGGACACCGCCCGGCAGGCCCTGAGCGCCAGTCGTCTGATTGTGACCAAAGATTTAGCACAGTGCGTCGCCATCTCTAATCAGTATGGGCCGGAACACTTAATCATCCAGACGCGCAATGCGCGCGATTTGGTGGATGCGATTACCAGCGCAGGCTCGGTATTTCTCGGCGACTGGTCGCCGGAATCCGCCGGTGATTACGCTTCCGGAACCAACCATGTTTTACCGACCTATGGCTATACTGCTACCTGTTCCAGCCTTGGGTTAGCGGATTTCCAGAAACGGATGACCGTTCAGGAACTGTCGAAAGCGGGCTTTTCCGCTCTGGCATCAACCATTGAAACATTGGCGGCGGCAGAACGTCTGACCGCCCATAAAAATGCCGTTACCCTGCGCGTAAACGCCCTCAAGGAGCAAGCATGAGCACTGAAAACACTCTCAGCGTCGCTGACTTAGCCCGTGAAAATGTCCGCAACCTGGTACCGTATCAGTCCGCCCGCCGTCTGGGCGGTAATGGCGATGTCTGGCTGAACGCGAATGAATTCCCGACAGCGGTGGAGTTTCAGCTCACCCAACAAACGCTTAACCGCTACCCGGAATGCCAGCCAAAGGCTGTGATTGAAAACTACGCGCAATATGCTGGCGTAAAGCCGGAGCAGGTGCTGGTCAGCCGCGGCGCGGATGAAGGGATCGAACTGGTGA
Source organism: Salmonella sp. SSDFZ54 (assembly GCF_004010735.1). Classification (NCBI taxonomy): domain Bacteria; kingdom Pseudomonadati; phylum Pseudomonadota; class Gammaproteobacteria; order Enterobacterales; family Enterobacteriaceae; genus Salmonella; species Salmonella sp. SSDFZ54. The sequence continues at coordinate 4,857,860 of NZ_CP034819.1, forward strand.
TCCGCGCCTTCTGCGAACCGGGGAAAGACGCCATTCTCTACTGTCCGCCCACTTACGGTATGTACAGCGTCAGCGCCGAAACCATTGGCGTAGAGCGCCGGACGGTTCCCGCGCTTGAAAACTGGCAGCTGGATCTACAGGGGATTTCCGACAACCTTGACGGCACAAAAGTGGTATTCGTTTGTAGCCCCAATAACCCCACCGGGCAACTTATCAACCCGCAGGATCTACGCACGCTGCTGGAGTTGACACGCGGTAAAGCGATAGTCGTCGCCGACGAAGCTTATATTGAGTTTTGCCCACAGGCCACGCTGACAGGCTGGCTGGTTGAATATCCTCATCTGGTTATCCTGCGCACATTGTCGAAAGCTTTTGCGCTGGCGGGTCTGCGCTGCGGCTTTACGCTGGCTAATGAAGAGGTGATCAACCTGCTGTTAAAAGTGATCGCCCCTTATCCGCTTTCTACGCCAGTGGCGGATATCGCCGCCCAGGCGCTGAGCCCGCAGGGAATAAACGCAATGCGCGATCGCGTGGCGCAGACAGTGCAGGAACGTCAGTATCTGGTGAATGCCCTGCAACAGACCGCCTGCGTAGAACACGTCTTTGACTCTGAAACCAACTATATTCTGGCGCGGTTTACCGCCTCCAGCAGCGTGTTTAAATCCTTATGGGATCAGGGCATTATCTTACGCGATCAGAATAAACAACCTTCTTTAAGCGGCTGCCTGCGGATTACGGTCGGCACCCGCCAGGAAAACCAGCGCGTCATTGACGCCTTACGTGCGGAGCCAGTATGAGTCAGAAGTATCTTTTCATCGACCGGGACGGAACCTTGATTTCCGAACCGCCAAGCGATTTTCAGGTAGACCGCTTTGATAAACTGGCCTTTGAGCCAGAGGTGATTCCCGTATTGCTGAAGCTGCAAAAAGCCGGTTTTAAGCTGGTGATGATCACTAACCAGGATGGACTTGGCACGCAAAGCTTCCCGCAGGCGGACTTCGACGGACCGCACAACCTGATGATGCAGATTTTCACTTCTCAGGGCGTATGCTTTGATGAGGTGCTGATCTGCCCTCACCTGCCCGCAGACGACTGCGACTGCCGCAAGCCCAAAGTGAAGCTGGTGGAGCGTTATCTTGCGGAACAAGCGATGGATAGCGCCAACAGCTATGTGATTGGCGATCGTGCGACCGATATCCAGCTCGCTGATAATATGGGCATTACTGGTTTACGCTATCACCGTGAAACGCTGAACTGGACGATGATTGGCGAACAGCTAACGAAACGCGATCGCTATGCGCATGTGGTCCGCAACACCAAAGAAACCCAGATTGATGTCAGCGTCTGGCTGGATCGCGAAGGCAACAGCAAGATTAATACCGGCGTCGGCTTCTTTGACCATATGCTCGATCAAATCGCCACCCACGGCGGCTTTCGTATGGAGATTACCGTTAAGGGCGATCTCTATATCGACGATCACCACACGGTAGAAGATACCGGACTGGCGCTCGGTGAAGCATTAAAACTGGCACTCGGCGACAAACGCGGTATCTGTCGTTTTGGCTTTGTACTGCCGATGGATGAATGTCTGGCGCGCTGCGCGCTGGATATTTCCGGTCGTCCGCATCTGGAATATAAAGCTGAATTTACCTACCAACGTGTGGGCGATTTGAGCACAGAGATGATTGAACACTTTTTCCGCTCACTCTCTTACACGATGGGCGTCACTCTGCATCTCAAGACTAAGGGTAAGAACGATCACCACCGTGTCGAAAGTTTGTTTAAAGCCTTTGGTCGTACGCTACGCCAAGCTATTCGCGTGGAGGGCGATACATTACCGTCCTCGAAAGGAGTGCTGTGATGAACGTCGTCATCCTTGACACCGGCTGCGCCAATTTAAGCTCGGTAAAATCCGCCGTGGCGCGCCACGGTTACACCCCGGTGGTCAGCCGCGAAGCGGAAATCGTATTACGCGCTGACAAACTCTTTCTGCCTGGCGTCGGCACGGCGCAGGCCGCTATGGATCAACTGCGCGAACGTGAACTGATCGACTTAATTAAAGCGTGTACTCAGCCGGTACTGGGTATCTGCTTAGGGATGCAACTGCTGGGTCGTCGCAGCGAAGAGACGCGCGGCGTGGATCTGCTGAACATTATCGAGCAAGACGTGCCGAAAATGACCGACTTTGGTCTGCCGCTGCCGCACATGGGCTGGAATCGCGTGTATCCGCAGGCGGGCAACCGGCTGTTTCAGGGCATTGAAGATGGCGCCTATTTTTACTTTGTGCACAGCTACGCGATGCCGGTCAACCCGTGGACTATCGCCCAGTGCAATTACGGCGAGCCGTTTACCGCGGCGGTACAGAAAGATAATTTCTTCGGCGTACAGTTCCATCCGGAACGTTCGGGCGCGGCGGGCGCACAGTTGCTGAAAAACTTCCTGGAGATGTAATGATTATTCCGGCATTAGATTTAATTGACGGCACCGTGGTGCGTCTCCACCAGGGCGACTACGCCCGGCAGCGGGATTACGGTAACGATCCCCTACCCCGTTTGCAGGATTACGCCGCCCAGGGCGCCGGGGTGCTGCATCTGGTAGATCTGACCGGCGCTAAAGATCCGGCTAAGCGACAGATACCGCTGATTAAAACCCTGGTCGCGGGCGTGAACGTGCCTGTTCAGGTCGGCGGCGGCGTGCGTACCGAAGAAGACGTTGCGGCATTACTGAAAGCTGGCGTTGCCCGTGTGGTCATCGGTTCAACGGCGGTGAAATCTCCTGACGTGGTGAAAGGCTGGTTTGAACGTTTTGGCGCGCAGGCGCTGGTGCTGGCGCTGGACGTTCGCATAGACGAACACGGCACCAAGCAGGTGGCGGTCAGCGGCTGGCAGGAAAATTCCGGCGTCTCGCTGGAACAACTGGTGGAGACCTATCTCCCCGTCGGCCTGAAACATGTACTGTGTACCGATATTTCTCGCGACGGCACGCTGGCGGGCTCTAACGTTTCGCTGTACGAAGAGGTATGCGCCAGATATCCGCAGATCGCCTTTCAATCCTCCGGCGGTATTGGCGATATCGATGATATTGCCGCCCTGCGCGGCACCGGCGTGCGCGGCGTGATTGTCGGACGCGCTCTGCTGGAAGGGAAATTTACCGTTAAGGAGGCCATCCAATGCTGGCAAAACGTATAATTCCGTGTCTGGATGTTCGTGATGGTCGGGTGGTGAAAGGCGTACAGTTTCGCAACCATGAGATCATTGGCGATATCGTTCCGCTGGCCAAACGCTATGCCGATGAAGGCGCGGACGAACTGGTGTTCTATGACATTACCGCCTCCAGCGATGGTCGCGTAGTCGATAAAAGCTGGGTGACGCGCGTTGCCGAGGTGATCGACATTCCGTTTTGTGTAGCGGGCGGTATCCGGTCAATTGACGACGCCGCCAAAATTCTTTCTTTCGGGGCGGATAAGATCTCTATCAACTCCCCTGCACTGGCTGACCCAACGCTGATTACCCGTCTGGCTGACCGTTTTGGCGTACAGTGCATTGTCGTCGGGATTGATACCTGGTTTGACGACGCCACGAGGAAATATCATGTTAACCAGTATACCGGCGATGAAAACCGTACCCGCGTGACGCAGTGGGAGACGCTGGATTGGGTGCAAGAGGTACAACAGCGCGGCGCGGGGGAAATCGTCCTGAATATGATGAACCAGGACGGCGTGCGTAACGGTTACGATCTGACGCAGTTGAAAAAAGTCCGTGACGTTTGCCGCGTGCCGCTGATCGCCTCCGGCGGCGCGGGCACGATGGAACACTTTCTTGAGGCATTCCGTGATGCCGATGTCGACGGCGCGCTTGCCGCCTCCGTTTTTCACAAGCAAATCATCAATATTGGCGAATTAAAAGCGTACCTGGCAGGCCAGGGCGTGGAGATCAGGATATGTTAACAGAGCAACAACGCCGCGAGCTGGACTGGGAAAAAACCGATGGCCTGATGCCAGCCATCGTGCAACATGCGGTATCCGGCGAAGTATTGATGCTGGGCTATATGAACCCACAAGCGCTGGACAAAACCATTGAATCCGGCCATGTTACGTTCTTCTCACGCACGAAACAGCGTTTATGGACCAAAGGCGAAACCTCAGGCCATGTGCTGAATGTCGTCAGCATTGCGCCGGATTGCGACAACGATACACTGCTGGTGCTGGCAAACCCTGTCGGGCCGACCTGCCACAAAGGTACCAGCAGTTGCTTTGGCGACGCCAGCCATCAGTGGTTATTCCTGTATCAACTGGAGCAGCTACTGGCAGAGCGCAAAACCGCCGATCCGGCCAGCTCTTACACGGCGAAACTGTACGCCAGCGGTACCAAACGTATTGCGCAAAAAGTTGGCGAAGAAGGTGTAGAAACCGCGCTGGCGGCCACCGTCAATGATCGTTTTGAATTAACCAATGAAGCGTCTGATTTGATGTACCACCTGCTGGTGCTGTTGCAGGATCAGGATCTCAACCTCACCACCGTGATCGACAATCTTCGTAAGCGTCATCAATAAGCGTAAAAAAACCGGGCAATGCCCGGTTTTTTAATGAGAAATTTTACCTTTCGAAGCCGACCACCATCCGGCAAAGAAGCTTACAAGGCTTTTGGCTTATAGCTATGTAGCGCATTGCGTCCCAGCACAATCCCGGCGCCGATCATCCCGCCCAGCAACACAGCCAGCACGAGGGTAATGGCTGTTTTCGGGCTATCGCGACGGACCGGCAGCGTCGGCTTCATCACATAACGATAGACGTGCACCGTATCGGCAGTCACTTTCAGATTTTTAATGTCCAGCAGTGTCTGCTTCGTCTGGTAATAGGTCGGAGAAAAGACCAGTGGACGCGTCGCTTCGTTCTGTATCATCGATTTTAGCGCATCGCTCCCCAACAGGAACATCGTGTCCTGGGTAACATCCTGGGTTTGCTGAATCTGCGGCTGCGTGATTTTGGCCTCATCCGCATAGCGCAACGCTTCTTCGATTTGCTTAATACGCAGATCTTTTTGCTCCTGCGCCACAACTTCCTGCGTCTCAAGGGACTCCTGCAACGTTTTGGTTTGCAGCGTGATGTTATCTTTCAGGTCAACTTCCAGTTCCTTAGCGACCTCTTCATCCACCTGTTGGATATATTCCGCCAGCCGACGCTGCGCCCCTTCAGCGGTAGTACTCACATAAGAAACCGAGAGCGGCAGCGTCTGCCCCTTTACCGACTGTTCAATGGTGAGCTTTTCCCGCTCTTTCTGATTATCCAGCGCTTCCGATAATGCGGAAAACGCAGAACTAAAGCGGCTTATAAAATTCGCCTGCACTTCAGAGATTTTGGGGGCATTCCCGCCATACAAGACGTTGAGCGCGTTGGTATAGGTGGCAACCTGCGCGGCATCAGGTTGGGTAATAATCGCCGTGGATGTCCATTTTTCTTTGGCTATCATCAGGTAGCCTACGGCCAGCAAAATGGCGATAATAACGGCTACAATAATGGTCATCTTCCCACGCCATAACTGTAGCAATAACTCAATCAAATCAATCTGTTCCGGATCGTTCCCACGCCCGGAAGCCGTATTACTATCCACTGTCATAGATACCCTAACTAAAAAAAGGATGAAGCTGGAGACAGTGTAGTCATAAAGCAAATATATGCCATAGGATTAATGATAAAAATCAGACATTATTTCCATATGGTCAATAAATCATCGGGACTCATCAGCCCCGATTGCCTTATTAATCACTACCGAAAAGATCGCGGGTATACACTTTTTCAGCAACATCCAAAAGCTCTGCCGCCATCCTGTTGGAAATAATGACATCCGCCTGCTGTTTAAAGCAGTGCAAATCACGTTCAAGACGTGAGTTAAAGAAAGTATCTTCTTCCATTACCGGCTCATAGATGATGACCTCTACGCCTTTCGCTTTAATGCGCTTCATAATCCCCTGAATCGATGAGGCGCGGAAGTTATCGGAGCCACTCTTCATAATCAGGCGATAAATGCCCACCACTTTAGGCTTTCTGGCGAGGATAGCATCGGCAATAAAATCTTTACGCGTACGGTTTGCTTCAACGATAGCGGAGATAATATTATTAGGCACCGACTGATAATTGGCCAGCAACTGTTTGGTATCTTTTGGCAAACAATATCCGCCATAACCAAAAGAGGGATTATTATAATGATTGCCAATACGCGGGTCGAGGCACACCCCTTCAATAATTTGTCGGGTATTTAATCCTAACGTTTCAGCATAGCTGTCTAATTCATTAAAATAAGCGACTCGCATAGCGAGATAAGTATTGGCGAAAAGTTTAATGGCTTCCGCCTCAGTGGAGTCCGTAAACAGCGTTGGAATCTGCTGTTTAATAGCGCCTTCCTGGAGTAATGCGGCAAATTCTCTGGCGCGTTCAGACTGTTCCCCAATCACGATACGGGAGGGATAAAGGTTATCGTAAAGGGCTTTACCTTCACGTAAAAACTCCGGAGAGAAAATGATATTTTCTGTCGCAAACTTCTGACGCATTGCCGCCGTGAAGCCAACCGGCACCGTAGACTTAATAATCATCACGGCTGCGGGGTTGATGCTGATCACATCCTGAATGACCGATTCCACACTGGACGTATTAAAATAGTTGGTTTTGGGATCGTAATCCGTAGGCGTAGCAATGATGACGTAATCTGCATTCTGGTACGCATCAAACTTATCCAGCGTTGCCCTGAATCTGATGTTATCTTCCTTTAAAAATTGCTGAATTTCTTTATCAACAATCGGAGATATCCGATCATTTAACAGTTCAACACGGGAAGGAACAATGTCTAACGCCACCACTTCATGGTGTTGTGCAATAAGCAAACCATTAGACAAGCCAACATAACCCGTCCCGGATATCGTGATTTTCATTATTTGCTCTCAGAATTAACTTAATTATGAATCATGATGTATTTCGCATCCTGATAAGATATTAAAGTTTTAACGCCTGAGTATATAAAGTGCAACGCAGACGAAAACAATTCAGATTATCTTCATTACGATAAACACAGATTATTAAGTTAATATTAAGCAAAAGCGATAAATCAATAAGAATAGAGATAAAAAAAAGCCCGGTATTAAACCGGGCTTAAACATTTTGCAGAAATTATTCCAACCACTCGGTATGGAAAATGCCTTCTTTATCAGTACGTTTATAGGTGTGCGCACCAAAGTAGTCACGCTGCGCCTGAATTAAGTTAGCTGGCAGTACTGCGGCGCGATAGCTGTCATAGTAGGCCACTGCCGCAGAGAATGTCGGCACTGGAATGCCGTTCTGCACCGCGTAAGCCACGACATCGCGCAGCGCCTGCTGGTACTCATCAGCAATTTTCTTGAAGTAAGGCGCTAACAGCAAGTTAGCGATACCAGCGTTTTCTGCGTAAGCATCAGTGATCTTCTGCAGGAACTGAGCGCGAATGATACAGCCCGCACGGAAAATCTTAGCAATCTCGCCGTAGTTGAGATCCCAGTGATATTCATCAGACGCGGCGCGTAGCTGCGAGAAGCCCTGCGCATAGGAGACGATCTTGCCAAGATACAGCGCGCGACGCACTTTCTCGATAAATTCCGCTTTGTCGCCTGCCGGTTGCGCTTTCGGCCCGGAGAGCACTTTAGATGCTGCAACACGTTGTGCTTTCAACGAAGAGATGTAACGCGCAAAGACGGATTCGGTAATCAGCGACAGCGGTTCGCCCAGATCCAGCGCGCTCTGGCTGGTCCATTTACCGGTCCCTTTGTTGGCGGCTTCATCAAGAATGACATCCACCAGGTAGTTTCCGTCTTCATCTTTTTTAGTGAAGATGTCTTTAGTGATGTCGATCAGATAACTGCTCAGCTCGCCGTTATTCCACTCGGTAAAAGTGTTCGCCAACTCTTCATTGCTGAGGTTCAGGCCGCCTTTCAGCAGGGAGTAAGCTTCAGCGATAAGCTGCATATCGCCATATTCAATACCATTGTGGACCATCTTGACGTAGTGACCAGCACCATCGGCGCCGATATAGGTCACGCACGGTTCGCCATCTTCCGCCACAGCAGCAATCTTCGTCAGGATCGGCGCCACCAGTTCATAGGCATCTTTCTGACCGCCAGGCATGATAGATGGCCCTTTCAGCGCGCCCTCTTCACCACCGGAAACACCGGTACCGATAAAGTTAAAACCTTCCGCAGACAGCTCGCGATTGCGACGGATAGTGTCCTGGAAGAAGGTGTTACCGCCATCAATAATGATATCGCCTTTTTCCAGATACGGTTTCAGCGAATCGATAGCAGCATCAGTACCTGCGCCCGCTTTCACCATTAACAGGATACGACGAGGCGTTTCGAGGGATTCAACAAACTCTTTCACCGTGTAATAAGGCACCAGCTTTTTGCCGGGATTCTCGGCAATCACTTCTTCGGTCTTTTCACGGGAGCGGTTGAAAACGGAGACGGTATAACCACGGCTTTCGATGTTGAGCGCGAGATTGCGCCCCATCACTGCCATACCGACGACGCCGATCTGTTGCTTGGACATTACATACTCCTGTCAGGTGTGGAAACCCTGCCACAAACGGTCATGGCAGGTTAAAGGTGAATAGTATGTTAACTCAAAGGTATGATATTAAGGTAGCGATTGATGCGTTCAGATTTTACGCAGGCTATTTGATACAATTATTATTCAGTACTTCTCGTTAAGCTTAATACGCACCATCTCGCCGCAAAACAACTTTCGCTGTTTTAAACAGAATGGCAATATCATTCCAAAGCGTCCAGTTTTTAACATACCAGGAATCAAAATAAACTCGGGTGTCATAATCAACATCATTACGCCCACTCACTTGCCATAGACCTGTCATGCCCGGCTTTGCCATCAAATAATAATCAACATCATCACAATAACGCTCCAGTTCATCCGAAACGATAGGTCGTGGTCCAACCAGGCTCATATCACCTTTTAGTACATTAAAAAGTTGTGGCAACTCATCAAGGCTAGTTTTACGTATAAATCGACCTACAGCTGTGATTCGAGGATCATTTTTCAGTTTAAAATCTTTTTCCCATTCAGCCCTGGCAATAGGATCGTTAGCCAAAAGTTCTTTTAGTACCTCTTGAGAATTCATAACCATAGAACGAAATTTGTAGCATGGAAAAAGTTTTCCATGCCGACCTACTCGCTGGTGACCATAAATAGCCGGACCACCATCTCGAGTAACTTTATACCACAGATAAATCATAAGTGGTGATGCAATTATAAGAATTATTATTGAACAAACAATATCAAATGTCCGTTTGAGAAAACGGGACGATCTTTTAGCCAAGTTATTTTGTATCCTTAATAACATAACTTCATGGCTAAAGATAAAAGACATATCTGTATTATATAACGGCAATCCTCTAAACGAGGGGACGACAGTAACAGAACGGCAATGATGTTTTGAAAGTTCACGCAGCCAAAAATGTGTTTTCTCCAACTCGGTGTATTCATAAGCAAGGATATAATGGACATCACCTGTACGATTTAAATCCCAAATAGTCTCAGTATCCTTTATCACCGGCAACATATTTATTTCAGCATCTGACGCATCCGTATCAAAAAAAGCGATAACATCAAACCCCATCATTTCCTCACTTTGCAGCGCAGAATATGCACCACGAGCATTCTGTCCGCTCCCCAGGATGATAGTTTTTTTCTTCCAGATACCTAGCTTGTTCAATAAATGCTTTGTAAGTGCGCGAAAAAAAGGCACCAGGATTATAGCAAAAGTCCAACAAAACACCCAGACATAGCGTGAAAACTGCCATTTTGTAAACGCTATCAGAGCCAAATCAAATATAGCAAAAATAACGATCGTACGAAAAATTTCTTTTAACTCATACCAAAATGGCTTGCGGTATGTATAATGTCGCAAACGAATCCAAAACCAACCGACACATACTACTGACAAAATAAAATGTGTAATAATTCTTGTATCTAATTGGTCTTGAGGAATAAATCGCTGTACTTGATCAAAAATAAAATAGACACATCCTAATGAAAACCATAAGGCTAAATTAAAAAAAATCAAATCCGATATAGCCAAAAAAATTTTACATAGCTGTGGATTATACTTATTATCAATATTATCCATTTAATCCTCACCCTCTGACCGTGCATAATGTAAATAAAATAGGCATATTAAGTAAATAACATTCAATTCTTTTACAGCAAGCATCGTTTTTTAATATTAGCAAGCGTTGTATTTACAAGATCCTGAGCTCTATTTAATAAATTAGCTTCTGCATAGCAGCGTAACTCAGGTGCATTACCAGAAGCGCGCAAATGCACAATACATCCATCACGTAAGGTAATTCGCATACCATCCGTCATATCTGTAGAAATTGCACCTTCATTCTCCAGGCCAATATAGCTTAAGAGGTTGCTCAGATTTTCTCTGCCCATACTAATTAAGGATCGGCTTTTATCAGTCGTAATCCCCTGTAATCTGTCAGAATGGGTGTAACGAGTTGGGAGTTCATTGACTAAAGCGCTAATGCTGGTATTCCTACTTTTGTAAAGCAGCATTATTGCCGGTAATACAGCATCACGAGTTGGTAAGGCATGAAGATTCTGCTCGTTAATACAGATGTCGCTTCCTAATAAAAAACCGCCATTGGCTTCAAAGCCGACAATACGACTATAACTCCGCGATAATTCATTAAAAGCTTCGATAACATAAGGCGAGCCAATTTTCGTAAGCTTAACATGTTTAAAAAAGCGGCCAGAAGAAATTATGCTATTACAACTAACAGGAATAGCGACGGCTTCTGCATCCAATGCAAGTGAACATAATAGACCTAATATATCGCCTCTCAACCACTCGCCTGCCTCATCAGCAATAAGAGGGCGATCACCATCCCCATCTGTTGAGAATATGGCATCTAAATCGAACTCTTTAGCCCATGAGCGTGCTTTTTCCCGATCCTCTTTGCTTACAGCCTCTGTATCTATAGGTACAAAGTTATCGCTTCTACCCAAGCTAATGACTTCAGCCCCCAATGCAATAAATAAAGGCTTATAAAGATCACGCCCAGCGCTTGAATGTTCGTAAATACCAATACGCTTATTTTTCAGGAATGGAGTAGAAAATAAAGATGTATAACGAGATATATAATTAACAGCAGCCATTTCTGAAACTATGAGTTCTTTAAGCTCTAAATGGCTACACGTATCTTCAACACTAAGGATCGCAGCCTCATCATGTTTCGTGATTTCACCATCAGGACGATAAAACTTGAGGCCGTTCCGCTCGAATGGAATATGACTTCCCGTAACCATTATCGCAGGCATATTGTCAGACATAGACTGAAAGGCCAAAGCTGGGGTTGGTACCACTCCATAAAAAATACAGTTAACGCCTTTATCCGCCAATGCAGCAGCACACGCCTGAGCCATCCCATAACTACTTGGACGATTATCTATTGCCAATGCTACGGTATCAAAGGAAAAATGTTCCTGCATAACGGCAACAAATGAAACCGTAAAAGCAGCACATACCTGAGGTGTAAAATCTTTTACAAGACCGCGAGCCCCACTCGTTCCAAACACAATACCTGATGAATGAATAACATCACGGCTATTATTAACTACGTTCATTAGTCCACTCCTTCGAAAATCCAGAACGTTGTTCTAAACGAATAATATCATCCTCACCAAGATAGGTACCTGATTGAATCTCAATTAACTTCAGGGGGATCATTCCGGGATTTTCCAGCGCGTGAATAGTATCCGGAGGAATAAATGTTGATTCATTTTCAGAAACCATATAAATCTGCTCTCCCTTTGTAACACGAGCAGTCCCGGATAATACTATCCAATGCTCAGCCCGGTGGTGATGCATCTGCGCCACAAATTTCTCACCCGGCTTAACAGTGATACATCTAACGAGGTAATTTTTGCCGCTATCAATCACATTATATTTTCCCCAGGGGCGGAAAGCTTCTTGATGTTGTTTATATTCGTTCCTATCATTTCGTTTTAAATAATCAACAATTTTTTTAACATCTTGTACTGTATCTTTATTAGCCACCAGTAAAGCGTCTGTTGTTTGAACAATGACAAGATTGCTTACGCCAATCGCACTTATAAACATATCTTCGGAATAAATGTAATTATCATTACAAGCATGTGCGAAGATATCTCCTTTTAAAACATTTCTCTGATGATCTTTATTCGATATATCCCATAGTGAGGACCAGGATCCCACATCCGACCAGCCAGCGCTCATTGGTATCACCACGGCATGCTGTGTGTGCTCCATAACTGCATAATCGATAGAATCACTCGGGCATGACATAAACTCTTCTTTATCAATACGAATAAAATCAAGATCGGGATTTATATGTCCTACCGCCTTTTCACAAGCTTTGTAAATTTCAGGTGATAAGTACTTCAATTCGTTTAAATAAGAGCTTGCACGAAATAAAAACATACCGCTATTCCAGTAATATTTCCCTGATTTGAAATAGTCACCGGCGGTATCGATATCCGGTTTCTCCACAAATTCAGCCACTGCATAAGCGTCATTTCCTATCAACTCACCACGACGAATATATCCATAACCCGTTTCAGCATGCGTTGGAACAATACCAAAAGTTACAAGCTTACCATTTGCGGCGTATTCTTCAGCATGTCTGACAGCTTTCGTAAAAGCTATTTCATCCTGGATCACATGATCTGCAGCAAGTACCAACAAAAGAGGATCAGCATTATCAGCATTCTGGAGCGCACAAAACGCGGCAAGAGCGATCGCTGGTGCAGTATTACGGCCTACTGGTTCGAGAATAATATTATTTGCTAACTTGTCAATTTCACGGAGTTGTTCAGCGACTAAGAAACGGTGTCTGTCATTGCAAATGACAACGGGTTCTTCTGTAGAAAGTGAAGCTAATCGCTTTATAGTATTTTGCAGCATTGATAGTTTACCTTCAACGCTTAGAAACTGCTTCGGATGATATTCGCGTGAAAGCGGCCATAAACGGCTACCTGTGCCGCCAGCCATAATTACGGGAAGAAAAGACATTTATTTTATCTCTTTTGACGAAGAATATTGGATATTATTCCAATAACTCTTGTACATGCTAAAATAGCGACATGTAGACAACGGTAAAGATTGCCAATGCTTGCCTAATTTGTAACCCAGAAATTTAGCAAAGGTTGTTAATAAAGCTCTTGGAATCCAGAACGGTGCATTTTTAAGCAGAAATTGAATCTCTGATTTTACGAAGCGGAAACCCTCACCACCGGCTCCGCCAAAGTCACGCTGAATCCAAGGGTTACAGGCATGAAATACCCCTGTATCAAAATACCGTTGGAACTCTTGTTTTGGCGTATAATTATGCGAATGCCTTACGCTGGCTTCTGCGCAATAAGCAATTTTATACCCCGCCTGGATCATTCTCGCAGCCATAAACATATCTTCAGCGAGGATAGTATGTTCAGGAAACCCCCCAAGTGCTTCAAAAACAGACCGCCGATAAGCTGCAAAAGAATTTGACATAAACACGGTTTTAATGCCGAGATTTTTTATATCATTTTTACTTTTAATTAGAGTTTCGGTACCATAATTAAAATTTCTTGCGTGTATAGCAAGAGGATTAGCATCATGATGAGGAAGCTGTCTGCCACATACTGCAGCGACATTTTTGTCATTAAATAATGATAATATTTCTTCCAGGGCATTTTTGTTTTCAAATATAGCATCCTGGGTTAAAAAAACAACAAAATCACTTTCTTCGGCAGAAGCTAATGCTTTATTTCTCGTCCCTCCGTGATTAAATTCACTTGGTGATATAACTATAATATTGTTGGTATAAGTGCTTGCAATATTTCTAGTGTCATCTGTCGATGATGAATCAATGATTATCAATTGTGATGGCTGATTAGTTTGTTTTTGAAAAGCGTGAAACCACTCATTCCATCTAGCAGTACCAGCATTATATGTAGGAACAATTAAAGTAAAGGAGGGCATTTTTTAGTCCAAAAGCTCAAGTATTTTTTTACCAAATTGTGTTTTATTAACAATGTGAAGCTTTTTATGGCTTTCAATACCTTCAGCCCCAACCTCAGTAGCAACAACCGTTGCACCCGCCTCAAGCATCTGTAACACCTTTATTTTTACTCCAGCTCCATATAGTAAAGGTGCAACACTTAAATCGGCCTTTTGAAAAGCCAAGGTAGGATCTGATACAGCACCAGCGACATGTACGTTAGATATACACTTGCCGATCAACTTCAGTAAAGGTCTGGGAGCCAAGCCTAAAATCCAAAGATGGATATGTGGGTTTTGTTTTCTTATTTTAAGAAAAACAAAAAATATAAACCATATTATAGACCAGTGGTTTTCCGCACGCTTCATGTAACCAAAAAAAATTAAATTTTTTCTATCCTTAAATTTATCTACAACCTCTTCAATCGGAATACCATTTAATACCTCACCAACTTTTTGTACTCCAAGATCAGCAACCTCTATAACTCCCTTATAATTCATTTGTTCAAGTAACAATTTATCTTTATGAGACATTGCCACAATTTTTTTCAACTTACAGAATAAGTTTGCCTCAACTTTTGCAATCTCTTTATTGATAGGTTTCTTTGTAATAGAACGACTTGTGCGCTGGGATACAACATCATGGGCAAAATAATGAATATTTGGATGTAAAATATGTTTTACCACTCCTAAAACTGATGGAAAATCAAGCCATACTAAGTCATAATTCGTGTGAGAGATCTTATTATTTATCCGTTTAATTAAGCTTTTATTTACTCTAGTAAAAAACCATGGCGCAATAAAAGATTTATATTTAGCATTGAAAAGTATCCCTTTAAGATAATCTTTCTTACTAACGTTGATTACTTCATAAGAATGGCATAGTGCTTTAATTTCGGGATTTTCATATTGTGTTGCAGGAGATATAACAATAACATCGACTTGACTGCCATTATTTACATGTTTTTTTAAATTATCACCACAAATGGCCTCACCAGCACCGATCGAACCTCTCGCCCCAGGATGAAAGGCACTAATAAAAAGAACTTTATGCATTTTTAATTCAACCATTATTTTTAAGTGGGAGTAACTTATAGATGAAATAAAAAATCATCATAAATATGAACAAAAGAGAAATATATTTAACACCATAGGTAAGGTCTTTTCTCATTGCAACAAATATGAGGGAAATAATTGGAAAATGATAAATTATGAGCCTGCTTTTCTTGGCTACACGATAAAATACTATTAGCATTACACCCAAGATTAAACCATGCAGGAATACTCCGACATAACCAAGTGAATGAAAAGCCTCTGTGAATATAAACTGCCCACCTTTATCCTCATAAAAACGCATCTCATTATTCTCGAACAAAGATTGTTTATCTAAACCAAAAATGCCATATATAAAAGCAGGGATAATAAATAATATGGGAGAAAATAAATCTAATACTCCCCCATAAGGTAAATTATTATATAAATGCGTTCTCACTTCATTAGCCAAAGTCGCTAAAGAAAAATGTGTTTCATACATCACGGCAAAAGGTATAGCTGTAAAAACACTTCCACCTGAAGTTGAAGTGCTTTCACGCAAATATAAACCTAATCCAGCAATGAAAAACATTATTATACAAATAATGCTTACTTTGATAATACGTTTAAAATTAATTTTATAATTTAGCATATAGAATGACACGAAACATAATATTAGCAAAATTAAATTTTCTCTTCGTCCCTGAATAAATATAGAAACAAGTATTAATAGCGATACTGCTATGACAACTTTATTAGTTATTGATATTTCTTTAAAGTTGACACGAATGCTAGTTAATAGTGCATAGTTAGCAAGCAATCCCGATGAAGATATGAGAATATCTCTGGTTTGATTTTCTGCACTACCTTCATAGATTGCTATATAAGGCGTATGTAGAAATGCTATGTAACCACCATATGCAGCGACGCCTAAGGCGAAAATTAGAAACGCTGAAATAATAAAGCATACTGAACAAAAATTTATAAAACACGGATTATTAAAATCTTTTATTCCTACTAACTTGATTTTAGAAAATGCAAAATAGCCGAGAAAAACTCCCACTACCCCCGTGGATACGACCATGATTACATCGCCCACTGTATCAGTATATGCAAGGGCCCCTAGTGGTGATAATTGAGGAAATTGAAGATAAAGAATTCCACATATTATATATATCCCAATAGCAATAAACCAAGCTAAAAATACCATAACACATCTCATATTATTAAGCGATAAGGAATAAGATAATACTTTATTACATATATTTATCTTGTTTAGATTTATACCTTATTTTCAATAGCCAAATAGTCGCTTTTGCGTACACCACTACGCTTAATATATATCGGTTTCATTATCAAACTATCAAGGCAACGATCTTTTTCTCCAATTTTAGAGAATCAATTTTCCCTATACTTTTTTTTAAACATAACAAACATGAATTTCCGAACGTTGCTATCAAAGACGCTGTATATCATTATCAATAACAATAAAGGAGTAATGCTACTCATACACACTTGTATAAAGAAATCTAGCCATTCATTGCTGACTATAACTTTTGCCCTTGTAATAAAGAAGATGGAAAGCAAGAATATGCTTATAAAGAACCATGATCTTATAAGCTCATGAATAATAAATGCATTATCCGATTTAAGGGCATTTTTGTATAAAAATACTGGTTTCAAAATCATGACAACGATGATATTACTAACGATAGTTCCAATAACTATCCCATTTAAACCTAAATAATGTACTAAAACTAATGAAACGATAATATTAATTATGGCTTCCAGTAGAGGTAATTCAACATCTGACATATAACCAAGGCCTACTTTTGCAACATCAAAAGAGATCCTTGCAATCAATACGAAGCAATTAACAGAAAGTAACAAAACTAATTGTTGGCTAAGTACAATTTCTTTTCCCATCCATAAGGATACAAATGTACTTGAAGATATATAAAACATGTACGCGCAAAAAATACCTAGCATAAAAAAAAGTGAATTATAAAGTGATATAATCCTGATAACTTTTTCCTTACTATCAGAATATAGTTTTGCTCCTATATAAGCACCCAGTGGGGAAGCTATTGCTGATATCAGAAAAGCCAATGCTTGAATTAACATCATATAGGAAGAAAAAGATGTGATAACCGTTATACCTAGAAAGACAGATATAATTAAATAATCTGTATTAAATACAACAACACCGGCAATTTTATGTACAAACGTATATTTTATCTCTCTTTTTATTTTAGATTTTACACTTATTATATTTTCTTTATTGATAGTATCAGTAATATCCAACTTCACTAATTGCGGATATTTTTTTAATGTTAGTTTGTTAAAAAGAATAAGTTGTATTACATTAGAAAGTAATTCAATAGCGCACACAATCCAAAAGGAGACGCCGCAAATCATTAGAAATATTTGCAATATATACGCTAAACTTCTAGTTAACCCAGTAATTAATTTAACCAAATAGACATTCTGGTCTGCTGTTAAAATGACAGATTGAGCAGAGTATAAATATGATAATGATGTACTTATAACAAATACCCCCCATGTTATATATAGATTTTCAGGGGATATACTTGCATTTACTATAGAATTTAATAACAAAAAGAAAAGTAGTCCAATAACTAATATGCCCAATGCTATAAAATGGTATATTTTCTTTATTATAAAATATAATTGTCTTAACTCACTATTTTCTTTTCTATGCAGTGGTTTAAATAGGATATATGTTAAGGCTGTACTTATACCTAGCTCAGCAAGATTTAATACTCCCATCAACTGTACTACTAATAAATAATACCCGGTTAAATCAGCACCATATACTTTAACAAAATAACTTCTTAAAAAAAAGTTTGTTATTAATATAAGAACTGAAGTAAACAATCCTATCTGAGACCCAAGAGCAACTTTATTTCTAAACATATTAGGATAAAACTCGAATCATCTGTATTTTGTTAGCTAAAAAGGAATGTTGAATGATAGTTTCTAATATCATATTTTTATTTTCTTGAACTGACTTTACTTATTCCAAGTAAATATCTGTCTGATATTTTTGAAATCTATCTAATTTGGTTATTTTGTCTAAAAAACCCATATTCACACATCGTTCATACAACAGATGAATAGACTAAGCTCTTTAAAATATCTCTATAACTCTCTAAATTTTAATTACAATACAATAAATAGGATTAGAAAATTTTAATAACACCTATAAAACGCTTATAGGTGTTGAACAATATCTATTCAATTATAAATAATGGCAATTGTGTTACTTTACTAAACCTTTATGAATCTTATCTTTTAATGAAAGAATTGGACTATCTATTCCCCATGTAATATTAATATCAGGATCATTCCAAATAATACCTCTTTCATGTTCGCCAGAGTAATAGTTTGATGTCTTATAAACAAATTCAGCTTCTTCACTTAATACTAAGAACCCATGAGCAAAACCTTCAGGTATCCACAACTGCCTTTTGTTTTCAGAAGAAATATTGACACCAACCCATTTACCAAACGTTTCGGAATCTTTGCGAATATCTACAGCAACATCAAAAACTTCTCCTGCTATACAGCGTACAAGCTTCCCTTGAGCATAAGGTTCAACTTGATAATGTAAACCACGTAACACACCTTTAGTTGATTTTGAATGATTATCCTGAACAAATTCAATCTTTCGACCAACCGCTTCCTCAAATACTTTCTGATTAAAACTTTCCATAAAGAACCCACGTTCATCATTAAACACTTTAGGTTCAAAAATTAATACACCAGGAATTTCTGTTTTAATAACGTTCATTTTATTAATAACCTTTAATCATGTTCAGGAGATACTGTCCATAAGCATTCTTCGACAACGGTTTAGCCAGATTTTTAATCTGCTCTGCATCAATAAACCCTTTTCGATAAGCGATCTCTTCCGGGCAGGACACTTTTAGCCCCTGGCGTTCTTCAATGGTTGCAATAAAATTACTGGCCTCTATCAAACTCTGATGCGTCCCTGTATCCAGCCAGGCATAACCG